>NZ_JADEXS020000001.1:0-4965000 GCF_015207005.2 Desmonostoc muscorum LEGE 12446
TTTTTGACTTTTTTGGAATATTCCAACGTATTACTACATCCAGATAATGTATATGATGGACGTATTTCTAGAGCAAATACTCATCTGTGGATTGTTTTAGATAACACCGAATTAAAAAACTTTAGTACTGAAGAAATTGAACTGATAACCCAGAAGCTTACAGCTAAGCCTCAGACTCATATTTTACTTGATGTCAGCAAAACTCCAGGAAGTGAGCAACTAGCATTAGAGTTTGCGTGTAAGTTTGCCAAAAAATGGTCTTGTGTTATCTATGATTCAAGTCAAAAAGTCTACTCAGCAGAGGAATTATTAGGATTATGTCAAACAGAACCAGGTTTTGTTTAGATAGTAATATATCTAGTTGCATGAACTATGATTCAAGTAATCCAAGCGCAAAATGTTACTCTCGCCTACTTAAAGAAAAAATTTGCTTTATACAAATCTGAAGATGAGCAATTTTTTACAGAGTGGTTTGACTATTTACCTGAAATTTCCGAATTAGAAAAGCAATACTTAGACCGAGTTAAAACTAACTATCTCAACGTCCTTGAAAATGCTCCTCTTTTAGAAGAGGCAGTCAAAATGATAGTATTGTCTCCCCTGCTAGATTTGGCTGGTTTTTATCGTCCTCCTTTTTACATTGCTACCGAAACAACTATAGAAATTAGTGAAGAAAATATAATTAATGATGAAAAAAACTCAGAAGAAACTCAAGAAATTATCAAAGGTAAAATTGATGTATTAGTCCTTCAAAATAAGTTGTGGTTTCTGGTAATTGAATCTAAGAGAGCTAATTTTTCTTTGACAAAAGCGATTCCTCAAGCACTCACTTATATGCTGGCAAATCCTCAATCTGATTGTCCCATATATTCATTGGTACTAAATGGAGAAGATTTTCAATTTATCAAACTGCTAAAACAAGATCAACTCATGTATGCTTTATCGGATAGATTCACTTTATATAGACGTAAAAATGAATTGTATAAAGTTCTAAATACATTAAAAAAATTAGGTCAAATTGTAAGTTAATTATCTTTGCTTTTCTTATCCAAGTTAAGACTTGAACAGTATCATAATAGTTAGACTGTATCTTTTAAATGAACTATGGTTCAATTTATCCAAGCACAAAATATCGGGCTTGCCTATTTGGAGGAAAGATTTAGTCTTCAGCTAGCTGAAGAAGAGGCATTCTTCACAGAATGGTTTGAAAATTTACCGGAAATTACAGATTTAGAAAAGCAAGATTTAGACAAAGTAAAACTTCATTTTCTCCGTTTAATCAAGCGTCCTCCTTTGTCTGAGGAAACGGTGAAATTAGTAGTTTTATCTCCTTTACTCAATTTGGCTGGTTTTTATGATGAGCCTTTTTATATAAGAGGCGAACAATCAATAGAAATTTCTGCCGAAGATGAAGGAGAAATTATTAGAGGTAGAATTGATATTTTAGTTATTCAAGAACAATTCTGGTTGTTAGTAATTGAATCTAAAAGATCTAGCTTTTCTCTTTTAGAAGCCATACCTCAAGCACTTGTTTATATGCTGGCTAGTCCTAGTCAAGACAAACCTACTTTTGGATTAGTAACAAATGGTAGTAATTTTATTTTCCTGAAACTTACCAACGAAAATCAGCTAAAGTATGCTTTGTCTGATGAATTTACACTTTTGAAACGAAAAAGTGAATTGTATCAGGTTCTAAGTGTATTAAAAAAGTTGAGTCAAATTTTGAGTTAATAATTATGTCTATTCGCCCTATCTACCTTGATTGCCACGCTACTACACCTGTAGATGAACGGGTAGTAGCAGCGATGCTCCCCTATTTTACAGAACACTTTGGCAACCCAGCCAGTATTAGTCATGTTTACGGTTGGGAAGCGGAAGCTGCTGTCAAACAAACGCGAGAAATCTTAGCAGCGGCAATTAACGCGACTCCCGAAGAAATTGTTTTCACCAGTGGTGCAACAGAAGCGAATAATTTAGCTATTAAAGGTGTTGCCGAAGCTTATTTTAAAAAAGGTCAGCATATTATTACTGTTGCGACTGAACATAGTGCTGTTCTTGACCCTTGTAATTATTTAAAAAGTCTCGGTTTTGAAATTACTATTCTGCCAGTTCAAAAAGATGGATTAATCGATTTAACTGAGTTAGAAAAAGCTTTCCGTCCGGAGACGATTTTGGTATCGGTGATGGCTGCAAATAACGAAATTGGTGTGTTGCAACCATTAGCAGAAATTGGGGAAATGTGCCGCGATCGCCAAATCATTTTTCACACTGACGCCGCCCAAGGTATTGGTAAAATTCCCTTGGATGTGCAAGGGATGAAAATTGACTTAATGTCACTCACCGCACATAAAATATACGGACCGAAGGGCATTGGGGCGCTATATGTCCGCAGACGCAACCCCAGAGTACAACTAGCTCCACAGCAGCACGGAGGCGGACACGAGCGGGGAATGCGTTCTGGTACATTGTATACACCGCAAATTGTCGGCTTTGGCAAAGCTGTAGAAATCGCTCTCGCAGAACAAGCCACAGAAACCCAACGTCTCACCGAACTTAGACAAAGATTATGGGAACAGCTTTTGCAACTTGAAGGAGTTCACCTCAATGGACATTTACAAGCGCGATTGGCGGGAAACTTGAATATTAGCGTTGAGGGAGTGGATGGAGCTGCACTTTTGCTAGGATTGCAGCCAGTGATGGCAGTTTCTTCTGGTTCTGCTTGCTCCTCAGCAACCACGGCACCCTCCCATGTTCTCACAGCACTGGGACATTCCCAAAAGCTTGCTTACGCATCGGTAAGGTTTGGTATTGGCAGGTTTAATACACAAGAGGAAATTGATATTGTGGGCAAACATGCGATCGCCACCATTCAAAGTTTGCGTAATTCCGCTTTTGTGGCTTTGGGGAGTAGGGAGTAGGGAGTGCGGAGTGGCGATGAGGGGGATGAGGGGGATGAGGGAGATGAGGGAGATGAGGGAGATGAGGGATATAAGAAAGGTTTTTCCCCCATTCCCCATTCCCCATTCCCCATTCCCCAGTCCCCATTCCCCAGTCCCCAGTCCCTTTTACGGATTCTCTCGGATGAAAGTTTCAATTTCATCTAATTCCTGCTGATTAAGGCGAAATTCTCCAGCACCGATGATTCCTTCCACCTGCTTTTGATTGCGTCCGCCAACGATCGCCCCTGTCACCGCCGGATTATTTAAAGTCCAAGCGATCGCCACTTCACCAGGGGAACGACCGTGTTTTTCACCAATGTGTCGCAACACTTCCACCAACTTCAAATTACGAGAGAGACGTGGTTCTTGGAATTCACTGTTCTTTTTGCGCCAATCATCATCGGGGAAATTGGCAACCCGCTCAGGTGTCATTTTTCCTGTAAGCAAGCCAGATTGCATCGGTGAATAAACAATCACACCGATGTTGTTTTCCTTACAAAAAGGCAAAATCTCGTTTTCAACATCGCGCTTACCTAGTGAATAAGGCGGTTGCAATGAAGTAACTGGTGCAATCTTCTGGGCGCGTTGCAACTGCTGGACATTAAAGTTTGAAACCCCGATATAGCGAACCTTACCTTCATCTTTGAGTTTCGTCAGAGTTGTCCACCCTTCTTCAATTTCGGAATCTGGGTCTGGCCAGTGTATTTGGTAAAGGTCAATGGTTTCAATATCCAGTCGCCGCAGACTAGCTTCAACCTCCCGTCGCACAGAATCCGCCTTGAGGCTACTACCAATTTTGCCCTTTTCATCCCAAATCATCGAGCATTTAGTGAAAATGTAGGGGCGATCGGATCGACCTTTGAGCGCCTTAGCAACAATCTCCTCCGAATGTCCTAGACCATAAACAGCTGCGGTGTCAATCCAATTCACGCCCAGATCGAGAGCGCCATTGATAGCTGCGATGGATTCTTGATCGTCCTGCGCTCCCCAACCATAAGTCCAGCCACCTCCACCGATCGCCCAGGCACCAAAACCAATTGGAGTAATGTGAAGCTCCGAATTCCCAAGCTGTTTGGTTTGCATATCTACTTTCTCCAAGAACTTTTGAGTCAATTAGTAGTGTAGGCTGCCAATGTTGTCTCAACCGCTATCTCAGGTGTGAATGACTACTGGTGTTTACACCACAGGTCATCACACTTGTGTAGCATTACTAAATTCTAAATATTGTGCTGATAACATACTACATATACACTAGAGTGGCTTGAAGAAAGTAGCAATTGTCAGTTAAATACAGAAAAATAATATGTCAGAAGATTTAAAGGGCAAAGTTGCACTCATCACTGGTGCAAACAAAGGTATTGGGTATGAAATTGCACGTCAACTAGGTTCTAGAGGTGCTACCGTTCTTGTTGGTGCCAGAGATATCGGACGCGGCCAAGAAGCGGCGAATAAACTTGGTTTAAGTGACATCGATGCCAAAGCAGTTCAACTCGATGTAGTAGACCAAAAAACAATCGACTCCACAGCCCAACAAATCGAGAGCGAATTTGGAAAACTTGACATCCTGGTAAACAATGCTGGGATACTAAGTGATGGCGATCGCCTTCCACCCAGTCAAGTAGATATTCAAACACTGCGACACACTTATGAGACAAATGTCTTTGGAGTATTTGCAGTCACAAAAGCCCTGTTGCCACTTTTGAAGAAATCAACAGCAGGGCGAATAGTAAATATATCCAGTGGTTTAGGTTCTCTAACTCTAAACTTAGACCCAAATTATGAGTTTGCTAATATGAAGCTTGTTGCTTATAACTCATCAAAAACAGCAGTAAACGCCCTGACAGTTTTGTTTGCTGCTGAGTTGAAAGATACCCCAATAAAAGTCAATGCTGCTGATCCTGGTTTCACAGCAACCGACATTAATCAAAATCAAGGTTACCGCACCGTCGAACAGGGAGCCAAAGCAGCAGTCAGACTTGCTACCCTCCCTGATGATGGCTCTACCGGAGGGTTTTTTGACGAGAATGGCGTGCTTCCGTGGTAAAGGAGAATAGGGACTAGGTATTGGGTACTGGGTATTGGGTACTGGGTATTGGGTACTGGGTATTGGGTATTGGGTATTGGGTACTGAGAAAGTATTCTTAAATATTTATTTCCTAGTCCCCAGTCCCCAGTCCCCAGTCCCCAGTCCCCAGTCCCCAGTCCCCAGTCCCCAGTCCCCAGTCCCCACTCCCCAGTCCCCACTCCCCAGTCCCCACTCCCCAGTCCCCACTCCCCACTCCCCACTCAATAAGGATTTGAATCAATCCGTCCCTTTTAACACTCCTGAGATAGTACCCAGAAGTTGGTCTGTTTCTCAAGTTGAAGGTGTCGCCACGTGGAACTCTCCAAATTTTGTAGTTGGAAAAGGTCAAAGGCGATCGCGGTTCGCATACTTCCGGCATATGATCGCCTAGTACAAAGTACGCTGCACCCCTACCTATAACCTTCACCAGACCATATTTATCCACAAGAACCGATGTACTCTCACTAACTGCAATACCTAAAACACTAGTAGATACACCGTCCTTTATTTGACGGGCAATAAAAGCCATAATTCGACCCATTCTTTCTCGTCTATCGAAGTGTGTATCTACGACGGTTCCCTTCAAATGACTCCAGTTGAAAAAGTTGTAAGTAAAAGTAATGTCTCGGTAAGGATCTTCGAGTGCATCCCTAGTTTCAATACCTTTTTCGGAAGAAGCGCAAGCATCGTAGACACACTCACTTTGAATCATTGCACCTGCACTGGTGCCACCAATACCACCTCCCTTCAGGTAAACTGACTTAACAGCAGCCTCTAATTTTGTGTCTTTCCAATTGCGGATATACTGGCATTGGTCACCGCCAGCAAAGAAAATCACATCCGCCTTTCTGACTTTTTCAGCAATTTCAGCTTTGTTAGCTTCTTGGCGATTGCTAACAATTAAAGTTTCTACTGAGTTTACGCCTTTCATGGCAGAAATTAGCCGATTGTAATCGTGATTACCCGAAGTGCGAATAACGACAACATTAACTTTGTTGCCGGAGTTAGTACTTCCCCTAACTTCGTTGATCATCCACTGGATAGCGTCATCGACATCGGGGCCTCCTCCACCCAAGCTAAGAACCGGGCCAGCCAAGGAAGGAGAACGGACATCAAAAGAGGGCGAGGGGCGAACATCAATAGTGTCGCCTAAGAAATAGCGTTTCCAATTTGCTATAAAACGGGTTATAACGAAGATTCCCATCTTAAACAACTTGATTACTCTACTCTTCAAGCGCCTTGGTACGTTTGGGAATGCCTTTGTCATACTAAACTTCTGATGCAGACTCCAATTATTGCTAAGCTGTTACGCATTTGAATTGCTCATTTACTCGTGAATTTTGTCCTGAGTCATTAGTATTTTGTTCTTTGTGAACATAAAAGACCAATGATAGTTTTAACGAAAAATGTGCAATTTAGACGCCCATTAGCTTAACTTTGGCATCAGAAAGCTTGAAATTCCAGCGTACAGGAATTGTACTGTTTTTTAATCCAAAATAATGCGAGGCGATCGTTAATTCTCTGCTTGATTCTGCGAAAATCTCTAGATTGCTTGTAACTTTTAATTCTGAACGAATAAAATCTCAAAAGCATCAGGTATTAGTTGTTACTGTGTAGATTGGCTCAAACAGTCAAATTCAGTTATAAAACAGTCTGATTAAATATTCTTAAAAAGCATTTTGTTTACTTTCTTCACTCAAAATATGATGTATTTTAAAGTAATATTTATATACAAATCCTAAATCATCTATGAAAGATAAAATTATTGAAAAGCCGATAAATAATTATTTTTAATCTCCTTATTTTTTAACGTTTCAATTCCTCTAAGAATGTTGCTCTTATAGCGATCGCTTCCATCATCACCATCCGGAAACCACAGAAGTAGATGACGTAAATCAAACCTAGCGGTGCGTAGACCGCCGCACATATCGCCTCCAGTGGGTAGTTATACTATTTCACGAAATACCTGATACAAATGATTAATCTCTAATTCTTTCCCCCTGCCCTCTGCTGCCTATTTGTATCAATTTTCAAGTGAAACGGTATTAGGATAATATTTTATTTTGTTGAGATTTATTTCAATTTATTTTGAGAAGTATTGCTGATATAATTCACAGCTTGGCACAACTTCTTCTCCTTGTATTTTTACTAACCCTAGAGCCTTTAACTTTGAGCGAATCTTTTTATTTAATTGCGTCTGTTGTTTAGTTCTAATCACCTCTTTCATCGCTGCTTCTAATTCAGGATATTGTTCTAAAATTGACTCTATTCGCCGTAAATAGTTGCTGTATATTCCTGTTGTAGTGGGTGCTGTTTGTAAAAGTTGAGTCAAAGTTATGTCCTGACTAGCAACGTGATACAGTGCAAGTCTAACTAAAAACGGATGTCCTCCTACCATAAACATCAGTTGCAGAACTTCTTTCTCACTCCAGTTAAGTTTGTGAAGCAGTGCTAAATTTTGTACTTGCTCTGGTGTAAATTCTGGTAATTCTACAGGCAAACCAACATTAAAAGGCGATTGATTTAAGTTTATTGGTACATAAACTTCTGTAGAGTGGACTATTACTAAACGCAGTTTTTTCCAAATAGGGCGTTGTTTACCTTCTTCGTGGAGTACGCGCAGTAAACCAAAAAAGTCTCCGAAAATTTCTGGGTATTCAAATACTCTATCAACTTCATCTAACCCCAAAGTAATGGGTTTGTTGATTTCTGGGAGCAGGTATCTTTCAAAATAATCTTGACAGCACAGATTTCCACCCATGATTTGGGCTAAATCCCAGTAATTATCCAGCTTGAGAGTTAAATTTAAAGCTCTAGTAACACTGGCACAGAACCATTTGAGAAATGTATCGCTATCGCTAAAACACTTTTGTGCAGCTACCTGCAAACTTAAGTATACAGTTTCATCACCCTGTTGCTCTGCTCGATACAAAATCCTTGCCAATAGGGAAGATTTACCCATTTGTCTCGGTGCTTTAATTCTAATCAAAGAACCAGGTTTACTAATTTCCTCATAACAGCGGACATCAATTGGTGGACGTTCGATATAAAAGGGAGAATTAACCTCCATCTGTCCCTCTGGATATTCAAGGGTAGTGTGAGATGAAAGATTCTGTAAATTAAATATTTGATTAGATATTAATTGAGTTGATTCTTCTGATTTAGCGTTATCGTTTAAATTTAATTGATTAGGGGAAACTGCAAAATCTCGCCAATCTAGACTTAATTTCTCACAAATCTGGATAAAATACCTGCGATCGACTGGTTTGAGATTAACAAAATTACTAACCGTCGATGCTGCAATACCTAAATCCTCAGCAAAATCCTGCTGACTAAAAAAATCCCCATGCAGACGTTGTAGAACTTTTTCTTGTTTATCTTTCCGCAGGATGACTGAGCGTGCCATAGGTCGTTTGCAAAACGCTACAAAACTCAATTTATAGGATAGTTTTTTATCTGTGCTTGGGGCAAGACAGAGATTATACCAATTCACCATTGGCAATACTCGCTGTGTGAGAAGCAAGCTACGCAATTGAGAAACTTAGATGCAACAGGACTTCCGTGATTTGGATTTGTTGCAACATTTTGAAAAATTGGTATTATAAGGCACAATGAAAGGAAAAAATTGTTGGTCGTCTACGTACTTCTGCCTTTTTTCAATTGGTAGTCAATGATAACTCGAAGGTAACTCGAATTTCTCATGGTTCAACTCAAATCCCAGCATGTTTTGATATTGGCAGGCATCTGAAGTGAGATACCGCGTCAAGTAGTTTCTATATACGTATAAGGTAATTTAATCATGACAGAAAATTACGAGTATAAAATTGGAGGGAGTTTAGGAGAAAATGCTCCCACTTACGTTGTTAGGCAAGCTGATTCTGACCTTTACTACAGCTTAAAAGCGGGTGATTTTTGTTATATTTTTAACTCCCGACAGATGGGGAAAACCAGCTTGATAGTTCGGACGATGAAAAAACTACAAGCAGAAGGTTTTGCTTGTACTTCTCTTGATTTTTCTGTGCGAGGTAGTCGAGATGTTAGGTCAGAACAGTGGTATGCAGGGATAGTTTACAAGCTTGTAACTAATTATAACCTTGCTAATCCATCAGAATTTCTCCTTAATTGGTGGCGACAAAGAGATGACATTACTCCCGTGCAACGTTTAGAGGAATTTATCGAAACTGTTTTATTAGTATCTATCCCAAATAAAATTATTATTTTTATTGACGAAATCGATAGTATTTTAAGTTTAGAATTTGCCACAGATGATTTTTTTACTTTAATCAGAAGCTGTTACGAAAAGCGAAATTTTAACCGAGAATATCAACGGTTGACTTTTGCTTTAGTTGGAGTTGCTACTCCTGGAGATTTAATTGCTGATAGAAGACGAACACCTTTTAATATTGGTAAGGCAATTCAACTTTATGGGTTTAAACAAAATGAAATTGAGCCATTAGCGAAAGGATTTGAAGGTAAGATAGAAAATCCTTTAGCTTTAATGCAAGAGGTATTAGCTTGGACTGGGGGTCAACCTTTTTTAACGCAGAAAGTTTGCAAATTATTGAGGAATAGGGAAATAGTAAATGGGGAAATATTAGAGGAAATTATTAGAAGTCAAATTATTGAAAATTGGGAAGCCCATGACGAGCCAGAGCATTTAAAGACAATACGAGATAGGATCCTTTTAGGAGAGCAGATGGCTGGGCGTTTTTTAGGATGGTATCAGCAAATTCTAGTTTCAGGGTATATTCCTGCTGATGAAAGTATAGAACAAATGAGATTCCGCCTTATTGGTTTGGTGGTTAAACAGCAGAATAAACTAGAAGTTTATAACAAAATATATGAGTTAGTTTTTAATTTAAATTGGGTAGAACAAGAATTAAATAAATTGCGTCCTTATTCCGAAAATTTTCAAGCTTGGGTAGATAGTAACTATCAGGATGAGTCACGGCTGTTGCGCGGACAAGCTTTGCAGGATGCTCTGCGCTGGGCTAATGAAAAAAGCTTAAGTAATGAGGATTCTAGATATTTAGCTGCTTCTCAGGAGTTAGAAAAAAGGGAACTTGCAGCAGCTTTGGTGATTAAGGAAGAGGAAAGCCGGATATTAGCAGCAGCGAATGAGACGTTAAGCCAAGCGCAACGGAAATCTAAGCAACGGATTCTATTTGGTTCTGCATTTTTAGCGGTTTCCATTATAGGAGGAATAGTTGCTTCGATGCTTGCTATCAATGCTCAAAAAGAACTTCAAATTTCTCAAAAAGCAACGCAATTGGAGCAAGCTGGAATAAATTTATTACGAGAACCATTTGGGCTAGGAGAAATTGACGGACTTGTGGAGGCTATGCGGGCTGGAAGAAACTTGAAAACTTTAGTGAAAGATAAACAATCTTTAGCAGATTATCCCGCTTACACTCCTATATTTAGCTTACAGTATATATTGTCAAACATCAGGCAAGTCAATCAGTTTAAGTATAAAACTAGTGCCGTGTATTTTGCTTTTAGTCCTAAGAATGTATTAGAAATAAATACTATTAGTAATGGAGATAGTTTATATCTACCCACTTTTAGTGCCGATGGCAAAATTTTAGCTTCTGCTGATGTTGACAATAGTATCAAATTATGGAATGCACGCACTGGGGAACCACTTTCTACCTTGATTGGACATAAAGAAGAAATCAGAAAGATGGCTTTTAGTCACAATGGTAAAACTTTAGCTTCTGTTGATTTTAACAACACCATCAAATTGTGGGATGTCAGCACTGGGAAACCACTTTCTACCTTAACTCGACCTCAATCAGGCATCTTGAGTTTTAGCATCGCTTTTAGTCTTGATGACAAAATTTTAGCTTCTGCTGATGCTGACAATACCATCAAATTGTTGGATGTCCGCACTGGGAAACTCATTTCTACCTTGATTGGACATCAATCTGCTGTCTTTAGTGTTGCTTTTAGTTCCGATCGCAAAACTTTAGCTTCTGGTAGTCAGAACAGCACTATTAAATTGTGGAATGTCCACACTGGTCAACTACTTTCTACCTTGACTGGGCATCAGGATACTGTCAGCAGTCTTGCTTTTAGTTCCAATGGCAAAACTTTAGCTTCTGGTAGTTACGACAAGATCATTAAATTGTGGGATATTAGCAGCGGAAAACAATTCTTGACCTTTCGAGGTCAAGCACCTGCCGACAGACTCGCTTTTAGTCCCGATGGCAAAGGTTTAGTTTCTGATGATAAGAACAATACCATTAAGTTGTGGGATATCAGCACGCGTAAACCACTTTCTACTGCTTTGAGCTACGCTAAATCTACGCCTTCTAACTTGACTAAACATCTATTTGGTTACTCCAGAATCGCTTTTAGTCCCGATGGCAAAACTTTTGCTTCTTGTACTGACGACAAGACGATTAAATTGTGGGATTTCAGCACTGGTAAACCACTTTCTACCTTGACTGACCATCAAGTTCGTGTTGTCCATAGCCTCGCTTTTAGTGCCGATGGCAAAACTTTGGCTTCTGGTGGTATTGGCCAGACCATCACATTGTGGAATGTCAGCACGGCTAAACCGATTTCTAGCTTCACTGTGAATCAAGTTGCTATCACCAGCCTCGCTTTTAGTCCTGATGGCAAAACTTTAGCTTCTGGTGGTCAAGACGAGTCTTCCGATGTCAAAACTAGAACTTCTCATAGTATCAAATTGTGGAATGTCAGCACTGGTAAACTAATTTCTAGCTTGACTGGGCATCAAAATTATGTGAACAGCGTCGCTTTTAGTTCCGATGGCAAAACTTTAGCTTCTGTTGATTTTAACAGAACCATCAAATTGTGGAATGTCAGCACTGGTAAACTAACTTTTAGCTTGACTGGGCATCAAGATTATGTGAACAGCGTCGCTTTTAGCGCCGATGGCAAAACTTTAGCTTCTGGTAGTGACGACAGGACTATCAAACTCTGGAATGTTAGCACTGGTCAACCAATTTCTACTTTGACTGGACATCAGGATGGTGTCACCAGTGCCGCTTTTAGTCCCGATGGTAAAGTTTTAGCTTCTGCTAGTCAGGACAAGACTATCAAATTGTGGAAGGTTAGTACTGGTCAAGTAATTTCTACCTTGACTGGGCATCAAGGTCGTGTTGTTAGTGTCGTTTTTAGTTCCGATGGTAAAACTTTAACTTCTAGTAGTAGTGATGGAACTATTAAATTGTGGAGTTTGGATTTAGATGATTTGCTCGTCCAGGGTTGTAACTGGCTAAAACATTACCTCGCCAACGATGATGAGTTGCGTTCTGAGTTATGTCCAAGTCAATGAGCGAGTTTAGACAAGATTTGTTTAGACAGCGATCGCCCATCATACAAAAAACTTGGCATATTTGTGAGTTCAATTTTGCGCCTATAGACATGACGTTGTTTTAGACAGGCGCGTTTTTTGTGACTGATTTGCTAATTCTCTGTTAATCTTAGCGATCGCACTCTTCATAACCCTTACCCAGAATATGTTTCGGGCATCTTTAACAGATTATTTTTTGATCCTGTCTGAACAACCAAATTTCATATTCTATCAGCTTTTGACAATTCTCGTGAGAAATTTGAGTCTCATCATTCTGAATTATTTTTCTTTGAAAGTAACAAAAGAGAATTATAAAACTTTGATTAAATGTTCACTTAACTGTCTTAACTGTCCTTGCATTTGCATTGTGAATGTAATAACCTGTTTAAATCAATTTAAAACAATGTTCAAATGCGTGCCATCAATTAGCTGAGATGAAGCAACTACCATCAGCAGTTTGTGTTTAACCACGAAGTAAATGCTTGAAACTGCTTTGTTTGCACTGAGTAGATTTTATCGAGCAAAGAAGAAGTGAAACATGACAAGCACATTGAGGTATAACGTGGAAAAGCAATTAAACTTTTCCAGTTCGCACATAGATGCCAAATACATTGAAAATGCCAAAGACTATAGCATTAACAACGAAACTATAGTAATCAACCCGCACATGTGGGATGTTTTCGTTGGCAAACCTGTGAGAAATATTATTCCTGCTTTTTCCTCAACTATCTTGAAAGATATCACGATTGAGAAGGCTGAAGCATTGATAGCGATTGAAGTCAAAGACATCATCAACATCGGGAATATTATTTTGGAACAGGGTTGGTTTTTGTTAGGCGATACTATTGAAGATCCTCCCAGTGGTAGCGACACTAGCGAAATTTCCTACCCTAAGAATACACCTTTGTGGAAATCCCCACAATATGATGCGGGTATTGTAGAAATCGACCCGTATTATATGACGAGGCAGGCAAAGACACCAACTCAAAAGCAAAGCTTTGTCGTTAAACTCAATTTATGGTTTGCACCCTCATACACCAATTGTTTTATACACAATCAGCATGACTTTATCGAAATCCACACACAGATATTCGGTACTGGCAGAATGCAAAAGTTCAAAGCTCAAGATTATGGCACTCTCTATGAAGACATGTTGATGAGTCCAGGATTAAGCACTTGTGTTCCATTTTGTCAAGTAGAAGAAAATAACAAATACATTTATCCGTGGCATCAATATTACGCAGATACAGATTGCATTTGGATGGCAATAGAGTATCACCCGTTAGCTAAAGCTGAAACGGGAGCAATTTGATTGAGGGAGATCGCACACCATAGCAGGCAATAGGCAATAGACAAACAAGCTGATGTCCTCAAATGCTTCGACTGCTATAACTTTTGACAACATTGCGATCGCATTGCTGATGTCAGTCTTAATAATAAGTCTTCAACCGAACATGATGTCACATCCTTTATCCTTGGCTCCAAGAGATTGCACTAGCTAATCTTAAGAGTCTGGAGTTAGGAAGTTAAGGTAGCTCCACCTCAGTCAGTCTGCACCAAGTTCCTTTAACATCACCAGAGGTTTATTCATGTCAAGCGCAACTTTATCAGATGTCTACAAGTTCCTTACAGTCGAAGAATATTTCAAAGACATCAAAAGCTGGAAAACCCTTAATAAAGCCTCTTCTTATCAATACATAGACAAAGAACAAACGCTGGTACTTGAGTTTCAAAACAGCGATGGCAATACCTGTGCCATGCTGCTTCAGTTCGTCCAGAATGATACCTTCCGCGTTCGTTTCAACCCTAGAAAACGCAAGGAAGATTACACCAATAAAAATACTCGAGCGTTAGTTCAAAACACCTTCGATGAGTTAAAAAACGATGCACAGCAAGGAGATGAAAAGTTTTATATAGATTACGAGGATAAAGGTGGTCGCGGCTGCATCCTAACTACGAAAAAGCAGCAAAATGGCGAATCTATCATGCAAGTAATTGTCACCACAGATCCATTCCAGGTCAATGTGATCAATTGCGAGCCTGACGGCAGCAGCTTTAAAGTCTGGGAGACATCACTACCTGGCATATTATATACTCCGAACGGGAATGACGATTATGCCATTATCCAGTCTGTGAACAAACCCGCACCAGCTAAGTATATTGGCTTTGGCGAACAAGGTGGCACATCATTGTGCCGCAATAACGGCCAACTCAACTATTTCAATTTCGATAACATGCGGTATCGCCAGGTCTATAACTACGGTCCCTTAGACGGACGAGAACCGCTTTACCACTCGGAACCGTTCTTTATTGAATTTAACGGCGTTCCGGAAAAAGATTGCGTCACCGGCATTTACGTTGATAATCGCGGTCAAGTCCTGATGGATATTGGCTACAACAACTCCAGTTCCTATCTGGTCGGTACGCGTTTCGGCGACCTAGACTATTACTTCTTCATGGCAGACACTCCTGCGGAGCTAATAGACAGCTTTACTGAGATTGTCGGACGCTCGCGGCTAAAACCCAGATGGGCTTTGGGATATCACCAAGGATGCTATGGGTATGAAGACCGGGGCGCTCTGGAATGGACTGTTCGCAAGCATCGTGACTACCAAATTCCCCTCGACGGCCTTCATGTCGATGTAGACGTACAGGATAACTATCACACCTTTACCATTAATACACAGAAGTTCCCCGATCCCAAAGGCATGTTTGCCACCTTAAAAGCCCAGGGTGTGAGGTGCAGCACGAACATTACCCCAATTATTAGCAGCAACCAAAGGTCTGACTACAAATCCTACACGGAAGGCGTGGAAAAGGGTTATTTTGTACGAGATAAGCGCTACTTCGACGATCTCAATCTCAGCAACCCTGAAGACCTTAACAAGGGTTACAGCTATCAGAATTACGATCCTCCTGGTAAGGAAAGCGTTTTCTTCGCATACGACCCAGAACACAACGCCAACACGGGCAATTTTTATATTGGCGAAGTCTACTACGGAAATGACCGATATACAGGACTGGAAATGGGTACGCCCGGTCATTACCCCGATTTAGGACGGCAAGAGGTGCGTGATTGGTGGGGCAAGCAATATCAATATCTCTTTGATATGGGACTGGAAATGGTTTGGCAGGACATGACAACACCTGCTATCCGTTCCCGTCGTGGGGATATGCGGGGCTTCCCCTTCCGATTGCTGGTTACTGACGATTCTATTGTGGGAGACGAACCCAAACTGACGCCAGCAATTAAGGTGTGGAATTTGTATTCGTACAATCTCCACAAAGCCACCTACCACGGCCTCAACAACCTTGTGTACTCAGAGCAATCAGATAAACCAGGACAGCGCCGCAAAGAGCGTAACTTCATCGTCGGGCGCGGCAGTTTCACAGGCGCACACCGCTTTGCCGCATTGTGGACAGGCGACAACTCTTCGACCTGGGATTTCCTGAAGATGAACGTGTCCCAAGTGATGTCACTTGGTATGACTGGTGTCACCATCTGCGGGCAAGATATCGGCGGCTTTGAACAAGAGAACGACCAACAACGCTGGGTCGGCCCAGAACTGTTTATCCGCTGGGTTGCTGCGGGAGCTTTCCTACCTTGGTTCCGCAACCACTATATGCGTAAGGGACGGAAAGAGTTCCAAGAAATCTTCATGTACGAAGAATGGTTTAAGCAAAATTGGGGTGGTAACCTACCAGAACCGCAAGATTTGTACCGTGCGGTTTTGCCTACCTGCAAGTATTACATTGAATTGCGGTATCGGTTGCTCCAGGTTTTCTATGACGCCATGTTTGAGAACACATTTGATGGGTTGCCCATCTGCCGACCGATGTTTCTCAACGACCCACAAGACAAGGCGCTCTACAATGACAAAATCGCCTTCCTCGACGACCAATTCTTCGTCCGCCACGATCTCCTCATCGCTCCAGTTCTAGATCCGCAGTCAGCTAGCAACGGCTACGGCAAACGGGATGTTTATCTGCCTGCTGGCAGCAACTGGTATTCTTTTAAAGACAACAAACAGCCCCTTGATGTTGCTGTTGATGGTGGGACTACTATCCGCAGTTTTGATGCCAGTCTGAGTAGCGACCCCAAACACATTCCGTTTATCGTTCCCATCTTCGTGCGAGCAGGTGCGATCATACCTACTATAGAGGTTGAACAATATGTAGGAGAGCGAAACAGCAAAGGTCTGCTCAATCCGATTACGTTGAATATCTATCCTGGTGAAAGTGGCCAATACACCATGTACTTGGATGACGGGGAAAGTCGTGCTTCTGAACCCAAGGAGTCAGCTATTTACGATAACGATGACTTGGCCAACAGCGAATATCGTGAGGTACTAATTACCCACAACAAAACTGGTTCAACACGCCAGATTATCGTGGAGCGTAAACATGACAAATATCAGCCCAAGGAAGACTTTTTCTTTGTGGCGATTCTACACGAGCCGTCTGAAATCACAGGTAATTCAGGTTCACTGAAAAAATTGACAATAAACGGGCAAGAGGCTGGCTTAATTTCAGGCGGCAACCCTGGAGAACGAGCTTATAAGCTCAGCGGTTCTTCCACAAATGCCTGGTACTACAACGAAAGCATCAAAATCAGTTTTGTCAAAGTGTTTGATAACAGTTCTTCGATCAAAATACAGGCAGAATACAACGCCTAAATATTTGTATAGCAAGGGACTGGGGACTGGTGACTGGGTGAAAAGTCTTTTTGTGTTTAGGTTTTATCATCTGTTAATGTCCTAACCACCTTGGCCGTTGCTATAAATACTCGAAAACTTAGTTTTTAAAGCAATAGCAACAGCCGTTCCAACAACAGCTGTTGCTATTGCTTTTATGACCAAATAAATCGCGGTGTGCAAGCCCCTAAATTTATTTATGGGGGTAAACCGCAGGCGAATTTATTCGCCGTCCCCATTCTTCAATTAACTCGCTTGCACTTAAGTTTTGCCTTTGGGCTTCATCTTTAATATTCTGCCATGCTGTAGGTGTTAAGACCACGGTTCTTTTTGTCTTAACTTCATCATGAAGTATGGGTATATTTTTTAGTCTTTTCTGTCCTTTTTTAGTTGTCATTTTTAGATATGCCGTGTATACTAAATTTAATTTAGCAAATCCAAGTAAGTGATTCAATAGTGTTGGTACTGGAATATAAAGCAGTTGTCAAAAAAGGCCAATTAACAGCAATAGATGAAGCTATTCGTACAAGCCAATTTGTCAGAAACAAAGTGCTTAGATATTGGATGGATAATCGCGGTGTTGGCAAAAAAGAACTGTACCAGTACAACACTCAGTTAAGAGCAGAATTTAAATTTGTTAATGAGCTTAACAGCCATGCAACTCAAGCATCAGTAGAAAATGTTGAGCGTGCTATTAACCGATTTTTTGATAATTGCAAAGCCAAAAAACCGGGCAAGAAAGGTTATCCCAGGTTTAAAAAGCACAGCCGTTCAGTTGAGTACAAAGTTTCTGGATGGAAGCTGCACCCAACTAAACGCCGCATCACTTTTACTGATAAAAAAGGTATTGGCGAACTCAAGCTATTAGGTAAGTGGGATATTCATAAATACCCTGTTGAGCTAATTAAACGAGAACGGAAAAGTGCGTAGAGCCGATGGGTACTATATACAATTTTGCGTCAAAGTTGATAACCAGCAAGATGCACCATTAACTACTTCTGTTATCGGTATTGATGTTGGTTTGGAATACTTCTATTCTGATTCTTTGGGCAACCATGAAGAAAATCCGCGATATCTACGTAAAGCTGAAAAAGATATTAAAGCTAGCCAACGTAACATTTACAAAAAGAAAAAAGGGTCATCTGGTAGAAGAAAAGCGCGTGGTATTTATGCTCGTAAACATTTAAAAGTAACTCGACAAAGGAATGAACACGCCTTGAGACTGGCGCGTAACTTATGCCTAGCTAACGCTAAGGTAGTCTTGGAAGATTTAAATATTTCCGGCATGGTAAGGAACCACAAACTAGCCAAAAGCATAACAGATGCTTCTTGGTACAGCTTCCGACAGTGGCTCGAATACTTTGGAAAAAAGTTTGGTAGAGAAATTGTTGCAGTTCCTCCCCACTTTACCAGTCAGGAATGTAGTAATTGCGGTGCTAAAGTTCAAAAATCTTTAAGCACTAGAACTCATTCTTGTCCACATTGCGGACATATGGAACAACGTGATGTGAATGCTGCCAAAGTAATTTTAAGTCGTGCGAGCGCTAGGGTCGGGCAGATCCAAAGTAACGCCAGTCGAGATGTTTCCTCTACTTCTATTGGTCGAAAGACCTCTTATAGCAAGGAACGTCAGTGACGCTGGAATCCCCGCCATTTATGGCTGGGGAGTGTCAACTAGCCATAATTTTATTGAGAAAGAATCAAAACACTATAAGCGCCAATGCCAACATTGGCACGGAAGGGCATACCATCGGAGTTATTGGGATTGCTGCCTTCTGCAAAGGTATCGTAACCAGGATGATTGCCAAAATCTGGGCTGTAGCCATTCCAGTCGCTATTAAATCTTACCTTCCAAGTGCCGCCGCGAGGAAAGCCCAGGCTATAGCTATCGTAGGAGCGATCGCCCATGTTGACAATCACGACTACATCATCACCAGCTCCGCCGTTGTCCCAACGATGGAAGGCAATAACTTTGTCGTTATTGTTGACATGATGTACATTCACATGCTGCCCCTGCAAACCTCTGGTGTTGTTGTACCAGTTGCGGCGTAAACGAATTAGCGACTGATAAAGACTCCAGATTCCCCCAAATTGATCTTTCTTGCTCCAATCTAAACTGCCAGAATCATTCCAACTTCCCCATTCTAAAAATTCCTGACCTTGAAAAATCATCGGAATTCCAGGAGATGTAAACACCAAAGCTGCTGCTAAGGTAGAGCGTTTGCGGGCAAACCAGCTATCTGCATGACCGCGCCAAATTGCTTCCGGAAGGCGGACTTTGTTGTTAATTTGAGCTACTTCATCATGGTTTTCGCTGTAGATGACTCGCTTCCAAGCATCGGTTTCAAATCTTTGCAAAATTGCGTCCCGAACGCTGTACATATTACGCGCACTATCGCTGGGAGCCACCACTGCATTAAAAATTGAATAGTAAAAAAAGCTACCCCACTGAGAATCAAATCCTGCTCCCCCGGCTGCTGTGCTACGGTTAATCCATTCGTTATTTTGCAAGTCTTCGGCAATGGTAATTTTCCACGGCATCTTGCTATCTATTTCATTGTTAATCCATTGCATCAAACTCCAGCCTTCGGGAATATCATTTGCAGGCTCGTTGTTCCTACCCTCAATATTACGAATGTTGACTGTGGAATCAAACCGTAAACCGTCTATGTGATATTCTTCTAACCACATTAGAGCGTTGTCACGAATATATTGGCGGACTTCACCCCGACCATAGTCTGGGCGGGGGCCAAAATCGGTATGCACGCGTCTGTCATTGTAGAAATAGATGCCATCGCCGTTATTTTGATACCAACCATCAAACCGCCGTAGAGAATAATCTAGTTCGCGATCGCCAAAATGGTTGTACACTACATCAAGAATCACGGCTATGCCAAGTTCATGGGCTTTTTTGACAAAGTTTTTAAACTCACTAGCCTCGCCATAATTACTTTCTATATCAAAGGGGAAAGCAGGGTTATAACCTAGAGAGTATTCGCCAGGAAAACCAAAAATTGGCATCAGTTCAATGACATTGATACCTAAGTCTTTTAAAACAGCTAGTTTATCGATAATTGAACTCAAATCTCCAGGTTTGGCGTCGGTTCTATTAAAAGAAGCCACATGCAGTTCATAAATTACCAATTCATTCCAGGGTGGCATATTGAAAGTATTGGTTCCCCAGTCATATCGATCTTTGACAATTACACCAGATGCGTCGTCATTATCGAGAACATGTTTGCAATAAGGATCGGTGCGCCACCACACGGTATCAGCAGGGATGAATTCACTTTTAATTACATAGCGGTACTTTTGACCTTCTTTAGCTTCCGGAACATCTACAGACCAGTGTCCATTATTTTCAGAGGCGAGGGGATTTGCGGTTGTAGACCATTGATTAAAATCTCCAGCTACATAAACTGCTGAAGCAAATGGCGCCCAAACCCGAAAGGCTGTTCCTGTTTCGTAGAAAATAGCTCCCATTCCAGTATGGGTAGAGGCTTTTACAGGCGTATCTGAATTAACGCTTGGCTTGGTTGAAAGCACCATAAATTAAATTTATCTCCAAGAGATGACTTAAATAGTAAAGTGTTGACGTTGCTGATTTAGCGTCTGTGCAATGTGGATTCATACTGCAATTGAGCAACGCCGTAACCAGATTTAATTTGCTCTGCTGAAAAAATTACAGCAGTGCCTGTTGTGGATTTATCAAAAGTTAATTCGGGATTTATGCAAGTTTCAAGAAAGTTTACATATATTCACTGATTAAAGACAGCTAAATTTAGCTGTCTTTAATGTTATATGTATAACAGTATAATTGACTCATTACCAGTCAATTTGCGATCGCTCTTGCACAACTCGCCCATATACTTCTTCGGTTTGCTTGGCTAATTGCGGCCAGCTAAACCGTCGCTCTAAATCTTCATAAGCGTTATCCACCAGCCATTGCCGATAATCTGGATTTCTCAACACCTCCAAAATTCCCCAGGCTAAAGAATCGGCGTTATTTACCCAAGTCACAATGCCTGTTTTGGTATGTTGCACTACTTCTGGAAAACCACCCGTATCAGAAACAACTACGGGGACACGAGAAGCAAAGCTTTCTAAAGCCACAATTCCAAAGGGTTCGTAAAGACTGGGAAATACGGCACAGTCAGCAACAGTTTGAAATTTATCTAAGTAATCATCCGAAAGAAAACCAGTAAAATAGCAATGCTGCCAAATTCCCAAATCCCAAGCTTGGCGTTTGAGATGGTCAGTATTTCCACCGCCAACGATGACAAATTTAACTTTACCTCCCATTTCCCAAAGTATTTTGGGTGCAGCACTGAGCAATATCGGTACACCCTTTTCATAGGTCATACGACCAAGGTAATAAACGATTTTCTCATCATCGCTGGCGAATTGGCGGCGAAAATCCAGGGCATGAAAATCTTCGTGATGCCGTTTTTTTTCGGCTCGGATACCGTTATAAATGACATCGATTTTGTCCCCAGGGCTGTATAGCGCTCGTTCTACTTCCCGTCGCATATAATCGCTACAAACAATAATCCGCCAAGCGTTATAAGCAAGTATTGTTTCTTTACCATTAATATAACGTTGTGTATCAGTATGAATACCGTTGTAACGTCCGTATTCCGTAGCGTGAATTGTGGCAATTAGTGGTATTTTAAAATTATGCTTGAGAGCGATCGCCGCGTCTCCAACTAACCAATCATGGGCATGAATTAAATCAAACGGGCCTTCCTCCAAAATTAACTTACCACCGTGATCTCCCATGCTCTCGTTAAGATTGACTACCCAGTGGAAAAAGTCATTACTATGTCCCACTGGTACTCGATGTATATTTACTCCCTCCACCACCTCATACATCGATGCCTGACCAAACTCCACTGTAATCAAATGGACTTCATGCCCTAGCTTGACCAATTCCGGGTACAACTCGGCTACATGACGCGCAATTCCCCCAACTATCCTGGGTGGAAACTCCCAACTCAGTACCAGTATCTTCATCTGCTAGATTCCCCGACACTTTACAAATATCTAAAAAACTAGATTTATCTAAAAATATAAGTCTGCCAATTTTATTGAGTGCATTTACTCAAATTTTTAGATTTTTTAACAGTTATTTTGTTAAAGCTTATCAAAGGTTACGAACTATGGGGTATGGGGTATGGAAGCAGGGGGAGCAGGGGAGATGGGGAGCAGGGGAGCAGGGGAGCAGGGGAGCAGAGGAGAGTTCAATGTGCCTTGTTCTTTCCCCTCTGCCCCTCTGCCCCTCTGCCCCTCTGCCTCTTGTGCCCAATGCCCAATACCAAATACCCACACTAAAGAGGTGAACAGCAAACAGCACGAACGCGATCGCGTCCCTCTTGTTTAGCGGTATAAAGTGCTTTGTCTGCTGCGTTAATCAAGTCTTGCGGCGACATTTCACAATTTGGCAAAGTGCTGACAACGCCGAGGCTGACGGTTACATGGTCACACACGCTAGATTGAGTATGGGAAATCGCTAAGTTGCGTACTGCTTGTCGAATCCCTTGAGCTAGATGAATTGCCCCTTTAATTTCTGTATTCGGCAGAATTACAGAAAATTCTTCTCCACCATAACGGGCTACTAAATCTGCTGGGCGCTTAACAATACTTAAGAGCGCACTGGCAATTCGTTGTAAACAATCATCTCCTGCTAAATGACCGTAGGTGTCATTGTAGGGTTTAAAAAAATCAACATCGAACAAAATTAACGACAGTGGCATTTTCTCTCGTTTGAGTCGATGCCATTCAGCTTCGAGATATTCATCAAATCGGCGGCGATTGGCTATTTGAGTCAAGCCATCTAAGGTAGCCAATCTTTGTAGTTCTTCGTTGGCAGCTTGTAGCTGCTGGTAGAGTACTGATTGATGAATAGCGATCGCTACCTGAGAAGCCAATTGCTGCAACAAATTAACTTCAAATGGTTGCCAGTGACGAGGTGTGGCACACTGGTAAGTAATCAGTAAACCCCACAGATGTTCGCCATTCAAAATTGGCAATACCATCGCAGCCTTCACCTGATAAAGTTGCAATAACTCAAAAACATCAGATGAAAAATCATACTGTTGAATATCATGCAAAATTGTCGGTAATCCCTGGTAATATTGGCTAAAATCTGCCTTCATGCAAAATGGCAAAATTGTCTGCTTTAATGTCTGAGGATAGCCATCAGCCAGAGATTCCGCTGCAAAATAACCACTGCCGTCAGCGGCTAACTGGTAAATAGCTACACAATCTGAACGCAAACACTCCCGAATACTATTTACCGTTGTATTTAAAACATCTTCTAAATTTAGCGATCGCCGAATCTGTTGAGTCACTTCAGTAATTAGCCTCTCCCCTGTGGCCTGTTGTCGCAGAACTGCTTCGGCTTGTTTGCGAGTGCTAATATCTTCTACTGAGCCAAGAATCTGCGTTGGAGTGCCCTTAGCATCTCTGGCAAACACGACTTCTCGCGTATTCAGCCAACGCCACTCACCATTTTTGTGACGGAATCGGTATTCAGTGGACAGAACTTCATTGTCCTTGAGGTGAGTGAAGCGACTTGGTACGTCATAGCAGAGGTATTGGTCATCTGGATGAAAGCAATTCATCAACCATTGCGGATCTGCTTGACAAATTTCTTCTGGGGAATAGCCTAAAACTGTAACACTTTGCTGATTAAGATAAACGCTTGTTCCTTGTAACAGGTCAAATAAATATAAAATATGCGGTACAGTATTAGCAACTTTTTGTAAAAAGTCTTGACTTGAGCGCAATGCTTCTTCAGCTTTGTGGCGTTCGCGCAGGGCGGCTTGCCATTCACTAATATCTCGTCCCTCTGAAATTATGACTGTCACACGCCCTGTTTCATCAAGTATGGGACGTAGGGAAAAATCAATAGTGATAACTCGATCGTCTCGACCCCAAATATCAACTTCATAGCGAATAAATTCACCATTAGCAGCAGCGGCGATCGCAGTTTTTAATTGTGCTTGTGTATCTGGAGAAATTGTCCACCATTTTGCTTCCCAAAAGCATTTACCGACGACTTCTTCTCGTGTAATTCCAGCAAAATCCAGTGCTGTTTGATTGGCTTCTAAAACAATTCCATTTGTCTGAAGCAATCCCATAAACTGAATAGTTTGATTGAAAATGGCACGGAATTTTTGCTCATTTTCACTTAAGGCTTGTTCTACACGTTTGCGGTCAGTAATATCTCGTCCCACCGATTGCAATTCTACAAGATTACCTCGATCATTAAATATGCCTCGTGTAATCCACTGTGCCCAACGCACCTCTTGGCAAGCTATAACCCGATTTTCAAAGGAGACAACGGGATTTTTTAAGCTGATAGAATTTACCACATTAAACACATATTCCCGGTCTTCTTCAAACACAATAGGTTCGTAGTGGTGGGCGATCATTTCTTCCCGCTTTAGTCCAAAATATCGACAAAAAGCTTCGTTAACAAAGGTGATAGTGCCATCTGGCAAGCCTCTAGCAATGAGTTCCGTTTGGTCTTCGAGGATGGCACGATAACGCGCTTCACTTTCTTGCAGTGCAGCTTCGACTTGTTTGCGTTCGCTGATATCAAATACTAAACCCTGAAGTACCTGAGTTTCTCCATCCACACAGACAATGACATTGGCTTGGTTTCGTACCCAAATTATTCTGCCATCATGCCTAATCATCCGATACTCGATGCTCAAAGGTTCCCCGCTGAAAATTGTAGTGTTTACAGCTTGCCAAAAGCGATCGCGATCGTCTGGATGAGTGTGATCTAACCAACTATTGAAAAAACTATGATTCCAATCTTCAGGGGCAATGCCTAATAATTGTTGCAGTTGCGGACTAATATAAGCAACTTTCCCGGTGGGATTAATCGGTGAAATATAAACAACACCCGGAATTTGTTCTATCAAGATGCGATAATTTTGTTCTGCTTCAGAGACTTTTTCTTGGGCTTGCTTGGGACTCATAATGTTTTGAATTTCTACAATAAAGTATAATTGCCGATGTTAGAAATCCTGCATTAGAAGCACATTTTTTGAACCACTGAATCTAACAGTAAGTCAGTCTCATGGTGGTAGGGTCTCTCTTGTAAAAACTCTAAGTCCTAAAAAAAATCTGCCACCAACAAGCCGAAACCCCTACAGTTTAGCCTGCTGTTGGCAGAGGTTTAGATGTAGCCCCAAGCAGCTAATCATCTTTGAAGATTAACCACTATTAAACTAGTTTTGATCCAAGCGCAGTACTGCCATAAAAGCTTCCTGGGGTACATCTACTGTACCTACAGATTTCATCCGCTTTTTACCTTTTGCCTGCTTCTGTAAAAGTTTCTTCTTGCGGCTGATGTCACCACCGTAGCACTTGGCTAACACATCTTTTCGCAAAGCAGGGATGTGTTCGCTAGCAATCACTTTACTGCCGATAGAGGCTTGAATTGGCACTTTAAATTGATGGCGGGGAATTAGTTCTTTGAGTTTTTCTGCCATCGATCGCCCGACGTTATAAGCTTTATCTCGATGGACAATCATTGCCAAAGAATCCACAGGATCGCCGTTGATCATAATATCTAGCTTCACCAGGGGATTTTCTCGGTAGCCAATAAGATGATATTCCATGCTGGCATAACCCCGCGATCGCGATTTCATTTGGTCAAAAAAGTCCGTGACAACTTCCGCCAAGGGTAACTCATACGTAAGTGTGGTGCGTCCTTGGGTAAGATATTTCATATCTTTGAAAATGCCACGTCTGTTTTGTGACAACTCCATTAAAGTCCCAACGTAGATTTCAGGTGTAATCATTTCTACCTGAACGTAGGGTTCTTCAATTCTTTCGCGTTCATTAGGAGAAGGTAAACGGCTAGGATTATCGATGTACAGTTCCTCACCTTTGACGGTTATAACTTTATAAACCACCGAAGGCGCTGTAATAATTAAATCCAGGTTATACTCTCGCTCTAGACGTTCTTGGACAATTTCCATGTGTAACAAGCCCAAGAACCCGCAACGAAAACCAAACCCCATCGCACTAGAAGTTTCTGGTTCGTAATGCAGTGCTGCGTCATTGAGTTCTAGCTTTTCTAAGGCTTCCCGCAAATCTTCAAATTGGTCAGCATCAATGGGGAACATGCCGCAAAAAACCATCGGGTTCGCTTCTGCATAGCCTGGTAAAGGTGTCTCTGCTTTCGCCTTACTCAGGGTAATTGTGTCTCCTACCCGCGCATCAGCTACAGCTTTAATTGCCGCTCCCAAATAACCTACTTCCCCGGCGTGGAGTTCATCAACTTGCTTTTGAGTGGGAGAGAGGACGCCCAACTCATCAATTTCAAATTCTTTACCGGATGCCATTAAATGGATGCGATCGCCTTTTTTCAATGTGCCATCCATCACCCGGAAATACACAATTACTCCCCGATAGCTATCATAATAACTATCAAAAATTAACGCCCGTAAGCGTTCATTTATGGTATTGGGTGGTGGCGGTATGCGATCGACAACTGCTTCTAAAATCTCATTAATACCAATTCCTTCTTTAGCAGAAGCCAGAATCGCACCACTACAATCTAGGCCGATAATTTCTTCAATTTCGCCAATTACCCGTTCTGGTTCAGCCCCTGGCAAATCAATTTTATTCAAAACCGGGATAATTTCCAGGTTATTTTCTAACGCTAAATATACATTTGCCAAAGTTTGCGCCTCCACACCTTGGGACGCATCTACTACCAATAACGCTCCTTCACAAGCAACAAGAGAACGCGACACCTCATAAGAGAAATCCACATGTCCTGGAGTATCAATTAAGTTCAGCACATATTGCTGACCATCTTTGGCTGTGTAATTCATCCGGGCAGCTTGCAGCTTAATGGTAATGCCGCGCTCCCGTTCTAGATCCATATTGTCGAGAAACTGTTCCTTCATCTGTCGGTCTTCAACAGTGCCAGTAGCTTGTAGCAAGCGATCGGCGAGGGTTGATTTCCCGTGGTCGATGTGAGCAATAATACAGAAATTGCGAATGCGAACTGCGGGAACGTCAGTCATATACTATCTTTGCCTTAGCAGCAACCAAAGTTAAAAAAGCAATTTACTTAATGTATTTTAATGCTTTCTTAGCCAAGTGGGGACTGGGGATTGGGGACTGGGGATTGGGGACTGGGGATTGGGGACTGGGGGCTGGGGACTGGGGATTGGGGATTGGGGATTGGGGACTGGGGATTGGGGACTGGGGATTGGGGACTGGGGATGAGGGAGATGAGGGGATAGGGAATAACTTGTTACAAGTCTTTCCCCTTGTTCCTCCATTCTCTTCATTCCCCGTATCCCCGCGCCCCCACGTCCCCCTGTCCTCTTCCCAATCCCCAATCCCCAGTCCCCAGTCCCCAGTCCCCAATCCCCAATCCCCAGTCCCCAATCCCCAATCCCCTCTTCACCTCATCTTCAACTTTGCATATAAATAGGTGGACTTTTAAGAATATTATGAAAGTCTATTTGTCGCTGTTAGTATTCATCAGCTGGAAGCGTACAATAAATGTAAATAAGTACATGTAGGGATCATGGGCAATTGCCACCCGTAATTGTCCGGAGTCACTGATTCATCGGCAAAACTTCTAGAAAGCTCTTGTCTAGTCAGTTATATGAAAAATGCGACTTAAAAGTTAAAGCTGTTACTTTGGTGCTATTTCGGGGAACTATGTAACTATACCCTTGAAGATTCTTCAGTGAATTAGCCCAAATTATGAATATAACTACTTTACAAAGCTTTAAACAAAACCAATTCAGAGTATATAAACCTATGAATATGCAACACAAAGCTACCGACGCGGAAAACACACGAGCCGATAAGGTAGAAATTGCCGTCCGCCTAGACTCAGAGTTACTCGAGCAAATTCAGCACCTCACTAATGACCCAAGCAAAGTGATTGAGGTGGCAATTCGTCAGTGGTTGCGGGGCGAAATACTAAGAGATGATGAACTGACCCGCACGCCTGTGCGTACTCCCGTTCCTCCTCGGGGTGAATGGAACGATTGACATCATCAATCAGCTGTCAATCCCACTTAACAAAAGTAAAGTTTGCCAACTTGAATTTCAGAACACCAAGAGATACTCAATCAAAAATGCAAAAGCTGTAAAAATTTATGCCAAAATTTGAACAGCTTTGGTAAAATCCCGGTCGGATACCCTTTGTCTATCCAACTCAATTAATGACTATTACTGCCAATTCCCAATTGCCGAATATTTTTTCCCAAAATCTGGAATCTATTACCAGTAAAACTGATGGCTCATTGCCAACTCTAGGAGCCGAGTTGGTGTATACGCAAGATGGGGCAGGGCGCTATCTGACCTTTTGTTGGCAGCACAGCGAACTCCTGGGGTTAAAAACCGAAAAAATAGTTGATGAAGTCAACCAGACTCAAACCTTTGCTCCCGTGGATAAGGTTGCCTATTTGGAACGATTACACCGAATTTTGACAAATTTGGTGCCAGAAAGGTTTCAGTGCTGGTTTAGCTATCACCAGGAATTATTTGAGTTGGACTTAGTAATTAGTCCGATTATGCCAAGTTTGGGAACCGCTGCCACTACAGTTTTAGTGATGGGACGCTTGCTGCAAGCGACACTCAACAAAAAACAAGTGTGTGTGGGAGCAAAAACGCCCACACAGATAGAGTTGGCTTTACGATCGCAGCAACACCAAAAACTGGTAAATCGGATTACTAGGAATATTCGGCGGACATTGGATTTAGATATTATTTGGCAGCAAACAGTTGATAGTTTGGGGAAAGCACTGCGGCTAGAACGCTGCATTATCTGTCCTTATCAGCCTTGTACTACAAAAGTAGAAGTGAAGGCTGAGTATCACCAGCCAGAACTTACCTCAATGATTGGCTCAGAAATAGATATAGCTTCTGAACCAGCCTTTACTCAGGCATTGACAAGCTTAGAACCAGTTGTAATGGATGTGTCTGGATACACTGATTCTAGGCAGCACAAAACTTTAGTAGTTGCAACTTGCTATCAAGACCAAGCCAATGGATTGGTTGTTTTGAGTTGGCAAGATGAATGCTACACATTAACAGAATCGGAACTAGAACTAGCCAAAGAAGCAGCGGATCAATTGGGAACAGCGATCGCTCATGCTACTTTATATAAAGAATTAGAAGCAGCCCGCCAAAAAGCTGAAGACGCTTCCCGCCTCAAAAGTGAGTTTCTCGCCAATGTATCCCACGAAATTCGTACTCCCCTCAACGGGATGATTGGCTTTTTAAAGCTGATTTTGGAAGGCATGGCAGATGATCCAGAAGAACAAAACCAGTTTTTACAAGAAGCTCATCACTTATCAATACATCTGTTAAATATTATTAATGATATTTTAGACATCGCTAAAATTGAAGCTGGCAAAATGGAACTAGCTTACGCTCCAGTCAAGCTAGGTGAACTCTTTACTGATGTAGAAAATTTCATGCGTCCTCAAGCAGAGATGAAAAACCTCAGCTTCCAGATGCAAATGCCAGCTACCTCCGATGAAATCATCGTCCAAAGTAATTACCAACGGTTGCTACAAGTCATGCTGAATTTGGTGAACAATGCCATCAAATTTACTCATGAAGGCGGCATCACTGTCAGCGCCGATTTAGTACTCAAAAAGACAAAGGCGCAATTTCAAGGTCAGCAATTTCCAGGTATGGTGAAAGTGCGTGTAGCAGACACTGGAATTGGTGTTTCCTTAGATAAACAAGATAAACTATTTCAATTATTCTCTCAGGTGGATGGCTCCCGGACTCGTCAGTACGGCGGTACAGGTTTAGGGCTGGCAATTTCCCAGAAGCTAGTGGAAGCAATGGGTGGTGAAGTCCATTTCTACAGTCTGGGCGAGGGACTTGGCTCAACAGTCACATTCACCGTGCCCCTATATCAACAACCAGTGATCGTTTCATCTAATGATTGATAGCGGTTCAACAAAAAATTCCCAGTCCTAAGAAGTGTTAAGTTAGGGATGGGCATTGGGAGTGCTGAGTGCCCATCCCTAACAGAGTAGGTCTAAAACTATGGAATTAACACCTGACAACGTTGAAACAGTCTTAGATGAAATGCGCCCTTATCTGATGTCTGATGGCGGCAATGTAGAACTTGTAGAACTTGATGGTCCTATTGTCAAACTGCGGTTGCAAGGTGCCTGTGGTTCTTGCCCAAGCTCTGCAATGACTTTGAGAATGGGTATTGAACGTCGCCTGCGGGAAATGATTCCCGAAATTGCAGAAGTTGAACAAGTCATTTAGGGACTGGGGACTGGGGGCTGGTGACTGGGTACTAGGAATAATTAACGTTCGGTATTGAATGAGGAACAATGCATTTATTCATTCATAATTTATCATTAATACCTAGTTCCCAATCCTCAATCCCCAATCCCTAATCCCCAATCCCTAATCACTCCTTATGTCCCATCCCCTCTACGTCGCTTTTATCTGGCATCAACATCAGCCGCTGTACAAATCTCCTGGCAGCGGCGTTTCGCTATCTCCTAGTCAGCAGTATCGCTTACCTTGGGTACGTTTGCATGGCACTAAAGATTATTTGGATTTGATATTAATCCTAGAACGGTATCCTAAGTTACACCAAACGGTGAATTTAGTACCATCGCTGATATTGCAACTGGAAGATTATATTGCTGGCACTGCTTTTGACCCTTACCTCACAGCTAGTTTGACACCGGACGATCAACTGAGCCAACAACAGCGGGAATTCATTATTCAACACTTTTTTGATGCCAATCACCATACGCTGATCGATCCTCATCCCCGCTATGCCGAGTTGTATCACCAAAGGCAGGAAAAAGGGCAAAGTTGGTGTTTGGCAAATTGGGAATTGTCAGATTATGGTGATTTGCTGGCTTGGCACAATCTGGCTTGGATCGATCCGCTGTTTTGGGATGACCCACAAATTGCCACTTGGTTAAAGCAGGGTCGGAATTTTACTTTAAGCGATCGCCAGCGCATTTATTCCAAACAACGAGAAATCCTCAGTCGCATTATCCCCCAACATCGGAAAATGCAACAGGCGGGACAATTAGAAGTTACCACCACGCCCTACACTCACCCGATTTTACCTTTGCTAGCTGATACTAACTCTGGTCGAGTAGCTGTGCCAAATATGACACTACCTGAGCAGCGGTTTCAGTGGGCAGAAGATATCCCGCGTCACTTACGGAAAGCTTGGAACTTTTATAAAGACCGCTTTGGACAGATACCCCGTGGTTTATGGCCTTCCGAACAGTCAGTAAGTCCGTCAATACTTCCACATATTATTAACCAAGGATTTAAGTGGATATGCTCAGATGAGGCGGTTTTAGGATGGACGCTGAAACACTTTTTCCATCGGGATGGGGCAGGGAATGTAGAACAACCAGAACTTCTGTACCGACCGTATCGCCTGCAAACCCCAGAAGGTGACTTGTCAATTGTGTTTCGTGACCACAGGTTATCAGATTTGATTGGCTTTACCTATAGCGCCATGCCAGCAAAACAGGCAGCTGCGGACTTAGTGGGACATTTGCAAGCGATCGCCAGAACCCAAAGAGACAGCCAAAGTCAACAACCTTGGCTCGTTACCATCGCTTTGGATGGCGAGAACTGCTGGGAATATTATCCCCAAGACGGTAAACCCTTCCTAGAAGCTTTATATCAAACCTTAAGCAACGAACCCCACCTCAAACTCGTCACCGTCTCCGAATTTCTCGAACAATTTCCAGCCACAGCCACCATCCCCGGAGAACAACTACACAGCGGTTCTTGGGTAGATGGCAGTTTCACCACTTGGATTGGCGATCCCGCCAAAAATCGTGCTTGGGATTACCTTACAGAAGCTAGGAATTTATTGGCGAGTCATCCAGAAGCAACGGAAGAAAATAACCCAGAAGCTTGGGAAGCCTTGTATGCCGCAGAGGGTTCCGATTGGTTTTGGTGGTTTGGTGCTGGACATTCCTCAAATCAGGATGCCGTCTTTGATCAGTTGTTTCGAGAACATCTGTTTGGCATTTACAAAGCCTTAAATGAACCTGTACCGCCCTATCTCAAACAACCAGTAGAGGTTCACCAAGCACAGGCAAACCATCGCCCACAAGGGTTTATTCATCCAATTATTGATGGCAAAGGAGATGAACAAGACTGGGACAAAGCTGGACGCTTAGAAATCGGGGGGGCGCGGGGAACAATGCACAACAGCAGCCTCGTCCAGCGACTTTGGTATGGGGTGGATCACCTCAATTTCTATTTGCGAGTGGATTTTAAAAGTGGTGTTGTGCCGGGGCGGGATTTGCCAACAGAGTTGAATTTGCTATGGTACTATCCAGACAAAACAATGGTCAACAGCCCAGTTCCCTTGGCAGATGTCCCAGATGCAGCCCCAATGAATTATCTTTTCCACCATCTTCTGGAAATTAATTTGCTGACACAATCAATTTATTTTCGGGAAGCTGGAGACAATTATCAATGGCATTCTCGCACTAGTCGCGCTCAAGCAGCTTTAAATAGTTGTTTAGAGTTGGCAGTACCCTGGGCAGATTTGCAAGTTCCGCCAGATTATCCCCTGCGCTTGATTTTGGTGCTTGCTGATGAAGGGCGTTTTTGTAACTACTTCCCAGAAAATGCTTTGATTCCCATTGAGGTGCCGTAAATTCAGGCAATACTGTATTATTCTTTAATTTTACAGATGGTGTAGGGACTAGAACCCTACACCATCTGTATGTGGATATACTGAGTATCTTGTCAGTCTGCTTTCACTAAGGCACTTGCCCTGAAAAAAGATACCAGCCGTCATAACCCAGATCCAAGCTACACTAACGAACAAACTCGAAACACGGCTGGTATCTTTATTTTTGCGGTCTCCCCTAAACTGCTAAAAAGCCTTTAACACAGTATTTGGAAAGACAACCATATCCAAAACCGGATTCTCAATCCCAAATGGATTAACTAGATTAGAACTCTGTCTATCGGACCAACTTAGGGCGACGACCTAATAGAGCAAAAACACCAACACCGAGCAAAGCGCCAAGACCAATGTTAGGCTCAGGGACAACAGCTGTCAGGCCGATAAGACGCTTACCGCCGCTGATGGTGCCTACTGAAGTAGCAGCACCTGTGGTCAAGTCGATGGTGTATAGATTGGAGCCGGATATCGAGGTTGGAGTCAGTGCCGCAAAGGCAGTATTCACCCCATTGTCTGTGAAGATGTCAAACCCTGCTGCTGAGATAATGTCCAAACCGAGAGAACCTACTAGCCCCAAAGTGCCAGCATTAGGCGGATTCTGTATAAATAATGCATCACTAATGTAGTCAATATTGTACAGTGTAGTTCCGGTTGCTGGATTATTATCAACATTGGTGTATGCTACAGCAGTAATATTGGGATCTCCTGGGTTCAATGTCCCATCAACAATAACTGCACCAGTATCCACGTTGATGCGGTAGTTTTGGTCATTGCTACCAACGACCCGTAGGCGATCGGGTACTGGGTTGAAGTCTACTCCAGAAATAGTGCCGCCGGTAAAGGGTACGGAGAGGGTACTTACAAGAGAAGCAGCACCAGTGAACGGGTTAATGGTGTATATGTTGTTAGTATTCGTGAGACCATAGATCAGATTGTTAGCTGGGCGACGGTCAATGCCCAACAAAGTACCATCGACCCCAGTGATTGAGACAGTGCTAGTACTGGTGGGATTGCTGGAATCAAAAAGAACTAAATTGTTGTCTTCAGTTAGGCCCACCAGACTAACGGCCGCCGCAGGTTTGGCGACGCTGAGTAGATCAAATATCGCTGCTACTACCAGTGCAGTGAAGACTGTACCTAGCTTACTTAATTTCATTGAAATGCCTTTAATTGGGAGTTTTACTTGTGTGGTGAGTAAAATTCAGCCAAACGTACAATTAGCGTAAATACGTAAATATATTTCCGCCGTTGTAAATTTTTTATTGGAGTTAGAATGTAAATTTTACTTACAATAAATAGTACACTAACAAGTTCTGTAAACTCAAGACACAGAATCAATCTTCATTGAAACTTTAAACTTTTGTAGTTTAAATTCTACTGACATATGATAAAGGCATAAATAAAGTTAACTAGTTAAAATTGTCATTTATCCTTTGTGATTAATCATTTGTAAAGGTTTTAGGCGTATTTAATTCTAGTAATATAGTTATGCTTATTTGCACCTATTTACTTAGTCAAAGGTGTAGGTTGGGGAGCCACTGCGCCCTTGCGGTTTCCTGACTTGTTGGGGCAGCGTCTTCCCCCTGGGAGAAGCAAGTTGGCGTTTGAGGAATGTAGAAGCCTGGAGGGCGGCTTTCTGCCGGGTAACCCAACATTATCAAGGCTTTGTTGGGTTTCACTTCGTACTCCTACGGTGAAGCAAGCTACAACCCATTATAATGCGCTGTACTTAGCACTATCGCTAATTGAGCGGATCGAAACGCTGCAAGATCAGAGCTATGAACACTACTGGCAAACCTACACCCATGCAAATGAGAGCTTGGGTAAATGTCAAAGGTGTCGTGTCAAACACTTGATTCATCATGCTCCACTGACTGAACAGACATTGTAAAATCACCACAATTACAATTCCGATCGCTGGAGCATAGGCTACGGGTGTCCGTTTACCTTGGATTCTGGCAACTAAAGATGGTAAAAACTGGGTAATACTTAACAGGTAAAACACCTCTGCTGCCACCAACCCATTAATCGCCATCGTGCGAGCCAAGGCTTCATTACCCGTAGTTTGAAGTATCCATTGAAATACCCCAAAAATTACCACCCAATTGAAGACGGAAATCGCTAAGATGCGCTGGAGTAAACTACCTGATAAAAGCTTTTCTCTGGGGTTGCGTGGTGGTTGCTGCATCACGTGTCCAGATTTTGGCTCAAAGGCGAGGGGAACAATCAACCCTACTGAACTAACCATGTTCAGCCAGAGAATTTGGATTGGTAAGATGGGAAGCACAGTTGCCAGGAGAATGGCAATTAAAATCGTCATGGATTCTCCAACGTTGATCGGCAGCAAGAAAGCGATCGCTTTTCGCAAGTTGCGGTAAACCCCGCGCCCTTCCTCCACAGCAGCTTCAATTGAGGCGAAGTTATCGTCAGTTAGCAGCATATCCGCAGATTCTTTGGTAACCTCTGCCCCAGCTATACCCATCGCTACACCAATATCTGCTTGCTTGAGAGCGGGAGCATCGTTAACACCATCTCCAGTCATGGCAACAATTTCGCCGTTGAGTTGTAACGCTTTCACTAGACGCAACTTTTGTTCTGGCGCAACTCGCGCAAATACCATGCCTTGCTCAGCTGCTTGGGCAAATTTTTTTTCATCCATCTGAGCTAATTGCTGTCCGGTAAACACCTGTTCTTCAGCGGAGCAAATACCCATTTGGCGGGCGATGGCAGTAGCTGTGAGCGCATGATCCCCAGTGATCATCTTGACTTTAATCCCAGCAGATTGACAGGCTTTGACTGCGGCGATCGCTTCTTCGCGGGGCGGATCAATTATGCCTTGAAGTCCCAGGAACATCAGTCCTCGATCGATATCATGGCGCTCCAAGCATTGCTTAGCCGCAACTTCTTTTCTAGCAAAAGCTAGCACTCGTAACCCTTGTTTTGCCATACCAGCAACTTCCTGCTCCACTGCGGCAGGATTAAGCGCAGCCTGTTGTCCTTGAGCGTCGAACATGCGATCGCATCGTTGAAGAATTGCCTCCACAGAACCTTTGAGATAAATCACATTCAGCCCTTGCTTTGCATCTAATTCATGCAAAGTCGCCATGTATTGAAATTCGGACTCAAAGGGAAGGGTATCTATTCTGGGTAATTCTTTTTCTAGATTCTCTGGTGTCAATCCTGCTTTATTCGCAGCCGTAATCAATGCTCCCTCAGTTGGGGTTCCGACTAAGTTCCACTGCCCGTCTCGCCATTGGATGTGAGAATCATTGCACAGCAATCCCGCTTCTAAACATTCCCAAACAGCAACATGTCCATCTGCATTGAAATCAAGGGGCTGCTGATTCATCAGGATTTCACCATCTGGGGCATAACCAATACCACTGACGGTGTAGTGTTGTCCACCCGTATAAATATTCTGAACCGTCATCTGATTTTCGGTCAACGTGCCGGTTTTGTCAGAGCAGATAACGGTGGTACTTCCCAATGTTTCCACTGCGGGTAACTTGCGAATAATTGCGTTACGTCGTGCCATCCGCGAAACTCCGATCGCCAACGTGACTGTGACAATTGCAGGTAATCCTTCCGGAATCGCGCTGACTACCAGAGCCACAGCTGCTTTGAAAACATCAATCCAAGATTCATTTTGTCCTAATCCGACTGCAAATGTCAGACCAGCCAAACTCAAGATGACATACAACAAGGTTTTGCTAAACTTGTCAATATTTCGCGTCAGTGGTGTTTTCAGATTTGTGCTGCTTTCAATTAACTCCGAGATGCGCCCAGTTTCAGTGGCATCTGCGATCGCAACTACAATCCCTTCTCCCTGTCCAAAGGTGACGAAACTTCCTGTATAGGCCATATTGCTGCGTTCGGCTAATGGTGTTTCGGCAGCCAGCGATAAAGTTGCTTTCTCCACCGGAACAGATTCGCCTGTTAAAGCAGACTCGTCAACTTGTAACCCACGCACACTTAATAGCCGCAGATCCGCAGGTACTTTATCCCCAGATGCTAGCAGTACCAGATCGCCAACAACAAGTTCAGTGGAAGCCAGACGGGTTTTTTGACCATCCCGAATCACAGTTGCTTCGGTAGTCACAGCTTTAGATAAAGCAGCGATCGCGCCTTCTGCTTTCGATTCTTGAATGTAGCTAATGATGACATTAATCAGGGTGACACCAAAAATTACTCCCGCATCTATCCAATCTCGCAGCAGCAGCGTTACTACTCCGGCCGTCAGCAAAATATATAGTAGTGGTTGATTAAATTGCTCTAAAAATTTTAGCCAAGGACTTTTGCCATCTTTAGTAGTTAGTTGGTTTGCACCCATCTGTTGATGCCGCGTGGTAGCTTCTTTATGGGTCAAACCTGCTTCTGGATGGCTGGCTAAGGTTTGCAGAACTTTTTGTTCCGCGAGAGTATGCCACTCATAGTTGAGTAAATCCTTTGTGGAATCAGCAAAAGTATTTGTAGCGATCGTATCTGCTGTCATCTCTATCTCCAAATCAAAGTAACCGTTAAACTAATTCGTAATTCGTAATTCGTAATTAAGAATCATCAGATTTAATCTGAATTTTTATGTTTGAATCTGTACCTTTCATTTTTAAAATTGGTGTTATTACGAGAATCTTTTGCTAAGTTTATAAACATGCCACTCTCGCACACCCCAGTAACGGAGAATCGATTCTGCTTGCCATATTTCATCTGCTGTTCCCTCTACCTTCACCAAAAATTCTTCTTGGAAGGTAGTTGGCTTAGAGAGTCTAGCTTGCCTTTCGGGAGCAAACCAACCTTGAAATGCACCATACACACTGCCAAAAATCGCACTCGCTCCACCCGCTAGCAGCGTACCCAGCACAGATTCAACGGCTAATGCCGGTCCAAAACCGGGGATAACTAATACGCCAAGTCCGGCTGTGAGTGCCAGGAAGCCTCCAGCTGTTCCTCCTGTAATTGCGCCTGCTTTAGCACCTTCGAGCGGAGTTATGGTATGTTTACCCGCATTAGCATCCTCGTGCAACTTTTCGTGTCCAGAGTCTAAAGCAAACACAGAAATTTTATGCATAGGAAAGTCAATCACTGTGAGTTCATGAAGTACCTGGGTTGCAGCTTTCCGGGTAGAAATGATGCCCACTGCATTTTTAGCTGGATGGAAATTCATAACAACATATCCTATAAAAATAAGTAAGTTGAAAACGAAGCTTGATTAATATCCAAATATTCAAGAGGGAGTAGGGAACCTATGCCTAAAGACATGGGATTGGAATAATGACGTTTTATGTCTCGTACTACGTATCTCGACATAATTTTTTGATTTTTAGGGGGCAAAAGACCCCCAAAAGACAGTTTTTTGCATCACATCTCTACTCCCTACTCCCCACTCCCAACTAAGCTGTTTTTTTGTAAAAAACTATAGTTTTGTAGTGCGATCTGGAACCGTATTGGATCGGGTATTAGTTTTACGGCTTAGTTAGGTTAGTTTCGCTTATGTGCTTCTATTTCAGGATTACTGATAAATGTGAACGAAAAGTGAATAAATCGTTTGTCCTACTCATATTTCACTTTTGAATCACATTTATCCCTCAAGCTAAAAGACAACACAATGTGAATGAAGTAATTGATTATTGGATCTGTATATGAGCTTTAAGAAGATTTTGGTGGCGATCAATGATTCACCTGCTATTGCAACAGTGTTCACCAAAGCGCTTGAATTAGCCCAAAAAGACGCTGCTCAGTTAATGATTAGTCACACCATTGAGCTAGCAGTTTCTAGTCAAGCCACTATGAACTTAGTAGAACTGAAAATAGAAACAGAACAGGCACAGGGTTTACTGCGGTTTTACTATCAGAAAGCAAAAGCACAAGGTATTGTGGCAGAATTCAGTTATCAAACAGGAGATCCTGGGACTAACATCTGTGATTTAGCCCAGAGTTGGGGAACAGATTTGATTGTGCTTGGTCGAAGAGGACTTAAAGGATTTGCCGAATTTTTAGCAGGAAGCGTGAGCAATCATGTCGTTCATCACGCTCCATGTTGCGTTCTGGTTGTTCAAGGTCAAAATAATTCGTAATTACAATCATTGTTGGCTCTGAATCCACCACGCTTATTGTTGCACCACCAAATAAATTTTCGATTTAGTGGTGGCTTGTACCCTCTTTAATTACGAATTACGAATTACGAATTAGTAATTATTTGGTCAGTAGTTTTCTCACAGACTCTTTGCTGACTGAATATGAATCCGACAATACATCGGGTTCTTGTTAGCAGGAATAACTGCTTTAATTCTGCTTTTCCTCTCAACTCACACCCATGAAAATATACACTGAAATCGAAATTCGGGCATCCGATAAGCAAGTCTGGAAACTACTCACTGATTTTGCTAGTTTTCCACATTGGAATTTGTTTATTCGTCAAATTAGTGGCTCACTGAGTGAAGGGTCACAGCTAACCGTTCACTTCCAGCCTCCGGGTAGAGATATTGTGACCTTTCGACCTACTGTTCTGACGGTAGAACCTAATCGCAAATTGCGCTGGTTAGGACATTTTTTGATCCCAGGCTTATTTGACGGGGAACATAGCTTTATCATTGAGCCATTAGCAAGCGATGCCTACGACGGGCTACGCCCACGCGTTTTGTTCATTCAGCAAGAATCTTTCCACGGCTTACTAGTACCTCTGCTGGCTCGTCGATTAAATATCGACGTTCGCCAAGGGTTTGAAGCCATGAACCAAACGTTGAAAACCAAGGCAGAACGCATTGAAGTAGAGACTGGGGATTGGAGACTGGGGATTGGGGACTCTGAAGATTTCGGATAAGTCTATTCCACAATCTCATAGCGGACTAACTTTCTAATATCCTCACGGGGTAGACCTAGTTCTTGGGCAATTGTCGCTTCTATTTGGCTGAATTTTATTGTTGGAAGTTCTAATTCAAGTCGCTTCAAGATGGGGTCTGCTGTTTCCACTTCTACCTGGGTAATTCTTTTAGTTCGGTTGACAGCGGCATTAATCAGCAAGACATTGACTGATATCCGTGCTTCGAGTTGGGTATCTGACTGAAGTTTATTTTGCGTGGAATTGGGTCGGCTTAACTCTTGAGCAGCTAGGAAACTACAGCCAAACCAAAACGCAACCGCTACCAGTGGTAGAGGCAACCAAAACTCTAATCCCAGGCCTTGCAGCCAATTTTTACTAATACGCCACACACGACACCTGCTTCTGATTTTGCTAGGTCACACTTGATATATAGCAAGGGAGTGGGGATTGGGGACTGGTGACTGGGTGAAAAGTCTTTTTGTGTCTAGATTTTATCATCTGTTAATGTCCTAACCACTTTGGCTGTTGCTATATATCCGAATAGGATAGACAATCCTTTCAAATGTGACTATTGAAAGACGTTGAAATTGCTTCAATGCACTATTCTAAACAAGCACAAGTGTATAACGGTGATGAAAATCTTACTGGTGGAGGACGATCCAAAACAATTAATGCCACTGCACATGGTTCTCTCTCAGGCCGGACACAGCGTCGATGGTGTCAAGGATGGTGAAACCGCTCAATGGCTGTTGGCTGAAAAAGAATATGATCTGCTGATTTTGGATTGGATGTTACCTCGAATTAGTGGGGTGAGTTTGTGTCAACAGTATCGGGCGGTGGGAAAAACAGCTCCTATATTAATGATCACGGCAAAAGATACCACGCCTGATAAAGTCATCGGCTTAGATGCAGGAGCAGATGATTACCTAGTCAAACCAATTGATATTATAGAACCCATTTGACATCTTGTGAGGTTTTGAATTAAGGTACTCCTCAGCATCTAAAATCCAATACTAATGGCGTATTCCAGCAACCTCACTGATGCAGAATGGGAAATTTTTGAACCCTTATTGCAAGAGATATTACCGACTAAGAAGCAGACTCGACCGACCAACTGGCCAAAGCGAGATATCTTCAATGGAATTCTCTATCAACTAAAAAATGGATGCAATTGGCAAGACTTACCTAAAGACCTCCCCCCTTATTCCACTGTATATTGGCACTACAAACAGTGGCGAGCAGCCGGGGTATTTGAGGAACTGATGAGTGTCTTACATGGACAAGTGCGTGAACAGGTAAAAAAAAAACCGCACTGGACGACATTGATCATCATTGACTCCCAAGCAGTGAAAAATACCTGCAACGCCAGTGTGGAGTCGAAAGGTTTTTGCTTCTACAAAGCCACCAACGGTATTAAAAGGCATTTGGCTATTGACACCCTTGGGTTTCCCTTTTTTACGCTCTGTACTCGCGCCAATGTCTCGGATGATGCCGGATTAATTGAGATGTTTACTCTCAACATCGACTACTTCAAGTCAAAACCTATCGATATTCCCAAGATTACTATCCTGCTAGATCATGGGTATCACCCAGAATATTTGACTCAGGAGTTAGAGCGAATTTACCCAGAGATCATGACCAAAATTCAGTTTCAACTTTCTACGAAACCCTCAAAACAAGAGAAAGCGGCACAAGGAAAATCTGGATTTGTTCCGGCAATAGCTAGATGGGTGATCGAACGCTCCAATGCTTGGATGGAGCGCTGTAAAATTCTGGTTAAGAACTTTGAACGAACCCTGGTTAGTGCCACTGCCAAACTCAATATCTGCTTCATCAGGCTAATGATTAAGAGGCTTGCAGCACCTTCTTAGATGTCAAATGGGTTCTATAGAGTTTATGGCACGGGTGCGGGCATTGAGGAGGCGATCGCCCCTTTGGCAAGGAGACACCCTCCGCTTGGCAGACCTCCAACTTCATCTCGACGCACTAACTTTGGAGCGACAAGGGGCGATGGTCTCCCTTTCCACCCAAGAATTTCAGTTACTAGAGTATTTCATGCGTCATCCCCGCCAAGTACTCACTCGTAACCAAATTGAGCAAGCCGTATGGGAGTGGGGTAGTGAACCAGAAAGCAATGCAATCACTGTTTTAGTTCGTAAACTTCGCCAACGTTTGCAAACATTAGCAGCAGGGGATTGGATTGAAACTGTTTATGGTATGGGCTATCGCCTCAACCCTCCAGAAGCATCGTAAAAGGGACTGGGGACTGGGGACTGGGGACTGGGGACTGGGGACTGGGGACTGGGGACTGGGGACTGGGGGATGAGGGAGTAGTATAGTTCAATTACTTGAAAAGTTTTATAACTACGAATTACGAATTACGAATTACGAATTACGAATTAGCATGAGTTGTGTTTAACCGCAGTCGTCGTAACTTAGCTCGTTGGTTTACCCTTTCGATGGGGTCTATTCTCGTTCTGTTTGCTGGGGTAATTTATAACATTGAGGTTAAAGACAAACTCAACGCATTAGATCAACTGGTTTATAAAAGAGCAGAGTTAATGGCAGCCAGTTCGCAGTATCGGCTGTATCAAGGAAAAAAACAAGTCGATCTGAGCAATATACCGCTATTGGGTAGTGGTTCTCACCCTGCTGACATTGAACTGGTGTATGTTCGCTGGTATGACCCGAATGGCAGACTCAAGCGGTTTTTTGGGACTCCACCTCTAGAGCAGTTACAAACATCATCTGGCTTTCTTACCATTAAGTCCGTTGACCCCTTCGCAGGTGAGGCGCTTTGGCTTCGTCAACTCACACTACCTGTTCAAGGAGGAAATTCGGTCATCGGCTATCTTCAAGTTGCTATTCCGCTGACAGAGACTCAAAACGATCTCAGAGAATTTCAGTTAATGTTGACGCTGGCTGTGCCTGTAGCACTGGGGTTAATTGGACTTACAGGTTGGGTGCTTGGTGGCATAGCTATGCAACCTGTTCAGGAGGCCTATAACCAACTGCAACGCTTTACATCAGATGCTTCTCATGAATTGCGATCGCCCCTTTCTGCAATTTTGACCAATGCCCAAGTCGGGTTACTAATAGCGGCAGACTATCCCCAAATCCACCCTTCAGTGCAGAACATTATCGATAGCGCCAAGTCGATGAGTAACTTGGTCAATAATCTACTGCTGTTGGCTCGACATCAGGGACAATTAACTCCTGAATCTCTCAAAAAGGTTAATCTTAATAGTTTGCTAGAGAATTTAGCCGTTCACTATACTAATGTTGCTGCCAAAGCGTCCATCAAGTTGATCGGCAATTTCCCAGAACAACCCATTAACTTGTGGGCTGACTGTGATTTGCTGCGGCTAGCTGTGGAAAACTTGCTCGACAACGCTTGCAAATACACTCCGTCTGGTGGAACGGTATGGTTACGCTTAGAACCTCACTCAGATCGGGCAGTGATTCAGGTAATCGATACCGGAATTGGAATTCCAGGGGCAGATTTACCTTACATTTTCGATCGCTTTTACCGGGTTGACACAGAACGGGCACGAGAAAGCGGCGGATTTGGGTTAGGATTAGCGATCGCTCAACAAATTGTCCAGGCTCACGGTGGTCACATCCATGTAATGAGCCATGAGGGTAAAGGCTCGACGTTCCAAATCAAATTACCGTTTATCAGGCATTTCTAAATCAGCTTTCAGAGATGATCGTAGGATGCGTCAGAGCCACAAATCCTGATTCTATGAGGCACGCAGAGAGTTTTGATTGGATTTTGCTTTTTGAATTGCTATTGCTTTATAAAGTAGTAATGATTTGGCAAAGATTCAGTAATGCTACTGTTGTCAATGAAGATTCGTCGTAGAATCAAAGACACTTCAGAGTTGATATTCTCCACTAATGAATCGCTTTTCTCAAAAAAATACGGATTTTTACGGTAGCACTTCACAACAGATTCAGCCAGATCAGGTATCTGGTTACAAGCAACTACTTCGCGATCGCTATAAAATACTTCAAGTTCTGGGTAGAGGTGGTTTTGGCATCACGTTTTTAGCCAAAAATGCCCTATTACCAGGGAATCCCTTCTGTGTCATCAAACAGCTATCGCCAAAAGTAACTAGTCCTCAAAGCTGGCAAAGGGCATGTACGCGCTTTGAAAAAGAAGCACAAACCTTGGCTCTACTCGGTAGCCATTCTCAAATTCCCATGTTATTAGACTACTTTCAAGTCAATAGGGAGTTTTATTTAGTTCAAGAATACATACCCGGTTTGACTTTGGCACGGGAAGTGCGGCGAACTGGGCCTAAAAGTGAAGCCTCAGTTAAACAATTTTTACAGGAATTCTTGCCAGTATTGCAGTATCTTCATAAAAATGGCGTGATTCATCGGGATATTAAGCCCCAAAATTTATTGCGGCGTGAAGATGACGGACGAGTGGTGCTAATCGATTTTGGTGCAGTGAAAGAACAATTAATTGATGCTTGTGAAAACTCAATTAATTTATCTGCAAACACCAGTTTTGTGGGGACTATGGGATTTGCACCACCAGAACAGTTTTCTTTACGTCCAGTTTATGCCAGTGATATTTATGCACTAGGTGTCACTTGTATTTATATGTTGACTGGCAAAAGTCCTGTAGAATTTGACCAAGATCCGATTACTGGTGAAATTTCTTGGCAAAAAGAGGTAAACATCAGCGAAGATTTTGCTCAGGTTTTAGGAAAAATGGTGAAATTTTCTTTACACGATCGCTTTAAAACTGCGGATGAAGTCATAAAAGCTTTAGGTAAGGAAAACTTTTTGCCTAATTTCGCAAGCTGCCTAACCAACCAAACATTAAAAAAGAAAAGTATTACACATCATGAAATTGCAGATTGTGAAATTACATATCACCAAGTTAAACATCTCCAAATTACACAACAGGAAAATTCTGATGTCTATGTCCCACCTGTAGTCAGAACTGCTACTGCCATTCGCAAATGGAGAGCAAGACAAAAATAAACCAGGTCGCACAGCTGAGTTAAGTAAGTATAAAATGAATAATTAATCATGGAAAATAGAAAATATCAAAAACAAAGTTAGTAAGTATTGTGACTAGATTCGAGAGCAGTGATGATTAATTAATCGGGGTTAGTCTTTAATACTTAGTCACTTGTTGGTTGCGAATATACAAGAGAAAGTACTAAAGCTAATAGTTCCAAAAAATTTTTTATTCAGATTATTATATAATCGGAAGAATAATTAATCCTATGGCTCTCGTAGTTTTCCACGAATCAGGAAGACTGACTAAGCTAATGCGCTTGAAAATAGCATAAATTTTTATTGGGCATGGGGCATTGGGCATGGGGCATTGGTTAATCACAAATGACTAATGACTAATGACTAATGACTAATAACTAATGACTAAATATGTTATTTCAATGTGCTACAGCTTACTATTTACAAACGCTAACCATATAAGTAATTCCCCAATACCGAGAACAGGGTTTTTCTACCACAAGTAAGCGAGAGTCAATTCTTTTAAGGGTAAATACGGGGCAAGCTTAGCTTAAGTTGTCATGCAGTCGCGCCTGTCAGATCATGATCTGCTGCTTAAATCCCGATTGCCCAAACCCCCTGAATCCCAATGGAAAGAAGTTTTGCCAAAGTTGTGGCACCCCCTTGGTGTCGCTTTTGAGAAATCGCTTCCGTGTTATCCGAGTCCTTTCAGATGAGGGGGGATTTGGGAGAACTTATCTATCAGAAGACATAGATAAGCTCAATGAACGCTGTGTTGTCAAGCAATTAGCTCCAAAATTCCAAGGAACTTGGTCGCAAAAAAAGGCGATGGAGTTGTTTGCCCAAGAAGCACAGCGACTACAAGAACTCGGAGAACATCCGCAAATTCCGACTTTGTTGGCTTACTTTGAGCAAGATGGCTGCTTGTATTTAGTGCAGCAGTTTATCAATGGGGAAAATTTGTTAAAGGAGTTGCAACAGCGCAAGAAGGGGTATACTGCTAGGGAAATTCAAGGTATTTTGCTGGATTTATTGCCTGTACTCAAGTTTATCCACGATCGCAATGTCATTCATCGAGATATCAAGCCAGAAAATATCATCCGGCATAAAAGCGATGGACGATTAAGCTTGATTGATTTTGGCTCCTCAAAGCAATTCACAGCCAGAGTTCAAAATAAATCTGGCACATCCATTGGTTCACATGGCTATTCTCCCCTAGAACAAATTAGAGATGGCAAAGCTTTCGCCGCAAGTGACTTGTTCGGTTTAGGGGCTACCTGCTTTCACCTGCTAACGGGAACTTCTCCCTTTCAATTGTGGATGGAATGTGGGTATGCCTGGGTGAGTAATTGGCGGCAATATTTACGGACTCCATTAAATGCTGAATTGGATTTGGTAATCGACAAGCTTTTGAAAAAAGACATCCAACAACGTTACCAGTCAGTCGATGAAGTCATCAGAGACTTGGTGCAAAAACAACCACTGGCATTGCCACCAGCCGGCAAGTCAAGTGGTACAATCCCGGTAACTAAAGCATCAAATTTACCAAAAAGTTATAGCTTACTGAGAATTTTCATCTTGGTAAGTGCTTTTATTATGTTGTTTGGATTCGGCGAATCTTGGTATAAACATTTCCGCCGGATTCAAACTAGTTTGTCTTCTCGGCTAATTCAGAATAATCCGAGCAAAAATAACCCGCTTCTCGGTCAACCGCCAACAATTACCTTGGGTAAAGTTTCCTTAGTTAACTCCCTCCAAGGACACGAAAACTCAGTTTTATCCGTCGCCATTAGCCCCGATGGCAAAACCATCGTCAGCAGTGGCGATGACCGCAAAATTAAACTTTGGAATCTAGCAACAGGAAAACAAATTTCTTCACTCAACACCTATTCTGGGCAAGTGAACGCGGTGGTTATTAGCCCAGATGGCAAAACTTTGGTGAGTGGTAATGATGACAGCACCATCAAAATCTGGAATCTGGTAACAGGACGGCAAATTCGCACTCTTACAGGGCATTCCGACTCAGTTCATACCCTAGCCATTAGTGCTGATAGCCAGACCCTAGTTAGCGGTAGTGATGACAACACCATCAAAATCTGGGATTTAGCAACGGGAGAGCAGATTAAGACACTGAGAGGGCATACATTTTGGGTGCGATCGGTAGCCATCAGCCGCGATGGCGTGATTCTTGCCAGTGGCAGTTTTGACAAGACCATCAAAATCTGGAATCTGGCAAAAGGATACTCCATCCGCACACTAGCGGGAAATTCTCAAACAGTAACCAACGTCGCCATTAGCCCAGATGGTAAAACTTTAGCCACTGCTAGCCGCGATGTCTACGACGGGCTACGCCTACGCACCATTAAACTCTGGAATATCACCACCGGAAGAGAAATTCGCACACTGGTGGGGCATGAGAACACAGTCACAACCCTAGCCTTCAGTGGCGATGGTCAAATTCTTGCTAGTGGTAGCCGCGATCGCACCATTAAACTCTGGAATATCGCCACAGGAGAAGAAATTCTCACATTGGCAGCCCACACCAACACTGTCACATCTGTTACCTTCAGTCCTGATAGCAAGACCCTTGTCAGCGGTAGCGATGACAATACTATTAAGATTTGGCGTTTGGTTGAGTGAAGAGGGAGTGGTATAGGGTAGCACAGCTGTGCTACCCTAACCTATGCTTGAATTACCTGAAAATTGCTCTAAATCTGTAGCAGTTTAGTCAGACAAAAATTGGTTATCCTTTGTTAACGTTGTACAATTGAAAACTATTGGGCTGTAAAGACAACCCGAAAACCATTACTGATGTACTGGATGTCGCGGACGAAGTTGCGGCGATACGCCGAACGGCAGCTACTAGGACGGCTGACCCAGGAACCGCCCCGCAGTACAGCATCTCCTTGTTTTTCAGAAAGATTATTATTAAACCAAGCACTGCCATCCGTAGGCGCTCCTTCATAGTTATGGTGCCAGTCATCAAGACACCATTCCTGTATATTCCCGTGCATATCGTATAACCCAAAAGCATTAGCTAGTCCAAAACCGCCTACTTCTGTTGTTTCTTCTCGATAAATTCCTTTTGGACCTCGACCATAAGAACCTGATTTATATTCTTCGTCATCTGTACCTCTGTAGTTGGCGAAATCAGTTGTAATCGTCTCACCAAAATGAAACGGGGTAGTAGTTCCGGCTCTACAGGCATATTCCCATTCTGCTTCACTGGGTAGGCGGTATTGTCTTTTTGTATGGCGAGCAAGGCGGGAGCAAAATTCAACGGCATCGTACCAAGACACGCTCTCTACAGGTCTTTGATCCTCTTTGGATTTCGAGGGGTTAACATCTAGCTTTTTGTTCACCTGTGGTAATGCTACTACGGCTTTCCACTGTGCTTGAGTGACTGGATACTTACCTATGCAAAATTGTTTAATGTTTACTAAATGCTGAGGACTTTCTGATTTCACGCGCTCTAGTTCATCCTCTGGTGAACCCATCATAAAACTACCCTCAGGAATCAGCACCATCTCTAAAGTAATTCCATTGCCCAAGTCTTCTACATAGTATTGGGCTGTCTTCTGTGTCCGGTTTACAACTAACTCAAATTGATTGGCTGGATTTTGTTCTGGGGATACAGGCTTTGGTTCTACGGCTACAGTCGGTTTTTGCTGACCAATAATTCGTTCTTCTATTGAAGCTACATCTTCATCTCTCAGCCCTAAACTTCGCTGAAAGTTTCTCAAACCATTGAGTGTAGTTTCGCTTAGTGTTGCTTCACCGGCAATTACCTCAAGGAGCGTTTGTTTATATTCTTCTAATTTGCGCTGGTACTCCCGATAAGATTGTTGAACTTCGGCTTCGATCGCATCAGCAACCTCTGGGGTAAGTTGTAATTCGAGACGTAGCAAATTTAGCATAATACGGACGGGTCTAGAAAAATTGCCCTGATTGATGCGATTTTCTACTTCCTTGCGATACTTCAGCTTTGGGTCATCTTTAGCCGACTTTGCCAGCAAAATCTTATGACCTTCTTCAACAGGGTAGAATTTGGGAGTCATTGCTGGTGCAGCTTCTAGCACCTTGGTACTGGCATATTCATGCAGTTCATCAATGGAAATCCAGCCATCGCTATCTTTATCGGCTGCGCCTGTTTCAATACCTTCAACTAAATAGCGGGTGTAAATGGAGAGTTCTGAGCCTTCTTGCTCAAAGGAATATTGGGTAGAACTGGAAGAAGTGAGGATTGCCCTACCTTTACCACCTAGTTGCTCTTGCACATTTACAGTAGGGTCACTCTTGACTGTTATACCTTGGGTAATTGCCCCACTAAAGCAACAGTCTAGAATTAAAACTTGTCTTTGCGATCGGCTATCGTTGATATAATCGTGCAAAAAACTAGCTGCAACTGCTGAAGGCTTTACCAGCTTGCCGTTTTGTATTTTAGTGGCAGGAGTTGATAGGTATAGTTGCCCTGTATCATCTTTAATTCCATGCCCAGAAAAGTAAAATAGCAGTAAGTCATCTTTGTGACGATTGCTGAACAGGTTGTAAATAGCCTCTTCTATTTCCTGTTTTTGGGGATTTTTCAGCACTGTGACATCTCCCTCAGCAAAACCACCCAGAAGTGGGTCTACCAAAACTCGCCGCATCGCCTCAACATTCTTCACAGCATTGGGTTGTGGTGCTAGTCCTGGCTGATATTCACTAACACCAATCAGCAGCGCCAATTTACCCTTTGATCTAATATCTATAGGTTGCAGATTGATGTTTGCGACTTCAAATTCAAATACCTGGAATGGAGGAAAATTTAGTGTTTCTTCAAATCTACCACGAAAATCAATTATGCCTTCGTTTGGATAGTTTAACCATCCCTCAAATAATTTGCCTGTCTGATTATCTTCCCAAAAATAACTATTTTCACTATTTACTTGAAAACTGATACTAGCAGCAGTTTGATTATCATCAAAACTCCAAGATAGTATTTTGTCTTGTATTGTTAAATTCTGAATTACCGCTAAACCAAAGCGAGAACGTAACTGCACTTCACCTTGTGGGTAAATGATTAAATGTTCTGTTCCTTCATGCCAAGTACCAGTTTCTCCACCCCATTTAACTGCACAAATGTATTCGCCAGCAAATAATTGGAAAATCGGTTGATTATTATCTAGTAGCTTTGGCAACTTATTTGTTTCAATTTCTTCTGCAAAATCGGCATATTTCCCACCGAGATTGCGTAAAACTTCTGCTGCAACATGGGCAAAAGGTAATAAATTTTCTTGTTTTTCTTGACTTAAATCTGGCAGATTTAAAAGCAGTGCAGTGAAGCTTTTAATGGATAATCCCATTTTTTCAGCGATATATTCAGATACCACATCTAAAACCTTCTCGGTTTCCGCTAAACGCATTGCTTGGTTGAGCAATTTTCGTACTTCTGGTACAAAATCATATTCATAAACTTCTCTATTTTTTACCTCTTCTTTATGCAGAGAAACGGAAGAAGAAATATTTTTCTTTCTTTCAATCATGCCACTTAAAAACACTTCTGCCACATTTACTGGTGTAGATTTAGGTAGCATAGTCTTTTGAATTAAATGCACCACAGGTAAACTAACAGGAACAGCTGCCATTAATCCAGCTAATCTTTGTGCTGTGGGTGAGGCGGTGGCTAAAAAACGATCTACTATTGCTTCAGGTGATACTTCTGAAGATTGAGATATTACTTTTTCGTTTACTTGTTCTTGAACAAAATCGAGGTCTAAAACAATGGCTGGTGTTTGGATTCTACCATGACCTGCAACCACTTTAGCCCATTCTTTGAGAGATTCAGGCTCTAGGGTAATAATAGGTAAATTTAAGGCTTGCTCTATATCTAAATCTTCTCTGCAAATTAATTTAGAGTTAGGTACACCAGGATTAAAAGAACTCAATTTCACTTTATAGCCTAAACCTAACTCACTACTTAACCACAGTCTTTCTGGGAAAAGCTGCATAATTGCAGTTGGAGATTGATTTGACCATTTTTGTAACCATTGATAGATGGTTTTTTGTTGCCAAATAGTAGATACACAATCACTGACTAGTAAAATTAAGCCTCGTTCATTACTATGATATAACTCTCGATAATTATATTGACAATGAATTTTTGATTTTCCTTTTTTTCTGCTGACTAATTGTAAATTTTCTTGATAATCACTTGATAAATTCCAAGTTCTGACAGTATGAAATATCCCATAATTTTCTAATATTTGGGTTAATTCATTAATGGTTTCTTGCCAAATAAATGAAGAACGGTTTTCTTCTACCACTAACTCAAGATTTAACCAGCGTTCAGGTTGAGGTTTAGTGATAGGCATCCAAATGTCCTGTTCTACAATCAAAGCATCTACAATATGGTTAACAGTGGCTTCAACATCCAAAATTCTTCTAGAGTATGAGGGAACTTTACGCATCAAAGGACGCAAAGCTCTACTGATTTGTAGTTTGTTTGATAAAGCAGGTGCAGCAGGAACTTGAAATGGTAAACCCTCTATATTTTCTTCATTTTGAAACTCTTTAGACAACGAATCTGGAGGTGGTGTATAAATATCAATAGGCGGCTCAACGGGTTCAGCAGGCTGAATTTTTGTATCTTCAGTAATGGGTTCTTTTGGAGGTTGAGGTAGTTTTTCTCTGATTTGAGTGTTTTCTACCCCCATTTGCAAAGCTAACCAAAGAGTATCTGCTATATCCTCATCACTTAGTTCTAAACTTTTCCTTAAACCACTATGTTCTAAGATATTAACAAGACGTTTCACTGCGTCATAGGAAGAACTTTTACTCATCTTCTTCAACCTGACCTAAATCTTGCAGCAGTTGTTTAATCAGTCCATCTTTAGTTTCAATGCGTCCTTTTGTCACCATAAATAGAGCATTGAGAAGTTGATCGTTGGCTAGGGTTTTTGTATCTCTTTCTTTAAGAAAATTATCGACTAATGTATCAAGATTGGACTTTGGACAAAAAGAAGTTTATTCGCGAGTGTGACTCGCGAATAAATGAATGATTAATCTTGTTTATAGTGACGAGCAGAAAAAAGCATAGCCATCAGACCCCCAACAAATAGTAATATCAACTACAAAGTATCTTTGGGTAAATACTGATGGCTATGCCAAAATTTAATAACAATCAATTAATAGCGCAATTTCAAGATTTTAGACAAAAAATTTACAACTGTTTTTCTTCATGTAGCGACGCCTGTATGGATTTGTTGGATGCGCTTGCGGGTAATACGGGAGCCAATTCAATTGCGGAGTTATCTTTAAGTCCTTTGTTTCCCAGAAGCTATAATTCTATTTATAAAGCAATTCAAAAATCATTTAATACAAATATTCAGGAGAAGAACAATGAAGAAGAAGAACAAGAAGAACAAGAAAAACCCAATAACTTAATTAGGGTGGTATCTGAGTTAATTAAGCAACCACAACAACGCCCTTTTTACTTATTCGCTCTTGATACAACACCGCATCCGCGTCCTTACGCGAGGACTTTAGCTGAACGTGGGTATATTTACCAGCCAAATACTATCAAGGGTAACAAACCGATTAATATTGGTCATTCTTATTCGATACTTTCTATCTTACCAGAGAAAGAAACTGGGAATGCCGCCCCTTGGTCAATACCAATATCAGGAGAAAGGGTATCACTTGATAAAACTGGTGTTGATGTGGGTAGTGAACAAATTTCCTCAGTAATGTCTGATTCATCACTGCCCTGGCAGGAAAAATTGTGCGTCTTAGTAGCAGATAGCGCCTATAGTCAGCGTTCATTTCTGTTTGACCAATCCAAACACAAAAATGTGGTAGTGATAGCCAGAGTTCGTAGTAATCGAATTTTCTACCAATCTCCACCCGTTGATGAGTCAAAGAAAAAACGTGGTTGTCCAAAAAAATACGGTGAACGGTTTAATTTAGCTGATGTTGAAACTTGGCACTCTCCCGACGAGACAACACAAATTCAGCAGACAACCTGTAAGGGTCGTCTTTTAAACATCACCATACTCGCTTGGCATCAAATGTTGATGAGGGGAACCAAGCACCAAAAAATGTATTGTCATCCTTTTACTCTGCTCAGAATTCATGTGACTGATGATACTAATCAATCTCTCTGGAAACCAATGTGGTTAATTGTCATAGGTGAGCAACGTGGAGAAATCTCACCTACGGTTGCAAACCATTGCTATAGACAAAGGTTTGATATTGAACACATGCTGCGATTTAGCAAGCAGCGTTTGTTGATGACGCAGTTTCAAACTCCAGATGTTTTGCATGAGGAAAATTGGATACATTTAGTAATCCTAGCTTACGTACAGTTGTGGGCGGCAAGGGAGTTAGCAACACACTTACCCAGGCCATGGGAGCGTTATTTAGAACAAAACAATGATAAAATTGCCACTCCAAGTGTAGTGCAACGCGATTTTCAGAGAATTATTTCAGAGATTGGTACACCCGCTCGTTCTCCCAAAACCAGAGGAAATTCCATCGGTCGAGTTCAAGGTCAAGTTCAAACACAACGAACTAAGCATCCTGTTGTCAAGAAGAAGTCAAAATCAACACTCGCTAAAGTCAAAGCCGCATAAATTTTCTTAGGCTTTAGGCGTTTAACTCAGTCTGACTCAGTTTGTAAAATAACTGGGGTAATTTCTGATGACTAGTTTTTTGTTCGCGAGTGTGACTCGCGAACAAACTTCTTTTTGTCCAAAGTCCAAATCAAGAGCCTCATTTGTTAATTTTGTGGAATTGTCAGGATCTGCTATTTCTTTACCTAAATGAGCCGCAATTATTTTCACTAAATGTTCTTTATCTGGCTCTTTCATAGTTAGCCGTAAACATCGTCTCAAAAATGGTGGAGGGAAATCTCGCTCTCCATTACTGGTTAAGATGACTAGGGGAAAAGTAGTACAAATTACTCTTCCTTCTATAATTTCATGACTAATATCTGCGGTGTATGCAGTACGCACATTCACACTGGGAATTTCTTTTTTGAGTCTAACTAACTCCTCAATTTCAAACCGTCCTTCTTCAAAAATATTTAAAAGATCGTTAGGTAAATCAATATCACTTTTATCAATTTCATCTATGAGGAGAATCCGGGGTTTTGGTGATGGGAGTAAAGCTGTCCCTAGAGGTCCCAAGGTGATATAGTCTTCAATGCTGCTGGCTTGTTGTTTCTTTTCTTCTTTGGGAGATAATGTTGAGGAATTTGGCTGCTGTTTAACTTCTTGTAACCGAGCGATCGCATCATAGTTATATAATCCATCTTTAAGAATAGTCCGAGATGTGATCGGCCAATATAAAACCTCTCCTAACATCAATTCTCTAGCTACTGCATAAGCTAAAGATGATTTACCTGTTCCTGGTTTACCTGTAATCAATAAAGGTCGTCGCAGATATAAAGCTGCATTGACCATTTTTATTTCTTCTTCACGAGGTTGAAAAGTTTCACCTCTTACTTGGCTGCGACTTTTATTTGGGTCAATTTCTTTACCAAAAGGTCGCCATTTGGGAGATTCGGGTAATTCCCAATCATCGTGAGGTTCACTATTTCCTGTAAAAATTTGCCATTCATTCATAAAATTAATCAATTTAGAGTTTGTTTTCGGTTAATAGCTGTTCGGGTGGTAGTAAATTGGGGTCATCCCACAATAAACATAAATGGTTAATATTTTTTTTGCCTTGTGCTTTTTTGCTTTTAAATTGGGACGGTAATTCTTTTAAAGAGATATCAATATCTTCATTTTTTAAAATCCTATTGAATTCTTCTTCAATATCAGGAATCTGTTTACGAGTCCATAATGCTAGAGGAAGAGCAGATTTGAAAATAATTTTTCCCAAGACTTCTCCTTTTTCAAAGATACTTGTGATTTTTACAGCGATGACATGTTCCTGTTTGACTTGATCGAATAAAGTTTTTTGATTATCACTAGATCCTAAAACAAAAACACTATTAGCATATTGTTCTAATTTATCGTTAAATGTATTTGCTTTTTCCCGCCATTTAAAAACAGGTGGGCTTTTACCTCTTAATCTATCTGAACAACGAATTACGACTTCATAATCTTCACAAATTCCTGTAGAAAAATCCTCTTCACCTTCTTCATATTCTTCGGTTTTCCAACAATCAAAATCATGATTGATTAATTCTGATGGTAATAAAATATGAATTTGTTTTATGGATTTATTAGCTTTAATTAAACTTTGTTGGATTAAATTTATTGTAATTTTAGGTAAATCACTTAAATTTTTATCTGTAGGAATTTCTAATTTGTTTTGAATTTTAAGTTGTTCACAATCAGAGAAAGATTCTCGATGATATTGAACTAAATTTTTTATTAGCCATGCTTCAACAACATAATTATCGCCAGATTGACTAATTGCTATCATTAGACAGGGATGACATTGCTGCTCTCGTTGTCGTTGCTCTTTTTGTACCTGTTGAATTAATTCATCAAAGTCTATAATGTTTTCTTTTCCCCATTTTTTTAAATCATTAGATAAAGATGTTTCTGTCTTGATCAAAGATAAATAGCCGACAAATTTCTCTAGATAACTATAATTACCTTGTATCGGCATATCTAATTCGTTAATTATTTCTTCGACCTTTTGAGGTTTGGTTTTATTAAGCTTACGTACTTGATATAAAGATGATTCATAAGCAGTAAAAATTACAGTTTTTTCTAGTTCAAAGTATCTTTGTAATACATTAATAAGTTTGTCTAGCTTTTCATTATTTTGATATTGTTGTTCAATAAGTTTGTCTAGCTTTTCATTATTTTGATATTGTTGTTCAAGCTCTTTTAATTTACGATTATCTGGTCTGTCTTGATAACAAACTTGAAAAAGTTTTTCTAACTTTCCATTAGGAATAGCCCATCCAGTTACTAACTTAAAAACAAGATCGTGCAGATTTTCACCACCTGCGATCGCCTCCAGATTTTCCCCTAATTCAAAGTTAACCAACATTGCCAAATCAGTTTTATCAGGATAAGCGTGAATAATGGCATCTATTAAATATTTTTTCTTATTCTCTAACCACGATTCCATAGCAACTATACTTGTCTTAATTAATTTTTAGCTTTACTTTCAATGGGGTTAATTAAAGGAATAATTAAGCTACATATAATCAATAAACTTGAACCATAAACAGGGCTATAAAAACTTAATGAACTAAAAGGTTCTCCTAGCGCAAATACCCAAACAATAAATGCTATAGTAGAGATAATAGTTTGTTTAACTGCTGGTGGCTTTTTTGGTTCAGATGTTTGCTGGAGAATATAAGCAGCAGTAATTACTGTAAAAATAACCAATAAAATCCACAATATAATATTTGTAGGAACACCAGTGGCACTTTTAATTAATCCCGTAATTGCAATCCATCCGCCGACAATTTCTGTAGGAATATATTTAAGCAGTTTGGAAAAATAATCATCAATTTTTCCTGTATCTGATTGCGCTTCCAATTGGTCATTAACTATTCTACGTCCCATGTTTAACTCCTTAATATTTAAGCTAAATCTGATTGGATTTCTTGATAAATAGCAGCAAACAAAATTCCTTCCCGAATTGTTCCAAAGGTTTTGGCTCTCTGGGCATGATGTAATGCAACTAAACACCAATCTTCATCAAAACAAGGTGAACCACTCGAACCTAAAGCTGTTTTATTAACATATTGAACTAAACCACTATTATGATAAACTCCTGTGATGCCATCGTGACTGATGGACAGTTTCATGGAATCGCCTTCAGGATGTTGTAAAACACTAATTCCCATTTTCTCAATTGGTAACTTCTTCCCATCCCAACGCGCAGGTTTAATATCTTTCTCTTGGTTAATTTTAGATTCTACCTGTAATAAAATATAATCTAGATGTTCAGTTTTACTAAAACGTAAAATGGGTTTTTGGTTATCTAGTTTAAATGAATTACCAGAATTTTCACCACCATCATCTGAGGTAAAAAAGCCAAATTTCAAAACAGCATCACGAGCGTTATTTTCTATGTTACTTTCTTCATTAGGGTGGAAAACATGATAATTGGTTAATATCTTATTAGGTGTAATTAAAACTCCTGTTCCCATAATCTTGCGAGATGGTATTTCAATCCGACATACCGATGCAGATTGTTCAATTGCGCGTTTCAAAAATCCTACATCCAAGTAATCAAAATTAGGTTTCAGCCAATTTTGCAGTTGAATTTCATCAGTTTCACCTTTCCAGTTAATATTGGGGCCAAAATCTGTTGTTATTACTGGCGAGTCAGTAATAAAGCGTTTATTAATAACAACTGATTCATAAAATTCCTTCAAGTCTGGATTATCAGGATTAGTTTCGTAGGCAGCTAAAATTAACCGATATGTTTTCCCTCTGGGAATTGCCCACCTAGTTAATAACTTAAAGACAATATCTGTAACATTTTCGCCACCTGCGATCGCATCCAAATTTTCCTCTAATTCAAACTCAACCATCATTGCCAAATCATTTTTAGTGGGATAAGCACTAACAATGGCTTTAACTAACCTTTTGAGTTCAGCACCAGATAGCTTCATAATCAAGGACTTAGTAAAATCAGGGGTGAAAGCAAGTATAAGCGACAGTGAAATAATTATGACACGATCGCTGTTAGGGACTTCCAGTTTCAAAAAGATCCCGTCGTAGGGGCGCATAGCTATGCATTGGTGTCAACTTAACGTGAAACCCTCGTCCCACACACGTTTTACCCCCCTTAATCCCCCCTTGGAAAGGCAGGGCTGATTCATTCCCCAAAGAGCTTTAAAAATCAAGGGTTCTAGCGATTAAAAATTAGTTATTTTGTTACTGGCGTGCCGATGAAACCAACTATTTTACTGATATTTCAGTGCTTAAATGTTCATCTCTTCGTCACGCTTACTTACAATTTTCTTGCTAACCATCTTGACAAATCCTGTTTGAAATGGAATGAAACAGCCCTGCCTTGGAAAGGGGGGAAAAAGGAATTTAGTTCCCTCCCCTTTACAAGGGGAGGGTTAGGGTGGGGTAAAGCGTATGTGGGACAAGCATTTGAGCTTAAGTTGACACCAATGATAGCTATGCGCCCCTACAAATGTACAAATAATTTGGGATAATTTATTTTTTGGAAGTCCCTGAATAGATTATTTGCCATTTCCGGCGGAAACATTTACAACGTTGCTACAAGTTCCTTTAAGCGATCGCGTCCATCCCGAAAGACAGGCCAACCATCCCCCACCAGCACTGCTTCCACTCGACTGAGTTCTGCTAACCTCCGCACCGAAGCAACAGCCTGCTCTCGATTGAGCAGCTTGTCATCTGGTAATATTGTCAAACTACCAGCCTTGCGTGCCCGTACTAAATCTCCTGTAATCAACGTTGTTTCCTCTAGTAATAAAGCCAGTTCACCGGGCGTTTTAGAACCTTGGAGTTCAATTACCTTTAGTCCAGGTACGAACTCCTCACCATCAGACAGCCAGCGATCGCAAAATATAGGAAAACTATCTTTTTCCGCCACAGGGCCGGCAATCTTAGCATAGGTTTGATCAGCAATTTCTTTACTTGCCCTGACATGCTCAGAATTCGTCAGCACAATCCAAACTACACCACCGAGGGATTTCAGATGATTCCAATCATGGTTTGATAGGGCTACTGGGTCAATCAAGATGTTGCCATCTGGGCGAATCCAGGCAATCCCATTGAAATCAATATTTCTTGCCGGATTGAAATTAGACCAGCTATAAAGATCGGGACGGTGCAAAGATTTCATGATGATTCTGGATTTGTACCTTCAATAATTGACTATTAATCTCAATAATTCAGTATATAGATATATAGGGGGATTGGGGATTGGGGATTGGGGATTGGGGATTGGGGATTGGGGATTGGGGATTGGGGATTGGGAAATAAGACATGGAAACACGGAGAAATTATTCACCGCGTCGCCACGTCTCCGACTCTCCCTTAGGGATTATCAATAAATAATTGGATATTTTTTTATTTGGAAGTCCCTTATTTTCTTTATGTCCCCAGTCCCCAGTCCCCAGTCCCCAGTCCCCAGCCCCCAGTCCCCACTCCCCAGCCCCCAGTCCCCACTCCCCAGCCCCCAGTCCCCACTCCCCACTCCCCAGTCCCCAGTCCCCAGTCCCCAGTCCCCAGTCCCCAGTCCCCAGTCCCCAGTCCCCAGTCCCCAGTCCCCAGTTCCCACTCCCCACTCCCCACTCCCCACTCCTTCCTCTAGACGTGGAATTTGAGTATACTACGATAAATCTATCGATATTATGGTTTTATTCGGGTTTACAGAAACTCCCGCATAAGCGCAATCAAGATCAACAGAGGCAAAGGGGTGAGTCAGATGCAGCGCCAAAAAATATCAGCCAAGGCAAACCAGTTTACAGAATCGGTGATTCGAGAAATGACAAGGGTGGCACTGCAACATGGTGCGGTGAATTTAGCCCAGGGATTTCCTGATTTTTCTTGTCCGGCTGAGTTGAAACAGGCAGCTTATGAAGCAATCGAGGCGGATGTTAACCAATATGCTATCACTTGGGGCGATCGCCCATTTCGTGAAGCGATCGCCAAAAAAGTCCGCTGGTATCTCGGCTTAGATATCAACCCCGAAACCCAAATCACCGTTACCTGTGGTTCCACAGAAGCAATGGCAGCTGTGATGCTGGCCACAGTCGATCCTGGTGACGAAGTAATTGTGTTTGAGCCGTATTATGAAAATTACGGCCCCGATGCGATTTTAGCTGGTGCTAAACCCCGCTACGTGACACTACATCCCCCCCATTGGACATTTGATGAAACACAGTTGCGTCAAGCTTTCAACGCTAATACCAAAGCCATTATTATTAACACACCCCATAACCCCACCGGTAAAGTCTTCACCCGTGAAGAACTAACCCTAATTGCTGAACTTTGTCAAAAGTGGGATGTACTAGCCTTTACTGACGAAATCTACGAACACATTCTTTATGATGGCACTCAACATATCGCCTTAGCGACCCTTCCCGGAATGGAAGAACGCACAGTCACCATTAACGGTTTATCCAAAACTTACAGCGTCACCGGATGGCGAGTTGGCTACATTTTGGCAAACCCGGAATTGACGGCAGCCATTCGTAAAGTGCATGATTTCTTAACAGTGGGTGCCCCTGCACCATTGCAACGAGCTGGAGTTGCCGCTATGCAACTACCACCATCCTATTATGAAGAACTAGCCAAACTTTATCAGCAAAAGCGAGACAACATCTTACAAATTTTAGATCGAGTTGGCATACCCTACTTCCTTCCCAAAGGAGCTTATTACGTACTTGCAGATATTTCCAAATTCGGCTACAAAACCGATATTGAATTCACTTACCACTTAATTAAAGATATTGGTGTTGCTGTAGTTCCTGGTTCTAGCTTTTTCAACCAACCAGAAAAAGGACATTCTTTGATCAGATTCTGCTTCAGCAAAAAACCTGAGACATTGCAAACAGCAAGTGACAAATTACTCAAACTACAACCCACTCTACAACCAACATCCTAAACCAATTTCTTATCTTATCCTCTCTTATCTTTGCGTTCTTCTCTGACGAGACGCAAAGGTAAGAAATAAACCATTTTACAAATTATTTAGAGATGCTATATGACTGCTTACGAGAATATTTTACAAGCAATTGGTAGAACTCCATTAGTCAAACTTAACAAAATTACCGAAGATATTCACTCAACTATTTATGCCAAAGTAGAATATCTCAATCCTGGCGGCAGTACCAAAGATAGAATTGCCCTCACCATGATTGAAGCCGCAGAAAAAACAGGTCAATTACAACCAGGTGGTACTATTATTGAAGCCACCGCAGGCAATACTGGTGTCGGATTAGCATTAATTGCAGCAGTAAAAAAATATCGCTGTATTTTCGTCATGCCTGATAAAATGAGCCAGGATAAAATCAATCTACTCAAAGCTTATGGTGCAGAAGTAGTTGTTACTCCCACATCTGTACCGCCTGACTCAGCAGAAAGCTATAACGGTGTAGCAGAAAGACTTGCCAAAGAAATACCCAAAGCTTACAGACCAAATCAATTTGAAAACCCGAATAATCCTTTAGCACATTACTTAACTACAGGCCCAGAAATTTGGTCAGATAGTAATGGTAAAGTTGATGTGTTTGTTGCAGGTATGGGCACAGGTGGTACAATTTCTGGAGTTGCCAAATATCTCAAAGAGCAAAATCCAAATATCGTAATTGTTGGTGCAGATCCAGAAGGTTCAATTCTTTCGGGTGATACACCTAAATCTTACAAAGTTGAAGGAATTGGCGAAGACTTTATTCCCAAAACTTTTAATCGGCAATTAGTAGATGAAATGGTTCGAGTTAGCGATAAAGAATCATTTAATATGACTCGTCGTTTAGCACGCGAAGAAGGTTTATTAGTAGGAGGTTCTTGTGGTACAGCAGTAGCCGCAGCCTTGAAGTATGCAGCCAGATTAACAGAGCCAAAATATATTGTAGTTTTATTACCAGATACGGGAAGAAATTACATTAATAAAATTTACTCCGATGCGTGGATGCAGGAAAATGGTTTTTGGGAAGGTACAACAGTCAGAAGCACGAAAGTTGGAGAAATTCTTGCTCAAAAAACAGATTTTCCTTCGCTAGTTGCTGTCAGTCCGCGTGATACTTTGAGCAAAGCCACAAACTACCTGCAAAAGTTAAATATCTCCCAGCTACCAGTGATTGATAATAATCATGTAGTAGGAAGCGTCAATGAAGCTTCTTTAATGAAATTCCTTCATGATGGTATCAACTTTTCTAACCAGGAAGTTTCGGCAGTTATGGGTAAACCATTGCCAATTCTTGATGAAGAAGTCCATGTTTCGGAAGCTTATCGACTGCTTTTATCAGGAACCACAGGGATTATTATTAAGCAGCGTGATGTTCCTATTGGATTAATTACCAGGGCTGATTTAATTAGATATTGGATTAGTCAAACCCAGGAATCATGAATAAGAAGTCAGAATTCAGAATTCAGAATTCAGAATTTAGAATTCCGTAGAGATGATCGCCTCCTAATTGTTTTCTATTAAATCTGCATATTTTCTGAAGCATTACAGGCAGCCAGTCCTGCTGAATTCTGAATTCTGAATTCTGGCTCCTAAATTCTTTCTTTATAAAGGTAAAACAATGGAATTTGAAACTAGAGCAATTCATGAAGGTCAGCAATCAGACCCCCAAACAGGTGCAGTAATTGTCCCCATTTATTTGACTTCCACCTATGAACAAGAAGCCATAGGTCAACACAAAGGATATGAATATTCTCGCACGGGAAACCCCACTCGTACTGCTTTAGAAGAGGCTTTAGCTTCTATTGAAAATGGTAAATTTGGTTTAGCGTTTGCTTCTGGTTTAGCTGCAACTACTACAGTATTAAGCCTGCTAAAAAGTGGCGATCATATTGTTGCTGGCGATGATTTGTATGGTGGAACTTATCGTTTGCTAGAAAAGGTTGTGAAAAATTGGGGTGTGACAACTAGTTATGTAGATATTGATAATATTGCTGAATTTGAATCTGCCATTCAACCAAATACGAAGTTGATTTGGATTGAAACTCCTACCAACCCATTATTAAAAATCATTGATATTGCAGCACTGTCAAATATTGCCCGTAAACACAATATCATTTTAGTAGTTGATAACACATTTGCGAGTCCTTATTTCCAAACACCGTTAGATTTGGGTGCTGATATTGTGGTTCACAGCACTACCAAATATCTAGGAGGACACAGCGATATTATTGGTGGCGCAGTTATTACATCTAATGAGCAACTATACACCGAACTGAAGTTTTATCAAAATGCGATCGGAGCTATTCCCAGTCCTTTTGATAGCTGGTTAGTGCTACGAGGAATTAAAACTCTGGCTGTGAGAATGCGAGAACATGAAAAAAACGCTTTATTTTTAGCGAAATTTTTAGAAAAGCATTCTAAAATTGAGCGAATTTACTATCCAGGATTACCTAGCCACGAACAACATCAACTAGCAAAAGAGCAAATGTCTGGCTTCGGGGGGATGATTAGTTTGGAATTAAAAGGTGGTTTTGCTGAGGTTGAAAGATTCGCTTCCCGACTCAAGTTGTTTTTGCTGGCTGAAAGTTTAGGAGGAGTGGAGTCACTGCTTTGTTATCCCACCAAAATGACCCACGGTTCTTTACCAGAAGCGGAACGACTGAAGCGGGGAATAAAGGATAATTTAGTCCGTCTTTCGGTAGGAATTGAGCATCACCAAGATTTGCAAGCTGATTTAGAAAATGCTCTTTCTTGAAAATGGGAGTAGAGGGGAAATCTTTTTTATGTTTGCTTGTGAGATTTTCCCGTGATTGACTGTCTTGAACAAGAAGCAGGGGGAAGGGGGAATGCTCCCTTCCCCCTTGCCGCGAAACGAAGTGGAGCAAGGGTCTCATATCATGTCCGCCTAATCACTTATTAAAACCCAAGAACCCCACCCCGCCAAAGCTGCGCTTTGTCTCCCCTCCCCGCTTGCGGGGAGGGGCTGGGGGTGGGGTGCAATGACTGTGGGAATCATAACTAATTATGCGGACATGATATCAATCCCTTACTTCATTTGTTGCAAAGATTTTTTGAATTGGTATCATTTGATCCTCAAAGCATTTCTCAATACCCAGCCCCCAATCCCCACTCTCCAATTACGATAAACTGTCTCAAGTGAGTGAGCAGGGGTGAAAATGAGCGGCATCACCAGCCATCGCGGCGATCGCACATCTGGAATGAAACTAAGGAAGCTGTTTTCCAGTTGGCAGCAATTATTTGGAGAAGCACGTACCCGAATTTTGTTCTGGTATTTGCTGATTTTGGGGATAACATTTCTCATCGCAATTCCGGCTTTTCGCTATCATCTCTACCAGCGCATTGATGAACGCGTTCGTCAAGACATGTTGGAAGATATGGCGGCTTTTAATGCGTTGATTAAAGGTGAAACCTTTGCTCCAGATGATGATCTGAGTGAGGATGACCCAGAAGACATAGCGATCGGGCCAGAACAATTAAAATGGTTGCTCGACGGCAAAAAACAAATCGCTCCTCCAGCTTCCAAAGAAGATTTAATTAAGCTTTTCAGAGCTTATTTGTTATATCGACTACCAGAGGATGACTCTTACTTCATCACCTTTGTTGATGGTAAATTTTATAAATCTAGCCCGAGAGCGCGTCCTAAACCCCTTGCCAAGGAATCACCACTGATGCAGCGGTGGGCAAAACAAACCAAACCAGAGCAGGGAGAAAAAGAATTTTCTGACCCGGATGTTAGTAAGATTCTTTACATGGTGGAACCCATTAAAATTAATGGACAAATCCACGGTGTTTTTGTGGTTGCCCATAATACAACTGGTCAGCGGGCAGAGACTTTAGAAGCAGTTTCCGTAATTATTGAAGTTTCCAGCTTAGTGTTTGTGGTGTCGTTAATTCTAGCTTGGTTTGCGGCGGGAGGGGTGCTAGCTCCTCTACGAACAATTACTAGTACTGCCCATGCAATTAGTGAGTCAGATTTAACCCAGCGTTTACCTGTACAAGGCAAGGGAGAACTGGCAGAACTAGCAACAACGTTCAACGAAATGATGGACAGACTAGAGTCAGCTTTTGCCACTCAGCGGGAATTTGTCAACGATGCTGGGCATGAAATTCGGACTCCCATTACCATCATCCGCGGGCATCTGGAACTGATGGGAGATGACCCCCAAGAGCAACAAGAAACCTTGACACTAGTGATGGGAGAACTAGACCGGATGAGCCGTCTAGTGGATGATATGATTTTGTTGGCAAAGGCAGAACGCTTAGATTTTTTGCAGTTGGCAACGGTGAATGTGGCAGAGTTGACCCAAGAGTTATTTGTCAAAGCTCAGGCTTTAGGAGAGCGGGACTGGCAAATAGATGCCGTGGCCAGAGGTCAGATTATAGTTGATCGCCAAAGAATTACTGAGGCGATCATGAATTTGGCGCAGAATGCGACTCAGCACACTCTCAAGAGTGATACTATTTCCATAGGTTCTGCGATCGCCAAAGGAAAAGTACGTTTCTGGGTACGCGATACAGGCGAAGGCATTCCCCTTGTAGATCACAAACGAATTTTTGAACGTTTTGCTCGGATTTCTAAAAGTCGTCGTCGTTCTGAGGGCGCGGGATTGGGGCTGTCAATTGTGCGAGCGATCGCCGAAGCACATGGCGGACAAGTATTGCTTCGGAGTCAGCTAGGAAAAGGTTCGATGTTTACCATCGTTTTACCCCTCGATCCTCCGAAAATATGAAGAGAGCAGGGGGAGCAGGGGGAGCAGGGGAAGCAGGGGGAGCAGGGGGATTAAACTAAGTCACCCACTAGGGGTGGGGTTTCAACCTACCTTGCGATACAAGGATTTTTTCGCCCACTAGGGGCGAGGTTTTGAACCTTTACTTTTTTCATAAAATCAGAATTCAGGAGTCAGAAGTCAGAAGTCAGAAGTCAGAAGTCAGAATTCATAATTGATAACTCACAACTCAGAATTCAGCACTCCTCATCTCCCCAGTCCCCAGTCCCCAGTCCCCAATCCCCACTATGCCTCACATTCTCATCGCTGAAGATGAACCCCGGATTGCTTCATTTATTGAAAAAGGATTGCGATCGCAAGGATTTACAACCACAACAGTTGCCGATGGACTGTATGTGGTGGATGTTGTACACAGTGGGGCTTTTGATTTACTAATTTTGGATCTGGGATTGCCAGGAAAAGATGGATTTCAGGTATTAGAAGAACTGCGCGGACAGGGAGAAGATTTGCCTGTAATTATTCTCTCGGCTCGGAGTGACATTCATGATAAAGTCGCAGGGCTAGAAGGAGGCGCAGATGATTATGTCACCAAACCTTTCCGATTTGAAGAACTTCTGGCACGGGTAAAGTTGCGTTTGCGAACTGCTAGACCTGCCAGAGATGCCCAAGAGTTTATCCTCACAGCGGGTAATGTGGTACTTGATTTGCGGACTCGACAAGTGAAAGTAGGCGATCGCTTTGTAGAATTACCTGCTCGTGAATTTACAATGGCAGAAATGTTTTGCCGTCATCCCGGACAAGTTATTAGTCGAGAACAACTGCTAGATTACGTTTGGGGCTACGACTATAATCCAGGTTCTAATATTGTCGATGTCTATGTTGGTTACCTCCGCAAGAAACTAGGCAGCGATATCATTGAAACAGTTAGAGGGATGGGTTATCGCTTGCGGATATAATACGAAGAATTCAGAATTCAGTAATCTTTATAGTAGGGGATTGGATTAAGTTAATATTAAAGTGCCATGCCTACAGAAATATTTAAAAATAAGCTGAATTTTGATGTCAGAAAAGTATTTTGTCAAAAATAAAATCGGATAACGAAGATTCTTATATATGAATGATTTGAAAAACCACATCTGTTGTAGGGGCACAGCAATGCTGTGCCCCTACAGCGCGGGTCTATCTACCATCAAAGAATGATTAATAAAAGCCTAAAACGACCTCTGCATGGTAAATAGATACGATGATTGACTCAAGTTGCTAGTACTAGTTGTGGATGGTTGGAGAATTTCGTAGACAGAGACAGACGCTACCCATTATTATCATCACAGCCCGTAAAGAGGATCGTAAAAGAGCGATCGCGTTTAATAATGGGGCAAATGACTAGATCACCAAGCTATTTCGCTTCAGTGATTTGGTGGAACGGATTCAAACCCATTTAAGTCGTGGTTGAGTATGAAACAGCACAAGAACTTCGATAAACTGGCTTGTGGGTGGTCAAGTAGTCACGTCCAACCATCAAACAACTCTGGGTATTGGTTCAGTCATCTGAAAGTTGGTCAAAAAATAGGTGTTGGATATGCACTGCTTGTAAGCATCGCCGTGCTGGGAACTACTATGGGTTTTTTGATTGCAGATCATTACAAGCAGAAGGCGCACAAACGAGAGGAAGCAGCGTTTGAAGAATTATATCAGGCATCTCAATTGAAAACGAGTGTGTTTTATGTACGCACCACTCAACATCAATTGATTCTCTACATGGATAGACCAAAACTATGGAAAAAAAATTATACTCAATTATTGGAGTATGTTGCCCAAGCCCGACAACTTTGGTCTGAATTAACAGCGGATTATAGCATTCAGAAGCCTACTAAATATGATGCTATAAATGAGCAAAAAGCATTCTACCTTTTGTTGCAGAACTATAAAGGTTTTAGTGCTTATTTACAGCGAACCGAAGCTTTTTTTCAGGATAATAATCCCAATCAATTATCATCAGATGAAATTAAGATAGCCCAAGCTCAACTGTTCAATTTCATGCATGGTTCTCCAGTTTTTTTGATGGATGACTTTCTCGATGACATCACAAACCTTGTGGAAGTTACAGGCAAAGAGTATGACCAAGCAAAACAGCAACTACAAACAGCGGAAAAATTACGCTTATATATTATCATCGGTAGCCTGTCACTATCAATTGCGATCGCCACATTACTAGCAATTTACACCAGTCGCGCCATTGCCCGTCCTATTCAAGCAGTTACCCATATTGCCCAACAGGTTACCGAAGAATCTAACTTCGATTTACAAGCACCCATCACAACTAATGATGAAGTTGGTATTTTAGCAAATTCCCTCAATCGTCTGATCCAGGAAGTTCAGCAACTCATTAAAGCCCAAAAGGATGCTAACGAACAGCTAGAAGTATACAGCCAGGTGCTAGAAAAGAAAGTGCGGGAACGAACGCAGGAGTTAAATGAGAAAAATCAACGCTTAGAATTGGCCTTACAAGAATTACGTTCCACCCAAGCATATCTCGTGGAAAATCAGCACAAAATAGAGGCGCAGGAGAATAATGATTTATGAGAATTTTCTCATAAAAGTTTCATAAAAGATTCATACAACATTGAGAACCTTCTTAAATGACAATTCTGAATAAACAATTTAAATGAGTCTTAAACCCACTTATTTATGGCGGTTCCCATTCAGATGCGGTACAACATTATATCCCAAGGTGTAGGGGCACGGCACTGCCGTGCCCTTACAGGTGTACCTCACGCTTGTAGGGAAACGCTATATCCATGAGTTATACAGAATTTATTCTGACTCCAAGGGACAAACTCCACTGAATAATTGAGGGACATTTAGCAATGAGACTGATGGTATATTCCCACGATGGCTTCGGTCTCGGTAATATTCGCAGAATGCTGGGAATCTGCACTCACTTGCTAGATTCAATTGAAAAACTTTCAATTTTAGTAGTTTCTGGTTCGCCGGTGCTGCACAGTTTTCGTTTGCCGAAAAGACTGGATTATATTAAGTTACCATGCTTAAATCGGGGAACATCGGGTGAAATATCTGTCAAGTATCTGGGGATAGAAATTGATGAAACAGTGAAATTGCGCTCTGATTTAATTTTATCAGCGATCGCTAATTTTAAACCCGATATATTTCTAGTAGATAAAAAGCCCTATGGTATTCGCAATGAATTAAAACCGGCCGTTGAATATCTCAAAGCCAAATTACCAGAAACTCCGCTAATTTTAATACTACGGGACATTTTAGATCGTCCAGATGCGATCATTCAAGAATGGCAAAAGTACGGTTACTACGAAGCGATTGAGAAATTTTACGACCGCGTGCTTGTTGTTGGGACTCCGGAAATTTTTGACATCCGCCATGAATATCAACTACCGTCAATGGTTGCCCAAAAGGTACAATTTTGTGGCTACATCCGTCAACAACTAGGGCGTAAAAGTCCAAATCTTATTCGCAGTGAGTTACAACTGGGCAAAGAAGAACAACTCATTTTAGTTACGCCTGGTGGTGGCGAAGATGGTTACAGTTTAATTGACACCTATCTATCGAGTTTGGCATTATTGCCTAGATGTTATAAACTGCGAAGTCTAATTATATGTGGTCCCGAAATGCCACTAGAACATCAAGCAGCACTAAAACAGAAAGCAGCTGCATATCCCCAGGTACAGATAAGCGAGTTTAGCGATGATTTGATGAGTTACATCGCCGCCGCAGATGCACTAGTAGCAATGGGTGGTTACAACACAACTTGTGAAATTCTTTCAGCGGGTAAGCCAGCAGTTATAGTACCCAGAATTAAGCCATCGCAAGAACAGTGCATTCGGGCAGAACACTTAGCAAGACTGGGTGTTTTGGCGGCTATTCATCCAAACGATCTGACTCCAGATATATTACTGCGATCGCTGTTACAAAAACTGCATACTCCGCAGATTTCCATTCCAGAAATTAATCTCAATGCTTTGCCCCAAATTACTGAATACATTTCTGCCTTACTTGCTGCAAAAAAACAGCTTGATTCTATGTTGCTATCAACCAACGGAACAATTACTTAGTTTGGCGACAAATTAAGTCAAAATGACTACTAAATTATCTTTGATTTTGCATTTTAAATTTTGTTTTTTTGTGAATGTAAACTTATGCCAATCTTAAGAATCATTGCGACAGATAGAGTACTCAAAACAATTATCAGTAATTATTTGATAATCCAAAAATCAAAATCAAAAATGGTATTACAGAGGTAACATGGTCATGAAACGTCTTATGTTCTACTGCCAACATATTTTAGGTATGGGGCATCTGGTTCGCAGCAGGGAAATTGTGCGCGGTTTAACCAAAGACTTTCAAATTTGTTTTATTAATGGCGGTGAAATCATCCAAGGATTTGAAATTCCTGCTGGTGTGGAAGTCATCAACCTGCCTGCAATTAAAACTGATGCTGAATTTAGAGAACTGCAAGTAGTAAATGATGCATTTAGCCTTAACGAAGTCAAAGAAATCAGAAAAAATAAACTTTTGGAAATCTTTAACGAATTCCAGCCTGATATTTTAATGATGGAATTATTTCCTTTTGGCAGAAAACGCTTTTCCTTTGAATTAATTCCCTTACTAGAATTGGCGAAGTCAAATAATAATTCCACAAAAATCGTTTCTAGTCTGCGAGATATTGTAGTTACTAAACAAGAGAAACAGGCAAAGCACGAAGAGAAAGTCTGTAACTTAATCAACAAATATTTTGATATGTTGTTGGTTCATAGCGACCCTAATTTTGTCCCACTAGAAGAAACCTTTTCTAGAGTCCATGACCTCAAATGTGAACTGCATTACACCGGATATGTAGTACAAGAACCACCAAATAATCCTGCTTTCACTGATGAAGACCGAGAAATTATTAAATCGGACAAACCTCTGATTTTAGTCAGCGTAGGAGGTGGGCGATTTGGTCATGAATTGCTTGATTGTGTAGTGAGAACAGCACCTTTGTTAGAGAACAGATTACCACACAATATCCAGGTTTTCACCGGGCCATTCATCCCAGATTCAAAATTTAAAGAACTGCAAGCAATCGCACGAGATAGCAAAAATATCCACATTCGACGCTATACTCCTTACTTGCTAAATTATATGAAAAAAGCAGAACTCTCGATAAATATGTCTGGCTATAACACCACAATGAATATTTTAACTACAGGTGTACGAGCCATGATTCTTCCCTTTACGGGTAACGAAGATCGAGAACAAACCATGAGAGCCGAAAAACTAAGTGAGTTAGGCATCATCAAACTTATCAGTCCTCATGAATTGCAACCCGATTACTTGGCTATAAAAATTATCAATTACCTCAAGGAGAAACCTAATAAAATTAGCGTTGATTTCGCCGGAGTTGAAACAACTGCAAACCTGTTGAAGAAGAATTCAGAAGTCAGAATTCAGAATTCAGAATCGATTCGTGGCGGATACCGTGCGGGAAGCAAGCTACAGAACCGCCACTAATTGCTTGCATCAAATCTATTATTTGCTGGGGGTCTTAGAGGTTGTTTGAAAAGTGGTAGGCTGTATCTTTGCAGTTATTTATCCCTCTAGCCTCCCTTAAAAAGGGGGGAAACAGAATCAAAGTCCCCCTTTTTAAGGGGGGATTTAAGGAGATATGAAAGTATTTGATACATAACCAATGACTTTTCAAACATCATCTGAAAGCCATTTCTTCAGACGTTCGCAGACTCATTATCCGCCAGTTGCACAGAATTAAATTCTGACTCCTGAATTCTGAATTCTGACTCCTGAATTATCACCTAAAAATCATGGATAAAACTAAAATTTGCATTACCACACTCGAATATCCCCCTGATATTGGCGGGGTTGGTGAATCAGTACATCGAATTGCCCAGATGCTAATTCACAGCGGTTATGAAGTTCACGTCGCCATTTTTCGCTCGAAACAACGCTTGGTTTCTGATGGAACTCGCAGACGCCCAAGTTGCACAACAACGCTTCAGGATGGCGTATTTGTGCATCGCATTCAGTCAGCCGTTCGCAACAATGTTACGGAAGTCCAAGACTTTTTTAGCGAAATTTATTTACAACTCAAATATCTACATCAAAAGCATAGCTTTAATCTGTTTCACGCTTTTTTTCTCAATGAAACAGGTTATGTAACAACACTTTTAGCCAAAGAAAATGATATCCCGGTAATCAATAGCGTTCGCGGTAATGATTTGCATAAGCATATTTTTCATCCTAAGAATCATGCTCAAATAGCATGGATTTTAGAGAATTCTGATTGGGTGACATTTGTCAGTCGTGACTTGCTCAAAAGAGCTAGTGTCATCACCCCGAGTGTAAAGTTAAAATCATCAGCTTTTTGGAATTCCATTGCACCCATCAACTTTGAGCAACTCCCTACCCCATCTTTAGTTAACGAATTGCCAGGTATTGTTATCGGTTCGTCGGGTAGGTTTCGAGACAAAAAGGGAATTGAATTTCTCCTCGATGCCTGTGCGGAGTTGGGTAAAGAGATAGATTTAACGCTTTTATTAATAGGTGATTTTATTGAAAAAGAGCGAGAATATTGGCAGCAACAAGTACAGCAAAGTGAAATCGGCCATCGCTTGCGTATCACTGGAATTACTAGCCGTCAGGAAGCTTTAGCTTATCTGCCACATCTGGATATTTTTGCAATTCCTTCGGTGCATGACGGTTGTCCGAATACTCTGTTGGAAGCGATGTCAGCAAGTCGAGCGATAATTGGTAGTCGTGTAGATGCGATCGCTGAAATTATAGAACACGGCGTAGACGGTTTGCTAGTCAACCCCGGCAATACAGAAGAATTAACTGCCGCACTGCGATATTTAGCTACTCAACCGCAACTGCGGCAAAAGTTGGGCGCAGCAGCCAAGATTAAAGCCACTCAACAGCTTGCCCCATCAGTAGAATACCAAAATTGGATGAATGTTTACCAGCGATCGCTAGGGATATCTGAAGCAGTTTTGTTAGGGATAATTGGGGCTGACGCGGGGACGCGGGGACGCGGGGACGCGGAGAAATTGATTAGCCCAACTTAATTTTATATCTGCACCTTTGATGCATCGTCCTGCACCTTTGATGCATCGCCCTGCACCTTTGATGCATCGACCTGCACCTTTGTTGCATCGACCTGCACCTTTGATGCATCGCCCTGCACCTTTGATGCATCGCCCTGCACCTTTGTTGCATCGACCTGCACCTTTGTTGCATCGCCCTGCACCTTTGTTGCATCGACTTGAAAATTTACAGCAGTACGCAGTAACTCTAAATTTTAACTATGAACAAACCACAAATTACTATAATTATTTCCCAGCGTGAGCGATTCAGTTACACCCGCGAATCGCTAGAAAGCATTTACCAAAACACTCAACTACCTTTTTCTCTAATTTATGTAGACGGCGGTTCGCCCCAACATATCCACCGCTACCTCAAACAACAAGCCCAAGAAAAAGGATTTCAATTAATCCGCACAGAACACTACCTTTCACCCAACCAAGCCCGTAACCTGGGTTTACAACAAGTTGATAGCGAGTATTTAGTATTTATTGACAATGATGTAATTGTCAGTCCCGGTTGGCTAAACTCGTTACTCGAATGCGCCCAAGAAACAACAGCCACCGTAGTCTGTCCGCTGACTTGTATTGGCAATCCTTTGGGGGAAACTGTACATCTAGCGGGTGGCGAAGCTCATATTGTTGTGGAAGCAAAGGAGGCTAAAGTCAAACGACGCGTACATGAAAAACATTACTTTGTCAATCGGAAAGTTGCTGAGGTACGGGATGAACTTCATCGCCAACAATGCGAGTTTGCTGAGTTTCATTGTATGTTAGTTCGCACTGAGATTTTCCGCCGAATTGGACTGTTAGACGAAAGATTGCTCAGTACGCGGGAACACATCGATTTTTGTTTGACGGTGGCTGAGGCTGGAGGTAGTTTTTACTGTGAACCTACTTCGGTAGTTACCTATGTGCCAGGGCTGAAGTTTGAATTGTCAGAACTCGCATTTTTTATGTTGCGTTGGAGTAATGCCTGGGAAATTGCTAGTTTGGAACACTTCGCCCAAAAGTGGCATTTGACGATGAATGACAAGTATTTCCAGAAGCGGTATCAGCGGATGGGGCATCGTCGCCATCAGGGATTTTTGAAGCCGTTGTTAAATCGCCTCACCTTTGGGCAGAATCCCCTGTGGTTGGAGAAAATAGCGATCGCTCTCGAAAGAAAACTAAACTATTATATTAGCGATCGCTACACTCACAGCCAAGCCACACTCAACACAATCAAACCCGTCCCTGAGTTACTCTCTCTCGTTCATTCCTTGGAGGGAGATAAATAATAATGCCGGCTAAAGATACCAAGAGTCTGAGGGCGGCTTTACCAGGAATTGTCCGGATTTTGCGGCGATTTTCACCGCAATTAAGCAAACAAAAGACGCTGCTGATTGTTTCTTTTGCGGCACTGATGGCTGAGATTTTCTTACATTTGCTCGAACCTTGGCCGCTAAAGTTTATTTTTGATTACATGCTTGTGCCTGGTTTTCGGCCTCAGTCTTGGGAAATTCCTTTCTTATCAGGACTGGGACAGTTTGGCCTATTAACAGTTTTAACATTAGGGTTAGTAGCGATCGCTTTACTTCGCGCTACTGCTGCTTACTTTAGTGTAGTGGGTATGGCGCTGGCAGCTAGCAATGTGTTGACTGAAATTCGCTCTGAACTTTACAGTCATCTGCAAAACCTCTCGCTGTCATTTCACCACAAAGCCAAGACCGGCGATTTAATTACCCGCGTTACCTCCGACATTGAACGACTGCGCGAGGTGACGGTGATGGCAGTATTACCCTTGATTGCCCATTCCCTCACCTTATTCGGGATGATTTTCGTGATGTTCTGGCTGCATTGGGAACTAGCACTGATAGCGGTCGGTGTATTTCCCTTGTTTGTTTTTTTCACCATACGGTTGACAAAACGCATTAGACAGGTAGTGCGATCGCAACGTCAACGCGAAGGTGCTATGGCAGCAACAGCAGCGGAATCCATCGGGGCAATCAAAGTTGTCCAAGCACTGTCCCTACAACATATCCTGGAGAATAGTTTTTCCAGCCAGAACCGCCAAAGTTTAAAAGAAAGTGCCAAAGCGCAAAAACTAGCAGCCGGATTAGAACGGATAGTAGAACTGCTAGTAGGCGTTGCCACAGCTTTGGTGTTATGGCGGGGTGTGCAGCTGGTATTGAGGCAAGCAATCACACCAGGAGATTTGCTCGTATTTGTCAACTATCTCCGCATTGCCTTTAAGCCGATGCGCCAACTTGCCAAATATACCGGACAAATCGCTAAAGCTACCGCCTCCGGCGAACGCATCCTAGATGTGCTAGATACCGTACCCGACATCCGCGATGCGCGGGGAGCAATGGACGCACCACCTTTGCGGGGAAGTGTGCGTTTTGAAAATGTCAGCTTTGCCTACGAACCGACAAACAGAATCTTACACAACATCAGTTTTGAAGTGCAGCCTGGTCAACGGGTTGCTTTGGTGGGGCCATCCGGTGGCGGCAAGTCCACCTTAGTAAGTTTGCTGTTACGCCTTTATGACCCATTGTCAGGGCGAATTTTAATTGATGGTCACGACCTGCGGCAATACAAGCTGCAATCTATCCGCCAGCAAATTAGTGTGGTGCTACAAGATACAATTTTATTTGCTGCCAGCGTCAGAGATAACATAGCCTACGGTTGTTTGGGGGCTTCTGACCAAGCAATTGAACAAGCTGCGCGTCTGGCAAATGCCCACGATTTTATCATGGCGCTACCTGAAGGCTACGAGACAATTTTAGGTGAAAGAGGGGCGACACTTTCCGGAGGACAACGGCAGAGAATTGCCATTGCTCGTGCTGCCATTCGTCAAGCTGCCTACGTCATTTTAGATGAGCCGACCACTGGCTTAGACAACGAAAACGAACGCGCCGTCAACGAAGCACTCGATCGCTTAACTGAAAAATGCACCACTTTTGTAGTTTCTCATAACCTCAGAGCGATCGAACAAGCCGATGTAATTTTTTACATCGAAGACGGTCAGATTTTAGAACAAGGTACCCACAACCAATTGCTGCGGTTAGGTAGACGATACGCCGGCATGTATACTTTGCAATCTGTTGACTCAGTACTGGGTAATGGGAGATGAAGATAGTTCTCAACTCTTACTCTCTGCGCCTCTGCGTAAGCTAAATTCATACTCTCAATCAGCAACACCTTTTATTCCATCAGTTTTTGAAGGTATTTTATTATTCTTTCTGTAGTGTTTAAAACTTTAGTCGTAAATTTACTGAAAATTATGAATATTTGATGAACAAGGTGAGAAATTTACCTACATCTACCAAAAGTATGATATTTAAATTTAAGTAAAAATACTTTAAATAAGCAATTACTAGAGTTAAGGGTTACACCGCCTACAGTAATTAATTTAGAAATGGCAAGGTGAACTGAAAACTTTCCGAAAGGTGCTTGAAGAAAAATTCTTGCTATCAGTCGGAGAGCAAAACAGTGTCTTCTTAAAAATGGTAGGTGATTGAAAAAACAACCTAACCTCAGTATCCGAAGGGACTAGAAGCATCAGCCATAGCCTCCTCGGCAATTTTCTTCGACTATCCTCACCCGTTAATCACAAAAAGACTTATACACATGAGTAAAACTCGCATCCTCAACAACGGCGTACTTGTAGAATCAACTTTGAGTCTCAACCTAGAAATTTTCGGGACTCTAGAACAAGCCTTCCTTCTAGTGCAAGAGCGATTGCGAGTCTTTGCCAGTGATACGGGATTTAGTCAGAACATGGCGCTGGCATTTGGAGAAGGTATAGTAACAGAACCTTTACAGACAGCTTGGCTAGCTGGTGATGTGAGCAACTTTTCCCAAATTGAGATTGTCTCAGGGACAGAGATTAATGGGGCGAAGGGAGCTTATGCTGGTGCTACTAACCGGATTTATCTTTCTGGGGAATTTCTGAGCCTCAATCAAACGAACCCAGAAGCGATCGCATCACTACTGCTAGAAGAATACGGTCATCGTGTGGATGCTGTGTTGAATAGTAGCGATGCACCAGGAGATGAAGGAGCTATTTTTTCAGCTTTAGTTCAGGGACAAGTCTTAAGCCAAGAACAACTACAGCATTGGAAGACTGTCGATGATACTGCCACTGTGACGATAGGTGGTCAAGTTGTTCAAATTGAGCAAGCAACAGTTTCCGACAGTGGCGGTTTTGAAGGAAGTCAACAAACAGTTAAGTTAGAGTCAAAAAACGGTGGTGTAGCTAAATTTTCTTACGAACACTATTCTATCCCCGACCAATTTATTATCCGTTACGAAGGGAAAGAGCTACTCAACACAGGATTTGTTGGGGGTAGTAGAAGTGGAGAAGTTAAGATTCCTAAAGGTAATTCTGATGTATTAGAAGTATTAATAGCTACCAATAATCAAGGAACAGCTTGGTTCTACACTGTAACTACCGATTCTTGTCCAGATCCCGATCCTTTCGTACTTGAGTTAGTTGATGGCGAATTCGAGGATACCGATGACGATGGTGACTGCGATGGTCAAGGAACTATCTATATCGGCAGAAAAGACGGAATTACTCGAATGCTAAGGATTGAAGGGCGTGTCGAGTACACAGATAAAAAGATTAGTGTTGACGGAACTATCTTTTCTCTAATTGGTGCAGGGAGTGTAAAAACTGATCCTCTGTTTCAAGGTAAGTTTGAGATTGATGTCAGTAGTGGAATATCATCATCATTTGAAGAAACTGGGAATTTAGCAAATGAATATACCCTTGGCGGTTTAGATGTTGATTTTAGTGGTTTAACTATCAATCGCAATGGACTTGCTCTTGGTGCCAAGTTTAAGTTATTAGAAGAGATAGGATTTCCCGAATTCATTTTCAGTGGCTCTGACGCACTATTAATTAGCCAAAATAATGTAACATTTGGTCAAAGTGTAAAATTATCCTTGCCTAATTTTGAAGATTTTAATCTCTTTAAGTTTTTGCCGATTAAAGAATTTTCAGATTTTGCTATAGAATATGTAGCACCAGAAGATAAAATAAAAATTCAAGGCAAATTAGTTATTGACGATTTTACGAAGACTGAGAAAATAGGAGAAATCACAGCTGATTTATCAGGTGATAACTCTATCGAGATTCAAGGTGGCAAAGCAGATATAAAAGGTTCTCTTGCTGTTGAGACTGACATAAAACTTGGAAAAGGATGGGGTTTAAAAGAACTCAAGCTGAATATTGATACCAAAGAGAAGGAGGTTGGAGGAAGCACTAAAATAGAGTTTCCTTTTAAAGCTAAGATACCTCCAGGAAGTTCGGCTGAAGCTGGCATTGAACTAGGGTTCAAACTTCCTATACCACCACTAGAACTTAATAAAGTTTCCATAGATGTAGATCAGCTAAATGTACCAATTCCTAATTTCCCTTTAGTCTTCTTCCAGAAAATAGCAGGAAGTGTAGAAAACTTAGCACCATCAGATTCTGATCCAATAGAGTTTGCTGGTGGTGTTGGTGCAACTCTTGGTCCACAATTTGATTTGGAACTTAGTATTCCTCTTTTGGGGGTTGATATTAAAAAGGAAGACCTCCGGCTAATTCGACTTGATATAGATGGTAAAGTTAACTCTGAAGAACTCAGTGGAACCAGCACAATAGTTCTTCTTGACGAAATAATTGCCAAAGCAAGTGGAACTTCTACACTCAATTGGAACGAAAAATTTTATGAGACTAAAGGTGACTTTTCAATTCTAGATGGATTAATTCAAACCAATAGTGGTTTTAAAGTTAATTCTAGCTTTAATATCAACATGTCTGGTAATGCTAGTGTTAGTATTCCTAATTTTATTCCCCTCTTTGGAGGGGCACAAATTGCTAGTGGAAATTTTTTACTTGATTTCAGCAATGACGGTGTTTTAGCCAACGATTTTGCCGCCGGGTGGGGAACTTTAAGCATTCAGAAGTTAGGATTTGAAATCAATGCAGTTCTGGGATTTAAAGTATACTTTGATGGCACGGTAGAACGTATTGGTTCAAAAAATATCCCGCCTGTAGGTAGTTTTGCGATCGCTCCAGATACGGAATGGATTTTCCTTGGTGCTGATTGGGAAAATCCGGTTAATGGCGATGTAGCAGTTCAAGTTGAACTACCAGACGGCACTATTATTAATGAAGCTGATTTTGCTGCCAACAATATTGCTGTTGTTGAAGAACTTTCAGACTCAACAACTAAAGTTGTAGTTGTTTTTAATCCTCAACCTGGTATTTGGGATATCAAAGTTGTTGATGAAACTGGCTTAGGAGCAGTCAAGTACACTGCTGCCACAGATTCTTTCTTACCTAGTATTGAAATCACATCTCCTGCAACAGATGTGAGTGGAGGAGTTGTAACTATCAATTACAAAGCTTTTGATGCCGACTCCAATGCTGAAATTCAACTGTTCTATGACACTGACAATCAAGGATTTGATGGCATACAAATTGTTGATGGTTTAGTAGAAAATGATGGAGTAGGTAGCTTCCTCTGGAATACTGAAGGTGTTGCTACAGGTGACTATTTCATCTATGGAATGGTCATGGATGAAAATAATCCTCCTGCCTTTAGTTATTCTCCAGGTCAAGTCAGAATTACTGAAAAAGCAGATTTGTCGGTAACTCAAACAGCTAATTTAAGTTCGGTAGTTGCTGGTAATAATCTCACTTACACAGTCACAGTCACTAATAATGGTTTAGCTGATGCCAAAAACGTAACCTTGGTTGAGACATTACCAGAAGGAGCGACCTTTGTTTCTGCTACAGCTACACCTTCACAACAAACTGGTAATACGCTAACTTTTGATTTGGGCAATTTAGCCCAAGGTGCAAGTCAGACATTTGAGATTACTGTCACCGCACCAAAAACACCAGGGACGATTACCGCTACTGCTACGGTAAGTAGTCAAACTTTCGATCCAGATGCGACTAATGATGTCGAAATTTTAACTACTACTGTTGAAGCCCTTCTTCCTGAATCTTCAGACCTTTCAGTTATCAGAACCGACAATGAAGACTCTGTAAACCTGGGACAACGGTATATATATACTTTAACTGTGACTAACAATGGCCCCAATGATGCTACAGGAGTAGTTCTTACAGAGAATCTCCCATCAGGTGTCAATTTTATTAGTCGAACTCTTAGTCAGGGTTTTGCTTCCTTTAACTCTTTTAATCAGATACTAACTGCAAACTTCGGCACAATCAAAAGTGGTCAGACAGCTACAGTGAATATTACTGTCAATCCTTTTGTGGCTGGTGACTTAATTAGTACAACTATCGTCACCAGTACTAAAACTGATCCTAATCCCATCAATAATGAACTGATTGATACAAAAGTTGTCAACTCCATAATTCCTGCTGCTGCTGACTTACAATTAACCCAATCTGCCAATAATCTCAATCCTGGTATTGGAGACCAAGTAATATTTACCCTGACACTCACCAATAGAGGACCCGGAAGTGCTACTGGCATTGAAGTCAAAGATATTTTGCCTAAAGGTCTCTCGTTTATCTCTGCACTCCCTGAACAGGGTATCTATAATCAAAACACAGGTATTTGGGATGTAGGCAATATCAGAGATAATCTCAGTCGGACTTTGCGGATTACAGCCCAAGTGAATTCACCAGGTTCAATTATCAACACTGCTGAAGTAATTGCTGTTAGCGAAATTGACCCTGATTCTACGCCAGGTAACAATAACCCTCAAGAAGATGACCAAGCTTCTATTACTTTGCAAGTACCAATTATCAGTGGCACACCTGGTAATGACACTCTCACTGGTACAGACAAAGGTGACTATATTGATGCTCGTGAAGGTAGAGATATCATCACCGGCGGCAAAGGTAATGATGTTATTGTGGGTGGTTTTGGTGGAGATACTATTACTGGTGGTGAAGGTAATGACCAATTCGTCTACACCAGTATCCGCGATCGCGGGGACACAATTACTGATTTTGAGGTGGGCAAGGATAATATTGTCTTGACTCAACTGCTCGATAGCCTAGTCACAGGAGGCTACAACGGCACTAATGCCATAGCCGACGGCTATGTAAAAATTGTACAGGGTACTACTACCAGCAATTTCAGCGTGCAAATTGACACTGATGGACTCGCTGTCGGTGACATCTTCAGACCTTTTATCACAGTGAACTTAACAAATCCAGGCACCCTCAATAGCCCCAGCAACTTCGTGTTTTAGGGCTTTGCTTTACCCTCCAAGTTTGACTTTGCAGGGTAAAGCAAAGGCTTGTATTTACACGTATATTTACACACAACCTGTTTTAATTTAACCGTAGGAGTTTAATATGTTGGCTACAACTTTTATCAAACAAAGAATTCACAAAGCTATAGTCTTGAGCTTGTTCAGCTTGAGCGGTTTCACCATTGTCTCCCCCTCTTTTGCTGCCAGCCTGGATTTGAGCAGTTGGGACAAATCAGGTGATGTTTTTGCAGTTCCAAGCCAAGCGACCCTAACAAATGCCTTCTCAGATGGCACTGATGATACTTCTAACTACAATGTCTCCAGCAATGACCCAACTGATATTAACTCCCTAGAAACTTTTTTAAGTCTCAACTCAGGAGACCTTGGTCTTGATGCTACCGAAGGTTCTGGTATCAAACAAGCTTTAAATGTTCTGGCTGGGGATGTTATCAGTTTTGATTATTCCTTTTTAACCTACGATACTTTATTCAGCGATCGCGCCTTTGTAACCATTAGCAACTCAGTTATCCCCCTAACCGGAAGTTCTCCTTTTAGCTACACATTCGCAACATCTGGCATCTACAACGTTGGCATTGGTATTATCGATGTAGATGATACTTCTGGTTCATCGGTATTGTCATTAACAAATGCTTCTCTGACAAATGCTAATTCTCAACCAGTCCCCGAACCTTTAACTGCCCTTGGTTCTATTTTGGCTGGGGGGTTTGGAGCTATGTCAAAAAGAAAATATCTCAAAAAAGTTCAGTCAAATTAGCAAATAAAAGATACTTTTCGCTAAATTATAGCGATCGCTCTCTTTGAGCCATTGTCGCGCAAAAGTGTCAAAAACGCTTGTGATCAGCCATCTACAGTTCTGAGATCACAAGCGCTTCTTAATTTCAGCACTCAGCAGTGGCTCAACGCCCCGTAAAGCCTGCGGCATAGCTACGCTTAGGGCGCAGCCTCTCATAGACAAGAGAGCTAACAGCACTCCCAATGCCCTATTTAGAAAATAGTCAATCTATATTTACCGCGTTCCTGTGGATTCTTGGAAGTCACAACAATATAGTAAGTATCATCCTCAGGTAACCTAGCTCGGTCTATTAAAGCAGTATACACGCCGCCTTTGTCCTTGTTTTGATCTATGGCGATCGCCTGCCCTTTAGAATTGAGCAAAGTTACGTAAGGAGAAAACTCTTCATCAACACTATCTACACGAATACTTATCAGCTGATTTTTTCTACCTTGAAAATTAGAAACATTGTAAGCTCCTCCATTTTGTTTCAAGGTTGAACTATTAGCACTGAGCTGACCTGATTCATCTAAAGTATAGCTAGCTCTATCATTCCTCAGAGCCAAACTATAGCGCCCTACCTCTCCGGGATCTTGGCTAGTAACTGCAATCTTGTAAGTGCCATTCACAGGCAATCGTGCAAAAATGAATGCATCATCGCCACTACTGCTTTTGTCTAAAGTACCTTTTTTGACGATAATATTATCATCAGGATCGTGCAAAAACAATAACGGTTTTAAACTCAAGTTATTCGTTCTGCGTGTATCATTGCTGCCAACAAGTCTAATTTGGACTAATTGATTTTCTCTACCTTCAAACTCATAGAAATGGAAATATCTACCTTGAGATTGAAAGTCATTTCTATCCAGAATACCCAATGCGACATCTACAAAGTTAATCTCTTTGTAAGTAGGTGTCCCTGAATTCTGAAGATTTTGGTTGTTTGCAGCTACATTAGAACTTGGCTTGCGAACTCTTCCTGAGCCAGCATTAGCACGATTCGCATTTGAATTAGCAACTCTACGTGCAGACGATCTAGAACCAGAGCTATTACTGGCACGACTCGCGTTTGAATTAGCAGCTCTACGTGCAGACGATCTAGAACCAGAGCTATTATTTGCAGCACTAGAGGAACGCCGAGAATTTTCTGTGTTAGAGGATATACGGCGAGTCTGCCGTATTGGTGACTCAATAGACTGCCTCCGTCTTGGAGATGCTGACGCACTAGAAACAGGAATTTGCTCGATTCCTTTTTTTACTGCTTCTGGTTGTCTCTCATCTGGAGATTTGGCAATTAAAAAGCCTTGAGAATTTTGAGGTTTTCCTAAAGCACTGATAGGCAGCACATTACTCCCTATCAACAAACTACTACTCAAGCAACAAATTAAAATGTGATTTAATTTGCGACGATAGTTTTTGTTTTCTATTAGCATGATTTTGCTCCTAATTTTGCTAACATTTTTATATTTAGGGAATAAATTTAATGTTTCCTATTTTTACCCCAATCAAATCAATGTGACATTTTATGTAGACTCAATTAAAATTTAGCATCTTGATTCTTTAACTATTCTGAATTCTGACTCCTGTTAGCGCAGCGGGGCGCAGCCCATTCTGAATTCTGAATTCTTACCTCAATTTAGACTACTAGAGTAAATCTCAAGTTGCTAAGTATATACTGAGCTACAAACTGAAATTACTGTTTTTCGGATTTTTTTCGAGATATTTTTGCCAAACTGAGCCAAATGCTGCCGGACTCCTAAATCGAGAATGCATACATAATGGATATATAGAGCTGGCGCCAATTAATTGCTCAAAAGGCATTGTTCAACCACAACTTTTTTCAAGTCATCTAAATTGTTGAATACCTGATGAGGTAAGGAAATTGGCCATTTGTATGGGATCTCAGTGAGATTAACTAACAAGAGAGATTATACTGCATGACTTAAGATGAATATATACCCCAATATGGAAATGGATTCCCAGTATGCTCTGTTGTGTGAATCCCGACTGCCAAAAACCCCTAAATCCTGAGAAAAACAAGTATTGCCACAATTGTCGAGCGGAATTGATATCCCTACTGGGAGGTCGCTATCGTCCCACTCAGGTATTATCAGATGAGGGCGGATTTGGCAGAACCTATCTAGCGGAAGATGTACACAAACTAAATGAATGCTGTGTTGTCAAACAATTTGCACCAAAACTTCAGGGAACCGGGCCACTAACAAAGGCTGTTGAACTATTTAAACAAGAAGCCAGCCGACTTCAAGAATTAGCAGAACATCCGCAAATTCCAACTTTATTGGCTTATTTTGAGCAAAATGGCTATTTATTTTTAGTGCAGCAATTTATTGATGGACAAAACTTGCTCAAGGAATGGGAGACGCGGGGAAACTACAACGAAATAGAGATTCGGGAACTTTTGCTAGATTTACTGCCGGTGCTAAAGTTTATTCATGTACTGGGAGTGATTCACCGGGATATCAAGCCACAAAATATTATTCGCCGTCAACATGACGGGCGATTAGTGTTAATCGATTTTGGAGCCTCCAAGCAGCTAACAGCAACAGTGCAGACTAAACTTGGCACTGTCATTGGCTCACACGGATACACAGCACTGGAACAAATGCAAGATGGCAAAGCTTACCCAGCCAGTGATTTATTCAGTTTGGGAGCAACTTGTTTTCATCTACTGACTGGGGTTCGCCCATCTCAACTGTGGATGCAGCAGGGTTATAGTTGGGTTGCATCGTGGCGACAATATTTGAACACTCCAGGTAGAGACGGGATTTCTCTGTCTCTAGAGTTGGCTGAAGTTTTGGATAAGTTGTTGCAACTGGACATCCAAAAGCGTTACCAATCAGCTGATGAAGTCATCACTGATTTAACACCCAGGCTACCACCAGCATTGTCATCAGTTCCGCCAACTATACTTACACCAACATTCACAACTACTTCAGCAAACACGGCACCAGTTTCACCAAAACCAAATAACAATCTCAAAAGTCAACTGCTGTTAGCTAGTAGTGTTTTGGTGTTGGGATTAGGGGGAGTTTGGTATTTCCAAACTCGTCCCGATGAAGTCAGGCAGCTTCCTGAACAGATTTCTCTGCCTGTCAATTCCCCACCAAAAAACATGTTGGAAGTCCCTTACCTAGCCAAATCTCTCAAAGGCCATTCCAGCGATGTGAATTCCGTAGCCTTCAGTCCTGATGGTACAACCCTTGGTAGTGCTAGTGACGACAAGACAATCAAGCTATGGAATCTGGCAACTAAAGAAGAAATCCGCACCCTCGAAGGACATTCCAATTGGATTTGGACTATAGCCTTTAGTCCTGATAGCAAAACCCTCGCCAGTGGAAGTGCGGACACGAAAATCAAACTCTGGAATTTGGAAACAGGAAAGTTAATCCGCACTCTTGAAGGACATACCGACGGAGTTACCTCGGTGAGTTTCAGTCCTAATGGCAAAACCCTCGCCAGTGGTAGTGCTAGTAAGGATACGAAAATCAAACTCTGGAATTTGGAGACAGGAGAGTTAATCCGCACTCTCGAAGGACATACCAATGGTGTTCAATCTGTAGTCTTCAGTCCTGATGGCAAAACCCTCGCCAGTGGTAGTTGGGATAAAACAATTAAACTGTGGAATCTGGAGACAGGAAAGTTAATCCGCACCTTAGAGGGAAATGGAGGGTCGATTCTTTCAGTTGCTTTTACTCCCGATGGCAAAACCCTTGCCAGTGGCAGTAATGACAAAACAATTAAATTATGGAATCTAGAGACAGGAAAGTTAATGCACACCTTAAAAGGACATAATGATAAGATTAATTCCCTCGCCTTTTTGTCAAGCCCACCTTTAAATAATATCACCCTAGTTAGTGGCAGCAGCGACAAAACTATCAAACTATGGAATCCGGTAACAGGAGAAAAAATCCGCACCTTAGAAACGGGTTCTGGATATATTTATGCCGTTGCTATCAGCCCAGATGGACAGACTATTGCCGGCGGTGGAAGTGGTGAAAATATTTTGAAAATTTGGCAAACAATTCACTAAAAATTGCTGAGAACAAATGAATTGCAAACTTGAGATCCGTGGGGTGCTGTATTGTGATAATATCCTCCAGAGGATTGAAATTTTTAACTTGGAAAAATATCAAAGTCTCTGCTTCAACCTATGAATCTGGATTTTAATCTATGATTTATGGGATCAAAAAATTATGTGTAACTAAAAAATTATGACTAATATATTTTTCCTGCTCATACTATTTTCTTCGCTTTTAGGGCGACTTAAATTTCCTGGACTCAATATTGGTATTCATTATTTATTACTTCCTGCCTTGAGCTTTGGTATAATTAGTTTGTCTTTAAAAGACACAAGAGAAACTATTAAAAAAAATAAAATTATTTTGATGTCCTTGGGTCTATTATATTTATGGATGTGGGTGTCTTCATTATTTAGTCAATTTCCCACTACAGCTATTACTTATAGTCTTAAATATTCTAGTTATTTTATATTATTTTTTGCTTTTCTAGTCTTAACTTTTAAAAGGCTCAAAACATCATCTTTAACATTTTACTATCGTTGTATATTGTACTTACTACAAATAATTGCAATTTTTGGTTTTTTAGAAGCTTTAGTTCCCAATCACTGGATTTTTGAATTATTAAAATTTCCCAGCTTTTATCCCCAGATTGGTTCAATAATGCAAAATCCTAATCAGTTTGGAGTAATAATGGGTATTGGTTTATGTTTAAGTCTGATTCTAGAAAAACAAAACAAGATTTCTCAAATTGAATTATATATAAGTGAATTTCTTTTTTTAATTTGCCTAGCGTTTTCTGCAAGCAGAAATGCTTGGATAATTTTTATTTTTGGAATAATTATTTTATTGATATGTAAAATTATTAATTTAAAAAAAATGATTTTTATTATGAGCCTCTGGTTATTTTGTATTTTATCTATACCAGTATCTACATATAGAATCGGTTTGGGAGATAGTAAAATATTTCCATTAATTAATTTATTTTTCGCAAATCCGATTGAAATAGCACTTCCTAGTCCTGTAGGAACAGCGTTGTCAAGGTTTGCTCTTTGGCAAGCAGCCCTTAGTGAAACCATTAAAAGACCAGTCACTGGTATAGGTATAGGAGTTTTTGCAGAATATATCGGAGTGAAAGTTTTTGGAGCTAAAGGTTTTCACGCACATAATATATTTTTAAATGTCTTAGTAGAACAAGGAGTTCCTGGATTATTGATTTTTAGTAACTTTTTAGTAAAAATAGCATCGAAAGTTAAATATGCTAACCCTGTGGCGATCGTTCCGATTATGATGTTTTTAGCATCTCAAATACCCGATTTTTTTGCTGAAGATTATACCTTTACAACTATTGAATTTTATTTTATCGCAGCAGCTATCAATTCTAGGAAAGTTGTGTCTGAAAATTCAGGAGTGCAATCTCTGACTCCGCTGCTAGGAACTGAAATCTAATCATTTTGTCACGTAGTGAATAAATTAAATTAATTACAATGCTTAAAACACATACCATAAATCGCTGCCATTTTAACTTAATATTTCCCAATATCTTTGGTTTTAAGGGAGGTATTCAAGTTTATTCAATATTTTTGCTGAAAGCATTACAAGATTTATATCCTGAAGCTAATTATGATGTATTTCTCAAGTATGACAAACAAAATTTAAAACAACAGCCAAACTTGCAATTTCTAACTTCAACAAGATTTCATTATTTTGGACATTTGCCAAGATTATTGCAAACTCTTTTATTTGCTATCAAAATAATTATTTTTGCTATTTTTCAACGTCCTACTATAGTCATATCAACCCATGTTAACTATGCCGTTGCTTGTTATGTTCTCAAACTGATAACCGGGATTCCCTACTGGGTAGTTGCTCATGGTTTAGAAGTTTGGGATATTGATAGCAATCTGACAAAATTAGCACTACAAAAAGCAGATAAAATTATTAGCGTTAGTAATTATACTCGCCAGCGCTTGCTTGCGGAAACAAATATTGATGCCAAGAAAATTGTGGTTTTGCCTAATACGTTTGATGCTAAACAATTTCAAATCAAGCCTAAACCCAGCTACTTACTCAAACGATATAATTTAAGAGATGAACAGCCTGTAATTCTGACAGTAACCCGCCTGGGACGTATGGCAAAATATAAGGGGTATGACCAAATTATTCATGGTTTAGTTAAAGTGCGATCGCACATACCTAATGTTCACTTTATTCTTGCAGGCAAAGGTGATGATTTACCTCGAATTAAAACTCTAGTTAATAGCTTAAATCTCCAAGATTGTATTACCATTGCAGGATTTGTACCAGATGAAGAGTTGTGCGATCATTACAATCTCTGCGACGTTTTTGCGATGCCTAGTAAAGGAGAAGGATTTGGTATTGTTTATCTAGAAGCTTTAGCTTGTGGTAAAGCCGTTTTGGCGGGTAATCAAGATGGTTCTATAGACCCATTAGCTGAGGGAAAATTGGGGTGTTTAGTTGACCCTGATAATGTCGAAGAAATTGCCGATAACCTAATTCAAATTCTGCAAGGTGATTTCTCTAATCCATTGATTTATCAACCAGAATACTTGCAACGAAAAACTATCGAAGCTTATGAATTTAGACAGTTTCGGGCAAGTTTAGCAAAGTTATTTGGCTTCGTAGGTAATAGGGAACAGCCAATAGGCAACAGGCATTGAAGAAGAATTCAGAATAGCTGAATTCTTCTTCAAAGTTGCTTTTCTTCTAAGCGCAACATGGCTTATTAACAACCTTGGCTACCCCAGTCGAATTAACTGTAGTCACCAAATTCTTTTCTGGTGCCGTATCTCCCACCTTCACCACAAACACTTCCCAGCGGTTTCCATCTGGATCTGTTACCCAAACTTTATCTTGTAAAGCGTAGCAACAATCAGTGTTGTCTTCGGTAAACAATGCTAGTCCTGCATCAGTAAACCTTTGTATCGCCGATCGCACTTCTTCTGTACTTTCAACTTGTACACCCAAATGAGACAATGCACCACCAGTCTGGATGCTAGCAGCTAGATTCAATGTCAAATTTAAAGCTGGACTGGAAATATCAAACTTCGCGTAGTCATCCTTATATTTCAATGGTTCCACGCCAAACATTGCCCGATAAAATGCCACAGACTTTTCAATGTCAGTAACATTCAAAGCTATATGAGTTTTCAGCAATGCCATAATTTTGCTCCTTGTAATCTTTAAATATTGATAACTATCAATATTGACTTATATCAATATCTTGCCAGAATATATTGATGAATGTCAATATAACAATATGAACTTTCCTAAACAAATTTCCACTTGTTGTACACCACTGTTGTCATGCTGCATCAAGCCTGAGGAAGCAGCCCAAACAGCAGCGATTTTTCGAGCCTTAGGAGAACCAGCACGGTTGCAATTGCTGAGTCTGATTGCCAATCAACCAGCGGGTGAAGCCTGTGTTTGTGAGTTAACAGAACCTTTGGGATTATCCCAACCCACTGTCAGCCATCATCTGAAGGTGCTGTACGAAGCAGGTTTGTTAGAAAAAGAACGACGCGGCACATGGATTTACTATCGGGTGGTTGCTGAACGGATTGAAGCTTTGCGAAACGCTTTAGCGCTACCTCAAAAAACCCAATAAACATATTTCTGAAAGATTCCTAATTACGAATTACGAATTACGAATTACAAATTACACCGTGGATCTGGCAATGTTGCCTTTTCTGGCTCCCTTGGGAACCATGCGGCCGTTCGCTTACAAACCTCAACCAGCATCAACATTACTGGCACTTCGATTAAAACGCCTACCACTGTGGCCAGTGCGGCACCAGAATTTAAGCCAAATAGCATTACTGCTGTGGCGATCGCCACTTCAAAATGATTGCTGGCTCCAATTAATGCTGCGGGCGCGGCATCCTCATAAGCTATATTTAGCTTTAAGGCTGCCACATAACTAATCAAGAAAATAAAATTAGTTTGGATAAATAGTGGCACGGCAATTAACAAGATGTGCAAAGGATTGCTAACAATCAATTCACCTTTAAAAGCAAACAGCAAAATTAAAGTAATCAGCAAGGCACTAATAGCAATTGGACTGAGATACTTTAAAAATCTGCGTTCAAACCACTCTCTACCTTTGTATCTGAAAATCCAATAACGGCTGTACATTCCAGCTATTAAAGGCAATCCGACATAAATCAGCACCGACAAAACAATCGTTTGCCAGGGTACTGTTAAATCATTTGCCGCCAGTAACCACCTGCCTAAAGGTGCATACAAAAACAGCATCGTCAAAGAATTAACCGCCACCATCACCAAAGTGTGTCCCTGATTGCCATAGGAAAGATAACCCCACAGCAGCACCATTGCAGTACAAGGAGCAATTCCCAGTAAAATCGTACCAGCAATGTAGGAATTGGCGATCGCTACTTCACTACCCCGAATTAATTCACTACCTGTAATTAGCGGCCGAAATAACCAACCCAAGAAAAACTGGGAAAATGCCACCATCGTAAATGGTTTAATCAACCAATTCACCACCAAGGTGAGAATAACTGGCTTTGGGGTACGCATAGCATTTGCAGCTTGGGTAAAGTCAATTTTTACCATGATGGGGTACATCATAAAAAACAGACACACTGCAATGGGAATTGAAACTTGATAGATACTCAACGCATCCAGCCCCGCCGCCACCCCAGGAAATAATCTTCCCAGTGTAATTCCTGCCAAAATGCACAAAAACACCCAAACCGTCAGGTATTTTTCAAAAAAACTCAGATTACTCCCTGCTTGTGCTGGGGCTTTATTCGCCTGCGGATTTGTACTCATTGATGTAAGCCTAAAATATTATTGAGGGCTGGGGAGTGCGAAGTGGGGAGATGAGGGAGCAGGGAGCAGGGGAGAAAGAGCTAATTTTTCATTCTCCCCCTTGCGCCCTGCCCCCTGCCCCTCTGCCTCTTCCCAATGCCCTAATCCCCATCTCCAGCTTTCCAAGCGATCGCTTTGCTTGGTTCGGGATCGGGTAGCTTGAGAGAAATTAATGCTGCTGCTAGGACAAAGAACATGGATGTCCACAGGCAACCAACTAAGCCGAAAAACTGATATATCAAACCTGATAAGACAGTGCCAGCTAATCGACCACCAGAGTTTGCCATGTAATAAAAACCGACGTTCAACGCTACTTTGTCATCATCAGTAAATGCCAATACTAGATAAGAATGAACTGCTGAGTTGAAGGCAAACACTACACCAAAGACGAGGAGTCCGCCAACGATGGCAATATTGGCTCTTATACCTAGTTGGAGAGCAAGAGCGATCGCGGCTGGAACTACAGTGAGGGTAAATGTCCAGAATTGGATGGTTTTTGATTGCGGTGGACGACCAGAACCAAATCGCTGAATCAGTGTTGGCGCCAAGAACTGAACAAGACCGTAACCTATCACCCAACAAGCCAAGAATCCACCAACTTGATAAAACGACCAACCCAAAATTTCACGTAAAAATACTGGTAATGCCACAACAAACCAGACATCCCTGGAACCAAATAAAAAGAATCGGGCAGCTGAGAGAATATTGATCTCTTGGCTCTTAGAAAAGAGTTGGCTAAACTTGACTTTTTTCTTGATTTTGCCCATTCCTTTAGGCAGCAGTAGCCCAGTGAACATAATCAAGAACAGTCCCCCTGCCATAATCCACAGGGAATTGACGAACCCAACCGAAGCCAAAAGTGCGCTACCAACAAAGAAGCCAACTCCTTTGAGAGCATTCTTAGAACCTGTCAGTACTGCCACCCACTTAAACAAAGATGACTGGGCATCCTGGGGCACCACCAACCGAATAGCACTTTTAGAACTCATCTTCGTTAAGTCTTTGGCAATTCCAGAAAATGCCTGTGCCACCATCACATAAACAACTGCCAACCACTGTACCCAATCGGGATTTAGCCATGACAGCATGACTAAAGAGAAAATTTGTAGCCCGATGCCAGTATAAAGGGTAACTTTTAGTCCTAATTGAGAACCAATCCAACCGCCTAAAAAGTTCGTAATAATTCCGAAGACTTCGTAGAACAGGAATAAAAAGGCGATTTGCAGTGGGGTATAGCCAATTTGGTTGAAATAAAGCAGCACCAGCATTCGCAGGGCGCCATCGGTGATGGTGAAGCCCCAATAGGCGAGGGTGACTAGGATATAGTTTTTGAAATTGGCGCTAGAAGCTGTGGTAGAAGCCATGAGGGAGTGGGGAGATGAGGGGCAGGGGGGCAGGGGGGCAGGGGGAGCAGGGGGAGTGGTGGAGGCAGGGGGAGTAGGGGGGCAGGGGGAGAAAGAATAAGCTGTTTGGCCAATGCCCCATTCTGATTACTTTTTCAAACTCAGAGCTACTTTACGGGCGAGTTCAACCATCCGGTTGGCATAGCCCCATTCGTTGTCATACCAGGCAAGTATTTTCACTTGCGTCTCGTCTACCACCATCGTCGAGAGGGCATCAATGATGGAAGACCGAGGATCGTCTTTGTAGTCGATGGATACTAAAGGACGCTCTTCGTAGCCGAGAATTCCTTTGAGCGGTGCTTGCTCGGAAGCTGCTTTTAGTAAGTTATTAATCTCTTCTACGGTGGTGGGTCGCACAACTTCAAATACACAGTCTGTCAAAGAAGCGTTGAGCAATGGCACTCTTACTGCTATACCGTTGAGTTTGCCGTTGAGTTCTGGATAAATCAGTCCGATCGCTGTTGCCGATCCAGTGGTGGTAGGAATTAAGGACAGACTGGTAGCCCGTGCGCGGCGTAGATCTTTATGAGGTGCATCTACGATGGTCTGAGTATTGGTATTGTCATGGATGGTGGTAATAATTCCATGTTTAATGCCCAAGCCTTCATGGATTACCTTCACAACTGGAGCCAAACAGTTAGTTGTACAAGAAGCAGCGGTTAGGAGATGATGTTTTTCTGGCTCATAGAGGTAGTCATTAACCCCCATAACGATATTCAAGGCTTCTTCCTTTACCGGAGCAGCCACAATTACCTTTTGTACTCCCCGCTTAAAATACGGGTCTAGGGTGGCGGGAGTCCTAAACTTGCCGGAGCATTCCAGCACGAGATCAACGCCCAATTCTTCCCAAGGAACTTCACCAGGTTGGGAATGTTCGCTAAAGCTCAGGGATATACCATCAATCAGGATGCGTTCCCCCTCTGCTTCTACTTCCGGTGACCAACGCCCGTGGACAGAATCAAATTTGAGCAAATGAGCCGCTGTGAGTGCCCCGCCTTTAATCTCGTTGATATGCACAAACTCTAGCTCTGACCAACCCCAAGCAGCCCGCAGAGCAAGCCGTCCAATTCTGCCAAATCCGTTGATGCCAACACGTACTCTCATCGGTTTTCCTAAGTTTATTTAAATCAACAAAATCTGAGTTTATGAATGCATGTTCAATTAATTGGTAATACCAAACTGATTCAATAATGCGTTCTGAATAATAACTTTAGTTCTTGATTTTTAAGCACTAAAATACCTACTACTAACTATTAAAAAAGCCAGTGTTTTTTCCGAATTTATCGCAACATTCAACGCATCAAAAGCAATAGGTAACTCGATAAACTTGACACCATTTTTGTTGCAAGTTTCGATCTCTGCTTTCAAGTGGGACGCGAGGGGTGCTGATATCTGTCTGTTTGCTACAAAATTTTTAAACCCGGCGCTAGTACTGGAAAAGTTAACTACAACCTGTTGCTTTCGACTAGATGAATTGGATGCAATACGCTTGGGTTAAGGCTAAAACTCTTGGTCAAAGTCAATTTTTTGAACGTAGACGCAAAGCGGCTTGCCGCAGGCTACCGCATTCGCGTAGCGTCTCGTCAGAGAAGGACACAAAGAGAAGAAAGAAAGGCTTAACTGAACTGTATTGGAATTGGATATGTCTGTGCAACTGCTAACAACAGCCACACTCCAAATGCGAGAGCCAATTTTTTTGGTATCGCTTTCATTGAACTCACCTTTATAGTTAATTTTGAAGGTATATTTATATCATTTCAAAAAAAATTGATGTGTCAAGATCAAGCATAGCACTATACACAAAAATTCATCAAAAAAAATTGATGTATTCAGTAGTTGTCATCTAACCTTGAGAATCTCGTTTGCCCAAGGTGTGGATAAAACTATTCCTAATCGCAGCAGGGACGTGCAGATGAGATGACACTATTACGGCTAAAATCTGCCAGATATTCTTCTAAAACACTAAATTGGGGCAAATTCAAACTGTAATAAATCCAGCGTCCTTCTTGACGCGAGTTAACTAAGCCAGCTTCCTTGAGGGTTTTCAGATGAAAAGATAATTTCGACTGACTTACCCCCAAGGCATCGCACAAATCACACACACATAATTCTCGCTGTCGTAACAGTTCCAATACCTTAATTCTGAGTGGATCGGAAAGGGCGTGAAAGCCCGCAGCAATTAAATGAGGAATAGTGGCAGCGGGGGTTTGCATGAATTAGGTTTTAATAATCAAGGAAGAATTCTTTTTATATGAGAATAGGCAAGTATTTTTTCATCTATACTTACCAAAGGAACGTTATAAATTCTTGCTGTTGCAACGATAATTCTATCGGCTGGATCTTTATGAAAATCCCCTGGAAGTGAGTAGGAATCAATGGCGATTTGGGGAGTGATTGATAGAAGAATTACTCCCTCTTGTGCGAAAGCAATATTAAACCATTCTTGAATAGAACAAGGAAGAATTAACTTATTTTGGGTAACAAGTCTGCTAATTTCTAACCAACTTATGGAGCAAACACCTAAACCATAAGGTCTTTCCCTATTTATTACCTTACGGTGAGCAGGAGTCAACTTTGAATCATTGTGATTCCACCAAATCCAAAGATGAGTATCAAGAATAATCACAAATCATTCTCTTCCAAATTCTGATTCATTTCCCAATCATCAGGAGAAATCACGGGTTCATTCGGATCTGCCAAATAAGCATAGGGTTGCATATTCACAAGAGGATTAATGGCAAATTTGCTTTTATTCTCAGAAGAATAGCTCATTTGCCCTAACTTTTCTTGGATACTTTCCCTCAAAATAGAAGAAGCTAGTTCTTCAACAGACATTTCTTTTAAAGCAGCAGCTTTAATTAGAGATTCTTGAGTTTCTTGACTGATGTAAATATTAGTACCAATCATTTTTAACTCTATCTAGTTTTTTACATGATATCAAAGATCATCTAATCAACTAACGAGATCGGCGATCGCTCCTGAAGTAGAAACTACAGTTTCCGGTTGATAGCGGATGCCAGCTTGCTTGAAGCGATGTAAAGCTTCACCCAAGCGATCGCAATCTGCTATCAAACTAATTCTGACATACCCTTCACCCGCAACCCCAAAGGCGTTACCTGGGGTAACCACAACGCCAGTTTGCTGCAAGACATTCAGGGCAAAATCTGTAGAACCTATCCCCACAGGACATTTCACCCAAAGATACATCGTTGCTTTGGTTTTGGGGATATCCCAACCCAGCTGTCCTAATCCTTCAATCAGGAAATCCCGACGAGTCCGGTAGCGTTGTTGTACTTCATGCAAATACACATCTGGTAGTTGCAAAGCGGTTTCGGCGGCTGTTTGCAAGGCGGCAAAAATGCCGTAATCCAAGTTAGTTTTTAGCGTCCGCAAACCTTGGATTACATGCCGATTCCCCACCACAAACCCGACGCGCCAACCAGCCATGTTGTAGGTTTTGGATAAGGTGTGAAATTCTACACCAATTTCCTTGGCGCCGGGAATTTCTAACAAGCTAGTGGGTTGATAACCATCAAACGCTAACTCGGCGTAACACAAATCATGCACCAGCAAAATTTCATGTTTGCGGGCGAAGGCGACGATTTCTTCAAAGAATTCGCGGGGGGCGGTGGCGGCGGTGGGATTGCTGGGATAGTTGAAGTAGAGGATTTTGGCTTGTTGGGCAACTTCATCGGGAATGGCAGCTAAATCGATTAACCAGTCATTTTCTGGTTTGAGAATCAAGCTGTGGATTTTTCCCCCGGCGATCGCTGGGCCGCGAAAATGGGCGGGATAAGCGGGAGAAGGAACCAGAACCACATCACCAGGGTTAATGTAGGCGATCGCTAAATGAGTTAATCCTTCTTTGGAACCCAGCAGTGGCAAAGCTTCGCTATCAGGATCGAGAACAACATCATAACGCCGACGATACCAATTAGTAATCGCTCGGCGGAAACTCGCAGTGCCTTCAAAGGGAGGATAACCGTGATTGGCGGGATTTTGCAAAGCAGCGATGGCCGCTTCTACCACTGGTTGTGGTGTTGCACCATCGGGGTTTCCCATACCCAAATCAATCAAATCTAACCCTTGTTCCCGTGCTTTAGCTTTTAGTTCATCTAAACGGGCAAATACATAAGGTGGCAGTTTTTGTATACGTTCTGCTGGCACTATCCAATTTAAACTACTCATTCTTCAACCTCGTCACTCATTCCCTTGGGCGAAACTCGATTCATCGTATCTTTACTATCTATAGGTGCAGTGGTAGAAACCATTGCCGCCATCAATTGTTCCAGCGCGACTTTAAAAGGTAGTCGATGGATGTCAGAATTAGGAGCTAGGGCAACTTCAGCGGCGGTTTGCAACTCACCTAATGTTATATTGCCCAATCCCAAATCACTTAATTTTTGGGGTAGTCCAATTTCTGCGTAGAACTTTAACAACTGCTGTCGTGCCGATGCTGCTAGTTGATTGTTTTGTAGCATTTCTTCTAAACGCAGTTGCACCAAAATTCCCAAAGCAACTTTTTCGCCATGAATACTGCCGTGTCCCGAAATGTGCGTTAAACCATTATGCACCGCATGGGCAGCAACAGTGCGACACTGCGCCCCTCCAAGTCCCCCAACTACGCCCGCGAGTAACACAGTCGCATCTACGACTTCTCGCCAAACTTCACTACCTGGTTCTTGGAGGGCGGCGGCTGACTTTTGCAAGAGGATATCTCGCAAAACTCGTGCTTGTTGGAGGGCGGCAATAATTAAAGTGTCTTGTAGATGCCCACTGCTAACTGAGGCTTCGTACCACTTGGCGATCGCATCACCAATTCCAGCTACTAAAGTATGTTGTGGTGCTGTTTTAATCAAGTCATAATCAAGTATCAATAAATCGGGACAACGAGACAGCCCCACATCATAAAGAAATGCCCCGTCTTCTGAATAAACATTCGACAAGGCACTCCAAGCTGCACAGGTAGCCGCTGAAGTCGGAATTGTCACCACTGGCAACTGTAACTGTTGGGCGAGTAATTTCGCTGTATCCAGGGCTTTGCCACCACCAACACCGATAATCACATCAGCTTTATGTTCTTTGGCTGTCTTGCGTAAACTTTTCAAACTAGCTTCGCAGCAATCTGCACCATAGGAAAGTTGGGCAGAATGTAACTGTTGCGTTTCTAAAATCGGTTGCAGATTTTCTTGGCTGATAGCGAGAGTGCGATCGCCTGCCACAATTAAAGGCCGATTTCCCAAGCAGGCAATTTCTGACGCGGCTGCTTGCAACACGCCAGAACCACGGATTACTTTTGCTGGGGCAACTGTGAGCGTAAATAACGAACTAGAGGTTTGAGTAGACAAAGAAGGTTGAGTAGAAAATTTATTAGGCATATAAACTAGTTTGCCAAAACTTTGATATTTCTTAATCAAATTGACTTGGGGTTAGGGATACTTGTTGCCAAGCTGATTTAAAGATGGCTACAAATTTAACACCCCTTCACTTAGATTTTAGCCGTGCCATGAAATAGACAAAGCCTGTTGCCCACTGGTTAAGTAATTTGACGACGTTGCCTGAATCGATGATGCCCATTGATCTGAAATTCCGAACTATCAAAGTTTTGAATAACCGTATAATTAAATAACATTACCACTCTCAGATTCCCAAAAAAAGCGATCGATATCTGAGAATCTCTTCAGTAGTCGCACCATTTCAGGCAATCCCAGCTACAGAATACATAAGCTAGGAGCGTACCTTTGTAGGTCTCTACAGCTAACTCAGCTGCAAATATTTTTGAATATGGCAACATTGGTAACTAGGAAAACAACTGACAAATCACAACTGTCAGTATCCATAACCCTGACACTGATTAACTTTTGCCTACAGCCCAACCACTAAAGTGTAAACATCTTAATCTAAAAATAATCTTTAAAGTATCGGTAAATACAAAATCAATAATGTCATTCTGATAACAAGCATTAGGGATTGGGGACTGGTGACTGGGGATTGGGTATTGGGGGAGATGGGAGGACAAGAACACGAATTAAAATAAGTTTTTCCCCTCATTCCCTTGTTCTCTTTTCATGCCTAGTCCCCAGTCCCCAGTCCCCAGTCCCCAGTCCCCAGTCCCCAGTCCCCAGTCCCCAGTCCCCAGTCCCCAGTCCCCAGTCCCCAGTCCCCAGTCCCCAGTCCCCAGTCCCCAGTCCCCAGTCCCCAGTCCCCAGTCCCCAGTCCCCTTAACCCTTAGATTTCGGCAATTGGGCGAATTTGTCTTGATAAATTTCCACTTTTATTGGGGAGTTGTCACGATAAACGAGCGATCGCTTGACTTCACCCAAGTAAACTGGTACTGAAATCCCTGGCTCTGGATGAAGAATGGTACGGGCGCGAACTGTTAACTTATCGTCTTGGAGTGTACCAGAACGACCATAAGAATAAAGATTGCTAGCTGCTTGACGTAAAGTTGCTTCTAATTCTGTAGGAGAAATTTTGGGTGATACGGCGATCGCCGCTTGTGTTGAACCATTGTCATAAACTAGACTGTAGCGCACTGCTCCCGGAATCACAGTGCGACTCAAGGGGACTATGGAGAGTGCAAACAAACCAGCTGTTAGCACCACCATAAAGCCAGTCGTGCCCACCAGGCGGAAGCGGATGCCCCATTTGAGAACAAAACCCAACACTGCTAAGGCAGCGAATACCAAGGTAGCTATACCCGACCATTGGGTGTACTGAAAAAAATCAGCTGTTGTGAGCATAAAGTTGATTGCTGAGGCGTCTTTTTTTTGTTACCGACAACCCCATTTTACAGAGACTCGATACTTTTATTCCTTGCTTATGCGATCGCCTGCAACAACATCCCTGCTTTTACAATACCTTTGACTGTGGCAATTCCTACTAATCCAGTGCGCGATATCAATTGCACCTGTGGAGAGTTAGCTTTATTGACACCCATTGCCCTAAATTCGGCACCTTCTTCTATATTTCCGATATCAACACCACCAAGCCAAATTTTTGCTCGATTACCACTAATTTCGGTAATCACAGCATCGGCGGTGGTATTTGCTCCTTGGAGGAAAAATATAGGTTGCGTTTCATACCCACTTTGGGGCTTGACTTCCAGGATGGGTGTTTGTTCGTAATCTTCTTCAGATAGATACTCAAGTACTTGGGCGATCGCTTTTTCTGGTGTGCTGCTATTTTGCCAGAGATAACGTGTTAGTGGGTAACTAAACGCTCCTGCATAGAAGCCATTAAATCTCGAATCGGCTGCGGTTTGTTCGGGGTTTGTGGCTGCGAGTACCACGCCTTTAGCAACTCCCGCCCGATAGCGTCGGGTAAATTCTTGAGGTGAAAGGTTGAGTTTTGATAGCCATTTTCTTTGATAGTCTTTTTCGTTTGCGGAAATTTGGACTGAGTTACCACCACGGCGCGATCGCACTTTGTAGCTGCGCGTCGCCCCACCCGAAAAACAACTATCCAAAACGGCTGTAAAATTTTCACTTTGACAAGCTGACATCAACAAAAATAACGTGTGCCCCATGATGTCTTGCACTGTACCGCTTTTTTCGGGATAGCCAGCAGGCAAACCCGAATCCACAGGTACGAAAGTACCGTTTAATCCTAGTTCCTCAGTTATGGGATGTGGATCGTAAACCTGGGAACCATGCCCGGAATAATGAAACACTACCACATCATCGGGCTTGGCTTGTTTAATCAAATGTTCTTCAAATCCTTGGAGGATGCCAGTACGAGTTGCTTTTTCATCTGTCAAAGTTAAAATATCTGTTGGCTGAAATCCAAAGCGATATGTAAGCAAATGCCGCATCAATTCAGTATCGTTAACACATCCCCGCAGTGCGTCTTCTCCAGGATATTTGTTAATCCCAACCAGCAATGCAAGTTTACGTGGTGTAGTTTTTGCGAGAACTTGACCAAAGCGATCGGCTTGCGTAAAGAATTGACTTAATCCAAACCCCGCAACACTCGAACCAGTAATTTGCAAAAATTGACGGCGATTGAAAGTCATATTTATTACTTACATCCCAAAGATTTTTTCCAAATTATGGCATCTCATGTATGTAAATCGCCATATAAAAGTGTAATTTTTTACTGAATGTTTAAGAATACAATTATCAAAACTAATGCAAAATTGTGGAAAATAATTTAATGCAGAAATTCCAATTTCATTCCTGAAAAATAAACATACAAAAGGGCATCTACAAGAGATGCCCGTCATGCAGGAAAACCCTAAAGGGCTATCCCTACACCTTCCCAACAATCAGCAACAGTGACTAATTAGGTTTTAGTCACACTCACAGTCACAGACGTGAATATAGTTATATTATTAACTTAAGGCTTTAAACGTCTCCAGTGCATACACTGAAAAAGAATTCAGAGACTTCGATTTTAAAAAATACCCAATTTGTAGCTAAAAATCTACGATTGACGCACCCTAAGAACTTGTTCATTACCCACTCCCTAATCCCCAGTTCAATGAGATGCAAGCTTTTCTTGTTGGTTATAACGATGAACTACTCCACAAGTAGCAGCCAAAATTAACCATGAAAGGGCATTCAAACGAAAATCGAATAGGGTTACGTCTACGGTATTCAATAGAATCCAGCCCACAACGGCCAGAAGATAACTGAAAATTAGCAATCTATCTTCTGTATATATGTGTTTTGAATTTCGCAGTAATTGGACTCCTGTAATCAAAATCCAACCCAGTAAGCCGCAAAATAAAAAAGTAGTGATAAAACCAGTCTCAGCAGATAACATTAAAAACAAATTGTGGGGATGACCCAACTTAATTTGCATTTGTGCTTTGTAAAGTACAGTAAAACTACGTAAACCCCAGCCCGTCCAAGGATGTTGCCAAGCCAACGACCAGGCAAACTCCCACTGAGTTTTTCGCATTAAAGCCACTGGTCTACCTGGATACATATCATCGTTTAACCTTGCCCAAAAGAAAGCAGGAACGTACCGGCGAAAAAATTGAGCGATCGGTGAGGGAGCAAAAGCTGCCAACATAACGCTAGTGACGATACCGACGACGCCACCCACAAGAATCCGCCAACCTTGGTACAGTGCATAAGCTAAACAGGCAAAAATAGCGATCGCCCATCCATTACGTGAATTGGTGAAAATTAAGGTGATGAAATTCGTAATCACCGCCAAGGTTAGGAAGAGGAAGGGGAGTGGGGAGTGGGGACTGGGGACTGGTGACTGGGGACTGGGGACTGAATTCTTCCCAATACCCAATCCCCCATACCCAATACCCGATCGCCATTGTTCGAGCCACAACCCAAGACTAAGGATGAAAACTATTACTAAATAGGCAGCGAAGGTGTTGGCGTGCAAGAAAAATGAGGCGATGCGGCCTGGTGGATTTCCTCCTGGTATAATTGTCCAACTCAATACAACCCAGATAAACTGGAACTTAAAATTCCAGCCCAAAAATAATTGTCCTAAACCGAGAGTCGCCACCGGCATCGAACCGATTACCAAAGCCCAAGACATTTGCCGCAATTGGGCAGTTGTTTGAATCAGGGTGCTGAAGGCGGCGAAAACTAAAAAGAATGGTAAAAAATTAAATAAGCCGAGGAAAGCTTCTGTCTTGTTCTGGGCAAACCCAGCACTAACAATCAGCAACAGACTCAAAAGGGCAAATCCCCAGTTGAGAGGGCGGCGGCTAATTTGGTGGTTTTGTTTCATCCAAGTGAATAATGATACAAAACCTATAGTCACAGCCCCGACTAAAGGACTCAACGGGAAGATTAACAGTGCCAATAAAGAGTAGTTCCAACGGGAGTTGAAATGGTAAAAACCTTTGTTCAAGCTGGCTCCCAACATTCAGCACGAGTGAGACGAATTTGAGCTAAGGCGAAGATGGTAGGAATGATGCGACCATAGTTAGTAGCGATCGCTCTCCACCCTAAGTCCGCAAAAAACCAAGCCCACATCATCGGCCCAATCACGGTAAATATACTACGGACTGCTCCATAACGAGCTGCACTCACAGTCATACCCCGTCTGGCCATTTGCATAGTTACATAGCTTTGAAATTGGGTTGTAGCAGCTTCAGCACCTGTAATCGCCGCCTGTTTAGCTACTTCGTAGGTAGCAAGATGTATGGCAAATTGACGAGCAATTTGCTTCAGTACAAGTGGCTGGAGCATGGAAGTCACAACTAATGCACTACCGCCTTTAAAAAGTAACCCCAAGGGATCGCGTTGCAACAAAAGTGGTAAAGGTTCTTTTAGTTCTGATTTGACAAGGTGATGCTGCACCCGTAGAGTCAATTTTTGCTTTTCCTGTTCCGGCAATTTTTTCCACACCTGTCCTAGTAGATGCAAAAATACTTCTGCTTCTAAATCAACGGTTGTCAACTGATTAGAATAAGGAATTTTTAGATACTTACATACTTGAACGAGTGCTTGTCGGTAAGTTACTTGGTCTGTGCGTCCCCGCAATACCGTCATCCCATCTGCCGCTAAAAAGCGGAAGCGACCTTCTAGTGCGTCTAGCCAAGCTTTGCGGTCTTGGCTTTGCACTTCGATGGGTTCGGGTGTATGAACGTAGTCTAGGGGATTGAACTTACGACTAAATAAAATTGCCGTCAAGTCTTGTAATTCTTCTTCGGTCGCTAACTCCAGCGCCGCCCTCATCTCATCCAATTTCCCTTCCTCCCTTCCGTGCAGCTTTTCTGTACCTTATTCTACTATTAGCTTTCAGCAGTCATTAGTATTGACTTCCCTAACTTGCCGTTATTTGCAGTGATGTAGGCTTGCTGCATGAGCAGTAGTGACTTATGTGCGGGGATTTCTCCGTACTAGGTTAGTCCTTCGTGTTTGCAATTATTCCCACTAAATAGCACGTATTTATTTGAGTTTACCAGCTTAAAACCTGCAAGCGTGGTTTTCATCGATAGCATATAGCAGTTTGCAATTGCGTGGAGTAGGGGCACAACATGTTGTGCCCCTACCGTGTATCTCATTCAAATGAAAATCGCTATAAATGCACATGTAAATCAAGCTAGACATTAATGTAATCGATAAATTACATACCGTTGTGACAAAAATAACCTTTTAGCCAATCTCTATTCCCATAGAGACGCGATCAATCGCGTCTCTACCTACTGCCTATTTTCAAGACAGTCCGTCTACCTCAGATAATGTGAACTTTTTAAAAGTTTTTACTCAATCATTTCATCTGTCGCTAGACTGATTTGACGGTCTAGTAAGTTATTATTTTTCTGACTTCCTAAATCAATGTGCAACAAATAATTTTTCTCTATGAAACAGAAACTTTTGTCGCAAACTCAAAAGTGATCTTAGTTACCAACAAGGTTTAATTTCACTAAAAATTTCTGACTAACGCAAGTTGTGTGATTGCTGTTAATCTTGATCCCCGAAAGATTATGCTGCGTTTTATGTAGATTTCTGCCAAAAAGGCAGGAATTTGAAATAATAAGTATTATAAATATAAAATGTCGGCAGTCTATCAGTTTAGTCAGTGCGGTTTTAATCAGTCATACTGTAAAACAGTATAAACTTTAACTAAAATCAGCACAACAAAATGTTTGATATTCTACCCTAATAAAAGGCTAGTTTTAGGGACTATTGCATCTATCAGTTGAATTACTTTTAACTGATTATCATCACAACATTGCCATCTAAAAAAGTTGTTTACTTCACTAATCATTGACTGGATTAAAAAAGGAGTTTAAAAAATTATGAAAACTGTAGTTAATTTAACTCAGCAATCAGTAATAGGAGAGATTGAAAGCGTTTTGGATACATATCCATACCATCCATATCAACAAGCTTTTGCGATTCCTGACTTACGCCAAGAGCTAATTGCTTTCGTCCTCAACCGCATTCCCTCTTTTTATAGCGTCATATCTGACAGACATATTTCCCTAGCCAAGGCGGAACAAGAAAGTTTGCTAAATTATCAGTTGCCTCGTAAACCTTTAGAGCAGCAACTACATTTACAAAATTTGATTCACCAAGGTATTTGTTCAATCGTTCAAGAAAAGTCAGATTGGATTAGCCATCACCTTTGTGAAACAGTTCAACCCGGTTGTGAACCCTCTCACTGGTTTGGTTAACGAGTCGCAAAAGTCCCCACCTTTTCACGAAAATCTTGATACCTCGGTAGGTTAGCACAGCTGTGCTAATCTACCGAGGTATCTGTATCAACTTTCAAGTGAAATGGGATCGCGACTCGTAAGGGAACTCCAAAAAATAAATTATTCCAATTTCTGGACTCAACGGGACTGTTCTTTCCCCCTGCCCCCTGCCCCCTGCCCCCTGCCTTCACAGTGATGGAATATTTTTTTAGTTGGAAGTCCCTAACTTTCCTCTAGTAATTTTTTTAGTGAATTTTTTCATCAAAGATTCAGTATATTGCTCTTGAAGTGTAAAATTTGACAATTAATATATTCAAAGGGCATTGCCAGAACATGAGAAAAATAACTGCTGTGACGCTGGTAAGTATAACTATGACTGTTGGGATGGAAGCATTAACACCTAAAGTCAGTAATGCCCAATTATTTTATCCACCAGCGAGCGATCGCCATTCAATAATGGTAATGGGTCAAGGGGTAGTAAAAGCCCCAGCAGATACAGCGGATATTGAATTAGTATTCAGTAGTAAAGATGGCAATGATGAGTTAGAAGCGCAACCATCAACGCTATCGCAAGTCCGCCGCAAAACTTTACCAACTCTACTTTTAAATGACAAAACACCAATAGGACAAATTCCACCTCTACCGGCTTTAGTAAGCAAAAACACCCTGACTAAAGCAAGTCTCCAGCCGATAGTTGATAGCATAGTTGCTAGTGGAATTAGTTCTGATAAAATTCAAGTGCAAGTTAACACTAATTCCAGTGAAAATAATGCCAAAATATTGGTGAGAGTGGAAAAACCAACCCGCGATCGCATTCAGGAAATTGTTGGTAAAGCCAACACAGCGACGAGCAAACTCGAAAACTTGACTATCAAGAGTGTGGGTGTGGAATACGCAGTCAATGATTGTCAAGCTTTGCAGAGTTCAGTTTATCAATCAGCAATGAAAGACGCTCAAAGTCGCGCTCAAGCTTTAGCGACTGCTATGGGTGCGAAACTTGGCACTCCTTCTGTAGCCGAGCCATTTTATACATTATTCTATCCTTCATGTAATTCCAAAGCTGGAGTTTCTTTACCTTCTTTTGCTAGTTTTTTATTAACACCAACTTACGATCCAGATACCCCGGCGGAAGTAGAGATGAAAAAGGATATTTTTGTGACATATACAACTAAATAAGTATTTGTATTCGGTGCGATCGCACTTAAATTAGCCTGAAATGGGAAAGTGCGATCGTTTAAGTGTAAAAGCGACTGGGGATTAGGGTTTAGGGATTGGGTGTCAAATCAATACTGCTCGGATAAGCAGGGGAGGCAGGGGAGGCAGGGGAAGCAGGGGAGGCAGGGGAGGCAGGGGAGGCAGGGGAAGCAGGGGAAGCAGGGGAGGCAGGGGAGGCAAAACTCAACGCCAGCCTCCATTTCTCCCCGGCTATTGAACAGCTTGCCTCAACCAAGAAATTCCAAAACCTACCCAGTATTGGGTGTCAAATCGAAAAATTATCGTGGTTGCTCATTACCCACCACCAAATTTTAAAAAACTTTTTCCCAGTCCCCATTCCCCATTCCCCATTCCCCATTCCCCATTCCCCAGTCCCCATTCCCCATTCCCCATTCCCCAGTCCCCATTCCCCATTCCCCAGTCCCCATTCCCCATTCCCCAGTCCCCATTCCCCCTAATTCATTTGATTGCGAAACTGATTAATACTGATACTCAGTAGAACAACTGCAAAAGCAATGAGTGCCAAAACATTAACCCACAGCACATCTAAACCGACACCTTTAAGTAAAATACCTCTAACAATAGTGATGTAATGACGTAAGGGATTGAGTAAAGATATTATTTGAAAAAAGGAAGGCATGGCTTCAATGGGTGCAATTGCTCCAGAAGTTTGCACCATTGGCATATTAATAAAAAATGACATGAGTACAACCTGTTGTTGCGATCGTGAAATTGTTGCTAACATCATTCCTAAACTAATTCCTACAAATAAATATATACCAGATAGCCCAAAAAACAGTAGTGCATTTCCCATAAAAGGTAGATCAAAGACCAATTTTCCTAAAGTCAAAGCCAGCAAAACATCTCCCATTAGCAAGAACACTAATGGTAAAATTTTCGAGAGTAAAATTTCCCAACTTGTCGCTGGAGTCATGAGCAATTGTTCTAAAGTTCCCGTATCTTTTTCGCGTACAACTATGACTGCTGAAATAAGTGTGCTAATCAGCGTTAGTACTACGCCCATGACTCCAGGTACAAAAAACCAGCTACTCGTTAGCCCAGGATTGTAGAGAAACACCACTTGGGTTGACACTGGTAAATTAACTTGGGTATCTGCCAAGCGAATATTATACTGTTGGACAATCTGGGTTATGTAGCTTCTAGCAATACCTGCTGTATTTGCATCTACTCCGTCAATAAATACCTGAATTTCAGCTTTTCGGTTTGCCAGTTTTTTCGGAAAATCTGGTGGTATTATTATACCCAAATTTAACTTGCCTTCTTCTACTTGACTAGTTAACTCCTTCTCATTTATTGATACAGATTCCAGGATAAAAATCTGATTCGAGGTTATTGCCGTTATTAGCTCTCGACTCGCTGCTATATTGGCATAGTCAATCACCCCTAATTTCAAATTATGTACATTAGGATTAAGTGCAAATCCATAAATCAATAATTGGAATATTGGTGGTACTATTAATAAAACAATTAATTGTTTATCTCGTAAAATCTGATTGATCTCTTTGCGAACTAATGCCCAAAATAAATTATCAAATAGTCTGAGAATAAATTTCATTTTATTTGTTGTAGTGTAAATTATAAAAGATATAAAACAATTTAATTAGGCAATTGCATCCGGTTTAAAGCTTTACGAGATAGATTAAAAAATAAAAATGCAAATACAAATAATATTAACAAATCAACCAAAATGTCTGTCCATCCCGTGCCTCTGACAAACACACTACGAGTGATGTTAATAAAATAACGAGTTGGAACCAAAAGTGACACGAAAGAAAGAGGAAAAGGAATGTTATTGAGAGGATAAATAAAACCAGATAACAACAATGAGGTAATAAAACCAATCAGAGCCACTCCTTGTACGGCTGCATTTTGATTACTACTCCGCACTCCTAACAGCAAACCAAATAAAACACTATCTGCAAGAAATAAAAATGTCCCAATTAATAAAGGAATCGGATTGCTGATTAAGTAAACTTGAAAAATTAGCGTCCCCAATCCTATAATCACTAATGCTTCGACCCCAGCAACAATCAGATAAGCTAGTGCTTTTCCTAGTAATAATTCACTAGCAGTAATACTGGAAGTATATACTTGAAGGATAGTGCCTTTTTCTTTTTCACGCACCATTGCAATTGCTGCCAGCAAAGATGGGAAAATCCATAAGACTACTGCATATACTCCTGGTACAACATACAATCTCTCTTCGCGGCCAGGATTGAACCATAGGCGTATCCGAGGAGTAATGCTGCTAGTAGTTGGCACAAGCCCTTGCTCTTGTGAGAAAAAAATCGTCACTGCTTGAATACTATTTTTAATCACACGAGCATTATTAACATCTGTGGCATCGATTAGGACTTGCACTACAGTATTTCTGTGAGCTTGTATATCCTGACTAAATTCAGCAGGAATAATCACTGCTACTTTGGCAATACCTTTGTCGATCGCCTCCTGTACTGAATAATCTGCTGCCCATTGTTTGGGCAGAAATTGATTGGTTGCATATAACCTCTCAATATAACTACTACTGATATTTGTGCGGTCAAAATCCTGCACTATTAAGGGAATATTTTTACTCTCCAACCGGATGGCAAAGCCAAAAATCAATAGCGTTAAGAATGGCAATAGAAATGCTAACGCCAAAGTCAGGCGATCGCGGCGAAACTGTACTAATTCTTTGGTACATTGAGCAAAAATACGTTTCATAGCGATTCCAAATTATATTTTTTGTGCGCGTTGCACTATCCCAATAAATGCATCTTCCAAAGAAAAAGAAATAGGGCGCAGAGATTTAACCCTCAGGTGGGCGGATTCTAAAATTTCCAGTACTTGGGGAATTTCTTCGTCGGGTTGGTCAAGAACAACGTGTAAACTATTGGCAAAAATCGATACACGCCACGGCTCTAGATGTTTTTTCAGTAGCTTTGAGGCGGCTTGATTTTGATCAACCACAATTTCGATCAGTTTTCCTGGTTGGGAGGCTTTAATAAAACTAGGTGAACCCTCTGCCATAGTTTTCCCAGCTACCATAAAGCTCATGCGGTTACACTGTTCCGCTTCTTCTAAGTAGTGAGTAGTCACTAATATTGCCGTGCCGTGACGAGCAAAATTATTAATCAACTTCCAAAACTGACGACGAGCAAGGGGATCTACTCCTGATGTCGGCTCATCCAGAAATAAAATATCTGGTTCATGCATCACCGAAGCACCAAAAGCTACTCGCTGCTTCCAGCCACCGGGTAGCTGCCCCGTGAGCATCTTTTCTTGCCCCTCCAGTCCACAAGTAGCAATTACCCAGTCAATTTTTTCTCGACGTAACTTTCGGGGTACGCCGTAAACACCACTATAAAACTCCAGGTTTTCTAAAATTGTTAGGTCATCGTAGAGGGTGAATTTTTGGCTCATGTAACCGATACGCCGCCGAAGTTCGACACTACGCAGGTTTCCCACTTCGCCACCAAGGGAAATTTCACCGCTACTAGCTTCTACCAATCCACAGAGCATTTTGATTGTGGTAGTTTTCCCCGCACCGTTGGCTCCTAAAAGACCGAATATTTCGCCGTAGCGCACCTCGATGTTGACGTTTTTGACTGCTTGGAATTTGCCAAATGTACGGGTGAGGTTGTGAGCAGAGATCGCAATATTGGAGGAGTCAGGGTTTTGTTGCCACATTTCCCCCTTTTTCCGTGTCCCGCCTCTATAACGGGGAAACTCAAACAATTCTGATGCTCCTCCCTGCTGCCGTAGACGCGCAACGAAAACGTTTTCTAGTGTGGGTTCGCCACGTTCGATGGTGGAGGATGCTAGCTGATGCTGTTGTAACAGTTGCTGTACCTGTGTTTCACCAAGATTAACATCCTTAACGAGGACATCAAGGCGATCGCCAAACGTCTGGACATCCACGATATTTGGTTGTGCTAAATGTGATAATAATTGCTCAGTCTTTTCTATGTTAGGTGTCCGGACTTCCAAGCGTTCCAAGCCGAGACTAGCACGTAAAGAACCAGGAGTACCAATTTCTTGAATTTGACCACTGTACATTAATGCTACGCGATGACAGCGCTCAGCTTCATCTAAGTAGGGCGTAGCCACCACAATAGTCATGCCCTCAGCTGATAGTTCTGACAATACATCCCAAAATTCCCGCCGAGAAACCGGGTCAACGCCTGTGGTGGGTTCATCGAGCAGTAGAAGTTGTGGTTGGGAAACCAAAGCACAGCATAGGGCTAGCTTTTGTTTCATCCCACCGGAGAGTTGCCCAGCCAAGCGATCGCTAAACTGCTCTAAATTCATCAAGTGGAGGTATTTACGGCGACGTTCCTGCAACAAATCATCGGCTACTTGCCGCAATCCTGCTGCATAGCGTAAATTCTCATCAATACTGAGATCCAAGTATAAAGAAAACTGCTGCGTTAAATACCCCGTCATCAAGCGAGCATCTCGTGCAGGTTGACCAAATACCCGTACTTCTCCGGCTGTGGCCTCCATTAGTCCGCCGAGAATATGAAAGGTAGTGGTTTTACCGGCACCATCGGGGCCAATCAGCCCAAACATCTCACCTGACCGCACTGTAAAATTAACTCCCCTGACTGCCGCTACTCCACCATAGTGTTTGTGCAAGCCGTGAACTTGGATGACTTCAGTGGAGAAACCATCGTTTAGAGGTACGTTAGGAGGAGCAGTTATTGCTTGGTGGTTCACTGGTTTCACCCTTCACCCTGCAAAGAAATTTCTGCATCTCCTGGCATTCCAATCTTGGCACAAGGCAAATCTGTGCCAGCGTAGGGTAAATTGGGGTTAAAGCAGCCAGCCGGGTTTTCAACACTAATCCGAACACCAACCACTTGCTTGACTCTATCTTTCTGAAAATAGATATTTTCTGGCGTAAACGAGGCTTGTGGGTCGATGGCAATCACCTTACCTTTGAGAGGTTTATTGGGCGCAGAATCGAGAAAAATTTTGACTACCTGACCCAAGCGAACTTTGCCGATATCTCCTTCGGGAATAAAACCTCTCAGATAAATTGTCTTCGGGTCAACCACTGTCAGAATTTTGGTTTGACTACCTACTACTGCGCCTGGTTCAAAACTGCGGACAGTCACAACCCCGTCTAGGGGACTAATTACATTGAGGTCTTTCTCGGAATCTTGAATCTGGATCAGGCTTTGCTGCTTAGTTGCTTGGGCATCCTTGACTCTTGCTTGGGCAGATTTCACTTTTGCCCAAGCAGATTTTAGCTGGGCGGAGGTTTGATCGCGTTTTCTTTTGAGCGCTTCTAATTGGGCGTTGCGAATGTTAGGGTTAAAGCCTGTGGTTTGCGCTTGGGTTAGTCCCCCTTGGGCAGCGCTTAATTGTTCCCTAGCAGCATTTATTGCTGCCTGTCGTGCCTCTTGGGTCGCTACTGCCGTGTCTAAGGTGGTTTGTGCTTGGTCAAATTGCTGTTGATTAATAGCGCCCTCAGCTACCAGTTCAGCATAGCGATCGCGATTAATTTTTGCGAGATTGACTTCCGCCGCCGCCTGCTTTGCCTGTGCTTGTGCTTGCACTAGTTGCGCCCTTGCCGCCGCTACGTTGGACTTAGCCTGCTCAACCTTACCTTGGGTATCTCCTTGTGACTGTTGTAAATTTAATCGGGCTTCTTGAATTTGGCTGTTGATTTGCTCTATTTCGCTTTTTACTCGTTCCACATCTGAATATGCCTGCTGTTCATCGGATTGCACAGATGCCAATTGGGCCTCAGCAGCGCGTAGTTGTTGTGCGAGTAATTGATCTTCAATACCATCGAGCTTGATTAATCGCTGCCCTTTCTTAACTGCTGTGCCTTCCCGCACACCGATCCATTCAATCCTACCGCCTCTCTTGACACCAATTTCAGTTTCATAGCCCTCCATCCGCCCATTTACATGAATTACATCGGTTCTTGGTTGCCCTTGCGATCGCCAGATTGTGTAGCCAATACCTGCTGCCAAAGCCAGTACCACTACCAATAGTGAAGGCAACGATAAAAGACGAGGCCGAACTTTAGAGGGCAGCACTGGAGCATTCGGAAGAGTATCTGTAGTTGTGGAGGCAGTTTGAGCCATACTATTACCTACCCTTGATCATTAAGGCTTATATCTGCAATAATTCGATAAATTTGGTGCTTGCTTAGGTAAAAGAATATACTTTTTAACTTTTGCAATCTAACCATACAAGTTTTACGCTCCCATGTAACTGTATCATTCTTTTTCAAACTGGTATAAAAATCCTGGCATTGCTAAATTTAGGGATGATTTTTAGTTCACGCAAAGGCAAGGCAGCGCGGTCTTTTTGGTTTCCACACAGGAGCAACTGCCGCGCAAAGACACAAAGAATCCACCTTTAGCCTTTGTCAAAAATCTCAATTCATCCCGCATTTATGCAACGCCAAAATCCTAAATGGTATGATTTTTTAGACTGTTTCTAAAGCAGCTTGGCGAAAACGAATTGCTGTCCCAGTGTAATTTGCAGCCCAACCTTCAGGGCTGGTAAAATAGCGGATTGCTTTCAACCGTCGTGCGGGAGTCACACAGCCCCAATGTATGGTTCCTGCTGGTAGATTAATATAATCTTCTGCCTGTAAAGTCAGTTCTACCTGACTATCATCAGGTCGCACAAAACCAAAAACGCTTTCTCCATCAATGATGTAACGTACTTCATCATCAGCATGAGTATGAATTTTGACATAATCTTTGAGCAATGCATCCAAATTAGGTATCTCTGGATGAACAACAACTAAATCCCGCCTTTGATAGCCTGCCGTTTCTTTGATTTGCTCAAAATACCCGTCTAAAGTTTTTAGTACTTCTTCTTCTTCTTCTTTATTGAGACTGTCTTTTGCTAGTAACCGATGCAATTGAGGATTATCTCCTAAAGTCCAGCGATTGAGTTGAACTTTTAAAGATGCTAATTCTTGGGCAATATCTTTGAATTCGGTATAAACTGTCCCATCTTCTAGTTTAAGAATCGCCATAATTTACCTCACAAAAAGTTCAAAAATTTATCCAACAGAATAGAGGCGTCAGTCGTCAGAATTCAGCAATGTTTTCTGTATGACTGGCGGATAGCGTAGCGTAAAGCCTTCTCTACGAGAGGCTGCGCCAACGCTTAGAGCGAGTACTCGAGCGTCGCGTCTGAATAATCGGCGTTTTTGCACCCGCACCAAATTTTCAATTTGGTGGTCAACAAGACAGTCGGGGATTCAGACCCGCGACTGATTGATTCTGACTCCTGAATTCTGACTCCTGAATTCTGACTCCTGCTGTATTTCCCACCCCAGCCAATTGATTCACAACCAAGCTTGTTGGTCTACTACAGGTGGATTAAAGCTCAGTAAGCCGCCATCAGTTGAAGACAGTTTGCCTACCCAGCTATCAAAAGATCCGATGTTTTTTGCTCCCAAAGAGGCTTCAGTGACGCCTGTAACGAAGACATGACCAAGATTGTCAACAGCAATATCATACCCTTTGTCCAGGTTAGATGTTCCAAACTGTGTAATCCACTGCTGGTTACCATTGGCGTCATATTTAGCTACCCAAGCATCATCAGAACCAGCATTCACTCCCCCTAAGTTACCATCGGTAGCACCAGTTAAATAGATATTGCCAAACATGTCTGTGGCAATTGCAAGAGCGTTATCATCCCCAGCAGTTCCCAACTGCTTTGTCCATTTCTGATTACCATTGGTGTCATATTTAGCTATCCAAGCATCATAAGAACCAGCATTAGTTCCACCTAAATCACCGCTAGTTAATCCTGTAGCATAGACATTTCCCGATTGGTCGGTAGCAACATCCCACGACCAATCAAAAACTGAAGTTCCAAACTCTTTAGACCACTGTTGGTTACCATTGGTGTCGTATTTAGTTATCCAAGCATCATAAGAGTCAGCCGTGAGTCTGCCAGAATTATCTTGAATCCATCCAGTAGCAAAGACATTGCCTGAATGGTCGGTGGTAACGCCAAAAGATAACTCAAAGCCAGGAGTCCCAAACTGTTGAGACCACTGCTGGTTACCATTGGTATCATATTTGGTAACCCAAACATCATTTTGACCTTGATTCTGATCTCCAAACAGATTGCCACGAGTGTATGTTGTCACGTAGACATTGCCAGAATCATCAGTAGCAATTTTATAGCTATTGTCAAATCCAAAAGTCCCAAACTGTTGAATCCACTTTTGGTTACCATTGGTGTCGTATTTGGCTATCCAGACATCTCGTTCTATCCCCGCATTAGCTTTGCCTAATGAGCCAAAGGTGGTTCCGGTTACAAAAATATTACCAGAGCGATCGCTGGCAATACCAAAAGATTCATCTCTGGCAGAAGTTCCAAACTGGCGAACCCACTGCTGGTTACCATTGCCATCATACTTAGCCACCCAAGCGTCTCTATCCCCAGCATTGAGTCCTCCCAAGTTACCATCGGTAGCTCCAGTCAAGAAGACATTACCAGAATTATCAGTAGAAACACCAAAAGAGTAGTCAAGTCCAACAGTACCAAACTGCTTAACCTCCTTGAAGTTTGACTCTGGAGGCGGTGCATTTCCTACAAACTGAAAGTAATTTCCAGTAAGATTTAAATTAGAAATTCCTGGTATGAGAGCAATAATATCAGGTCTAGAACCTTTCTTAAAGATTGCGGTTCCTTCTCCAGATAGTTGCAGCTCAGAAAAATTCACCAGAACGTAGTCGCTTTGATTACCATGCAGCTGAATTTTATCCTCGTTGGGATTAAAATCTACAATTGAAGCTAAATCCTTTGTACCTTTGCCGACATAGTAAACATTTCGCCAATCACCAAGAATAAATCTGTCTTTCCCAACATCACCGACGAAGAAATCGAAATCTCCCCGTCCAGGATGAGCCGAACCAGGATTAACACCAAGAATGACATCATTGCCTTCTCGACCAGCAATGATATCAGGATGTGAAGTTCCAGCAAGAACTTCGGAATCACTGTAAGGTGTACCAACTACAACAAAATTTGTAATTAAGGCGCGAACGTTTTCTGGAAGAGTCGGACTCAATAAAATACTATTTTGCAGTCCAGCTCCAAACTGATCTTTAATAAATGAACTAGCAAACAAGAACAGTTGCAAATGGAAGTAATCTCGAAAGTTTAGTCGAATACTATTATTTGTTGTTTGATGATTTATTGGGTGAGTCAGAACGTTATTTAGCAGGATGCCAGTTAGACTATCTAGTACTCCAGCTATAGCCTCGTTTTTTAAGATTCCAGTCAGACTATCACTCTTAAACAGTGCATTAAAACACTTTGGTTGTTGATTACGATTCATGTAACTAGCCTCAGCTCCATCAGATGTAGAGGATGGGGTATTCAGCACCCCTAATTGTGAGATGATTGGAAAACAGTAGAGTGCGATCGCTTAATATCCCTGTTGTATCAGTCTTGAAACTTTCAGCGAAAAATTCACTTTTCTTGCGTCTTAGAGGATGTTTGCAAACTCTCCCATTGTCTTACAGCAATTTTCATGTATTTGAACCACATCTGTCGTAGGGGCACAGCATTGCTGTGCCCTTACCGCGTGGTCTATTTACCTGAAAAATACCTGAGCGACTAACTTTAAAACATCCTCTTAGACACATAGAAGAGGGATATCGTTGAATCAGCTATGATGCCCAAATCGAATCACCCGCCGTGAGGTTCACCAATTTGCCACTCACCTCCCAAAGTTCCGCAGCTTTTTTCTTGTCATAAGACTCTTGAGAAGATGCAATCTCTTTCAAACCGCTGAAATACTTAGCCGATATACCTTGTAGTTGCGGGTCAAGAACAAGCCTTGCCATAGCTTGGCCAGAAGTGCTGGGACTATTGGCATTGACACCCAACAAGCGAAGTAAAAAGGCTGACGATAGCGCAAAGCGCAGCAATGGGTTATATTGTCGAGTTAATTCTGTACCAGGTACAGCCCCAGGATCAAAAGCATTCACCGTAATTGGGTGTTCCAGCGTGCTATGTCCTTGAGATTGGAGCCGATGCGCCAACTCATAGGTACATAAAACATTACAAAGTTTTGAGGTCGCATAGCGTCTCATACCACTTCTGGCAGGACTTTCCTCTAAAGCAGTAGGGTCTGTTTCTGGCCGTGCTAAAAACTCTGGGTGACGATAGCGTGGCGGTATGATTTTACCTTCTAACTTGTCTGGATCGTGAACACCACTACTAACAAAGACAATCCTCGCAGGGGCAACTAAATACTTCAATAGCAGATTGACTAGTAAAAAATGCCCAAGATGATTGACGCCGAATGTTGTTTCAAAACCATCTTTAGTGTGTGTCGTACCAGTCACAATTTGGATACCTGCATTACATACAATCGCCCTTAATGGTGGCAGAGTATCACGAGTTGCAAAATCTTGAGCAAAGGCGCGGACTGAAGTTAGGAAACCTAAATCCAGCGTCATAGCTTCAATATGCTCATTTCCCGTTTCGCTAATTAGTTGTTTAACTGCCGCAGTAGCTTTGATTTTGTCCCGACTGGCAATAATAATGTGCCAATCTTGATTAGAACTAGCAATGGTTTTTGCACAGTGGTAACCGAGTCCGGTGTTACCTCCCGTGATAATTACAGTCTTACGTGTCGTGATAGTTTGTGATGCCATTATGTCAACGATGATTAGTTTGTCATTTGGTCACCGATGATATTTAGTTTAACAACTCGCTCCAAATAGTTTTTCTAATCGGTCTTTGACAGCTAATATAGTCTTTGGCATATCTTGGCTGAGGACGTATTCAACCAGCGCTATTGGAAAGATACGTTTTGGTATAACTAAAAGTTCATAACTTAAATTTACTCCAGTTTTTTCTCCTAACAAGCAAGGATCTAATCGCCAAGAACCAAGGAAGCTTTGAAAATCTCCTTCAACAAGATATTCACGAATTTCATGGGGAAAATTTTCTTCGATATCCATGATCATATGAGCTTTGAACTGTAAGCCCATGAACTTTTTTTTCAGAATTTGATCGAGACGAATGTTTCCTGTGGGATGTTCCAGTCTTTGAATTTGAACTAAATTGCTCATGAATTCTGGAAAAGCTTCATAATCTGTTAAGACTTGCCAGACTTGCTCCAAAGAATAGGGAATTTGGATTTTGGCACTAAAGCGCATTTTTCGTCCTTCTAACCGCTCTATTTTTCCTTTTACTGCTTGGAGAAGGCTTGGGTCATTAGCTAAATCTGAGGTTTCTGATTGCAGTTCCGTCTCAATATTGTTCAAGGCTGTTTCTGATACGTTGCTCATTTTACAACTCCTATAAATTAGTTTGAATTCAATGGATTTATGGATTGAGTTTTTAACCGCAAATGTGAAACTTAGGGAAAATTTAAACTAAGGGAACTCCAAGAAATAAATTATCTAATATTGTGGGGTGCCACACCACAAGAGTTAATTAGATGTTTTTTCTTTGGAATTCCCTAAAAAAATCAACTAGGCACGGCTAAAAGCTTTTGCGATCGCTATACAGCAACTCCCTCTACGATACTGATTGCTAAGGGAGTTGAAATTACTCGTCGTAGTTGAAATCCTGCCTTTTCAAAAAGGTTTTGGAAATCTTCTCGACTTCTTTGGCGTCCGTCGTGAATGAGCATCATATGCAAATCCACCATTGTTCCTGGCTTTTCTGTGTCGAATTTTTCCACAACTTCTTCCGCAATCAAAATGCGGTTTCCTGGCTTCATGATTTTACGGACATTCGATAGAATTGCCAGAGAATTTTCCTGATCCCAATCATGGAGAATGTCTCTTAAAATATAAGCATCGCAATCTTTACAATCATTCGGCAGACCTTGGAAGAAGTTTCCAAAAACCGTTTTAATCCGTCCTTGAACTCCTCGTTCTTTGAGATAATACTTAGCTTCTTCTAAAACGTATTCATCATCAAGTAGTACTGCTTGAAGATGAGAGTGTTGGCTGAGGATTTCAGCTAAGAGGGTTCCTCTACCTCCACCTACATCACAAAGCTTTTGCAAATCTTGAAAAGGATAAGCGGCTGCAACAGCGGGAGCATCCAATGCTGTTCGGCTACCAGTCGAAGCTGCGAAAGTTCTTCCCTCGTTAGGATTTTTTCGTAACCATTCCCAAAAAGACACTTGATGAATTTTTTCAAAAGTGTTCTTACCAGTAATGATTGCCTCTTTAACATCTACCCAGCTATCAATGATAGACTTGGTTCCCATATAATCAGCTACGTCTCTGAGTGAGCCGGGAACATCAGTTATTAAAGTTTTTGAAAGCCGATTGTTTTCAAACTTCCCATCTTTTGTAATTTGGAAAAATCCAATTGTAACTAAACCACGCATCATCCGATGCACTGCATCAGAGTTGGCTCCAATAAGTCCCGCTAATTCCTCGCTACTCATTGGGCGTTCATGGAGATAATCTGCAATCCTCCAATGTGCTGCTGTATGCAACAGCATTGTAGACGCAGCACCAATAATGTGGTCGAATACTGTTAGCTGTGGCGGCAAAATAGCTTGTGCAGCACCGAGCAAAAATTTGTGTACTGAAACCAAAAATTTGATGACAAAACGTGGGGGTAGTTTAGGTGAAGATTGTTGCATATATTTAACTCCAAGGTGATTAATTGAATATTCAATAAGCTACTGCGTTGATATTATTTAATTCTGGGGAATTCCCATTGGTTTTTAGTGGAGGCAAAAAACCGCTATCTCTGAAATACGAAAAGTAAGTATTTAGTAATTCAGAATCTATGGCTGGGCAAGCAATAGAAGTTTCTGCTAATCCATGTAAAGTGTTTTTACAATCAAAAACTGGCATTTTAACAGCCTCAAGCATGGAATCAGAAAAAAATGGAGAAAGAGTATATAATTCATTGGTCTGGGAAACTTTAATTTGGCTCATTAATTCAGCTTTCCATTCGTTATAGGAAAGCTGCTTAAGTGAATAGCCGAGAGAGCAAATCCGGTTAATCCATTCGTTCCATTTTAGAGGTTGGGGATTTACTAAATGAAATGCTTTACCTTGCGATTCATTGCGTCTTGAAAGATAAACGATTGCTTTACTTACGTAGTCAATCGGCGCACTCGCAACTATTATATCTAAATCTATCGGTACGCTTCCGAGTTGAATGCATCCCTTGATAATCTTGCACAAGTGATCATCATGATTAAAAACACCTGTTTTGCTGTGCCCTTCTGTATTTGGTCGATGAATCGAAATCGGTAATCCTCGCAATTCTGCAAGCCGGATTAATTTTTCAGCAACCCATTTACTTTGAGCGTAGCCATTATATAATGTGCCGCTGTTCTCCAAAATTTCGTCTTCTGGGATGACACTATGACTGCTATTTGGTGATGAGAATAAACCTACAGTTGATATAAAGTGTATTGGTTTGACTTTGTTTTGGCAAGCTAGGCGAATAATTTCATGAGTGCCAAAAACATTTGCCGCTTTCAATGCATTGTAGGGATAAGTCCATTTGACTAATGCACCACAGTGATAAATAACGTCAATTTCATTGGACATTATTTGGAAGTGTTCGCTTTCCAGACCTAAAAGTGGTTGAGTTAAGTCTCCAAGGACTGGAATAATTCTAGCTGTTTTACTTTCATCCCAAATCAAGTAAGATTCAAGATTTTTTTGAATTCTTTGCTTTCCTTGTATTATATCATTTGCTCGGACTAAACAATAAATATTTGCTTGAGTTTGCTGAAGAATTTCATCTAATAAAAATGCTCCAACAAATCCAGTTGCTCCAGTCAAAAAGACAGATTTTGGCTGATCGATAAACCCAATATTTTTGGTTGTGGGATAGATTTCTGGAGCTAAATTAGCTTCGGCTTTTAGTTCTTCAACTGTCATGCCAAAACTTGCCAAATTAGTCAGTACGCTTTGCTGATCAATCTCTTTTTTGCTCTGAATCCGCTTTAATAAAAGTTCGCGTTTGGTTGGAGAAAGAGCAGTAATCCGCTGTGAAATATCACTCATCAAAAATTTCCTTCTACATCAATTGCTTTTTAATCATGTTTAAATGCTATTAGCAAGCATTGCCTCTGCCTCAGCTTCTGAAATATTTTCTAGTTCTGCTAATGCTTGTGATAATGTTTCATCATCTGCATATTCAAGACTCGGCTCTAATTTTAGTAGCTGCAATACAAAGGTTGCGAGTTGGGCGATGTTACTTACCTCAAAAAACTTGGTGATTGGGACGCTAACCTGCAAGTCAAGTTCAATCTGATTTTTAATTTCAACAGTAACTAAGGAATCTAGCAGGGAATTAAGAGATTGCTGGGCGTTCAAATTTGACACAGGAAGTTGCAGCACTTTGGCTAATTCTGTCAGTAAATAATTCTCCAGTATTGTTAGACGTGCCTCTGGTTCAGCATTGAGAAGTTTCTCTCTAGAAAAGTTACTTGGTTTCTTTTGATTCCTGCTATTATTACCTACAATAGCAGCCCGTTGTAGAGCTTCTCGACTGATACGTTTTAACTGTGCATTGATAACTTCTGCTACAATGTTTCCGGCATGATTAAATAACTGAATGTTTCCTAAAACAGTTTCTTTGTAATCTTCTTGGTGATTACTGAGTTGTAACTTGGCTTGGCCCCAAAAAGATTTTCCTACACAATCATAGACTCGGAAACTTTCAAAACCTCCTAGTAAATAATTATCAGGTAATGTGGCAGGAAAACTAGCTCCTAAAAGTTGAAAGAAGGAATCAAAAATCCCCAATGGCAGTTGATATAGGTCATCATGATCTGATTCTGTCTGTGAATCTTGGATTTCTCCTAAAGCATTCCCATCTTGCCGCCAGAGGCGTTTTAATCCTTGGCAACTGGGGCCTAAATTAGCTCCTCGCTCTGCTAAGACTCGGTAGAATTCAGATACAGACATTTCTTGTGAGTATTCTGCTTGAATTTCTGCAAAATTAGGAGATTGTTGTTCTGATGCAGTAGTTTCTACGTCACTGAGATTAATTTCTCCAGATGCAATTAAGCTCCAAAATATTTGCTGATTGTCTTCATCTGTGACGCGACTAAAAATTTGGATTAAGGCTTTTGACGAATCCTCAGGAGTGACAATAAATTGTATGGTTTGAGTTTCTTGCTCTGTAAATATCAATGGTCGAGAAATGAGAAAGTTATCTACAACATGAATTTTTTTGCCAAAAGCCTCGGCGGCGGCGGCAAATATCATCTCCAAGTAAATGGAGATGTTCATTACAGGCATCCCTTCAATACGATGATCCTTCACAAAAGGTAAAGAATCGAGATTTAAATCAGACTCTAACTGAATTTGCTTGAGGGGTGAATGTAACCGTCTATGTAAAAATGGATGAGTTAGCTTTTGTGCATAGCTTACTGTTGCTTGAGGAAGATTTTTCGCCGTTTTCAGCCAATATTTTTGCCGTTCAAAAGCATAGGTGGGTAGTGAAAGGCGATGGCGTTGGTAGTCGCTGTCAAATCCCTCCCAGTTGATATTGTGGCCTTGAATATAGAGAGTACTTAAGCTCTGCAACAACACTTGCCAATCTTCTTCTTGCTGATCCAATGAAGGTAACCAAGTACCAAATTCTTGAGGGAGAGATTGCTCGGCAATATCCATTAAGATAGGTTTTGGACTAATTTCGAGAAACAGCTCGCAACCCTGTGTTTGCAGTGTTTGTATGCTTGTAGAAAGCTCGATTGGTGCATCAATTTGACGATGCCAGTACTCAGCTTTGGCAATAATGTCTGTGGCTAATTCTCCGGTTAAGCTAGAAACTATGCTAATATTTGGAACCGAGTAGCTAACTTCTGCTGCTATTGCTGCAAAATTATGGGCAAATTGTCTACCACAGATTAAACGCAGTGCATCTTTAAGGCTAAACACTCCAGCAATGCAAGCTGCTACATACTCTCCTACACCTTGACCCATAACTGCTGTAGGTTCTATGCCCCAAGACTGCCATAATTTTGCTAGAGCATACTCCAAAGCAAATAGAGCTGGTTGTGCATATGCGGCATCTTCTAGGGCTGAGGTATTTCCTGGTTGAGGATAAAGTATAGATAAAAGCGATCGCTCAAGTAAAGGATACAGCAATCCATCACACTCGTCTAAGGCTTGACGGAATATCGGCGCTTGCTCATATAGCTGGCGTCCTTTGCCAATGTACTGGGAACTTTCACCAGTAAACACAAAAGCTATTTTAGGTTGGTGATTACATGGCTGCAACACTGGCTGTGGCTCTGTAACAAAAGCATTCAGATGTTGACGCAGCTGTGTTGATGATTCAGCCACCATTGCTAAACGATAGTCGAAATGCGATCGCCCCGTATTAGCTGTAAAACAAATATTTGCCAAAGATGCCGATGGATGAGCTGTAATGTAGTTCTCAAATCTGCTAGCTAGTTCCTTTAAGGCTGCTGCACTTTTGGCTGAAAGTGTCAATAAATGCCGGGATCTTTCTAGTTCTGCTACCACGACTTGACGCACTGGCGCTTCCTCTAATATCAGATGAGCATTTGTGCCACTCATCCCAAAAGCACTAATTCCGGCTATCCTTCGTTCACCTGCTGTTACAGTCCAAGGAGTTGCTGTTGTGGGAACTTTTAAATTATTCTCTTGCAAAGAAATATGAGGATTCACTTTTGTTAGGTGCAGATGTGGAGGTATTTCAGCGTGCTGCATAGCCAGTACTACTTTTATCAGACTTGCTATGCCGGCGGCAGGTTCTAAGTGACCGATATTTGTTTTGACTGAACCCACTATCAGCGGTTGCTCCTTTGGGCGTCCTTTACCCAACACCGCCCCTAAAGTTCTCACCTCGATGGGATCTCCCAGGGCTGTACCTGTTCCGTGGGCTTCTACATAGCTAATTTGAGCTGCGTCTACCTTGGCATTTCCTAAAGCCTCACGAATCACTGCCCGCTGGGCAAGTCCATTGGGAACTGTCAAACCACTGCTGTGACCATCATGGTTGATTGCCCCACCGCGAATTAATGCCAGAATATTATCACCATCGGCGATCGCATCACTGAGGCGTTTGAGAATGACTATGCCACAACCTTCACCTCGCCCGTAACCATCAGCACTAGCATCAAAAGTTTTGCAACGGCCATCAACTGCTAAAGCCCGCATCCTGGACATGGCGATCGCCCCTTGGGGTGATAACATCAAGTTGACTCCACCAGCTAATGCTAAACCGCATTCTTCAGAACGCAGACTTTGACAGGCTAGATGGACGCTCACCAGGGACGATGAACACGAGGTATCTACTGCTAATGTAGGCCCATGCAAACCGAGAAGATGCGATAAACGGCCAGCCGCAATGCTAAAGACATTACCAGTGGCACTGTAAACATCAATGCTACTCAGACCAAGTGGTTGTAATAATTGTGAATAATCACTGTTACAAATCCCAATGAAAACTCCGGTTTTACTCCCAGTCAATTTATCTGGTGCTTGCACGGCGTTTTCTAAAGCTTCCCAACTGACTTCTAGTAATAACCGTTGCTGAGGGTCCATGCTGGCAGCTTCGCGGGGGGAGATATTGAAGAATTGGGCATCAAATTCATCCACTGCAACATCTAAAAATCCACCTTGCCGCACATACATCTTGCCAGAAGCTTCTGGATTTGGGTTGTAGTGTGCATTTACGTCCCACCGAGATGAAGGAATGTCTTGAATAGCATCTACTCCATCGTGTAATAATTGCCAAAAAGATTCTGGGTCATTAGCTCCACCAGGAAATCGGCAACTCATACCAATTATGGCGATTGGTTCTGTTTTCTTGCGCTCGATCTTATCGAGCTTGGATTGCATTTCTTTGATGGCTAAAGCAGCCCGTTGTAGTGGAGATAGTTGCTCAAGATTTTCTAAAGATGTTTTCATAATTATTTACAAAATATTCTGGATTCCTTGGTCAATTAATGCTTCTAGTTCTGCTTCTGATAGCTGCTGAATTTCTGCTAATAATTGAGTCATTTCTTCAGGATCTTCTTCTGACTCACTTGTTGATGTTTCTAGTGATTCCTGGGAGAAAAATTCACTAATTAAATATCTGGAAAGCGATTCAATATTGGAATATTCAAATATGACGCTAACAGAAATTTCTTGGGCAATAGCAGCTTGTAAACGATTCTTTAAATCTAGAGCCATCAAAGAATCCATACCCATTTCAAAAAAGCCTATATGGGGTTGTAATCTTTGAGATGGATCTAAACCTAACACAGCCAGGGCTTCAGTTTGGATAAAGGAAACTAAAACGGCATATTGTTTATTGGGAGGAGTTTTTTCTAAATCCTTTAAAAGCTGAGACGGCTGATTTTCTGAGGACAAATTACTTGATTTCACTTCCGGAGCGATCGCACTCAGAAATGGCGGTTCAAACCCAGAGGGGAATTGTTGAAAAAACTTCGACCAATTCACAGGCATGACAGTTACTTGGCGATCAGATTCATCCAATAACTGTTGAAGAATTTGTAACCCTTGGCTAGGAGCAATCAAATCTATACCTATTGCTTGCCATCGCTGTTCGCCTAGCTTACCCAAAGCTGCGGCGATATCTGTTTCCTGCCATGTCGCCCAATTGATACTTAAAATTGGCAATCCCTGTAACCGCCGTTGCTCAGCAAGAGTATCTAAAAAGGCGTTGACTGCGGCATAGTTGCCTTGAGCAGGCGAGCCGATTTGGGAAACTATTGAGGAGAAAAGAATCAAAAAGTCTAAAGGTAAATCCTCTGTCTTTTTATGTAAGTTCCATACCCCAGCTACTTTTGAATTTAGGAATTTCCCAAAGCTCTCCCAGTCCTGCTTGAGCAGCAGACCATCGTTGATAACATCATCCACATAAATGATTCCCCGCAAAGGAGGCAGAGATTGGGCGATTTCGGCAAAAACTTCGGCGATTTCTGCTTCTTGAGAGATATCGCCATGAATTACTTTGATCTCGGCTCCGGCTCTTTGGAGTTGCTGCAACTGTTTACTAACGTTACGGGCAACAGTGTTATGTTCTAAAAGTACCAAGTGTCGCGCCCCTTGCTCTACAATCCACTCGGCTAACTTCAGTGACAGACTACTGCAACCATCAGTAATGAGATAAGTTGCATCAGCACTAACCCGGAAGCCTTGCTCTTGGGTAGGTGCTTGACGCTTTTCGCTACGGATCAGGCGAGATACATAACGCTGTCCTTCTCGAAAAGCTACTTGCGGTTCCCCATCTGGCTGCCAAATTTCTTCTAACAGTGCTGTTACGGCTGCGGGAGAATTTTCTGGAGCTAAATCAATTAATCCGCCCCAGAATTGAGGATGTTCAATAGACACCACCCGTCCCAAGCCCAACACTGGGGACTGAGCTACAGCCAGAGAATTGCCATCGGATTTAATTGGTTGCGCCCCTTGGGTGACTAACCACAAACGAGGCAACTGAGAAATTTTACTTGAACTTAAAGCTTGTACTAAATGCAGTACACTGGCACAGTTGCGAGTCTGATTTAAAGAATCTGTGGTCAAGTTTTCTGTGAGTTCATGGTCAAGACTCCACAAATGCACGATCGCACTACACGGGGGCTGATCGGTTCCCAGTACTTCTGTTAATAACCGTTGAAAATCTCCCGGCTGTGAAGAATTAATTTTCCAGTATTTCTGTTTGACTGTGGGATTAACTTCGTCAGCAAAGACCAAAACGGCTTTCTGTCCGCGTTGTTCCAACTCCTCTGCTAGTGCCAGACCAACACCGCTGTTATCGGCAAAGATTAACCAGGAACCGCCTTCGGTGGGTTGAGAATCCAAAATCCGAGGTTTTGGTTGCCACTCAACTTCATACAGCCAATCATTTCTGAGCGATGCTTGCCTAGTATCGGACTTTGGTAACTCAATCCAATAGGGCGATCGCACAAAAGGATAAGTAGGTAATTCTAGGCGCTGGCGGGGATAATCTTGGTCAAATCGGCTCCAGTCTACCTCAATTCCACGAATATATAATTCTGCTAAACTTTGTAATTGCTGTTGTAAATCGTACTGTCCTTTCCGCAAGGAAGGTAGCCAAAGCAACTTCTCATCCGGTAAACATCGCCGTCCCATCCCTAATAGTACGGGATGAGGGCCAATTTCTACAAATAATTGATACCCTTGTTCATAGAGTGTCTGCATTCCCGGAGAAAATTGTACCGCCTCTCGCATATGACGCCGCCAGTACTCAGGTTGGGTGACTTCTCCCTCCACCAGAGAACCAGTGAGGTTGGAAATCATCCTAATTTTTGGAGATGAATAGTTTATTTGTGCTGCTATATCTTCAAATGTATCTAGTATCGGTGCAGTTAAAGGTGAATGAAAGGCGTGGGAAACATTTAATTGTTGGCTATCAACTCCCTGTGCCTCCAGCTTAGATATAATCGCCTGTACTGCTTTATGTGCGCCAGAAATTACAATATTATTTGGGCCGTTAACGGCAGCGATGGAAACCTGACCATCGTCAGGTGCAATTGCAGATGTTACCTGTGCAATATTAGTAAAAATAGCCGCCATCGCCCCATTAGCAGGTAAAGTCTGCATGAGGCGTCCCCGTTGGGCAATCAGCTTCAGTCCATCTTCAAGGCTGAATACTCCTGCCACGCAAGCGGCAACATACTCTCCTACGCTATGACCCATAACTGCGTCCGGAGTTATCCCCCATGATTGCCACAGTTCAAACAAGGCATACTCTAGGGCAAATAAGGCTGGTTGGGTATAAGCAGTTTCATCTAGTAGCGGGGTTGTTCCGGCTTCAGGGTAAAGTACTGATAATAGCGATCGCTCAAGATGAGGCCGCAGTATTTGATCGCAACGTTCTAAAGCTTTGCGGAATGTGGGTACTTGTTCATAAAGTTGGCGTCCCATCCCCACATATTGTGATCCTTGACCCGTAAACAGAAATACTATTTTGGGGCGAGTTTGACGGGGCACTACTCCAGTCAGTAGGGGATGCTGCACATTACCCGCAGTAAAAGCAGTTAGTTGTGCTATTACTTGTGCTGGCTGTTCGGCCACCACAGCTAAACGGTGGGCAAAATGCGATCGCCCGGTATTGGCTGTAAAGCATACATCTGCCAAAGGCTGAGACGGATGGGTTTCTAAGTGACTAATCATCCGACTTGCTAATGCCTTTAAAGCCGCTTCGTTTTTAGCAGACAAACAAAGAAGATGAATCGACCGTTCGATTTCCGGCTGTACGGGTTGAATTGCAGGCGCTTCCTCAAGGATGATATGGGCATTGGTTCCACTCATACCAAAGGAACTGATGCCACCAATCCGTGTTTGAGTTGTTGACCAAGGAGTTAATTCTCTAGGAATTACCATTGGTAGGTCATCCCAACGGATGGCAGGATTGGGATTTTGCAGATGCAAATGGGGCGGGATTTGTTTGTGCTGCATAGCCAGCACCAATTTAATCAAACCTGCTATGCCAGCAGCAGCTTCTAGATGACCAATATTTGTTTTGACTGAACCGAGAATCAGGGGCTGCTGTGGCGATCGCCCATTACATAATACGCTGCCCAATGCTTCAACCTCAATGGGGTCTCCCAGGGCTGTGCCAGTACCGTGAACTTCCAAATAACTCACTTGATTTGGCTCGATTCTGGCGTTAGCCAAAGCAGCGCGAATCAATTTCTGCTGTGCCAAGCCATTAGGGACGGTCAGTCCACTGCTACGCCCATCATGATTCATCGCTGAACCCCGAATCAGGGCTAAAATGCGATCGCCATTAGCCAAGGCATCTGAAAGGCGCTTCAGTACCACAATGCCACACCCTTCGCCTCGTCCATAACCGTCGGCTGTGGCATCAAAGGTTTTGCAACGACCATCCACAGCTAAGGCTCGCATCCTGGATAAAACAACATATCCCGCCGATGACAGCATCAAATTGACTCCACCTGCTAAAGCCATCTGACACTCTCTGGCACGTAAACTCTGGCAGGCTAAATGCACGGTGACTAGGGATGACGAGCAGGCTGTATCCAAGGCAACACTAGGGCCTTCCAAACCGAGAATATAAGATAAACGACCCGCCGCGACGCTGGAGGTGTTACCAGTAAAGAAATAGGCACTGAGTTGACTAGCATCTTGGGACTTGAGATGTAGCTGGGAGTAATCAGAAGTATTGATGCCGATAAATATTCCAGTTTGGCTACCAGTTAACTTTTGTGGTGCTTGACCTGCATTTTCTAGAGCTTCCCAACTGACCTCTAGCAATAATCGTTGCTGGGGGTCCATACTCACAACTTCCCGTGCAGCCAACCCAAAAAATTCGGCGTCGAATTTGTCTACTTCCACATCCAAAAATGCACCTTGGCGGGTATAAGTTCTGCCAGGAATTTCTGGATTTGCATCGTAGTCGGCATCTATATTCCATCTTTCTACAGGCACTTTGGTAGTAGCATCGACACCATTTTCCAGAAGTTCCCAGAACAATTCTGGATTATTAGCACCACCAGGAAAGCGGCAACCCATACCAACGATCGCAATTGGTTCTGTTTGCTGACACTCAATGCGATTGAGCTTATAACTCATTTCCTCCAACGCTAAGAGCGCTTGTTTTAATGGAGACATGTGAGCAAAGCGTTCTGATATTTTGCTCATTGCAGTTTATTCTCAAAGATTTGCTAGTTTTTGCATCAATAAAGCTTCAGTTTCTTGGTCTGTGAGATGTTCTACCTTGGCGGCTATCCAAGCCAACTCATTGTCATAGCTGTGAAATCCCTCTGGCGATTTGTTGGTGTAATCTAAATTCGTGACATCTTTGAGTAAATACAAGGCGAGGTTTTCAATATTGGGATAGTTGAAGGCTAAGGTGGCTGAAACAGAATGTCCTAAGCTCATTTCCAGCCGATTTTTTAACTCGATAGCCAGCAAAGAATCCATGCCCATATCAAAAAAGCCTTGGGTTGGTTCTGGTAGTTCAGAGGCATCAAGATGCAACACACTTGCGACTTCATTTTGTAACTGAGCAATCAAGAAATTTAGGCGTTCTTGAGGCGGTGTGTTTTCTAGACGTTGTAACAACCAAGGTTCTTCAGGCTTTGAGGATGGCTTGACTTCAGAAAATAATTGTTCCAACGATGTTGTTGTTGGCTGTTGATTAAATGCTTGCAGTATCTTGGGTAGTAATTCTGCTGTTTGTTTGAGTAGGGTTGCTAATTCTTCTGAAGAAGCATGAGTTGGTGTCATATTCTTCAAGGTTTCTACCCAATAACGCTGTTTTTGAAAGGCGTAAGTGGGTAGTGGTAGCGGGCGATAGGAATGATTTTGGTAAAAGCCAGACCAGTCTATCTGCACGCCAAGCAAGTATAGTTGTGCCAAACTCTCCAGAATTTGCTGCCAATCTGAATGTCCTTGACGTAGGCTAGGGAGCCAAACTCCTACTTTTTCTGGCAAACAGTTACGACCCATTGCCAATAAGGTTGGTTTAGCACCTATTTCTACAAATACTTCATAACCCTGCTGGTGAAGGGTTTCCATACTAGCAGCAAAGTTTACAGGCTCTTTGACGTGATTTACCCAGTATGCGGCAGTTGCTATTTCTGATGTCGCTATTTGTCCGGTGAGATTGGAAATTAAATCTATCTGGGGCAATGAGTAAGTTACTTGTGAGGCAACCCGCTCAAAATCAGCCAGCATTGGTTCCATCAGGGGAGAGTGGAAGGCATGGGAAACTGCTAGTTTCTTGCTTTTGATTCCTGCAAATTCTAAGGTGGCGATCGCTGCTGTAACTGCCTCATGGGTGCCAGAAATTACAGTATTTTCTGAACCGTTAATCGCAGCGATCGCCACAGGCATACTACCTGCTACAGCTTGCATCGTCTCTGTCACTCGTGCAGCATTCGTAAAAACTGTTACCATTTCCCCGTTTGGAGGCAGAGATTGCATCAGATTAGCCCTAGTTGCAACCAACTTCAAGGCATCTTCTAAGCTGAATACTCCAGCCACGCAAGCAGCTACGTATTCACCCAAACTATGACCCATAACTATATTTGGATGGATACCCCAAGATTGCCATAATTTAGCTAAAGCATATTCCAGGGCAAATAAAGCAGGTTGAGTGTAAGCAGTTTCACTAAGAGGAAAATTACTTGGTGTTGTTGGATATAAGATTTCCAGTAAAGGTGTTTCTATATAAGCACGCAGAATTTCAGCACATTCATTGATAGTTTGCCTAAACACTGGTGCTTGTTGGTATAGTTCATGTCCCATACCTACATACTGAGAACCTTGACCGGTGAATAAAAATACTATTTTCTGGGATTTCTTACTTTTCACTCGACTGCTGGCGAGTCCTACGGACAAACTACCAGCGCAAAAAGCTGCCAACTGCTGGCGCAACTGCATCGTAGATTCAACAAAAACCGCGAAACGTTTGTCAAAGATGCTACGTTTGGCATTAGCTGTAAAGCAGAGATTTACAAGAGAGACTTCCGAATGAGAATCCAAAAAGTCTACATATTTTTTTGCTAGCCCTACCAAAGCTTTGTCAGTTTTTGCCGAGAGTGTAAACAAATGACCTTGGTTAGCATCAGATGCTTTAACTTGGGAAAATACGGGTGCTTCTTCGAGAATTAGATGACAATTAGTACCCCCAAAGCTGAAAGCACTGACCCCAGCATAGCGGCGTTCTGCACTAGCATTCCAAGACTGCATCTCGGTAGGAATCGCAAAGGGAGTTCCTTTGAGAGAAATATAAGGATTGAGTTCTTGGAAGTGTAAATGTGCTGGGATGTACTGATGTTGCAAAGAAAGTACTACCTTGATTAAACCGGCAATACCAGCAGCACCTTCTAAATGACCGATGTTAGTTTTGACTGAGCCAATCCAACAAGGTTGATTTAACTGGCGTCCTGTCATTAACACCGCTTTTAGGGCTTTGACTTCAATGGGATCTCCTAGAGAAGTACCAGTTCCGTGGGCTTCTACATAACTAATTTCTCCTGGTTGCACCTTGGCATTTTGCAAGGCTTGGCTGATAACTGCTTGTTGAGAAGGCCCGTTAGGTGCTGTGAGTCCGTTACTCAATCCATCTTGGTTGATTGCCGACCCCTTGACAATTGCTAAAATATTGTCGTTATCCCTGAGTGCATCTGAGAGACGCTTGAGGATAATAATCCCGCAACCTTCACCCCGGACATAACCATCAGCTTTAGCATCAAAGGTTTTGCAGCGGCCATCAAGTGCCATCATCCGCGCCTGAGAAAAAGTAATGCTTGGCTCTGGAGAGAGCATCAAGTTTACTCCTCCAACTATGCACAAATTAGACTCTCCTAAGTGCAAACTCTGACAAGCCAAGTGAACTGCAACTAAAGACGAGGAACAAGCTGTATCTATGGCTAAACTAGGGCCACACAAATCCAAGATGTAGGATAGACGATTGGCAGTAATGCAGGGAGTAGTACCCGTGGCGCTATATGCATCAATTCGGGAAAAATCCCTGTACAAAAGTCTGTGATAGTCAGCATTAGTAATGCCGATGAATACCCCAGTTTGGCTGCGTGCTAAAGTTTTGGGTACAATCCCCGCATTTTCTAAAGCTTCCCAGGCTACTTTTAAAACTAGCCTTTGTTGTGGGTCCATGTGTTCGGCTTCCCGGGGGGAAATTCCAAAAAAATTCGGATCAAATTGATCTACATGGTCTAGAAAACCACCCCAACGACTACTGATTTTACCTGGTTTTGCTGGCTCTGGGTCATAAAATTGGTTGACATTCCATCGGTCTTTTGGTATTTCAGTAATGGCATCTATGCCATTACGTAAAAGCTGCCAAAATTCTTCGGGGTTATTAGCTTTCGGAAATCTACAACCAATACCAATAATTGCTATCTGTTCCATTTCAACTTTGCTAAATTCAGATTTTGCAGTATTTTAAATTAGCCCTATAATTTGCTTCGTAGCGATTGGCTATATCGGTGGAAACCTCCTCAGAAAAGAGTGCCGGCGGCGGCACTACCTCAAGTTTGGCGTTTTTATTTCTATGCCTGGTGAAAGCTAACTGCGATCGCTGATAATGGACTCAGAGAATTTCTGAAATGTTTTGATATTATTTTCGATAGCTTTGCTAATCGAACCGCCACCAGCCATAACTTTCATCTCACGGTTCACAGCCCACTGATAGTCTAGAGAACCGAATAATCGCCGCATCAATTCTAGTAAGCTTTGATGGTATTTCAAACCAACATGGAACCCCTCGTGTTCTTCACAAAAACACCTTTTCATCCAGTGGAGTGTTTCTTCAGTTGATAAGTCAAATAAAGGAGACTTGAGCAGTTTGTAGAAAAACACCATAAACAAGGGATCGTCTGCAACACAACGGCCGGGTAACACCGCAGATAAACCACTGAGCAGGCTTTGTTGTGTCATGTAAACCATTCGTCCAGAGACAAACTTTTCATAAGCTGTGGGCTTAGGAAAGTCCTTGTACATATCTTTGGCAATAGTTTGGGAAATTGTGGTATGGAAGGCTTCGTCTAGTAAATGAAAATGAGAAATAGCAGTTGGTTTGGGGATAAATTCGCCTTTTTCTTCTAACTCACGGAAATACTTGAAATAGGGATACTCTTGGTTTTTGAGAATTGCATTGGCTGTGTAGCGTAAAGAATAGTATTGACAAGCCATGAATGGGGAAATTCCCCAGTTTAAGGTAAAAAAGCGTAACCAATGCCGGGGTGCTATTCTGCCTCCTAAACCATCCGCTGCTGCGGGAATTGACTCGCCTTTGTTATCGAGATCCTGGAGATATTCGGAATAATATTGTTGTTTATCCTTAAGCATTGTTTTAGCTATAAAGCTTAAGGTATTGTCTCGGTAAGTAGAGAAGGGCGAATTTTCTGGGTTGAAAAATTCTCGCAATTGCTTAATCACAGGATTCGTATTTCCTTTGGTTGATTTAGCATATAAAGGATTGCCCAAGATTGTTTTACCTAATAGGGCTAATTTGGTTTTATAGCCAACATTTTGAAAGGCACGAATGTGGTAGCTTTCTTGATCGGTTTCAACGTCTAACTCACTACAAAGTGTTTCGTAACCACCAACGGCTTTAAACACGCCAGCTGTGACTCGGTTGTAAATACTGGTACTTGCTTCGCTAACAGCGGTATGGTTATAATTACCAACCCAATAAAGATGATTGAGGGCTAGTTTTTGCGATCGCGTAGCAACTTCGTACAGTGGAGTACCGTAAAGTAATGACAGTTCCGGGATGCCCCAGTAATAATCGCGGTCACTGGCATAGTTAAATTGCTTGCCTAAATCCCTAATTTTTTCGGTATAGTCTGAGTCATTGTTATTTTTATATGTTTTTTCAATGACTTGAACATGCTTTTTTTTGGAATTCAACAAGATGGTAGATTGATTTTCTGTGCTAGAAAAATTGATGATATTTGTCATAGTTTTCCTCGAAATAATTTACACAAATTCTTGATTTTCTACCAATTCTTTATGAAGCTGCACATTATTTTGACTTCTCCCAACCTCTCCTAAGGGGAGGTGCCGCAGGCGGTGGGGTTCTTTCTATGGGTCTTCATATGGAAATGGTTTTAGTTGTGCTGCACATTCAAACTTAAATGCTTCACTAAAGCTTCAATTGTCGGGTAATCATACAGTAAGGTAGGATCGAGTTCATATCCCAACCACTCTTCTAGTTCCCCAATCATCCCTAGTGCTATGGCTGAATCTAGACCGTAGCGATCGAAGGGAATGGTTACATCTATATCGTCAGCTTCAACTTCTAATAGGTTTGTCAGATAAGAAACTATCCATCCTTTAATTTCTGCCGTTGTTGGTGTAGTTTTAATAGCAGGAACTAAAGAAATTGTGCTATCTTGAACACGAGAATTTTCCATGCTGGTCACTCCATATATTTGAAAAAATAAAATTCATTTAATGGTTAATGATTTTTAACTATTAACCATTAAGGGTTTACTCTGAATTCAGCCCTCTTGAGTACTAGCAAGTTGGACTTGTTGCAAAATAGATCCAACTTCGGTCTGGAGATGCAAAAACTTGACTTTGTGACGTGGATTTTGACTCCAATCTTCTATAACATTCAAACTGCCACTGAGAAACCTAGCCCGACAAGCATAACGCTGAATTTTACCGCTAGAAGTTTTGGGAATACTACCAGTTTTAACGAGTACCACAGCGTAAACTTGGAGGTCGTGTTCGGCTGCTACAGCTTGACAAATATTCCCAATGACCTCGTTAACATCTAATTGATGCAGGTAGTTGCGCTCTATTTCCTGAACAATCACTAAATGTTCTGAGCCATTTGCATCTATACCAAACGCTGCTCCACAACCTATTCGCACTGCTGGATGACTCTTTTCTACAGTCAGTTCAATGTCATGGGGATAATGGTTTTGCCCGCGGATAATAATCATATCTTTGAGTCGCCCAGTGATAAACAACTCGCCGTTGAGCAAAAATCCTAAATCTCCAGTACGTAGGAATGGACCTTCAGCTGTATCTGCCAAATAGGCTTTGAAAGTAGCTTTTGTCTCCTCTAATCGATTCCAGTAACCACAAGCTACACTCGCACCTGACACCCAAATCTCTCCTATTCGGTCAGCTGGACATTGTGTCAAAGTTTCGGGGTCAACAATCACGACTTTCTGCTCTGACAAACTCTGACCGCAACCGACAATTGTCCTGGCATTTTCTTTTCGATGTGTTATCAACACCCGATTTTGCTCAAGGGCGGCTCCCTCAACTTGTTGCACCACAGGCGGATCTTTTTTCAATCCTCCGGTAACAATCAAAGTTGTTTCAGCCATGCCGTAACAAGGGTAAAATGCCTGACGACGAAATCCACAGGATTTAAATGTCTCTGCAAAAAGATCTATAGTTGACGATCGCACAGGTTCGGCTCCGGTGAAAGCCACTTCCCAACTGCTAAGGTCGAGATTTGCTATCTGTTCGGGTGTCACTTTATTAATGCAGAGTTCGTAAGCAAAATTGGGGCCGCCGCTGGTAGTCCCCTGATATTGAGAAATTGCTTCCAGCCAGCGCAGAGGCTTTTTCAGAAAGTCCACTGGTGACATCAGTGTGACTGGAAAACCACCGTAGAGAGGCTGTATGACTCCACCAATTAACCCCATATCATGGTAGGGTGGTAGCCAAATTACACCATGACTGTTAGGTGTATGCCCGAAAGATTGATGGATTAGCTTTGAATTGTGCAGAAGATTGTCATGACTGACCATTACGCCCTTTGGCGTGCCGGTAGAACCAGAAGTGTATTGCAGAAAAGCCAGGGTATTTCCTGACAAGTTTGGTTGCTGCCATAACTCAGCCACAGGACTTGCAATGTTATCCGTAGTTAGCAGTTGCATATCTGCTAGTTTTGGATTTTGGCTCAAAAGTCCTTGTATGTTATCTATCACAGATGTAGTGGTCAAGGCAACTGTCGTCTGAGCATTTTCTATAATTGCCTCTAACCGGAGCATACTTTGATTCCGCCTGGGTGGATAAGCGGGAATAGCGATCATAGAGGCATACAAACACCCAAAGAAGGCAGCAACAAATTCTAGACTAGGTGGATATAGTAACAAAGCTCTGCCGCCAGAATACCCTAAAGATTGGAGAGTCGCTGCGATCGCTCTAGCTTTGCTATCCAACTCTTGATAAGTCAAGGTGGCTGTTTGTGTTTGTCCGTTTTGTAGAAAAGTATAAGCTAATTGGTTAGGCGAGTTTTGCGCTCTTTGGCGCAGAATATCTACTAAAGTAGAAACTTGATTTAGAGATGGTTCGGACAAATTTAAATATGCAGTCATTTCGTACTCCTGAAGAGAAAACTAGACAAAACTGCCCAGACTTCTGCTTGAAGATTCCAATTCCAAAATCCGGGTTGGTGGACTAATTACAATCTCATCTTGTAAGGGCATTTTCAGGTAAAATAGAGCATCTGTGTGCAGAAGTTTAAACATCTCTGCATGAAATAAAAATCTGGCGATCGCCAACATATTTTCAAATCTTGTGGGAAGCCGCTTTGCAACTCACTCGGAAGTCTGGTAAGAAACAACACACTGGCTTCCCTATGCTCAAACTTCAAATAGACTGGTAAATTGAGAGAATTGGCGTCAGACTCTAAGCTCTCAATGGTTCCTCTCTATTTTTTTGATAAACTGACGGCTTTATTGATTACAGGTAGGTCTTGGGGCTGATATTGACCAATCATCACCATTTTGACGCCGCCAGTAGGTGAGAGAGTAACGCGGCGGACTTGAGGTCGTATAGGTTCCTTATCAGCTAACTCCAATTGATAGCCTGACAAGATAGTTGCAAGCACGAGTTTCATTTCAAATAGTGCCAGTGCCTCACCAATACAACGGCGATTACCACCACCAAAAGGTAAATACTCATAAGGCGAGAATTTACGCTCTAAAAAACGTTCTGGCTTAAACTGTTTGGGTTCTGGATATATATCTTCACGTTGATGTGTCAGATAAATACAGGCCATGACTTCTGTACCAGCTGGCAACTCATAGCCCATTAGCTCGACTGGTGATTTCACCATCCGTGCAAAACTTGAGTAGATTGCTGGGTAAATTCGCAGAGTTTCTTGACAGACAGCAGTCAGATAGGGCAGTCGAGCAATTGTCATTGGGTCTTTTGAGCCGTTGAGGGTAGCTAGCTCATTGTGCAGTTTGTCAATGACATTAGGCTGGTAATGAATCCAGTACATTGCCCAAGCTATTGCAGTTGCTGTAGTCTCCTGACCAGCTGTCAGCAGTGTCAGCATCTCATCGCGCAATTCCTCATCTGTCATTGGCTGACCTGTTTCATCCAGAGCAGACATTAACGTTGTCAGGATATCTGTGCGAGTCGGATCGAATTGTTTGCGACGTTCCTGAATTTCCAGCAGAAGCAGTTGGTTAATTTGCTCTCTGAGGCGACAAAAACGCCCCCAAGTACTCCAAGGTCCCAAATCTAATTGGAGTAAAGGCATAAATAACAAGGCAGAACCTATCGGAGAACTGAGAGCCTCCCACCAGGGAACTAACAGTTCCTTGATGAGTTCGTAGCGTTTTCCTTCGTGCATCCCAAACACACCCTCTAGAATTACTCGCATAGAGACTTCTTGTAAGGATGCAATAGCGGAGAAGGTTTCATTAGGTTTAAGTCGATTCATTACCTGTTTGGTAATATCACAAATTAATTCTCCATGAGCAGCCATTTTTTCTCCATGAAATGGAGGCATTAAGAGCTGACGTTTTCGGCGATGGTGAGCACCATCTTCTGTTCTAGATATTGATAAGTCACCTAATAAAGGGCGAAAAATTCGCTTAGCTGTGGCGGGGGCTTCAAACTGTTTTGTCTCGTTCAGAAAAATTTTCTGAATTGCTTGTGGATTACTTACAAATACTATAGGTTTCAAGTTCCAACTACTACCACTTGTGAAAATATCACCATAGCGTTGGGCGTTACTTTCCATATAGTTTAATGGATTGCTGATCCATTGTAACATCTGCATTAACGGTGGAGCTTTAGGACCATCAGGTAGTGTCATGGCGATTACGATTGTAGAATTTTCAGTGATTTGTACTCGGATGATGCCAATTATCCAAAATTCAACAGATTGGGATTGTTAATAACAATCTGTTTTTAAATGTTTCATATCTATTTGAACTTTCATAAGATTAGAGTTTTATTTTTGAGAAAGCAATAAACAATGTGTTGAAAAAAGTTGCAGTTTTTTTCCTGAAAAATCATCTTACTTCCTCCACATCAATTAATTGACGACTACAAGCAACAAAAATGTGATGATGCTTACATTTTTGTTGCTATTTTGATAGAGATGAAAAGGCTCAAGACATGAGGATTCTATCTAAATTGAGGTCAGACAATTTTGGATTTTGGATTTTAGATTTTAGATTGACCCCATGTCTAAAGTCAGGGGCTTGTCAATTAATTTTAAATTTTAGATTTTGAATCTTCAATTCCATTATCCAAAATTTAAAATCTAAAATTCGGTCAATTCATATTATGAGCGTGCAATGTCCGGTTTTTTAATCTCCAGGCATGGGGAGTTGTGCCATAATGTTGACGAAACTGCCGGAAAAAATTAACCGGGCATTGATATCCCACCTGAGCAGCTATTTCTTCTACCCCTTCTGAGGTTTCTAAAAGCAAGGAACATGCTGCTTTCATCCGACGCCAAATAATCCAATTTTGGACAGTTTGCCCTGTTCGGCGTCGTACTAAGCTAGTCAGGTAAGCGCGGGAATAACCAACAGCTTGGGCGACATCCAACAGAGTAATAGGTTGGTGAAAATTAGCCTCGATAAAGCAGAAGACTTGGCTCATTTGAGGATCAGAATGAAAAACTAATTTAGGGTCTGTGAATTTTAGAATTTCGGCAGATAATGATTCTGTAATTAGTTGAGACTGTGGAGAATAGGGCCACTGTTGGCTAGTGGCTTGTCTTTCCAAGCGGGCTGAAATTGCTTTACGTAATTCTTCCATTGTACAGGGCTTAATGAGATAGTCATCAGCTCCCAGTTCCATTCCTTTACGAATTTCGCTGCGTGTCGCTTTGGCACTTACAAAAATTAGGGGAATACTTGCTGTATTAGAATTTTTTCGCAGTTGAGTTAAAACTTCGTAACCATCAAGTTTCGACAACGTAATTTCGCTAATTATCAAATCGGGCAACTCTTGTTGCGCCAAATGAATACCAATCAGACCGTTTTCAGCACTTAGACAATAGAAACCATCAGCTTTAAGGTGATTTAAAAAAAGGTTTCGGGTTGCGGATGCAGATTCAATGATCAAAATTTTTTTCATACGTTCACAGCAAATTAAAGGTCAAAACCAGGCAGATAAGTAAAAGTTGCTAAATGCTGCTTTTAATGCTTGTTACCTTGCAACAAAGTTAATTCTGAACGCAGTTTTGCAACTTCGAGCTTAAGTTGCTCATTTATCACCTGTAGTGTTACTAATTGCACTTTATATGTATCACGTTCTGTTATCAATTTCTGTAGCTCATCTTGTTGAGATGTGGAAGAACGTGACATAGAATCGCTGCTTGTTTGCTCCTGCTGGCTAATCTGATGGTTAGCAAAAACTAACACATCTGTTTGATTTGTATCGCTATTTTGAGCGTTTGAGGATGTTTTTTGTTGCTGTGTTTTTACACCATTAGAAGTTTTATATTTCTTGATGAGATTTTTAGCAACATATGGATCTACTACTTTCCCTGCCTTTACAAGATCTATTGCTTCATCTCTAGCTGCTTGAGAAGTACTAGGGGCTGCTAGTTTATAGAGAGCAGTAGGAGTGATGTTGTTAATCAAATTTCCGATTATCGGAAATTTGGACTCAAATGCTTTAGCAACGTGGATGAACTCATAAGCTGAAGTTTTGCCCATTCCAAACTCCTGTCGTAACCAAGGCAGAAATTCGCCATACTCTATAATTTTTTGAGCTTCTAACAAGTTGAGACCAATGCAATAAATATCCATACCACTTCGTTTCAGCCTACGTCGTGTGTCTTCTGCCAAAGTAGCTAAGCGTTGTTGTTTCTCCTCTTCCGTCTTAAAGTCTGATTTGCTCTTAGGTACTAAAGCCTGATTAATAATTGCTTTGGATTCGGTAGATATTACTTTGGCTTCTATAGAAAAAGCTGTTGACTCGTTATCACTGATCTCCATATAGTATAATCCTGCCGACATTGTATTTTTCACCATAAATTTTCTTGCCAAATAGTGTTTTAGGCTCGTTATTTCATGGTTAAAGGGCAATACGGTTCAGTTAAGGATAATGCAGTCTGAGGTTTTTGAGGTTCAACTGAACCGTATTAGCTTTAAGGGAACTTATGTTAATTCATCAGTGTCAAGCTGATAACTTTACGCAGTTTCTCTCGAATATTTACAAAAGTACACAAACGAGTAAATTCTGGCTTGTATTTTTTATATATTACGTAAGTCTTGTTATTAATTCTTGTAAAAGTTCAGTACTAATGGGTAATCTTGCCAGAATTGGATGTTTGATACCTCCCCAAATACTTCCAGTACGGATACGATGGGAAACTAATATTTCAGGAATTTGACTAGAGATTAAAACCTGTGGTGGTGCGAGTTGACCGATGGCTCGCGCTCTCTTGTAATGATATGATTCTGATAAAGCCTGATCGAGTTGTTGAGCAATAATTTCTGGGGTTTCTTTTGCGGAATCTAATAATAGAATATAGTGTGGAGGCTCGGCAATGGGCATCAAACTTTTAAAATTAGTTTCTTGCAAGTTCAACTGAATAAGAGCATTATTTACAAAGGTTTCTTGCAACTTTTCGCCCACCAAATCGCTAATGGCTTGATATCGTCCGAGAAACTCCAAACAGGGAGTGTGGCGATAGTAATGAGTTACGCGGATGCGATCGCCAATTCGATAACGATACAAACCTCCTTTCTGGGATAAAATGATACTGTATTCCTTGCCAATGTTGAGTTCATGTAAACCATGTAAGCAACCAGTATCGTCCTCAAACTCGAAAAATACTTCATCGAGAACCGGCACACATCCCCCAGCTACAATCAAGGGAATCGTCATTGGGGCTTCGGTTGCTAATAGTCCTTTACCTTGAATCAATACACCTGGAAATTGCGAGCGTAATCCCTGAGCTTGATCTGCTGCATTGGCACTATCCCAGCAAGAAATCAGCTTTAAATTTGGCCAAAGTTGCATCCAGGGAATATTACTTTCGCTGAGGATTTGCAGGCGATTAAGTGATATTTTGTTGTGTAATTCTGCTTGCAATAAATCATGATTTTTTTGAATATATTTTAAATGTACTTGTATAAAACTCGGACTCCAAATAGAAATAATTTCTAGTTTTTCAGCCTCTAATAATGCCAAAGCTAGTTGATGTTTAAATAAATTAGCGTCATGCAGCCGATTAAGTTTATTTGGCATCACTAACCAAGGACGTAAAAACCAACGCAACCAGCCATCTAAATAATCTAAATCATCTTGTAAAGTTTGGCTATCAGCTACATTTAATTGCGGCGAGATACAAGCATAAAGTTTGCCTGTGGAAAATTTCGGTCCATGTACAATCAAATCATGCGCCCATACACAGAACATTTGATTAAACGATCGCCGCAAAGATTGAGTATAAGGAATCCATTTCACCGCCCCACTACTACCAGAGGTTTTTTCGTAGAACAGAATGGGTTCGGGAGTGAGGGAAATTTGTTGAGGTTTTTGATTTAAGTAGGGTTCGAGTGCATCATAATCTACGATTGGTATACGCTGCCAATCATCTACAGAATGGATACCCAAAGTTTTACCATACTCACTTTTGATTAGGCGATCGCAAATTTCCCTTTTTACAGATGTCTGCATGAACTCTGGGTTATCCAAAGCTTGATGAAATCGCCTCGCAGTTGACGCGAGGATTTGCCCAAAAAGCTGAATAATCGGACGCATTATTGCACCTTTTGATTAGGATAAAGGTTACTAACTGCTGGTACATAAGAACCATCACCAATGACTACACCAGCAGCAAGATTAGATCCGGCTCCCACAAAAACATTGCTGCCAATCTTGACTTTTTTGACATACAACATTAAATTTTGCTTGCGGGGTTTAATGACATGAGAATAGATACCGACACCATGCCCGATAACGACGCGATCGCCAATTTCTAATAAACTGCGATCGGCAATCTCCAATCTTGTTGTCCAGTATACATCTCGCCCCACTTTAGCACCCCACAATCGCAACCAACAGGAAAATACCCCCGGAATCAGTCGCAGCAGTGCTTCTAACACCGGAATTGCAATATAAATTACCTGAATTTGATGACTACCCCACCAGGGACTATATTCTTTACCTTGTAGATAACTAATACCCTCCCGCACGGGATAAACCCATTCATGCAAACGGTAAACTAGCACTGGTAGCCCATATATAGAAAGGAACACCGCCAGAATGCTGAAGATGTTGGGTGAATAGGCGAGGTAGATTATTGCTGCCCCAGTTAGCAATAATATAATGGTGGGAAAAAACAAAAGAATTTTACTTATAACTGTCATTAAAATGGGAATAAAAGTTTTTGGAACAAGTTTAATGAGCTAGGAATTCCGATTATAGATGGCAAATTTTTGCTTTCATAATATGTTCCATATAACTTATCCCAAATTTTCAGATTAGCCCCATAGTTATAATTGTGGACTTCGCGGCAATGATGCCAAGCATGATCCTGTGGTAAGATTAACCAAGAAGATAAAAATTGATAAAACCAGCTACTTTCAGGAATTATCAAACTGCTATGTCGCCATAAATCTAAGGCAGAAGTTAGACTTACTCCAAGTAAATAACCTGTTGGATCGGCTAACAGATATAAAAATAAAGTGTGTATCCATAAATAAACAATTAACAAGCTTGTCCAAAGTGTGTTGCGAGAAGTTCCTAATACATCCATCTGAGTAACAGTATGATGGACTTGATGAACTTTCCACAACAATTTAGTATGTAATAAACGATGATTCCAATAATATAAATAATCAACTAGAACAAAACTGATCGTAAAAGCCGGAACTAATGATACTTTTAAATATCCTTGCTGAGTGGGTAGTAAATATTGATAAAGCCAATAAACTAAAGTCGCTTGTAGTAAGGGAATTAAAATTCCTTGAATCGTTAATCCTGTACTATCTAGCAACCAATCTTCACGACTTTTAACTTTGAGTTGAGTTCGTCCAACCTGATTGATAATAGTCCAACCAACTAATCCGATAAAAGATCCAAAAATTAGTAATTGTGAAAAGTTTTGTATTCCCACTTATTATTACTCACACCGATTTTAATTAATTACGAATTACGAATTACGTTAGCGTTAGCGAAGCGGGGCGTAGCCCATTACGAATTATTTTTAAACCCAAAATATAACTTTTACTGATTGATTTGGCAATAAACGCGGATCTTCTCCACGAGATATGGCTGCCATAATTGACTCTACAAATATATGAATTGTGTCCGCAGGCGTATTATAAAATTGTGTGCCGTATTTAGCGATCGCTTCCCCCTGAATACCCAAAATTTCCACGTCTTGGCGGATAATGTGTTGAGCAGTCCACCGCACAAAGGGACGTGCTAACTTATTCCAAATACCATAGTTATAGGTGACATCGGTGTAAACCAGAGTTGAATTATCGGTTTCTGGAATAGATTGACTGGTAATGAACAAATGGCGATTTTGTGCCATTCTATACTCTACAGAAGTAATATTTGGCATATAAAAGCGATCGCTATGTTTAATCTCTGCACCCTGCAAATTCAGAAAACGGCTGTACCATCCCAAATTACTGTTTTCGTTGCGATACTCCACCAAAACCGAACCATTCCAGCGTTCAACAGTCATCTCTAACTTTTGTTGGCGGGAAGTACGGAAAACACCAGGATGAACAAAAGCCGTATGGGGAATATCAATAAAGTTCTCCGCACAATTAGTCACATTGTTAGCAAAACGGTTAATTACCCGTACCGTCTCCCATCCTGTTTGCCCGTAGTGAGGCATAGAAAAGGGTTCAAGATTAACACTTGGGGTATCGGCTAGCCGCACATAAACATAGCCATCCTGTTCTTTGGTAGCGTAACACCTGGCTCGACGCTGTGGGGAAGGTTTAAAATCATCTCCTTCGGCTGGAACAGCAATCACGTTTCCAACTCCGTCGTATAGAACCCATTTGACATCTTGTGAGGTTTTGAATTAAGGTACTCCTCAGCATCTAAAATCCAATACTAATGGCGTATTCCAGCAACCTCACTGATGCAGAATGGGAAATTTTTGAACCCTTATTGCAAGAGATATTACCGACTAAGAAGCAGACTCGACCGACCAACTGGCCAAAGCGAGATATCTTCAATGGAATTCTCTATCAACTAAAAAATGGATGCAATTGGCAAGACTTACCTAAAGACCTCCCCCCTTATTCCACTGTATATTGGCACTACAAACAGTGGCGAGCAGCCGGGGTATTTGAGGAACTGATGAGTGTCTTACATGGACAAGTGCGTGAACAGGTAAAAAAAAAACCGCACTGGACGACATTGATCATCATTGACTCCCAAGCAGTGAAAAATACCTGCAACGCCAGTGTGGAGTCGAAAGGTTTTTGCTTCTACAAAGCCACCAACGGTATTAAAAGGCATTTGGCTATTGACACCCTTGGGTTTCCCTTTTTTACGCTCTGTACTCGCGCCAATGTCTCGGATGATGCCGGATTAATTGAGATGTTTACTCTCAACATCGACTACTTCAAGTCAAAACCTATCGATATTCCCAAGATTACTATCCTGCTAGATCATGGGTATCACCCAGAATATTTGACTCAGGAGTTAGAGCGAATTTACCCAGAGATCATGACCAAAATTCAGTTTCAACTTTCTACGAAACCCTCAAAACAAGAGAAAGCGGCACAAGGAAAATCTGGATTTGTTCCGGCAATAGCTAGATGGGTGATCGAACGCTCCAATGCTTGGATGGAGCGCTGTAAAATTCTGGTTAAGAACTTTGAACGAACCCTGGTTAGTGCCACTGCCAAACTCAATATCTGCTTCATCAGGCTAATGATTAAGAGGCTTGCAGCACCTTCTTAGATGTCAAATGGGTTCTATACCCAACCATGATAGGGACATTGTAAAGCACCGTCACAGATTTTACCTGATGATAGACGGCTATTGCGGTGTAAACAGCGATCGCGCAAAGCTACCGGTTGTCCATCTTCACCGCGAAATATCGCTAACCATTCTCCTAAAACGGTTCGTGGTAATACCTTGTTAGGTTGTAGCTGTTCGCTGAGTGCGACAATATACCAGAAATCTGCAAATTGCATGGTGGGTGGGAGCGATCGTATTTAAATTATGGCAATGTCTTGGCTAGAACTGCATTGCTGTATCTATCGAATTGCAAAAGAGCTAATTTACAATTAAAAATGAGATAACCTGAGATGGGAAAATAATCATGACATTACAACAATTGCAAAAGCAGGTATTAGAGTTACCAATTAGCGATCGCTGGACATTAATTCTTTTGGAGTCGCTACAGCAAGAAACTAATTCTGAATTGAAAAAGGGTAACTTATCCCGACTACGAGGAATTGCAAAAGGTACAGAAATATCAAGCCAAGTAATTTAATCACCTTCCAATGAATATTCAGTTGGAAAAGTTTCATTTTTTACATTATAATCATACTAAAATTCTTAATTTAATCCCCTGTATATGAGAAACTTATTTTCCTGGAGACTTCGCCCATCTGAGGCTGATTTTTCAAAGCTGTGGGAAAATGCCACTTTTGTCTTTGATACAAATTTTCTCCTTGATTTATATCGGGTATCGCGTCCTACAGTAGAGGATTTTCTAAAAATCCTAGAAAAGCTTCAAAATAGAATTTGGCTGCCTTATCAAGTAGCCGACGAGTTTTTGAGACGGCGAGAAGAAATCATTGATTCGGAGGCCGCATCTTTTGATAAAGCTCTATTAGTACTAGAAAAATGGAAATCTGAACAACAGAAATTTAACAGTCTTCGAGGTAAACTTAACGAAGCAGGAAGGATTGTAGCTGCTGAAGTTGACTCTTTATTTGATACGCAAAAAAACTATCTTGATGCAGTGGATGAGGTGGAGAGGGTTTTTCGAGAAAAGATAAATGAGCTTGCCAATGCTCATTTTCCATTTGATGCAGACAATGACAGTATATTGGAAAGTCTTCTCTCAATATTTGAGTCAAAAGTGGGAGAACCCTACGATGAGCAAACTTTACAGAGCTTGTATAAAGAAGCCGAAGATAGATACAAAAAATTACAACCTCCTGGCTTTGGGGATGTTAAAGACAAGGGAGATGAACGGAAGTATGGAGACTTCATTCTTTGGAAACAAATATTAACTTTTGCACAGAGAGCGTCTCTACCCATCGTTTTTGTGACAGGGGAGAAAAAAGGAGACTGGTGGATAAAGAACAATGGAGAGATCGTTTCTCCGCATATAGAACTAAGACGCGAATTTCAGGAATATGTGAAACAACCATTTTGGATATATCGAACTCAACGTTTTTTGGAAATGGCTAAAGATAAATTGATGGTTGAGATTAATCCAAGATCAATCGAAGAAACAAATGCAATTGCCGATGCTGACTTGATTGATGAACAAAATGATAAGGTTATTGAGCAAGCAATTGCACAGACACTAATACCTAATTCAGATCTGCTAAAAGAACTTGCACGGTCACAAATTAATTATTCAGATATGCAGAAAGCAATTGCACAGACACTAATACCTAATTCAGATGTGCTAAAAGAACTTGCACGGTCACAAATTAATTATTCAGATATGCAGAAAGCAGTTGGACAGACACTAATACCTAATTCAGATGTGCTAAAAGAACTTGCACGGTTACAAATTAATTATTCAGATATACAGAAAGCAATTGGACAGACACTAATACCTAATTCAGATGCGCTAAAAAAACTTGCACGGCTACAAATGGCTAATTCGGCTGCCACGCTAAAAGCACTTGAACAGATACGAAGACTTTAAATATAGCTCTATTTCCACTGCTAGAAAGTCACTAAACGTATCATGACTTTTGACAAAATAATACTCTTGCTGCCCTTCGCAATATGAGTAAGTTGGTGGGTTATCACCTTCTGAAAGCCTGAAAAAGCTAAACTGATAACCCTGGTGCATAAAAAATACAAAAGCATCCTCTGGCAAAGCTTCAGGAAAATCATTTTCTACCAAAAGTTGTTTAGCGCATTCTTGAATTTGCGGTAGATGCTGGTAAAAGCAATCAGAGCCACGCAAAAACTTACCTGCACCATGCCCCATCATCTTGAGAAAATCTTTGTAAATACTGGGCAAAGTAATACCTTGTTGTTGTTCAAATTGAATTATTTCCAAATCTGAACATGGCAAAAGCTGATTCTGGTTAAAAATAAGCTGAAGTGGTTCGGGTAAATTGCGAATTGACATTTATACCGACTCCTTTACGCAATGTTTTCGTAATGTACATTTAGCTGAATGTTCGGCAAAGTTTGCCTAAACTGCTTAATGACATACTCACACGAATCACATGGCTCTCTTTCGGTGAATAACTCAATCTTACCCTTTACTTCTCTATTATTTGTATATTTTTCGGCAATCGCTTCTAATATTTTGTACTCTGAGTCTAAGTCTCTTCGATGTCCAATAACTTCAAAGATTTTAAACATCGATTGATTCGGTAAAACAACCGCTCACTCTCGTAATAGCTTACCACTAAAGGCGAATAGCTCGGTAAACGTCTCATCTACCCATACTCTAGCAATAGCAACATTTCGGGCTGGTGCTGGCACGTTACAAGTTTTACGAATTTCTGCGACGCGCTTTAACCAATCCATACTTGCTCTTTTAGTTGTTTTTAAATCACCATCTAAATCTTACGAATTTCAAGATTACCTGTAACATCAAGCTGACAAGCTAACCGCGCATGAGGATGATTAGCTGCTAATGTCTCTAACATTTCCTGTTCATCAGGTTGGGGAGGAATAATATCACCAATAACCTCAACCAAACAAGTGCCACAAATACCAGTCCGACAACCAAATAAAACAGGTGAATTCTGAATCGTGAGATGTTCAGACAAATTTTGATGACATTCCAGAGTGATAGGAACAAAATCACTTCCTGGAAACGATATCTTACAGAATTCAGCCATAATACGCAGCAATTTTACCTAAACAACACTCTTCCATTCCTCTCTGCGCCTCTGCGTCTCTGCGTGAGATAAAAACAAATCCTCTTGATGTTCAAAACCTTGAAAAGCCCTTTTTTGAATCGCCAAATACCGAGAAATTGAATTAGTAGCCATCAGTGACATATCCCGATTACGTTGCCAAAGATAATCGAGCTTTTCAACATACACCTGATAAGATTTCATCGCCTCCTGATGAGTTGAAAAACTGCGCTGTAATCCTTCCGAGTCCTGCGTAAAACAACGCCGCATCATTTCTTTAGCATCCTTGTCACTCATCTCAAAAATGCGCGATCGCAACACCCGATAAATCTTGTTATATAGCGCCGGATCGTACCAGAATATCCCATTTATCGCAGCAGAAAAATGAAAATGATCGCGCTGACATCCCAGCAATCCTAAATTAGCAACGAGTCGCTCAAAAGCAGTTGGTGGCTTAAGACAAGTAACAACATCGTGAGATATAATTGTCGAACTATTGAAGTGAAAACTTTCATCCATGAAGTGATAATAGGAGACTTTAGCAGGAATGGGAGCAGCTTCAGGATGAGGATATTTTTGATAATAATTGCTGAGTTTGTGCTGTACTAATTTGCCGTTTAGCGTCCGTACTCCCCGGACTGTGAAATACTGACAAGCCAAAAATGTATTATTCGCAGAAATTAGCCCAAAGTATTGAAGTTGAATTTTTTTCCACCAAGTTTTTAGGGCATTGGTGTCAGCATAAACCATCGTTTCTGTAAAGGGGCCGCGCATGGGGTAGGTAAAGATAAGTTCCCCAAACAATGCTTGTTCAACCTGTTTGGCAATTGTGCGGAAGGCGTTAATGTGCGATCGCTCTTGGGCGGATTCCAAATCTAATGTATCGCAGATTAAGCGAAAATCTTCTTGGGCGTAAAGTCCGGCTGCACTGGTTTGATTGAAAAAGATAGTTGCAATTTCAGCAGAAACAATTTGTGAGTAGTAAGCTACCCAGTAAAGTTGGTTCAAAATTATCCGCTGATGTTGGCTCGACTGTTCCCATAAAGGTGTGCCATATAGAAGCGAAAATTCCTCTGGGTTCCAATACTCGTTTTGACAATCTTCATAGCGAAAATTGGTAACTGCTTCATCCATTAAAGCAGTATGATCTTGCTGTTTGTTGCGGGTGTGGTTAATTTGTAATTTGCGATGAATAGTTTTTTCCATTTTTATTTCACGCAGAGACGCAGAGGCGCAGAGAGGAATAAGAGGTTTATTACACACATTGATGGGCGGGGAGGGGTTCAAAGGCTCCGCGTTCTTCTAAGGTTTGCAGGATAGGCTGGGCTGATTTTATCCCCATGAGCGATCGCAATATTTGTAATCGTGTTCCGCTATGAGTCTCTGTATCTAGTTCTTCTAAAATTTGGATTTTTTGCGATCGCGTCAGATGTCCTTTCACTTGTTCGATTGCTGCAAGTAAGCTTTGTGGACCTACCTGTACCATAAACAAAAACTGTGCCAAGACATCAAGAATTGTTGTTTGACTGAATGCTGAAACAGTAATTTGATTAAACAAGGTGGTTCCTGTAGCGTGATGACGGGATTCAGATTGTAAAAAACTGGAAAAAAGTTCTGCTAAAACTGGATAGCGGCATTCCTTCGCTAAACGCCGATAATGGCTTAAACCCCATCCTTCTAAAACGACTTGCAGCACAAACAACAAAACTGTTTTATCTACACTTTCAACCACTTCTGATAGTAAGCGCAAAAACGGATCGTCCGTACTAATTATTTCCATTGCTGGTAAAAAATGGCTAATTTGGTGAAGGTGGCTAGCTTCATCAGCCGTAAACAATCCATAAACGATTCGTTCTTCAACTGTTTCGGCTAACAGTACCATTTTTGCCATGTAGCCAACCCCTGCTTTCTCAATGAAATATGATTCTTCTAATAGGCTGCGGTTAGCAAGTTCTAGAATAGCAGATTGTTCATTAATATTAGATTGTTGAAAAGTTTTGACTTGATGTAAGTTAAAAAATTCAGCATTCCAATAATTTAATTGCAGGTAAGTAGCAGAATTATTAGGATTAGGTAATGCTGCTGTTAATATCCGTCGCAAACGGTCATCAGAATCTGTGTGTGGTAGGTCAAAACCGACAATCTTATATTTTGAATCCATGTTCAGGGCTAGGTGTTGATAGGATTTGAATATTTGGATAATTAACAGAATGCCAAGTTCCCCAGGTTAAGGATTTCTGGTGATTAACGTGCTGAATAAATTCCAGAATAGATTGATCTGCTTTAGTAGGAGTCTTCAAATCAAACTGAATTGTTTGAAATACCTGCGTATCCCCTTTTGCAAAATAATTACCAACCTGCTGGGTTAACCATAATAAACCACGATTTAAAACCCATCCCCAAAATCCAGGACGCTTGGGAGTGACAAGAATTGTTTGCCCTTCAGTTTTACCACCTTCGATCATTCGCAGTGTAAACATAATGTAGAAGTGCAGGAAATCCGGGCCTAGCATCACAGTACCAGTACTGCCATACCAGTAACACATACTATAAGTAACTTCGTTGCGATATAGAGGACGAATCAGGCGAATTAACCACGAATCATCCCCTCCTCGTGTAGTATTACTGAAGGTAATAGCGTTGGGGTTCAGGTTTTGAGAATCAAATACAATCTCTAAGGGCAAATTGTGTACTGTATTGAAATGGTGAGCATCAATCGCATTAATTAGTAAGACATTGGGATGGCAGTTTTTGACAAACCGAGTCCCCAATATATAATCACAATCTGCCTGTTCTAGTTCTGGTACAAAAGGCAGCAAACTTGGCTTTTCTTCTCCCACCCAAATCCAAATCATGCCGTACTTTTCCGCCGTATGCCAACTTTTAATACACACAGGTAGCGGTTTTCCGAGAGAAGGAACATCTACACAAATTCCGCGACTGTCATACTTCCAATTATGAAAAAAGCAGCGAATTCCATCACCTTCTACCTTCCCTTCTGCTAAATGAGCGCCCATGTGAGGACAATAAGCATCTATAGCTACTACCTGACCACTAACTCCCCGATAAATTGCCAGATTTCTACCTAGCAAAGTTATAGCTTTTACCTTGCCATTTTTTAATTTTTTTGATGGTAATGTCCAGTACCATCCCTCTATAAATTGTGTCGGATTGTTAAAGTTTGATTGTGGATTTGTAGATACCATAAAAGTTAAATGAGGACACAATCTTGCACAAATTGCAATGATGATTTTGACTCCCACATCCGTTTTCCAGCACGAGTGAGATTGTCATAGTTAATTTCAGTTAAACAAACTAATTCATCCCCTAATCGATAGCCGGGGTTTTTTTCTTCAAAAAACTGGATATGGGGGTTAGTCTGTCTTCCTGTGGGGATTTCAATTAACTCCTCACAGAGAATTTGGGGATGCGGAAAATTGACGATACCAGTTGATTCTTGGTATAAACTACCATAGTATTCGCGTGCTAAACTCACCATCAGATTTGTAATATCGGCAGGTGTTGTAACATCATAACGCGGATAGAAATCTTGCCAAAAAGTAGGGAGAAAACGATAAGTGCGAAAACCAGAGCAAATTAGCAGCCAGTAAAGTTTATTTTCTGCATGGTGTTGACGCAAAAAATTGATGGCGGCAATCCAACTACGTGGTAGTGTTGTACTCGACCAAGCACTAGGATCAACGATAGTGTCGCCAGAATACACCACACTAATTTTTTCTCCCAAAAAAGTCTTTTGGCATAACATCAGAGTTGAAAATCCTTTGAGTGCATTGGATGTTTCATCTCTCAACAACAAAACCCAGTTTTTGCGCTCTAGATCAATTTTAAACCCATCCCAGGTTATACCTTTAAAGTGATTTTGCAGCAGCGCATACATGGCGGTGCGATCGCTTGGTTGCAAATTGTGAACAGGAATCAGTAAACTCTTCATTATTCGTAAATTACTTAGACTCGATTTGTATGATATTTTAATTAAAACTTTATCGAGCATTATCGTAAATTTACGGTGTAATGTGACAGATTCCAGAATGGTTATCTACGCTACAATTCTGTATTCACATCTTGCACCTTCTCAATAAGAGTTGATGGAAATTGTCCACTCTACAAAATAATTAAGATGTATTTAGATTGAGAAACAAAACGCAATATTACTAAAGCTTTTGTTGGGTTACACTGTTGCTAATCCAATTTACTATTCTACACCCCTATTTTTTGACCATCTAGACGGTTTTAGCTGGTTTACATACTCCATATATTCAGCTAATGGCCGATCAATACTAAGGAGCAATTTCGGATTAAAGCGAATATTGTCGTAAATCTTGCCATCTTCATCTCTGAGCATATAGTAAGCCAAGCGCGTACAGAATAGCAAAAACTGACTCAGCAGATACCCTAGAATACCTTGACGTTTTTCAGTTACATAAATCGGTTGAATTATCGTTCTTCCAGGTGCAATTGGAGTATAAGCATATATCATATACAGTGGCGGAAAAAGCCTGACATCTTTCATCATTGTTAACAAACCAATGCAGCCATGAGCATAACGCATTGAATACTGATATGTAGAACCAAGAAATTTTTGACCTAACTTTTCTCTCCAAGTAGTTTGAGGGAATTGTCCCCGCATTGTAAAGTCTATTTGTGTGCCTAATTCGCTTTGCTGTAGCGACAGATCCATTTTGATGTCTAAACGATGAATTGTTTTTAAATGTTGAGCATCAATCCCATTCATCATACAAATATGGTGATGGCAACTTCTTGCAAATGCAATATCAGCTTGTGCAACAATTTCTTTACCTTTTAATTCATCAAAATCAGCTACTCCCTCTGGTGCTTTAGCATCTGGATAAATCCAGATAAATCCATACTTTTCCTCTGTTGCATAAGCTTGTAATTTAGCTTGACTAGGAATTTCTGATTGACAGGGAATATTTTGACAAAGCCCTGTTTCATCAAATGCCCAATGATGAAATGTACAACGAATCCAATTACCATCAACCTTCCCAATTCCTAAATCTGTCCCCAAATGAGGGCAGTAAGCATCCAAAGCCCGCACTTGCCCATCTTCACCTCTAAAAATGGCAATTTTATGACCGCACACGTCTACAGATTTTGCTGTTTTTTTAGGGATTTCACGACTAGGACAGGCAATATACCAACCCTTAGCAATTACATTCCAGTTGTTAAATATTTGCATAATTGTTTAATATTTCTTGTCGTTGGCGAATATCATCTTGATATTTACCCATCAAAATCCTCAATAACATTTTACCCAAACAGTAAGAAGCCCGCCAAGAAAATACAGCATCTTGTAAATCAATATGGCTACGTTCAAATAAAAAATGTCCGGTTAATCCCAATAATTGAGTTAACGGTAAGCCCAAGAGTAACCAAAAATTTTGCGATTTCCAAGTATAAAAGAGTAAACCGTAAAAAAAGAATATTCCCAGAATGTGTAGAGTAATATTTATTGGATGTTGATGTTTAAGAATAAAAATATCCCAATAATCTGTAAAAGGATGATCTATAATTTGACTATTAATCCGATTTCTCAAGCTTTGTTGAGGATTAGAATTGATATTACTCATAAGAGAGTTTGTGAAAAAGCGATATATTTTATACATCAGTAGTCATTATCAGCCACACAAATACCTTTACATTTAATACCGTTTGTAGCAGTGCGCTGACAATGAGAACATAGAACTTTTTCATTTTCTGTTTCTTTATTTATGTTTAGACTACTGCTTGCCTGTAGCTTATCTTTGTCGGTCTGGAGTTTTACATTCATAAGGATAGAGGAATTTTTCTCTTTTAAAATGTTATAAGGATGATCTATAATTTGATTATTAATCCCATTTCTGAAACTTTGTTGAGGATTAGAATTTATGTCATTCATGAGAAGAGAGATGAAATGCATTGTTAAATCACGTTATCCGAGGAAAAAGAGCTAATGCCTTTTTTGAGTATTTCCAACTTATAGCCTAAAGATTCTGGCTCATCATCAAACTTATCTAGTAGTTTGTTCAATAGTAAATTTAACTCATGCAGTGTTTTTGACTGAAGAATTTTATAAATATCTTGTCCTAGTAAATAGATATTTGCATCAAGGAACTCAATTACTTTATCAGCAAGTTCCTCTGCTAGTTCATTAAAAACTCGATCGTCATCTTCATATTTTGATAAAATAAAATCAATATCCTCTAAATCTTTGTTTGTGCGCTCTCCGCGATCTCCCCAAGCAAAAATTTTGAGAACTATAAAAGCTGGTATGTCGATTACTTGTATTTCAAAATCATCAATAGTAATATGTTTGGCAGATAACATCGCTTCAGTAAACCCTAAAACGTTCATTGAATTGCCTGTTTCAGACCAAACAATTTTTTGATCGGGTTCACCAATTTCTCCGAAAGGTACAATGTCCACTTCGATACTAGTCTTAATATGTATAAATTTGTGAGGATTTCTTGTATTCTTAAAACAAGGAGAATCACCATTTATTAGAGCTTCACAAATTTGTTGATAATCTTTCCAGCTATCTATCGATATTGCAATATCCCAGTCTTTTGTTCCTCTCCCTTCTCCAAATTTCTGATCGAATATTAGTAACCTAGCACCGGCACCAACTACAATCATTGGCATATTTAATGCACTAAAAATGTTTACTAAATCAGATAATACTTGTTTTTCGTTAGATTCAATCATTATTTTGATTTATTTCTTCAATATATTTATTGTAAATAATTTGAGCAGTTTCTTTTAATCGACTGTTGCCAGTCCGAACTAATTCTGCATGAATTAGTAATGGGTGAACAATATTCTTTGCCAAGTTTCTAAATTCATTTTGTTGGCAGTTGTCGTGACCAAAACTTTGAAGCAACACAATCTTTCCCTCAGAATCAGGCTTTAGCTTTAGCTTGACTGCTATCTGACGATCGTTGATATTTTTATTGAGATGTAGCGTCGCACTAATAGGGCGAAGATATTGGGTTATTATTGAGGCAGCAAGTTCACCACCTATTAAATATCCATATACATCTGCATATTCTTTAATCTCAGCTTCAACCTCGGAGAAATTTCGTTTCCCTATAGGAGTAAATGTTCCAAGTAGTAATTTTGCACGTAATATTTCAGAGTATCCTAACTCCCATCGCTCAAGAAGTTTAAGATAATTAATGATTTCATACCCTCTATTCTTACGTCTAATATAATCTAGCTCTTGAAGTTTTGTCAGTGTGTTTTTTATTGTTTTTGGAGTAACACCAGCAATGTAAGCGATTTTTTCATCTAAATATTCTTTCACAGAAATACATCTTGGCTGCTTCAGCAAAACATATATGACTTGCAAAGCGGCAGCCGTAATTTCTAAAGATTTATTTGTGCTGTCTTTTAAAACTTGATTGCGAACTACTATATAAATTTCTGGACTATTCAAATAAATGTTGCCATCAACATCAATAAACTCAATATTTCTTTCTAAAAGTTGATCGACAACTAAACTAGATAACCTACGTGTAATGAGCAAAGGTCTTTGTCCATGATTTAGTTTTTTACCTAAATTTGCCAAATATTCTGCAACTTGCTCAATTAAATCATTGGTAAGTCCAGTTTTAATTTCACATATATAATTGACAGTTGTATGAGATGTGTTAATAATTAATTGCCCATCTGCTAGAGCTTCATTAGAACAATAAGGTTCTTCTTTGATGACTGCCTTAATATTGGGTAGCGATTCAAGATAAGCAAGACATTTCTGAAACAGTGGGTTACTTGGGTGCATGAATTATTCACCACCTAACGACATATAAAGTTAATTATAACTCTCGATTATTATTTTAATAATTAATCCAGTTCAACCGGGACACAAAACCGTTCCCAACTTTTCACGCCCCAAGCGATCGCTCACTTCACCCCGACAAACAACCCGAACCCCATTAATATAAACCCCTTGCACAATCTCATCCGAACCACGCTTAACCATCCGAAGTTCACCATCTAAAACCGGATCTGATATCTGCACCTGGGGGCTAATTGGCTGATTTAAAGCATTGGGATCGAGTAAAACTATATCCGCTTTCGCACCAACTTTCAGAACTCCCGTATCAAGACGAAACCAACCAGCAGGTTCTCCGGTAACGCGGCAAATCGCAGCTTCAGGTGAAAGGAACTTCGTTGCAACTGCTTGTTTGAGCAAAGACAAAGCTCCATCATAGTAGCCCAGGTTACGCACGTGAGCGCCAGCATCGGTAAAACCAGGCAAAATATGAGGATGCTGCATCATCGCTAAACGGGGTTTTAGGCGATCGTTTGCTCCTGTCGCCACCCAGCGTAAATCTGTATCGTATTTTTGTAATGCGTGGATAAATAAATCCACTGGTTCTTGTTGCTTTTGACGAGCAATTTGGGCAAAACTTAACCCTTGCCAACTTGCTTCGGGACAATAAATAACTTCCATCAAATCTAATTGGCGATGGAATGATTTACGCCGTTTACTGAGCCATTCTTGGCGAAACTGACGACGAAAAATTTCCGATGCCCATAGTTGTTGCCTTTCCTCTGGTGACTGACAGCCATTGAGTTGTGCGCCTGTGGAAAATTCTTCAAATAAGGGAGTCACAGATCCATCAGAGTAAATGGTGAAGGGTTCGGTAAGGGTTTGAAAGCGCACATTCCCATTTAGAAGCCGATTCCAAATAAAAAGTAGGGGGGAAAATATTCGCCATAGTTTGCGATCGTGTACGGCATCTAAAGCAGAGAGGACAGTTAGCCGCAGTGGTTTTTGTCCAATCCCTGAACCCATACGCAGAATATCCACAAAGGAAGCGAGTCTTTGTAAATTGGGTGTGACTTGAAAAACGCGATCGCACCGCCGACACAAATCCGCTAACATCGCATATTCTTTAAATTTCGCGTGTTGAGAGGGAATTGTGCAACCTTGCCATTCTCCACTCATCCGATGCCAAGGAAACATATCAATAGAAATGCCAATAAAGCCAGCGTCTAAAGCATCTCTGGCTATGCGCTGCATAAGTTTTAGTTCAAATTTTGTCGGCTGAACCGTTAAGCTGCGTTCTAATCCCATCACATGAGCGCGTAAAGCACTGTGTCCAAACATTGGGGCAACATTGGGGCCAAGGGGTAACTGTTGCAAATGCTGTAAATATTCTGCTGGTGTCTGCCAGGAAACCGACTTTTGTAGCCATTTTGCAATCAGCCGATGGGAAAGTGTCTCTACCCTCTGAAAAATATCAGCCAGGATTTGGGGTTGGGCGATCGCAACAGACAAGCTACAGTTACCAATAACCACACTGGTAACACCATGACGAACTGATTCGCTCAATCCTGGTGCAATTTCTAACTCTAAATCGTAGTGGGTATGAATATCTATAAATCCCGGTGTCACCCATAACCCAGAAGCATCAACCACTTCACGCGCTGGGGTAGTTAAGGAAGGTGCGAGGGTGACAATACGTCCATTTTCAATGCCGATATCTCCGCGAACAGGTGGAGAGCCTAAGCCATCGAAAACTAACCCGTTTTGAATCAGCAAATCTAACATGATTTATTCCCTTGGCTTCCTTGCAAGTTTTAGGGTATGGCTTTGAAATTCTCTAGCACTTTATCAATAAAAAGTTTGTTTATGTTAGCCTCATATCTTTAAATTACTACTTCAGCGTGTGTAAGGTTGTGCTGTAATAAGGTCAGGTATAACCCTATAATGTTTGATATTGAAAGTACACAGCGTAGCTCCTCTGCCAACCGCGCAAGCGGCAATCAAAGCATCAAGTAAGCCTAAATTATCTGATAGGTGATAGCTGGTGAAATTTGATAGAGCAAGCACACAATCAGTTTCACTAGGCCAAATCACGGGTAGGGGAGCAACGAGCTTGAGAGTATTGCGGACTCGTTGAGTATTTTGAGCATTTTGGATGAGTTCCATAACAACAAAGCCAGGAATGCTCGGTACTTCTGGAAGGCTGGCAAACCAAGCAATTGCAGGAGTGTGACCGCGCTGAACATCAATCAGAATGTCTGTATCCAATAAGTACATTAAATTTACCTACAATAGCTCCCGTGTTTCAGCCTGATGGCGCAACTCACGAGCATAGGCTTGACTATCAGTGATATCGGGGCGTGAATTGATTACACCTTCGTTTTGCCAGTAGGTAACAAGTTCTGCTCCAGTTTTGGGTAAATTATTTACAGATTTTCTTGTAAATAAAATACGTAAAATATACTCGGATAACGGTAAATTGAGTTCAGAAGCTTCGGTGTGAAGTTCGTTTTCTAGTTCTGATGGTAAATTCAGGTTAATACTCATCTCGCTCTTGTGTCTAGTTGTGATTCTAAATTGATTGTAGCTTGAGCGGAAAAAGGATTTGCTGGGGTTGTTTTGAAATAGTGATCGCAACTTCAGCACATTTCATGATTTTCTTGATGAACCCGAAAATAAAGTTTAGATTTACTCTGTTTTTTGTTTTTGGACTTTTTAAATTTAAACAAATTAGATATTTTGATTATTTCCAAAATATTCTTAAACCCATAATCATCAGGTTTTATTTATGGGTAGTCTGTTTTTAGGCGTTGTTCACAAATAGATAAAGAAATCCATCCATATTGATTTGCGATATCTGCCCCAATACAAATCAATGCGCGAACTATTTTAGTATTTTGCCATAATTTACTTTTTTCTGTTTGCGGGTTAAATGTAGAAAAATCATTTTTATTAAAATTATTTTTTGTCTCGTAATCAAAACGTTCATCAAGATTATTGTGAACCTCTATTTCAAGAGAACCACCCGCTCTTGTTAAGGATTCATTCAAGAGTAAATACAAATTATTTAAACTATTCTGATACTGGTTCATGTCATCTATATTATCGACATTTTCGTATAATAATATATGTGCAGAAATTAAAATTGGATCAAAAATATCATTTATATCTTGTATTGTTTTTCTATATTCCTCTAAAAACTGTATTCCTCGATCTATACCTTCTTCTGTATTCAGATTAAAGCCTGGTAATTTTACAAGGTGATGAATAACAGTATTTCTATCATTTACAAATTTATTAATAAAAAATTCTGCATCATCATTTAATAAAAATTTCTTTTCCTTTAAATGGTTGAAAATAAACCCTAGTGTTCTTTTTTCTAAAATCTTCTCTCTCGCCAAAAAATCTTCTTTGGTAATTTCAGGCAATGCATCGTCAATATTATGATGAATAAATTTACTAAGCTTTTTCAGCTTATATTCAATTGCTTGACCTTCATAAACACTTACTCCAATTAACATAAAGTATTTCTTCTGTTTTTTGATAAGATTATCTGATTCTTTAACCATAATTTATCCACCCCGATGCTCAGTTTTCACTCAGTGCGTAGTTTACCGCCGTAGGCATCGCTAATTATTTCGATTTTCTTTGCTAAACTTATGTAACAGCATATCCCGTATATTGCCTGACATTTTGCGGGTGAAATCCTAAGACAATTTTATCTTTAGGAATTCCAGCAGCTTCTAATTCATAGGTAACACCATCTTCTGTATCATCCCGTTGTACCCAGATTTTGCCATCGATAATGTCAATATGAACTAAGCAACCGTGAATTCTTTTAGCTCCGTCCCAACCAAGAGTTATCAGCAAATAGCTGTCATTTTCGCTATCAAAGACTGTTTTACACTCAATGACTGCGTAGGAATAAGGAATTTGTGTATAAGGTACTAATACCTCTTTGATGATGCGTCGATAGTTATCTAAGGTATCCATTGGATAATCCTCTCAGTTTCAGGATTGAAAACAAGTAAATTGAGATTTTCACTTTCTATTAAAAGTGTACCAATAGGTTCTTCAAATAAAGCTGTGAATACGTTGTCACGCACTGCTAGTATAATAAGTAGCTAAACAAAATTAATTACATAGTTTTTACCAAATTCTCGGAGAATATTTTCGACAGATGCGACAAAGGTTTGCCAATTTTTGTAAGCATCTATTTCGAGCCATTGATACTTAATAAACCGCCACAAAATTTCAATCAAATTTAGCTCTGGTGAATAGGAAGGTAATTGAAAGATGGTAATGCCACGTTCTTGCCATTCTTCAACTTTATCAATAATCATATCACTGGTATGAATAGAGGATTGATCAACAACAATTACCGTCGGTTTATCTACTTGGGGAAAGAAAGTATCAATGCAAGCAATAATCACATCTGAATTGATACTTTGAAAAGAGACATAAGCTTCAAGGTGATTATTTCGATTCATGATTCCTAAAACATTTAGGCGCGCACTACGGCGACTAGTAATAGTTAAGTACTCTCCGATATCTTGCCATCCATAAGGAACAGAAGGAATTAAACAAAATCCGGTTTCGTCTAAGTAATATAAGTTAATTTTACCTTCGTCTTCTAATCGTTTAAACTCTGTTAACTGTGCAGATTTTTCCTTGTATTCTATAGGATCTGGCTCTCCTCCAACATCTCGTCGCATTCGATGCCAAGTCATATAAAAATTTCTTAATATTCTTTTAATAGTTTCAGTGCTAACTTCAATATCCCATTCTGATTTAATTTTTTGTAGCGTCTTTTTTAATTGTCTTGGTTCAAGTTTCGCCCACTCTCTAATTTTTGCTTCTTGTTCTGGTTTAAATATTCGTTTTCTACCTCTTCCTAGTTTATTATAAAGTCCAACCATCCCTGATGATTCCCAACGATTTATCCAGTTATAGATAGTCTTATAACTAACATTAAATATTTTCATTAATTCTTGTAACTCTACTCCTTGATTAGCTAAAATTAAGAAATGTGCTCTTTGGCGCACCTGATGATATCTGCTTTGGCGATATATTCGCTCCAGTAGTTTCAAAGAAAGAGGATTGATTTCTCTCAAAAAAATCATTTTAACTCTAATTATTATCCAAAATATTCTGAGAGTATATTATATATTCATTTGTGTAATTAATTTTGTTTAATTACTTATTCTATCAGGTTCTAGGCGACTGATAACAGCACGATACAGAATAAATCCGCCGATGGCATTTTTGAGGTCTGCCATTTCTGAAGGACTGACAAAACTTTTAATTTCTACGGCTATTTTTTTAGTTCCTTGTTCTGCCGCCAAAAGTTGTTTTGCTCCTAAATCTACATACATATCTTTTTGACCCCATTTTAAATGTAGAGGGTCATCTGTAATTATCCAACCTTCTTGAATTAAAGAATTTTTAACAGCATCGTGATAGATATCTTTTGCAGGCATATTAGATTTTATTTATTTCTATAATCACTGTCAGGATTTTGACCACGATGCTCAGTTTTCACCCAGCGCGATCGCTCTTTTTGCACACACATCTTTAAAGTCGTCACAATCATCACAGGAATCCAATGCACCATGTATAATGACCCTTGAATTGTTGCCCAAAGCAAAGACCATCCTCGTAAATTTTGAAATTGGTAAAGTCCAGCAATAAAAGCAATTGTCAGAATGATGCTGAGTAGTGTTTGCAGTGGAAATAAAACTGGATGATGGCTATAAAATATTGTCCAAAGTAAATCGGGGATTAGTCCAATTGGCAGAATAAATTGCAATAGAAAAAACAATAGTAAATCAATTTCTTTCGCCCAACCTAAATTAAGAATTTGCGGAAAATAATCCAGGTAACGCTGATAGCCACCTTCAGCCCAACGACAGCGTTGATACCAAAGTTTTTCCCAAGTAGTTACACCTTCTTCCTGAATTGATGGAACTGTAACAAACTCAATTTCCGCACCTGCTAAATACAGTTTGAAACAAAGATCCAAATCATCGGTGACGGTGTTCTCATTCCAACCTTGACACTTTTCTAACAATTCCCGCCTAACTAACATCCCATTACCCCGCAGTTCAGACATTCCACTAATAGCAATGCGATGGGTTTGCAGAAAGCTATCACAGTTCATTTCCATCTGCTGACAACGGGTTAAGAAATTGTTATTAGCATTAGAAATCGCTTTTCGCACTTGCACTGCACCGATCGCTTGCTTCTGAAACAGAGGTACTGTTTGCCGGAGAAAATGGGCAGGTAACTGAGCATCAGCATCACAAACTAGGATAATCTCCCCTTGGGTAAAGGGAAAAACCGCATTCAATGCCCCTGATTTACCACCTTTTGATTCCCGTCGATGAACTTGTAAAGCTGGAAATTGAGTTTGTAATTCTCTCAAAACCTGGGGGGTTTCATCGGTACTGCCGTCATCAACAACCCAGATATCTAGGAAATCCCTGGGATAATTCAATTGGCATAAGCTGTAAACTAGATTAGACAAGACTAGACTCTCATTTTTAGCCGGAACTAAAATCGAGACTGGCGGTAAATAAATCTCACTCTCCATCAGCGCCGCAACTGGTTTTGCTAACAGCATCCGTAACGTTTGCACAGTCAGGATTGCCGTTAATCCCAGCAAAAACCATTGTGTTTCTGGTAGCCAGTGCAGCAAACTCACGCTACCCCAAACCAATAAAACTACTATGGTTGCTTTGAGACGGCGATGAAAGCTAATATTTTTACTGGGCTGATAAGTACTTCTTCCCACTTTATTTGCTATATCCTTTCGGTTCGTGGCTTAGTCCTGCGACGTAATAGTAGCATTGTCACCGCGCCCAGAACGAAACCGCCTACCCCGGCTGCAACTGCTAGAATCCGCCCCAATTGTTGAGCAGCATTCAACACTGGGTTATTCAGCAGATTGGAGGAGAAATGCAGCGATTGAATCGTCCATTTATCTTGGAGTTTTTGCAGCACAGCTGTCCATCGCAACGCCATATCAGCCGCTTTGCCATCTTTGAAAAAGAAAGATGCGATCGCTTCTCCAGAGGCAACATCTATCTCTGGAGTCAGAAATGTTCTGAAACTATCTCCCTTTAGTTGCATTTTGATATCTTTAATGGAACCGGAAAACTGCTGATTCCAGTACTTCTCAAACTCAGGAACTTTGTGAAAAATCTGATTATCAACTGTTGTGATTGTGAAATTTGGGTGCAAGTAAGGCTGTATTTTAGCAAAATCACGACTATTTAGGGCTTCCAGGGCAATATCCCGTGTGCGAATAATTGCATTTATCTCCTGTGGGTTAACATCTGCCAGAGCGTATTGGGGTAGATTCCAAATTCCCAACACTAACAAAACACTCAAAAGTAGCTGAGTGCATTTGTATATACTTGTCCATCTCTGTTTTATCATCTAAAAAACCTGTAGATTGAGTGACGCTTACCGATAATTTTTTTAATGTTACTACCCACATTCCGCACTTCTTTTTGTACGACATAAAGAAATACAAAAAACTTGCTGATTCACTTTGTCAGCACCATTACCAGAAGAAGATGTAGCACCTGCACAGGAGTCTAGTATTAGGACTAAGATTTGATTGCGTGAAAAATTCCGTACATCTCGAAAAGGCTGATTCCCTACTTCCTACTCCCTACTCCCCACCTATCGCGCTTGCGAGAGGCTTCTCTACGAGAGGCTTCTCTAGGAGAGGCTTCGCCAACGCCAACGCGCACCATGCAAATAATTTCAAAAATCAAAGCAGATTACTGCTGACGCATAATTCCTATTTTGATTCAGCAACGCCGATAATTAATTTTATATGTTCGTTAACTCAAACAAATGATGCAAATTCATATTTATGCACAGCAAGGAGATATTGCAGGAGTCGCACGTAAAATGGCCAATGGTGTTGATATTAATCGTCTAGACGAGTCTTCCCAGCAAACACCATTAATGTGTGCGGTTAGTAGTGTAAATGCAGGTATTGATATGATTCGCTTCCTCTTGGAACATGGCGCGAATGTGAATGCTGTTGAAGAAGAATCTCAAAATACCGTACTTGGGTTGGCTGTGCAGTCAGGAAATCTAGATAAAATCCAATTGATTCTGGATGCTGGAGCGGATATTCACTATCAAAGCCCAGACGGATATGATGTCTTAATCAATGCTATGCATGGTCGAGATATCTTACAGGATCAAAACTTAATATCAATTTTAAATTTACTTATCTCTAGAGGTGCTGCTGTCAATGGCATGAGTAGCTATGGTGAGACTGCAATTAAAGTAGCGGCTCATCTAGGAAGATTTGATGCTGTCAAATTACTATTGAACGCAGGTGCTAACCCAGAGCAGCTGGGATGGACGGAATTAATGCACGCTATAGTTTTTGGGAGCTTAGAGCAAGTCGAGTTATTGTTAGAACAAGGCGCAGATCAAGATGTGCGTGATTGTTGGCATAGAACCCCTTGGCTGTTGAGTCTTCAGGTGGGTGAACTAGCTAAAGCCAAATTACTCCTAGCTGTGGGAGCAAATCACAACGATGTGGGAAACTGCGGCAAAACGCCGTTAATGTATGCCATAGAAAACAATAGACTCGAAGTCCTACAGTGGCTCATTGCAGAGGGATTTGATATTGAAGCCACTGATGACTTTAGTAACACTGCGTTAATCATCGCAGCCGAGCGTGGTGCCACTGATTGCGTCAGAATTTTACTAGCCGCTGGCGCAAACCCCAGCAGAATCAATAATTGCGATGACAAAGCCATTAAGATAGCGACTAATCTAGAAATTGTCAGAATGTTAGTTGCAGCTGGTGAAGATGTGAGCGATATTAATGATGGTATGCGGCGATCGCTCACCGGCATTGCCAACAGCAAATTCTCATTATCACAATTATCGCCAAAACAATATTTTGCTGGCAAACATCCGCGCTTTGGTAAAGCCAATCCAGAATTGATGAAAATCCCCTTTTGGCAGGCGATGATTTGTGAGGGTTGTTCTGCTTATACAGCCAAAAATATTTTTAACGATAGAGAGAATTGGCAAGATAAAGTATGGTGCTACGATCGATTTGGCAGAACCATTACACAATTACCAGATGGCAGAATTGTAGAAATTGCTGGTGAACACGAAGACTACTATGACCCTGATTTTTGTATATATAACGATGTTGTAGTTTATCAAGGTGATGGTAATTTTCAGATTTTTGGTTATCCCAAACATATTTTTCCACCAACTGATTTTCATTCAGCTACATTAGTTGGAAAATACATATATATCATTGGCAGTTTAGGATATGCTGATGCAAGAATCTATAATGAAACTCCAGTTTATAGATTACATATCCACACCTTTAAAATCGAACAATTAGAAACCACTGGGGATAAACCAGGATGGATCAGTAGACACAAAGCTTACTACAAAGAACCAGAGAAAATTTATATTACTGGCGGTAAATTGTGTGTAATGGATAATGAAAAATCAGAAGATTATATAGATAACTTGGATGATTACGTCTTAGATTTAATCAACTTAACTTGGAGTCGTGCTACTGTTTAAATATAAATTTATCTCTGACTACTGGAGTTCATTTAATTTGGTGATATAAAGCTCTCTGGCACATAATTATAGCGGCTTTCATTAATAAATGTATCATTAGTAATGTTTAACTAAAATATAAGGATTTGAGGTTAATTAAAATGGACGAAATCGTTAGAAAATTTGCTGGTCTGGGTTTTCCTGGTGTCATTGTTGTGATTCTAGCGGTCACATCAGGAGGTAGTTCTGCCGCAGTTATTGCTACTCTCACAGCCTTGGGAGGTCCGTTTGGCATTGTCGGAGGTATAGCCTTGCTTGGCTTAATAAATGTTGCAGGAGATGCTGTAGCCGGATATGGAATAGAAGCCATTCTCAAGGCTATTTATAAAGAACGTAGCAAAACCGAATCTGTGATATTTCTCCTCAGAGAAATTAAAGATTTACCGATTACAGAAGACCTAAAACTCAAACTGAAAAATGAACTTAGCCCAGAGATTAGTTTACTATTAATGCCCAAGAAGTTGAAGTGACAAAAAACAGTTAAAATTGTTGAGGAATATTTTTGATAACTAGCTGTTATCTAATGTCAAACTACTCTTAAGAGGATGTTTTAAAAGTCATAACTGATGTATCAAATATTTTTTACCCCACCCTAACTCTCCCCTTATAAAGGGGAGGGAAGTAGATTATTTTCCGGTTTCTCCCCAATACATCGGGGGAATTAAGGGGGGTAATCATTCTATTAAAATCACAGCCAACCACTTTTAAAACATCCTCTAACAAAGGATTGATATCTAGAAAGCTGATATTTTGTTTAGAACGTTCTTACAGATTTCTCAGCAAAATTTAAATTTTTAGGTTGTGGGTGGTTAAGTGGAAATAAAAAGAGAGCAGTTTGTTCAGATATGATTTTTGGAATTTTACTTCGTTTGAATAAATGTAGATATTATTTTATCCTACAGATATAGTGTGGGGATTCATAATTTAATGAAAAAACTCCAGAAATGTTTGTGACAAATCTGGAGTCAGGAAAGATACGCATTTACCTATACCAATTTTTTCTCGGGATAGAATCCCATGTCATCAGGGTATACACTCAAATGTAGTAAATTATATCCGTTGACTCGCTATTGTGCTTCTGGTTTACACACTTTCAACGCAAAATAGCCCCAGTTGAACTGGGGCTATTTTGCGAGAGTTGTTTGGCAGAGGAGTACATCAACAAGTGATGCTCCGTGTTAGATATAAATAATTCAGTATGCATTCCTATTCAACCTTGTTTTGCCATATCCGGATGATTTAGAGGATGTTTGAAAAGTATTGGGCGAATAGAATTTGCTACTACACAAACAAAGTCCACCTCCGTGGGCTAATACAAAATCAAGGGTTTTTAACCTGCGGAGGCAGGTTTCGCCTGTGTAGCCGCGATTTCCAATCGCCGAGGCAAGTAATAAATTAGACTTTTCAAACAACCTCTTAGAAAATTTTGATCGCTTTATCAAAAAGAAACTCCAGATACGCTTAAGGCGTTCTGGAGTAGTAACAGGTTTCTAACATAAATAAATTTTTACCTATGCGATCGCCAGATGTCGTTAGGGTATATACTCAAATATGTTTTATGTCTCATCAACCGCAAATCGATCAACAGATTACCTTCTTTTATACTCACGATCTCAAGGCATCCACAGAATTCTACGAACAAAAGCTAGGCTTGGAGTTGTGGCTTGATCAAGGAACCTGTCGAATTTATACTATTACTGGCTCTGGATACTTGGGATTGTGCCAAGCAAGCGAAACATCAATTTCTTCACCTGAAAACCAATCAAGTGTTATTTTTACCTTGGTAACACAACAGGTAGATGAGTGGTTTGAATATCTCCAAGAACGTGGTGTCAAATTTGAAAAGCCACCTACAATGAATAATAAGTATAATATTTATCATTGTTTTTTACGTGATCCCAGTGGTTATTTGATAGAAATTCAACGTTTTGAGACTAATCACGAAAAAAGACATAACTAATGTCATGTCTTCACACTGAATTTACAGGGCAGGATTTGTACAGGTTAGAACTTGCTGATTTACTAGGGTACATGATAGCGATTAATCCCTTACGGTCATCATCGATAGGCGTGTACCTTTTCTTCTATAGACTTATCAAGGCAGTTTGCGAGATTTATGCAGCCTACGTGAAACTTTTACATTTCTTTACAATTAGCTGCATAGGCGTAGCCAGCTGTAGGTATCGCTTTTGAATTTTTTCGCACAGAAAGCAGTCCTAAATGAGTTGCAAACAAATCTACTCCGGTACAGACAAGGGTTAAGCGCGTCTCTACCTACTCCCTACTGGCTACTCTCTGTCTCTATGAGTAGTTTATAAATCAAATATAGCAAGGGACTGGGGACTGGGGACTGGGGACTGGGGACTGGGTGAAAAGTCTTTTTGTGTCTAGGTTTATCATCTGTTAATGTCTTAACCACCAAGGCTTTTGCTATAGGATTGCTATACAGTCATTGATACAAGCATACTTCCTTGATTCATAGTGCCAATTTTTACGTTATTCTACTTGGCAAGATTGCTGACTCTAGAGCTATTATTTTTAAGTAATTATTAAGATGTTCTCTTAGGGTGACTACATGAGTGCTGTAAACCTGAAATGGATAGACACAAAATTACAACTTAAGGGTTCAGTAGTAAAGGCGATTTATAAAAAGGTTCTATGGTGTGGAATTTTTGGATTTTTCGTTTCTGTACTTTATCATTGGAAGCTGCCTGTATCCCAACCTATTTTAGGAAGCGTTATCCCTAGTATTGTTTTGGGTTTGTTACTTGTATTTCGTACAAATACTGCTTATGAACGATTTTGGGAAGGTAGGAAATGCTGGGGTTCTCTAGTAAATAATATCCGAAACCTGGCGCGGCAAATTTGGGTATCAATTGATGAAATATCCCCAGATGATAAAGACAAGAAAATTACAGCATTAAATTTATTGGTAGCTTTTGCTGTGGCAACTAAATTACATTTGCGCGGAGAATCTGTCAATGATGAATTAGAAGAATTAATGCCATCTAGTAAGTATGTGAAACTGAAGATTATGAATAATCCTCCCATAGAAGTAGCTTTTTGGATAGCAGATTATTTACAGCAGCAATACAATCGTAACTGCATCAATAGCTACCAATTAACAGCCATGCAAGAATTATTAAATAATCTTGTGGATAATTTAGGTGCTTGTGAACGCATTTTAAAAACACCAATGCCCCTGGCTTATGCAATTCATCTGAAGCAATTACTGTCACTATATTGTTTACTACTACCATTTCAAATTGTGAGTAGTCTCGGTTGGTGGACAGGCTTAATTGCTGCTTTAGTTGGTTTTACAGTGTTTGGTATTGAAGCCATCGGTTTGGAAATAGAAAATCCCTTTGGTTATGATGCCAATGACTTACCCCTAGATGCAATCTGCAATACAATGAAACGCAACATCGACGATTTAACGAGCTTGACTCCAAATGCGCGATCGCCAGAAAATAATGTGACCTATTGAAAAATTTTCAGAATTTGTTTGATCTTTGCAACTTCCCACAAATAAAACTTGTGAACAACAAGATAGTAATTAACTGAGCCATCAGTTAAAGTCTCGTCCTACCTCAAAGCTAGGAATATCCATTGGAGTATTGATTTTTAGCCAATACCTAAGTTAGATTATTGAGTATTAAGCGCTACTTGTAGTTACTACTTAGTTGTTACTTTTTCTTAGATTTTACAAAATCCCGAAAAGCTTGCTAATCATGGCTTTTGGCGGTTATTTTTGACCAAAAACACAGTTTTTCAATCAAATATTTTGTCCTAAAACGTGGACAAATTGAATCTTTACTGTAGAATCAAAACCAACTTCAAACATATAAAATACCTATTACTTTTGGAGGTAGGATTATTAATCCTTCTAGCAACTTACCAGATGCCAAATTTGCTCCGAATGCAGACTCCTCAGTCTTGCAAATTTGGGGTGGGCATCCTTTACAAGGTCATGTGAAAATTAGCGGGGCAAAAAACGCAGCATTAGTAATCATGGCTGGAGCCTTGCTGTGTCCAGGGGATTGTCGCATCCGTAATGTTCCCTTATTAGCGGATGTAGAGCGGATGGGTCAGGTGTTATCGGCTTTGGGTGTACGCTTAACACGACAGGGTGACATCCTAGACATCAACGCCAGCGAAATTAAAACATCAAAAGCTCCCTACGAGTTAGTTACCCAGTTGAGGGCGAGTTTTTTCGCTATTGGTGCGATTCTGGCAAGACTAGGAGTCGCCCAGATGCCTTTACCAGGTGGTTGTGCTATTGGAGCAAGACCAGTTGATTTGCATGTCCGGGGACTCCAAGCAATGGGAGCTGAGGTGCAGATTGAACATGGCATTTGTAATGCCTACATTCCTGGCAGCAGCAGGAGGTTAAAAGGAGCGAAAATTTACTTAGATATCGCCAGCGTCGGAGCCACAGAAAACTTGATGATGGCGGCTACCTTGGCAGAGGGCGAAACAATTATCGAAAACGCTGCCAGAGAACCAGAAGTAGTTGACTTGGCTAACTTCTGTAACGCGATGGGAGCAAAAATTACTGGGGCGGGGACTAGCAGAATTATTATCGAAGGAGTCCCCAAGTTGCATTCTGTTGACTACAGTATTATCCCCGATCGCATTGAGGCAGGGACGTTTTTACTGGCAGCGGCAATTACCCGCTCAGAACTGTCTCTCTCGCCGGTGGCTCCAGAACATCTCATACCAGTGATTGCGAAGCTGCGGGATATTGGAGTCACAATCATCGAGGAAGCGCCCGAACACTTACGTATTCTCCCAGCAGAAACCCTGAAGGCAACAGATATTGAAACCCAATACCATCCAGGTTTTCCCACAGATATGCAAGCGCCGTTCATGGCTTTGCTGACATTGGCGGAAGGCGACAGCGTAATTAACGAATCTGTGTTTGAAAATCGCTTGCGTCATGCCTCAGAGTTAAATCGTTTGGGGGCAGATATTCGTGTCAAAGGCAATGCTGCTTTTGTCCGGGGAGTACCAAAGCTCTCTGGCGCACCAGTATTGGGCACAGACTTGCGAGCATCAGCAGCACTAGTCTTAGCAGGACTAGCCGCAGAAGGACAAACCACAATTCAGGGATTACAGCACCTCGATCGCGGCTACGATCGACTTGATGTCAAGTTGCAGCAATTGGGAGCTAAAATCCTGCGGGTGGGTGAACCATCAGTAGATGTAGAAATCGTTCCCAGCGTCAGTAGTCTGTGAAGTTGAAATTGATGCTCTCATGAGGGGGATGAGGGAGATGGGGAGGCAGGGGGAGATGGGGAGGCAGGGGGAGCAGGGGGAGAATAACTCCTAACTCCTAACTCCTAACTCCTAAATCCCCCCTACCCCCTGCTATGTCAGGAGGTAATGCCGACCCTACTTAAATCGCTATACTATCTGTGGGAGGCTGTTTATTTAAGCAGCCAGTTTCCATAGTTGTATTTTTTATAGCTTGCTGCACTATGTCCTTCTTCAAAACCCCCCTGATTGGTTTAAAAGCTGATTCATTTCGCCATCCATTAGACCTAGAATCGACTAATGCCCTCAAGCAGATACCAGGCATCGATATGTTGGTGCGAAATTGGCTAGGCCCAATGGCAGAGCAGGTTTTTTATGTGGAAAATATTGCCTCAAGCATTCTGGTGGGTGAAAAACAACTGCCTGATTTACACCAGCTGTTGTTAGAAGCCTGCAAAATCTTGGATATCGAGCCTCCCCAGTTGTACGTCCGACAGCATCCGGCTCCCAACGCTTACACCTTTGCTGTGCGGGGTAAGCAGCCTTTTATTGTCCTGCACACATCCTTAATTGATATCCTCACACCAGAGGAAATCCAAGCGGTAATTGCCCACGAGTTGGGACATCTCAAGTGTGACCATAGTGTTTACTTGACGCCTGTGAATTTATTAATATTAGCTGCGGCAATTGTCCCCAATGTCGGAGGCTTCATTGCCCAAGCGATACAAGCACAACTTTTGGAATGGGTACGCTGTGCTGAGTTTACCTGCGATCGCGCCGCATTGCTAGCAACCCAAAACCCCAAAGTTGTTATGTCCGTGTTGATGAAACTAGCTGGTGGTTCTCCCACCTTAGCGCCGCAACTAAACCTCGATGCTTTTGTTGCCCAAGCTCGTGCTTATGATGATATCAGCAAGACCGAACTCGGTGAAATGGTCAAAGCTGCCCGCACAGCCCAATTAACCCATCCAGTACCAGTATTGCGGGCGCGAGAAATTGACCGCTGGGCAACCAGCACAGAATATCAATCTTTAATTCAAGGTCACGGACTTAAGCCTACCAATAATGAAATTGCACTCAAAGGCGGCTGGCGAAACTGGTAAATATACTTAAATTACAACCACTTTCTTAGGGTGGGAGATTTTCATCGGCCAGCGCATAGTCAGTTTATGTGTGAAATAGTGCGTGCATTTTCCTGTAAATAAGAGTAGAACCCCAGCAAGGGCGATGCTGCGATCGCTTTTCCTGGGGTTCTCAAGATCATCTGTAGGCGATCGCTAAAATTCACTCGCTGAATAAGGGTCTACGCACTTTTGATGCTTTAGATTAAGCTATAGCAATCCGATTTGATTTCTGAATGACTTGTAGAGGTAAGGGACTGGGGATTGGGGACTGGGGACTGGGAAGGAGCAATAAAGGTGTACTGAGTTTTGTTCAAAAATCAAATATGAGTCCTATATTATATTAGTATGAGTCATTTTTACTACTAATGGTAGGAATATGAACGTCGAAAAACTATCTATTTCCTTGCCACCATCTTTAGTGGAGTTTATCGAAAATTATAAGCTAAATAAAGGATGCAAATCTCGTTCTCAAGTGATTGAAGAAGCATTGGAATTACTGCGAAACCGAGAACTAGAAGAAGCTTACCGACAAGCATCTACTGAAGTTGACAGCGATTGGGATCTGACACTAGCAGATGGTTTAACAAATTGAAATTGCATTTAGGATTAAGTTGAGTTGGACTGTAGGTTAGCAATTGGGCGATCGCACTTGCTGTGTCTGTTGACTCACCGAAGAACCGTCTACTTGTAAAATACTGCTACAGGCCAAAAATCAGCTAATGACCAGGTTTCCCTACGACCAGTTCGCAAAAGACTATCTTAAAGAATTGTTACAACCACTAGGTGAAGTGGAAACAAGTCGGAAAGTTCCGGCACAAATCCGAGAGATCGATGTTTATTTTATACCTTCACCCCAATCAAGCGATAGGATAGAATTAGGGTTGTTAGGCAAATTTGCGGCGGAACCTGCTTTAATTGAACCATTTAGAAATGCGGCTACAATTGCAGAAATTCGCAGTTGCATGAATAAGTTATTTGATATCTTTGCTGAAGTAAAGCGCCAAACTAAAGCTGATAAAAACCGGATTCTAGAATCAGAATTACCACGTTTGTGGATTTTGTCACCTACGGCTTCTGAATCTATCTTGAATGGTTTTAGAACTAGCCCAGATGAAGATAACTGGGGAATAGGAGTACATTTTCTCGGTGATTATTTGAGAACAGCGATCGTAGCTATTCACCAATTACCCTCGACAGAAGAAACATTATGGTTGAGAATTCTAGGTAAAGGCAGAGTCCAGCAACAAGCCATAGATGAACTAGAAGCACTTCCCCAAGAAAATCCCTTGCGTTCCAAAGCAATAGATTTATTATTGAGTTTAAAGACGACCTTAGAAGTAAATCAAAATATAGACGATGAGGATAGAAATTTAATTATGCGCTTATCACCTATTTACGAGCAAAAATTAGCGGAAGCTAAACAAGAAGGAATTCAAGAAGGAATTCAAGAAGGAATTCAAGAAGGAATTCAAGAAGGAATTCAAGAAGGAATTCAAGAAGGAATTCGAGCAGAACGTCGCAATGTTATAGAGAATTTTTTGCGAGTTAGGTTTGGTTCTTTAGATGCAGAACTAAGAAAAATTGTTGAACCTTTATTGGCATTATCGCCAGAAGAATTTACTCCTTTATTGCTGCAAGTATCCAGGGAAGAGTTATTAAATAGGTTCCTGAGGGATTTATCATAACTTTGGTGGGATTAAAAAACATCCCATTGCTTAACCCAAGGTCGCTACCATGACAGTTGTACCTCACGACGATCGCTTTCAACCCATTAACCTGTTTGAGTACGAAAAACTCGCTAAACAGTATCTATCCCAAATGACCCTTGATTACTACAGTAGTGGTGCTTGGGACGAAATCACCTTGCGAGACAATCGTAGTGCCTTTGAGCGAATCAAGTTACGACCTCGGATATTAGTCGATGTTAGCGATCGCCATCTCAATACCTCCATTTTAGGACAACCCCTGCAATTACCTTTGTTGATTGCACCGATGGCTTTTCAATGTCTGGCTCATCCCGATGGAGAAGTCGCCACCGCCTTAGCTGCCGCATCAGCTGGTGTGGGCATGGTGTTAAGTACAATGGCAACAAAGAGCATTGAAGAAGTAGCGAGTGCGTGTGAGCAATTTCCAGATTCCCTACGCTGGTTCCAGCTTTACATCCACAAAGACCGAGGATTGACTCGTGCTTTGGTAGAAAAAGCCTATAAAGCAGGTTACAAAGCACTTTGTCTCACCGTAGATGCACCAGTTCTCGGACAGCGGGAAAAAGATAGACGTAATGAGTTTGCTTTACCCCTAGATTTACATCTAGCGAATCTTGCAGCTATCTCAGGCCTAGATATTTCCCATGAAAAAGGCGAATCTGGGTTGTTTACCTATTTTGCTCAACAGCTAAACCCAGCAGTTACTTGGAGGGACTTGGAATGGTTGCAGTCTATATCTCCACTACCCTTAGTTCTCAAAGGAATTTTACGCTCAGATGATGCACTGCGGGCTGTAGAATATGGAGCCAAAGCAATTATTGTTTCTAATCATGGAGGCAGACAACTCGATGGTGCGATCGCTTCTTTAGATGCTTTAGCCGAAATAGTACCAGTAGTCAATGGTAGGGTAGAAGTACTCTTGGATGGAGGTATCCGTAGGGGCACAGATATTCTCAAAGCCCTGGCATTAGGAGCAAAAGCAGTACTCATCGGACGACCCATTTTGTGGGGACTAGGAGTAGCAGGACAAGCCGGCGCATCTCATGTGATCTCACTTCTACAAGATGAGTTAAATATCGCAATGGCACTTAGCGGCTGTGCCAAGCTACAGGATATTGACGCTAGTTTATTAAAGTTTGCACAGATTTAAGCGATGAATTTTTAGATTTGTTGTTGCAAAACTGCGAAATAGAGTATAATGGGAAAGTTGAATAAATGGGCGGGTGGCGAAACTGGTAGACGCACCACACTCAAAATGTGGCGACCTTGCGGTCATAGGAGTTCGATTCTCCTCCTGCCCACTACCAAAAAATATCATATATTTTTGTACTCATAGATGTTCCCCGTCTGGAGAAACTCTTGTGATTAAAAAGAATCAAGAAATTACTTGTAATTTTGTGTTATATTGTGTATTATAATGATAATACTTGATTTGCACAAGAATTTAGTATTGGCGATCGCAGATACTCATAGTATCTAGAGAGTAACTATCCAGTAGCACAGAGGTCAAAGATTATGCGACTAAAAAGATGGGAATCTCCCCGTAAAGAAGGTAGGAATGATAAAGGTAGGGGGGGTTCTGCGAGGAAGCGGCAACTCAAAAAGCAAAGGCAAATGTTACGGCAAAGACTTAAGGAAGGTAACAAACCAGAGGATAATAAAAATAACAGAGCAGGGGAAGATAAAATTATCTTCCCCTTTTTTTATGCCTTTTCCGTTCAGCAAAAAAGAAAAATTATGAATTTTTAAATACAGACTTTGAATTTAGTCAGGATTCCTATAAAAACCCACGTTTTAAAATCAACTATAAAAGTACTTGACACAAACCCATGACTAGCTGCTATATTAGGTAGGGTGAAGTTGTTGGGGCGTAGCCAAGTGGTAAGGCAGCGGGTTTTGGTCCCGCCATCCCTAGGTTCGAATCCTAGCGCCCCAGTAAAGCTAAAGACAGGCATAAAAGCCTGTCTTTTTGCATTTAAATTAGATAATTGTAAATTCATTATTGAAAAATCACTTGTCAGGCGATTTCAGAGCTTGATCGAGAACCTGCCGAGCTTGTTCTGCTTTAGTTCGTGCTTCCTGGTAACGCACATTAGCTTGAGCAAAATTTTTGAGAACTTTAAAGCCTTCCTTGAGTCGAGTAATTTCTTCTTCAGTCACTGACTCGTCAGTGAACAGAACATCAACCGCTTTACGAATTTCCAACGCTTCAGATCGTGACTCTTGAACTTTCAGCTTGAGGGTGGCCAAGTTACTCAAAACCTGAACAGCTTGGGTAATGGTGTCCTCACCGTTAGCAGTATCAATACTTGCTTCTTTAACCTCAATTAGTTGTTGAGGACCAAATCCTTCTTCGAGTTCCGTGGGTAGCTTACCTGCATCCATCAGTTCCATCAACTGATCCATTGCTTTGTCACGGGCTTTGGCTGAATCTTTTCCAGAAACAGTGAGGATAATTTCTGGGCTTTGAGCGAGGGTGTACTGAACCATATTTAGGCAGAAAATTTGCTGGTTAATTAAACCAAGGAAAATAATTTTAACATATTGCGTGTCAAGTTATTTGTGAGTTTATTTATGTCTTTGACAAGGCATTCAAAATAAAACTTTATACTTGAAAAAAGAAGAGTATATTTTCGCAGGAGGGGAGAGGAATGACTCTCAATCCCACCATTATGCAAGCGGTGGAACAACTGGGTTACCGTGTCACCGTTGGTGATGTGGCAACTCAGGCAGGATTGAATGTCGCCCAAGCTAATCTTGGCTTGTTAGCCCTAGCATCTGATGCTGGCGGACATTTACAAGTAGCAGATTCAGGTGATATTGTTTACCTATTTCCGAAAAATTTCCGCTCAATTTTACGTAATAAATACTTCAGGTTACGATTGCAGGAATGGTGGAAAAAAGTCTGGAGTGTTCTATTTTACCTGATTCGGATTTCTTTTGGAATTTTCTTAACTGTTTCCATCGCCTTGATCAGTATTACCATCATTATTATCATCACCGCTGCCAATTCAGACCGTGACAGTGATAATGGGCGCAGTAATTCCGGCGGTGGGTTCTTCTTTTTCCCAGATTTATTTTGGTATTTTAGCCCAGATCATAATACCCACTACCAGGAACGGCGAGATGAAAGGCGACAACAAAGCGATTTGAATTTCTTTGAAGCTGTGTTTTCGTTTTTATTTGGGGATGGTAATCCTAACGCCAACTTAGAAGAACGTCGCTGGCAAGAAATCGCTACGGTGATTCGCAGTAACGGTGGCGCAGTGGTAGCAGAACAAATTTCTCCGTATCTCGATGACATTGGGGAGGGATATCAAAGAGATTACGAAGATTATATGCTGCCGGTGCTGACGCGATTTAATGGACAACCATCCGTCAGTGACCAAGGGCAAATTGTATATTACTTCCCAGAGTTGCAGGTAAGTGCAGCTAAAAAGCGTCGTCATTCAATATCAGTTTACTTAGAGGAATTTCCCTGGCGTTTTAGTGCTGCAAGTTCAGGGCAAATTATGCTGAGTGCTGGCTTGGGTACCCTTAATTTTGTTGGCGCTTTAGTATTGGGAAGTTTATTGAGAGATGGTACTGTTGCTGCTCAATTAGGCGGACTAGTGGCTTTTGTGCAAGGAATTTATTGGCTGCTGTTGGCTTATGGAGTTGGTTTTTTGGGGATACCGTTATTGCGCTATTTTTGGATTAAGTGGCGCAATCAAAAAATTGCTGCACGCAACCGCGATCGCCTCGATCGCGCTAGGCTATTAGCAAGTGCAGATAGTTCTTTGCAGCAAAAGATTGACTTTGCACATCAGTTTGCGGCAGAAAAAGTTATTGGGAATGAAGAATTGGTCTATTCGACGGAAACCGACTTAATGGAACAGGAAGTCGAACGTTCTGCACAAATTGATGCTGAATGGCAACGACGGTTAGATGAATCTTGAAGAAGAATTCAGAATTCAGGAGTCAGAATTCAGGAGTCAGAATCAATAGGTTGGCGGATTTAGATACAGGAGAATCGTTGACGGTGCGTTAGCCTACGGCATAACGCACCCTACATTTCACTAAAAGACGTGATACCTAAAAGACGCGATAAATCGCGTCTCTACATGAGGGTTTTGGGTTAAAACAAGGGGGTGAAGCCCCTTGTTGATTTTTTGTTGTGGGTGGACTAAAGGAGAAAAACTGCTGGGGTATCATATAAAACTGTCGTGGAGAAACTTTTCAGAGAATTTATCGGTCTGGTTCTCCAAATTCTGCAAGAATACGCCATGTCATCTTCTGCTCAAGGTATTCCTGGATTACCTGATTTAACACATCCGATTGAGCTTGTGCAATTTGGAACTCAAGCGGTTACAGCTTCACTATTATTAGTATTTTTAGTTATAGCTTTGGGAATTGCGATCGCTCTGGTGAGTTTTTCTTTACGTCGCCACCAAAGCGAAAATGTCATTTTCATTGGTGAATGGGCTGTTCGTTATTCCCAACTGTTGCGGGGATTACAACATTTAACTCTAGTATTAGTTCTCTTGGTGCCGGGATTTTTTCTCTGTTCAACTTTGAGCAATCGCTACCATCACTGGGAACAAGCAAGGGTGGCTCAAGTCGCGGAAAGTGTTGCAGGTGAAAGGCTCGAACAGTCTGCCCCCCAAGTGCGCTACTCTATTCAAGAGCCGTATTCATATACAACCCAAGTCAACGGCAAGATAGTTAAGGTCAATGATACGCGAGAAGTTACCCGCTTCTTGACTTTGGCTGGTTCGCAAATTCAAGTCAAACTTGACCAAAGTGTAGATGTTCCAGGTCGCAGTTCAATTTATCGCGTGGAATACACTGCTGATTATAAAGTAGTTAACCAACTTAACAATATTAATAATTTTTTCTTTGAAGCATCGCCACCTAATGGCTACTCGCTACTTGCTAGCTACAAAGTAGAGCGTGATGGTACTAGGCTACAACAAACCAATCCCGGAGACTATGGCTTTCCCTTCCGTTTGCAACCAGGGGAAGCAACCACCTTTCGAGTTACCTATCAAGCTCAAGGGGGGCCGCGCTGGGTTTATGATGCTACCGGACAGTTGCTTTCTAACTTCCGCCTCACAGCAATTGCCAACTTTGCTCCGGCTGATTTTGCCAGCGGTATTGTACCGAATGAGATAAAAGTTGATGGGCGCAGCACTCAGTTTACTTGGATATTCAACGATAATGTTTCAGTTAAAAATCCATTTGGAGTGTTTACTAATACCGAACCCGTTCGTCACACTGGCATCATTCCTCGGCTGTTGTTGCTAGCACCAGCAATATTTTTGTGGTGGATATTATTGTTATATTTATCACTGCCGATGAGTTTCAAAAATATAGCGATCGCTGGTAGTATATTTTTTGCTTGTATAGAACCCATTTGACATCTAAGAAGGTGCTGCAAGCCTCTTAATCATTAGCCTGATGAAGCAGATATTGAGTTTGGCAGTGGCACTAACCAGGGTTCGTTCAAAGTTCTTAACCAGAATTTTACAGCGCTCCATCCAAGCATTGGAGCGTTCGATCACCCATCTAGCTATTGCCGGAACAAATCCAGATTTTCCTTGTGCCGCTTTCTCTTGTTTTGAGGGTTTCGTAGAAAGTTGAAACTGAATTTTGGTCATGATCTCTGGGTAAATTCGCTCTAACTCCTGAGTCAAATATTCTGGGTGATACCCATGATCTAGCAGGATAGTAATCTTGGGAATATCGATAGGTTTTGACTTGAAGTAGTCGATGTTGAGAGTAAACATCTCAATTAATCCGGCATCATCCGAGACATTGGCGCGAGTACAGAGCGTAAAAAAGGGAAACCCAAGGGTGTCAATAGCCAAATGCCTTTTAATACCGTTGGTGGCTTTGTAGAAGCAAAAACCTTTCGACTCCACACTGGCGTTGCAGGTATTTTTCACTGCTTGGGAGTCAATGATGATCAATGTCGTCCAGTGCGGTTTTTTTTTTACCTGTTCACGCACTTGTCCATGTAAGACACTCATCAGTTCCTCAAATACCCCGGCTGCTCGCCACTGTTTGTAGTGCCAATATACAGTGGAATAAGGGGGGAGGTCTTTAGGTAAGTCTTGCCAATTGCATCCATTTTTTAGTTGATAGAGAATTCCATTGAAGATATCTCGCTTTGGCCAGTTGGTCGGTCGAGTCTGCTTCTTAGTCGGTAATATCTCTTGCAATAAGGGTTCAAAAATTTCCCATTCTGCATCAGTGAGGTTGCTGGAATACGCCATTAGTATTGGATTTTAGATGCTGAGGAGTACCTTAATTCAAAACCTCACAAGATGTCAAATGGGTTCTATATTGGCTTTGACCTATCTGGCTCGGTTGATAGATGCTCAATTGGCTTGGGCTTTCATTTCCATCATCTTATTGTTTTTGACATGGGGATTAGGTGCTAGCCGCAGTACTTCCCTTGCTGCTATCATCTGCACTATTGCTGGAGCAGTACTACCGATGTTTGGATTATTAGTACCGTTTAGCGGCCTTACCCTCAGCCTCGCAGGTTTGCTTTCAGCCATCTGGTTAGCAGTTCGTCACTGGTATGGCTGGTTTAGCTTGCATCCAGAAGACCAAAGATTACAGACTCAGAGAAACGGTAGAGATTAACTGCTCATATCGAGTTGCATTTAATGGGGAAGATGAGGGAGATGAGGGAGATGGGGAGATGGATGGAAAGCAAGCGGAAACCGCATAAATAGAGGTCAGTACAAAAGCAGGGATGGCTTCATTATCAATGCAGACTGCAATGGTAGCGCCAACATCATGCGAAAAGTAACCACACAGCTAGGGTTAAATCTAGCCGAGGTGGGTAGGGCATCTTTGATAGTGCTACAACGAATTGATTTCTTCAAGAGATTAAATAAATCATATAAACGTTGCGGAGTGGGTCTTTTAGACCCCGTAGCAACATCAGTTTAGAATCCTTCGGTTTCTAACCGAGGGAGATATCAATTCTGCACACAACTCAATACCATTTGCAAAAATCTTTGGAACAAATGAATCGGGTGTAAGAGCGTACAACTGTAGGTTATGATTAGCAAAGTTTTAGCCAAAAGTAATTATGAATAGTGATTTACTAGCTTTTTTTGCAGTTGCGGGGTTACTGATTCTTTATCTCATCTTCTCAGCATTCACGGAAATGGGTACTAAACTCCCTTGGAAGAAATAAGCTGATGGGGCGATGAATTTAGAAAATCAAAAATATGTAAGTTTAGTATGCTCGAATAGCTAAAAGATTTACACTTCTCAACCTTATTAGCCTTGGAAAAATCAGTAAACATCCTTTACGCTGAATCCCCAGTGAGTTAATCGCGCTTAGGAAGTTTCAAAGAAGCTTTGATTTCCAAAATATCCCGCTCAACAACATCAAAACGTCTGTCTAGTTCATGCAGCAAGTTGTTCAAGCCTTGCTGCATCTGCTCTTGATTTCGCCGCATGTGAGCAAAGTCTCTTTCAGATGCATATTTCTTTTTTTCAGCATTGGCATACCATAACACCCCGCCCATGACAGTGGTTACAGTTGCCAATATCAAACCGCCTAGAGCGATTAAATCACCTGCTGTGAAACCTTTCATATTTAAAGAACATCAATTTTAGATTCAACACGTAATACATCGTCTTTGACAGATGCAACTAATTCAGTCAGGTTATCGCTGGGTTGTCCTGTGAATTCGTAAATTGTCAGTTGCAGATTTCTGAGCCAATAAGCCTCAGATAAAATTAATTCATATCCACTTGCAAACTCTGGTAGGACGAGCAACTTAGAACGATTAAGAAACAGGCTGAAGATTGCAATTTCTGATTTTTGACTATTAATCCCAGCGTTAGGGAAGGCTTGAAATGCTCTCAGGTTTCCTGCCCATTTCCATCGCTTGCCAGGTGGAATGGTAGAAACTGTTTTAGCAATCAAAGTTTTGCTGCTGAACTTGCATTTGCTACTTTCCCTTCAACAATCGCTCTACCTTGTTGGGTTTCATACAGGGCATCATTAGCTTGTTTCTTAGTGGTTGTTATTTGTTGTCCTAGCGTTTCTGTCTGCTTGTTTAGCTGAGAAAAATCTTTTGGGGTGAATCAATTGCTCACGCGTGAACGCTACGCGTCAGCAATTGAATGACTCAAACACTTTCTTTCCTTGGACTTGTCAAAAATAGCACAACGAAAATGCAAATTAAAACTATTTCCTACCAACGGGTAGTCAACCTGGGAAGTTACGAAAGCAAGAGGTTAGCGCAATATCGGAACTACTAGAACGACATATACCTCTTACTTTTCTCACGGAAAATGGTCGTTATTTGGGAAGAATAGAACCAGAAGTGACTAAAAACATCTTTGTGCGTAAAGCCCAATGGCAAGCAGCTGGTGAATCAGCCCAAGCAATTCATGTAGTACAAGGTTTTGTGCGCGGGAAGTTGAAAAACTATCGTAACTTGCTTATTCGTCGTCAACGTGAAAGCTCAGGGTTAGATTTATCTGTGAATATAACACGTTTAGAACAAGCGATCGCACCAATCGAGACTACCACAAATATTAATTCACTACGCGGTTTAGAAGGTGCTGGAAGTGCTGCTTATTTTGGTTGCTTCGACCAATTAATTCGCACTACAGAATTTAGTTTTAATAAACGTGTCCGCCGTCCTCCAACCGATCCGGTTAATTCTTTACTCAGCTTTGGTTATTCATTATTGCGGCATGATATTCAAGGTGCTGTCAACATTGCCGGATTCGATCCATATTTGGGATATTTGCACTGCGATCGCTACGGTAGACCATCATTGGCATTAGACTTAATGGAAGAATTTCGTCCCTTGGTAGTAGACGCAATATAGGACTCATATCTGATTTCTGAACAAGATTTCAGATAAAACCCTAGATAAAACGGGCTTTTCAGTCTCAGTATGTTTTCAGAAATCAAATCGGAGTCCTATAGTATTGTCTGTATTAAATAAGCAGTTGTTGACAAAAGCAGATTTCCTGACAGAACCCTTGAGTGAAGCAGTTTCGCTAACACCAGAAGGGCGAAAAAGATTTTTGCAGCAATATGCACAAAAGAAACAATCCGAGTTTAAACATCCTGTATTCGGACGCAAATGTACTTATCAAGAAGCATTTGAACTACAGGCTAGATTGCTAGCCAAATACTTGATGGGTGAAACCGAAAAATATCCACCATTAGTTTTGAAGTAGAAATCGGAGAAGAAAACTAGCAATGAATGTTGTTGTGTCTTATGATATTTCAGAAGATAAACGTCGCACCAAAATTCACAAAGTTCTCAAGTCCTATGGACAGTGGGTACAGTTCAGTGTATTTGAATGCCATCTCACCGATACACAGTACGCAAAATTGCGATCGCGCTTGAACAAGTTAATCAAGCCGGAAACCGATAGTATCCTCTTTTACTTTATATGTGCCTGCTGTCTAAGTAAAGTTGAACGTATTGGTGGGGAAAAAATTCGTGATGACTCTATTTTCTTTGCCGAATGCGCGGATGGGTAGGTGTTCAAAACGAAATTGGAGGAAGTAACCTTCAAATTCGCCTGGTGCAAGAGTTTTGGGGAAAATAGCTAAGAAAGTACCCGCGCACCTTACACAGACTACGTTCTAGCTATTTTCCTCAAACCCAATGTCAATTTCACATGCTATCATTACTGCATCCGCGCTACCGAACCTTGAAAACCAAATACAAACTGTGTTTCAGGCTACCGCAGTTGAAATTTCACTTACTCCCTATTAGGGATTGAAACCGCTTAACCATTAACAAACTAGCAGCTGATGAAGGTTGAAATTTCACTTACTCCCTATTAGGGATTGAAACTTTGCCTCAATCCTTCTCTATCTGCTAATGCTATCGTTGAAATTTCACTTACTCCCTATTAGGGATTGAAACGACTTATTTTACCCAGTTCTCTTGTCACTTTACCGACATGATGGCAGTAAAGTGGAAGCAGACGATGGCAGTAAATGCACCTCAAAGGTTGATTACTTCGTGATGTAGAAAATGCGCTGGCAGAAAATCCATGAAAGAGTGGAAGCAGACGATGGCAGTAAGTATAAAAATGGAAGCACAATCGTGGCAGTAAGTATGTGCCACCAGTAAAAATCAAGAAAACCCTTATGTATCAACGGTTGTTAGGTTTACTGTATAAAAGCATTTACCCTACTTTAGGAGTGAGAATGTGAATATGGAAGTAGAAAATGCCGATGACATCAGTAGCAATGCGGTAAAAATAGCAGATAATATCATATACAAATACTGGGAAAAAACCAATTTTAATGATTGTTTATTCAGACTGTAGAAAGCAGGAAATAGCAGTCCAGGCAAAGGTTGTAAAGACTAATAGGATGGTTTTATGGAAGTAGGTAGTGTCAGTAAGTAGAAAGAATTAACGATTCTTAAATTTTGGAAGAAAAATATTGGCTTAAATATAAGTATGCAATTAAGGTAGAAATTGCATACCGAGGTAGCAATGTTGACAGAAGGTGAGTTTAGCTCATGGTCTGCATCACTCTCATTGTCATCACAGCAGTATGGAATGATTCAAAGTATACGGAGTTCTCCACCTTCCAGACGAGTCAGGGGAAGGGTTGGGAATGTTGTCGGGCGATATCCCAGTAAAAAAATGGGAGTGATAATTCAGTTTGAGAGCCACCGGAACGAATTGGCACGAATATATGAAATGGAATATGACCCAGAGGTTTTAGAATATTACGACCAACCACCAAAAATCAAATTGCAATACTGCTGTTTAAATGGAAGACAAATAGGAGTATTACATACACCAGACTTTTTTGTAATTAGACGAGATCAGGCAGGTTGGTCAGAATGTAAAACAGCAGATGAACTGGAAAAATTAGCATCAAAAATGCCAAATCGTTACCAGTCAGATAGTAACGGCAATTGGCGATGTCCCCCAGGAGAAGAGTTTGCCAAAAATTGGGGATTATATTATCAAGTTTGCTCCGACCAAGAAATTAATTGGAGGAAACAGAGAAATCTCTATTTTTTAGAAGATTATTTATCGGATAAATTAGAAGTTCCCACACAAGAGATAGTTGAAACAATCAAAATAATCTCCGCTAGTCCAGGAATAAAATTATCAGAGTTAATTGCAGCAGGAATCAATGCAGATTACATATATAAATTGATAGCAGACCAAAGGATATATGTGGACTTAGAATCATCCGCGCTATGCTCAGAAGCAGAAAGAGTGAGTTTTAAAATTCCCTATAAAACCACCAGAGACCAGAAAAATTATTCCCGAAGAAATTCAACCATATGAGGAGTTTTGGTAATGCATTCTCCCGCAGGCTTATCCCAAGAGTTATTAACAGCATCTGATGCGGATAAAATAAATTATTTTACTAACTTTACAGTAGTACATCGGCTTTTAAAGCAAGCTTATGAAGAATTGTTAGATGCGGTGAACAATCCAGGGGGTGCATCATTAATTTTCTTGTTTGGTCCTACAGGTGTGGGAAAAACAACCCTCTTATCTCAAGTAATGAAAATCATCTTTGAACAAAACCAAGGTTTAATGATGCAAGATTTAGCATATCTTCCCATTGCGGGAGTAGAAGCGCGTTCTCCAGACAGCGGTTCTTTTGATTGGAAAGATTACTACAAAAGCGTTTTAATTGCTTTAAGAGAACCATTTGCTGATTATAAGGTTAGAGTATCTAGTAGTCGGGTTTATGCTAGTGGTAGCGAACAAAAAACAGTAAAAGTTAAGCCTAACCTCGGTGATTTACGAGCTGATGTAGAGTATATATTTAGACAGAGACAGTTAAAAATTTTTCTAGTTGATGAAGCGCAACGTTTTGCCAAAATAGCTTAAATGAGGAAGTAGCTGACAACCATTCATCGGCAGATTCGGCAACGAAAATCAAACGCCAAAAACACTATCCTGGCGAACGAAATCCCAAAAGAGATATTGTTGGAGGTGGAAATGCTTGATAATCAATTGAACTTAAAACCCCCTTGGTATACTCAACAAATAGATGTACCACAACGTAGTCATTTATATCCTTTAAAACCACTATTATTAGGAACAGCGTTTACTGAAAGTTTGACCAGCTACATTACACGTTTAGCTGCAACTCACCAAATTCCCACAGGAATTTTACTGGCTCAGGAATTAGCCCCTAAAATTAATCGCTATAAAGGACCAAATCCAGATAGTTTATCACAGATATTTTTCCACATCTTTTTTAACCAAACAGGTGCATGGAATGGAACTGGAACTATGGCACTTGAGCCTTTATTAGTTTTACAAAAGCTAACTCAACAGCCTATCTTAAAATATTTAACATTAATACCTTGGTCAAAAGTTGTACCAACTAGAAATCTCTTGCGTAAATATAAGGCTTGGTGTCCGTTATGTTATTCGGAATGGAGCAACAATGGTCTTCCACTTTACGAGCCATTAATTTGGTCTATTTCAACAGTTAAAATTTGTTCTAGACATCAGTATCCTTTAATGAATTATTGTCCCAACTGTGGTCAAAATGTTTACTTGTTAGCTTGGAATACTAAAAATGGATTTTGCTGTAGATGTCATTATTGGTTGGGTACAGCTTGTTCAATGCTAGAATCAAAATTCTATCATACCGAAGAAGGAGAATGGCACAATTTTGTTGCCCAACAAGTTGGAGAACTAATTGCTCAAACACCATATTTAATTGAACCACCAAATCGAGAATCAGTCGCTCTAGCTATAAATAAGTGTATTGATGTTGTGACTCAGGGTAATGCTAAAGCTTTTGCCGAACAAATGCATTTAAGTCTTACTGTTCCTAGAGATTGGCGTGTTGGCAATGCATTGCCTCAACTTAATAAACTATTACGTGTATGCTACCGATTATCAATTTCTCTAATTGATGTTTATCTCGGCCGCCTTAATCTTGATAGCTCTATAGTTTTAAAGGATTTACCATTATCCGAACAATACTCTCAAACTAATCGCCCATTTGATCTAAATAAAGTGCGTTCCTTTTTAGAACTACATCAAGAATCTTTTCCACCCCAATCGCTCAAACACCTTGCATTCCAAATTGGTTATGACTCAGCTGATTTGTCCCGACACTTACCCGATTTGTGTCGTCGAATATCTGCACGTTATAAATTACACACCAAATCTTGTTTAAAACCCCGTGTATAATATTTATGATCTTCCGTGCCTTTATACTTTCTTTCCTTTGTGGAAGCACTTCATGGCAGTGCCCTTGTGGAAGCACTTCGTGGCAGTTACTGCCATCAAGTGGTTCAAGTAACATCTCTAGCAATTAATGTTGAAATTTCACTTACTCCCTATTAGGGATTGAAACCCCTGATTTTTACTATTAATTAATTCCAATTTAATTGTTGAAATTTCACTTACTCCCTATTAGGGATTGAAACTTCCCCTGTGGTTCCCACGATTGTGGTGTTTTTGGTTGAAATTTCACTTACTCCCTATTAGGGATTGAAACTTCAACTTGAGAATCTTCAAGCTCTGCATTTGCTAAAGAGTTGAAATTTCACTTACTCACTATTAGGGATTGAAACACTGAGATTCATGATGTCGAATTTGAATTAGACGCGATAAATCGCCGTCTCTACAAAAAATTGATTATTGTAGAGACGGCGATTTATCGCGTCTCTTGCCTTAACCGGATCGCGTCTCTTGCCTTAACCGGATTGCAAAATTACATAAAAATCATCACATTCAGTAACGAAACACCAATATCCAGCATCCAAAATCCGAAGCTAACTATGGTGTTTGGAACTTTTTTTTTTAAAGGGTTGCCTCCTTGAATATCCAGCACTTGTGCTAATTCAGTTGTATTCAATGACTTCACGAGACTCAAACCAAGAGACTTACTAGAAATACTTTGAGTGTAGCTGGCGTTGAGATAAGGAATGTATTGTGACTTTCCTGCAACATAAGTTTGGAAGAAAGGCAAACTTAAAACATTCATATAACGACGCGCTTGGGAAGCATCGCCAATCATTTCAGCAGGTAATGATACTTGTTGATTTGTAGGGTTAGCGTTACCAATGGTGGAAAAATGGGTGGCACCTACAAGCATGACTAGATATTTTTGTGGATTTGCCAGCGACGAGAAAGGTAGAATTTGCTCGTATAAAGCCGGTGCAACAGTATCATCACTACTGCTGACAATCATCACTGGAGTTTTGATTTGATTTAAGCCAGCTTGACCGAAAATAGAACTGGTAATTGGATTAACTGCGATCGCCGCTTTGACTCTCTCATCCCGCAGGTTATAATCTTTGCCAGAGTTATTAATACTCAATTCCAAAGCGCGACACTGGAGCAGTAAGGACATATTCCAGGTTTTTTCCAGTCCTGCTAGTTGACAGTCTTGTTTTAGCTGCTCAAAGTTGATTTTAGCGCCTGCCAACGCCAAGGCTGTGTAGCCTCCCAAAGATTGACCAAATACGCCAACGTTTTGCACATTGAACCGATTTTTAAACCGTGAATCAGATTGGTTAGCTTTTTCCAATTGATTCAATACATATGTAATATCTAAAGGTCGGTCTTCAAATTCACTTGGTTGTGCTAAGTCATTGGCGTGTTTATTCAACAGCAAACGCAATTTTTTAATATCGCTACTAGGATGATTGGGAACAGCTACAACAAATCCATAGGAAGCTAAGTGAGTAGCTAAATATTGAAAGTTGCTGCTGTCTAAACCCAAGCCGTGAGAAATCACAATTACAGGTGCGGGAGTTTGAATTTTGGGAATGTAAACATCAGTTAATAAAAGCCGATGCCGCCTTGAATCAAAAAACTTTAAGGTATATTTTTGTGACTTAAACTTTCCCGGAATTTGTAAGTTAGGTAATTGTGATAAATTTGGTTGTTGGATGTTAGCAGCTTCGATTTTTGACTTTTGGGAAACTACCGCGATCGCTTGCTGGGTTTGATTAACAAGTTTGTCCAGTTCTGTAGCTATTCCGAAAGTCTGCGCTACATCAAGGTGAATGCTGCTGCTAGGATATTTACGTAACACATTTAAAAGTGTTAAGCCTCCTGATTCAGCAGAGGCTGAAATCAGCGCCGATCGCAAAGCACCAAATTCTGATTCTGGTTGAGGAGATTTGGTTTTAATCGCTTGCGCCAACCGATGCAGCAAAAATTCTCCTTGGGATGTGTACAGAAGTTGCGAAACCACTGCCGGAGTAACTTCCACACGATTAAGTAAAATCCGCCGCAATTCCTGAAGCTTTTCAACAGGTAAATATTGTTGATATGCTGCTAAATCATCGTCAATTACACCTGTTTTGGCGTAGTTTTCTAAAGCTGTGACTGAAATCGAAAGCTCTAGAGCTGAATAAGACGCATAAATGCGTTCTGCTGCCGATACAGAATTACTAATTCCAAATGTTGGCAGCACCATTGAAAGAACCAGCAACAGGAAATTTTTTCTCAGGGTGCTGGCCCAATTACCAAACAAACTATTCATCGCTCAACTGTTTCGGTGGTCTGGTTTTTTGAGGTGTTGGCTTTGGTAGTTTTTCGGGCGCCCTGCTTGGTTTATTGAAAAAGAATTCAGAATTCAGAATTCAGTAGGATTTATGTATGACTTGCAGATGAATAAATCCATACTGTACTAGGATATTCATAATCATTACTGATTGATTTCGACTCCTAAATTCTGACTGCGGAATTCTTTTTCAAAGATTTTTTCTGGCTATAAGTTTAACAAGTTAGATCGCTACAAAGTCAAATTTGTGGAAAAAGTATCGATTTTACAAAAGAATGACTTCAGTAGTTTGCCTTCACCAGAAAATCATAACAAATCAAAAAATATCATGCCTCAGTAATTATGTTGTAACTTTGGATATGGCACAATTTTACTAGATTAAAAAAATACTAAAGCTTTTGAAAATAATTTCTACTAATTCTCAGAATTCTTCTAAGTCAAATTGAGAATTCATCTGACTTATAGCGTTTCCCCACAAGCGTGAGGTACACCTGTAGGGGCACGGCAGTGCCGTGCCCCTACACCTTGCGATCTGATGTTGTACTGCATCTGAATGGGAACCGCTAAAAGTATGATTAACATTGAAATGAAGCAAACTTGTTGTTGATTTTTTTACATTCTGACTCCTGACTCCTGAATTCTGAATTCTTCTTCAATCACTTTTTCCCAAGGCGATCGCCACTGAACCTGTGACTACTAAACCCGCTCCTAATATTCCTAAAAAAGTGAACCGTTCTGGTGGAATTAAATCAGGTGCGATCGCTGATACCACGGCAACTGATATTAATGTCACAATGGGAGCCAAAGCTAATACTGCACTGACTCGTGATGCTTCCCAATGTTCTAATGATTCAGCAAAAGCACCGTAAGCAATTAGAGTATTCAAAGCACAAAAAATCAACATTCCCGACCGCAAAGCATCAAGTGTAAAAATTGATTTTACACTAGCTAAGGGAGTGAATAATAAAGCACAACCTCCGTAAATAATTAGCATGATGCTAGCGGAAGACAAAGATTGTAATAATTGCTTTTGTGCCAAAGCATAAATAGCCCATGCTGCTGCTCCTAGCACAATCAAAATACTACCTAGTATATAAGTATTTTGCGCTGTAATTAAATTCGTTAGCTGTTCCCGAAAAAATAAAAAGTAACCGCAAATCAGTACACTGACACCAATCCATTGATACAGCCGATAACGTTCATGAAAAATTACTAAACCACCCAAACCTAATAAAAGGGTAGCTAATTGAATCAAAACTTCAGCATTAGCGGGTGATGTTAATGCTAAACCTTGCATAAATAAGAAGTAATTCATCGCTAAGAAGAGTGTAGCGATCGCCAATAACTTCCCAGAAGCAGAACGCAGTTGTTTTAACTTCGGTAATTTCCCACTTATTCCTAAATATCCAAACAGCAGTACAAATGATACCAAAAAACGAAACCAAATAACTGTATAAACATCAAGTGCTTGCAAAGTTACTGCAAGAGCGATCGGTAAAATTCCCCACATTAAGACAGTTAACAGAGATAACCCTAACCCTAACCGCCAGCGACCAGAACTTTGATGTAGTGACATTTAAATATGCGAATTTCAAGTAGGGCTAATAATATATAGTTTACACATCTAAATTTTATCAACCTCTTGCTGAATAAGCATATTAACCACTATTTCATACATAGGTAGGGGCGTACAGCTGTACGCCCCTACATTTAGGATTTCAGGAATTATGGTAATTACGATCGCTTAACTAACGAGTGCGTAGGCCTAGCCCGCCGGAGGTATCGCCAAGTATCGGTTCTATATTGCTGACTTTGGTATGGTCTAGGTAATTATAGACTCTTCTCGAAACTTCACGGACAAAATCTCCAGCTTTGGGATCGTAGTTTGGTCTTTGCACCAAAACACCTGCTAAATAGCTTTTGCCGTTGGGCATTTGAATAATACCCGCGTCACCAATGATAAATCTCAATGTACCAGTTTTGTGGGCGATGGTAGCTCCTTGACCAATACCAGCTGGTAGTAAACTATTGGTTTTCACACGGCGCATAATGCCTAAAACTTGATTGCGGCTGTTTGGGGATAGTAAACGATTATTAGAAACTAACGCCGCCAATCTCACCAAATCTTTAGAACTAGTTGTATTTGTGCCAGCAACGTCTGGAAGTAGATTCCGGAGTGCTGTATTTTGCAATCCCCAGCTACGAAAACGTTGGCTCACTTTTGCTGCACCACCCAAGCGATCGAGAACCATATTTGTGGCGGTATTATCGCTGATTGTCATCATCAAGGTAGCAGTTTCTAAGACGCTAAATTTAGTGCCGATGGGTTTGTATTGCATAGTTCCCGATTCACCAACCCTTAAATCGCGCCGCATCACTAATTTATCTGTGAGTTTAATTCTCCCAGCGTCTATTTCTTGAAAAAGAGCCACTAATAAGGGAAATTTGATTGTACTGGCAGCAGCAAATCTTTTTTCACCATTAATATCTATATAGTTTCCTGTATCTAAATCTAAGAAAAAGATTCCCGGATTTAATGTTTTATAACTCGCTAACAAAGTGCGAATTTGAGAAGTAATACCGACCATTTCCTGACCAAGATTGACAACTCCAGCAAATGTAGCTGCATCTGTGGATTTGATGGCAATATCTTCTCGATTTTCCCCAACAATGGGATTACTTTGGCGGTTAAATGAATTGAATTTGAAAATCCAATGAGAAGGAGAATCTCCTTTAATTGATATATTTTGAGAATTAACATCATAACCGGGAGCTAATTCTACGACAAAACGAGTTGTTTGAGGGTCTGGGTTGCCGACGCGAATTTGTTTAACTGCATTGCCAAAACTTTGTTTGACACTATCAGAATTAAAATTAGTTCCAGGTAAATCAATTACCAATCGGCTAGGATTATCTAATAAAAAGGCTTTTGGTTCTATTCCCGAAGTGGTAGTTAGGTCTAATTGGTTTTGGCTAGAATCATAGTACCAAGACTGTAATTGTGAAGCTTTAGCTTGTCCTGCAACTAGAACCAAACTGCTTAAACCAATGGCCAGTAGATGTGATTTCATGTTGTGAATGTGGGTGTGCAAGTAAGGAGCAACTAATCAGGTTTACTTAGATTGTTTTCTGATGACTGTGCTGAACTTCCGGAGAAAAAGCCAGACAATTTTGGATTTTAGATTTTGGATTGATATGTGGATCAATCCGCTTGCCCTGTAGCATCAAGGAATAATTGGTCATAAATCCCATTGAGTTATTTTTTGAGATGGTATTTGGGATTAGATAAGCACAATAAATCATCATTACTTATCAAAAGTAAATCGCTGACAGTTTTATTTATGATGTGAGTTGACAACAACAGAAATTGTTAATCTAGCGGAACGACGAGCCAAGGATTAATTATGTTTCCGACTTATGTTTTGTAGAGAGAGAAAGTAAAACCCATTCACTAAAACCTTAATACATATAGATTTCGCGTAGGGGCACGGCATTGCCGTGCCCCTACCAACGTATTTGTATCATAATTAAAGTTAAACGGTATAAGATAAGTCCTATACGCAAAACTGTCCCTCTCCGACTCTTAAGAGGAACAGACTTGAACTTTAGTTCACAACGCAGAGAGAGGTTCTGAGAACTCCGTTTAAAAGAAATCAGCCACCCAAGGCGAGGCACCTGCAAATATTTGCGTAGCTGCTGAAATAGCGGTTTCTGTCCCGTGCAGTTTTCCGGCTATTTGCAAATGGTAGGGGGTAAACAAACTTGTATATAGTGGTGCTAGTTCTCGGACATCTAACTGCAACTCACCTTTTCCACCTTTTGTAACTTCACCGCGTCCATTGGCAACAGAAAGAATGAATTTACCATTGTTTCCAGTTAGCAAATTATCTTGAATATCTAGGTGCAGTTGAGCTTGAATTCCTGATGGATAACCCCGCATCTCCAATGCCTTGACTACATCTACTATTCGCAGCATCCAGCGAAACTGAGTCGAAATCTTGGCTGTTTGCTCTGGTAACACCAATGTCAGGGTATCAATTGCAGAACTCTTCCAACGCACCCGCTGAATTTGGGAGCGATGGGTGGCGAGAAAAGACCAGAAAGTTTGGAAAGCCGCAACTGTTCTCAGTACCCAATCTTTGACTAAGATAATTTCACCATCTTGTGTTCGTTGTTGAGTGAAGATGATGTAACCTTCGGGTTGGTCTTTTGCACCAATGAAATAGGCATAGGCTATTTCGTTTTTATCTGCTTGGATTAATCGCTCCCAGATTGCGGGATGTCGGTCTAAATATCCATGCGTGAGTTTTGCTTGCTGCTGATATAGTTGGTGAAAGACTTGATGATTTATCGGAACTACTGGTTGCAAAGGTAGGGGTTGCTCCCGTAGCCCAATTGCGTTGGTTGGAACTTCCCAAATGTACCAGCTACCCCCCTGCTCATACCCGACTTTTCGATACAGGCTTTGCACGGCTGGGTAAAGGGCAGACAGCGGTACACCTCTAGCATAAAGTTCTTTGAGGGTGTGCTGCATGAGAGCGATCGCTCCCCCCGAACCACGGTATTCTGGAGTAATACCCACTACGGCAATTCCCGTCATTGGTACACGCTCACCACCCCACCACTGAGCCATATCCAGAGTTGCCAATCCCCCAATTAATTGCTGTGACTCACGAATAATGCGAAAATTTTCTACGCCAATTTGGTTGATATAAGCTTCCTCGCCACCAAGTGCGTTGACAAAACACTGCTTAAAGATAGTCCCAAGCTGCTGAATATCTTGGGGATGGGCAAGTGTGCTGTATTCAAATTGAGGTGTCATTTCTTATACGATTAATAATACAAGAGCAAAACTATACTACAACAAAGGTTGCTTGAACTTTGACCTTCTGAGGTTCAATGTTGACCTTCTGAGGTTCAATGTTGACCTTCTGAGGTTCAACTTTGACCTTCTGAGGTTCAATGTTGACCTTCTGAGGCTCAACTTTGACCTTCTGAGGTTCAACTTTGACCTTCTGAGGCTCAACGTTGACCTTCTGAGGTTCAACTTTGACCTTCTGAGGTTCAACTTTGACCTTCTGAGGTTCAATGTTGACCTTCTGAGGCTCAACGTTGACCTTCAAAAGCTGGCTAATATTAAAATTTAGATTATAATTCAATACGCTTGGGTTAAGGGTTATTGGTGTAGATAATTGGTCTAGAGAAGACGCGATAAATCGCGTCTCTACATGAGGGTTTTGGGCTGATCTGGATTGTATTGGATTATAATTACTGAAACTTATTTTTCCCAAAATAAAATACTGATGAATGTTGTCATCAATTTATTGCTGTTTTTGCTGCCAATTCTGAGTAGCCTTTGGATTGCTCAAAGTTTCGATCCTTTATCTCCTTATCAGCCTCTCCAGGTGATAGACGGTGCAGCTTTATATAGAAAAGAATTAACAAACGGTAACGAAGCTTATTTACAAGTTATTGACCTCCGCAAAATGCACATCGACCAAATCATTGGAGAGGTCGATAATATGGGTCAAAATCAAGGTAATTACTATAAAGGAGAAGGTGGACATTACAGCCCTTTTTTCAAAACCAAGTTATTCTCAGAAGTTGCAAATGAATATCAACAGCTTTACGGTAACAACGTTTTTTCTATGATTAATTGTTCTTTTTTTGAGCAATATCAACCTAGTACTCAATTATCTTTCCCAATTAAACTCAATGGTGTAGTCATCAGTAGCGGTAATAGTCCTTACGGCCCCGTCAAAGAACCAAAAGATAAATATTATAGTAATATTCGCCTCAAGGCTTTAGTTTGGGATGAAAAGCAAGCGTATATCACAAATTACGACCAAGTTAGTGGTGCGCCTCTGAATCAAAAAGCAGTGAAAAACGCCATCGTCACTTACGAATACAGCGACCATCCGGCAAAAGTATTAGCTCAAAATCAAGTAAATAAATACCAAGTCATCGGTACTCTTAACAAAGATGGTGTTAAGGGTGACGAGTTGCTGCTGATTATGACAGTGAACCAAACAACTTTAGACGAGGCAGCGGATTTATTACGCAAATTAGGAGTCAAAGGCGATATCATTACCGTTGACGGTGGCAGATCAACTTATTTGTTCAATCCCAAAAGCGGAAATATTATTGTTCCACAACTGTCTAATCCGCAAGAAAATCCTGCTTTTCGACACCTACCTCATTATCTGGGATTCCGTAAAAAAACTAAAAATCAGGTTGCGCCAAAAATCTTGCTCAGTCAGCCAGTTGGTAAAGTCGTTGCAAATAAAGATCAGCCTTATTTAATATTGTGGCGAGACAATTTTGATGGCGATGTCTCGATTAAGTTGTACTATGAGAACAAACTTATTCAAAACATTTCTTCCCGTACTGCTAGCGATGGAGTTTATGAGTGGACACCGGGTATTCCTGTAAAAGAAGGCTATTTTGTTCGGGTTTCTAGCTCCAAAGACCGGAATATTTTCGGGCAGTTGCAATTTTAGCCCAATGGGAAAATGAAATGGATAACTGGCTAATCACAAACCTCTCAATAAGATTGGCGGTGTGGCAGTGGTTGGAATTGTCATAGTTTCTCACAGTAAACAATTAGCTCTGGGTGTGCGGGAACTCGCCGCGCAGATGGTTCAGGGTGAATTCCCGATCGCCATTGCAGCAGGTATTGAAGATCCCGAAAATCCCTTGGGTACTGATCCCATCCAAGTTAGTGAAGCGATCGCTGCTGTTTTCTCTGATGATGGTGTCTTAGTATTAATGGATTTGGGTAGCGCTTTGCTAAGTGCAGAAATGGCACTGGAGTTTCTCCCAGAGGAACAGCGGCAAAAAGTCTATTTGTGTGAAGCGCCTCTGGTAGAAGGTGCGATCGCTGCTGTTGTAGCTGCTGCGGCTGGGAAGAACATTCACCAAGTTATGGCGGAAGCACGGAGCGCATTAGTAGCAAAAGCAACTCAATTGGGTGTGGCTAGTAGTCCTTTGTTGGTTGTGGATAGCGACATCCCAGCAAGCAATACAGAATCCCCAAGGCGAGAAATCCAGCTGATTGTCAGCAATCGCTTAGGATTACACGCCCGCCCCGCAGCCCAGTTTGTGGCAACCGCAGCCCGATTTCAATCTCAAATTTTGGTGCGGAATTTAACTAGAAATACTGGGTTAGTCCGGGGTGACAGTATTAACCAAGTCACAACTTTAGGGGTGCGCCAAGGACACGAATTGCTGATTACTGCCACCGGCTCAGATGCAGATGCAGCGCTGGCAGCATTGCAAGTATTGTTTACAACTAATTTTGGTGAAGATAATGTTGCCTTAAATTCTCCACCAGTATCTAGGCAGGAAGTTACCCCAGCAACTCCCGGCGAACTTTCGGGAATTGCAGCTTCTGGTGGAGTGGCGATCGCACCTGTTGTTCATTATCAACCCACTCCCATTTCCATTACCCAATACCACGTAGATGATCCAGAAGCAGAGTGGCAACGTTTACAAGCAGCAATTCACATCGCTCGACAAGAAATTCAGGCGGTGTTCTCACAAGCATCTTTTCAAATTGGTGACGCTGAAGCCGCCATCTTTGATGCCCATTTACTATTTTTAGAAGATCCAGTTCTGTTGGAAGCGGCTTATGGGCGCATTTTAGAACACCATATCAATGCCGAAGCTGCTTGGCAAGCCGCAGTCGATGAAGTGGCGACTTCCTACCAGACACTTGAGGACTCTTATTTGCAAGAGCGAGTGGACGATGTTGTGGATGTGGGGCAAAGGGTGCTGCGATTACTAACTGGAAATGCCCCTGTCAACTTGCATCTTGATTCACCAGCGATTTTGGTAGCGAGTGATTTAACGCCTTCGGATACCGCCGGACTAGATCCAACAAAGGTGCTGGGCATTTGTACAACTTCTGGCAGTGCCACTTCCCACAGCGCAATTATCGCCCGCACCTTGGGTATTCCCGCAGTTTTGGGAATAGATGCCCAGGTGTTGCACTTGGCAGACGGTACAATCATGGCACTCGATGGTGAAAGTGGCAAAGCTTGGGTAGAACCAGAATTAGATATTCTAGAACAGCTTCAGGCAAAGCGAGAAGCTTGGCAAACTGCCCAACAACAAGCACGAACCACAGCACATCAGCCAGCAATTACTCGTGATGGTCGTCAAGTTAGCGTTTTTGCCAATATTGGTAGTATTAGTGATGTCCAAGTTGCTGTCGCTAACGGTGCCGAAGGTGTGGGACTACTCCGCACCGAGTTTCTGTATTTGGACAGAACCAGCGCCCCCACTGAAGAAGAACAATTAGCAGTGTATCAGGCGATCGCTCAAGTTTTAGATCATCGTCCGCTGATGATTCGGACTTTAGATGTCGGCGGCGATAAACCACTTCCTTATTTGAGGATAGGGTTTCCCGAAGCCAACCCATTCTTAGGCTGGCGGGGAATTCGTTTTTGCTTGGGTAATCCAGAAGTTTTCAAAACTCAGTTGCGGGCAATTTTGAGAGCGAGTGTCGGACACCAAATTAAAATTATGTTGCCGATGATTGCCACTCTCACGGAGGTGCGTGCAGCTAAGGCAATTCTCGGTGAAGTGCAAGCTGAACTACATCAAGTTGGTATCCCCTTCGATGCAGCGATAAAACTAGGGATTATGGTAGAGGTGCCATCAGCAGTGGCGATCGCCGATCAATTAGCCGCTGAGGTAGACTTCTTTAGTATCGGCACTAATGACCTTAGTCAATATACTATGGCTGGTGATCGCACTAACCCACGAGTGGCAAATTTAGTTGATGCGTTGCACCCAGCGGTGTTGCGGATGGTACAGCGAACTGTCCGAGCTGCCCATGCGGCGGGGATTTCTGTAGGTTTATGTGGTGAATTGGCAGCAGATCCTTTAGCAACACCGATTTTATTAGGTTTGGGGCTGGATGAATTGAGCGTGAATCCCCAAAGTATACCTGCAATCAAACAGGCGATTAATCACTTAAGTTTAGAGGAGAGTGAGGCGATCGCAGCATCAGTATTACAGCAAGATTCAGCAAAAGATGTCAGGGAGCTAATTTTGACTTCGGTTACTCCCCCTGCCTAAATTACTCCCTTCTCGCCATAAGATTTTTTGGCGTTGCTGAATCGTGGGATGATTTTGCACAATTAATTTTGAACAATTTTTCAATGGTTTCAACCATCAATTCATATCATGTCCGCTTGATTACTTATTAAATAGATGAACTATAATATCGCCATAACGACCAGGAACATCATTCATTAAAAAACGAACAAGTCTCTTTTGGTGCTAGCTCAAAAGAGCTTTCCTCGCCAAAGGCTTTGCACTCTCCTTGTTCTCCTTTAACTTTAACTATTTCGGACTATAAAACTATCTGCCAAATTTTGATGGTTTGATCGGCACTACCGCTAGCGAGTAACTTACCATCTGGACTCAGGGCTAGAGAATTCACTGTCCCTGAATGGCCAGTGAGGGTTTGCAGTAGTTCACCTGTGGAAAGTCGCCACATTTTGATAGTTTTATCAGCACTCCCACTAATCAGATTTTGTCCATCTGGAGTAACGGCTAAGGATTTTACTGCATCTGAATGTCCAGTTAATGTGTGCAGCAGTTTACCAGTGCCCAAATGCCAAATTTTGATGGTTGTGTCAGCACTACCGCTGAAGAGGATTTGTCCATCAGGACTCATGGCAATTGATTTGACTTCGCCATCGTGACCGTTAAGTGTGCTTAATGGGTCACCTGTGCGTGGGTTCCACAACCTGATTTTGTTGTCAGAACTACCACTGGCAAGGATTGTACCATCAAGGCTGATTGCTACGGCATGAACAGCAGAAGAATGCCAAAGGGTACAAATGCGTTGGCATAGCCCGCCGCAGGCATCGCCTTTATCTAAATTCCAAATCTTGATTTTATTACTGCCACTGGCAAGAATTGTACCATCTGGGCTGATTGCGACAATATTTACTGGTTTTTGATGCCCTAAAAGTGTGTGCAATACTTTGCCTGTTTTCAAATGCAAGAGTTTGACATTACTTTTGGGGTGTTCGCAGCTACCAACAGCGAGAAAATTACCATCAGGACTAATTGCTACGGACGAAACTTCACCCAAATTTTCTGTGAGAGTGCGGATTAGTTGGCCAGTTTTGAGATTCCAGAGATTGATGGTTTTGTCTGCACAGCCACTAACTAAAGTCTCACCATCAGGACTAATAGCCACAGAGGTGACTTTGCCAGCATGTCCAGTTAGGGTGTAGGTGAGGTTGACAGTTTCTAGGGTGCGTTTATGTTTGAGATTGGCGATCGCATTTAACAGTTTCTCTATACCTAGAATACTTTGGCGATCGCTCACACCTGTAAAATATTCTTTTAACTTTTGGAAATATTCTTCATCTTCAATTCTCACGGCTGATTGCATCGCCTCTAATGAGTTAGCAAATTCCTGTGGTGAGACTTGACGTAATTCCAACCATGTGTATATAGAGTAATCAATTTGTTCCTGTGCCCAAGTGCGATCGGGTAAATGTGATAAGCTGTGGGCTAATTGCAAAGCCAACTCTGGAACCCAGTAACGTCGCTCTTGTTCTAGAGCTTGGTAGACTTGTTTGTAACCTGTGGCGATCGCCTGTACAGATTGTAAATCAAGAGCATCTTTGAGCAAACTTGGCAGCAACTTTGGCAGCAAAGGTGGTACATCATGGTGAATTAAGTGATAAATATCCGCTACCCAAGCAGCAACCAGAAAGTGACAAGAAATCAACACTTGGCAAAGTTTTTCAAAATCTTGATGATTAACTTGATATTGCAAAGATAATTTACTAACATCAATTCCTTGAGCCTGCCATTTTTCTGATTTTTCTAAAATTGCCAAATTAAACACATTATCTCTGCCCAAAAGATTGATTTCTTCTAAAGTTTCTCCCAGCGCTAATAATTCATCTCGAATTTTTTTCCACTCCAAAGCGCGACTTTTGGCAGATTCCTGAAGAATTTCTTTATAGGATAACCGTGCAATTGTTTTGTAGTAATATTTCTCTTGTTTCAATCCCCAATAAGCAATCCGAAAATTCAGATAATCGCCATCATTTTCTGACTCTAAAATTAAAATCGGCTCTGTTTTCAATATGCCATACAGAGCCTTGATACTGGATTCACTATGAAAACGTTTACTATCCCAAGCCCCTGCTAAAAATTCTGTTGGTCTAACAGGATTATGCAGAGAGTAATTCTGATTGAACAATTTTCTTAAACCTTCAGCCAACATTAATTCTATTTCACAAATGCCATCATTCCTATGTTCAAATTGATCAAACTTGATTTGCGGAGGAGCAAGAAAAACTTTTAGCGGAGTACGTCCTTGGTTTGGATGAGATTCTAAAATTTGTGACGGGTATAATCTTAAAGGCCAGCTATCAAAAATTTTGTAAACTTCTGGTAACTTGAGAGCGGTCTCTCTTTCATGATTTGCTACTTTTAATTGTGTCTCACGCTGATCAACAGCTAATTGTTGTTGCAGAATTTTTGTTTGTTCAAAGCTGGAATCAGAACTATCATTTTGTGTGATGATATTTCCAAATTTTACAACTTCGTTGATGACTTTTGGCAAGAGATAATTAGTTGTAGTCAGACTTTCTTCCGTTCTCTTTTGTATCAGGTCTACAATTACAGGTGCAAACTCTAATACCAATTGAATTAGTAACCTTAGCCCTGGCTCCATAAGGAGATTCCTGTTAAATAAGTAACACTAACAGTGTGCCGAAAATCTGAATAATAGCCGAGTGTTGGACATTGGATAGACAATTCCTTTACTCTTTGTCTATAGAATGTCATCTATTCCAAAAGATAGCATGTATAGCTGAACTTTTCCGGGAAGAGTTCACAATAAACAGTTATCAGGCGTATGATATAGAATTCAGTTTTGATATAACTTGTTTTGCGCCCGCTTGTTCAGTTAGGTTTGCGGCTGTGATGACTACAACGATAAGCAAGCCTAAAGCATCAACGATTATATGCCGCTTACGTCCTTTTATTTTTTGTCTCACGCAAAGGTGCAAAGAAGGACTTTTGGAACAATTCTACTGAAGACCGTCATTTATCATTAAGGCGATCGAAACAAGATACAGTTATTAAAGTGAAGTTTTAGGTGTAAACAGATGCACAAAAGTTTGAAAAGTAAGCTGCCACTTCTGCTGACATTCTACTTATTTACAAACTTTTTACCTGCCTCTGGTTCAGTTTCATGTCCAGCCGTTGCCTCTGACAAATATGATAAAGTAGCCAGTAATTATGGCACAGATGGACGCATAGGAAGCAATGGGCGTTCGGGTAGAGATGGTTCTAGTGGTGAGAACCAGAATATTTTTGTCGATGGTTCACCTGTGAATCTTGATCTATCGGGGAAAGACGGGGAAGATGGGGAAGATGGAGAACGGGGTTATCGACCTAACTGTGGAAACCAACGTGATAATGTCAGCCACGATATCAATGCACCAAATGGCGGTAGTGGTGGTAGCGGCGGTAAAGGAGGAGATGGGGGTAATGGTGGTTCGATAACGGTTTACTACAAGAATTTGATAGACTTGCGAAATATTTTTGTCCGCGCCACTGCCGGCGAAGGCGGACGCGGCGGTAGAGGTGGGAATGGTACGGCGGGTTGTAAGTGTCGCAGACGGAAATGGGAAGTGCAAACTTGCGAAGGAACTCCCGGTACTCCTAATTATAAGTGTACTAACAAGGTTTATCGATGTAGTGACGGTAGTGATGGGCGAGATGGTAGCGATGGTAGGGATGGTAGGAAAGGAAGCTTAGGAACTTTGAGTATTGTCAACAGCAAGGAAGCTTTGGCTGATGAGAATCCGACTGTGAAGTTAGCAATTTCGGAATTGACAAATAAACCATTTAACCTGTCGAAAAACAAGTGGAATGTTCGTCCGGGGGCAATTTCTCTACTTGCGCCTGGTTCGGCGATCGCCGATAATTATCGAGAGTTTGAACAGCGTTTAGAAGAAGCTTTTCAAATAGTTTGGCAAGAAAGACAACCCATCACTAGTTTTGCCAATGAAGTGGTAACAGTAAATTTAACTGACAGTAAAGAAGTAGAAGTTAGTTTTCCTGAGGATTTATGGGTTGCTGGTAGCAGCAAAAGTGAAGCTAATTTGACAACTTATACTGTTAACCATGCCATTCCCAAAAAAGATGTTACTCGGTTAGCTGTGGCTGAGTTTGCCGATGCAGGACAAAATCTGAATTTAAAAATAGTTGATTTGGCAGCAAAATCTGATGCCATTAATACTCAGTTTCGCCTCAAATTCCGTGCCCAAGATAGCTTGCACGGTTTTTCTGGCTACAAAACTGAATATGAAGGGGATATTCTCGATGAATTTGTGACTCGTGACTACAACCGTTTTACTCTAGCTTTGGGTAAGCTGAAAATTGATAACGAAGCTTTACGTCCTGGTGTGAATGTTGAGATTGAAGTGATAGCGATTCGTTCTTTGGGAGAACGTTCTGCTAAGCAAACTATTCGTTGGCAAGGTGTAGTTCGTAAGCCTAGAAGAAATTAATTCTCACGCAGAGGCGCAGAGGCGCGGAGAGTTTTTAAGAGGATATCTGATAAATATTTTACTAATTTTACAGGGTTGATATGATGTATTGTTTCACAGATAAAATCGGATTCCCATATTAATTTACCACCCAATTCCCAGTCCCTACGGATTGTTATTGCCAAGATATTTAGCTTTTAGTTCTTCTAATTCTTGATCTATTTGACTTTTACTAGAAGGTTGAGGTGTTGAATTTGGTGGTTGGATTTTATTTGGTTGGGGTTTATTGCCAACGACAAACTGGGTTTTTATTTGCTCTAATTCTAAATCGATTTGGCTAGGAGATTGGGGGACTAAAGGAGGTGTAGAATTAGCCGGAGGTTGAGGAACAGGCTTTGCTGGTGTAGCTGGTTGTGAGTGTTGATTTAAGTCTTTTAAAACGGCATCTACTGTTTGATAACGGCGCATTGGGATACTTTCTAACATCTTGTTGAGAATGCGACTTAATGCATTACTAACAGGAGTTTTTATGTATTTCTGCCAAATCCAAGTATCGTTGTTGGTATCATAGGAATCGAAGGGCGATCGCCTGGTTAATAAATTAATACAAGTAGCACCCAAACTATAAATATCGCTGGCAAAAACAGCCCTACCTCGCATTTGTTCAGGAGCGACATATTCGGGAGTTCCAATACTAGTGCCAGTTCTATTTAAGGCAGTGCCAGTAGCAGATTTAGAAGCACCAAAATCTACTAAAACTAATTTGCCATCACCGCTACGTAAAATAATATTTTCCGGCTTAATATCGCGGTGAATCACTTGTTTGGCGTGACAAAACTGCAATACTGGTAATAAATCATTGAGTAATTGCCAGATTTGCGCTTCACTAAAAGCACCTTTATGTGCTAACTCCTGAGCTAAATTTTGGCCATCAATAAATTCTTGGACAAGATACTGGCGATCTTCTTGGGTAAAATATGCTAAAAGTTCTGGAATTTGGGGATGCTTACCCAATTCATCTAACTGTACCGCTTCTTGGTTGAATAACTCCACGGCTTTTTGCACAGTATTAGTGCCTTGAGCTTGGGGATAAAACTGTTTAATTACACAGCGCGGTTTTGATGGTTTATCTTCATCCACAGCTAAAAAAGTTCTGCCAAAACCACCTTGACCTATTGGTTTAATAGCACGGTATCGCTCTTTGAGAAGTAACTTAGAACCGCAAGTCAAGCAAAAATTGACATTACCAGAATTTTCAGGCTTCGGACAACGGGGATTAAGGCAATAACTCATGGAGGATGGCGCCCAGAATGGTTCTTACTTATCTTTATTTTCCACTGTCTTCAAGAAAAGGGTATTTAGATTCGCCAATTATCCAGCTTCAAGTTGTAGCCTAATGCTTGAATCCGCTGATAATGGGATAAATTACCACTGACTAAAGTTAAGTTTTGTTGGATTGCAATAGCTGCAATAATGGCATCAGCAAGTCCTATTGGTTGTCCTGTGCGTTCTAAATCTGCATAAATGCGTCCCGCCAACTCAGCATCACTGAGTTCTAGTGTTAACACTTCAGCAACCGCAATTTGATCAAAAAACTGTTGAATTTTATCTTCTGTCCAAGCTTGTGCCAGCCTTTGACAATTTCTAAGACTGTAATAGTGCAGATAGTATACTGACCAAAAACGGCTAGATAAGCAATAGCCCTAGATACAACACGCTCGTCTCTACGCTTGAGACTCTCGGAAAGAATGTCTGTGTCAAGTAGTACTTTGTCCAAAACCTTGATTTAAGGGGTGTGCTGCCCGATCCTTCATTACTTCTTCTAGCATCTCATCAACTGAGGCAGGATCGTCAGCGAATAGTCCCAATAAGGGATACTTTGCCGGTTCTCTCATTGCTGGTTCTCTCATTGGTAGTTGTTCAATCGCATAAGCAATCAATTGCGACAAGTCACAATGGTGAGACTTTGCCAAAGCGCGTGCTTTTTCAAGGATTTTCTCGTCAATTTGCAATTCTATGTTTTCCACGTCGCCTCTTGTGAAAGCATCTGTGCTACGGCGATTCTAGCATTTTGGATGTGTGGTTAATGAAGGGGCGTTAGCGTTCGCGGAGCGTCTCGTAGAGAAGCTCGCCGCAGGCATCGCTACTCAACTATTTTTGATTGATTTGGAGAATTTTCAGCAACCTCTGTTAAATTCATCGATGCATTTTTCATTTCCATTACCAAGTCTTCAGTGGCTTCTATAATTGCTTTTGTCAATTCATTTTCTTTCTTGTATACTTGCTCATGCATAAATACTTTAATAACTGAACCCTCAGCAAGAAACGTAATAGTGGGATGTAAACTTTCAAAAGCAAAAATTACCTGATCTTGATAACCTTGAACATTTTCACACACCCAAACCGACATCAATTTTACATACAGTGGTAGTGAAGTATATAATAAATTATAAGACTTAGCAGAAACTTGATTATTCTTTTTGATAGCTTCTTCTATTATTACTTTTATTTCATCAGTATCAGCAATAGGTAAAAGAGTTACTACTGTAATTTTCTGTTCTGTATCTTCCAAATAAAGATTAACTTCATCTAGACAAAGTTCATCCCCGTCATATTCTACATCACTAATTGTTGATACACCTATTAGACGTTGCCCGATAGGAAATTCATTGATTGCCATATTTATCACGCTTTTTCCTTGCTTGCTTGAGAATTTTAATAGCAGTTTCGGCGTCTATATCTCCCGCAGCAGCTAAATTAGCTAAGTCACCAACTTTAAGATTTTGATAATCGCTACGTAACTGATTAACCTGTGCTTGTCCTCCGCCACGTTCACGAATAGCATTAGCAATGATGTCATCCTTAATATTAACAAGATTGCCAAGTTTTTTCAGTCCGCCAGGGGTGAGTTTCACGCCCTCCTGTTCATCATTTGTCATTTATATAGGACTCATATCTGATTTCTGAACAAGATTTCAGATAAAACCCTAGATAAAACGGGCTTTTCAGTCTCAGTATGTTTTCAGAAATCAAATCGGAGTCCTATATATATCTTCTTCTAGACCGTGCCACTCTTTAAATCCAGTTTGTATCAGTTGCATCATTGTCATAGCTTCGAGTCTTTCTTCAATTTCTGCCATCAGTTTTATGAGTTACTGTACTGCTAGCTCAAAAATCACCGCTTTTATTTCTTCAATTTCCAAAATATCACATTCACAAGCTTATTCATTACTTCATTGCTACGTATAACTACATACCACTTATTTCGATTAATACCCAACTGACGAACATCACTATTTTGCATGGTTTCAAAACAGTGGTCATAAGTTTACACATCCTTTTCGGCGTTAGACTTTATTTCTTAAATTCAGATGTAGTCACAGACATGAAATTAAAGTAACATTTTTGACTGTATTTATTTAGAAGCACCTGATTTGGTATGACTGATGACAAGACTATCACCTCAGGAAGCTCAAACTAACCGTGACAACAAGCTATAAAGTATGTGTAGATAAAACAGCGAGTATATTGAGAAAAAAATCTGTATGACAAGCTACCAAGAAACTCTAACTAGTGACGAAGCCATCAATGAGTTAATCGCCGAGACAACGGGTATTAACCATGTGGAGGTAATTGAAAATGTCATCGACAGCTTAGAACAAGATGACAGTGCAATGGTTAGCCACACACCAGAGGGTAGTTATCTCTGGAAATTTAAGTACGGGAGTGTGGAAGTATTTGTCCAACTCAGTGGAAAAAGCGATGAAGACACCATAACGGTTTGGTCTGCGGTGCTAGATTTACCTGCCAAAAATGAACCTAAGTTAATGCGGTATCTTTTGGAGTTAAATTGCTCTAGCACTTTTGAAGCGCGTTTCGGTATTATTGAAAATCGGGTGGTTGTGATATCCACACGCACCTTAGCGGAGTTGTCTCCCGGCGAAGTCTCTAGGCTAATCACCATTGTGGCAACGATCGCTGATAACAACGATGATGCTTTACAATCTGAATTTGGCGCAGCTTAAGGAATTTTAGATTTTGGATTTTGGATTTTAGATTCAAGTTCTGCTGCATCAGATGTATAATATCAAGTTCGCTTAATTACTTATAATTCAAAATTATCCGCGTCAGAGCGTCTTTGCGTCAGCCCTAATTATAAGTATCCATCCGAACCTGATATTACAGCCTTTTTCATCTATTTAGGGATTACCAAGAAATAAATTATCTACTCTTGTGGGGTGGACATCTTGTCCGCCATTGTCTATGGGCGGGCGAGACGCCCACCGCACAATAAAAGTTGTATATTTTTTTAGTTGGAAGCCCCTTAAACCGCGATCCTTTATATGGTAGTACATATGTACTACCATATGGTTTAATCACTTATTATTAAAATCTCTCCGCATCAGAGCGTCAGTCTAAACAATAGCCTCTACTGATTGAATCAGATTCAGTAGTTGTTCAGGCGTATAAGGCTTAATTATATAAGCATCAGCACCTTGCTTCTTTGCCCACAACTGGTGAATTGTCTGATTTTTACTACTACAAATTACAATAGGTATTTTTGGATTAGTCGGATTTGTTTTGAGGAAGCGACATAATTCAAATCCACTCATCCCCGGCATTACAACGTCAGTAACAATCGCATCCGGCTTTTCTTCTAAAACTAGTTCTAGAGCTTCTTTAGCAGTAGTTGCCTTAATTACATTGTAACCTTTATCTCTCAGATAATAACTAATTAATTCCAATTCCTGCCGACAATCTTCTACAACTAGAATAGTAGCCACCCAGTTAATACTCAAGCTTCTATCTCCCAAAAAATATGTTAATTAAATTTATTTATTTTATCTATAAAAAAAACTAAACAATATGCTTAAATATTACTTTTAATAAATCTCCTTGCGTAAAAGGCTTGGCTAAATAGCCTGATGCTCCGACTAATTTGGCTTTAGCTCTATCTATCAATCCTGATTTTGCTGACACCATAATCACAGGTGTATTTTTAAAATGCGAGTGTTTCCGCAGTAAAGAGCAAAGTTCATATCCATCTAAATGAGGCATGGAAATATCCAACAAAATTATGTCGGGTTTTGTGCGGATAATCTGCATTAAAGCTTTGAACGAATCGCTGACTCCGATAACCGAAAAAGTTTGCTCATCTAAATAACTTTGAATAGTACTCAATACCGCAGGACTATCATCAATACAAAAGATTGTGTAGACTTTTTTCTGAGTAGGCGGTTGTACAACTTGCTGACTCGTATTATCGGATGTTCCTGGTTTATTGCCGTTGTACGGTCTGGGCGACTTTTGTGTAGTTTTAGTTTCAGGTTGCGGCTGATTTTTTCGCAAAAATTGCGAGGGTTGTACGGGGGAAACTGTTAATGTCTGGCTATTAGCTCCTACCCTTACAGAAAAATGCTCTGCGTTGCTTCTGGGCGATTGACATCGTTCAACTAGTAAACGAAGATTCAGATGACAAAACTTTGGCATATCATCCAAAAAGCTTTCAGGAATAAATTCATAACTTCCCTGTTCTAAGCTCAGAAATGATTCCAAAACTTCTAGTGCTAATTCCTCTATCAAAATCGCTGCTTGAGAGGGACTGATATATTTTTGATTGACTAACCAGCAAATAGCTAGATAATCTGGATTTGGTATTGCTTGATTTTCAATGCCAGTTTCAAATATCGCCCGCAGTTGTTCATGAATTCCGCGAGGGAGAGTAGAAATTTGCTGACTCAAGCGTTGCAAATTTCTGTAAAGTGGCTCAAACATTTTCTCTGAGTAGCAGGCATAAATCAGTTTACCTTCATCTACATATATTGACCAAGAACCTGAAGTGCTAAATACTTGCAAACAACCAGTAACAGACTTACTCGTGATTTTTTTCAACAGAGATAGGGGTTGGAGTTTTTGGAAAAATCTGTATCTACTAATCGGAAGTGTCTTCATTGGGATGGCTCTGGAATAAAATTAATATTTGCAGGCGAAATTGGTGAATTTCGTTTTCGGAATTCACAGCGACATTAATTAGAAGCACTGTTCAGATAAATATAGCGGTCACATTTAAGTTAGTACAGAGATTCCACACCCCCCAACTGCTAATTCACCAATCTCTGCTAAGCTATATGCGCGAATACAAATAAATCAATCCATATGCTATTGCCCAATAGCAAAATGACCCGACTGTTGTCAGGAAATAGTATTTCAAAAATCAGATTGACTTTCTGTATCTTTCGCTAATCTAGCCAATCTAACAGTAACTCAAGTGCGACGCATAGACTATTGGCTCTCGCCCATCAGTCACAAAAATATCACTGTTATCCGTATTTTACAGCCTAATATTAAAAGCAATAACTGATGAAATAAGAAGCTGAACAACTGACGTGTAGGCACTTTTTTGAGAAGTTTATTCTTGATGGTAACTTCATTAATAAAGTATCCTTTAAAACTCAGCATTCAATCAATTCAATGTCTTAACTAAGTCGGCACGATAAAACCCATGTATGTTTAGTTCTGTAAAAACTGTAGAATGAGTCATTTCTAAGGCATTCACTGATTTTACGTTTCGTAACATAGCTTGACTTTTTAACGCCGTTTACTTAAATTTGCGATCGCAGAACTTCTCTGTATAGGCGACAACAAGGGTTAGCTGATAATTGACGCCTTGATGATGTGTAGTGAGACGCACAGGCGACTGAATCAGCACAAGGAAATCTCTTCATAAGTACTGGAAACGGGTTCTAGTGTTGTGTGGGGATAAATAGTCACTGTGGACGATTTTGAGTGAGAAATTCAAGAACTGACAGCGAAGTTGTGGAGTTGTGGTACATACCTGAAAGATAGCGATTTTTCGCTAGATGGTAGATAACAAGTAATGTACTCACTAAAATTCAGGTTACTATAATTTTCCAAGAAAAATAGCAGAAATATATAAACTTGATGAGAAATAAGTAAAGGAAATATGAAAATTAATTAATAGCATTCTCTAGACAATTGTTATAAATGTTTATTTGTTGGGATGTCCGGAAATGCTGAAAATCTATAGTAAAAGTTAATTTGTATGTAAGAATTCAAAATTGATAATTTGTATTAAACAGAATTCAGGAGTCAGAATTCAGAATTCAGTTGGGTATTCTGACCAGAAAAGCGGATAGCGTAGCGTAAAGCCTTCTCTTCTCTTTCTCCTGTGGTCGCCGCACCCGCGAACGAGAGGCAACGCCTTCGGCATAGCGTTGCTATGAGCGAGCCTTCTCCCTTGGCGCTAGCCTCTTTCTTTGGGAGAAGGGGAGACGCTTTAGCGCAACGAGCGTCGCGTCAAGATTGCTGGCTATTGGTGTCGATTTTGGTCGTAGAGACATTGCTGTGACTAGCAATAGTGACAGGTGGGATGGAAAGCAAATCAACGATGTTAGGGATAAGTTTTCTAGAGTGAGAAGTTCTCTCCAGAAAAAAGCCACGAAAGGCACAAGGTCAACTAGACGTAGAGCTAGAAATATCTTGAAACGGTTGTCGGGCAAGGAGAGAAGATTTCAGCAATGGTTAAACTACAACATTAGCAAGTCCATAATTCAGGACGCATTAAAAAATAATGCAGCAGTAGCAATTGAAGACTTAACAAGTATTCGTGAAAGAACCAACCAGAAGCCAAGAAGCAAGACAGAACGTAGACGTTCTAACTCTTGGTCTTTTTATCAGTTAAGGTCTTTTTTGGAATACAAAGGTGTCCAATTTGGAGTAGAAATAATTGCTGTTCCTCCAGCTTGGACTAGTCTTACTTGCCATCAATGCCTACATATTGGATTGCGTTCTGATAGGCGTTTCAAATGTACTAATGAGGCTTGTTCTTGGAGTGGTGATGCTGATTTTAATGGAGCAAAAAATATTGCTACTATTGGGGCTGTTTTTGTAACCCAGCCTGGAGGCTCGAACTGTTTGTGTTGTAATCTCAGTACAGACAGTTCAGGGCTACTTAAAAGCCTGCGCTCACCGCTTGCGGGAGCGTAAGTAGTTTACTTGATATATCTGGGAATACTAAATCCAGCAATTTTGAGGATGAGCGCAGTATGATCCGCACTCTTGTCAGTATTCCCGGATATCGCATCACTGAAGAACTCTACAATGGTTCGAGAACACTAGTTTATCGAGCAGTTCGAGAAACTGACTTATTCCCGGTAGTAATTAAACTGCTGAAAAATCCTTATCCCAGCTTCAGCGAACTCTTGTCGTTTCGCAATCAATACACCATTACTAAAAATATTAATTCTTCTTTAATTATTCAAACTTATAGCTTGGAAGCTTACCAAAATGGCTATGCATTGGTGATGGAAGATTTTGGGGGAACTTCCCTGAACAATTATTTTGCCAAAAATAATATTACGTCTGTAGAAGAATTTTTAGAAATAGCGATCGCACTCTGCAACATCTTAGATGTTCTCTACCGCAAGGGCATTATTCATAAAGACATCAAACCGAGCAATATATTAATTAATCCCGAAACCAAACAAGTTAAATTAATTGACTTTAGTATCGCATGTTTATTACCGCGAGAAACCCAAACACTGATTAATCCCAATGTTTTAGAAGGGACACTAGCTTACATTTCCCCAGAACAAACAGGTAGAATGAATCGTGGGATTAATTATCGCACAGACTTCTATTCCCTCGGTGTAACTTTCTACGAATTACTTACAGGAGAGTTACCTTTTGCTTCAAATGATCCAATGGAATTAGTGCATTGTCACATTCAGTAGACCGAAAAGTTTTCCAGAAGCCTCACCAATCCTTGATTTTCGCTTTGGAATAGCAGGAGCCGAAATCAGCTTCTAAGGAGCATTTCAAGAACTTTTGTTCTAGGCAGACTTAAGAGCGATCGCAACTAGCTATAATTGCTAGTCCCAAAAACGACGGCTGAAACCCTCATTCTTTCGTCAACTTCCAAAAGTTTTCGATCTACTGACTATCAGTACCCTTACCCTCGCCCCGTTAAGTCAATCTCAGATCGATTGTTTGGTTGCCGACACCCTCAGTTGTTCCACAGTTCTAGCGCAACCCCTGGCAGAGTTAGTCTATCAAAAAACCAAAGGCAACCCGTTCTTTGCTACCCAATTTCTCAGAGCTTTGCATCAGGAGGGCTACATTGCCTATGACCTGCAAGTAGGACACTGGCAGTGCGATATGGTATCAGTGAAATTGCTCTCGCTCACTGATGATGTAGTCCAGTTCATGGCGCGGCAATTACAAAAGTTGCCAGAAGTTACTCAAGAGATACTGAAGCTGGCTGCTTGTGTGGGGGCACAGTTCGATCTGGAAACATTGGCGATCGTTTCACAACAATCAGCAACCGATGTCGCAACAGCATTGTGGAAAGCCTTGGAGGAAGGCTTGATTTTACCCACGAGTCAGATTTACAAGTTTTTTCAGGGTGCCCAAAAATCTGAGCCAGAAGAGACAGTTAATCCAACCTATCGTTTCCTGCATGATCGCGTCCAGCAAGCTGCCTACTATCTGATTCCTGACGACCAAAAGCAAGCCACTCATCTCAAAATTGGGCAATTGCTATTGCAAAATACGCCACCTGAAGCTGTAGAACTCAATGTTTTTGATATTGTTAATCAGTTGAACAATGGAATTGCTCTGATAGATCGAATCGGCGATCGCTATGAGTTAGCTCAGTTGAATCTGATTGCTGGCAAAAAAGCAAAAATTTCCACAGCTTATAAGGCAGCCATTAAATATTGCGCCATCGGCATGGAAATGCTTCCCGAAGATAGTTGGCAGACTGCCTACGACCTCACATTTAAGCTTTATCGGGAATGTGCAGAGTGCGAATACATCACAGGGCGCTTTGACGAGGCAGAAAGACTCTTCCATCGAGCATTACAGTACGCTCAGAATAAATTCCATCTAGCAGATATTTATGGTCTGCAACTAGCCCTGAGATCCAATCAGGGAGAGAATCTACTCGGCAGTTATGAGGCTGCACTGAGTGGCTTGAGTGTTATGGGCATGAGCATTCCGGCAACCGATGAAGGTCAGCAAGCGCTGATTGCAACGACACTCAAGGAGATTCACCTCAAACTCGAAACTCTACAACCCGCAGATTTATTCGATCTGCCTGCGATGACCGATCCGGCGAAGAAGGTATGTATGTCAATCCTCCCCAATTTATGGGGAGCTGCTTATACTGGCGGCAATCAAGCGCTGACAATTCTGAGTATCCTCTTAATGGTTGATACTTCATTAACCTATGGCAATGCCGAAAGTTCGGGCTGTTCTTACTGTTTGTATGGGATGATGCTCACGATTCAAGGGGATTATCGAAGTGCTTATGAGTTCGCTACCTTGGGGCGAAAGCTCGATCGCCAATTCAATAGCACCAAGTTCATTCCCAAAACCAATAACGTTTTTGGTCATGCAATCAATCCCTACAATAGACCACTGGTGGAAAACGTCGCAGTTTACCAACAATCTCTTCAGACCAGTTATGAAACAGGTGATATTGGGTTTGGCATCTGGGCAGTAATATGTCTCATTTGGACGATGCTGTTGAAGGGCGATTGCCTATCAGAAGTGTATGGCGAAACAGAGAAATACTTGAGCTATGTGCAGCAAGTAAATAACGTGAATATGACGCATACATTTAACCTACAGCAGCAATTTCTTTTACACCTGCAAGGTTTGTTGGCAGAACCCGATCTACTGGTTAATCATACCGAGAACAGGATTCTCTGCCTTGATGTTTGGCAGAAGAATAATTTTGAAGCTGGGATCAATTGGTATTGCTTCTTGAAACTCCAGCTATTGTACTTGTATGGTCACTATGCCGATGCCCTGGAAGTCGCTGCTATTGCTGAAAAAACCCTGGCTTCTAATCTTGGTCTGTTTCCGATCGTTTTATTCCACTTCTATTACCCGCTGAGTTTAGCCGCGCTTTATCCAGAAGCAACACCAGAGAATCAACAGCACTACTGGAATGTGATGCAGCAGCACCGACAGCTTCTAGAAACCTGGACGCAGACTTGTCCAGAGAACTTTTTGCATCAATCGCTGTTGCTTGGGGCTGAAATGGCAAAAGTTTCTGGTAACTACGCAAATGCGATCGCCTGTTACGATCGCGCCATTACCGCAGCCAAAGAAAATCACTTTACTCAAATTGAAGCACTCGCCAACGAACTAGCAGCAAAGTTTTACCTGGAGTGGGGTAAGGATCGGATTGCTCAGGAGTATATTACTCAAGCCTACTATGCCTATGCTCGCTGGGGTGCAAAAGCCAAAGTCGCCGACTTAGAAAAACGCTATCCCCAATTACTTGCTCCTATATTACAGCAAACCCGTTCTCCCCTTTCCACTAACGAAACCATCTTCGGCTTGGGGAGTGTTACATCAAGCAGTTCGACTACTTGCAGCAGTGTCTCAGATATCCTAGATTTAAAAGCTATTCTCAAAGCTTCCCAAACTATCTCAGGTGAAATCGAACTGGAAAAATTGCTCTCCTCATTGCTTTCCATTGTCATCGAAGATGCAGGGGCTGATAAATGTGTGTTAATGCTGTTGCGAGACGAGCGCTTGTTGGTCAAAGGGCTGATTGTTGAGGGGGCACAACCAATCGTATTGCAGCGGCTTCCGGTTGAAGACAGCCAGGACATTCCCCTGAAGCTGATTTACAAAGTCAAGCATAACAGGCAGACTGTTGTCCTGGTGGATGCCATAGCAGATCCGATCTTAGCCAACGACCCCTATATTCTTCGTCAGCAGCCTAAGAGTATCTTGTGTTGCCCGATTTTGCATCAAGGGAAATTGATGGGCATTTTATATCTAGAAAATAATTTAGCAACGGGGGCGTTCACAAGCGATCGCGTCGAACTGCTGAATTTACTCTGCGCCCAAGCCGCAATTTCTCTAGAAAATGCCCGACTTTATGAACTTTCTCACAAATATGCCCAACAGCTAGAGCAGTCATTTGCCGAATTGAGTGCGAGTAATTCTCGCTTTGAGAAACTTGTAGATAATGTTCCTGGGGTTGTTTATCAGTACCAGATATCTGCTGATGGTGCAATGTCTCTAACCTACATCAGCAGAGAATGTGATGAACTATACGAAATCACAGCCGAACAAGCGATCGCTAATGTGCAGTTGCTCTTGGAGAGAATACATCCAGATGATGAAGCAAGTTACCAGCAGTCTGTTACTGATTCAATGCAAACCCTAAATCCTTTTGAGTGGTCAGGGCGAATTATTACACCATCTGGGATTATTAAATGGATTCACGCCGAAGCTCGAATAGAACAAAAAGCCAATGGAACTGTAGTTTGGGATGGATTGTTGTTGGATATTAGCCAAGGCAAACTTGCCGAAGCCGAACTTCAACAAAAAGCACAAGAGCTAGAAACTGCTTTACAAAACCTGCAACAAGCCCAATTACAAATGGTCCAAAGTGAAAAAATGTCTGCCTTGGGTAACTTAGTTGCTGGTGTGGCTCACGAAATGAATAATCCTTTAGGTTTTATTGCTGCCAGTATTAAACAAGCTAAACCTACCTTCGCCGATATTGTGGAACACTTGAAACTCTATCAAGAAACATTATCCCATAAGAGTGAAGAAATCATCGACCACGAGTCAGAAATTGATTTGGAATATAGCTTAGAGGACTTGCCGAAAATGCTTGATTCCATGACAATCGCGTGCGATAGGCTCAAAAATATCAGCACTAGTTTACGTACTTTCTCTCGTGCCGATCGCGACTACAAAGTACCGTTTAATATTCACGAAGGTATTGATAGCACCATTCTCATTCTCAAACATCGTCTGAAAGCTAACGAACAACGTCCGGCGATCGCAGTTGTCACCAACTACGGTAATTTACCTCAAATTCAATGTTTCCCTGGGCAATTAAACCAGGTATTCATGAATATTCTAGCAAATGCTATTGATGCATTAGATGAATCTAATGATGGACGAAGTTTTGAGGAAATTAAAGCCAATCCTAACTGCATTACAATTACAACTTCACTGGAAAATAATCTAGTTAAAATTGCCATTATGGATAATGGGAAGGGGATGAGTGAATTAGTTAAACAAAAAATATTCGACCATTTATTTACTACCAAAACTGTAGGAAAAGGGACCGGTTTAGGACTGGCGATCGCTCGACAAATTGTCGAAGAAACCCACAACGGTAAGTTGAGTTGCAACTCTGTTCTGGGTGAAGGTACAGAATTTATTATTGAAATTCCAGTGTAATTTTTGACTTGGGTTTTTACTCAGCACTTTGCCATATATAGCAATCCGATTTGATTTGGAGAATCATTCGTAGAGGTAAGGGACTCTTTACTGGGGACTGGGAAGAAGGAATAAAGGTGTACCTAGCTTCCTAAAAATAAAATATGAGTCCTATAGCAAAAAGACGCAAAGAATTTCTTTGCGTCTTTGATATGAGATTTAAAAGTGGACATTCTCAGCGTTATACTCCACTATTTACCGAAACTTACTCGCGCCATAACCAGGTTAAAAGTACGCCACCTGCCATCAGCTTAATTACTTCCAGTAGCCAATAACCACCGTGTAGTAAATTCATTGTTGATGGAATAGCAGCAGCAGCTTCAAATAGGTTGAGTTGAATTCCGATGGCGCACATTTGCGGAGTCAAGAAATATGTGTCAAGCAAAGCTACACTCAGCAGCAGCACAGATATAACAATGCTGCTAATACCCCTTTGAAATTGCGTTTTGCTCAAAACTAGCGCTCCAGTCAATACTACAGCAGCAGATAATAATTCCATGCGATTAAAGTTCCAAAAAATCGCATAGCCTGCTGTAGTAAAACCAGCTTGGTTCATCATGCCAGAAACATAAAGGCTAGGCATAATTACCCAATCTAAAACTAGACTTGCGCTCAGCCAAAAGCCCAAAGTCAAGATGATAGCGGTTTGCCAAATTGGCCGTTTGAATGCAACGTTAGAAATAGCAGTCATAAAATAATTGCGTGTGTTGTATTTCTTAGTTTGTAACTTCATCAGCCGTTTGACAAGGAATATCAACTAAGCTTTACATTGATTGGCAATATCAGGGGCGATCGCTCTTAATTCTTCGCTCAATCACAAGTTTTTTTAAAGATAATTAAGAAATATTAAAAAGGTTTAAAAAGTAATTTTATCTCTCAGAAACACTCAATTTTTGTCTAGGAATTCGACGAGTAAGGGCGTACAGCTGTACGCCCCTACTTATTTTTCCTGAAATGTCCAGACTCCTTCATCCCAATCTGACTCTGTTGGGGGTGCTTGTAACCAATGTTGACAACGCAACAGATGCAACATAGCAGCTTTGTCTTGGTTATCAGCCGCTAAAACTTGGGCAAATTCGGCTCTGGCACGGTTAAAATCGCGTTGGAGGTAATATTTGCGCCCTTTATGATAATGCTCAATCACTTGTAGTTTTTCGCTAGCAATGGGAGTGGAACGCAAACCCACCAATTCATATATAGCTACTGGCTCATTTCTGCCTTTGACGCGAATGTAATCTAGTTCTCTCGCCCAAATATTTTCTTGGCATGGTTTAAAAGTGTTATGGCTAATAATAATATCGCAACCATACTGTTTACTAACACTTTCCAGTCGGGAGCCTAAATTAACACCATCGCCAATGGCTGTAAATTCCATTCGCTTACTAGAGCCAATATTCCCACTAATCACTGTATCGGAGTTGATGCCAATGCCAATGTTGATTTTGGGTTTATTAACTGCATGGCGACGTTGATTAAAATCATGCAAGCGTTGGCGCATTTCTACAGATGTTTGCACCGCCATCCAAGCATGTTCTTCTAAAGGTAAAGGTGAACCAAAAACAGCCATAATGGCATCGCCGATGTATTTATCCAGGGTGCCTTTATGTTTAAAAACTGCCTCCACCATTGATTCAAAATATTCATTGAGCATACTCACCACTTCTTCTGCTTCCAAGTTTTCCGTCAAAGTAGTGTAGCCGCGAATATCCGAAAATAGAATTGAAACTTCTTTGCGATCGCCTCCTAGTTTAGCGTCATCCAACTTCAGCAATTCTTCTGCCAATTCCTGGGTCATGTAGCGGTACATTGTACTTTTGAGCCGCTTTTCATCACTGATATCTTCCATCACCACCAGCGCCCCACGGACTTGCTCGTGGTCGCTGGCATCAGCAATTGTATTAATCGATAAATTAATACTATGCTGTTCAGTACCAGTACTTATAAGAGTGCGATCGGGGTAATATTGTTGGCGACGTTTCGAGTCAGTTCCATGTAAAGCATCCTGACACCACTTGCTAAAGTCGCTTTCTTTAATAGCGATAACATCATTAACTGATTTACCCTCCAAACGGTCTTCTGCTTCCAGCCCCAGCAGACGTTTAGCGCTTTCATTGGCAGCGATAATTAATCCAGCTTTATCAGTAGAAACTACTCCATTGGAAAGACTACGGAGAATGTCTCGTTGCATTTGTTCTTGTTGCTTGACTGTGGCAAACAACTGAGCATTATGTAGGGCTACTCCTGCTTGAATATTGAAAGCTTCCATGAACTCTTCATCATTGCGGTCAAAACTAGCTTGGAAGCATTCGGGAGCTTTTGGCCAATGAGCGGGATCGTAAGTCGGAAAATCTCCAGATTTCTTTTTATTTACTAATTGGGTAACACCGATTAATTCTTGGTCGGCGTTAAATACTGGCATACAAAGTAAACTACAAGTGCGATAGCCATTTTGCTGATCGAGTTGTTTGGCTGTCTCCGAGTCGGGATCGTCGTATAAATCAAAGGCAATATTTAGCTTTTTACCAGATGCGGCTACTATCCCAGCAAAGCCTTTACCGATGGGGACGCGTAACTCCTTAGTTGAGCCATCGTCCTGGGTGATTTTCGTCCACAATTCATGACGATCGCGGTCTATTAACCATAGTGTACTGCGATCGGCATTCATTAATTCCTTGGCTTCATCCATCACCCGCTTGAGGGTATCTTCTAAATCGAGACTGCTTTGAGAAAGCGACTTGATTGCTTTCATCAACGCCGCCACTGCTCTTTGTTTTTGGGTAGCTACATAAAAAGAGCGCGATGATTCTAAAATCAGTCGAATCGAAGGAGCAAATTCTTGAAATAATTGTTCGTCACCACAGATAAAACCTTTGGTATCAATGCGCTCTGCAAGTGGAGCATTAGGATTATTACCAGATTTTAATTTATTCAGTAATTGTACTACTGCGACTAATTGTCCATGTTCATTTAATAACGGTAGAGCCAGCATCGTGTAAGTGCGATAGCCAGTTCTTTTTTCTTGTGCTTGGGCAAAATGCGATCGCGGATCGTCATAAAAATCAAAGGGAATATTGATAACTTGCTTAAAAGTAGCCACCTCACCACCGATACCTTTATTGGCGGGGATGCGAATTTCTAAAGAGCGATCGCCCTCCCCCCCAGCCACAATTGACCAGAGTTCTTGTTTTTCTTCATCCAATAAAAAGATCGTCGTCCGGTCTGCCCCCAGTAATTCCCCGGTTTTCAAAGTAATCGAATGCAGCATTTCTTGCAAGATAGTTTCAAACCCATTAGAATCCAGCATCGATAGGGTTTGATGCACAATCTGTAATTTTTGCTCGACATCCTTAACAACCTGTTTAAAAGTATCTTGAGTCAAGGGAGCAAGAAACGTAGAAAAAGTTCCTTGTCTTGTGGCAAGAGCACCCACAGGAGCAGAATTTGATTGAAATTCGCCGTTTTCTTGGTTGTGAACACCAATAATCACATCGGTGGTCTCCCCACAACTTCCTTGATACACTGACATAATTAGTATTAGATATAACAGGATGAGACGTTAGATTTAACAATGCAATTAAATTTATGTAAGAGGTGCTAAAAGCAACATTTCATATTATCCATAGTTTAATCGCTTGTTCAGCCAGCGTCATCCTGTCGAAGAAGGGCATGGGGCATGGGGCATGGGGCAAAAACTCTTCTCTCCCTGCTCTGTCCTTCATCTCCCCCACTCCCCACTCCCTACTCCCCATTTTCACCACTCTTGGGCATTGGGCATTGGTTATTTCTCCCCCTGCCTCCCCTGCCTCCCCTGCTCCCTCATCTTCCCCACTCTCTATTCCCCATTCTCCCCACTCCCAGGATGAGCATTTTCAATATGCTTAATTAAACTTTCAGCCATTTCAACAGCAACGATAATCAACTGCTGTTCCATTTTTCCATAGCCTCCCTCCTCGCTGAGTTGAGCATAAATGTGGGGGTTGGATAGCATTGCAGCTAGGAGTTGCGATGCAGTTTGTTTCAATTCGTAGACTTGTAGGTTCACACCTCTACTCCCTCCAGTCCAATGGTGGTTGAATTACAGTCTGCTGGGATTTGCCAACACGCACTCCTGGCTTATCAACAATTTTTACTGTGCTTGCTTTGGGTCCTTCTTCACCTTGTTCTACAGAAAAATGGACACCAGTACCAATTTCTAACCGTTGAAAGTCGTCATGTAGCACACTATTGCAGTGGAAGTAAATTTCCTGACCATCCAAGGTTTTAAGAAAGCCATAGCCGCGATCGCGAAATAACTTGGTGACAAATGCCCTTGTATCCTGGGCTGCATCATTGCTCAAATTTTTCTCACTGTGATGTTGGCGTTGGGTGAGTTTGACGAGTTGCCCACAAGCCGCATCAAAGGCATCTCTAATTACTGCATTTAGTGGCTGATACTGCTTACCCTCGCCGGGATTACTTTCTGCTACTATTTCGTGACCAGGAGGTACGGTGACATCAATTCTGACTCTATAAGGAGAACCACTGCGGGGGCGATCGTGTATTTTTTCAATTGCGATATGGCAACTATTGATGTAATTGCAAATATGTTCTAGCTTGGCAATTTTTTGATTAATTAAAGCAGCGATCGCATCAGTTTTTTCAAGATTGCGATAAGTAATTTCTGGTGTAACTTTCATTTGAAGACTGGGGTATGGGAGTGGGGAGTGGGGAGTGGGGAGTGGGGAGATGGGGAGATGAGGGAGATGAGGGAGATGAGGGAGATGAGGGGAGAATAATAACTACTCGCTCAGCACTCCCCACTCCCTACTCCCCACTCCCCACTCCCCACTCCCCCTCACCCAGCAAATAATGGTTGACCGTTCTTTGCGGCTTCTATTAGTAATTCTCGGACTTCTTCATCTGTAGTTTGGGGAAAGTTTTCGTACCAAAGACCAACGCTGTAGAAGGGGCTGGGTGTGGAGACGCAAGCGATTTGGTCTACTTCAGGTTCTAACTGTTGATAAGTTTCACGCGCGGCTACGGGCACAGCAATTATAATTGCAGCCGGTTGCTGTTTCCGTACAGCCACAATAGCAGCCCACATAGTTGCACCTGTGGCTAAACCATCATCTACCAAAATGACCGTGCGTCCTCTTAAATCTGGGAAGGGGCGATCGCCTCGATAAACCTGTTCCCGGCGTCCTAATTCTCGTTCTTCTTGCACCGCCACCCTGGCAATTACTTCGTCGGAGATGTTCACCAGGTTGATAATATGTTGATTGAGTATCCGCACACCACCAGAAGCGATCGCTCCCATTGCTAGTTCTTCTTGATCGGGCACACCCAATTTACGTACCACCAAAACATCTAAGGGAGCATTTAAGGCTTTAGCAACCTCAAAGGCAACGGGTACGCCGCCTCTTGGTAGTCCTAAAACCACAACATCTGAGCGATTACTATAAGCGGCTAACTCCCTAGCCAAAACTTGACCTGCAAACCTCCTATCTTTGAATAGCATGGTGTGACACTCCTGATGAATTTACAAAAGATTTAAGTATTTACACGCATTCGTCCTTGGCTACCCGCCTCAAACAACGGATTGAATTCTGATGGTAGTTGAGAGCGAATATCATCGATCTCGCCTCTGCTAATGGCTTCACTCAATACCTCAATGACTACACGGGCATGATGAACAGCATCTGGAAGCTCTACACTTTCTCTTTGGCTGACTCGCTCAAAAAATTCATCAACAGAGAAGCGTTCTCCAGCACCAGCATGTTCATGTCGCATATATTCTGCAATGCCTCTTGGCAGTTGAGCAGCCGCATTAAAAGGCTCACCGCCAGCTAACCGTTCGGCTAGCGTCTCCAGAGTCGCACGGGTTGCGAGTTCTGCATCACCACGTGAACTGAGACGGGCGCGATTTTGCACCTGTCCAATAAACTCATCGTGTTGCATTTTCCCTCCAGATTTGTCTTAACGCATGACTTGTTATGGTCGGATGTTCTGAGCTGATCTTAGGAAGCTAAAAATGCTCTGTCCTCTGACTAACGGGGCGACATCTTCAATCTACAGTTCTATCAAACGGATGACTTATGCTATTTCTAAAAATCTTGGCAACTTAATGAATCGGTTTTAGGGACAGTTGTGCGCCCTTACCTATGTATAGGTATTAGATATTTCGTGAAATAATATTAACCTGATGGAGGAAGATTTTTCTATCTGAATCAGTTACGAATTAAAGGGTACAGCTAATTATGCCCCTAAGCAATTGCTAGAAGTTTTTTCCCACTTGCCAATGTTTGTTGCTAGACTTGTGCTGAGTATAGATTTTAACTGTTTCTAGAACAAAAATTACTTAACTATTGCCAGATGCGAAAATCCATAGAAAATACAGTAATCATGCAATTGCTAATTTTGGGCTTTTCCCGTTTTAATCACAATATATTGATGTTGTCTTCACATTAGCTCGGAATTGTAAATCTGTGAGCATTTACAATATCCTCATTTCTTTAAGTAAGTATAAATTTATGCTAAAGTACATTGATAAAATGTCATCAAAATTATCGCATAACACTTTTGAGTAAAAATTAATAGGGTATAATAACTGATAATGCTCAGCTATTTTTAATATCAAAGCAGGATTTTTATATAATGATCGGCTTAACTAATTCGGAAAACGCTATAGTTAGCAATACAGCAGCCACTAAGAGACTCGCAAGGGCAATGATGGTTTCTGCTGGAGAGTTTTCACTGATACTAGTATGTTGTAACTGTGTTGAAAGACAGCAGCAAATTCTGAATTTGTTAACTGAATTTTCATCAGCAGACATCCCGGAAATCCTGCTTACACCTGCGACTGAAACATTGTACACGGCTATTGCAACTACAATTGCTGTTACTCAACCCGAAGCTTTGATGGTACGGGGTTTAGAATCTGTAGTAGCAATTAATCAACTCATTATCAGTACCAACATCATGCGAGATGAGTTTCGCAAACAATTTAAGTTTCCCTTGGTGTTGTGGATCAATGATGAAATCCTCCGCAAACTAGTCTGGCTAGCACCCGATTTCAAAGACTGGGCATCTACTACTATTAGATTTGATGTACCTAACAATCAGTTAGTTGAATCTGAACAACAAGCGATTAGCGCCTAAGAGAGAGTTTATCCATTTTGGATTTTAAATTTTAGATTTTGGATTGGGAATAACCTGAGTATGTCTAGCTTGGTGTGATTCCATCTGTCGGAATCATTTTTCAAATTTGTATCACGTAGGAAAAGTTTTTACCGCAAAGCCAAAAATGTTGTCAAATTAGATGGTTTGCGTTCTTTGGTTTGCATCAAGTCTAGTTCAGGAACAAAGAATCATTACATTAGCGTCTGTCTTTATATCTGCTTCAAAAGACAAACATTAAACTAATCCTAAGTACTGAAGTTCGGGGATTATGTATTTTATTGTCCTGAATTGGTGGATATTATTTATTAGTTTTATAACTATTGACTAATAGGACTATATTAGTATGAAAATCATGGCAAAAACTTATCTTAGCAAGAATCAAGCACGAATTTTCACGGCTTTAGTTTTGACTGGTATTTTATCTGTTACCAGCAGTTTAACACTCATCAAAAATGCCACAGCGGGTTCTGCAAACTTTTCACTAGAAACAAGCACTGATGTTTCTAAAGACAATATTAAATCAAATCGCTTGCCGCGTCCAGTAGCTAACGCAGTGCTGCAAGATTTAGCCCGCAAAGAGGGAATTTCGACTAGAGAACTGAAAATTACCAACTATAATCAACAGACTTGGGGTAATGGCTGTTTGGAATTACCTCAACCAGATGAAGCCTGCACTGAAGCCTTAGTTCCTGGTTGGCGGGTTGTGGTGTCTAATGGCAAAGAAAATTGGATTTATCATACTAATAACAACGGGCGATCGCTACGTTTAGCTTCGGCAAATAATCCTTCAGATAAATTACCCACATCTGTAAAAAATGCTGTTTTGCAAGCTGCATCTAGACGTTTGCAACAGCCGATTTCTCGGCTAACGATTGTTGAATTTCAACAGCAAACTTGGAGAAATGGCTGTTTAGAATTAGCGAATCCTGATGAATTCTGTACCCAAGCTTTGGTACCAGGTTGGCGGGTAGTTGTTGGTGGACGCGAAAAAACCTTGGTTTATCACACCAATCAAACAGGTTCGATAGTTCGGCTCAATGAAAAAGCTAACCAAGGTACGCTGACACCTGTGCGAATTCCAGTCGGTGAGTTACCACCAGCTTTAGATCGAGATGTAGTATTTCGGCAAATTTCCAGTGGCGGGTTTGCTGGTAGAACCTACGAGACTGTTTTACTCAAAAATGGGCAATTGATTCGTGTGCGGATTGGTGATGCTAATGATTCTGAACGTAGTGTTCGCCGCGTTTCTTTACAACAGGTGCGACAATTTTTGCGATCACTAGAACGCTATAAATTTAGTCAATTCCAGAATCTGAGTTACCCAGCACCCAGCGGTGCTGCTGACTATATCACCTACACTCTCACCAGCCAAAAGAATACGGTTCAGTATAACGATATTTCTCGAAATAACCTGCCAAGCAATTTACAAGTGGTAGTTAAAGCTTGGAATCAGATTACAGCCAGCGGCCAATAGTGAATGGGGACTGGGGATTGGGGATTGGGTACTGGGAATCGGGGATTGATAATTGGGCATTCATAAAACTTTTCCTAGTCCCCAGTCCCTAGTCCCCAGTCCCCAGCCCCTTTTACCGCATACAATCGAAACGATAATTCGATCGCACTTTTGGTAGATGATGAAAAGGTTTGTAAAGTGGTGTGTTGGGTTTTGGAATATTCGCCAAAGCCGAAAGTCGGGGTTATTTCTGGTGATGGTTACCTTGAGCGTGGTAACTACGGTGATGTTATCGTTTCCGTTAAACGCTCAAACTACTCCTCAGAAATTACCGACATCTGAGTTAAGGGGAGTGTGGTTAACAAATATTGACAGTGATGTGTTATTCGAGCGCGATCGCCTGAAGGGATCTTTGCAACGCCTCGATGAACTCAATTTTAACACCGTATATCCAGCGATTTGGAATTGGGGGTATACATTGTATCCTAGCAAAGTTGCAGCTAAAGTCATTGGGCGAGCGATCGACCCCACACCCGGACTGCAAGGGCGAGACATCCTCAAAGAAATTGTGGATGTGGGACACCAAAAAGGGTTAACAGTCATTCCCTGGTTTGAATTTGGCTTTATGGCACCAGCGGATTCCTTACTGGCTAAAAATCGTCCCCAATGGCTCACCAGTCGCAGCGATGGGACACGGATTGTCAAAGAAGGCACACATAATCGGGTTTGGCTAAATCCTTTTCGTCCAGAAGTGCAACAATTTATTCAAGATTTAATCGTTGAAATTGTTAGAAATTACGATATCGACGGCATTCAATTTGATGACCATTTTGGCTTACCTTCCGAATTAGGATACGATGCTTATACAGTGGCACTTTATAAAAAAGAACACCGTGGTCAAGCTCCCTCTAAAAATTCTAAAGATCCAGAATGGGTACGTTGGAGAGCTAACAAAATCACCGACTTTATGAAGCGGGTATTCACAGCTATCAAAGCCGCTAAAAAAGATTGTATCGTTTCTGTTGCACCGAATCCTCAACGTTTTTCCTACGAATACTTTTTAGCAGACTGGCAGAAGTGGGAACGGATGGGAATTATTGAAGATTTGGTTTTGCAAATTTATCGGGATGATTTGAATGTTTTTGTTAGCGAATTAGAGTATCCAGAAGTGAAAGCTGCAAAGAGCCATATTCCCGTGAGTATTGGCATTTTAGCTGGTTTAAAAAACAGATCTATACCTATGCAACAGATTCAGACACAAGTGCAAAAAGTACGCGATCGCAATTTTGCTGGAGTCTCTTTCTTTTTCTATGAAACTCTCTGGAACATGAGCAAAGAAAAACCCCTAGTTCGTCAAACTAGTTTCCAGAAAATTTTCCCTACACCAACGACTTACCCGAATTTACTTGCCGGTTGGAAACCATAGAGAGATGGTGAGTAGGGAGTGGGAAGTTGGGAGACAAAGAGAATAACTTTTAACTCTTCACCCCTCACTCCTAACTCCTAACTCAGCACTCTTACCCTATTCCCAAACGTCCAGCCAAGCCAGGAGTCAGCGGTAAAAGGGTAGTAATCATCAAGAATAGAGCCAAAAGACCCAAAGCGGCTCTAGCATCATCGGGTTCAGTGATTTCATTCAAGCTGGGGCGTTCTAAATCTCGTTGCAAGAAGAAAATCACGATCGCCCAGTACATGGCCAGAACATTACCGAGAGACACTAGCACCAGTAAAATTAAAGTTGCCACAGTTGCCCGTCCTGCGGTTTTGCGTCCATAAATCGCCTGGACAATGCGGCCACCATCTAGTTGTCCGGCGGGCATTAAGTTCAAAGCGGTAATTACTAGCCCTAACCAACCAATCACTACTAAGGGATGAATGCTTACCGAAGGGGACTGTAAGGCAGAACCAAGCACAACTCGCGCTAAGCTTCCCACCAAAATTGACCCTTGGAAAAACTGATTTGGCAATTGAAATAAGCTACCAGGGTGGGAAAGCAGCAAACCAGCAATCAGCATTACCAAAGAAACGATACCACCTGCGGCTGGTCCTGCCAAGGCAATATCAAATAATACCTTCCGGTTGGGCAATAGAGACTCAAAGCGGGTAATTGCACCAAAGGAGCCAATTTGCACAGCGGGTAGAAAGAAAGGCCAGCTAAGGCGGATTTGGTGACGGCGAGCAAGTAACCAATGACCGATTTCATGAGCTACTAAAATCGCAAATATACCAGCGCCTATGGGCAAAGCTTCTGTGAATCTTCCAGGACTGGTAAAGAAATCAAAATTCAGCAGTAATCCCGCAGCTTCTAAATTTGTGGCTATGGTCGCTATCAACAGAATACCTGCAAAAGCCTTTTGCGATAACTGCATGGGACGGGGATCGTTGCGACTGGGGAGAACAATCACCACTGGTCTACCATCTGTATTTTCGACTAAAAACAAGCGATAGCGATCGCCAAGCCGTTCTCGTAAACTAGCAGTCAAACGGTTGTGAATTTCTTCTGGTTCTCCCCGCAGATTGCCTTTAAAAATTGCTCCATCTTGGTAGGGGATGGTTTCTGTGGCGAAAAACGTATCAATACCGAAAATGCTTTTAATTGCACTCAAGTCATCTTCTGGTATCGGTGGAATCTGGGGTTTGAGTTCTATTACTGTTGGTTGTGGGGAATTTTCTTCAGGTGAGGACTGGGCGGCGAGTCTTTCGGTTGCCCGCTGCTTGAGTATGGCATCTTGGCCAGCTTTGCGTAACTGGCTGCCCAAGTAGATGTACAATCCGGCAGAAGTTACCACTAGGAACAATATACCTGCTATGTTGATGTAAATTCCTACGGCAAACAATCCAAAAAACAGTAGCCACGGAGTCATCAACACCACCGACTGTAACCAGGCCAAGATTCCTAGCTTTCCAAAAGGTCTGGCGCGATAAAAGCCCCAACCCAAAATGCCTAAAGCTACCACCAGGATTGCTGCCAGGATAGAAGTTTCTGATAAAGTAAACATCTCCAAACCTTTGCTATTGAGACTAAGCCAGAACAAGTCCGGTATTGCAGACACACTTATTAATGTATAACGTCCCCCGTCTTCTGCCCAAATTATCCGGCTTGGCGTAGGCTAGCAAAAACCCCAGGAATTGCACTTTTGGTAGATCATTAATCTAGCTCTGCTTCAGTTTCCTCATCTGCGATCGCAAAATCACTGATGTAGTCCCGTACAACACGCTCAAAAAATAGGGGAGCAGGCAAACCCGTCCAATCGCTGTAGTGACCAAAGCCATAGCGCAGTGACTCTACAAGGGCAGCTAGATCGTCAGGATTATCTTCTGGTTGTCTCAAGGTAACAACAATCTCTAGGGGATTTGGAGTAGGCCAGCGACCTATAAATGGAGCTTTTGTAGAGAGTTGACTTATCTTTAACCCAACTTTGTTGGCTAGGGTCTGGGTTGAACGATAACAACTTTGGCCACGTGGATATTGATGTGGTGCTTCACGTGCCACAGATAGATAAGCCACACATCCAGTTTGGTTAGTAGCGCTGAGTCGGAATAATCCAGTCGCACTAGAAGCTGAAGGAATTTTCAGCGTAGGTGGCAGTTTGTTTAGTTGTTCTTTAGTTCTGGTATCTTCTAAAGAAGTCTCTATTAAATGTCTGGCTTTTTTCTCAATAATTCCAGGGGCGAGTTCTTGGCGAATGCGAATTAAACGTGCGCCTTGCCATTCATCCTGCATATTCTCAAACTGCTGGCCAAGGTTAATTTGATTAGCATTAATTCTGCTATCAGCAAGCCAATCCCAAAGTTGGACGCAGTTGGAAGAATCAATCATAACCAATGGTTGCATCCCATCTTCCACAGAGTTAGAAATAATCTGTTTTACAAAGTTCATGAATCGAGTTTGAGACACATTACGCTTATCAGCCAGTTTGATTGGAGTAAGTTGGGCAATAAAAGCTAGTGCATCAGAAAAACTAAACCACGGGCTGATTACTAAATTTCCTTTCTCGTAAGCACAGCAAAGCTCACATTTTCCTGTATCTACGTTGAGGCGCATTGCCACTGCTAAAAATGTATTCTCAATAACACCACGAATGCGACCCCTTTGTTTACGGACGATTGTGAACCCTAAAATTTCTTTTGGTCTAGCTTCTGGTGGGATATTTTGCAAATACTTGTCAACCTTTTCTTTTACACCATCAATCCGACCAGAATGAGCCGAGAACAAATCTTTCAGAGCCGACTGCATCCGATGGAAGAAGTCTGTGAGTTTGAGATGCTTTGTTTTACGTGTCTTTGCAATGGGTAGAAGAAACTGCACACCACTACCAACCTTTGCTAGTGCTTGGCGGGTTGAAGGTTTATTAACTTTATCGTCATGTTTAGGAGATTTTTCACCAGTAGGATCTGCGTAAAACTGTCGTGCCATTATCAAGGAGAAAGTTGGCTTATTCGGGTCTTCAATCTGTTTTGCAGTGGATTTCCATGCTTCAATTCGCTGACGCGATCGCTCCTTATTTTTCAAGTCTTTTCCAGGTAAAATCTCTCGTGGCCCGTGAGTATTTGCTGGCAAGCAGTTAATAATAATTTCGAGTGTGTCTCCCCACAAAACTTTAGTAATTTTTTGCAATAGTTCCGCTTCTGTTTTCAAATCATCTTCATAAAAGATAAACAGTCTCGGTTGCTCATTAGGATATAATCGCTGCATCGCTGCTTGGTTTGCCTGAATGATGGTTTGGAGAGCATTCGTTTGATTCGGCGTAACTTTATTAAATTGAAAAGCTTTTCTTCCCGACTCAATCCCTTCTAAACGAATGTCAAAATGTTTGCGTAGCAAGCTATCGATTTGACTGTCGTCGAGTTGATCGAGGTATTTCGCAGTAAGCTCCAAGTCGGAATTGGTTTCGAGAGCTTCCAAAACCCCACCAAGCAGTGTAGGAAGATTAATCATCCGCGATGCTGTATCATCTAGTTTGTGCTTGGATGGTACTTTTGTGTAACCATCGAATATTTTGATTCCTAATGGGTTAATAATTTTAGCGATCGCTTCCAAGGCATCTAATTTATCAATCTCTGGTACACCTGTTTCAATACCGTATCCTTCTGAACTATTTTCGTCGTCTTCTGAATTATCTTGAAGTCCATTACGGTAAGTTAAAACAACCTCACAGCTATCAGTAGAGGCTTTGCCCAAAGCGATTTTTTGCCCATCAAAAGATTCGAGAGGCAGTTTCAATTCTCTTCGCAGAATTTCAAAATCTGTATCTGTCGCCCAACGCCAATTCTTATTATCTTGTTCGTTATTTTTATCTTGTTCGCATTTTACTCGATAGCTAAAGGCGCGATCGGGATAGTCTTGAGAAAATATGAAACCGCTAATATTCCTACGATCGTATTTAGGATCTTTTAACTGAGTAAACCAGCGACGTTTGGAAATCTCAACTTTCACCAAAGGTTGAGACAAAGAAGGATATGTTACTACTTCCAAGCTCACCACAAAACTGAATTTACCTTTTGTGTCAGGTAAGGTTATCGGATCGGCGATCAATTCTACAATCCCAGAATTGCTGGAAATAATACGTTTTATCGGCCCTAAATCTGGAAAAATCTCTTGTCCAGCAATTTGACGGGCTACATAATCTACTATGGCACGATAGGCATATTTATCTGTTAAATCTTTTGGCTGAGTTGTACCTGTCTGTTTAGACCAATTCCAAGGGAATACTTGAGATTTAAATGGAGAAATTTTCAGAAGTTCTCCTCCTTCCTGCAAATCTTGCAAGCGGTCAATAATATTCGTTGATATGTCTTCTTTTTTTGCAAAAGGTCTGAGATGATTTGTGAACCAGTCGTTAATAATTGGGCGAAGCATTTGATTTATATCTTCTTCATTACCACCATTTAGGTAAACAAAAGGTTCTGGATCGCTTCCCCTTTTAGCACTATTCAATGCAAACTTCGTAAGGCCTACGTCTGGTTCAATTCGCGCTGCATTTTTGAATACTACTTCTAGAAATCCTCGAAATGAGGCATAGGGGAGATTTTTGACATTAGGAATCATGTAAAAATAAGTTGTACAAAATTTATCTGAGATAGCTTCTAAATAAAGCTTTCATATAAAAAGTGTTCAAGTTATTTTTACACGTCTCCTTAGTTTCTTTTTGAATATCTGCGAAATCTAACATAGCTGCCTTTGTCCAAGCAAGAGTAAAACCCTCTACTATGATTGGACGCAGATTATCCGGTACAGTGAAGGCTTGGGTAAATCTCTTGACAAGCTTGATTTGCCCTTGCTGAATATAAAACGTATCTGAAACTAAATTACCATCAGTTTCTTCGTCTTCATCTTCTTCAGATAAATCTTCTTCAAGTTCAATTTCATCAGAAAATTTGTCGCTCATTTTTACATCTCCAATAGTGTTGAAAAATCATTGAAACCGTCTTCTTCATCCGTAATATCTTGTGAATTAGCTAATTCATCAGGGTATTTTACTCCTTTAATCCGCTGCAAAGGTGTTAGAAATGCGCCGTAAAGTTCTTGATAAATTTCCCGAATTACAGGATCGGGGTGGTTGACACATTCTTCTAAAATGATTCGCATCTGCACCAGCATACTATCTCGCCCAGAGTCGGGTTTATCTTCTGCTGAATTTTTAGCCCAAGCTGCATCCACGAAGTAAACTGATACTGGGCATCCATTCCGCATCCCGCGCCCAATTGTTTGCAAAATCGCCACCATTTGATTAGCTGTAAACGATTTGAATAGTTCAGGGCCTAAACGGCTAGCCATTAAGGGTTCACGTAATAATCTATTGGCAGTTTTCCAAAGGTCTTTTCTTGATTGCTGCCAAGAAGTTGCGATCGCATTTAAATCTTCTGTTTCACTAAACACTCGACTATCAAATTCTTGTGTTGCCTGTCCTGCCAAGCTGTACAACAGCTGCATATCATTCTTTGTCGGATGAGGACGAGTCAAAAAGTAAATCGAGCCAATTGCAGCATCTAGTTTCCTGTCCCCTTTACTGAAAACGATGTTCACACCTCGACCAATTGCCAACATGGGAAAAATTAAAATATCACAGTTTTCATCGTCTCCTAATGCTTCACACTGAGCAGAGGTAATAAAATCCTGCGGTTGTTCTCCATCTCTGAGGGATTTAACAATTGCCTTTGTATGCCGCCCAACTTCAGGATGATAGTCATTGATATACTTCTTGATTGTGCGAGCCTGATCGTAACTATTGACAACTAAAGCAGCTTTACGGCGGATATTAGACTTCACGTCAAAATGACGCATGGACTTGTAAATTTCAGATTTAGTAATTCCTCCGCGCACAAGGGCATTCACCATCCGCTTAAGATTATGGTTTTGAAGGTCGCCAGCACCGCTATATTTGAGGGGTTCATCACCACGTTCACTATCTGGAAACCATTTGAAACGATAAATGCTCTGTTCTGGTTTATGTTCTGACTGACGCGGTTTTAGTAAATAATGCGGGCCAGCGTTAATGTGGTAGGCGGGACTAGCTTCTAAAAATGAAGTTGCTGAAGTAATTAAAACGGCTGGGCTTTGATGTCCATCATCTGCGTCTAACAACCGATGAAAGCGATGCATTAACATTCGAGGCGCACCAACAAATGTAATGTAGGATAATTGCACATTTTTGGCGGCGGTACGTGTTGTTTGTGCTTTGGAAAAAGTGTATTCCACTCCAGAAAATGAACCTAAAATGCTTTCTGGAATAAATTTTCGGAGTTCTGATGATGCAGTTGATCCCCCAATGGTTTCACGAATGAATCCCTCTGCAACCATCGTTCTAGTTCCTGGTACAATTCGCTGGTAGCCCACAATTACGAAAGTAACAGTTATAAGTAATTTAGCTAAATCTTCTGCTTCTATTGTTGGTGAATGATCTGGAAAACAGATCTTGAGAAATAATTCGGCAATTTCTTCAACGATCGCATCACGTCGCTTAATCAGATTTTCAGCCAGGTAACGGCGGAAATGACTAATGAGAGTTTTCCATTGTTTTTCAAGGGTTTCACGGTTATAGCCTAAAATCCGAGGCCATAAATCTGCTTTAAAGTCTTGAGGGTTCTCAACACCTGTGCGATCGTAGAAGGCGTTATATGCTGCCGCTTCCCAAAATTCAGTCAGTGCCGGACTTTTACTAAAGCCTAGTTTGGCTTCTGGTTCATCAAGGTCATTCTGCTGAGAGGATTTCTTTAAAGTATTCAATAGTTCGCTAACAATTCGTAATACAGTCAATAATTGATTTTCGTAGCGTTCTCCCACCCGCGACTTAGACATATTCTGAAGGGTGGTAATTAAGGAAGTATTATGGTTGCCAAATTCTGACAAGTCACGACTGTAAAGTTCTACATCCCGATCGAATAATCGATAGTTCTCGCCACGAGCAAAGCGGTTATGGATTTGTTCTAAAATTACTCGATGAATGGATCGCTCTGAGCCTGAAATACTTAAGGTTGCTGCCCCATAACCATCCAAGTCTGATTGCACCATGTCGCCTTCGTCGAAAACAACTACATCGAAGGTACGAGCAATTAACTCAAAATATCGTACTTGTTCTTGAATCGCGTGAGGTGATATTTGAGTATCGAGCGATCGCACATGACCAACCCAAATATTAGCATCCAACAAATCTCGCGGTGCTTTGTTGCGACCACACATTGTCCATAAGGGACACAAGCATTTCTTCATCTTTCCCTGTTTCCCTCCGCCTTGCAATATCTCGTTGCAAGGTGCGTAACCAAAGCCCCACAGGGACATATCAGCAGTTGAAAAGGCTGGTAGGACGCAGTTCATCCCAAAAACTTCTGCCTGTTCTAAGGTGTAGGCAAAGCCACCATTACCTCGTGTTGCTATAGCTTCAGCAATATTATCTGCATGACGACGACGAGTTTCATCGCTTTGTCCGACAAGCATTCCCACTTTTACCTGATGAAATGCCAGTTCAGCCATGTACTGTCTAGCAACTTCAATGGAGGGAAACACAAACATTGCTTTATAGTCATGTAATCCTAGCCAGATAGCTATCAACACGAGAATAGTTGTTTTACCTGACCCTGGTAAACCAATTAAGTGCTTGATGTCTTCTAATTCCAACACATCATTTTCTTTCCGCAGACCTTTTCCAGTCTCCGATACCATGAGATCAAAGCGTTCAAAACGATCTGCCCAATTACCAGATCGTCGCTCAGTATCTTGCTTTTCACGCTCGTCCATCTCAATAGCCAGATCGCGCAGTTCACTTAAGGGAATGCGAATTTTTCCTCTTGGTTGACGGTTGAGAGAATGTGTGCGACGCGCAGCAATCGGGGCATTTATACGAGGGATGTCTAACTTTACGGCGGTTGACTCTTCACCTAATGCAACCGCCATCGCCTGACGAGGATCGGCAAATGTAAAACCATACGAGTCGTATGACAAAGGACTACTCAAAATTTGACGCGCTTGTGTAATTTGAGAATCTTCTAAAGGATCTGTTCTTTTGAAGTGAAGTGTTTCGATATCAATCTCATACGCTCCTTTAGTGTGGTTGCAGTAATGATGATTGTTATAGAGAGCAATTGCGTGTTTAACTGACTGGTTTGTAACAAAAGTTAGCGACATCTGCCGCATATTGAAAATGGCTTGACGGGCTTGCTCTAATGTAGGTGCATTTAAAATGCTCGCCATGCCTGACATAATTACTGGCGCGTACTCCAGTGAATTAGTATCAATAAATTCCTCCATTAAGACGCAAAGCCAGCAAATTCGGTCTACACCTTTCCAAAAATCAGGTTTGGTTCGCATAAGGCATTTTCTTTAAAAAATCAATTACAGAGGAAACCGACATAATTTCTAAACTGGCGGGATCGCCCTTTTTATCTAGTGTTGAGATGAGGGTAGAAATGTAGCTTGGGTTGTCTTCGATTAAGCGATCGCTCACAGCAAGAATCCGGCGGCGATAGTGAATCAGCCCGCCAATACTGCGATTGAGACGCAAAGCCAGAGTCACGGGACTTGTGTAAGATTTAGCATCAATTCCAATTGCCCGTTCGTTAATTGCCACATCGCATAAATCCGACTCCGGGTAAAGTTCAGCATTGAGTTTATTTTGTCGGGCTGTATCAAAAATGGCTAATTCGTCAATTGCTGGGCCTGTCCAGTAGGTAAGAATTCGCGGCTCGGCAATTCGTAAAATGTCTTTGGGATCTAGTTTTTCAGATACTTTTGGTGAGTTGTGGCCAATGCACTGGCGAATCGGACAACGCCCTTGTGAAAAAAGTTTTTTGTTGGGATGCGATCGCATCAATGTTCCACAGTGGGCACAACGATGTGCTAATCCATCAACTAGCCAGATATCTGGCACTAAGTGGAAGAAATTTTCAACGATCATTCGCTGTAAAGGGGTCAAGTCATTTTCAACCAAGTAGTCTAATAGTTGCCGTTCTCCTATCAGAGAGTACCTGCCAAATAACTCTCGTAGCGCGGTGTAAGCTTTGTGTTGGCGACGACCGCCCAATCGTTCAGTTGCTTCGCATAACTGAGTATATAAGCGATGCTCAATCACATTATCTTCACCAAAAGCCCCGCTCAGGTTGGCAATTTCTGCACAGTCTGAAGTAGGTACTCGTAAATCTGGATCGATTAAGGTAACGCTAGAAAAGCGAAAGTCTGATTGGCTAAAAACCCCTAACTGCCAGCGATCGCAACCAAGAGAGTATCGAGCATTATCTAAAACAGTATGCACACAAGCAACGCGATCGCTTAATCCTTCTTCAATATATAGACGACCCAATTTGCACATTGCTTGATAGAGTTCTGGTGGCAGCGTACTATCCTCTTGGCGCACAATTTCTCGACCTGGGAGAACCCGATCGTATTGGCGAAGAATTCCCTGAGCAAGTAACATCACAGCATCTTCAGCCAGATCCCTCGCTGGGCGGTGTCCTGTAGGTAAAGGCAAAGAAGTTGCTGAAATTGCAGGTAGCCATGTTGGATCGTGTCCTTGAGCCTCTGCAATAATTTGCCTCTCTAAAACATCTTCAGGAAAGGAAGGCAAAACTTGAGCGATCGCCGCAAGTGTCCAACCTTTCTTCAATAGGAGAGCAGTGGCCAAACCCTCCAAAATTTGCCGAAATCCAAATTCTTGCCCTTTCGGTTGTGATAAAAGTTGTTTTGCTCTCCACGACCGAATAGTACGGACGGCAGGTGATTCTATAGAAATTTCAAGGTGTTCAATCTGGCGTTTTAGCTCCTTTGTCAGAGCCTCCGCAGTTCCCTGCCATTCACGCACGTCTTCAAAGTACATGGTTAAGTAAAACTATTTTACATCATTGTTTGTTTACACTAAATGATGTAAATAAAATTGTCAAGTTTTTATTCATCAGTTTGTGCAATACAAGCTGATGAATGCTACGCTACAGTATCCAGGAAATTGTATCTTGATTTGTGGAGGGAATAAATTATGGCTCTGCAAGTATGTTCCGGCGCAACGCTCAAGTGTAGCTTTGGTGTTGCACCAAGTTCCTTGGTAGTTCTGCCTGTCAATCGGGTATTAACTGGTACGCCAGATGCGAACATTATGGATAACAAGCCAATGGTGAATATCATGCCTTTTGGTATGTGTTCGTCTTTAGCCAATCCAACAGTTGCATCCGCCACAGCAGCTGCTTCGGGTGTATTGACGCCTATGCCTTGTATACCCGTGATCCCTGCCCCGTGGGCACCTGGTTCGCCTACCGTTCTGATTGCTAACATCCCAGCGCTGAATAATACATCTAAATTGATGTGTGCGTGGGCGGGTGTAATTGAGGTAGTCTATCCTGGTCAATCAACGGTATTTATTCCTTAAAATAATTTTAGATTTTAGATTTTAGATTGACCGTGCCCGATCGCACTTCATAAAGCGATCGCAATTTCAGAATATCCTGCCATTCTAAATCGGTAAATGGTTGGGTGACTAGTTCTATACCAAAATACTGTTTTGCCGTCTCTGTCAGTGTATCCACAATCTTGACAATCCAGCTATCCTGTTCCTGTGGGTTACAAAACGAGGTATTCCAAGGAGCCGGTTGTTCAAAGATTTCTTCAAATAAACCTTTGTCTGTAGACAAAATCATCGAGCCGTGTTGCAGAATAGTATTTTTTCCCTTGCGTTGGGCGCTACCTATGAATTTACTTCCATCGGCGGTAACTAAGTCAGCGGCTGTTGCTGTGTTGAAGCAACTGGGATTGTGAATGTAACCCCGTCCAGCAGAACCATAATCTAACTCGATACCCAAGGTTTGCCAGCCTTGAATCAAAAAGTTACAGATATTTTCATAAGTACCCCAGCTTTTTGCTGTACTAGCTGAGGTAATCAGGGCATAGGTTAAGTCCCCTTGGTGGAGAACAGCTCTACCTCCCGTTGGCCGACGAACTACATCGAGTTCCTGTCCCTGGTAGATCAGATTATGCCACTGGGCAGGCCATTGTTTTTGCAGATGTCCCAGGGAGAGCGCGTAGGGATACCAGGTATAAAAACGCAAGGTAGGCGGATGTTGTCCCTCTTCGCATTGGTTGAACAACCAAGCATCGATGGCCATTTGTACTCCTCCTGATGTCTGAAGCATTGGGATGAAACGCCAGGTGGATGGTGATTCGGTTGCTAGTTGTCTCATAGGTTGGGGACTGGGGACTGGGGACTAGGGACTGGGGACTGGGAAAATATTCCAAAATTTGCTGTGGGTAAGAGCAGAATTCCATAATTTTTACGAGTGAAAACCCAATCCCCAATCCCCAGTCCCTTTTACAATTCGCTGCTGAGAAAATCAAATAATTGATGCGCCATTTCTAATTTAGAACAAGGTGCGATCGCCATCTCCCGCCCTTGGATATCTAAAAATATCGCTTCATTATTATCACTGCCAAAACCACTATCTGGCCGATCGATGGGGTTCGCAACGATCGCATCTAATTTTTTCTTCTGTAATTTTTCTAACGCTGGATTGACAATATCTCCAGTTTGTGCACCAAACCCAACTAATATCTGATGCGACTGTTTGAGTTCTGCTAATCGGGCGACGATATCGGGTACGGGTTCTAAAGGTAAAGCTTGGGGGAGCGATCGCTTGGGCAATTTTTCTGTACTATAATCTCTGGGCTTGACATCTGCCACCGCTGCTGACATGACGATGATATCAGCATTGGCTAAATATTCCAGCATAGCGTGGTGCATTTGCTCTGCACTAATGACAGGAATTGCTTGTACTCCCAATGGCACTTCCCAATTAGCTGGAGTATGCACCAGAGTGACTCTTGCTCCTCGGTGGAGTGCGGCTTGGGCTAGAGCTAATCCCATTTTACCTGTGGAAGGATTGCCAATAAATCTCACTGGGTCAAGAAACTCTCGCGTTCCCCCAGCACTGATTAAAACTCGTTTCCCGACTAAATCTCGTTTGCCTTGGGTGTGTAACAGCGATTGGATGTAAGCCAGAATTTCTGGGGGTTCTGCCATCCTACCAGCACCAACGCGATCGCAAGCTAATAAACCTGAAGCTGTATTCATGCCATGATATCGGCTATCAATCAATAGCTGTTGCCAATTTCGCTGCACCGATAGTTGTTCCCACATATCCGTATTCATCGCTGGTGCTAACAGCACTGGACAAGTAGAAGCCAGCACGGTGTTTGTGAGTAAATTATCAGCCATACCGTAGGCTAATTTTGCTAAGGTATTAGCCGTTAAGGGGGCAATTACGATCGCATCTGCCCATTCACCCAACTCAATATGCAACGGGCGAGAGTGAGTTGCTTGCCAAAAATTATCATCTGTGTATGCTTGATGGCGAGATAGGGTTGCGACAGTCAAAGGTGTGATAAATTCTTGTGCCGAACGGGTGAGGATGACTCGCACTTCCACACCAGTTTTAAACAGCGTCGAAATCAGTTCACAGACTTTATAGGCGGCGATACCGCCACCTATAGCAACTAAAACCCTGTTCAATTTTGGATTTTGGATTTTGGATTTTGGATTTAAGGGAGATTGCATTGGTACTTTCGGATTAAGCAAGTGATACATTAACCCTGATAATCTTTGATTTTAGCCAGTTGACCCCAATCTAAAATCTAAAATCTAAAATCTAAAATTCCTACGCTTCATCATAGGGTTCCAAGTCCAACAGATAAATGTAGGGTTCTACTAACTCTGGACGCTGAAATGCGATCGCTCGTAGTAGATGCCAATCATTTAAACCCTCAAAAGCATTACTGTAATTATCCAGCTCCAGACGTGTAGCTAGTTCTTCGACTTCTGCCGCAGTCATGGCAGCAATTTCTTTCTTGGAAATGCTTAGAGTTGTCATAATGCTTGCCCCTCCCTTATGCAGCATTCGCCTTCAGCATGGGTTAAGTTGCGCCGAACGCAGCCACCCAATATATATTACTCATTAGAGGTCATTGATTTCGTGAAATTTTTCCGCATTTATACCAGAATTTATAAAAAATTCGTAATCTTGACTAAGCAATTGTGTTCACAACGAAGTTCCGTAGCACCTCTATCGTTTGTGGATCTATTTCATGCCCCGTGTCAAATTCATGATACTCTACTGCCACTCCCAGAGACTCTATAGTTTCTCGTGCCTTCCAGGCAGCTTGTAGTGGAACAACTTCGTCATATCTACCGTGGGTAATTACAGTTGGCGAAATCGTACCTTTAGCTGCTGTGACTGCATCAGGATGTAAATACCCACTCATGACAACTAAACCTGCTAGGGGCAATTTCGATCCTACATCTAAAGTCATAGCCCCACCTTGAGAAAACCCACTTAAAATAGTCCGTGACAAAGGCACGCCAGTACTGCCTTCTAAAGATTGCAACAAGTCTATTAGCAGTTGCCGACCTTCTGCCAACCCTTCATACATATTCTCCACCCTCAAGTCGTACCATGCCCTCCCTACAGGGGAATAGGGATAAGGAAAAGGTGCATTGGGTAATACAAACTGGTAATTAGGTAAGTTGATAAAAGGCAACAAAGATGCTACATCTTCGGCATTAGCACCCCAACCATGCAAAGTGACAATTAAACCTGCCGGCGGTTGAGAATTGGCTGTGGGAATGTTAATAAATTGTAAAGACAGAGGTTTACTCCTAAAATATGACTCTTTTAGTAGATTTTATCTAAAATACATCTCCATAAATTAATTCTGCCTTATCCGAAATCCTTGTAGAGACGTAGCAGTGCTATGTCTCTATTTATTCTGATTCCTGAATTCTGAATTGGTGAATTGTTGTTTTTAATTTTTTGAGAAATGTTCTTGCTTAGTAGCACAAGTTAATGGTAAAGATTGAGAATACCAAGATTATTGCAAAAACTTCCTGGTAAGAATTAAGGTGGAGGACTGGAGATTGAAAACTTTACCATTGATGAAACTTTCAGCTGGAGCTCTGGCTTTAATGCTTGGCTGGGGAATCGGGATGGCTGTAGACGCCCAAACAAAAACGCTGGTAATCTATTCAGGTAGAGAGCAAAAACTGATTGGGCCTTTAATCGAAAAAGCTAAAAAAGACTTGAATAAAGATATTCAAGTACGTTATGGCGATACTGCGGAATTAGCGATCGCTCTTTTAGAAGAAGGCAAAAATAGCCGTGCAGACTTGTTTTTTGCTCAAGACGCTGGTGCTTTAGGCACTTTAGAGAAAAAACAACTCACACTACCAATTGCCCCGAAATTGCTGAACAAAGTTGACACTCGCTTTCGTTCTGCCAAAGGGCATTGGGTCGGAATTTCCGGACGCGCGCGTGTAATTGACTACAACACCAAGCTAGTCAAACAAAGCGAATTACCGTCATCAATTTCGCAGTTAACACAACCAAAATGGCGCGGTAAAGTCGGCTGGGCACCAACTAACGGTTCATTTCAGTCATTTGTCACCGCCATGCGAGTTTTAGATGGAGACCAAAAGACATTACAATGGCTCAAAGCGATGAAAGCCAATGGTGTCAAAGATTACGGTAAAAATTCCGCGATCGTTGAAGCTTTGGGACGGGGAGAAATTCATCTTGGTTTAGTGAACAATTACTACTTGTATCGCTTCAAAAAAGATAATGCTAACTTCCCTGTTGCTCATCACTACACGAAAAAAGATGCAGGATCAATAATTAATGTGGCAGGGGTAGCAATTACAAGCACAACTGACCAAAAAGCTGATGTCGAAGCTTTGATTGATTACCTGCTCAAACAGAGTTCACAAAATTACTTTGCTCAAGAAACTAACGAATATCCTTTAGTAAAAGGAATTTCAGCACCATCAAAACAAGTGCCAATTAGCAAACTCAATCCGCCTAATGTGAGCTTAACAGACTTAGATGACTTACCCGGAACATTGAATTTATTACAACAGGCAGGAGTTTTGTAGGAATTGAAAGCGGTTCGCCCTCCCTTATTTCTCACATTAGCCGCAGCAGTGGTGGCAGTTGCGATCGCTCTGCCATTACTATATTTAGTGATTCGTACCACAGGCATTGGCGGGGAAGAATTATGGCAATTAATTTCTCGTCCCCGCAATGTCATGGTTTTTTTCAACAGTGCGGCAATGGCAGCAACGGTAACATTATTTTCCGCCTTAATTGCCATACCGTTGGCATTTTTAACAGTGCGGACAGACTTACCAGGAAGACGTTTTTGGTTAGTAGCGACAACATTACCCTTAGCGGTTCCGAGTTATGTAGGCAGTTTTGCGCTGATTGCAACATTGGCACCACGGGGTAGCTTTTTACAGTTGTTGCTGCAACCACTAGGAGTAGAAGAATTACCTTCTATTTATGGTTTTCCGGGGACAGTTTTGGCAATTACTTTGTTTACCTATCCCTACATGCTGCTGAGTGTACGTTCAGCCTTGCAAGGTATCGATCCATCTTTAGAAGAAGCAGCTCGGAGTTTAGGTTATGGTAGCAGAGAAACCTTTTTTCGGGTAGTTTTGCCGCAGTTGAAACCATCAATAATTGCAGGTGGATTATTAGTTGCTTTGTATGCTTTGCGTGACTTCGGTACACCTTCACTGATGCGGTTTGATGCCTTTACCAGAGCAATTTTTTTGCAATACAAAGCTAGCTTTAATCGCAATTCAGCCGCAGCTTTATCATTGATGTTGGTGATACTGGTGTTGGGGATTTTGTGGTTAGAATATAGAATGCGATCGCGTGCTGCATATTATAGTCGTGGTTCCGCTTCCCTGCGTCCACCAAAAATTGCCAAATTGGGAATTTGGAAATGGCCAGCTTTCATTTTTTGTTTGCTAATCACTAGCTTGGGTGTAATTTTGCCAGTAGGTATTACCCTATTTTGGTTAATTCGTGGATTTAACAGTGGGTACACTTTCCCCAACTTACTCCCCAGCGTTTTCAACTCCATTGGTGCAGCGGGACTAGCGGCTTTAGCTACCACTATCTTTGCCTTACCAGTTGCAATTTTAGCAGTCAGATTTCCTAATAAAATCACCGCAATAATTGAACGCTGTTCTTATATAGGTTTTGGAGTTCCAGGAATTGTAGTTGCCTTATCTTTGGTATTTTTTGGTGCCAATTATTTGCCAGCAGTGTACCAAACTTTACCCATGCTGATATTTGCATATTTAGTGTTATTTTTACCGCAGTCAGTGGGAACAGTCCGCAGTTCACTTTTACAATTAAATCCCCAAATAGAAGAATCAGCACGCAGTTTAGGTAGGAATGCTTGGCAAACTTTAAGAGAAGTTACCCTACCATTAGTACAACCGGGAGTATTGAGTGGTGCAGTGCTAGTATTTTTGACAGCAATTAAAGAACTACCCGCCACCATACTATTAGCACCTATTGGGTTTACCACCTTAGCAATGCAAATTTGGCAAGCCACAGAAAATGTAGATTTTGCTGATGCCGCCGCGTCCTCACTAGCCATGTTGCTAGTCTCTATAGGTTCAACCTTATTAGTCTTATCTCAAGAAAACGTCAAAAAAGAGAAAATTATAAATCAAACGCAAATACAAACAAAATTTTAGTTTAGAAAAAATAGGGAGTAGGGAATAGACACAGCTGAATTAAAATCTCAAATGCAAAAATCAACTCTTCTCAACTCCCACTCTCTGCGACTCTGCGCCTCTGCGTGATATTTCCAGCCACAACATAGGATAAAAACCCCCCTTCTAGCCCCTCCTTTTATGCAACAATTAATTCTCCACTTAAATAATGTCACCAAGCAGTTTGCAGAAAACACTTTTCCCGCTGTAGACAACATATCTTTGACATTGCAACAAGGAGATATATTAGGATTGCTCGGTCCCTCTGGTTGTGGTAAAACAACATTGTTGCGATTAATTGCCGGTTTTGAGCGCCTGCAAACAGGAGAAATTAAAATTGGAGAACAAATAGTTTGTAATACTTCTATTTGCATCCCAGCCGAACAGCGCGACATTGGCGTTGTTTTTCAAGATTATGCACTGTTTCCCCATCTCAATGTGACAGAAAATGTGGGCTTTGGGTTGAAACATTTCCCTAAACAACAAATACAAAAACGTGTAGCCGAAGTTCTAGCCCTAGTGAGACTCCAAGGTTTAGAAAAGCGTTACCCTTACGAACTCTCAGGTGGACAACAGCAAAGAGTTGCCCTCGCCCGCGCTTTGGCACCCCAACCCCAACTCATGCTTTTAGATGAACCCTTAAGCAATCTTGATATTCAAGTTAGATTACGCTTGCGAGAAGAAGTGCGAGATATTCTCAAAGCCGCAGGTACTTCAGCAATTTTTGTTACCCATGACCAAGAAGAAGCATTAGCTATTTCAGATATAGTAGGTGTAATGCGCCAAGGACACTTAGAACAACTAGGCACACCAGAAGAAATTTATACTCATCCAGCATCAAGATTTGTCGCTGAATTTGTGACTCAAGCTAATTTCCTTCCCGCCCATCGTCAAGGCAATTTATGGGAAACAGAAATCGGTAGTTTTGAGTTAACAGCAAATCACACCGAAGACGCGGGCGAAATCATGATTCGCCAAGAAGATTTTATTTTAAAGCCAGCCAATGAGGCGCCTGTAGTCGTTCGCACCCGGCGGTTTTTAGGGCGTGAGTACCAATATTGTTTGCAAACTCTCTCTGGGAAAGAACTCCATGCACGGACGCTGGCTAATGTAGTTTTACCTGTGGGTACAAGGGTGGAGTTATCTATTGCCAGCGAGAGTGTAAAGGTTTTTCCCCAATAGATATAGATTTTGGGTTCTCAAGCAATAATTAATCACTTTAATTTATTATCTCTTATTCAGAGTAGAAAAAATTTATTTACCAAAACGGTAAAGCATCAGTTGATATGATATGTTCTCTGGACGTAGCAAATTTGTTTACCAAAATGGTAAACTTGTATTAGTCTAGTAACGCATGGAAATCACTTTCGCTGACAGCAAACTGCAAAACCTATGCGAGCAAGAAAAACTAGCGCAAAAAAAATTGGGTGCAAACTGTGCCAAGAAATTAAGAACCCAGTTAACTATTCTTGGTGCTGCTAGTTGTGTCGCAGAATTAGTTATAGGTCATCCCCATCCCTTGAAAGGAGATAGGGCAGGTGAATTTGCAGTAAACCTAGAAGGTGGTAAACGACTTGTATTTAAGCCTGATAACGACCCCATTCCTCTTACCGAGGATGGAAGCATTGATTGGTTAAAAGTTACTGCTGTTTGTATTGAATTCAATTGGAGATTACCATGAATAAGACAACCCGACCCTTTACTCCAGATTGGGTTTCTCCCCCTGGTGATGCGATCGCTGAATTCTTACAAGAGCGTGATTGGACACAAGCACAATTAGCAGAACGTCTAGGCTACACCACAAAACACGTCAGTTTGCTAATTAACGGCAAAGCACCTGTAAATGAAGAAACAGCACTGAAGCTAGAACGAGTTTTGGGGAGTACAGCAGCATTTTGGCTGAGATATGAAGCCCAATATCGGGCGGCTTTAGCAAGTAAAGAAGAAGAAAACCGTTTAAAGGAGTGGACATCTTGGTTAGATCAGTTACCAGTCAAAGAATTGATGAACCAAGGTGTAATTCCTAAGTGCAATTTAATTGCCAAAAATAAACCTAGCTTGGTAAAAAAGTTATTACATTTTTTCGGTGTGGCTTCGCCGGACGAGTGGCGAAGTTACTATGCAGGTATGGAAATTTCTTTTCGCCGCACCCGCGAAAAACAAAGTGATGTTGGTGCTATTTCCGCTTGGTTGCGTTTGGGTGAAATAGAAGCAGAAAAACTGGACTGTCCCAAATACAGTAAACCAAAGTTTGAAAAAGCAGTGCGGGAAATTCGTACTTTGACAGTGTTACAACCAGAGGAATTTCAACCACAGATGCAGCATTTGTGCCGGGAAGCGGGTGTTGTGCTGGTTTTAGTACCATCAATTAAGGGAGCGCACGTCAGTGGTGTAGCACGGTGGTTAAATCCCCACAAGGCTTTGATTCAACTTTCGCTTTACGGTAAAACCAATGACCGCTTCTGGTTTAATTTCTTCCATGAAGCAGCACATATCCTACTTCATGATAAAGAAAATATTTTTCTGGATGAATGGGATAGTGGGGAAAGTTTAGCATCTGAACCAGAACGCGAAGCCGATCAATGGGCGCGGGAATTTTTGATACCATCCAAATACGAAAGAGAATTAGCGCAACTTAAATCTAAAAATGATGTTGTTGATTTTGCAGAGAGTATCGGCATCCATCCCGCTATTGTTGTAGGTCGGCTGCAACATGATTGTATAATTCCTGTCTCTTGGATGAATGGGTTCAAGGAGAGTTTTTGTTTTTAACCTCTAATGGTCTTGAACTGAGCCAAGGCTTATGCAAAACTTGAGATCCTTCGCTCCCAGCCGACTTTTAAGGAATTGATCAATGGCGCGTCTAGCACTGCTGAGTGTATCTAATAAAACTGGTTTAATTGACCTCGCCCGTAGCTTGGTTGAAGAATTCGACTTTGATTTAATCAGCAGTGGGGGAACAGCCCAAGCACTCAAAGATGCTGGACTCCCAGTTACCAAGGTTGCTGATTATACAGGTTCTCCAGAAATTTTAGGTGGTCGAGTTAAAACGCTGCATCCCCGAATTCACGGCGGAATTTTGGCACGGCGGGATGTTCCCCAAGATATTACAGATTTAGAAAATAACCAAATTCGCCCGATTGATTTAGTAGTAGTGAATTTATATCCTTTTGAGGAAACGATCGCTAAATCAGGGGTAACATTAGCTGAAGCTGTTGAACAAATTGATATTGGTGGCCCGGCGATGTTGAGGGCATCATCGAAAAACTTCGCCCATCTCGCTGTATTATGCGATCCAGCACAATATGACGAGTATTTGCAGGAATTACGCCAAAATAACGGCGTAGCATCTCTAGAATTTCGCCAAAACGCAGCTTTAAAAGGATTTTTGCATACTGCGAGTTATGATCAGGCGATCGCATCTTACCTCGCAGGCACACAAAACTACAACCTCAGCGGCACACAATTACAATCTCTGCGTTACGGCGAAAACCCCCACCAACCCGCCGCTTGGTATCAAACTGGTACTACCCCTACAGGATGGGCAGCCGCTACGAAACTCCAAGGCAAGGAACTGAGTTACAATAACTTGGTTGATTTGGAAGCTGCACGCCGAATTATTGCCGAATTCACTGATTCCCCAGCAGCAACGATTATTAAACATACAAATCCCTGTGGTACGGCGCTGGGAAGCACTATTTCAGAAGCGTATGAAAAAGCTTTCAATGCTGATTCTACCTCTGCGTTTGGTGGAATTGTGGCACTCAACCGTCCCATCGATGCGGCTACAGCCAGCGAGTTAACTAAGACATTTTTAGAATGTGTGGTTGCGCCAGGTTGTGAAGCGGACGCCCAAGAAATTTTAGCCAAGAAATCTAACGTGCGAGTTTTGATTTTACCAGATTTGAGCAGTGGAGCCAAAGAAACTGTAAAAGCGATCGCAGGTGGTTTCCTCGTCCAAACTAGTGATGACATCATTGCTGATACCAGTCAATGGCAAGTCGTCACCGAACGTCAACCCACCGCCGATGAGTTGGCAGAATTGCTGTTTGCTTGGAAGGTTTGCAAACATGTGAAATCTAATGCCATTGTTGTGACAAGCGATCGCACTACACTAGGAGTAGGTGCTGGTCAAATGAACCGCGTCGGCTCAGTGAAAATTGCCCTAGAACAAGCCGGGGAAAAAGCCAAAGGCGCAACTCTCGCCAGCGATGGATTCTTCCCCTTCGATGATTCAGTTAAAACAGCCGCAGCAGCAGGAATTACAGCCATTGTTCAACCAGGAGGAAGTGTGCGCGATAAAGATTCCATCAAAGCTGCTAATGACCTGGGTTTAGTAATGGTGTTGACTGGTGTACGTCACTTTTTACACTAACTTCTGGGGTTTAGTCTGGTGCAGTTTTAAAAGTGTCACTCAAAATACTTGCTCTTTGATGAAAGCAGTGATATCTTTTATTTGTGTGTGAGGAGCAAGTTAAAAATAAAAAGCGTTTGGGGTGGAAACACGGCAACACTCCCAGACGCTTTTTAGTTTGCATCTACAAATCTGACTTTAACAAAGTATGTTCAGTTTAATTCCCCTGCCTCTACAGGCAGAACGTTTTGTATCGGGATTAAATCCCCGTTACAAAACGTAATTACGTTAGCGTAGCGGGGCATAGCCCATTACGAATTACGAATTACGAATTACGAATTACGAATTATTTTAAAATTGTTATTCAATATACTTGCCTTTTCATAGAAGTAGTGATATCTTTTAGTTGTGTGTGAGGAGCAAGTTTAAGAATAAAAAGCGTTTGGGGTGGAAACACGGCAACACTCCCAGACGCTTTTTAATTTTGGTCTAGAAATTCGATTGTGGTGCAGTTTTGAAAGTGTCACTCACTACACTCGCTTTTTAGTTGCACCAGTGATATCTTTTAGTTGTGTGTGAGGAGCAAGTTAAAAATAAAAAGCGTCTGGGGTGGAAACACGGCAACACTCCCAGGCGCTTTTTAATTTGGTATGTAGAAAAAATTCCACTGCCTCCTCTACCTTCAAGTTTCTTAACACAGCTTGAAATATTTGAGAAGCAACTGCCGTCCCCTTGTCTGAAGTACGAAATTCGCAACTGCGCTGCTATCCTCAAGGGTCTTCAGCCTGCCTTTTTTATAAAATATGTTTAGTATGTAACGATTAGTAAATACTAGGATGTATGATTGAGCAGGTTATCCACTGAAGAAATTTATCAGGCACTAGGCAATATTTCCTCTCAATTTAAAATCTTGAATGTGACAAATGTGCCATAGCAATGAAGTCATGGAGCGATGCTAATGGAATTGAGGGAAAAATTATCAAGCTTAGAACTAAAAAGCGAAATGATTTTTTTATAATTAGCGATCGTTACAGTAATAGTGAGTCAATTATTAATAATGGCATTCATTACGGTGTAGAAGTTTTAGGACTAGTTTTTGATAATCTTTCACGTCAAGGATTACCCCGTGATGACTGGATAAATGATTTTTCCTGTCGAAGTGGTGAATTTTCTTTAGAAGAGTTAGATAATTTCTAAAAGAGAAAGCAAGAGTATCAGGAGAAAATATTATGAGCGGAGTGTATGAAATTTTAGCAAAAATTCAAGCCAAACCAGGTATGTATATTGGTCGTCCCTCTGTGAGCGATTTATTTATGTTTTTGGTTGGGTATGAATGTTCTCGGAGTGAATTGGGAATTGAAAATACTGAGGAGGAAGAAGATTTTTATGGAGAGTTTCAGCCTTGGTTACAGAAAAAACTAGGAATCACAACGGTAAGCTCTTGGTCGAAAATGATTATGCTTTACTGTCACGATGAAAGGGCTGGTTTTGAAAAGTTCTTTAATTTGTTGGATGAGTTTAAACAACGAAATCAGGATTTCGATGGAAATGAGGTTAATAATGTATCTGAAGTAGTGGCGACTCCTGTCAAACATTGATAATTTACGAAAAAGATAAGGTTTAAAGCCTCGTTTATGATTCATCGGCGAGTAATTCTTCTAGAGTTTCTTCGGTTAGTCATTTGGCTTGAGCATTTCTGCCGATTCTGTCAAAGGTTTTTTGAGTCATGGTGAGTTCTGAAGTTAGCGAATAAAAACTTGTTAGCTTTTTTAATCAGGATATTGTAGGTTGGGTTGAACGAAGTGAAACCGAACATTAGCGTCGGATATTATCATGCGTAATGTTAGATTAAGGAACAAAACCCAACATACATCTAAATATATACAAAACGAGTCTAATTGACGTGCGATCGCTATCTTATCACCTACTCTATCTGAATCAATTCATGAGCTTAAAATGTAGGTTGGGTTAAACGCAGCGCAACCCAACATTTTAATCGCAATACTCAAGGCTAATGTTGGGTTTCGTTCCTCAAGCCAACCTACATTTATTACTATTTACATATCCCAATACTCTTGTGCTATTGCGTCAATTCTTATTTCTAAATCTGGCAAATACCTTTCAATCACGATCCAAACAATATCAATATCTACATTGAGATATTCATGAGTTAATCTATTCCGAAAACCAGCTATATTACTCCATTCTATTTCTGGATATGAATTTTTCCAATCATTTGGTAACTTCTGCACAGATTCACACATTACCTGAAGATTTCTTAATACTGCATCTTGGGTTTTTATATCTTGAAAAAAGACTTCTTTCCCTTCAACTGTATATTGCTTAATTCTCGTGATACAATCTCGAATGTGAATCAAATAAACTCGACTATCTTTCATAACGAGATAGCCTCATGAAAAACTTTGTCTCGAATTAAATAATGTAATGATTTACTTGTAACAACATCGACTTTACGATCTAATAGATTCTCTAAATCTAAAATCAACCCACCAGGAAACCAAGGAGAAACTTTCTCTAAATCATAATCAACTAAAAAATCAATATCGCTGGTTTCTGTTTCTTCTCCTCTAGCTACACTACCAAAAACGCGGAGGTTAGAAGCTCCATGTTTAGCAGCAATGTTGAGGATTTCTGCTCGTTTTTCCTGTAGTAATTGTTTTAATCCTGTTTTCATAGATTTATTTGAGATTATTCGTGAGGATCAAAATTTTCGAGCCGCTTGCGGCAGAATAGCTATAAAATATTGGAATTGCTTTGGTTAATCAGCTAAATTTTGTAGGTTGGGTTGTAGCAAGATCCCGAAGGGTACGAAGTGAAACCCAACATGAACATCACGTATTATCACAGGTAATGTTGGATTTCGTTCCTCAACCCAACCTACTAATCTTCTAACGATTTGTAATACTGTTGGATCGGAGTTAGGTTTGAGGTGTTTGACTACACAGTTGGGATGGTTGGGTAAGTCTAAGTCTTCAGCAAGGTAGGTGTCGCCAAAGCCGCCGCTACCTAAGAGTTTGATAATTTTGTAGCGATTTCGCAGAATTTCGCCTGTTAGCATCAGCTTTATCCGACAGGAGGATGAATTACGTTAATTCTGCCAGATTTTACACCTCTAAAGCAATGTATAGCAATCCGATTTGATTTTGAGAATCACTCGTAGAGGTAAGGGACTGGGGATTGGGGACTGGGGACTGGGAGGAAGGAATAAAGGTGTACCTAGCTTCCCAAAAATCAAATATGAGTCCTATATACTACATTCGTACGATCAGAGTAAAGACAATAGTTCGATTCCTCACCAATTGGGGGGCTAGCTATTTTAAAGGGAATTGATTTATTGTTTATTTTTTACACAACGGAAGTGGTAGCACTAAATTATGCAAGAGCCGACAATAGACCAAGCAAAGGAGCTTTTTAGAGTCAGGACTTACGCACAATTAACGGAAAATCGAACCACAGAGGACGCAGAGGGCACGGAGAAATAAGAGTTTCAGAGAGTTTTTGCGTAAGTCCTAAGAGTTTGCTACCACTTGACGAATATGTACTGTTCAGTTCACATAGTGAGAATAGATGAAACAACTAACCGTGTTTACATACTCGCTGGAGAAGACACTCAACTAGAAATATTCCCAAACGGGAGAGTGAGATACTTATGACTAAGCCGAATTTTCAAGCGATGACTAAGCAAGAATTAAGAGCTTATGTGCTGGAACACCGAGATGAACAAGAGGCTTTTTATGCATTAGTTGATAAACTCAGAGAGGAACCAGGAATTGAGATTACCTCAATGGAACAGTTACATCAATTAATTGAAGCAAAACGCGACAAAGCCGATATCACAGATGCTCGCGCAGCAATAGAGAAAGTATCACAAATCGGCACAATATCTCTTGAAAACCTCAAAAGGGAACTGAGACAGTGAGCTATAAAGTACAAATTATAAATACAGCTGTGCAGCAAATCAAACAACTGAATTCGCAAGTGCAGCAGCAAGCGATCGCCAAGTTAGAAGAATTGGCATTCAACCCACTTCCAGAAGGTGTAAAAAATTTAGAATCTGGAGAAAATTTGTATTTAGTTTTTCTCGATAAATATCGTATTGTTTATCAAATACACCAAGAAGCTTCGCTAATCACAGTCACGAAAGTTGCTCATCCAAAAGACTATTGATTTTTTCCTGGGCGACAACCAGACAAAATTTCGTGCATCTTCACCACTTGTCCAATAACTGCGATCGCCGGCGCACCAAATCCACTTTCTTCCACTTGCTGGACAATGGTTTCCAATGTCCCAATCAATTCTTCTTGTTCTGGACGCGTACCCCAGCGCACCAAAGCAATGGGCGTTTCTAAACTCAACCCAGCCTTAGTTAATTGTTCCACAATGTAAGGCAAATTGTGAATTCCCATATAAATCACAACAGTTTCGGAACCGTGGGCGATCGCACTCCAATTAACTAAGGGTTTATATTTACCTGCTGCTTCGTGTCCAGTGACAAATGTCACTGAAGAACTATACAATCTATGCGTCAATGGTATACCTGCATAGGCGGCGGCGGCAATTCCCGAAGTGATACCAGGCACAACTTCCACTGGAATTCCGGCATTGACTAATTCTGCCATTTCTTCGCCACCACGACCAAAAATAAAGGGATCGCCACCCTTTAGCCGCACTACAATTGCATGATCCTGGGCTTTATCAATCAGCAGTTGAGTGGTTTCTTCCTGGAACAGCGAATGTTTACCTCTCCGCTTACCAGCGTTAATTTGCTCTGCTTGGGGATTAATCATTGCCAGAATTGCTGGACTCACCAAAGCATCATAGATGACTACATCTGCACATTCCAATAAACCTTTCGCCTTCAGGGTTATTAGTCCTGGATCTCCTGGCCCCGCACCTACTAAATAAACCTTTCCCAAATATTTGTTCCTCTCTGTGATTGTGCGGTTCATTTGTCTGTTAAATCCCAAATTAAATCGGCTAATTCTGCACTTGCTCCCAGAGGTTCTGCTAAGTGGAAAGTGACTGCCGAAAATTGTAATTTTAGCGTTTCTATTGAGGTGGCGATCGCATCGGTTATTCCACCTGGGAATAAAAAGTATGGCAAAATTGCAATTTCCTCATAGCCAGCAGCAACCAACTCTTTCACCCGTAATTCTAAACTACCAGGTACAGACCAATAAGCAGCGATCGCTCCCAAACTCGCCGCCATTGCTTCGATTGGTTTTTGAGAATCAGGGCGACGGCTACCATGAGCTAACAGAATCCATGCTTCTGCTTTTATCTTAGCAATTTGCTTGGAGAGCAATTTATTCAAATCTGGGTGAGAACCTAAGTATGGTTGCAATTCAATCATGATATCTTCACCAGTCGCCTGTCGTGCCAGGGCTACTTCGGCGGGAATATCTGTCATTACATGCACTCCCGGCAGCAGAAATAGCGGTAGAATCTTGAGGTGATGTTCATTTTCAGACACTTTCTCAACACCAAAAGCAGTCTCAGCAAATTGTTTAATCTGCTCGTGTAGAGGCTTTTGACTCATTTCTAAAGCAGCTATACCTACCAGATGTTCGCTATTTGCTTGGTTGTGATTATTGTGCAATTTCTCAGATACTATCCTTGCCAGTTCCTGCATAGCAATTTCTGGGCGCGGATCGCGGCTTCCGTGAGATACTAATAGATATGCAAATGACATGGGCAAGCTTAAACTTTCAGTGATTAGTTTTCATGTGCAAGGGACTGGGGACTGGGTATTGGGTATTGGGAAAGAGGATCTTGGGCGTGTCATAAATTAGGTAATTAATTTAAATGACATAAATGTAGACAAACATAGTCAGATATGCTCATTTGTGTTGTGGTACAAAAATGAAACTATCAATGTTATTTAACTTCTTCATACCATATACCAACGGTTTCAAAAGCAGCATAGGCAAGCTTGAGAAAATTCACCACTCTCTGTTTGCTGATTATTCCAAATTCTTTATACTGTCTTGCGTCTGCAAATGTTAATCTATGCTGGTCTATAATATTTCTTTCTTTATAGGCTAGTTTGGGAAAATCTATAGCCTTAATATTATATTTTTTGACTATCTCTTGTATTGTCACATCTGAATTTACGTGTTCCCAGTCATCACATAAGCCTAAATTTCTGATCAATACATGAGGAACTTTGCCACCATAGCTATTTACAGATTGCTTAAATAGATTTAAGCTGTCATACCCTCCGGTTGACACAAACCACTTACAAAAATATACCCCTTGTGAATCTCCCAGTTCAATCAAATGATTCTTCTCAATCCATTCCTTGACTGCTCTATGAGATTGTGCCGCTAGATTAGCAATCACTGTTTTATTCATTGCGATCTCAAAGATTTTATCCGCCTTATCAGCTTGCTTCTCATCTTCTGTAAACACTGCATACTGACATATCCCCTTGTACACCCCAGCTACATCTGGATTTGACCTATCGGTTTCTACTGGTACAAAGGGCATATTTTTATCCAGACAATACTGAATCATTGTTCTAGCGACTAGAGACTTGCCTACCCCTCCCTTTTCCCCGTCTATCAAATGAATTGTTGGCATAGCTGCACCCCTTTATCTTTAAACCTAGTATTGATTAATTTGGCTCAGATTCACTTGCTGTTTGTCGCCTAGTAATTTTAGCCGTTTTTCCTGATAACTTTTTTCCCCTGTTGCTGGTCTAACCAAACTGAACATCCGTATTATAGGGGAGCCGGGCGGCATTCATACGCAAAATCTGGAAACCTTGTATCCCATTCTTTCGGTCAAACAACGCATCGTCTCAATCAATAACTAGGAACTTGCGGTATTATCAATTCATAATCTAGAAGTGTTGTAGTACGTCATAGCCCAAATAAAACTACTCTTTCAAAGAGTTTAAAAGCTGACACCATATCTATTCTTTCTTTCTTTTGCCTTTTGCCTTATTGCTCTTGGGCAGTGTAGGTATAAAATTGATCAAAAGCTCCCACCGTTTCAAATCTGTAAGAAGGTATCCAAGAATTTATTTTTAAATCTGTACGGTAAACACTAAAAATAATATAGTTTTGCCTTTCTGTAGTTCTGTTAATGATTTCCTGCATTTGCGGGTTAGCTTCATCGACCAACTTCTCACAATTAAAACGAATTAAATTTTCTATGAAATTCGTAGTTTTTTTGCATACATCGGTTTTTAAGTAACTTGCCAACCGTTGCACTGCATATTCTTCATAGGCAACCTGACTGGGATTAGTCTTCGCCATTGTCACACCCAAGGCGGCGATTCCTGCTGCTGCTCCAGTACACGCTATGATGGTTAACTGTTTCATGTTTCCCAAGTCAAATTCATTATAATTGTTAGATTCCAGAGACTCTAAATAGAATTACTCCGTTCCTGGAACAAAACTCTTGCTCGCTTTCCAAAAAATTGCTATAATTCAAATTGTCGAATGGCGAGCGTAGCCAAGTGGTTAAGGCAGTGGTTTGTGGTACCACCATTCGTGGGTTCGAGTCCCATCGTTCGCCCTTATCAGATTTATAGACTTAAAAGGTCAGCAAAACTGAACCAGGATATACATTAATTTAGTTTTTGACACTCCCCAGCCTAAAGGCGTGGGGATTCTACATTCACAGACTCGCCGTTAGACAGCAGGCTTGCGCCAACCGCCCAAGAGGGCAAATCTCCTGTAGCGTAGCTTCCGGTGTGCCCCACCGTAGTTAATCCTAGTCTTAGAATATTAATAGCTGCATTGATATCTCTATCTTCTACGTATCCGCAATTAAGGCAAACGTGGGTTCTTGTAGATAGAGATTTTTTAACTTTCTTGCCACAGTTAGAGCAATTTTGGCTTGTATTATGGGGTGGAACTGCAACAGTCACCTTCCCATATTTATGCCCAAAATACTCCAACCACTGGCGGAAAGTATACCAACCAGCATCACTAATTGATTTAGCTAGATGTCGATTACGTACCAGCCCTTTCACATTTAAATCTAGCCTTCGGCAAGGCGAAGCGCCTACATAGGCTACCAAATCGTTAGATTGGATGACGGAGTACGCTAATCTCTTGCAATACTCTTTTCGTTGCCTACTTACTTTTAAATGCTTCCGGGCATATCTATTTCTAGCTTTGTGATAATTATTTGATTGTTTCTGTTTGGCTTTCTTTCTTTCTTTGCTGAACTTCTTAGACTTTTGGCGGTTAGCACGGTTTAACTGTTTTTCTGACTTTCGGTAAAACTGGGGCGAAGGTTCCATATTGCCTTTGTTATCGGCAATGAAATACTTCAATCCCAAGTCAATACCAACTACTTGGTTTGTGGGTTGCCTTTCAACTCTCACATCAACATCAACTGCAAATTGAGCATAGTAACCGTCAGCACGACGTACTAGACGGACACGTTTAATTTGCTTGATATCGTAGTAGTTAAGGTCATAGGTTCCCTTTAATTTCAGGGTTCCAATGCCTTTTTTGTCCGAAAAAGTTATGGCTTTACGGGTAAAAGAAAACTTCCAACCAGTTGATTTATATTCAACCGAACGGCAGTTTTTCTTAAACTTGGGAAAGCCTTTCTTGCCCAAAACCTTCTTCTTACAGTTATCGTAAAACCGAGATATCGCTCCCCAAGAACGTTCAGCAGCAGATTGTCTCGCCATCGAATTGAGTTCGCAAGCATTGGGAAATTCAGCAGCTAACACAGCGCAATATTTATTCAAAGCGTACTTATCTACTTTTGAGTCTTTGTTATCCATCCAATAGCGCAAGCACTTATTTTGAATGAATTGAGATGTACGTATCGCCTCATCTATCGCCTGATATTGATGCTCTTTCCCTTGAAATTTAAACTCGTAAACAATCATGGCTCGACCCTGAATTACCACTTATTTATGCTAACACGAAATGCATAAATCCGTCCTAGAAGGACGGGGCTTTAAACCCATTTTTCTGATAAAATTCCCGATTTCTCAGAGAAATCGGGAATTTCAACTTCCAGAATTGCGTTTTGTAAAGGATGTTCACCTGTTAGAAGATGCCTAAAAGAATGATAAAAGTCAACCCACACAAGGCAAGTAAAGAAATAAGCAGAATGTTGCCTATACTGTGGTCAGAAGATGTTAAGTTATGTGTATTGTCAGCCATATAAATCCACCCGATCTTAATAACTTGATGCTGAAATTATAACTAGGCTAAATCAAGATAAGTTGCTCTCAGATAAAAACTTGATTTTTATTCATTTAAGTTAAACTCAATAGTTAAGGTTTAAGCAAAAAAAATAACTTTTGTTTCAGCAGTTTGGGGAATATAGTTATAGCAATGAAAGAATACATAACTTAGAGCTAATTGATTACGAATTACGAATCATCATAGAAGCTTATTCTTTAACAATTGTATCAGTTATTTAACAACATCTCTCAAAAGAAATAAGAATTGTATTCCTTTAGTTAGAGTCAAAAATACTGAGTCATAGATACTTTAGGTAAAGTAGAACATGATTTTCAGTGCTGCTGAAAAGTAGATACTCGTACATGCACAGGTAAATAAGGTTTATCTGTGTTGTTTTGTGTTTCTACGTCGCCTTGAAAGTTAACAATGCAAACATCGTCATCCACTGGAGTCGCCATGTCTGAATTGCTGCAAGCAGTGTTAGATAGTGAAGAAAAAAATGATTTGCGTTCCTTCATTAGTGAATTACGCCAACAAGAAAACAAGTACTTGCTGCGAAACGACATACTCAATGTATATGCAGAATATTGCTCCAAGTACCAGAAACCTGAGGCATTTCACACTACTTCTGACTTAGGTAAACTCATTTACTATACTCAGGAAATTATTCAGGAGGACTCAAACTTCTGTTTCATCATCCGTTCTAAAATTGCCAGTCAAGAAGTTTATTGGTTGACATCAGACTTGAGCATTGAGCCGATGACGGTGCAGGATTTACTCGATTTGCGCGATCGCCTGGTGAACAAATTTCATCCCAACGAAGGCGACCTGCTAGAATTAGACTTCGGCCCGTTTTATGACTACTCCCCAGTCATCCGCGACCCGAAAAATATTGGTAAGGGAGTACAATTTCTCAACCGCTATTTATCCAGCCAACTATTTCAAGACTCGAAACAATTGCTGGAAAGCTTGTTGAACTTCTTGCGCCTGCACCAATACAACGGTATCCAACTGCTGATCAACGATCGCATTCAATCCCAGCAGCAACTTTCTGTGCAAGTTAAGAAAGCTATAAGTTTCGTTACCGACCGCCCCGATGATGAACCCTATGAACAATTCCGGTTCCAATTGCAAACAATGGGTTTTGAACCGGGTTGGGGTAACACCGCAGCCCGTGTGCGAGACACCCTAAATATTCTCGATGAATTGATTGATTCTCCCGATCCTCAGACCCTAGAAGCCTTCATTTCTCGCGTTCCGATGATTTTTAGAATCGTCCTCGTGTCTGCACACGGATGGTTCGGTCAAGAGGGCGTTTTGGGGCGTCCCGATACTGGTGGTCAGGTGGTTTACGTCCTTGACCAGGCAAAAAGTCTCGAAAAACAGCTACAAGAAGATGTTTTGCTAGCTGGTTTAGAAGGATTAAACGTCCAGCCAAAAGTGATTATTCTCAGCCGCTTGATTCCTAATAGTGATGGTACCCTTTGTAATCAACGACTGGAAAAAGTTTACGGCACAGAAAATGCCTGGATTTTGCGAGTAACTCTGCGGGAATTTAATCCTAACATGACTCAAAACTGGATTTCCCGGTTTGAGTTTTGGCCTTATCTCGAAACTTTTGCCGTTGACTCGGAAAGAGAACTGCGGGCAGAATTTCAAGGTAGACCTGACTTAATAGTTGGTAACTATTCCGATGGAAATTTAGTGGCATTTTTGCTGGCGCGGCGCATGAAAGTCACGCAATGTAATATTGCCCATGCTTTGGAAAAATCTAAATACTTGTTTAGTAACCTTTACTGGCAAGATTTAGAAGATAAATATCATTTTTCCTTGCAATTTACAGCTGACTTAATTGCGATGAATGCTGCCAATTTTGTGGTCAGCAGCACTTACCAAGAAATTGTCGGCACACCGGATAGTGTGGGACAGTACGAATCTTATAAATGCTTCACCATGCCGGAGTTGTATCATGTAACCAATGGCATTGAATTATTCAGTCCCAAGTTTAATGTTGTACCGCCTGGAGTCAACGAAAATTACTATTTTCCCTACACCCGGACTCAAGACCGAGTAGAAAGCGATCGCCAGCGCCTTGCAGAAACACTCTTTACCTTAGAAGACCCCAGCCAAATCTTTGGGAAACTAGACGATCCTAACAAGCGTCCTCTATTTTCAATGGCGCGTCTTGACCGCATCAAAAACCTCACAGGTTTAGCCGAATGCTTTGGTCAAAGTAAAGAATTGCAGGAGCATTGCAACTTAATTTTGGTAGCGGGTAAGTTGCGTGTAGAAGAATCCGGCGACAATGAAGAACGTGATGAAATTATCAAACTTTATCACATCATTGACGAATACAATCTCCACGGAAAGATTCGGTGGTTGGGTGTGCGCCTGTCTAAAACTGATTCTGGTGAAATTTATCGAGTAATTGCCGATCACCAGGGAATTTTTGTGCAACCAGCTTTATTTGAAGCTTTTGGTTTAACAATTTTAGAGGCGATGGTTTCAGGATTACCAACTTTTGCTACACAGTTTGGTGGACCACTGGAAATTATTCAGAATAAAGTTAACGGCTTTTACATTAACCCAACAAATTTAGAAGAGACAGCCACAAAAATTGTGGATTTTGTCACTAAATGCGAACAAAGTTCTCACTATTGGGATGAAATTTCCCAGCGAGCAATTGACCGAGTTTACACTACCTATACTTGGAAAATTCACACTACCAAGCTGTTATCTTTAGCACGCATTTATGGCTTTTGGAACTTTACTTCAAAGGAAAATAGAGAAGATTTATTGCGCTATCTGGAGGCTTTATTCTATTTAATTTACAAGCCAAGAGCGCAACAGTTATTAGAGCAGCATAAGTATCGTTAGTCATTTGTCATTGCCGTAGGGTAGCAAGTGGCCTCGATTTAGGGGGATCTAAAACGTTTTGCTACCCACAAGAGGGCTTTTAAAACATCCTCTAATACCAATTCTGTATGAAGATGCGCCAAACTATATGAGCAACGAACCGCAAAGGACGCAAAGGGCACAAAGAAAGAAGAAGCCAAGAAAATTTGGCGCAGCCTCACAAAGAAATGGTACAAGGACAAATGACTAAATTGTTAACGCCCGCCAAGTTCGTTTACCAACGATTCCATCCACTGCTAAGTTGCGCTGGTTTTGAAATGCTTTGACAGCAGTCTCCGTCAGCGCTCCAAAGATTCCATCGACTCTAACGGTATAACCGTTAGATACTAACAACCGTTGTAAAGCTCTAACAGCAACACCAGAGCTACCGAAATAGAGAGTCGGTAGAGGTTGGGTACTATATTTATCGAATCTTCCCTCAGACTTTGCACCGTCTTTCCCTGCGGTCTGGGAATACTTCTGAGGCTGTGCTAAATCAGAAGAAGCTAAGAAGTGATTCTTTTTGCTAATTTTTTGAAGTGGATGTTCTTTCTCTAGCGCGGTTGCTCCTAAGGAAGCGTGCGAAGTTGCATCTGTCTGCATAAATTCAGGTGGTGTGACTTGAGCAGTTATCTCTAACTGACTCTGCGTTGACTGGTTGATGTCATTTTCCATCTGAAATAATTGCTGTTCTGGCAAATTCGGCCCAGATGCTTGTCTTGCCGCTAACACGCCCGTCATCATCAGGCCAATTTCAGTCATTGTCGTTCATTTTAGTTAAACCAATATTTCTTTTAACAAACAACAGTACTGCTGTCCGGGATAGTGCATACTGTTCAAATCAAAATATCATGTAGTAATTTTTTCACATACATCATATTTTTTGACCTCCTATTCCGTTTAATCAGACTAATATCATTAGCCTTTGTGCTTTTTTTATCTTTTATCAAGCTATCAACTTGTCAGATATCTTATCTAAATCAACGGTTTAGACAATAACATACTATAGGATCGCATGGGAATGCTATCAAACAAATTTGTCTAGTTATCTTTGGCTTACCCTTGGTATGCTGATGCCGCTTTTATCATGTTTATACTGCAAGCCAAAACACTACAGAATTTACGGAATCAATTTTTCAGCGTTCATTAGTGTAGTATTTGGCAACAATGATAAACTCTTGATTCCAAATAATTTGTCCTCCCTTGGAGGGGGTTCTAAACTTTTTATCAATCAATATTATCTTCATGGATACATGCTACTTGTCGCAGTATTATCTGGTTTTAGCAACTTTACCGAAAACATCAAGAAGGCTCAAACTTACCGCTTGTTCGGAAGTTTTGAGACGGCAGTTGCTACCCTTCTCCTGACGTAGAAGGGTACGTTTGCGATTATGGGCGTTAGAAACTAGCGCTTGTGCCCTTGGAGGGCATGTAAGATCAAAGTTGCCAAGACGTAAAAAATCGATGACGATCCAGGTAATCCCCAATTACAGTTATTTTCAGCTAAATAGACCACGCGGTAGGGGCACAGCAATGCTGTGCCCCTACAACAGATGTGGTTCAAATACATGAAAACTGCTGTAATTGGCAAGCGTATGCACAAACATTGGTTAGCGTAGGTAGTTTACCTTTTCTCATCTCGCCACAAAGCAATACCGCCTAATAAACCAGTAATATTGGGGATAAGTTTCACATTTAACGGTAACTGAAGATTCACTCTTACAGCTTCACCACCACCAATATATAGGTAATCATAATTGAACAGATGTTGCAAAGATGCGATCGCCTTTTCTAAACGCTTGTTCCATCTTTTCTCGCCAATTTTTTCTAATTCTGCGCGTCCTAGTTGTTGCTCAAAAGTCTCTCCTTTGCGAAATGGATGATGTCCCATTTCCATATTCGGCACCAACTTACCATCCACAAATAAAGCCGAACCAAAGCCCGTACCCAGAGTAATTACTAACTCTACACCTTTACCTGCGATCGCTCCCAGCCCTTGCATATCTGCATCATTAATCACCCGTACAGGCTTGTTTAAATGTTTTAATAATGCTGTTTCCAAATCAAAGCCAATCCAATCTGGATGCAAATTTACCGCTGTTTCCGTGACTCCACACCGCACCACACCCGGAAAACCTACCGAAACGCGATGAAATTCACCTTGAGCTGCCGCTAACACAACAATTGCATTAATTACAACCTCAGGTGTTGCAGGTTGCGGTGTATCTAAACGCGCTCTTTCAGTTATGGGATTTCCCGTAATATCCAAAACCATCGCCTTAACGCCACTACCGCCAATATCAATCGATAATGTCCGAATCGATCCATTTTCTTCAACCATCTACTTACATCCTTGTCAGAGCTTGTTATTTCGTTATTATGCTTTGCTACATCTGGTAATATCCGGATGTTTGGAGAGTCTTCATATTCAGGGACTGGGGACTGGGGATTGGGGATTGGGGACAAAGGGAATTGGGGACAAGGGGAAAGAAAAGACTTATTCCAAGTTTTCCACCTTGTCTGGTTGCTTCCTTGTCTTTGGATCTCTCCATCTCCCCCAGTCCCCAGTCCCTAGTCCCCAATCCCCAATCCCCAGTCCCCAGTCCCCAATCCCCAATCCCCAATCCCCAATCCCCAATCCCCAATGCCCTAAAATATAAATGTCACAACTTCAGTAATATGCACAGCTTTATTCCCCCACAACGGTTTTTCCCCTACCTCAGTTGGACTGACATCCAGGCAATGCCAAATAAGGAAAATGTGGTCATCATTCAACCAGTAGGGGCAATTGAACAACATGGGCCCCATCTGCCGTTAATTGTAGATGCTGCTATTGGTGTGGGGGTACTGGGAAAAGCATTGGAAAATCTCGATACCAGTATTCCGGCCTATGCTTTACCAACCCTTTATTATGGCAAATCTAATGAACACTGGCACTTTCCCGGTACGATTACCCTCAGCACGGCAACTCTGACGGCAATCATTATGGAAGTGGGTGAAAGTATCTACCGTGCTGGGTTTAGAAAATTGGTGTTAATGAACTCCCACGGCGGACAACCCCAAGTCATGCAAATGGCGGCGCGGGATTTGCACGTTCAGTATGATGACTTCTCGGTATTTCCGCTGTTTACTTGGCGTGTGCCTAATATTACTAAAGACTTATTAACACCAAAAGAAGCAGCACTAGGAATGCACGCGGGAGATGCAGAAACTAGCATTATGCTATCGCTTTTACCAGAACAAGTGCAGCTAGAAAAAGCTGTTGCGGAGTATCCACCAGAACAGGCAGAAAGTAGTTTATTGAGTTGGGAAGGCAAGTTACCTGTGGCTTGGGTGACGCGAGATATCAGTAAAAGTGGAGTCATTGGTGACGCCACAACCGCAACTAAAGAAAAAGGCGATCGCATTCTCGAATCTGTCGCTAACGGTTGGGTACAAGTTATTCAGGATATTTACGCTTTTCAACAACCAAAAGTTCAAAGTTAACAATACCTGAGATGCAGCACAACATCTAAATTTGTTAATCTAAGAATAATGGAAATAGTACTGGGGTAGCTAGTTAAAATCTATCAGACAGTAAATTTCTCTTGAAAGTTTTATCAGAAAAAAATTATGACGGCCTTTGAACCTCAAAGCATCCGCTCTTATAGCCAAGAAGATGTACAACAAATTTTACACTTGGCGATCGCTCGTCAAGCTGATGATAAAGACACAGAATTTTCTTATGAACAGCTATTAGAAATTGCTGCTGAGTTAGAAATTGCACCTGAATCTTTAAAATTAGCAGAACGTGATTGGGTAGTGCAACAAAGCCAAGTTCAACAGCGAAAAGCTTTTGACGCCTTCCGCCAAAGAAGATTTCAGAAGCGTCTAGGCAATTATGCAATTTTTAATGGCTTTTTGATACTCGTCGATTTAATCGCTGGTGGCGGAATTTCTTGGTCGCTGTACATTTTACTATTCTGCGGATTGCCAGTAGCGCTTGATGTCTGGAATACCTTTCAAATGAAGGGCGAAGAGTACGAAATCGCATTCCAGAAGTGGAACCGCAAGCATCAGATTAAGAAAACCATCAATACAGTTTTGAATAAGTGGTTTAAAGCATTGCTGACTTAGTAGGTTTAGTGCTTTTCGCTTATTGAAAGAAAAACCCCGCAGGAGAATCGGGGTAACATTTCTGCCACATTTTTTGTGTAACACTATCTCGATCAAATCTTATTAAACACAGCAATTATTAGGATCAAACTCAATATTATCCGATAGGTCGAAGTATTTTTTCTATCTTTCTAGTGATATGTAGGTCTATCAATAGTCTGAAAATTATCTTACAGCAAAAATCTTTACAACAAATCAATCGGCTGTAGGGGCGTACAACTGTACGCCCCTACCTACAACACATTTTGCATAATGTTTTTGAATTATAAAAGATTTAGATAAGCCAGGTATAACCTGGCTAAAAAACCGAGATTTATTCTTAGAAGAAATACTAACAGCCCCACATCGTAACAACCAATAGATATGAAACAGCATTGGGCGAATATAATAATACTGACTTGGAAATATATTTCCACCTAAATAACTATGAAAGCTGAAGCAGAAAACTATACCAGGCTGACTTGTGAAGTGGAAACTACACTAAAGATAATTGGCGGACGCTGGAAGGTTTTGATTATTAAAGAATTAATGGCTGGCGTCAAACGCTTTGGCGAGTTGCAGCGGGCTTTACCTGGAGTAACCCAAAAGATGCTGACTCAGCAACTTAGAGAAATGGAGGAAGACGGTATTATTCATCGAGAAGTTTATCCGCAAATTCCACCAAAAGTGGAATATTCACTGACGCCTTTAGGAGAAACTTTGCAACCAATTCTCTATGCTATGCATGAATGGGCTGTTCAACATTTTGCTCGAACCAATCACCATTAATATTAAAGTGTTAGGCCTTATTCGTTATTGCGTAAATATTCAATCGCTGCTTCTAATTTTGAGGGATAACTTTCAGCAAACCTTTCAAACCAAAGTCCTTCAGGTGAAAATGGATCTACTTTCGCTAACCATTCTTTAGCCTGGACTTTCAAAGCCTCTATTTGTTTAGCTTTGAGTTGTTCTTGGCGAATTCTTTCTTGTTCTAATTCTTGCTGTCTTTTTAATTCCTCAGCAGCATCTTGTTCTGCAAAATCAGCCTTAACTTCTGCCAAAAGATTATCCATTAAAGATGCGGATTTTCGTGATGGTGGAAGAAAGGATTTGGCTGTAGTTGATTTTGGTGACTGCTGTTTAGGTTGTCCTTCTTTGTATTCAGTTTCAAGTTCAGCTAACAACTTATCAATAGAATCCATTTTTAGAAGTCCTATAAAGCGAAAATCATGATTCTATCTGGCATTTTTTCAAAATATGAGAAAAATCTAAATCCGTAAAAAATTTCAAGTTAATGAAGTAGATAAACTAGGTTCCAAAGCCAGGTATTAAGCCTGTTTTACTCCTAAATTCTGAATTATGCAAGTGTTCTTTGTTTTGCCTTGTGCCTAGTACTAGTATAGAACGGCGTAAATAAACCTAGCATTTGAAACAGGCACAAGCCTTGATATATCAAACTTTTGACTTTTGACTTCACGGCGGTACTAGTCATTAATGGCATTGAGTAGCACTTCTGATAAACTCATATCTTCCATATCTTCCATAGTAATTGTGTCACAGATATCAAACTTAGCACCGGCTCCTTGGAGATCATCATCTAAAACTTTGAGAAAGCGGGTAGCTTGCTGATCTGTACCGACTTGAATGAAAGAAATAGCTAATTCTTCATCTCGATCCATGCGGCGAGAAGCTTCAATAATTACCCTCATTACTGCTTTACGATCATCTGGTTCGCCATCAGTAACCACTAAAATTGTTTCACCATTTGGCTTCGTTTGACCGGCTCCTTTGCGTTGAAAATAATCATCAGTAGCATGTTTCAACACACCAGCTAAGTCAGTTGTACCAGAGGGATCATTTTCTCGAAAAATTTGTGCTACCTTGCCGGATGTAACATTTTCGTAGCGCTTAAATTTTCCAGAAAATACATAAATAGTGATACCATCTGGGTCAAATTGCTCACATTTACTAGCTAAAGCTAAAGTAGATTCCTGTGCTGCTAGCCATCTGCTTCTACCACCCTTTTGATCTGGGGTGGCCATGCTCCCACTTTTGTCAATAATTAATGTGTAATCACGATTTTCTAGCATTTATTACCTCCCCAAATATTTACTCAAAATTTCTAAATTATAAATCAGTTTTTTCACATGGAGAAGATTTCCACAAATTGCTGAGAAATTTTTGAGAAAAAACTGACAAAATTAGCTATTATTAGTCAGTTATGGCGTTGGTTAATACATCTACAAGACTCATTTCTTCTAGATCGTCTAAAGTGACTGTATCGCAAATATCAAATTTAGCGCCAACACTTTGCAACTGGTCATCTAAAGCTTTTAGAAACTTAGTTGCTTGGGCATCTGAGCCTACTTGAATAATCGAAATTCCCAATTCTTCATCACGCTCCATTTGCCGAGTAGCATTAATGATCACTTCAAACACAGCTTTACGATCGTCTGGTTCACCATCAGTAATGACTAAAATTGTTTCTCCGTTTGGCTTGCTTTGACCAGCAGCTTTGCGTTGAAAGAAATTATTTGTTGCATCTTGGAGTACACCTGCTAAGTTTGTCGTACCAGCAGGATCGTTTTCGAGAAATATCTGTGCGACTTTGGCTGAGGTTACATCGTCGTAGCGTTTAAATTTTCCAGAAAACAGATAAACAGTAATACCATCTGGGTCAAACTGTTCGGCTTTTCTTGCCAAAGCGAGTGTAGACTCTTGGGCTATTTCCCATCTAGTTCTACCACCCACTTGGTCGGGTGTGGACATACTACCGCTTTTATCAATGATTAGTGTGTAATCGCGATCGCTCATCATATTTTTCCTGTGATTATTGCCCTGTGGTTCTAGTCTAACGCCGTTTTTTTCTCAGTAAGCCAGGCCTTTAAGCTTTTGTATCAATTATGTTATTGAAGATAACCGCGCTATAATATATTAATACGGATAAATGCGTTCTCTTGATGTCTTTGTTGATGAAGTTTCCCGCAGCTAATGCTAGTCGCCAAAAATATTTTTTGAAATCTTTAAAAAATGATTATTTTACAAATAAATAATAAATATTAATTTTTCTTAAAAAGAATCGCAATTGTATGGGCTAATATCAAGTTCGGATAATTACTTATTATTCAAATCTCTGTGCGTCTTTGCGTCAGTGCTAATGATAAGGTCTTCAGCCAAACATGATATTATACGCCAATATCGTCATTGGTCATTTAGTCATTGGTCATTGCTTATTTACAAATTACAAAAGACAAAAGACAAATGACATTGCTAGTAATTATCGAAATAATTCTTGAGTGGGCTTGATTTGGTCAAGAATTTCCCAGATTTGCTGTAACATTGGTTCTAAGCCGATACGTGTAACTGCTGAAATCAAAAAAACCGGGGCGTAGGAGAGATGATTCAGTTGGGTAGCTAACGCCTCCAAATCTACAGTTTCGCGGTCAACTGCATCAATTTTATTCAATGCCAAGATTTGCGATCGCTCTGTTAAACCTCTTCCATAAGCTTTTAATTCTTGCTGAATTGTGTTATAATCTCCAATCACGTCATCACTGGTAGCATCAATCAAGTGGAGTAGCACCCGTGTGCGCTCGATATGACGCAAGAAATCGTGTCCTAATCCAGCCCCTTGGGCAGCTCCTTCAATTAATCCGGGAATATCAGCGAAAACAGTACCATCGCCAGTAGGTTTCCGCACTACACCTAAATTAGGGATGAGGGTAGTGAAGGGGTAGTCTGCGATTTTTGGGCGTGCAGCTGATAAAGATGAAATTAAAGTCGATTTACCGGCATTTGGTAACCCAATAATTCCGACTTCTGCCAAAAGCTTCAACTCCAAGCGCAACTGCTTTATTTCCCCTGGTAATCCTGGGAGAGCGTATTCTGGGGCGCGGTTACGATTGCTCAAAAAATGCTGATTTCCCAGTCCACCTTTACCCCCTTGGGCAACAACCAAAGTCTGCTGAGGTTCAATTAAATCTGCCAACAATTCACCAGTTTCAGCATTATAAACAGCTGTACCGCAGGGAACTTCAATAATCAAATCTTTGCCATTAGCCCCAGTACAATTATTCGGGCCTCCACGAGTACCGTTTTCGGCTTGAAAGCGATGATTGTATCTGAAGTCGAGCAAGGTTTGTAGGTTTGCATCGACAACGAAAATTACTGAACCCCCTCGTCCTCCGTTACCACCAGAGGGGCCACCAGCCGGCACGTACTTCTCCCGGCGGAAGGCGACAATACCATCGCCGCCCTTACCAGCCGCAACTTCAATTTCTGCTTGGTCGATAAATTGCATATTTTTAGAGTGCCTAGTCCTGAGTGCTAAATCCTGAGTGATAAGTGATGAGTTATTAATTATAAGTCTTCACTTCTTACTCTTTACTTTTAACTTAATACTCGCCACTCAGCACTCGCCACTCAGCACTCAAATATATGGTGAAACATCTTCACCGCATTTATCTGCCAAGTAAGAGAGGGCGCGGAAACGTAAGCCTACCAGTTGTTCATACAATGGGTTAATTTTACACATCGGTGGTATATGCACAATTTTGCGTCCAAATAGGGTGACATCCCGCTCAAAGGGACACTGAGAGGGAATCATTTTACACAAAAAGCGGGCTACTCTTGGGTCTTGGATATCAAGTCCATCGAGCCAGTCGCGCAGAGGGTGTAGTGCATCAATTTGAGGTTTTGTAAGTCCAGTTGCAGGGATAGTGGGGGTAATTTGATCTGGGTGTTCTAGGGTGTGGCGGAGGGCTTGGAGTAAATTCTCTGGCTGTTCCAAGATTTGACAGAACTGTTGCAGAATCTCATCTTCACTGGGAGAATAAGTACCATCTGCGATCGCTACCATCACCGCTGTCCGTAAGAAATTTTCCGCTGCTGGTGTACCTTTACCCAAGACTGCGGCTAATTCCTCAGGTGTAATAATCTCTAAAGAGTCCCATTGAATCTTAGGAGCTAATTCATCTTTAGTGATGCTGGCAATTATTTGCTGTTCCTGCTCATCAAAATTACCATCAGCCCAAGCAATGGTCAGCAGTCCACGCAACCAAGCGGCAATTTGTTCGCTGCTGTAGGGGGATTGAACGGTACTTGTCATAAACTCACGCTTCACGCTTTCCTCGATCAATACTAAGCTACCGTGAATCGTCCACAAGTTTCACCTGCATCAAGTGACGCCATATTTGAACCACAATCCCCGGTAGGTTAGCACAGCTGTCATTGGTGTCAACTTAAGGTGAAACCCTTGTAATGACGTTAGAGCAAACTTACTCAATTACCAATTAATCCGGAGTCACCCCACCCCGGCTTTGCTAACGCAAAACCTCCCCTCCCCGCACGCGGGGAGGGGATTGAGGGGTGGGGTAAAACGGCTGTGGGACAAGGGTTTGAGCTTAAGTTGACACCAATGCACAGCTGTGCGCCCCTACAACGTGGTCTATTTACCTGAAAATTGCTGTAAATTGCATAAGTAGGGCGGGCAAGATGCCCACCCCACAAGAGTTTGATTTAATCCGATTATGGAATTTATATGTTTTTTAGTTATGATAACGACGATAATGGTGTACAAATTTGAACGATTAACTATTTCGTAATTAAAAACTCTTGGATACGTTTAACAAACTCTTCTAACTCGGAGATTAAGTTATTAGTACTTCCACGTTCTTGGTGATGAACTAGTTGTTCTAGTTTTTTTGCTGCCAGATGCATGGTTGTAATTCCCATGTTGGCGCTAGCACCTTTAATTTGATGAGCTTGGAGTGCCAATTGCTTAAAGTCCTCAGCTGCGATCGCTCTTTTAATTATCTCTAGACGAGGTTGAATATCGTCAACAAATATTTGCAGTAATTCTAATTCAAATTCTGGGTTATTTTCTGAGAGTTGATGCAAGCGTTCCCAATCAATTGGTAGGTCAACTATACCAACATCTGTTTCTTTTCCTTTAAAAATTATACTTGCCCAACGTTCTAGTGCTGCTGCCAAATCTTCCTTCATTACTGGCTTGCTTAAATAGTCATCCATGCCTGCATCTAAACACATTTGTTGGTCTTCTTTCATGGCATTAGCTGTCATTGCAATTACCACAGGACGACGACCACTTGCAAAGCGCCTTTCTTCCCAACGATGAATTTCTTTTGTAGTTTCTAAACCGTCAAGAATTGGCATTTGGCAATCCATCAAAATTAAATCGTAAGGAATTTTTTCTAATATCTCCAAAGCTTCTTGACCATTATTAGCAACATCGGCGCTGTAACCTAAGTTTTTGAGTTGTTTCAAAGCAATTTTTTGATTAACTAGATTATCTTCAGTTAAGAGAATTCTTAATTTAGGACAATCACGATCAGAAAAATCGCAGTTGTTTTCATAATTTTTCATTCCTGACTCCTGAATTCTGAATTCTGTTAGCGCAGGGGGGCGTAGCCCATTCTGATTCCTAACTTCTGACTCCTCTGGAATCACAGAAGCGGTAATTGTAAAGTAAAATACACTGCCTGCATTCAGCTGACTTTCAACCCAAATTCTGCCACCCATTAACTCGCACAGTTGCTTACAGATAGCAAGACCTAACCCAGTACCACCATACTCTCGATAAATGGAGGAGTTTATTTGACTGAAGGCTTTAAATAAACGTTCAAGGCGATCGCGTGGAATTCCAATGCCTGTATCTTTAATACTAAACTGAATTTCGTAAGTATTTGCAGCAGAATAATTATTATCACTTTGATTGCGGGCTATAACTGAAACTTCTATGCTTCCAGTGTTGGTAAATTTGATAGCATTACTAAGTAAATTAATCAAGACTTGGCGCAGTCTCGTAATATCTCCCACAATCATCGTAGGAAATTGAGAATTATCTAAAAATGTGAGTTTTAATCCTTTTTCTTTAGCTTGAGGTGCGAGTAAATCAAAAGCCTGATTAATGCAATGTCGCAAAACAAAAGGTTGCGCCTCTAGTTCCAGGTTGCCTGATTGAATTTTGGAAAAATCAAGGAAATCGTTAATAATTTTGAGTAATGAATTTCCACTTGTGTAAATTGTTTCAACAAAGTCTCGTTGTTCAGTAGTCAATTCACTATCTAATAATAGACTCGCCATACCAGTTACCGATGTAATTGGAGTGCGAATTTCATGGCTAATCATTGCTAAGAATTGCTGTTTAGCAAGTTCTGCCTGTTTTCGTTCGGTCATGTCTCGTAAAATGTAAACATAACCTTGGAAATGTTCAATTTCTGTTTGAATGATTGAGTATGAAAAATCTACGGGAATGGTTTTACCACTTTTAGTATGACAAACTGTTTCTACCTCTTTGACTAAATGATTTATATCTGGATTTATTGATATATGAATAATTTCAATGTTTCCGATTTTCTTGAGAACTTTGGCGATGGGTTGACCCATAAGTTCTGCTTCATCATACTCCAACAATATTTGTGCCGCTGGATTCACTTTTTTTATATTTCCTGACAGCGTTGTTACCAGCAATGCATCTGGCATTGATGTCACAATTTGGTCAATGTATTGTTTAGAAGCCTTTAAGTTACGTAACAAAAGATTTGCTTCATTTGCACCTTGGAATAAAGATTGCTCAAGCACCATCCGTTCTGTTACATTTTGCACAAGAATGATTAAACAATTGCTAGAATTGTCTTTCTGGATGTTTTTAGTAATAGAAATATCAATATATAAAGGAGAGGATTTATCTGGCGATCGCCTAATTCCTTTTAATTCAAAACTATCTTGCTGTCCCTGTTGAATCGCATCAAAAATATCTTCAAGTCCATCTAATTCTGGAAACGCAATCCGAACATCACCACCTGGCTTGACTTCATCGGGAATATCGGCAAAGTGATTTAGTCCCAGAGAGATATCAATAATCTTCAAGCTTTCATCAATTGTCAAATATTCAATTCCACATACAGATAATACATTTGTTGATAATGAGTTCATTTGACTAAATTAAATGAGTGGCTAAAGTTTGAAATATCTCATTAACATTATTCCCAGTTTTAGCTGAAGTTATATAAGTTTCTAATATATTAGTTTGATTACTGAATTGATAAATTTTGCGGATATTCTCTAAATATTCTGGCGCTATCATATCTGATTTGTTCAGTGCAACAACAATATAGCTTTGAGGATTAACAGCTAAAAAAGCCTGAATATGCTCGCGGAGATGATTGAGGGTTTCTGGTTGTGTTACATCACCAACTATTACAGCACCTTTAGAACCTTGAAAATAATTTTTAGCGACAGCTTTAAACTTATTACTACCTTCAATGTCCCAAATTAAAAGCTGTAAATTTTGCTCATTATTTTGGTCGTTTTTAGACAAGTTAAGCAATTTACGAGAAATTTTCACTCCCACAGTTGAAAGATATTCATCACTGAATTGAGATTCTACAAATTGGCGAATTAGGCTAGTTTTTCCAACGCCAAAATCACCAAATAAACAGATTTTTTTAGAGATTGTAGACATAGTTATTAATCACAGTTGCTTTAAACTTAAAATTGCTTGTTTATCGGTTCTAGAACAACACACCTACTCAACCATAAGGGATGAGTTACATCAATTCCTGGTGGTAAATTTGTTCTACTAATAACCTGTAAACGAGATGGTTCAATACCTAATTTAATCAATGCTTGTTGTACAGCTTTTGCTCGCATAAGTCCCAATTTTTGAGATGTGTTTTTACTACTATGGTCATAACTATAACCAATGATTTTTAAATGCTGATTTGGGTGCTGATTCAGAAAAAATTTGACCTGTTTAACCTTTTGTTCTAAATCAGCTTTCATTAGATTTGCTGAGTCTGGTTGAAAGTAAAATCGCACTTCAATCTGCAAAGGTTCTACTCGCACTGCGCTAGACACAAATTTCACACCTGGAATTTGCTCAAATGCATGAGTAATAGTTTGAGCATCTGCAATCCGGTTAACAGTACCTTCGACAGATACTTTTCCAGCAACGTATTGACTAGAAATAGCTATACCTTCTGTTTGATTTAAAACTCCTGTGACTCGTTTAATTTCAGCAGCAGCTAATACAGGATCTGCTGGTACTTCAACTAACAAAATTTGATTGTCAATCAACCAATTAGGAGAGGTTAGTTTGACAATTTGTTCGGCTTTTTGACGAAGAAGTTGATTCGGTAGTCGTCCAGTTAATTTTAATTTATTGTGTTCTACCTGCACTGTTAACCGATATACGGCTAATTCGGGAGTAGAAGTTAGAGCTAGCAAGGTTTGATTTTCAAGGGAACGTATGACTCCACTATGGTATTGCCAAAATCCCCAAGGAATCAAAATACTGCTAATAAATGTTAAGCTGAATATTAATAACGGCGAAAAGCTATTTTTTTTATTTTTATGCTGAATCTCTGTTTCTTTGAGTTCTTCTAGAAGTGTATGCACTTCACTAGGAATTGTCTCTAAATCGCCGTCAAAATTTTCAATTAAATTGCCATGTTTTTTAATTATTTGGCTGAAGGTATGACGCATTTTATAAATAAAATTTTTGCTTGGTTCTCCTTGAATAACAAAAGCTAAATAACAGTAGCCTGCAACTTCTAAAATTATTTTTGATGTACCGTATTCAATTGCGTCTAACTCGGTTATACTTCCAGATTGATTGATGCAATCATTGGCAAAGCTACGAATTGCCGTTAGCATTCCTGCTATCATTTCAGCTTCAAGTTGCTGTGCGTCAGAACGCTGAATATTTGAGATAATTAAACCAGAGGTTTTATGAATCAAGAAAATTGCTTGAATTGTAAATGGCAGAGCTTCTTTAAGGATTAATTCTGCTTCAGAAACTCCCTGTAATTTGGCACGAATTTTGCGTTTAATTCCTTCAACACTGAGGGTTTCTTCGACTTGTCGGTTAATGGCACGGATTGTCTCTGCCATATATTTGGCGATGGTACTACCAATAATTGGGTAGAGTGCATCCACAACAATGTTTTGTTCAATTTCAATTTGCTTTTTAATTGCTCGTCCCATTGCTGGAGCGATCGCATCGGAAACTTCTTCTGGAGCAACAATAATTTGTTGGGAAATTGCTAAAGGAATAGCAGGTGCGATCGCCTCACTCATACTAGTTCTATCTTGTTCAGTACGACTACGAATCGTGCGATCGATAATAGGAGCAATTATCTCTATAATTTCCTCTTTTGAATCAGCAATTTTCAGCTTCAAAAGTTCAGAAAATGATGGTAAAATTAGATTGATTAACTCTTTTGGTTCATAAATTTGATGTTCTAATTTTATGATTTTTTCTTCGATTTTATTGATAAAATTATTTAATAACGCTAACTCATGTCCAACCAGGATTTGTCGTAATTTTTGTAATGCATCCTCTGAATTGTCTGGAATTTCATCAAAAGGTACGAATATTTCAACAGATTTTTCTAACTCTTCCTCAGCAGATTTTGCTGAACTGGGTACATGGGAAAGAGAATTAAAAGTAGACTCTAAATAAGCTTCACATACTTCCAATGGAACTGGAGAAAGTTGCAAGAATTCAATTTCTTCTGTCAGAAATTCATAGCTATTATTAGTTTCTAATGGTAATGAAGAAAAAGATTGCTCAGGTGATTCGATAATTTTGAGTTCGACGAGCAAATGCACTAAATTATCAAGCTGTGCAGCTTCTTCTTGTTTTAAATCAACAAATTGAGAAATTGAATTTTCCACCTGAGTCATATCAATAAATCTGAGTGGGGAGTGGGGAGTGGGGAGTTAGGAGTGAGGAGTTAGGAGTTATTCTCTTTGTCCTCTTCTCTCCCTCATCCCCCTCATCTTCTGCCTTGATTAAGAATGTAATTCTGCTGTACTGTTGGACTGAGTTAACACTTTTGATAACTTTGCAGTTTCTAAAAGTGGTACAGCAGTATAATCCTTGCTGCGTTCCTCAGCTGCTTCTCGCAGCTGAGGAATGAATTCAGTTTCTTTCAGGCGCATTCCTAAGGCAAACAAAGTTTCAGCCATATCGTCTTTAGAAACTTTGGTGTTTGTCAACTGTGAAAAACGGCGATCTATTTCTTCTAAAATTAGATCCCGTAAAGCGGTAACATCATCTTGTAATTGGGCTTTAGTTTGAAAGATTTCATCTCGAATTGAGGTAGTTTGGCTATCTAACGCGTCATCAAGAGATTGAACGCTACTAGAGAACTTTTTATTGAGTCGATCGACTTGTTGCCGTAAGTCAAGAGTTTCTTCTTGAGTTGTGATGTTTAGTGATTTCAGTTTTTTTTCTACCGCATCAAATCCTGCTTTGAGTTCAGCCGAAAAGTTAGACTTGAGTTGTTCAACATGCGATCGCGTTTGTTGTTGCAATAAAGAGATATCTGACTCTAGCTTACTAAATCTATTTTCATAGTCTCTTAGCTGAGTGCCAAAAATGATATCGCGGATCTGATCGATATTACCTAGCCGTTCTCGTACATCATCTCTACTGATTTGATTCATCAGGAAAACCTCAGAACCTACTGTTAGGACACTAAATTTAGTATTCCCATTTGTTAACTATAATTTGTCATTTTTCATTTGTTATTTGTCCTTTACAAATGACTAATAGACCTGCCTTGAAAATAGGGAGTGGGGAGTAAGGAAAATAAATTTTCATTGCTGCTTGTAAGTGCAACTCATGGAGTCTCTTGCATAAATATTTTTTTTCTCATACAGAGGCGCAGATAAAAAAAGGCAAAGAAGGACTTTTACAAGAAGTATAATGACCAATGACTAATGACTAATGACTAATGACTAATGACTAATTACTAAAAATTCTTGGATGCGTTTAACAAAATCTTCTAATTCTAAGATAAATTGATTAGTGCCTCGACGCTCTTGGTTGCGAGCTAGTTGTTCTAGGTTTTCTGCTGCCAAATGCATAGTTGTAATTCCCATATTTGCACTAGCACCTTTAATTTGATGGGCTTCTCGCGCTATTTGCTCAAAGTCTTGAGCAGCGATCGCCATTTTAATTATGTCTAGACGAGGTTGAGTATCTTCAACAAATATTTCTAGTAGTTCTATTTCAAATTCTGGGTTATTTTCTGAGAGTTGGTGCAAGCGTTCCCAATCAATTGGTAGCTCAACTAAACCGACATTTGTTGTAGAAATATTCAGTTCACAGACAAAAGTTTGTTTTGGCAATATCAGCATTGCCCAACGGTCTAGAACTGCCGCTAATTTTTCCTTCATTACTGGTTTGCTCAAATAGTCATTCATACCTGCATCTAGACACATTTGTTGGTCTTCTTTCATGGCATTAGCTGTCATTGCAATTACCACAGGACGACGACCATTTACAAAGCAGTTTTCTTGCCAACGAAGAATTTCTTTTGTAGTTTCTAATCCATCAAGAACTGGCATTTGGCAGTCCATCAAAATTAAATCGTAGGGAATTTTTTCTAATAGCTGCAAAACTTCTTGGCCATTACCGGCAACATCAGCACCGTAGCCGAGACTTTGGAGTTGCTTCAAGGCTACTTTCTGATTCACCAAATTATCCTCTGCTAGGAGAATTCTTAATTTAGGAAAGTTAAAAATCTGGGAAGGGGACGCGGGGATGGGGAGACAGGAGGACGCGGGGACGGGGGGACACGGGGACGCGGGGAATGTACAAGATAGATTCTCCGTGTCACCGCGTAAGAGCGTCAGAGCGTCCTCTTCTTGCGTTTCTAAAATGGCCACGATCGCATCGAGGAGTCGTGATGGCTTGACAGGTTTAACCAAATAAGCTGCAAATCCGATTTTTAGCGCTCGTTGGATTTCATCGCGTTGATTAGTAGAGGTGAGCATAATCAAAGGTAACTGGGCGATCGCTGAATTCTTCTTAATTTCCTCTCCCAGAGTCATGCCATCCATTTCTGGCATCTGCATGTCAATCACTGCAATGTCATAAAAATTTTGGTACTTGGCAGCTTGTTGAATAGCTTTCAGGGCAATAGTAGCGGAAGCAGCTTGATCTACTAGCATCCCCCAACGGGTAGCTTGATACTGAATGATTTTGCGATTAGTAGCGTTATCATCAACTACTAACAAGCGCCGATTAGTCAGAAATGCGCGATCGTGTATTGAGGAAACAGGGTGAAGTTGCTTGGGAAAAGTTATTTCAAACCAAAATTTAGATCCTTTTCCCAGCAAACTTTCGACGCCGATTTCTCCTCCCATCAAGCTCACCAATTGTTTGCAGATGGCTAATCCCAAACCTGTGCCGCCATACTTGCGGGTGGTGGAAGCGTCTACTTGGGTAAATGGCGTAAAGAGTTTGCATTGGTCTTCAGAGTTAATGCCAAGACCGGTGTCTGTGATGGCAAAATTGATGGTGGCTGTAGTAGAAGTTTGCGATCGCAATTCTACTCGTACTATTACCTCTCCACTGCTGGTGAATTTGATACCATTGCTGATTAAATTCATCAGAATTTGCCGCAAACGACCAGCATCGCCTTGCAGATGGGTGGGGACGTTGGGATAAATTAAGGCGGCAATTTCTAATCCTTTGTTATGCGCTGGGGGTGCCAATAATTCCAACACCTCTTCCACACAGGTGGATAAGTCAAAATCTAGAGTTTCTAATACCATCTCCCCAGCTTCAAGTTTGGATAAATCCAAAATTTCGTTGATTAGGCTTAATAGAGCATCTCCACTAATACGAATTGTTTCGATAAAATCCCGTTGCTCTGAATTCAGGGGAGTTTCTAACATTAAACCCGTCATCCCCAACACAGCATTCATGGGGGTACGGATTTCGTGACTCATGTTAGCTAAAAAAGCGCTTTTGGTTTTAGAAGCTAATTCAGCTTCGTGACGGGCAACTTCGAGTTCTCGTCGCTGTTGAGTTTCTGCATGTAACATTTGAGCTTGGGCTAAGGCGATACCTACTTGATCGGCTATTTGCCGCAAAAGATGAGTTTCAAAACTAGACCATTGCCGAGAACTACCGCACTGATGAACAATCAGTAAACCGCAGAGTTCTTCCTTAACAAGAATCGGCACAACTAAATTAGACTTGACTCCAAATTGTTGGAGTAATTCTATGTGATTTTTTTGGGCTTCACCTAGATCCAAATCTACAAACGCCAAATTGCGTTTTTGACGATACTGCTGTAGATAATACTGTTGTAGATATTCTGCTCGAAAGTAAGCATCGGTGAGCTTTTTTTCTTTGATTGTCAGCCAGCCAGAAACTACTGCTTCAACGATGGTGGTTGCAGATCCATCTAACAAAGGCTGATAAATTAAGACTCGATCGCTATGGAGAATTTTTTGCACCTCCGTAACAGCGATTTGGAGAATTTCTTTAATTTGCAAAGACTGGCGAATCTTCAGGGTGATTTCCGTAAATAATTGCGATCGCAAGTTTTGGCGTTGGAGTTCTTCTTCTGCTTGTTTGCGCTCAATAAACTGTCCGACTTGCTCACCAATGGAATTCATAACTTTTGCCAAATCTGAGTCAGGTTGCTGGATTTCATGGCTAAAGCAAGTAATCACACCAAGGATTTTTTTACCCCCACGAATCGGAAAACCAAAAGCTCCATGTAGTCCAGCTTTGGCAGCGATATTCCAGCGCCCAAAATCGCGATCTTTAGCGACATCAGCAATCCAAACAGGTTCAGCACTAGCCCAAACACGACCAGGTAGCCCAATTCCTGGCGCAAAAGTGGTCTGCCGACTGAGTATTTCAAATTCCTGCATTTCTAATGATGTTTTATACCAAATATCTAAAAAAATCAGTATATTAACTTCCCGATCCACCATCCAAATTTCACTCAAATCCCATCCCAAACTCTGGCAGATTCCTTGCAGGATTTGCTGCATGGCTTCGTTAATGGTGGTAGACTCTGCCAAGACGCGGGTTGTAGCATATTGTGCTTTCAGATGCTGTTCGGCTCGTTTGCGTAAGCGAAGCTCCTCGTAGACATCGGTGATATCAATACCTGTGGCAACAATGTATTCAACGCGACCCTCATAGTCTTGCAAAATAGTGTTAGTCCAGGCAATTAGCCGCCGACTACCATCTTTGACAATCCAATAGTTTTCATATTTTTTTGAGCCTTCACCATTTTGCAGTTGTTGAAAAACTGCTTTCACTGGCTCTACCTGTTCCGGAAGTAGAAACAGGTTCCAGAAATGCCTGCCTCTGACTTCATCAAATGAGTAACCAGTTGTTTGCTCACAAGCTTGATTGAAGCGAACAATTTGCCCTTGTGCGTCCAGAACTATTACCAAAGCGCTGGCTGTATCCAGAACTGCTGAGATAAAATTGCGTTCTTTGTTCAGTGTCTCTTCTGTGAATTTACGCTCTCTCACCTCACGATAAATAAAGTAGTAGACTATAGCCAGAATCAGGAAACTTAAGCAAATGGCGATCGCCTGCATGAAAATCGTATTGCTGACACTGGTTTTAGTTATTTTTAAATGCTGTTGAAGCTGTTGTTTTTCCTCGTTTTCCATCTCACGAATGATATTGCGAATATCACTCATGAAATTATTTCCGCTATCTGTTTTGATGACCTTTAATGCAGCATCTAATCCTTGATTTTGGCGCAACTCGATAGTCTTTTTAAGTTCATTCAGTTTTACTACTATCAGAGGTTCAAGAGTGTCGATTTGACTCAATTGCTGAGGAGCGTCTGCTGTTAATTTTCTTAATTGCTGAATTTCTGGAGCAACTTTAATAAGCGCTGTTCGATATGGTTCTAAATACGCATCGTTTCCAGTGAGTATATATCCACGTTGTCCCGTTTCAGCATCCTTGATATTAGATAACAGTTCTTGCAAACTGTTGATTGTCATTTGAGTGTTGAGCAAATTTTTACTCGTATTAATCAACACTTCTGTACTTTGATATGAAAGCGTGCCAATCAGGACTAAAATAGCCAACGCCAACCCAAATCCTTGGGCAATTCTTGTTAAAAATTGTTTGCGTGCCTTCTGTGCTTGTTTGCGTGTATCACTCGCCAAAACCAAACTTGCTAAGGTGCGCCGCATTTCTAGTTGCTTGATGACCTGGCGGCCTAGCATTCGTAATGCTTCAACTTGTTCTGGAGAGAGCTTTCTGGGTACATTGTCAACAACACAAAGTGTTCCTAATGCATATCCTTCAGGATTAGTCAACGGTACACCAGCATAAAAGCGCACATGAGGATCGGAGGTAACTACTGGATTTGTGGCAAACCTTTCGTCTGCTGTGGCATCAGGCACAACAAAAACTTCCGGTTGCAGAATCGCATGGGCGCAGAATGCCACATCTCTGGGTGTTTCTAGGGCATCTATACCAACTTTTGACTTGAACCACTGGCGATCGCTATCAACTAAACTGATTAATGCAATGGGAGTTCCACAAATATATGAAGCTAGACGAGTCAAGTCGTCAAAAGCAGCTTCCGAAGGAGTATCGAGAATCTTATACTGCAAAAGAGACTCAATTCGCTGTGTTTCGTTCTCAGGTAATGGTGCTTTCATCATTTAGGAGTCAGAATTCAGAATTCAGAATTCAGGAGTTAGGAGTTAGGAGTTAGAAGTTGGGAGTTAGGAGTTAAAAGTTAGAAGTTAGAAGTTGGGAGTTGGGAGTTAAAAGACTTTGATAGTCAAGTTTTATAATTTGAAGAAGATCAAAAAATCAAAAATCCATAGCACGCTTGATTTTATATTTATTCTGATTTCTGACTTCTGACTTCTGAATTCTGACTTCTGAATTCTTCATTAAAATTTGACACGCAACTGTCCTGTTAAAGAGTTACCGCCGTAAGCGCTTTCTCCTGTATCTTGATTGCGAACATTACTAAAGCTATAGCCCAAGTCTGCTTCAATATTGGGTGATAGCTTTACCGTACAGCGTGTTTGATAGGTATTGGCATTATCGAATTCACCTTTAAGTCGCTGTCGTCCTAAGTTAGCAGCTAGGCGACAGCGCAAGAATTTAGCAATATCTCCTTCCCAAGCCACCTCAGCGTTATAAACTAAGAAATCTGGTGGTGAAAAATAGCCACTTGTGCGTTCTAAATCGCGATCGTAACTCCAAGTAAATAAGTTAGCTGCTAAAGAAAATTGTCCAAATTTCCGCTCTAGCCTACTAAAAGTCTGCACCTCAGAATTACCATCGTTGTAGTTACCCAAACGCAAAGAAGAAAACAAGCTAGTGTTTCGGTCAATTTGCCAGTATAAATCAGGCCCAAATCGCCAACTAGTAATTTCGTTTTCTAAAGTTCGGGCATTGGATTTATAAGGCCCTTGTTCTAAATTACCTGATACTACTAATAGCGATCGCAATTGGCCTGATGGCGAAACTCGCGCTGGCAAAATTGGAACGTCTACCTTAGCATTGAGATTGATAGCTGTGGGTAACCGATCGAAAACATCAACTCCAGCCGCTGTTTTCAGCGTCACTTGCCCAATTTTTCCTTCCCATCCAACTTGCAAAGGAAAATTGCTAACTGATTCAACACCGCGTTGTTCAAAGAAATTAAAACCTGTCTTGACAAATATTTTATTGCCATTTCTCAATCGAAACTGAAGTGTTGGTTCGATGAATAAATTAGTTTGCCCAAAGTTGTCTGTGTCATAGCGATAGTCAGTATTAATACTTTCTAAAACTGCACTTGGTTTTGCTGGTTCTGTGGAAGTTTTTGGTGGATTAGAATTCTCTGGTGGTTTGGGTGGCGGTGGCGGTACTCGCAAATCTGGATTGAAGTTTTCAGGTGCCGCCATTAAAAATCGAGAGGGGAGAGGTTTTGAGAGTTTTAAATCATACTGAGTTGTATTTAATAGAGAAGATTTCGTGTTTTCATATAGTTGGGCAGCTTGTAAGTTAACTTCTGAGAATGTCCAAATACTTACGCTTAAGATGACTCCTAATTGAATCTGTAAGTATCCCAAAATAAACTTAGTGTAGGAACTATATCGATAAATAAAGAGATAACGTTTAAAACTATCTGCCATCAGCCGATACTGTAGTTGTATATGAATGAAAAACTAGCTGCCAAGGAACTTTTTGGTAGCTAGTTTGCGTATTCTGCTTGGATTATGATGCCCACAATATATGCTGATTACAGCGATTTTCACATGATAAGTCTACGGATTTTTTTCAACCAGGACTTACGCAAAGGATAATGAAAGTAGCGGTAATATCATGTCCGCCAAATTACCCATAATAAAAGAACCCCACCCCGCCAAAGCTACGCTTTGTCTCCCCTCCCCTTACCAAGGGGAGGGGATTAAGGGGTGGGGTGTTAGGGGCTTTTGCAAGAGACTCCATGAACATAGTGAGCGCAAAGCGCACGCTAAGCGAGCACAAGGAAGGAATGAAAATATCTCTTTCCTAGTCCCCAGTCCCCAGTCCCCAGTCCCTATTTTCAAGGCAGGTCTTATTTCAATCCAAAATCCCAAATCTAAAATCTAAAATTCCATCAAGTCTGTTCCCCACGACGGTGGTTAGCGGCTTGCAATAACAAAGATTCGGCAAAAGCGATCGCGTCACTTGCTGATTTTCCACCAGCTAACTGGGCTAGTTCTTCCCGGCGAGTAGTTAAATTATCTAAGGCAGTAACTCGCACAACAGTACGTTGTTCTACGTTACCATTGTTAACTTTTTTACCTTTACCTTGATTAATAGTTTGCTTATCCACCCGAAAATGACGGTCTGCCATTGCTGCAACTAAAGGTTGGTGGGTAACACACAATACTTGGTTGCGTTGACTGAGTTGGTGTAATTTTTCGGCGATCGCTTGGGCGACTCTTCCGGAAACCCCCACATCAATTTCATCAAATACCATTGTCCCAGCGACATCAACTTGAGAAAAACAAGCTTTTAATGCCAGTAAAAAACGGCTCATTTCCCCGCCAGAGGCAATTTCTGTTAAAGGTTGCAGTGGTTCTCCGGGGTTGGGACTAAACATAAAGGTAATTTTATCTGCTCCCATAGCAGTTGGGGAAGTCGGCAAAATTTCAACTTGAAACTTCACCTTTTCCATCGCTAAAGGTTTGAGTTCAGATATCAAACGTGATTCTAAATTAGCAGCCGCCTTACTACGCAGCTGAGTTAATTGATTACTTACTTGGGTGAGTTTCTCAAAACACGCGTTTTCTTGCTGTTCTAGACTTTCAATAGATTGTTCGCTGTCGTTAAGTTGGGCTAATTCGCCTTGGATACGTTGGTAGTAAGCGATCGCTTCTGTTAATGTCGGCCCATACTTGCGGCAAATTTGCTTTAATTCCCGAACCCGTTCTTCCACTTCTTCCAACCGCTGAGGATCGGCTTCCAAACCGTCGCCATAGGCATTAATCTGCCTTCCCACTTCCATAACCGCAGCTTGGGCATCCCTGACTAATTCCAACAAAGGTTGCAGTTGCGTGTCGTATTCCACCATGTCATTTAATGTTGCTTCGCTGTCTCCCAATAAATCTGCGGCGGCGGGAGTTTCATCGTCATTTTGATACAAAGCCTGATAAATTTTGTAGCTCATTTGTTGCAAATCAACCACATGATTCAGGCGTTCGCGTTCTTGTGCCAACTGTTCCAATTCATTTGGTTCGCACAGATTGGCTGCCCCCAATTCTTGCACTTGATAGGTGAGCAAATCGAGTTGTTGTAAACGTTCCCGTTCTGATGTCCGGCGTTTTTCTAGTGCTAGATGGGCTTGTTGGTAAGCACTAAAGCTACTAGCGACCTTTTGGCGTTGGTGCATCAATGAGTCACCGCCATATAAATCCAACCAGTCCCGGACTTGGGCAGATTGTCCCACTTGTACAGTTTGGCCTTGGGCTGTGATTTCCACCAAGCGATCGCGCAGTCCTCCCATAATCTGCCGATTTACCAACACACCATTCACCCGCGATCGACTGCGGACATTACTAGCTGTGGCGGTGATTTCTCGGCTAATGACTACGGAGTTTTCATCCAGCAAATCGATTTCCTGTTCCGTCAACCAAGCAGCTAAAGGCGGGTTGGAAGTGAAAGTAGCTTCTACCATCGCCCGATTTGTCCCTGTACGAATCACTCGACTAGAGACTTTACCGCCCAAAGCGGCATCAATAGCATCTAAAATAATCGATTTTCCAGCGCCGGTTTCACCCGTCAACACATTGAGTCCCGCGCCAAACTCCAATTCCAGTTGGTCAATAAGGGCAAAGTTTTCAATTCGCAAGCAAAGCAACATCTAGCCAAATTCTCCTTCCATAGTGCTGAGTGTAAAATGCTGAGTTGTGAGTCGGAAGAAAATTTCGGAGTTAGTTAGTAAGCCCGCATGTCTTGAGTTTAAGACTTAGCACTTTTAACTCAGCACCGAGAAAAGCAGCAATACCTACTACCATTAAATTAATACGCCCATATTAGTGTAGCAAAGGAATGAAGACTGGGGTATGGGGCATTGGGCATTGGTTATTTCTCCCCCTGCCTCCCCTGCTCCCTCATCCCCATGCCCGATGCCCAATTCCTCAACATATTGTTACAATACTTAACATGCTCATTCTCAGCGGTGGCCTTTTCCATGATTGTTAAGACACTTCCCCCTAATTCCGGATCGATTCAGGAGGACAGTCGCAACGGCAACAATAGCCAAGGCGAACTGCATATTACTGATGTAGTGCAAGAATTTGGTACACAAGACTTGGTAGTGCAATCACCAAGACTTTTAGCAGCCAGAAGGGATACTAAAACAGTCAAACCTGAGACGCTTTACGATCCTGTCGAGATCGCGGCGCATTACCAAAATAAACAGCTGCAAGTTCTGGGGCGGATTTTCGCAGTATTGAGACCAACACTCTCCTTAGCGTTTGGGATGTGGTCTGATAGCAAACGGGGAATTGTCGTCAAAAATGACCGCCGCCGAGCTGTTCAGCTACGAGAATTACTAACGCGACTAGGGCCTGCTTACATCAAAATTGGCCAAGCTTTGTCCACTAGACCGGATTTGGTTCCTCCCGTATATCTGGAAGAATTAACTAGGCTACAAGACCAATTACCACCTTTTCCCAACGAAATTGCTTACCAGTTTATTCAAGAAGAATTAGGCGCACCTCCTCAAGATGTTTACGCCGAACTCTCGCCCCACCCAATTGCTGCGGCTTCCTTGGGGCAAGTCTATAAAGGTAAGCTGAAAACTGGTGAAGAAGTAGCCATTAAAGTCCAGCGTCCAGACTTAAGAGAGCGGATTACGATTGATTTGTATATCTTGCGTAACCTCGCCGCTTGGGTACAGAAAAAGGTCAAACGGGTACGAAGTGACTTAGTTGGGATTCTCGATGAATTAGGCGATCGCATTTTTGAAGAAATGGATTACATCCATGAAGGCGAAAATGCCGAACGTTTTTTCGAGTTATATGGTCATATCCAAGACATCTACGTACCGAAAATTTACTGGGAATATACCAATCGTCGTGTGTTGACGATGGAGTGGATTAACGGCACCAAATTAACCCAGACAGAAGAAATTCGCGCCCAAGGTATAGATGCTCGTTATTTGATTGAAGTGGGTGTGCAATGTTCTCTACGCCAGCTACTAGAACACGGATTTTTCCACGCCGATCCCCACCCTGGTAATTTGTTAGCAACAACCGATGGTAAATTAGCTTATCTCGACTTTGGCATGATGAGCGAGATTAAACCACCCCAGCGCTATGGTTTAATTGAAGCGATCGTTCATGTCGTTAACCGCGACTTTGAAGGCTTAGCAAAAGACTACGTTAAATTAGAATTCTTATCACCAGAAACAGATTTAACACCGATTATTCCAGCTTTTGCCAGAGTATTTGCTGATGCCCAAGGAGCCACTGTTGCTGAACTCAACATTAAAAGCATCACCGATGAATTATCGGCTTTGATGTATGAATATCCTTTCCGTGTACCAGCCTATTACGCCTTAATTATTCGCTCGTTGGTGACGTTGGAAGGTATTGCAATATTTATAGATCCGAATTTTAAAGTTCTCAGCGAAGCTTATCCTTACGTTTCTAAACGCCTCTTAACAGACCCAGCACCACAATTAAGAGCATCATTGCAAGATTTGTTATTTAAAGATGGCAGATTTCGCTGGAATCGCTTAGAAAACTTGTTAAAAAATGCACGTAACAGTCAAGATTACGACTTTAATTTAGTGCTGAATCAGGGGATAGAATTTCTATCATCTGAACGCGGCGCTTTCATTCGTGACAAGTTGGTGGATGAATCTGTTAATGGACTTGATGCTTTAGGTAAAAATGTTTTGCATAACTTTACCTATTTACTAAGAGAGCGGGTAGGGTTGACAGCAGTTAATGAAACTCCAGCTGCGACAGTTGAACAACAACAAACTTTGGAGCATATCAAACGAATTTTAAATATTCTCCGAGAAACACGAGGCTTTGACCCAATGCAACTTGCGCCTCAAATTGCTCAGTTATTGGTAAATCCAGGTGTACAGCGTTTAGGTCAACAAGTGGCCAGCCGCTTCACGCAAAAGGCTTTAGCCAGGATAATTCGGGAATTGTTGGCGTCGTAAGTTTTGTTAACGAAGCGATCGCAAAAAGCTACGAGTATTGCAGTCCAGCATGAGTGAAACCGTTTACATCGAAACCAGTATCTTAGAATACCTGACAGCTAGATCAACCAAAAATCTGATCCTTGCTGGCAACATTGAAGTGACAAGGGATTGGTGGGAATTGCGTCGAAGTGCATTTACTCTGTATATCTCACAGGTCGTTTTGAGTGAAGCTGCACAGGGCGATGCAGAAATAGCTGCTGTGCGGCTTAGGGCTGTGCATGGTTTGCCATTACTTGAAGTAACAGAAGCGGTAGAGGATTTGGCAGCACAATTCATGATGCGTAGCAACCTTCCCCCCAAAGCTTCTGATGATGCGGTTCATATTGCGCTGGCTACAGTCAACGGTCTCAATTACCTGCCAACCTGGAATTGTAAGCACATTGCAAATGCTCAGATCCAAAGAAAACTGCTGGAAATTTGCTCTGATTTTGGATACACGCTGCCAATAATTTGTACACCTTATGAGTGGGAGCAACGCGAAAAAGTGAGATCATCGTCAAAAGAGCAGGGGGAGCAGGGGGAGTAAAGAGAAAATCTCAGTATTTTTTGCTACTAAATATATAATAAATACACTTAATTTCTTTCTCTCCCCCTGCCTCCCCTGCCTCCCCTGCTTACCCATCTCACAAAATCGCGTTGCTCCCCTTATGAGTTGATGGGAGAGTAAACTATGTGGCAGGATGAAATTTTAGAAGAACTCCATCGAATTCGAGAAGAACACGCAAAAACCTTCAACTATGACATAAGGGCGATCTGTAAAGATTGGCAAAGAAAACAGGCGCAAAGTGGAAAGCAGTTTGTCACCCTAACTTCTGGGCGGCCGTCTAACAATGTGGTTCAGCGGACGGAACAAAAATAGTAGTTGATATCCAAGGGTTATCTGCCGCCGTTGACCTTCACTGTAAACATCAGATTATTTGCGGGAAACTTCTCTAACTACGTTGAGGAAGTTAGATAAGACTTTCGATTCATTATCTCGCCGCCAAGCGATCGCCATTTTAAATATAGGCAATTGTCCTTGGATTTTTCGATAAACAACAGCTGTACGTTGAAGATTCATGACATTAGCAGGTAGCAGTGTCACGCCAATTTCACCTGCAACCAACCCCAGAATAGTTGTCATCCATGCGGCTTCCTGTACCACCTTGGGTTGAAATCCTGCTGACAAACAAGCCGTGCGAATGAGTGTGTGTAATGCTGGTACTTTCTCATAGCAAGGAAGTACGAATGGTTCAGCCTTAAAGTCTTGAAGTTGAACTTGTGGGTAATGGCTTAGGGGATGTTCCTTGGGAAGTACCATTACCAAAGGCTCTTGGTTGACAACTTCGTAAGTGAGAAAATGGCGATCGTCTACATCTTGGAGATTAAACAAATTTTCAAAATCCACATCTAGTGTGCGGTCTTGAAGTCTCTGGCGACTATCTTCAAACAAAAGTTCTTGTAATACTAAATCTACATACGGGTATTTCTGACGAAAAACGCGCAGGATATTTGGCAGCAAGCTGTTAGAAATTGAAGTGCTAATACCGATAATTAACCGTCCAATCTCCCCCTGACTTGCTTGTTTTGCAGATATCTGAATTCGCTCGACTTGTTCGAGGAGGTGTTGTGCTTCTTGGAGAAAAACCTTGCCGTATGGTGTGAGTTCCAAGCGAGGTTTACGTAAAAACAGTTCTATGCCTAATTCTTCTTCTAGTTGTTTAATTTGCTTGCTGAGGTATGGCTGAGGAATATGCAGCTGTTCTGCGGCTCGACTGATATTGATATCTTTTTGTCCAGCGTCATTCTTGAGTGTAGCTAAAAAAACAAAACGTTCTAGACGTTCCAGATTCATAGTATACCAAATGTAATATACTTAATTAAGTATATTACAATAACAGATATACTAATTTAGTTATAGTGATTGACCGACAAAAGTTTTATGCTTTTTGGGTTTGCAGACGCTAAATTTAACCTACAATTATTTTTCTGACTATTCTATTGGCGATCGCACATCCTTTTAAATGCCGCTGACAATCAGGAGATAAATAAGGGTGCATTAGAACGCAGCCCAACGCACTACTGGTGTGGTAAGACTAAAATAGTGCATTAGCTTTACTCTTGTGGGATGGGCGTCTCGCCCGTCCCAATTGGCTCTCGTGTCGCCCGCCCCACAAGAAAATTTATTGCACCATTTTAGCCTTGTCACGCTACTACTATTATCATATCTATTTAGATATACTACAATACGTATTTTGATAATTGAGCTATACCTTCTAACCTCCTAAGATTAATTCCATAAATCATTAGGAGATAAAAACTTGATTACAAATCAAATACCTCCAATTCAACGAGTTTTACTTGTCGGCGGAACTCATGGGAATGAGTTCACTGGTGCCTATATCATCAAAAAACTGGAACAGCATCCCAATCTTGTGCATCGTGAGAACTTTGAAACTGTAACTTTGCTGGCAAATCCTAAAGCATTTGCAGCAGTGCGTCGATATATTGATAAAGACCTTAATCGTTGTTTTCGACAAGTAGATCTGCAAGATTTGACGCGTTCTAGTTACGAAGATATTCGAGCTAGAGAAATCAATAATTTATTTGGTGCAAATGGCAAAACTCCAGTTGATGTGATTGTAGATATCCATAGCACTACTGCAAATATGGGCTTAACTGTAATTACCCATGAGCATCCTTTCAACCTGCAATTAGTTACCTATCTTCAGAGCCTAAATCCATTAGTCAAGGTTTATATTCTACCGAAATCGCAAGAATCTTCTAGTTTACCTTCAATTTGTGAATTAGGCTGCACGATTGAGGTGGGAGCAATAGCTCAAGGGATTTTGCAAGCCGAGCGCTTTGAGGAAACTGAAGCGTTAATTGGTAATATTTTGAATTATTTCGAGTTGTACAATCGGGGAGAAATTCCATTATTTGATAATCAACTCACCTGTTATCGGCATAGTGGAACAATTGATTATCCCAGAAATGAATCTGGTGAAATTCAAGCGATGATTCATCCGAAAATTCAGTTTCAAGACTATCAAGCACTGAGTCCTGGCGAACCAATATTTTTAACATTTGCAGGAGAAGCGATCGTCTATGAAGGAACTTCAACAATCTATCCAGTTTTTATTAACGAAGCGGCTTACTACGAAAAGGGAATTGCTATGTGCATAACTCAACCGCAGCAGGTAATAGTTTAAAACGTTGAAATAATTTTGGATTTGAGATTTATTCCGCAAATAAATTCGGTGGCAACTCTAACAAACGCTGTCAGAAAAGAATTTTTTAATTTTGGGATTATCAATCTTCAATCCAAAATCCAAAATTTAAAATCTAAAATTCAATGATTGATTTTACGGAGTAATTATGTCTGAGAAAGCATCTGGTTGTCTTGGTTGTTTAGGCAGTTTGGTTATCTTGACCTTTATTGGCTCAATCTTCTTTGGCGGAGGAGTTTTAATGCGCGTTGGTGGGTTTAGTTTTGTGTTAGGTCGAAATCCAATCGATCGCCAACAAATTATCAATAACTACTTCACTGATTTGGAGTATAGCAAGAAAATCGCTGAGTCATCTGTGCAAAAATTTCATACCCAACTAGAACAAGGTAAATGTCAAGATATTTATGACCAAGCAAACGAGTTGTTTAAGAAAAGTCTCAGTCAGTCAGAAATGGTCAGTATTTGTGCAAAATTAAAACAGGAAATTGGAACTGTCAACTCGGCTCAAATAACTGATTGGTGGGGACAACCTACTGACAAGGACTCTGAAAATTACATTCTCCTTCGCTACATAACAGTATTTTCTAAATCATCTGTTCGTGAAACTTTTATTTGGTTGATCAAGGATGATAAACCAGAACTTGTAAAATTTGAAATCAACCCTCAAGTAAGTAATCCCGAATTGCAAATTAACCCTCACGTAAGTAATAGCGTTTCGTTTTAATACCAATTCTGTATGAAGATGCGCCTATATACAAGGAACGAACCGCAAAGGACGCAAAGAAAGAAACAAATAAGAAGTAAAGAAAATTCGGCGCACCCTCACAAATAAATGGTATAGCAGTTCTAAATCATTCGTGAAAAGTTAGATATCCGACTTCTTTGAGAAGTCGGGGAGTTGGACAACGCAAATTTTCACAAATCATATAGTATTGCTATATAGGACTCATATTTGATTTTTGAACAAAACTCAGTACACCTTTATTCCTCCTTCCCAGTCCCCAGTCCCCAATCCCCAGTCCCTTACCTCTACGAGTCATTCAGAAATCAAATCGGATTGCTATATGAGATTTCTGTTAATGGGCACACATGAGTATGAAAAAATCATTTTTAGCCTCTTATTCCTCATCTTTGTGATAACCATTCTTATCACGTTTGAGGCTTTCTTCTAAAGCTTGAATTTGTTCGCGTCTAGCTTCCAATTCCAGAGAACGCCGGGCTAAGTCTTGGTTTTGCAATGTTAAGGATTGTCGCCAATGTTCTGCTCGTTCGGCTTCGTGCTGCAAGAATTCTGGTGTAATGCCCGTGGTGAGGTAAGTTTGTACTAAATGCAGTACCCAATCGGTGGCTTCTTCTACTCTTTCAATGTTGCCTGTGGGGGAAAGTTCGACTAAAACAAGCAAGTTCTCACTCATGGAATTTCCCTTTCCCAGTAGAATTAAAGCCTCTTCTGGAATTATCGCCCACAAATTATCAGCTTCCTGACGCGCTAATAAGCGTAACTGGTGCTGGTCTAAAAAATCGTTTTTACGCACCTGGGCTAGGTATAGCATGAGAGTTACTCCGCTTCAATTAAAAATTCAAAATTCAAAATTTAAAAAATTATTTTTAATCAAAAAATAAACGTAAACATTGATAAGCAATTCAAAAGTCAAAAGAATTCAATTTAGCTACATAAGTTGTACTTTCAAAAAATCTGGAACAGCTTATTTGCAGGTGGGTAATAGGTTATTGCGAATTAATCACTCTCCCATTACCCATTACAGCATTACAGCATTACAGTTATCCTAAACCACGCAGGCGTTCCCGCAGAATTTCTGCTTGTTTTTCGGCTTCTGCTAAGGCATCTCTCGCTCCTTGAACCACGTCTGGTCTAGCTTTATCGACAAAATTCGGATTGTTTAATCTGGCATTCAAAGATTGAATTTCCGCTTCGACTTTGGTGAGGCTTTTCTCTAGTTTGGCACGCACAACCTCAATATCGACTACGCCACTGAGGGGAATTAGTACTTGTATTGTACCTATCACACCAGCAATCGCATTTTCCGCGTCTTGTGCCTGTTGTGATTCTGTCCCTTGGAAAAACTGTCTCCATAGCTTTTGTCTAGCTTCAGAAGTCAGTAAATTTTGGCTAAGAAACCAAGCTGTGTAAAGAAAACCAACCATTTCAAAGAAACTTCCGATGATGGCAGTTTTATAAATCGCATCCCCCACAGCTAAGCCTAATCTAGCAAAGACAATCGCCAAAATAGTTAAGCCAATTATTTTCAAGCCGTTCTGAGGTTTTTGAGCAGCAACAGTTTGGCTTTTTTGCTTATCAGTAATAATTAAAGTCTCAACCTTCGCCAAATCTTTAATGTAAACCTGTCCAGCGGTGAGGATTTGTCTTTCTTTTTCACTTTCAGTTTGTAAATTAGCTGTCACCTTCACCCCTGGTTTGACATCAGCTTCAGCACGCAAGTTCCGAATTGTGCGGATAGTATCAATTAGCAATTCAAACTCTTCTTCTAAAGCTAAATCTATCAGATTTGCATCTACCTGGGGATAGAGTTGTAAAGCTAGAGTTTGGGGGGAATCTGTTGGTTGTTGGGTGAGAGATTGCCAAATTTCCTCAGTAATATGAGGCATAAAGGGATGAAGTAGTTTTAAAATCCCTTCCAGTACGTAGGCGAGGGTTTGTTGCGCTACTCTTCGGGATGCGGGATCTGCATCTGGCTGGAGGCGAGATTTCACCAATTCAATATATTGATCGCAGAAATCACCCCAAATGAACTCGTACAATCCCTTTGCTGCTTCCCCTAGTCCGTAATTATCAATGTAATTGCTAGTTTGTTTGACAACTTGATTATAACGGGAAAGAATCCAGCGATCGCTCAATTCTAGGGATTGGGGATTAGGGATTGGGGATTGGGAAGAGTCTTTCCCAGTCACCAATGCATCCAAGTTCATCATCACAAACCGCGCTGCATTCCACAACTTGTTTGCAAAGTTGCGGGACGCTTCTACAGATGGTGATTCATCCTTTTTGCGATCGTACTCCAAGCGGATATCTTGTCCCGCCCCCGCCACTTCCCTAATTAGGGTATAGCGCAGGGCATCAGTACCATATTTGTCAATTAATAACAGCGGGTCAATCCCATTACCTTTGGTCTTTGACATCTTCTGACCTTTTTCATCCAGCACTAAGCCGTGGATGTAAACGGTTTGGAAAGGCATTTTCCCAGTAAAATGCCCACCCATCATTGTCATTCTGGCTACCCAGAAGAAGATGATGTCAAAGCCTGTCACCAAAGTAGTGGTAGGGTAGTAAGTCGTTAAATCCTGAGTTTGTTCCGGCCAACCCAAAGTTGAAAATGGCCAGAGTCCAGAAGAAAACCAAGTATCTAACACATCCGCGTCTTGTTCTAACTTGACATTTTCGCCAAATTGCGCTTTAGCTTTCTCCCAAGCTTCTGCTTCCGATTTCGCCACCACAAAGGGCGTGTTATCCGTAACTTGCCCATCGGTTTCACTGACAGCGTACCAAGCGGGGATTTGGTGCCCCCACCACAATTGACGAGAGATACACCAATCTTTGAGTTTGACTAGCCAATCACGATAAACCTTAGTCCAGCGTTGGGGGACAAACTCCGGCGAGTTTTGCTGGTCGAGGAATTCGAGAGTTTTGTCAGCCAGGGGGCGAATTTTGACAAACCACTGAGTTGAAAGTAGGGGTTCAATGGGTACTTTACCGCGATCGCTGTAGGGAACGGTATGTTTATAATCCTCAATCTTCACCAAAACGCCATCTGCTTCTAGGCGAGAAACCACATTTTTTCGAGCAACAAAGCGGTCTTGTCCTTGAAACTCCCCAGCATTGGCGTTGAGGGTGCCGTCTTTATTCATAATGTTGATTAACGGCAGATTGTGACGTTTACCCATGTCAAAATCGTTGAGGTCATGGGCGGGAGTCACCTTCACACAGCCTGTGCCGAAAGTGGGGTCAACGAATTCATCGCCAATGATGGGAATTTCTCGTTGTAGAATGGGCAGAGTGAGAGTTTTGCCAATGAGATGTTTGTAGCGATCGTCATTGGGATTAACTGCCACTGCTGTATCGCCGAGCATCGTTTCTGGTCGAGTCGTCGCCACTTCCACAAAACCAGAACCATCTGTCAGCGGATAGCGGAAGTGCCAGAGATTGCCATTAACCTCTTGATTTTCCACCTCCACGTCAGACACAGCCGACTGGGAAGCGGGACACCAGTTAACTAGATATTCACCACGATAAATTAAGCCTTCCTCGTAAAGGCGAGTAAATGCCTCAACAACAGCTTTGGATAAACCCTCATCCAGGGTAAACCTTTCTCGTGACCAGTCTGCCGAAACACCCAAGCGTCGCAATTGATTAACAATCGTTCCTTCAGACTCCGCCTTCCATTGCCAAGCGCGTTCTAAGAATTGTTCGCGCCCCAATTCATAGCGAGTCTTACCCTCAGTCTTGAGTTGCTTTTCCAGCATAGTATGGACAGCAATGCTGGCGTGGTCAGTTCCGGGTAACCACAGGGTGTTACGTCCCTGCATTCGGTGGTAGCGGACGAGGGTATCAATCAGGGCACTTTCAAAAGCGTGACCCATGTGCAAACTGCCGGTGACATTAGGCGGGGGAATGACGATGCAGTAGGGTTCACCGTTTTTGTTGGGGTCAGCTTTGTAAACTTGGTTATCTTCCCAGAATTTTTGCCACTTGGCTTCAGTGGAAAAGGGTTCGTAGAGACTGGGGAGATTGAGAATAGTTGCGGTCATGCGGGGCAAACTAACTATGGAAGGACTCTAATAAATTTTGCCACAGGGTTGGAGAGAGGGTTTGATGGAAACGAACCGCAAAGGGCGCAAAGTACGCAAAGGAAGAGGAGGAAGGTAAGATGAGACAACCAAGTTTTCAGGTAGAAAATCTAGCTTATAGGGTGATTGGGGCAGCGATTGAGGTACATCAGGTATTAGGGGCAGGGTTTTTAGAGGAGGTTTATCACAAGGCACTCAAAGAAGAATTTTTAATTCGCGGAATACCCCATAATTTTGAGCATCCGGTAAAAGTACGCTACAAAGGTCGTCCAGTAGGTGAGGGCAAATTAGATTTTTTGGTTGGAGACTCTCTAATTATTGAATTGAAAGCTGTTCAAAACTTAACCCCCATTCATGAAGCCCAAGTCATCTCATACCTTAAAATGACTCATTACCCCCTAGCTCTCCTTATCAACTTTAACGTTCCCCTCCTCAAAGACGGCATCAAACGCATCATCCTTTCTTCTTAATCTTCTCTTCTTCATCTTCTTTGCGCCCTTTGCGCCCTTTGCGGTTCGTTCCCCAAACCCATGAAACACCAAACAACCTCCCCCTGGACATTCATTCCCACCCTATATTTCACCTCCGGCATACCTTACGTCATCATCAACACAGTTTCCGTCATCTTTTACAAAAAACTCGGAATAGATAACGCTCAAATTGCCTTATGGACAAGCTTTCTCTATCTACCTTGGGTCATCAAAATGTTTTGGGGACCAATTGTCGATATTTACTCCACCAAACGCAAATGGATAATTTACACCCAATTAGCCATGTTCGCCTGTTTAGGTTTGGTAGCCTTTTGTTTACAACTACCAAACTTCTTCTTCATCTCCCTCACAGCATTAACAATAGGAGCCTTCATTTCTGCAACTTATGACATTGCCACAGATGGCTTTTATTTGCTAGTTTTATCTCCCGAACAACAAGCCTTTTTTGTCGGCATTCGTTCACTATTTTATAGACTTGCTGTTATCTTCGGTTCTGGAATATTAGTAGTCATCGCAGGTCAGCTTGAAGTCTCTCTTAACAATATCCCTCTCAGTTGGACTTTAGCTATTGGCTTCTCAGCTTTCATTTTAGCAATCTTGTTTATTTTTCATCGCCTAATTTTACCCGTACCCGAATCAGATAATCAACGACAGCCACAAATTATAAAAAATATACCTTTTTGGTCAATTATTAGTTCATATTTTTTGCAAAATAAAATTATCAACATTTTAGCTTTTATTTTACTCTACAGACTTGGTGAAGCAATGCTTGTCAAAATAGCCTCTTTATTTCTATTAGACAAACCAGAAGTAGGAGGCTTAGGTTTATCAACATCAGATGTCGGCTTAGCCTACGGAACATTTGGGGTAATCTCCCTGATTTTTGGAGGAATCTTAGGAGGCTTGCTAATTTCCAAATATGGATTAAAAAAATGTCTTTTGCCTATGGCTTTAGCATTGAACTTACCGGATATTTTTTATGTGTATATGGCTTACACAAAACCTTCACTAACATTAGTATATCCTTTGGTTTCCCTAGAACAATTCGGATATGGTTTCGGGTTTACAGCTTTTAGTGTTTACTTAATGTACATTTCACAAGGTGAATACAAAACTTCCCACTTTGCCATATCAACTGGCATTATGGCTTTAGGCATGATGTTACCCGGATTAATTAGCGGTTATCTGCAAAAAGCACTTGGCTATCCACTATTTTTTATTTTGATCTGTTTGCTCACAATTCCTGGAATGATTGCTCTGTTTTTTATACCGTTAAAAGAAGAATCGAAACTTACGAATAATTAACACTCTTAGATGTTATGCGTTATGTTTTGGGAATAGATGGCGGCGGTAGTAAGACTGTCTGTGTTTTGATGGATGATTCGCGTCAAGTGCTAGGACGCGGTGAAGCTGGAGCATCTAACTATCAGAGTATAGGTATTGAAGCTACTCTCAAATCAATTGAATGTGCAATTTACGCTGCGGTAAATGAAGCAATAAAAATCATAAATCCTATTACTATTGAAGCAATATGTCTGGGTTTGGCAGGTGTGGGGCGTGCATCAGATATCGAAGTAGTAAAAAAAATAGTGGTAGAGTTACAAAATAGCAAAGTTTTATCTATTAATTGGGCGTTAGACCCAGTAAATATTGTAATTTGTAATGACGCTTTGATTGCTTTAGTTGGTGGAATTGGTTATGATGTGGGAATTGTGGTTGCTGTAGGTACTGGTTCCATAGTTTTTGGGCGAAATCATCAGGGGAATATCAAGCGAGTTGGCGGCTGGGGCTACATTTTAGGAGATGAAGGTAGTGCTTATAAAATTGCTATTTCTGGAATGAATGCAGCATTAAAATCTTATGATGGACGGGAAATGCCAACGAGTTTGATAGAGGCTTTTAAACAGCATCTTAGTTTGCAAAGTATAGAAGATTTAATAGAAGTAATATATCGGCGAGAATGGGGAGTCAAACAGATAGCTGCTTTAGCACCAATTGTGGATTTAGCAGCAGCGTCAGGTGATGAAGTAGGGAATAATATAATTGATGATGCTGTTAAAGAGTTGGTAAAAGCTACATCTACAGTCATTGATGCAATTTTTAGTCCTGACTCAATTTTGGAAGTAGTCACAACGGGAAGTGTATGGCGGGGTAGATCCAAAATACATGAGAGATTTTCAGCATCTATTGTTAATAAATTTCCTAATATAAAAGTGATTTTTCCCAGATATGAATCTGCTGATGGTGCTAGTTTTTTGGCGCTACAGAGTTTAGTAAAATAATATGAAGTCCACTTAATTACTTATAATTCAAAATTCTCCGCCTCCCTGTGTCTGGGCGTTTTTACGTCAGCCCTAAGTATAAGTATTCAGTCGGACATGATATAGGACTATGATTTGATTTCTGAAAAAATCTAAGTAGTATCTAGGGTGTGTTATGGCATAGCCTAACTAACGCACCCGAACCTTTGTGTGGTGCGTTAGCCTTTGGCATAACGCAACGCCAGTCCGCTCAAGTCGGGAAACCATGTACAGCAGTTCCTCCTGGGGGAACCCCCAGACGCTCGCAGACTCGCTTGCCGCCGGCGCTATCGCCCTTGGCGTCTCCCCTTGGGAGAAGACCGGACTGCCGACGCTCCTACGTCGCTAACGCTGCGCGGCTGGCTCCCCTACGTGTATTTCAATAATCAAATATGAGTCCCAATACTGCGTAGGTTTTGGAATTTCTTGGTTGAGGCAAGCAATCTTTAGCAGGGGGAGAAATGGAGGCTGGCGTTGAGTTTTGCCTCCCCGGCTTCCCCTGCTTATCCGAGATTCGCTACTTTGAGGCTCACTCTTGCATTCCAGTATATAAAAGCCTTACAAATAAGCGGACACCATCATTTTTCTTGAGATTTGCATAAGACGGAGCTTCACAGTGACCAATTGCACGGAGATCTGACAACAGTTCTGGATGGAATTGGCAAGTAAAGGAGCGTCGAATTTTCTTGGTTTCAAAGTCTTTGTAGTTAATACAGGTAGCGGAACACTCTGTAACTATTTCACCGTCGATCGCAGTTGAACAGAGAATTTCAACGGCATCAGGCAGTTGTATTAGCCATGATAAAGGACTTCCAGCGATTATGTGTCGATAAGGAACAATAGCGTCATGAATACTTCGGTAAGCCCAGTTAGCAAATAGTATTGCCTCTTCGTTAACTTCATCTGAATGAAACATTGAAATTGATACTTCATGTTCATATTGAATTGTTGTGTCAATTACACCTTCATGGGTGTCAGCAGTAATATCATGAGCATGAATGATTTCCCAGGGAATACCTGAAACTTTGCCATCGGGGGACTGGTAAGGTAATAGGACGCGATCGCCAACTTCTTTTAATTCGTTGCGTGTCACTGCAAAATGATTGTCATTCCACCCAGAAGCAACCAAGCGTCCATCACGCTTTTTGACTTGAAGTGTTTCGCCCATAGTTGCAATGCGTTGCACAACCTCTTGCAGTGAGTTAAGTGCTTTCGCCTCCTTGTCACGTTCTAGAGATTTTGTACCCAAGACTTCTTTGACTGCTCGGTGAATCAACCGGATATGACATTCAGCAGCTAGTTGATGTCCTACACAAATGAAGATAGCAGGAGCGCTAACAGGCGATCGCGAGATCAGTAATTTTTCCACTAACGCAAACATATCTTCTCGTGGACAAACCGGACTAGTCCAAGTGGATGCATCATAGACCGAGGGATCGCCTCCTTCTATTACCACTGCATAACCCGAAGTAATTGCTGGAACAACTAATTCTGGATCGATAACTCCAGTTGACCAAGCAGGAAACAATATTGAGTCCATATCGGCAACTTTCTGAGCAATATAAGCAATGTTTTTGGAAGCCCGAACTTCTTCGCCAAGAGTATTAACGCCCACATGTTCCCACGGCTCAATAATAATCACCGAATTGCGTAATAAATTCGGATGCAACAACAGAAACTCCAAGTCTGCCCGAGAATTAATCACCTTTTCTAATGGCTTTCCATGTCCCCATTCAAAAATGTCATTAAGAGCAACAATTTCTTTTTCAGAAAATGGATCAATAGAGGTTCTATCTGCTAAAAAACGACCCAGTAAAATATGTGCAGATTCAAAATCTGTGTAGCCTTCATGTAAATAACGGGACTTAAACAAAACAGGAAAGGGAAAAAGAGTATAATGCTTAACTAGCATAGCTTTCACGTTAAAAAAAGCTCATGAAAGAAACTACCCCCGCAGCCATGCCTCCATGCTTTGAAAGATGGTGTCAGCGATTTGATGATGTGTTTACTCATAAGGCTCAAAAAAGAGAGTTTAGACACTATGTAGGGGGATTATTGGGTGAAAGTGAGAGAAAAAACTTATTTCAGATAGCAGAGAATGCTGTAGGGGTGACTTACCACCGATTACATCACTTTTTAACCGAAGCACCTTGGTCTAGTTCCCAAGTTAACGAACGGCGCTTAGAGATCATAAATAAATGTAGTCAGACAAGAATCAGTAGAGGTTTTAGCCTCATAATTGATGATTCTGGACATAGAAAAAGCGGTAATTTTACGGATGGAGTAGGAAGACAGTATATCGGAGAAATTGGCAAAACAGAGAATGGGATAGTAGTAGTAACAACACATTTATATGATGGACGAAAAAGCTTACCGTTAGATATAGAGCTATATCAGCACGCTGATTCATTACCTGAAGGGAAACAAGACTCAGAATTTGAGAAGAAACCGGAATTAGCAATTAAATTAATAGACCAGACTTTAAACCGTGGCTATCAGCCAGGAATAGTAATTGTAGATGCTGGCTACGGCAACAACACATCCTTTTTATTAAAGTTAGAAAATCGTCAATTAAAGTATTTAGGAGGATTAGCTAAAAATCGCAAAGTAATTCTCAATCTGGAAGATAATATTCAACAAACAATTAGGCTAGATGAATTAGCACAATGCCTACCTAAAGAGGCTTTTACAGAAACTAAACTCAACTTAGATAAAGCCAAAACATTATGGGTAGTAACTAAAGAAGTAGAAATAACAGGTCTAAGTGGAAAGCGAAATATTGCTATCGTCATGAACGCTGCGACTTTCACGGATGCCACTGATATTGACTATTTCATCACTAATTTTTCTTCATCAATTATTACACCACAATGGATAGTTGACACTTACAGTTCCAGAAATTGGGTAGAAGTTTTTTATCGAGAGGCTAAGGGTTGGTTAGGGCTAAAAGAATATCAAGTCCGAGATAAAAGAAGTCTACTTCGACATTTTATCTTAGTTTTTTGTGCATATACTTTTATTCTTTGGCATAAGTTGACTGGGGGATTAAGACGAAGGTGGGCTAACAAACCTTTGAATACTTTTACTGAAGCTTTAGAAGCGTTTAGAACAGCTATGTCTTATCGATTTTTTGATTGGTTGACTCTCAACCGTGACGTATTTGCTGCTTACAAAGCTAGTTTGGGCTTTATTTGGGCTTAATTTTTGTTTAAGTCCCGATAACCAGGAATTAATCGCCAGTCATTTGTAGTTTGAATTTTCTCGAAGTTCTGATCTGGATTCATTTTTACTCTCAGAATGGGAAATCAAAACTTATCTTCTCATGAGATTTCCGAGTCTGATAGTTACGTCTTTAAGAGCGATCGCCTCACCCAACCGTCGACTATAAATTGATACAGAGAGTAGGGAGTAATGTAGTTATATTTCTTCAAAAGCGCTGTAAAATAATTAGTAAAGGGGATAGATGACATTCGCTTACCGCAAAGCACCCATCCCCGAATAGCTGCCCAGATCATGAAACCTGGAATCCTATAGTCCGGTATCTAATAATCCCAGTATCGGCCGAGATATGTTGATTGTCACCCGGATAGATACTGATTTATCAGATATCTATCATGGGGCATAGGGCATTGATTATTTCTCCGTCACTCCCTCATCTCCCTCATCTCCCTCATCTCCCTCATCTCCCCCATCTCCCTCATCTCCCTCATCCCCGCGTCCCCCCATCGCCAACAATGCTGTGCCATAAGCAGCTTCGGTATATGTTGAGGCGATGACAGGCACTTTTAAATACCCCCCACGAATAGCAGTCCAAGTGTCATTTGCTGCGCCACCACCAGCAGTGTAAACACGAGTCAACTTGTCTGCTCCCATTTCTTGTAATAATTCATACCCTCTCGTTTCTATACGGGCAATACTTTCTAACAATCCATGTAGAAATTCTATTGGGTTATCTGGCCGTGGTTCCAATCGTGGGGGTAGATTGGGATCGTTAATCGGAAAGCGATCGCCTGCTTTCAACAATGGATAATAATCTAACTCGCTGGCTTTTGATGCATCAATCTCACGGCTAAGGCTTGCTAATTCAGTGTTGGTAAAAAATTTCTGTAGCACTGCACCCCCAGTGTTAGAAGCACCTCCAGTCAACCACAATTTACCCAAGCGATGGCTATAAATTCCGTACCGCGCATCCTCTACACGGGTACGACTCAAAAGTTTTAGTACCAGCGTTGAACCCAGGGAAGTCACGGCTTCACCAGGTAATTTTGCCCCACTGGCAAGAAAAGCTGCAATACTATCAGTTGTCCCAGTACACACCAAACAATCACGCCGAAAACCAAACTTATCTGCAATTTCAGAACGTAATTCCGCCACGGGAGTACCAGGTGGTAAAACTCTGGGTAGTTGAATCGGTATTTGCAACTTTTGCAGCCATTCTGGGTATTTCAACTCTTCCACGTCATAACCCAGCTTTAAAGCGTTGTGGTAGTCGCTAATGCCTAAATACCCATGCAGCAGAAATCCTAGCCAATCTGCTTGATGCAGGAAATATCTAGCTTCAGCAAAAGAAGGTAATTGCTTCATCCAAATCAGTTTGCTAAGGCTAGAGGTGGCACTTAAGACGGTATGATTGGGGGGTGCTATGCTCCTCAAATCATCTAGCACAGATGATCCCCGCGCGTCGTTGTACAATAGCGGTGCGTCTATTGGCTTACCAGCAGCATCCACCAGCAAGACAGTGGAAGAAGTACCGTTAATGGCGATCGCCCCAATTTCTCGCCGCAATCCCTCAGGTATGTGTTCTAGCAGCGCAAACAAAGCCTCCTGCCAACAACTCGGCATCACCGCAACTGGTAAATCCTCAAAAGGATATCGAACCTCTGCCTGGATGCTAGCTTTCTCATCAATCACCACACCGCGTGCGCCAGATGTCCCGAAGTCGATACCCAAATACAAACCCATAGATTTATAAATTTTTTTAATGGATAATAACTAACGACTACTGATCGATAACTGCTTTTGTTGCATCTTGTAACAAGATCTTCCACGAATCTGGCAAAACAAGGAAAAGTAGTAAACGAACAGTTCAAAATCTATTCAAGTTAGGAGATTAAGAGCCATGCCTATCTTAGACACTCTGTACATCGCTCAAGTATCTTCCCTCTCAGATACTCAAGTGTACATCGCTCTAGTTGTGGCGCTGATTCCAGGAGTTCTAGCTTGGCGCTTAGCCACAGAACTTTACAAATAAGGCTACGATGTGACACAGTTGAAAAGCTAATAACCCTGGCATTACGGGGGTGCAATTTTCAAACGCTTACGGCTTTACGCCCTGAGTAGTTATGAAGCTCTGCACTTACGTAAGCCAGGTTATTTTTTAACTTGTGCAGCACTTGTAGCTATTTCCAAAAAATGAAGTAATATGACAGCTAAATCAAGCATTCAGGAGTTCTGAGTCTTGTTAGCTTTGTTCTCTACGAGAGGCTGTGCCCTAAGCGTAGCTATGCCGCACGCTTTACGGGGCTTTGAGCCAGTGCTGAGTAAGGTTAAAAAACCTGAGTGAGAAACTTATTACTTCTTCCTAACTACTCAGCACTGGCTCAACCCCCCGCTGCCGCTAACAGCAATTAGCACTTTTCATAGTGCTTCCCTTCACCAAGAGAGGTTATTTTTTAGGATCATGAACGCGATTCAACCTTCGAGACCACCGTCAGAACCGATACAAAAACGCCGGGTCATTCCCCGCCCAAAGCGGCATCTTCGTCAACGTTCTTACCAAGTGATGGCATTGGAAAGTACTGCCAAGATCGCTGTTAATCTTTTCATTACAGCCGCCGCCGCATCTGCCTTGGTACAACTTTTGCCTTATCACTGGTTACAGCAAGAAAAATTGCGAGAAATTCACACTGAAGTCAACTTGATGCAAGGACACGTCAACAATTTACAGGCAGAATTTAGCCGTAACTTTGATCCCCAGCAAGCTAAAAGTATTAGACAACAACAAGGATATCGATTCGATCCCAGCCAGCGTCGGGTGGTGCTGATGAATCAGGATGGGAGAGTAATTGAACAAACAGATTTATTACCCTAAGAGAAATATCGAATTTGGGATTATTCTGTTCCTTGTGATTTTGGCTACGTATAAACCGGGTGAAAATTTATATTATTACTAGTAAATAACAGCGTCCCTATACTCCAATTCCAAATTCAAAATGAAGAATTCATTTTTGGAATCTTGAATTTGCCAGAATGGCTCATCTACCAATTAGGACGCCCAGGAGATAGCAGCTCGTTAAGCCAATTTTCGAGTTGTAAACGCAAGCGATAACCAGTAACGTCCTTACTGTTGTTTACAGGAGGTAGTTGAGTAAGGGCACGACGATAATCCGCGATCGCACAATTCCAGTCACCCCAAAGATGATAAGTCCTGCCACGTTCAGCCCAAATGTGACCTTCGAGTTGACCGAAAAGCAGTGCTACCTCAAAATTCTCAATTGCCTCTTCGTATTGACCCAAATCGCGTAAAGTAATGCCTCGGTTAATCCACGCCCGGACGTAACGAGGATTCAAATTAATCGCTTCACCATAGTCAGTGAGTGCTGCTGCTAATTCCCCACAAGCAGCATAGTAATTTGCTCGATTGTTGTAAGCACTAGGCAAATACGGGTTTAGTTTGAGGGCGGTGTTATAGTCGCAAAAAGCTTTTTGCATTTCACCACTTTGGAAATAAATCAGCCCCCGGTTGTTGTAGTGAATCGCATTGTCAGGATGGCGGAAAATTAGTTGGCTTAAAAGTGCGATCGCTTCAGTATAATTTCCTTCTTGAGCCAACTTCAAAGCATAAGAGCGTAAGTAACTGTCCTCTAATTCACTGCGATCGCTTGTTCTCTGATCTTGATAATTATTGGTATTATTGATAACAAGTTTTTTATACTGATTACTTGGATGGTCACCGGAAGCTAAAAATGGGTGAATATTCATATATTTATTCCTAAAATGCCTGCTTTGTGAAATCAAATTCTAGTTTTTATTTACTAGTGTATTTACGAATATGTCTATTTTTAGAGTATTTAAGGTTACGTAAAAACCATCCTCAGAGAGAACTTAACTACTCACATAAGTGGAAATCTGCGCCTTAAATAAACCATTGCTCCTCAAACCTAATCATGGATACTTGATCCCTAAGGTGAATTCCAGAAATAGCCAAGATAAATTTCCCAGATCGTTATCGCTGCGGGATTGGGGACTGGGGATTGAAAAATTTGTTGTCAGTCTCCAGCACCACGCGACCAGTAAAAAATTAAAAATCCTGTATTTCTAAGCTTTTGAAACATTCGGAATGCTATTCTTATTCACCTATTTCCGCAAGGAGGCTCACACTGAACCCTTCGGGTTCAGTGTTGAGTTTTTACCAGATAAATCCTTGCTACAACACGACTATTTTGATGTAATATACTCATACGTGATTAGGTCGAAATCATGGAACAAGTATTGACGCTAGTTTGCAAACTCAACCCCTGTCAAAAACAAACAGAGGAAATTGAACTGGTACTCAAAGCCTTTGAGTCGGCGTGTAACTATGCCAATCAGAAAGTTAAGGCTCAGATAACTAGCAAGACCACTATTCAAAATATGGTCTATAACGAGATTCGCGTTTTGTTTGGTTTGAGTGCAAATTTAGCTGTTCGTGCTTGTGCCAGAGTTGGGGCTAATCGCAAAACTGCCAAGCTCAAAGATAAGCCAGTTAAAAAATTTAAGCCAACATCGGCTGATTATGATGCCAGGATTTTCTCATTTAGAGAGAAAGACTGGACTGTTAGTTTGACTTTGATGAATGGTAGAGAACACATCAAAATTGATGCTGGTAATTATCAAAGAGGTAAATTAAAAGGTAGAAAACCAACATCAGCACAGTTATGTAAACATCGTGATGGCAACTATTACATCCACATCCAAATCAAGGATGAACCACCAGCACCAATTAAATCTAATAACGTAATTGGCGTTGATTTTGGTCGTCGTGATATTGCTGTAACTAGTAATGGTGATAAGTGGGATGGAAAACAAATTAACGATGTTAGGGATAAGTTTTCCAGAGTGAGAACATCTCTCCAGAAAAAAGCCACGAAAGGCAAAAGGTCTACTCGCCGCAGGGCAAGACAGATTTTGAAACGGCTGTCGGGTAAGGAGAGAAGATTTCAACAATGGCTAAACCACAACATTAGCAAGTCCATAATTCAGGACGCATTAAAAAATAACGCAGCAGTAGCAATTGAAGACTTGTCCGGCATTCGTGAAAGAACCAATCAAAAGCCAAGAAACAAGACAGAACGTAGACGTTCAAACTCTTGGTCTTTTTATCAATTGCGTTCTTTTTTGGAATACAAAGGTGTTCAATTTGGGGTAGAAGTAATTGCTGTACCTCCGGCGTATACAAGCCTTACTTGCCACCAATGCGTACATATTGGACTGCGTTCTGACAAGCGTTTCAAATGTATGAATGAGACTTGTTCTTGGAGTGGTGACGCTGATTTTAATGGAGCAAAAAATATTGCTGCTATTGGGGCTGTATTTGTAAACCAGCCTAGAGGCTCGAACTGTTTGTGTTGTGAACTCAGCACAGACAGTTCAGGGCTGCTAAAAGCCTACACTGTATGCGTTGCATCAGTGTAGGTAGTTTACGTCGCAATCTACAACTCAACTAGTAACAGCGACAAATTCGTGGAATGCCAACAAGCTTGATTAGTTACGGGGCTGGCAACAAGTTTTCCAATCCCCAATCCCCAGTCCCCAATTCCCAATCCCCAATCCTTAATTTTTGAGAAATTTTCTGATGACAACCGCAATTTCTTATCCCAATGCCCCCGATCTCGCAACCGATGATTACATTGTTATCGGCTTGGCAACCTGCTTCATCAAGGAAGATGGAGAAGTTTATCAAATTGAAGTTATAGAACCGATTCCCTCTGCGGCTTTGGAAGCGCTGCTAAAGGGCATTCCTACCTCGTACAAGCTGGCTTATGCAACGACTTTGGGAGCTGTCCTCGATGGCGATTCACAATTTGTGCCAGATGGCTTTCCACAGTCGGCTCAGTTCGGTGAGGAGTTTATACCACGGGTGTTTGCAGCAGCTCGTACTTACAAGCGTCGTGAGTCTGCAAAATCCCTCATTCCCTTGGGTACAACGTACACTGAATTCAAGTATTCCGTTGACCGTAAGCGGGTGCTAAATGCTACTAGAGTTATTACTAAAGAAGATAACGTTAAGCAACATTCTCACACTCACAAAGTTCTTTAGGTAATTATGCTAAAACTTTACGGTAGCGCTCGTAGTCGAGCTTCCATAGTTCATTGGTATTTAGAGGAACTAGAAGTTCCCTACGAATTCGTCAAGCTTGATATGCAGGCGGGTGAACACCTCCAGCCTGAGTATTTGACAATTAATCCATTTGCAAGAGTTCCAGGAATTGTTGATGGAGATTTTCAGCTTTGGGAATCTGGGGCAATTTTGCTCTATCTCACGGATAAGTATGGAAAAGCTCCAGTTTCACTAGAAGAACGTGCTGTGATTTACCAGTGGGTGTTATTTGCCAATTCCACCCTCACTACAGCAGTTTTGGTAGAAGCAAATCGCGATCGCCAAATACCACGTTTGTTGACTACCTTAAATGAAATTTTCAGTAAACAACCTTTTTTGCTGGGCAATGAATTCACTGTTGCTGATGTGGCAGTGGGTTCTGTTTTGAACTACATTCCCATGCTTCTAAAACTAGACCTCAGCCCTTACCCCGCGGTGTTGAATTATATGAAGCAATTGACTGAACGTCCGGCATTTCAAAAAACTATCGGTGCAAGAACGTAAAAGGGACTGGGGATTGGGGATTGGGGAGATGAGGGAGATGAGGGAGATGAGGGAGTGAGGGATAAGAATTAATAACCAGTCCCCAGTCCCCAGTCCCCAGTCCCCAATCCCTTTTACCGATAATTTGTAAATTGCAAAGCCACAGGATAGTCTTCTTGTTTTAGCCGCACAATAACAACTTGCAAGTCATCTTTAGATTTGGCAGAAACCCGTACAGCGTCACCTTGAATTGAGGCTTGTACCTTTTTGAATTCGTCACGAATCAATTTGGAAATTTGTTTGGCGATTTCTTGACTGATGCCTTTTTTGAGTTTAATTTCTTGACGCACGCGGTTACCGCTTGCTGATTCAATTTTCCCAAAATCAAAGATTTTCTGGGAGAGATTACGCTTAGCGGCTTTTTCCCGCAGGATGTTGTGTACAGAATCTAAGGTAAACTCGCTGTCAGTACTAACATTAATGCTTTCTTCAGCCAACTCAACGGTAGTTTGAGTATCTTTGAGGTCATAACGGCTTTTGATTTCTCGCGCAACTTGATCGACAGCGTTAACCAATTCTTGTTGGTCAAAGTCGCTCACAATGTCAAAGGAAAAAGTAGAAGCCATAGAGTATTTTGGATTTTAGATTTTGGATTTTAGATTTTAGATGGGGTATGGGGCATTGGGAGTGCTGTTAGCGGTAGCGGGGCATTTAGCCCGTGAGGAGTTAGGAGTTAGGAGTGAGGAGTTATTATTCTTCCTCATCTCCCTTATCGCCCAGTCCCCAGTCCCCAGTCCCCAGTCCCCAGTCCCCAGTCCCCAGTCCCCAATTAACTACTAGCTTGGATGATGCTCAGGAATATGAGAATAGCAGAGCCAAGGGAGCCAATGCCAAACATTAGCGATCGCAAAAGGGGTATATTCAAAATATAAAAAATTGAGTAAAGAAAACGGGCAGCCACAAAAGCGATCGCAGCCGTTGCTGCTGTAGAAGAATTTACACCAGTTACGTATGCCATGAATGCGGCTGCGGCAAATACCATAAACGCTTCAAAGGAGTTCTGATGTGCCCAGGTGGCTCTTTGAGCGTATGGTGGCAATTTATCAAACATAGCGCGAGGGGCAGAGAGATCGTACCCAACACGCACACGGGCATAAGCTACTACCAAAAATGGCACGTAAATTAGAACGGCAGCAGCAGCGATCGAGTACAAAAAAATTATCATTAGTTATTAGTCATTAGTCATTGGTCATTAGTCATTCGTCATTGGTCAAATACATAGACGTGTTTTGCTCTGCTCAACACAAACTAGGACAAAGCACAAAGGGCAAAGTCTGTAGCAAGATCCCGCAGCAGGGTATGCCGGCTTCCGGCAATAGCGTAGCTAAGCCGTGTCCCCCAACGTCTGGCTCCGCCATCCCCCAGTGTACGGAACTTTGTAAGAGAGGACAAATGACAAATGACTAATCGAAGTAGAAGAGTGTCACCACTTTTCTTTGTTCTTCTGCATCTTGACAAGTTTGCAACAAAGTGCGGCTGTCGTGAAACGCGAAGCAAATCAGTTGCTGGCAACGAGAGACAATTTCCTTGTTGCACAGGTAACTAGCTTCTGCAAGAGACAGATTATCATTACTGGGATTTTCCACTAAATGCATTACCTGCTCTAGTTGTTGGCGGGATTCAAAAGGCTGGCGTTCCAAGCTTTGGGGTAGAATCACCGTTAACAAGTTTGGATCGGCTCGCGTTGCTCCCCGGATGGCAGCAGAATTTGTACCTATAGCACCAGAAGTGATGATCCGATTACCCGATAAAACTAGGGCATAAGTCATCATTTCAATAAGATTCTGATGCGTAATCGGCACATGACGAGAACCCAGCAAGGCGATTCTTTTAGAACCCGTTTGCTGGATTGTCGCCAGTTCTTGCGCTAATGTATCTACGTTAATAAGGTCTGTTGACTGGCTCAAAGATAGACATGCATCAGATTAAACGACCCAGATATTCTACCAAAGAGCGTGTAGGTGCGAGGCAAACCTGAGTTAGACATTGCTACAATTTTTCAATTTTCAGACATAAAGATGCTAAGACAAAGCCGTTGCGGGAGTTAAACCGAGTTTAGATAACAGACGCTCAATGTCAAAATGCTCAACCATCAGCTGGCGAATATACTGAACCTTAATCGGCTCGTGGAGGCGGACTTGACCAAAAGTGCGGTCAACAATTTCGACTGTGGTGAGGGTGTCTAAGTCAACGGATAAAATGGGAATTTCTAGTTCTTCAGCACGACTGAGAATGAACGGTGGAGGTGGTAGTTGCCCGGTGAGAATTAAACATTGGGTAGAAGTTTCCAAAGCAGCTTGCTGAATTTCCACGCGATCGCCCCCTGTTACAACTGCCATATTCCGGCGTTTGCGGAAATATTTCACAGCCGAGTTGACATTCATCGCTCCAATTGCCAGACTTTCCACCAACAAATCTAGGCGATCGTTGCGACACAGAACGTCAGCTTTTAATTGCTTAACAAGTTCGCCAACGCTGACACTCTTGAGCAAATCGCTGTTTGGCAGCATTCCCAGTACTGGAATATCCTGCTGTTCCAAAAACGGGCGCAACAGAGTGTCAACTGCTTTTAGTTGTGCCACAGGGATATCATTGATGACGACACCAATCAAGCGATCGCCTACACGTTGCTTAGCAGCCAATAATGCTTCAACTGAAAGCAAAGATTTATAGCGGGTTACTAACAGCACGCCAGCATCCAATACTTCAGCCAGTTGTAGCAAAGATAAGTCAAACAAATTGCCTTCATACAAATCACCAGGTCCCTCTAGCAATACCAAATCTCCAGGCGACATTTGCGAATATTGCTGTAATAGCGACTGCTGATAATTGGTTTTGTCCTCCCCACGCAAGCGTTTTTGCACATTTAGTTCATCCAAAGCCAGCATTGTAGGTGCAACACGGTTTTCCGGCAAATTGAGGCTAAGAGCGATGAACTGGACATCTTCCTCAATTAAAGTTCCGCTAGACGAATTTAAACACGTACCGAGCGGTTTACCGTAGGCTATATCCAGTCCTTTTTGCTGTAGCTGATGAGACAAACCCAGAACAGTTGCAGATTTACCGCTGTAAGTCTCGGTTGATCCAATCAGCAAATATTTAGGGGATTTGGGCACACATGCACTCCTAATTTCAAAAGTCAGAAGAACCCAGCTAGGTGTTTCCTAATTCTAGTTCCTTCTGGCAAAAGCCTCTTGCTGTTATAAACTAGCATTTCTTAGAAGAACTTCTGAATCAATAGTAGGGGGAGTGGGGAGTGGGGAGTGGGGAGTGTGGGGAGTGTGGGGAGAAAGAGAATTTATACTTCGGAAGTTGAATTAATGGAAACCAACTGATGTAAAGTTCGGCTGAGTAAGGAAGCCCAATACAGTCATGAGGATGTTGGGTTTTGCTCTCGCTCAACCCAACCTACTTTTCTGAATTCTGTTAGCGCAGCGGGGCGTAGCCCATTCTGAATTCTGAATTCTTATTTAATCTTCATCAAGTGCCGGAAAAGCTTCCTCAAATTGCCACAATCTATCTTTATTTTCTACGAACCAAATACGAGTTTTTGGAGTTAATTTACTCCAAATGTCTTCAGCAGGAACATGAGGAGATGCGTATTGGTACTGCTTACCAAGTGATTTGAGATTGTCCGCTACATCAGCGGGAATTCCGAATTGTTCCCAGTCAATTTTTACATTTCTTCCCGAAACTCCCGCTGTGGGATCGAAAATCAATTGTGCAGATCTGACTAAATCAGCAAAATGTTTCGGTTTGAGTTTGGTGATTTCCTGAAGGAGTGATTCGTTATGTTCTGGAGACATTGTACTAGCAGTGGTGAAGATTAGTAGTGTATTAAATCAGTCAACAGTTGAACGGTTTTTTAGTTGGAAATTGTAAATCATTGAACACTAGTAACTGTTCACGAATAACTGTTTTTAATTCCCAACTCAAACTTCCATCGCCGATAACTGATTTTTGAACTTACTGCCAGAGATTTTTATCCCAATGTTTGTAGTTTAGTGCTGAGTCGCTAACTTCATTATGACTAAGATTATTCAACTAGAACCGTCACAGCGGCGATCGCAATCAACATTTCATCATTTTGATCGTTGAGTTCCGGAATCGCTCGCCCTTGAACTATCATCCCCCCAGATTCTACAGTGAGAGTCTTCCGGCCAAATGGTAGTACGGCTAGCACTTCCTCTTCCCTAACTTTTTCTGGGTATGGTACTGCTACTTGAACTTCCACAATCATTTCATTGGGATGACTCAAACCAGCCACTTCCCAAACACCGGGTAAAGCATTATTAGCGATCGCATTGCGTACCGCCCTAGATGCCGCTACTGTCGGTTCTTGTCCATGCTGATCTATTCCCATTCCCATTTCAATTATCAACCGTTTACGCGCCATTGCAACCTCCGGCAAATTTTGCACCTTGGATCAAATACAAGCAATCTTAGGGCACAGCAATGCTGTGCCCCTACTGTGTATCATCGATTGCATCAAAACGAGAAATTTTAATCTTTATAGCAAAAGCCTTGGTGGTTAGGACATTAACAGATGATAAAACCTAGACACAAAAAGACTTTTCACCCAGTCCCTAGTCCCCAGTCCCCAGTCCCTTGCTATATCTACTCAACGAGATTTCATCCCTCGAAATCCTTAGAGCGTATGCAACAACCTACTCAGGCGCTCTGAGTAGCTTTTCATTACCTTGATGGCAAACATGGGTGTTTCCTGAACAGCAAAGAGAAATCCTTTTTCATCAAGGAAAGCAAGTTTGGAGTCCGTCTTGGCGATCGCTGTGTAAGTTCTATTTTTTACTCCTACAAGTATGCCCACACCAAAAACTTCGCCCGTCTCAATGGTTTCTACAACCTTACCATTGACTAATATATCCACTTCTCCTTCCACAATGCCGTACATAATATCACCAGGCTGTCCTTCTTCAAAGATGACTTCGCCTAGTGAAAATACTTTAGGATTGGGTTGTTTTTGAAATATACCGACTGTGACTACAGGACTTAGCATTAGAGCAACCCCAAAATTCTTAGTTTTTGAATGAAATCTTTGGATAGGCACCATGAGAACCCAGAAAAGTATACTACTTTCTGTTGGTTAACTCCAATCTCCGCAATATTTCCGATTGGTTAAGGATTGATTAACGAGTATTAAAGGTAGATTCATCCAGTTCAAATACTCGTCAACGTCGATTCATTCAGTTCAAATACTCAATATTTGTTTCAAGATTGTTAAGAAAAAGGCTGTTATTTACAGCGTATTTCAATAAGCCTGAAGTACACAAACTCAGTCTGTTAGCTAAGCATCAAGCCTATTTTATTTTCTCAAAAGACAATCAGTTATAAAAGTAACAAAAGTGGAAAAAGTACGAAAAGTGGGATATTTTGATATGCCCATACTTCTTTTATCCAAAATCTGCTATTGTTAGCTTCAAGTAATAATTTTCTCTAAAAAAATAACAAATGTGAAAAACGCATTTTCTTTTAATCAATGATTATTTGACGACTTTACCAGGAACACGAGGACAGTTGCTTTACAATCAGTCCAATGCCGATGCAAAAGTCATTGAGAAAGACGAAGAACTTACACAGACATTGACAACTGGCGAAGCAGGAACATTTTTTCCAGCTGTTACTTCTGACATCTCGAAAAAAATTCGCGTTCCAGTTTTACTAGTAATTGGACAAAAAGATAATCTTTTTTGCTCTGACAAAATCTGTAGTCGGGAAAATGTGGCAGCATCTGAAGGGCAATTTTTTTCGCCGAAGGCGCAGTTACAGGTCTATATTCAGCGAGATGCAGGACATTCTATTAATCTGCATTTAAATGCATCTGAGTGGTACAAAGTTGCTGGTGAATGGAGCGATCGCTTTGTTGAAAAATAACCAGAAGTAACATGGACAAATAAAATACAAAACTTTTCTTTTCCTAAACAGCGATCGCTTGCCAGTTAATCAACTAAGCGATCGCTTTTATTTCATCTACTTTGTAATTGCTGCTAGAATTGATACTTCACTATGCAAAATTAAAAATCCGATCGGTTTTAACTGATGACTTGGAAAATTTAACTATGGAAAAACAACCGATACAAGTAATTGGAGGTGGACTAGCTGGGACAGAAGCAGCTTGGCAAATAGCCCAAGCTGGAGTACCGGTGATTTTATATGAAATGCGTCCAAAGCGCTTCAGTCCTGCTCATCATACAGAACATCTGGCAGAATTAGTGTGTAGTAATTCCTTTGGGGCAATGGCAAGCGATCGCGCTGCTGGATTGTTGCACGAAGAATTACGTCAGCTTGGTTCCATTGTAATTTCTAAAGCTGATGAACACGCCGTTCCTGCCGGTGGTGCATTAGCGGTAGATCGGGGACAATTTGGCCAAGATTTAACTCAAACTTTATCCAATCATCCTTTAATTGAATTCCGTCGGGGTGAAGTGCAAGCAATTCCTGAAGGAATTGTGGTTTTAGCAACCGGGCCTTTAACCAGTCCAGATTTAGCAGAAGATTTGCGCCGCTTTACCGGGATGGAATACCTCAGCTTTTTTGATGCAGCTAGCCCGATTATCGTGGGAGAATCGATTAACCGTGACATTGCCTTTATGGCATCACGTTATGACAAAGGTGAAGCTGCTTATCTCAACTGCCCAATGAATAAAGAACAGTATTTGCGGTTTCGAGAAGAACTCTGCAAAGCTGAACAAACAGAACTCAAAGATTTTGAACGAGAAACGGCGAAATTTTTTGAAGCTTGTCTACCCATTGAAGAACTAGCACAGCGGGGAGAAGACACCATGCGTTTTGGTCCCCTGAAACCAGTGGGTTTATCAGATAGTCGCACAGCGGAACGTCCTTATGCTGTGGTGCAGTTGCGCCAAGAAGATAAAGCCGGTCAACTTTGGAACATGGTAGGATTCCAAACTAATTTGCGCTGGGGTGAACAAAAGCGCATATTTCAGCTAATTCCCGGTTTAGAAAAAGCCGAGTTTGTACGGTTGGGAGTCATGCACCGCAACACTTTTATTAATGCTCCTCAGTTGATGTATCCGACTCTGCAATTTAAGGGGCATCCAACTTTGCTCGCAGCTGGACAGTTAATTGGTACAGAAGGCTACACCGCTGCGGCTGCGGGTGGTTGCTTAGCGGGAATTAATGCAGCGCGGCTAGCTTTGGGTAAAGAACCATTGGCTTTACCACCAACAACAATGATGGGGGCGCTATTTGAATTTATTAGTTCTGCTTCACCCAAACACTTCCAACCAATGCCGCCTAATTTTGGGATTTTTCCCGAATTAGGTGTGAAAATCAAAAATAAACAAGAGCGTTATGGACATTATCGCGATCGCTCTTTAGCTGACTTAACAAACTGGAAAGCTCAGAATTAAAGGGCATTAGGAGTGCTGTTAGCGATAGCGGGGCAATGAGCCGCGTGAGGAGTGAGGAGTTAGGAGTTATTATTCTCCCTCATCTCCCTCATCTCCCTCATCCTCCTCATCTCCCTCATCCCCACTCCCTATTCCCGATTCCCTATTCCATGTATGCCTAACCCGGCGATGATACCCCCCAGCAATCCCCAGGTACCATCGGCAAATACATTGATGCGATGAATACAGGTACGATGATAGGCGTACTGTAACTGTCTATCATTAACTTTTGTCTGCTCTACAAGGTTTTCCACATATTTTTCAGCTTTGATCAGTGCTGCATAATCCAGGTTAAACCAATATGAGGATACTCCCACCACCGCCAGTCCTGGAAAAACCAAGGTAAGTAAGAAAATTGTTATGCGTGCGTTCATACACTTAACTAGCTAATACATCTGCTCAATGCTGACATAGCTAGAATCTTTGTCTAGAAATTGGGATGTCCCCTTGTTTCCCACACTCCCCACTCCCCATTCCCCATTCCCTACAGTAAATTAATCGAATTTTGGGAATAATCCTCATAGTGTTTGAAAGCATCGGTTTGGTTGGGCTGCACACTATGAGAGCGCGATTTCTAGAAAAAAAGCAGATTTTTTGGGTTTTATGTGTTGCATTTTGCTGTATTTCTTGGGTTTGTTTGGCTTTAATTCCAGTACACGCAAACTCTACACAGTCTATTGATACCCTGCGTCAACAACAGCAACAAATGAACCAGCAGCATCAGAGTGTGGTTAACGAACGCGATCGCTTAACAAATCTCCAACAAGAGGCGCAAAAGCACCTGACTGGTTTAAACCAAAATCTGCAAACCACAGATAGCTATATTCAAGAAAGTGAATCACGATTACAACTGGCTACCCAACGTTTGCAAAAGTTGGAAACTGATTTAGCTGTAGCCCAACGTTCCTATGAAACTCGTCAAATAGCAACAGTAGCACGATTGCGATATCTCCAGCGATCGCCAGCTAGTCAGGGATGGGCAGTTTTGCTCCAAAGTCAAAATATCAGCGACTTTATCAGCCGTCGTCATCAGTTGAAGTTAGTTTATCAGGCAGACCAACAAATTTTGCTAAAACTCAACGCCCAAGCAAATTTGATAAATCAGCAAAAAACCGAAGTAGAGGAACAAAAAAACCAAATTGCTTTGATTCGTGAGCAGCTACTAGCACAAAAAGCCGATTATCAAACCCAGGCCCAATCACAATCAGAATTGATTCAACGCCTCAATAGCGATCGCCTCGCTTTGGAAGCAGCCCAAAATCAGCTAGAAAGAGAATCCAAAAATTTGGAAGTCTTAATTCAGCAAAAGGTAGCACAAGCAGCCCAAGCAAAAACCAACAGCCGCACAAGCATCATCATTCAGGGAACTGGGATGTTTACCTATCCTAGCGATGCTCCTACTAGCAGTCCCTTTGGCTGGCGGATGCACCCAGTTCTTGGCTATCGTCGCTTTCACGCAGGTCTGGATTTTGCCGCTAGCTATGGTAGTACAATTCGAGCAGCCGATTCCGGAACAGTGATTTTTGCTGGGTGGTATGGTGGTTATGGCAGAGCTGTAATTATCGACCACGGCAAAGGTATTACTACACTCTACGGACATACCAGCGAGTTGTATGTTACCGAAGGACAAGCAGTCGAACGAGGACAAGCGATCGCTGCTGTTGGTTCCACAGGTTTATCGACTGGGCCTCACCTCCACTTTGAAGTGCGCCGTAATGGTTCACCCGTCAATCCCACTGATTATCTTTAATCCGAGAGCAAATGCGATCGCAGCCGTGCTATAATCTAGGAGAATAAGGGCGCGTGGCTCAGTGGATAGAGCAACAGATTCCGGTTCTGTGGGTCGGGGGTTCAAATCCCTCCGCGCTCGTTACCTTTACAAGACTAACCAGAAAATGGAGAGGTCATTTTCTCTCAGTTTTCTCTCACGGGATAAAACCAATCTACCCTATGAGACAGAATTGCAACGGATAGATGCAATACAGAACAATTATAATTTAGACTTAGTAATATAATTTTTGCTTATAATTAATTTATAAAACCTGTCTCTGATAATTCCTAAGAACTTGCTAGAAAATTCTTAATATAATTTATACCAAACTTGACTTTTTTAAAATTTTGTGCATCAAGTTAGTTTTACAGTGGTGCTGTCTCTGCGTTAAAATGCTATCACCTATATCTATAGGTATGCACTTTAGTGTGCAAAAAGTTGCATACTTTACATACTTCAGTATATTTTCATCCAACTTTTTATGCTTGCTAGGGAATCCAAAGGAAACGGGACTCCAAGTCTTGATTGTTAAAAAATAGCTAGCTATATAAAGTGAATTAACTTTTAAAAACTATTTAATCAAGGGACTCAAGGGAAATCTTACAGTCATTCAGACCGCAGCGAAGCGAAATGAACCAACGGCATTGCGTAATTAGTTATGTTTGCCAAATCAAACACAAGTATTAAATAATACTAAAATTTTACTATCCAATTTTATGCTATGAGTTAGTATGATTTTTTGAATAATAAATAAAGCTAAATTTAAATTATGAATCAACAAATAAAACCAATCCAAAAGATTATCTTTGGTAGTCCTGGCATCGGTAAAAGTTTCAAGATTCGCTCAATTGCAACAGAATATTTACAAATACATTTTGATTCACAGACTAATACGTTAAAAAATACAATCAAGACTGTATTTCATCCTGAATATACTTATTCCGATTTTGTAGGAAAACTATTGCCACAAAGTCAAGGTAATTCCATTATATACAAATTTTATTCAGGACACTTCATACGCGCTCTGGGGCTAGCATATAGGGATTTACTAAATGGAAAGGGTCAAAATTATCTTTTAGTTATAGATGAACTGAATAGAGGTAATGCTGCTGCAATATTTGGTTCTATATTTCAGTTATTAGATAGAGAAAATGATAATTGGTCAACTTATGAAGTTGATTTATCAGACCTTGAATTGATTGGTTTATTTAACTCAATGGGCTATAAAGCACAAGCTTCAACTGACAGTCCTATACAAATAGATGGCTCTAATTTTGATGTATTTTGTAATATGACTGAACGAGAATTAAAACATCAATCGAATGAAAGCGGATTACGAATACTAAAACTATTAAAAAATCGCAAGATAAGTATTCCAAATAATTTATCACTTATTGCTACTATTAATACATCTGATGAATCAATCTATTATTTAGATAGTGCTTTTAAAAGGCGTTGGGACTGGGAATATTTAGATGCTCCTGCTGAAAAAGATATAAAAGCCAATAAAGTTCTAGAAGAAGTTTCTTCAATAATATTACTATTAAATGATAACAAACAATTATATTGGTATAAATTTGTTGTTGGTATTAATGAGTTTATTAAATCGCATTACGAAACTGTTAGAAAAATAGAAGATAAACAGATTGGTTGGTGGTTTATTAAAGCAGAAAATGATGTTATTACTCTGCAACAAGTTCAAGACAAATTAATGTTTTACTTATGGGATAGTGTATTTGCTAGAGATAAAAAACCTTTAATACAATTTCTTTCAGATAAATTAGGAAAAGATATTAAACTGATTACTTATGCTGATTTTGTAGAGCATACTGAACAATTTGTACAACATATACATGATAATGTAACTTCTTTATTAACAAAAGACCTAGAGTTTTAGCAATTTATTAATGAGGTACGTTTAATGATTTATTTTCAAAATTTACAAGTTAGCGTAGATGATAGATACTCTTTTGTCGGTATAAAGAAGCAGAATTCTAAATTAATATTTTATTTGCCTAAAGGATTTGATATCAGTTCATTTAATACCTATGAAAGTAAAAAAACCTTATTTTTTAAATTATATAAAATACTTAGAAAATATAAAGAAATTTGTATAGAGAAAGGTTATCTACAATCTAAGCATGACATAAAAGCTCAAGATAGAGATGGCGTTATTAAAATTTTAGGTAGTATCCAAAACATTATTTTACCTGATACTAATGAAGAAAATATATATTACTCGAAATTAAATTCTTTCGATTCTATCTTGAATACTTATGATGAACTTAAAATATTTTCTTTGGTCTATAGATTAGGAATAAATGAAAACATCAACTATAGCCAATTACATCGTTTTTTAGACAAAGCAGTTTATCTAAATAATGGAGCAATATATATTGATAAAATAACTTCACATAAGCGAATTATACATTACCATTCTACAGATATTGTTGCTATGTTTTGTTATATCTTCGTAGAGATAAAGCAACAATTAAATGAAAAAGTCAATAGTGAAGTTGCTGCTTTATCTGAGAGATTTAAATATAAATATATTGATTCTAGCTATGGATTATTTAATGAAGAATCTAGTAGCCAAATTGTGAACATTTTAAAGGATGCACTAGAATTAATCGATAAACATACTGCTATTAAAGATTACGATTATTGGTCTTTTTATGAATCTATTGAACTATTTTTATACGGTGATATGTCTAAAACAGATGAGGGAGAAGTCTGGGGCATTAAAAATTTTTATAGTGTTTGGGAGTCTATGTGTTTGACATATATAGTTAAAAATATAAAACCAGAGTACATCTTACATTTGGATACAAAGTATTTATCACATCACACATTAGCAATAGCCAACAGTAAACCCAAAATAATAAGCTTAAGTGGGGTTTTTACTATGAATAGTAAAAAACTAATACCTGATGCAGTTGTTTATTATCACCAATTAGACAATCTTAATGGAAAAATTAACAATACTCTTAATTCAAAAGAAAACTTTGTTTTAACTAAAGACAACTGGGATGATTACGGTTATAAAACCAGCTTTACTTGTACAACTATACTTGATAACCAAACGTTAGGTATAGCTTATAAGGGTCAACCCACTAATAAACATACTTTTATAGAATTAGAAAAAATTTATCCTAAAATAGACAATTCACTGTTGTCAATTAATCATCAATTGCCATCTAATTTTTATTCATTTTGGTCAATCAATGAAGATGAAATAATTACCTCGGACAAATTAGCTTTAATGTATCGCCTGAATCACATCTTTTATATAGCTATAAAAAATGGCGTATGTACTCGTGATAGTTTTTGTAATTTTTTATTAAATACCTTTCAAATTCATATAGAAAATAATGTTTTTAAGACTTCTTTATTTAGAGGTTACGCCTATAATTTTATTCGATATATTAAAAATGGTTTGAGTGATGATGAAGGGGATGAAATGGTTTCTATGTTTGAAAATTTTATTCAAAAAATATCTTATTTATGTTTAATAGATGTTAAATATTTACTATCAAACTATTTATTAGACCAAAACAATATAAAAGAAATAAAAGATAGAAGTGTTCGTAAACAATTTACTTATGAATACTTGTTACAAGAATTCATTGAAAAAAATAAGCATTTTTCAGACATAGAAATCATAAGTAGATTTTGGTTGCCTACTTATAAAAATGATTGTCCACTTGTTGAACCAGCTTCAGGTTTTTTAGATGATTACATTGGATTGAGAAATTTAAATTTTACAATTATTGCTGATAGTTATGTAGATTAAGTTTAATAAAACTAAAAGTCAAGCAAGTATCGAAATAGCTTTTAGACACTTTGAAAGTTGGAAAATTAATTTTAAGTTGTTAGACTGGCAGAAACTTCAGCAAACTAGGGCAGGTATAGAAGTAACCATTAAGGACATTTTAGATAAACTACCAGCAAGTTACTCAGCAGAAGTTTATGATAAAAAATGCTTAGAAGTTTATCAACATATTTATGAGCATTACTTAGGACAGGGAAGTAGTATTTACAAGATATAAAAGTATAAGGACTAAATAACTATCTAGTCCTTTATTACTTAAATAACCTTCCTTAGCGTCTTGAATCCTTGGTCTATAAGTTGATTTTGATACTAGTTGTAAATTTTCTTCTCTGATTGGGTATTGTCTACTGAATAAAAATTCCTTAGTTCTCTCTTTTCGTCATCTGTCAAAGGTTGGTTTTTTCCTTTGATACGTAATGCAACAATTCTTGTAGGCGGCTCATCTGAATAGAGGTTAGCAGTTGCTGCTAGAGGTACTGCCATCAAAGCAAAAGTAGTCAATATTGGTTTATAACTGTACTCTAATCCTTGAATTTGTGGTCTAGCTTCGATTGGTACACCATTATTAATATGTGGCATATTTTCTATAGTATTCGTTTTTACTCTTGACACTTTCATCCTGTTAAATTGATGTCTACGTATTAAATATTTTTGTATGTTCATGGTTCTTCATAATCCATTTATCTGTGCTATATTTATATTATAGTAGTTTTTATGTATTACAAGTAATGATTAAGACAATATCGACTGTTAGAAGTATCAGAATGAACAACGATACTATCCAATTATTAAAAAGTGAAAGTGCGCGTTTAGGCGTTAGCCAGAATGATTTAGTCAGAATTGGAATTAAATCTATTAAGGGTACTGACTTACAGACCTTAAAAGCTGCAAAGGAATTACTTAGTGAAGTCAGAGAAAACTGAGAAAATGCTAGTTATATCGTTCTTAACCAGATTCCGGTTCTGTGGGTCGGGGGTTCAAATCCCTCCGCGCTCGTTTAATGTAGATTGCCATTTCAAAGGCTGTCAGACTTCTTTCACAACACTAGTAGGGCGTTTGCTCTTTTCTCGTCAAGTTTCAAACTCTTGGGGTTGACTTACGTGGCTATGATTATTCCCAAGCTGGTGCTTATTCTCTGACAATTTCTACATATCAAATAAAATTTCTGTTCGCTAATATTTCAAATAGTGATGTCAATCTTAATAAGTTAGGAAATATCGTATTAGATTTTTGGAATTCATTACCTAGTAAATATTGAAATATCGAGTTTAGATGAATTTTTAATCATGCCAAATCATCTGCATGGCAGAACAAAAAACCCAAATACTCAGGAGGATTTTGAGCATTTACCGCCTGAACATTTGGTTATAGATATATTAGATAAATATAAGCGCGTAGCTGAAATCATGGCAGAGATTAAGGCAATTTTGGAGCAGCAATCATGTTAGGTTTACTAGAAAAATTTAGCCGCTTAGAAGAATTAATCAGTCAGTCAGCATTAAAAAATGTTGATTCTGACCAAATTTTACTGATGAATGGGATTAGCTGGGATATATATGAGACACTATTACAAGGTTTTCCAAATAATTCTCATTATCGCTTGAAATATTTAGAAGGTACTTTAGAAATAATGTCTCCTAGCCGTCGTCATGAGTTTAATAAAAAGATTATTGCTTTATTGCTAGAAGCCTATTTTTTAGAAACAGGTATTGATTTTTATCCTTTAGGCTCAACTACTTTTAGAAAACAAACAGCAGCTAGAGGAATAGAGCCAGATGAATGTTATTGCTTTGATTTGGAAAAACCTGTTCCCGATCTTGCTATTGAGGTGGTTGTGACAAGTGGGGGAATTGATGATTTAGTTATTTATCAAGGTTTAGGAGTACCAGAGGTTTGGTTTTGGCAGAATAATCAGTTTTCATTATATTATCTCCGTGGTGATAAATATGAGTCAATATCAAAAAGTGAATTTCTACCAAATTTAGATTTAAATGTCTTGGCAAGTTTTGTTATGTCTGATGAAAAACCAAGAGAAATAATATTAAAGTTTATTCAACATATCCGTCTATAAAAGAACTTGATGCACTTTTCCCTTCCATTAGACCTGCCTTAAAAATAGGGATTGGGGACTGGGAAAGAGATATTTTCATTCTTTCCTTGTGAGTCCAACTCATGAAGTCTCTTGCATAAATCAAAAATAAAGAACCCCACCCCGCATTTGAGTAAAGCAAACGCTCCCCTCCCCTTACCAAGGGGAGGGGTTGGGGGTGGGGTGTTAGGGACTTTTGCAAGAGACTCCATGAGCTGCGTTCACAAGGAACAATGAAAATTTCCTTTCCCTACTCCCCACTCCCAACTCCCTATTTTCAAGGCAGGTCTATTCTAGACAAAGCATTTAATGGGTAACTTTGAAAAGAATTTGACTGTGCCTCTTCATAGCTGCTAATCGTCAAAATATACGACAATTTTTAAGTGATGTTTGAGTTGTGCCACACTCTCGCTAATGACTAGTTTGTATAAACTAGCCATATTAGTTACACCTTTCCTCATCCTTATTTTCTAGAATCTGTATACCTTTCTTCAAGAATTGGTACTAAGCTTAATTGGTACTAAGCTGTTTGAGCTTAGTACCAATTAAGCGAATCAGTTAGAGGTTTGGGACATATTCGAGCTTATGTAAATACGTAAGTTCTACATCATTCTTGCCTTTAGCCAAATTAAACTAAATGTCATACAAAGAATTAGAAGACATCATAGACGCGAAGATACAAAAAGCTATACGGAAGCACGAGATGATAGTTGCTTTCATTAGTAGTATTATTGGCTTGATTTTTATAGTAGGTTTGTTCCATGCAATTTGGTTCAACCACGTTCAAATTCAAGAACTATGGTGTAATCATTGACGTTGGGGACTAATGATTACTGTACTGTTTGACTGAGAGTCATCAGATTTTGTTTGCGGTAAGCGCTCAATTGCAACCGCAGCAGAGAATTGACTCGTAGTCGGTAAAGGTGGATACTTCTTGGTGCGATCGCCTAATCGATTAAGCACACTACAAAGTTGACACATTTGTTTAGCTCTTTCTAGTAATGTAGTAGTTATTCTGTAAATCGTGAGCCAGTCGTCTGATGTCCACACCAGTGAACCCAGCTTCACTCAACATTTCCACTGCTTTTTCTTGTCCCCACATGGCTCCCAGTCCCATACCGCCTCCTGCTAGGGATACCGTCATGCAGTGCATACAAGAAACGGTGTAAAGAAAAGGGGCAATGGGATGTTCCAGATTGCCATTAACATCAGTTGAGGCGTGGATGTCTTGCATCAGATAAATGCCATTGGGACGCAGGGCAGTATGAATGTTTCGCAATACAACATCAGGTCTTGCCTGGTCATGTACCGCATCAAAGGTAGTAATTAAGTCGTATTGCTCTACTTCGTCGAATGTAGCGGCATCCTTGATCTGAAATTGAATGTTGGTGAGTCCTCGTTGCTGGGCTTCAGTAGAGGCAATGGCGATCGCTTCTGGGGACAAATCATATCCTTTAAAACGACTGTTGGGAAACAGCTGTGCTAGCTTGTTGAGAGCACGACCACTACCGCAACCTACATCTAGGACATCAATTCCTTGTTGTAGGGCTTCTGTTAAACCAGAAATCAGCGGCAAAATATGTTCTTCTAAAGCAGCTACTACAGTTTGTCCGCTATCTTCCGCCATCACTTCATGGAAACGTTTAAATTGTGAGTAGGGTACGCCTCCGCCTTTGTGGAAACAATCTACAATCTGGTCTTCAACTGCTCCCAACACCGATATGAATTGAGCAAAAGGAGCAATATTATCCCCAGGCGCTATTCGTGTCAAGAATGCACCATGTTCTCGAGGCAAGTAGTAGGTTTTTTCTACCGGATTATATTCAACAAAACACCCGGTCACCATTGCCCCCAGCCATTCCCGCACATAGCGTTCGTTTAAGCCTGCCGCATCAGCAATTTGTTGACTTGTAGACGGTGGGAGTTCTGCCAGACTATCAAACAGTTTGGTGCGATGCCCAATGGAAATCATCAGTGCCAATGCCCCATTGTTGAGAATGTCCAGCATTCTCACTGCAAATGCTTCTGCTTTGGTTTCGTCAAATATTTGAGGTGTCATGATATTGTCCTTTTTGAGTGTCGATGCAGTGTTATTTACTGCATTTAAATTCAAATTAGCCAGAAGATGGTTGCAAAACTCTTTTCAACGCGATTCAGATCCAAAGTATGCTGTCTCGCATTTTTGATCGAGTGTATCGATTGACAACAATTCCAATCTTACCCATGACATGGCCGATTTCGATACTTTTAAATCTGACGCCAACCAAAGCTTTTAGATCAGAGGCAATAGGCAATTAATACTTTTCCTATTGCCTATTCCCCATTCTCTACAACCAAGTTTTATTCAGCGCATTTACTAATTACATGTGTTAACGCATCAATTAGACGATCGCTTTTCATTGGTAAAATATCTTTGCCATGCATCACATCCTGAGTGATATGAAAATACACCAATGTTCCTAACAGAATTCTTGCGGTTGCTTCTGGGTCAGGTATATTTAATTCAGGAGCAGCTAAGTATTGGCTAAGAGCTTCTAGGACAGGTTTATTCAGCGCCCGCACACAAATCTGTGCTAACTCAGGAAAACGACCAGATTCCCCAATCAACACTCGCATAAATGCACAATGTTCTTGGTCGTTATTCATCTGCTCTAATGCTTTGATTCCTATCTGGCGCAGTACAGCGGCTGGTTCTCCCTCAACCGGTTCCGTACCAAAAATAGAGTTAAACTTCTTGCGTGCTAGTTGCTCTATCAGTACTTTAAAAAGTCCTTCTTTATCTTGAAAGTGACTGTAGATCGTCGCTTTAGAAACACCTGCTGCGATCGCTACCCGATCCATACTTGTGCCAGCATAGCCATGCTGGAGAAACTCCTGCATTGCCCCTTGCAGAATTTGCTCCACTTTATCAACGGAATTATCTCGCTCAACTTCGTCAGCTTTGATGGGTCTCATTTATTAATTATCCTTTCTTATAAACAATTTTAATAGATGGGGGATTGGGGATTGGGGATTGGGGATTGGGGATTGGGGATTGGGGATTACGTATCACGAAAACTAATGCCCAATTTGCATCCTTAAACTTCTTGACTAAACTAGTCCGTTTAGTTTAGCATAAAAATGAACTAGACAGTTTAGTACAATTTTCTGCTGATAGGAGGGGAATGCTATGGTGCAAAACTGGAAGTTAGAGGGTTTAAAGTCTCCTCAAAATTTAGTGCGATCGCCGATTGCCCTAGCAATAATTACATCTTTAATTGTCAGTGGGGCTAGTGTTTACACGGTAACTCAGCTTCAGAGCCAGTCGAAAAAGAGCCAAGAAGCACCAGTGCCAACGCAACCAGTGGTAAAAACAGTAACAGCGCTGGGACGGTTGGAACCAAATGGAGAGATTATAAAACTGTCTGCACCTTCTTCTAATGAAGGGAATCGGGTTGAGCAACTCTTAGTAAAAGAAGGCGATCGCGTCAAGACTGGACAAGTAATTGCGATTATGGACAGTAGCGATCGCTTACAAGCTAGTTTGGTTGAAGCACAAAAACAAGTTCAAGTTGCCAAATCCCGGCTTAACCAAGTGAAAGCGGGAGCCAAACAGGGAGAAATTGGGGCTAGACAAGCTACAGTCAACCGTCTGCAAGTAGAACTAGAAGGAAATATCAGAACTCAGCAAGCTACAATTAATCGTCTAGAAGCAGAATTGCAAGGACAACAACAGAGCTTGCAAGCAACAGTGGCTCGTGTAGCAGCCGAGAGACGCAACGCCGAAGCTGACGTGCAACGCTACGAGACATTATACAAACAAGGAGCAATTTCCAATCAGGAAGTTGATAACAGACGTTTGAGTGCAGAGACTTCCACTCAGCAGTTAATCGAAAGCCAAGCCACCCAGACAAGAACTATAAGTACCCTACAACAGCAGATTAACGAAGCCAGAGCCAACCGGGATAAAACCCTCGCCACCTTAGAACAGCAGATTAACGAAGCCAAAGCCACCCTCAACCAAACCGCTGAAGTTCGCCCCACAGATATAGCCAACGCCCAAGCAGAAGTAGACAGCGCTCAAGCCACCGTAGAGAAAATTAGAGCGCAACTAAATCAAGCATACATCCGCGCTCCCAAAACCGGGCAAATTTTGAAGATTAATACACGAGCCGGAGAAACTGTTGGTAATGATGGGATTGTGGAACTAGGTCAAACCGACCAGATGTATGCAGTTGCAGAAGTTTACCAAAGTGATATTAACAAAGTGCAACCCGGACAAAGTGTCAAGGTAGTAAGCGATTCCTTGCCCAAAGAATTGCAGGGAACCGTTGATTGGATTGGAATGCAGGTACAGCGGCAAAATCTGATCAACAGTGACCCTTCGAGCAATATTGACGCCAGAGTAGTAGAAGTCCATGTGCGACTAGATCGAGCATCTAGCGCCAAAGCTGCCAAATTGACCAATCTGCAAGTAAAAACGGTAATTGAACTTTAAAGAGCATTGGGTATTGCTTATTTCTTCCCCTGCCTCCCCTGCCTCCCCTGCTCCCCACTCCCTACTCCCCACTCCCCCCTCCCCATGATGAAATTAATCGAACAATTCCAGCGCCGAACCCCTCTTGGCTGGCTGCAACTGAGTCATCAAAAAGGTCGTCTGTTGGTAGCATTATCAGGTATTGCCTTTGCTGATGTTTTGATGTTTATGCAGCTAGGGTTTCAGGCTGCTCTATTTGAAAGTAATACCAGGTTACATCAAAGTATGCAGGCTGACATGTTTGTAATTAGCCCCCAAGCGCGTAACCTTGCAAATATGTCTACCTTTACACGGCGACGACTGTATCAGGCAATGGATATACCGGGGGTCAAGTCTGCGGAAGGTATGTATATTAACATTGTGGATTGGAAAAATCCTCAAACACGTAACAAGACAATAATCTTAGTTATGGGGGTTAATCCCGATCAGCAAGTATTTAAATTAGCGGATGTGAATCGGCAAATAGATGCTGTGAAGCTACCAGATACAGTTCTTTTCGATCGCGCTTCCAGAGGAGATTATCAAGAAGCGATCGCCCAAATTGACCAGGGTAAAACCGTCACAACTGAAATAGAACGGCGGACAATTACCGTTGACGGCTTATTTACAGTCGGGGCTTCCTTCATTGCAGATGGTACTTTGATCACCAGCGACCAAAACTTTTTGCGATTATTTCCCCGGCGAGAAGCCAGCGGTGTCAGTCTTGGTTTGGTGCAACTACAACCGGGCTACGACCCAAACCAGATCAAAACAGCTTTAAAATCACACCTTGGTGATGATGTCAAAATTTTAACTCAAGCAGAATTTATCGAATTTGAAAAGGATTACTGGAAAACAAATACTGCCATTGGATTTATTTTCAGCTTGGGCGTATCAATGGGATTTATGGTAGGCGTGATTATCGTCTATCAAGTTCTGTCTACAGATGTGAATGCTCACATGAAAGAATATGCCACCTTCAAAGCAATGGGTTATAACAATTTTTACTTGTTAGGTGTAGTATTTGAAGAGGCAATAATTCTAGCATTGCTGGGCTTTATTCCAGGAGCGATCGCACCTCTAGGACTTTACCATCTAACTCGTAATGCTACCAACTTACCACTTTACATGACCCTAGCGCGAGCCTCCACAGTCCTAGCCCTGACTATGATTATGTGTATAATTTCTGGAGCGATCGCCACTCGCAAATTACAGTCCGCCGACCCCGCAGATATGTTTTAAAAAATGGGCATGGGGATAATTAACAATTCCCAATCCAAAATCCAAAATCTAAAATCTAAAATTCTTATGCTTTCCGTTATCTCTGTTAAAAATCTCGACCACTACTTTGGTCATGGTCAACTTCGCAAGCAAGTTCTATTTGATATCAACTTAGAAATTAACGCTGGCGAAATTATTATTATGACAGGGCCATCTGGTTCTGGTAAAACTACACTGTTGACGTTAGTTGGTGGGTTGCGTTCTGCTCAATCTGGGAGTTTGCAGATTTTGGGACAAGAACTTTGTGGCGCTAATGCAGGACAACTCACCCAGGCGCGATGCAATAACGGTTATATTTTCCAAGCGCACAATTTGCACGGTAGCCTGACAGCACTGCAAAACGTCAGAATGGGCTTGGAAGTACACAAAAATATTTCGCCCTCAGAAATGAAAACCCGGTCAGCGGAAATGTTAGAGGAGGTAGGATTAGGACATCGCCTGAATTACTATCCTGATGACTTATCGGGGGGACAAAAACAAAGAGTAGCGATCGCTCGTGCCTTAGTCAGTCGTCCTAAAATTGTGCTAGCGGATGAACCCACCGCCGCCCTTGACAGTAAATCGGGACGAGATGTAGTTAACCTTATGCAAAAATTGGCAAAAGAACAAGGTTGTACAATTCTTTTAGTTACTCATGACAACCGCATTTTAGATATTGCCGATCGCATAGTCAATATGGAAGATGGCAAACTAGTAAGCGATCGTGCTGTTGTGTCAGTAACTTAACTACCCATAAGGTTTTTTCCTCTACTCCCTACTCCCTATCAATAGTTAATACTGAAGCAAGGTGAGCAGGACGAGATAGATGTGGGCAATGTCCTCCAGGTAGTTCTATAGCATCAACTCCCAAACGCTTACGTGCAGCGTAGCGTGACCATGTAGGAGAGAGTATCCGGTCATCAGTACAAACAATATATTTACACTCTACATTTGGTAAAGCCTTCAAAGGATTGACCTCAAAAATATATGCCATTGATTGCTGCAAACGTCTTTTTGAGAATGCCCAGCGCATTACATCCGGTTGACAATCTTGATAGAAAAATTCCATCAATACTGCTTCATCTGAAAAGTCTTTACCAGCAGAAACTCGATTAAACATATAAGGTTCATCATCAAATTGTTCGAGTTGACGTGACTGTTTTGGTTCGTAATTTAATGATTTGAGGCTATCAGAATCAAGATGATGGGAAAATTGGTCAAGTGTACTGGTTCCTGGGTATGGAATAAGCGCAGTCAGGAACACCAATTGACGTACTTGATGGGCTTCTGCAACAAGGGGAATAACCGTACCAGCCATTGAGTGACCAACCAGCACAATATCATCATCAGTTTTTGGAAGCGCTTGCAATACGACATCTGCAAATTGCGATAAACTTGCAGATGGATCTTCAATTGGCAAATCCATTGCTACCGTTTTGTGGCCTTGCGCTTCTAAGTAAGGAATTAACAAATCCCAACACCAAGCGCCTTGGAACGCGCCGTGAACGAGACAAAAAAGACTCATAGTGATTTTAGGTAAGTTTTCCAACTTGTGGTTATCTTCTACCTTAAATTTTGTACTATTGTCAACAAGCTTTGCTGCTAGCTCACAAGACGCGGCGTCGCATAAGTGAAATGTTTATATATAGCGTTTCCCCCTTGCAAAATGCTTTTAAAGCAAGCGTCGTTTTTGTTGTTTGTGAAATATCAAAAGATGGAAGAATTAAACTATAATTTTGAATATAAAAACAGTCATCTGGCTCAATCCCAGCATTCATATCCTCAACGTTCTTCAATCGAGAGATTCACAATCTCAATCAAGTTCATTGCCATAAAAATTTATCAAAAAGTAACACCTAATGACTAATGAGATAAGTGAAAAATTAAAACTGTCTTCTGCTGATTTGTTAATGATCAGTGAGTCAGACTACCCTTTTGAGGTTGTTTTATGGACTGGTCAGGCTCAGAGTCTGACAACTCAAAAACTACTCCAGCTAACAAATCATCCCCAAGATTCGCAGGTTGAGGAAATAGAGTTAGATTATTTATTTCGGAATTGTGCCTATGAAAAAGAGTGGCACGACGAACAACAAAAACAAAATGTGAAAAAATTTCAAACACTTGTCCAGACGCTTCAAAATAACCTTAATGAAATCAAAGTTTATCGCATAGGTACGATAAATATTGATGTCTATATTCTCGGCAAAACCCCATCTGGAGATTTAGCAGGACTTTCCACCAAAGTTGTAGAAACCTAGCAGTTAAGGGACTTCAAAATAAAAAATATCCCAAAGCTGACCCAAAAATCCTCTTTACTTCTCCCCTCTCTGTGTTCTCCGTGTCTGGAGTGGTAACCTACGGCAAGCCGCTGCACGTCTACGTTGATTTGGATAATTTATTTTTTACAAATTCCTAATTCGGAATTCGTAACACTCGCCCCAAATTAGTATTACGAATTCCCAATTATATTAAAGCTGTGTAATTTTGATTAAACTACAAATTGTCAACTCTAGATTCAATCACAGATTGAACAGATGTAGACACATTAGATAAAAAATTGAAGCCTGTTTTGACTTCAATTGAATCAACAGAGACTCTATATGTTCTCCAATCATTATTTCTTATGCCTTGGGTGTTGGGCATATCAACGCTGATAACCCTCGTGCTAGTCGTAACTCCAGACGCCCCAGCACCAGGGTTATTTACTACAACAACCTTCCAAACTCTATTCGGAACTTGAACATTGCCATTGGTAATTGTATATTTTGTGCCATTTGAGCCGGTTCCACCAATACCGTAGGGGCCAGAAATAATATATAGTTCTTTCCCCTGGCTCACTAAGCTTCTCAAGTAGTTTTCTAGTGAAGCCCACGGCCCCTGATTATTATCGGGCGACTGTGGCACCATATTTGTCATTAGGAAGGTTGCAGAGTTATCCGTCACCGTTCTTGTTCTGTCAGCGGAAGGTGTCATGTGTCCTCTATCAAACCCGCTACCAGAATAGTCAGAGCCACCTACTCGATACCATCCTGTAGGGAGGCTGGTATCAGCGCGGAAGTCGTCTTGTCTTGCTGCTGAACCAAGCCACGACGAATTTAACTGCCAAGACACCCAATTTGGAGTCCCTCTGTCGCGGCTGTAACTGAGTGCATACTGGGGTTTTAATAATAAATAATTATTCGGATATGAGACGTTTGTTGTTGCATTACTCGGATTGCCCAAGGTTAGATGCACACTTGATGATTGTGCTTTTGTTGGGCGTAAATATGCAATCAGGGCTATAGGTAGGGCTATAGCTACACAAGGCAGCAAAAATTTAAAAAGCCTAGTTTTTTTCATACTTTTAGTATCTAAAGACACATTTAGTCTCTATGCCTTATGTCCTAAAATCAAGTATTCAGGGATACAAAAAGTATAAAATCTGGAAATTATTAAGCTGATTTGAGAATAATAGACGTAAACCCATACTTTGTAGCCATATCTCTCTTATTAGTCAAGAATTCAAGATACGCTTTTTTGTCAATTCTTTACCTGCTCATAACATTTACATAAGAAAGCTTTACATCAAAAAATATTATTTAAGAGAGTTCATATATTAATATATGTTGACAAAAAGCCAGAGAACACAAATATAAATTTAATATTTGGACAAAGATATAAATTTTAAAATTTTCATGACAAAAAGCATTTGTAATTTCAAAGCAATAAACAACTTGATTTATTAGGTAAAATTAATTATACTTTAGCGATTAATTGTAATGGGAATATAAATATAGCGGTTTGCAATTGCATGGAATACAGACAATTAGTAGGGTAGCACAGCTGTGCTACCCTACCCAGTACCCATTAAAATGAAAATCGCTATATTATATTGATATTTTCTTTATAGTTGCCTAGTCGTAGACTGTCTTAAACCTTGTCATGAGATAGTTTAGCATTAATTTATCTGGCTCAGAAAGACACAAATATTTATCTCTACTTACTAATAGCGGATTTCAAGTTGGTGAACTGCACAAAGTAAATCTCAAAGCCTGGGGCAAAGACTGTTTTACTTTTGAATTCTGTTAGCGCAGCGGGGCGTAGCCCATTCTGAATTCTGCTGTAATTTACATCTGATTGTTGGCGCTGTTACAACCCGTAATTTTAAAAACGTTTACCATACCTTAAGTTCTTTCATAAAACAAAAGTAGTTCACTAGGAACACAAACATCTGATTCAGTAGAGAGTTTTGTTATTTTCCTATCTGGCTAAATCACCTTATCTAAGTAAAATCTCAAAAATTTCCAATTTTGTTAAGGACTTCGCAGTGATAAATCAACAATATCTGAATTTTGAATTCTGATTTCTTCTTCAATTTGTTATTTTTTCTGCGCCACTAGTTAAGAGGTAATCTATGGTGCGAAATTCAAAGTTAGGGTACACAATGTTCCCTAAGTCTATTCTGCGTCCATCCGTTGCTATAGGTATAATTGCATCTTTATTGGTTGGCGGAATAAGTTTTTATACAATAAAACTCTGGCAAAATTCTGCCACCCAAGAAACACAAGTGCCGACAACACAATTGCCACAGTTAAAAACGGTAACAGCCTTAGGAAGAATTGAACCACAGGGCGAAGTAATTAAACTATCTGCTGCCGCTTCTGCGGAAGGAAGTCGGGTAGAAAAGTTGTTGGTGAAGGAGGGCGATAGGGTAAAAGCAGGACAAGTAATTGCAATTTTGAGCAGCCACGATCGCCTACAAGCATCATTAAAAGAGGCCCAGGAACAGGTAAAAGTAGCCCAGGCAAACTTAAACCGCACCCAAGCAGGTGCTAAACGCGGTGAAATTAGCGCCCAAAAAGCTGCGATCGCTCGCCTAAAAGCAGAACGTCAAGGCGATATTGACTCCCAAGCAGCAACAATTGCCAAATTCCAGGCCGAAGTGGAAAACGCCCAAGCAGAAAACGAACGCTATCAGCAACTATATGAACAAGGAGCAATTTCCGCCTCCCAGCGGGACAGCAAGCGTTTAAATTTGGCAACAGCCCAAAAAAATTTGCAACAAGCCCAAGCAGAGTTAAATCGCACCCAATCAACTAGCCAGCAACAAATCAAAGAAGCCACAGGAACACTCGATCAAATCAGCGAAGTTCGAGGAGTAGATGTAGCAGCTGCCCAAGCAGAAGTCAATCGTGCCCTAGCAGCCATGAATCTAGCGGAAGTTAACCTCAAACAAGCCGAAGTGCGATCGCCCCAAAATGCACAGATATTCGAGATCCACACTCATCCTGGGGAATTAGTATCAAATGATGGCATTGCTGATATCGGGCAAACCAGCCAGATGTACGTCATCGCCGAAGTTTACGAAAGCGATATCGGCAAAGTGCATTCAGGGCAAAAAGTCCAAATCTTTGGTGATTTCCTACCCATTGAATTACAAGGAATCGTAGATCGCAAAGGCTTGCAAGTGCGGCAGCAAAATGTCATTAATACCGATCCCGCCAGCAATATCGACAGCAGAGTAGTGGAAGTCCACATCAGACTAGATGAAGCCTCCAGCCAAAAAGCCGCCAACCTAACTAATATGCAAGTTAAAGCAGTAATTGAATTGTAAAAAGGGCATTGGGCATTGGGCATTGGGCATTGGTTATTCTTTCTCCCCCTGCCTCCCCTGCCTCCCCTGCTCCCCCTGCTCCCCCTGCTCTCTTACCTCCCTCATCCCCCTCATCCCCACTCCAAACTATGGGATTGATTGAACAATTGCGACGCCGAACCCCTCTAGGATGGCTGCAACTGAGTCATGAAAAAAGTCGTCTGTTGGTGGCATTGTTAGGCATTGCCTTTGCGGATCTTCTCATGTTCATGCAGCTGGGCTTTCAGACTGCGCTGTATGACAGTAACACTCGACTACATCGCAGTTTGCAAGCAGACATTGTTTTAACCAGTCCCCAAGCCCGTAACTTGCCAAGCTTGTCTACGTTTTCTCGGCGGCGACTTTACCAAGCAATGGATATACCAGGGGTGAAGTCGGCCCAAGCGATGTATTTCAACAACACAATCTGGAAAAATCCTGTAACACACCGCGAAACGGGGGTGTTAGTCATCGGTTTTAACCCAGACAAGCCAGCCTTTGATTTCCCAGATGTTAACCAGCAATTGCAGGCAATCAAGCTGCCGGGTGCGGTGTTGTTCGATCGCGGCGCTAGAGGAGATTATCAAAAAGCGATCGCCCAAATTGAGGAAGGTAAAATCGTCACTGCGGAAATAGAACGCCGCACAATTATTATTAGTGGTTTATTCCAAGTCGGGGCTTCCTTTGGCGCTGAAGGCAATTTGATTACCAGCGATCAAAATTTTTTGCGGCTATTTTCTGGACGACAGTCTAGCAGCGTCAGTCTAGGTTTGATTCAAATAAAACCAGGCTATGACCCAAAAAAAGTCGCAGCAATGCTCAAAGCCTACCTGAGAAATGATGTCAGAGTGCTAACCCACGCAGAATTTATTGAATTTGAGAATAACTTTTGGAGAACAAATTCGCCAATTGGGTTTATTTTCAACTTGGGTGTATCGATGGGTTTTGTGGTGGGCGTGATTATTGTCTATCAAGTCCTTTCCACCGATGTTAATGCCCACGTTCGGGAATATGCCACCTTCAAAGCAATGGGATATCGGAATTACTACCTGCTAGGTGTCGTATTTGAAGAGTCTTTGATATTGGCAGCACTAGGGTTTTTTCCCGGATTGGGAGTATCCTTAGCACTTTACCACCTGACTCGCAAAGCTACAAATTTGCCCATGTACATAACTTTGATTCGGGCATTACAGGTATTAGTGCTGACCATAATCATGTGTGCAATTTCCGGTGCGATCGCCACCCGCAAACTCCAAGCCACCGATCCCGCTGATATGTTTTAAAAAATGGGCAGTAGGGAATAGGCAATAGGCAATAGGGATTGAAAACCACTCCCCACGCCCCACTCCCCACGCCCCAATCCCCAATCCCCAATCCCCAATCCCCAAAACATGTTTCCCGTCATCTCCATCCATAATCTCGACCACTACTTTGGTCACGGCTCACTTCGCAAGCAAGTTTTATGTAATATCAACTTGGAGATTAACGCCGGTGAAATTATTATCATGACCGGCCCATCTGGTTCTGGAAAAACTACTTTGCTGACCTTAGTTGGTGGGTTGCGTTCTACCCAATTTGGTAGTTTGCGGGTGTTGGGACGAGAACTTTGTGGTGCTAGCGCCCAACAACTAGTCCAGGTGCGACGCCATAATGGTTACATTTTCCAAGCAGATAACTTGCATGGTAGTTTGACAGCACTGCAAAACGTGAAAATGGCTTTGGAATTACACAAACATATTGGGTTAAAAAAAATGCGAATTAGGTCAGCCCAGATGCTAGAGCAGGTGGGATTAGGTAACCACTTGCATTACTATCCTGATAAACTGTCTGGGGGACAAAAACAAAGAGTAGCGATCGCCCGTGCTTTGGTCAGTCATCCTCAAATTATCCTAGCCGATGAACCCACCGCCGCCCTTGACAGTCAATCAGGACGAGATGTGGTCAACCTCATGCAAAAACTGGCAAAAGAACAAGGCTGTACCATCTTGATGGTTACTCATGACAACCGCATCCTAGACATTGCCGATCGCATCCTTCACATGGAAGATGGTAAGCTCAACTCAAAAGTAAAACTATCAGCCTGAAGCTAATCAGCTGAAATTCATCTCGAAAAGTCTGATTCCCTACTCCCTAACTCCTGTAGAGACATGATTAATTGCGTCTCTACCTACTTTCTGCCTATCGCGCTGGCGCAGCGCTTCTCTGCGAGAGGCTTCTCGTAGAGAGGCTTCGCCAACGCCAACGTCAACGCCAACGCACACCACACAAATTAAGTTCAAAAATCAAAACTGATTACTATAAATTCTATAAATGACGGAAATTTGAGTTCAAAACTGGATTATTCGAGTTTATAACTTGAATAATCCAGTTTTAAACTCGATTATTCAATCTTACTAATCAAAACCAAAAAGAATTAAGTATAATCACTGAAATTTTACATATTTTACCAACACTCAAAAAATCTGTTATTACTATGTAGATGGAGATTAAAAATTACATACTAAGTTGAGCTAGCTTTGTGTAAAATCTTAATCACCTTAATTTTTTGGGTTACTTCTGGCACTTTCCCTCTGACTTAGCTGATTTGTCTGATTTACTTAGACTAACTTTGGCTTCATACTGTGGTATGAGTGTCCAGTTGAACAAGTGTCCAGTTGATTCCCAGATTTTATTCAAGTACCATTATGTAGTGAGTTTAACCATAAACAGTTTCTTTTGTTGCTTAACAAGTGATCCCTATGGCAAGCCACTAAAGCGTTTTTACCATCAATCAAGTGAAATTTTACGAGCAATCACAATGTCATACACTTTGGTTATTAGAGTTAATACAAATTAACAAAATTACACTTACAAATCATTCTTCGTCACTACCTGCTCGCTGTTTGCTTACTGTCCATAAGTACCTAGAGCATTTGCCAAACAAAATTTATGACTTTCAACAACATCTGCTGTCAAAAGGAAATACTACTGATAATAAGCTAGTCTATTTTCCAACACAAGCAAGGAATTTTTTGTAGCTCTATGATTACTGAGAATCGCACTAGTAATTCAAACAAGAACTTGCTCGGCTTTAATGTCAAAAGTTTGACAGCTAGTGGCCGTGCAATAAATTTGTTAAAGGGAATGTTTGCTGTTCTCCCCATCACCTGGGCATTGCCTGTAGATGCTTTGCAAGTAAAAGTGACTCCAACTAATCCTAAATTAGGGGATACACTTTCTGTCGAAATTAATTTAGATAATCCGGAGAATGCTACAAATCCAACAGTAGTTATTGGCAAAAATACATACCCAGCATTTGAAATTGCACCCAATCAGTATCGGGCTTTCGTTCCTACAACTCCCTTGGAAAAAGCTGGAACTAGATCGCTTCAAGTTACAGGAGATGGTCAGGTGCAAAACTTGGCGGTGAATGTGCAAAATCGCAAGTTCCCCGTACAACGCATTACTTTACCACCAGGCAAAGCTGGAGTGGACGCCACAGAGTATGAACTGAAGCGGGTAGCAGCTTTCAAAGCGCTACAAACACCAGAAAAATATTGGAATGGAGTATTCCTCAGGCCAAATGCAGGGCGAATGAGTACAACCTATGGTGTACGTCGCTACTATAATGGTAAATTTGCAGAGGACTACTATCATCGTGGCCTTGACTACGCTGGTGCTGCCGGCTCAGCTGTAATTGCCCCAGCCGCTGGGCGAGTTGCTTTGGTAGGTAGGGTATCCCAAGGATTTCGAGTTCACGGTAACGTAGTTGGCATTGACCACGGTCAGGGAGTGGCCAGTATTTTCATGCACCTGAGTCGTATTAACGTTAAAGAAGGTGATTTAGTTAAAGCTGGTCAACTCATTGGCGCAGTAGGTTCAACAGGTGCTTCTACGGGACCACATTTGCACTGGGGTCTATATGTCAACGGACTATCAGTAGATCCAACGCCTTGGCGAACTAAGGTCGTTAAATAGTAGAGGCGGAATTGATCGCGTCTGTGTATAATTTGGATATTTTTGCGTAAATTAGGCAAAATAAATTGGATTGATACCGTCCCTACCAAGCTTTGCAAACATAAATAATGATAAGCGTTATGAGTATCGAAAAAATTGTAGAACAAGCTCTCCAGGATGGTTATTTGACACCAGCAATGGAAGCGGAAGTCGGTAGAATCTGTGACAACGCTTCGGAACTCTCAATTGAAGAGTATATGGCGCTCGATCGCCTAATGGGTGCGCTATTGACTGGTGAGGTAGTGGCGGTACCTCGTAAACAATTCATTAACGTTATGGAAGAATTGGTGCTAACAGAAGCGATCGCCAGAGTCGCCGAAATTCAAGCCACCAGTGAAAGTTACCTTTCCCTAGAAGTTGGTGATATTGCAGCCTACGCTCTCAATCGGCTACCACCCTTATATGCAACTACAGAAGAAGGCGCTAACTACCAGCGCCAACGCGCTCAAGCAGAACTGCAAGAACTAATTTCCCAGCAAGTAAATGAGGCGATCGATCGTTACCTAGATCGACCTAGTTTTTTCCCAGAACGACAAGTCTTGGGCAAAAGTGAAGCTCTCGTGCAAATTGGTGCTTTGCTTAGAGCATATGCACCTAACTTTGAGCAAAAATCATAATTTTAAGAGTCATTGGTCATTTGTCCTTTGTCCTCTGTTACAAAATTCTGAGTGGAGGAAATCTCCGCTCAGATTTTGCGCTTTATCCTTTGCAAATGACCAATGACCAATGACCCTTAATTCAATCACGCACTAACACTGTTGTTCCTAAACTCACTTGCTCATACAACAATCTGACATCAGAATTACGCATTCTTAGGCAACCGTGGGATACAGCGGTTCCCAGTAGATCAATATCGGGTGTCCCGTGAAAGCCTATTTCATTCCGTCCATCTGACCAAAAGCCAATCCATCTATCTCCCAAAGGACTATCTGTACCTGCTTCAAATATTTTGCCAGTAATCGGGTGACGCCAGACTGGATAATGACGCATGTGCATTACTTGGAAAGAACCCGTAGGTGTTTCCCAACCTTTCTTACCTATAGCTATTGGGTAGCTGGCTATTACCTCGTCTCCTGCGTATACGTAGGTGCGGTGATCGCTTAAATCAACCACCACTTTTGTTTTACCAGATACTAACTTATTAGATGGTATTTGTTGGGCTGAAGCTTGAGGCCATAGAGCTTTTGGCCAATTAGCCACACTTGGATTTTCTTGTTCTGTTTGAGCCACCAGCCGCGTTTTGGTTGGTGTTTCTGTGGGATTAGCTGTATTCTTCTTAATTGTTTGGGACTTGGTTTCAGGGTTAACAGCAGAAAGCTTGAGCGTAGAAACTCTTTTGTCAGTTTCTTTAGCTACATTTTTCTTAATTTTTTTCGATTGAGTTTGAGATTTGAGTCTAGAAGACCTGCGAACTGTTGCTTTAGCTACATTCTTCTTAATTATTTTTGACTTAGCATCAGACCCAATAGCTGAAGACTTTGGTGTTAATTTCTTCTCGACAGTTGAGCCTTGGGTCTTTTCAACACCAGACACAGATGCACCCAGTGCAACTTGCCCTAAACTCACCTGTGAGAAATTCTTATAGGCTTCCTCTGGGCGGCTTTCCTTAGGGTTGGTTAGGTTAGAACCTTGCCCCATCGAAACAGATGCAGACTTTTCAAGCTGCCGTTGTGCCGTAGTAATGCGCCAATGCACAGCTAATGACAAAAATGCTGTGCCAAAACAAAGCAACATTACCATACGCCCTACAGATTCATTTCTTAACATTGCTATCGCCTATTGTTTATCCCTGACGTATCCAACCGAAGAATTGGATGGGTTCATCATCCGATCATCAAAAATTTATCAATACTTATCACTTCTGTTATAAATCTGCCAATAGCTCTGGGCAAACTAAGGCTATACGCATTGTCCCAGAAGCAAAACTCCAAGTGAGGAATCTCATTCCTCCAAAGTTCAGGAGGTCGTAAGCCTCTACTCAGACTTTGTGGTGGAACTTTGGAAATGCAGCAATCAATTGTTAATGGTGTGGACGGGAGAAAAACCATGTTTGAAAAACTATTGCTAGCAGTCACGATTACATTTTCCCTCAATTTATTTTTTCAAGTTCACCTACCAGAACAAAATAACACTGGTGCTAGTTACGGAGTACAACCAGAACAATCAGCAACTATTCTGGTAAGAAAATCAAAAAAGTAAACCACCATTATTATCACCACCAGACCAGCCCAACTTCCAAATTATTGCCTAAATTTTAAAGGTATCAAGAAGTTAGAATTACAAAATTTTGATCCTCATTCTTATAACCAAATTTAATTATTTTGATCAAGCGTATATACCCAGTTGCTAAAAGTAACAAAATGTGCATCTTTCATGTGCCTTTGTTAGCTGATGGGTGAAATAGAAACATGCAAGCAGTATAAGGAAAAAGAGCTTCTCTTGACTGCTATAAATTTACCCAAATTTGTATGCCTCAGTGTTCCAGTCATAAATCCGTCACCTTAGCAAGGAACTTGTGCCTCATTAGCAGGTCTAATAGAAAGGGATGATTTAGAGCCAGTACGATCTATGAGTCAGTCGATTACTGTATCCTGGTCAACGGTTGATGCAAAGTATCCAGAAGCATCAGTGCAAGTTGACAAACTTCCTAACCACGATTTAATTTTGCGTTGTCAAGCTGGACTGCGCCCGGATCGTGCTGCGTTTGCGGAACTATTGCGCCGCTATCAAACCCAAGTTGATAGGGTTCTATACCACCTAGCTCCAGATTGGGGTGACAGAGCTGATTTAGCTCAAGAGGTTTGGATTCGAGTCTATCGGAATATTAACCGATTACAAGAGCCTGCTAAATTTCGGGGCTGGTTAAGCCGCATTGCAACCAACTTGTTTTACGATGAGTTGCGAAAACGCAAGCGCATTGTCAGTCCTTTGTCACTCGATGCTCCCCGCTCAGTAGAGGATGGCGAGATGGATTGGGAAATTGCTGGCGATACCCCAGGACCGGAAGAAGAACTCACAACTCGAGAATTTTACGAGCAACTACGGGAAGCGATCGCGGATTTGCCAGAAGTATTTCGTACTACTATTGTCCTGAGAGAAATTGAAGGCATGGCATACGAAGAAATTGCTGAAATTACTGGAGTTTCCTTGGGAACGGTCAAATCAAGAATCGCCAGAGCTAGATCCAGATTGCAAGCTCAGTTGCAAAACTATCTAGATTCCTAATTTACAGTATTTTGCCTCTACCCAATGGCGGAATTTAAGCATTGATTAAGAATTAGCAGAAAGATATAGATTACTTCTGCCGTTAGGAGGAAAATTGAGTAATTTTTCCGAATTTTCGGTTGACTTTACCCGTGTATGAATTGGTAATAATGTTAAGATGACTACTGATTCTCAGTTTGATGATCGTTCCCACTTACAACTTCCTGAAGATTTGTCAGATGGAATAGTTGAGTATACCAATGAATCAACGGGTTTTATGGATATGGTGAAGCGCGATCGCTTCGAGTTATTAAGTGCTTATCTCGATGGTGAAGTCACAGCAGCCGAACGCAGGCAAGTAGAAGAATGGTTGGCAAATGATGCCTCAGTTCAATGCTTGTATGCCCGACTGTTAAAAGTTAGACAGGGCTTGCGGACTCTCCCAGTGCCCACACCCCAACAGTGTCCAGAAGCAACAGCCCAGCAGGTATTGGCACGTTTGCGCCGACGTTCTCGTTTCAACTGGATGGTTGGAAGCGCAGCCGCAGCGGCTTGTGTAATTGGGGCAGTATCTGGCTTATTACCTGGTGGTGGTTCGAGAACACCACAACTGGCACAACGGCCACAAATACAACCAATACAAACCTCGTCAGCGTCTGTTGTACCTCCTTCCTCGCTAATGGTGGGGCTAAATAATCCGGTAATTGAAATTCCGAAAGCAGCAGTAGCCTCTCCGGAAAATTCAATTTATCTAGTACCGCCGCAACGTCGGGACTCCAGAGACGACATAAATTAATTAATCTCAAAGTTAACAGTTTATAGATAATAACTGTACTTAGTTATACCGGAGCCACTCCACCAACCGTCAGGTTGGAGGACACCTCCTAATTTGTCAACTTGCTCTAAACTCATCAAGTAAACCCAAGCCCATCCCAGAGAAAGCCATTCTCCCTGATAAACCTCGATAGTTTTTCGGCCATAGAGGTTTTCTGACATTTGTCTAGTGGGGTGGTAATCTTCCAACACATCTAGCTGATTTAAAATCATTGGGTTGGCAAAAGATAGTAAATATCCGTACACTTGGCTATCTCCTGGCGTCATTGCTGGGTAGCCCATTGGCAAAGCAAACAATTTGCCTTGTACAAAAGCTCTTTTGACATCTACAACTTTGCCAGCACAGTATCTCTTATAGTTACCTTCACCTGGTTTGAGGGTACCGTAAACAAAAACCTGCACCAAATCAGAAAATTTTATATTTGATTCAAACATCGCCTATTTTAACCATCTGATTTCTTTGCCTACCATCTACAATATGGAGGCAGATACGATAACAGATTATAGTAGGAGAATTTTTGGTGGATTCCCGATACAACCCCGCAGCAATTGAGGAAAAATGGCAAAAAACATGGGCAGAACTTGGCTTAGATCGAACACCGACAGCTAGCAACAAGCCAAAATTCTACGCTTTGTCCATGTTCCCTTATCCATCGGGCAGCTTACACATGGGTCACGTCCGTAATTATACCATTACTGACGTGATTGCCCGCCTCAAGCGAATGCAAGGGTATCGGGTAATACACCCAATGGGTTGGGATGCTTTTGGCTTGCCAGCAGAAAACGCTGCCATTGACCGTGGTGTACCGCCAGCAAAGTGGACTTATCAGAATATTGCCCAGATGCGGCAACAATTGCAGCGTCTTGGTTTATCCATAGACTGGGAATGCGAAGTCGCTACCTGTTCGCCAGAATATTACAAGTGGACGCAATGGATTTTCTTGCAGTTTTTGCAAGCGGGTTTAGCTTACCAAAAAGAAGCTGCGGTAAACTGGGACCCCATTGACCAAACTGTACTGGCAAATGAACAAGTCGATAACGAAGGACGTTCTTGGCGCAGCGGGGCAATAGTTGAGCGCAAATTGTTGCGGCAGTGGTTTTTTAAGATTACTGACTATGCCGAAGAATTACTCAATGACTTGGATAAGTTGACGGGTTGGCCTGAGCGCGTCAAATTAATGCAGGCAAATTGGATTGGGAAATCCACAGGCGCTTACTTAGAATTTCCGATTGTTGGGATAGATGAAAAAATCGCTGTATACACCACACGCCCAGATACAGTTTTTGGCGTGAGTTACGTGGTGTTAGCACCAGAACATCCTTTAACAAAGCGTGTCACCACAAAAGAACAACAAGCGACAGTAGAAGCGTTTATTAAAGAGGTTTCTAATCAAAGTGAGTTGGAACGTACCGCTGAAGATAAACCTAAGCGGGGTGTCCCCACAGGTGGGGTAGCAATTAACCCGTTTACAGGCGAAGAAGTGCCCATTTGGATTGCTGATTACGTACTGTATGAATATGGTACTGGGGCAGTCATGGGTGTACCGGCACACGATATCCGGGATTTTAAGTTTGCCCGGACTTATGATTTGCCGATTGATTTTGTCATTGCTTCCCCAGATGATGTTGTAGGTTTTGACTTAACTCCAACATCAGAGACGGATGAAGTCACACAACTCGTGCAAATTGAATACAACCAGGCATACACTGAACCAGGAATTTTAATTAATTCCGGTGCTTTTACTGGTATGACTTCCACAGATGCTAAACAAGCGATCGTTGACTATGCCGAACAACAAGGTTTTGGTAAAATGCGGGTGCAATATCGGTTGCGGGATTGGTTGATTTCCCGGCAGCGTTACTGGGGCGCACCGATACCCGTAATTCACTGTCCTAATTGTGGGATAGTACCAGTGCCCGATAAAGATTTGCCAGTACAGTTGCCGGAAGAGGTGGAATTTACTGGACGTGGTGGTTCACCTTTGACTCAGTTGGAAAGTTGGGTAAATGTACCTTGTCCGACTTGCGGCACTCCAGCGAAGCGGGAAACTGACACGATGGATACTTTTATTGATTCCTCGTGGTATTTCTTGCGTTTCCCTGACGCTAAGAATGAACAACAGGTTTTTGATTCCAGTAAAATCAATGACTGGATGCCAGTAGATCAATACGTAGGTGGGATTGAACACGCGATTTTACATTTGTTGTATTCGCGGTTCTTTACCAAGGTGCTGCGGGACAGAGGCTTGTTGAATTTTGATGAACCGTTCCAACGTCTGTTAACTCAAGGCATGGTGCAGGGTTTAACTTACTTGAATCCCAACAAGGGCGGCAAAGATAAATGGATTCCTTCTAATCTGGTGAATGCTGCCGACCCACGCGACCCCCAGACAGGCGAACCGTTGCAACGTCTTTACGCCACCATGTCTAAATCCAAGGGTAACGGTGTAGCGCCAGAAGATGTAATTTCCAAATATGGTATAGACACAGCGCGGATGTTCATCTTGTTCAAAGCGCCGCCAGGAAAAGACCTGGAATGGGATGAAGCTGATGTAGAAGGACAATTCCGCTTTTTAAATCGGGTTTGGCGTTTGGTGACAGATTATGTTGCTGCTGGGGTATCCCGGAAGAAACCCCAACTTTCTGATTTAAGTAAGCCAGAAAAGGAATTGCGGCGGGCAATTCACACTGCTATTCAAGCGGTGACGGAAGACGTGGAAGATGAATATCAATTCAACACAGCTATTTCAGAATTGATGAAATTGAGTAATGCTTTAACTGATGCCGATGGGAAAAATTCACCAATTTACGCAGAAGGCATTCGGACTTTGGTGGTATTGCTAGCGCCCTTTGCACCACACATTGCTGATGAATTGTGGCAGTTGTTGGGTGAAAGTGATTCTGTTCACACGCAAACCTGGCCATCATTTGACCCCACTGCTTTAGTAGCTGATGAAATCACTTTAGTGATTCAAATTATGGGCAAGACTCGTGGGACAATTCAAGTACCGGCACAAGCTGATAAAGCCGCGTTGGAAAAATACGCCCGTGAATCTGAAGTAACCCAGCGTTACATTGAAGGCAAAGAGATTAAAAAGGTAATTGTGGTGCCTGGGAAGTTGGTAAATTTTGTAGTCAGCTAAAGGAATCTGAAGAAAAAGTGCTGAGTTAGGAGTTGAGAATTATTCTCCTTGTCCCCTTATCTCCCCACTCCCTGCATTTTCAGGACATTTTCAGGGTTGGAGTAGTTAACCAACCCATTTTTGCTGTGTATTTTACAACCAAGGATGGCGTGGTGGATTGACGTTGTTGAGAAAGTAGTTACCTACAGCGTAGTATTTCCAACGCACGGGATCGTGTAAGGTATGCGCTCTGGCATTCCGCCAATGGCGATCGTAGTTAAATTGCTGCAACGTAGATTTAGTACCTGCTAGTTCAAATAATTTATTAGTTGCTAGCAATGATGCTTCTGTTGCCAATGCTTTTGCTTCAGCAACTGCAATAGAAGCCTCGACTACCTTGGCTTCTTCCAAGTCTGAAGCATTTGCTGCATCAATAAACTCACCAGCACGCTTTAGCAATGCTTCGGCAGCATGAACCTGGATTTGGACTTGTCCAAGGTTATAGATAGTCAAAGGATCGTCGTAGGCATGTTCTAAATTACTATCAACCCAAGGACGAGTATGGTTACGAACAAAGTTTATAGTATCTCGTATAGATGCTTTGGCAATTCCCACATCTACGGCAGCTTGAATAATCTGAGCTACAGCGCCCATAGGGGTGGCACGCTCGAATGCTAGGTAATGGGGAATCACATGCTCTGGTTTGACTTTGACATTTTCTAGAATGGTGGTGCCGCTAGCAGTAGTTCGCTGTCCAAAGCTTGTCCAGTCATCAAGTAAAGTTATTCCTGGTGCATCTCGCTCCACAAAAGCGATCGCCGTTTTACCTTCTTCATTAGCAGCAATTACGGGAATCCAATGAGCTAACAATGCACCAGCAGAATAATATTTACGCCCATTGAGAATATATTCATCACCAGACTTTTCCAAACGCGTCTGGACATCGGTAACGGATTTAGTACCAATTTCCGAAAAGGCATTGCCAAACCTTTTACCTTGTAATACCAAATCAAAGAAAAATTGCTTTTGTTCATCTGTGCCATCTAGATGAATTGCTTCCACCATGTAGAGGTGATTTTGAGGAATTTGTCCGAGACTGGAATCTGCTTCGGAGATAATTTTGATGACTTCTGCCAGAGTGGCATGAGATACAAACGCACCACCATACTCTTTGGGAACTGTAATCCCCCACAACCCACTAGCAGAAAACTTTTTCACCTCTTCATAAGGTAAACGCCGTTGTTGATCGCGTTCTGAATCTTCTTTGACAAAATCAGCAGCTAATTCATGAGCGATCGCGATCGCTTCGGCATCACTTGTAATCACATGAGCTTTTTGTTCGGTATCAATTGTAGTTGTCATCAATTCACCTTTGTAACTTATCTATTTACCGCTGGAAAATCTTTGGCTACACATTTACTAACTCTTCAGTTGTGCGACGACGTGCCTCAATTTTTCGTACCAAAGGAATGACTTCACGTCCGAATGCTGCCAAGTCATCGCTATAGTGCAGAAAGCCACCCAGAATTAAATCTACGCCTACTTCGTAGTACTGACGAATGCGCGAGGCGACTTGCTCTGCTGTACCAATCAAGCCTGTTCTAAAGCCGTCGTTGTACTGTATCAAGTCTTCAAAATTGGAATTTGCCCACATTCCTTGTCGTTCACGAGTAGAAGCTCCTGCATGTTTGACGGCTTCTCCAAATCCTTGTACAGCTTCTTTATCGGCCTGGGCTATAATCTCTCGCAACACTGCATGGGCTTCTGCTTCGGTATCTCGTACCAAAATGAAAGCATTTAGGCCAAACTTTACTTTACGTCCTTCTTGACGTGCCAGAGCAGATACTTCCTGAATTTGCTCTTGTACGCCTTCGATAGTATTGCCATTCATGAAATACCAGTCAGATACACGGGATGCCATACGCCGGGCGGCTTTGGAGTTACCACCTTGAAAAATTTCCGGGTGTGGATTGTGGTTAATCGGTTTGGGTTTTACCCAACCACCATTGATACGGTAAAAGTCGCCTCTGAAGTGGAAATCATCTTCTGTCCACATACCTTTCAGCACACGGATAAATTCTTCGGAACGACGATAACGTTCATCATGGTCTAACCAAGGTTCGCCATAAATCGTGAATTCACCTTTGAACCAGCCACTGACGACATTTAGGCAGAAGCGACCTTGAGAAATAAAATCAATTGTCGAACCCATTTTGGCAACCACGCCGGGATGCCATAGCCCCGGATGAACAGCAGCAATCAATTTGAGCCGTTCGGTTACTGGTGCTAAAGCTGCTACTGTCGAGAGCGCTTCTAATTGATATTCTGCACCGTAGCTAGCAATAAATCGAGCTTGAGCTAAAGCATAGTCAAAACCCACTTGCTCAGCTGTTTGAGCTAGCTTTGCGTTGTAATCAAAAGTCCAATCTGTGCGTTGGGGAATTTTGCTAACTACCAATCCCCCACTAACATTGGGAACCCAATACGCAAACTTAATATCCATTAACTTCCGCCTTGATAGTGTTAAAAACTTTTGAGCAACACATTTTTGGGTGAAGACGCGATTCATCGCGTCTCTACAAAATGGTCTATTTGTCCCATTCTTTTTTCAAATTGGTATAAAACTTGCACAAAAAGTTGAAGACACGAATTTGAATGAATGGCGCGAACCAAACAATTTTTAAATTCTGACTATTAGTACTGTATTCCGACAAACTTACCGTACATTTGTAAATTTACGGTATCATGACTTATTCCTGAAAAGCAAGTTTTGTAGTTAGGGAATTCCTCAGCAAAATCTGTAGCTGCTACAGCAAAGGTTTTAAGCCTGACGCAAAGACAGGGAGAGACTTTGAACGGGAAGTTTCTCTCTTATTTAGGTGAACCCATTTTTTCGCTGGCAATGATATGCAAATCAATGTTTTTGAGCAAGCGCACCAATTTTTGCGTTAAAGAACCTTTGAGGAGTATTTGCCAGCGCGATCGCTGACTTTCTCCAATTACAATTTGGGTAATGCGATATTTCTCTGCTACTTCGGCGATCGCATTAGCTACGTTACTATTAGTTACCCGAATAAAAGTCCCTTCAAATTCTTTACAGAGTTTCTCACAGGTGTGGATGTGTAAACTTTCCTCTTTGGTAAGGAAGCGCTCTGGATCGGCAACAAACAAAGTATACAGCGGTGCATTCATGTAGTTAGCTATTCTCGCACCACGGCGTAAGAGTTGCACCGAGTTAGGGTAAGTAGATACACATACTAAAACTCGTTCATGAATGTTACAAAATTGTCCATTTGGTGTGGTGGCGATCGCATTTTCTTCTACGTTGTCTGCTACTTCCCGTAAAGCCAACTCCCGCAAAGCTATTAGGTTACGACGTTGGAAAAAGTTATCGAGGGATTGTTGGATTTTTTGCGGTGCGTAAATCTTGCCTTCTAATAATCGTTCTTGGAGCGTTTCTGGTGTCACATCGACTAGTACGACTTCATCTGCTTCATCCAAAATCCTGTCAGGAACTCGCTCACGCACTACTATCCCGGTGATTCTGGCTACTAAGTCATTGAGGCTTTCTAAGTGTTGGACATTCACTGTCGAGTAGACATCGATACCTGCTGCCAAGACTATTTCTACATCTTCGTAGCGTTTTTCGCGTGGGGAACCAGGGACATTGGTATGGGCAAGTTCATCGATTAAGACTAATTGGGGCGATCGCTTTAAAATAGCATCTGTATCCATATCCGTTAGGGTCAACTCACCGCGAGGATATTGCTTGCGGGGCAAAATCTCCAGTCCCTCTGCCTTTTCTCCTGTCTCCTTACGTCCGTGGGTTTCCAAAAGCCCGACAATGACATCAATTCCTTCTTGTTTGAGTGCGTGTCCCTCTTCCAGCATCCGGTAGGTTTTGCCTACCCCAGGAGCCATGCCAATAAATATTTTATGCTTGCCCCGCCGTGGCGGATAAAGGGAGTAATTTGCAGATATCGAAGGTGTAATGGTCACTAAACTAGTATTAGTATGAATGGTTTGCAGGGCTATAGTCTTTTACCAAATTCTGAATTCTGAATTCTGAATTCTGACTCATTCTCATTGATTTTGCTGACGATTAATATCTTGCAGGTCAAGAGCATAATTCAATCGAAGAACATTGACACCAGGTTCGCCAAAAATCCATAAAAATCTGCTATCAGTATACTTATTAATTAGACGTAAAATTTCTTCCTCTGCGACTCCACGGGCACGAGCTACTCGCTCCAATTGCTGGCGTGCTGCTTTGAAGGAAATGTGGGGATCTAAACCCGATCCAGAGGTGTAAATAATATCAGCGATCGCTTGAAGATTTTCGTCTCGCAGTTCGTTTCCCTGCTCTATAATCCGATTGAGTAGCTCTGGATTGCTAGGAGCGAGATTGCTGGCTCCAGATATGCCAGTTGGCCTGGCTTTTTTGCCTTGGCTATATCTAACAGTGCTAGGACGGGGATGAAAATATCGCTCAGATGTGAAGCTTTGACCAATCAAAGCTGAACCAATTGGTTCATTATTTAAATTCCGCATGATGCTGCCGTTAGCTTGATAGGGCAAGAAAACTTGACCCACTACAAGAATTACGAGGGGATAGATGATTGCAGTCAACAACCAAAGCATCACAGTTATGAAAATTGCTCTGATTGATTCTCGAATAATACCCATAATAAATTTTCCACTTGCTCCTAAAATTAATTTTTAATTTTTAATTTTTAATTCTTTTACCAAATTAGGATGCTGTCAACTGCATCAATAATTGGGACAACTACCACATTCAACCACAGCAGGCTAAAAATAGCGAGTGTTAGATGTTATGTCATTGCTACCAAACAAAGGATATCGCCCAAGGAGTGCTTTTGCATGAGTTATCGAACTGCCGGTCTCAAATTTCTCGCTCAGTGTTGAGCAACAAGTATATTTATTCATATTCCTTTTCTTTCCCCTCTCAACAGGTAAAAGTAAAAATAAAACAGGCAAAAATATTTATTCTCTTACCTTGGGAAGAAGCGCTTGTTTTCCAAAATCTCTATTTTTGCTGTTCTTAAGCCAAGCCTACAACTGTAATTAGCATATCTATCAATTTAATAGCGATAAACGGCGTAATCACCCCACCTAAGCCATAAATTAAGATGTTACGTTGCAATAGCTGATTAGCTGTTAGCGGTCTAAACTCGACACCTTTCAATGCCAAAGGAATCAAAGCTGGAATAATCAAAGCATTGTAAATCAGTGCCGATAATACAGCAGAATTAGGACTGGTCAAATTCATAATATTCAAGCTTTGCAGGTTAGCAGCGACAAAGATCACTGGAATAATCGCAAAGTATTTAGCAATATCATTGGCGATGGAAAATGTCGTCAATGCGCCGCGAGTAATCAGCAATTGTTTGCCAATGCTTATAATATCGATTAACTTTGTGGGATCGGAGTCCAAATCTACCATGTTGGCGGCTTCTTTGGCGGCTTGGGTTCCTGTATTCATAGCGACGCCGACGTTAGCTTGGGCTAATGCGGGAGCATCGTTAGTTCCGTCCCCTGTCATGGCAACTAGCTTACCTGCTGCTTGTTCTTTTTGAATGACGCTGATTTTGTCTTCTGGTGTGGCTTCGGCGATGAAGTCGTCCACCCCAGCTTCTCTGGCAATGACGGAAGCTGTAATCCGGTTATCGCCAGTTAGCATGACGGTACGCACTCCCATGCGTCGTAGTTGCTCAAAGCGATCGCGGATACCAGGTTTCACAATATCTTTAAGATAAATAACTCCGTAGATTTCGTTATCTAGACTGACTGCTAAAGGTGTACCTCCCAGGTGAGAAACTCTCTCGTAAACTGCATCGAGTTCTGGGATATCCCCTCCGTTGCGGGAACGGACAAATCCTTTAATGGCTCCCACTGCTCCCTTCCTGGCCTCATGTCCACCAGGTAAGTTCGTACCACTCATGCGTGTTTTGGCAGAAAAATTGACTCCTTCAGCCTGACTAGAGTCAAAATCAAATCTTGCGCCTAACTTTTCTGCCAGCCGGACAATGGATTTACCTTCTGGTGTATCGTCAAATACGCTAGCTGCCCAAGCAACACTGGCAATTTCCGCCATAGTATGACCGTTGATGGGGATAAATTCTTCTGCCAAACGGTTACCAAGGGTAATTGTACCTGTCTTATCGAGAACTAGAGTGTTGACATCACCACAAGCTTCTACGGCTCGTCCTGAGGTGGCAATGACGTTAAATTGGGCGACTCGATCCATACCAGCAATGCCGATGGTACTCAGTAAGCCGCCGATGGTGGTGGGAATCAATGCCACTAATAGGGCAATCAAAACCGGGACGCTAATTGGACTATCGACGTAATAGGCAAGTGCGGGCAAAGTCGCCACAACAAGTAAAAATACTAAGCTGAGGACTGCCAACAACACAGTCAAGGCAATTTCGTTTGGTGTTTTGCTACGTTCTGCCCCTTCCACCAAGGCAATCATTCTGTCAATAAAACCTTTACCTGGGTCAGATGTGATCCTGATAATCAATTCATCTGAGATAATCCGCGTCCCACCAGTGACGGAACTGGCAACATCGGAGCCTGATTCTTTTAATACTGGTGCCGATTCCCCAGTAATTGCCGATTCATCCACCGAGGCCACACCCATAATTACTTCACCATCGGCGGGTATAATATCGCCAGCAACTACGTAGATATTATCGCCTTGTTTGAGGCTGGTGGATGGAACTTCACTAATTGTGCCGTCGGCAGCGAGTTTTTTAGCGATCGTCTCTGATTTTGTAGAGCGCAAGGCATCGGCTTGAGCTTTTCCCCGCCCTTCAGCTATAGCTTCAGCAAAATTGGCAAACCAAACTGTAAAGAATAAAATCCCTGATAACAAGCCGTTAAACAGTTGTGGTTTCTTTTGGGTGACTGGGCCAAATAGGTTGGGATCAATGGTTACCAATAGAGTAACGATCGTCCCCACCCAAACCAAAAACATCACCGGATTTTTGATTGCATACTTAGGGTTGAGTTTGAGAAAAGCATCTCGAACTGCCCTTAAGTACAGCCATTTAGTATTTACCCTGGCCTTTTTACGTGCTTGGCGGCGATCGCCAGGACGAGAATTTGGGCGTCTAGCTTTGGAGGTAGGTGCCGCTTTATTCATAAAGAAAATTAGGAGTGAGGAGTTAAAAGTGAGGAGTTAGGAGTTAGGAGTTAAGAGTGAAAAGTTAGGAGTTAGGAATGAAAAGTTAGGAGTTAGGAATGAAAAGTTAGGAGTTAAAACTGAGGAGTTATTAATTCATAACTCATAACTCATAACTCATAACTCATAACTCATAACTCATAACTCATAACTTTTCTAGCTGCCAGACGCTAGTTGCAAACCTTCGGCTATGGGGCCTAAAGCTAGAACGGGAAAGAAAGTCAATACTCCCAAAACCAGGGTGACTCCAGCGGTGATCCCAATAAATACCAAAGAATCAGTTCTCAGGGTGCCGGGAGTTTCTTCTACTTGTTGTTTGCCAGACATCCCGTCAGCTAACAGTAGGATGGCAAACATCGGAATGTAGCGTCCTACTATCAAACTAACTAAAGTACTCAAGTTCCACCAGAGGCTGTTATCTTTCAATCCTTCTAAGCCAGAACCATTATTTGCCCCCGCTGAGACATATTCATAAACTACTTGGGAAATGCCGTGATAGCCAGGATTGCTAATTCCAGATAGGGAAATTGGATAAGCTAAGGCGATCGCGCTGGGAATTAAAACTACAATTGGGTGAATTAACAACACTACGCTGGCGAGAACGATTTCCCGTTTTTCAATTTTGCGTCCTAAGAACTCTGGGGTACGTCCCACCATTAACCCAGTGAGAAAAACGGTGAGAATTAAGTAAATGAATAAGTAAGCTGTTCCAGTTCCTTGACCGCCCCAGATAATTTGGATAAATAAGTTGAAGAGAGTCGAAAATATTCCCTGTGGCATTAAGGAATCGTGCATCCCATTCACAGCACCACACATGGTGGCGGTGGTCATAACTGCCCAAAATGCCGTTTGGGCCCAACCAAATCGGACTTCTTTACCCTCTAAACTCGGCTGTTCTAATCCGATGGTTCTGTTAATCAGGGGATTACCTTGCAGTTCTCCTACGGCTGTCACTCCAACCAAAACGACAAAAACTACAAACACCATCCAGAAAAGCAGCCACGCTTGTTTAATGTTGTTGGCAAATACACCATAGGTGTAAATCAAGGCTGCTGGTATGGAAATCATGGCGATCATTTCGATTAAATTAGAAGCGCCATTGGGATTTTCAAAGGGATGGGCAGAATTAGCGCCAAAAAAGCCGCCGCCATTTTCGCCCAACATTTTGATCGCCTCAAAGGATGCTACGGGGCCTCTGGCAATATACTGAGTTCCTCCCTCTAAGGTTGTTATATCCATAGTCCCTTTTAATGTTTGCGGTACACCTACTAAAATCAAGGCGATCGCACTAATAATTGAAATTGGCAGTAATATTCGCGTGATTGCACGGGTGAGATCGACGTAAAAGTTACCTAGCCGTCTACCCGTCAACCCCCGAATAAAAGCAATTCCCACCGCTAAACCGGTGGCTGCGGAGGTGAACATCAAAAAGCCTAAAGCTGCTACCTGGCTAAAATAACTTAAGGTTGTCTCACCAGCATAGTGTTGCTGGTCGGTGTTGGTTAAAAAGGAAATAGTTGTGTGCAGCAATATATCCCAACTCGGCCTACCTAAGCCGTTAGGATTCCAGGGTAAGAGTCTCTGAAAATATAACAGTAAATACACTGAAATACCCATAATCAGATTAGTGCATATTACAGCCCGGATATACTGCCAGCCCGTCATATCATCTTTTCTGCGAACACCCGCTAGTACGTACATACTTCGCTCTATCGGGTTCATTAACAAGTCAAGCAGTGTTTTTTCTCCCAAGAAGACACGCGCCATGTATCTTCCAAATACTGGAGTAATTGCTACAACGATACACAGCGTTAAGCCGATTTGTAAAAAACCTTGTCCCATGTATTTTCCGCTCTATATAAACTTAAGTGTTAGCAGCTAATTCCTAAAAGTAACAGATGAACTGTTGGTGTACTTCATTTTGAGTGACTTGGCGATATTTTATAGCAGTCCACTTTGATTTTTGAACTCCTACAGCGTAAGTAGGCAAGAGGCAAGAAGTTTTTTCAACTTGTACTTAGCTTTGCAAAAATCAAATAGGATTCCCAACATATCAGCGAAATAAATCTCAGTAATGAGTGCTGAGTTAACATATTGCACTGTCTTAACTCATGAAGCAATTACTATTTTCCAGATGTCTGTTAAAGTTTTTGTTAAGAATATTTAAATTTTCCTTTTATTCATCTATCCCACTAGTTAGTATGATTAGTTTATACAATAGATTCTCAATATTTGCTACTTTCAAAAATATAAAAGTTTTCTAGAAAATAAATTAACCCATATCAAGAATAATAATACTCAAGAGAAAGGAAGCGCCAGGATAAGACCGTGGTTTCTCGCCTTTTTTAGTAATTTCAATCACTATAATTTTGATTTTTACGTATTTGGTATACTACACTTCTAGTTGCCAAGGGCAAGGTAATCATTCATAAGTTTTGTTTAAGCATTGCTAGCGATCGCATAAGCATTTGTCCCAATACTGCGATGTTGCTGACCACAAGCTACTTATTTGCAAATCCGTAAGCGTAGCCCATCGAACGCGAGTGCGTCTCGTAGAGAAGATATCGCCTCAGATATTGCACCTATTCTCTATTCCTCAGTGCCTGCTGCCGCCAAGTCATTTCTGCAAATCAAATTGCTATAAGTCATTGTTATATTGAAATTACCATGATGAATTTTTGACGTGAATAAAAATGACACAAGAATTAATAGACCTCAGAACTTGTATTTTAGAAGGACGTTATGCAGATGCCTTAGCAATTGTAGATGAATTAGAGGGAATGAGTAAACAAGCTATTCTGCGTAATATCCAAGCTTATTTAAGAATTCTGCTGATTCATTTAATTAAAAACCAAGTAGAGCAGAGATTAACAAATTCTTGGGTAGCTTCTATCCGGAATTCGCTTTTAGAAATTAAAAAACTTAATCTCAAAGACAATAAAAAATCTTATTATATCAATTTAGAAGAATGGGATACTCATCTGGAAGATGAAATAGAAGTAGCTGTGCGTGATGCGAGTGTGGAAGTGATGAATGGAATATATAATGAATTTCAACTAGCTGAAATAGTCGATAAAAACCAGATAATTCAGGGTGTTTTGAAATTTTTGATGCTAACTTATTCTTATTCAGCTAAAGAATTACCGGCAGTTATAGCTGAAAATTTAACTGAGTTACCCGGTGGAGAAGATTGGAAAAACAGATAGGCGGTGAAAAATGACACAGGAATTAATAGACCTGAGAAAGAGCATTTTAGAAGGACGTTATGCAGATGCCTTAGCAATTGTTGATGAATTAGAGGGAATGAGCAAACAAGCTATTCTGCGTAGTATCCAAGCTTATTTAAATATTCTGTTGATTCATTTGATTAAAAACCAAGTAGAACAACGATTAACTAGTTCCTGGGCAAATTTTATTCGGAATTCTATTCGGCAAATTAAAAAACTGAATATAAAAGATAATAAAACATCTTATTATATCAATTTAGATGAATGGGAGAATTTAATAGAAGAGGAAGTGATGGAAGATGCGATCGCAGATGCGAGTGAGGAAGTTATGAATGGAGCATATACTCAATTTCAACTAGCACAAATGGTAGACAGAAACCAGATAATTCAGACTGCTTTGAAATTTTTGCTACTAACTTATTCTTATTCAGCTAAAGAGTTACCGACAGTTGTGGCTGAAAATTTAACTGGGTTAGTCGGTGGAGAAGATTGGAAAACAGGTGGGCGGTGAAAAATGACATAGGAACTAATAGATTTAAAAAAGAGCATTTTGGAAGGGCGTTATGCAGATGCCTTAGCAATTGTTGATGAATTAGAGGGAATGAGTAAAAAGGCAGTTCTACGGCAAATAAAATCCTTTGTCAGAATTCTACTAATTCATCTAATTAAGAATCAACTAGAGGAGAGATTAACAAATTTTTGGGCAGCTTCTATTCGGAATGCAATCCGCGAAATTAAAGAAGTAAATGTCAAAGAAAATAAAACATCTTACTATATCAGTTTAGATGAATGGGAAAATTTGATAGAAGAGGAAGTCGTGGAAGATGCGATCGCAGATGCCAGCGAGGAAGTTATGAATGGTAAATTCACTCGCTCTCAATTGTCAGCGATGCTAAATAAAAACCAGATTATAACCACAGCAACAAGTTTCCTGGCTTTAACATATACTTATTCGCCAAAGGAATTACCAGCAATTATGGATGATTATCTCAGTAGGTTAGCTGGGGGAGAAAATTGGATAAATCGGGATAAGGCGATCGCGATTCATTTGCAGAATGCAGGGAATATTCCAGTATGCTGATTGCGAAAGCGTAGTAATTATTTTATAGTACTGTACGGATAACAAACCACAAAGTTTTCGCCAATTCAAGGTAGAGATGATGAAAGAAATAACTCGCCGCAAATTTATCGCCACAGCCACCTTGGCGACGGGTTTTGCTTTGGCAGTGCAGCCGATTTCTGCCGGAGTCATCACCACTGATACCAAGGAGTTGGTAGCTGGTGCAGTGAAAATTCCCGTTAAAGATGGCGAAATTCCTGCCTACAGAGCAGTACCCGCCACTGGTGAAAATTTCCCAATTGTTTTAGTAATTCAAGAAATCTTTGGCGTACACGAGCATATTCAGGATATCACTCGCCGCTTTGCCAAGTTGGGGTATTTGGCGATCGCTCCGGAAATGTTTGTCCGTCAAGGTGATGTCTCAAAATTAAGCAGTATCAACGAAATTCGCCCAATTGTCGCCAAAGTACCAGATGCCCAAGTGCTATCCGACCTTGACGCCACCGTAAACTGGGCTGTGAAATCAGCCAAGGGTAATGCCAATAAATTGGCGATTACAGGCTTTTGTTGGGGCGGCCGCATCACCTGGCTATACGCAGCACACAATCCCCAAGTAAAGGCGGGGGGAGCGTGGTACGGGCGACTCGTAGGTGATGCTACTGAACTTCAACCAAAGTATCCCGTTGATATTGCATCAAAACTGACAGTGCCAGTTCTCGGACTCTATGGTGGTCAGGATACGGGTATTCCCCTAGATACAGTAGAGAAAATGCGCGATCGCCTCAAGGAAAGCAGCAGCAAATCAGAAATCATCGTCTACCCCGATGCACCCCACGCATTTTTTGCCGATTATCGTCCCTCCTACCGCCAGAAAGATGCTCAGGACGGTTGGAAACGCCTTTTGGCGTGGTTTAAGGAAAATGGCGTGTAACAGCAGTCAGATAGCCAATTGATGGCGATCGCCTTTAATGTCTGCAATCAAACAGGCGATCGCTCGCGTACTAGGTAGAGACGATTTGATGGTAGATAGACCCGCGCTGTAGTGGCATTGGTGTCAACTTCAGCTCAAACCTCTGTTCCACAATCGTTTTACCCCACCCCTCAATCCCCTCCCCGAAGATCGGGGAGGGGAGGTTTTGCGTCAGCAAAGCCGGGGTGGGGTGACTCCGGATTGATTGGTAATTGAGTAAGTTTGCTCTAACGTCATTACAAGGTTTTTACGTTAAGTTGACACTAATGAGCAATGCTGTGCCACTACAACAGGTGTGGTTTTTAAAATCATCCATATTTGGTCTTTCCTGTCAATGCATAAGTCCTAACTACTAGCCCTTTCAAGGTGACTTGAAAGGGCTAGTCCTAACTACATTGAATTTTTATCGCCGATTTACTTATCATTATTCGTAATCATTTATTACTAAACCAAAATTTAGTTACAGGCCAAGACAACTCACAAATTGTTCCTTTAGAAGAAAGAGGAACTCGTTGAAATTTACCTTTGAGTTGCTTTGCTAAATTTCTAAACTGTTGGGTGCCGCGACCTTCTCGAGATGAATTGACACCCAACCCATCATCTATAATGCTCAAAGTGTACCAGCCTTCAGATGAAAAGCAAGTAACTTCGAGGCGAGTTACTCCTATGGCATGTTTGCCGACATTGCATAAAGCTTCTTCAAGAAATCGGCAGAGTCCTTGCTTTTGTTCTATGCTTAAATATCGTTCATCTATAGGTTCAAAAGTACGAATTTTAACTTTAATAGTTCTAAAGCAAGGAAAGTCTCGCGCTAAAGTATGGCTGTAAACTTGATAGAGAATTTCATGCAGAGGATCTTGCAAATTTAATACTAAAGTATTTCCTAAGTAAAGACTACTGTCTTGATTTGGAGGTTCTCGTTGTAAAAAATCATAAATTCCTCGGAGTTCGTGGTTTAGTTTCTCAAGTTCTTTTTCCAGTTCTGGAAGTAATTCTTTGATTGGTAAATCTTGACATCTAACCATTTTTAAAACTTTAGCTAGACTTTGCAAGGGTCCGTTGTGAATTGTTTCAAATGTGCGTTCAATAACATCCTGTCTAGTTTTAATTCCCAATCGCAGAGCTTGATCGCATTGATATAAAGCAGTGAGTTCTATACCATTGAGAGTTAAAACGATAATTGTAGGAATTACTGGAACCCACCAGCCCCAAGTTAAGAGAAAATAACTAGCGACTATTAAGCTAGAAGTTGTAGTAATCACAATGATGATATTTGCTAAAAGAGATTTACTCAATCGAGCGATCGCAATTCCTAAAAACCCCCAGGCAAAGATCCACAAATATTCCCATTCATCTGACCAAGTATTTAAAAGTGGTCTGTCATCAAGCACCGCGCTGACAATTTGGCTCACAGCATGTGCTTGGATTTCTACTCCATAAACTTGTTTTTTTGTAGGCTGATTAGATGTAATTCTCGAAGTAGTTATCAAGTCTTTACGACTAGGGGAAGTTATGCCGACAATTACAATGCGATCGCGTAACCATTCAGAATTAAATTTGTTGCTTTTAATATCATTTAAAGATATAGTTTTAAATCTTTTTCGACCACTACGGAAATTGAGCAGTACTTGAACTCCGGTTACATCAGTTCGGACATAGCCTCCAGAGTTAGGAAAAAGTTTTGGTAGTGGAGTATTACCAAACTGAATTCCAGTGCGATCGCTAATACTATTTTTGAGGCTAATATTTTTCTGAGCTAAATAAATTTCTGCTAAACGTAGAGATAAAGATAATTTTTCTCCTTGAAATGTTGGTGTTATTAATAGGCTTCGTCTTAATTTGCCGTCAGCATCCGTAATTTGATCGGCAAAACCAATTTGTTCAAAAGAAAAATTCGGTGGCGGAGCAATTTGCTTGGGGAATACTTTTTCAATGACAATTAAATTTTTGATATTTTTAAAAGCTGCCAACAGTTCTGTATGACCAGGGTTAACTGGAAAATCTCTATAAATATCAAGACCGATAACTCTAGGTTGACACCTGTGCAATTTCCACAATAGTGCTGCTAAATCTCTATCTGATACTGAAGAATCTATGAGGCGATCGTCTTGATTAATGCCCACAATTATAATTCGTTCATCTATAGGTTCCTCAGGACGCAGACGCAGGAAACTATCAAAAGCTAGCCACTCTAAAGATTGCATTGAACCACTCAGACGAGCAACTATCACCAGTGCAATGACTACAATTCCTGGAAATGCACCTACACGCCAAATCCGAATTTCTTCTTTGATTATTTTCCAAAGCCGAGGCTGCATAAGCTTTCCTCCTAGCCTTTAGCTATAAGCTTTATGGGTAAAGTATTCTGAATTCTGAGTTCTGAATTCTGACTCCTCTTTATTAGCAACTAATCAATTAAACCTTCTTCTCTAGCTCTGATTTCAGTTTGAATCCGAATATTTTTTCCTTCATCAGGATAAACATTTAAAGCGTCTTGTAGCTTACTCCAGTAATGACGTACCATACGTTCAGATATACACATTCGTTCAGCAATAGTTTTGTCTTGTAATCCTTCTTCAAACGCTAAAGTCAGCACCCTAAGCCACTCTGGTTTAAACTCTAATCCCGAATAAATTCCTTTAATATCTTTTGTATGAGTTAATCCTTGTAACGCCCAATCAACTCTAGTCAACATTTCTTGGGTGGAAAGACTTTTATCGGCGACTGTAAAACCTCCTTTATGACTATCAATATCAGGTCTAATTCTCACTAATGTTCTCACATGAGCAGTTTGGACAATAATATTCAAGTTGGGATAGTGTTTCATCAAAATTCTGAGTAGTTGAATACCTGTGTCCGGTCGGGCTGTATTGCCATAATTTTCTGGTATGGAAAGATCCATAACTATAAGATCTAGCTGTAAACTACTAACTTGATTGAGAGCATTATTAGCATTTATAGCAGTGACAATTTCAGCACCAGGGTAATGTTTTTGTAAGATGTCTACTGTTCCACTTAAAACTGACTCATGGTCATCAATTACCAAAATTTTCAGCAATGCCTTCTCTGATATTTCTTGTTTCATAACTCACAGCCTGCTGATTAAGTAGAGAATTAAAAATTCTTGATTATCATCCACATTAGCCAATTATTTTTCTGGAAATATAAAGAAATATATTAAATTAAAAAATATAATAATTACCAGTAAAAATACCAGGAAATTTTCATATTTTTAGCGCGACGAAAACATTTACCTGAGGTTAGTAATCGAAAAGTTTCACAAAGATAATTTAATTCTGGTAGCCTGGAATGAAAGATAAATGTAGACACATTAGGATAAGTAATTTCTACAATTAATTGTCCAATATTTTTGTGTTCTTTTAAATTGATATAAATTGATGTTGATGCCAAAACTTCTGCTAAAGTTATGGTCAGTAACTCATTTAAAGCCGTTAATACAACTAGACTACGTTCAGCTGGCTCATGCCGCCAATAAAGCGGTAAATCGATTTGAAAGTATAACTGAGGATTGGACACTAGCCAAGGTTCTAATAAACACTCAATAGCTAACGGAAAACTGTCTTGAAGGGATGCCGGAAATAAGCGATCGCTCAGCTGCACCAAAGAGTGATGAAAATTGTCAATTTGTTTTAAGCATTCTTGAATTTTTTTATCTGATAAATTCAGATGATCTACTCTTAACAAATCTAAATTGCGACGTATTGTAAAAGATTCCTGTAACAAATCATCCCGAATTTTCTCTGCTTCCACAAAGAGTTTCATCGACTGCCTAGAAGACCACCATTGCAATGATTGTTGAATTCTCTGATAAGATGTCAGAAACCGCACTAGGGACATAACGTAGACAATTCAAAGTATAATTTTCGGACACAATTTCAGGCTCACATAATATTGTTATGTCAGCTATTTTAGTAGCATAAGAAAAAAGTTATATGCAACCCACGGCATATTTATGCCAAAAAAATGCCAACGTGTACAAAATAATTGCCAAAAAGTGCCACGAGAATTTATCAAGACTTTATAATGTATCATTAACCCATTTCATATTAAATTTCTCGTAGTTGCTACATTTAAAAAAGACAAAACTCTCTTCCCTGACATAAACAGGGAAGAAGGAGTTATGATGGGTAAATACTACACATTACATTGATAGGGCAGAATTCAGAATGGGCTACGCCCCGCGGCGCTAACTGAATTCAGAAGTCCTGATTTCTGACTTTTTACTTATTAAATATCTGTGATTAATCTCGCCTTTCTCAACATAAATTGTAATGCTGTCTCTTCTTGGGAAATAATATTAGCTTTTGCATTCATCCCTGATTGGATGTGACACTGAAGAGTACCGTTGCCAAATTTTAGCATTTCGGGTTGAATTGTGGCTTCAAAATAACCAGCAACAGCAGTTGATGTAGCTGCATTGATATTGCTACCCACAGGTGTAATTACATCTGGAGAAATGCCACTGACAACAGCTTTGAGAGTACCATAATCAGGATATGGACAAGCATCAATTCGCAATTGCACTTTTTGACCAACTGCAACTTTTTGAATTTCTGCGGTAGGAATCATCGCTTTAATCACCAAAGCAGCATTCTGAGGAACAATTTCAGCAATAGATTCGCTAACACCCACAACTTGACCAGGGTTTCGCAAATTGAGCTTGAGAATTGTACCATCGCTAGTGGCGCGAATAATGCTGTTTTGCAGTTGAGTCTCGATTTGTTGAAGTTCTTTTTGATATTGCTTGAGTTGGGTTTGCATTTCCACCCGCCGCTGCATTAAAGCTTGTTTTTCTTTGTTTAAAGTAGCGATGGTTGCTTCACCTCTAGCAATTTCTTGGGAAACGCGTTCTTGGGCGATCGCAATTCTTGCCATACTGGGATTGACTACAGCTAGGGCTGATTGCAGTTTAGCTTGAGCAATTTCAATAGATATTTTTTCTGATTCAAGTATTAACTTAGTCTGTTCAACAACTAGTTTTTTCTGCTCAAATTCACGCCGACCAATTGCTCCAACTTCTGCTAATTGTTCATAGCGATCGCTATCCATTTTAGCAAAGTCTAAATCCGCTTGAGCTTTTTGCAAATTTGCCCTAGCTTTTTGCAAGCTGGCTTGAGAAACCAACAATTCACTTTGAGTAGCAACTTTTCTTTCTTGATACTCTCGTTCGTTGCGTCCCAAATCTACTTTTGCAGAAGAAACAGTGCGTTCTATGAATCTTTTTTCAGCCAATATCTGAGTATCTAAAATAGCTACTTGCGAATCAATTTGAATTACTTGTAATCTACTTTGTTCGATATTGCCTTGGAGTTGACTTTTTTTGATTTGCAATTGTCGCGTATCCAGACGGGCAATTACTTCTCCTTTTTTAACAACTTGATTTTCTTTCACAAAGATACTTTCAACAGTCCCCTCCATTTCTGGTTGCACTAGCTTCGTGTCGCCTATGGGACGAACAGTAGCAGCAGTTTCCACCATGACATTGTATTTAATCCATGAAGAAAGAGCGATCGCAGAACCAATAGTTCCAACGAGAAACACTCCAGCTAAAGATGTCCAAGCACTAATAGGAGGAAGAAATTCATCCTTTTCAAGTGATGGTAGAAACTTTTCATTATGGGTGTAAAGCATATTTCTCCTAATAATTAAAAAAAAGTAGTCAGAATTCAGAATTAATTTTGTAGAGTTAGCCAATTTAAGAGAATACGTATAGATCAATACAGTTTAGAATGAGCAACAAAACCCTCATGTAGAGACGCGATTTATCGCGTCTTCTCTAGACCAATTATCTACACCAATAACCTTATCTGAATTCTGTTAGCGCAGCGGGGCGTAGCTCATTCTGACTCCTGACTTCTGAATTCTGAATTCTGAATTCTGACTCCTGACTCCTGATTTCTGAATTCTGACTTCTTCTTCAAGGAATCAAAAAGTCTATATGATCTCCTGGTTTTGTTCGCAACTCTTGCAAAGAACCTTCAAGCTTTAACTTACCTTGATCTAGCAATACAATCCAATCAGCTCGATTAACCACCTTCGGACGGTGAGTAATTAAAATCGTAGTTTTACCCCAACGATGTTTAAATAATTTATCCAAAACTTGTGCTTCACTTACCGGATCGAGTCCACCAGTAGATTCATCCAAAATCAAAACTGGCGGATCTGTAACAATCGCTCTTGCTATTGCCAGTCTTTGACGTTGCCCACCAGAAATATTTGCACCAAATTCACCTAAAATAGTTTGATATTTGTCAGGCAAATTATTAATAAATTCATCAGCCTCAGCTACTTGACAAGCTCTGACAATTTGCTCAAAAGTAACCTGGGGTGCGCCTAAGCGAAAGTTTTCCACAATCGAACGACTCCAAAAATGAGGCTCTTGAGGAACAAGAACTACCTGTTGACGTAGACAATCAAGAGAAAGGTCTTGGATATTATAAAGTCCAATACTAATATTCCCTGATTGCAGTGGATATAACCCAGCAATCAATTTCGCTAAAGTACTTTTACCACAACCAGATTTGCCGATAATGGCAACAACTTTGCCACCAGGAATTGTTAAAGAAAAGTTATCTATTAAATCAAGCCGACCAGCATAGTGAAAGTTAATATTGGTACAAACTATATCAGCATCACAGGGAATTTCAGCAAAAGGCTTTATCTCATCGCCCTCATTTTCCGCAGTGGCATCTATAACTTCGGTGAGCCGTTGTGTGGCTGTTTTTGCCCGCGTAAATTCCTCGACAAAACTAATTAAAGTTGCAATTAACCCCAGGAAATTACCATTCATTGAGTTAAAAGCAAGCAGTTGACCGATGCTGAGGTTTTCTGCTGGATTAATCACTAAATTACCGCCGAACCAAAGCAAAATTACGCCACCAATACCCGCAACCAAGCCAGAAAAAGTATTATTAATAATCCCAATTTGAATTGTGCTAAATGTCACGTTTGCCAGACGAGCAAATCGGCTTTGAAATTCGTCCCAAAATTGCGGTCTAGATGTGGTAGTTTTCAGAGTCAGCGCGCCTTTAAATGTTTCTACTAAAACTCCTTGTGTTTCTGCTTCTTGAACTAAAAGTTCACGAGTTTTTTGGCGCAAAGTCGGCTGGAAGACTATAGTAGATAAGCTCATCATCACAGCAATGAAGACAGCAACGGCTGTGAGTTTCCAGCTATAGAAAACCATGAAGCTAAAAGAAATCAGCGCAATAAAAAATTGACTTGGTAGAGTGATAATTAAGTTAGCAACTAGCTGATTAATTTGGTTAATATCTCGCAGACGACTAACAATTTCACCGCTACGTCTGGCTTCGTAATAAGCAAGGGGTAATCGTAAAATTTGCCGCCCAAATTCCAGAACTAAACCTAATTGCAGACGTTGGGCAAAGTGAGCAATTAAGTTAGATTGTACAAACGAAAGACTACGAGAAACAACATTCATTACTACCACAGCGATCGCTACAGTAGTTAGTAATTTTGTATCACCTCGCACCAACACATCATCAGTAAGAATTTGTAGCAAAAAAGGAGAAGCTAAAGATAACAAACCCAACGTTAAATTCAAAGGCAAAACTTGAGCTAAAATCCCGCGATAAATCCAAACACGTTTGAAAAAACGCCAAAAACCGCCGACTTTATCATCCTCTTGGGCAAAAAAGCGTATTGGATCGGGTTCTAATAGAAGTATTAACCAATCTGTCCAGCCTTCCGCTATCTCTTGCTGAGAAAGATAACGCACACCTACCGCTGGATCTGCAACTAAACATTTTTTACCTTTCTTACCATATAAAACAACCCAGTGATTCCCTTTCCAATGAATAATTGCTGGTAGCGGTGCTTCATTCATTCGATTGAGAAGTTCCGGCGAAGTTTTCACTGGACGAGCATTAAACCCAAGCGTTTCTGCTCCACGCTTCAGCCCCAATAAAGTAGTTCCAAATTGTCCAGTACCTACCGCTTCCCTAATGCGGCTGAGAGTAAAAGTACGTCCGTAATATTTAGCAATAGCAGCAAGACAAGCAGCTCCACAATCTTCTTTGCTATGCTGTTTAACAAACTGGTATTTCATAGGTAAATTACTCTACATAATGACAAATACTGCCGCACCGCAAAAAGTAAATTACATTTTAAAAAATTTCAAAAATCAAAAATTCAATAATTTTGCAACTTTGAATTGAAGGAAAGCGGTACTAATACTATGAAATTTTTTCAGCCTGGTGTTATGTTTTTGGAATTACTAAAACTTATTTCTCAACTCTGAATATACTGAACAAAAGATGACCCATATAATTGTATTATTATGGATCATCTGTGGAAAATTTTGGTTCATTTTATGTTCAAGTGTGCCGATAAATTTATGTCACAGATGCTGAGATTTTAGCCAACACTTCCGTATATTATTTGTATTGATATTGTAAAAAATCAAGAATGTGATTCACATCTAAAGCCAAAAAAGCTAACCCAGCAGTCTTAATATTTGTAGATCTACCATAAGAACTAGCGATGCTGCCATCTGGTCCAGAATAACTACTACCACTGAGAATATTTTCACTGGCTTGGTAAAAAGTGGCATTTATTGCAAAATCAGCACCACCAGCTACAATCTCTAGTTGTTCATCAGATAAATCTCTAAACAATTCACCAGACATAGCTGTACACCTCGTAGTTTTAATTCGATGAAATTTTAGGATTAGTTACGTGAGTTCGCATCACCATCAGAAACATGGCAAGTTAAGTTTTTAGAATTAAAGACAATTCTTTTTACTCAACTATTTTCATCGAACTCACGTATTAATTGATTGCTGTTTTTAGTTGCTCAACTTAATGGCCATATGCTTCTGAAAGTTCAATAATTTCATGAGCATCCAAGGCTAAAAAAGCTAGTCCAGCAGTTGCAATATTTGTAGAACTGCCGTTAGAGCTAGCAGCACTACCATGAGGGCCAGAACTGCTTTGGCCATTGAGAACATTTCGGTTTGCTGTATAAAAAGTGGCATTTATTGCAAAATCAACACCACCAGCTATAACTTCTAGTTGCTCGTTCGATAAATCTGTAAACAATACGTGAGACATAGTTAGAAACCTCGTAATTTTGATTGGAAAAACTTGAACTATTAGTAACTTCAGTTCGGAATTGAGAAGTGGAAATTTGATTTTTTAGTATTAGAGATTTAATCTCTAATTTGCTTTCATCAAATTCACGAATTAGTTCATTGTCTTTTGGAGTTGCTTAACCTGATAGCTGTATCCTTTTTAAATCTGAGGAAGTTCATGAGATCCCAAGGCTAAGAAAGCTAGTCCAGCAGTTGCAATCTCTGTAGAACTACCGTTAGAGCTAGCAGCACTACCACTGGGGTCAGAACTGCTTTCGCCATTGAGAACATTTTGGTGTGCTGTGTAAAAAGTTGCATCTATTTGAAAATCAACACCACCAGCTACAACTTCTAGTTGCTCGTTTGATAAATCTGTAAACAATACGTAAGACATAGTTAGAAACCTCGTAATTTTGATGTCAGAAATTTGAACTATTTAGTAACGTGAGTTCGTGATTGGGAAGTGAGAATTTGATTTTTTAGTATTAGAAATTGTATCTCTAATTGTTTTCCATCAAACTATTTTCATCGAACTCACGTATTAGTTTATTGCCTTTTTTAGCCGCTTAAACTAATGGCTATATCTTTTTTAAATCTGAGGAAGCTCATGAGAACCCAAGGCTAAGAAAGCTAGTCCAGCAGTTTCAATCTCTGTAGAACTACCGTTAGAGCTAGCAGCGCTACCACTGGGGTCAGAACTGCTTTCGCCATTGAGAACGTTTTCTTTTCCTGCGAAAAAAGTTGCATCTAGTTGGAAATCAACACCGCCAGCTACAACTTCTAGTTGCTCGTTAGATAATTCTGTAAACAATACGTGAGACATAGTTAGAAACCTCGTAATTTTGATCTCAGAAATTTGCACTATTTAGTAGCGTGAGTTCGTGATTGAGAAGTAGTAATTTGATTTTTTAGTATTAGAGATTGTATCTCTAATTGATTTTGATCAAACTATTTTCATCGAACTCACGTACTAATTCATTGCCTTTTTTAGCTGCTTAACCTAAAATTCAACCTTAGGAATGTCACTAGCTCCCAATGCTAAGAAAGCTATTCCAGCAGTTTCAATTTGTGTAGAACTACCGTTGGAGCTAGCAGTGCTACCACTGGGATCAGAACTACTTTCGCCATTGAGAACGTTTTCTTTTGCTGCGAAAAAAGTTGCATCTAGTTGGAAATCAACACCACCAGCTACAACTTCTAGTTGCTCGTTGGATAATTCTGTAAACAATACGTGAGACATAGTTAGAAACCTCGTAATTTTGATTTGATGAGATTTGATTTAGCTATTAATTGATTGCCTTTTGATTGGCTGCTCAACTCGTCGCTTGTTTAATACGATATAGGTCAGTAACTATGTGAGTCATTTGCATTTTCTGCACAGTTAATTACCATGCTAAGAAAAACTTGTTGCACGATTAAGCTAGTAGTCTGTCTGAAAAATACGCCTATATAAAAGTTCTATTTTTATACTCTGCCTTGAGGATGATTATTCACAAAAGGCGTTAGGGCAGCACAGCTATACACCCCTAATACCTCTTGGCTCTTTATTCTTGCTCATGATTCGTTTAATGTTAAAGTCCCTTGGTAACCAAAATCACTTCGCCAAATCAAAAATCCTCTTACCAATGTTGCGATTTTAGTTACAATACTCAATGAAATTAGGTTAGCGATCGCTTTATATCATCTTTCCCTAATCACCGTTCAAAAAATTCTTTGCGTCCCGCCGTCAGTTGCAATGATACAGCGTATTTCAGGTAAAGGAAGTACACGGGTAGGGGCACAACATGTTCCCTACAATTATCTGTACCTCACGCCTGTTGCAATTCGCTGTCAGTCTTCAACTGCACATGATACGACGTGTGCCAATATCATTTGAGTTGTTAATTCCTGTAGTTATGTTCAAGCCTCGTTTTGTCCGGTTCTTTCGTCACCTCAATTGGCGCACGCTGAAAAAAACTTTCGCCAGGACAATTGAAAGACGACTTTTGGGACTAGCCTCGGAAATTGCTTTCAATGCCATGTTATCGTTGTTTCCAGCGATTTTGGCTTTGGTTACAGCCATTGGCTTATTGGCAGAATCTTTACAAAACACTTTTAAAGAACTGGCAGTGCAACTGAGTCAAGTTTTACCCGAACAAGCTTTGGTTCTGATTCGTGATTTTGCCACTAAAGAAATTACTAATTCCAAAAACACTGGCTTATTTTCTCTGAGCTTTGTATTAGCAATTTGGACTGCTTCTGGCGCGGTGAGTACTGCAATGACAGCCCTCGACCAAATCCATCAAATTCCTCCAGAAAAAATGCGCCCTTTTTGGAAAGCCAAGCTTGTTTCTCTGGGATTAACAATCGGTACTATGTTGCTTTTGGTGTTGGCTTCTTTTTTAGTGTTTACCAGCGATTGGCTGTTGGGAATGGTAGCACGTGAAAATGCTTCTTTAATCTTCTTGTTCGATATTTGGCAGCTCTTACGCTGGCCTTTAGCTTTAGGTATTGTTGCTTTTGCTTTTGGCTTTCTCTATCGCTACGGGCCTAGTGTCTGGAACTCAGGCACACCAATGATGCCTGGAGCAATTTTAGCAGCTGTTTTTTGGGCTATGTTATCTGCCCTATTTCGGCTTTATGTAGCGAACTTTGGGAATTATAATAAAGTATATGGTGCTGTTGGGGCTGTGATAGTTTTAATGCTCTGGCTATCAATGAGCGCTGCTGTTTTGTTAATCGGCGACCAGTTGAACGTGATTGTCGGCGAAGATATGCGCCCAAAACCACAGTCGCAATCTGCCGAAAAATATTAAAAAATATTAATTAGTAAATCTTGGAAGAAACTTTTGCAAAAGCTCAATAGAGGAGTAAAATGTCTAACGATTCAATACAAATAAGCGATCGCTTTCATGCCTGATTCTTCTTTTCGCTCTTCGATGATTGAACCTGATTCCAAAGCACCTACCTTAAAGCGCCTCCGCCAAATCAGTCGGCTGCTGGATAATGCTATCACTATTCCCGGAACCAAAGTTGGTATTGGTATAGATCCAATTTTAGGATTACTACCTATTGGTGGCGATTTTTTGGGAATCATGTTTTCTTGCTACATCATTTTAGAAGCAGCACGTCTGGGTGTATCTAGAGCCTCCTTAGGCAGAATGGTTGTGAATGTAATTATTGATGGCTTAGTAGGCGCTATCCCAATTTTGGGAGACTTTTTTGATATTGCCTGGACAGCTAACAATTATAATCTCAAGCTATTGGAAGAACACTTAAAGTTTCCCAGCCAGCAAAAGAGTGCAGATAAGTGGTTTATCATGGCTCTTTTGGTTGGATTGTTGCTCGTCTCCATTGTCTTAGTTGCATTACCCGTGATCCTAATTAGAATATTGTGGAATGCCTTAACTGGCACTTAAATTATCATAATTCAGAATTCAGAAGTCAGAATTAAGAAGACTTTAAAACCCAAGCTTAATAATTGGAATAATATTCAAAAGCTATAGTATCCTTGATTTTACATTCATTCTGAATTCTGAACGGCAGTTGCTTGATGCCGGCGGCAGTTCCTCTTTGGGGAAACCACCAAGACCGGACTGCCTGCTCCTGAATTCTGAATTCTCACCTAAAATTATTGATGAATATAGGAATGAAAGATTGGTGGCAAGCCACTTTTCCTAAAGGGCGGCAAAATTTGGTTATTACTGATGCTCATGGCTATCCTGTACAAATTGCTTATGGCGAAAAAGGTAGAGGTAAACCGCTAATTCTCCTACATGGTATGGGCAGTTGGAGCTACAATTGGCGCCACATGATAGCACCATTATCTAAACATTTTCGGGTAATTTGTTTTGATGCCAAAGGCTTTGGTTTTTCTGAAAAACCATTGTCTAGAAGAGAACACAACGGTCATCAAGTTATTGAGTTTCAAAGAATTATTCAGGCATTGTGTGATGAACCAGCAGTCATTGTAGCTGAATCCCTGGGAGGATTAGTTGCCCTAGCCCTTGCTGAAGAATATCCCGAATTAATCGGGCGCTTGGTAGTAGTAAACGTACCTATCTTTACTGAACATTTACCCCATTGGTCTATGTGGTTACTTGCCCAAACACCTCTAGAAATAATGCAAACAATAGACTCTTTGCGTTTAGTAAATCTGTTTGCACCCTTATTTAGAGAAATAATGGCAACAGAAAGACGTGCGGTACTATTCGATCCTTCAATTCTCACACAGGAAGATATCTATTGGATAACTTACCCTTTTCTTGAATTACCTGGTACGATCGCCAAAGTTGCCGAAGAATTACAAATAGCAGCCCGGGAAATAGAGAATTGGCAAGCAAATAAGCCAAATATGCTCACTAAAATTCAAAATAAATTGAATAAAATTCAGTGTCCTACACTAGTTTTGTGGGGTGAGCAAGATAGTTGGTTTCCTGCTAGTCATGGTGAAAAATTACATCAGCATATCCCCAATTCCAAATTTCAAATTTTGTCTAACTGCTGTCACGATGCTTCAACTGGTGCTTCTGAGGTACTAAATACAGCAATTCTAGAGTTTTTGCAAGACACTGGCTTTTATAGCAATCGCCAAGGCAGTTAAGACACAACATATAAGATATGAGTGGGGGAGTTATTCCTTTGCTCAATATTCTGGTTGCAGTCAAAGTGGCGTTGGGTTCGTGGGCAGTGATTTTGGTTTTTATTTGTTATCGGGGCTTGTTGTAAACTTGTTGTAATTTTCAAAGCCTGTGAGGTGTAAAACCATGACTCATGCTTGCTGCGGCCCTGGCTACGCTTCTCCAGAAGCAGCCATCAAAGCCCAAAGAGAAAAGGTGCTTTACGCGATCGCCCTTTATACTGGCACTGGTATCGAAGAACCAGATTATCTTGCTACTGTAGACGTTGACCCCAATTCCCCCACCTATTCCCAAGTGATTCATCGTCTATCTATGCCTTATCTTGGCGATGAATTACATCACTTTGGCTGGAATGCTTGTAGTTCTTGTCACGGCGACGCTAGCAAATTACGTAGATTTACGGTAATACCTGGGCAACGTTCTAGCCGCATCTATATTGTTGATACCGCAGATAGCAAGGCGCCAAAACTGCACAAGGTCATTGAACCACAAGAAATTCAAGAAAAAACTAATTTAACCGCCCCCCACACAGTACACTGCCTAGCAGATGGTCATGTGATGATTTCCATGCTCGGCGACAGTGAGGGAAATGGCCCTGGTGGCTTTTTGTTACTGGATGAAAATTTTGATATTGCTGGACGTTGGGAACGCCAAGCTGATGGGATGCGGTTTAACTATGACTTTTGGTATCAACCTCGTCATAACGTCATGGTGAGTAGTGAGTGGGGCGCACCCAAAACCTATTATCCTGGTTTTGACCTCAACGATGTAGCAGCTGATAACTATGGTCATCATATACATTTCTGGGATTGGTCAACACGGGAAATTATCCAAAGTTTTGACTTAGGACAAGAAGGATTAATTCCCTTAGAACTGCGCTTTCACCATAACCCCGACAGCACTCATGGGTTTGTCGCCGCAGCACTCAGTAGTAATGTTTGGCATTGGCACAAACCTAATGGTCATTGGGAAATAGAGAAAGTAATTGATATACCTTCACAAGAAGTGGAAGGCTGGCCGATACCAGTGCCATCGTTGATTACTGATATCTTGATTTCAATGTGCGATCGCTATATTTACTTTTCCAATTGGCTGCATGGAGATATCCGCCAATATGATATCAGTGACCCAGCCCATCCTCAACTTACTGGTCAAGTTTGGTGCGGTGGTTTGTTAGGTAATGGTGGTGAAGTTCAAGGTCATAAATTAGCTGGCGGCCCGCAAATGCTACAGCTGAGTCTGGATGGTAAACGGCTTTATGTGACGAATTCCCTATTTAGCACTTGGGATAATCAGTTTTATCCTGATTTATCTAAAACCGGCTCATATTTATTACAGATTGACTGCGACACTGAAAATGGCGGACTAAAAATCAACGAAGACTTCTACGTTGACTTTGGCCAAGAACCAGCAGGCCCCTCTCGCGCTCACGAGATGCGCTATCCTGGCGGTGATTGCACTTCAGATATTTGGATCTAACCTCATTTCACGAAATACCTGATACAGATAGATATGTAGGGGCGTACAGCTGTACGCCCCTACAGTCGATTCGTGTGTTGCGAAGATTTTTGGAAATGGACGACGGAGGGACACGGGGACACGGGGAGTTTTGAATAGTAAGTGATTATCCCAACTTGACATCACAAGGAGTCATGAAAATTTCTTTTCCCCACTCCCCAATCCAGCGATTTGCCTACACGCGATTCCCTGCGGGATACTGATGCCCTAAAATGGTATGGGGTGTGTAGGGTTCTTCCAAGTATTTGCGTTCTTCATCTGAAAGCTGCAAATCCACAGCCTCAACTGCTTCTTTGAGATGTTCTATCTTACTAGCGCCAATGATTGGGGCTGTCACGCCTGGTTGATGTAATAACCAAGCTAGGGCTATTTGTGCTGGTTTGACGCCGCGTTTTTGGGCTAACTCGACGACGCGATTGACTATTTGAAAATCTGAATCTTGATAGTAGAGTTTGTGGGCAAATTCGTCGGTTTTCGCCCGCACAGTTTGACCATAGTCTTCTTTGCTGCGATTACCAGCCAAAAAGCCTCGCGCTAAGGGACTCCAGGGAATAATTCCAATTCCTTGGTCTAAAGATAGAGGTATGATTTCTCTTTCTTCTTCTCTATAAACGAGGTTGTAGTGGTTTTGTATGGATACAAAGCGATTCCAACCATGTTGATCGGCTAGGAAAAGGGCTTTGGCAAACTGCCATGCGTAAACACTCGATATACCCAGGTAACGAACTTTACCTATTTTTACCAGGTCGTGCAGCGCTTCTAGGGTTTCCTCAATTGGTGTTTCATAGTCCCAACGGTGGATCTGGTACAAATCCACATAATCGGTCTGTAGCCGCCGCAATGAGGCATCAATGCCATCAAAAATATGTTTGCGAGATAGTCCGCGATCGTTGGGACCATCACCGATTTTGCCGTGAACTTTGGTAGCAATTACAACTTGATCTCTTTTGGCAAAGTCTTTTAATGCTCGTCCGACTATTTCTTCGCTGACACCTAAGGAATAAACATCGGCGGTGTCAAAGAAGTTAATCCCTAACTCCAAAGCCAGCTTGATAAAAGGGCGACTTTCTTCTTCTTCTAATACCCATTCTCGCAATTTGCGATCGCCATAAGTCATGGTGCCCAAAGCAATGCGCGATACTTTCAGTCCACTTTTTCCGAGATTTACGTATGTGGTCATACTGTTTGCTCTACTTTTTGATAACGTTGTGATAGTTTTAAAGCCAGTTGGGAAGCTCGATGTGCTTCATCGGTGCGTCCTATTTGGCTGTAAGTCTTAGCTAATTCCCGCTGAATTACTGGAATGTTGTTGCGGGCAGCTTGGCGTTTTTCCAGAACATTCAAGGCTTTGTGATACTGCCTTTGGCGTATTAAAGCATCAAGATAAATTTGCTCAAATAAGTCTCGTTGAGCATGAGATCCACCCGTGGATTGTAACTCTGGCAATACCGGCTCTAATTGAGCGATCGCTTTGTTCCAATCTCCACGAGCATGAGCTATCATCCCCTTAGCCGCAGGTACTCCGATCTTTGCCCAAGTACGTCTAGCATAGGGTAATACTTTATCAACATGACGTTGCATACTCTCCAACATTTCACCCGCCCAGTCTTCTTTACCACCCCGCACCAGTGCATAGATGTATTGCAAATCCAAGAACGCCAGGACATGTTCGTGTAGTCGTGGTTGCAAATAGCCAGCAAGTTCTTGCCAGCGCGAACCCACATCTACACCGCGTAACTCTAGCCTTAGCAACAGAGAGATCGCATTTATCTGCTCACGCCCACTGTCTTTTTTGGCACGTCCCCAGATGCGGGTGTCGTATATTTCCAGTACCTTGGCAAAATTTTCAATATCCAGGTAGTAAAGGGATGTGTGCCACCAAAGATGTCCATAAAAAGCCGAACTGCCAGATTCCCAAGTATCACTGAGACTTTCCATTAAGGTAATCCCTTCTTCCAGGCGTCCTGAGGTTTCTAACACATGAGCAATGGCGTGGTGTGCCCAACGGTTATCTCGTTTCAGGGCGATCGCAAGTCTGGCATATGTTTCTGCTTCTGGTATCCGATGGCACTCTTCTAGCCCAAATGCCAGCATCCCGTAGATATAGGGGTTGTCTTGATTGGCGGCGAAAACTTTTTCGGCAATCCGCAGCAGCCCCTGACTGTTACCAGTATTTCTATAGTGATACTGGGCTACATGCACTGAGGCTAAATCGCGGGGATAGCTATCAGTAATCGCTTCATGATAAGCGATCGCTTGCTGGATATCGCGGTTTGCCCAAGCTTCTATTGCTGCAACGTAAAGTTTTTCGCGCTCATTGGCTCTTTTGAGGTTTGCTTTGGCCACATTCAGATAAGATGTTGCCTGGGTTAAGCCAACAGAGCCACCAGCAAACAAGTAAAATGCGGCAACTTGAGCATTGGCGATCGCACAAGCCGGATCTGCCTCAATTGCTTTGAAAATAACTTGAGCATCGTTGCCAACGCTGAATAATTGATCCACAAAGCTATTGATGGCATCTATCGCAGCTGATGAATCGGTAGTAATTTCGAGTCCAAATGAATCTTTGACCATTGGTTTTCCCAGAGCATTGCACAGCTACAAGGGTTACTTTGCAAAAGCTAAGTTATAAACTACTGTATCTCAATCAGGTAACCGGAGTTAATTTTTAGATGAAGAATTTCCGATAAAAAATGCTGTGATGGCGATCGCTTTTCTTGAAAGTAAGTACAGCTTTGCGTAAAATCGTGGCGAATTGAGGGTTGAAGTTCAAGTGTATACCCAATACTGCTCGGATAAGCTCTTGAGGCAGGGGAGGCAGGGGAGGCAAAACTCAACGCCAGCCTCGATTTCTTCCCCTGATCAAGAACAGCTTGCCTCAACCAAGAAATTCCAAAACCTACGCAGTATTGCATTGCACCCCACCCCTTAATTCCCTCCTGAAGAGCGGGGAGGGGAGACAAAGCGTAGCTTTGGCGGGGTGGGGTTCTTAGGTTTTAATAAGTAATCAAGCGGACATGATATTACCTGAAAATTGCTGTGATTGCCATGAAAAGTTACCGAGTGCAGCTTCTTAATCGCCATAACTTCGTTGTAGAGGTGGCAGAAAGTCAGTACATCTTAGATGCTGTAGAAGCCACGGGTTTGCGCTTACCTGTGGGTTGTCGATACGGTGCTTGCATTACCTGTGCAGCGCGTCTAATTGAGGGTGAAGTTGATCAGTCTGAGGCGATCGCACTTAAATCTGCACAAGAGGCGATGGGTTATGTTTTGCTTTGCATTGCCTATCCCCGCTCAGATTGCAAGTTTGAGGTGGGTGTAGAGTGCCAAGATCAACTTTACATTAATCCCTTTAAAGGTCGTCGCTGATGTGCATTTATCAGATATGTTGTTAAAATTACAGTTGCCTCCAACTAGGTGGAGATAATTAAACGTAAAATGCAAACCAGTGAAATCAGCTTCCTGAATAGCTTTTACCTTTTGCTTGCTGCCTCGTGCCTTTTATCTAATTAAGCTTGTATGGCTACTATTGTTACTCAAACTCTACTTGAAGAGTTGCGTCCAGGCGATCGCCTCACATATCACGGTGTCGATTGGGATATAGAAGATTACAGCACTTATCAAGATTCTAAAGGTTATCAAACTGATGAGTGGTTGTTGACTTCAAAGGGGGGATCGGAATATTACTTGCTGCGAGAATTTGATCCAGATAACGCCCAATATGATGTAACTTGGTATCTTGCTAACCCGGTGCAAAATTGTCGCATATTTCTACCAGATTCCCAGGAAAATATACTTCCTAGACTATGGCAAGAGATGCAATCACTAGCTAACCCATATCCAGAATTGCTACTTTTTCACAAACCCTATTACTTTGAATCTCAAACCCAAGGAAGCTATGAAGCGGAAGAAGAAACAACATCTCGCATCACTTGGGATTATTGGGATCAAGACCATCATATAAATTTAGCTATAGAAGCTTTTCCTGATGGTAAGTTAGATATTTACTCTACCCAAATAGTACAGCCTCAAGAATTTTCCAAGATTCAGAAAAATGTGGAATTAAAACAGCAGAGCATTACTAGCCTTATAGCCAAAACTATTCAATTCATAATAGCGTTTATTATCTTGTTTGTCGGACTTTTCTTAATGATATTTGGATAAACTACAAATGCCTATTTCCTTATTTATTGAACAGCATGAACATGGTATTGCGTTTTATATAAATGGAGATTTACAATTTCATACCGCTGATGAAGCAATATATCATGAATATTTGGTGGTTCCTGCTGTAGCTTTGGCAATGCAAAGATTTCCTCAAACAGATTTACGTATCCTAATTTGTGGAGGAGGTGATGGATTAGCAACCAGGGATGCATTACGATTTGAACAAGTTGAAAAAATCGATTTAGTAGATTACAATCCAGAAGTTTTAGAACTGGCAAAAACTGTATTTAAACCTTATAATTTGGGAAGTTTAGAAAACAACAAGGTTACTGTATATGCTCAAGAAGCCTTCGAGTTTATTTCAGGATTGCCAGATGAATATTATCACCTTGTAATTTGTGATTTTACCTATCCTAATTCCCCAGAGGAAACAAAAATCTACAGTCGTGAATGGTTTCAAGAAATCAATCGCGTTCTGATACCTGCTGGAGTAATTTGTACTAATGGCGTTTCTCCAGAAAAAAATACAGCAGGTTTTTGGTGTTTATATCAAACACTGCGATCGGCAAATTTGTTTACAAAACCTTTACAGCTAGATATTCCATCATTTCATTGGCATGGTTATGGTAATTGGGGTTTCTTTCTAGCATCACCCCAGGTGATTACAAAAAATGAAATAGAGACAATTTTTCTACCCGATAATTTACAGTCTCTGACTCATAAACAGCTACTACAAGCTTTTATCTTTGAAAGTGCGATCGCTGACGATCGCCACCAAGTAACGATTCACACTTTAGAAAGTCCTCAGTTGTTCTATTATCTGCTAAATCAGTCATCAAACCAAGAAAAGTTACCGATTACGTCTGGTAAACATATCGACTTTCTCACCATTGAAGACACAATATCAGTACAAATAGGAGGATCTGATTCACTCGATTTGGAATCAGTTGCCCAGTTTTGGCTAGAAAATATTTATTCTTATGAAGTAAATTCTAAAAAATCACCAGATATCAATCGACTTTTACCAGCACGTCATCGTTATCATAGCCCAAAAATGACATCATCATGGTTAGCACATCTCAATGAATTATTAACAGAAATAGATGTCAAGCAACTCTTGAATAGCCTGTTATCAAGGGCACAAGAATTGCCTCCACAAATTGCTAATGAACTGAAAAATCTAGCTGATAAAATCAACTCAAATCAACCATTGGCAAAACTACCTCCTAAGACGGCTGAATTTATTACACTGCTATCAGTGACGCTGTTAATGGCCAACTTAGTGGCACCAGATACAGTATTTGCTAAAGGTTCCTATTCTAGTGGTAGCAGCTCTGGTTCTGATGATAGCTTTAATACGAAATTTTTAGGTTTTATATTGACTGGAATAGGCGGTTTTTGGCTAGCTAGCCTATTTTCCAAATCACAAGATGAATAATATCGAATCAGCTTAAATACTTATGATTATTTTTTCTCTTTCTTTGCGTACTTCTCTGACGAGACGCTGCGCGAATGCGTACTTGGCGGTTCGTTAAAAAATATTAAACATATGTTTTTAGCCAAGGAGTCCAAATCATAGTAATTTAGAACCTATGAAAATCAATAATAGAATAAAATATAACTTCGAGCAAAATTCCTTAAAACTAACAATCAGAGAATTAAATTATCAAGAAAATCAGGATTGGGACTCGCTGATAAAAGCTGCTCAATATAGTTGTTTTATGCAAACTAATAGTTGGGCATATTTTAAAGAATTAGAAGGATATAAAACCTTTCGCTATGGATTATTTTTCAATAACGAATTAGTCGGAGGATGTATTTATTATTTGTATCCCCATACTAATAAAGCAAATTTATTGATTGCTCCTGGTGGGCCGATATTACCAGAAATTGACCCAACCCAAGGAATGCAACTATTATTAGAGAAAGCCAAAATTTTAGCTCAAGAAATAGGTGCGATCGCACTTCGTATTGAACCGCTATGGAGAGAAAAACCAGATTGCTTAAAAGGTTTCGTCCGCGCACCTGCTGATTTATTACCATGTGAAACTTTATTAGTTGATTTACGCCCAGATATCAGCAAAATATTAGCAGCGATGAAGCCAAAAGGACGCTACAATATTCGGCTAAGTCAACGCTACGGCGTGAACACACAATTTAGAAATGATTCCCAAGCAATTCCTTTATTTTATGATTTATTCTGGGAAACCGTACAGCGTCAGCAGTTTTTTGGCGAACCTTACGGCTTTTTTATCAATCTTTGCCAAACATTGTTTGCAGCCAACATGGCAGAAATTGGTTTAGCTACTTGGGAAGGAGAAATATTAGGAGCAATTTTAGTAGTATATTGTGGTGATATTGCTACTTATTTATATGGCGGCAGCAGTCTAGTACATCGAGAAATGATGGCAAATTACAGCTTACATTGGGAAGCAATGCAAAGGGCAAAAACACGGGGTTGTGAATTTTATGATTTATATGGTTTTACTCATAATCCTAATCATGGCTATGCAAAGTTTTCTCAATTTAAAAGTCAGTTTGGTGGCGAAGCTGTAACTACTATAGGCGCTCATGATTACTTTTTTTATGACCAGTTAGCTGATACGCTAATTAGCTTATTCCAAAACCTGGTAGGGGATAGTAAATGAATGAAATATTAATCAAAGGACTTACTCAATCAGGAGTAATTTTACTAGAATTAGCAGTGGGATTTGGCTTATTTTGGGTAGGACAGTTAGCTTATCAAAAGCTGTTTCGGCGGCGAATGGAGTTGAATTTAGAACTGTTTGTCAAAGATAATCCAGCTGTTGCGATCGCATTAGTAGGTTACTATTTTGGTATTGTCATTGCCTTGGGTGGCGTTCTAGGAGAAACCGCAGTTAATTGGCAAGATAAAGCACTGAATTTAGCAACTTACGGCGCAACGGTGATTTTATTGATGTTAGCTGGTGCATGGGTAGGAGATAAATTAATCCTGCGCCACTTTAGTTGTGAACGAGAAATTATCCAAGATCGCAATATAGGTGCAGCTAGCGTAGAAGCAGGAAACCATATCGCCAACGGATTAATTTTAAATGCAGCTTTGGCTGGTGAAAGTGGTGGTTGGTTGGTGGGGTTAGTGTGTTGGTTAATTGGATTATGTATCCTCGTTGTGGTGAGTTTCATTTATCCCCGCGTCACGAAATACAATGTCTTTGCAGAAATTGAAAAGCGCAATAACCCAGCGGCTGGTTTAGCTTTGGGGGGTTTACTGATTGCAACAGGTAATATTGCGCGAGTCGCTTTTTCTGGGGAGTTTGAAAGCTGGATTATCAGTTTCACTGAATATGGATTAATACTATTGTTTTGCTTGGGTTCGCTAGTAGGAATTCGCTGGTTAGCAGATTTAGTTTTAGTTCCAGGTGTGAAAATTTCTGACGAAATTGTTAATCAAGAAATACCAAATATTGGCGCAGGTTTAATTGAAGCCTTTGCCTATATTGCAGCTTCATTTTTGATTGCTTGGTGCTTTTAAGTAGAAGCTGCTCATCTGCGTAGGTTAGGTTTCAATACGGTTCAGTTAAGACACCAGACGCGATAAATCGCCGTCAAGACGAAAGATTTATCCTTGTAGAGACTGCGATTTATCGCGTCTTTGGATCTAGAATTTTCATCAAAAAACCTTAACCGAACCGTATTGTAACCGAACCGTATTGGATTAGGTTTCGTTCTTCTACCCAACCTCTGATTCATAATTCGGAATTATGACGTTTTATTTACCTGTCAACTACTAATAAATAAATACTTCCAATCAGCAATTTTATCAGATTCACTGATTTCTATTGTCAGTAATTTGGTGAGAATGAGAGCCTTTTCAAAATTATCTTTTTGGTAGTCACATATATGAATATCAATTGTGACTTTTGCTTCCTCTGGCCAAAAATGTAATGCTATATGGGATTCTGCTAGCAAGATAACTGCTGAAACTCCCTGCGGTTGGAATGCAAAAGCAAGTTCACCAATAACCGTCAGTTCAGCTTTTTGGGCGGCATTTTTTAAAATTTCGATAAAATCTGCTGTTTTCCAACTAAAAACAGCCTGAGAAGCTGGCAAAATTGCAGAAAAATGATGAGAATTAATCACTTCTATCCCACATTCGGCAAGTGCGATCGCAAAATATTGTATTTTTGAAGCATGACAGCTTCACCATTAGATATTAGACTACAGGATACTCTGGAATTCGTTATTTCGCATTGATTTCACCGCTTCACCGAAACAGTGCTGAGTGCTGAGTAAAAAATAAAATTCAACAGACTAGGCACTCTTAGGTTTGAGAGCAACTACATCCGGTATGGAAGAAAAAAAGATTTGTTATGACAACACAATCCGTTACGTTAATCAGATTTCAAAATTGGGAAGAATAAAGTCTGGTGAGATTACGCAAGTAACTGTAATTCATAAAATGAGGCTTTAAACCGTATGAGTTCTGATTTTCAACCCCCACCTAAAAGTTTGTCCATACTGGCTTCCGTAGGAGGAGTGGTGACTGCTGTCATCGCGATCGCTGGTTTTAATTTTTGGTCTGGGCAACTTTCTCGAAGTTCTCCAGAAAAACCTGAAATATCAACATCCCAAGCTGCTTCACAACCAAAGGAACCCATACAAAGCACTCCTTTTACTGCTCAAGAAACTGAAACAATTGCCAAACTTGACGCTACATCTGTGGTTTTACCAGGTGAACCCATTGCTCCCAACCAATTAACCATCGCCATCACTCCTTATGTTGCCCCTGGTGCAGGATCGTTAACAAAAGAAGAAATTGCAACTGCCCGTCAGGCTTGGTCATACTTCCAGCGCAACTGGAATGACGAAACTGGCTTGGTTAATTCTGTTGATGGCTTTGCCTCGGTGACTATGTGGGATCAGGCAGCAGCGATCGCCGCCTTAGTCAGTGCTAGAGAACTCAATATCGTGCCTGCGGCTGAATTTGAAGCCAAAATGACCAAAATGTTGAAAACACTGGCATCTCTGCCGTTATACAAAGAGGAACTACCCAACAAGGTCTACAACGCAAAAACCCTCATACCCGTTAATTATGGTCAACTAGAAAAACGGGAAGAAATTGGTTGGTCTGCCATTGATTTGGGGCGAATGGCAATCTGGCTAAAGATTGTTGGTGCAAAGTATCCCCAAATGCGATCGCTCTCCAATGATGTTTGGAAACATTGGCAAGTCAAGCGTCTCACCAAAAATGGGCAAATGTATGGTACTGCCGTCATCAAAGGTAAAGAACAATACAACCAAGAAGGTCGCTTGGGCTACGAGAATTATGCTGCCTATGGTCTGAACCTTTGGGGCTTGGATGTTAAAAAAGCCTTGGATTATCAGTCCCATACTGCTTTTGTAAATCTTTACGGACAAGGAATTCCTTACGACCGACGTGACTATAAAAAATCTGAAGCTAATAACTACGTTTTGAGCGAGCCTTATATTTTAGATGGTATTGAAACTGGGTTTCAAGCTTTGCCTAAAGCCTACGCCGATAGAATTTTAGCTGCTCAAGAATCTCGCTATCAAGCGACAAAACAATTAACAGCCGTCACTGAAGACAACTTGGATCGCGCTCCTTACTTTGTTTACAGCAGTTTGTTTGTCAATGGAGAACCTTGGGCTACCATCACAGACACTCGACAACAGCGTAATGATTTGCGCTTTTTAAGTGCTAAGGCATCAGTCGGTTGGCACGTGCTTTATAACACTGCTTATACGCGTAATTTATTTGATTTTGTCCAAGCCAACCTCAAGTCAAAAGATGGTTGGTACAACGGTTTCTATGAATCTCTGCGTCAGCCGAATAAAGCTCTAACAGCCAATAATAATGGCGTGATTTTAGAGAGTTTGCTTTACAAACAAGTCGGACAACCGCTTACCGTTTGGGCAGGAGTTAAGAGAAGTAACAAGTTAAATTAAGCCAAGTAGCACTAGCAAAGATGAAGCGCAAAGCGATCGCGCTACTGGGTGGGATTCGTCAACAGGTGCAGTCCAATTAAATTACTGTGGATGCTACTTTACCTTTAGTCACCTTTAGTCACCTGTCGCTGCAGCACATAGCGCGGATGAATTTTGTTTCCAAATTCCTGGGGTGGTGCTATGCGTATCACTTCAAAACCCAGGTTCTGCCAAAAAGTGAATCCTGACTGATTTTCTTGCAGAACAGCCAAAAATACAGATTGCGCTTCCTGCTGTGCCACCCAACTTTCATAAGCTTGGTAAAATTGAGAGCCTAATCCTTTCCCTCGGTATTCTGTAGCCAACATCATTAACCCTATCCACCAACTTTTTTCATCAGGATAATCCCGAATGCTTTCCAGCATTCCCACAAGGGTATCATCTGGAGCAAACAAACCAAATATAAATTTATCTTCTATAGTTTTACCTTCAGGTAAAGCTAAAAATTCATCAGCGGCAGCAGAAGATAGAGGCGGATGTCCATCTGTCATAATGGCGTAGTCAGTACATTGCTCAAAAAGGTGCTGAAGAATTTTTTCATCACTAGAGTTTAGTTTTTTCGCTATGTAGGCAGCACTTTGTCGTACAAATATGATTGAATTATCCATATCAATTTTATACACCATTAAAACGGAAATTTTATTCACAAATTGTAATTAATTTCATAAATTACCCTCAAATTTTCTGTGTTTCATCCTTGCTCATTAAAGTGAGAATTTCCATAGTACGTTGTGCATCTTGGCATCTGACAAACAAATGATCGTGATAATAGGCAGCAACCAAATTACAACTTATACCAGCTATTGCTAACTTGTGAGAAATTGCCGCCGTCAGACCGACTGCCTCCAGTGACGAATGAATAGTCAATGTGATCCATGCTGCTACAAAAGAATAAGGAATCGAAAGCTTATCCGCTTGCTGTTTTGTAATAATTAATGTCGTACCTTCTGCTTCTCGAAATACGCAAACTGGTTCTATATTTGTTGGGACTCGATCCACAGGTACAGTGCAAAACACATATTCACCAGGTTGTAATTGGGGTTTCATCCCTTTAATCAAAGTTGATAGTTCTGTCTCTCCACTCATTTATCTGGGCGTAATTCCTCAAAAGATTTAGGTGACTCTAACTGAGTAAGTAACACACAATGGAGTGTTATACTATTACTGTAATGGTAAAGCGTAATGATAAAACTCTTGATCCTTGATATATCCTTGTGATTTATAAAGCTTTTGGGCATTTGTGTTAGAAATATGAGTCGCTAATATTACTCGAACTGCCCCACTCTTTTTGGCATATTCTTGTGCAGCACTCATCAATAACGTTGCAACTCCCTTCTGGCGATGCGACTCTTTCACATACAAATCGTTCAATATCCATACTCGCTTCATCGACACTGAAGAAAAACTCGGATAAAGCTGAGTAAACCCAATTATTTCTCCATTTTCATTAGCTGCAAACACTACTGAATCATTATTCTTAAAACGTTCTTTGAGAAACTCTTTGGCAGCTTCAATATCTGATACCTGATTATAAAAAACGCGGTATTCATCAAACAGTATCGACAGACTTTCAAGATGATTAATATTAGCTAAAAAAACTTCCATATGACTTTTCCTCCCCCTACTCCTGTGTAAATTTTTCATTGAATCTGAATTCAGATTAGCTCAAGGAGGGTTCTCAAAGCGATCTAGTGGTCTGTCCCATTAATTTTGATGAGTTTGTAGCAAGCACTTCAGTGCTTAAAAATCAAGGACTAAAGTCCTAACTACAAACTTATTTACCCCTCAGAACTAATGGGACAGACCACTAGCCTTAACTCAACCCTCTGAGGAGGTGTAGGGGCAATACGGTTCGGTTAAGGTTTTTTGATTAAAATTCTAAATTCCAAAGACGCGATAAATCGGCGTCTCTACAATAATCATTCCTTCGTCTTGACGCCGATTTATTGTGTCTGTTACCTTAACCAAACAGTATTGGGTGTAGGGGTGTCGAGGTTTTCATGCCCTGTTTGCTTCCCAAATCAGGACTTGCGTTTGCACATTGTTTGTGAAATACTACTTCTAAAATACGGTAAATCGGTACAGATTAAGTATTTTATTCAATTTACCATCAAAAAACGAAACTAAAAGCGATTGGAAGCTAATCTCAAACGATGACAAACACAGAAATTCGCACTACTCAGGTAAAAGTCCCCAACGGTGATTTACAAATTGACGCTTACTTAGCTGAGCCAGCAAAAAAGGGAACTTTCCCAGCGGTGATTGTGATTCAGGAAATCTTTGGGGTAAACATACACATTCGGGAAGTCGCCGAGAAATTTGCCCTAGAGGGGTATGTGGCGATCGCTCCGACTTTATTTCAACGCACTGCTCCCGGTTTCGAGGCTGGATACAATCCTGAAGATATCCAAAAAGGGAGACAATATAAGGAGCAGACCAAAGCAGACGAAATATTGAGTGATGTTCAGGCTGCGATCGCTTATTTGAAAGCTCTCCCAAATGTGCAAGCAGATGCGATCGGTTCCATAGGTTTCTGCTTTGGTGGCCACGTCGTTTACTTAGCTGCCACATTACCAGATATTAAAGTTACAGCTTCCTTTTATGGTGGTGGGATTACAAACTCAACTCCCGGCGGTGGAGAACCAACCATCACACGCACTCCCGATATTAAAAGCCCCATCTATGCATTCTTCGGTCTTGAAGATCAAGGAATTCCCTTAGAACACACACAACAGATTGAAGCTGAATTAAAAAAATATCATATTCCCCATGCAATCTTCCGCTACGAGGGAGCAGGACATGGCTTTTTCTGCAACCATCGCGCTAGCTATAATTCCGAAGCTGCTGCTGATGCTTGGAAAAACGTTGTAGAACTTTTCCAAAAGAATCTTCAGCTGCAAACTGTTTAAAAAGCAATACACCGTACACCGTAGGGTAGCACAGCTGTGCGCCCCTACAAATCAACATAACAAATAAAAATCAAGCATCACATCCATGATTACCGCCTTCAAACAACCAAGAGTAAAAATTTTTCAACGGTTTTCCCTATTCGTCTTACCTGGATTATTAACAATCTCAACAACCTTAGTTAGTTGCTCAGTGGAAACCCCAAAAGGAGAAAATAAAACTACTGGTGTTCAAGCTAAAGTTGTTCGCATGGGATATCAAAGTTCTGGGGATATTGTCAGACTCAAAGGATTAGTTGAAAAGCGTTTACAACCTTTAGGTGTTTCCGTAGAATGGGCGCAATTTGCCGCCGGTCCACAACTGATGGAAGCGATGAATGTGGGTAGAGTTGATATTGGTTCTGTAGGCGAAACTCCTCCAATATTTGCTCAAGCTGCTGGTACATCTTTAGTTTACGTTGCTAGTAACAAACCCAGCACTGGTAAAGGAAGCGGCATTGTAGTTCAAAATAATTCTCCGATTCGGACTTTAGCCGACCTCAAAGGTAAAAAAATAGTTTTTCAAAAAGGTTCTGCCTCACATTATTTATTAATCAAAGCTTTAGAAGAAGGTGGTTTAAAATATAGTGATATTCAAGCCTTGAGTCTACCTCCTTCGGAAGCTCGTGATGCATTTATTCAAGGAAAAATTGACGCCTGGGTAACTTGGGACCCTTATTTAGCAGTGGCAGAAAAAAAGGCAAATGCCCGTGTTTTGAGAGATGCTAGCGGCATTTCTACTCAAGGTGGATATTACATGGCGGCGCGAAAGTTTGCTACAGAAAATCCCAAATTAGTGCGATTAATCCTTGAGGAAGTAGATAACACAGGTCAATGGGCTGACAAAAATCGAGCGGAAGCTGTAAAACTTATTGCTCCTCATCTGAAAATTGATCAAGATATTTTAACAACAATGGTTGAAAGACGAAATTACGGTTTAAGACCAATTACTCCACAAATCATGGAGAATCAACAGAAAATTGCCGATTTATTTGCTCAAGAAAAAATAATTCCTAAATCTATAAATATTCAGGAAGCGATGCTGACTACTGAACAATATGCAGCCATCACACCGGAAACTATTAGTCAGAAATAGCATTAGATAGTGACTAAGTAATTCGTAATTCGTAATTCGTAATTCGTAATTCAAGAGGGTAAAGCATCATTAATGATTAATGGAAAAGTCAAAGATGCACCATGAATATTTAAATCAACTGCCGTCAAGCATGGGGTAATAATTACGAACTACGAACTACGAATTACGAATTATTTTGACCAATGAATAAATTTGGAACAGAGTGATTATGGAAGTTTTTTGGTATTTGCCTACACAGGGAGATGAGCGTTATTTAGGCACTACAATTGGCAGGCGTCCAGCCACTTATTCTTATATGCAGCAAATCGCCCAAGCTGTTGATAAGTTGGGTTATGGCGGCATGTTAATTGGTACTGGACAAAAACAAGATACTTGGATTGTAGCTAGTTCTCTGATTTCAGTTACTGAACGTTTGCGGTTTCTTGTAGCTTTTCGTCCGGCTATTATGTCACCTTCTTTAGCAGTGAGGATGGCTGCTACTTTTGACCAGATTTCTAATGGTCGAATTATTCTGAATGTGGTGACTGGTGGTGATACAAAAGAACTAGCTAAAGATGGAATTTTTTTAGATCATGACCAGCGTTATGAACTGACTGATGAATTTTTAACAATTTGGCGATCGCTGATGCAAGGTGATGAAGTAACCTTCAATGGTCGTCATCTGAAAGTTGCAGGTGCAAAACTGCAATTTCCTCCCGTACAAAAGCCTTATCCGACTTTATATTTTGGTGGTTCTTCCGATGCTGCTCTCCAAGTTGCTGCTAAACATATTGATGTGTATTTAACTTGGGGTGAACCACCAAATCAAGTTGCCGAAAAGATTGCCAAGGTACGCCGATTAGCAGCAGAACAAGGTAGAACGGTACGTTTTGGAATTCGGATGCATGTCATAGTCCGGGAAACTACGCAACAAGCTTGGGATGCAGCTAACGAATTGATTCAGTATGTGGATGATGAAACCATTGCTGCTGCACATCGGCGGTTTGCCCAATCTGAATCAGAGGGACAACGCCGCATGGCACAACTGCATAATGGCGATCGCCAAAGCTTAGAAATTAGCCCCAATTTATGGGCAGGTGTTGGTTTAGTGCGTGGCGGTGCTGGGACTGCGTTGGTAGGAGATGCAGATACAGTTGCAGCGCGAATGCTGGAATATGCTGATTTAGGCATTGATACCTTTGTCTTTTCAGGGTATCCCCATCTCGAAGAAGCCTATCGAGTCGCAGAATTACTGTTTCCCCGCCTACCAGTGCAAACGCCGGCAATCCCATTACCGCAGGAAGTTGCAAGTACATTTAGTGAATTTGTTACCAAAACAGATTTACTCAGACCACAGCCTGTTTAAAGGGCAATACAGTTCACATAACTCCAAAACCCTCATGTAGAGACGCGATTTATCGCGTCTTCTCTAGACCAATTATCGACACCATTAACTCTTAACCCAAGCGTATTGGTTTAAAGGGCATGGGGCATTGGTTATTAATTCTTCTAAATAGGAGAAAGAAAAATAATGAGTACGAAAAAACCTCAACTGAGATTGGGTGCATTTTTATCAAGCAGTGGTCATCATCTAGCCTCATGGCGGCATCCCGAAGCGCAGGCTGACGGTGGTTTGAACTTTCAGCATTACAAAAGGCTGGCACAGACGGCGGAACGCGGTAAGTTTGACATGATCTTTTTTGCTGACGGTGTGGCTGTCCGCCAACGCAATCAAGAACCTGACGTTTTTAGCCGTAATGGTAAACTCGTGCAGTTTGAACCCCTCACATTGTTGTCGGCTTTGTCTGTGGTTACAGAAAACATCGGTTTGACGGCGACAGTATCGACTACCTATAACGAGCCTTATCACCTTGCGCGTAAATTTGCGTCGCTAGATCATCTCAGTGGTGGTCGTGCCGGTTGGAATCTTGTCACCTCTGCCACTGAAGCGGAAGCGCTGAACTTCAATCGTGAAAAGCACATGGAACATACGCTACGCTATGAGCGTGCCCGTGAGTTTGTGGATGTGGTAACCAAGCTTTGGGATAGTTGGGAAGATGATGCTTTCCTCCATGACAAAGAGTCGGGTATTTACTTCGATCCAGATAAGTTACACATTCCCAACCACAAAGGTGAGCATTTTTCAGTGCGTGGTCCGTTGAATGTCGCCCGTCCCATCCAGGGTTATCCCGTGATTATTCAAGCTGGGTCATCTGAAGATGGTAAAAATTTGGCGGCTCAAACGGCGGAGGTAATTTTCACTGCTCAGCAGACCCTTGCAGAAGCCCAAGCATTTTATGCAGATGTGAAAGGAAGACTAGCTCAATATGGACGCTCCCCTGACCATCTGAAAATTATGCCTGGTGTGTTCCCCGTAATTGGGAAGACTGAGCAGGAAGCTAAAGACAAATTCGATCGCATTCAGGAATTAATCGATCCGGTGGTCGGCTTAAATTTGCTGGGATCGATGATTGGTGGATTTGACCTATCCGGCTATCCCTTGGACGGACCACTGCCAGATTTACCAGAGACAAATGGTGGCAAAAGTCGGCAAAAACTCTTGATTGATTTGGCTCAAAGAGAGAATTTAACGATTCGAGAACTGTATTTATGGACAGCTGGTGCGCGTGGGCATCGTCAGATTTTGGGCACACCAGAACAAATTGCCGACCAGTTAGAAGATTGGTTTGTGAATGGCGGGGCCGATGGATTCAATATTATGCCACCCTGGTTACCTGGAAGTTTAGATGAGTTTGTGGATTTGGTAGTTCCTGAACTGCAACGTCGGGGTCTGTTCCGTACAGAGTATGAAGCAGCAACTCTACGCGAGAATCTTGGTTTACCCCGTCCCGTAAATCAGTTTGCCAAAGTTGGCGCTCGTGAAGTGGCGATCGCTTAACTTCTGATAAAACCAATTTTGCAGCAAAAAGGCTCAAGCATTCCTGCCTGAGCCTTGATTAAATTCAATTTAAAGATTAGCTCTAAGAGCTAAATCTTTAAATTTTAGTAACGGTTCCGGAAGTTATTGTTTCCCCGGTTACCACCACCACCAAAGGAACCTCTGTCTTCTTTGGGCTTAGCCTTATTTACTTTAAGGTCACGTCCCATCCACTCAGCACCATCAAGAGCATCAATGGCAGCTGTTTCTTCAGCATCTGTGCCCATTTCCACAAAACCAAAGCCACGTACACGACCTGTTTCACGGTCGGTAGGTAGCTGAACACGCTTTACAGAACCATATTCTGCAAACACCGCATTCAAACCTTCTTCTGTAACTTCGTAAGAAAGATTCCCTACATAAACTGACATAAATTGTCTCCAAAATCATAGAGGTGTAGAGATTTAGATTTCGGAGAAAAGTCTGTGAATACCAAAAGGAAAAAGCCTGTCAATAATAAAAACAAACGAGGTCGCCCGAATTAACTCTCACCTCCCATTGTGACATAACAGTCAAATATTTAGAGATAGTTTATAAAACTGTTACGAAAAGTAATGTAAGCAATTCATAGCTCAGTAAGTAGAAATAATTAAACGTCAAATGATTCATTGTTGCCGTCTTGGTTCGTTATGGCAACCTAGATCTACTAAAAAAATCTATTAGGACTACTACATTTATTGCGTGAAAAAATTCCGTACATCTTGAAAAAGCTGATTCCCTCAGGACTTACGCAACTGGCACAGGCGATCGCTAAAATATAGTATTTTTCTACATTTATCTCAAAGTTCCAGGGATGTTGTACAAGAGGTGTGTAAAATTCGTTGGAAAATCGAGGAGTAACACCTTTGAGATTAAACAACTAACTGGCATTGAATATTGTCAATGTCGTAAAGCTAGGCTTCAAAGAAATCATATTGCTTGTGCAATATTACCCATTAGGTTAACTTTTGGCTGCAACTACTTGCCGATCTCGCCGTGCGACTTCTTTTCGTACTAAAGGAATGACATCACGGCCATAAGCGATCGCATCTTCCAAAGGATCGAAGCCCCGAATCAACAAGGTAGTTACACCTGCATCATAGTAATCAACTAAGGCTTCTGCAACTTGTTCTGGTGTACCTACTAACGCTGTGGTGTTACCAGCTGCACCTGTAGCTGCTGCGATCGGTGTCCATAGACGCTTATCGTAAACTTCGTTTTTGGCTGCAAAATCCAGCAGGCGTTGTGAACCTACTGCCTGGGGTCTAGCTGTGGGAGATGTTTTCCCCCCTCCTCGTAACTCTTGAATCTTTGCCAAAATGCTATGCGCCTTTTCCCAAGCTTCTTGTTCTGTAGCGCCAAGGATCGGTCGCAGGGACACGCTGAAACGAATAGAGCGATCGGGCGGTAAGGCAGCACGAACTTCAGCAATGCGTTCTTTGACTGCGGCAATTGGTTCACCCCACAAGGCGTAAACATCACTGTGTTTTGCTCCCACTTTCACCGCTGGGCTGGATGCACCACCAAAGTAAAGCGGGATATGGGGTTTTTGTAGGGGCTTGATTGCAGAGAAAGCATCCTTGACGCGGTAGAATTCGCCTTCGTAATCAAAGGGAGTGTCACTTGTCCAGGTGCGACGAAGGATTTCTAAATATTCATCAGTGCGGCGGTAGCGGTTATCATGATCTAACCAGTCACCATCTTTTTGTTGATCGGCATCGCTACCGCCCGTAATGATATGTATTGCTATGCGACCGTTGGTGAAATGGTCAAGGGTAGCTGCCTTGCGGGCTGCTAAAGTTGGTGCGACAAAGCCCGGTCTGTGGGCAATCAAAAAGCCCAATCGCTCGGTTGCAGCTGCGGCAAAACTCGCAACAGTCAAACCATCAGGGCTACTAGAACTATAGCCAATTAATACTTTATCAAAGTCTGCTTCTTCATGGGCTTTAGCAAATTCACGAACATAAGCCGGATCGATAATGTCATCGCCCAGAGTACTTGTTGTACTATTTAATTCGGAAGCAGGTTTTGTCCGGATTAATCCAATAAACTCGACTGGCATAGTTTCTCCTGGGAATAGGAAGTGGGCATTAGTTAGGACTCATCATTTAACCTAAAGACAAATGACAGCGAATGAAAAGCCCTATAAGCAGAAAACCGCTTTACTTATTAGCCCATTAACTTAAACTTGACCAAATAATTACAAAATTCAATTATGAATTATCAATTACGAATTATTTTGACACCCTACTGTCTCTAGGGATATTACTCTAATTATTATATAGTAATATAAATTGGTCATATTATCATAGTATATCTATCTATAATTAGACCAATTTGAAAAAATAATGCGATAAATAGACCATTTGTAGAGACGCGATTCATCGCGTCTTCATCCAAATATGTGTTGCAATCATTAATTGAATTGGTATTAGCGATCGCCATTATCAATCCTATTGACCAATTCCCTTAATATATTGCCATCTGGGCATTCAACACAGAGAAAAAAGTGGCATCCAAAGCTGCGGCGATTTGGACAAATACCCGACTTGTTTTTGACTTAGAGTCAGCGAGTGTCAGCGGTTCTCCTGTATCACCTCCATTAGAAATGCGGGGATCGATGGGAACTTCTCCCAAAAGGGGTGCTTTGAGTTCATCTGCCAATTTTTGACCGCCACCAGTGCCGAAAATCGATGTTTTTTCGCCGCTACTACTGATGAAATAGCTCATATTTTCGATAATGCCGAGAACGGGAACCCCCACTTGGCGAAACATATGAATACTGCGGCGCACATCGGAAACTGCAACTTGTTGGGGAGTTGTTACTAATATCACTCCACAAATTGGGCTTTCTTGAACAATGGTGATTTGGGCATCACCAGTACCGGGAGGAAGATCTATTAATAAATAATCTAGTTCTCCCCATTCGACTTCGTGGATAAACTGGGTGATGATTTTGTGTAGGACTGGCCCGCGCCATGCTAAAGGATGATCCGGTTCTGCTAACAGTCCCACAGACATTACTTTAATACCATAAGCCGACAAAGGTAAAAATCTCTGACCGTTGGGAGTATCAATCACTTGCACTTCAGATTTACCCAGTCCCAGCATTTGCGGAACATTGGGGCCATAGACATCAGCATCCAATAGACCAACTTTAGCACCAGCCAATCTCAAAGCAACAGCTAGATTAACTGCGGTTGTAGATTTACCAACCCCCCCTTTTCCACTGGAAATTGCTAAGGTGGTTTTTACCGCTGGAATGGTGCAGAGTTGAATGTAAGTTTTTTTGCACCAAGATAAAAGTGATAATACTGTTTTAATTTCTGCTTGTAATTGTTGCTGGTGAGAACCGATATAAAGCCGCAGGTAAACGTAGTCATCAACAACACGCAGATTTCGCACCATTCCTAAAGTAACGATGTTGTTTTTCAGGGTAGGTTCGATGATTTGCTTGAGAAGTTGAATGACTTCTTGCTGACGGGCGATGATCTGGGGATCGGGAGGAGAAGTTTCTACTTGTTGATGTGATGATATGGAATTGTGTACCATAATTAATTTTGATCGCAATGAGTTTTGTTGTTGAATCTTGCCATAATAATTCGTAATTCGTAATTCGTAATTATTACCCCTTAGCTAAAGTTAGCTGCTCTGAATAATGATAATCGTTGATTTTTTAATTCATAAATTAAAGGGCTTGTAGCCTGAAAAAATTAATTATTAATTTGTAATTAATAAATTTTTAATTACGAATTACGAATTACGAATTACGAATTATTTTGTCAATTGCCCGTTGCGCGTAAATAGACACATCGCGATCGGGGTCATCCAGTGCTTGTTTTAGGGCATTCAAAGCATCGGAATCACCCAAATTACCAAGGGCGATCCCTGCTTCTTTTCGCACATCAGAATATTCATCTGTTAACGCTTCAATTAATTCAGGTAACAAGTTTTTATCTGGGGTTTTTTGTAATACTTGAATAGCAAATTTTCGCACTTGCCAATATTCATCTTTGAGAGCAATTTTTAAAGCCGGAATTGCTTCGGGATTAGCGTGAATTGCCAGAGATTTCGCCGCATTTCTTCGCACCTGCCAATCATCATCAGAAGTTAGTGCTTGAGTGAGTAATTCTACAGCTTGTTTATCTACTAAATGACCTAAAGTTAAAGTGGCTGCACGACGCACATTGTTATCTGGATCGTTTATTAGAGACAAAACTGGTGGACATATTTGCACCTGATTTAAATAACGAACAGTTGTTACAGCAGCTTCCCGCAGTTGGCTGTTTTCTGACTCAAAAAAGGACAACACCGCAGGTAGAGATTGGACATCATGAATCTTGCGTAATAAAATTAGCACGTTAAGATTGAGATTGATATCTTCTTGGTGTAACGCATCTAGTAACAGCAGCAGATGATCTGGGGTAACTAATTCACCTAAAGCTGATAATGCCTCACTGCGAATTTCGGCATCGGGGGAAGTGAGAGATTTTAGTAAAGCCGGAACAGCAGCGGGATTGGCAATTTCCCAGAGTGCAGATACCGCAATTTTTTGTACTGCTGGGTTTTCGTCTTGGAGGGCGAGAATTAACGCCTCAACTGCTGCATCTTCTCCCAAGTGTTGTAGAGATTTTACCGCAACCAAGCGATCGCTGACTTCTGGCGATCGCAACATTTCCAACCATTGATTTAATTCCGAATCTGTATCCACAGTCATTGGGAAACCTCAGCGCAACAAAAAGGGAATTTGTACAGTGATTGCATTGGTGGGACATTCTTTTTCACAAGGGAGACAAAACCAGCATTCGTCATATTTCATATAGGCTTTCCCCGTCTCTGGGTTTTTTGCTAAGACATCCAAGGGACAAACTTCAATACAAGCAACACATTTTTCTAAACATTTAGATTCATCGACGATTACGGGAACATCTACTCTTTGGGTGATTAAAGCCATATTTTTACCTACTTTTTTAAATTCTTGACTATGGATCAATACGCTTCAGTTAAGAGGATGTTTACTCCTACTCTCTGCGACTCTGCGCCTCTGCGTGATCTAAATTCATATTCTCAATCAGCAATTTCAATTTTTTTTTACGAACCGCCAAGGACGCCAAGGACGCAAAGGGAAGAAAGAAATGCTTAACTGAAGGGTCTTGGACTATAAATTTTATGTTTTTTTAGTAAAAGTCATTGATTGTTTGATATTTGTATAGCCAATTTTTTCATAAAATACATGAGCCTCTTTCCGTTTGATATTAGAATTGAGCCTTATGCCATCACATCCAAGTAAACTAGCCCATTGTTCAATCTGCTGCATTAAAAATCTGCCAATTCCATGATTTCGATAATCTTTATCTACAACTAAACCAAGAATCATCGCTTGTTTTGGCATCACTATTAAGTCATAGATGTGTGCGTGTACCCAACCAATTACATAATCATTTTCTACAGTTGCAACATAGACAATGTGAGAATTATTATTTTCGATTTGCAGAAGACGCTGTTCTATTTGTGTTTTCGTAGCAGGATAGTTAAGCTGCTCAGAAAGAATAGCTATTTGTTCTGCATCCTGAATTTTTGATTGCCTAATTTTAACTTGCACATCAGTAGAAACTTTATTAGTCATAATCCTATGCAGAGCTTTTATCGGACTGCTACATCGTAAAACTCTTTTTGTAAATCTATGTCAATAATATAAGGCTCCACTGGACGCTTAAAAAGTACCATTTCTCCTGTGTCATGCTTTTTCAAATTGACGTGACAAAACCATTCTTCATTATTTTTATCTGGAAAATCCAAACGATAATGATATAAACCCCAGCGGGTTTCCCGACGATATAAAGATGCGCGTGCTGCCATTTCTGCACAATCACGAATAAAATGCACTTCCATGCAGCGCATTAGTTCGTGAGGATCTCGCGCTCCCATTTGCGTTAGGGTTTCTTCATAGCTGACAAAGTTATGCAAGCCAATTTCCATTTTGTTAGCAGATTTGGGCGGTTGTAAATAATCGTTTACTAGTCGGCGTAACTTATATTCTACCTGGGTGTGAGGAATGCCATTTGGCTGATTTAAAGGTGCATAAATTCTAGATTTTTCTGCTTCTAAAAAATCAGCATCTGGTTCTAAATGTTCCAAGTTTTGAATATATTCAATTGCATTTTCTCCCGCCAATCTTCCAAACACAAATGCACCAATCATGTAATTATGGGGGACGCTGGCCATGTCTCCGGCTGCGTAAAGTCCTGGTACTGTGGTTTCTGCTTTTTCGTTCACCCAAACACCAGATGCACTATGTCCACTACATAACCCAATTTCGGAAATGTTCATTTCAACTGCATGAGTGCGGTAGTCTTCACCTCTACCCTGATGAAAACGTTCTCTACTAGGACGCTCATTTGCCCATAAAATAGATTCAATTTCGGAAATTGTATCGTCATCCAAATGGTTCATTTTCATTTGAATGGGGCCTTTACCAGAGTTTAATTCTTTCCAAATTTCTAGCATCATTTGACCACTCCAGTAATCACAATTAATGAAGCGGTGTCCTTCGGCGTTGGCTGTATATGCTCCAAATGGCCCAGCAACATAAGCGCAGGCGGGGCCGTTGTAATCTTTAATTAGGGGGTTGATTTGGAAGCATTCGATATTGCTTAGTTCTGCGCCTGCATGGTACGCCATTGAGTAGCCATCGCCAGCATTGGTAGGGTTTTCGTAAGTACCGTAGAGATAGCCTGATGCAGGTAGTCCCAAGCGTCCGCAGGCTCCTGTGCTGAGGATGACGGCTTTTGCTTGGATGACGACGAAATCGCCGCCGCGCACGTCAAACCCAACTGCACCGATCGCTCTACCATTTTTTATTAGCACTCTCGTCGCCATCACACGGTTGGTGACGTTGACTTTATGGCGCTTGACTTGTCGGGTGAGAATTTGCTTGAGGTCTTTACCTTCTGGCATGGGCAACACATATTTACCCACCCGATGCACTTGTTTGAGGTCATAATTACCTTGGGGATCTTTTTGGAACTTAACGCCCCAGCTTTCCAACTCTTGAATAGTTTCGTAACCCAGCTTTCCGGTTTGGTAGACAGCTTTTTGGTGGACAATGCCATCATTTGCAATGGTGACTTCACGCACGTACTGTTCTGGGGTGGAATGTCCGGGGATGACGGCTGTGTTTACCCCATCCATTCCCATTGCGATCGCACCACTGCGACGAATATTCGCTTTTTCCAAAATTAAGACTTGGCGATCGCTATTAGCCTGTTTAGCTTTAATTGCAGCCATTGTCCCCGCCGTACCGCCCCCAATGACTAGGACATCCGTTTTTATCCACTGTGTATTTACGTTTGTCATTTGTCATTTGTCCTTTATCATTTGTTTTATAGCCAATAGCTAATGACGACTTTCGCAAAATTAGTAATTGATTACGAATTACGAATTACGAATTACGAATTACAAATTATTTCTTCCCTTGCCAAACTATTTCTTTAACTTTAATTTCTTTGGGGATCAATTTGATTTTATAAAAAGTATCTGCAACCTCTTGTTGTTTACTAATCACTTCATCCGTGAGCGGAAGTACATCATACTCTCGCCGCTTTTCAGCTATCTCCAAGACAGGAGCATCTATGCCCAATGCTGGGGAAAGGAGTTTAGCAACATCACTGGGATTACTTTTCGCCCAATCACTAACTTTCTTAACCTCATCCACAACTGTTTTCAAAGCATCCGGCTTGGTGTCAACAAAAGACTTAGCAGCGAGATAATAACCACGATTGGGAGCTAATCCCGTTCCATCTGTTAAAGTGCGTGCGCCTGTTGCTGCTTCTGCTGCGGCTAAGTACGGGTCCCAAATTGCCCAAGCCTCGACGTTCTTACTTTCAAAGGCAGCGCGAGCATCGGCTGGTGGCAGAGTTTTTGGCTGAATATCGCTGTATTTTAGTCCCGCCTTTTCTAAAGCTCTGACTAATAAATAGTTAGCATTAGAACCTTTAGCAAAAGCAACTCTTTTGCCTTTGAGTTCAGCTACACTTTTGATAGGTGAATCTTTAGGAACCAGGATAGCTTCAGCCTTAGGACTCCAAGGATCGTAGGCAACATAAACTAAAGGAATTCCCCCCGCTTGGGCAAATATTGGTGGTGATTCCCCAGTATAGCCAAAGTCAATGCTACCTGCGTTTAATGCTTCCAACATCGGAGGCCCAGCAGGAAATTCTGACCAAGTTACCGAAGCACCGGAGGCTGCAAAGGCTTTCTCTAAATCTCCTCTTGCCTTGAGCGCATAAAGGATAGTTGACGCTTTCTGGTAACCAATACGAACTACAGTGCTGCTAGTTGTCTGGGTTGTTTGGGTCGTTCCAGTGTTGCTTGTGGTTGGAGAACAAGCAAAAACAGCCAATGCTAAACCAATTCCGACTGTAAACATTAGGGAAAAGGTGTAAATCCTTTGCTGTTTCAATCTCTTGAGGAAGGCTATGTTTGTGCCCGCCGCAGACATGGCAATGCTCAGCAACCGAGTTGGAAAGAACTTCATCAACGTCTTGACTCTACTTTTAGGGATAAATATTCAACTTCCACCAAACGTAAAAGAAACTGGGGATTGGGGATTGGGTAATCAGTAGAGAGGTTGCAATTGCTAGTCTCTACAAGGATTTTGATATAGCGTTTCCCGACCTAGTAGGGGCACGGCACTGCCGTGCCCCTACGCCTAGCGATATAACGTTGTACCGCCTCTGAATGGCAGTCGCTCATGCACAATCGTTTTCATACATGAAATCAGCAATGCCAGAATTCTCTTATTAAAGCATACTACGGTAAATGCAGCATATTTTCGTAATATGCAATCACGTTTGGGTTTTACGCGCAGCCTGTAGCAGCTTCTTCTTTGAGGATAGCTACGAGTATCTGATGGCTGGAGGTACTTGCAAAAGCGATCGCAATCTATCTCTATCAGAGTTTTGGTAATTTGTTATAATTTTTAGGTATGATCGCTTAGTTTTTAATGAAAGCATCTCAAGTTTGCAGGAACATCAACTTTTTTTTGGCGGGACGACTGTCTGGCCGTCTTTAAAAGATTTAAGTTTCCCCTCAAGAAGCAATATATTATGTCACAGTTAGAACAAGCGCTGCCAGACACCTTTATAACCAAAAGCTTAGAAACGATTCCGAATATTTTCCACCAGGTTGAGGCTTTGGCCAAGGACTTTGCTACTCGTGCAGGGGTACACGACAAAGACGCTTCGTTTCCTTTTGAGAATTTTACAGCTTTGTATGAGGCAGGACTGCTCAGCCTCACCATCCCCCGCGAACTAGGTGGCCAGGATTTGGGGCTAGAGAGTATCTGCCGAGTAATTGAAGGCATAGCGCATGGTGATGCTTCCACCGCCCTAGTACTGACAATGCACTATCTCCAACATGCCCATGCAGCTCGCAGTCGTCGCTGGTATCCAGAAGTATACAAGCGGGTGTGTCGTGAATCAATCGAAGGCATTGCGCTGCTGAATGCTGCCCGTGTGGAACCAGAGTTAGGCACCCCAGCCAGAGGTGGATTGCCTGCTACTATTGCCGAACGGACAACAGAGGGTTGGCGTTTAACAGGTCACAAACAGTACACCACAGGTAGTCCCATCCTCAGCTACTTTGTTGTTTGGGCACGGACAACAGAAGATGAACCACAAGTTGGGAATTTTTTAGTTAAGCGCGATCTTCCTGGTTTGCGAATTGTCGAAACCTGGGATCACTTGGGGATGAGAGCCACAGGCAGCCACGACCTGATATTAGAGAATGTATTAATTCCCTCAGAATACGCTGTTGATATCCGCCCCATCTCTGCTGCACCTTCTTTTGACCCATTGATTTCTGCTTGGGGCAGCTTGACAGTGAGTGCTTTATATCTCGGTGTTGCTAGTGCTGCGCGAGACTGGCTGATAAAATATCTTTGGGAGCGATCGCCATCTAATTTAGGAGAGCCACTAGCAACTCTACCACGCTTTCAAACCGCCGTCGGTGAGATGGAAGCACTGCTATTTGCAAACCGCAGACTAATTTATAGTTTGGCTCAAGATATCGACAAGGGCGAGTATGAACCTAACGTAGGATTACAGGCACAAAGTGTTAAATATCTGACTACAACTAACTCGATTCGTGCCGTAGAGATTGCCTTGGAATTAACTGGAAATCCTGGTCTGTTGAAAAAGAATCCTTTAGAAAGACACTACCGTGACGTTCTGTGCAGCCGTATCCACACACCGCAAAATGACGTTATTTGCCAATCTTTAGGAAAATCGGCGTTGAAAGTTAAGTGATAGGGGACTAGTACCGCAAGGCGGAATTCGTAATTCGTAATTCGTAATTCGTAATTAGCTGTTCATAAGGGTTTGAGACATTTCAAAAAAGTTTGGGGGTTTGATTCCCCTGCCTCTACAGGCAGAACGTTTTGTAACGGGGATTTAACCCCGTTACAAAACGTAATTACGAATTACGAATTACGAATTACGAATTATTTTAATATCCTGCTTTTTTGTCCACGACATTCCGTAATGGCTGACCAGTTTGGTAGCGTTTAAGATTGTCAATAAACAATGCTGCGATGCGTTCTCTCAGCCGTGGTGACAGGGCTGAACAATGGGGTGTGATAAACGCGTTCGGTAGCGACCATAAGGGACTTTCCGGTGGCAGAGGTTCTATAGAAACAGTGTCTAATCCAGCACCCGCAATCCAACCTTCACGTAGGGCGGTGAGCAATGCGGTTTCATCTACTATTGCACCACGAGCAATATTGATCAGGTAGGCAGATGGACGCATAGAACGGAATGCATCTTCATCGATTAAACCTTTCGTTTCTGGAGTTAATGGTGTAGCAATAACTACATAATCTGCTGCGGGGAGGAGCGATCGCCATTCATCAGCACCGACAATTTTATCAAAATTGGGTAAAGGTTCGGGATGGCGGCGACTACCCCAAACTTCGACTCCAAAAGCTTTAGCGCGAGATGCGATCGCTTGACCAATATTTCCTGTGCCAATAATTAATAAAGTCGCATCTGCCAACTCTTCGAGAAACACACCTCTTACCCAAGTGTCTTCATCCTGCAAAACTTGCAATTTCCGCAGATTCTTGGCGTGATAAAGCATGAATGCCAGTACGAATTCCGAAATTGGAATCGCGTGAACTCCTGCGGCATTTGTAAGAATAATATCTCTTTTTAAATAAGTTGGCGTCAGGATATGATTCACACCAGCACTCGGTGACTGTTGCCAACGCAGCGCCGGTGCTGCCGCCAGTACTTTGTCAAGGGTAGAGGTCTTGAGGTAGAATCCGTTGACATAAACTTCAGCATCACTAGCATCACCATCGAGGTTGCCTTCACTATCCACCTCTACAAACTCTACATCAGATGGTAATAGCGGCTTAATCTCAGCAATCAAATGATCGGGTAAAATTAGTTTCACCATATTTCCTACTCCCTGATTTTAAGGGGACTGGGGATTGGGGACTGGGTATTGGGGATTGGGTATTGGGTATTGGGTATTGGGTATTGGGTATTGGGTATTGGGTATTGGGTATTGGGTATTAGGTATTACGCATCACGAAAACTAATCCCCAGTCCCCAGTCCCCAGTCCCCAGTCCCCAGTCCCCAGTCCCCACTCCCTAGTACCCTGCTTCCTTATCTACTACATTTCGTAACGGTTTACCAGCTTGGTAGCGCTTAAGATTGTCGATAAATAGAGCTATTGAACGCTGTTTACTTTTTGGTGAATGGCCGGAAGTATGGGGTGTGATAAAGATGTTTGGCAGTGACCATAAAGGACTTTCTGGTGGTAGGGGTTCGGTGTTAACTGTGTCTAATGCTGCACCTGCAATCCAACCTTCTGTAAGTGCTTTGATTAATGCTGATTCATCGATGACGCCGCCACGAGCAATATTAATTAAGTATGCATGGGGAGGGAGCGATCGCAATACAGATTCATCAATAAATTCTTTCGTTTCTTGTGTCAGTGGTGTTGCAATTACTACATAGTCTGCTGTGGGGAGGAGCGATCGCCATTCATCAGCACCCACTACTTTATCAAAATTTGGTAGTTCTTGGGGATGACGGCGACTGCCAATAATTTTCAAGCCAAACGGTTTAGCACGGGCGGCAATTTCTTGACCGATACCACCAGCACCAATAATTAGCAAAGTTGCATCTGTTAACTCTTTGATGGCGAAGCCTCTTTTCCAGTGACGTTCTGCTTGTAAACTATATAATTCTGGCAGATGCTTCGCATGAGCAAGTATGTAAGTAATCACAAATTCGGCAATGGGAATTCCATGTACTCCCGCCCCATTTGTGAGAAGAATATCTCTTTTCAAATAAGTTGGTGTCAGAATGTGATTCACCCCTGCATTGGGGGCATGATGCCAACGCAGTGCAGGTGCAGCTTCCAGTATTTTATGCAGTATAGGACTTCTAGATAAAAACCAACTGAAATAAACTTCAGCATCGCTAGCATCGCCATCTAAATTCCCATCAATATCTACTCGGACAATTTCTGTATTGGGTGGTAGATGTGGCTCAATATCAGCAACCAGATCGAGCGGCAAAATCAGCTTCATTGTAGATTACCTCTTCTTTCTTTTTACAGGGCTATCTTTGGAAATTGCCTCTGTTCGTTTAATCAAAAAAATTACTGCATTTTTTCTTGGCAAAAATTATGATTATGATATTTATAGGACTTACGCAATAACTCTCTGAAACTCTCATTTCTCCGTGCCCTCTGCGTCCTCTGCGGTACCCTGCGGGAAGCCGCTGGGCGTCTACAATTTTCCGTTACCTGTGCGTAAGTCATAATTGAGTAATAATTCACATCTTCTTATTTAATTTTTAAACACATAAACTCCAGATCAAAATATTGATCATTAAATTTATACGCCATTTCTTCTATTCCATATATTTGAAACCCCAATGATAAATAAACTTGTTTCGCTAAGAAATTATTTTTAACAACATCAAGTAATAATATTTCTACCTCGTTAATAGCTTTTGCTCTTTCAATTAATTGATTTAGCAATAATTTACCTATACCTTTTCCTCGATATTCTTGTTTAACATACATACTACTAACATATCCTTTATGCCTGAGTTTTATTCTTGATTCTTGGTGAAATGCGACTATTCCAATTAACTCTTTATCCTCAGAGCAGCCCAAAATAAAGTTATTATCTACTGGGATTCTATCCTGAAATTGTTCTATCGTCTTAATTGCTTCTTCATGATACGTTGTGCCAAATGAATCTGGATTTTTATATAAAGCTTCTAATCTGATCTGTCTATAATCTTCTGCATCATACTTTGTTAACTTTCTAATTATCATTAGATAAAATATAAATAATAGATATTTATTGCTTATTTCTTATAAAAATATATATGTAAATTTAACAAATTCTGTGGGTTTAAGTCCCCCGCTTCTATCAAGCAGCAAGTTTTGCGGTGGGGTTAAAATCTCCATTGCAAAACTTAATTACGAATTACGAATTACGAATTACGAATTATTTAATAATTATTATATTTTAGTTTATCTAGGTCGTGAATATATAAAAAATCACGCAGAGGCGCAGAGGGGAGAGTTCGCAGGAGTTTGGATTGGTGTAGTTACTTTTTAATAGGAAATTTTAATCTCGAAGTAGCCTATTTACCGCAGCTACCTCAAGTTGAATATCGCTTGACTAAAAAAAGCTTAAATCTCAACTACTCAGCTGTAATAACTGGTTGCTTGGCTGAGTATTTTCATTGTTCATTACTCGTTCTAAAACTGCTTCTCTAATATTGATAAACTGTTCATGACTTCTATCTCGTGGGCGTGCAAGTCTCACAGGTAAATCTAAAGTAATCTGCCCTGCTTCAATCAGAATCACTCGGTCTGCCAATGCTACTGCTTCTTCTACATCATGAGTAACTAAAAATGCAGTAAACTTGCGCTCTAGCCACAAATTCTCAATCAAATGCTGCATCTCTAGGCGAGTGAGAGCATCCAATGCCCCCAAAGGTTCATCTAACAATAACAAACGTGGCTGACTCACTAATGCTCTTGCTAATGAAACCCGTTGGCGCTGTCCACCAGATAATACGTGAGGCCATTCCTCAGCTCTATCCTCAAGTCCAACTTTTTCTAGTGCCCACTTGGCTTTTTCACGCCAATTTCCTTGCAAGCCTAACCCCACATTCTCAATCACTCGCTTCCACGGTAGTAAACGGGGGTCTTGAAACATCACTGTTACAGACCGGGTAAGTTTACGTAGTGGTTCTCCATCTAGTAAGATTCCGCCTGAACTCGGTTTATCCAATGCTGACACCAGACGCAATAAAGTACTCTTACCGCAACCACTACGTCCTACAATGGCAACAAACTCACCTGGTGCAACTTCTAAATTCAACGAATTTAAAACATTTTTTCTGCCAAAATCCTTCGTCAGATCCAAAATACTTAATTGTGTACCTTGTACATTTGAACTCACTCGAAAAACCTCCCTTATTTACAATTGATGATTGTTATTGCAACCCAATCCATATCGGATATACAATTTTTGTCATTAATCCCAAGTCAAATGAATAATTTTCAGGTTTTACTGAAACTAAAAACTATGCCCTTTGGTAATTAGGATTCCAAGCCAAAAACTTTCTTTCTAATGTTCTGGCAGTGGCATCTGCTAATTTGCCTAACAAAGCATAAATAACAATACTCAATACCACAACATCTGTTTGCATAAATTCACGAGCATTCATCGCCATATAGCCAAGCCCAGAATCTGCTGCAATGGTTTCTGCAACAATTAGTGTTAGCCACATAATACCCAAGGAAAAACGGACACCAACAAGAATCGAAGATAAAGCTCCAGGAAAAATTATTTGCCACAAAAGTTGGGGTGTTTTCAATCCGTATACTTTTCCCATTTCAATCAGTCCTGGATCTACACTACGAATCCCATGAAATGTATTGAGATATAGCGGAAAAAATACTCCCATAGATACTAGAAATAATCTAGCTTGGTCGCCAATACCAAACCAGAGAATTACTAGTGGAATTAATGCCAAATTAGGGATAGTACGGAGCATTTGCAGGGAACTATCCAATAACCTTTCGGCTATACGGGAAAAGCCATTGAGCAATCCCAAACCGAACCCAATGCTACCACCAACTATGAAACCAGATATGGCACGCCCAGCACTAATTCCTATGTGTTGAAACAGTTCTCCAGTTGAGGCTAATCTAATTGCTGTGGCAATTACACCACTAGGAGCTGGTAAAATTCTGCTTGAAAGTAGACCAGTTCTAGAAGAAAATTCCCAAAGTACTAGCACGAGAACAGGTACAATCCAAGGAACTATTTTGTCGAATTGTGGGTTTTGTAGCAGCCCATTTAGGGATATGTTACTACTTTTGCTGTGTTTGAGGGTGATAGTCATAAAATTTTGGATTTTGGATTTTAGATTTTAGATTCTCCACAAAGATAAATCTAAAGAAGTTAGGATTTTAGGCTATTTGCAAGGAGAAATCTAGAAGGATGAAATTATTAGATTTTCCGGGATAATTCAGCACTAACAATTCAAAAAAATCTAACCAATCCAGTATGGTTGGTATATTCTTGAATGACTCTGAATTCTGACTCCTGAATTCTGAGAACTTTAGATTTGAAATTTTGTATTTGTAATCCAAAATCCCAAATCTAAAATCTAAAATTTCCATACTTATGAGGCAGCTGTTAGTTGTTTAGCAAATTTTTCATTGGCGGTTGTTTCGCCAAAATGACTCAAGACTTGTGGTATTGGAGGTGCAGATTGGTTCTGCAAAGGTAGGCGTGGGAATAATAATTCAGCGGTGCGATATGCTTCTTCTAAGTGCGGATATCCAGAAAAAACAAAAGTTTCTATTCCTAGTTCTTGATATTCCAGCATCCTAGCGGTAACGGTGTCGGGATCTCCAACTAAAGCAGTACCAGCACCACCCCGCACTAATCCAATTCCTGTCCAGAGGTTGGGGCTAATTTCTAGGGTTTGCCGAGAGCCATTATGTAGTTGACTCATGCGCCGCTGTCCTTCAGAATCAGAACTAGCAAGGTCTTTTTGAGCTGTGGCGATCGCTTCTTCATCCACATACTTAATTAACTCATTGGCTGCATCCCAAGCCGCAGACTCGGTTTCTCGCACAATTACATGCAAACGAATACCAAAACGTACTGTTCTGCCTTGTTCTGCCGCCAGTCGCCGAACTTCAGCAATTTTTTGTGCAACTTGTTGCGGAGGTTCTCCCCAAGTCAGATACACATCTATATGTTTGGCAGCAACTCGCTTGGCAGCAGCAGATGAACCACCAAACCACAAAGGTGGATAGGGTTTTTGAACTGGCGGGAATAGGAGTTTACCACCTTTGATGTCTAGGTAGTTTCCTTTAAAATCAACTGTTTCACCGCTGACGATACCCCGCCAAACATGCAAGAATTCATCGGTTAAATCATAGCGATCGTCATGACTCAGATGCAAGCCATCCCCAGCAAGATGCACCGGATCTCCACCTGTCACCACATTAATCAACAATCTTCCCTTAGAAATTCGGTCAAATGTTGCTGCCATCCGTGCCGCAGCGCCAGGAGAAGTGATTCCTGGACGAATTGCCACGAGAAATTTCATTTGCTTGGTAACAGATATGAAAGCCGCAGCAGTAATCCAAGCATCTTCACAAGAACGCCCTGTGGGTAACAATGCCCCTGTGTAACCTAAACTATCCACAGCTTGGGCAATTTGCTGCAAATAATCAGGTGTAGCAACACGAGAGCCAATATCTGTGCCTAAATAGCGTCCGTCACGAGATCCAGTAGGAATAAACCAAAGAATTTGCATGTTTATCAGGGTATCAGGTTCAGAATTTACGTTTTTCCGATCGAATTACCGTAGTTTATAGGTGAAATTCTACCCGATATTACGTAAAAATCAACCCTAATTTAACCATTGGTAAAAAATATTTGTTTGCCGACTAACTTTTTAGTGAGCAGTTATAACTAGATAACTTTGTTAGCGTCTATTATTTTGACACTTTTTTGGTCAGGATGGCTGTATTGTCAAACACAACTTTCTACTTAGAAAATCATACATTTGAAGAAATATAGGGAGTGGGGGAGATCAAGGGCAGAGGTCTATGGCAGGAACCCCTAACGCAGGACAGGGGGCAAAGGGGCACAGAAGCAGAGGGGAAAATTCCTAACCCCTAACCCCTAACCCCTAACTCCTAACTCCTAACTCCTAACTCAGCACTCTTTATAATATTTTCCGATCGCAACGAAGTACTGGGTCTTGCATTGTAGCAAGCTCTATGCAAAGATATTTCTAAATAAAATCCGGTAAGTCTATCGTTTTATCGGATTTAACTAATAATTGATGCTGTCAAAATATAGCTGATTACCAGTCACCAATTTTCAAACATCATCTTACTATCCTTGCAAGCGGCAAAATTAATAATTTACTGCGACTTTTGGATTGTATATTCAACTGCTTAGTTGTGGTTTTGATATCCGAAGATTTGTAATTTTCTCATCAATTAAACCTTTACTAAGTCCACTATCTAATGGTTTAGCACAAACATTGCATCAGGGATTTATGGTGATTTTTTGTGCAGTTTAGAGCTAGTTTATTCGTTTTTCAGGTTGAGGAGTTAAAGAGTCATGTCCAATTTTCGCTGGAATTATAGATCCATACTGTTCCTCCTTTCGTTACTAGATATTCTAGCTATCCTGGTTTTTCATCCGGCCAAAAGTCAGGCCGAACTGCCTAAACAAGTAGAAGCAAACAAACCTCCAGAAATAGTTGTTGATCGGACAGCTGAAACTTCAGTTGCTCAAGTAGAAGCAAACAAACCTCCAGAAGCAGTTGTTAATCAGACAGTTGAAACTTCAATTCCATCGATAACTAGAAAAAAGGTTACAAACCCAGAACGAGTGACACCTATATCGGAATTGTTGGATGTTGCACCACCCGCTAATAAAAAACCTACCAATAATTCGGCAGGACAAGTGACATCCGTCTCGCAACTATCAGATGTGAAGCCGACAGATTGGGCATTTCAAGCACTACAGTCTTTGGTGGAGCGTTATGGTGTAATTGCTGGATATACAGATGGCACATTTAAAGGGAATCGTGCCCTAACGCGCTATGAATTTGCAGCTGGGTTAAATGCAGCTTTAGATCGCCTCAATGAACTCATAGCGACTTCAACGACAGATTTAGTCAGACGGGAAGACTTGGATACCATCACAAAATTACAAGAACAATTTTCTGTAGAACTTGCTCAATTTCGGGGACGCTTAGATAGCTTGGAAGCGCGGACTGCGAAGTTAGAAGCAACCCAGTTTACCACCACAACCAAACTTATCGGTAGAGCGCAGATTGTCTTTGGTTCAGTTCTGGCGGGCAATAATGTTGTGACTAGGACACCCGCACCTCGCAATGTCACAGCTTCTGGTTCAGCTTCCTTACGCTTAAACACGAGTTTTAACGGTAAAGACTCACTCAGCTTATCGCTGTCAGGTGGAAATCAACCATCCCTGGGACAAACAAGAGCTGGATTATTGGGAACTTATGAGGGGAGAACCGCTGATAACTCCAGTATTACTTTTGCACCCAACTCTGTTACTCTCGGTGGTGTTCGCTATCGGTTTTTACCTACTCCAAATACCCAAGTCAATATTTATGCTCTATCCGATGGAGCTAGTGAGATCGGCCTTTCTGGTCCGGTTAACCCATATTTTGAATCGTCTTCTGCAACTGGCGCTAATGGAATTTCACGATTTTCACGGCGGTCTTTGGTCTATAACTATGGAGATAGCGGCCCCGGAATTGCCATACTCCAGCGATTAGGCAAACAGGTTCAATTCGGGGTAGCGTATAGCGCACCAAACGGTGGTAATCCCAGACCTAATAATGGTTTATTTTCAGGTAGGTATTTAGCTTTAGCCCAGTTAATATACTACTCTGCTAATCGGAATTTTCGAGTGGCTGCAACTTACGTCAATACCTATAGCCCGGCAAATACTAGAGGTCTAAGTGGAACAAACTTCGGCCCAGCAGTCGGGAGTAACCTGGTAAACAGTACCGTAGCTGGAGCGGGAACTGTCGGCAATCTTTATGGACTACAAGCGTTTTATCAAATTAGTCCTAAGTTGGCAATCAATGGATGGGTAAGTTATGCAGCGCATCGCTATATAGGACGTGGAGATGGCAATGCTATGGATTGGGCGGTAGGACTGGCATTCCCGGATCTTTTTAAGGAAGGCGCTCTAGGGGGAGTTTTAGTTGGTATGGAGCCAAAACTCACTCGCCTCAGTAATAGTGTAAATTTGGGAGCAGGTGCGGGACAAGCAGATAAAGACACCTCTCTGCACGTTGAGGCATTTTACCAATATAAAATCGGGGATAATATTGAGATTACGCCGGGTTTGATCTGGATTACTGCACCCGATTCTAATAATAGTAATCCTGATAGTTTATTTGGTTGGGTTCGTACTGTCTTTAGGTTTTAGTCATTTGTCATTTGTCACTCGTCATTTGTAAAGACTGAGGCTCCAGGGGCAGGCGGCAACGGGGAGAATGAAAAATTCCTGTTTCCCTGCTGCTCCCTACTCCCCTCTTTAGCGCTAAAGCACTAACTACAAACAACTCATAGCCATCTGAAAATCAAAGATGCACAAAACCATGTAAAAAGCAAGTGTATGTTGAGATATGGAAAGTTGATTTTACAGAACTTTATGTTGAAATTTGTCTGTGAAAATGCTTGCTTTTTATCAGAAATTGTGAAAAGCTTTGTTATGTCACAAACTACGGTTAATCGCTAAAGATAAAGTAGTTTAAAATTTAATCTACTGGCAACCTTAAATAAAGGAGCCATAATCGAGGGTAGTAGGAAACCCTCAACCAAGTAGAAAATAGATTTCTGATGGTGTGCGGCATCGATGGGGTGAAGATTTGATGCTTGAGACTTGATCGATGGGGGAAATACTTTAGATGCTGAAGACGTTAACAACCGATTTTGAACTCGACTTGCAAGCAGATGTCCTAGTAATTGGGGGTGGGCCTGCTGGAACTTGGGCGGCTTGGAGTGCTGCATCAAGTGGAGCTAGAGTTGTCCTCGTAGACAAAGGATATTGTGGGACGACTGGATGTGCTGCTGCGTCTGGTAATGGTGTGTGGTATGTGCCACCCGACCCAGAAGCACGGGAAACAGCCAAGGCGAGTCGGGAATCATTGGGTGGGTTTTTATCCGATCGCCATTGGATGGATCGGGTGCTGAATCAGACCTATGTCAACGTTAATCAGTTAGCAGAGTGGGGTTATCCCTTTCCCACCGACGATGAAGGCAAGCCCTATCGGCGATCGCTCCAAGGCCCCGAATACATGCGGTTGATGCGACGGCAAATTCAACGGGCAGGAGTCAAGATTTTAGACCACAGCCCCGCCTTAGAACTATTGGTAGGTGAAGATGGTGCTATTGGCGGTGCTACCGGTGTGAACCGTCAGACTGGTGGGAGATGGATGGTGCGATCGCGTGCCACAATCATTGCCACTGGTGGCTGTGCGTTTCTGAGTAAAGCGTTGGGATGCAATGTCCTGACAGGGGATGGTTATTTAATGGCTGCTGAAGCAGGTGCCGAGATGTCGGGTATGGAGTTTTCCAACGCTTATGGCATCTCCCCAGCTTTTTCTTCAGTTACCAAAACCCTGTTCTACAATTGGGCAACGTTCACCTATGAAGACGGTACCGTGATTCCTGGTGCTGGTTCTCAAAGGGGACGTTCGGTAATCGCCCAGACATTGCTGCAACAGCCAGTTTACGCCATTTTGGATAAAGCAACCCAATCCATGCGCCCATCTATGCGTTTGGCACAGCCTAATTTCTTTTTACCCTTCGACCGTGCAGGTATAGATCCATTTACCCAACGTTTTCCCGTTACCTTGCGCCTAGAGGGAACTGTACGCGGTACAGGAGGAATTCGGATTGTAGATGAGAGCTGTGCTACTTCCGTGCGGGGACTCTACGCTGCTGGAGATGCAGCCACACGGGAGCTGATTTGTGGCGGATTCACTGGCGGTGGTAGTCACAATGCAGCTTGGGCAATATCTTCTGGCTATTGGTCAGGTCAATCAGCTGCTGAATATATCCGCAGTTTGAAAGAACAAAAAGCTCAAGGACGGGTTCAGGGTGTTGGAGAGGTAGGATTAAAGAGTCAGAGCGATCGCCATCATAAATTTGCAACCGATGAAGTGATTCACGCAGTCCAAGCCGAAGTATTCCCCTACGAAAAGAACTTATTCCGTACAGAACAAGGCTTAACTGAGTCTTTAGGGAGACTAAATCACCTCTGGCAAGAAATCCGTAGTAGCCAAGTAACATCAAATCAAGAACTTATTCGGGCTAGAGAAGCTGCGGCCATGGTAGCCACAGCGCGATGGATGTATAGCAGTGCCATTGAACGAAAAGAAACTCGTGGTATGCACAAACATTTAGACTATCCCGAACAAGATCCCAACCAGCAACATTATTTAATTAGTGGTGGATTAGATCAAGTCTGGGTCAAGACTCAGCCGCTAAACACTACAGCAAAAGCAGAAATTTTCCAATCCAAAATCCAAAATCTAAAATCCAAAATAGGAGGAGCCGTAGTGTGATTGAGTTGGTCAGCGAATCACGGTGCATAAAATGTAATATCTGCGTGAACGTTTGTCCAACTAACGTGTTTGAACGTGTACCTGATGCACCGCCAACTATTGCCCGACAAAGTGACTGTCAAACCTGTTATATGTGCGAATTGTATTGTCCAGTTGACGCCCTTTATGTAGCACCCCAAAGCGACATGCAGACTTCAGTCAACGAAGCAGAATTGGTAGAAGTCGGCTTACTGGGTAGTTACCGTGAAAACGTTGGTTGGGGACATAAACGCACATCAACAGCAAACAACGATCAAACATTCCAAATTTTGAAGCAGATGAAATAGTACAGCGGAGAAAATAGTCATGCTGTCGTTCATGTTAGCAATAGGTTCTATCAGTCAAAATAAAATTAGTTTGAAATTATCAACTTCAGTCGTTTGTGTATTACTGCTGCTAACTACAGCATGTAGCCAAGGCAAAAGTGAATCGGCTCAATCCATTGAGACTATTAATGCCAATAGTACTAGTTCTATTGCTGCATCTAATAATATATCTATCTTGCGTATAGGTTATGTAGGTAGTACAGAACCTACAGGGGCACTTGGTTGGGCAAAGAAAAAGGGAATATTAGAGCGCGAACTCAAAAAATCGGGATTTCAAAACATTACTTTTGCGCGATTTCCTAACGGACCGGATCTAAATGAAGCACTTGTTGCAGGTCAATTAGATGTTGGTTCTTTAGGGGATACACCAGCCATAGTTTTAAGAGCTAGGGGTGAAGAAACTCGACTGCTGCGGATTAGCCAATTTAATACAACCGCTTGGTTAGTAGCGAAAAAAAATGGCCCGCGATCGCTTGCTGAACTTAAAGGTGAAAAAATAGCTACCCAAAAAGGTTCTTATATGCATCGATACCTGCTGGGTTTGTTAGCTGAAACTAAAATTGCCAAAGATGTAAAAGTTGTTCACTTGATGAGTACTGAAGCAAAAGCAGCTTTAGAACGTGGTGATGTAGCGGCTTATGCGACTTCAAGCGATATGGGACCTTTTTTGAAATCCCAAGGATTTCCAGTGATTGATTCTTCTGCGAATCATAAGGGTTTATCAGGGACATCACTAATTGTAGCAACCGAAAAATTTCTGGCGAAAAAACCTGATTTTCCAGATAAATTTAACGCAATTCTGACAGAAGCAGCCAAGGATTTAAAAGCTAACTCTGAAGAATATTATCAGTACCACGCTCAAACTACTAAATATCCCATCGATATCATCAAAATATCTTACCCACTTAAACAAGTATCAGAAGAACGTTTACCACCTGAAGGAGTGAAACTTTTAGAAGGGACTAAGAAATTTTTAGTTTCGCAAGGTTTAGCAAAGTCCGACTTTCAATTAAAAGATTGGGTTGGGACTGGGGACTAGGAAGATAAGGGAGATGAGGGAGATGAGGGAGATGAGGGAGATGAGGGAGATGAGGGAGATGAGGGAGAAAAGTTAATAACAAATGCCCTATACCCAGTCCCCAGTCCTCAATCCCCAGTCCCCAATCCCCAGTCCCCAGTCCCCAGTCCCCAGTCCCCCAGTCCCCAGTCCCCAGTCCCCCAGTCCCCAGTCCCCAGTCCCCAGTCCCCAATCCCCAGTCCCCAATCCCCACAATAGGATAAATTATCATGACTATTGCATTAGAACGTCCAAAAAAAACTAGGTCTGCTCAGATTCGGGAAAAATTGGGTTATCCAATCATCGATACTGATGTACATACCCAAGAATTTCCGCCGGCATTCTTGGACTATTTAGAGCAAGTTGCTGGAAGTGCGATCGCTGAACGTTTCCAAGAACATTTACCTGGTGCATCTCGCTCTAAATGGTTTAAGCAAACTTGGGAAGAACGCCGCGCTTATCGGACTGCACGTCCTCCGTTTTGGACTCGTCCCACTAAGGATGCTTTAAATTTAGCCACCATTAGTTTACCGAAGTTGTTGCACGAGCGCTTGCAAGAAGCAGGTACAGACTTTGCAGTTGTGTACCCCAACTTGGCAACTATGGCGCCACACATTGGTAATGAAGAAATGCGGCTGGCTGTTTGCCGTGCAGTTAATACTTACCACGCTGATATTTTCCGTCCTTATAGCGATCGCCTAACACCCATTGCGGCTATTCCCATGAATACGCCCGAAGAAGCGATCGCAGAATTGGAATATGCGGTAAATGTGCTGGGACTCAAAGCAATTCAAATTCCCGGCCATATCCGCCGTCCGATTCCCGCCTTCGAGAAGTATGGCGAAGAAGTAGCAAACGAAGCTATCTGGATTGATACTTTTGGTTTGGATAGTAAGTATGACTACGATCCATTCTGGGCCAAGTGCGTAGAACTGAAAGTTGTACCCACCACCCACTCTTCTGGTATGGGATGGATAAACCGGCGTTCCATTAGCAACTACCAATACAACCATATCGGTCACTTTGCGGCGGCTGGAGAAGCGCTGTGTAAATCTTTGTTCTTTGGTGGTGTAACTCACCGCTTCCCCACACTTAAGTTCGCCTTCTTAGAAGGGGGCGCGGCTTGGGGTGCTAGTTTGTACACTGATTTGATTTGGCATTGGTATACCCGGAATAAAGACCATTTGGTGGAAAATAACAATCCTGGCAATATTAATCGGGAAGAATTGCTAGAGTATTACACTCGCTATGGTGGTGAATTAGTACATGGTCGTTTGGAGCAGTTAGGTAGTGGTTTAGGTTTCCATGCTGATTTAGTAGCCCCGTTAGAACCAGGTGATTTAGATGAATTCGCCTTAGCAGGAGTTACTAAGCCAGAGGATATCCGCGATCGCTTTTTGAATCATTTCTACTTCGGCACAGAATCGGATGATACCCGTGTAGCCCAAGCATTTAACCGCAAAGCTAATCCTTATGGGGAACGTGTTAAAGCCTTCTTGGGTTCCGATTCTGGTCACTGGGATGTACCTGATATCACAGCGATCGCAGCTAACACTTATTCGATGGTAGAACGTAAGATTATCACCGAAGAAGATTTGCAATATTTCCTGTCAATCCATCCCTTGGAGTTGTACACCAGCCTGAATCGTGACTTCTTCAAAGGTACGGCTGTTGAGAAAGCGGCAGATGAATTTTTGGTTTCTAGGGATTAGGGACTGGGGACTGGGGACTGGGGACTGGGGACTGGGGACTAGGGATTAGGGACTGGAAGAAGTTTCCTAATACCCAATCCCCACTACCCAATCCCCAATCCCCAATCCCCACTACCCAATCCCCAATCCCCAATCCCCAATCCCCAATCCCCAATCCCCAATATAAGGTAAACTATCATGACGATCGCTCTTGAACGTCCGAAAAAAACAAGGTCTGCTCAGATTCGTGAAAAGTTGGGTTATCCCATCATCGATACCGATGTGCATACCCAGGAATTCGAGCCAGCAGTCTTAGATTATTTAGAGCAAGTTGGTGGAACAGCGCTTGTTGAACGCTTCAAAGAAAATTTACCAGGATCTTCCCGTTTTAAGTGGTACAAGCAAAGTTGGGAAGAACGTTTTGCTTATCGGACTAATCGTCCTAATTGGTGGGGGCGTCCAACCAAAGACACTTTGAATTTGGCTACCATTAGCTTGCCGAAGTTGCTGCACGAACGTCTGCAAGAAGCAGGTACAGACTTTGCTGTGGTGTACCCCAACTTGGCAACTATGGCGCCGAATATCGGTAACGAAGAAATGCGGCGTGCTGTTTGTCGAGCAGTTAACACTTACCATGCTGACATTTTCCGCCCATATTCTGATAAGCTAACACCGATCGCTGCGATTCCAATGCACACTCCCCAAGAGGGAATTGAAGAGTTGGAATATGCAGTGAATGTGCTGGGACTCAAAGCAATTCAAATTCCTGGTTACGTCCGTCGTCCGATTCCCGCTTTTGAAAAGTACGGCCCAGAAGTGGCTAACGAAGTGGTTTGGATTGATAATTTTGGTTTAGATAGCCAATATGATTACGATCCATTCTGGGAGAAGTGCGTAGAACTCAAAGTTGTACCCACAACTCATGCTTCGAGTCAAGGTTGGACGACTCAGCGATCGGTGACCAATGCCCAGTACAATCACATTAATCACTTTGCCTTCGCAGCAGAAGCATTGTGCAAATCTCTATTCTTTGGTGGTGTAACTCGCCGCTTCCCCACCTTAAGATTTGCTTTCTTAGAAGGTGGTTCTGCTTGGGGTACTAGTCTATATGCAGATATTATTTGGCATTGGGAAACCCGCAACAAACAACATTTGTTGTCACATAACAATCCTGCAATTATAGATAAGGAAGCACTAGTAGAGTTGTACACTCGCTACGGTGGCGAACTTGTGGATGGACGCTTGGATCAAATTGGTGATGGTCTGGGATTCCACCATCAACTATTAGCTCCAGAAGATCCAGGCGAACTCGATGAATTTGAACTGGCGGGAATTGAGAAGCCAGAGGATGTTCGCGATCGCTTTTTGAATCATTTCTACTTCGGTACAGAATCAGATGATACCCGCGTAGCCCAAGCCTTTAATCGTGCAGCTAATCCCTTTGGCGACAGAGTTAAAGCCTTCTTGGGTTCTGATTCCGGTCACTGGGATGTACCTGATATCACCACTGTAACTGCCAACGCCTACTCGATGGTAGAACAAGAAATCATCACCGAAGAAGACCTCCGCCACTTCCTATCAATCCATCCATTGGAGTTGTACACCAGTCTCAATCGTGACTTCTTCAAGGGTACAGGTGTTGAGAAAGCCGCAGATGAATTTTTGGCTTCTAGGGGGTAGGGAGTAGGGAGTGGGGAGATGGGGGAGATGAGGGAGATGAGGGAGATGAGGGAGATGAGGGAGATGGGGAGGTAGAGGAAAAGGTTAAAGGGTAAAGGGATAAATTGAACCTTTCCCCCATGCCCAATGCCCCATGCCCCATACCCAATGCCCCATACCCCATGCCCAATGCCCCATGCCCAATGCCCAATGCCCCATGCCCATCTTTACAGTGTTCCATGTTCCATTTCCTCTGTTTAGTTGTAGGGTGAGTCTTGCTTACTTACTCACTCTACATTTCTCCTAAATTCCGCGTTTAATAGCAAATTCGGAGGAACAGAAATGTTGACACAACAACCAAGTAAAAACTCCATTAATTAAGCATTCTTCTGTATTTGCCTGAATTACGAATTACGAATTACGAACTACGAATTACGAATTACGAATTACAAAAAGGGTGATTTTTTATGGTGCTAGATATTACAAAACCAAAGGATTACATTGATGTAGCAGCTTCTTTATCTAAAGAACTTGCCCAATCCGCAGTTGAAAGGGATGCCAAAGCGGGAGTTCCAGAAGAGGAAATTAATAGACTGCGTGAAACTGGTTTGTTACCACTGGTTGTGCCTAAACAATATGGTGGAATTGGCGCAACTTGGATTGATGCCTTAAAAATTGTGAGAAAACTGTCAAAAGCTGATGGTTCAATTGGTCAGTTATATGGTAATCATTTGAATTTGACGGCTTTGGGTCATGTTTCTGGCACATCAGCCCAAAAGGAAAAATATTATAGTGAGACTGCTAAGAATAACTTGTTTTGGGCGAATGCTATTAATACGCGGGATACTAGGCTGAAAATTAGCGCAGAAGGCGAAAATTTTCGGGTTAATGGTGTTAAAAGCTTTGGTACAGGTATTGCTGTTGCAGATTATCGGGTATTCTCGGCTTTGCAAGATGGTGTAGAGTTGCCCTTTATATTTATAATTCCCAAAGACAGAGAAGGCTTAATTTCTAATCAAGATTGGGATAATATTGGGCAACGTCGTACTGATAGTAATAGTTATACATTTAATAATGTTCTAGTAGAAAAAGATGAAATTTTAGGGCCACCAGAACCTCCTGATAATGCCTTCTCAACTTTTCTTGGTATTATTGCCCAGCTAACAAAAACTAACGTTTATTTGGGAATTACCAAAGGAGCCTTTGCAGCTGCTCGTGAGTATACCAAAACTAATACTCGTCCTTGGATTACATCGGGAGTAGATAGTGCTACTCAAGACCCGTATATTCTGCATAATTACGGCGATTTTTGGATCGAAATCCAAGGTGCGATCGCTCTAGCTGACTTAGCAGCCGAAAAGGTGCAAGCAGCCTGGGACAAGGATATAACGCTTACTCATCAAGAAAGGGGAGAAGTAGCGATCGCAGTTTCCGCAGCCAAAGCATTAGCTACCCGCGTAGGTATAGATATTACCAATCGCATCTTTGAAGTTACAGGAACTCGTGCCACTGCAACCAAATATGGATTTGACCGTTACTGGCGAGATTTGCGAACCTTTACCCTTCATGATCCTGTGGACTACAAATTGCGAGCGATCGGTGATTGGGTACTTAACGATCAGCTACCCGTGATTACCCAATATTCTTAGGGCATGGGGCATGGGGCATTTATCCCCATAGAAGACGCGATGAATCGCGTCTCTACAAAATCCAAAATCTAAAATCTAAAATCCAAAATCGATATGACTCAACTGAAAACACTTCCTACCTATGACCCGACCTTATTTGAGGGAGCGGCTGAGGGCTACGCTCAATACAGAACCAAATACCCGGCTGTTGTATTTGACAAGCTAGCTGAAATATTTAATCTGAATGGTGAAGGACGATTACTTGATTTGGGTACCGGGCCGGGATTGATTGCAATTCCTTTGCGAACCAAATTTGAAGAAGTTGTGGCGATCGATCCCGATCCCGATATGATTGCAGAAGCTAAACGGCAAGCAGCAGCAGTGGGAGCAAGTAATATTACTTGGTTAGAACAAGGAGCAGAGTTAATCGACTCTAGTTTAGGAACATTTAGGTTAACTACTATTGGTCGAGCTTTCCACTGGATGGAACGCGAACTAGTGCTTGAACGCCTTTATGAATTGCTTACTGATGATGGTGGAATAGCACTGCTGAATACTGGTGATAATCCTTGGGAAAGTTCTTTACCCTGGAAACAAGCTGCTGTTGGAGTCGTGAAAAAATGGTTAGGCGATCGCCGGCGGACTGGACAACGAGGAGAAGGTACTCGTAAGCCAGTTGATCCTCCCCATGAAGTTGTTATTGCCAATTCAGCTTTTGCTCGTCAAGAAGTTTATGAAGTGCCATTTGAGAAATCTTGGACTGTCGATAGCTATCTTGGCTACTTATACACCACAGCTTTTTCTCTGAAAATTTTCTATGGCGATAATGCTCCAGCGTTTGAAGCAGACCTCAAAGAAGCATTACTACAAGCTGAACCGTCTGGACATTTTACAGAAGAACTCAAAGCTACAATCTCAGTCGCTTGGAAGAAATAGCGCCGCTTCTTTGGAAGTTAAAAAGAAGAATTCAGAATCAATTAGTGGGAGATTTAGATCCACCACTCTCTTACAAAGTTGAGCCAGTCCCTTGGCGGGGTTCCCCCACTTAAAATAACTGCCGTCAGTTCGCTCGAAACCAGCGCTCCAACTTCTCTCTAAATTCTGACTCCTGAATTCTGACCCCTGAATTCTGCTCTAATTTTCCATTTTCGACTAGCACAACCCTGGAGTGGGTTATTCTCACTCCATTTTCTAATTTTCCGCCTCCTAACTGTTAAACTCAAGTTCCTCGAGTCGTTATAGAGTGGGGTCATACCCACTCTACTTCTTATATTTGAATTACTTGAATTCGCCAGAAATTAATAAATATTTTTTTGCTTTTTGAGTTTGCAATCGATCATAATTTTTTACCACGTATAGAACAATAAAGAAAACAACCCATGCCAGCTATCAAACCAAAGTTTGAATTTAGAAAAAGCCAGAAAGTAACACGTCGTTCTTTATTATTTGCTCTGGGCTACTGCTTAGTATTATCGACAGCTTTATCCAGTTGTAGTGAAGCCAAAAATAACGCTCAGCAGTCCCCTGCATCTTCTAATCCAGCAGCTTCATCTAACACTACAGAAAAGCAAACAGTACGAATTGTGCGTTCAAAACAACTCACTGGTCTAGCAGTATTAGAAAAACAGGGGTCTTTAGAAAAACGATTGGAGCCTCTGGGTTTTAAGGTACAGTGGTCTGAGTTTGCAGCGGGACCGCAACAGCTAGAAGCTATAAATGCAAACGCACTTGATATTGCATCTACAGCCGAGTCACCTCCTGTGTTTTCACAAGCAGCGGGGGCACCTCTTGTTTATCTAGCTACTACATACCCTAGTGGTAAAGCAATTTCACTTTTAGTTCCAATAAACTCTCCCATTAAAAATGTTGCTGACTTGAAAGGAAAAAAAGTAGCCTTTCAAAAAGCCTCAATAGGTCACTACTTATTAGTCAAAGCATTAGAAAAAGCGGGACTGAAACTAAGTGATGTCCAATCAATTTTTCTCCCACCACCAGATGCTAATGTGGCTTTTAGTCAGAACAAGGTGGATGCTTGGTTTATTTGGGAGCCATTCGTTACTAGAAATGTCCAAAACAAAGTAGGTCGTGTTTTGGTAGATGGAGGTGAATTGCGGGATACTGGCAACTTTTACTCAACTTCACGTCAGTTTTATCAGTCACACCCTGATGTGATTAAAGTTTTTCTAGAAGAATTAGAAAAAGCAGAAATCTGGACTAAGGAGCATCCGAAAGAAGTAGCACAATTACTTGCTCCTGTAACTCAACTAGACCCGCCTATTCTAGAAACTATGCATAGTAAATATAACTATGGGGTGCTACCAATTACTGAGAAAACTATCAAGAAGCAACAAGAGGTTGCAGACAAATGGTACAGCCTGGGACTTATACCAACGAAGGTGGATGTGAAAGTTGGGTTTTTGACACCTGAAGAGTACGCCAAAATTACTCCTGCTGAGGTTTTAGCTAACAAGTAGCCATATAATTTTTGATTTTAGATTTTGGATTTTGGATTGAGAATGTCTTTCTGAAAAAAGCTGCTATAAGTGCATTTTTCGGATTTATTTTTCAAATTTGCATTATCTCTAAGAAGGCAATAAAACAGAGGAGAATATTATGCCTACTGCGACTTTAACAGAAATAAAAATCACCCCTATTGATGCTCCGTTAGGAGCGATAGTTACTGGTCTGGATGCGAGTCAACCTATTGCACCTGAAGTCATATTACAACTTAAAGAAGCTTTGCGCGATCGCCACATCCTCATCTTTAAAGAGCAACAACTCTCTGATGAGCAGTTTTTGAATTTTTCTCTATACTTTGGCGCACTTTTTGTACCACCTGACGAGACTCCAGTACTGGCTTCTAAACCTGGAGAAACTCCCGTGGTAATTCTGATTTCTAATGTCGATGGTGGCTATACTGGTACTGGAGAACTAAGTTTTCACTCTGACCATAAATGGACTCCTACTCCGTCTAGTGGCTCGCTTCTTTATGCTTTAGAAATACCTTCTCAAGGTGGAAATACTTATTGGTTAAATACCAATTTGGCTTATGAAGCTTTAGATGAAGCTACGAAAAAACGGATTGCTAATTTACAGTTAATTACCTATAATCCGTTTTTACAAAACCGAAATGCACCCCGTCCTTTGTATCGTTGGGACAAGAATATCCCATTAATCAGTCCCGTCTTTCCTCATCCTCTAGTGCGGACACATCCTGAGAGTGGTAAAAAGCATCTTTACTTAGATACTGATACTGAAGTAGAGATTGTAGGCTTAGAACCTGAAGAAGGATCAAAACTGATTGAACAGTTGCGTCAACATCTAAATCAGCCTCAATTCTACTACCAACACAAATGGTCTGTAGGTGATATTGTCTATTGGGATAATCAAGCTACTTTGCACTACCGTCAAGCATTTGATCCCAATGAACGACGAGTATTAAAACGAGTTAGCCTTGCAGGTAGTCGTCCTTTTTAGTCTGGATATTTCAAGTAGAGACGGAGCGATTAATTACGTCTCTACAAAATTTAAATATGGCTGAAAAATATCTATAGTAATTCATGAACTATATAAGACTAGTCCTTTCAAGGTGACTCGTAAAATCTCTTTTTTCTCTCTGTGACCTTTGTGCCTCTGCGGTTTATAAAGTATTTTTTTACCACAGAGGCGCAGAGAGCGCAGAGTAAAGAAGTTAAGGAGGAGTTTATTGACCAAAATTTTTATCCACTTTGACAAGACTAGTTATAAAAGATTTAAATTTTCAAGAAAATAGCTATACTTATTTTTATGTTAAATAACAGCTTAAATTTATCACATAACTCAAAATAATATACAAAATAATGTTTATATAAGCATCAAATTATGTATGAAAAACCGCTATACATTTTCGTAGATATTAGTGTTCATAAACACTTTATTGAAATATAAAAATAGATAAAATATAGACTTAAAATAACAGTTTGTCTTACTAAAAAATGGAGGATAAATTGTGATAAAAGTTTTTTCTTCTTTACTAAACTTTAAGCCCTTGAGTAATAACTTGCCACAATCAAAAACTGCAAATATCAAGCTAATATTTAGGCAAAATCTAGACATCCTAGATTTAAGAGCCAAATTAAAAATTGAGCGCAATTATTATGTATCGCTACTAATAACTGCTTGTTGTTTAGCAATACCAATGAGCATAGTAGGTTGCAGTAGCGAAAACCAAACTACTCAGAACCAAGTATCTTCTACTAGTACACAAGTCAAAAATCAACCAGTTTCTAATACTACAGAAAAGCAAGAAGTGCGAGTTGTTTATTCTAAACTCGGTTCTCTTGCAGTGATGAGGAAACAGGGGACTTTAGAAAAAAGTTTAGCGGCAAAGAATTTTAGTGTAAAGTGGCTGGAGTTTGCTGCTGGGCCCCAAGCTTTAGAAGCATTAAATGCTGGTTCTCTTGACATTGCAGCCACTGCTGAATCACCTCCCATATTTGCCCAAGCCGCAGGTACACCTCTTGTTTACGTAGCGAGTACAGCATTTAATGGTAGAGGAGTTTCTTTTCTTGTACCAGCAAATTCTCCCATTAAAAGTGCTGCTGATTTTAAGGGTAAAAAAGTTTCTTTTCAAAAAGCCTCCATCGCCCATTATGTTTTACTCAAAGCATTACAAAAAGAGGGACTAAAACTCACTGATGTGAAATCTGTTTTCCTACCACCTCCAGATGCAAATGTCGCTTTTAGTCAGGGTGGACTTGATGTTTGGGTAACTTGGGAACCATACATCACAAGAGCCATACAAAAAAATATTGGTCGTGTATTAATAGATGGACAAGGACTCCAGGATCTTGGCGGTTTTTATTCTACGTCACGTAAATTTGCCAAAGAACATCCTGAGGTTCTGAAAATTTTCCTGGAAGAACTTTTAAAAGCAGATGAATGGTCTCAAAAAAATCCTGATAAATTGGCAGAACTGGTTTCTCCTGATGTTGGTATTGATGTACCTACCTTAAAACAAATTCAAGCCAAATCAGCATATGGGCTATTACCAATCACTGAAAAAATCGTTGAAAAACAACAAAAAATTGCTGATTTGTGGTATGCTCAAGGACTTTTACCAAAGAAAGTTAATGTTAAAGATGGTGTATGAGGGAGATGAGGGAGATGAGGGAGATGAGGGAGATGAGGGGAATAACTAATGCCCCATACCCAATGCCCAATGCCCAATTTAAAACTTAGGAGGAAAATCACACACACCTCAACGTCTCAAGTAAGTTAGCGATCGCTTCTATCAATTCGCTTGGCTCTACTGGTTTGGCGATATGCTTATGGAATCCTGCTGCAAGTACTTGTTTGGCGTTAATTTCTCCAGCATAGGCGGTAAGTGCGATCGCCGGAATTTGTCCTCCCTGTTCTGGTGGTAATTTTCTCAACTGTCGCATAAACATGCATCCATCTACGTCTGGCATTCCAATGTCGCTTAACAGCACATCTGGTAGAGATTGCTTTAAGGCGGCTAGCGCTTCATCCGCTGATCCCACTGCTGTGACATTTGCCCCATATTGCTCTAGCAAAAAGGCAATGAATTCTCGCGTATCGGCATCATCATCTACTACTAAAATGTTGACATCATTTAAATTTGAGGATGGTTCGGAGTCCCTAGTGTCTTGTTTACTCTCTGATGGCTGTTGAATCAGGGGCAGTCTGACGGTAAAAGTTGCGCCGCGATTTTCACCTTGACTTTCTACCTGGACTGTGCCTCCATGCAGTTCCACTAAGTGACGGACGATCGCTAATCCTAACCCCAATCCCCCAAATTTTCTGGTGGTGCTGCTGTTTTCTTGGCGAAAATATTCAAATACATAGGGCAGAAAATTGGGATCGATGCCTTTGCCTGTGTCGCTGACGGTGATTTGGGCATAGGGCATTGGGCATTGGGCATTGGGCATTGGGCATTGGCTCCAGCTTTTTCCCTTGTCTCCCTTGTCTCCCTCATCTCCCTCATCCCCCTCATCCCCCTCATCCCCCCGACTCCCTACCTCTTCGAGTCGAATATCAACTCGTCCCCTCTCTGGTGTAAATTTAACGGCGTTTGAAAGCAGATTCCAAATGACTTGCTGCAATCGGCTGGAGTCACCTAAAACTTGTCCCAGGTTCGGTTCCATGCTGATGTGCATCTCAATGGATTTGGCTTCTGCTGACAGTCGCACTGTCTCCATTGCTGCGGAAATTACGGTTGTCAAATCAACTGGGTAGATATTTAAGCTGAGTTTACCTTGTAAAATTCGGGAAATATCCAGCAAGTCTTCAATTAATTGAGCTTGTAATTGAGCATTGCGCTCGATGGTTTTAAGAGCGTGAGGAATTGTCTTTTCATCAAGTTTTCTAGTTTGGAGTAACTTTGCCCATCCGAGAATTGGGTTGAGTGGCGATCGCAATTCATGGGAAAGAACTGCCAAAAACTCGTCTTTAATGCGGTTGGCGTTTTCTGCTGCTTCTCGTGCAGTTTGTTCTGCTTCGTATAAACGCGCACGTTCCATTGCTTGAGCGCATTGCTGTGCTAGTGCCAGCACAAAAGCTCGATCGTCTTGGTTCAACTGATGATTCTCGGCGAAAGCTAAAGACATTCCCCCTATAGCTCGTCCCTCAATAATTAATGGAATCGAAATCCAAGCACCGTAATTATACCGGGCATACTCTTGAGCTAGATGTGAGTAACGAACCACCCTTGTGGTTGTTGACTCTTGCCAAACAGGTTGTTTAGTTCGTACTGCTTCTGCCAGTGGTGCGACTGTATTAATTGAGAATCGACGCCATAAATCTACTGCTTCTTGTTGATAACCAACTGCACGGAGAATTTCCAATTCTGTGCCATTGTTAGTCAGTAGTGCTACTAAAGCAGAACTAGCTCCCAAAGCTGCCATACCTTGCTCGACAATTACTTCAGCCACTTGTGCAGGAGTTAGAGATTCAGAAAGGGCGGCGGTAATGGCTTGCAAACGGGCAGTACGAGATGCGGCTTGTTCGGCAGCTTGTTGAGATTGCTGTGTTTCTGTGTAGAGTCGGGCATTATCAACGGCGATCGCTGCACGCCGAGCCAACTCTTCAGCTAACATTAAGCTCTGACTATCGTAGCGATGATTGGCAGAAGATACTAAAGTCATAGCTCCTAGTACCCGTCCGCGAACTATGAGCAGCACGCACATTCCAGATTGAGGATTTAGCTGTTGCAAGATGTTCAAATGACTGGCATTGGCGGTTGCTGCTTGTATCTGTTCTGAGGAAATAAAATGAGTAATTTGTGATTTGCCTGAACGTATCACCTCGGCAACACCTTGTGTTTGTGCCAAATCGGGGGGATAATTTTGTAACTGTTCTACCAATTCTTGTTTTGCTGGATCGGCATGGGCGGCTGCAACCCGGCGAACTAATTGATTGTCATAAATCATATCAACTACGCACCAATCAGCTATTTCGGGTACTGCTAAACGCGCCAAGGTTGCTAATGTTGTCTCGTAGTCTAATGATGTAGCCAGAATTCCGCTAGCTGAGGCTAAAAAACGCTGTCTATCTTCCACTTGCTTGCGCCCAGTTATATCCCGCGAAGAAGCTTGCATTTCTAAAATTTGTTGCGTTTGGCGATCGCGAATCGCTCTAACTGTTGTTTCTAGCCAAATATAATGTCCGTATTTATGACGAGTGCGATAAGTAATGGTATAAATATCTGGTAAATCAGCATTGATTGGGTAATCCTTGACAATCTCAGCTAAATCCTCTGGGTGAACTAACTCGCCGCCAAAACGACCTATTAGTTCTTCTGGTTGATACCCTAGTACTGTGTAACAAGCTGGTGAAAGATACAGGAAAATTCCATCTACTGTACTACGTGAAATAATATCAGTGGAATTCTCTGCCATCAGCCGAAAACGGGCTTCGCTCTCTGTTAGTGCTGCTTGTGCTTGTTTGCGGACGTTGATGTTACGGAAATATAGCGATAGTCCTGTGGGTGAAGGATAAGCGCGGACGGCAAACCACGCTTCAAAGGGTGGGTAATAATCTTCTAACTCCAGGGGGACTGCCAAAGCGACTGCTTTTTGATAAAGCTGACCAAAACTAGTATCAGCCAATTCTGGAAACTCTTGCCACAAATTCTTTCCCAGCAGATCCTCAGAGGAACGTCCTAAAGTTCTGCTTCCCTCATGATTAAGGTAGGTGAAGCGCCACTCAGTGTCAAAGGCAAGAAAGCCGTCAGTGATACTTTCTAAAATTTTGCTAACTTGCTCTTTGGCGTCCTCAGCTTCAACACGAGCCACGCGTTCGCGTTCTAGTAGTTGCTCGCGTTCGACTTCTGCTTGTTTGCGTTCGGTGATTTCTTCGCAAATTGCACCCACCCAAGTGATTTTATCAGGTAGTTTAATCGGATAGTAATTTACTGACCAGTAGCGCTGCTTTCCAGGGGCGGCGGGTGTTTCTCCACTAGTTTCTTGAGAAACAGATTCTCCAGTTTCCACCACACGAAGCAAAGCTTCCGTAACTTCTACACCTACTCCAGGTAGCAATTCGGCGATGGTCTTACCGATATGCACCTCTTGGGGCAGACCGTTGATTTCAGCTAAAGCTTGATTCAAACGCACAAATCTTAATTCTTCATCCCATACACCAATGCCGATAGGCGCGTTATTAAAAAGGGTATCAAGCAGCACATTAGCTTCCACCAAGCGAGTCTGTTCTGTTTCCAGTAGCGCCAGGAGTCGTTCGCGTTCTGCTTCTACTTGCTTGTGTTCGGTAATATCTAGACACATCCCCACCCATTCGATGATTTCTCCTGTTTCATTGAGTATGGGTACACCGCGTATAGACATGTGACGGTATTCGCCGTCATGGCGCTGGACACGATATTCTGCAACTGCAACGCTGCGCTGATAAAAGGCTTGTCTCCAGATTGCAGCTACAGATTTCCGGTCTTCTGGGTGCAGTGCATTTACCCAACCCCAGCCTTTGTATTCTTCAGGACTTTGCCCGGTAAATGCTTGCCAGTTAGGAATTTCGTCAATAACATTACCCCAGATTCCCGCCTTCCAAATGATAGATGCGCTTGCTTCTGCTAGGGAACGGTAGCGTGCTTCACTGTGACGGAGATTTTCTTCGGCTTGCTGACGTTCGCGCAGTGTGGTTTGTTGTTCGGTCAAACACTGCTGCAAACCCGTCACTTCTTCATCTGTGAGGTGATTAGTTAAATTTTTCACAGGGGTAAAATCTTTCTCCAAAATTGTAACACCCGCAGTTTGCAAAATTTGGCGATATTTTTCCTCTGTTTGTTGCTGTTGGATGAACTGAGCAATTTGAATGGCGATCGCACTCATCATTTGGAGTAAATCTAAGTCACGCTGTAAAATTTGGTTGGTGAAGAATTTCATCGCACCTAAAACTTTATTACCCAGCACAATCGGTAATTCGATGGCGGCTGCAAAAAAATTCTCATCTGAAGCAAGTTCACAAATCCAAACAGGTTGACGGCTTCCTCCCCCAAGAGCAAGAGTTGAAGGCTGGTTAAATACTTGGAAATTCTCTATGCTCAAATCAGATGAATGCCAACTACCGATGCAATGCAGAGCATTAATTTCCTCGTCTACACTCCAGAAAATGCCAAGTTGCCATCCTAAAGTTTCGCACAGCGATCGCAAAAGCAAAGGAACAGCATTAGCAAAGACGGTAGTCTCAGCTAGAATCTGGGTGACTGTGTAATGTGCAGATAAAAGCTGTTGGTTACGTTTTTGCTCAGTAATATCTGTAATTAATATTGATACGCCATTTTCCCCAGGATAGACGCGGTATTCTAACCAGCGATGCCATGTCGAGTCTAAATACTCAAAATTTACTGTAATTTCTTCGGCAACAGCGCGATGCATCTCAGTGTAGAGTATGCTGTCAACTGTATTAGGAAATAAATCCCAAATAGTCTTGCCCAAGAAATCTTCTTTATTCATTCCGGCTAGTTCAGCTAGCTTGTCATTCACATAGGTGTAGCGCCATTCACAATCCAAGATGACAAAGGCATCGCTAATTCTAGCTAAGATTTCTTCAACATTTTCGCGGACAGTTGCCTGAATTTCAGCAGTCACAGTTTCTGCTCCTGATTTTTGAATGTATTTGGCTAAAAGCGCCTCATTGGTTTCTCTCCATCGGTTTATACTGTGAAACGAAACTCCTAGCATCGTTGCCAGTTTTACCTGTGAAAGTATAACGGTAAATATATTTTTATTTTTATACCAGAGGCAGGGAATGGGGAATGGGAAATGTATTAATTATCTAGTGCTTCTTGTTTGGGAAGTAAATTATTTTTTCCAAAATCAAATTTGATTCCTGTATAATTTTGACTGCCTCTATCTGGGGTTGTAGAGATGGTGGGACAGTTATAGTCTAATACATTCAGCATGGTACAGACTATTTTGGCTAATAATAGAGTTATTTCAATGCAATAGATGAAAACATGAGAGTTTGGCTTGCTTGCTTTTTCCTACTGTTTGCGTTATCGCAATTTTTTGACTGGTTGCAAAAATTTAACTTGCCATTGCCTATCTATATTTTGGGTGGGGCTTTTTTAGCTGTTGCTTCTAACTACGACAAAATTGTTGGTTCTTATTTGACTGATCCCAGTATGGAAGCATCTCTGGAACACCCGCAGTTAGATTCAACCACTTCATCCACTGAGCCTATTTCTTTGGTAATTGCCAGTTCTGTAGATGCTCTACCAGCAAAAACAGAGGAATAATGCGTTTATCAACAAGCGTGAGGTACACCTGTAGGGGCACGGCAGTGCCGTGCCCCTACATCTGGCGATATCATGTTGTACCGCATCTGAATGAAAACCCCTATAGTAGCGTCACAAAACTAAAGTTGTGCGTTATCGGCGGTTGCCCGAATTCAATAAACGACTCCCCGAATTCAATAAACAACAGAATCTCGGTGTTGGGTTTTGTTCCTCAAAAGCCACTTGCAAAGGCTGTGTGAAAAGCTGACCAAGCCAACACCTCGAATCAGCAAGTAAATTGTTACATTAAATTAGAGCAATTTACTCAATTCAGGCTACCACCGCAACGCTGTGATTAATGGACTTTTAGAAAAACTCCGTGTCCCGTTTGTCAAAGATCAGGATTCCCGTAAAACGTCCTTCAGCAATAATTGGCTGCAAATTATTTTGGTTAGCAGTGTGGGAGTTACCGCCTTGATTTGGGGGGTTCGTGAACTAAAATGGTTGCAGCCTTGGGAATTAAGAGTTTATGACCAAATGTTGCGATCGCGTCCTCCCCAACCAAGCGATCGCCGAATTTTGCTGGTAAAAATCACTGATGAGGATCTCCGACGAGAAAAATGGAATCTGTCAGATACTAAAATCAATCAACTTTTACAAAAAATCGAATCTTATCAACCGCGTATCGTTGGTTTATATCTTTTTCGACCAGAAGATAAAAATTTAGCAGCAAACAAACAAAATCAAGACAATATTATTAGTACTTGTTTATTTAGCAGCATTGGTAGATCGGAGATTCCACCACCGCCGAATTTTGACATAGATAATGTTGGCTTTAGCGATGTAGTTGCTGATAATGAAAACGACCAAATTCTTCGCCGCGGCTTGCTATTTGCTCATTCTACAGATGAAAAATGTACAACATCATTTGCCTTTGGGGCGTTAATTGCCATTAATTATTTAGAAAAACAAGGCATTGAATACAAATTCACAAATAAAGGAGATTTCCAGTTAGGTAAAACCATCTTCTGGCGTCTCAAACCTAATTCGGGTAGTTACCAACATTTGGATGCAAATGGCTATCAAATACTATTAAATTACCGTCACCCCAATTATCTGGCGGATCAGGTGACTCTGACGGAAGTTCTTAGCGATCGCGTTAATCCCAGTTTATTTAAAGACCGTCTGGTAATTATTGGCACTACCTCAGCTAGTTTAGCTCCAGGTAGCTTTTATACACCTTACAGCAGTTTACCAGATCAACCAGCCAGAATGCCTGCTCTATTTATTCACGCACAGATAGCAAGCCAACTGATTGGTACAGTATTAGATGGACGCCCTTTAATTTGGTATTGGCCTGACTGGGTAGAACTAATTTGGGTGTGGGGTTGGGCAGTTTTAGGTAGTACTTTAGCATGGTGGTGGCGAAATCCGTTACTTTTGCTAATGATGGGAGGGGTAACCCTAGTTGTGTTGGTGGGAATCTGCGTGATTTTGTTTCTGCAAGCCGGATGGGTGCCGTTAATTCCCTCAGGGTTGGCTTTAATAATTAGTATTATCAGCGTCATGGCTTATACTAATTACCAAAATCAGCGGCAGACCCAGGTGATTATTCTGCAAGTTGAAAAACAACAAGAAGCGATCGCTCAATTAAATATACTCTTAGAAGATAAAACAGCAATTCCAGATTCGCAGCTTGATTTTACTCCCACAATCGATTCATCACAAACAAAATCTGGTGATTTGCTTTTGGGTGGACGTTATAGAATCTCCAAAGTTCTGGGTGCTGGTGGATTTGGCCGCACTTATTTAGCACAAGATACTCAACGTCCGGGGAATCCGACTTGTGTCGTGAAACAATTAATGCCAGCCCGTCAAGATAGCAGATTTTTGCAAGTTGCTCGCAGATTATTTAACAGTGAAGCGGAAATTTTAGAAACCTTAGGTAAACATCATCAAATACCAGAACTACTTGCTTATTTTGAAGATAACCAAGAATTTTATTTAATTCAACAATATATAGAGGGACATACCCTGAGTGAAGAATTACCACCAATACAGAACTTAAAAAACGAGTCATTTGTGATTGGGATGTTCAAAGAAATTTTAGAAATTCTCGTATTTGTTCATCAACATCGAGTGATTCATCGTGATATCAAACCGACTAATATTATTCGACGCGCTGAAGATAATCAATTAGTATTGATTGACTTTGGGGCTGTAAAACTAATGCAACCGCCGAGTAGCGAACAAACAGAATTAGCAACAGTGGCGATCGGAACGCGGGGCTATGCACCACCAGAACAATTTGCCGGTCATCCCCGCTTGTGCAGTGATATTTATGCTTTAGGAATGATTGGTATTCAAGCCATAACTGGAATACCACCACAGGAACTTCATCCCAATCCAGAAACGGGTAATGTAATGTGGCGACAAACAGCACAAGTCAGCGAAGAATTAGCGGTGATTTTAGATAAAATGGTTTGCTATCATTTTAGCGATCGCTATCAATCAGCCACCGCAGTTTTGCAAGATTTAAAACGTATTTCAATCAATTGAAATGAAGTAGAGATAATCGTAGGGGCACAGCAATGCTCATTGGTGTCAACTTAACGTAAAACCCTTGTAAAGACGTGATATTCAGTTCTCTGACTTACCATCACTCAACGCTTTACCCCACCCTAACCCTCCCCTTGTAAAGGGGAGGGAACTAGATTTCTTTTTCCCCCCTTTCCAAGGGGGGATTAAGGGGGGTAAAACGTATGTGGGACAAGCGTTTGAGCTTAAGTTGACACCAATGAGCAATGCTGTGCCCCTACTACAGATGTGGTTTTTTAAATCATTCATATTTGGTCTTTCCTGTCAATGCGTAAGTCCTAACACTTAACCTTTTATTTTTCTGTTTTTTCTATTCTCAAACCATAAGATTGCTATGCTACCTATTGCATAAGCAATTATATCCTTCCAATCAAATGTACTCCCCAAAGCAACAGCCAGAATTTTATATTTTTGCAATCCCAATTTATTTACAAAATTAAAGTATTGGAGAATTTCGATAGTACAAGAAAATCCAAAAACTGATAAAGCAACAATGGATGAATGTATATTCCAAAAAGCTCTGACAAAACAATAAATTAGTATAACTACTAAAACATCACCGATAAAAGGACGGATGAAATTGTCATTTACAAAAACAGCAATACATACCTCTACTGAAAATAAAAAAAGCGTGAGATAAAAATATTTTTTGTTGAAGGTAAACATAGTAAGAGATAGCAAACAATAAACAATAAACATCTATTTGACTATGGCACATGATACACTAAAATTTAGAATTCAGGAGTCAAAATGCAGAATGGCAAATGTCAAAAAATTTTTCAACTTATCTAAACCATGACGCAGTTGTTAGCATTACTGATTTCTTGGGGAATTGAAGTACCAGTAGTGTTAATTACGTTAGTCAGCACACAACAAGTGTGTTCTTGTTGGGATATCTGCAATGCGTTTATTTTAGCCTCTACTGCAACCCTCTTTACCCATCCCCTAGCTTGGGAAAGTAACCAAATACTGATTCCTTACATTGAATTTCCTCTAAGAGTAGCACTGATAGAAAGTTTCGTTGTCATTGTTGAAGGTATTTTGTATGCGCTAATTTTAAAATTAGGTTGGCAAAAAGGTTTATTTTTATCGATTATTGCCAATGCAACTTCCTTTATAGGAGGTTTAGTAATTGATGAATTGTTGAGATTGCAAAGATTAACTATTCACCTTGCTTTCTTCTGGTATTGCTAAAGCTTACAGATAATATTCAATACGATTCAGTTAAGGTTTTGTGATTAAAATTCTAAATTCCAAAGACGCGATAAATCGCCGTCTCTACGAAGGATTGATTATAGCGTTTCCCATTCAGATGCGGTACAACACGATATAGCGAGGCGTAGGGTCACGGCAGTGCCGTGCCCCTACAGGTGTACCTTATTAGGTCAGGAAACGCTATATTGTAGAAATGGCGATTTATTGCGTCTAGTGCCTTAACTAAAGTAGTAGCAGCAATGATTGACATTTTTATATTAATTAGTTATTGATTTTGAAGAAATTTAATTTTTTATAAACCAGCACAATCCCTGTAATAAACACTACAATAAATATCATAAGCAAAAAATTAAAAGGTAATGGTCGTTGATTGTCTATTTGATAAGCTTTTCTTTCTGAGGTTCCCCATTGAGAAGTGTAAACTACTTCCTTATATTTTAAATCGAGAGACTTTTCTTTGATAGTTACAATTTCTAAAATATCAGTGACTTGCTTCACTCCATATATTGCTGACATGGTTCTGGGAGAATTAATATTAATTCCCGCTGGAATTAAAAGAGGTTTTTTAGCATTAAAGTCTTTCAGCGCTTCATCTTCATCAGTAGTAATAATCTCTTGAGACTTAACTTGAGATTTTTGAATTGCATAGACATCGCTATATTCCCGATATCCATTTAATCCCAAGCATTTACCTTGTTTGAGAATTCTGTTATATGTTGGCAGATTGGGGTTTTGTGACTGTATATGTGCAATTATGAAATAGTTGGAATATTTGTTAATATTTGCTATTTGAAAACAGTAAGCAATTGGAGATTCTCCGGGAGTTAAAACATCTGCCCAAGCAGCAGGTAATTGAACGTAGGTTATTAAAGTAAGTAAAACTAATATTTTGAGGATGTTTTTTATATTTTTCATGAGGCTAAAACAGAAATCAATTCACAGTTAATACTTATAACCTATACGAGTATAAATAATTGATAATTTTCTTAAGGGACTTCTAAATAAAAAAATATCCAATTTGTCTTGCGGGGTGGACATCTTGTCCGCCTGTAGCTAAGGGCGTGCGAGACGCCCACCCCACAAGTAGTAGTCATTTATTTCTTGGTAATCGCTAACTCCTTTTAAAATTAATCTTCGACAGTTGTCTTGAAAATCTTCTACATCTGAAGTAGAAACACGCTACATCCTATTGTTAATCTACTTATAGGCTATTCATTCAGGAAACAAAGCGATGTTGAAAGTTTTTGCAGACAGGGGTGGTACATTCACAGATATTGTTGCTGTTACTGATAATCAAGGAATTATAGACGGACTCTCACAACATCCTGAACGTTTTTTAATTGTTACTCTACCTAATTGCCAATGGATTATAGTTTATAAATTACTTTCAGAAAATCCCGAAAAATATCAAGATGCAGCTATTCAAGGTATTCGGGATATTATGGGGCTTTCTAGCAAGGAACCTATTCCTAGTGAAGCAATAGAAGTGATAAAAATGGGGACAACAGTAGCGACAAATGCACTGTTGGAAAGAAAAGGTGACAGGGTTGTGCTTCTGATTACCAAAGGCTTTAAAGATGCGCTACGAATTGGTTACCAAAATCGTCCTAATATCTTCGCTCGTCATATCGTTTTACCAACCATGCTTTATGAGCAGGTCATTGAGGTAAATGAACGGTATGATGCTAAAGGAAATGAATTAATTGCAGTAAATATCGAACAAGTAAAACGCGATTTAAAAGCAGTTTATCATACAGGAATTCGTAGTTGTGCTATTGTTTTTATGCATAGCGATCGCTATCCAGAACACGAACAAAAAGTAGCTACAATTGCCCAAGAAATCGGCTTTACCCAAATATCCGTATCTCATCAAGTTAGTCCCTTAATGAAATTAGTCAGTCGAGGAGATACAACAGTAGTCGATGCTTATTTAACTCCTATTTTACGTCGCTATGTCAACCAAGTAGCAAGTGAATTGAGAATGGGGAATAGGGAATGGGGAATGGGGAATAGGGAATGGGGAATAGAGAATAGGGAATTGCTTATCTCGCCATCTCCCTCATCTCCCTCATCTCCCTCATCTCCCCATTCCCCACTCACCACTCCCCACTCCCCCATAAAATTAATGTTTATGAAATCTGATGGCGGTTTAGTAGCAGCCGAACAATTTCAAGGAAAAGATAGTATTTTAAGTGGCCCGGCTGGGGGCATTGTTGGCGCAGTTCAAACTAGTAAAAGAGCAGGTTTCGAGTTAGTTATTACCTTTGATATGGGAGGAACAAGTACAGATGTTGCCCATTTTAAAGGAGAATATGAACGACAATTAGAATCAGAAATTGCTGGGGCGCGGATGCGAGTTCCTGTATTAGCAATTAATACCATTGCGGCTGGTGGTGGTTCAATTTTGTTTTTTGATGGTTCTAGTTATCGTGTGGGACCGGAATCTGCTGGTTCAATTCCTGGCCCTGCTTGTTATCGTCGTGGGGGGCGATTAGCGGTTACTGATGCCAATGTGATGTTAGGCAAAATTCACCCGCAATATTTTCCTTCAGTCTTTGGAATTGATGGCAATTTACCTTTAGATAAAGATGTTGTTGTTCAGAAATTTATACAATTAGCCGAAGAGATTGTAACTGCTACAGGAAATCATTGTACACCAGAACAAGTAGCGGCTGGATTTATGGCGATCGCAGTTGAAAATATGGCAAATGCAATTAAAAAAATCAGCCTCCAACGCGGTTATGATGTCACACAATATGTACTGTGTTGTTTTGGCGGTGCTGGCGGGCAAGTTGCTTGTTTAATTGCCGATACTTTGGGGATGAAAAAGATATTTCTACATCCTTATGCTGGAGTTCTCTCTGCTTATGGAATGGGATTAGCTGATGTGCGGGCGATTAGAGAAGGAGGAGTTGAACAACCTTTAACTCAAGCCTTAATTCCTCAATTACAGAACTTAATGGAATATTTAGAAACCCAAGCTATAAATGAAATAAATGAAGTACATAGTCAAGTAGAGGTAGTAAGAAAAGCTAACTTAAAATATGAAGGCACTAATTCTATCTTGACAGTAAATTTCGCCGATGAAGTTGCAGTAATGCGACAGGAATTTGAAACTGAGCATAAATCTCGCTATGGTTTCATGCAACTAGAGAAAACCTTAATTGTCGAATCTGTTTCAGTAGAAGTAATTCAGAAGATGGATACACCAGAAGAACCGTTAATTACTCGTACACGTTCCATAGATGAAACCCCCAAATCGGTTGAAACAATCAGAATGTTTACTGCTGATAAGTGGCATGATACACCTGTTTATCGACGCGAAGATTTACAACCAGAAGATAGGATTACTGGAACTGCAATTATTGTCGAAAAAATTAGCACAATTGTAGTTGAACCTAACTGGGAAGCAAGATTAACTGAACGTAATCATTTAATTTTCCAACGTCTTACATAGAGATTTTTCATTTCATTTCATTAACCGAAAATACTAAGTCTCAGAAAATTATTAGGAGATTTTCAATGTTAAATTTTTCTTCTCTTCCTTCGGAAATCCGCCAGCTTTGTCGAGATGGTAAATTAGATACACCTACCCCTGGACTTGCACTAGGATTTGTTCAAGCCAACTTAGTAGTATTACCATATTCTTTAGCATTTGAATTTTTACTGTTTTGTCAACGAAATCCCAAATCTTGTCCAATACTTGATGTTACAGAAATTGGAGATCCTGAACCTAAAATAATCGCTCCTGGTGCTGATATTAGAACAGACCTACCCCGCTATAGAATTTTTAGACACGGTGAATTAATTGAAGAAACAACCGACATCAGACCATTTTGGAGAAGCGATTTGGTAGCCTTTTTAATTGGTTGTTCCTTTTCATTTGAAAATGCCATGCTGAATTCTGGACTACCAGTAAGACATGTAGAAGAACAAAAAAACGTCCCAATGTACAAGACAAATATTGAATGTATCCCGACTCGAATCTTTTCCAGTCCCTTAGTAGTTTCCATGCGTCCACTTCCAGCTAATAACATTGTTCGGGCTGTAGAAGTAACCAGTCGATATTACAAAGCACATGGTTCTCCTGTACATATTGGAAATCCAGAAGAGATAGGAATTAGAGATTTACAAAAACCTGATTATGGTGATGCTGTTACAGTTCGTGATGGTGAGGTTCCTGTTTTTTGGGCTTGTGGAGTCACTACTCAAACTGCAATTTTTCAAGCAAAGCCTGAGCTAGCAATTACTCATTCTCCTGGACATATGTTTATCAGTGATTTAAAGGATGAGTATCTTACTTTATAAGTATTAATGACAGTTACCTGTAGGAAACACAAGCATAATTGACAAGAAATCAAAAATGGGCAAGGTATCCACCGTCAACCGCCAAAATCTGACCAGTGACATAAGATGCGGCTGGAGAAGCAAAAAAAACGACAGCACCAGCGATTTCTTGTGGATATCCCCAACGACCAAGGGAAGTTCGTTTTTCCAACCAAGCGGCGATTTCTTTATCGGCAACCACGTCTGCATTGCTCTCTGTTGCGAAAAAACCTGGAGCAACGGCATTGACGGTTATTCCAAACATTCCCAGTTCGGCGGCAAGAGCGCGAGTTAGTGCTTCGAGTCCACCCTTGGCAGCAGTATACACTGCATCACCTGCACTTGCGATCGGACCAGCGATCGACGTTATGTTAATGATTTTCCCATCGCCATTCTCAATCATCAGCCGTGCTGCTTCCTGGCACAGATTGAAGGAAGCAACAAGATTCGCATCGATAAGCCGACGCACCGCATCCATTTCAAATTCAAAAAAACCGCGACGATCGCGCATACCAACATTATTGATCAAAATATCCAGATGCCCGTATGTTTCTCGAATTTCGCTAAACGCTTTTTTAACGGCTGCTTCGTCCCTAATATCTAATTGTAATGGCAAGGCTGATCCGCCAATTGCACTGACAGCTGCAACTGCGCGATTTAGGGTTTCATGATTCCGTCCATTGACAAGAACAAAAGCACCAGCACTCGCAAGTGCTTTGCTGATTTCTAGTCCTAATCCTCGCCCCCCTCCAGTAACTAGGGCAATTTTTCCATCTAATGAAAATTCAGGTAGTGTCACAGCGTTTCCTTTGCGGGGTTATGATTTAACAATTTATCACTCTTGACACAGGAGTTTGCTAAAAAAGGGTTATATTCTCGTTACTAAGTTTCGTCTAGTAAAGAGGGTTTAGAGGCAGAGCCTCCTGATTTTTAAATATAACTTTTACAAACAGTCAACCCTTTTTCTTTCTAAGATTTATCAAATCTAAACAAATAGGAATCAAAAATGTACACAACAACTCAAGCCGACCCCGTTCGCCTAGAAATATTCAAAAATCTCTACCAATTTATTGCCGAACAAATGGGAATTGTTCTCCAAAACACGGCAACATCTGTGAATATTAAAGAAAGGCTAGATTTTTCCTGCGCTATCTTTGATGCTTCTGGATTATTAGTAGCAAATGCCCCGCACATTCCTGTACATTTAGGCTCAATGAGTGAAAGTGTCCGCAGTTTAATTAATGATAAAGGCAGTACCATAAAACCAGGAAATGTCTATCTATCAAATAACCCATACAACGGCGGTACACATCTCCCTGATGTAACTGCAATTACCCCTGTATTTTTGGGGAGTGGGGAGTGGGGAGTGGGCAGTGAGGGAGATCAAGGAGATGGGGGAGATAAGGAAGCAGAAAAGAAGAGTTTTTCCCCTCTGCACTCTTCCTCATTCCCTATTCCCCACTCCCTATTCCCTACTCCCCTCTTCTACGTTGCTTCTCGCGGACACCAAGCTGATATCGGCGGAATTACTCCCGGTTCTATGCCTCCCCACAGTACGACAGTTGAAGAAGAAGGAATTCTTTTTGATAATTTTCTCTTGGTGGAAGAAGGAAATTTTCAAGAAACCGCAGTCAGATATCACCTTTCAAATCATACTTATCCTGCTCGGAACCCTGACCAAAATCTAGCTGATTTTAAAGCTCAAATTGCCGCAAATGAAAGGGGAGTTCAAGAACTCCGGAAAATGGTTTTGCAATACAAGCTTGATACTGTTCAGGCTTATATGAAATTCGTACAAGCTAATGCTGAGGAGTCGGTGAGAAAGGCGATCGCAGTTCTCAAGGATGGTTCATTTATTTATAAAATGGACAATGGGGCACAAATTCAAGTTAAAGTAACGATTCACCCACAAAATCGTAGTGCTACCATTGATTTTACAGGAACTTCTGGGCAATTAAATAGTAATTTCAATGCTCCCAAAGCTGTAACTCAAGCCGCAGTTTTATACGTCTTTCGGACTTTGGTTGATGATAATATTCCTCTCAATGCCGGGTGTCTGAATCCTTTAGAAATTATTATCCCAGTGGGCTGTATGTTGAATCCAACTTATCCAGCAGCGGTGGTAGCAGGTAATGTAGAAACTTCTCAAACTATTGTGGACGCTTTATATGGTGCTTTGGGTGTGATGGCTGCTTCTCAAGGAACGATGAATAATTTTACTTTTGGTAATGAGCGATATCAATATTATGAAACTATTTGCGGCGGTTCTGGAGCGGGGATTGATTTTAATGGAACTGATGGTGTTCATTCCCACATGACTAACTCTCGTTTGACCGATCCAGAAGTTTTAGAAACGCGTTATCCTGTACTTTTAGAAAGCTTTAGTCTTCGTGTTGATAGTGGTGGTAAAGGTCAATATTCTGGCGGTAATGGAGTTGTTCGTCGCATCCGATTTTTAGAACCGATGACAGCGAATATTCTCTCTGGACATCGCCTGGTTCCTCCCTTTGGATTAAATGGTGGAGAAGTGGGAAAAGTTGGACGGAATTGGATACAACGTCAAAATGGAAGTGAAGAAAGTTTAGATAGCACTGGAACGGTGGAGATGAATGTTGGGGATGTTTTTGTGATAGAAACTCCTGGGGGAGGGGGATTTGGATCGCGCAGAGACGCAGAGGCGCAGAGAGTAATATGAGTGATGCAGCTGCGCTTAAAACGTGTAGTTCTAATGCCCAATTTCCACAATGCCATCATTGCCAACGACTTCTCCGGCGCGGGTATGAATCTCCATGCTGTAGGGGCACAGCATTGCTCATTGGTGTCAACTTAAGCTTAAACGCTTGTCCTACATACGTTTTACCCCCCTTAATCCCCCCTTGGAAAGGCAGGGCTGTTTCATTCCATTTCAAACAGGATTTGTCAAGATGGTTAGCGAGAAAATTGTAAGTAAGGGTGACGATGAGATGAACATTTAAGCATTGAAATATCAGTAAAATAGTTCATTTTCTGGGCACGCTGGTAACAAAATAACTAATTTTTAATTGCTAGAACCCTTGATTTTTAAAGCTCTTTGGGGAATGAAACAGCCCTGCCTTGGAAAGGGGGGAAAAAAGAAATCTAGTTCCCTCCCCTTTACAAGGGGAGGGTTAGGGTGGGGTAACGCGGTGAGTAACGGTAAGTGAATGAACTCAATATCACGTCTTAACAAGGGTTTCACGTTAAGTTGACACCCCTGAGCATTGCTGTGCCCTTACGAAAGATGCAGCTTTTAAACTTATTCATTTTTGGTATTTATTGTCAATGCTTAAGTCTTAAATAATTCTGAATTATGCTGTGAAATTCTTTCAACTTGCTTAGGAGCTTTGATTTCAGTAAATAACTGAATCGCTTGATGAAAATTCATCTTACTCTCATCAGCCTTTGCCATTTTTTTATAAGTTAAACCCAACTGAAAATAAGCTTCAGCTAAGTCACATCTAGCACCGATTTTTTCCAAAAGTTCGATTGCTTCTATATGATTAGCAAGAGCTAATTCCAAATCTGCTTGATGCCGATAAATTTCTGCTAAACCATTCAGGGTTTTAGCTTTTACCTGCATATAGTGACTTTCTTCTGCAAAAGTCAAAGCTTGGTGGAACATTTGATTTGCCTGGTCAAATTCTCCTAAATTGATGTAGGTTTGACCCAAAATTTGGATGAAATAGGCAAACCTCCCTGTTTGTTCTACCAGTTGTTGGTTCGTAATATTTTGATAAGCTACATTTGCTAATGCAGAAGAAGCATCACGCAAACCTAAATAAGAATATACCAAAGCTAAACACACTGAAGCTTTTTCTGCCCAGCGATGATGCTCAGTATTTTGAGCGAGGTAAATTACTTGTTGAAATAACTGTGCAGCAGCCTCTAATTCCCACAAATCTATTTGATAAAGACCAATACTTAATAAAGAATCTACCTCAAGCATCCTCAGACAGTAAACTGTATGTTTATTTTCTGGTTGAGGTACAAGTGATTTGAGTGCTTGGGTTGCTAGATTAATAGTTTTTTCTTGACAGGCGATCGCTTGACTAATTTTACCTGTTATCCAGTATAAATCGCCCAATATATTGTAAAGTTCGCTGAGATTTTGGTGATTATCCAGATTGTTAACAACTTGATTAATTGCCGTCAGTATAGGTTGAATTAAACCCATACGATACAGCGTACTTCCCAGAGGTAAAAACTGTTGCCATTGATTATTTCGGCTTTGGAGAATAACTTTACCTGCTAACTCAAATTCCTGAATTTCGATGTAGTGATAATATGCTTCCAAAGCTTGTAAAGCATCTTTAAAAGTTTCAATTTGTTTAACACTAGCTGTCCAAAATTCGGCGGCTTTGTGGTTGGCAATTTCCCATTCATCGCTGGGGCGCAAACGAGCGATCGCTTCTTTCCGAATCACCGGATGCAGCCAATATTTACCTTGATCGCACTCTATCAAAGACCGATTTCTTAAGGAAGTAATAATTTGGCGATGTTGGTCAAGTGGGACATCCCAAAGTAAACAAAACAATCCTGGAGATGGAATACTGGGTATGTCTTGATAACGATAACATCCCAAACGGCAAAGCAAACGATAGGCTTGGGAATCGAGATTTTGTAAACGATTAATTTGACTAACGGCTAAATTTTTTAAGTCGGTTGCTGCTAGGGGGTCGGCATGATTTTCTTGCCAATAAACAGCCATATCACCGTCAAAATCCTCTTGAATCGAACCACAGAGAATTCCCATTGCTTTAGCATTACCGCCATAGGTGCGATGCATGGTTTCTAAAGTTGGCGAATCGATCGCTAATCCACGGTTGCTAAAAAACTGTTGCCATGCACTTTGATCTAAACCAGGAAGCCGATAGTGATTGACGTTTAGCCCAGGTTCACAAAGGCGATCGCGGCTAGTAATTAGGGTAACAGATTGCACCCTGGCATCAGCCAAAACCCGCAATAGTTCTACATAGTTGCGGTGCGAGGCAATCAACCCACCTTGTTGGTCTAATGCAGGTTCGAGATTGTCAATTAACACCCCAATCCGCCGATTGTGGAGTTGGCGCTTGAGTCGTGCCAAAGTTACCCCAAATTCTACCCCAGGTTCTTCAGCAAAATCTTGTTTGAGCCATTCCTCCACAACTCGTTCAGCGGGAGTGATGTTTTGCGTTTCCTTCGCCATCAGCAGTTCCAAAACCAAATCAAATTCCTGAGTTTGGAGATATTGCTGCGCCAGAGTAGTTTTGCCTAAACCGCCTTCACCTTGAATGACAATCACTTTCGACCCCTGATTTACCAAAGAATTCAGGTGAGCGATCGCTTCTGTTCGTCCAATAAAATTGCTATCCTCTAATTTTGGGGCGGGGTGTGGCGTTCTGGAGTAATCAATCAGATTGGATATCGTATTACTTTTTCTCAGAACCCGTTCCAAAGTAGCGCGACAATTACTTTTAGTAATCTTCTGGCGCAGTACCAAAGAGAGCAACTTCCATAACTGAGAACCAGCATCCTTGGCGTGTCCTTCCGTACAACCGTAAGAATGAGCGATATCCAAGTATTTCCTACCCAACCAAACTTGCCCAAGAATAACTTTTTGCAAATCGCTCAACCGTTCCCCGGTCTGAGCAGGAATTATGGTGTCTAACCATGCTAATGCTGCTTGGGCGTCCATTGTGTAACGACTAGGGTAGTTCAGACTTTATTGACAACTATAAATTACTCTACAGTTATGCTTCTCAAATTTTCGGATAAGATTTTGTAAATCCGACTTTTTCCCCGACTTTTCCGACTTTGGCTCAAAAGCGAAATAATAAAAGCCTTCTTGTCTAATAAAATAAAAAGGAGTCATACCATTTCTTTGTGAGGCTGCGCCAAATTTTCTTGGCTTCTTCTTTCTTTCTTTCTTTCTTTCTTTCTTTCTTTCTTTCTTTCTTTCTTTGTGCCCTTTGCGTCCTTTGCGGTTCGTTGCTCATATAGTTTGGCGCATCTTCATACAGAATTGCTATCAGAATTCAGAATTCAGAATTGGTCAATAGTTTACCCATCAAGGGATAGAGTTGAATAATGGTAATATTTAATACTTTTTTGCCTATAAGGCGGACTTGCTATCGCTGCACCATCACCCAGTTAGACTGCAATTTATTCTGACTTCTGACTCCTGAATTCTGAATTCTTCTTCATATTAGGTCACCTCAGCACCATCATTACTTATGGTGAAATCCGACCCCCGCCAATCTTTGCCAAGCAGTGCTGAACTTCCTTGTTCAGACGATACGCCTGTGGATAACGAAGACCAGAATTTTATTCCCAATCTACTCCTCTTCTTGCTGCAATATATTTGGGCAAACCGTAATGATTGGTTTTTCAGCGTGGATATGGGCGTTTACCATACCACAGGGGTCAGTCCACTTGTGCCGATTGTCCCAGACGGATTTTTGAGCTTGGGTGTAGAACGCCGCAAGGCAGGTAAATCTCGTAAAAGCTATGTTGTTTGGGAAGAAAACAACATTGTGCCGATCTTGGCTTTAGAAATTGTCTCCTTAACTCCGGGTGGAGAATACGACAAGAAATTAGATACTTATGCCAAGTTAGGGGTACTGTACTACATTATTTATAATCCAGAGTATTGGCAACGCGATCGCCACCAACCTTTTGAAGTTTATCGCTTAGTAGATGGTAGCTATGAATTGCAAATTGGTGAACCTTTTTGGATGCCAGAAATTAATTTAGGAATTGGTAGAGGGCAATACGTATCTGGTAATATCCCGCGTCAGGTTTTGTATTGGTATGACCAACAAGGAAAGCGCTATCAAACTCCAGAAGAAATCGAACAGCAAACTCGCCAGCAGTTAGAACTAGTGCAACAACAACTTGAGCGTTATCGTCAGCGATTTGGGGATTTACCAGAATAAAATCAACATTAACCTTTAACTTTCATTCTCCCCGTCTATGAGCTTCAATCTCTGCTGCTATTTCTTCATCAGTCAAGGGATTATCTGCGTGTATCGCTTGTATTTCGTGGAATAACTTTTTTAATTCTTCTGCTAAAGTAACCCTTTGATTATTCTCTGTCAAAATAATCACCTCAACTTTCTGTCCTGCTTTAAATGGTAAATCAGATAATACTAACTGCTTTGGATCTGCAATGGTGATATATGTTTTATAAACGTTCATGATTTATCTTATTACTTAACTTTTTTCTACCCTTGTTCTAACAATTTCGCCAGATTTTCTGCAATTCTCTCTTCTAACTTTGTAAAGTCGTCTTAGAAGGGCGAGGTTTGAAACCCAAATTTTCTCTAACCAACTTTTTCCCCGACTTTTGGAACCCCATAACATAAAACTGCCTACTTTCACCGACTGACAAAAGCAAGTGCGATCGCTTAGGCTATTGGGCAAAGAGATAAAAAGTCAAGTATAAAAATTATGCTTAACACCCTCAGCCCACTTGCAGAAGACTCAGGAAGTCAAAGCTCTCTCAGTCCTCACTATTTCCAAACACAGCAGCGTATTCGTTCCCTCATAGACAAATATCTTGCAGTCGAAAAACTACACGATCGCCTGCAAGATTTACCGATACAGTTTGCCAATCCCCAACCGCGTCCTTGGAAACTCATCGACTGGCAAACAATTAATCGCAATCAAATTATCGGCATAGAACCAGAAGTATTTTTGTCGATATTGATAGGTGCAATGGATACAGAAGCACCTATTCGCGGCTATACCCAAACCAGTCGGCAGTATTTGGAAAAATTGCATCCTCACATGGCGCGGTTTGTTGGCGGAACAGTCGGTGAAGACAACAACCTCTTAGAACTTGGTTTATGGGAAAAAGAAGAACGTCAGCACACACCTGCATTAATCAAAGTCTACACCCAACTAACAGGTGAGAAAATTACCCCCAAACATCGCACAGTTCGAGGCTATCTTCCTACAGATGACCCTTACGAAGATTTATATCGCCACGGCTTACACCGCATTGCTACAGAATACGGTGCAACCTGCCTTTATCTTTGGCTAATGGCTCACACCACAGGCGCACTCCAAGATGTTCTCGAAGAACTAGCACAAGACGAAATCAATCACATGACCAAATTCTGGGGGTTTGGCGTCTGGGCTTTCCCTGATACAGGACTAATCCGAATTGGACGCACCCTCATCAAAACCCGCTCTCAAAACTACCAACGAAACAACCTGATACGTACCCTCCGCCGCATGATGGCTACCCTCAACTGGAACGCTTGGTCATTAACCAACAAAACAACCCTCCTCTTCACCTTCACCCACACAATGCACCACTTGTGGACTTGGAACAACACCCTCACACCAAAATACCTACAAACTTTATTTGAAACTCCTCAATAAACCAATCGTTCAGACGCGATGAATCGCGTCTCTACATGAATATTTTTATGCCTCTTCCTCTCTCTCTGCGCGGCAGTCGCTCATGGGGGAAACCCCCAAGACCGCGCTGCCTTGCCTCTGCGTGAACTTTTCATTATTCTTATCAACACCAAAAATCCATGACTTCATTACCCACAGATCTAAACCCCCAACACCTACCCCACCACATAGCCGTCATCATGGATGGTAACGGCCGATGGGCAAAAAATCGAGGATTACCGCGCATCGCCGGACATCGCCAAGGAGCAAAAACCCTCAAAGAACTATTACGTTGCTGTAAACATTGGGGAATCAAAGCACTAACAGCCTACGCTTTCTCAACAGAAAATTGGCAGCGTCCTGTTGAAGAAGTAGATTTTTTGATGCTTTTATTTGAGCGATTATTACACCGCGAGTTAGCACAGATGCATCAAGAAGGAGTGAGAATTTCATTTATTGGAGATTTATCGGTTCTACCTAAATCTCTACAAACAGAAATGGAACGTTCAATGACAGAAACCTTAAACAATCAAGCAATACACTTTACTGTTGCAGTTAACTACGGTAGCCGCAACGAAATTACAAAAGTCTGTCGTCAAGTAGCCGAATTAGTACAACAAGGTGAACTCAGTGCAGAACAAGTTAATGAAAATCTTATAGAAAAGCACCTTTACACAGCAGATATTCCCGAACCAGATTTACTGATTCGTACCAGCGGTGAGATGCGATTAAGTAATTTTTTACTATGGCAAATAGCCTATACAGAAATGTATTTTACTGATGTTCTCTGGCCAGATTTTGACAGAGAAGCATTTCATCAGGCTTTGTTGAGTTACCAAAAACGCGATCGCCGTTTTGGTAAAGTTAAAACTTCACTCTCAGCTTAGTGTACAAAACTTCTACTCACACTTCCCCGAAAGGGGACTAAAACTTGTGACAATAGTTGAGAGTGCTTCAGCGAATGGGCACTAAACCAGCTTGATTTACTAGTTGTTGACCTTGGTCGCTCAGCAGTAAGTTAGCATAAGCTAATCCCGCCTGTTCATCGAAAGTGCCATCTCGTTTAATCACGACAAACAGCCGTCTAATTAGCGGGTAAGTGTCCTTTGCAAAATCAATTTTATTTACTTGTTCTCCCATACAAGGAGAGACAAAATTTTGATTAGCCTCTCTTGCAATGGAAAGAGGCTTAATCGATTGGTTACAAACTTGTGACGCCGTAGCATAACTAATTCCGCCAGGAGTTTTAGCAACTATTTGTATAGCAGTTGTAGTGTTTTGCACATCCTGTTTTACAGTTCCAGCAAATGATTCATTCGCCATAACTGTTTCTTGAACGTATTCAGAAGTACCACCATTTTTCGGATCGCGGCTCAAAGGAGTAATTTTCAGATTTGGCCCACCTACTTGGTTCCAGTTTGTGATTTTACCAGTGTATATATCTTTAATCTGAGACACTGTTAAACCAGGAACAGATAAATTACGATGAACGTAAAAAGCAACTCCGTCAATGGCAACAGGTATTTGTTCTAGCTTAAAATTCTTTGTTTTCGCCTCTTCAAATTCTTCTGTTTTTACAGGTCGAGAAGATTGAGAAAAACTTAATTGACCTTCTAAAAGCATTTTTATTCCACTAGCAGAGCCAGATTGAGTTACTACGACTGGAGCAGCATAGCTTAACTCAAATCCTGGATGAGCTTGTAGAATTTGCGCCGTTATTGCTGGAGATCTTAATGGCGCAAAACTTGTAGAACCACCGTATCTAAATATTCCCTGAGGAATGTTAGGTACTTCAGCAAAAGTACGATAAAGAGGAATGGAACTAGTGGCAGAAACTATAGCTTTAGGAGCAATTGCCAAGTTAGTGTTAGAACTAATTAGCACACATGAATTATTCAATTTTTGTTGACCTGTTGGGCAAGTTTTAGGCCAAAGTGCCCAGATTAAATAAGCATCGACAAGGGCAGCTATAATTATAAAACTAGTGATTGTAACGCGCTTTGCCGTTAACGGAACTTTACGATTATTCTCGATCCTGTTACGATTCATAACCTCTATTGACAAACTACATTCATTACAAAATGATCTGTAATTTACGCAGGGAAAGGATTTGCTAGTGTAAAGGCTAGCATCTGATTTGCCAACTTTACTATGCTATCACATTCGTTAGTCGTACTATGCTGACAAATCGCCTTTGTTATATCTCTTATTTTGGGTGCAAATAATCCACTAACTATATTAAACACACAATGTATAAAGAATTGAGATTAATCGCCATAAAATGGTATTGATCTTTGTTTCAACTCCCCTTAAGAATCAGGACTTACGCAACTGGCACAATGCGATCGCTAACAAATAGTACTAAAGTACTATAAAAATGCAGATGAAATGAACTAGAGTACAAATGTAAATTGTTCCTTTTCACACCAAATTTTTGGGCTGCTGCTCAGGCTACTGTAACGAATACTTTTGAATATGAAGTTTACTAAATTAGATTATTGCCAGTATCTACTTAGTAGCCAAATTAATTATACCATTACCAATTTGGCAGAGCATTTAGAGAGTATTAGCCATGATACAATTAACTATTATTTGAAAAGAGAAAAATTAACACCTCGTTTACTATGGGATAACGTGAAAGAGGTAGTTGAGCCTGATGACAATGGTTACATAATATTTGATGATAGCATTTTAGATAAAAGGTATTCTGAAGAAATAGAAATAGTCAGAAGACAATATAGAACCCATTTGACATCTAAGAAGGTGCTGCAAGCCTCTTAATCATTAGCCTGATGAAGCAGATATTGAGTTTGGCAGTGGCACTAACCAGGGTTCGTTCAAAGTTCTTAACCAGAATTTTACAGCGCTCCATCCAAGCATTGGAGCGTTCGATCACCCATCTAGCTATTGCCGGAACAAATCCAGATTTTCCTTGTGCCGCTTTCTCTTGTTTTGAGGGTTTCGTAGAAAGTTGAAACTGAATTTTGGTCATGATCTCTGGGTAAATTCGCTCTAACTCCTGAGTCAAATATTCTGGGTGATACCCATGATCTAGCAGGATAGTAATCTTGGGAATATCGATAGGTTTTGACTTGAAGTAGTCGATGTTGAGAGTAAACATCTCAATTAATCCGGCATCATCCGAGACATTGGCGCGAGTACAGAGCGTAAAAAAGGGAAACCCAAGGGTGTCAATAGCCAAATGCCTTTTAATACCGTTGGTGGCTTTGTAGAAGCAAAAACCTTTCGACTCCACACTGGCGTTGCAGGTATTTTTCACTGCTTGGGAGTCAATGATGATCAATGTCGTCCAGTGCGGTTTTTTTTTTACCTGTTCACGCACTTGTCCATGTAAGACACTCATCAGTTCCTCAAATACCCCGGCTGCTCGCCACTGTTTGTAGTGCCAATATACAGTGGAATAAGGGGGGAGGTCTTTAGGTAAGTCTTGCCAATTGCATCCATTTTTTAGTTGATAGAGAATTCCATTGAAGATATCTCGCTTTGGCCAGTTGGTCGGTCGAGTCTGCTTCTTAGTCGGTAATATCTCTTGCAATAAGGGTTCAAAAATTTCCCATTCTGCATCAGTGAGGTTGCTGGAATACGCCATTAGTATTGGATTTTAGATGCTGAGGAGTACCTTAATTCAAAACCTCACAAGATGTCAAATGGGTTCTATAGTGGTAATGAGCATGGTGTCCTTAAAGGCATTGGCGTAGTTAGCTGCGTGTATGTCAACCCTACACTTCAAAGATTTTGGGTCATAGATTATCGAATTTTTAATCCTGATGTCGATGGCAAAACCAAGATAGACCATGTGAAAGACATGCTCCAAAGCCTTGTGTATCATAAGCTTTTACCATTTGATACTGTTTTGATGGATACATGGTATGCGGTACACAGTTTAATGCTATATATTGATAGCTTAGACAAAATTTATTATTGCCCTTTAAAAGACAATCGGTTAGTTGATGATACATTTGGTCAAGCAAAATATAAACGTATTGAATTATTAGAATGGAGTCAAGAAGAATTAGATTGTGGTAAGATAATCAAAATTAAAGGGTTCCCAGCTAATAAAAAAGTGAAACTATTCCGGGTTACTGTTTCTACCAACAGAACGGATTATGTCGCAACTAACGATTTATCTCAAAGTTCCACGGATGTTGTACAAGAGGTGTGTAAAATTCGTTGGAAAATCGAGGAGTTTCACAGAGAAATTAAACAATTAACTGGGATTGAATTTTGCCAATGTCGGAAAGCTAGGCTTCAAAGAAATCATATCGCTTGTGCAATGTTAGTTTGGGTTAGGTTAAAGAATTTAGCCTATACAACTGGTCAAACTATTTATCAAATCAAGCATAACTTGCTTTCTAATTATTTAATTCAGCAACTGAAACGCCCAAGTATTCTTATGTGCTTGGTTTGATTTAAATTGTCGCCTGTCAGGGCTGCGCCCTGCCCGCTATTTGTGCCAGTTGCGTAAGTCCTGAGAATTTAAACAACCAGCAATCAACACTAATTTAACCAACTTCTAGTTCAGCTAGAGCATTGGGATTAGATTGCAGGAAAAATGCAGCGATATTAGCTCAATTTTTTTGTACAATAACAAGCTAACCATATGAACTACTCACCCCTACTTCGTTGAGGGGTGAGTTTCTACATTCACCCCCGTAGAATTGAGTTTTTGACGCTTCATTTGCCCTAGTTGCTTCATGCTTCCCGCTTGTTTGCGAGTACGTGAGGTAGAGCTAGTGACATCAGCATCTTCGAGGGTAGTTCCTACCCCCGGTAGATTACCTTTAGCCCAGTAAAGCATAACTTCGGCAGCAGCAATATCACGGTCTTGAACGTATCCACAAAACTCACAATTATGAACTCTAATATCAAGAGTTTTCTTGTGCTGATGACCGCATTTAGGACAGGTTTGACTAGGTTTTACTTTTTTGGTTGGGACTTCAATAAACACACCACCAATTTGCTCAACCTTATATTTGATGGTACTACGAAGCATTCCAAACCCAACATCAAGTATTGACTTATTCAAACCTGTTTTTTGCTTTTTGCGCTTACCTTTTTTAGCAATACTTGTCATATTCTTGACTTCTAGTTTCTCAGTGGCAATGAAGCTATTACTGCTGATTATTTCTACTGCCACTTGATGAACCCAATTTTGTCGTTGATTAGCAACTTTACGAGTTAGTTTACTAACCCTACTTTGGGCTTTTTTCCATCTTCTAGAAGCTTTGATTTTTTTCTTTCTGTTTGGTGATTGCTTCCTTCTTTTATCTTTAGAAGCTTTTTTGATTAGATGTTCAGCATTTCTCAAAAATTTTGGTGCTTCAATTTGTTGATGATTTTCGCCATCAGTAATTGACAATGCTGAATTACAACCTAAATCTATACCAATTGCACCAACTGGTAAGATTTCAGGTTTGAGAGTTTGGTCTAAAACATCAACTGTAATAGATGCGTACCATTTATTATTTCTGAAAACAGTAGAATTATTCAAAAAGAGTTTTCAGAATATTTATCTACGTTTTATAGAAAACCTGTATTTTGGTCTAGTTCATATTATGTTGCTTCTACTGGTGGCGCACCAATTGAAAAAATCAAACAATATATACAATCACAAGAAGCACCAGAAGAATGATTGGTTACTCCGACGCTCGTTCCTCGCTACCGCTTCGCTATCATACATACCATTCCCTTATCAACCTTGCGGTTGATTTTAGTCAGGTATGCAATCGTCGTAACCCGCTATTCATCCCTACCAAGATCCGCTGAAGGTAGGGACTTTCGCGTTACGTTAAAAAGCTGCTTTTTTATTTAGCATCGGCATCACTATTATTGATTACCAGGTACTTGCTATTTTCTTGCCGTAATCGAGCATCTTCTTCGTTGTAAAAGAACGACAGCAAAACAAAGCGCCGCCCGCTGATGACAGGGGTAGCTTCATGTAGTAACGAGCAAGAAAAAATCACTGCTTCTCCGGCATTTGGAGTATAAAGCTGGAGTCCATATTCTGGAAACCGCAAATCACCACCTTTATAAGCGCCAGTATTCAGATTTAATGACATAGCAAATCGTCGGTGGGCGGTGCCTTTGGTAGTATTATCACGATGACGATTAAAAAAGGCTTTATCAGTTCCTTCGTAACAGGATACTAGGTAGCGTTCAAAGCGAGTGATGCTAAATTGAAATGCCTTTTCGATTTCTGGTTTAACCCGCCGCATAATCATATGATTGATTTGCTTTAATAATTCAGGTTCCGAAATTAAATAGTCTCGACGTTTTTTAAATTCATAATCATAAACTCCGACTGTTTTGCCGTCGATTTGTCGCATAAAGCCAGAATCTTCACCACCATCTGCTTCGTACAAATTAATTAAATGTTGGCAAAAGCTTTGCTCTAGAACATTGGGTATAAATAAAACAGGCGCTTGTCTGGCTGCGGGAATATTTTCTGTAATTGCAGGTAAGCTACTGATAAACTCAAACACTTGCTCCCAAGGATGAGTAGTAGGTGAGATTGGCAAAACCTTGAGAACTCGTAAATTTTCATCCAACACAAAAATTGTTGGTCTGTATTGTAGTTCATTGCTTCCCTGATTTTTTGGTTGACAAACACCGTATTCAAAGCTGACTTTCCGTTCAAAATCCCAAAGAAATTTAAAATAAGTTTTATTTTCGATTAACTCTCCTAAAAAAGTGTCATCTGGGTCTATACTGACACCAAAGAATGGTACTTGATAGGCAGCAAACTGTTGCTGTCGATTCAAGAAGTCATCAATAATCTTCCGAAGGTAGTCGTTTTTTGAACTTCCGAAAAAAAATAAAATGCTACGGTATCCGCCAACCGAGTTAAAGTGAAATGTTGGGTTTGAGGTTGAGGGAAGAGTGAACCAGGGAATCGGGTCGCCAACAGTAAGAGGTAGCATAAGATATCAACTTATACGAACTTTTCAAGACAGAGGGCATCCACAAATAAGAGTTTCAGAGAGTTGTTGCGTAAGTCCTAAAATAATAAATAACCAATGACTAAAATCCAAAGTTGCTATAAGCTGGCTTTAAATTCCGCAGAAAGTTAAGCATGGCTGAAACTACAGCATCTGAAGATTCAATCAAGAAGCCATGACCACCATCGATGACTACAAGTTCAGCGTTGGGAATACCTTGAGCAAGTTGCTGGGAAAACTTTAGCGGGGTGAGAATGTCTTGTTTTCCAACCAAAACTAAGGTAGGACAATCAATTTGTTGGAGGCGGTTTACTGTATCAAAGTCAAGCATGGCTCGGCTGTGATGATAAAGTGAATGAGTCGCAGGTGGGAAGGGATATCTGATGGCAAATTCAATGAGACCTTCGACCATTCCAGGAATTGAGTAAAACCTATCTGTAAATATCCAAGGTAATACGACGTTTTCATAAAGTTTTAAGTCTACATTCTTAAGAAGATCGCCCCAAGTTTCAATGATGCTGTTGAATAATTTATCACCTTTTGCCAAAGATGAAAGTAGCATCAGACTTTGTACTTTTTTAGGGTATGCTAACGCTACCTCTTGGGCAATTTGACCACCCATTGAATGACCTGCTAAATGCACCTTGTCAATGCCGATGCGATCCAACAATGCTGCAATATCACCAGCCATTTGTTTGATACTATATTGGCTCTGGGGAGCGGAACTTCGCCCCATACCTCGGTTGTCTAAGCGAATGACCTGATAGTGCGAAATCAGCGATGGCATAATCAGCGACCAATAAGCATGATCGCAAAGAAAGCCAGCTATTAATAGCAAAGGCTCACCTGTTCCCTTAATGTCGTAGAACAAATCAATCCCGTTAATTTGAACCTTTGGCATAATCAATAATTCTATAAATTGCTGGTAACAAGCATCAAAAATCATCGAACAAGGTAAAATAAAGAAGAGAGCTTCTTAATATTTATGGGCATTATCTTTTTACTTTCTGAGTAGGAATTTCTATGTTTTGAATCGCTCATCTACGGGAATCTGATAGCCGTTGGCGAGGCGATTGGTCATGTTGGCAGTGGCAGCGATCGCCATTACTTCCCCAAACATGGTATCATTCATACCCTTGGCGCGCGCAGATGCTGTATGTGAGGCGATGCAATACTCACAGCCATTTGTCGCACTCACGGCGATATAAATCAGTTCACGCATCAGTGGATCGATTTCACCAGGGCTAGTCATCACTTCTTTGACTGCTTGCCATGTTCGTTGCAAAGTAGGAGGATGGTTAGCTATGGCTTTCCAAAAATTATTGATATAGTCATTCTGACGTGTGGCGCGGATGTCGTCATACACTGCACGCACTTCGTCGCTGGCTTCTTCGTACTCAATTAGCTTAGTCATATTTTCATTCAATTTAGTTTCCCAATAAGTGGGAACACCTAAAATTGTAATATAGAGCGTCTTACTCTTGAATAAGAATTCAGAATTCAGAATTCAGAATTCTGGATCAAGAGTGTAGGTGATTCAAGCCCGCTATTGATTGAAGATCGCTAAATGATTTAGTCGGGATCTTAAACCCCTTTATTCATCCGCCAGTCGGACTCAAATTCATGCTGAATTCTGACTCCTGACTCCTGACTCCTGAATTATTACTTGATAAAAAAGACCAGTAATATATGCCTCAGATTCTTGTTGAAGACCTGAAAAAGACTTTTTTTCTGTCTGAACGTTCCTCTGGATTTTTCGGTTCAATCCGAGGGCTTGTGGATCGAAAAACCAGAGTTGTCCATGCTTTGAAAGGAGTTTCATTTTCCCTTGAACGGGGAGAACTTGTAGGATATATCGGCCCAAACGGGGCTGGGAAATCGACTACCATTAAAATTTTAAGTGGTATTTTAGTGCCATCTAGCGGAAAATGTATAATTGGCGGGCGAACTCCTTGGAAAGATAGAATCCGCCATGTTGGTCGTATTGGAGTAGTGTTTGGTCAGCGATCGCAACTTTGGTGGGATCTACCAGTAATTGAGTCTTTCGATTTACTGCGGGATATTTATCGCGTTCCTCATTCAGAATATCAAAAGACACGCCAAGAAATGATTGATTTGCTCAATCTTGAGAGTTTTCTCTCTACTCCTGTCAGACAGTTAAGCCTTGGTCAAAGAATGCGATGTGACTTTGCAGCAGCAATGTTACACAGACCGGAAATTTTGTTTCTCGATGAACCAACTATCGGACTTGATGCAGTTTCAAAGCTTGCGGTCAGAAAATTTATCAAAACGTTGAATAAAACTCATCAAGTAACTACTATCCTGACTACCCATGATATGGATGATATTGAGGCATTGTGCGATCGCATCATTATTATTGGTGGTGGTGAAATTCTTTGTGATGGAACCTTAACAGCGTTGCGTTCTCAAGTTTCCTCGCGTCGGTACTTAAGAATAGACCTGATAAATGATGATTTCTTCTTTGAAGAAGAAGGAGTTAGTGTCATCTCTAAAGAAGGTCGCACCGTAACTCTGTCCTTCGATCCCACAAAGCTTTCTGCTGCTTCCCTCATTAGTAAAGTTACCTCAAAAAACGAAGTCGCGGATCTTTTTGTAGAAAATCCACCGATTGAGGAAATAGTTGCTCAACTTTATGCAAAGTCAGGCAATTTTGGATTTTAGATTTTGGATTTTGGATTGATTCTGAATCCTGAATTCTCCCCCTTATTTACTATTAATATGAAAGCATATTTATCACTGTTTATTGCGAGATTTTCGCTGCTGTTGCAATATCGTACAGCTGCTTTGGCTGGGGTTGCAACTCAGTTGTTTTGGGGATTAGTGAAAGTTATGGTTTTAGAGGCATTTTTCACTCACACAACCTCTGCTCAACCTATGACTTTGCAGGAGGCGGTAGGATATGTATGGCTTGGACAAGCGTTTTTGATGGCGATCGTTCCTTGGTCAGGCGATCGCGAGATTCAAGATTTGATCCGATCTGGTGCAGTCGGCTACGATCTTCTGCGACCCACAGACCTTTATAATTTTTGGTTTACTCGTGCTTTGGCGCTTCGCACAGCACCCGTTATCCTTCGTGCTATTCCTCTTCTTTGCGTCACGATTTTTATTTTTCCGCTGATAGGGTTTTCTTCGCTTTCTTTTCCGCCCTCTTTTGCTGCTTTCGTTGCCTTTTTTCTCTCCTTTATTGCTGCAATTCTGCTTTCATCTGCATTGACAATGCTGCTTACTGTATCAATGATGTGGACACTTTCTGGCGAAGGAATTAATAGTATACTCCCCACTTTGATTATTATTTTTTCTGGGATGATTGTTCCTTTGCCCCTTTTTCCTGAATGGATCAAGCCTTTGCTAAATGCACTTCCTTTCTCAGGACTTATCGACCAACCTTTTCGACTTTTTACCGGTAATCTTCCAGCAAATCAACTATTTAATGTATTGTTGCATCAAACTTTCTGGATATTTGTCATAGTTATCCTTGGGCGTTTCCTTGTGAATCGTGGCGTCAAAAAACTTGTCATTCAAGGAGGATGAGACAATTTTATATTTAATAGTTTGTATTTAATAATTAAAATTACAAAAAATTTTATTTCTTTGCGTTCTCTCCTCTCTGCGCCTCTGCGTCTCTGCGTGATATCAAATTATATTTACCATCAAAAACCAGTATGTCTTTTAATGATTTTTTTCTCTACCTCCGATACATTTCCGTATCTTTAAAATCGCAAATGCAGTACAAAGTGTCCTTCTTGCTTCAAGTTGTAGGGCATCTTTTAGGAACTGTAGTAGAATTTTTTGGAATCTGGGCACTTTTTACTCGTTTTAATAGTATTGGTACGTGGACTTTGAGTGAAGTTGCCCTCTTTTATGGAATGGTTAATATTTCTTTTGCCTGTGCTGATGCTTTAGGGCGAGGGTTTGATTCATTTGGAAGAATAATTAAGAACGGTGATTTCGACCGTTTACTTCTCCGTCCACGCACCACAGTACTTCAACTTTTCGGCACAGAATTTACCTTGAAAAGAATCGGAAGATTTTCTCAAGGGTTTGTCGTTATATGGTGGTCGCTTTCAACTCTCCATATCTCTTTTACTATTAAAACATTGTGGCTTTTGGGCGGTTCATTTATTGGTGCGATCGCACTATTTTTAGGTATCGTTATTGTACAAGCAACCATCACATTCTGGACTATTGAATCTTTGGAAATTATGAATATCCTCACTTATGGAGGAGTAGAAACTGCTCAATATCCTTTTGCTATTTATAGCAAGTGGTTTCAAAGATTTTTCACTTACTTGATACCGCTTGCTTGTGTAAGTTATTTTCCTTTGCTTGCAGTTCTGGGAAAAGAAGATATATTTTTCGTACCTTTGTGGTTTTGTTACGTCTCTCCAATGGCAGGCATTTTATTTTTGATAATTGCGCTTCAACTTTGGAAATTAGGCGAACGATACTATTGTTCCACTGGCAGTTAAGTAGGTCAATATAAAAATTTCTCGTTAGAGGATCTTTTAAAAGTAGTGGCTGAGGTGTCTAAATCTTTTATATTAAATTTTAATTATATCTGAAGCGATCGCCTTTCAATCTCCCTGAATAAAACCACCAAAAAATCAAAGCGATCGCTCCTTGAAAATAAAGAGCGATCGCTTTGATTTATCATGCAAAACACAGCTTAAGCAGCAACAGGTTCCAACAATTTGATATCAGAGAAAACAAATTCTTGAATCGATACTTGTCCATCTATTTGAGTGCGAATTTCCCGACGATTTAGGATGAAATAGTCACCAACTTTTTCATACTCATCGATAAATTCACTTCTACCGCCTTTTTGTTCCCCAGTTTTGGGGTCATGGTAAACAGAATCATAGGTGTGGGACAAGTAACCTTCGCCAGTATCGTGACTGCTGAAGGTGTCAATTGTCACGAAAGTACCGTGGATGAGACGGTGAACATGGCAGACTTCATTATTGCGGACTTTATATTTATCGCCCTCAGCCTTACCACCCATTAAAAGTTCAACTGCACCAGTTTCGTCAGTCTTACCATAGCTAAAGGTATTGGCGCTGTGGGTATCTTCAAAGCTGCGACGGACGCGGTGAATTGCGATTTCCCATGCTTGGCCGTGAATTGCTTGCTTTGCGGACTCGTCCTCTACATCCAAAACTTCGGCTTTGAGATTAGCGCTGATAATCACTTTGCCTGTGAAGACTTTATCATCATGCTTAAAGGTAATATTTGCGGTATAGCCGGGGAAATTTTTGTCCCAAGTATAGCGGTTCTCATAAGCAGCCCGGAAAAGTTCCTGAGCAGAGAGTTGTGTAACTGTCATGTGCTTCTCCTAGTCGCTACTGTAATTAGCGTTTTAGTTTCCTTGGTATTAGCATAGAAGTAATTGTTGAGGCTTGGATAGTCCCCAACTGGGTACACTTATGGTTAATTCTCTTCACGCCGTATTTCATGCGATCGCTAATGTCGGGAATGAGCAAGAATTAAGACTAGCTCTGACGGACAAAATTAGCGAGCATTTTGGCGTGCAAAATTGGGGTATCTATCTCCTAGATGAACAACCAACCCCTGAAATTGATGTTCCGGGCATTCCGGCAGTATGCTTAGAGAGCAATCCAGTGGGACGCTATGTAGTTGAGCGTCACGCTCCCGCCCACGAGCAATTATTATTATCTCCAGGAGATTGGAAGCATTTTTGCTCCCGCCATGACCACGAACACGTCATGACCGGGCCAATTGTTTGCGATGGTCGTCTGATTGGAACCCTTAACCTAGCCCGCGATAAGGGAAATCCCCCTTTTAATGGCAATGATTTAGCTGACTTGAGCGCTTTATGTATTCATTTGTCATCCAAAATGGCAACCCTACGGGCGAAACCAAAAACATCTAATTCCCTTTTTGCAAGTCTTCTAACAGCCCGTGAATTAGAAATTGCCGAATTGGTGGCGCAGGGATTAACGAATGCAGAAATTGGGGAACAACTGTGGATTACCCAAAATTCTGTCAAGCAAGCTTTAAAGAGAATGTTTCGTAAATTGAAGGTTTCAGCACGTGCAGAAATGGTGGCAAAACTGCAAGATATACAAGTTTCATAATTAGAACTTTACCACCCCGACTTAATCGTTAAATACTTGAGCGCTGCTGCTGTAGATTTAATCCTAGACTTAGAGCCTAAAGACTTTATCTAAATTAGTCCGATCGCTTATGAACTGACCATGACACCTAAAATTACCTAAATATTTTTACTGAAGCTACGTTGTATAACTTGGGTTAATTTGGGCATTAATACCAAACTGACTCGGTGATTTTGTGTCCGCGATAGCCTCAGACAGTAAATTTATTGCTTTTAATGTATCCTCTCAAGATAAGTCCCAACCTAGTCAAAATGTACTTAGCTTAACCAATATTTCGTCTATAGGTAAAACTTGGGACAAGCACCGAGCCAATGCTGATAAAGTCTTCCAGTATTACGCCAAAGCAGACGAACATTGCTTTCAGCAGTATGCTCGACGAGTCAGAATCTGTTCCGAATTGCTGGAGTTTCAATTACTGCCAGAGGAATCGGAAGGTATTCTCAACTTAAAACTATCAGATGCCCGATTTTGTAGGGTTCGTCACTGTCCAGTTTGTCAGTGGCGGCGATCGCTCATGTGGAAAGCAAGAGCTTACAAAATTCTCCCACAGGTTGTCACTGATTACCCCAAGCACCGTTGGCTGTTTGTCACCTTGACTGTAAAAAATTGCCAGATTGGGGAACTTAGGGAAAACTTGGATTCGATAAATAAAGCTTTTAAACGATTCACTGAATTGAAAGCATGGCCTGCGAAAGGCTGGGTAAAATCCATAGAAGTAACTAAAGGTAAAAATGGAGTTTCAGCACACCCACATTTACATATTTTGGCAATGGTGTCGCCTTCGTATTTCAGTCATGGCTATCTATCTCATGCCAAATGGGTAGCGTTATGGCAGCAGTGCTTACGGATTGATTACCAGCCAGTTATTCATACTAGCGCGATCGCTAAACATCATAACCCGTCACTACTTATCCCAGAAATCCTCAAGTATCAGGTGAAAGAGTCAGATTTAGTGGGTGATAGAGAATGGTTTCTAGAGTTAACCCGTCAGTTGCATAAAAGTAGAGCGATCGCTGTTGGGGGTATACTCAGGCAGTATATGCGCGAATTAGAGGAGAAAAACCAAGACCTCATTGATGAAAGTGAAGAGACAGATGAGGTGGATGGGGAAAGTTTGTTTTTCCGATGGGAGCGCAAGTTACAAAGATTTAATATAGAGTGACATCAGCGATACAAGAACAGGCTCATAATCCTTACGGGGAAAAGGATTAGATAAGTTTAGAACCGTAGAGACTGTGGCTTAATCCGGCGAAAGGACAAAGACCAGCGGTCAGATACAACCGGAAGTAGTTCATGGTGAAGATTAGAATAAAACTTGATAACCTGACCATCCTCAAGGTGATATTTATTACTATACCCTTGAGTATCAATGCAGAAAGTAGCACGTCCAATATTGACTAATGCTACCAGAGGTTCAAAAGCGCGGTGGTCACGGTGTCGTTTCATGCCAACACCTGGAGGATAATGGCAGAGTAAGGCAGAATTCCATCCTGGAAGAATGCGATCACCAAGTCGATTAACCGTCTCATCCCAATGTCCTTTGTTAATTACCGGAGGGTATACTAGTATTACCTCGGCTCCAAACGGTTTGTGAGTTCGACCAAAAGCAATCTTACTAGAAGGCATTGACTTCATATTATTAGATTGAGGTTCACACCAGTCACGAAGACTTTTAAGATCGAAACCATAGTCTTCAATAGTTTCAATTACACCTAAATCCATTATTAACTCCTGAAAATTTCAACTCTGCAAATCAAACTAATTACACCTACCCTCAGCGCGAAGCGTTTTAAAAAAAATATTTAAAGTCTATTCCACTCCATGACTATTGGAGTAGAACTTCTTCACATCTTTTAGGCATTCGCCTATTCTTTATTTCTTCAGCGCGAAGCGTTTTAAAAAAATATTTAAAGTCTGTTCCACTCCACGACTATTGGAGTACAACTCTTTATTTATTTTCTTCATTCTCTTTAGGCGTTAGCCTATTCTTTCTCTAACCACAAAAGCACAAGAAATAAATACCAGTCGTCCGAAAAACAGATGGCTGGTATTTATAAATCACCTTTACTTGAAGCTAGGAAATAAGTTCGATGATAAAGTCAAAAAGTTAAAATAATAAATTAGAATTTTTATATATACTGTTAAATGAAAGTTTACATAATCAAAAAAAAAAACCAGACAAACAATTAGTGAATGACTGGGATATGCAAATTAGCTTCCCTCGAAATTAGTAAATAACTTCGAGAGGCAATTTATAAACTGTAAAAATAAATTGGTAAGATATAAGATTGAGCGATTTAAACTGTCCTTAAAAAATCACCTCATACTGACTTCACTGTTACTGCTAGCTGTAATCCCAATGCATCCAGTAATTTACTCAGACAATAAAATTCAATTTCTCCTTGCTCAGATAACATCAAGTCGAGTTGCTCGTAGCATTGCTTAATTTCTGCTGAAAACTGATCAATTCCACCCTGTGCTTCAATCACATTTGTGAGCGCTTTTACTAACATTTTAGGGTCTCCCTCTTCGAGAACTACTTCTATATAAGATGCTGCTTCTAGTGGGTCTTGTAGATGTTTAATTAGTCCTTCGTGATAGCTTGCACTTCTAGGCATTATCTCTACTCCTATAGTCTTTCCAATATTCCTGAGCTTTACCAATATCTTGTTCCTGAGTGCTTTTATCTCCACCACACAAAAGAATAATAATTGTTATCCCTTCTTGTCCAAAGTATATGCGGTAACCTGGTCTATAATCGATTCTCAATTCAAAAACACCTTCTCCAAGTGACTTACAATCACCTAAATTACCATCTTCAACTCGGTCAAGTCTGGCTCTTATTTTAGCTTTTGCTCTTTGATATCGCAGAGAATCAAGCCAGTCATCAAAAATATTTTTACCATCTGGTGTCAGATAATTCCTAATTTCTCTTGGTTGGACTTCCATGATTCTCTGGGCAAGTCTATTTATAAATCATGAAATAATTCATAGTTTTATCGTCGCCAACCTTTGACCAACCAACTCACCCGCTAAATGTATCGCTGCTTTCATACTCGTAGCATCAGCAATTCCCTTACCCGCAATATCAAACGCTGTTCCATGATCTGGTGAAGTCCGCACAAAAGGAAGACCAATAGAAGTATTAACTGCTCGATCAAACGCCATCAACTTCACAGGAATTAAGCCTTGGTCGTGGTAGAGTGCCAGGTAAGCATCAGCTGGATTTTGAATCCGAGAATTTCCGTACCACGCTTGACCAGGCTTAACCCACATCGTATCCGGCGGTATCGGTCCATCTAGTTGCAATTGTGGTCTATTTTGCCGCTCTTGCTCCAACCAAGGAATTAACCAATCTTGTTCTTCACGTCCTAATTGTCCCTGTTCGCCACTGTGGGGATTTAAACCTGCGATCGCAATTCTCCCTTTCTCTATCCCAAAATCTTGCTTTAAACACTCCACCAGCAAATCCAGTTTCTCTGTCAACAAATGGGGTGTCAATGTATCCGGCACTTGACACAGAGGAATATGTGTGGTAGCAAGTAAAGCTCGGAGTGTCCAATTAGTATGGGGCGATCGCGCTACAAATAACATCCCAAAGCGCTTGACACCAGACTTTTCTGCCAGCAGTTCCGTTTGCCCTGGATAATTATACCCTGCGGCTTTCCAAGCAGATTTAGCGATGGGTCCAGTGACAATACCATCAAATTTACCAGCGAGTGTTTGGGCGATCGCACATTCCATATAGGCAAAACTAGCCGCCCCACTGGCTGCATTACCTACTCCTGGAATAATTTGACTTTTAATTTCTGCCTTCAATTCCACATCAATTACTGGAAACCGATCTGGATTTGCCAAAGGTGCTAAATTTTCAGCTAAATTCAGTTCTTCATAAGTCTGTGCCAGCAAATCACGGTTACCCACCAAAGTAACGTCATATTTTTTACTAATTTCCGGCTCTGCTAAAGCTTTCAAAAGCACCTCTGGCCCAATTCCCGCCGGATCTCCCACCGTCAGCGCCAAACGCGGACGATTTCCTTTGCCAAAATTGACTAAATTTTCTTGATTATTGTGATACATAAAATTTTCTCATAATTATATTTTCCCCCTGCCTCCAGAACTCCCTCATCTCCCTCATCCCCCTCATCCCCCTCATCCCCCCTCCACAGTAGAGATTGCCTCCAAAACCAGTAGGGATTACCTGCTAAACTAGTTTAGAATTATTTACACAGGTCTAATGCCACAGCAACTATTGAATAGCTTCTGGCAGACCTAGTTTCAACAAACTAATTTGCATAAGGAGAATCACACCAATGGGCGCCGAAATTTTGAATGCAGCTCTATTGTCCTTCAGTTTAATCTTCGTCGGCTGGGGCTTAGGCGCATTATTACTGAAAATTCAAGGCGGAGAAGAATAGAAGTAGAGACGCGATTAATCGCGTCTACTAGGAGTTAGGAATTACTATCATCTCCCCTACTCCCCACTCCCCACTCCCCACTCCCTTTTTCACAGCTAACTCAGAAAAAAGCTTGTCCGCTAACCGGACGGCAACTTTTTCATGAGCTTCTCGAATTCAATTGATTTTCTGAAAAAGATGTAAACTTTTGTTTGCATTAGGTTATTCTGATAAGATTCTTTTCATAAAACATTAAGATATATTACAACCCTCATGACATTATTAATCGTCGGTGCCACTGGCACCTTAGGAAGACAAGTGGCTCGTCGTGCTATCGATGAGGGATATAAAGTACGCTGTCTTGTCCGCAGCACTAAAAAAGCAGCTTTTCTTAAAGAATGGGGTGCGGAGCTTGTATCGGGAAGTTTGCGTTACCCGGACACCTTAGCAGAAGCATTAGAAGGGGTAACCCAAGTCATTGATGCCTCAACATCTCGCGCTACAGATTCACAAAGTATCAAACAAGTGGACTGGGACGGAAAAGTAGCATTAATTCAAGCCGCAAAAGCAGCAGGTGTAGAGCGTTTTATCTTCTTCTCGATTTTAGATGCCGATAAATACCCAGAAGTGCCGCTGATGGAAATTAAGCGGTGTACAGAACTCTTCTTGATTGAATCTGGCTTGAATTACACCATCTTGCGGTTAGCTGGTTTTATGCAAGGGTTAATCGGTCAATACGGGATTCCCATTTTGGAAGCACAGCCAGTTTGGGTAACTGGTCAATCTTCTCCCATCGCCTACATGGACACCCAGGACATCGCTAAATTTGCTATCCGCGCCTTGAGTGTACCAGAAACAGAAAACCAAGCTTTTCCCGTAGTAGGTACTCGTGCATGGAGTGCAGAAGAAATCATTAACCTGTGCGAACGCTTATCTGGAAAAGAAGCCAGAGTCACACGAATGCCAATAAACTTACTCCGTGCTGTGCGGGGCTTAATGCGCTTCTTCCAGTGGGGATGGAACATCGCCGACAGACTGGCGTTTACAGAAGTATTGGCTAGTGGTAAACAGTTAAATGCTTCAATGGATGAAGTTTACACAGTGTTTGGCTTAGATCGAGAACAAACCACAACTCTAGAAAGCTATCTACAAGAGTACTTCAGCCGAATTATGAAGAAGCTTAAAGAGTTAGACTACGAAAAAAATAAAAACAAAAAACAGAAATCTAAAAAAACTCCTTTTAAACAATCTTCAAAAGCCAATAGCCAATAGCCATTAGACTGCCAAATCCAGGCATTTGACTGTGAACTACCCAGTGCTGACCACTTGCGGTACAGCCCAACCTTCTGCCGGATTTAGCTAAATTAATGACTACATGGTCAAAAATGTGTAACGATTACATAATACAGAGCATTGCCTAAACTTGGATATTTGAGTGTGCCGAAAGCAGGCATTATCTACAATGACGTAAAACCGATAGCGGGTCGTGTCGCTATCGAGTTAAAAGACAAGCTAACCGCTGCCGGTTGGCATGTTTGTGTAACATCGAGTATCGGTGGCATATTGGGCTACTCTAACCCTGAGAGTCCTGTGTGCCATACCCCCTTAGACGGCCTGACACCGCCTGGTTTTGACTCAGATATGAAATTTGCAGTGGTGTTAGGAGGAGATGGCACTGTTTTAGCAGCATCTCGTCAGGTAGCACCCTGTGGTATCCCACTGTTAACAGTGAATACCGGCCATATGGGATTTTTGACGGAAACTTTCCTCAATCAATTGCCCCAAGCAATAGAGCAGGCGATGGCGGGTGAGTATGAAATTGAAGAACGAGCCATGCTCACCGTCAAAGTGTTTCGGGGGGATTCAGTATTGTGGGAAGCTCTCTGCTTAAATGAAATGGTGCTGCATCGGGAACCTTTGACCTCTATGTGCCATTTTGAAATTGCCATAGGGCGTCATGCGCCAGTGGATATTGCAGCCGATGGTGTGATTGTTTCTACACCGACTGGTTCCACAGCTTATTCATTAAGTGCTGGCGGCCCAGTGGTGACTCCTGGCGTACCTGCTCTACAGCTAGTGCCCATTTGCCCACATTCCCTAGCTTCTAGAGCATTGGTTTTTCCAGACACAGAATCGGTCAACATCTACCCAGTCAATATTCCTCGGCTGGTGATGGTGGTGGACGGGAATGGGGGGTGTTATGTACTACCAGAGGATAGAGTATATATAGAGCGATCGCAATATACTGTCCGATTTATTCGCCTGCAACCGCCAGAGTTTTTCCGAATTTTGCGAGAAAAATTAGGTTGGGGTTTGCCACATATCGCCAAACCAACTTCCGTAGAATTACCGTAGTTATTGGGAATTGGGCATTGGTTATTAATTATTATCCTCTGCCCCATGCCCCATACCTAATGCCTAATTTGGTGATTTCCTTCCAGAATTACTTGTGTAGGAATGGTATTTGGAGTTAGTTATTAAGATTGCATTTGAGAATTAGATGGTTCATACCTGAACGTGTGTCAAAATTCAACACCCAGGAAGAGGCAGTGGGGTGTTTTTGGTTCGCATAAAGAGCAACTGCGGTTCACAAGTCAGAATTTCTAACGAGTTTAGTATGATTGGTATATTCATTTATCATCAGTTATCCTGACTCCTGAATTCTGACGAACGTGCTAAAACATCTTTAAGTAATGCGTCAAATCAGGATTTTTCCATCACTACAAACTCGTAATTGCACTTTTAACTGATGTAAAGACTTTTTTGAGAACGTCTTTACAATTCCAAATCCAATATCCCAAATTGTTATGACTGTTGCTCAAAGTCCCTGTGTTTTGGTGATTGAGACCGATGATAACTTAGCAAATCAGCTTGCTTGCGATTTGCAAGAAGCCGGCTATGAATCAATTTTGGCTCATGATGCGACTAGTGGGTTGCAACACTGCCGCGATCGCCAGCCTGCTTTAATTGTTTTAGACCGGATGCTCGCAGGAGAATCAGGACTCTCATTGTGCAAAAATCTGAGAAGCACTGGTATGCGATCGCCTGTGTTGATTTTAATGGCAAGGGATACAGTTGACGATCGCGTAGCTTGTCTAGAAGCTGGAGCTGATGACTACATCCTCAAGCCTTACCGCTCAGAAGACTTTTTGAAGTTAATTCGCCTCTACTTAAAACCCGATGTGGATACCACGGAGCAATTACGCTTTGGGGATCTAATTTTAGACATAGCAACTCGCCGTGCAATACACAACGGACGGGCAATTGACTTGACAATGAAGGAATTTGAACTATTAAAATTCTTAATGGAACATCCCCGTGAGGTGTTAACCCGCGAACAAATTCTAGAAAATGTTTGGGGTTACGACTTTCTGGGTGAATCGAATGTAATTGAAGTATACATTCGCTACTTACGCCTGAAAATCGAAGATGAAGGACAAAAGCGCCTCATACAAACAGTGCGCGGCGTCGGGTACGTTTTGAGAGAATCCTAGTACCGCCGTGAAGTCAAATGCACTAAAGCAATTCCTAATCCAAAATCTAAAATCTAAAATCCAAAATCGTGTAAATTCTGTAAAATTGAAATCTAAATTACAGAATCAAAAAACTATATGACTCGTTGGCTAAGCTTGCTCTCGATATTGCTAGGTATTTTGCTGATGGGTTGTTCTATGCCAACAACAGCTATACCTTCGTCCCCCACATCTGCTTCTGAAACTCCAGCACCAGAAAATTTAGGTCAAAAACTACCAATTTCTGCTAAAGCCATTGTTCCCAATGGCACAACGATTCAGCTAGAAGTGGCAAAGACGCCACAACAGCAAGCAATGGGGTTGATGTATCGACCAGCTTTGCCAGATGACCAAGGAATGTTGTTTGGGTTCCCTTCAGCGCAACCAGTCAGTTTTTGGATGAAGAATGTACCTGTGGCTTTGGATATGGTATTTCTACAAAATGGTGTAGTTAAATATATTCAAGCTGGTGCGCCCCCTTGTGCTAATGAGCCTTGTCCCACCTATGGTCCAAGTACACTAATTGACAAGGTGATTGAACTTCGGTCTGGACGAGCTGCCGAGTTAAATTTAAAAGTCGGCGATACTATCAAAATTGAGTTTTGAGACTCTGGTGCTTTCTTTAGAGCTAAAGTTATCAAAATCTATGTTTTTTTTGTAAAAAATGTCACTTTATGTGGTAAAACAGTCAGTTATGAGGCTACTATTTAAAAACTGTGGTAATAATGTAAAGTCCTACGGTCTTCAAGCTGAAATCGCAGTTTTAAGGTTTGGTCGCAAAAATATTCCCTTAGGCGTAAGTGTAAATAGTCGCCCATAGGTGAGTATAGGCTATGGAATCTTTGTTACTACATGTGTAATAAACTAAAGCACAGAAGTAAATAAGATGGAGTCAATTTAAATAGGTAATAATACTGCTTGAAATTCGAGCAGATGATTCGTAGAAAAATTTTTATTTCCTAGACCCTCTATGAGAAGCCTGTTTTTAGGTAGACCAAGAAAACTGGGTCTAGCTGTATGGTTGATAACGGTACAGTGACACATGAAATATTGGCTACTAGCTAGCAAGTAATGGTGAACTGATATATGACAATACACTCTGCACCAGGAGGTGAAATACAAATGTCACCATCAAAATATTCTCGACTTATTAATTTTTTGCAAGAAGATTTGGCAATTTCCACAGCTTCACTAGCGGTGGCGCTTCGTCATCGGGAGCAAGATCCAGGTCCTTTGCCAATGATTCTTTGGCAGTATGGCTTGATTACTCTAGAGCAGTTAGAGCAAATTTATGATTGGCTAGAGACGGCATAATTAGGGAATTTAAAATTCAAAAGGAGGAAAGGCGATCGTGCTAGCTTGTTGGTTATTAACTGGATATAAATTAAAGTGAGGGTAGTTGATGAGTAGCTCATTCAAAAGAATTGAGGCATATCATATCCACTCTAACTTATCCAAAGGTTGATATATGGGGAAATTGTCTCTAGCGGTTTTTACTCATTTACATACAAATCAAAAGAGCGAGTTGATAATTCAACTCGCTCTTTTGATTTGTCCTTTGTCCTTCGTCATTTGTCCTTTGTTAGTTAACAATAACCAATGACTAATAACTAATGACTATTCTGTAAACACTTTAGCTGCTGCTGCCACACCACCTCCAGGGGCGAAGTCTTCATAGCCAAGTTCTCTTAAGGTAACTTCTAAGGATGCTATGCAGCTGAGGATATCGCGATCGCTCACAAAACCCAAGTGACCTATGCGGAAAATTTTATTGCTCAGATGGTCTTGACCGCCTGCTAAAGCAATATCAAAGCGCTTTTTCATCAATGACCGAATCTTATCCGATTCAATTCCCTGTGGCGCTACAGATGTAATCGCTGGACTAGCGTGACTGTCTGCTGCAAACAGGGGTAAGTTCAATCCTTTAATGGCAGCGCGGGTAGCATTTTTCAGCCGTTGGTGTCGAGCAAATATTGACTCTAAGCCTTCTTCTTTCATGATTCGCAACGTGGTGTGCAGCGCTACGATCATGTTCACAGGAGGAGTAAATGGAGTTGTATTTTTGGCTGCCGATTTCCGATATTTGCCTAAATCCAAATAATATTTCGGTAATTTTGCGGTTTTGTAAGCTTCCCAAGCTTTAGGGCTAACAGAGACAAAACCCAATCCTGGTGGGATCATATAACCTTTCTGGGAACCAGAGGCGACTACATCCAAGCCCCAAGCATCCACGGGTAAATTGAACGCACCCAAGCTAGTCACAGCATCAACGATAATTAAAGCTTCACCGTGTTCTTTGACATGGCGGTTGATGCTTTCTAGGTCATTTAGCACACCCGTCGAGGTTTCGCTGTGGGTGATGATGACAGCCTTGATTTCCTTTTGGGTATCTGCTTGGAGTTTTTGGGCAAATACTTCTGGATCTAAAGGTTTTCCCCATTCAACCTTAACTTCTTCTACATTCAAACCGTAGGCTTGACCGATTTCTACCCAACGTTCGCCAAATTTGCCGTTAGAACCAACTAAAATGCGATCGCCTGGAGAGAGAAAATTAATTATGCCAGCTTCTACAGCACCCGTACCACTGACATTCAGCATCAGCACATCACTTTGAGTTTGGTGCAGCCACTTGAGGTTTTCCGTCACTTCTCCCAAGATGTTGCTAAATTCACTAGTCCGGTGTCCAATCGGATGCTTGGCCAATGCCAGTAAGGCAGCTTCTGGCACTGGGGTTGGACCAGGAATCATCAGCATCAGCTTATCGTTCATGTGTCTATCCTAAAGTCAAATAAGAGTCAAAATTTTCGGAAGTTGGTTAAGTCTGGTAGCAAATTCTAGATATTTCTCTACAAATCACACTCAGTTTGTCACCAGTCTTATTGTGTATTTTTCAAGTTTATAGTCAAAGTATCGCGGGAGTTAATCAACGGTCAGCTTGACCTTTGCAATTTATTTACATGAGACTTCAACTTAGATAATACCTCTGTTCTAGGGAAATAATCTTACCACATACCTAGAACGTCGATTCAGTATTCAAAAATTATCGGGATTGGTTGGGTACTGGATACTGGGTGCTGCGTATTAGTAGTTAAAAGAATTATTTCCTAGTCCCCAGTCCCCAGTCCCCAGTCCCCAGTCCCCAGTCCCCAGTCCCCAGTCCCTAATCCTCGATCATTCCCTACTGATCTTTTACAGTACATTTGCCGCAGAAGTTGAAGTATTTTATTTGCACTCTAGCTGAGGCGATGGCCAATAAATTATCAGTTTTTATAGTATATTTATAAATTTGCTACATGATTGCTTGGTATTTTCAGCTACTCTTCACAGTGAGTCGTTTTTAACTAGTGTCAGTTGATAAAGTGTCACTCACCAGAACCTTGGTTTGAACGCACAAGAGATATTCTTAGTTAGTGCAAGGAGTGATACCATTTCACCACATGTTTGTCACAAGTTATCCCCGCAATCCTCCTTCCTAAGGGGGTATTGCAGATTACAAATGTTGCATCAAACTAGTGAGTTGGTACAAAGTTATACGGGGAAGCGCTTGGGTGAGCAAAACTCTCGAGCGCTTTTTCGTGTATAAATAAAATAGTAAAATTACCAGTACATTAATATAAAATTATATTATCACGTATATATAAATTTATAAGTTGATACTATATAATTCCTATTTGATTGCGTGAAAAAACTCGCCCTCAACTCGAAAACTTACTCGGGGCTTTTTACCAGAAAAGAATTTTTGAACCTCGTATGACTAGAAGCCACGCGATTCCTGCTTCAACGATCTCTGCCTGAATTACTCCGGGTCTTACAAGTTCTCCACAGGCGTTTTTAAAGTCTCCCTAGCACCGACGGCGACTTTGAAACAAGTACCTAAAAAGTTAGTTAAGTGGACTCGTTGAACCAAGAATCCTCACGCCTTTAGGCTGAGGAGTGTCAAATTTGTTGATATTAATAGCGATCGCAGTAGTCTAAATTTGATCTCGGTCGATATTTAACTCCCGCAATTTTGCTGCCAAAGGTTCTGCTTTTTCAGCTTCCTGTTCTAGATTACTCAACTACTCCTGACTCTGGTTCTCTGACTACTAAATCAGGTATTAAATCCGGCAAAAATGCTTGTTGCTCATCCTTTGATGTCTGAATTTTATCTTCAGCATTAGGTAACCAGCTGACAAATGGTAGAGGTAACAGCGTACTGAGGTTAGTAATTAGCACCAACAGCCAAAGCAAATCAAAGTTCGTTGCTGTAATTCCCAGCCAATGGGTAATTAATGCCCCAAATGCATGGGAAACGCTTCCTCCTAAATTGAACACTGACATTAACAAGGCAAATAATGTTGCTTCTACTCCAGAAGGACACAGCCTTGCTGCTAGCACCATCACTTGCATAAAGGCAATTTTCCCCATCACAGAGAGAATAAGACTATCACCCAAACTAAACCAGTGGTCATCTATACCCAAGAGCCGATTAGTGTGAGTTACTAACAACATCATCGTCATCCCCAAAATTGAGGAAAGAACGGCACTCCAAGTAAAAATCACACGAAAAGGAATGCTTTTGAGGAAACGTTGAAAAATCCAAACACCTGCTAAAGAAGCGAAACTTGTCACCAAATGCACCCGTCCTAAAAATTCTGGTTCAAAGTGTAGTTCGTTGGTAGTGAAGTAGAAAAAGGCTGAATCGGCACTTGGAGTAGCTTGCCAGATGAAGATAAATAGTGTTGGTAGCCAAATTGTTTTTTGGCTCAGGGCTTGGCGTAGTTGCCCCAGTTGATGTTTGATTGTTACAGAGTTAGTTTGATTAGTGTCTTTAGCATCTTTGCCAATGGGAGACTCAGCAATTAACCAAGCTACCCCTGAAACAATCAAAGGAAATGAGGCGGTAATCCAAAAGACAGTGTAGGTAGTAAAGTATTGCAGGAGCAGACCGCTAAAGTATGCTGTTATCAAACCTCCGATCGCAGAAGCACCCCAACACAGAGATTGTAGTGAACCAGCTTTCGCTTGTGATTCGCCTCTAGCTCGTTCCACAACCAGTGAGTCAACTATCACATCACTCATTGCAACAGAGAGAGAACTAAGAGCGATCGCTACTGTAGCTGCCCAGCTAGTATGAACTATTGTTGCCATACTTACCCAGGAAACAGTTCCGAGTATCCCGGATAAAATCAAATAAGGACGCCTGCGATAGCCAAATATCGGTAAGCCATCAGAGATAAAACCAAACACTGGCTTAATCATCCAAGGTAGGAAGGTAATTCCCAATAGAGCCGATACCTGTACTGGACTTAATAGCAATTCATCTTTGAGGAAAAAGCTTACAGCTAGACGCGATAGCCCTAAAATTCCTTGGACAAAGTATACTGCCAGAATTGCAATTAACTCAGCATTTGGTTGATTGCCCAAAAAGATTTTTTCTGTGACTGAATCTTTTACCTTGGACAAGCCAGATGATTGAATCAACATTTGATAAATATTTTTTAAGTTTTATCTACTTTTCTATAATATCGATATTTTAGAAACTGGGTTTTCTGTGAATGTTTTGGTTTTAAACGATATTGTATAAGAATCCACCAAGAGATGAGGACGAGTTTACCTGAGTAAGCTCGTCCTAGCTAAGATTTCATATTGATTTTTAACCTGAGGTTTTGAAATCCTTGTGCAGCCTGGGGTTAGGGTATGGAGAAAATCTGACTGAGCAAGGATTTGTGTCTTTAATCAAATTACTTTACGCTTTGCAACTTCTCGTTCTTGCGCTTCCGTAGAAACATACTACCTACAGCCAGCATACCTAAGGTAATACTAGGCTCAGGAACAGACTCGGGATCAAAACCTGTAAATCTCTCGGTTCCTGCATGGAAAGAATGGTTGTCGCTTTCAAATCCACCGCCACCTGCTTGGGTGATGACAATCTTATTGAAAATATCGTTGCTACTATCTGAGTAGAAGTGAAGGTAGCCATTGCCTTCACCGCCATGCTGTGACGCATGAATTGGAGCAACTGGGTTAACATCCTCAGTTGTAAATGATTTAATCAAAGTATCGCCATTGTAGAACGAAAAAACGTTACCGGAACTGATAGCTCCCCAGTCAATACCGAAATAATTGAGGTAACTATTAAGGTTAATTGTGACTTTATCGCCGCTGAAAACTGCCAAATAGTTAGTGTTATTGACTTCTCCATTTGCACCGGCAGGTGCCCATACATCTGACCTAACACTGCTGTTTTGACCTGTTTCAAATGAATACTTAGCAAAACCAGTAGTTGGTGCTTGACCATTATTGAAGTTAATAGTTGTCGTACCCGGAAGCTGACTAAACTCAGAAAAAGCACCTTGGCTAGTTTCTCCATTAGGGCCTGCAATCCCTGTGGTCACATTGAAGGAAATAGCCTGGGCTGAGCCTGCATAAATCAATGACGAGATTGCAGATAAGGATAGAACAGTAATGCAAGCAATTTTTTTGATAAACATAATTTGAGGAGCCTGTAATTTTATGATTTAGGGAAATTTATTATGCAACTTGGGTTGATTATGTAATGTCTTACAGAAGAAGTAACAGGACGAAAATCTGGATTTATATTTCCCCAAAAATCCATATAGTTGGTAAATAATTTGATCGAAAAAAGAAGCTTATTAAGTAGTTGTACTTTCCGAAAATAGTATGTAGCCTAACTGTTCTTTATCTGAAGATAAAAAATGTAAAGTTAGAGTATACACATTAAGAATTTGTATTTTAAGAATTTGTATTTTCGGATGTTGTGTTTATTAAGGACTAATAAAGATGAGGGATAGTGTTTGATAACCCTGTTTCCTGATAAATAAAATGGTGAGATGTACTGAGTTTTTTTTGCAGATGGGTAGTAACATGACTAAACTACCTCTTGTAATCAAAAAAGATTCTCTGTCAATGCATCCGACTGAAGAAATTGGTTTCCCTACTCGCGTTATCGGTTTAATTAGTGGCACATCTGTAGATGGCATAGACGCTGCCTTAGTAGAGATTTCTGGTAAAGAATTGGATCTGAAAATTGAGTTGCTAGCTGGGGAAACATACCCCTATCCGGTTCAACTCAGAGAAAGAATATTAGAACTTTGTGCAGGCGTTGCCATATCGATGGCAGAATTGGCAGAAATAGATGATGCGATCGCCTTTGCCTTTGCCCAAGCTGCCCAAAATATTCAAAATGGTCACCAGGCGGCTAATTTAATTGGCTCCCACGGTCAGACAGTTTATCATCGACCAGTTGGGAAATCGGGAATGGGGAATGGGGAATGGGGAATAGGAAAGAAAAATACTCCCTACTCCCCACTGGGCTACAGTCTCCAACTAGGGCGCGGTGCCTTAATTGCTCATCTGACAGGCATTACAACTGTGAGTAACTTCCGGGCTGCTGATATCGCCATTGGTGGTCATGGTGCGCCTCTGGTTCCTAGAGTCGATGCCTATTTACTCAGCCATCCCCAGGAAGGACGTTGTATTCAAAACATTGGTGGTATTGGTAATGTTGCTTATATTCCGCCTCGGCATGGCGACTGGCTGTCAAAAATTCGTGCTTGGGATACTGGCCCAGGAAACAGTCTGTTGGATCTGGCAGTGCAGCATTTAAGCGCTGGTGCTAAAACTTACGATGAAAATGGTAGTTGGGCAGCGAGTGGTACTCCTTGCTATCCATTGGTAGACCAATGGCTCAGGCAAGACTACTTTCATTTGCCACCGCCTAAATCCACTGGTCGAGAGTTATTCGGTGTGACATACCTGGAACAGTGTTTAAAAGATGCCCAAGTATACCAACTCAATTCTGCTGACATATTGGCAACTCTCACGGAACTTACAGCTGCTTCAATTACTCATAGTTACCAAACTTTTTTACCAGAAATGCCACAGGGGGTACTGTTATGCGGCGGCGGTAGTCGTAATCTTTATTTGAAGCAGAGATTACAGTTATTATTAGCATCAATACCAGTCTTGACTACAGATGAAGTCGGCTTGAGTGCAGATTTTAAAGAAGCGATCGCCTTTGGAGTTTTAGCCTACTGGCGACATTTGGGTATTCCCGGTAACCTACCTACTGCCACTGGGGCACCCGGTGAAGTTCTTTTAGGAGAAATTCACCAAGGTTAGTAATTAGTGCTGAATAGGGAGTGGGGGAGGTAAGCGGGATGAGGGAGCAGGGGAAAACTTTTAACCCTTGTCTCTACTGCTAACTCAGCACTGGCTCAACGCCCCGCTACCGCTAACAGAACTCAGCACTGTTATAACTGTAGTCTTGGCGGCAGTCGATCAAGACAGGAAATATAGAAGGTGGCTCATACTTTTTTATTAGAATCAGGACGCTGGACAATACAAGGAAATTGGCTGGAACGTAATGGTATGCCAATTAGTGTCAAGGGTATGACCTTGGTAGCTTGGAATCGAGATAACTGGTTTACGATGGCCACGAAGCTGATATTCCCAGGCAGCGATCGCTCGGAAATTTCTCTACAATACAAGGGACGGCTGCATGAAGGAGAACGTCAGTATACTTTTTTGCTACAACATAATATTTTGGGGCAGGTTGAAGGCGAGGGTTGGATTGGTTTAGATACCATTGTGCAGCGTTACTGGGTATTGGGCGATCGTCAGCGTCGTAGTGGCTTTGAAACCCTGCACCGAATTTCGGAAGATACATATTACCTCAGTAGTGGCATCTTGGCTGGTCATTTTTTAACTAACACAATGGAAGCTAGCCTAGAACGTCAATGAACAATAATGGATATTGAATTACCGAAGTTTAGATGTAAGGCACTTCCAAGGAAAAAAATATTCCATAGTAGGGTAGCACAGCTGTGCTACCCGAAAAATGTACAAATAATTTGGGATAATTTCTTTTCTGGAAGTCCCTAATATCAAATCCGGTAGCATCTAAATAATTAAAAAACTGCTCCAGAGGCTGAGGGTACAGAGGGAGAGGAAAGAGGAATAATTCTGATACAAATGGATTTGATATCAGAGGCTGTGTTAACGAGACGTTACGCGAACCGCATCTCTGAATTATGGCTGAGTGCTGAATTAAGAGATTGCCTACATGCGGCATATCAACCCTCTATTAAGCGGGTGGTATGAGTGTTGGGGTGCGATGTATTCAATTAACTTACAGTGTGTTGTACATTAAAGAATGTAAACACAGTATCGTGAGGAGATCAATGTCGTGAATCCCAAAGTATCTGTGATTATTCCTGCTTACAATACCGAAGCTTATATTCAAAAAGCAATAACGTCAGTCTTAGAGCAAACCCTCAATGATATTGAAGTGATCCTCGTGGATGATGGCTCAAGTGATAAAACTGTAGAAGTTGCTAAAAGTTTTACCGATCAACGTCTCAAAGTAATAGTTAATCAAAAAAACCTTGGGGCTGGTGCTGCGCGTAATCGCGCCCTCAGAGCAGCCCAAGGCGAATGGATTGCTGTACTTGATTCAGATGATTGGTTTGCTCCCGAAAGATTGTCCAAGCTTGTTTCACTAGCAAATGAAACAAATGCAGACATGATTGCTGACGATCTTTATTTCATTAAAGATGGTGCGACATCTCCTTGGAGTACATTGATTCAAGAAAGTGGAGAAGATATAGATAAAATTGTCCAAATTGATGTTGTTTATTTTGTTAAAACTGATGTCTATGGACAACCAGGACTACATCTTGGTTTGAGCAAGCCTCTATTCAAACGAGAATTTCTGCTTCAACACGCCATTGAGTACGATGAAACCCTAAGCATAGCTGAAGATTTTTGGCTTGATCTGAAATGCTTAATCAAGGGCGCTCGCTTTTTCCTTGTACCAAAACCCTATTATTTTTACCGCTCACGCCCTGGCTCCCTTGTACATCAAAGCCGATTGACACGTTTAGATCAAAGCTGTAAAGCTACTACTTCTTTCATGCAACAAGAAGTTGTAAAAAAAAATCCAGCTTTAATGCGTGCTTTGTCTCATACTCTTGCAGTCTATAAAAAAAATTTAGCTTACTCTCAAGTTGTAGAGCCTTTCAAGCAAGGTAAATGGTTAACAGCATTGACAGAAATGCTTAAAAATCCATACTTTTTGTATGATTTTTGGTTCAGAATCAACAATATAATCCAACGTCGAATTCAATACTATATAATGGGTAACGAATTAGTTTTTGACATGTCGTATAACATACATAAAAAACGATAAATTACCAATTAATGCCATCAGATATCAATAATAAATAATACATCCGTTAGTAGTGAGAATCAGCTAGAAGGTTAAACAACTGGTTAAGTAAGAAGTATCTGCTACTATACATACTTACTGAATTTTATATCCCTGTTCGTTACTCTGGGGTAAACCTTAATTTTTTATTGGCTGAAACGGCGAATTTAGTTATTTTTTCCGGTAGAAGAGTATTCGAGCGTCCGAGTCCCTTGCCATAATCATATGATTGGTGTCTCTTGGTACGCCCTGGTATTACAGGGGAGGTGTTCCAAAATATGCTTGGTATTAGGGACTTCCAATGAAAAAAATACCCAAATTGTAGGGGCACGACACCTATCATACAGCAGATTGCAAGTTAATTAAGTACACTATCTAGGTCTGGTAGCTAGGAAGAGAGCCTATTATAATTCGGAATTCTGACTCCTCAATTCCGAATTCTCTGGTGAGTGTGGTCTTCCCTAATCAGTGTTTTTGGCTGATCTGAGAGTTATTTATTTAGTCAAAATTGGGCAAACTAAAACTACATCATAATTAAAATCAGGAATAGTACAAAACGTCGCTATACATTTACCTTTTTTGCTTGTTTGATCTAGCATGTTGCACCAGTTGTAATCAGCGTCTTGGTTGCAAACTATATTTGTTATAGTTTCAGTCTTCTCAAAGAAGGCTGAAAAAAGCTAGTCCACTGATGGACTTTAACTACTAGCCTGGAAAGTAATTTCTGGGCGCAACAATTCAGATACAGCAGTTTGTAACCGGGTGAAGTAGAGAATTTAGGTTTGGTAGCCGGAAATGAAGGCTATTTTACTCCTGAATTCTGTATTCTCAATTAACCAATTCTGCTGTATGAGTTGGAACGCACTTTTCCTCCCAAATACCTACAACCTGCTTTTAGAGTCAAATTTTCTATGTCAGACCCCAACATTGGTCGCTTACTCAGCAAACGCTACCAACTCCAAGAGTTAATCGGTACTGGAGCAATGGGTCGAGTTTATCGTGCTAAGGATATTTTGTTGGGTGGTGTACCTGTTGCTGTGAAGTTCCTCGCTCTATCAATCCAAAATGAAAAGATGCGACTGCAAGACCGCTTTGAGCGAGAAGCGAAAACTTGTGCTTTACTAGGGCAAAAAAGTATCCATATAGTCCGAGTGATGGACTATGGCGTAGATGACAATAATACTCCGTTCTACGTTATGGAATACCTACAAGGACAAAGCCTAAACAATATTATTCGCAAGCAACGGCTGCCTTTAGCAAGATTTCTCAGTATGGCGCGTCAACTCAGCCTGGGTTTACAGTGCGCTCATGATGGCATCCCAGTTGAGGGCACAATTTGCCCAATTATCCATCGTGATGTCAAGCCAAGCAATATGCTGGTGATTCAAGATCCGAGTTTTGGAGAATTGGTCAAGGTTTTAGATTTTGGGATTGCTAAGTTATTACAGTCAGATGGCGACCATACAAAATTTTATTTAGGAACACTGGCTTATTCTTCTCCCGAACAGATGGAGGGTAAGGAATTAGACAATCGTTCTGATATTTATAGTTTGGGCGTAATGATGTTTGAGATGCTTACCGGCAAAATGCCCTTGGTGGCACCAACTCACTCTTTTGGAGCATGGTATAAAACACATCACTATCAAAAGCCACGTTCTTTTGCTGAAGTTTCCCCCGGATTAGAATTACCAAAAGAAATAGAAAATTTGGTGATGAGTTGTCTAGCCAAAGTAGCACGCGATCGCCCCCAAAGCATTAGTGAAATTCTGAAAGTTTTAGCAACCGTAGACCAACCTGACCACACACGCAAAATCAGGCAGAACACCTATGCGCTAGTTCCTGCTACATTGACAGTTAGTGCTGAGGTTGAGCAAAAGACGAAGGCCGATTTACGGATATCCTCTTCAAACGATGAAATTGCTAATAGCGTTTCCTGGCCTCAAAATAAACCAATTGCGGATATTGTCTTTCCCCAGGCGATACATACAAATGGGGAGGTTTTACCAGCCTTGTGGGTAATGCTACCCCAACAGGAAATTCAAAAGCGCTTAGTTTGTACCCGCTATAATCAATTTCTTTTCATCTCCGTTCCCCACCCGGTGCTGTTGTGGATTACCGTCATTTACAACCGCAAACACGGCGCTAAATGGTTACATTACTACCTCGATCTCAAAACCAGTCTTGGTCAAGAAGTTGCCCGCTTGCTACACCAAACAGGTTACTACCGTCTGTTGTTTTTTGCACGAGAAACACCAAGTCGCTGTAGTCATATCCTGCTTTCCAGCGTCGCTTCTGCCCAACGTCAACGACTGCAAGAGTGGGTCAAAATCAGCAATACTTTGATGTCTTCTGCCGATCCGCAAATTAGTAAAAATTTACTCAAAAGCGAGTACGAAAAGATTAAGCCTCAAATCCTAGCAAAACTCGAAAGTATTGATACAGACTCTCCATACGATCTTTCCAACTAGGAATAATTAATGAATGTTACATGTTTTCTCTGTGAAAAAAGAGCATTAACTCAAAAATTGTAAATTTTTATAAACAAAATATATATAACGTTCCAAGTTCTAGTTATATGTATAAATAGTGAAATTGCTAACTCAATAAGTTAGGGTGTTTAAATAGCGTGTACATACTTCTTTGTCCATGACTTTGTTTGGGATAAATTTACGCAGGTGTGATTCTCACACTAGACAACCTTTGAAGACTTGGGCTAAAGTACACAGTGGATTGTAGCTAAAATCTCAAATTAACTTTAGAGTCTAGCAAGTCTACCATAGGAGACTTTACTCATTCTTGATTAATTTCGTGAGTTTGACTTTTGCCACAGGTTTGTGAAATTATTTATCGGAGTTGACGCCCCGGCATCCCCAGCTCTTTTCCTTCGTTGGAACCAAGCAAGAGAAGGAGGTCGCCCACTGCGACATCAGAACGACTCTATGCCATAGTGGAACCAGAATCTAAGCCCCACTGGTGCTTAAGAAGTTCTTGATAAGTTGCTTCCCGCACTACCATTTGCTCATACAGCTTGACCAAAAAGTCTTTGGCTTGCTCATGGCTCATGTTCTGCACCTGAGTGGCAAATGAGCATATACTGAATTGCTGTTCTAAGGATAAGTTCATTGGTTGGTTCATAAGTTAACTCCGAAAAAACAAAGCGTAAAGGTGATATCGTTCACAGAAGTCCAAATGGGATAATAGTTGGACTTCTATCTGTCCCTCATTTGTTCCTCCGTATTAAGAAAGATAACAAGTGTTTGACAGATTGCCCACATCCTAAGTGTGGAATTTTTTTCGCTCTGATATCTTGCACCTAATCCCACTGATATACCACCCAAGTCGGCCGAGTCTTATTCCAGAAAATAAGCTCCCTTTTGTCATAAATAGGTATATCTACCTTGTTTAGCCCTTCCTGCTGGCAGAAAATTAGGTGTTATGCCTAATGTTCCATAGTTTCCCTGGTTAGGAAAAACTAAGATGCTGTCTTCCCCAGTATGGAGAAAACTTTCCAAGGTGGGGACTTGAAGGAGGTAGGGGAATAAATGGTAATAAGCGTGAATTATAATCGCTCTACCTCATGACGTGCAAGATGTCAATTTACTAATTTATGCAAATTTAGCCTCCTGAGGTTACTTTGGAGGCTAAAAGTATTAGTATCAAATTGTAAAAAGGAAAAATGCTCAGGCTGAACAAAATGGTGGGTATATTTACCTGATTTGTCAGCTGTCATTAGTTATTGGTAATTTGTCCTTTGCAAATAACCAATGACTAGGGATTATTTTCTTCCAGTGAGATGATGACAACAGTAATGTTATCGTGCCCTCCTTGCTCCTTAGCAGCCTCAACTAGGGAGATGGCGGCTTTATCCAGCCAAGGAGTGTCTTGCAGACAGCTAGCAATCTTTTGCTCGACAAGTTCTTCTGTGAGACCATCGCTACATAACAGGAAGCGATCGCCAATTTTTACATCTAGTGGTTGCACATCAATCTGATGCAGGTCTTCACGCCCTAAACAGCGCGATAATACATGACGGAAAGGATGTAACCGTGCTTCATCCGGGGTGATGTCACCGATTTTGATTGCCCGTGCTACCCAAGTGTGGTCTTCCGTTACTTGTTCTAATTGTGATTCTCGGAAGCGATACAGCCGGGAATCCCCAACATGAGCGCACCAAGGCGGTTCTGGGGAGCGAAAAATTATCGCTACAACCGTTGTACCCATATCGGCGCGTTCGGGATGATTTTGCTGATCCTGCAAAATCGCTTGATTGGCATCCCACAAAGCTTGCTCTAGCAATTCTTGGGAAGACTTTGGAGATTCCCAATTTGCCACCAAATACGCCTGAATTTCGCTAGTGGCAATGCGACTTGCTTCTTCTCCTCCCGCATGACCACCCATCCCATCAGCGACTACAAAAAATCGTCCCTCTGGGTCGATATAGTAAGCATCCTGATTATTAGAACGAATAAGTCCCGGATCGCTAAGACCGGTGAAATTAATTTTCATAAATTTTTTCAACAATTAATACATACGGTCATAACGGTCGAGACGTAGAAGTAGTCGGATCAGAATTACTGAAATCCCTACTGCGATTAAAGTGGGCAACAGTGCCAACCATACACGATTCATAACTACTAGAATAGTAGCTGAAAGCGTGAAACCACTAATTAACAGAGCATAGCTCATTGAGAGCTGAATATTACTTTGGCGTCGCAACAAACGTTCAGTTTCTATAGACCGAACGCGCAGGCGCATGTCTCCCCGTTCTAACTTTTCTAGGGTATCCTCCAACCTACGTGGTAGACCCAACGCGGTACTACTGACTTGAACTGCTTGACGACTCAATTCGTTAAGAAAGCTATTCCCTTCAGAACCATTCATATCGGTCATAAGCTGCATTGCATAGGGTTTGGCAACTTCCATAAAGTTAAACTCTGGATCTAAGCCTTTGCCTACCCCCTCTAGGGTAGAAAAAGCTCGCATCACAAAAGTGAAAGTTGCTGGAAATCTAAATGGTTGATTATAAGCTATTTCGTAAAGATCATCACTAATTGACGCTACTGATTGGTTTTCAAAGGGCTTATCCATGAAATTGTCCAGCATGTACTGGACGGAACGCCGCACTGGGCCCATATCATCGACTGGGGCGATCGCACCTAAATCGATGAGGGACTGGACAACGCGATCGCCGTCTTTTTGGGCAATGCCAAATAGCGTTTCCATCAATCCTTCACGAATGTTGGACTTAATTCGTCCCATCATTCCGAAATCGTAGAATATCAAAGCACCATCAGGACTGATGGCAATATTGCCTGGGTGGGGGTCAGCGTGGAAAAAGCCACTATTGAGTAACTGTAGCAAATAGGCTTGAGCGCCTTGACGAGCAATGGTTTTTCGATCTAAACCCGCTGCTTCCAAAGCTTCGTATTGGCTAATTTTAATTCCAGGGACATATTCTAAGGTCAGCACACGGGAGGTAGTGTAACGCCAGTAAACTTTTGGGACTTTTACCCAATCGTAGCCGCGAAAGTTACGGCGGAAAGTATCAGCGTTACGACCTTCATTGAGATAATCAATTTCTTCCCAAAGAATGCGACAACATTCTTCATAAATACCGAGCCAATCTCGCCCCTTTCCCCATTTAGGATGATTTTGAAAGTAGCGGGTAATTCCCTTGAGAATTTGTAAATCTATTTCAAATAACTTCTTTAATCCTGGGCGTTGCACCTTAATTACAACTGCTTCTCCAGTATGCAGCACAGCTTTGTGTACTTGCCCCAAGCTAGCAGCAGCTAAAGGAATAGGTTCAAAATTTTGGAATAGTTCAGGAATTTTCTTGCCTAGTTCTTGTTCAATAATTGCTTCTACTTGTTCATAGCTAAATGCTGGTACTTTGTCTTGTAACTTTGCTAGTTCTTCTACATATTCAACAGGGAATATATCAGCACGGGTAGAAAACAATTGCCCAACTTTGATGAAGGTTGGGCCTAAGTCCAGCAGGGTATTGCGAATCCAAAGCGCTTGGGTTTTGCGTCTTGCAGTTTGCTTGGCTTCAGTTACACCACCCGTATAACTCCAAGATTTGTTGTACAGCCAAAGTCTGAACAATAAGGTCAAAACGAAAGACCAAATGTCCACAAAACGCCGTCTGCTAGAGTATTTTTCCCGATTCCAACGGTATGCCTTATCCGAATAACCTTGTTCCATATGTTCCATGTACCGTTGGTTTGCAACCGAATTATCCGCAAGATTAAAGACACTCAAATTGTCATTTGTCAGTTGTCCTTTGCATAAGACTAGTGACCAATGACCAATGACTAGATTTATTTATGCAGAAGTTCTGCGATAGTGTTGCAATTCCGTTCGCAATAGGGCAATTTCTGCTCGCAATTCATCAATCTCTGCTTGCACGTCTGTTGGCTCTGAACCAGGTTGCCTAGTGCTTGTGCTGGCTTGGCCAGTATTAGCAGCTTCTGCTGCTCGATTTGCCCGCTCTAGGACTTCTTCTGTAAACTGGCGCAACTGCTCTCTAGCTTCAGCATCAAATTTGCCCAGTTCACTCAAAGCATCGGTCAAGGCGACTTCTAAGCGCTCGTTAACTACTTCAGCTACCGCTCTGCCTACAAAAAAGGCTTGCACAAGGGGGTTACTCATAAATTTTTGTTACGTTCATCCGCAAAAGAATTATAACTTGCCTGTATGCTTTGCGGCTTCTGTTGTATAGCTTGAGATTTAAGTTGCAGATGACGGACAAGACTCAGTGCAATCCGAAGATCATAGTTGCAAGCAATACAAAATAAACCAGCTATTACTGAAGTTCAGCCTGAACACAGGTCTAATGACTCAATAACATAAATATCACTCATCATTACATAGGAGTAATTCTTGATAATATTGCTCTGGTGTACTAGGTAAATAGGTTGTCATTTGTAACCCTTGGTCTTTGAATTTGAAACTTTGAGTAATATTAATCCGGCTGAGGAAATCTAGATCGTGGGAAATTACCCAAATAGCTCCTTGATAGTCATTGATACCTACTACCATTTGTTCGAGGGTTTCAATATCTAAGTTATTAGTTGGTTCATCAAGGATTAGCAGGTCAATTTCAGAGATACTAATCATAGCGATCGCCAATCTTGCCAACTCTCCACCACTGAGTACAGATGCGCTTTTATTAACCTCATCGTATTTAAACAAAAAATGTCCCAGTTGTTGGCGTAAAAGCTGATAGTTGAGATTCGGATTAGCTGCTTGCATATTTTCCAGAATTGTGTATTGGCGATTTACTAATTCATAGGTTTGATCGAGATATATAGCTTTCATCGCTGGTGCAAGCAAAATGTCACCTGATTCTAAAACTGCTGTTTGGTTTTCCATTCCCAAAATTGCTTTTACCAAAGTCGATTTACCGGAACCATTAGCGCCGACAATGGCAATGCGATCGCCACAAGAAACATGCAATTGAATGTTGTGTAAAAGTACCCGTTCTGATACCGTTAGATTCGCACCTTGAATATCAATTAGATTTTTGCGCTTTTGGCTTTTTTCTTCTAGCTGGATACTTGTGACTTTTGTTGTTTTCACCTTCGTATCTGCAACTTTTTGATTAGCTCTAGCTACTGCTGCTTGATGTTTATTTTTCGCAGTTCCGGCTGAGGCTTCAGCTTTGGTTTTAATCAGTCCGGCTGCCATCCTGTCGATACTGCCATTCAGAAGCTTTGCACGACCATTGCGCTGAGCTTGGGCTGCACGCTGTTGTTCTTGCATAGCCGCAGCCTGAGTGCGTTTGAGTTCCTTTCTGGCGACTTCGTGCGATCGCAATGCTGCATCTAACTCGATTTCTTTCTGTTCTCGATAATGAGAAAAGTTTCCTCCGTATACCTTCAAACCAACAGGTGTCAGTTCCCAGGTAACATCTGTCACTTGGTCTAAGAAAAAAGGTTTGTGCGAGACAATTACATACGCGCCAGTGAAATTTAAAAGAAACTCTTTTAAGCTTTCTAAAGCTTGCAAATCCATGTGATTAGTTGGCTCATCCAGCAATAACAAATTTGGTTCTTTAGCCAAACCAATCGCTAGAAATAGTTTTGTCAATTCTCCACCACTCAAATTTGCAATTGGTAGATAAAGGTCAAGATTTGTTTTGAATTGTGTTTGCAAAATTTCCTCAATATTCCACCATTCATCGGAGATAGAAATCAAAAAATTCAGTACTGTATCTGATACGATTTCTTGCCTGATAGTGCTGATTTGGGGCAAATAGTAAACAACACCATGACGCGAAACTGAACCTGTGCTGGGTGTGATTTGTCCTGCAAGAATTTTGAGTAAGGTTGATTTTCCTACACCATTGCTACCGACTAAAGCGATGGAATCGCCTGCTTCAATACTCACCTGAACTTTTTGAAACAAAGTTCTTTCCAAGCTGAGTTCATAGGCTAAATTCTCAGCTAATAATATTGATTTTTTCTGCATTATTTTCAAACCTCAATTCGCAAACTTCCACCCACGTGTTTACAACGATTTCGGGTAGATGAGACACAAAACAAACTCAACCGCTGACACTTAACAAGCAGTTTGATGTAGATACGAGTGATGACAATATCTTTAGTGCATGACTATGTGAAGTAACCCTGTCAAACTAGTTGCGTTTATTCTTCGTTGACATTTGTTGCTTTGGTGCAACAGGTGTTTGGTACTACTTCATTGGTGCTATCTCGTTGGAGTTGTGATGAGGTTTGATGTTGACTACAGTGTAGCACAAAGCAATTTCAGAAAATAGGAGGCGATGTCTGACGACAAGCCGCAAAGCGTCCACGCTTTTTTCTTCTCTGTGCCCTCTGCGCCTCTGTGGTTAATAAAGATTTTTAACCGCAGAGGCAATATCCTGCACCTATAACTATTGTTAAAAACGTTGATTAATTGATTTACCCTTGCTAACTTAAGTGTAATTGCGTAATACATAGCAAATTTAGCATATCCTACTGTTGCCCATGAACTATGAGCTATCCAGATTTCAATGAAGACGGCTATCAAATTTTGCGAGAATTGGGACGTAATCGGGAAGGAGGAAGAATTACTTGGCTAGCATCAAAAGTTGATACTGGGGAACAGGTGGTAGTGAAACAGTTTTGCTTTGCTCAAGCTGGTTCTAGTTGGTCAGGGTTCAAGGCTTACGAAAAAGAAATTCAATTTTTACAGGAACTTAATCATCCTGGTATTCCCCACTATCTCAATTCTTTTGAGCGACCTGATGGCTTTTGTCTAGTTCAAGAATATATCAATGCCCCATCTTTAGTAGAAACTCACAGCTTTGCACCAGAGGAAATTAAACAAATTGCAGTTAAAGCTTTAGAAATTCTTGTATATCTGCAAAATCGTATTCCGCCAATAATTCATCGAGATATTAAACCGGAAAATATTTTGGTAGATGAGCAACTCAACGTCTATATAATTGACTTTGGTTTTGCTCGTGTTGGCAGCCAGGAAGTTGCAGCAAGTAGTGTATTTAGAGGTACTCCTGGCTTTATCCCACCAGAGCAAATGTTTAAACCGACAGACGCTACAGATTTGTATGCTTTGGGTGCAACCTTGATTTGCTTACTAACAGGAATCAAATCAACCAAAATATATCAATTGCAAGATCAAGATGATCCATATTTAATTAAGTTTCACCATCTTCTACCTCAGTTAAGTCTACGGTTTCTAGATTGGTTGGAAAAGATGGTACAACCGCTACAGAAAAACCGTTTTGCTAATGCAAAATCAGCTTTAGAAGCACTAAAGCCACTTGATGTTATTCGTGTAGCGGTAGTTGATTTTAGTCAAACAGTGCTGGAATTTAAAGCGAACCGACTGGGGCAAAAGCTAACGCAAAGCATCACAGTTGAAAATCCCATTCAAGACACTTTGCTAGAAGCTAGATGGGAAGTTGAACCACATAATAATGACCCACCGCATACACCAGATTACCATGCTTGGATTTCGGTGACACCTGCTGAGTTTACTGGGAATGATATTCGGTGTCAGGTTCAGATAGATACGAGTAAATTAATGGCGGATAAGCAGTATAAACGCCAACTTATATTGCATAGTAATGCTTATCCACAGACTCGCACTTTAACTGTGAAGGTACAGACAGCTACTTTATCAATTGAAAAGCGAGAACTGCCATATATAGAAATGATGGGTGTTTTTCTCATTTTTGCAGTTTTTCCTATAGTTTTATACTTTTTAAATGTAACTGCTATTAACACTGGGTGGTACGATGCTTACCCTGCTTTGTTTGGTGCAACAGTATTTGGGTGTTTAGTTGGGTTTATTACTGGGTCTGCATCTGTGGCAGGTTCCGCAGCAGGTTGGATGACTGGTGGTTTTGGATTTATTACTTATGTTGTAGTAGCAGTTTTATTCAAGGGCGGGGTTTTTAATGATTTAGTTGGAGCTGTTGCGATGCTTCTGCTGACTATAGGAGGATTATTAGCTGGTCCTTGGATTGGTGGTTGGTGGAGTGAGTATTTACAAGGCTGGGGAAACACGTCTTGGAAAATTAAGGTACAAAGCGCAACTATTACTGTATTAGGCTCTTTAGCAGGTGCTTTGGTTGGTTCTGTGATTGGGAATTGTCTGATAGCTGTGAGCATAATTCTATTCAATGAAGCTTACCCTTTTTTGGTTTTGATTGTTGAACCGATTGTTGTAGCTATAATTACTTCAATAGCTTTAATTTTTGCTAAAGAAGTAATCATAGAAGGTATATTTACTACTCTAGTCTTACTACTTACAGCAGGAGTAGGAATTAGTCTCGGAATTGGCTGGAAAGTAGGGTTTTTTAACCAATATATTTTGTTAGCATTAGCATTCACCGGACTACCTTTAGCAACTATGTTGTCTTATTTACCCTTAAAACAACGTATATTAATTGCTAAATATCGTAAATTTCAGCAAAATTTGATCAAGCCATAAATCAGTGTTTTTTAGCTAGCTGAGAATGCGATCGCCTTTTTTTTGCAAAGCGTTAATGTAGCGCGATCGCTTTCAAAAAAAGATTACCATAATAAACAAATGAATATAGGTTAATCTATGTCTACCAAACATCTCACAGAGTATTTCAACTTTCTTTCTTCTGAAGACATTAGACTCAAAGACTCAAGAATTGGGATTGAAACAATTCTTTATGAATACATTGATTGTGGACGTTCTCCAGAAGAAATTGCCCAAATCTATCAAACAATATCTTTAGAGCAAGTTTATGCGACCATTCTTTATTATCTGCAAAACAAAGAAACTGTCAGTGCTTACATAAAAAACTGGATAGAACACGGTCATAGAATGCGAGAACAACAGAGACTGAATCCCCCACCAGTGTCAGAAAAACTGCGTCAACTCCGAATTAAAAGACAAGCTAAACAGCAAGCATGACACTGCAATATCTGATTGATGAAAATGTCAATCCTATATATCCAAATCAAATTAGACTACGAGAACCTGATATTGCGATCAAAGTGGTAGGAGAATCAGGAACTTCACCAAAAAGTACACTCGATCCAGAAATTCTGTGTTGGTGTGAGGATAATAATTTCATATTAGTGACAAATAACCGAACTTCTATGCCAGTACATTTAGCTGACCATATTGCTGTTAATCGTCACGTACCAGGAATTTTCATCTTAAATCCAAATTTAAGTATTGGTGAAAATATAGAAGAACTCATAATAGTTGCTTTGGCATCAGAAGACGATGAATATCAAGACAGAATAGTTTATTTACCATTACCCTAAAAATAGGTAATACGGTACACTACGCGATCGCCAACTACAACCCTGCTAAAATAAACCTATAAATTGATGCCCTATCCATTCTATGACCATAACTCAAGAATTAGAATCTCAACAAGGCATCTGCCAAGATGTTATATTTCCCCCTGGTGATTTATTTAGTGATGAACCTCCCTTGGAAAGCGAACTGCATCTACGACAAATAATCTTACTTTTAACATGTCTGGAATGGCTGTGGCGAGATAGAAATGATTTCTACGCAGCGGGAAATCTAACTATCTACTACAGTCCACACCAACGCAAATCAGAATACTTCCGAGGGCCAGACTTTTTTGTAGTGCTGGGATGTGAACGCAAAACCCGCAAAAGCTGGGTAGTCTGGGAAGAAGATGGCAAATATCCCAATGTAATTCTCGAAATTTTGTCTGACTCAACAGCAAATACAGACAGAGGTTTAAAAAAGGAAATTTATCAAGATACTTTCCGGACACCCGATTATTTTTGGTTCGACCCTTACACACAAGAATTTGCGGGATTTCATTTAGTAGATGGAGAATATCAACCGCTACAAGCAAGTGAACAAGGATATTTGTGGAGTCAGCAGCTAGGGTTATATTTGGGAGTTTATCAGGGACTATTGCGGTTTTTTACACGAGATGGAAAACTAGTACCAACACCTGAAGAAAGGGCAGAACGTTTGGCAGCAAAATTGCGAGAGTTAAATATCGATCCAGATATAATTTAAACTATTGCGATATCTTCTCTACGAGACGCACTCGCGTTCGATGGGCTTCTCTACGAGAGGCTACGCACTTATAATTATTCTTCTATTTCAAAATTAATTCCTTCATAAATATCGCTAAAGGAAATTTGAAAATCTATGGATTTTAGTGATAACACAGCATCTCCTGATTCGTATTCACTTAATACCCACTGACCTTCAGCATTTTTATTAAACTGCTCAACAAGATATTCATATTGATTAATTATAATATATTCTTGGAGTGTAGGAATAGAACGATAAAACCTAAATTTATTAGTTCTATCGTGATTCTCTGTCGAGTTGGAAAGCACTTCTAGAATCATTAAAGGATTCGTCACTTTGGTAGTGCCATTCCCCTCATATATTGGTTCTCCCTGAATAACCATAACATTGGGATAGGTATAGATACGATAACGCTCTATCCACAATTTGACATCACCTATGTAGATTTTGTAGTTTTTACCCCGCATTTTAAATTTAAAATTGGCCTAAACATTACCTGCAATTTCATTGTGATTAGTCGTACCACCAGGCATAGGAATTATTTCTCCATCTCGATATTCATTTTTGAATTCTGATGTTTCCTCTATTTTTAAATATTCTTCTGGGGTGTAGTATTTTTTGTGTGTTTGTGTTTGCATAATATCCACCTGATTACAATAACCAATTACCGAGGATAAGACCGAGCTAAAAACTTCTCTCCCTCTACTTTATTTTTAATCACTCCATCTAAAGTTGCAGCAAGTAAATCATCTAACATTTGTCGATACTGCGCCCCTGGTTTATAACCTAATTTTTTTAAGTCATTACCATTTAGAATTGGCGCAATGTTAGCCAAAACTGTCAAGTAATGCCATATCTGCCGCCTGATTACTTGCTGGCTTTGTAAGGCAATTAAAATTAACATTGGTAAGTCGTATTGCCTTAGAAATTGAACTACTTGACTAGGGCGTTGACAGCCAGGTAAAGATTCTAAAACCTCAGCTTGAGCCTTAGCTAAGTTTTGTAACCGTTTAATGCCATCCTCTTGCAATTGCAGATTTTTTGCCACTTTCGCCCGATATTGTGGTTCTAGGTGGGCGATTATCATCTCTAAACGCATTTCCCAGTGAATTAGGGTTTGTTGGTGGTCAAATCGCCGCAAACAACGTTCTAACAAACGTAATTGCCGCAGTAGTTCTACATCTAACTTCAGGGTAGGATGAATGCATTGCAATGCCCCTAAGTTATCGAGTAACTGTAGAGCCGATTTCCAGTAGGGGGCTTCTAGGATGTGCTTTAATTCAGTTTTGAGTCTTGTTTGCAAAGCTGGAGTTTTGGTATTCTCTTGAGCAGTGCGATCGTAAACGCCACTGTTGATGGCATAGCGGATAAACTCTTGTGTTTGCGGTTCAATCTCAAAGTCAAAGCGCACAGCAAAGCGCACGCCGCGATAAATGCGGGTGGGGTCTTCGATAAAGCTGTTGGGGTGTAAAACCCGAATTTGCTTAGCTTGTAAATCGAGTAAACCACCAAAGAAATCAAGTAATTCGCCAGCACGGGAGGAAGTCAGCCGCAAAGCTAGGGCGTTGATGGTAAAGTCTCGACGATACAAATCTTGACGAATAGAACTCGCTTCAACTTCCGGATTCGCTGCTGGGTAAGGATAAAATTCTGTCCTAGCGGTAGCAATATCCACCCATAGAGAATCTAATTCTGGGTCTTTGTGCCACAGCAAAGCCGCAGTTTGAAAAGCCCCGTGGATTTCTAAACGAGCTGCTGGGTAAAGTTTTTGCAGTGCCTTTGCTAATTCCACACCAGCCCCAACATCTGCTGATTTGTGAAAGCCGTCAACTACAAGGTCAATATCTTTAATCATCAAGTTGCCTGCTGCACCAGCTAACAGCAAGTCCCGCACCGCACCCCCAACAAGATAAAGATGCCAACCCCGTTTTTCTGCTTCTTGCGATGCTGTAGTCAGCAATTGCCATAACTGAGGAGCAAAAGAAGATGACACGGAGAGATTAAGACGCTCTGATGCAACTAGTAAACCAGTCTCCTCGTCCCCGTGTCCCCGCGTCAGAGCGTCCTCTTCATGTAATTCCCGCAAGACATCAGTACGTGTAACAATACCAACTAATTGCCCGTTTTCTAATACTGGTAAGCGCCCGATATCGTATGTCACCATCAGCGCCTCAATTTGTGGCAGTGTCGTATCTGGTGTAATGGTTTTGAGATTCGTGGTCATGTAGCCCTTGGCTGGCGCATGACTAAACCCGTGGTGCAGGGCAATATCAATATCCCGCCGCGAAATAATACCTACCAATTGCCCTTGAGCATTGACTACAGATAAACCAGAGTGTCCATAACGCAATAAAATGCGCTGGGCTTCGGCAATGGTGGTTTCAGGCAGAATGGTGCGTACAGGGGAGGACATCAAATCCCTGGCAGTTGGGGGATGGGGAATTTGCGCTTTGAAGCCGTTAAGGATCTGTTGTAATATTGCCTGTGAATCTACTCCTCTTAAGTTCAGCGATGCAGCTTGGGAATGACCGCCACCGCCGAAGAGTTGGAATAATAGATTGAGATTTGTTTTGGGAATTTGCGATCGCCCTATTACTGTTAACCTTGAATCACCATCACCCAAAGGATACTCATTAGCCAACAGGATGGCATCAATTTCGGTTAATTCCACGAGTTCTGAAGCTAGACTCGATAAACCAGGCACAAAATTTTCTGTCTTTAAAGTTACCCAAGCAACTGTATATCCGCGTAAACAGAGATATTCTAAATTTTCCAGCGCTTTAGTTAATAGCTGCTGCAATTGCAGAGACAATCCAGGGTCACGGTATGTGGAAATTACTGATAAACTAGCACCTTGTTGCATCAACCAAGCCAAAGCTAAAGCATCCCGTGGTGTGGACTGGTCAAAAGTTAACGACCCCGTGTCAACATGAATACCCAAAGCCATGACTGTGGCTTCAGCAGGAGTTAGGGAGATTTGCTGTTGTTGCAATTGCTCCACAATTAAAGTTGTGGTAGCTCCTACTGAAGAAATATGCGATCGCGTCGCCGGAATATCTGATTCTTGCCCTAAATGATGGTCATAAACTATAATCTCTCTTACATTCGGTAAATCTAACCACTCGGCAGCTTTACCCAGGCGATCGCGCTGTTGCGTATCCACCACAGTCAGAGAGCGAATTTTTTCTGGAATCACTGAACGCCGTTCAATCAGCGGATATTCATCCCGATGCAACGCTAAAAAATCCCGTACAGGAGGGTGAGAGCCGCCAGTCAGCACAATCTTGCTTCCCGGTAGTAAGCGCGTTAGTCCCACCCCTGCTCCTAGTGCATCAAAATCAGTCGTTGTGTGGCAAAGAATTAAATCCATACTTCATTAGCCATTAGAAAAGACTCAAAGTTGCCCCACCCCTAACCCGTAGGGCAGCATAGGATAAATTTTTGGGCAGTAAGTATGACTCAGACCCAACCAATAACGACTCTAACTCGCTCTTGAAAAATGAGTAGGCAACGAATCGCCAATTTCATAAGTTTTTTCTGGTAAAATACTTCTGGTTTCCTTCACCCACATTGGTGTCTGATAAGCCTCTGTCCATTAGCATAGCGACTATTGGTAAGCGACTCCGTTACACAGCATGAAAGTAAGTCCGCACATCTTGATTAATACAAATTACCAATTGGTTTGTCCGACAGCACGAAAAGATGCAGCATGTCATCCAGGATAGTAAAATTTGTAGGTACAAGGTAATAAATCCATAGTCTGCGGAGGGGCGTCTCGTGGACTTAAAACAAAGCTCAGCGGAGCCGGAGACACTCCGCCTCCGGTCAATGTCCAACGGAATACCGGGAGTCGCTGAGAAGCCCACGCTGTAGTGCTTGCAGTCAGTGTGGGAGTATGTCACTATTTAGCTGTATTGGGAGAAGTAAAAATGACCATAATATTCCAATTTGCTTTGATTGGCCTAGTCCTGTTGTCTTTTGTTCTAGTTGTCGGTGTTCCCGTTGCTTACGCCACTCCCCAAAATTGGGTTGAATCTAAAAAGCTCCTTTGGCTTGGTTCTGGCGTCTGGATTGCTTTGGTACTTTTAGTTGGTTTGTTAAACTTTTTTGTCGTCTAGGCAACGGCTTCGCTCTGGCGTAGGCACTTAATATAAAAATTAGAGGGGCAGAAGAGCCAAGGCCAAAGGTTAAGGAAAAAAAGAGATTTTTTCCTGTTTCCTTCCTTTTGACCGCGCTTTCCTGCTCCTCTAAATTTAACTAAGAAATGTATATTGGCCAGAAGTATAGTTGATTAAGAGGCAGTCATGGCAGTTTTTGAGGGAACTTTTACTCAAACGGAACCTTTGCGTTTTGCAGTGGTGATTGGTCGATTCAATGACCTGGTTACCGGAAAGCTGCTAGAGGGATGTCAAGATTGCTTGAAACGCCACGGTGTAGACCCCAATCCCCACGGTAATCAGGTAGACTACGTGTGGGTACCAGGAAGTTTTGAAGTACCTTTAGTAGCTCGCCAACTAGCACTTTCCCATCGTTATGATGCTGTAATTTGTCTTGGTGCAGTCATTCGAGGACAAACACCCCATTTTGATTACGTATCCGCCGAAGTTTCTAAAGGCATTGCCGCCGCTAGCTTTCAAACTGGGGTGCCAGTCATTTTTGGAATTTTGACAGTAGATACTATGCAGCAAGCCTTAGAACGGGCAGGCATCAAAGGTAATCATGGTTGGGATTACGCGCTAAATGCCCTAGAAATGGCTAGCCTGATGCGGCAACTGCGTTCTAACTTGGCAGAACCATATTCTCGTAATAGCCAGTCTTTGCCACCTTCTTTTCCAACTGCCAGCGTCGGCAATTTAACAGTAGAGTCAGAAGAACTGAGTTAGTACGTCATTGGTCGTTAGTCATTTGTCCTTTACAAATAACTAATGCCCAATACTTCTCTATGAGAGGCTGCGCCAACGGCAACTCTTGGAGACGCTACCCGTAGCTTACTTCCCCGTAGGAGGGGTACGCTCAGTACAAGTGCCCCATGCCCAAAAACTTAAATTAAGGGGTTGACAATTCAAAATAAATCTGAGATATTAATATTTGGTTGATGATTGCGGGTATAGCTCAGTGGTAGAGCGTCACCTTGCCAAGGTGAATGTCGCGCGTTCGAATCGCGTTACCCGCTTGCGAAAAATGTTAGAGTTAAAAATTCTGAGATATCTAATTTAGCTAGGTTGTTCGGACACAAGACTCGTGTCTCAGCGCCAATGTTAATGTGAGATATAGCTTAGTTGCACGTTGCGGTATGCCTGGATAAAAACGAAACCTCCCTCCACTAACCTTCACCTACAGTTGATGAAAGAGTGACGACAGTTGAGTTTTTGCCTATCTCCGTGGTACTGTAGTAGTAGTCCAAACCGCTAGTTGGCAGACGAGAGTAGCCGTGGTCAGCAAACTTGTCAAAGCGGAAAATAAAAAAGCTAAAGACCACGCTGAAGCTCCCAAGTGAACACTGTAGTCTCACGCAAGACAGAGCTTCTAAATCAACAGTTATTCGCCTACAGAAAATAGGCGAATGTCGATATCTAGGCTTGACCTAGTAAACATCTGTTGACAAGAGATGCTGTGTAAGACCAACTTGTATTTGTTCAAGGAGGCAACGGCAAGTGAAACCAGAAGCATACACGTTATCAAAAGTCAGTGTATGTACTCCAAGGAAAGAGTCACACGCACTGATGGGTGTTTTGGCAATTCCCGCTCTGGAAACTCTTGTCAATTGCAAGGAGTAAAAATTGGGAGCGATCCCGATCTAACCTTGATAACTGCATACTAATATAAAGTGACCCGAAGGAAAATGAGGGTTTGTTATTAGGGTGTTGTTTCTAAGCGTAGCCTTCCCAAACGATTTGTTTTAGGAGTGGTCGCTACGTAGGCTTAAAATTGTACCAGGTGTGTCAGCACAATGAATGCCCACAAACGCAACCACATTACCTTTAAAGCGACAGATGGAGAGAAGGAAATTTTTAAACAAGATTGCCAGCTACGAGGAAAGACCTCAAACAGATAATCCTCTATTTATAGGGCAATTACGCTACTTAGAGTTGGCTACATCTACTGAAGTTCAGATGCCTGCGGCAAGCCGTCGCTCTGACTTCTCACTGTTTGCAATTATGGCAATGTTTGCTTCGCCTGCTTACTTATATAAAGTATAAAGAGAGAAGCTCCCAAGGCATTTACCAAGGGATGTATTCCCGCCGTTTATGAAAAACACGCTCAAGTTATTAGAACGCTTGTGCAATCTCAAAAACCCGAAAAAATAGACTTCAATACCGAATACCCCTGTCCCTGTCGTCGCCGGGGTCAGTTAATTCCGATTACGTTGACAGAAGCATTTGGTTGCGATCGCTGTCAGCAAATCTTTGTAGTAGAAGATAATGGTCATGTCCTAGAACAGCTTTCTACCACCTATCCTTACAAGCGAGCTTGGCGTTGGATGGGAAATAGTTGGCATGTTGTCCATCCTCGTTTGGGAGAAAGCTATCTGCCTATAGCACTTGGCATTATTTTCGTGCTAGTGATTATATGGCTGCCATTAGCACTGCGATTGGCAAATGGTTCCAGCATTATTGCTTGGGCAATGGTGGCGGTGCTGTTGGCTATTCTGCCAGCCCTAATGGTCTGGCTTACTTACAGACGTTAACTCAATGACTGTTGAAGTTTTGGACGAACGCCCCGAACCGATTAGTATTGCTCAACGAGCGCATCAAGCTTCCCTAAAATTGGGGATCACAAAGGGAGCAGACCGGAGCCGCGCGGTATTGGCGATGGCACAGGCGCTTGAGCGCTCATTTGACGACATTCTAGAAGCCAACACCTTGGATTTAGAAGCCAGTCGGGAAATGGCAGTGCCAGAGTTGATATTGGACTGGCTAAAGTTGACTCCCACAAGGCTAGAGACGACCGTGGACATTTTACAACGGTTGGGGGAATTATCAGATCCGCTGCGGCGCGTCAGGAATGCTGATTACCAATTGGAAGATTCCCAGAGTTACTCCCAGTTAATGCCCTTAGGAGTGATTGGATTTATTTATGAAGCATTTCCCGATTTAGGGGCGATCGCAGCGGGTTTTTGTATCAAAACTGGCAATAGCATAATTCTCAAAGGTAGTGCTGAAGCAAGCCATTCTAACGCGGCCATCGCTTCAGTACTGCAAACTGCGATCGCCGAAGTTGGTTTACCATCGGGCTGTCTAGAACTGATTGCAGCCGAACACGGTGCTTCAATTCGGGATTTAGTCACCCAAGACGAGTACGTGAATTTAGTGATTCCCTACGGACGTTCTAGCTTGACGCAGCAGGTAGTACGACAGTCAACTTGCCCAGTCTTAAAATCAGCAATGGGTAATTGTTACCTCTACTGGTCGCTAAATGCCAGCTTAGAAATGGTGCGCTGGATGATTATTGATAGCCATCAGAGCGAACCAGATCCAGTCAATGCCATTGAAAAAGTCCTAATTCATCGTCAAGCCTTGCCATCATCCCTAGCAGTTCTCTGGAACAGCTTAATGGAAAAAGGTTTTGAAATTAAAGGCGATGCAGAACTAGTAGAAGCCTTTCCCCAGTTGCAGTTGGTGAAGGAAGGCGAATGGGGAAACCCTTATTTAACTAGGACAGTAGCTTTTAAACTGGTGGATAGCTTAGAATCTGCGATCGCCTGGATTAATCAATACAGTAGTGGTCATGCCGACTCCATCGTTACTGAATCCTACCAGGAAAGTCGGCAGTTTGCCTTAGGAGTTAACAGCGCCTCCACCTACATCAACAGTTCCCCCCGTTTTTCCCGCAACCCCTCGCGGGGAGATTCAGTATTTCTCGGTATGTCTAACCAAAAAGGTCATCGTCGGGGATTTATCAGTCTGGAAACCTTGACCACCGTTAAGCACATCGTTCAGGGAAATGGCAGGTTTTAAGAATGGGGATTAGGTATTGGGGACTAGGGACTAGGGACTGGGGACTAGGAAATGAATTCTACCCAGTACCCAGTCCCCAATACCCAGTCCCTAATACCTAGTCTAAATCTTAAACTTAACATAATCTTAATTTCCGCTTGATCCTGGATTGCTAGGTTTCTTGTGTTTGGTTGGGCAGCAAGTGGGATAAAAGTCAAATCAAGTTATTGCTTGCACTTTTGGCACCTGAACCCCTGAAGTTTGCCAACCGTATCTAGATCTGGGTAAAGGTGAATATGGAAATTCTGGATTGTGAGCGCCTGCTAGCAAATCGGTGCAGACGGCGGAGTTTTTTGCTGGGTGCAGGATTCTTGACGGGGTTAACAGTAGCTAGCCAATGGCATCCTGTATCGGCCAATTCTCGGTTTTCTGGCTATCCGTTCAGTCTTGGTGTGGCTTCTGGCGATCCTTTACCGGATAGTGTTGTCATCTGGACAAGGTTGGCTCCTAAGCCACTCTCTGGAGGTGGAATGCCATTGGTAAATGTCCCAGTGCGGTGGCAAGTTGCCCTAGATGAAAACATGAAACAGGTGGTGCGTCGAGGAACAGTGCTAGCTACACCAGAGTTAGCACACTCAGTACACGTTGATGTCCGTGGACTAGACCCTAACCGTTGGTACTGGTATCAATTTCAAGTGGGTAGAGAAGTTAGCCCCATTGGGCGGACTCGCACAGCACCAGCATTTTATGGCTCTATCTCACAACTAAACTTTGCTTTTGTTTCTTGTCAAGACTGGCAAAATGGCTACTATACGGCTTATCGGCATTTGGCTGAGGAAAACCTTGACCTTGTGCTTCATCTCGGTGACTACATCTACGAATACGGGCCACAACCTGGTGGGCCACGCCAGCATAATAGTCCGGAAATCATCACTCTTGCTGACTACCGGAATCGCCACGCCTTGTACAAAACTGACCCGAATCTCCAAGCCGCTCATGCTGCTTTTCCCTGGATTGTGACTTGGGACGACCATGAAGTTGATAACAACTACGCCAATTTAATTCCTGAAGACAACCAAACCCAAGAAGCTTTTAAGAAACGGCGAGCCAATGCTTATCAGGCTTACTACGAACACATGCCTCTGCGTCAGTCTTCATTGCCCAATGGCCCCGACGCGCTGCTTTATCGGCGGTTCACTTTCGGTAATTTGGCTGAGTTCAATGTACTAGACACGAGGCAATACCGCACAGACCAACCTTGTGACGATGGACTTAAGCCTCAGTGTCCCCAAGCTTTTGATCCCAATGCTACGATGACTGGTTCAGAACAAGAGCAGTGGTTATTAAAAGGGTTAGACCAATCGCGATCGCGTTGGAATGTGATTGCTCAACAAACCATGTTGGCCGAGTACAATTTTAATAGTAATCCTGGCGTAGGTGTGTTCAATGTAGATCAGTGGGACGGCTACGTAGCTGCAAGGAATCGGCTGTTGAGTTTTCTCAACCAGCGCCAACCCTCTAATCCAGTGGTCATTACCGGAGACATTCACTCTAGTTGGGTACACGACCTGAAACTTGATTTTACTAACCCAAAATCAGCAACAGTAGGCACTGAGTTCGTAGGAACCTCTATTACCTCCGACTTTCCCACCTCATTTATCGCTCCAGTTCAAGCTTCCCTACGTAATAATCCCCATACTAAGTTTTTTGATGGTGCCTTCCGAGGATACGTCCGCTGTAAACTTACTCCACAACGTTGGCAAAGTGACTACCGGGTTGTATCCAGCATCGTTGATTTGAATGCCACCGTCAAAACCCTAGCTTCCTTTGTAGTCCAAAACGGACAACCAGGAGCGTATCGAAGTTAACACCCGGCTTTGCTGACGCAAAACCTCCCCTCCCCTTTCCAAGGGGAGGGGATTGAGGGGTGGGGTAGAACGTTTGTGGGACAACTGTTTGAGCTTAAGTTGACACCCATAACAGATGTGCGCCCCTACCCTGTACCTCATTCAAATTAAAATCGTATAAAAAGGTGGGAACGTATAAAGCCTGCGGTAGGCGCTGGGGTTTGAAAACATAACCCACTCCCTACTCCCTACTCCCCACTCCCCAATTCAAGAAAGTAAACGTTGCTGAAATTGCAAAGCTTTTTGAGTATCGGGAATTTGTGAGGCTAAAATTTTCACCAGTTCTGCACGAGAAATTTTTCCAGAAGACTTAAGAGCTTTTTGGACTAGAAACTTAGCTATTGGGCCAATTAAATCAGCTAACTCACGTTCGCACTTTTCCACAAATTCCTTGCTGATGAATTCAGATTCTTGGTTTGGGAAATTATTTGAGTTAATTGTAGAGCGATCGGATTTAACAGTCAATTCCTGGAGTAGAGTAGGTTTCTCTAATATAAATATTGTTTTCTTCCTAAAATCAATTTGTTGATTTCCTCGAAGATGAAGTGCCAATTGACTAATTAATTCTTCGCAGTTGGGCGCTGACGCTGCAACTTGTTGTAGTAATCTTGGGGCAACAGGACCGACAAATTCCAAGAGAATTTTTTCTAGGCGTTTGTAATTTTCTGGAGAGAGAATCGAAGCAGACGAATATCCAATTGAAGTTTGTTGAGGAAGTGAAGCTTGAGGCGGTTGTGTAAAAGATGCTTCTACTCTAGTATCGAGATGGTTAAGCGTCCGTAGAACTTCAGCGGCAGATTGATAGCGCTGTTTAAAATGGTGTAGCACCATCTTAGATAGCACAGATGCCAACTCAGAACTGACCTTAGCGTGATGCTGCCAAGAAATTTCTCCTGTATCTGGGTCTTCCTCAAAGCTTATGGGATGTAAACCTGTCAGCGCTTGGATAGCAATAATGCCCAAGGAATAAATATCACTGTTGGGGCGGGGCTTACCTTGCCCCTGTTCTGTAGACATGTATCCTGGAGTGCCAATAATAATGCTAGCCCCGGTGTGCCCTGGAACTGTAAGCAATTGAGTTTGCATTTGCTTGACTGCGCCAAAGTCAATCAGCACTAACTTACCGTCTTGTTGCCGCCTAATTATATTGTCCGGCTTGATATCTCGATGAATAACGTTGTGGCTGTGAATAAATTGCAGAATACCCAATATTTGTTGGAGGAGTTCAATGACTCGATTTTCTGTCCAACGTTCATTGGGAGTCAGTTCTGCTTTGAGAGTATGCCCTTCAATGAAATCTTGCACCAAGAAAAACTCTTGGTTGTGTTCAAAATAGGCTAAAAGCCGAGGGATTTGGTCATGGTTTCCCAGTTGTTCTAGTGTTTCTGCCTCACTGCTAAATAGCCGTCTGGCAGTTTCGAGAAATTCGGGGCTACGAGTGACAGGCTTAAGGTGTTTGACTACGCATTTCGGGAAACCTGGTCGGTGGGTGTCTTGGGCAATGTAGGTTTGACCGAACCCTCCTCCACCTAAAACTTGAAGGACTTGGTAACGTCCGTCTAATAACTGTCCTAACATTGTGTCACTTGCCTAAGTCCTCAAATTCATCTTGGCACAAGTACCAGCTTTGGCAAGGTCTGTTGAGAAAGAAAATGGGTAGTGCTGAAATTCCAAAGTTTTTTGAGGATGTTACTACAAGTTCATGACTCCCTAAACTCCAGATCGGCTTGCCACTATATTATTGTTGAAGCTTTAATTTCTGAGAAATTTGCACTGTCCCAATTTTTGAAGTACTTGCTTCTTGAGAAGCTATGGTAAATTTTCCTTGTGCAGTTTTATTTACAAAGTAGGTGATTCCCCTAAAGCTCAATTGATAGGTTACTGGTGCTAGAGGAACTTCCACCGATTTTGAATTGGGATCAACAAGATAACTAACGCCACGGTACATTAAATTATAAGCTGACCCAATTTGAGGAACTGGTTGAAAGGGCTGTTCTGTTTTTTTGCTGCCAACTTGGCTTGGGTCATATTCATAACTCAGACCACGATAATAAAGTTTCATAATTTTTGCCTCCTGAATAACTGTTGTTCAACAATGTCAATGAACTATCAGAGGTTAATTGGAGAGTTATGCAAACTTTTTCAGGAACTGGTTAAAGGATTAGCCGTCTAGGGTGAAGAGTCATTGGGCGTTAGGTATGGGGCACAAAAGGCAAAGGGGCAAAGGGAAAAGATTGCACCAACTTCTCCTCTGCCTCCCTATTCCCTACTCCCCACTCCCCATCTCCCGTATGCTTACCCTTTTCATTCTGGGGTAACGTGGTTAACAATGGGTTGAATGTTTTTGAAATGATTCAACCTTATGCCTAGAACTCCAAATGAATACGCCGTACACCTCCTACTGGAAAACGGTCATCGGGAAGAAGTACGTTTTCCTACTATTCAAGAGTTTCAGAAGTGGTATAGTGGCGAACTTGTGCCAAAGTCTGCTTCTAGTGACTTTATTAGCGTCCCGATCAAGAATATTCAGGGGGAGTATATGGTAGTACGCCCTTCTCGAATCGTGGCAATCCGGGTAGAACCCGTTTTTAGTTCCAGCGTTGAAAGATTCAACTAAATGATGAGAAAAACCCTTGCTTTGCTTTCCCTAAGTCTGGGAATTGCCTTTGTAAATCCTCTTTTGTCGTCTATTGCTCAGGTTCCTAATTTACAGCCCTTACCAATACCGACTACTCCCGATCTCTCGCCTGTACCAATACCAATCACTCCTGAGGTAACGCCACCGCTAAAACCAGTTGCCATTGGAACCGATTGTACGCTGCGGCAGAGTTGCTTGGGTTGGGATGACCAAATTTGGGGTCAAAGGGGTAAAACAGGCGATCGCCAAGCTTTATTGGCTTCTATTGACAACAGTTTGCGTTACTTAGCAAAGAATGAAGCGATCGCAGCATATCAAAATTATCCCATCAAGGAAATTACGCTCGATCGCGTCCGGAGGAGTTTACTACGTTTTCGCCAACTAGTTGTCAGTTCTAAGTCACCAGCACAATTACAAGCTGCTGTCCGGCGAGAGTTTGTTTTTTACCAGTCTGTGGGCAACGATGGCAAGGGTACTGTTAAATTCACAGCTTACTATGAACCTGTTTACACCGCTAGCCGTGTCAGGACTGCAACATATAAATATCCCCTTTATCGGCTACCACCTAATTTCAACCAATGGGCGAAACCTCATCCAAAACGAATTGATTTGGAAGGCAAGGATGGTTTACAAGGAAATAAGAGCCAGTTACGCGGTTTAGAAATTCTTTGGTTTCGCGATCGCCTAGATGCATATATGATACATATCCAAGGTTCTGCCCAAATTAAATTAACTAATGGCAAAACAACGTCTGTTGGCTATGCGGGTGGAACCGATTACCCTTGGACTAGTATCGGCAAAGAACTAGCAAAAGATGGCAAACTGCCCCTAGAAGGATTAACAATGCCACGTTTGATTAGTTACTTCCGGCAAAAACCCCAGGAGTTGAATAATTATCTGCCACGCTGGGAAAGATTTATTTTCTTCCAGGAAACAAACGGTAGACCAGCTACCGGTAGTATTCATGTGCCAGTAACAGCAGAACGTTCCATTGCCACAGATAAGTCTCTCATGCCTCCGGGAGCGCTAGCCCTAATTTATAACTCATTTCCCTATCCCGCCAGTGGTGGCAAACTCGAAAGACGTGCTGTCAGCCGCTTTGTCCTTGATCAGGATACAGGAAGCGCCATCAAAGGACCGGGACGAGTAGATTATTTTATGGGATCTGGAAAATTAGCAGGCGATCGCGCTGGCATCACAGGCGGTAATGGTTCACTATATTATTTATTGCTCAAGGAATAGGTATTGAGGACTAGGGACTAGGGATTGGGGAAGAGTTTTCCCAGTACCCAATCCCCAATCCCCAATCCCCAATCACCACTTAATACGGCGGATAAGCAAAATCATCTTCATCGGCATACACGTAAGAACTAGAAACCCCTGCCATTGCCATTTTCGGTGTTTCTGATTTGACAGGTTCCTTGCCAAATTCTTTGTATTCTTCAAAAGTTTTGCAGATAATTGCAGACTCCAAAGAATCGGAAGCAATTAAAAATTGTGTTAAAGTTCCTACCGTCGGATGTTTGTAATCCACAGTTGAAGCTACCAGAACTGTATTTGGTTCAATGCCTCTTTCTTCACACTCAATTATCGGGCAAAAAATCCCGTGAGCGTGGAACAAAGGGCCTTTTGGTGTCAAAGGTTGCTTGCGGTAGACAGCATAAGCCTTTTCTAGTTCAGCAACGAATCCACTAACTACTTTCCCTTGTTGGAATTCGCAGTAAGTTTTGCTGAAACTCGCTCCGGCTGCACCATTAAGTGTTAGTTGTAGTGGTGATTGATGTAAAAACTTTTTATTCTCTCCCACTATAAAAATTAAATAACGAGTAAAGGTTTTAAATTTAAGTTTGTCTGCTAAAAAAGCATCATAATTCTCTTTGAGTGTACCCAGTTTCAGACCAGTTTCCCGGTCTTTGACAGACAATGGCCCGCGACGGACTATAACCAAGCGTGGAGTCGTGCTAATAAAGACCGTTTCCACTCCAGAGCTAAATTCATGCTCTACCTGCTGCCAATTTTCATCTGGCACAAAGCCCACAGCATTGGCATTGTCGAGTTTCAGCGCCAAACCGTGGGATTGTATCCCATCTGTGCCATACCGAGGATTAATCATCTGACACCAGGGGATGACTTGAGAAGGCGGTGCATTGAATTTCTCGTCTTCAAAGTCGAAATTAGCAGATGCTTTCATCGTTTTAGGCTATCAAAGTGTTTTCTTGAACAAGTTTATCGGCACTGAGTTGATCCTGAACAGCCAGTTATGTACTCTTCCAAAATCTGGAAAAAATTGCGTTGCGGTGAGTTCATCACTATGGAGGTATTTTCCACCGCAAGAGACTGCCGAACTTAGCATCAAACTGCCATAGTAGTTTTTCCAGAGTAAGGCAGAATCAATCTATGTTGCAATCTCTGTTTCGTTTTTTAACAACATATTCTCCCTTATCCCCCTCACTCCCCCACTCCCTACTCCCTACTCCCCACTCCCCAAACTCAAAGCAGCGAGGATCTTCAAATCAGGGACTTCTAAATCAGGTTGACCGACTGCTGATACTGTAGCACCAACTCCTTGTTGACCTGCTCGACGGTTCACCCAGACTGTTGATAGTCCTAGAGATTTAGCTGCAACGATATCGTGATAAACACTAGCAGCAACGTGTAATATCTCATCAAGCGGTAGATTAATTCTCTCAATAGCAAGTTTGAAGTTATTTAAGGAAGGTTTGTAGCTTTTTGCCTGTTCTGCTGTGATTATTTGATCGAATTCCACCTCCAAGTGCTTTGCCGAGAAAGCAAAGAGATCGTCATCTATATTTGATATAATTACCAGCCTAAACTTTTGCTTGAGGGTTGTAAGTGCCTCAACTGTATCGGGAAAAGGTAGCCAATACTGAATTGAATTAGCTAGTGAATTGATCTCCTCAGCAGTTGGCTCAAAGCCAATTCGTTCACCAAATTTCTGGACTACTCTCCTCAAAACTTCTCGATACTTGATGTATTCTCCTTGTTCGAGTTCTGCTTCAAATTCACCAAAAAGTTCCAGAATTTGATTGTCATCCAAATTTTTGTTGTGTGCCAGCAGAACTGGCTTTAGCCCCCCTAAGATGCCGTTTTCCCAATCGATTAGGGTTCCATAACAATCGAAAGTTAAAGTCTTGTACTTATTCAAGTTAATCATGTTTTTATACTCCAGAGCTTGATTAATTGTGTTGAGTTTACACAAGCCAAAAAGCGGGTGAACGCATCTGCTTTTCGCCACATCTGTCGCTGTTAAAGTCTCTGAACATTTCTTTTATATCAAAACAGAGTTTAACTAAGTAGACAATAAAATACCAACCTGTGTGAAGACAAGTAAGTAGATAGGCACAATAAAACTAAACTATGTAAATAAAAATGAAGTGAACTAAAACCCTTTTCCCTAGAGCTTTATGTCTGATCGTGACAATAAATATTTAGTTGAGTCTAGGTGTGTGAGATAATGTTACAACACACAGGAAAATCTTCCTAAAATAGTTTGTATGGATGCTAAATCTGACGATATAAAAGCAGATACCAGTCAAAAATTCAACTCAACTGAACAGCAATCTCATAGCAAACCATCCAGACCTTTTTCGGTAGCAGAAGCAGTGGTTAAAATTCTGGAAGATCTGGGAGTCGAGTATGCTTTTGGTGTTTCGGGAGGAGCGATCGCGCCAGTATGGGCTGCACTACACCAAAGTTCCATCCAGGTGCTGCACTTTCGCCACGAAGCTGGAGCAGCTTTTGCAGCCACTGAGACGTACTTTGTTAGCGATCGCCCAGTTGTAGTGTTCGCTACCACAGGCCCAGGAATTACCAACGCTTTGACAGGATTGTTAGCTGCCCGTTGGGAAGGAGCTAAGGTAATTCTTGTATCAGCTTCAACCTCAGCACCACAGCGGGGACGTTGGGCTATCCAAGAAACCAGCGGATACACTATGCCTAGCGCAGGTATTTTTACTTCGGGTTCAGTATTCCATTACGCAACTACTCTTGAATCCAGCAATGAACTTCCAGAGATTTCTCGAAGGCTTGCCCTGGGACTAGCACAAAGAGGAGGATTTGTAGCCCATTTGAGTATTCCTACAAACATCCAGACAAGTTCACTAAGCATATCGTTGCCACAAGTAACTCTATCCCACAGTGCGGCAACAGCAACCCAGGAGACAATCGCAAAATGTGTCCAGTTGCTATGTGAAGGATCTTTTGCCATGTGGGTGGGCTTCGGGGCACGCGCTGCGGCAAAAGAAATTCGCCAGCTTGCCGAGAGGACAGGGGCTGCTGTCATGTGTTCACCACGGGGTAAGGGTATTTTTCCAGAAGACCATCCTCAGTTCATAGGTGTCACCGGCTTTGGTGGCCATGAGTCAGTTTTAAGATATATGCAGGAACAACGTCCAAGGCGCGTGCTAGTGCTGGGAACACGTCTTGGTGAATTTACCTCCTTTTGGAATCCTTTGATGATTCCTTGCCAGGGCTTTCTCCATGTTGATATTGACCCGGAGATACCGGGAACAGCATACCCATGTGCCAAAACTTTTGCCATCCAGTCCGATGTAGGTGAGTTTGTCAAGGCATTACTCAAGTATTTTCCCAATCACTCTGGGATATCAAAACCTCTGCCTGTGCCCAGAAAGCGCCATATTATTAAGCCACACGCGAGCATTCCAGTGCGACCAGAACTCCTAATGAATGTGATTCAACAAGTAATTGTTGATGGGAGCGATGCACTGGTGATGGCAGAGTCGGGTAACTCTTTCGCTTGGGTAATTCATCTGCTGCAATTTACTACACCAAATCGTTACCGCATCAGTAACGGATTTGGATCTATGGGGCATTTTGTCACAGGTGTAGTTGGTGCTGCTTTGGCACGAAATAGCAAGGCTGTTGCCATTGTCGGAGATGGTGCCATGTTGATGAACAGCGAGGTAAACACGGCTGTAAAATATCAAGTTCCTGCTGTGTGGATTGTACTCAATGATGGGCGCTACAACATCTGCCAACAAGGAATGGTCTATCTAGGGTTCAATGACGCCGATGCAACAATCCCCCAGGCAGATTTCGTCAAGATTGCTCAGGGGATGGGAGCAGAAGGTATTCGGGTTGAAAAAGAGTCCGATGTTCAGGCAGCCCTAGAAAAAGCGATCGCGGCAACAGGCCCATTTGTAGTTGACGTAATCATTGACCCCACCCAAATACCACCATCTGAGAGTCGCAATCAGAGTTTGATTTCACAAGGCGCTACAAATTATTAATACTTGATTATATTATGGTTTATTCTCCAGTCGGTATTCGTTCGATCGCTTTGAGCCTTCCAACTATCAAACGCACCAACGAATATTATATAGAAAAATACCCTGAGATGTTCGCACAAGCTGAGCAAAAAAGTTTAGCAAAGTTGTTTTCACTCGCCGGGTCAGCTCCTGGTAACGAATTTGATTTAGAGATGATGCCCTATCTCTTAGACCCTTTTCGTGGTACTGTTGAGCGACGGATTCTCAGTTTAGACGAGTCATCACTGACCCTAGAAGAGCAGGCAGCAAGAGACGCCCTGAAAGCAGCAAAGCTTTCTGCCGATCAAGTTGAACTGATGATTGTTGCCTCAGTTTGGCCTGAACAAATAGGATTTGGTAATGCTGCCTTCCTTGCTCGTAAACTAGGTTTGCAAGGTGCTGCTTGGAATGTTGATGGAGCGTGTGGAGTTACTCCAGTTGCACTGCAAACTGCCTGTGCTTTAGTGCGAGCCGGAGAGTACAAAAACGTGTTGGTGGTGGTCTCATGCACTTATTCTCGCTTTTTTGATGAAAATGACACCCTTTCGTGGTGTATAGGCGATGGTGCTGGAGCTTTTGTGGTTGGCTCACTTGAAGCTAACCAGGGAGTTCTCGGAACCAAGACAATCAATACAAGTATATTGTGTGACAGCTTATTTTCTCAAATCACAGAAGATGAGGGCGGTAATCCCCTGGTTCGTATGCAAATCGACAAAAGTGCAAACAAATTATTTCGGGAAACGTCCGTGGATTTGCTGCGTACTTGTTGTCAAGGCGCTGTAACTGCTGCTGGTGTGACTCTTGACCAAATTGACTTTTTTCTTTTCCATACAACTAGTGCTTGGTTTGCAAGCTTCTGCACGCGTGTATTGGGCATTGAATCAGAGCGTACAATTAACCTGTATCCTCAATATGCAAACGTTGGGCCAGTAATTACTGTAGCTAATATGTACCATGCTGCACAGTTGGGAAAAATTCGTGAAAATGACTTGGTGCTGATATATGGATTTGGTGCTGCTGGTGCGGCCTCCGCAAGTGTAATGCGCTGGGGCAAAGTGGCGCTAGGTGTTGACTCCCTCACAGAAATGAACTCAATAATCGAAGATGCCCAAAATGTTAGCCTCCTTTCTCTTTAAAATTGTCTACAAATATTGAAAACAAAAATATTTAAAAGTTAGCCGTGCAAAAACAAACCTAGTAGAGCTAACTTTCCCCATAAGCGATCGCTCCTAAATTTTTCAAAGAAATTTTCTGAGCTTGAGTTATACCTGTAACACCTGTGATATTGACACCTTCATAGGGTCTTTGATTTCTCAAAGTTTTTATGCATTCACCAGTTTTGACATCCCAGATTTTAATAGTATCATCCTGACTACCACTAGCTAGAATTTGCCCGTTGGGACTGAAGACAACAGACCAAACTAATTGCGTATGTCCTTCTAAACTTTTAAGGCATTGACCAGTCCTGAGATCCCATAACTTCACTGTTTGATCTTCACTACCACTTGCAAGTATGCAATTATCGGGACTAAAGGTAGCTGAGTATACAGAACTATTATGTCCTTTTAAGGTCTGAATGCATTGCCCACTACTGGCATCCCATAGCTTTATTGTTTGGTCACTGCTAGCACTGGCTAGAATACGATAATCAGGACTATAGGCTATTGACCACACTAAGTCATCGTGTCCCTTCAAAGTCTGAATGCATTGTCCAGTGTTGACATCCCACAGTTTTAATGTCTGGTCAATACTACCACTTGCTAAGGTCTGGCCGTTGAGATTAAAAGCGACAGACCATACCTTATCAAGATGCCCCTCCAAAGTCTGAATGCATTGTCCAGTGTTGACATCCCATAGTTTTACTGTATGGTCATCACTACCACTAGCAATCATCTGACAGTTTGGACTAAAAGCAACCGATGTAACCCAATTACTATGCCTTCGCAAAGTTTTAAGACATTGACCAGTGCTGACATTCCACAGCTTTATTGTTTGATCCTCGCTACCACTGGCAAGGAGTGAATTATTTGAACTGAGAGCAACTGATGTGACTCTATGACTATGCCCACGTAAAGTTTTAACGCACTGACCAGTATCAATATCCCACAGCTTAACAATTTTATTTCCACTGCCACTCACAAGTATGTGACCATCAACACTGAAGGTTACTGACCATATTCCACTACTGTAACCCTGCAAGGTCTTAAGGCATTGACCAGTTCTAGCATCCCACAACCTTACTGTTTGGTCACTACTGCCGCTAGCAACTATACAATTGTCTGCATTAAAAACAACTGACCAGACTCTGCTACTGTGTCCCCATAGCGTTGCTGTGCAAAGACCTGTAGAGATGTCCCAAAGCTTTACTGTTTTGTCATCACTGCTACTTGCTAGTGTATTCCCATCCGGGCTGAAAAAAACGGAATACACACAATCAGTATGCTCCTCTAAAGTCTTGAGACATTCACCAGTGGTGATATCCCATAACTTAACTGTTCGGTCATGGCTGCCACTAGCCAAGGTTAGACCATCTGGGCTGAAACTAACTGACCAAATTCCACCGTTATGCCCTTGTAAAGTCTTGAGGCATTCACCAGTGCTGATATCCCACAATTTCACTGTTCGGTCATGACAACCACTGGCCAAAGTTTGACCATCTGGGGTAAAAGTAATTGATGAAACTCGACTATTATTCCCCTGCAAAGTTTTAAGGCATTGACCAGTGCTGATATCCCACAGTTTTACTGTTTGGTCTTCACTTGCACTGGCAAGAATGTTACCTTCAGGGTTGAACGCAACAGACCAAATTCCACCGCTATGTCCCTGTAAGGTTGCCAGACAATACCCGGTATTCACGTCCCATAGCTTGATTGTTTGATCCTTACTACTGCTAGCAAGGGTATTTCCATTTGGACTGAATGCAACATCCCAGAGCCAATCTTTATGTCCAGTGCAAACAAGCAATTGCTTTCCATCTGCAACTTGATAAAGGCAAAGCCCACCATAGCTATCCCCGGTAGCTAATAATTTTCCATCTGGGCTAAATGCTACTGAATGAATGCCCCCCAGTGTTTCCGCAAAAACGCACTTACTTAGCTCAGCATGAGCAAAATTTGCATTATGCAAATTCACACTTCGGAGATCTGCTTGCCAAAGCGTCAACAAAGAAAAATCATAGCTACTTAGATCAGTTTCCAGATCGGAAAGTAGATTCAGAATATTGCCTGCTGTGTAACCTGGCTCTAGGGGCGATGTCTCTCGGAGTTTTACTAGAATTTGAGTTAACTTATTTTCAATTTTTCTTTTACTTCTTAAAGTCTTCAGCAGCCCATCTATAACTGGTTTGATAATCAGGCGAATTTGAGTATCTTTAACATAATCTTTACCCGTGGCCTTCATGAGAGCGTGACGCCTGAATAAATCAATATTCTCAGTGACTATCTCTTCACAAACTTGTTCTATCAAGCTAGTAGTCACATATTCCATAACCACAGGCTGGAGCGTAAAAAGCGATGCAGTTTTTTCAATGAGTGTCAGCTTAGCTTTCTCGATTAGCGATCGCCTTCCCAAAGATTCTACAGCCTCTAGTAATTTTGCTTGGGGTATTGGTGATATAATATCATCCCGCAATTCTTTTAGTGTTATCGACTCGCGATTAATCGCTAGCCAATACATTATGTCCTTTTCTAAATCTGACAAGCGCTCAAACTGCTGCTCTAAAACATCACGAATGTCCCCAAAAACAGCTGTGTCTTGTTGCAAAAATTCAGTTACGTTACCATCAAAAATATCTTGAATGGTGGTGGCAACTATCTTCAAGGCTAATGGATTGCCTGCATAGCGTTCAATCATGACTTTCCATTGATCTTCTGCCGCAGATAGCCCTTTGAGTTTTAAGATTTCTTGCCCTTCCGCCACTTTTAAACCACTTAGTGGTAATGAGCGAACAGGTAGTGCTTCTCCTTCGAGCAATGCTATTTCTTTCGGTTTTTCCCGACTAGTGAGCAATAAGCAGCTTTGGTGAGTTGCTTCTCCTACCCGCCTTAAAAGTTCACCGTATTCTTCATATCCTTCTCGATAAACTCCGGCGCGGCTACCACTGCGGAGAATTGATTCTGCATTATCAAGTATGACTAAACAACGATTATTTTGTAAATAATCAAGTAGTCGTGATACCCGTTCGCTAAAGCTTTCTGGTAAGTTAGCTTCTGTTTCTTGTTCGTCAGAGAGAAATTGAATTAAGTTATTGAGAATAACTTTAACAGGTGGGGCTTCTCGTAGCGATCGCCAGATAACATACTCAAAGTTCTCCTGAATCTGTTGAGCAAACTTTACAGACAGTGCTGTTTTACCAATACCTCCTATTCCTAATACTGTCACCAATCGGCACTGTTCATCAAGAATCCACTCCTCTAAGGTAGTCAGTTCTTCTTTACGTCCATAAAAAACTGATGTAAAGATAGCTTCTCCCCAATCTAGACGATTATTTGAGCTTGAATAGTCACTTTTATCTATTTTTAAGGAAAAAGCTGAAAATAGCTTCTCAATAGTCTGTTTGTCAACACCTCCTTCACGATTCAATACTTTCGATATCGTACCGGAATATAATCCAGAGCGTGCGCTCATTTCTTCGAGAGTGTATCTGTTTCCAAAATTTTCTTTTGCTTCTGACTGATGCTTTGCTTCCTTAATTTTTTGCAAACCTTTAGTAGTAAGTGCAACGCCACGCTTGCGTCTCCAATTCTGTAAAGTCATGTATTAATTCACCGTTTGCGTAATCGCCTGTGACTAAAAAGAATTATCTAGCAGGTTGCTGTAGATATTAAGTGATACTTGTAACAAAGAAAAAATACCATTTTGCAGAGAATTTAAAAAAGTGTAAAGCCAAAATGTTCACCACTTAAAGCTACATTAGGCAATCCACTCGTTTCGAGAAGTCAACAGTCCTTGCTCAATAAACGATCTAATGTGCGGGGTATTGCTGAGAGCATTTGTTTAACTAAAAACTTGTTGGATTTGAGTAATGCCAGAGTAGTTATGTGTAATGGAATTTATTGAATACACCATTATCTCAGTAATGCGATTGGGGCATAAAGCTTAAGTTCAATCTTAAAATCTCGATTTTCACTGGTAAAGACGGTTGTGAATTGGCAATCTTGATAAGGAAGGTTTGTAAATATTTACTCTATCAATCAATGAATAAGACCGCCGTCGAGAGATTTTCCAGTTTAGCAACCTCCACAAAGAAAAGGACGCTTAAGCGAATCACTATAAACCTGGCATCAGATGAAGCCCAGAACCTTGAAAAATATTGTGAACAGACAGGGAAAACAGCAACGGATGTGATTCAGGAACTCATTCGAGGGTTGCCATAACCTAAGTTTTCACACCAGCTTTCAAAAGTTCAGAGTCGATAACAGCCACAGTTAAAGTTGAAAAACATTCTCTGACTCCCGATTTTGCAATCTCATAATGGTTATTATGTCATTTTGTTTACTAATAAAAATAGAGGGGAAAACGTAAGAATAATTCCAAAAAACCTGATAAGGTATATTTAGAACGACTTCAAAAGAATAAGATTTGTGTGGACATGCGTACTGCGATCTACTGTGTTCCAGATATTACTATCGAACCGATTGAGATCGCGAGTGCCGTCAAAATAATAATCTCCTTGCTTAAATCCCACCTAGTTGCGCGTATGCTCTTTGTGCCTACGACATAGGAGGCTTCCTAGATGCGTACTGTGCCCGTTGTAAATGAGCGCAGCACGCTATCTATCGCTAAAATTTACGTCTGAATCATCACTAACAAATTGCGAACTACTTTCATTTCATTACTGGTAACGCTCGAATGAGTTCTCTAATCACATCCGTTGCTGGTCTGCCCGTCTGTTCACAATACTTTTCAAGGTTTTTGGCTTCGTTGGATGCCAAGTTTACAGTGATTCGCTTGACCGCCCATTTTTTGTTCATGCTCAAACAGTTAAATCGTGTATTGATAACTTCAAAACCTGATTTTACCCTTCCGACTGGAAAGTAACCTAAATTTTGGGTTTGCCAAGATACCCGTAAAATTAGGATAGGTTGTAAATAAATATTGCAGTTGTACTTTTTTATTATCCAATCACATTTTTAATCACCTATTTTTTTTGCCTTACACGGTTGTAAATCAACGCTTTTTAGTATAAAACAGCGCTGCTTGTTCAGAAAGGTTAAGACGATTGAGTTTGGGCTCTGAGTGCGTAAGTTCTAGAAATCCAGACAGAAAAGCCAGAGGCGATCGCCTACTACATCCGTAAAATATTTGAGTAGTAGTAAATACTCTGCTGACTAGGCTATCCAGTTAATTCTTGATACCCCAGAATTTGCTGTCGAGCAATTTGATTGTCAAGCCGCTTTTGTGATCTCAATAACCTTAGTTTCCTTGGCAGTATGACTGTTCTATCGTTGTGGTTAGTTCCACAATTGAGGCTGAATTACAACCAACTCACAATCAAAAATGTCCAAAAACGCCTTAACCTAAATTTGTACTAATTTTAACTCAACCTTTGCTCAAGCTGTATCCCTTAGTAAGAAGATTGTCTAGTAACTATGATAAAATACGATATTCCTATCGGAATATAGATGTATTATCTTCATCAACGCAAAGGTAAAAGCCAAATTGAAAGCTCTTACTGGTCGCTTTTTAGTACGTTCAGGATTGTAGATTTATGAAACTGCAACTTACCCAATTACACATACTCTGAGCCAACCAAATTAACTCGAGCGTAGACCCATAAGAGACACAAATGCTTGTTCCATAAGAGATTACCAAGAAATAAATTACTACTACTTGTGGGCTGGACATCTTCTTTGCCCTTCCTGGGCAGGCGAGACGCTCCGAAGTTCTGAGCCTTATCTGGTGACTTCTGTCCACCCCACAAGGAAAGCTGAGTGTTTTTTATTTGGAAGTCCCTAATGAAAAATCACCTATCTACGCCGAGACCATGAGATTTGCATGTTTTCTGTGGAGTTTTGTTACTAAAATTGAGGAGTAAAAATGCTTGAGGCTATCGCTGTTGCTTGGTTATTACTATTCTTTGGCGATTTCCTATCTACATTCTTTTACCACGTACCCGAGCATGTTTTTGGTAGCCTTCATTTAAAAACGCACCACTCCTGGAAGAAAGACTTTCGTCACTACGCTATTTTGACTTTCAATCCCCAGGTTCTTTTAGATGGTATCTTGGGAGCTTTGCCTTACATACTGATAGCAGTAGTTCTCTGGTCTTTTTCTCCCATCGGCGTTATCTTTGGACTACTGCTTGGTCAGTTTCATGTGTGGTGGAGACACATAAGTGTCTTGGGTTGGCAAACTCCAAAGCCTGTAAATATTTTATGCCAAATTCTATTTATTACTACTCCTGAAAGACACTGGTTACATCATCACAAAACTAATTTGGGTTTTGGCGATATTTTTACCTTCTTTGAACAACCCGCACAAATCTGGTTACGCTGGCTACGCCTGCTGAGGCTTCGTTTGGGCTACTCTCGTATTTAACTGAAAGCGTGCGCTCAATTAAATATTTTGTGAACTACACAGACCTACTTTGTAGAGGTCTGGGTAGTTCACAGTAAGGCGGAAGTCCCCACACTGCTACGCTGAGAGTGGGAACTTCCGCCTTACGTTAAATTAATAATAAAGCTTGTATCGATGAATCAAAGCGTCAGTGTTGCTCCCAAGCTAGAAGAAGACACTCATAAAAATCCTGCTGTTACCAAACAACAGTTATTTGTAAAACAATCAATTGTTCTGACGTTGGAAATACTTCTAGCATTGCCTGTGGGCTTACTTCTAGCAAAGTTTCACATTGGTGGGATTGCTTGGATATTTGCTGGGATTGCAGCTGGTATAGTGGTTCTTCAAGGGTGTCGAGTTTTCTATGAATATTCTCCCAAACCTAACCGCACCGCCAGAAAGGTGGGAATGGCACTTGTAGGCTTAACTGTCGGCGCTTCCAATGCTCATGCTAATTTAGCTAACGTTGCCTCTGGTATTCCCATCTTTATTTTACTCACTTTGTTTCTGCTGTTAAGTGGCAGTTGCATTGGTTACATATACTCCCGCGTTAGCAAAACCAACTTATTGACAGCAATGCTGGCTACAGTTCCAGGTGGTGTGGGGATTATGGCAGCGATCGCAGCTGATTACAATAAAGATGTTACCTTGGTTGCTTTAGTTCAAGCCATTCGCGTTACCTCAGTAGTTTTTCTGTTTCCCTTCATCGCCAGAACATTAGTTGGTAATTCCTGGAATCTGCAAACACTACCCGTCAAAAGTGCTTTGCTGAATTTCGATCCATCTCAACTAGGATTACTTTTATTACTACTCCTAATCACGGGATTAGTAGTTTATTCGGCTATATTGTTCAAAATTCCCGCTGGCGATTTTTTTGGTGCATTGTTAATTGGTATCGGGTTTAATCCTTTGCTCAGTTCGCTGCCTTTTGTGAGTGATATTAGCTTTAGTCCGCCGCCCTTAATTAACTTATTCGGTCAAATGCTACTGGGAATTACTATTGGTGAGTATTGGGGAGACAAACCCAACTTTACCAAGCGGACTGTGGGCTATGCTTTGATGTCTGTGACAATGACCCTCGCAAGTGGAGCGATCGCTGCTATACTTGCCATGCAATTAACCTCTTGGGACTGGTTAACCTGTCTTTTAGTCACAGCACCAGGAGGCTCAGCAGAAATGATCTTAGTTTCTCTAGCATTAAATCATCATGTTGAAATTGTCACAACTGGTCATTTAGTGCGACTAATTGCGATTAACAGTTCTTTACCTCTTTGGGTGTATTTATTTCGCTGTCTGGATAAGCAACTTTCAAAAGCAGCTTAATTTAAATATTGGGCATTGGGAGTAGGCAGTAGGAAGCTTGAGGCTTTGAGGTTGACACTTGAGGCTTTGAGGTTAAAGCTTGAGGCTTTGAGGTTAAAGCTTGAGGCTTTGAGGTTGACACTTGAAGCTTTAACCCTCGAAGTTGCACCTTTAAGCCCCGAAGTTGCACCTTTGAGCCTCAAAGTTGCACCTTTAAGCCTGAAGCTTTAAGTTCTAAGCCTGCCTCTTCCCAATGCCCAATGCCCAATGCCCAATAACCAATGATTAATGACAAATGGCTTATCCTTTTGTTATCCAGACACAAAGGATGTTTTAGATGGTTGCCCAAATCCAAGAACTTGAAGCACAGCACTGGGTGAAAACTCGTTCTTCCCTCGATCCTAGCGAATCCACTTTCCTGATCTGGAAAGGTAAAATTTATGCTTTTATCCCCGGCGAGAAAAGACAACTTTTGTTTAAAATATTCGGATTGAGCGTTAGCAGGTGTATTCCCACGGCAGAAGGTAGCTGGGATTTTACTTCTAGGGAACTGACTTACTACCTAAATCCACAAACAGAGGAAGTTTTGGCCAAATGGGAGAATCCTTGGACAGGGGAGATAGTTCCGGTGCTTCACGTTGCGAATAATCCGGTGCAGGGCATATTTAAGGGAAATTTTCCAGCCCTTGTAGATGGTGACAGTACAACTTTCATTTTTGATATATTTCCCTATTACCCCAATCCCCTAGCAGACGATCGCAAATTTGCCGAATACAGCCCACATCCTATTTATCAAGCAGCAGAATTATTTAAGTTAACCGTGCCAACGGCAGATTTATTCAATCCAGCACTTTCCTCGGTTTCTGAATTGAAACTGAGTTGGGATAGAATTGGTCAATGGCTTCCTTGGATGAAAATGGGCGATCGCCCCGGTCAACTGATCTACAGTGCTTTTGGCAGCAAAGTCAAGGGTTTAACAGAACTGCCCCCATTTCTCCAAGAGGAAATTAATAACCGTATTCCTTTATATAAAAAAGCGCCAAAGGGCTTTATCGATGGCGAAGATATGACTTCTTGGTTGTACTTCCAAAAACACTTTCAAGCTTACTTAGCTGGTGAAATCTTCCCACTTCCCCAAGCAGAAGAGTTGTAAATTAGCTGGAAAGAAATATCCAACTATTGCCAAGAGATAGCTTATGTTGATCCGAGAAGCCAACTTAGCCGATGCATCTGCGATCGCCAAAGTGCATGTAGACGCTTGGCGGACAACCTACAGCAACTTAATGCCAGCAAAGTTTCTGGCAGATTTATCCTATGAGGAACGAGAGACAAAATGGGTAAAAATTCTCAGCTATGTTGCTGAAAATAATTTTACCTATGTTGCTGAAAATGAAACCGGACAAATAGTTGGTTTTGCCAGTGGAGGTAAAGAGAGGACAGGCGATTGCCTTTATCAAGGTGAGTTGTACGCTATCTATATTCTGGAGAAGTACCAGCGCCAAGGTTTAGGACATCGCCTGGTTTCCACAATCGCAACCAGGCTACTCCAGTCAGATATTAGTTCGATGTTAGTCTGGGTTTTAGCCGATAACCCAGCTTCCCTCTTCTATCAAAACCTTGGTGGCCAGCAGGTGAACCAAAAGCAAATCGACATTGGCACAGTGCAGCTAGTTGAGGTTGGATATGGTTGGATCGACACGCGAAGAGGGTTAATTTAGAATTTGGCGATCGCTAAATTGGAGATAGTATGGCTGTTCCCGAACCACAACGAGAACTACTAGAGCAAATTCTGGCAAAATTGAAGACGGATGACCGCTTGTTAGGTGTAGCGATCGCTGGTTCCTATTTAACTGGAGAAATGGATGAGTATTCCGACCTCGATCTGATTATTGTTGTCGATGATGTTCATTATCAGCAAGTTTTACAGGAGCGTCAGCTTTTAGCCAGCAAACTGGGGAAACTGCTGGCTGCTTTTACTGGCGAACACGTCGGCGAACCCAGATTGTTAATCTGTCTCTATGACGATCCTCTCATACACGTCGATTTAAAGTTTTTGCTTTTAAAAGATTTCCAAACAGACCGTGTAGAAAATCCTATTGTTCTATGGGACCAAGAAAATTTACTAACCTTGGCTGTTTTGGAGAATCCACGCAACTATCCGCCCTTAAACCCACAGTGGATTGAAGACCGCTTTTGGGTGTGGGTACACTACGGTGCAACTAAATTAGGAAGAGGCGAACTTTTTGAAGTCATTGATTTTCTTTCTTTTCTGCGTGGACAAGTCCTAGCGCCGTTAGCCAAAGTCCAGGCTGGACTGCTTCCACGCGGTGTGAGGAATCTAGAAAGGGAAATTCCATCTCTGGTGAGCGATTTTCGTGAAACTATTCCTGCTAAACACGACGCCCAAGAAATTGCGCGATCGCTCCAATATACCATTCGCTTTTACCGCCAGCTTCGCTCCACATTAGAAATGCCAGAGTTAATTATCCGCTCTCAAGCCGAAGCCGCCTCCACAAACTATCTCCAAACAGTAATAAATAGCTTTAAATAGGGTATGGGGCATTGGGAGTGCTGTTAGCGTTAGCGGGGCGTTGAGCCAGTGCTGAGTTAGGAGTTAGGAGTTTGGAATTCTTCCCCTGCTTCCCCTGCTTCCCCTGCCCCCTCATCTCCCTCATCCCCCACTCCCTAATTTCCCGTTTTCACCTGAACAATCAAATAAATGTAAACCCAAACGTTGGGAAAGTTCTTCACACACTTTTACCCCGCGCACACTGTTACCGCGCACATCCAACGGTGGCGAAAAAACTCCAATGCCCATCTTATTGGGTACAACGGCGATAATCCCACCACAAATTCCGCTTTTCGCCGGAATACCAATTTTGTAAGCCCACTCGCCTGCAAAGTTGTACATCCCACAGGTATACATCACACTTAAAATATCTTTGATGTAAGGCTTATCTACTGCCCGTTCTTTGGTGATGGGGTTAATACCTCTGTTAGCCAGGGTGGCCGCCATTACTGCTAAGTCTTGGCAATTCACCAGTACAGCACACTGCTGAAAATAAAGATCCAGTGCTTGTTCAATGTTGGGATCAATCATCCCAAAGTTAAGCATTAGGTGCGCCATTGCCCGGTTGCGATGTCCCGTACTGCGTTCTGAGGTAAAAACTGACATATCAACGAACACATCGCGGCCAATATATCGCTTAAACATTTCCAGCATCCGGTTGAGGCGTTCGGTAGGGCCAGATCCTTTGATTAAACTAGTGGTGGCGATCGCTCCGGCGTTTACCATTGGGTTATAAGGTCGCTTCGATTGCTCATCCAAAATAATCGCGTTGAATGCATCCCCCGTCGGTTCTACGCCAACTCTAGTCAATATGTAATCCCGTCCATGATCTTCTAAGGCAAGTCCATAAGCAAATACTTTGGAAATCGACTGAATGGTAAAGAACTGCTCCCAGTTCCCAACTTTGTAATCCTGACCATCTACGGTGACAATGCAAATACCAAACAAGTCTGGGTTTACCTTTGCCAGTTCCGGAATGTACTTCGCTACTGCACCTTCACCCAATGACTTGTACTGGGAATGCAAGTCGTTGAGAACATTTAATAGTGATGACGAGTCTATTTCTAAATCTCCTTGATTTACTCGGTTTACTACGAGATGAGGCTAATAGCATTTTACGAAATACCTGCTACATATGTATCAGTCCGATTTCATTGCCTAGAAAAAATGCCCTACACCTCAAGGCAAGGGACACTTTTGCCATTAATTTTTCCCTATTGCCTATTCATTCTTGATTCACTACTTAAGCCTCAAAATATCAAATGTGCTTTTTATTACAGATAAAAATTCGTCTCCAAGCGATCGCCAAGCTTTTCTAATTTTCTGATCGTGAATCATAAAAAAGGTTCGCTTGCGTATTATCCTTTTTTTTATACACAGTAATACTGCTACGACAAGTTACATAAATCACTAAGCTTAACCTAGTTAGAGATAATACAAGTCATGGTTAATTTAGCTAGAAAAAACTTCAAAAAAAAGATAGTAAGTTTGAAGTGATTTCCATGATTATTTTATATCTAACTCCTATGACAGATGATTTAGAGAAAAATCTAAAGATTTAATTAAAAAATTAATTTTGAGTATTTATGCCGATGTCTTTTAATTAAAGTTATATTAATTTTCTAAACCAAACCGCCAAAATCAATGTGATCTAGAATACACATGTGATTGTGAGCCTTACAAATCGATGTGAGCAAGCTGTTATGAGTTTGGTTCACAAAAAATGTAAAGTTTTTTTAAGAAAATTTTGCCTTGCTGAAAAAAACGTTACACAGTCAGAATCCGCATTTGGGCAAGGTTTCGCCCTGAAAATAGCAATTTGATTTGGGTAAAGTTGTCAATAATTACGCTAAAACCCTGATCCCCCAGCCAAAAGGTTCGTGCTAGTCTGTTGCAGTTACAAATAAAAAGTGAAAGCGGAACGACTTCGAGTTCGAGTTTTTACGGAGGGAATTCACTATTCACTAGTGAAAATCCCGCGAATTATAAGACTTAAGTTCTCTTAAGTTCTACAGTCGCTTTAAAATTGGACGCATGAATCAAAGACATTTCTGGACTATTGTTGCTCTGTCTGTGACTGTTTTGGGGATACCGTCAGTCGGTTGTACTCAAACCACCAACGGGAATGCGCTGGCTTCCCAAAAATCACCTGCCTCTAATGTGGTGAAAGTGGGAGAGTACAAATCAAGAGCAGGGGAACAAACCTTGGATGCTGTGATTACACAAATTCATCCTTACAACATTGGAGGACGTAAGGCTGCAACCCTTTATATCAAAAATATTCCCGTTCTTACGTTTTTAAGTTCTGTATCAGATACAAGTGTTGAGACTAAAAAAGTTGGTGCAATAAACGAAACTGAGGGCGTACAATCATACGCCCTTATTGCTAGCAACTCACCTTCATCGGCGAGTATTGGCAATGTAGCCGGAGCAAGTAATCAGATTAATTCTGTTGACAAAGACCCCGTTGAGATAGCTGGTATAATAGCAGCTAAAATCAACCAGTTAAACCGGGAAAATATAGACGCGAGTCAGATTACCGTAAGTTGGAAAGCAGGGGGCGAATCTAGAGTTGCAAATCTTGCCCAAACCAAGAGCTTACCTGTGGAAGGAGAATCTGGCGATCGCTATACAATCAAAGTTAACGGCCAAGAATTGGTAGAAATCAACCAAGGTACGCGACTAGCAGATAGCACCAACAATCTAGCGCAAGATGCATTGCAAGCAACCAATCGCTTGCGGAGACTACTAGGCAATGCATCGCCCTTAAGCGAGATTGCGAATATGCCAGCGCGTCAGCGACTATCAATACCCAAGCTACCGCAAGAGATTGCCGTCGGCACAGTCCGAGTCAGCTTCAAAGGCATAGCCTCTTATTACGGCTATGACGGTTCTGGCAATCGTACTGCTAGTGGTCAGAGGTTCAATCCAGAAGGAATGACTGCCGCCCATCGCAGCCTACCCTTTGGTACACAAGTCCGTGTGACCAACACTCGCAATGGTCGTTCTGTTGTGGTGCGGATTAATGACCGGGGACCGTTTATTCGGGGTCGAATTATTGACGTGTCTGCTGGTGCGGCTCGGATTTTAGGAATGATGGGCAGTGGCATTGCACCAGTGCATGTTGAGGTGTTGGGAAGATAAAGGGAATGGGGACTGGGGATTAGGGATTAGGGACTGGGAAAGAGTTTTTTCTATCCCAATGCCCCATGCCCAATACCCAATACCCAATGCCCATTACTTAATTCCTCTAGTTCAACCATCTCCTCTATTTCAGATATAAACTAACGGGGGAGGGATGAGAGAACTAGGGGTATTTTTGTGCGCCTGCTGACAACAGTTGCAGCTTTACGCTGCTATTTAACTAAACGCTGCTTGGAAAACAAGTTGATTGCGGTTCCAGAAAATCTGGCACTAGATGAGATGAGTGGTTGGCATCAGACGGTAGTCGGTCTGGTGCCGACAATGGGGAATTTGCACCAAGGTCATTTAAGCTTGATTCAACGGGCGCGGCAAGAAAATTCCACGGTGATTGTCAGTATTTTCGTCAATCCCTTGCAATTTGCTCCCAATGAGGATTATGAACGTTATCCCCGCACTTTAGAGCAAGACCAACAGCTTTGCGAACAAGCTGGGGTAGATGCAATTTTTGCGCCGACTCCGGAAGAGATGGCAGTACCCCAGAAAAGTATACAAGAATCAAAAGTTACACAAGTTATCCCCCCATCTGCTATGATAACAGGCTTGTGTGGTCGTTCTCGGCTGGGTCACTTTCAGGGTGTCGCTACGATTGTGACCAAGCTTTTCAACTTGGTACAGCCTGACCGAGCCTACTTCGGTCAAAAGGATGGTCAGCAACTGGCAATTATTAAGCGGCTAGTAGCTGATTTAAATTTGCCAGTAGAAATTGTTGCTTGTCCAACAGTACGGGAAGCATCGGGTCTTGCCTTGAGTTCTCGTAATCAGTATTTGACTGCAACAGAAAAAGAGCAAGCAGCGGTGCTATATCGTGGCTTGGAAAAAGCTGAAGCTGCCTTTCGGGCAGGGCTTCGCAATGTCAGCAAGTTGATAGCAATAGTACAGCAAGAACTGACAATGGTCAGCACACTTTTAGTGGAATATATTGAATTGGTTGAACCGACTACGTTGATGTCTTTAGAAAAAGTTGAGGAGGAAGGAATGCTGGCGATCGCAGCTCGTCTGGGTTCTACACGTTTGATTGACAATATTATTTTGCGCGATCGTCAACCCATCATCGCCATTGATGGCCCAGCCGGTGCTGGAAAATCCACAGTGGCGCGTCAAGTGGCAACAAAGCTGAACCTAGTGTATTTAGATTCAGGAGCAATGTACCGAGCTGTGACTTGGTTGGTATTGCAAAAGGGTATTGCCATTGACGATGAGTGTGCGATCGCCGAATTAGCTAATCAGTGTCAAATTGAACTGACTCCTACCCAGGATTTAAAATTTCCCGTGCGGGTTTGGATTAACGGTACTGATGTTACCCAGCCAATTCGCACCATCGAGGTCACATCTCAAGTATCGGCGATCGCTGCACAAAGCGCTGTACGTCAAGCATTGGTTAAACAACAGCAAAGGTGGGGTAAAAAAGGCGGTTTAGTAGCTGAAGGCCGGGACATTGGCACTCATGTCTTCCCCGATGCCGAAGTGAAAATCTTTTTAACTGCTTCTGTAAGTGAACGCGCACGTCGCCGTCAGCAAGATTTTGAAAAACTTGGTCAACCCGAAGTGAGTTTAGAGCAGCTCGAACGGGACATTGCCGAACGTGACTGGAAAGATAGTACACGTAAAATTTCTCCTTTGCAAAAAGCAGCGGATGCGATCGAAGTTCAAACTGATGGTCTGGACGTGTCTCAAGTCACTGCACAAATTGTTAACTACTACCAGCAACGTTTATCAGAATGGTAATTACTGCAATTTGCTGTTAGTTTTATTAGTTCAAAAGGGTGGTGGGTGAGTGATTGTTCGCTTACCATCCTTAAAACTGCACTCACTAAACAACCCATAAACCAAAGATTAGAAATTTTACTATTGGCTATTTTTATTAAAAAATAAATCTTTGCATTCTAGATAATAGACTATTTTAAGTATTAAATCATCTCGCTTTCGACTGATTCCTCACATCGCAATTAATCCTACCAAAGGTAGAAGTCTCAAAGCTTTAATTGCTAAATGCTAATTAGAAGGCAGTTCTTGCTGGAGGCAAAAGGTAAAAGCTGCTCAGGAAGCTGATTTCACTGGTTGAGATTTGACGTTTAACTATGCCTACCTACTTAATTACTCATGGTCTTTGACTAGGAAATATTAGCCATTTTTATTTATAATCATTATTCACTAGGGATTTGGCTTATTTGACTTATTAGAGGAGTACTTTGTTTTCATCTTCACTTTATCTTCACTTTGGTAGTAGAATGACGATGTTAAGTTTTATGTTCCATCATAAAAGACATAAAACTGCCAAAAATAAAAGCTGCTAATTTTCTAAGCTTCTGCAATAGCTTAAAACTAGAAACCGCTAAAGAGAGGATTTCACACAATGGCATTTGTACAGCCCGCCCTGCCCTTCGAGACTAATGCTTTAGAGCCATATGGCATGAAAGCTGAAACTTTCGAGTACCACTATGGCAAGCATCACAAAGCTTACGTAGACAACCTTAATAAGCTGACTGAAGGTACTGAGTTTGCTGATAAATCTCTGGAAGACGTGATCAAAAGTACCTATAAAGACTCCTCTAAAGCGGGAATCTTTAACAACGCTGCCCAAGTTTGGAATCATACGTTCTTTTGGAATTCCTTGAAACCAGCAGGTGGTGGCATACCCACCGGTGAACTCGGAGCGAAGATTGAGAAAGATTTCGATAGCTTTGACAAATTCAAGGAAGAGTTCTCTAGTGTAGCCGCAACTCAGTTCGGTAGCGGATGGGCTTGGTTGATTGATGATGGTGGTACGCTGAAGGTGATTAAGACGCCAAATGCAGAGAACCCTCTAGCTTATGGTCAAAAGGCACTCTTAACCTTGGATGTTTGGGAACACGCCTACTACATTGACTACAGAAACGCCCGTCCGGCGTTCATCAAGAATTTCCTAGATAACTTAGCCAACTGGGACTTTGCTGCTGAAAACTTTGCTAAAGCTTAATCAACAACCAGTTTTCAACTGGCTGTGACAGTATTTATAGCAGAGCGCTGAGTAGTTATCAATAAATTATTAGCAGTCACGATCCTGTATCGCGGCTGCTTTTGATTGGCTGGGTGTATAGCAATCTCAGTTGGAAGTTCTACACACTGCATCTACTGCTTGGGTGGGATTGGATGTTTACTTTCTTTAGTTAGTTATAACTTAGTGGGGGTAAATAATCACAGGTTTGTGGTCAGGGTTTTAGGGGAGAAATAGGGCTGAAACCCTTATTAGTAAGTAATTTAATTATTTTATTTTGTGTAACATAGTTGAGTTTATTCGTACCTACTTACTTGAGTAGAAAAAACCTGATATTGTAACGTCTATATGTCATGAAATACAACAAAATTTCAGATTTAAGAGTGCAGCAGTAATGCTTCAACTCTTGATAACATTAACGTTCATAATAAAACATGAGGAAAATCCAATTTAATGGCACTTTTGTGGCTGCTGTGGTAGCCAGAGTGACCGTTCTGACATCAAGGTTATCAAGGAGAATCAAAAGCGGTGTGACCATCGCGGCACTGGTTGCGATCGCCGTGCTAGCTGGACATACTGTATCAGCGCAAGTATCACCCCCAACTTTTTCCCTAAAGACAGTGACGGTTCCAGAGCCGGACAACCTTGGAGAATTCGTTAAAGATAAGACCGCAGCGATCGCTCTGGGAAAGGCTTTTTTCTGGGATATGCAAATCGGTAGCGACGGTATCACATCGTGTGCTAGTTGTCACTTCCATGCCGGAGCGGACAGCAGAGCTAAAAACCAGCTCAGTCCGGGGATTTTGCGGGTGAATGCAGATAAAAGTCCGAATCCGGATAATACTTTCAGCATCGGTCAGCCAAACTATACACTCAAGCCAGAAGATTACCCATTTCACAAACTCGCAGATCCAAATAACCGTTTTTCTCCTATTGTCTCCGACAGTAATGATGTCACCTCCTCCCAAGGAGTTTTTAATTCCAAGTTCGTGAATACCGATCCTGGTATTCCTCTGGACGATCCGGTCTTCAATGTGGGAGGTATTGAAACCCGTCGGGTGGAACCGCGCAACACACCAACTGTGATTAATGCGGTGTTCAACTTCCGCAACTTTTGGGACGGGCGAGCGCAGAACGTCTTCAATGGGGTTAATGCGTTTGGGACGAGAGACCCCAATGCTAAGCTATATAAATCAAGCATCTTCGGTTCACTACAACCAGTTAGTGTTCAACTCAAAAATGCATCTCTAGCTTCCCAAGCAGTAGCTCCACCACTGAGTTCCTTTGAAATGTCCGCAGACGGTCGCACGTTCCAGGAAATTGGTGACAAATTTGGGTTTGGGTTCCTCGACAAGATATTCGATATTGTCAAGCGCAAGAAGCTGCTTCTTCCTAGAGAACTTGCTCACAAGTTACTTCCCTTAAGACCTCTTGGAAAGCAGATTGTCCATCATGATGACAGTGTACTAGGTCACTACAGCAGAGCGCCTCAAAAGGGTCTGACGACGCTTACCTACGGACAAATGATCAAAGCAGCCTTCAAGCCAGAGTGGTGGCAATCTACCCAGTTAATCCAGGTTGATAAAGCCAACGGTAATACCAGGAAAGTTGTACTCTTGCCAGATTTGTCAAGTACTACTGAAGAATACACCCAAATGGAGTATAACTTTTCGCTGTTCTTCGGGCTGGCGGTTCAAATGTATGAGTCCACATTAGTATCTGACAATGCGCCCATTGACCAGTTCTCAAAAGACAACACTGGCGTTCTAAGTCCCCAGCAGCAACGGGGTAAAGAGATTTTTGAGAACCCCAACAATGCTTGCATCTTTTGCCACAGTGGACCAGAATTCACTGCTGCTTCAGTGAGAAACGTGCAGAACAGTGGGCGAATTACACGCTCACCAGCACCGGGGAATCCTCTCGAAGACACCGGTTGGTTCAAGATTGGGGTTAGACCAGAGCTTGAAGATCTGGGTGCGGGGGCTGAGGATGGGCTACCTGTATCACGCCCGTTATCGGAGGCGCGGCTGGCTCTGCAAGGAAAGTTTCAAGAGGTCTTTGGTGAAGCACCTAATATCATCCCTGGTCCAAATGATACAGTACAAGACGGATTGTTCAAGGCTCCTACACTCCGCAATGTCGAACTCACTGCCCCCTATATGCACAATGGTGGAATGTTAACCCTGCGGCAAGTGGTCGATTTCTACAGTCGAGGCGCTGGGGATGACAATGCAAATGTACCCCGCCTTCCTCCGCTAAATCTGAACGACGCAGACAAAGAGGCACTTGTGGCTTTCTTAAAAGCGCTGACTGATGAGCGAGTTCGTTACGAAAAAGCACCCTTTGACCATCCGCAGCTGTTTGTTCCTAATGGACATCTAGGAAACGAAACCTATGTGATCGACGATGGCACAGGGAAAGCCAAAGATGACTTAGTGGAAATCCCACCTGTTGGTCGTAATGGTCGTATCACTCCGCCTGCCAACTTCCTTCCGACTCCCTAAAACTGGGGACTGGGGACTGGGGACTGGGGACTGGGTACTGGGTATTGGGTATTGGGAAAACTCTTCCCTAATTTCCAGTCCCTATTCCCCAGTCCCCAATCCCTTTTAGGGAGGTAATTTTTACTGGAGCTAGAAGGATGCTTCCTCCTGTATCTTAAAAGTAGTAAGATTAAAATCAAAATATATGGATAGTCAAGAATTAGCGCAATATATCGAAGCAACCAATAGCATCAGTAAACCTTGGCTATTGGTTCAACTGCGTCTCAAAAAACTGCAAGAGCGTCGAGCTACCCTGACAGACGATGTTTACAGCAAAGAATTAGAAGATATTTACCAAGACTTGATGAATTTGGGTGAATGGTGGCGGGGTATTGAAGATGAAGTATTTTAAACTTAGGAGTCGGGAGTTTTTCTAATTCCTGACTTCTAACTGAAATTAATAAGGGTTTAGTAGGGAATGGATTATCGGGATGCAGGAGTTGATGTTGAGGCTGGTCGAGGCTTTGTAAATCAAATTCGCAACTTGGTTCACAGTACTTTCAGACCGGAAGTAATTGGTGGATTAGGTGGCTTCGGTGGCTGCTTTCAACTACCAGGGGGTTTTAAGGAACCAGTTTTGATTTCTGGGACGGATGGTGTGGGTACGAAGCTGAAAATCGCTCACATTCTCAACCGCCATGATACTGTTGGCATCGATTTGGTGGCGATGTGTGTTAATGATGTGCTGACATCTGGTGCAGAACCGCTGTTTTTTTTAGATTATCTGGCAACTGGGAAGTTGGACAAAGAGCAATTAACTGATGTGGTTGCGGGTATCGCTGCTGGATGTAAGCAAGCTGGTTGCGCTTTGTTGGGAGGAGAAACGGCTGAGATGCCCGGTTTCTACCAACTGGGTGAGTATGATTTGGCTGGGTTTTGTGTGGGAATTGTCGAAAAAAGTCAGATGTTGGATGGTTCCCAAGTACAAGTAGGAGATGTAGCGATCGCCCTTGCTAGTACAGGCGTACACAGTAATGGTTTCAGCTTAGTACGAAAGATTGTTAGCGATGGCAACTTTGCTTGGAGCGATACTCCAGAATTGTTAGGTGGGGAAACTATCAGCGAAACTTTCCTCAAACCCACCCGCATTTATGTCAAACCGGTTTTAGCAGCACTAAAAGCAGGTTTGTCAATTCATGGTATGGCTCACATCACAGGCGGTGGCTTGCCAGAAAATTTGCCTAGATGTTTGGGAAAAGGTCAAGCGATTAAAATTGACAACAGCAGTTGGAATGTTCCCGGTGTTTTTCAGTGGCTAGCTGATGCCGGAGAGGTCAGTTCCGAAGCCATGTACAATACATTCAATATGGGAATTGGTTTTGTATTGCTGGTGTCACCTGATGAGGTAGAGCAGACAATTAGCCATTTTCAATCATATGAAATTCCAGCTTTTGCGATCGGTGAAGTCATTACTGGTTCGGGAGAGTTAGTGGGATTACCCTTTTAATAGATATTTTTTATACATCACATAACATTTCATTTTTACCTTAGAGCAAGAGACGCGATAAATCGCGTCTCTAAGATGATTAATTTTGATATGCAATATTTATTACCACTTAATTTTCGAGGTAATTCCAACTATGTCTGACTACTGACCTTGAGATTTGCTAACGTAGTCTTAACATATCGAAAAATTTGCTAATAAAGCTGAGGAATTAGCTGGCAACACTAATTTACAGTCGTGAGTATTTCTCATCTGTAGGTGTGGCGTTTTAGTGTGTTAGAAATATATATTTTTGTTTCGAGGGGGTTATGGTTATAAATTTTGCCCGCACTACTGCTTCCACAGAACTTTTGAAGCAAGTATTCCAGAACATTGATGCACATAGTTGTCCCACGTTATTCAACTTTCATATGCACACTGTCCATTCCGATGGCAGATTGCTGCCGAGTGGATTGATGGAACAGGCGATCGCAATTGGGCTAAAAGGGTTGGCGATTACCGATCATCATAGTATCGCCGGCTATCAAGCAGCACAAGCTTGGTTAGAGGATTGGAAGTGGACTAATCCTGGTACAAGCACTCCTCTATTGTGGAGTGGTGTGGAAATCAATGCCAACCTTTTAGACATAGAAGTTCACATTTTGGGTTACGCTTTCGAGCTAGAACACCCCAGTATCAAACCTTATTTGCAAAGAAGGCCGACTACAGGTAAAGAATATCAAGCAAATAATGTGATTGCTGCTATTCATGAAGCTGGGGGATTGGCAGTTTTGGCTCATCCTGCGCGTTACAAGCGATCGCATTTTGACTTGATTCCAGCTGCGGCCGAAAAGGGTATCGATGGTGTGGAAGCTTTCTATGCCTACAATAACCCCAATCCCTGGAAACCCAGCGCCTTGGAATCAGAACAAGTGCAAAAGTTGGCTGATGAATATCTTCTTTTCAATACCTGCGGTACTGATACTCACGGATTGAATTTGCTACAACGCTTGTGAAGATGAATTTATGTTGTTAACACTCCTGGTTCCAGCTGCCAGGAGGTTATCCGATCGCATTTGAGGGCGTTGCTGAATAATGGGATGATTGAGGCTGATGCAAAGACACACCAGACATGGGGATTATAGTTGAGTATCATTTTACATAAAGCTGCTCAACTGAAGTATGGAAAATTAGAGCTTGTCCAGCAGGATCGGCAAGTCAAAGAAGCCGAACTTTTAAAAATTTGAAGCCAAGGAATCAAATAGGAATCTTATAGTCGATTTTTGGTTGGGATCACAATCATCGCAAAATACGGTACTTCTGCGGGATCAACGTCATCTAAGGGTAGAATGCGTTGTTGTGTCGTTGTTGCTCGCTCAATATATCTTGCCCGCGATACTAATCCCAATTTATGCAGAATGTCCCGCACTTTGGTAAAGTGGCGACCTAGTTTCATAATTGCCGCTGCATCGGTCATTAACAGTTGTGTAGTCAGTTCTTCTGCTGGCAGTGTGGCAGGCAAGACTGTAAGAATATCATTGTAGTAAGTGAAAGGTACACCCAAGGCTACTGGACAAGCCATCAGTGAGGAAACTCCAGGGACAACTTCTATTTGGTATTCGTCACATAATCGCGTGAACACGTACATGAAGGAGCCATAGAAAAAGGGGTCACCTTCACATAGCACTACGACATCTCGACCTGCTGCTAAATGAGCGGCGATTGGTTCAACTTCTTTATCGTAAATTGACTTGGCTTTTTCTGGTTCCAAAGCGCGGGGGAGATGATATGACACCTCGATTTGATCCCCAGGTAGATATTGCGCGACGATCGCTCTGGCAATACTCTCTTTATCTGTGGCTGATTGATAGGCTACCACAGGAGCCGCACGTAATAGCCGCAGTGCCTTCAGAGTCAATAATTCTGGATCGCCTGGGCCGACACCAATTCCATAAAGACGACCTTTGTTACTCATTATTCTTCCTCCGTTGCCAAGGCGTTAACTGCGGCGGCGGCGATCGCACTACCACCGCGCCGACCATGTAATGTTAAAAATGGTACATTTCTGCTGTCTGCTGCCAATGCGGCTTTCGATTCCGCTGCACCGACAAACCCCACTGGAAAGCCTAATATTATAGCAGGCTTCGGCGCTCCTTCGTCGAGCATTTCTAATAGCCTAAATAGGGCGGTGGGGGCATTGCCAATTGCTACTACTGATCCTTCAAGGTGCGATCGCCATAATTCTAAAGCTGCTGCGGATCTTGTAGTATCAAGACTTTTGGCAATATCTGGCACTTCAGGATTGTTGAGGGTACAGATAACTTGATTGTTTGCAGATAAGCGTCGCCTGGTTACGCCATCAGCAACCATCCGGCAATCACAGAGAATGGTTGCTCCTGCTGCTAATGCTGCCCTTGCGGATTGTACTGCTGTTGGTGAATATCCCAAGTCAGTGACGATATCCGTCATTCCACAGGCATGAATGAGACGTACAGCAACTTTTGCTACATCTGGTGGCAGCACATCTAGGTTGGCTTCTGACCGGATGATGGCAAAGGAATTGCGGTAAATTTCGTTGGCGTCTCGGATGTAGTCGGGCATTGAATTTTGGATTTTAGATTTGGGATTTTGAATTGAGTTGTTAATGGAGATGGATACTTTTTGTCACTACAAGAACATCTATTTAATTAACCGCAGAGGCGCAGAGAACACAGAGGAAGAGAAACAGAGAAATTGGGTAATCTTCCACTGTGAAGGGAGTCATCAATTATGTAACTGAGGAAGTGGATATCGATTGGCAAATTCTTGAAAGGACTCATGGGAGTTTTGGCGTTTAATTTTATACATTTGTAGGATTTGTTCTATTAATCCAGGTAGTTCGGCAAAGGTGACATATTGGTATACTTCTCTACCGAATTTCTGGGTGCTGTTGCTGTCACCGAGATGAACGTGATAGGCTTCTACTGTTTCATTGTCTGCCTCAACGTTGACACCAAGTAAGGTGATGTCACTTTTGCTATGCTGGGCGCAGGATTTTTGGCAGCCAGTAAAGTGGATATTAATTGGGTGTTCTAGAGTCACGCGAGTTTCAAGATATTCTGCCAATGCCAAGGCGTGACTTTTGGTGTCTGTGGCAGAAGCGGCACAACCTTTGTTACCGGAACAGGCTACTAACGCACTCTTGGTGTTGGTTGGTGAGGAATCTAATTCTAAGAGAGTAATTTCATTTTGGACATTGGTAAGTCGTTCTTGAGGAATATCTGTTAACAGCAAATTCTGCCAGGGGGTTAACCTGAGAGTTCCATTGCCATATTTTGCTGCTAAATCTGCTAAACCCCGCATTTGTCTACTCTCTACTCGTCCAAGAGGTAAGACGACACCAATATAAAATAATCCTTTCTGGCGTTGGGGATGGATGCCAATATGCTGATAGTTAGTATCTATTTTCTCTGCAACTGGGCATGTTTCACTGTGGGAGATAGGAAAAGGTAGACGTTGCTGAACTTCCTGAAGATAATTTTCACAACCCAAAGTATTTAATAAATCTCTCAAACGTAGCCGACGTTTATCATTAATATTAGTGTGATTGAGATAGACATCTGTCAAAGCTGCCAAGACGGGTAAACAATGATCTGGTGGTAACAAAATTTTCACATCGCTGGGTGGTTGTCCTTTCGCGCCTGCACTAAGATGGAGGCGAAAGTAAACATCACCATTAACTAAGACAGCAGCAAATAGGATATCATTTAGGCGATCGCGCACTTGAACTGTCCCACCGCCATCAAAGCAAACACTAAATTTTGCCGAAAGTCCCGATAACGCCGGATGTGCAGCAAGATAATTATCCCATGCTTGGACAAAAGGACGAGTGTCAATTAATTCTTGGCGATCGATACCAGCAGTTGGGCTAGTCATAATATTTCGGATGTGGTCTACATCGGTATTACGAGAACCGAGTCCCATATCCTGTAACTGTTTGAGAACTTGAGAATTGATCGGAGTGCGAATTTCGCGGATTTGCAAATTAGCTCGATTAGTCACATCTACATAGCCGCCGCCGTGGTGGTCTGCTATATCTGCGATCGCGCGGCACTGTTGACTATTAATAATCCCACCAGGGATTCTCATGCGAGATAGTATACCATCCTCAGCGGGTGTAGCATAAAACAAGCCAGGACAAGTGGCAAATCCAGAAGGCAAATTTAGAACTCCTTCCCCGTGCAACGCAGGGAGTAGACGGTGATTGTGTCTTGAGGACATCCTGAGAGTTGGCATTCTGACTTAGGCAATCCCATCACAGTTGCGGCACAGTCCCGGAATTTCACCGGAGTTTCCCAACCCCAAGTTTTATTGACACACTCCCTCGTTTTCTAAACGAGGGATTCTGGGGTCAAACAATGATTGCAGGTACAACCCGTCTTATATCATCTAGCCCAATGGACAATGCCCTGCCCACTTAATTGAATCATACCATCACCGAATAAATTCGGTTACTCGCTTATATCCCCTGCATGAATGACAGGGGCTTTACGCATCACGAGTCGTAATTTAGCATGATAAGGCTGTCAGTAAATTGAAGACTTTATAATTTTGCATTAACGTGGGTGGGGAATAGGGAGTGGGGAGTAGGGAATCAGGCTTTTCGAGGTGAGGACGAGTTTTTTCACGCAATTAAATATAGCGCTTCTCACTTGGGTAAAATATGCCCGTTCGTAGGGGCGCACAGCTGTGCGCCCCTACAGCGTATTGCATCCAAACGAGAATCGCTATAGGAGTCGCAAAAGCTACTTTTGAAAAGGAGCTAGGCACAGAGACTATTGTCATTCTGAATTCTGACTCCTGAATTCTGCTATTGAGATATGGCGGCTCGTAAGCTGTAACTACCGGATTCCCCAGCTTCAAAAGTGTTAGCCAAGAGATAATAGATACCATCTTCTGGTAAAGTAATAGTCAATCGAGCATTAAAATCCTTTGGGGAAATGTCATCATTTGCCGCTATTAGCTTTTCTTTAGCGGGAAGCAGCAAGTACAAATGAGGATCTATTTGCTGACTATCCATCTCAATCGTTAGCCGTTGACCTGCTTTACCTTCAAATACATAAGTGTGAAAATAGCTGTTGTTTGGTAAAGTGCGATCGCCATTTTTTAAACTTGCTTCTAAAACTTGACCATTCAAAGGTAAATCCGTCTCTTGACTATTACGAGGTTGTTGACGCTCACTTGCTAACTGAGCATTACCTTGTTCCACAGCTACCAGAAAAGGCTGAATTAATTCAGTAGGAATTGCCAAACTAATACCAATAAATCTTTTAACTTCCGTATCATTAAAAATAGCACTATTTACACCAATTACTTGCCCATTAGAATTGAGCAGTGGCCCTCCAGAATTACCAGGATTCACAGCTGCATCATGTTGAATTAAACCTAATTTTTTATCAATGCGACTGATAATCCCATAAGTCAAAGTATTTTGTAATTCCAGACTTAGGGGAGTACCAATAGCATAGACAGATTGACCGACTCGTGCAGAACCAGGTGAAGCCAAACGCAGGTATGGTAGATTTTTTTGATTGCGAATCTTGAGTGCAGCTAAATCCAAACCCTCAGGTGCAAAACCAACCACATCAGCTAAGACTTGTTTCCCATCAGCCAATACTACTGCAACAGTTTTAGAACTATCTTGGACAACGTGAGCATTAGTTAAAAGCAGACCATCTGCACTGACAATAAAACCACTACCATGTCCGAAAGTCGTGGCGATCGCCACTACAGATTGACTAGCTTTTTCATATATCTGAATTCGTTTTTGTTCTTCAGAATTGTCTGCTATAATAACACTTGATTTGACTTGTTTAGTTTTTTCACCTAGTAAATTTTGCTCACCAATATCAGAATTTTTAGCAATAGCAGTTAATTGAAAACCAAACAAACTACTAACAAAAATTCCCCCAATCACAAATGTTAAAACTTTCTTGTTCATTTTCCAACCATCCTTAATAAATAAAATAACCATAACTTTACTGATAATACTGCTACAAAAACTCTTCCTCTTTTCCTCTCTGCGCCTCTGCGCCTCTGCGTGAGACATAAAATATTGAACTAATCAACATCTTATTCCAATTCCCCAAACCACTCCGAATTTGAGAAAAAATTCACCAATGCTAGATATTACACTATTTTAGTGAAGTTTTTTTCAACACTATCAGCTTTGCTAAACTGCCTATTACTGTTATTAGTTTGTTCGGCTGTTTTGTTCTCAATTGTGTCAAAAAATGTTAATCTGCTAGAAACACAAACTACTACTTTGTTCGCCATGCTTGTATACTAGGATGAGAAAACAGTTTTTGTGCTTCAGCAACCAAGCGCGTCCCCCAAAGATTTTCTTTGAGAACTTCGACATCAGCAAAGGTTTTATCTAAATGCAGGGCTGCTTGTGCCATATTTAGAGCTTTTTGTTGCTCACCTTTGGCATATAAAGCAACGGCTAATGCCATTTGTGGTTCTGCTACACTGCTGTTAATTTGCACTGCTTTTTGCCATTGCCCAATTGCCCCTTCAATATCTCGATTTTCGTATTTGATGTAGCCAATATTGATGATAGCTGCTATAAATTTTCCATCTTTAGCAAGCGCTTGGTTGTATTCTGATAGTGCGGCGTTATCATTTCCTTGTTTTTGATAGACAACACCCCGTGAAAAGTAGGTGTTGGCATTATCAGGCTGAAGTTTAATCGCTTGACTATAATCAGCTAATGCTCCTTGATAATCTTTCAACTGAAAATGGACACCCCCCCGTGCAAAATAGGCGTTAGCATTATCCGGTTGGAGTTTAATACCTTGATTGTAATCTGCTAGTGCTGCTTGGTAATTCTTCAACTGAAAGTTGTAAACATCACCCCGCGCCAAATAAGGGTTAGCATTATCAGGCCGAAGTTTAATTGCTTGATTGTAATCAGCAACAGCTAAATCCCATTTTTGCTGCTTATAGTAAACATCTCCCCGATTGTTGTAAGCATCAGCCAATTGAGGATTAATCGCAATGGCTTTGGTATAATCAGCAATAGCTAAATCCCATTTTTTCTGCTCATAGTAAACATCTCCCCGATTTTTGTAAGCTTGGGGATACTCAGGATTAATCGCAATGGCTTTGGTATAATCAGCAATAGCTAAATCCCATTTTTTCTGCTCATAGTAAACATCTCCCCGATTTTTGTAAGCATCAGCTAACTGAGGATTAATCGCAATGACTTTGGTGTAATCAGCCAGCGCTCCCTGATAATCTTTCAAATCAGAACGGACAGCACCCATAACTAAATAGACTTGTGGATTATCAGGTTCGAGTTTGATTGCTTGATTAATATCAGCTAGTCCGCCTTGAGTATCTTTCAACAGATAGCGGCTAGCACCCCGCAAGGCGTAAGCAAGAGCTAATTTAGGCTGGAGTTTAATCGCTTGATTTAAATCTGAAAGCGCTCCCTGATAATCTTTCATCTGATAGCGTACAACGCCCCGCGCTGAGTAGACATCAACATTATCAGGCTGTAATTTAATTACTTGATTGTAATCAGCCAGCGCTCCCTGATAATCTTTAAGCTGATAGCGTAAACCACCCAGCACTAAGTAGACTTGTGGATTATCAGGTTCGAGTTTAATTGCTTGATTAATATCAGCTAATCCGCCTTGAGCATCTTTCAACATATAGCGGCTAGCACCCCGCAAGACATAAGCAAAAGCAAAGTCAGGCTGGAGTTTAATCACTTGATTGACATCAGATAGTGCCCCTTGATAATCTTGCGACTGAAAGTGTATAACACTTCTTATGAAGTAGTTAAAATAAAACGGCTGAATCTGAATCGCCTTATCAATTGTTGCTATCGCCTCTGGATAGCGTTGTAAGTTGAACAACATCAAACTACGAGATAAATAGAGCCTCGCATTGTCGTCATTATATTCAATAGCTTTGTCAATGGCTGCTAAAGCTAAGGCATATTTTTTTAAGTCTGATAATAGACTACTTTTTTCCTCCCAAGCTTCATAATAATCAGGTTTTAGCATAGTTGCTTTATCAAGAGCAGCTAAAGCTTTTTCAGGATCTTTACTTTCAGTTTGATCTAGTGCTGCACCAAGAACAAAATAAGCTTGATAAAAATCTGGTTGACGTTTAATAGTATCTTGTAAAACAGATATTGTTTCTGAGAATCTTCTAATGCGCCACATTTGATTAGCATATTGAAACCAATCCTTTTCACTAGCATCTGCTGATGGTTTTTTGATAGCAAATAATGGATGATCCGCCAATAAAGCAATTTCTGAATCCTTGAGGTTTGGTGGTTTAGTACTAACAACTTTTAATGATTCTTTCTTCAGTCCTGCTTGTGTAGCTAAACTCAAAATGCTACTACTGGGTACTCCATATCCAAAACCTATTTCAGTTTGGCTGATTTTTCTATTTTCAATACCTGCATTAATCCCAATCACTTGTCCACTAATATCTAGCACTGGGCCACCACTCATTCCACGTAGTGAAAAATTGGAATATACTAGTTTATATCCTCTCTCTAGGAATACCTGAGACAGAAGATTACTTTCTGCATTAACAACTAATCTTTCTCCAACTGAAAGGTATCCAGGAGATAGTTTTCGCTTATCTTTATCCTCTCCTGGAAATCCAGATATAAATACCCAAGATGTTTCTATATTGCCAACATTAGAGCCGTTATATTTAGAAAGTGCCTCTCCTACGGAAAGATTATATTTAGAAATTGTGGCGACAGAGTAAGTTTGATTACTAGTAAATTTAACCAAAGCTGCATCTATTCCCTCTGGTTTAAATATATTCTCTTGCTGCACTGCATAACGCTTACCATCAGGAGCAATAATTTCGTAATTGTCGGGATTCTTGACTACATGACGTGCAGTGACTACATAGTAGGTTTCTCCTTCTTTAGCAATAATTACTCCTGAACCATTCCCGTTATTTTTGGAATCAATTCTTACGGTAATCTGTTGGGCAATGTTATCAACTTTCTCAACAAATGTGTTGCCTGCTGGTCTTGTTGCCTGTTGCTGATTGCGCCATTGTGGAGGAATAATTGCTAAATTGGGTGCAACCTTTGCTAAAGTTTGAATGGGAACGGCAAAACTCAGTTGTCTCAATTGCTGAAGTTGTTCTGCACTCGGTCGAGTTCCATCTTGATAAGAATAAGCCTCATTTAAAATAGCATTGCTAGTTAATCCGTTTATCCCAATTAATTGCCCTAACTGATTTAATAAAGCTCCACCACTCATTCCTTGTCTAACTTCGTTGGTATAACCAATTTGATAACCTCCTACTAATGGTTGTTTAGATAACAGAGATATTTTGCCACTGCTGATGACTAATTCTTTGCTATCATCAGGAAAACCAGCAGCAAATACTGGTTGATTTTCTGCTATTTCTGTGTTGGTTAATGGTAAAGTCTGATAGTTTTCTTTGGCTTGGAATTGTAAGACAGCTAAATCATTACCTGTTAAAGAATTACCGCGACTGATAACTGTAGCTGTGTGGATTTTGCCGTCTGGTGTTTGAATTTTATGGCTTTCTTTATTGTTGATAACATGGGCATTGGTTAAAATGGTGTAAGTTTGCCCTTGTTTACTAATTAATACTCCACTTCCGCCTTTATTAGTACTTAATACTTTGACAGTGACAGCTTGGGCTAATTGACGAATTTGTTCTGGTGATAGAGAGTTATTTGCCAATACAGAAGTAGCTTGATTAGGTATTTGCTGAGATTTCGCAACGTAACTGTTAGGGAGTATGAACAAAGTACTTAAAACGGTGATGAGAATTTTTTGATAATAATTCATAATTGCAAGTGGATATTTAATCTGTAGTAAATTTGGAATTAGTGTTAAATCTAAGTTACTGCTTGATGAAAGCCTGGATGCTAGGAGTTGCCAATAGTTTTCGTGCTTCATCAATTAAGCGCGTCCCCCAAAGATTTTGTTTGAGAACCTCGACATCAGCCCAGCTTTTATCTAAACGCAGGGTTGCTTGTGCCATATTTAGGGCTTTTTGTTGCTCACCTTTGGCATATAAAGCAACGGCTAATGCCATTTGTGGTTCTGCTAAACTGCTATTAATCTGAACAGCTTTTTCCCACTGCCTAATTGCCCCATCTACATCTCCATTTTCGTATTTTATGTAGCCAATGTTGATGATAGCTGCCGCTAATTTTGCATCCTTAGTAAGCGCTTGATTGTAATCTGATAGTGCAGCATTATCATTTCCTTGCTTTTGGTAGACAACACCCCTCAAAAAATAGCCCTCAGCATTATCAGGCTGAAGTTTAATCACTTGATTATAATCTGTTAGTGCTGCTTGATAATCTTTCAACTGAGAGTGAATACCAGCCAGCTTTAAGTAACCTCTTGCGTTATCAGGCTGAAGTTTAATCACTTGATTATAATCTGTTAGTGCTGCTTGATAATCTTTTAACTCCTTGTGGATATCTCCCCGTACTAAATAGGCCATTGCATCGTTTTGCTGGAGTATTATTGCACGATCTAAATCTACTAGCGCCCTCTGGTAATCTTTCAACTGATAGTGAATAATACCTCGGATGGCGTAAGATATTTCATCATTTGGTTGAAGTTTAAGAAGTTGATCTAAATCTGCTAGGGCTGCTTGGTAATCTTTTAAATTCTGGTAGACACCACTTCGGACTGAGTAGGCTTGTGCCAAATCAGGCTGGAGTTGAATCGCTTGATTTGCATCCGCTAATGCTGCTTGATAATCTTTTAAATCCTTGTAGATAATGCTTCGGGATAAGTAAGCATTTGCATCCTTTGGTTCAAGTTTAATCCATTGATTTGCATCTGCTAGTGCTGCTTGATAATCTTTCAACTCAATGTAGATAGTACTTCGAGTTAAGTAGCCACTTCCATTATTGGGCTGAAGTTTAATCAATTGATTTGCATCTGCTAATGCTGCTTGATAATCTTTCAAATCCTTGTAGATATCACTTCGAGTTAAGTAAATGAAATAGGCTCCTTGCAATTGAGGCTGAAGTTGAAGAGCATGAGCTAAATCTGCTAGCGCCCTTTGATAATCTTTCATCTCCCCGTAGATATCACCCCTATAGCTGTAGGCTACAGCATCGTTAGGGTCGAGTTGAATTGCTTGATTATAATCAGCCAATGCCGCCTTATAATCTTTCAATTTCCTGTACATACTACCCCTATGGGTGTAGACAATAGGCAACTCAGGTTGGATTTTAATAGCTTGATTATAATCAGCCAATGCCGCCTTATAATCTTGCAAAATATAGCGTACTTTAGCTCTATCAAAGTAGTAACTAATATCATCAGGGTTGAATTTGATAGCTTGGTCTAAATCAACCAGCGCCCCCTGATAATCTTTCAAATCAGAACGGACGCTACCTCTACAACTATAGCCATCTCCATTATCAGGCTGGGATTTAATAGCTTGATTGCAATCAGCCAACGCTCCTTGATTATCTTTTAACAGAGAGCGGACATTAGCCCGCCATAAGTAATTTTCGGCGGAGTCAGGGTCAAGTTGAATTGCTTGATTGTAATCAGCCAATGCTCCCTGATAATCATTTGACAGATAGCGGATACCACCCCGTGATGTGTAGTAGTTAGATAGTGGCTTCATCTCAATAGCTTTAGTCACCGCCACTAGAGCCTCTGGGTAGCGTTTTAAGCTCGACAGTAACTGACTGCGTAATACATAAAAGTAAACATTAGTATCTTCGTATTCAATTGCCTTGTCAATTGCTGCTAGCGCCTCTGAGTATTTTTTTAATTGGATCAGCGAAATAGATTTCAATGCCCAAACTTCATAGTCTGGTTGAATTTTGATTGCTTGCTCACTAGCTGCCAGGGCTTCTGGATATTTTTTCTGAGAAAATAGTGCTACACCAAGAGCATAATAGGCTTGATAAAAACTTGGTTTGAGCTTAATAGCTTCTTGGAAAGCTTCCACTGCTTCTGAATATTTATTTAATCGCCATAGTTGATTAGCATAATTCAGCCAATCGTACTCACTAGCATTTTCTAACGGCTTTTGGACGGTAAATAACGAATTATTTTGGAGGGAATAAATTTCTGCTTCTGTAAGTTTTGGGGGTGCTTTAGTCACTACTTTCAACAGTTCTGGCTTCAACCCCGATTTTGCGATTAGACTCAAAATACTATCACTTGGCACGCCTAAACCTAATCCTAGTTCAACTTCATCCTTTTGATCTTTCAACGGATTTCGATCAATACCTGTGTTAATACCAATTAATTGTCCCATTGTATCTAGCACTGCTCCCCCACTCATTCCGGGTTGTGTCAGATTTGAGTAAGTCATCTCGTAGCCTAAATTAATCACCTGATTCAATAATTCAAGACTTTCGGTACGGATAAATACTACTTCTCTTGAACTAAGTAACCCTGCTGTAAACTTCCGTTTGCCGCCCTCTTTTCCTGGAAAACCAGATAAAAATATCCACGGTTTTTTGACTGCTGAATATAGGTTATATTTGGCAATAGTTGCAACGGAGTATGTTTGATTGCTGGTAAATTTAACAAGTGCTAAGTCTAATCCCTCTGGCTTAACAATATTCTCTGGCTGCACTGCATATCGCTTACCGTCTGGAGCAATAATTTCGTAAGAGTCAGGTTTTTTGACTACATGAGCCGCAGTGACTAGATAGTAAGTTTGTCCTTGTTTAGCAATGATTACTCCTGAACCATTACCGTTATTTTTTGAGTTAATCTGCACGGTAATCTGTTCGGAAATCCTATCAACTTTATCAACAAAGGTGTTACCTACTGGTCTTGTTGCTTGTTGCTGATTCCGCCACTGTGGAGGAATAATTGCTAAATTAGGTGCAATTTTTACTAGAGTTTGAATGGGAACAGCAAAACTTAGTTGTCTCAATTGTTGAAGTTGTTCTGCACTCGGTCGAGTTCCATCTTGATAAGAATAAGCTTCATTTAAAATAGCATTGTTTGTTAATCCATTTATCCCGATTAATTCACCTGCTTGATTTAATAAAGCACCTCCACTCATTCCTTGTCTAATTTCGTTGGTATAACCAATTTCATAACCCCCAGCTAATGGTTGAGTAGATAACAGGGAAATTTTGCCATTACTGATAACTAATTTTTTGCCATCATCAGGAAACCCAGCAGCAAATACTTGTTGATTTTCAGATACATTTGAGTTGCTAGTTAAAGCTACTATTTGATACTTTTTTTGGGACTGAAATTGTAAGACGGCTAAATCATTACCTGTTAAAGAATTACCGCGACTGATAACTGTAGCTGTGTGGATTTTGCCGTCTGGTGTTTGAATTTTATAGCTTTCTTTATTATTGATAACATGCGCATTGGTTAAAATGGTGTAAGTTTGCCCTTGTTTACTAATTAATACTCCACTTCCGCCTTTATTAGTACTTAATACTTTGACAGTCACAGCTTGGGCTAGTTGACGGATTTGTTCTGGTGATAGAGAGTTATTTGCCAATACAGAAGTAGCTTGATTAGGTATTTGCTGAGATTTCGCAACGTAGGCGTTAGGGAGTATGAACAAACTACTTAAAATGGCGATGAGAATTTTTTGATAATGATTCATAATTGCAAGTGGATATTTAATCTGTAGTAAATTTGGAATTAGTTTTAAATCTAAGTTAATGTTTGATAAAAGCTTGAATACTAGGAGTTGCCAAGAGTTTTCGTGCCTCATCAATTAAACGCGTCCCCCAAAGATTTTGTTTGAGAACCTCGACATCAGCCCATGTTTTATCTAAACGCAAGGCGGCTTGTGCCATATTGAGAGCTTTTTGTTGCTCACCTTTGGCATATAAAGCCACTGCTAATGCCATTTGTGGTTCTGCTAAACTGCTATTAATCTGAACAGCTTTTTCCCACTGCGCGATCGCCCCATCTACATCTCCATTTTCGTATTTTATGTAGCCAATGTTGATGATAGCTGGTACTAATTTTGCATCTTTAGCGATCGCTTGGTTGTAATCTGATAGTGCGGCGTTATCATTCCCTTGCTTTTGGTAGATAACACCACGAAAAAAGTAGCCGTTGGCATTATCAGGCTGAAGTTTAATTGCTTGATTTAAATCTGCCAATGCTGCTTGATAATCTTTCAACTGAAAACGGACAACCCCCCGTGCAAAGTATGCTTGTGCATTATCCGGTTGGAGTTTAATACCTTGATTGTAATCTGCTAGTGCTGCTTGGTAATTCTTCAACTGAAAGTTGTAAACATCACCCCGTGAAAAGTAGGTGTTGGGATTATCAGGCTGAAGTTTAATCTGCTACTAATAACATGAGCGTTGGTTATGATAGTGTAAGTTTTTCCTTGTTTGCTAACTAATACTCCACTTCCACCTTTATTCCGACTCAAGACTTTAACAGTAACAGATTGGGCTAATTGACGGATTTGTTCTGATGATAAGGTATTAGCAAGTATAAAGTTAGGTTGATTAGATAACTGCTGGGATGTCGTAGCATAGACTGTAGGGAGTACTAAATAAGTACTTAAGATAGCGAGGATCAACGAATTAAATTTGTTCATTTTTGTAGTTGGATAAAGTGACTCATCCAGCCTGGAACTCGAAGTTACAGGCTAATAGCTTAAGTCCACTCAAGTGGACTGAAATTTTTATCAAGTCATCTCCAGATGACTTGAGCTTTTAGCTAGGGGTTTATAACCCCTAGCGGCTGATGATTCAGCTAGGAGATTTCAATTGAAACTTGATATTATTCTTTCTCAACGGGGGTTGTTTGCAGAAACTTCTTAATATCAATTTTGTAGTAAACTGGTTCTTGTTTAGAACTATGTTCTATCGGTTTAGTAGCACGCCCTCTAAGAATTTCTTTAAGTTCTTCAAGAATCTGTAGAGGATCGTCTTCAGGTCGTAGAGTTAGCAGTGTGGTATTGCAAGGTGCATCTACTTCTTTGGCTGTGCAAATCACTGGTTGATTGTTGACTGTACCGTTAGTGATATAAGCAAGACTTTGATTGTTGTAAGCAGTCTGGAATCGAGACGATACTTGTTCGCAACGCTGTTCTGGGGTAACAGTCTTACTATTAAACCACCCATATTTCCAACGGATAATTGCAATTTTCCCTCGTGATGTCCAAGCGTAAGTAGTGGGCACGCGTAGATTAGCTTCTTGGTCGTAACCTGAAGCACAGATAAAACGAACTTCATCATCAGCTTTGGCTTGACTAACTATGGAAGTGGTGCAAACAGCGGTCAAAGCGCAGCCAGTTAATAGAGAAATGATTGATTTGAGTTGCATAATTTTCTCCGTCAATTCTGAAAAACAAGGCTTTTGGAATAATTGCGAATCAAATATTTTATCAAAATCAGCGCGATCGCTACAGATAAAAATCAAAGTTGATTCTTAAGATTCATCTTAAAATCAAATTTATAGACAACTGCATATTTGATAAAAAGTTCATCTATTTCACTTACACAGCTATTAAGGTGAAGTTTTCTTCACCATTGTCAATATCTACCATAAACTTGCTAAAGTAAATATGAAATTTTTTGGCGATCGCTACTTGTCTTCTTGTCATATATATTATTTTTTATTTGGAGAAATATAACTGCCACTAAAATAGTCTAATGTTTGTTTGTGAGTGACACAAAGTCAAGTACCCGAAAAGTTTCTTGCATCGTCATTATGATTTGTAACAATAAAGATAACATGAGCGTCTAACCCACCTGACTTAGGATTTAGTACTGTAGTTAAAAATGGATGAATCATAACTAGAAAAATGCCGAACAATCAAGAAAATTTTGAAAAAATATATCAGAATGAATTGACACCGAAACAAAAGAAAGTAGTGCCTTTATTTTTAGCAGGACAAACAGATGAACAGATAGCTAAGGAACTTGGTGCTACCCATCGTTCTACAGCTAGTCATCAACTCAGAAATATATCTACTAAATTTGGCTTTCCTCCGGAAACGGAACCAGATTATCGGTGTAATTTGATTGAGATGTTTGCTAAATATAAGCCGGAGTTAGTTAGTGTTAAAGCTTTAGAAAAATGTGGGCATATTATCCAGAATATCCGCTTTCCAGAAGGAGCAGAACCACTAAATTCTGCTTTTTATCAAGAACGTTCTCCTGTTGAATCTCGTTGTTTTACTGCTATTAAAGAAGCGGGCGCACTAATTCGGATTAAAGCACCTAAGCAGATGGGTAAAACTTCGCTGCTGAAAAGAATTATGGCTGAAGCTAAAAAAAGTAGTTATAGTACAGTTTATTTAAATTTTAGTTTAATAGAAACAAATAAATTTATTAACGCTAATGATTTTCTCCGCAGTTTTTATGCTTATGTGATTAATCAATTATCTTCAGCACCTCCGTTAACAATGTGGGATACGGATATTCCCAGTATGGTAAACTGCACTCGGATATTTCAAAGTTTACTCAAACAATTGGATGGTGTTTTAGTTTTAGCTTTAGATGAGGTAGATAAATTATTTGAATACCCAGAAATTTATCAAAACTTTTTTCCGATGTTACGTAACTGGAATGAAAATGCTAATGAGTCGGAGACATGGGAAAAGTTGCGACTATTAGTAGCACATTCTACGGAAGATTATGGACGCTTAGATATTAATCAATCTCCTTTTAATGTGGGATTACCAATTAAATTGGAAGAGTTTACTGAAGAACAGGTGAAGAGTTTAGCTATCCGGCATGGATTGGATAGTAACAATATTCTGCCGATTATGTCTTTAGTTGGGGGACATCCTTATTTGGTGCGGTTAGCACTTTATTATTTGGTTTGTCAGGATGTCACTATTGGGGAATTGCTACAAGAGGCTACTACAGATACAGGAATTTATAGTGAACACTTACGCCGACATTTGGAGACTTTTGAAGAAAATCCAGAGTTGGGGAGAGTATTTAAGGAGATAGTGAGTGATATTCAAGGGATTAAAGTGGAACGAAAAAATCGGCAAATTTATCAATTGGATAGTATGGGGGTGGTTAAGTTTAATAGTAATTGTGTGATGGCACGGTGTAGATTGTATCAGGAATATTTTGGCAGTTACCTGTAATTAGTTTTCGTTAAAAAAATCTCACGCAGAGGCGCAGAGAGGAGGAATGGAGTTTAATAGTTATTATAAGGTTGGTGGAAGTTTAAATGCTAATCATCGCACTTATGTGGTTAGGAAAGCAGATGGACAAATTTTTGAGTTGCTGAAAGCTGGGGAATATTGTTTTGTGTTTAACTCGCGTCAGATGGGTAAATCTAGTTTGCGAGTCCAAACAATCAAAAAACTTAAGGCGATAGGAATTAAATGTGCTTCTATTGATTTAACTATTCTTGGTAGTCATACTAGTTCAGAAAAATGGTATAAAGGTTTTGCGAATCAGTTATTATCTAGTTTTGAAATAGATGATATCGATTTTAATAGCTGGTGGTTACAGCATGATTCTTGGACAGAGATACAGAGGTTAAATTTACTTTTAGAGTTGTTGCTGTTGAATAAGTTTAGCTCTAATATTATTATTTTTATTGATGAAATTGATAGTTTAATCAAGAGTAAATTTAAGGATGATTTTTTTGCTTTAATTCGCGCTTGCTATAATCTCCGGGCTGAATCTTCAAAATATGAGCGTTTAACTTTTTGTCTGCTGGGAGTAGCTACACCAGGAGATTTGATTCAGGAAAGAGAACGCACGCCGTTTAATATTGGTAGTTCTATAGAATTAACTGGGTTTAGCTTTGCAGAAGCAAAAAATGCATTAATTCCAGGGTTAGCGGATAAGGTAGAGAATCCAGAAACGGTGTTCCAAGGTGTGTTAAACTGGACTGGTGGACAACCATTTTTAACTCAGAAGTTATGCAGTTTAATTGTAGAAGAAACAGAGAGTAGCTATCTAAATGTTAATGAATTAGTTCAAAATTATATCATCGATAATTGGGAAAGTCAGGATGAACCTGAGCATTTAAGAACAATCCGCGATCGCCTTTTACGAAATGAACACAAAGCTGGCAGATTATTGGGATTATATCAGCAAGCTTTACACTCAAACAAGGGAGTTTTGATCGATGGCAGTCAAGAACAAACAGAATTAAGGTTGTCAGGTTTAGTAGTCAAACAAGATGGTTATTTAAAAGTATATAATCCTATTTATCAAGCAATTTTTAATCAAACCTGGCTGAGGCAAGAATTAGATAAACTCCGTCCTTATAGTGAAGCAATTAATAACTGGTTGAACTCTCAACAAGATTCATATTGGCTATTACAAGGGAAAGTTTTAGATGAAGCTTTAGGATGGGCGGTTGGCAAAAGTTTAAGTAATTTGGATTATGAGTTTTTACAAGAAAGCCAAAAAGTTGCTACGGAATTACAAATTGAAGTTAACCAACAATTAGCCCAAGCTAGTGAACGATTAACTAAAGCTAATCAAATCGCTAAACAAAAATTAGCTCAGGCGAATAAAAAAGCAAAATATATAGTTTGGTTTGGTGGAAGTATCGCAACTCTCCTGATTTTAATCAGTGTGATTGTGGGACAAAATCAACTACACACTGCGAAGGAAGCTACAAGACTTACACAAGTCGGCTATAACGCCACACAACAATTCCAATCTAAACAACTGGAAGCTTTACTTTTAGCTATGAAGGCTGGACAAGATTTAAAATATCTTGTGAAAAATCAGTTTTCTTTGGGAGAATATCAAACAATCACTCCTTTATCTGCTTTACTGAATATTCTCACTAATATTCATGAATATAATCAATTTGATAGTGGTCAAACAACACTCAATCATCTAACTTTCAGTCCTGATGGTAAAATAATTGCTTCTGGTGGCGATGATGGAACTATTAAACTATGGCATAATAATGGAACTGCGATCGCTACTATTTCTAGTCATACAAATAAAGTAAAAAGTATCAGCTTTAGTCCCAATAGCAAAATTATTGCTTCAGCTAGCCAAGACGGAACTATTCAACTCTGGAATCGAGATGGTAGTTTTATTAAAACTTTATCTAAGGATAAAATTTGGTTAGTCAGTGCTATTTTCATTTCTGATAATACTCTTGTTTGTATCAGCAAAGATGGCACTATAAAATTCTCGCAGCTAGATAATACTCTTATTAAAACTATCTCACTCCAAAAGAATGCAATCACCAGCGCCAATATCAGCCCTAATGGTGAAGTTATTGCTGTTGGAAATGAAGAGGGAAATATTGAAATATACAAAATTGATGGCACTTTCATCAAAAAAATTGTTGGACATGAAGGTTGGGTGACAAGCATTAATTTTAGCCATGATGGAGAAAATATTGCTTCTGCTAGCGATGACAAAACTATTAAACTTTGGAAAAAAGATGGTACTCTAATTAGAACTTTCAAGGGACATACAAGTAGGATAAATGCTGTTAGTTTCAGCCGAGATGGTAAAACAATCGCTTCTAGTAGTAGTGACCAAACTGTAAAAATCTTGCAACTAGATGGTACTCTAATTAATACCTTCGTTGGGCATGGTGATTCGGTAGCTAGTGTGACTTGGAGTCAAGATAACAACATCATTGCTTCTGGTAGTGAAGACGGAATTGTGAAACTCTGGAAGCTGAACGCAGATATGATGACTACATTAACTGGGCATCAAGGCGGTATCACTAGTCTAAATTTCAGCCGTGATGGTAAAATAATAGCCTCTGGTGGTAACGATGGTACTGTGAAATTATGGCAGCGAAATGGAACTCTCATTGCTAACCTCACAGGGCATCAAGATTGGGTCAATAGTATTAGTTTTAGCCCCGATAATAAAACTATTGCCGTTGCTACTAATCAATTAGTTGCTAAACTATGGCAGCAAGATGGTACTCGAATTTATCCTTTGAGTGAGCATACAAAGGTAACAAGCCTTAGTTTCAGCCCCAACCAAAAAATACTTGCTTTTGGTACTGATAAAGGATTTATTGAACTTTGGAAGTGGGACGGAACTTTAATTCAACCCTCGACTAAATTCTTCACTGGGCATAAAAATTGGATAACAAGTGTCAGTTTCAGCCCTGATGGTAAAATTATTGCTTCTGGTGGTGATGATGATGGAACTATTGAACTTCGGCGGCTAGATGGAACTTTAATTAGTACCCTAACTGGACATAGAAAAGGTATTAATAGTATTAGTTTTAGTCCTGATGGTAAAATTATTGCTTCCGGAAGTAAAGATCAAACTATCAAGCTTTGGAAAAAAGACGGAACTTTAATTGCTACCCTGACTGGACATAGCGGTGCAGTAAATAGCGTCGCTTTCAGCCCTAATGGAGAAATGATTGGTTCTGGTAGTGATGACCAAACTATCAAGCTTTGGAAAAAAGATGGAATTCCCATCACTACATTGCTTGGACATAAAGGTTCAGTAACCAGCGTCAGTTTTAGTCATGATGGAAAAGTTATTGCCTCTGCTAGTAAGGATGATAAAGTAATTTTATGGAGTTTGCAATTGGATGATTTACTCTCACGAGGATGTCAATGGCTCCAAGACTATTTTCTCACTCATCCAGAAAATTACAAAAGTTTGAAGCAGTCTTGTAAGTAAACAATAGAATTCTCAATTTTTAATATATAGCAGTTTGCAATTGCGTGGAGTACAGACAATTCGTAGGGGCGCACAGCTGTGCGCCCCTAGCATATATCTCATTCAAATGAAAATCGCTATAAGTCGGGAATCTAATACCAATATGAAAAATGATTGCGAGAGATTGATTCACTCGCAACCCAAAAAAATTCAAAATAGTGTAAGTTTTTAGCGATCGCCAATCATCACAATTTTACAATTACAGCTATTTTCAGGTAAATAGACCACGCGGTAGGGGCACAGCAATGCTGTGCCCCTACTACAGATGTGGTTCAAATACATGAAAATTGCTGTAACCTACTCAAAAACATAGTTTTGAGCCACTTTCCAATAGCGCGAAAACCGTTTCAAATCAATATAGCCATCATAATCAAAAAATGCTTCCACCTCTAGTACTTCCACTTTTATGGAACGCTCAATTTGATTGCAGATATCATCAAACCGGGGACTCGGACTATCTACTGTCACCACTAAGTCTGCTTTGTGTTCTTCAGCAAAAGCCAAAATTTCTTCTACCACATCTCCACGGCGGATGACAACAGGTAACTCTAGCAAACATTCGTAAATAAACGTCAACCGTTTAAGGCTGAGTTGCCATTCTTCTATCAAAGCCTCGTCCCAAACCCAAATAGCGGGGGCATCAGGGTATTCTTGTAATGCGGGATTATATGGACTGAGGCAGTCTCCATGTACCCAAACAATCGGTTTACTCATTAGTCATTGGTCGTTAGTCATTAGTCATTAGTCATTATTTTTTTAACAAAGCACAACGGACAAATGACAAATGACAAAAAAATATCAGACATTGTTAGAAAGACTGGGGATGTTAGCGTAGCGTCTGTGAAAAATAATTGCTGCCGAATTAATCACCAAACAGGTGATTGCTAGAGACATCAAGATATAAGTAGGAGCCATCACCACACCAACCATAAACCAAGTGTATACGTGCAATAGCATCACGGAAGCGAAAAAGCTAGCAATTCCCGCAGACTGCCAGATTTGATGTGATGGGCGACGTAGCACTGTCAGAACCATTGTCAAAATTGTCACCAACAAATTTGCTGGTACAAGAAATGCACAAATAGTCACGCAGTTGGCGCGAGAGAATTCAGCTAAGGTGTTGAAATCGAACATTAAGATCCTGGGGATAGTGTTAGCAACCTATATATAATGTAACTTATTTCTAAATAATGAAATCTACCTTAGCATATATCGAGAGTATGAAAATTGAAAGTTTAACATAATTTAAATAATTAAACTAATTTCTTATAGTAACAATAGTGAATCCTAATGAGTCATAAAAATTTTGCATAAATCGGGTGGGAAACACCCACCCTGACTGAATTAACCGGGCAAAATCACTGTATCAATAACGTGAATCACACCATTATCAGCTTCGATATTTGGTGCCAAAACTGTGGCATTTTTAACTTCAAAACCATCAGAACAACTAATTTTAATCGGTGAACCTTCCACAGAATTCACCGTACCGAGTTGTGCCAAATCTGTCTGCAACAGCTTTCCCGAAACGACATGATATTTTAAAATCCGCGTTAACTGAGGAATATTTTGTAACAGAGTTTGAATAGTTCCGGGTGGTAACTTGGCAAAAGCAGCGTCATTGGGAGCAAAGACGGTGAAAGGCCCAGGACTTTTTAATGTTTCTACTAAACCAGCAGCTTGTACAGCCGCTACTAGTGTTTTGAAAGACTCAGCATTAACAGCAATATCAACAATATCAGCCATATGTCGTACCTAAATCTCTGCAAATGATTTTAAAGGATAATAAACATATTTTAAGTTTTATGTTTCAAATGGGGTCGGCGCCTACCCAATACTGTTCGGTTAAGCAAGAGACGCGATAAATCGCCGTCTCTACAAAGAATTGATTGTTGTAGAGACGGCGATTTATCGCGTCTTTCTCATGTAGAATTTTGATCAAAAAACCTTAATCGCTATTTTATACCACATCTGTTAGCCTGACTCAAGAATGGGGAAAGATGTAAACAATGAAGTTATCAGTTCTCTTGCAGGATGTATTTTGATAAAATTTCTTTTTTTTGTGATTTATAAATAAATATGAATAAAAAACAATTACTAAAAATAATAATCGGCGATTTTACTTGGCAAAGGTTGATGAAATCCATATTTTTTATTTATATATTTTTTGCTGTATATGTCTATTTTAGAGCAGACAGCATGATTTTTCTTCCACAATCATCTAGTTATCAGGATAGTCAGGAAATTATCAAATTGATAAGTAATGATAATACAAAAATTTCTGCTAGATATTTGTTTAATCCTCAAGCTGATTATACTATTCTTTATGCTCACGGTAATGCAGAAGATTTAGGTAATATCAAACAAACTCTAGAGCAATTACACGCTTGGGGGTTTAGTGTTTTATCTTACGATTATCGTGGTTATGGTACGAGTGAAGGCATCCCAACAGAAAATAATGCTTATCAGGATATTGATAGCGCCTACAACTACTTGACAAAAGACTTAAAAATATCACCCCAAAAAATTATAGTTTGGGGGCGTTCTGTTGGGGGTGGTTCTGCTGTAAATTTAGCAGCCCGAAGACCAGTAGCAGGTTTAATCATTGAAAGTACTTTTATCTCAGCATTTCAAGTAATAGTGCCATTTCGGATTTTACCTTTTGATAAATTCTCTAATCTTGACAAAATCAAAAATATTAACTGTCCTGTATTAGTAGTACATGGTAAAATTGATGAAATTATTCCTTTTTCTCATGGAGAAAAATTGTTTGCCGCTGCATCATCACCAAAACTTTCTTTGTGGATTGAAGAGGCTAGTCATAACGATTTGTTCTGGGTAGCTGGAGACCAATATCAAACAACTTTAAATAAATTTATTAAGGTGTTGAAGAAGAATTCGGAATTCACGAGTCAGAATTAAGACCCTGGTGGACTCGCTACCGCTACGCTATCTGTGGGGGATTCAAACCTGCCACTCTCTGACAAAGCGATCGTCCTCCATCGCTACTGAAATTAGGTACTGATGCTTAATGATGTATATATATTCGTAATAACCATACAGATGACTGAGGCGGGGCTAAAGGTGTAGAAATGAAATGCATTTTGAGTGATAGCGAGTAGCGTTATCTTGAGCTAGGTGAACACAGAGTTGAAGACTTTTTTCATCAGTACTGAGTGCTGTTAGCAGTAACGGGGCGTTTAGCCCGTGCTGAGTGCTGAGTAAATAAGTTTACTCATTACTGATGTACTTGGTAAGAGTAACTCCCCCTCTGGGCGGAATCCTTTTCTTAGGAGAAGGTTGATACCCCACCCCTTGTGGGCGATCGCACGGGGTAAACGCCCCCTGCAATTAACGGAACTCAGCACTCTTTATTCGCACGATCGAATACAATAGCTGCCTAATAGACAGGTTGCAATGCAAATTCTTAAAGTACTAACTAGAGTCTATCTTAGTCCCATAGACTTGGATGAGGCGATCGCTTTCTATGAAAACCTCTTTACAGAAAAATGTTGGTTGTGGTTTCAATATTCCGACGCTGAGTTGGAACTGGCTGGCGTCGGTTCTATTCTTTTAATTGCCGGTTCAGCTGAAGCACTCTCTCCATTCAAAAGTACACACGCAACATTTCTCGTTGACTCACTCAATGATTTTCGAGAAGCACTGACTCAGCAAGGCGCAGTAATTCTGACGGAACCTAACAAAGTCCCCACCGGAGTTAATATGCGAGCTATGCATCCTGATGGAACAATTATTGAGTATGTTGAGTTAGTTTGATTAATTTTTAGCCCAAAAAGCATCTGCCGTGAAGGTCTTGGCCTTTATGGACTTCCAAAAAATAAATTATCCCAAATTATTTGTACATTTTTCGGGTAGCACAGCTGTGCTACCTAAGTTCGCGGAGCGTCCCCCAGGGATGGGATGTTTTTTTCACTGGAAGTCCCTTAACTGAGTGTTGCCATTAGCTACTTAACGTTTGTTCTGCTGCTTGATTCTTCAAAGAGTCTATGATAATATCCGTGCAACCACAAAATACTGTAATCATATCGACTTACCGTAAATAATAGTCGATCTGGATTATCCACCATTTGTAAAGCTGCTTAATTGAATTAATCGGCTACAACTTTCATATAACTTTTCAGCCAATTGTCATTAGCACAAAAGGCAAATATTTTGTGCTGAAAAAACAACAACATTCAACAATTACTAGTGCATTATGGTAGAAATATCCAGCAAATCTCACTTCAAGCTATTCAATTCCTTTCTACTATTCTTAGTAGGTGGAGTATTCACATTATCCACAACTTTAGTCAGTTGTAAAGCGCCAAATACACCAGAAAAAGCAGCTAACGCCTCTAATAGCACCAAGACAAAAGTCCTACAGATGGGCTATATGACCGCGGGAGATCTACTCAAGATTAAAGGAGTGTTAGAAAAACGTTTAACTCCACTGGGGATTAAAGTCGAATGGTCAAAATTTGCTGCTGGGCCGCAACTTCTAGAAGCAATGAATGTGGGAAGTGTAGATTTCGGCTTTGTGGGTGAAACTCCGCCTATCTTTGCTCAAGCATCTGGCGTACCTTTTGTTTATGTTGCTAGCAGCAAACCTGGAACTGGTGAGGGAACTGCTGTAGTAGTGGAGAAAGACTCTTCCATCAAGACAATAGCTGACCTCAAAGGTAAGGGATTAGCCTTTCAAAGAGCTACAGCACAACAATACTTCGTTATAAAAGTTCTGGAAGAAGCAGGACTAAAACTTAGCGATATTAAACACATCAACCTCACACCATTAGAAACTCGTGCAGCATTTGAACGTAAGAGCGTTGAAGCAGCTGTAATTGGCGACCCCCACCTCGCTCTATTTGAGAAAACTAATAGAGTTCGTATCATCCGGGATGGTAAGGGAATTACCACCCAAGGAGGCTACTGGTTAGGCTCACGTAATTTCGTTAAAGATAATCCTGAGGTCGTGAAAATTATTTTGTCAGAAGTTAACAACATCGGCGAATGGGCTGAAGCCAACCCGCAGCAAGTAGCCAAACTGATTTCGCCGGAAGCAAAAATTGATGTTCCCACACTAGAACTCGTATCAAAGCGCAGGCGTTACACATTAAGACCGTTAAGTGAAGAAGTTTTGTCCGGACAGCAGAAGATTGCTGACTTGTTCTATGAACAAAAATTTATCACTAAGAAGATTGATGTTAGACAAGCAACACTTTCTTCTGAACAATATGCTGCTGTGACTCCTTCAGAAGTTAAGCCTTAACTTTGATTAGCGATCGCCTATGCCAGTTGCGTAAGTCCTGTTAATAACACGATTTACAAACCAAAGTCGAAACTATACTTTAATACAGTTAAGTTCAGCATTTCTTCCTTTTCTTCCTTTGCGTCCTTTGCGTCCTTCTCTACGAGACGCTGCGCGAAGGCGGTTCGTTAAAAAAATTGACTTCGACAAAGAATCAACCCTTAACTGAAGCACATTGAACTATAGTTATAATTAATAATTAATTATTAATTATTAATTATTAATAAAAAGTTAGATCCGCACTTCTCAAAGAAGCCAGGGATTTGGATGCTGCAAATTTTCACAATTTTCTCACCACAATTATCCTAAATAATGTAAATTTTCTGTAGTTATCAGGTAAATCACAATGATTAGTGGGATTTTTGAAAATTGTGTTGGATCAAAGGATATTGAAGCTACTCTAAAATATTGGAATGAATTCGGCTATCAAGAGGTCAAGAGAGGAGAATTTTCCGCAGAACAGGCAAAATTACTCTATGGTCATGCCTCAGATTTAACATCGCTGCGACTGCAAAATGGCAACTCATCGGCTCATGGATTGGTGCGGGTAATGTGGTGGAAACAACCACGCAATGAAGGTCTAGGTGATACATTGCCAGTGGTTGAAGGTAGCCGCTGGTTTGCTTCTCTGACTCAAGATATTTACGCGATCGCAGATGCTTTTGCCGACGACAAAGCCAGCGGCGGAGACTGGATTTATACTGAACCAGTGCGGGGCATCGAATTTATCGGTAATGTAGGGACGGGATTATATAACCGCTTTGTTGGTGTCCGGGAAATGTTTGTGATTGGCAAGGAGACACGACAGGCATTTTTCCAGCGATATAACTATGACCGTCCTGGTTACGGTACCATTAATACCAGTTCTGGGTTATTAGTGAGTGAGGGAACTCACTCAAGTTTCATCACTTCTGACCACAGCCTCACCTCTTTTTACACAGATGTTTTTGGACTTGTGCCGTCAGAGAATAACCCCAAGTTATCCGGCTATAAAAATCCATCAACTAAGCAGATTTTGATGCTTGATGAAGGGCAAGAATTTTATCTTTCGGTTTTCGCTTCACCAAAGACCAATGTCGGAGTTTTTCAAGTTTATAGCCCACTTTATCCTACGAGCGATCGCCGCGAATACGCTCAACCAGGTTCGTTGGGCATAAGCCTTTTCACTTATCAAGTTGAGGATATTGGGGCTTTTCATCAACACGCGATCGCCAGCAACGCTACGAACGTTACACCCATTGTTCCTAACGAATTTGGCGAACCTTCTTTTGGATTAATTGCACCAGATGGAATGTACTGGGTAATCGTTGGCTAGTCTGGGGATTGGGGACTGGGGACTGGGCATAGGGAAGAGGACAAGAAGACAGGGAGAAAACTTGCAATAAATCTTTCACCTTATCTCTACATCTCCCCAGTCCCTAGTCCCCAATCCCCAGTCCCCAGATTAAACCTCTCTACCACCTGTATGCGAGGAATTGAACGTCAATATATAGCCGTCTGGCCCAGTCAAGGTAAATGAACTGTGGATTCTGCCTGGTTCCACCTCAGAAACAGTCAGTCCCCACTCTCTAAAAACATCTCTAGTAGCAAAAACATCATCTACCATCAAATCAAAAGGCGCTTTGGTTCCCAAAGGAATAGCCTCTGGTGTTGTTCTCAAAACTAAGTGCGTTCCTCCCCGTAATTCTAAAACAGCTACTTGTTCTGATTGAGCAATTAACCGCAGCCCTATTTTGACGAAAAATTCGCTAGCTTCCAGTACATTACTCACATATAATCTCACATGACCAATTGCCACAGGGGGACGAGTATCTTTTTCTTCGGCAATAGTTTCTGATAGTGACATAGCTTTGATCCAAAAATATTTACTTACCGTTCGGTCTGCCATCTCCCAAATCAGCTTGGTCAAATTCAGCAGTTTTGGGCAAATTCATCTCAACATTGGATATAGTATCAATCTCTACTTTAGCATTTTGAAACTGCCCATCTAAAATATGTCCTCCAGTTTTTCGATTTGCAGTTAAAAAATGAAAATGATAGCCGCTAACATTTACTCCTTGCATATATTTTGGTGTCCGAAATCCTACTAAAGTACCATTCACATTCCTTAATTCAAAAACTGATTGTCCTTTCAGCGCATCTACCAAAAGACGATAGGGCGGGGTTTGTTTGGGAACGCTTCTAAATTTCAAATAAGGAAAATTACCTTGAATACGAATTGCATAAGGATAATTTTTAGTGGGTAAGCGCTGGTCTAAAGATTCCTGCAATTGCTGATAATTTATCTGCCCTTCTAAATGAATTAATTTTTCTGGTTTAAAAAAGGTGACGGTCGCAAAAGGGCTAATCGTGGAATCAGGAATGATGGACGCAATTCCATCAGCTTTAACCTGGTAAAATTTCCCATTTAATCCAATCATTTCCCCATCAAGATAATTGACTGTACCCAAACCAAAATCACCGTATTTTTTTAACTGCTGGAAATTAGTATTTCCTTCATAAATTCCTGCTGCCAGAGCGCTAATTGTAGATGTTTGAAATAGGGTATTTGTTGATGTATGTGCCTGAGTTTTGCCTGGCATCATCACACCTATTAATGCAATGATGCTTAAAATAGCTATCCAGAAATAACGCTTGAGTTTCATAAAGATAAAACAGATAAAAAGGAGTCAGAATTCAGAATTCAGAATTCAGAATACTCTACCCATGTTCGCGGAGCGTCCCGTAGGGAAGGGATAGAGTTTTAAATGAGTGAAAAAAATTTAATACTAGTTTCGCGCCACTTGCGGGCGTTAGCGCAGCAGGACGTTCGCGATAGCGTCTCCAAGAGTTGTACGGTTTTAAACCAATATTCATTACCCAGTCGTACAGAATTCATACTGAATTCTGACTCCTGAGTTCTGAATTCTGTTCAATAAATGTTCTCAATGAGGAGACAACGAAGAATTTACCAAACAAGGGCATGGGGCATTGGTTATTCTCCTCATCTCCCCATCTCCCTCATACCCCTCATCCCCCTTATCCCCTCGTCTTGAGATAATTGTCGTTCATCAACAGACATGATATGATTTTTAGTCACTGTGCATTAATTGTATTAGTGGCTTTTTTTTGAACAAATACTAAGGATGCAAACTTTCTGCTAATCTAATATTAAGCAAAGTTAACTATTGTTCTGGGCTTGTGATGTACAAGCCCAGCGAAGCTTTATCAAAAACATTCTGAGGACTTTGTATAAGTCTTCCAGATTCCTCTTCTCAGAACAAGAGGATAAAATTGCTGTCTTTTTTTATTGCCAAGACTATAAAGGCGTCGGGGAATTAGCGAAATCAGTAAAGAATTAAACGCCTAACCTTGGGTTGAGCGTGTGCCCATATTAATCCCGTATTAATTCGGTAAAAACATGCTTACAAACATTTTCAAATAGGGAAAAGCTGATGTTACCAAGTAATAGAGAAAATTTTCCAAAAGACAAATTAAAATTTGTGTCTTTTGAACTTCCATCGGCGCTTAAATCTCCGAATGTTGCTTGTTTCGTTATCGGGGAGAGCTTATCGTTTTTTGGCTCATGGATGACACAAATCGCTTTAGTATGGTTGGTTTATCAATTAACTAATTCAGCTATTTTAGTAGGTATAGCTGGATTCACAAATCAAGCTATGGGCTTGATTATTACACCTGTAGTAGGAGTATTGTTAGATCGTTGGAATTTACGATATGTCTTACTAACTACTCAGCTAGCATCTATTATTTTATCTTCTACACTAACATTTTTAACTATTAGCGATCGCATCACTGTTGCCTGGATTATAATTATTGGCACTCTCCAAGGAACGGTAAAAGCTTTTGATCTACCAGCACGTCAAGTAATTATTCCTAGACTAGTAGATAAAAAGGCTGATATTTACAGTGCAATGGCCTCCCATTCATTCTTAATTAATACTGCTAAATTTGTCAGTCCAATGATTGGGGGTTTACTAATTGCAAGTTCCGGAGCCGCTTCATGCTTTTTAGTAGATAGTATTAGTTATTTGCCCTTCTTATCTGCTATCTTAACCATCCAAGTCAAGCCTGTTCTGAAAAATTTATCAGAGCAAAAAACCAAAATTTGGCAAAATCTGAAAGAAGGCTTTGTTTTTGCCTATGACTTTCTGCCTATAAAATCTGTATTGGCTTTACAAATTGTCATTTGTTTCATGGCAATGACTCACGTAAATTTAATGCCTATTTTTGCCAAAGAAGTTTTGAGCGGTAATGCTAAAACTATGGGATTTTTGATGACAGCTTCAGCACTTGGATCTATAATTTCAGGATTTTATCTGGTTTCCCGAAAACAAGCCATAGGGCTGGAAGACATTGTGGCACGTTCTGCGGGAATTTTAGGTTTATCATTAATCGTATTTTCCCGCATCAAAAATTTGGAAGCTTGTCTAGTGTTTATGTTTTTTATAGGCATGAATACTACTTTAACTTTGGCTTCCATTAGTAATTTTCTCCAACTAATTATTGTTGATGAAAATAAAAGAGGTAGAGTCACTAGTATATTTACAACTGGTTTTTTAGGAGTCCTACCTTTTGGGAATTTATTCTTTGGAGGATTGGCCGATCGCATCGGTGTAACCAATGCTTTATTCTTTGGTGGTGCTTGTTGTATTGTAGGAGCTTATGTCTTTAGTAGAAAACTACGCACCATCAAAAAAATAGTACATCCAATTTATGTAGACATGGGCATAGTTACATAGTCATATCGAGCCAAAGCTACAGGCAATAGGCAATAGGCAATAGGGAAAGGTTAATTGCCTCTTGCCTTAAAAAACAGCTTTGCTTTTAAAGAAAACTAAGAGTAATACCTAAATTGTTGTAAAAACTACTTGATTTTCACAGGTGTTTGTGAGAAAGTTTGATTTAATAACTGCAAACATCGGTAACTCGATAGTCTTGCAGTATTTTGTCGAACTGGAAAAGAATCGTGGTTTGAGCTATGCGATCGCAGCAATGCTTTAACCACAGAGTATGCTATTGAGTTGATGAAAACTGTAAAAGTCTAACAGCTATGCGATCGAGCCTTGAATAGGATAAGTAAATGCCCAGAGTAATAACTAAGAGTGCAAATTACTTTCCAGTAGAGCAGCTCCAAGTTTCATAACAAATTCGCTAAGATTACTCTCTTTTTCAAGTGATGAGTGTTCCAAATGTGTGACTTAAAGTTACTCATTGATTCGCTCATGACTGGATTTTTGTATTGTTTTTTGCCAATGGAGATATCTTGAGATGCAAGTAGATCCCAATTCTCACCAAAATTCTGGTCAGGATGCTCAAACTCAGAGCGAAATAAAACAGCCTAAGAAACCCAATGTAGGTAGTTCAGGTGGCAGACGCTTCTTATTTAGTCGTGGTAGTAGACGTTCATTTCTCGGTCGTGTAGGTTTATTTACAGTCGCCAGCGCTGTTGGAGGTATTTTAGGTTCAACTGTGTCCTCCAAAAAGGGAGGAGACATTGCCCAAGCCGAAAATCCTTTCGGACGTTCTGGAAGGTCACGGTTCAACTATGAAAGGTTTGTTGATAAAGCTTTTCGAGTACGTGTTGAAGCAGCAAGACTCGAAAGGAATATTCCCATTCCGCCGCATCCTACCAACGGTGACGAGGAGCGATATCCCAACAAAATCGGCTCCGACAGTAGGGGACTACCCCACGATGCGCGGGGCGAGGTCAAATTGGAAGCTTACAACTCTCTGACCAAAGCACTGAAAACGCAAAACCCAGATGATTTTGAAAATATCATTTTGGGTGGCACTAGAAAACTCGTCAATCCTCAAGGACCTCTGGCAATTAGCTTGGAAGGCATCAATGCAGCCCAGATAGCAGTTCCACCACCACCACCTCTAGCTAGTGCAAGAAGGGCTGCTGAAGCTGTTGAACTCTACTGGCAAGCCTTACTACGTGATGTACCTTATTCCAAGTTCCAAAACAATACAGACGACCCAAAAGTTTTGGCAGCTGTCGCAGACCTGAACAAGCTTTCGGCGTTCCGAGGCCCAAAACAAAATGGCCTTGTAACTCCTCAAACTTTATTTCGTGGTAGCGTCAACTACGTCGATCGCAAGGATTCGTCTGGTAATAGTACAAAATATGTTACTCCACCAGGGGTACTAGAAGGGCCTTACATCTCACAATTTCTGCTGCGGACTATTGTTTGGGGAACCCAGTCTGTTTCAGCACTAATTCGTACTGCTCTTCCTGGCAATGACTTTCTCATCGATTTTAATGAATGGCTGACCGTCCAGAATGGAGGGAGTTCAGGCAAGACAATTAACTACGATCCTATTAACCGTTACATAGTCACGGTTCGGGATTTAGGTGAGTATGCTCATATCGGCGGTCCTACCTACGTGGGAGCCTCCTTGATTCTTGGTAGTATCGGCGCACCATTGAATCCAGGCAACCCCTATGTCAATTCCAAGACCCAAGTTGGTTCTGCTGCCACCTTTGCAGTCGGACATTTACAAGCCTTGCTCCCCTTGGGTACTTCACGTGCGATTAGAGCATCATACTGGCAGAAGTTTTATGTACACCGCATTCTGCGTCCAGAGGCATATGGTGGGCTAATTTACAACAATATAGTCAATAAAACCCAGTATCCGATTAATTCTGAGGTCTTAAATTCCCAAGCTTTAGCTTCGACCTTCGGAACCTTCGGTACTTATTTGTTACCTCAAGCATATCCAGAAGGTGCGCCAATCCATTCTTCCTATACAGGTGGTGCTGCTGTTACTGCTGCTGTCAATGTCACACTGTTAAAAGCATTCTTTGACGAGAACTATGTTTTCCCCAACCCAGTCATACCTGACCCCAATGACCCCACAAAAGTAATTTCCTACAGCGGGTCACCTCTGACCATAGGCGGTGAGTTAAATAAACTAGCAACTAACTATGCTATTGGTCGCGGTAACGGTGGTATCCATTGGCGTTCGGATGGTTCAGCTGCCTTGGCTTTGGGAGAAGAAGTTGCCATTAGCCTCCTTAGGGATGAAAGACTAGGCTACAACGAACGATTCCAGGGCTTCACCTTTACTAAATTTGATGGCACGAAAGTCACAGTTTAAGGAAAACATTTCACAGGGGCTAGATTACAGCACAGCAATAGATGCAGATATTGATGAAACAAATCTTTTCCCAAGATGCTTGATTGTTCTAGTTTTCTGTGATAATTTTCTTTTTACGTACTATAAACTACGTTAAATTTATCAATTTACCGTAGTTTATTAAATATCGTTAACCTAGTTGCAGGAATTTAAAGTAAAGAAAGAATAGATAATCTATCAAGTTGATCTATTGCAAGCACTAAATTGCGAACCAATGATCTACAAATTAACCTCTAAGCCAGGGCAACCTTATGAGCAAAATACGTGCTGTGATTGTTGACCCCAATGTGCCAGGGCGTTTGGCACTAAGTGAAGTGACTGCACCACAGCCTGCTTCAGATGAAGCTTTAGTGCGGGTAGCGGCGATTTCCTTGAATCGGGGAGAGGTCAAACGTTCGACCACTGCTGAGGCTGGTTGGCAGCCTGGTTGGGACTTGGCTGGTATCATAGAAACTCCTGCCATTGATGGGTCAGGGCCTCCCCAAGGAGCGCGTGTAGTCGGCTTGCGCCGCAGCGGTGCTTGGGCAGAACTTGTGTCTGTTCCCACCAGCACCCTAGCAGAAATACCGCCATCGGTATCTTTTGCTGAAGCTGCAACATTGCCTGTGGCAGGCTTAACTGCCTACCATGCCGTGCTAAAAGGCGGTTCACTTTTAGGTAAGCCTGTTTTGGTTACAGGTGCATCAGGAGGTGTTGGTTACTTTGCGATTCAATTGGCACGATTATCAGGGGCGCAAGTCGTGGCACATATTCGCCAAGCTGGCTATGAGACTCTGGTGAGAGAAGCAGGGGCACAATCAGTGGTGATTGGTGAAGACCTCTCACCCGCAAAGGAATATGGCCCTTATCATCTAATTGTAGAGTCAGTAGGTGGCAAGACTTTGGGTATAGCTCTTGGCTTACTGGCTCAGGATGGAAAAACTGTGCTGTATGGAGTATCTGGGGGAGCTGAAGTAACATTCAACGCTGCCCAATTTTTCGGGACTGGTGGGGTGAGTTTGTATGGTTTACGTCTGTTCGATGAACTGAGATTTGAATCAGCAGCAGTTGGTCTAAAACGGCTTTTGAGTTTAGTAGAAGCAGGTCAGTTGCGTCCTCACATTGATTTAGAAGCTTCTTGGACAGAAATAGCTGACGTAGCCCAAAAGCTACTCGACAGGAGTTTTCCTGGTAAGGCTGTATTGCACATTTCCAATTGAGGATTACGAAATAATTCGTAATTCGTAATTCGTAATTCGTAATTAGTTGTCTTTTTATACACCTAAATTTATTGTTTCGAGCCGCTTAAGTTCAGGTGTGGGGTAAAAATTATGAATTAGGTTAGCGAGTCTTCTCCTAAAGGTAGACGCCAAAGGGGAACGAGTGTCATTAGAAATTACGAATTATGCTGAATTTTGGTTCAAACTAGACCAACTTGTAGCTGGTAGTAACCTCAAGATAGATCGTCCAAAAGGTACATCACATCCACGTTATCCATCCTTTATTTATCCTCTGGATTATGGATACTTGGAAGATACTCGATCTGGAGATAAAGCTGATATAGATGTCTGGATAGGAAGCTTATCAAATAGAACAGTCACCGCCCTCATCTGTAGTGTTGACTTAGAAAAGCGGGATACAGAAATCAAGATACTTTTGGGTTGTACATCCCAAGAAAGCCGAGCAATCTTGAACATCCACAATACAGGTTCTCAATCAGCAATATTATTGGTTCGGGATGAGGTTGTTAAAGTCTTGCAGACGCGATGAATCGCGTCTCTACAATGAATATTTTTACGCTTAATGCAAGCGTATTGCGGGATAACTGACTTGTGAAAAATAAATCTCATTTTTGAACCTTAAAAATGATTGTGACAGATTGATTTACTCAACTTAGATTCAGCAAACTATCCCCAATCAAAAATCTAAAATCTAAAATCCAAAATGGTATGACTTTGCTATGAGCTTAGAACTAAAACTATCAGGTAAAACAGCGATTGTCACAGGAGGAAGTGCGGGGATTGGCTTAGCGATCGCCAAAGCTTTGTATAGTGAGGGTGTGAATGTGGCGATCGCAGCTCGTAACCCAGAACGACTAGAAAATGCGGTCAGTGCGATTCAGTCCTTACCCACTCCTGGCGCGAAAGTCATCTCCATCAGTGCTGACCTGACTCAGGCTGAAGATGTTGAGAAAGTTGTGTCAACAACTCTGACACAGTTTGCTCAAATTGATATTTTGATTAATAACGCCGGTTCAGCCCGTGCTGGCTCGTTCCTCGAACTGGGCGACGATGTATTGTTGGATGCTTGGAACTTAAAACTATTGGGCTACATTCGCTTGGTCAGAGCTGTTGTACCCCATCAAAAAAATCAAGGTGATGGACGCATAGTCAATATCATCGGTGGTGCAGGACGGACACCTCGTCCTGGCTTTGTTCCTGGTGGTACGACCAATGCCGCCCTACTCAACTTTACTAGAGGAATTTCTAAAGATTGGACTTTGGACAAAAAGAAGTTTATTCGCGAGTGTGACTCGCGAATAAATGAATGATTAATCTTGTTTATAGTGACGAGCAGAAAAAAGCATAGCCATCAGACCCCCAACAAATAGTAATATCAACTACAAAGTATCTTTGGGTAAATACTGATGGCTATGCCAAAATTTAATAACAATCAATTAATAGCGCAATTTCAAGATTTTAGACAAAAAATTTACAACTGTTTTTCTTCATGTAGCGACGCCTGTATGGATTTGTTGGATGCGCTTGCGGGTAATACGGGAGCCAATTCAATTGCGGAGTTATCTTTAAGTCCTTTGTTTCCCAGAAGCTATAATTCTATTTATAAAGCAATTCAAAAATCATTTAATACAAATATTCAGGAGAAGAACAATGAAGAAGAAGAACAAGAAGAACAAGAAAAACCCAATAACTTAATTAGGGTGGTATCTGAGTTAATTAAGCAACCACAACAACGCCCTTTTTACTTATTCGCTCTTGATACAACACCGCATCCGCGTCCTTACGCGAGGACTTTAGCTGAACGTGGGTATATTTACCAGCCAAATACTATCAAGGGTAACAAACCGATTAATATTGGTCATTCTTATTCGATACTTTCTATCTTACCAGAGAAAGAAACTGGGAATGCCGCCCCTTGGTCAATACCAATATCAGGAGAAAGGGTATCACTTGATAAAACTGGTGTTGATGTGGGTAGTGAACAAATTTCCTCAGTAATGTCTGATTCATCACTGCCCTGGCAGGAAAAATTGTGCGTCTTAGTAGCAGATAGCGCCTATAGTCAGCGTTCATTTCTGTTTGACCAATCCAAACACAAAAATGTGGTAGTGATAGCCAGAGTTCGTAGTAATCGAATTTTCTACCAATCTCCACCCGTTGATGAGTCAAAGAAAAAACGTGGTTGTCCAAAAAAATACGGTGAACGGTTTAATTTAGCTGATGTTGAAACTTGGCACTCTCCCGACGAGACAACACAAATTCAGCAGACAACCTGTAAGGGTCGTCTTTTAAACATCACCATACTCGCTTGGCATCAAATGTTGATGAGGGGAACCAAGCACCAAAAAATGTATTGTCATCCTTTTACTCTGCTCAGAATTCATGTGACTGATGATACTAATCAATCTCTCTGGAAACCAATGTGGTTAATTGTCATAGGTGAGCAACGTGGAGAAATCTCACCTACGGTTGCAAACCATTGCTATAGACAAAGGTTTGATATTGAACACATGCTGCGATTTAGCAAGCAGCGTTTGTTGATGACGCAGTTTCAAACTCCAGATGTTTTGCATGAGGAAAATTGGATACATTTAGTAATCCTAGCTTACGTACAGTTGTGGGCGGCAAGGGAGTTAGCAACACACTTACCCAGGCCATGGGAGCGTTATTTAGAACAAAACAATGATAAAATTGCCACTCCAAGTGTAGTGCAACGCGATTTTCAGAGAATTATTTCAGAGATTGGTACACCCGCTCGTTCTCCCAAAACCAGAGGAAATTCCATCGGTCGAGTTCAAGGTCAAGTTCAAACACAACGAACTAAGCATCCTGTTGTCAAGAAGAAGTCAAAATCAACACTCGCTAAAGTCAAAGCCGCATAAATTTTCTTAGGCTTTAGGCGTTTAACTCAGTCTGACTCAGTTTGTAAAATAACTGGGGTAATTTCTGATGACTAGTTTTTTGTTCGCGAGTGTGACTCGCGAACAAACTTCTTTTTGTCCAAAGTCCAATAAAGAGTTAGCCCAATACAATATCCGAATCAATGCCATTTCACCTGGTGCTACCGCCACAGAACGAGCCGAACGTTTGGCACAACAAAATGCCCAAGCGCGTGGCATCACCGTAGAACAAGCCAAGGCAGAAACTATTCAAGGCATACCTTTAAAGAGAATTGCTCAGCCAGAAGAAATTGCATCCCTGGCTCTATTTTTAGTTTCTGACCTTGCCGCATCGATTACAGGAGCAGAGATTCTTGTGGATGGCGGCTCTACTCCTGGTGTTTAAAGAGCGATCGCTTTACTTACCAATGTCAGAGTTCAGACAATGGTGAAAATTAGAAAGGCCCAAGAAGCAGATGCACCAGTTTTAGCGGCAGCTGAAGCCAACATAGCCCAGACACCGGGCTATATGGTTTCCCGCCCCAATGAAATTACACCATATGCCTTCGCAAGGAAAATTGCCGACCTCAGCCAGCATCCTCGTGGACTCTACATCGTAACCTCGTTAGACGACAAAATTGTTGGTCATGCAATGCTCGATCCCATGAGGTTGTCAGCACTGTCCCATGTAGTAAAGCTAAACATCTTTGTCTATCCAGGATTCCAACGGCAGAGAATCGGACAAACGATGATGGAGTATTTACTAACTTGGGCTAAACAGGCTCCTGGTGTGGAAAAGATAGAACTGCTAGTGCGAGCTACTAATAAACCTGCGATCGCCCTCTATCAAAAATTCGGATTCTTTGAAGAAGGTAGATTCAAGAAACGATTAAAATTGCCAGACGGTTCTTACATAGATGACATATCAATGGCATTGTTTGTCGATTAAGTCTGGATGTTTAAACAAAAAACAAAAGTACAAATCTCACGGAGAAACAAACACATGACTTCCCAACACTTTGACATCAAACCAGTTGCCGGACGCATCGGTGCCCAAATCATTGGCGTGAATTTGAGTAATAACCTGAGCGACGAAATTATCAGTGATATCCGTAAAGCCTTAGTTCAATACAAAGTAATTTTCTTCCGTGATCAACAGCAACTTGATGCTAACGGACAGGTAGCCTTCGCTCGCAGATTTGGTGAAGTCACTACAGCTCACCCCACCGTTCCATCACTTCCAGACCATCCAGAAGTCCTCGATTTGAATTACGGCAAAACTACTTCCCGTGCGAATAGTTGGCACACTGATGTAACATTTGTAGACCGTCCACCCCTTGGCTCCATCTTGCGGGCACTCGTCATCCCTCAAGCCGGAGGCGATACTATCTGGGCAAACTCTGTGACTGCATATCAAGATTTACCAAACCATCTACGTAGTCTTGCAGATGAACTCTGGGCAGTACATAGCAATGCCTACGACTATGCAACTGGATTTGACCTTCCTGAAGACGTGAAGGCTTACCGGGCTGTTTTCACTTCGACGGTATATGAAACGCTTCACCCAGTAGTACGCGTTCATCCTGAATCTGGTGAACGTGGCTTATTTATTGGTGGCTTTGTTCGTCAGTTCCGTGGCCTATCAACCACTGAATCCGACGATATTTTAAGACTGTTACAAGCTTACGTAACCCGTCCCGAAAATACAGTTCGTTGGCGTTGGCAAGTTGGTGATGTGGCATTCTGGGACAACCGCGCTACTCAACACTACGCAGTTGCTGATTACGGCAACCAACCCCGTCACGTTCAGCGAGTGACAATCGTCGGCGATACTCCAGTTGGTATTGATGGCAAACAAAGTCAAGCCATCAAGGGTGACTCTTCTGCATACAACCGACGCGAGGCAGTTGCAGTATAGAGGGATTGGGGACTGGGGATTGGGGACTGGGGATTGGGGACTGGGGACTGGGGACTGGGAAGAAGTTTCTTGATCGAAATCCCCAGTCTCAAAGTTGAAAAAGCATAAGTAAATTTTCGTAGAAATAAAAAATGAGCCAGAAAAAACAAATTAAACTAGGTGCGTTTTTACCAGGTTCAGGTCATCACGTGGCAGCTTGGCGACATCCCAATGCTCAGCCGGACGGAGGTCTGAATTTTCAGCATTACAAGCGCCTCGCACAGACAGCCGAACGGGGTAAATTTGATATGCTCTTTCTGGCGGACGGTTTAGCAATTTGGGATCAAGGAAAAGGAAGAGAAGCTTTTAGCCGTTCGGGACAATTCAGTGTCCACTTTGAACCGCTGACTTTATTATCGGCACTATCTGTGGTGACCGAGCATATCGGCTTGGTGGCAACGGCATCAACTACCTATGACGAACCCTTTCACCTCGCCCGCAAGTTTGCTTCGCTAGATTACTTAAGCGGGGGTCGTGCTGGATGGAATGTTGTCACCTCCTCTGCTGAAGCCGCAGCTAAAAACTTCAGCCGAGAAGAGCATTTAGAACATGCACTGCGCTATGAACGGGCGAGGGAATTTTTAGAAGTTACTTCCAAGCTTTGGGACAGTTGGGAAGATGATGCCTTTTTACGCGACAAAGAATCGGGTATTTACTTCGATCCTGACAAGCTACACGTTCCGAATCATAAGGGTCAACATTTCTCAGTGCGCGGCCCGCTGAATGTAGCCCGCCCCATTCAAGGGTATCCGGTGATTGTGCAAGCTGGTTCTTCTGAGGCTGGACAAGATTTAGCGGCACAGACAGCAGAGGCAATTTTTACTGCCCAGCAAACTCTTGCCGAAGCCCAGACCTTTTATTCTGGTGTCAAAGGTAGACTGAGTAAATATGGACGATCGCCTGACCATCTGAAAATTATGCCTGGTGTATTTCCAGTAATTGGTAGAACTGAGGAAGAAGCGAAAGAGAAGTACCAGGAACTTCAAGATTTAATTCATCCGTCGGTTGGATTAGGACTACTCTCAGGACTTGTGGGTGGACACGATTTATCGAAATATCCCTTGGACGGGCCACTGCCAGATTTACCAGATACCAATGGTGGGAAAAGTCGCTTGCAGCTGATAACTGACCTCGCCCGCAGAGAGAATTTAACAATTAGGCAACTGTATTTGTGGATTGCTGGGGCACGGGGACATCGAACAATTCTGGGAACGCCGGAGCAAATTGCCGATCAGCTCGAAGACTGGTTTGTTAACGATGGTGCTGATGGATTTAATATTATGCCACCTTGGCTACCTGGTGGTTTGGATGAATTTGTAGATTTGGTGATTCCAGAACTGCAACGCCGGGGTTTATTCCGTACCGAATATGAAGGCCGCACTCTGCGGGAGAATCTTGGTTTACCTCGCCCAGTAAATCAGTTTAGTAAAGTTGCATCCCCAGAACTGGCGGGTGCTTCCAGATAATTTCACTAAAAGAGCGATCGCACTTTTTTATGAAACTCTTTTACACAGAAAGATCTCAATACGCCCGCATAGTTAGGGTTGCAATCATTGAGCTAAATTTAAGCGATCGCGTGGAACTGCAAAAAGTTACGGTACGCGATCGCAATAGCGAATTACTCAATTACAATCCGACGGGTAAAGTGCCAACCCTGGCGACTGATGACGGATTCATCTTGAGTGAAACGCGGATCATCGTTAGTTATCTCAATCGGTTAAATCCTGAAATCAAAATTGTTGCTGATGATTCTGACGGATTTTCGCAGCAGCTTGAAGGCATCACAACTGCATTTATCGATGGTATTAGTATTTGGGCAAGGGAGCGAATATTGCGGGACGAAAGTGAGCAATCACCTAAAGTGATCGAGTTAGAGCGATCGCGTGCTTTGCGAATTCTAGACTACTTCGAGAAGATTTCCGAAAAACTCGACCAAACACCTAAGCTCGCTCATATCACCCTCGCCTCTGCACTAGGATTAGAGATTCGTTTGCCGGAATTACAATGGCGACATAACTATCCCCAACTTGCTCAATGGTATGATGAATTTTCTGGGCGGCCGTCCTTACAATTGACGAAACCAGAGTCGTAAAAACTCAAATCTCGTCTGGTCTGTCAGTCCAGTAATTTCAGCAATACAATCGGGTTTCAAAAAACCTTTTTCGCGTGTTAGGCATCCTGACGGTTCTTCTATCCTCCTTTGTTTTGGCGTTTCACAACGTTACTGTGCGAGTTTTGTTTTCAGAACATCTCGTACTAAGTTTCTTTTTACTCGGTGGATACGTTAAACCGGATTTGCAGAATTCATTCTTGTTGATGTTCATGCGAATGCTACTCGTAGTTCCACTCATGGCATCTCTGGCATTCAAGCTATATCCATCTGCCTTTAAAGAATTACGAGAGTTGTTCACTCGCCAATACCGGAATATTCTGATTCAAGCCTTGATCTGTGGAGTACTGATGTTTGTCTACGTTACCTTACTCTACGTTGCTATTGGCTTAATTACTACTGGAATTGCTACGACCCTTTTCTTCATCTATCCCGTGTTTACAGCGTTGCTATCTTGGAAGTTTTTCGGCCAACGCCCTACATTTTTCCGTTGGTTGGTGATGGGGATTATTCTGGTGGGCTGCGTTCTTGTTATTCCCCAATCTTCTGGAAGTCACAGCAATCATACCATTGTAGTTGGGATTGTAGCGAGTATTAGTGCTGGCATTGTTTATGCGTTCTATAACGTTATCGCCCAAAAATGTTTAGAAAAATTCCATCCAGTTCCCTTCACTTGGATTAGTTTTGCTTCCACCCTGTTACTCTCCGGTGTTAGCTTATTGTTCTGGCCAGTTTCTACTACTCAAATTGACTGGACGCCTCTGTGGATTGGTAGTATCTTTTCGGGTTTAGTTAGCTTTGTCGGACACATTTTGAACAATTTAGGAATTCGGATGATTGGTGCAACTACCGCATCAATAATTGGCTCTAGCAGTCCAGCATTGACCGCAATAGTCGCCTGGGCAACCATTAGCGAAACCTTAAACTTGATTCAAATTATGGGGATTGGTGTTGTCACATTTGGGATTGCTTTGCTGAGTGGAGAAAGCTTTTTTCAATCATTCAAAATTAGGAGGACTGGGGAATAGTACCGCAGGGCGGAAGTCAAAAGTCAAAAGTCAAAAATCAAAAGTATTAAGGAAGCGGCTTTTTAGCGATTTTCAATGGCTGCTCTACTTACGCCGTGGCGTACTAGAGATTGGCGATAAGAAGACTAATTTAAGACGAATTATATAAAACAAAGTTTATAGATTTAGACTTATAAACTCAGATTAAATCTCACTTTTTTATTACGAAATGAGTACAAAATATGCTTACTGATGCTATCTTATTCGATTTAGATGGAACATTGACAGATCCTCAACTTGGTATCACTCGCTGCATTCAGTATGCCCTGTCTGAACTCGGTTACAAACCACCGGATGCTGAGCAATTGCATTGGTGTATTGGTCCTCCGCTCAAAGATAGTTTTTCGCAGTTACTCACACCGTTTTCAGATTCAATTAAATCGGATTTCCCGATTAGTTTGTACTTATCGGACTTCAACCAAATCGCTCTTATTTGCCAAGTTTTTTTGCGGTTTCCGTCTCCAGTTGTATGAACGCGATCGTGTAAACTTGTGCCTTCAATTGTGTATTGATTATCAATAAATTCTCCGGCACAAAATATCCGCCAACAACGATGCGAACAGTAGCTATATTGATTTAACGCCGCAATAGGAATGTAATCAATTTCATTCATATCTTTGATTCACTAACTATTTAAAAATCCAAAATCCAAAATCTAAAATTCAAAATGGTTATACTCGCCGTACCATTCCCATTCCCATCGTTGTTTTACGCCCCAATCCTGCGTATAATGCAAAATTAGCTAAAGTATTAATTTGCTTAATTGCCAACGTTTCAACATCACCCAAAATCCGATAGCTAATATTGCCAACACAACCGATAAACTTACTTTCATAGTTACTGATAACTTCAGTATTAATGTCAAAAGCACTGGGATAAATTGATTCAATGGCAATACTAGAGATTTCAATGCCGCTGTATTTATTCCAACGACTCAAAAGGCTGTTGAACACAGATTCTTTGATGGGGAGGACATTATCATATGCACCTTGACGAAATGATATAGGTGTAGCGAAGGTGAAATTGAAAGTGCGATCGCTATCTGATGCTTGCTCATACAATTGTGTATAACTGCAAGCATTAGCCCAAGGTTGCGTAGATTGCGGAGTACCTTGAATACTGGTAATATGTAAGTTTGCAGAACCCAAATGCCAAGGGCGATCGGGGTTAAGATTTAGCCAAAGTCCGGTTAATTTACTAAACAAAGTGTCATCAAGTAGGGAAATACGCCACCAGCAGGGAGTACCAGCCGGAATAGGTTTTTGATGACTAAATTGCAACGTGTGATGTTGCTTGTGTTGTCGTTGTATTTGCAACGGCGAGAGAGTGAAGGCTTTATCTGCGTTGGAGGAGTGCAGATACTCTGCCAAGCTAGAATCAACAGAACTAATGAGAGTGAGAAATAGTGCGTGGTAGTGTCTCCCAGTGAGGAATTCCGGATAAATGGGAGATTGGGGAATGAGGTTCAGGACGAGGCTGTGAGGCATATTTTTGCAAACTGCTGTATAAATTAATTTCCAACAAATTCTCGCACCATTAGTGCGAGAATTTAATTAGTTATCACGCAATAAAAACCTCATCATCTGGGAGACGTAGCTGTTTAAACTTCATTGCCATTGTTAAGATTCCTGACAAACCTGCTAAAAATTCATATTTTTTTTCATCATCATCGCAAACAATAGTTATAGGATAGGAAACAATTCCTTGTTTATGTAATTGAAAGAGAGCAGCAGCATTAGTTCTAGAGCAAATAATTACTCCTGGTAATAGATATTTTGATAATGCCTGTAGTTCTGGTGTTGGTCGTATTGCTTCTCCAATACTGCGGATAACCCTACAATTTTTAAAAGCTGTTAACTTGTTCAGCTCTGTATTAACAAATTCTTGTCGGCTACCAGGATAACGCATTCTAAAGCTTAATTGATACGTTTCAGTGGCACGACTTATGATTTCGATAGAATTACCATTTTCAGCAAATTCGTAATAGCGCAATAGATGAAAAGGATCTAATTGGGTTTCTTGAGATTCATCTGTGACTAAATTATCCGGGTCAATAATTGGAAGATTTTCAAATAGACTATATCGAAAACTAAATAATGGGGCGTAGCTTTTACTAAAAACCTCAGCAAATTCTTGTAGTTCATTTAGTACCTCAGTATCTTGTTTAAACACATCTTCGTATGCGTCTAAAGTTGTACATCCGGTTCGTAAATCATCCCACTCTTCAGGAGATTTTACCTTGATAAAGGTTTTGACAAAAGCTTGACCTCCTTTAAGATATTTCCAGCCTGTTTTTAATTTATGTAAAGACTCTTGAGCGATGTTTTCAGCACCACGTAAAACTTTCATTCTATGACGATAGTCTTCCCAATTGCGTTTACCTTCCAAAACAGATTTTAAAGTCTCAAACAGTTTTGGAATTAATTCCGCACCTGGTAAATTTTCAAACGCTTCTTCCAGTTCTAACAAAGGACGTGCAATTTCTAGAGATGCTTCTGAACGCCAGTAAGCTGTTAAAAAAGGCTTATCCAAACAGGGAAGTTTATCAAGTACCTCTTTTAAGGCTGTACGTCCTCCAGCAATATCAAGAGAACTTAAGCCTTCTTCCCAAGCATCAGACGGTAAGTAAGCAATAGCTTCTGAATCAATATTAGTTTCAGATTTACCTAAAACACGCCCAACTCTACCAATTCTCTGCCAAAATGCGGCGCGATCGCGTGCCGAAAAAATCAACCAGTCTAAATTTTGTCGTCTTGGTTCAGGATGTCTTTCAAAGTTAAATCCTACATCTACAGTGCTAGTAGCTAAAATTATTTGACACTGCATAGCCCTTTGTCTATCTCGTTTAGGTGCAGGGCCAGTTATCCGTCCGACATAATCACTAAGTCCTTGGTGTCGCAGTAAATCTGATAGACGATTAATATTATCCAGAGAATCAAGAATTACAGCACCATTCTCATTTGGTCTTTCTCGAAAACGACTAACAACTTCTGCTGCTAGTTCTGCTAACCACTCTTCCTTACTTTCTGGTTTTGGTCTTAATTCTAAATGAACTGCTGTTTGTGATGGTAAAAGATTAGTATTACCTGATTCTCCATCAATTCTCGCTATCTTCACACCAGCCTGTTTTAAATTTTCCAATGCTAATTCACAAGCTCGTTCTGGTGTTGCTGTTAGTAATACTACTTTTCTTCCATTTTGAAAAAAGCGAAAAACATGAGAGTAAGCAAGATAAAACAGCATTCCTACAAGCTGTTTAGCATCGTAGAGATGAAATTCATCAAAAATGACTGTAGAAAATTTGGTGTAAAAACCAGCAGCAATATTACCTTTATCTAGCTGGTTATATGCAAAGAAAGTTGCATAGTAGAAAGTATCAGGATTTGTCACCAAGATAATTGGTGTATTTGCTCCCACATCATCAAAAACAGTAGCAGGATTTCGCAAAATATTATATAGTTTTTCTCCTGAACGCCTACCAACTTTATCGTTAGTCCAGTTTTTGACATCTTTAGCCGAAGCTGCTTTCACAATATGAGGTAAATTAGCATCACGCACAAACTGTTTTGCGGCTTCTGTTTGCTGTTCAATTAAAGCATTTGTGGGAGCAATGTAAATAGCACTTTTATTTTGTTGATGCTTTAATACTGTTAATCCTGCTTTAGTTTTACCTGTGCCAGTTGGTGCTAAATCAAGAATAATATCAGCATCCTTAGATTGTTCAAACACATCTAATTGATGTTGAAGTGCATTGCTGATGAAAGATATTTCATCTGGTGATGCACAAGCTGAAATACTACGTGGTTCTAATCTGATTACTAATTTTTGATTACTCATTGCTACTTTCTCTACCGCAAAAATGTAATCCTGCTGGTACAATCATTTCTCCAACCTGCCAAGCAGCACCGCGAAAACGCAGATTTTTAATGATGGGTGCAGGAGGAATAGAAATCAAATCGAAAGCTAAAGTCTCTATTTGCTGTGGTAAATCAGCAACATTGAGATAATTTTGAGTTTGATATTCACCTTCTGGTAGTAAAGTCACAGGAAATTCATTGACTACTTTGACTTTAACTTTACTCATGAATTTACCAACGCGAATATAAGCAGGTAATTGATGATTCCCAAATACCAAAGTTTGAAATTTATTACCGCGTTCAATCATCCGCAGTCGTCCAGTTTGGGGAAAATTACTTGGTCTAAATGAATTGGGTTTTTTCCCTTGGCGTTGTAATGGTAAATCTTCTCGCGCCGTCGCCACACGATTATTAGTCATTGCATACCAATAAGCATCAGAAAGAGCATTAAATCGTTCAAATCTGAATGTAACTCTGCCTATTGGTGAAGCTGGTAAGATATAAAAATCCTGTGCTATTGGTTGTAAATCTTCTTTGTAGGTTGGTCGTCCTGTAGCCTGACCTTGGAGGCGATAGGGGGAATTTACCCTACCTAAAGCATAGGTAAGAGCATAATTCCCAATTACCCCCTCAGTGTAATAGGTATCAGACAACTCCCTAGAGGCAAAAAAGACTGGTTCAAGACAGTATAATTCAACAAGTTTTGCCTGCTGAAAAGGAATTGTTGGCATAATCTAACTCTCTACTTCAACTGGTGTATTTTTGCCTTTACCTTTTGCCTTTTTCTTCTCAGCCGCAACCTGACGGAAAGGTTCATAGGATTTGCTTAAGCGTTTCAGAAAATTATCACGTTCTGCTTCTGACCAATGAGTTTCTACATCAGTAACTAAATTTGCTAATTCTGATTCAGATAATTGCAAAGATACCCCTCTCTTGTTTTGCCAATTTGCAATTACTCGTTTGCTAGCTGTAATTAATTGATTAATGTTCAGAGGATGTTCTAAAGGCTTTCCTAAAACATCATAGGTAGCTTGTACAAGTTCCAAAGAACTAGGAAGTTCGGTAATACTGCCAAACACACCTAATATTTGGTTTTCCATGCGTCCCACACGACTGGAAACAGCACCGTAACGACTGGTGAACAGAATATTTCCAATGATGTACCGCAGTTCATCAGCCGTGACATCTTTCAAGGTGACGACATCGAGAAAATGAACTCCTGGTTTGATATATTCGCTAGTGTTTAAAGCAGTGGAAGCGTTACCTTTTTCATCGCGCATTGTGCCATTTTCGTAGATGGCGTTAATTGTGCGATCGCCTACAACATCACTAGTAGGTAAAATACTAAAAGCGTCCTCAGTCCAAATGCGGCTTTTCTGTGCGCCACCCCCACCAGCAGCGAAACCATAGAGAAAACAATCTACGCACATTTCGCAAGGTGAATTAGTATTTAACGAACACAGAGAACCATCTTTAATGTTGGTATATAAAAGCTCATGCGCTCTTAAATGCTCTCGTCCATAGCGTCTTTCTGGTGCTACTTGTTTACGCTTAGTCATTACCAGACGCTGAATAATATTGTCATTGGTAACACCAGCTTGAACAAACTCGCTACACATCGGTTCCCCAGAACCTTCTGTGCGAAAGATAGTTTCAGAATGAGTTGTTCTTAAAACTACTAAAGTTATAAAACGTCCTTTTGGAAAATTTTCATAAGTGTTTGCTAGAACTGAAGAAAGATTTTGAATTGACATGATAAACTCCTAATTAATTACACAGTTGTAGTTATTTCGACTGAATTATCTTGAGATTGACTTTTTAACTGCTTACGTGCTTCTTCAAGAAAGAATAAATAAGCGGCTTCTAAAGTTTTTTGGTCAGACAATAACTTTTCTGGGCGTGCTGAATAAATTTCCTCATATAGCTTTCGTAAAACATCGTAATAACGCTTTACTTGCTCTAATTTTGTTGCACCTACACGATATTCACGATTTATTCGGTCTAAACGAATGTAATATTGTTGCACTAATGCTGCAAACATTAGTTCTAAATCGAAATAAGGTTTTTGAGTACGAATACTAGCAATAAAAGCAGTGAAAGGTTCTGTTTGAGCGGTGCGTTTAAAAGAACTTCCCTTAAGGTTTGCTTCTGCTGCAATTTGAGCAGCTTCTTTGAGATACTTAGTTAATAACGAATTTTCATCTGCCATAAAGCTCTCCATTAATGTATTTAAAGGCTCACAAATCCGACTCCAAATAACACTCAAATTCGGTTCATCTTGTTCTCGTAAAGTCCAACGCAGCAAAACATAATAAAGTTCAATTGGTCTGACAGAAGCACGAGCCAAATCATATAAACAATCATCGGCTTTTTGAATACTCGCCACAGATGTTGCTAGTTTGCCAATGCAGCGCAGTCTCTCAAGAATTTTTTCTGCATCTTGTCGCTGCTGATATTGTCCACTTCCCAGTAAAGATTGGAGTGCAGCAGGAATTCCTTCTACTCGCCCATAAACATCATCAAATAACTCCACTTCCAAGTTGCTGCTAATAGTAAAAGGAAAGCCAATATCTAAAGACAACGATATTTCTAAACCTAATCTCAGTGATTTTAGTAAAGCTAAAGAAGCATTAACATCTCCCCAAACTAAAGGAATGATAACTGTTGTATGCACAAACTCTGGACGCTTCGGTAATGCTGCACCAACTACTTTATTAGCTTTAAATTCAAGCTGGTTATCTCGATATAGCTGAAGTTCATCAACAGTGACAGTACCACCGTCTGCATTTGTCGCTGCAAGTTGTTGCAGAAGCTCACGCCAGATTCTTAATAATTCAGGTGCAGAACCTTTAGGTAATGCTAAGTGTAGATAAAGTGGGTCTTGGTTTTTAACCGCCGGAAAATTTGCTCCAACCGCCATCAATTGATAAGCTAAAGCTGCAATTGAATCTGCTTGTCTTTTAGGTTCTGCACTGATACCACCTGGTAAGCGGTTAGAAAAAGCTTGTACTTTTGTACCAGGAGGCATATTATCTGAAATTAGTTCATCTATATCACTAGAAGTAGAACCTAAAGAGCATCTTTGTCTAGGATTTGCTTCTACATAAGCATTTAAATCATTGACTCCATTTAAGCGAATAGCAAAAGGTAAATTTACCATTCTATTAACTGCTGCAACGATTTCCTCAGATACCTCTATTTCTTCTGAAGTTTGTGTAGTTTCTTTTCTCAGTTTAAAAGATTCTTTGAGAGCTTCTTTAATACCCTCAATTCCCTTAACAGCAGCCTTAGCAGCAAATAAAGGTCGCCCATATTGACCATTAAATGACTCAATTGCAATACGCTGTTGTTCAGAAATTCCAGTATGAACACCAATTTTATCCCAAACTTCTTTAGGGCTTAATCCAGCCTCACGGTAACTGAGATAAGCTGCTTTCAATCCCTCAGATATAGCAAATTCTTCTGAATTGCTTACAGGTATTAAACCAAGTTCAGCCGCTTTTTCTAGTGCTTCCGCACCAGCCGCATCACCCCACTTAGTTACATCTTTAGCAATCTTGTCTGATTTATAACTAGCTTTTTTCTTTTCTAAAAGAGCTTCTATATTTACTAAAACTTCTTCAATATTTTGCTGGATAGCTTGTTGAGTAACCTTAATCCCATCCTTAGTAGGTCTAACAAGTCTTTCGATATTATTCCCAAATACTTGGTCAATTTTACTTTGCCAAACAGCAGCGATTTCTTTTGTTAAATCTACATTGGGTAAAGCTTCACCTTCAAAAAGTTCGCCGTCAGGGAAAATTGCTAAAGAATGTAAGCCATACTTTTGTAAAACTTCTTCACAAGCACCCAATAACAGAGCTGTAATATAACCTTTATCTTCAGAAAGGCGCACTCTGAAAAGTTTGCAACTTCTATCAAAAGCAACGGTTAATTCTGTTTCGAGTTTGCGAAAGCGTTTTTCATCTGGAATTCCTAAATCAAACAAGTCCGCAGCAGTCAGCATCGCCGCCCAACGTTCAATATTTGGGTCTTCTGGTAAAAATCTCGCTCCATCGCTGACGTTGTGGCCTGAATGGCGTTCAATCAGCTTTCTGACTAATTCAAAGTCATCTTCTGTTACCACAAAAGATAATACACAAGCTTTTTCAAGCTGTTCTCTTAAAAAGTCCTTGTTCCTAGCTAAGGTTTTTACTTTTCGTTCTTGAGGATCTAATTTATTCAGGTCATGAACAGCCGTCGCAGCCAATAGTAAAGTTCGCTTATCTTCAGGTACTTCTGCCATTTGGCTGACTGTCAAAATAAATTGACACGCAGAGTCTAGATGTTCTGCAAGAGTTGTCCCTTTCCTCACTCCATACTGATGATGATGTGCATGATTTTCGTAAAGCTGGGGGCGAATTTCGCTGAAATAACGCTCCTCCAAGCTTTTAGGAGGGCGATTTAAAAGCCTATTGCGCTTGATCATATTGAAAGATATAAATTGTAAATAGATTTAATGTCAAACTCAGTTTCAGCAAGTGCTAAACAACCACCATAGTCTGTCTAGTTAATTTCTGGCGCCACTGCTACGAGTTTTTATTGAATGAATTTTCAAGCCCTATTTTCAGGTGGTCTAATTCTGACTCTACCTAATTCAGCAGTTACAATTGCACCAGAGAATAATTCGTTTCCGTAAAGCTGAAGTACCCGCAAACAAACTATTGATTGTTCTTTGGTTGAGAGATTAACTAAGCGCAAGATACCACAGTGAGCATTTCCCCGCAGAATTGCTAACTCTCCAAAATCTTTATCAAGGGTGACTAAAATCCTGCCTTCACGATAGGCGGTTGCTAAAATTTCCTCGTCACCTGGATCTTTTGGCCAGTCTCCAGACCAAACCACATCATACCCAGCCGTTTGTAAATCGGTACGCACCTTAGCATTAATGCAAGTATCTAGTAGTATTTTCACCTTGGAGATTCTATCAATAAAGGTTCAACTCGTTCATGACCAACTAACCTTCGTGCATAGATTAAACAGGCTTGTACATCTTCGCGTTCTAACCAGGGATAAGCTTCTAGCAAAGTTTCAATAGTATCTCCTACTGCTAACATTCCTAAAATATGTTCAACAGCTAGACGACGACCTCGAATGATTGGTTTACCGCCAAAGATTTGGGGGTTAAATGTGATTCTTTCTAGTAATGTTTGTTCGTTCATGGTTTATACGATGACCTCTAATACAAGGTTTACTGAAACAAATATTGGAGTCAAGGGAAATTCTGGACAGCAAATGCTCATGATGGTCTTTGACCTCACTAGCTGCTTTTTCAGGAAATGGGAGTAGCATAACTACCCCCGATAGGTGAGAAATACTGTTTATGCGATCGCTTTTGACTCTACTACTAGCCGCCACTCTCGTCGTTGGCCTTCAATACGACGATCTTCAAAGATATAACCTCGTTTTCTCAGAACATACATGGTTGCAGAGAATCGATGGCTAATTTTCTTGACAAGTTCCTCGGTAGAGTACCAGGAACCATCAGACATAAGCCGAAGCATACGATCTGGAAGATTGTCTTTCATCAGAAATCACCTCAATAGGTTTGCGCCGAAAAAGCCGTGTTAGTGCTAACCTATGAGATGCGACTCAACATAGGAGAACTGAAACAACTTTGTTCCGGTTCTCCTAAACATAACACATTCTTGTTTGTAGTAAAAAAGTGATAAACAGACAGATGAGAAGCCGATTTAAAAAAAATGTTCACCGAGATTTTTGAGATGTATACTAAAGAAGCCTTGAGACTCCACGCTAATCCCTACTAGGGATTGAAAATGTAGAAAAGATGTGATCAAGGCGTTAATAGAACTTCATAAATCCCTATGAGGGATTACAAGCCAGAGTATAGCTCTGGCTTTTTTAGTATCTGCCTAGCGAGTAACTAACATTGTGTTTTCTTGGTATTGAAATTCTTGATTAACTTAATATACATATAAAATAACTATAAATACTATTTTTGTCAATACTGTAATTACAAATTATAGATGCCGAGAAAAAAAGAAACGATTACACTGTCAATTCCGCCAGGAACCAAGGAGCAATTAGAAGCGATCGCCCGCAACCTCAACATATATTGGGGCAAAGAACCCAGTATTTCCGGCTTAATAGTGGCGATCGCTCAAAAATCAGTAGAACTTGGAAAGCCTTTCACGCTTGACTCAAACCAAGTTAATGCCTTGCAGCAAGCTATCAAAGCCCTCAGTGATGCAGGTCGTATTGGTGAAGCTCAAACTGTAATTACACTTTTACTGGAACGAGGAAATTTAGATGCAGCAATCCGCCAATCTTTACTCAAACAAGCAAGTAAACTCGTACAAGCATGGCGAAGTCAAATAGATGAATATAGGCAAAATCAACAGCCTTTTTACCTACTTTACGAAAATTCCCAAGGGCAAGAACTACAGTACACAGTACGTTATGCGGAACCGTGCTTCTTTGATAAACGCTTTTATTTAATGATTTGGTGTGAAGAAACAGAGGATGTAGAAAATTTGATTCCTGATTTGCGAGAACTTTGGCACAACCGCAATTTAACCTTCGATAAAATCCGCTCAATCGTACCCGCAAGCGGCGAATGGCGAGAGGGATTAGACTCTATAAAAGTGTACTTACACTTTCGAGGCTGGATGGTAAAGTCTTATCAACGTAGGGAAGATGACTTAGAAGACGAAATGATGGGGGATGTGCGTCAAGTAGTGCGACGGGTTGTCAACGAGTTTTGGCTGATTCGTGAAGTTGCACGGTATTGGGAAGATTGCGTGATTGTATCACCTGAGAGTTTGCGCGATCGCCTCAAACAAAAACTCTTTACCTTATGCGAATTGTATGATATCAAAACCAAGAGGTAAATCTTGTATGGAGGTGAAAAAATACAGAGTAATTTGATGTCAAAGTACTCATACTTGCAAAACTTAAAACTCTCTGTCAGCATTACAGGTTAGAAGTTTCTTTGTGAAAATAAGTGGGGAATGGGGACTTGGACATTTACCAAGGACAAATGAGAAATGAGAAATCACCTTTCCCCTAAACAGGAGTAATCGCCAAATAACGAAAAGTTTCTCTTACAAGAACGTCCCAATAGTTTTGCTACTTCTGTAATCAACTGTGTAGGATTGGAAGGCTTTTTCATATAACTTTGAAATCCACATGCAAGAGCCTGTTTATAAGCTCGATTTTCACCACGATCGCTAAAGGCGATCGCTGGAATTTCTCGAATTGGCGACGACGCAAGTGTTCGGATTTTTTTGATTAACAAATATCCAGAATTACCTGCCATATCAATGTCGCTAATTAAAAGATCCACTGTTACTTTTTTAACAATTTCAAATGCTTCTGAACCGCATGAAGCAGTAATTACACGAATTCCGTAAATTTTAAGAACACAGGTAATTAAAGCAATAATATCTTCATTGTCATCTACCAAAAGAATTGTCCTTCCTTTAAATATACCTGTATTTTTTCTCTCTTCTTGATGATGTAAATTATCAAAATTTATGCTTACTCTATCTTCAAGAGGATGTGCATCCTCAAAATTGTTTGACACGATGTACTAGCCTCCTGAGTTGGCTAATCAATGAGGGAGGAAGTCCTACAGGTAGCTAGCTGGGAACTAGCTGCCTAGTGGGCATGATTAGTGTTATCAACTTGATTAAATCAAGTTTTGTTGTCACTAGTCTTATTTCTTTAGATATATTAAATTTGCTTGTTTTTTGGCATTTAGTGTTTGTTTTGACTCATAGCCATATTCTCACCGGTTGGGTAGTATTTCTCTTATATTGTCATATTAGCTACAGCCAGTAAAAGTATTTATCAGATTTGAGATTTTGGATTAAAAGCCTTAGTTACAAAGCTGTTCGTCGCTATTTCAAACAATATTACTGGGACTCACGCATTGACAGGAAAGACCAAATATGGATGATTTTAAAACCACATCTGTTGTAGGGGCGCATAGCTATGCGCCCCTACTAGAACGAGAAGTGCTGTAAGCAGACTTAATATGCGATCGCCTTCACACTTATCGGCATATACTTTAAAGAAATGTGACATTTAATTGCGCTATTGTAAAAATCAGCTTTACATCAGTTGATTTATGAGCCAGTCTGAAGATACCAACGCCCAAGCCACTGCTCTGACTAACCACGATTCCAAACCTATTCATATACCTGGCTCTATTCAACCTCATGGCGTACTGTTAGCACTCAATACCCAGCTAGAGATAGTGCAAGTCAGCAACAATACCCAAGAATATTTGGGTAAAAAGCCAGAAGATTTGCTCAGTCAACCGCTGAGCTATTTGCTGGACGCTAGAAAAGTGGAAGCTGTTAAACAGTGCTTGGTGAAAAAAATTGGTATTTCTCATGCATTTAAAGTATTAATCAACACTTCAAATGGTGAACGATACTTTGATGCTATTGTTCATCGTACACAAGAGGCTGTGATTGTGGAGCTAGAACCGACAGACTCACAATCACAGTTGAGTTTTTTGGGCTTTCATGATTCGGCGGGTGAAGCGATCTCTAAAATGCAAAGCACATCCAATCTGATAGAATTTTTGCACATCGCAGCGGAAAAACTCCAAGAAATCATCGGTTTCGATCGGGTGATGGTCTATCAATTTGACGAGTCCGCAGCGGGTTCTGTGGTTGCAGAAGTCAAACGAGAAGATTTATCACCTTATTTAGGACTCCACTATCCCGCTACAGATATTCCAGCCCAAGCTAGGGAATTATACACACGCTGCTTTCTCCGCTTCATCCCCGATTTAACTGCTGAAGTAGTGAAGCTAGTTCCCACGGAAAATCCGACAACATATCAGCATCTTGACTTAAGCTACTGTATACTACGGAGTTTTGATCCGTGTTGTATTGAATATCATCAAAACATGGAAGTGACGGCTCTTTTGGTGATTTCGCTGATTCAAGATCAAAAGCTGTGGGGATTAATATCTTGCCATCATCAAACACCAAAGTATATTCCTTACGAAGTGCTGAAAATGTGCGAATTTTTGGGACAGATTGTTTCTTCAGAATTAGCGCACAAAATTAGTCACTCGGAATGGGACTATGAAGTAAAGCTCAAATCGCTACAGTCTGAGTTTCTCAAGTCGATTTCCCAGGCAGACAATTTTATCGATGCCCTAATTAAACCTGAAATCCGTTTGTTGGATCTCGTTAGCGCTTCAGGAGCAGCGATTTGCCTGGATAATGAAGTTACCCTTGTGGGAGCAACACCGAATATTCACCAGGTGCGGGCGCTGATTGAATGGGCGGATACCCAAGTTAATGACAACTTGTTTTCCACAGATTCTTTGCCAAAGCTTTACCCAGAGGCGCTGATATTTAAAGATACTGCTAGCGGCTTGTTGCTACTGCGGATTTCTCAAGTCCGGCGCTATTACATCCTTTGGTTTCGTCCTGAAGTTATCCAGACGGTAAACTGGGCGGGTAATCCCAAGGAATCCATTCAAGCCCAGGCAGATGGTAGCCTTACTGTATCTGTGCGGAAATCTTTTGCCGCTTGGCAAGAAACAGTGAGATTAACTTCTCTACCTTGGAGGGCGTGCGAACTTGAGAGTGCCCTGAGTCTGAGAAATGCGATCGTTGGTATTGTACTCTCGAAGGCCGATGAGTTAGCGAAAATTAATTTGGAGTTAGAACGCAGTAATCAAGAACTAGCCTCCTTTGCCTACGCTGCTTCCCATGACCTCAAGGAACCTTTGCGCGGCATTTATAACTTCTCAACGGTACTCTTAGAAGACTATGCCCAAATATTAGATGATGACGGAGTTGAGTGCTTGCAGACAGTAGTCTCCTTGTCTGTACGCATGGAAACACTGATTAATGCTTTGCTGCGACTCTCTCAGTTAGGACAAGCACAACTGCGAGAACAAGCAACCGACCTCAACGAATTGGTCGCCCAAGTGATTGAAGTCTTTGGTGCTAGTCGCCAAAACTCTGGGCTTATGGATGTTCGCATTCCTCGGCCTTTACCCATAATTCGGTGCGATCGCGTTCTTGTCAACGAAGTCTTCAGTAACCTCATTGGTAATGCCTTCAAATACAACGATAAAGCCGAAAAATGGGTTGAGATTGGCTACTTGGATGAGGGACTAGGGACTAGGGACTGGGGACTAGGGAAGAGTTTTCTTAACCCAATCCCCAATCCCCAATCCCCAATCCCCAATCCCCAATCCCCAATCCCCAATCCCCAATCCCCAATCTTTTATGTCCGCGATAACGGTATTGGAATTCCAGAACATCATCTAGAAACGATCTTTCGACTATTTAAGCGCCTCCACTCCCAGGAAAAATACGGCGGCGGTGCAGGTGCAGGACTAGCTATTGTTAAGAAAATTGTTGAGCTGCACAACGGTCAAATTTGGGTGGAATCTACCGTAGGCATTGGCTCGATATTCTATTTTACGCTCGAATAGTTTAAGATAGTGACCAAATATATATTTTTGTTAAGTTCTTTTAAGACCACGAATGACAAAAAAACTTCATGAACCTCTGCTTGTTGTTGAGGACAGCAATGAAGATTTTCGGATGCTACAACGTCTGATGCGGCGCATGTCCGTCCAAAACCCTATACATCGTTGTACTAATGGGGATGAGGTTTTAGAGTTCCTCTATCAACAAAAGAGGGATACCTACGACCAAGGTAAGGACTCATGCAACTCTCAAGTAGCATTACGACCCTCTGTGATCTTGCTCGATCTAAATTTGCCGGGTATTGATGGCCGTGACATCCTAGCTCGGCTCAAGCAAGACAAGAGTTTCAAGGAAATCCCCGTCGTTGTTTTTACCACGTCATCGAACCCGAAGGATATTGAATTGTGCTACCAAAAGGGCGCAAATGGATATCTAGTAAAGCCGATGGATGCTCAAGAACTAAAAAAGACGATTCAGGCTTTCGTGGACTATTGGCTTGAAGCGAATACGCCGCCCGTCTTGGATTAGTTTGTTTATTTTCTGCTGATGAGGCAGTAGGGACAAAGGGATAACAAAAAAGACGGCTTAGAGGGCACAGAGACATTTTCGTCTTTGAGTCACTGTGTTTGCTGTGTTGAAAATAGGGAGTAGGGAGTAGGGAGTGGGGAGTTGCGGACGAAATCTTCTTGATGTTTCGGCTGTGGAGTTTTTTCGTGAATGACTGTCTGAGATTCGTTTTCCCCATTTTTCTGTCTTTCTTACTGCCCTGTAGTATTTAGTATCGCTTTAGGATTGGTAAAGAATTTAGATTTTATTTATATTTATTTTATATTATTTTTAGAATTATGCAATAAACCACAATCTGGATAAAAGGGATCTACATAGCTCCCAAATCCTCATACTTAATATGTTGGACACATGGACGCTACTCATCATCGATGATTGTGCAGCAGATCGGAAAATCTATCGTCGATATCTTTTGAAAGATCCGCACCAGTCCTACCAGATTTTGGAGGCTGACTGTGCAGAAGAAGGACTCGCATTGTGTCAAAAAACGCACTGCGATGTCATTCTGCTGGATTATTGTCTACCTGATAAAAGTGGGTTAGAACTCTTCGATCAGATGCAGCAGGAGATTTTTAAGACTTCTGTGCCTGTGATTATGTTGACAGGGCGTGGTGATGAAGAGGTTGCTGTGCAAGCAATGAAACGAGGTGCGCTGGATTATTTAGTCAAGCAACACCTGACACAGGATGTACTGCAACTAGCAGTCCGTAACGCCATCAAGCAATTGTGCTTGCAAGCCCAACTCAGTAAAACTCAGGAGCAGCAGCGGTTAATTGCTACAACTGCTCTGAGAATTCGCCAGTCTCTCAACCTAGAGCAAATTTTGAATACGGCTGTAGCGGAGGTGCAGCAACTTCTGAAATGCGATCGCGTGATGGTATATCAGTTCACCCCAAATAGAGACGGTACAATAGTTGCCTCCTCGGCTGAGTCATACCACACTGTCGCGCTGTGCGATCGCGTTGGGGCTGGGGACTGGAGACTGGGGACTGGGGACTGGGGACTGGGGGAGGAGACTAGGCAGAGAAGACGGACAACAGGAATAACCTATGCCCAATCCCCAATCCCCAATCCCCAATCCCCAATCCCTCATATTTATGAGCTTGGCTTGTGTAATCGTTTGAGTTTGAGAGAGCAATTTAACAGTGAATCAAATCTGGTGGTTCCGATTAATCTCAGCAACAATGGAAACCCAACTCCCAAGCTTTGGGGTTTGTTGATTGCTCATCATAATTCAGGAGAACGACAGTGGCAAGCTGATGATGCCCAGATGCTGAATGAAGTGTCGGTGCAACTAGCCATTGCTATCCAACAGGCGGAATTGCTAGCCCAAACTCAAGCAGCCCTCGCCAAAGAAAAGCAACTCAATGCATTTAAATCCCAAATTATTGGAACGGTTTCCCACGAGTATCGGACGCCCTTGACTTCAATTTTGGCTGCTGCATCAACTTTGGTAAAACATAGCCAGCAACTCGATGAGTTAAGACAGCAGAAGTTTCTGGGAATTATTGAACAAAAAGCCAGATATATGTCCAAACTTGTGGACAATATGCTCTTGGTTAATCAATTTGAAGTGGAAAAACCTAAGCTGAAGCCAACGCCGCTCGATTTATTACAATTTTTTTCTGATTTGATCGAACAAGAGCGAGAAACAACAGGCGATCGCCACGAGTTGATTTTTAAGATTACTGGCAATAATCAGGGCTTCTGGGGCGATCGCGGGCTTTTACAGCAAATTTTTATTAACTTAATGTCCAATGCAATTAAGTATTCTCCAGATGGAGGTACTGTAGAGTTTCACCTGATGGGCAAAGAATCACAAGTCATTTTTTCCATCGAAGATCAGGGAATTGGTATCCCCATCGCAGATCAGGAAAATTTGTTTCAATCTTTCAGTCGGGGAAGTAACGTTGATACAATTCCTGGCACAGGCTTAGGGCTGGCGATCGCCAAAGCTTGTGTAGAATTACATGGTGGTAATATCACTTTATCCAGTCAAGTTGGACGAGGAACTAAAGTTATAGTCAGCTTACCGAAGGTATTCCCAATAGGTCAAATATCGCCATAGTCAGAATTCATAAGTCAATAAATTAGCGTTTTTTAATGAAATTAATCTTGTGATTTTTGATCTCGAATTTCGATTTTGTTAATCAGCCATTCTTTGATTGTTTTTCCACAAGGTTCAGCACTTTGGCAATCATTGACATCTTCTAGTTCATAAAATAAATCTACATTTTTATTAACGTATTTATCTGGCTCGCAAACATCAAATGTTGCGCCAACACTTTCATATAATTTACCCTTGCCATCAACAAGGGTAACATAGCATTTTAAATCACCATTTTGCATGTCTTTAATAGTGCCAAATGTCGGATTATCGTTTTTAATGGGTGTCTGTTCAGATGATACTGAACGATTAGTTTGTTTTTGATGTTCCTGATTTTCTAGCTTTGCTTTCTTTGCTGAATTAGATTCAGAATTACTTTGGTTAGCTATTGCTGTATTTTCTGGATTAGGTTGATTATTTTGAGAAATAGTGTTGCCAGAGTTACCACAACTCGTAATCAAGATAAAGGAAAGAATGAATATAGTGCTAAAGATTGTTTTTTTCATTTTATTGATGTTCATTAAAGTGCAATAGATCGGACTCATGATATAATAAATTTTATTAAAGTACAGGATTTTCTAGGTTAGCTCCCCTAGTTTGTACCTCCCAAAAATAAGAAGTGTTATATGAATTTTGTCTATTATAGTTTTACGTATTTGAACTTATGAATGACAACCAGATATTTGCGGATAATGCTCGACGTTATCTGCGGTTTTTGTGTATTCTCTGGTAAAATGCTGAAAACAAGTTTTGATCCTGGTTAATATATAGCGGTTTCCATTCAGATCCGGTACAACATCATATCGCAAGATGTAGGGGCACGGCACTGCCGTGCCTTTACAGGTCTACCTCACGCTTGTGGGGAAAGGCTATATATACATTATTAATGCTTAATTAAGCGTTAATTGGTAAATATTGATTTTTTCAGCATTTAATAAACTTTAAAAAATGGAAGTATTGATTTTGTGTTATCTCAAGGTTTTCTCAACTTAAACAAACCATTTGACTGGACTTCCCACGACTGCGTGGCGCGGGTACGAAAATTGTTGCGCCTCAAACGTGTGGGACATGCAGGAACATTAGATCCAGCAGCTACTGGAGTGTTACCCATTGCCTTTGGTAAAGCCACCAGACTATTACAATATTTACCAGAAAGTAAAGCTTACAAAGCGACAATTCGGTTGGGTGTGCGTACCACAACCGATGATTTACAAGGCGAGATTATTAATTCTCAAGCTTGTGCTGGATTGAGTTTGGCACAAGTAAAACCTCTACTATCAAAATTTCAAGGCAAAATTGAGCAAATACCACCTAGTTATAGTGCAATTCAAGTTGATGGAAAACGCCTCTATGACTTAGCGCGTAAAGGTGAAACGGTGGAAGTTCCAGTGCGAACAGTGGAGGTTTTTCACATAGAAATTTTGGACTGGCGCGAAGGAGATTTTCCGGAATTGGATGTGGCGATCGCCTGTGGAAGTGGTACATATATTAGAGCGATCGCTCGTGACTTAGGTGCAATTTTAGAAACTGGTGGCACCCTGGCGGCTTTAATTCGTACTGAAAGTAGTGGTTTCCATTTAACAGATAGTCTCACCTTGACCGATTTAGAAACACAACTACAAAGTGGGATATTTCAACCCATTTCTCCCGATGCGCCATTACAATATTTGTCATCAGTTACTTTACCACTGACATCTGCTCAAAAATGGTGTCAAGGTCAGCGAATTTCTCTAACTTTCGATGTTTCTGGGATCGTGCGAGTTTATGATGAAGAGACTCGCTTTTTAGGTATTGGAGAATTACAAAACGAAGTGTTGATCCCCCAAATGGTTTTTGAATCGATTTCTTAACATATCATTTTGTAGCACGTTGCTCTTAGATGAGATACAGAAATTTGTAGGCTAGCATAGCTGTGTTACCATAACTTCCACCTCACAACACCTTGAAAGGGCTAGTCCTAAACTACTTTAGTTCTGAAACAATTTCGGAAATTAGAAGGTTGAAAACTGAAAATCAGCGTATTTTACAACATTTATTTGTCAGACAGGAGAAGGGCGAATAATGAGCGATCGCCACAGTTATACTACTACTGCTGCAAATCTCAACGTCTACGTCCAAGGTCAAGGGTTTCCCATTTTAGCCCTACATGGTCATCCCGGTACTGGTCGCAGTCTTTCTGTGTTCACCAATCATTTATCAAAACGCTACCAAACTATTGCCCCAGATTTACGTGGATACGGCAAAAGTCGCTGGAATGGTAATTTTGATATGAATGACCATTTGACAGACTTAGAAGCGCTGCTAGACCGCTTTGAAATTGAAAAGTGCCTCGTATTGGGATGGTCACTTGGGGGCATTCTGGCAATGGAACTGGCATTACGTTTGCCAAAGCGCCTTACAGGTCTGATTTTGGTGGCAACAGCCGCAAAACCCCGTGGTAGCCATCCTCCCATCACTTGGCAAGATAATTTATATACTGGCGTTGCAGCCCTACTGAATTATATAAAACCGAGTTGGCAGTGGAATATTGAAACTTTTGGCAAGCGATCGCTTTTTCGCTATTTAATCCAACAACATACATCTACGAGTTATAAATATATTGCCACCGAAGCAGTCCCGGCATATTTACAAACCTCTCCTGCTGCCACTCGCGCCCTTTATAGCGCAATTCAAGCAGGGTATGACAGACTTCTAGACTTGCCACAAATTCAATGTCCTAGTCTGGTACTTGCTGGTGTCCAAGACCGTCACATCACAGTTGACTCCAGCTTAGAAACAGCTCGACACCTCAAAAATTGCCAGTGGCAATGCTACCCCAATACCGCCCACCTTTTCCCGTGGGAAGTTCCCCAACTGGTACTAAGTGACATTGACCGTTGGCTAGAAGAACATCCCCACATAATTGGTCGTTAATAGTCCAAAATACAAGAATTTTTAACTCTTGAGCTTAATTCGTAACCGTAACTAGAAATTACGAATTACGAATTACGAATTACGAATTATCTTGACTCTTGCCTAAATTAAACTTGACCGCCAAAGGCAGGCTGTACTTTGCGGTCAAATCTTTCCCCCAAGTCATCAGCAATTGTTAAATTATTGGGTTTGCAGCGTTTGACATTCATAACAATTCCCTGCGCTCCTTCGCTTTCCAAATCTTCTATGTATCCGATGCTAGCCGATCTTGCTTCGTCAGAACTCAGAAATGGTCCGAAGTAGTATGTGCAGCGGGGATTCTGCGTCACAATTTCTACCCACCAAGCCAAGCCGAGGTTGTCAAACGTGTTAGTCAACCCTTCCTTGAGGTTATGCCAAATGGTTTTCATGGTTTTCGCCGATTTCTAAACGTGCTACAGGGTGTTAAAGGATATGTTACTTTATTATCTTTTACATTTCTTTATACTCTTTTACTGCTATTTTTTCAAAGAGGTTTTTTGTAATTTATCTAAATGCAGCGTATTTAGCGATCGCTGACGATAAATTTCATAGAGTGCCATACCTGCTGCTACCGAGGCATTGAGGCTAGGAGTCTTGCCTTGTAAGGGAATTGATACTAAGACATCGCAGGAGCGTTGAGTTAGCATACTCAGACCTTCACCTTCAGAGCCAATTACCAAAACGATGGGTCCACTGAAATTGACTGTGTGTAAGGGTTCACTGCCGGTTGCAGCAGTGCCGTAAATCCAAAACCCAGCTGTTTTTAAATCTTCTAAGGCACGGCTGAGGTTAACAACTCTGGCCACAGAAAAATTTTCTAAAGCGCCGGCTGCAACTTTAACAACAGTGGAAGTGATCCCCGAAGCCCTTCTTTGGGGTATAACTAATCCTTGAGCGCCGATCGCCTCAGCAGTGCGAATGATTGCTCCCAAGTTGTGGGGATCGGTAATTCCATCAGCCACGACAATTACAGGATCGGTGAGAGATTTTGCTTTTTCAATGAGATCCGGCAATTCGATGTAAGTGTAGGGAGCAATTTGTGCCGCCACACCTTGATGATTACATCCATTGGTGATTTGGTCTAAGCGCTTGGGTTCAACTTCGTCAATTACCGTGCCATTTTCCTTGGCTTGCAAAAGCAAATGGTGAAAGTTGGAATCGTAGCGCAGACGGGTAGTAATCCAGATGCGGTTGAGACCGCGCTGATTTTGCAACGCGCTCAATACTGGATGACGGCCGTAGATTAAATCGCTATCTTCTGCTGGTTTTGTAGATAGAGATGGATGGGAGAAGTTGTTATTTTGGGGACGCGAATTGCTAGAGATGGGGTTGATCTCTATTTTTTTTCTGGGATTGCGAATGGGATTAGTAACAACACGCTTACCCTGAAGTTTTACGGGTTTCCCACGATTTGGTTCGCTAGAAGTCTTGATTTTTCTCGGTTGATTTGACATTTTAGTTTTAGGATATTAGCGTAGGGTGAGCATCCTGACTAGCTGAATTTACCAGATCGACTCTACTGTTTTGATGATTGTGAAATTGAGTTTTCACTATTTCTCAAGATGGAGTATTTCCAACAGTTCAGTTAGGCGCTGGTAATCAGTTAGATACAGGTAGCCAATTAAAGTTTCTAGACTAGTTGCCTGTTGATAGATTTCGGGATCGAGCCGCTTAGGGCGTCCTGTAGCAGCGTTTCGACCCCGGCGGACAATTTCTAATTCGGTGTCCCTCAGATGAGGAGTCAGCGATCGCAAATGTAGCGCTTGTGTTTCCGCTCTTACCTGTGCCACTACCAGACGATGGTAAGTTTCTGCTCGCTGTAGTGGTAGTAGATAGAACATTCTAACATAAACTTCATAGATTGAATCTCCCAAGTACGCTAAAGCAGCGGGAGAAATTTGTTGTACTTGTGAAAAAGAAATCTGTTGGGATAATGGCGCTGTGGTTAACAAGAGTGCTTGAGTCCAAGATAAACTCTCTTTGGGAGCTTCATCTTGTCCATCTAATAGCTCTTCCTCCTTTGACTTCACAAATAAATCATTCCTTGACTAGCTCAATTGTGCAGGCATTCTTCGCAAAGACTGATTTTTCTGAAGTATGCCATCATAGTATACCTAGCATAATCAACACTATCAGAATTACTTACTAAATTTTATCTTTATTGATTAAAATTTGGCATCTTAGATCGCATTGATGTCAACCTCCAGCCAAAGTAATTTCGCTTATTTTTTGCGGTCTATGGCTTACATTACGTACTAGCTCACTTTTGAAATTGACCACATTACGATAAACTCCATAAGCATACAATATGAAGTAAAGTTGACATAAATATTAATCTGTTGGCTTTTATTTCCTACAACTTTCTCCGGCTTTAGTTTTTATCGAATATCCCAGCCAACACTCACATTTCTCAAAAAAAGCTTGAAAAGTTTCTGATGATACACAAAGCAGTTAGAGAATTCCCTTAAATATCCGTTTTTTAGGTATAGTTTGATAGTCTAGTTTCCCACCTTTCAATGGGGGTTAAAGGGGATCAAGCTAAAGACCTAAACATTTATACTTAACAAACATCTCTAATAATTTACTGTTTATAGGTTTATCCTTAGTCAGTTTTAAATATAATAGCTCAACTGGCTTAGCGCCTCTCCCACAAGGAGAGAGGTTTTGCCAGAAGTGTTAAAAATTCAGCTACCCGATATTGAATCTGGATAGCTAAGTTAATCTCTCAGGTCGAGCAATCAAGACTGCTTGACGTTTTCTAGAGCCGCTTCAACTGTTTGTTGCAGGGAGAGAAACTTCTCTAAGCGAACAAGCTTGACCGTTTGAGTGACCCGGGCATTCGTGACGATTTGCAAAGTGCCATTAGCGGTTTGAGCCTTCTTAGCTGCTTGCACCAAAGCACCCAAGCCAGAGCTATCAATAAAGTCGATTTGTGAGAGATCCAAAATAATATGCTTAGGACCCTCCTCAATCTTGCTCTCAAGTACCTTGCGAAATGTCGGCTCAGAAAAGGCATCTAACAAACCTGTGAGGCGGAACAGCTGACAGTTATCCCGGACTTCACGAGTGCCCCTCAGGCTCACGGTTAGATTCAGTGGCTCAGCAATAATTCCCTCCTCATAAGTTAAAGTGAACGCTCAAGTATAGATGGTTTTTGAGCGAGTTGTCTACAATCTGCTGGAGCATTGGGGATTTGGGAGTAGGGAGTGGGGAGTAGGGAGTGGGGAGTAGGGGGCAGGCAAGGGGGAGAATAAAGAATTACCTCTTTCCCCTCTGCTCCCTGCTCCCTCATCTCCCTCATCTCCCTCATCTCCCTCATCTCCCCACTCCCCACTCTCCACTCCCCATTCCTTAGTTCCCATCACCTTGACGTGCTGTTCGCATGGCTTGAACAAATTGTTCAAACAAGTAATCAGCATCGTGAGGACCAGGACTGGCCTCTGGGTGATACTGTACAGAAAATATGGGCAGAGACTTGTGACGTACCCCGGCAACGGTGCGATCGTTTAAATTCAGGTGGCTAACTTCCACAACTGTCGCAGGTAGAGAATCTGGGTCAATGGCAAAACTATGGTTTTGGCTGGTAATTTCTACCTTTTGTTGTAGACCCGCAGGCTGATTTAAACCACGGTGACCAAATTTGAGTTTATAGGTTTCTGCTCCCAAGGCATGGCCTAAAATTTGGTGTCCCATACAAATCCCAAAAATGGGTTTTTCACTTAGCAGCAGCGCTTTGGCAGTTGCAATCCCTTCGGTGACGGCAGCAGGGTCGCCAGGCCCGTTAGAAAGAAAGACACCATCAGGATTGTAGTTGAGAATTTCCTCTGATGGTGTATCAGCAGGTACAACAATCACTCGACAACCGTAACTTGCTAAGCGGCGCAGAATATTGCGTTTGATGCCAAAGTCAAGGGCAACAACTGTAAAGGGTTCTCCAATATTGTTCGCAGTTTCTGGATTGAATTCCCAGGCTGGAATTGTGGGATCTGACCACTCATAAGTTGTTGGGGTAGTAACTTCACGAACCAGATTTAATCCTGCCATATTCGGAGCTGCCTGCACCCGCTCTAGCAATTCTCCCTCATCAAGAATAGCTGTGGAAATGCCACCGTTCATGGCTCCGAACATCCGAATTTTGCGGGTGAGGGCGCGGGTATCGATACCATAGATAGCTGGTATTTGGTGCTGTTTGAGGTAGTCAGGTAAGGATTGCGTCGATCGCCAGTTACTTGGCCGATGACAAATATTGCGGGCGATCGCACCCCGCACTTGGGGGCGGTCTGATTCCTCATCTTCAGGATTGACGCCAGTATTCCCCAATTCTGGATAAGTAAAAATCACAATCTGACCGCAGTAACTAGGGTCGGTCAGTACTTCTTGATAGCCAGTCATGCCAGTGTTGAATACCACTTCTCCGATCGCGGTTCCTGTAGCACCGAAAGACCAACCGCGATAAGTGGTTCCATCTGCCAAGACAAGTAAAGCTGGTATTGCGTCAGATAAGGACATAGATTGGGGAGTGGGGAGTGGGGATTGGGGATTGGGGATTGGGGATTGGGGATTGGGGATTCAGAAAACTTTTCTCTAGTCCCTACTCCCTATTCCTTACTCTCCACTCCCTACTTTCCAAGACTGCGATCGTTAATTATCCCATGAGTTGGCCAACTAGGAATTTTCAGGTTGTTAATTAAAAATTAAAATTGCCTGTTGCGTGTTGCCTATTGCCTTTTACTTAAAATCTTTAAATAGGTACGCGAGAGTGGATTTGCAGGAGCTTGGGCAGTTAATATTAATTATGCTTCCGACTTTTTTATCCCGTGCAACCCTAATTTTTGTACTCAGCGCTCTAGCGGTTATGAGTGTTGCCTGTAGTGAAGACAAACAAAACACTACGACTACTGGCAATGAGCAACCCGCGTCAGTTGGGGATTTGGCATCAGTACAGCCTGCCGCCACCGAACCAGCAACACCAGCAGCTACTCCAGAAGCACAGCCGCAAGAGCCGTCTGAAACTGAACCTAGTGTTTTTGAACTGGCGTTAGATAAAGCTGTCAGTGCTTGGAGTATCAGCCAATCTGCTCAATCTCCAGATGATTGGAATTTGGTGGCGAGTCAATATCAGGATGCGATCGCTCTCATGCAAAAAGTGCAGCGACAAACACCAGAATTTGCCTTTGCTCAATCCAAAATCACAGAATATCAGCGCCAAATCAAATACGCCAAGCAAAAAGCTAATCCTCGCCCTGTGCCAATTCAGGAACCTCAAAAAATAGTAGTTGTGGTTCCCCAAGCAGGAACTACACCAAAGTTCACTTCACCTCTATCAATTCCTGTACAAAAAAAATTATTACCACCAGAAACAGAAAGATCTTCGTCAGCAGTGGTGATTCCAGACCAACCAGTTTTTACAGCGCCGATTAAAAGGCGGGCTGGTGGTACGCCAATTGTGGAAGTAACCTTCAATGGTCAGCGAAAGTTTGAGATGATTGTAGATACGGGAGCCAGTGGCACTGTGATCACCCAAGAGATGGCAAATGCTTTGGGAATAGTGCCAGTGGGGAGAGCTAAGGCAAACACCGCCAGTTCTAGAGCTGTAGAATTTCCTGTGGGCTATGTTGAATCGATGGCACTTGGCGGGGTGAGAGTGAATCGAGTGCCGGTGGCGATCGCGGGTACGGAACTCGAAACTGGACTTTTAGGACATGACTTTTTTGGAAACTACGATGTCACAATCAAGCGGAATGTGGTAGAGTTTCGCCCGCAACTGCGATCGCAAGTCAATTCTCCAGAAATTGAACTAACTGCTCCAACTTCGTCCAAGCCGTCCCACTTTGCAGGATATCCTTAGCGATTTTAATCCCTTGGGCATGATCGAGAAACGGTATTACACCCGCTACTTGCAGCGCCAACGAAGCATTTAAAGCTACCGCATCCTGTTGCGCTTGAGTTCCCTTGCCTTGGAGTACCGCCTTCAGAATCACCGCATTCTCTTGGACATCGCCACCCCGAAGCATACCTATGGGAGCAGGTGTGACATCCAAATCTAGGGGATTAATGGTAGTTAACTGCACTTCTCCCTCCGATAACACCGCCAAGTCAGTTAAATCTCCTAACCCAGCCTCATCGAGTTTTTCTCGCCCGTGCAGCACAATCGCTTTTTCCTTGCCCAAATTCTGCAAAGCTTGGGCAACCGTAGCCAAAAGTTTGGGAGTGAATAACCCCACCACTTGCCCAGTTGGACGCAAGGGATTTACTAGGGGGCCGAGTAAATTAAACACTGTTCGCACCCTGAGAGTCCGCCGTAATGAGGCAACTGCTTTGAGTGCTGGGTGCCAACCAGGGGCAAACAAGAAAGTGATCCCCACTTCCTGTAAAGCAGCTTGTACTTTTTCACTAGGGGCACTCAAATTTACACCCAAGGCTTCCAAAACATCGGCGCTTCCCGTGAGACTTGAGGCTGAACGATTGCCGTGTTTGGCAACAGGTACGCCATAAGCAGCCGTAACAAAAGCAACCGCTGTCGAAATATTAAAAGTTGACGAACCATCTCCACCAGTACCACAGGTATCAATTAGGGATTGGGTGGATTTTTGCCCAGTCCCCAGTCCCCAGTCCCCAGTCCCCACCCTGGATTGCGCTTGTAATACTTCAGCCATGCCGGTTAACTCGTCGGCAGAAACGCCTTTAAAGTTCAGCGCTGTTAAGATTGCTCCCGATAACTCTGGAGGAACCGCTTCACTGAGCCAACCTTGCATCAATTCAGCAGCTTGAGTACGTGACAATGATTGGCCATCTATTAATTGTTGGAGCAGAACATAATAGGATTCTTGTGCAGGAATTGAGGAAGTTGTCATAGCTAAGGTTTGTGTGTTGTAGAGTGTAGCTACGTTACAGGGCATGGGAGCTATCCTACCGAAAAATTGGCTTTCATCAAAGTTAGAACAGAATTCAGGAGTCAGAATTCAGAATTAGAATAGGCTTTCAGACTAGCTTTGAGAGCTAGATTGTGTACTTCACTTTACTTGAAATCTGCTGTAAGTTCAAATATCAAGGCTTAGCTGTAAAGCCGCATTCATCAAATTTTGATTTGGTACTTTTTTCTCCAAATCAATTTTAACTTCGTAATTAGTAATAAATAACTCTTTTCCCTTAGCAGCACCATTCTGCTTATAGTTATTCATGCCATATTGCAACTCCCACTCTGAAATATTTGCCCATTGAAAATTTTCTCGAATTTGTGGTGAATCGTCGTAAGTGATTAGCCAGCGATGATGACATTGTTGCAAAAGCTCGGCAAATCTTTGATGTTGAAATGAGGTGTGCAAGTCACCGTCTTTACCATATAGCTTTGATTTAGTAGCACTAAAATATGGTGGATCTAAAAATAAAAATACTTGTTCACCTGCTTGTTTTAATAAGTGACTGTAATCTAAATTAGTAATTTCTACATTTTTATCCAGAATATTCTCTAATTTTTCTAGCCGTTCTATTGAAGAATCAGTAAAACGTTTATGGAAAGCTTCTTGGGAAAAACCACCTGATTCAACAGTGCCAGAGAACGTAATTCTATTGAGGACAAAAAAGCGGACTCCTCTTTCAAAATCAGATAATTTGTTGACATCTACAGTGGTTAATTCTGTATACAATAATTTACCATCTGTGTATTTGGCTTTAATATGGCGAATTTCTTTAACTAACTGAGCTATATCAGATTGGGCAAACTTCCAGAATAAGAATAGTTCGCGGTTTAAATCATTAATCCAAATTCTGAGATCGGGGAACTTTTGTTTTAAGTAAATAAATACAGAACCACCGCCGACAAAAGGCTCTCTAAATTCAGAAAAATTATCTGGTAAGTATTCGACTATTTGATTTATTGCTTTTGACTTACCACCAGGATATCGGAGAGGGCTTTTGAGCATAATCAAAAATTATATATTACTCCCTTCGCACTCCAAGAATACCTAAATTTTTTAACGAACCGCATTCGCGTAGCGTCTCGTTAGAGAAGAACACAAAGGAAGAGATAGGTAATCTTATAGCGGCAAGGCAGTAATCTGCTTTGATTTTTAAAGTTATCGATGTAGGTAGAGAGTTGTTAATCAGGCTTTTTAAGTTGAGGGGGAGTTTTTTCAAGCAATTAAATAGGAGTCCTAATAATGTCTAAAATTTTTAATATTAACTTCTAATTACACCTCAATCCTATGACCCGTTCTGCACCTTATCAACCTTTATTATTGCGAATTCTTCATGGCACAAGTGGAATTTTAGTTATCGCGGCAATCATTACCGGATTTCTAGTTTACAACACTTACGATCGCCGATTTGGCAGCATACCATTTCCTCAAATTGCCGATATTCAAGGCATTCACGGCACTTTTGCATTATTTTTCTTGCTTGTTCTACCTGCTTTTGCCCTCTATAGCTTTCATGCTGGACAAAGGCGCCTTCTTCAATCTGATTCTTTACAGCAATTGAGCCAGGTTGGCAAGCCGATTTGGTGGGTTAGCTTGCAACGTTTGGCGAACACTCTCATGCTCATAGCTGCTGTTTTGGCTGTGAACTCTGGCAGAATGATGAAGGAAGAGTGGCTCCCCGCAGGGCAGTTGTATCATATTTGGTACTCTCTCCACCTTAGTGCTTGGGTTGTCATGGTTTGCTGTGTGGCAATTCATGTTTTGATGTCTACCAAGGTGGGTGGTACGCCGTTGTTACTCTCGATGTTTTCCTGGAAGTTTCGCCCAGAAGATAGTCCCACTCAATGGTCTAGCCGTTTCCGTAGTTGGTTGAGTAGTTCAGCTAACTTTGGTGCGTTAATGAATAATTTTATGCAAAATAATTTTTACCTGAGAATTATTGAGGTGATTGTGCTTGGTGGAATTCTCACAGCCTTTGTCTTACCTCTATTTTTTTCCGGTGGTGAGTCATAGGTAATTTTTTGTTGAGGCGTAGCTTGCCGCCGTAGGCATCGCCATCACACCACAAAAAAACTACGTATCCGTCATATATACTGGGTTACTGTTTTGTTTTTGGTTTATGTTGCAATTCCGTAAAAATCTGTTACATTACTTTACAGGCGGTTATAACTGTCACAACATAGAAGCTCGGAGTGTTAATTATGTCAAACGCTAACAAGACTACGCCTTCGGTTTCGGAAGATCCTAATGCTTTACGCTGGGGCTTTACTCCTCAGAGTGAAAACTGGAACGGTCGTTTTGCAATGATTGGTTTTTTAGCTGCCATTCTAATTGAAGCGTTCTCTGGCCAAGGGATTTTACACTTCTGGGGCATTCTGTAAATTTAGAAAATCGTCATTAGTCATCTGTGCTTTGTAAATACAGATGACTAATGACTATTCCCAGCAGCTACCGTGATGAACGGAATATTACACGCCCTGGGGATTCTTCGTGGTTAATTCGCGCATATACCCGCAGACAAGTTAACACTTCCCCAGGGGTACCACCGAAATCTAGTTGTAAATCATCTTTAGATGAGGCACAGATATCTGCATAAAGTCCAGATAATTGGCGAATTCGCACTTCATGACCTGCATTAATAGCTTTATCAGCAACCTTCTTGAGAATGCGCCGTGATTCGTTTTGTAGCTTCCCCCACCATGAATAACGTTCAGCCGGTGGTACAAATACCAAAGAGTGTATTGCCTCATCCATGTCAATCCAAGCACGCAACATAGACAGGGGATCGGCGTTTTCTTCAGCTTTTTGGGTGCGTTGACAGCGATCGCTCAAAGCATTAATATATTGATTCCGCTGTTCAGGTTTTGAGTGTAACGAGATGACATCAAAGCTAAAAACACTCTTTAAAGCATGATATAAATCTGGTTCTATTTCAATAAATTTCATATATAAAAATAATAATCCCCCTGGTAAATCGGATTCATTACCTTGGAGAATTTGAGAATTTAAAAGTGCTTTTTGAGATAAACTTAATCCTTGAGTTTGAATAGTACCGCTAAGTCCAGGGTAGATAATTTCATCACGGATAAAGGGAAGTTGATGCAGATTAGAATTATCTGCGATCGCACCTACTTCTTGAGCCATATCCAAGGTGTGCTGTCGCCAATATGCAGCTAAATCCTCTGGGATTCGTAACAATTTGCGTTGAATTTCATTCCACAAATCTGAGTCAGTTTGGCTTTGCAATTGCGAATTACCCAGATAATAATTAAGTTCTGAATCAGAATCAAAAGCTTCCCTTAAATGATTGAGTTTTAATGTATTTTGGGAAGTTATAATGGCATCTTGCCAACCATTCTCTGACTGTGAGGGTGTAGCTGGAGGTTGCAATAGGCTGTGAAGTTCTTTCAGCAACTCATCGCATACCTCGACTCCTGGATCTAGTGGAAATTCTGCACGAGCCTGATTTAAAGTAGTTTCAAGTCCGTAGAGAGTAAACCGCAATAATTGAGCTAATTGTGAGTTTTGTATTTCTAATAATTGACGGAAATGCTGCATTAATATTACCTTTTTTTATCTCACGCAGAGGCGCAGAGGCGCGGAGATAAAGAGCTTTTTTCTATCTCAAACTAAGACGTAAGACGCTAAAAAAACTCTGCGCCTCTGCGTGACTAAATTCTAATGTATACCGCAAAATGGATCGCGTTCTTTATCAACTTCATTAGGTTGTAATTCTAATTCAGCCAAATAAACGCATCCTTCTTGTTTAAGACATTCTTGATTTGTTGATGTCCAATAAGGTACTTCACCTGCGTGCATCCGTAAAATACCTTGATTGTCCAGAGTCACACGATATTGACAAGGATAATCTGTTGTGATGTCTGGTTTACTAAGTGCGCCAATTCGTATCCATTTTTTCCTTTGGGTTTCGGCATCTGTTTGATAAATATAGAAAGTGTGCTGGCCAGTTTTTGGGAAGGGAGGTAAGGGATTACTAATTAATCCGATTCCTGGTTGTGTCACGCCATCACGTAAATAATGAAATTCGTGGAAAGATTTATCATCATTTCCGACTTCAAATACTAAATGATAGGCATCTGGTTGATCCACAGTTGCAGACTCGATGACATTGACGGCAATATCACCATCACTTAAGTCTTTATTCGGTCCTTGTACAGCGATATTCCACTTCAATTTACCCTCAGCAAATAGCGCTGAATTTTCTGAAACTACTGCTCCCAAATCAATGCCAGGAATGTCAATTAAATAATGGGGATTTCCCTGACAAAGCAACACGCTAAATTCCAGAGTTTGGTCAATTTCAAACTGGACTTTGATTTTTTTGAGAAATTCTCCTTCTTCCATTCCTAATTGATTCATCAGGTTTTTACCATCGAAGCTACCCCAAAGTCGTAAATCTCCTTCTTCGTAATCTTGGCGGTAGATAATATTAGTTAATTGTATCCCTTGCCAAGGAGTACGAACTTTGGCGACACTTTCCCAAGATGCCAGTTGATAAAGTTCTTGACCAGCTTTGAATATAGTCAATAAATCGTTGCTTTGGGTTTTGCGTTTGAAGTTGCAAGGCAAATAATAAAACAGGTTTTTAACGTCAATTTCTAGCTGGTTAGCTCCCTTACGCAGCAAGCTTTTAGATTCTTCTGGATCGAATCTCAATCTTCGTAATTTTTCCGCATAGCAAGCACCGGCGGAGGTGGCTAGTTTGGTAAATTCCAAAACAAAAGTAATGCGTTCTGGATTCCAAACAAAATAGGGAGATTTACTAAATTCTTGATAGATTTGTCGCTGTACTAAGTCGAGATTACAAGTTTTACCAGACAGAATTAACCAGTCAACTTTTTGAGAATTCCAAGAATCTTTGGTGATATCATCGGGACGCAAACGGCTTTCCATTAATCCTTTAGCAATACCGATCGCCTCTTTAATTCCGGAAACTGCGGCTCGTTCAAATTGCTGGTTGTCTAGGGTGACGCAGATGTTATTGGGATCTTTAAGTTGCAATTTAACGGCACTTTGGCTGAGGAGTTCAGCAATTTCTTGTTCAGAGAGTGCGAAGGTTAATAGAGAATCATCAATTGGTGGTTTTTGCCCAAGTTTCAGTTTAGCTGCTTCTGCATAATCCCAGAGGAGATAAAATGTTTGTAGGCGTTGGGGTGATTGTTGCCAGCGGGTAGGTAATACTTTTTCGGCAGTATCTAAAGCATCTTTATAAGCAACATCACCTTCGGGATTTTCCTTATCCAAACATTTTAAAAGACTGCCAGTTTTGAATTTACCTTGTTCTAAGAAACGCTCGTTTAATTCAGAGTTAATTAAATCTTCTAACTTTTCGTTTTCGATGTCACCTATGGCTACTGCTGTTAATAAAAAGTCAGCGATCGCCACTTTCAATAATCTAAAAATTCGCAGTGTAATTAATTCACCACCTAACTGTAAATGTCCAGACGAACCTAATAGTTTAGGAGTCAGTTTATAGTAACGTCCTCCCAAACCCCGATCTTCATAATCAGCAAATACTGGGGTTTTATCTTCCAGAGTTAATTCAATCAAAGCTAAGTCTGTGGTTCCGCCGCCGATATCCAAGACGAGAACATTTTGTGACCATTTATTTCCAGTTTGACGACAACGAGTTTTAAAGGATTCAATACCAATATTCAGATTCCCACCAAATTCTCGCCATAAAAAGAATATTGCCACAGAAACAGCTTCATCATAAGCAGTTTGGACATCATCGATCCCCAACTGTTCAACTAATTCTTTAACTTCCTTACGAACAACAGGCGGGGCGACTGTTGGATAGGTAACAACTGCTGTTAAAAAATCTCCTTCTGAAAATCTGCGTCGCGCCCGTTGGCGGTAGTCTTCAGTTAATTTAATTAAATGTGCCCAAGCCGATTGAATTAGTTCTTTGGCGGTGATTGTTTCTTCCTTACCATCCAAAATAACTGAAAAGGATCGCTCTTGACCAAAATAGCGTTTGGGTGAATGATGAAACCTACTGATAATTTCCTTTAAAGTACCGCTTGTACCTTGAGCGATCGCTTTTTTTCTATTATCTCTAGCTTCCCTACCCATCCGCAGTTGCAATTCAGCTAAATGGGAAATTTCCGACTCGCTAGGAATTTCTGTGTCACGGCGATCGATATCCAGCACAACTGGAATGAGATTTTGCGATTCTAAGGTAGGAACGCGGAACACTTCATGATAGATTTGATAGAGTTTTTTGCTAACAGCGCGACGGAATCTGTCGCTATTTCCTAAACAAAGTTCAATTTGGCGAATCGCTTCCAAAAATCGCTCTTTGTTATCACTTTCAAAAACTTCACTTAATTTTCTTGGTTCTATTTCCAGATTTTTGCTAATTTCTAGAAGAAACTTTTCCCAATCTTCATCGCTGACATCTGGTAAAGCTACAGAAGCAGGAGAACTCAACCATTGCGATAAGCGATCGCGCAACCGCATTTCTTGTTCTTTGGGTAAAATTTCGGCGATCGGTACTTCAATGGGATCGAAAAGTGTAACTGTAGAATTCGACGTACCAAAATCTAATGCAAACCATCCCGGAAATCTTTTTTGTTGTTTATCGTTTGGTTGTGTATCAGTATAGTTGTTCAATTGAAAATGGTTCATTATAGTATTAAATAATTCTGTTGAACGCTGAGTTTTTTATTTAGGGCGATTGCTCTTTCATTTAAAAGCGATCGCCATCAGAATTGGAGCATTTACTAAGTTGATTTTGAAGAGTCTTGCTCGCTTATAAGTTTTACTTGTTCGATGTTTAAATTAAGTAATTGAGCAACTTTTTCCATTGACATACCAGAAGCTAAGAACCGAGTAATAAGTTCACATTTTGCTTCTTTTATTCCTTCTTGTCGTCCTTCTTCTTTAGCTTCTTGATAAAACCTAGTTACTTCTAAATTAATTCCGAACATGGCCTCTACCTCCTCACTACTTAAGTTGGCAAATTTATCAACAGCGATTGTTGTAATTACTCAGATGCAAGCCTTACTTGTTCGATGGTTAAATTAAGTAACTGGGCAACATTTTCTATCGACATACCAGAAGCTAATAGCTGAGGTACAAGTTCAAGTTTTAGTTCTTCTCGCCCCTCTTCTCGTCCTTCTTCTCTTCCTTCTTCTCTTCCTTGTTCTCGCCCTATTTCTACTCCTTGTTCTAGTCCCTCTTGTTTAGCTTCTTGATAAACCCTAGTTTCTTCTAACTTAACTCCTAACATGGCCTCTACCTCTTCACGACTTAAGTTGGCAAATTTATAAACAGCAATTGTTGTGATTACATCTATTATGTCTTCCTTAGCCAAAACAGTGATCTGTTCTTGTTGTACCCGTTCAATTAAACGTTTCGCTTGTTCCACCATTTGAGTTTCCGAAGCGATAGTTAACTGCATCAAACTGATACCAATTCTTTGCTCATCAGAATTACCTAACTCATCCAAATAAATCCTTTGTACTTGCGAACTGTTCAGTAGTGACCTGTGAATAGTAGTCTTTTCTGGTTCTAAGCTGCGAGACTGTAAAATAATTACACCGTACCAATCATCATAAAGTGTTGGGTTGCGATACATATACAGCATCGATTCCGAGAAAAAGCGATGGTACAGTAACTCATCTTTTTGGAATTGCACCTCAGCAAAAAAGATAATTTGAGATGTTGCATCAGGTGGAGGTAAAAATACTCCATCAATCCGAAATGTTGGTTCTTTAACTTCAACTGATTCAAAGCGATAGTTAGCAGCTTCGGCTGGTGGCTGTTCTACTAACTCGAAAAGTAACCCTGGAACACGCTTGAAAAGCGTATAAAAAATCGCATCACGTCTCACAAATACATTCCCATAACTCTACGCGATCGCTTAAGAATAATTCAGTAGTCAGAATTCAGAATTCAGAAGCAAAGCCTTCTGAATTGTGGGTTCTTTCTTGAGTCATCAAAAAACATCTAAGTAAGAAATAGCAGCAATGTCTGAAAGAATCTGCAACCAAGTGGGAATCGCTATTTCAGATGGCAATTCACCAGCTGTTAAATATCTCAGTAATGCTTCTTTTTTCGAGAGATTTTGTAAACTCGGAATAATTTGATCCAAAATGCCTTCAAGTTCGGAATTAATTTGCTGATTCACTTCACTAACATACTGTACAAGATGAAGGCTGGCGCTAGCAGTAATTTCATCTCGCAGTCGCAGTACTAACAATTGGTGATTGCTGCTTCTGGGTAAGCCTTGGCTTTTTTCTGGTGCCCAGTCAAAGATTTGACCAACGTTGTGTTTATCGTCTTGACGCGCTAGGGGAAAAATGATTTCGGGTGCAACGGTTTTGTCTTTGGTACTAATTTCAGAAATGATTGCTTCTTTCCATTCGTTGGGGTCGCATCCTAGTAATAATTTATAAAAGAGATCGGCTTCTTCCACACCAAATTTTGATTCGATTTCTTGTTCCATCTCTGGGTGAAGAATTGCTTTTAATTGGTCGCGTTCTGGGGCTACCTGATTTGACAATTGATTCAACAAATCTACCACAGCTTGACGAATGCGATCGCGGGCAAATTCTTCTACTTCTTTAACGGTTTTTTCAAATACTGGATAAAAATCATCACTCTTTGTCGGCAAAGAACTATTGACGCGGTTTCCTCTATCAAATAATTTACCTGCTGCACCTTTAGATTCGGCAAGGGCGATGGTGCCATTGTTGGCTTTATTGAACAGTAAAGTCCACTGATTCCAATTAAGTATTCTAAAGGTAAGTTCGTCTTTGACTACATCGCTAACTATTACACCGCGTCGGTCTTTGAGTGGTTCTTTATCTAAGTTTTTTTGGAAATTCCTGTAGATTTTATCTAAAGTTTCCACCACAAAACGCAACTCAATAAAAGCAGGACTGTCTCCTGTGGGGATGCCTTGCTCGTGAATTTCATCTATGATGTCTTTCAAATGATCTTGTTGCTGACTCACCACATCAGCGGCTCTTTTAGTATCTTCATACAATTGCTTGAGACCATGAGTAGCAACGTGGTTTTGAATCAATTCCCGTAACTTCGCAAGGCTACCATCTTGAGCAAAGTAACCTAATTGTCTCCCCAAATAGCTGCGGGTATCAGATTCTAACAGCCGTTGGCTTAAGCGTCCCCATTTATCTTGTAGCCGTTTAGACCTGTCTAAGTAATCAGGATAGTCTAAGTTAGTTAAAAACTCTGGTGAACCTGCTTTGACTTTACTCGAACGTTTTGCTAATTCAGCGAGTCCCAACAGTGGCGAGAGTAAAACGATGCGGTCTTTTTGAGTTGTAAACGCCTCTGCACCGTCAATGGTGGTTTGCAGAACTTTGAGTTTTTGGAAAACAATGTCCTCGTGCAAATCCCTATCTTCAGTCAGCTGGTCGAGTTCTCTTTCACCACCCTCACTTTCCAAGGGTAGTTGATCGAAGCGACCCACACCGACAAGAATTAAATCTTTCAGGTCTTGTCCTGGTCGCTGCTGCTGCATCATGGTAAAGATTTTATTAGCGCGATCGCTTCCTGGAGATTTGCCATTTAGCAGTACTAAAATTGTCTGTACTTCTGCCAATTCCCGCAATGACAAAAAGGTATCCCTAGCGCCCGAATTAGCAGCCCCCAATCCCGGAAAATCGATCAGAATAAATTTAGCAGCACCCGCAACATCCCAAATTTCCCGTGAGATTTTGACATCAATATCTACGCGGCGAATCAGTGGAAAGCTGTTTTGTAATAATTTCGTTGGTAGCCTCTGGGGTGGACTCGGTAATCGGATATGCGCTGGTGGTAAATCTTCAAATTTGAGAGTTTGGATGGCCATTGGCTGTTCCACTAGCTGTAACCCTTCGCGGGCAGTGGTAGCATCAATTTGGTAGCGCCCACCACACATTACTTCCCCATAAGCTTGATAAGCCCGTAGGAATAATACTAACTCTCTCAGTAAATACCGTAAATCTAAATTGTTAGAACTATTCCATGCTTCTTCACACCAGCCAATAATATCTTTGCCAGAATTGAGCTTGGACACTGGTATGGGAGGAAGTCCCGCTGCTGTTGTCCGTTTATTGGCTTCCCCCAACATGAACCGCAGACACTCGTGTACCCCTTCATGGGAAAGATATTCTACAGTAAAATTACTCAGTTGTGTAGTTGCAAAGTCATCCTGGGGTATAATGTGGAGGGCAGTAACATTACCTGTAGTCGGGTTTTCACTGACTGGCAAAGCATCTGCATATCCAATCAAGCTGCCTAAAAGTAAAGTTTTGCCGCTACTGAATTCCCCCATCACACCAATTTTCACAGGCGAAGTTGCAAGATCTACAGTTTTTTCGGCAGCTTCCCGCAAACGACGGAGACAATCATCAAGGCTAGCCGGAACCCAATCTTCTTGTTTTGAAGGGTATTCAGGTACAGAATCTATCTTCCGGAGGATGAATTCACCGTACTCTTTAAAACTAGCCAGTTTGTCTGGTTCCATAGAGTAGTTTCCGCCTAACATAAATTTCTCTGAGCTTTATAACATATAAAATGCGATCGCCAGGGATCTATACAACAGACCGGGCATTTGTCAACAAAGGGGAGTGGGGAATCGGGAGTCGGGAGTCGGGGATACAGCATTGGTCGAGGCTTGAAACCCCCACCAATGCTATCGCCAAACATTGGCGGGGCTTGTGACCCACATGTTGGGGCTATCTCTTTCCCTACTCCCGACTCCCGCCCCAACGGGGCTTGGTCATTAGTTATTTTCCGCGTCCCCCATAATCCGCCAAGACAATTTTGAAAAATCCGGCTTTGCTAGGAAAAATAAATATTGATTTGGTATGAAAATCTTGGAAATTGTGAATTTTCGATGAAGACATCATCACCTCATATAGCAGTTGTAAATAATTCGTGAAAAGTTAGATCCCCGACTTCTTTAAGAAGTCGGGGATCTAAACACAGCGAAGCTAATTTAGATTTTCAGCCATTAAATTACATAATCAGTATGAATTTATCGATGATTTCAACGCTCAAGGCTGCTTAAGTAATTTTACTGAAGCTGATGAATTTTTAATTTTAGTAAAAATGGTGAAGTTCATCTTAATCAAAACTTCAGCATTTTCCTAATTTATTTACATAAAAAGAGGAATTAATGTATATAGAAAAAGAAATAAAGTATTAAGATCGTGAGCAGGTTGAGATAAAAATATTATACACATTTTTTAACAAATCTAATTTTAGAGACTTTACTTCAATAATTTAGGCAGAGCAGGCAGGTAAAAGTGTTTTCTAGAAGGGTGCAAAGCTACATTAACCAAATCAATCTTGAAAAAGAAAAGATACAACAAGATGAGAAACTATTTAACCAACAGGGTCAATTCACAGAAAAAAAGCAGGCGAGGGAATTAACAAAAGTACTAAAGCGACTGCAAGCAGAAACTGCAAAACGTCAAGCTGTTGAAGCAGATCTGCGCCAAAAAACATCAGAGTTTGCAGCCATTTTGCAAGTAATTCCTGATTTTTACTTTCGTCTTGATGCTGATGGAACTATCCTGGATTATCGGCCAGGAAAAATGCCAAGTCTGTATATTGCACAAGGAGTTGAACAGGGTAAGAGTTTGCGAGAATGCCTACCGACTGCCGTAGGCGATCGCTTCTACCAAGCAATCACTCAAGTACTTGCAACTCAATCTGAAGTTAGTTTTGAATATAGCTTACCGCTAGCACAAGGAAATGGTAACTTTGAGGCTAGATTATTACCATTACCAAAGCAGCAAATTATAGTTCTTGTCCGCGAAAACGAGGATAAAGTACAAGCAGCATTGGCCAAAAGCGATGCCCAATTTTGCACCATTGTTGAAAACGCCAATAACATTCTTTTTGCACTGACGGTTGAAGGGATATTTTCCTACGTTTCTCCAAACTTGACTGATATTTTAGGGCATGAGGTTGGCGAGGTGGAAGGCAAATCCTTTACTGTATTTGTACATCCTGACGATGTACCTATGTGTGCAAATTATTTGCAAAGAGTTGTGACAACAGGCGAAAAACAAGACCCTATTGAATATCGGGTAAAACACAAAAATGGCAGTTGGCGATGGCATACAAGCAACTCATCTGCTAATAGAGACGCCAATGGCAATGTTTTGAACTTCGTTGGTATTTGCTATGACACCACCGATCGCAAACAAGCAGAAGTCGCACTTAGAGAAAGCGTCCGGCGGGAAACATTACTCAATCGTCTTTCTAGCCAAATTCGAGCTTCCTTGGATCTCAATTACATTGTGGAAACCGCAGTTCAGGAGATTCGCAACTTATTCCAAATAGATCGGTGTGCCTTCTTTTGGTATCGACAAAACGCTGAAGTACCCTACTGGGAAAGAGTATATGAAGCTAAAAGTTCGCTTTTACCCTATCTGCTGAACGACCAAATAACGAATGCAGAAATCGAACTCATCGCCAACAAAACTTTGAACAGAGAAATCATCCGCATCGATGATTTTAACACTCTAGCCTATGGCACTACACGGGAGTTTTTGAAGGATTTCGGCTTCACTGCTTTTATGTCGCTGCCCGTACACACCCAATCCGGGGAAATTGGCGCCTTTAGCTGTGGTTATTGTAATGGCTTTCGGCCTTGGCTAGACAATGAAGTAGAATTACTCCAAGCAGTTACAGACCAAATAGCGATCGCCATTGACCAAGCTAAACTTTATACCCAAAGTCGCATCGCCGCCCAAACTGCCCAAGACAAAGCCCAGCAACTAGAAGCAGCACTGCTAGAACTTCAACAAACCCAAACCCAACTGATTCAAACTGAAAAAATGTCTAGTTTGGGACAGTTGGTAGCGGGAATTGCCCACGAAATCAATAATCCCGTCAATTTTATCTATGGCAATATTAGTCATGCCAGTGAATATATCCAAGATTTGCTGCACTTAATAGAACTTTATCAACAGCACTACTGCCCACAAACACCAGAAATTCACGAACAAATCTACGCCATTGATTTAGACTTTCTCAAACAAGACTTGCCCAAGATCCTAAATTCTATCAATATGGGAGCCGAACGCATTCGGCAGATTGTCTTATCTTTACGCAATTTCTCTCGCCTTGATGAAGACGGGATGAAAGCAGTGGACATCCATGAAGGTTTGGATAACACCTTGCTAATATTACAAAGTCGTTTAAAAGCCAAACCAGGATATCCCGAAATCCAAGTAGTTAAAGATTACGGCAACCTGCCAGCAGTGGTGTGTCACGCTGGACAGATGAATCAGGTATTTATGAATCTGTTGACAAATGCGATCGATGCATTAGAAGAGGGAGTGGGGAGTCGGGAGTGGGGAGATCAGGGAGACGCGGGGAATAAACCAATGCCCAATGCCCAATGCCCAATGCCGAAAATTCGCATTCGCACTCTCATTGAAAAAAATTGTGTAATTATTCGTATTGCTGACAATGGGTTAGGGATGACAGAAGAAGTACGCAAACGGCTATTTGACCCGTTTTTCACTACGAAACCTGTGGGTAAAGGCACTGGCATGGGATTATCAATTAGTTACCAAATTGTTGTCAAAAAACATTCTGGGCAACTTGAGTGTATTTCAGCACCAGGACAAGGTGCCGAGTTTGCGATCGTGATTCCGCTAAAGCAGTAACTCGTCGATATAATCAGATATTAACTTTTTATTAACCAAAAATTAACCTATGAGTTGTTAACTGATATTAATTCACTTTTTGCTGCAACATTTGAACGTCCCTCCAACAACCTGAAATTTACAGGAGTTGGAGGGATTATTTATCGGACTTACGCATTGACAATAAATACAAAAGATGTTTTAAAAAGCAATACAGTTCAGTTAAGCTCAAAACCCTCATGTAGAGACGCGATTCATCGCGTCTGAAAGACCAATATTCTACGCCAATAACCCTTAACCCAAGCGTATTGTGTTAAAAAGAACATCTTTCGTAGGGGTTTACTCAACTTCAGAGCAAGAGACGCGATAAATCGCCGTCTCTACAAAAGGTTGATTATTGTAGAGACGCGATTTATCGCGTCTGGGGATTTAAACAATTCTGAATTCTGAATTCTGAATTCTTCTTCAAAATTCCTGCTGTTGATAAACAAGATAAATAGCTTCTAAAAATACATCCGGTGTCACAGTTTCTGGCAACTTTTCTAAATTAATAATAGATTTAACTTGCTCAGCTAACTTTAAAGATAATGATGCTCTTGCTTTTAATGACATTGCACCACGTCGCTGTAAATACTCACGAATAACAGCAAAATCATCAGGCAACAATTGGGATAAATTGGCACTTTGTAGTAATTGGTCGTGGAGTATCTTTGCGTGTTCTGAAATTATTAATGTCGGTGCATTGGCTGGTTGGGCTTGAATCACAATTGTGCCAGCAGCCAAATCACCCAAACGCTTTTCCCGACTACCCAACATAATTAAAAAAGCGCCAATAAACAAAGTTTCATCAAACGGTCGCAATAAGGCACGTAGAGTTGCTTGTTGTAGTCCGATGAGTCTACCATCATCTCGAACGACGCGAATTTTAGCAATGCGTTTACCAGGAGTTTGTCCAAACCATAGGGTTTCAAAAAATACAAAATAGCCAATGTAAATTGCAAAGGCGATAAAGAAGAAAATCGCTAACAACCAAAGTCCTATATTCCGAGAATTTGTAACTAAATCTTCGAGAAAATTGAACACTTGTGTTGAGAAGAAAGTCCAGACCAACACAAATAGCAACAAACTTACACCCAACACTGTATAATCAATGAGCAATGCTAAAGCTCGATTGCCGATTCCTGCTAAAGTAAATTCCAGTTCTACACTTTCTGGAGTCTGGAATGAGATGCGATTAAAAAAGCGCATATATGAACTAATAAAAGATTAATAAAGTTAAATTCAGGTATTGAGTTAAGGAAAATCCTGGGAAGGAGGTTGTCGTAATTGCAAACCCAAACCTTCACGCCGACTACGCAAGTCAAAGTATAAAACAGCTTTGAGTGCTTGCCAGAATGGCATGACAAGAACTCCACCTACTAAGCTACCAATCCAAGAAATAAGATACACAAGTGAGTACATAGCAGAGCCTGGTTCAAGCCTTATTAGGAATAAGCTAGGTACATAGTTTAATACAAACACCAACGGCAATGTAACAACAAAAGCAACTAAAACAACGCCTTGAATGCGAAATACTGAGGCTTTAGTTAACTCCCAACTTCTGGCAACACTTTCGCCACCATTAATATTTTCCTCAACTGCTAGGGGAACTTCAGCGACTATCCAACGTGAGTAAAACCACGTTAGTCCCAACAGCACAATCCCTACTGTTACGATTACTGCCAATGTGGTTGTGAGTATAACAGTAGCTGTACCACCACCTAATAGAGTTCCTAATGCTACTCCCAGTATGCCAGCGAAGATACCACCAACGATCGCTAGCCCAAAATAAATTATCAGCAGAGATATTCCTACTTGGAAAGCAACTCTTAAAAATGACCACAGACGTGGATTAATATGGCTCCTAGCAGATTCGACGCTTTCAGGTTGGTAAACCAATTCTCCAAAAGCCAAGCGTGAAATTAATCCAGAAATGGCAGCATACTTTGCCCAGCCATACACTGGGACTATAATCCACAAGTGAGCGATCGCAGCTAAATTTAGATAAGTCTTGAGATGAGAACGATACAGTCGCACCGCAGCACTGACAACATTACCGATACTCAGTGGTTGTATGTGACCTGGAGATCCAAAATTTTCAGACATAATACTAAATTTCCCTTGAAACTACGGATATGAATTTGAGGCTATCTTAAACTAAGTTAAAGTCAGTGTTCCCAAAATTCATGAATATTCAACGTTGGATTGGACGACGAGAACCGAATTGGCAGCGTTTGGATGCCCTATTAAAGCAGGTAGAAAAAAAAGGTCTAAAGTCTTTACGGGCAGCCGAAATTAGAGAATTAGCAAGTTTGTATCGTTCAGTAGCCGCAGATTTAGCCCGCGCCCGCACCCAACAAATCAGCAATACTTTGATACAAAGTTTACAATCTTTAACAACTCGTGCTTATACGCAGATTTACCAGGGTTCACGGCGACAGGAATGGCAGGCAGTCTTAGAATTTTACCGTTGGGGATTACCATCTGTAGTCCAAAAAACATTTGCATATATTGCTGCGGCAACGGCGCTGTTTCTACTGGGTGGAGTAGTGGCTTGGTGGTATTCCTGGCAAAATCCCAGCTTCATGCCTTTGATCGTACCTGAAGACTTGATAACCAAGGTACGGGATGAGCATAAATTGTGGATGGGATCAATTGTTGGTATTGAACCTCTAGCATCCAGCGGGATTACAATTAATAACTTGGCGGTGTCTTTTGGGGCTGTTGCTGGTGGGATTACAGCGGGTATATATACAGCTTATATGATGGTATTTAATGGTTTATTAATTGGTGCCGTTGGTACTTTAGTTGGTCAAAATAATTTAGCTTATCCTTTTTGGGCGTTTGTATTTCCGCATGGTTCCTTAGAATTGCCAGCGATTTTTTTTGCTGGAGGTGCGGGATTTTTATTAGCAAGAGCAATTGTATTTCCTGGCAAATATCGCCGGGGAGATGCACTAAAATTTTATGGTAATCAGGCGGCGCAGTTAGTATTTGGGATTGTGCCAATGTTAATTATTGCAGGTGCGATCGAAGGCTTTTTTTCGCCTAATCCTAGCGTACCCGATCCGATTAAATATCTCGCAGGAATGGGATTGTTTATACTTTTGGTGTTGTATTGTAGTCGGAAGCAAACAGGAATAAATATTCAATCAAAATAAGTCAAATTTTTGGTAAAATTGAGTGAGAATAAAGCCCTTTACTTAATAAGAAAAATGGCAGAATTAACTATTCAAATTCCGGATGATTTGGCTCAACGTTTAGAACCTCTGCAAAATCAGTTACCCGAATTACTTCGGCGACTACTGGATATTGATAACATCCAAACAACTGCTCAGCCAAAAAATCAAACAGAAACTATAGATATTCCGGCAGTTTATCAAGAAGTTATTGATTTTTTAATTAAGCGTCCAACGCCAGAAGAAATTCTTGCTTTTAAAGTCTCGCCACAAGCCCAAATGCAGCTACAAGCATTACTAGAAAAAAACCGTTCTACAACACTCACTCCAATGGAGTTGGCAGAATTAGATGTTTACGAGCAATTAGAATATATGATGGTTTTACTCAAAGCACGAGCTTTAAAAAGCGATCGCCTAACATGAGTTCTCATCCAATTTCTAAGGAACTTCGTCAGCTTGTCGTTAAAAAAGCTTCGGGGCGTTGTGAATATTGCCTAATTCACCAGGATTTTTCAATTTATACCCATGAAGTAGACCATATTATTGCTCTGAAGCATGGGGGCGAAACTATTATCGAAAACTTGGCACTTTCATGTTTATCATGCAATCGCCGTAAAGGTTCTGATTTCGCTACCATAGATTCGATTACACGAGAAATTGTGCCGTTGTTTAACCTTCGTTGTCAGGTTTGGGATGAACATTTCTATATTGAAGGCGCGAGAATAGAGGGGAAAACTCAGATTGGTCAAGGGACTGCAAAGTTACTTCAATTTAACCTTCCCAATCGTGTGCTTCAACGGCAAGTGTTAATGAGTCAAGAACAATATCCCTAAGTAAAAGCGTCGAGTCTGCCGAGTCGTTTAATAACCATTAATAATCCCTACAAGTATTTTCACAAGCAACGATAAATCTTCTGGAACTTGATAGCGTTTTTGGTCTTGAGTCACCTGGCGATTTGCGCGATGGTAAACTCCAAAACGCCAGTCTTCACCAGTCGTAACTGCTCCATACAGAAGTTCAGATGTGGATTTAGTCCATTCATCCAGTGCAATTAATTCAATAGCAAGTTGAGTAAATCCTCTAACTAAATCTGATTGTTTCGCTTCGATGACCAATAAATTTTGAGGCGCTGCAATATAATAGTCGAGAGTTCCTTTCAGATAGTCGTTAACGGCAATAGAATATTCTATATTGAGTCGCTGATTAGTTAAATCGCAGACTTGAAACAAAATCGGACCAATTAAAGCTTCACGTCTAGCAGTTTCATTAACTAAATCGATGTGAGATAAATTACGCTGAAGCTGATGCTGTAAAAACTGTAAATCGAAAATTTCTGAAGATTCAGGTAGAGTTAAATTTCTCCTTTCAAAAGTACAATTTAACTCGGCTAAAATATCATCAATAGTAAAGGGTAATTCAAAATATCGGCTAAAGGTATAAGATTCACCAGCTTTGAGAATGCGGCGGGAATTCATAAAACAGCTAAGCCAAGTTGATTCTATTTATTCACTCTAACTTATTGGGGAATGGGGAATTGCCAAAAGTTGGGGGGATGAGTATCCCTGTACAAATCGCTAGTAGGAAATACAGCAAATTGGAATTTGGTGAGGTACAGATAATTGTAGGGAACATGGCTGTGCCCCTACCCGTGTACTTCATTTAGCTGAAATACGCTGTATCAAATCTGTTCTGAAATCATTAGACCTGCCTTAAAAATAGAGACTGGGGATTGGGGATTGGGGACTGGGAAAGAGATATTTTCATTCCATCCTTGTGCTCGCGTAGCGTGCGCTTTGCGCTCACTGTGTTCATGGAGTCTCTTGCAAAAGTCCCTGACACCCCACCCCCAACCCCTCCCCTTGGTAAGGGGAGGGGAGCGTTTGCGTAAGCATATGCGGGGTGGGGTTCTTTATTTTTGATTTATGCAAGAGGTCTATTCCTCAATCTGGAGTACCCTGAGGCTACTTTTAGGCTTATGATTTGAAGGAAATCGGACTTGTAGCTAAATCAAATGTTACGAATTCTCTTGATTGATGACAATCCGAACGATCGCCTTTTAGCAATTCGGCAATTGGAACGTGAGTTTTCTGATCTCCAACTAGAACAAGTTGGCGCAGCAGAAGACTTCGCCGAGGCATTGCAGAGGGGGCAATTTAACTTGGTTGTCACCGATTATCAATTGCGCTGGAGTAATGGGATAGAAGTACTACACGCAATTAAAGCTAGTTATCCTAACTGTCCTGTGATTATGTTCACCAACAGCGGCACTCAGGAGATTGCTGTGGAGGCCATGAAGTCTGGATTGGATGACTATGTGATCAAATCTCCTCAGCACCAGGTACGCTTAACAGTGGCAGTGCGATCGGCACTAGAACGAGCTGAAACTCGCCAAAAAGCCGCAAATTTAGAAATTCGGTTTCAAACTCTGCTCAACCGCTTAAATGTTGGGATTTATCGGGCAACTTTTGATGGTTCTTTATTGGAATGCAACCCAGCATTCCTGCGTTTGATTGGGTTGGGAGCCTTACCCCAAGAGCAAGCGAGTCGGTTCATTGAGCTTTATTTTCAGCCAGAAGATTATACTCAGCTAATTAATCAACTGCGAGAAAATGGTGAAGTGCGCGATCGCGAAATGCAATTGCGACGAGCTGATGGTAGTTTGATTTGGGTGCGTGTAAGTAAAATCTTCAGCAAAATCGATGGTAAAGCTATCATTGATGGCTTGGTAGAAGATATTAGCGATGCCTATCGGCAAGCTATGCAACGCAAACGAGTAGAGTTAGAACGAGAGCAACTCCTCATCAGCGAACAAGCCGCCCGCATGGAAGCTGAAGCTGAAAAGCAAAATTACAGTTTACTCTCAGAAGCCAGTCGATTGCTCGTATCTTCCCTCGATTACCGCACAACTCTGGCAAAATTAGCCCACTTGGTGGTTCCAACTTTAGCTGATTGCTGTTTTATTGATATCGTTGACAATAATTTGACAGTATTTGAGGAACCAGTTGTTGCAGCAACTACTCCGGAAAAAGAAGCACTAGCACTCGTACTCAGACGGTTTTATTCCATCTCAGCGGATACTGATTTTGGTGTGAGAAAGGTTTTGCAAACAGGCGAACCAGAATTAGTTACTGATGTGGCGGCGGATTCTTTTTTACTAGCGATGAACCAGGACGCAGAAACCCAACGGTTGATGCGCCAGATAAATATCCAATCTTATATAATTGTGCCCCTAGTCGCTGGGGATGCCTACGGTGGGCTGCGCCTACGCAAGCTAGGTACCATTACTTTGATTAGCACCCAAGGAAACCGTCGCTACACTCACAGTAACTTAAATATGGCTCAAGCCCTAGCTCAGCGGGCAGCCATAGCAATCGACAATGCTCGGCTTTACCAGCAATCAATAGATGCAAATCGCATTAAAGATGAGTTTCTCGCTGTTTTGTCTCACGAAATCAGAACTCCCCTAAATCCGATTTTGGGTTGGGCAAAACTTCTGCGTAGCAACAAATTAGATGAAAAAAAGACTGCTTTAGCTCTGGAAACCATTGAACGTAATGCTAAGTTACAAACTAAACTGATTGAAGACTTGTTAGATATTTCCCGCATCTTGCGAGGTAAACTTAGTCTCAATGTTTGCCCAGTTGATTTGGCAACCATTATTCGAGCCGCGATGGAAACAGTACGACTATCAGCGGAAGCGAAATTAATTCAAATTTATTCTGCTCTCGATCCTGCCGTTGGTCAAGTGTTTGGGGATGCAGGGCGCTTGCAACAAATTGTCTGGAATCTCCTTTCCAACGCCATTAAATTTACTCCTGAAGGCGGACAAGTTGAGATTTATTTAGAGCAAATCGATTTTCAGGTACAAATCAGAGTTAGAGACACAGGCAAAGGAATCAGCCCAGATTTTCTGCCTTATGTGTTTGAAACCTTTCGTCAAGCCGATAGTGCAACCACTAGAAAATTTGGCGGCTTAGGTTTGGGATTAGCAATTGTGCGTTATTTAGTAGAAATGCATGGTGGAACTGTCTCGGCAGAAAGTTTAGGAGAAGGCCAGGGAGCAACCTTTATTGTTCAGTTGCCGATGATACTTACTGATGCCGTTGATAGTAGTAAAGAAAGCGATGCAACAGTCAGCAATACTGCGGCTTTTAATGGTCTGAAAATTTTAGTTGTAGATGACGAGCCTGATTCTCTAGAGTTAGTTAGCTTCATACTCCAACAGTCTGGAGCCACTGTTACAGCTGTGTCATCAGCAACAGAAGTATTGGAAATATTACCACAGTGGAAGCCAGATTTACTCGTGAGCGATATCGGAATGCCAGAAATGGATGGTTATATGCTACTGAGACAAATCAGGTCAATGAGTCGAGAACAAGGAGGGCAAATTTTAGCGATCGCTCTCACAGCGTATGCTGGAGAAGGCAACGAACAGCAAGCGATGGAAGCAGGTTTTCAAGCTCATATTAGCAAGCCAATAGATCCAGCCCAGTTAATTGAAACCATTGCTAACTTAGTGCAAAAATAATTTGTAATTCGTAATTCGTAATTCGTAATTGTTATTGTGTAAATTTTGTGTGTTAGCAAAATGCAACTAAGGTGCAGGGCGATGCATCAAAGGTGCAGGTCGATGCAACTAAGGTGCAGGGCGATGCAACTAAGGTGCAGGGCGATGCAACTAAGGTGCAGGGCGATGCAACTAAGGTGCAGGGCGATGCAACTAAGGTGCAGGGCGATGCAACTAAGGTGCAGGTCGATGCAACTAAGGTGCAGGGCGATGAACGAAGAATCTCCACGCCTTGAGGCTGAAAAGTGTCAATAATGGAAAGTAAAAACCGTTCCTGGCAAAAAAGCTATGGTATCGCTGTACTCGCCAGCGGTTTAGCACTGTTATTTTCTCTACTTGTATCGCCACTGTTAGAGAACATTACCTTTTCTGTGTTTTTTGCCGCTGTGGTGCTGAGTTCGTGGTATGGAACTCGCGGCTCAAGTTTATTTGCAACTTTCCTGTGTAGCTTGGCTATCACTTACTTTTTCTTACCACCAACTTATTCACTGAGTATTTTAACCCTGGATGGCTTTATCCGCCTGGGGTTATTTGTGATTGTATCGGTGCTAACTAGCGAATTGAATGCTGCTTGGAGACGCACAGAGTTAAAGCTGCGAGAAAGTGAAACTGGCTATCGTGAAATGGCAGAGGCGGTGCAGAACTATGCCAACGAATTAGAGCAACGAGTCGCCGAACGGACAGCCGCCTTAGTTGAAGCCAACAAAGAACTTGAAACCTTTGGTTATTCAGTTTCCCATGACCTACGCGCTCCTTTGCGATCGATGCAAGGTTTAGCTCAAGCACTACAGGAAGATTATAGCGATCGCTTAGACAGCGATGGCCAAGATTATATCCAAAGGATTGTCGCCTCTGCTGAACGGATGGATGGACTAATTCAAGACCTACTTGACTACTCGCGCTTGAGTCGGGTAGAAATTAAGCTGCGTGTACTTGATCTGACAGATATTGTTACAGAAGCCATCAACCAACTAGAAGTAGAATTGCGATCGCCAAAGGCGGGGCGTAGCCCATCGGCACAAGCTCAGGTAAACCTAGAACAACCGCTTCCAGAAGTTACAGGTCATCGCACAATTTTAGTACAAGTACTTGTAAACCTACTGAGTAACGCCATTAAATTTGTACCCGCTAATAGACAACCCCAAATTCGTATATGGGCAGAAATCGTAGGGAAAGAGGGGGGAGATGAGGGAGAAAATACTTCCTCATCCCCCTCATCCCCCTCATCCCCCTCATCCCCCTCATCCCCCGCGTCTTCCATTCGCCTCTGGGTAGAAGATAACGGTATTGGCATTGCACCAGAACATCAGCAGCGAATTTTTAACGTGTTTGAAAGATTACATACTCAAGACAGTTATCCTGGTTCTGGCATTGGCTTGGCAATTGTCCGCAAAGGCGTTGAACGTATGGGGGGACAGGTCGGTGTAGAGTCAATAGTAGGTCAAGGCAGTCGCTTTTGGATTCAACTACAAAAACTTCCGACGAAAACATGAACATAGAGCAGCAGACAATCTTACTAGCAGAAGACGATTCCGATCAAGTCCTGTTAATTCGTCGTGCTTTACGCAAAGCTAATCTGATGCAACCCCTACAAGTTGTCAGCAACGGAGAAGCCGCTATTTCTTACCTGTGTGGTGAAGGAGAATATGCTGATCGAGAATGCTACCCTTTGCCGATACTGATTTTGTTAGACCTGAAAATGCCCCGCAAATCTGGGTTTGAAGTTTTGGAGTGGCTCAAGCAACAACCTGAACTCAGACGCTTACCAGTTATTGTGCTGACGACTTCTAAAGAAATAACCGATGTTCATAAAGCTTATGATTTGGGTGTCAATTCCTATTTAGTTAAACCTGTAGCATTTAGTGACTTGACTGCAATGATAAAGTTACTTGATGCCTATTGGCTGAACTTAAATCAACAGCCGTTGGTTTACAGCGATTAATGGTTTAGCCTAGAAAAGGCATCATTAAGTAATTCATAATTCGTAATTCGTAATTCGTAATTCATGAAGAAATTCAGTTGATTGAGCTATTCTGTGGTATGGGTTTAGTATTGCTAAACCCTTAGAGCATGGTCTATCGATGTGAAAATAGCTTTAACTAAGTGAGATTCGTTAGTCAACTGTATTATTGTCGAGAGTACGACACCGAAAGATTTATAGCAATTCTTCAAAATGAAGCAACAGATGTAAATCAGCAAAGTCTTGCTGCATCTAAGCTTCTTAATTACGAATTACGAATTACGAATTACGAATTACATTCTGCACTTAGAGCTTCTCAAGCATCAATTTTGGCTTCTCATGCACATTCTGATTATTGACGACAATCCAAACGACCGTTTCATGATTATCCGGGAGATGCGGCGAGAATTTCCTGGTGTAGAAATAGTGGAAGTGGGTGAACCAGAAAACTTTGAGCAAGCACTGGTAGCAGGTTGTTTTGATTTGACAATCACCGATTATCAACTGCGTTGGAACAATGGTTTAGAAATATTGCATCTCCTGAAGAACCGCTATCCCGATCGCCCCGTAATTATGTTTACAAATACAGGCAATCAGGAAATAGCCGTTGAGGCCATGAAAAGCGGACTTGATGATTACATCTTGAAGTCACCCAAGCACTTAGTTCGTTTATCCGCAACGGTGAGGTCTGTCTTAGAACGCAACCAAACTCGGCAAAGAGCTAGCTTTTTAGAGAACCGCTTGCAATCTCTACTCAATCAATTAAATGTCGGCGTGTTTCGGGCAATTCCTGACGGACAACTGTTAGAAGTTAACAGCGCATTTCTTAGACTTCTCAGACTTAATTCTCTAGAAGAAATTCAGGGTAATAGTAGCTTTAATGAGATTTTTTCTAGAGCCGGAGATATTACACCACAGAAAAGACGAGAACGAGAATTAAGAATACGTAGAATAGATGGTAGTTATATATGGGTATCAGTGAATGAAACTCTCAATATAACTAATGCAGAAGTGGTGATTGATGGGCTAGTGGAAGATATTACCGGGCGCAAACGCTCAGAAGAAGCACTAAAACGGTATGCGACAAGATTACAGACTCTCCAGGAGTTAGATCGGTCGATTTTGGGGGCAATCTCTCCCACCGGAATTGCGAAAGCGGCTCTGGCTTCGACTTATCCCTTACTTCCTTGTCAATTATTGGATGTAACATTGTTTGATTGGGAAAATGAACAAGCTACTGTTTTAGCTGTTCAGTCAAGCGATCGCATTGGCTTTGCCATTGGTGAAACTTTCTCATTACATGATTTTGGCAACATTGAAAACTTGCAACAAAACCAGGTGATGATGATTGAAAACCTCGCTGACCATCCCAGACCTTATCGCGTTCAACAGCGGCTGTTCGACCAAGGCATTCGCTTAATTATGAATGTACCTGTAATTGCTCAACAACAGCTAATCGGTTCCTTGAACGTGGGAGTAATTCAACCGTGGTCATTAACTGAAGAAGATGTGGAAATTGCCCGCGAGGTGGCAAATCAGTTAGCGATCGCCATCCAGCAATCCCGCCTGCGCGAACAATTGCAACGCTACACCGAACAACTAGAACAACTAGTTCACAACCGCACAGAACAGCTTGAAGAAGCCAACAGTGCCTTAGAAGCCTTTGCCTACTCCATCTCCCACGACTTACAGGAACCTCTGCGTGCCATTCGGGGATTTGCCACTATTCTTTTAGAAGACTACGAAACCGTATTGAATTCAGGCGGGCAAGATTTACTTTATCGCATCGCCAGTAACGTAGACCGCATGGACAACCTACTGGTAGACTTATTAGAATACAGCCGCTTGAGTCGCATTGATTTGCCGCTGCAGCCAATTAACCTCAACTCACTAGTCAAGCAAGTGCTGAGGCAATTAGAAGTATCTCTGCAACAAAAGCAAGCCCAAGTGACAATTACAGAACCTCTGCTGGAAGTTGTGGGAAACTACCGCACCGTGGAGCAGATTATCACCAATTTAGTAACCAATGCCATCAAGTTTGTAGCTCCTGGAATTCAACCCCAAGTCAGAATATGGGCAGAACACCGCGAACCCTGGGTACGCTTGTGGTTAGAAGACAATGGCATAGGCATCTCACCACAGCATTGGGAGCGGATTTTTGGTGTTTTCGAGCGTCTGCACAGCATCGAAGCCTACCCTGGCACTGGAATCGGACTAGCGATCGTCCGTAAAGGCATTGAACGCATGGGCGGACAAGTAGGTATGGAGTCAGAAGTCTCCCAAGGTAGTCGCTTTTGGATAGAACTACCAGAATTTGTTAAATGAGAGCCTATTTACAGCAGATTGCAGCTTGGTGAGGTACAGGTTATCGTAGGGGCGCACAGCTGTCATACGTATCAACTTAAGCCTGGCGAATAGAATTCGCGCGCCACTTGCTTCTCCCAAGGGGAGACGCTGCGCGAACAAGTCGGCAGAGCCGACGGCAGTTGCTCATGGGGGAAACCCCCAGACGCTCGCGGACTCGCTAACGCTGTTGGCGTCTCCCCTTGGGAGAAGACCGCACTGCCTCCCCAACGCAGTGGCTTGGCTACACAGGCTTTCGTCCGCCTACCTTGTCCTAACAGAAAATTAAGGGTTTTGAAACCTGCGTAGGCAGGTAAAGTTTAGTGTAGACGCGGTTTCTAACCGCCCGTTTCGCGTTACTTGACACCAATGGCAAGATGCCCACCCCACAAGATTGGATAATTTATTTCTTGGTAATCCCTAACAATTTTCCACTCATAGGAAAAGGCGATCCAGACTGAGACTGCGATCGCCTTTAATGTTTTGCTAATCCCTTAAATAAACGTGCTGCGAGAATTTTTCGGGCGGATACCAATTACAGATGGCCGGGGAACGCCTGTAGCTTGACCCTTACCACCATCAGCCTTGGAAATATTACTCGGCCAACTACTACCACGAGGTAAACTCCGAGTTTGATTGAATGTACTACCATTCAAATCCAGTAATTCAATGCTGCGACTCAGAATCGTGCCATCATTAATTGGACAATCTTCACCAGGATGTTGTACTGAAATAATCAGTGTATTCCCCACAAAACTTGGCCCTGTCATCTCACAACGCACTGGCCCATAGGCAAACGGTACCACCTGTCCGGCATTTGCACCCCTGGTGGGGATAAAAAACAGCCAATTATTACCGAATACTCCTGTAAAATCAGAAACATTACCGCTAGCTGTGTGATCGATTTTGGTTTGCTTACCTTCAGCACCCACATCAAAACCATTGTGAGTGCCAGTAGACATATCTGTGACTCCCCAAACATTTGCCCGATCGTCAAAAACTAAATTATCGACGTTGGCAAAACCAGCACCATTCACAGAACCAGCTTCACCACCTTGGACAAATCTCTGCCATTTAAAGGTTAAACCCGTACCATCAGCGCTATCTTCAATAATCTTGTACAGTCCTCCTGATTGCTGCGTCCCGTTAGCATCTGTACTTAACTTGGCAACTTGAAAAATTCGGGAATCAGGATAACCATCGCTACCTGGGGCACCATCAGTATAGGCGATGAAAACTTCTTTGGTAGTTGGATGCACTTCTAAATCTTCTGGACGCGCTGTGGGAGTTCCCCCGACTAAGTTTGCAGCTAAAAAGGCGTCAGTGAGTACGGCACCTTGGCTAGAGTAGAAGTCAGATAGCTTTTTATTTTGATAATCAGGTAGTGCTTTGGCTTCATTAGTGCGATCGCATTTAAAGGTACCACCATCTTTGGTTTCACCTGCTATGCCATCACGTCTCGGTAGTGGTAAAAGACCTTCTTTTTGTGCTTTCTGCAACGCAGCAAATTCTACAGAAGATAGAACTGTCGGCGCAATTGGATTGGTAGCAGTACTTAAAAGTAACGGTATCCACTTACCTGTACCGTCTGGATTGTAGCGGGCAACATATAAAGTTCCATTTTCCCACAACTTACTGTTGCTTTTACTCGTTGGCGACGAGATGGTACTAGCACTGACAAATTTCCAAGTGTGTCCCCCACGTCTGTCATCACCTAAGTAAGCAACCAATTTCTTGCCTTTTTCAGCACGCACAGCAACATTTTCATGACGGAAACGACCCAAGGAAGTATGTTTGCGGGGGCGAAATTTTGGATTCGTGGGATCAATTTCTACAATCCAGCCGTATTTTTCGCCAACTAATCCGAAAGTCTTACCAATAGTTTTATCTGTGTAACTTGCCTGAGTCCCATTAGCTTTGACTGCTTCGGTAACGCTGTTTTGGAAGTTTTCTTCCCCGGATAAAATTGTTCCCCAAGGAGTTTTACCGCCAGAACAATTGAAGGCAGTACCAATAATTTTGTTACCTACTTCATCAGAGGAAAGATTAAAAACTTGGCTTGCAGCTGGGCCAGTCCCAATTAAATAATTTTGGTCACCTTTTTGGTGGTTGCGACTTCCCCAAGCCGTGACATTTTTGTAGTCATCATTGCGTTGGCTATTGATTCCCAATCCTGAAAGACCGTGAATCCGGCGATTTTTGTCATCTTTGACCACAACAAAACGTTTACTCGCATTCTGGCGAGAGATGCGGACAATCGAGCCGCCTTGGTTATATAAAAATTCCCCTTCAACTTCAATATTTCTGGTGGAGGGTAAAGCCCAACCAATGACGCTTTCAAAGGCGTCAGGTAGTCCTTTGACATCAGAGGAATCTTCCACTACTAAAGTAGAAAATGGAAAACTAATGTATTCATGATTGACCCATAAATACCCTACATGATTAGTTTTTCCAACGGGAATAAAGCCAGTGAAATCGTTGTTGTAGCCGAAATAATCATCTTTGTTAGGAAAAACGCGATCGCCCCAACTGACAATTACATAACGTTCGTACTCTGGCGGCACTACCACATCATCAAGAACGTTGTAGCTAGTTAACTTAACATCCGCAGATGCATTAACTACATCTCCTTCACCAATTTTTGTTGGCAAGAAATTTTTCTGCTGTTGATAAATTGGTAGAGGATGTGGTAGGCGTACAGGTGTAAAGCCCAGTGGTGCGGTTTTTGCTTCTGCACTGTTGGCAACACCGTTTAGGAGTTTGTCTCCCAAAACAACAGCACCAGCACTGCCAGCAAAAAATATTAAAATTTGTCTGCGACTCAATTTAGACATCAAACTTTCCTCTGGTGTGACAGGAAAAACTTAGTAGAAACAAATTCTACTGAATTAACATCAGAAACTCTTAAGTTTATGAAATTCGCTGTGTTTAAAATAATTAAGAATCTATCGTTTTTGATAAATTAAAGATTAATTGCCTCGTTTATAGCGATTCTCATTTGAATGAACCATAGGGTAGTGTAGCACATCTGTACTCTAGGCAATTGCAAACCGCTATATATGCAGAAATATCTATTAGTTTACTAACCTTAGTTTATTAAAGTTAAGCTTAGGTTATATATTAATTAACTAAGAATTATTAAACCTGGCGTTCTACGTAAGCAGAATCAGGTAAGGAACAGAGTCAGTGCCCCATCTGTCCTATCCTGGAGATGGGTAAATGTGTTATGGGTGAGACTGTGTTTTTCAGCGTTGTGATACCGACTTATAATCGCCAACCGATTTTAGAAAAGTGCCTCCGTGCTTTGGAGGTGCAGGAGTTAAATCAGCCAAGTTCGGTGACTGGTTACGAGATTGTCTTGGTGGATGATGGTTCTACTGATGGCACATTGGAGTGGTTAGCAGCACACAAAGAAGAGTTTCCCCATGTGCGATGTTTTCAGCAAGATCATGCTGGCCCTGCGGCGGCGCGGAATTTGGGGGTAGAACAGGCGCAGGGAGACACAATTATCTTTATTGATAGTGATTTAGTAGTGCTGAAGAATTTCCTGCAAGCTCATGGTAGCGCACTAGTGCAGGGAAAAGAGAAATTGGGGAGCGATCGCTTTTTCACCTACGGCGCAGTTATCAATACTTGCAATTTCGACAATCCAACGGCTGAACCCTACAAAGTCACAGATTTTTCAGCAGCTTTTTTTGCTACGGGAAATGTAGCAATACCGAAACATTGGCTAGAAAAAGCCGGACTTTTTGATACCAGTTTCCAACTCTATGGCTGGGAAGATTTAGAACTAGGTGTGCGGCTGAAAAACTTAGGTTTGACACTAATTAAATGTCCAGAAGCCGTTGGCTATCACTGGCATCCACCGTTTAACTTAGAACAAATCAAAAGCTTAATTGACAAAGAAATCCAACGCGGACGAATGGGAGTTTTGTTTTATCAAAAACACCCCACATGGGAAGTGCGAATGATGATTCAAATGACTTGGCTACATCGCTTACTTTGGGGTGTTCTTTCACTCAATGGCGCACTAAATGAACGGACTATGGCTCCTTTTTTGCAATGGTTAATTAATTTAGGTAAACCACAATTAGCTTTAGAAATTGCCCGAATCTTTCTCAACTGGTACAACGTCAAGGGTGTTTATGAAGCCTATGCTGAAATGCAGCAGACATCCTGATGGAAAAAGTCAAAAATGCAGAGTTAATACCATTTGATCAAATATCTGATACAGATACATGAGTACAAACGAAAGTTTTACGCTTCCCTCTTATTTTGCTAAATTTACAACTTTTACACAAATCAAAAATTAAAATTGACTCAATAACAAAAACGCTGTTTGAAATAGTCCCACAACAAAACCTAAAATACCACCTAAAGTGACGATCGCCTGCAATTCATTTTTCACAATTCCTTCGATCGCAGCTTCTAAATCAGCCGGTGAAGTTGATTTTACCCGGTCAACGATCACTTGATCAATGGACAAAATCGGAATTGCTTGTGCCACAATTGCCTCTAAATCTTTTTCCAAATACTTCTCTAAAATGAAAGCCAATTCTTGACTCATCACTTCTAAAGAAGTATTGACAACAGGTGAAGTACTCAGACGATTCAACAGCACTACAGCAATATTTTCCCAATTAACAGAATCAGTTAACCCTTGTAGTAAATCACTGCCACTGGTTTGTACGTAATGGCGGACACTTTCGCGTGTGGTTTTTCGTAGTTGGCGGACAGTTCCAATTGGCAAGTTTTGTAATGATAAATTTTGCAGTAATTTGCGAATGCGATCGCGCATTTGCAAATCTTGAGTCAATTCCTGCAAACGACTATTGGTAGCTTCTTTTTCATCTAAGCAAAAAGTCCTCAGTCGGGTGAGAGTATTACGTAAACCAAACAAATTTGCCACTACCCAATAAGTACCACTGGTTTTTTCCCGAAAGCCTTCATCAATTATTTGAATTGTGCGATCGGTCAAAAAATCAACTATTGCTTGCCGCAATGCATCTGGCGGTAAAACTACTTGTAACAACCAATCAGCAAGGCGCGTGGCTTGTTCTTCAGTCAATTGAAATTCCAGCAATATCTGGTCAAAAATTTGATTGATTTGCGCTTCTAAAAAGTCTTCCCGTCGTGACAAAACCTTCAGTAATCTTGGCAAGGATTCTCCTAATAAATCCCGCAAAATTCCCGCTACAATTTTAGCGCTTTTCTGGTTTTTATCTGTTTTGACTTGTTCGATCGCCATCCGCAACAACCAGAGAATTGCTCCTTGTACGCGTTCTGTTTGTAACAGACGCCGTGCCAGATTTTGCAATTCTTCTGGCGTTAATAGCGACCCCATAATTGTATTAGAAATTTTCCCAGCCAGACGTTCCTGGTTGCGGGGAATTAATCCAGGGGTGAAGGGTACTCTTCGTCCAGCAATGTAAATTGCTCGGTAGGGACGGAACAACATTTTGATGGCTATATCATTTGTGAAATAGCCAATAATTCCACCCAGTATGGGGGGAGACACATAAAGCCAAAGATGAGACCAGTCCACAGGATTTTGGATTTTGGATTTTGGATTTTTAATTTTAGATTACAAATTAGGGATTGGGGATTGGTAATTGGTGGTTATTAGTCATGAGTTATTTTTCAATAACCACTAAGGACTTTCTATTAGCTATTACCTATTCCGCAGTCCGCAATCCAAAATTGCAAATCTAAAATTTAAAATTTGCTGACTACTAGCACTCCCATCATACCGTTCGCAATGGGGTAGTGTGTGGCAACGGCAAAACCAACTTCATGAGCTAACTCTACTTGCTTTTTGCCGATGGGAAAGCGGTCTAAGCTGGGACTGATGTAGGCATATTCTTCCTTTAAGCCCAAATAATCAGCAACTGGCACCACGAAATTGTCCAGATACCACTGCTGAAAGGTGCGTAGCTGGGGATTACTCGGTCGATGAAAATCTAAAATCGCGGCTTTAGCACCCGGCTTCAGGACGCGGTATAACTCTTGTAGACTGCGGGGAATATCTTTAACATTTCTTAAACCGTAGCCCATTGTTGCGGCATCAAATTGGTTATCGTCAAAGGGTAAATCTAGCACGTCAGCTTCTACCCAGTTGATAACAGGTTGGGGGTATTGCTTTTGTGAGCGTTCTTTGGCCGTTTCTAGCAGGTTTGGGGAAAAGTCTACTCCATACACCTGTCCGCTTGCTCCCACACGCCGTGCCAAACGTAAGGCTAAGTCACCACTACCGCAACACAAATCTAGTGCAGTATCACCGGATTTAGCGGCACTCCATTTCACTGCCATTTCTTTCCATATTCGGTGCTGTCCCGCACTCAACCAATCGTTCAATTGGTCATAAACTGGAGCAATGCGGTTAAAAATGGACTGAATTTCGTTAGTCATTAGTTATTAGTCATTAGTCATTGGTCATTGGTCATTGGTCATTTACCATTGAACTTTGGACAAATGACTAATGACAATTACACAATGGTTTGATGGCAGCGACTACTAGTCAGAGCGATCGCCACTAGTTGTGCTGATAGATCAATCAGCTTTAATTCATCTTCCCGCAAAATGCACGGTTGTTTCCACTGTAGCGACAATACGCCCAATAATTGATTACGGTAGCTAATCGGCATCACTAAATGTGCTTGCACACCACTGTTTTGGTAGTGAATAACATCATTTAATTTAGCGTCTTTAAGTATATTCAAGGAAAGTTGTATTTGTTTTGTGGCGATCGCTTCTTGGGTGAGCGTATCTTGGTCAAGCCAATTTTCTACTGTACCTGTGTCGCTGTAATTTCCTTGAGTCGCAGCCAGAGTATTGCCATCTATAAGTTGTATAATACACCCTTGGGTGCCAAAAGTTTCACAAAAAGCCCTAGCAATTGGGGTAAGAGTTTCTTCTAAGCTAGAAGCTGCTTGAGTTACCTGCACCAAAACACTCAGCAGTGCCATTTGAGCATGAGCGCGACGTAGTTCTTCTGTACGCTGCTTGAGTAAATCGTAGGTTTCTGCTGCTCTTTGCACCACCGCCTTTAGTTCCCCTGGGTCCCAAGGCTTGGTAATATATTTATAGACTTGTCCGGCGTTAATCGCTTCTACCAAGTCTTCAATATCAGTAAACCCGGTGAGAATTATCCTAACTGTATCGGGAAACTGAGGTACAGTCTTACTGAGAAACTCAGTTCCTTTCATTTCTGGCATCCGTTGGTCGGAGATAATCACCGCTACCTCCCCTTCTGCTGCCAAAACTTGTAAGGCATTCACCCCACTATCAGCTTTCAAAACATTAAAATCGCGTCGAAAAGTGCGATAAAGCAGATCGAGATTATCTGGCTCATCGTCAACTACCAGAATTTTCAGTTTTTTTGGTCGTTCGAGAGTCATCACTTGATACTGGATTTTATCAATTTCGAGGCTAGGATTATCCATAAGATATTTCCCTTAAATATTTCATTGATCTTGTTATATTCCATACCAAGCTTAATTGAGAATAGCTGGATGTTCTCATGGGTTTTTACGGAGTAGAATCATATTTTTAGACACATTTAATTGTTCAGCACGGAAAAAATTACTTGCCGAAATATCTTGGTTATCGAGTTGAACTTGTCACAGATCAACTCAACCCAGTAGCTCTGGGCAGTTCATGGATTAGAATAAAACTTGCTCATGAGGTATTAACCAACCTCTCAAATTGAAGCTCACACACCGATTTATGACTGATCTACCACCCAACGCTCAGAATCCCGAAAATACTAACAATGATGTAGCACAAGAGTTACTGCGAAAGTTGAGGCAAAAGCAAGGTAACTGGGTGGAATGGGGAACAGCGATCGCCTCGTTGCAAAAAACTGGCTACAATCCCCAAGAAATTTTTGAAGCCACTGGATTTGAGCCGATTCAACAAAATCAGGTGATTGTTGGTTCTCAAGTTTACAATTCTTTAGAAAAATTTGGAGTTTCCGAAGCCACGCGATCGCACTACAGCGCCCGTGGCAGTGATGTTTTATACGAACTGCGTTTGCTCACCCAAGAAGAACGCGCCGCCGCAGCTGAACTGATCTTCATCCACAAAGTCGATGCCGATGAAGCGCGGGAAGTTGCCAAAGCGATCAAAGAATTCTCTTATTTCCGCACCTTACCAGAAGGATTTTCCAGCCATCCTGGAGATGCAGTTGCTCACCAAGCTTGGAAACTGGCACGCCAAAACTCAGATTTACAAGAGCGATCGCGCTTAATTGCCAAGGGTTTGCGTTTTGCTCACACGCCAGCAGCTAGGAAACAAATCGAACAATTACTGACTGATTTTACCACTGTTCCCAAGCGTCCGGCTCCAATTTTACCCTTTTACCGCCTAGAATCTGAAGAACAATTGCCTCGAATCGTGCCAGTAGTGGGCGAGTTCCCAGTATCAGCACAAGACTTGCAGTCTGTGCCCGTAATCACAGAAATTGAACCATTTCGCATGGTCAAATTTGCCGGAGAACAAGCTTGGGTGCCGTTACCGGGTTGGCAAGTACTGTTAGCAGCAGAAGATCCAGTAGCGATTTTAGCTTCTAGCGATCGCTTCCCCAACCAAAGTCGAACAGAACCAGTGGTAATAGTAGTAGATCGTGCCCAACGACAATGGGATGTTTCCAACTACTTTGTCGTTGAAAACGCTGGTGAATTAGATTTTCAATGGTTTGAAACTGAGCCAGAAATTCCTCTACTAGGACGAATCATTATTATTGTTCGTGCTAAGAAAATTCTGGATGAAGAATTGACTAAAGATTCATGGCAGATTGACGAATAAAGTCAAATTTATTGGGCATGGGGCATGGGGTATGGGGTATGGGGAAGCAGGGGAAGCAGGGGAAGAAGAACTATTGATTATTGACTCATGCCCAATGCCCAATGCCCAATGCCCAACATCTTGTATAATAAGGAGATGTTGAACAACCGTAATGACTCCCAAGCTAATCAAGCTGGTATGCTCTACAGACATGGCGACGTTCTACTCAGAAGAATTGCTAGCTTACCAGTCGGCGCTCAAAGACGCGTAGGTGCAACTCTGGCTCATGGTGAACTCACAGGACACAGCCATCGCATCCACCAATCCCATGCTGTGCAGTTGTGGGCAAATGGTAGCGAGCTTTTTCTTGAAGTTAAAGAACCAACTGCCACTTTAGTTCATGAAGAACATCGGGCGATTGAATTACCCCAGGGTTTTTACCGTGTCTGGAGACAACGTGAATACCGCCCTGACGCTTACGTAGAGGTTGTGGACTAATGTTGAAGATGATGTCAGGTGGGCGCGTACCGAATAGACCAGTCAAGCAGCACCCACAGCAAAGCCACGAGCCTGTATCGGCGGAACGTGCTAGAAAACTCATCCTTGAGCATCGCGCATGGGATGGGATGCGCGTTTTGGGTCATCTAGATTTGAGCGGTGCGTCGCAACTTTACAATTTACCTGAAAATCTCACCTGTGAAAGTCTGGATATCAGCGATTGTGTAAACCTCACGACCCTTGCCAAAGGTCTGCATGTCACCCATTGGATTGAGTTAGCAGGGAGTGGGATTACTAGTTTACCTGGAGGACATGGTTTCGTTCTGCGCTGGCGAGGTGTGCAGGTGAGTGATGCCATTGCCTTTGCGTCGGACTCCATAACCGGGCAAGATATCCTCAACATGGAGAACGTTGAACTGCGCCGGGTGCTGATTGAACGTTTGGGATATGAGAGATTTTTGCAGCAAGTGGGAGGGTTAGTCCGTCATCGGGATAGAGACGCTGGTGGAGAACGTCAACTTATCTGCATTCCTTTTGAAGATGACGAGCCGTTTATGGTTTTGAAAGTGACTTGTCCATCTACAGGACATATTCATATTCTGCGCGTTCCCCCATATATGCAAAGCTGCCATCAAGCAGCCGCTTGGATTGCAGGCTTTGATAACCCAAATGATTATAGTCCGGCGATCGAGGCGTAATATCGGCGTAATATCAATTTTGGATTTTGTGAAAAATTTAAATAACCTAACAGCTAGAACACCGATTCAGTAATAAAACACGAGACTGAGACATCCGATTTTTATGCTTTTTAAAACCAAATTTTCCTTGTTGCAACCCAAAGAAACCGGGCTTTTTCGTCATATAGCAACCGCAAAGGCGGTTTGGGCATAAACTGGAAATAGTTTCTTTGCTTTTGCTGGGGAGTGCGATCGCTGTACATATGCCTAAACCCTACAGTTACGACCTTCCTCAAAAGGTCATTCAAGCCATCGAACTCGATGGCTTAAAGAAAAGTGGATCTTGTCTGCTTTTTAATATCAGTCGCAACACCATAGACTGATGGCTGAAGCCACGAGCGGAAACAGGCAACTTCCAAGCCTTGCCCAATAAGCCTCCCGGTAATGGTCATCAAATCACCGACTGGGAAAAATTCCGTGAGGAAAGCTTGATCTCATGGGGATAAAACGCAAGTTAATATGGCCTCACTTTGGGAAGGACAAATTAGCGATGCCTTCTCTACGAGACGCTACGCGAACGGCGAGCTTCGCTTACGCACCATCTCACAGGCATTGAAGAAAATTGGCTTCACTCGAGAAAAAAAAAGACCTACGGCTACGGTGAACGCGATGAAGACAAACGGCAGGCGTTTATAGCTAAACTAGAATGATGCAGTTCTGAGCTTGAATGATGAAGTGCGATCGCCAACTTTTATCCCAACTTTAACCTTATACCAAAATCAACAAGTCTCAGCAGCAGCAAATCTACTCCAAAGATTCCATCAACTCAATGCACTTGTGCATCTGCTGGCGCATGGTTTCTCTATCACCATGAAACCTCCGTCCATGACCTGGTAGTACCCACTCGAAAGAGTAATTAGCCAAGTTACGCATTGATTTAGTTTGTTCTGACCAAGAATACCAGCAGAAACCGTGAAATGCAGCCAGTTGGTGCAAGCTTTCTGACCAAGCGAGATGATCGCCAGTAAAGAGAAACTTGTTTTTATAAAGTAAAACTGTGTGTCCTTTGGTGTGACCTGGAACTGGAATAATTAATAAATCCTCAGTTAAGGCAAATGGTTCAAAACCAGTTAACTGTATTTCCACATTGCGAGTCCCCGCAAAAATATCATCAACGTGGAGGATACGTTGACACTGAAAATGTTCAGCAAACTTTTGATGATCTGCAACATCATCCTTGTGAGTTAGGTACATATAACGAATTCCACCCATCTCTTCTAAACGCTTGACTAAAGGCGGCGTAAATCGGGGAGAATCCACCAAAATATTACCTTCTGGAAGTTGAATAAAATAGCTAGCAGCAGCGTAAGATTTCTCAGAATGATAGCCACAATGGGAAACATTATCCTCTACTAATTTGGGAAAACTTTGCTGAGCAACTTTGATATCTTTTGGTTTCTCAACTGTGCCAATAGAACTAGTAGGACAAGCCAAAAGTGCTTCCAGCGCTGCTAATCTTTGGGCTTCATTTGTTGGTTGATGATAAACTGCTGACTGCTCATCAACACGAGAAAAAACTTCCGGAGTCATCCAGCGACAAGTATCACAATCAATACAGGTAGTATCTACATAAAAATCGCCGTTGACATTTTCGACGCGACGCTGATTTAAATGAGCCATATTAAAACCTCGTGCTGGGGAGTGATAAACCCTACAGCAGAATTCAGGAGTCAGAATTCAGAATTCAGAATTATAATACGCTCTCGGCCTAGCTACCAGACCTAGATGATTTACTCCACTAACTTGAAATCTGCTGTATATCACTACGCTAGCAAAAGTGACTCAAGATTGTAGAGGCCACTAGAAGTAAATCGACTTAAAAACAGAAAGTTATGAAATCCACTAGGCAGAAAATGGGAAAACTTAACATGACACCATCTGCTGATAAATTTCTAAATATGCTTTACTGTTCCAATCCCAGCTGCTCAAATCCCTTTAATCCTGATGACAATAAGTTTTGCATTAAGTGTGGGGAAACACTCACACTATTATTCAGAAATCGTTTCCGGGTAATACGACTTTTGGGAGAGGGTGGATTTAGCAGAACTTATGAAGCTAGAGACGCAGATAGGATAGATGAACCTTGCGTAATTAAGCAATTTGTCCCGCAAGTTCAAGGAACGACTGCACTTGAGAAAGCCACGGAGTTATTTAAGCAAGAAGCAAAGCGACTATATGACTTAGGCGAACATCCACAAATTCCCCGCCTGATTGCTTATTTTGAGCAAGATAAGCGGTTGTATTTGGTGCAAGAGTTGATTGAGGGACAGAATTTATTACAAGAATTGCAGCAACAGGGAGCCTTTAGCGAAGAAAAGATAAAACAGCTTTTAGTTGATATATTGCCTGTCCTGAAGCTCATCCATGAACGCGGTGTAATTCACCGAGACATTAAACCAGAAAATATCATGCGCCGCCGTCAGGATGGCAAGTTAATATTAATTGATTTTGGTGTTTCTAAACAGATTACGGCAAGTGCTTTAGGTGTTGGAACAACAGTTGGAACACCTGGATATGCACCAATCGAACAAATGCGTGGTCAAGTTTTCCCTGCAAGCGACCTTTATAGTTTGGGTGTAACTTGTATTCGGCTGTTAACCCAATATTTACCAAAATCAGATGGTTCTGATGAACTTTATGATGTGCTTAGGGGTTGCTGGGTTTGGAGAAAATACTTACCACAAGATAGAAGTATTACTCCTGATTTGGGGCAAATTTTAGATAAGTTAATTCAGGATTATCTGAAGGAACGCTATCAATCATCTGAGGAAGTCATAAAACTTGTTAATGCTGTTGGTTCTCCATCTTCTAAACCAAGATATAGAAAACATATAAAAACTACTACATCTAGTCAACCAAACTATCAAAGTTCGTCACATCATAATCTAAATGCAGCAGTTACAGCAAGTTTGACTAGGCTTAATGAGCTACTAGCTTCTGGCAGATGGCAAGATGCTAATGAAAAAACTTTTGATATTTTGCTTACAATAGCTGATAGAGAAAAACAAGGTACACTCTATCTTGAAGATGTAGAAAAATTGTCTTGTCAAGAGCTTCGTACTATTGACAACCTCTGGACTAAATATAGCAATGGACATTTTGGTTTAAGTATACAAAAACAAATTTGGCAAAAAAATATAAGAGTAAACCAAGAGGTTGATGAAGAAAGTTTGTGTCGTTTTGGAACTAAAGTAGGATGGCTGCGCCCTAAAATAATCAGAAAGGAATTATTTGGTAATGCAGATTTGTTTTTTGAACAAAAGCCTCCTTTATGGTTTTATGACCTTACTTTCACTATAAAAGCTCCAAAGGGACATTTGCCATGTTTTGGAATTCTTGGTATGACATTAGTAGTAAGTTTAATCTTCTTACGATGTGAAGAGTGTGGACTTTAAAATCTAGTATTTATCGAAGGATAAGGTATGACTGAAATTGTATTTCTCGTTGAAGACGATCCAGATGGTGGTTATACAGCTAGAGGTTTAACCGAGTCAATTTTTACTGAGGCTGACGATATAGAAACGCTACGGAAAATGCTCTTTGATGCGGTTCAATGCCATTTTCCGAATGAACAAAACCGTCCTAAAATTATTCGGCTACACTATGAGTGAAATTTTACTTTTAATTGCAAATCCACGACTGTAATTATGTATAATTTTTAATTTCTGAAAATGCGATCGCGCCCTTTTACCAAACGCGATCGCTAAAATTTGTCTCCCCTAACTAATAAAGTGCAGTTTATTAATTACTGCACTAATTAGATGATGAGTAACGGGAAGACTATCAATTACCATCCCCAGACACAACAGCATCATGTAGGAAATGGAATAGAGAAACAATTCTCTAGCAACAGTACGATCTTCTGGATTTTGCAACAACCGCCAAGATTTGTGGATAAATAATCCTCCAAGACTCACAGCGATCGCAGCATAAAGAACTCCACTCGCACCTAAGGGATAAACTAATAACACCGTTGCAACTACAGTAGTCAAGGTATAATACCAAATTTGCCGTACTGTTGCCGTATCCCCTTTAACTACTGGTAGCATCGGTATCCCGACTTTAGCGTAGTCGTCCCGAATCATCAGAGCTAATGCCCAGAAATGGGGCGGTGTCCACAAAAAGACGATGGCAAAAATTAACCACGCTGCCCAGCTTAAGGTACCTGTAACAGCAGCCCAACCCACCAAAGCCGGAATTGCCCCAGCAGCACCACCAATGACAATATTTTGGGTACTGTGGCGTTTTAGCCAGTGAGTGTAGACCAAAATATAAAAGACAATGCCAGAGAAAGCTAGCACAGCGGCTAACAGGTTGGCAAAAACTGCCAGTAGTGTAAACGAAATTGTTGCTAGAGCGATCGCAAAAATTAGAGCATCACGCGGCTGCACCTTACCGGAAGGCATGGGACGATGGCGTGTCCGCTCCATGTCATAATCAATATCTCGGTCATAAATACAGTTAATTGTCTGGGCGCTTGCAGCAGCCAAAGTGCCACCAGTCAGAGTTACTAGCAACAGCAATGGGTCTACCTGTCCCTTAGCAGCAATCCACATACTGCCAGCTGTGGTAATCAAAAGCAACGGAATAATCCGAGGCTTAGTTAGCTGGTAGTAACTTTGAATTACTTGGAGAAAAGTTTCGTGGTGGCGAGAGACATTAGTCTCAATCATGTTGGCTCTGGTTCCTTATTTTTCAACAACTTACAGCAGAATTCAGGAGTCAGGAGTCAGAATTCAGAATTAGAATAGGTTCGACTCCTCGCTTTGAGACCTAGATCATGTACTTCCCCAACTTGAAATCTGCTGTATGTGCAGCCCCCGCTCAAGCTGGCTCTTTGGGTCAAACGAAAATACTTTTCCACACCTGCATCATCAGTGCTAAGTGCTGAGTGAGGAGTGAGTTGTGAGGGGTGGTGGGGTGGTGGGCGTAGTTTCGATCATCTCCCCATCTCCCTATCTCCCCATCTCCCCATCTCCCTACTCAGCACTCAGCACTCTTGACTCAGCACTTACTGAGTCACGCAATGATAGAACTGTAAAAGCCACTAAAGTACCGAGCAAAGCAGCTCCTACAGCTTGGTGAGAGACGGTGAGAGGCTCGACTTGGAGGTGTAATTTGAAAGTGGCGACTCCCAACAAGATTTGTAAGCTTAACAATGCCCCAGCCATATTTGCCAGTCGCCGCAAGGCTGGATGTAGCGCCGGTGTACGCCAACTGAAAAATACCATTGCCAAGGTTGCCACGGTTGGCGGCACCAAACCAGCAATATGACTGTACATTACGTTACAAAGTTGAGAATCGCCGAAGCATTGGTGTAACGCCCAGCGAGATCCTACTAAAGCACCCAAGAGACTTTGCAGGTAAACCAAAACAGCAGCAGTTAAACCTACCCAAGGCAACTTACCAACGGTTCCAGTTCCCTGATAGGGTGTGAGTGTCGTGCCAATAATCAAGAGGGTGGTGAAAAACAATAGCGCCGTTCCCAAATGGGCGGTAACGATATCAAACCGCAACAATTGGGTGACGGTGAGTCCTCCCAAGACGCCTTGAAAGACGATTAAAAACAGGGCGAATGTGGATGCCCAAGGCAGCCATTTGGGTAAAGAGCGACGGTGCCACCAGGATAAACCAAAAAGTGCGATCGCGCTTACACCAATCAAAGCTGCATCTAATCTGTGAAACCACTCTAAGAATACCTGGAAATTCATTTGCTTAGCTGGCACCAGTTCGCCATAGCACAAGGGCCAATCTGGACAAGCAAGCCCAGCATTCATCACACGGGTGGCAGAGCCGATTGCCATCAAAATCAAAGTGGCTATGGACATTCTCCACACCAAGCGACGAATCATTTCCTTGGGCTTTTGCTGCTCAACTGCCGCTTCATTTTGTTGTTGTAGGACAATTTCGTTCATGAACAGTACCTTATGCCCGCTCTTGGTGGATCTCTTAAAATTCTCAATTTTCAATACTGACCCATCTCCACCCTAGCGTACAGGCTAGGGATTTATAGATTGGCACTCACTTATACTTTGAATCACTCTCGCTATGTTTTGCCTGAAGCTTTAGGTATTTTTCAAGATGTGAAAAATCGATTAGTGGCAGTTAATTTAACCATCCTAAATTTTTCCTTAAATTTTTTACTGATTTCCATCTGTTTTTGGGAATATCTGTTAGTCACCTTCTACTCAAAATTAGTAAAATAGTCAGAAAAATTAATAAAAACTTCAGACATTTTGACCCGATGTCTTACAGCCTAGACTACCTTAGTAAGTGAGCAGCTTTGAGATAACGTAGTAAATTCAATTAAGTAAGCCGTGAAGATTCCAAGTTCAATCTGGACATTACTCATTGGCATCGTACTAACTCTAGCCAGTATTTGGTACGGTCAAAATCATGGTCTGTTGCCAGCAGCAGCCTCTGATGAAGCCGTCTTAGTCGATGGTCTGTTCAATGCGATGATGATCGTTTCTACAGGTATATTCCTGATCGTCGAAGGTGTTTTGATTTACTCTGCATTTAAATACCGTCGGCGTGCAGGTGACAATGAAGACGGCCCACCAGTCGAGGGCAATGTACCTTTAGAAATACTCTGGACGGCGATCCCAGCAATTATCGTTATCGGTATTTCTGTTTACAGTTTTGATGTGTACAACGAAATCGGTGGTTTCGATCCCCATGCCATCCATGAAGCCCCGATTACTCAAGAGTCAATGACAATGCATGGGCATGGAACTGCCATAGCTGCGACTTTGAGCGATACACCTCCTGGCAGCGAACCCAACCTCAATCAAGAAAAATCTGATCAGGCGATGCAAGACCCAGCCACAGCAGAGGTTCGCAATGCTGACCAAATTCCCCAAAAGCAGAATGCTCCGGGTGTCGGTAGTGTTGCTCCCACAATTGGAGGCAGTCCTGATAAAGCAGGTAAACCACCAGCATTGGAAGTCAACGTCACCGGTTTACAGTATGCCTGGATTTTCACCTATCCGGAAACAGGAATAACCACAGGTGAGATGCACGTCCCCATCGGCAAAGAAGTGCGAGTCAATATGACAGCCAACGATGTCATCCATGCCTTCTGGGTGCCAGAATTTCGTCTCAAACAAGATGTAATCCCCGGTCGGCAAAGTGAGATTCGCTTCACGCCTAACACAGTAGGTGATTATACTCTCATCTGTGCTGAACTTTGTGGCCCCTACCACGGCGCCATGAGAACATCGGTGGTAGTTGAGTCACAAGAAGCATTTGAGAAATGGCAACAAGAGCAGTTAACTGCCAGCAAAGAAACGCTTAACCAAGCTGTTGCCGTTAACCCTGCGGATTTATCCCCAAATGAATTTCTCGCTCCTTACACCAAGGACATGGGAGTTCACCCCGAAATCCTCCATCAAATTCACCATTAGTCAATTGTTATTTAGTCAAAATCTAATGACTAATGACTAATGACTAATGACTAATGACTAATGACTATGACACAAGCTCAGTTGCAAGAAACTGCCAATATCCCCGTCCTTGTTGACGAACCAGGGAGCAGAAAATGGCAGGACTTCTTTGGTTTTCAAACCGACCATAAGGTGATTGGGATTCAATACCTAGTCACTTCGTTTATTTTCTATTGCATTGGTGGCGTGATGGCTGACTTGGTTCGCACAGAACTGCGAACCCCAGAAGTAGATTTTGTCACGCCAGAAGTTTACAACAGTCTGTTCACGCTCCACGCCACGATCATGATTTTCTTGTGGATCGTGCCAGCAGGAGCCGGGTTTGCTAACTATCTAATTCCCCTGATGATTGGGGCTAAAGATATGGCATTTCCTCGGCTGAACGCTGTTGCCTTTTGGATGATTCCCCCTGCGGGTGTGTTGCTCATCGCCAGTTTAGTGGTTGGTGATGCGCCCGATGCAGGTTGGACTTCTTACCCTCCCCTGAGCTTGGTAACAGGTCAAGTGGGTGAAGGCATTTGGATTATGAGTGTCCTGCTGCTGGGTACGTCCTCAATTTTGGGGTCGATTAATTTCCTCGTCACACTGCTGAAGATGCGTATCCCCGGCATGGGTGTTCATCAAATGCCCTTGTTTTGTTGGGCGATGTTTGCCACTTCGGCGCTAGTTTTGGTATCGACTCCAGTATTAGCAGCAGGTCTGATTCTGCTTTCCTTTGACTTAATTGCTGGGACGACATTTTTTAACCCCACTGGTGGTGGCGACCCGGTAGTTTACCAACACATGTTCTGGTTTTACTCCCATCCAGCGGTTTATATCATGATTTTGCCCTTTTTTGGGGCAATTTCGGAAATTATCCCCATTCATTCCCGCAAACCGATTTTTGGTTATAAAGCGATCGCCTACTCATCTTTGGCTATCAGCTTTTTAGGGCTAATCGTCTGGGCACACCACATGTTTACCAGCGGTATCCCCGGTTGGTTGCGGATGTTCTTTATGATCACCACCATGATCATTGCCGTACCCACAGGAATTAAAATATTCAGCTGGTTGGCAACCATGTGGGGCGGAAAAATTCAGCTCAACTCCGCCATGTTATTCGCCATTGGCTTTGTCGGTACCTTCGTAATCGGCGGCATCAGTGGCGTGATGTTGGCAGCAGTGCCCTTTGATATTCACGTCCACGACACCTATTTTGTAGTTGCACACTTGCACTATGTCCTCTTTGGTGGTAGCGTACTGGGAATTTTTGCTGCCATCTACCACTGGTTCCCGAAAATGACGGGACGGATGGTGAACGAATTTTGGGGTAAGGTTCATTTTGCCTTGACAATTATTGGTTTAAACATGACCTTCTTACCCATGCACAAGCTGGGATTAATGGGCATGAACCGCCGTATTGCTCAATATGACCCCAAATTTACTTTACTGAATGAAATCTGCACGTATGGTTCTTATATACTCGCAGTTTCGACATTCCCCTTCATTTTCAATGCCATTTGGAGTTGGTTGTACGGAGAGAAAGCTGGTAATAATCCCTGGAGGGCACTAACCTTAGAGTGGATGACTACCTCACCACCAGCGATCGAGAATTTCGATGGAACCCCAGTACTAGCTACAGGTCCCTACGACTACGGCTTGGAAAAGGCTAAAGAAGGTGTACCCCTATCTGACCCCAATCCAGTCTTGTCAGCTGGCCCCAACTCGGTATTAAGAGCAGAACCCGACCCAGCGTTTGCTGCTAATCCCGAAGATCGCCAATAAAGTTAGGAGTTATGAGTTATGAGTGATGAGTTATGACTTGAGTAAAGTTGTTAGTTCAAAATTTCTAACTCCTAACTCCTAACTCCTAACTCCTAACTCCCCACTCCCCATTCCCCACCTACATTTATCAAGATTCATGCAAAGTCAGACAATTGACCCAGCTAAAACTGAACTGAATCATCACCACGCAGCAGAAGCAACAGTTGGTCATCATGAAGAACACCCAGATCATCGCTTGTTTGGGCTGTTTGTCTTCCTGATTGCTGAAGGGATGATTTTTATGGGGCTGTTCGGAGCCTACTTGGCTTTCCGTGCTACCTTACCTGTTTGGCCTCCAGCAGGTACCCCAGAATTAGAACTATTGCTACCCGGAGTTAATACCATCAATCTAATTTCTAGTAGTTTTGTCATGCACAATGCTGACACTGCTATCAAAAAGAATGATACGCGGGGTGCGCGGATTTGGTTAGCAATTACCGCTGCAATGGGTGCTATTTTCTTGGCAGGACAAGTATATGAATATACTCATTTAGAATTTGGTTTAACTACCAATTTATTTGCCAGTGCATTTTATGTTTTGACTGGTTTTCACGGGCTACACGTTACCATCGGCGTTTTAGCCATTGTTGCCGTGTTGTGGCGATCGCGCGTTAAAGGTCATTACAGTAGCGAAAAACACTTTGGCATTGAAGCCGCTGAAATTTACTGGCACTTTGTTGATGTGATTTGGATTATTTTGTTCGGATTACTGTATTTACTGTGAGTATTAATTATTAGTTGTTCACTCCACGCGAACAACTTGATCAGCTCCCTTTGGGGGGCTTTTTTATTTTGATAGCTCACCCAAACATTAAGTTTTAATTGCTTCGAGTCTTGTATTTACTTTATCTCTCAAAGCTTGTATAATTTTTGTTTATTTCTCGGTTAAAACTTCAATTTCAAGCTAAAAGTCATCTAAAAGACCTAAGCAGTAATTTAAATCACCATACTATCCTATTTGGCTACTAGCATCATAAAAATTCCACTTTCCATAGGCAGGAAATTAATTAGTATTCCTTGATACATTTTTTAAATTACGGATCTTTTATTTAAGAAATCTAGTTTCAAGTCACTGACTAGGCTGGTGAAGTTTGAAAAATATTTCAAGCCTACCATCATATGAAGCAGGGAAAAATTTATTTTAACTAAGGTTATTTTTTGCTAAAATTAGTCAATAAGTCTTTGTAATGTTAAATAAACAATAATTTAAGCGGCAAACCATAAAACTGCCCTAAAGTATATGAACTCTGGGAAGATGATTGCCTCAAAACTAAAAAATCAAGCGGTAAATATTCATCGTATTACCCAAGCTCCGACAAGCTCTGAATGGTCAGCAATTAGCAGATAGTATACGCCACATGAGCCAGAATCCTCTCATCAGAAAAACATTCAGGAGTAGCTTTGAGACTGTTAAAGTGTTGGGAAGCCCAGAATCTGGCGGAAATTACTCGCTAGCAAGTGCAATACGTACAACTACAATACGTAACAGATATCAACATTCTCTTGTCAGAAAAACACTTAGGAATCGCTTTGAGATTCTCAAACAGTTGGGAAGCGGAGGATCTGGCGATACCTATTTAGCTGTAGACCTAGATTTACCAGGGCGACCGCATTGTGTTGTCAAACATTTCCACCCAAAAGATCCTAATCCTACTGTTGGTGCGATCGCTAAAAAATTATTTGCTCGAGAAGCAGAAGTTTTATATCAGCTAGGCAATGACCACGAGCAAATTCCGAGACTGTTTGCCCATTTTGATGAAGATGGTGATTTCTATTTAGTCCAAGAATATATTGACGGTCATCCTTTGACTCAAGAAATTATCCCAGGTCAACGTTTGAGCCAAAATGCAGTCTTGAATTTATTAACAGACATCTTAGAAGTGTTAGTCTTCGTGCATGAACATAACATCATTCACCGAGATATTAAGCCCCAAAATTTAATGCGGCGGCACTCCGATGGCAAGATTGTGTTAATCGACTTTGGGAGTATTAAAAAAATTGGTGCTTTAGGAGCTGGCTTAACGGTTGTAGTCGGAACTCCTGGTTATATGCCAAGCGAACAGGCTAAAGGAAAACCAAAGCTTTCCAGCGATATCTATGCAGTAGGTATGATTGGCATTCAAGCTCTCACAGGCTTAATGCCTGACCAATTACAAGAAGATCCCAATAGCGGAGAACTTATCTGGCGTCATCACGCGCAGGTAAGCGACGGTTTCGCAGATATTTTAGACAGAATGGTTTGCGATCGCCATAGTCAGCGTTACCAATCTGCCGCAGAAGCTCTGCAAGCGCTTGATTCTGATTTGCCCCAATTAGAGTCATCACAATCTGGTCGTCTAAAGCAAAATAGTCTCGATAGCTATTTCCTAGCTTATAGAAATTTTATTTTGTTACTGGGGATCGGACTTGGTGCTAGCACTAGTTTGATAGTAATTATTGTAATCTATACATTTCTTAATACAAGTACATCCCTCCCATACCAACCTACTCAATTAAAAAATATCATCCAAAAATTTATTCATGAGTCACGTTTAACTAATATTAATACCTTAACCGCCCAAAGAGGAGTTGATAAAAGCAATTGCACCATTGCAAATACTACCCAGCAAATTAAATTTAACCACATTACAACCAGTTAATCATCTAACTAAGGCTAGGCAAATAAAGGTAACTGACGGGAATGATGATTTGTCATTTGTCCTTCATAATTTATAAGGGTTTTAGGCATATTTACGTTTTTTAATATAGTTTGGTTTATTCCTGCACACTTAGTTATTTGGAAGATGTTTGATAAGTAGTAGTTGATGTATAAAAGCTTTAAATCGTCCTAAATCCTCCTTAAGAAAGACGACTTTGATTAGGTTATTCCCACCTTGGAAGGACTTAGTTGAGAAGATACTAGTATATAAGATGTCAGACTTACAGTAATTAAAAAACTGGGTATTAAGTGGCTGATTCAAGCTTTACTTAAAACTTAAAATATCGAGACATTTTTATAGTGTAAATACTGATAAATTCCTGTAATATGAATACAATCAATAAAAAAAATTAAAGATATGGACAATACAAACCAAAAAAAAGCTTTAATTAACGGTGAAATTGCCCTCTTTCTTAGAGGTTTGATTATTGGTAAAGTACTGACACTGATGGTTATTGGCGGATTGCTTTGGTGGTTACTCAAGCCAAACTTACTATCCCGTGGCAGTGCTGACTCTTACTCTTCTAATCAAAGTTTAAAGATTCCTTCTAGTGGGGGATCTACTTTTGAGACAATTACCGATGTCCCCACAGGCTCATTTAACTACGGTGGTAGTACAGCTTGGGCATCTATCCGGCAATTGGTAGATTCTCAGATCCAAAGCGATCGCCCTGAACTACAATTACGCTATGTAGACCCTGCTAAGAATAGCCCTGGTTCTAGCTCAGGTATTCAGATGTTGCTTGATGGACAACTAGACTTTGCTCAGTCTTCCCGTCCCCTCACAGATGAAGAAAAAGCAATTGCAACACAACGAGGCTTCACCCTTGAGCAACGTCAGGTAGGTATTGATGGAATAGCAGTGGTGGTCAATCCATCACTGAAAGTACCTGGTTTAACTGTTGACCAATTGCAGCAGATTTATTCCGGGCAAATTACTAACTGGGAGCAAGTAGGCGGGCCAAATCTGCCCATTACACCTTTATCCCAACGACCAGAAAACGCAGATACAGTAATATTCTCTAGCAATAACAACTCGAAGGGGCAAGCATCTAGCTCCAATGTACAGTATGTCTACTCGACTACAGATGCAGTGCGCCAACTCAGCAAAACCCCTGGTGGCGTGTATTACGCCTCTGCTCGTTCAGTGATACCTCAGTGTAGTGTGAAGGCTTTGCCATTGGGCCGCACTTCTGGTGAGTTAATTCCCCCCTACCGTGAACCTCTGGTGTCACCGGAAAATTGCTTACGTCAGCGTAATCAAGTAAATACTGAGGCTATTAGAAATGGTAGCTATCCAATTACCGCTGAAATGTTTGTGATTATTAAGCAGAATAAAGGGCGAGAACAGCAAATAGGGGATACCTACGCCAAACTTTTATTAACTGAACAGGGACAACAAGCAATTGAGCAAGCTGGTTTCGTTGGGGTTCAGTAATTTTCAGCTAAATAGACCACGCGGTAGGGGCGCAAAGCCTTGCGCCCCTACGACAGATGTGGTGCAAATAGATGAAAACTGCTGTAACTGAACCGTATTGGATTATGGACAATTGCGCTCGCTATAAAAAAGTAGAAAGAGTGAATGATGTTCCTTGGTTTATGATTGCAGTTATTTATCAACTCGAAGCTAGTGGTAATTTCAATACACGCGAAATCCAATATTCACTCCACAGCATAAGAGGTAAATTGGCGCTTAAAAGGAGAATGAAACCCAATGACGATATCAGAACGGGGTACACCTAACTCAACCAATCGTTCAGCAACAGACTCTTCTGTACCGTTATACTGAATCCATATTTTCCCATTTTGAATATCAAAATGCATAACCGGGCCAAACACTCGCTTATCTCCTTGCCAGCCAACGTAAGCTAATTGATAATGATCGTTTTCGCTATCAATAATTAGTTGGGAATTGACTGTATCGGTGTTATTTGTAATTTGTGCATGTTCTGTCAATATTTGTTTTATTAGTTGTCGATAATGTTTTATCTTATCCATTGCCTAATCTCCTCCTGTTTAGGATCGTATACTATTAACTTAACTTGGTAACGTTGAAGGGCACGTTGGACGAAGGGGAGTTGAAAAAAATCTTGATGAGTTTCGCTAGGGACAGCTAAGTATACGATTCTGTCTGCTTATTGTTCTTCTAAAGCTTGGCAGTAATTGAGATATTGTCCGAGTGCAGTATGAAATTCACTGATATCTGAATCTGCAATAAAACTCTTAATTCCAACAGCTATTTTCTCTGTATTACGTTCTGCGGCGATCGCATTTTCAGCCGCTAAATCTATTTGTAGTTTAATTGCTTCACTAATGCGAATTGTAAAAGGATCGTGAGTAATTATCCAACCATCTTTAATTAACGCTTTTTTTAGCTGTTGATGGAAAACATCTTTAGCCATTTTGCTGTCTCTAAATCAGAGTTTCAAAATGAAAATATCCCATTCTTTTATGATATCTTAGGTAAAATTCACAAGACTTTGATATCCAAGCTTCATCAGATGTTACTTACGTTTGACTGGAATTCCCCAAATCTTGACTTTTTGATCGAATCCACCACTGGCTAATATTTGCCCATTTGGACTAAAAGCGATCGCACTTACCCAATCGGTATTTCCAGTCAATGTATTTATTAACTCACCTGAAGTTATATTCCACAACTTAATGCCATCTCTGCCGGCACTAGCAAGGGTTTCTCCGTCCGGGTTAATGGCGATCGCATTTACCCAATTATTATGTCCTGTAAGGGTGCGGAGTAATTCTCCTGTATTCACATTCCACACTTTAACGGTGCGATCGCGGCTAGCACTAACTAATGTTTGTCCGTCCGGTGTAAAGCTAACGGCAGTAACAGAATTAGTATGAGCTACTGATTCACTAATTAATTTACCACTACTCAGGCTCCACAGCTTAATTACACCTTTATTGTCGCCACTAGCCAAGGTTTGCCCATCAGGACTAATAGCTACGGTATAAATTAAATTGTTAAAGCGTACTAAAGTACCGAGTGGGCGCTGCTGTAACAAATCCCACAAGCGGATTCCATCTAAAGCGCCACTAATTAAAACTTTACTGTCAGGAGATACCGCTAAAGATAATACGTTACTGGTATGTCCTACAAAAGAGCGGCTAAAGCTAAATTTAAAATTTTTCACATTCCAGAGGTTAATCGTGTTGTCACTACTACAACTGACGAGGGTTCGACCATCTGGCGAAATTATTAAAGATTCTACGGCGGTTTTGTGTGCTTTGTTAATATCCCCTAATTTTTTGCCGTTGGCTGGATTCCAAAGGCGAATTATACCCTCGTTTTCTGCGCCTCCACTAAGAAGAATTCTGCTATCTGGAGTGAACGCCAGGGATTTAACGGTTCCGTTATGTCCTTTGAGGCTGTAAAGTAGCTGAAAATTCGCAAAATTATTTGTAGTTTCGGAGTTTGGTGCAAATTCAATAGCAGCATCAGCCTGACGAATATAAAACCCTTCCCAAGTGGTTACTGGAAGGGCAACAGCTGCCATAAAAGCCAAGATAATATACCGACGCCAGAAATTACCCCCACCTCTTCCCTCACTCCTCACTATTTTTCCTCACTTTTTGATTAGGTATAAAAAAACATATGGAAATAAATTTTGTAGAGTTATGAATTATCACTCATAACTCCTAATAGACGCGATGAATCGCGTCTCTACAGAGGTGGTTTTTTCTTAGAAACGCTTAGCATTGGTAAAGGCGGACTAGAAGAACGAGAGGGCAAGTAATGTTGTACTACAGGCTCCTCTGGTAAAGGACGACGCTGTTGGATACGCCACAATTTCAAGCCTAGTGCTATCCCTGCCGTTCCCAAACCAAAAGCAAACAACGACCAGCTATCATCCAATCCGCCAATCAGGGCATCTACCAGTCCCATCGTAATCAATATAGTGATTAGTGGTTCTTTTCGGTAGGTTGACTTCAAAAAACGAGGTAATACAGCGTTCATCACAGCTTGATTGGTTCCAGTTTACCTTTTGTGTATATTTACCAAGAATACCTCACCCATATTTTGCCTTTTTCATGAAAGGCATAAACTAATTTAATATGACTTTCTTGAGTAGGGGAGGAAGTCTACTCATTAACCTTCTTACATGTGCTAGTTGCAAGTTGCGGATATTTCAGTCAGTAATAGGTATTTGGATTCCTCTGTTGGTTACATTCTACGGCAACAATTTACGAATAAATCTAATTAAAGTGTTGAGGGCGAAGTACTTGGCTATCAATATATTAAAGTCAAAACCAACTGGTTGTTCCAGCTGGTTGAAACTCTCCTAAATACTAGCTTACAATTTGTGTGCTTGTTGGTGGCACTACTTCAGACCCAGCCATGATAGCACCCCTTGATTGGTGACGTATTCAATCACCAACATCAAGCCAAAGCCAATCATTGCAGCTCGACCATTCAAGCGCTCAGCATATTCGTTAAAGCCAAACTTAGGCTGGTCTAGTTTAGGTGTAATTGTCGGTTGTGGTTGTGTCATTTTTTAGAAACCTCTTTTCGGCAAACGGGACTTAATATTGGACTGTGTGGTATTGGTCAGGCAAGGGGTAATATCATGTCCGGTTTTATCACTAAGACTGATGCGGGGACACGGGGACACGGGGACACGGGTACGCACAGAGATTTTAACGATAAGTGATTAAACGGAGTTGATATAAAGCTAAAGGAATTAATTTCTTTTTTTCCTTAACCTTTGGCCTGTTTTGGGAGATGATGAGCGATCGCAGTGCTTGAATACCAAGATGACTTGAGCAATTCAGCCACAGCTTCCTAAAAGGGAGCCATACAACCGCCTTTTTAATAAATTGTTACTATTCTTTATATATTGTATAAATACTTGGGCAATAGTCAAGGGTAAGAGTTTACAGCTATTCAGATTAAATTGACAGGCTCAAGATTGAGAATAGCTACTTCTAATACAGCTATCCGCAATAGTTCAGTAGCAAGCTTGAGATTGGCAGGCTACAGTTAAACAAAAAAAATTATCTGAGGCGATATATGGAAATCGGCGTCCCCAAGGAAAATAAAGATCAAGAATTTCGGGTAGGTTTAAGTCCTTCGAGTGTGCGGGTGCTGCGAGAAAATGGTCATAGCATCTTCGTCCAGACACAAGCAGGTAGTGGTGCTGGGTTCACAGATGACGACTACACAAGTGCTGGAGCCGAAATTGTTCCCACACCAGAAGCGGTTTGGAATCGGGAATTAGTTGTGAAGGTCAAAGAGCCGCTGAAATCTGAGTATAATTTTTTGCAGAAAGGGCAGATATTATTTACTTATTTACACTTAGCAGCCGATCGCCAATTAACGGAGCATTTAATTGATTGTGGCACTTGTGCGATCGCCTACGAAACTGTAGAACAACCAGGCGCTAACAGACTACCCCTACTCACCCCCATGAGCGTGATTGCCGGTCGGCTTGCGGTACAATTTGGGGCGAGATTTCTAGAACGTCAGCAAGGCGGTAGAGGTGTGCTTTTGGGTGGTGTACCTGGAGTCAAACCAGGTAAAGTAGTAATTCTCGGTGGCGGCGTTGTCGGCACAGAAGCAGCTAAAATTGCCGTGGGTATGGGTGCTAGCGTGCAGATTTTAGATGTGAGTGTGGAGCGGTTGTCTTACTTAGAAACCTTATTTGGCTCTAGAGTCGAATTGCTTTACAGCAACTCAGCTCATATTGAAGCCGCAGTTAAGGAAGCAGATTTGCTCATTGGTGCAGTTTTAGTACTGGGACGCAGGGCACCAATCTTAGTATCCCGCGAATTGGTCAAACAAATGTATCCTGGTTCAGTAATAGTTGATGTTGCTGTTGACCAAGGCGGTTGTGTGGAAACCTTACATACCACATCTCACACAAATCCGGTATACATCGAAGAGGGTGTGGTACATTATGGCGTTCCCAATATGCCAGGAGCAGTACCTTGGACAGCAACTCAGGCACTCAATAACAGTACATTACCTTATGTTGTCCAGTTGGCGAATTTGGGAATTAAGGCATTGGAAGTTAACCCAGCCTTAGCTAAAGGTGTGAATGTGCAGAATCATAAATTAGTGCATCCTGCTGTGCAAGAAGTGTTCCCTGATTTGGTAAGTTAGAGGTTATACAGGCGAGGGTTAGAAACTGCGATCGCTTAAATTAATGGTGGTAGCCCTCAGCAATTAGACTAATTTCGTTGCCAAATGCGCGGATGGATAGCTGTAGAAAATCAAGACAAGCAAAAAATGGCTGCATCTCAATGTGTACAAGGTTTTGAGGACTATAGGACTTTTAAACCATCCGCGCACCTTACGGAGACTGGGTTTCAGTGATTTGCATCTTGTGTAAATACCATTTGCTGTGTTATGATTCTTTCATCCGCGCAACTGCATCTTGAAAACCGAATACAGCAAGCCTTTCAGATGCCAGCAATTGCAATTAACTAAACTCCCTATTAGGGATTGAAACGCTGGGTACACGCTGGCAGAAGCGGATGATCTCAGATTGCAATTAACTAAACTCCCTATTAGGGATTGAAACTTGGCGGCATTGCCAATCCCAATAAACTTTCCGAAATTGCAATTAACTAAACTCCCTATTAGGGATTGAAACTAAGTTTTCATGGCGCGGATAGGCGCGGCGGGGCTAGGTAAGATTGCAATTAACTAAACTCCCTATTAGGGATTGAAACCGAGTTGCAGCAATATCAACCACGGGGAAAGTAAATTGCAATTAACTAAACTCCCTATTAGGGATTGAAACTTTTAATATGAAAGTGTCGAACCGTTAGACAGGAATTGCAATTAACTAAACTCCCTATTAGGGATTGAAACAGGTATGATGGCAGGAACCGAGGAAGGCAAAAAAGATTGCAATTAACTAAACTCCCTATTAGGGATTGAAACGCGAGTCTTGGCTTTTCACGTAGTGTCACTTTACCGACATGATGGCAGTAAAGTGGAAGCAGACGATGGCAGTAAATGCACCTCAAAGGTTGATTACTTCGTGATGTAGAAAATGCGCTGGCAGAAAATCCATGAAAGAGTGGAAGCAGACGATGGCAGTAAGTATAAAAATGGAAGCACAATCGTGGCAGTAAGTATGTGCCACCAGTAAAAATCAAGAAAACCCTTATGTATCAACGGTTGTTAGGTTTACTGTATAAAAGCATTTACCCTACTTTAGGAGTGAGAATGTGAATATGGAAGTAGAAAATGCCGATGACATCAGTAGCAATGCGGTAAAAATAGCAGATAATATCATATACAAATACTGGGAAAAAACCAATTTTAATGATTGTTTATTCAGACTGTAGAAAGCAGGAAATAGCAGTCCAGGCAAAGGTTGTAAAGACTAATAGGATGGTTTTATGGAAGTAGGTAGTGTCAGTAAGTAGAAAGAATTAACGATTCTTAAATTTTGGAAGAAAAATATTGGCTTAAATATAAGTATGCAATTAAGGTAGAAATTGCATACCGAGGTAGCAATGTTGACAGAAGGTGAGTTTAGCTCATGGTCTGCATCACTCTCATTGTCATCACAGCAGTATGGAATGATTCAAAGTATACGGAGTTCTCCACCTTCCAGACGAGTCAGGGGAAGGGTTGGGAATGTTGTCGGGCGATATCCCAGTAAAAAAATGGGAGTGATAATTCAGTTTGAGAGCCACCGGAACGAATTGGCACGAATATATGAAATGGAATATGACCCAGAGGTTTTAGAATATTACGACCAACCACCAAAAATCAAATTGCAATACTGCTGTTTAAATGGAAGACAAATAGGAGTATTACATACACCAGACTTTTTTGTAATTAGACGAGATCAGGCAGGTTGGTCAGAATGTAAAACAGCAGATGAACTGGAAAAATTAGCATCAAAAATGCCAAATCGTTACCAGTCAGATAGTAACGGCAATTGGCGATGTCCCCCAGGAGAAGAGTTTGCCAAAAATTGGGGATTATATTATCAAGTTTGCTCCGACCAAGAAATTAATTGGAGGAAACAGAGAAATCTCTATTTTTTAGAAGATTATTTATCGGATAAATTAGAAGTTCCCACACAAGAGATAGTTGAAACAATCAAAATAATCTCCGCTAGTCCAGGAATAAAATTATCAGAGTTAATTGCAGCAGGAATCAATGCAGATTACATATATAAATTGATAGCAGACCAAAGGATATATGTGGACTTAGAATCATCCGCGCTATGCTCAGAAGCAGAAAGAGTGAGTTTTAAAATTCCCTATAAAACCACCAGAGACCAGAAAAATTATTCCCGAAGAAATTCAACCATATGAGGAGTTTTGGTAATGCATTCTCCCGCAGGCTTATCCCAAGAGTTATTAACAGCATCTGATGCGGATAAAATAAATTATTTTACTAACTTTACAGTAGTACATCGGCTTTTAAAGCAAGCTTATGAAGAATTGTTAGATGCGGTGAACAATCCAGGGGGTGCATCATTAATTTTCTTGTTTGGTCCTACAGGTGTGGGAAAAACAACCCTCTTATCTCAAGTAATGAAAATCATCTTTGAACAAAACCAAGGTTTAATGATGCAAGATTTAGCATATCTTCCCATTGCGGGAGTAGAAGCGCGTTCTCCAGACAGCGGTTCTTTTGATTGGAAAGATTACTACAAAAGCGTTTTAATTGCTTTAAGAGAACCATTTGCTGATTATAAGGTTAGAGTATCTAGTAGTCGGGTTTATGCTAGTGGTAGCGAACAAAAAACAGTAAAAGTTAAGCCTAACCTCGGTGATTTACGAGCTGATGTAGAGTATATATTTAGACAGAGACAGTTAAAAATTTTTCTAGTTGATGAAGCGCAACGTTTTGCCAAAATAGCTTAAATGAGGAAGTAGCTGACAACCATTCATCGGCAGATTCGGCAACGAAAATCAAACGCCAAAAACACTATCCTGGCGAACGAAATCCCAAAAGAGATATTGTTGGAGGTGGAAATGCTTGATAATCAATTGAACTTAAAACCCCCTTGGTATACTCAACAAATAGATGTACCACAACGTAGTCATTTATATCCTTTAAAACCACTATTATTAGGAACAGCGTTTACTGAAAGTTTGACCAGCTACATTACACGTTTAGCTGCAACTCACCAAATTCCCACAGGAATTTTACTGGCTCAGGAATTAGCCCCTAAAATTAATCGCTATAAAGGACCAAATCCAGATAGTTTATCACAGATATTTTTCCACATCTTTTTTAACCAAACAGGTGCATGGAATGGAACTGGAACTATGGCACTTGAGCCTTTATTAGTTTTACAAAAGCTAACTCAACAGCCTATCTTAAAATATTTAACATTAATACCTTGGTCAAAAGTTGTACCAACTAGAAATCTCTTGCGTAAATATAAGGCTTGGTGTCCGTTATGTTATTCGGAATGGAGCAACAATGGTCTTCCACTTTACGAGCCATTAATTTGGTCTATTTCAACAGTTAAAATTTGTTCTAGACATCAGTATCCTTTAATGAATTATTGTCCCAACTGTGGTCAAAATGTTTACTTGTTAGCTTGGAATACTAAAAATGGATTTTGCTGTAGATGTCATTATTGGTTGGGTACAGCTTGTTCAATGCTAGAATCAAAATTCTATCATACCGAAGAAGGAGAATGGCACAATTTTGTTGCCCAACAAGTTGGAGAACTAATTGCTCAAACACCATATTTAATTGAACCACCAAATCGAGAATCAGTCGCTCTAGCTATAAATAAGTGTATTGATGTTGTGACTCAGGGTAATGCTAAAGCTTTTGCCGAACAAATGCATTTAAGTCTTACTGTTCCTAGAGATTGGCGTGTTGGCAATGCATTGCCTCAACTTAATAAACTATTACGTGTATGCTACCGATTATCAATTTCTCTAATTGATGTTTATCTCGGCCGCCTTAATCTTGATAGCTCTATAGTTTTAAAGGATTTACCATTATCCGAACAATACTCTCAAACTAATCGCCCATTTGATCTAAATAAAGTGCGTTCCTTTTTAGAACTACATCAAGAATCTTTTCCACCCCAATCGCTCAAACACCTTGCATTCCAAATTGGTTATGACTCAGCTGATTTGTCCCGACACTTACCCGATTTGTGTCGTCGAATATCTGCACGTTATAAATTACACACCAAATCTTGTTTAAAACCCCGTGTATAATATTTATGATCTTCCGTGCCTTTATACTTTCTTTCCTTTGTGGAAGCACTTCATGGCAGTGCCCTTGTGGAAGCACTTCGTGGCAGTTACTGCCATCAAGTGGTTCAAGTAACACGTAGTTCTTCCAGCAATTGCAATTAACTAAACTCCCTATTAGGGATTGAAACATTTACGGCAACGCCGCCGGAACCCGACGTATAACATTGCAATTAACTAAACTCCCTATTAGGGATTGAAACCAAAAAGCGGAGAGTAAGCATTGCACCCATTGGATTGCAATTAACTAAACTCCCTATTAGGGATTGAAACTTGTAAATCGGCTTCAATATTTATGAAGAACTACAAAAATTATTAAGATAGTTATAAAGTTCACGAAATAAAGGGCATTTTCGTTGAACTTCAGATAGATTGAGATACGCTAATAGCTCAGGTGTATGCAATCCTTTAGAAAAGCGCGTTGAACTGCTATCAAATTCATCTAAAACACTTGAATCGATTAGTGCTTGTGATAGTTTTTGTTGACAACAATCTCTTTCAATATCGTACTCACTAAAGGATTCTGGATTATCAAAAGGAATATTGATTTGCGTACTCAGCCACCAACGCATACGCTGATGTCTACCTCTAAAGTCGGGATGTTGAGCTACTGAGTTATTCCAATCTGCGATAATCCAAGCTTCGAGTTCGGGAGCAGCAAACCCAATAAATATTGGAATATCAGAATATGCTGATATCGCTGACAATATTCTTTCTCTTTCCTGTATCGGATCGCGGCAATCTAAATCATCAAAAACTAAAATTAAATCACATACATTCGGTTCATATTGTAAAGCAATAGATAGCTCTCGCTTGATTTGCTCAATTAAACTCTGACCTGTCCTTCCATAACTATTTATCTTATTAGGTTTGGGGCCAGGTTTCTGATTAATTGGTGTTTTTCGTTTAAATGAACATCCAGGAAAGTTTTTTTCTAAAAAAGGAATTAGTCCTCTAACTTCAGCTTCCCCACCCCCAGCGAAAACCCATACTACCACGGCCATCCTCCAATACTGGGATCGCCAACACGGTATAAATCACCTAGTTCCCATCCTTGTTCTAGCTTGTCATTAAGCATTTCTTTGGAGAGTGTTTTGATAGAAGAATGCGTTTTATCTTCTGAATAAAAACAAAAAACATTTTCTAAACAATCTGTGAAATGGTCTAAAAGATCGGGGCTGTGTGTAGTGATAATTACTTGGGTTTTGCCAGCAGCTTTTTTAATCCACTCTGCTAAAATTGGCATCCATGATACGTGCAATCCTAATTCTGGTTCATCAATTACTAGTAATGAAGGAAGAACTGGTGAATGTAATATAGTAGCCCAACAAAGCATCCGCACAGTTCCATCTGACATTTCATTGAGATAAAAGGCTTCTTTGATGTCATGAAAATACCACTCTAATGTCAAAGACAAACGACCAGAACGGATAGGTCTAAGACGACGAGTCTTTGGTAAGATAGCCTTCATTGCTTGGTTAATACTCTCCTCAAAATCTATATATTGCAGAATTAAATTATCCAAAACTAGAGGTAAATTATCTCCTGAAGGCGATAAATAAATATCACTTCCTCCTATTTTAGGCTCTGCCATTCTAATAAGATTTAAATCCATATTATTGGCATTATAAAACTGCCATTTTGAAACTAATTCAATTAAATCTCTTCTAATTTTATAAACAGGTGTATTTTCAGGAGGATATTGGCTATCTTCAAGCAATCTAGGTATAGCAGTAAGACCTAAAAAATTACTTGGTATATTATCTAAACCTTCAAAATGAGTTTTTGGCTGACCTGGTGCATCATAAACTGATACAGCCCCTTTGCCAAATTCTCTGTCATGAAACTTATAATAATAAAAGGGAAATGAAGTTGAGTCCTGTAAATTTTCCCCACTATATAAATATTCTTCTGCGATACTAACACCTCTTGCCTGATCTCTATTAACAAAAATTTTTAAATCAAGTATGCTGCTATCTCTTGTAGGTGTATCAATTTGTGAATTGTGAGAAAAACTAAAACAGTATGCAATTCTTACTCTAGCAGGACTTTCTACACTAACATCTAAAATTCTATTACCACCAATTTGGGTAATTGCATCTTCAAAACTACTGACGCTTCGACTTTCATCAGGAATTTTAGTTAGACTATCTTTTAAAAATTTTAAGCAGCTGATGAAATTGCTTTTACCTGAACCATTTGAACCTATAAAAATATTTAGATTTTTGAGTATAACTATCTGATTTAAAGATAAATTTTTATAATTGTTAGTAACAAGAAAGCGAAGAAGGGGTTGATTCATGACATTAAAAAAAGTCTATAGTAAATTGGCAAATAGATAACACTATTTTTTCAATTCTATAGCTTCATTGGTTATGACGAGCAATAAATACTTTCATTCAACCTTGGCTAAACCTACACAAGTATAAACTTTTGGTGTATTGTCAACAGCCCCACAACGTCTATTCTAAGAAGGGGACTAGCTAATGGAGAATATTCATGGAATTTTTATCCGATTCCGTGGTGCTATCACGGATGCAATTTGCGCTCACTGCGATATTCCATATGCTTTGGCCTGTCTTGACTACAGGAATGGGAATTTATCTGGTTATCGTCGAGGGACTATGGCTAAAAACTCGTAATCCAGACTACTACCTCCATGCCCGCTTTTGGTCTAAATTTTATCTCTTGAATTTTGGCATTGGTGTGGCAACGGGTATCCCGATGGAATTCCAGTTTGGCACTAATTGGGCACCGTTTTCGGAAGCAGCGGGCAATTTTTTTGGTAGTGTGATTGGGTTTGAAGCTTCCTGGGCATTCATGCTGGAAGCTGCTTTTTTAGGTATTATGTTATTCGGCTGGGAACGGGTTAATCCGGCTATTCATTATCTTTCAACAATTTTAGTTGCCGTTGGTGCTAACCTATCAACTGTATGGATTTTGACAGCAAATTCCTGGATGCAAACTCCGGCGGGTGGGGAATTAGTCAATGGCAAATTTATTGTCCACGATTATTTTCAAGCAATATTAAATCCTTTCATGCTTAATAGTGTGCTGCACATGTTCTTTGCCACACTAGAAACTTCGTTGTTTGTGATTGGTGGAATTAGTGCTTGGTATATTCTCAAACAACGCCATGCAGGTTTCTTTTCACGGTCATTGAAGATTGCTTTAGCAGCTGCGATCGCAGTTGCTCCATTACAAATATACATCGGGCATTTGAGCGGCGAACAAGTCTATCACTATCAACCCACAAAACTGGCAGCAATGGAAGCACAGTGGGAATCTTCACCTGCGGGACAACCGGCAGATTGGAGTCTTGTAGCCATACCCAATGAAAAAGCCCAGAAAAATGATTGGGAAATCACCGTTCCCAATGCACTGGGATACATTCTGGAATTCAAAAAGAATCTTTCTGAACCATTGCGTGGCTTGAAGGAGTGGAAACCAGAAGATCGTCCTCATTTAGTGGGTTTGATTTACTACGCTTTCCGCACAATGATTGCCATTGGGTTTTTCTTCGCTGGATTAATGTTATTGAGTACCCTGCAATGGTTACGCGGTAAACTCTCAGCAGAAAACATTACTCAACAGCGATGGTTAATGCGGGCTTGGATATTGGCAGCTCCTTTAGGATACATTGCCGTAGAATCAGGCTGGATTGTGCGCTGTGTTGGAAGACAACCGTGGACACTCTACGGGCAAATTCGCACAGTTGATGCAGCTTCTCGTCTACCTGCGAGTAATGTCTTAGTGTCACTAACTGCCTTTGCCACAGTCTACAGCCTTTTATTTATCGCAGTTTTGTACTTTGGTAGCCGCATTCTCCGCAGAGGTCCAAATCTCGACTTACCAATTCCAGGTATGGAAACCACCAAACCCGCAGTAGATACTACTCCTGGTGAGTTTGTTCCAGATGAACGCCCTGTAGAAGCACAGCAGTGAAAATTGGGGACTGGGGGCTGGGGACTGGGGACTGGTTGGGGACTGGGGACTGGGGACTGGAGACTGGGGACTGGGGACTGGGGAAGAGTTTTCCTAACCCAATACCCAATACCCAATACCCAGTCCCCAATACCCAATACCCAATACCCAATACCCAATGCCCAATACCCAATACCCAATACCCAATACTCAATACCCAATACCCAGTCCCCAATACCCAGTCCCCAATCTTATAGGAGATTTTATGGAGACCCTAGAGTATTTTTTGCCGCAAGTATGGTTTGTGATTTTAGCTTTTTTCCTATTCCTTTATGTAATGCTAGATGGATTTGATTTAGGGGTGGGGATATTATCTCTTACCTCTTCAGATGAAGAACGTCGAAGCATTTTGATGACTAGTTTAAGCAATATTTGGGATGCTAATGAAACCTGGCTAGTTTTGATGGGAGGGGGTCTTTTTGGTGCATTTCCTTTAGCTTATGCCACAATTTTGAATGCTTTATACATTCCAATTTTTTTAATGATATTTGGGTTTATTTTTCGTGGTGTGGCATTTGAGTTTCGTGAATTATCAAACCGCAAATTATTTTGGAATTTCGCTTTTGGTGCTGGAAGTTTTATCGCTGCACTCGGTCAAGGATTCGCCCTTGGTGCTGTGCTGGCGGGGATTAATGTTGATGATACAGGACACTTTATTGGTACAACTTGGGACTGGCTAAATATTCCATCAGTCTTGGTAGCTTTAACTTTGATTCAAGGATATGTGTTAATTGGTTCAACTTATCTGATTTGGAAAACTACAGGAGAATTGCAGGAAACTCACTATAAAACTGCCAAAATTGCTGCTTGGACAACTTTAATTGGTGCGATTTTCATTACAATTACAACGCCGATAATTTATGAAAATACGCGGTCGCGGTTGTTTGAGCAACCTTTAGTTTATATCTTTGCAGTCATTCCCTTGGTGGGAGTTTTGTTGATTTGGCAACTTCTGAAGAGTCTGAATCGCAAACAAGAAAGAGCGCCTTTTATTTTGACAATTCTGCTATTTGTGTTGTCGTTCATCGGCTTGGGATTAATTGTCTTCCCTTACATCATTCCTAATAAAATTACCATCTATCAAGCTGCTGCTGACCCCAGTTCGCTGGTGATTATGATCATTTTTATTGGCTTTCTCATTCCTGTGATGCTGTTTTACAACCTTTACCAGTACATTGTTTTTCGAGGTAAGGTGACTGGCGGTAGCTATGGGGAATAAAGAAATTTTACTGTAAAGATTCACAAGTCAGGAATCAAAATCCACAATGATTGGAAAATCAAGGTCGCTATAGCTGATTAATTGTATTCAAATTATTAAGCTAATAATTCGTCTACAGCTATACTAAAGCCCAATAATATTTTTTGAGTCCTAACTACATCACCAGCTTTAAACCCTAAAACTTGATTATCAGTCATGACCAAAACTAACTGACTCTCAGGAAATACTAGCCAAATTTCCTGGCAACCAGACTGTAAATATTCCTGGGCTTTTAAAAATAATTCTTCAGCTAAATCAGTCGGTGAAACTATTTCTGCAATTAATGGAAAACTTTGTGGCAATGTGGCAACATTGCCAAATTGAGCTACTAAATCCGGCGTTAGATAAGCTACATCAGGACGACGCCCTTGTTTATATGTGCGACAAGGTACTTCAGTGTAAACTTTGCCACCTACTTGATTAGAATTAATATAACTTCTCCAGTAAAAGCTGAGATTAACTTCAATTTCACTATGTTTTAATGTCATCCCTGTTTTTTCTACCAGTTGTCCATCCACCCACTCCATCCCATCTGGAGGATTTACCATGAAATCTTCTAAAGAATGGATTTCGGGAATCGATACAATTTCGTCATGTTTGGAAACTAACATTGCAAGCCTCCACTTTGATTAATTAAATATACAATGTATTGAAGAAGAATTCAGGAGTCAGAATCAATATTTCAAATCATTACCAAATTATCTTCGGCTTCTTCCTCTAATTCATAACCATTAGCCAGTTTGGCAATTGCTTGGTCAATCATTGCTAAACCCTGATCTACGGTTTCAACTACACTTAATTGTCCTCGTAATTCAGCAGCACCGACAAAACCTTTAGCATACCAAGTCATGTGTTTACGGGCTTGACGAACGCCGCGATCGCCTTTATATTCCCACAAGGCTTGCAAATGATCTCTGGCACATTCCAACCTTTCAATTGGGGTTGGTGGCGGTAATATTTCCCCAGTTTTTAAGAAGCGATCGATTTCTCCCACCAAAAACGGATAACCCAAAGTTCCACGAGAACACATCACACCATCAGCGCCAGTTTCTTCTAAACATTTCACCGCCGCCTCAATAGAAAAAATATCTCCGTTCGCAATCACTGGAATAGAAAGTACTTCCTTAACACGCGCAATCCATTCCCAACGGGCATTACCATTGTATCCTTGGGCGCGGGTGCGTCCGTGTACTGTAATCATTTTTGCCCCTGCATCTTCCATACGTTTGGCAAAGTCGAGAATCGTAATTTCTTTGTCATTCCAGCCAATACGGGTTTTCACTGTCACAGGTACATCAACAGCTTTCACCACTTCTCGGACAATTGCCTCTGCGATTTCTGGTTGGCGTAACAGAGAAGAACCGCCCCCATTTTTAGTGATTTTATTTACCGGACAACCCATATTAATATCAACAGTATCAGCCCCTTCTGCAACCGCCTTGATTGCTGCTTCTGCCAGGAAATCTGGACGACAATCAAATAATTGAATGCTAATTGGGCGTTCGTTGGGGTCTACCTCCATGATTTTGGGCAACTGTTTAACATAATGCAAGCCGGTAGCATTGACCATTTCGGTATACATCATCGAATCGGGTGCATAACGACGTACAAGGCGGCGAAACACCAAATCTGTGACCCCAGATAAAGGCGACTGGAGAACCCGGCTTTTGACCTCGAAGGAGCCAATTTTTAAAGGTTGAGAGAGTCTAGCTTGGAGAATGGGAGACAGGGAAATCATAGGACAAATTAAAAATTCAAAATTGCTTGCGATCGCCAAAAATTGTCAGAATATTAAAAACTATTTACTGATAATCTTAATTACATCCTCTCATTTTTTTGAAGTACAGCGGATTTCAAGGAAAGTGAAGTACACAACGATTCGTCTCAACGTCAGGTATCAAGCTGGTTTTACTTCTGAATTCTGAATTCTGAATTCAGAATTCAGAATTCTGTTGTGATTAATTTTGTTTAGGCATCTTGACTTGGAGGCTGTTTTTGGATTTCTTGCTGTACCTCCTCTAAACTCAAACCTAACTCTTTTGCTGTTTGTTCAAAACTCAATCCCAACCTCAACAACAAAGAAATCATTCTGAACTTTTCTTCACGCGCTCCTTCTTGCTTGCCTTCTTGCTTGCCTTCTTGATAAACTCGTGTTTGCTTCAAATCACTTAACCCAAACATACCTTCAATCTCCTCCCGACTCATAGTTGGAAACTTATAAACCAAAATTGTCTCTATTAATTCTAATAACTGCCGCCGCTGTGGTTCAATGTTGATTTCTTGCTGGGTTCTGTCTATTAACTCTCTGGCAGCTATAATTGCCGTATCCTCATCATCGACTACTAATTTCATCGTAGCAATTCCAACTGGCAATGATGCAGTTTCACCTAATTCATTAAGATAAATGCGAGTTATGCGCTGGCTGGCAAAAAATTCACTGTAATTCTTGATGTCTGCTGTATCTAAACTGCGATTGGGATAGATGACTACTCCCCGCCAAGAATTTTTCGGTTGATTTTGACGTAAGTATAAAGAAATTTCTGAAATTAGCCGCGAGTAAATTTCTGTATCGGTTTGAAATTGGACTTCAACAAAGTAAATCGGAGCTTCTTCCCCTTGTGTTGGCAGAAAAACACCATCTATGCGGAATGCAGTTTGCTTGATTTCAATTGAAGAGAATTTATAACCTTCTGCTGTTTGAGGTGGGTTGCCAATTAATTCAAAAAAGATGTCAGGAAATTCTTGAAAAAGGCGATAAAAAATGCTGTCAGTTTTCACGCTTGATGTATTGCACAGATGTGAGTCTTTACGATTTTATCGTCAAATGCATACTAACAAATTTTGTTCAATTAGACTTAACTAAATTTGAGCTTTGAGTTGGAATAAATGACATTATTATGTCAATTGGTAACTGATCCAGGACTTACGCAAAAGATAAGGAAAGTAGCGGTAATTCATGAATTACCGCAACGCTTGAATAAGGTTTTCGGTCACGCATTGCGTAAGTCCTGCGATCTACAACGCCACTCTTTCAATACAACACTAGACCACAGCAAAAAACCAAATCAAATGATTTTAGCTACAACCAAATGATAAATTAATTATGCAGTTAATATAGAGCTAGTATTTGATTTATGATTCTGAACAAAATCAAAACCCTGCAAGCACCAGAAATCGAGGAATTAGAAGATTCAGATTTAATCACAGTAGTAGGGGGGGTTACTGCTGACGATGACGTTCAAATCAAAGTGCCGAATGTGGGGAGGATATCTTTGAATTTTTCAGTACACGTAATTAAGGATACAGGACTTCTAACTATTGACGAGGCTGTTTTAATCAACGCCCCAGGTGGATTAGAAGCTGGCGTGGGTCAGAACTCCCATAGTGTAAGTTTATAGCCCTTCTACAATTAAATTTTCTTCGGCGCAGGCCGATCAGGTGCGCGGCTGTTGCTCCTGGGGAACTGGGGGAACAGCTTCTTCCAATGAGTCAACTGTTGGGGGGTTGGGAGTCAGGAGTAGCCCTTTCAAGGTGACTAACCAAGATATGTTGTTTCAGCCCTATCATCCTGAGTTCTCGCCTCAGATTTTGATTTTTTTAAGGTTGAAATCACCAATTTTCGTTATGAATTTCACCATCTTGAAAAGGCTAGGAGTCAGGAGTTACTCTTTGTGATTTTAACTCGAATATGATACTAGTAAGCCGACTGCCGATCGCGCCGCCGGCATTACAAACCCATGATAATTCAGTTGCAATCTAGCCGCGAGTTGCACTTTGAGGAGGATGGGAGACAACCTTTTTGGCTAAACCTAAAGTCTGCAACACTTGGATACTCCACCAAGTAATATCAATTTCCCACCAAGATAAGCCTGATTTCGCCATGTGGGGATAAGTATGATGGTTGTTGTGCCATCCTTCTCCATAGGTGACGAGGGATACCCACCACAGATTACGAGCGCCATCATTGGCATCAAAGGTGCGATAACCCCACAGATGTGATGCAGAGTTGACAAACCAAGTTGAGTGCCAAAGCAAGACGCATCTGACAAACATTCCGTAAATCACAAAAGACCATCCTCCCAAGGCATACAGCAGCAGCCCGAAGGGAATTTGCAACAGTAAGAAGTAGCGATCTAACCAGCGATAGAAGGGTTGTCTTGCTAGATCGGGGGCATATTTTTGATAGGTTTCATAGTCAAAAAACTCTGGACGTGGGTAAAAAATCCACAGCATATGACTCCACCAAAATCCTCGTTGAGCAGAGTAGGGGTCTAGGTTGATATCTTCGGTGTGGGCGTGATGCTGGCGGTGTCCGCCCACCCAAAAAATTGGTCCCCCTTGCAAAGCCATCGCTCCAATCAGGGCGATCGCATACTCTAACCACTTGGGAACTTGGAAACTCTTGTGGCTCAGTAGTCGGTGATATCCCAGGCAAATACCAATACTCCCGAATAACCAGTGGAGAAACACCAGTAAACCTAATGCTGACCAAGAAAAGAACCAAGGAGCCAGAAATGCTAAGACATGAAATGTAGTAAAAAATACTACATTAGTCCAACTGAGTTGGGGGGAATTTCCTTTCTCAGGGATGATGCCTTTGCCGAACGCTCCAAAATTTGCAGTCATAAAAATTCCTGTTGATGGACGATCCAGCGATTTGCCTTTTCTCCCCAGGGTTTTTCCCAATCTGTACAGCAGTTAGTTACAGTAGAGTCAAGCAAGTATCGCTTACATTTTTATCCTAGCAATACTCTGATATTCGTGCAAGTATCACTTGCATATTTCTATGTCCTCTCAACTCATATCAACTCGTCAACGCTTGATCCAAGCTGCACTTGAGTTATTTACTGCTCAGGGAGTCAGCGCTACCACAACCCGCCAAATAGCTGAAAAAGCTGAAGTCAACGAGGTGACTTTGTTTCGGAATTTTGGCAATAAACATGGGCTACTTTTGGCTGTGCTGGAAGAGTCCGCAGCCTTCAAAAATCTCGGTGAGTCCTTGGTACGGCGGGCAACCCCTCCCGGTAATGTCTACCAAGCTCTGAAAGATTATGCAAGTGATACATTACATGCTTTGGAACGAGTGCCAGAGTTTGTTCGCTCTGTGGTGGGGGAAGCCGACCAATTCCCGGCGGAAAATCGCCGTGCCTTAGGCAGGGGGGTAACAGAGGCAAACCGTTATGTGGCGCAGTATTTAGCTACTATTATCGAGCAAGGACACTTAAATACGTATCTACCCGCAGAGAAATTAGCTAGTTTGCTCAATGGGATGATTTTGGGATATGCCGTAATTGAATTTACCAGTGAATTTCATGAACTTTGGGAAGATCGGGATGATTTTCTGGAGAATTTAGTAGAGTTGTTTTTACATGGAGCTATGTCATCCCCAGCGGAATCAGCAACTAACTCTTTACAAGGAAGCGTAATGCCCACAGAAGTAGCTGATTTGCCTGCTAATTTAGTTCATGAAATTCTGCAACAAGCCAGGAAATCTGGAGTACGAGATTATGCTTTGGCTTATGTTTTATTTGGTGCTGGGTTATCCGCCACAGAAATAATTAGCTTAGAGCGATCGCAACAAATCTACGATCCTCAGGGACACTTCCTGCAAATTACAATTCCCGGATTTGTCCGGCAAGTACCTGTCAATCAGTGGATTTTGGGCAAACGCTACGGCTCTTACACTAATAATCCTTTAATTAAATGGCTCAAAAGTCGTAAAGATAATCAAACAGCCATGTTTCTCAATGAAACAGCCAAGCCAATTTCCGAATCAGAACTTCAAACACGTTGGCAAATATGGAGTCAAGGATTATTAACTCCCCAAGGACAACCCCCAGCCATCGCCCAAGCACAACAAACCTGGCGAGTAGAAATGTTAATGCGGGGAATTAGCTTAGAAAACCTGAGTATTTTAACAGGTTGCGATCGCGCCCAATTACAACCCTATGCCCGCCGAGCCAAAGAAAAAGCCGCCCTAGAGCAAGCGACTCGTTTGGATCATAAACCGGCATAGGGGAGTTAAAATAATTCGTAATTGATAATTCGTAATTCGTAATTGAATGAGGACTTAGGCAAAAACTCTGTGAAACTCTTATTTCTCTGTGCGCTGTGACTTGAAAATGCTGCTTCGATGAGTATCTATATAGATCCGTCTCACATCACATTTTCATGCTTGGCTGTGAAATACGAATTACGAATTACGAATTACGAATTACGAATTACGAATTACGAATTAATTCAACGGCTCCATAATGACTCTTAAGCCTTTGCTAGAGAGTGTTTTGAGCATTTCTTTAGCGTTATATTCACTGTCAAATACTCCTGCTTGCATCACTTTTTGACCTTCCCAGACTGTGGGAAAGGCACCAGGAGCAAGCGATCGCACTAAATCTCGCTCTTTATCTGTTACTAATGTGACCACTACGCGATAACGTATACCGTACTGTGTTCCGGAGTTTCCCCTGTAGGAGATATTTGTAGAACTTGCAACTGGTACTTTTGGCAGATTGCGAGTATCGTCAATGGGGACATTGCCATTAGGAACTGGCAACAGTGCTTGATTACCTGTGCTGGGAACTGCTGGCTGTGCTACAGAACTGGATGAATACTGAGGTGCAGTAAACTCAACCGTGTTGGGATCAATCTGCACATAATTAAACTGCCGTGTCTCAGGCGGCTGTGCTGGGGTGAAAGTTGCAGCTTGAGTAGCTGACAAGCTGCTAGGAGTAGGAAATCCGGCGACTTTAGAGGTAGGTGGTTGTTGATTGGATATAGGGGGCGAAAGCTGCACGCTGGCTGGTTGCAATGGCAATAGTTGACTGTTTAATTGTGCAGGAACAAGATTATCTCCTGAAACACTGTTGTTAGTTGGGACGTTGGTAGTTTCTGAGACTTCAGGAGCCGAAAAAGTGATTTCTCCTGATGCTGGTATTTCTTGCACCACATTGTTGGCGACAGGAGCAGGTTGAGAATTTTCGGCTGCTGGTGCTGTTGTACCGTTGATATCTACATTATTAGTGACGCGATCGCTCACCAGGTTATTGCCAGCAGCAGAAATCACTTGCTTGGCGACGCTGGCGTTAATGTCGTAGCGGGCATTATTTTGAAATTGATTACCCCCAGGTTCAGATGCGTTGCCTAAATCTGGCATTGCTTGGGCGATCGCTACTAAACCATCTTCTTTGCTACCTTGAATAACATTATTCCGTAAAATCGGGCGGGCATTCGCTTGGACTACAATTCCCGCTCTATTATTTTCAATTTGATTGCTTACGACTACAGGAGCAGCATTTTGGGCAATATTGATGCCAAAACCGGTTTCGTGAAAGACATTTTCCTTGACTTCGGGGCGGGAGTTGCCGGCAATTGTCATCCCATTGGCGCCATTACGATGGAAGTAATTTTTGCTAATGGTGGGTGCAGCATTTCCACTGATAGAAATCCCATCTTGTGTGCTACCAGCAAAGCTATTTTCCACAACTACCGGATTGCTAGATTCAATCCACAAACCATAACCACGAGGGTTTGAGTTTGTCACTGTCACCCCGGTCAGTACCGTTTGGTTTGCCGCAACAATTGTCACATTTTGACCGGCAAAACTGCGACTTAGGTAATCACCGCCTCCCTGAATGATGATATCTTTGCCTTGATTACTGGGGTTGCCTTGAATGGAAACACCTGGTTTGAGCATTAAGGGGAATACCTCTCCCGTCTCGGTGCTATAAGTGCCCGTGGAGAGCATAATTACCGTATTAGGATTAGCTAATCGCAATGCTTGGGTAATGGTTTTCACCGGAGCGGATTCGCTACCATTACCTGCACTGTCATCTCCAGTATTGGGATTGACAAACAGCACGTTCATCTGAGAATTGGTATTTTCACCGACAGGTGCGGAATTTGGTGTTGATGGCATTTGAGCGATCGCACTATTCAGGCTTGTGCCCAGGAACGCCATACTTATCGACCCCAAAAGCATAGTCAAAAATAATACTCGGCTTCGGCAGATTGAAAGCATTGTTGATTCGATAAACCCCCGTTTTGCAGACATAAAATCTACTGTACGGTACTTAGAAAACACATTAATTAGAATCATATTTAACACAGCCCCTTAGAACTAACAATAAATTCTTATACTCTTAGAGAGTATTATGCCGATAATATTACTCATATATTCACTAATTGGCGATAGATATTTAATACAGAGTTATAGATTAAATAATTCGTAATTCGTAATTCGTAATTCGTAATTAAGTTTTGCATTAGCGTAGCGGTAGCGAGTCCGCAAGCGTCTGGGGATTTTAACCCCACTGCAAAACTTGTCGCTTGATAGAAGCGGGGGACTTAAACCCACAGAATTTGTTAAAAAAATTGGGAGATGGGCATGTTGAATTTTTGCATTTACTCCTGCTCTGCTGCTGTTGGTGTTCCTATGCTCCTTTAGCTTTTTTAATGGATTCAGTAACTACACATTTGTGTAAGATAATTGGTGTTCCAGAAGAGTGGGATAAATTGGGGCAAACGGGGGAGATTTTGGAAGTTGGTAAATTACACCGCAACTATGCAAGATCGGAATTTTTTTGATGTATTTCTTGGAGTGCCTAATCAACTGCAATCTTCATTCGTATTCCGATAATTAAAATATCGTCTGAATCATGCTAAAAACCTGATTTACTAACTCTTGCATAATCTAAAATCTAAAATCCAAAATCTAAAATCGTACAACTTTTGCCTTGTTCGATGATGCTATTGCTTTTGCTGACTGCGGATTTTGTGTTGTATCCGCTTTTGGGAGTTCTTTGTGAGGTCGTAGTCTACCGTAAAATACTTGACTAACCTTAGTGCTAAACTGTAGCCTCAAACTACCCCGATCGCTGCTTATAAGAACATGGGATAATTTAACATGACCTGATTTATACGTTATTTTGCGTAGATTTAGTCAAAAAACGAGTAAAAGAAGCAAATTAATTAACTTATGGTTACTAGGACATATGATAATTCACATTTCGATGAAAGTACTAACGGGGTTGTTGTAATGGTCGAGCCATACAGCCAAAAAGAGCAAGTACAGCAAGTTGTTTACCGGATTTTAGACGCCAATTTGGACCGCGCTCGTGAAGGCTTGCGAATTATTGAAGAATGGTGTCGCTTTGGATTGAATAATGCCCAGTTGTCCCTAGAATGTAAGCGCTTGCGACAAGAAGTAGCCAAATGGCATACCCCGGAATTGCGGGCGGCGCGGGATACACCAGGCGATCCTGGGACTGAGTTAACCCATCCTCAGGAAGAAGAACGAGCTAGTATAAAATCGGTGTTGCAGGCTAACTTTTGTCGGATAGAAGAAGCCTTGCGAGTGCTGGAAGAATACGGCAAGCTTTATCACCCAACTATGGCTAAAGCTAGTAAGCAGATGCGCTATCAGGTGTATACCCTAGAAAGTAATTTAATGGGTCATCAACGCCATCAATTATTATGGCGATCGCGTTTGTATCTTGTTACTTCCCCTAGTGATACTTTATTGAACACCGTGGAAGCTGCACTCAAAGGTGGATTAACACTCCTACAATACCGCGACAAAACCGCTGATGATTCTTTGCGTCTGGAACAAGCTAGGAAACTGCGCCAGTTATGCCACATTTACGGTGCTTTGTTTATCGTTAACGATCGCGTAGATTTGGCTTTGGCGGTGGATGCCGATGGAGTACATCTCGGACAACAAGATATGTCCATCACCGTTGCTAGGCAATTACTCGGTTCCCAGCGTTTAATAGGTCTTTCTACCACAAATCAAGAAGAAATGCAACGTGCAATTGCGGAAAACGTAGATTATATCGGCGTCGGGCCAGTTTATGAAACTCCCACAAAAGTAGGTAAGGCAGCAGCAGGCTTAGAATATGTCAGCTATGCTGCGAAAAATTGTTCAATTCCCTGGTTTGCCATTGGGGGAATAGATGCAAATAATATTAATGATGTCATCGATGCAGGAGCTGAACGTGTAGCAGTAGTGCGATCGCTCATGCAAGCTGAACAACCTACCCTAGTAACCCAATATTTGCTTTCCCAACTCAATCGCATTAAACCAGAATTGTAAATTAGTCATTAGTCATTAGCCATTAGTCATTAGTCATTAGTCCAAAGTGAATAACCAATGCCCAATGCCCAATGCCCAATGCCCCATTCCCCATTCCCCATTCCCCATTCCCCAATTTATGTCTAATGAGATTACGGTTCAGATAAATGGTGAAACCCGTAGCTGTTCGTCTGAGAGTCTTTTACCCGATTTACTGCAACAGTTGGGTTTCAATCCTCGCTTGGTGGCGGTGGAGTATAACGGCGAAATCTTACACCGCCAATTTTGGCCAGAAACAAAAGTGCAATCTGGCGATCGCTTAGAAGTGGTTACTATTGTTGGTGGTGGTTAATTAATTTCAGCCAGTAAACCCAGATCCTTGAGGCTGCGTCGTGTAATTTCGATGCGGGCGGGTGCATCTTCTGGTTTATACATGTCAAGGGTTGTGGCGAAAAAGTAAACGTTTTTGTTTTGTTCTAGATAACCCACAAACCAACCAATATTTGGTTTGGAACTCGTTAACCATCCTGTCTTTCCCCGCAATGTGTAGTCTGGAGTTTGTTCGCGGATCATAATGTCTTTGACAAGATTTATTGTTCGTTGAGAGAAAGGCAAATCGCCTTGATACAACTGTTGCAAAAACTTAATTTGCTCTTTGGGTGTAATTTGTAATGGCTGTTGTAGCCAAAAGCGATCGATGTCTGCGGCGGTGCCAATCTGACGGTTACCGTAGCCTACTTTATTAATAAATTGCTGCATTTTTTCATATCCAGCCCTACGCGCTAATACTTGATAGAACCAAACAGTTGAATTCTTAAAAGCTTGACGCAAATTGGTATCATGATTCCAAGCATCAATTTCTCGCCCAATTCCATCCCAAGTAAGAACGGCTACATCATCAGGAATTACACCTGTTTCTAGCGCCACCAGAGAGTTAAAAATCTTGAATGTGGAAGCTGGAGCGATCGCATTTCCATTACGTTGAGGATTGTGTTCATAAGTGCGCTTGTTTTGGGAGTCGTAAATCAAGATTGAACCTTCACGCCCAAATTCTTGAAAGTGTCGCCCTAAATTTGGTGTTTTCACACTCAGCATTGCTGGACGTTGAGTTGAAGCAGGTTGAGCCAGTAGATACATTCTCCCAAAGCTCATCACGCTCAATACAGCAAAACATCCAATAACCGTGAAAAGAAGAGATTGCTTTCGCTGAGTCCATCCAAGAAATTGCGATATGGCAAACAAGATATTTTTCATTGCAGATTAACCGAATCACAAGCGAGATTCTACACCGCAATCTTGCTCGTTTCCGGAAATACAGCAAAATTCAGAATTCAGTAAATCGTAAATAGATCGCGCTGTAGGGTAGCACAGCTGTGCTACCCTACGGTGGGATGTTTTTTTAATTGGAAGTCTCTTACAAAATCGTGTTTTTGGCTTCTGATTTGTACAGCGAACGGTGAAGAGTTCTACGATTAGCTAATTCTTTACCTTTGCGACCAAGCTGTTCGCGTAGCTGCTGGTCTTTGCACAACCGATTAAAAGCTTGAAAAACCTCATAACCAGAATTAGGATTTACGAGTATCCCATTTTCCTGATGTGTAACTGTGTCTAAAACACTACCTAAACGAGGAGCAATTACAGGTTTACCGAAGTAACTTGCTTCTAAATAAACGATACCAAAACCTTCTATATTATGAGGTTTTGTATCTAATAAACTCAGCATAGCAAATATGTCACAGGCTGCATAATAACCTGCTAATTCGTTCTCTGGAACATATCCAGCAAAGTGTACCCGTTTATCTACCCGCAGGCGATGTGCGAGAGATTTCAGTTGAGATTCACAAGGCCCTTGACCGCAAAGTATGTAGTGGACATCCACCCCAAAAGTTAGCAATAGTGGAATATTATCAATTACGCGATCAAAACTTTTATGTTTTACTAGCCTTCCTACCGAGAGAATAACTATTGATGTTTCGGGAATGTTGTAGCTTTGACGCACACGCACACGTAAATCATCAAGGCTATTTAACGTTGCATTGCCAAATTTTTCTGGTCTGATTACTGGGTTGATAACATGGGTTGGGGTATTTAATCGCAAAGCAGTTCTGAGATAGTTTTGTGTATAAGAACTGTTACAAATAATGCCTTCGGCTCTATGAAGTGTTAATTTAAATAGCGATCGCCACACCGGATTATGTAATGGACTCAGAAGATCGTTGCCATGCACATAGATAAAAAAACGAATCGGTAAAAGATAGCTCAATAGCAACAGTGAAGGAAAGTCATAGCCGTGGCCCCATTCAATATAACGGTAGTGATAGCGAAAATAAAGTTTAATTGCTAGCACAAACGAGCAGATAATATTCACCAAAGGCTTGAGAACATTTCCTAAACAGCCACTACCCCAGTATTTAACATTAGGCCAGCGATATACAGGAAACTGTTGATTTTCGTCAAATACTTTATCTCCTGAACAACCAGCCGCCAGCACAATCACTCGTTCTGGATCTTGGAGACAGCGATTGTAGATATATTCCCCAATAACAGCTTGTTTCGGTAGGAAGATTCGGGATATCACCAGAATATCCGGATGTGCAGTTTCGTCTCTAATTGTGGCTGTGAGTTGAGAAATATGTTCCATAATCAACTTGAGAACTAGATTTTAAAATATTTTTTGTATTTATTTACAATTGAGATGACTTTGAAAGCCACAATAATTATTGTTTGTTTTTTTCTGTAATGCAGTAGATAAATTCTAAGCTGATTTCAGAACATTAGCCAGTAATAGTTAGTTTTGATTTGTGTCTATTTAGATTTTTACTGGCAAATTTCTCATGACTTGAGAATTTCTGTGCATGATAAACAACAAATATGAAGCTACCACTTGCAGCTAAATCGCTCGACGAGCAACTGTTGCGAAAATTATCAAATTTAGCTACCTTCAACAGAATATCTAAAATAATCTCGACAGTCGTGCCAAAATGCCAAAATCTCTGTTATCTGGAAAATAGGGAGTGGGGAGTAGGGTCAAGAGATTTTGATGGTTTTAGTGTGTAATTTATTACAGAAAATCTAGATTGCAACAAAATATTTAGCGCCAACTATTAAAAAAATCAGTCAAAATAATCACTAAAATTTCAAATCATCTGTATAATTCAAAACTGTAGTCAGAAAGTGCTAGTCGCAGACATAGTAACAATTACTCGTATGCGTAGCCCGTCGTAGACATCGCCAATTTCTCTCATCAGAACATGTCTTCAAGTACGGTTCCCCTGTAGAGAAATCCCCCCTGCGATCGCTGCCTACCCGATATAAGACGCGGTAGAGTGAATGTGTAGCCGATAAAGGGGAGTGTTAAGTACCCCAAGAATCCCAAGAACATAGGAAAAAATCATAAAAATTTCCATTTTGAAGCGATTGTATTATGCGTAAAAAACTACAACAAACCATCAAACCGCTGCTAAAAATCTTCTTTGCTCTCAGCTTGGTGTTAACATTGGCTCTCAGTCATGCTGATGGAGCATTAGCCGCTAGTGGTGGACGAATTGGTGGTGGCTCATTTAGAGTACCTTCCAGCCGGACCTATACACCGCGTACTTACGCACCTCCAGGCGGAGGCGGATATTATCCCGGTGGTGGTGGTTTTGGCTTTCCCTTCATAATTCCTTTTTGGGGAATTGGAGGCGGATTTGGTGGTCTATTTAGCATTTTAATATTTTTGGCGATCGCTAATTTCTTAGTCCAAAGCTTCCGCCGCGTCTCCAGTGGTGAAACAGAAGAAGCCGGTTACAGCACCAACTCCTCAGTTTCCGTGACTCGTTTGCAAGTGGGTTTGTTAGCTCAAGCACGTGATTTGCAAAATGAACTCAACCACATTGCTGAAACTGCTGATACCAACTCCCCAGAGGGGAGAGCAGAAATTCTCCAAGAAGCCAGCCTAGCTTTACTCCGCCATCCAGAGTATTGGGTATATGCAGGTGGTGATACCCAACAAGCTCGGTTAAATTCAGCTGAAGCACAGTTCAACCGCTTATCATTAGCAGAACGCAGCAAGTTTAGCGAAGAAACTCTGACTAACGTCAACAACCAGCTAAAAGCAGCCCTCGCCAAAGAAGCTTTACCCCCGGCTGATGAACTCGATAACCCCACTCGTCTAATTACCGAAGGCCCTGGCGAATACATTATCGTCACCTTACTAGCGGCGACATTAGGCAAATCTGAAATGCCAAAAATTAACAGCGCCGATGATTTGCGTCAAGCCTTGCGGCAAATTGGTAGCATCCCCGGTGATAAACTTCTAGCAATTGAAGTTCTTTGGACTCCCCAAGCCGAAGGTGATACCCTGACATCTGATGATGTCTTAGCAAATTATTCTGATTTGAGATTGGTTTAAATCTTCCCCATCTCCTGGGCTAGGAGGCCACGGCCTACAGACAAGTTGAAAAGTCTGATTCATATCTAGCTTTAATCTGGTAGGGTGTCTTATTCATGAGGGTACGACACCTTACCAGATTTTTAGTTTAAGTTAATTTTTCTTGATTACGATTGTTATGCTGAAAAATGACCTAGACGCGTAGCAGTTGTTGTTAGACTTCAATGGAACTTAGAGATTTGTCAATGAAACCTAATTGACCAATGCTGCATCCCCGACTCCCGATTCCCGATTCCCTACTCCCCTCTATTCACCGCGCCAATTTTAGATTTTAGATTTTAGATTTTAGATTATTTCGGTTCATGCCCCGCCCCTTGTGGGCGGAATAAATCCAAAATTTAAAATTCTTGCATCCCCAAGCCCCGTACCGCGAGTGGCGCGGGGTGAATCCAAAATCGTAAATCTAAAATCCAAAATTCGTTGACCAAGTAGCTCACTAATAAAAAGAGGTAATCTTATGACTACATCTGTAAATACCACCAAAGTCTACGATGAAATTATAGAGTTTATTGCTGCTGGCACCACTCCCCAAAGTGTTATCGATTTCAAACTCTCAGATGCAGCCAAAGACCGTTTAGAGGATTTGGTTTATCGGGCAAAAACTGAAGGTCTTACTGGAAGTGACCAGCAAGAGTTAGATCATTTCCTCACGTTAGAGCATATTATGACTTTAGCAAAAGCAAAAGCTCGTACATACGTTAACCCTAAGTAAGTATTTAATATGTCTCGTCCATATATTAATGCAGAACTGCGGCGTTTAGTTGCCGATCGCGCTGAGCATATTTGCGAATACTGTCTCGTCTCTGAATCAAATAGATGATCAGGTTGTCAAGTTGACCATATAATCAGTGTCAAACACGGCGGCGCTACAACAGCAGATAATCTTTGCTATGCCTGTATTTTCTGTAACCTGCAAAAAGGGACAGATTTAGGCTCAATTAATTGGCAAACTGCGGAACTTGTGCGTTTTTTTAACCCACGCAGAGACTTTTGGGGTGAGCATTTTCGACTAGATGAGGCTGTGATTGTGCATCAAACAGAGATTGGAGAAGTCACCGCACGTATCCTAGATTTTAACAGCGATGAAAGGATTGTAGAGCGACGAGCTTTGATAGCATCTGGTCAGTATCCATCAGCATCGGCACTAAAACAGATAAATAAGTAGGTTCTGATGTGTGTAGACTTGAAGAACTTGTCCGGGATTATTAGACTTGTCGCTAAATAAGAGACTTGTCGCTAAATAAGAAGCCTTTGAACTCCGTTAATCACTCTCTACAAGTTTCGTGACTAGGGTAGCATAGCTTTACGCCGCTACAGCAATCAGCAATTATTTAATTGCTATGAGAATATCTACTTATTATGCCACTCTAAGATTTTGTGTTGGTTTTTTCCACACATCTATATAATAAGAAAACATCTCTTATGAGCGATAGCGATATTTGAAAACGTATACATACATACAGACAGCAAATCCTAAAAGAAAATAAAGAAACCTGTCTTTCGCCTAACCAAATAATAGGATAATAATAGTAATACGATATACAGAAATTTCACTTTTATCCTTATCTAACCCATACTTGAGTGCATTTGAGTACAGCTTAATAAAACGCAAAATATATTGAATAAATCTTTGCAAAGTCTTACAGGTAAAGTTTCTTGTAGCGAGTACAGAAAATCTTAAACCCTCCCCCAAAAAGACTAGTACCCCCATCCCTAAACACTAGTACCCCTATCCCAAGATAAATTTTAAGGTTATCTTAGGTGGGGGTTTTGGCGTTTGAGTACAACCTTAATAAATCCAATAAATCCAATCAACATTGGGTTAACTATCGAGTTGGAAGTGGTCTGATATAAGCATAAAAATAGCACATGGCTCTTTCAACCAGATAGACAGTAGCGATGCAACAGTCCTTAGACAGAGTTACGAATTCTCAAACTCAGAAAATACAGGATTCAAAACAGAAATCCTTGCTCAAAACATTACTCTCTGGAGGTTTTTTTGAGCCATTATTGAGTGATTTTCGCATTATCTTTGAGCGCGATCCAGCAGCACGCAATTGGCTGGAGGTAGTGTTTTGCTATCCTGGATTGCACGCACTCTGTTTGCATCGTCTTGCTCACTGGTTACATTGTCGAGGAGTGGGTTTTATTCCCCGCTTGATTTCTCACGTGGGGCGATTTTTAACCGGAATTGAAATTCACCCCGGTGCAGAGATTGGTCAGGGTGTATTTATCGACCACGGAATGGGGGTTGTGATTGGCGAAACTGCGATCGTCGGAGACTATACGCTGATTTATCAAGGCGTCACCCTTGGCGGAACTGGTAAAGAAAGCGGTAAGCGTCATCCCACAGTCGGAAAAAATGTTGTGGTGGGTGCGGGTGCGAAAGTTTTGGGTAATCTGCAAATTGGCGATCGCGTTCGGATTGGCGCAGGTTCCATTGTTTTGCGGAATATCCCCAGCGATTGTACTGTAGTCGGTGTTCCAGGTCGAATTATTTCTCGCAATCAAAGCGCTAGCCTTTCTCCTCTAGAACATGGAAAGCTACCCGATGTAGAAGCAACCGTGATTCGTTCTTTGCTCTCACGCATCGAACAACTCGAAAAACAACTGCAAACTTTAGAAGTCAGAACTCAGGAATCAGGAGTCAGAACTCAGTAGTTATTGGTCATTAGTCAGACAATTTTGAATTTTAGATTTTGGATTTTGGATTGACCCCACGGATCAATCCGAGGGCTTGTACCATCAAGCAATCATTGGTCATTTGCAAAGGACAAATGACAAAGGACTACTGACAAAAGACAAAGGACAAAGGACAAATGACAAATGATACTTTAGGCGAACAAGTTTTGCAGATTCCTTTGAGCGATCGCTGGCGAATCTATCACCGTTTGCAAGAATTAAAGATTAAGAGTTCCTGTCTTCCCGATGGTTCTTTACGGGTGCAAGTAAACAATTTGCTAGAAGCGATTTTAATTCGCAGTACGGTTATGCAATTTCTAGCTTCTCGTCATGAATTAGTCGAATGGCTAGAGCGTTGTTGGCAATATAGTGATGAATCCTGAGTCTTGAATATTGTTAAAAGACCTAATCTAGACAATATTAATCCTGAATTCATCACACAAGCATAGCTCTTTGTAGACATGCATAAATATTGAACAGGTTTAGAAGTTGAAGTTACTGTCTGCTAGCAAATTCTATTGCAAACTGAGAGGAACTCCTACAGCATGGCGGAGATAACTATCCGGTTAATGTTCTCAGATTTCTTACCCCATGCCCAATGCCCAAGATAGGAATTTCTTATTTTTAATTCTTTCCCAACTGAAGAAATTGAAAGTTCGACTATGCCGATTCGTAACAGAGATTTAAAACTCCTCAATTTTTTGCACCATGAACTTGAACTTTCAAATGCGGATATTGCTGTAGCGCTACGACACCGTGAGTTAGAAAATGGCCCCTTACCGATGCTTCTCTGGCAGTATGGCTTAGTTAACTTAGAACAGTTAGAAAAGATTTTTGACTGGTTAGCAGAACAAAGTTAACTAATTTGTAGCTAAGAATTCAGAATTCAGAATTCAAAATTCAGAATTTATGAGACATAGAGACCACCCAGTTGATAATTTGAAGAAAATCAAGCAGCCTGAATAACCTTGATTTTCCAGTCATTCTGATTCCTGAATGCGGAGATTTGTACCGGGAATAAATTACACACTAATGCTCTAAAGAAATCTGAGGTAACGAGATGATCACTACTTTAATTGCTGGATTTTGTGTTTTACTTTGTACAGGATTTGCTAATAGCTATATTAGTTCTTTGCTACTCGAACAAATTTCAACTGACATCGGTAAAAAAGATTAGTAAATTATACCAGTTTTTGGTTCTTTGCCATACAGATGTGATGTTGCTAATTGGGCAATAATTGAGGATCATGTATCCTACATATGTATTGTGATATTTTTAGCATTTACCATCACTGGGAATAGTAGAGAGAAACGATATTGAGAATACTTCCAAGAGAGGGATATTTGCAATGAATCAAATCATAATTAATGACACTACATTGCGTGATGGTGAACAAGCAGCGGGTGTTGCTTTCAACTTAAAAGAAAAAGTGGCGATCGCCAAGTTTCTCGATGCCATTGGTATCCCCGAATTAGAAGTTGGGATACCAGCAATGGGTGACGAAGAAACACGGGCAATTTCCGCAATTTGTGACTTGGGTTTGCAAGCAAAACTCTTGGGGTGGAACCGCGCTGTCATCTCAGATATTAAGGCTTCCATCGCCTGCGGTCTCAACCGAGTGCATATCGCCATCCCCGTCTCTGGTATCCAAATTGCCACTAAATTTCACGGTCAGTGGCGGGTAAGTCTACAAAAACTCAAAGACTCCATCAGCTTCGCCGTTGATCGCGGTCTTTGGGTAGCAGTCGGCGGAGAAGATTCTTCTAGGGCTGATGAAAGTTTCGTCTTAGATGTAGCACTCTCCGCCCAAGAATGGGGTGCATCCCGCTTCCGCTTCTGCGACACCGTAGGAGTTCTCGATCCGTTTACCACCTACACAAAAGTCAAGCAACTCGTTTCAGCTTTGACAATTCCCCTAGAAATCCACACCCACAATGATTTTGGTCTAGCAACAGCCAATGCTCTTGCTGGGATCAAAGCCGGAGCCGCATCTGTGAATACCACAGTCAACGGCTTGGGTGAAAGGGCGGGAAATGCAGCCCTAGAAGAAGTTGTCATGGCGATTAAACGCATCTACGGCGTAAATTTGGGAATTGAGACTTCCGGCTTGCTAGAACTGTCTCAACTAGTTGCAGCCGCATCAGGTGCAGATGTTCCACCTTGGAAAGCCATCGTTGGTGAAAATACCTTCGCCCACGAATCCGGAATTCATGCTCACGGCGTTCTGCAAAACCCTCTCACCTACGAACCATTTGCGCCCGAAGAAGTGGGTTGCGAACGACGTTTAGTAGTAGGTAAACATTCGGGAAGACATTTAGTTTCCAACTTACTAGAACAGTATGGAATTTTCTTAAACTCACAAGAAACCCAGTCAGTTTTAGACGCAGTGCGGCATCAGTCAGTACAGAAAAAACGCAGCCTCACCACAGAAGAAGTGTTGAATTTGGCCAGAGAACAGAGGTATTCTCATGCAACGCGATGAATTAGAGCTAGACTTGCCACCCGTTTTTGAAATTGGTGAAAAAGTCAGACTTCGCAAACTAATTAAAAACGATGGTACCTTTCCTGGTAAAGAAGTCGGCCAAGTTTTAGCTAAGAAAGGAGATATTGGCTACATAGCAAGTATAGGCACATATTTGCAGAGTTCCTATATATATGCTGTGCATTTCTTAGAAACAGGGATTGTCGTCGGCTGTAAGAAAAAAGAACTAGAATCTGTTGAGGAATCTCATGAAAGTAATGTTACGCGTGAATGATGCCGGCACTTTAGTAGTTTACGTTGCTAAAAAAGACCTGGAAGAAGAAGTAGTCAAACAAACTGATGGCAATGAAGGTAAGATTCTCACCTTAGCAAATGGCTGGGAATTAGAATTTCGTGAATTACCAGACGTAGCGAATTTACCGCAAACTGTGGAAGCAAAACGGCTTTCGTAAGAGTGGGGAGTGGGGAGTGGGGAGTGGGGAGTGGGGGAGAATAACTAATGCCCAATCCCCATTTTTTATTCCTCATTCCCTATTCCCTATTCCCCATTCCCTATTCCCTATTATTTTTAATCAATCATGGGTAACAAATATTTCACGTTATCAGAATTGAACCTTGAAGGACAGTTTTTAGGTTTTGTTGGTGCCCAACCAAAGAAATATAAATATTTGCAATTGGCAGTTGCAGATGGAACTATGGAAATTAAATTGCCAAAAGAGTTGCGTCGTTCTCTGAGTTTATTGTTAGTTCCTGGTGAGCAAATTCGCGTTTTTGCTCACAGTCAGTTAGAGTCGCACACAGGTGAAATTAAAATCAAAGCCTATCAAATCACACCAATTGGCACTTGTCCAATTCAAAGTTTGCCACTCCCACCGAAAGCCAAGATTATGGTGTGTCAAAAGTCGGGTTGCCTCAAGCGTGGCGGTAAGGGGTTATTATCAGAACTAGAAAAAACTTTGTGCGATCGCGGTTTATTAGACAAAGTTACCATTGAACATACCAGTTGCCAAAAATGTTGCAGCAGCGCCCCCAACTGTGTTTTACACCTTGGTAAAAAGAAATACAAGAATATTCATCCTGAAGCGATCGCATCTTTGTTAGAAAGTCATTTAACTGAAAATTAATAGCTTTTTCTAGCTATTTTTCAAATAATACGCAATTTTTTAGGGGTAAAAATTTTATCCCTATTTGTTGTTGGTATTGTCTTTAATCAGCTACAGCTATATTAAGATAAAAATAACTCTGCATTCTCGTAGTTGTCATGAGCCTCACCACTGCTAAACGCTTTACTGTAGCTGAATACCACCGTCTAACAGAACTCGGCTTCTTTGCAGAGAATGACCGAGTAGAGCTAATTAAGGGTGAAATAGTCCAGATGGGAGCTAAAGGTACACCGCACTCTGTTTGCAAAACACGCCTTGAGCGAGAATTATATAAACTAGTAGGCGATCGCGCAACCCTGCGAGGACAACAACCAATTACTTTGTCTAACAATAGTGAGCCTGAACCAGATAGAGTAATTGCAAAAAATAGAGATGATGACTATCTAGCGAATCATCCCAGTCCATCTGATATTTTACTCTTAATTGAGATTGCCGACTCATCCTTAAAATATGACCAAGAGGAAAAGCTACCTATTTATGCACAAGCAGGTATTTTTGATTATTGGATATTTAATTTAGTAGATAATTATCTGGAATCTTATAGCGAACCTTATCAAGCTTTGCAAGGTAAGTTTGGTTATCGTCGCAAAGTTATTTATCTGCCAAATGAATTAGTTAACCTGCCATCTTTCGCTGATTTAGTTGTGGATTTATCTAAAATTTTTTCTATAGATTGTTTCCAAAATCATGCATATTAAATTTAAAATCTACTCATCTTGATAAACATCTCTTCGATGCCCTAATCTCACAACTTTAATTATCAGTACCTCATCTTGAATCTCGTACAAAATACTATAATTACCAACACGAATACGATATTTATTGTCGGCATTTTCTAGTTTGACAACGCCGCTAGGACGAGTATTTTCAGCCAGAGCTAAAATTTTATCGTTAAATCTATCTCGAATATCAGCAGATAATTTTTTTAATTCTTTTGCAGCCCTGGTAGAAATTTATATTTGATAAGTCACGATTCTAATTCTTGCTTATACTGTTCCCAAGTAATAGTAGGTTCATTTTCCGCTTCTTCAAAGGCTTTAAGATCCTCTTCGTCCTCTGTTTTCCGAATATCTAACAGTTCTAGAACATCTTCTAAAGTGTCTTCATAAGCATCTTCTAGTCTTTTATAGATTGCTTTTAACAACTCTTGTCTTTTAGTTGTGGTTTCCATAATTAACCTCTGCAACTGCAACATTTTTCATTAATTTCCGCTTGAGTCATTCTTGTGGCAAACAGACTCATTAAGAATTTTTTATCGGCCAAATTACTAATTATTTCATTATAGTGCGTATACTTGCTATAATAGTTTAATATAATTGAAGATTATTGCTATTTACCGCTGATACTGATATCCTCGTTAATGTGAAGTCAGCGGAGGTTTATTAGTAGATTTTCCCTATAAATCGTCATGCTAGACTACAACACACCTGAGTATCTTCCTTCCTCAAAAGAGTTACCTTGCTCCGACGATACACCTGTGGACAATGAACTACAAAACCTGATTCCCAACTTATTAAAAGCAATCTTAGCTTTAATTTGGCAAGACCGATGGGACTGGTTTTTTGGTGTTGATATGGGCATTTACGATCGCACACGTCAAATTCGGCGAACTCCCATAATTCCCGATGGTTTTCTCAGCATAGGAGTACCACGCCGCAAGAACGATCCTAAGGGAAGGTTAAGCTATGTTTTGTTAGAAGAAAATAACGTTTCTCCGATATTGGTATTGGAAGTTGTTTCTCAAACCTACGGCGGAGAATATGATAAAAAAAAGACCGATTATGCTCAGTTGGGCGTGCTGTATTATGTCATTTACAACCCTGATTATTATCAGCGTGATAAACATGAATCTTTTGAGGTTTATCGCTTAGAAAATGGTGAATATGTGCGCCAGCTTGGTGAACCTGTATGGATATCTGAAATAGCCTTAGGAATTGGTACAGGTGAAGGTATCCATGAAGGATGGCAGCGCCACTGGCTATACTGGTTTGATGAGCAAGGTAATAGATTTCCCACTCCAGAAGAACTTGCAGAACAAGCAAGTATTCGCGCCCAACAGGAACGACAGCAACGAGAATTAGCAGAACAACTCTTGCAGCGTTACCGAGAACGCTTTGGTGAATTGCCTGAATAGATAACTCACTAAATTCAGTCTTCTTGTTTTGTTTGCCGCTCTTTATCTAAAATTATATTTGCCCAAGCTTCAAGACTACGATCGTCTTGGGGCAAAACTGGCATCAGTCCATCAAGTTTTGTCTTTAATTGCTCAATATTCAAAGATAATAAATCCTTGACAAGATGAATGATTGCCTTGTTGCGAGAGGTTGCCTTTATTGTTGATAAGCCTATATCTGATGCAAAATTCCGAATATCTTGCAGAGTTGGTAAGAGAGTTTTGTCCATCAGGCTATGATAAAGTTTGACAAGCAATACTGATTTATCAAGATCTGTTTTTTCTAGCTCCTTTAAGAATGACGGATAAGAGACACTTGCTGGTAAACTGCCTCTTGCTGACTGACTCTCTTTTTTTTGAGATATTTTAGCTTTTTTGGTTAATGATGAGCGAGGTGTTTTCAAACTTTGATTGCTTGGTGTTGGCTTTATTTGCTGAGTTATACCTGTTGAACTTATTGTGTTCGTACTGGAGAGAACCGAAACTAAGTGTTCTATAAATTTTGGCGAGGACAGAAGCTCAGCAAGACTCTTAGAAAACTCTGGACTGTGCTTGTTGAGAAGTTTAGCAATTTCTATTAGTAGTTCAAATTCTGGTTGATCCGTCACAGACTAATCCTCTTAGCAAATTCTTCTGCAAAGTTCATAAAACGTGCTTTTTGAACTGTACGAGCATATGAAGTGTTAATAATTGGCTTACCCTCCCTTGCACCTTTGGGAAATGATTTAGAGTAAGGAACCTCTGCTTGAAATACATACCAACCCTGTTTAGAAGCTAAATCTCGTACCATGTTTTTTGATAGTTGTTCTTCTGGATAATAATTCTCTGCGGCATTAAAAACCACTCCCGCAAGGCTCAAATTATGCTCCTCATTTTCGTTCTTAAAATCATTCATAGAATTTACCAAAAGGGGGAGTCCAATAGCAGAAAGATACTCTGGCTTTACTGGAACTAGCAGATAGTCACTGGCAAGATACGCGGCTGTAGTCAAGACTGACTCAGTTGGGGCACAGTCAATTAGTATCAAATCATATTCATTAGACCTCTTGGCAAGTATTCTGGAAAGTTGTCTCTCCTTTTGTGCAGGGTTCTTCAGGGAGAAAGCGAGTTCAAGTCTTGAGGGTATAAGGTCTATCCTGCTGTTACTGACAAAAGTAACAACATTATGAATAGGTTTGTGTGGCTCAATAATTTTGCTAAGTCCTGTAGGTGTACGTGTGTTCTGTTCAAAAATATCCCATGTAGTTGGCTTGCCATTATCAAGTATTGCCTTATACTTACTCACGCCAAGTAAGTATTGACTTGCATTGAACTGTGGGTCAAGATCAACAACCAAAACTTTCTGTGACCAATGTCTGTATGCAGCAAAGTGCCAAGCAAGATTAACAGTGAGGGTTGACTTGCCAACGCCACCCTTCATATTGATAATGGAAACTTTTTTAGCCATGTATAATCCTTTTAAGGTTTAGAGGATGTATCGTTTTCTGATGCATCAAATCTGATTGTATATATAGAAATATAGGATTTGAGGTATCTGAAGCAATTGTCCTTGCCATCCTTTTCAAATCAATCCTTCCAACGCGTGTTGCAAATCATTCGTTACATCTGCAACAGCTTGCCTAGCACCCAAACGATTCTCTTTATATGCCGGGTAACGTTCAGAAATAGATATGGGTTCACCCACAGTTATTTTGACTTGTTCCTTCCCTAATTGTGGACGCTGGACAGCTTTACCGCCTTGAATTTTAGCAATCATTTTCCATAGAATTAGAGTTGTTTCCGCAAATCTTTCTACTGTTGGTTTTTCTTTAATATAATTACCAGAAACAGCCACAAAACTTTCTACTAAACGCATGTGCCACATCCGCGCATTGGCTTCTTCGGCAACGCGATCGCCTAAAGCTTTTTCCACAACAGATACTCCTTTAACATCCTTAAATTCTTCTCTAAATATATAATTCCAACCAGCTTGTTCTACTCGCCGACAGCGGTCACTCAAACTACCTTTTGACTGCAAATCAAAATACTGTTCTGAAATTAACAACGCTGCATTCAACAAAGCTTGTAAACGAACTGCTAACGCTTGATTTCTATCTGGAATTTGCTCATTGACAATCTTGGCATCTGGCAGTTTTTGATGATAGAAACGCGTGTAAAATACTTCCATCAGCGAAAGTAAATGTTCCGCCAAAGTTAATAACCGGGGATAAAGCGTTTCTACAGCAGCAACATTGCCTGGTTGTGGTGGATTCACAGGTAAACCACTAGCTGCTTCCAATTCACTTAAAAGATTAGCGATCGCATCCCAAGGAGCATCAACATAACTATACTTAATCCCAACTGGTACAATTAAAACCTGTTGGTCACGTCCAGCTTTTTGCAAATCCTCAGCACACCAAAAGCCTAACTGGGCAATACCAGGTTCCAAGGGGCTGATAATCTCCGACAACCCATTGGTAGCACCTTCTGGCGCCGCAGCCATCGGAAAGTTTCCATTAGCAAACAAGTCACGCGCCGAACGTAACCCCGTCCAATCAGCCTTACCCCGCTGAATGGGAGTACCACCCAAACTAGACATAATCCAGCCAATGTGAGAACCTGCCCATAGAGGAATGCCGCGATCGTAGATAAAATGAGCATGAATCGGAAGTTGTAGCGCTGTGCCTTGCGATCGTGCTACCTTTGGCACGAGTTGAGACAGCAAGTAGCCCAAACCAAGTGGATCGTCGGTTTTAGGATGGCGAAAAGCCAGCATAAAACGGATCTTACCCTCCTGGAACTGGTGATAGAGATCTACCAAAACTTCTACGTTGTCTGCTTCAATTTTGGTAATAGGTGTTTGCCAGTTTATCCAACTCGGTAACAACAGATGGACAACTCGTAGAAATAAGGGGTTGAACGCTGGAGGAATAAATTCTAAAGGTGGCTGTGCTTGATAAATTACATTAGACAAGGTTGTTTTCTCCTAAAGTGACTGGGGAGTGGGGATTGGGGAATGGGGGAGATGAGGGAGATGAGGGAGATGAGGGAGATGAGGGAGATGAGGGAGTGAGAATAACTCCTAACTCCTAACTCTTGTAGAGACGCGATTAATCGCGTCTCTACTCAGCACTCAGCACTCCCAATGCTCCTTTGTACTTTATCCTTGATAATTCATACTTTAGTTGACATAGAAATTAGCGATTCTGGAAAGGGAATAAACGATGCGACTATCACAAATGTTATTCGTTACACTGCGGGATGATCCAGCTGATGCTGAAATTCCCAGCCATAAATTATTACTCCGTGCGGGTTACATTCGTCGCATCGGTAGCGGTGTCTATGCTTATCTGCCGCTGATGTGGCGGGTACTGCAAAAGGTTTCCCAAATTGTGCGCGAAGAAATGAACGCTACAGGCGCCCAAGAATGTCTTTTACCGCAATTACAACCCGCTGATTTATGGAAGGAATCGGGACGTTGGGATACTTACACTAAAGCTGAAGGAATCATGTTTTCCCTAATCGATCGCCGCGATCAACAATTAGGATTAGGCCCAACTCATGAAGAAGTGATCACAGCGATCGCTCGTGATATGATTCGTTCCTATCGCCAGCTACCTCTGCACCTCTACCAAATTCAAACCAAATTCCGTGATGAAATTCGTCCCCGCTTTGGTTTGATGCGCGGACGGGAATTTATCATGAAAGACGGCTACTCTTTCCACGTCGATGAAGCTAGCCTCAAAAAAACTTACGACGATATGTATCAAGCCTACAGCAATATGCTGCGGCGTTCTGGTTTAGCTTTTCGGGCAGTGGAAGCTGATTCTGGTGCGATTGGTGGTTCTGGTTCCACAGAATTTATGGTGTTGGCGGAAGCTGGCGAAGACGAAGTTCTCTACACTGAGGATGGTAAATACGCCGCTAACGTAGAAAAGGCTGTTTCTTTACCAATTGACGCGGAACCGTCACGGTTTACAACCTACGAGAAACGCGATACACCTGGAACAGAGACCATTGAAACAGTCTCGAAATTCCTCAAATGTTCTCCCACCCAAGTGGTGAAAAACGTCCTTTACCAAACAGTTTATAACAATGGTGTGACGGTGTTGGTTTTGGTGAGCATCCGAGGCGACCAAGAAGTTAATGAGGTCAAGTTGCAAAATGAATTGACCAAATTAGCTTCTGACTATGGTGCTACAACTATTATTAGTTTGAGCGTACCAAATTCTGAAGCGCAGCAAACATGGACAGCGAAATCTCTGCCTTTAGGCTACATTAGCCCAGATATTAGCGATGACTATCTTCTTTCTTGTCCGCGCCTAAGTAGAGAAAAAATTCAACAGCTTACAGGCTTAGAATCTCAATTACTTGATGAGGTTTTGAATACCGATTTAGTGGGTGTTCAAAGACCAGACTATGATGTATTGAGTGTCGGCTTATCTATCCAGACAAAGCTTGAATCTTTTGGTAATATCAATCCAAAATCTACGTCTGCCAATGCCAAAATACTTCAGGCTAATAGCCTAATGAAGGCAAATCAGCAACTTCAGACATTTCAAAGACAGTATCCTTATCCTGAGTTCCTACGCTTGGTCGATGAAACAGCCGTTAATTTAGAAAACTTTGTCACAGGTGCTAATGAAACTGGCTTTCACGTAGTCGGTGCTAACTGGGGTAAGCAATTTCAACTACCACAAGAAAAAAATAGAGTAGATGTGCGGAAAGCTAGACCAGGCGATCGCGCCAAGGACTACCCAGAACAATTACTACAAAGCGCCAGGGGAATTGAAGCAGGTCACATCTTCCAATTAGGCACTAAATATTCCCAAGCGATGGGAGCAACTTATACCAATGAACAGGGTGAAGAAAAGCCGCTATTTATGGGTTGTTTTGGTGTAGGCGTATCGCGTTTAGCACAGGCTGCCGTAGAGCAATCTTACGATAAAGATGGGATTATTTGGCCAGTAGCGATCGCACCTTATCACGCGATCGTCACAATCCCCAACATTAATGATGCTCAACAAGTCGAAATCGCCGAAAAACTTTACACACAACTCAATCAAGCCGGAATTGAAACCTTACTCGATGACCGCGATGAACGAGCTGGAGTGAAATTCAAAGATGCAGACTTGATAGGCATCCCATACAGAATTGTAACCGGGCGAGCCATCGCTAATGGCAAAGTCGAAGTTGTAGAAAGAGCGACTCGTAAATCTCAAGAAATCGCCATTGATGAAGTGACAACAACACTTAAACAGTGGGTTAATGAGGGAATAGGGAATAGGGAGTAGGGAATAGGGCATTGGCCAAAAAGGGTATTGTGAGTGTGCGAGGAGTAGGAAGCTTTTTCATAATCTCTCCACACTTCCCCCTCTCCCTCATCCCCCTCATCTTCATCATCTCCCCACTCCCCACTCCCCATTCCCCAAAATTTACATAATTGGACAGTGACGGACTAGAAGCGCAAACTCTAAAATTGAATTAGGGACTTGCAGGATTAAAAATAATCGGATTTTGAAGCATCGAACCTCCTCTAAGTTGTAGGAAACTCTCCACTTATAAGTATCGTCTTTAACCAGGCTGCTCCTCACATAACTACCATCTCAGCCCTCAGTCAGGAAGGTTTTGAACATGAAAGACCAACAAGGATCTAATCGTATTTCTTCAGGCATAATTGCAGCCGTCGCAGCAGCGGTTGTAGCGGTGGGTGGCGGCGTGGCTTGGTTAACTGCACAATCTAATAATGCTCCCACACCAACGAAACCCTCTCAAGGTATCGACCAGCCAGTGCAGCCATCAACTAGGCAGCCAGCTAATGAGCAAACTGCTAACGTTTATTGGCTTAGACCAAACGATAAAAATATTGCTTTGGTTCCCCAGCCTGTAAGAGTCGCTAGAGCAACTGCTGTACGACCCAACCAAGTTTTAGAAACAGCTTTACAAAGCTTGTTAGCAGGACCAACAGAAGGAACAGATTCTACAACTATCCCCAAGGGAACCAAATTATTGGGGCTAAAAGCCGATAACGATGAAGTTCGCGTTAATTTATCTGAAGAGTTTACCAGCGGTGGCGGTAGCGCCTCAATGATCGGTCGTGTGGGACAAGTTGTTTATACTGCGACCACTTTAAATCCAAAAGCCAAAGTGTACATTGACGTGAACGGTAAACCTTTGGATGTTTTGGGCGGTGAGGGTGTAGAGTTACAACAACCGCTAACTCGTGAAAGCTTTGATAAAAACTATCCGCTTTAAAAAAGTGAGGAGTGAGGAGTGAGGAGTTAGGAGTGAGGAGTTTTAACTCATAACTCATAACTCATAACTCATAACTTTCTTAGACTTACCGTTTGGTGTTCAAGACACGAAAATTACGGGCTTGCTGTTCTAACCTTGTGGCGAGGCGATCGCAAACCCGATTACACAACTCAAAAATCATTTGATCTTCTACTCTATAATAGGCGCAAGTTCCTTCACTGCGGCGGCTAAGGATTCCTGCTTGCCACATTACCTTCAGGTGTTTGGACACATTTGCCTGAGAAGTCTGTGTTGCCTCTACCAACTCTTGCACGCATTTTTCTTCATCCCGCAGTAAGTGTAGCAGCCGCAGGCGCATTGGCTCACTTAACAGGCCGAAGTATTCAGCTACTTGTTGCACCACTTCTGGTGGTAAAGGCAACGTTTGTTTCATCAGGATTAACCCGTAAGGATTGAAAGTTTTAACGACAACTCACTTCATATATAGATTAATACTTAATCAGGGTTAATTCGCATCAAAGGTTGACCATATTCTACTGGATCGCCATTTTGCAGGAGAATTTCCATCACTTGCCCGGAGACTTCGGCTTCGATTTCATTCATCAGCTTCATGGCCTCAATGATACAGACTGTTTGACCCTTGCGGACGCGATCGCCCACTTCTACAAATGGTGCTTCACCCGGTGCAGGAGCGCGATAAAATGTTCCCACCATCGGAGAAGGCACTTCTACTAATCTCTGGTCAATGGTTGAGGGGGTATTTACTGACAACTGCAATTGTGTTCCAGTTGCAGCATTCTCAAACAGACGACCTGTTCCTACTTCTGTTACCTGACTTGTAGTCACCTGGTTTGTAGTTAAACCAGATGATAAGCCCGAACCTACCACACCGCCTAAGGTCGCTTGACCTACCGACAACATATGATTGCTGATGCTCACAGCCTTACGTACTGTTAGTTCAAAGTCATCGCTTTTAAGCGTGACTTCTGCAATGTCAGTTTGTGCAATAGTGGCCAGTAGCTGGCGGATTTCATTAAAGTCCAATGGCACAGTTTTTATTACCTCGACCTATCCGTAAATTAGCATTTTTAAGTGTGGCAGGGATTTAATCCCTAAGTAGGGATTTAAATCGGGATTGTTTGAGATCGAAATCCAAACTTATTCCCTGCCTAAATATTTATCATCACGGGTATCAATTTTGATGCGTTCACCTTGGGAAATAAACAAGGGAACCATCACAGTTGCACCAGTTTCAAGAGTAGCTGGTTTAGTACCACCTGTTGCAGTGTCACCTTTTACACCGGGATCTGTTTGCACAACTTCTAGAACCACAGAGTTGGGCAGTTCCACTTCTAGAACTTGTTCACCCCAACGAATGACGTTAGCTTCCATACCTTCCTTGAGGTATTTTACGCGATCGCCAATTTGTGCTGCACTCAATCTGCCTTCTTCATAGGTTTCCATATCCATAAAGACAAACTCATCGCCTTCTTTATAGGTATGCTGCATCGTACTTTTTTCTAAAGTAGCTTGCGGTACTGTTTCCCCTGCCCGGAAGGTTTTTTCCACCACACTCCCATTCTGAACATTTTTCAGTTTGGTTCGTACAAAGGCAGAACCTTTCCCTGGCTTAACGTGGAGGAATTCCACCACTCGCCATACAGATCCATCTAATACAATTGAGACACCAGGTCGAAAGTCGTTGCTGGAGATCATGAAACTTTCAAATTTTGGAAGACAATCGGCATTTATTGTACCCTTCAAGCGGAGTAATTAGCTATTTAGTCATTGGGCATGGGGCATTGGGCATGGGGCATTGGAAGAGGCAGAGGGGCAGGGGGCGGGGGGCAGAGGGGAAGATTTTCTCCCCTGCTCCCTGCTCCCTGCCTCCCCTGCCTCCCCTGCTCCCCCTGCTCCCTCATCCCCACTCCCCACTCCCCCATTTTTTCACTCATAACTCAGCACTTAGCACTGGGCACTCCTACTGTGGGAAGATTATTGATGGGTTACGTCCAGTTAACAATATCAATGCTGCATTTGAGTTATTCCATGCTTAACTTATTAAAATCCTGGCTGAAGAACAGCCTAATGGCAATACTGCTGGTAACAATATTTTTAGGCATAACTACAGCTGGGTGGACTCCCTCTAGTAGCGCCGCGCTGCCAGCTGGCAACGCAATTACCGACGGTAATGCTTTGTTGCGGTATGCACTCCCGATAGATAACAAACCTGTGCGGCAACTACAAGCCAGTTTAGAGGACATTTCTGCCCAACTGCGGGCAAATCGACGCTGGGGTGCTGTTTCCAAAGACATCAGCCAAGCATCCCGCATTCTCGATAAACCCTCCCAAATCCTAGCAAGTGTTATCGAAGAACGCCAACCCCAAGCAGAAGCTTGGATTAACGAGTTGAAATCTGGCGTGGCTAACCTCCAAGAATTGGCAAACAGCAAAGATAAACAACAAATATTGCAACAGAGAACTAAACTGTTGAATCTCATCACTCAGCTAGAAGAGTCAATGGTGAAGGAATTTCCCTTTGAAGTTCCTGCTGAATATAGTAACCTGCCACAACTTAAAGGTCGTGCCACCGTGGAATTAAAAACCAACAAAGGCAACCTTACCCTTGTAGTGGATGGTTACAGCGCTCCTATTACCGCTGGTAATTTTGTAGATTTAGTGCAGAGAGGTTTTTATAATGGCTTAGAATTTAGCCGTTCTGAAGAATCTTACTTTCTGCAAACTGGAGATCCCGTTGGAAAAGAAGTGGGTTTCATTGACCCAAGCACAGGCAAATACCGCTCCATTCCTTTAGAAGTCTTGGTTCAAGGTGACAAGGAGCCTACCTATGGCATTACCCTAGAAGAAGCTGGTCGTTACATTGATATGCCAGTTCTGCCTTTTTCTGCTTTTGGCGCAGTAGTTATGGCTCGTCCCGAAAGTGAAGTGAATGGAGGTTCTTCGCAATTCTTCTTCTTTCTGTTTGAACCAGAACTTACTCCCGCCGGACGCAACTTATTGGATGGTCGTTATGCCGTTTTTGGCTATCTCACTGAAGGCAAAGAAGTTTTGGATAAACTCAAGGCAGGTGACAAAATTGAATCTGCAACAGTAGTTAAAGGCATAGAAAATCTGGTTGCAGCCCAAGCAGCGTAGGAGAGATGAGGGAGTGGGGAGATGAGAGAGATGAGGGAGTGTGGGGAGAGAGGGGGGAAAGATTTCTTCCCCATCCTCCCACACCTCCCACACTTCCAATGCCCAATGCCCCATGCCCACTCCCCTAACTGAGATTCCCAGCGGTAAATATCCGATTAACTGCGATCGCCATTTCTGGAAAAGTCCGCGATACAATTTGCTGGTCGCCACTAAACACCGTCTCTTCGTAAAATCCTTCTTCCAGCCACAGCACTGAAATCTTTTCTTTTAGTGGGTCTACAATCCAATATTCTGGCACTTCAACCGCCGCATATTCAGATCGCTTATAACGATAGTCCCGCTTAATAGAATCTGGACTGACTACCTCTACAATTAGTAATGGTGGTGACTCAAAGACTGCTGATGCATTGATCAATTCTCTTGCTTGCTCCTGCGTCACCACAGACAAGTCAGTTAACCTAGACTTATTTTTCCCAGTTCTCGTCCCAGTTTCCCGAAAAGTTAACCAAGGTAAACTCAAGCGCTGAATTTCTGCTATGAATGCGGTATCTAAAAAAGCGACAATCAAGAAATGTTGAATTGTAGGGGGATTAATTAATTCCAGCCTGCCATCTACTAGCTCGTAGTGAAAACCACTGCCATCATCATAAGTTAAGTACTCTTCAAATGTGAGCTTTGTTACCAGTGTAGAGACCATTCCAACATCCCCCTAGACGATAACTTTATCGTAACTTGGGGGAGTGGGGAGTAGGGAGTGGGGGAGATGAGGGAGTGAGGGAGTGAGGGAGCAGGGGAGAATTGGGGACAAGGTGACAAGAGTTAGAACTTGCAACAAGTCTTTCCCCTTGTTCCCAATTCTCCTTGTCCCCTTGTCCTCTTCCCCAGTCCCCAATCCCCAGTCCCCAGTCCCCTTGTCCTCTTCCCCAGTCCCCAATCCCCAGTCCCCAATCCCCAGTCCCCAATGACCAATGACTAATGACTAATGACTAATGTCAAAGATATTGGCGAACAAGGTCTTTTAGCAAAATTACAACGTTTCTGTCCCCCAGAAATTATTGGCGATGATGCGGCAGTATTGGTGACTGCACCAGAGCAATCTTTAGTCGTCACCACAGATGTGCTGGTTGATGGTGTGCATTTTAGTAACCTCACCACTTCCCCAGAAGATGCAGGTTGGCGTGCGGCGGCTGCTAACTTGTCAGATTTGGCAGCGATGGGTGCTTCCCCATTGGGTATCACTGTCGGACTCGGACTTCCTGGGGATTTGAGCGTGAATTGGGTCGAAAGGCTATACCAGGGAATGACAGAATGCCTGCAAAAATACAATACCCCAATTGTTGGGGGTGATGTGGTGCGATCGCCTGTGACTACTTTGGCAATTACCGCTTTTGGTCAAGTTCACCCCAGTCAAATTATCCGCCGTTCTGCTGCTGTTGTGGGAGATGCGATCGTCGTTACAGGTGTTCACGGAGCCTCCCACGCTGGCTTAGAATTGCTCTTGCATCCCGAATTCGGACAAAACCTCAATGACGCACAAAAGACGGCTCTAATCCTCGCCCATCAGCGTCCCCAGCCACGATTAGATGTCTTATCCATCCTCAAAAAAATCTTAGCATCCCCAATGCCCAATGCCCCATGCCCCATGCCCATTGCTGGTATGGATAGCAGCGACGGTTTAGCAGATGCTGTAATCCAAATTTGTCGCGCCAGCAGCGTTGGCGCGGTGTTAGAACTGAGACAAATTTCCTTACCAACAGCTTTTAACCATTGGCTGACACCAGAGCAAGCCCTGGAATATGCTTTATATGGTGGCGAAGACTTTGAATTAGTGTTGTGCTTACCACAAGAGCCAGCATCAGCTTTAGTAGAATATCTTGGTGAAGGTGCTGCGATCGTCGGCAGAATTACACCAGGTTCAACAATACTATTACACGACGAACAAAAAAAATTCCCCGACCAAGTTCTCACTCTTAGCCAGGGATTTCAACACTTCAAAAGTTAGAAGTTATGAATGATAAGTTATGAGTTTTAACTCATAACTCCTAACTCCTAACTTTTTAATTAAACCCACTTCTCGGCTACCAATTCCGCCAAATCCAAAACTCGTTGGCTGTAACCCCACTCATTGTCATACCAAGCCATAACTTTTACTAGATCATTACCCAAAACCAAAGTTAAGCTAGCATCAACAATTGACGAAGCGTCACTACCTTGATAATCAGACGATACCAGTTCTAGTTCGCTGTAGTCCAAAATGCCTTTGAGTGGTCCTTCAGCAGCATCTTTGAGAGCTTGGTTAACTTCTTCAGTAATAGTACGCTTCTCAACTTGAACTACGAAATCTACCATTGAAACGTTCGGGGTCGGTACACGCAAAGCAACGCCATTGAGCTTGCCTTTGAGTTCTGGGATTACCAGTGCCACTGCCTTTGCCGCACCAGTGGAGGTGGGTACAATGTTGATGGCTGCGGCTCTCGCCCGTCGCAAATCCCGGTGAGAAGCGTCTAGTAAGCGCTGGTCACCTGTATAGCTGTGGGTGGTGGTCATCGTACCTTTGATGATGCCGAACTTATCATTCAACACCTTGGCGATTGGCGCCAAGCAGTTGGTAGTACAGCTGGCATTACTGATAATGTGGTGTACGTTGTGGTCATAGTCGTGATGATTCACACCAACCACAAAGGTGCCATCCTCATTTTTCCCAGGAGCAGTGATCAGAACTTTCTTGGCTCCAGCATTCACATGCTTGAGCGCTCCTTCTTTGCTGGTAAATACCCCTGTTGCTTCGATAATTAGGTCAATTCCCCAATCTTTCCAGGGCAAGTTTTCTGGATTGCGATCGGATACGCACTTAACGGTCTTACCGTTAATGATGATGGAGTTATCATCAGCAGTAATGTCAACATCCTTTAACTTCCCTAGCATTGAGTCGTACTTCAGCAGGTGAGCATTGGTTCTAGGGTCTGATGTGTCATTGATGGCTACAAGGTCTATCTTGCTATTCTCTCTACCCACCCAACAACGCGCAAAGTTACGTCCAATACGCCCGAAACCGTTGATTGCAACTCTAATCACAGTGTCTTGCCCTCTGTATATATGCCTATATGTTGATATCGTTGACCCCAATCATATCGCAAAGGGGGGGATCACTTATAACCATAAAGTGTTAGATCAATAAAAAAACACATAATTTATTCAGATTTATTTGGAGTAAAGATTATTGTTGGCAATATACGATCTTACGGATTCTGGGACTAGATAACGAATTGACTTGCGTTCGCGGCAAAATTTCCGAATTAGACTTGACGAAACTCCTACTAAAGGTATATCCAGGAATTGCCAATCAATGGTATTTGAGTGTTTGCTTAGTTGTTTCTCGACTTGCTTGCAGATTAACTCGCTTTGAGTTATAGTCTCACCACCTAGCAGTCGGGGTGCGATTAACCAATTACACATTTGTGCTAGTTCGCGTCCACGATACCAATGAGGTAAGGTTTGGAAAGTATCCAAGCCCACAATCCAGTACCAGCGAGTATTTGGGTAACAAGCAGATAAGTCCATCAGGGTGTTAATGGCATAGGAAGTCCCAGAGCGTTTTCCCTCCACTAGTGAGACAGTAAACGCTGGGTTATCTTTTGTAGCTAATTGCAGCATTTCTACACGATGCTCAAACAAAGCTGCTTCTTTATGAGGAGGATTTAAAGATGGCACCCAAATTACCTTTTCAAGGGATACTTGATGCAAAGCTGTCTCGGCTACGAGCAGGTGTCCCCAATGAATTGGATCGAATGTGCCACCAAAAATTGCTAGTTGCTGCATCCAGTTACGCCTGGGTTTTATGCAATTGAAAAATAGTTTCATTACCAATGTACTATTGTACTCAATTCTCGCGTAGACTTGATGCAATTTAAAATCAGTTTCACTAACAATGTACTATCGTAGTCAACTACAGCAAGGTAGCTAAAAATATGTATTTGTCATTACAAGAATTTCTGTCCCGATGCGGCCAAAATTTTGCGAATAATCTTAAAAACAGTTCAGAAATAGCAAAAACCTCCAACCAAGGTAAAATCATTCTGAACTCGCAAAACCAGAGCAGAAAACTCATCCCAGCGTCAGGCATGAACATAACACAGGAGTAATTATGGTAAATATCAAATTCCTGTTATGATACGCGTGTCATTTGTGATTTATGGTGTGGTGTGGTGTAAGAGGAGCAATAAATGAGTAATTCTGTAGATTTTAGTGGTAGACCATTTCATTTCATTGGCATCGGCGGTATAGGTATGTCTGCTCTGGCATACGTTCTCGCTAAGCGTCAATTTCCAGTATCAGGTTCGGATTTACGTCCAAACCACATTACGCACAAGTTGGAATCTATCGGCGCTCATATTTTTGGTAAACAAGAGGCAAGTAATCTCGAATTCTTTGACCCCCAGGAATCTCAGGTTGTAGTATTAAATTCACCAGAAAAATTAGCTACTACTACTAACTCAAAACTGCCTCAAGTCATTTGTTCAACAGCAATTAACACGAATAATTTAGAATACAAAGCAGCTCTTGAATTAGGTTGTCCGATTTTACATCGTTCAGATGTACTAGCAGCGCTGATTGCTGATTACTATAGTATTGCAGTCGCAGGAACCCACGGCAAAACCACAACCAGTAGCATGATTGGTTATATGCTACTGCAAGCAGGTCTAGACCCAACGATTTTAGTAGGTGGCGAAGTCAATGCTTGGTCCGGCAATGCTCGATTGGGACAAAGCCAATATTTGGTAGCCGAAGCAGATGAATCAGATGGTTCTCTAGTAAAACACGCTCCAGAAATTGGCATCATTACCAATATTGAACTCGATCATCCTGACCACTACGATACATTAGAAGAAGTAATTGACATCTTCCAGACATTTGCCAAAGGTTGCAAAACTTTGATAGGTAGCATTGACTGTGCTACAGTGCGCGATCGCTTGCAACCAACAATCACCTACAGCTTACACTCAGATACTGACGCTGACTACACTGTCACTAATATTGACTATCGTGCAGATGGCACTACAGCTTTAGTTTGGGAAAGAGGCAAAGCCTTAGGCGTCTTGAACTTGCGCCTGCTAAGTCGGCACAATCTCAGTAATGCCCTAGCAGCAGTAGCTGTTGGTCGTGTCTTGGGCTTAGAATTTGGAGAAATTGCCAAAGGAATCGCCACCTTTGAAGGAGCAAGACGCCGCTTTGAGTTCCGGGGTGAAGTCGATGGTATTACCTTCATTGATGACTATGCTCATCATCCCAGCGAGATTCGCGCTACTCTCGCCGCTGCACGTTTACAGGCAAGACCAGGACAAAGAGTGGTTGCCATCTTCCAACCCCACCGCTATAGCCGTACACTTACTTTTTTAGAAGAATTTGCTCAGTCCTTTAGCCATGCTGATTTGGTTGTGCTGACTGATATTTACAGTGCAGGCGAACCCAATTTAGGGCAAATCAGTGGTGAGCATCTTACAGCGGAAATTGCCAAGCAACATTCCCAGGTAGTTTATCAACCAACTTTATCCTCAGTAGGCGAATTCCTGCTACAAACACTGCGTCCAGGAGACTTGGCGCTGTTTTTGGGCGCTGGGAACTTAAATCAAGTCATTCCTGAAATCATTGCAACACTCCGTGAGCCTGCTAAAGCCACATCCTAAGTGGGGGCTTTGCAAAGTTCCATTTCTGACCAAAGCGCCCCTTTCGTAACGGTTTGATGTTAAGTCTAATACCGTAGTTTTACGGTAAATAAATGTAAAAAATTTACCAATAAAAAGTAAAAATGACCATTTCCCAGGCAGTAGGAAACGTCTGCACAGCTTCTGCTTTGAATACAAAGAAACAACAAACAGCTAATTCGGTGGAGAACGAGGTAATTTACTTACCCAATACTGATTGTGCGATCAAGTCCCAGGCTTTCTTGTCAGCATTTACTTCCTATAGAGTTGGGGGAGCAGCCCAATGGTTCGTTGCTCCTCGAAACTTAGAAGCACTGCAAGCAAGTCTTAAATACGCAAAAGAACGCGATTTAAGAGTGACAACACTGGGAGCGGGTTCTAATTTGCTGGTGAGCGATGGGGGTATATCAGGCTTAGTGATTGCCACTCGTCATCTCCGCTTCAGCCACTTTGACCCACAAACAGGGCAATTAACCGTTGCGGCTGGAGAATCAATTCCCAGCTTAGCATGGGAAGCCGCATCATTGGGATGGCAAGGATTAGAGTGGGCTGTTGGCATTCCTGGCACAGTCGGAGGCGCTGTGGTGATGAATGCAGGGGCACATAATAGCTGTATCGCAGATATGTTAGTTAGTGCCCAGGTACTTTCACCCGATGGGACGCTGGAAACTCTTACCCCCGATCAACTAGGTTATAGCTACCGGACTTCATTATTGCAAGGTGGCGATCGCATAGTCACCCAAGCCACCTTACAGCTCACACCAGGTACAGATCCAGCACAAGTTGTGGCAATCACCAAGGAACACAAAAAGCATCGCCTAAGCACTCAACCATATAACTTCCCCAGTTGTGGCAGTGTCTTCCGCAATCCTAAACCTTACAGCGCTGGCTGGTTAATTGAACAAACAGGTCTCAAAGGCTACCAAATTGGTGGAGCGCAAGTAGCACAACTCCATGCTAACTTCATCGTTAACCGTGGTGGAGCAAAAGCTAGTGATATCTTCTGTCTGATTCGTCACATCCAACATCAAGTACAAGAACGTTGGTCTATTCGGTTAGAGCCAGAAGTCAAAATGCTCGGAGAGTTTCAAGCTGCTTGTGGATAGGGAGTGGGGAGATGAGGAAGCAGGGGGAGCAGGGGAGCAGGGGAAGCAGGGGAGCAGGGGAAGCAGGGGAAGAAGAACTATTGATTATTGGCTGATGCCCAATGCCCAATGCCCAATGCCCAATGCCCAATGCCCAATGCCCAATGCCCAATGCCCAATGCCCCATGCCCCATGCCCTATGCCCTATTCCAGAATGCATTAATTATTGGTAAAAAAAGAGGCAAATTACTGACCGCATCTATAATTGAATTTGATTTGTTATTCAACGCACACGCGTCAAACTAATTATGACAGGTAAAGGACAAGGATTTGGCTTTGGCTTGGGAAAAATGAAAGAATTAGCTGAAGCTTTTAAGAAAGCACAGCAAGTTCAAGAAGGCGCAAAGCGACTCCAAGAAGAGTTGGAGCAAATGGAAATTCAAGGAGAGTCTGGCGGTGGTCTGGTCAAGGTAATTGTCAGTGGTAACCAAGAACCTAAGCGGGTGGAAATTTCTCCAGATGCTTTAGGGGAAGGTGCAGAAGTACTTTCTGATCTTGTAACAGCAGCAATGAAAGAAGCTTACAACAAATCCACAACAACAATGCGGGAACGCATGGAAGACTTGACCAGTGGACTTGAGCTTCCTGGATTTCAATAGTCATTGGTCATTAGTCATTGGTCATTAGTCATTGGTCATTGGTCATTAGTCATTGGTTTTAGACAAAGCGCAAAGTCTGTAGCAAGATCCCGCAGGGTGCGCCGGCTTCGGGCGAACTGAACTTTGTAAGACAGAACAAATGACAAAGTGCAAAGTCTGAGCCAAGGCTTCCTTGGATCTGAACTTTGTAACAGAGGACAACTGACAAAAGACAAATGACTATTGACAAAGGACAAAAAATATTTATGCTTTACAAACTTTTGTTTGTCTGCTTAGGTAACATCTGCCGATCGCCATCGGCAGAAAATATCATGAATCATCTCATTGAGCAGGCCGACTTGAGCGAACACATCCTCTGTGACTCTGCTGGTACATCTAGTTATCACATTGGTAGCCCACCTGACAGACGTATGAGTGCTGCGGCTGCTACCAAGCTGGGAATTAAACTGCGTGGTCACGCACGCCAATTTCAAAAATCAGACTTTCAAGAGTTTGATTTAATTTTGGCGATGGATCGAGAGAATTATGACAATATTCTGACTCTTGACCTAACTGGGCAGTATCATGACAAAGTGCGTTTGATGTGCGATTTTTGCTCTCGACACAATCTCAAGGAAGTTCCAGACCCATATTATGGTGGGCAAGAGGGATTTAATCAAGTGATTGATTTACTGATTGATGCTTGTGAAGGTCTGCTTACCTACGTTACCAGCCAAAAACCAATAATCTAAAGTTATGAGTTAGGAATTAGGAGTCAGAATTCAGAATTGGTGAATTCAGAAGTTAACTTTTTAACTCCTCACTCCTCACTCTTAACTCTTCACTTTTATTCCACCAAACCATGCTTAATTGCAAAACGGACTAATTCTGCTCGGTTGCTAGTTGAAGTTTTTCTTAATAAGCTGCTAACGTATTTTTCCACTGTTCGAGGACTCAGATGTAGCTGATGACCCATGTCGGCATTGGAAAGACCATGAGTTAATAGTTCTAAAACTTCCTGTTCTCTATGAGTTAGAGATGAGTGCAAGTCGGATTTCTGAATTTGAGTGGACAGAGAATTATGAGAGTCCACAGTTTTTGTAGAGGGTGAAATGTCCAAACTATCTTTATGAGAAAAGCGGTATTCGGATTGAATAATTTGCGATCGCTCCAAAAGATTGCGGATTGCTGCTGCTAACTCTTCCAGTTCAAAAGGCTTGGGTAAGTATAAATCGCACCCTGACTGATAGCCCAAAATCCTTTCTTGGGTCTTAGTTCTCGCTGTTAATAAAATTACAGGCAATAAACGGAACATTGGTTGTTGACGCACCCGGCGCACTAGTTCATAGCCGTTCATCTGTGGCATGACAATATCCGTGACAATCAAATCAGGATGATACTCATCCACCATAACCAAAGCCTCTTGACCGTCATTAGCCGTGATCACAGAGTAGCCAGACAGTTCAAGATAGTCGCTAACAGACAGACGAGTGCCCAGATCATCATCCACTACAAGGATCTTCAAGGGCATGGACAGTACACCCCTAGCATTTTTTTACTCAGAAATTTGCTTTTACAGCTCCATCAGTGAACACAGGTAAGAATAGTGTTCTTATGTTTCATACTATGACAGGATTACCAGGTAATGACTGCCTGAGGGTTGATTTATAAAGAAAGTATTAAATCCTTAGGAAGGGTTAACGAAGTGTAACTCAGCTTCTACTCCCACGTTTACAAGGGATAGACAGCTTTGTAATTTGTAACAACTCATCAATAACCTAGAGTAAATGCTCACGTTTGTGTAAATTAATATTGATTTCGACAATAATTTTTCAGTAGCGATCGCCATAAATATCCTTTGTCCTTTGTCAATAGTTACTTGTCACCGTCCCTTGCGCGTCTCCCTTACGAAAAGTTCAGGGACTAGCAGCCTTTGCTCAGGCTTCTTTGGTTGTTCTTCGCCCAATGACCAATGATTAATGAGTAAAATCTAGGTAATTTCAAGTTACCAAAAAATTTTTAATTACAAAGTTATAAAAGTTAGATTAGTAGTATACAGTTTAGCATTTATCGAGGTTACAAAATACACCTTATAATTTATAAATCAATCCAAATAATTTTTTAGGTACATTTAAAGCACACAAATTATCAATGAGTGACAAGAACGAAGGTTACAAAGTTATTAGTGACAACCGTCAAGCCCGTTATTTGTATGAAATTCTGGAAACTTACGAAGCTGGAATTCAGTTGACAGGAACAGAGGTCAAGTCGATTCGTGCGGGCAAAGTCAATCTCCAAGATGGCTATGCTTTGCTTCGTGATGGCGAAGCATGGTTAATCAATGTGCATATCTCACCTTACACAGCTAGTGGACAATATTTTAATCATGAACCACGGCGTACACGCAAATTGTTGCTGAATCGCCAAGAACTCCGCAAGCTAATTGGCAAAGTAGAACAGCAGGGTTTAACTTTAGTCCCCTTAAAAATGTATCTCAAACGAGGTTGGGTAAAAGTGAGTATAGCCCTTGGCAAGGGCAAAAAGTTGCATGATAAGCGAGAAGATCTCAAACGCCGCCAAGACCAGCGTGACATACAACGGGCGATGAAAAACTATTAAGAGTCAGTTTTGCCAAACTACCACATCAGAGTGATAAATCCATTACTGTGACAAGGATGTTGTATATCTACAGCGTGAGTTGTGAAAATTCTGAGTTTATAGCCGTAGATTGATTCTGCCAATGTTGGAACTCGATACATTGGTGAGTAACTTTGGATGGCATGAGAGATTTTCACAATTATGAAAAGTAATTTCATTACAGCTGTTGGCGCTGGCGTTCTCACCTTGAGTATGGGAGTTTTGCCTTTAACTCTATCTGCACAAGCTCAAACAACTACCGATCCTGGAGTTAATACTGCTCCCAGGACGACTACTTACGAGCGCAACGATTTTGATTGGGGTTGGTTGGGATTAATTGGTCTATTCGGTCTAGCTGGTTTGGCTGGGAGAAAGCGTGACGACGAACCAGCCCGTTACCGCGACCCTAATGCTCCTGGGGCTACTAGCTACAGGGACTAACAGGATTTTGGATTTTGGATTGGCATTGAAAAATTGTCAGTTGTCAGTTGTTATAAGGAAAACAACTGACAATTTATTGATTTTAGTTTGGAGCGAATTCTGAATTAGATGAATTTGTCTGGTTCTGAGCCAAAGGTGTCCAATAGCTAGCAATTAAGGCAACTATCAGCCACCAAAGGCTATTGACTTCAGGACGATACCAGACAGTATCTACGGTGCCGTGAGCTAGCATACCCAACAAAATAGCGATCGCTCCAATTAACCAAAATCCCTCTACATTTGTGAGTTGTCGCAATCGTCGCATTTGCAAAAACGCTGCATTCAATGTCACAATTATTAGCCAGAGAAAACAGGCTAAACCAACAAAGCCAGTTTCTACAGCCACTTCCAGCAAAATCGAATAAGCACTCAAAGCAGTGTAACGAGGACGTTGGTACAGGGGGTAAACTTTATTAAATGAGTTGTGACCAGGACCAATACCAAGAATGGGGCGATCGCCAATCATCTCGAACACAGCATCCCACACATTTCGGCGAAAATTATTACTGCTATCTTGGCGGTCAGCAAAAATACTAAATACCCGCAGGCGCACTGGTTCTACAAATATTACTGCTAGTAGCAATACCCCTATCAAACTTCCTAAGACAATCGGTAGCGACCAACTACGCCAAAAAGGTGGCATTTCCACACTCTTCCAATAAACTAGCAATGCCATCGCAGCTAAAATTGCCACCACGAGTCCAATCCAACCGCCACGACTAAAAGTCAGAATTAAGCAGGCAGTATTGACAAGAAACATTGTTAATGCCAATGCCTTTTTAGGCCAGCTTTGCCATGCAAAAATTGCGACTAAGCTAAAAATGACTGCTGGTAAAAGGTATCCAGCCAACAAGTTGGGATTGCCTAAATAACTGTAGACCCTCGTAGTCTTAGACAGAGGAGATTCAGGGTCAACCCAAGTTGCTAGTGCTGTGGCTCCAAAAAACCATTGGCGCAAACCATATACACTGACAATTAACGAGACGTGCAGGTAAAGGATGATAATCCAAGACCGGAGGCGAGGTGACCTTAAGACCCTGGCGCAAAGGGCAAATAGTAGCAAATACAGGCTCAAGGTTGCCAAATCGCTAAGGGCTGCCTTTTTAACTGGTGATAAGGCTGTTGCTACTGCGGCAATTGTCCAGTAGAGCAATACCAATAGGTGAATGGGAGTCACTGACGAGACATTTGTTGTTGCTTCATCAGATAAAGTCAACAGCAGCCAAAATACTGCACAAGCTACCAGCAACAAACCGACTAACGTACTCGAAGTAAAAGGCGCAAGGGCATAGACTAAGCACAGTAAAACAGCTGCTAACGCATCTCCCCACTGTATCAAGACGCTGGTTTGCCGCCAAGAACCCAATAGTCCTACCAGAGAACGGTGGACGTAACTGGTGGTGAGATATTCTTTGACCGGTAAAGATGATAAGGTAAATCGTTGCCAGACTAAATTCATAAAAAACATTGCGATCGATTAGTCTGCCTACGCAGAACTTGGAATCGATCATAATGCGTATAGCGATAAAAAGGTAATAACGTAGATTACAAATTAGTGATGGCGCTGTTATGCATAGCCATCAGTTTCACCTTTAATTCCAAAACATTTCAGGTAATACTAATAAAAAACAGCTGTTGATTAACCCCTCATCTATTTCATGGACAATAACATTGATTGGAAATATTTTTCTCCAATCCCCAGTTCCCAATCCTCATTGCTGGGAATCAAACATCACTAATTGCTTGTGAGGAAGTCACCAGTTGTAATGGCAAAGAAAGTACATAACGATATCCTGATTCTGGCGAACCTTGAATCAAAATTTGTCCACCATGCAACTCTGCCAACTGACAGCTTAACAACAGACCCAAGCTTTCACGAGAAAGACTTCCATTTCCTTTAGCTAAATTTATATCTGAATTAGAAGCGAAGAAATTTAAGTGGGAATCACTCAAGTTTTGTAACTTGTCCACAGCTACTGGTGAAATATCTGCTTGCTCCTGGCTTGTTTTGCGAGTATTGTAATTTGCTACTTCACCTGTTAGTTCTAGTAATGATAAAGAATTGAGGCGGAAGTAGGGATCAACCTCAGTGATTCCGTCTCCCAGCCAAGGATGGGAAACCCAAATAGTAACATTGAGGGTATCTTCCTTATAAGAGACATGAATGCGAACAACACTACCTGTAGCTGAAAGTTGAATTACACTAAACATCAGGTGATACAGGATTTGCCGCACCTTGTCTTTATCTAAAGGCCAAATACGATTGCGTCCCGGTTCGATAGACAGGCGAATATCTTGGTCTCGGCGATTAGCCGCTTCTTCTAAAGTATTGATAGCTTGTTGACAGAGCATTTCAATATCCACAGGAGCTAGATTTAGCACAGTTGAGTTGTCATCTACAGTTCCTAGTTCGGTAATTTCGTTTACTAGGGAAAGTAAGTACCGACCACTGTGTTGGATAATTTCCAAATATTCTCTCTGTTTACCTGTCAAAGGCCCATAAATTTCACGTCCTAGAACACTAGCCATACCAAGTACGGATGTTAGGGGTGTGCGTAACTCCTGAGTTAGCTGTTCCAAAAGTTGCAGTTTCAGTTGCTTGGTAGAAACAGAGTCACTTTCTAAACTTGATGCCGCGATTTTAATCTCGGTGTTACGTTCGTCGTTGAGTGAAAATATAGGAGCTACGGGAGTGCTTGATTCGAGTTTCCCTTGCAGGAGTCGGTTACGCTCAAATTCACTCATGCTCCAACGAGCGATGATTTGTAAAAACTCAATGTCTCGGTTTGTAAAATTGCGCGGTACTAAATCCATCACCGCTAATGCACCTAAACAATGTCCTGAAGCATCAATCAGTGGCGCTCCCAAGTAAGCACGAATGCCATAATCTTGCACTAATTTGCTGCTAGCCAATACTGCATCTGTAAGTTTATGCGTATCATTAATTACAAATACTTGAAAACTTTCTACTACCTGGGTGCAAAAAGATTCTCTGCGTGAGAGTTGGCGGCTTTGTGCCAAATGATTCATCAGTCCCAGTCTAGATAAGCCCACTGCGGACTTAAACCAGTGGCGTTCTTGATCCACAAATCCCAAAATGGAAATTGGTGCTTCCAAAAAGTGGGCAGCAGTTTGAGTGGCTTCTTCAAAAACCGGAATTGTTTCTGGTTGCCGTAAACCTAGTTCTGACAAAGCTTTAAGACGTTGTTGTTCTCTTGTTTCCTGAGAAGTCCAACCATCCTTTAGGGCAAATAATTTGTTTTCAGGCTCTACCATTGCCACTGCTACCTTAATAATTTATCGATACTGTAAATTGATATGTGCCCTATTTCTGGGTTATCAATTGCTATTTTTAAGCATTCCCTAATTTTGCCTCTGACAAACAAGTTTGAGGCAAAAATTTTTTACCTCTTCCACTAAGTCGCCTACGGAGTCTTTGCCAGTTACTATTTACTGGTACTGAATGTTATCTATTGATCGCTGGTGTAGTCTCTATTACTTCAGATTTTGCAATCAGACTGCGTTAGATTTGGATTCAGTCAGGGTAACCTAACCTTAAGGATACTAGAAAGGGTCTATGATTCTTGATGTACAGAACGGAAAATTTCTGTTAGTATATTTAACGTAAATTTACTTAAAAATAATCATATTAATGTAGTTTTTATTAGCAAATTTTACTGACGACATCTAGTACCGCTGCGCCGAATTCCAAGTTTAAAATTTGTCTGGAAAAGTTGAGGCACTGCGTTGGACAGCGAGCAAGGTATTTTTCAGAAAAGTAATTTATTGCTGTGGTAAACAACAGTCAATTACATCAAACCTTTGTAATTTTAGTTTGTAATAAACCACAAGTAAACACGAATAGATAGCGAATTTGAGGGCAACTGATAATGAATAAAATGGCTATTAGAGTTCCTTTTGTAGACCTGAAGTTACAACACGAGCCAATTCAAACGCAACTGCAAAATGCAATTCAATCTGTATTGGAACGAGGGGATTTTATTTTAGGGCAAGCACTCTCAGATTTTGAAGCGGCATTTGCAGCTGTGTCTGGGGCAGAATATGGAGTTGGTGTGGCATCTGGAACAGATGCGATCGCCTTGGGATTGCAAGCGTGTAATATTGGTGCTGGCGATGAAGTGATTTTACCTGCAAACACTTTTATTGCAACCTTGATTGGAGTCTTACGCGCTGGTGCCAAGCCAATTTTAGTAGATTGCGATCGCCAAACAGCTTTAATTGATTTAGAAGCAGCAGCAAAAGCAATTACGCCTCAGACTAAAGCAATTATTCCTGTGCATCTTTATGGTCAAATGGTATCACCACAGGATCTATTGGACTTTGCTGATACCTACAAAGTGCTAATTTTTGAAGACGCAGCACAAGCGCATCTCGCCCAAAGAGATGGATATCACGCTGGTTCAGTAGGAATAGCAGCAGCTTTCAGTTTCTATCCCAGCAAAAATTTGGGAGCATTTGGGGATGGAGGAATGCTACTAACACGAAATTCCGATGTTGCCCAGAAGATGGTACGCTTGCGAAATTATGGCGCATCGCAAAAATATTTTCACACTGAACCAGGCACAAATAGCCGCTTAGATACATTGCAAGCAGCTATCTTGCATGAGAAACTACCATATTTGCCACAGTGGAATCGCGATCGCTTGACTATTGCCCAAGAATATGATGTAGAATTAGCACCTTTAGCAACTGCTGGCATTATCCCCATCGAAAACCAAAGTGGCGCAGGACATGTTTATCATCTTTATGTGATTAAAATTGATGATTCTTGCCCCATAGAACGCCAGGAACTCCAAGAACAACTAACAGCAGCGGGAATTCAGACTGGTATTCATTACCCAATTCCTTGTCATCTCCAGCCAGCGTTTACCCACTTAGGGTATCAGCCTGGAGATTTTCCCCAAGCAGAAAATTTATCAAAGCAAATATTATCATTACCTATGTATCCTGGTTTGAGCAGTAGCCAAATCAAAGAAGTTGTAGCAGCGATCGCCAATGCAGTCTCAACAAATTCTCAGCAGTCATTAGTCATTAGTCATTAGTCATTGGTCATTGGTCATTAGTCCAATGCCCCATGCCCTATGCCACATGCCCAATAATTAATTAAAATCATGGCACTCCAGCAACAGATTAGAAACAGAAACGTGTCAGGCCTGCTAAATTTGGCCATTTTAGGCGTTTTGCTGCTGCTTTATGCTCCTATATTGCTACATTGGCTGGATGGTTGGTTGCACAAAAATATTAGTACAGAACACGAATATTTCAGTCATGGGATTATTGGTTTACCATTTGCCGCTTATTTGGGCTGGCTGAACCGGAAACAGTGGGTACGTTTGCCAGATACTATCCATCCTTTGGGCGGTGTTTTGTTGTTATTAGCGGGAGTATTTTATCTTAGCGGTGTTACAGAGTGGGTTAACCTTTCGTTGCCTGTTATACTAGCGGGGTTGTGCTTGTGGTTTAAGGGAATATCAGGTTTGCGATCGCAAGCATTTCCCCTGCTACTGATATTTTTGGCAACCCCAACTTCAGCACCCTACCTCATTGCTCCCTATACCTTGCCTCTTCAAAGCTTCATCGCTGGCACCGCAGGCTTCATACTGAATCAATTTGGTATGGAAGTAACTGTGGATGAGATAAATCTCTACGTGGGAGGACGGATTGTAGAAGTTGCCCCCTATTGTGCAGGGCTGAAAATGTTGTTCACTACGCTCTACGTCGGCTTGATGTTGCTTTATTGGACAGGCGCATTATCTTCACGCCGCACAACTATATCGTTTTTATCTATTGCTGTCATCGTTAGCATTACTGCCAATATTATTCGTAATACCTTACTGACCTTCTTTCACGGCACAGGTCAAGAAGGGGCTTTTAAATGGCTCCATGATGGTTGGGGTGGCGATGTATACTCTGCTTGTATGCTCGTGTCATTAGTGCCCTTACTGAATTGGATTAATAACTATTTCTCGGCATCTCCAGAAATTGGGGATGAGGCATAGGGAATGGGGCATGAGGCATTGGGCATTGGGCATTGGTTATTTCTCCCCCTCATCCCCCTCATCCCCCTCATCTCCCCATGCCCCACTCCCCACTTCCCGCATAAGTCCTAAATATCACTGAACTCATGGTGTGATTTTTAAAGTAAAATTTTGCCTAAGTATTCAAAATTTTACTGATGATTTCCTTCTCTAAGTTTTTCAAAGAAAACCGATTGAGTCAGGTAGCAGCACTTTTGTTATTGCTACTGCTGCTGGCGATGGGAGGGGTTCCCGGATACCTGACAGGACATTGGCAATGGAAACAGCCGCCACCTGTGGCTAATCTCAAGGAATTAAGAGAAATCCGCAAGACTGGGTTAACTGTTCCTGGTTGGCAAACTACTGACCAAGCAGAACAGCAAATTGGCGAACATAAATGGTCTTTGCAGGTAATTAAAAAAGAAGGCTCCGAATCTCAGGCAATTTTACTTTTGCTGCCACAAAATGGGCCGATGGATCAACCAGAGGTGGAGTGGACAGAGGTTAACGGCTGGGGAAGGTCACGTTGGGGAAAATGGGATGTAGCTCAATATCGTGGTGCTGAATTTACTGTCAAACCGTCTGGTAAGTTGGCTTCTAATGTTGAAACGAAAGTAGAAGCTAGGTTCTTTCGCGCCTCCGCACAACAGCAAACCTTCGCTGTCTTGCAATGGTACGCTATGCCAAACGGCGGAAATCCATCACCATTACACTGGTTTGTGGCAGACCAATATGCACAGTGGCGTAAGCAGCGCATTCCTTGGGTGGGCGTCAGTATTCTGATTCCAATGGAACCTTTGGGAGAAGTTGAAAAATCTTGGCCCCTAGCCCAATCTATTGGAGAAACGGTGCAAGCTGCATTGATGGCACGTCATATGTAGAGTATGTTACAGGTAAATTTGTGCAGAGATTTATGAGAAGTATTTGTGCGATCGCTCTATGACCTAAACTTAGTTAAAAGATGTTCAAAATATGAAGTTAGAAATTAAAGTTGACAGAATTTTTCAGCTTTTTCCTGGTAAATACTTGCAGATAAAAGAGACATCGAGGACATTTTTAGGGTAAAATAACGAGTCGGCGCGACCAATTATTACATGAGTTTTCCTGCACCGATGTTGATAACTCCCAGTTCTTATATGCGTGCATTCAGCGCCCTGTGTTTTGTCAGTCTTCAAGTAGGGGTTTTCTTAATAGCACCTACCCAGCTGGTTCTGGCTCAGCCTTTCCCGTCTCAAGGGCAACCCCCTTCCCCTGTGCCAGGTACTGAGGATGTTGTACCTCCAAGTGCAAATGACGAAATTTCGCCTCAACTCAGCCGCTATCTTTTGGGACCAGGAGATGCTGTTGGCGTTTTTCTTCAGCGTCCTCCTGGTCTCTATCGCTTGGGAATCGGAGATGGAATTAGCGTTTCGGTTCAGCGCTTTCCAGAGTTAAGCTTTCAAGCTGTAATTAATCCAGAAGGTAACATTGTGGTGCCCTTACTGGGAACAGTTTCTTTGCAAGGTTTAACTTTGGAGGAAGCTCAAGCAAAAATTCGTTTGGGTTTAAATCGTTATGTTGTCGATCCAGTAATAGTTTTAGCCCTAGCAACCCAGCGTCAAGACTTGAGTTTTCAAGCTTTAATTAGTCCAGAAGGCAACATTGTAGTGCCGCAAGTGGGAACAGTATCATTACAAGGTTTGACTTTGGAAGAAGCTCAAGAAAAAATTCGCTTGGGTTTAAGTCGGATTTTTCCAGATCCGATTGTCGTAGTATCCCTGGTAGGAGCGCGACCAGTTCAAATTACCATTAGTGGGGAAATACTTCGACCAGGAATTTATCCGATTAATTCACCAACACCCCGCGTTGCTGATGCTTTATTAATATCTGGTGGTTCAAGTTTGAATGCAGACCTGCGACAAGTGCAAATACGCCGCAAGTTAATGGATGGTTCAGTGATTTCGCAAACTATTGACTTGTATGCAGCACTGCAAAATGGTGGTTCAATCCCTAATTTGCGCTTACAAGACGGAGATGCGATCGTTGTGCCTCGTCGTGAAATCGGCAATGATGACGGTTATGACCGCAATTTGGTAGCACGTTCAACCTTAGCCACACCACAGATTAGAGTCCGAGTTTTAAACTACGCAGCAGGAGGTATTTCTACTCAAGCGCTGCCCAATGGCAGTACATTTGTAGATGCTTTGGGAGGAGTAAATCTCGATACTGCTAACCTCCGGAGTATCGCCTTGGTTCGCTTCGATCCTGAACGAGGTAAAGCTATTACCCAAAAACTGGATGCGAAAAAAGCTCTGGGAGGCGATGTATCCCAAAACGTGCCACTTCAAGACAATGATGTTATTGTTGTTGGTCGAAACCTCGTCGGTAGAATTACTAATTTACTGAGTACCATTACTCAGCCCTTCTTCAATGTGCAATCTTTTCTCCGATTTTTTGACAACTTCGGCGGCGGTTCAAATTAGGAAATGGGGAATGGGAAGTGGGGAGTGCGGGAGATAGGGAGATAAGGGAGATGAGGGAGATTATAAAAAAGCTTCTCACCCCTCCCATTCCTTGGACACTCAAATTCCCCATGCCCCATGCCCAATGCCCTGTTTGCCCAATAAATAACTATATGCCCCTACCATGACCCCACCAATTGTTAAGCGCTATCTTATTGCTTTTGAAAAATACAAGTGGATTGGACTAGCTAGTTTTGGTTTAGTTATAGCGGGGTCAACGGTGGTGGCTATGCAACCAGATCCACCTCCTAACTACATAGCATCTGCTGCCCTTACCTATAGCGGTCCACCAGTTTCTTTCTCTGCAACTGGTACTGAAATCCAACAGCAAGGAAAGGAACTAAATGAGGATGTTTTACTATCAAACCAGATAGTTGCAGCAGTAGCAGAGAAAGTAAATATCAAACCGAAACAACTCGGTGCAAGTATTGTCCTTTCTCTACCTAAAAAAAACCCCAGGACTGGAGACTTTGAAACTACTACCTTTGAACTGAAATATGTAGATAGTGACCCCAAACGAGCTATAGAGGTGTTGGCGGAATTGATGCAATCAATGGTCAAGTTGAGCAGTGACATCAATACTGGACGATTACAAGCAATTATTCAAAAAATTAACGATCGCCTACCACAAGCTAAACGAGAATTGCAAATTGCTGAAAAGAAGTTGGAACAATACGATCGCATCGAGCGCACAGCAATATTAGCAGCTGAAAATGGCAGTTTACTCAGCGCCGTTACTGCCAGCCAAAATCTCCAACGGCAAATTCAATTAACTATTTCTGGGGTTGATGGTCAAATTCGCAGTTTACAAAATAAATTAGGCTTAACAGTCGGACAGGCTTATATTTCCTCTGCTTTAAGTGCCGATCCGATTATTGCCAACTTGCGAGCGCAAATTTATCAAACCGAGTCGCAAATCGCTTTGCTAAGGAAAGATTTACGACTTGAACACCCAACGATGATTCAGTTGTTGCGTCAGAAACAAGCTGCTGAAGAATTACTGCAACAACGTGCTGCTGAGGTGTTAGGCGGTAATGGTGTGGCGGCTCCCCTTCAAGGTAATGTTGCTAATATTCGCACTTCATCGAGTTTAGATCCAGCACGCCAACAGTTGGCAAACCAAATGGTGTCTTTGCAAACCCAACAGGAGACACTCCAACAACAACTAAATCAAGAGATCCAACAAGAAGCGCGACTCCGGCGAGAGTATTCTTTGATACCGAATAAACAATTAGAGCGATCGCGTTTAGAACAGGAGGTTGGACTCAAAAAAGCCATCTATGACCAAATGCAGGCCAAGCTAACAGATGCTAAAACCGCAGAGGCAGAAACAACCAGCAGTCTTAGCATTGCCAGACGGCCGACAGCTATTGCGGATATCAAACCCCCTAAGAGTGTACCTGTTACCCTGGCTGTGGGTGGTTTTTTGGGTGTGTTAGTTGGTGGTGGGGTGATATTTTTATTGGGATCGCTGGAAGGAACCTTCAAAACCAGAGAAGATATCCGCGAGAGCCTCAAGCAACGGGAAGTGGCACTGTTGGGAGAGTTGCCTTTAATGCTAGTTGATGATTTGGATAAAGAAGCAGTGCCAGTGGTACTTTCTCCAGATTCTCCCTATTTAGAATTTTATGAAAAGTTCCGCAGTAATCTGCGGCGAATTGGTGGTAAAAACTTAAAGGTGGTGTTAATTACTAGTACCAGTAGCCTAGAGGGTAAAACCGCAAGTGCTTATAACTTGGGAATTGCTTCCGCCCGTGCTGGGAAAAGAACCTTGATTATCGAGACAGATTTGCGATCGCCTTCTCGTTGTATGTCCCTGAAAGTAATCCCTGATCCCGACGCCACCATTGAACCCCTGCGTTATTACGCTGACTTGAGTGAATGTATTCGTTTAGTTCCTGATGTGGAAAATTTATACATTCTTCCGAGTCCTGGCCCTGTGCGGCAATCGGCTGCTATTCTTGAATCTAGCGAAATGCGGCGGCTCATGGATGATGTCCGCGAACGTTTTGATTTAGTGATTTTAGATACTAGTCCTTTGAGCTTATCCAATGACCCGTTGTTAATCCAGCCCTACAGCGATGGCATGGTATTAGTGGCGCGACCACATTATTGGACTTTGGACAAAAAGAAGTTTGTTCGCGAGTCACACTCGCGAACAAAAAACTAGTCATCAGAAATTACCCCAGTTATTTTACAAACTGAGTCAGACTGAGTTAAACGCCTAAAGCCTAAGAAAATTTATGCGGCTTTGACTTTAGCGAGTGTTGATTTTGACTTCTTCTTGACAACAGGATGCTTAGTTCGTTGTGTTTGAACTTGACCTTGAACTCGACCGATGGAATTTCCTCTGGTTTTGGGAGAACGAGCGGGTGTACCAATCTCTGAAATAATTCTCTGAAAATCGCGTTGCACTACACTTGGAGTGGCAATTTTATCATTGTTTTGTTCTAAATAACGCTCCCATGGCCTGGGTAAGTGTGTTGCTAACTCCCTTGCCGCCCACAACTGTACGTAAGCTAGGATTACTAAATGTATCCAATTTTCCTCATGCAAAACATCTGGAGTTTGAAACTGCGTCATCAACAAACGCTGCTTGCTAAATCGCAGCATGTGTTCAATATCAAACCTTTGTCTATAGCAATGGTTTGCAACCGTAGGTGAGATTTCTCCACGTTGCTCACCTATGACAATTAACCACATTGGTTTCCAGAGAGATTGATTAGTATCATCAGTCACATGAATTCTGAGCAGAGTAAAAGGATGACAATACATTTTTTGGTGCTTGGTTCCCCTCATCAACATTTGATGCCAAGCGAGTATGGTGATGTTTAAAAGACGACCCTTACAGGTTGTCTGCTGAATTTGTGTTGTCTCGTCGGGAGAGTGCCAAGTTTCAACATCAGCTAAATTAAACCGTTCACCGTATTTTTTTGGACAACCACGTTTTTTCTTTGACTCATCAACGGGTGGAGATTGGTAGAAAATTCGATTACTACGAACTCTGGCTATCACTACCACATTTTTGTGTTTGGATTGGTCAAACAGAAATGAACGCTGACTATAGGCGCTATCTGCTACTAAGACGCACAATTTTTCCTGCCAGGGCAGTGATGAATCAGACATTACTGAGGAAATTTGTTCACTACCCACATCAACACCAGTTTTATCAAGTGATACCCTTTCTCCTGATATTGGTATTGACCAAGGGGCGGCATTCCCAGTTTCTTTCTCTGGTAAGATAGAAAGTATCGAATAAGAATGACCAATATTAATCGGTTTGTTACCCTTGATAGTATTTGGCTGGTAAATATACCCACGTTCAGCTAAAGTCCTCGCGTAAGGACGCGGATGCGGTGTTGTATCAAGAGCGAATAAGTAAAAAGGGCGTTGTTGTGGTTGCTTAATTAACTCAGATACCACCCTAATTAAGTTATTGGGTTTTTCTTGTTCTTCTTGTTCTTCTTCTTCATTGTTCTTCTCCTGAATATTTGTATTAAATGATTTTTGAATTGCTTTATAAATAGAATTATAGCTTCTGGGAAACAAAGGACTTAAAGATAACTCCGCAATTGAATTGGCTCCCGTATTACCCGCAAGCGCATCCAACAAATCCATACAGGCGTCGCTACATGAAGAAAAACAGTTGTAAATTTTTTGTCTAAAATCTTGAAATTGCGCTATTAATTGATTGTTATTAAATTTTGGCATAGCCATCAGTATTTACCCAAAGATACTTTGTAGTTGATATTACTATTTGTTGGGGGTCTGATGGCTATGCTTTTTTCTGCTCGTCACTATAAACAAGATTAATCATTCATTTATTCGCGAGTCACACTCGCGAATAAACTTCTTTTTGTCCAAAGTCCAAACATTATACAGAAGAGAATATGCTCGGCGAAGCGATCGATCAATTGGTTGAATCGGAACTGGGGTTATTAGGAGCAATTATTAATGGTGCTGATATCGTCGTTTCTCTACCTGCACCAACGTTTTCATCTGAATCTGAAGTAGAAGCAGAAAATGTTGAAGAATCAGAAGAAGTTTCAGCAGGTGCGACTAAAACGTAGAAAAAATGGGGAGTGGGGAGTGGGGAGTGGGGAAGATGAGGGGGATGAGGGGGATGAGGGAGTGAGGGAGTGAGGGATAAGAATTAATAACCAATACCCAATGCCCAGTCCCCAGTCCCCAATGCCCAGTCCCCAGTCCCCAATGCCCAGTCCCCATTAATCACGTCTAAACAATCCAAATACGGGAGCAAGAATTATTCCAAAAACAAAACCACCGATGTGTGCCCAATAGGCAACTCCACCAGTTTGTACACTCATGTTGGCTGCTTGCAGGCTTACAAGCCCGGATATCACATTTTGTACAAAGAAAAGTCCAATTATTACTAGTGCTGGAACTCGGATAGTGGTGATAAAAATCCCCAAAAATACTAAAGTCATCACTCTAGCGTGGGGAAAGCGAATAATGTACGCACCCAAAACCCCAGAAATTGCCCCACTTGCGCCCAAGGAAGGAATCTCAGAATTGATGCCAATAAACCATTGGCACAATGCAGCTAAAGCACCACATGTCAAATAAAAAATTAAATATTTAAAATGACCTAAACGATCTTCAATATTGTTGCCAAAAACCCAGAGAAACACCATATTTGAGATTAAGTGCCACCATCCGCCGTGTAAGAATTGCGACGTAAATAAGGTTATCCATTCCGCAGATAAATTGGTGGTTAATTCTTGAGGAACTACTGCATACTGACTTAAAAATTGATTCAATTGTGCATTTGGCAGGGTAACCTCATGAAGAAAAACTAAAATATTCATGCCAATTAACCCGTAGGTGAAATACGGGGTAATTCGCGTGGGATTTTCATCGTAGAGAGGAAACACAGGTGTTTTTCCTAAATTATTGACTAACTGCAATATAGCTTGTATTACGCGCAGTTGTTGAGTTTAGGTATTTTAACTCAGAGTAATTTGGCAAAAATACAGCAGAATTCAGGAGTCAGAATTCAGGAGTCAGAATGGGCTACGCCCCGCTACGCTAACAGAATTCAGAATTAGAATAGGTCTCTGTACCTATATTTTAAACTTTGATGGGATATAGCGGTTCGCAATCACATGAGGTACATAAATTTGTAGGGGCGCATAGCCATGCGCCCCTACAAATTTATGTACCTCACGAAAGCGAGAAATTTGATACTTCTATAACCAAGATTCTTCTGGGGATTTATCGCTAAATAAACCTAACAGTGGGCCAAGAATTGCCCCAAAAATAAACCCGCCTGCATGTGCCCAGTAGGCAATACCCCCGCTTTCCATACCGATGTTAGTAGGTGTTTCGAGGCTGACAAGTCCGTAGAAGGCTTGTTCGAGAAACCAAAATCCTAGAAAGAAGTATGCTGGGACGCGGAAAGTGGGGAAGAAAAATCCTAAAGGTACAACGCCAATAACTTCAGCTTTGGGAAAGCGAAGAATGTACGCTCCCATGACACCTGCGATCGCACCACTCGCACCCAATGAAGGAATGCTAGAATCTTGAGCGAAGTACCACTGGGTTAATGATGCCAAAACACCGCACGCTAAATAAAACAGCAAATATTTGGCATGACCTAATTTATCTTCAACGTTATTACCAAAAATCCAGAGAAACAACATATTGCCGCCTAGATGCAATAAACCGCCGTGCAAAAATTGTGAGGTAATCAAAGTTGCCCACTCTGGCACTGGTTGATGTACAGAGATACCAGCAAAGCTTAAGGTAAGTTCTCGTGGGACTACAGCTGCAAGGTGGAAAAACCCATTTAATGCTTGCGGCGGAAGACTTGATTCATAAATAAATGCAAGGACGTTGATAGCAACCAGTCCATAAGTCACATAAGGGGTAATTTTTGTAGGATTATTATCTCTAATGGGAACCACGGGCGTTTTTCCTGATGTTAAGACACAAACTCTACATTACTGAATTGTGGAAGTAGTTTCTTCTACCTCGTGGATAAATCTGACTTTGAAACTTAAAAACCGATAAGAGTTTATCTTGCAGATGCCCATTGCGATCGCCTTTTGTCGTAATCTAGGCGATCGTAATGCCTAAACCATTCATTACAATAGCTGACCAAACCCACTGACAAACTCATGTTTTTTGCAAATTCTCTGGAAAATCAACTCCAGCGGTGGAACGAAACCATCCGCAATCAGCCGAAAAATCCTAATGCTTACATTCGTCGAGGCATGGTTAACTTTCAGCTAGCCAAGATTGATGAATCTATTCAAGATTTTGACATAGCAGAGCAATTGGATGCCAGTGTCAAACCCTACCTCTGGCAACGTGGATTATCGTATTATTATGCAGAAAGATTTGCTGAGGGTGCTCAACAGTTTGAAATAGATTTGACGGTGAATGCTCAAGATGTAGAAGAAACAGTGTGGCGATATCTCTGCATCGCTCGTTCGTTAGGTGTTGAAGAAGCGCGTAATTCTTTACTAACTGTGAAAAATGATCCTCGACGTGTTATGCAGGGTGTATATGATTTCTATGCAGGAGACTTTACACCAGATGATGTTTTAAATGTTAGCCAATTAGAAGGGATAAAGGGAAATTTTTACAGTCATCTTTACTTGGGATTATATTACGAAGCTGAGAATAATCTTGATTTAGCTCAACAGTATATAGTTAAGGCTGCTGATAATTACAAGATTGATGATTATATGTGGTATTTGGCGCAGGTACATAAAAAATTACGAGGGTGGATATAGTCTTTCAGACGCGATGAATCGCGTCTCTACATGAATATTTTTAGGGTTAACCCAAGGGTATTGGCTTATACTTCAACATTTAAAGTACGCACCAAAAAAGCCCATTTATCGGCGGCTTCCTCGATTATTTTAGCTGTGGGTTTACCTGCTCCATGTCCTGCTTTAGTCTCAATTCTAATTAACACTGGCGCATCACCTGCGTGATTTGCTTGCAAAGCTGCGGCAAATTTGAAACTATGAGCAGGAACAACGCGATCGTCGTGATCGGCTGTGGTAATTAAGGTTGCAGGGTAAGCTGTATCTGGTTTGAGATTGTGCAATGGGGAGTAAGCATATAGCACAGGAAATTCTTCTGGATTATCTGGAGAACCATATTCGGCAGTCCAAGCCCAGCCGATGGTAAATTTGTGGAACCGCAACATATCCATAACGCCGACTGCTGGTAAAGCTGCACCAAACAAATCGGGGCGCTGCGTCATACAAGCACCCACTAATAAACCGCCGTTACTTCCACCTGCGATCGCCAGCTTATCAGTTTTAGTATACTTGTTAGCAATTAACCACTCAGCTGCCCCTATAAAATCATCGAAGACATTCTGTTTTTTCTCCTTCATTCCTGCTTGGTGCCATTCTTCGCCGTATTCGCCACCACCGCGTAGATTCGGCACTGCATACACACCACCCATCTCCATCCACACCAACAGACTCACAGAAAAACCAGGTGTCTGGGAGACACTAAAACCACCATAAGCGTAAAGATAAGTCGGGTTATTTCCATCCAATTTTATGCCTTTTTTATGAGTGATAAACATCGGCACTCTAGTACCATCTTTACTCTGATAAAAGACTTGTTTTATCTGGTAATCATCAGGATTAAAATCTACTTTTGGTTTCCGAAAAACCTCACTTTTTCCTGTTACCATATCGTAGCGGTAAATAGTCCCTGGTATGGTGTAGCTGGTAAAACTATAAAAAGTTTCAGTATCATAACGCTTACCACCAAAACCGCCTGCTGAACCAAGTCCGGGTAATTCTACCTCCCGTATAAATTCACCCTTGAGGTCGAAAATTTTGATTTGGCTGTGAGCATCTTTCAGATAATCAGCAACAAATTGGTTATTGAGTATGCCAACGCTTTCGAGAGTTTCTGCTGTCTGTGGAATAATTTCTTGCCAATTTTCTCGTGCAGGTTTGTTGGTATCAATGGCAATCAATCTTCCGCGTGGGGCATTGAAATCGGTGCGAAAATAAAAGACGCTACCATCATTATCGATTAGGCTATAATCTGCCTCAAACTGGTTAATTAGTTCTACAACTTCAGCATCGGGATTAGTCAAGTCTTTGTAGAAAACTAAACTTTTAGAATCACTTCCCAGCCAAACTGAAATTATTAAATAGTGTCCATCTTCAGTAACATCGCCACTAAAACCCCATTCTTTTTGATCGGGACGATGGTAAATTAGTACATCTTCTGATTGGGGTTTACCTAGTTGATGATAGTAGAGCTTTTGATAATAGTTAACATCTTCTAATCGAGTTTTTTCATTTGGTTCATCATAGCGACTGTAAAAAAAACCTTGAGAATCATGTGTCCAAGATGCGCCAGAAAATTTAATCCACTGCAAGTGGTCTTGTAAATCTTCTCCAGTTTCAACATCGCGGACTTTCCACTCTTGCCAATCAGAACCGGATGTAGATATACCGTATGCTAAAAGTTTACCATCTTCGCTAATGGACAATCCCGAAAGAGCAACAGTACCATCTTCTGAGAGTTTATTGGGGTCGAGTAAAACTCTAGGTTCAGCATCGAGAGATTTTAGGGTGTAGAGAACACTTTGATTTTGCAGTCCATCATTTTTGAAATAAAAGTATTGTTCACCTTCTTTAAAAGGGATACTATATTTCTCATAATCCCAAAGTTTAGTCAAGCGTTGTTTAATTTTTTCCCTAGCAGGAATTTCACTCAAGTAGCCAAAAGTAACTTGATTTTGTGCTTCAATCCAAACTCTTGTTTCTTGGGAGTCAGGATCTTCTAACCATCGGTAAGGATCTGTAACTAAAGTACCGTGGTACTTATCGACTTGGTTGCTCTTGTGGCTGGATGGGTAAGCGAGGGATTTTTCAGACGGTGGCATAATATCAGGTGAAAATTACTATTTTACATATTACAAATATAGACTCTAAATTTGGAGTATATGCTTAGCTGATGCGCTTCCAAGTTGCAATGAAGAATTTGAAGAGATTATTGCTGTTAATCAAGATTTGCATTTGCAATTAGATGAACTCAAAGATACTCAATCTAAGATGCAGGAATACTTAGAAAATGGGTTACAATTTGGTTAGGTTAATTAATCCCAAAGATAAATAAGTAGAAATTTATCGCCCTAATCAAGTACCTAAAGTTTTACAATTTCCTACAAGTCTATCTTGTGAAGATGTTCTCCTTGGTTTTATTTTAAATCTATAACCAATTTTTAGATAATCGTTCTTAAAGAAAAAGCCCCGCCAGACGGCGGAGCAGTTACGTGCTATTTTCACTTTATAGTACAATTATACTATATGCGATCCTAAATACGGCCAATTCCGAGAAAATCCCACAACCAAATTTATACTTGATATGATTGGGAACCGCTATAGTTTATGCTAGCTGTTGTTAACTAGCTTATTTTCTTCCTCACCCAAGCGCGAAAGGATTTGAGCAAAGCAATTTCACCCATACTTTTACTCTGCTCAATAAATCTGCTGATCTCACTTACTGAAACTATAGGAAAGGCAATACTAAATTTACACTCGACATATTGCCCTTCTACCAACTGATAAAACTTTAAATCTTGCCCGTTATATCTCCAAAGTTCATTTACACCCAGTGCTGCATAAATACCAAATTTGTTAACTGAAGTGCTGGTGATGTCAATCTCAATTGCTAAATCAGGCGGTGGGTCTGTTTCTAAATTTAGCTTTTCCTTACCTCTAATAGCTGCTTCATTCTGGATATAGTAACAAGTATCTGGTTCTATTCCCCGCTTTGCAATTTTTCGTTTCAATGTTGTTGAACCAGCACTTCTAACTTCAATATCTAATTCTTCAGCTAAAGCAATGATGAAATTACCAAAATTACTTTTAGGGTTTTCATGCTCAAACAGTGGTGTCATAATTTCTAAAGTGCCGCAGTCATAAGCAAACCGAGAACCTCTATCCTCGCCCGTCTCTTGAAGCAAGGCTTCAAAGGTTTCCCAGCTAACGTTATATAGCACTGTTCTTTGTTCAGCAGGTGTTGATTTGACAAGCATATCTTAGAAAAATAAGCTATTAATTAGATTTGTGAGTGAGGTATACTTTACCCTAACTTACCCTGCACCCAAGCGCGGAAGGATTGCACCAAATCGATTTCATCCATAGTTTTACTTTTCTGGATAAATCTATTCAGATCGCTAACAGAAACTAAAGGAAAAGCTCTACTAAAATTAACCTCAATATACTGACTTTCTACTAATTGATAAAATTTTAAAACTTCACCGTCATATCTCCACAATTCTGCTACACCTAAAGCCGCATAAATATTAAACTTATCAACAGAACTACTAGTAATATCAATTTCAACTGCTAAATCGGGTGCTGGGTCTGCTCTTAAATCTAATTTTTGTTTACCTCTAATTACTGGCTCATTTTGAATATAATAGCAACTATCGGGTTCTATTCCTTTGGCTATTGATTGACGTTTTAATGTTGTAGAACCAGCACTTCTAATTTTAATTTTTAATTCCACTGCTAAAGCGAATATCAATCTGTCAAACTGAATTTTAGGATTTTCGTGTTCAAAAAGTGGAGTCATGATTTCTAAAACACCGCTGTCATAAGCAAACCGAGAACCTCTATCCTCACCTGTCTCTTGAAGCAAGGCTTCAAAGGTTTCCCAGCTAATGTTGTATAGCACTGTTCTTTGTTCAGCAGGCGTTGACTGGACAAGCATATTAAAAGACTTCTTCTGTCAAAATGTTAGATAAAATCCCTAAAATTTTACCTATATCACTAATATAATGTTCACCTAAGTCAATTTCAACTACTTGCCCAATTAGCTTTAAAAACTTCCAGTTGGTTCCAGTGGTGACAGTACCATAAATTGTTTTAATGTTATTTCCTTCACGTTCATTAAACAATTTAGCTGCTAACATCTCTGCTACACACTGACCTAATCCTGCATTGATATTTTCTTTTTTAGCTTCTACAATTGTTACAACTGGTGCGTTAAGAATTAATAGTTCTGCTGAACGACTAATAACAAAATCGCAATTTCCATTTAATCCCTGTGCGACATCAACAGTAAAATCAATACCTGAAAACAAACTTATTTGATTATTGAAATATTTTCTGAGAGCAATTAGAATAGGGGCAATAATCATTTCTGAACGGGATTTTTCTGTATTACTTGCTAAAGCCAAAGGTATATTTTCGCGTAATATTTCTGCAAGCAATGGTGGACATTCTATCTGTTGTGTAGACGCAAATATATCAAATTTGTCAGAAATGATTAAATCAAAGGTTTTTCTAACTTTGTCAAGGGTAAAGTCACTGTAAGACATTTTAGTTGCTCCTGATAAATCATCTAGGTAGGTAAATTGTGCCAAATATTATTAATTAATAATTGACACAATCAGCATCTAAACATTGTCTACTTTTAACTAGAGAATTCAGCAAAAAAGTCTAGGGTTTCCTTTAGTGCTTTGATGAAAATATCAATTTCCTCACGAGTATTGTAGAACGATAAACTTGCCCGTGCGCTTGCGGGAATTCCTAAGTAGCGGTGTAATGGTTGAGTGCAATGGTGTCCAGAACGAATGGCAACGCCTTCTTGATCTAATAATGTAGATAAGTCGTTGGCGTGGACTCCTTCGGCGGTGAATGTAGCTAAGGCAGCTCTACCTTCTCCTTGAGCATTTGGTTTGGGGCCGTAAATTCTAATTTGGGGAATTTGTTCTAATTGTTGGAACAAATAAGCTGTTAATTCGGCTTCGGAGGCGTGGATTTTATCCATGCCGATACTGCTGAGATAATCTATTGCGGCACCAAGTGCGATCGCTTCTCCAATTGCAGGCGTACCAGCTTCAAATTTATGGGGTAATTCTGCATAGGTGGAATGGTCTAAATACACCTCTGCAATCATCTCGCCACCGCCAAAAAATGGAGGCATTGATTCTAACAATTCCAACTTGCCATACAAAAATCCGATGCCAGTGGGGGCGCACATTTTGTGGCCAGAAGCAACCAACCAATCACAATCTATTTGTTGTACATCAATGGGGAAGTGTGGTACACTTTGACAAGCATCGACTAAAAATTTCGCACCGTAATTGTGAGCGATCGCCCCAATTTCTGCTACTGGATTAATACAACCCAAAGCATTAGAAATATGTACCACTGACACCAGTTTTGTTTTCTCGGAAATCAGCTTTTTAAACTGCTCCAAATCAAAAGTTTGTTCTGGTGTAAGTTCAACAAATTTCAACACCGCGCCAGTTTTTTGTGCCACCAATTGCCACGGCACAATATTGCTGTGATGTTCCATCACCGACAGAATAATCTCATCTCCCGGCTGCAAATTGTTCATTCCCCAACTGTAAGCGACTAGATTAATCGCCTCACTGGCGTTGCGGGTATAGACAATTTCCTGACGCGATGCAGCATTAATAAATTTAGCAATTTTGTCTCTAGCACCTTCATAAGCATCGGTAGCCTTAGCACTTAGAGTGTGGGCACCTCGATGCACATTGGCATTATATTGCTCGTAATAATCTCGTAAAGTATTTAATACGAGTAAAGGCTTTTGGGATGTTGCAGCATTATCGAGATAAACTAGGGTTTTCTCATTGACTTCCTGATGCAAAATTGGGAAGTCAGCGCGAACTTTATCGGCAAGGGTTTTAGTAGTGGTGAAAGTCATTGGTAGATTCAAGCAATTTTGGATTTTGGATTTTAGATTTTAGATTAAATTTTTCCATCTAAAATCTAAAATTAGCCTTGGGGGTTGAAACTTTTTTAAATTTTGGATTTTGAATATTCAATGCAAAATCCAAAATTTGGTCAAGATTCCAGCGATATGGACTTGAGATTATTAACAGTGTTTAACAGGTTTTCTCGGAGAGAGGGAACGGGTATTTGGTTGATAATTTCAGCAGCGAAAGCGTTAATTAACAATTTACGAGCATCGTTTTCATCAATTCCCCGACTTTGGAGGTAGAAGATTTCATCATCCTCCAATTGACTGACGGTAGCGCCGTGAGCGCATTTGACATTATCCGCAGTAATTTCTAATTGGGGTTTAGTATCAACCCTGGCTTTTGATGATAGTAGCAAATTTCGATTTAACTGGGCTGCATCTGTCAATTGCGCTGGCTTGGGAACAAAAACTTTGCCGTTGAACACAGCATGAGCGCGATCGCCGACAATACACTTGTGCAACTGTTTACTTGTACCATAAGGATGATTCAGAGCGATCGCACTGTGAGTATCCGCCAACTGCTTGCCAGAAATCATCGTCAACCCATTGAGAGTAGTTTGGGTTTGTTCGCCAGTTTGCAAAATCTCCAAATTATGCCGTGATAACCTTCCGCCAAAAGTTATGGCATGACAAGTATATCGACTATCACGAGATTGAGCGATCGCAGTCTTGCCAACATGAAAAGCTTCTCCACCCTCTCGCTCAACCCTAGTGTGACTCACCTCGGCATTCTCACCAACCCAAACTTCCGTCACCGCATTCGTCAAATATCTCTCTTTCTCTGCGCCCTCTGCGCCTCTGCGGTTCGTATACTCCTCCACCAAAGTCACCTGCGAACCACCTTCCGCCACCACCAAACAACGCGGCTGCGAAATCGTCGCACTCTCACCAGCAGCTGCAACAAACACCAGATGAATTGGCGTCTCAACTACCACATTCTTCTTCACCCAAATCACCGCTGCATCAGTTATCCCAGCAGTATTGAGAGCCGTAAAAACTTCCTGCGCTCCTTCAGCTTGAGCTAAATACTGTTGTACAGCCTCCTGCTCAGCCACAGGTAACCCAGCCAAATTACTCACCACCACCCCAGGCGGTAAATCTGCGACTGCGGATAACTCCGGCGCATAAACACCATTCACAAAAACCAGACGACTGTTAGCCGCTTCTGGCAAAATCTCCGGTAGAGACGCTTCATGCAACGTCTCTACATTAAACTGCACTTGTCGCAGAGAAGACAAATCAGTAAATCGCCATTCTTCCTCGCGGGTGCTGGGAATATGAGAGTGGCGTACCCAATTAGCGGCACCTTCACGTAAACCTTGCAGCCACCCTTCTGTTTTTGATGCAGTGACTTGATTTAACAAGCCAATTAAATAAGCATCTTTATCCAACAGAGTAGCTGTCAGACTCGCTGCATCCGAGTTAGGAATTGGACTAGGGGAAACTTGAATACTCATTAAACACCCACCTCAGCTGCAAACTCTGCCAACACCCAGTCATAACCGCGAGACTCTAATTCTAGTGCCAATTCCTTACCACCACTAGTGAGAATTCGCCCATTTGCCATCACATGGACAAAATCTGGCACAATATAATCGAGCAACCGCTGATAGTGGGTAATTAAAATCGTGGCATTTTCTGGACTTGCCAATTGATTTACCCCATTCGCCACAATTCTGAGCGCATCAATATCCAAACCCGAATCAGTCTCATCCAAAATTCCCAACTTTGGTTCTAGCAGCGCCATTTGCAGAATTTCATTCCGCTTTTTCTCGCCACCAGAAAACCCTTCATTCAAACTCCGATTGAGGAAAGCGGCATTCATTTTTACCACATCCAGCTTTTCCTCAATCAAATCGTCAAAATCAAACGCGTCTATTTCTTCCAAACCCCGTGCTTTCTGCCGGGAATTGTACGCCACCCGTAAGAAATCCAAATTGCTCACACCAGGAATTTCCAGCGGATACTGAAAAGCCAAAAACACACCACTTCTAGCGCGTTCCTCTGGTTCCAACTCCAGCAGATTTTGTCCTTGGAAAATCACCTCACCGCCAGTCACCTCATACGCCGGGTGCCCAGCCAACACCTTAGAAAAAGTACTCTTACCAGAACCATTCGGTCCCATAATCGCATGAATTTCACCCGATCGCACCTCCAGGTTCACACCCTTTAAAATCGGTGTCCCATCAACATTAGCCGTCAGATTCCGTACCGACAGGACAACTTCACTATTTTCAATAATCATCTTCTCTCCCTTCTCTTTCTTTGCGCTCTTTGCGTCCTTTGCGGTTCGTTATTCTTCCAAAGATAAACACAGGCGTTGCTGAATAAAAATATCAAAATCTCACGCAGAGGCGCAGAGGCGCAGAGAGAAGTTTTTTGTATTCAGCAATGCTTCAAGACGGATTTATGTGTGTTTATCTCTGGTTCCATTTATCCAACACTGCCTTCCAACTTCAAACTCAACAACTTATCAGCTTCCACAGCAAACTCCATCGGTAGCTGATTGAAAACATCCTTACAGAAGCCGCTAATCATCATCGAAATAGCATCCTCTGAAGAAATACCCCGTTGAGCGAAGTAAAATAACTGATCTTCCCCAATCTTAGAAGTAGAAGCTTCATGCTCTACCTTCGCAGTATTATTTTGCACCTGGATATAAGGGAAAGTATTGGCATGGGCATTATCCCCAATCAGCATCGAATCGCACTGAGAATAATTTCTCGCCCCTTTCGCAGTCGGATTGACCTTCACCAAACCCCGATAACTGTTACTAGATTTACCTGCGGAAATTCCCTTAGAAATAATTGTACTACGGGTATTCTTACCAACGTGAATCATCTTTGTACCCGTATCAGCTTGCTGCATGTTGTTTGTCAGCGCCACCGAGTAGAACTCACCCACAGAGTTATCACCCACCAAAACACAGCTAGGATACTTCCAAGTAATTGCCGAACCTGTTTCTACTTGAGTCCAGGAAATCTTGGAATTTACGCCCTGACACAAACCGCGCTTGGTGACAAAGTTGTAAATACCGCCTTTACCGTTAGCATCCCCAGCGTACCAGTTTTGGACGGTGGAGTATTTAATTTCGGCGTTGTCTAGAGCAACAAGTTCCACCACAGCCGCGTGCAGCTGATTGCTGTCATACATTGGTGCAGTGCAACCTTCGAGGTAGGAAACATAGCTACCTTCTTCAGCGACAATCAAAGTCCGCTCAAATTGTCCTGTGTCACCGGAGTTGATGCGGAAGTAGGTAGACAGTTCCATCGGACATTTGACGCCTTTGGGAATGTAGACGAAGGAACCATCACTAAATACGGCGGCGTTGAGAGCAGCAAAATAGTTGTCAGCAATGGGAACGACGCTACCCAGATATTTTTTTATTAGTTCTGGATGTTCCTGCAACGCTTCGGAAATTGAACAGAAAATAACGCCGTCTTTAGCTAACTTTTCTTTAAATGTAGTGGCAACAGAAACGCTATCGAAAATCGCGTCTACAGCAACATTTGCCAGTCGCTTTTGTTCAGATAGGGAAATACCCAGCTTTTCAAAGGTTTCCAAGAGAGTTGGATCGACTTCATCCAAGCTGTTGAGTTTTTCTTTCTTGCGTTTCGGGGCTGAGTAATAAATGATATCTTGATAATTAATTGGCGGATACTTGACATTAGGCCAAGTTGGTTCTGTCATTTTTTGCCACTGGCGATAAGCCTTCAGGCGAAAGTCCAACATGAACTGTGGCTCGTTCTTCTTCGACGAAATCAAGCGGACAACATCCTCATCCAATCCACGAGGAATAGTGTCTGCCTCAATGTCGGTAACAAAGCCGTACTTGTAAGGTTGGTTGACTAAGGTTTTGACAGTGGCACTCATCGCTAATAATCTCTTGTGTTCGGTTAAATCTCTCTAAGGATGGGAGACAAGCTATTCTGTTGCCGATTCCCACCTCGCGTTACGGAATGGTTACACGGCTGCTAGAATGGTGGTAGGGAGTAAAACAACAGCTATGTTGTTTAATGTATCTCCATTTTACGCTAAATTAACAACAACAATGTTGTCAAAGTCAATTTTTCCCAGAAATTTTTGGGACGTTCCCGCAGCGTCTCACACCAGAAGATGGCGACTATCCACCAGTCCTCAACCAAGCAAGAAATCCTAGAATATCTGCACAAGCACCAAAAAGCAACGGCTATTGAGCTTGCTGAAGTTTTAGATGTGAGCAAGCAAGCGATTCGTCGCCACCTCAAAGATTTGGAGACGGAGGAGCTAGTTTTGTTTTCGACATCATCAGATCAAGCCGGAATGGGGCGTCCCCAGCATGTTTATCAACTGAGTCGTCAGGGACGCGATCGCTTGCACCGCACAATGAGCGATCGCTTCGGTGATGCCAGCGGCAATTTTGCTGTTTCGCTGCTGGATACCTTAGCAGAAACCGTGGGACACGACCAATTCAAATCCATATTACAGAAGCAGTGGGAACGTAAAGCTCATGAATATCGCGATCGCGTGGGTAGCGGTTCACTGCGAGAACGTGTAGCCAACCTAGTAGAGTTGAGAAAAGCTGAAGGCTTTATGGCCGAGTATCACCCTGTTGATGTGAATGACTGCTCCAGAGGCGAAAGTTTCATATTTATAGAGCATAACTGCGCCATTTCCAACGTTGCTGAATCTTTCCCCACCATTTGTGGTCATGAATTAGAAATGTTTGCTGGCGTCTTACCAGATTGTACAGTAGAACGCACCCACTGGATTATCAACGGCGAACACCGTTGTGGTTATTTAGTACAAGCCCGCAATTAGTCATTAGTCATTTGTGAAAACCAATCCCTACTCCCTACTCCCCACTCCCAAATAATCAACTAAATTACAGATAGCATTTATGGATGTAGCACCACAGCAGCCATCAACCCAATTTTTAACATTGGAAGAGTCAGCAAAAGTAGACGCGGCTTTGTTGTCTTCCCCAGAAAAGTTTTTAACAAGATTGACAATTTCATCACTTAAACTTTTAAAATATATTGCTCAAGAGTACGGTGTTGCTATTGAAGATTTGACAACACAACAAGTAATTGCCTGGTTTGAAAAAGATGGCAAAATTCGACGTGAGCAGGGAATTGAAGCTTCATATTTGAAATGGTGAACTGTAGTAATAAAGTTTAGATTCATTTAGTTATAAAAAATAACAACACAGAATATCCCGCTTTGAAAAAACAGAAATGTTTCTTGAAAGCGGGATATTAATAGATAAGATACAGCGAATTTTAAGTTGGTAAACTACACAAACTAAATTTCAAAGTGAGGAATAAAGCCTGTTTTAATTCCGACTCCTGAATTCTGAATTCTGTTAGCGCAGCGGGGCGTAGCCCATTCTGAATTCTGCTGTATGTTGTTGATGGATGAGAAATTTCAAAGCGATGAGTCTATCTATTTATTCTTGCGACTCTGCCGCCCTGCCTTAGCATGTTGTTCTGGTGTGCCTCCTTGGGTTCCCTTTTCTTCAGTATCGGTATCCTCACTATCTTTATTACGATTACGCTTGTGGGAACTCTTGCCACCTTCACGGCCGATTTCAGCCATGTGTTCTCTATCCTGACTTACAGCTTCACCACCTTTGTGTCCAGCTTCACGAGCTTCTTCAGATGTAAACTCATGGGCGGTGCCCTTTTCATGGGCGGCTTGTCCCCCCTTGCTCGCTATTTCGCGTTGCTTGTCATCATCCATCGAAGCAAAACCACGTTTGCTTGTATCAGCCATGATGGTACTCCTTGTATCTAAATTAAAGCTTTTAGTTTTTTCAGCCAGTCAAAACTTTAAATTCGGTTTTTGATTTCATCAGTTATTGACTTTCTTTATTTAGCTACTTCAATTATTTATATTCATTAATCTTTAGAAATAAATATTCAACTTTCTTCTTCAACTTGTGATATACGACTAAAGTAGTTATTTACTATAAAAAATATGTAGGTCTAAAATGTAAAAAACTTCATCATGGGTACTTGATAATGTATAAAATAAAAATTTTTGTATATAAATTTATCGTTAAATATTTTTTAATCGGGCTATTTATAATTAGTTGTAGTTCTGAAAATAAGGGTAATCTTCCCATAAATTCTAGCAATAGCAGTCAATCAAAAAAGGAAGTGAAAATTATGAAATTGGAAAGCAATGCCTTTAACGCTAATGATTTAATTCCTGGTAAATACACCTGTGATGGTAAAGATATTTCTCCACCTTTACTCTGGGATGAAATTCCAATAGGAACAGAAAGTATAGCATTGATTGTTGATGATCCTGATGCACCTGGACGAACTTTTGTTCATTGGGTTGTTTACGATATTCCAAATACAACTCGCCAATTACCAGAGAATATTCCAACTGTAAAAACTTTACCCAATGGTGGAGTGCAGGGCAAAAATGATTTTGGCAAGTTTGGTTACGGTGGCCCGTGTCCACCCAGTGGAACTCATCGCTACTTTTTTAAACTTTTTGCTTTAGATAAAAGTTTAGATTTGGCAGCAGGTGCTACCAAAAACCAAATTTTAGCAGCAATGGAAGGTCATGTTTTGGCAACAGCAGAATTAATTGGAAAATACAAACGCCAGTCTTAAATAAACAAAAAGGTAGGGGCGCACAGCTGTGCGCCCCTACAGAAGATTATGGTTCAAATAATAGATGAAAAAGGCTGCAATGTCATTTAATTTTTCAGACAGACAATTAATTTTTTAAGGATTGTAATTGTTAGTTCGAGGGGCATGAACTCCAGTAACAGCTCCCATCAGTGCAGCAGCTAAACCCAACAATGAACCAAATACAAACCACCACAAAGCTCTGGAAGTTGCAGCAGCAATTTGACGGGCTTCTTCGGCAGTTACATTCGGTACGTTTCGCGGCACTGGAGTACCGGGTTGTTGTGCTTGATTGATAACTTGCCCAGCATTAGAAGCAGCAATACCAAAAGCACCGGATACTCCGCTTGCTAATAACCAAGAGCTAATTGCTAAAGTCGTAGCCCAAAAGATTGCACCGTTAAGCAACGCTGTATTGCGATTCATCGGCCCACTGGCGCGGGTTGTTACCCAACCACCTACGAATAAAGATATTAACAAACCAATGGTTGACCAAAATCCGACATTACCTGCAATATCTGGTGTAATTGATCTAGGCGCTCCCGATCTTGCAATACTGGTTGCTCCAATTGCTCCAAACAAAGCACTGAGAATTAGTTGAGTAGCTAAAGCAACTAATACACCAGAAATTATTGGACCCCAGCGAACACGATCGTGGTATTCAGTTACTCTACCAACTACTGTAGACTCAGGGGGAATAACATCATCACCTACTCGATTTACGTATGCCATAGTCTATTTTCTCGCTTGCGAATTCAGCAAAATTATTTTGTCTCAGATATATTTATGGCTATGCTTATGATTAAAATTAAATTACTAATTATGTATTTTAATCTCTATCAAGAGAAATAAATATTCTCTCTATCTTCAGCGGGAATCAATTGTTACTTTTGCAACTTGGGATGTGTTAAGGTAATTTATTATGAAATTTTATTAATATATTAATATTTATTAATTGATTTGAAAATTAATAATTATAAAAAGGAGTCAGAATGGGCTACGCCCCGCTGCGCTAACAGAATTCAGAATACTCTACCCATGTACCCTTACAGGGAAGCAAGCTACACGCAGCGTCCCGTAGGGAAGGGGTAGAGTTTTAAATGAGTGAAAAAAATTTAATACTAGTTTCGCGCCACTTGCGGGCAAGGTTTTAAACCAATATTCATTACCCAGTCGTACAGAATTCATACTGAATTCTGACTCCTGAATTCTGAATTCTGTTCAATAAACCAATACGTTTGGGTTAAGGGTTAATGGTGTCGATAATTGGTCTAGAGAAGACGCGATAAATCGCGTCTCTACATGAGGGTTTTGTTGCTCATTATGAACTGTATTGAATTATAAACATTGAAAACAACATTCCTGACTTGTCTAAGAGGATGTTTGAAAAGTCATGATTGATGTATCAAATATTTTTTACCCCACCCTAACCCTCCCCTTGTTAAGGGGAGGGAACTGGATTTCCTGTTTCCCCCCTTTATAAGGGGGGATTAAGGGGGGTAATTCGAGTTGTGTATACACCGTAAGCCCTTTTTAAGGGGGGTTAGGGGGGATCTAAAAGTATCTAAGGTCACAGCGAAATACTTTTCAAACAACCTCTCAAAAGTCGGGGATGTTGTTTTTCACAAATTTAGAATTGTGACTACTTTTTATTAACCTTTTGTGGAATACACACAAGTCTGAGTTAACGTATTCTCACAGCAGTACCTGTAGCAGTAATCAGCATTAAAACTCCTGATTGGTCAACATTGATTGTGCCAGTATCAATTTCAATTCCGATTACAGCGTTTGCTCCTAAACGTTGCGCTCGTTGTTCTAATTCATCTAGTGCTTTGCGTTGACCCTGTTCAAATAAACGTTCGTAACTGCCAGTGCGTCCACCAACAATATCCCGAATACCGGCTATAAAATCTCGCAAAAAATTGCTACCATAGACCACTTCTGCTGTCACAATACCCAAATATGATTCGATAACGGCTCCTTGAATCACATCAGTGGTAGTTATAATCATAAATTAGCCTCATGAATATTATATATGTTGATGTTTATGAAGTAGATGGACATAACATAATTAAACTAGCGATTACAAGTAATTTATACCTAGACAATTAGCTTGTGTTGTAGAGAGGTTTGATAAATACACCTCACGCAATTAAAAAAAGCGATCGCCATTCTACTAAGAGAGTATTGTCTAACTACAAACAGGAATTTCCGGAACATTTTGCTTGTTGCATTGATCTTATCGTGTAATGACCAAAAAAGGATGTAAACGCCTGGATATTAGTTTACTAAAATTAGTATTAAGGACTAAAGATTTGAGCAAATTTGATACAGACTCAGCAAGTTATTAAATAAAATAACAAACGGGTATGAATGTTCAACTCTCTCTAATATTGCTGCATCGCCTATTGATGATTAACTCAAATATTTGTTAGTTTTTTAACTAATACGTATAAGCACTGAGAAAAAAGTGTTATTTTTTCTATTCTACAGATTTATCTGTAGAATAATTGCCTTTGCTCATTGAGAGCTTACACTCCACCATTCAGTAAAAACTCTGTTATGTACTCCTGATTATGAAGGAAAGAGCAAATGAACTATTAACATCTTAATCAATGCGAAAAAATACAGTTTTCAAAAGTCCACATTTTTGTTTTAATGTACAAGAAAAAAGTCCTCTAAAATTTCAGGAAATTTACTGTGTACAAGCCTACATCATTTGTGTTTAGTGTGGTGTTACTAGGATGTTTTGCCTTTACGATGCCTGCACCGACTCAGGCTCAGGTGTTAATGGCACAAACTAAAAACCCAGAGTTAAAGCAACTGCTAGAGGAAGGACGGAGGTTAGTAGACGCTGGTGATTATGGAGGTGCGATCGCAGTTTATCAACAAGCAGGTAGGCTAGATCCCAAGAATGCTAAGATTCATTCAGGTATTGGCTACTTATACGCTCAACAAGGAAATTATCAAGCGGCATTAACGGCTTATCGTAAGGCGATCGCTATCAACCCTAACAATAGTGATTTTTATTACGCTGTCGGTTACATCAAAGCCAACTTGGGAGACACCGCCGGCGCCAAAGAAGGTTACCGTCGTGCCATACAACTGAACCGTAACAATGTTAATGCCTACTTAGGCTTAGCTGTAACCCAATCTCGTCTAGGAGATTATAGTGCAGCTAGCTGGGCATACGAACAAGCACTGAGCTTAGATAAAAATAATGCCCAAACTTATGAATTAATGGGTTCGATGTATAAACAGCGACGGCAAGCCAAACAAGCCAACACCGCCCTTCAAAAAGCCCGTGACTTGTATAAACGGCGCAATGACTTAGATGGCGTAGACAGAGTAGAAGCCATGCTGCGGCAGTTAGGGGGATGAGATTAATCTAACTGGCGTCCCGTTAATTCCACAAAAATATCTTCCAGGTTAGAGGGACGCACCATCATTCCGGTTTTATCGGGCTGTTCATTCAAGTAGATATTTGCTTCTTCCAATGAAGGGAAAAATAAATATTCCCAAGCAAGGGCGCTGTCACTTCCTACTTCAGATAAACCTAATTGCTTCATCACCAAGCCTTCACCGTGAGTAGAACGCAGTTGTTTTAGCGTTCCCAAAGAAATTAGCTTACCGCCATCCATAATACCGATGCGTCCTGGCTTGGTGGAACCGAAAGCATCGCACAAAAATTCGACCTCATCCATATAATGGGTCGTTAGTAGCATTGTCATTCCCTGCTTATTCAAATCTCGAATAATTTCCCAAAGGCGTCGCCTGGTTTGGGGGTCTAGTCCTACCGTTGGTTCATCCAAAAACAACATTTGCGGTTCATGCAGTAAAGCCCTCGCTATTTGCAACCGTCGTTTCATACCCCCAGACAGGGTTTTGACCAAATCATGACGTTTTTCTGTGAGTTCAACATATTCTAGCCATTGATTAATTAATTGTTGTCGCTGCGGGTTGCTAATGTGATGTAGTCTCCCATGCAGTTCCATATTTTCCCAAACTGTTAAATCGTTATCTACACTGACTTGCTGCAAGACTACGCCAATACTCTGTTTTGCCAACATTGGTTGGCTGACCACATCATATCCATTTACTTCTATCCGTCCTTGGGAGGGTTTGGTTAGTGTAGTCAGCATCCGAATTGTGGTAGATTTTCCCGCACCGTTGGGGCCAAGTAGAGCAAATATTTCCCCCGCTTCAATTTGGAATGACAGGTCATTGACTACAGGTACTTTGTTGTAAAACTTGTAGACGTTTTCTAAGAAGACAGCAGCAGTCATGGTAATTTTGCCCCGATTAAAAATTTCAAATCACCCAGTTTTGATGGTCGCAACTAGAATTCAGAATTAAAATAGGCTCTGTGCCTAGATACCAGATATACAGCATTTTTCAGGTACATGAAGTACATCGGTAGGGGCATAATACCATCGCAATGGACTTCGCCTCCCTGCTTGCATAGGTGTACAGACAAACGATCCTAAAGGACTTCCAAATGAAGAGAGCAGGGGGAGCAGGGGGAGCAGGGGGAGCTGGCGTTGCAGGGGGAGCAGGGGGATTAAACTAAGCCACCCACTTTCTTGTGGGGTTTCAACCTACCTTGCGATGATGCGGATTTTTTCGCCCACTAGGGGCGAGGTTTTGAACCTTGACTTTTTTCATAAAAAACATTCAATTTTTCTTGTGGGGTGGACATCTTGTCCGCCCTAAGCATTGGGCGGGCGAGACGCCCACCCCACAGGTAGTAGTTATTTATTTCTTGGTAATCTCTAACGTCAAAGTAGCAAATGCTGTCGCTAAAATAACAAATGCTGTCGCCAAAATAAAAATGCGACCGCAAAAATAAAAATGCGACCGCAAAAATAACAAATGCTGTCGCCGAAATAAAAATGCGACCGCAAAAATAACAAATGCTGTCGCCAAAATAAAAATGCGACCGCAAAAATAACAAATGCTGTCGCCGAAATAAAAATGCGACCGCAAAAATAACAAATGCTGTCGCCGAAATAAAAATGCGACCGCCGAAATAACAAATGCTGTCGCCGAAGTAGCAAATCTACTCACCGAAATTTAGCTCTGTGTCCTCTAGGTCTGAAGTAGTCAAATAAATAACTTATAAACCACAGAGGCACAGACAGCGCAGAGAGAAATCAAGAGATTTTATGCATCACGTTCAAAGAGGTACTCTTCTGTATCAAAAACTTGACAAGCACACATAACACATTTTATTGTTTAACGATGTGTTGAAACTCATCGACGCATCTCGCCCGAACCTTAAAAACCGCATAACTTCGTTGACATGCGTCGATGCCTTGTGCAGTAAGGCTTTCAGGCTACAAAATTGACGAATTTTTGAAGATTTTTTGTCTTCATCAAGAGATGCGTCGATTAGGGGGTCTGAAACCCGCTCGTAGTAAAGTTTCCAAAAGTTAACTCTTTCCGATCACATCGCCCCGAAAGGGGATGGAAACTTTGTTGCCGGAACACCCACAATCGGAAGAAATCCCCTTTCCGATCACATCGCCCCGAAAGGGGATGGAAACTCATGGCGAAGACCGCCGTCAGCGACACGAGTCCTGCTTTCCGATCACATCGCCCCGAAAGGGGATGGAAACTTTTGTAAATCAACGTAAGTCCATACTTGACTTTCACTTTCCGATCGCATCGCCCCGAAAGGGGATGGAAACGATGGCTTAATTGAATTTTCAAAGAAGCATATTGGACCTTTATGATCGCATCGCCCCGAAAGGGGATGGAAACATTCCAAGCAACACTTTTGTAGCAAAATACATCTTGGCTTTACGATCGCATCGCCCCGAAAGGGGATGGAAACTCTTTCAATTACTTGTACTTGCATTGGAAATTCTCCGTCTTTACGATCGCATCACCCCGAAAGGGGATGGAAACTAGAATTCTTCAAATTGCAGCCCTGTCACTTTACCGACATGATGGCAGTAAAGTGGAAGCAGACGATGGCAGTAAATGCACCTCAAAGGTTGATTACTTCGTGATGTAGAAAATGCGCTGGCAGAAAATCCATGAAAGAGTGGAAGCAGACGATGGCAGTAAGTATAAAAATGGAAGCACAATCGTGGCAGTAAGTATGTGCCACCAGTAAAAATCAAGAAAACCCTTATGTATCAACGGTTGTTAGGTTTACTGTATAAAAGCATTTACCCTACTTTAGGAGTGAGAATGTGAATATGGAAGTAGAAAATGCCGATGACATCAGTAGCAATGCGGTAAAAATAGCAGATAATATCATATACAAATACTGGGAAAAAACCAATTTTAATGATTGTTTATTCAGACTGTAGAAAGCAGGAAATAGCAGTCCAGGCAAAGGTTGTAAAGACTAATAGGATGGTTTTATGGAAGTAGGTAGTGTCAGTAAGTAGAAAGAATTAACGATTCTTAAATTTTGGAAGAAAAATATTGGCTTAAATATAAGTATGCAATTAAGGTAGAAATTGCATACCGAGGTAGCAATGTTGACAGAAGGTGAGTTTAGCTCATGGTCTGCATCACTCTCATTGTCATCACAGCAGTATGGAATGATTCAAAGTATACGGAGTTCTCCACCTTCCAGACGAGTCAGGGGAAGGGTTGGGAATGTTGTCGGGCGATATCCCAGTAAAAAAATGGGAGTGATAATTCAGTTTGAGAGCCACCGGAACGAATTGGCACGAATATATGAAATGGAATATGACCCAGAGGTTTTAGAATATTACGACCAACCACCAAAAATCAAATTGCAATACTGCTGTTTAAATGGAAGACAAATAGGAGTATTACATACACCAGACTTTTTTGTAATTAGACGAGATCAGGCAGGTTGGTCAGAATGTAAAACAGCAGATGAACTGGAAAAATTAGCATCAAAAATGCCAAATCGTTACCAGTCAGATAGTAACGGCAATTGGCGATGTCCCCCAGGAGAAGAGTTTGCCAAAAATTGGGGATTATATTATCAAGTTTGCTCCGACCAAGAAATTAATTGGAGGAAACAGAGAAATCTCTATTTTTTAGAAGATTATTTATCGGATAAATTAGAAGTTCCCACACAAGAGATAGTTGAAACAATCAAAATAATCTCCGCTAGTCCAGGAATAAAATTATCAGAGTTAATTGCAGCAGGAATCAATGCAGATTACATATATAAATTGATAGCAGACCAAAGGATATATGTGGACTTAGAATCATCCGCGCTATGCTCAGAAGCAGAAAGAGTGAGTTTTAAAATTCCCTATAAAACCACCAGAGACCAGAAAAATTATTCCCGAAGAAATTCAACCATATGAGGAGTTTTGGTAATGCATTCTCCCGCAGGCTTATCCCAAGAGTTATTAACAGCATCTGATGCGGATAAAATAAATTATTTTACTAACTTTACAGTAGTACATCGGCTTTTAAAGCAAGCTTATGAAGAATTGTTAGATGCGGTGAACAATCCAGGGGGTGCATCATTAATTTTCTTGTTTGGTCCTACAGGTGTGGGAAAAACAACCCTCTTATCTCAAGTAATGAAAATCATCTTTGAACAAAACCAAGGTTTAATGATGCAAGATTTAGCATATCTTCCCATTGCGGGAGTAGAAGCGCGTTCTCCAGACAGCGGTTCTTTTGATTGGAAAGATTACTACAAAAGCGTTTTAATTGCTTTAAGAGAACCATTTGCTGATTATAAGGTTAGAGTATCTAGTAGTCGGGTTTATGCTAGTGGTAGCGAACAAAAAACAGTAAAAGTTAAGCCTAACCTCGGTGATTTACGAGCTGATGTAGAGTATATATTTAGACAGAGACAGTTAAAAATTTTTCTAGTTGATGAAGCGCAACGTTTTGCCAAAATAGCTTAAATGAGGAAGTAGCTGACAACCATTCATCGGCAGATTCGGCAACGAAAATCAAACGCCAAAAACACTATCCTGGCGAACGAAATCCCAAAAGAGATATTGTTGGAGGTGGAAATGCTTGATAATCAATTGAACTTAAAACCCCCTTGGTATACTCAACAAATAGATGTACCACAACGTAGTCATTTATATCCTTTAAAACCACTATTATTAGGAACAGCGTTTACTGAAAGTTTGACCAGCTACATTACACGTTTAGCTGCAACTCACCAAATTCCCACAGGAATTTTACTGGCTCAGGAATTAGCCCCTAAAATTAATCGCTATAAAGGACCAAATCCAGATAGTTTATCACAGATATTTTTCCACATCTTTTTTAACCAAACAGGTGCATGGAATGGAACTGGAACTATGGCACTTGAGCCTTTATTAGTTTTACAAAAGCTAACTCAACAGCCTATCTTAAAATATTTAACATTAATACCTTGGTCAAAAGTTGTACCAACTAGAAATCTCTTGCGTAAATATAAGGCTTGGTGTCCGTTATGTTATTCGGAATGGAGCAACAATGGTCTTCCACTTTACGAGCCATTAATTTGGTCTATTTCAACAGTTAAAATTTGTTCTAGACATCAGTATCCTTTAATGAATTATTGTCCCAACTGTGGTCAAAATGTTTACTTGTTAGCTTGGAATACTAAAAATGGATTTTGCTGTAGATGTCATTATTGGTTGGGTACAGCTTGTTCAATGCTAGAATCAAAATTCTATCATACCGAAGAAGGAGAATGGCACAATTTTGTTGCCCAACAAGTTGGAGAACTAATTGCTCAAACACCATATTTAATTGAACCACCAAATCGAGAATCAGTCGCTCTAGCTATAAATAAGTGTATTGATGTTGTGACTCAGGGTAATGCTAAAGCTTTTGCCGAACAAATGCATTTAAGTCTTACTGTTCCTAGAGATTGGCGTGTTGGCAATGCATTGCCTCAACTTAATAAACTATTACGTGTATGCTACCGATTATCAATTTCTCTAATTGATGTTTATCTCGGCCGCCTTAATCTTGATAGCTCTATAGTTTTAAAGGATTTACCATTATCCGAACAATACTCTCAAACTAATCGCCCATTTGATCTAAATAAAGTGCGTTCCTTTTTAGAACTACATCAAGAATCTTTTCCACCCCAATCGCTCAAACACCTTGCATTCCAAATTGGTTATGACTCAGCTGATTTGTCCCGACACTTACCCGATTTGTGTCGTCGAATATCTGCACGTTATAAATTACACACCAAATCTTGTTTAAAACCCCGTGTATAATATTTATGATCTTCCGTGCCTTTATACTTTCTTTCCTTTGTGGAAGCACTTCATGGCAGTGCCCTTGTGGAAGCACTTCGTGGCAGTTACTGCCATCAAGTGGTTCAAGTAACAAGCCCCTTTGTTTGCTGCTTTCCGATCGCATTGCCCCGAAAGGGGATGGAAACACAAAAGCAAACCCAGATTTTCCCCAACAGGGATGAAAACGGGCGTTGCTGAATTTGAATATAAAATTTGAAAAATCAACTCTTCTCAACTCTTACTCTCTGCGACTCTGCGTCTCTGCGCGATCCAAATTCATATTTCTACTCAACAACGCCCGGATAAAAACGTTATAGAAACACGATTAATTGACTACTGTGCGTAATACGACGCTTGCCGAACACGACTGCAAAGCACTACTCTGGAAAACTTAAGCAGTCAGCATTTTGGACAAATGAAAAATTGTTTAAAACTTACCTTTGACAGCGGACGAACAGCATTAGCTATTCGAGTTAATCAGCAAACAGAATTACCAAATACTCTAAAACAAATAGGACTTAGTGATTCACGTCCTGTTTTAGTAGTGGTGGGCGGTGCAAGTAACATCAGTGAAGCCGACTTTCTCCGCATTCAACGGTTGTTTGTAGAAATTTTAGCCCCCATCGCTGAAACTTTGGGCGCTTATGTCGTAGATGGGGGTACGGATGCGGGAGTTATGCGATTAATGGGTGCGGCTCGTACCCAGATAAGTGCTAAGTTTGGTTTGGTTGGTGTGGCACCTGAAAGCAAAGTGGCTTTACCCAATGAATTAAAAGTTGCTGATTTGACACCATTAGAGCCAAATCATACCCATTTTTTGCTAGTTCCTGGTAGTAATTGGGGCGATGAATCTCCTTGGATATCTGATGTTGCAACGGTGTTAGCTGGTGGCGCACCTTCGGTGACTGTACTTTTGAACGGTGGTGAAGTTACCTTTAAGGATGCGTTTTCTAGCGTGAATACTGGTAGGTTAGTTGTAGCGATCGCTGGTAGTGGTAGAACCGCAGATATACTTGTTGGTGCTTTGGTTGGAAACGCCACGGACGATCGCGCTCAAGAGTTAGCAAAATCTGGTAAATTGCAGTATATCGACTTGATCGATATGGAGAAGGGAGTTGATAACTTAGGCAAAATAATTCAGGGTTTGCTTTCCACCAAGGAGTAAATAATGGCAAAAAAAGATAATTATCAAGAATTTTTAAAGGAAGATTTTAACAAATTATTTGCAGGGATGCAGTTAGGCGATGTCCAAAGACATTTTTTGCGATCGCGCTGGTTAGACCAAGTACTTTGGATGGAAGGTAAGGCAAATTTTGCACGCGATCGCCATTACTTTTGGCGGCTAACAACTATTATTGGTGGCGTCATTCTCCCGGCCTTAATCACTCTAAATATTAATACTACTTCTGCTGAAACTAAGCTTCAAAAAAATTTTCTTATCGGTTCAACTTTTTTTATTAGTCAATTAGTTGCTATTAGTGCTGCCATTGAAGAATTTTTTCACTATGGAGAACGCTGGCGACACTATCGCCGCACGGTGGAATCTTTGAAAACCCAAGGATGGCAATTTTCGCAATTGACAGGTCCTTATCGTAATTATACAAGTCACGAACAGGCATTTAATTTGTTTGCTGGTCAGGTAGAAGATATTATTCAGCGAGATGTGGAAGTATACGCCACTCAAGTTGTGCAAGATAAGAAAGAAGAACAACAGAATCAACAAAACTATATTCTGATGCAAAATACAAAAATAACTAATCTTGAAGACAATAAAGAAGAAGAATAGTCAGAATTCAGGAGTCAGAATTCAGGATTCAGAGAATATTTAAAAATCTGCGGGTTGGGGAATTTTGGATTTTACGACGAAAAGTTGGAGTTGAGGTTTACTGTGATAAAAGCTTTTCAAGACGAATTCTCGATTGATTCAATTCTGACTTCTGACTTCTGAATTCTGAATTCTTTAAATAAACTCCCCCCTGTTAGATAAAAACAAGGGGAGAGCTAAAACTAAAGTCCGGTAGGGTAATCGGGCTATTTAAGTTTTTATTATTTATCAACTTTATCTTATTCCTCCTAAAGACAGATAAATATCCGATTATAATTCCATGTTGGTAGCTTTTGAAAAAAATTCCCCATTTCTCAAGAGAAATAGGGGATATGGAGTTAAAGTTCGTCAGGTGATCGGAATATCTGTTTATTTTGTCCTGATACTATGTTTCTCAATTCCTCCGTTAGATAGATAAATAGCTAATCAATATACTCATGGATGTATTATTCAGCACTGTAATGCCAAAGAACATCCCTTGCATTACATATCAGAAAAAAAGAGGGTGAAAGCCGTCCTATTTCAAGCTTCACTTTCTTATACTTGTCGTGGATCTTCATCAGGTGGATGCCAACCACCTTTGATCCACAGACGACGCGCTTTGAGAATAGACCCTTCGTTGTGACGTTCATCATTGAGGTCTAAACGATTACAAGTAGCTCGTTCTGTGGAAGTAATGCCAACAATTTTTAGACCATCTGCTGACCAAATAAAGTGGTCATACCACTTTTGTTGCCGTGGATTAAACAGAGGTATTATTTCTCCTGTATTCGGATCAATTCCAGTTGTAAAATTATAGCGATATCCATTACAACGCTGACAAGCTAATCCTAAATTATCGTGGTCATCTGAACCGCCAAGAGATTGAGGCATAATATGGTCAATAGAAAATAAAGCGGCACTTGCTTCTTCTGAAGAATGACAGTATTCGCAAAGAAATTTAGCTCTTTCTCTCACGAATTTTTTCGTAGCATCATTAACTGTCATGACTCAGAAATGATTTTGGCATTAAGCAAGGTAAAAATTCTATCCAGTTCCAATATGCCTGACAATTCAGCTTCTTCTTCTGAAGTTAGCAATCCGCCTTTTTTCTTCTGTGACAGTTCTTCAAGTCGAGACTGCAATTCTTCAGTAAATTTAAATAAATATATGTCCCTAACTTTACTGAGTTTGATTCCAGAATCTACCCAGAATGAGGGTTGAACCATCATTTGAGTAATCATAAGCTGTGTGTTTCGTTTAATTGAGCGGACTGGTGATATTCTAACAACGAATTTTGCATTGGGCATGGGGCATTAAAATAATTCGTAATTCGTAATTCGTAATTCGTAATTACGTTTTGTAACGGGGATTTAACCCCGACACAAAACGTTCTGCCTGTAGAGGCAGGGGAATTAAACTGAACATACTTTGTTAAAAAGTCAAAAGTCAAAAGATTCTTTCTTTTTACTTTTGCCTTTTGACTTGCTCTTCCCCATCTTCCTCAATGCACGAGATGAAGTTACCTTAGCCCCCCTTGGGCACAACATCTCCAGGGCCGGCGGTGACAATCACCAAATTTTCCGGCTTAATTAAATCCTCAATTACTTGTTTGATTTGAGCCATATTAACTGCCTGAATTTGCTCAGGAAATTCTCGAATTTCTGCTCGTGAAAGTCCCAAGGCAGCATTATCTAAAATGATACTAGATACATTACTAGGATTGGCTAAATCTACAGGATAGCTGTTAGTAATTGAGCGTTTTGCTGTGTTTAATTCAGCCTCAGTCACTCCTTGTTCGCGTAATTGTTTGAGTAAAGCAACAGTACTGGCGATCGCTTTTTGGGCATCTCCGGGAGCAGTCTGCATTTGAATCAAGAAGGGACCGGGATTAATTCCGGCGGCAAAAGCACTGTAAATACCGTAGGTTAAACCCTGGCGATCGCGCACTTCCGTACCCAAGCGGCTCGCTAAGGTATCACCACCCAAAATTTGATTCAGCACCAATGCTGCATAAAAACGCTTGTCTTTCCTGGAAATACCGTTGTAGCCGATGTAGGTTACTGCCTCAGCTTTACCGGGAATTACTGGATTTAAACGTTTCAAAGTTTGCGGGAATGACACGGACGGAACTTTGAGAACAGGTGGCTTACCTGTGGCTTGCCATTTACCAAATTTCTCATTCAGCAAAGCTTTTACCTTAACTGGATCGAAGTCTCCAACTATTGCGATCGCTGTGGTATCCGGTCGATAATGTTTTTGGTAGAAACCAAGCAAATCATCACGAGTAATGTTTTTTAAACTCTCTTCTGTGGGAAAGCTATGAAACGGATGATCTTCTGGGTAAATTGCCTGTTGAAATACCCGTCTTCCCAGTCCTGTGGGGTCATCTAGCTGGACTTTTAAACTTGTCAGTGCCCTTTGGCGACTGAGTTCTAATTGGTCGGCGGGGAAAGTAGCGTTTTCTAAGACATCTGCCAGAGTTTGAATCAATATTGGCAGGTTTGCTGACAAGCCCTCACCAGTTATATTTACACCTTCGCGGCTAGCACTGAAATCTAAACCGGCTCCTTGGTCTTCTAAGGTTTTTGCTAGGGTGAGAGCATTTTTAGTCTGGGTTCCATTCATTAAGTTGATTGCAGTTAGATTCGCTAATCCGGCTTTTTGATTACCGTCAAACTCAGTACCAGCATCAATTTTGCCACTGATATTAATTGTCGGAACATTGCGATCGCTTAATAACAAAACCCGCAAACCATTATTCAAGGTAAACTCTTCTGGAAGCGATTGTTTGTTAGAGTCTGTAGCTGATGTGGCAGCTGGCAGATATTTAGCCAGTTCTGCTGGGTCTACAGGTTTACCAGGGCTGAAATTTTCCACCGTGCGACCAGAACCAGCGCTAGAAGTTCCTGGTTGACCATCTGGTTGGGTCGGCTCAAAGTAGCCGATGGTTTGTTTAGCAGGATTGAGGTAAGTTTTGGCTGCTTTTTGTATTTGGGCTGGGGTGACTTTGGCGATCGCAGCAAGATACTTTTCAATAAAATGATAATCCCCGGCCACAGTTTGGTTATATCCCAGTTGGTTAGCCTGACTAGTGATGTCCTGGTTACCAAGTATATAAGAAGCTTGCAGTTGCGTTTTGGCTCGCTTCAATTCTTCCGGGGTGACTGGCTGCTGTTGCAATTTTGTCAAAGTTTCCTGGAGTACCTGAGCAATTTTACTTAACTGTTGACCCGGAGCCGCCGTAGCACTAATTTCATACCAACCCGGTTCGATGAGTTCCGCAGCACCACCACTAACTGAACTAGCAAGTCCAGATTCCACCAAAGCCTGGTAAAGCCTAGAACTACGTCCACCTGTGAGAACAGCATCCATGACATCAATTGCCGGAACATCGGGATGCTTGATGTCTGGGAGAGGATACAGCGTTTGTAGTAGTGCTGCGCTTCCAGGTTGCTTCAGGACGATGGGTGCTTTTTGATTAGCAGAGGTGGGTGAAGAAGACGCGGGGAGGGAGGAAGACGTGGAGAGTGGGAGGCGCGGTGACGCTGTTAACGAACTCTGCGTGTCCCCGCGTAAGAGCGTCCCCGCGTCCCCGCCTCCTGTTTTTGCCAGCTTCCCATAAGTTTCTTTCACAACTTTGAGTACAGGTTCTGTGGCAAAATCCCCGGTAATCACCAAGGTGGCATTTTCTGGGCTGTAGTAGGTTTGGTAGTAATTCCGCACCTGCTCCACCGTGAATTTCTCGACATCGGCTTTTGTACCTCCCACTGGTAAGCCATAGGCTCGATTGGGGAAAGCATTTCGCATGACTTCTCGATTCAAACGATACTCAGGTGAATTTTCGTAGCCTTGTAATTCCGAGATTACTACGCGCTTTTCACTTGTGAGTTGCTCAGAACCAATTAAAGCATTTTTCATGCGATCGGCTTCTAGTGTCAGCAATGCTTCGAGTTTGTCTCGCTGCACTGTGCCAAAATAGGCTGTTTCGTCATAACTAGTAAAGGCGTTGAACTGGCTACCCAAGGCACTAAACAACCGTCCAAACTGAACTGGACGGTCGGTTGTGCCTTTGAACATCAAATGTTCTAGCTGGTGGGAAATCCCATTTTCTCCCTTAACCTCGTTGCGTGAACCGACTTTATACCAAACCTGGACACTCACCACGGGAGCGGTATGAACTTCTTTGGTTAGCACGGTTAAACCATTATCCAATACCGTTTTTTGCACTCCTTGGGTGAATGAAAGTGCAGATACGGGTGCGGGGGCTTTTGGTGTTGCAGCAATGGTAAAGTTGCCTGAAAACGGCACTAAACTTAGGAGAATACTCAGAAAAAATCCGATAAGCATGTATGCACGTAGCTTCATAAGCAGTGGGAATTCAAGTTGATAAAATACAATTTAAGAAGAAATGCCAAATTTTGACAAAGTTCAAATTAGTTGAATAGCGATCCCCTTTATAAACTGGTAATTATTTCACCGTACAAGTCGTGTTTGGCTCCCGTCCGTTGTAATTATGTAACCAATTGCCTCTGTAAATTACAGTCCATAGCGATCGCAGTCATCTTCTATCCCGGTTCATTCTCCACTTTCGATGATAGTCTGCGTAACTGGTTTTAAGAGGATGTCTCTTGAAGTATTAAATATTTCGGTTGACCCACAACTTTTTTTCAAACAACCTCTTATAGCTGTGAGCGATGTCTGACAACAAGCTACTCCAATTGGTTCGATAGATATTTTGATTGCAGGAATAGCGATCGCAAGTCCCGCGACTCTTGTCACTCACAATGTCAAGGAATTTTCTATAGGACTTACGCAAAAACTCTCTGAAACTCTTATTTCTTTGTGTCCTTTGCGTCCTTTGCGGTTCGTTTTTTCATAATTTTGCGTAAGTCCTGTTCTAGAATCGCGGGACTTGCGATCGCTGACTGGTATTGACTATCCATAACATCTATTCAATTTTCGGTGACTTCGGTTTCAAACTGCACTTGGCGGTACAAATGAGCGTAGGCGTAGCCCGTCGTAGACATCCCTATTTCTACATCTACTGTCCAATTATTACCCTGAGCAAGTTTTAATGCTCTAGCCTTTGATCTCGCAGATGGTTTCTGGCGATCGCTTCAGCTAGTCCAGCCCATTGTATCCTTGCTGGCTGCTTGGCTTGGACAATGTTGACTCCAACTTCCCTTGTAGGGAAAGGGGAAAATTCAAAGCCTTTTTACTCTTAGGAAAGAGGTTTTTCAGTTCCCGTAAAAAGTCAGCTAGAGTATATTAGAACTTAGGCAAGATGTGACCTAAAACCTTATTCTTGCGTAGTGGTAATTCATGAATTACCGCTACCTTTTGTTATCTTTTGCGTTAGTCCTGTATCTTGCTGACTAAAGCACGAATATCATCATCAGATAATTGATCTGGACTATTTGTAATAATAAGAACTTTTGCAGCCAAAATCTCATGTCCCTCTTCATTTTGATAACGACTACCATGAGCAAAATCAATAACCAGAACACCATGTTCTTGAGATAAATTAAGCTGATGTGAACCAATAAAATATCTGGTAAGTTCATCACTGTCATTGGTTCCGCTAATTTCAAAAGTTATAGTGGATTTCTCTTCTTTTAAGGGGAGTGGAGACACTTTCTCAACTGTTATTTTTATTTGAGTTGATCCCCGTAAAGGAATCCATTGGGTCTGAGTTGTACCCTGATTCTGAAAACCCTTAATCTCGATGATTCTAATAGTTTGGTGATGTAGATTGTTAACCCAGTCACTAATTTTTTTAAGTATATCATCTCTCCCACTTCCCCAAGACAAAATAGCCATTTTGAAATCTCCTGGTTTATATTCAGTCTAACGTCTGTGAACTCCCTGACTTTCTGAAAAATTATACAACAATTTCCCAAAGACTAGCGATGCTGAGATAAACGATATCTGCTGTATCGATCGCCATCCTCAGATCATTTCCAAGGCTGGAGTCATTTTCAGTTAGCCAGATAAAGGCATGAGTATCTAAAAGTAAATCACTCATTCCATATATTCCTGAAAAACTTCGAGAGGTTCATCAAAGTCATCAGGCAAAGGTAAAACAAAAGTTCCTTTTAAGATACCAGAGCGACGCTTTTTTTGTAGTGAACTTTCCTGGGAAACAGCCTTTGAATAATTCTCAACTAAATATTTGGCATAATGCAAGAGTTCTTGTTTAAGTGACTCTGGCATTTGATCTAGTGTTTGTAAAATTTCTGCATCAATAGTCATGATTTATCCTGAGAAGCTCTGCTCCTCGTAATTGTCTTTGAATTTCTGGAAGGGATTTTATTTTTCAGTGGCTTCTATTTCAAACTGCACTTGTCGGTACAAATCGGCGATCGCTATTTCTACATCCACCGATTCCAGTCGCAATATTTCATCGAAATTATACTCCGACAGCACCCATTTACCCTGTTCGCTGCGCCGAAACACTTCCACACCCGGTTGCTCTACTTGTACTAAAACATATTCTTGCAAGGTTGGAGATTGGCGATATTTGCTAAACTTTTTCCCCCTATCAACTGCTTCTGTTGAAGGTGATAGCACTTCGATAATTAAACAGGGAAATTGTACCAATTCTGGATCGCCATCGCGCTCATCACAAGTCACTACCACATCTGGATAAAAATACTTTTGCCCCAGTTCTACCTGCACCTTCACATCTACAATGTATACTTCACAGGAGCGATCGGTTAGGGCATCATCTAGAAGCTTAAAGAAATTTCCGGAAACCCGATTATGGTTGCGTGTACCACCGCTCATCGCTACAACTTCGCCATCCCAATACTCGTAGCGTTGTTCTTGGGTGGCTTCCCAAACGAGATATTCTTCTGCACTCATCAAAATGCCATCGGGTAAAGCAACCATTTGGTGCGATCAGGGAATAATTTACTTTTCTAGGATAGCGAAAACATGCCGAACGCCCCCTAGATTTTTCGCAATAATTCTCGAATTATGATCGCGCAATCACCAAAAGCTAAAGGTGAAATTGTCACATCCTCTGCAAGTATACTCTCACTGTGATAGCCGTCTGGACTGGGAAGACGATACATATACAACTTGCGTCCATTCACATCTAAAATCCAGTACTCAATAATACCTGATTTAGCATAGGCGATCGCTTTGACTTCGCGATCGTACTTGAGACTGGAATCAGCTATTTCAATCAGTAAAAACACTTCCGAAGCATTGGGATGGTGATCCTCATAATCTAATGCATTGGGCTTCACCACTGAAATATCTGGTTCTGGTTCCGAGTAATCATCAAGTTGCACTGGTGACTGAATTCTTAATAAAACTTTGTCACCCAAGCGTTGACGTAATAACCTTTCTGTGCGGGTAATTGCTGATTCGTGAGCAGTTCCTTTTGCTGACATTTTGATGATTTGTCCCGCTATTAATTCTAAGCGTTCCTCAGGATGAAAAATTCCCGCTTCCGCCATTTTGTGATATTCTTCGACACTAATTAGGCGAATATTGGTCAGCATAAGAATCACGTTAACGTCCTAACATTTTATCCCGCAAATGTTTAATGCGATCGCCGAAGCAAGTCATTAACGGCTCAAATCATCGGCGGCAGATGATCTTTTCCCTCCAGCAGCAGCTTTCGTCCGTCCGTTTCGCTGACGTGTTAGCTGGCGATTGGCAGCAATGCTAAAAAAGACCTTAAAACATTTTCTCATTACGAATCCAACTTGGATGAACAAGATCAATAAGAACTTTTCCAGCCCAAGGCTCATTAAGTGAGGGATTTATCATATCTGGCGCTCCATCAAAAACCTGCCGAGTTGCACGTAAAATCTTAATCCTGTGTTGCAATTCCAAGACAAGATGTTGATGTTCACGAGGGAGTACCTTGTAGTGGCTCCATGTTTCAAAAATATGTTTAGCCAGTTCAGGAGAGCAAGCAAACCACTCACCTTGTCGCCTATCTGATTCAAAACGTTTGTGGAGTTTTCTCTCTACTTTAGAACCTCCTGGTTCAAGCGCATGAACAATTAGTTGCCCAGATGTTCCAGTTCGTAAATTCTGTAATCGACGCAGAACATCCTTGGTTCTTCCAATCTTGATCTGAAGCCCAGAGTAGGGATGACCATTGGCAGGGGGGCCTGGCCAAGTCTCTGGAACAGAAAGAATATAGTAAATACTTTCAACAGTTCCATACGGAAGCTTCTCAAACCAATCAATCCACTTTCGCGCATCCTCTGTAGCTTGATGCTGGGTAGGGTATTTGTAGGTAGAGTAGAAAATTTCTCTCTCAGGATCGGCAACCTCTCCAATGTATTGACCAGAATCGTCGCACTTGACCTCTACTTGAAACATTTCGATATTACCTTCGATTACTTTCTAATCGAATTTAACCTTTGTCTCTAGGCTTTGTCTTCTAGGGAAAATTTTCCCAGCCACATCCTCTGCAAATATGCTCTCACTGTTTATTAGGCGAATAATAGCAAGACCATCTGGTTCTGGTTCCGAGCAATCATCAAGTTGCACTGGTGACTGGATTCTTAATAAAACTTTGTCACATAAGGGTTGACGTAATAACCTTTATGTGACGGTAATTGCTGATTCGTGAGCATAAGAATCACGTTAATGTCCCAGCATTTTATCTCGCAAATGTTTAATGCGATCGCGCAATTTTGCCGCCTCTTCAAATTCCAGTTTCTTCGCCGCTTCTTTCATCTGCACTTCTAACAGAGTAATCAATTGGGGAATCTGTTCTAACGGTAGTTCATCTAGATGTTCATCTACAACTTTCAAATCAGTTGCATTCAACCGCCGAGATACATCTAAAAAAGCCAAAATCGCATTACTTGATTTTTTCACAATCGGTTGCGGTGTAATTCCATGCAGTCGATTATGTGCCGTTTGAATCCCCCGCCGCCTGTCTGTTTCATCAATGGCTTTAATCATGCTACCTGTCAGATTATCGGCATACAAAATCGCTTGTCCCTGGACGTGACGCGCGGCTCTACCAATAGTTTGAATTAAGGAACGCTCGGTTCGCAAGAAACCTTCTTTATCTGCATCCATAATTGCTACTAAGGAAACTTCAGGTAAATCCAACCCTTCCCGCAGTAAATTCACACCAACCAAAACATCAAATTTTCCCTCGCGCAAGTTCTGCAAAATCTCAATGCGCTCAATAGAAGTAATCTCGGAATGTAAATACCGTACCCTGATACTACGCTCTTGCAAATATTCTGTTAAATCTTCCGCCATGCGTTTGGTTAGTGTGGTAATTAACACTCTTTCATGGCGATCGGCTCTATCTTTAATTTCTCCCAACAAATCATCAATTTGTCCTTCTGTAGGACGCACAGAAATTTCTGGATCAACCACCCCAGTTGGTCGAATTACTTGTTCAACTACATTGTCTTCAGAAATTTCTAATTCCCAATTTCCTGGAGTTGCTGAAACAAAAATACACTGATTCACCTTTTGCCAAAATTCTTCTGCTTTTAAAGGGCGGTTATCAGCAGCGCTAGGAAGCCGAAATCCATGATCGATTAAAACTTTTTTTCTCGCTTGGTCGCCATTATACATACCCCGAATTTGGGGGACGGTAACGTGAGATTCATCGATAACTAATAGCCAATCTTTGGGAAAATAATCAATTAAACATTCTGGTGGTTCTCCAGCTTGTCTTCCTGCCAAATGACGGGAATAGTTCTCGACGCCATTACAATAACCAACTTGACCCAACATTTCTAAGTCGTAACGTGTCCGCTGATCTATGCGTTGCGCTTCTAATAATTTCCCGGCTTGTTCTAAGTCTAATTTTTGCTGTTTTAATTCTGCGGCAATGTCTTGACAAGCTACTTCTAAGCGCTCTTCTGGGGTGACAAAGTGACGCGCAGGGTAGACATTTACAGCTTCTAAACTTTTAAGAATTTCACCAGTTACGGGGTCAATATAACGAATCGCATCTATTTCATCACCAAAGAATTCGACGCGAATAATTCGGTCTTCATAAGCTGGGCCAATTTCTAAAACATCACCCCGGACGCGAAATTTTCCCCGGCCCATTTCTATGTCGTTGCGGCTATATTGAACATTTGCCAAATCTCGTAAAATTTGACGTTGATTTACTTCCATACCTATCTGGAGGGGGATGGCAGCTTTGAGATATTCTGCTGGCATTCCTAGACCGTAGATGCAACTGATGGAAGCAACCACAATGACATCACGGCGTTCAAAAAGCGATCGCGTTGCTGAATGCCGCAACATATCTATTTCATCATTAATTGCCGCCGTTTTTTCAATATAAGTATCGGTGACGGGAATATAAGCTTCTGGCTGATAGTAATCGTAGTAGCTGACGAAATACTCAACTGCGTTGTTAGGAAAGAACTCTCGCAGTTCGTTACAAAGTTGTGCAGCTAGGGTTTTGTTGTGCGCCAGGACTAAAGTAGGCTTGCCAATTTTCTCAATTACTGCTGCTACTGAAAATGTCTTGCCTGTTCCCGTGGCACCTAGTAAAGTTTGATAACGGTTGCCAGCTTTGATACTAGCACTGAGTTGGGCGATCGCTTGTGGTTGATCGCCTGTCGGACTAAAGGGAGCTTGAAGACAAAATTCTGTCATACAGTTTTGCTGGAAATACCCTGTCTCATGGTGACGATTTCACGCCCTATATATTGTAGCTCGGTAATTCAGCCACTAAAAAGCAATAATACTTTACAAAGTTTAACTATTTTAATTTACTTATGTATAAGTTTTAAAGATACTTATACCTATATGATGTTTTTTAAGGTTAAACTCTCATATATAGGAAAAAATTTATCTTTCCTTAATTATCGTAAAATTCAATTAATAAACCAGAGGTGTTGGCTTATGAGTATTAGCAGCGCTGCCAAGGGAACCAGTTCTCGGCAAAACAATGCAAAATTAAAAGAGGAAACTACAGTGGAAGTTGAGAATCAGCAAGACCAGAGCTTGAATGGAAATCAAGTCGAGTCGGTTAGTGAAGCTTCAGCGCCAGAAACTCGTGGAACACTTGCCATTGCTGGAGTTCGTCCCATAGGCGCTAGCGACTTGGAAGTTGCGGAAAAACTTTCTATTGCTGGAGTCCGTCCCGTTAGCATCAGTAAATTGGAAGTTGTTGAAACCTACAACTCAATGGGTATTCGTCCAATTGGCGCTAATACATTCCAAGTTGTTGAAAGTATTAACCTCTCTGGAATTCGTCCAATTAGCTCAAGTTCATTAGTAGTATCTGAAAACTATTCAATCTTTGGTAACCGTCCAATAGCATCAAATGAAATTGACGATTCTGCAAACCTCATGGGTTTTCTAGACTAGACCAAAAAAATATCCCCATAACTTTATTAACCCAGTTTCTCTATGGAACTGGGTTTTTTAGTTTCAAGAATTCAAAGATATTTGTATTTGTTCTATGTCTTTTAGCATAGGTAACTCAGCTTTGATTATTTAAATTTACCTTGAAACAATAGCTAGGATGCTTACTAAAATTACTTTTCAGAATTCTGAATTCTGAATTCTGAATTCTAATTTTTTTAATATGCCTTCTGGTGGAAGGCTTTAGCAAAAACCTTAAGTTAGGGTGTAAGGGTAATAACAAAAGATTTCAAAGTTAGTTTATAGCTTTGAAATAAACTTTTCATCAAATAATCAGGAGTATCAAATGAGTTTAGAAGAACGTGCTAAAGCGGCTGCTAAAAATGTTGAAGGTAAAGCCCAAGAAGCAGCAGGAAAAGTTACTGGAGATCCACAAGCCCAAGCAGAAGGTAAAGCAAAACAAGCTGAAAGTGAAGTGCGTCACGGTATCGAAGACGTGAAAGAAAATATCAAGAAAAAGGTTGACTAAAGTTGATATTTATTTTGCAGAAACCTAGAAATATAACCGGGGTGCATCAGTAAATTTTTGCAAAATAAATATCAGATGTTTAATAGCCAAGCTCAACTCACTTTATATTCCATAAACCAGGGATAAAAAAGGGTACCAGCTTGATTTGCAGAACTCATGTAGAGACGTGTTTAATCACGTCTTTACACTTGCTAGACCATTTTTTCTAAATATTCATTTGTAAAAATTAAAACCTTAGAAATTTAATTAATTGGAATATACGAGGTATTTAGTTCATTATTCAAGGTGTTTTCTTAGGAGCGAAAAAATGACGTTACTTCAACAAAGTCGCAAAATATTGGCGACTTTCGTTTTAATTTTAGTGCTGATGATAACTACTGCTTGTAGCGGTGGTACAGTGTCACAAGTTGACCGCACAACAACCCCGCCAGCCATTGGTCGAGATGTCGCTTATGCAGAATTAGAGCGAGGCAATACCCCAGGAGGACAATCTTTTGGTAACTGGGTTGTGCAAACATCTCAAGGATTAATTCAGGATGCTTATGTACGTGATAACAACAAACTAGGTGTTGTGATTTCTCCTAAAGTTAGTCCTAACGAAGTGCGACCATTAGCAAAATCACTAGTTCAGGGTTTTCGGAAGAACTTTCCTAATCAAGACTTAAAGGTTTTAGTTTATGCGCCTGACAAGAAATTGATTTTGACTACTGAGTATGACGTTCAAACCAATCAAGTTAAGTATAGCTAATTGCTGTATTTACAATGAAAAATTGAAGAAGTTTTGATGAATTGAAGTTTGGAATTATGGCTTGTAAATACCAGCCACCAAAATAATTTGACCAAAAAAAAGGAGATAAGTAAAGTGGCAAGCAGCGAACAGTACAAACGTCAAATAATGAAAGATTTGGCTCAGGGTGACGTTGAATCTTTGGATGATACTACAACCGAATCAACGGCAGAATATCAAAACTTTGATGATTTTGCCCAACGCACAACACCAGATCAACGTAGACAGTTATTTGGTCGATCTTTACATCCAGATCAAATTCCTACTAGCCAAATGGAGCCAGAATTACAAAAGGCGATCGCCCAAATTAAACCCAATGAACGCGATGATGTAGCAAGGGCTTTTTTCAAACACTTGAAGGAAAGAGGACTAGATGATCGGCACTTAGAACAACAGTTGGGTCTTTCTACACATCACCCCAGCCGCATGAGTGCTGATGATGTTAGCAAACTCGCGTCCTTTGTCTATCATAATCACCCAGATATTTTCCGCGAAGTGTTGGCAGATCAACCAGCCATTATCAAATTTCTCAGTAATCCTGTAGTGGCAGGTATTATCGGAGTTGCAGCTGCTAAATGGTTAGGTAGTCGCAAATAAATTCTGAGTTCTTAATTTGTTGTATTGTGTAACAAAGTAGGTGGGCTATGCCCACTTTTTTTGCATATTCTCAGCAGAAATTATGTATGAAATATTATTAAATTATTTTTATTGAAATAAAATTCACATAAAATTTATATGTTTTTTGCCTTTAACTGCGTAATAACCTGATTATTCCCAGTTTTAGCTGTTTTTTAAAAGGTTTTGAGGAAATCCATATGTTAAATTTTTCATAAATATAGTTAATAATTTGTTGAAAATATTTGTTTATTCAGCGATATTTACATTGTAATTTACGCGAAAACACGTAATTTACGCCGTTGTATCAAATACCCATAACAAATATCATGATTACATTGCAACTAAGACAGAACTTACGGAAGGATTTTGCTGCTGACATACGCAAAGTTACTTTGAGTACATTTGCAGTGCTTGGTGTCAGTTTTGGCTTTGCTGCCTTAAGTTCGCCAGCATCCGCGGCTTTGTTGTTTCGTGAGAGCTTCGACGATGCGGCACTTTCTATAGATGCTTTTGGCAGCACTACAAACAATGGTACATTGCAAACAGACGTACCTGTAGGTGCAACTGTTCTCAAAGCCTACCTTTATGCGTCTTCTGTTTGGGAGAATTATGAGGGTCCTGTAAGTGATGTCAAACTGAACGGTAATTTGTTGAAGGTTGCTGACGCCTTCGTACTCACGCCCGACGAGAACGCAACAACTACTGTACGTTGGGATGTTACCAGCCTTCTCAGTTCTTTGGGAGGTTTGCAAAACCATACTATTGAAGAGCTAGGAAACAATGACGGTGAAACTTTAGTTGTGTCTTATCAAGATGCTAGCACTACTGGTTTGTCGTCTTTTATATTAGACGGCGAACTATCTACCACAGGTGACACAACTAGATTTAATTTTGATCGACCTTATAGCGGTGGCGACTTTATAGTATCTTTTGCCGATACCTATAGCTCTCAGCCATCTGGTCAATACACTATTATAGACGTGACAACAGACTCTACTAGCTCTCGACGCTTAACTAGCTCTGCTGGTGGTTCCGATGATGGAGAAGCAGCTAATGGCGCTCTAATCACTGCTGGGGGTATTGGTGATAGTTTGACTAACCCAGATCCATTTGCCACTGATGTTGCCGGTTCTAGGACTGATGATGAACTTTATAATCTAGCTCTTGGTAATAGCGCTGATCCTAATCCTTTCATCCGTCCAGGTGATACCTTCATCGAATTAAACACTAGCAACCCAAGTAATGATGATAATGTGTATAGTCTGTTTGTGACCAGCAAATTTAAAGTCTCTGTTCCCGAACCTTTAACTACATTGGGGTTATTAGCAGTCGGTGGTTTTGGTCTAGCTTTCTGCCGCAAGTCCAAACAGCAACCAAAAGATACTGCAAAAGCTTAGGCTAACAACTTCTAAATATAGGACTCGTCTTTGATTTTTGAACAAGACTCAGTACAAATTTATCGTTTCTTTCCTATTCTCTGTTAAGAGTTCCCTCACGCAAGTAAATTCACAACTCAAATAGGATTACTATAGCAATCCTGTTTGAGTTGTCAAATTAGTTGTGGAGGCAGGCAATAGGCAAAAGATTTTGTTGACGAATCATTTAGGATTGCTATACATGAAATATGATGTGACAACATCTGAAAAATTTAAATTAATTTAATTTATTCTTGTGCGCCAATACTTACTCTTCTAGTGCCGATGTTTACGACGTATTGTTCTGTGACGCAACTTTGCTCAATTTTAAATAATTTTAAAATATTATCAAATTGTAGTAATATACCACAGGCATTAACTATCTTCAATTACATGTGATTGTTAGCGCTCTTGAATTCATAATCGATGAGAATATATTATGAGCCTAACTCTTTATTTTCTCCGTCATGGACAAACAGAATGTAGTCGTAATAATTCCTTTTGTGGTTCTATAGACTCAGAACTGACTTTAGAAGGCTTGGAAATGGCAAAAGGTTTTGCCGCTGCATACAGTTCTACACCTTGGACAGCAATATTTTGTAGTCCAATGCAGCGAACTGTGGAGACAGCAAAGCCTTTATATCAAACCATAGGGATGGAACCAGAACTTAGGGATGGTTTGAAGGAAATTAATTATGGCCAGTGGGAAGGAAAAACCCCGGAAGTAATTAGCCGTGAATATCACGATGATTATATTCGTTGGTCAGCAGATCCGGCTTGGAATGCGCCAACTGGCGGAGAAATGGCAGTTACAATTGCTTATCGCGCCATGCAAGTAATTGAAGAAATTAAACAAAATTACAGTAGTGGCAATGTTTTAGTTGTTTCCCACAAAGCAACTATCAGAATTATTTTGTCTAATTTATTAGGAATTGATGTCGGACGCTTCCGGTTTCGTTTGGGATGTCCTGTGGGGTCGGTAAGTATTGTAGAATTTACCTCACATGGCCCGTTATTGAAGGCTTTGGCAGACCGTACTCATTTGGATGAGCGTTTGCGAAATTTGCCAGGAACGTGAAGAGGACGCGGGGATGAGGAGAATGAGGGAGGAGTTATTTATTATCGTTTTGTTGGTTCTCAGTTTCTTGTTGAGTGTATTTGCAGAAAACGTTTATACCGATTTTTAGAATATACACCAAATTGCAAATTGGTGAGGTACAGATAATCGTAGGGGCGCACAGCTGTACGCCCCTACCCGTGTACCTCATTTACCTGAAATACGCTGTATAACACGACAATTGTGGCGATGTCTTCTGGGTAATTCACGCAGAGGCGCAGAGGCGCCCAGAGGGAGATTGAGTTTTTGTAGGTTTTAATTCAGTACAGATACAGCGATAATGTAATCAAATTATCAGCGAATTATTTTATGTTGCCAGTTATTAAGACTATTACTTTACGTCAAATGGCTTCTGGCGATCGCCTTTTTTTACAACTATACAAATTTATCGGCGCTCAACCTGGTAAAAAGGTTTACATTCAATCTAATTTGCACGGCGCAGAAATCGCTGGTAATGCCGTTATTCACCAGCTAATTGAGTTTTTATTAACAATAAATAATACAAATTTAACTGGAGAAATTTGGCTGGTTCCCGTTTGTAATCCAATGGGCACAAATGAACGCGCTCAGCATTTTTCTCCTGGGCGTTACTGCGTTTACGAAGCCAAAGACTGGAATCGCATATTTTGGGATTACGAGAAAGAAGCTGATGATTTAGTAGCTTTTACTAAATCTCAACTTCATAATGATCTAGAGGTCGTTCGACAAAATTATCTAAGTATAATTAAGCAAAAATTCGCCAAAATTTTAGAAAAAATTAATTCTCCTAGTGCTGTGCCCTACACTGAGCTTTTTAGCTACAAATTACAAAATCTCAGTTTAGATGCAGATTATTTAATTGATTTGCATAGCTCTACCAATCAAGCTTTAGACTACGTTTATTACTTCCGAAATCGAGAAGAAAGTGCAAAATACTTCCTCCTTGATTTGGGAGTTTTACTCGACAAATATGATGGTGATGCTTTTGATGAAGCTTTTATCAAACCTTGGTTAGCACTGGAAGCTTGTTTTCAAGAATTTGGTAGAGAAATCAAGTTTGATGTGGAAGCTTGGACACTGGAATTGGGAGCAGGAATGCAAATGAACCCTAATTCAGTTGCTAAAGGTGTACGGGGTGTGAAAAACTATTTAGCACAAAAAGGTGTATTGCAAATTCCTGATTTATCGGATGAAATAAAAACCCATGAAATGAATTTTGTATTCAGCCGCAACAGAAAAAAATATTATGCGATCGCCGGTGGTATGATTCAACAAAGAATCGAATTAGGTAGCACTATCAAAACTGGAGAAAAGCTGTATCAAATTCTCAGTTTTAATAAAGAAAGTCAGTTACCTACCGTAATTGATGTCTGCGCCCAACAAGATGGATTAGTTTATGATGTTGCAACTAATCAAGCTGTAAATGAAGGCGAATTTGTATTAGGGGTTATTAGTTAAGACAAGAGACGCGATAAATCGCCGTCTGTACAATAATCATTCCCTTGTAGAGACGCGATTTATCGCGTCTTTATTATTTCGTATACCTAATCAAAAATACTTAGACAACAACCAGATAATTATTCCGGTTCCCAGTACACAAATAATTCCCGCCAAACCAGCTAGAGGTTTTTTGTTCTTACCCGTGAACCAGTCAGAGACTTTACCTGTGTAAGTAATCAGTTCTGCTGTGTCTATGGTAGCGATCGCCCACACCCATCCCGCGTGCAATCCCCAAGCTAAACCCAAATTACCGCGATCGGCGAACCGCGCCAATACCAGCACCATTCCCATCAGCCACAATCCAGGGAGTTGGGGTGCAGTTTCGCGTTGCTCCCAAACCAGGTGTAACACAGCAAAAATCAAGCTAGAAATTATTGCTGCTAACCAAACCGGATAATCTTGCAGTAATTCAGTCAACAAAAAACCGCGAAAAATTAACTCTTCTATGCCACCAACTAACAACGCTATCAAGAAAATCGGCAGCAATATGGGTAGTAGTAACTTGATATTCGAGTTTTGAAAAGAACACCAACCTAACCCAAATTGCCCACTAAATACAATAGCTAAACTCAGCACTCCCAAGCCGAAGCCTAGTGCTAAAGAATTGAGAATTGAAAGATTGCCGACAAAGCCGTAATCTAAGAAAGACCTATTCACCAACCAACTAACTCCCCAGAGAATCAGGGGAGCTAATAGGTAAAGTGACACCAACAACGGCATCTTTTGCTCTGGCTGCAAAAATTTTGTAGGTTGCCAATTCAGCAATATTCCTGATATTGTTACCACTGGTAACCAACACCCTACCCAGCAAATTAGGAATACCATCACTACAACTAGTGCCGGTGCATTTTCCATAAATGCTAGTAAGGCGTTGACCGAAAGCTCAAAAAAATTTGTCAACACGAACAAAAAAACACGATAGACTTCTTGCACTATAGATTTCCTGCTGATTAATCAAGACTCTACTATATTTCCTGACTCCGGCAAGGGGTCTAATCGTATTTTTTACCTGGACAAAATTCTCTGAAGAGCCGCCAGTTTCCTGTTCAGGTAAGGACAAGTTATTCAAGTATTCACCCGAAACTTATCCCTACCATCAGGAAATTTACTCTTCCTCGTCCAAATCTTCGTCCGATTCGTCGTCAGAGTCAATATCTGGTGAGGTTAGTTTTTTATCACTTTCACCAAGTTGAATCAGGTGAATATGCTTGTATCCCAACCTAATTTCAAACTCATCTCCAGGCTTTAAGCCCATTGCTTTGGTATATGTGGCACCAATTACAATTTGACCATTTTGATGGACACTAACGCGATACGTCGGTTCACGACCACGACCATCTTTTGGTGCTTCAGGACTTAGAGGAATTCCTCTGGCAGATAGCAAAGCGTCATAAAAATCCGTGAGATTGACGCGAACCTGATTATTCTTAGTAACAGTGTAATAGCCGCACTGCTTAGCTCTTTCTCGGCGTGGTAAAGTGGAAAGTTCTTTTACTTTAGCAAGTAACGCTTTTCCGGTTAATGGCGCGGTTGCAGTTTCACTCATTATGCTCAATTTTTCCTTACTCTCTCCAAACTGATAAACGATGTAGTTTCATGCCAGTATTCGGCTTTTTAGCATTTGCATAAACCTACTTGGCACTCTAGTCTTACCGATGAATTCCTGCTGAACACAGCCAAAAGCACTTCTATTATGGTTGTTCACAACCTATTAGAGGTCATAGTTACCAAAAAGATTAATTTTGGTGATTTTACGGTATTTTTAACCATTATTCGCCATTAAAAAGGAAACTATTTTCTCTTTTGGCGCTACTGTAGCGGTGTAAATTTCAGCCACCTTTACAAATTGGCTAGGTTCTACTACAAATAAGCCGTAGACCCAAAAAATTGCAGGTTTTTCACTTTCAGTGCTTGCCTTTCTTGCCAATGAGCAAGTACAGATTTCTCTACTCATACTCAAAAGCTGAGGACAGCATAGTATTTCAATAGAGTCCAATGGGTATACACCCTTTTGTCCTGCGAGTAGAGACGCGAATTTTCTTGTCTCTACATTACGAATCAACAAAGCAGTGTTAGCCGCGCTGATACGGCTATTGATTCTGGTTTTGTCAGTTCGTAATTTTATATTAAATACTAGCATGGACTAATAATAGCAAAATAGTTGTTTAATTTTGAATTAAAGTTGCTGGTAAATTTTTATTTAAATTACTGGACTTCAGTCAGAAAAAACCAGTGAGGATTTTTCTAACCCTTAATTGCAAGCGTGAGTATTGCCCTATGGCTTTTATAAAAATTTATCTAATTTAGACGAGCAGTTTTGACCAATGAGTGAAATCCAAGATTTTCTGGATTCAGAGGAGCCAAAAAGCAAAAAGTCTCCCTTGTCCAGGTTTCCTGGTGCAAGATATTTTCTTTGAAAGTGGTGAGGATTTTTCCTGGGTTTATTACCCTCAAGTAAAAAGTCGTCTGAGGATTCTGCACGTCTGTCTAGAGGAAGAATAAATCTCTTAACATATGCCTAGCCCTTAATGATCGCCAACATATGTTGATCGTGCGCTTTCACATTTCTATATAATCAAAAAATTCTACCTTTGCTCCTGCTTGACGGATTTTGAGAGCCAGTTGCTCTAATACAAGTTGATATGCATTTAATTTGGATATTATCGCTAGGAAGGAAATGAACCTAAGTCACTTTTTCGGCAAACCACCTTTGGTTGACACTTCCAAACAGGTAAATTCAATGCAAGGGTATGATGACAATTTTGGTGTTTTAGCTCAAAACTGAATGCAAATCTGTTGTATACCGATGCTACAAGTAAAACTTTAATGGTTATCCTTAAACTAGAATCAGTTGCTCTTTTATCATCAGCTTATTAACATCAGGTTTGGAATTCCGGGTAAAAAGAATATGGCTAACTTTTGGCAACTACCCGCCTTGACTGATGATTTTTGAGGCTGGTGAAGCAATTTTAAAATTTTGGTTAGAAGCAATGGAAGTTATTTTTAAGGTGATTCGACAGCAACAAAATTCCTCCCCTGTTGTGCAAACCTATATTGTGGAGGCTCAACCAGGTAATACAATTCTGGATTGCCTCAATCATATTAAGTGGGAGCAAGATGGAACTTTAGCATTTCGCAAAAATTGCCGCAATACCATTTGTGGTAGCTGTGCTGTGCGAATTAATGGGCGATCGGCTTTAGCTTGTAAGGAAAATGTGGGCAGTGAACTTGCCAGACTACAACAAATACCATCATCCCAAAGCAAAGTAAATGCCATTGGTGAAATCACCATCGCCCCTCTGGGCAATATGCCCGTGATTAAGGATTTGGTTGTAGATATGAGCAGTTTCTGGAACAATTTAGAAGCAGTTGCTCCTTATGTGAGTACAGCAGCACGACAAGTACCAGAAAGAGAATTTTTGCAAACACCAGAAGAGCGATCGCGCCTCGATCAAACTGGTAACTGTATTATGTGCGGTGCCTGTTACTCTGAGTGCAATGCCCGCGAAGTGAATCCAGATTTTGTGGGTCCCCATGCCCTTGCCAAAGCTTACCGCATGGTAGCAGACTCACGAGATAGCGACACTGAAAATCGCTTAGCAAGTTACAACGAAGGTACTAAAGGTGTGTGGGGTTGTACCCGTTGTTTGTACTGCGATTCAGTTTGTCCAATGGAAGTTGCACCACTAGAACAAATCACCAAAATTAAACAAGAAATTCTCAGCGAAAAACAAGCCAGTGACAGCCGTTCAATTCGCCACCGCAAAGTATTGGTGGATTTAGTTAAACAAGGTGGTTGGATCGATGAACGTCAATTTGGCTTACAAGTAGTCGGTAATTATTTTCGTGACCTCAAAGGATTACTCAGCCTTGCACCCTTAGGATTGCGGATGTTATGTAGAGGTAAATTCCCCTTGTCCTTTGAACCTTCTCAGGGGACACAACAAGTGCGATCGCTCATTGAATCTGTGCAACAAGAAGAGGGAGTGGGGAGTAGGGAGTAGGGAGTGGGGCATGGGGGAGATGAGGGAGTGTGCGGAGATTATAAAAAGCTTCCCATCCTTCCCACACTCCCAATCCCCAATCCCCAATCCCCAGTCCCCAATCCCCAGTCCCCAATCCCCAGTCCCCATCTCTAACGCGGTTCCTGGGGTATATTCAACGGTCGTCCATAACGGTCATATACTAAAACATCCCACTGACCGTTGTTACTGGACTCAAAAGCAATTCGATTGCCATCAGCGCTAATTGTGGGGTTGCGGACTTCTGCTTGCAGGTTAGAAGTCAAATTCCGTGATTGGCGTGTTTCTTTGTCATAGAGAAAAATAGCCGATCGCCCTTGGCGACTAGCTGCAAACACAATATAACGACCATCTTGGGAAACGCTAGGATGATTGGCGATCGCATCAAAAGAATTTAACCCCGGTAAATCAACCAAATCACGAGTCAGCGTATCAAACATATAAACATCTTGGCTACCCCGTCGGTCAGTAACAAAAACAATATATCTTCCAGAGATTTGGGGGTCTAATTCCGAAGCTAAACTATTGAGACTCCGCCCCCCCGGATCAAAAGGATAACTCAAAATCCGAGGGTAGCCAAAACACCCAGTCAATAAACTTAAGCATATAAATACAGGTATAAAAAGAATACGTTTCATAATAATTGGGCATTAGGCATTGGGGACTGGGGACTGGGGACTGGGGACTGGGGACTGGGGACTGGGGATTGGGGATTGGTTATTAATTCTTATCCCTCACTCCCTCATCTCCCTCATCTCCCTCATCTCCCTCATCCCCCTCATCTCCCTCATCCCCCTCATCTCCCTCATCCCCCTCATCTCCCTCATCCCCCTCATCTCCCTCATCCCCCTCATCTCCCTCATCTCCCCATCCCCTACGGAGGTGCTACAGTTGCACCATTAGGAATATCTAACTCTACATTTGGTCCCCGGTCTAGGACTTCAATATCCCACTGACCACGGCTGGCGCTTTCAAAGACAACATAACGTCCATCTGGGCTAATATTGGGTTTTCTGACCCAACCGCGATAGATTGGCGTGAGGATTTGCGACTGTTGGGTAGCGCGATCGTAAAGCGCTACTACTGGTCTCCCTTGGTCACTAGTAATATAAGCAATGTAACGCCCGGTGTAGCTCAAGCTAGGACTTTCAGCAATGGTTTCCTGTCGATTTATACCCGGTGTGGAAATAAATATTTGCCTTTCCAAATCGTACACCAGTAGCTGCTGATTGCCATTGCGATTAGATACAAACGCTAAAAAGCGCCCATTTCCGCTCAAAGCAGGTTGCTCCTCAGTGTAGCGACTGTTGAGGGAAGTAGGCCCAATAGGAATATCGTTAGAACCACAAGATACAAGCAAACTTGTAAAACCAAAAACCAGGCTCCAATGAATTGGTCTTTGGAGCCAGAATGTAGGCGTAAATTTTTTCACCTCAAGTGTTTTCCGCTGCCTCTAAACCTACCTCCACACCAGCTGTTTTAAACATCGTCATCAAAATCCGTTGAATTATCTGGCCTCTCATTAGGCTTTTCAATTGGGTTGTATGGTACGTATTCAGTTGGAATCGCGTCATCATCTTCGCGGGGTCTTCGAGGAGTCGAGTCAGTAGGTGGACGACGCCTTCTTGGTCTGGGAGCAACATCATCTTCACGGCTTTCTGGTCGCTGGGGTGGGTTATTATTGCGGCGAGACGGTTTTCTCACTTCGCCACCGGAACCTTCCCAATCATCAACTTCCCTAGACGAAGAACCCCAATTTTCATCTTCAAAGCTTTCAGAAGGGCGACTTACTGGACGCCCAGAACTACGCCGCCGCGTTCTATCGCTGCTTGGACTCTGCCTTTCATTATTGTTGCTGTTGCGACGTTCGGAACGACGGGGGGGTTGATCCTCGTAGTAGTCATCACGAGTTGAAATCTTATCCCTGCTACCACGAATCCGGCGAGGTTCGGGGCGTTCTTCCTCTTCCTCATAAGGTAGTGGCTCTAAATCTGCATCCATCTCAGCTTCATACTTCTTGCGATTGCGGTTGTAGGAATAATTTCCGCTTACCTCTCGCTCATCATCCACAATGGGAGTGTTGCGCTTAGCTTGCTGGGTAGCTATACTCCGTAGTCGAATACTTTCAACTGCAAAAAACACAGTTGTGCCGACTAAAAGCAGTTGACCAAATTGTAGAATCGGGTCTAGTCGCCATCCTTGAAAGACGAGAATGAAGCCGCAGAGCAAGCCGACTGCCGCAAAAAAGATATCTTGATCTCGTGACAGTTCCGGACGTACAGTGCGGAGAAAATACAGTGCTGCCCCAGCCACAGCCAGGAAAATTCCTAGAATACTGGCTGAGTTTGCCCCAAAATTTACCTGAGCCAGAACACTGGCTGAGTTCAGCCCAAAATTTATCATTTCTGTTTTCCCAATATCAAATCTATGTTAGCGACTCACAATTAAAATCACTACTCTAATTAGTCATCATATATTGAAGCTTCAAAGCCTCTGGCAAAGAAGCTCTGAAGCTATTCACCGAAAAGTAAAAAACATGTTTTTCTCAGCTACAAATGCCCCAGCAGCAAAAAATGCTGCTTTTGGTGCAATTATTTAAGTAGATAGCTGAGAAACAGTGGCTTGTGAGAGTCTATTCGACAGTCCTAAGCATTATGAACGCTGAATTTTATCTTTTTGGCTAATGAAGATCAGAGCTACTGCAATGGGGATTACAACAGCTACACCACCCCAAAAGAGACTCCAAAGAAAATTTGCTAAAGCGGGCGTCATACTTCTCAACCTTTTTTTACACACTTCATCCTAATTTTAATGGTGTAGTACTTTCTTGAGAAGCCTCTAGGCGTGAACTGCCAAACTTGATGATTGCTCTTTCTCAACCAGTGCTGAGTAAATTCAGTGCCCAGTTGCTCTCTATTGAAATAAAATTGGAATGAGAGTGCTTTACAAAGCTTAAAATTTGCTGGCGTTAGCGAAGCGCGGCTTGCCGTTCGCCCAAGTGTTTTGTTTATTCGCAGATAGTTGCTTAAACCGATGACTGGTGTTGACCTGACTGCTTGGATTCTTGGCCCGGTCTTAGGGCTGATGACATTTTTATTTATATTTCGCATCATTCTCACTTGGTATCCCCAAGTGGATCTGAATCGTTTGCCCTTTAATTTAATAGCTTGGCCCACTGAACCATTTTTAATCCCCTTACGAAAAATCGTGCCACCCATCGGCGGAGTAGACATTACACCCATCATTTGGGTTGGTATTTTTAGCCTGGTGCGAGAAATTCTCTTAGGCCAGCAAGGATTACTTACCATGCTGGCTCGTGTAAGTTAGGTATTGGGTATTGGGCATTGGGAGGGCTGAGTGAGGAGTTAGGAGTGAGGGGTTAAGAGTTATTCCTCCCCTGCTCCCTCATCTCCCTCATCTTCCTCATCTCCCTCATCTCCCCACTCCCCTACCCGTTCATCTCCTGCACAAAATTCGTATAGACATTACCCTGCAAAAACTGTGGAGTTTCCATAATTTTTTGATGAAACCCGATGGTGGTGGGTAATCCCGTAATGGCACATTCCCTTAGTGCGCGTTTCATACGGTTAATAGCAGTAGGGCGATCTGGTCCCCAAACAATTAACTTGCCAATTAAAGAATCGTAATAAGGGGGAATTTGGTAATCTGTGTAAACGTGGGAATCAATGCGAACACCGGGGCCTCCAGGGGGGAGATAGCCGCTGATCCTTCCCGGAGATGGGCGAAAGTCGTGATCGGGGTCTTCAGCGTTAATCCGACATTCGATCGCATGACCCCGCAAAACTACTTCGTCTTGCGTAAGCTTGAGCCTTTCCCCTTGGGCAATGCGGATTTGTTCCACAACCAAATCTACTCCAGTAATCATTTCTGTTACAGGATGTTCGACTTGAATCCGGGTGTTCATTTCCATAAAGTAAAATTTACCGGATTTATCCAAGAGAAACTCGATAGTGCCTGCCCCAGTGTAGTTAATGAACTGGGCAGCTTTGACCGCAGCTTGTCCCATTTTCTCACGCAGGTCTGAATCGAGAGCCGGACTAGGAGCTTCTTCTAGTAGCTTTTGATTTCGGCGCTGAATTGAGCAATCTCGTTCACCCAAGTGGATGACATTACCGTAGTTATCTGCCAAAACTTGAAATTCAATGTGCCGAGGACGTTCAATAAATTTTTCTATGTAAACGCCAGAATTACCAAAAGCTGCTCCTGCTTCTCCTTGGGCTGCTAGGAAAAGTTTGACAAATTCATCTTCAGAACGCACCAGGCGCATACCCCGGCCACCGCCACCCGCCGTGGCTTTAATCATCACCGGATAGCCGATATCCTTAGCGAATTGTAATCCTTCTTGCTCGGATTCAACCAACCCATTAGTACCCGGTACTGTCGGAACTCCAGCTTTTTGCATGGTTTCTTTGGCAGTGGATTTATCCCCCATCAGCCTAATAGCTTCTGGAGTTGGGCCGATAAAGGCAATATCATGGGCAGCACAGATTTCTGCAAATTTGGCATTTTCTGCCAAAAACCCATAACCTGGATGAATAGCAGTGGCATTGCGAGTCAATGCAGCAGCAATGATATTGGGAATATTCAAATAACTTTTACTGCTAGCAGGTTCGCCAATGCAAACCGCTTCATCAGCAAGTTGAACATGGAGAGCATTACGGTCAACACTAGAGTGAACCGCAACTGTCGCAATCCCCATTTCTTCACAGGCGCGGAGAATGCGAAGGGCGATTTCTCCCCGATTGGCAATTAATATTTTGTCAAACTTCATTTTGGAGTTTCGATATTAGTACCAGTAGATTGACATTTTCTCCCATCTGATGTGCAACAACGCTTTGGCGTTATTTCAAATTATGACAGGAGATTCCCAACCTTCATCTTCACCAAAGTCAAGAATTGGGCTTGCTGCCTCTACGGGGCTTAACTAGACTAACAACATTGTTGTTGCCAGTCTTGTCCAGTTTCCCGAATTAGTCTTTGGCGATCGCACACGAGCTTTTTTACCTCAAAAGGCATTGCCCTTTGAGCAACAGCTTTTGCACCCCACCGTGACTCTTACAGTAGCTCTAACCCTTTTTAATATCACTTATGCAGCTGCTGCATTTCTGTCAGTCTGATACCGCCTTGCGAAAATTTATAAAACCGTACACTGAAATTTTTCCAAACCGAAACTTAGAACTCACCTTACTATAATTATTTTTTTATGCTATAGTCTATATTCAGACAACCTGCGCGGATGTGGCGGAATTGGTATACGCGCACGCTTGAGGTGCGTGTGGCTTTGCCTTGCGAGTTCGAGTCTCGCCATCCGCATTTTTCGATTATTAATCAAGGGTCAACAGTCAAAGGATCAAAACACCTGAGACTGTTGACCCTTAAATCTAGCGGGTCATTGGTCATTGGTCAAAGGACAAAGCGCAAAATCTCTTGCGAGATTAGACGCTTTGCGGCTTGCCCAGGCATCAGAAATTTGTAAGAGATGACTAATGACTAATGACTGCTATGGCTATGGTTTTTTATGCTTTTATAGAGATAGGTGAAGTTTTGTAAAAAACATTGACTATTACTTTTACGCCAACGAACAATTTAACACTGCCAGGGGCTTGGCATCGCCTGACTCCGATTTGGCAAGGAGGAGAGGAAGTAATTCAAAAAAGTTTGCCTCACACTCAGCTGGCACCAGCTTGGCAACTAATGCTTTTGGGGGACGGTTCGCCAACACGTCACTTAGAATTACTCACAGGTGAGCCGATAGAAGTAGATGTCATTGATATGTCATTAATTGGCATGGACTTGGACAATGCCCCTGACTTAATCCAAGCTGTCCCAGGGCCGCGACTACGGCGACAAGTGTGGCTGCGTACAGCTTCTGGCCAGCGATTAGCCTATGCTACTTCTTGGTGGGAAGCCAGCCACGTAGATGAATATTTGCAAAATCGCTCATTACCAATTTGGGCGAGTTTAGCTCGTCTTCGTACAGAGTTGTATCGGGATGTGCGAGGAATTTATTACGGTTACTCTCCCGCGCTACAGTCAGGTTTTAATGTAACCGGGCCTTTTTGGGGTCGCCACTACCTATTTTGGCATCATGGACAGCCACTTACCTTGATTTATGAGGTTTTCTCGCCTTATTTAACCAAATATTTGGGGTCTATGCAGCTGAGTGGAGTGAATACTGAGGCATAGTGACGAAAAAGCAAGGATTGGGGCAGGTATAGTAGAAACGCAAAATTTTGTGTCTCTACTAAATATTGCCAATCAAGAGATTATTTAACCTGAAAAACCATATTAAATCTTAATTATTGAATTTTTCATTTAAAAAATTAGCAGCGGCTTATCAGTAAGAATAACAATTTTTTGGCTTAAAATGATACAAACCATCAATATTTAGAATTCAACAATATATGTGAGTTGGTATATAAACTGGGGACAGGAGACTGAAAATTGGCGACTGGATACCGGGTATTACATATTATAAAAAATCTTGCTCAGTCCCTAATCCCTAATCCCTAATCTCTACAGGACTTACGCAAAATCATGAAAAAACGAACCGCAAAGGACGCAAAGGACACAAAGAAATAAGAGTTACAAAGAGTTTTTGCGTAAGTCCTACTCTATTTTCATCTGATGACTTGCAGCTTTGTCAACTTAGTTATATCCTCGAAGTGCTTGAAATAACGGATTAAACTATTGAAGACTTTCCGCAGAGGCATCCGTTTAAAGGAAGTAAGTGTCCTGCGAAATTCAACAAAGCGTGTTAAAAAAGGTAACTAACCACTAAAACAGCGCTTTTGAAACAGTTGGAAAATTGATTACGGAAATATCATCAATATCTAGGTGGAGAAATTTATGGAGTTAGCTGCCCTAAATAACGAGAAACTTTTTGGTTGACCGTGCCGATTTGAGATTTAGATTTTAGATTATTTCGGTACTCCTTTCCTACGGAACGCTACGGGAACGGAGAATGCCCCGCCCCTCCTGTGCGGAACAAATCCAAAATTTCAAATCCGACGCTCGTAAGCGTTGCATTAGCCACATAGGAGCATCTGACTTATTCTGAGCAAAGCTATGCCCAAGGCGTTGCCTCTCGTTCGCGTTAGCATCTCCGTTCGCGCAGCGGCGACCACAGGAGAAGGAGAAGAGAAGGCTTGACGCTGCGCTAATCAAGCCAGTAATCGGGGTCAATCCAAAATCCAAAATCCAAAATCCAAAATTGATTGACTGAAGCAATCAAGCAAGTAATGAGTTTGCAAGTATGAGGTATTAGGTTTCAATGGCACCGCCTCTTGTGTCTGTTCCCATGAAAAAAAATAAGAAACCGTCTCTGGTGCTGGCGCTGTCGTCTGCTGGGTTATTAATTACTGCGGGGAGTGCAGCATATTGGTTGTTAACCCAAAGACAACCATCTTGGAACGATTTGCTAGTAGGTGCAAATATTATTCCTGGTGATGCTCTATTTGCGGTTTCCTTAACAACAGATCCCCAGCAATGGCAGAAATTACGGGAGTTTGGGACAAAAGAAACCCAAGCAGAACTAGATAAAAATTTAGTACAGTTACGCGATCGCTTTCTGACTAATAATGGTTACGACTTTCAGAAAGATATTGCTCCTTGGGTAGGCAATAACGTTACAATTGCGATTTTGGCGCCAACAACAGCAAGTAAATCTGTACCCAAACCAGTTACCACCGATGAAGATGTGACTGGGGATCAGCAGTCGATGGTAATGGTATTGCCAATAAAAAACCCAGAAATAGCCAAAAACATCTTCGCACAACCCAAAACCCTTAAACAAGGCAAATGGGTTGACCGCACTTATCAAGGAATTGCCATCAAACAAAATCAGGGACAACCAGGCGAAAACTTTTCGGCAGCCTTGCTAGATGGTCGTTTCCTAGTGATAACTGATAGTCCTAAAGCCACAGAACGAGCGATTGATGCCTACAAAAATCAAACATCCCTCGCTACAACAGGGGGCTTTGCCGAAAATTTGCCAAAAATCGCCAATAATCAACCCTTTGCCCAGTTTTACGTCAATGTACCAACAGCAGCTAAAATAGCCGCTGCTTCTCCAAATCGCCCTTTACCTGCTCAAGTTTTAGCTCAACTGCAAAATAACCAAGGTTTAGCGGCGACAATGACCTTAGAACCAGAAGGAATCCGCTTAAAAGGTGTTTCTTGGCTCAATCCTAATAGTCAACGCGTGCTGGCGGTGGAAAACAAAGCCGGGAAAATGCAAAGCCGTGTACCAGCAGAAACCTTAATGATGCTCTCCGGCGGTAACTTACAGCGGTTGTGGGGAGAATATGTTTTAACATCTCAGGGAAATCCCCTCTCACCGATCGCACCAGAACAACTGCGAGGTGGTGTAAAATCTCTTACCGATCTCGATTTAGATAAAGATTTGCTCAGTTGGATGAAAGGCGAATTTTCCTTATCAGTGATTCCTAATACGCCAAAAGAAGGTTCACCAGATAATTTTCGTGCGGGTTTGTTATTCATGGTACAGACAAGCGATGCCTACGGCGGGCAAAGCCTACGCAAATCAGCCCAAGCAGCCATCAGTAAGCTTGATGAAGTGATGATAAATCAATACCAATTCCAAGTCCAACCGGGGAAAGTCGCAGGTCAACCCGTTGTTAACTGGGTATCACCTTATGGTACATTAACCGCCACCCACGGCTGGTTAGATGGAGATGTTGCTTTCCTGGTAGTGGGCGCTCCCATCACTGATAAAATTCTTCCCAAACCAAACACCACACTAGCTAGTACTCTTCCCTTCCAGCAAACAGTTCCTACAGAACCCAATCCGACAAATGGTCAATTTTTCCTGGATGTGGAACGAACGGTGAAAAATTTTCCTTTACCAACTCTGATCCCCAATCAACAAACCTTACTAAGTGCAACGCGCTCAATTGGTATGACATCTGCTGTCAGCGACAATCGTAGTAACCGTTACGACATTTTTATAGCACTTAAAAAAGTGAGTAAATAGGGGAGTGGGGAGTGGGGAGTGGGGAGTGGGGGAAGATGAGGGGGATGAGGGAGATGAGGGGGATGAGGGAGTGTGGGGAGTGTGGGGGAAAGAGAATTTATGCTTCCTCCCCTTCCTCCCACACCGGACACACCTCTTCCCCATTCCCTATTCCCCATTCCCCATTCCCCATTCCCCATTCCCCATTCCCCTATAACCAGATAGGATCAGAACAGTCAGAATCGATATTTTAAAGAATCCACGGAGAGAAGACTTTATGAATCTGGTTGTACTCCAGAACTGGCTGGACAATGCTTCCTTTGCCGTATTATTCCTGACAATGCTGGTGTATTGGGGAGGAGCGGCTTTTCCGAATCTGCCTTATCTAGCCGCTTTGGGGACAGCTGGGATGGCGATCGCTAATTTGTGTATAGCTACACTATTAGGGGCACGATGGATCGAAGCTGGTTATTTTCCCCTCAGCAATTTGTATGAATCTCTGTTTTTCTTAACTTGGGGAATTACTACAGTTCATCTGATTGCTGAAAACAGCAGCCGTAGCCGCTTAGTTGGAGTTGCTACGGCTCCAGTGGCAATGGCGATCGCGGCTTTTGCTACCCTGACATTACCATCTCAGATGCAACTGTCGGAACCCCTAGTACCTGCCTTGAAGTCAAATTGGCTGATGATGCATGTCAGCGTCATGATGTTGAGTTATTCTGCTTTGATGGTGGGTGCATTATTAGCGATCGCTTTTCTAATTGTCACTCGCGGTCAAGACATCCAACTACAAGGTAGTTCTGTTGGTACTGGTGGCTATCGTAGCAACGGCTATCGCTTAAATAAACCAGCTGAACTAATTTCTGAATCAGCAGCCCCCTCTGCCGAAAATAACGGCTTTGCCCGTTTTGAAACTAGTAGCAACGGCAACGGTAACGCTAACACCGCTGTTTTGGGTTTAGTCACAACAACCCCAATCCAAAATCCAAAATCCGAAATCCAAAATTCGGAACCTCTTTCACCCCAGCGCCTTAGCCTTGCCGAAACTCTCGACAATATCAGCTATCGCATCATCGGACTAGGATTTCCCCTGCTGACAATTGGTATCATTGCCGGTGGCGTTTGGGCTAACGAAGCTTGGGGTTCCTATTGGAGTTGGGACCCCAAAGAAACTTGGGCGTTAATCACCTGGTTAGTGTTCGCAGCTTACCTTCATGCCAGAATTACTCGCAGTTGGCAAGGGCGGCGTCCCGCAATTTTAGCTGCCACCGGCTTTGTTGTTGTCTGGGTTTGCTATCTCGGTGTAAATCTTTTAGGGAAAGGTTTGCATTCTTACGGTTGGTTTTTCTAAAAACCTCATCAAAATAGTGCTAAGTGTTAAGTATTTTTTACTCATCACTTAGCACTTCTAACTCATAACTTATTACAACTACTAAATCTATAAAATCATCATTTTATTTCGGATGAACTGCTAAATCTTTGGAAAGTATAGATTTAGTGATAGGAGATTTTTATGGAAGATGGATTCGAGAGACTAAATCACGATGAAGTTGTGTCTATAGAACCAGACACTTTTAATAAGCTAAATATTGCTAAAACTTTTAAAGTTCGTGATTTGATTACAGCAATTAAGGAATATATTGGAGCAGAGGATACAAATGAAGTAGATTTGTATACCCAAGGTTTAAATTGTGAAGTTTTGCAATTTAGTACTCAGGGATGGAAAAAAGGAAAAGTCAGACTTGCTTTAGAATTTTGTCCTGAGGGTTCTGAATCACCACTTGATGAAATTTTTCAAAAGCTCAAACAAGTGGAAAACTAATATCCAATTAGCACAAGATCCCCGACTTCTTAAAGAAGTCGAGGATCTGAGCCTCTCGATGTTTGCAAATAAAATAAGATGTGCTGAATTGCTATCAAAATTCATTAATAAAGATGCATTAATAACTGAAAAACGGTAAATCTATCATGCTAAATTACGATCCATTAGCTTGTTTGCCCTCATCTGAGGAACTGCCAGACTCTGACGATACGCCAGTGGATAATGAATTACAAGATTTAATTCCCGGTTTACTTAAAGCGCTTCTGGCGATCGCTTGGGCAGAACGCATGGATTGGTATTTTGGCGTAGATATGGGTATTTATTATGACCCAGACTTACCAGCAATAGTCCCAGATGGGTTTTTGAGTCTGGGCGTTGAGCGATTTTATCATGAAGACCTCCGTCTTAGTTATGTGCTTTGGGAAGAAAGGAGAGTACCAGTATTAGCGCTAGAAGTAGTATCTCAAAAATATCGTGGTGAGTACTCTACTAAAAAAACAGAGTATGCGAAATTAGGGATTTTATATTATGTAGTCTACAATCCGAATCGTCGCCGAAAGCCACGGTTGGAAATATACAAATTAATTAATGGTGGTTACACTGCATTAGAAGATAGTAATCCCGTTTGGCTACCAGAGATTGGTTTAGGAATTGGCATGGAACGGGGAACTTATCTAGGCATTCCTCGCCAGTGGTTGTATTGGTATAACCAGCAAGGGGAAAAGCTTTTAACACCAGAAGAAGACGCAAAACTCGCTAAACAAGAAACCCAGCAAGCAAAACAAGAAGCGCAGCAAGCACAGCAAGAAGCGCAGCAAGCAAAACAAGAAGCGCAACAAGCACAGCAAGAAGCTCAACAAGCACGACGACGTGCTGAATTATTAGCAGAACAGTTGCGATCCCTCGGCATAGATCCTGATTCTCTCACCTGAATTGCTATCAAAATTCATTTATAAAATTACGAGAACGGTTGCGATCGCTTGGCATAGATCCTGATTCTCTCACCTGAATTGCTCTCAAAATTCATTAATGAAATAAAGCATAACAATTGCGTAGACGCATTAGCGAAGCGGTAGCGACGTTCGCGCAGCGTCTCGCAGAGAAGGAGCGTCAGCGGCTTGTCGTTAGACATCGCTCGGTGTAGATCCTGATTATCTCATTTGAAAAAGGGAGCAAAGACGCAATAAATCCCATAATCACGAAGACGCGATAAATCGCCGTCTTTACAAAGGAATGATTATTGTAGAGACGGCGATTTATCGCGTCTCTTGCCTTAACCGAACAACATTGCGAGGTTCACGAATGAAGCTCCGAGGTTCATTAACGGAGTTCAAAGACTCATTCACGAGTATAAAAGACTCGTCCACGAATATCAAAGACTCATTCACGAGTATCAAAGACTCATTCACGAGTATCAAAGACTCATTCACGAGTATAAAAGACTCGTCCACGAATATCAAAGACTCTCGCGCGAATATCAAAGACTCTCGCGTGAATATCAAAGACTCGTCCACGAATATCAAAGACTCATTCACGAGTATCAAAGACTCATTCACGAGTATCAAAGACTCATTCACGAGTATCAAAGACTCGTCCACGACTATTAAAGACTCATTACAGCAATTTTCATTTATTTAGAAAACACTCTCGCGTTCTTCTTTGCGCCTTTGTGTGAGATAAAAAATCTTTTGGTGCTAGTAATTACGAATTACGCATTACCCTATCAAGACTTGCACTCACACTTTCAGCATCCGGTGACTTCAATCGCTGCAAAATCTCTAAAGCTGGTTGCAAATAGGATATCGCTTTAGTGTATTCACCCTGCTGTTCTGCCAAATGTCCTAACCACCACAGAGTATTTGCTTTGCCTTTGGCATTACCAACGCGTTCATTTATTTCCAAAGACTGATTGAAAAGTGCGATCGCTTCATCCACATTCCCTTTGTTGGCGTAGAGAATTGCCAGTTGGTGCAACGTCACCGCTTTCCCTTGGACATTTTACGAATTACCCATTACCCTATCAAGACTTGCACGCACACCTTCAGCATCCGGTGACTTCAATCGCTGCAAAATCTCTAAAGCTGGTTGCAAATAGGATATCGCCCTAGTGTATTCACCCTGCTGTTCTGCCAAACCTCCTAACCACCAAAGATTCATTGCTTTGCCTTGGACATTACCAATACGTTCATTTATTTCCGAAGACTGATTGAAAAGCGCGATCGCGTCTTTGACTTTTCCCAAGTTGGCATAGAGAATCGCTAGTTGGTGCAATACCGCCGCTTCGCCTTGAACATCACCAATGCATTTCATAATTTCTAAAGACTGATTGAAAAGTGCAATCGCTTTTTCGATATTTCCTTTCTTCACGTAGAAAATTGCTAGTTGGTACAACGTCGCTGCTTTTCCTCGGAGATCACCAATGCGTTCTTTTAGTTCCAAAGATTGGTTCAAGAGTGCGATCGCTTCATCCACATCTCCCTGATTACCATAGATACGTCCTAATTCATGCAAAGTCGCTGCTTTTCCTTTAATATCGCCAATGCGTTCTTTTAGCTCTAAAGATTGGTTCAAGAGTGCGATTGCTTGATCAACTTCCCCTTTGATGGCGTAGATACGTCCTAATTCATGCAAAGTTGCTGTTTTACCTTGAAGATCACCAATAGGTTCATCAATTTCAAGGACTTGCTTGTAAAGTGCGAGCGCTTGATCAACTTCCCCTTTATTGGCGTAGATCATTCCCAGTTGGTGCAACGTCGCTGCTTTGCCTTCGACATCACCAATGCGTTCATTTATTTCCCAAGACTGATTGTAGAGTGCGAGCGCTTGATCCACTTCCCCTTTGATGGTGTAGATATCTGCAAGTTGGTGCAACGTCGCCGCTTTTTGTTGTTCGTCCTTTGGAGGACAAAGATTTAGAACTTGATGATAATGTGCTAATGCTTTATTAAGTTCACCCAGTTCTTTTTCAGATGTAGCTAGTTCGTGCAAAATACCATAGTTTTCAACAACTTCTAAGGTAATTCGACAAACTTCAACAGCTTCTCGATAGCGACTACCTTTTACCCATTGTCTTGTTAAAGCAGTTGCAATTTTTCCCGCAATTTCTCCATCCTTCCCCAACAACGCCAAACGATGAATTTCTAAAATTTGTGCTTCCGTAGAACTTTCCGCCTCTTCCCACCACAGACGATACAAAATTTGTGCAGCTTGTTTATGCAACTCTTCACCCTTGGGGTTTTCTGGAAACTCTAGCAACGGTGACAAAATCCGGGGAACACGATACAACCTCTCTGTGTTGTTGGTGAGGGTAACTTCCAACAAACCCAAAATTTCAGCGCGTTGAATATGACTTTCCCAACTTGAGATATCCTCACAAATCGTGTCAATAGCAGCTAGAGGAACAGGTAACTCATACACCAACAACTTCCCCAGCATTTGACGCAAAGCTGGAGTTTGCTGCTTCAGCAATTCCTGTGCCAAAATATCCTCACGAAATTCCTTTTCCTTATCTGCCATCTTTTGCAGAATCATCTCAACTCCCCTCTCGGCTTCTGGCGACATCGGGGAATTTTGCAAAATCTTATCTAACCATTCCAACAGCCGAGGATTTCCATCAGCTGCTTTTTTGGCACGTTCGGGCAAATCTGGCTGAAATTGCCAACTGCCATTAAACGAATCCAGACGATTATACTTTTTAATTAAATCTGCCCCACCCAAAGCCCCCAGAGGTTCGCGGTACAGACGATGATTCAGTTCCGACAAAGTGAAATTGTAGCGACAGGTAATAATTACCTTGTGGGGAAGTTGGGAATTTTGCATCGCCTTCAGCAACGCCAGCAGTACATCCACAACTTGTGGTTGCAAGACATAAACCCCATTTCGTAATTCCAAATTAGCCTCAAAGTCATCCAGCACAAAGGCAAAGCGCTGTTCTTTGGTATTCAGTCCTTCAGTGAAAAACTTGGTGAGGCGCTGCATCAAGGGTAACTTGCCATTGAGAATTTCATGCCCCCGTTCCGAGGTACATTGTTCAGCAAGGGTTTTGAGCAGTTTGTCCTCATCCAGTTGCCGAAAGTTCACCAGCCTGTGATAGCCAACCATCCTTTCCAGAAGTCGCGCTGTCACAGTACTCTTACCCACACCCCCCAGTCCGTGAATTAGTACCCCTAATGAAGTGCGAATTGCTTTGAGACAACGTTGCAAAGTCCGCCGTCTCCCAACAAACTCAGAGGGTTTCGCCACCCGCACCAGTTGGGTATCGGGATCTAAAAACAGATCATAAGCAGGTTCCGGCGCAGAAGGTGGCACATCTCCCAACACTTCCACCAACGCACCGGGACATTCTCCCTGGACATATAACCGTAACAAATGCCAGTCACGCACTTTCTGTTTAAACAACTGCTGGTAAGTGCTAGCGAGTGCTTCAGCTAATTGATATCCGGCAGCCAATTTGCCGTATAGGTGGGCGGCGGCGGCTGTAGCTGTCCGATCTTCCACAGGCCGCCCCCAACTTAAAACCGCGATCGCCCCCTGTGCAATAAGTGCCTCAGCCATTGAAGGGACAGCCCCTTTATCTGGTGCTTGTCCAGTCCGACACCCAGATAAAAACACCAACTTGGGAAAGCGAAACCGGAAGACTTCCGCAAGTTCTGCGGCTGTGGTTTCGTGGCGATCGCCGATTTCCGTCTCAGTGATAAAGTAAGGCGTGTAAGGTGCTTCATCTTTAATTGAGGCGTGTCCTGTGAGGTGAAACACATCAAAGTCATTAAAATAGCGACTCCACACCTTACCCAACTCGCTAACGCAACCGCTTTCTTCCACCCGCAAATCTAAAGCAAAATCTCGCGTATCTGCCAGAATTCTCGCTTCTTCCTGTTCAAACTCTAACTTTGGTTGCACATCTTCCGGATCGGTTGCCATAAACAATACTCGCAATTGTCGTGGTTCCACAGAAAAGCCTGCCGTTTCTTTCTCAATCCAGCGCAGAGGTAAAACCACTGGATTAACCCGCTTGACCAAAAAATCCTCACCATCATGCAGCACTTCCCAAGGTAGATGTGCCAATTTTTGCTCAGTATCAATGGCAATTACCAACCCCTCACCGCGACAGTTAGCAATTCCTCGACTCAACCACCGTCCATCCCCATCCAACCAAAAAAATAACTGCTGCCCGATTCCTGGTAAATTGGGCAGCAGTTTATAGTAATCTCGTTCACCTTGCTTAAGGAAATCAGCGATTTCTGCTAATTTCAGACGACGTGATTCATAGTGCTTTATTTGAGGTAGCCAATACCTGAGTTCAACTGTTTCCTGCGTACTTTCCCGAAGTTGAATGCGGATAGTTTGCACTTTATTTGCTGAGAGATTTGAGGATTTCCGTGATTTCCTCTAGAGTAGCATCTTCAAGTAAAATCCTGTTTCCCGTATCAGGGTCAAGAATTACCACATCAAATTGCTTCCCTGGATGGGATTTATGCCATTCTTGATACCATTTGCGGATTTGTTCAGCTAAAGCCGCAACACCACCCACAATGCCAACAACGGTAGCAATAGCTGCCAGAGTTCCCTCTTTTTGAGTTTGTACTTCATAGCTTCCCGATATTCCGGGAATTTCTAGCAATGCTTCGGCTGCTGTTGGTGCGTCTTCGCCTTCGATTCCGATTTGAATTTGTGGCATAAGGTTATCTGTGAATTTATCCAAGATTCTGTATATTATGCGTTGAATTAGGGATAAGGTTCACGCACAGAAGCAGAGAGAATTGCAAAATTATTCACTTGATGTTGCAAGAATTGCCTAAAATAAGGCAACAAACTCAAACCTGGAAACCCAAATTGAATCTGACCAATTACGAATTACGAATTACGAATTACGAATTAGTATGAGAAGTTCTAAAAATGGTATGGACTCCTCTACACGCAAAAATCCATCGCACAATGCGATCGCGCCATTTATTTGAGCGCAACCAACGGCTATTAGTCGCTGTCTCCGGTGGACAAGATTCTTTATGCTTAATAAAATTACTTTTAGATTTACAATCCAAATGGGGATGGGATTTAAGTATTGCCCACTGCGATCATCGCTGGCGTCCTGACTCCCAAGCTAATGCTAATCACGTAGAAAACTTAGCTAAAACTTGGGGTATATCCTTTCATTTAGAAACAGCCAACGAACCGATAAATAGTGAAGCTGCTGCACGCGATTGGCGGTATGAAGCTTTAAGTGCGATCGCCCAAGCAAATAATTATCAATATATCGTTACAGGACACACCGCCAGCGATCGCGCCGAAACTCTCCTCTACAACTTAATTCGCGGTACTGGTGCCGATGGCTTGCAAGCCCTGACTTGGCAACGTCCCCTAACTACAGGCATTATGCTAGTGCGTCCACTTTTAGAAATTACTCGCGCCCAAACACAGCAATTTTGTCAAGAATTTAAATTGCCGATTTGGGAAGATTCCACCAATCAAGATTTAAAATACGCCCGCAATCGCATTCGCCAAGAGCTAATACCATATTTACAAGAAAATTTCAACCCCCAAGTAGAATCCGCCTTAGCCCAAACGGCAGAACTTCTCCAAGCCGAAGTAGAATATTTGGAAAAAGCCGCCCAGCAGTTACGGGAAGAGGCATTGGGCATGGGTGAGAATGAAAAATTACCTCTTTATCCTCTGCTCCCTGCTAAGAGTTCCCCTGCTTTATCCTCATCTCCCCTACTCCCCACTCCCCACTCCCCACTCCCTTTACGCTTGAATCGTCGGGTATTGCAGAAAGCACCACTGGCGTTGCAACGTCGCGTGATGCGTCAGGTGTTGCAGCAAATACTGACTGAGGCACCTGGTTTTGAACACATTGAAAAATTAACGGCTTTAATTACAGCGCCCAACCGATCGCAAACCGATCCATTTCCTGGTGGTGCGATCGCTCAAGTACAAGGCGATTGGATCTGTTTGAAATAGTTATTTAAAGTCTTTTTGTTATCAGGGACAATGCACATTATTAGTTTTAGAATCTTAAGAGAATATGCAGAAAAACATGCAGATTGCCAGGAAGTATTAAGCAATTGGTATAAAGTTGCCACTAAAGCTAAATGGTCAAATTTAGTTGAAGTACAGCAGGTTTTTCCTAAAGCTGAAGCTGTTGGGAATTTTACAGTTTTCAATATTAAAGGAAATAAATATCGCTTGATTGTTAGTATAGATTATGAAGGGCAGTTAATTTATATTAAGTATATCCTCACCCATGCGGAATACGATAAGGAGAACTGGAAAGATGACCCTTACTTTTAATCCAGATAAATACAAGGAATTATTAACAGCTTATCTTCCCAAATTGATAAGAACTGAAGCTGAAAATGATCAAGCTTTAAGGATAGTGGAAGATTTAATGCACCGGGAACGTACCCCAGAAGAAGACGAACTGTATCAGTTATTAATTACTTTAATTGAAAAATTTGAACAAGAATATTATCAGCCAAACCAGCAGAATAATCCTGTATCTATGTTGTTATTTATTTTAGAGGAATCTGAGAGAAGTAGAGATGATTTAGTAGCGGTCTTAGGAACAGAAGATTTGGTTGATAATATTTTAAATGGACAACAGAAGATGGATAGAGAACAAGCGCATAAGCTGGGAGAGTTTTTTCATGTAGAATCTAGTTTATTTATGGAGTAATAACTAAGCTCTTTCATTGCTAACAATCACCTCCAAGAAAGCGATCGCAGAGCAGGCAAGGCAATTAATTCAACCAGCTTATCTACAGGTCTCATACGAATTTCAAAAATGATTCCGACAGATGGATTCATACAACCCAGATGCAGAAGGCAATTTTCAATCCAAAATCCAAAATGAGCCACTACCTTCAGCACTAGGCACTTTTTAAGACGCTAACAATTCTGGTTGAGATATCAAACTTTGAAGAGTTTGGCGCATCTGAGCGATCGCTTGGACTTGAGAATCGCCACTTTCCTGGAATCGATCCAAACATTCTCCGATTCCTTGGAGCTTTTGCCGTAAGCCGTCTAGACAATCCTGAATTGGTTGTAGTGCTTCTTCGTAGAGATTGACTCGACCACAGCATTGAGCAGTTGCTGTTCTTAGGGACACCAAGTTTTCTTCGATCGCTTTAAGTTCTTGCTGCTTCTCTTCCAAATCGTGAGTTTGATTATCAATCATACCTTGAGCTAGATCGATACCAGCACGCATCTGCTCAATCTCACGTTCTAATTTTTGGATTTCCTGTGAATATTGTTGTCGCTGGGTTTCAATTTGTAACAGAACTGGTGCTAAATTAATTTGATTACCCTCTTCTTCATCAGCAACAGTATGTCCTTGCCGCCGCAGCAATACATTTTGGTGTTGCTTGAGAAACTTCTCATGCTGTAACATGTTGCGGCGTTGTCCCACCAAACTGGAGTTTAGCATCTGATAAAGGTCTTTTTCATCTGTTAGTTCCAGTTCTAAATTAATATGATCCTGGTCAGATGCTTGGTTTAATTTATTTTGCAGTTCTTCTATAGCTTCTTGCTTATATTTAAGTTCTTGTTCTTGATCGTGAACAAAGCTAGCGTCTATTTCCAATTTATGCTGTAAATCTTGGACTATTTTTTGTAGTTCTTCTAGAGGCATTTTTTGTAAAGCTTCGACATCAACTTGCTGTCCTAAAACTACATCACCAGATGTTGCAGCTAAGGTATGAATTTGTTGATATAAATCTTCTTGATTGCGTAACTGTTCTTTAAGTAACTTAATATACTCTTGCTTGTTGTTAAGCTCGGCTGTACTGACCTGCAATTGGGCTGTTTGCTGGGCTAGAGAATTTTGTCCTTGTTGCCATGCGTTTTGGCGATCGCCCAATATTTGTGACAAGCGCTCAACTTCTTCCTGTTGTTGAGCGATGGCAGTTTTTTGCTGCTGGAGTTGTTCCCAGTGTGAAGTCAGAATAGCTTGCTGATTTTCTACCAATTCAAAGCCAAGATGAACGTGTTCTGTCAGTGTTTCTGTGGGAGGAACGCGACTTGATAAGCGATCGAGTAACTCACTCATCGCCCGACTTTGCTCCTCATCCAAAACCGTTCCTTGTTTAAAATCTGCTTGACGCTCCTCTAGGCGACGCTGCTCACCGCGCAAATGCTCCCAAGCACCTTCCAATTCCTGACGGTTGCGCTCAATTTCTGCTTGTAAACGTTCAATTTCCCCACGGGATGTATCAACTTCCTGTTTTTGTTCCTCTAGTTGTTGCGACTCATCCTCCATCTGTTGCAACTGTTCCAGGCGTGCTTCCATTTCCATTTCACGGCGATTCAACTCTTGCGCCTGAAACGTCAGCGACTGTTTCCACTGATCGATCTCATCTTCCTTGAGCTTAAATTTTTCCAATTGGCGGGAAAAATTCTGCAAAATATTGACTAGCGGCCGCCCTGCTTCTTGAATCCGTTGTACTTGACGATTCGGATTCAGTTCAACCAGTACCAAGGCGCCATCATTTAATTTACTTGCGTCCTCAGCGGCAATCACTTCTTCCGACACAGTACTCCAATTCTGGTCAGTTCGCTGACAAGCTAGTAGTTTCAGTTCGGTTTTGCCACCACCACTGAGTAAACCACCTTTCTGTTTTTGTACTTCTGCTAAATACAGCACACTGTTAGTCCTTATTGATGCACTTAAAGTTAGTGTTTTGAGATATACCTGAGATAATTCTGTTCACTTGTCTCACTGAACCGGAGTTGAGCAGAACAAAACAGACAAAACTATTTATAGACGCGAGATGCTACGTCTTGATACTTATAGAAGCGACTTGACCACGCCTTTATATTTTGTACTGATGACAGGGATGATGACTTCCGTGTTAACACTAGCTTTGTGAAAGTGTATTACGAAAAATTAAGGTTTATAGCTTAATTTCTAACTTGATGAGAACAAGGGATAAGGTCACAATCTTTCCAATTCCCTGCGATCGATACTTACAGCAGAATTCAAAATTCAGAATGGGCTACGCCCCGCTGCGCTAACACAAGTAAACAGGGTTTAGAAGTAGCTTTGAGGCTAAGCTTGCGTGTTTCACTTTCCTTGAAATCTGCTGTAAACAAAAAGTCAGAATTTAGAATTGGTGAATTCACCAATACTTGAAGCGGGTAAAGCAGGGTAAGAGAAATAACTCCTAACTCCTAAATTAAACTACCTGACGTAATTAACAAATAATATAAACGCCATCATAAGGAGTACTTTTTAGCTCAATGCAGGGAAATTTAAATGAAATTGATATTTGCAGTATTCTGCAATTAATTGAGTTGGGACAACGAACAGGGCAACTATGGGTAGAAGCTCATAGCTCTTACCACAACAACAAAGCTGGTGAAGACGGAGCTAGTAAATATCTCTCAAAACAACAGTCTTGGTTCGTTTTTTTCCTCAATGGTCAAATCATCTATTGCCAACAAGGAGAAAGTAGCTTATCCAGGATTAGCGATTATTTACGTCATTACCGAGTTGAGATGCGACTTGCCGACAAACAAATTGCCTCCTTATCATCAACCGATGCACCAGAGTACGCATATCTTTGGGCACTACTGGAACAGAATATCATCAACCCCAAGATAGCTGCTAGTATTATCCAGGGTTTGGTACATGAAAGCCTGTTTGACCTGCTGAGCTTACATCAAGGTAATTTTATTTTCCGTCAAGGCGCGGCACTTGCCCCGCAATTAAACACTTTTGAGATTAGCCGCTTTGTGACAAAAATTACTAAGCAGCTACAAGAGTGGAAGCAACTTTATCCACACATTCAGTCTCCCGAACAATTACTCGTGCTATCTGACAAAGTTCAGACACACTCATCGCTACCAGCAGCAACCGTCAATAAACTACAACATTGGGCTGATGGTAAAACATCCCTGCGTCAACTGGCTCGTTATCTCAACCGAGATATTTTGACAGTCGCTAAGGCAATATATCCATATGTGCAGCAGAGTTGGCTACAGTTAGTATATTCAGCGACAAATCAACCGGAGAGTCACACTGAGAACTGGGAATTGAATCAAAAAAACAGGGGGCGGATAGTATGTATTGACGATGCGATCGCCATCGGTGAGACTGTAAATTCCATCTTACAAACACAAGGTTATGAAGCGATCGTCCTCACCAATCCCCTAGAAGCAATCAGTCTGGTTTTTCAACTCAAACCGGATTTAATTTTATGCGACATTGCCATGTCGGAATTGGAGGGATACGAAGTTTGCGCCATGCTGCGACACTCAACGGCATTTCGGCTCACACCGATTATCATGCTTACTGGTAAAGATGGATTTATCGATCGAGTCAAAGCTAGCATGGTCGGCGCAACGGATTATCTAACAAAACCATTTACAGACACTGAATTACTCATGCTCGTGGGGAAATATATCAACAAACAATGAAAATGGGGCAGAAAAATTTTAGATTTTAGATTTTGGATTTTGGATTTTGCGAACGCGAGTGCGTGTCGCAGACAAAAGTTTCAGCTAGGGCTTTGGGCGTAGAAGCCCAGAGGGCAGCAAGACAGAGGCATCAAAGCTTTTCAAGACGGATTTTGGATTGAACAATCTAAAATCTAAAATCCAAAATCCAAAATAGCTAGGGCTTTCGGCGTAGAAGCCCAGAGGGCGGCAAGACAGAGGCATCAAAGCTTTTCAAGACGGATTTTGGATTGAACAATCTAAAATCTAAAATCCAAAATCCAAAATATAAAGCGATCCAATACTTGTGGATCTACTAAAAGATGAGGTAAAAGATGTTATCACAGAATGAGCCAACCCAGTGAAACCTCACTATCCAGGAAATTAGCGAAAAACTAAATTTAATTTATACAGTTAATACTTGCGGGGGAATCAGGGAATGTTCCAAATTAGGAACGTTACATCAGGAGGTAGATAGACACTTATGAGTACAGTTCTGATTGTAGAAGACAGTATCGCGCAAAGGGAGATGATTACAGATCTCCTGAAAGCAACTGGACTAACAGTCACCCATGCCAGTGACGGATTAGAAGCATTGGAGGCAATTCAAGTAGCACCTCCCGATTTAGTGGTATTGGATATTGTCATGCCCCGGATGAACGGCTACGAAGTTTGTCGGCGGTTAAAATCCGATCCGAAAACCCAAAATGTTCCTGTAGTTATGTGTTCTTCCAAAGGTGAAGAATTCGATCGCTACTGGGGCATGAAACAAGGTGCAGACGCCTACATCGCCAAACCCTTTCAACCAACTGAGTTGGTAGGAACAGTCAAACAACTGCTGCGAGGATAAGGATAAAAGCAATATGGTCAGCAAACCGGACTTTTTAAGTGGCAGTGGTCAAGATCATTTCCGACCAGAATTACAAGTAGAAAGTCCTGAAGGTGAGTTACATTTGAGGTTTTACATTCCCTCGCATCAGGAGTTTGCACTACAAGCAACTGGCATCCGGGAAGTAATTGAACTAAGTCCTGATAGAATCACCCCGATTCCTAATGCTTCTCCTTTACTTTTGGGTACTCTAAATTTACGAGGTCGAGTTATTTGGGTGGCTGATTTGGGTCAATTTCTGGGGGAACCAAGTGCATTAAACACAGATAAAGCTGAAATTCCGGTGATTGCCATTGAAGAACAAGACACAATCGTGGGTTTAGCAGTAGAAGAAATCGGTGGTATGGACTGGCTGGATGTCCAAAATCTCATGCCACCAACTAGTGTTCCAGATACTATGGCTCCTTTTTTACGTGGAGAGTGGGTACTAGGTGCTAAAAATAATCAGTGTCTACGACTGCTCGATCAAATGGCAATTATACGGAGTGCGCGATGGGCAGGATGAAATTGGAGGAGGAAATGGCAGCAAGTATTGATGGTTACGAGCCAACATATCAACAGGCGATGACCGCCTATGTTCAAAGAAATTATGACGTTGCCGCCACTTTAGTTGACCAAGTGGTGCAAAATTTACCAAATGATCCAAATTCTCATTTATTAAGGGGTCACATCTACTACGTTTTGCAACAGTATGATGTTGCAAAACAAGAATATCAACAGGTATTAGACTTGACTAAGGACCCAGAAATTATTGCTTTTGCCAATAATGGAATTGAGAATATTAATCAATATCTAGAGTCGTTTGGTGGTCAGATTGATACATCAGCAAGTCAAGAGCAAATAAATTCCCTAGAGATGTCTGATGCGCTGGCATATAGCGAAGAAGAATTAGAAGATTTGCCTGCTAGTGAGGAATTTGACAGCAAAAACCTGGATTTGAACTTTTTTGAAGAGGATCGACAAACTGTGAATACAGTTGAAGAACTATCTTCAAACAATCCATTTAATATAGCCACAGAAGGCAGTATTGAAACAGAAAACATATCAGATTCTTCTATAAATTTTGGTGAAGATCCTTTTGCCTTAAATGAAGAATTAGACGAACAAGATTCCAATAGCAGCCGTTGGGAGGAAAACGCAGAATTAGAATTACCTGCTTTTTGGCAAGAAGATAGCTCCGAAGAGAGTCTGGAAGAATCATTAGTGAATAATCATTTTGCAGACAATGAAATAAATTCTACTAACGAAAATTCAGATATTCACAATAATAACTACTCTTCAGCTTCTAATTCACAAACTGGTAATAGTAACAATAATTTTGCTGATTTGTTGAGTGAGTCAGATCCTCAAGATTTCAGTGTTGAAAGTTTAGAACTTCCACAGCATCATTTTGCAGATGAAACTATACTGATTGCTGAAAAAGAACCAAGCAATAGGTTTACAACCAATAACTCAGGATACAATAGTCAAGAAAATTTGTCGGAAACCCAACCTAAGAGTTGGTTGGAAAAAAGAGAATTGGAAGCTGAAGAAGAATTTCAACCAAATTTTTCTGATGATTCTTCATCTTTGGACAAAAATTTTATTTCGGATAAAAAGCAGTTTCAATCACTTCAATTTTCAGACAAAAATAGCTTTGATGAGGATGAAAATTTTGATCTGGAAGCATTTGAGTCTGCCTTTGGATCAGAGAGCTTATCCTCTGATGAAGAGTCAAACAATGTAATGCATCGAGAAAATTCTAAGAGCAATATAGAATTTTTAGATGACTTTGAAGAATTTGATGATTTAGGGAATATTCCAGGGTTTGACCTGATCGAAGGAGATTCTGACTTCGCTGACATAGCAATGCATTCTGCCGCAGCAGAAACCAGTGGTACTGGACGCTCCCAAGTTGTGCAGGCTTTTTCAAGTAATGCAGCAGATCGTGAAGAAGAACTATTCACGATTACTGGTTCACACGAACCAGTTCCAGCCTTTAACCAAGCAGATGTCTCCAAGGTAGAACCCAATGTCAGCGTTGAGCAAGGCTGGTTAGCACCATTAGAAAATGCCCCCATAGAAAGGAAGCAATGGTTAATTGGTGGGAGTGTGGGTATTGCCTCGGCGCTGGTTGTAGCCACAGTCAGCTTTCTCGCCACAACATTTTCTCCACCCCAACAAAGGGAAAGTGTCCGAAATACAGGTTGGGCAATGGCACTGGCTGCCGGACTGACGGGTTTTGCTACCGCAGGCTTCATGGGGAATATCACACTCAAGCAAATTCGCCGCACAACCAAGGATTTGGAGACTCAGTTTGAGGCTGTACGCCAAGGAAATCTGAATGCTCAAGCTACGGTGTATTCGGAAGATGAATTGGGGCATTTAGCTAGTGGCTTTAATGAAATGGCGCGAGTAATTTTCACGACCACAAATGAAGCCCAACGCAAAGCCGATGAACAAGAGGAAGCCAAAGAAAATCTGCAACGCCAGGTGATTCGCCTCTTGGATGATGTGGAAGGAGCTGCCAGAGGCGATTTAACAGTGCAAGCTGAAGTCACAGCCGACGTTCTGGGAGCCGTAGCTGACGCTTTTAACCTGACAATTCAAAACCTGCGGGATATTGTCCAACAGGTAAAAGTGGCAGCCAAGGAAGTGACAAAAGGTGCAACTAACTCCGAAACCTTTGCTAGAGCCTTATCTAGTGATGCTTTGCGGCAAGCAGAAGAGTTGGCAGTGACGCTGAATTCTGTACAGGTGATGACCGACTCGATTCAGCGGGTAGCAGAAGCAGCGCGGGAAGCCGAAACCGTTGCCCGCGATGCAAGTACGATCGCTCTCAAGGGTGGCGAAGCAGTAGAAAATACTGTGGCGGGGATTTTGGAAATTCGAGAAACCGTTGCCGAAACAACTCGCAAAGTGAAGCGGCTGGCGGAATCTTCCCAAGAAATTTCTAAAATTGTGGCGTTGATTTCTCAGATTGCTTCCAGAACAAACTTGCTGGCACTCAACGCTAGTATTGAAGCGGCGAGGGCGGGAGAAGCTGGACGCGGGTTTGCGATTGTAGCAGATGAAGTCCGCCAATTAGCAGACAAATCTGCCAAATCCTTGAAAGAAATTGAACAAATTGTGATGCAAATCCAAAGCGAAACAGGCTCCGTAATGACCGCGATGGAAGAAGGCACACAACAAGTAATTAAAGGCACAAAATTGGCAGAAGAAGCCAAGCGATCGCTCGAAAACATTATTCAAGTGGCGAATCGCATCGATATTCTGGTGCGTTCCATTACCAGCGACACTGTAGAACAAACGGAAACCTCCCGCGCCGTTGCTCACGTAATGCAATCAGTAGAACTCACAGCCCAAGAAACTTCCCAGGAAGCACAGCGAGTTTCAGGTGCCCTACAACACCTAGTAGGTGTGTCCCGTGACTTGATCGCCTCCGTGGAACGTTTCCGAGTAGAAACCCTTGAAACTAGGTAAAAAAGTTAGGAGTTAGGAGTGAGGAGTTAAAAATAAAAATTACAACTTGAAATCAAGTTAGGAGTTAGGAGTGAGGAGTTAGAAATAAAAATCACAACTCACAACTCATAACTCACAACTCACAACTCATAACTCATAACTCATAACTCATAACTCATAATTCATAACTCACAACTCACAACTCATAACTCATAACTTTTGCTATGCTGCCGGAACAACAACAGCGGATTTTGGGTTACTTTATTGAAGAAGCCAGAGACCACCTGAACACCATTGAACAGGGGTTGCTGAATCTAGAGGGTACCCTGAACGACCCGGAAATGATCGGTGAGGTCTTCCGGGCGGCTCACTCCATTAAAGGAGGAGCGGCGATGCTTGGATTGACTAGCATCCAGCATACATCCCACCGTCTGGAAGATTGTTTCAAAGTTCTTAAAGAACATCCGGTTCAGATTGATCAAAAGTTAGAGTCTTTATTTCTCGGCGTATCTGATACCCTGAAAGCGCTGTTAGAGCATTTGAGCGGCCCGTATGGTCTTTCTGAAGAGACAGCTAATACATTGATGTCAGAAACTGAGCCTGTTTTTCAGTGGCTGAATGAGCATCTAGAACAGCTTGTAGAACGAGGAAACAGTGGAGTAGGCAATTCATCTGGAACGGAACTTGCAGGTTCTGTAGATAATGTCTCCACACTCACAGAACTTTTCCTGCGGCGAGATATTCCCAGTTTGGCAGAAGACGGGCATCAGGAATCGACAGAAATATCGTTCGCTGTCGCATCCCAGGAGGTGTCATTCTCAGCCAGCGCCAAAGAAAATCATGATTGGAGCGAGTTTCAAACCCAGGTGCTACAAATCCTGCGGGAAATGTTGCAATTGTTTAAGCAAACAACAACATCTTCAACTCGGCAAAACCTCCAGGAATGCTGTCATCAGTTAGTCAAACTTGGTGAAACTTGGAATTTATCCAAGTGGTGCGGTTTGTGTCAAGCGGCAGCAAGTGCGATCGCCAATCCCGAAAATACTTATCTAACTTTAGCTAAAATTGTTATTACTGAAATCAAGCAAGCTCAAGAATTAGTTCTGCAAGGTAAGGAAGCCGAAATTGCAATAAGTCAACAACTAGAAGCACTGTTGAATTTTGCAGAAATTGAGTTGTTAGAAATTCCCCCTGATTTGTTTGACCTTGAGTCTCCAGCAGAGTCAATCGCTCAAGAAACTGAGGACGCCGAACAGTTAATCATAAATAATTTATCTGAGCCAATTGAAGAACTGAATTTAGAAGAAGATACTAGTGGACACGCTTCTTTTGAGTTACAAAAAACATCATCAAACGCTGCAACTGGAAATAGCTTTACTTTCACTCCACACGAGGAAGCGCATCCAATCAGTAGGAATCATGACCCCAATGGTCCAGAAGTAGGAATAGCTGAGTTAAATACCCTTGCCGATTTATTTGAAGGCGAGACTCCTGATTTAGATGAACCTTGGCAACAAGAAGAAACTTTAGATATTACCGCTACCGATGAATTGGGAATTGATCTTAGTAGCAATGAAACTGAAGATACTGATGGCGATTTATCAGATTTACTTTCGTTTGATGATGATGCCAGCAATGAACAACAGACCAAGACTACCGCTAAGACAGAAGATTTATCTCTGTTATTTGGCGACAACTTCCTAGAAAAAGAAAACTCAGAACCACGAAATCAAGAAATTTCTGCGACGAATTTAGACTTTAGTGATATCAACGAACTCGATTTAAATTTAGATGCTGATTCTGAGGCAATTTTACCAGAATTTACGGAACAACCAATTGAAGAGGTTGTCGCAAATAGTCTGGATGAAAACGATGTAGTTGCGGATTTATTGGCGCTGACACTCGATGATGATAATGAACTGTTAATTACAGGCGAAGTAACTCAACCAGAAAATGATGTTTTTGCTAGTGTAGAACTATCGAGCAACCAAGAAAACAGTCTTGATAATTTATTTTTAGAAACTGAAAATAAAAATTGGGTACAAGAAATTACCCCTAATGATTACATAGAATTATCTCAGCCAACAGATTTGTCTTTAGATAATCTATTTGGTGAAACAGAAGAACATTCAATACTACCTATAAACAATTCTAAAAGTGGTGATTTATTTGATATATCCTCGATAGATACATCTAATTTTTCTCCGGCAGAAGATGATTTGAGTAACTTCTGGAACCAGGAAAGCACAGAAGAATCAAATTCTTTAGCTGAACAAAATGTAGAAAAAACATTAGAAGAAAATCTATTTACTACTAAGGCTGATGATATTTTTGCGGAGAGTCAGCAGTCCACACTTTCTGCTATGGGCAGTTTGGATATAGAAAATTTTGATCTGAATTTCCAGGACGAGGAAGAACTAGATCTGATATTATCAGCGGATGCTGGAGATGATTTATTTGAAGAATTAGCACCGGGTGATTCAACGATTTTTTCTGAAATTAATGAACAAGCGACATTAGAAGAATCAGCACCGTCGTTCACACTGCATCCTGTAGTAGAAGAAATTCATAGCTTATCACAACAACCAGAAACTGTAGATTTCATTCCAGAATTTACTAATCAGCCCCCAGAGATATCTGCTGTTGATTCTCCTCAAACATCTTCCGATTTAGAATTTAATTCCTTTAGCTCCTTTGATAAAAACCCACAAGAGTTGTTTGAGGATGTAGCCGTTGATAATTCCACCTATATTCAGATGGAAATTACAGATGATGTGGTGGGTGAACTATCGATTTTAGAAACTTCAGAATTATCCCAAGCACAGCCAGGTGATTTGTTCGGCTCCTTTGATGAAAATCCACAACTGCTGTTTGAGGATGTGGCCGTTGATAATTCCACCTATATTCAGATGGAAATTACAGATGATGTGGTGGGTGAACTATCAACTTTAGAAACTTCAGAATTATCCCAAGCACAGCTAGGTGATTTGTTTGGCTCCTTTGATGAAAATCCACAAGAGTTGTTTGAGGATGTAGCCGTTGATAATTCCACCTATATTCAAATGGAAATTACAGATGATGTAGTGGGTGAACTATCAACTTTAGAAACCTCAGAATTATCCCAAGCACAGGCAGATGATTTGTTCGGCTCCTTTGATGAAAATCCGCAACTGCTGTTTGAGGATGGAGTTGTTGACAATTCCACCTATATTCAGATGGAAATTACAGATGATGTGGTGGGTGAACTATCAACTCCAGAAACTTCAGAATTATTCCAGAGAAATCCAGAAGTTTTAGATACTGAAAATAATAATTTAGAAACTGCTTTTGATTTTACAGAAAATCCAAATATAGAAAGTGCAGAACTGAGTTTCACAAATGATTTATTGTTTACAGAAATTTCTTTAACAGAAACAGATATTCAAGGAAATGTAGAAACAGATGAAAATCTAGAAGCGAATTTCTTGAATTTAGGAGAGACATCTGAAACTGCATCAGTGTTAGAGGAAGAAAATGCTGTTGCCCTGACTGAAGAATTGACGGAAACAGAAACCGTTGAAGTAGTTGCTTCAGAAGATGAATTTGCCAACTTGGAAGCATTACTAGGAGAGCAATTAGCACCTGTTCCTAAAGCAAAGCAGATACCAGAACTAGATTTTGCTGCCCTGGAAGAATTGCTAGGTACAGATAAGAATGAGGCTGCTGTATCTAGCCGCCAGCCCTTAACTCAACCAATCCCACCGAAAATTTCCCCTCCACCGCGCACAGATGAATTTAGCGACTTGGAAAAGTTGCTAGCAGAAGCAGATCAAACAATATCACACTCCACTCTGGCAAAATCGAATACAAGTAAAACTGCACGCCCATCTACTCGTCGTGCTGCGAGATTTGAAGAAACGATGAAGGTTCCAGTTAAGCAACTGGACGATATGAGTAATTTGGTTGGGGAGTTGGTGGTAAATCGCAACACCTTAGAGCAGGATCACGAACGACTACGGCAATCATTAGATAACTTGCTGATTCAGGTACAACAACTCTCAGATGTGGGAGCGAGGATGCAAGAATTGTACGAGCGATCGCTTTTGGAAGCTTCTCTGTTAGCCGGACGCAAAACCAAAGACTCTGGCTTCCATTCCGAGGACTCTAATTCCGATAGAGGCTTTAGCGAGCTAGAAATGGATCGCTTTACTCCGTTCCATACACTCTCCCAGCAGATGATTGAGCGCATTGTCCGAGTGCGTGAGTCAGCTAGTGACATTGATTTTGTCACCGAAGAAACTGAACGAGTAGCACGGCAATTCCGCCAGGTAACCACCCAGCTACAAGAAGGACTAACAAGAGCGCGAATGGTGCCTTTTGCCCAAACTATCGATCGCTGGCGGCGAGGTGTGCGCGACAACGCCATCAAGTGTGGCAAACAAGTAGAGTTGGTGATTGAAGGCGGCGATACCTTAATTGACAAGATGATTTTAGATCACCTCAGCGATCCGCTAACGCACATGCTGAATAATGCGATCGCTCACGGTATTGAAACGCCAGAACAAAGGCAAGCTGCTGGTAAGCCACCTGTGGGAATCATTACTATTCGTGCCTTCCATCAAGGTAACCAAACTGTGATTTCTGTAGGCGATGACGGTGCAGGTATCGATCCCGCACGGGTTAAGGCTAAGGCAGTCAAAATTGGCATGATTACGGAAGCTCAGGCAAAAACCATATCTCGCCTAGAAGTCTACGATCTACTTTTCCACTCTGGTTTTAGCATCAAAGACCAGGCAGACGAAATTTCTGGTCGCGGTGTGGGTATGGACGTAGTGCGTTCTGCCATTAGCGAAATTCGGGGCACAGTGAACACCGATTCGGCAATTGGCAAGGGAACCACTTTCACAATTCGTTTGCCACTGACTCTCAGTATTTGTAAAGCTCTGTGTTGTGTCTCCGATAGAGCCAGAGTTGCCTTCCCGATGGACGGTGTAGAAGATACCCTCGATATCCCACTCAAAAATATTCAGCATAACGCCAATGGACAATCATTTATTTCTTGGCGTGATACCCTACTGCCATTCCGACCTTTGAAGGAACTTTTAACCTTCAATCGCCAAATTAGTCGCGGTAATGTCTATGGCGGCACCCGAGATGATGATATGGTTTCTGTGGTTGTGGTGCGATCGGCAAATACTTTGATTGCCCTACAGATTGACTTGGTGTTGAGCGAACAAGAAATTGTAATTAAGCAATTTGAAGGGCCAGCACCCAAACCCATTGGTGTAGCTGGTGCTACAGTTCTGGGTGATGGTCGGATTATGCCCATCGCCGACGTGCTAGAAATCATCGACATCTTCCAGGGACGAATTTCTACGCAAATTGGTGGTAGTTCTTGGCAACAAAAATCTACTCCTACAGACATCCCCGCTACCAAGATTGACCCGACAGTGCTGATTGTCGATGACTCAATCACAGTCCGAGAATTGCTCTCTCTGACATTCAACAAAGCAGGTTATCGCGTAGAACAAGCACGTGATGGTCAGGAAGCTTGGGATAAACTCCGCTCCGGTCTGCCTTGTGATATCGTATTTTGCGACATCGAAATGCCCCGTTGCGATGGTCTGGAGTTACTCTCTCGCATTCAGAAAGACTCTAATCTCAACCACCTACCCATCGCAATGCTTACCTCACGGGGTGCAGACAAGCACAGACAAATGGCAGTTCAACTCGGTGCAAGTGGCTACTTTACCAAGCCTTATCTGGAAGAAGCGTTATTAGAAGCTGCATCACGGATGCTCAAAGGAGAAAAACTTGTTAGCTGAACCAAATATTTAGGGACTTCCAAAAAATAAATTATCCCAAATTATTTGTACATTTGTAGGGGCGCACAGCTGTGCGCCCCTACGTTCGCGGAGCGTCCCGCAGGGATGGAATGTTTTTTATTGGAAGTCCCTTAAATCTAAAATCCAAAATTGAGTCACTGACTAAATTAATTCAAAGTATCTGGATTTATTCCCAACCTTCGCAATTCTTCTGCCAGCCTTTGAGCGCGTTGTTCAGCAGTGGTAGCGCGTCTTTCAGCAGCACTAGCTCGTTCTTCTGGTGTTAAATATCTGACTCCTTCTTTGTCATACCAATACAACCAATCCCGCGTAATTCCCTGATAAGTTCCCCGTTGATAACCAATTGCTAAACCTACTTCTGGTAACCAAACCGGATTTCCAGGCTGTAATACATATTCGCCATTTATAAAACGGTAAACTTCTAAAGGTGATTTTCTCCGGCGTTGGGGATTGTAGACAACATAATACAAAATCTCCATCTGGGCATAAAGTTTCTTTATGCTGGTGTATTCTCCACGCCGTCTATGAGAAACAACTTCTAATGCCACAATTGGCATCACCTTTTCTTCCCACAACACATAACTCAAGCGCAAGTTTTCATCAAAAACTCGCTCGACTCCCAAACTTAAAAATCCATCGGGCACAATTGGAGGTAATTCGGGATCGTAATAAATCCCCATATCAACGCCAAAAAACCAATCCATGCGGTTTGCCCACAGCCAAGCTAAGATCGCTTCTAGCAAGCCAGGAATCAAGTGTTGTAGTTGATTATCCACAGGTTCATCGTCAGAATCAGGCAGATCCTCGGCGGAGGGGAAGCAGTGCAATGGGTTGTAATTTAACATAGCGGGTGCGTAGGCGTAGCCCGTCGTAGACATCGCAGACTCATAATATTGATAATATCTATCCACCTCTGACTTTTTCTTGCGATAATTCCCAAGGGGGACGCGGGGACGCGGGGATGAGGGAGATGAGGGAGATGAGGGAGCAGGGTAAGAAAATAACTCCTAACTCCCCACTCACTACTCCCTACTCCCCACTCAGCACTGAGTCAGATAAAAGAGGGACAGATGACACTCAAGCGGTTAATTTTAATTTTTATCATGACGCCAATAGCAGTTCTGTTGGCAGTTTTGTCTTTATTTGGTAGTTGGCAAGAACCTCAGTTTCAAAGCCGCTTAGAACTGTATCAAATTAATATTGCTCTACAAGCCCAAGCTTGGCAATCACAAGATAGCAGCGATGACAATCTCCAGGCGATTCGAGAAGCGATACTTGGTGAGCAACCCCTAGAAAGTGCTACCAAGCAGTATGAGGAAGCGCGTCAATCTGTTCAAAATAATTTGGATAAAGTTAACAACAAACTTGCACAATTGCGTTCTCAACCTGAAATAACTCCCACACTCCCTAAACCTCTACCAGACGTTTCTCCTACTACTAAAACTGCCCAACAATCACAGCAGCAACAGTTACAGAAGTCTTTTAAGGAACTACAAAAATTACTAGCTGAATTAGACTTGCGGCTGGGAATTTTACAAGCACAGCAAGGACAGACGGATACAGCCTTCAAAACTTGGAGCGAATTACAAAAACGCTCAGATATCAATCCAGAATTTGGGGAAACTGCTGCTGTATTGAGTGGACTGTGGAGTAATCCTCCCCGCCTGCTCCCCGATGCTCAACAACCGATTCAAAAGAATTTAGAAGGTTGGTTTCGCTCTACTGCTTTGGTTCAGCTATATCAACTCCAGCAGCGACAACAAGCCCTATCAGCAGTGAAAGCTGCACAACAAGAAGCTGCTGCTGGTGCAGTGTTGAAATTAGCAATTATTGGTACTATTCCGACTTTGGCAGCATTAATTGGTCTAATACTGCTGGTTTTCTTATTTGCTCAACGTTTACTCAAAGGAAAAGCCTCTTTATTAGGTCAAAATGCTGATTTAGCTTGGTCCACGCCTTGGGATGTGGAAACGGTTTTGCAGGTTTTTGTCGTCGGCTTTTTCTTCATGGGACAACTTTTTGTGCCCGTACTACTATCACTGCTCCCTATACCGCGTCCCGTTACTGATGTCCGACTTCAAGCTTTTTCTGTTTTAGTTAGTTACATACTGGTAGCATCCGGGGCGTTGTCAGTGCTGTATTTCTCTATTAAACGCTTTTTTCCACTACCGGAATTCTGGTTTCGCTTCCGTTTTCAAGATAACTGGTTTTTCTGGGGACTGGGGGGCTATTGCGCTGCTTTACCCATAGTTGTAGTAGTATCTTTAATCAATCAACAACTCTGGCAAGGACAAGGTGGTAGCAATCCCCTGTTGCAACTAGCGCTCGAAAGCCAAGATGGTGTAGCACTTGGTATGTTTTTCTTTACAGCGGCGATCGCAGCTCCATTTTTTGAAGAACTTCTATTTCGCGGCTTTTTGTTACCCTCTCTCACTCGTTATTTACCCGTATGGGCATCAATTCTTGTCAGTAGCTCGCTGTTTGCGATCGCTCACCTGAGCTTGTCGGAAATTCTGCCACTCACCGCATTAGGCATTGTATTGGGGGTAGTCTACACGCGATCGCGCAATCTCCTCGCTCCTATCCTCCTCCACAGCCTCTGGAATAGTGGTACTTTATTAAGCCTGTTTATACTTGGTAGTAATTAGTACAAATTTAATACTATTGCTAAAAATGGAAATATCTGATTTTATCTCCATAGATAGCAACAATTTACTAGTCATAATTGGTTGTAAGCATAAATACTCGCTAAAAGCCAAACAACGGCAAAAGCAAATTAAATAATGCTCTGAACATAGACAACAAACTATCCAGCTAAGCATTTATTCTTAATTCGGGTAATTTTAGCTATTTTCGAGATGTTAATTGCCTTACCAAGTTATTTTTGTCGTAATTAATTGGATTGCAAATCCAGTTTGCACTAGCGCAAATAGTTATTGATAACTAAGAAAGAAGTTAGAATTACACATTTTTACTACCCAAACAACCAATACTCGTTATTGCTGCGATCGCCAAAAACTCCGGAAATAATACTGATGGACTTGTAAAAAGTGGTATGCATAGCAATTATTGCTGATGACTGAGGTTGATTCTTTTCAAGATAAATCTCTTGTCTGAAAATCAGTAGAATTGCTGCACCAGGATTTGCAATCAAATCCAGCAAAAGCCGTCAACGAGCTACAAATTTTCGGGCTATGTTGAAAGACATTTGATGTCTGAATCTTGCCAGTGTCTCCTCTAGACTAAAAGCACGCTGATTTTAGTTCTTGATCCTGGCACTTACTCACACTAAAAAAATTAAAAATATATTTGTTTAGCAAATATATTTAGTCACTCTTATTACAATAAAGACTTTATTTTTATACCTCACTTCTTAAGGAGCAGCACTCATATGGCAAATCTCAACCCCAGTCATCCTACTAAACAACTTTTAGCTGGTTACTGTGGCATTATCCTTGGAGGATTTGGCGTTCATAAGTTGATTCTGGGATATGCCCCAGAAGGCTTTATCATGTTGGTAATCTCCGTAGTCGGGGGTTCTTTCACCTACGGCGTTGCCTTATTGGTTATGCAACTTGTAGGTTTAATTGAAGGCATGATCTACTTGAATAAGTCCCCTGAAGAATTTGTGAATACCTACTTTGTGAATAAGCAGGGTTGGTTCTAAGCTAATCAGCATTCAAGTTGCATAATCAGGGCGGGCAAGATGCCCACCCCACAAGATATTGAGAAAATTTTCATCTGCAAATTAGATGTGTTTTAGCTTAGTACACCGTGGCGGAAGTTTGCCTACATTGAACAAGGGGCTTTACCCGGATTTCTCACCACATCTCTCAAAACCTTGTGCTCTTGAGCAGGGGAGCAGGGGAGCAGGGGAGAGTTCAATGTGCCAAGTTCAATCCCCTCTGCCCCTCTGCCCCTCTGCCCCTCTGCCCCTCTGCCCCTCTAATCTCAAGCTTGTGAGAAATGCGGGTTTAGCCCCTTGTCTGCTAAGCGATGGTAGCTGGCTTGACGCTGTGCTGTACTAAGCCAATTGATAGCAGCAGTTTTACATTTATTCCTATTGATATGGTCATTCTCAAACCTAAACAGCTGAGCTGGGTCATGTTTTTCTTGTTGGGCATAGGGTATTTCAACGTCATGTCTCATTTAGAAATTGACAATTTTTGGAAAAGCCTCATTGTCCTGATGCCAATGCAGGTTGCAGCTATTATTTATGTGACTTACAGCAGAATTCAGAATTCAGAATCCAGAATTGGGAAGTAAGACAGGGTAAGCTTTTGTACTTCAGCAACTTGAAATCTGCTGTATCTACGCTGGAGCCGTAATTGACGCTCGGCGCGGTAGGATAAATTAATAAATTTAATATGGTTGACATTCAGTCGTAGTTCCAGATTTCGCCTACGCTCGAATTAGAGACGCTTTTAGTCAGGCGTTGAATTTTCGTAGCGAATCCAAACACTTGCCATGCAACTTGTTCCCAAAACTAAGGTAGACCGAGAATTTGCCCCAATCCTAGAGAAAATTATTCTAGATGTTGGAGGTATGAAGTGCGCTGGGTGTGTGAAGGCTGTAGAGCGACAGCTAAGCCAGCATCCAGGAGTCAAAAGCGCCTGTGTGAACCTGGCAACAGAGGTAGCAGTTGTAGAGTCACAAGCGGGTGTGGTAGATGCAGATGCACTGGCAAAGCAATTAACAGCCGTTGGATTTCCGACTCAACCCCGAAAAGCCAGTGGTACAGTAGCAGGGGAGATATCTAACTTACCAGACCCAGCAGAACGGCAACGCCAACAAATGCACTCTTCACTCAGGCAGTTGGCGATCGCTGCCCTGTTGCTGGTATTGTCGGCAAGTGGACATTTTGGTAATATTGGCAGTTCAGTGCTGCCAATATTGGATAATATCTGGTTTCACTGTGGACTGGCAACGATCGCCATCCTAATTCCTGGCCGCCCGATTTTTGTAGATGGTTGGCTGGGGTGGCGGCGAAACGCACCTAACATGAACACGTTGGTGGGATTGGGAACCCTGACAGCCTACATTGCTAGTTTAGTAGCGCTGCTGTTTCCCCAAATGGGTTGGGAGTGCTTCTTTGACGAACCAGTAATGATGCTGGGCTTTATTCTCTTAGGAAGAACATTAGAGCAACAAGCTAGAGGTCGCGCTGCCGCGGCATTTAGGCAATTGCTGGCACTCCAGCCACTCTTAGCGCGGTTGATTGCCAACCCAGAGGAAGCGGGAATCGGGTCTTCTAGTGTAGAGATTCCCGCTGAACAGGTGCGGGTTGGAGAATGTTTGCAGGTGCTGCCAGGTGATAAAATCCCCGTTGATGGTGAAGTGATAGCTGGTCAAACAACAGTCGATGAGTCGATGTTAACTGGGGAAGCAGTACCAGTGAGCAAGCAACCGGGAGATCCGGTGACAGCTGGGACACTAAACTACTCAGGGGCGATCGCCATTCAAGCAACACGTGTCGGCAGCGATACAACTTTAGCTCAAATTGTTGCCCTAGTAGAAGCCGCCCAAACCCGCAAAGCCCCAGTACAAAAATTAGCAGATACAGTCGCAGGTTACTTTACCTACGGGGTATTGACAGCATCTGTATTAACATTTATCTTTTGGTACTTTTTTGGCACTCACATCTGGACTGCTGATGTCACCATGTCTGGCGGCATGGAAATGGCTCACCACTCCCCACTCAGTACAGACGCGATTAATCCCGTCTCTACCCACTCTCCCCTATTAATTAGCTTAAAATTAGCGATCGCCGTCATGGTAGTCGCCTGTCCCTGTGCTTTGGGACTAGCCACACCAACAGCCATTCTTGTCGGCACTGGTATGGGCGCAGAACGGGGTCTGTTAATCAAGGGCGGCGATGTTTTAGAAAAAGTACACAAGCTAAACACCGTAGTTTTTGATAAAACCGGCACCTTGACCACAGGTAACCCCGTCGTCACAGATTGTTTGTTAATTGAGGGACTGGGGACTAGGGACTGGGGACTAGGGACAAGGGCACAAGGAGACAAGGAGACAAGGAGAGAGGGGGATAACTTGCAACAAGTCTTTCCCCTTGTCCCCAATTCCCCTTGTCCCCCCACCCTCTTCCCCAATCCCCAATCCCCAATCCCCAATCCCCAATCCCTAATACAACTAGCCGCAGCCGTAGAAAGCGGTACTCACCATCCCCTAGCAAAAGCGATTCAGCAAGAAGCACAGCAGCAGGAGTTATCGATTCCAGAGGCTGTGGACTTTCACACGGAACCAGGACTGGGGGTGTCAGCTGTAGTAGAAGGCACAATCGTGCTGTTGGGTAATTCGGACTGGTTGAGTTGGCATGGAATTGCCATCAGCGAAACTGCACAACAGGTAGCACAGGATTGGGCAACAGCTGGTAAAACCGTGGTTTTCGTGGCAGTTGGCGGAACTTTAGCCGGACTAATTGCTGTTTCCGATCCCCTGAGACCAGATGCTAAAACCACCGTAAACAAGTTACGTCACATGGGCTTACGGGTAATGCTCCTCAGTGGCGATCGCCTAGAAGCAGCCAACGCCATAGCCAAAGAATTAGGATTAGATAGCACTGATGTGATCGCAGGTGTCCCCCCGGCTAAAAAAGCGGCTGCAATACAGTCTCTCCAGAAAGAGGGACTGGGGACTAGGGACTGGGGACTAAGAAAAATTCTTCCCCATCCCCAATCCCCAATCCCCAATCCCCAATCCTTTGTCGCAATGATTGGTGATGGCATCAACGATGCCCCAGCTTTATCCCAAGCCGATGTCGGAATTGCTTTATACTCAGGGACAGATGTGGCCATGGAAACTGCTGAAATTGTCCTAATGCGCGATCGCTTAAACGATGTCGTCGAATCTATTCAACTCAGTCGCGCCACCTTCAACAAAATTCGCCAAAATCTATTCTGGGCTTTTGCATATAATACAGTTGGTATTCCTTTAGCAGCAGGTGTTTTGTTCCCTAGTCTCGGTTTTGTTCTTAACCCATCCGGTGCTGCTGCGTTAATGGCTTTTAGCTCTGTTAGCGTCGTCACAAACTCAATATTATTACGGCGTTTGTCTCAACACCCGTAGAATATTATTGTCAAGCAGGATTTTCAAGCACAAATCTTGCTTATTTCTAAACTGTTACGCATTTAAGTTGCTTATTTAGTCGTGGAGGTTCTGATTAGTCATTAGTCATTGGTCATTCGTTATTCTGAACTAGCAAAGGACAAAGCACAAGGTCAAAAGCTCAGCTTTCCTTGGATCGAGACTTTGCAAGAGAGGACAAATGACAAATGACAAATGACGAGTAGAACGGCCATGTTCTACTCTTTCAAGGTATTATGCAGTTTTAAACCTGATTTAAATCGCCAGCACAAACTAAGGTGCGTGAGAATGGCAAGATACGATACTAAACAAATCTTGATTAATCAAAGTTCCACCGATTTTAGCAACGATTTGTCAATGGCAGCAGAAATCAATGAAAACCATCTACTGATTCTTGAAGACGATCAAGGTCGCAAGGAATTTTCTTTAGAGCAGCCCGTCTATTCTATTGGTAGAGACCGCGAATGTAATATCCGTTTGATGTCGCAGTTTGTCTCCCGCCGTCATGCCACATTAGTGAGATTGCCACGAGAGCATAATAGTCATAGCTACTATTACCGAATAGTAGATGGCGATGCCAAAGGAAAGCCTAGTTCCAACGGTTTGATGATTAATGGACGCAAGATGCCAGCCCACGATCTAAAAAATGAAGACGAGATCGTTTTTGGTCCTCAAGTACGTGCCATTTATTACCTCTTAAGAAACTCTCAGCGTTTGGGGCAAACGGATTCAAGTGAGTACGACATTACATTAATAAACCCCGGTATGACCGAGGATTTAGAGGATTTAGGAGACTGAATTAGAACCACTCAAGTGAAAAGCCCACCAATAAAATAAAGTCTGGTAATCCCACAGCCCAAAGCTGTGGGAGCATCAAGAAGAGGTAGGGGAGCAGGGGAGCAGAGGGGAAAGAAGACCGCCCACAAGGAGCCGGCCATGAACCTCCTCCAATAAGAGAAGATTCCGCCCACAAGGGGCAGGATTTGTACCGAAAATAATTTTTCTCCTTTGCCCCTCTGCCTTATTATCAACTAGATCTTTGTGCAAGCGCCTACAGCCAGTAGGCTTGGAGATAATCCGAACTAGGGAAATATTCGCAAGTCCGTAGCAAAACAAGTCTCATAGGCTAGTCATCTCTTGCGTTGAAATCTGGCTCTTTCAAGCCCATACTGACCCCTTAGGGAAGTGTGGGTAGTTGACAGCTATCCTGCAAGAATTTCAATCAAATGCCAATGACGGCTACTTTCGATCGCCTGCTTGATGAATTCAAACATTTGTCGGCAGTAATTATCCACTTGCAGTGGCAGTTCTTCATTTTTAATCACAATACTCATCCGGGTTTCTGTTTCAGTACTTTTTGATTTATCAATTAGTACTTCCAGTGTGACTAATTTAGAAAAAGAAACATTACCAGGAAACTCACGAGCGATAATGTAGTCGCCCGTCTGGTATTGAATATCCAACTGACAGTCCTGTAGAAGTTCTACCAGTAACGGCTGGAGATGGTCACTAGGAACAGAAACAAGAAATGAACAGGTATAGCGACCCATAATAGCCCCACGCCTTGCAACACTCCGTCCATCCTATGATACCGAAGCATGTGACATACTCTTACACTGATTGCAAGCAATGCCAGCCACTCGGTTTTCAGCTTTCAACGCGATAAAAAACTTTAAAATAAGGCTTTGGTAGAGGTAAAAAATGAAAGTAGCAGTTACTGGAGCAACGGGGTTTGTTGGTAGTCGTTTGGTACAAAGACTCCATCGGGAAGGCCATAGAATACTGGTGTTAACTCGGAATGTTACTTTTGCTCAAAAAGTTTTTCCATCTGGGGCTTTCCCTAATCTTGAAATTGTTGCTTATACTCCGACTAAATCAGGTTCTTGGCAAAGTGCGATCGCACTTTCTGATGCGGTAGTTAATTTGGCAGGAGAACCCATTGGTGAGGGACGCTGGACACCAGAACGCAAGCAAGAAATCCTCAATAGTCGGAAGTTAGGCACACAAAAAATCGTGGAAGCGATGGTCAATGCTAACCCTAAACCAACAGTGTTAGTCAACGCTTCGGCTATTGGTTACTACGGCACTAGTGAAACAGCTACCTTTAATGAAACAAGTTCATCTGGTAAGGATTTTCTCGCCCAAGTCTGCCAAGCCTGGGAAGCAGAAGCTACAAAAGTAAAAGACGCTGGTGTACGGCTAGTAATTCTGCGTTTCGGTATTGTTTTAGGCAACGGGGGTGCTTTGGCTAAAATGATTCCACCATTTAAACTCTTTGCTGGTGGACCCATTGGCAGTGGTCGTCAGTGGTTCTCTTGGATTCACGTAGACGACTTAGTTAACCTGATTCTGCAAGCTTTAACGAAACCAGAAATCGAAGGGGTATATAATGCCACTGCTCCTAACCCAGTGCGGATGGCAGATTTAAGTCATTCTTTAGGAGAAGTGATGCATCGTCCTTCTTGGTTACCCGTCCCTGGTTTTGCGATCGAAGCCCTTTTAGGAGACGGGGCAATAGTAGTTCTAGAAGGTCAAAAAGTCCTACCCAAGCGCACTGTGGAAACAGGCTTTGAGTACCGTTATCCTAATTTACAAGCAGCACTAAAAGAAATTCTCAGATAGAGTTTGGGAGTAGGGAGTGGGGAGTGGGGACTGGGGACTGGGGACTGGGGACTGGTGAGTGAGGAGATGAGGGAGATGAGGGAGATGAGGGAGATGAGGGAGCAAGCAGGGGAGTAGAAGAGAAGTTGCTGGAGTCTTTCCCCTCTGCCCCTGGAGCCTCTTTCCCCATGCCCAATCCCCAATCCCCAATCCCCAATCCCCAATCCCCAATCCCCAATCCCCAATCCCCAATCCCCAATCCCCAATCCCCAATCCCCAATCCCCAATCCCCAATCCCTTAACTATTGACTAGAGAAAAATTTTTTGGAAACCCAACTGGTAATACCGCTGAGAATGGCACCGCCCATCAGGATACCAATTGCTGGGTTAAATAAGGGTTGCCACAATTGATGCCACAAATCCAAACCCAAGTTTACTCCCGCAGCATCGCCAAGGGCTGCGATCGCTAACCAACCAAAGCCAAACAAAACCAAAAATACATCTGCGACTAAAAACAGGTTTAGCCAATTTAACAACTTATCTTTCATGATTGGGATGGGGATTGGGTACTGGGGATTGGGAATTAGCCAAACAGGGCATTGGGAAAGTAGGAGGTGTGGGAAAGGCGAAAAGCTTTTTTATCATCTTCCCACACTTCCTCATCCCCCTCATCTCCCTCATCCCCCACTCCCCACTCCCTACTCCCTACTCTTCAAACAGCCATTTTTTCACTTTTATCAAACTCTGCCAATCTGGTTTCCTAGTTAAACCGTCTTCAATACTATTTTTTATTTCATCTGCCCATTCTGGGTTGACAAAAATTAACTGTTGTGCAAAGTCAATGTGTTCCCGCAAACCTTTTTGACCTGTTTCCAGCATAGCTAGGGCCAGATTAATTCTCCCCTGTGGGTCTTGTGGATTTATCTTGACTGCTTTGTTTGCAGCTTTGTAAGCCAAGTTGGGTTTGTTATCGAGTAGATATAACCACGCTAAACAAATCCAAGCTGAACTAGTTCTAGGGGCGCGATCGCACACTTCTTTAAACACAGGGATTAAAGAATCTACTGGTTCTCCAGCTTTATAACGTTCTAAACCTGTGTCAAACAGGGATTCAACTGTTTGAGTCATACTAAATTAGTCAATAGTCATTAGTTATTGGTCATTAGTCATTGGTCATTGGTCATTTGCTTTGGACAAATGACAACTAACAAATGACAATATTACACCCCAAATGACTTACCGCAACCGCAAGTTTGGCTAGCGTTGGGGTTAGTAAATTGGAAGCCACCGCCAATCATGGCATCGCTATAATCGAGCATTAAGCCATAGAGATATAATAGGCTCTTGCGATCGCTAACAATTTTGAAGCCGTCGTAGTCGAAAACTTCGTCCTGAGGACTGATCTTGCTGGCGTCTTCAAAGTCCATCATGTAAGACATCCCAGAGCAGCCACCCTGACGTACTCCTACCCGCAAGCATAAATCTGTGCCTTGCCTTTCCTGGAGGGATTTTACCTGGCGCAATGCGGTTTCGCTCAACAGAATTCCGCGTTGTTGAGGCTGAATTGCTTGTGTCATATGCTTTTTCAACTCCTTAACTAGTCTAGGGGTTACCAAGTGCAGGCTTGTTATTGCCTTTAGGTCGCCCATTGGTGTTTTTGTATTCATTCTAGCGACATAGATGCCGCTAGATGCCAAATTGTAAACACTCCGTCAAAAGCGCCCAAAGATTTTTATTCTAGAATTGAGAGACTCACTGTATTTTATAGATTCGTATTTTGGAGTTCGAGCCTTTTGGCAGCCACAGATACAACCACTTTTCTGGTGCAGCCATGAAAATTTTATCCGAGGCTAGCCATCCCCAAAAGTTTAGTTCCTAAATTGCTTGTTTTGATTAAGTTACTCTATGACAAGTTTTAATCGCTCTACCAGTCGTCGGTTGAAGAAATTAACTCAAATTCCTTCTGTATGGGAGGGCGATCGTCGTCCGTTGTCATCACCAAGCCAGCATTCAGACTCAGAGGGTAAGGGAGAATGCATTCTTTGGGTAGATTTCTCCCAAGGCATTGTCCGAGGTATGGATGTGGTAGCTTCAGATATCGGTCCAGAAGCAATAGTTCGCACCTTAATGCGAGCAATGGAACATCCCCACAGTCCAGCAAAACCTGCCAGACCCCAAAGAATTGTAGTCAAAGACCGCGAAATCCAATTTTACCTGCGAGGGGTGCTGCAAGATTTGGATATCGCCATTGACTACGCACCAGAACTACCTTTGATTGACGAATTGTTTCGCGGGTTTGCTGACATCCTCGATAGTCAAACCCCCGACTTACCTCCACAGTACGCACAAATTTTGCGAGAGAAGGCATTTGCAATTTGGCAAGCGGCACCTTGGGAATTTCTGGAAGAACAGCAAATTTTGTCAATAGAAATTAATAAGTGGGATGTTGGTACACTCTACGCCTCCATTATGGGAATGCTGGGAATGGAGTATGGCATTTTGTTTTATCGTTCAGAAGAGTCTCTGAAGCGGTTTCGCGCCGCAGTTTTAAGAGATGAAGAATCAAAAGAGCGTTTAGAAGAAGCCTTCCTCAAGCAAGATTGTCTGTTTCTCACTTTTGAGAGTGCTGATGAAACCGACGAAGATGACGATGATATGGATGATTTGGCAGATTTGCCACTTTCAGATATTGACCCCACTTTCGGTAATATCCACCCCTTAGAAGGACTGCGTTCTGTTTTGTATGACGAGGAAGCACTGGTAATTTTTGTTGCCATCGAAAGTTTGATCCGTTTTCTTCGCGATCATCGGCGCCAGCTGCATTCTGAAATCTTCCCCACCCTCAGCCGTCGCTATCGCATTTCTCCCCCACAGTCTGAAGAATCAACTAAATCTGTGGCTGTGACAGTCTCTACCATGCCGCAGTTAGCAGCAGAATTAGAGGAAATGGCTGGCTTTGGTGTTGAGGATGACGAGATTGACAACCTTGACTCTGGGACTTTCCGCTCATTACAAGATGACTTGATACCAGAAGATTCTTTCCTCAGTTTAGGTGTGGTGTCTTGGGAAATGTTGGAGTATCTACGAAAAGGCGTCAACTACCATAAGGCTGGCGAAATCAAACCAGTGGGTGACGGTTTGCCGGTGATTTTAATTCAAACTTCCCGGCCTAAGGCTAAAACTGTAATTGAAAGGATTGAAGCAGCAGGGGGACTCAAAGCAATTTGCTTTAATCCAGGCGCTGACCCCTTTGATGGCGATCGCTATGACCTCGGTTTATTGCAAACTCAAAATGGCGAATTGTTCCTCTTTGGTGAATTTTTAGATGAAGATCCAATTCATGTAGAAGCCCGGAAAAAATGGAATCAGCGGTGTAAAAATACTAAAGGCTACTGTGGTTTAATCATTGCCAAAGGACTCACCGGAGCTTCGCGCGGTAATCCCCAGTTACGAGATATGATGGCTTTGTTTGAAGGGCGATCGCTCTCACCTAAAGATTTAGGCATTGGTACTCTCCAACTCATGCCCCAACTTAAATTTGAATAGTTGCACTCATAGCCCTAATCCTCAATGTCAGATTGCGGCTATGAGAAATTACACCAGAATTGGTGAATTCAGGAGCGGAGCCGGAAACGCTCCCCGGCTTGGCGTCAGAATGGGCTACGCCATGCTGCGCTAACAGAATTAGAATAGGCTCTGTGCCTCCCTTTGAGGCCTAGATGCTCTACTTGACGCTGCTTGAAATCTGCTGTAAGTCTAGCTCTATAAAACTTACACAGATATTAACTGCAACTCTATTTTGCTTTCTCTTCTCTGTGCCTCTCATACCTCCTGCGTCAGACAAAAAATATTTATGCAAGAGACTCCATGAATTGCAATCACTTGGAGCAATAAAAATTTATTTTCCCTACTCCCCACTCCCTATTTTAAAGACGGGTCCAATGGTTAAGGCTTTACCCCTATTCCCCATTCCCCAAACTGAAAGTTACGGTTTAGCAGATTAATTTGTATGATATCTACGCCAAAAACCAACTTTACCACCCATTAGAAGTTTACTTTACCTAAATTTCATGAAGTACGTATATTCTCAAATTTTCTAGTATTTTAATTCATAGATTACTCGGTATAAAAAATCACTATTTAATCAATATTTTTTATAAGTTGGCTTTTAATTAAACCTAGCTGATGCACTTAAATATCAAAATCTTCTTTTGAAGAGCTTTCTCGGCTTAGTATCTTGTTGTGTATTAATATTATTAAGCAAAAGCTCAAAAGCATAACTTTTGCTTTGTAAGTTTTTTATAAAGAGTGAAAAACAGACTATTTTTTGTCTAAATAAAGATTATTTAAAGTGCGTAGATCATAGCTATAATGAACACACCCAGTAAAAATATTCAAAGGTTCAATCATTATTTATTAAGTATAATTACCACTAAATAATGATTGAATGTCAAATATTTTTGAGCAATCATTTCTATTTTAGATATAGATGCGAGCAAAAATTTTACTCTCGAATATGTAACACGATAATTACCTAAAAATAATTTCTATCACCTCCAGATAGATGAAGACAATAAAGAAAAAAATATTTTGTTGTCAAATCAACAAATTATATCGTTAGAGGGAAGAGAAAAAATATCCAAAAATTCATCGTATCTTTACGGGGAGTTAGTCTAAAACCATGAAATAAAACTAAAATATTATTATAGGCAACAGCCAAGTAACATCACGTTTTTCGGTGCGTCAATCTGTGTAATATTACAGATAATGTTGTTAAAATTTACCAACAAATCTTGGATATTTACACCCCAGTTTTTTTGACTACAAGATTAACAGGGGAAGTGAATCAGTTCAATCAAAAAAAGCCAAAAGTTATGGCCGTTCAAGTAACTCTTAGCTGATTGGTTGCAGTAATACATGTAAATGGGTGTTTGGTCTAGAGCGATCGCTTATTTACCTACTTTTCAGTAAGTGTTAACTAATTATATATACCAGTCAAACCTGTCCCAGGGTCTGCATTTAGGCACGATAACGATTCTCAAACTTAATTTTCAGGTCTTATACCAGATGTTCTCTCTAAGAACGTTGGGTAAACTTGCTAAAACAGAAACTCAAATGGTTTCCTTGGAAAATAGTTTTGAAAATCTTGGTTTAGTCAACAGTAGGCGTCTCAAATTCGCTCTTGAAAATTTAATTGTCAGGCTTTACTCATGCTGTTACTGAGGTTATTATTTTCACAAGCAAGTATGTGCTTTTTATGCTGTCACAATGGTAACAAAAAACTACACTTTTTTGATTTTTTTAGAAAATTATGAATCCTTTGACAAAACGAACAATCTTAATATTAATGGTATTACTTGTTTCCTGACACAAACTCTGATAATCTTATCGTTTTCCTCTTTACTTAGACCTTTTTCGATGATGTAAATATACAGCACATAGCATGATAATGACAAATAAAAAATGGGCCGTAAAACGTATAACTGTCAATCTCGCAACACAGGAAGCGGAAAAACTAGAAAAATATTGCCAACAAACAGGTAGACCCGCAACCGATGTCATTCGTGAACTGATTAGAAGTTTGCCTGTGTCTGACGACGGCAAAGATGTAAATAGGTAAGAAGATGCTTTGACCACTTACCAGATAACTGCTTGACCAGTAAAAAATAGCTGTGATACTTTTTTGAGTCCGCTGCAATGGACAAGAGTTTGTTTAATCGATACAGGCGCGTTTTTCTCGCGTCTGGTCATTTGCTGGGACTAAAAGGAGTAATCAAAGACGTTTTAGTATTGACATTGCCTAGCCTTAATATGCTGGAGAGTTGATATTAAGTAGCAAATTCCGACGCCAACCCAGTTACAATCTGTAAAGAAACTGAAAAGGAACGACGGAATGCGTGTTGCAATTGTGGGTGCGGGACTGGCTGGGCTAGCAACCGCAGTAGATCTAGCTGATGCTGGTTGTGAAGTAGAGATTTTTGAGTCTCGTCCGTTTGTGGGTGGTAAAGTTAGCAGTTGGGTTGATGGAGATGGCAACCATCTAGAAATGGGGTTGCATGTATTTTTTGGGTGCTACTACCAACTATTTGACTTGATGAAGAAAGTGGGGGTGTTAGAAAACTTACGCCTCAAACAACATACCCACACTTTTATTAACAAAGGAGGCCGGACTGGTGCTTTAGATTTTCGCTTTATTACAGGTGCGCCTTTTAATGGCTTAAAAGCATTTTTTACTACTTCTCAATTATCATTGCAGGATAAATTGCAAAATGCGATCGCCTTGGGTACTAGTCCCATAGTTCGCGGCTTAGTGGACTTTAACGGGGCGATGAAAACCATCCGCAATTTAGATAAAATCAGCTTTGCTGACTGGTTCCGCAGCCACGGCGGCAGCAATGGTAGCATCAAACGCATGTGGAACCCCATCGCCTACGCCCTGGGATTTATTGATTGCGAAAACATTTCTGCCCGTTGTATGTTAACAATATTCCAGTTCTTTGCAGCCAGAACTGAAGCTTCAGTCCTGCGAATGCTGGAAGGTTCTCCCAATGAGTATTTACACAAGCCGATTCTGGAATATTTGGAAGTCAGGGGCACCAAAGTTTACACACGTCGCCAAGTGCGGGAAATTCAATTTACAGAATCAGACGAACAAACCAGCGTCACTGGTATCATAGTTGCCCAAGGTGACACAGTAGAAACTATTACTGCTGATGCTTATGTCTTTGCTTGTGATGTTCCAGGTATCCAGCGGATTCTACCCCAAGAATGGCGTAAGTGGTCAGAATTTGACAATATTTATCAACTAGAGGCAGTGCCAGTGGCAACAGTGCAATTACGCTTCGATGGTTGGGTGACAGAACTCAACGATGCCCAACAGCGTAAACAGCTAAATCAAGCCGCTGGAATAGATAATTTACTTTACACAGCCGATGCTGACTTTTCTTGTTTTGCCGATTTGGCGTTGACTAGCCCTGCCGATTATTATCGCCCAGGACAGGGATCATTGTTACAGCTAGTGCTGACACCGGGAGATCCCTTTATTGCACAAAGTAATGAAGCGATCGCTCAACATGTCCTCAAGCAAGTCCACGAACTATTTCCCTCGTCGCGGGAGTTAAATATGACTTGGTACAGCGTGGTAAAACTTGCTCAGTCTCTCTATCGAGAAGCACCAGGAATGGATGTGTATCGTCCCAACCAAAAGACACCAGTGCATAATTTCTTCCTTGCAGGAAGTTACACACAGCAAGACTACATTGACAGCATGGAAGGGGCTACTGTTTCTGGACGGCGTGCAGCAAAAGCGATTTTGGAGAATTTAAAAAATTGACATAGACACCGAATGACTTTTGTCAAAGACTAAGCGCCAAGGAAGAAAAACAATGTCAGATTGGTTAGAACATACTGTACAAATAGAAGTAGAAGCTCCCATAGATTTAGTATGGGGTCTCTGGTCTGATTTAGAGCAAATGCCCCGATGGATGAAGTGGATTGATTCAGTCAAGATTCCGCCAGATAATCCCGATATATCTCTTTGGAAATTGAGTAGTAACGGTCTAGAATTTACTTGGAAATCCCGAATTCTCAAAGTTATTCCCAACCAAATTATTCAATGGGAATCCATTGATGGTTTGCCGAATCAGGGAGCGATTCGCTTTTATGATCGCCACGACGGTACTATCGTCAAAATGACCATTTCCTACGCCATCCCCGGTATTATTGGCAAAATTATGGATAACTTATTTTTGGGGCGGATAGTTGAATCCACAATTCAAGCTGATTTGGAAAGGTTTAAACAATACGCCCTAAGTGTTAAATCTGGTTAAGTGCAACTAAGTTTTGCTAATTTTCAATGCAGGGGCGACATTACCAAGTTGGGTCACTAAACAAATTAATCGTTAATTCCTCGCGTGGTGGTACTGCTGTGATACAAGCGCGTATGTTCTCTCCATCTTCTAATTCCACAGTGCAAGCGTAACAAGACCCCATGAGACAGCCGGTGGGAATAAATACTCCAGCCCGGTCTGCTACATCCAAAAGGGCTTCTCCCACTTCGGCGTCTACTGTAACATCATCTGGTAAAAAGCGGACACGAACAATCATCAATCTTACACATTTAATTTAGTATTGTTCTTTGTCATTTGTCATTTGTCATTTGTCTTTCGTTTTTTGACCAATGACTAATGACTAATGACCAATGACATTTCAAAGCATTTTAGCTTAAGACAAAAACGGAGTTAAGTCTAAATGGTTTTCAACTTCAGTGGCTAGGGAATCCAAAATCTGCTCTCGCTGTTCCCGGTAGTTAGCAACACCAGTGGGCAAAGATTTTAAACCCCGTTGCTGACGAAGGCGATTTAACCAAGCCCGTCGCCAAGGGCCGTTGTCAAAAATGCCGTGGAGATAAGTACCCCAAACTGATTGACAACTATCCACTAACCCTAAGTTAATATCGTCAAATAGCGCATGGTAGGATTGGCTATCTATTCCTTGCTGTTCAATGCGCGATCGCCCTTGATGGATCTCAAAGCCATTGACTGGCAAGCCCTGTTGGGGATAATTCGAGCTAACTTGCCGCTGGCGGGCGATTTTTTGTCCTGTAATTACAGTTCTGATTGGTAAGAGATTTAACCCTTGATATCTGCCAGCTTGTCCTTCTATCCCTTCTGGGTCTGCTATGATTTGTCCAAGCATTTGATACCCACCACAGATGCCTAAAACCGTTCCACCAGAAGCAGCATAATGTTGGATAGCTTCTGCCATACCGCTTTTTTGCAGTAGGAGCAAATCAGCAATTGTGGTCTTTGTCCCTGGGATAATTACTGCATCTGGATGTCCTAGATCCTGCTTTGGACTGAGGAATTTTACTGAGACTGTACTTTCTGATTCTAGCGGATCAAAGTCGGTGAAGTTGGCAATTCTGGGTAAGCGGATAACAGCAATGTTGAGGTCACTGTGGGCTTTGATTGATTGACGTTCTAGGAGGTCTAGGGAATCTTCCGCCGGAAATACTTCTTGTAAGTAGGGTATAACGCCAACAACGGGAATACCCGTGCGTTCTTCTAACCATTTTATTCCTGGTTCTAAGAGCGATCGCTGTCCTCGGAATTTGTTAATTACTACACCCTTAATTAAGGCGCGTTCATCCGGTTCCAATAACTCTAGAGTGCCTACTACATGGGCAAAAGCGCCACCACGGTCAATATCAACTACTAGTATTGTTGGTGCATTCAAATATTTTGCCACTCGCATGTTAGTTAAATCGCGGTGCTTGAGGTTAATTTCTGCTGGACTACCAGCACCTTCACAAACCAACAAGTCAAATTCTGTTCCTAAATGCTGTAGCGATTCTTCGATTGTCCGCCAACCCAGTTCAAAATATTGCTCGTAGTAATCTGCGGCACCAACTTTGCCCACAGGTCTACCTTTGATAATTACTTGGGAAGTCATATCCCCTTGGGGTTTAAGTAAAATTGGGTTCATTTCTACCCAAGGTACAACTCCCGCAGCCCAAGCTTGTACTGCTTGGGCGTAGCCAATTTCTCCACCACTGGCAGTGACATAAGCATTTAAAGCCATATTTTGACCTTTAAAGGGAGCCACTCGCCAGCCGCGCCGCGACAAAATTCGACAAATAGCTGTAGTTAAGAGTGATTTCCCTGCGTGGGATGTTGTCCCCACCACCATAATTGATTTCATAGTCAATATTAGATTTTTAAGGTATAGGGTGAAATTTTAGGGGCACGAGGGAGATGAGGGAGATGGGGAGATGTGGGAATAACCAATGCCCAATGCCCCATGCCCCACCAGATTGTAAAGACTTCATGAATGGGTGTCATGTTTCCGTATATTATTGTTCCCTTTGATTCGCTAATCCTAACTCTTTAGTTTTCCGTTCTAAGGGATTACCAAGAAATAAATTACTATTACTTGATGTTTCTTCTACAGAAAATACCACTCGAAAACCACAAATCCTGAGTCCACCGTCTGACTCATTCCAACTACGGCTGGCGCTGCGACAAAGTTCTGCACTGAAACTCCAAGAACCACCCCGCAGTACTCGGCGATGCATATCACCGCCGGCTTCCCAAACTGTTGCATCTGAAGGTGCATTATTATAATTGTTATGCCACGGGTCGGCGCACCATTCCCAAACTAGCCCGTGCATATCGTACAATCCAAAGGCGTTGGCTACTTCAAAACTGCCTACATTGGTTGTTTCTTTGCGGAATTTGCTTTTTGGTTCGTCAGCACAGCAAACTAAATCAGTGGTAATGGTTTCGCCAAAGTGAAAGGATGTCGTAGTTCCAGCACGACAAGCATATTCCCATTCAGCTTCACTCGGTAAACGATAGTCGCGTCCAGTTTTTTCTGATAGCCTGAGACAAAATTCTACAGCTTCATGCCAAGATACATTTTCTACTGGTCTATCTAAACCTTTAAATTTCGATGGATTAGGATTTAGGGTTTGGTTGACTTTGGGTAAAGCTGCTACTACTCTCCACTGTGCTTGAGTTACAAGAAATTTTCCCATAAAAAATGGTTCTACCGTAACTTTGTGTTGAGGACGTTCGTCAGCGTCTCCTTCAAACTCCGGTGAACCCATCATATATGTACCATCAGGAATTGATACCATTTCCAAGGTGACAGACTTACCCAAGTCTTCAGCAAAGAAGTTTGCACTGCGACTGAGGCGGCTAACTTCTCTACCTGCTGTGTCTACTGTCACTACCTCAAATTCAAAAGTTTCTAAGGGCGGTAATGGGACTATTACCTTTGGCGGCGGTAATACGGGTTGGGGAATGGAAACCATTTTTAGCGCAACAGGTTCAAGGTTTAATTTTGTAAACTCCAAATCCTTGATAACTTCTGCTGCTGTTTGATACCTTTCACTCGGTAAATGTTTGAGTAATTTATCTAAAATTTTTCCTAATTCGTCGCTGATAGTAATCCCATTTTTTTGTAACCTTTCGCGCCACAACCACTTAGCATTCATGGCATCATAAATAGGATCTTTAATCTGTCCAGAAATATCTTGTGAAGGCAAACATTGAGTTAAAAGACGCACGCAAGTTACACCCAAGGCATATAAATCGCTGGCGTGACAAGCAAAACCAGCCATTTGTTCAGTCGGCGCATAACCAAGTGTATAAATTACTGTAGCTTGTCTTCCTAAACTCGTTTGTGTTACTTGTTTAGCACCACCAAAATCAATTAATACGGGTTTTCCATCAGTTGTACGGCGGATAATATTTTCTGGTTTAATATCCCGATGAATAATGTTACTAGTATGAATGAATTGCAGAACTGGCAATAAGTCAGCTAAAAGTTGCCAAATTTGTTCTTCGCCATAGATTTGTTGCTGAACTTCTTGTAAAAGAGTTTTGCCTTGAATAAATTCTTGCACGAGATACAAGCTAGTACCTTGTTCAAAATAAGCAAGTAATCTGGGAATTTGGGTATGATTTTCTCCAAGTTCATACAACCGAAAAGCCTCTTCTTTGAAAAATTCGGCTGCTTTGGTGCGTTGTCCTGTTCCCTGAAATTGGGGGAAAAATTGCTTGATGACGCAAGGTGCATTTAGTCTATCTGCATCTTCTGTAGCATAAGTTCTGCTAAACCCACCTTCACCTAAGAGTCTCAATACGCGGTAACGGTTTCTGAGAAGTTTGCCAAAGTTTCTTTGTCCGCAACTGACGCAAAATCTATTGCTATCAGAGTTGAATGGATTTGAGCAATTGGGATTTTGGCAGATTTGCATAATGAAGTGAAAATAGCATCTTCTCCAAAGTTAGCCCCAATATCATCTTATTGAAAACAGTTATGTAGAGAAGCGAACACGGAATTTTTTATATGTGTTTAAAAATATGTGGGGAGTGGGGAATAGGTAGTGGAGAATTGGTTGAATAATTTGGTGCATTAGGCTAAAACCTTAACGCACCCTACTTATCAATTCTGAATTATTCTTGAATATAGCTGTTGTTAACAGCTAAAAAAGTTCATAAATAACTAAATAAATTTTATCATCGATGAAACTCTGATTTTCAGCTTTCTTTTTCTCCGGAAAGGCGAAGTAATTCAGCTACAAAAGCAACGATCGCTGATACGGAAATCAACATCACACTCAAAGCGTTAATATCAGGCTTGACTCCTGTTCTAATCCGACTAAAAATTTCCATTGGCAGGGTATTAGAACCGCTACCGGCAGTAAAACTGGCAATCAAAAAATCATCCAAACTCAGGACAAAAGCTAACAAACAACCAGCAATAATACCAGGCATTAATTGAGGTAATAATACTTTGATAAATGCTTGGGTTGGTGTCGCGCCTAAATCTAATGCTGCTTCTTCTAAGTGAGGATCTAAATTTGTCAGTCTGGAAGAAACCACAAGTCCCACGTAGGCGAGACAAAACACCACGTGTGCTGCAACTATTGTCCACAAACTCAAAGGTATTGCAAACGCGGCTAAACATACTAAGGTAGCCACTGCGATCGCAATATCGGGAATAATCAATGGTAGGTAAGCAACACCACGATACAAATTCTTTCCAGGAAATTGGTAACGCGCCAAACCAACCGCCATTAAGGTTCCTAGCACTGCTGAAATCCCTACTGCACAACCAGCAACGATCAAACTATTTTGCAAAGCTGATAAAATGCGATCGTCGCTGAACAACTTGCCATACCAATCCAAGGTAAATCCTTGCCAAGTTGCACTGTAAGGCGACTGATTAAAGCTATAAAAGCCAAGTACCAGTATAGGCAGGTACATAAACACAAATATCAGTAGTGAGAAAACCGCCTGCCATGTGACACGCGGTTTTTTGATATGTGGAGAAATATTCACGTTTATATTTGATTTTTCTTACACAGCAACATAAAATATCATATTTTATGTAAAAAGTCAACGTGCTAACTCTGTTGTCTCGCACTTTCAAGGTGAGGGAACTCCAAGAAATAAATTATCCAATATTGTGGGGTGGGCGTCTCGCCCGCCCTATAGACTGGGCGGGCAAGATGCCCACCCCACAAGAGTTAATTGGATATTTTTTTATTTGGAAGTCTCTAAGTTCAAAAATGAAAGTGGGCTGCTATAGCTAATTTACGAAAATCTATCCTTTAAACAAGACAGTCAATCACAGAAAAATCCCACAACTAATCACGAAAAAGGAGTACACCCTACTCCCCACTCCCCATTCCCTACTCCCTTTTTCAATTAATTAACATCTGAAAATTAGCTCATTTATAGGGCTGATCTAATATTTTTAGACACTTATCAATCACTATACTATATATTACTAATTTCCCCAAAGATAATTATCAAAAATATTTAGATGAAAATCATACTTAAATTTCATCAATTTCAATATATTTACCTCTTATGGAAAGGTTAATTTATCCACTAGGGTAGATGAAAAATATACAAGCAAGAGCATAAGATTTGGATGGGATTATTAATAAACTTAGTGACTTAAGTTACTCGTGAGTGCAGAGTGAATCAAGTATAAGCACTACTGAAACAAGAAGAAAATACTTGTGATTCAAGTCTTATTTTTAGGAGGTTTGTAATGCGAATTGCTCAAGTAGCCCCATTATTGGAGAGAGTACCCCCTCCAGCTTATGGTGGTATAGAGTTAGTAGTAGGGTTACTCACCGATGAATTAGTGCGACGCGGACATGAAGTAACGTTATTTGCATCGGGAGATTCTATTAGTTTGGCAAAACTAATGTCAGTTCATCCCCATGCCTTAAGACTCGATCGCACTATCAAAGATTACGGCGTTTACGAAATGCTCGAACTAGCTTCAGTGTATCAACGAGCAGGTGAGTTTGATATTATTCATTCTCATATGGGGTATGCGGCATTACCCTACGCGAATCTAGTCGCAACTCCCACGGTTCATACGTTGCATGGTATTTTTACGCCTGACAACGAAAAGATGTTTACTTTTGGTAAAAAACAACCATATATCAGCATTTCGGATTCACAACGAGAACCAAGGTTAGGGCTGAACTATGTAGCAACTGTTTATAACGGAATTGATGTCAACAATTATGAATTTCACGCCCAACCAGAAAATCCGCCTTACCTAGCCTTTTTAGGTCGAATATCGCCAGAGAAGGGAGTACACTTAGCCATAGAAATTGCCAAACAAAGTGGTTGGTGTTTGAAAATTGCAGGTAAGGTCGATGTTGTTGATGTGGAATATTTTGAAACAGAAATAAAACCACAGATTGACGGCGAACAAATTCAGTATTTAGGTGAAGCAAACCATACTGAAAAAAATGCCCTGATGGGAGGTGCAGTCGCAACTCTATTTCCCATCACTTGGCGAGAACCGTTTGGGTTAGTAATGGTTGAGTCAATGGCTTCGGGTACGCCTGTGATTGCCATGAAATTAGGGTCTACCCAAGAGGTTATTTCCCACGGTAGAACGGGTTTCCTTTGCAATAACATTCAAGAGTGTATCAGTGCTATTGATCGAGTAACAGAGTTAGACCGTTATGCTTGTCGCCAACATGTAGAAAACCATTTTAGTATTGAACAAATGGTTGATAGCTATGAAGCAGTTTATCAACAAGTCACTGGAGAAAAATTTTCTCACAATGGGTATTTCCGCAGTTTGCTTAGTTTAGGAAACGAACGGGTTTAAATAAGCTAAAACACATCTAATTTGCATAACTAGATTTGATTGAACTCTTCTAATAATTTGGCATCTGTAGGGTAGCACAGCTGTGCTACCCTACTATGGTATTTTTAAGTGAAAATTTTCAAAAGACCTCTCAGAGGATGTTTGAAAAGTCATGATTGATGTATCAAATATTTTTTTACCCCTCCCTAACCCTCCCCTTATAAAGGGGAGGGAACCGGATTTTCTTGTTTCCCCCCTTTATAAGGCAGGGCTGTTTCATTCCATTTCAAACAGGATTTGTCAAGATGGTTAGCGAGAAAATTGTAAGTAAGGGTGACGATGAGATGAACATTTAAGCATTGAAATATCAGTAAAATAGTTCATTTTCTGGGCACGCTGGTAACAAAATAACTAATTTTTAATTGCTAGAACCCTTGATTTTTAAAGCTCTTTGGGGAATGAAACAGCCCTGCTTTATAAGGGGGGACTAAGGGGGGTAACAACGCAATTAAAATCACAGTCAATCACTTTTCAAAGAATATCTCAGGCATACTTTCTCTTTTTAGTTGCAGACTGAGTTTTTCTTGATTCTATAGTAAATTCGGGAATTTCTTGGAGTTCAGTTTCACTTAAACTATACTGTTCGCAAACCAAGCTGAGGCGATCGCCAGGAGTTTTGACTGCGTTAACAGAATGGGTTAAATCTCCCTGAAAGTATAGTAAAGTATTAATTTGTGGCTTAATCTGTCCAAGTTGACGTTTGTGCGATCGCAGTACCAATTCTCCGCCTTCCATACCAGCAGGTACTCGCACATACAGCACACTCACAATTATAGGCGGTTCAATGGTTTTGCAGTAAGAACGTAAGGAGCGATCGATGTGCGGATCGACGCGAGAGCCTTCTTTTAACTGTAAAGGATTGAGGTAAAAAGCATTACAATTCGGCTGGAGAGCTAAATCGAGATATGGCTTGAAGTAGGGAAACTGCTGTTCTACGCTTGCTAATCCAGAACGCTGAAATACTAACGAAAATCCTTTAGTCGCAACAAAATCGCGGTTGAGGTTGTTGATAGCAAAATAAGGACAAGCTTGGATTTCTCCCCATAAGTTATTTAGGTATTCGCTAGGGAAAGCGTTGGGTTGTTGTTTATACATCTGGTTCAATAGGTTGGTATTCTTGAATCTTTCCAGCTTGAATAATCCACAACTTTACAGCGACTTCTGTTGTTTCTAATCCTTGAATTAGAGTCTCTATTGCTGCTTGCCAAAATACAAAATCAGGACGAGAGGGTAAGCGAATGATGACAATTCCTGCATAGTCAGAAGGATTATATCTTAGACGATTTCCAAACCCGCGATCGCAAGTGACTAAGCATCTAGCCTCACAGCGGCAAACATCAATTACTACCTCATCAGGTGCAGAACTCAAATCTTGCCCTGGTACTGTGGCCACATCATGCCCTGCTAAACGCAATAAACTCACAACACGAATATCGATATTTTCATCAAGCTTTAAGTTCACGAATTTGCTTACTTTTTTTCAGTTAAAGGAATTTCTACAAATACATCTCGCGCCATTTCAGCGCCATAAGCAATACAAGCAAGTACATCCTGTCTTTCTATACTAGGATATGCTTCTAAAATTTCTTCAATAGTCGTTCCATTAGCTAAATAATCCAGAATTAGCGACACCCAAATCCGATGTCCGCGAATACAAGGTTTACCAAAGCAGATATTTGGATCTATAGAAATTCGGGAAAGCAAATTATTTGTACTCATATGTCTTTACCTGTAATAGCTTCTAAGTTTTATTTCATCGCCAAATCTGGTCAATCATCCGGTTGGCTTGGGAAGCATAACCACCGCCAAATAAATTGAAGTGATTCAAAATATGATACAGGTTATAAAGTGTTTTTCTCTGCTCATAGCCGGCATCTAAAGGAAAGACTTCGTTATAACCTTTGTAAAAGGCTGCTGGGAAGCCACCAAACAATTCTGTCATGGCAATATCAACTTCGCGATCGCCAAAATAAGTTGCTGGATCGAATATCACCGGTTCTCCCGACACAGTACACCCAGCATTTCCACCCCACAAATCGCCATGCACCAAAGCAGGTTGCACTTGATGATTTGCCAACAATTCCGGAATCGCCGCTAGTAACTTATCCTGTTGAGGGAAATTACCACCGCGTCGCCTTGCTAATTGAAATTGATAACCCAGGCGATGTTTCACATAGAATTCTACCCAGTCTGCTGTCCAAGTATTGATTTGGGGTGTGGAACCAATAGTATTGTTAATTTTCCAACCAAAACCTTGATTACTGCTAGCTTTATGCATCGCCGCTAGCTGGCGTCCCATCTCTTCCCATGATTTGGTGTTACCGCTTCCCATTTCCAACCATTCAAGGACGATGTAACTAGAATTATCAGCCACACCGCAGCAAAGAGGTTTGGGAACGCGAATACTAGCTGTTACTAGCATTTCCTCTAAACCCAGCGCCTCAGCCTCAAACATTGCAACTTGGGAGGCTTGGTTGATCTTGACGAAGTAGGTTATTTCACCATTAGAGACAGCATAACCTTGGTTGATGCATCCGCCACCAACCGATCGCCGTTGCTGACTTTGAAATTTTTCACCAGTTATTTGGCTAATATGCGCGTCGATTTGAGTCCACATAGTTAGGGGGAGTGGGGAGTGGGGAGTGGGGAGTGGGGGGGATGAGGGGGGATGAGGGGGATGAGGGAGATGAGGGAGATGAGGGAGATGAGAAGAATAACCAATGCCCTATTCCCTATTCCCTTCCCTACTCCCTACTCCCTACTCCCCACTCCCCAATTTACGGCTTTAATATAACTACACCATAAGCATCAAAAGAAAGATACTCTTTGGCTGCTTGCATTAAGTCAGTAGCATCTTGGTTTTCAATGCTAGCTGGGTAGTTAAATGCAGGTTCCAAATCTCCCACCAAAGATTGATAATAGCCATATAAGCCGGCGCGATCGCTTGGTGTTTCATTACCAAAGATAAATCTGTTGGCTACTCGCCGCCGCACACGCGCAATTTCTGATTCTCTCACCAACTCTGTATGTAGACTCTTGATGTGTTGGGCGATCGCATTTTCTACTTCTGCTAAATCTTCCACTGCACATTTAGCTGAAATATAAAATGTACCTTGCAACTCATGGCTAATGTTGCTGACTGAAATTGAAGTAACTAATTTCCGTTCTTCTCGTAAATCTTGCACTAGTCTTGATGTTCGTCCCTGTCCCAAAATTGCTGCTAAAACATCCAGTCCATAAGTTTGTTCGAGGTGAATCATTCCTGGAACCCGCCACAGCATCACTAATCTAGCTTGTTGCAGAGTTTCATCAATAAATTCCCGACGGACTATTTCTGTAAATGGTGATTCAATCGGTAAAGACGCAATTAATCCCGTCTGTTTGTAGAGACGCGATTCATCGCGTCTATAAACTTGCATAAAAGATTCGCTAACAGTCGCAACTAATTCTTCTACGGGCAAATTACCCACAGCTACAGCAGTAATTGACTGGGGTTGATACCAAGTAGCGTGGAAATCCCGCATTTGCTGGGATTTAAGTCCAGCAATTACTTCTTCTGGCCCCAACACCGCACGGCGATAAGGTAACCGATCAAACGCTGTTTCCATCGCCCGCCTATAAGTGCGGCGGCGGGGATTATCTTCTGAACGTTTAATTTCTTCCAAAACTACTAATCGTTCGCGTTCAAAGGCATCATCAGGAATACTGGCATTAGATACTACATCTATTTGTAAAGGCGCAAGCTCGGCGAAATCTTTAGGCGCAGTAGTTATATAGTAATGAGTATAGTCTTGGCTAGTAGCGGCATTAGTCACAGCACCCCGTTCTTCAATTCGACGTTCAAACTCACCGCTAGCCAGTTGTTCTGTTCCTTTAAAAATCATATGCTCTAAAAAGTGAGCCATGCCGTTAATCGCATCAGATTCTACAGCTGAGCCAACTTTTATCCATAAGCTGAGGTTCACCGCATCAACTGGCATCTGCTCGGCTATGATTGTCAAGCCATTAGGTAACTTATGCAAGTTTGGAGCATTTAGGCGAGGAAATTTGTTTAGAGTTGAAGTCATTGCTACTTGGGTGGGGAGAGCTACGTTACTCCTTTATCTTATAAGACAAGCCAAGAAGCAAAGGGCAGGAGTCAGGACGAAAGAAGTATGAATGAAAACTTTAGTTCTGAGTATAAAGCCCAGTTGAAAAAGTCGAATTGTATCAAGACGTGCAGCACAAGATACGATGACTGAGATGAGAAGGGGATACAGACGTGATTAATCGCATGTGTAGGGAGTGGTGTACTTTAATTATGTAAGCTGATGCATTAAAGTTGCACTTTTGTTGCATCGTATCATTTTCGCTTGATTACTTATTAAACCCGACCCCACCCCGCCAAAGCTACGCTTTGTCTCCCCTCCCCTTGCTGAGGCTATGGTGTACACACAAGTTATCGAATGACTACCAGTCCTCGAATTACCCCACCCTAACCCTCCCCTTGTAAAGGGGAGGGAAAAAGAATCTCTTGTTTCCCCCCTTTCTAAGGGGGGACTAAGGGGGTAATTCGACTTGTCTGTACACCGTAACCTTAGCAACGGCAAGGGATTAAGGAATGGGGTGCAATGACCGTGAGAATCATAACTAATTATGCGGACATAATATTAAAGGTGCAGGTCGATGCATCAAAGGTGCAAGCCGATGCATCAAAGGTGCAGGTCGATGCATCCAAGGTGCAGGTCGATGCATCAAAGGTGCAAGCCGATGCACCTTTGATGCAAGCCACTGCATCAAAGGTGCAAGCCACTGCATCAAAGGTGCAAGCCACTGCATCAAAGGTGCAAGCCACTGCATCAAAGGTGCAGGTCGATGCGCCCCTAGCAACGATTGTGCTTCAATCAATAACGCTGTAAAATTATGAGTAGTAATGTTAAGAATTATAAAAAATAAGTATCAATGCCCAAGATTTCTGCTGAAAAAACTAAATCTCGTGTTGTCGTCATTGGTGCGGGAATTGGTGGACTGACTGCTGGGGCATTATTAGCCCATAGAGGTTACAGCGTTTTAATTTTAGATCAAGCGATCGCACCGGGAGGTTGTGCTTCGACATTTAAACGCCAAGGATTTACCTTTGATGTCGGTGCAACTCAAGTTGCAGGGTTGGAACCAGGGGGAATTCACCATCGGATTTTCTCAGAATTGGAAATAGATTTACCAGAAGCCACACCTTGTGACCCAGCTTGTGCGGTATATTTACCTGGAGAAACTACACCCATCAACGTTTTTGGACTTTGGACAAAAAGAAGTTTATTCGCGAGTGTGACTCGCGAATAAATGAATGATTAATCTTGTTTATAGTGACGAGCAGAAAAAAGCATAGCCATCAGACCCCCAACAAATAGTAATATCAACTACAAAGTATCTTTGGGTAAATACTGATGGCTATGCCAAAATTTAATAACAATCAATTAATAGCGCAATTTCAAGATTTTAGACAAAAAATTTACAACTGTTTTTCTTCATGTAGCGACGCCTGTATGGATTTGTTGGATGCGCTTGCGGGTAATACGGGAGCCAATTCAATTGCGGAGTTATCTTTAAGTCCTTTGTTTCCCAGAAGCTATAATTCTATTTATAAAGCAATTCAAAAATCATTTAATACAAATATTCAGGAGAAGAACAATGAAGAAGAAGAACAAGAAGAACAAGAAAAACCCAATAACTTAATTAGGGTGGTATCTGAGTTAATTAAGCAACCACAACAACGCCCTTTTTACTTATTCGCTCTTGATACAACACCGCATCCGCGTCCTTACGCGAGGACTTTAGCTGAACGTGGGTATATTTACCAGCCAAATACTATCAAGGGTAACAAACCGATTAATATTGGTCATTCTTATTCGATACTTTCTATCTTACCAGAGAAAGAAACTGGGAATGCCGCCCCTTGGTCAATACCAATATCAGGAGAAAGGGTATCACTTGATAAAACTGGTGTTGATGTGGGTAGTGAACAAATTTCCTCAGTAATGTCTGATTCATCACTGCCCTGGCAGGAAAAATTGTGCGTCTTAGTAGCAGATAGCGCCTATAGTCAGCGTTCATTTCTGTTTGACCAATCCAAACACAAAAATGTGGTAGTGATAGCCAGAGTTCGTAGTAATCGAATTTTCTACCAATCTCCACCCGTTGATGAGTCAAAGAAAAAACGTGGTTGTCCAAAAAAATACGGTGAACGGTTTAATTTAGCTGATGTTGAAACTTGGCACTCTCCCGACGAGACAACACAAATTCAGCAGACAACCTGTAAGGGTCGTCTTTTAAACATCACCATACTCGCTTGGCATCAAATGTTGATGAGGGGAACCAAGCACCAAAAAATGTATTGTCATCCTTTTACTCTGCTCAGAATTCATGTGACTGATGATACTAATCAATCTCTCTGGAAACCAATGTGGTTAATTGTCATAGGTGAGCAACGTGGAGAAATCTCACCTACGGTTGCAAACCATTGCTATAGACAAAGGTTTGATATTGAACACATGCTGCGATTTAGCAAGCAGCGTTTGTTGATGACGCAGTTTCAAACTCCAGATGTTTTGCATGAGGAAAATTGGATACATTTAGTAATCCTAGCTTACGTACAGTTGTGGGCGGCAAGGGAGTTAGCAACACACTTACCCAGGCCATGGGAGCGTTATTTAGAACAAAACAATGATAAAATTGCCACTCCAAGTGTAGTGCAACGCGATTTTCAGAGAATTATTTCAGAGATTGGTACACCCGCTCGTTCTCCCAAAACCAGAGGAAATTCCATCGGTCGAGTTCAAGGTCAAGTTCAAACACAACGAACTAAGCATCCTGTTGTCAAGAAGAAGTCAAAATCAACACTCGCTAAAGTCAAAGCCGCATAAATTTTCTTAGGCTTTAGGCGTTTAACTCAGTCTGACTCAGTTTGTAAAATAACTGGGGTAATTTCTGATGACTAGTTTTTTGTTCGCGAGTGTGACTCGCGAACAAACTTCTTTTTGTCCAAAGTCCAAAACGTTTGGCGCGACCAAAAGAAATGGCAAGAGGAACGACAAAGGCAGTTTCCTGGTAGTGAACCATTCTGGCAATTAATGGCAACTTTATTTAATGCTAGCTGGGAATTTCAAGGACGCGACCCAGTGCTACCACCGCGTAATTTATGGGATTTCTGGCAGTTAACCCAAGCAGTACGTCCCAGTACATTAATTACTGTACCCTTCACTTTGTTGACGGTGGGAGATGCTTTGCGGTTATGTGGAGTGGGAAACGACCAACGACTGAGAACATTTTTAGATTTGCAACTGAAGTTGTATTCCCAAGTGAATGCAGAAGAAACAGCATTACTTTACGCCGCCACAGCCTTGAGTGTATCGCAACTACCCCAAGGATTATTTCATCTCCAAGGTAGTATGCAAGTATTAAGCGATCGCCTGGTAGAATCCTTAGAAAGAGATGGCGGCAAATTATTGATGCGCCACACCGTAGAACAAATCAAAGTAGAAAACGGCAAAGCCACCGCCGTCAAGATTAGAAATCAGAAAACTGGCGAAGTGTGGACAGAAGCAGCCGACCATGTAGTTAGCAACGTCACCGTACAAAACTTGGTGCAGTTGTTAGGAGAAAAAGCGCCGTCTGGTTATCAAAACAGAGTGGAAAAACTGCCCCAAGCATCCGGCGCCTTTGTGGTTTATTTGGGTGTAGACGCCAGCGCTATTCCCTTGGATTGTCCACCCCATCTACAATTTTTGTATGATGCCAATGGCCCCATTGGCGAGAATAATTCCTTATTTGTTTCCGTCAGTCATCCTGGAGATGGTCGCGCCCCAGAAGGTAAAGCCACAATTATCGCTTCCTCATTTGTCGATCCTACACCGTGGTGGCAAACTCAAGATTATCCAGGATTAAAACAAAAGTATACCCAACAAGCGATCGCTCGTCTTGCCCAATACTTTTATCTCAAACCAGAAACTATCATCCACGTAGAAGCCGCAACACCCCGCAGCTTTGCTCACTATACAGGCCGCGATCGTGGTATAGTCGGCGGTATCGGTCAAAGAATTTCCACTTTTGGCCCCTTTGGATTTGCCAATCGTACACCAATCGAACATTTGTGGTTAGTTGGTGACTCCACCCATCCCGGCGAAGGTACCGCAGGGGTGAGTTATTCGGCGCTTACAGTAGTCAGGCAAATTATTTTCTGCTAAAAGTTTATTCATGAAAAAATTACACCACTTTTTAACTAATTACACAATTATTCCTTGCTGTTAATAGTGGATAAAATACCTCGGATGAATTGTTATTATAAAATTTTCATAAAGTTACGCGGTTTCAAAATATTTAGTTGGCCTTATATGCAACATTAATAAATGTAATTTTTTTAATGCTCGCTACTAAACCTGCATTAGAGGTTTTGGCTTAATTGCCAACGTCCCTCTTCATAGCTCAATACGGTTCAGTTAAGGATAGGACTTACCCAAAGTTAAGAAATAACGAACCGCAAAGGGCGCAAAGGACACGAAGGAATAAGAGCAAGAGAGAGTTTTTGCACAAGTCCTGAAAGGTTTTTGGCGCTAACTGAACTGTATTGCTTCATAGCTAGATTCTGAGTAAAAGTAGCCAGTAGTTTTTTCTGTAACCAAAATTAATTTGAAAATATGAAATTATCTAAAATCTTGCAAACTTCTCTTGTTAGTAGTGCAGTTGCCGTCAGTCTATATGTAGGAGAGCAGTCAGCTTCTGCTGCTTCTTTTAGTGCAGAATATCCTTCTAGTAATTCAACAGTAATTGCAAGTTTAGGAGAAATTACGCCTGGTGAATTTGGATATTTTTGGTCTGTACAAAGAGGTGATAGTATTACAGAAACTTTTTCCGGGACTGGATTAAATTCTGTTGATAGTCTCGATCTAAATTTCAATATAAGCCAGAATTTTCTAGCACTTGATACATCAGTGTTATGGGATGTTCTTGTAAATGGCATTGATATTGGGGATTGGTCATGGAGTGATGCTGATGGGATAGGAAATTTTTCTCAATCATATATATTTCCTGAAATTATTGGGGGTGGCAATTACACTATTAGTATGAATGTTTTAAACGAAGTTCCCCGGGGTTTTGGATCAATAGCGATTCAAACCGGAACTGCTACCTTTTCTACAAAAGCAGTACCGGAGCCTAATTACATGTTAGGTTTAGTGCTAACTCTTGGGATGTTTGGAGTTACTTCATCTCTAAAACGTAAAGGCTATCTTAATTAAGTAAATTTGCGATGTTCGCTGAAGTTTTATACAAGATCATCACTAGAAAGCGATCGCGCTTTTTTTGAACAAGAAAGCAATATTGGCGTCAGTCGCAAAGCCGGAGGCACTCCGCCTCGGTTTTAAAACCCAGGGAGGTAGTATAATCGTCCTTTTAGCTACCTGTGTATCTGTAGGAAGAATTTGCCAAATGCGATAAATCACACCAATAACTGATGACAAAGGAGACACAAAACTGATGAAATAAAGTTGGTGTTGCTAATGCCGGAGTAATGACAGATAGAATTTTAATTCTTGGCGGACGTGGGCGCATTGGCAGCAGTGTTGCTCGTGATCTAGCTAACCACACGCAGGCACAAATTATAATTACTGGACGTTCTGCCGAGACTGCAAAGGACATTAATTTGTCTTCAGGGGGGCAAGTAGAGTTTTTAGTATTAGACCTAGCAGAAATTGATAAATTAAGAGGAGCGATCGCTAACTCTAATTTAGTGATCCACTGTGCAGGGCCATTTCACTACCGAGATACTAATGTTCTAGAAACTTGTATTGCTCAAGGCGTTAACTATATAGATGTCAGCGACCACCGTTCTTATACTAGTAAAGCTCTCAATTATCATCAACAAGCTGCTAGTGCTGGGGTGACAGCGATTATTAATACTGGCATTTTTCCTGGTATTTCTAACAGCATAGTACGTCAGGGCGTTGAACAATTCGAGCAACCAGAAAAGATCCATTTAAGTTATTTAGTTTCTGGTTCTGGTGGTGCTGGCATTACAGTAATGCGAACAACTTTTCTGGGATTGCAACATCCTTTTGAAGCTTGGATAAATGGAAAATGGGAGATAGTCAAGCCTTATAGTGAAAGAGAAGTAGTTGAGTTTCCACCTCCCTATAAAGGCAGTGGAGTTTACTGGTTTGATATGCCAGAAACCTTTACACTACCCAAAGCCTTTCCATCAGTGAAAACTGTAATTACTAAATTTGGCTCTGTACCCGATTTTTACAATCACCTCACTTGGATTGCAGCACATGTTTTTCCTAAGAGGTTAATGCAGCGTCGTTACATGATTGAATTTCTTTCTCATGTCAGCCATTTGATGACAGATGTCACCGATAGTTTTAGTGGCATTGGCGTAGCAGTTCGTTCAGAAGTTACAGGACAAAAAAATGGTGAAACAGCCGTTTATTGTTCAAATTTAGTGCATGAAAATACAGCAGGTGCTTCTGGTTGTGGTACTGGTAGTATTGCTCAGTTATTGCTAGAAGGTAAACTTAATAAACCAGGCGTTTTTCCTGTGGAAGAAGCACTACCAACAGATTTATTTGAATATACAATGCAAAGCCGAGGAATTAAAATTCATCACAATTGGTCATAGGTTAATACGTTTTTTTAACTTGTAGAGACGCGATTCATCGCGTCTTCTTCACCCAAGGATGTGTTCCAATGATTAATCTAATTGGTATTATAATCAAGAGTACGGCATCATCAACAATTTAAGGTGCGTTAGCCTTCGGCATAACACACCCTACATTTAGATCTACATCACAAAATTAATATACCCTGCGGTAGAAGGAAGAACTATACCTAAACAATTAGGATGCCTGTGAGCCTTGGATGTTAAATCTATTTATACATAACAGTGGCTCAATACAGAAAATTAGGAGAGTTCTTCATGCCCAAAATTCTATTAACCTTAAAGAAAGCTTTACGTTCAAGCTTCGTGATTGTTAGCTTGATGATTTTCATCAGCTTGTCTGGTTCATTCATTTTCATTCAGCAGGCTAGTTATGCAACTACTCTTGAAGAATTAAAGCTAATACCTCCAGAGTATAAACCTAACTCTGAAGAAAAAATTAACCGCGCTAACGAATACGATCCTGGTGTTGGCGTTCAAGAAGAAGCACGACAAGAGGCTTACGAACAAGCGGTAAAAGATTCTCAAAACCTTGGAACTATCGAGAAGGCTTACGAAAGAAATTTAAAGGCTGAAGGAAAGTCTGAGCCTAATTTACTTGATAAAGCTGGAGAGATAGTTGAAAAGGCGACAGGTAAGTAGAAAATAGTAGGAAAAACGAAGACAATCAGAATTTATTTACAAACAATTACTGAATTCAGAATTCTGATACCATCTCACGAAAATCTTGATACATATAGATTTACCGTAGGGTAGCACAGCTGTGCTACCCTACCAAGGTATTTGTATCAACTTTAAACTGAAATGGTATAACTGCTGAATTCTGAATTCTGAATTCTGACTCCTGTTTGATTGTTACTCAAACTCATCAATTGTATCAGGAGGAGTAGTCTTTGCATACTTGGCAATGCTACGTTCATACCACCCCATTAAGGGAGTTGCACTAATTCCATGTACAATTACAGAAACCACAATAGTAGTGTAAGTTATCCAGGAAATTTGTTCTGCAACTTCGCCTTCTAAGCCTTTACCAAACGCATAGGCAAGATAATATAAAGAGCCAACACCGCGAATGCCAAACCAACCTAATAACAAACGTGTTCCTGGGTTCAAGGTGCGGCGGTGAGAATATATAGGACGTTTTCCGATTGTACTAATCCAGACTCCTAAAGGTCGGATAATTACAAACAACAAAAATATTACTAACAAAGATTGAGCGGCATAGTTTAACATCGGTTTGACTAATAATATTGACCCCAATATCAAAATTGTCCCGACTTCTAACAGCTTTTCCATTCGCTCGATAAATTTTAATTGTTCTAGTGGTTTATCAGGATTTATGTAACTGCGCTGAACCACTAAACCAGCAACAAATACTGCTAAAAATCCATAGCCATTAACAATTTCTGTCAAAGAATAAGTTAATAAAATTGTAGCGATCGCCAGAAAATCTTCCATCAAATCATCAACTTGACGACGTTTCTGAATTTTTTGATCTAACCAAACTATTGCTTTAGCTACAACAAATCCCATGACAATGCCAGCAGCGATCGCCCAAATTAAATCAACTACAATCCACTGTTTAAACCAGTTGCCCCAGTTATCATCTTTAAGGGCATAAATCCCAAAATAAACAAACGGAAAAGCTAAAGCATCATTTAACCCACCTTCAGAAGTTAAACCAAAGCGTAACTCATCTTTATCCTTGACATCAGTCAATTGAACTTCGGAAGCTAATACTGGATCGGTTGGGGCGAGGATTGCTCCTAATAAAATCGCTTCTCCCCAATTCATACCTAAAAATAATTTACCCACAACAGCTAAGGCAAAAATTGAAATTGGCATTAAAAATCCAATTAGTCGGGCTGTAATTCCCCAAACTTCTAGCTTTAGAGGACGAACAATTTTTAAACCGCAGCTAAACACAGAAATAATTACTACCAATTCTGTGAGCTTTTGCAGTAATTCAGCGTTGAATGCTTGATCTCGACGTAGTTGAATCAGTCCGAAGCCGTAAGGCCCTAACAAAATGCCAACCAGTAGATAGATAATCGCAAAAGAAAGAGGTAATCGGGAAATCCAACCTGACCCCAAGGTGACCATTAGTAAAAGCAGACCAATTACAAATAGGTCAATAATATAGATATCTATCATATAGGAAACTATATAAAAATTCAGCCTTGCTTTGTCAGCTTAATTGCAATATCTTCTAATTAGAAATCACCTATAGGTAGATTTTAGAAAATAAATTCTTTTGAATTCTGACTCCTGAATTCTGACTCCTGAATTCTGACTCCTGAATTTGGAATTTTGCTGTAATTAACTAGATTCAGCGAAAATTACGAAATCAGGCAAAGCCAAGCTGAATACTTAAAATATCAAGAGTCAATCCATAGGTTAGGCTACAAAGCAAGCCTGCTCGAATTTAACTAGTTGAATCAAGCAAATAAACGCCATGAATGAAGAATTCTACAATAGGGGATTGGAAAAGGCAAAGCGAAAAGACTACGCTGGAGCAATTGAGGAATTTAGCCATGCTTTACAATTAACGCCTTACTTTATCGAAGCTTATTTGCAACGGGGTTTGGCATACTATGACTCAGGAGCATTCCTCAAAGCTGTTTCAGATTATACTGAGGCTCTGAAGCTCAATCCTGAGAGTGTAGAGGCTTATTATTGTCGTGCATTAGCAAGGCTGGCGCTGAAAAATTTGCCGGGGACATTGGAGGACGTTGAACGCGCTATTCGTTTCAATCTCAATTATGCTCCAGCTTATCAGCTGCGGGGAATGGTGCGGCGCAAACAGGGTTATATTCAAGATGCGATCGCTAACTTTAAAAAAGCTGCTGGGTTATATCTAGAACAGCAAGACAAAGAGAATTGTCGCCTGTGTCTGGAACAAATTAAACATTTACAACCCCAAGAATTACCTGCTGTACAGCAATCGCGTTCTCCAAGTGCGCCGATTTTATCGACAAAAGAATATTTTACGCAATTATTAGAAAAGGCTGAAAAAGGAGATACCCAAGAGGCACTAGCAGATTTAAACTGGGTATTGAAAGCCGATCCGCAAGATGCCCAAGCTTACTGCTGTCGTGGCGTTGTGCGCTGTAAAATGGGAAATTATCGAGAAGCGATCGCAGATCTTAATCAAGCATTGCGACTAAATTTTCAAGATGCCATCGTCTATCGCAACCGAGGTAAAGCACGTTCTGTGTTGGGAGATCATACTGGAGCGATCGCAGACCTGAATCAAGCACTCCAGATGCAACCTGAAGATGCCTTAGTCTATATTGCCAGAGGTAATGCCTATCGGGCAATGGGCAACTATCTCGGTGCAATTGAAGATTACACCCAAGCACTGCAAATCAATCCTAATGATGCTCAAGCTTACTACAATCGCGGTATTGCCTATTCTTGCATAGAAGAAATGCAAAATGCTGTGGAGAACTATCAACGCGCGGCGAGTATTTTTTGTGAACAAGAAGACTGGGGAAATTATCAACAAGTCTTAAGTAGCCTAGAAAAAATTCAAAAATTTAGTCCACAGTCCAAAAAGCAAAACTATAACTTACTGCGTCAGCGACTTCTGCGAATGGTGGGGGGATATTGGGAAATCGCCGAACGATTAATTGAGCAAAAGCAAGATTATTATCCTGGAATGTCAGACGAATGGTATTTGCAAAAAGTAATTGATGATTTAGAACGCGATCATGGTATGTGAATAGCTAGACATAGGGGCATGTTTCGATATAATTTTTCACGAAAAAGATGACATGAGCGCGTAACGCACCGCTATATAATATGGTGCGTTAGCCTACAGCGTAACACACCCTACAAAAGAATTACTTTATAAATGGTCTCTCATGTATGGCGCACCTTCATACAGAATTGGTATGACTAGAGAAGATTTTAAACATAGTTTGTTTTTGGATACAAAAGCAACATAAAATTACCTTGGCATTTACAGGGAGAGCTTTTGTTTGGGTTTAATCTATTACTAACTCAGGCTGAAGTTTAATCGACTACTAAATATATTTGGATCAAAATGTCAAGAAAAGATATGGGAGAACCCAAACGCATTGGAATTCTTACAAGTGGAGGAGATTGTTCTGGCTTAAATGCTGTGATTAGGGCTGTAGTAACTTGTGCGGTGAGTACTTATGGCTGGGAGGTTCTGGGAATTCGGCAAGCGACTCTCGGATTGATGGCGCGTCCGCCACAATTCACGAACTTGGAAATCGATCAAGTTGATTCCCTGTTAACTGCCGGTGGCACAATGTTGGGGACAACCAATAAAGGCGACCCTTTTGCTTTTCCAATGACGGATGGAAGTTTATGCGATCGCTCCGAAGAAATCATTGCAGGTTACCATGAACTAGGTTTAGACGCTTTGATTGGTATTGGCGGTGATGGTAGTTTGGCAATTCTCCGCCGCCTTGCACAACAAGGCGGTATTAACTTAGTTGGAATTCCCAAAACCATTGATAATGATATTGGCGTTACTGAACATGCCATTGGTTTTGATACAGCAGTAAATATTGCCACAGAAGCATTAGATCGGTTACATTTTACTGCTGCAAGTCATAGCCGAGTTATGATTTTGGAAGTGATGGGGCGTGATGCCGGACACATAGCTATAGCTGCGGGAATTGCTGGCGGAGCAAATGTAATTTTAATTCCAGAAATTCCCTACACAGTTGAACACATTTGCCACAAAATCAAAGAACGCCAAGAGAAAGGCAAAAACTATTGTTTGATTATTGTTTCCGAAGCAGTTCGCACCCAAGATGGGGAAAACGTCACGATTACAAATCGCTTAGGTCAATCTCGATATGGTGGAATTGGTGAATATTTAGCCGATGAAATTATTCAGCACATTGGTGTAGAAACGCGAGTCACCGTTTTAGGACACATTCAACGCGGTGGAACTGCTTCCCCCCTAGATAGATTAGTTGCCACAGCCTTTGGCGTAGCAGCAGTTAATCTGATTGCAGAGGGTAAATACGATCGCATGGTAACGTGGCAAAATCGCCAAGTATTAAGCGTACCAATTACAGAAGCGATCGCTCAATATAGCGCCGTCGATCCCAACGGTACTTTAGTTAAAACCGCCCGTGGTATGGGTATTTATTTGGGAGACTAGATGGAGCGGTTCCCATTCAGATGGGGTACAACATGATATCGCGAGGTGTAGGGGCACGGCAGTGCCGTGCCCCTACAGGTGTACCTTATTAGGTCAGGAAACGCTATAACTCCTAACTCAGCCCTCTCAATTGCTAAACCCAGGAATTAAATGCTTCAAGGCACGACCGGCAATATCGCCATAGCGGAGTTCTCCGCACATAATTTTACCCATGACTTGGGGAGCAGAGGGGTGCTTAATACCAACTTTGTAGCCAATGTTGGAAAATCGATAGAATGCTGTAGCTAATTTTTGCGCCCAAGCCATCTCAGTACCCCACTCTTGGTTAATGGCTTCGCTATATTTTTCTAAAGCGTTGGTGTCACCAGCAAGTGCTTCGTTAATGGTTGCGGCTGCGAGTAAACCGCTAAAAATTGAAGGGCGAATGCCCTCTGCTGTCATAGGATCGACTAGACAAGCAGCTTCCCCAGCTAAAACCGCGTTTTGAGTGTGCAGCTTTTGATTACCATCCCAAATACAAAGGGGATGACCATATTGCTTAGTGGTTTTGAGGTCTACATTTAATGATTTGGCGTACTCATCCAAAATCTTTTTAAAGTCCTGGGGTTGACGGCCAATAAAGGTTCCCACACCTATAGAATAACCATCAGCTTTGGGAAAGTTCCAAAGATAGCCGTTTTTTACTAAGCCAAACTCAAAATGAATTGTGGGTTTGTTTTCTGCGATACCAGGAACTTCTGCCTCTAAAGCTCCTGTGAGGAGACGTTTACGTTCTTTGAAACCTAGCCATTTTGCCATAGACCCTTTGGCACCATCAGCTGCGATTAAATAGCGACCTGTAACTGGGCCGTTAGCTGTGTTAACTTGCCAATAATTGCTTTGAAATTCGATACCAGTTACTTCAGTATTATCTTGGAGTTTAGCTCCTTGTTTCTCGGCTTGTTGGACTAAAAAATAATCAAAAACATCCCGCCGCACCATCCAAACTGGTTCTTTTGTGGCGATTTTCGTTTCCACAGGGTCACCTAGTTTCCAGGTAAAGCGAAGCAAGTCTGCTTTTAAAGAAATCGCTGGGCTAAAATCAAAGTCAAACCATTGAGCGATCGCTGGAGATACACCACCACCACAAGGTTTATATCTTGGCAGGGATTCTTTCTCTAAAATTAATACTGAGCGACCCTGCTTAGCTAAGTGATATGCCGCTGTCCCACCAGCTGGCCCAGCACCGACAATGATGCAATCGTACATAATGACTGAAATTTTGCTTCTCAATTAGTTTAAGCTAACGCGCCTACCATTACATATAGGGAATGGGGAATGGGGAATAGGGAATGCGTTTCTGATTGCTGGTCGCTACATATATAAAAATATGTAGGGTGTGTTATGGCGTAGCCTAACGCACCATCTGAAGGTTTTGGTGCGTTACGCCAATAACGCACCCTACGTATATTTCAAAAATCAAACATGAGTTGTAAAAAAATTGTAGGTTGGGTTAAACGAAGTGAAACCCAACACTCCGATCGATGTTGGGTTTCGTTTTGCTCAACTCAACCTACTACTAATGCACTATTTTAGCCTTGTCACGCTACTACATATATTTCAAAAATCAAATATGATTTCTATAGTTACTATAGATATTTTCAATGCTTCAAATATAATTATTAATACAATAAAAATTCTATATGAATGTTAATGTTAATTTTTTCTCTAAATAGTATTTACTAGATTTTAATATCTACGGTAATTCCTTACAGGAAGCAAAATTGTTTTGAGCAATCTACTTGAGAGTGCTTCAGAACTTTTAAATATCGTAGATAAATTTTCTTAATATTCTACATTTGTGAGGAGCATTCATGGCAAAGTATCTTCTAGCTTCTGCTAGTGGAGCTACTTTTTTGTGTTTAATTTACGGACTGTTACCTGTACAAGTACTAGCTAATTTAGTGCCAATAGTCGGCGAACAATCGATAAATAATCCTAAAAAATTAGCAATTTTAAATAACAAAGTTTCTCATCAAGTCAAGGTATTTAATAACATTCCCCTTCCTGACACTGCTGAAACTGAATTGATGATAGCTAATGATATTCAAGCAGAATCAACTACTATCAAAGACAAGCAAAAACCTCAAAATTCATCGGCATATAAATCGTTGCAGATATCAGACGACAAAGACAGATCCCAAGTAACATCTGTATCGCAATTGTCTGATGTGCAACCAACTGATTGGGCTTTTCAAGCATTGCAATCTTTAGTTGAGCGTTATGGTTGTATTGCTGGTTATCCTAATAGCACGTATCGTGGCAATCGTGCTATGACTCGTTATGAATTTGCTGCTGGTTTAAATGCTTGTTTAGAGCGAGTCAACGAACTCATCGCCACAGCAACTTCTGATTTAGTCAACAAAGAAGATTTAGCGACTTTGCAAAAATTGCAAGAAGACTTTGCTGCGGAACTAGCGACCTTACGGGGGCGAGTGGATGCAATAGAAACACGCACCGCAGAACTAGAAGCAAATCAGTTTTCCACTACTACCAAACTCAATGGTGAGGTAATTATTGCTGGGATAGGTGCTACAGGTGGCGCACCCGATAGAAGCGATCCTAATATTATCCTAGTAAATCGAGTTAGGTTAAACCTCAACACTAGCTTCACTGGGAAAGACTTATTAATCATTAGAAGCGTATTATCGCTTTAGGCTGACTGATAATATCAGCATTACTCCCGGCGCTTTTGTTTTGTTTAACCCTGAAGGTGACAGCAATAACGACACTACAACTGTAGGCGTACTCCGGACTACATTTACTTTCTAGATTTTTTTACAGGCCAGTCCATCATAACTACAGGCCAATGGGTCTGCGGTTATAGAATGGCCTGTATGAACATGACTGCTAAACCAAAATATGGGTCTGGGAAACTTTTGGCGATCTTGGTTGGGGGAAGACAGAGGGTAGAAGGCAAAAATCAGGAAAGCGATCGCTAACAGTCTTCTCCCATCTACCCTTGGTTGACTCAGAAGATGCTCCGCGTTACTCGGCGCTGACTCCGCGCCCCTCTGCGTTTAAAACCGCTACCAATTTCATCATTGTAAGAAAAAGGCTGAAGAATTTATTCATGATTCTTCAGCCTTTAGACTTTAGATTTTAGACTTTAAACAGTCGTGATGTCTTTTTCTTTTTCTGCCAACAATTCATCTATTCTGGCAGTGTATTTATTCGTCAGTTTTTGCAGTTTGTCTTGCTGATCCCGTGCTTCATCTTCAGAAATTTCCGTGTTTTTTTCCTGTTTGCGAATCGAGTCTATGGCATCACGACGAATGTTGCGAATGCTAACGCGACCTTCTTCAGCATATTTAGCAGCAAGTTTGACTAGTTCTTTCCGGCGATCGCTTGTCAAAGGCGGAATATTCAGCCGAATTACAGTACCATCGTTACTGGGTGTTAAACCCACATCCGAAAGAGAAATTGCTTTCTCAACGATATTTAAACTGCTGCGATCGTAGGGTTGAATGAGGATCGTTGTCGCATCTGGTGTGCTAATGTTTGCCAGTGATTTTAGCCCTGTAGGCGAACCGTAATAGTCCACCAAGACTTTATCTAGTAAACTCGCATTGGCGCGGCCAGTGCGAATTGTATTAAAAGCTCGTTGAGTTGACTCAACGGTTTTTTGCATCGTACTCTCAGCTTCAGCTAATTTCACAAGAACCTCCCACAAGGGTGCCGATGGTTTCTCCCATGACTGCTCGGTGGATGTTACCTCGCACCGTTAGGTCAAATACCAAAATTGGGATATTATTTTCTTTACACAAGGCAATCGCAGTACTATCCATTACCCGCAAATCATGAGCCAAAACATGGGCGTAGGTGAGGGTGTTATAACGCTTGGCGTCAGGATGAATATGAGGATCGGCATCATATATTCCGTCTACCTTGGTGGCTTTAAAAATCACTTCGGCATCAATTTCTGCGGCTCTTAATGCCGCAGTGGTGTCTGTAGTAAAAAAGGGATTTCCAGAACCAGCACCAAAAATTACCACCCGCCCTTTTTCAAGATGACGGATGGCACGACGACGAATATACGGTTCCGCTAATTCTTGCATAGCGATCGCAGTTTGCACCCGCGTTTGCACTCCTATTCGCTCTAGCGAATCTTGCATCGTCATGGCATTCATTACCGTGGCAATCATTCCTATGTAGTCAGCGGTTGCCCTGTCCATCCCCGCCGATGCTGCTTTGACGCCACGAAAAATATTGCCGCCGCCAACAACTATGGCCATTTGAGTTCCAGTGGCTGCTACCTCTGCTACTTCCTGGGCTATTTCTTTCACCACTTCTGGATCAATGCCATAGCCCATGTTACCCATTAAAGCTTCACCGCTTAGTTTGAGTAAAACCCGTCGGTAATTCGTTCCCATGAAGTTACGCTTTATCAAAAAAGTTGCAATTGCCTCCAATTTAAGATAGCAGTTACAGGGACTATCTATGTCTAGTTACGCCAAATCAATGTAGTACCTATTGGTTCTGTTTGTGGTATACCTATTTCTTGACCAGCAAACAAACAGGCGATCGCAGTTTTCAAATAATCCTCTCCCACAGATGACGGGTTTTGGGGGCGATCGTCAATTTGACCTTTGTAGCGTACTACACCAGTAGTATCTATCAAAAAAGCCATTGGTGTTTTTGTAGCCCCAAAACTACGGGTCACATCTTGGGTTGGGTCCCACAGGTAAGGGAAGTTCAACTTGTGACCCTGGGCAAAAGCTTTCATATTTTCAAAGGTTGAGCCTGAGTCGCTACCATTCATGCCAATTAGGGTAAAGCTTGAAAGAGCAAATTCGGCTTGAATGTTTTTGAGTCTATCTAGATACAAGTCTACATAAGGACAGTGGTTACAGATGAAAACGACGCCGACTGCCCGGAACTTCTCAAGATAACGGCTAAGATGGTGTACTTGACCATCAATTCCTGGGAGTTCAAAATCTGGTGCGTAGCTTCCGATGGGAGTATCAATTGTTTCTACTATATTCATCTTTTCTGGCTCGCAGAACTAGGAACAAGAAAAATATTGTTAAATTCAGCGTCAGTTTCCAGTTGCAAACCACCCCTTAGCCGATGCCTCATGTTCAACAATTTTATAAACGAAGTTGGCGATCGTAAATTGTGAAACTACTGAATCTAGCATTGATGCTAATTTGATCGCATTTAAAATGGTATGTTGACTGTATATCTTGCCTGGTAAGGAAAAGGCAATATTACTAGATTTGAAGTATCAAAAGTAGCATGGTTATCAAAGCTCAAGAATAGCATTACAGTATAAATGTGTGCCAACACGGCGAGAATTTGATTCAGATGACAGAAGTTGTGTTTATTAAAACTGACATAATCTAAGTTGTGAGTAAATTACCTTTATTAACAAGCTCAAGACTGCCTATGCTAGATAAAACTATTAGCATAACGCTAGTATTAGATGCCTAGAAGCTTTAGTGGTGTATGTCTAAGTTATCACCAGAGCAAAGGATTTAATTTTAAAATCTGATAAATTTTAGGCAAAATCAAAATAATTTTGCTTGAGTTTGCTGCTGAAAATCTTATATTGTGTTCATCAAATTTCCCATGACAACCTCAAGTTCAAAAACAGCGCTTACGTCTACAAAAACCTGGATTTGGCAAGGTTTTCCTATTTGCTATCAAACTCAAGGAACCACTGGGCCAGCTGTTGTTCTGGTGCATGGCTTTGGGGCTTCTTGGTGGCACTGGCGAAAAAATATTCCTGTATTGGCAGAGAATTGCCGGGTTTATGCCATTGATTTGATTGGTTTTGGCGCTTCAGCCAAACCCGAACCCGGTGAAAAAATTGCCTATACGCTAGAAACCTGGGGACAGCAAGTAGCAGATTTTTGCCGCGAAGTAGTGGGTGAGCCAGCTTTTTTAGTTGGAAATTCCATTGGCTGTATTGTAGCCATGCAAGCAGCGGTGAGTCAGCCAGATATTGCTTTGGGAGTTGCTTTGCTCAACTGTTCTCTACGGTTGTTGCACGATCGCAAACGGGTAACTTTACCTTGGATTCGTCGTGCAGGAGCGCCTTTACTGCAACGGGTGTTATCTATTAAACCAGTTGGCGAGTTCTTTTTCAATCAAGTCGCCAAACCGAAAACAGTCCGGAAAATTCTCCTCAAAGCCTATGCCAACGCAGAAGTAGTCACAGATGAATTGGTAGATATTCTGACTTCCCCAGCCAGCGATCCTGGTGCTGTGGCTGTGTTTCTTGCATTTACATCTTATTCCACAGGGCCGCTACCAGAAGACCTTTTACCGTTGTTACCTTGTCCGGCAATTATTTTGTGGGGAGCAGCCGATCCGTGGGAACCTATTGAATTAGGTAGAGAATTAGCGAATTATCCCCAGGTACAAAAGTTTATTCCTTTAGAGGGAGTGGGGCATTGTCCCCAAGACGAAGCGCCAGAGTTAGTTAATCCGATTTTACAGGATTGGATTTGGGAGCGATCGCCAGTGTGAGATTCAGGTAATTATTAACTGCAAGTTTACAGAAAATTGGTATAAAACAAAAGCCCGTTAAAACAAACGGGCTTTTTCATGTTTAAAGCTTAGTCTAAAGCACGGAATACGGAGCTACCCAGTTGTTCTGCCCTTTATTGCAAACTCCGGCTTCGTTAGCAACTGTTGGTTTTTTGACCTTGGGAGTGGAAAACCTTGTTGCAAGCATTCCAGACGGCAAAAAGTGCAAGTTAAATGGGCGACAGTTTAGTTTACCACCAGCGTCTGCGGCCGCGACCCCAACCGCCGCCCCAACCGCCGCCCCAGCCTCCGCCCCAGCCCCGGCCGCCACCCCAGCCGCGGTTTCCTCCAGCTAAAAGCTCTTGTTGCTCTTTTGATAGCTCGACAAGCAAATCAGACGCGATCATTTGATTTGAAATCATTATGTACCTCACTTGCTTACTTAACCTGAAAAGAATATGGAGGTGATACAAATAAATGTTGAAACAACATCAATATTTACCACCTATTGTTTATTATTAATAACTATATTTTATATAAATTAATTCTTCTAAGGTTATAAAAAAAAATAGCTAAATATCTAACCTCTGGTTCATGCTTAATACTATCTAAAATTGAATGAAAATTTTAATAACGACGTTTTATATTGCTTTTATTGTGTAAAGATTCAGATGTAGGTTGGGTTGAGGAACGAAACACAACAAAATCTTGAGGATGTTGCAATACTTGTCGGGTTTTGGGGAAAAGGGGAAGGAAAAACCTTTAACCTTTAACCTTTTCCCCAAACCAAATTCTGAGTTAAAAATGCTTTACCCGAGCAATATTGGAGGATGTTGTGTTTCTCTGTCGATCAACCCAACCTACTTTTTATCTTTGATTTCTAGGGGACTACCCACCCCGTAGCTTTGCCGATTTAGTAATTGTAATAAGGGTAGCAGGTGTAAGCATTCCCGTACTCGTCGTAAGCAGTATAATAGTCGTCACCACCGTAATATCCTCCAGCTAGAAGCTGTTGTTCTTCTGTCGATAACTCCGTCAAAAGCTCAGATTTGATGATTTGCTCTGACATGATTGTTAGCCTCATTTTACGATGTATATAGGTGTATATTACCTATGCTTTTATGTTAAATCTTTTTGAGAAATTTTCCACGTTCAAAAGTGATAGAATGTGTAAATATAATTTATTTCTTTTGAATGAGGAAACGTATCATGAACTAAATAAGTGTCAACTTTTAATTCACTCTTAATTTGTACTTATAAATAAGTAGCACCCATGCTGGCAAAATACCTTTATGGGTGCGAAATTAATGCTGTAGTTTTGAGTTGTTTTCCAGATGATGTTTGTTAAGTAGTTAAAACTCTTTGCATTTTAATGAAAAGAGGCAGAAAAGTAAGCTCTACATATAGCAGTTTATCTTCGGAGTTCTCAACTGGTAATGTACTAGCTTAAAAACACATAATAGACTGCTAAAACTCTTTCAAAATTAGATTGATTTTGAGTAAGTTATGTGAGTCTTTTCTTTTCCACACTAATTAAAAATTTCAACTACTAGACCACCTAGTCCTTACTTAGCTTTTCCAGACTTACTGCAAGCGGGATTGTTAATAGTATTTCTTTTTAGCCTTCCCGTAGTAGTAGTAGTCTTCGTCTTCAGGAAGAAAGTACAAGTAATCTGCTCCACCTGCTAAAAGTTGTTGTTCCTCTGTGGATAGCTCCACAAGTAAATCAGACATGAGAATTTTATTTGACATAATGCTTGACCTCACTTACTTTTATAGGTCTTCGACACTTATGTAGAAAAATTAAATCATAAGTGTTGTATACCTACACTTTTATTTATAAGTTTATATATTCCAAAATTCATTATCCTAAAGTTAGATAAATCCAGAAATAAAAATGCTAAATATCTAACTTTAAGTTGACAAAAAATAGGATAATTATTTTGGTGTTTACTATGAAAAAAATAGAAATACTTTTAATAAAAATATTTCACCTATATCAATATTATAAATAATCGTATGTGTTAATTTTAATTACAATCATTCATAGTATAGTGCTAAATAAATAGCACTAATCGCGGTAAAGTACCTTGATCGGTGCTATTTATAACTACAGCATTAAATTTTACTCTCAAAGAGGTACTGATCAATTAGTCAAAACTATCTGTCTTTGGAGTCAAAACTGAATAGAAAAGTAAGGACTTTACTTGTACTTGGCAGTTTCTTTTCTGTTCTCTGGTTTGTTGATTTAATGCTTCAAGAGAATATAGGAGACTAGCAAAACTCAATACCTGATTAATCTTGAGTAAATTGTGTGAGTATCCTAGCTTCTCTCACTAATTGCAAAGTACGTTTGACAACAAACCTATTGGGTAGTTTCTTAACCTTCAGGTGGATTATTTCTCAGTTCTTCAATGAGAGTGGTATTATCTGTTGTCTTCTTTTTTTCTTTTTTGGTTTCTCCTGTGTCATTATCATTACCATCATCTGCTCCGCCGGCTAAAAGCTGTTGTTCCTCTGTGGATAATTCCACAAGTAAATCAGATGCGATCATTTTATTGGACATAAATTATTCACCTCACTTACTTACATAGGTGGATAACACCTATGCTTTTATTATTAATTAATCATATTCATTTTTAATGCATCTAAAGTTAGAAAAAAACTTAAAAAAAACTACTTCTTTCGATTCAGAGTTATCATATATAAATTTAGTATTATTTAATTTGTTTTTTGTTTATAAATTTTATAATTAATACTTTTTGTCCCTGGCTTTTAATTAAAATATATCAAACTTCAGGTAAATTTAAGTTCTAGTTGTAGAAAATTAATCATAATCTATCCACAACTAGAACTTATTCTGAAAAAAATAAAATTTATGATAACAAACCCTTTATTATATTATTAATCACATCGGTTAAAATATTTTTAGTTTGATCCGTTTTAGGCATACCAGATGTGATAGAAAATCCTATTGTAGTTTGTGACAAATTATATCCAGTTTTTTGTGATGAACTATCACCGGTTGCAAAATTTAAGTTACTATATGCGTCAGTTTGAATGTTAGTTTGCTGAATTATAAAGTTGCTTTCACTTAGTATATTTGTGCTTTGTCCAGCAGATGAGGCTTCCTGTTCTTCTTCAGACAGTTCCCTCAGCAACTCAGATTTTTGAGATTCAGTATTTTCAGACATAGTTTTATCTCCTCACGCTGATTAAAATTTTTACAGTGACAAAAACTTTAAATGCTCTCCTGGTTGAGAGAGAAAAGTTTCTGGCGTACCTTGTAATTGCACCCGACCTTTATCCAACAGCACGATCCAATCAGCCCGATTAATAACGCTAGGACGGTGCGTGATCATAATCGTAGTTTTGCCTTTTCGGTATTCTAAAAGCCGATCTAGTACATGAGATTCACTTATTGGATCGAGTCCAGCAGTGGCTTCATCTAAAATTAGTACAGGTGGATTAGTGAGGATACCTCTGGCGATCGCCAAGCGTTGTCTTTGTCCACCAGAAAGATTTGCTCCAAATTCTCCTAAAACAGTTTGATAGTTATTTGGAAGTTGACTGATAAACTCGTCTGCATCAGCTATCTGGCAAGCTTTGACAATTTCTTCAAAGGATATGTAAGGGCTTCCTAAGCGGAAGTTTTCCAAAATCGAGCGACTCCAGAAGTGAGGTTCTTGGGGTACATAAATTACTTGTTGTCTTAAGCAATCAAGGGCAAGGTCTTGGATGTTAAAAAAACCAATACGAATATTGCCAGATTGGGCTTCATATAAGCCTGCGATTAATTTTGCTAAAGTACTTTTGCCACAGCCTGACTCACCAATCAAAGCAATAGCTTTTCCTCCAGGAAGTTTAAGAGAAAAATCTTCTATTAAGTCAACTCTGCCAGCGTGGTGAAATTGGAGATGTGAACAACGAATATCTGCATCACCAGAGATTTGAGCAAACGGCTTTTGGCGATCGCCGGACGCTTCCGGTGTAGTATCGATAACTTCCAATAAACGAGTAATTGCTGTTTGGGAACGAATATAATCATCTGCTAAGCCAACTATAGAGTTAATTAAGGCGAAAACGTTGATTTGTAAGGCGTTAAAAGCCAGCATTTGACCTATACTTAATTCCTTATTAATCACCAAAATGCTTCCTAGCCCAAGCAAAATTATGCCGCCAATACTCGATATCAGTCTGGCTATGGTGCCGTTGATAATTGCAATTTGCATAGTGCTGAAAGTCAGATTGGCGAGGCGGCCAAAACGACTTTGAAATTCTTCCCAGAATTGGGGAGCGGCGTTTGTGGTTTTAACTACCTGTGCGCCCTTAAATGTTTCCACTAAAACACCTTGATTTTCCGAACCCAAAACCAAAGCGCTGCGTGTTTTTTGTTGGAGGATGGGTAAGAAAGGCAGGCTAGATATGGCCATTAACAAGGCGATGAAAAGAACTGCTAATGTTAGTCGCCAGCTATAAAACAGCATGAAGCAAAAAGAAACTACTGCAATGAAAAACTGGCTAGGTAAAAGAACTACTATCTCTGATATCAACTGGTTGATAATATTGATATCTCGCAGTCGGCTGGTGATTTCGCCACTGCGGCGGGCTTCATAATAATTTAAGGGCAATTGGAGAATTTTTCGCCCAAACTCCAAGACTAGCCCTAATTGCAGCCGTTGACTAAAATGAGAGATCATTATGGCTTGCAATACTTGCAATCCACTACTGAACAAGCTCATAACAACTACGCCTGAGACAATAACAGTCAGTAACTGAGTATCTCCGCGTACTAAGACATCATCTGTAAGCAGTTGTATGAGGATGGGAGTACCTAAAGCTAGTACACCTAAGACAATGTTGAGCATCAAAACCTGACTCAACAGCCCACGATAAGGCAAAATACGCACTAAAAAGCGCCTCAAGCCACCTTTTTCTTGTTCTTGGGGCTGCTCAAAAAACCGATCTGGATCTGGCTCCAGCAAAAGCATAACGCCATTCCAAGCTTTTGTTAACTCTTCTCGGTTGACATAACGGATGCCTACACCTGGATCGGCAATAACGTATTTCTTGCCCCGTTTGTTGTATAAAACAACCCAGTGGTGACCATGCCAATGAATAATCGCTGGCAGAGATATTTCTGTGATTCTGTCTATAATTGCTGGTGAAGCTTTAACTGCCCTGGCATTAAAACCTAAAGTCTCAGAGCCGCGTTTTAGACCTAGTAAAGTTGTTCCTAGCTGTCCAGTTCCCACTGCTTCTCGGCTGCGATTAATGCTTAAAAAACGCCCGTAATGTTTGGAAATCGAGGCCAGACAAGCTGCACCACAATCTTCTTCACTTAACTGGGAAACGCACTGGTAATTTTTATGAAGTTTCAATTGACGAAACATGACCACCAGACCTATCAAAAAATTGGTTGACAAAGTTAGTAGAGCAATTAGAGCAGTTTTTAGGTATTTAGATCGGCATTGAGATGGGAAATAGGGAATAGGGAGTGGTGTAGTTTAATTAGTGGAAAAGTGCTGTGATGTTTGGTAAAGTTCAATTCTGAGATTAAAAATCCGTGATTAATCTAGCTTTTCTCAGAATGAACTGAAGTACCGTTTCTTGGCGGGAAATGATATCAGCTCTACCCTCCATACCAGATTTCAGATGACATTGCCGATCGCCTCTGGCCAAATATAAACTCTGCGGCTGAATGCTGACTTCATAGGCAACCGCTTGTGGAACGCTGGAATCTGCACTCTTTTTCGCAATTGGTAGGGCGTCTGGTGCGATTGTTTCGACAATTCCTTGAAGAGTGCCATAGTCTGGATAAGGACAAGCAGAAACCTGCATTTTAACTTTTTGTCCTGGTTTCACCTTGTCAATATCTTGAGCCGGCACATAAGCTTTGATTAGTACTGGGGCATGAAGAGGAGCAATATTGGCGATCGCTTCACTTGGTTGGACTACCTGCCCTGGGTTGCGAAGATTTAATTGTAGTAATGTTCCTTCGATTGGCGATCGAATTATACTTTTATTCAAGTCGGTTTCTACTTGTTGCAGTTCTTTGCTAGTGTTAGCGAGCTGCTTTTGGAGTTCAAGGCGTTGCTGCAACAGAGTTTCTCGTTCTTTTTTCAAATCTGCTAAGGTAGCTTCACCCTTTGCTTTTTCTTGGTTAATCTGTTCAGATGCCACAATTACAAGAGCATCACTAGGATTGATAGCGGTTTTAGCTTTCTCTAGGTTCGTTTGGGCAACCTTAAAAGCTTGTTCTTTTTCCTCTAAAAGAGTTTTAGCACTAACTTTAGCTTGTTCTAGCTTCGCCTCAGCAGACTTTACCTCTTGTTGTTTTTCCTCAAACAGAGTCCGAGAAACAGCTCCCGACGCTACTATCGGTTGCAATCGCTCTTGTTGCACCTTTGCTAACGTTAAAGCTGCTTCAGCTTCTTGCACAGTTGCTGTTAATACTTTTTCTTTTTGTAATCGCTCTAACTGTACCCTGGTTAACACTAAAGCTGTTTGTGCCTGCGTCATATCAGCTCTAGCTTTAATTTGCTGGTCTTGATAGTTGCGTTGGGTACCATTTAGCTGAGCTTGTGCAGCGATGAGCGTGCGATTAATTAAGTCTGTCTGCGCTGCAATCTGAGCATCTATTTCACGAATTTGAGCATCAATTTGACTTAGTTGTAATTTACTCTGCCCAATACTATTTTGTAGTTGGCGCTTTTGAGCTTGAAGGCTGGAATCATCAACATAAGCAATAGCTTCCCCTTTAGTTACTAGCTGATTTTCTTTAGTTTCTATCTTTTCAATAATGCCAGCAACGGCAGACTGAACAACGCGCAGTTCTCCTACAGGTCGAATACTGGCAGGGACTTTGACTGTAACTTTGTAACTGAGAACAGATGTTAGACTGACCCCTGCGACAAAAATACTCAACAGAACTCCCCCTGCAATGTTTGTCCATTGACCAATACGAGGGAGAAACTCGTGAACGTCAACTAAATGAAGCTGGTCTGGTAATGGTTCATTAGATTTATTCTCTGAATAGTTTTCCTCGCGGCGTAAAAAGTTCACGCTATTGCACCTTTTGTGTTGAATTGATACATGAAAAAATCAGCCTTATCTAATGTCAACCTCAAACCTCTTTTGCCTCAAAGCAAATTATTCGACATAACTTTATTCCAAATGGCAGGCGACAGAAAATATATATCTTTGGTAATAGCTCACAGAGCATAGTGGAGATTTAAAGCTCATGTTAGCGTCGCAATAAGTAATAGATTGCTAATCGCTAATTAGGTCTTTAAGATTATTCCAATCCGAAATACCCTGTAACAATGACTGTTTGCTGGATTCAAGAATGAAAAAGTGACAGATGCTGATAAAAGTTGCCAAGCATAATGTTTTCCGATTGTCTATAATTAATGAAGGGGCAAGAGAAAGATATACGCGATCCAAGCGAATTTATCTTTCTCAGGATTCAAACGCTGATAATGCGTTAAGAAGACGGAGGAGAACGCTCAAACTCCCTCAAAGTCCTCACTTACGTTGAGCGAGTTCCTATCAACTCCTCCTACCCCCTTTTTATTTGCCAACAAAAGGATTTCAACAACAAACCTGCATCTCGGTATCTAGATGTTTACTTGATATGTAGAGGAAAGTAACAAGCAAGTCGTGAAATTACTTAGCGATACACTGCTTGTATTTATTTGGAATTCTGGTCAGGTAAGGAAGAAAGGATAAAAAATTGATTCACTTTTTACGGGTGAAAAATATTACTTGCAATTTCCTCTCTTATACCCATCTACCCAAACTATTTTGGTAGATGATGAAGATGTAGAAAAACTCTGAAATCTGGGGTTTTTTAACTGGTATAACAAGTATAAGCTTGGAATGCCAAGATTATCCAGCACCCCCATAATAATAGAGTGGGTGGTGCTGTCTGGAGAAATCACACAAGTAGTCTTTGCAAAATCAGCTATTCAGTTCACAATTGCAGATTTCAGCTAAGAGAAGTCAGAAAAGGTAAAAGTTAAAAAGTACAAGCAAGATTTTTGACGTTTTATTTTTTACTTTCTCTTCTTTTTCCGCCTACATTTGCTAAACGCTGTGATATTATTGCTGATTTTCTCAGATTGCCTGTTAGAGTTGTTAAATGTATGCATTGGTCAAGGTTAGCCCTGGGAAGCCACTTGGTACTGCCCCCAAGGTCAACTGAGCTACTCCAGCGGTTGTAACCTGCTCAAGAGTGCCTGCGCTAGAAGCAGTGCTGCCATCAGGACCAGACTCAGTTGCACCGTCTAAACTCGCAAGTCTGTTAGCGAAATTGGTGGCATCTATCTGATTGTCAGTACCGCCAGAGAGTAGTTCTTGTTGCTCATCAGATAAATTGATCAACAACTCAAATGCATTGATTGAATTTGACATGATTATTTAGCCTCACTTACGTAATTCGGTGGTTTGACCACCTAAGACCCAACTATAGGGATTGTTTGTCAGGATTTCATAAACCTGGAGACATAATTGAAAATTGAATTTTTGCTTCTCAAGGTAGATATAAAATCTTTTATTTGTTTTAGATATGGCAATACGGTAGAGCAAGTATGGTCAATATTTAGTGTTTTTGAAATTATTTAGAGTCTTTGAACATATATTCAGGGATTTTGGATATCCACAAGCACAGCTTTTATATTGATCTAGAAAAGTTTGGTGTCTAGGCATACCTCATGGTAGACATCGATCTTTTATCATTCATTGAAGAGACATGCTATCAATAAACGTTCAAACGTCCACCAATTTTCGATTGTTGCAAAATTGTGTATGTATTTTGTAGCAATTACCAACTACATGACGTACAGAAATTTGTAGGGGCGCATAGCTATGCATAGGTGTCAACTTAACGTGAAACTCTTGTCAAGACGTGATATTGAGTTCATTTACTTACCGTTACTCACCGCGTTACCCCACCCTAACCCTCCCCTTGTAAAGGGGAGGGAACTAGATTTCTTTTTCCCCCCAATCCATCGGGGGGATTAAGGGGGGTAAAGCGTATGTGGGACAAGCGTTTGAGCTTAAGTTGACACCAATGATAGCTATGCGCTCCTACCTTGCACTCGAATAACTAAAAAACTAAATTACTTAAAAAGAAAGCAAGAGCCGCACTTCCTAAAGGAACTGTTAAATTGTCAATACCCAGAAATGAAAAAGCTTCTAAAGCAGTAGCAATTAATGCCACCACGAGTGATATTGTCCAAGTTTGCCAACTGTTTCCTTGAGTTCCAACTAAAATCAAACTGCTGACAATATAGCTAACAAGCATCATAGTCAAGGAGCCTTCCCAACTTTTTTCTGCCCCAAAGACTTTGTACTTGTGTTTACCAAAACGCTGACCAATTAAGGCTGCTAATCCATCTCCCCAAGTCATGACTAAAATTCCTAGTGCTGCGTATTGCGGTTGTTCCAAGTACCAGAAGCAGGCAATTAAGATACCGAAACTCACAGAGTAAAAAAATGTCCCTAAACTTTGACGCCCAACGCTATTAATACCAGGAAGAATGGGAAATCGGTAAGACAATAAGGTGATTGCGCTTGCTAAAATCGAGGCTGTTATTCCGACGCTAGGGGGAATATCCAGCCACCAAGCCAGTAGAATCACATTACCAGTGCCTATATGAACTATCTTGCGGACAATTTCTGGTTCGCCATTAGTAAAGCGGTTTACTACCCATGCAATTATGAGGATGAATAACACCCAAATTGCAGCGCCCGCAATTTGTAGCCATAAAACCGGAATTGAGGTGAAGTCAGACAATATAATCAGCAAGGATACAACAAGATGAAAATTTTTCCCTCTATTACTAATTTATAAGATTTAGGTAACTCTAATGAAACTACTATTAATTTTGCTGATTCGCGGCTATCGAATGTTTATCTCGCCGTTGTTTCCTCCGAGTTGTCGTTTTCAACCAACTTGTTCGATGTATGCCATTCAAGCCATTGAACGATTTGGAGTATTACGTGGTAGCTGGATGGCAACCCTACGGATTTTGCGCTGTCATCCGTTTCACCCAGGTGGTTACGATCCGGTACCGGAGGTGAAAGAGGAGTAGTCGGGGACGCGGAGATGAGGGAGATGAGGGAGATGAGGGAGATGAGGGAGTGAGGGAGCAGGGGAGCAGGGGAGCAGGGGAGCAGGGGAGCAGAGGAGAGTTCAATGTGCCTTGTTCTTTCCCCTCTGCCCCTCTGCCCCTCTGCCCCTCTGCCTCTTCCAATGCCCAATGCCCAAATTTTGCGGGTATAGTCTTTTGGGGAGATGTCAAGGGTTGAGGTTGTCATCTAGTTTGGGAAGGTTGAATAATTGAATTTAGACTGACCATGATTAATCCTACTGCTATTTATTTACCCGACGAACCACAAATTCCCAATCCTGAACCCAACCCGCTACCGAGTCCGGAACCAGTACCTACTCCCATTCCGCAACCTGTACCGGGGCCTGTACCAGAACCAGTACCTGCTCCCATCCCTCAGCCGGTTCCTGGGCCGATTCCTCAAACAGTTCCAGGACCAATTCCCCAAACCATACCGGAACCTGTTTGAATTACCTTAGGTAATGTAATCCAAAATCCAAAATCCAAAATCTAAAATGTTAAGAGCCGGAATTGTCGGACTTCCCAACGTCGGAAAATCTACTTTATTTAATGCTGTAGTTGCTAACGCCAAGGCAGAGGCGGCTAATTTCCCTTTTTGCACGATTGAACCGAATGTCGGCGTTGTCGCAGTACCGGATGAGCGGTTAAATGTTCTTGCTAAAATTGGCAGTTCGGTACAAGTTGTGCCGGCGCGTGTTGAATTTGTCGATATTGCCGGTTTAGTTAAAGGTGCAAGTCAGGGTGAGGGACTAGGTAATCAATTTCTGTCCCACATCCGCGAAGTTGATGCGATCGTCCATGTGGTACGTTGTTTTGAAAATGATGATATTATCCACGTTGCTGGTTCTGTTGACCCAGTGCGAGATATTGAAATCATTAATTTAGAACTCGGTTTATCAGATTTAGTACAAATTGAACGACGAATTGACCGCACTCGCAAACAAGCTCGCACTAGCAAGGATGCTTCTTTTGAAGTCACGGTTTTGGAAAAATTAGCTGCGGCTTTAAATGAAGGTCAATCGGTGCGTCAGGTAAGTTTGAATGAAGAAGAAGCGGAGATTATTAAAGGATTAGGACTGCTCACTAATAAACCAATTATCTACGCTGCCAATGTATCTGAGGATGACTTGGCAACGGGTAATGATTTTGTAGAAAAAGTGCGGCAAATTGCAGCAACAGAAAATGCTCAAGTTGTCATAGTTTCTGCTCAAGTTGAAGCTGAATTGGTGGAATTACCAGAGGAAGATAAAGCTGATTTCCTCGCATCTTTAGGTGTGGAAGAAGGCGGTTTGAAGTCATTAATTCGTGCTACGTACACACTTTTAGGCTTGCGGACATATTTCACCTGTGGTCCCAAAGAAACCCGCGCTTGGACAATTCATGCGGGAATGTCTGCACCTCAAGCCGCAGGTGTCATCCACAGCGATTTTGAGAGGGGCTTTATCCGCGCTGAAACTGTCGCTTATAAAGACTTGGTAGCTACTGGTTCCATGAATGCTGCTAAGGAGAAAGGATTGGTTCGTAGTGAAGGGAAAGAGTATGTTGTGCAGGAAGGGGATGTAATGCTATTCCGCTTTAATGTGTAGGTGTGACTATAGAATCGTAAATTGTTTTTGAAAAAATCTCAGTAGTCTTGTAGGGTGCGTTAGGATGAAATCCGTAACGCACCACTTGTAAGGATTTGGTGCGTTACGCTGTCGCTAACACAACGCCAGTGACGCTCCTTTGTCGCTAACGCTACGCTAACGCTCAAGTCGGGAAACCCGCTCACACGACTGGCTCCCCTACGTATCTTTTCAAAAATCAAATACTAATTCTATAGTGGGTTGCTGTTATCAATTAGACAATGGTTAACCCATACCGATTGGCGATCGCCATAAATAAGTTGACAAAAAAAATGATATATGCATAGTTTAGATGCAAGGCGATCGCCAATTAACCAGCAATCTGTTTAGTTACTTCCACCCACGATGTATACATAGGAACCCAGATTTTCATCATCTGTGCCTACAATTACACCGCCTTGGGCACCTGGAATCAGTTCCATAGCTTCAATTTTGTGGTATTCAGAGCGGTAAAGGGGAACAAGTTGAGGATGCGATCGCCAGGTTATATGATTACCACACAATCTCAAGTAACCAGCAATATATACAGCTGACTGAAATGGTCCATCATCCCCAGCATCACTTGCTGATGTAATGTAAACAATTCCCGATGAGTCTACTTTTAAATCAGAAATATGTCGGACATTTCCAGAGGGAAATGGTACTTTCAAGTTAGCATCACCTGAAAGCTTAATCTCATAAGTCTTGGGGTTAAATTCTCCAAAATAAATAGTTGCTGCTGTTTCTCCCTCTCCGCGATCGGCCCAAATAGCTACTAATTTACCATCTATATATTGCAAGCCGAATGCTTCTAAATTATTTTTGGGGGTAATTTCTGGTAATTGAAATTCTTTAATAATAGAGATATTCTTGTCCGCAATATCTAATCTTAAATAATAACCTTTTCCTGTACTACTGACAGCGATAAAATCAGATTTTTTATCTTGGGGAACAGATGTTAGAGACTCTAAATCGATGGCTAATTCTGTTTTAATTGGCCAAACTAAAGGAAAATATTCAGGTTGCTTTTTTTCTTTGAGAGTAATAATTGCTAGACGATTTTGATTTGGTTTTTTATTATCATGAACAATCAGAAAATCTAAGGAATTGCTTTGCTGCTTGATCAAAGCCATACCACTGATACCAAAAGGAATACCACCGCGAACTGGACGCCAATCTTGCGCCCAAGCTTGGTAAGATATAAGTAAAAATGCAGCTAATGCTACTATATTGATGATTAACCTGGGAAACTGACGCATAGTAAAAGTAAAGAGTAAAAAGGCAAAAGATTTTTTCTTTTTACTTTTGCCTTTTACCTTTTTACTTCCTTTTGATTAAGAAAGCACTTTTTGTAAAGAAAGTAATAATTCGTTGACAGTATACGGTTTGGATAAAAACGTATTGACACCAATGCTAGTTACTGTGCTGAGCTTATGATCGGACATCAATCCACTGCTGGCAATAATTTTGACTTCTGGGTTAATTTTCTTTAAGGTACGGATGGCAGTTAGACCATCCAAGGAAGGCAGCATAATGTCGATTAATACGGCACTAATTTTGTCCATATTTTTAGCGTATACTGCGATCGCCTCAATGCCATCACCAGCAATTAAAGTCTTGTAGTTGTGAGCTTCCAGTGATGATTGAGTAATCTCCTGAATGGCAACTTCATCATCCACAACCAAAATCAATTCTCCATGTCCTGTCTGTGGTATTGAATCTTCTGGAATGAGTGTTTCCATTCCCTCTACGGCTGGTAAGTAAACTTTAAAGCTAGTGCCACTTCCGGGTTCGCTGTATACGTTCACAAAACCTCCGTGGCTTTTAATAATTCCCAGTACGGTGGAAAGTCCTAACCCTGTGCCTTGTCCGACATCTTTTGTGGTATAGAACGGCTCAAAAATTCTATCTAAGATTTCCCCAGGAATGCCAACTCCAGTATCCGAGACTGTAATCACTGTGTAAAATCCGACCTTGGCTTCTAGATTCATCCGGGCATAATTTTCGTCAATAAACAGATTTTCCGCAGATATTCTCAAACTACCGCCATTGGGCATAGCATCACGGGCATTAACGCAGAGGTTCATTAGGACTTGATGGAGTTGCGTACTATCTCCAGAAACCATCCACAAATCCTGTGGTACATCAGTGGTAATTTCTATGGATTTGGGAAATGTTTCTTTAAGAATCTTGGCAACTTCCATAATTAAATGCTTGAGTTGCAAAGTGATGCGTTTTCCTTCCACACCCCGTGCAAAGGATAGCACCTGCTTGACTAAATCTGCTCCGCGTTTGGCGTTGATTTCCAAAATTTCTAATAAATGGCGAGTCCGCTCATCTGCATCGGGAAATTTGAGTGGTAAGAGTTGCGCTCCTGCCAAAATCGGCGTCAGAATATTGTTGAGGTCGTGAGCAATCCCACTGGCTAAGGTGCCGATGCTTTCTAGGCGTTGAGCGCGAAACAATTGGGCTTCTAGATGTTTTTTCTCAGTAATGTCTGTGTCAACGGTGAGAATTGATTTGGGTTTTCCCTGTTCATCACACACCAGACTCCAGCGAGTGGCCACGAGGATTTCTTTGCCAGTTTTACTAAGTTTAGTTAACTCGCCTTGCCACTTACCTTTACTGATAACTTCTAAAAGAGCCGCTTCGATTTCCGGTGAAGCTTCGTCAAACAAAAGCTCACTGACACTTTTTCCGATAGCCTCCGTAGTTCGCCAACCAAAAAGTGTTTCTGCACCTTTGTTCCAGAATAGAATTTGATTATTTAAATCTCGCACGGAAATGGCATCTGTGGTGACATCAAGTAATGCTGCTTGTTCTTTGATTTTTTCTTGGGCTAATTTGTGTTCGCGCAATGCGGCTTGCCGTTCGGTAATATCGATACTGGCGCAAGTCACCCCGACAACTTCTTGGGACTCATTTCGCAATGGCTCAACAGTTAAATCGTAATATCGAGTTATTTCCTTAGTTGTAATTGATACTTCTTCTCGTGTCCCGATGCCACTGTTCAATACCCGAAGTTTGATAGTGGTGAGCCGTTGAGCATCTTCGGGTGAGATGATATCCAAGTCTTTTTTGCCCAACATTTGCTCAACAGTCAATTCATAGGAAGGATTGTAAACCCAAGTGTACCGTAACTCCTGATCTTGGTTGTAGACAAAAATCGGAGAGTTTTTCAGGGCTACGCGAAATCGCTCCTCACTCTGTCGCAATGCATTGTCTGCTCGTTGACGTTCAATTGCATAACGCATAGAACGCACCAGCAAATCCCCAGTTACTTGCCCTTTGACTAAATAATCCTGCGCTCCTTCTTGCATTGCCCTAGTTGCCAGGGTTTCATCGTTTATACCCGTCAGCACAATGATTGGAGTTGCTTTTGCCTGTTGGTAAGCAGTGACAAAAGTTTCTATTCCCTGACTATCTGGCAGGGAAAGGTCTAACAGAATGACATCAAAAATTTCCTTTGCTAGGTGGTTGAGTGCTTCCTCAAGCCGCTCAACTGGCATCAACTCAACTAGAACTGTGTTAACTTCCTTTAAAAACTCCTGTAACAAAAATACATCACCAGGATTGTCTTCTACTAACAAGACTTTAATATGTTCACCTGCCATTGCCATTACTCCGGTGGCAGTTTTACGATCGCAAACCAAAAATTTTCTATTGATTTTACAATTTTAACGAATTGATCGAAGTCTACTGGCTTAGTTATGTAACAGTTTGCTGATAGATTATAAGCTTTGATAATGTCTTCTTCGGCTTGGGAAGTCGTCAAGACGACTACGGGAATTCGCTTGAGGTTTTCATCTGCTTTAATTTCTGCCAATACTTCTCGCCCATCTTTTTTAGGGAGATTCAAATCCAGCAGCACAATATCTGGATGGGCTGCGTTGACATATTTTTCCTGTTTTCGCAAGAATGCCATTGCTTCGACACCATCTTCGACCACGTTCAGGTGAATCGAGATTTTGCTATCTTCCAGGGCGATACGTGTAAGTAGGGCATCGCCAGGATTGTCTTCTACTAACAAAACCTCAATAGGCATAATGGCTTGCATGTTTACGATGGCTTAAGAGTTTCTATCTGGAAGTGTGAAGTAGAAAGTTGAGCCTTGACCCACTTTCGACTCGACCCAGATACGGCCGTCGTGGCGTTCTATAATTTTTTTACAAATTGCTAGACCAATACCAGTACCTGGATACTTATCTCTACCATGCAAGCGTTGAAAAATTATAAAAATACGTTCAGCATACTGGGATTCTAAACCAATACCATTATCGCGCACCGAGAACAAATATTCGTTGGGAGTGGGGAGTGGGGGGGATGAGGGGGATGAGGGGGATGAGGGGGATGAGGGGGATGAGGAAGTATTTTCTTGCTCATCTCCCCTTACTCCCTCATCTCCCCCTACTCCCTCATCTCCCTCACTCCCTACTCCCCACTCCCCACTCCCCACTCCAATGTGAATTTCTGGCTGCTGATTTTGACAAAATTTGATGGCGTTAGCAATGAGGTTTTGAAATACTTGTGTCAATTGGGTAGCATCAGCCATTACTTCAGGTAAAGTATCATAGGTGATAAGTGCTTTACTATCTGCGATCGCCAGTTTGAGATTTGCGATCGCCTGTTTTAAAACAATATTACAATCAACTCTCTTAAACGGCTGTCCACGGGTGCTGACGCGGGAGTAATTCAACAAATCATTGATTAAGGTCTGCATCCGCCGTGCCCCATCTACAGCGTAGTTGATAAACTCGTCGGCATTAACATCAAGTTGATTTTTGTATCTCCGCTCCAGCAATTGTAAATAACTGGTTACCATCCGCAATGGCTCTTGTAAGTCATGGGAAGCTACGTAGGCAAATTGTTCTAATTCGGCATTGGAACGGGAGAGTTCTTGGCTTTGGCGGGTTTGTTGTTCTAGTAGTTGCCCTTGAGATAAAGCAATGCCAATTTGGTTACCTAGTTGCTGTAACAACTCTGTCTCAAAGTTATTCCACTTTCGAGGTGCGGCACATTGGTGAGCTAGCAACAACCCCCAAATGCCCTCTCTGAGAAGAATTGGCACTACGAGGTTAGCCTTAACCGCAAACTGCTCCAGAAATTCTCGATGGCAAGGTTGAATATAAGCAGTTTGAATGTCTTCAATTGCACTGATTCTTCCCTGGCGATATCTTTCTAGGTATTCTTCTTTAAAGCAGGGGTCGATAATATTTTTTCCTAAAATTACTGGCCAACCAGGTAGTACAGCTTCTTGTACTACTGTTCCCGAACCGTCAGGGGAAAGTTGAAAAATTAAAACTCGGTCAGCTTGCAGTAGTTTTTGTACTTCTGTAACGGTAATTTGGAGAATTTCGTCTATTTGTAAAGATTCTCGAATTTTGAGAGTGATTTCGGAAAATAATTGCGATCGCAGATTCTGCCGCTTTAATTCTTCTTCTGTTCTCTTGCGATCTGTGATATCAGTATAAGAACCAACCATTCGCACTACATCACCTAATGCGTCCCAAAGCGCCTGTCCTCGATCCAGAATCCATTTATAGCTGCCGTCTTGGCATTGGACTCGATACTCACAGACATAAAACGGTGTTTTCTTGGCAAAGTGATCCTGAAAGGTCTGAACTACCAAATCTCGCTCATCGGGATGGATTCGTTTTGTCCATTCATCCCAACAATTGCAAACTTCGTGGTCTTCATACCCCAGCATTTCCTTCCACCGAGTTGAGAAGAACACTTCATTAGTCTTGAGGTTCCAGTCCCAAATACCATCATTATTACCCTGCAATGCTAATTGCCAACGTTCTTCACTTTTTTGAAGTGCTTCTACTGTCTGCCGTCGTTCAGTAATGTCTTGAAAATAAACAGATAAGCCGTCTTTTCCTGGATAAGCGTGGACTTGAAACCAGCGGTTGAGGGGCACAAAAAACTCCTCAAATTCCACACTCACCTGTTCTAAAACTGCCTTACGGTACTGCTTTTCAAATGTTGTGCCGATAATTCTCTGAAAAACTGTCCAGATACTTTTACCCAAAAGCTGATTCTGGGTTTTTTGCAACAGTTGTTCTGCTTGACCATTAACGTAGGTAAATCGCCATTTTTTATCCAAGGCAAAAAAGGCATCAGTGATACTTTCAAGAAGATTGGTAATGCGAGTTCTGGCTGCTTCCGACTGGGCGCGTGCTGTTTGCTCCTGCGCCACGAGTTTCTCGGTAATTTCAGATACTTCAGTCACATGACGCCTGAGTTCTAGTTGGTCAATCACTAGGCGACTCAAAGCCACAAGCGCCTCGACTTGTTTTTGGCTTAATTCTTTGGGAACTTGGTCAATTACGCACAGAGTTCCCAGCATATCTCCTCTGGGAGTGATTAGAGGTACACCCGCATAAAATCGCACGTAAGGATAGCCAATTACTACCGCATTCTTCGCCAACTTTTCATCAGCTAGCGTATCTGGAACCACGACAACGTTACGCCGTTCTTGGCAAAGGTAAGATAACCCAACACTCCGGGGCATTTCTGATACATCTAAACCTACTTTTGCCTTAAACCATTGACGGTTTTCATCAATAAAATTTACTAAGGATATGGGGGTGTTACAAATAAATGCCGCTAACTGAGCAAGATTGTCGTAGGCTTCTTCAGGTTCGGTATCAAGAATTTGATACTGGCGCAGGGCTTCTAGCCTCGTCTTTTCTGTAATCGTGTCTCCAGTTTTCATTAACTTTTCTTAATAAATCTCAATTATGATATCCAGTAAGCAGCACCACTACCTCAAAAATAGATTAACCTTTTTTAACATTAGTTAACTATCTGTGTGCTTCTGGTTATTCAGAGTAGTTTTGAAAAGAAGGCACAAGGCCTCTTTTAAATTTGAGAAAAGCCATGCCCAGCAGTCAACTATCCTGTTTGCGCCACAAAATTTAGCGATCGCTATAATCCCAGTGTAAACAAATTTGGGACAGATATTATTTACAAATAAACATTAATGTGCATCAGCAGCGTAGGGGCGCACAGCTGTGCGCCCCTACAGAATTTTGTCCTTTGGTAATGAAATGACCAATGACTATTAAACCTTAACTAAAACAGCCTCCCGCAGCCTGTTAATCAAATCACTCAAATTACCAGTGTTCAGACGGTAACTGAGGGGATGGGCAATTAACCGCCCTGTACTTTCATAGAGAGTAGCGATTTCAATTAAACCATTTTCGCGTAAAGTCCGCCCCGTGGAAACTAAATCCACGATCGCTTCTGACATGCCAGTAATTGGCCCTAGTTCCACTGAACCATACAACGGCACTATTTCCACCGGTAAATCCAGACTGTGGAAATATTCACGAGCGCAGTTGACATATTTAGAAGCAACTCTACCATGAGCTGGTAAATCTAAAGGCGATCGGTAAGAACTCGATGCTTTTACCGCCACCGACATGCGACAATATCCAAACTGCAAATCGACTAAGTGGGCAACTTGCGGTTGTTTCTCCCGCAGCACATCGTAACCGACAATACCCAATTGAGCCTGACCATATTCTACATAAACAGGTACATCCTGCGCCCGCACCAATAGCCCTTTTGCAACTCCCTTAGCGTCAGGAATTTGAAGTTGGCGATTTCCTGAATCTAAAAAAGCACTAAAATCTAACCCGACAGCTTGTAGCAACCGGATGCTATGTTTAAGAAGTTCCCCTTTTGGTAATGCAACAGTCAGCATTCTTTTTCTTAGTATCCTGCGTCTTTGCGTTCAATAATCTTGAGAATATCTCTATATGCTTACCACAAGCAGCATGAGAATTTTATTAGTTGATGATGAAGTTGAATTAACTCAACCCTTGAGTCGCTTGTTAACTCGTGAGGGTTATGCTGTAGATGCCGCTTATGATGGAACAAGCGGGAGCGAACTTGCACGAGGCAGTTACGACCTATTAATTTTAGATTGGATGCTGCCAGGAAAAACAGGGTTAGAAATTTGTCAAGAATTGCGACGCCAAGGCAAAACTACTCCTGTGTTGTTTCTCACAGCTAAAGATACTTTAGATGACCGAGTAGAAGGTTTAGATGCTGGTGCAGACGATTATTTGGTAAAACCTTTTGAACTGCGGGAATTACTAGCCAGAGTCAGGGCTTTGTTGCGTCGTTCCGGTTCCCAAACTTATGAAACCACCACTGGACGCCTGACTGTGGCTGATTTAGAACTTGATTGTGAAAATCAAGTAGCCTATCGCCAAGGAAGAATTATTGAACTTTCGCAAAAGGAAAGTCAGCTATTGCAATATTTTATGGAACACACCGGACAACTGCTGACTCACGCCCAGATTATGCAAACTTTGTGGACAGAAGAAGAACAACCAAGCAGCAACGTCATAGCGGCATTAATTCGCCTGCTGCGGCGTAAGATTGAAGTCGGGAAAGAAACTACGCTAATTCACACAGTTTATGGCAAAGGCTATCGTTTTGGTGCTTCTGTTGTAGAGTCTGTTTAGCGAAGAAATTAATCAACTTTTGCCTTGTTGTACTAGGAGAGAGAAAACAATGGTCACCAGCCTCAAAGAACTCTTAGACGACCCGGAACTTGCAGATATTGACGATCCAGAGGAAAAATTCGTCACTAGTGGGGTAAGCTGGCAAATGTATGAAGCGTTATTAGCCAAACTAGAAGATAACTCTCATTACCGTGTCACTTATTTGGATGAAATCTTAGAAATTGTGTCACCCTCTATCAAACATGAAAATATCAAAAAATGTTTGGCTATTTTGATAGAACGCTATCTTTACTTAAAGCGAATTCGATTCAGCCCAATGGGGAGTTCTACACTTAAAAAACAACTCAAACAAGCTGGGATTGAACCAGATGAATGCTACTCGATTTACGAGAAGAAAAATATCCCCGACTTAGCTATAGAGGTGAACATCACCAGTGGTAGCATTGATAAATTAGAAATTTATCGCCGTTTAGGAGTTGCTGAAGTTTGGATTTGGCAATTCAATCGACTCAGACTTTACCATTTAAGAGAAGAAACACCATCTGAATTTTTAGATACTTACGGCTACCAACAGATTACCTCAAGCGAATTATTACCAGAACTAAATATTGCTTTATTAGAACAATGCGTTCAGATTTCAGATGACATTCAAGCCATTGATGAATTTGAAAAATGTGCGTAAGTCTTGAACTGGGGACTGGGGACTGGGGACTGGGGATTAGGACTCAGGGGGTAGGGTGCGTTGTCGCGCGGCGCAACGCACAATCTTGATATAGTCTATCGAGGTGCGTTAAGGTACTATCTGACTCCTAGACTTTGTGGTTTTGGTGAGTCATTGAGAGATTGACGTATTTGACCTCGCAATTGCTGTCGAATATGTTGGTATGTCGAGGGCTTTAGTGGCATCATAATCTGGGAAACTCCCTTCCAGACACGAAACTGATTATTTACACCCATATCCTCTATCAGTTGCTCAATGTAACGCAAGCAAAACGAGGGAATACATGTTGCCTTAGCTACAACAGTATGGTACTCAGTTTTCATCCAATTTATATCTGCTGCCATTTCCTGATACATTACCTCCGGGGAGGGTAATAACAAGTTGCCTTTGACATATTCTGCTAGCCACCAAGCACCAACTTCCGAGGTTAGCTGACTGTAAAAACTGGTGTTATACCCAACAAAGCCCATTTGTGGAATATTCGGGTGAATCAGATAACGGTAAAGGGTAAAATTACCATCTTTATCTGCCATTTGTCGTCGATATTCTTCTTCCAGAAACCGAACTTCTTGGCTAAATCCTGTGGCAAAAACTATTATATCTGCCTGCAACTGCTGACCATTAGCTAATTCTACGCCATCAGGGATAAACTTGGTCACGCTGGTTTTAATTGCCTGGATTTTGCCAGAGTGTACGCACTTGAAAAAATCCGGGGGAGCTACACTAATGTTGCAGTTAGCCTTATTCATTGGTTGTTCCGGCAACATTCCGCAACTATCAAGACCAAATTGTAGACGTAGCAGCATCTCGTTAGTGCGCCAGAAAGCCCATACCAGCGGTTTACCCAAAGTGTGCAGCACTCTTTCAAGCCGCCCCATCTGACGATAGGGAAACCAAGCTTCAGCAAAGCGAGTTAATAAAATATACTTCAGGTTTACTAAACCTAAGAAAAATCTAGGAACCTTCCACAAGGGCTGACGGAAAACGAGGGTGCATTCTTTGGCTGTGTTCGCCGCTAAAGTCGCAATGTCGCAGGCTGACTTGCCAAAACCCACTACCACTACTCGCTTACCCTCAATGATTGAGACATCGTTGAATTCGGTAGAATGCAGTATTTTTCTTCCAGATGCGAGGAATTTCTCTTTACCTGGCAAGTAAGGCAACTTAGGGGCGCTAAATGTACCATTGCAGGCTACCACAAAGTCAAATTCGTGCTTTTGTTCTTTTGTCTCACCTTCGACGTTGATAGTAACTACCCATCCTGGTCGTTCTCCAGTTTTTCGGGAAACGTTGGTTACTTCAGTTTGAAAACGAATCTTTTCAATTACTCCAAAATTCGTGGCGTATGAATTTAAGTAATTCCGCATCTGTTCTGCTGTAGGCCAGTCTGGGTAAGATGCAGGCATGGGATAGTCTGAGAAACTATATGTGTCACCCGTATTTTGGGGTGTTAATCCTGGGTAAGTTCGAGATTTTTCCCAAACACCACCGAGTCCTTTTTGCTTCTCAAATACAGTAACCTCGTAGCCTTCCTCAATAAAAGTTTTAGCTGTTACCAAGCCACTGATTCCAGCCCCAATTACACAAATTTGTTTGATTTCCATAATTTACATACTTGTCAGCCTGAGCATATGAATTATTAGTAAAATAACAGGTAATTTATAGCTGAGTAATTATAGTTACGTCAATTGTCCTTTATTTTTGAGTGCGATCGCTCCACTGCTACATTTGGTCTAAGAACGCCAGGAGCAATATCTAAGACGGCCTTAACCTACGCACTCACAAAAAAATCCCCACACTTGACGCAGGGACTACAGGCTGACTCTAAGCAGCTATTAATACAAGTTTAACCAAGTACAACATTTCATTAATTCGTAGCGAATTCTCTGCTACCTAAAGCGCTTACCTCTGCACTCCTCTGCGTTTAAATTTCAACCCTCAATTCGCTACGATTTTACGCAAAGCTGTACTAAGATACTTTCCCTTGCTGCCATAGAATGAGTTTCAATTGAGAACAGTAGCAAGTCCCATCAGTGATTTGGTCTTCGTGGTCAGCTAGCCAATCATAAATTTGTGCAGCTTTTGCTAATGCCACTTTTTCTGAACGATAAAGTTTAGGAGTAGGGCAGTAGGCTTGGCCATTAATGTGTATAGCTGCAATCTGATAATAGTCGCTGTATTCACCTTCTGGTATAACTTCTAAAAAACCGTGACTGTAAGGCTCGATTATTCCTATGTTCATCTGCAACCATCACATTTTAAACTCAGGCCACAACAAAGTTGATGCCAGCCAATTCTTGCAAGGATAAGCTGAAATCAACAGGGAATGCACTAACAATCCCTGTTAATGATTTTGTGTTCCTGAGCAATGGAAGTCTGAATTATTAGTCACCGAATTTTAGATTTTAGATTTTAGATTTTGGATTTTAGATTGTTCATTCAAAACTTAAAATTTCAAAAGGTTCCAGAGCAAGCTTGCTTTATTTGTGGTAGGACTTACGCACTGTACAAATTAATCATGGTGTGCATTTATAAAATAGGTCGTTTCACACTTTTATTAATCATTATTTGATGGGAATATAGACCCTGGGTGTAGGGGCACAGCACTGCTGTGCCCTACGACAGATGTGGTTTTTCAATCACCTGTAGGGTAGCACAGCTGTGCTACTCTACAGATTGATGTGTTGCAAAGATTGTTTAAATTGGTATAAATTCATCCCACTGTTTTGCAACACCAACCAAAATTATTGTATCCAAGGTGCAGCAATCTTGAAGGATGCGCTATTTTTGTACAGGGTATCACCAGCTTGGGGGTCAATCCACAACTCAAAATTGCGATCGCGTAGATAGTGAGTAGGATAGTTGAAAGACGCAAAGGAGACAGCAGTGGAATCTGCTAATCCGGCTTTGGGACAGAAGGTAGCATCTGCCTTGAATAAATCTGTGTTATCGTTTTGATTCAATTTCACACGATAACCTTGATGCCTTAAGTAGTAACTTGGATTATTTTTTGACTCAAAAGAAATACAAGCAGAATTTGCTAGTCCAGGTACAACATTCCACGTGGCATTATTTTTCGTTGAGGTATTACTACGACTATTTACTGATTGGATATAACCCAGAAAATTTGTCTGCCCAATGTAGCGAGATGGATAATTGAGTGATTGGAAAGATTGTAAACCACTCAAGTCATCGGTTCCAGGTGTCCAAGGTGCGACGAATTTAAATGTACTATCCTGCTTATATACGCTATCACTAGCTTGGGGATCAATCCAAAACTCAAAGTTGCGATGGTGTAGATAGTAGGTGGGAAAGTTAAAAGACGCAAAGGAGAAAGCAGTTGAATCTGCTAATCCGGCTTTGGCACAGAATGTGGCATCTGCTTTGAAGAGTGCTGTATTATCGTTTTGATTCAGCTTCACACGATAACCCTGATGGCGGAGGAAGGCACCGGCAACATTAACCGACTCCAAGGAAATACACTGCTGATTTGCCAACCCTGGTACAACTTTAAATGTCGCACTGTTCTTTTCTAAATTACTACTGTTAGCGTTCACGGACTTGAGATAGCCGAGTGAATTAGTTTCGCCAAGATAGTAAGTCGGATAATTCAATGACTGAATTGACTGTCGCTTATACAGTGGTACTTGGGCGTTGGGTGGAGGTACAGGGGAAGGATTACCGCCGACTTGGATGATTTTGGATACGGAAGGCACACCAGCAGAATTGACTAAAAACAGCATATAGTAACCTGGTGGTGCAAGATTAGCGTTGGCGGGTGCTGTTACATTCAGTGTAGTTCCGGATTTGCTAAAAGATAGGGGGACTAAACGTTGGTCGAAGTTAGTTGCATGGGTAACTGCACCAAGTTTAATCAGATGACCTTTGGTAATACTTGCGGCTTCTGGTGATGTGACGCTAAAAATCTGATTGTAGTTAATGGCATTCGGTGCAAAACTGATGGTTGGGCGTGCAGCCGGAGTACCATCTAAGTTAAATAGATAGGGTGGGGAGAAAACCTCAGCATTCTGTTCATTGTGACCTGTAGCACCACAAGGGGCGCATACACCACCAGCAACGACTACACGACCATCAGGTAATAACAAGGCTGTGGAGTGATACTGGCGCGGTTTAGCCATATCAGCTAAAGTCTTCCACTGTCCACTGTTAGGATTCCATATTTCAGCGGCATAGACTGCGGTGTTGAGGTCAAACTGAGACCCTGGTTGTCCATCTTTGCCATTGGGGTTAGAGTTACCACCTGTGACTAAAACTTGACCGTCGGCAAGAATAGTCAGGTTTTGCTGTCGTCGTCCGTAGGTGAGATCCCCAGTTCTTGAAACTACAGGCTGATTGCCGTTGATGTCAATGGCGTAAGTACTTTTAGGTGCTGGGCCACCGCCTGCTACTAGGAATTTGCCGGTGCTGTACATAGCATAGCTGCCATAGTCGCGGAAAATTCCATCCCGTTCGCCAACAGTTGTGGTACTACCCGTACCGTTGGTATCAATGTAACGCATGGAACTTTCTGGGCCAACATAAAATGTCTTGCCGTCAGGGGCTACCTGCGTCCACGGAAAATAAGAGGTGTTATCAATAAAATCTTTGGGCAAGGCAAAGGGAATTTTGGCACTGCTTAAACTCCGCCATGTACCAGATTCAAAGATTTCCGGTGTATCTGCATCTGATGGATAAGATCCACCAGTTACTAGTATGTTACCGTTAGCCAGCAAGGTAGAACTGGGATAGTATCGCCCAGTATTCATACTCTGGTGCAGTGACCACTGGTTTGTTTGATTGTCAAAGATGTGTGTGGTGTTATCTGCAACCCCAACAGTACCAGTAACTGTAAATACTTTACCGTCTGGTAATTGGGTATGGGGGGCGCAAAATAATTCTTCTCCTTGTAAAGATGAGTTGGAATTAAGTTCTGTTTTACTATTGTTAACAGGATTCCAGAGGATGGTTTTGTTAGTTGCTCCTCCAAATCCGTTGTTGGTGCTATCCCAGGCTAGGACATTGCCATCGGGCATGAGTGTAAGGTGTACTCCATACACTGGCCAGGGATCTACAGCAGACCATTGACCAAGGGATGCACTGGCTGGTGTTTGAGCATATACACTATGAGTGAGAGCGATCGCTAATGCAACGATCGCTGCCACAATTTGAAAATGCAGTTTCAATTTCATTCAATTTGGGATGTTTGGCAGATGTCAATTCTCATATTTTCAAGATGCTCAATTTCCTGTATTCGGTACAGCAAATAAGTAGTTGCTATGGACAGAAAAATGATTTTCTTGTCAACGAGATTACCAAACTATAAAAGTAAAATAAATGCTTTTTTATGTGAAATTAATGAAAATTTGTCCCAATTATGGATGAAAAGGCATCATATTATGAAGAACGAACCGCATTCGCGTTAGCGTCTCCCCTTGGGAGAAGGACGCAAAGAAACAAGCTGTAGTCGCTACAACAACTTGATTGATAGCTCCCCAATGGAATGAAACGCAAGAGGGATTGCTCTATCATCTAGGTATAGGAATCGGCGCAGCCTTGGGCAGGTTTCAGTACGATCAATCTACTGATAGTGTCAAGCTAACTTGGCTTGTAGTATAGGGATTCCCATTCAGATGGGGTACAACATTACATCACGAGGTGTAGGGGCACGGCAATGCCGTGCCCCTACGGGTGTACCTCACGTAAACGATAACCGCCATATTAAGATTTACCTAAAAACCGATTGATTTGAATTTGCAGTTTTTCTCGTAATTGTTGCGCTTGGCGATAAGCTGCTGTACGTCCTTTGTTTGAGTCGGTGGCTAGTTCTGCTGATTCCAAAGGCGCAATAAAATAACGCAGACGAGTTTTCATTGCCCAAATTCCCATTGAGGGAAACAGAAGTAAGGCAAACATCAAAGGCGACAAAGGCAAAAATGGTAATTTGACTAGTCGTTGCAATTTGGTCAAATTCACAGTCCAAGGATGCAGAAATTCACTACCGATGCAAACTACTGGGACAATGGGAATATGATAGCGATCGCTAAGTTGCACAAAGCTGACATCAAACTTTTGTAGTTGATAGCGTTTTCTCCAAGCTTTGGCAGGGCCGCGTATTCCTTCAGGTGCATATAAGAGAATTTTACCTTGGGCAATGGCAGCCTCAAAATCATTTAATTCTGCTCGCACGCCACCTAAAACCTGTGACCATTTAGGTGGTAACCACCAAATCATCCAAGGATGCTCAAATAATGCTGGACTTGCTACGGGTTGCACTTTCCATCCTTTGACTTCACTTAATAAATAGCCTAAGGTCAAAAAGTCCCAAGGAAAGCACATTCCTGCATGATTCATCGCCACAATTAATGACCCTGTTGGCGGCAAGTTTTCGATTTGTTGCAATTCTCCCCGAAAATAATATTTCACGATGGGGGCGAGAACTTCTTGGCGAAAAGCTTGTTGATAATTGGGATCGAATTCACCAACTTCTTGACGCGGTGAACGACAACCCAAACGCAACCAACGACTCAACATTCCTAGATAAAATCCGCCAGGAATTAAAAATAATCCATATTCTAGCCAATTCCAACCATCTGGATCTTGATGATAATGTTGCCAATGGCGGTTGAATAAAATCAACCACGCTGGGGGATACCAAAGACAAAACCAATCAAACCAGCTAAATCTGTAGCCTTGGGCTGGTGCTTTTTCCAGTTGAGTGTTGAGAAGATTTTCTGAGTGTTGATTAATCAAAATAGCAGTACGCAGTAGGCAAAAATTGACTCAGTTACATATTCTAGCTTTACAGATTTGCCATTGACATCTTACTCTAGAAGTAAAATTAACTACACTTTTTCAGTAGACAAGATCCCCGACTTCTTAGAGGGTGTTTGAAAAGTGGTTGGCTGTGATTTTAATCGAATTATTACCCCCCTTAATCCCCCCTTATAAAGGGGGGAAACAAGAAAATCCGGTTCCCTGCCCTTATAAACGGGAGAAACAAGAAAATCCGGTTCCCTGCCCTTATAAACGGGAGAAACAAGAAAATCCGGTTCCCTGCCCTTATAAACGGGAGAAACAAGAAAATCCGGTTCCCTGCCCTTATAAAGGGGAGAAACAAGAAAATCTGGTTCCCTGCCCTTATAAAGGGGAGAAACAAGAAAATCCGGTTCCCTCTCCTTATAAAGGGGAGAAACAAGAAAATCCGGTTCCCTCCCCTTTATAAGGGGAGGGTTAGGGTGGGGTAAAAATATTTGACACATCAATCATGACTTTTCAAACATCCTCTTAAATAAGTGGGGAATCTGAGCCTTACGATTTGATTTATAAATAAAATATTAAGTAGAGGATGAAAGTAGGATAATTTCAAGTGTTACACACTGATTTTTAGCGCTGCATAACATTTGAAAATTATTAAGTAACCAACAATACTACTATTGGACATTACACAACTGAGGAAATTTTATTTTTATTTTATAAATAAACCTCAGATTTGTTTCGTCTCAATAAGTTTTTATTTGGGTGAATTACAGCAGACATTAGGGTCAGAGCGTTACTGTGCCAATACCTTGTATAGTCAACAGCAAACACTCATAACTGATATTCTGATTTGACCAAAAGATGCAATTTATCTGGGGATGCATGATATCTAATGATTATTGAAATTCATCCTCAAGCTGGAGACAAATGGCGTGACACCCGTCTTATTCTGCTGACTATGGAACTAGGTAAATCGCTAAAAATTGCAGATTTAATCCGCCAACTTCGGCAGCAACTCGAACTGTCTCAGGAAAAGTTTGCAGCCAAGTTGGGAGTTTCCTTGCGAACAGTCAATCGCTGGGAAAACGGATCTGCGGTGCCTTCACGGATGGCACTAAAGCTAATTGAAGAAATGTTAGAGAAGATGGGCGAATCAGGCAAAACACTACTAAGCGAGTATCTCTCAAAAGCACGGCAAGGGGAGGACTCTTGAGATGAGCATCAAATTACTGGAAAAATTCTTGATGATGCGCTCTCGCTTACTAGCTTATGGCGTGATGGTTTTGGCAGTGGTAGCGGCGTTAGTGATGGCGCGATCGCTACTGCCAATATTCGATCCGAGCGTGTTTACCTTTTTTTATGCTGCCGTGGCGGTTAGCGCGTGGTATGGTGGCATGGAAGTGGGAATGCTGGCGATCGCTTTATCTGCCATATTTGCGTTCTACTTTCTCATTGAGCCAGTCTACTCCTTCGAGATCGTTAGCCTCAGCGTCTTGGTACGATTAACCACCTTCTCACTAGTCTCTTTATTAATTACTGCACTTTTCTCCGAGTTGCAAACTGCGAAACGCAAAGCAGAGTCAAGTTTGAAGTTGTTGCAAAATAGCGAAATGCGGTTTAGCCGACTCGCAAAATCTAACATCATCGGAGTCATCGTCAGCAATCTCAACGGCTCTATCATTGAAGCTAATGACGCCTTTCTCAAAATGGTGGGCTACACACGAGAAGATTTGTCCACCAAGGAAATGGACTGGCGCCAAATCACCGCACCTGAGTATCTGAATTTAAGTGAGCGTTCTGTAGAGGAACTGAGAACTACCGGAGTTTGTAAACCTTTTGAGAAAGAATACATCTGTAAAGACGGTTCTCGCGTTCCTGTTCTGCTTGGTTCTGTCCTCGTAGAAGATGCCCAAGAAACAGTTATTGGTTTTGTTGTTGATTTGAGCGAACGCAAACAAGCAGAAGCGGCATTACAGCAAGCTAATGAGCGGGTGACGCGTACCCTAGAAAGCATGAGTGATGCATTTGTAAGTATAGACCGAGACTGGCGGATTATCTACCAAAATGCCGAAGCAGAGCGAATTAACGGCAAATCCCGCACAGAAGTCATTGGTAAGTCGCACTGGGAAGAGTGGCCAGCATCAGTAGGCACAAATGTAGAGCTACAATACCGAGAAGCGATGGCAGAACAAATTCCCGTCCACTTCGAGCATCATTATTACTTGCCATCGGAATATGACCTGTGGATGGAAATTCACGCCTACCCTTGTGAAAATGGTCTCGACATTTTCTTTCGTGACATCAGCCAACGCAAGCAAGTAGAACAAACCTTGCGTGACAAAGAGGAACGTCTGAGATTAGCCAACGAGCGTTTCGAGTTAGCCGCCGCTGCTGTCAATTGTCTGATATATGACTGGGATATAGAACAGGATACTGTTGACATAACTGAAGGATTAACCAGAATTTTAGGCTATTCTGTCGAAACTGCTCAAACAACTGGTAATTGGTGGCGTCAGCTTGTCCATCCAGAGGATTTGCAACGTGTAAAGGACGACGCGGGGGTTGCGTGGGGAAATGGCGATCGCTACGACGGGCGACGCCTACGCTATACTGCTGAATATCGCATTCGCAACCATAATCATCAGTACGTCCATGTGCTAGACCAAGGAATCGTCGTCAAGCGGGATGCTGATGGAAAACCGCTGCGCGTAGTTGGCAGCATTACAGATATCAGCGAACGTAAGTTGATAGAAGAAGCGCTGCAAGAACAGGAGAGAAAATACCGCTATATTTTTGAAGCCGCAGGGGTATCAATTTTTGAAGAAGATTTTTCCCTTGTTAAAGCAGCCCTTGATGATTTAAAAGCCCAAGGGGTCGAGAATTTTCGCGCTTTTTTTGCTGAACACCCCGAGTTTATTCAACAGGCGGTTGACATGGTGAGAATTGTCAACGTGAATAACGCAGCTGTGCGAACGTTTGGCGCTGAAAATAAAAATGAACTGTTGGTTCCACTTGGGCAAATATTTGTACCGGAAACTTTAGAGGTATTTGTTGAAGAACTCCTGGCAATTACTGATGGGAAAACTTACTTGGAATCAGAAACAATTCTCCAAACTCTCCAGGGAGAACGCCTGAACATTCTGTTTACAATTACCTTCCCACCAGCAAATGCTAAATTTGACAGCGTATTGGTGAGCATCATGAATATCACCGCCCGCAAGCAGGCGGAAGCGGCAGTTCAAGCTAGTGAGGAGCGGCTGAGGAGTTTTGTAGAAGCGAATATAGTCGGTATTGTCTTTGGTGATGTGGAAGGTAACATCAGTGAAGCCAATGGGGAGTTTCTGCGAATTATCGGCTATACCCAAGAGGATCTGCAAGCAGGTAAACTAAGTTGGACAGATATCACACCACCAGAGTATGTTTATTTAGATGAACTGGCGATCGCCGAGGCTAAGTCTAAAGGAGCCTGTACTCCTTATGAAAAGGAATATATTCGCAAAGATGATTCTCGTGTACCGGTTGTCATTGGCTACTCTCTGTTAGGAGAATCTCGGCACAAATCAGTGGCATTTATTCTTGATATTAGCGAACAGCAAGCCGCACTACGTGAACGCCAACAAATAGAAAAAGCCTTGCACCAGAGTGAAGAACGCTTCCAGGCTTTTATGGACAACAGTCCCGCCGCAGCATGGATTACAGATGCAGACGGGCGTGTACTTTACCTTAGCCCCACTTATCTTGGCATATTCGATTTAGCAACAAACAACCCCATCGGCAAAAATATCTTCGAGCTATACCCGGCTGAAATTGCTCAGCCCTTCCTCGATAACATTAAAATGGTGGCAAATACAAATCAGGTGGTGGAAGCCATTGAATCTGCTCCGCGCACAGATGGCACCCTTGGCGAATTTTTGGCATACAGCTTTCCCATTGCAGATACATCTGGACAACGCTTGGTAGGAGGAGTTGCAGTTGACATTACCGAACGGGAACGCGCCCTGCGGGAACGTCAGCAAGCAGAAAAAGCTTTGCAAGAACGCAGTGAACGACTAAAGTTGCTTTCTGAAACAGCCAGCGATTTGCTGTCAACCGAACGCCCCTTGGATTTGATGAACACGTTGTTCAGTAAACTCTCGGCACAGATGGATTTGGATTTTTACTTCCACTATCTGATTGAAACACACGAAAATAAACAGAAACTTCGCTTGGTAGCTTGGAACGGCATCACTGAAGAAGTATTTCAAGCAATTGAATACTTAGAATTTAATCAAGGAATGTGCGGACTAGTAGCCCAAGCAAGACATCAAATTGTGGTCAACGATGTGCCGCACTCAACCCATCCCAATGCACACATCCTTTGTGATTTGGGAATCACAGCCTACGCAGGTCAACCGTTAATTGTTCAAGGAAAGCTATTAGGTGTACTCGCCTTTGGCAGTCGCACCCGTACTCAGTTTACCTCAGAGGAAACTGCTTTACTCCAAGCAACCTCCGATCAGGTGGCGGTTGCTCTGGAACGTTTTGAATTAATGGCTTCGTTACAGCGACGAAAAGAGCAATTAATTCAAGCTAACCGCATCAAGGATGAATTTTTAGCAGTCCTTTCCCACGAACTTCGGACACCGCTAAATCCCATCCTGGGATGGTCAAAGATGCTGCAAAGTAAAAAGTATGACGAAGCAACTACTACTCGTGCTTTGGAAACCATTGAGCGCAATGCCAAGTTGCAAACTCAACTAATTGAAGATTTGCTGGATGTCTCTCGCATTTTGCAAGGCAAACTCAGCCTGAATATTACTCCTGTAAATTTGGTAAGTGCGATCGCCGCAGCTATAGAAACCGTGCGTTTAGCCGCCCAAGCCAAATCTATCAATTTGCGATTTACGATTTTAGATTTGGGATTAGAAGATACTAACAGAAATTTAGCATCCATCGAGTTTAATAAACAACCTGATAATCTCAAATCGCAAATTCAAGTTGTGCTATCAGCACACCAAAGCTGCGACCCAAAATTCGTAGTCACGGGTGATTTAGTCCGCTTACAACAAGTGATCTGGAATCTACTTTCCAATGCCATTAAGTTTACACCCCAAGGTGGACAAGTAGAAATCAGTTTAGGGTCTGTTGATTCTCAACTTCAGTTGCAAGTCCGTGATACAGGTAAAGGAATTAGCCCCGACTTTTTACCCTATGTCTTTGACTACTTCCGACAAGCTGACGGCGCAACCACCAGAAAATTCGGTGGGTTGGGGTTAGGATTAGCCATTGTGCGCCATATTGTCGAATTACATGGCGGCACAGTTAAGGCAGAAAGTTTAGGCGAAGAACAGGGAGCAACCTTTACAGTTATGTTGCCCTTGATGAAGATTCATGTCAATAATCACGAAATTGATAGACAATCAGATAATTCGCCTGATTTAGAAGGCCTGAAAGTTCTGTTGGTGGATGATGAGCGTGATACGCGAGAGTTGATTGCTTTCATTTTGGAGCAGTCTGGGGCAATAGTAACCCAGGTAGCATCGGCTGTGGAAGCACTAGAAGTTTTGCCTCACTTGCAGCCAAATCTGCTCTTAAGTGACATTGGAATGCCGCAAGTAGACGGCTATATGTTGATGCGTCAAATCAGAGACATGCCACCAGAATTGGGAGGAAAAATTCCGGCGATCGCCTTAACCGCTTATGCAGCTGAAATTGACTATCAACAAGCAATTGCCGCCGGATTTCAACAGCATATCACCAAACCAGTGGAGCCAGGGAAGTTAATTCGAGCGATCGCTAATACCATTTTGGATTTTGGATTTTAGATTTTGGATTGGGAATCGTTTTCTAAATCTAGGTTGTATGGCAAGGGACTGGGGACTGGGGACTGGGGACTGGGGACTGGGGACTGGGGACTGGGGACTGGGGACTGGGGACTGGGGACTGGGGACTGGGGACTGGGGACTGGGTGAAAAGTCTTTTTGTGTCTAGGTTTTATCATCTGTTAATGTCCTAACCACCAAGGCTTTTGCTATATCAATAGACCTCTTGCAAAAGTCCCCTAACACCCCACCCCCAGCCCCTCCCCGCAAGCTCTTAGGGGAGACTTTGACGTAAGTCAAAGGCGGGGTGGGGTTCTTTTTTTTGATTTATGCAAGAAGTCTAATGCATCTGTGGGAATCATTTTTAAAATTGATACAGCAATTTTCAGGTAAATAGACCACGTTGTAGGGTAGCACAGCTGTGCTACCCTACCGGGGATTGTGGTTCAAATAGATGAAAAACGCTGTAAATTAATTATTAATCGCACCCCTGACCAGAATTACTGTACTTTCTACACCAGAGGCGATCGCTTCTGGAATATTACCTTGAATCGCCTGCTGCAACAATCCCTCACGGGAAGCTCCTAAAACTACAACATCATAACCTTCAGTTTTCACTAATTTAATCACACCTTCGGCAACTGAATCAGCTTGTACTGGCAGAGCAACAACAGTACTAGACAATTCACGGCGACGCATCAGCTGACGAATGGCATTTTCTAAAACTATCATGTTTGGCTGCAACTCAGATGGCTTAAACACCTGTGTCAGGCGAATTTGTGGTTCATTCCCCAGAGTGACTAAAGCCGGAAGTAATTTAATTGCTTCTCGTGAATTCGGGCCGCCAGCCATCGGCACTAGCCAGCGGTTGAAGTGGGGAGTGGGGGGAGACGCGGAGAATTCTTTCCCCGTGTCAGAGCGTCCCTGTGTCCCCGCGTCTTCCTGAGTTTTGCCTAATTTTACTAAAACGACTTCGCAAGTGGCTTGGCGAATTATGGTGTCTACAACGTTGCCAAAAATCCGACCTGGGGTAGATGTGCTACCTTTCCAACCCATTAAAATTAGGTCGATGTGTCCTTCGTTGATTGTCTCCAAAATTGCCTGGGCGACATCGTGGGTAACTCGAATTTGTGTGTGCAGGGGAATTTGCCACTTTTTTGCTAAAACCTCTGCTTGTCGGAGCAAACGGCGACTTTTTGCTGTTCTCACCTGTGTTTCAGATGGGGAACTGTGGCGTGACACCAGCATTACTTGTATGCACTCTATTTCGTAATGGCGATCGCGGGCAATAGCTGCTGCCATTTGCAATAATATAGCCGCCGTTTTGGGATTAGCTACTGGCACTAATAATCTCCCTCTACCAATGCTTGGCGATCGCGTTTGGTAAACTACATAAGAAGGTTCTGGTCGCAGTTTGGGTTTCCTGTCATCACCATTAAGATGGTCTGCTTCCGCCCGAATAATATCTGCACGGGTAATAATCCCAATCAGTTTTCGTCCCTGCACTACTGGTAAGCGACTGATTTGATAGCGGTCAAGTAAATACAGTACATTACTCAAGGTGTGGATTGGTGTTACTGTCATGGGGACAGGCGTCATCACTTCTTTTAAAAAAATATCATTGGCTAAATTGCGTTCGCGGATTTTCAGCAAATCAGTTTGCGTCACAATTCCTACTAATTTATTATCTTCTACTACGGGAAAACCCCGATGATGGGAACGAGCAAAAGCTTGCATTGCTTCTTCCAAACTCATCTCTGCATCCAAAGTTTCCACCCGTTCTTGCATCACATCTTTGGCGGTTAACTTGGTTAATGCTCCCTCCACAGCAACTTCTGTGGTGAGAGTTATACCTTTCAATTCCAAAAGTTTCTCATAAAGCGAACCAGGCACCGCCTTCTCCGCAACCAAGTAAGCTGCTACGCAAACAATCATTAAAGGTAGCACCAGATTAAAATCTGTAGTCATCTCAAACACAATCACAATCGCCGTGATTGGCACCTTGGAAACGGCGCTAAAAAATCCACCCATACCCGCTAGGGCATAAGTAGTTGGCGAACCTACTCCTGTGATATAGAACTCAAATACGCCGATGATGTGTCCTAAACAAGAACCCAAAATCAAACTGGGAGCGAATAAACCCCCTGGCGCTCCCGAACCAAATGCTACCAGTGTGAGGATGAATTGTGCCCCAAAGGCGATCGCTGCTACAGTCGGATGGGCTACTCCAGTAATTACATACTCTCTTAACCCAGTATTATCACGGAAGGAAACTGGGAGCATTGCCACCACAACACCAGAAATAAATCCCGCCAAAGCCACCCGCAGCGGTAAACTGATGTGTAATTTTTGATAACATTTAATACTAAATATTATTCCCCGATTAAATAATGCACCCAGTAAACCTGCCAAAATACCCAATACTAGGAAAAAGGGAATTTCGGGGATAGAGAATTGGCTGGAAGATTGCACCAATTGCAGATTCAAGTCTAAACTGCCACCACCTAAAAGCCGGGATATCACCCCACCAATAAACGAAGCAATAATCGCAGTTCCCAGAGTCAGCCCCGATAAATCGTGGAGTAACTCTTCCACGATAAATAATACACCGGCGATGGGGGCATTGAAAGCAGCTGCCAAACCTGCACCCGCGCCCGCTGCAATCATTTGCCGCCGATGATCTGGGGAAGTGGGAACCCAGCGACTCAAACCTGCTGCCAAACCTGCCCCCACCTGGACAGTAGGGCCTTGGCGTCCCAGAGTCATACCGGAACCTATGGTGATCATGGCACTGAGTAACTTCACACCAGCTACCCGCCAGGATAACCTGATGGGTACATTAGCTAAAGTTGCTTTAACTTGGGGAATACCGCTACCAGCAGCCTCTGGTGCCAACCTTTCCACCAACCAACCAGCTACAAACCCCAGGACAAGACCAACTATCGGTAGTGCCAGCCACACAGGTAAAAGCCTAGTACTGTGGACTCGCCACGTCCCCAGCCATCCCGAACCCACTTTCAGCAACACCGCAGATAGGGCAGCAACCAGACCGATAATACAAGCTTCGGCGATCGCCAAACCTCTTCTAGGCTGCCACCAAGTGCGAAAGCGCTGATTCAGAACAGGAAGAGACATAGAGGATTTGGGAGTGGGGAGTGGGGGAGTGGGGAGTGGGGAGTGGGGGAGTGGGGAGTGGGGAGTGGGATGAGGGGGATGAGGGGGATGAGGGAGTGAGGGAGTGAGGGAGTGAGGGATAAGAATTAATAACCAATGCCCAGTCCCCACTCCCTATTCCCCAATCCCTACTCCCCACTCCCCACTCCCCACTTAATTACTTCTTCCCGTCGTCGATAACCCTTCGACTATCAGAGATGGAGTATAGCAAGAACCATTCCAATCAGCATCGTTGCCGAGTGTAACTAATTGCTTGAGAGCTGCGTAGACATTACCTGCAACCATCGTATCCTTAACGCGTCCAATTACCTGACCATTTTGCACGCGGTAGCCTAAATCAACGTTGATCGAAAAATCTCCAGAAATACTGCCGCCATTACCTAGCATTTGATCGACAATTAAACCATCATCAAGGTGTTCAATCAACTCTTGTAGAGATAACGATCCTGGCTGGATGAGAAAATTAAATAAACCAGGGGTGGGATAGCTGCCTAAACTAGGGCGAAAACCATTGCCAGTGGTGTTAGTACTCAGTTGTGCGCCGGTGGTGCGATCGCCATAAAAATGCTCTAAAATTCCGTTTTGGACAAATACTAAAAATTGGGTAGGAGTGCCTTCATCATCAAAAGGGCAACTGTAAGGGCCGGCTTCGGGATCTTGGTAGAGAGTGAGACTGGGTGCCATGATTGGGCTACCCAGGCGTTCTGCCCAAGGGGAAGCAGCTTCTAAAACTCGCTTGCTGTTCAAAGCTGCTTGTACAGTACCCCATAGCATATCGGCGGCTTTAGAAGTAAACAAAACTGGGACGCGGCCATTGGGAGATGAAACATTTTCTCTTGCCCAAATTAACCGCTGTAAAATTTGGTTAGCTAATTTGTCTGGGTGGAGTTCGCCCCGCTTGGTTTGACCATCGGCAACACTCAAAAAATCATCACCGCGCACCCATTCTGCCGACATGTAGCAACTGAGGGTGGTATCAGTGTAGTGGCAATCTAAACCTTTCGTGTTGACTAGTCTAGTAGTTTCCACATCACATTCCCAGTCGCCATTGCAGACAACATCAGGATAAGCATCGCGGATAAGTGCGATCGCTTCCTTGCCCCAGTCTACCAAAACCTCTATCGGCACACTTGTTCCTAAATCTGGGTAAGATGGCTGAAAATTAGAGCCTAATTCCACTAATTCCGGTTGATTAAGTTGACTCAAAGCCAAAGCTTTTTCCACCATCACCTGGGCTGGGACAGAACCATAAGCCACCGTCAGTCCTGGACGCCCATTTCGCCAAAGCCGCAGTGCTGTACCTTCAGATTGGCTAGCTTCTAGCTGCTTGAGTCGGTTTGCCTCAAAAAACACTGGACGAGAAAGCGAATGCGACTGATACACCTCAGCTGCTTCTGCTCCAGATTTTATGGCTAGTTCCAGCAGTTCTTCTGCTAGTGTATCTTTTGACAAATTTTCAGAACCCATGACCCTTAGTGAATTGTGGATTTTGAACCCCATATCAACGTCAACAGACGCAGATAATTATCCAAAAAATCATCAGCGCGTCTTTGCAGTTGCAATTTTCAACTACAGATCAACGCTGATGGACGCAGATAATTATCCCAAATCATTGTCATGTCTCAACGTTTCTTAGGCGATCGCAATTTTCGGTCATTGGGCATTGGGGCATTGGGCATTACTTATTCTTTCTCCCCCTGCCTCCCCTGCCTCCCCTGCCTCCCCTGCCTCCCCTGCCTCCCCTGCCTCCCCTGCCCCCTCATCTCCATACCCCACTCCCCATTTTCAAAGATTAACCTCTTGCAAGAGCCAAAAACCAGCAAATGATTCCGCTTTAGCATCGGACTGTACACCTAGAAAATGTACTCCATTAGCTTTTTGCTTAGCTTCTTCAAAACCTTTGGCCTCTGCTAAAGTTTGAGATTTTTTGATATTTGCCACAATCCAGCTTTCAGTAACACCAGTTTCTAAAAGCAATTTCGCCTCTTCGCTGGTGTCAACTTTTAAGAAAGCCAACTCCAAACCAGACATCCAGCCCGCCAAAGGCAACGCTCTAGGTGAGAAAATCAAAACACCAGGAATACGAGTTTCGGGCGATACCTGTGCCAACTCTAGCGGGAAAGCTTCACCAAAGCCGATTTCCCACTCTGACATCTCTGCCAAATCCTCGGCTGCTAAGCTCACAAATACCCACTGCTGTCCTTCTAAAGCATCTGGTAAACGTTGCGGCAAAGGTTTCTCCAACCGGACTGAGGGATTAGTGCCTCCTTGATACCCTGGTTCTTGAGGATATACCTCCTGCATCCGCCGTTCTAACCATTGGTTGAGAATCAAAGTACGGCGGCTAGGCTGGGCGGGAATCCCCAAGTCTTGGCAAGCTTTCGTAATCATATTGTTCATTTGGCGGCGGAAAAAGCGAATTTTAATTGGCGCTTTTCCAGCTTCGTCAATAGCCTCTTGCAATGCTGTCCGCAACCAGCCCGAATTTACCTGGGTACTGGGGCAATATTGAGCATAGCGAAACAAAGAATCTGCTTTTGTGTTGGTATCCAAAGGACTTTCACAGACTAAGACTTCCCAAACTTTTTTTTGATTGGCGTCCAAAATCGGACGAGAGTAAAAATCGACTTCCCAAATACTGCCCATGTTTTACGGTAAAAATTTGGCTGTTATATTTTCCTGATATTTTGATCATACGAGTGTTGGGGCAGCATGGGGAATAAGGGAGTGGGGAATGGGGAGTGGGGAGATGGGGAGATGAGGTGGATGAGGGGGATAAGGGAGATGAGAATCAAACTTTTGAACCTCTGAGCTTCATCGTTGAACCTTTGAGCTTGAAAGTTCTAGTTTTTGGAGTAATAGGTTTTGGGGTGACTGAGGAATTTATCAGGCGATCGCTCTTGGAGGGGTTTATTGTCTCTATAATTATGAAAAATTTTCAACAATTGGTTAAACGTAAGTGGATTTTGGGCTTTCTAGGTATAGTCCTATTCCAAAACCATGACAAATCCTCAAAAAGAACCTTTGATTGAAAAAATTTACAAAGTTAACAAAGACGTTTGGCTGTTCCTTTTTATTGTCCTTCCATTTTTGGGGTTGATAATTCACTTCAATATCTCTGAATCTAATAGAAGTAGTGGTAAAAATTGCTATGACCAGGCAGGGCAAGAAATACTCAAGCGAGAAGGCAACAAAGTATTGAGCCGTTCTGATGTTGAGCGGTATGAAAGCGAGATGACTAGTCGTTGCAGGTAATAAAAGCAATGAAAAGCAATAAACCTTTTGTGACACCTAATCCTCAAGATTTCATGCTCCGTATTGTTTGGAGTGTTGATGCATCCAGCAAAATGGTAGCTGAGTTATCAAATGCCAGGTGGCTCCCCCGAATTGGCGAGACTCTCGTTTTGCCAGTAGATGAGACAGGTAGACCTAACTCTTGGCGCAAGTTTAAGGTGTTTGATGTCGTCTATGACTTTCAAAACCAGATTGTTCGAGTTTTGTGCAGCCCCATAAATTGGACTCCACCCAACCCAAAAACACTAATACAGAAAATCGAAGAACCTAGAGATAAATGGGAAGTTTGGGAAAAGGCATTTGCCACAAGTGAGGCAACAATGAAGGATAACGAGCCAGAACGTCAATTTGGACTCGGACATGAACTTTATCCGGTAGACGAAGAAGATGACGAGTTAGAAAAGCTCAAGTCCGAGATCCAAGAAAGAATAAGGCGATCGCTAGAATAGTTTGGTTACGTTACAGTGGTAACCTTAGTATTTGGGCAGAAACAATTTATTTGATTTGGGAAGCGACTGAGGCAGAAGAGTGGATTGATAGATTGGATTGGATTCCACTTTAAAAATTCAAACTAAAACACATCTAGTTTGCATCTTTAAATTAGATCAAAATGTTCATAACTTTAATCTTCCCTGACAGGATATCATTCATTTCCCACGATTAATCCAAACGGCTCTCAAACCAGCTGCTTTGGCTCCGTAATAATCTTCCACAATACTATCGCCAACATGCCATGCTGCCTCTGGAGAACATTTATGCTTGTTTAACGCAATGGCAAAAATTTGAGGATCGGGTTTAGCTGCACGTACCTGGGTAGAAATGGTAATAGAACTAAAAAACTCTCTCAATCCTAAACTTTGCAATACTGAGTAAATCCGGGAATCAAAATTGGACAGCACCCCCAAAGTAACCCCCAACCGTCGCCAGTTAATTAAAGCTGGTAGGACATCAGGATAGACAAACCACGGTTCAGGAGTACCAAAGTGAATGTAAAGTTCACTAAAAAAAGCCGAAAAGTCAGAAAATTGCTTGAGAACACCTGCACTTTCAAAAGTGTTCAGGGCAATTATCCGCCACCAATCAAACTCACGCTGGGGAATATCTTGCAGTTCTGCGTCTGGAAATATGGGCGGCGGTGCTGTTTTAAAGCTTTGGATGAAACTTGTATTTAATGTCTCGGCGGAAACTGTAACACCGAACTCCTGGGCTATCTGACTATAAACTTCACCCACACTGCCTTTAACGTCGAAGAGTGTGCCCACAGCATCTAAAAAAATAACTTTCGGTTGTTCCATAATTGGGATTGGGGACTGGGGACTGGGGAATGGGGACTGGGGAATGGGGAATGGGGAATGGGGACTGGGGAATGGGGAATGGGGAATGGGGAGCAGAGGAGTAGAGGGAAAGCATAGTAAGTGTTTCCACTCTGTCCTCTATCCCCTCTGCCCTCTGTCTCTTCCCAATACCCAGTACCCAGTACCCAGTCCCCAGTCCCCAGTCCCCAGTCCCCTATTTAGAAAGCGTTTCTATAATAGGACGGACTAGCCAATTAAAACCAACTTTGAGCTGATGGTCTAAAGTTGGCAATCTGTATAAATAAGCAAGACGGCGACCGATGTATGCTAAAGGCCCTTCTAGTTTGATTCCTAAGCCAGCAAGGGTGGCGTTGTCTTTCCCTAATGCCATCATTTCTCCTAAGTGTTGATAGCGGAAGGGAAGTAGGGGACGATTGGTAAGAGAAGCCCAGATGTTCCAAGCGGCGTAATCGGCTTGTTGGAAAGCTGCTTGGGCGGTTGCAGGGACTTGCTGTCCTTCTGCGTCATGAGAGTCTGCTAAATCTCCTAAGGCAAAGATTTCTGGATGCTCAAAGACTTGTAGATTGGATGTGGTGCTGATTTGACCACGCTGATTTTGCTTGAGGGGAAGGGATTTCACTACCGGTGCAACTCGCGTTCCCACTGTCCAAATTACTAATTCGACGGGAATTGTGTCTACTTGATTTTTATACTCTAGGGAGATGGTATCTTGACCGATTGATTCGACTTTGGTTTCTAAATCGAGAAAAATGCCACGGGCGTCTAAAGCTTTCTTGGCTGCTTCACGGTTAAATTCTGGGGAAGTTCGCAAGATTTGGTCGGCGATTTCAACGAGCCGAAAGCGTCCTCTTTCACCTAGTCGATCGGCTAGCTTACAAGCTAACTCTACACCACTGTAGCCAGCCCCAACGATCGCCACTCGAATTTTATCAGCATCGGATTCTTCCAAAAATCGCAGGCGTTCTTCTAAACGATAGGCGTCGGAGATTGTCCGGAATGGGTAAGCATGGTCTGCTGCACCTGGTACTAAATCTAGCGGTGTCTCTCCTCCTAAGGCCAGCACTAATCTGTCGTAAGGAATTTGGGGCCCTTCGTGTAAGTTTACCCGTCGCTGGTCGATGTCAATTCCAGATACCACTCCTTGATAAAAACGTACCCCTGTACCTTGTAAAAGTTCTTCAAATGGTGGGGCGATTTCCCAGGTTTGCAGTTCGCCAGTGAGTAATTCGTAAAGAAAGGGGGAAAATAGAAAGCGATCGCTTTGATCTACCAAAACAATTTCGGGTTTTTGCGTAGATTCCCAAGGTAACTGGCTTAAACCCAGGGCTGTGTAGAGACCACCAAAGCCTCCACCAAGGATGCAGATTCTAGAAGTTTGTTGAGTCATCGATTCTATGGGACGGCCAATACTAGCAGGGCAACTAACTTAAGTGTAATGATTTCTTCACAGCGATCGCCATCAGCCAACAATCTGAGTATTCTCCTTCATGGAGTTCATGGGCAGGCAATAACTTTACTTTTACAAAACCACATTTCTCATAGCAGCGAATAGCACGAGGATTATCAACATGGGGATCGATGACAATTTTTTCTGCTTGTACTTCTTCAAAAAGATAGTTGATAACTACTGACAGAATTTTTGTCCCGATTCCTTGATTCCAATAATCAGTTTCCCCTATAAATAAGTCAATTGCATAAACATTATCAGTTTCATCAAGGCAATACAATTGTCTATCTGTTTCTGATAAGTCATTGACTGCACAATACTGCAAATAACCAATGGCAATATTTCGATAACACAAGATACAGGGAATAACTGCCTCATCTCCTTTAATGAGCGGTTTGTATGTTTCTATAATTCTTTCTAAAGGAAAAGGATTATCTCTTCCTTCATAAAATTCCAATACTTGTTTATCAGTTAGCCATTTTGCCATCAACTCATAATCATACATTTCATCTAGCATGGGATGAATAGTAATTTCGTCTTTCTGAATTAGCATCTTTTGTCTATAGTTTTTATAGCAGGTATTTAAGAATTATACTTTATTTAAAATGTCTATTTTATTGCAGGAGTTGTGAAAAAGCAAAGGGGAATTTTATCCCCACTTTGTGAGAATAAAATTCCCCTTCAACTCTGACACTAGACCTGATACAAAATACTTATGCACAGGTTAGATTTACTTAATTGCCACCAGACGTAACAGCTTTATTATGTGTTGCAGGGTCTTCAGGTTTTCTCTGCCATTTGCCACCGCTGCCTGGTTCGTACTCATTTTTTACACTATTCCAAGCAACCTCACGGGCACCTTCTTCACTAAAACCATTGCTTTGAGCAGCATTAAATGCTGCTACAAAAATCTGCTGTGCGTGTTCAGGCAATTGTTCTTTGATGTCTTGAGGCAATTGATTTGTTGTTTGATCTGGCATAAATTTATTCTGATTATCTCAACTTGAGTTCATACTAAAAAACTGGTAATCAAATTTCCTCTTTCTCTAAGTAGAGAACTAAATAATCATCCTTTTGGCTGAGTCAAACAATTTTTAAATCAACGACGCAATAATATTAATACTCATAGCTAGAATGGTAGTATTGAAAAAGAAGGATAATATGCCATGTAGCAACGTCAAACGCCTCATATCGCGTGATGTCGTTTGCACATCTGAAACTTGGCTAGTCATTCCAATTACAAATGAATAATACAAAAATTCCCAATAGTCTGGATAGTCGTTATGAGGAAAATCTAAACCTCCGGTGAATTCTTGCCTATTATTGCGACTAATATATTTGTAGTAAATGTGTGCATACTGCACTGCGAACATCGTATGCACTAGTAACCAAGAACCTACAATCGTCATAATTGAAAGTATGACATGTAAAATCAGCAGAATTGTTGACAATCCTTTTTTATCAGTTAATAAAAATCCAATGGCTAAAACACTAGCACAAGCCGCAGCAATCACCAGCATGAATATCGCCAGATGTCCTTCATATTCATTCTCAGCATAACGACGAATTTTTTCTGGCGTAGCTTTGAGCATTTTCCACCAAGTTATGGCTAAGAAAAAGTCAGCGCCGGAGTTCCAAGCGCAGAGAATGCGAGTGGGTAAATGCAGCCAAGATGGAAGTATTACTGAAATTAATACAGCGACTCCGATAGCAATAAACAATCGAGGTCGAGGGTCAAAGTTTTTCAATAAATTAAGTTTCACAAATATTGCGATCGCAGACGTAATCCAATCCAGTTGAAATCAGGGAGATATGGAAATTCTGGACACCCACACAGGTAAATTTAGGTTAATTATAAAATGGGAGAAGGCACAAAGTTGGCAATCATCCCCCATTTTAATTATCTGGATCAAAACCGGAGTTAATATTTAGTTCAATTTGGCTCTAATTGTCTCTATTCGTTGACGATTCACACCCAAATCACTCTGACCTAAACGTGAAGCAGAACGGACTTGTATCGTATTAGTATTCCGGTCTAGATAGAATTCTACATCATCCACAAATCCCAGCAAGGCACTTTTAAATTCTACATATAAATAATCTTGGCTTTCGGTAATGATTTTAGTTCTTGGTAAGGACTCAATAATCGTTTTGAGATTAGCAATTGCTGCTTCTGCACTAGATGTAAAAGTCAGCGGTGCAATTTTGTGGACTGCATCTGTACTCTGGCTGGAAACACAGTTAGGAGAGTTAGGGCAAGGTGCTAATTTACCGTTACTAACACCTAAATTATTCGGTCGTTTACCTGCAAAAATCATGACTATATCTTAAGCTAGATGGATAATTGTAGTGTCACATATTTGTCTTAATTTACTTTGAGCCACTCCCCCGAATTCAATTCGGGGGATTCAGGCATCAGACAGAGATTGCAGTCTGAGACTGTCTGACATCTCCTACGCCCAAGGTTGAACTCCCAACCTTTTTAATGTTTAAACTGGCGTTTTCATCTCGGCCATTTTCTGATTGACACGAAGGGCAACGCCAACGTCTAACCGATAAATCCAGCGATTCTAAAACATGACCACATCTTGAACAAGTTTTACTGCTTGGATACCACTGGTCAATATAGACCACTTGTTTGCCTTTCTTCAATGCTTGCCACTCCAGAATATTCAGAAAGTCTCGAAACGCTAAATCACTAACTTTCCTTCCCCAAAGACGCTTCATGCCCTTGAGGTTAAGCGTTTCAAAGCACAGAACATCAAATCTATTAGTTAGGTCATGCGCTAATTTCCAAAACCAATCTGTTCTGCGGTTGGCTATGTCTTCATGGGCGCGTACCAAGTTCTTCCTTGCTCGTTCCCGATTAGAAGATCCTTTCAACTTCTGAGAGTGATGCCGATTCGCTATTTTTATGCAATTAAGTGATTGCTTGAAAAATTGGGGTGACTCAATTTTAGAGCCGTCCGAGCAGGTTAGGAATGTCTTTAAGCCAAAATCAAACCCCGCTATTTTACCAGTCGTGAATTTGATTTCTGGCTGATGGGCGCTATCGACAACAACAACCAAAAACAACTCACCTAGCGGTGTGCGTTTAATAGTTAAAGTCTTAACTTTTCCTTCTATCTCTCTGGAGTTCCAATATTGATAAGTCCGATTCCCAATTTTAACTCGATTGCCACCTAGAAACTTATATCCGGCTTGCTTTAAGGTGAATGACTTATATTTTTTGACCTTCTTAAACCCCGGTGGTCTAACCCCCTTTTTATTGTGTTTAAAAAATAGTTGGTAGGCTTTCTCAATGCGTTGACAAATGTCTTGCACTGCTTGAGAACCTACTGATTGCCAAAACGGGTTATGTTTCCTCAATTTGGCAATATGAGACTGAAGTTTTGCACAACTTAAATGCTTGCCCCACACTCGGTAGTAGCGTTTATGGAGAGCAATACAATGGTTATAGATAACCCCACTTGCGTTAATCATTCGCTTGAGGAATCTATTCCGTTTGTGTTCGTACAACTTAAACTTTAGTGTCTTCATGCTAATATTGTACCATCACGACGGCACTATGACGGCATGAAAAAATTAACTGTGCGATGTTCAGATGAAGAGTATGAGGTTCTTGTAAAATATTGCCACAAGAAAGAACGTAGCTTAAATGATGTTTTTAGAGAATTCATCAGAAGCTTGACGGACAAATAAATTTGTCCTCCAAGCTTATATCCCCCGGCTAGAAGCACGGGGGCTTTACGCATCACGGTTCGGTGCGATTCGTTGGATAGAAATACCTAGAAATAGGTAGGGATTATCCGCAGGGGAAACCAACCTCTCGTATTGGTTGGAACCGAACCTTGACAACTGAATGACCATGAGGGTGTGAATCCCTCCCCTGTAGAGGTCAGGTGAAAGCACTTCCCCCAGGTTTGAGACTAGCCATCAAAGCCTGTAGCGGGGATGAAAGCCCCTCCACACTCCTAGTCCGAGGTAGTGCGGGGCAAGCAAAGAACCCATGAATAAGGCATCATACCTGAACCCACGACTGAACCATCGTGAGATGCAACCAGCGAAAAGGACTGAAAACGCTGGAGCCAAAAGGCAAAGGATAAAAGGTAGGCAATCGAGTACTGACCTACAACCTCTCTAAACAAACCCGGTGGAAAGTGGAATTCTAAAGGTTCATAGCATGGTCATTCGGAACGAAGTAACCCGCCGTATGCTCTTTTGGGGGTCGATACCAGAAGTAGGTGCTAACCGGATGCTACGGCTGGGTGGGATTGAGTCAAAAGCGAATGACGCGGTTGTAATGACCCGTATATGCTGACGGACTCACGGTAATAAGGAAGGAATAGTCTCAAGTAGCAGTAAATATGTCTAAAACGAGTGTCAAAACTACGGTGGAATGGAACAAGGTGAACTGGCGTAAGCTGGAACGCCGAGTTTATAAGCTGCAAAAACGAATATTCCAAGCCTCTAGTCGTGGTGATACGAAGGCAGTTCGCAGACTCCAGAAAACGTTGATGAGGTCTTGGTCTGGAAAAATGCTGGCGGTACGTCGCGTAACACAAGATAACCAGGGCAAAAAAACAGCCGGAGTAGATGGGGTTAAAGCGTTAACCTCATTACAAAGGTTAGCCCTGGTAGAAAATCTTGAACCAAAAAGCAAGTCCAAACCCACAAGACGGGTATGGATACCTAAGCCAGGAACGGAAGAAAAACGTCCACTAGGCATTCCCACGATGTACGACAGAGCCACTCAGGCGTTAGTAAAATTAGCGCTTGAACCGGAATGGGAAGCACGATTTGAACCCAATTCCTATGGCTTCCGACCAGGACGTTCCTGCCATGATGCAATTGAAGCAATATTTAAGGCAATCAAGTGTAAAGCCAAATATGTGCTAGATGCTGACATTGCTAAATGCGTGCGCCGTGACAGTTAACGCGGTATCCCCAACCAAGTTGGGAGAGACTAAGAAGAACGTCTCTAAGTCGACCAACTTACCTGGAGTTGAAAGACAAAAGGGACAACAGCATGTTGGTAAAGCCGGAAATAGAGAGAAGGCGTTAAAACTAGAGTCCGGCAAGACTTGTGTGACATGGTGAAGCTTAAACTACCTGAAGCCCAATTCTGACGGTATACGCGATTGCCTATTCCTACAACGCCTAAAAAGGAATAATCGTTTGTGTGTAGTTTTAAACATTTGAACCACACAACTTCTTCAAACGAAGTCAGCCAGCGATGAGATGGCTTAACGAATGAATGGGACACCTAAATCACACTGTTACGTACTGAGTTAATAAAGCGCGGGATGACCTACGGGGGGCGATCCCTATGGTTACAGAGTTCCTATAGTAGTCCGAGGACGGGAAAGCCGCCTACATGGCGAAGAGGAACAGGTATTCTTCACACTCATATCGAGAGGTACGCGAGATGCGAAACGCCGAAACGATTTTAAGTGTAATCCGAGACAGAGGCTACCGTGGTTTACCTCTGGATGATATCTACAGACAACTTTTCAACCCCAATTTATACCTCTTGGCGTACAGCCGCATCTACAAAAATGATGGGGCAATGACGCAAGGAATTACATCAGAGACTGTTGATGGGATGTCCATCAAAAAGATTGAAAACCTCATAGAGGATATTCGCTATGAACGTTTTCGGTGGACACCAGTACGGCGAATTAATATTCCCAAGAAAAATGGAAAAACTCGACCTCTGGGTATTCCCACTTGGAACGATAAATTGATTCAGGAAGTAATACGTTTAATATTAGAAGCGTACTACGAGCCTCAATTTTCTAACAGCAGTCATGGTTTTCGACAAGAGCGCGGATGCCATACGGCGCTAACAGTAATAGACCGTACTTGGCAAGGAACTAAATGGTTTATCGAAGGAGATATTCGCGGTTGCTTTGACAATATAGATCATAAAATCTTAATGTCAACCTTACGCGAGACAATCCAAGATAATCGTTTCTTGAGATTGATTGAAAACTTACTCAAGGCAGGTTACTGTGAGCAATGGAAATATTATTCCACCCTGAGCGGAACGCCGCAAGGCTCGATTTTATCACCCATACTCGCCAATATCTATCTTGACAAATTCGATAAATTTATCGAACAGATACTCATCCCAGAATATACACTTGGTAAACATCGGGCAGAAAATCCAGAGTATTCAAAACTCGTAAAACTTGCTTGGTATTACAGGAAAAACGGACAAGTTGATAAAGCGCGTCAACTGGAAATTAAATACCAGAAAATGCCTTCTAAAAATGTTCGTGACCCTAAATACAGAAGGTTAAATTACGTCCGCTATGCAGACGATTTCCTACTTGGTTTTATTGGCTCATTCCAAGAGACAAAAGAAATTAAGGAAAAACTCAAGACATTTTTAGCTGACAATCTTCAGTTGGAACTGTCACCAGAAAAGACCCTGATTACTAATGCTAGGAATGAGGCAGCAAGCTTTCTAGGTTACAAAATTCTAGTCCAATATTCTGACGATAAGCATACCAATGGTAAACGCTCAATCAACGGAATTATTGCACTAAGAATCCCAGCAAGACTTATAGAAGAAAAATGTACCCTATACATGAGGAATGGTAAACCCATTCATCGCCCTGAATTAATAAATGATGATGATTTTACTATTATCAACATTTACCAATCGGAATTTAGAGGGTATGTACAATTCTATAGCCTTGCCCAAAATATTGCATGGCTGCGAAAACTTCAATGGATTATGTCGAGTTCGCTGATGAAAACCCTTGCCTGTAAACACAGAACTAGCGTGGCTAAAATCTGCGCCAAGTATAAGAAGACGGTAAAGCTTCCACAAGGCTTGAGAAAGTGTGTGGAAATAACTGTCCCAGTAGAAGGTAAGAAATCCCTGGTGGCTCGCTTTGGCGGCATCCAATTAAAACGCAACCTAAAAGCAACCATTCTAGACCTGCCAACAAATAGAAAGCCCGCGTTCAGAAATGAACTAATTAAACGGCTTCTTGCTTCGGAATGTGAGATTTGCGGGGCAAAAGGTGATATTGAGGTTCACCATATTCGTGCCCTTAAAGACCTCAAAGCCAAGGGTAGAAAGGAAAAACCGCAATGGATGCAAATTATGTCCGCACGTAGAAGGAAAACTCTCATGGTTTGCCCTCAATGCCATGATGCAATACACGCTGGTAAACCAACATCTAAACGAGTCTCGTGATAACAGAGTACTGGAGAGCCGTGTACCTGGAAATCTCGTAAGCACGGTTCGGAGGGGGCTAGTTAGAAAAGGAGCTAATAATTGGAAACCTCGCTAGCTAGCTACCCACTTTAAATGGCATGGGACTTGAACTTAAACCAAGTAAAACGCGCCTTGCCCATACTCTGAATAAATACGAAGGGCAAGAAGCGGGGTTTAATTTCCTGGGGTTTAACGTCAGGCAGTACCCAGTAAGCAAATACAACACAGGTTGTAATACAAATGGGAAATCTCTTGGTTTCAAGACGCTCATCACCCCCAGCAAAGAAAAGGTCAAGGTGCATTACAAACAAATTGCCGGAATAATAGAACAGCATAAACCCGCCCCTCAAGCGGCACTGATAGCCCACTTGAATCCAGTCATCACTGGATGGGCTAATTATTTCAGCACAGTAGTCAGCAAGGAAACGTATTCCGAGCTAGACATGAAAGTGTACCGGAAGCTAAAAAGCTGGGGCAAAAGAAGACATCCGAATAAGTCAGGTAAATGGGTAGCCAATAAATACTGGCAAACCATTGACGGGGATAACTGGGTATTTGCAACTCCGCAGGAGGGTAAAAACCCAATGCAACTACTAAAACATAGCGCCACAGAAATCAGGCGATATGTGAAGGTTAAAGGCGAAGCCAGTCCTTATGACGGAAACCTTATTTACTGGAGTACAAGAATGGGTAATAACCCCGAAGTCCCAAGGAAAGTGGCAACACTCCTGAAACGACAGAAAGGTAAATGTGCCCACTGCGGACTATATTTCACAGAATACTCGGTGATAGAAATTGACCATATCATTCCTAAGTCAAAAGGAGGAAAGAGTGAATATAAAAACCTTCAATTACTACACCGACATTGCCACGATGAAAAGACCGCCTCTGATGGCAGTCTGGGTAACAAATCTGGCTGTAACAGCGCCAAACCTAAGCCTGAACTAACAGGTAATCGAGGTACTCATGACAAGAGCCTTATTATTGAGGAGCCGGATGAAGCGAAAGTGTGCGCCGTGGTACGCACTGATAGAATTGCCAACACAGTTGGCTGGAGTTTGGGGTAATCGACTCCAAGGCGAACAACTTACCTAGACTCGAAAGAGCGAGGGGACAAGAGCATGTTCGTAAAGCGGAAAGTAACAGAAGACGTGTATGTTACGGTTCCGCAACGCCTGAACGATATGGTTAAAGCCAAACTGCTTAAACCCTAATATCCTGCGGTGGAACTGCACATCCTTCGGTAGCACGTCCGTACACCGATGTTATCGGTAGCCATTAAATCAACTTTCGTTAATGGTACACCCTGACCGATAAGCGATGAGTAATGAACTCATTCAAGGATATGAGTAGGAACCTAAGTCGTTCTTTATACGTTCATCAGTGACGGAACATGGGATTGCCTAAAGGACGCGAGTCCTATGGTGACGGAGTGACAATAGTAGTCGTGGGAGTATCGCCCCACCAGGGAAAACGGGAGAACCGTTTACAGGGCGAAGTGTCACAGGTAATTAGATGTAACAGAAATCGAGAGGTACGCGAGATGCGAACAGCCGAAACGATACTGAACATCATACGTGAGCGCGGACAACGTGGGTTGCCAGTAGAAAACGTGTATCGACTGCTATATAACCCAGATTTGTACCTACGCGCCTACGCCAAGCTAAACAGCAACGCAGGTGCAATGACACCAGGCGCTACGCTGGAAACAGTGGATGGGATGTCCCTGGAGAAAATTAATACCATCATTGAGGCTCTGAGATATGAGCGATATAGATGGACACCAGTGCGACGTATTTACATCCCCAAGAAGAACGGTAAATTAAGACCTCTTGGTATGCCTTCCTGGTCAGATAAATTACTTCAAGAAGCAATTCGATCCATACTAGAAGCCTACTATGAGCCTCAGTTTAGCGAACACTCTCACGGTTTTCGACCCCAACGCGGATGTCATACAGCACTGAAAGAAATTACCCAAAAAGGTCGAGCTACTAAGTGGTTTATCGAAGGAGATATCAGCGCGTGTTTTGACAGAATAGACCATTTTATCCTGTTAAAAATACTACAAGATAAAATCCACGACAATCGCTTTATTCGACTAATCAAGGGATTGCTGGATGCAGGGTATTTAGAAAATTGGAAATACAATTCCACTTATAGCGGGGTTCCGCAGGGTGCAGTTGTAAGCCCAATACTTTCCAATCTGGTGCTAGACAAATTGGACAAATACGTCGAACAGGAATTAATACCAGCATACACACGAGGTCAACGAAGGAGTGTTTTCCCACCGTACAATGTGCTGACCAAAGCAGCAGCCAAAGCACGAAAAATAGGAAATTTGTCAGAAGCGCGGAAACTGAGCCAACAGGCACAATCGATTCCGTCCCGTGACCCCAATGACCCAAACTTTCGTCGCCTTTGGTATACAAGGTATGCCGATGATTTTCTGTTAGGAGTAGTAGGCTCAAAATCTGAAGCTGTGGAAATCAAACAGAAAATTGCTACGTTTCTACGTGACTCTTTAAAACTGGAACTCAGTGAAGAAAAGACGCTCGTTACCCATGCTCGTGACGAAGCTGCTAAATTCCTGGGTTATGAAATCCACATACTACACGCCGATGATAAGCATGACCATCGTGGTCAAAGATGTATCAACGGTAGTGTGGGTCTTCGGGTTCCAAAAAGCGTAATTAAAGACCACTGTGTTAAATATATGCGCTCTGGGAAGCCTATACACCTGACGCAAAGAGTCAACGATAATGCCTACAGCATAGTTAGCCAGTATCAAGCGGAATATCGAGGATTAGTCCAGTATTACCGCATGGCTTACAACCTCCACACTCTCTCCTTACTGAAACGAGTTATGGAGCTTTCTTTAGTAAAAACTTTGGCAAAGAAGTTTAAAACTAAGATGGTACTTACAAGGTATTACAAATTACAATGGAGCGCGATAACAATAAGCCTTTGATAACTCATTTTGGTGGTGTCTGTTTGCGATGGAATAAGTGGGTCAAAATAGACGATAACCTGGCTAATCATATCTGGAACGGGCGTAGTGAAGTCATTCAACGTCTTTTAGCCCAAAAATGTGAAATTTGCGGAGCAACGGATAATATTGAAGTCCACCATATCCGCAAACTAGCAGACATTAAGCCTCATGGATGTAAAGAACGTCCAGAATGGATGGTAAAAATGTCAGCACGTAAACGAAAAGCCCTCGTGGTTTGTCGTCAGTGTCACGAGAAAATCCAATACGGACGCTACGATGGTGAAGCTCTCAAACGTTTTGATTACTGGAAAGCTACGTGATACGGAAACGGTCATGCGTAGTTTGGAGGGGGGTGGTTGGAAAAGTGCCAATACTGGTAACTCGCTGGCTACCTACCCTACTTCATGTCCGGTTCTGAAGACGAGCGGTTCTTGCGAGGGAATCGCTTAGTTTAACTAAAACATCGGTGATGCGATCGCTTTATGATCCTGTAAGTATCATAAAACGAAAACAGATTATGACGCCAACAATTTCAATTAGCGATTCTGGGCGCTTGCAACTCTCACCTTTAGAAATCCCATCCCGTTTATTGTTGGGGCCTGGCCCCTCCAATGCTCATCCTACAGTTCTGCAAGCGATGAATACTTCACCTGTGGGGCATCTTGACCCAGCTTTTCTCGCACTCATGGATGAAATTCAGTCGTTGCTACGCTACGTATGGCAAACAGAAAATCCACTCACCATTGCAGTCAGCGGTACGGGAACAGCGGCAATGGAAGCAACCATCGCCAATACTGTAGAACCCGGTGATGTGGTTTTAATTGGTGTAGCAGGTTACTTTGGTAATCGCCTCGTGGATATGGCTGGACGTTATGGCGCCGATGTGCGAACGATTACCAAGCCTTGGGGACAGGTTTTCAACTTGGAAGAACTGCAAACTGCCCTGAAAACTCATCGTCCAGCTATTCTAGCTCTGGTTCATGCCGAAACTTCCACAGGCGCACGGCAACCTTTAGAAGGAGTTGCTGATTTGTGTCGTGAATTTGGCACTTTACTACTAGTAGATACCGTCACAAGTCTCGGTGGCGTCCCCTTATTGTTGGATGCTTGGGGAGTTGACCTCGCTTATAGTTGTAGCCAAAAAGGCTTGGGTTGTCCCCCCGGTGCTTCGCCTTTTACCATGAGTCCACGTGCAGCCGAGAAATTGCAACAGCGTCGCACAAAAGTTGCTAATTGGTATTTGGATATGTCTTTGCTGAGTAAGTATTGGGGACCTGAACGCGTTTATCACCACACAGCACCGATTAATTTATACTATGCATTGCGGGAAGCGCTGCGTCTAGTTGCCCAAGAGGGATTAGCAAACTGCTGGCAACGTCATCAAAAAAACGTAGAATATCTCTGGGAAAGTTTGGAAGACTTAGGATTGAGTATGCATGTTGAGCGGGAGTATCGACTGCCAACCCTTACAACAGTCCGCATTCCAGAGGGAGTAGATGGAAAAGCGATCGCTCGACAGTTACTCAATGAACATAATATTGAAATTGGCGGTGGTCTTGGCGAACTCGCTGGTCAAGTCTGGCGCGTAGGACTGATGGGCTTTAATAGTCGTAAGGAAAGTGTTGACCAACTTATAGCAGCACTGCGGCAAGTTTTACCTAAGTAGTTTTAAGATGATTAGGTGCGTCCGTTAATAGTAGCGTAACGCACCTGAGATAAATGGCGTAGGCGTAGCCCGTCGTAGGCATCGCGCTAGGATTATTAAAGAATTAAAGCAAAGTTGATACTCTACAGCTCGCTGCAACAAAGGTGCAGGTCGATGCAACAAAGGTGCAGGGCGATGCATCAAAGGTGCAGGGCGATGCATCAAAGATGCAGGGCGATGCAACAAAGATCCAGGGCGATGCATCAAAGGTGCAGGTCGATGCATCAAAGGTGCAGGTCGATGCAACAACAATTCATACCATTACTCACGGCATCACCCCACCCCCGCTTTGCTAACGCAAAACCGCCCCTCCCCTTACCAAGGGGAGGGGGTGGGGTAAAGCGTATGTGGGACAAGCGTTTAAGCTTAAGTTGACACCAATGGGCAATGCCGTGCCCCTACCAACGTATTTGTATCATAATTGAAAGTGAAACGGTATCAAGAGGTTGGGTTAAGATTGCACAGCAATACAAAGTGCGACTCGCTCACATTTTGTGTGTCAAAAAACCCAGAAGGATATATTTGTTAAGTATTCCTCAAATCTTGGCAACATATGAATCCTCTGTAGGGGTGTACAGCTGTACGCCCCTACCTATGTATAGGTATCAGGTATTTCGTGAAATAGCATCACTGGGAGAAAAAACCAACAACCAGCAGAGGCAAAAGTATTAACACAGACACAATCAAAACGAGGGTTGCTGGCTCAATTTTAATTTGGTTCTTCTCTGGGTCGCGCATTTGGCATTCTCTCAATCAATTAACTATATTAATTCACTCTAAAGTATTTAGGACTTACGCAATAACTCTCTGAAACTCTCATTCCTCGGTGTCCTCTGCGTCCTCTGCGGTTTGATTTTCCGTTACTTGTGCGTAAGTCCTGGTATTAAGTCAAATTGGTTGCCAAGGTTTGCAGTTTCTTATTAGCTTCCTCTTTCGCTCTCGAAGGGTTTGTCCAACCATCAGCAACAGCAACAACTTCATCACCCTTAATTAGTTCATATCCGTAGTTTAAAAATTTGTCTGGCAAGTATTGTATCTTGCCTTTAATCTCTACTGTTTTCTTACTGGTGATCACGTCTAGGTAAAAGTTGTAATCGCGCTCGAATTGCCGGCTGTACTTCATTAAATTGGGAGTAAATCACCCGTTTAACGTACCCAGTTGCTTCTCTGGGGATTCGGAATAGGTTTTTTGGGGTTCAGCCTGATTATCTTTGCCTTATCTCGTGTGTTATGGCTTTCGTTGCTTTCACTCTTGGCGGCTGGTTTCGGATTTATTTTGCAGATAATTACCGGACGCACTTTGCTGCAATTGTTAGTCACTGATGAAAATCGCGGGCAAATCACAGGACTTTACGTCATGACATCTACAGGTGCTATACCCATAGGCAATCTCATTGGCGGCGCACTGGCAAGTTACATCGGTGCTGCCAATAGTATCACTCTTGCTGCTAGTGTTTGTGTTGTCGGGTCACTCTTGTTTATGCAGCAAGTCTCCACCTTCCGTGATTTGGTTCATCAAAAAGTTCATAATTAGTCAATAACCAAAAATTGGTAACAACAATGACCCCAGTAAATGACCCTGGCATTGTAGCTGAAGTGACTGATTTATATCTTCAATATGAAGAAGCGCTTTCTAATAACAATTTAGAGGTGATGGATAGCTTGTTTTGGAATGCGCCCGAAGTAGTCCGGTTTGGGGTAACCGAAAATCTTTATGGTAGCGATGAAATTCGGAACTTTCGCGCCTCTCGACCAAATCCGAAAATAGAGCGAGAAATCTCGAATCTGAAAGTTGTAACCTTTGGAAAAGATACCGCAACAGTGACTTTAGAGTTTCGCCGCATTATCGGTGGTGTAGAACGTTTTGGGCGACAAAGCCAGACTTGGTACAGGTTCGCCGAAGGATGGAAAGTAGTTTCAGCACATGTTTCTTTGTTACCTTTGTGAATTTTAAAATTATGACAACTATTACTGAAATTGCCTCGGATATCTATCGCATTCTCCAAGAATTAGCTGCACTCGGACCGCGTACCCTAGCAACAATGCACGGGACGACGTTTGTCGGAGATGGTGAACGTGCATTGCAGGATTTGGGAGTGATGTTACGAGAAGTTTTGGTGAAGGAGTAGAAATCATGACTTATAGCGTCGCTTCTATTCCGCCATTAGTACAACAGGCTCAAGTACTGGCTGCACAACTTGAATTTTCTGAATCTTCACTCCCAGAAGTTGGGCGTCTGTTGCAAGTCCTCACTAGCCATATCACACAAGGTCAAATTGCGGAAATTGGTACTGGGTGCGGAGTTGGTGCTGCTTGGATTGTGAGTGCATTACACGCAGATAATACATTTATTACCATAGAGAGCGATGGCGATCGCGCCACACTTGTGCAACGGTTATTTGCACATAAGTCTAATGTCCGTGTACTTCAAGGCGATTGGCATGATTTACTTTCCTATGCTCCTTTTGATTTGTTATTTGCTGATGGCGGAAACGCCAAAGTCGTTGAACCTCAGATATTAATAAATGCTTTAAAAATTGGAGGCTTGATTATACTGGATGACCTGACACCAGAAGAATACTGGCCGCCAGAATGGCAAGGACGCATAGATCGAGTACGGGAATTTTGGTTGAAAGATCCCCATATCATTGCTACAGAAATTCGAGTCACTGCCAGACATGCAGTAATTCTAGGGACACGCATTTATTGAATTACAAACAAAATTTACTTTCAGAAAAAAAGCTTGCAAAGATTAATTTTAGTAAAACATTCGCTTCCAGAAAAAATAGAATCTATACCTGCTAGAGAGTGGGCTTTGTCATCAGAAGGGCGACAACGCTCTCATTTCTTAGCCGATAAATTAGCAGACTTCCAGCCTGGAATCATAGCTGCCAGCACAGAACCAAAAGCTATAGAAACAGCCCAGATTATTGCTCAAAAATTTAATCAGCAGGTAGAAATTGTTGAAGGATTACAAGAATGCGTAGGCGTAGCCCGTCGTAGACATCGCACCAATTTTGGTTTTGTAGAAGAAAAAAAGTTTTTTGAAACTTTAGAAGCATTTTTCGCCACACTGGATAAACTAGTCATGGGATTAGAAACAGCAACCCAAGCTAATCAACGCTTTCAGCAAGCTGTAGAAAATATTATTGCCAAAACTCCACATGATGATGTGATGATTGTGGCGCACGGAACTGTCATGACCCTATTTGTTGCTGGTTGTACTGGCATAGAACCGTTTCAGTTTTGGCGACAGCTTGGACAGCCAATGGCGATTGTGTTACTTTTACCTGATTTCAATTCATTAGAAATAATTACTTTGAACAGTGATAAACTCTAACTATTAAATAACATGGATTCGTTTGATTGGACTGTATTAAGCTCTAAATATTTGGTGCAAGATAAATGGCTAAAACTGCGCGCTGATACTTGTCAAATGCCTGAGGGACAAATAGTAGAGCCTTTTTATGTTTTTGAATATCCAACTTGGGTAAATGTTGTTGCAATCACCAAAAATCAGGAAGTTGTTTTAGTCAAACAATATCGCCACGGTCTGCAAAAAACAGTTTTAGAATTACCAGGCGGTTCTATGGATTTAGAAGATTCTTCCCCAATGGAAGCTGCAAAACGTGAGTTATTGGAAGAATCAGGGTATACAAGCAACAATTTTGTTGAGACTGGTATAATATCACCCAATTCATCAACTCATAATAATCTAATTTATTGTTTCTTAGCAACCAATGTAGAACTTGTAGATGATTTAAAGCTAGATATTACAGAACAAATTGATGTAATTTTGTTGCCGCTGGAAAATTTAGTTAAAGATATTCATAACGGTATCCTTCTACAAGCCTTCCATATTAGTTCATTATTGTTTGCTCTAAAAAAACTTGGTAAAGTGCAATTTCTCTAGTAAATTGACTTGATCAAAAACCTTCAATAAAGGATAAAAATTATGACTACTACAGTTTCATTTGACCGAGTTTCTGATATCTACGATGCAACGCGGGGGTTACCGCCTGGAGTTTCTGAAGAAGTTACTGACACTATCTTGAATATAGTTTCAGCCACAGAAGAAACTACCTTTTTTGAAACTGGAATTGGTACTGGCAGAATTGCTGTGCCAATAGCTAAAAGAGGCTATTCTTACGCTGGTGTAGATATCTCAGAAAAAATGCTGGCTGAGTTGTACCAAAAGCTAGAAGGAGTATCTCATAAATTAACTGCAATCAAGGGAGATGCGACTTCTCTACCATTTGCTGACAACTCTTTTGATGTGGCTTTGACAGTTCATGTATTTCACTTGGTTTCTGCTTGGAAGCAAGCACTAGCAGAAATTCGTCGCGTCCTCAAACCGGGGGGAATTTACCTCTACACCCACGGTAATATGAATTTCAGCAAAGTTAGTGAGGATGTAAATCAGGGTAGGTTTGATTTTCAGCAACGTTGGCAAGATATCATTGCTGGCTATGCTTACCCTTTACCCCGCTATGGTGCAACAGAAGAAGAGGTTTTAGTTGAGTTGGGCGAACAAGGAGCAAATTTAGAAACAGTTGTTGCAGCAAAATGGCAATCTGAACTAACTGTGGGGAAATTGATTGATGCTCATAAAAACAAAATTTATCGCCATACTTGGCACATCCCGGATGATATTTTTGCCCGCGCAATTCAAGATTTGCAAGACTGGGCTTTGCAACACTACGGCTCTTTAGACTACGATTTGTCTGGTGAAAGTAAGTTCAAGATTGTTGTAGTAAGTAACTGGGCTTAGTTGGGTATTGGGGATTAGGTATTGAGTACCGAGCATAGGGAAAAAACTTTCTTGTCTAGTCATACCATTTCACTTGAAAGTTGATACAGATACCTCAGTAGGGGCGCACAGCTGTGCGCCCCTACGTTAAATCTATATGTATCAAGATTTTCGTGAAATGGTATCAGACAGGGACTTGGTATAAAGATCATGTAATATATTGCACTTCAAATATATTGCTCCATAACTTGCCCACCCATGAATACTCAATTACTGAATACCTATTTTTCGGATTTCATTGTTAGTGGTTGGCTCAACTTAGCCCAAAACTACTACTCAACCAACCAAAGTCAGGCTAATCAATTTTGGATTTTGGATTTGAGAGGATGTTTAGAAAGTCTACCGTTGTATCAAAAACCCCACGAGCAAGCCTGAAAAAGAAGGGAATAATCTTCTCAAAGTCTTTTTTTTTAAGGAGGATTTAGGAGGATCTAAAATTTTGGATACCTCAGCCACCACTTTTAAAACATCCTCTTAGAATGACCCCATAATCAATGCTCTTTCTAGAATAAATAATTGTAGATTTGGGATTTGGGATTTGTTCCACAAATAAATTTGCTTCCTATCAGGGCTTTTAGAATATTAAATTTTGAATCTTAAATTCAAAATGGAAAATTTAAAATCTAAAATTCGTTGAAGGCAATGTCTTCAGGACAATGCATATTGTTGTTAACTCTCAAGGATGCTTGAAAATGTGGGTTTGGCATACTAGAACAAAGTCTGTGCAATGTGTATTGCCGTTGTTAACCCTTGAGGTAATACATATTAATGGCCAATTGAAGGTATTAGCACATGGCGCTCTTGAGGAATTGAGAAATTATTCAAGGAACGCCAAGAATCTGGCCGAACTGTTGGTATGTCTAGACAAGTGGCTTGAGGATCGCGCTCTTACGGCTTCAGGTATTATCGGCTCTGAGTGCAGATCTCTTCTAGATCAAAAATTGCATTGGGTAACAAATTCATTGCCAATTTCCGAACAAATTAGAGGAGAATCTCTTGTTTTCGTAATTCAAGTAGGCAAAACTGAGGAATTTATTGCTGATAATGTTACCTTTGCAGATTCGGTACTTGCTTCTCCTTTGGTCGCTGCTGGGGGTAGCCTACCCAAGAGTAGGGGTACAAATCATAAATCGCCTCAAGTCGGCGAACTCGCCCACCGCGCTGTTTCTCTAACGGAGTGTCTCCCCAACATTAGTTTACCTCAATCCGAAAGGAAAAATCATTTTCTAATCGATCAGCAAATAATCGAAGAGGTCAATAAAGTTGTCACCCAGGGATTGGAAATTCGCCAAAGATTAGATATTGACCATTTAGTAGTATCAGTACGCTTCCCAGTATCTGTGAATGCTGACTTGCTTAATTCCTGGCTAACTACCATCAAAACTCCATTTCCTCAAGGATTTTTGATGAAAAGTAACAGTTGGGAACTTATAAGCTGTACACCAGAGCGGTTTATTTCTATTGCTGACTCAAAACTTAAAGTGCAAATTCTGGCTGGAACCTTCCAAAAGGGTAAGGATTTTGACAAAAGTAGCTTAATGGATGAGCATCAAGCCGCCCGAAATGCTCTTTGCTCCATTGTCGAAGAGGTAGTGGGAAAACTGGAATTAAAAGTGGACTGTAACTTAGTTGAATTTGACGAAATTACACACTTCCACTCAGTATTTGAAAAACCTCACCACAGCGATACCTCCATGCTCTGGACTTTGGCGCATCTTACACCTAGTCCAGCTACTGGAACACAAAACAGCGATACACAGTTTGCGATTCAACAATTAGAAGGTCGGACTCGTGGTTACTACGGTGGTTGCTTTTTTCTGAGAACTCCCGGTTGTCTAGAAAGCTTAGTGTCTATCCGTTCTATTTTTCATCTTCAAAATAGCGAAGTTGGCGAAATGATTGTGGGAGCAGGGTTAAAGAAGGGATCGACTTTGAGTAGTGAATCAGCAGAAATCATTTCAAAGGCTACTAGTTCAGCAAAATTACTAGGTGTAAAGCTAGGAAAGTAACAATGAACCCATTAGAAAAAACGCGATCGCTTTATACTTGGTACTAAAATCGTTCAGATTCTGGTACCAACTTTCGGCGACGATCGCGGCAAAAAAATCTTCGTTAATCCGCTTTATACCAAATTGGAAGCTTTGTAATTAAGATATTTAATCCAAAATCCAAAATCCAAAATTGGTGTTAACTTACAAAATCGCTCCAGTTTCTTTCAAATAAACCCGTGTAAATGGTTCATCTTCACCCAAAGTGTAGTCCTCAATTAACCCTTTGCGACGAATAGAAATATCGTTGCCTTTTTTAATCACCACAGTAGAACCGTCAAAAACATCCCGCGTCAAGATCATCTCAGTTTCGGTGGGATTATCCAAAACTACAATATTACTGCGGTGGTAAAACATACCGTCTTGCTCTAATATGTCTTCCGCATACTCAGCAATTAACAAATCAAGTTTGGGATGACGCAGCAAAGTTTGGACGTTGCTGTTGTAATCTTTGCTTAATACTTTTTTTGAGCGATTCACAAAAACTGCATCACGGCAAACAGCGCCGATTGTCCAGTCGGGATGTTGCAAAAGAATATGGTCAATTGTTGTTTGCAGTTCTTCAACTGAGATTTTATTAAAGGTAATAATCGGTATCCTGGCATCTGTACCAGACTCAAAAAACGTTTCTAAAATATGAGAAGGCACATCAACGCTTTCACCATCAGAAGGTTTCAGATGCATTAAAATTCCTGGTGCCGCGTTGATTTCCAAGATAGCGAAGTTACTCGATTTCCAAGATTCTGAGAGACTTTTGGTAATGACATCAATACCCAAACAAGTCAACTGAAAGTGTTGGGCAATATCTTGGGCAAGGATAATATTGTCATCATGAACTGCGTGCGTTGCATTGATGCTTATACCCCCAGCGGAAAGATTGGCGACTTTACGGAGGTAGACAGTGCGCCCTTTCTCAATCACACTGTCCAATGACAAACGCTGTTCGTCTAGATAGAGTTCCATCGCATCATCCACCAGAATTTTACTCATGGGAGAGGTGGGTGAGTCTAAGCGTGCAGGTTTACGGTTCTCTTGGCGAATTAATTCGGCGATGGTTGAGTCACCATCACCAACAACCGATGCAGGACGGCGTTCTGTGGCAGCGACGAATTTGCCATCGACACACAACAAGCGAAAATCGAATCCCGAAATGCTTTTCTCGACAATTATTCGGGGTAGTTGGTCTTCAGGAATCGCTGCTGCTGCCCTAGCATAAGCAGATTCCAGTTCTTTTGAGTCTTGCACGTCAGCCGTCACGCCAATTCCTTTGTGACCTACCACTGGCTTAACTGCCACTGGGTAGCCAATGTCTCTGGCAGCTGCCAAAGCTTCCTTTTCGGAAAAGACAATATCCCCTTCAGGTACTGGAAAACCCAAGGTTTTCAAAAATGCCTTACAGTCGTCTTTGCGGGTAGTAAATTCCGAATCTAGATGGCTATCACGGTTAAATGTTGTTGCTATCCCCCGGACATGTTTTTTACCAAAACCGTATTGCATCAATCCTTCTTCCCACAGATAAAATGCGGGAATACCTTTTTCGTGGGCTGTTCGCAATAAGGCGTAGACTGTAGGGCCACCGTAGACAGATGGGCGAAATCTACTTTGCAGCTTTACTAGCCGGGACTCAAAGTTGAAGTCTTCGTCTTGGGTGATGGCTTCAAACCAATCCCAAACAAAGTAGGCTACTTCTCTGGTTGTGCGTTCATGAAGGGATTCGATGCTAATTCGCGTGTATTTTGGATATGGCTTCACACTCCAGTGCTTGAGGTGCAAATCCATGTCCAGCTTTCCGACTTGTGACGCTACTTGGGCAAAGAGATGGGCATAGGATTCGTAGCTTTGGTCACGTAAGTGGGGATAGCGATCGCCAATCTTTGAAATATAATCCTCAATAGGCAAAGGCTCTCTAAACTCAACTAAAGCAAAATCAAATACTAGTGCCCCTCTATCTAAATAAGGGTTAGCTCCAATGTAATGCTTGAAGTTGAAAATATCGAATACATCCGTTCTTCTAGCATTAATGCGGACTAAATCACTACTTTTTTGTTGAACCATTGATTACGAACCTTTGGCTAAACACCCTGAAACAGTGCTGCGTGCTGAGGAACGAGTGCTAAGTAAAAATTAAAATTAATTGTATTCAGCACTCAATACTCAGCACTCCTGAAATTAATTTTGGCTAGTTATGGCAAAGCCATTGAATTGAACCGAACCTACCCTAACGATATTACTCAGCATCTTCAACTATCTCAAGACATAATTAAATCACCATGCATCAGTAAAAAACTAATTATATTTAATTCATCCTAATGAATAATCAAAGATATAACCATTGAAAGGTACGATAGATTACCAATAATTTGTATAAACGTATATAGGGTATTAATCAATAGGTATTGAGGAGACAGCAAAGTATGAATGGCACACAAGCTGCTCTAAGAGATGAAGTTAGATTACTGGCTGAGGAAGCTTTTCACCGCAAGCTGATTTCTGGGCATGGAGATGGGGCAGACATCAAAGAGTATCAAATTGTCTACCAAGGTAAACCCAGGCATCTCCCACTAGAACAAGCACGTTTTTTCTTAACTAACTTGCTTTACAGAAGCCGGGTTCATTAAATAGTTCGTCAGACAATTTTGGATTTTAGATTTTGGATTTTGGATTGATCCCACGGATCAATTCAATTCTGATTTCTGAATTCTGGCAGGGAATCAGCCTTTTCGAGTTTTTCAAAGATCAAATACCATTCCTATATAGCAATCCGATTTAATTTGGAGAATCACTCGTTCAAAAATCAAATATGAGTCCTATATCTAGAATTAGTATTAATTACTCAGGTTAAACGAAAAATCTGCGATTGCCAATTACCAATATCATCACTGATGCCTCTAGAAAATATATCTGGGGGCTGTTGACATAGGAGTTTTTATTTGGTGAAAAATCTTTCGGCTGAACTGCGATCGCTAATTTTCATACTACTTTTTGCAGGTAATCTACCAAACGGAAGATATTATAATTTTAATTGTCATGGTTTATTGAAATTTATCTAAATCAAATCAGGAGTCATTATGTTAGAAAGTAATCCTAAAAGACAGTTAGTAATTATTGGCGGAGCCGAAGACAAAGATGGAGATTCCCAAATTTTACGGGAATTTGTCCGCCGCGCTGGAGGTACAAAAGCGAACATTGTGATTATGACAGCGGCGACAGAACTACCGAGAGAAGTGGGAGAAAATTATATTCGAGTATTTGAGCGATTAGGAGCTGAGAATGTCCGCATCATTGATACAGAAACTCGTGATGATGCGTCTTCATCAACAGCATTGCAAGCTATTGATAAAGCAACTGGAGTATTTTTTACTGGGGGAGACCAAGCCCGCATCACCAGCATCCTCAAGGACACTGAAATCGATGCGGCGATTCACAAACGGTTTGCTGAAGGCGCAGTGATTGCAGGCACCAGCGCCGGAGCGGCTGTAATGCCAGATAAAATGATCGTGGAAGGCGACTCCCAGACCCATCCTCGGATTGAAACTGTGGAAATGGGTCCCGGTATGGGATTTCTCCCCGGAGTAGTAATCGATCAACATTTCTCTCAACGTGGACGATTGGGACGCTTAATCTCCGCTTTAATACTAGAGCCTGCTGTTTTGGGATTCGGTATTGATGAGAATACCGCAATGGTTGTGACAGATAATCAAATTGAAGTGATTGGTGAAGGTGCCGTCACAATTGTCGATGAATCAGAGGCTACATATAACAATGCCGGTGAAATTTTGAAGGATGAGTCGTTGGCGATTTGTGGAGCTAAGCTACATATTTTGCCACACGGCTTCAAATTTGATTTGAAAACCCGCCAACCTATCCTCAATAATGGCTCTGCGGCAAATCTCTCTGTAGCAGTTAGTTGATTTGGGACTGACGCCGGAAACCTCTCAAATCATGAAATATATTGAGGGAGTCGGGAATGGGGAGTGGGGAGTGGGGGGAGATTATTCCCACCCTTTCCACACTCCCATCCCCCATGCCCAATGCGCCATGCCCTATGACAAGTGATTTTAAGCGTGTTAATTTGGGCGATCGCGTCAAAAATGCGCTGTTACGTCCCGATTTGTCCTATCGGGAAGTGGAATTTTCTCAGCTTCAAAGCAGAATCCGCGAACAATTACTTCAAGTTTACGATCTTGAAGGCGATCGCTGGGCAATCTCCATAAATAAATTCAGCCGATTAAAAAATAACACATGAAAAAGTAAAAATAACCGAGTGAAAATTAAGAGATTTTCATGCTGCTGGCCTTTGGCAAGCCTAATCTAGTCGAATGACAAACTGGCTAAAGCTCATTTCACACGATTAAAACTCTTGACTGCCCAGAAAATATTATCCCAATTTTCCAATCACCCCATTCTCCTGAATTGAATCTAATCGGGAGGTTTTGGGACTTTCTCAAGTCTAAACTCGAATGAGAAAACAAACTGTAAACATATATTTCTCTTTCTTCACAAATAAATCATCACTAACAAACGCTAGGATCACGGCTGAGTAAGGATATAACAAGGATTTGATTAAATCATTTAGATTTGCTTAAGTGTAACTACTATCGTAGATGTACTGATACTGCTAATATTCAGTCTGGAATTCTCTTGTGTACATTTGTAGCTTTGTATAGACACCTTCTAAGCTAGCCATCATGGATATTAGTATTCCAGATGATCTCAAGCAACAGTTCCATCCAACTTGCCCTTTACGTGGGTGAAGATGAGTCAAGTTGTAGATGAAGGATTTGCAGACGCATGTACCGGAGATTTGTGAACAATTGCAAAGATAATTGAGTGATGGCAATGAATTCTACTTTAATATCCCAACTCACAAAATTATTTCACAAGCATCTCAGAGATCAGGGTACGTGTAAAACTTATTTAATAACGGCATTAGGTACAAGTGAACAAATATCGCAGCAAGTTAACTGGAATGATAAACCTAAGAATTATATAAATTCTCTGATCGTAGAACTCGATAAATATGGGAATACGGACTCTGGACAACCAGCCCTTTGTGATTTTTTGCAAGAAATTAGCGCAGGTGTAGGGCAAGATGTTAAAAAATATATAGATGATTTGATAGAAAAGATAAAAGAAGAAAAAGCACAAGAATGCACTACTGAATTACAAAAAAATGGTCGTTCAATCAAACAAAAACCTTCTCAAAAAGCAACTAGAATTTGTGCGTCGGAAATTATATCAGAAATTATCGAACGTAAATATAATTTAAATTTAACGACTTTTGAATTGCAGCTGTATAACAATCTTAATCTTCCGAAAAATTATTGTTTAAATTTAAGCATTACATTTACTACAACAGTAGCAGAAATTTCTCAAGCTATGAGTATTACTTTCGCTATAAAAAAAGGTATTTTACAGTTAAAAATAACAAATGGAAAGATGGATTTTCATACACGAAAGTCTTTTGACAACACTAAATTCTATTGGAGCGCAACAGAAAGAGGTTTACCGGAAACTCCTGAATGGGAATTTTCATTTATAGAGCCATCAGAATCTAAATTTTCAAAATCATTCTGCTATTTGTATGGAGGTATTAAAGAGCAATATCTAGGTTCATTAGAATTAATAGAAATAAGTAAATGCTTGGAAATAGAAGCAATATTTAAAACTTATATAAATAGAGAACATATAGAAATACTATGTTCAAATGATGTCACTAGAAAGCAGAAAGAGACGAAAATTGGAAAATTACTGAGATTTCTCAAAAAACCAGAACAGCTGGAAAATTATGTGAGTAAGATAATTATAAAAGTTGTTGAAGTATCTAAAAAATCAGGATAGACTGGAAGATTATGTGAGTAAGGTAATTATATTATTATGAATGAGCCGATCTTACCAGAAAAACTGGTTGACATTCTAAAAAAAATCGATAGTCAGCCAGCAGATGCAAAGCTTTCTGAACTAGCAAAGCTGGCTGAACTTGATTTAGCTGAAGATTATGTAGGTGCAGACTTAAGTGGTGAGGATATTAGCAAAGATAGTCTCAGAGAAGCAAACTTTAGTGATGTTAACTTCAGCAATACGAATCTTAGCCATACTGATTTAAGTATCGCAAATTTGAGCTGTGCTAATTTGACAGGAGCTAAGCTTATTAATGCTAATCTCAACGGTGCTGATCTAGTAGAAACTAACTTCATGAATGCCGATCTAAATGGTGCTGATCTGATAGGAACTGACTTCATGAATGCTAATCTAAGTGGTGCTAATTTAACAAAAGCTAGTTTAATTAAAGCTTGCTTGAGGTATGCTGATTTGACAGGAGCTAAGCTCATTAATGCTTGCTTAAGGGATGCTGACTTAAGTGGTACAAATTTGACAAATTCTGACTTGAGTAACGCTAATTTAATCGATGCAAATTTGACAAATGCTGACTTGAGTAATGCAAATTTGACAAATGCTGACTTGAGTAACGCAAATTTACCAGAAGCTAACTTTAGCGGTGCTAATTTAAAAAGTTCTAACTTGAATAATACTAATTTAAGTGGTGCGAATTTGGCAAATGCTAACTTGAGTAATGCAAATTTAGCTGAAGCTGACTTAAGCGGTGCTAACTTAGAAAATACTGACTTGAGTAATGCAGACTTAGCCAAAGCTGACTTGAGCGGTGCTAACTTAAAAAATTCTAACTTGAATAATACTAATTTAAGTGGTGCAAATTTTACAAATTCTAATTTAAATGATACAGATTTTACAACCGTTGTTTCTAGTCGTGACAATCTGACAAACATTAGAATTAAGAATACAAATCAAAGAAAAAGCCCTATCAAAGCATTTGAGGAACTTCTTAAGGCTGATCGTAAAATATTATCAGCAGCTTCAGAACTGGAACACTCACAAAATATACTGGATAGTATCTGTGAAAAAATTCAAAAACAATTTGGTTTTGACTATGTTAGTATATCGTTAGTTATGCCAGAGAAGAATACCATTGAAGCAGTCTATGGAACTGGTATCGCTAAAAAATGGGTTGGTCAAGCAAGACATTCCCTTGAAGAAATTGAAGAAGGTGAACGATTAAGAGATATTCAGGCAGATATAGTAAAAACTTGCCAAACTGAAATTATTAGTGGATGGGATGAGCGATTTGATTTGGGTGTATATAATAGGTTTGGGCATGATAGTCTTGTTCGTATTTTTACTCCTATTTTTTTATTTTATGACGATAGAAAGAACATAATAGACAACTGGTTTAAATCTTATAACTGGGAAACAAATTTTATACAAAAGCCACAAGATAAACCTACAGTTTTCTGTATGGAGCAATTACCTTCTACACCTGAAGTTATTGGTACCTTGGAAGCAGGCTATACAAACCGCGACCAAATAATTTCAAAAGAGAAAGCAAGCTCTCTAGCTCAACTATTGGCTGAACAAGCATTAGAGATTCGTCGAGTAAGCCTTCATTACGTTTTAGAAACTATTGCTGAGAGTGCTAGGCGTTTTTTCAATGCTAATCTAGCTACTTTGCACTTTTTATGGGACTCAGAACGAGGTACAGAAGGAAAATTCATTTATGAAGTTTTTAAAGGTAGTATAGGTTCTGAGCCATTAGAGGAATTTTCTCCTCGTAAAGATGGATTGGGATGGAAAGCAATTGATGAAAAGAAAGTTAAAGTAATATATTTTTCGCAAGAAAATAAAAATTTGAATATTAGCTTTTGTAATAAAGCGCACAAGAGAGGCTCTAACGTTTATGCTGCTTTTCCTCTATTAATTAATGTTAAAGAAGAAAAATCATCAAATCCTGATTTAATAGGACTATTGTATGTGCATTTCTGGGAAGAATCTCAATTTACCAGAGATTTAGAACGTCTAGGAAATCATTTTGCTAATAAAGCTGTTGATGCTATAACAAGTGTTATAAAATCTCAAAGAGTACGTGAAGAAGTACGTCAGCTATCAGCATTGCAACATGTTACACAATCTTTCAATGAAATAGGTAGCGATTTAGTAAGTTATATTGCTTGGAATACATTAAATGCTCTAGCTGCTGATGTTGTTATTATTTATGAGTTTATTCAAGCAAAAAGAACATTTCAAATTCCACCTAATTATGCAGGTAAGCTTTTATATCCTAAAGAAATGATAATAGAATCTCCGTGGTCATTGATTGAGGGTGGAAATGATATTTATGATTTTAAGTTTTTTAAAGATTCACCATTTGCTATACGAGAGAAAATTAAATCTGCTGCTGGGATATTATTGAAAGTAAATAATGATTTAGTTGGAGTGATGTTTATTAACTATCGAAGAGTTCATAACTTTTCAGGTGAAGAAAAGCAAATTATTAACTCTTTAGCATCTTCAGCTGCTACTGTTATTGATAAACAAAGATGGTCACAAACACGAGGTAATATTGGGCTAGAGATTGTAACAAACCAGGAAAATCTAAAACTAATTGTGCAAAAAGCTGTAGAAATTACAGGAGCAGATGTAGGTGAAATTACTATTTTCGATCAAACTGGTAAAGAGGTAATTACACAAGAGAGTTATAGTATCGACGAGCAATCCGAAGATTTGGACATACACAGCAAGACAAGTAAAAATATCATTGATTTGCTAAAAGTATATGAAAGACCAAAATTAATATATGACGTTAAGGCTGAACAGGGCTATACTGCATATTTTGATAATACTAGTTCAGAGCTAAGTGTATCTCTTTGGGATCAAGATAAATGCCAACGCGGTGTACTAATTGTTGGGAGTTATCAAAAAGGAAAGTTTCAGCAGCGAGACTTGCAGAAGCTAGAGGATATAGCTAGTCTAGCCCTTATTGCTGTTCAGTATGCTGAAAAAGACAAAACTATTAGAGAAGACATAATAAATACTGTTGTGAATCTATACAGTAAATCATTAACCCCTATTAATAATGATGTTAGTACAACAAAAGTAGTTTTAAGTATATCAAAGAAGCTTATTAGTAATTCAGATGACGAAAATAATGTCGAGCAAAAAAGCATTATTAGTGATTTAGAAAATATGTCATTAAATGAACCTAATCTCAAACAAATTATTAGTGATTTAAACGAAAATAATGTAGTAGATAGTAAACAGAAAGGAAATGATTCTTTAGGTCTACTCGACGAAGTTGATAAAAATTGGAAAACATTGGCGCATAGCGTTTCCTAATAAGCGTGAGGTAAAATTTTAGGTGTTGCAGAGAAAGCAGGATGATTTAGCAAATTATAAAATTTCTCCCCCTGCTCCCTCTACCTCCCCTGCTTTCAGAGCTTGCCTAAATTCATCCCACTGTTATGCAACGCCAAATTTGACTGTTGTATAACTTAGGCGCAAGTAACGGAAAATCAAACCGCACAGGACACAGAGAACACGGAGAAATAAGAGTCTCAGAGAGTTCTTGCGAAAGTCCTATGTTGGTGCTGGTGAACGAGTTTCTACCATGTTCTGTGCCTTGGTTATTTGGAATTGGAAGTCCTCTAATTCCTACCAAACACGCTACCAAGGGCACGCGCCATATTTTGCGGTTGCATCGCATCCATCGCGGCTGTAGGTTCGTAGCCGCAGTGAACCATGCAATCGGCGCACTTGGGATTACCACTCTTCTGGCCGTATTGACTCCAGTCAGTTTTTGCTAGTAATTCTTGGAAGGTAGAGTAATAACCCTCGTTCAGCAGATAGCAAGGTTTTTGCCAACCAAGAACGCTATAACTTGGGCTACCCCAAGGCGTGCATTCGTAGTCTTTCTCTCCGGTGAGAAAATCTAGGAACAGGGGATTGTGATTGAAGTTCCAGTTTTTTTCACCAGTTTTGAAGGGAGCCAGGATTTCTCGGAACAGGGCGCGTGTTTGTTCGCGGTGGAGAAAATGATCTTGATCTGGTGCCCACTCGTAGCTGTAGCCAGGAGAAATCATCATCCCGTCGGTATTGAGTGTTTCCAGAAAATCAAAGAACTCTTGCATATCTTTGGGGTCAGTTCCCTCAAAGATTGTGGTATTAGTGGTGACACGAAAGCCTTTAGCTTTAGCGGCGCGAATGGCTTGGACGGCAATATCAAAAACACCTTTGCGATCGACACAGCGATCGTGCAACTCCCGCATTCCATCTAGATGCACGCTAAAACTCAGATAAGGGGAAGGTTGAAACTTATCTAGGCTCTTTTCTAACAACAAACCATTGGTACACAAGTAAATATACTTTTTGCGCTCAATTAATCCCCGTACAATCTCGTCAATTTGGGGATGTAGCAGAGGTTCTCCCCCAGGAATTGAGACAACCGGTGCGCCACACTCTTCCACTGCGGCGAAGCACTGTTCTGGGGTGAGGTTTTGCTTTAATATTTCCTTTGGATGTTGGATTTTACCACAACCTGTACACGCTAGGTTACACCGAAAAAGAGGTTCCAACATTAATACTAAAGGAAAGCGTTTGCGCCCCAACAGACGTTGAGTGACGAGATATTTACCGATATCTATAGCTTGTTGTAAATTAACTGCCATTATTCCGATCGCTCCTCTTTAAGATATAAAAACACCAGTGTTATTGTAGGGGCGCACAGCTGTGCGCCCCTAATGCGTATTGCATCATGTGAATCGCTATATTTCTCATTTGACGTAACCCTGAGCAACAAACCAATCCACAGCATCCTGGAGTGCGCCATTGAGGGGTGATTGGGGTAAACCCAACTCTCGCACTGCCTTCGTAGCATTGTAATACATTGGTTGTTTCGCCATGCGAACGCCATCTATGGGCACTGAGGGCAATTTCCCCAGTGGTGCGAGAATTTTTTCATCAACCCAAGCAACACTCAGGGGTAACCAAGGGGGTAAAGTTCGTTGGGGTGCCCTCAAGCCTGTAATCTCGGCGAGTTGTTCGAGTAGTTGCTTGAGACTGAGGTTTTGGTGACCCAAGATATAGCGATCGCCAGATTTACCCCGCTGCAAGGCCAGTAAATGCCCCCATGCCACGTCCCGCACATCGATAAAATTCAAACCAGTATCCAAGTAAAAGGGCATTTGTCGCCGTAAAAACCGCAGTATTATATCACCTGTAGGGGTAGGTTTGATATCCAATGATCCAATTGGGCTGCTGGGATTGACTATAACTACCTCCTGACCTTTAGCAGCGGCTTGGATAGCTTCTTGTTCGGCGAGAAATTTAGACTTTTTGTAGTTACCCACCAACTTTTCTAAGGGACTCTGATGTGTTTCATCAACGACTTCACCAGATTTACCCACCCCAATGGCCGCCACCGAACTGGTATAAACGGTGCGTTCAATTCCCGCTTTTTGGGCTGCTGCTAGCACATTGCGGGTACCCAAAACATTATGACGGTGGAGTAACTCCCGGTCTGCTTGCCACAGAGAATAATGGGCTGCCACATGAAACAGGTATTGACAATCGCTCATCTGTTGCCACAGATTTGCATCGTTCAAATCGCCTTTGACAATTTCCACCTCCAGACTGCGTAGATTTTGCAGATTACTGCTAGGGCGTACCAGTGCTTTAACTGTGTATCCTTGTTGCAGCAGCAATCGCACCAAGTGGGCACCAATAAAACCTGTACCCCCTGTGACAAAAACCCTTTTTGATTTTGGATTTTGGATTTTGGATTTTGGATTTATCAACTTGGAATTTCCCTATTTTGGATTTTTGATTTGGATTTGGGATTGTGCATTTATCAACATCTCTGAATGTAACCAGTCATTTCCATTCAAAAATCTAAAATCTAAAATCTAAAATCTAAAATTTTTTCGGGGAAACCAATCATCCAAAATGGTGTAAACCACGGGTACAACAATCAAGCTGAGGATAGTCGAAGTCACAAGTCCGCCGGCGATCGCTACGGCCATCGGCGATCGCAATTCGGAGCCAGCACCCAAACCTAAGGCGATCGGTAGCATCCCTAAAAGCGTGGAAGCGGTAGTCATCATAATTGGTCTGAGGCGCACGAGTCCAGTATTGAGGATTGCTTCGGTGCGGTCTACACCAGCACTGCGTAGCTGATTGATGTAATCTACCAATAAAATGGCATTTTTGTTTGCTAGTCCCAACAAAAACACGAAGCCAATCAGTGAGATCATGCCAAAGTCGCTCTTGGTAATCAGTAGCGCCAACATCGCCCCTACCAGTGCCAAAGGCAAAGAGACACCAATGACCAGAGGATCTACCCAGCTTTTGAATAGCAAAATTAGTACCACAATAATGCATAGGGCAGATAGAGCCAGAGTACTGCCAAAACTGCCAAAAACTTCGCTCAATTTGGCAGAGTCTCCTCCCAAATCTAGGGAAACATCAGACGGTAACACCGCCTTAGCTTCAGCTACCACTTTGTCAGTAGCATCACCCAAGGAAATATCTTTGCCGAGATTAGCACTGATATAGGCCACCCGCTGATTATTCAGACGCTCAATTTGCAAAACCGTCCCCTGTGAATTCGTTTCACCTTTAACTGTCACATCGACAAATCCTGGTATTTTCTGAATCTTCTCTTTAATTGCCTTGACAGCTTTGCTTAGAGATTGGAGATTGTTACCTTGTAATGCTACCTCCAGAGGTTTTTGACCGCCGGTATCGACAAATTGAATGTCTTCAACACTGGTAGTTACGCCAGAAAGAATTGGTAAGGAGGAGCGCAGCTGGTCTTGTAATTGGGCAGTTGTGATTTTCCGGTCTTCTTTAAGCCTCACATATAGGGTGCCTTTGTTCGGCTCACCCTCACGAGAACCAACGGTGGTAAATACCGTTTCCACTGCTGGGTCTTTTCTCACCACTGCTTCGAGTTTCTTCGCAACCTCAAGGGAATCATTTAAGGGATTGGGAATGGGGAATGGGGAGTTGGGAGTGGGGAGTGGGGATTGGGATAAGGAAGTTAATTTTTCTCCCCCTGCTCCCCCTGCTCCCCCTGCTCCCCCTGCTTCCCTTACTTGTGCTAAATCAGGGATTTTTGGCAAAGGAGCCGTATAAGCAATATTGAATTCGCCGCGATCTAATTTGGGGATAAATCCTTTGGGAATTAGTGGAATTAGTGCTATACCTGCAATGAAGCTGAGTACAGCTAATCCTATAACTATGTTGCGGTGATTTAAAGACCAACTGAGCAAGTTTCTATAAGATTGGGCAAACTTTTCCCAGGTTTTTGCTTCACGGCGAGGGGAGGTAGAGGGTTTTGGTTTTAGCCAGTAGATAGCCAGAACTGGAGATAAAGTCCGGGCTACTAGCATAGAAGCGAGCATTGCGGCTGAAACAGTGATACCGAAGGGCTTGAAGAACTGACCGATTACTCCACCCATTAAACCTATAGGCAGAAAAACTGCTACTGCTGTCAAAGTAGCTGCCGTAACTGTCAATCCAATCTCATTTGTCGCTAAAAGCGCTGCTTGGCGGGGATTTTCTCCATCATCGACGTGTCGCATGATGTTTTCTACATCAACGATCGCATCATCAACAATACTCCCAATCACCAAAGCTAAAGCCAGCAGCGTGATTGTCTCTAAATTGAAGCCATAAATCGCCATGACGATAAATGTCGCCAAAAGAGACGCAGGAATCGCCAATGCGGAAATTAAGGTGGCTCGCCAGTTCCACAAAAATGGAAAGATGACGACGATGGATAACAAGATTGCTTCTAGTAGAGCATCGATTGTTGATTGGGTGGCTTGGCGGATATATTTTGCTTGAGTGGCGGCTAAGGTGAGGTTGACATCTTTGAGTTGAGAGCGCAGTCTTTGGACTTCTTTTTCAACTCGACTCACCACTTCTAAGGTGTTAGCATTGCCGCGTTTGATTACCTGAAATGCAAGTGCGTCTTGCCCGTTAAACCGGACTAATGTAGACCCTTGCTGGCTGAGAGCCGCTGCACTGAGCTTTGATGGATCTAAAGGAGTTGCAGTTGCATCGCCCAGCAGTGAAACTTTCAGGACTCCTGGTAGTTTAGCGATCGCACTGACAATCTCATCTTTGGCCAACTTAGTCAAATCTGTGAGATTGAGCTTGGAACTCTCAATGGCATAGCTAATGGCGGCTGACTCGTTCAAGTTCAAGGGAATAATTTTAGAAGTCGCTTCCTGAGGAAGAGTCACCTGCTTGAGGGCGGTTTCAACTTCTTTGGTTGATGTTTCTAGATTCGTACCAACGGCAAAAGATAGACCGACGGCTGTTTGACCAGGATAGGTGGATGAGCGGATGTTCTCCAGTCCTTTCAAGGAACGCAGGCGTTCTTCTAGGGGTTTGGTGAGCTTGGATTCTGTATCTAGGGCAGATGTTAGTGGGGCTGTAGCATTTACAACCACTACTGGGAAGGTAATATCTGGGAACAATGCATACTTGAGGGAACTGAAAGCAAGGATACCAGCCACCGTGACGGCGATCCAAAAACTCACGGTCAGCCACGAAAATTTAATCGCTAATTTGGAGATATTGAAGAATTCTCGTGCGGATTTTGAGTTAGAAAGCTTTACCATCTTGGAAAATTATCGTGCAGGTGACACAATTATTTAGTCATGCTACAGCAATCGCCGATCCAAAAATGCTAAGAGTTGCTGACATTTTTTTCTTGCTTCAGTAGACGTTGTTGCTTGTTACAGCCTTTTTCATCTATTTAAACCACAATTTCTTGTAGGGACGCCAAGCTTAGCGCCCCTACCCTATGTTTTAATTACCTGAAAATTGCTCTAACTTTGAGTTCTGTTTTAAATCCCAGTAGCATGATTGTATTTTACAGCGAAATTTCAAGAGCTTGTCATCAAGATGATGACATCAGACAAAAATGAGTAAATGTCAGCAATTGGTGGCTTTTTAGCTGCTGTTGATTAACCTTCTGTTTACAAGTTTTGGTCACCACCAAACGGCAATATCACTTATTATTGTCACTCAAATATGACAAAATTTTTAACGTAGCATGGAACTTTAGCAATGAAACTTGGTTCTGTCGAGCATAAGGAATTATTCTGTCGGAGCTTTACCGAAAGCTACAGGGAATATGAGCCTGAGTATCTTCCCTGGCCAGATTTAGACGATGCAGCTTTGAATTTCCTACGCAGCATTCCCTTTTGGGAGAAAGCTCTAGATACAGAGCGACAAGCTGGAGTAATAGTGAGTGGTTACGCACAAACGGTAAGCGATCCCGTTTTACAAGCTGCCATCGCTCTCCAAGGTCAAGAAGAATCACGCCACGCCCGCCTGCTGAAAACATTAATCGACCGTTACGGCATTAAAATGCCAGAACGTCCCCCCATTGAAGTTCCCCATCATATTGAGCCAGTATTTACGCGCTTTGGCTTTGAAGAATGCCTGGATACTTTCTTCGCCTATGGGCTATTTGCGATCGCCCGTGAAGCTAATGTTTTTCCAGAGTCAATCTTTACGATCTTTGATCCCATCATAGACGAAGAGACACGCCATATCGTGTTTTTTGTCAACTGGTTTACCTATACACAAATTCAGCGCGGCCAGGGATTTATCCCCCTGCGGAGTGCCAAAACCCTCTGGCAGTACGGCAAGGCACTCAGCAATCTGATTGCCGTCTTTGGCAATGATGACCCCAGTAAGACTGGTTTTGCTGCCACCGGCACTAACATCTTTACTAAAGACCTCACACTAGAAAAATTTCTGGAGATTTGCCTAGTGGAAAATCAGCGGCGGATGAGCAAGTACGATCCCCGATTGCTGCAACCGCAATTATTACCCAGACTTGCCAATGTCGCCCTGAACATCCTCCAGTTAATACCCAAACGCAAACTCCAAAATATCGAGAGCGCTAGTGCCTAATTTTTTACCCCACGACACAATTCTCGTGCCTCAGGGAGCAGAACATCAAGCTGTGTGTCGTGGATTACGCAGCGTTACTGGCTTCGTCCCAACGGTATTACCCATACCTGTTGGGATGAAGCCTTTACTTCAATACCTGCAACAATCCCCAGAAAGTAGACAATTTCTCGCCGCAAAATCGAGAGTGCTAGTTGTGGGTTTATGTGGCAGCTTGAGCAGCAGCTACGGTGTTGGTGATGTTGTGCTGTACCAAGATTGCATTTATCAAGGAAAACGGCAAGAATGCGATCGCCCTTTCACCGCACACTTACACTCAGCCCTGAGCATGGGGCATAGGCAAGAAGCAGAGGAGAAAAACTCTTCTTCCCCAGTCCCCAATCCCCACTCCCCAGTCCCCAATCCCCACTCCCCACTCCCCACTCCCCACTCCCCAGTGAATTTGGTCAAAGCATTAACAAGCGATCGCGTCATTTGGTCTGCGGCTCAAAAACGCCATCTGGGTGAGACTTTAGCGGCTGATGTTGTTGACATGGAAGGATTTACTGCCCTAGAGTTTTTCAATGTAGCTGGGGTAGCAGTGGCAATGTTGCGAGTAGTCAGCGACGATTGTCAGCACGATATTCCTGACCTCACACCAGCAATCAACTCTGATGGTTCCCTCCGTCCTTTGCCCCTAGCGATCGCAATGCTTCGCCAACCCCTAGCAGCTACGCGGCTAATTCGAGGTTCGCTAAAAGCATTAAAAGTGTTAGAAAAAGTGACAAATTTGCTTGTTTCAGGCTGAATTTAGCTAAATCAGCAGCGCCCTTTTATTTGATTCCTCCGATTTGCATATCCCGCAATATAGATTCGCTCTTGAGCATTCAGGATTTACAGTAACAAATGAAAGGACATCTAGGAGATTAATAATTTATGCCCGATGAGCATAGATTGGAAGAACAATTATTATCTCAGGAAGCTGAAAGAAGGATATCCGAAAAATTAGATGAAGTAGAAGAAATAGAAATAGATATACAAACCGATCTGTTGAAAATAGTTCAGGGACAAGCAGACGGGGTTTCGGTTGCAGGTGAAGGATTAGTTATTCAACAAGACATTCGCGTAGAGAAAATAACGCTGCAAACAGATGGTATTGACATCAATCCCTTAAGCGCTCTTTTTGGTGAAATAAAACTCAATCAGCCAGTGAATGCCATTGCTAAGATTACACTGACAGAAGCAGATATTAACCGCGCTTTGTCGTCAGAGTTTATTCGCAAGCAGATGCAAAACTTTGAGTTGAATGTAGATGGCGAAATTGTGAGTTTTGAACCGCAACAAATTCAGGTATTTTTACCTGGTGCTGGCAAAATAGAATTTAGAGGAAAGGTATTGTTAAAGGAAATGGGAAATACTCGGCCTTTCGCTTATACTGCGATCGCTCGTCCACGTACCCATTCACAACCCGCAATGTTGGAGAGTTTTAACTGTACTGAGGGAGAGGGTGTTTCAATAGAAATAATTACAGCATTCATGCAGAAAGCCAAAGATTTGATAAGCATACCATATTTTACATGGGAAGATATGATGTTTCGTATCAAAGATTTAAAAGTAGAAATTGGTAATTTAATACTTATGGTAGAAGCTCAGGTAAAGCAAATACCATCATCAGATGTAGTACCTCTTTAGTAGTATTGGCACTAATTAAAGATAATTTTTGTTACTCATGGGTGATTTAAATTTTCCAAAAGTTTTTTAAGCTTTATAAAGCTACTTAATTTCAAAGTAACAACTATGCAAGAGTATGATGTTGTGCTGATTGGTGCTGGACATAATGGGCTAGTTTGTGCAGCTTACTTATTGAAAGCTGGCTATAGTGTCCTGTTACTAGAAAAGCGTTCCGTTCCAGGCGGTGCAGCAACAACTGAAGAATGTTTACCACAAGAAGCTCCTGGATTTAAATTTAACTTATGCGCTATTGACCATGAGTTTATTCACTTGGGGCCAGTTGTTGAAGAATTAGAATTAGAGAAATATGGCTTGCATTATTTAGAGTGCGATCCAGTTGTTTTCTGTCCCCATCCTGATGGCAAATATTTCTTAGGACATAAGTCAGTAGAAAAGACTTGTGCAGAAATCGCTCGTTATAGCGATCGCGATGCTAAAAAATACGCAGAATTTACCGACTACTGGCAAAGGGCTTTGGGTGCAATGATTCCCATGTTTAACGCACCGCCAAAGTCAATTATAGACATCGTTGGTAACTATGACATCACAAAAATGAAAGATTTGTTTTCTGTCATTGGTTCGCCAAACAAAACGCTGGACTTTATTCGCAACATGTTAACCAGCGCCGAAGATTTACTTAACGAGTGGTTTGATTCCGAATTTCTGAAAGCGCCACTAGCTAGACTAGCATCAGAACTTGGTGCGCCTCCATCACAAAAAACCCTGGCTATTGGTGCAATTATGATGGCAATGCGTCATAATCCAGGGATGGCTAGACCTCGCGGTGGTACTGGCGCACTTGTGCAAGCTTTGGTGAATTTAGTCACAAGTAAAGGTGGTGTTATTCTCACAGATCAGCACGTTGAAAAAGTTTTAATTGATGATGGCAAAGCTGTAGGTGTGCGAGTAGCTGGCGGTAAAGAATATCGTGCTAAACATGGGGTCATTTCTAATATTGATGCTCAGCGGTTGTTCTTACAAATGACTGATAAAAGCGAAGTTGATGGAGTTGAACCTGACTTATACGAAAGATTAGAACGCCGCATCGTTAACAATAACGAAACTATCCTTAAGATAGATTTGGCTTTAGATGAACCGTTGCGCTTTCCAAACCACGACCACAAAGATGAATATCTCGTTGGGTCGATCTTAATTGCAGATTCCGTGGCTCATGTAGAACAGGCTCATAGTAAATGTACCTTGGGAGAAATTCCTGATGCTGACCCATCAATGTATGTGGTGATGCCTAGCTACCTAGACCCCACATTAGCACCAGCAGGCAAGCATACCCTGTGGATTGAGTTTTTCGCCCCTTATCAAATTGCTGGTGCAGAAGGTACTGGTTTGAAAGGTACGGGTTGGACAGATGAATTGAAAAACAAAGTTGCAGACAGGGTGATTGATAAGTTAGCGAACTATGCACCCAACGTGAAAAATGCAACTATCGCCCGTCGTGTAGAAAGTCCAGCAGAACTCGGAGAAAGATTAGGTGCATACAAAGGGAATTATTACCATGTTGACATGACCTTAGATCAAATGGTATTTTTCCGTCCCTTGCCCGAAATAGCGAACTACAAAACCCCAATTGACAATTTGTTTCTGACTGGTGCAGGAACTCATCCAGGCGGTTCCATTTCCGGAATGCCGGGACGCAATTGTGCCCGTGTGTTTTTACAGGCAAAGCATCCCATCAGCCAAACTTTGAAGGATGCACGGGATTCGATTAAGTCTACTGTCGGGTCAGTATTTGGGATTATTTAAATCGCAATGTAGATCAAATAGTATTATCACGCTTACTTTCCCTCAGATTTTTTTGGATCTGGGGGAATTTTATTTTCTGCTTCTGGTTGTTTAATCTGAGTCTCCAACGAAGGCGCACCTATGGCAAGGGTGAAATATAGCGTTTCCTGACCTAATAAGGTACACCAGTAGGGGCACGGCAGTGCCCATTCGTGTCAACTTAAGCTCAAATGCTTGTCCCACATACGCTTTACCCCACCCTAACCCTCCCCTTGTAAAGGGGAGGGAACTAAATTCCTTTTTCCCCCCTTTCCAAGGGGGGATTAAGGGGGGTAAAACGTGTGTGGGACGAGGGTTTCACGTTAAGTTGACACCTATGGGCAGTGCCGTGCCCCTACGCCTAGCGATATCATGTTGTACCCCATGTGAATGGGAACCGCTATAAAACTGCATTTTCTTAGGAGAACATACGATTTTTGATACACTGGCGAAATATTTAGGGTTTGGTGCGTTAGAACGAAGTTCTAACGCACCCTACAATACTAATCAATATTTAATAAAATTTAACCGTCAATTTGAATACATAGTTGATTTAGTTAGATATTTCATCAAAAGTGACTCAAAAATATCAAATAATCTATGTTTAAACTATTCAGATACGTTAGTATTTTCCTCATTACCGCCTGTTTACTATTTGCTTGTTATGCTTCATCACCGACCGAATTAAAACGCCCTCTCTTGAAAGTACAATTTGCATCTTTTATTGGAGAGTATCCAGGCATCATTGCTCAAGAAAAAGGATTCTTCAAAGCCCAAGGTGTAGATGTTGAACTAATTTATAAACGATACACCCAATTGGAAAGAGCAAATTTCAGTGCGGGTAAGTATGATGGTATTACAGCGTCCTTGGGAAGTTTTATCATCTTGAGTGCCACAAATCCTGATATACAAGGCGTGCTGGTTATAGATGAATCAACAGGAGCAGATGTAGTAGTCGCCCAACCACAAATAAAAAGTGTCGCTGACTTGCAAGGGAAAAAGCTAGGTGCAAATCTAGGCGGTTTTAGCGAAGTTTTCGTGACTGAGATGTTGAAAAGTTCCAACTTCACCAGCGATGATGTGAAATTGGTTAAATTAGAGGCTTTAGAAATTCCTCAAGGCCTGAAAAATAATGTTATTCAAGCCGGACACACTTGGCAACCCCATCTTTCTGAAGCGATTAAATTAGGGGGACACATCCTATTTACCAGTAAACAAACCCCTGGCTTGATTTTAGATATGATTATCTTTCGCAATGATACAATCCGCGATCGCCCCGAAGACGTTCGTGCATTTGTGCGAGGATGGTTGCAAGCCGCAAGCTACTGGAGGGCAAATGTTCAGGAAGGAAACGCGATCGTCAGCAAAGCGTTAAAAATTCCCAGCAATACACTTTCTCTGGAGGGAGTAAACCTAACTGATTTAGCTGAAAATCAAAAATTATTTCAATCTGGCAACCCTAACTCCATCTACAAAACTGCCAAGATATATGCAGACTTTTTTATTCGTTCGGGAAACGTGACGCGCATTCCTGAGCTAAAAAGTTTGTTCAATTCTTCCTTTTTGAACCCTCCCTCCTAGTTTAAAGCCATGCAGCATCATCTTTTGGGCGGCATCCGTAGAAAGTTGATCGCCTCGTTTCTGATTGTTGCTTTGATTCCTTTGCTGTTATTGGCATTTATCAACAAACAGACAACTGAAAAAGCACTAACTGAAAACGCCCGACAAGCCCTATCTGCGGCAGCTAACGAAACCGCTAACAGAATAGATGCCTTTATTGATGGAAATCTCAATGCCGTGCGCGTAGAGGCGATTTTACCAGGTTCGGCACGCTACCTCAGCCTAACTCCAAAACAGCGAGATGACAGCCCCGAAATGCAATTGGCGATAGAAACATTAATTCGTCTGAGTCGCAAAGATATGCTCAATGTTCTCTCTTATGCTTTGCTCGACTTAAACGGGAAAAATGTATTGGATACACATACATCGAACATTGGCAAAGATGAATCAGTTCAAGATTATTTTCAAAAACCACTGCAAACAGGGTTATCCTTTGTTTCTAGCATGAAGCGATGCCTACGGCGGGCTACGCCTACGCCAAAAATTCCTGACCTTGTTACCCTGTTTTTTAGCAGTCCGGTTCGCAATGCCAAGGGAGATATATTGGGTGTATTGCGTGTTTCATACAATGCTACTGTTGTCCAGCAGTTAGTAACTCGAGAAACTGAACGGGCTGGGGCAAAATCTTTTGCTATTCTTTTAGATGAAAATAATATTTATCTGGCACATAGCACTGCACCAAATCTGCTTTTTAAATCAATTGTACCTCTGCCTTTGGACGTTGTAACTCAACTGCAACGGGAAGGGAATTTGCCTAATTATCCTGTGCAAGAATTGGCAACTAATGAGTCAAACCTTAAGCAAGCATTGGATAATAAACAGCCGTATTTAATTGCATCTTTGGATGCAACAGGTAATCAGGTTAATCTGATTGCGATCGCTCGTTTAAAATATAAACCTTGGTCTGTGTTGTTCGCACAGCCCCTTGCTGTTGCCCTAGCACCTGTAGAAAAGCAAATTCGTAACACAATGTTGCTATTTGCAATTATTGCTTCAGTAGTGACAATCATCGCTTTTGCCATTGGGCAACTGTTAACAAAACCAATAATTTACCTTACGAATATAGTTTTCCAGTTTACCGCAGGTAACTTAGATATCCGCGCCAAACTTAGCTCAAAAGACGAAATAGGTCAACTGGCAGCATCGTTTAACAACATGGCACTTCAGTTACAAACATCTTTTGAAACTTTGGAACAACGGGTACAGGAGAGAACAGCAGAATTAGTAATTGCTAAAGAAAAAGCAGAAGATGCAAATCAGAAACTAGAACAACTGGTAAATCTAGATGGTTTGACTCAGGTGGCTAACCGTCGCTGCTTCGATGGACGACTGCAAGCAGAATGGAAACGCCTTGCAAGAGAACAACAACCCCTGTCACTGATTTTATTCGATGTTGATAAATTCAAATCTTACAACGACTGCTATGGTCATCTTGGAGGCGATGATTGTCTAATCACAATAGCGCAAACAGTACAACAGACAGTTTATCGTCCTGCCGATCTAGTAGCGCGTTACGGTGGAGAAGAATTTTCGGTACTCCTACCCAATACTGACTTAGCAGGGGCAATCACAGTAGGAGAAAATATTCAACAAGCAATTCACCATCGGGCTATTCCCCATGCACAGTCTGATATCAAGGATATCGTCACAGTTAGTTTGGGTATTGCTTGTGTCATACCCACTTGCGACATCAAGCCAGATACACTCATCGCTTCAGCCGATAAAGCACTGTACAATGCCAAACAACAGGGGCGCGATCGCTATTGTATTCTTTTGACGTAACTTAGAGAAAGTTAATTTTTACAAGTCGATGCATCAAAGGTGCAGGTCGATGCAACAAAGGTGCAGGTCGATGCAACAAAGGTGCAGGTCGATGCAACAAAGGTGCAGGTCGATGCAACAAAGGTGCAGGTCGATGCAACAAAGGTGCAGGTCGATGCAACAAAGGTGCAGGTCGATGCATCAAAGGTGCAGGTCAATACTATGCTCGCGCTTGATTGCGGAACCGCCGTACTATTTTAGTAGCGAACCCCAGCGCTAAAAACGAACCCAGCATAGTACTTGGTTCTGGCACTTCTTGGATATTGGCATTACTCACCTTCAGGGCTGATGTAGTGCTAAAATCATCTGAGTCCACGACCCCAAGGGCTACGGTGTAGTTTTTAGAATCATTGAAAGTATAGCTAAAAGAAGTAACCCCTGTTTCTTGATTGAAGAAACTAGAGACGTTAGTTGCATTTGTGAAGTCAGCCAGCTTGGTTACAGTACCATCCACCACAAGAAAAGCAAAATCATTAAAGCTGCTTTCGTTAGTGAGAAAGTTCCAATTGAAGTTGAATTTCTCGCCAGCTTGAGCAAAATATGTGGATTTGATTGCAGACCCTTCCCACGCAAAGCCATCGACATCTAAAGCATTAGAACTAACGCCCAGGAAGTCTTGCAAAGATCCAAAAGCATCAAGAGCGGCAATACCTGAGAAACTGAATGTACCAGAAGTAGCAGGAAAGTCATCTGCCACCAAACCATCGTTAGATAGGTTAGTTTCACCTAAGCTAGGTGTAGTGACATCACCAAATGTTTCCCAAGTGCTGAAATCAATACTAGCAGCCTGGGAAGAAGTAGCAGTAATTGTGAGACTTGCAAGGGCGATGATGGTTGCGGTCAGAGGTGAACGTGTAAAAGTTGACATCATACAATTTTGGATTTGAGATTTTGGATTTTGGATTGGGAATTGGAGCGATCGCAATTCTGGATAAAGTTATAAAATTGCGATCGCCCCTAGTGGAAAACCTAGAACACGAAGTTGGCAGAGTTGGCTAAAACACTTGACGATACATTCTGCACGGCTACCAGTGGTACAGCGCGATATGTAAGTCCGGCTGTGCCATCCTGGTCAATGAAAATACTGGTATTTTTGCCCTGAGTACTAAAGCTCAAATAGCCCTGTGCCGTTGCAGTTGTATAATCGAGGCTACCAAGGTTGAGACTTTGGAAGAGTTGAGTCAAGGCAATCTTGTCACTACCTGGAGTAAAATCAGCGATCATATCCCGCCCATCCCGGAGGCTGGTATAAACAAACTGGTCACTACCAGCACCACCCGTAAGGCTATCTGCTCCCTGGTAACCAGTGATGATGTCATCGCCAGATGTCCCAATTAGGTTGTCACGCTTTGGTGTACCATTAATTAGATTTACTGGCAGATTAAACCGAGCTAAAACGGGGTCATGGTCGCTGTCTTGGTCGTAAAATTCCGAGTTGATGTGAACTACATCAAATCCATCCAGGTTATTGAGTAAGTTGTTAGTAACCAAAATATGGTCTAGTGTCTGGGCGTTACCTTGAAAGTTGTAGGTGTAACGCTCATTTTCTGGCAGAGTTTCTATTAGCGTATTCAGTCCACCGCTTTCTAGGGTGGTGAGGGGGTTGGAGAACTCAAAATCATTCAAGTCACCTGCAACTATGACATTGGCGTTGGGATTAATCGCCAAAACACTCTGAACAAAGTTTTTCACCACCGTAGCTTGCTGCTGGCGCTGGGTTTCGCTGGTGAGAGTTGGCGGTTGATTGGGGCCAAATAATGGTTGGTCGCCACCTTTAGAATTAAAGTGACTGGCTACAACATACACAGTCTGACCGTTGAAAGTGAATTCACCTACTAACGGTTTGCGACTGGCGGTGAAAGCAGAGTTGCTTGGGTCAATCAAACCAGGACTAGCAGAAACGGTGGGAACACCATTGATATTGGTGACTGTGGTGTTGGAAGTGGAAGTAGCACCGGGTTTATCTACAAAGTCAACACGACTGGGGTTAAATAAGAAGCCCACGCGGATATTTCCGCCGGGTTCACCACCGTTAGTGTCGTCCACTGGGTTGATTTGCCGATATTCGTAGGTGGGGCCACCAGCTGCGATAATTGCATCAATTAATGTTTGGAAGGTGGTGCTGGCATCAACTACGCTATCATTCGTTGCCCCGTTGTTGTCCTGAATTTCTTCTATGGAAATGATATCCGGTGATTTCAAGTTATTAACAATGCGATCGGCAATGTTGTTAAACTTGGTTACACCATCGCTAGGGTCAAGGTTTTCAACGTTGAAGGTGGCAACTGTCAGTTGATTTGTAGTTGCAATCAGGTCAGTCACTTCTCGACTCAGAGAACCTGGTGAAGTAACTGTCACCGAAGTTGGTAGGACTTCGTAGTTGTTGAAATCGTAACTGACCACACCCGTAATTGTGTCAAAGGTAGCACCTACATTCACATCCGGCGAGCCAGAGGTCAACAAAACGTCATCAATTTGGATGCGTTCTGGATTGAAATCATTGGGGCTGATGCCGATACCGCCTCGCGCTGTGCGTCCGGTGGCATTGGCGCCATTATCTGCCAGCAGCCAAATTTCACCAAAGGAATTTGTCGGACTAACTGCCACAGGATTATTTACCTGTACTAACATTCCTTCCAAGCTTTCGTAGAAATCAATGCCATCTTCAGCCGGGTCAAATAATGTGCCAGGATTTTCTACATTTCCACGGACAGCATCATTATTAATCACCTGATTGGGAATAGTTCTGCCACCGTTGCCAAGAATAGTAGCACTGGGCAAAGCATTACCACTGGATAACTTGACAATTGTGGGGCTGGTAATTTGAGTGATGCTGAGATTATTGGCATTGTTACCAGGGCGGAATTCCGTTACCGTACCGCTAACCTCTAGGTCGTCACCAACGGCTACAGTCGGCGTAGAACCTGTGAAAACAAAAATCGCTTCCGAAGTAGCATCATTAGCATCGGGATTTGGGTCTTGCAGGTAAAAGCCGTTGGCACGCACAGCAGTGACAATTCCCGTTACATCAGTTACCTGTTGACCTTCCAAAGGAGAACGGTGTGCTGCACCTTGGATATCACTGATGCGAGTGGGCAGATTTACTTCATAGACGGTAAGGGTTTTGCTCACCTCGTTGGAGACAACCAGCAAATTTTTGCCGTTGGGGCTGTCATTGGCGGCAATAAAAACCAGACCTTCGGGAGCAAGATCACCTGGTTGAGAAGGGGAATACTCGATAAATTGGGGTTTTTCTGGGTTGGTGACTTCATATATCATCACCCCGCCAACTCGTTCCAAACCAATGAAAGCATAGGTGCGATTATTGATGACGGCTACTGTCACGCCTTCTGGTTCTGGGCCTTTATTATCGCTGCGGGTGTCAAAACTATTGGCAGCTTCGCCATCGGAGTTGAAAAGACTGGGAACTTGTTGAGCAGTAATTTTCTCAAAGGCTGCGCCACTGTCATAAAGCAATTTACCTTGGTCGTCCCAAATAGTGAAGGAGCGAGTGCCGTAGACGAATAATTGATCGTAGTCGCCATCATTATCGGTATCTCCATCGATGGTGGAAACCGTTAGCCGACCGAGGTTATTTGGTTGTTGGAGTGTTGCTGCATCAGGAAACTGGATGGAATCGAGAGTTAATGAACTGACTCGTGCATCATCATCACGGGTATCGCCTTCGTTAGCCGTCACGTAGTAGGTGCGACCGTTGGCGTTAAAGGAAGCGATCGCATCGGGCATAAATAGCCCATATACTGGCCAATTGCGGATGTTGATTCCATTGTCGCGATCGCTAGCATCGAATTCATTTCCTGGTAAGCTATGGTCAACAACACCCAGAGGCAAAATTTGGTTGACAGTAGCAGTCGCAACATCCACCACTGCAACCGCATTGTTTTCTTGCAGCGTTACCCAAGCTTGAGTTCCATCTTTGGAAAAGGTAATGTACTCTGGTTCGGCATCGAGGGAAAAAGTTTTATCTGGGGAAATGCGAACACCTTGGCTTCTGAGTGCATCTTCCTGACCGTCAAAGCTGGTAAAGCTGGCTGTAGCAACGGTAGCAGCCGCCACCCCTTGGGAAACATCGATAATGCTCACCGAACCAATGGGATCGGCATTGCCACTGCGTTGTCCTTCGTTGGCGGTGAGAACCTTTGTACCATCGGGACTAAATGTCACCATGTCAGGTAGCACCCCGACTGTTACATCCCCCAGAAATGTACCCGCAGTGTCATAAAAAACAACTTTGCCAGGGTCAACGCCATTAGCAGCTTCTATGGCAATGGCAACTAGGCCGTTTTTCACAGCTACACTGTTGGCACTGATACCATAGGCAGAGAGATCGATGACCGAAAATACTGTCAGGTTGGTGGGGTCACTGAAATTGAGAATTTGCACATTTGCCGTGCCATCAACAACGAATAGTCGTTGAGTAACCGCATCGTAGGCAGTAATTTCAGCCCCATTACCACCAATACCACCAATTTTTTTCAGGGAACCGAAATCGTTATCGGTAATACTGGCGGTAACTGTGGGAATATTAATTCCGTTGTAGCTAGCATCGGCGCTGGTTGCCGTGTGCGTAATAGTACTGCTGTGGCTGGACTCGATGATGGCATCATCCACTGCTGTGATTGTGATTGTTTGAGCCACGTTCCAGTTAGCAGGGGTGAAGGTGAGGGCAGTTACACTCGTTGTTGCCTGGGAGTCAGGGGTAATGTTAATAATGACATTTGCCGACGGTTGACTTTTTAAGACTATTGTGTATTGGTCTGTTACACCACCTTCGGCAATATTGGTACTGCCATCAGATTGAGTGATAATCACACCAGGCGCTGGTGTAGAACCCGTAATGTAAACGCCTGGGTTGCCAATATCACCGCCAGTAGATGTGAAGGAATTTTGACCGTCACCGAGAACAGAAAGCTGCCATGCAGCAGTAATTTCAGTGGGTGCAAGATTTTCTGTTTCTGTCCAGGCGCTAGCATTCTGTGTGCGAACTGTACCAGGAAATCTCTGATCTCCATAGGTGAAGCGATCGACCAGTTGGTTGCTGTTGTCGAAGAGGTTGATTTCGTCTTCGCGCCCCAGATTTGCTGTCAGTCCGCCAATAACTTTGACTGAATCAGATAAACCCCAAGCGGCGCGGAAAGTCGCAGCATCCTCTTCTGTCAAGATGATGGACTCTCCAGCTTGCACAATTCCAAAGGCACTCAAATCGAAGGTTCCAGCGATGCGGGAGTCATCATCAAAACTCCAGCCCGCCATATCTATGGGATTGGTGCTGAGGTTGGTAAACTCGATGAATTCGCCGTTGCTACCAGAGTAAATGTACTCGGTGATTTGGATGGTGAAGGCACCACTGTCAGGTGAATCGTTGTCAGTAATGTTGGCGGTGATGCTAGCAATAGTGATGCCATTGTAGTTAGGGTCATTACTGCTGGCAACGTGGGCGATCGCTCCAGTATGATTACCTTCAAATGCAGTATCATCAACTGCTGTCACTGTCACAGTTTGGCCGATATTCCAGTTTTGTGCAGTGAAGGTCAAGGTAGCAGGATTAGTTGTCAACTGACTATCAGCATCAATGGTGATGGTCACATCTGCGGTGGGTTGCTGACGCAGTAGAACTGTATAACTATCAGTTGCGCCAGCTTCAGCGATATCAGTGCTGCCATCAGATTGAGTGATGATTACACCAGGAATTGCTGTAGAACCTGTAAAATAAACGCCTGGGTTACCAACATCACCATTGGTAGAGGTGTAGGAATTTTGACCATCGCCCACAACTGAAAGCTGCCATGCAGGAGTAATTTCAGTGGGTGTGAGATTCTCTGCTTCCGTCCAAGCACTAGTATTTTGTGTGCGAACAGTGGCAGAAAATCTCTGATCTCCGTATGTGAGGCGATCGGCAAGTTGGTTGTTGTTGTCGAAGAGGTTAATCTCGTCTTCCCGTCCCAAATTTGCCGTCAGTCCGCCGATGACTTTGACTGAATTAGATAAACCCCAAGCTGTACGGAAGGCTGCATCAGCGCTTTCTGCTAAAATTACTGACTCTCCCGGTTGCACGATGCCGAAAGCACTCAAATCGATAGTACCAGGTGTGCGAGAATCATCATCGAAACTCCAGCCGGTCATGTCCACTGGACTGTTACCAAGGTTAGTAAACTCGATAAATTCTTCGTTACCACCAGAGTACATGTATTCGGTGATTTGGACGTTGGGGGAAGCACTGGGAGTCGATGAAATATTAATGTCATCAATTCCTATCCACTCGTCGTTACCAGCAGCATTTGTGGTGATAATACGCAACTGCACTTGGGATTGATTTTCTGCTGCTGTCGGTAACACGGCATTAACTGCGGTAACAATAGTTGCCTCACTTGGCCCTGTGCTGGCATCAGCTACAAAAGCAGCCGGAATGTTGATGAAGTCGCCCGATGTACCAACTCTGTACTGCAAAGCTACTGGCTGGATAGCATTGTCTATGGAACCATCAAGATCGCGCAGTTTGTAGGAAACGTTGATATTTGTGACACCTACAGTATTTAAATGAATCACCACAAAGGGCGCATCTGCTGTACCCGATCCATTCAGGGCAACTACTGGGTTAGAGAGTTCAAACTCAGCAACACCACCAGTAGTGAAAGTATTAGGATTAATCTCGTTGGCATTGACATCTACAGGACTATATGTACCATCAGCAACAACTGTTTGCGGATCTACACCTGTTGAGGATGTTAAATTGTCTCCACGATAGCCAATAATACTGGGAACACTGCTCCAATCATCATCTGTTGCGATTAGCGCTGTATCTGTCCAGTCTTGCGTGAAGGCACTTTCAGCCAGGTTATGGTATTGGTTACCCATTTTTGGTAAATCTCCAAATCTCTAAAACTTTGTGAAAATAATCCTTGTTTCAGTTCTTTTGCAAGAAAGACAGCCATGTTTTTCCTTGCCTGCTTCTGGTGACGATCGCAAGCTTGCAGTTTCATCTACCCACCAAAATCAACGTTTTGATGGCTGGGAATAAATAGAGTTGCAATTCAAACATCAAATTCGGAAAACAACAGTAAAATTCCTTAAGCAGTTAGTATCAGTGTCCTATTTCAAAATTGCTTTGAGACGCAGGACAATTTTTGTGGAAAAATTTACATTGTTTACATTTTTTACCAAAAACTTCTGTGAAATCAGTATACGTAGGTAATCTCTAAGATAAGTTTAAGGTTGGCTTAAGACTAGATTAGTTTCTTATATCTTCATACTGCGTCATCTAGAATACTTAATTACTTTCACTCACGCTTCACTTAATCGTTAATAAGATATTTTCAACTGTTTTTATTGATACTTATCTAAAAAAGCGCGATCGCCAGTAAAAAACATTGGGAATTGGGGATCAAACGCCCCACTCTCTTATAAACTGACACTAGATAGCAGGCTTGTATTAGCTGTACAGCAATTTGCCCAAGTTTGGCAACCCCCAACAACAGGATTAACTCTGGGCTAATTGCAGACGCCTAAATCCGAGATCAGAAGTGATGAAAAACTAGCACGATCGCACTTTGATTAATCAAAAAGGAAATTAGCATTCCGAGTGCGATCGCTGCCTACATAGCAACAGAAATTACCGTTTTTTTAGCTAAGCAGGCTCTAAATTAAGCAATTGGTTGATGTGCATTGAATATGTTATTATCAGCTAAAATTGAAATAAAAAAGCAATTATAAAATTTCAGCAAAGTTTTTTATCAAAATATAAAGAAAGGAATGAGTAAAAACTAGTGTATTTTGATAATATTCAAAAAATAACAAATGTTCATAACAGAATTATAAGTTCTGTAGATACAGCATGGTTTTTAGGCAAGGGTTGGTTGCATCTAGCTTAATAGTTTTTTTTGCATTTGGTTGTAGTGATGGCGCAAACTCATGGACAGAAAATACCACACAAGTTGTACAGGAAAGTAATGTAACCCAGCTTTTTGTAGAAGCGAAGGCTAGTCAAAAAGCACAAGTTTTATTTGCTCAAGGCAATAATTTATTAGATAGACAGCGTTACGAAGATGCAATCAAAGCATACGACAAAGCGATCGCCATGAAAGCTGAGATTGCTGAAGCTTGGATAAACCGTGGCATAGCTTTAACATCCCTGCACCGCTATCAAGAAGCGATTGCATCCTATGATCGGGCGATCGCCATCAAGCCAGACAAAGATGAAGCCTGGTATAACCGTGGCATAGCTTTAACATCTCTGCAACGCTACAAAGACGCTCTTGCATCGTATGATAGAGCGATCGCCATCAAGCCTAACAAGTATGAAGCTTTAACTAACCGAGGCATTGCCTTGACAAAGTTGCAACGCTATCAAGAAGCGATCGCATCTTATAACAAAGCGATCGCCATCAAAAAAGATTTGCACCAAGCATATTACAACAAAGCTTGTTCTTATGCCTTACAGGGCAATGTAGAATTAGCAATTGAAAACCTAGACCGAGCAATTCAACTTGTTCCTGGAAAGTACAAAAAGTTAGCCAAAACTGACCCAGACTTTAGCAAAGTGCGTAGTGAAAAGCAGTTTCAGCAATTACTGCAATAGACTGTGTTGAAAAGAGGGAGTGGGGAGTGGGGAGTGGGGAGTGGGGAGTGGGGAGATGAGGGAGATGAGGGAGATGAGGGAGATGAGGGAGATGAGGGAGATGAGGAGAAGTTGCTGTAATCTTTCCCCGCGTCCCCATGTCCTCTTCCTATGCCCCATGCCCCAACTTAAAAATCTACGCCTCGTTTGAGTTCTACACCTTGATTTGCATAGTGTTTGTGGCAGTAAACCTCTGAGTGGACGCTAGCCAAGTCAAAGTATGCCGGTTGATTTTGACAGCGGCCAGTGATGATAATTTCAGTGTCGCGGGGTTTGCGGAGCAAAGCTTGAACAATGGGTTCAACGGGGAGTAGTTCCAAGTCTACTGTGGGATTAAGTTCATCAAGAATAATTGTTTTATACAACCCAGAGGCGATCGCAACTTTGGCAATTTCCCAACCCCGTTCGGCTTCCACGTAGTCTAATTCTTGCCGGGAATTCCGCCAGACAATTGCATCTCCACCGCAACGCTGATGATCCACCACTTCTGGATATGACTGCTGCAAAGCGGCGATCGCTGCATCTTCTGTGTACCCAGTACCACCTTTGAGCCACTGCATAATTAATACACGGGTAGACCCTGGATGATTGATTCCTCTACCAATTGCCTGTAAGGCTTTGCCCAAAGCACTCGTAGACTTACCTTTGCCAGCACCAGTATAAATTTCAATCCCATTCAGAAAGAGTGCTTTAGCTGTTGGGTGGTGATGGGGTTTCATTTCTGAGTGCAAATCTGCAATATCGAGCAACTTTTGTGGTGCAGCGCGTCCGGTAGCAATGATTTCCAACTCTTGGGGTTTAGATTTTAACGTCTTCACCACTTCATCCACTGGTAGCAAACCCAAATCCAAGACGGGGTTAATTTCATCCAAAACCACAACTGAGTATAAACCACTGGCGATCGCACCTTTGGCAACATCCCAACCCCGCGCCGCTTCATCTCTGTCAAAAGCAGTAATTTCTTCTGGGCCAAAAAATTCGGCTCTCCCAGTCCGAACCTGGTCAATTAAATGGGGAAAGCCACGTTGCAAAGCTGCGATCGCCCCATCTTCATCATAATCACGTTCCGGCCCCTTTAAAAACCGCAGCAGTAAAACCCGGTTAGAATTACTAGGTGTATTTATTCCCAACCCAATCGAACGCAAAACCACCCCTAAAGCCGCCTGGGATTTACCTTTCCCCGCGCCATCGTAGACGTGAATTTGACCAATGAGCCGTTCATGACGCACTTGCGCCGTGCGAATACCGATGCCATTCCTTGTCATTTCTGGAAAAGCTATAATATAGCAGTTTTTCATTCTCTGGGCATTGGGCATTGGGCACAAGAGGCAGAGAGGAAAGATTGCAGCAACTTCTCCTCTGCTCCCCATCTCCCTCATCTCCCTCATCTCCCTCATCTCCCTCATCTCCCCACTCCCCACTCCCCACTCCCTAGTTCTTACTAGCCTCTACAGGTAAAAATCCACCTGCCTGCATTTTCCATAACCTATAGTAGCCACCCCGCCGTGCCAGGAGTTTGGCGTGGGTACCATCTTCGATAATCCGCCCTTGCTCGAACACCAGAATCCGGTCTAGATGGGCAATGGTGGACAGGCGATGAGCTACCACAATTACGGTTTTGCCATCCATTGCTAAGTCTAGGGTATCCTGGATTGCTTTTTCGGTAATTGAATCGAGACTGGAGGTGGCTTCATCCAAGATTAGGATTGGGGCGTCTTTGAGGATTACCCGAGCGATCGCAATCCGCTGTCTTTGTCCTCCAGACAATTTAACACCGCGTTCACCCACCAAAGAATCATAACCCTCCTTCATCTGAGCGATAAAATCGTGGGCATAAGCTTTGCGTGCGGCCTCAATCACTTCCTCATCGGTTGCATCTATGCGTCCGTAACGAATATTTTCTATTAATGTGCGATGGAACAGAGATGGATCTTGGGGAATTAAGCTGATCTGGGCGTGTAGGGCATTCTGAGTCATATCTCGAATATCGACCCCATCAATGAGAATTTGCCCTGATTGTGGGTCAAAAAGACGCAAAATTAAATTCACAAAGGTAGATTTTCCAGAGCCGGAAAAGCCCACCAAGCCAACACGCTCACCTGGTTGGATAGTGATGGAGAGGTTTTCAAAGACTTGTTTGCCTGCCGAGTAGTTGAAATACACTTGCCGAAACTCAATTTTACCTTGGGTGATGGGATGAGCGATCGCTTGATCGCGATCGATCAACTCATGGGGTTGAACAATTACGGAGACACCATTGGCGACATTACCAATATGCTCAAAGAATTCTAGAAATCGTCGGCTCAAATTGCGGGCTTCACTGATGATCAACAGCGACAGACTAGTTGCCACAACGAAGTCAGCAGTAGCGATTAGTCCTTGACTCCAGAGAGAAACCGAGTAATACAGGGTGCCGATTTTCAGAATGGCTGCTGAGATGAACTGAAACCAGCGAATTCGCTCCGAGTACCAGTTGGACTTTCTCACCTCTTTGATTTCGTGCTTTAATTGGTCATTCAAATAGCGTCGTTCAAAATCCAGACGAGCAAACAGTCGGCTACTGCTGAGATTTGTCACCGCATCTACGATCATGCCAGTTGTCTCACTTCTTGCGGCTGCGGCTTTCCGGGAGTAAATTCGGCAGCGAGTTGCCAGCCAGAAGGAAATACTGATAAACAGAACTGCCCACACGCCCACGAATGCAGCAAGGGGAGGATAGGCGCGATATAGTAAAATCGCGGATACAATATACACAACGATTACAGACATAAATTCAGTAATCAGCATTTGCATCGTCTGGGTGACACCCAGAGAGGTTTCACCGATGCGATGTGCCAATGCCCCTGCAAAACTACTGCTCAGGTAGCGATGGGAATGGTACTGTAAGTAGGCATATAGGGAGCGGACGATGTGCTGTCGGTGGATTGGATGGAGAATAGTCTGCAAGAGTCCAGCCGATCGCCCGAAGACAACTTCACCCACACTCAAAGCCGTGAACAGCATCAGCGGTTGGCTGATAGCTTCAAAAATGGACTTGCTGTCGCCAGTCGATCGCGTGACGCTGCGGATGATCTCGCCAATGGCATAGGGCAACATAATACCACAGGTTGCGTGTGTTGCCTCCAGGATCACCATTGCCAAATACCACCAGCGGAACTGGTTAACGAAATAACAAATGAACCTAAATGGAGTATCAGGTAAGTTTGGCGCATCGGCAGCACGTTGAAAAGATTTAGAAAGTCTGATCTTTTTGATCATAAAAGTCGTTCTCGTAGTAGCAAGCTGTTCTGTAAAATAAAAATGGACGGCTTATCTAGCCGCCCTATGGCGTTAAATTGAGTAACCAGGTATAAAGCATGTTTTACTCCTGAATTCAGAATTCAGAATTCAGAATTCTGAATTCTCCTGTAGTTTCTAAACCATAATTTCAGCAGGTGTGATTGCAGCATACAAATCAGGCGGAAGTAGCGCATCCTGAATGTTGATTTTCTTCGGTATGACACCCTGCTCAAAGAACAAATCTGCCACACGTTGTTGTTCTGCAATCAGTGCGGGACTAAGGCCTCTGCGTCCAACGAAAGTGCGACGAGACATCACCCTTGTGGCTACATCCTCATCAAGTTTTTGTTGAGTGATCATCAATTTTTTTACTTCATCTCGATGCCCATCTGCCCACTTATCGAGAGCATGAAGTTCCTCAATGAGAATTTTGAGCAAGCCAGGGTTTTCTTCGGCAAACTTCCTGTCAGCAATATAATAGCCACCAGGAGAATCTAGCCCGACAGAATCTCTCAGGACACGAATTCGACCCATCTTTTCGGCGATCGCATAATGCGGATCTCCTGTCATCCAAACTGGAATTTTACCTTCGAGAAAAGCAGCCCGCGCTTCGATAGTTGGTATACTTTTGATTTTAATATCTCTGATGGTCAAGCCAATTGACTGCAAGGCTCTGAGAATAAAATAGTGGGATGCTGAGCCTTTTTGAAAATAAACTTCTTGCCCCTTGATCTCCTCAAATTTTTTCAGTGGAGACTCTGGAGGCACAGCAATAACACTACTTGTCCCTGTTCTTTTGTTTCTTTGCGTACCGACAACATAAACCAGTTCTGATCCAGCTACTTGGGCAAAAATGGGTGGCGTTTCTCCCACCGAACCCACGTCAACTCTTTTCGCAGCCATTCCTTCCATCAGTTGGGGCCCTTGGACAAATTGCGCCCATTCCACCTTGATTCCCAGCGGTTCCAAGCGTTTCTCTAATACTTGACGATTTCTTACAAGATCCCCTGCACTCTGATACCCCATACGGAGAACTTTACTTTTGATACCAAGGGAACTTGAACCGCTAGTAGCGCTGTTTAATATATTTTGTTGGCTTTGTTGGCTACAACTTCCTAGAACCTATCCCACTAATGCCAGATTGTGGTAATCTACTTTTCAACTAAGAAGAGTGGATCACGCTATGGCTGGACGTTTTGAAGGATTGAGTGACTTGGAATGGAAATTGTTTGAAGATATATTTCCCGTTGAGTCAGAAAAGCGTGGTAAAGGAATGCCTCATGCGCCGTATCGCCATGTATTAAATAGTCTGTTGTACATTCTGATTACTGGATGTCGATGGTGCGATCTACCAAGGGGGGATACTTGGGCATCGAAAAGCTCATCCCACCGATGGTTAAAGCGATGGCGTTCAGATGGAACATTTGAATATTTACAAGCGCGTGTGTTAGCGATCGCAAATGAGAAAGGGCTGATAAACTGGGAGTTCGGCGCGGTTGACGGGTCTTTTTCCCCCTGGGAAGGGCGGGGGTGAAGAAGTTGCTTATGGTGGCAAAGGTAAAGGTATCTTAATACACACACTTACAGAAGGTAATGGAATGCCCCTTTCTAACTGTACGACTCCAGCCAACGGTAATGAGAAAGAGCAGGTGTTACCCCTACTTGATAAGGTAAAACTTAAAACTTTGAAGCGTGGTAGACCACGTAAACGGCTCAAGGTACTGGCTGCCGATAAAGGTTATGACTCCAAACAACAACGCGCCAACTTACGCAAACGGGGTATTCGACCCCAAATACCAAAACGAGTCTGGAAAACAAAGAAAAACAAAGGCAGACCCATCAAAATCTCTGCTCCAAGATTCCAGCAAGAGCGTTGTTTTGCTTGGTATCAACGTAAATATCGTCGTTTGGTTGTTCGCTGGGAGCGACAGAAAGTATATTTTGATTCATTCATTGACCTTGCTACTATCCATCTCTGGATTCAAAGAATCTTATTAGTGGGATAGGTTCTAACAGATATGCCAGAGAAAAACCAGATAGACCTGATGTAGCAACATTGAGAAAACGACGGCGTTTAATCATTGGTATAACTAAATAATTCAATAAAGTTCAGATCAGCCCAGATTGTAGAGACGCGATGAATCGCGTCTGAAATTCTTAAAACCCCTAACGCAGAGAATCTCCCCTGCGATATTCAGTGGTGATGTCGTCTAGTTTTTGTTTCAAATTGTCATCAAGTTTTACTTCCAAAGCCTTGAGGCTGTCAGCAAGTTGTTCTGGGCGGCTAGCACCAATAATCGGGGCTGTAATAATTGGATTAGCTAGAACCCAAGCTATTGCTAAGGTGGTGAGTGACAATCCTGCGAACTCCGCCACTGTGCGTAATTCCTCGACAGTATTAAACTCGCGATCGCGCCAGTAGCGTTCTTGATAACGTTCTGCGGCGGCACCCAAGGTGAAACGTGTACCTGCGGTGGGGCCTTGAGCAAGACTGTGTTTGCCGGTGAGCAAACCACCAGCCAAAGGATTGTACGGAATTACACCCAGTCCTTCTTCTTGCGCCAGGGGCAATAGTTCCCGCTCAATTTCGCGGAATAATAGATTATAGCGGGGCTGAATCGAGACGAAGCGAGTTAGATTACGCACATCAGCACGACCCAAGGCACGGCTGAGTCGATAAGCCAAGAAGTTAGAAACCCCGATGTAGCGTGCCTTACCAGCACGAACTACCGTATCCAATGCTTCTAGAGTTTCATCAAGGGGGGTTGAGGCATCGTCGGAGTGCAATTGATACAAATCGATATAATCTGTTTGCAGGCGTCTTAGAGAAGCATCGATCGCATCCAGAATATGTTTACGCGAAGCACCCTGATCCCAAGGTGCAGGGCCAACCTTGCCTACAGCCTTAGTAGCCAAGATAAAATGTTCGCGTTTGCCTTTCAGCCAGCGCCCAACGATTTCTTCGGTGCTACCAGCAGTAGCAAGCCCGCCACCAAGAGGATAAACATCGGCTGTATCTAGAAAGTTGATACCAGCATCGGCGGCGGTGTCGAGGATCTGCCTGGAAGTTTCTTCGTCCGTCTGCAATCCGAAGGTCATGGTGCCCAGAGAGAGGCGCGAAACGGTCAATCCGGTTTTCCCGAGCTTAGTGGTTGGTATGGTCATGGAGATATTCGTTGTTGTTGATTGAAAAAAAGCAGAATTCAGAAACTAGGTTTCTTCGGTAAAGATTGTCAACATAATTCGTAATTGATAATGACGCTCCTTCTCCCAAGGGGAGACCCTACGCGAACGTCGCTACCGCAACGCTTACGTAATTCGTAGTTACAATCAGTGTGGGCTGCTGAACCCACCACTGATATCATGTCCGGTTAAAAACTTATCATTAAGACGGCAGGGGAGCAGGGGGCAGGGGGCAGGGAGAAAGAGGGTTTCCTGGTTTTTGCACAGATGCGGGAATTATAACTAATTAGGCGGACATGATATGAATTGTTAGTCCTTCTTCGCATTCTCTTCTCTGCACCTCTGCGCCTCTGCGTGAGACAAATATTTATGCAAGAGGTCTAATGTATCAGACGACTAGGGCAGCGTTGCGACGGTTTTGTGAAATCAGCCACTTTTGCAACTTCGAGTCGCCGTATACCTCATCTGCAATAAAGTGATCGCCTTCAGGGAATACGGTAAAATCTACTATTCCTCCCAGTCCACGCAAGGTATCGACAATCTGCTGTGTATCTTCAATGGGCAGTTTTTCATCCTTGGCACCTTGGAATATTTGAATGGGAATTTCCTTGAGTGCAGCAATTTGACTGGCTTCTAAGGTTTTGGGGACACGTCCAGATACTGCTACCAGACCAGCAAAGCGATCGGGGTGGGAAGCGCCGATATGCCATGTTCCAGCTGTACCTAAACTGAACCCAGATAAGATGACACGGGACGGGTCGATGGGCTGGGAGGCAATCAGTTCATCAAGCAAAGCAATGACATCTGATTCTCGATCTACCCAAGTCTGTTCTTCAGGAAGTTGGGGGGCTGCAAAGAAGTAAGGTAAGGGACTTGATTCATTCACAAAACGAGGTAGACCCCATTTCAGCAGTACATTCAGATCCGTCCCGCGATCGCGCGCTCCGTGCAGAAATAACACGAGGGGTGCGGGTTTGTTGGTATCTTCAGATACAGACGAGAAAAGATAAGGCAATAAACCGGAGCGTTGTTCAACAGACATTATTGTGACTCCTAAAGTTTAGGGATTGAGGACTGGGGATTGGGGACTGGGGACTGGGGACTGGGGACTGGGGACTGGGGATTGGGGACTGGGGACTGGGGATTGGGGACTGGGGACTGGGGACTGGGGATTGGGGACTGGGGACTGGGGAGTGGGGACTGGGGAGTGGGGACTGGGTATTCTTAATTCCCAATCCCTAATCCTTAATCACCAGTCCCCAGTTTTTTACGCCAGTGCTAAGTTCTTATCTAGTTGTTGGGATTCGATGTTACCTACTTTGGATTCAATCGCTGTCCCCTTGAAGAAGTCGGGGTTGGCTTCGGTGTAGAACTTGTACGGATTAGCGAATACATAAGACTTGAAGTCGGCTTCGGAAATCACGCCTTCTTTTACGAGATCCCAGCTTTCAGCCAAGGGGGAGGTGAGATCGGGCACATCCCAGTGACCAACATCTGAGGAGTAGATGGCGTTGATTTTGACATTCAAGGGATTGGCTTTGTCGTTGAATGCTGCGGCGATGGTGCGATCGTCGGACTCGGAACCAAAGAAGAAACTGTTCACCCAGCGATCGCGGATGTCTTCAATTGTTTCAATCCCTGCTGCACCAAAATCGTTGAGTTCGCTGGCAACTGGCTGGCGGCTATGACGACTGAATGAAGAACCGAGTACAGTCTTGGTCAATTCTTCTTTGCTCAGCTCATATCCTTCAGTAATTTCGCCACCGAAACGCTCAAACAACTCGAACAATTCATCAGAATTTGTAAATTCTGGGTTGTAGTTTTCCAGTCCCTTGGGATTGCGCTTGGAGAAGCGATCAACTAAATGAATGTAGACGTGGGCACCCCAGTCTGCACCCCCTTCTAGCATACCGACGCGCAACTGTGGGAATCGTTTGGTGACACCGCCAAAGAATAACGCTTTGGCAAATGCTTGGGAGCCATCGGCAAAGTGACCGATGTGGTTATTCATGTAGTTACTGATGGAGGAGCGTCCAGTCCAGCCCTGACTGCCGTAGTGGGTAGTGATAGGTACACCAAGTTCGACGGCCTTAGCCCAGAATGGATCGTAGTCGTATTCGCTATCCAATCCGTAAAAGTCAATATAGGAAGCATACTTGGCGATTTCCGGGAATTGATCGGCTGGATATTTTTCAGCGATCGCCTTAATTGGTCGTTTGACACCGCCAGGAATATTTGCCACCTTCAGACCTAGTGTTTTCACTGCAAATTCTAGCTCCTCAATGGCTTCTTGAGGATTACTCATGGGGATACCAGCTACCGGTGTCAGGCGATCGCTATATTTACGGTAGATATCAGCATGATAGTGATTCACCGCCCGTTGCAGTGCTTGACGGTTCTCTGGACTTGCGCCAGCCGGTGCTAGGACATTGTTGGGAAACAACACCGAATAATCTGACCCCTGTTCCGCCTGACGTTCATAGAGCAATGCCGGGAGAGTGTAAGTAGCAAGATCCAACGTATTGCGGGTGACTCTTGCCCACCAAGGCGATCGAATTGTGCGGTTGCGTTGACGTTCTTGGGGAGTTTGTTGATACCAATCTTTACCATTGCTCTTGGAGTTCAGACGGGAAGCTTCCGCCTTGCGTAATTCATCCACGAGTTTTGCACCGCCATAATTAGCAATGTAATCCTCAAAAGCTGGCGTGAAATCATTGGTATGAACGTCAGTATCAATTACCGGATAATCAAGGGTTGCTCTGATTGCAGCGGAGTGTGAAGTCTTTAATCGGCTATATTCAGTCATGTTTTTTTCCTTTAAAAAATCACAGGTTTTTCTAAGCATCTGATGTTGCTGGTTAGTTTTTATCCAGCATCTTTTGTGCCAAGTTTTTGGCTACGATTTTCGAGCTACTGTAAAGCGTCCGGCGTACCTCAAATAGGTGGCGATCTACAGACATTGCGCTTTAAAAGATGTGGCTTAAGCATCTATGAAAAATTCCTTTACGCTAACACCAATCTCTCATCCACTTGTTTGACGGCAAAACCATTGCTTGGCCGACTCAATCCCAGGTTTTCGCGTAAGGTATTGCCCTCGTATTCGGTACGAAACAGTCTGCGTTTCTGCAATACGGGAATGACCAGGTTAACGAAGTCATCTAACCCTGTGGGCAGGATTGGCGGCATGATATTAAAACCATCTGCTGCATCGTTGTTGAACCATTCTTCTAACTGATCGGCAATACTTTCGGGACTACCAATAATGGTGCGATGACCTCGCGCAGTAGCCACAGAGAGATATAACTGACGCAGCGTTAGGTTGCCGCGATTTACGAGATCTGTCAGCAACTTGAGGCGGCTCTTACCACCGTTGGTATCGCTGGGCAACGGCGGTGCTAGATCATCGAGTGAATAACCGGATAAATCGATGCCCTTATAACGGGTTTTGAGTAAGCCCCATGCTACTGAGGGGTGGATTAGCGATTGCAGGAATTCGTATTTTTCTTGGGCTTCTTCTTCAGTCCGGCCAATCACGGGAAAGACACCCGGCATAATTTTCAGATCGTCAGGTTGGCGGCCATATTTAGCCAACCGACCTTTCACATCAGCATAAAATTCCTGCGCGTCTTCTAGTGTCTGATTGGCTGTAAAGATAACTTCAGCAGTCTGTGCTGCTAGTTCTCGTCCGACTTCCGAAGCACCGGCTTGCACAATCACCGGATAACCTTGAGGCGGACGACCAACGTTCAAAGGGCCTTTTACAGAAAAATGTTTGCCTTTGTGGTTGAGTGTATGCAGTTTATTTGGATCGAAATAGATACCAGATTCTTTGTCACGGATGAAGGCGTCGTCTTCCCAGCTATCCCACAGACCTTTCACCACCTCCACAAACTCTTCAGCACGTTCATAACGCTGGCTGTGTTCGAGGTGCTGATCGCGTCCGAAATTACCTGCGGCGTTCTCATTGCCTGTGGTGACTACATTCCATCCCGCCCGGCCGTTACTCAGATAGTCTAGAGAAGCAAACTTACGTGCCAGGGTGTAGGGTTCTTCATAAGTGGTTGAGGCAGTAGCAATGAAGCCAACATGTTTGGTTAGTGGAGCCAGCGCAGAAAATAGCGTTACTGGCTCAAACTTAGCTAATTTGCCATTGCGTTGCTGTACCTCTGGTTCATTGTTGTCTTGGAGGCTGGGGCTATCGGCAAGGAAAACCGCATCAAATAAGCCGCGTTCGGCAGTCTGGGTAATTTCTTTGTAATGCTCGAAATTTAGTCCAGCATCGGCTTGTGAATCGGGGTGTCGCCAAGCGGCAATATGGTGTCCGGTAGCTTGAATGAATGCACCTAAACGAAGCTTGCGTGTTGTACTCATCTACTTTTTTATATAGTGCGTTAGCGGAAGGTATTGCTGATTTCTGTATGGCTAATGATTTTTCATGCCTGCCTAAGGGAGGTGCAGACATGAAAAATTGATTTAGACTAACACCAATCTTTCATCCACTTGTTTGACGGCAAAACCATTACCTGGACGACGTAGACCTAGATTTTCACGCAAGGTATTGCCTTCGTATTCGGTACGGAACAGTCCGCGTTTCTGGAGGACGGGGACGACTAGGTTAATGAAGTCGTCCAACCCTGTAGGTAGGATGGGCGGCATGATATTAAAGCCATCTGCTGCACCGTTGTTAAACCATTCTTCTAGTTGGTCGGCAATGGTTTCGGGAGTACCAAGGATGGTGCGATGACCTCTGGCGGTAGCAAGAGAAAGATACAACTGCCGCAGTGTTAGAGTGCCACGAGTAGCTAGATCCCTGACTAGTTTGAGACGACTCTTGTTGTTGTTGGTATCGCTGGGTAGTTCGGGAGTTAGATCATCTAGAGAATATTTCGATAAATCGACACCTTTGTAATAGTTTTTCAAAATACCCCAGGCGACATCAGGGTGAATCAAGGATTGTAGAAACTCGTACTTTTCTTGAGCTTCTGATTCGGTACGGCCAATGATTGGGAAAGCACCAGGCATAATTTTGAGGTCGTCTGGCGATCGCCCATATTTTGCTAATCTACCTTTGATATCAGCATAAAATTCCTGGGCATCGGCTAGGGTTTGATTAGCTGTGAAGATGACTTCGGCTGTACGCGCAGCCAAGTCTCGTCCGGCTTCAGAGGCTCCAGCCTGCACAATTACTGGATAGCCTTGGGGTGGACGACCGACGTTTAAAGGGCCTTTTACAGAAAAATGTTTGCCTTTGTGATTGAGTGTATGCAGTTTATTTGGATCGAAATAGATACCAGATTCTTTGTCACGGATGAAGGCGTCGTCTTCCCAGCTATCCCATAGTCCTTTCACCACTTCCACAAACTCTTCAGCACGTTCGTAACGCTGGCTGTGTTCTGGGTGTTGGTCGTGACCGAAATTCAGAGCGGCATTTTCATTGCCTGTGGTGACTACATTCCAGCCCGCCCGACCTTTGCTCAGATAGTCCAAAGAGGCAAACTTACGTGCCAGGGTGTAGGGTTCTTCATAGGTGGTGGAGGCAGTAGCAATGAAGCCGATGTTTTGGGTGACGGAGGACAAAGCCGAGAACAGGGTGACCGGCTCAAAATGAGCAAGTTTTCCATTGCGTTTCTGAGTTTCCGGAGCGCCGCCCCAGATGCCTGGGCTGTCTGCTAGAAAAACTGCATCGAACAAGCCACGTTCAGCAGTCTGGGTAATTTCTTTGTAATGCTCGAAATTCAAACCAGCATCTGCCTGTGAATCGGGGTGCCGCCAAGCTGAAATATGATGTCCAGTTGCTTGAATAAATGCACCTAAACGAAACTTACGTGTTTTGTTCATAATGTTTTGTTGTTTTCTGATAGTGCGTTAGCGCTGGATCTACAGTCGGTATTGCTTTGTGTATACCCTTCGGAGTTTTCATGTCTGCCTCAGAGATGTCTAAAGCAGATATGAAAACACACTGAATGTAATGATGGAATGCTTTGGCAACAACCAAACTTATTTGCAGAAGCTGATACCATTTTGGATTTTGCGGAAAGTCTGAACGTCGGCTTGGGGCGTTGGCGCAGCCCGCCGTTCGCGGTAGCGTCTCTGAAAGAGAAGGCACCATAACTTTCCAAGACAGATTTTAGATTGTGAAAGAGTTAGCACATAAGCTTTTTGGCTATCCATCTGTCCCAATCATTTTTCAAATTGGTATTACTAATTGCTCTACAAGGTGTGAAATGACGGAACTGTATGTCAGGTTGATACCAGAGCAAAACTAGAGATGCTACTGCTTGGCGATTTAATTACCATAAATTTCTATAGCAATTTGAGTTAGCAGATACAGTTTACACAATACACACAAAAAAAAATGTACTGGAAATCACAATTGCATGATAAACGAATTATTAGTGTTTCAAACATTAAGTATTGCAAACTTGGCGATCGCTCGTCATTGGGCATAGGAAGGGGACGCTCTTACGCAGGGACATGGAGCATTGGACAGTGAACAGTTAACTGATAACTGATAACTGTCAACTCCCCATCTCCCTCATCCCCCTCATCTCCCTCATCTCCCCACTCCCCACTCCCCATCTCCCCACTCCCAAGGAATAAGATAATTTACCCCATCACCGCCACTATCCCGGTTATACTCTCTACAGTTAACCGTTACCATTGACTTTTTATGCCTGAAAATTGGATGCTTCCCAGGATTTTTCCCATTGGTGGAATTCTGTTTGACTTTTTATTTGTACTGATTGCTATCCCCATCGAAGCATATGTTTTGCACAAACGACTAAAATTTGATAAAAGAACTAGCACTTTTTATGCTATTTCGATTAATTTGTTTTCTAGTGTAATTGGTTGGTTTATATTTTTTGTCTCCGAACCAATGTTGCCAATACAGGTGAAATCAGAGTTAATTAATTATATGTTCTTTAATACTTTTAAATCGGCTAGTACACAGACTCTAATAATTTTAACTGCCTTTATAATTTTCTTTGCTACTTTTATCATGAAATTTTTGCTATTGAGAGTTTTGCTTGTATCCTTATTAAAGGAACCATTTGCTCAAAAAGAAGATGATATTCAAGTATTTCAAAGACAAAAATGGCGCGCATTTAGCAGTGCAAAATTACAAAATACAAATGTAGTTACCACTGTATTGATAGCAAATTCGCTGAGTTATAGTGTGATAACCTTTATTTTAATGCTTCGCTCCAAGTAGGAAGAAATTAATTGTTTTATTCAGAGCAAGTCCAATGATTAATCAGGTGTAGGGAGAAACATGAATACACTATTTAAAGATTTATTTGGGGTTTTCAAATTTGTTGAAGGGCTTTACGCAGGAATTAGAAAGATATTAGTTCCACCCAAAGCTTATTCTTGGCAGACATTTATTTATATGAGTGTTTTTTCTTGGGTACTTTCATATTTTGCTACAGGTTATATAAAAGATATAATTGCATTTTTTGGTTGGTTGTTTTTAATTGCTGGTACAGCTTGGTACACAACAGAAGATCCTTTGAGGGTTCCTGGTACTTTTATGCCTGTGGGAGCAGTAATCACCGGATTTTTAGTTAGTGTTTTTGCATTTGGAAGTCAAAAGGATGTAATTACACCAACAACAATTGTTTTTTGGCCGACAATTTCAGCACTAATTACGGCAATACCAGAATTTATTGAAGGAAGTGATACAGATGCTAAAGCTCAAATTCCTAAGCCAGAAGACCGCCAAAAAATCATAATTTTAGTTGCTAGCAGTATGTTGCTAAGCTGCTGGATTCAGTTTTATTTTGTAGTAGATAATTGGTTAGAACAATATCCCAGTTTACAGACAGATAATTTTAAACGTAGTACTTTTGTTGTCATGACTGAAGAACCAGCTAAGGTACCTCAAAATGGAATTTTAATTTTAAACAAACTTGAACCAATAGTAGAAGAACAAATAGCCCAAACACCTTGGTCGGAAGTAGAAAAATGGTTGTTAGATGCAAAACAGCGAGTAGGAAGTTTGGGTAGGGGAGTAATTCAAAAAAATCTCGTCAAATATGAAGAGAAGGAATTATGGCGTGTTGAACCGCGTGTATCGAATACTAAGTCTGGGTATATATTAGATTTACTCAGTATCTGGGTAGGTCCGAGTTCTAATCCACGAGGGTATTACTTAAAGAAATCTTGTCGGATTGAACCAGTTGCAGCAACCAACAAATCGGGGAATAAAATTACAGTTGGAGAAATTGAATGCGATCGCCTGAATAAATTTATCGCTGGATCGCCGCCTCCGCAGCAGTGAAGAGTGGGGAGTGGGGAGTGGGGAGTGGGGAGATGAGGGAGATGGGGGAGATGGGGGAGATGAGGGAGATGAATTAATAACCAATGAATAATGACAAATGACAACCAAAATTTTTGTACTCGCTAAGAATGTGTTTCAGGAAGTGATACGCGATCGCATACTATATATTATTGGTTTTTATGCGTTAATACTCGCCGCCGCTTTCGGTGTCCTTCCTGAATTTGCAGCTGCTACCGAAGACAAAATTTTTTTAGATTTTGGTATGGCGGCCATGAATGCGATCGGGTTAATTGTGACGATATTTGTTGGTACAGGACTAGTTAATAAAGAAATTGAAAAACGCACTATCTTAGTATTAATTGCTAAACCTGTTAGCCGCAGTGAAATCATTGTTGGTAAGTATCTGGGATTATCCGCAGTTTTAGCGGTACTGATAGCCATGATGACAGCAATTTATCTGTTATTTCTGCAATTTGGTAACATTGCTCATCCAACGGCGAGTATTTTAATTGCGGCAATTTTCTTATTTTTACAGTTGTCACTAGTCACCGCTGTGGCTCTTGCCTTCGGTGTTTTCACTGCTTCCCTGTTGGCCACTGTTTTAACTTTTGCGGTGTATTTAATCGGGAATATTACCCAAGATTTAGTACAATTTGGTCGTCTTAGTCGCAACGTTGGGATAGAACGTTTAACTCAAGGTTTGTTTCTGATTTTACCAGATTTATCTCGATTAGATTTGAAAAATAATGCTGTTTATGGTTTGCAAGCACTACCTGACACAACTACGCTGATTGCTAATGCTAGCTATGGCTTAGTGTACAGTGTGATGTTGTTAGCGATCGCCATTCTTATCTTCTCACAACGCGAGTTTTAGAGCGTATTTTAAAACTATAACTAAACAAAGGCAGAGGCTATAGTCAGTATAGCAAGGTAGTTTTCAGTATTTTCTCGTATCGTGTTAATACGACTTAATTGCTCAAATCATCCCTTTTCTTGCAACATCAAATTTAGGTATTTTTAAATTTTGAATTCGATTACGCTTTAGCACTACAAGCATACGTTTTAGCACTACAAACATAGTAGTAACATGACTGAAATATCTTTTCAGACAACTTATGTTTGAGACAAATTGATGCTGGAATTTTTTTAGCTTATAATACAGTTCATCGCTCATACTTATTGTTATCTTTGGCAACTAAAATTACCGGGGCTGCATATTGGATTGTTGAATTGCACTATTAGGGATTGGGATGTGTTGACTATATTTCTATAAAAGACAGGATATCAACAGGATGGGTAACTCATCAGAAATACACAAAACCAAGTTAGTGGAAATCCTGGTTGTTGAAGATGAGTATATTCTTGCTATCAATTTGCAGGAAATCCTAGAATCGTTGGGATACATAGTAATCGATATCGCAGATTCTGGTGAAGCAGCAATTGAGAAAGCAACTAAGCTGCGTCCCAACTTGATTTTGATGGATATTTGCTTGCAAAGCGAGATGGACGGTATTCAAGCAGCAGAGCAAATATGGAATCATCTGCAAATTCCGATTATTTACGTTACTGGGCATTCTGACAAGAGTACGGTAGAGCGAGCAACGCTGACATTACCTTTTGGTTATATTGTCAAACCTATTAGAGAGCAAGAACTTTACGTTGCTATTCAAACAGCAATCAATCGCTATGAACGTGAGCAATTTTTGAGTAATGAGCTTCAGAAAATGAAGGAGGCAGTGATTGCGGTCGATCCTGAGTTATGCGTTCAGTGCGGGACTCACATAAACCCTATTGATCAATTAATAGTGTATCAGCAGATGCAAGCTACTAACGAGGAACTAAAAAGACTGGTTAATCTAGATCCTTTGACTCAAATAGCTAATCGTCGCCGATTTGATGAGTGTTTCTATGTTGAATGGTGTCATCTAAAACGCGATCGCCTACCTTTATCTTTAATTTTGTTAGATATCGATTTTTTTAAGGACTATAACGACACTTACGGTCACTTAATGGGTGATGATTGTTTGCGACAAGTTGCAAGTACGCTCAAAAGTGTTATTCAACGTCCAGCCGATTTAGTTGCGCGTTACGGTGGAGAAGAATTTATTGTAATTCTTTCTAATACAGAAAATAGAGGAGCAATTTGTGTAGCTCAAAAAATTCTAGAAGCAGTACGCAACTTGGCAATTCCTCACGCTCAGTCTTGTATATGTGCTTATGTCACCGTCAGTATAGGCTTTGTCAGCGTTGTGCCAAATTCAAAATTGTCACCGCAACACGTAATTGAAGCAGCTGACAAAGCACTTTATACAGCTAAACACCAAGGGCGCGATCGCATTAGTGCTGGTGTCGTTGCTAGTTTCTAATATCTAATTTATGGTTATGCGGCATTGGGAGGGAATAACTAATGACAAATGACAAATAACTAATAAATGATTATTTGAGGCTCTTTAATTGTATCATCAGGCATGATGGTATCTCGAAATTTTGCATAAATCATGTTTGTCTGGTAAAGGTTTGCTTTAGTCAGTTTTGTTTTAGTTAAGTTTGCCCATGTCAAGTCTGCGCTAGTTAAATTAGCTTCACTTAGATTAGCTTCTAGTAATATTGCCCCGCATAACTTTGCTTTCGTGAGATTTGCTCTCACTAAATTCGCTTCAATTAGCGATGCTTCAATTAATTTGGCTTCAGTTAAGTCTGCTTCCCTCAAATCCCCACCACATAAAGAAGTACCCCAAAGGTTACTACCTATTAATTTCACTCGCCATAAAAAACTTCCACACAAATTTGCTTGTCTTAAGTCAGCATTAATTAAATTAGCTTCACACAAAGAGGCTTCATATAAATTAGCTCCGCATAAACTAGCTTCCATCAAATTGGCGCCACTTAAATTAGCACGAGTGAGTATAGAACCAGATAAATTGGCACCACGCAAATCTGCTCCTATGAAGTTAATTCCACTTAAATCAAGTCCTTTCAGGTCAATTTCACTCAAGTCATGTCCACTGAAATTGTGACGCTGAAAACTATTTGTAATTTGATTTAAGATAAATTCCTGTTTGTTAGCATAATTGTTCATGGTATTCACCTCTGGGTGTAATTTATCTCAAAGGGCGATCGCGAGAGTTACCGTATATTGAGAGTACACCTCAAAGGTCGATAAAAACGATCAATAATCAAGAATAAATTGCGAAAAAATCGTCAAGAACTTGAAAATACGCTCTGAAAGTCTTTTTTAAAACAAAAAATGCTGACATAGGTCAGGAAATATTGATATGCTACTGTAATTAATCTTAAGTCAAAAGTCTGAGCCAGTTAAATAGCGGGGTTGATATTAAGGCAAAGTATGACGTTGAAAAAAGTTCCAAATTGTTTCACTAGCGTTCAGACCCAGGTTAGCATTAAATTTATTTAAGCTCTCGTCAGTTGAAGCACCACCAGGCCAGAAATGTCCCCCGTTGACTACGGCTAAGTGCCAGACTTCTGAGTTGTCACTACAACCTGCGTAGAGAGAGGTTTTCACTTTATCTTCAGAAAACTGCAAAGATTTATTTGATGAAGTACATCGATCGTGCGATCGCCAAAAGTCTACCATATCTGAGATAGAAACCAACGCCCCTCGTTGAGTATGGTCATCACCTTCATAAAGTACATCGCGATCGTTTGTACCGTTGATCGTTAAGATCGATATTGGAGTTTGAGGCTGGCAATTAGGTTCAAGTCTAACTGGGAGCGAAGCAGCTACTGATGCAAAACCAGCAATTTTATTAGGTAAATTACAAGCCAATGCTTGGGTAAGTATTCCACCTCTAGAAAAACCAGTGGCATAAATTTTATGACTATCAATATTGATTTGCTGCTGAAGATGATCGATTAAAGAACTGACAAACAAAACATCATCTACCTTTCCTTTAGCATTACCTCTAAGGCTCCATTTTTGGTCAATTCCATCTGGATAAACAACAAGAAATCCTTTTTGATCTGCTAATTCATTGAAGCGAGTCACATTACTTATAGAACGACCACTACCATCATCTCCATGAAACACTAAAACTAATGGCATCGGGCGGTATGAATCATAAGATTTTGGGGTGTAAAAATAGTATGTACGTAACTTTCCTTGGTCATGTAGCTCTCCATAATTATCACCACTGACGATTTTTTCTTGAGATATACTTTTATCTTCAGCCTGGCTCGAATTGCAGGCTGTTACTAAAGTAATTGTACATACAGATATCAGAATGTTTTTCAAAAATCGACAAAATGGAAAATTTTGATATGTATTCATGCGTCTTCATATGGAAATGATATTACCAAATAGAGACTAACAAATTAAGTATGTTAGTCTCCATTTGAGATATTAAATTCTTACATTTACATAACGAGCAGGAACTCGGATTTTAACCAACTTGTTACCGCGTCGTACTGTTTCCCAGTGTGCAGGAATTAACTTACGTTGATATCGGGGTACAACAACAGGTTTACGCACAACAACAGATTTATGGACATTAGGTTTGACAATGATCTGTGCTGCGGATGCCTGTGATGGCAAGGAAGCAATTGCAAATGGTAGAGCAAGTAATGTACCTAAAAGAATACGTTTCATATTCAAATCCCTATCGATTAATTGACTGGAATTTTCTACAGTATTCCTCACTAAGTTGTGGACATATAGCGGTTCCCATTCAGATGCGGTACAACATTATATCGCCAGGTGTAAGGGCACGGCACTGCCGTGCCCCTACAGGTGTACCTCACGTTTGTCGGGAAACACTATATATTCTTACCTAATCTTGAGGATTATAGTAAGTTTTTCTTGTTACACGACTTAATTGATTGGCTGTATTGTTCTCAGTTTAAAATACTAAATAAGAATACACAGTGGAAGAAAGTCACAATTTGAGTCTAACTAAAGTCATATTAAGCAACACAAATACCTCTTAACTGTTCTACTCTTCTCCCCAAGTTCGCAACTGCAAATACACCAGTACTAAAGTTACTGCTAATAAAACCGTTGCGGCGGCGGCAGCATAACCAAAATCAAATTGAGCGAAGGCTTCTTGGTAAATGTAATAAACCAGCAAATTAGTCGAATTCAATGGGCCGCCGCCGGTCATTACATAAACTTGTTCAAAACTCCGCAGTGTAAAAATCGCGGTGGTGATTGTGACAAATATGATGGTGGGACGCAATCCGGGCAATGTAATATGCCAAAATTGTTGCCAAGCATTTGCACCATCTAAATCTGCTGCTTCATAACGACTGGGGGGAATTGCTTGCAACCCGGCTAAAAATACTACCATATTGAAACCGAGTTGTTTCCAAATACTCATTAAAATTAGTACTGGCATTGCCCAAAATGTATCTCCTAGCCAGGATATGGGTGGAATACCAAAAAAATCTAACAGTCCGTTAACTGGCCCTGATGTTTGAAACAGCCAGCGAAATCCCAAGCCAGCAGCCACAAGAGAAATAATTGAAGGTAAAAAATAGGCACTCCGCAAGATTCCTCGAAAAGCTAAGGAGCGGTTTAATAAGACTGCTAATCCTAAGGGGATAACTAAACTGGGAATGATGGTGGCAAGAGTAAAATAAATTGTGTTGCCAATAACTTGCCAGAAGTCAGAGTCCTGTAACAAGCGCCAATAGTTTTTTAACCCTATCCAATAAATACCTTTGGAACTGAAACTGCCAGCGGTGAAACTGAGGTAAAACAAATAAGCGATCGGCCAAATGATAAAAACGCCTAGTAAAATCAGTGCTGGTGTGAGAAAAATCCAGGCAGCCGCTGTGTCATTATCCAGCAGTTGCATACGAGAGAAACGGGATGTTTTCATGGCAATCTTGGCTAGTAAAAGGGACTGGGGATTGGGGATTAGGGATTGGGGACTGGGTTTGAAGCGGAAAAATTATGGAATTCTGCTCTTACCCACAGCAAATTTTGGAATAATTTCCCAGTCCCCAGTCCCAGAGCGGCGTTCCTCCCGCCACCAACATAAAAGTATGGTGGGGGACTCCGACGCTCGAGGACTCGCTAACGCTGCGCTATCGCCGCTACAAGTTGAATGTTAGCAGGGTGTGATTTTACACAAAAGTACTGTTAAGATACTGTCAATTTCTTGGCTCTGATGCAAATGCCTAATATCTTGGCTCACTTTGGCAAATTCCAAATTGCTAGCAAAATGCTTACCTCAAGTGTATTAATACCATTATTGATGACACTTGACACAACTGTACTGGCTCAACCCTCCATCGCACCAACACAGACTCAATCTCAGCGAGAACAAGACATAAACCCTATTGCTCAAAAATTGTTCGGGCAATGGCAAGCTCAAGACCCTTCATCTTCTACAACCCTAACCTTTATTTTCACACCAGAAAGCAAATTATTTCTCCTTTCACCTGACTCTAAGACTCTTGGTGCGATGGAATTTAAATATCGCATTAACCCAACGCCACAACCCATGCATCTAAATGTAATAATCTCAAGTAATCAAGAAGAGGTATTGACAATTTTTGAATTTACTGCTGATGGTCAGATGCGCTTGCAATTAGATGGCACTAATCCTGGAAAACCCAGACCCACAGCTTTTTCTCCTCAGGCGTCGTTATTCAAAAAAATTTCTAATGTTACGACATTACCTGATAATATCCAAATCATCAACCCAAAAGCAGAAAATCAACAAACTAGCGATCCAGAATTGGAAGCAAAAGTAGCTATTGGCAGTATCAACCGCGCTCAACAGGCTTATTACTTAGAAAACAAAAAATTCGCTACTATCGATCAACTGGGTATTGGTGTTAAGCCAGAAACTGACAATTACCGTTACCAAATAGTAACCCCAGGCAAACAAACCCAAACTTTAATTAGCACCGCTGCTGCCAAAAAACCGGAGCTAAAAAGTTATACAGGTGTTGTATTTTTGAGAAAAGTTAAAGGTGAAATGCTCATAATTCCAGGTATTTGTGAAACTGATAAACCCTCAACAAAACCGCCAGGGCTTCCAAGATTTTCTAACCAAAAATCTCAGCCAATTCAATGTCCAGTCGGTTCACATTTATTGTAATAGACCTCTTGCATAAATATTTTTTGTCTCACGCAGAGGCGCAGAGAAGAGAACGCAAAGAAAGAGTTTTGCAAGAGGTCTATTGTGAACTGTATTGGTCTATAATCATGTGGTGGTTTAATTACCACATGATTATATTCTGACTCCTGAATTCTGACTCGTGAATTCTCCATTCTGCATTTTTCTTGAAGCTTTATGAGTAATAATTCCACAATAGATGCTACTGCTAGCCTGATTTCTCCCAACATCTCTAGCTACCAGTTGAGACAAAGCGCTCCTTTAAAACTCGGAATTATGGCTTCTGGAAATGGCAGCAATTTTGATGTAGTTGCCCAAGCTATCCAAAATGGGCAGCTAAACGCCAAAATTCAAGTTTTGATTTATAATAATCCGACGGCTAAAGCAGCAGTCAGAGCAGCGAATCGAGGAGTAGAAGCTGTATTGCTGAATCACCGCGACTACAAAAGCCGAGAAAAGTTTGATGAGAAAATTGTGCAGACATTACGGCAGTATGATGTAGAATGGGTGATTCTGGCGGGCTGGATGCGACTTTTGACATCAGTATTTATTGATGCTTTTCCTAATAGGATTATTAATATACATCCGAGTTTATTGCCTAGTTTTAAGGGAATTAATGCTGTAGAACAAGCTTTGGCATCTGGGGTAAAAATCACTGGCTGTACTGTGCATATTGCTTGTTTAGAAATGGACAGTGGGCCAATATTGATGCAAGCCGCAGTACCAGTGCTACCGGATGATACACCAGAAACACTGCACGCCAGAATTCAAATTCAGGAACATCGGATTTTACCAATGGCGATCGCTTTGGCAGCCACTTGAGCGATCGCGCCAATGTAATTTGTGTTTAACTCCTACAATGAGGTCAGGTTATGAAGACAAAAAAATTGCTTTATCAATTTTACATGATAATTACACCTTAGATTCCGGAAATTCTTGATTATGATCTAATTTGGCTATTCCTCCAAAAACAATTAGCCAAACTACTACTACAGCCCAGTGAATTACAACTATCACCCACAAAGATCCTGTTAGGATATATCCAACAGTACAGATAATTCCTAACAAGGAAGCTAAAGCCAGAAAAACACGATTAATAAATGTGGGATATCCAGCCTTAAAAAAAGTTTTAGCATTGAATGGATGATACAAAATAAATAACAATAAACTTACTATTGCCCAGAAACTCCATTCTACCAAATTAGGATTTTCGCTAGGATGAGGAAGCAAAAAAACGCGAAAAAAAAGTTCTTCAACCAAGGCAGGCGCAAATAAACAACGCAATATTAACAAGCATTGATTAATCCAATTTGCAGTCCAAATTTCTATATGTAAAAATTCAGATTTTAAACCATAAGGTATGGCAATAATACTATAAATTATTAACAGTGCAACAATAACTGACCAATCTTGTGGTGTAGGAACTGCTAATGAGGCTAAAAGGCGATTTAAAAGAGTTGAAAACGGTGAAATATCGGTCAAGGGAATTTTAATTTGCCCTAAAAATACGGTTGGTGTAATAGGTGTAATATCAGCTTGCCAACCACCGATTTGATTGGTTCGCAATACTTGGATAATTGCACCATGTTTTAAAAATATTGTGGCGAGATCGTCATGTGCTTGTCTTGGCATTATTGTTCGCCACGTTGTCAAACCAGCCCAAACACTACTATCTTGAAATGGTTTCGTTGTCTTGTCTATTCCCGTACCTGTTAGTCTACCTGCTTGACTCTGCCAATCAGCACGAACTATCCCTAAGGGTGCTAATTGTTGTTCTAAAGATTGGGCTAATTCAACTAGCTGCTGAAAGCGTAATGCTTGTGGGTGATTAGAGTTTGCCTTTAACCAAGTCTGAATTTGATGAGTTGTAGAAACTTGGTTTTTAATTGCTAGTATCGCAGCATAAAGTGCTTGGCTTGAGTCTTGTATGCATGAAGTAGAAGGTGATACCATTGCACCACCAGTACCATCGCCAACCCGATAACGTGCCATTGTTACTTGTAATTCTTGCTGGAATTGCTCTAAAGGTGAAAGTTTAATACCATCAAAATTATAATCCTGCGTTATGGGATCGAATTTGATCAGAATATCTGATACGGGACGTGTTGCCAGCCAGCCACGTTGTAAATTACCCATATAATCAGCCCATGTATGCGTTCCGGCAATAATTCCATCCGGGTTATGGGCATAAATTTGATGGTATTTAATCTCGAAGCGTAATTCATTAGTAAATTCGTCGCGGATAACTTCTGCGATTCCAAAAGCAAAATGTCCGGTGATCGTATAAGGTATTCCAAGTGCTTCAGCTTTACGTCCGCCAATTCCACCGAAGAGGTGCAGTACGATCGCTTTATCGCCTTGTTGCCATATAGATTGATTGGGTGAATTTCCAGGTTTTAACAATACAGTATTAAATTTATCTTTATTTGCTTCAGTATTTCGCCAATTTGCCTCTTGGATGTAACTTATCCCTAATTCTTCACCAGTAATGATTTGACGGGGGTGAATTTGAAAAAGAGAACGAGGTGCGATCGCACCTACTGTAAATATACCCTTTGCATCTTTAGCGCCGTAAATATACCACCCATCTTTACCCGCAGGTGATTTTTCAATTTCTTGCACGCTTGAAGGAGCAAAATTTCGGGTATCCGTTACTTGTTGGGGAATGCGAATAGTTTCTTGAAGACCATCAAACTTATTTGAATTAGGGTTATAATGTTGTACAAAAAAATAATCGCTGTTCTGCTTTTGTTGAGAACCTAAAATATTTTTATTGATAGATTTAATCGGGTTAATTATTTTTACCAACCCATAAAACCTACCAGTTACCAAAACAGGTTCATGCTCAATTTGCAAAATATTTGTTTTTCCACTTGTAGCAATATTTGTAGTTGAATCTAAAGCCACAATTGCCTCATCATCAGGATTTGCACCAGCTAAAGAACGTAAAACCCCTACCTGACGAACCCCATTGAGTCGAAAAGGATGAATGTTCCCTTGTTTTTCACTTTTAATCACTTCTGAAGTGAAATTTATATCTCGCGTTACAGCTTGAACGTAAGCCAGCAAATCTTTCTTATTTTTCCACTCCAAACGCACAATATTTCCTACCAAATTTTGTGCTGTAGGTGGTGCATGTTGCACTTTCATCCATACCCAATCCAACCCATCTTGTAGTTCCTGTTTTGTTGGTAAAATTAATCTTCCTACCCAGTCAGCAATAGGTTTATAAACGTTTGCAGATGGAATTTGGGCAACAGGATAAAAACCAGATTGATTAAAATCTTGTCGAATATGTATGGCGTAATTGCTTTCTTGTTTTACTATCTGAGGTTGTTTTGGTGAGAGTTGCCACACAGCAATTACTGTGATTAATACTAGCAGTGAAAATATGGTAAATCTTAGCCTGGCTTTTCGACTCAATCTACTCCAAATCATATATATCAACAAGTTTTAGTTGCTGCTTGGTAAGCGTCTTCAAAAGCTCGGATTAATTTATTCTTTGGAAGTGGCTTAATTTAGAATGTCTTATTTTTTATTTCTCGACAATTGCCACATTTTCCACATATAGCTAGAAATCAAATTTGTGATAATATGAGCAGCGATGGGCACTAATAAGTTGCCAGTCAGCAAGGCGCTATATCCTAATATCATCCCGACAATGGTTGCCCAAACTACATAAGGCCATTGTTGAGAGCCGCTCAGATGCAAGATGCCAAAGCAAAGACTAGATACAATAACAGCCACATGATCTAAACCTAAAGCTGGCAGCATTACGCCCCGAAATAACAATTCTTCACTTAAACCCGGTAACAACCCCAACCAAATTAAGTCCGGTAAGGCTAAGGGCTTCAACACCACTTCTAGATAAAAATCTGCACTTTTACGGTAGGAACTCCAAAGGCGATAAGTTAAGCCACTTAACGCGGTGATGACAAATCCTAGCCCTACACCTAAGAGCAAATCCCTTTCGTCCAACTTCCAGGAAAATAGGGAAAAGTTGCCAAAGTGCAACGACAGTTTGGCGACTACCAGCAAAATGATTGCAGTCGCTCCCATCGCCCCAAGTACTTGGATGCGCGTCAGATATGGAATTTCTGGTTCTTGCTTTTGTTGTTCAATCACGGGTTTTTTAGGAATGGGGAGTGGGGAGTGGGGAGTGGGGAGTGGGGAGTGGGGGAGATGAGGGAGGTGGGGGAGGTGGGGGAGATGAGGGAGGTGGGGGAGATGGGGGAGAAATAACTCCTAACTCTTAACTTTTAACTTATAACTCCTAATGACTAATGACTACTGGCTGCAAAGACGATAATTTGGGACAAAGAGCAGAGGGATTGATGCCTGCTTTATGCGCCACCAATACACCCACTGCCTCTAAATATGAGTTTACCTGTATAGATTTGATCCCCAACGGTTGGGGAGGAACTTTTATAACAGTTTTATTTTCTTCTACTGTAATTATTTGGCATCGTGTTTGGCTTAAACTCAGTAAGGCGCTACTACCACAGGCATTTGCAGGTACGATCGCAGCATCCACTTGATTAGCCCAAATATCTTCTTGTTCTAATGCTATCGCTTTTGTCTCTACTATAAATTGTGGGGCACGACTCAAGCCCACGAGGACACACGGTAAAAATGTGTAACCCAATTCCTCCGCAGCGGAACGAGGTGATAAGTCTGGTTGTGGGGGGGCGCTGGCTAGAGCAGGTGAATGGGCACAAGGAATTTGAAAGGTTCGCACTAGCAAGTGACTAATTACGGCTTCTGCACCGGCTAGGGAATCAACTCCTTCACCGTGGCGGTATTTCTGTAGTGCCTCCTCATCCATATCATCGGGGAAACGGGCGACAACTGCGATCGCTTCTGCCCCAGCTTTTTTAATCAGGATTTCCGCTGCCCTCAATAAGCTATCGGGGTTACCAATTGTCCCCCAACTTGCACCCGATTTGGTACTCCGTAATTCTACATTTAATGGTGCATCAGTGATGACATAATCTGTTAAAGTCAATCCCAGGGTAGCTCTCGCTGCGTCCGCTGCTTGCAGATGTCTTAGCCGTAACTCTGGCTCAATACCTTGGTCTAAAAGCAAACCTATCTTGTTATTTCGGACTGGGCGCAAACCCCAGCATCCAGCGGCAAATTTGTCAATTCCGAAACCTTCAACGTAGAAAGCATTGGGGAGATTCCAGTATAAACTTGCGCCATTGAGGACATTGGGGTGAGTAATCAGGCGATCGCAAACCTGTGCTATAACTTTAGCGACAGGCAACGCATCTCCAGCGTAACCCCCAATGGCAGCCCCAACGCCAGTTGGTACAATTAAAATAGCAGTGTATGGATGCATATTGAGTGCTGAGTGAGGAGTTAAGAGTTAGGATTTTGGAGTTAAGAGTTAGGAGTTAGGAGTTATTCTCACTCCCTCATCTCCCTCATCTCCCTCATCTCCCCACTCCCTACTCCCCACTCCCCATTCCTAACTCTTAGTCGTGACAACGGCTTCAACTGTAGCCTTTTGCTGGGCAACGTCCACAGAGGTAACCGCCCAACGGAGGGGTTCGCCTTGTTTCTTCAACTCTGTTTCAATTGTTTTGAGTAACTCTGCCGGAGTTTCTTGTAAATCAATTTCTGCGGTAATAAAATGAGTTGTCATCTGGGGATATCCTGTTGATTTGTAGTTTCTAGAATAGCTGATATCAGTTACCATAAAATGCTTATGTTATTTATCAGTTATTCAGTTATCAATAATCAAGCCCTATACTGATAACTGTTCACTGATAATTGTTCACTGATTATTAGTCTTTACCAAATTGCAACTGATAAAGTGCGTCTTCTTTTCCAGTCTCAATTTTCAAATCAGAAAGGGGTTTGGCAACACAAAGCAATACATAACCTTGTTTTTGTAAATGTGGACTAACGCCCATGCCATCAGTTTGATCTACAGTTCCCTCGCTGATTTGACCGGCACAAGTTGTGCAAACGCCTGCATGACAAGAGCTTGGCAAATCTAAACCAGCGGCATCGGCAACTGATAAGATGGTTTCATCTTCAGGGACTTGCAAAGTATGAATTTGACCTTGGTGATGAATTTCTACGGTGTAAGTTTTGGGCATATACAAAAAAGCGTCAAGCAACGGACAAAAAATTTATCTTATCTGATTGAGAGGCGTAGCACCAAATCAAGAAAGATGAAAAGAGAATTATTTTCAAACAGCTAGATCGTGAAAAATAGCTATACAGTAATAATTATAAGTCCTTGCCAGACAAATAAAACTTAAAGTCAGGAGACTCACTTGCTTGAGTAGTGCCCAGTACCGAGTTCTGAGTCGTGACTTTCAACTTATGACTCAAGTGGCTGGCTCTGGGACAGTTATCCTAGAATGCTGAGTACAGACTGATGTTTCTTCACTTGGCAGTGCCAGTTGCTGCAAGTCCGTAGAGCCGCCCCGCACTGGCTCCTTAGCACTGGGCACTCAACACTTTTTTGGTAAAGACTTGTGAGGTTGAATGTTCCTGAAAAGTGGGAAGTGACGAGAAACACTTAAAACAATGTTTGGCTGAATATTTGGAGTGTAGAATGCTGGAATTATATCGTAAACATGTAGTTGAAAGAGCAGCGCTAGGAATTCCCCCCTTACCGTTAGATGCAAAGCAAACATCTGAATTGTGCGAATTACTGAAAAATCCGCCCAAAGGTGAAGAAGATACATTATTGCATTTATTGAGCGATCGCGTCCCCCCCGGTGTCGATGCAGCAGCCTATGTAAAAGCTGGATTTCTGACAGCCATTGCCAAAGAAGAAGTTACCAGTCCTTTAATTTCCCCCATACAAGCGGTGCAATTGCTGGGAACAATGGTAGGCGGCTATAATGTGCCAGCTTTAATTGATTTGCTGCAAGTGCCCACTGTCTCTTTATCAGACTCTTCCGAAACACCTCTAGTGATGGGAGGACAAGGCAAGGAACCCATTGCAGCTTACGCCGCCAACGCCTTAAGTAAAATCCTCTTGGTGTACGATGCTTTCCATGATGTTTTGGAGTTATCGAAAACTAATCCTTTTGCCAAGCGAGTAGTTGACTCTTGGGCTGAAGCTGAGTGGTTTAGCATTCGCCCCACTGTACCAGAAGCGATTACTGTTACTGTTTTTAAAGTTCCTGGCGAAACCAACACCGATGACTTATCCCCCGCCCAAAGCGCCACAACTCGCCCGGATATTCCCTTACACGCCTTAGTAATGCTAGAGTCACGGCAACCGGGAAGTTTACAAACCATTGCCGAACTGAAAAAGCAAGGACATCCTGTGGCTTACGTGGGAGATGTGGTTGGTACAGGTTCCTCCCGGAAATCTGCTATTAATTCGGTGTTGTGGCACATGGGAAATGATATACCTTTTGTGCCAAACAAACGCGCTGGGGGTTATGTTTTAGGTGGTGCGATCGCGCCAATTTTCTTTAACACAGCTGAAGATGCCGGTGCTTTGCCTATTCAGTGCGATGTCACCAAACTAGAAACCGGCATGGTAATTACCATCCATCCCTACAAAGGTGAAATCACCAACGAAGCCGGCGAAGTAATTTCCACCTTCAGCCTCAAACCAGACACCATCCTTGATGAAGTCCGCGCAGGTGGACGCATCCCCCTACTTATCGGGCGTACCCTCACCGATAAAACCCGCCTTGCACTCGGTTTAGAACCCAGCACCCTCTTTATCCGTCCCCAACAACCCAGTGATACAGGCAAAGGCTACACCTTAGCGCAAAAAATGGTGGGTAAAGCTTGCGGATTAACTGGTGTCCGCCCCGGTACATCTTGCGAACCCATCATGACCACCGTTGGTTCCCAGGATACCACAGGCCCCATGACCCGCGACGAATTGAAAGAACTCGCTTGTCTGGGTTTCAGTGCAGACTTAGTAATGCAGAGTTTCTGTCACACAGTAGCTTATCCCAAACCAGTAGACATTAAAACCCACCACGACCTCCCCGACTTCTTTGCCCAACGTGGCGGTGTCGCCTTGCGTCCCGGCGATGGTATCATCCACTCTTGGTTAAACCGGATGCTGCTACCCGACACCGTAGGAACTGGCGGCGACTCCCACACCCGCTTTCCCTTAGGAATTTCCTTCCCCGCCGGTTCTGGGTTAGTAGCCTTTGCTGGGGCTTTGGGCGTCATGCCTTTGGATATGCCAGAGTCAGTGCTGGTAAGATTCAAAGGTGAATTACAACCCGGTGTCACCCTGCGGGATATCGTTAACGCCATTCCCTACGTCGCAATTCAAAAAGGTTTGCTAACAGTCGAGAAGCAAAACAAGAAAAATGTCTTCTCCGGGCGAATTTTAGAAATTGAAGGTTTGCCAGATTTGAAAGTTGAACAAGCCTTTGAACTCGCCGACGCCACCGCCGAACGTTCTTGTGCAGGTTCTACCATTAAGCTGAGTGTAGAGACAATTTCGGAATATCTGCGTTCTAATGTAGCACTTTTGAAAAACTTGATTGCACGGGGCTATCATGATGCCCGTACCATCCTGCGGCGGATTGCCAAAATGGAAGAATGGTTAGCAAATCCCGTGTTATTAGAAGCCGATGCCGATGCTGAGTATGCTGAAATCATTGAAATTGATTTGAACGAAATCAAAGAACCAATTGTTGCGGCTCCCAATGACCCCGATAATGTTAAATTATTATCGGAAGTTGCTAATGATCCAGTGCAAGAAGTATTCCTGGGTTCATGTATGACGAATATCGGTCATTATCGAGCAACAGCGAAAGTTTTGGAAGGTGCTGGTGAAGTGAAAACCCGCCTGTGGATAGCACCACCAACCCGCATGGATGAACACCAATTAAAAGAAGAAGGAGTGTACGCCATTTTTGGGGCTGCGGGTGCGAGGACAGAAATACCAGGATGCAGTTTGTGTATGGGAAATCAGGCGCGAGTTGCTGATGGTACAACAGTGTTTTCAACTTCTACGCGCAACTTCAATAATCGCATGGGTAAAGATGCGCGAGTGTATCTTGGTTCAGCGGAATTAGCCGCAGTTTGTGCGCTGTTAGGACGCATTCCTACAGTGCAGGAATATTTGGATATTGTGTCGAGGAAGATTGATCCTTTTGCTGATGATTTGTATCGCTATTTGAACTTCGATCAAATCGCCGGTTTTGAGGATGAAGGAAGAGTGATTTCCAAAGAAGAACAAGCTTTGTTGGTATAGTTTGATTAGGGTGAGTCTTAATGGCTCACCTTCACTGCATAAGTTACATTTTATTTATGGCATTTCAAATGAGTTATGAACTTTAGCTTATATAATTTATACCTTCAACCGCTTTAACTTAATCCAAGCGTAAAAGTATTTATATTACTCTGCGTAATACAAAAATCTCTAACCGTAAACATTAACACAAACAAATTGTCAAATATGGCTTCTCAATTAGAAATTACAGATGAACGTAAAGAAAACGCTGAAGCAGAAATTCGTGACAAAACAAAGCGTGTTGACTACAACACCTTAGAATATCCCATAGAAGTGATTGTTCAAAAATACTTAGATGGAAAAGATGAAGAAGAAAATGAATTATTTATTCCAGACTATCAACGAGAAATGGCTTGGGATGAAGATAGACAATCAAAATTTATAGAATCTGTAATGTTAGGTTTACCAATCCCCTCAATTTTTGTTGCTGATATATCAGGTTCAGACGATTTAGCACGTTTAGAAATTATAGATGGAACCCAACGTATTCGTACTTTAGCTAATTTTATTAACAATGATCTAAAATTACAAAATCTTAAGAAATTGGAGAGTCTGAATGGGTTTACTTTTCGAGATTTACCGTTACCACGTCAAAGACGTTTTAATAGAACCACGATGAGAATGATTCAATTAACAGAAGAAGCAGATGAAGAAATTAGAAGGGATCTTTTTGAGAGAATCAATAGTGGTAGTGTTGAATTGAATGAAATGGAGAAACGAAGGGGATCTCAACCAGGAAAGTTTCTCGATTTAATTGAGGAATTGTCAAAAGAACAAAAATTTCGTGCTTTATGTTCTTTTACTGAAATTCAAATAAATAAAAGAGATCCGCAGGAATTTATTCTACGCTTTTTTGCATTTCTAAATAATTATAGAAGCTACCCTGGTAAAAGTAATATTCATAAATTTTTAGATGATTATTTAAAACAAGAAAATGAATCAAAAACATTAGATATTAATGCGTCAAAAGATGAATTTAAGTCAATGTTAAATTTTGTTAAAAAATATTTTCCAGATGCTTTACATACTTATGTGAAGAGAAAGAATGACTACGAGCCTATAACTAGAATTAAGTTTGAATCCATTACAGTGGGAATTGCTCTAGCATTAAGACAAAATCAGACATTAATACCAAAATCTACTGATTTTTTATATTCTGAAGAATTTAAAAAACTAACAAAGTCTGATGCTAGTAGTTCTCAAAATAAAGTTATTCGTCGTATTGAGTATGTTCGCGATCAGCTTTTAGGTAATTCATGAAAAGTATATTATTTCAAAATTTTGATGAACGCGCTCAAGAAGTTAGTAGATACTTTTTCTTTTTGAAAAACCTAGAGAAAGGTTCAATTAAGTTAAGTATGGGTAATGCTAATAATATTAAAACCAAACTAATAAATAATAATTTAGAGAAAACTCTTAAAGCAACAGGATATTTATTACTCTATAACCTAGTTGAAGCTACGATGCGTAATGCAATTGAAACAATTTTTGATGAATTAAAAAATAAAAGAGTTTCTTTCGATGAAGTCAGGGAAGAAATAAGAAAAATTATTATTAACCATGTTAGAGATAAAGATATTCAATCCACGGATGCTCTTTTATTAGGTCTCCAAAATATTTCAGTTGATATCATATCAGTTACCTTTGATGCTCTTGCTAAGAAAGAGAATAAGAAAAGACTATTTTCAGGTAATGTGGATGCGAAAGAAATAAGAAATACAGCAAAAACTTATGGTTTTTCATGCCAGACTAATAATATTAAAACTAGAGATGGAAGTGATTTACTAACAATTAAAACTAATAGAAATGATTTAGCACATGGTTTTAAGTCATTTGAGGAAGTTGGTAGAAATGCTACTGCTGATGAGTTATTGAAAATTCAAAAAAGAGTTATATGTTATTTAAGAGAGATATTAGAGAATATAGAGTTGTATTTATCTAACGAAGAATATTTAAAAAATAACATTGAAAACTAATCTATAAATCAACAAAAATATAAAGTATAAGTCAAACTGCGATCGCGCTAGATTATTTATGAAACTCAACAGTTAAACAAAAATGAACTTTTATACCGTTGTACTCAGACAAAGTTGTGGCTATTGGGTTGCTTTATGTTTAGAAAATGGTATTGTCGGCCAGGGGAATACTCAAGAAGATGCAATTAATAAACTGAAAGAAGCAATTGAATCCTTTGAAATTGTTTATAAGACTGAAACTAATATTTATAAATCTCCTATTTCAATCGAGCAATTACATGAATTTTTATTTGTTGAAGAAAAAGAACAAGATTCAGGGATATACGAATTAAGGAAGGTTTATGCCTAAGAATATACCTTCCTTGAAACCAAAGGAGTTAATTAAGCTTTTAGAACAAGCAGGTTGCACATTTCATAGAGAAGGAAAAGGCGACCATAGTTTATATAGTCGTGCAGTTGAAGGACAACGAAGAGTCGTTCCTATAGATATGGGTGCAAAAGAAATGTCTCCTGGTTATGTTTTGCGTATTTTTAGGCAGTTTGGTTTTACTGATGAGGAAATTGAAAGTTTGCTAATGTAAATAATTTTGAGTTCTCACATCATAAGCCCAGCCTACAACTAAGGAAAACAAGCTGTGTTGGTATAATTGAATTAACGTGAGTTTTTTGAACTCATCTTCCCTGGAATTAATTTAATGAGGAATAATGTCCTAATGTCTCAACCCAATTTAATTAAGGAAGCTGAAGTCAGTAATAATCGTGCAGAAACTTGTCTGGTGGAAATTTTAAGAGAAATCCAAGAAACACCCAAGGAATACTGGCCAAACTTGCTGGCAATTATTCGGGTTTTTCGTGAAAGTGTAACTATTAAACCAGAATTCTTAACTCCTTCTCAAAAAGAGTTAGATCAACAAGAAGAAGAAATTTTAAATCAACAACATGAAGCACTCAAACAATTAACTAAACAATGGTTAGAAGAAGGAGACGAACAAGAGCAAACAGAAACTTGGGAATATTTGATTCAAGCAATTGATGACAATCAATTTTAAATTTTGCATCAGTTTTTATGAGTAAACTGGTTTTCCTCGATACAAATGTTTTAGGAATGGTAACAAATCCGAAAAACTCTAATCCTATTTGTCAGGAGTGTAAATAATGGCTAGATAAACTACCCTTAAAAGGGTATCAAATAATCTTACCTGAAATTGCTGATTACGAAGTGAGGCGAGAATTACTGAGAGCAGGAAAAACATCAGGTATTAAACGGTTAGATCAACTGAAAAAAGCGATTACTTATTTACCCATTACTACTTCTGTAATGCTTTTAGCAGCGAATTTTTGGGCTGAAGTGAGAAAAGCAGGAAAACCAACTGCTGATCCTAAATCTCTTGATGGTGATGTGATTTTAGCAGCACAAGCCAAAATTGAAGAATTAAAAGGGCATCAAGTTATTATTGCTACTACTAATGTTAAACATCTATCATTATTTGTAGAAGCTCGTGAATGGCAAAGCATTAATTAAATGGTTCAATAAAGTATACCTCAAACTACGATCGCTTTAAATTATTTATGAAGCCTGTAAGCCCAACCCCATAAAGCAATACGGTTCAGTTAAGGCTAAAACCCTTTATCAAAGTCAATTTTTTTAACGAACCACTAAGTACGCAAAGGACGCAAAGGAAGAGAAGGAAGAGAAGGAAGAGAAGAAAGATGCTTAACTGAACTGTATTGCCCCATAAAGTCCCTACATCAAATTTATATTTCTTCATATACATTGAATTTTTCTTGCCGACTTACTTATGAGCGAATCGACGATACAATTACTCGTTGAGATGACAAACCCATAGTGATGGAACTCTCAGTTAAATACTTTTTGATTAGCCGACCAAGAACTTTAATGCCATGTTCAATATCCTCTGGTGTGTGGCAAAAGTTCAAGCGCATCGCCGGATAGCCTTGTCTGAGAAAAAATGCAGCACCACTAGCAACGAGGACATTGTGTGATAATGCTTCAGAGCAAATTGCTTGAATAGGTAAATGGTTTGGCAGATGAGTCCACAGAAATAAACCACCTTGGGGAATCGTCCAGGCGATCGCTTCAGGAAAATAATTTTCCAAAGCTTGCAACATCACATTCCGACTTTGCAAGTTACTAATACGTAAACGATTCAGGTGACGGCGATAATGTCCCGATGCTAAAAACTCGCTTACAATTGCCTGAGATACCGTAGATACATGCAAGTCATTGAGTAATTTCTGCTTCACCAGAGGTTGATAATGCTCACCTGGCACCACCATGTAACCAACTCGCACTCCAGGCATCAGGGTTTTTGAGAATGTGCTGATGTAAGTCACCAAATTATGGCGATCGAATGCCTTGATGGGAGGAGGAACTGGTTCAAAATTTAACCCTTCGTAAGCATTATCTTCCATAATCAAACACTCGTACTGTTGTGCCAACGTTAATAACGCTTGTCGATGAGCTTGGGAAGTTGTAATACCGGTTGGATTGTGTAAAGTACTAATGGTGTAAATTAATTTTGGTCGATGGCTTTTGAGATACTGCTCCAGCAATTCCAAATTCATTCCCTCCGCAGTCATGGGAATTCCTATGACTTTGGCTTGTAAGTTTTCCAGAATTCCCAATGCACCATGATAGGTTGGTGTTTCCACAATCACCCAGTCATCTTTTTGCAGGTAGTATTGCATAGCTAAAGATAGAGCTTGTTGTGAGCCAGCGGTAATAATTATTTCTTCCGGGGAAACCTCTAACCCTTGTTGGACTAACATCTGAGCAATCAGTTGCCGCAGTATAAATTGTCCTTCAGGGAAGTCTTCTCTAAAAAGGGTATCCCCTGCTTTAGCCAATGCCCGTTTAGCAACCTGTTGAAGATTATCTGAGATGGTAGTACAGGGAAAACCTGAACTGAACTCAATAATGTCTCGCTGCCGTCGAGCCTGAATTGAAGCTGTATATTGCTCGAAAAAAGACCCACTACCTTGTGAAATTATCACTTCTTGAGATGGTGCAAAGGTCGAACGCAAAGTCAGACCAGAGGATACTTTTATTGTACGGTTGACAAAATAGCCGGAACCCTGGCGAGCATGTATGAGTCCATCAGCTTCTAAGAGACTGTAAGCCTCAATAACAGTCAACTTATTAACTTGAATACTCGTGGACATTGCCCGAATAGAAGGAAGTTTTTGTCTATCTGGTATTTTGCCAGATTGAATCAAACGACTAAGATAATTGCGAATCTGTAGATATATCGGGGTTGGTGAATGCCGATCTAAAGGAATATTCACAATGCAATCCTTCCTTCGGGATGATAGCAGGGATTATAGGCAATATTAAGAGATTTTTGTGTGTTTGAACTGGTACAGTTGGGCGCATTTTGACTAGAACAGTTGTAAATACTATGACTGTACCAGTCAAAATTGAGCAAATCTGTACCTTCTAATTGGGATGTAAGCAAGCGAATCTAGAAAGTATCTGATGTTCGATTGAGTCGGGAAGATTTTTCTATGAAGATAGTTGATAAATGGTTGGTACTAAAATCAAAACTTCAAAACGCTTGGCACAGTTTAGTTACAGTAATTACAAGCAGTTCTCAATTGCAAGTTTGGGAAACACGCCTTGCCAATGGGGATTGTTCTTGGCACGCCTATGACCCGATGACAGGACGTTCTGCTTCTTTTGGCTCTGAAACTGAAATGCGAGTATGGATTGAAACGCAGTATTACAGCAGATAAATGAAGAACGAACCGCCAAGAACGCATTCGCGCAGCGTCTCGTCAGAGAAGGACGCAAAGAAAGAAATAAGAAGTCAAAAAAATTTAGCGCAGCCTTATAAAGAAACGGTATTAGCAACAAGTAAGGGACTTCCAAATAAAAAAATATCCTAAAACTGATGCAAAAACCCTCTGTATTTTTCCTCTCTCTGTGTTCTCTGCGCCTCTGTGGTTCGATAATTTATTTCTCGGAAATCCCTAAGAAAAAAAATTTCTTCAGTTTGCAAACACACCTTCCAAGAAAGGTATTATTTCAGCCCAAGCAGAGGTAGTAGCAGCAGAATCGTAGCGATAACCGTCGTCACGCATGAAGGTATGTTCTGCTTCATACAAGAGAACTTTATGGGGTACATTAGCATTTTCTAGAGCTTTAATTATGGTTTGTCGGTCAGAGTCTGGGATATGAGGGTCGAGTGTACCGAACACCATTAGCATCTGGGCTTTGATTTCACTAACTCGATGGATTGTATCGGCTACACCTTGCCCCAGTTTGCCACTGGGAATGCCAGTAGGATAGCAACAGACACAAGCTTTAATTTCGCTGTTAAATGCTGCACGAAAAGCTAAATGTCCTCCAATACAAAAGCCGAGAGTGCCTATCTTGCCTGGAGAAACTGCACTTTCTGTCTTGAGAAATTCGATTACAGCATGGCAATCTTCATCATAATGTGCGATCGCAGTTCGGCGAGCGTCATCATTACCACGCATCCGACCGAGATCGTTTGGTTCAATAACTTGCCCAATTGGCTCAAGGCGATGAAAAATTTCGGGTGCCGCCACTACATAGCCATATCCTGCCAAGTAGTTAGCTAAACGAATTATCGGCTCGCCTAACTGATAAATATCACTGTAAAATACAATACCGGGATAAAGTCCTGGTGTTTTAGGAGACGCTACATAGACACGCATCAAACTGTCATCGACTCTTAACTCGACATTCCGTTTAGTGATTTGCACTGTTTTTTCTCCGTTTCATGTCTGCTTTGATTAGCTTTTATACAAGTGAATTAAGAGTGACAGTAGCTGACTGCCATAACAAGGACGTATCCTTTCATTATTTCCCTTTGTAGTGAAACTGGGGAGTTATCCAGGAACAATTTTGATCAATTCCGTCTTCAGATTGAAATTTACAGCTATACCTCTTGTTAACTGAGGTACAGATAATATTTTGAAATGCAGAGGGGCGCAAAGGAAAGCGCAGAGGTACGCAGAGATTTGTTTTTTGTAGTGCGATCGCTTTAAAGATTTTTAGCAAACAATATTATAAATTATGAAAATCAAACTCAGATAACTGAGATAATAGAAGAAGTTGCGATCGCACCTTTAATTTACAAGTGCGATCGCGCTAGATTATTTATGAAACCTGTAAGCCGAACCCTATGAAGTCCCTATCCCTTGCTAAGACTAGATAAATTTTCCTCTACTTCAGCACGATCTGTGGCATCGGGATTAAGCCGAAGATAAGTCTGGAGGTCTGTAGATGCAGCATCAGACTGACCTAAACTAATTAATACGATCGCGCGATTTTGATAGAAATCTGGATTATCTGGTGATAAAGCGATCGCAGCTGCTAAATCACTCAAAGCTTCTGGTAGTTGTCCAAGTTCGTAGTGAAGTGTAGCCCGATTTGCTAATAATAAAGGTTGCTGTGAATTTAAAGCAAGTGCCGCATTATAATCTAATAAAGCTGCTTCCAGATATCCCCATGCTTCAAATGCTTGAGCGCGGCCAATCAATGCTGGAGTCAGAGTAGGTTCTAAATCAAGAGCCACTGAATAAGCCTTAGTTGCTTCTTCGGGCAGACCTTTTAAATAATAGCAATGTCCGATATTCATCCAGACTTCATAGTATGGTGGGCTAAGCTCAATAGCTTGGTGATAATCATTCAAAGCATTTTCCAAATAACCCAGGCGTTGGTAAACATTACCGCGATCGTTGTAGTACTCTGAGTAGTTTGGATCGGCAGCGATCGCAGCTGTAAAATAAATCACAGCTTCTTCTAATTCGCCCATTGCTGCGTATACTTGGGCAATGTTATAGTCCAAAACTGAGCGATGTAATCGATGTTGACCTTCACTTAAATGGTTTTTGAATTCTTCAATTGCCGACTTACAAAGTTTAATTGCTTCTTCAGGGAAACCTTGACGGTGTTTAACAAGTGCTAAACCGTTCATATCGAAAGCAGTCATAAAATGTCTATCATCAGCTGGAATATCTGCCGTTGATTCTGCTAAGATACTCAGACTGCGATTGAGATAATCTTCAGCTAAAGCATGGTCATGTTCCGGCAGAAAGCGAGTATGGAACATTGCCATTATGTAATAAGCTCGAACTAACTGCGCTGGTGCATCAAGTTTGAGGAGAGCTTCTTCTTGAACAATTTGATATGCTTTGGTAATATTTCCTGTTGTTGCGTAGCAATTAAAAAGATTCCCAACCATATTCCATCGCATGTTATTGTCTTTTCCACAAAGATGGTCAAGTTGAGTAGCAACGGGTTCACAGTATACTAATGCATCTTCATAAAAACCTTGGTGATTATAAGTTCCCAATAGTCTTGCTTGCCAAATCAATGCTTTTTCAGGTTGGTCACTTTGTAACCAATATGAAACCAGGCGCGGTCCATGAATTTCAAGTTCAATAGAATCTCTACCAATTTGTTCTTCCAACTTTTGCGCCAGTTGGGACATTTTTGCTTGGGAAATTACTACTTCTGGTTTTGGTGGTAATTCCAAACTAATCTTTTGCGCTAAAAACTGATGATTTAAGTGAGCGATCGCAGTTTCACCAGTATTAGGAGCAGCAGCAAAGACTAAACTTAACTTTAGTTTCTGTCCTCGACGACGGACGAGTTCAGCAAAAAAGCGGCGTACTAAAAATCCTGCTTGTTCATAATCATTACAAGCAATCAACCAAGGAGAAGCATCTGTGTAATCAAACCAGGAATCTAGTAAATTGATTACCCCATGTATGATTCTATAGGCTCGATCTAAAGGATAATTCCGTACCCTTTCATCATCAATAGAACTATCTGTTAAATTCGGGTTTTTAACTGATATTTGACGCCTTAAACCAGGCAAAATCATTGCTAATTCATAGCTATGTTTTTCAATTAAATGTGGTGCTTTTTCTTGAATATCTGGTAAAAGTTGATTTAGCCATTCATTTAATCCAGACCATAACCCATCTTCTTGGGTATTAAAGGATAGCAGCCAAGTTTTTGCTTTATTTTCTTCACCTACCTGTAACCATTGCTGCAAAATTTCTAACCTGGAACTACCCGATTCTCCCTCCAGCAAAATCACCTTAGCAATTTCTGGTTGTTGTAAAATATTTTGTTCGAGAGTATTTTGGCGGTTCATAATTTATCTCCTTTTAGTAAGACGTAAACTGTTAATCCAAAGAAAAATACCAATACCTTGAATTCCAAAAACCAGCAATCCCATTACTAGGGCATCGGTGAAGGCATAAGGATTAGATTCATACCCTGCACTCAACGTGCCTAAAAGTAGGGAAGCATAATTCCACATTGTTGGAATACCAATGAAAAACAGCGACCAAAATGCAGCGATGTGACCTAAAACGTAGATAATAGCGTAACAGCGAATCACTCGCATTTCGCCTCTAGGAATAGAGGATTGGTCAGTGGGATGAGAAAATCTGAATAATCGAAATATTTGGTTTTGTAAGAAAACCTTTGTATCCTTCATCAGACTTCTACATCTAAAAAAATTAGCAATGACGTAGTAAAAATCAGTCCGAACAAAGAAATAGCATTGCCAAATTAAACCTAGTAGATAGCTCAAAGCGATCGCTTGCATTAGCTGTAAAACAATGGGAGATATTACCACCCAATTTTCTTGTTGAGCAAACAAAATCAGCAGCAAGACAGAAGTTAATACAACATCTAGCAATGGCCCTGCAAGAAAAGGTAGATACCGCTGATTTCGAGGCACACCCCATATCCCCGTCATATCTGTTTCTGCTACGAGTATCCAAAGGCGATTGCTAAGTCTTAATTGGCAAGAAACACCCACTGCTTTAGCAGCGACTAAATGAGCCATCTCATGTAAAAAGACTGCGATAACATTAATTCCAGTTAAAATTAACGTCATCATAGTGACATTTTTTGTAAAGACAAAAGCTTGATAACTAGGCAAAATTTCGGGTTTAAAGCTAAGAGCAGCTACAGCAAAAAATATGACTATTCCACAACCAATTAGTACCTTTTTGCTAAATAATTTTTGAGCAGATGACTGCGAAATATGGGTAAAATGATTTATTTGCTTTGGTTGCTTGGTATGTGTTGGTAAAATTGTTTGTCTAGAAGATAGAATATTAACAAAATCATTTTCTTCTAGAACTTCTAGCAGACCTTCAATATCTGGCACTTCATTATATTTTTGCTGGTAAAGCCGTTGTGCTTGTCCAATAGTTTTTCCAGCAGCCAAATAGTCCAGTAACTCTATTGCATCAGAGGGTAATGCTAGAAAAATATTAGTATCTACTCGCCCAATAATGAATTCATCTCCTTCAGATTGGCGAGTAAATGGATAAATAGAAACCAGAGCATCAGCAGGATATCTGGTCACGTCAAGTTTCCTTATTAATGTAATGTTGTAAGAATTCAGAATGGGCTACGCCCCGCTGCGCTAACAGGAGTCAGAATTCAGGAGTCAGAATCAATATACCTCTTCCTAAACTCCTGATTTTAAACTCTTTCTTTCTGTGCGCCTAGAGCGCCTCTGCGCGATCTCAAAAATCTTTATTAATTAGTGGGGGATTGTACCCCACCACTAATTTCAGGTAAAGTATGTAGTTAGCTCAATGAACTATTTTTAATGTCAAGCTGAAATTAAATAACTCATTGATTATTTGAACTTACCAGCAACTACTACATATCCAGCAAACATAAGCAGCTGCTCTGGTTGTTCTGAGTGTCTCAACTTCACGAATCACAAATTTCTTCATCGTTTTAGGTTGAATAGATTCTACAGTTTTCATTGTTTTTTCCTTGTTTTTGATGTTTGTTTTGGGCAATATTTGTTACCCTTATGTTTATGAATATAGATAACAATCGGGTAAAACTAGGGGAGGTAATTGAATGAATTTCGCAAATTACCAGCAACTACTACATATCCAGCAGACATAAGCGGCTGCTCTGGTTGTTCTGAGTGTCTCAACTTCACGAATCACAAATTTCTTCATTGTTTTAGGTTGAATAGATTCTACAGTTTTCATTGTTTTTTCCTTGTTTTTGATGTTTGTTTTGGGCAATATTTGTTACCCTTATGTTTATGAATATAGATAACAATCGGGTAAAACTAGGGGAGGTACTTGAATGAATTTCGCAAATTACCAGCAACTACTACATATCCAGCAGACATAAGCGGCTGCTCTGGTTGTTCTGAGTGTCTCAACTTCACGAATCACAAATTTCTTCATTGTTTTAGGTTGAATAGATTCTACAGTTTTCATTGTTTTTTCCTTCTTTTGATGTTTGTTTTCGGCAGTCTTCTCTGCCCTTGTGTTTATGAATATAGAGAGTAATCGGGTAAAACTAGGGGAGGCAATTAAATTAATTTCAGAAATTTTTAGCAGTGCTTCAATGGATTTAAAAGCAATAAATTTCAGTTAAGCACTTCTGAACTCTATGTTCTCTGCGTCTTGGCAGTCTTCCCTTCTCTACGAGAGGCTACGCATCTACGTAAAAAAATTGACAACGACTTGTTGCGAGTTCTCACCTTGTCTCCCCACTCCCCAGTTCCGTGTCGCAACTTAAAAACTTCCTGTAATTACTGACAGGTTGAAAATTTAAATTTTGCTGATAAATCTATAAGAACTTTCTAAGCCAAATATCAGCTTTCTAGCTATTATTCCTTAGATATCCATAATTTTTAGACTAATTATTAAAGTAATAATTAGTTCAAACTTAAACCCAAAATCTATATCGTTCATTGATCCATTGAGGTATTGAAAGCATGAAAATCAGATATTTGTTAATTATCAGTTTATCTTCTCTTGTTATAGTTAGCTGTGTACAAAAAGTATCCAATAAGCAGTCTAATGAAAGTCCTGCGGCTGTAAGTGCATCTGTTCCTGTCTCATCAACTCAGACCAAGCCTTTAGCCCAATCAGCACAATCTCAAAATTCAATTATTATCAAATCAGGCACATTTGTTTCTGGAGAACATACAACTCAAGGAACAGTCCGTATTACGAAAAAAGACGGTAAATCATTTCTAGAGCTTGACCAGTCGTTTAAAACCTCTGAACAAGGGCCGGATTTAGTAGTAATTTTACATCGTTCAAATAACGTCATCAATTCAACCAAGCCACCATCCTATCCCTTAAAAAAGGGAGACTATATTATCGTTGCTCGTTTACAAAAATATAGCGGCGCTCAGACTTATTCCATTCCTGAAAATATAAATTTAGCAGACTATAAATCTGCTGCTATCTGGTGTCGCAAGTTTAATGCTACTTTTGGTGCTGCCAATTTGAGTTTGTAAAGATTAACCAAAAACTCAAGAATAAATCACAGAGAAAAAGTTTATGAAATTAGAAGGTAAACTTGCCTTAGTTACTGGTAGCAGTCAAGGCATCGGACAGGGAATTGTTTTGCGTCATGGTGGATTACTTTGGAATTATCAAGAACAGTAGAGAGAAAAACTATGTCAGATTCATCCTTATTTATTCCAGTAATTCTTGGTACTCCCCATCAAGGTCGCCAAAGCGAACACGTTGCTAAATTTATTGTCGAGCAGATTGCAGCACGCGATCGCCTAGAAACCGAACTCATCGATATTAGAAAAATGGCGATCATGCCCCATGCCCAATGCCCCATGCCCAACTCGGTATAAAATTTTAAAAGTGAGGAAATTACCATGACAGTCAATCAAAAAGAATTATTGCAACAACCAGGACAAGGTTCTTCTTACTGGGTGCTTGGAGATTTATATACTTTTAAAGCTGTAGGTGAGGAAACTGGTCAAGCCTATGCCCTAATTGAGATTATCATTCAACCACAAAGCAGTACACCTCCTCACGTTCATAGTCATGAGGATGAAGCTTTTTATATTCAAGAGGGTGAATTGGAATTTCAATTGCATGACCAAACAATATTAGCAACTCCTGGAACTTTTCTCCATTTTCCTAAAGGACAGATTCATGGGTTTACAAACATCGGTTTAGAACCAGTAAAATTGCTGTGTTGGCTGACGCCAGCAGGGTTAGAAAAGTTTTTCATGGAAATAGGTGTGCCAGTTTCAGAAAGTATCTCATCAACTACTGTTAGTCCCGCAGATATGGAAAAAGTTTTGGCAACTGCTCCCAGCTACGGTATAAAAATTATTCCTCCACCTGTTGAATCTTTGCAGGGATGAGAAATGGTTCTATTTTAGATTTTAAGTTTTCAATGAACAATCCAAAATTTAAAATCTAAAATCTAAAATTTGCTGAATCCGAGGGCGATCGCTGTGATTTATTATGTAGAACAATTTCCCCTTTTTTATTAATCTTCACCGGATTTTTAGGAAAAGCTTGATTATTCAAATAACGCATAAGTTTCACAGTCCGAAAATGCCGATCTACTTGAGGGATTCCCTGCCGATCCATGCGAATGGGAATAATTTTACTTGATACCAAATTTCCAGATGAATTGAGTTTGACTTCTAAAATGAGTGAGTCACCTGCTTGAGCATTTGTAGATAAAGTCCGATATCCCAAAAAATTCCCTAAAGAATAAGCTATGATTTTTTTCTTATAAATTTCCATCGCTCTGGGAACGTGAGGCCCGTGTCCCAGTACTAAGTCTGCTCCTGCATCAATCATTTTTCTGGCAAAATTGATTGAATTACCTCGGTTTTCTCCATAAAAAAACTCTGTCTGATTCTTAACGTGTAGTGCTTCTGTTCCCTCAGCTCCAGCGTGCATCGATACTATTACAATGTTGGCATTATTTTTAGCTTCTGTTACGAGTTTTTCAGCTGCTGCTAAATTATGGATGGAATTATACATTTCATAAGGAGAAAAACCAATCATTCCCACAGGGATATTGTTAGCTTTTAGATAGAGAATTTGATTTTTATGACCTAATGTGGCAATCCCCACAGCCTCAAGATTCTTCTTTGTATCTTTGAACCCTACCAGACCAAAATCCATTGCATGGTTATTCGCCATATTGAATACATTAAAACCAGCCTTACCAAATAGCTGAGCATATGCAGGTGGAGAGCGAAATGCAAAGACTTGTCCTCGACTAATATCTTTAGTAGTGTAGGGATAATTAGTTAAGCTACTTTCAAAGTTACCAAATAAGATATCAGATCCTTGCAAGTGGGTTCTCACTGATTTTGGTAATAATTGCTCTCGAAAGCGGGGTAATCTGTAGTTAGGAAAATTAGTACCAGGAATAATATCTCCAACAGCTTTAATGGTAACGGTGCGTGGAAAAGTTTGTTTTTTTGATGTTGGTGGCGTAGATTCAGGTATAGTTAATGGTAATAAACCAGGTTCAGCAGGTGTAGTAGCAGCATTTGTTCGCTGCGATCGCCCAACCCGAATGAAGACTCCTGCACTAATACCCAGATAAAAACAGACACCAATACAAGCAAACGAAACTGGTCGCCGCAAGCTCGAACTCGTCATCGTTCATTCCTCACACGATGGCATTAGTTTATCCTATAAATATGTACTGTTAGTGTATATTTTAGTATTCTTTGCCAAATATCTGGCTAAGTAATTACGCATACATGAGAAAAACGGAGAGGGGGGGATTCGAACCCCCGTTGAGTTTCCCCAAAACGCATTTCGAGTGCGTCACCATGAACCGCTCGGACACCTCTCCAATTATTTTTCACAGATTTGAGATTTATTTAGATTCAAATCTTGCGAAATTAGGGAAATGTTAATGTATCCCCTTTAGCATTATAGCATTTTGATTTTAATTGAGCGATCGCACTTACAAGCTAGAACAAGCTAAAAGCATTTCCTAGCAATGGAATAGGAATCTGCGTTAAGCCCAAGATGCCTGCTGTAACTGAGTTTGAGCCGCCGCCCTCAATTGTGTCTATTCTGGCGATCGAGTTTACGATCGCCAGAAAAATACGCTCAAAGCCTGAATTCTCGGTGAAAATGAGGCATTGAAGAAGTCGCACTACTTCATTAATTCCAATTGAGGCACTGGGAACTCAGCATCTAAAAATAAGCAATTTAACCAAGATAAGGGTATTGTGGCGGTTTAATTTTCAATAATTCTGTCCAGTATCGGATAGCATTAGTTTTGGTGGTTTTGATGTCACGCGATTTATGAACTCTGCCTATTTCCATCAGAAAATATGTCAATTTCATAGCAGTAACTAAGTTGATTAATCTTACCGCTTTCAAATGTTGTAAAAACAAGTGAATTAGAATTTTGAATTTTTGTTGATGACGAAAATACATCCACCATTTCATTTGATGTATAGCGATACTGGTTTGATAACCTAATATGGTTTCTACTTCAGTTAATTTATCTTTAGCTTGATTATAAAGCTGGATTTCTCGTTCAAAATTACCTATTTTTTGGGCATTAGCAGCATCATCAGCTAATTGATAAGCCTGACTAATTAAGTTACCTGCGGTTTCTGCCTGTTGGTGAGTATAACCAAGTTTCATATATATGGTAGCTGCTGCTGATGCCAATTCTGCAAACTTTTCGGCATCATGTAACCAATATATTTGTGCGTGTAATTCCCCTAATGTGGCTGCTAAACTCTCATTCATGTTAAATTTAAGCTTTTTTGTCAGGTGATTGACCACAGCAATATTTTAGATGAAGCGATCGCCCTTTATCCCTTCCTTAGTAAAACTCACTGATAATTTGATTTTTCAGACTTAGGGACTTCCAAAAAATAAATTATCCCAAATTATTTTTACATTTGTAGGGGCGCACAGCTGTGCGCCCCTACGGTGGGATGTTTTTTTAATTGGAAGTCCCTTATTTGATTGATGGGCAATCAAAACCAATTCCTGCCATCCAGCTACCGATTTCATCGCGGTTAGTATGGGCAATTGGCTTGAGGGGAGAAATTTGTCCTTTATAGATTGCACCAATGCGATCGCACAATGCAAACAATTCATCCAAATCTTCAGAAATCACCAGCACTGCTGCACCTGTATCTCGCATTTCAATCAATGCTTCATGAATTCTGGCAGTGGCGTTGACATCCACGCCCCAAGTTGGATGTGCTGCAATTAATACAGCTGGATTTTGGGATATCTCCCGCCCCATAATAAACTTTTGCAAGTTGCCCCCGGATAAACTAGCAGCAACAGAATTTACCCCCGCTTGGTTAACATTGAAAGCATCACAAATTCTTTGAGTCCAGGTTTTTAACTTGCCAAAGCGAATCATCCCCCGGCGTAACAACCCTTGTCCGTGGGCTGTCAGCAAAGCATTTTCCAGTAAAGTTAAACTTGGCACCACACTTTTTTCTAAACGTTCTTCTGGAACATATCCCAATCCCAGGCGGCGACGCGCAGTAACACCACTTTTGGCTATGGGCATTTCACCTAGCATAATCATTTCTGCCTGGGGAGAGATGATTTCACCACTCAAAGCTGATATTAATTCCGTTTGTCCATTCCCCGCCACTCCAGCAATACCAACGATTTCGCCAGTGTGAATTTCCAAATTAATGTTTTGCAAGGTTGTGCCGTAAGGATTTTCGGGTTTAACATGTAAATCCTTAACCAGCAAGCAAACTGGCCCTGGGGGAGATGAGGGAGATGAGGGAGAAAGTAATTCTTCTTTCCTCCCAGTCCCCAGTCCCCAGTCCCCAGTCCCTGACACATCAGCACCAATCATCATCCTGACTAGATTCGCTGCTGTTTCTGCTTGGGGGTTACAATTAGCAACGACTTTACCTTGACGCAGCACTGTAGCATGACTGCACAGAGATTGTACCTCTGGCAATTTGTGACTGCTAAATAAAATACTGCAACCATCAGAGGCGATTTGCCTTAAAGTAGCAAAGAGTGTTTCCGTTTCTTGGGGAGTGAGAACCGCCGTTGGTTCATCTAAAATCAGCAATTTTGGACGTTGGTACAAACACCGGAGAATTTCTAGGCGCTGTTTTTCACCAACTGAAAGGGTATGAACAGGGCGATCGCAATCTATATTTAAACCGTATGCTGCTGATAGTGTGATAATTCTTTTAGCAACTCGTGATAAATCCCATTTTTCGCTACGAGGCAGCGTCAGGGCGATATTTTGTGTAACAGTCAGCGTTTCAAATAAATTAAAGTGCTGAAATACCATTCCAATGAACAGAGATATTGCCTCAGTTGGACTATTAATATTAACCTGTCGCCCTTCCCAAAGAATTTCACCAGCATCCGGACGCACTAACCCATAGATAATTTTCATTAAGGTACTCTTACCCGCTCCATTTTCCCCCAAAAGAGCATGAATTTCTCCCGGTTGAATTGCCAAGTTTACCTGATGATTCGCCACAAAGCCAGAATACGATTTGCTAATATTTCTCACCTGCAACCGAGAAACTGACTTATTCATTTTTTCCTCAAGCTAAAAAGATAAAAAGGAGTCAGAATTCAGAATTCAGAATTCTGAATACTCTACCCATGTTCGCGCAGCGTCTCGTAGAGAAGAAATAAGAGTTTCAGAACTAGGATTTATCTTGAGGAATTGACCCTTCAATTCCTTCAACGTACCAATCCATCGCCAGTTGTTGCTTATCATCTAACACCTTACCTTTTGGGACTCGCACTACACCTTTTTGGTCTTTCACTGGCCCATCAAAAGGATGTGCAGTACCTTGAATAAATTCATCTCGCTTAGCATTTACTAATTGTTGTACATCAGTTGGAATCACTTGATTCATCGGAGAAATATCTACCATTTCTTGACCAATACCATCCCAAACGTCTTGAGATTTCCAAGCATTGGTCATTACAGCCAAAGCTTTATCTGTATAGAATTTGCCCCATTTGTTAATAGCTGATGTCAGGTGAGCTTTTTGACCGAACTTGCTCATATCAGTGTTATAGCCAAAAGCATAAATGCCTTTTTCCTCAGCCAATTGTACAACAGCACCAGAGTCTGTATGCTGGGTCAGGACATCTGCACCTAAATTAACCAAAGCTTGCGCTGCTTCTCTTTCTTTAGCTGGATCGTACCAAGTTTGTGCCCAAAGTACCTTAACTTTTGCCTGGGGATTTGTTACCCGCATTCCTTGAGCAAATGCACTGATTCCCCGAACTACTTCCGGAATTGGATATGCGCCAATAAAACCAATTACATTTGATTTTGTCATCTTGCCAGCAATCATGCCGGTTAAGTAACGCGGTTCTTCAAAACGTCCCAAATAAGTGCCAACATTAGCAGCACGTTTGTATCCTGTACAGTGTTCAAAGAAAATGTTAGGAAACTCCTTGGCAACTTTAATTGTTGGGTTCATGTAGCCAAAGGAAGTTGTGAAAATCAACTTGTTACCATCTAATGCTAATTGGCGAATTACTCTTTCAGCATCAGCACCTTCATTGACATTTTCCACAAAGGTAGTTTTTACCTTATCTTGAAGATTGGCTTCCATGTGTCTGCGACCTAAATCATGAGCATAAGTCCAGCCAAAATCACCCACAGGCCCTATATAAACAAATCCCACTTTCAGGGGTTCATTTACTACTACAGGCGATGCCAAAGGAGATACTTCACCCGATGAATTGGAATTTCTGCCTTGAATACAACTAGTTAAGGCAAAGCTAGATCCTGCTAAAGTAACATAGTTAATAAATTTCCGACGATCCATATTTATCGATTTGGTTGAGCTGCTGAAAAAGTTTTTTCTGATTTATTAGTAGCGACAGACACAAGATTGACTTAATTTTAGCTTGGGACTGGGGACTGGGGAATGGGGAATGGGGACTGGGGATTGGGGAAGATGAGGGAGATGAGGGGGATGAGGGAGACAAGGGGAATTGGAGACACGGAAACAACTTGCAACAAGTCTTTCCCCTTATCTTCCCATCCTCTTCCCAATCCCCAGTACCCAGTACCCAATACCTTTTGGAGGTTTTGAAATGAATTTATTTGAGCTTTTAGCAGGAGAAGACAATCATTTAGCCCTAGTTACGCCTGGGGGGCGATCGCTAACTTATAAGCAATTGCGCGAAAATGTTACTGGGCTGGTATCCCAACTCCATAGCTTTGGACTCAAACCCCAAGAACGCATTGCCATTGCCATGACTAACGGTTCACCGATGGCAATTACTTTTCTCGCTGCTGCTTTATCTGGCACCGCTGCACCTTTGAATCCCAAATACAAGCAAGAAGAATTTGCCTTCTACTATGCAGATACCCAGGCAAAAGCACTGATTACGCTGTCTGAGGAACCAGAAGCAGCCATTGCCGCCCTCCCACCCGATATGATGCTGATTAATGCCAAAGTCAACACGGACGGCACTTTGAGCTTTGAATTAGGGCATCGGGCATGGGGCATCGGGCATAGGGAAGAGGATGTGGGGAAAGAAGAATTACTTTCTCCCTCATCCCCCTCATCCCCCTCATCCCCCTCATCTGACGATATAGCAATGATTCTCCACACCAGCGGCACCACCAGCCGTCCCAAGCGGGTGCCAATTCGTCATCGCAATCTCATTGCTTCTGCCAACAACATTATTGGTGCTTATTCACTCACCGCAGCTGACACTACACTTTGTTTAATGCCGCTATTCCACGTTCACGGCTTAGTGGGCTGTTTGTTGGCAACTCTGGGATCTGGCGGTACACTGGTTTGTCCCAATGGTTTTAATGCCCTAGAGTTTTGGAAACTGGTAGAAACCTACAAACCTACCTGGTACTCCGCAGCACCAACCATGCACCAGACAATTTTGGCACGCGCTAGCCGCAACACAGAAATTGTGAAAGCGAATCCCTTCCGTTTTATTCGCTCTAGTAGTGCTTCTTTGCCCCCCATTATCATCGAACAACTGGAGGCAACTCTCAATGCTCCTGTGGTGGAATCTTACAGCATGACTGAAGCATCCCACTTAATGACTACTAATCCCTTGCCGCCAAAAGTCCGCAAACCTGGTACTGTCGGTTATGGCTTCGGTGTAGAAGTCGGCACTATGGACTCCGAAGGTAACCTGCTACCCCAAGGAAGTTTGGGCGAGGTGGTGGTAAAAGCACCAAATGTCATTGACGGCTATGAAAATAACCCAGAAGCCAACGCCACTGCTTTTGTAAATGGTTGGTTCCGCACAGGGGATCAAGGTACAGTCGATGAAGATGGCTATCTCCGCCTGACTGGACGGATTAAAGAATTGATTAACCGGGGTGGGGAAAAAATTTCTCCCTTAGAAGTAGATGATATTTTGCTGCGCCATCCCGCCGTCGCTGAAGCCCTAGCCTTTGCCGTCCCCCACAAATCTTTAGGAGAAGATATCCATGCAGCTGTTGTCCTCAAAGCAGAAGCCAGCGAAAAAGAACTTTTAACTCACTGTTCAACCATGCTGGCAAATTTCAAAGTGCCCAAGCAAATTCACATTTTAGATCAACTACCCCGTGGTGCCACTGGGAAACTGCAACGGTTGGCGATGGCGAAGTTGCTTAATATAGGGGAGTAGGGAGTAGGGAGTGTGGGAGTGGGGAAAATCAAGAAATCATTGAGCCTTTGAGCCTGGAAGTTGAGCCTTTGAACTCGGAAGTTGAGCCTTTGAGCCTGGAAGTTGAGCCTTTGAGCCTGGAAGTTGAGCCTTTGAGCCTGGAAGTTGCACCTTTGAGCCTGGAAGTTGCACCTTTGAGCCTGGAAGTTGCACCTTTGAGCCTGGAAGTTGAACCTTTGAACTCGGAAGTTGAACCTTTGAACTCGGAAGTTGCACCTTTGAGCCTGGAGTTGCACCTTTGAGCTTGGAAGTTGCACCTTTGAGCCTGGAAGTTGCACCTTTGAACTCGGAAATTGCACCTTGACTCTTAAATCTTGGCCTTTAGAGGATGTTTGAAAAGTTTTTTTCTCGGTAGCAAAAGGTTCTAGATACCCCTAAATCCACCAATTTAGGGACTTCCAAATAAAAAATATCCCAAAACCGACGCAAAAACCCTCTGTATTTCTCCTCTCTCTGTGTTCTCTGCGCTTCTGTGGTTCGTTTATAGCTAGTGAGTAGGGGCACGGCACTGCCGTGCCCCTACACCTTTGGATATAATGTTGTACCTGATGTGATTGGGAACCGCTATATTTAGATAATTTATTTCTTGGAAATCCCTTATCGGGGGATTTTGATTCCGGTTCCCCCCTTAAAAAGCAAGACAGTTCACATAAGCCAAAAATCCTGATGTAGAGATGCGATTTATCGCGTCTTCAAACCTTTTAAGTAGAGTGTTCTTTTCGTCTACCAAAGAAGAAGTAGTAGAAAATTGCAATCATTACCCAGAAAACAACCAAACCCACCCTTGGATCTCCAGAATCGTTCATAGTTAATACAGCAGGTGTAGGAATTACCGAATCCTTAGTATTAACAAATAAAAAAGCAAAAATATTATTAGCTGCATGGGCACCTAAAGAAAGTTCCAGCCGATTATCCTTTAGGGTAAGTGCTGAAAAAAATACACCCCATGAAAAGTATTGCAATGCTACCCATATTTCTCCCCGCTGCATTTCTGGGTTACTCAAGTGTGGCAGTGCAAACAGGAAACTAGTAACAATCATTAATACAAGTCGTTGCCGAGATAACAGCCCCAGTCCTTGAAGTAAATAGCCACGAAACAAAAATTCTTCGGCGGAGGTTTGGATGGGAGTAAGCACTAAAACCAAAGGAAAAAGTGGCAGCCACTTGACTAAATCAAAAGTCCATGAATAAACTCGTGGCTGTATTAAATAATCTACTCCTGTGAAGGCTATTAAAATAATCAACCAGACTGCAAAGCCTGATATTAAACGCTGAAATTTAAAAGAACTATCAGCACTAATCAAAGTTTTAATTTTACGTTTGTGTAACCAATTAATCGTTATAAATATACCCAGCCATGCACAAAACACAGGAATACTATAAATAACAAAATACCGAGTTTGTGAGGCTTGTAAATAAAGTTCTAATTGATTGTGAAATTCAGATGGTAAATTTGAAATTTCATTTCCATTTGCAGTACTTGAGACTAAAAATAAAATAGTTGCTAAAATACCTGAAGTGAATGAACCTACATACAAGTAGCAGAAAATAATCAACAAAACTCCTAAAAAATAACGCCACCAATCATTTTGACCTCTTGTGGCAGCATCGAGAAAACTTTGGTTCATACAGTGTTCCTATTAATTATAAAATTGTCGCATAATAAGGTTTTGGAATTTTTCAACTAATCGTACTAAACTATAACCCAATACCGTTCAGTTAAAGTTTATTGGCAAAGAAAACTGGTCTTTCAGACGCAATGAATCGCGTCTCTACATGAATACTTTTAGGCTTAACTGAACTGTATTGAACTATAACCTATATTCTTTTGAGAAAATGAAGATCTGTATTGTTGGTGCAGGTGCGATCGGGGGATATTTAGGAGCAAAGTTGGCACTGGCTGGTGAAACAGTGACGTTGATTGCTCGTGGTTCTCATTTGGAAGCAATTAAAAAAGATGGGCTAAAACTAGTCATGGCGGACGGTTCTAGCCAAGTTGCTCATCCGGCTTTGGCAACTAGCGATATTCAGGAAGCAGGGGCACAAGATGTAGTAATTTTAACTGTTAAGGCTCACAGTGTCCCAGCGATCGCCCCCTCCCTCTCTGCACTCTACAATCCGCATACGACGGTGATTACAGCCCAAAATGGTATTCCTTGGTGGTACTTTCGTCATCATGGCGGCGAGTATGAAGGTACACGCATTCAATCTGTTGATCCGGAGGGAATCGTTGAAGCTGGTATCGGTGTTGACCGCGCCATTGGTTGTGTTGTTTACCCGGCAACTGAGATAATTGAACCAGGTGTCATTAAGCATATTGAAGGCGATCGCTTTACTCTTGGTGAAATCGATGGCAGTAAAAGCGATCGCATCCAATTATTAGCCCAAACTCTTAAACAAGCAGGATTTAAAGCACCAATCCGCAATCAAATTCGCACGGAAATTTGGATCAAGTTGTGGGGAAATGTGGCGTTTAATCCCATCAGCGCCCTCACTGGTGCGACTTTAGAGGATATTTGCCGCTATCCCCTCACCCGCGAACTAGCACGGCAAATGATGACAGAAGCCCAGGCGATCGCCGAAAATTTAGGTATAAAATTTGGCATTACCTTAGAACAGCGAATTAATGGGGCTGAAAATGTTGGTGCCCACAAAACCTCAATGCTGCAAGATATTGAAGCCGGACGCCCCACGGAAATAGATGCGATTGTCGGCGCGGTGGCAGAATTGGGAAAACTCACTCAAATTCCCACACCCCACATTGATGCTATCTACGCCAGCGTTAAGCTGTTGGAAGCAACCAAACAAAGAAGTCTATTTGATGAAAGGTAAAAGGTCAAACTCTTGACGAATTTCTAACAGTGAACGGTCTAACATTGGTTGAAAGTTAAGAAACGGGAAGAAAGTTTTATGGTTACGAGTTGTCAACCACATTGAAATCAACTCTGGCATTAATCGCAGTAATTCAAAAAAGATGGAACTGTATAACCGAATCACACTAGAACGCTTGATCAAGTCTTCATACATCACATTTACAGATGGATTCTGACGCTCACGCAACCAATCTCTAAATTTGAAGTCACTCGTCCAAAATGTCAGCGGCAAAAGCTTAAGTTCGTCGTACATATTTGTGTGACAGCCATAAATTACATGACTAGCATCATGAGCAAGCAAAATTTTGGCAAAATCCTCTGGTTGAGTGCTGGGATGAGTGATATCCAAATTGACCGCATAGTATTCTTCCAGCCCTTGACGTAAAGTTTGAGTGCTATTTTTGTTGGTATATTTCGGTCGAGTTCGCAAAGACATAAGTCGTCAAAATATTATCGATACTATTAGTATCGATAATATCAAATACAAATGTCAACCAGATTTGTGGTTTGCTAGAGATAAAAGTTAATATGAAGTTCTTGTTACATGAGCGAACCCGCTAAAAAGCGTCCTGGAAGACCCCGCAGTGTTGAGTCTCATCAGGCAATTCTCCAAGCGACAATTGATTTACTCATAGAGGTTGGTTTTACTCACATGAGTATTGATGCGATCGCCGCCCGTGCTGGAGTAGGCAAAACCACGATTTACCGACGATATAGTTCCAAAGAAGAGTTGATTGCAGATGCCATTGAAAGTCTCAGACAAGAAGTTGTGATACCTGATACAGGTAGTTTCTGGGGTGATATCGATTCTCTAATCGAGAGTGCTGCACAACTGACACTCAACCCGTTAGGAAAACAGACTGTTGCCATGATTATTAACAGTGCATTAACCAATCCTCAGTTTGCTCAGATGTATTGGACAAAATACCTACAGCCTCGACGGCAAGGGTTTGCGTTCGTGCTAAAACGAGCCAAGGAGAGGGGAGAACTGCAAGCAGATGCCGATTCTGATTTATTCTTCGACACAATCAGCAGTATTATGCTTTATGCGTCAGTCTTTCCACCGAGTGCCGAATCATGGAGTGCTTATGTTCGCCGTCTTCTAAATTTTCAGCTAAGAGATAAGGTGCTTTAAACAGTAAGTGCTTAGAAGAAATGTGTAAAGAAAATCTAAAGGTAGCAAATAGCGATCGCCTAAAAACAGAATAATGCAGCTGAGTTTTGTTCGATGGAGTCTTCATATTTTCTGCAAAATTTCTTTCACCCAAGCTTCTTCCTGGGGCGATCTGACTATTTTTAAAGGTTGTGAATAATCAATTGCCAAGTCAAATCTAGCACGTTCGTAAACTTCATTGAGTAACCTTTGCAAGTCAATTATTGGCTCAGGTTCTCCTTCACGTAAAGGCACAGGAAAAACAGGAATTGGGTGTTTGAAGTCGAAAGTATATAAATCTGCATCAGGTCTGTTGTAGCTGCGACTCACCAAGATACTATAATCTGTGGCGATCGCTCCGAGAACAGGCATTGACTCTCCTTGTCTTAAAAGGTCAATTTCTACCAAGTTGGTTGCAGAAGCCAAAATTTTCTGTCGTTTGCTTTGGTAGGCGGCTCTACCTTCTTTTGAGCGTTTATTTTTCGGGGAAAGTATTTCTACCACAGCAACTACTTCTTTACTTTGAGTTGCTCGCACCTCTAAAAATCGCTCTGTTACTTGTTCTGGTATGGGAACCTTCACTTTACTGGGTTCAGTAAGTTTTGCAGCAGTCAAAGTTGTGCTGATATCTGTAGTGTTACGGTTAGCAACTGCTACATCAGCAATTCCCACAAGTAAGATATCATCTACACTAGTGTAAACTCGTTCTTCTATGGAAACTCGGTATTTCGGCGCAATTTGAGGAGTCAGGTCATCAGCGATCGCTACAATCAAACGATTGTGAACTTGATGCCAAAGTTCAGGCTGTTCCAAATATGGGTTCATTCCAGGAAATGGATTTCCCATTGCGCTTTTCCTTAGTTACTTCTCCTCGCTTGAGACTATTCTATCTGTTTTAATCTTCTGAATTGCCCATTGCGCTTGGATAGACACTTCTTTCTCAATTAGTGTAATTATGTAAAGAAAAACTAAAGGTTGCAAAAAGCGATCGCCTGAAAACAGGATAATGCAACTGAGTCAGCCAATCCACCTAGAACTATGGCATTTACACCCAAAATCCTAGCTTTTGCTGGTAGCACCCGTATAGATTCTTACAACAAAAAATTGGTAAAAATCGCCGCCACTGGTGCCAAGGCAGCAGGCGCAGAAGTGACTTATTTAGATCTACGGGATTTGCCCTTACCTTTGTTTGATGAAGATTTGGAAGCTCAAGAAGGACTACCAGCCAATGCCCGTACATTGAAGGATTTAATGATTTCTCATCAGGGATTTTTGATTGCTTCACCTGAATATAACAGTTCGGTCACGGGAGTTTTGAAAAACGCCATTGATTGGGTATCCCGTCCATCTCCAAATGAAGCTCCCTTGGCTGCTTTTGCAGATAAAGTTGCTACGATTATGAGCGCTTCTCCAGGGGGTCTTGGTGGTTTGCGGGGGTTGGTTCACCTGCGTTCTATTTTGGGAAACATCAAAGTTTTGGTACTTCCCGATCAGGTAGCCATATCCAAAGCTTACGAAGCTTTTAATCCTGATGGCACATTAAAAGATCCCAAACAGCAACAATCTATTGAACATTTAGGCGATCGCTTAACAAAAATATTGCTGAAACTCAATTAAACTCTTCAATTTGAATCGTTCACCAGCTCATAAACGCGATATTCGACCACACCAGATTCCAAGCGTCCCTCACCCACCGCCACAACCCGATTCAGCCAACCGTAACGCGCATCCCCAGTCTCAAAACGCAGCTGGGTCATGAAATAGGTATCGCCATACTCGGTGACGCCCCCGCCAGCAAGGGCAGTGCCTATCTTCTCATTCATCACCACCACCCCATGATACTGAACGTAGATCCGCGCACCATCTTCGGTTTCAAGCAACAAGCGAACATCGAGGTGCCAAACTCCCTCGGCATCGACCAAAATCCAATCGCCGCCGCTCGGAAGGACTTTTCCCCGCAATCGCGCTCCCTCAAAGGTTCCTCCGCCTATATTAAAAATGAGGCGACTCCCGTATGGTCCTGTTCCGCTCTCCAGAGGAGCAGTGATATGGACACGTAAAGTTAAAAGTGGTTCAAGTTTCATAAGGAATTACACTGCGCGAAAAACGCCTAACTACTTATAAATTAATAGTCTGGGATAAAATTGATTTTGGTAACATCCCATGTACCCCTTTTTGGGGACTATTCACAACTTGAGTAATGTGAAAATTCACAGCTAAACTACACAATACATAAGCATCTTCTGGCGACAAATTTGTGAAGCGTTCCAGAAAATCAATCATGTTTTTTAAAGCCAGTTCTAACGCTTCATCTAAGGTTTGAGCAAAACCCATTGTAATAATATCAGTCGGAGTTTCCGCAATTGGTGCTGTCAGTTGTAAATCCTTGCGAAGTTTGAGTGTAATTCTACCGTTCATGGAAGTTTCAATGGCGGTAACATTGACTTCGCCATCACCCTGTGCGGAATGTCCATCACCAATGGAAAATAATGCACCTGGGACAAAAATCGGCAAAAATAAACGAGAACCTGCTTGGAGTTCGCGGTTATCAATATTACCGCCGTAAGAGCCTGGTGGGACGGAAGTTCGAGAGGTTTCTGGAGTAGCAACACCAAGAATTCCAAAAAACGGTTTCAGGGGAATTTTGATCCCAGCACCAGGGGGAAATTCGGCAATATTGTTTGCTAAATCCAGAGGAATGAATCTTAAGGCGGGTTGAGGAAACTGATGTGGTAAAGCTCCCCAACCTGTGCGAATTGCATTAAAGCCTACAGGTAAACGAGGTGCGATCGCCTCTAATTTGACTTCTAAAACATCCCCTGGTTCGGCATCCCGCACGTAAATTGGCCCTGTGAGTAAATGCGGTCCCCCAGCGATTTTGCGCTCTGGTAGAAGATTTTGGCAGATATCGAGAAATTCTGGTGTCAGAAACTCTGGTGGTGCTTTGTCATAAACGTAGTAACCAGTATAAGTTTCTACATCAACTGTATCACCAGAATCAATAGTCAGTGCTGGCTTTAGCAGATGGGAGAAGCCGCCCAAATGCACGGTTTCTGTTGTAGCTTTTAAAATGTAGTGAGCGATCGCTCTACCTCCTTCTAACTCTGGCAACTTCCAATTTCAGGTTTCCTGAGATCAAAATTTTCTTCCACTTCCCCATACAGAAAATAGACCATAGTAGGGCTAATATTGCAACACCCACCCTACAATCAACGACAGCAGATTTCAAGGAAAGTGAAGTACATAAGGATTCGTCTAAAAGCCACGTATAAAGCCTGTTTTACTTCCCAATTCTGTTAGCGCAGCGGGGCGTAGCCCATTCTGACTCCTGAATTCTGCTCTCATACAGCACTGCTTTTATGAGAATGTTCTCATGCTTCCTTAATTAACTTCTCATAAAGTTCTGATTAAACTTACTTTAAGAACAAATTAATTGACACTCAATAATCCTTTTATTTTCATGAGGAGGCAACTTAATAAAAACAGATATCTAAAATTAAATAGAGCATAAAGCTCAGAGATGACAATCAGTCAGAAACATCAGAATCATAACACCATAAATACGCAATTGAATAGATTTTTGCAATATTTTCGGCAATCAAGCCGTTGGCAACCAAAATTACTATTGGCACTATTTTTAACTTCTATATCCAGTGTCATAGTATTTTTACCCGATGGCTTATCTATACAAGGGCGGTTGACTGTATTTGTATTTCTCCTAACCGTAATATTGTGGTCAACGACCTCAATAAATGCTGGTTACATTGCCTTGGTATCGGTACTCATGCTGTTGTTAACTGGCGGCATTTCCCAAGAAGATTTCTTTGAATCCTTGGGTTCGGATGTTGTCTGGTTAATGATAGGCGCGTTTGTTTTGGGAGGTGCAGTTAAGCAAACTGGTTTAGCCACAAGACTAACTCAAGCAGTAGCAGCCAAAGCGCACAACGTCAGCAGCTTATTTTGGTTGCTCACTACAGTCTTAATTCCGCTCTCCTTTTTGATTCCTTCCACCTCTGGACGCGCTGCTGTTACCCATCCGATTTTTCGCAGCGTCGCCAACGCTGTAGAGGAAAAGCGTACCCGTCGCGCTTTGGCGTTGTTGATGCCTTCAATTATATTGGTGTCTACAATTGCTTCCTTAACTGGTGCAGGTTCTCATTTAGTTGCTAAGGATTTATTACAAGAAATTTCCGACAAAGATATATCTTTTAGCCAGTGGTTGCTTTACGGTTTACCCTTTGGAATTGTTGCCAGTTATACGTGCTGCTGGGTAATCATGCGGTTGTTTCTAGACAAAAAATCCTTGCAACAAAAGTTGGATGTTGAATGTTTGCAATCAACACCCCTATCTGTACCAGAACGCAAGACATTATTAATTGTCTTGTTGATGTTGGCGCTGTGGTTAACCGAGAAATGGCATGGTTTAGAAATTGCCACCGTCACCATCATCGGTGCCATGATTCTCACCGCGCCCTATTTTGGGGTGATGAAGTGGAAAGATGCAGTCAAAGATGTTTCTTGGAATCTCATTATTTTCGTAGGTGCAACTCTAGTTTTAGGACGCGCATTAATCAGTTCTGGGGCATCAGAATGGATTATTAATCATGTCTTTGGCTTCAGTGAAATCGACAGCACCAAATCCCACTTTCTCATTCTGGTGCTGCTTACCATCATTAGTTTGACTTCCCACATTTATATGACTTCCCACACAGCAAGAGCAGCCGCTTTAGTCCCTCCCCTGCTGTATCTCGCCAGCAGTCTCGACATAAATCCTGTTGCTGTCTTATTTCTGGGCACCTTAGGTATGGACTATTGCCTAACCTTCCCCGTCAGTTCCAAAGCACTGATGGTTTACCAAGATGCAGAAGAAGATGGCTTTAAACCAACAGATTTACTCAGGCTAAGTTCGGTAATGATTGTTGTTCACTTCGCTTTAGTTCTCGTGTTCTACTACACCTGGTGGCGTTGGGTAGGGCTATCGTTTTGAGTGGGAAGTTAGGAGTTAGGAGTTTGGAGTTTGGAGTTTGGAGTTTGGAGTTTGTCTCCCCATCTCCCTCATCTTCCTCATCCCCCTCATCTCCCCCACTCCCCAATTTAATGACAAAAAAAGCGGCTAGATAGCCGCAGGAAATTAATAATGACACTAAACATTTTAATCGCTCCCTCTGGATTTAAAGAAAGTCTTGATGCAGAACAAGTAGCTGATTGCATAGCTACTGGTATCACTAGAGTTTTACCAGATGTAAATATCTGTAAAGCACCCCTAGTAGATGGTGGTGAAGGCTTTACTAAAACTCTGGTAGCAGCCACAGGCGGTACTTTACATCACCTGGAAGTAACCGGCCCTGTTGGAAAAAAAGTACAATCTCATTTCGGCTTCCTTGGTGGAACTACGAAAAAAACTGCCGTGTTAGAAATGGCGGCTGCGGCGGGGTTGCGTCTCGTACCCTCCGATATGCGAAATCCCATGATGACAACAACCTACGGGGTTGGGGAGTTAATTAAGGCTGCCTTAGATGCTGGTGCAGAGCGCATTTTAGTAGGCTGTGGTGATTCTGGGACTAATGATGGCGGTGCTGGAATGGCGCAAGCTTTGGGTGTGAAGTTGTTGGATGAGAACGGTAAGGAATTGGGTTTGGGTTGTGGCGAATTAATTAAACTCAAAGGCATTGATTTATCTGGGCGAGATTCCCGTTTAAATCAAGTCCAAATTGATGTTGCTTGTAACTGGCATAATGTCCTGTGTGGTGACAAGGGTGTGGCTAGAGTTTTCGGCCCTCAAAAAGGTGCATCCCCAGCAACAGTGGAAGCAATGGCTTCTACACTTGAACACTACGCCGGAGTCATCAAGGCAGATTTAAATATTGACGTGCGCCAAATGCCTGGTGGCGGTGCTTCTGGTGGTTTGGGTACAGGTTTACACGCCTTAATTGGGGCTAAATTACACTCGCGCTACGATATCGTCATGCAGTATTTGGACTTAGATAATCTGATTCCCAAAGCTGATTTAGTGATTACGGCGGAAGGCTGCATTGATTTTCAAACCCCACGCGGTAAAATTCCGGCTGAAGTAGCCAAGCGTGCCAAGCGTTATAACTTACCAGTGATTGCACTTGTCGGTACCATTGGCAAAGGTGCGGAAATAAATTTCCAGCAAGGTATCGATTACTTCAATAGTATTTTGACTCATCCTTGTCAACTAAGTGAGGCGATTTCTCAAACCTCAACTTTGTTAACAAATGCTGCTGAACAGGTAGCGCGGTTGTTGTTGGTGGGTAGGCAAATTAGAAGCTTTAAGTCTCACACCAACACACCATACAAGAAGCAAGCGACAAGATTCAAAACGAAAGATAGTCATTCCTTTAGGGAAGCAAGCTACAGACGTTGATTTATTGCTTGTGGTAATTAAGTTTTTCCCCAAAAATCGTTATGTTAAAGATATTTTGGGGATTTTCTCTTGCAAAATTGTCTTAGGGACTTCCAAATAAAAAATATCTAACTATTTCTGGGAAATCCCTTATCAGCAAGGCATTGAGGTTTACTGATTTATTGAACAGCGATCGCCCTAACTTATCCACTAAGCATTAAAATTTTAGAGTAGTGCGAATAGTGCCAATAAAAACACTGTCGTTATTGGCGTTATGTTCAGGGTTAGTAATCACAAATAACCCAGGCGTAATCGAAATATTATCTGTCACTTGAAACCGATAAAAACCTTCTATGTGTAAAGAGGTATCTCTATCCGCAATTAAACTACTACTGGTAACTTTTGGTGGCATTCCCAAAACTAAACCAGCTAAATTACCCTTATTTCCCAAATCAGGAAACGCTAAACTAACAGCATAATTCAAAATCTCGGCATCATCATTCGTGACTCCTGACTCGGCTTTTGTATAACCAATCCAACCAGAGATCACAAATTTTGGATTGATTCGCCAGCTAGTTTCTAACCCAAATGAATTTGCTGTAGTCGCAACATTTCCAAAAGGACTACGGGCGGTTAAACTACCTGTACTTCCTGTCAAATTAACTCCAGTTTCGCCAATTCCTGCATAATAACCATGAACATAAGTAAAAGTAATACCCAAATTATCAGCTGGTTGAAAATACAAGTGCCCAAGTGCAGCAAAGTTACCATTAAATAAGCCATTATTTTCCGTCGGAACAGCTGCATCATTAGCCATATAAGCAATAGCAAGCTGAGTTTTTTGATTTAATTGATAGTTAATTCCTAACCCCGTTCCGTCCATACTCCGTAAAATCGGATTATACCTACCAAAACGAGAAACTGCACCTCTACCACTACTCGATAAAGGGTTTATTGGTTCAGCAAAATCATTTAATTCCATTTCCGCGATCGCAATTGTTGTTTTTAACTTCTCACCAATAGGAAATGAATAATATACTTCATCTAAACCGATATCATTACCAGTGTCTTCATCAAAACCTAAACGAGTCATTATTGTTCCGGTAATGCTCTCATCAAATTCTGGAATATTTCCTGATTCTAAGCGGAGATTTAATTCATCTTTTCCGGTGAAGCTTGTCACAAAATTTAAACGTACACGCTGAGCAAATATGAGATTATTATCCAATTTTGAATTGTTCTCTCGATTATCATCACTATCGGCAGTGTTTTCGCCAAAAATACTAGCAGCAGTCAAAATCGCTTCAGCTTCCAATTTTGTTGTCGGAGAAAATTGATTTGCTTCTAGCTGAGACGTTCTACTTTCTAAAGTATCCATCCGGCTGCGTAATTTTGCTAATTCTGAAGAAAATTCTACTTGCAGTTTTTGGATTAAATCTAAATCTTTTTTAGTTGTAAAACTACTGTTGCTTGTGGCAATTAATTCTTGCACTTTTGTTAAACAAGCATTTAAACTAGCTGCAAATTCATAACGTGTCATTGCACGTTCACCGCGATAATTTCCGTTCGGATACCCAGCAATACAACCATATCTTTCAATGAGTGATTGTAAAGCCTGAAAAGCCCAGTCTGTAGATTTTACGTCAGATAGTTGAGAAACAGATGTTAATTGTGATGTGTCTGTTAGAGAAGGCTGTTGCTGATTTTCTAGAGCGAAAATTGGTGTACTAATACAGGTTGTGGCAATGCTAAAGCTGGATGTTAAGATGAAGAGCTTACAGATCCTATTCATTTTTACTGCAACAAAAAACTACACAAATCCAAGTGATTTGCATACCAAATTACCATAATATTGCATAATCAATCATGAGAAAATTCTCATCATTTCTTGGTTTTAAATTCATTTTTGTATGAACTTATTTTTGGAATATTTTTAATATCTAAATATCCCAAAACCAGCAGTTAAATGAGGTAAGTTAAATCAGTAAAACAACACAAAAAAGAAAAAATATTTTAGATTCTTCAACAAAAAATAGTCAAACTTTACAAGGAAATATACACACCGACTAAAAAAGTAGCGTCTAAATTTTCTGTTAATAAAACGTGAGTTTTATGGCTCATATCCTAAACTCAATCAAGAGACCTCTAACAGGTTTTACTACCCAAAACTGTCCCTTTGCGACTCCCAGAGGGACAGACTTGAACTTTAGTAAGACACCAATAGCTGTGCGCCCCTACAAATGTACAAACAATTTGGGATAATTTATTTTCTGGAAGTCCCTAAGTAATTATCCGAATTTGACATTACTACAAAAAGAGAAGTCAGGGCTGCTGATACCAGCTCTGACTTCCCACACTCTACAATGATTATTATTCCTAATCACTGAGGATTTTATTTTTTAGAATTCCTTATATCCGCGAAAGTGTACTAATTTTGTTGGCGTATTCTTTGCCACACAGTAAAGCCCAAAAGAATAATAATGCTACTGGCGGTAGTTAACATTACAGCCAAACTCATACCTTGTATTCTCATGGCTAGTAAGTTGCAAACCAAGGTAATTCCCCACAACGTAAACGCTGCATGGCGTTGGGAGAATCCCCAAGCCAGCAAGCGGTGGTGCAGGTGGTCTTTGCCAGGAGTACTTAGAGGGTTATTTCCTGCTAATAGCCGTCGCACAAATACTTGAGTAGTATCTAGCACTGGCAATAACAGAAATAAAACTGTGGGTATGAGGGCATAGATTGTGTTTTGTTGTAGTTTGCCTAAAATACTAGTTGCTGCCAAGACATAACCGAAAAAGTATGCTCCAGCATCACCCATAATAATTCGTGATGGATGGAAGTTGTGGCGCAAAAAGCCCAGTGCCGCACCTCCTAAGGCTGCCAAAACTAAAGTTGCCGCTGCACGGTTGTTAAATTGGGCTGAAACGCCTAATAAACTCATGGCGGTAATAAAGCTGATTCCTCCCGCCAAACCATCCATACCATCCATCAAATTGATGGCGTTGGTAATCCCTACTACCCATAGTACCGTCAGGCACATGGAGAGAAGCGAGTCGATGGGAGTGCCAAATGTAACTTGCACACTGATACCGTTAGCTACCAGCAACAGTGCTGTGACAATTTGTGCCCACAAACGAACGGAGGGCGGTAAACCGAACTGATCGTCAATAAAGCCCACAAGGACTAATATTGAAGCCCCCAAGAGAATAGTTAGTACCTGGGCTAATACATTTTGGAGTTCGATCGGTCGTAAAAGACTAGCTAATACCAGCGCGGCAATTACACCCGCGTAGATAGCTAGCCCACCTGCATTGGGCAAAGGTTCTCGGTTAAGCCGCCGTGCGTTGGGTTGGTCTGCCCAACCTACCCGCAAGGCGAATTTGCGTACTGTCGGAATTAAACGCCAGGTTACAAGCCAAGCTAAGAGGAACGTAAATACTACTGCCAACCAGCCGGTGCCGCTAGGGTCGGCAATACCAAGGGACTTAAGGGAGTTGTCTAGGTTCATCTCCCAATTCAAGCATTACTGCCAGTATCTAATATGAGCATCACCTGTATATTAATCAATTTTTCATTTCCATTTGTAACTTGACTTGCTGGAGACATTAGCACTCTTGCTCTGTGAGTGCTAAATTGTCTAATGGAAGCGCTTGAGAAATAAAACATGGCGAAAATTATTGCATTTGACGAGGAATCGCGGCGAGCTCTAGAAAGGGGTGTTAACGCCCTTGCCGATGCCGTAAAAATCACCTTGGGACCCAAAGGTCGCAATGTCCTTTTAGAGAAAAAATTTGGCGCACCTCAAATTGTCAACGATGGTATCACTGTTGCCAAGGAAATTGAATTAGAAGATCCTTTGGAAAATACAGGTGCAAGACTCATCCAGGAAGTAGCATCTAAAACTAAGGATGTCGCTGGGGATGGCACTACAACTGCTACAGTTTTGGCGCAGGCTTTGATTCGAGAAGGTCTAAAGAACGTTGCGGCTGGTACTAACCCAGTCAGCTTAAAGCGTGGGATCGATAAAACTATCGAAGCCCTGGTAGAAGAAATTGCCAAAATAGCTAAGCCTGTAGAAGGAAGTGCGATCGCTCAAGTTGCCACTGTCTCCGCCGGTAACGACGAAGAAGTTGGCAATATGCTAGCCCAAGCAATGGAAAAAGTCACCAAAGATGGTGTAATCACCGTTGAAGAATCTAAATCCCTGACAACTGAACTAGAAGTAGTTGAAGGGATGCAGATTGACAGGGGTTATATTTCTCCCTACTTTGTCACCAACAACGAGCGGCAAATCGTAGAATTTGAAAACGCCCGCATCCTGGTTACTGATAAAAAAATCAGCACCATCCAGGATTTAGTACCGGTGTTGGAAAAAGTCGCCCGTTCGGGTCAGCCTTTGCTGATCATCGCCGAAGATGTCGAAGGAGACGCCTTGGCAACTTTGGTAGTGAACAAAGCACGGGGTGTACTTGCCGTAGCTGCCATCAAAGCGCCTGGGTTTGGCGATCGCCGCAAAGCTTTACTCCAAGATATTGCCATTCTCACCGATGGACAATTGATTTCTGAAGAAATCGGCTTGAGCCTGGATACCGCTTCTCTAGAAACCCTGGGAACTGCCCGCAAAATCACCATTGATAAAGAAAGCACCACAATTGTCGCTGGCAGTTCCACCAAGCCAGAAGTGCAAAAGCGGATTGGTCAAATTCGCAGACAGTTGGAAGAAACTGATTCCGACTACGACAAAGAAAAGCTCCAAGAACGCATCGCTAAGCTAGCTGGTGGCGTGGCAGTGATTAAAGTGGGTGCAGCCACAGAAACCGAACTCAAAGACCGTAAATTGCGAATTGAGGACGCCCTCAACGCCACAAAAGCTGCCGTGGAAGAAGGTATTGTTCCTGGTGGTGGAACGACCCTGATTCACCTATCCAAGACAGTAGAAGCAATTAAAAACACCCTGGATGCAGAAGAAAAAATTGGGGCTGATATTGTCCAGCGTGCATTGGAAGCTCCCTTGCGTCAAATCGCAGATAACGCCGGTGCAGAAGGTTCTGTGATTGTCTCTAAAGTCCGGGATGCCGAATTCAACATTGGCTACAACGCTGCTACTGGTGAATTTGAAGATTTGATCGCTGCTGGGATCATTGACCCTGCTAAGGTCGTGCGTTCAGCTTTACAAAACGCTGCTTCCATTGCTGGTTTAGTTTTAACCACCGAAGCGATCGTTGTTGAAAAGCCTGAAAAGAAATCCGCTGCTCCTGCCCCTGATATGGGCGGTATGGGCGGTATGGGTGGCATGGGCGGCATGGGCGGCATGGGCGGCATGTTCTAATTTCTGCTCACCCAGGTATGTCAGAATTCAGAATTCAGAATTCAGAATTTAGAATTAACAAGCAGAGCCGGATAGGTCTCTGGCTCTGCCCCTGAATCCTTACGTAAATATTTTTGAAGCAGTTTGTCTTGTCAAGGCAAACTGTTTTTTATACTCATCATTGCTGATTCAGAAGCAATATGTTATCTGTATTGCTGGTAACTCACTGAATTTAAATAAACTTAATACCATTTTCAAAAATATTTCCAACACATGAATCGGCTGTAGGGGCGTACAGCTGTACGCCCCTACCCACACATCTGTCGCATTTTGATTTCAAATTGGTATTAATTATGAAACTTTTCAGTAGTTAGTTCTGAATACAACTGACTAATAACAAAACGCTGGTGACCAAATGAGCGACGGAAATAATTGCATAATTTAGAAATTACCATCTTTGTATTAATTTTTGTAAAATTACGTGTATGTCATTTGTCATTCACTAATGACCAATGACTAATGACTAATGACTAATGACTATTAGGTAATATTTCATGGCACGAAAACTGCGCCGCGCTCTGAAAGTAGTAACTAAGACATTTGAAGATGAGTTCCATCACCAACCAGGAACTCTGCCAGGAACCATTATTATTGATGCAGACGCTCCAGCGCCAATAATTTTCTTGATTGACTATAACCAGACCAATTTTACCCGCGAACAAATAGCAACTCCAGAAGAATGTATTCCATATCTAGAGATGGAAACGATTTCTTGGGTAGACGTACAAGGTTTAGGCTCTCAAGATATATTACAAAGATTGGGTCGAGTTTTTGATTTACATCCTCTCGTTTTAGAAGATGTGGTCAATGTACCTGAGCGTCCGAAAACAGAGGATTATGAAGACCAATTACTCTTCATTGCTCGCATGGTAGTACCAAAGGAAAGAACGTGTGGTTTTTACAGCGAACAAGTGAGTTTAATATTGGGAAAAAATTACTTGCTCACAGTCCAAGAAGAACCAGAGCATGATTGCTTTGAACCAGTGCGATCGCGAATTGAAAAAGCTAAAGGCATCATCCGCTCTCAAAAAGCTGATTATTTAACTTATGCTCTGTTAGATGCGATTATTGATGGTTATTTTCCTGTGCTGGAACTTTATGGTGAGCGAATCGAAGAATTAGAGGAGGAAGTAATAGTTAAACCTACTCCGCAAACACTACAAAGTATTTATCAAATCAGGCGAGAATTACTGCAATTGCGTCGTGCTATCTGGCCGCAGCGAGATGCAATTAATTCTTTAATTCGTGATGGCAGTGATTTAATTAGTGAAGATGTGCGAATTTACCTACGAGATTGTTATGACCATACAGTGCAAGTAATGGATATGGTAGAAACTTACCGAGAATTAGCATCTGGATTAATGGATGTATATCTTTCGGCTGTGAGCAACAAAATGAATGAAATCATGAAAGTGCTAACGGTGGTTTCGTCAATTTTTATTCCATTGACTTTTGTTGCCGGAATATATGGTATGAATTTCAATACTGAGAAATCACCATATAATATGCCTGAATTGAATTGGTATTGGGGTTACCCAATGTGTTTGGGAATAATGGTGGCGATCGCACTTTGTCTGCTATTGTTTTTTTGGCGACGAGGCTGGCTGCAAAACTCTGTCCCAACTAAACGCAACTAAAGATTGCACAATGAACAATGAATCGAATATATATTCATTAGCATCGGGAGTTAATATTTTTTAATTATGAGGAGTAGCGACCAGAATTTAGTAGTTTTGACGATTTATATTATTGGTGTCTCCTATGTTTTTAACCGAATGGTTGAATCCATCGACGACCAAATTAAATTTGAATTTAAAAAAGGAATAGTTGATGAGCAGCTAAAAGAACTAAATCTCGATGACAAAATTGGAATATCCTTTAAATTCAAATCCTCCTACCCCATTGACGACCTGAAAGATTTAGCCCTTGGCATTGAAAATAAATCTGATAATATTGCCGTATACGTTGATTGGGATAATAGCTCTCTGGTAGTTGAACATACGAAACAATCGCGCCGAGTAATTCGCAAATCACCAGACTTAACCCGCGACTTAGCTGTACCCCAAAGTCCCAGCTTGATTGCCCCCAAGAAAACACTTTCCGAGACAGTCACAGCAGAAGATGTTTTGCAGCGCGATCAAGCAACTGGAACCTACTCAGCGAAAAAACCATTAGTTGATATCGGTGGACTGCAAAAAGGGCAAAAAAAATTGTACAACGACTTTATAAATGGAAGAAAGGAGTTAGAATTTTCCCTACAATTAGTATTAAGAATTTCTGAGGTGCGTGTGGGTTTAGCTCCTGGTGTCAATTTTCCTCCCATTAGCATTATCAATTGTCCTTTCACAGTCAGGAAACTACCTTGGACTTACGCCCTACCTTGGAATAAAAAGAAGTAATAAGCTGTCGCGCATCCAATGCAGCACATCTTTTCGTGTTGGTTGTTAACAGTTAACAGTTAATTGTCAACAACCAACAGCAAACTTAACAGAGTATCCCATCCCAGATTAAACTGGATCTAGGGAGAGAGTAGGCGCAGGCGGTTGCAGATCAGTCATAGTCACTGGTTTGAGGAAAGTCCGGACTCCCGAAAGACCAGACTTGCTGGATAACGTCCAGTGCGAGCGATCGTGAGGATAGTGCCACAGAAAGATACCGCCAGGACTAGGGACTGGGGACTAGGGACTAGGGACTGGGAAGAATTTTCCTAATCCCCAATCCCCAATCCCTAATCCCCAGTCCCTGGTAAGGGTGCAAAGGTGCGGTAAGAGCGCACCAGCAGCATCGAGAGGTGCTGGCTCGGTAAACCCCGGTTGGGAGCAAGGCGATAGGAACTATGGTTGGTCTTTTACCAGTTCCGCTCAATGAGAGCCGCTAGAGGCGTCTGGTAACAGGCGTCCCAGATAGATAACTGCCCTCGCAAGAGAACAGAACCCGGCTTATGTCCTACTCTTTCCTTTCAAAATGGAGTATTAAACTTTTTAGGTTTGTACTCCATTATTTTTTGTAATAATTTTGTGCGATCCTTGACTGTACTTCCGACTTATTTAATAGCGATCGCCTCTTATACTATTTCACTAAAACCCTGATACATATAGATTTCGCGTAGGGGCACGGCATTGCCGTGCCCCTACCAACGTATTTGTATCATCATTTAAAGTGAAACGGTATTAAGCATTGCTGAATTTGAATATGAAATTTCAAAAATCAACTCTTCTCAACTCTTACTCTGGAGCTACTGGTGCGCGACGCTACTTGCTTCAAGTCTCTTAACCCGCAAGGGCGCAGTGGCTCCTGTGCGTGAGGTTCATTCATATTCTCAATCAGCAACGCCGCCTCTGGTTTAAAATCATCTCAAGTTGGAAAAAACACTAGACGCGTTTGCCATACTTCCATTCTCCAGCGGGGGTGCTAGGGGAATCTGTGGCTGCTGGGCGACAATCACATTCGCTAGACTACTGCTGGTGGGAGTCTCCCAGAAAGATAAACCCTCATATTGAGCGAATAAATCAGGGGGTAAAACGGTTGCACGAGGTTGAAACTCGACTTTAGAGCGGACGTGATGCAGTCCATTGGTGTTGAGTCGGCGATCGAATTCGTTGGCTTCGTACTCCACATTGCTAAAATCATGCTCGAAGGGTTTCTCTCCCAGAAATTGATAAATCAGCGATAAGGTTTTATCGGGTGCTTGGCTTAATATGTCGTAGTCCACCAAGAGTAAAGATTCACTATATTCGCTATAGAAAGCTTCTTTGAGAGCGTTATAAGCAAAGCCGACTAATCTACCCGACTGACTTAAAGCTTCGGTGCGGGTGTAAACGGTAGAACGTTCGCCAGGATTATTGAATAAACGCGACACATCAAAAGCATTTTTCCGAATCAACCGTTCGACACTATCCATTACCCAAGCGACATTCCGCACGCAGCAAATCACTTTCGCGTCGGGAAATAGCTGGTGGATTAAAGGCAATTTGCTACACCAAAGGCGATTGGTATCGAAGATAATTGCTTTGTCCGCTTGGGGTTGATAGTAAGTTGAAAAAATCGTTAAAGTTAAAGCGCGTTTTTGTTCTGGTGTAATAAAGACTGAAAACTCATTATTCTCACTCATGGCTTCGAGCATACTGGTGACCAGACCCCCCACAGGACTGCTCATACTGGCGTGAAATCGGGGATTTTGCCGCAGTAAAGCTCCGAGTAAGGTGGAACCCGAACGGGGTAATCCAGAGATGAAGTGTAATTTGGGCTGTGTCATTTTACCAACAAATAAATTACTACTACTTGTGGGGTGGGCGTCTCGCCCGCCCAAGGCTTGGGGCGGACAAGATGTCCACCCCACAAGAAAAATTGGATGTTTTTTATTTGGAAGTCCCTAATTAGATGAGTTTGCCCTAGTTAGGCGTCACTGTTGAGCAGGGTCTTCATCACGCTCGTAATTCTGACGTTGGTTTTCAACTCGATCGCATCAGTTCCTGCATTGACGTTGGCTTGGCGGATAGCATAGCTGAGAGTGCCTACCGTGTTGCCGTTTCCGTTATCAGTGCTTTGAGTTACTTGATACAGTGTCATAGATTTTACCTCTAGTTTGTTGTTTGTTTAACGTTGGGCATTGGGCATACCAATTCAATTAATGATTGCAACACATCCTTCGATGAAGACGCGATGAATGGCGCGGTGAAGACGCGATGAATGGCGCGATGAATGGCACGGTGAATGGCGCGGTGAAGACGCGATGAATGGCGCGGTGAATGGCGCGGTGAAGACGCGATGAATGGCACGGTGAATGGCGCGGTGAAGACGCGATGAATCGCGTCTCTACAAATGGTTTATTTGTTGCATTGTTTTCCTAAATTGGTATTACTTTGTTGTGATTTTGGCGATCGCATTTGCTTGTTAGGTGACTCCATTTGCTTGTTTGGCGACTACATTTGCTTGTTTGGCGATCGCAAAAGCTATTTCGGAGACTGCAAAAGCTATTTCGGAGACTACAAAAGCTATTTCGGAGACTACAAAAGCTATTTCGGAAACTACAAAAGCTATTTCGGAGAACTCAAAAGCTATTTTGGCGACAGCATTTGCTATTTTGGCGTATGCATGGAGTTCTTCCCCCTGCCCCCTTGCCTCTTGCTCAGGCGACAATCTGAAAATCGCTGGCGTTCAGTGTAGGGTTACCTTGAAGGGTGGCAAATTGACCACCACTACCAAACCCAGCCACGACGCCATTTTGGTTGTAGAACAAATCACCAGTTACTGTGTTGTAGATAATGACAGCACTATTAATGCCATACAGAAAGTTGTTCACAAAGTTAACACCCAACACGTTAAGACTAACTGTGGCAAATTGATCGGGAGCAAGACTATCGCCAGTCAGTCGAGTGAACGTTGTTCTGTCTAACACAATCTTGTCTGCTGCTGCTCTATTAAAATCAGCGATCCTATCAATGCCTAAATCAGCCGCCGCAAACTGTCTGCCGGAATCGAAAATAAAGCGATCGGCATCAGCACCGCCAGTTAGGATGTCATTGTTAGCACCACCGTTGAGAAAGTCATTGCCAGCACCACCGAAGAAAATGTCGTTGCCAGCATTGCCAATCATGGTGTCATTGCCAACATTGCCGTTGAGCGTGTCGTTGCCATCACCACCATTCAAGGAGTCATCGCCATCACCGCCAATCAGGAAGTCATTGTCAAGACCACCGTTTATCGTGTCGTTGCCAACACCACCGTTGAGACTGTCATTGCCAGCACCACCGAAGAGATTGTCATTGCCAGCACCGCCAATCATGGTGTCATTGCCAGCATTGCCGTTGAGCGTGTCGTTGCCATCACCGCCCATCAGGGAGTCATCGCCATCACCGCCAATCAGGAAGTCATTGTCAGCACCGCCGTTTATCGTGTCCTTGCCAACACCACCGTTGAGCGTGTCCTTGCCATCACCGCCAATCAGGGAGTCATTGCCATCACCGCCAATCAGGGAGTCATTACCAGCATCGCCACTCAGGGTGTCATTGCCAGCACCGCCGTTGATCGTGTCGTTGCCATCACCGCCATTAAGGGAGTCATTGCCGCTGGTGCCAGTGATTTGATCGTCACCAGCGTTGGGGTCAGTCCCCGACGTGATAATGCCAAATACGTCGCTGCTCTCATCGGCGGAATTACCTGAGAAATTTGTCGTTCCGTCAGAGACAACAGTAGGCAAAGAGCTGGGCATCCCTTGGTTGTTGTCGTTGGAATTGGTAGTGGACTGCATGATGAACAATGCCCCTCCCAAGCCTTTACCGTTATTGGCTCCACTCCCGCCGCTAGCTATGTTGTTATTGAATTTGACGGAATTGAGGAGTTTGAGAGTGCCTTGACGGATATAAATAGCACCTCCCATACCTGCGCCACCGCCGCCCGCGCCCCGGATGTCACCACTGCCAACGGTGCCGTCACCACCGCCGAAGCCGCCTTTGCCGAGAGAGGCGCCACCACCGCCACCACCGCCGCCGTACCCACCGTCACCACCAGCGGTACCGTTGCCGTACCCACCGCCGCCACCGAAGCCACCTTCAGCGCCGGATACGACGCCAAAGCTACCACCGCCACCACCGCCACCACCGAAGCCACCGCTATAGTTACTGGCTCTGTTACCGCCTTTGCCGCCAGCCCCAAAGTCGTCATCCTCGCCACTGCGGTAGTTACCATTGCCACCATAAGCACCATTGTTATCAGTGCTACCAGCAAACAATCCGCCGCCACCGTTGCCGCCGCCGTTGCCGAACATACCACCGCCGCCGTTGCCCAGACCAGCTTTGTTGCCGTTGCCACCTATGGCTCGGTTGTTGCTAAAAGTCACATTGTTCAAAGAGACGTTGCCATCGTAGATGAACATCCCTCCTCCCATTCCCGCACCGCCTCCACCCCCGGTGCTATCCCCACCTTTAGCGGTGCAGTTGGTAATTGTCAGGTTGTTTACATTCGTATCTCCCGACTTGACAAACAAGGGACGCACATCTCCTTCGTCAGTTTGCCCATTGTTGTTGGCATCGCCGCTGAGGGTGTTTCCGTTGCCGTTAATGTCGATATTACTGTTGACTAAAACCAGCATCACCCCCGTCATTCTGATGTTCGTGCGGAACTCGATAGTGTCAAGCGCTTGATCGGCGTTGGCTTGGCGAATACAGTAGCTGAGAGTGCCTACGATGTTCCCGGTTCCGTCGTCGGTGGTTTGGTTGACTTCATATACTGCCATAGATTTGACCTCTTGTTTTTTGTTTGTTTAACGATTTGATAACGGGGAGTGGAGAGTGGGGAGTGGGGAGTGGGGAAGAGATATTTTCATGCTTTAGGGCGTTTGCACCATCACAGATTCGCTAGTTTTTCTCGTTACAGGTCACAGTCGGAGGCAGATAGTAATTCTTCTGGTACATGAATAATTGCCGAGAGTGATTGACATGGTAATTTTGACCTCCATCAAAGGCGAACGCTGTGCAGCTTATCGTTTTTAAACTAATTAAATATTTGACTATTAATTTACCTATTACTTAGCAGTCATTAACCAATAATTTACAGTAGAAAAACTTGATGAGCAATACATTTTGTCAAATATTTTAGTTTTCATACTTTTCATACTTTTCGTACTTTTCTTACTTAGAAATTTTAAAATCTTAGTATTATCAAACAGAATTCAGGAGTCAGGAGTCAGAATGGGCTAAACGCCCCGCTACGGCTAACAGCATGAATTATGTACGAAAAAGCGAATGAATAAACGGGTTTAAGACCCCCACCAAATTGAGAATTTGGTGGTTTTCAATCAGTGGGGGTCTGAATGCCCCACTGATTGCATTCTGACTCCTGAATTCTGACTTCTGAATTCTTCAATCTGATTTTTATTTGATGAAATTAATAGAAAATAGTTAGTCCGGGTTATAAGTCAATACACTTCAGATAAACCCAAAACCCTGATGTAGAAACGCAATAAATTGTCTCTTCAAAGAACAATTATCTCCACGAACAATACTTAACCCAAGTACACTCGTAGGGGCACGGCAGTGCCGTGCCCCTACACCTCGCGATATTATCTTGTGCCGCATCTGAATGGGAACCGATATATGATTAACGTGCGTGTATGAAATATGAGGGTTTTCTTTTAGTTCTTAAATCTATTACTTCAAGAATTTTGGACTACTTCTGTTTATTTCTATCTAACTTCTCTTGAATAGCTTGACGGCAAAACTCAGGAGGGTCTTCTTGTGCTTTCACTTCTTCTTTCATCCGTTCAGATACCCGAAAACTAAGATTTGCTGTCAATGGTTCTTCTCTGTCTGTCTCATATGGGTTTAAATTATCTGGGTTACCTTTAGGGTTAGGCATTGTTGAGAGATATAAATAAAGCTTGATTAACGTGCGCGCGTGAAAATAGAGTTTAAATCGGTGGTGTTCTCACCTCAGAAATGGTTCACCACCGATACCACTTTTACAAGAGGTAACTCTATTTTATGTTTACGCGTTCCGAACTTGAAATCAAAACCATCAAAGAACTTCGTGACTTATGCTTGCGCTACGGCATCAAACCAACTGGGAATAAAGGCTACAAGACTTCATGGATTACATCGTTGATGGTATTCCCTCGAATGGCGCTATCCCAATTTGAGGCAGGTAAGGGGTTAAAATCTCCTACCTTTGCTTTCATGCAAGCACTGAGTAACGCCATAGATGAGATGAATGCACCTACAGATGAGCAAGCAGCACTGATTAAAGTTACGATGGAAGGGAGAGTTATGAATTACCCAGATAGGTATACTCAAGAGAAGCTGCTAGCTTTGCATAAAGCGAAAATGTATCTTGAAATGGCGATCGGGTTACTGAGTCAGTAAGTTAATTTTTTAACTATTTCAGGCGTAGGTTGGGAAGGCACTGCCGTCTTACAGGTTGTTTAAAAAGTATTTTGCTGTGACTTTAGACACTTTTAGATCCCCCCTAACCCCCCTTAAAAAGGGGGGAACCGGAATCAAAGTCCCCCAATTTATCGGGGGATTTAGGGGGATCTAAAAGGATTTGATACATCAGTAAGAAGTTTTCAAACATCCTCTTAGGCTTCCCCTATAAGCAAATATTCAATCAGTTGGGGCATCAACTGTTAGGTTAGGTGATTTTAGACAGTCCCAGACTGCGATCGCTGTTAGCAGCCCATAATCCCCGTGCGTTGTCGCCGGGGAGTATGTCAAGATTAATTTGTACAAAACTTGTACGTTTTAAAAAATAGTAAGCTGAAATATGTGTAATATCGTTAATCTGTAGGTTAATCGACTTCCTATCGACACTCTCTTTAATTGTCAATGACCAATAACTAACCACTAATAACTCTTGACTAAGAACTGATGACCCTAGTTTATCCACGCCGTCAACGACAACTCGAAAGCTTAGTCAAAAAATTTGGTTTGCCAATAGAAGGACCAATCAAATGGCAACTATTGGACTTAGCACTGACTCATCCCACTGTTTCTGAGTCGGCAAATTATGAACAGTTGGAGTTTGTCGGCGATGCAGTGGTACGCCTAGTGTCAGCTGTTGTTTTGTGGGAACATTACCCAGATTGCCCAGTAGGAGATTTTGCGGCAATTCGTTCGGTGTTGGTGAGCGATCGCATTCTCGCCCAATTAGCAAGAGTTTATGGTTTAGAGCTATACTTACTAGTTGCTGGCAGTGCTACGGCTGATAAAGTTGGTCAAGAGTCACGACTAGCAGATGCTTTTGAAGCAGTTCTGGGTGCGCTGTACTTAAGCACTCAAAATCTAGAACTAATTCGCCCTTGGCTAGATCCCCACTTTCAACAACTAGCAACAGAAATTCGCCTCGATCCAGCTAGACTTAATTACAAAGCTGCTCTCCAAGAATGGACGCAGGCACAATTTAAAGTTTTACCAGAGTACCGGGTTGTGGAAGTCAATCAACCACACCGCAATCAAGAACGTTTCGTTGCTGAAGTCTGGCTCCACGGAAACATCCTTGGACAAGGTAAGGGACGCTCGATCAAAACCGCCGAACAAGCCGCAGCCAAGGTAGCTTTTTTAGCAATTACTAATCAGGAAAAACCCTGAACTCAAAAGATTGCAAGTAAACTGATAATCAGTTGATTGTCCTTGGTCATTTGTCTTTTGTCCTTCGTTATTTGACCAATGACAAATGACTAATGACAAATGACTAATGACAAATAACAAATGACAAACCAAATTAAAATTGCTGCGATCGGAGTTGGACGTTGGGGGGTGCATTTACTGCGGAACTTTTTAGCACATTCCCAGGTAAGTGTTGTTGCTGTAGTAGACCCTCATCCAGAACGATTGACGGCGGTAAAACAGCAGTTTAATTTAGACAAAAATGTATTATTAACAACACAGTGGCATGATTTAAAGCAAGTGCCAGGGCTGACAGCAGTGGCGATCGCAACTCCGGCTAACACCCACTATGCTTTAATTAAAGATGCTCTCCAACAGGGTTATCATGTTTTGGCAGAAAAACCCCTCACTCTCGACCCAGGAGAATGTCGGGAACTTTGCCAGCTAGCAGAGCAGCATGATTTAATACTTACGGTTGACCACACCTATTTATTTCACCCCGCAGTTGAGCGGGGGAAAACTGTAGTTCAAGCAGGCAAATTAGGGGATCTCCGCTATGGCTACGCCACTCGCACCCATTTAGGCCCCGTGCGGCAAGATGTTGACGCGCTTTGGGATTTAGCGATTCACGACATTGCTATTTTTAACACATGGCTGGGTCAAGTACCTGTGAAAGTACAGGCAACGGGTACGGTGTGGCTACAAGGGGAGGTGAGTAGGGAATGGGGAGTAGGGAGTAGGGAAGTGACCCATTCCCCACTCCCCACTCCCCACTCACCATCCCAAGGACTAGCTGACCTAGTATGGCTTACACTGACGTACCCAGATGGCTTTCAAGCTTATATTCATTTGTGCTGGCTGAATCCTGATAAGCAGCGACGGTTGGGGATTGTAGGTAGCCTTGGGAGCTTGATTTTTGATGAAATGTTGCGATCGTCACCTCTAACTCTGCTACATGGAGAGTTTGAACAGCAGGGCAATCAATTTATTCCTGTAAATCAAAGTCAGGTGATGCTGGAATTAGAACCAGGTGAACCATTGCAGCGAGTTTGCGATCGCTTTGTTGTCTCTATTCTTAACAATACTCCCTCAGAGGTTTCGTCTGGCTGGGTCGGCACTCAGTTAGTAGAAATTCTTGCTGCTTTAACAGCATCTCTCAAAGAAGGCGGCAAACCTGTTTTTCTCAATAAGTAGTCAATCGATTTTGGATTTTGGATTTTGGATTTTGGATTGAAAGAGACCACTCTCAATACTGCGTAGGTTTTGGAATTTCTTGGTTGAGGCAAGCTGTTCAATAGCCGGGGGAGAAATGGAGGCAGGGGAGGAGTTTTACCTCCCCTGCTTCCCCTGCCTCCCCTGCCTCCCCTGCCTCCCCTGCTTATCCGAGCAGTATTGAGACCACTCTGGGTAGGGGCTTGGGGATTTTAAATTTTGGATGAAAGGATTTATTCCGCCCACTAGGGGTAGGGCATGAACCGAAATAATCCAAAATCCAAAATCTAAAATCCAAAATGGTCTCACCTTTGAGATATCCCATTTGCATAAACCTCTCCTTTTGGAAGACTCAGCAGGATAGTTTGCTGGGGCGAAAGACTAATTTGATAAATCTCCTTTCCAGGTAGCTGCTGAAGCTTCGGGGAATTCTTTTTGTCTACCCCTACTTTCTCGGATTTGCCGATCCCCGCAACCAGACTTTTCCCAGACTCCTGTGGGCTAGGGTAACGGCTTACCTTTACTCCCTCATTGCCAGAGGAGAATCCAAGATCCCCTATATTTCCTTCTTTCTTGGGAATAGGTAACAGGGAGATATCAATCAAAGGTAAGGTAATCTTTACGGTCGTACCTTGATGAAGTCCTACACTCTCAAGAGTAATGCTACCTCCCATGAGTTCAATTAAGTTCCGTGAAATTGCCAGTCCCAGTCCAGTACCTTCATACTGACGTGTGGTTGCGCCATTCACCATCACAAAGGGGCGAAATAATTTGTGCTGCTGAGCCGGATCGATACCTATACCTGTATCTTTGATACTCACCACTACCTGAGATTTGCCATTACTATATTCAATTGCTGTAGCAATGTTAATGCTTCCGGCGTCAGTGAACTTAGTAGCGTTACCAATAATATTAATTAACACCTGCTTGAGTTTTGCTGCGTCTGCCTTTATTGGTATCGGTTCAGTGCCTAACTCACATTTCAATTGCAAACCTTTTTGTTGAACATTAACTGATTGTAAATTGATTACCTCTAGCAATACTTGTCTGAGGTCAATAGGTGCTGTGACTACTGAAAGCTTACCTGCTTCAATTTTAGAAATGTCGAGCAAATCATTAATAATTCCTAGCAAGTGAATTGCTGTTTCATCGGCACGTTTGAGAAACTCTACTTCTTCTTCTCGGTCATCACATAAGCCATCTGCAACCAGGCGAATACAGTTAATAATAATGTTCAATGGGTTTCTCAATTCATGGGAAGTGGTAGCCAAAAACTGACTTTTAACTTGGTTGGCACTTTTTGCTTCTTTCCAAGCTATTTCTAGTTCTTCTGACCCGGCTTTGAGCCGTTCTACCATTTGGTCTAGTGCTTGGGCTAGTTGATTGAATTCTCGGATTTTGAAGTTGCGGGGAACTGGTTGTGCCGCGTGGTGAGAATGAATATTTAGAGCATAGTCTCGCAATTCTTCTACAGGACTTGCTAAGTAGGGAGCTAGATATAGGGATGCTAATAAACTGGCACCAATTAAACCAACTGTTAAAACGATGAGGATGAGTTTGATTTCTTCTAAACCAAAAAGGGCATTATCAACAGTGGTAACAGCTAAGACGATCCATTTTTGCTGGTGTTGTTGGCTGAGTGGATTTGCGATCGCCGTATAGCCAGCTAGTAATTCTTTTCCCTCAAAAGATAAATTTATTGAATCCTTTCGCCCAGTAATTGCATTTTTGATTATGCTTTTGAGTTGGGAAGCATTTGGATGCTGCTCGATATTAGTTCCCACCCAACCTGTTAATGGATGCGCCAAAATTGTGCCATCCTCAGCAATCACTACCATAGCGCCTGTGAGCGATCCCGGCCGATTTATGGTTTTTTGGTATAGTGCAGACTGAATACTTAAACTGTAAGCTACATTCCCTTGGCGATCGTAGATTGGTGCAGATAACACTAATTGCAGCTGATTTTGGCTGTTTCTTTTACCAGTCATTCCTGACTTTGGCGGAAAGATTGGTTTGACATCAATTCCGTCACTAGGCAAAGGTAACTTTAATTCTCCAATTTCTTGATCGCCACAATTACTGGCAATTATTTTCTGGCTGAGGACATTTGTTAATTGAATGCACTCAATACTCGCTGGAAGTTGTTGCCTTAGCTGCTTGAGAATTTCTTCCTCTTCTATCGGCAAACCCGACGGAATAACTGTTGTTTTACTTACACTCAGCAAATGAGCTTTCAAAAGAGCGATCGCATCTGTTGTTTTCTCCCCTTTACTAATAGCGCTTTCTGTTAAATTTTGACGGGCAGTTGCTAATAGACTAGAACGTGCCTTATTTAAAGCCACAATTTCACCTACAAGTAAAACTGGGACGAACAGAAGCAATATTCTTGTGACTAAAATTCGACGAAAGGATGATTGACGGGAATTACTCATCGAGTGTCTCACTTTGCATCTGCAAACCATAACAGCAAAGATATGCAACTTACTCAAGCTAAATGAGACATTTTGTCATGTTATCATAGCTTTATTTTCAATGTTTAAAAATAACAAATTGGTATAGTAAAAAAAGAAATCTAGTATACCAAAAATCATATACGGTGGATGTAAAAACGATTTGTGTTGCATATGAATACAGTAGTTAAATTGTGAAACAGTAGCTTGTAGGCATGGATTTTTTTAACATCTACATACGTGAAAGCAAAACATCAAAATTATAAAAGTAATTTAATGCTGCAACATCGTCCTCATACTACAGTTGTTTTAGCAATGAGTGCAGATGGCAAGATAGGAGATTTTAGGCGATCGCCTGCTCGGTTTGGTTCAAGGGCTGATAAAGCACACTTAGAAAACCAAATCGCTGCCTCTGATGCCGTTTTATTCGGTGCTGGTACTCTCGCCGCCTACGGAACCACACTTACCGTATCAGATCCAACCTTATTGCAACGTCGGGCACAAGGGGCTAAACCCCCCCAGCCGGTTCATATAGTGATTACACAGTCTGGAAACCTGAATCCGGAAATTCACTTTTTTAAGCAACCAGTTGAACGTTGGTTACTGACAACAACAGCGGGAGCAGTTTCCTGGAACAAACGCCAAAAGTCACTTTTGCGTCACTTGCCCCAACAGGATAAAGCTCAGCACAGCGCTGGCTCTCCAGAAGTGTGGCAGTTACAACAACTCTCGGAACCAGAGCAAACCAGCGACTCCCAAACCTCTGCACAGGAGTTTACTCCAGAATTTAAGCAGATTATGGTTTTTGAAACACGAACGGGAGAAATTGACATCCTGGCGGCTTTAAAGCATCTAGCCACTCTACATATAACACGCTTGGCGATCTTGGGTGGTGGTCAATTAGTAGCCTCCTTGCTGGAACTAGATTTAATCGATGAATTATGGTTGACTGTCTGTCCACTGATTTTAGGCGGTACTACCGCACCCACACCTGTGGATGGACAAGGTTTTTTATCACATTTAGCTCCCAAATTGCAACTACTAGAAGTTAATACAGTTGAGCAAGAAGTGTTTTTGCACTATCGGCTGCAACGATGAGCTTTCTTAGATTAGGCTAGGTAAGGGATTAGGGACTGGGGATTAGGGATTAGGAACTAGGGATTGGCAATTAGTTTTTTTAATACCCAGTCCCCAGTCCCCAGTCACCAGTCACCAGTCCCCACTCCCTTAACAACCCAGACAATGGTGGAACAACTCAAGCCCCGCTATTCTGTTCTTTGGACGGACAAAATCGCCGAAGTGCCGCAAAATGCCTGGAACGCTTTGGCAATGCCACTCAAAACGCCATTTTTAGAGTGGGAGTGGCTGAACAATCTGGAAACTTCCCAGAGTGCTACAGCTAGAACCGGTTGGTTGCCAAATCATTTGACATTGTGGCGAGACAGAACACTTATTGCTGCTGCGCCACTTTATCTGAAAGGAAATAGTTCTGGTGAATTTGTCTTCGATCATCAGTGGGCAGAATTAAGCGATCGCATTGGCATCCGGTATTATCCTAAACTGCTGGGAATGACACCATTTACCCCTGCTGAAGGTTATCGGTTTTTAATTGCCCCAGGAGAAGATGAGAATGAAATTACAGCCATAATTGTGCATGAAATTGACACTTTCTGTGCTAAAAATCGCATCTCTGGCTGTCATTTTCTTTTCGTTGATCCCCAATGGCGTCCTGTGCTAGAACGACATGGTTTTACAAGCTGGCTGCACCACAGCTTCATTTGGGAAAATTCTGGTTTTAAAACTTTTGATGACTACTTGCAAGTATTTAACGCCAATCAGCGTCGCAACATCAAGCGGGAACGTAAAGCTGTGGAAAAAGCAGGTTTACGATTGCAACCATTGACTGGGGATCAAATTCCTCAGTCTTGCTTTCGTTTGATGTATCAGTTTTATACTGACACCTGCGATAAATTTGGCTGGTGGGGTAGCAAGTATCTCACACAGCGGTTTTTTGAACAGCTAGAGACTGATTATCGCCATCGAGTTTTGTTTTTTGCTGCATATAGCGAGCAAGATAACTCTCATCCTTTAGGAATGTCCTTTTGTTTGTTTAAAGATGACAAACTCTATGGACGCTATTGGGGTAGTTTTCAAGAAATAGATTGCTTACATTTTGATGCTTGTTATTATGCGCCGATTGAGTGGGCGATCGCTAACAATATCCAAATTTTTGATCCTGGCGCTGGTGGACGCCATAAAAAACGGCGTGGTTTCCCCGCTATCCCCAATCACAGTCTGCACCGCTTTTACAATAATCGTTTAGGACAAATTTTGCGCCCCTATATTAAAGAAGTAAATCAACTCGAACAGCAGGAGATTGAGGCGATTAATGCAGAGTTGCCATTTAGTAATCAGCGAGATTCTTAAATCATGCAAAGTCATTATCAATGAACTCTATACCCCCACCAAGCATGAAAGTGGTATTATTGCCCATTCCCTACTCGTCATTTATAACTCAGAAGGTGAACGACGAATTACACTTGATATAGAGTGTAAAAACTCCCAAGAAAAAATTTGCTTTTGATAATGCTTACGGATTTAATGGTTAAAGATTTAGCAGCAATTGATGATAAACTTTCCCACCGTCATATTGAACTCGATCCCGGTGGATATTTCATTATTTACTTGGATAGAGACGCAGGCTTAATTTATGCCAAGCATTTTACAAATGTGATTGATGAGCGCGGTTTAGCAGTCGATCCAGAAACAGGAAAGGTAATTCCTGCACGAGAAAAGGTAGAACGAACTCACACCACAGTTTTTAGTGGGAGAACAGCCAAAGAACTTTGCGTGAAAATCTTTGAGGAAACTCAGCCCCCTCCTGTCACTCAATTAAGTCATGCAGCTTATTTAGGTCGAGAATTTGTCCGAGCTGAAGTCGCTTTAGTCACAGAACAAGAGTATGTTCAAGATTAAAGTCAAACAATTTTGGATTTTAGATTTTGGATTTTGGATTTTGGATTCACCCCACGGAGAAATCCGGAGGTTTATACCATTTAAGTCGCAGCTTTAGTTTACTGACAGGGCAACTCAGATTTTTGGATTGAAGAAAAAATCTAAAATCTAAAATCTAAAATCCAAAATTGAATTACCCATCAGATGATGGCTGATTTATCTGATAAATGTAGTAAGTCGCCATTGGAATAACAGTGGCGGCAATTAACAATCCTATTACCCAAGCAGTAGCATTACCTTGGACAGCTTTAGTTTCTTCTGCGTTCTTGAAGGTACCTTCTACTTGAACATTGTCAACTATTTCGGGTGGGCCTGGATCGGGTTTGCCTGAGAGAACGGCCACAAGGCGATCGCTAGTATCAAGAAATGCTTGGTTGTATTTATTGCCTTTACGTAAGGGTATACTTAGGGTTTCATCAGCTACACTTTCGGCAATAGAGTCTGTGAGCAAAGACTTAACTTGATCCCCAGTAATAATGGCGGTATTATTGGTAGCTGTGTCAAGAACCAATAAAGTTTGATTACCTTGGGCTTCTTTTGTGGGAAACCATTTTTCAAACAGTTCTTTAGTAAAGCTTTCCGCTGTTTCTCCGTAGTCAAAGTGGCGAATAGTAACGATTCTGACTTCATTGCCAGTTTGCTTTGCCAAATCCTCGAAAGCGCTGCTAATCTTACCTTCATTCACACGACTGATAACTTCACCTTGATCCAAAACCCAGGTGTCATTCCCTGATGTGAGATTGGGTATTTGATACACACCTGTGGCTAAAGCAGGTGTGCTAAACAGCGAAGCTGCTAAAATAACCGCCACTAATGGTAAAATTAGCCGGATAAAATGTTTTTGATTGCTAAATACTTGTTTGAGGAGCTGTTTCATCGTATTAACTCTAAGACGGCCTTGCACCAAAAATACTATAGAACCACGTAAAAATCATCTGGTTCTTAGTTTTCTACAACAGCAAGTTTCCCCTACTGCCAGCAAATATATATTTTACAGGATTTTTTTGTTGCAAAAATTTGTTTAGAGCGAAGGTGTAAGCATTGATTCTGTGGCTGACACATCTGCTGGTTACAAGAAATACCGCCCTTGTGGGAATTAACCCAAATGCCGAGGGCGGAATTTGCAAACCATCTAGAAATAATATCGTATTATGAATATTTTTGGTAAAATCAACGATATTTTTTCATCTATAGCAAGAGACTGGGGACTGGGGACTGGGGACTGGGGACTGGGGACTGGGGACTGGGTGAAAAGTCTTTTGTGTCTAGGTTTTATATATGCAAGTAGCTTTCGCTGCTACACCGATTTAGTGGTGATATCTGCATTTTTTATTTTGGGCTGTAAAAATAATTTTTGGCGTTGCTGATTGATGGGATGATTTTGATGGTTTTGTGGGATGGTTATCTTGCCGGTTACTTGTATTTTCGGGCAGGCAAGACTTCGGCGTGAGCGCTCAGTCGAACGCTGCCCACCCTATAAGAATTATCCCTTGATTCAGCAACGCCTAATTTTTTTGTAAATTGTCTAAATTAAATTTGTATCAATATAAATAAATACATGACCATAATTCTAACTAACGATGACGGTATTGATGCTCCTGGCATCAAAGCGCTAGTCAAGGCTCTAAACGGCAAAAATGCTATTATTGCAGCTCCTGCGGATCATCAGTCTGGTTGTGGACATCAAGTTACCACCACTCGTCCCATCAACCTCCAACGACGTTCTGAGACTGAGTATGCGATCGCCGGCACTCCCGCTGATTGTGTCAGAATCGCAATAACACAAATCACCGCAGATGTCAAATTTGTACTTTCAGGTATCAACGCTGGCGGGAACTTAGGAGTGGATGTCTACATTTCTGGTACTGTTGCTGCTGTACGAGAAGCCGCAATGCACGGTATTGGGGGAATTGCCATTTCCCACTATCGCAAAGCCAAGCAAAATTTCGATTGGGATCTGGCCGCCAAATTTACAGCTGAAGTTTTAGCCGACTTACTCAAGCGTCCCCTCGAACCGGGATGCTTCTGGAATGTAAACCTGCCGCATCTGCAACCAGGAGAAGCAAATCCTGAAGTGGTGTTTTGCCAACCCTGTAGCAAACCCTTACCCGTCAATTATCGCATTGAGGGTAATGATTTTTATTATGTTGGAGAGTATGGCAAACGCGATCGCACTCCTGGTAGCGATGTGGATGTATGTTTTTCCGGCAATATTGCTGTAACTCAGTTAAGAGTTTGACACAAGGCAAAAAGCAAAAGAAATTTAATCACTCGATCCTTGAATTAAATACATAAACCGATCCAGAGTTTGTGTCAGTTCGTTGAGTTTTTGCAGTGAATTATGCTGAGATTCAGCAAGAGTTTGTACTGCATCACATAAAGCAACAATTTGATAGCCTTGTTGCTGCACCTGCTGTCCCTGTGCTTCGAGTTGTGTGCTGACAGTCTCCAATCTTTCGGCGAGACGTTCAATTGTCTCAGTCGTAGATAGTACTGCTTCCCCAATTTGTTCCACAATAGATTCCAAGCGATTTATTTTTACTTCAATTCCTGCTGAAATCATTTCTTTACCACCCTATTTTTGAGAGAGCATATTAGTAAAATTCCTAATTTCAATTGAAATAATTAATTTCAGTACCAACATTAGATAACACCGTTATTCCGATACTATGTGTGATTTTGTTGTTTGATGCATCTACCAAATGTCGTGTTTGGTTGCTTATATAGTAATCCGCTTTGATTTTTGAATTTATCTGTGTAAGTAGGCAGTGGGGGGTAGGGAATGGGGAATCAGGCTTTTTGAGTTGAGGGTGAGTTTTTCAAAAATCAAATAGGAGTCCTATGGGTACTTAATGAATTGCAATTTTTAATCAATGTTGTTAATTAGATATCTAAAATAATTAACCGTGTAAAACAATACTTATTTAAGCTAAGTTTTAATTGATACGATTTTAGTCTCCTTATGAATTTTTCCAAGATTAAGTAAATCTACAGTTACAATCAATATTTTTAATAAGGCTAAGTTTATAGTCTCATTAAGTCTAAGTAATTATACCTTTGTTGTTTAACATTTCGTCCAACAATTCATCAAAGACGATGAATCAGGATTTTTCTAAGTAGCAATTCTCAATTTTTAGAATTGCAATTTACCTTGTATCTTTCAGTACAGACTAAGGAGAGCTTGATAGGACTATTAATTTTATTGATGAGTGTTTATGCTGATCGCCATCGTTGACAAAATCGATTAGTCTAAACTTTCTTTACTCAAACCGCGATCCTCTTCGAGGACAACTATACATGTATTTGCCAATAACTCTTAATTAGCTGTACTAATTGTAGGAACAGGTGGTGGGGACACACAGTTAAATATGCGTCCCTACGAATAACTGTATTCTATTGAACTAAAATATTGGATTCAGATAATCGAATTGCTCAAAAACACGATGGCGATCGCACACAAACACCAGCCAGCAATATTAATTTTCCAGGGTGAAATTCGGTTGATTTCGCCCATACCCATCGCACTACCAATTTCTCTAACACTCATGGCAACTGCAACCTGAGTTAAGGTAATACCTAGTATATACGTAACTAGTGTTATTATTTCTGTCCCAATCATAGATTGTCCGTGAGCGTAACCCTGAAATAAACCAACACCGACAGCCATCACAGCAAGTACTATAAAGTTTACTTGATTTGGCATCATCAGCATTGTGCTTAAGAAAATAGTAGAAACACTTATGACTATTTCTGTCCCTGGTAAATTTAGCTCCAGTGAATGAATTATAATCCCCAAAACTACTGCTAGGACAAAATATCCAACTATCAAAGCGCCACGAACAAATATAGCTGACAGTAAGCCAACAGCAACAATACCAACTAAACAATTTGAGTTAATGACTGGATCTGCTACTCCCCAAAGAAAGCCTTCCCAAAAATTAGAGATGGCATGAACAGATGGTGTTCCAGTCCATGAACTTAGCAAGCTAATTAAAATCAGAGCTGCGATCGCTCCAATATGGCGATCGACTACCTTCGAGGTATAAAATTCCCCTGAAGCAGGGAATTGGGATAATTTAGTTTTGAACATCACTATATGCCAAATTAGTTTTTTCGGTAATTTATACTACCCACCTACCCCAAAAAACTAACGTGGTAATAACGATAAATCATATTAACTTTATAAAGTTATGTAAAGTCTCAGTAGTGATGACAGTCTGCGGAGATTCAGTGTATGAATAATTACTGTTATTGGCGATTGAAGAGGCGAAGGCAGGGGCGCATAGCTATGCGCCCCTACAAATTTATGTACCTGATGTATTGGTAACTGCTATATCTCACAAATAATTATCATTAATTATTGATTGGATATTTTATTTTTTACCGGTCCTTGAATGAAGCATACCAAAGAGTTTGTTTCTATGTTTTTCTGACGATGTTATCAACCACATTTTGAATCATTTGGGCATCTGTTTCACTTAACTTTTCTAACTCAATTCTGTTGCTTTCTTGTGGGCTAGTAGAATTACTACTGTATATACGACAACTCAACCCTACAGGACTATTTTCATAAAGTGTTGCATAGAATACACATGCTGCTACATAGGAGCCAATAGGGCTAGGATGACTTTGATCCGAACTATAAAGGTTTAATTTTGGATTCGCTTCTTGAACTTTTTGCCAAGCAATTCCCACAGGTGCAACTTTGGCTTTCAGTTCTTTAGCAATTCTCATGTAAGAATCAGTCAATATTTGTTGCGTTTCTGGTTGATTTTGCCTTGCCCAAGTTAGGTAAAATACAGTTTGAGAATTAACTCGCTTAATCTCGGCATCAAACAAACTGGCGTACTTATACATTTCCTGAGGATTAGTAATCGGTAAAGTACTCTGCTCTTGCAGTACTACATAATCCCAGTGTTTAGCTTTTAAAACCTTGAGTGCTTCACCACGTTTCCAGTGACTTTTGAGGGTAGCTCCACCCACCACAACCATCTCAGTTTGCAGGGTTTTGGTTTCTTTTGCCGACTCAGCTAACTGTTGTGTCAACCAAGGAAGGTCATTGAAATAGGTATAGCTGTTGCCAATAAATAAAACTCTGATTCCCTGTTGCTGGGATATTGGGAGAGAATTTACTTTAACTTGCCTTCCAATAATCGTAAACCAGGCAATCACCAAAAAGAGGAATAAACATGTATACACTGTTTTTGTGTCCATCATCATCCCTGAAATTTTTGCAGCATAACTTCAATTATTGGACGGAGTTTTTGACGAAATAGTTCTGACTCTTTATCGATTATCACAAGATCACCAAATCTCAAGATTTTCTGCAATAGAGTGCAAGCTTTACCCAAACTAAAACTTTTCTTAAGTAAACTTTATTCTAAAAAAGACTAATCTAGAAAAGGCCTTTATTCGAGGGAAAAATGAAATTCATCAAATTACTACTGCTTAGTATTGCTCTCATCTTCTTTGCATGGATTAGTCCACTGCAAGCTAGTCCAATGGCTCAATTGCCAACTCCTTTACCGACCTTTGAGGAACTTCAAACAACATCTCTGAAAAATTCAGAGAATGTATTGACTCTTGCAACAATTATATTGCCTCAATTATCCAAATTCGCTTTAGTTGATGAACTAGCCGAGAAGTATACGCCCAGCAAAATCTTGAGCTACGATCGCGCAAAAGACGAAATGTTTGGTATTATCGACAACCAAGCAGGTATTGTGACAGATATTTATGCTAGTTATCCAATTCGTTTAATTGGCAGGGGCGATCCAAGTCAGGAAGCTGGTAAATTAAAGGTAAATACGGAACATGTTTGGCCACAAAGTAAAGGTGCTAACAAGGGTAATGCCCAAAGTGACCTTCACCATCTGTTTCCTGCACGAGAAGATATTAATAGTGAGCGAGGCAATAAACCCTTCGATGATATAGCCGACACAACTACTAAGAAATGGTATCGAAATAATACTGTTCAATCTACAATTCCTAGTAGTGGAATTGATGAATTCAGCGAATCAGCATCTACTAAATTTGAGCCTAGAGAGAAAGTAAAAGGAGATATAGCTAGGGCAATGTTCTACTTTTACACTATCTATCGGAATCAGGCTGATAAAGAAGATCCAAATTACTTTAAAAATCAGCGTCAGACTTTGTGTAAATGGAACCAGCAAGATCCCCCTGACACTGGTGAAATAGAACGTAATCAAGCGATCGCCAATTTTCAAGGAAATGACAATCCATTCGTGCTAGATGTTACACTAGCAGAACGGGCATACTGTAATACTTAAAAGGTTTAGTGACCTTAATGCAATAATTCCTCAACTTGATGCTGGCTCCACAAAGTTCTGTAAAGACCTTGTTGTTGTAAAAGTTCTAAGTGATTTCCCATCTGCACAATTTTTCCCTTTTCCATGACAAAAATTCGGTCAGCAGCAGCAGCGGCAGATAGTTGATGAGTAATAAAAATTACTGTCTTCCGTTGTGTACCACTGGAGAGATTTTTGAGAATTTCTGTAGCTGTTTGATTATCTACACTGGAGAGGGCATCATCTAAAATTAACACTGGTGCATCAACCAGCATAGCTCTAGCGAGGGCAGTACGTTGCCGTTGACCGCCAGAAAGTGTAATCCCGCGTTCGCCAACGATGGTTTCGTATTTCTGGGGAAAATTATGAATTTCTGCATCAATTTGAGCCAATTTAGCAACAGATTCAACCTGTTCTTGTTCGCTAACTGGGTCACCGTAGCGGATATTATTTTTGATTGTGGTGCTAAAGAGAAAACTATCTTGGGGAACGTAGGCGATCGCACTTCGTAAATCTGCCAACGCTATCTTAGTAATATCCAGTTCATCTAAAAACAATTGTCCTGGTTCAATATCCAATAAACGCGGCAAAGCATTGGCCAAAGTAGATTTTCCTGAACCAATTGCCCCAACAATTGCCACGGTTTCTCCCGGAGCAATAGTAAAGTTTAGATTTTCTAAAGCCGGAGTAGTAGAACCAGGATAAGTGTAGTTGAGATTTTTTGCTGTCAGTTCTCCTTGGAGTTCAGCCATTGTTAGATGTACCGCATCGGCTGTGTCTTGAATTTTCGGTGTGACACTGAGAATAGATTCAAGCCTATCGATACTAACTTCACCTCGTTGGTAGGTGCTAATTGTGAACCCTAAAAGAGTAGTGGGGAAAACTAGACGCTCTACATAGATTAAGAGTGCTAAAAAGTCCCCAACTTCAAGCGTCCCAGAAGACATCCGCGCCGCCCCTAGCCAAATAATTACCAGAGAACTGACATTAGCTAGGCCGCCAATTAAAGGAAATAGAGTATTTCGGCTTTTTGCCAGTTCCAAATTAGCAGCCAATAGCTGCTGATTTTTCTTGGCAAAAGCTCGACGCTCATTTGCTTCTTGGGCATAGATTTTAATTAAGGCAATGCCGCTAATATCTTCTTGGATGAGTTCGCTGATGTCAGAAAGTTGCTCTTGGACTGCTGCTTGTTGTTTGCGTAAGCGATCGCTAAACAAACTCACCAGCAAAAACATAAAAGGGTACACTGCCAAAGAAGCTAGTGTGAGATCCACACTAATTGCCAGCATTACTGGCAGTGTCAGAGCGTAAGCAAAAACTGTATTTGCAAAACTCAAGACGGCAAAACCTAACAACCGCTTGATATTGTCCACATCACTGGTAGCCCGGCTAATCAAATCACCAGCAGTATTACTGGCAAAATAAGACGGTTCCAGCTTCAGTAAGTGTTCAAAAATCCGTTGTTTGAGGTCAAATTCTACCTGACGCCCTACCCCAAATAGCCAAATGCGTGATGCCATACGCATTAGCCACATTGCTGAACTGAGTAATACAATAATAACTACGTAATGTATTATTTGATTCCAGTTGAAAGTAGTTGAGAGTTTGTCAACACCAGCACGAATCAACCAAGGGATATAAACGCCCAGGGCATTAACAGACAACAAAGCGAGAATACCTAAAGAGGCTTCCCGCCAATGGGGTCGAAGGTAAGCACCAAGTTTAGCGAGTCTTCGAGATTTTGCCATTAAAGCAATTTTGCAACTTTATCATCCTAGATTAACTGCTAGTCTCAGAAGGCAGCTAGGTAGAGGTAATTTTGCTCATAAAGTAAGCTTTTATACCTTTTTAACTACATAGTTATTGCCTTCCCTTTCATTGAAAGCGTTCTCTTAGCATGTACTCAAATTTTTAATGCTCTTGTGGGAATTACAGCCTTAATTAATCCAGCCACTAGTACTGCGTCCCTCACAGGGTAGCAGTACTAGGGCGTGGAGTTACGGACTTTTGAGTATTTATTTTTGACTTTTTTACCGCTGAACACGCAAGAACCTGTAAATTTCAGTCAGATAACTTTCCCAAGTTCTCGTTGTCAATTGCAGGGTTTCCGCATTAGGTACAAAGTCTTCAAGTCGTAAACCGCGTGTGCGAATATCTTGAGGATTTCCTTGCAATAAGTAGGGAGGCACTCTCAAATTATAAGAAAGAATGTTATTCCCCGTTACATCTGAAATATTTGTCCCGGTGGTTTGTTGTCCAAATGCCACTAGTGTTTCAGGTGTTGATACAGCAGCTGCTCCTAAGGGCGCTCGATAAAGAAAATAGGCCACTGCTGGTGTACTTGCCAACAGCAAAATCGTTAGTGCCCAACCCACTAAGTATCCTCCTGGCTTGTCTATCCCGCCTCCTTTGATCCTCTGAGCTGCAAAAATCATCATTAAAACAGAGGCTCCCAGAGGCTTGAGTGGAAAAGACATCATCCTCCACAACGACGCCACAGCTGGTTCATTGGGGTTGAGAAACGATAGGGCTACGACTACCAACATAACGACTAAGATTAATCGCCCTACAAAAGTTCCTGAAGGATAAAATCGCTGGAACAGAGAATATACGATAGTGCCAATCAACAGCCACAGCAGTACCCGGCTTAGCAATAGAAACATAGATTAACTCTCAAATTTTCTGGTGCGGTGAGCCAGTGCGGTGGTGAGGCAGTCCGCTTTGATTGGGGTTTCGACACCACTTTTTTGAAGTTGGGCATTGCCCAGCTTTGGTTATGGTTCCCCAGAAGGAACTGCCGAAAGGGTTTCCCGACATAAAGCAACCAGTGTAGTCTTGTGGAGACAGTTTATTGGGCGGAAAATGCCCATCCAATAGTAGTGGCTCCATAAGAGCGACTGGCGTCAACTGGCTAACCCGTAAGAGCTAGCCTAGAGGCTTCGGGAAATGGATTTATTTTATCGTCAAATTGTAATTACACCGTTTGACTTAAAATACCTACCTCAAACCTCACACCTAAAGACTACCGTCGTAGTGATTTTAGTGCAATTTTTTGACACTGCGTCTATTATTTATAATTTTCCAGAAGAAGTAATGTGGCACCATTGACATACTTCCTAGTCGAAAGGTAAAAGGATTCTAAGCTAAAACAGCAATTCGAGGCTGTGGCTGTGCGACATCACCTAACTTACCAGTGGATGCCCCAACTGTTTTAATATTTTTAGCGGCGTTTTCATCCCGTCCATCTAGACCTCCGCAAGGGTACTCCCGCTACACCGGAACGGTTGGCGGTGACGGGGAATTGCGGGGTAATTGGAGGGGTTCAATGCCCTTTCAATTACCAGGACTGCTCTGTTTCTCAACATAAGATTTAAGTTGTTCAAGGGTAACGCCACCACACGAAGCAACGAAGTATGCACCCGTCCAAAATACTGGTTTGTTGTAAAACTGGTTAACGTGTTCATTGAACTCCTTGCGGATTAAACGACTAGAAACGGTTTTGAGATTATTCACGAGCTTACTTACTTCTACATCTGGCGGATAGCTAATGACCAAGTGAACATGGTCTGATTCTGCGTTGTATTCTGTAACTTTACTTCTCCACTTGACGCAAGTACTTTCAAATACGTCTTGCAGCCGATTGAGAATGGCTTGGTTAATTACTTTCCTCCGATATTTTGTCACCAACACTAAATGAATATTTAGGCTATAAACTGCCCGATGGCTTATGTTGTAACTCATTCCACTAAATGGTATTATGAGTATATGTTACTCACTTACCAGTACAAACTCAATCCCACATCCCAACAGGTTGTCACACTTGAAACCTGGGGCGAGTTGCTGCGTCGTCATTGGAACTATGCGCTAGGCGAGAGATTAGACGGGCTTTGGCGTACAAGGTCACAAATTGACCGATGCAGTTTAGTCTGTGAGCCAATTGGTGAGATACCAGATAAACCCGATTACTATACACAAGCGTCAGACCTCAAACGGACTAAAGAGCTATTCCCCGACTACAAAAACATTTACGCTGACTGCCAACAACAAAACCTGATGCGATTGGACAAGGCGTGGAAGCGGTGGCTAATACCTGATAAGAAGGGAAAAAGGGGAGGAAAACCACGATTTAAAAAGCGTGGTGATATAAGTTCATTTACGTTTCCGCGCGTTAATTCACCCAAGGCTGGCGCACATCTGGTAAGTAATACTCTCAAACTATCCAAGATTGGTGAAGTCAAGATTATCTTGCATCGTCCGATTCCAGATGGTTTCGAGATTAAACAAGCAACAATTTTAAGCAAAGCTGATGGTTGGTATGTCAGTTTCTCTTTAGAAGACAAGACTGTTCCCAATGCTTTGTCAAGGGACAAAATCACAACCGTTACTGGCATAGACGTAGGTTTAGAAAAGTTTTTAACTACTGCTGATGGACAAAGTGTTGAAGTACCGCAGTATTACCGTAAAGCGCAGTCTGCATTAGCTCGTCAGCAACGGCAACTTGCACGTAAGATTATTGGGTCGAAAAATCATAAAAAGCAGGCGAACACTTTAGCTAGACTTCATTTGCACGTTGCAAGACAGAGGAAAGAGTTTCATTATCATGTCGCTCATTGGTTAGTTAATTCCTATGATTTAATTGTTTTTGAAAACTTGAACATTAGAGGTTTAGCTAGAACTCGCCTTGCTTTGTCAATACTGGATGTTGCGTGGGGTGCATTCCTCCAAATTATGCAAGCAGTAGCGGTAAAACGCGGCAAGCTGACACTTGGAGTTGACGCAAGAAACACGAGTATTAATTGTTCGAGTTGCGGTGAAAGAGTTGAAAAAACTTTGGCAGTCCGTATTCATAGCTGTTCTTGTGGATTGGTCATTGACCGCGACTGGAACAGCGCATTGAATCTTTTAAAGCGTGGACTCGCCCTGAGCGAAGTCGTTCGCGCTAGCGTCTCTGAAGGAGAAGGGTCGGTTGGACTACCGATTCCTGGCTGTGGAGGCTTAGGGGATACCCAGCCCGTGAAGCAGCAAGTCTCATTTGTGAATTTGAGATGCTCCCGCTACACCGCTTGCGGTTAGCGGGAGAGTTGTCACTCACTGATTGACCGTGCCAATTTTAGATTTTAGATTTTAGATTTTAGATTATTTCGGTACTCCTTTCCTGCGGAACGCTACGCGAACCCAGAAGCAAGCTTCATGCCCCGCTATCGCGTGGGCGGAACAAATCCTTTCATCCAAAATTTAAAATCATAATGCCCCGCACCCCAAGTGGCACGAGGCCAATCCAAAATCCCAAATCTAAAATCCAAAATTGTTTGACGTTCTAGAAGGACAGGGTTTTAAACCCAATTTTCCAGTAAATTAAATTGATTGAGTAATTGTTAACTTCAAAGGAAAAACTATGTCGTCTGGAAAGCCTACCATCTTGGTAACAGGGGGAGCTGGATATATTGGGTCCCATACGGTGCTTGCTCTCAAGCAGGCGGGTTATAACATTGTCATCCTTGATAATTTGGTATATGGGCATCGGGACCTAGTGGAGAAGGTTTTAGAAGTAGAACTGATAGTAGGCGACACAGGCGATCGCCCTTTGCTCGATCAGCTATTCAAAACCCACGATATTGAAGCCGTGATGCACTTTTCTGCCTATGCCTACGTGGGAGAATCGGTAACCGACCCTGCCAAATATTACCGGAATAATGTCCTTGGGACTCTCACCCTGTTAGAAGCTATGTTGGCGGCTTCTGTTAAGAAATTTGTCTTTTCTTCCACTTGTGCCACCTATGGTGTACCGGAATTCGTGCCGATTCCCGAAACCCATCCCCAAAATCCGATTAATCCTTATGGTGCTACTAAACTTATGGTAGAGCGGATTCTTGCTGATTTTGATGTGGCTTACGGTTTAAAATCAGTGCGTTTCCGCTATTTTAATGCTGCTGGTGCTAATCCCAATGGTTTGCTAGGGGAAGATCACAATCCAGAAACCCATTTGATTCCCTTGGTGCTGCTGACAGCTTTAGGCAAACGAGAATCGATCTCAATTTTCGGCACCGATTATCCCACGGAAGATGGTACTTGTATTCGTGATTACATTCATGTGAATGACTTAGCAGATGCTCATATTTTGGGATTGGAATACTTACTAAAAGGTGGCGATAGCGAAGTTTTCAACTTGGGTAATGGTAGCGGCTTCTCCGTTAGAGAAGTCATTGCAGCAGTCCAAGAGGTGACAGGAGTTTCCATACCAATCGAAGAACGCGATCGCCGTCCTGGCGATCCCCCAATTTTAATTGGGAGCGGCGAAAAAGCCAGGACAATCTTAGGCTGGCAACCTCAGTATCCATCCATCAAAGATATTGTTGCTGATGCGTGGCAGTGGCATCAAAAGCGACATAAATAGAGTTCAGGGCATTGGAAGAGGCAGGGGGCAGAGGGAAAAAATTCTTCTCCCCTGCTCCTGCCTCATCTCCCACTCCCCACTCCCTACTCCCCACTCCCCCCTCTCATGCCTCGTAGTGCAACAAATAAGATGGCTATAAATCCGAGGATTGGCAGAGCGATCGCCCAAAGTGGGAAACTTTGATTTTCACCCTGGACTACATCGCCATTGACATTTCGCAGATTTCGTGTAATAGCTGTAGATCCAGCTGCTACGGTAACTTCAAATTTGAACTCAAAGGGTTTAAATCTTGCCCCTGAGGCTGGTTTACCATTCAATTGCAACTCATAAATTCCGGCTTTGGGAAAGACAAGTTCTGCACCTGGAATGCCTTGATAACGCTCAACAGCTACAGGTTTTAGGGCTGGTTCTAGGAGTGCTGGCTCTCCCTGTGCATAGGGTTCGGCATAAACAGCTAACTGACAATTACACTGTGCCAAGGGAATCACCTTTCCACCTCTGCGGGTAAGGGCAAACCAGGCTTGCGTGGTTTCTCCAGCACGGGGATTATCATTTGGTTCAATGTGGAGAGTGCCACCGACATCTCCAGATACTTCCACCTTGTGAGCAGCAGCAGGGTAAAGATTAGTTATTGATATGACTAAGCAACTCAAGAATAATAAATACTTGATTGTTCCTTTGTTGGGGTAACGCCTCTGTTTTGGACTCGTTGGGATGGAGCCAGAAAATAAGAATGATTTAACGCGATTTGATTGGGGGGACATAAAACTTTTCTACGGCTAACTTTGACCAAAAAAAGCGCGAACGTACTAACAAAACACCGAGGGTAATAATTCCCATCAGTACTGCCGCTAATTTATTTCCCCAAGTTGATTGTATGGAACCCAGATAATGGGAACCAATCAACACAGCATGAATCGCACTCAAGAGCAAAGCTGGCACACCCAATAGATGAATCTGTCGCCAGCGCTTGCCCAAAGATTTCTGCAATGATTCCCAACTCGTAAAAGCGGCGGGGGACATTAATATCAATGCTACAGCACCCGCAGCCATCCCCCACTGAAATTCTGGCGGCAGGAAAGAAAAGGCGGCAAAATTCCATTGCAATGAGTGTTCAATCATGTGGACGGTGTGAACCACAGAAAGCACAAAAGCTCCCACGCCTAAAGCACGGCGGTAACGCAGTGGTGATGCCCACAAGCCACTGATGGGACGGGCAATTAAAGCCAATATTAAGCAGAATAAAGCGGCGTGTCCGGTGTAATCTACCATTGTGTCACCAGTCCGCAGCAAGGTAATGGCACCAATGGCGAGGGTAACCCAACCGCCTAATCTAAACAACTGACTGCGCCTGTCTTTACTTACCAAAGAGGTGGAGACGCCTACACCTAACATAATGGGTAGGGTTCCCAAGCCAAAAGCCAACATCGTTGCCCCACCCATCCATAAATTGGCAGTTTCAGCGGCTTTAATTTGGGCAGCATACAAGAAACCGCAGGGCATCAAACCCCAAGTCATTCCCAAAAGCAACGGCGTCCACCATTTGGTTTTTAAGGAAAGTTTGACCATTCCTGTGCTGAGGCGATCGTGTAAACTGCCTTTTAATAAAGGATGTAGCACGGGAATGGGCGGCAGCAAATCTGGTTTTATTTGTCTTAAGCCAAACCAGATCAGCATCACACCAGTTATAATTGCCATCCAACGCCGGAAGTCGCTACCAACACCCGCTAGTTGTCCACCTTGGAGCAATACCGAACCCAGTGCCCCAATGCCAGCACCGACTAGAGCATAGCTCAACATCCGCCCCAGATTTAGCAAGATATGAAATTTTAATTGCTGTTGCCAAGTGTCGCGCTTTTCTAAGGTTGATGTCCGTCCACGGGAAGCTGTGTGTGGAATTTTTGGCTGGTGAGACAGGGAAAACGCCACTGTTAGGGGACCACACATTCCAAAGCAATGCCCAAAACTACCCAGGAACCCCAGGATTGCGATCGGCAATAAATCTACCATAAGAAAAGTCCTGAGTTCTGAGTCATGAGTCTTGAGTATCAAAATAAGGATTTTTGAAGAATTAAGAAGAAATTGTTTTCTCTTCTTCTTTGCTCAGTACTCAGTACTCAGCACTCCTCTAGTGCGGGACTGTAAGTCAAGTTGCGCTCTTTGTCAAAAGACAAGTTGTCAAACTTGATATAGCGGTTCCCATTCAGATGCGGTACAGAATTATATCGCCAGGTGTAGAGGCACGGCAGTGCCGTGCCCCTACAGGTCTACTCGTAGGAAACAAAAAAGTCATGAAGACCTATAAAGTCAAAATTAAAATTTAAATTTTTGACTTGTTTTAAATGTTATTGCCAACAAAAATAACTTATTTTACGAAGTAGAAAAAAATGAGCTATGTCTGTGCAAATCATCCACTCATCGTTACAGGAAAAAACAGCTGCATGGAGAGAAAGATAATGTTCGCCTAATTTGATAAACTTGACGCGTTTAACGGTAGTAAAACTGTGAATCTTGTCCAACCTTGAATACTCTTAACTTCTATCGTGCCTTGGAGATATTCTACGAGCTTCTTAACTAACGCCAAGCCCAATCCTGTCCCGCCATTTTTCCAGAAATCGTTGTCAGTAATTCGGTAAAAAGGCTCAAATGTTTGAGATTGCTCGATTTGAGGAATTATGACGCCAGAATTGCTAATCGTAATTTTAATTAAGGGCACTTGAGAAGTAGTTATCCCATCGGATTGAGCATCTTCATTAATTAAACTTTTTCTCGTGTAGATGACCTGGACAGCTAATTTAATTTCCTCGTCAGGATAAAACCAAGTTCGGGAGTAGCTCAGCTGCTTTCTCAATTGCTGTTTCTGCGGAGTCGGCAATATCTAGAATAGTGTATCCCAGTGATTCTAAAATTTCTTGTAAATTCATAGCCAGGATATACTCATCCTCAACAATGAGAATCCGAACTGTCTGTGTTGTCTGTATGTTTGATAAAATGCTGGTCACGTTTGTATCTTGCTTTTTCTAAAAAAATTTTTGAGGCATTTATTAACTAATGAAATGCTATGAGTTCATCTTTTGCTATTGTGGCAAAAGTGGCAAACTATGGTGATTTTATCTAAAATATTCTTTAAACCGAAGATGAATCTTATTTTTTAGATATCCCTGAATTCTGTTGCCTGCTGATAGACAATATCGAGCTTTCGATCTAGCTGGTTGCTTCACTAAGCTTTATACAAGAAAAATTCAGTAAGTTTTGTTTTTTGGTATCAAAGTCTATAAGTACTTAATTAGTATTATTTCAATCAATCTAACCTAACGTGGTCACAGTTTGGGAAGAGAACATGCCTTCTTGATGCACTCTTTAATTGAGTTGCTATTTGTTTGAGCAAATTTTTAATTTACTACAACTCGGATGAGCCAAGGATAAATCACATGAAAAAATGGATGTGGCTAATGGTGTTAGTGCTGATGACAGTTGCGGTGGTGGGTAGCAGAGGTAGCACGTTTTTTGGACAGCCTCCCTCATCAGAAATTGTTCAGAGTATGAGAGTGGAAACACCCGAACCACAGCCAGAGTCTAAGGAAGTTGACAGTACCCTACAAGTTTCTACCCAGAGGCTGTTAGCCCATATCGAAAAGTTGAATTTTCAGCGCTACACAACAACAGAGCGATCGCGTACTCGCACTTATATCACAACTGAACTGAAAAAATTCGGCTGGAAACCTAAATTAGAAAAGTTCTCCGACGGTGTGAATATTTTTGCCGAACGTGTAGGAACGAGCATTGCCGCTAAAGCAATTCTCGTAGGAGCGCATTACGATACTGTCGCCTCTTCTCCAGGTGCCGATGATAATGCCAGCGGTATCGCCGTAATGTTGGAAGTTGCGCGGTTGCTTGGTTCCCGCCCCACACCACGGACGTTACAGCTAGCTTTTTTTGACCAGGAAGAAGTAGGACTTTTAGGTAGTCAGGCTTTTGTGAGCAAGACAGCACGCTTGCAAAATTTGGGCGGGGCGATCGTCATGGATATGGTAGGTTATGCATGTTACACTGCTGGGTGTCAAAAATATCCTGCGGGATTGCCGATTAGCCCACCTAGCGACAAGGGCGATTTTTTGGTGGTAGTGGGTGATACAGAACATTTACCTTTACTGAATGCGTTTCAAAATTCCCAGAACATCTCTCCAACTGCTCTGGGTAAACAGGAATCAAATTTGCCAGCAGTCCTGACACTACCAATTCCCTTGAAAGGTTTACTGACGCCAGATACCTTACGCAGTGACCATGCACCGTTTTGGTATCAGGGAGTAGGTGCTGTACTGGTGACAGATACAGCAAATTTACGTACTCCTCATTACCATCAACCTAGCGATGTTCCAGCGACTATCGAGCGTTCTTTTTTTACAGGAGCAGCACAAATTGTGGTCAATACTACCACTGCTTTATTACAAAAGAACGAAGTTTTACAAACTCAACCAGCAAGCTAATTGATAATTCCTAATTACTGGACTTATAGGCATAGAAACATTATTTATTACAGTAGCTTTTATGGATTAAAATTACATATTTTAGTAAAAAATATTACTTATTCTCCATAATTTTGTTGATGAAAAGTTAATGTCCAATTATTTTTATCATTGATCTGAAAATACGAACCTTGAAGAATAACCCTTAGAGCCGTTCGAGTTCTAATAAACTTCCTCATTAGATAAGTTCCTGGCTGAGCAAACATATCATCATATTTTCTGTTATAACCAATTTGTTTTAAACAGTAACTCCCAGCACCTTTCACAGTTAATACATAGAAGGGAGCTTGTTTGTATTCCTCAGGAATTATAAATATTCCGTATGATTTATGTTCACCAAGCCAGGGCTGAAGAACAACTTTAGTAGCTTTTACTTGGAATTTTGTAGTTTTTGATGCCAAAAAATCCTCGTAATTGCAAACAGAATCATTCACAGGCCACCATAGTGTAATAATACTCATTGACAGCAGGAAAATAAAAATATAAATGAGTCGGCAACGCATAAGATTAGGAAAAATTGTTGGTCATATGGCGCAATTTAACGAGTAATGGTAGTGCAGTAACAGTAATAAGACTATGCATCTGCAACAGTTTATTCATTGGTCATTGGTCATTAGCAAAGCACTAATAACTAATGACTAATAACAAAGGAGATTTGTTACAGTATTAAACTTAGTTGAGAAACAATAGGTTTTTTGTGGCTATTAACACCGATTCTTGCTCAAATTCATAGATGTAATCAATTGTACAATTGGTTATAATTCTGATGTTTTTGTTCAGATGCGATCGCACCTACATATACATTTGCCACTTGAGAGCGATCGCTATCAAGTTCAGGAAAAACTCTGCTTCTATTTATCGCCAGGAATCTGGGTACTCAAATACACAAATATCCGCTATATTCACGTAAGTATGAATTGGTGAAAATTGTTATGGCTAGAAGTTGGGAAAGTCTGAAAAAAGTTGGCGGTTTCTTGTGCGCCATTGCACTGACACAATTTGGTACAAATACTTGTGCAAAAGCAGCTGAAACAGTTGTTGTCCGTTTTGGTCTATTTACAGAATCCATCTCCCTGGCTGATTTGCAAAAGGCTGCAAAAACTGGTGAATTCCCTGGGAGTTTGCAGCCTTACACTAAAAGATTATCCCAAGAACAACGCCAGTTCTTTTTGGGGGCGTTAAACATGAATCTACCGTTAAATGTTGTCACCGTTAATGGATTAGTTAATACGCAAATTGGTACAAGTATTCTCAATGACCTCGCTACGGCTTTAGCTCGAAAGGACACAGCTGGAGTACAAGCACTCAGGGCAGGATTGATATTAGGCTCTACTGCACCGCAGGGTCTTTCTATACTTAGTTTTATCGCCGCATATCCGAGTAAACGCTTAGAAATTGATGTACCGCAAGCTTTTAAGGTTGCAGGGAGTTTAAATACTGCTTTTTGGCGCACCCAACAGTTTATGTTGGCAATTGCACCTCAACTTGACCTCTTGACACCACAGCCCGGAACACCCCAGATTGCTTTTCCTTCTGACCCCTCCCAACCAGGAACGGCTCAAGTAGAAATACTCAAATTAGACTTGAATGACCAAAAGCACAATCGCAAAATTCCAGTTGATGTTTACTGGTCAGTTGCTGTAACTTCTGACAAACCTGTAATTGTCTTTTCTCATGGCTTCGGGTCAGTCCGCACTGACTTGCGTTATCTTGCAGAACATCTAGCATCCCACGGTTATGTAGTAGCAGCTTTAGAACATCCTGGTAGTAATGCGACGAATGTTGATTCAGCACTACAAGGGAAAAACAGAGTTGTCAAGCCTGAGGAGTTTCTGCGTCGCCCTCAAGATATTAGTTTTGTTCTCGACGAATTAGAAAAGCTCAACCAAACAGCTAATAACCCCCTTGCTGGCAAACTTGCAACCACCAAGGCGATGGTTGTTGGCTATTCTTTTGGTGGTGGTACAGCTTTAGCAATTGCTGGTGGCGAGTTACAACTAGAACGTCTCAAACAGCGCTGTAAAAAGAACTTGGCTATCTTGAGTTTGGGAGAAGCTATGCAGTGCATTGCTCAAGAACTGCCAGAAAATAGCTATCAATTGCAGGATACTAGGATCAAAGGAGCGATCGCTCTCAATCCTACAACTTCTCTGATGTTTGGCGAAACTGGGTTAAGCAAGGTGAAAGTTCCTACCCTGATATTGGCAGGTTCGGCAGATAAAACCACCCCAGCTTTAACCGAACAAGTTGTAGGATTTGACAAAATTCCATCGCCCAAATGGTTAGTTGGTGTAGTTGGAGGTACTCATCTGAGTGTCAAAGACCCCAGTACCACTATGGATCAAATCGGAAAACCAAATACCCCTATTAGTGGCGGTGAAGTTGTCGGCGAACAAGCCGCTGATGTTCGTAAGTTAGTTAAAGCTTTAGCTTTGTCATTTGCAGCACAACTGACCCCAGAAGCTAAAAACTACGCTGTATTTCTAACATCAGATTATGCAAACTTTACATCTACTCCGGCATTTCCATTTCGCCTAATTACCCAGATTCCTCCTAATGCTATGGCAGTGGTAAAAAAATTTGTTGAGAAATAATTAGCCCTTTCAACTTTGGGTAAAATGTTGCTCAATATAGCATTTATTGCTTTCGTGAGGTACAAATTAGGGTAACACAGCTAGCTGTTCTACCCTACAAATTTGTGTACCTCATGTAATTGGGAAGCGCTATAAATTATACCAATTCAAATAATGTTTGCGACACATTGATTGTTCGTAAGGGCACAACATTGTTGTGCCCCTACCCATCTGTCACATTCTTTTTTCAAACTGGTATCACTGTTTAATCTCTTTTAGCTAATGTCTATCTAAGTTGCACATTGTCTTTTCTATTACCCATTGCCTATTGCCTGGGTCTACGAGTGACTTCACTAATAAAATCAAAGTGCTAATATAACTGGATCTTATTGAACTAATAAACCTCGTGACAGAGAAAAAATTTCAATTCTTAACTTCTTGTTTTCGCCAGAGGTTAATAGCATCATGGTTGGTTGTTTAATAGTAGACAATCACACTTTATAGATTTACTTTGCATTAATTTTTTTCAATCTCTGCTTCAACATAGATAAATCAAATCAATAGTTGTACTATATCATATTTAATATGGCAGTATATATACTTAAATGAAGCTTCTGTCAAGTTCGGATAGTAGCTCATTATTCAAAACCCGGACACCCTTACATAACGACATCAGTGGTAATGATGAGTCTTAAGAATCTGATGTTATCTGTGCTTTCAAGAATATTTAAATCTTTATTTTGATACTTCATTCATCAAAGTAATAATACTTATGTTTGAGACTACATACTATCAGTATTTTCAAATCTATACTAAATTTTTACAATAAAACTAAACATTAAGACATTAACTTTATATTATCTTTGTTAAAAATATTATGAACTTATTAGTGCAAAAAAACAGGAGGATCGGGTAAAGGTTACACATATTCTAACAACAATCCTACAAACAATAGCCGAAAGTGCAACCTAATCGAGGCTGATTTGTTGAATAAAAACTAATTTTAGGGTTCAGACAGCATCTTCACAAGTGTGAATTAAAAATTCAATAATTACTAAACTTAACTTAAGCTAATGCAACTGTATACACCCCTTGAAATTGAACAACTTCAGGAAGACGAAGACCTTCCCCACTTCATTGAAATTGTGGAGTGGACTAAAAATTTTTTGGGAAGACCTCACCCTCATTTAGGAAGACCGGGTGCAGTTTGCCCTTTTGTCCCTCATTCTCTCAGAACAAACAGTATTCGTCTGGCAGTTATTCATACAAAAGACTTGTATCCAGAACAAATAGAAAATATTGTCAAACGCTACCGAGATATCTTCCTGGAGATAGATGTTAAAGAGCAGGAATTAACAATTAGTAAAGCTTTTTTACTTATCTTTCCTGATATCCATATAGACGAAGCTCCTCAATTGATAGACAGTGTTCAACAAAAACTGAAACCTTTGTTTGTTGAATCAGGACTGATGATTGGAGAATTTCATAAACGTAATGAAAGTTCTGGTTTACACAACCCAAACTTCCGTCCACTTCGTAGCCCTATTCCTTTGTTAGCTATCCGGTTTATGGTTGAAGCAGACCTGCCTTTTCTTCAAAGTCCGGCTGACCCACACTTACGTATTAGGTATCTGGAAGCTTATTTAAAGCGTTTTGGCCATAAATTTACAGATGAGACAAGGTTTAAAGCTGCTTATCAAGCATTAGCTTTAGCCAAAGAAGAAGTAGAAGCGGAGAATTTAGTGACTTATTAAATGAGCGAACATTTATTAACGTTTCAATCAGTTATAAGTTATCAATTAGCACTATTTACTGATAACTGATAATTGATATAAGATTCGTATTTAATGTTCGCAAAAGCAACTGATTTTTTTGGCTATCTTGTCTCCTGCTAAGAGTTCTGTGTTTTGTGTTCTCTGTTTTTATTCTCAAGATTTGTCAACGATTCCAATGCGCCACTTCTAGCATTGCCCAATTGTGACTTCTGAATTTTTGATTTAGGCAACTCGACGACCTTGAGAGATAGTTGAAGTCAAGCGTGGGACTACACCATCGTTATGAATAGTGATAAAATCAGCTCGTTTACCCAGTTCAAGACTACCGCGATCGCCAAATAGATGAATAGCTTTCGCTGGATTACTGGTGAATACTCGCATAGCTTCATAAATCGGCTTACCAGTTTTGTCAGCCACGAGAAAGATGGCTTGCAGCAGGCTTTGGGGAACGTAGTCAGAAGAAATAACATCCACTAAATTTTGCAAAACCAATTCCATCGCCGAAACATTACCAGAGTGAGAACCGCCCAAAACTAAATTAGGCGCACCCATCAAAACTTGCAGTCCCAAGCTGTGGGCTGTTTTTGCCGCTTCTAAGGTAGTAGGAAACTCGGCTAAGACTACCCCATCTTGTACTGCTTCCTGGACATGTTCCACTGTTGCATCATCATGACTGGCTAGGGAAATACCTTTGGTTTTGGTCATTTCCACCAAAGCTTTACGGTTTTTTTGTGCATATATTTGTTGTTGTTGCTGACGAATGACGATGAAATCATCAATTTCCTGTGGTGTCGCCCCGTGTTTACCGATGTAATATTGTTTAAACTTGTCTAAACGGATAAACTGCCGCTGCCCAGGGGTATGATCCATCAGAGAAATCATCGATAACAGCGGATTGTCTGCGTATTCTGCGGTAATTTCATAAACCTTGTCGTATGCGAGTTCACAACGTAGGTGAATTCGGTGTTCCACACAGAAGCGTCCGGCTTTTTGCCCGCGAGAGATAACATCAATCATTGGGGCAAAGTTAGTTAAACGTGGAGAACCAACAGCTATATCCCCAATGGCGATCGCATCACATACAGTTGTCACCCCAGCACTAGCTAAATCTCGATCGTGATAAACTGCTGCTGCTTCCAAAGGCCAGCGAATTCCTGGGCGGGGAGACACACAGCGTTCCAAGTTGTCGGTGTGCAGTTCAATCAACCCAGGCATGAGATAATCTCCTTGACCATTCAACCCATGAGTCACAACTTCCGGCTGAATGTCAGCAATCAATCCATCTCGCACTACAAGCGTACCCAGCACTTCCTCATGGGGAAGTTGGAGGCGATAATTTGTGTATACTTGCTCATTCATAGCAATTTTGGATTTTAGATTTTGGATTTTGGATTGGGAATAGGGCATTGGGTTCTCACCGAAGAAGCGGAGGGGCAGGGGGCTCTTAGCTGGGGGAGCAAGCCCTGCCCTGGAGCCGTGGAGCGGAGCGGAACATGGGTATGAAGCCCCGCCCTTCTAGGGCGCTCTTACGCAAACCGAGAGTACAAGCTCCGTCTCAGTTTTCCCCCTTGCTCCCTGCCCCCTGCTCCCCTGCCTCTTTTGACACGGTAAGCCCAAGCTACGATTATTCAGAATTCGGAATTTGCAAGTCCCTTATCCTTGTCAAAATTTAATTGGCGGTTACAGAGTTGCATTTGCACTTCTTGATCGTGAAAAATTCCAACTAAAGCACAGCCGGCTGCTTTGTGTTCTGCGAGAAGTTCCATTACTACTTGGCGATTGGTAGTATCGAGGGCTGATGTAGGTTCATCCAGTAGCAAAATCGGATAGTTAACACAGAGGGCACGGGCGATATTCACCCGTTGCTTTTCGCCTCCAGAAAAGGTGGTGGGAGACAGTTTCCATAAACGTTCTGGCAGGTTGAGACGATGAAATAATTCTTTTACTTTGTCAAAAGCAACTTCTGTTTTCACCCCTAATTCCAACAGCGGTTCTGCGGCAACTTCTAGGGCGGGAACTCTGGGAATCACTCGTAAAAACTGGCTGACATATCCTATAGTTTGTTGACGGACTGCTAAAAGTTCATGGGGGAGAAGTTGACACAAATCAACCCAATTTCCACCATGCTTTACCCAAATTGAACCGCTATCAGCGCGATAGTTGCCATATAAACAGCGCATCAAAGTAGACTTACCGGAACCAGAAGACCCAGACAAAGCTACACATTCCCCAGTATTTACACTCAGGGATAATCCTTCTAAAACTGATAAGCGAACACTTCCCTGCTGATGCAAAGTAAAACCTTTTCGCAAATGTTCAACTTGCAGCACGGTGTTGGGGGAAATGTTAGCGGGTGGATGATGATTAACAGTTAGTGATTGCATAGCTCCTGCGGATTGGGGACTGGAGACACGGGGACATAGGGACACGGGCAATTGATCGCAAACACTCCTCTTTCCGCATCCTACCCAGGCTATATCTGACTTTCTTAATTACGAATTACGAATTACGAATTACGAATTAGTATTATGGCGTTAAGGCGGCGCTGACTAATAGTTGCGTGTAAGGATGCTGGGGATCGTCGAGTACTTGGTCAGTTAAACCTGACTCCACTACTTGGCCTTGTTGCATTACTAGCAAGCGATGGGCTAGCAGCCTGACAACGCCTATATCGTGTGTCACCACAATGACGCTGAGGTGAAAATTCCGGACTAGCGATCGCAATAAATCTAATAACCGCGCTTGCACTGATACATCAAGTCCTCCAGTGGGTTCATCCATTAATATCAGCCGGGGGCGTGTCACTAATACACGAGCTAGTTGTAATCTTTGCTGCATCCCTCCAGAAAAAGTTACTGGCAAATCATCCATCCGCGCGGGATCAATTTCCACTTGTCGCAACCAGTGAGCAGCTTCATCCCGAATATTGCCGTAGTGTCGCACCCCAACATCTAGAAGCCTTTCACCAATATTCGCCCCTGCACTAACTTTCATACGCAAACCATCACGGGGATTTTGCTGGACAAAGCCCCACTCAGTCCGCATTAATCGGCGGCGTTGAGATTCAGGAATTTGGGTAATCTCTAAGTCTTCTTGGCTACGATTTGTATAAGTAACATTACCTTGGTCAATGGGGAAGTGATTGGCGATCGCACCGAGCAAACTAGACTTACCCGATCCCGATTCGCCGACGATACCCAGAACTTGACCAGGATATAAGTCAAAGGAAATGCGATCGCACGCCTTAATTGCACCGTAAGATTTACTCAATTGGTGAACTTGTAAAAGAGGTTTCATAATTTAGGGAATTGGGCATTGGGCATTGGGCATGGGGAATAGAAAATGAGTCTTTGATACTCGACGATGAGTCTTTGATACTCGCCGACGAGTCTTTGATACTCGTGAATGAGTCTTTGATACTCGCCGACGACTCTTTGATACTCGTGAATGAGTCTTTGATACTCGCCGACGAGTCTTTAATACTCGTGAATGAGTCTTTGATACTCGCCGACGAGTCTTTGATGCTCGTGAATGAGTCTTTGATACTCGCCGACGAGTCTTTGAACTTCACTTGTCTGCTCCTCATCCCCCTCATCCCCCTCATCTCCCTCATCTCCCTCATCCCCCTCATCCCCCTTCCCTCCCACGACAGTAGTCTGTATCCGAGCAAATCCACATCCTGCCACCTTGGTCATCAATTACTACTTCATCTAAATAACTTTTCGTAGAACCACATAGTTCACAAGCTTTATCCCAACGTTCGACGGTGAAGGGATGATCTTCAAAGTCGAGGCTTTTGACTTTGGTATAAGGCGGAATTGCATATATCCGCTTTTCTCTTCCAGCGCCAAATAACTGGAGTGCAGGATTCATCTGCATTTTGGGATTATCGAAGCGGGGGATTGGGCTAGGACTCATCAAATAGCGGTCATGCACCATCACCGGGTAGTCGTAGGATGTGGCAATGTGTCCGTGTTTGGTGATATCTTCGTAAAGCTTGACGTACATGGAGCCGTACTCTTCAAGGGCGTGCATTTTGCCAGTTTCAACAGATGAAGGTTCTAGCCAGCGCAAAGGTTCAGGAATTGGTACTTGGTAAACCAAAATCTGTCCTTCCCGCAATGGTGTTTCGGGTATGCGGTGGCGTGTCTGGATTAGGGTTGCTGCTTGAGTTTGTTCTGTTGTTTGCACACCGCATACTTTTTTGAAGAAGCGGCGAATATTAACTGCGTTGGTTGTATCGTCTGCTCCTTGGTCAATAACTTTTAGCACATCGGTTTGACCAATGACGGCAGCTGTTACCTGAATTCCGCCAGTTCCCCAACCATAAGACATGGGCATTTCTCTAGAAGAAAAGGGAATTTGATGTCCTGGAATAGCAACGGCTTTGAGTAGGGCGCGGCGAATTGAGCGCTTGGTTTGCTCATCTAGGTAGGCGAAGTTGAAGTTTGTTTCGGGGGATTGGGGATTGGGGACTGGGGATTGGGGACTGGGGACTGGGGACTGGGGACTGGGGACTGGGGATTGGGGACTGGGGACTGGGGACTGGGGACTGGGGATTGGGGATTGGGGACTGGGGACTGGGGATTGGGGATTGGGGACTGGGGATTGGGGACTGGGGACTGGGGACTGGGGAAGAGGAATGTTTTCCATCGTCAATTTTTGCTGTTTATTGGCGAACGCAAAGAGGCAGTGACTATTTAATTGGATATCTGGCGACTTCTTGTCCTGTGATGTAGACAGATGCGATCGCAGTAGGTAGAGAATTATTGGGAGATACCAGCAAGAAATCTGCATCCAACCCAGGGAGGATTTTTCCTTTGCGATCGCTAATTCCCGCTGCTGCTGCTGGACGACTAGAAACCAGTGTCCATGCTTGCTCAAAACTCATCAAGCCTAATTCAGCTAGCTTAAAGGGTGCATGAAATAAGGAAGGATAATGGTAATCTGAGCAAAGGCAATCCAAAACATCATTTTCAGCTGCCTCTGCAACACTCATGTAGCCGACATGGGAACCGCCACGCACCAAGTTAGGCGCACCCATGAGGACTGCTGCACCGTAAGCGCGAGATTGGGCAGCTAAAGCAATACTCCCAGGAAATTCGGCGATCGCCACCTGACGGCGTTGACTTTCTGCCACCTTTTCTTCGGAATCATCATCATGGGAAGCTAGGGGAATACGGTAAGTATGGGCAAGTTGAACTAATTGTTCTACCTGTTCATATCCCTCATCTCGCTGTTCTTGTACTTGGATGATAAATTCTTTGATTTCTTCCTCAGACATAGATATTCGTCGCCGTAAACCATTGAGATATCGGCTTAAGATTTGCTCATTTCCAGCAGGTGGTAAATGATCGTTAATCGACAAAAGTTGAACGCGACCAGATATTAGCCAATCACATAACTCTTGATGCCCTTTGGTATTTGCTTCTTCGTGCCTAATATGAATTCGATGATTGCAATTTAAAACCTGCTTTCCTGTACCCAAAATAAATTCAATCAAAGCACGGGCTGAATCTCGGCTTCGCAAACCCGGTTCATAGGAGTCTGTAATTGAGCAGAAAAAAGTTGTGATTCCAGCAGATAAAAGATTCCGGTCATTTTCAGCGATCGCCATTGCTAAAGGAAAGTTAACTCCAGGACGAGGGCAAATCATCCTCTCAAAGGCATCACCATGCAAATCGATGATCCCCGGCAACATCTGGAGTCCTTTAGCATTTACAAAATCAAACCCATTAGGACTTCCCTGATTAATACTAATAAACCGCCCATCTTCAATTAAAACTATTGCATCTTTAATCCAACCTTCTGGAGCCAGTACATCTGCTCCTTGGATTGCAACTTTCCCTTTTATTAATGTTAGTGATTCTTGAATAGTCTGCATTAATCTTACTCCATCATAGAATTTTGTATTCATCTCTCTATCCTCTCTGCGCCTCTGCGCCTCTGCGTGATAGAAATAATTTTCACCAACTACAAATTCCCCGCGAGTAAATAAGCGCCTTTTTTCCATTTAGGCTTGATGATTTTCTGGAATTAACTCAGGCGATGATTGAGTATTTACCTGCTGTTTTCGCATCTTTCGCACTAGATTTAACTCTGCTTGAAAATCAATGTAGTGAGGAAGTTTGAGATGTTGAACAAACCCCTGTGCTTCAACGTTGTCTGAGTGAGAAAGTACAAACTCAACGTTTTGGGCTGGGCCTTGGATTGTTTCACCCAATTCCTCAGATCGCATCGCCCTATCTACCAAAGCCATTGACATAGCTTTGCGTTCGTTATAACCAAAAGTCAGCCCATAGCCACGGGTGAACTGAGCAAGTAATTCCTTACTACCTTTAAATTGATTTACCATCTGCACTTCAGTAATAGTAATATCAGCGATCGCCACTTCAAACCCCAATTCCTCTGGGCAAATCACCACCTCCACTTCCCCCATGCGAATTTCTCCAGCAAAAGGATGATTTCTGCCATAACCTCGTTGAGTCGAGTATGCCAAAGATAGTAAAAAACCCTCATCCGCACGCGCCAAATTCTGGAGTCTGGCATCCCTTTTTGCCGGAAAACTTAGGGGTTGACGCGTCAAGTCAGAAGGTTGGGGGGATGAGGGGGATGAGGGGGATGAGGGAGAATAATTGTTTGCTTGCTCCTCCTGCTCCCTTATCTCCCCCATCTCCCCCTGCATCAATCCCTCCCGATCCAAAGTATCAATCACGCGGGGAACTGGTTCAGTAATTGCCTCTGCTTCTGCTGCTGCGGGAACTTCTCCCTCTGCCATCAGCTTAAAGTCCAGCAGGCGATGGATGTAGTCAAAGGTGGGGCCTAAACTCTGTCCTCCTGGAACATCCTTAAAAATGGAGGAAATCCGCCGTTGTATTTGCATTTTGCTGGTGTCTAGTGGCTGGCTATAGTACAAACGTGGCAGTGTTGTACGATACGCTCGTAACAAGAAAATCGCCTCGACTAAATCACCCCAGGATTGTTTAATAGCAAGGGCTGCTAACTCTCGGTCATATAAGTTGCCTTCACACATCACCCGTTCTACAGCTAAAGTCAGCTGTTGTTCAATCTGATCTAGCGTCAGTTCAGGAATAGCAGGATCGCCCCGGCGTTTACTCCTAAGCAGCGTTTCTGCGTTCTCAATTGCCTGTTCACCACCTTTGACTGCAACATAGGGCATGAATTTTCACCTTTCTCAATTGTTAATTTGGTAACTTGGCTGTACTACGCACTTAAAACTCCAGCCATGTTGCTCGAATCCCAGTGCTTGATAGAATTGGTGAGCGCGATGCCGTTTCAAATTTGAAGACAGCGTAACTTTATAACACCCCGCCTCGGCACTGAGTTTGAGTGCCGCTTTCATCATTTGTGTACCAATTCCCCGACCCCGAGCTGTAGGAATCACAGTTACAGCATCTAAAACTGCAAATTTGTGATATTCCCGATGCATCATTGTGGGAAGATAAAGCAGGCTAAAAGTGCCAACAGGTTCTTGATTCTGGAAGGCAAGATAAATGTGATAGTTTGGAACTTCTGCGATCGCATTCCAAATTTCTGCTGCACTATTCATCGACAAGGGTGACTCGCCATCCATCTGTGCATAAAGCTGAACCAGCAGCGGCAGATCGTCACCACTCGCAACGCGGATATCAAGACTCATAACAGACCTCAGGTTTTGCCGTGCGAGGTAGTCCCATAACTGCATTTTCTGTAAATAAAAATACATCTACACCCTGGGGATAAGCTTGGTGATTCTTCACCCAGAAATCCCAAAAATGGCGAGGGACTTGAGGAGCAATTTCTTTGTGATGCAAAATTCCTGGCCCTGTCAGCATTACAGGTTGTCCTTTTTCCCAACTTTCCACTTGTACCAGTAGCGTTGTCGAAGCTTCGGGTTGTTCTGCTGTACCCCAGCTAAAATCAGACAATTCCGGCAATGCGGCCAAATCTCCAATCAGGGCAAAGTCAGCCTCCCCAGGTTGCTGGGTGAAGCGACAACCAGTGTGAAACAGCAACCAATCCCTGAAAAAGGAATGGGGAGTGGGGAGTGGAGAGTGGGGAGTGGCTGAAGAAGCAAAACTCGGTTGAAGCCACACCTGAACATCTAAATCCAGTAATGTCAAACAAGCTGCCGCACAGGCAAGCGTTAAACCTGAAGGCACAGTCATACTAGCAGTTATCGGGTATGGTGTTCCCGGCCGCGCATTCGCATCAAGTAGCGATCGAAATGTCCGCTGGGCATCATGAACCGAATCTTCAAAACCTGGTAAATGGGTAACTTTTGTCATTGGTCATTTGTCATTGGTCATTTGTTATGGGGCATGGAGAAGACAGAGGGGAAAGACTTACTGCAACTTCCCTTCTGCTCCCCCTGCCTCCCCTGCCTCCCCTGCCTCCCCTGCCTCCCCTGCTTCCTCACCCCCCTCACCCTTCCCCCCTCACCATCGTGAAAAAGTTAACCTTGGTGGCGGCAGTTTGGCGCTGTTTGAGTTCTTGTTGCTCTCGGCTTGTTGTTTGCAGGGGTTGAATTACCTCAGCTTGAATTCGATCGCACCATTGGGGGCTTTGCAATAAGGCATCACACAAGGCGGCTAGTTCTGCATGACGGTGCGATCGCCCTGCGACATATCCAAAACCGACAATCGTCTCATCTGATCGCCTCTCTAGTTGCACCACACAGCGAGTCATGGTAATTTCTCCTAAGTTAAATGGCTCTCCTGTACCCCCAGCGCGTCCCCGAACCATTGCTAAACCAATCTCTGGAGAACGTAAAAAGCTATAGCCAGGTAATGTACCTAATTTATTCACCAGTTCCTCTAGCTGCTTGAGTTCAGCTTTAGCTAGTGTATTCATCCATGTTTGTCGCTGGGTCATACCATTTTGGATTTTGGATTTTAGATTTGGAATTGTCAAACACTTAGTGAATAAGCATTTTGGCAATCGTTCTGTAGCCTTTATTTTTTTTGTTAAACTATTCTTAATTTGTCTAGACATCTAGATGAAAACAGACTAGCGCAATTTTAGTTACTTGACAATCTAGATATTAATAATTGATACATATAGAACTCATATTTGATTTTTAGGAAGCTAGGTACACCTTTATTCCTTCTCCCCAGTCCCCAGTCCCCAGTCCCTTACCTCTACGAGTGATTCTTCAAATCAAATCAGATTGCTATATGAACCATGAAGTAATGCCAATTTACGCCCAGATTGCTGCCGAATTGCGAGAAAACATCCACCAAGGGGTTTATGAAGTTGGAGGTCAATTACCAACAGAAACTAAGTTAGCAGAACAATTTGCCGTCAATCGCCATACAATAAGGCAGGCGATCGCATTGCTAAAAAATGAGGGATTGCTACGAGTTGACCGGGGACGCGGCACTTTTGTGGCAGCTAAAACCATCCGCTATGCGATCGGTAAACGGGTGCGTTACAATCAAACCCTCAAAGCACAGGGTTGGCAAGCTAGGTTTCAATTACTCCGTACACTCGAAGTCACCGCAGATATTCCCGTTGCCACAGGATTGGAGATTAATTATGGTGAACCGGTGGCTTTAATTGAGCGTTTGGGTTTAGCGGATGAAGAACCAATTAGTGTAGGTACAGGATATTTTCCTCTGAAACTGTTTCCAGATTTGTTAGAGCCGAAAAACATCGATATTTTACGAGAAAAGCAATCAATTTCTCAGTTTTTACAGCAGGTATATGGATGCGATCATATACGTCGGAGTACTTGTGTTTCAGCGCGTTTAGTTCAGCCTCGTGATGCACAGTGGTTGGCACTTGGACTCAATCAACCGATTCTTTTGGCGGAGTCGGTGAACGTCGATCAAATGGGTAATGTCATTGAATATGGCGTAACTCGACTGCGGGGCGATCGCATGGAATTATTTTTTGAAAATGACTTGACAAAATAGTTCTATTATGTATTTTGTGATAGATAGATGTTTAAACCTCAGTTTCAGGACTGAACAATGACACAAGCCAAATCCCAAGCGATCGCCGTCATTATCCCATCCACACTAACACTTACAGTCACTCACGAGCAGTTAGTTCAGTTAGCACTTGCTAACCGAGACTTACAATTGGAACGAACCGCCACAGGAGAGTTAATTGTCATGGCTCCAACTGGAGGTACCACGGGAAATAAAAATTCAGATATCGAAGGACAACTTTGGTTTTGGAACCGTCAAACAAAACTTGGCAAAACATTTAACTCTTCGACAGGTTTTCATCTTCCTAACGGTGCAGATCGCTCTCCTGATGCAGCTTGGGTGCGTCAAGACAGGTGGGACACACTTACAAAAGAACAGCAAGATGGATTCGTCCCTCTTTGCCCTGATTTTGTCTTGGAATTACGTTCCAAAAATGACAACATGGAGCCACTGCGAGCCAAAATGAGAGAGTATTTGGAAAATGGAGCTTGTTTAGGTTGGTTGATTGACCGGAAAAACAAAAAAGTAGAGATTTATATACCAGGTCGAAATGTGCAAGTATTGGATAATCCTGTAACTTTGTCAGGGGAAGATGTTTTACCTGGGTTCATCTTGGACTTAACAGAAGTTTGGAACTAAAACGGACTGGGGATTCGGGATTGAGTAAAATGGCGAAAGAAATAGAGCGCAAATATTTAGTGAACGGAGATAGTTGGAGAGGATTAGCTGAAGGTAGTGTCTATCGTCAGGGATACATTCCTACACAAGATAAAGTTACTGTACGTGTACGTATAGTAGGGGAAAAAGGTTATTTAACTATTAAAGGCCCGACTATTCAATATTCGAGATTAGAGTTTGAGTATCCTATTCCTATTAAAGATGCTCAAGAAATGCTTGAGACATTGTGTCAACGTCCATTTATAGAAAAAATCAGATACAAAATAGAGTCAGGTGGTTTGATTTGGGAAATAGATGAATTTGAGGGTGTTAACAAAGGATTAATTTTAGCAGAAGTTGAACTCAGTGATGAAAATCAACAAATTGAACTACCAACTTGGATTGGAGAAGAAGTTTCTCATGACTCCAGATATTTCAACAGTAATTTAGTAAAACATCCCTTTTCACAATGGTAATTGTTGAAATATTGGCGAAATGCTAAGTTTGCAACCAATTTTCCGCTCTGATACCATTAACAAAAATCTTTGCAACAGATCAATCGACTGTAGGGGCGTACAGCTGTACGCCCCTACATACAGCAGATTGCAACAGGCGTGAGTAGGGGTAGAACATGTTGTGCCCCTACCCGTGTACTTCATTTACCTAAAATACGCTGTATCTATCTGTATCAGGTATTTCGTAAAATAATATGACTTCAGAATTCTGAATTCTGACTTCTGACTTCTGACTTCTGATTTCTGATTCAAACTAGCCAAGCTCTAACTTTTGCAGATAGAAAATCAATAATACCCGTAGCAAGAATCAAAATAATCAAAATTGCACAGACTTTTTGGTATTCAAAAGCTCCGAAATTCTGATATAAAGAAACGCCAATTCCACCTGCACCAACAATTCCTAATACAGAAGCAGAACGTACATTTGATTCAAAGCGATAGAGAGTGAAAGAAGTCCATAAAGGTAAGACTTGGGGAAGTACGCCAAAAATAATTTCTAGAATTTGATTAGCACCAGTTGCTCGAATTCCTTCTACAGGGCCAGGATCAATTGCTTCAACTGCTTCGGAAAATAGCTTTCCAAGTGTGCCGGCGGTATGAACAAATAAAGCCAATACCCCAGCAAACGGTCCTAAGCCCACAGCTACCACAAAGATGAGTGCAAAAACAATTTCGTTAATAGCACGCATAGCATCTAAAAGTCGGCGTGTTGATTGTACAATCCAAGGTGGACACATATTATTCGATGCCAAAATAGATAAAGGAACTGCGGCGATCGCAGCCATCAAAGTGCCCCAAATTCCCATCGATATAGTAATAATAGTTTCCGAAAGATAGTATTTCCAATCACTAAAATCTGGCGGAAAATATGAACGCATATACTCCACCATATTGTTCCCACTTTGGAATAGTAATGGAAAATTGATTTCACCCTGGATGTAAGAAAAAATTAGAGTAGCCACAACAGCCAAGAGGAAAAAAAACCTACCATTAGTAACAAGTTTTGCTTCCCGCTCTAACATTGCTATTACTTCAGGAGATGTATTAGCAATGATTTTGCTATGGTTTTGTGCTTTATTTTTATTTTTCACTACACTTAATTAGTCTTTCTACTTAATTTTGTTAAAACACAAAGTCTCATATTCTCGAACGGTTTAAAAAGTCGGTAATCTTGTTTTTATTGCACCATATATAGCAATCCTAAATGACTTATAAAAAAATATTGCCTATTGTCGGCCTCAAGCAGTAAGAGGCTATTTATAAAGTAAAAATAAAATTATTGTAGGGTGTATTAGGCGCATATTTTGAGATTAATGATTGCGAGAAATATGAACTGCGCCTGACGCACCATCTTGTATTGCGGTGCGTGATAGCAAAGCCGTAACGCACCCTACTTCAGATTTACTTTATAAATGGTCTCTAAGTTTACAAATCAATAGGGTTGGTATATCAGTTTTTCTGAATTTGCTTTAGTTGCTGATTTAGTTGTGCTAATTTTTGTTTTTTATCTTGTTCGCTCAGATTTGCTTGAGATTGCGTTTCTTCAATTTCCTTAGCAATTTCCAATTCCCGAATTGTATTCCAAACTTTATCCTCGGCTGGAGCAAAGCCAGCAATTTTAAAAGGTTTTAAAACTTTTTCATCTTTATAATTGTAAAAGAAATTTTGAAATTTCTTCTTGATATCTGCTGGTAAATCCTGGCGATAGGCAACAGGATCGCTAGGAATCATGGGTGATTGCCAGATGATTTCAATTTTCTTTCTCGCTTCTGGATTAGTTTTCTCCAACCGGGCTAAACCCTCGTTACTAACAGTAGCAACATCTACTTTTTTATTAGCAACTGCCAGGGCACATGCTTCATGATTCCCAGCGAAAATCAAACGTTTAAAAGCTTTTTTGGGGTCAATCTTGTTTTTTGTAAAAATGTAATAACTTGGCACTAAGAAACCAGAAGTAGAATTAGGATCGTTGAAAGCAAAGGTAAGCTTTGCTGCATTTTTAATCACATATTTATCCCCACCTTCTGCCTTAGCTTCAGCAGCAATGGGATTATCTTTATTGACAATCAGGTGTGAATAATAGCCTTTTGTACCATCTTCACTGACAACCTGAGCAAATGCTTCTGCCTTTGCCATTTGTACAGCTTGAATATATGACTTACCACCAAGCCAAGCTACTTGTACTTTACCAAAGCGCATAGCCTCTATCACTGCTGCATATTGTGTGACATAAAACGGTTTGATGGTAATACCAATCTCCTTAGACATCGCAGCAGCAAAAGGTTCCCAAATAGGCTTTTGATTTACCTGAGATTCTGTGGAAAGAACGCCAAAATTAATTTCTTGAATATTTGCAGCATCTGAACTAGAACTAGAGGTGCAGGCTGATAGTATCTTCGCACTTCCTAAGGTTAGGGTAAACAAAGAAGCTTGTTGAATAAATAACCGTCTGTTCATGGGTGAATCCCTCGTTATTGTTAAAATATTGATGTTTTTTTGAGTAGCTATGGCGGTGTAATAGTCGAAGATTTAGCAAAATTTCTTATCCGATAAATTCTCCATGTCCTCTGAGAACAAGTTCTTCTGCCGCTGTACCATAAAGTTCATTGAGCATGTGATCATCTAGTTTGGCGATCGCACCATCAAACATCACTTCTCCGTCTCTCAGGGCGATCGCTCGGTTAAAATACTTACGCACCATTTGAATCTGATGTAACGAAGCGACTACTGTGATTTTGCTTTCTCGATTTAGTTCGATGAGCAATTCCATGACTTTACGGGCAGATTCAGGATCGAGAGAAGCAATGGGTTCATCTGCAAGGATGATTTTGGCTCCCTGAACGAGACAACGAGCGATCGCTACTCGTTGTTGTTGTCCCCCAGAAAGCATAGAAGCCCGTTTATAAGCATGTTCCAGAATCCCGACTCTCTCCAATGCACAAAGAGCTTGAATTTTGTCTTGTTTAGTAAACAAATGTAATCCTGAACGAATCACCGAGGATCGCGCTAAATTTCCAACTAGAACATTTTCAATAACCGTTAGCCTGTTGACCAAATTGAACTGTTGGAAAATGTATCCTATCTTACTTCGTAATATCCTAACTTTGGAATGCAATTTACCCTTGCTTTGCAAAGCAATTCCAAAAATAAAAACCGTTCCCGCGTCTCCAATCTGCAAGCCATTTATATGTCGCAAAAGTGTAGATTTTCCTGAACCTGAAGCACCTACAAGGGCTACCATTTCTCCGTCATAAATTGTGCATGAAACACGTTTTAGTGCTGGCTTACCCTTAAAGTTTTTTGAAAGATTACTTACTTCTATAGCCACTGTATTCGTGAACATTTGATGTTTGCATGACCTTGATTAAGGCTAAAGTTATTTGGTTAAGCTCTACTTAAGATAAGGATAAATCTAATACACTACAGAAAAATTTGCAAATCGGTAAATTTATAGAATCACTCAACATCAAAATTCCGATTGTTTAGAAAAGCTATAGCATTCCTAAATGAAAAAGTGAAATCTTGCATTTTCAAATTTCTTACTTTTTCAGTAAATAGACTAAAAAAATTATTTTATTTCTCTTCTTAGAGAAAATCACCAAAAAAGTGCTGAGTTACCAAAGTTCAGATGTCTGACAACAAGCCGACAAAGCGTCTACCCAAGTGACAGATCCCCAACTCCTGTTAAAAAGTCGGGGATCTTGCTTATCACAAATGATTCAGGATTGCTATATCAATAAATTTTAATTACCTCTTGTTTTTTAGCACAATCTATGCAAATCTCATAAATATAATACGGTAAATCAGTCAGTTTACCGTATTATAGGATTTTCTTAAAAGCTATGTCTAAGCCAAGGCGGGGAAATGCGGGAGCTTTGAGTGCTGAGTTAAGAGTTATTATCCTACCTCTGCCCCATGCCCCATACCCCATGCCCAATGGCGAAAATTTAGGAGAGCAAATCATGAGTGCATATCAATCTGAGTCAGGCAATAGTTCTACCACTTCTTCACAGCTAGATTTAGAGGCTGATGTTCTAGTCATAGGGGGCGGGCCATCAGCAACTTGGGCGGCTTGGAATGCTGCTGCCCAAGGAGCAAAAGTGATACTGGTAGATAAAGGCTACTGTGGTACAAGTGGAGCGACAGCACCCTCTGGTACTGGTGTTTGGTATGTGCCCCCCGACCGACAACAACGGGAAGCGGCAATGGCTAGTCGGGAAGCTTTAGGAGGTTTCCTGTCAGAGCGCTCTTGGATGGAGCGTGTATTGGATCAGACTTATACAAACCTGAATAAACTCTCAGATTGGGGCTATCCATTTCCTGTGGATGACGAAGGTCGTCCCCATCGGCGATCGCTCCAACAAGCTCATGATTACATGCGTCTGATGCGGAAAAAGATTACCAAGGCGGGCGTGAAAATACTCGACCATAGTCCAGCTTTAGAACTGCTAGTAGACGCAGCAGGGGCAGTTGCTGGGGCGCGGGGGATTTGCCGCCAAACAGGCGATCGCTGGCAAGTCCGGTCTGGAGCAGTAGTAATTGCTACTGGTGGTTGTGCCTTTTTGAGTAAAGCTTTAGGCTGTAACGTCCTCACAGGAGATGGTTATTTGATGGCAGCTGAAGCCGGTGCCGAAATGTCAGGGATGGAATTTTCCAATGCTTACGCCCTATCACCGGCTTTTTCCTCAGTCACCAAAGGAGCTTATTATCGTTGGGCAACCTTTTATTACGAAGATGGCACAGAAATTGAAGGTGCTGGTTCTCAAAAAGGGCGATCGATTATTGCCCGTACTCTGCTCACTCAACCCGTTTATGCTCGTCTGGACAAAGCAACTCCCGAAATTGAAGCGATGTTGCGGACTATCCAACACAACTTTTTATTGCCATTTGACCGTATGGGCATTAACCCCTTCACCCAACTTTTCCCTGTGACTCTGCGTTTGGAGGGAACGGTACGTGGTACTGGTGGAATTCGGATAGTTGATTATACCTGTGCTACCACCGTACCTGGACTTTATGCAGCTGGTGATGCTGCAACACGAGAATTAATTTGTGGTGGCTTTACTGGTGGTGGTAGTCATAACGCCGCTTGGGCAACCTCTTCCGGATATTGGGCAGGTGAAGCAGCAGCAAACTACGCGCTTCAACTAGGAACTAAAGCTAATCAACGTTCCGTGCGAGGACTTGGGGAAACTGGCGTAGCTGCCGAGAAAGGAAGCAGCAATAGTTTTGTTCCTTCAGAAGTGACTAAAGCAGTTCAAGCTGAAGTTTTTCCCTACGATCGCAACTTGTTCCGCACCGAGAAGGGATTGACAGAATCCCTTGGTCGCCTACATCACTTGTGGAAAGAAATCCGCAACACCCAAGCAGTACCAGAAAATCAAGCTGTCCAAGCTAGGGAAGCCACTGCAATGCTAGCAACAGCCAGATGGATGTACGCCAGCGCCCTTGAACGCAAAGAAACTCGCGGGATGCACAAACATCTAGATTATCCAGAGCAAGACCCGAACCAATACCACCGCCTACTGAGTGGTGGTCTAGATCGAGTCTGGGTCAAGCCCCAAAAACTACAAACTGCCGTTAAGGAAAAGGAGTTAGTAACACTGTGATTGAACTAGTTAGTGAATCTCGCTGTATTAAATGTAATATTTGCGTTTCCGCCTGCCCCACCAACGTTTTTGACAAAGTGCCAGACGGACCACCAAGAATTGCTCGTCAAAGCGACTGCCAAACCTGCTTTATGTGCGAGTTGTATTGTCCAGCGGATGCCCTCTTCGTTGCCCCACAGGCGGATGAGTCTGTGCCAGTCGATGAAGAAACTCTCATACAAGCAGGATTTTTGGGTGGATATCGGGAAACCTTGGGCTGGAAACCTGGAGGCACTCCAGCAGGCCTGAGAGAACAGTCTGCTCAAATGTTTATTGGTCGGAACAATTTCCCTACCGATTCTCAAGGCAGAATTCTCCCCTGGAATAACCAGGCTAATTCCCAGTCAAATTAAGTAGTAGAACAAAGCAAAAGTTCAGAATAGATCTGCTGTAAGTTTTTTACCTATTTAGGATGGTAGCTTGATTTGAGTCGTGACATACTAGCTTTTTGGATGATGCTTGCCAAAAAAAAGTAAGTTAAGGGTTTTTTAATTTACATACCCACCGTCAATATAAATCTTGTAGGGTGGGCATCTTGCCCGCCCTAAATATGTAAATTTAATGCGCGACAGTTTGATTTCTTACTTACTGGATATAGCCAATCCTCAATTGAGAATTCTATCATTTTTATTAATTTTCTTAGCATTATAAATATATATAGCAATAATAATTGTTAATTAGGGTGCTGAGAAATAGATAGATAAAAATAGCTAAATTTGAGAGTTATACATAGATATTATCGATTATTTTTTATATCTTCTCGAATTTAGTTATTACTAATACTAGACCATTAGACTTATTAACCGCGATACTACTGGAGAATAAACCAATGTTTTTTGGACAACTTGAAAGAGAATGTTTATATGGAGAAATTTGGTCAGTTTGGCAAACAACTAAATTACCAGAACATCTACAGTTATTAGTAGATCAAGAACAAGTAAAATACGATATCTGGGAATTGCAAACCGAAAAACCTGATTCTAAGACGACTCCTGTCAGTCTCGATCGCACCTCTAGTGATTCAAAAAGCATTTAACTCCATACCCAGTGCATAATAATAAGGTGTAAAAAGTACACTAGTTTAATCACTGATAGCCCTCAGTGACCCAGCGAAGTAGCGTTTTAACTTTAGGAGCTGCTTTTTGAGTTCATACTGCAAACCTCTTCCAAATTTCTTTCACCTAGCAAGAGAAGGAATCAATACCGATGCCACACCTGTTTGAACCATTCAGGATTCGTGAAGTTACTTTTCGCAACCGCATCGCTGTTTCACCGATGTGTCAATATTCGAGTACAAATGGGTATGCTAACGATTGGCATATGATACATCTAGCTTCTCGTGCAGTTGGCGGTGCAGGTATTGTGCTAACAGAGGCAGCAGCTGTAGAACCACGTGGACGTATTAGCCCCCAAGATTTGGGCATTTGGTCAGATGCACATATACAAACTTTAGCCAAAACTGTGGCATTGATTCATAACTTTGGAGCTGTTGCAGGTATTCAACTCGCTCATGCAGGCAGAAAAGCCAGCACTGCCAAACCGAGTAAGGGAGGAAAAATACTCGATGAATCTCAGGAAGGTTGGCGTCCCTTGGTTTCCAGTAGTGCGATCGCTTTTGGCAAAGATAGTCCTGTGCCTGAAGCCCTAAGTATTGAAGGAATTCAAGAAGTCATTAACGCCTTTATCCAAGCTGCTAAACGTTCTCTAGAAGCAGGTTTCAAGGTAGTTGAAATCCATGCCGCCCACGGTTACCTACTACACCAATTTCTCTCACCTCTTTCTAACCATCGTCAAGATGATTATGGTGGTAGCTTTGAAAACCGTACTCGTTTGTTAATAGAAGTAGTTAAAGGAATCCGAGAGGTTTGGCCTCAAACATATCCGCTTTGGGTACGCATTTCCGCCACTGACTGGGTAGACAAGGGCTGGGACATTGAACAAAGTATCGCTTTAAGTGACAAACTTAAGTCTCTAGGAGTCGATCTCATTGACACTTCATCAGGGGGCATCATACCAGGGATCAACATACCAGTTAAACCTGGTTATCAAACTCAATTTGCCGAACGCATCCGCCGCGAAGCTAATATCCATACAGGAGCCGTAGGGTTAATTACATCTCCAGAACAAGCTGACGAACTGATTCGTACAGAAGTAGCTGACATAGTGCTGTTGGGGCGTGAACTACTCCGCAATCCTTACTGGCCACATCTCGCAGCTAAACAACTCGGACACGATAAACTCTGGCCTGTTCAATATGATCGGGCTTGGCTGTGATGCTGGGGATTGGGGACTGGGGATTGGGGATTGGGGACTGGGGATTGGGGATTGGGGACTGGGGACTGGGGACTCGGGATTGGGGATTGGGGATTGGGGATTGTTAGATGGTTTAATATCATGTCCGGCTAATCACTTATCATTACAGCAGTTTTCATGTATTTGAAGCACATGTGTCGTAAGGGCACAGCAATGCTGTGCCCCTACCATGTGGTCTATTTATAGCAACAGCCAGGGTGGTTAGGACATTAACAGATGATACAACTTAGATACCAAAAGACTTTTCACCCAGTCCCCAGTCCCCAATCCCCAGTCCCTTGCTATACCTGAAAATAGCTGTAAAATTTCCCTGCGTCCCCGCGTCTTTCCGTCATGCTAAATAATAAGTCCTTTACCGGACATGATATGACAGGTTGCCAAGCAGAAATGCGATCGCCTGAAATGTCGAAAATCCCTTCTAGCCCTTGAGGCGATCGCAACTGCCGACTCAAACAAAATTATTCGATACTCTAAATTAGCAACCTCAAATTAATGATGGTAGATGACTAAGGTTGCAATTCAAAAAGGATTACTCTTCTTCCTCTTCTTCCTCTCCAAATACTCCGTCAATAAGTTCTTGCGCTCGTTCGTCTGAAATTTTTAAGGCTTCCTGAAGTTCAGAGATATAATCTTGTTCAACTTCAGGTACTTCTTCGTCAATTCCCACTACTAAAATAGCGGTGATATATGCAGCTTCCCGATAAGCTCTATTTGGTAAGGATTCGATCGCTTGGGCAACTAAATCTTCTGGTTCTTCTTCTTCAATCAAGCTGACGACTTTCTCGCTCAATTCTTCAAAGTCGTCATCAGAGTAATCTTCAAATAACCCAACTTGACCAAGAAATTCACTCAAGGCATATTCTTCTGTCGAAGAAATACCTTCACCATCAGCAGCTGCGGAAAAAAGTCCCAGAATTGCGATCGCAACTTCTGGTTCTATAGCAACTGAACTAGCACTACGGCCTTTGGGCAACTTGCGTTGAGGCATAATTATCCTTTAAAAGTTACGTGATATTTGAGGAAGTAATACCTTACGGTTTATACATCCTCGTAGATTTAGGATTCCCAAAAGAATCAGTAAAACTACAAATGCTATGGGTTTTGATATGAATATTTGTTTCATAAAAAATACGCAAAGGAAACATTCCTCTGCGTATAAAAGAAGGCTAAATTTGGGGATTGGGGACTGGGTAGTAGGTATTCGGGATTCAGGATTGGGTGTTGGGGTTTAATCATCCCTTTACCCCCCAGTCCCCAATACCCAGTCACCAGTCCCCAGTCCCTTTCACAACTTCGTCCCACACTCAGCACAGAAGTTATGAGTTGGAGCATTTTTCGCATTGCAGTGGCCACAATAAACTGGCTCTGTTGCGGCTTTGGGCTGTTGCTTGGGTAAGCCGACCATTTGAGCGTTGCTCTTGCCAGGGGCTACCATTGGATAGCAATTTTCATCTCTGGTAACGTGGACATTCACGATTACTGGGCCTTTGTGCGCCAGCATTTCGGCGATCGCATCTTTTAATTGACTGCGATCGCTAATTACCATGCCCTTAATCCCGTAGGCTTTTGCCAATAACTCAATGTCTGGCATCCCTACTTCCATGTTTGAGCATGAGTAACGTTCGCCATAGAAGGCTTGCTGCCACTGGCGTACCATTCCCTGCCAACCATTATTAATAATTAGAGTCTTGACATTAATGCCATATTGTGCTAGCGTTCCCAGTTCCTGTAAACACATCTGGAAACTAGCATCACCGCTAATACAGATTACTTCTTCATCGGGAAACGCGACTTTAGCACCCATAGCCGCAGGTACGCCAAAACCCATCGTTCCTAAACCTGCGCTAGAAATCCAGCGTCTGGGGCCGTTCTTCAAAAATTGCGCTGCCCACATTTGATGTTGTCCGACATCTGTTGTGTAGAAAGCGTTGGGTGCTTGGCGACTAACTTCGACGATCGCTTCTTGGGGTGAAATGCTGTCGGGATGGTGGGGTACTACTAGGGGATACTCTTCCCGCCAACGGTTAACTTTAGTTAACCACTCTTGATTTTGATTTGGTGTAGCCTTGACGCCTGCTTCCTTGCAGCGACGCAACAAGTCAATTAACACGTTTCGCACATCGCCGACGATGGGCACTTCCGGAATGCGGTTTTTGCCGACTTCTGCGGGATCGATGTCGATGTGAATTACTTTGGCGCGGGAAGCGAATTCGTCTAATTTGCCTGTGACGCGATCGTCAAATCTTGCACCGACGCAAATTAGTAAGTCACAATCACTCACGGCAAAGTTAGCGTAAGCGGTGCCGTGCATTCCCAACATTCCCAAAGCTAGGGGATGATGTTCGTCAAAGGCACCGATCCCCATTAAGGTTGTGGTGACAGGGATGTTAAATAATTCAGCTAATTGTTTGACTTCATCATGGGCACCAGCGGCGATCGCACCACCACCTACATACAGTAGCGGACGGCGACTTTCAGTAATCAACTGAATTGCTGCCTGAATTTGTCGTGGGTTTCCCTTCACCGTGGGACGATAACCGCGTAACTTTACTGAACCTGGTTTCACAGGCACATAGTCAAATTCTTCTAAAGCTACATCCTTGGGGACATCAATTAAAACTGGCCCTGGACGCCCCGTGCTGGCGATGTGAAAAGCTTCAGCGACAATTCGCGCCATATCTTTGGGATCGCGCACTACATAGGAGTGCTTCACAATTGGTAGCGTAATCCCGTAAATATCAGTTTCTTGAAACGCATCTGTACCAATGGACGGACGTGCAACCTGTCCCGTGACTACAATCATCGGGATCGAATCCATGTAGGCTGTGGCGATGCCTGTTACCAAGTTAGTTGCTCCTGGGCCAGAAGTACCAAAACATACTCCTACCTTGCCTGTGGCACGTGCGTAACCGTCAGCAGCGTGGGCTGCGCCTTGTTCGTGTCTCACTAGAATGTGCTTAATTGCACCAGTTGCTTCCACCTTGTACAGGTCGTCGTAAATTGGCAGAATCGCCCCACCAGGATAACCAAAAATATACTCAACGCCGTGGCGATGAAGGCTGTCAAGCAGAGCAAAACCGCCAGATGCACGTTTGGGCACGACTGGTGGGTTATTACGGGACTGTTTGTGATTCTCGGTTTGTGGGATACTGATTTGGGAAGGTAATTCTCCCACGGAGACACTTTGTGAACGCACGGTCAAACCTCAGACTATAGCTAAAGTTAATGCTGACTTCTGTAGTTAAGATTTCATTTTAATAGAAAAGTTCAATTAAATCCTGATTAATTTATAGATTCCAAATAAAGCCAGATTATTAGCCTACATTAGTTAAATTACGTCTTGCAAGACTCTGCGGGTATTTTGCCAAGCCCAAACACCGACAAGTACGACAACAATACTCATAACTACAAGCACAGTTCTCAATCCCAAAGCATCAGTTAATGGCCCAGTAATCGCCAAGGGTGCAGATAAGGCGATGTTGACAGCATGATTTTGAAAGCCAAATACTTTACCATGCATTGTTGGTGGTGTTTGCTGTTGGATTAAAGTTTGCATAGGCACACCAATAAAGGCAGCACCAATGCCCAAAATTGCACACAGTCCCAGCGCCAGCAATAAGTTGTGCGTAAAAGTGAACACTCCTAAAACTAGAGCTATCATCAAAAATCCAATTAAAGGTAAGGGCTTGTGGTGCAATTTATCACCCCAGTGACCTAAAAGCGCCGCACCAAATACCATACCCACCCCAGCTGCTGCTAAGAAAAAGCCAAACTGTTTTTCTTGGAGACCAAACTCGTCGGCTAATCGAATCGTCAGCACCGTTAAGGCTGCAAACACACAATATAATGTTGTTAGTTGCAGCATAGCGTTCAAGACCAAACGGTTTTTCTTGAGATAGCGTAGACTCGTGGTGAATTCAGCCCAAGGGTGATTTTCGCCTTGATGTTCCCTTAGTGGTTTGTGTTCTTTAAACTTAATCGGCTGCATAATTCCAGCGGATAATATGTACAGTCCTCCAACCACAAGCTCTTGACCGTATTCTTCTCCCATCCAGCTTTTCGCCAAACTCAAAATCGGCTCTCCTATGGCAAAGCCAACAATTAAAGCTCCCATCATCGTGCTGCTGAACAGTGCATTGGCTGCCAACAAATTCTCTCGCTTCACTAACAAGGGAATGGCTGCTTGCTCAGCTGGGGCAAAAAACTGGGTGACAGTGGAAATAGCAAAAGTTAGGATTAACAGAATCAAAAACTCCCGTGGCAATAACGGAAGACACAGCGTTAATATTCCCCGCACAACATCTGAGCCAACCATAATCAGCTTTTTTGGCAACCGATCAACAAAGATACCACCAGCAGAACCAAACAAAATCGCTGGGATGGTAAACGACAGCATCAAAGTTGAATACATCGAGTTTCGTGCTAACCCAGGAAGCGGTGAGTAGTTCTCCAAGAGAGCAATCATCAAAACAAAAAAGACTTTATCTGCTAACTGGGACACTAGTTGCCCAATCCACAGGAGCATAAAACCACGGTTTTTTAGCAGTGCGCCAAACCCGTTATTCACAGCGGCAGGTTCTGTTGGAAACATCAGTTACTTTGGGTAGATGGGCATAGGGAGTGGGGAGTGGGGAGATGGGGAGATGGGGAGATGAGGGGACAAGGAGAATAATTCTTAACTCTTAACTCTTAACTCCTAACTCCTAACTCCTCATTCCTAACTCCTATTTACTTACTCCATTGTCCGGATTAATTTGCTTCATAGCGTTTTAACAGCATACGCAAAAATTCAGCTGCACTTAGATGGCCTTTGGGGGGAAAAATTCCAATGGATGAATCTACCCACCAACCTTGTACAGTTTCGGGCGATCGCCAAATTGACATATGATCGACTGCTGGTTCTGCATAGAAGTTATTTTGCCCACTACCAAGCAAACTAGAACTCCAATGGGTGAAATAATCATGACTCATCCGATGAATTGGGAAATTACCTTGTAGTGGCACCCCCCATCCATCTATAGCAATAAACGCTTTGACACGACCACCCAAAAGTTGCCACAAAATAGCTGCACCCATTGCCCCGACTACGCCAGCGCTAAAACTAATGAATATTAGTGGGGATTCAAAAGAGTTGTTTAGGGGATACCTGCGGTGAGCTAGGCTAACGCGCAAAAACTCCAAAATGTGCAAAGCTGATAAACTCGAAAAATCTTTACCCGGAAAAACCAGTATCTTACCTTGATTTTGGTCTATCGAGCCACCAGAAGTATCTAAGCATCCCGATATAAAGGATTCTGTGAAGGCTGCATCGTGGATTCCAGGGCAAATAATTATTGTGGACATTGGGCATTGGACATTGGGCATTGGACATTGGGCATTGGACATGAGGCATTGTAAGACAAATCTTTGCGCCTAGTTATCGATGTATATCGTGATATAGGACTCATATCTGATTTCTGAACAAGATTTCAGATCAAACCCTAGATAAAACGGGCTTTTCAGTCTCAGTATGTTTTCAGAAATCAAATCGGAGTCCTATAGCAGCTTTTAGTATTAATCACTTAAATCTGAGATTAAGGTCTTATATACTACCTTATTTGTACTGAATAAATTATAACTGCTTCACATATTTTTCCGAAGGAATACTATTTAAAAAAACTATTAATTTGGATTATAAATAATCTGAGATTAATCTAATCAATTTCATGTTTATTTATTTAATTATTTTTATAATTTTATTATTTACTATTTATGTTTGCTTATACAATAATAGTGTAATTTACAAAAAAAATCAAGTTGACAATGCATTTTCTAGCGTGGATGTGATTCTGCAAAAAAGAAGTGATTTGATACCTAGACTTGTTACTTTAGCTCAAATATATATGCAATTTGAGCAACAAATATTGATAGAAATTAGCAGGCTCAGAAGTAGAGCAAGTTCAAAGAACTTGAGTGATAATAGCCGAGTTGCTATAGAAGACCAAATTTCGAGAATGTTAAGCAAAATTATAGTAGTAATAGAAACATATCCAGAATTAAAAACAAATGGCCATTTTATCCAATTACAATATTCATTGAGTGAAGTAGAAGAACAACTTTCCGCCGCTAGAAGATTTTATAACTCTGCTGTAACTGAATATAATAATGCCGTAGAAATCTTTCCAACAAACATTATAGCTTCATGGATGAAATATAAATTAAAATTACAGTTTCAAGCTAATCTATCAGCAAGAAATAATGTAATTATTGAAATCAACCATAAGTAAGTTTAAAAAAAATGTCAAAATTCAATTCTGCACAAAATCAGGAATTATTAAACGGAATAGCTAAACTATTACAATATCAAAAATATAATCTAGCACTTCAGGGATTAGAAAATTTTTTTCAAAATAATATAGAATCTAATACAAAAGAATATTTATATGCACGAGTATTGCTTTTAGACGCATACTTATACAATGGATGGTTTGATAAAGCAATTAACTTATGCCAAGAATTGAGCAAAAGTAAACATCAAACGACTCAGATATTAGCACAATACTATCTTGCCGAAATATTTCCAGAAGCTAAACCTACAGAAGAAAAATCATCAATAAATTCAGCTAAAACTTCACTTACTCCTGCACAAGCAACTGAACTGATAAATACTCTGACTTTTCACGGGATGTGGAAAAGAAAGAGTAGTTCGCGATAATCTATCGCGAACCACTTGTTATTCTTTATTATATTTGGAAGTTTCTTCGACTAAATCTTTTAAACCCTGTTTGAGAGTCTCAATTGAACGATCTAAAGCTTCAATTTTAGTCCTTGCAGTAATTTGTTCAATGGCATCTATGTAGGCTTGACTACCAGCCTTACCTAAATGCTTGTACTTGGATAGCTTGCCATCATTTCGAGTCGTAAATATTGGTGTTGTAGCATGTAGTTTATAGTACCAATAAAATTCTTTACGCCCCTTTGCTAGGTAACGAGCGATTCTACAACTAGGTGGCGCAACAGGCGTTGAGTCGTGTATGGCAGCTACTTCAAGTTCCAGACGCTCCTTCATCGAGATCACAAAATCTATACGCTTGTGTAAATCCTCTTGGGCTATGGTTTTTCGGTCTTTCGACATCAAATTAACTCCTAGATTCGCGACTTGTTGTCGCGAACCATATTCCTCCTAACAAAGGCGAGTAACTAAAATCAATATATTGATTTTAGATTTTCATGTAGCAACCAACCTTGGCATAAAGTTTCTAATTCCAACCAGCCTCGCCACAAAACTTGTATCCCAATAGGGCTATTCTTCCTATGTTCTAAGTATCCGCCGAGACGTGCAATTGCTCTAATTGCCCAGTCAACTGTAAGCTGTATCTGCTTTTTTTGTTTGGGTGGAGTACTAGCAAGTAGCACGTCCATTTGTATTTTTGTTAACACCAATTCTGCTGAACTGTGCGGGGAATTCCGGTGTAGATAAGTCATTCGCAGTAATTGTGCCGCAATCACTGTTAAAAAACCTAACATTGTTGACATACTCTCCCCTGCCAAGCGGTAACTTTCCGCTTTACAGCCAGATTTTAGTATTTTGTGATATTCTTCTATCCGCCAGCGATACGTATACCATCGAAGAATTTGAGATGCTTCTGTCTGTGTTGTTATTAACTCGCTTGTCAGTAGCATCCACGTAATTGGCTCACATCCATCTGGCACATTAATTTCTGTTGCAAAGAGCGCGTAAACGTTAAAATTGCCTGACTTTTTTAACCGAGAAGGAGGATTTATTGATACTGGACAATACCTGATCTCCAAGGTGGCAGTTCTTTCTTTTCGCTTTTTAGTTTCAGGTAATTCAATCTCTTTTATAAACTGCACTTTCTGGGATGTTACATACTCCCATAGATAAGAGTTTTCTCCTTCTAAACAACGATTGTGAGCGGCTCTGACAACTACACCTGTATTTTTATTTTTACGTTGAAGTGCGAATACTTCTGCAATATCTCCTTCACGGTCAAAGACATGAATTACTCTTGAGAGTAGTCCCCCATCAGGCATTTCTAAACCTTTAAATAATTTGTTTACTTTCTGAAAAACTTCAACCCATCGATAAGATTCTTTCTCTTTAAAAGCTCTATTCTTGGCGATTAAACGTTCTTTTTTTAATCGCTTTTTTTTTGCCGTAGATGTTTCCTCTGGTGGTGGAGATGCTTTGTGCTGTCGATGCCACAATTTCTCCCATAATAGTCCTAGTGGCTGACCAAAGTCTGGGTCTAGTGCTAAAGAACTATGTAAAATTAGTCCGTTCCCACCATTGCCCGTAGGCCCATAATCATCTCTTTTTTCTAATATTTTTTTATAATCCAGATAAGTAGTATCTCCTACCGCTAATACTATTGGTATGCCATAAATCTCTTGTGCCGTCTGTTTAAAAGATGGTTGGGTCAATTTCTCAAAAGTTGTTTTGGGGTTAGAAAAGAATTCGTAGCCACGTTTGAGGTCACTAGCGCTTTGAAATATTTCTGATAGAGGATGACCATATTTTACTTTTAAAGCCTCCGCAATTAACACTGCTCTGTCGGTCAGACGTTTGTCACCAAAATCACAATCGCGGTACGGGTTTGCTTCTAATAGTTTCATTTGCACCCCAAAATACGATACTACAAGCACCTTAATATTAGAGGACGCAAATTATCTTAAGTCCAGAGGATTGGTTCGCGACCAGCTATCGCGAACCAATCCCCTTTTCCACATCCCGTGAAAAGTCAGGATAAATACTGGGTATGAAGCTCTTACTAAAAAGCGCTATCAAAAAGCAATTCAAGCATTAAAAATTTTCTGTCAAGCTGCTTCTCCAGCTACAAAAAATTATTTACAAGCACATAAATGGCTGATAAAGGCATATCAGGAGAATGGGCAAATTAATCAAGCGATCGCTCTTTGTCAAAAACTCCTGATTAATCAACACGAAGCAACGAGAAAATGGGCAAGGCGACTTTTATTTACAGACTTATTTATAGACAATATTGATGTGTCTACCACTGCACCAATTGAAACCTTACCAGAAGAAGCCGAACCAGCTATTGAAAAGTTTACCCCAAAAACATTAAAAGAATTCAAAGTATTTTGTCAGAAAAATTTATTGGGCGAATTAAAAGTATTTGAATGTCGAAGGAAACAAGCTTTATTATCTATTATTACTCTTCATCTACTTTTTTTATCTTTTTTAATTATTACGTTCAAGCTTCTCTCCATGATATCTTTTGATATCAACGATTATATTTATATTGAAGAACCTTCATTGTTTGAAAGTCACTCTACACCAATAGCCGTACTATTTATCTCTACAGTTATAGTTTTTCTTTTTTATTTTTTCAATTATTTGTTGGCATTTTTATTAGTTTTTTGGATTTGGATATTTTTTTATTCGACAATTTTTCAAGGCTCTTTTGCCGATTTTACATACAAAATATCTGAGAAAATATTTGCTTTTGCAAATCAAAATAAGAATTTAAAATATCTTAATTATTGTTCAAAAGAAGATAGTAAAAATACTATTAGTTCTTTTCAACATAGCGAACTATTTAAAGGACTTATCAATCCAAATAATATTGAACGTGATGTTTATATTTATGGTAAAATCAATGGTATTGATATCTGTTTCTCGAATATTCGCGCAGAATTAGAACTAAAACATGATTGGACTAATTTTTTAGATATTATCTTTTTTATGGTTAGGAGATATGAAACAATAATTCAATCCAATGTAATTTATCTGTTTATATTTTCAATTATACGTGTTATATCCTTGTTCATATTTATTTTACCATTTACATTTAGTGCTTTAATTTTCAGATTTATCAAAATAATTTCATATATAATTAATCATATTTTACGCGGCCAAAATATTGAATATAAAAAATTTGAATCTGAAGTTTTAACAAATCAATTTACCCGAACAAATTTAATTTTTAAAGGATTATTTTTTAAAGCTAAGCTTAACAATAATCTGCAGACTGTTACAATTGTTCAGCCAAAAGTTATCAAGGCTAATATTCATGCTCTTAATCATACTAAAAAACAGCTAATTAAATTAGAAGATCCACAATTTGCTAAACTTTTCACTGTTTATGCTGATGACCAAATAGAAGCACGTTATGTCTTATCTACTAATTTAATGGATAAAATAGTTAAATTTCGCAAGAAAACCAATAGAAATATTTATATTTCCTTTGTTGATGACATGATATACATAGCCATTGAAGAAGCAGTAGAAAATAATATATTTGACCCTAATCTATATAAAAGTGTGTTAAATTTTGCGCCTTTAAGAGAATATTTTGAAACTCTCAACTTGATGTTGGGAATTGTTGAAGACTTAAATCTTGATAGACATATTTGGCAAAGAGCTGCACCAAATTAATTTCACCGAAACTTAGCTTTTCGGCATCTTAACTGCTTTCGCTATTCCAGCGATATAGCAGATGGGGAATTGGTTGAATTTTCCATGCCCCATACCCACCTAAGTTTTATATGTCTTTTGATGTATTATTTTGATTTTTCCACCCATCCTATCCCCCCGGATGGGATAATAATTTACTAGTAGGGAAAGTGTTCCAGCTATTCCCTAAGTTTAAATTCTCTGCACTCTGGATTATATTGAGGAAGTTATTGTGGTTGCAACGCCCGAAAAACTACAACATACTCACGAAGAATTATCAAGTAAAGACCGCGTAGCCGTATTGCTGATGGGCTACGGCGAAGTCGAAAGCTACGAAGATTTTGCCAACTATAACGAACAGGCATTAAATCTCCTGACAGCAAAATTCGCACCAGTACCAACCTGGATTTATCCGCCCCTAGCAAAACTTTTGGCGCTATTTGACCGCCACGAGTGGGGACACACACACCACGATTTTATCTCCCCACACAACGCCATCTTTGAACAGCAACGGGCTGGGATTGAGAAGAATTTACAAGAAAAATGGGGTGATAAGGTTCAAGTTTTCAAAGCTTTCAACTTCTGCGCCCCTTTTCTGCCCAACCAAGTTTTAGCAGAAATCAAAAACCAAGGCTTCGATAAGCTGCTAATTTATCCACTGTTAGTGGTTGATTCTATTTTTACTAGTGGGATTGCGATCGAGCAAGTTAACAATGCTCTCGTTGAGTTGACTGATGGTGAAGAACACTGGGTTAAAGCACAGCGCTACATTCCTTCTTTTTTCAACGAACCAGCCTACATCGATTTGATGGCTCATCTAGTTGAGGAGAAAATTAACGCTGGTTTAGCAGCAGCTTACCTACCTTCTCAAATCGGTATTGTGCTAATGAATCACGGCTGTCCCCACAAAGCCAAAGGATTTACCTCTGGAATTACCGAAAGTCAAGCGCTATACGATTTAGTACGGGATAAGTTGATTAACCGCTATCCTTTAATCTCAGTGGGTTGGCTCAATCACGACACCCCTCTGATTGAGTGGACACAGCCAAATGCACATCAAGCAGCAAGTAACTTGATTCAATTGGGTGCAAAAGTAGTGGTATTTATGCCAATAGGCTTTGCTACGGAAAACCACGAAACTCTGTTGGATGTGCATCACATTATCCATGCTTTGGAAAAACAGCATCCTGGTACAAACTACGTACAAATGGCTTGCGTTAACGACCATCCGGAATTTTTAGCGATCGCCGCCCAATGGGCTGACGCTCATATTGCACAATTATTATCAGAGGAAACTTTGGCAGTTAATCCCCAACTAGCTGACCATCACCATCACCATCACCACCATTAAGTTTAATTTTTTGGGGTGGGCAAAGCTCTGTCCACTCCAGATTTAGATTTCAAGACATAGATGTAGTTGAAATTTTGATATCGCATCGTTGCAGATGCTCCTGAAGCCTTCATTTCCGTCTGCGCTGCGTTACCGACGTAGAATTATTTTTTTAAAGCAATTTTCAGGTAATCAAACCATAGGCTAGGGGCGCACAGCTGTGCATTAGTGTCAACTTAAGCTACAAATAGCTTCACTGTTGGCTTTGTCGCCCGCCTTGAACTCAAGTTCAAGGCTAACAGTAGACTAAAGATTTTTGGCAATATTTAGTCATCTAAAGATTACTTTTGCTATTAGCAAGGAACTTCAGTTCCTTGCGGGACATAAATTTTACGTTAAGTTGACACCAATGACAGCGGTGCTACCCTACAAAGGATTGTGGTTCAAATAGATGAAAACGGCTGTAAGGTAAAACTCAGCTTAAACTCAGTATTATCACTCATGTTATTTCGACTGAGTAAAGTTATTCTGTAACCAATGATCTCACCCGTGGTACGTATTAAAAAATTACAAGCTCTTGATATCAAATATCGGTAAACACTTATTATTAAATCTCTGTGCCTCAGAGCGTCCACCACGTCAGCCCTAATGATAAGTCTTCAACCGGACATGATATGACTGGTGACGCAACAAGGGTTTTTAGTAGCTTTTAGGAGCTTTTGGCGTTAATTAAAGATGCGCCAAAATCTGACTAATGGCGATGAAACTGTAGATTGGCGCAAAGATTCAAAGAGTGCAAAAAAACACTAAAGCTTTGCCATTTTACTGAGTATCCAAAATAATTTGTTGGATAAATATTTGCCCAAGTAATTTTCGGCAAAAAAGTAGGGGTGCTGTTATCCAACAGCAGCCAACATTTTTGTGGAATTAATCCACTGTTTTCCTTGTTCTTTGAATGAAATTCAACACTGAATTAGAAGGATTTACACATGCCAGAAACATTAGTTGGAACTTCTTTGAGCTACTATTTAATCGCTTTTGATGCTAATGGCAATGAACGCGAAAAAAATGGGAAGCTAATCAGCCAAATAGTACTAGATGTCTTATCTAAATCTAGGCAGCCTGAGCAGCCAATCACAGATGTTTTCTTGATGAGTCACGGGTGGCAAGGTGATGTTCCTGCGGCAATAGACCAGTACGACAAATGGATTAGAGCTATGGGTAAAAACCGAGCTGATATTCAAAAAATGCAACAGCTGCGACCAGGATTTCGCCCGCTGATAATTGGTCTGCATTGGCCTAGTAAGCCTTGGGGAGATGAAGATCTGAATGCTCTGTCACCAAACAAAACAATTGTATCTTTTGACACCACAGATAATTCTCAGGAAGAGTTAATTAATCAGTATTCTCAGAGGATAAGTGATACTGAAGCTGCTAAAGAAGCGCTCAGAACAATTTTTACAGCAGCGGAAGAATATGACGTTGCACCCGATACACTACCACCAGAGGTGTATGCAGCCTGTCAGGTTTTGATTAAGGAAGCATCTTTGAGCAGTGAAGGAGAAGATGCAGATGGGTGGAGCGAAAACGAATCATTAAATTTAGATCCTGATGGTGTATATCAAACTACCCTTGCAGAAGAAAGCAAAGATGTCAGCTTCGGAATTGGCGATGATGTGAAATCGGCAGCCGATGCATTTTTGAACATTCCGAGATTGTTATCTTTCTGGAAGATGAAAGACCGCGCTCGGAAAATTGGTCAAACCAGCGGCTTCAATTTGTTAAAAAGCCTTCAACAAGTGACAGATAAGACTGTGGGATTTCATTTGATGGGACACAGTTTTGGATGTATTTTTGTCTCAGCCACCGTAGCAGGTACTCAAAATAGTAAATTAGTCCGTCCAGTTAATTCTCTTGTCTTAATACAAGGCGCTTTATCACTCTGGTCTTTCTGCTCAAATGTTCCCCATAGAAACAATGTTCCTGGTTACTTCCGCTCTATTATTACTGAGGGTAAAGTTGCAGGACCAATTGTTACTACCCAATCTAAGCATGATAAGGCCGTCAAAAATGCCTATCCGATGGCGGGAACACTAGGAATACTTGGTGGTCAAGATATAGACTTTAGCGTTGATACCCCAAGTTATCCTGGTGTTGGTGGCATTGGTTGTTATGGAATTCAGGGTGATGGTTTGGAAATTATTAACTATCCAAAAGGTATGCTCACCCTAGAAGAATCCTACGACTTTAAACCCGGTAAAATTTACAACTTAGAAAGTAGTAAATATATTGTCGTTCCTCCTAGCTTCCTAGATATTTTCATGGGCGCTCACAATGCCATTGATAAACCTGAAGTAGCTCATGCTGTGTGGTCGGCAGCGTTTGGTAGCTAATTAAACATTGTTACTGAATTAGAAATAGAAGGATTACGTAAAATGAGTGTAAAACAACTGACACAAGAGCTATATTTCAATGGAATTGACGGTGCATCAGGAGAGTATTTGTTGCCTCCCTTGACACCTGAACAGGTTTCTAAAATTGCTCAGGGCGAAGAGTTCGATCCTATAGAAATCAGCGAACTCAAGAGAAAGGATTTGCATGTTAAAGGTTTAGAACCCGACTTTGCGCCCATAGAAGGAGTAGATCCTAAAAACCTTGCAGAGACAGGTTGGGGAGTTATCTTTGCTTATAATGACAACCCAGCAATCAAGGAAACACTCAAGGAAGCACTCAAGGAACTGTTAGAGCATCGACAAAAGCAAGCTACGAAAAATAACGAAAATTATTATAAGGAATATATCTATCGTCCGGGGGAATTGAAGAATCAATTTTTGTCGCGTCATGGAGTTGGCCCTGGTCCTGCTGACCCAGATAAAATGCCTTATTATCTGTTGATTGTTGGCGATCCAGAAACTATTCCTTATCGTTTTCAGTATCAACTTGATGTCCAGTATGCGGTGGGTCGCATCTACTTTGATACACCCCAAGAATATGCTCAGTATGCTCGCAGTGTCGTACAGGCTGAAACTACTAATTTAAACCTGGCTCGTAAAGCTAGCTTTTTCGGTGTGAATACTAAGGGTGATAAAGCCACTGAACTCAGTGCTGAGAACTTGATTCAGCCCTTAGCGGATTGGATGCTTGATGAACAGAAAGACAATAGTTGGGCAGTACAAACTTTACTTGCAGAAGAAGCCACAAAGGCGCGGTTAGGAAAACTATTAGGTGGTGAAGAAACACCTGCTTTGCTGTTCACAGCGAGTCATGGCATGGGCTTTCCTAATGGGGATGAGCGACAACTACGCCATCAGGGTGCTTTGCTCTGTCAGGACTGGCCTGGGAGAGATCAATGGGGTAATAAACCAATTCCCGAAGAATTTTACTTTTCTGCGGACGATGTTGGCGATGATGCTCGGTTGCTAGGGCTAATAGCTTTTCACTTTGCTTGTTATGGTGCTGGTACGCCCCGATTTGATGAGTTTGCCCATAGAAAAGGCTCCAACGAAAGGTTAGCGATCGCTCCTAATGCCTTTGTTGCTCCTCTACCCCGCCGTCTATTGAGTCATCCCAACGGTGGTGCTTTAGCTGTCATCGGTCATGTGGAGCGGGCTTGGGGTTGCTCTTTTATGTGGGGAAGCAATAGCAAAAAATCTACCAAACAATTGGCAGTTTTTCAAAGTACTCTCAAGAGACTGCTAGAAGGTCATCCTGTGGGGTCAGCTGTTGAGTATTTCAACGAACGCTACGCTGAACTTTCATCTGATTTGAGTACCGAATTAGAAGAAGTTAAATATGGTGCGACACCCGATCCCATGAATTTGTCTGACATGTGGACGGCAAACAACGATGCCCGTAGTTATGCCATTATTGGCGACCCCGCAGTTCGGTTAGTTGTGGGTGATAATTCCACAGGCGATCGCTCGGTGATTGCATCAGTTAATTTACCCGCTGCACCGACAACACCCCAGGTATCTAATACATCTGCAATCCAGGAAGCCCAAACAAGCTTGAACCAAGCGCTAGAACTATTTGCCAAGACAGTCGAGCAAGCTTCATCTGACCGTACAGAAAAGCTTCAGGCAGCGCTTTCAGCTACAGTTAGTCTACTTGAAACCTTAAAGAAATTGAATTAGGGATTGGGGATTGGGGAATGGGGATTGGGGTGAAATTCTCTCCCTCATCCCCCTCATCTCCCGGTTGGTGAGTTTCAACTACGCTCAACTACCGCGTTCGCGTAGCGTCTCGTAGAGAAGTCGAACCACATCCCCCTCATCCCCCCATCCCCCCACTCCTCACTCCCCAATCATGAACACCCTCGAAATTACCATTCAACGCAAATCAGGAGATAATTGGCCAGTTGTTGTGGAACACAGTCAACCAGGTGTGCTTCTGCCATTGCGATTGGAAGGTAATTTCCAGCTGACTGATGAAAATTTGCAACATTTGACGAGTCTTTTAGGACGGGTACAGGATTACGGTACGTTTTTGGGGAAAGCGCTGTTACGAGATGACGTGCGTGATGGATTTGTCAGGGCACTGAGTCACAATCAAGAAACACTGCGGGTGTTGCTGTTTATTGAAGCCGCAGACAAAGAACTCAGAACCTTACGTTGGGAAAGGCTATGCGCTCCTATTGATGGGTACTGGCAGATGTTAGCCATTAACCAACGGGTGCCTTTTTCCTTCTACATTCCTGCCATTACTGACCGACTCTTTCCCTCTATTGGGCGGCGGGATTTGCGGGCGCTGCTACTGGTGGCGAGTCCATCAGATTCCCAGCGGTATAAATTAGACACTTTTGATGTAGAAGCTACTGTTAAAAGTGTACGTTCGTCCTTGGGAGATATTCCTACAGATGTCCTCGCAGCAGTTGATGATGCTATTGGTTTACCCACTCTAGATGAACTTTGTGCTCACCTAACTGACAGAACAAAGCAGTATACAATACTACATTTTGTCAGCCACGGGAGGGTAATGGATGATGGGGAAACTGTCCTCTACTGGTCAAAAGCTGATAATACAGTGGAGGTGGTGACAGCAACAAGATTACTGGAAAGAGTGCGCGTGTTAAGGGGAGCTAGAGGCTTACCTCACTTGACTTTTCTCTGCACTTGTGAGAGCGCCAGCCCGGAAGCAGAAGCAGGATTGGGGGGATTAGGACAGCGCTTGGTGCGGGATTTGGGTATGCCTGCGGTGATAGCGATGACTGAAAAAGTTACTATCAAGACGGCTCAGGCACTAGCAGAGAAATTTTACCAGCAACTTCGAGAGTCAGGAGAGGTGGATTCAGCTTTACATGAAGCGACAGCGGCTTTGGCAGAACGTGGTGATGTGACTGTACCAGCACTGTTTAGCCGTTTGGGGGGACGACCTTTATTCAGCGACCAGCTTGACCGAGAATTGACCAACGCTGAAATAGAATATGGTTTAGGGCAGATAGTAAACTTATTGCCAGAGCGATCGCCAATTCTCGAAAAGAAGTTTGCAGACATAGCACAGCAGCTAAAAAATACGCTAGGGGCAGATGTCGCAGCCTTAAGCAAAGAAGCCCTCAAAGAACGAGAACAAGCTTTAGAAGACATTCACAACCTCTGTGAGGAAATACTAGACATCAACTTTCATGGTTTGGCATTAGATCGCCAACCACCGATTTATGATTCTCGTTGTCCGTTTCGGGGCTTGTATCCTTTTCGGGTGGAAAACCGCGAGTTTTTCTTTGGGCGAGAACAACTCATTACCCAACTCCAAGAAAAGCTGACTGAACACAACTTTTTAGCCGTGTTAGGGGCTTCTGGTAGTGGTAAGTCATCGGTGGTGTTAGGGGGTTTAATACCGCTGCTACAGGAAAAACAACCTGATTTGCAGTTAGCATACATGACACCAAGCTCTCACCCCATAGAAAAACTGCAAACTAGTCTTTCTCCACTGCAAGGGCAATGTTCAATATTAGTAATCGACCAATTTGAGGAATTATTTACCCTGTGTACTGATGAACCAGAGAGGGTAACTTTCATCGAAAAATTGTTAAGCCTGATTCCACATCAAAAAGTTGTAATTACCATGCGGGCAGATTTTTGGGGTGAGTGTGCTATCTACCCCAATCTGAAAGATTTGATGGAAGCTAGGCAAAAACTAATTGGCCCAATGGATGCAGCAGAATTGCGGAAAGCGATGGAAATGCAAGCAGCCCAAGTGGGGTTACGGTTTGAACCAGGCTTGAGTAACTCGATTTTGGATGATGTGCAAGGTGAGCCAGGAGCCATGCCACTGCTGCAACACGCACTGCTGGAGATGTGGAAACGGCGACATGGTAGATGGTTGCGTGCTGTGGAGTATGAGGCGATCGGTGGTGTGAATATGGCGATCGCTCAAACTGCCGATGATGTTTACAATACCTTATCATCCCCAGAACAAGACCAAGTTAAGAATATCTTTATCCGCTTAACCCGCTTGGATGAAAACGCCCTGGAAGGAGAAAAACGCCGGGACACTAGACGGCGAGTTTGGTTAGATGAACTGATACCTGCCGGTGGTGATTTGGCAAGTACCAAACAGTTGGTGCAACGCTTAGCTGGTGAAGGGGCGCGATTGGTGGTGACGAGTGTAGACGAGTCTACGAATCGTGAAGAAGTGGAAGTCGCTCATGAAGCCTTAATTCGCTATTGGCCGCGGTTGCTCAAGTGGTTAGATGAAAATCGCATCAATTTACAACTACGAGAAACTATCCGTCAGGCGGCTTTGGAATGGGAAAACCAGCAAAAAGATGAGAATTATCTGGTGCATCGGGGTGGAAGATTAGAAAATGCCCAATTATTAGCGAAACAATCCAGCTTTTTGAACCAGGTGGAAGCTGAGTATGTTAATACTTGCGTGAAATTGCGACTGCGCCAGGAAAAGGAAAAAGAGGCGCATCGTCGTCGGGAAATCAGAACAGCTTGGGGAATAGCTGGGGGAGCAGTGGTAGCTTTGATTGTTAGTACTGGCTTGTGGGTGCACGCGGAAACTCAGAAACAACATGCAGAAATTACTCAAGCTCAATCACTAGCTCGTTATTCTTTATCACTCCTTAATGATAATCAAGATTTAGATGCACTTGTCGAAGTAATTAAGGCAGCCAATATCTTAAAAAAACAAAACTTATCCGACCCCTTGATTATAGAAGCGTTACAGAAAGTAGTTTATGGAGTCAGAGAGCGCAACATATTGAGTGGGCATGAGGGAAAGGTGACAAGTGTTGTCTTCAGATCTAATGATCAAACCCTAGCCTCTGTTAGTGATGACAACACCATTAAGCTTTGGAATGTCAAAACTGGCAAAAAAGAGCATAATTTGAGTCTACCTAAAAAGGTTAATAGCGTTGTTTTTAGCCCTAATGGTCAAATCCTGGCTTTTGTTAGTGATGACAACACCATTAAACTTTGGAATGTCAATTTCAAAGATCATCAAGTTCTGCATGATTTGAGTGGGGGTAAGGCAAAGGTTAATAGCATTGTCTTTAGCTCTAATGGTCAAATGATGGCTTCTGTTAGTGATGACAACACCATTAAAATTTGGAATGTCAAAATTGGCAAAAAAGAGCATGATTTGAGTGGGGGTAAGGCAAAGGTTAATAGCGTTGTCTTTAGCCCTAATGGTCAAATTCTGGCTTCTGTTAGTGATGACAAGACCATTAAAATTTGGAATGTCAAAACTGGTGAAAAAGAGCATAATTTGAGTGGGCATAAAGGTAAGGTCAATAGCATTGTCTTCAGCCCAGATAGTCAAATTATTGCCTCTGCTAGTGATGACAAGACCATTAAAATTTGGAATGTCAAAACTGGCGAAAAAAAGCATGATTGGAGTGGGCATCAAGATAAGGTTAATAGCATTGTCTTCAGCCCCAATGGTCAAATTATCGCCTCTGCTAGTGATGACAACACCGCCAGACTTTGGTATATAGACAAACCAAAAAAAAACCTATCCTTTACCCGACATCAGGATAATGTAAATAGCGTCATTTTCAGCCATGATGGTGAAATTATTGCTTCTATTAGTGATGATAAAACCGTCAAAGTATGGAATTTAAACAAACAGGAACTGCTAAGTTTTAAAGGGGGTGAGTTCGGCTTTAATAGCGCCGTATTCAGCCCCGATGGTAAAATTATGGCTACTCCTAGTAATGATAAAACCGTCAAACTCTGGGATTTAGAGGGTAATAAACTCCCAATATTCAAAGGGCATAAGAAAGCGGTAACAAGTGTCGTCTTCAGTCCACAGGATCAAACCCTGGCTACTGCTAGTGATGACGATACCATCAAACTCTGGAATTTAGATAGCAATAAATTAGTCACAAAATTCAAAGCGCATAACAAAGCGGTAACAAGTGTCGTCTTTAGCCCTAATGGTCAAACCCTGGCTACTGCTAGTGATGACGATACCATCAAACTCTGGAATTTAGATAGCAATAAATTAGTCTTATTCACAAAATTCAAAGCGCGTAACAACAAAGTGATAAGAAGTGTCGTCTTTAGCCCCAACGGTCAAACCCTGGCTACTGCTAGTGATGACAAAACCGCCAAAACGTGGGATTTAAAGGGTAAGGAACTGCATACCTTTAAAGGGCATGAGGATGTGGTAAGAAGTGTCGTCTTCAGTCCTAAGGATCAAACCCTGGCTACTGCTAGTAATGACACAATCGCCAAACTCTGGGATTTAAAGGGTAAGGAACTGCATACCTTTAAAGGGCATGATAAAAAGGTCACAAGTGTCGTCTTTAGCCCCGACGGTGAAACCCTGGCTACTGCTAGTGATGACGAAACTATCAAACTCTGGAATGTCAAAGACCGCAAGGAACGGCGTACTCTTAAAGGCCATCATGGTGTGGTTATAGATGTAGTCTTTAGCCCCGATGGTAAAACTCTCGCTACTGCTAGTTATGACAAAACCATCAAACTCTGGAATGTCAAAGACGGTAAAGAACTCCAAACCTTCAGTGGGCATAAAGCCAGTCTCACAAGTCTCGCCTTCAGCCCCGATGGTGAAACCTTGGCCTCTGCTAGTTATGACAAAACCATTATTTTGTGGCATTTAGATGAGCTAACTCTAGATCCGCTCTTGGTTAGTGCCTGTAATTGGGTGCAGGACTATCTCAAAAATAGTGAGGAGCTAAAAGAAAAAGAAGCTGATAAGAATATCTGCAATGGTATTTCACGATCGCATTCAGACTAATTTATTGCCATCAATATCATCACGCATTCACAAGGAGGATTCGAGAATAACTTATGAACACGTTTGAGATTACTATCCAGCGCAAATCAGAAAATAACTGGCCAATTGTTGTAGAACACACCCGATTTGGTGAACTCCTGCCATTACGCTCAGAAGGTACTCTCGAACTGACTGCTGAAAATTTTCAGCAGTTAACCAGTTTTCTCGGACAGCCGAAAGATTACGGTACATTACTCGGAAAAACCCTATTTCGAGATGATGTCCGTGATGCCTTTGTTGGTGCTATGCGCGAAAGTGACGAACCACTGAGAATGTTGCTTTTTATTGAAGCATCAGATCCACAATTAAGAACCTTACGTTGGGAAAAGCTGTGTGCCCCCATCGATGGTGAATGGGAGTTATTAGCACTAAATCAGCGAGTACCATTTTCTTTCTACATTCCGGCAATTACTGACCGCCGCTTTCCCCCCATTGGGCGGCGAGACTTGCGGGCGTTAGTTTTAGTTGCTAGTCCTAGCGATTCCCAAAAATATAAATTAGCGGAATTCGATGTTGAAGCCAGTGTTAATAGTGTCAAGTCTGCATTAGGGGAAATACCTTGTGATATCCTGGCAACAATTCCTGGAGCCATTGGTTTACCGACAATAGACGAATTGTGTACTCAACTGAGCGATCGCAATAAACAATATACAATACTACATTTTGTTAGTCACGGTAGGGTAATGGATAATGGTGAAACTGTTGTCTACTGGTCAAAAGCTGATAATACAGTAGAGGCGATCGCCGCAACACACTTACTAGAGCGGTTACGCCCATTACGTGGAGCCAAAGGGCTACCCCACTTTACCTTTCTTTGTACTTGCGAGAGCGCCAGTCCTGATGCCGAAGGATCGTTGGGAGGCTTAGGGCAAAGATTAGTGCGGGATTTGGGGATGCCTGCGGTGGTAGCAATGACCGATAAAGTCACCATCAAAACAGCCCAAACGCTAATAGAAAACTTTTATAAACAACTCAGAGCTTCGGGAGAGGTGGACTCTGCTTTGCATGAAGCAACAGCCGCTTTAGCAAAGCGCGGCGATCTTACAGTTCCAGCATTGTTTAGCCGCTTGGGCGGGCGACCCTTATTTAGTGACCAACTCGATCGCGAACTCACCAACGCCGAAATCAAATATGGTTTACAACGTCTGGGGGAATTATTACCACAAAGAGCGCCAACACTGCAACTAAAATTCGATATTCCTGCCCAGAAGCTAGAAAACATCTTAGGCGCTGATGTTGCAGCATTGAGCAAACAAGCCCGTGAGGAACGAGAGCAGGTATTAGAGGAAGTCAATAACCTCTGTGAGGAAATACTAGACATCAACTTTCATGCTTTGGCGTTAGATCAACAACTACCAAATTATGATTCTCGTTGTCCGTTCCGGGGCTTGTATCCTTTTCGGGTGGAAAACCGCGAGTTTTTCTTTGGGCGAGAACAACTCATTACCCAACTCCAAGAAAAGCTGACTGAACACAACTTTTTAGCCGTGTTAGGGGCTTCTGGTAGTGGTAAGTCATCGGTGGTGTTAGCCGGGTTAATACCGCTGCTACAGGAAAAACAACCTGATTTGCAGTTAGCATACATGACACCAAGCTCTCACCCCATAGAAAAACTGCAAACTAGTCTTTCTCCAATGCAAGGGCAATCTTCAATATTAGTAATTGACCAATTTGAGGAATTGTTTACCCTGTGTGCTGATGAAACTGTGAGGTTGACTTTCATCGAAAAATTGTTAAGCCTGATTCCATATCAAAAAGTCATCGTCACCATGCGGGCAGATTTTTGGGGTGAGTGTGCTAGCTACCGCAATTTGAAAGATTTGATGGAGGCTAGGCAAAAACTAATCGGGCCGATGGATGCTACCGAATTGCGGAAAGCGATGGAAATGCAAGCTGCCCAAGTGGGGTTACGGTTTGAAGCAGGTTTGAGTAACTCGATTTTGGATGATGTGCAAGGTGAACCAGGAGCAATGCCACTGCTGCAACATGCATTGTTGGAGATGTGGAAGCGGCGACATGGTAGATGGTTGCGGTGTGTGGAGTATCAAGCGATCGGTGGTGTGAATATGGCGATCGCTCAAACTGCCGATGATGTTTACAATACCTTATCATCCCCAGAACAAGACCAAGTTAAGAATATCTTTATCCGCTTAACCCGCTTGGATGAAAACGCCTTGGAAGGAGAAAAACGCCGGGACACTAGACGGCGAGTTTGGCTAGATGAACTGATACCTGCCGGTGGTGATTTGGCAAGTACTAAACAGTTAGTGCAACAGTTAGCTGGTGAAGGGGCGCGATTGGTGGTGACGAGTGTAGATGAATCTACAAATCGTGAAGAGGTGGAGGTGGCACATGAAGCCTTAATTCGCTATTGGCCGCGGTTGCTCAAGTGGTTGGACGAAAACCGTATCAATTTACAACTCCGCGAAAGTATCCGTCAAGCAGCTTTGGATTGGGAAAAGGAGCAAAAAGACGAAAATTATTTGGTGCATCGGGGAGGAAGATTAGAAGATGCTCAGGTGTTGGCGAAACACACTAATTTTTTAAACCAGTCAGAGGCTGACTATGTTAAAGCTTGCAGGGAATTGCGCGATCGCCAGCAAAAAGAAAAAGAAGCGCGTCGCCGTCGAGAAATTACAATAGCTTGGGCAACAGCTGGCGGATCGCTTATAGCCTTGATTGTAACTGCAACTTTGGCACATAAGGCTTCCTATGAAAAATACCAAGCTGAAATAACTAAAACTGAGGCTCTAGGTCGATATTCTTTATCACTCTCTGATTACAATCAAGATTTGGAAGCACTAGTCCAAGGGATTAAGGCAGGAAAAATTTTGCAACAGCAAAACTTCACTCAACCCTTGGTTCTACAAGCATTGCAAACAGTAGTCGATCGCGTCAGAGAACGCAATAATTTAACTGGACATCAGAATATTGTAAATACCGTAGTCTTCAATCCAGACGGTAAAATTCTCGCCTCTGCCAGTGATGACAAAACTGTTAAACTCTGGGATTTAAACGGTAAGGAATTGCACACCTTAAAGCACCAAGAAAAGGTCATAAGTGTTGTCTTTAGTCCAGATGGTAAAACTCTGGCAACTGCTAGTCAAGATAACACCATCAAACTCTGGGATTTAAATGGTCGAAAATTAAAAAGCTTTCCCCCTCAGCAGACAGAATTTAAGAGTGTTGTTTTCAGTCCAGATGGTAAAACTCTGGGGACTCTTAGTGAAGATAACACCATCAGACTCTGGAATTTAAACAGCGGGGAAACAAAAAAAATTAAATATGATGAGGGAAATGAAGGCATTATTGTTTTTAGCCCCGATAGTAAAACCGTGGCTATTTCCTATCAAAATAATGATGTCAAACTCTGGGATTTAAACGGCAAGGAATTGCAAACCTTGAAAGGGCATCAGGAAATTGCTAGTAGTATTGCTTTCAGCCCCAATGGTAAAACTCTGGCTATTGCTCATGCAGATAAAACTGTCACACTCTGGGCTTTAAATGGGAAGGAATTCAAGAGTTTTAGAGAGTATACTACCGACACCCGCATCACAGGAGTCTTTTTTAGTTACGATGGTAAAACTCTAGCTGTTGCTACTGAGGATAATAACATCGAACTCCGGGATTTAGACGGCGAACAATTAGTAATCTTCAAAGGACATCAGGAAAATATCGCAAGTGTTGCCTTTAGCCCAGATGGGAAAACCCTGGCTTCTGCTAGTTATGACAGCACCATCAAACTCTGGGATTTAAACAACAAGCGATCGCCAACCTTCAAAACTTTTACAACAGGAAATGCGAATTTCCAAACTGTTGCCTTCAGTAGCGATGGAAAAACTCTTGCCTCTACTAATCTTGCAGGTACTATCGAACTCTGGAATTTAAATGGTAAGGAAATACAAACTTTTAAGACTGAAAACCTTAGACATGCGAACACTGCGATCTTTAGTCCTGACGGGAAAGTCGTCGCCTCTGGTAATTTTACTGGTACCATCAAACTCTGGAATTTAAACGGCGATGAATTAGAAAATTTTAGCGGTCATCAAAAAGCTATAACCAGTCTTGTCTTTAGTCCAGATGGTAAAACTCTAGCTTCTGCTAGTCAAGACACAACTATCAAACTTTGGGATTTAAATAGTAAGAAATCGCAAATTCTTAAAGGGCATAAAGAATCGGTCAATAGTGTCGCCTTCAGCCCAGATGGAAAAATCCTCGCCTCTGGCAGTAACGACAATCATGTTAAACTCTGGGATTTAGATGGTAATGAACTAAAAACTTTCAAAGGACATCAAGGAAATGTCAACAGCGTTATTTTTAGTCTAGATGGTAAAACTGTGGTCTCTGGTAGCCAAGACAAAACTGTTAAACTCTGGGATTTAAATGGCAAGGAATTGCGAACTCTTAAAGCTCACAAAGGAGGGGTCAATAGTGTTGCTTTCAGCCCAGATGGGAAAACCCTAGCCTCTGCCAGTGAAGACAAAACTGTTAAATTTTGGGATTTAGATGGCAAGGAATTGCGAACTCTTAAACACGAAGAATTTGTAACCAATGTAATCTTCAGTCCCGATGGTAAAACCCTACTTACTACTATCAATAACCCAAGCATGATTATTTGGGATTTAGATAAACTCGCTTTAGATCCGCTTCTAGATAATGCCTGCGATTGGGTGCGAGACTATCTCAAATATAGCGACGAAGTACAAGAAGAAGATAAGGACTTGTGCAATCGTATTGGTACTATTAAATAGTTGATTTTTATCTAGCGTCTATTCATGAAGCTTAATTTAGAAATTAGCTATTTTTAAGCAACCTAAAATTATAAAGTAATTAGTATTAATCTAATATATTTAATTAATTGTTTTCAAGAATTATAAATAAAAATTATTCAATTATTTATTGTGGGTGGAGAGAAGTCTGAGATCAATACTGCGTAGGTTTTGGTGCATAGTCATCGGAGATCCCCCTTAGTCGCACTTTTTAAGGGGGAAAATAAGGCATTTTTAGCCCCCCTTAAAAAGGGGGGTTGGGGGGATCGACTCAAAACCTACGCAGTATTGAGTCTGAGATAAGGCTTCCTTAGATCAGAACTTCGGAGCGTCTCGCCCGCCTATAAACTAGGCGGTTAAGATGCCCAAAACACAAGTATTAGTAATTTATTTATTGGAGTTACCTTATCAAAAAATATCTTAATAAATAGAAAAAATGTCTAAAATTGTTTTAATAATTTTTAATAGAATAAAATTGTTTTTTTTACTGCTTTTTTAATGAGTTGTGTTATCTTTGGTAAATTCCCAAATATCAAGAATATGTATCTAAAGCTAGACACATATTCTTGATTTTATTACTGAAAACTTTACTAAATACAGGAGCAAATATGTCTCTAACTTCTCATGTAATATCTTCTTCTTTAAGTATTTCAAAAACAGATGTGCAAAGCCTTCTAATTCTTTTATATAAATTAGTAAAACTTAGTAAAGCTTCATTGCAATACATGCAATATGAATACAACTATAGTTATATTCCTCCTCTAGCAATGACAGGCGCTCTCCCATTGCCAGTCATTAAAATACAACTCCCAATTCAAGAGTTACCTAATTTAAAATGGGTACTTTCAGTAGCCCAAAAGATAACGCTGATTTTGGTAAATGATACTCTAGGTAATTTGGCAAATTCCTTAGACTCTGATGTGTTTTACGGACTCGATGCTGATGCCCAAATCAATAGCTCAGCCCTCGACAGCAAAGTACAAGCTTTAGAAGATATCGAGCAACAAATTAAAGATGCTGAGAGTTGCGAAAATTTAGAAAAAATTGCTTTAAATTTGGCATCAATCACTCAAGAAATTGCGGAAAAAATTGTTAGTAAAAACTCCTCTAATATTATTGTGTCATTTGATCCTGAGGAAATATCAAGTTTTGAAGCAGAACTTAGAAGCATTGATGAGGAATTTGAATTGCATGAATTCCAACAAGATTCTGGAAATGTCGAATTTTTGTCGTCATTTAGTTTAGAAGACTCCATTACAGATTTATTGAGTTCTGCTTTCAAGAAAATCATTAATTCTGATGCTAAGTTATTAGAATTAAAAGACAGTCAGCCATATTCTAGAGAAGGAGAATTTTCTACCGAAGCATCTACAACTAACCGAAGTTTTGAAGATTATAATAAATTATTTAAAAAAATACCTCTACCAGAAATTAGCTCTAGGTTTAGAGAGGATTTAGTCTTTGGTTATATGCAGGTTGCTGGGCCAAATCCGTTGATGCTGCAACAGGTATCAGAGCAGGAGAAACATTTACAAATTAGCAACGAACAATATCAACAAATTATCGGTATTTCCAACGATTCTCTGGAAGCTGCAAGACAAGAAGGTCGGCTTTATAAAGCTGATTATTCTAAGTTAAAAAATATGGAGAATGGCAGTTTTCCTAATCAACAAAAGTATATCTATTCACCTTTAGCATTATTTGTAGTACCACCAGCTAGTAACCCATCTCGGTCTTTAGTTCCAGTGGCTATTCAATGCCAGGCGGAACACCCGGTGTTCACACCTCTTGATGGCGAGAACTGGGCGATCGCCAAAAGTATTGTGCAAATGGCGGATAGCAATTACCATGAGCTAGTTAGCCATCTTGGTCGCACTCACTTATTTATCGAACCTTTTGTAATTGCTACTAAACGTCGGTTACCAGCAAACCATCATTTAAGGATTTTACTGGAACCTCACTTTGAAGGAACTATATTAATCAATTACGGCGCCCATAAACTCTTGATTGCCGATCGCTCTCAAGTAGATGCAATTTTAGCCGGTACAATAGAGAGCGATCGCCAACTCACTGTTGAAGCTGCCCAAGATTATTTGCATCATTTCAACGATGCAATGTTTCCCAACAGTTTAACAAGTCGCGGTGTTGACCGAGTTTCTCAACTACCTGAATATCCTTATCGAGATGACGGACTGCTGATTTGGAATGCTATTCATCAATGGGTAAGCGCCTATTTGAGCAGTTACTATATCAGTGGGCAACAACTACTAACAGACCAAGCTTTACAAAATTGGGCAAAGGAATTAATCTCCGAAAAAGGAGGCCGCCTCCAAAATTTTGGTGAAGATGCTTCAGGCACAATTAAAACTTTAGATTATCTAATTGACGCTGTTTCCACCATTATTTTTACTGCTAGCGCCCAACACGCTGCGGTTAATTTTGCCCAAGGCGAACTGATGACCTATACACCTGCTTTTCCTCTAGCCAGTTATTCACCAGCACCGAAAAATCTCGACCAACCAAGCGACTTTATGAGTATGCTACCTTCCATAGAACAAGCCAAAACCCAACTTAAGGTCACATATTTACTTGGGTCGGTTTACTATACACAGCTAGGGCAATATTCCAACTCATATTTTAAATCCAAGCCCCAAATAAGTTCAGCCCTGGTGACTTTTCAAAATGAACTCAAAGCAATTGAGCAAGAAATTACTCAAAGGAATCGTACAAGAATAATGCCTTACAAATTCTTGCTACCTTCCCAAATTCCACAAAGTATAAATATCTAATTTAACTCAATTACAGCAGAATTCAGAATTAGAGGATGTTTTAAAAATCCTCTTGTCGGTATCAAAAGTTTTAGATCCCTCTAAATCTCCCGATAAATTGGGAGACTTTGATTCCGGTTTCCCCCCTTTATAAGGCAATACGGTTCAGTTAAGGCTAAAACTCTTTATCAAAGTCAATTTTTTAACGAACCGCAGAGGAAACAGAGAGAGGAGAAAAAAATGCTTATAGCAGTTTGCAATTGCGTGGAGTACAGACAATTCGTAGGGGCACAACATGTTGTGCCCCTACGGTGTATCTCATTCAAATGAAAATCGCTATAACTGAACCGTATTGAGTTATACCCCTGAGTAGGGTGCTAAGGCTAAATTTTTCGTCAGATCGCTAAGGAGAAAGCGATCGCAGATGTTAAACAGTTCTACCTCGGTAGAGCTGTGTCGCATCAGCCGCAGGAAATGACCCTCAGCGTCAACACTCAGGGCAATGTAGTTGAGGAACATTTTGAGGTAGCCTACGCGCGATCGCTCTGGCATAGTTGCCGCTGTGGGGGTTTGCCATAAACGATCAATATAGTTGCGTACCTCTACCAAAGGAACGGGTGCGATCGCCTCTCTTCGCAAAGCCTGCCGAATTTGATTAAAAAGCCAAGGATTCCCGATCGCCCAGCGTCCCACCATCACACCCGCCGCACCCGTTTGAGAAAGCACCCATAGGGCACTTGCCGCCGAGTGGATATTGCCATTGGCCAGTACTGGACAATCAACCCGTCTGACTGCTTCAGCAATCAAATCATATTTCACTGCCCCGTGGTACATATCTTTCACCGTGCGGCCATGCAAAGAGAGCAAATCAATGTTGTGGCGATTGATTATATCTAGAATGGAGTAAAAGGTATCAGTATTTTCAAAGCCTACACGCATCTTCACGGTCAAAGGGCGATCGTTGACTGCCTGCCGCAGTTCTCCCAAAATCCGATCCACTTTTTCTGGTGAGAGCAGCAATCCACCCCCAACATTTTTGCGATAGATTCTAGGTGCTGGACAGCCCATGTTCAAGTCAACTCCAGCGATATTATAGCCGCAGAGTTCCTTTGCTGTTCTTACTAAGTCTGGAATGCTTTCGCCAATCATTTGAGCAAAAACGGGACGACCTGTATCGTTTTCGGTAATTGCTGCCAAAATGCTACGATTGAGCCGTGAGGTTTCATTCACGCGGAAATACTCGGTGAAAAAGTAGTCAGGACTGCCGTAGTGGGCAATAACCTTCATAAACCAGAGGTTTGTCACATCCTGCATGGGCGCAAGAGCGGTGAGGGGTAGGTCTTTGTGGAGCGATTGGGGAAGCGATACCTGGGACATAGAGATTCCAGCGATCGACAAAGCATCACTTTATCAAAAAATGGTTACTGAGACCCATATTGAGATTGAGCAACTATATTGTTTCAGGACTTACGCACAGGTAACGGAAAATCCTAGACGCAAAGCGGCTTCCCGCAGGGTACCACAGAGGACGCAGAGGGCACCCAGAAATAAGAGTTTCAGAGAGTTATTGCGTAAGTCCTATGTTTGATTCAGCTCAACAACAATTTCCATTGCTAACAACAAGCAGATGATTCATCATTGGGTCTAATTCAGAATCTGGCTTCTACCGTGCAATATAAAACTGCTCTAGACGAAAGCCAGAGCAGTTTTTGATAGAAGTAAATTATATAGGAGACTTTTACTGTTGTCCCCGGTTTATCCATAGTAAGTACCGTTATATAATACTATTCACCTCAAGTTTTATGCTTTACGCAAAAAACGCATAATCTTGAAGTTGGCATTACAAAGTTGAGAAATCAGTATAAGCCAGACTCAAAGCCTGATGTATCGCTAACTAAGCACAGCTGAAATTACAATGACATGCAAACTGATATCAGTTGAATCTCGGTTGGGCAAACTTTTGCCCAACCTCCAACTAATCAACATTCCGTAACTTGCGAGTGTTATCAACTAAACTCTGGGCAAATTGGTCAAATCTTTGGGAAAGCTTCTCATCTAATAACTTACCTTCAGGATTGAAAGCGCCCCAAGCTTGTCCGATCGCAATTTGTTCTGGAATCACCCAACCATGCACCCAACGGACGATTAACCTTAAGTCATTCAAAGCGTTACTATTAGACTGACCCCCCAATACACTAATCAGCCCCGTCACTTTATCAGACAGTTGGTCAAAGCTCATCAAATCCAGAGCATTTTTCAGGACACCACTCACGCCACCATGATATTCAGGTGTCGCTAAAATTAACCCATGAGCGTTACTAACTGTATCCTGTAACCGCTTCACATCTGGGTATTCTGGATACTCCTTCGCACCATTACAAAATGGTAGTTGCAACTGCCGCAAATCGAGAATTTCTACCTCTGCACCCAAGGCTTCTACTCTTTGCGTTGCAACCTGCAAAGCAAGCTGGGTATAAGAATTAGGTCTTAAACTACCGCCAATGCCAACAATTCTCACCATAATTAACTCACAAATTACTAACTAGCTACTATCACTGACAAAGATTTTAAAAAAATGAAGTCGTTATGACTATGTTTATTTTAACGATTTGTGTCGGAATGTGTCAAATTGATATCGAGGGGACTGGGTATTGGGGACTAGGGACTGGGGACTAGGGACTGGGGACTAGGGACTGGGGACTGGAGAAGAAGAACTTTCCCAATACCCAGTCCCCAATACCCAGTCCCCAATACCCAGTCCCCAATACCCAGTCCCCAATACCCAGTCCCCAATACCCAGTCCCCAATCCCCAATCCCCAATCCCCAGTCCCTTGTCTGGAAGTTAGACTAGATAAGAAAACCGTAACTTCCAGTTATTGGAATTTTTGCTAGAAGAATAGGCATAAAACCATAGCTCAACTTCTGCCAGCAGACAAAGGGTAATTACTATGACAAATTTGGAAAAAAAAGCGTTGATAAAACAGGGGTCATCAAAGCGCGTTGCTTGGATTGGTGGGCTAGCAGCTAGTTTGATGATGTTGCCAGGAATTTTTGGGAGTACTCCTGTTTTGGCACAAAAACCAGAGAGCAACTCTTTAAATTATGGCGAGTTGATCAAGAAAGCGAAAGCGGGAGAAATCCAAAAAGTTGAGCTTGATGAAGCCGAACAGATAGCAAGGGTTTATCTCAAGAGCCAAAAGGAGAATACACCACCGCAACAGGTGAGACTTTTGGCGCAAAATACAGAATTAATTAACATCCTTAAAGATAAGAATGTTGATTTTGGTGAGATTTCTTCTGCGAACAGTCGGGCTGCTGTTGGGCTGTTGATTAATCTGATGTGGATTTTGCCGTTGATAGCTTTAATGCTATTGTTCCTGCGTCGCTCTACTAATGCTTCTAGTCAAGCGATGAATTTTGGTAAATCCAGAGCTCGCTTCCAAATGGAGGCAAAAACAGGTGTGAAATTTGATGATGTCGCTGGGGTTGAAGAAGCCAAAGAAGAATTGCAAGAAGTTGTTACCTTCCTGAAACAGCCAGAAAGATTTACTGCTGTGGGCGCACGCATTCCCAAAGGAGTACTGTTAATTGGCCCTCCTGGTACTGGTAAAACTTTACTAGCAAAAGCGATCGCAGGTGAAGCAGGTGTACCATTCTTCAGCATTTCTGGTTCGGAATTTGTGGAAATGTTTGTTGGTGTGGGTGCATCCCGCGTGCGTGATTTGTTTAAAAAAGCCAAAGATAACGCACCTTGTCTAATATTTATCGATGAAATCGACGCCGTAGGTAGACAAAGGGGTGCTGGTATCGGTGGCGGAAACGATGAGCGAGAACAAACCCTCAACCAACTGTTGACCGAAATGGATGGTTTTGAAGGTAACACTGGCATCATTATTATTGCTGCCACTAACCGCCCAGATGTATTAGATGCAGCACTGCTGAGACCGGGACGCTTTGACAGGCAAGTGATGGTGGATGCACCGGATTTGAAAGGGCGGCTGGAAATTTTGCAAGTCCACGCGCGGAATAAGAAGATTGACCCTAGCGTATCATTAGAAGCGATCGCTCGCCGCACTCCTGGTTTTACCGGCGCAGACTTAGCCAACTTACTCAACGAAGCTGCCATTCTCACCGCTAGGAGACGCAAAGAAGCCGTCACCATCTTAGAAATCGATGCCGCTGTGGATAGGGTAGTTGCAGGTATGGAAGGTACCGCCTTGGTAGACAGCAAGAGCAAGCGCTTAATTGCCTACCATGAAGTTGGACATGCCTTAGTGGGCACATTGCTCAAAGACCACGATCCTGTGCAAAAAGTTACACTCATTCCACGGGGGCAAGCACTGGGATTAACTTGGTTTACTCCCAACGAAGAACAGGGATTAATTTCTCGTTCCCAACTCAAAGCACGTATCACTGCCACTTTGGGCGGTCGGGCTGCCGAGGAAATTGTGTTTGGTAAGCCAGAAGTCACCACAGGTGCAGGAGATGACCTGCAAAAGGTAACAGGAATGGCACGTCAAATGGTCACACGGTTTGGCATGTCAGAACTAGGCCCATTGTCCCTAGAAAATCAGAGTGGAGAAGTATTTTTGGGACGCGACTGGATGAATAAATCAGACTATTCTGAGGAAATTGCCGCCAAAATTGATTCCCAAGTCCGCGAAATTGTGAACAATTCCTACATCAAAGCAAAAGAACTATTGGAAGAAAACCGCATAGTTTTGGAGCGTTTAGTAGATTTGCTAGCAGAACAGGAGACAATTGAAGGCGATTCATTCCGCAAAATTGTTGCTGAAAATGCTCAGGTAGTAGATGAAAAAGTGGCTGTATCTCATTAAGAGATTAGCCAAGATTTACTAGTCAATAGTTGATAAATCCTCAACTATTGACTATTTAACAAATGAGATTTAGCTTATACGATTGCTTTGTAATCACAATTGTTTTATGAAGATGCACTTAATCTTTATTAAACGAACCGCAAAGGACGCAAAGAGCGCAAAGGAAGAAATAAATTAAGAATTATCCAGTGTAAATTTACAGAAATTAGTATCAGGTTACACCAAACTTTCTTGACTTCTTATTTCTTTGTGTCCTTCTCTGACGAGACGCTGCGCGAATGCGTACTTTGCGGTTCGTTTTAATCGATTTCAACAGCAGATGAAATAGATTCAGTTCTCTGAGAAGCGACCTTAGTTAAAGTAGCGTAAACTTGAAAAATTATGATCTTCAGTACTTGGTATGTTAAATAAATCTGCCAAAAAGCTGAAAATATTACTGTCAAATATAACTCTCTATCCACCTGATTGCGGTAAAGTTGCAAATAAACGTGCATCTAGAGCCAGGAGGAAAGAGTCGTGAAAGCAGTCTTGATGACAGCAGCTGGCAGTCCGGAAGTTCTGCAAGTACAGGACGTGCCAAGCCCTGCTGTTCCCGTGGGAAACACTGAACTTTTAGTTCGGTTAGTGGCGGCTGGTGTTAATCCCATTGATACCAAACTTCGTAGCCGAGGCACTTTTTACAGCGATCGCCTGCCAAGCATTTTAGGATGTGATGGTGCTGGTATTGTGGAAGCTGTAGGGGCTGGCGTACAACGTTTTCGTCTAGGTGATGAGGTATATTTTTGCTATGGCGGCTTGGGGGCACACCAAGGTAATTACGCTGAATATACCGTTGTGGATGAGCGGTTTGTGGCACGTAAACCTGCGTCTATTTCCTTTGCCGAAGCCGCCGCAGCACCTTTAGTCTTAATCACAGCTTGGGAAGCTTTATATGAACGCGGACGATTGGCACCTGGCGAACGAGTTTTGATTCATGCGGGTGCTGGTGGTGTAGGGCATGTAGCAATTCAATTGGCAAAACTCAAAGGTGCTAGTGTTTCTACCACAGTGGGTTCTGAAGAAAAGGCTAATTTCGTCAAACAACTAGGTGCTGATCATGTAATTTTTTACAAACAAACAGATTTTGTGCAAGCGGTATTAGATTGGACAAATGGCGAAGGCGTAGAGTTGGCTTTTGATACCGTAGGCGGCGAAACCTTTCACAAAACTTTCCCCGCAGTTCGAGTATATGGTGATATTGTGACGATTCTCGAACCAGATGCCAATACTATTTGGAAAACTGCTAGGCTACGTAATCTCCGCATCGGCTTAGAATTAATGCTGACACCAGCATTGCTAGGATTAGAAGAGAGTCTCCAGCATCATGCAGAAATTCTTGAACAATCTGCCACCTGGATTGATGAAGGTAAGTTAAAAATCCATGTTAGTCACAAGTTTTCTTTAGAAGAAGCCGCTAAAGCTCACCAATTACTTGAAAGTGGGTCTGTAACAGGTAAAATTGTTTTGCTGATTAGGGATGAATGATCGAGCAATTTGCATAAATTATTTTTTCAACGCATAGGCACACAGAGGTTAAGCGCAAAGGTACGCAGAGTTTTTTCTCTGCGTACCTTTGTGTTCGTCTGCGTTCTATTAATTCTTCTCTTTCTCTCCCTACCTGCTTGGGCAGCGCAACAACCAGAACGCACACCTTTAACTCTGGAATTATTACAAGAACGGCTGCGTACACCAACACTCCGCGAAGGTAATTTGACGGTTGATTTGCAGAAAATGGTGATTGATTTACGCCCAGAAAATGCTAGTTTTCGTGATAGTTTTTACCAATTACTGCGTAAAGAATTGGGTGCAAAACCTTTGGGTTTAGACCTCAGTTATGCTTTGATTCTGGGGGATTTTGTCGGCAGTGATTTGGGTTTAAGAACACCTTTATATGCTCAAGCCATTGCTCCAATTTTTACTGCTAGCGAACAAGAAGAATTAGAACGTTTGCGCTTTGTTTGTCTAGAATCACTGGCGATGTCTACGACGGGCTACGCCTACGCTTTACCCAACTCTAAAGATTGTCGATCGCTTTTGGGAACAGAGTCAACCCAATCAAGCGAAATTACTGTCTTTCGTGGTGCTTTGACACTGGTGCAAACTCGCTTCAATGGAGAAGTGAAGTTTTCTAACACATTCTTTCTTCAGTCTGTGGATGCCCAAAACGCTACCTTTGTCCAAGCTACTAACTGGATTGAAACTAGATTTGCTCGTCCTGTTAATTTTAGTAGTGCTAACTTTCGACAACCAAGCAATTTTTATAGCAGTATTTTTTTTGATAAAGCTAATTTTAAACAAACTCAATTTCAGGAAAATATTGATTTTAAAGGTAGTCTTTTTAAAAAAACTGCTAACTTCAATCAAGCAATTTTTAAGCAGTTAGCTAAATTTAATAGCGTGTTTTGGCAAGATAATGCTGATTTTTCTCATGTGCGTTTTGCCAATCAAGCACAGTTTACTAAAGGTGATTTTAATCAGTTACTCATCTTCCAAGAAACGACTTTTGAACAAGCTGTAATATTTCGAGAAGCCGAGTTTAACCAATCGGTAAATCTCCAAGGTGCGAGTATTCTCAACCAAGCAGATTTTAGCGATGCTAGGTTTGCCAAGGAAGCTTTTTTAAATGTATCTGGTCTGACTTTTAATTCTAACCAAGCAAAAATTTTAGGTAATCCTGGTGAAATTGGGAAAATGTTTTCTGTACCTACATTCCAAGGAAATCAAAACATATTGCGGAATTTGGGGCAAAATTTTCGTCAACAACAACAAGTTGCAGATGCTAATGATTTGGAGTACACAAAACAACGATTACGATTAATAGAATTAAGCCGCAAGTTGACGGCCACAAATATTAATACTGCAACTCTTCCAAGTTTGATGAAGTTGGGTTTTTCTGCGACTGAATCCGAAGCCATCGTTCAGCGTCGTTTAGTAAAATTATTTCGCAATACGACTGAGTTAATTACTTTAGCAGAGATTAATTTAGAAACATATACCAAATTAAGCGATCGCTTGAGTGTTGGCGAACCCCTTTCTGTAGGTGTATGGTTACTGCAAGCTTGCAGTTGGTTGGCATTAAGTGTACTGTTGTTGTTGAGTGGTTATGGTACCAATTTTTGGTTAGTGTTTGGCGTCGGAGGAGTAGCGATCGCTTACTTCGGTTTGCTATTTTGGTTAGTGGATCGCTATCGTCGTTTGCGTCCGGTAGCAATTATTCCCACGTCCTATGAAACTATTTCCATATTAATCAGTTTTAGCATTTTAGAATTCTTGAGCTTATTAGCTATCTTTCGCAATGCACAACAACCTTGGCTGACATTGGGGTGTCTTTTAATAATTATTGTTCCCGTTCCACTGACTTTATTAATTCGACTTTACCAACAAGGACGTTATCATGATTTAATGGACATTTCCTACTTTACAGAAGACGGGACATTTCGACAATTACGATTGTTAATTGGTCGTTTGCCAGTGATTCCCAGAAATCAGACATTTCGTGAAAGATATATGCCTTTGTTGTGCGATCGCCACTGGAATTGGCTCAATTATTATGATTTTAGCCTCAATAACCTAGTGAAATTAGGATTTAATGACATTCGCTTGCGAGACGAACACTTACCAGGTATTATCTCTGCACTTGCTTGGTATCAATGGAGTCTTGGTTTAATTTACATTACCATAGTTTTGTGGACACTCTCCCGCACAATTCCCGGATTGAATTTGCTAATTTATTTGAAGTAATCTTGCCTTCAACTGCAAGTAATGTTTTATCTGACTTATTTAAGGCGATGGCATTCCTCCCTTTGCATCTTAACCCTCAAGTGCTTCTAACCAAGCCTGTAAATCAGCCATACGAGTAAAATCAAGTAGTGCCTCGCCCAGATTTTCTAATTGTTCTAAGCACAGAGTTTCAATACGTTCACGTACTTGTTGAGGTAATTCTCCTACACGCCGAGTTAGTTGACGAAGAATGAGCGATCGCGCTTCAGCTTCTCGTCCCTCTTCTCGTCCCTCTTCCTTGATTTCCCTGTAAACTCGCGTTTGTTTGAGTGTTATTCCTAGCATATTTTAAGCGATCGCATTCCTCCCTTTGCATCTTAAGTCTCAAGTGCTTCTAACCAAGCCTGTAAATCAGCCATACTAGTAAAATCAAGTAGTGCCTCCCCCAGATTTTCTAATTGTTCTAAGCACAGAGTTTCAATACGTTCACCTACTTGTTGAGGTAATTCTCCTACACGTCGAGTTAGTTGACGAAGAATGAGCGATCGCGCTTCCTCTTCCTTGATTTCTCTGTAAACTCTCGTTTCCTTGAGTGTAATTCCTAGCATCAATTCAACCTCCTTTCGGCTTAATTGTTCAAATTTGTACACCATTATCGTTGTCACTAACTCAATTATGGCGCTATTTGCCGTTTCGGGCTGTTCAACAGAGGAACGCTCAAGCAAATATTTTGCTGCTTGTGGTGCAAGTTCTTCTTCCACCGTAGTTAACACCATTAATGCTACCCATAAAGGTAATTGGCGAATATCCCCCAATTCATCTAAATACACTCGATGTACTTGGTTACTGTTAAGGAATCCCCGATGAGGATGAATATCGCTTTGTTCGATACTGCGTGACGGATAAATGATTACTGCTTGCCAATCACTAAATCTGGCGCGGTTGCGATAAAAATATAACGATGATTCTGCAAATACCCTTTCGTAAAGCTGTTCATCTTTTTGAAACTGCACTTCGCAGAAATAAACAATGCCAGCACCTTGATTTTCTGGTGGTAAAAATACCCCGTCAATTTCAAATTTTGGTTCTTTGACAGCGACTGAATCAAATCGATAACTGTCTGCATTTATTGGGCGTTCTGTCAATAATTCAAATAGTAATGTCGGCGATTGTTGAAACAGTTTGTAAAAGATTGAGTCTCGACGCATGAAATAATTTTACTGATTTTTTGGGTATTGCTGAATCAAAGTATGAATTTCGGAGCTAGCACAGAAGCAAAGGCAGAAACAAAAGCGATAGTTTGTAGTTATCTGACTCAATTTAAGCGATCGCATTCCTCCCTTTGCATCTTAAGCCTCAAGTGCTTCTAACCAAGCCTGTAAATCAGCCATACTAGTAAAATCAAGTAGTGCCTCCCCCAGATTTTCTAATTGTTCTAAGCACAGAGTTTCAATACGTTCACGTACTTGTTGAGGTAATTCTCCTACACGTCGAGTTAGTTGACGAAGAATGAGCGATCGCGCTTCGGCTTCTCGTCCCTCTTCTCGTCCCTCTTCTCGTCCCTCTTCCTTGATTTCCCTGTAAACTCTCGTTTCCTTGAGTGTAATTCCTAGCATCAATTCAACCTCCTTTCGGCTTAATTGTTCAAATTTGTACACCATTATCGTTGTCACTAACTCAATTATGGCGCTATTTGCGGTTTCGGGCTGTTCAACAGAGGAACGCTCAAGCAAATATTTTGCTGCTTGTGGTGCAAGTTCTTCTTCTACCGTAGTTAATACCATTAATGCTACCCATAAAGGTAATTGGCGAATATCCCCCAATTCATCTAAATACACTCGATGTACTTGGTTACTGTTAAGGAATCCCCGATGAGGATGAATATCGCTTTGTTCGATACTGCGTGACGGATAAATAATTACTGCTTGCCAATCACTAAATCTGGCGCGGTTACGATAAAAATATAATGATGATTCTGCAAATACCCTTTCGTAAAGCTGTTCATCTTTTTGAAACTGCACTTCGCAGAAATAAACAATGCCAGCACCTTGATTTTCTGGTGGTAAAAATACCCCGTCAATTTCAAATTTTGGTTCTTTGACAGCGACTGAATCAAATCGATAACTGTCTGCATTTATTGGGCGTTCTGTCAATAATTCAAATAGTAATGTCGGCGATTGTTGAAACAGTTTGTAAAAAATTGAGTCTCGACGCATGAAATAATTTTACTGATTTTTTTAGAGGTAAAACCAAGACAAGAGCAAAAGCGATCGCAGCTATTGGTATTCTGGAAAAAAATCAACAGCGATCGCTTTTGAGATTACTTTCCTAGAATTTGTAACAATGCTTCTCGATAAATTTTTAGTCCCTCTGCATTTAGATGATCGCCATCAGTGGTAAGGTTCTTTTTCAGAACATTATTTTCATACAATGGTGCTACTCCTGCTGCGGCAACTGGTACTTTTTCTGTTTCCCCAACTTGATTAATTAGAGCATTAATTTGTTCGACTCTAGAAAGTGGTGCTGCAACAGTTGGATCAGAGCTAGCCTCAGCCGTTGAATAAAAAGCCGGAATCAGAAAAACCTCTTTAGTTCCCATTGTGCGAACAAGTGCGATCGCCTCTTGGAGGTTCTTGGTAAACAACTCATCACTAATTCCATACCAAGCATCATTTCCACCGATGGCAATAATGGCTTTTTCGCATTTCACCTTAGTAGGAACTAAAGTTTTCAGTTGTTCTAATAATGAAATTGTACTCAAGCCATTTAACCCAAAATTAAAAGTACCACTGCCAAGGGTATTGCCAAGTCCAGCCGAAATCGAATCACCAAATAAACAACCTGAAAACTGTTTATCTTGGGCGGCGAGTGTTTGATATTGCAGTGCAATTTTCCCTAAAGGTGAAGTAGTTACATTATCCTTTGGCGGTGCATCAGCAGAACCAGAAGATGAATTTGCCATGCCAACTATTCGGGAAATTTTTGACACATCAATAACTATTTCATTACTGGGATAGGCTTCTAGAAACGTGAGGAGTCCTAAACCTTCTGGTGATTTTGCTCCCAGGATAATACCAGATCGTAGCGCTTGGATACTGGCTTGATCGCGACGGGCGATCGCTTGGGAAACAAAATATAAAATTTGCTTGCCCGTTTGTGTATTTGCCAGCTTGTCCAAAGCCACAATATCAAGAGACATCTTTACTTGCAACGCATCTTGAAACTTCTGTTTTTCTTCAGGGCTGAGACGACCTAAAATAGATTGTAAATTCGCAGAAACTTTTTGCGTCTCGCTATAGTTGCGTATATCTGCCACAGGGATGGATTGCTCAAATAAACCGTATCTAACAACAACATTCTCGGCTGCCAAACTAGGCAATGCACCAAAAATACTATGCAGTAGTGGAAAGATTGAGTAACCAGATAGGCTTAGTAAAAGACGATAAAAAGATTTCATCACAAAAGGTACTGAGAGAATTAATAGTCAATAGTTAATATTCAATGGTTAAGAGTCAAGAGTCAATGGGGATTGGGGACTGGGGATTGGGGACTGGGTATTGGGGATTGGGTATTGGGTATTGGTGATTGGGTACTGGTGATTGGTGATTAAAAGTTTACCCAGTCCCTAATCCCCAGTCCCCAGTCCCCAGTCCCCAGTCCCCAGTCCCCAGTCCCCAGTCCCTAGTCCCCAGTCCCCACTCCCCAATCCCCACTCCCCAATCCCCAATCCCAGCAATAAATGGGCGCAACCCCTTGATTTTGGGAATACTCAAACCAGTGGGCGTGAGGATAGAAAAGTGGTAGAAGAAAGTGCGTATTGGGTAGCTTGGTCGCAAATTTCGGGGATTGGCCCGGTATTACTGCGACGACTACAACAGCATTTTGGCACCCTGGCAACCGCTTGGAACGCTACTAAGGTACAGTTAGGGGAAGTAGAGGGTTTTGGTTTTCAAACACTCGAAAAAGTAGTACAACAGCGATCGCGTCTACATCCAGAACAGCTATTCACCAAACACCAACAGGAAAACCCGCATTTCTGGACTCCAGCAGATACCGATTATCCCCGCTTACTACTGGAAACTCCCAGTCCACCAGCGATTTTGTACTATCGCGGTGAAGTTGAAACCCAAGAAAATCTCGGACAAAAACCACTAGTTGGGATTGTCGGAACCCGTCGCCCTTCAGAATACGGGATTCGTTGGACTCGTCAAATTAGCACAACTTTGGCTAAAAATGGCTTTACAGTGGTTTCTGGGATGGCGGAGGGAATTGACACCGAAAGCCACGCTGCCGCTATGAAAGCTGGTGGAAGAACGATCGCAGTTTTAGGAACTGGTGTAGATGTTATTTATCCCCAGAAAAATCGGGATTTATACAAGCAAATTTTGACGGCTGGACTAGTCGTGAGTGAGTACCCCACAAAAACCCCACCCGATCGCACTCACTTTCCCCGCCGCAACCGCATTATTGCAGGCATGAGCCGCGCTATCCTGGTAATGGAAGCCCCATTAAAATCTGGCGCCCTAATTACAGCCACCTACGCCAATGAATTTGGTAGAGATGTCTATGCATTACCAGGGAGAGTGGACGATTATCCATCCCAAGGTTGTTTAAAGCTGCTAACTCAAGGCGCTTCTTTGATTCTCAAAGAATTAGACGAATTATTAACAATGCTGGGAGCAATACCACAAATTGATGAAGTTGAGCAATTTCCCACAGCACAACAGTTAACTTTGCCAACTTTATCACCCGAATTGCAACGAGTAATGGATGCGATCGCTTTTGAAATTATACCCTTCGATTTAATTGTCCAACAAACCGGTATGGCTGCCGGTTCAGTTTCCAGTGCTTTGTTACAGTTAGAACTTATGGGTTTACTCTCCCAACTACCAGGAATGCGGTATCAAAAAATTTAAGAGTCATTAGTCATTAGTCATTAGTCGTTAGTCATTTGTTTTTCTCCGCGTCCCCGCGTCCCCCCATCCCCCCATCCCCCCATCTCCCCATCTCCCCACTCCCCACTCCCCAAACCTTAAAAGATGCCAAGTAAATATGCCTTAGCTGACTCAAACTGTCACGATCATAAAGTAAAGAGTAAAAGGCAATCTATTTTGACTTTTAACTTTCTCCTTTTGTTCAACTTTCCACAACGGGAGGTTTAATCTTGAGTAAATTGAAAGTTGGTATCAATGGCTTCGGTCGAATCGGGCGACTTGTGCTTCGCGCTGGTATTGATAACCCCAACATCGAGTTTGTCGGCATTAACGACCTAGTACCACCAGATAACCTCGCTTATCTATTAAAGTACGACTCAACCCACGGTAGACTAACGAACAAGATTGAAGCCAAAGACGATGGTATCCTCATTGACGGCCACTTCATTCCTTGCGTATCCGTTAGGAATCCCGCAGAGTTGCCTTGGGCACAACTAAGTGTAGAATATGTAGTGGAATCTACGGGACTTTTCACTGGCTACGAAGGGGCAGCCAACCACCTGAAGGCAGGTGCAAAGCGGGTGATCATTTCCGCTCCCACCAAAGATCCAGATACAGTTCCTACTCTGTTAATGGGTGTTAATCATCACTTATTTGACCCCAGTAAGGATCTAATTGTCTCCAATGCTAGCTGTACTACAAACTGTCTAGCTCCCATCGCTAAAGTCATCAATGACAACTTTGGGTTAACTGAAGGCTTGATGACCACAGTTCATGCTATGACTGCCACCCAGCCAACCGTAGACGGTCCCAGCAAAAAAGATTGGCGGGGTGGTCGAGGTGCAGCCCAAAATATTATTCCTTCCTCCACAGGCGCAGCTAAAGCCGTAGCACTGGTTTTACCAGAATTGAAGGGCAAGTTGACTGGTATGGCATTCCGAGTTCCGACTCCTGATGTCTCTGTAGTTGATTTAACTTTCAAAACTGCCAAAGCCACCAGTTACAAGGAAATCTGTGCTGCCATGAAAGAGGCTGCCGCAGGCTCTTTGGCGGGTATCCTGGGTTACACAGACGAAGAAGTAGTTTCCACAGATTTTCAAGGTGATACCCATTCCAGCATCTTCGACGCAGGTGCTGGTATTGAGTTGAACTCCAACTTCTTCAAAGTAGTTGCCTGGTATGACAACGAGTGGGGCTACTCGAATCGGGTGCTTGACTTGATGTTATCTATGTCACAAAAAGAACAACTCGCACCAACAGCTGCTGTGGTTTGATTTGGATTGGGTATTGGGTATTAGGTACTGGGTATTGGGTATTAGGAAAACTATTCCCCAGTCCCTATTCCCCAATCCCCAGTCCCCAATTCGGGATTTGGGTCAAATGGTAAATACCTGAAAATAAAACGCAATCTAGTATCTTTACTTAGCAAAGCAGTGATATGAAGCACCTGTGATTCTGGATACCTGATGCAATGTCTTGCGAATCAAATCTGAAGTTTGTAATTACGAATTACGTTAGCGCAGCGTTAGCGACGTAGGAGCGTCATTACGAATTACGAATTACAAATTACAAATTGGTATCAGGCATCCATGTCGCAGGTTATTCCTCAACCCTTAATCCCTATGCGTCGAACCAAAATCATTTGTACTGTTGGGCCTGCTACATCTGCACCTGAAAAGCTGCAAGCCTTAGTAGAAGCTGGAATGAATGTGGCACGTTTGAATTTTTCCCACGGGGCTTATGAATTCCACGCCCAAACGGCTCAATATCTTAGGCAGATTAGTGCTGAGCAGCAAAAGCCGATCGCCATTATGCAAGACCTGTGTGGTCCAAAGATCCGCTTGGGTATCTTACCACCAGAAGGGTTAAATGTGGAAGCTGGGAGTGAAGTTACCTTTGTTTTGCAAGAGAAGGGTGAGAGTATTGACGAATTGCCTTTACCATTGCCGACTTTGTTTGCAATGGTGCGACCAGGCGAACCGATTTTAATTAATGATGGTCGCGTTAAGTTGATTGTCACCCATCGTGATGCCGATCGCATTCGGGCAGAAGTGAAAATTGGCGGGTTAATTTCCACCCACAAAGGAGTCAACCTGCCACAAACTCCTTTACCAGTAAGTTCGATCACCGAAAAAGACTTGCTAGATTTGCGTTTTGGCATTCAGTTGGGTGTAGACTGGGTAGCAGTGTCTTTTGTGCGATCGCCCCAAGATTTAGAACCCGCCCAAAGGATGATTGAATCTGCTGGTGCTTCAATCCGCTTAATTGCCAAAATCGAAAGAGCTGAGGCACTAGAGCAATTTGACTCCATCCTCAAAGTTGCCGACGGCATTATGATTGCCCGTGGCGATTTGGGTGTGGAAGTGCCGATTCATGAAGTCCCTCTGATTCAAAAAGATATCACTCGCCGTTGCAATCATGCTGGCAAGCCCGTGATTACAGCCACACAAATGCTAGAGTCGATGATTAGCGCCCCCGACCCCACCCGCGCCGAGGCAACAGATGTTGCCAACTCCATCTTTGATGGTACAGATGCGGTAATGCTTTCTGGTGAAACCGCCGTGGGACAATATCCCATCGCCGCCGTCCAGATGATGCACAACATTGCCGTGCGAACAGAACAAGCTTTAGAAGAGGGCGGCAGACACTCCTGGTGTCATGAACCAGGTAGTCTCAGCGTCACCGAATCGGTGGCAGAAGCGGTGTGTCGTATCGCCTATGAAACCGGCTCACGGGCAATTCTCTGTAACACAACCTCAGGGAGTACAGCGAGAATGGTGTCAAAATATCGCCCAACTTCTCCAATTATTGCCTTAACCTCCGACCCCACCGCTTACCGCCAGCTAGCACTTTCCTGGGGAGTCGAACCTCTGCTGATTCCACCAGTCCACAATGCTGAAGAAATGTTTACAAATGTGGTGAACAGAGTCCTAGACAGAGGCCTTGCCAAGAAGGGAGATCAGGTGGTGATTACCTCTGGCGTTCCAATTGGTCAATCAGGAACAACCAGCTTAATCAAAGTGCATTCCATTGGACAGCCAATTTCTGCATAAGCCATCTAGAATAGGGCTGTGAGTCTGGAGGGGAGTGGGGAGTGGGGAGTGGGGAGTGGGGAGGTGGGGGAGATGAGGGAGATGGGGGGGATGAGCGAGATGAGGGAGATGAGGGAGCAAGGGAAGAATAACTCCTAACTCCCTACTCCCCACTCCCCACTCCCTACTCCCTACTCCCTACTCCCCACTCCCTCTGGAATTAAATCCTAAACAAACATCACGGAGTATTTTATGTCTAAAAGTTTACTAGAACAATTGCGAGAAATGACTGTTGTGGTTGCAGATACAGGGGATATCCAAGCAATTGAAAAGTTTAAACCCCAAGACGCCACCACAAATCCCTCCCTGATTACTGCTGCGGCGCAGATGCCAGAATATCAGGAAATTGTCGATCAGACTCTACTTCAGGCAAAAAAAGATGCCGGAGCCGGAGCTACCCAAGCACAGATAGTTTCTCTGGCGTTTGACCGTTTGGCAGTGGCTTTTGGGTTGAAGATTTTACAAATTATTCCCGGTCGCGTGTCTACGGAAGTGGATGCTCGTTTGTCCTATGATACTGAAGCTACGATCGCTAAAGCACGGGAATTGATTGCTCAGTATAAAGCTGCTGGAGTTGACCGCAATCGCGTGTTAATTAAAATTGCCACCACCTGGGAAGGCATTCGCGCTGCGGAAATTCTGGAAAAAGAAGGTATTCATTGTAACCTTACCTTGTTGTTTGGTTTGCACCAAGCGATCGCCTGTGCAGAAGCCGGCGTTACCCTAATTTCTCCCTTCGTCGGTCGGATTCTCGACTGGTACAAAAAAGATACCGGACGCGATAGCTACCCAGCAGCCGAAGATCCCGGAGTTTTGTCAGTCACCAAAATCTACAACTACTACAAGAAATTCGGCTATAAGACCGAAGTTATGGGAGCTAGCTTCCGTAATGTTGGTGAAATTACTGAACTTGCAGGTAGCGATTTATTGACAATTTCACCGTCGCTTTTAGCCGAATTACAAGCAACTATTGGAGAATTGCCACGGAAGCTCGACCCTGCTAATGTAGCAAACTTGGAAATTGAAAAAATATCCATTGATAAAGCTACCTTTGACAAGATGCACGCTGCTGACCGCATGGCAACTGATAAACTAGACGAGGGCATCAAAGGTTTCACCAAAGCACTAGAAGACTTGGAAAAACTTTTGGCAGACCGATTGGCTCGCCTTGAAGCAGAGGTAGTAGCAAGTCATTAGAATGTGACCAAATAATTACTAATTCGTAATGGGCTTTGCCCCGCAACGCTTACGTAATTCGTAATTAAAGAGGGTACAAGCCCCCACCAAATCAAAGATTTGGTAGTGCAACAATTCAGTGTACGGGGTAAAGCCCCCACTGATTGTAATTACGAATTACGAATTACGAATTACGAATTATTTTGACCATAGTTAATGGTTAGTGGTTAACAGAAAACCACTAACCAACGTTATCGAAGAGGACAAGGAGATGAGGGGACAGAAGAAAACCCTTGTCTCCTTGTCCTCTTTTGGTGAGATGTCATCAATACCATTGACGCCTATACTCTCGTTGACGCCTATACTCTCGTTGTCGTCTTAACTGCTGCTGTCGGATTACCCGGTATCGTCCAAAAGGCTCGCGTCGTCGGATTACCCGGTATCGTCCAAAAGGCTGGCGTTGTCGGATTACCCGGTATCGTCCAAAAGGCTGGCGTCGTCTGATTACCCGGTATCTTGACCGCCTTTGAGCAATTAAAAGCTCTCCTTTTTGATCTCCAACCAGGTTAGCCTCTGATGCCGCACTTTGTTCATTAAGACCATTACTTACAGAAATATCTTTCGCTTCTGCTAAGGAGGGCGGATACACAAAGGCAAATAGCAATAGTGCTATTGAGGATAGCTTCCTGAAACCTTTCATGTTTTTGCTTCTCTAAACTTTCGCTAATAACTTTATTAAAACACTTTAAAATCAGCAGATTATCGCTCATACGGTTTTTTTTAAACTTAATTTGGTATGAAATTCTGTATGAAAATTTCATTCTTATGAATGATTGTTAATTGAAAAAAACTGTGCCGATTAATCAGACAGTAGCGATCGCCTGTATTTGACATCAGCGATAATTACTATAATTTGGATTTAATATTTTCTCCGAAATGCCCAATCCCTAACCCCTTCTGCGGAATTAAAAAATCTAAATGTTCTCCAAAAATAAGTTGTATTTCTTTAAGAAAACCTTGCATTTTTAATAATCTGGAAACCCAGGTTTGATAACTATCTTAGACACTGAGGGGTTAGGCATACTTGACAAATTTGCATTTAAAATTATCGCTAAAACTGTGTTTTTATTGAGAATGAACAACGAACTAATAAGGGTTATAAAAACGTGAGTGAATACTCTCGCAAATCTTAAAAAAGATCCGGGTAATGGATAGCGGCTTCCGGAAGGGAGTTAGGGGGTTAAGTTAATCGTTAGCTTTTCGACATAACGTGAAAAGTCAGAATCTTGACAAGATTTTTTATAAAACTTTAGCTGTCTTACCCAACGATCAATTAATCCGGTTTAGAACAGACAAAAAATTTTGTAGAAACGGGTGTATATACGCGCAGTTTGAAACGTCTCTACAGTTCAGCAATTACTACTAAAAATCCTTAGCTAAATAGTATAGAATTATAAATTTCCACAAGATTGGGCAGTGTGATTACTGAGGCTTTACAATAACTAATTGAAATTACAATTTTTATAAAAATAAAAATAATTTTACAGATAATCATAGACAAAAATGGAGAAAAGAAACATTAATAAATATTAATACTAACAGTAAATCTCAGATTGTTTGACATATCCATACATGAATTGGATAATTGGTTTTATATCTTCATTATTCTAAATAGCGTACTTCTACTTTTTTGTGATAAATTGTATATTTTACTCAATCGAACTTTGCTGTATATCTATCTCAAAAGCTTATATCAAAATGCACTTGCTCCGTAAAATGAGATTTCCTCCTTCTCAACTAGTAACTGTAACAGTAATGTTAACATTACTGTTATTTATTCCCCAAATTTGGCTAAACTGGCAAGCATATCATAACTTCAATAGCATTAATAATACTGAATTTCAGCTACAAAAACTAAGTGATGAAATTATCTATTATGATGAAGTATTAACCATGTCAGCCCGCATGAATGCGGCTACAGGAGACCTGAAGTGGGAACAACGGTATCGTCAATTTGAACCTCAACTTGATGCTGCTATTAAAGAATCTATGAAACTAGCTCCTAAAACATATAAAAATGAGGATGCAAAAAAAGTTGATATTGCTAATCAGCGATTAGTTGCAATGGAATATCAATCTTTTGATTTAGTCCAGAAAAATCAAAAAGAAGCAGCACAATTACTATTGTCCAGTCGAGAATATGAAACTCAGAAACACATTTATGCTGATGGTGTTGCTAAAAGAAAGCGTGATATTTTACTTCAGTTGCAACATAAAATTGCTGAATATCGCCAAAAAATGTTTTGGGCAATTTTCCAATCTATTATAGGTTTAGCAATGCTGATTCCGGCATGGTTTTTAGTATTGCATTTATTGCAGGAATACTTAAAAGCTAAAAAATTTGCTCAAGCCGCCTTAGAAGAAACTAATTATATGTTGGAAATGCAAGTCGCGAGAAGAACCGAAAAACTAAACCAGAAAAATATTCAATTAGAACAGACACTACAAGAATTGCAACACACTCAAGTACAGCTGATTCAAACTGAAAAAATGTCCTCACTAGGTCAGTTAGTCGCTGGTGTTGCTCATGAAATTAATAACCCTGTTAATTTTATTTATGGTAACTTAACTTACGTTAGAGAATATACTCAAAGTTTGCTCATTTTAATTGACTTATATCAACAACAATATCCTAATCACAATCCAGAAATAAACATTTTTATTAATGAAATAGATTTAGAGTTTATTATTGACGATCTGCCAAAAATCTTATCTTCAATGGTAGTTGGTGCCGATCGTATTTGCGAGATTGTGCTATCTTTACGAAACTTCTCGCGTCTTGATGAAGCAGAAATGAAATTTGTGGATATTCATGAAGGAATTAATAGTACACTGTTAATTTTGCAACATTATCTCAAAGATAAGCATGAACAGCAGGAAATTGCCATTATCAAGCAATATGGAAATTTGCCTCTTGTCGAATGTTATCCGGGAGGGCTAAATCAGGTATTTATGAATATCCTCAGTAACGCTATTGATGCTTTACGCCAACAGCAAATAGACTCTTTAAAAACAGAAATTAAACAACATAGTTGCATTATTATTCATACGGAAGTTAAAAATCAAGAGTGCGTGATTATCAGTATCAAGGATAATGCTTCAGGAATAGAAGAGGAGGTTAAAAGTAGATTATTTGATCCCTTCTTTACTACTAAATCTGTAGGTAAAGGTACTGGATTAGGATTATCTATTAGTTATCAGATTATCGTAGATAAACATAAGGGAAAAATCAATTGCATTTCTGAACCTGGTAAAGGGGCAGAATTTGTAATTGAGATTCCTATCAAGCAGATAAGACAAGAAATCAAATCAGGAAGCGAATAGAATTCACGGCTTTTTACCTGTTCTCTTCTTTTTTTACTTTTCACTATTTACTTTTAAGTTCTTTATTTTGAACACCCAAAATCCTCCAGAGGATATTAACAACAGCGGTGTCAACCAATCACCCCAACGCACATATAAAGTCTTTGTCTCTCGGCGATAAATTCTTTGGGCATGAGTTTCGTAGGTATTATATCCAGATATCCACAAGGTTCTCCCGTGAGGATCTACAAAGGCTGAATATCCAGTATTAGTTGCCCGTGCTGACCATCTATCAGTTTCAATTGCCCGCATGATATCCTGTGCATGGTGCTGTAATGGCATCCACCGACTGTAATGGGCATCGTTAGAAGAACTGAGAATAAATTGTCCACCCGCCGCAGCTTGATAGCGAAATTGTTCAGGAAAAGCAGATTCATAACATATACTAGCGATCGCTCTACCAAAAGGAGTGTCAAATACCTGATTTGCTGAACCAGCAACTTGGTGTGCATCCAAAGGCGATAACCGCTGAACTATTGCGCCTAAAATTCCTTCCAAGGGAATATATTCTCCCAAAGGCACTAATTTCGCTTTGTCGTAGCGGCCGACAATTTCACCTTGATTATTCAAAGTAAACAAGCTAATTGTATAGCTGCGTCCTCGTTCGCCAAAAGCCCCAATCCAAGCAACTACGCCTTTTTCCTTCACTGCTGCGACCAAAGTAGTTGCCATCAAGTTACGCTGGAAAACAGGTAAAGCGCCTTCTGCGGTGAGGACTGCATCTACACCTTGATTTGCTAAATTTATATATCCATTAGTGTAATTTTCTTGGGCGCGACGAAATCCTTCGGAACTCCGCAAAAGTCGGTTAGGAATATTACCTTGAACAATTCCCACTGTCAACGCCGCTTCTGGTGGTTGGGCAATGGGACGAGTATATAAAATAAAACCTATTAAGTGTAAGGTGATTAATAAACCTGTGGCAGTAGCGAAGTATTTATTAACGAACCGCAGAGGCGCAGAGAGCGCAGAGAGAATTTTCTCTGTGTTCTCTGCGCCTCTCCGGTTCGTCCATCCTTCAGCAATCAAGCCATTCACAGCGACTATTGCCGCTGTCACAGTATTCGGCCCAGAGAGTTGACCAAGGTGTACAATTACGAGATTATGCGGACTTTGTGTGTAAGCAAGAGAACTCCACCACAAAGGACCAGCACTCCAGAGACTTTCTAACCCACACCACACCGCCGTACCAATTAGTATACGTAGCCAGGGTTTTTGCCCGCCCAGGCGAACCATTACAGCCGCCCAAACAGTAACAAATATCCCTCCCAAGACACTGATGAATCCCCAACAAAAAAGCGTGATTGCCAAACTCGGCAACCACGGAACGCCTAACCAAGTCATGGGATGAATTCCGGTAATCCAGGAAAGGGCGATACCGTGATAGGCGATACCCCAGAGGAGGGCAGGGGGGGCAGGGGAAGATGAGGGAGCAGGGGGGGAAGTAACAACTAATACCCAGAGGGGAGCTAGGGCAATCCAAGCCAGGAACCAGGCGCCGACGGGGGCGACGGTCACCCCCATCAAAACGCCACTCCCTAAGGCAATCAACCAAGGAAGTAAGGAGGTTAATTTCTCCCCCTGCCTCCCCTGCTTCCCCTGCTTTTTACTCTGCTTCTTCTGCATCGACACTATCAGGTGGAACTATTGCCACTCCGGTAATGGCGTCGTCTTCATCTAAACGCTGCACTCTTACTCCAGTTGCCGATCGCGATTGTATGGAAATTGCATTCACCGCTTGACGAATGATAATACCGCGATTGGTGACCATCATAATTTCATCGTCATCGTTGTTGACAATACGTAGGGTTGCTAACTTGTCTTTGGTTTTACGGTTTTTGAATTTGGTTGCCATTAAACCTTGACCGGCACGGTTTTGCAGGCGGAATTGGGCGACTGGTACGCGCTTACCATATCCTCCCATTGTAATTACCAACACCCAAGGACCGACGCTGGCATTGGCAGGTACTTCTACGGTTTCTTCATTAATTTCGATTTCTTCTGTTTCAATTTCTTCAATTTCGGCTTCTGTATTGGTATCTAAAGTGTCGAGAATTGCCGCAGGGAGAATATCCATACCCACGAGTTCGTCGTCTTTATTTTTCAGCTTCATAGCTTTTACCCCACGAGTCGCCCGACTTAAGGGACGCAGTTGTTCGTGGTTGCACCGGAAGTGAATCGCCATTCCTTGACGAGAACCAATAATTACGCTGTCTTCTACTCTGGCACGTCTTACCCACCGGAGTTGGTCGCCTTCTTCTAAGGAAATGGCAATCAAACCATTGGCGCGAATGTGGCTAAAGGCTGCCAATTCGGTTTTCTTGATATTACCGCCTTTGGTGAGCATCACCAAATATTCTTCGTTGCTAAATTCGTCAACGGGGACGATGGAGGTAATTTTTTCTTCTTTGGGAATGGGTAGCATTTGGACGATGGGTGTACCGCGACTGGTGCGGGAACCCACGGGAATTTGATAGGCTTTCAGGCAGTAAACTACGCCGCGTTCGCTAAAGAATAAAATACTGTCGTGGTCGCAGCAAGTTAAGAAATGCTCAACGGTATCATCATCTTTGACCTTGGCTGCGGCTTTGCCTCTGGTAGCACGGCTTTGGGCTTCAAAGGTGTTGACGGGCATCCGTTTGATGTAGCCTTGTTCGGTGACCAAAATGATCGCTTTTTCATTAGCAATTAAGTCACGTTCGTCTATTTCGCCTTCCCCTGGTAAAATGATCGTCCGCCGGGGGGTGGCGAAGCTAGTTTTCAGTTGGGCGACTTCGGTTTCAATGATTTCCAGCACCCTCTCCCGTCGTGCCAAAATATCTTGCAAGTCGGCAATCTTGGTTTGTAATTCTTCGTGTTCCAGACGAATTTTATCTGCTTCTAAGGCAGTCAACCGCCGTAATTGCATCTGCAAAATCGCGTCTGCTTGCACTTCGGAAAGCCCGTAAGTTGTGATTAACTCGCCTTTAGCTGTGGGCGCATCTGGTGCATGGCGAATCAAATTAATAATTGCATCTAAGTGGGACAGGGCAATCAATAACCCCTGCAACAGGTGGTCGCGTTCTTCCGCTTTCCGCAGTTCGTAGCGGGTACGTCTGGCAATGGATTCGATGCGGAAATCCAAAAAGACGCTTAAGAAATGCTTGAGGGTGAGTACTTGGGGTTCGCTATTCACCAACGCCAGCATGTTGGCGCCGAAGTTGGCTTGGAGTGGCGTTTGCTTGTAGAGGTTGTTCAAAACCACGCGGGGATAAGCATCACGCTTGAGTTCGATGACAATCCGCATCCCGTCGCGATCGCTCTCGTCTCGGATATCTGCGATGCCCTCTAGCCGCTTCTCGTTCACCATTTCGGCGATTTTTTCAATTAGCGCCGCTTTGTTGGTTTGATAGGGCAATTCGGTGATGATAATTGCTTCTCTATCTGGGCGTCCCCGTTGTTCGATGGTTTCAATGTTGGCGACACCACGCATGGTAATGGAACCACGCCCGGTGGTGTAAGCTTCCCGAATGGCAGATGTCCCCAAAATTTGTGCCCCGGTGGGAAAGTCGGGACCGTGGATATACTGCATTAATTCCAGATCGGTGATTTCTGGATTGTGAATCAGTGCCACCAAACCGTCAATTAATTCCCCCAAGTTGTGCGGGGGAATGTTGGTTGCCATGCCCACGGCAATCCCAGAGGAACCATTCAGCAGCAATTGGGGAACACGTGCCGGTAGTACTGTCGGTTCTTGCTGGGAACCGTCGAAGTTATCGGCAAAGTCTACGGTTTCCGATTCGATGTCGTGGAGTAGACCAGCACTAGTTAAAGCTTTCAAGCGGCATTCTGTATACCGCATTGCCGCCGGGGGATCGTTGTCCACGGAACCGAAGTTACCATGCCCATCAACTAAAGGCGATCGCATGGAAAAATCCTGCGCCATCCGCACCAAGGCATCATACACAGCCGTGTCACCGTGGGGGTGATATTTACCCAATACTTCCCCCACCACACGGGCACATTTCTTAAACGGGCGATCGTGCAGTAGACCTAGCTCGTGCATTGCGTAGAGAATGCGACGATGCACAGGTTTTAGACCATCCCTCGCATCTGGCAGCGCCCGACCCACTATCACGCTCATGGCGTATTCCAGATAAGACTGCGACATTTCGTTTCGCAAGTCTGTCGGGATAATCCTCTCCTGTGAGGTTGTCATAACCTAAAAATCTCCAAAAATCGTAGATTTTAGCTTTTTTACTCGACACAGCGCAAAATTATTCTAAATTGCTCTTGAATAATTGCCATAATCTGATATAATTATAGCATATATTGCCTACTCCTGCCTGGGTAGCTAACTCAAGTATTTAAGTAAAAAAGTATAGAAAATTACTAATTAGAAAAAAGACAATCCTAGTCATTAAGAGATTGCTTATGTGAAATTACTTAATTTCACATAAATTGGCGTAAATTAAGATATTGATATAATTAATCACAAAATTGTTGCCCAGATCCCCCACTTTTTGAAGAAGTCGGGGATCTAAACACCTCTGAAGTGATATCCAAGACTAGAAATACTTCTGCAACAATAACCCTAACTTTTCTTTCGTCGCCGCTGGTGCTTTATCCAATTGAGTCAAAATCGCATATTTCAAAGCCGAATGTGCCTCACTCGGTGGTGGATTTTCACTTAAGCGCCGCACAGTTTCTTGAATCACCTTTTGAGCGTTTACCGCATTCCGCAGCAAATTGCCAATTACCATCTCCACCGTCACACTGTCATGGTCTGGATGCCAACAATCGTAATCTGTCACCAGCGCTAAAGTTGCATAGGCGATTTCCGCTTCCCTAGCCAACTTCGCCTCTGGTAAATTCGTCATCCCAATGACTGTTGCACCCCAACTGCGATAAAGATTTGATTCTGCTTTTGTGGAAAAGGCTGGCCCTTCCATGCACACATAAGTACCGCTGCGATGGAGAGTGACTTCTGGTAAATTGAGAGAAGCGATCGCATCTGTCAACACAGCAGCCAAATTCTGACAAATCGGATCGCCAAAGGTAATGTGAGCCACAATTCCTTCACCGAAAAACGTTGAAATGCGATTTTTTGTTCTGTCAATAAATTGATCTGGCACCACCATATCTAATGGTTTCGCCTCTGCTTTCAAGGAACCCACAGCACTAGCGGAAATTAAATACTCCACACCCAATTGCTTCATCGCATAGATATTAGCGCGAAATGGTAACTCAGAAGGTAAAAGCGCGTGATTACGACCATGACGTGCCAAAAAAGCTACTCGTGTTCCTTCCAAAGTACCGAGAATCAAAGCATCAGATGGCGAACCAAAGGGAGTCTGAACTTGCACCTCTTCGATATCTTTGAGCGCATCCATTTTATACAGACCGCTCCCACCAATAATTCCAATACTAGCTTGAGGCATGATACTGAACCTTTTCCTTGCTGAGCTGCTAAGTTATTTTACTAGATCGAGAAAGAGGAAATGATATCAGCTTCAACCAAGGGTTATTCTGAATTCTGAATTCTGTTTTAACTTTTTACTTTTGCCTTGTTTGGTGATTTCTGAATTAACAAATCTGTCAACTGATGATTTTGATTAAACAGAGCAAAGAAAGCTAGGATAATAACACCGATGATGGCGATCGCTGTCCCAGATGCCTGGGCAAAAATAATCACAATCTGGTAGCGTATGGCATCACTAGGATTTGCCCCAGCCAGGATTTGACCAGTCATCATTCCCGGTAAACTAACGAGTCCCATCACCATCATTGAATTAATAGTCGGGATCATTCCTGTTCTCAGGGCTTCTTTAATACTTTGATGGGCGGCTTCCCAACGGGTTGCACCAAGACTCAGTAGGGCTTCTATTTCCCCCCGACGACTAGTTAAGTCTTCCATAAACCGATCTAAACTTAAAGACGTACCCGTGAGGGCATTACCCAAAACCATACCCAAAAAGGGAATGAGATACTGAGGCTCGTACCAGGGTTGTACACGCAAAATACCGCTAACTACTATCCCGGTGACTAAAAAGGAACCACTCAAAAGCGAAATAAAATTATTCCAATAAATACCAGCAAATCGTCTACGTGTGCGGTTAACACTGGATATACCAGCGATAACAGTCATTCCCAAAGCCAAAAGTATGATTAATACAGGGTTGCTGAGAGTAAATACCCACTGCAATATGTATCCCACCATCAATAACTGTATAACCATCCGTAGGGAAGCGATCGCCAGACTTTGCTCTAGCCCCAACCGCAAACCAAAAGAAAGCCCCACATTGATCGCAATAAACAAAGTTGCTAAAGACAACTGTGCATAACTGATCTGGATATAGCTGGTTTCCATCAGTCCTTTTCCTTCAGGGTAATTTGACGGTTGGTAATACGTTCCAACTGAGTTGGATCATGACTTGTCCAGAGATATGCTCTTTGTGGGTGTTCACGTTGCCAAGCTGCAACTAAAGCCTCTAAACTTTGGGCAGTTCCAGGATCTAGTGAGGCGGTAGGTTCATCTAGTAGCAGTATTGAAGGTGAAAGTTGCAAAGCTCTCAGAAAAGCGACTATCTGCCCTTCTCCACCTGAAAGAGCGCTAACCGGACGCTGCAAAAAGTCAGGCGTTTTATGCAAAAGATGTAGATAGTCTAAAATCAACTCGCGGTTGTAAATTAGATGGCGGTGAATAGCTAACCGATAAACTCGCCGGAGATTTTCTTCTACAGTTCCTTCCCATAGGGCTGGCCGTTGTTGCAAATAAATAATTTGCGAACGATAGGTAGGCATAAAGTGGGAATTTATCAGCTGTCCCTGAAAAATAATTTGTCCTGCTTGTACAGGATCGAGTCCTGCTAATGCTCGTAGGAGCAGACTTTTACCAGAGCCAGAAGCACCGATCACCGCTACTCGCTCCCCTGGAAATAATTGAAAACTGAGGTGACTCCAAATCCAGCGTTGCTCAACGATTCGCCCTAAGTCTTGTACCAAAAGAATAGGGTTGTTGGGAAACAATTCTGGCTCAGTAGTCTGGTTTTTAGTAAGTTGATCTTTCATCCTGATAAATTGACATCCTCCCACCGCTAATCCAAACTTATCACCGTCATAGCCTGAGTCAACCACGAGACTTCAACTTTTTCCCATAGCTCAGGACGTTTCCATCAAAGCATAAGCGGTGATAACCATTCACTTAGATCCCCCAACCCCCTTTTTAACGAGGCTTTAGACGTTCGTTTTTACCGACTGGCTATCTGGCAATACAGTTCAGTTAAGCAATTTTTTCGTTCTCTTTGTTCTCTCTTTGCGTTCTCTGCGCCTCTGCGGTTCGTAAAAAAAATGACTTTGACAAAGAGTACCAGCCTTAACTGAACCGTATTGGGCTACCTGGGGCGATCGCCTCTGTAAAAATGGGTTTACTAGACCTTTAATTTTTGAATTTCAGCAAATGCCACTCGAACTGCAAAATCTCACAGGCGGTTACACCACAGTACCAATCGTCCAAGACATTAACCTTACCCTGCAAACAGGAGAATGGTTGAGTTTAGTTGGTGCTAATGGCTCAGGTAAGTCTACCTTACTGAAATTGCTGAGTCGTATTCTTTTTCCACAGCAAGGAACAGTGCTACTTGATGGCAAAGCAATTCATTCTCAACCCCCAAATCTAGTTGCACAGAAACTAGCATTTTTACCGCAGCAACAAATAGTTCCCGTTGGCTTAACAGTGCGACAATTAGTAAGTTTAGGACGCACGCCACATCAACCTTGGTGGAAATGGGAATTAAATGCTGAAGATTGGCTAAAAGTCGAAGAGGCAATTCAAAAGACGCAACTAGAAAAATTAAGCGATCGCTTAGTCGAACAACTCTCAGGCGGTGAAAGACAACGGGCTTTTTTAGCTTTAGCACTAGCGCAAGAACCAAAAGTTTTATTATTAGATGAACCGACAACTTTTTTAGATATCAACTATCAATTGCAACTCTTGGAACTCCTAAAAGAACTGAATCAGCAGCAAGAATTAACTATTGTCACAGTTTTACACGAACTAAATTTAGCAGCGCGGTATAGCTCTCGCATTGCATTATTAAAGCAAGGTCATATTTGGGAAATTGGTACGCCTGAAGAAGTTATGACACCAAATGCGATCGCCCAAGTTTTCAGTGTAGAATCAGTGATTATTCACACACCTGTCGGATTACAAGTTTGTGCTATTTCTGCTATTTGAAGAAGAATTCAGAATTCAGAATTCAGGAGTACACGGGTAGGGGCACAACATGTTGTGCCCCTACGATTATCTGTACCTCACCAACTTGCAATCTGCTGTATCAACCAGTCGTACAAAAAACATTGCTGAATTCTGACTCCTGACTCCTGAATTCTGTTTTGATTCTTAATCCTCAATGGGCGCATTGGGGATTGCGGCATCAATATCGGCTTGGGACAAATTGGGAATCGACCAGTTTGGCTCACCTGCTTTGAACACCTTGGCAGGATTAACGTTAAATTCAACAGTACCCGTTTCTGGATTAGTCTTAGCTACTAACTGAGTTCCATCCACAAACTTAATAGCTAGAGGTTCCGTCAATTCTTGGGCATCTGCAATACTACTTACCTTGCTGCCAATCGGTAGGTAAACACCATCACAATCCCACTCATTTTCTGTAATTTGACCATTTCCCAAAAAGTAGAGGGTATTTCCTTGGGAAGCTTTTTTAGGTTTATGAGCGTAGATTGCTAGAGTTTTTCCAGTTTCATTGCGGCATTGTGCCCAGTTTTGTGCTGTCTCTAAAATGTACTTTTGCAGCTTGAACTCACCCAATTCTTGCTGAATTTCCTCTGGTGTATATTCAGATTGATCGGGCGTCTTTTGAAGCTGTAAGAGATTATTAATCCCTTGAGTTACCTCGATATAGTCAGGACTAGTAGTTAGGTTGGGTCTGTCAGCCCAAGAAGGTTGGGCAATTATCAAATTAACTAAAAGTACTAAAGCAACTAGAGCAGTTTTGAAAAGTTTCACGATCATTCTCCTTTTGAAGATTAGAAAATATTTTCAATATTGAAAATTTTACTAGATGAGACTGTTTATTTTAATAGATTTTTGTAGCTTTGTTGGCAAACAGTCTCGCAAATATTTAGTCAAATTACCCACGAATTTCAACGCTTGACGATGTTGCTACCTGCCCATTCATGGTATACAGTTTGACAAGTCCCGCTAAACACAAGCAGCTAGCCGTCAAGGCAATTGGAGTTAGTGAAGCGCCGTCTAGGATAATAAACACACCTAAACCAATCAAAACGAAGGGAACAAAACCGTTGCCATAGCGAGTTAGCAGATTAGATATTGCAGGCTGGCACGTCAGCTTGTACGTCACGTAGCACCAAACGCCGACTAGTAACAAGAAGACTGCAATGATTACCAGCAAACTAGAAAGGGTACTATTCGCAAACAAGGGCATATAGATACTCACATTATCACTGCCGTTGGCGATGGTAATAGCCGCCACACTATAAGCTTGGGGAGATAGAAAACTAATCAAGGAAGAAGAAGTAGACAACTCCGGCTGCGTCTGAGAATCGCTTTCTTTGTTCAACAGACGATTTAATCCGACGGTGATGGGTACTAAACCTAAAAGACCAATCAAATGGGGTGGCAAAACCAAACCCCCCAGAAAACCAACCAAACTGGCAATCACCAGAGTACAAAAACCTAGATACTGACCAATCACGATGTGTCGATGACGGAAAGTTGCATTTACCTGAGAGAATAACAGCGTCAAGATGACTAAATCATCGAGGTTTGTAGCTGTAAAAGCTGCGATTCCGGTCGAAAATGCGGTGACGAATTCGTTCATTTCTATCTCTCCTCAATCTTCGTGCTGGCTTGTCTAGGCTAGCGTTAGTTGATATCTGCAAATGTTTAGAAAACTGCTACTTAATCAAGCGTGGAGGCATAGCATCTCCAATTCAATTTGTAGGGTCTGCCCGCTTTGGATTAAGTACAACTTGGTAGGAACCTGCTTAGTGAAAGCAAATATTCTTTTTGTTGCAAATCCTGAAATAACTTTTCTGATTAAGAGTGAGAGAGTCTAGGTTTTAACCTTCAAATGTATAGAGTAAAGTAGCATTTAGACTCTCTTGGTATTGGGTTGGTCAAAAAAGTATTCGTGATTCATTATTATTGACGAATCATCTTTTCAACAACTTTGTTATTTTCCCCAAGTTGTTGTTCAGTAACGAAGGTTTTATTAGTGGATGTTTCTTTAGCAAATTTGGCATTACTTTGGGTGTGGAGTCCTGGTAATACACCTAATTTAAGTTTTTTTGTTTGTTTAGAAGTAGGCACTAAAGTTACTTTAAGTTCGCTGATAACTCGCTGTTGCTCTTTGATTATTTGAGTTAGTTCGTTGAGTTGTTGAGTATGTATATCATCCAATTTTTCATGGAGCAGTTCAATATTTTGTCCGGCTCTCAAGTTCACTTTGTGGTCAATTTCAGCGTTTTTGCGATCGGTATCAGACTGGCGATTTTGACTCATTAAAACGATGGGCGCTGTGTAAGCTGAGGCAAACGAAAATACTAAGTTCAGCATCATGAATGGTGAATCATCCCAGTGGGGAACCCCAGGCATTAAGTTGATACCAACCCATCCCGCCAAAATGGTGCTTTGCCCAATAAGAAATCCCCAAGAACCCACTTGCGTTGCAAATTTATCGGCAAGGCGTTGTCCGAAAGTCAGTTCTTCACTGGAAGTGTTTTGTGATGCTGACTGCATCTCGACAATTTGGGGCTTTTGAGCTACTTTTGCATCAACTTTGTTGGACGATAGTGTTTTTGATGTATTCATGTTGCACCTCTTGGCGTCATTTCTGTCTGTGTTTATCCTGATGACTTCAATGTACGCTGCTTAAACGATAGGAGCAAATATTGTTTTTTTTCAAAACGATAAATAAAATTGATTACTTTGAATAAACTACCCTAAGATAGATCCCTAAAGCCGCAGAATGTCTATGCTAGCCCAGCACAAACATTCATCTAAAATGCTTAGATAGTTGACCCTATCAAGGAATGGGGTATGGAAGTGGGGAAATCCAGAGGATTGAACAGTTTACCCTAAGACTTGGTTTCCTGAGTCTGTGCGTCGATAATTACACTCCAGTCATCGTTTGTGACAGCTGCTTCGAGTTGACGCCGGCGTTCGGTTTCACTAGCATCTGTTGTCTGTGAGTCTTTAGAGAGGGTTGTGTCAGCCATTGCTTTCCGCAGTTTTAGCTTTTTCTCTTCATAGGCTTGGCGTTCAACCTCTGACATTACCGCTTTAGCAGCTTCGCCGACTGTACTAGCCCACATTCCGCGATCAGTTGCATTACCAGGTGGTGTGCTTTCGAGTTCTGCTATCCATGCATCTCGTAAATCTTCCATTTCTTGACGTTTCGGAAATTTAAATGCTTGCACGCGTACAAAAGCACACTTTTGTTCACCATTTTGGGTGATATGACCGTTTAGGGAAAGCAACACATTTCGAGAATAGCCAATGTACTGCGTGCGGCGTTCTGCGTCTAATACTGCGTAAACACCAGCAATTTTCGCGTTCTCAGCAGCTGCACACCAAGCTTCAACGGACGTAATTTCAGTGCTATTGTTTATCAATTCAGGAGTTATACTCACCTGAGTAGTGGCGTGTTCATCATCGGAACTATACAAAAAGTCATGCAGTCCACGATGATTTGTGGGGACATTTTGATGTTCAATTGGCTGATTGTGTTGAGTTTCCATTGCAGTTTATTTCAGAATTATTGATTGACAAGCAAATATATGCCCTTAAAATATTGAAGCTTAAATCTACTCACATCCCCAAATTCTTTTTCTTAAAGATTCTGACAAAGCGAAAACAACTATTAGACCTGATATGAATCAATTTACACCTAAGAATTGGATATTTATCAAACAGCGACTGACTCCTTATTTATTTTTACTGCCCGCCTTGGTTCTTTTGTGGTTAACTGTCTTTTGGCCTGCACTGCAAGCGTTTTACCTCAGCTTTACTAGCTACGAAGATATCGCCCAACCGCCGCAATGGATAGGTTTTGCCAACTTTTTCAAGCTTTGGAAAGATGCAGTTTTTTGGAAAACCCTGGAAAACACTTTTTTATATCTTGTGGGTGTAGTACCAATTTTGGTAATTGCTCCCTTGGGGCTAGCAATTTTGGTAAATCAAAAACTGCGGGGGATGAATTGGTTTAGATCTGCATACTACACACCAGTAGTGATTTCAATGGTAGTTGCGGGGATAGCTTGGAAATGGTTGTATGCAGAAAATGGATTACTCAACCAGTTATTTAAAGCTTTGGGCATTATTTCAGAAGGTATTCCTTGGCTAACTAGCCCAGCTAAAATTTTTGGCATTGTACCAATCTCTCTTGCCAGCGTCATGGCTGTCACAGTTTGGAAAGGGCTAGGCTACTACATGGTGATTTATTTAGCAGGATTACAATCAATTCCTGGTGATGTGTACGAAGCCGCAGCAATTGATGGCTCTGATGGTATTAGGAAACATTGGGACATTACCATACCTTTGATGAAGCCGTATCTAGCTTTGGTAGCTGTAATTTCAGCGATTTCTGCTACCAAAGTCTTTGAAGAAGTCTACATCATGACTCAAGGAGGTCCACTCAATAGCTCGAAAACAATTGTTTACTATCTGTATGAACAAGCATTCAATAATTTGGAAATTAGCTATGCTTGCACAATTGGACTCGTGCTATTTTTGATAATTTTAGGGCTATCAATTTTGCGATTAGCAGTCAGTCAGCAGGGTAGTGATAATATCACAATCTAATAATTAAATGTAAAAAAATTATCCCCTATCAGTCACGATAATCTGAAAATATTCAAATATTCCGAGTACATGAAAACAGACACGATTTTTTACACCTTATTCCAAACTCTTCCAGGTGTCTTATTTGAACTTTTGGAACAATCCCAAGCCCTAGCATCGCACTACCAATTTACCTCAGTAGAAATCAAAGAACTAGCACGTCGTATCGATGGTTTATTCTTACCCAAACCTGAGTTTCCAGAAGACACAATCTATTTTGTTGAGGTACAGTTTCAGCGCGATGATGATATTTACTGGCGAATAATCACAGAAACTTTCCTGTATATAAATCAATATAAACCTCAACGTCGTTGGCAAGCTGTATTACTTTTTGCTCAACGCAGTCTCGACCCAGGTGTACCATTCATTTATCAAACATCATTAGCTGAAGAGCAAATTCGTATAATTTATTTAGATGAGTTAGATGATGTACCATCATCTTCGATTGGGCTAGGGGTGATTAAATTAGTAGTTGCAGCAGAAGATAAAGCCGTACAGCAAGCAAAAAAATTGATAAATCAAGTACAACAAACGGATGAAGCTAACCGTAGCAATCTCTTAGAATTAGTGGAGAGAATGCTGATCTATAAATTTGTAAACAAAAGTCAGCAGGAGTTAGAAGCAATGTTTGGATTAACCGACTGGAGACAAACTAAATTTTACCAGGAAGTAAAGGAAGAAACAAAGCTGGAGACTATACCCCGTCTACTTAACTTTGGTTTAAGTATAGAGCAAATCGCCGAGGCATTAGAATTGGATGTTGAACAGATACGACAAGCTATTGAGAAGCAAGGAGAAGAGGGAACAGGAAGTAAATAATACTAGTTTGTATTTTGCGAAAAGTTTGAGCTGAAGTTTTCCCTTATAACAGCTTTTCAAGACAGATTTTGCATTGTGAAATAGTCAGTAGATAAGCTTTTTAGCTATCTATATGTCGCAATCATTTTTCAAATTGGTATAAATTTTGGATAAGAAAGACGCGATAAATCGGCGTCTCTACAATAATCAATGCTTCGTAGAGACGGCGATTTATTGCGTCTCTTCCCTTAACCGAAAAGTATTGAAGGTAAAGCGATATAGCGGTTACCATTCAGATGCGGTACGAGACTATATCACAAGGTGTAGGGGCACGGCAGTGCCGTGCCCCTACGGATATACCTCACGTAAACGAGAACCGCTATACCTATGGTGGGCTGTGCCTGTACACTTTACAGCACCTTGAATTCTTTTTTCTTTAAAACCGTGTTTGATACTCCACTACAGCACGACTATCATCAGTTAAATTAGTAGAAGCGCGTACACGAAATTCATCGTTGATGCGGTAATTAACACCCCATTGAAAGGGGTCATTTGTTGTTAAAATTTTGATGCTAGAAATGGATATTTTAGAAGTAATATCAACTCCGGCTTCTGCTGCTAATTCCAAAGTTGAACTACTTCTTCCTGCTTCGGGATTCTCAGAAATAATGGTAGGAAATATCCGCAGTTCACTTAAGCCAAAGGTACTACCAATCTGGTTAAAAGCTGACTGAAAATTGTTGAACACAGCTGAACCTGCGATGTTAATCAGACCCAAAGTACTGTCACCACGTCCTTGGGTGTCTACAAATCCACCTCCTAAAAGAGCAACAATTTCGGTTTGACTACGTGACGGACTGCTTGTTAGTTCTAAATTTTCATTTAGTTTGCTGGCGAGACCGTTAATAGTAGCTTCGACTCGAACACTCTCTAAGGCTGATAAACCTGTGGTATTTATTCGGGTGAAATCATTACTTTGAGTTACGTCTAGTACCTTAGCAAATAACCGAATATCCAGGTTAGGGTCGCGGGGTTGGGAGGGACTAAAAGTTGCAGTGTGTTTGTAGCCACGAGCAAGGTTAAATTGGGTAGTAAATAAATTTACGCCACCTTTTTCTAATCGGATAGTACCATCTGGTATTGGCTGATTAATTGAGCCGTTGACTATGAGACTACCAGTTGCACGGAAGCTGAGAATAGGTGGACGGGTAATTTGGACGTTTTTACCTAGTTCTAAATCTAGATTATTAAATCTGGCGATGCCTAACGGCGAGGCTTGAGCCAAGGCATTTCCCATGCCATTGCCAATTTCCGATTGATTCTGCTTATTGGCTTTTGTAGATGATAAGCCAAGACCATCATCATTTGCAGATGTAGCGGTGTCGGTAGATTCTGCCAGCAATACCTGACCGTCAAACAAGTCTATCCTACCGCCAATTAGTGGGTTGAGGGCAGAACCAGTAATCTGCAAATTACCGCTAGCGCCTCCTTGGTAAAGTCCTTTGAGATTCAATGCTAGCTGTTCGAGATTAATGGTCAAAGGATTGTTGATGGTCACTTTCTCATTGTTAAAGATGGGAATTTCTCCAGCAGCTTCTACTTTCCCTCGGCTAAATCTACCCTGAAGATTTTCTACTAAGATGCGGTCAAAGTTAAACAACACTTTGCCTGTAACACGTCTAAGTTTACCCGGTAAAGCTTGGGCTGAAAAAGTAGCATTGTTAACAGTGGCAATTCCATCTACCTCTGGTTGTTTCAATGTTCCACGCACCTTCAGGTCTACTTGTCCTTCGCCTTTCTCAAATACCACTTGATTAGTCAATGCGTTTAACAGTCCCAAGCCCTCGTTTTCTAACTTCATATCCAAACTGATTTGCTCGCTGTCTGGTGCAACTGTTGCAAAAGGCAATTTATAAGGTATGCTGCCAGTAATATCCACAGGTTGAGGACCGGCAACTGCTACAGTACTACCAAAGTTTAAGCGTCCGTTGGCATAGCTGAAGCTTGCCGTTGCTGACTGTATTGGGTTCTGATTTAGTGTTCCTTCTGTGATTTGCAATTCCCCTCTCGCTTGGGGATTACCAATGCTGCCTGCTAAAGCTGCTGTAGCGTCAACATTACCTGTAATGCCAACTGGTAGTTTGACAAAATTATTCAATACTTGTATCGGAAAATTATTCACCCGCAACTGACCAGATTGTTCATTACCGCCAATGTTACCTGTGAAGGCAATCAACCTGTTCTGAGATTCGATTCGTAAAGGTCGCAAACTCAAAACACCGTTTTCAAAGTTGCCTTCGGCAATCAATTTTTCAGCAGTATAATAACGACTGCGTTCTTCCTTTTTACCCCAAGCAAAGTTTTCTCCATTCAAATTAAATTGCACTGCCAATCCATTAGCTGTATCTAGAGCCACTTGTCCGTTGAAAGTGCCTTTTAAATCAGCTAAATCCGGTATGGGAGTGGAATCAAGTCGCTGTTGTTCTTCTTCTGCTACCAAGGCTTCAATTTCAGAAAACCGCTGGAGTTGGGTCAATAACGGTTGATTTAGCCAGCCTTGGGAGTTGGTGGTGAGATCCGCTGCTGTGCCGTAGGTTGGGGCTGAACCACCTTGCAAATCTTGTAAATCAACTTGTGCTAGAGCGAGAACATCTTCAATTTTGCCCTGCTTGACATTGAGTTTAGCTTGTAATTGAGGCCCTTGAGCGGTTTGAGCAAAAGTCCCAACAGCAGCATAAATACTATTACCTTTGACAAATTCGCTACTGGTGAGTGTCGCTTTACCATTACCGTAACGGAATTGAGCAGCTATTCGATCGCCCTTTACACGTCCAATTTCCGGGTTGGCGATCGCTAAATTTCCGTTTGTTGCAAATGTCTGTTGATTAAAGACCAAATCTCCTGTTAACAACCCAGCTATTTTTCCAGTACCCAAGCGAGTAATTGCTGGCGGGGTCAAATTCAATATTTGTAAGGGGAAATTTGCAACTTTGAGTGTCCAATCATTTCCTTTAACATTACCTGATGCCAAGGCTTGCTGCCATTGGACTAAAAAGGATTGCGGGCGATTATTGGCATCTAAATTGAAGGCCAGGCGATCGCTATTTCCTGCCAAGTTCAAATTCAACCCACGTCCCTGTGCTGAGTTGATATTTCCGGTTAACAGCGGTTCAAAAGCGATATCTTGAACAACAAAGTCTCGTAAATTAATTTGCCCGACTACATTTGGTAAGGGTAGCTTACCAGTGACTTGTCCATTAAAATCGACTCTCCCCGCCACCGCAACCTGATTAGGAAGATTGATGGGTAACTGTTTTAAGTCGTAATTCTCAGCTTGGACGTTGAGATTTAAGGCAGTAATTTCCGGTATGCCTGGTTGTCTGGCATTGGCTAATATGTTACCAGTAACTTTTAAACCGGGAGCAGTTGCTTGGTCAATGGTCAGCCTTTCACCATTCCAAGCGATCGCAGCTGTTAAAGGTTGTTCAAAGCCAGGGATACCTTGGGATAACTGCACCTGTCCAGCAGCACGCACATCGGCTAATTGAGACGAACCGAGTGTGCCGGCTAATTGCAACTTCCCAGCAAATTGACCCCGCAATAGCTGATTTAACCGATTTAATTCTACACCGGAAGCGTCAACAATCCCTTGATAGCGACCATTGGCTACTTGAATATTAGAGGCTGCGATCGTTCCACCGGCAACATTGATTTGTCCCTGACCAACGGCTTGAATAGTTTGCGGTTGGAAGGACTCAACAGAACCCGCCACGTTGACTTGACCTGTTAACGTTCCCCGAAACTGCGGTGGTACTGCTGCCAACTGCTGCAACGGTACGTTATTTGCTTGAATTTGTGCTTGGTATACACCATTACCCACTTGAATATTAGAAGCTGCGATCGCTCCACCGCCAACATTTATCAGTGCCTGACCGTTGGCTTGGATAGTTCGTGGATCAAAAGAATTAACTAATCCCGCGACGTTGAACTGACCAGTTAACGCACCTTGAAACTGTGGTGGCACTGCTGCCAACTGCCGCACAGGTACATTCTTTGCTTGGATTTGCGCCTGATATGCACCATTAACAAGTTGGAGATTAGAGGCTGTAATTGTTCCACGCCCAACATTTATCCGTCCTTGACCGCTGGCTTGGATGGCTTGGAGTTGGAAAGAATCGACAGAACCCGCCACATTCACTTCACCAGTTAAGGCACCTTGGAACTGCTTTGGAACTGCTGCCAATTGCTGCACAGGTACATTCTTCGCCTGGACTTGTGCCTGATAGAAACCCTCAGCAAGTTGAATATTTTTCGCTGTAACCGTACCGCCGCCAATTGCAAGACGACCTTCACCAGTGCCACGAAGAGTTTTCAGGCTCAAATTATCTCTGTTACCTGCGATTTGGAACGTACCCGCTAAAGGATTATTTAAAGCCGGGGGAGACTGTTTCAATATTTGTCCCAGGCGGACATTATTAGCTACAAGTCGAGCAGAGAAATTTTGGTCTTGGAGTTGGATATTAGAAACTGCAACTGTACCGCCGCCAATTTTCACTGCTGCACCTTCAGGGCGAATTGTGGCAATTGCAAATGGTGCTGTGCTGCCTGAGAGGATGAGACGACCATTGAATTGTGCCCCCGCCAAAGAGACATTTTGCAGTTGATTTGGATCTACAAAACGTTGCACCTGTACCCCGGAGGCAACAGCAACAGCTTGCCAACGTTCATTGGCGTAACTACCAGTTGCCCGGACTGTACCACCACCAACATTTAGAGCCACATTGCGGAAAGAGAGGGTGCGATTGGGAGCGATCGCCACTTCGCCAGTTCCCGGATAAGTTCCGTTAGGGGCTTGAAATTGTACCACAGTTTGGACATTGGTGGCAGCGCCGAAGAGTTGGGCTGTAGCCGAGAGATTACCAATTTGGAAATTGGGCGTTGTTTCGTAAACTTTAGCGATCGCATCCCCTGGAACATTCTTCGCAGCGAAATTCAAATCCAGTCGCGGAGATTTACCAATTTTAATTGTGCCAGCGCCTGTAATTTGACCACCGACTTTGGCGAACCCTTGAATATCTTTGAGAGTAATTAAAGAAGAACTAGTAACAAGCTCAAATTTACTAGTAATACGATTAAAATCTAGTTTATCAATCCGGGCAGTTTGGATCGTGGTAACTTTGCCTGAGAGAATTGGCTGTTTAGTCGATCCAGTAATTTGTAAATCTGCTTGTACTTGTCCAGCGATCGGCACAGGTAATTTTACCTTGAGAGTCTCCTGGGCATTGGCCAAACTCACCGCATTTACACGCGCTGCCAACTTGAAGCCCGCTTGAGTGTCAATGATTCCCGTAGCCACCAGGGGAATTTTGCCATAGCTACTAGTAACATTATCTAACTGCAATTGGGTTCCCTGGAAGCGGAGATTTCCTTGGGTATTGCTCAACAGTTGCGGCACTTTCGGCAATTCAACCGTCACCCCTTGCACAGCAGCACTGCCAAACAATAAAGTCGGCTGTTCTGGTGTCAACCGAACCAACAAATCGCCATTGACTCGACCCGCTTGTAAATTCACTGGTAACTGAATTAGGCGAGTAATATCCGCAGCCAGGAAATCTTGTACTCGCAACTCAAAATTCCCTGCTAATACCTTGGAACGCGTCTCTCCCTGAATGGAAATACTACCACCATTGTCTGCTTGACCCCCGACTTCAAACCTGACCAACTGATTGTTTGCTAAAAGTTGGGCAGATCCGCTGAGTTGGGAAAATGATACGGGGGATGAGGGGGATGAGGGGGATGAGGGGGATGAGGGGGATGTTGCTTCCTTATCTCCCCCTACTCCCTCATCTCCCCCTACTCCCTCATCTCCCCCTGCTCCCTCATCTCTCCCATGCGGCATTAACGCCAGCTTGGCATTGCGAAACCGCAGTTCGTCCAAATCAGTTTTAATGACGCCGGCTTCACCTGAGGACGCTATGGTAGTGGAAACCCAGCGCCCTTGGTCATCCTGTTCAATGTAAATATCTGGATTGATTAAGGTGACATCTAGCTTGAGGTGGCGGTTAAAAATTAACTGCAAGAGGTCAAAAGTTACTTCCACAGTTTCAACTGAGGCTCGATCTGGATCTGTGGGTGTTGCTGGGATAGCTGAAGCACCAAACTGCACTCCTGTCAATGAAAATTGTGTGACTTTTCCGAGTTGGACTGGACGGTTGAGTGTAGTGGTGAGACTTTGTTGTGCCAAGGGCGTTAACTCTTTTTGGACAAAAATCCACAACCGCCAAACACCACCGACAATTCCAATCAGCAAAATTCCCCCCAAAGCAATGCCACCGCGACTCAACACCAGCAACCACAGACGCTTACGAATAGGGGAAGGGGAGTGATGCTCTTGATTGGGAGATTTAGTCATTTCCTTTCACTGTATTAATTGCCGGATTTAGCTGGCACACACAAGCATTAACAGGCACATTGATTCAGTATGCCATTTCCAGGATACGTTAACTAAACCCCAGACCTCATGGGTTAAGTTACGGCATTTGCTCGATCCAATACTTATGCTAATGATGTTGGCACTTTCAGGAAAATCTGAATAAAGTGAAAATTGTGGTTGTGACTTTTCCTGAGGCATAACCTAGAACTTTAATATAAATAGAAGATCTGGAACTGAAGAACAATAGATAATTACATTTATGCGTGTTTTTGTGTTAATGTTTAATGCTCGAACGGAAAATGAGGGCATTCACTCCATTCGGAAGGGCGATAGCAATACAATTCTGATGTTCGAGTCAGAAGACGACGCCACGCGCTTTGCCTTGATGCTGGAAGCTCAAGATTTCCCCACACCCACACCAGAGGCGATCGATGCTGAGGAAATCCAGCAATTTTGCGAAAGTGTTGGATATGACTGGGAAATCATCCCAGAAAACAGCCCTTTAGTCAGTAAAGTCCCAGAACTTAACGTTGAAGAAACCGACTGGCAACCAGATGCCCAGAAAGACGATACTCTTGAGGACACCTCCAGTCCCAACCAACAGCCACCAGAAGAACCAGAATTGCCTGATTCTGAACTAGAGAGAATTCGTCGGAAATTGGAAGGATTATTGTAATTGGGCATGGGGCATTAGGCAAATAACAAATGACAAATGACAAATGACAAACCTACAGGAACGCGGGCATCTTTTAACTGAGCTAGTAAATCCTAACAGTCTTAACTTAGACCAGCTAAGTTCTCTGGAATTGGTGGAGCTGTTTAATAACGAAGACCAAAGGGCAGTCGCAGCAGTTGCGGCGGCGAAAATTCAATTGGCAGAAGCAATTGAACGCACCGCAGAGCGTTTGCACCGGGGAGGACGCCTGTTTTATATTGGTGCGGGTACAAGTGGTAGGTTAGGGGTATTAGATGCTGCTGAGTGTCCCCCTACTTTTTGTACGCCACCAGAGTTGGTACAGGGAATTATTGCTGGTGGGGCTGGGGCGCTGGTACGCAGTTCTGAGGATTTAGAAGACAGCATTGAAGATGGTGAAACTGCGATCGCAGGGCGACACATTACACAGCTAGATGTTGTAGTTGGCATCACTGCGGGTGGGACAACGCCCTATGTCCACGGCGCCCTGAATGCGGCTCGGCAGCGGGGAGCCGCTACTATTTTTATCGCCTGTGTTCCGACTGAACAAGTTAGCTGTGATGCCGATGTTGATATTCGCCTATTGACAGGGCCAGAAATCATCGCCGGCTCAACTCGCCTGAAAGCTGGTACAGCCACAAAGTTGGCTTTAAATATCCTTTCCACTGGGGTAATGGTCAAACTGGGCAAAGTTTACGGCAATCGCATGGTGGATGTGGCGGTAACAAATCAAAAGTTACGCGATCGCGCTTTGCGAATTTTACAAGACCTCACAGGTTTAAGTCGGGAAGCTGCCGGTTTTTTATTAGAACATAGTGGTAAATGGGTGAAACTAGCTCTATTAATGCACTGGACTGGTTTAGAAAAAGACGAAGGCGATCGGCTTCTTTCTCAACACCAAGGTAATCTCAGAGCAGCTGTTGTCAGCTACAAAAACCACAACCAACCCTGAAAATTGGTGTATGGTCACATCTTGCACCATTGTTAATAAATGTCGAGTGGGCAATGCTTCCAAACTAAAAATAACGGTTTGAGCTAACTGCTCAGCAATGCCCATCCGACAAAAATTGCTGGACTAGTATTTCTAATTGTTAGGATAGCTATGAAATATGAGCAATAAACCAGCAGCGATCGTACCTTCTTTATCAGAAATTTAAATAAATTTAAATTAATAAATCTTTTTGATTAGATTTATTGAGATTCAGAATCAATATGAAAAATATCTGAAATAAAAACAGCTATTTTTTTTAACAACAATTCAGAACTTGTACGGATATAATTCTGTATGAAAATCATTAGAATGAATTATCAATACTGAATCCATTTGAGTGATGCAGATTATAGCAAACTAGTTGAGTGATGAAATATTAGTAGAAATGTATGACGTTCATAAGCCTCTGCTAAATAACTCATTTACTACCAAGACTGTTACTATACTCCTCATTTACCTTGTTTTTAATAATTTTAATTTAGGCTGCTATGTAATAAATATATTTCCACTTATTGACATGTCTGCTAAGCACTATATAGCTAGTGTGGGTTTTTCAAGAGCTAGCTTTTTAATAAAAGGAATAAAATATGACCCACCCGGAAGTGATGGTTTCAAATAACTTAGTGAATGAATTTAAAACTTGTACTCAACTGCAATATAATGGCAAATTAAATATTAAAAGTTCAAAAGGCAGTCAATGGACTTTTTACTATCGCCTGGGACGCATAGTTTGGGCAACAGGGGGAACTCATCCCTTCCGACGCTGGCGTAGACATATGGCTCAAAATTGTCCCCAGATTGATATTGATAAGTTGCAATTGCGCTCCCAAGACGTATCAATAGATTACTGGGATTATCGCCTAATAGAAATCTTACATAAAAAACAGAAAATCCAGAGAGAACAAATTCAGTCTATTGCCGAAAACACCATAGCGGAACTATTATTTGACCTAGCCCTGCAAGCACATTTTGCTTCTATCACTTGCAATCGCAGTCAAGAAGTTATCTTAGAAACACCAATGAATTTCACGAGTGCAGAAATGTCTGTAAAACATATGCAAGACTCGTGGAAAACTTGGTCAGAAGCTGGTTTAGCAAATTTTTCTCCTGATTTAGCACCTGTTCTGCGAAGACCAGAACAACTTCAGCAGATAGTAAGTCCATCTGTCTACAAAAACTTTGTAAATTTAATCAATGGCAAATTCACTCTGCGAGATTTAGCCGTGAAAATGAAGCAAAGTGTACTACCTCTAAGTCGTTCGCTGCTTCCTTATATCCTGAAAGGAATCATTGAATTAGTGGAAGTACCCGACTTACCTTTAGTAGCCAGTGATGCCAACAATAAGCCTGTCACTCCACAAGCAAAGAAGCCGATTGCCCCCTTAGTAGCCTGCGTGGATGATAGTCCGCAGGTTTGTAAAATGCTAGAGGAAATTATTACTTCTAATGGACTAAGATTTATCAAAATTGAAGATGCAGTACAAGCTCTACCAACCCTGATTCAGGATAAACCAGACTTGATTTTCTTGGATTTGATTATGCCAGTCGCTAGTGGTTACGAAATCTGCACTCAATTGCGACGAATATCTGCCTTCGCCAATACACCAGTAATTATATTAACAGGCAGTGATGGTCTTTTAGATAGAGTTCGTGCCAAGGTAGTTGGTTCTACAGATTTTCTCACTAAACCTGTAGTGCCTGACAAGGTAATGGGTATAGTACGAAAATATTTACCGACACCGAGTGCATCCATTGATAAAACTAAATCGAATGTAGAGGTTTTTAATCAGCAAGTTAGTAATTGTTCTTGATGATTAATTATCACAAGGATGTTAATTAGGAATTAGCCATAACAAAATTTTTTACAACCTATAGACTTTAGGAACTCAATGGAAATTAACTTTCTGGAATGATAAATAAAAGTCAGAATCCAGAATTGCTAAAAGACAATTAGATGCGGTTTAAAACCGCATCTAATTTTTTTTACGCTATTGAAGTTATGTCCTGTTTAAGACTGACTTATAGTACAATACACCCTGATGTAGAGACCCGATTTATCGCGTGTTTAAAGACCTAATTGCTGAGTATGAAACAAATTTTATCAAAGGATTTGAGCAATCAACACTATTAATTTTAATGACTAAATCATTGATGGATAAAACTATTTTATATTTCAGAAAAAAGTATTAATTTATATTTGTTACGTACTTTTTCTGAGGTTTATATATAAAGCTTGAATCAAAATTATATAAATACAACTTTTTGTATTTATAGCAATTCTATTGGAGTTGTGAAATATTGGTTACACCAAAGGGGTTAGAGGATGTTTGAAAAGTCATGATTGATGTATTAAATATTTTTTTACCCCACCCTAACTCTCCCCTTATAAAGGGGAGCCACTGCGTTGGGCGGGCAACGCCCGACTTGTTCGCGCAGCGTCTCCGACAGGAGAAGCATGTGGCGTGAGGGAACCGAATTTTTCTTGTTTCCCCCCTTTATAAGGGGGGATTAAGGGGGGTAACAATTCTATTAAAATCACAACATACCACTTTTAAAACAACCTCTTAGGGTGTCAGTCTCTAGTCCCTTCCATGTCTTTGTTTACAAATCCTTTAGGGTTTGTATATCTAATTTGACCGGATCAATTTTTGATTTTAGATTTTGGATTGAGTCAAAAATATAAAATTTCTCAGGTAATCAATCTAAAATCAAAATTTTTTTGGCTTCATAGTTCAGTTGTATTTACATTGTGAGAAAGATTTAATAGGTAGTTGCCATGAATACTGTTTTAGTTGTTGAAGATGGCTTAACTGATATGGAAATAATCAGCCGTTACTTACAACAGGCAGGTTATTCTGTGATTAGTGCCACAAGTAGTGAAGAGGCTCAAGACAAAATCGATAAAACTAAGCCTGATTTAATATTTCTTGATGTAATTTTACCAGGAAAAAGTGGCTTTGAAATTTGCCGGGAGCTGAAAAATAACCCCAATACCAGCAAAATTCCTGTGGTTTTTTGTTCTACAAAAAATAGTGATGTAGATAAAATTTGGGGTAATATGTTGGGTGCTGAAGGCTATTTATCAAAACCAATTGATCGAGAGGAATTACTCGTAGTTCTCAAACGATTAATTAATAATTAACTTTTCCAAATGCCAACATCGAATAAAAGTCACTATTTTTAATTTACCACCGATACAATCTTAAACTGTACATGGGAATAGTGGCTCAAGAACAATTATCAATGACAAAGGATTGCTAACTTTGGAAACCAAGAAAAAATTTTTAAGTTTTAATTTGGGAGTAAAGGATACAGCCGTAATTTCATTAGAACACATCACAGAAGTTTTGCAAGTATCATTGCCAGAAATATGTGGGGTTCCTCAGATGCCGAGTTGCGTCTTGGGTATCTATAACTGGCGTGGTGAGATGCTTTGGTTAGTAGATTTAGACGCAATGTTAGGTTATCCTCCAATTTCCCAAGGCTCAAATTTACTCTCAAAAATGATGGCGGTTGTTCTAGAAAATGAAAGTAAGTATTTGGGGCTATTGGTGCGGCAGCTTCTCGATATTGAATGGCTCGATACTAAGCAAATAAAACCGCCAACTGCTGAATTATTTTATCCTAAAATTTCACCTTTTTTGCAGGGTTACTTTATTAATGACGCAAAGGAGATGATGTTTAATTTGGATGCAATAACGATTATCCAAGCTCCTATGTGGGGAATTCAAAATTGAAATTTTGATGCCAGCACAATAGCAAATCAATTTTAATTTCCAATTATCCAATTATTAGCAACTTTTGAGGTAGGTAAAATGACGTTTTTGTATCAAAATAACCCAGATAGTGAGCATTTAATTCCTGAAGTAAAAAATCAGAATGGTAGTGCTAATGTGGCAAATATTGCTAGCGATGAAATTGCTTTATTAAATGCGATCGCTCAAGAATTTAAAAGTTGGCGGCGACAGTTGCACGACATTGCAATTCATATGCGACAAGCTAACGATTTTAATACTCTACTTAAAATTACTGTAACACAAATTCGAGAAAAAATTGGCTGCGATCGCGCCTTAATTTATCAGTTTAATTCCCTAGAATCAGGTAATGTTTTAGCAGAATCTCGAACACTAGGTTGGACACCAACTCTGGGCGAAAATATTCCTGGGATTATTTTTGGTTTATATACTAATCAAGACTATTTAGAGTCTGTAGCTATTGATGATACCAATCAGATACAACTTACGCCCCATCAAAAGCAGCTGCTAGAAAAATTTCAAATCAAAGCCAGTTTGAGTTTACCAATTTTAGTAGAAGGTAAAGTTTGGGGATTATTAGCAGTCAATAATTGCTCCTGTCCCAGGCAATGGCAAGAGGGAGAAATCAGCTTATTGTATCAAATTACCAGAGAATTAACCTACAGATTGCACAGCTTTGAATTTGAAAAAGAACTGCAACAGCAGACACAAGCAAAAAAATCAGCAGCTAAGGTCATCGATAAGATTCTGCGAATATCAAATGTCGATAAACTTTTCCAAGCAACTACTCAAGAAATCCGCCAATTATTAAAATGCGATCGCGTAGGTGTTTATCGCTTTAAACCCGACTGGAGTGGCGAGTTTGTCTCGGAATCAGTGGGTAATGGTTGGGTAAGAATGGTCGGCCCTGATTTTAAAATGGTTTGGGAAGATACCCACTTGCAAGAAACCCAAGGAGGACGTTACGCCAAAGGTGAAACTTTTGTCGTCAAAGACATTTATCAAACGGGTCATGCTCAATGTCATATTGATATTTTAGAGCAATTCCAAATGATGGCTTACATCATTGCGCCCATATTTTCTGGAGAAAAATTATGGGGATTGTTGGCAGCTTATCAAAATTCTGGCCCTCGTGATTGGCAACCTTGGGAAGAAAGCTTTTTAAGTCAGATTGGTTTGCAATTTGGCGTGGCTATCACACAAGGGGAATATCTCGAACAAGTGCAGAGAAAATCCGAGCAACTTTCTCAGATAGTTGAACAAGAAAAAACTGTAACTAAGACAGTTAACCGCATTCGACAATCCTTAGATATAGAAAGCGTTTTCAAAACAACTACTCAAGAAGTACGGCAATTATTAAAATGCGATCGCGTTGTAGTTTTTCGCTTTAATCCCGACTGGAGTGGTGAATTTGTTGCCGAGTCAGTGGGTAATGCTTGGACAAAATTGGTAGGCCCTGGGATTAAAACTATTTGGGCAGATACCTACATGCAAGAAAATCAAGGGGGACGATATACCAAAGGTGAAAGCTTTGTTGCTCATAACATCTATGAAGTGGGTCATTCTCCTTGTCATGTTGAGATGTTAGAGCAATTTGAAGTTAGAGCTTATGTGATTGTTCCTGTATTTTCTGGAGAAGTATTGTGGGGATTATTAGCAGCTTATCAAAATTCCGATTCTCGTGATTGGCAACCTTGGGAAGTCAACTTTTTAGTTCAGATTGGCTTACAATTTGGTGTAGCAATATCACAAGCAGAATATATGGAACAACTGCGAGTCAAATCTCAACAATTGACTCAGTTTGCCGAACAAGAAAAATCAGTTACAAAGATAGTTAACCGCATTCGACAATCTTTAGAAGTAGAAGAAATATTTAAAATAGCTACTCAAGAAGTACGTCAATTATTACGATGCGATCGCGTCGCTGTTTATCGCTTTAATCCCGACTGGAGTGGCGAATTTGTAGCTGAGTCAGTGGGTCATAATTGGGTCAAACTCGTAGGGCCTGATATCAAAACTGTTTGGGAAGATACCCATTTACAAGAAACTCAAGGAGGTCGATATGCCCAAGGCGAAAACTTTATTGTCAATGACATCTATAAAGTAGGTCATTTTCCCTGCCATATTGAGATGTTAGAACAGTTTGAAGTTAAAGCTTATGTGATTGTTCCTGTATTTGCTGGAGAACAATTGTGGGGCTTGCTAGCAGCTTATCAAAATTCTGGAACTCGTGATTGGGAACAATCGGAAGTTACTTTGTTAGCACGCATTGGCAGCCAGTTCGGGTTAGCATTACAACAAACTGAATATTTGCAACAGCTACAAGCCCAGTCAACAAAATTAGCAGAAGCAGCAGGACGGGAAAAAGCAGCTAAGGAATTACTCCAACAAAGATCGATTCAACTTCTAACAGCGCTTAGACCAGCCCTCAACGGGGATTTAACAGTACGCGCACCGATTACAGAAGATGAATTAGGCACGATCGCAGACGCCTACAATAATACTCTACAAGCACTACGGCAAATAGTTATTCAAGTACAGGCAGCAGCCCAAAAAGTTGCCCAAACTTCCAGCAATAGCGATGCTTCACTGACGGAACTGACCAATTCAGCGCAACATCAATCTGAAGAACTTACCGTAGCTTTAGGCGACATTAAACAGATGGTGGACTCTACTCAAGCTGTGGTGGCGAACGCCCAACTGGTGCAAGTAGCAGTACAACAAGCCAATCAAACTGTAGAGTCTGGGGATACGGCGATGAACTTAACCGTCAAAGCCATCCAAGGAATTCGTGAAACCGTCGCCCAAACTAGCAAAAAGATTAAACGTCTGAGTGAATCCTCGCAAAAAATCTCCAAAGTCGTGAATTTGATTGGTAATTTTGCCACACAGACAAACGTCCTGGCTTTGAATGCAGCCATTGAAGCCACCCGTGCCGGTGAATATGGCAAAGGCTTTGCAGTTGTAGCTGATGAAGTGCGTTCTCTATCTCGCCAATCAGCAGCAGCAACCATCGAAATTGAAAAATTAGTCCAGGAGATTCAAACAGAAACTGGGGAAGTTGCAGTAGCGATGGAAACTGGTATTCAGCAGGTAGTGGAAGGCACAAACCTGGTAAGTGAGACTCGTCAAAACTTAAATGCGATCGTTTCTGCAACTGCCGAAATTAGTCAATTAATCGAGCGAATTACCGCATCAACTCAACAACAAATGACGCAATCTGTAACAGTAACTGCATCAATGCAAGATGTCGCAGAAATTGCCAATAAAACTTTTGCCGAATCTCAAGAAATTGCTAATGTCTTTGAAGAATTATCAGGGATGGCGCAAGAGTTATTAACAACTGCAAGTAAATTCAAAGTCAGCTGATAAAAAGTTAAGAGTTAAGAGTTAGGAGTTAGGAATTAGGAGTTAGGAGTTATGGAAATAAAGCATTCATTTGATACATGTTAATATCATACCGATCTTTTGGAATGTTTTGTCCATGTTTCATTTTTAATTGTGAGTAAAAAAAGAGGAGGGAAATTGGCAGAAAGTATTATTCAGCAGAAAAGTTTTCAATTTGCTTTGAAAATTATTGACCTATATATTCAACTGCAAGATCAGCGAGAATATGTGCTTTCTAAACAGTTACTACGAAGTGCAACAAGTATTGGCGCAAATGTTGAAGAGGCTAGCGGTGGTCAGAGTAGAAAGGATTTTTTAGCAAAAATGTATATTGCATACAAAGAAGCTAGGGAAACCAAATACTGGTTACGTCTACTGCAACAGTCCAAACTAGTAAATATTGATTTAACGAATGAACTAATGTATGCAGACGAAATCATTCGGATTTTGAGTTCAATAGTCAAAACAACTGAAGACTCAATTAATGGAGTAACTCCCAACCCCTAACTCCCAACTCCCAACTCCCAACTCCCAACTCCCAACCCCTAACGCTCAACCCCTAACTCTCAACCCCTAACCCCTAACTCCCAACTCCCAACCCCTAACTCCCAACTCCTAACTCCTAACTCCTAACTCCTAACTTCTAACTTCTAACTTCTAACTTATGATTACCGACACTTCAATTCGTGAACAAGGATACATATATTTTCTGGCAGAAGCCCCAGAATTAGTACAGATTATTGAGCAAGAACTATTTACCTTATCTGAAGGTTATAGCATTGCAAAAATTCATAGTTTAATGCGGGCTACGCACACGCTTAAAGGTGGCGCTGCTAATGTTGGGCTAGAACTAATTAAGATGATAGCCCATTTTTTAGAAGATGTATTTAAGGCTCTATATAACCCAAATTTAGTAATTGATGCTGAATTGCAAACACTTTTAATCCAAGCTTATGAGTGTCTGAGCATAGCATTAAATACCGAGCTAATTGGAAGTACTGTTAATGACGAAGAACTACTGCAACGAGCAAGTTCCGTGTTTGCCCAACTGCAAGAAAAACTGGGTGATGCATTTGGTGCTGAGACTCATATTCCCACTTCTGAGGAATTAGGATTTGATATTGTACAGTCTGTTTTTGAAGTGGGAGTGCAACAACGTCTAAACAGTATTGCTGAAACTATTAATAATCCGCCAAATAATGCCGAATTTATTGAATTGTTACAATCTCAAGCTGAAGTATTTCTCGGCTTGGCAGAATCTCTAAATTTACCTGGATTGGGTGAAATTTCCCAAACAATTCTCTCAGCGCTGCAAGCAAACCCCACCCAAGTGCAGCAAATCGCAGAAATTGCCCTTGCAGATTTACAACAAGCACAAAAATTGGTACTAGCAGGCGATCGCACTTCTGGTGGACAGGCTTCTCCAAGCTTACAACAACTCACAACATTACCCAATAATCAAGTATCTGGAGAATTAGAAAATAATTCGTCTTCTGAGTCGTTTATCCTCAATGAACAAGAATTTTATCAATTTTTAACTACATCAGAAAATAATAAAAATGAATCTGTTAAACCAACAACTGCCAAGTTTTATTTAAAAGTAATTCGCTACATTTTTGGCTGGTTTAATCACCAGATGCAAATACCAGAATCAGAACTCAATTTGAGTTTACTCGTTCCCACATTACCCAGAACAAATCTGCTGAATTATATTGAAAATTGGCTGACAAAATTTCTGGCTTTTGTCCAAGAAGAAGATAGCCAAAGCCTTTGTATTTATCGTAATGGAATCATTTTAATCATTTTGTTTGCAGTTGCCAAATTTCAATATTACATTGAAAAATCTGACAACTACCTCTCCATAATTAAAATCTTGCAAAACAAGATTTATAAATTAGCAAAAAAATATAAAAACTATCCCCCTGTAACTAGCAAAGAAAAAAATTGGCTTGATAGTCCCAAGTTACAAACGCTGCTAGTTCTTAAAGAAATATCTAAATCTTCTGAAACCAGCGATGATCTTCTAGAAGTAATATGGGGAGAAGAATCTGACCAAAACTTGATTAATGAAGTTGTGACTAGCGAGACTGGGAATTCTTTAGAAGAGATGGATGTTCTGGAAACAGTTGTTGAAAGTATTCCTGATTCACCTCAACCAATTAACCAGCAAATAGAAGATAAATCACAGCATTTTCAAAATAAAAATTCTCGTCAACCTTCTTTTATTCGAGTAGATACAGATAAATTACAAAACCTGAATTATTTAGCAGGAGAATTGCTGATTTACCAAAAACGGCGGACTTTGCAAGATGAACAAGTCCAAGAAATAATTGAGCGATTAATGCAGCGACTCGCTAAACAACAAACAATTTTAAATGAATTACGTGATTTACCATTACAAATGCAAAATTTTGCTTCACAACAAACGCCAAGTTTTGCAGTGAAGTTTGACTCTCTGGAAATGGATGTATATACAGAATTTCAGATGACGTTACATGAAGCAATAGAAGAGACACTCCAACTACAAGAAACCACAGAGTCTCTTGACTTGCTTGTGACTCAAGCTGCTCAAATAAGTGGTAATAAAGAGAATTTAACTCTGAATATTATAGATAATTTAGTAGAAGCACGAATGTTGCCTTTGGGCAATATCCTGAATCGCTTTCCCCATATGGTAAATAAGTTGGGGAATGTTTATGCCAAACTTGTAGAATTGAAACTTTGTGGAACAGAAGTACTAGTTGATAAAGCGATCGCCGAAAAACTCTACGATCCTCTGTTACACTTAGTACGTAATGCTTTTGACCACGGTATTGAACCTCCACACATTCGCCGAGAGTTTGGTAAACCAGAACGAGGTTTAATCGAAATCTGTGCCTATCATCAAGGTAGCCAAACTGTTATCGAGATTCGAGACGATGGACAGGGATTGAATTTAGAAAGCATTCGCAGAAAAGCTGTTGAACTTTATCACATTCAAAGTGAAGAAAAAGCCAGAAGCTATGCTGCTAATCTAATGGAATCAGAACTTTTAGATTTGATATTTTCGCCGGGATTTTCCACTGCAAATAAAGTCAGTGAAATCTCTGGGCGCGGTATGGGGTTGGATATTGTGCGTACTCAAATGAACGCACTCAATGGTTCAGTTTCAGTTGAATCTCTACCCAACCAAGGAACAACATTCATACTCAAAATTCCTTTTTCTATGACTACTGAAAAACTAATGCTAGTTCAGGCTAAAGGTGTTATTTATGCCTTGCTTTTGAACAGCATCGAAAAAATATTGATTCCTTCTGATGAGCAGATTAAAGAAATTGAAGGGAAAAAAGTTTTGCATTGGAATGTAGAGCAGAATGAAACTATCGTCAGCCTGCGTCAACTTTCAGAGTTGATTTATTATCATGGTTCATTATTTAATAGTGCTACTCCATACAACACATCAAATACTCACGGTGCAAATATTAATAAAAACCCAGTGCTTTTACTACGGCGAAATCAAGGAATGTTTGCGTTAGAAGTTGACCAAATAATTGGTGAACAAGAACTAGTAATCAGACCTTTAGGAAATGCGATTGCACCGCCAAAATATATTTATGGTTGTAGTAGCTTACCTAGTGGTGACCTCATTTTAGTGATTGATGCTTCATTGCTATTAGAGTCAAGGGAGATTCCACAAAAAACACTTGATATTATCGCACTACCAACAACTTCTTCGTCAAATCAAAAATCTTTGCCGATATCATCAACACAAACTTTATCTTCTACACCGTTACTGACTCCATCGACTTCCACGGATACTGTAGAAACCCAATCTAGCTATGATCTAGAGTCAAATAATCAAATACCAAAAGTTATTTTAGTAGTCGATGATGCCATTAGTCTGCGCCAAACTATTTCTCTGACTCTGCAAAAATCTGGCTATCAAGTAATACAAGCTCAAAATGGTGTAGAAGCTCTAGAAAAGTTACAGTTACATCCAGAAATTCAAGTTGTAATCTCGGATTTAGAGATGCCAAGAATGAATGGTTTTGAGTTGTTGACTAATTTACGTCAACATCCAAATTTGGCAAAAATACCTGTGGTGATTCTTACTTCTCGCAGCGCTGAAAAGCATCGCCAGTTAGCCCAAGAATTGGGTGCAAAGGGCTATTTAACTAAGCCTTATTTAGAGCATGAATTTCTCTCGAAAATTAAGGATTTAGTTAACAGTAGTACAGAAAATTTTAAGCATTTGCTCACGGTGGCACCTCATTAAAATTAATGCTATTTTAATTGGGTGCTATCAATAACTTATCAGTGGGAGTTTAAGTGATACTACATTGGGGAGAGAAGCATTACTTAGTGTATCAAGTCTTGGGACGCGATCGCCTTAATTACCAGGTAGATTATTTGGATCTACACCTAGAGAACGTAAATACTGGGCTAACTTTTCAGCCTTTTGCTGTTCTTGTTCAGCCCTGATTCGCTCCTGTTGTACCTGCTCTGCGTCTGTCAAATAGCGATTTCCTCGCTCATCATACCAACATAAAAACTCCTGTTGTATCCCGCCAATTACGGCTTGATGTCGCCCAATACCTAACCCAATTTCTGGCATGAAATAAGGTTCACCTATTTGTAATTGGTAGTTTTCATCTATTAATTTATACACTTCAAACGGTTGATGTTGGTCACGTCGCCAAAATTCAGGGTTATAAATTACGTAGTACAATACACCGAGTTTTTTGTATATCTCTACCTTTTCATCGTATTCACCTCCTGGGGTGTGGGATACCATTTCTAATGTGAATATTGGAACTATCCCATTTTCTTCCCAAACTGCGTAGCTTTTGCGAGATTTACCACCTTTTTTGCGTTCTACCCCCAGGCTCAAAAAAGCATCTGGGACTACAGGAACTCTAAAATGTACTCCTGTAGTGTGATAGACTCCCATATCTACTCCGAAGTACCAATCCATGCGATTTGCCCAAATGGAATTGAGTAAAAAAAGTAAAATGTTGGGCAAAAAGTTTTAGTCTTCGTTATCCACTGGTGTATCGTCTGAACAGGGGAGTTCATCAGTAGTTGGTAACGCATTTTTGAGATCGGGTGAAAGCATAACCTTTGTCTCGCTGGCGTTCGATGCCCCTATTATAGGTGATTGGTGACTCAATTTTGGATTTTGGATTTTAGATTGATTCAATACATGAATGCTCTTTTTTTGATCGAGAGTTTTTGATTTTTGATTTGTTTTCCGAATGAATTCGGGGTTTGAGAAATTTTAAAACTTTAGATTTTGAATTTTCAATTCCATTTTCCAAAATTTAAAATCTAAAATCCGCTGAATTTAGCGTTTGGGTGTAGTTTCACCAAACTTAATTAAAAGAGCGATCGCAATACTCACCATTAAAATTAACGTCATACTCAAAGCTGAACCAAATCCCCAATTTTGAGTAGCTCCCAGAAATTGGTTGTAAACTAATCGCGCCGCTGTCATACTAGAAGCACCACCAAGTAATTCTGGGTCGATAAAATCCCCTAAGCCTGTGATAAATACAAGCATGGAACCAGCAGTAATTCCGGGAAAAATTTGGGGTATAGTTACTTTAAAAAAAGCTTCCACGGGATTTGCACCTAAATCTGCTGCTGCTTCTAACAAACGCCGATCTAGCTTTTCCAGAGAGGCATATAAAATTAAAACCATATAGGGTAATAAACTGTAACTCATGCCAATCAATACAGCCGGACTTCTATTAAGTAATTCCAAAGTAGGCAAGCCGAAATAGCTTAGCAAACTATTTAATAAACCACTAGGACGAAGAATTGTAATCCAAGCATAAGAACGTAGTAAAGAAGAAGTCCACAAAGGCAAAACAAAGCCTAATAGTAGCAAATTTCGCCAACGCTTCGGTGCAGCCACAGCAATCCAATAGGCCACAGGGAAACCTAAAATTAAACAAATGATTGTTGTGCCAAAAGCGAAAAATAGCGATCGCAAGATTACTTGCAAGTAAAGGGGGTCGAATATCCGTATGTAGTTTTTGAATCCATTAGGATTAACGATATCTCCTGGTCGAATATCTGCAACCAAACTTAACTCGAAAATTATCAAACTTGGTAGCACCAACAAAAGTAATAACCAAATTCCTGACGGTGCAAGTAATACTAAAGGTTGCAGCCAATTTCTTCGCAGACGATGCAATTCTTCTATTTCAGAAATATCATTTTTTTCAATATTAATCATTTCTAACTCCTAACTCTCGGAATTTTAGATTTTGGATTTTGGATTTTGGATTGAGTCAAACATCTCAAATTCAAAATTGAATTAATCATAATTCTGGTAATTTTAGATTTGGAATTTAGTGATAAATATAAAATCTGAATTCAAATCCCAAATGAACTTTGAATTAAGTAAACAATCTAAAATCCAAAATCTAAAATCCAAAATTGAATCAGCTGCTGGTTAATTGAGTCCAGTAGCGATCGTAAACATCTTCAAATTCTCCTACAGGTCTGATGCGTTCACAATTTGCTAAAAGTGACTCTGGGGGAAACAAATTAGAATTGTTTTGTATTATTTTTGGTAATTGCTCGAACCCAGCGCTATTAGGCGTAGAAATATTTAGGCGTTCACTAATTTTGGCTGCTACCTCTGGTTGCAAAATCATATTAATCCAAGCGTAGGCTCCTGGTAGATTGGGGGCTGTTTTAGGAATTACAATAGTGTCTGTCCATAATGAAGAACCACTGCGGGGAATCACATATTTGAGTTTGGGATTTTCTTTAGATATTTTCACCGCATCTGCTGAATAACACATTGCCAAGAGTAAATCTCCTCCGAGAATTTGATTTTGCCAAGCATCTGTATCAAAAGCAGCGATCGCAGGTTTCAGCACCTTCAATTTATCATAAGCTTGCTTGATTTCTAATTCGTTTTTGGAATTATAAGAATAACCTAACATCCGCAATACTGCACCCATCACCTCTCGCACATCATTAAGCAAAGTCATCCGCTTATTAAGCTTGTCTTGGTTTTGCCAAAGATAATCCCAATCTTCTGGTGGTTCTTTGATTTTTTCAGAATTATAAATAAAACCTGTTGTGCCCCAATTAAAAGGGATACTGTAACGGTTATTGGGGTCATAAATAGGATTAGAAAAGCGGGGAAATAAATTTTCTAGACCGATTAGGCGATCGTGATTTATTTCTGTTAATAAACCTTTGTCTACCATTTTCTGTACCATATAATCAGATGGGTAGATAATGCTGTAAGCGCTACCACCTCCAGCTTGCAACTTAGCAAGCATTACATCGTTAGAATCATACACATCCGCCAGCACTCTCATGCCAGTTTGAGTGCTAAAATTTTTTAGTAATTGTTTGTCAGTATATTGTGTCCAAGTATAGATATAAAGTTGGTCACTTCGACCGGAAGTACTAGAATTAGCACGTACTTGGGCTAGCCTCCAACCGCAACCGGTTAAAGACAAGCTAGAAAGTGCTGCTACTCCTTTTAAAAATTGTCGTCTTTTAGTCATTTGTCTTCTAGAAAAAAGTTAGCATTTAAAACCAAGCCAATACGGCTAATATTGACTGGTTGGTAAAGCATTTATAGCGGTTCCCATTTAGATGCGGTACAACATCATATCGCAAGGTGTGGGGGCACAGCACTGCCGTGACCTTACAGGTCTACCTCACGCTTGTGGGGAAAGGCTATATAACCACTTCAGCCAGTCCAAAAAAAACTCTGGAGTACTCAGGTTAAGAACAAGCCAGCCGATATTATAACCGTGCTAAGGGAGTGCATGAGCAAATCATATTTGCTTTTTCACCCAAGCACGAAATACTTTCATAGTTGCATTTCTCCCATCAGTTTTACACCGCTTTAAATATTCAGGAATCACTTGAGTAATAGGTAAATTAGGAAAAATACGACTATTATTAGATTCTATATATTTTCCATTTATCAAAACATTGATTTCTAATTTATTGCCATTCCAGCGCCACAATTCCGGGACTCCTAATAGTTGATAATTATTGAAACGAGTGCGGGAGGTAATATCAATTTCGATTGCTAAATCTGGGGGCGGATCAACTGTTAAATCAATTCTATCCTTACCTCTAACAGCTGCTTCATTTTCGATGTAGAAGCAATCATCCGGTTCTACCCCAGCATCCATTTTTTCTTGGCCAAAAGTTGTAGATCCCAAACTCCAAAATTCAATATCAAGTTCTTCTAGGATAACTTTTAATAAGTCTCCAATAATAACTTTACCTACCTCATGCTCTGGTAATGGAGCCATTATTTCCAGCACTCCTTGACTGTAAGATATCCGAGAATTGCGATTTTCACCCAATTCTGCCAAAATATTTTTGTATCCTGACCAGGATATACCTTTAATCAACAACTGATGACCAACAGGTACAATTAGTTGGTTGAGTTCAAGTAACATTACTTCCTCGCCTCTAGAGTTAAATTAAATATAGCAATCCGGTTTGATTTTGGAACTAATTTACATAGGTGGGCAGTGGGGAGTGGGGAGTGGGGAGTAGGGAGTAGGGAATAGGGAATCAGGGTTTTGTTAGCTTTATTTGCGTTGCTCTACTTATTCTGAATTCTGTTATTGCAGCGGGGCGTAGCCCATTCTGACTCCTATTTTACGACTGATTAATGGGAATTTTAATCACGAATTCTGATCCTTGTCCAGGTATTGAGTTACAGGACAAACTTCCACGATGTTTGTCTACCACAATTTGGTAACTGATGGATAGCCCCAGTCCTGTACCTTTGCCGACATCTTTAGTAGTAAAGAAAGGGTCAAAAAGTTTGGGCAGTATTTCTTGCGGAATCCCTATACCATTATCTGAAATTCGGATTATTACCCATTGACTATTACAAACTTCGGTGCAAATGCGAATTTGTCCTTGTTCTCCTACAAATGAATCTTCCAATGCATCAATAGCATTAGCTAGAAGATTCATAAACACCTGATTTAATTGACCTGGATAGCATTCAATTAGAGGAAGTTTACCATACTCTTTAATTACAGAAATTTCTGGATGATTGGGTTTACCTTTCAAGCGGTTATGCAGAATCATCAAAGTACTATCGATACCTTGATGGATGTCTACATCTTTGAATTCAGCTTCATCAAGGCGGGAAAAGTTCCGTAGCGAGAGAACGATTTCACGAATCCTCTGAGTTCCTACGGTCATAGACTGGAAGAGTTTTACAAGGTCTTCTTTGAGAAAATCAAGGTCAATAGCTGTGATTTCTGCTTGAATTTCTTCTGGAGGATAGGGGAAATGTTGTTGATAAAGTTCTAGCAGATGCAACAAGTCTTGGGTGTATTCACTGGCTGGAATCAGATTACCGTGAATAAAATTGACCGGATTATTAATTTCATGGGCAACACCTGCAACCATATTCCCAAGTGAAGACATTTTCTCACTTTGGATAAGTTGGCTTTGGGTGCGTTGCAGTTCGCGCAGGGTGTTTTCCAAGTTTTGGGCTTGGAGTTGTAATTGCATTTCGGCTTGTTTGCGGTCGGTGATATCAGTTGAAACACCAAGAATTTGGTTTATTTTTCCATCTGCGCCACGGCTAAACACTGTTTCTCTAGTGTATAGCCAGCACCATTCACCATTTGGTTGTCTCACCCGAAATTCAAACTCATAAATCTCACCATCCTTAGCTGTAATAAAATTTTGCAAGTGATTTACTACTTTTTCCCAATCATCTGGATGAGTGATTTTAGGCAGAACTTGTGTTCCCATTTGTTGAATTTGTTCATTAGAGTAGCCAAGAAGTTTGCCAATTTCTTGATTGGCGTAAACATTACGCTGTTCTTGTAAATCGAAGATGTAGAGAATATTAGGAGAAGAGTCTGCAATGCGTTTAATGAAGTGCTGACTGGCTTCGAGTGCTTCTTCAGCTTGTTTGCGCTCTGTAATATTTAACGCTGTTCCCACCAGTCGATAAATTTGACCTTCGCTATTTTTTAAAGGATTAATTGTAGTTAGCCACCAATTTTCTTGACCGTGGAAAGTCAGGCATTCTTCATACTTTATGCCAATACCAGTTTCTATGCAGATTTTGAATCGCTGACGTACTTCTAGACCTTCAACAGTACCGTGTACATATTCTGGAGTTTTACCAATTACCTCTGCGTTGCTAATTCCTGTTATTTTTTCTGTTGCCAAATTCCAGCCAGCATAACGTAATTCACAGTTATCTAGAATGTCAATCACGAATATTGGCTGAGTAACACCTTCATAAATACTGCGTAAGAATTGCTCTTTTTCTTCTAGTTGAGCTACGGCTCGTTGGCGATCGCATATCGCAGTTTCTTCTAGCTGTTTATGGGCGGTAATGACTTCAGAGAAGATGATGATACCACCAATTTCACCAGAATCTTCGTACCAAGGATTTATTTCCCATTTCACCCAATCGATTGTCCCCTCTCCAAAAGGGAAGATATTTTGTTCGGATTTCTCAATGCTTCCCGCCAAGCAACGTTGATGAATTTCCTGCAAATATGGGGAAATATCTGGAAATATTTCACAATGAGAGCGACCGATGATGTCTCGATCGCTCAGTCCGTAATCTTCCCGCCAACGGCGACTCGTCAGTAGGTAGCGCATTTGTCCATCGAAGATGGCGATCGCAGCAGGGACATATTCAATAAATAAACCCATCTGCTGCTGGCTTTTGGGCGAATTTGAAGACTTAGCACCTTGTAAACTGGCAACTACCTGACGCAGTTCTATTAATTCTTGTTGCAGCGATTCATAGGTATTTTTATCTAGAGAAATCAGATTACAAAGCATAGTCTTGTTAGTTGCCAGCTAGGGATATTAAGTTGATTTCATTTTTTATATTTCCCAAGAATCTCTAGCAAACAACGTTAATGACTAAAGAAAAAATTTCCAGATAATTCGTAATTACAAGTTTTGTAATTCGTAATTCTCATACTACAAGTGAGTGTGTTGTATTTTTGATAAATTTAAGTAAGAATTAATTACGAATTACAAATTATGTTAAAACCTATTCAATCGGTATATTTGGAATCCGACTCCATTCATTCCATGACCCATCGTAGTTTCGGACTTTTGAGTAACCAAGTAAATATTTCAAGACGAACCAAGTATGCGCTGAACGGCCACCAACAGCACAATAAGTAATTACTTGTTTATCAGAAGTGATATTTTTGCTAGTGTAAAGTGTCTGCAATTCTTGCACTGATTTAAAAGTTCCATCTTCATTGAGAGCTAACTCGTAATACACAGACACTGCACCAGGAATATGCCCTGCGCGTTCCGTTTTTTGAGGTGGCTGCATGAAAAACCATTCGCCGCTGTATTCTTGAGGTGTGCGAACATCGACTAAGACGCTATCTAATTTCCCAATAGATTCCTGTACATCCTGAAAAAAGGCTCGCAAGTTTGGATCAGGAGTTTGCAGTTGATATTCGGTTGGTGTAATAATTTGTGAGTCTATTGTTACTGGACGACCTTCAGACATCCATTTTTGATAACCACCGTTGAAAACGCGCACGTCACCGTGACCGAAGACTTTAAAAAGCCAAAATAACCATGCACTTGTTGCAGCAAAATCACCATAAGTAACAACAGTGGTATTATTTGTAATCCCAGAATTTTCCAAGAGTTTTTGCCATACAGCTGGGTCAAAATTAATGCGGTAATCAGGTAGTAGAAGGTCAGTAGTAATATTCCAAAAGACAGCGCCGGGAATATGACCAGCGTTATAAGTCTGTGGATTCATATCTGCTTGAATCAAACGGATATTAGGGTGATTTAGGTGTTCAAAGAGCCACTGAGTATCAACAAGTATATTGTTGTGCGTGTATTGGGACATGTTTATTCTGCCAATTGTTATGCAGGTAGAATAATGTCTGTATTCTCACCACGCCTAGTCCTCGAACGAGTACATTTTGCAGCTAAGATTATGGTAAATTCTTTACAATCTTTATTTGATGCGATCGCTCATGCTCGTGATGAACAAGAACTGCGATCGCAAGTCATCAGTAAATTTAGTGAGTATTTTGCTGCTGAACGTTCGGGGATATTTTTCTTCGATCAGCTTTGGCAATTTGAGAAAAACATACCTCGTGTGCTGCGATCGGCATTTTCCTTGAAACATAATCCAGTGTTGCGTTACTTAGTTGAGCGTCACACTGTAGTTCACGAAGAATTATTGTTACCGCCTGGAGAATGGCAGATTATTTGCCCACGTTTTGACCATTATCATGTAATGGTTGGGCCAGTTGTTGGTAATGGTCGTCTACTTGGTGCCATTGGCTTGACTCGTACTCAAAATACTCCTGCCTTTAATGCACAAGAATTAGCTGATTTGAGTGCCTTGTGTCTTCATATTTCAACTTGGCGTGCAACATTACAATTGCAATCAACACTCTTCAATTCTCTTAATACTAACCCTTTAACAAAACGTGAAATTCAAATTGCTGAACTAGTAGCACAAGGACTAACAAATGCTGAAATTGGTAGAAACCTCTGGATTACAGAAAATTCTGTTAAGCAAGCTTTGAAACGGATATTCCGCAAACTTGATGTTTCGTCTCGTGCAGAAATGGTAGCTCGGCTTTCCTCAAATATTAAGCTTAGTTCGATAACACAGTAGAGTTCAGGAGCATGAAAATCTCTTCACCCCCTACTCCCTACTCCCCACTCCCCACTCCCCATTTTCAATCTAATGCTTCGACTATGCTTGCAAGTCCAGCGAAGAAATTTCTTCTGGATTTCCAATCAAATGCCAAAAGAGTGCAATCTCAGTTACATTATCAGCGATAAATCTCAATTCTTCTGAGCTAGCGTCTTTACCCATTTCTGCTAAAAAATGTTTTGCAGCAAGAATTGTGTTTTGCCTTCTTAATGTTTTCTGTTGAGAGCCTCTATTCATTGTTTTGCCTTTAAAACATTAAATTTTGGTTTATTTTACTATAATAATTACCGAAATATACTTAATTGGCATCATTCCTGAGAATAATATCCATCGGTCTAAGCTTCTTGGATTTTACGTAACCTCATTTAGATATTACCAAATTTATCCTTGAGGAAGATGTGCTTTTGGTTTTTATACTGTTATGTAGCAATGGTATTTGATATCGTTCAAATCGCCCGAACAAGATCCCCGACTTCTTCAAGAAGTCGGGGATCTTGTTCGGGCGATTAACGTCGTCCCTTAGGAAATGATTGGGGCTTAACAGATACCAGGTTGACACTTTAGAGACTGGCTCAAAATTCACTAATTTATGCGGAATTGATACCAGCAATATTGAAGTTGATAGCAGTGATGTAACTTTTGAGCAAGATTATGAAGACAACTAAGAGATATCTTTTACCTTTGATTGCTGTAACAATTGTTCTTGGTCTGAGCAGCTGTAATTCTAATCCCGCCAGCAATAATATTGACAACAAAACGCCATCGCCTACGACAACACCAAACAGTACATTATCCCCAGAACCTCTTACAACACCCACGAAAAGCTCATCGTCTCCGAATTCCAGCCAAATTCCTAGCGTTGCTCAGTTGAGAGAAAAATCTCCAAATCAAGCATCTACTGGAGAAAATACGCCTTCCTCATCAACTTCTAAAAATACCATTAGCAAAACTGCAAATGTTACAATTTACACTAGTGATGTCCAGTGTCAAGAACTAATTCCAGAAAATGTTTCAGTACCAGCTGATGAACCAGTAACAAATGCAGTGGGTAAAATTATAGAAAAACGAGATACAAGTGACTTTAGCTTGTCTGGGTATCGTGTTAACGTCAAAAATGGCATTGCTACAGTTGATTTGCGGTTATCTCCTGATTCTAAGCGGCAAATAGCTTCTCTTTCTAGTTGTGAGCAGTTTGCTTTGTTTGGTAGTGTCCGCAAAACTCTAACAAGTAATGCTGCATGGAATATTAAAGAAGTTCGCTTCACTGAGCGAGGTGAAGACATTGTTCTGTAGGTCAGAGAATCCTACACTGACTTTCGTCGGCGCAGTGTAGGGTTTTGAGTGAGTTCCTATGGCGTTGGACATTGACCAGAGGCGGAGCGTCTCCGGCTCTGCTGAGGTTTAAGCGCGATCGCCAGTGAATTGAAAACAGCTATAAATAATGGTATGCTGTACAGTAATATTAAAATTTTGGCTAACAGCTACTCGCGGGTGTAATTCAGTGGTAGAATGTCACCTTCCCAAGGTGAACGTCGTGGGTTCGAGTCCCATCGCCCGCTTTGAAAACTGTACATTAACTAATTATTTGTCACTGTTAACAAATTAAAGGGAAAAGGAACCAAAATTCTTTGCATCTTGAAAAAGTACGCTCTGGATGCTCTGATGAGACAATGACAAGCGATCGCTAATTACAACTCCAATATCCGCCGCTATGCTGACAACGCGCCATCGCCAGAACCCCAGGATGTACAGGCGCATTTGTTGGGGGAATTCCTAAAGTATAAGTAGAGGCTAAGTCAAATCTCTTAACAGCACATGGGTTTGATGCATCTAATATTTTAGTGGAGCGCAATTAATTATGACTGCTTTAACTTTACAATTACCTCCTAATCTGCAATTTACCGATGAGGAATTTGCACAGATTGTAGCTGTGAATAAAGAGTTGCGATTGGAATTAACTGCTGAAGGGGAATTAATTATCATGGCACCCACTGGGGGAGAAACGGGAAACCGTAATTTTGATTTATTAGGTCAAATATGGTTTTGGAGCAGTCAAAATAATTTGGGAAAAGCTTTTGATTCTTCTACTGGGTTTAAACTACCAAACGGTGCAACTCGTTCACCTGATGCTTCTTGGGTAAGGATAGAAAGATGGGATGCTCTCACAGCAGAACAAAAAAATAAATTTATCCCTTTATGTCCCGATTTGGCAGTGGAATTAGTTTCTGAAACTGATGATGTGGAAGATACTAAAGCCAAGATGCAAGAATATTTAGCAAATGGCTTAAAACTTGGTTGGTTAATTAATCCTAAAGATAAACAAGTAATAATTTATCGCCTAAATCAAGCACCGGAAGTTTTACAATCTCCCACAAGTTTATCAGGTGAAGATGTTCTCTCTGGTTTTGTGTTAAATTTACAGCAAATTTTTACATAGATAACTAATTATATTGATTTTATCTCTACATAACTAGCACTTACTTGTTGTTGATGTTCTAGACTTTTGTCTCTATTTTGGAACTCATCTAACAACCGATAAAAAGTATTAAAACCCTCTTGTTCATTCCCACAGTGGAGCATAATAATTTTTGCCCAAGAGTTAGAAGTTGACACATGATATTTTTTCTGCACCCAAGGCTGAAAATTTTCATGGAAATCATCCTCCCATGCTGTGGGTTGAATATCTAACTCTCCTCTAGCAAATTCATATCCAACAAGAAAATGAAATAAATCACTCACTGAAGCCCTACCAATATACATCCCCGGCTTCGTTTGAATTTTTTGCAAAATTTCATACAGTCCGCCCATATCAAACCCCTATTTCAACCTATAAAACTATTTTAGAACTGTAGCAATTGCAAGTGTTTTCAATCATATTCTCTAAAAACTCTCTAGTAACTTAGGCTAATTCCGCAGCTAGAAGCCTACCTTCAATTGGTTCATACTCATCTTCTATTAACCATAACTTGGCTGCATTGACAAACCTTTCAAGACAGACTCCTTTAACCCTAAGCAATCGAGCATTGAACAAATTCCAGAACTGTAATATTACGAACACACCGAAGAACAAGGAAAGTTTAGAAGGAGTGATTTTTTATCCTAACGGATGTAGCGTAAGAAACTTGAGTACAGCGAAGTTTTAAGTAGCCTCTGCTGAGAAAATAAAAACCTCTGCTGCTTGAGTCGGCCAAACAAATAGGTTTTGCTTTGCAATATCCAGGTCAATAGCAACGGCTTCTATTTGTTTTATAGAGTTATCTTGACCTCTATATTTGAGCAACGTAGTAAATTGACAAATTTCTAGACTTGGTTCACTGATGCGTATTTGCACTGGCGGGTTGATTTGAATTGGTTCCCAGATTCCAGTTGCTTGATCAATTTCTATTCCAGTAAGATGATGCTTGGTAACAAATTTATTATCTAAATGATTCCACCATTCAGAAATCATCTGAGCTTCTTTAGTATATTTTGGTGTATTGTTACAGTACCAACGAATAGCATTGGAACTATATTTAATTGCTTCTTTAACTTTGTCTTCCCAATTCTCATCATTCAAGTCTATGCTGATCATTTGCCCTTCAGATTTTGAGCGATCAATATACACATGGAAAGCTGCAACATCTTCTCGGTGAGTGAGAACATAGCGACGTAGTTCATTGAGATTCATCGCTTCATACTTAGCTACTGTCATGGTTCATACCCTCCGGTTGGTTTAATCTCAAAGTCCAGATTTTCGCCAGCAAGTACGTATAAGTTTCCAGTACGTTCATCTACCCTAACAAGTTCGATGTTTGTATATGGCCATCCAGGGTAAATGACATTAGTAAGTCGATAACAAAGCCTGTAGAGTCCCTGGGTTTGTTCGTTTGTGGGCTTCATATCCACTTTACTTGATTTACCTACTGATTATATCGGTAAATGATATCTGAAATCACTTATAGCAAATTTGTATCAGATGTAACACTAAATCAAGCATAAAAACAAAAATTTATCTATAGGACTCATATCTGATTTCTGAACAAGATTTCAGATAAAACCCTAGATAAAACGGGCTTTTCAGTCTCAGTATGTTTTCAGAAATCAAATCGGAGTCCTATAAGTAGGGTTGATGCACCAAACCTAGCACTAGCAATGGGATTTGTTAGATTTGTTTATTGCTCAGCTGGACTTACCAATAATTTAGTCATTTTCACCTAACACTTTGAGACCATTTGCTTGTAAGATTACCTAAAGGTAAGTCTGAATTAGTTGTAAAAGCTCATACTAAAAAACGCTATGTTTTAAATCTTGATTTAACTGATTTTTTTCCCTCAATTAATTTTGGTCGAGTCCGGGGTATGTTTATGGCTACACCCTATAGTTTACATCCAGACGTAGCGACTGTTTTAGCACAAATTTGTTGTCATAACAATCAGTTACCTCAAGGTGCGCCAACTTCACCCATTGTGACTAATATGATCTGCGCCAAGATGGATAGTCAATTGCAACGTTTAGCTAAAGAGTACAAAGCAACTTATACAAGGTATGCCGATGATATTACTTTCTCAACAACTTTACCTAAGTTCCCTGAGGAATTAGCATATATACTAGCTGAAGAAGATGTAGAAAAAATTTTTATTGGTAATAGATTACTCTCAATTATTAATGAAAATGGTTTTGAAGTAAATAATCAAAAAAATCGGCTGCAAGTTAAAGGTAATCATCAAGAAGTAACGGGATTAACCACTAATATGTTTCCTAATGTTGACCGAAATTACGTGCGTCAGGTTCGCGCCATGCTTCATGCTTGGGCTAAATTTGGGCTTGAGGCTGCGGAAAAAGAGTATCAAGAACAATATCAATATAAAAGCAGACTATCCACGAAAGGAAAACAAGATTTTAAACAGGTACTTCGGGGCAAAATAGAGTTCATTGCTATGGTTAAAGGAAGGGATGATTATATTTATAAAAAATATTTAAAGCAATATCAGCTATTATCAAATTTAGTAGTTAATTAATTAATTTTAAAATCAGAGTAGTAATTAATGGATAAATTAGCCCAACAATTACTTAGACAAATTAACAGCAATCTGGAAAATATAGCTTTATATATAGAAAAGCTATCTAAGGAAGAAATTAAAATAGATTCGCAAAAAATATTTATAATTGATTATTCAAGTTATTTATGGCTCAATTTACCAGAAAACTCTGAAATTAAAAAACAACTTGATGAATATAATCAACAATCAATTAACGATATTATTAATGATGATTTTGTTGAATTTTGTAGAAAGATATATTTGCAAATAGAAATTTTACTCAATCAATTTATATTAAAAGAACATGGTAGTGACAGAACTAAAGATATTTCGTATTACAAAAAAACAAGATTAAATGATTTTTTTCAAAGTATTAATAATAGCCAATTAAATTTTAAGTATGAAAATGAAGATTATAAAATAATTACTCATATCATGGATATTAGGGATGTTGCTAGTCATGGAGATTTGAATGGTAAGCCAATAAAAGAAAGAATTGAAGATAAAGGTAAATCTATAAAAATATATCTCAAGTCACTCAAACAAGGTATTAAGAAAGAAGAAATACAAAGCTTATTTTTTCAATTTGTACTCAATCAAAAAGGAATTAAAGTTAGCGGAAGAATAGAATAAGGATGGGCATATGTTACTCTATACAATCTAAAAAATAGTTTTTTAAATGCTGAAAAAGTAGTCAATGAAATTAAAAATGATTTAAGTATATTACAATATAAATTAGGACAAAATGTGAAAATAGTTCCATATAAAAAACAACCTCAGAATGAACTTAAAGAATTTTTTGACCAAAAAGATTATCAAAAAGTACACAAGACAACAAACTGGTTTGTTAAAGAAATAATTAATTTTTTAGAAGAAAACTAGAATTATTGTCTTCTCTATCTTATCTGTAATGTAATAACATTGACTCAACTTTTTATGTTAATATGCATTGCAGTTTTTCTATTGGCAACTGTATAAATTAATTACAAATGATGCACATTTAGATTTGGGTATATTTTAAATCATAAATTTTTGTCTTTTTTAATACTTTGATTTAATAACATAATAGCCGTAAATGACAATAAATAAAACAAAAAACGGTAGAGCAATAAACACTCTACCGTTTTCTAATTTTCTATTTGAGATTAAAATCCCAAATCTTAAATCTTACTCAACGCCTTGGGGTAACAATTCCCGACGCTGTTGAGAACTCACCTGAACAGTACCATTCTCATCAACATCAACTAAGGCTACATCGCCATCCTTGATGCGACCAGAGAGTATTTCTTCTGCGAGGCTATCTTCTAACAAGCGCATAATCGCTCGGCGTAATGGTCTTGCGCCGTAGCTGGGACTGTAACCTTCCTGAATCAAACGATCTTTGAAGCGATCGCTGACTTCTAAGGTGATACCTTTTTCAGTTAGACGACCAAATACTTCCTTGAGCATGATTTCGGCGATTTGTGTCACCTCTGGCTTGCTCAACTGACGGAAGACGATAATCTCATCGAGTCGGTTGAGGAACTCTGGACGGAAGTATTGTTTCAATTCTTCGTTCACCAAGGAGCGAATCCGGTTGTAAGCTGACTCGGTGACATCTTCGGCAAATTCAAAGCCAATACCGCTGCCGCCTTTTTCAATTACCTTAGAACCAATATTGGAAGTTAAAATCAGCAAGGTGTTCTTAAAGTCCACCGTGCGACCTTTGGCGTCAGTTAACCGACCGTCTTCCAAAATTTGCAGCAGCATGTTGAATACATCGGGGTGTGCTTTTTCGATTTCGTCGAACAGCACCACAGTGTAAGGACGCCGCCGCACGGCTTCGGTTAGTTGACCACCTTCGTTATAACCAACATAACCTGGAGGCGAACCAATCAGCTTGCTGACGGTGTGACGCTCCATGTATTCGGACATATCTAAGCGGATCATGGCTTCTTCGGAACCGAAGAAGTAAGCAGCTAAGGATTTCGCTAACTCGGTTTTACCTACACCAGTAGGCCCAGAGAAGACAAAACTAGCGATGGGTCGATTGGGATTCTTCAAACCGACACGAGCGCGACGAATAGCCCGTGAAACTGCCTTCACCGCTTCGTCTTGACCAATTAAACGCTGGTGCAAGGTGTCTTCCATGTGCAGCAGCTTTTCAGATTCAGATTCGGTGAGTTTGTTCACCGGTACCCCAGTCCAGGAAGCGACAATGTGAGCAATGTCTTCTTCTGTAACTACGGGTTCTTCATGTTCAGAGCCAGTTGCATTGGTCTTGCTTTGAGCAATAGCGCGAATTTCGGCTTTGATTTCCATCTCCCGATCGCGCAATTCCCCGGCTTTATCAAAGTCCTGGGAGCGTACTGCATCATCTTTTTCTTTTAAAATCTGACGCAGTTCTTTGTCTAACTCTTTGGCTGCGGGTGGAAGTTGGGAATTAATCAAGCGCACCCGAGAACCAGCTTCATCAACTAAGTCGATGGCTTTATCTGGGAGATAGCGATCGCTAATATAACGATCTGACAATTTCGCCGCCGCCACCAATGCTTCGTCGGAAATTTTCAGTTTGTGGTGTTGCTCGTAGCGCTCGCGCAAACCATACAGAATTTCAATTGTTTCATCAACTGTAGGTTCACCCACCATTACTGGTTGGAAACGCCGCTCCAGCGCTGCATCCCGCTCGATGTGCTTACGATATTCATCTAGGGTTGTCGCGCCGATGCACTGCAACTCACCTCTGGCCAAAGCTGGCTTGAGGATATTGGCTGCATCGATGGCACCTTCTGCTGCACCTGCACCAATTAGGGTGTGAACTTCATCAATTACCAGGATGACGTTACCCGCAGAGCGGATTTCATCCATGATTTTTTTCAAACGTTCTTCAAATTCACCCCGGTACTTGGTTCCTGCTACCAGCAAACCGATATCCAGTGTGACTACGCGTTTATCTTCCAGGATGTCAGGGACATCTTTGTTGGCAATCCGTGAAGCTAGACCTTCGGCGATCGCGGTTTTACCAACACCTGGTTCCCCAATCAGCACTGGGTTATTTTTAGTCCGGCGACCCAATATCTGAATCACCCGCTCAATTTCTTTGGCGCGTCCCACTACAGGATCGAGCTTATTGTCTGTAGCCATTTGGGTCAGGTTTGAGCCAAATTCATCCAGAGTCGGGGTTTTTGTGCGACCGGATGAACCGCCTGGTGAAACCTCAGCAGTTTCTCCCAACATGCGGATGACTTGGGTTCTCACCTTGGATAGATCCACACCGAGGTTTTCTAGCACCCTGGCTGCTACGCCTTCCCCTTCGCGGATTAGGCCCAACAGCAGATGCTCGGTGCCAATGTAGTTATGCCCCAGTTGGCGTGCTTCTTCCAAGGAGAGTTCCAGAACTCGCTTTGCCCGTGGCGTAAACGGAATTTCCACGGCCACAAAGCCCGATCCCCGGCCTATAATTTTTTCAACTTCAATTCGGGCATCTTTGAGATTGACGCCCATTGATTTCAGCACCTTGGCGGCTACACCAGTGCCCTCGCCAATCAGACCCAGGAGGATCTGCTCGGTTCCGACAAAGTTGTGACCTAAACGGCGGGCCTCTTCTTGGGCCAGCATGATTACCTTAATGGCTTTTTCTGTGAAGCGTTCAAACATGGCTTTATCCCATCACCTGCGTCGTGCCGGTACGCTGATTTTAGCACAGGCTAAGCTTTTGGACGCCTGTATAACAGATTATAGACATCCATTGCTTCTGATTTAGGTTTATGCGGAAATTACTACATTTTGACTACTTTCATCTGGCTAGTGTACTGAGGAGCTTTAGTTCACCAGCCTTTTTGGGATTTATGACAAATAGCTAACTGCTGGAATTTAATTTTTTTTTAATTAGCAAACACATAATCATATCATTTATTTTTTATTTTATCAAATAAAATTAAATATATAATTTTAAATTATAACTTAGTCTTTAATTAAACAGATATTTAAATCAATGCTTTGCCAGTTTTACAAAGGATTGGCATTTAGTTGAACTAGATGAATACTGATACTGGGACTTCCCAAGAATAAAAAAATCACCAACAAACAATAATAATAATTATCATTGTCTGTTGGTGATTTTTTTGAAGTCTTACATCATTCTCCCCTGAGGAGAAAATATACTTTCAGGTAAAAGATGAAGAGGCGTTAGGGATTTCCAACAAATAAATTATCCAATTTTGTGGGGTGGCATTGGTGTCAACTTAAGCTAGACATAGCTTCACTGTTAGCTTTGTCACCAGATTCACAAAAAAAATGGTTACTCGTATGCTTTGGGAAAGATTTAGAAATTACGAAACTGTTTCCATCACGGTTCCTGCTATGCAGAAAAATGTTCAGGAAACCTTTCGTAATTTCTCTCCCATTCCTCCCGACACTAATCATAGTACCGATATAGTGGGGGTCTCCTGGGAGGTTTAGATGAAAAATGCTAGACAGCACCACTGTTTCTATTAAACAAGATAGCTACGGTTTTAAAAATTAGCTTGAAGTCGTATAGTAGACTCCAGTTTTTTTGATACTTCAAATCTAGACGAATTACATCTTCAAAATTAAGTACTGTGGAACGTCCATTTACTTGCCATTCGCCAGTCATACCTGGTTTAACGTTCAAGCGTTGCCACTGTGGTACTTCGTAGCGTTCTACTTCATCAGGTGTAGGTGGTCTAGTGCCTACTAAACTCATCTCTCCTTTGAGGATGTTCCAGAATTGTGGTAGTTCATCTAAACTTGTTCGCCGTAAAAAGCGCCCTACTTTGGTAATTCTGGGATCGTTTTTATTTTTAAAGAAAGCACCTTTGGCTTGGTTTTCTACTAGGTATTTCTTCGCTTCTGCATCCACACACATGGAGCGAAATTTCCAAATCTTAAACCGCTTTCCCATCCAACCACAGCGGGTTTGAGAAAAGAAGATAGGCCCTGGATCGTCGATTTGAATAGCGATCGCAATGGGAATAAACAAAACTCCTGTAATTGCTAAACCTATTAGCGATCCCACAATATCTATGAACCGTTTCATCCAAGATGTCACAGAAGGATGAGTAGCAGGTAATTGCTCTACTTGACGATAACCTGCTTTCTGATTATTTGTTAAGTCTTGTTGTGTTGTTACTGAACCATTGTCAACAGACTGTAAGCTAAAAACCTGATCCAATCCCGTGAGCTTTAGGACTGCCATGACCTGAGGTGTCACATTTTGGAGTTTTAATGCAATTCCTTTAGCCTCGGCGTATTTAAAATTACTGACTAATGCACCTAAACCACTACTATCCATAAAAGTAGTTTGGTGAAAGTCAATGATGATTTGCTTGAGATGTGAATTAGCTTGAATTAAGCTTTGGCAAGTTTGCTTAAAGCCTACAGCTTCCAATAAGCTAAACCTCGGAGACACTTGCACGATGGCTGTATCGTTTATAGAAGTGACTAAAAAACCTACTTCAGTGGATTGGGTACTCATAAAGCTTTGAATTTAGATTATCCTGTTGTGATGCAATCTGCTAAGCATTATTGGGCATTAAAAAATTGCACAGTGGAGGTATGGACTCAGATTTATATCTTTGGAACGTCTCAACTTATATAAAGCTTTAATTGCTTAAAAACCTTCTTTGTTATTAGTATTACTTTTTGTATTCTGTGTGTTCATGGTGTTTACTTTTTGCTAAATATAAGTACTTGTTACTACTTTACATAGCTGGCTTTCTACTTCGTCATATGGCGGGGCATCATAATTGACTATATTGCCTGCATCACAATTCACCACTTGTGTCTAAATTTTTGCCCAAACTTAGGGTGATCTGACACCAGCTTTTTTTGCTAAAACTTGCGGGTAAGTTAAGTTCAAATAGCACATTTCCTAAGTTAGAACTCAGACACTCAAACAGGGTAACTCCCGTAATTCCGGTACTTTTAGACTTTTCCCTTACTGAATGAGGTTGGTGTATGTAAATTTCAAGCTTAGGTGCATAAGTTCTTATAAATCATACTTACTTAAAGCCTGAGTCAAAGCTGCGTTATGAAATAGGGATCTACTAGCAATGGTTGTGGACGAAGCTACTTTGTAAAGGTTTACTCAAAATCCATTTATTTTGGCTGTTGGTTATCAGTTTATTTACTTAGATAATACTTACATAACTATCATGATGCGGAAGTCATGTAAAGTTCTTTACACAATCTTAATATATTTGAAACTAAGTATTTTCTAATACACAGGAACTTTTCTGGCAAAGACTATAAGCATCTATCAGTTAAAAGTAAAATTTTAGTTATTTTATTATTAAGTTTTATTAAAAATATTAATTAATTACTGTACAAAATACTTATCGTTTAAGCGTTTTGAGAAAATTTTCAGTTCTCGCTATTGGCGGCTATATTGAGATACTTTCAGTAGCACAGGTGCAGGACGCGGTGGCTATAGCTTGCCAATAGCGAAAACATCAAACTTTAATTCCTGGAAATCGACACTGAATATTTTGTCAGTCTCGTTAATGGACAAATAAAAGTCAAAAAATATACTTTTGATGATTTAAACAATCAACACTAGATTATAAATTTTATTTATTAAATAGTTTAAGTAAATTTTGCAGATAATCGAAATTAATCTTTACACTATCTTTATAAATAGATTCATAGGGAGCATATTAATGCAAATAAATGGATATAAGGTGCGATAGTTACAATCTCACCTTTGCCTGCCCAAGGCAAGATTCCTAAATTCGCACCTTTTAATTGGAACGCCAGGTAAACCTGCGTCCCATCTCATCAAAAATGCTAACTTTTCTCTAATTGTAGCGATCGCCTGCATAGCTGCTTGCCTATCTGCTGAGAATGTATGTTCGCACTAGCCGCTAATCACAGCGATCGCCTCAATCTCTACCAACACATCCTTAGGTAACCGCGATACCTGGACACAAGCACGTGCTGGGGCTGTATTTTCCGGGAAATATTTAGCATAAACAGCATTCACTGCCGCGAAATCATTCATATCAGCGAGAAAAACACTGGTTTTCACCACATCTTCAAAAGTCGCACCCGCAGCTGTGAGGATGGCTTCAAGATTAGCCATTACTTGCTCAGTTTGCTTTTTGACATCATCAGTGTAGACCACATCACCAAGGCGGGGATCGATGGCAATTTGTCCAGCCACGAATACAAATTGACCAGAAGCGGCGATCGCTTGATTATAGGGTCCGACTGGTGCGGGTGCGTTATCAGTACGAATTACTTTACGAGTCATAGATATCACTTTCTCTAACGATGCTACCTGTTTATCGATTTCTATTTGGGAGGCGATCGGTTTATAAACCTCTCCATCAGGCATTATCGCACCAGTTAGGTCAGCATCTTCAAAGGTTGCCCCATAGATATTTGCGCCAGTTAAATCAGCCCTTCTCAAGTTTGCTCCGTTCAGATTTGCTTTCATTAAATCAGCTTGTTGCAAATCCGCTCTCTCTAAATTTGTCTCTTTTAAACAGGCTTTTCTCAAATTTACGCCTCTGAGATTTGCTGCACCTAAATCAGCTTCAGCCAGATTCATACCAGACAAATCCTTTTGAGATAAATTAATACCCCGAATCTTGGTTCCGTGCAAATTGGTATCTTTGAGTTTTACATGAATTAGGTTTGCTTGACTCAAATCAGCTTCAAACAAGTTAACCCCAGTTAAATTTGCACCGCTAAGGTTAGCTCTCACGAGATTTGTTTTTTTCAAGGAAGCTTCAGTTAGATTGGCAGAATTTAGCGTAGCATCACTCAAATTGGCATTATCTAGGTCTGCCCAACTCAAATTTAAACTAGAACTTTCCACCAAACCACTTAAGTTTGCGCTTGTCAGAGATACCCTGGTGAAATTTGTGTTTTTAAGACATGCCTTACTGAGGTTGGCATTATTTAAATCTGCTCCGGTCAAATCTGCACTTGTCAGGTCTATTCCACTCAGATTTGCACCTTTGAGGTTTACTCCTCTGAGATTTACTGAATCAAACTTTCGTTGACCTTGTGCATATTGTTTCAAAAGTTTTTCAGCATCCATAATGCGCCATTAAATACCACTGACACAGTATAATCACAAAAACTTTGTGTCACAGATATTCTCCTTCCTCTTCTCTTTGCGCCCTTTGCGTCCTTTGCGGTTCGTTCCTTTACCCCAACCTCGGACGTATCCCATAATGCCGATATCGCCAATAATCCTGCAAAATGCGATCGTGGTCAAAACATAAATTACTCGGCACACGCCAAGACTCAAAAATTCCTACACCCTTAGCATCATCTCCAGCCACAGGTTCCCCCGTCGCCGTCGCCAAAAACACAATGCTAATGGTATGCTGACGCGGATCGCGATTGGGGTCAGAATACACCAGTAATTGTTCAATTAATTCCACCTGCAAACCCGTTTCTTCCTCAGCTTCCCGCCGTGCCGCCACTTCCACGGCTTCCCCATAATCCACAAAACCGCCAGGAATAGCCCAACCTAAGGGTGAATTATGTCTTTCAATTAACACTATTGGCCGATGAGGTCGATCTACTAGTTCAATGATGATATCAACTGTCGGTGCAGGGTTTCGGTAAGACATGGAATTTTGGATTTTGGATTTTGGATTAATTGGGTTTGGTGCAAATGACAAATGACAAATAACCTGACTTGATTTACCCTGCAAATACTGTTGTGTGATAAATTCTATGCGATCGCGTAGCATTTTGTTGTGGCGATCGCTTGCTCCCATAATTCAGGTTAAATATGCCTTTTCCTAGATCTAGTGGCATTTTGCTGCATCCTACTTCTTTTCCCAGTCGATTTGGCATTGGGGATTTAGGCTTAGAAGCCTATCGCTTCATTGATTTTCTCAAAGAAAGCCATCAACAATATTGGCAAGTTTTACCCTTGGGTCCCACTGGATACGGCAATTCCCCGTATATGTGCTACTCAGCAATGGCGGGAAATCCTCTACTCGTTAGCCCAGAAAAATTGCTAGAGGAGGGTTTGCTAGTCGAAGAAGACTTTGCTAATTTACCAGCATTTCCGGTGGAAAAGGTAGATTTTGATCAGGTTGTGTCAATTAAGATTGGGCTACTCAAAAAAGCCTGTGAAAAGTTTAGAGTCAATGCTACGCCCATTCAACAGAAAGAGTTTGCAGGTTTTTGCGACAGCAAAGCCTATTGGCTAGATAATTATGCTTTATTTATGGCGCTGAAAGATGCCAACAAGGGTGCAAGCTGGCATACATGGGAGCCAGAATTTGTCAAGCGTGAACCTGAAGCGTTGGATCAAGTACAGCGTCGCCTCAATGGAGAAATTTTTTATTACAAGTTCATCCAATTTCAGTTTTTCCGCCAGTGGTCTGACGTGAAAAGCTATGCCAACATGCGTGGTATAGACATTATCGGCGATATCCCCATTTACGTTGCTCACGATAGTGCCGATGTGTGGGCGCATCCCGACATTTTTGCCTTAGACGAAGAGACGGGAGTTGCAGCCCAAATGGCAGGAGTTCCACCAGATTACTTTAGCGCCACCGGTCAATTGTGGGGTAACCCGGTTTATAACTGGGAGGAATTGCAAAAACAAGACTTTAAATGGTGGGTGCAGCGCTTTGAGGCCATGCTGGATTATGTAGATATAATTCGGATTGATCACTTCCGAGGCTTCGAGGCTTATTGGTCTGTACCCCAAGGCGAAGAAACAGCTATGAATGGCGAATGGGTGGAAGCGCCTGGAGAAGCTTTTTTTGAAGTGATTAGGCAGAAGTTGGGCAAGCTACCCGTATTGGCGGAAGATTTGGGAGTAATTACACCAGAGGTAGAAGCACTGCGAGACAAGTTTGAATTTCCGGGAATGAAAGTTTTGCAATTTGCCTTTGGTTCCGATCCCGGTAATCCGTTTTTACCATTCAATTACCCCCGAAATGCTGTAGTTTACACCGGAACTCATGATAATGACACAACTATAGGCTGGTTCAACAGCGCTAATGACTACGAAAAGCAAAACTTATTGCTTTATTTAGGTTGTATCAGTCCCGAAGGCGTCCACTGGGATTTAATTCGACTAGCATTGAGTTCCATTGCCAATCAAGCGATTATTCCTTTGCAAGATGTTTTGGGATTAGGAAACGAAGCGCGGATGAATTTTCCTAGTACCGCTGAGGGTAACTGGGGATGGCGTTATCAAGCAGCAGCGTTAACAGAGGAATTAAGCTCAAGGCTGAAAGTTCTCACCAGACTCAATGGACGCGCCCCGCAAGAACACTGAGGAATGGGTGATAGGGAGAGGGGGGAGATGGGGGAGATGAGGGAGAAAATACTACATCATCCTTCTCATCCCCCTCATCTCCCTCATCTCAAAACTTGGGTTTAGCAGCCGCAATCCTAATTTCTTCTTCTTTCCCCAGTTCTCCCATTTCTTTGGCTTTCTCCTGATTAACGCTCATTAAAACACCACCAGCATTATCAGTTTTAACTGTTAATTGCTCTTGAGCTTTCCAAATCCGGTGAGTACCCTCTGGTAGAGTACCCTCAAACTCGGTTTTGCCATCAGCTACTACGCGAATCCAGGATGATGCTTTCAATGTAACGCCAATTTGTACAGCCTCTTTCTGTTTGGTATCGCTGACAGGTTGAACTTCTAGTGACTGTTTTGGTTTGGTTAGTTCTGGTTTGACTATTTCTGGTTTAACAATGGACTTTTGTTGTGGGTATGGCTCGCTTTCGCTATTACTTGCTTGTAGTACGGCGTTATTTAATAAATGAGATAAGCCATTTACAGAGCATAAAATTAGCAATATGTAAAGAAAGTAAAGATGAATAGGACGTAGTTGATTCAGAGGTGAAGTATTCGCCGTAGGTTGGGAGTTTACTTGTGGAGAATTGATCGGAAAAGTGTCAGCAAATTCGGCTCCATTCAAGCCCAGTGCGTCGGCAAATTGTCTGATTAAACCCTGAATATAAACTGGTTCTGGGAGATCGTTTAAATTACCTTCTTCGATCGCCTGCAATAATCGTCGGGGAATCATGGTCAATATAACTACTTGTTCTAGAGATAGACCCTGTTCTTGACGTGATGCCCAAAGTTGAGCGCCTATTTCTGCCAACTTTTCAGATCTTTGTTGCTCTAATGAAAGTGGTAGCTGCTGATTATTTTTCTTTCTTGGCCATTTCATGCCTTCTGACACTCCTTAACTCAACTAAATCTTTAATAGGTTGCTTGAACAAGAATTCAGAATTCAGAATTCAGAATTCAGTATAAATTTGTAGCTCTTTTTATGAAAAATAAACGGGTTTAAAACCCCTAAACAAATCTACGATTTGGTGAGCCAGTACTGCAAGAAAATTTCCTTGTGTACGTGATTAGCGCATTTAAGCGTTAGCAAGTCAGACCCTACGCATAGTTGCTAACACAACGCTTACAAGCGTCACCCAAAGGGTGGTCTACAATTTGGCGGTCTCAAGCCCCACCTACTTAAATTCCGAATTCTGACTCCTGAATTCTGACTCCTGAATTCTGGATTCTGACTCCTGGCTTATTTGCTCTCGCAAAAAGCGAATTTCACGATCTTTGAGGAAACGATATTTACCCTCTGACAAAAAGGGTTCTTTTGGTGTTTGTAATTGAATTGAGCCGATCGCACTGCGATGCAGTTGGATTACTGGGTATCCTAATTGTTCAGCTATCCGGCGAATTTGGCGATTTCTTCCCTCCTGTAAGACAATTTCTAAAAGACTTCCTTGGGCACAATGTTCTAGCAGCTGTACTTTAGCGGGTCGTGTTTTTCTACCATCCAATACCACACCCTGACGCCACATCCGCAATACTGGTTCTGGAGGATGGCCTTTTACCAAAACGCGATATGTCTTGGAAATGCTGTGACGTGGATGAGTTAGTCCAAATGTCAAGTCTCCGTCATTTGTCAGGATTAATGCTCCTGTGGAGTCTGCATCTAGACGCCCAACTGGATGAATACCTGAACCCTCTCGTAATTCTTTCGGTAATAGATCCAGAACAGTCGGTCTTTGGTGAGGATCGTAGCAAGTTGAAACTACTCCAGCTGGTTTGTGCAACAACAGATAAATCAAAGCTGGACGCTGGTTTCCAGATATCAGTTTGCCATCAATAGCGATCGCATCTTTTTCGGGATCAACTTTTTGACCTAAATGTGCCAATACCCCATTGATCCGCACCCGTGATTGCCTAATCATTTCTTCAGCTTCACGACGTGAGGCAATACCCCATTGAGCGAGAATTTTTTGTAACCGTGCCTCCATGTAGAAATTGCTGATTTACTGTTAACTATTAAATGATATTTGCATTTTGTAGTGACTAGGCATAAATGTTACATTTAAGCTTTGTTTAAATTCCTCAGTTGTTGAGCAAATACTCATAAACTCCAGTGGTTAGATGTCAGAGCAAAATTCCCAAACAACAAATGTAAACAAAATCCGAATAATTACGCAAGTACTCACAACAGCATTAAAGCTGTGGTTGAGGGCCCAAGTCAGCCAGATATCTGAACTAGAAGTGGAGATTAAAGCCAGCGATCGCCAAATTATCTCTGGACGCATTCCTTCGGTATCTATTTTTGCTACTCATGCAGTTTATCAAGGACTCCTAATTACAGAAATTCAATTAATCGCAGAAAATATTCAGGTCAACATCGGGTCAATACTTAAGGGGCAGCCCTTGCGACTGTTACAAACAGTACCAGTTGTTGGCGATTTGACCATAGACGAGAAAGATCTCAATGCTTCTCTCTCATCTGACTTATTATCGACTGCTTTAAGCGATCTACTGGTTAAGGTTTTACCAACACATTGCCCAAAAACGCAACCCATTAATTGGCAAGAAATTATTCTTGAGAACAACCAAATTATACTGCTCGGTTTTAGAGTCACCAATAGTGAAACAACACCTCTCAAAATCTGTCTGGGCTTGCAGTTACTCAATGGTCATGAGTTGCAACTGACAGATATCCAAATCAAGGATGACCAAAAAGATTTATTCCAGGACAATCATGAGTACAATTTCGATCTTGGCTCAGATGTTGATATCCAAGAATTAACGCTGATCCCAGGCAAGCTAGTGTGTCGTGGGCGGATTAACGTTAACCCGTAAAAGGGACTGGGGATTGGGGATTGGGGATTGGGGATTGGGGAGTGGGGAGTAGGGAGATGGGGTGAATCCAGTTCAGAGGTCGATGAATGAGTCTTTGAGCCTAATACTTCAAATTATTACTCTCCCTCATCTCCCCATCTCCCTACCTCCCTACCTCCCTACTCCCCACTCCCCAATCCCCAGTCCCCAGTCCCCAGTCCCCAATCCCTTTCACCCATCGACGATCAGCGGCAAAAGTAGGGTTACGAAATAGTAAACCAAAGGTGCTGTAAAAATATAACTATCAGTACGGTCTAAAATACCACCGTGGCCAGGGATTAACTGTCCAGAATCCTTGACTCCAGCATCCCGCTTCAGCATAGACTCGGTGAGATCCCCTAAAAGGCTAGCAATACCAATCAGCAAACCCAACGCTAAACCAGTCAACAAAGATCTAGGCAAGTGCAGATAATAGGCTCCAGCTAAAGCTACAGCAACACTGGAAGTAATACCAAACACAGCACCTTCTACGGTTTTTTTCGGACTAATCTCAGACAAACGGGTTTTGCCAAAGAATTTGCCGATTGTGTAAGCACCGATATCGGCTGCCCAAATACATAACAACGTCAGCAGTGTTGCTGTAAAACCTTGTGGTAAAGAGGTAGAATTTGCCTTTTCCCAGAAATCTGCCCAGGTTGTAGGCCAGTAAGCTCCTAAAGGTAGATTGCTAAATGTGGCACTATCAATTGCTCGCAACCGCACCCAATAACTCGGTAAATAGCCTACGTAAAATAGCCCCATAATCGAAGCGGAAATATCGGCGATGGTGGCAAATTTGGGTTGAAACAGCAGGTAAAAACAAATCAGTGTGCCTGCTATTGGCATCACAGCATCAGCTAAACTGCCATCAAGGGTACAAATCACCAGCAAGACTTGGCTCGCAGCCATAGTGGTTTTAGCAGCGGGAGCAATGCCTCTGGCTCGCACCAAATTAAAATATTCCTGTTGACCCAAAAAGACGATAACCGCAAACATGATGGTAAAGTACCAACCCCCTAAAAGGGTCGCACAAAGAGCAAGAGCGATCGCAATAATTCCACTAATAATCCGAGACCAAGGCATAGAAGTACTGGGGACTGGGGATTGGGTATTGGGGATTGGGGATTGGGGATTGGGGATTGGGGATTGGGAAAACTCTTCCGTAATTCCCAGTCCCCAGTTCCTAGTCCCCAGTCCCTAATCCAGTTTCTCACCACTGAGGATAAAAATGGGATCGACGGCGGTAAAGGTTTGAGAAAAGCCGCGCGTTTCTAGGCGGTTAACCGCAGATTGGACGACTTCGATATTTCTAGCCCTTAATAGGGAAAAACTCTGGGAAATAGCATACAGACTTTCTAGATTAGCAGCTGTGGCTACAACCCGACCTGATGGCGGTAAATATTGCCAAGCAGCTTGCAGAATTTCTTGAATGGGGCGTCCTCCCTCAATGCAAACCCGGTGAGGGGTCACCTTGAGATCCTGCAAACACTCTGGGGCGCTACCTTCAATGACTTCGACGTTTTTCACTTCAAAGCGATCGCAGTTACGCTTAATTAGATTAGCTACTTCTTCATCCCTTTCGACAGCGATAATCTTTCCTTTTGGACACAGCAATCCCACTTCTACAGGAATTGTACCCGTCCCAGCACCAATGTCCCACAACACCGAATCTGGTTGTAGCCGCAGTTGAGAAATTAACAACAGTCGGACTTCTCGCTGGCTCAGGGGAATTCCTGGCAAATGCTCGAATAATTCATCGGGAATACCAGGGGTAATATAAGGCCAAAGTTGGGAAGGCATAGAATTACGTGATTATACTAAAGATATTGGCAAACTAAATTGAAAAGCCATAAGCTATGAAGATTTTTCTTTCTTTAGCCTTATAACAAACCATAATGATTGGCGAAATATTAGGCGAACTTTACGAAGTTCAGCAGCTATTAGGAAAAAAAGCAGGGCGGCGGACGCTGTTAGCTCGTGACTTGAAAACTCAGAAATTAGTCGTTATCAAGTTACTCTCTTTTAGTAGTGACTTTGAATGGGATGATCTCAAGCTGTTTGAGCGGGAAGCCCAAACCCTAAAATCTTTATCACATCCCTCTATTCCTGAGTATTTAGACTATTTTGAAGTAAATTTACCTACAATCAAAGGATTTGCTCTAGTACAGAGTTATATCCCAGCACAAACTTTAGAGCAATACTTACAAACTGGGCGGACTTTTACGGAAGCTGAAATCAAACAGATAGCCAAGGCTATTTTAGAAATTCTTATTTACTTACATGGGTTGCATCCGCCTGTAATCCATCGTGATATTAAGCCTAGCAATATTTTATTGGGCGTAGACGCGCCAAGGGCGGCTTACCGGAGGCATCTCTCTGGTAATAATGTCGGTGAAATTTATCTGATAGATTTTGGTTCGGTGCAAACTCTCCTAGCTACAGAAACCGGGACTAGGACTGTGGTGGGAACCTATGGCTATATGCCACAGGAGCAATTTGGTGGGCGCACCGTTCCGGCTTCTGATCTCTATAGTTTAGGCGCGACGTTAATTTATTTGGTGACGGGTACTCACCCAGCGGATTTACCGCAAAAGGATTTTCGCATTCAGTTTGAACAAGTAGCTAATCTCAGTCGGAGTTTGACTCGCACTTTACACTTGATGACTGAACCCACTTTAGAAAAGCGTTTTAGTTCTGCACTTAAAGTACTGAAAGCTTTAAATAAAGTCCAGTTTGAAAACACCACGGCTTTAACTGTTGGCAAACCACCTGGTAGTAAGATTCAACTCACCAAAAATAGGGATTCTGTAGAAATTCTCATTCCACCGGTGGGTTTTCACGTTTCACTATTGTCTACAAGTGTATTTGCGATTACTTGGAATTCGATATTCCTTTTTTTCACAATTTTCGCTATTTTAATCCCTTTTCCTCTCAATCTCTTTTTTGTATTGTTCTCAATTCCTTTTTGTGGTGCTGGTTTTCAAATAGCGTATCCCTTTGTGTTTGCCCTATTCAGACGGGTTCGATTGCGTATCAATCAGCAGCAAATTGTTCTAACCCACGAGTTATTAGGATTTAAATTCCATCGTCCCCGTCCATCGCCGAGAGAAAATATCAGCAAGCTGGTTTACATTCCTAAACACTTTACTCAAGACTCTGATGGAAGTCGCTCAATGGTGTCACCGCAATTAGAAATTTGGGCAGGGATACAAAAGTATCAACTGGGTGGTTTTAATGGTGGGATCAAATCTGAAGCAGAACTGGAATGGCTAGCTCACGAGTTGAAGTCTTGGTTAGGTATTGAGATTACAAGGGAGTAATTCCAGCTGAATTTAGATATATCTCCAGACTCAAGTATCAAAAAATGACTGTGTTATGGTCACGCCTTTTCCTGCAAACTTCATCTTGAGTTTGATATCACTCCCTTTTTGGGGCGCTAGCTTTTTAATGGCAAACACAGTCCTGTTTGCTTTGTTTTTGGGCATCCGTCTACGGATTGATCGCCAACAAATTGCTTTAACCTGGGAAATGTTGGGATTTAAACTCCATCGTCCTCGTCCAGTCGCCAGAAATAATATTACTAAGCTGGTTTACATCCCAAAACACTCTCAAACAGGCTTTCTCGGTGCAAAAATCGAAGTTGCACCCCAACTAACTATTTGGGCAGGAACGCGCAAATATCAGTTGTGTGGTGCAGGTGGTAGTATGAACTCGGAAGCAGAGGTTCAATGGCTGGCTCATGAATTAAGTGATTGGTTAGGTTTATCAATTACCAAAGAATAGAGCGAAAATCGGTAGAAAAAATAGGCAATAGGCAATAGGGTAAATAATAACGTTTCTTGAATTATGCCAAGGTCAACTTTAGTTTTATTTATCAGACTTTAATCATAATAATTATCATTAAAATTACCATAGCAGAAAACAAGAGGCAGTCGTTATGTGATAGTGCCCTCTTTGCCCATGAATGTTTATAGTTAATTACAGATGCTGTAGAGGAAACTTATATGTTTGGACTGGGATTACCGGAAATAAGTGTAATTGCCATAGTAGCTATTTTAATTTTTGGCCCAAAAAAAATTCCGGAATTGGGAACTGCACTGGGTAAAACCCTACGTGGCTTTAAAGAGGAGATGAAAACTCCCAGTGACGAAACCAATCCGGAACAAGATAAACAATAGTCAAGGGTCAAGGGTGAAAATCTTTGAGATGCTTGACCGTGCCAATTTTAGATTTTAGATTTTGGATTTGGGATTATTTCTTTGGTACAAGCCCTGCTCCTTGTGGGCGGAACAAATCTAAAATCCCCAAGCTGTATCCCCAGAGTGGGCACAGTCAATCTAAAAGATGCTCGTTCGCTGAAAGCGTCTCTTAGAGAAGAGAAGGGTTTATGCTGCGCTATCGCAAATCTAAAATCCAAAATTGATTGATTTTTAACCCTTGACTTTTGACTACAGCAATGTATTGACTACAGAAGAAGGTGCAACTCCATTTTGGGAATCAACGATCGCTGTACCAGTATTTTGTTGGTGTGTCTCTTCTTTAACTACACCACGCCCTCTAATTAATTTAATTGCCCGATTCACGCTTTCTGGTAAAATCACCACCAGGCTGTTATCTGGTGCCATGTCTAAGCCTTTGTTAATCGCTTGTGTTTCATCCAAAATTGATTCATAGCGACTCTCAGGCTTAACTTCGTTAATGCCTTGAATTATCAACTGGGCAGCCGATCCCCGTGGCCTTCCCCTCGTGTCATCATCTTCTTTGACGATGATGTAATCAAAAATTTGCGCTGCTAGTTTGCCTAAGGTGACAAAATCTTCATCACGGCGATCGCCAGGACCTCCAATGACGCCAATGCGTTGTCCCGTCGTCCAATTCCGCACAAAAGCGCCCACTGCTTCGTAACTAGCCGCGTTGTGGGCATAGTCTACCAAAGCGTGGTAGCTGCCTAAGTTAAATAAATTCATCCGTCCCGGAGTTTGACTCACGGAAGCCCGGAAGGTCTTCAAACCAGCACGAATCTGTTCAATTGTGACGTTTTGCACGAAGGCTGCCAAACTTGCCGCTAAGGCGTTGGCAATCATAAATGGCGCCCGCCCGCCCATTGTTAAAGGTATATTTTCTGCTCTTTCTATACGGTGTGTCCAATCGCCTTTGACAATGGACAGATAGCCATTTTCATATACCGCTGCGACTCCGCCCTTTTGAATGTGCTTCCGCACCAATTCCGAGTCGGGATTCATGGTGAAGTAAGCAATGTTGGCTTTAGTTTTTTCTGACATGGCGGCGACGCGGCGATCGTCGGCGTTCAGTACTGCATAGCCATCAGGAAATACGGCTTCTGCGACTACGCTCTTGAGGTTAGCTAGCTGGTCGATGGTATCTATATCGCCTATTCCTAAGTGGTCGGCGGCTACATTTAACACTACACCCACATTTGCAGCTTCAAAACCCAGCCCAGAGCGGAGAATCCCACCGCGAGCCGTTTCCAGTACTGCTACTTCCACTGTGGGGTCTTGCAGGATGAGGTGGGCACTTTGGGGGCCTGTGTTATCGCCAGATTCTACTAAGTAATCACCGATATAAGTTCCGTCGGTAGTAGTATAACCTACTACTTTGCCAGTCTGCTTATAAATATGGGCTAGGAGTCGAGTAGTGGTGGTTTTGCCATTGGTACCTGTAACGCTGAGAATCGGAATTTGGCTAGATTGTTCGTTGGGAAACAGCATATCCATTACTGCGCCAGCGACGTTGCGGGGAATGCCAACGCTGGGGGCGACGTGCATCCTAAAACCGGGAGCGGCGTTAACTTCGACAATCACGCCATCTACTTCCCGCAGAGGACGGCTAATATCCGAGGTGACGATATCTAAGCCGGCGATGTCCAAACCGATAATTTTCACTACCCGTTGTGCCAACCAAAGGTTTTCTGGGTGAATTTCGTCGGTACGGTCTACAGCACTACCACCTGTACTCAAGTTTGCCGTTGCCCTCAAATAACAAATAGTGCCCTTGGGTGGCACACTATTTAGGGTATAGCCTTGTCTTTCTAGGAGTTGGTAGCTGGTGCGGTCTAGTTCAATCTTGGTCAGGACGTTATCATGCCCTTCGCCGCGATTTGGATCAAGGTTAGTTTCTTCAATCAATTCGGCGATGGTGGATCTGCCGTTGCCAATGATATGAGCTGGGACGCGTTCGGCTACTGCCACTACTTTGCCATTTACTACCAGTACCCTGTGGTCGCGGCCAACATAATATCTTTCGATAATAATTGAGCGGGAAACTTGTCTAGCAGCTTCATAGGCAGCTTCAGCTTCTTCCCACGTTCTGATATCAATGGTGATACCGCGTCCGTGGTTGCCATCGAGGGGCTTAATAACAATGGGATAGCCACCAACGTATTCAATGGCTTCTTCCAAATCGTCCAAGAAGTTGATCGTTGTGCCTCTGGGTACTGGGGCACCAGCGGCTGCGAGGATGCGTTTGGTGGCTTCTTTGTCGCAAGCTAGTTCTACGCCGAGAATGCTGGTGTTGTCAGTCATTGTTGCCTGCATTCGCTTCTGGTTGACGCCGTAGCCTAGCTGAATCAAAAAGCGGGCTTCCAGAGCCATCCAGGGAATGCCTCTTTTTTCGGCTTCTTTGATGATCGCTTCCGTAGAAGGCCCTAAGGAAGCATCACGGCTGAAGTCTTTCAGGTCTTGGATATCTTGCTCTAGTTCTGCTTTGGGATAGCGACCGCGATCGACGATACTCTGGCACAGCCGCACCGCTGCTCGTCCAGCGTAACGTCCCGCTTCCTCATTCAAGTACTCAATCACTACTTGGTAAATTCCAGGGGTAGCAGTTTCACGAGTGCGGCCAAAGCCGACATGCATTCCCGCTAGTTCTTGGAGTTCTAGTGCTACATGTTCCACGATGTGGCCCATCATCGTGCCTTCTCTCACTCGCATCAGAAAACCACCACGACAGCCAGGGGAACAATAGTGACCCTCCAGACTTGGCAGCGCCTCAACTAATCCTTCGTAAAAGCCAGGGATTTCATTCGAGGGCGTCTCGGCAAGGTTTTCTAAATCGAGGCGCATGACGATCAGCTTGTGGCGTCGAATGCTCCAGTAGTTTGGGCCGCGTAAGGTCTGGATCTTGAGGATTCTCATGGGAATAGGTAGATGGAGATTCGGAACCAAAATTCTAGTTTCTTACTGGAATTGACCGCTAAACTGTTCATCGCAAACAGTTTTTTCTTTTTACATGGTATTCTCATCATTTTTCTACAGCAAAAAATAAATGAGCGGTCAACCAATTTTGGATTTTAGATTGATGATAGCGAAGCTAAGCCGTGTCCGGGAGCGTCTTTTAAATTGAAAGAGACCACAAGGGTACTTAGCTCCTAGAATTATTAGATTTACCATAGCGTAGGTAAGCCGAGTTGGGATAACGCTACGCTGCAAAACGAGCTTTTTTGAGATTTGTTTCGCCGACTTTGTGGCAAACCATAAACCAAAAAGCTGTTTTAATCTAAAATCCCCAATCTTAAATCTAAAATTTCTGGTCAACTCAGTGTAACCTCAGATACTTTATCCCGTCAGCTGGAGATTCGGTGTACAGCAGGCAATACAGTGCGCTGGTACAGGTGGAAGCGATCGCCATAGCTGAGGATATGCAGACGTAAGTTATGCACCGTTAGGGGTTCGTTAGCACCGACATGGGGTTCGTTGGTGTGGGTTAGCTCAGTGGGATCAACAATGGTGACACTGCCTTTACCCATAACTTGTAGCCAGCCATCACGTTCAAACACAGCACAAGTATCTTCGTCAATGCCAATACCCAAGCGATCGGGATGAGCTGCGATCGCACTAATCAGCCGTCCCATCCGATTCCGGTTATGAAAGTGTTGGTCAACAATGACTTCAGGAATAAATCCCAAACCCGTTGCCATATCCACTAAAGAACGATTTGGCGACTCTCCACTACCGCCGCCAGCAATCATATGGTGCCCCATCACTGCTGCTCCGGCACTGGTGCCTGCTAAGGTAAGTTGCCCTGACCTCACCCGCTGCCGGATAATTTCCATCGCTGGCGTATCTGCCAATACGCCACAGAGACGCAGTTGGTCTCCTCCTGTCAAAAATACCCCACTACAGGCTTCTAAGGATGCTTTGATCTGGGAGGCTTCACACTGTTCCCGTTCGCGGATGTCTAAAATCTCTACCTTCTGGGCACCCATTTCTTCAAAAATCCGAATATACCGACCACCGATGATAGCGGGTTCACGAGAGGCAGATGGAATAATTGTAATATAGCCTTTACTAGCACCGGCACGTCCAAAAAAAGTTCTTAGGATGTCGCGCCCGTGAACTTTGTCTTCTGCGCCTCCGATAACTAGAACGGCGGTTTTCGTTGCTTGGGGTGTCCTCATTTCCAGCGATTTAGCTTTTAATTCCGGCATTGTGTTTCTCCTGTCAACAACTTCAGGTGAATTTAAACAAGATCAGAAGCCTGATGATTTTTGCGCTTTGCAACTTTTGAGAGGACACTTTGGTGAAGTTTGGATTCTCCTGGGCTACAGTTCCAAATTCTTGTTTAACGCACACGATGCCTCAGTTTAAACGTGTCCGCTGCCCTGACTCTGCTGCTAGCGCCTTGTTTTTCACCTTTACACTTCCAGACTGGCAAAATAGTCCTTACTTAGTAAGCTAGGGAGGACACTTCTTTGGTGGGGTTGCCCCCCATTTTGGAGCCAGTGCCTTGGAGAGACATTGCGCCCTTGAACTTTCGCAAAGTTGTTCGCCCTTAGCATTCCCAAAGGTTAGCAAGTGCCGTCGGTTTTGCCGACTTGTTTGCCTAGTATTTGAGTCAAGAGAATAAACTGGCATGAAATTGTCAGTTTTCCCCTTTGGCATTGGGGATGAACAGGTAAGACCACGCTTTTTTCTGAGGCTGGCTCGATGCATCCTGAAAGTTGTTAACTTGATATGATTATTAATTTAAATGTAGTTGTGACAACATTTAAACATAAATTAAGTAATTAGAAAAACTTTAGATCCCATCTAAAATCCAAGACTCCTGGTACTTTTAGATACTATTGATAAAGTTTAACTGTAGTTTGACCCAACATTGGCTTCTTGTGTTTGCTAGACATTCAAATTTAAGATTAGTGTCCTTGAATACGAATTACTGTGCGTTTTGATATAGTTACACTTTTTCCTGACTGTTTTCACTCGGTTCTCAACTCTGGGTTGCTGGGTAAAGCTTTAGCCAAACAGATTGCCCAAGTGCATCTGATTAATCCGCGGGACTTTACAACTGACAAGCACCGTAAGGTCGATGATGAACCCTACGGTGGCGGCGTAGGGATGCTAATGAAGCCAGAACCAATCTTCAGTGCTGTGGAGTCGCTGCCGATTCTACCTCGAAGAGAAGTTATTTTGATGAGTCCACAGGGTCAAACAATTAATCAACCTTTGTTGCGAGAATTAGCAACAAATTATGACCAGTTAGTGGTGATTTGTGGGCATTACGAAGGAGTAGATGAGAGGGTGCTGCATTTGGTGACTCGTGAAGTATCTTTAGGAGATTTTATTCTGACTGGTGGCGAAATTCCAGCAATGGCTTTAATTAACGGTGTAGTGCGACTTTTACCAGGAACCGTAGCCAAAACAGAGTCCTTGACAGCAGAAAGTTTTGAGGAGGGGTTATTGGACTATCCCCAATATACTCGCCCAGCAAATTTTCGGGGCTTGAAAGTGCCGGAGGTATTGCTGTCTGGAAATCATGCTGCTATTGCACGCTGGCGTTACGAACAACAAATTCAAAAAACACGCGATCGCCGTCCCGATCTCCTGGAAAAATGGGAGGAGGGGAAGGGGAATGGGGAATGAGGGATGAGGGAGCAGGGGAGGCAGGGGGAGCAGGGGGAAAATAACTCAGCACTCCAATGCCCAATGCCCAATGCCCAATGACAAATGACAAATGACAAATGCCCAATGACAAATGACAAATGACTAAAATTCGTATTGGTAACGGCTACGACATTCACAGACTGGTGAGCGATCGCGCTTTAATTTTAGGAGGAATTCAAATTCCCCATGAACTCGGTTTGTTGGGTCACAGTGACGCTGATGTACTTACCCATGCCATTATGGATGCCATGCTTGGGGCATTATCTTTGGGGGATATTGGTCATTATTTTCCCCCTAGCGATCCCCAATGGGCGGGAGCAGATAGTTTAATACTATTAACTCAAGTAAATCAGCTAATTCTGGAGCAAGGTTGGCAGGTGGGAAATATTGACTCGGTGGTAGTGGCAGAACGTCCCAAATTAAAACCGCATATTCACAAAATGCGCGACAAATTAGCGACAGTTTTAGAATTAGAACCAAACCAAATTGGCATCAAAGCTACCACCAATGAAAAATTAGGTCCTGTTGGACGAGAAGAAGGTATATGTGCTTATGCTGTAGTCTTACTATTGCAAGAATAACGATAGGATGATGTCAAAAAACTCAGAATTTATTCTAGGGTTTTCGCACCAATGAGTCATTAAAAAGTAAAGTACTAGTCCAAGTTTGCTGCGCTTTTTTTGCTGTTTCACAACTACCATTTTCATTCATCCGACCAGTTAGCTTATTCGGGCATTCTTGGCGAATTTCAGATAATTTATCAAACAATCTCGGATGATTAATACAAGTTGCCCCGTCTGTTTGCCAAGCTGCCTCAAAAACCATCTTGTTGCTGGGAGTTGGTTCTTGAATATTTAGCACATCATATACATCAATTAAAATCCCATCTTTAGTGTGAGGTTTACCGTTACCGCAGTAATCAGCACGTACCATGCGAGTACAAGCTTGGTGATAGTCTCGGAGTGGTTTTCCTTGGAAGCTTTTCCAAGGCTTATAGCCAAAGCGAACGCATTTAGCTAACGCACCATTTGTACAACCAAATGTGAAAATATCAGTTGATTCTATATGTTTTCCGGTTTCATCCCACGAACCTGAAAGTGAAATAGCCTTAGCAACTTTGTTGACATCGGGCTGACATAAGTTTTTCCATTGAAAATCAGTTTGATCTTGATAGAAAACAGTATAAAGATATATCTCTTTGTCTGGATCTTTTGGATCTAGTTCTACATCTTTAATTTGAAATTTCTGTTTTCTTCCCTGTTCATCAAATGCTGTTAACTCTAACCCTTTTAAATCTTTACCTTTAATAATGACAGTTTTTTCACTAGCCTTTGATGGTTTTGGCTGTGGTTGAAGAATTTTCCCACAGCTTAGAAGCGATATTAATAAGACGATAATTAGACTAGCTATAAGTAGTTTTTTCATAGCTTGAATGCTCCAATAAAGAACATTCTGATTTATACCAAATAAATAAACCTTTAAGCAGTTCCACATAAAAATTGCACATTGACCGGAGGCGGAGCTTCTCCGGCTCCGCTCGATTAGACTGTTGACCGTTGAACGCCAGTTGCTTCAACGGGGGGAACCCCCGCAACGCACTGGCTCCCGTTGACAGTCAACAGTTAACAGTCAACGACCACCACGAGTAGTTATGCAATTTAGACGTGCATTACCTTATCTGTTAAAACAGTTATCTGAGAAATAAAAAATTAAATAAAATTAGACACAAACCCTTTTAACCTACAGTTTCACAGAGGATAAAAGGGTGTGCCGTTAATTATATGAGACTGATATCAAATCTTATTTTCGTGGGTAAAATGCTACTAATTTGGGGTTTAAACCCTACAATAGCAGCTATTTCACCTCAACCCTCCGTACAGCTACCAACTGTCCACCTTCAACTTTGAGGCTTTGCAGTTGGGTTCCTTGCAAGGTCAAACCGTTTATAGTGGTGCCGTTTGAAGCAATTCTAGCATTAGCTACTCCACAAAAACCTATAGTAGACAATGCAGCGGTGATGCCAATCGCTAAAAGGTTTTTTTTCATAAGAAAGTTAGCCTCCAACAGTTTTTATGTAATTATAAATTGGGGCCTAAACCCTAGAATAACAGCTATTTAGCCTCAACCCTTTTTACAGCTACCAACTGTCCACCTTCAACTTTGAGGCTTTGCAGTTGGGTTCTTTGTAAGGTAAAACCGTTTATACTAGAGCCGTTTATACTGACACCGTTTATACTAATGCCGTTACTGATTATTCTACCATTAGCTACTCCACAAAAAGCTATAGTAGACAATGCACTGGTGACGCCAATCGCTAAAAGGTGTTTTTTCATAAAAAATTAGCCTCCAAGAGCTTTTCTGTGATCATTAATATCAGAGTTATTCAGCAATGTATAATTTTAATATAAAAATTTACATATATTACATATATTATTTATTTAGAATTATTGGATAAATATTTGCTATTTGTACTTCCCCTAAATCACTTTCGCAAACAGGCGGTATCGATGACCCGGATCTTTGTTAACATTTCAAATAATAATAACTTACGTTCCGCCTACACCTTATAGCATTGCCACTAATTAGACAAAATTACAATAGATTTAATTCTATGAAATCACCATCCATCTTTTTTACAATTAAGCGCTTTTGGTTGTCAATAATTCTGACTTCAGCAATAGCATTTTTAGTTACCGCCTGCAACCCCGGCAACTTCAAAACCCCAGCTGCTCAAGTGCCACAAATCGTTAGCGCAGTTTTGAGTGAGCCTTCAACTTTTAATTATGCTTTGAATGAGTCAGCATACAGCGTTTTTGGCTTCCTCTATGATTCATTAATTAATGAAAATCCCATAACCACAAAACTAGAACCTGGTTTAGCAGAATCTTGGGAAGTTTCTGAAGATGCACAGCGGGTTGTAATTACCCTGCGAGAAGGAATTAAGTGGTCAGATGGTAAGCCAATGACTACTGATGATGTTGTCTTTACTTATAACGAAATCTACCTCAATCCGAAAATTCCTACTTCTTTAAAAGATGCTTTAAGAGTTGGCGAAAAGGGCACTTTACCAAAGGTGAATAAAATCGATGAGCGTCGAGTTGAATTCACCATACAAGAACCGTTTGCTCCTTTTTTAAGATATGTAGGTGGTATCCCAATTATGCCAGCCCACGTTCTACAGGAAGCGATTCGCACAACTGAATCTGGTGGAAATCCTAAGTTTATTTCAATGTGGGGAACAGGCACCGATCCAAAACAAATTGTTGGTAACGGTCCTTATGTAATGGAAAGTTATGTTCCCAGTCAGCGAGTTATATTTCGACGCAATCCATACTACTGGCGCAAAGATGCTCAGGGGAATCCTCAGCCTTATATTGAGCGTATTGTTTGGCAAATTATTGAATCCACTGAAAACCAATTGATTAGTTTTCGCTCTGGACAATTAGATGATTTAGAAATTCCTCCTGAAGGTTTTAGTTTGCTGAAACGAGAAGAAAAACGAGCGAAGTTTAAAATTTATAATGGTGGACCAGATACAAGTACAACTTTTATTTCTTTTAATCTCAATAAAGCTAAGAATTCTCAGGGGAATTTTTTAGTAGATCCCATCAAATCCCGCTGGTTTAATCAAAAGGAATTCAGACAGGCTATAGCCTATGCACTAGACCGCGAAACAATGAAAATAAATGCTTACCGAGGATTGGGTGAGTTACAAAATTCATTTGTTTATGTGAAAAGTCCCTACTTTCTTCCTCCAGAAAAAGGGTTAAGGGTATATAATTATGAACCCGAAAAATCGAAAAAATTACTGTTAGATGCTGGGTTTAAATATAATGCCCAAAATCAACTTTTAGATGCTGATGGCAACCGAGTTAGATTTACACTCTTGACGAATTCCGAAAGAAAAGTCAGAGGAGATATGGCAGCTCAAATTCAACGAGATCTTGCGAAAATTGGGATTCAGGTTGATTTGCAAATCCTCAGTTTCAATTCTTATTTAGAAAAACTGAAAGTTACACAAAATTGGGATTGTTACCTTGGAGGCTTTGCTGGAGGCGGTGTTGAACCCCACGGTGCTAGCAATATCTGGAGAATTGCTGGTGCATCTCACGCATTTAATCAAGGGGCACAACCTGGAGATCCGCCGCTAACTGGTTGGGAAGTTTCTGATTGGGAAAAACAAATTGATAGCCTTTATATTAAAGGCGCACAGGTATTAGATGAAAACAAGCGGAAAGAAATTTACTACGAATATCAGCGCATCGCTTCAGAACAGTTGCCGTTTATTCATTTGGTGGAAAGATTGAATTTGCAAGGAGTCCGCGATCGCTTCCAAGGCATTCAGTATACTGCTCTTGGTGGGCCATTCTGGAACCTCTACGAACTGAAAGTAACCGATTAGTAATGGGGCATGGCGCATTGGGCATTAATTATTTGCAAAGGACTAATGACTAATGACTAATGACAAAGGACTAATGACCGATGACCGATGAAAAATCTTTGCGATCGCTCTTAGAAGCAGTTGCCAATGGTAAAGTCTCCCCAGATATAGCTTTAGACTCTCTCAAAGACTTAACCTATGAAAGTGTGGGTGAGTTTGCCAAAATTGACCACCATCGCCAGTTAAGAACTGGTTTCCCAGAGGTGATTTGGGGCCCTGGGAAAACACCCGATCAAATTGCTCAAATTATCGAGGTGATGCGCCTCCGCAACCCAGTTGTGATGGCGACTCGCATTGAAGCAGCAGTTTATGGCGCACTGCAAGCAAAAGTTACTGGTTTGCGATATTACGAATTGGCGCGAATTTGTGCGATCGCTCCTCCTACCATCGAACCACAATTTCAGGGCGAAATCGGCATTCTTTCTGCTGGCACCGCCGATTTAGCCGTTGCTGAAGAAGCCGCTGTCACCGCTGAACTTTCTGGTTTTCGGGTACAGCGCCTTTGGGATGTGGGCGTTGCAGGGATTCACCGCTTATTAAGTAATCGTCACTTCATCGATTCAGCATCGGTGTTGATTGTCGTAGCGGGGATGGAAGGCGCTTTACCCAGCGTTGTTGCTGGTTTAGCCAATTGTCCCGTGATTGCTGTACCCACCAGCATCGGTTATGGCGCAAGTTTTGGCGGTTTAGCACCACTCTTGACAATGCTCAACTCTTGTGCAGCGGGAGTAGGTGTAGTGAATATCGATAATGGTTTTGGCGCAGCAGTTTTGGCAGGGCAAATTTTGCGGACAGCCGAGAAATTGCGGTTGGCATCGCCTGAATCTTGAGTTAAGACATTAAAGTCATACCCAAGATTTCAGTATTTACAGCAGAATTCAGAATTCAGAATACAGAATTCAGGAGTAAAACACGCTTTATACCTGGGTAACAGACGAATCGTTGTGTATTTCACTTTCCTTGAAATCTGCTGTATCAGTAATTTTTTCATAAATAAACTGAGACTGAAATTTGCTACCCGAACTTCTCAATCACCAAATATGAGCCATTACAGCGATTTTATATCTCAGTTTCTTTGGCATTTGCCTGTAAATTCGACAGTACTAGCACAAACAATTACTGACCCAGACTTGATGGGTCAGATGCAAAAAGCTTGGAACCATTTTATACAAACAGGTCAAGTTTGGGCATTGTTGATTGGTTTAGTCATTGGCTATATCATTCGGAATCTAACTAGCTACGGTTAAAGTAATTTTAGATTTTGGATTTTAAATTTTAGATTAATCCAAAATCTAAAATCTAAAATCCAAAATTAATGCCCAATCCCTCATATCTATGACTAAAGAACAAACTTGGAGTCAGCGGTTTGAATCAGCATTACATCCAGCGATCGCTCGTTTTAATGCCAGTATAAATTTTGATATTGAATTAATAGAATATGACTTGACTGGTTCTCAAGCTCATGCCAAGATGCTAGCTCACACGGGCATTATCTCCAAAGAAGAAGGTGAGCAACTAGTTGCAGGCTTAGAAGAAGTTCGCCAAGAGTACCGCCAGGGAAAATTTCAGCCTGGTGTGGATGCTGAGGATGTGCATTTTGCAGTTGAACGACGATTGACGGAAATTGTCGGTGATGTGGGTAAAAAACTGCATACAGCGCGATCGCGTAATGACCAAGTTGGCACTGATACCAGACTCTACCTGCGTGACCAAATCCAACAAATCAAAAATAAATTGCGGGAATTTCAAGGCATTCTGCTAAATATAGCCGAAAAACACGTTGAAACTTTAATTCCTGGCTATACTCACCTGCAACGCGCCCAGCCTGTGAGTTTAGCTCACCATCTCCTGGCATACTTTCAAATGGCGCAACGGGACTGGGAACGCCTCAGTGATGTTTCTCGCCGGGTGAATATTTCACCTTTGGGGTGTGGTGCTTTAGCCGGAACTACTTTCCCCATTGACCGCCATTACACAGCCAAACTATTGAATTTTGACAAAATTTATGCTAACAGCCTCGATGGAGTGAGCGATCGCGATTTTGCGATCGAATTCTTGTGTGCTGCTAGCATAATCATGGTTCACCTCAGCCGCCTTGCAGAAGAAGTCATTCTTTGGTCATCTGAAGAATTTCGCTTTGTCACCCTCAAAGATAGCTGTGCAACTGGTTCCAGTATCATGCCCCAAAAGAAAAATCCCGATGTCCCAGAATTGGTGCGGGGAAAAACAGGGCGTGTATTCGGTCATCTCCAGGCAATGTTGGTGATTATGAAAGGGTTACCCCTGGCGTATAACAAAGACCTGCAAGAAGATAAAGAAGGTTTATTTGATAGCGTCAACACAGTCAAAGCCTCTCTAGAAGCAATGACAATTTTGCTAGGGGAAGGCTTGGAATTTCGTACCCACCGCTTAGCCGAAGCCGTAACCGAAGATTTTTCCAATGCCACCGATGTCGCAGATTATCTAGCAGCACGGGGTGTCCCTTTCCGAGAAGCTTACAATCTCGTGGGTAAAGTCGTAAAAACCAGTATTGCCGCAGGTAAACTCCTGAAAGATTTGACATTGGACGAGTGGCAACAACTACATCCAGCATTTGCCGCAGATATTTATCAGGCCATATCCCCCCGCCAAGTCGTGGCTGCCCGCAACAGTTACGGCGGCACCGGCTTTGCACAAGTAAATGAAGCACTCATAGCCGCCCGCGCTGAAATTGGGGAAGAGAGGGAGTAGGGAGTGGGGAGTGGGGAGTGGGGACGCGGGGACGCGGCGAGATGAGGGAGATGAGGGAGATGGGGGAGATGAGGGAGATGGGGGAGTGTGGGGAGATTAGAAAAAAGCTTCCCACACCTCCCCATGCCCCAATACAGTTCAGTTAAGCCCAAAACCCTCATGTAGAGACGCGATTCATCGCGTCTTCAAGACCAATATTCTACGTCAATAACCCTTAACCCAAGCGTATTGCCCCATGCCCCATGCCCCATGCCCCAAAATAATTGAGGGCGTACAAGTGTACGCCCCCAAATTCTAAAAGACTTAAAAAGTAAGTATATTAACAGGCAACTTACTCAGCATCAATTGCTGCTGCGCCCTCATCTTCCTCACTCTTCGGTGGTCTTTGTTGGAACCTTCTTTGCATTCTTCCTGTGGTAGTCCGTTTACGAAACTTCCGGGCATATGCCTGGTTCCGTAGCGCCTTTTCTTTTTTCGGGTTACGGCGCTTAGCCATGTTCACCTCATTAATAAACAACAAAAAAATCGCAACTAGGCATGACGTAGGCAATATCAGCTACTAATGTTATTGATATACTTGTAGCCTAGTGACTAATCTATACGCTTTAAACAGTGTTCTAGTCTACCGCATTCAACCTTCTTATGTCAATAAGAATATTGGATTATCTGGCTGGCAGCCTAGATAAAAAATATCGTTTCTGAGATTCAAATATCTCAAATATATGTAGATTAGCTAATTAGTTGTTGTTTTTGGAAAAAAACTAATATTATTTATTCAGCAAAAAGTTTAATTAGGCTTAGTTGAGTAATATAGCAATTCTAAATGATTGGTCATTTGTCCTCTCTTACAAAGTTCTGTTCGCTCTTAGCGTTGGCGAAGCGCCGGAAGCCGGCGCTCAGACTTTGCGCTTTGTTATTAGTTATTGGTCATTACTGAATAAACAAAGGACAAAGAACTAATGACTAATAACAAATATTATGTATATATAAATACAGTGCTTCTGAAGGAAACTTGATGTTAGAATTGGGAGTGTTCTACGTAAATCGTGGGAATAAAATCTCAACCCACAAACATTTTTGTATAAAACAAAACTCAACCTAATTTTCATTAGTTGAGCCTATGTAAGTGGTAGAGAAATATTAAATACAACACATTAATTTTGAAGATTGAACGTTATTGCTTTTTTTCCTTCAGCTGTACAGTCCACACGTAACTTATGGCGTATTGGACAAACAGTATTGGGTATTATATTTCGTCATCCCATTACTGGCACTAGTATCATCCCAATTTTACCTGATGGTCGGATCGTACTGATCCGGCGGCGCGACAATGGCCTTTGGTCATTACCTGGAGGTATTGTGGATTGGGGAGAAGATGTTCCCAACACAGTCCGCCGGGAATTGATGGAGGAAACTGGACTCGAATTAGTGAAAATTAACCGTTTAGTAGGGGTTTACTCCTCGCCAGACCGCGATCCTAGAATGCATTCAATTTGTGTTGTGGTTGAAGCTGAGGTACGTGGGACAATGGAAGTTAAAGATGTTTTGGAAGTGATGGAAATCCAAGCTTTCGATCTCAACTTTCTACCTCCAGGACAGATGTCTCACGACCATACTCGACAGTTGCAAGACTACTTGAATGGCTTGACAACATTGGCATAATAATATTTTGTTATTAGTTATTTGTCATTTGTCATTTGTCCTTTGTTTATTCACGAACGATTAATGACTAATGACCAATGACTAATGACTATTTATTATGGTGCAAGGTTAACTACTAAATTAAAATGGATACACTATTCCGTAACTCCCGAAGAAAGCTTTCTCAAGGGCTATTATTTTGGCGTGAAGCAGGTGCAGAAATTCCTGTAATTTTTTTACATGGTGCTTGGAGTGATAGCAGTCAATGGTTATCTGTGATGGAGTCCCTTGCAGAGAATTTCCATTGCTTTGCACCTGATTTGTTAGGCTTTGGTGAGTCGGAGAATCCTAATATTCATCATTCGATTGATTTACAAGTCGAGTGTTTAGCTGAGTTCTTGCAAGCTGTCAAGCTAGAAAAAGTTTATTTAGTGGGGCATTCTCTTGGGGCTTGGATTGCTTCTAGCTATGCCCTAAAGTATCCAGAGAAAGTTAATGGTATGGTACTGTTAGCACCTGAGGGTGTAGAGATAGCAGGGCAAGAAGAGTATTGTCGGAAGATGCGGCGATTATTAAATTATCCGCCCTTAGTGATTAAATTATTGCGATCGCTAATTACCTTAACTAAAATCCTGGGTTGGCATGAAAAAATTACACAGGATTTGCAATTACGTCAGGATTTGTTGCGTTACCCGATAGCTTGTCAGTTGCTTTTCAAACGCCGACAAGCAGAAATTGAGGCGGAATTATTACAAAAACGGCTTTACGCGATCGAAGTCCCAGTGTTAATTTTACAAGGTGGCCTTGATACACCAGATGCTTTAGCCAAGAGTCAAGTTTATGCTCAACTAACTCCAAAAGTCGAGTTGAAAATGATTGCCCATGCCGGAAATGACTTAGCACAATCTTGTGCCGGGGATGTAGCGATGGATATTCGAGAGTTTGTTGAAGGGAATTGGGCATAGGGCATTGGGCATTGGGCATTGGAGATATGCGAGTTACGTATTTTAAAAAAGTGTGAAAGTTCCTATTGCTATTTCTGATTACCCATCAATATTTCTCGCATTCCCCAAAAAATTAAATTTTGTTCCATAATTAAATGTGTTGCAATGTCGGGATATAAGGCTTGCAGAGAGTTTAATACTAAAGTGCGATCGCCACCTTTAATTGCAATTTTTCCATCAGGGAATAAATTGCACCACGCTTGAATAAAATCTTTAATTCCAGCTACGAAAGTGTAAATTACACCACTTTGGATTGCCTCTGTTGTATTGAGTGCAAAACGTGGTGGTATAGATGCAAGATTTTGAATTTCAACTAATGGTAATTGTCCTGTTTGTTGACTGAGAGTTGCAAATTGCAAGCCTAATCCCGGCAGAATCGCACCTCCGACTAAACACTGATTAACATCCGCAGCCGTAAAAGTTAGCGCTGTTCCTGCATCAATCACCAACATTGGAAAACCCCAAGTTTTCCCCGCACCCCACAAAGCTAAAGCACGGTCGATTCCTAATGTGGGATACACACCTTGGAGTGGTATTTGGTCTAAGGTAATAACGCGAACGTTGGGATAACTTTGCCAAATAGCTGTTTGGCTGGGAACTACGGAGGCGAGGAAAAGAGGGCAGGGGGGCAGGGGAGCAGAGGGGCAGAGGGGGGGAAATTGTTTCTTTGATAAATCATCTAGGGTTTGAGATTTAGCCAATTGCTGTATAACAGACTCAGCTAGATGGTCAGTATCCCAAGCACAATCTAGAGTTTCACCCTTAAATAACGCCCAGTGCAACCGAGAATTTCCGATCTCCAAAGCTAGCCAAATATTCTCTCCGTGTTCTCTGTGCCTCTGTGGTTCGATCATTTGATTTTTCTTAACATGAATATAAATTTTTTAATAAAAATTTACATATAACACGTGTCACAATAAGACAAGAGGAATAAATACTCAATTTGTCAAGGAGGGGGTTATGGTAGCGCTCACCGAAAAAACTGAAAAACGGCTCACCATACAGACTGTAGAGATTGCTCAAGATACAACGGCAATTCGATCGCTGGATTGGGATCGCGATCGCTTTGATATTGAGTTCGGTCTGCAAAACGGTACTACATATAACTCGTTTCTCATACGGGGAGAGCAAACTGCCTTAGTCGATACTTCCCACGAAAAATTTCGTCAACTATATTTTGATACACTTACGGGACTAATCAACCCCAAAGAAATAGATTATTTGATTATCAGTCACACCGAGCCAGACCACAGCGGCTTAGTGAAAGATTTGCTGCAAATGGCTCCAGATATTACGGTTGTTGCTTCTAAGGTAGCAATTCAGTTTTTGGAAGATTTGGTACATCAGCCATTTAAACGGCGGATTGTGAAAAATGGCGATCGCTTAGATTTGGGTAACGGTCATGAATTTGAATTCGTGATTGCACCAAATTTACATTGGCCGGACACCATCTTCAGCTTCGACCACAAAACCAAAATTCTCTTCACATGCGATGCTTTCGGCATGCATTATTGTTCCGATAGCACCTTCGACGAAGACTTAAAAACTCTGGAAGCCGATTTTAAATATTACTACGAATGTTTGATGGGGCCAAACGCCCGGTCAGTTCTGTCTGCCCTCAAACGGATGGGGGAATTAAAAACCATCGGTATGATTGCCACTGGTCACGGGCCGTTATTATCTCACAATGTTGACGAACTAGTTGGACGTTACCGCACTTGGAGCCAAACCCAAGCCAAGCCAGAAACAACCATTGGGATATTTTACGTTTCTGAATACGGTTATAGCGATCGCCTCGCCCAAGCAATTGCCAACGGGATCGCTAAAACTGGTGTCGCCGTGGAAATCGTCGATTTGGGATCGGAAGTAGATTTACAAGAGTTGCGGGAACTAGTAGGCCGCTGTACTGGATTGGTTGTTGGTTTACCTCCGGCTTCCGGCGCTGCTAGCATCCAAGCTGCACTCAGCACAGTTTTAGGATCTGCCAAAGAAAAGCAAGCCATCGGCGTATTTGAAAGTGGCGGCGGCGATGATGAACCGATAGATCCTTTGGTGAGTAAATTCCGGAATTTGGGTTTGACAACGGTTTTTCCAGCAATTCGGATTAAACAAACACCCACAGAAAACATCTACAAACTGTGTGAAGAAGCGGGTACAGACTTAGGACAATGGGTAACACGCGATCGCAGCATCAAAGCGATGAAATCTCTTGGTGCGGACTTAGACAAAGCACTAGGCAGAATTAGCGGCGGATTATATATTATCACTGCCAAAAAAGGCGATGTTTCCAGTGCGATGTTAGCTTCATGGGTTGCTCAAGCCAGCTTCAAACCCTTGGGATTTTCCATTGCAGTCGCCAAAGACAGAGCAATTGAATCACTCATGCAAGTAGGCGATCGCTTTGTCCTCAACGTCTTAGAAGAAGGCAATTTTCAACCATTGATGAAGCACTTTTTGAAACGGTTCGCCCCTGGTGCCGATCGCTTTGAAGGAGTCAGAACCCAGCCAGCCGAAAACGGTGCCCCCATCCTCACCGACGCCCTTGCCTACATGGAGTGCGAAGTCGTCAGCAGAATGGACTGCGGCGACCACTGGGCAGTATACAGCACCGTCTACGCCGGACGAGTTTCTAAGCCAGATACCCTGACTGCTGTGCATCATCGGAAAGTTGGAAACCATTACTAGGGACTGGGGATTAGGGATTGGGAATTGGGTATAACAAAGAACTTCCCAGTCCCCAGTCCCCAGTACCCAGTACCCAGTACCCAGTACCCAATCCCCAATAAAGCTATGTCAACAAACAAACCCCGTGACGTTCAAGTTTTCCCCATTGCTACAGATACAAAAATATTGCGATCGCGCAGTTGGTCAAGGCTGAGATTTGAAATAGAATATGCTCTGGCTAAGGGTACAACTGCTAATTCTTATTTAATTGAAAGCGATAAAAATGCTCTGATTGACCCTCCTGGGGAAACGTTTACAGAAATTTATTTAGCAGCGTTGCAGCAGCGTTTTGATGTTACAAAACTAGATTATGTAATTTTGGGACATGTCAATCCCAATCGGGCTGCAACTTTAAAAGCTTTACTAGAAATTGCGCCACAAATCACCTTTGTCTGTTCTAATCCAGGGGCGATAAATTTACGCGGGGCGCTGGAAAATCCAGATTTGCAAATTCTGGTGATGCGGGGAGAAGAAACTCTCGATTTGGGCAATGGGCATAATTTACAATTTATTCCTACACCCAATCCTCGTTATGCAGACCACCTTTGCACTTACGATCCGCAAACAGAAATTCTCTACTCAGATAAGTTATTTGGGGCGCATGTTTGCGGAGATCAGGTATTTGATGAAGGCTGGGAAATTTATAACGAAGACCGGCGCTATTATTTTGATTGCCTCATGGCTCCCCACGCCCGTCAAGTTGAAACGGCGTTAGAGAAACTTGCAGATTTGCCCGTGCGAATGTACGCCACTGGACATGGTGCTTTGGTGCGCTACGGCTTAATCGAACTGACCAAATCTTACCGGCAATGGAGCCAGCAACAAACTTCTGCTGACTTGACAGTAGCATTGATTTATGCATCAGCCTATGGAAATACAGCCACCTTAGCCCAAGCGATCGCTCGTGGCATCACTAAAGCTGGCGTCGCTGTAGAATCCATTAACTGCGAATTCACCGACCCAGAAGATATCCGTGTTGCTGTGGAAAAATCCGCTGGTTTTATCATGGGTTCTCCTACCCTTGGCGGTCATGCACCCACACCCGTACAAACAGCTTTAGGAATTGTCCTAGCCACAGCTACGAATAATAAACTTGCTGGTGTGTTTGGTTCCTTTGGCTGGAGTGGTGAAGCGGTTGATTTAATTGAAGGCAAATTGAAAGATGCTGGTTATCGGTTTGGTTTTGATACCATCCGCGTCAAATTTAAACCCGACGACGCTACCTTGCAATTGTGCGAACAAGCCGGCACTGACTTTGCCCAAACATTGAAAAAAGCTAAAAAAGTGCGATCGCAAAGTCTTCCCGCCACCACTGTTGAACAAGCAGTTGGGCGAATTGTCGGTTCACTGTGCGTTCTCACAGCCAAACAAGACGATATATCCAGCGCCATGTTAGCTTCTTGGGTGTCTCAGGCTAGCTTTAGTCCTCCTGGTTTAACCATCGCCGTTGCCAAAGACCGCGCCGTAGAAAGTTTGACACATTCAGGAAATAAATTTGTCCTGAATATCCTCAAAGAAGGCAATCACTTGGGGTTGATGAAGCACTTCCTCAAACCCTTTGGCCCAGGACAAGACCGATTTGCCGATGTCGCCGCAGAAGTTGCTGAAAACGGTTCTCCCATACTGACGGACGCTTTAGCATATCTCGAATGTTCTGTAAAAAATCGGATGGAATCTGGCGACCATTGGCTGGTTTATGCGACTGTCGATAATGGCAAATTGTTAGATAATGAGGGCGTCACAGCCGTGCATCATCGCAAGTCGGCAACTCATTATTAATTGGGAATGGGGCATAAGGCATTGGGCATTGGGCAAAACAGTTCGGAGTTCCGAGTTTTGAGTTAAGAAGTGAGGTTTCCCACTGCTCCTTATCCCTTTGTCTCCCACTCTCTTACTCCCTAATCGCCAATCCTCTTTCTACAACTAAAGTTTCGTGTACGGAATGCAGCCTTTCAGATTTGCTCATAAGCAGCCGAAAAATCCTCTCTTGAGATACTCGCTTGACTACAGATGGATCTCAACGTCGAACCTTTAATTTGAGAGTGCTTAGGCATAGTTAGTGGGGTTTTTGTTCCATCTCCGTTTTCTCGCTCCATAACAATATGTTGTCGCTCCCGAATAACAGTAAATCCAAGAAATTCTAATGTCTTAATTACTTTTGCTTCAGGGACTACCAATAAAAAAAATATTCCATGTTGAGGAGCGCAAAAAATTCCCCCACTGACACCAGACTTTATTATTGAACTCTAAGTTGAGGAATTCATTATATTACTGAGAATGCTAAGTTTGAGGGTATCTGTCACCATACAATTTAGTCTTGTAAGGCATTATGAAAGCAGACTATTTAGAGGAATCACTTTTCCGTAAGTTGGAGGAGCGTTTGCTTCAACCAGATATCCGAAAGTCAGCTAAAGATGTCATGGACTTACTTGCTGACGAATTCATTGAATTCGGAAGTTCAGGGCGTGTTTTTGATAGACAGCAAATTATCAAGAGTTTGGAGAATGAACCCATCGAACCTCTGACTCAAAGATCGATAACAGAATTCAAAACGTTAGTATTAGCAACAGGGATTGTTTTAGTAACTTATCGTGTAGTCAGACATGTATCTGGCGAAAAACCTGTTCATTCGCTGCGAAGTTCCATCTGGAAATTGATCGATAATCGGTGGAAAATGATCTTTCATCAGGGCACTCTGGTTAAAGAATCATAGGCATCGCATAACAACCCCAATGCACCCAACCGTATAAAGCTGATCTGTGAGTGTTCAAGGTTACTAGCAGCGGGTGATTGCCAAGATTAGCTAGCATTGCTGGTTGGGTGTTTATATCAGGTAAGGAGCAGTTCAATGGATACAGTTGTGCTAAATTTAGAACCAATTCTTCGCCTTACAGATGAGCAGTTTTATCAACTTTGCATGGCCAATAAAGATTTAAGCTTAGAACTCGATGCAAAAGGAGAACTGATTATTGTGCCTCCAGTAGGCGGAGAAAGTGGAAATCAAGAGGCAGACTTAATTACTGATTTGAATATTTGGAATCGCCAAACAAAATTAGGAATCGTTTTTAGTTCTTCAACTATCTTCAGGTTGCCAAATGGAGCAAAGCGATCGCCTGATGCAGCTTGGGTACAATTGTCACGATGGGAAGCGCTAACTCCTGAGCAACGTCAAAAATTCCCACCATTGATGCCTGACTTTCTAATTGAACTCAGATCCCAGAGCGATCGCTTAAAAACTCTGCAAGAAAAGATGCAAGAGTATATAGAAAATGGTTTACGCTTGGGTTGGCTGATTAATCCTCAAGACGGGCAAGTAGAGATTTATCGACCAGCACACCCTGTAGAAGTACTTAAAATGCCAGCACTACTTTCTGGAGAAGAGGTTTTGCCTGGGTTTGAGTTACAAGTATGATTTTGACCAGATTTGTCCGATCGCCCCCCGACTCGACCTTGGAGCAAGCAGAATATTACACTGCTGGGTGATACTGCACATCCAGGGAGCATGTACAGCATTAGAGGATGCTTTTTTGGTGGCTAAGTGTCTCAAACAGCTTTTCAATCCGACACTAGCTTTCCAACAGTATCAATTAGAGCGGTTTCACCGCACAAAGGCGATCGTTGAGCAGTCCTTACAAGCAGGAAAAATGGGTCAATTACATCATCCTTGTGGTGTGGCACTAGGAAATACATTTATAAAACTTATGGGAGCAACCATCAGCAGTAGTTTTAAGTCACTTAATGCTGAGAAAGCTTAAATATAAACAGATGGCTGAAAGTATTGCCTAAATGGCAACATTATTTACCTGAGTTTAGGTATTGTCAGTGTTGAGTTTATTCATTGTCAATTCCACACTCCGGCTGATCTCTTAAGTACGTAGTTTTTGTATCGCAATTTATATTTACTCTGCAATTTACTACTGAATTTACCAATTGCGCTCTCATCTGCTCAAATATATATAGTTAGGAGGAACAAATTTGGTATACCTAATAATCTGTGCATACCAAAATCTACGCTAAAAACAGAACAGATTAAACATGCAAGCAAGAGGTACTATAACAACGCAAAACTACGTTAGAGACTCCCAGAGTAGTGAATTTAGCTGCACATCGTTAATAAAAACACAATATGTGGCTTTTCTGTAGTTGACTACTGGTAGATTTGAGTTACTCTTAAAGCGATCGCTTAGTGTAGAAATCTACCTTCACACAAGTGTACAAAGACATAAGTTAAATTTAACAATTCCATCCCAGATTTTGAACTTCCAAACTGAATAGTTTGATACGACGCTCAAAAGGCTGATGTACTACCCTAAACAAGGTAGTCAATTACCGACTCAATTTCATCTCTCTGGTAATTGTAATGAATAGTTTACAATACCAGTGGATGGAAAAATCTAAAGAAAATATAAAAGTGACTCAAATGACTGTGGTGTCTGGAGGACAAAAGTGTTTCTGAGACTAGCACATCAACATCGACAATTCGTACAAGACTTGGTAATGAACCTCCAAGCCTTGGCGGTTGTATTAGAGCGGCGTGGCTATCCTGCGTCCTGTTATACCTGTGGCGACCAAATGAATAGTGCATCATTTATGGTTAGCTTGGGTGATAACCACCTGATTCGGTTTTTAGTGTCGGATTACGGGATTACCTGGACAGAAATGCGGGATGATCGTGAATTAATGAAGTTAGAGGGTGCGGAGGCAATTAACCAGCTACAGGAGTTGGCTAATCTTGTCAAGCAATCTATGCATACTGATACAGACTCCAAAACTCTTGCTAAGAAGTGTTAAGGTTCCAAAGACCGATGGCAAATTACAAATTGATTTTCGGTAATCGGTGATTGGTAATAGCGGCTTGCTTAGCGATCGCTAATTATTCATTCTCCGTTACCATTCAGTGATTGGCTCGTTGCTGGCCTCTCGCACATTTTTTTGTATTTGCCAAAACTTCACGAGCCAAATTTTGAGCCTTAAGCTATCAGGTGTTAAAATGCACCGCTAATCACAATTAAGGGTATTTACTATATACAGCTGACTAGACTTAGCAAAGTGAACTAAGCCGCCCCATAACCAGAGTGACTTAGTTCAAGACGATTGCGACCAAAAACCCTAACTCAATCGTTATTTAGGTTCATCTAAATTGATGTAAGTATGAGGAAATCAGTAATTTGTATCTTTGACCCTAAACTACATATTATCTTGATTCCCACTATTCACATCATGAACGATAGCACCTTATTTTTCAGTATCAAACTCTCAAAACCTGGTTATAAGGCACTTGTTGATTCCGCCTCATTTGAAAGGTTTTCATCACTATTTTTGGTATTAGCATAACTACCAGAGAAATCATTTGTAACAGTAGTATTGCTTGTACCAGTTTGACTGCCAGAAATGGTGGTATCAGAAGAGTTTTGTTCATCAATTAGTTTTTCTTCTTGATTATTTTCAGTCTTTTTTAAGTCAAACTCTTGTTCTGATACTGTATATACATAAGCCTTGAGAGCGTCTCCAATAATACGATTATTTACACAATAACCAGGATAGGTAGTATAAAGAATTTTTCCACCTGATTCACAACCGGTAACAGCTTGGTGTCTTTCAGGATTAAATTTTGAGCCTTCATCCTCAATTAAAAATTCACCTGGGGGCTGAGCGTTTAGAATCTCTATAAGCAAATTTAGTCCTTTATCTATTAATTTATCCAAATTATTGCGGGGTACTTCAGTTGATTGATCCTCCGATATGATTAATTGCTTAATAATATCATCAGCAAAATCTTTGATTATTGATGATAAGTTTTCTTTTTGAAAAAGATTACGGTCGCTAATAAATAAATCACGCCCTTCTTGAAAAATTTTCTTTGATAGCAAAGACTTTATCCTCGCAATTTCTGCTTTGCGATCGGATTTTAAATCAGAATTTATCTGACAGCGATAATTAAATAATTCGTTACTGACAGCAGTAAAATCTTGAGTATTGAGCCGGATAAAATCCTGAGTCAGTGAATCTCTTTGCCGAAGTGAATCATCTGAAGTAATAGTGACTGCTTTATCGCGGTTTTCTTTGTCTAACTTACTTAATAAAGAAGTCACTCTAGAGTTGAGTTCTTTATTTTCTCTTTCTAAATCATCTATTCTTTTTTGTAGCTGAGTGATGGTATGCTTTTGTTGTCTTAGCTGTTGAATTTCTTGTTGTAAACTAACAACATTCTGCGTTTTTTGAGTCAGAATTGAATGGAGTTCATTGTTTTTTATTTCAATCTGCTCAATTTTAATAATCTGGTTATAAATCCTCGCAAGTGCATCAAGTACACTCTGAGGATTATTCAGTCCTTTAGCAATCTCTTTTGTTGGTAGAGTCCAATTTATGTTTACAATTCCAAAATTTTTAGCAAGCCATTCCAAGAATTTTTTCTCGCTATTTTTGAGACTTTCTACTTGATTTAACAGTCTATCCTCTTCGTTCAGAATTTTTATTTGTTCATTATAAATATGAACAAAGACATGATACAAATTCAATGGGTTATTTAAGGCATCTTTAAGTGCCTGATCTTTATTCAGATTCCACAAATTATTTTTGTCAAATAACTTTAGAATCCATTTATAAAATTCACTACTTTGACGGCCTCTCGAAATAAATAAATCTGCCAGACTATCCTCTTGATAATTTTTTTGTTCTGGCTGGTTTTGATTCTCGTGTCCTGGTGGTTGAGTATTCATCTCACTCTCCTAATTGTTATACAAATGAATAACGAAACTTGGTAATTATGTAGATTGTGTCGGTGATTGTTGATAATTAGTAGGGTCATGTTTATAAAATATTCGTAATTAACGATGATTTTTTAATAAACCGAACCCCTAAAATATAGGTATTATCTGTCATACCAATAACTATAGAAGTCCTAAATTATAGGTGAGAACTAAGAAAATCTTTAATATCTGCAAAATAAAGATTTTTCTCTCCGTCAATTCTCACGAATCATATAGGATTTCTATAGCCCTCTTTCATCAAAGAGAGGTGAAATATTGAATCTTCTTTGGCTGTACCTCGAACATTCTTTAATTTATCCAAGACTAATGAAAGAGGGATAGCAACTGACCTTAATAACTAGATGAAAAGCGAATAGAAGTTTTGTACTCATTACCTGATGTACGATCTATTGCTTTTATCTTAATTTCTGTCTGTCCGAAATAATATTTTACTTCTACTATTCGGTCAAGACCTCCTGTCGTAAATGGCATTTCTACCAATAGTTCACCAAGCTTAGTTACACTTGGTTCATCAGTATAACGAACTTCCTTTTTTGAAGTAGAGAAAAACTTTAAGAGCATATTTTTCTGATTACAGTCTGTAGGTACATGTGTAGATGTAATTTCCGCATCAACAGCTACTCTAGAGCCGATGTTAACCAGCGTGCTAAACCTATCCAAACACAAGTATTCTTTCAGGTCTGCTGCCCAAAATTTTTTGCCTTCTAGATCGACTCCTTCTTTAAACGTTGGCGTATAACTTACTCCATAAGTTAACCGACTTCGCCTTGCACGAATGACAGAAGGATTAACACCAAAAGAGGCTGCTCCTTTGAGAATAGCAACACCAGGACGTGGAGGCATAACAATTTTCTTGACTCTCTTGCCAAACTCCTTTTCTATACGCTGACGTAGTACAGGAGAAGTTGAGAATCCACCAACCAGAAACATAATGTCAACCCCTTGTTCTAACTTCCTGAACTCGCCTTCAATGGTAGAAACTAAACCATCTAAAGTGTGACGAAAAATAGCCTCCATCGTCTCACGACTGAGATAAATGTTTTCATCATCTCCGTTTTGTTCATCAGCCAATCTTTTTAGAACTTCAGGCTTGTATTTGTTAATGAGATTATAAAGTTTTGTTTGAATGGGAAAGTATATTACATCGCCACTGGTTTCTGGGTCAAAACCGCATTTTGTTCGCTCCCATTCATTCAGCATTGCTAAAAAATTTACAGGCTCTTCGTCTTGGAATTTCACTATAAGTTCATCAGAAAGTTTTTCCCGTAAGTATTCCAAAAAGCTCTTGTCTACATACATAGAGCCAAATGGTCCGCCTGAACCGGGAGCTACCTCATCAAGTCCACCACCTTCTTTTACCTCATGGACAGTGATATCTAGCGTACCTCCACCAGCATCAACGATCATCATCGTAGTACCTGGGGTGAGTGAGTTTTTATCAACTTCTTGGCAGTAGATAGCAGCCGCTTCTGGCTCTAATACTAAAAACAGACGTTCAGCTTCATCATCAGACGAACCAATCAGTCCAGCTTTTTGAGCAGCGCGGCGCATCAAATCTTTGTCTTCATCTTTCCAAATAGCTGGTATGGTCAAACACCATCGTATGTCTTCATCCTTTAATTCTCCAGATGTACTATTTTTTATTTCCTTCAGTGCCTCATCTTTAATGAGGCTGATATAATCGGCTATCAAATTAATAACAGGAATTTTTTCTCCTGTACCATCATGGATAACATAGGGTCCATTTTTATCTCTTTCTCCTGAATGTAATGCCATTTTGAAGTTACGAGCAAAGAAAAAATCTTTAGCTAGTCCCTTAGCTCGAAGTTCAGCTAGTTTTTTCATAGCTGTATAGCCCCAAGCCTGAATTTTACCTTCAGGAGAAATCAGCAGATGAGTGGCAGTTTTAGGATAGCTGCTGGGATTATCAGGCCAAATGTCGCGGAAGACAGAATCTTCCGATTCCTTGAACTTATAAGCAAAACCAGAACGAGATGTTCCAAAATCAATAGCAACGACTACTTGAAATGATGTGTTCATGATATTTCCCAAAATAAAGTTGGCCCTTTCTTGTCTACTTTGATATCGCCTTGAAACTTGAGATTATGCCAAATACTCAATAGAGCATCAGCTTCAGCAAGAGAATTCTCTTTTCCTAGTGATGCTAAACATTGACTGAGCATATTCAAAAAATCTTCATCGGCTACATCTATAACTGACTTCATCAGCTGCGTATCTTCAATTGCTTCTAGTTGTGATATGCCATGTATCCCTAACCAAGATTGGATAGAGTAATTAACCTGTTCTTTAGCTAAAGAATTATCTGGTAAAAAGGCGAGATTCTTTGCTAATTGCAAACCCAATTCAGGAATTTGGTGAGAGCGTTCATCTTGCAATACTTCATATATAGAACGATAGCCCTCAACAACCCATTGCACTACTTCTACAACTATCTTATTGTCTGGGATATCTTGAAGTAAATCAGGTAATAATTTAGGTAACAAAGGTGGTAATCCATAATGATTGAGATAATATGTGTCTATCAATAACCCAGATATCAAACAATTAGCTGTGATGATAACTTGGTAAAGTTCATGAATATCTTTCTCGTTAATTGTGTACTTTAGACCTAATTGACTTATATCAATATCAGTCTTTTTTAACTCTTCTTCATCTTGAAGAAGCTGGAAATTTCTCTGGATTTCTTGTCCATAAATTTTCTTAATTTCCTCTAAATTTTTTGCACTGGAATTTAACAATTTTTCTATGTGTTTTTGCCATTCCTTAGCTCTCTCTTTAGCAGAATCGAAAAGAATATCACGGTAAGGCATCTTAGAAATAATCGGTTCATAGAAATGTCGTTTTTGACCTAAGCCCCAATAAGCGACATTTAAGTTTAAATAATTTGTCAATATTTCTGGTTCTAGAACTAAAATAGGATTAGAATTTAGCATTCCAAATAAAACTTTAATACTAGCCCCTCCGGAGAATCGCTCATTTTCCCAAGCTCCGTCTAAAAACTCGACCAGTCTTCCTTGATGATTATAATTTTTCAAAAAATCTTTCAAGGCTGTTACTAAATCTTCCTCTAGACTAGGAAAACCTTTTGGAAATTTAGGAGGTGCAATGAAAACTTTGATTGGAATATATCCATCGTCTGGAGGAGATTCAAGAAGTTGTGTTGGTAATATTTTTAAAGGCCAGTTTTGAAAAATTTTTTGAATTTCAATCTGTTCTCTGGCTACTTTAATAGCTGTTTGGCGTTGGTAAGCAGCCATTTCTCTTTCAAATGCTTGCCTGTGGTTTTGTAATTCTAATTGCAAGCCTTGTTCCTGCTGAAGTCGCCATTTCTGAAACTTTATGCCTTCTTGATGTATGGCATAATCTACACTTTTTACAAATTCTTGCAGCTTCATAGCATACTGATTATCCAATTGTGCTTTTTCTAAAGCACGTTCGTAAGAAACCTTAGCCTGATCTGCTTGAAAATCTTGACTTTCTTTGTGTCGCAAGTATCCAAGTTGTAACTCTGCTAGCCGCATTTCTTGGCGTTTCTCTTCTAAAGCAGCATTAGCAGCGATCGATAGTTGTGTATTCTCTGCCGTAGTGTCAGCCATATAGCTTCCTTGCACAACTACGCCTTTGAGAAGTTTACCTGTAGATTTTGCACATGAACCTAACCAGCTCAAAACTTTTTTCATTTCTGAATCTCCATTTCTTCGACTTATTTAATATCTGCATTAGATACTGACAAAAAATAAATTATCCAATCTTGTGGAGTGGGCAATATGAGCGCTTTTGCGGGCGGGCGAGACGCCCACCCCACAAGAAGTAGTTGAGTATTTTTTGATTTGTCAGTTCCTTACCAAGTGCCATTCATCTATTGCAATAAAAACTAGGCAGTATGGCATGGCGTTTTTGTCACACTCTTGACTGTTAAAGTCGGTCAACATTTACTACTGGAGATTGAATCTCTTGTACTTGGTTAGCAATGCGGTAAGTTACCACTGCTTTGACTTGCCCTTTCGTCGCATAACCAACCTTGTTTGTCAAACGAAAATCATTTACTGAGTTTTCTAATGGTTTGAGGCGAATTTCTTCTGGTGTGTCTTTTACTAGTTGGACATTACTATCGACTGCATCTTGAATTTGAATTTTTTCAATCACTAAGTCGGCATTTTCTTGTTTGGTATTTTCAATATCGATAAATACAGTCGCAAATGCGATATCGCGATCGCTTTTAGCAGGCTGTCCTACTGGTGGTCGTTTCTCTTCTCTTGCCGTCAGTGTAACTTTTGCAATTGAAATGCCATTGTGATTAGTCATATTTACCTCCATTGCAGGTAGAATATTTGACGCAACTACAGTACAGGAACAACTCACGATACCAACTATTAAAACTAGGCAAAAAAATGTTTTATTCATGTTCACCGTTGCTCTGCATATCTTGTCTAAACACGCTGTTTTAGAAGGATAAAAAGTTAAGACATTGATTTATCCTTTCCAGCATTGCTTTAATTACTATTCATTTAAAATATCCAAGCTCGTGAAAAAGATTCCTTAATTTGATCCCAGGTGAGTTCAGCATGTTGAACACCCCAAGGATTATGAACACTGAATTTATCATTTTGTGGGTTATATCTAACTACATAAGCATGATTAGCAACAATATTATTTTTTACTAAATCAGGTTTTGACTCCATAGTAACTATTTCCCCAGATTTAATTTCAGAAATTATCTTATTTTCATCCTCATTATTTGGAGAAGTTAAGTCAAAGCGTTCCGAGGGTTGACCTGTAATATGTTCTATTGCATCACCTGAGTAACCACCTTGAATTTCAACATAAGAGTTTTTTGCATTTTCTTGCTTAAGCCGACCAGATTCATTCATTTGAGCATAAGCTTTTTCTACCACAGCCACCCATAACTCATGCTTATTAGGGTCACTACCCCAATCTGCATAAACTGCCTTACCATTTTCAATTGTTGGTAGCTCACTGTTGACCGTAACGTAGTCAGGGATTAGCTTACCATTCTCATCTTCTCTAAAGAAGCGGACACTGTAAGTACCATCATTATTGTCTTTAATCATTTCCTTAATTGTTTGAGGAGATTTTTCTGCTACAGCTGCTAAAGCGGCTAGGAGATAGCAGTCTCCAAGTTGTCCCTGTTCTACATCCTTAATGCCAACATCATTTTGAATATTAATATCGTATTGAAATAAGGAACCTTTAATCTTCTGGTAAGTAGGATAAGTAGGAGTTTTATCCTTGTTTGGTTCCTCGATTGGTTTAAGTTCAGGGTTCCCTTCACCCAAATACCACTTATCAATCAATTTATCCATTTGTTCGGCATTACTACCTGCGGAAAGGTTGCCTATTCCAGAGTGATCATTAGCAGGGTCGCCGTTGACGATTTTATTAGATAAAATACGTACATCTTCTGACATCCGTACTAAATTATCTTTGTCAACTATATTCCTTAAATCAGTCAATTCCTTTGCATCAATTTCACCACCATCTTTGGCCTCTCGCATGAGAGATATCATTTCTTGCCGATCTATTCCATCCTTAGAAACGGACTCACTAAATTTATGAGCTATCCCAGGATCTTTTAAACTCTGAGTCAAATTGCTATGTGGGTTATGTGATGTGTCAGAATTTTGCTGCGAATAGGATTCGTTACCTAAAGATAGTTCGTAAGGATTTTGATGCGAGTATGAGTATTCATTCAAAGGTTGTTCGTAAGTATTTTGTTGCTGATATGATTTGGTATTGAAGGATTGATCGTAAGGATTCTGCTGCGAATATGAGTATTCATTCAAAGGTTCTTCATAATGATTTTGTTGTTGATATGATTCTGTATTGAAAGATTGCTTGTAATCATTTTGTTGCGAGTATGAGAATTCATTTGAAGGTTGTTCATAATGATTTTTTGGGTGATATGATTCTGCCTTAAAAGATTGCTCATAACGATTTTCATGCTGATAAAATTCTGTATTTGCTGGCTGTTCATTTGAATTTAAATGCAAGGATGAATCACTATCAAAAGATTGTTCAAATGAGTTTTCCTCAAAGGATAAGTCAAAAAGATTATCACCATCATTCATAATTTTTTACTCCATAGCTTGCTGTGATTTAAGGCTCAAAATTTTGACGTATTTATCTGAGGGACTATTTTTAGCTATTTCGTGCTAAGTCTTGATAAAATTTTGAACATATCTTCGTAAAGACGATATTTTGTTCTACAAAGCAAGCTTATAAGTTTCCAGAAATTCTCTGAATTTTTTCTAAAAAGATGTTTTCCAAGTGCAAGATATTTTGATACGAACAGAGAAAAACTCTATCGATTTGATTGGATAAAGCGCGTTGTGCTTGGATAATTCGGAAACCCTAAATCACCTCGTTCCCAGAGCAACTTAGCTCAACATGGATGCTATTTAAACGCCCACGACGGAATGTTTAAGCAGTATTAGTAGGTGTAACATCGTATTACATAAAAGAAGCGATCGCCTCGCCTGATCGCATACCATTTCCAAAAATCTTTGGAACATACAAGTAAAACAGAGTATAAATCACCTGTAGGGGCGTACAGCTGTACGCCCCTACATATCTATCTGTATCGGGTATTTCGTGAACTGGTATGATATTCTCAAGACAGCGATCGCAGGCATACTTCATCGTTACAAATATGACTTACGCAAAATATAACGAAAGTAGCGGTAATTCATGAATTACCGCAACGCTTGAATAAGGCTTTTGGTCACATCTTGCGTAAGTCCTGAGAAAGCAAAAGCATTTCCTTTGTCTCTAATGGAGAACCGCAATATGAATTCTCAATTATGAATTTTTACTCTAAAGTCCGTTGCCAATCAAAATAAAAGGTGCCCAGTAGTATGGGTGACTAAAGTTACTAACTCGCGTTGCAGGTGTATTGTCATTTTTTGCCTTCGAGTTTCCTGTAATTAATGAAATTTGAGCTTGTCTTAGGGCTTCGGTTTTAGTCAGTTTCTCAGAAGAGAGAATATTATAAAAAGCACTCATTAGTGCTTGTGTACCACCATCATCCACAGACCATAACGAGGCGATGGCGGCTCTAGCGCCGGTTTGCTGCATTTGATAGCCAAAGCCCAAAATTTCTTCACCGTTACCTAATTTGCCTCCCAAGCCGGTTTCGCAGGCACTTAAGACTACTAAATCCACATTGGGGAGTGACCAAGTGGCGACATTTCTAAAGTTAACGCGATCGCCATTCCCGAATAAAATAAATGAATCTTCTGGTTTACCCACCACAAAAGCTGCATGAGTCGCTAAATGGACAATTGTATAATCATCCATTTGGGGTACAGTAACTCCGGGGGTAAAAGCATCGTCTAAAAGCTTCTTAGTTTCAGGAACCGCCGCCGCTAAACTTTCCACTTCCCGCGTTGCAAAGGGCAAACCAGCGAAAGCAACCTGCCGATTCCCAACTTTGATTTGATAATTTCCTTTAGTAAAAGCACCTGCTAAAACTCGCAAAGTAGATTGTTTTGGAGTGTTTAAATTAGTCAGGCTAGCAGATGTAATGTGATTGACACCAAAGCGCTGCACTAGCCATTGTTTGCCATCATATAAAGCAGTTAAAGGAATGTAGCGTAACTGATCATCTGGAGCGTAAATTAGAGTTTGTGTGCCTGAAAGTTTCAGGTCTTTTTCTATTGGTTTAATTAGCCAATTATACAATTGGCGTGCAGGTGCTTTGATATTTTGGCTGGGATTAATTAAAGCTTGGCGGAAATCTCCAATTGTTTCATGAAGATTTTCGCCTGTCACAGCAACAGTGCGGTGAATTGGTGGAGAATCAGGAGTTACTAATACCAATTCCAAGCTATCTTTTAAAATCAGTGGGTAGAGTAGTGCAGATTTTTGGGGCAATCGCGCTAAATTATCTCGAATTTGATTGAGACTTTCTAAATCCAAATTTTGCCGTCTAGCTGTACGGCTAATTTGTTCTATCTGCGCTCTCACTAGAGGACTATCAAGAAATTTGTTAAATTCGTCCAAGAGTTGCTGTTGATTTAATACTAACTGTTCGATGCGTTGTTTTTGTTGTGACGATCGTTCTTGGAGAGGAATTTTTCGGAGTTTTGTTAATTCTTTACCCAATACAATAGCATTATCTACGGTTTGATCTAACTTGTGTTTAATTGGTTTTTCTTCTGCCACTATATCAATACCTTTAGCGGTACGTTGATTACCTGGGACATTTTGGAGATACTCCTCTAGTTCTTCAACTTTGAGTAAATCCATTGTGCGTTGCGCTTCAGGAATACGTTTTTGTTTGAGTAATCGTTCACCCAAAATCCGATATGTCTGACTAACAGTAATGCTGTAAGCATCTGGTTGTGGTGCAGTTAGTGTTGATGGATTCAAACGAGCTTTCTCACGATTAATTACGCAACCTTTGTAGAAAAGAATTGCTAACTCTCGTTTATTTTGGATATCGAATAAGTAACCTACATTACTATAGGTTTTGCCAAGTCGGACTAGATCTCCGAGTTCTTTATTAATCAATATCGCTTGCTGATAAGATTGGAGTGCTTCGGAATACTTTCTTTGAGTTTGGTATACTCTGCCAATGTTGTTGAATGTTACAGCTTCCCAAGAACGCTCACCGTATTCTCTACTGATGGCTAATGCTTTTTCTAATCTTTGCAAAGCTTGTTGCGATTGACCTTGCTGAGATTGTTTGATAGCTTCTTCGTTGAGTCTTTCAATTTCTGAGAGTTGATTATTCTGGGGTAAAGCTTGAGCTTTTTCTCCCAAATGCCTAGACGCACAGCGGCTTGTCGTTAGACATCGCAACTTTGTATTCGTACTGACTTGGTGATTTTCTGGGTAGACCATCCCAAAACCTAGTACACTAAGTAGAGTCAAAGTTACAACACTAACATACCGGAGATTAGGCTGCATAACAAAACACTCCCTATACTCGGAAGTGTAAATCTTAAATCAAGAAGTCCTGGAACGCAATTAATTTTTAAACTACTCTATATTTATAAAATTTGTAGGTTCTGAAAATAAGTACCCAGAAACTTGAAAATGTCAGAAACAAAACCCAATCAACCAAAGTTATCACCAACTAGTGCCCTTGACAAGCCATCAAATCATGAATTTGAAAACTGGTTTGAATATCCTGTAAGAGTGCAACCCCACCACACTGACTATGCAGGTATTGTCTGGCACGGTTCCTATCTAACTTGGATGGAAGAAGCACGGGTTGAATGCTTGCGATCTATCGGTATTGAATTTGCTGATTTAGTAGCTTTAGGTTGTGATTTACCAGTTGTAGAATTGTCGGTGCGGTATCATCGTTCAATTCAATTGGGTATGGCGGCGATAGTTAAAACCCGTATGGCTGAGGTTACTGGCGTCCGGATCAATTGGGATTATGCCATTGTCTCAACTGATGGACAACAATTATACGTCACTGCCAAGGTGACCTTAGTAGCTTTAGATCGTGAAAGAGGTAAGATTATGCGTCAGTTACCGCCAAGTTTTAAGGATGCATTGGCTAAAATTTCAGCATTCAATAATAGTTGACCAATAAAATAATTCAGAATTCTGAATTCTGAATTATTTTTTTATTTGCCGCTTTGGATCTGCGAGAGAGTTTGAGCAAACTGCGTTATGTGATGCCAAATATCTTGCGGAGTAATGCCAAAACCGATGTTTAATAAAACTAGGATTGCCGCAATAGTTAATGCACTACTCACGGTTGCTTTCAGCAACTTCCACAATATTATGAAGACAATCCAAGCTACAATCAACGTAGCAATCATAATATATAAATTCCTTAACAATACCCTTTATTTGACAACGTATTAATTCACAAAAGGTAAACTTTTATCTGAGTAAGAATTACTTGCGCTAAAGCTGTTAGCCCTAATTGTGAGTAGCTACTAAAGCTAAGATTTTTTGTGTAACTGTGCCAATGTCATTTTACCTGAAAATGAGACAAAAATCAGATAAGAGGCAACTTATTTGGCAATTTGGCAGAATTATTGGAAAGATTTTTTAATGTTTCTGTATCAATAATCACAATATACAAGAGTTATATTAGGACTCCGATTTGATTTTTTAACACATACTAAGACTGAAAAGGCTGTTTTATCAGGGTTTCATTTGAAATTTTGTTCAATCATACAGGAGTCCTAATAGTTGCCAAAAAAATATCAAGTTTCGGTTAGAAGCGTTTCTTTTAGACCTGATGGAAAAATTGTGGTTTCTGCAAGTCTTAACACCATCAAATTATGGAGTTTAGATTTAGATGATTTACTCGCGCAGGGTTGCAACTATTTAAAAGATTATTTCGCTACCCGTCCCGATTTACGAAAAGAAATTTGTCCTGACGATAAATAGCCACACCATGCATTTGTGGTACTGGGAGAGTGCGATCGCATTTTGATTATTTTACGGAGAATGCGATCGCATTTATTAGGGTTGATGGGAAAGTGCGATGTCTGACGACAAGCCTTACGGCTACGCATTTATTGGGGTTTTTCGGAGGGCGATGTTTAACGATAAGCCTTACGGCTACGCGCTTATTAAGGTTGATGGATTAGTGCGATGTCTGACGACAAGCCGATGCGCGTCTACGCATTTGTGATGTTGGGGAAGTGTGATCGAAGCTGATGGTGATTATTATCGTATTAGAATTGCAGACTACAGAATTGGATTAACAATCTCTGATGGTGCAATTGTTTTTGTTCGAGCATTGCAAAGAAAGGATATTTACAGATATTTTCCTTAGAAGTTGTTTGAAAAGTGGTTGAGTATTTAACCCTTAGCCTTCAGCATTACGCTGAAGGCTAAACAGGAATTAGTCAAGAGCCAGAAAATCTATCCTTTAGGTATCTGAGTGAAGGTTTTTATCGCAAAGAAATTAGACGGGAGTCAGTTTCTAACTTTTCAATTGCTGTTAAAACTTCTTGTCTTGCCCATTGATCTGCTGCCAAAATGTCATCTAAAGAGGGATTTGTACGGTTATCATTTTGATGGCGATCGCACACCCATTCGATACACCGAGGAATATCTAAAAACCGAATTTTTTCTGATAAAAATAAAGCCACGGCTTGTTCATTTGCGGCATTCAACACAGCGGGCATGGAACCGCCAGCTTTACCCACAGCATAAGCCAATTGCATACAAGGATACTTTTGGTGATCTGGTTCGCGGAAGGTTAAATTTCCAGCTTTCACTAAATCTAAGCGTTCCCAGTTAGTGTAAATGCGATCGGGCCAAGATAAAGCATACAGTAAGGGTAAACGCATATCTGGCCAACCGAGTTGGGCTAAAACTGAGGTATCTTGCAGTTCAATCAGCGAGTGAATAATGCTCTGGGGATGAATGACAATTTCAATATCGTCATAACCTAACCCAAACAGGAAGTGAGCCTCAATGACTTCCAGTCCTTTATTCATCAAAGTAGCAGAGTCTACTGTGATTTTACGCCCCATCGACCAATTTGGATGTTTCAAAGCATCAGCAACGGTCACTTCTGCTAACTTTTCTACATCCCAATCCCGAAAAGCCCCACCAGATGCAGTCAGTAAAATCCGTCGCAAACCATTTTTTGGCACACCTTGTAGGCATTGAAATATCGCAGAATGTTCGGAATCAGCAGGTAGTAATTTTACACCGTGTTTTTCGATTAGGGGTAGAACTACGGGGCCGCCAGCAATTAGAGTTTCCTTATTTGCCAAGGCGATATCTTTACCAGCTTCAATAGCTGCGATCGTTGGTAGCAAACCAGCACAACCCACGATTCCGGTGACAACCGTTTGCGCTTCGCTGTAGCGGGCAACTTCTATGACTCCGGCTTCGCCAGCCAGTAGAATGGGTTGCGGATCGAGGTCTTTAACGGCTTCTTTGAGTGCTGGGAATTTATCTTCTAAGCAAATTGCTGCTATTTTCGGTCGAAATTGCCGAATTTGAGCAGCTAACATTTCGACATTGCTCCCAGCTGCCAATCCCACAATCCGAAATTGATCTGGGTACTGACTAACAATATCTAAAGTCTGAGTCCCAATAGAACCAGTAGAACCAACAAGAGTAATCGCTTTCACAATTATTTCAGGATTTACAGACAACTTTCACTATAAATTGCTGAGGACTCATTAATAACACCAATGACCATAATCTATACACTGAGGGGAGTGAGGAGTGGGGACGCGGGGAATGACTAATGCCCAATGCCCACTTGCCCTGAGCGAACGCGAGTGCGTCTCGTAGAGAAGCCGAAGGGATGCCCAATGCCCAATACCCAGCATAATTTTCATTTAACTAGACAAAATTTGTATTTATAAATACGATATCTTTAAATATAAATGCTGACAAAATTGGTAAAAATGACCAAAATAGAAAATATTTTCCAGTAATTGCCGATTTGTTCAGTTTGTTACTTATGTTGGTGGAGGATTGAAGATGCATAATTTCACTCATAAATTACTGTGCTGTATTCATAGATAAGAGGATGGATAAAGTAGTATTTTGAAATACTCAAGTCTATGGTCAAAGTTCAGATAGCTATAAGAAAAATTTTATGGAAAACTGATTTCCTATATCCAGCCGCAATATGGCTTGCCAGTCGAATATTCATTTGGATAGCTATGTTGCTGGTTGCACCAAGGCTACCGTTACCAGCAGATGCATTTTTGCCGGGTTTTGGCTGGCAGGTTTTTGATGCATGGGATAGTATGCATTACCGAGCGATCGCTACTTCCGGTTATGAATTCGTCGATGACGGTAACCAACATAATCTAGCCTTTTTTCCGTTGTTTCCCTTGAGTATCTGGGTTTTGATGAAGCTGGGTTTGCCGTTTGAATTAGCGGGCATTTTGGTAAACAACCTGGCATTTTTCGCAGCCCTTTACTGTTTATACTTTTGGGTTAAGGAGCATTATGGCAGCAGTGCCGCCCAATGGGTGAGTGCTGTGGTTTGTTGCTATCCCTCGTCTATGTTTACAGCGGTGATTTACACAGAGGGACTGTATTTGTTTTTGAGTACGGCGGCTTTGCGGGCTTTCGATCGCAAGCAATATCGATGGACTGCCTTTTGGGGCGCCATGGCCACAGCAACACGTCCCACAGGTATGGCACTAATTCCGGCCTTGGCGATCGCAGCCTGGAAAGAACGCAGACCACCCATTGCCTATATTGCTGGTTTTGCTACCGCTACTGGCATACTTCTATTCAGTTTGTATTGTGCAATTTCTTTCGGTAACCCTTTAGCTTTTATCCAAGCACAAAGGGGATGGCGACCTTCCCTTGGGTTTGATTGGCAGGGTTGGTTAAACATGCTGATGCAAATTGCAGTTGGCAGCAAAAATTGGCAATTTGGTTGGGTGCAAAACCCATCTGGCGGCATCAAAGACCCCTGGTATCCCTTGTTGGTGGCTGTAATTGTTGGCGGTGGCTATCTTTTATGGCGCTTTCATAAACATTTTCTTTTTGGAAAATTAGCTTATGGCTTTTATGCTTTAGTTGTGTTTTTGTTAGTCTTGGCAAGCGAGCAGTGGATAAATAACTTCCTGAACGTGGTTATGGTCTTAGGTGGTAGCTTTGTGTTGTGGCGCTTACATCGACAACTCACCCCAGTTACGGTTATCTATGGCTTTTGCGGTATTGGTTTACTGCTAGCCTCTGGAGGTACTATTTCCTTGAGTCGTCTGGCCTATGGAATTGTACCTCTGAGTATAGCCATTGGTGTGTTACTATCTCGCAATCCTCGCCAAGGATATTTTATACTAGGGTTGTTTGTGACGTTATTAGCCAAAATAGCTGTAGGATTTGCTCAAGAGCATTGGGTTGGTTAATGGATCTTAAAAGAGAAGTCAGAATGGGCTACGCCCCCCTGCGCTAACAGAATTCAGAATTCAGAATGCAAGCAGCCTCCACCCAAATTCAACTTTATGTTTAACGAGGGAGTAGGGTATTTTCTCTCTTCCCCCTACTCCCTACTCCCCACTCCCTACTCCCTGTTTTGGTCATCAATTGAATTTAACTTTCCTAATGAATATATCCAATCAGACGAAGATGGCGCTTGCGGTATTACTTATAGGCGTGGGCGTCATCTCTTTTGGCTCTATTTTTGTGAGATTGAGCGAAACTGAACTCAGCCCCAATGCCACTGTATTTAATCGCTTCTGGGTTGCTAGTCTGGTCTTCGGGTTGTGGTATGGATATAAAACGATATGTCAGCAATTTTCCCAAAATCAACCCATAGAACAGCAATCCTACACTAGTCAAGATTTCTGGCTATTCCCAGGCGCTGGTGTTTGTTGGGCTGCTACTTTGGTCTTTTTGGCTTGGTCGCTGACTCAAACTAGCGTCGCTATCTCTAGTGTTTTACATAATCTCGCCCCCATATTTACTAGCTTAGGGGCGTGGCTGTTATTTCGTCACGGTTTTGGGAGTCAATTTTTGATCGGGATGGTTGTCGCCCTTGGGGGAGCGATCGCTATTGAATTTGAACAACTCCAAATCGCCACAAACGAACTTCGAGGAAGCTTTGCTGCCATCGCTTCAGCAATTTTCATGGGCGCATACCTGCTGATGGTAGAAAAATTACGAATTAAATTTTCTCCAGATATAATTCAGTTCTGGATCTGTGCGATCGCTGCCCTAACCATGTTCCCCATACTTTTGTTCACTCAAGATCAGTTTTTCCCTTCTACACTCAGCGGGTGGCTTTGGGTGATTTCCCTAGCCGTGATCTGCCAAGTTGTAGGTCACGGAATTTTGACCTATAGCCTTGCTAGGTTTTCCTCTGTGGTTGTCTCCTTGGTGCATCTGTTAGAGCCAGTATTTAGTGCCATTTTCGCTCTTGTAATATTTTCGGAAAAGTTAAGTTTTTTTAATCTAATGGGTTTCGCTATAGTTTTAATCGGTCTATACTTAGCCATATCTAGCCAGGTTGCAGCTAATTCGCCGTTCCAGGAATCAGTCAAAACTATTTTTGTTAAAAATTTGCTAAAAATATGACGACAAAACAGGCATTCCTACAACAAAAGTTATCCTCAACACCAGCTTTAGTAGGAACTTTGTCATTATTTTTTGCCCTAATTCCCATATCTTTGGCACCATCTCTGACCAAATTATGTCAATTAGAAATTGGTGCAAATGCTGTAGTATTTCATCGCAGTTGGATTGCTACAGTCGTTTTTGCACTGTGGAATGGACTTGAGGCTTTCCGCTACCAACAGTCAGATAACCAAACGATCGAACACAAGCCTTTGACCAAAAAAGAAATCTGGCTGTTGTTAGCAATGGGAACTGCTGCTGCAACCTACCTACTCTTGTGGGCTTGGTCGCTGAGTCAAACTAACGTTGCCAACGTGGCTTTATTGTCTAATTTGAATTCCTTATTCGTTGCTTTGGCTGGGTATCTGTTATTCGGTCAGCGTTTCGATTATCGATTCGTTGTTGGTTTGTCCATCGCCTTGGGGGGAGCGATCGCATTTGAAATCAATAAGGTGCAATTTGCCACTGACCAATTACTCGGTGATGTCTTAGCATTTCTGACTGCGATTTTCATGGCAACGTGTATGTTGCTCATAGAACAACTCCGTTCTCGATTTAGCACCGCAACTATCATGCTGTGGCGCTGTGGAATCACAACAATGTTTTTACTACCCGTCGTTCCATTCCTCGAAGATAGACTACTCCCCTATTCGTGGATGGGTTGGTTTTTCATTATTTTTCAAGCCCTTTTCTGCCAAGTGTTGGGTCAGGGACTTTTAGCTTACAGCCTCAGCAGAATCTCTTCACGAGTTGTCGCCGTCACTCTTCTGGCCGAACCAGTTTTAGCTTCGATTTTTGCTTGGTTCATTTTTTCAGAACAGGTGGGCTTGTTTGACTGGGTGACTTTTGCCGTAGTTTTAGTAGGTATTTATCTAGCCCAATCTAGTCGATCTGTTGTGAAAGTAATAGATGAAAAATCGTAGCCTCACGACAAAATTATTTTTAACTATTAATAATTTGTTCCACAGCAACAGAAACATCTGGAAATGCAAAAAGCATGTGATAAAACTGATACACACGCTGAAGTCATATTCGAGTATTTAATTATGTTAAGAGTAATTTTGTTGGCGTTGGCGCAGCCCACCGTAGGCATCGCTACTTTTCTTATTCCCTTGACTAGCTATACCCATAGTCAAGTAATTGCTAGTACCGCTAATTATCAAATTTTTCAGAATAAATCAACAAAAATCACTATCGAACGTCTAGGAATAGGTGGCGTAAAACTTTCTATGTCCGAGGCACAAGTCAGAAAAATTTTAGGTAAACCTGTAAAAGTAGAAAATGCCTTTGTACCTGCTATTGGTAAAGTTCGTACTCTTAAATATCCAGGCATTACAGTTGATTTAGCTGAAGATGCTCAACCAGGGAAATTTACTGTTTACCAAATTAAAACAACCAGTTCTAAATATTCCACCATAGATAAAGTAAAAGTAGGCGATACACAAACAAAAGTGATTAGAACCTATGGAAAAACTGAAATAACTCAAGATGGTAAAGTTACCAATTTAAATTACATAGTTGAAGAACCCAGCCCTGGAGGGTTAAACTTTACTATTCAAAAAGGCAAAGTAACAGAAATTTTCTGCTTTTATCTGATGAATTAAGAAGTTTTTCCCAGAAAACACCAATGCAAATCCAACACCCCCACTTCATCTGGAAAAATCCGAAAATTCAAGATAAACCTCCTCAAGCGAGATACTGATGGGTTAATCAGTTGAGAGTACCACAGGAGGGTTGAATTAACCCTCCCCGTATGTATTGGCGAGGTAACTAGATTTCTTTTCCCCCCTTGATAAGGGGGGATTAAGGGGAGTAATTCGACTTATGTGTACACCGTAGCTTATAAAAGGGAGGGAATTAGATGTTCTAGTTTCCCCTTTCTAATGTTATTTTTGCCATCACATTTGTTGATTTAGCGATCGCATTTGTTGATTTAGCGATCGCATTTGTTGATTTGGCGATCGCATTTGTTGATTTAGCGATTTCCCGTACACCCCTACACCCGCCCCAACGGGGCTTGGTCAAAATCGCCTAATCCCCATCTCTAAACCTTCACATACACCCCTCAAAAAATCTAAATCCAAACTAGCAACTGTGTCACTAGGTTTGTGATAATGTGGATTCCGTAAAAATGCCGTATCCGTTACCATCATTGCCGGATAACCCAAATCCCAAAAAGGTGCATGATCGCTAAGTCTGGTTTGCGGAACTATTAAACCTTTATTTGGTACGGGTAGCCATTGACTAGGTACACCGACTTGGCGAATACTACGACTCATACCAATTAAGTCACCAATTGTCCGCCAATTGCCAATTAAAGCAATAAAATCGCCGCTATTTGGGTAGAAGCGCTCCAAAAAAGGCGGGTAACTTTGAGAACCGGGTGTAGAATCTTTATAGCCCAGCATTTCTAGTGAAATCATTAAACGTAACTGCTGCTTTTGTTCGCGCAACAAAGCTGCATAGTCAGCGCTACCCAGTAAGCCATATTCTTCCATATCGAAAGCAACCAGCCTTAGGGGATATCTTACAGGTTCAGCAGCAAATTTTCTGGCTAATTCCAGCAACACTGCTACACCTGTGGCATTATCATCCGCAGCTGGTGTTCCAGGAACAGCATCATAGTGGGCACCAATTAAAATAGGTGGCAAATCCTTTTTTTGCGGTCTAGCTTGGGAAGGTAAATTTAAGATCAAATTCTTACAAGGTTTACCTCTAACTTGGAAGGTGTGGATTTCCACACTTCCCCATTGGGAAAATTCCTGGCGGATATATTCTTGGACAAAAAAATGTCCAGCTGTTGCTATATAAGGATCGCGTTCTCGCGCTATCTCATTGAGGGAAGTTTGTAATCGTTCTATTAAACTCAAATTTTTAAAGTTTTCAGGTACTCAAAAAAGCACAGCAAGCATGATTAAGGTGGATTTACCAAATTGCAGATAGAGTAAACAGAAGTAGCTAGATAACAACAATTGAGGCTGCTTGGACACACCAAGCATCGTCAATGCTATCCTAGTCTTGCAACTATCTCCTCTAGCTGAACTTCTTAACTTTCTACCTTAATGACGACTATTATACCATTGAGGTGTTTTCACCCTGTAGCACAAAGCTAGAGGTAGTTCCACCCAATCATAATAAATATATAAGACGCTTTAGGAGAAGAGTAACGCATGGGCAAGGTAGTCGGCATCGACTTGGGTACAACCAACTCAGTAGTCGCCGTGATGGAGGGTGGCAAGCCGGTGGTGATTGCCAATGCAGAAGGAATGCGAACAACCCCCTCCGTAGTTGGCTTCAGCAAAGAAGGCGAAAGGGTAGTTGGGCAAATGGCACGGCGACAAACCGTCCTCAACCCCCAAAATACCTTTTTCGCAGTGAAACGCTTTATTGGGCGCAAATATGGCGAACTGAACCCAGATTCAAAGCGTGTACCCTACACCATTCGCAAAGACGAAGTAGGTAATATTAAAGTCGCCTGTCCCCGCCTGAATAAAGATTTCGCCCCGGAAGAAATTTCAGCAATGGTGCTGAAGAAATTGGCAGACGATGCTAGTCGCTATTTGGGTGAACCTGTGACAGGGGCAGTAATTACAGTACCGGCTTATTTTAATGATTCCCAGCGGCAAGCAACCCGCGATGCTGGCAGAATTGCTGGTTTAGAGGTACTGCGGATTCTGAATGAACCAACTGCTGCATCTTTGGCTTATGGATTAGATCGGGGTGACACGGAAACTATCTTAGTATTTGACTTGGGTGGTGGCACCTTTGACGTGTCGATTTTAGAAGTGGGCGATGGCATATTTGAAGTGAAAGCTACCAGTGGAGATACACAACTCGGTGGCAATGATTTTGACAAAAAAATAGTAGATTGGTTAGCAGAGCAATTTTTGGAAACAGAAGAGGTAGACTTAAGACGCGATCGCCAAGCTTTGCAACGTCTGATGGAAGCTGCGGAAAAAGCCAAAATTGAACTTTCTGCTGTCAGCATCACGGATATTAACTTACCTTTCATCACCGCCACAGAAGATGGCCCCAAACATCTGGAAACTCGTCTCACTCGTTCCCAGTTTGAAGGCTTATGTGGTGATTTGATTGGGCGATTGCGGATACCAGTTAAACGCGCCCTCAAAGATGCCGGACTTTCACCTAGAGACATTGAAGAAGTTGTGTTAGTTGGCGGTTCCACAAGAATGCCAATGGTAAAGCAGCTAGTACGGGACTTGATTGGCATAGAACCCAACGAAAATGTCAACCCCGATGAAGTGGTGGGAGTGGGTGCAGCAATTCAAGCAGGCATACTTGCAGGCGAACTCAAAGATGTGCTGCTTTTGGATGTCACACCGCTATCTTTGGGATTGGAAACCATCGGCGGCGTCATGAAAAAACTCATTCCCCGCAATACTACCATACCAGTACGTCGCTCTGATATATTTTCTACATCGGAAAATAATCAAAATACTGTGGAAATTCACGTAGTCCAGGGCGAACGAGACATGGCAGCAAACAACAAGTCTTTAGGACGGTTCAAGCTGTATGGCATCCCACCAGCGCCACGGGGGATTCCCCAAGTCCAAGTATCCTTTGATATCGATGCCAATGGAATTTTGCAGGTAACAGCCTTAGATAGAACCACTGGTAGAGAACAGAGTATCACCATTCAAGGCGCTTCTACCTTGACAGAATCGGAAGTAAATCGGATGATTCAGGATGCTCAAAAATACGCCGATGTCGATCGCGAACGTAAAGAACGAGTAGAAAAGCGGACTCGTTCGGAGGCGTTGATTTTCCAAGCAGAACGACAACTTAGAGAAGTAGCTTTGGAATTTGGTATGCAGTTTGCCCGCAACCGCCGCCAAAAAATTGATAATATCTGCCAAGAACTACGAGAAAGTCTCAAGGAAAACGACGATCGCGGTATTGACCAAACCTACGCCGATCTGCAAGATGCTCTATATGAGCTAAATCGAGAAGTCCGCCAGTATTATGCTGAAGACGAAGACGACGATTTGTTTGGCACTATCCGTGACATCTTTACTGGTGGCGATAAAGAACGGGAACGCGACTCTGCCAGAGATACATTTCGGGAACGCGACTCCTATGGTAGAGACTATGGCAGAGACCGAGACTCTGGCAGAGACTATGGCCGAGATAATCGTTCTTCTTCCTATGAAAATCGTCCTCCCCGCAAATCCCGTCCAAGTTACCAAGATAACTGGGATGATGAAGAAGACAATGATTGGTTATAGTTTCTGATTGGAGTGGGGAGTCAATCAATTTTGGATTTTAGATTTGAGATTTTAGATTTTTCCTGAAATCTAAAATTCCAAATTAAAAATCTAGAATTGACGAAGTTAGAACTCAAAAGTAAAAAAATAAATCTTTCAATTTCTAACTTTTAATTCCTAACTCCTAATTAATCCAAAATCCCAAATCTAAAATCTAAAATTTAAATAGCTGACTATGCAAAATTTGCAGAATTTCCGCGATTACTACGAAATTTTAGGAGTATCTAAAGACGCCTCCAACGAGGAAATTAAAAAGGTTTATCGGCGGTTAGCAAGACAGTATCACCCCGATCTCAATCCTGGAAATAAAGCAGCCGAGGATAAATTTAAGGATATCGGCGAAGCTTATGAAGTCCTTTCAGATCCAGCCAAGCGATCGCAGTATGACCAATTTAGCCGCTATTGGAAGCAAAAAGGCTTTGCAGGCAACAAACAGACGCCAAAGGCTAAAAGCTGGCAAACTGGCGCTAACGGTCGCAACGATAATCAGGATGTAGATCCAAGTCAGTTTGCTGACTTTGAAAGCTTTATTAATCAAGTTATCGGCGTCAAAAATCAAAATGGGGCAAATACCTCTAATAATGGTGCTTCCAGCGATCCGTTTCGTTCACCGAGAACAAAAGTTGCCTACACAGTTAACACCCCACCCCGCACTACTCGTAGGGACATAGAAGCCAGATTAACTTTACCATTAGAAAAAGCTTATCAAGGTGGTAATGAACGCATTCGCTTAGAAGATGGGCGATCGCTAGAAGTTACTATGCCTCCGGCGATGGTTACAGGTCAAACTATTCGTTTGCGAAACCAAGGCGTTGGTGGTGGCGACTTATACTTAAAAATTACCGTTGAGCCTCATTCATTGTTTAAGCTAGATGCTTTCAACATTCTCTGTCAAGTACCTGTGACTCCCAGCGAAGCAGTTTTAGGAGGTCAGGTAGAAGCACCCACTCTTGATGGCCCTGTAAAAATGACCATCCCTCCCGGAGTTAGATCTGGCCAAAAATTTCGACTAGGGAATAAAGGCTACCCTAATGAAGATGGTAAACGTGGCGATCAATTAGTGGAAATTCAAATAGTTACACCGAAAAATATTAGTCAAGAAGAACGAGAACTTTACGAAAAATTGCGACAAATTGAAACCTTTAAACCCCGTGCTGATTTAATACGTTAGTCTTCATCTTGAAAAATAGTTTCTATATCTTGTGAACCATGCAAGATACGTACAATTTCTATGCCTTCGTCTATTGGACGATAAAAAATTAAATAATTTTAACTGGAAAATTTCGCAAAAACGCACCCAATTCAGGTCTTTGTTTGCCCATTTGCTGAAATTTCGCCAGTTTCGGAAAACTTTCTCGCAGAGTATCAAAAAGTTGATTGGCAGCTTTTGAATTATTCTGCGCTAGATATTTCCAGATATTCTCAATATCTTGCGATGCTTGACTAGAAATCCGAAATCGACTCATAGAGCATCGCTGTCAGTTAAATTTTGCTGTCCTCGTGCTTTAATATCTGCAAAAAAAGCTAAAAGTGACTCTTCATCATATTCGCTATATTGTCCAGCCTCAAGTTGCTTAATACCAATATCAATCTGACTGCGTAATGCTTCTAGCTTGAGTTTTTGCAGTTCTTCTTCAAGGTGCTGGAGTTGATCTATCATCTGCTGAAACGCTTGTGCTTCATGTACTACAACCTCAGCTTTACCATTCACAGTTAGTACAAGGGGGGATTTTGTGGCCTTGATCCTTTCTACGTAGTCCTTGGCATTGCGCTTAAAGTCAGTGAGAGTTTGAATATTTTCGAGATTAATTTTGACGTGCATCGCATCTAATAAAATGCTTTATTAAATATTTTATCAAATGCTAGAGTTGTTGTGTCTTCATACCGTCTTCACCAATTGACAAAGGATTTAAAATATAAAAAATATCTTTTGAGCGAAGTGACTCAAACAGCCGTGAATCAGAAAGGGACAATGGCACAAAGCAGTAAACCAACTTATTACTCCCTGCTAGAACTGCATCCCTCGGCATCGGTAATCGATATTCGTCGGGCTTATCGGCAACTGAGCAAACGCTATCATCCTGATACTACAGATTTGCCTGCTGCTGTAGCTACTGCCAAATTTCAGCAACTCAATGAAGCTTACGCCACCCTGAGCCATCCAGAACGTCGGTTAAGCTACGATTTAAAAATTGGCTATTCTCGCTTTGGAGTGATTCAAGCACCTCCTGATTTGAATCATCCCGTATCGCGTTCTCATGACTTCTCAAAATCAGCTTATCTGGATGCCAGCGATCGCCCCCTCTCATCTGGCGAAATTTTCGCTTTATTTATGCTGGTGTTAACATTTGTAGGTTGTTTGTTACTAGCAGTTGCCATTGGCTTAACTCGTGGTGACCCTGCTTTGCAAACACATTTGCAGCAACCAAATCCATCTGTACAGCACAATTCAGAATTCAGAATTCAGGAGTCAGAATTCAGAATTGGGAAGTAAAACAGGTTTAATGTCTGACACTAAAACTAGTTTGTGTACTTCACGCTTCTTGATATCTCCTGTAATTACCCTGATGGTAATTAAATATTAAAAAATTTCCTAATCCAAAATCCAAAATCTAAAATTCCTATGTCTTTTCTTCCCTCAGATACCCCCTTATACAATCATCCCCTGCCACAAATTGAGCAGTGGCTAAAAGACCAAGGTTGTCAACAAGACGAAACACAGCGGCATTGCTGGCGTGTGCAGCGGCCTAGTTGGCAAGCTGAACTTTGGCTTGATGTTGAGCAAATCGTAGTGCGATACATCCAATCTGGGGAAAATGGACAAGACATCCAACGCTCATTCAAATATTCTCTAAGTCGGGAAGATATAGAACAAGCGGTGTTTTCTGGACCGTAAACTAAGTGCTGAGTACAGTTCACCATCAAAAGCGCCAAGGAAAAGCGATCGCTTGCAATGAAATTTACTCCTAGTCCGGCAAAAAACCATGCAAATACTGAGGCAGAAATTAGCGGCTGGGTCTGATTGTAAATTTAGACTAAAGTTGATAGCGATCGCCTTTTCACAAATTGTAAAATGTGCTATTCAAAAATGCTTGTCAAGTAGGAATCACGGCTTTACCCATCAATAAAGGAAGGGTGAGATGAGCAACAGTTACACTTTTGGGCACAAGAAAGCAGGTACATCAACTTTTTCATATTCGTCGCTGATCTCACCAACTACTCCAACGCTGGCGAACCCAACACGAGGCTTTGGTTTACCAACAAATAACACTCCTATCCAACAATTAACCTCAGAATCAACCAACCAGGAAGAAGCGCAGTCTGCTAACGAGCAATCCTTGGAACCACAAGCTATTAAGCAACCGTCTTTTAGTCACGACATTAGTCGCATAGCGTTGCGTCGTCCCCAGGCAAAGCTGACGGTGGGAGAACCAGGGGACAAGTATGAACAAGAGGCGGATTGGGTGGCAAATCAGGTAATGCAGATGGTTGTCCCCCAGAAACTGAACGCTCCTACCGTGAACTCCGTACAAGACTCCTTACAGCCAAAATGTGCAGCTTGTGAGCAGGAAGAAGAGAAAGTACAAACTAAGCCATCCCTAGAACCTGCTACTGATCGTGGCTTACAGGCAGGGGATAATATTGAGAGTCAGATCAATACTAGTAAAGGTGGGGGAAGTCTGTTATCAGATGAAGTCAGAGGCTTCATGGAACCCCGCTTTGGTGCCGATTTTAGCTCCGTTCGGGTGCATACAGACAGTGAAGCGATGCAAATGAATCAGGAGTTGGGGGCACAGGCATTTACTCATGGTAGCGATATTTACTTTGGGGGCGGTAAGTCGGCTTTGAATAATGAGTTGATGGCGCATGAGTTGACTCATGTAGTGCAGCAGACGGGGGCAGTTCAAACTAAGCAAGTCTGGAAACAGCCAACTGTCCAACGAAAGTGTTCAGTTTGCGAAAAAGAGGAACTAGAGGTACAGCGATCGCCTAACATATCAGCACTTTCTCAGTCTGGGATACAAAGATGGTCACCTTTTGATGATGACGAAGATCAGACAGATTCAGAAAGTAGCTCAAGCGGAGGTATCTTAGACTGGGCAAAAGACAAAGCCAGTGGAGCGGTCGATACTGTCACTCAAGCCGGAAGCGATGCTTATGACTGGGCTGAAGAAAAAGCCGGTGGAGCGGTCGATACTGTCACTCAAGCCGGAAGCGATGCTTATGACTGGGCTGAAGAAAAAGCCAGTGGAGCGGTCGATACTGTCACTCAAGCCGGAGGCGATGCCTATGACTGGGCTAAAGAAAAAGGCGGTGCAGCCGTAGATTCGGTTACCCAAGCCGGAAGTGATGCTTATGACTGGGCTAAAGAAAAAGGCGGTGCAGCCGTAGATTCGGTTACCCAAGCCGGAAGTGATGCTTATGACTGGGCAAAGCAACAAGGCAGTGAAGCAGTGGAAGCTGTTACAGACCTTGGGGGTGAAGCTACTGATTGGATCGCTAATTCGTATGGTATTCAGGTGGATTGGAACAGCGAACCTGGAAGATTGGTAAGAGCTTGGACTTATGGGCTTGATCCAGAGCTTGTCCAAAATCTTCGTAGCAAAAATCCTACAGACTTGCACAACTTGATAGATATTCCTGAACAGGTGCAACAAGCAGCTAACGTATTGGCGGCACAAGCAAGCATGAATGTAGCGCCTGCTCCTGTACCTGTTACTCCTACTCCTAATCCTATTCCTCCTTTTCTTATTCCTGAACCTGTGCCTGTTCCTCCCGGACCTGCACCGATTCCTCCGGCACCTGTGACACCTGTTTCTCCAGGTCCGAGTCCTGTTCCTCGTATTGGCCCTGGTGTTCTTTTAGGTCCTATTGCTGTAGGAATAATAGTTTTCATCGCAATCATGTTAATTCCTTCAAATATATTTCAAAAAGGTAAGACAGAAGATGAATATTTGGAGGAAAACAGGAAAAGGGAAGAAGAAAAGAAAAGAAAACAGAAACAGCATCTAGGCGATTGTACTGAGACTCAGCATCGTGAACTTCAAGATGAAGTAAACAAACAATGTAAGCAGCTTGAACGCAGTTGTGATGATGAAACTCTTAATTGTGCAGAACTCAGAAGCAGATGGCAAAGAAACGAAAGATGTGCAAAGGCGCGAGAAAATATTAATCAAGAATGTTACCAAGGAGGAGATAATGGACATAGGGAAGCCACAGAATCAGCGCACATAGCTGAAGATAAATGTCGAGAACAATATCGTAAGAAAAAGTGCTAATGTTTTGCTCCTTGGAACCAGGTTTTAGCTTTTTTAGAGGAAATTATTTGCTATGGTTGAGTCTTCTGAAATACAATCAGAAAAGCTTATTTTAGATATTGAAAAAGCTTTCTCTAATGTTGAGTACCCTGGAGATGATGAAATCGTCTACGACAACACTGGCTATCACTTGGAGTGTAACGAAATCAAAGAAGTCTTGAAGGGGAAGGATTGGCGATCTCTATCATTAGATATGCTGAGGTATCATGCTGAGGGTTTGTTCTTTTTGACTCCAGAAGGTTATCGGTTTTATTTACCAGCTTACCTTCTTGCCTCAATCCGCTCATACCGAGAGGCTGATATGATTCCTACAACAATTGTTCATAGTTTAAATGCGCCTCAAGAACAAGATTCAGAAATGGCTCCGTTTTCTAGTCGGATTAGTAACTTTAATCAAGATCAAAAAACTGTAATCAAGAGATTTTTAGAGTTTTTGAGAACTAAGTACACCGGGGTTACCTCTCTTGAGAGAATAGATACTGCCCTCAAAAGATTTTAGTACCATCGCATTTGCCGTAGCAATTCTCTTACCCTGCGGGAAGCCAGCTACAAAGACACTACGCGATCGCTACTGAAAAAGAGAGAGGGAGATCAAAGTTGAAAAGGTAGAAGGGCGATCGTGTTCGGAGCGATCGCACTATGACTGCTCAATTGTATCGCCAGCCTTGTCTTGACTCTCCATCAACGACACACCATTCTTCCACAGTTCATACTCGCTAAGATCAATCTCCTCATTCCACACAATCCCATAGCCCCCTGGCTCGACCTTAAAGTTCTTAAAAAAAGCAGGTTGTCGAAGTGGAGAAAACATTGGAGTATCTAAGAGATGACGAACATCGTATTTTTTCACCTCTTGATTGGTAAATTCAATCACTAGAGTAGTATCATCGATTGCTTTGACTTGATAAATTCGGGGATACAACATAGCTGCTTTTAACCTAAATTTACTTCAAAGGAGGTAGCTTACGAAACTCCTGAGTATTCCACATTTGCAACAGATCTTGCTGGTATAAAGTTGCCCACTCTAGGACTAGCTTTTGTGCCCGATTTGGCAAATCTCCTTCAATGATTTCAAGTGATTCAATGCTGACTAACCCATTGTACTCGCCATATATTGCATGAAAATGAGGTGGAGGGTGATCGCCAAAGAAGACTTTAATCACAATTCCATAGAACCGTGCAACCTCTGGCATAACGACATCTAACAAATACTTAACCCGTCTATTTTACCAAAATGCGTAGCCGTAAGGCTTGTCATCAGACATCGCCGCTCCTTTGAGTTGAGGTGCGTAGTTTATCGCCGCAGACATTGCCAATTTTGTAAAGTCGGCATAGCTGGCAAAAGCACCCACCAAAAGCGATCGCTTGCAATGAAATTTACTCGTAGTCCGGCAAAAAACCATGCAAATACTGAAGCACAAATTGGCGGCTAGGTCTGATTGTAAATTTAGACTAAAGTTGATAGCGATCGCATTTTCACAAATTGTAAAATTTGCTAGTTAAAAATGCTTGGCAGTAGGAATCACGGCTTTATCAGTTGATGAAGGAAGGGTGAGATGAGCAACAGCTACACTTTTGGGCACAAGAAAGCAGGTACATCAACTTTTTCCAATCCGTCCCTTGTCTCACCAAATACTCCAACACTGGCAAACCCAACAGGCGGCTTTAGTTTACTAACAAATAATCTAATTCAAACAGCAACAGAGCAATCAACCAACCTCAAAGAGGCTCAGTCTGCCGGCGAGCAATCCTTATTATCAGAAGCCGTTGAGCAAAGGTCTTTTAGTCACGACATTAGTCGCATAGCGTTGCGTTGTCCCCAGGCAAAACTGACGGTGGGAGAACCAGGGGACAAGTATGAACAAGAGGCCGATTGGGTGGCAAATCAGGTGATGCGGATGGTTGTGCCAAACAAACTTAATGCTCCCAGCACACAGCCTATACAAAACTCCTTGCAGCGCAAATGTGCAGCTTGTGAGGAGGAAGAGAAAGTACAAACTAAGCCATCCCTAGAACCTGCTACTGATGATGGCTTACAGGCAGGAGATAATATTGAAAGTCGGCTCAATAGCAGTAAAGGTGGGGGAAGCTCGTTGCCAGATGAGGTGCGATCGTTCATGGAACCCCGGTTTGGTGCCGATTTTACCTCCGTGCGGGTACATACAGACAGCTACGCGGTGCAGATGAACAGGGAATTGGGCGCACAGTCCTTTACTCATGGTAGCGATGTTTACTTTGGGGCGGGGAAGTCGCCAGGTAATAATGAGTTGATGGCCCATGAGTTGACTCATGTAGTACAGCAGATAAAAGGGACTCAGGTTAAGAAATCTCTTAATCAACCAAATGCTCAACTAGAGTGTTCAGAATGTGAGCTAAACAAAGAAATGTTGCAGGAAGAGCCAGAGATTCAAAGGCAAGCAACTGAAAGCCTGATAATACAGCGAGCGACTGACGATCCGTCTCTTCAGGCAGGAATCTATATATCTAAACTATTAGGTGGTAACCCTTATGCCACTGCTTTAGTCAACTGCCTCTTACGCATCTCTCCTACTCTAGGATTATTCACTCTCTATCGAATCATACGTATATTCACTGCTCCCCCTGAAAACCAACTTCGTCTCTTTAACGAGTTGATGATGAGTGATTTTCCTTTGTTAGCGCATGGTACAACAATCTGTAACTGCATTCCACCACATTGGATTGCAGATTACGCCCGTCAGGTGTTAGCCCCATACCCAGATGCTGTAGCCAACTTTGACCACTACCTAACTGGAGGCGGAGCACCTTTTGACAATAACGTTGCAAAAATGTTTCGTGAAGATGCTGGTGTCAAATCCAAAATGGAAAGTCTACTTGCAAACACAACTGAAACCGAAGGAAAACTCGACGACCCCATCAAGCAATTTGATTACACAACTAAAAACTGGTTGTATGCTCTGGGCGGCATTGATACATTCTTCTTCAAAATTTATGACGACAATAGCGCACGTCAGAAGAATACAGACGTTAATGATGGTACTGCTCTTGTTGATTTGGAATTAAGCGACCCATACGAGTGGCACCCTGATGAACGCAGAGCCGACCCCTGTCTACATACTGGAATGGAACTTATGAAGGCTTCTGGTGCACAGGACTTTCTCGTCATTGGTGCAAACGTCGTGCGCTTAAAGCTTCCTGCCAAAAAAATTCCCAAGTTGTGAGTATTAACGAGATTGTTGAGCGTAAATGCGATCGCACTATGACGGCTGTTTGCGATCGCCAGCCTTATCTTGACTCTCCATCAACGACACACCATTCTTCCACAGTTCATACTCGCTAAGATCAATCTCCTCATTCCACACAATCCCATAGCCCCCCAATACTATTCGGTTAAGAAAATTTGTAGGTTGGGTAGAAGGTCGTGAAACCCAACAAAGCCCTGAAAATGTTGGGTTTCGTTCCTCAACCCAACCTACACCAAAGTAATTTTTTAGGCTTAATACCATTTCTGTTTGAAGATGCGCTTATAAGACTGATGCAAAACTACAGATTGTAGCGGCAATTCATGAATTGCCGCTACGCCAATAGAGCGCAGCCTCATATAGAATTGGTATAACCGAGCAGTATTGCATAGCCCCCTAGCTCGACCTTAAAGTTCTTAAAAAAAGCAGGTTGTCGAAGTGGAGAAAACATTGGAGTATCTAAGAGATGACGAACATCGTATTTTTTCACCTCTTGATTGGTAAATTCAATGACTAGAGTAGTATCATCGATTGCTTTGACTTGATGAATTCGGGGATACAACATAGCTGCTCCTGACCTAAATTTACTCCTAGTCCGGCAAAAAACCATGCAAATACTGAGATACAAATTGGCGGCTAGGTCTGATTGTAAATTTAGACTAAAGTTGATAGCGATCGCCTTTTCAGAAATTGTAAAATTTGCTAGTTAAAAATACTTGGCAGTAGGAATCACGGCTTTACCCATCAATTAAGGAAGGGTGAGATGAGCAACAGCTACACTTTTGGGCGTAAGAAAGCAGGTACATCAACTTTTTCCAATCCGTCCCTTGTCTCACCACATACCCCAACACTGGCAAACCCAACAGGCGGCTTTAGTTTACCAAAAAATAATCTAATTCAAACAGCAACAGAGCAATCAACCAACCTCAAAGAGGCTCAGTTTGCCGACGAGCAATCCTTATTATCAGAAGCCCTTGAGCAAAGGTCTTTTAGTCACGACATTAGTCGCATAGCGTTGCGTCGTCCCCAGGCAAAACTGACGGTGGGAGAACCAGGGGACAAGTACGAGCAGGAAGCAGATTGGATGGCAAATCAGGTGATGCGGATGGTTGTGCCCCACAAACTTAACACTCCTACCGTACAGCCTGTACAAGACTCCTTGCGACGCAAATGTGCAGCCTGTGAACACGAAGAAGACAAAGTACAAACTAAGCCATCTATACAATCGGCTAATAATGTAGGCTTACAGGCACGGAATAATATTGAGAGTCAGCTCAATAGTAGTAAAAGCGAGGGAAGTTCGTTGCCAGATGAAGTGCGATCGTTCATGGAAGCCCCCTTTCGGACTAACTTTGTGATCTTACAGCGACAGGAGCAGGTGCCTGCCAGTTGCCCCAACCGCGAGCCGGACTTCAATGGAGTCGAAGGGATTATCAATAATGCATACGGCGGCAGCCGCAGCAATACGTACTCGGTAGATCAACTTTTCGATGCTTGGTCGCACGTTCGTGTGCAGAGGGAGAAGCCGGGAGGAGTCAACTGCTGTAGTCCGGAACTGCCTGCTGCCGAGCACTACTTGTACGCACGCTATACAGTTGCCAATCGCGACTACTCCCCGTTTGAGATGAAGGCCCTCATCTGGGGGTACGGTTACTTCAAATTCCTCGTCCCTAAGACGGGTATCTGCCCCAAATCGCCCGACACTCAAGGTTCCCGAGATTGGGGTTATCGCGGTGCAGATGATGGTGCCACCGACCTGTTTCACCAGGAATTGGCTTAGCCGACCTTGTAGGGTGGGCATTGTCAGCTCCGCGATTAGTGCTAGAAAACTTTAGGGTAAAGTCGAATAGAAATCGGCTCATACTTTTCTTCTTCCTCTTTCGCGGGGCGACCCCGCTTCTTCAGGTTAATCCCAAGCTGTTCAGCGATCGCGGCTCTGAATTCTTGGCTTTCTTCTGATGTGACTCGCCTTGCTCTTTCAAAAGGAAACTCAGATTCCTGATTCATATCGCTGGCACTCCCTTTTTGTCGCTTTTCTCGCACTAATGATCCTATGTCTGCTAGTCTGGTTGCAGCTTTTGCACAGCCTTTATGAGTTGTTCCAGAATGATAGAAATCGATATCATGCCAATAGCCATCATTGAGTTTTTTAAATTGCAGAGCGATCGCCGATCTTGTAGCTTCGCTAAGGCATCATACGAAAGTGGCAGAGAAAAAAGTGCGATCGCCTATTTTGTAGGTGGGTATTCCCAAAAATGTCCAATCACGTCAAAATGCTTAAAAGCAATAGCCACCGTACTGACTTACACCTTCCCAAATCGGCGTTCCCGTTGCTGGTAGGCACACAAGGCGCGGTGAAACTCAGCGCGGTCAAAATCTGGCCAAAGAGTATCGGTGATGTAAATTTCTCCGTAAGCCATTTGCCAGAGCAGGAAATTAGAAAGGCGCATTTCTCCACTGGTGCGAATTAACAAATCTGGGTCAGTAATTCCCGCTGTGTACAAGTGGCTTTCAAATACCTGTTCATCAATTTCATCAGGTTGTAGTAGACCTTGCTGGACTTGTTTGGCGATCGCCCGACAAGCTTGTAAAATCTCTTGGCGTCCGCCATAATTAGTTGCCACTGAAAACCGGATGGCGCGGTTATTTTTGGTTTCTTCCATCGAACGAGAAATTTCTTGTTGGAGCGATCGCGGCAAAGCCTGTAAATTTCCCACAAACTTTATTTGCACGTTCTCTTCAACCATTTCCCGCAGTTCTTGACGTAAAACTTTTTGGAAAAGAGTCATCAAAAAATCTACTTCTTCCTGGGGTCTTTTCCAGTTTTCGGTGGAAAAAGCATAAGCTGTTAGTGCCTGGATTCCCCAATCCTTGCAACAACGAAGCAAATCCTTGAGAGCATCGACTCCTCGCTTATGCCCCATAATGCGTGGTAGACCTTGACGTTTAGCCCATCGACCATTGCCATCCATAATCACCGCAACGTGCTGGGGCAATAGTTCTCGTTTCAAGTCAGTGGGCAAATCTTGCAGTTTAGTTTGTTGTGCTGTCATTTTTTATCTCGAGAAGCGGTCGATGGTAATCTGAGTAAACGTGAAACCAATGCTAGTGTCTTCCCACCTATCTGACGAGCCAAGCTCAAAAGACCAGGAGCAACAGCTTCCCGATCCACAGTTGGGGACAAGAGATCCTCTAATGACTCTTTGAGCTTTCTAATCGTCAGTGGTCTATTTAGGGTTCCTCGTTCCGCTAAGGAAATAGAACCCGTTTCTTCTGATACAACGACACAAATGCAATTTTCGACCCGCTCAGTAATTCCCATTGCCGCCCGGTGGCGTGTTCCCAACTGGCGCGAGGCTGTGCGTCCCGAAAGTGGTAAAATTATACCCGATGCCACAATCCGCGAACCACGGATTAATGTCGCTCCATCGTGTAACAAAGTTTTCGGCTGAAAAATTGTCTGGATCAGTTCTTTAGAAACTTCCGCGTTTAGCTTTACTCCTGGCACAGAAAAATCCCGCTCATCAATTGGGCCTGTGGTTTCCAAAATTAGTAAAGCTCCAATACGGTTTTTTGACAATTCTTTAACAGCCTCAACAATTTCATCAATTACACTATCAGATTTGGGGATTGCCAAGCGATCGGGTTGAAACAGCTGACGAAATTCGCCGCGCCCCAATTGTTCTAAAAATCGCCGAAACTCTGACTGTAGAGCAACTGCCATCGCTACAGCACAACCAATCACCAATTTTTCTAGTACAAAATTTAGCAGAGGTAGGCCGAATCTGCCACTTAGTGCTGAGGCTAGCATCAAAATAATGAATCCTCGCACCATCCATAGTGTCCGGCGCTCACTAATAATAACTAGTATCATGTACGTCAGCGCCAGCACAAATACAATATCCAGAGTCCCAAACAGCAAGGACTGTGACCATCCCAGGTTTATCAGCCATTGCTTCCACCAATCTCTCATGACATCTGGATTACACTTTTGCCTCTAATTACAGTTAGGAGTTAGGAATTAGGAGTTAGGAGTTAGGAGTTAGGAGTTATGAAATAAACTTTTAATTCAAAACTCAAAACTCAAAACTTAAAATTCACTACTCCTAAGTTCTAACTTTTAACTCCTAACTCTTGATTTTTCAGTCTTTGGGGTAGGCGATCTTGTCGAATTAAGTCTTGATAAGTTTCACGTTGCAAAATTAAATTTGCTTCCCCATTCGCCACTACCACTGCTGCCGATCGCGGCAAGCGGTTGTAGTTAGATGCCATACTGTAATTGTACGCACCAGTTCCCATAACTACGAGAATATCTCCTGGTTCTGTCTTTGGGAGTAGGGCATTTTTAATCAGGATATCTCCTGATTCACAATGTTTCCCAGCAATTGTGACGGTTTCGGTTAAGGGAGAGGACATTTTATTGGCAACCACTGCCCGATAAACTGATTGGTAAGTAATCGGACGGGGATTGTCAGACATTCCCCCATCAATTGCTACGTAGGTACGAATTTCTGGGATCACTTTGGATGAACCAATAGTGTAGGCTGTAACGCAAGCTGTGGCAATTAGCGATCGCCCCGGTTCACAAAGTAATTTTGGCAAAGGTAAATTTTCGGCTGCACAAGCTTCTTGGATTACTTCACAAATCGGCTTCGCCCATTCTTCAATGCTAGGGGGATCGTCTGATTCTGTATACTTAATCCCTAAACCACCACCGACATTTAACTCTGTCAAATTTAAACCATACTTCGCCGCATCCCGCAACCACTGTACCATCAGAGCAGCTAAATCTCGATGCGGTTGCCGCTCAAAAATTTGGGAACCGATATGAGCATGTAACCCTACGCAGTTAAGGAAAGATTGTTGACTAACAAAAGTAAATAATTCCTCTAGCTCATTGGGATCGAAGCCAAATTTGCTATCTAGTTGTCCAGTGCGGATATATTCATGTGTGTGACATTCAATACCCGGAGTCAGGCGCAATAAAAATCGAGGCTGTAGGTCAGGGGAATTTGCCGCCTCCACAATTTCTACCAAAGTGCGTAACTCATGCCAGTTATCCACCACAATAGTGCAACCGACTTCTGTGGCAAAAATCAGTTCTTCACGAGATTTATTGTTGCTATGAAGATAGATTTTCTCAGGATTGACACCTGCTTCTAGCGCGGTATAAAGTTCACCACCTGATGCAACATCAATTCCTAAACCTTCAGAGGCAGCGATCGCACAAACTGCTAAACAATTCCAAGCTTTTGAAGCATACAATACTTGAGATTCGCCTTTGTAGTATTCTTTGAAAGCATCTCGGTATTGCTGACAACCCAAACGCAGGGTTTCTTCATCTAAAATATATAAAGGTGAACCAAACTGCTTAACTAGGGTTGTGATATCACACCCACCAATTTCCAAGAAGTCATGATTATGAACTCTGGCTGTTAAGGGTAAAAGTTCCTGATTAGGCGAAGAATTTGCTTTGCTGCTGCGCCTTTGAGGTAAATATTGACTTCCAGAATGTTGAACCCCAGTGGGGTGAGTCGATACCATAACTATAATTAATTGTCCTTGTTTAAAATACGGGGGTGAGTAAGTCTCCCGTTTCTCAGTTTACCTTTTTCAGCAATAAGGGTCACACTGAACCTCAAAGAGATGGGGGGACTGGGGACTGGGGACTGGGGATTGGGGACTGGGGATTGGGGACACTTCTTGAGCTTCAGTGCATGGCTGGGGACTGGGGACTAGAGATTGCGAGTGTGGGAGTGTGGGAGATATGGGAAGCTTACAGTCTTTGCCCATACTCACCACAGTCCCCACACTCATTCATCCCCCTTATCCCCAATCCCCAATCCCTTTTATACAGAAAACAGCACCAAAGTCAGGTTAGTAACAGTTATTTAGTATAAAAAGTTCTAGCCTTAACTAACTTTGTGTGGGTCTCGTGTAACAGTTTGTAATATTATTCAATAGATGTGATTTCATTAGACTTAGAAATTAAATCATTAAAAACAGAGCATCTGACTGCATTGCTGGAACTAGATCTAGCTTGTTTTGGTGGTCTGTGGACAATGGAGGCTTACCAACGAGAGTTGGACAGTCCCAATAGCGATCTGCTGGGTTTGTTTTCCCCTGTCTCTAGTTCCAGACTGCTGGGAATGGGTTGCTTTTGGTCAATTTTAGAAGAAGCTCACATTACAATTTTGGCGGTTCATCCCCAATATCAGCGCCAAGGTTTAGGACAGACTTTACTATATTCACTGATCAAAACAGCTTGCGATCGCGGTTTGGAGCGAGCTACTCTCGAAGTCCGAGCTTCCAACTTGGGGGCTATATCTTTATATCAAAAATTTGGCTTCAAAACAGCAGGGCGCCGTCGGGGTTACTACCAAGATAACGGTGAAGATGCGCTCATTCTTTGGCTCCCAGACCTCCAACACCCAAAATTTCAAGCCACTTTAGACCACTGGCATTCCATTGTTAATGGATCATTGTAGATATTTTCGATGCCTGACCGAATTTTAGATTTTAAATTTTGGATTTTGGATTGAAGTGAAGATTCTTGCATCCAAAATTTCAAAAGGTATCAGAGCAAGCGAATTTATACTCGCTCCCCGAGAAGCAAGCTACGTGGAATAAATCCAAAATCTAAAATTACTTGACTTGCCCCTGAATTGATTGCTGGGGTCAATCTAAAATCTAAAATCTAAAATCCAAAATTGTCTGACGCTGCTGCTAAGGCATCCTACCAAACCAGCGCTCAACTCAATTCCATAGATATATTAAGCGCTCGCCCTTATATTATCATCGTTTGATGACAATATAAGGGCGATCGCTATATCAATAACTCTTGCAAAAATCTGTCAAAGATTACTGCCGAGTATCAAGGGAACACACTAAAAACTTACCATTAAATTTTCTCATTAATCAGTCAAACAATTTTGGATTTTGGATTTTGGATTTTGGATTTTGGATTTTGGATTTATTTGACCTGCAACGGGTGTTAGCGTAGCGGCATGTTAGTCCGGCATGAAGCAAAAAAATCTAAAATCTAAAATTTAAAATCTAAAATTGGCTCAACTTCAGCAAAACTTGGAATTAACCATTGGTACTTCCCTGAAACTCTCTGGTTGTGGTGCTAAACCTTTGTCAGCAAAATGCTTATTCATCAGCGCCGGGACTTGTGGTGCTTGAATCTGGCTGTAGCGGGTTTTATCGGGCATAACTAGATTTGGCCCGGCTTTGCAGTTTTTCATACAACCAGTGCCCTTGATTGTAACTTGGTCTTCCAAACCGCGATCGCTCAAAGCAGCCTCCAAAGCCTGACAAACGGCTTTACCACCGCGTTTCATGCAATCAGACTTTTGACACACCAAAATAGTTGCTTTCGTCTTCGCTGGTTTTACCTTGGCATTATCAATTGATGGTGGTTCTTGTGGTGCAGCGATAGTTTTAACTGTCGCCATTTCAGAACGCGCCGCCATCACACGTTCAGCTTTGAGTGTAACCTTGTCTTTTTTTATATCGTATTGTTTATAACCAACAACTTGTAGCCAAGTACCTGGTGATAGCCGCAAATCAAAAGCAGCCCGTAAATGCTTAGCCAGTTTAACGTAGCATTCACCCTCATGAGTCCCCAGCAGTAAACCTTTGAGCTTATACCCATCTTTAATAACAAAATCTATAAATCTGCCCTCAAGGCAAAATTCTGATACTTCCAGACTATGACATGCACCCATTTTTTAACCTCCTTTTAACTAATACAAGCTATTTACAGTGATACTTTCAGCACCGGGTTGAAAATTGGCGATGTAGATTAGAACTTTTGGTAACGACTTTTCCAGCAGCATTCAAGAGTCCAAATCTGGTCTTGACGAGAGGCTGTGAATCGCCGTATCACGCTCCAAAGTTGAACAGCCCCAGTAGCAGAGCTAATTTCAACTTGTAGTGGCTGATTAGTCACACAACTACAGGGAATATCTAACTCCTTTAGGCGTTGATAAACTTGCCAGCGGTCTGCCCAATTCACTTCTACAACGTGCTTGCTTTCTATTTCTGAACTAAACGATTTCAAGAGAATTGCCCTCAAAGTGCAACAAACTTGCAGTAAATACCGCGATTTAACTTCTGACTTTTGAAAGTCTTAAGAGTTTAGCCTCTTAAAACCAGCATAGCTTAAGTGCAAACAATTCTCATTAACTTTGGAAAAAATAATTACTGGGGATTGGGGAGTGGGGATTGGGGATTGGGGATTGGGGACTGGGGATTGGGGACTGGGGATTGGGGATTAGGTCTGGGAAGAGGATATGGGAAAAAACTTGTTGCAAGTTTTCACTCAGGTCACCTTGTTACCTTGTCCCATTATCCTCTCCCTCATCTCCCTCAGTCCCCAGTCCCCAGTCCCCACTCCCCAGTCCCCAATCCCCACTCCCCAATCCCCACTCCCCTTCACATTATTCAACGAACAAATAAACTGGAGAATTTTTGTAGCCTACAATTCAAAATTTAGTCATAGAGAATAGGCCTTGCCATTATTGTGAAAATGTTAATATATAAAGACTAAGCAGTTAAAAACTGTAACTGCTAAAGAGCGAGGAGAACAATGTCTGAAACGCAAACTTTGTTACGAAATTTTGGTCATGTATATGACAATCCCGTACTCTTGGATCACAGCGTAACTGCCCCAGTTACCGAAGGATTCAACGTTGTATTAGCTAGTTTCCAGGCACTTTACTTGCAGTACCAAAAACATCATTTTGTAGTTGAAGGTGCAGAATTTTACTCTCTGCATGAGTTTTTTAACGAAAGCTACAAAGAAGTACAAGACCACATCCATGAAATTGGAGAGCGCTTGGATGGACTGGGTGGTGTGCCAGTTGCAACCTTCAGCAAACTAGCAGAATTAACCTGTTTTGAACAAGAATCCGAAGGCGTATATTCCGCCCGCCAAATGGTAGAAAATGACCTAGCTGCCGAACAAGCAATCATTGGCGTAATTCGTCGCCAAGCTGCTCAGGCAGAGAGTCTAGGCGATCGCGGCACACGCTATCTCTACGAAAAGATTTTGTTAAAAACTGAGGAACGTGCTTATCATTTATCTCACTTCCTCGCCAAAGACAGCTTAACCTTAGGGTTTGTGCAAGCTGCTCAAAGCTAAAACTCTCATAATCTAGATTTTTCTACCTAGACCAAAAGAAAAAGTCTGTCGCATTAACTCTTAAAATATTATAAAAAATGGCAGAGAGTAGTATATCTATTTCTCTGCCATTTTTAATCTAAGTCAACATATTTACATCATATTTAACATTGAAAATATTTAGCAATTAGTTAGCTAATGTAGATTATGATCTCAGTAATGTATTTGTCTTAAATAAACAGACAAATATCTGCCGCAGAAAATCAGTATTTGTTGAAAATTCTCATAAAATTAAATAAAAAATCTTTGCAAGAGACAGAAAAAATTTAGCATCACAATTCAATAAAATTAGAAATACAAAATAGGGATTGGGGACTGGGGACTGGGGATTGGGGATTGGGGATTGGATATTGGGTACTGAGAAACTATTCCTAAATATTTATTTCCTAGTCCCCAGTCCCCAATCCCTAGTCCCTAGTCCCTAGTCCCTAGTCCCCAGTCCCCAGTCCCCAGTCCCCATTCCCCTCTATCAAGTTAGAAAACTTAATAATAAAAAGCACGATCGCGGGTAAACACCCTTAAAATAATCAGGATTTGTATTCTCGTACTCCAAGGCAACTACTATGCCCCGCCGTGATGACCTCCGGAAGATTCTACTGTTAGGCTCTGGTCCAATTGTGATCGGACAAGCCTGTGAGTTTGACTACTCTGGCACTCAAGCCTGCAAAGCGCTGCGAGAAGAAGGCTATGAAGTGGTGTTGGTCAACTCTAACCCTGCAACGATTATGACCGACCCGGAAACGGCCGATCGCACTTACATTGAGCCGCTGACTCCGGAATTAGTCGAAAAAGTGATCGCCAAAGAACGCCCTGATGCTCTACTCCCAACGATGGGAGGACAAACCGCCCTCAATCTCGCTGTTGCTTTAGCCAAAAATGGCGTGTTGGAAAAGTACAGCGTTGAGTTAATCGGCGCTAAACTACCAGCCATCGAAAAAGCCGAAGACAGAAAACTTTTTGGTGAAGCAATGGCAAGGATTGGGGTAGCTGTGTGTCCCAGCGGCACAGCCGAATCCTTAGAAGAAGCAAAAGCCATCGCTCGCCAAATTGGCACTTATCCCCTAATTATTCGTCCTGCCTTCACAATGGGTGGAAGTGGCGGCGGTATTGCCTATAACCAAGAAGAATTTGAAGAAATGGCACAGGTGGGTATAGATGCCAGCCCTGTTTCCCAAATTCTCATTGACCAGTCTTTACTCGGCTGGAAAGAATATGAACTCGAAGTGATGCGTGACTTGGCAGATAACGTGGTGATTATCTGCTCCATTGAAAACCTTGACCCTATGGGCATCCACACTGGAGACTCCATTACCGTCGCTCCCGCGCAAACCCTCACTGATAAAGAATATCAAAGGCTGCGGGATATGGCAATTAAAATCATCCGCGAGATAGGTGTGGAAACTGGCGGTTCTAATATTCAATTTGCCGTTAATCCTGTTACTGGGGATGTAGTGGTGATTGAAATGAACCCCCGCGTTTCCCGTAGTTCGGCTTTAGCTTCTAAAGCTACAGGTTTCCCCATCGCCAAAATTGCCGCAAAGCTAGCAGTGGGCTACACCTTGGATGAAATTCAAAATGACATCACCAAGAAAACTCCAGCGTCCTTTGAACCAACAATTGACTACGTAGTTACAAAAATCCCCCGCTTCGCCTTTGAAAAGTTCCCCGGTTCCGAACCAGTGCTGACAACCCAAATGAAGTCAGTGGGAGAAGCAATGGCAATTGGGCGGACTTTCAACGAATCCTTCCAAAAGGCACTGCGTTCTCTGGAAACCGGACGTGCTGGCTGGGGTTGCGACAAAGCCGAAAAATTACCCAGTGGCGAACAAATTCGTGCCCTGCTGCGGACACCAAATCCCGATCGCATTTTTGCCCTGCGTCATGCTTTACAGTTAGGCATCAGTGCCGAAGAAATCTATGAACTCACTGGTATTGACCCGTGGTTCCTGGATAAAATGCAGCAAATTCTCGATGTGGAGAAATTCCTCAAGCGCACATCCTTAAAGGAATTGACAAAAGAGCAACTTTATGAAGTGAAGAGGAATGGATTTAGCGATCGCCAGATTGCCTATGCCACCAAAACCACCGAAGATGAAGTCCGCGCCTATCGCAAACAACTAGAAGTCATCCCAGTTTACAAAACTGTAGACACCTGTGCAGCGGAGTTTGAAGCGTTTACTCCTTACTACTATTCTACCTACGAAGAAGAAACAGAAGTTTTGCCAGCAACCAAGCCCAAAGTCTTGATTTTGGGTGGTGGTCCTAACCGCATTGGCCAAGGAATTGAGTTTGACTATTGTTGTTGTCACGCCGCCTATGCTTTGAAAGGAGCGGGGTACGAGACGATTATGGTCAACTCCAACCCAGAGACGGTTTCCACAGATTATGATACCAGCGATCGCCTGTATTTCGAGCCTTTAACAAAAGAAGATGTCCTGAATATCATCGAAACTGAAAATCCTGTAGGCATAATCATCCAGTTTGGCGGACAAACACCCTTGAAGTTGGCTATTCCCCTCCAAGAATATTTGCAGGGATTAGGGACTGGGGACTGGGGACTGGGGACTGGGGAGAGTTCCCACTCCCCAATCCCCAAGATTTGGGGAACATCACCAGATTCCATCGACATGGCAGAAAACCGAGAGCGATTTGAGAAGATTCTCAAGGAATTGAATATTGCTCAACCACCCAATGGTATTGCTCGGAGTTACGAAGATGCGCTAATTGTCGCTAAACGTATTGGCTATCCGGTGGTGGTGCGTCCCAGCTATGTTTTAGGGGGGCGGGCGATGGAAATCGTCTATTCTGATGCTGAGTTAGAACGCTACATGACCTTCGCGGTACTGGTAGAACCAGACCATCCAATTTTAATTGATAAGTTTTTAGAAAATGCCATTGAAGTCGATGTTGATGCGATCGCCGATCATACAGGACGGGTAGTGATTGGTGGTATCATGGAACACATAGAACAAGCTGGAATTCACTCAGGAGACTCCGCTTGTTCCTTACCTTCGATTTCTTTACCACCGGCAGTTCTCAATCAAATTCGTACATGGACAGTGCAACTAGCCCAAGCCCTGTCAGTCATAGGGTTAATGAATATTCAGTTTGCCGTCGTCGGCGCAAGCGGCTATTCTCCCCAAGTTTACATTTTAGAAGCCAACCCCCGCGCCTCCCGCACGGTGCCGTTTGTTTCTAAAGCAACGGGTGTCCAGTTAGCCAAACTAGCATCCTTAATTATGTCAGGTAAAACCTTAGAGGAGCTACACTTCACCGAGGAAGTCATCCCAACCCACATTGCCGTCAAAGAAGCGGTATTACCCTTTAATAAATTCCCTGGAACTGATACAATACTAGGACCAGAAATGCGCTCCACTGGTGAGGTGATGGGGATTGACAGCGACTTTGGACGAGCCTTTGCCAAAGCCGAAATAGGCGCAGGTGAGCGTTTACCCTTAACGGGAACCGTGTTTGTATCAATGAGCGATCGCGATAAAACAGCTGCTGCGATCGTGGTAAAGGAATTTATCGATTTGGGCTTTACCGTGATGGCCACACTTGGTACACGCCGGGTTCTTCTCGAACAGGGGTTAAAAGTTGAATTAGTACTTAAACTCCATGAAGGGCGACCCCACGTCCTAGATGCAATCAAAAACCAGAAAATCCAACTGATTATCAACACACCCTCAGGGGAAGAAGCCCAGACCGATGCGAGGTTAATCCGCCGCACAGCCTTAGCTTACAAGATTCCCATCATAACTACCATCGCTGGTGCAAAAGCCACCGTCGCCGCCATCCGTTCCTTACAAAATACGACCTTGGATGTAAAAGTCATCCAAGATTACTGCAAGATTGCGAGGGAGTAGGGAGTAGGGAGTGGGGAGATGGGGGAGATGAGGGGGATGAGGGGGATGAGGGAGCAGGGGAGGCAGGGGAGGCAGGGGAGGCAGGGGAGGCAGGGGGAGAAATAACCAACCCATACCCAATGCCCCATGCCCAATGCCCAATGCCCCACTCTCCACTCCCCACTCCCCAAAAATTAAACAATTGTTATAAGAGAATGAATATAGTTCTCATTGAGATATTTTAACAAATATGAGGAAGTTTCTTTGAGTCACATAAGTTGTGAAATCTGCTTTTAGACGCGCTTGAAAGGAAAAATACTATTCCACAAACTGGGACAACCAGGAAATTTATTCAGGTATATAGCCAAAACCTTCTCATAAAGGTTACAATTATTAATATTAATCCAATAGAAGTAATGTTTAAGAAATTACCTTTTATCTAACTGTAGATACTTGTGGAAAGCAGGAAATAACTGTAACTTTTAGCAGTTAAGAAGCTCAATTTTGATTATTTATGAGCAGCCGAATTTATCGGGCGCGTAAGTTGCAAACCATAGCATGGGTTCCCAGCCTGACTGGGTAGCACCCATACAGAGCATCTATCCCTTAATGACCCTACCGTCAAACCCATCATTATCAAAGAGTAGCGCCATGAAGACCGCTCAGACAGCCACAGACCTCGTGCGGACTTACCTGCGTGAGATTGGCCGTGTGCCACTCTTAACCCACGAGGAAGAGATTTTCTATGGTAAGCAGGTGCAACGTTCAACGGCCTTGCACGAATCGCGGGAAAATCTTGCCACCCAGTTAGGTCGCCAACCAACTCTCGAAGAGTGGGCGAAAGCGACAAAATTAGAACCAGCAGAGTTGAACGAAGCGATCGCTGATGGTGAAATTGCCAAGCGTAAAATGGTAGAAGCCAATTTGCGGCTGGTGGTTTCCGTTGCCAAAAAGTACATCAAGCGCAACGTCGATTTACTGGACTTGATCCAAGAAGGTAGTATCGGAATGCAACGCGGCGTGGAAAAGTTTGACCCCACGAAAGGCTACAGATTTTCTACCTATGCCTATTGGTGGATTCGCCAAGCGATTACCCGTGCTATAGCCGAAAAGGCTCGTACCATTCGGCTGCCTATCCACATAACCGAAAAATTAAATAAAATTAAAAAAGCACAGCGGCAATTGTCTCAAAAATTGGGACGCGCTCCCACAGCTGGTGAGCTAGCTGAAGAATTGGAATTGACACCAAAGCAAGTGCGAGAGTATCTAGAAAAGGCGCGTTTGCCTCTTTCTTTAGATTTGCGCTTGGGTGATAACTACGACACCGAACTCGGAGAAATGCTGGAAGATCCAGGAGCTTCTCCAGAAGAGTTTGTGATGCAATCTTCCCTATCTTATGACTTAGAGCGCCTGATGGGTGACCTCACGCCACAACAGAGGGAAGTAATCACGCTGCGCTTTGGGTTAACTGACGGGCAAGCGCTGACTCTGGCAAGAATCGGTGAAATTCTCAACATTAGTCGGGAACGAGTCCGGCAAATCGAGCGGGAAGCCTTAACAAAACTTCGTAAATCTAAAGCCAACATGGATGAATATTTGGCAAGTTAGTCATTTGTCATTTGTCCTTTGTCATTCGTGCTTTGTCCAGAGTTTAATGACTAATGACTAATGACTAATGACTACTGACCAATTGGTGAGAAAATACGCTGCTCTTGGTACGGTTAGACCCACTTTCATCAGCAAGCTAGCCTGTTACATTATTTTACAGGAAGACCAAATAGCCAGCTAAGCCAAATCCCAAAAAGGCATTTAGTCTCCAAATCACGAATACCTAAACTAGAAATGGTAGTCAAGGAGATAAAAAATGAGTAATCCATCCAATCGCGTCTCAGAATTTTTCAATAGTGAATCAGAAACTAGCGATTTGCTATGGCAGTACGTAAAATCTTTGAGTCCTGAGACAGTTACCCAACTATCTAAACCCACTTCTGCCGAAGTTTTTCAAGTGATGGAACGTAACATTACAGGATTGTTGGGAAACTTGCCTTCAGAACACTTTGGTGTTACTGTAACCACCAGTCGAGAAAGTCTCGGTCGGCTTTTGGCCTCTGCTATGATTAGCGGTTATTTCTTGCGTAACGCTGAGCAGAGAATGAATTTTGAAATCGCCCTACAAGGAACTGAAACCAACAATAGCGAAATTGACTAAAAATATTACGGCAGAAGTCAGAAGTCAGAATTCAGAAGTCAGAATTCAGAATTCAGAATTCAGAAGCAAAATGGGCTTTACACTGGGGTTTGAGACGAATGCTTGTGTAATTTACCTTAATTTAAATCCGCTGTAAAAATTAGCAAACTCAATATTGTTGGGCTGAAGCTAGTCAAAGTTATGGCTGCACCAGTAGTAAAATAGGCATGTGCGAAATCCTTGTACAAAATTTCCAATCATGCATCACGTCAATATTTGACAATATCCAAGATACAAGCAAATTTGGATTGAAATTGATACCCAAAGAGTGCAGAGTAAGGCAGAATTTTTGAATTTGTTTTTCTCTAAAGCTACATAATTTGGGAATTAGTGAAACCAGAGGCATATTTTTAAATGAATAATAAAAACGGGTGGATAAACAAACAGCGATAGACAATATTCGCAATAAATACAAACTCGGCAGGGTTAAAAGCAGTCTGCCGAGTTTTGTTATAGGGAATGGGGCATTGCGAATGCTGTTAGCAGTAGCGGGGCGTTGAGCCAGTTAGGAGTTACAGCAGTTTTCATGTATTTGAACCACATCTGTCCCAAGGGCACAGCAATGCTGTGCCCCTACCGCGTGGTCTATTTACCTGAAAATAGCTGTAAGATTTATTTTCCCCCATCTCTTCCATGTCCATACTCCCCACTCCCTACTCCCCATTCCCATAAACCATGAGTCAAACCAGTTCTTTCCCACCGCATAAAATCATTGGCGTTGCCGTAATTTGGAATGACCAAAAGCAAATCTTAATCGATCGCCGTCGTCCAGAAGGAGCGATGGGTGGTTTGTGGGAATTTCCTGGTGGCAAAATTGAGCCTGGTGAAACTATCCAAGAGTGTATTCAACGAGAAATAAAAGAAGAATTGGGAATAGCGATCGAAGTCGGAGAGCATTTAATCACTATTGACCACACCTATACAGACTTGCGGGTTACCCTCACAGTACATCACTGCCGCCACGTTGCAGGTGTTCCCCAGCCTTTGGAGTGCGATGAAATTCGCTGGGTAAGCTTGGAAGAACTCGATCAGTTTACTTTTCCGAAAGCAAATATTCAAATTATTGCTGCACTTAAGGGAGTAGGGAGTGGGGAATGGTGAAGAGGTGTGGGAGGTGTGTCCGGTGTGGGAGGAAGGGGAGGAAGCATAAATTCTCTTTCCCCCCACACTCCCCACACTCCCTCATCCCCCTCATCCCCCTCATCCCCCACTCCCTACTCCCCAGTCCCCATTCCCGTAACAATCTATTAATTGCATCAGGTTGAGTCTCGCAATTTTCTACAATAATCGCAGAGACTTTGATAAATGGTATCAGTAAACAAATGCCTAAAACCGTTGCCGACGTGATGAGCCGCGATCCGATTGTGGTTCGGGCAGAAACTCCACTCAAGGAAGCTATCCAAATTCTCGCAGAACGCCACATCAGCGGGCTACCTGTTGTGGATGATGGCGGTAAATTGGTGGGCATAATTTCAGAAACCGATTTAATGTGGCAAGAAACTGGTGTAACTCCACCTGCATACATCATGTTTCTTGATAGTGTTATCTATTTGAAAAACCCTGCTGCATATGAACGTGACTTGCATAAAGCATTAGGGCAAACCGTTGGGGAAGTGATGAGTAAAAACCCCATTAGTATTTCCCCTGAGAAAACTTTAAGGGAAGCTGCTACAGTTATGCACGATCGCAGTGTTCACCGCTTGCCAGTACTTGACAGCACGGGTCAAGTAATTGGTATCCTCACTCGTGGTGATATTATTCGGGCAATGGCAGCAAGTCAAGACTAGTCATTAGTCATTAGTCATTAGTCATTAGTCAAGAGTTTTTGACCCTTGACTCTTTTTTATACGTTTGAAAATCAAGGATAATTAAATGAATATTACTCCAGAGTCTGTTAAGCAATTGCTTAGTTCTCAGGATTTGGGCGATCGCTTGCGTGCAGTAAATCAAATCCGTCAACTAGAACCAGCCATCGGTTTTGAATTGATTCAAAGTGCCATTGCTGATAGCAACTCCCGTGTCCGGTATTCAGCGGTGAGTCAAATGGATACACTCGGAAAACAGGATTTACAGTTATCTTTGGATATTCTACGCGATCGCTTGCTCAATGACTCGGAAATAGATGTACAAGCAGCAGCAGCAGATTGCTTGGGCGCTCTGAAGTTACATGAAGCTTTTGAAGATTTGGAGAAACTTTATAATACAACCAATGAATGGCTAATACAATTTAGTATCATTGCTACACTAGGTGAGTTAGGCGATCCACGAGCTTTTGAACTACTTAAACAGGCACTCTCTTCAGACAATGAATTAGTCCAAACTGCCGCTATTAGTTCTTTGGGTGAGTTGGGCGATACACAAGCCATTCCCCTTTTAGCTCCTTTTGCTACCAATCCAGATTCCCAGATCCGTTACAGACTCGTACAAGCCTTGATTCATTTGGGTAGTCCAGAAGCCAAATCTATATTAGAAACTCTGGTTAATGATGGTGTAGAAGCGATCGCTACTGAAGCTAGAAAATATTTGCAATCAGCTTAAGCTTATACCTTTCACAAGCTAACGATTAAAACAGCCCCTTTTGAAGTTTCTGTACTCGCAAAACCCTCTCCCATTGTGGAGGGGTTTTTATTTTTCACAAGATGGGGTAGAAAAAACACTGTAATTTTGCCCGGAGTATTGTTATAAAAAACTTGTATTTTCTCAGTAAAGATAGAGTTAAAAATTCACAATTAGTGTTTTTTGCTACTTTTGCTTAGTTTAATTAGTATAAAATACTACTTTTAATAGATTTGCTTCTAAAAATATTCATATAGAGCAATTTACTAATAAAGATTATGTAAATTAAGACGCGAGTAGATGCACTTACGTAATTGCCCGGTTAATATACAAATACAGAGAAAAAAGAAAACAAAATTTTTCATCTCAAGCATTGCTAATCAGAGGAAAAAAGTCTAATGAAAAAGTTTACTATTCTAGCAACAACACTTGCAGCATCTACTATAAGTTTAAATTTTGTTGGTGGTATATCTAAAGCTCAAGCTGCTTCTTTAGTTCCTCCAGTAGAAGGTGAAATTCAACTGACAAATGTCGCTTGTTTGACTGGTAGCTGTATTGATACAACTGCCTATGGTTACACAGTTACCAGTCAGAATTACAACGCAAATTACCAGCCAAGTCTATTATTTAGTGACGATAGTTCAACACTAAATCCTGAGTATTCGGCTTTTGGTATTTCGTTCGGTGCGCCAGATTCAGGAACTAACACGATTGGAGGTGAAAATTGGTTCCGTCCTGTGGCTAGAAAAATTGACGGGACTCTACCTGAAGCTGGTCAATTGGAAGTTGGTCAGTTCAAGTTTGAATTTGCTAGCACAATTAGCGAGTTAGTACTCTCGTTCTTTGATGTGGAAGATATAGGTACTTCTATTCTGAGCGTTAATGGTGTTGGTTATGCAGGAACAGTTACTCCAGGAAGTAACGCCAATATCAAGAAAGTGACCTTGACAAATGTCAATTCATTGGAGGTTAAACTGGGTAATATTGGTGGTAAATTTATCACTGGCGATGGTGTTCGCTTGGATGTTAACCAAACTGTACCTGAACCAGGAACCACTATGAGCTTAGGTGTTTTGGGATTAGCAGCTTTGTTCGGTTTGCAAAAGCGTAAAAAATCGTCGCAAGCAGTTTAATTTTCACCATAGCTGCCATAAAAATCAAGATAAAAAATTCAAACAATCAATGATTAATTTTGAATTCTAAATCTTGTATACAAAACATTAATGTTTGCATGTATATTTGACTAGCAAATAGATTTTTCACCGTTAATTAATTTGAGTAAATAAAATAACTAATTATCCAAGTTAGTTATTTTTATTTACTCAACTTTTTTATGTGGGTAAATTCAGTGAAATCCCCATTAAATATTAAGCGCCGTATACCTGTGACCAAGTTGTGATGATAAATACTGTAACTGCTGCGATCGCCAACAACCCTTGGATCAAATTCCCAACCAGTGTCCCTACGACAATTCCGATACCCGCCTTAACCGCTAATCCTAATTCACGTCGGTAAAGATACTCACCGATAATTGCTCCCAACAGAGGCCCTAGTAAAATCCCTAACAGTGGGCCTCCAAAAGGTAAAGCTGGCAATAATCCCAAAAATCCCAACACCAAACCGACAATCGCGCCAATTTGCCCCCACTTGCTAGCTCCAGCTTGCCTTGCTCCTATATAACTAGCTAAAAAATCCACTCCGATACTGAGTAACAAAACAATAATTGTCACAATTAATGGAATCTTGATAGCTCCGAAGGAACTGGTAACGATTCCCCAAATGATAATTGCAATTAAAATTAAGCTTGCACCAGGAATCGCAGGAACTACGGCGCCGATAATACCCACAAACATTACGGCAAGTAATAGCCAATAGATAATTTGCATAGATAAAATTTGAAATTTCCAAATCAGTTAGTCATTTGTAGGGTAGCACCGCTGTGCTACCAAAGCCCGTGTTGCATCCAAAATAGAACTGCTCTAAGATTTCTATTTGAATTTTGAACAAAATCTAAGTACTCTAGTAGCGTGACACAGCGAAAATAGTGCATTAGATGTAGGTTGAGTTGAGCAACGCTAAACCTAACATTTGGCTCGTCTTAGTCATTAGTTGCTGGGCAAATAAGATTTATACTTTTTAATAAACTAAACAGCAGGTAAAAGCACTTAGCCCTGGGGATTATAAATCAATGACGAGAAAAATATTAACTGGACTAAGTTCACAAACCTACGAACACCCTTTCGATCGCAAAGCCTTAGCATCTTTGCAAAAAATGCCTGGTGTCTCCCTGCTACTCAAAAAAATTAACGAGTACGGTATCGATCGCCTACTCCGTTTGCAAAGCCTTGGCAGTAGTATCAGAATTACCCCTCGTAATTTTCCCCAATTACATCAGGCATTAGTAGAAACTTGTGAAATTGTTGATGTTACGCCACTTCCTGAACTATATCTGTATCGAGGCACAGGTCACATTCAAAGCTACATTGTTGGAGCAGAAAAACCACTCGTTGGTATCAATTTAGATGCAATGGAGTGGCTTAATACAGATGAGTTGGTTTATATTTTGGGACATGAAGTTGCTCGGATTAAGAGTCAGCACATGGTGTATCACCAAATGGCATTTGTGATGCCGACTTTAAAAAATTTGTTGAGCAGTACTACATTGGGGGTTGGCGGCTTGGTAGCTGGTGGCATGGAATTAGCTTTATATAATTGGCAGATGATGGCTAGATTCACCGCCGATCGCGCTGGCTTGTTGGCTTGTCAGGATCTTGATGTCGCAACCACCGCACTGATAAAACTTGCAGGTTTACCTGATGAATACTTGACTACTGCTGTAATTGAAGATTTCCTAACTCAGGCGCGTGAGTTTGCATCCCAGAATCTTGATAGTGCCGATCAGGTGACCAAAATATTAAGTTACACAGAATCTGGACTTTCTTGGGTAGTGATGCGGGCTGGCGAGTTATTAAAATGGGTTGATTCTGGAGATTATGATAATATCATTCAACAGAAAAATTTAAATACACCAGAAGAACAAGAAGAAAATACACCAGAAGAAAAAGAAGGGTGGAATTTTTTAACTTCTTGGTGATTCAATTTTAGATTTTAGATTTTGGATTTTAGATTGGGAATTTCCAAATAAAAAAATATCTAACTAGGACTTAGGCACTGAAGCCTGAAACCCTGATCCCCCATTACCCCCCTTTTTTAGGAGGATCTAAAGTTTTGGATACCTCAAGCACTACTTTTCAAACACCCTCTAAGTCCTATGAGCATGTGGTCAATCTAAAATCCAAAATCCAAAATCTAAAATTGACTCAGAGTAACGGCTAATTTATCAGCAATTCCTGCAATCCAATTTTCATCTTGTTTGGTGTAACTGCGAGGAGCATTTGCTCCCAAAATGAGGACACCTCGATCGCCAATAGGTTGACAAATTACACCTTGAGTATTTTCGGGTAAATAATCGAATTCAATCCTACCTGGATATACTTTTAGCGCCACTAAATAAATCGGCTTTTGTTTTTCGAGTACCTGTTTTAAGATTACTCCCGGTACAACCTCAGATTTAGTACTCAAAATCCCGCGACGCAACAAAACTTTACCTTGATAAAAAACCACTAGCGATCGCGTTACTGTATTAGTCAACAATAAATGAGACGCCCAGGCTAGTTCAGTTTTCGCGGCTTCCGGTAAGTCTGGTGCTAATACAAAACCCTCTTCTCCAATTAGTTCTACAGTATCAGGCGATCGCGGCTGCACTTGCTGCCAAATTAAGCCCGTCAAAATTAACACCGCACTCAAAATCACACCCACCACATCACCACGCGCTTGAGATTCCGTTAGTTGCGGTGTCAACAAGCGGTTAATTAGCAAAAGTACAGCGCCTAGTCCACCTACAACAATGGGTAGACGCCGCAAAACTCGATTCGGATCGGGTTTAGTCATTGGTCATTTGTCTGTCATTGGGCATTGGGCATGGGGCATTGGGCATTGGGCATTGGGCATTGGGCATTGGGTATGGGGCATTGGGCATTGGTTATTTCTCCCTCACTTTTTGATCTCCCCCTGCCTCCCCTGCCTCCCCTGCCTCCCCTGCCTCCCCTGCCTCCCCTGCCTCCCCTGCCTCCCCTGCTCCCCCTGCTCCCTCATCTCACTCCTCCCCTGGTTCAATAATTCGCTGGAAAAGATAACCAGTACCTCTGGCTGTTAATATTAATTCTGGGTTGCTGGGATCGTCTTCTAATTTTGCCCGCAAACGGGATATATGCACATCTACTACACGGGTATCTACATGGCGTTCTGGTGTGTAGCCCCAAACTTCCTGCAAAATTTCTGAACGGGAAAAAGCTTCTCCTGAGCGACTGACTAACAACTCTAGTAAACTAAACTCCATACCCGTCAATCGAATCCGCTCGTCGCCTTTATAGACTTGTCGCTTATTTGTATCGATTTTAATGTTAGCGACATGAATCACCCCAGAACTAGGAATGCCAGTAGCACTAGTTTTGTCTACTCGGCGCAGCACTGAGCGAATCCGGGCTTCTAACTCTTTGGGGGAAAATGGTTTAACTACGTAGTCGTCAGCACCTAATTCTAGTCCAGTAATGCGATCGGCTACATCCCCTAAGGCTGTTAGCATAATAATTGGGACATCTGATTCCTTGCGTAATTCTTGACAAACACCGTAGCCATCTAGCTTTGGCATCATCACATCTAAAACTACCAAGTCAGGATCGGCTTTGCGAAAAGTTTCCAAAGCTTCTTCGCCATCGCCAGCCGTCACTACATCGTAGCCAATCATCGAAAGGCGCGTTTCCAAAATCCGGCGAATGCTGGCTTCATCGTCCACTACCAAGATTTTTTCTTTATGACTTTCCAAGTTAATCGAGGCTCCTTCACTAAAAATTTACATGATTAATTTTTAATACCATAATATTAAGATATCATTCCATGAATTGATTTGGAAAAAGCTCTAACTACTACTATTATTGGATTTTAGTTTTCTCCAAGAATTAAGCAAATATTAAGATTATTTAATAAGATTTACGAATGGCAAAGCCAAAAACTTTTTACGTTTGTAACGATTGTGGGGCGGAATCCCCTCAATGGTTTGGTAAGTGTCCAGCCTGTGGTACTTACAATTCTTTAGAAGAGCAAATCAGTATTCAATCTTCTGTAGATGTACCTAGTCGGGGAGGAGTGAGTAGTTGGCAATCAGCTCCAACGAATGGCAAATCTCACTCTAAACCAGCTAAAGCACGAGCCTCCTTAACATTTGACCAAATTACCGATCGCCAAATTGCCCGCTGGGAGTCTGGTTATGGAGAATTGGATCGGGTGCTTGGTGGTGGAGTTGTTCCAGGTTCTATGGTGCTGATTGGTGGCGATCCCGGTATCGGTAAATCAACTTTATTGCTGCAAGTATCAAATCAACTAGCGCAGAAATATCGCATCCTTTACGTAACTGGTGAAGAATCGGGACAGCAGGTAAAATTACGAGCTTCTCGTTTGGGAGTATCCAAAACCGTAAGTGTGGTTAATGAGGAAAATGTTACGGTAGTAGTAGATAATACACTTCCCATAGACCCTGACAGTATAGGTGCAGATTTATATGTACTGCCAGAAACAGATTTAGAAGAAATTTTACGGGAAATAGACTCACTAAAACCGAATGTAGCTGTAATTGATAGTATTCAAACAGTGTTTTTTCCGGCTTTGACTTCTGCGCCTGGTTCAGTGGCTCAAGTACGTGAATGTACAGCAGCTTTGATGAAGGTGGCGAAGCATGAAGATGTCACCATGTTGATTGTCGGACACGTCACCAAAGAAGGAGCGATCGCCGGTCCGAAAGTCTTAGAACATTTAGTAGATACAGTGTTGTATTTTGAAGGCGATCGCTTTGCCTCCCATCGGTTATTACGGACAGTGAAAAACCGCTTCGGCGCAACACATGAAATCGGCATATTTGAAATGGTGGCACACGGATTGCGGGAAGTTCCTAACCCCTCAGAGTTATTTTTAGGCAACCGTGACGATCCAGCGCCGGGTACAGCAATTGTAGTGGCTTGCGAAGGTACTCGCCCGATTGTTGTAGAATTACAAGCCCTTGTCAGTCCCACCAGCTACCCCTCCCCTCGGCGTGCAGGTACTGGCGTAGACTACAACCGCCTCGTGCAAATTCTCGCCGTCTTAGAAAAACGCGTGGGGATTCCCATGTCGAAATTAGATTCTTATGTTGCTTCTGCTGGGGGATTGAGTGTAGTAGAACCAGCAGTAGATTTAGGAGTAGCGATCGCCATCGTTGCGAGTTTCCGCGATCGCATCGTTGATCCCGGTACAGTTTTGATTGGGGAAGTAGGCTTAGGTGGACAAGTGCGATCGGTTTCCCAAATGGAACTGCGGTTGAAAGAAGCAGCTAAATTGGGATTCAAAAGAGCGATCGTCCCCAAAGGCACAAAATTTCCCGATCTCAACATTGAGATTTTACCAGTCTCTAAAGTAATAGATGCAATTATCGCCGCCATCCCCCATCAGGAATTGACAGCAGACGATTTAGAACCTGATGAAGATGAGTAACTACTGGGTACTGGGTACTGGGTACTGGGTACTGGGTGCTGGGTACTGGGTACTGGGAAATTGTTCCAAAATTTGGGAAGGATCAAAGCAAATTCCATAATTTTTACGAGTGAAAACCGAGTTTTCAATCCCCAGTCCCCAATCCCCAGTCCCCAATCCCCAATCCCCAGTCCCTTTTACACACCAAAGGATAAACCCACCATGACAGCCCTCACCGAAGGCTACCAAATCACCTGGGAAAAACTACCCGATGATTACAAACTCCCGGATGATCCAGGGGATAACCTCAATCAACCAGCTTTAGCTGCTGCACTCACGGAAAGCCTACAATTAACCGGAAAAATTTCAGTTAATGCCCTAACCCCAACCAATTATGGCATTTGCGCCACCTTGAATGGCAGAATGGTCATCAAAGCTCCTGATTGGGCATACATACCTAATATTCGTGTTGAACGCGAAGAAGTAAAACGCAGTTACACTCCCCAGCTACAAGGAGAAATGCCAGTAATTGTGATGGAATTTGTTTCCGATACACGGCAGACAGAATATTCTATCAAAGCGACATATCCCCCAGGAAAATGGTTTTTCTACGAGCGCATCTTAAAAGTACCAAACTACATCATCTTTGAGCCAGATAGCGGCAGTATCGAAATGTATCGCTTACAATCCACAGAACAGTACATTTTGCAAGAGCCTGATGAAAATCAACGCTACTGGATAGCAGAAATGAATCTTTACCTTGGAGTGTCCCAAGGTACTCGTGAAAACCGCACAGGAAAGTGGTTGAGGTGGTGGGATGAACAAGGAAACCTTTTACCTTGGGGAATAGAATTAGCTGAACAAGAACGCCAACGCGCCGAAAGACTAGCAGCACAATTGCGAGCAGCGGGGATTGAACCTGAAGATTAGACTTCTTGTAAATAATGTAGGTTTGCTAGATTAGCTGAAAATTTGCTAAATCTAGCATTTTTTTTACCCAACGAGCCATAATTGCTGAAGAAGAAGTTGCTCAAGCTAAACGAAGAGCAGAACAACTGGCAGAACGTTTACGTCAGTTAGGCATGAATCCTGAGGAGCTAGATTAATTATTGTAACTTCAGATATTTTTTCTTTATTGTTTATTAATTTATGTTAAAAATAACTTGATTTTGTAACACATTAAATAAACAACTAACAGAGGTAAAAATTATTCCATTAGGTAGCAATATTTTCTATTTTAGAAGAATAATGACCTAATACCGAAAGCTTACATAACTGATACCGCAGCATGGAGTTGCAGAAAGATTAATTTTTGAGAGCGATCGCATTTTCAGTACTTGAAATACATATAATATTTACTTTGATAAGTCTATAGCAACTTCAGTTTTGCGAAAAACTATGTTGTCATGCTATGTGCTAGCTGTTCCCAACCTTAGTAACCCAATAGGGATTAAGGTTAAGATAAAGTTAAAAAGCGAATCTCAAAAGCGATGCTCAAAGCACTCGCAGATATTACCGCAGACACGGGCTATATTCTGGCTGCTAAAATACTTAATATTAAGTAGTACTAAAACCTACTCAAGTAAAAATTGCTAACTTGGTCACACAAGACTATCTAAAGATTGTAGAAAAGTGTATTTCCTAGTTTTGACAGTGGTGCTAACCTCTATTTTATAGATGATATAAGCCTTTATCTGCTAGAGTTTCTGACTTTGAGCAAACTAAATAATCTATGAATAATAAGATCGCTAGGAGTGCGATGATGATGTCACAGTCCCCTTTGACAAGACCAGAAATAGCTGCTGGAACTCTAATCGATAACCGCTATATTATCCAAAAACTTTTGGGACAGGGAGGATTGGGACGAACTTATTTAGCGTATGATACTCGTCGCTTCAATGAAGCTTGTGTTCTCAAAGAATTTGCACCCATTGGCACAGGAGAAAGTGGACTCGAACAATATCGCAACTTATTTAAAAGAGAAGCAAAAATTCTTCACCAATTGCAACATTCTCAAATTCCCAAGTTTTTGGCTTGCTTTGAAGGAGATGGTCGGCTGTTTTTAGTACAAGAGTATGTTGATGGAAAAACATATTCTCGGCTGCTAGGAGAACTTCAACGCCAAGGAAGAAATTTTTCTGAAGACGAAGTTATCCAGTGGCTAAAAAATCTGCTGCCTGTGTTGGAATATGTCCACGAGCATAATATTATCCATCGAGATATTTCTCCTGACAATATCATGTTACCTGATGGCAACGATCTGCCAGTGCTGATTGATTTTGGTGTCGGTAAGCAAATTACTGATATCAACGAGGCCAAAACTTCTAACCAAGTAACTTTTGTTGGTAAAATGTCTCTGGTTGGTAAAGTGGGATACGCTCCCCGCGAGCAGATTAGCTTGGGTTTATGTTCTCCCTCCAGTGACCTTTACGCTTTGGGGGTAACAGCTATTGTACTGCTCACAGGTAGAGATCCATCCTTATTAATGGATCAGTACTCCTTAGAATGGAACTGGCGTTATTATGCCTATGTTACCGATGGTTTCGCTCAAGTACTCGATCGCATGTTAGCAGATAGACCCAACAAGCGATACCAAACAGCCAGAGAAGTAATCGCAGATTTAGAACTTCTTGAACAACCACAAGTAACAAACTCTCCTGCAATTGCCATTGATTTACCTCCCACGGTATTTAATCCTGAATATCAGGCTATGTCGGCAATTTCCGAGTCATACAACCAATTAGGAGAAACAATCTTTAGTTCACCCAGTTTACCTGCGAGTCCACAAATTGGGCGAATACAAGAACAACAACAACAACAACAACCTTCTCTTAATCCAGCTTTTGTTAAACATTGTCAGCAAGAGTTAGCTTACCACATCGGGCCAATGGCAACTCTAGTTATAGAAGAAATATTGGCTCAAAATCCTTACATTTCACCTGACCAATTTGTTGAACTGATAGCCGCAGAAATTCCTAACTTTCAAGCAGCTTTTGAATTTAAAAAAAGCTTATTTTCTTAGGGATTTAGACAACCACTAATTTAGTGATGATTTTTACAAATAAGAATTCAGAATTTGTAAGCAGTTTAGTATGGTTAGCACTCTTTTACAGCAGAATTCAAAAGTCAGCGGATTATTATATTCTCATAATCTTGACTTATTCAGGAGTCAGAATTCTGACTCCTGAATTCTGACTCCTGACATTTTCTAATCTCCTGTACCTCCCTGAGTCCGTTTAATTCGTTTCATTGCCATTTCTAAACTTAATTGCATCCGTTTAAAAGCTCTAGCTAGATTACCAATTTCATCATTAGACATCTGCTCAAATTCAACTTCCATATGTCCCGTACTTACTTCCTCCGCCACGCGAGTCATGCGTTTGAGAGGAATAACAACTTGTCGATTCAAGAAAAAGTTGACTAACAGGATAGTTGCGATAAAAATAGTTGATACAATTAGAATGATCAGCAAGGAAGATTGATTGGCTTTGTTGATAACGTTATTCGCTGGTACTAATATAATTTGAGCGCCAACAATTTCATTCAGCTTCCACCCAAATCCATTAGCTGCACCATAAAGAGTAATCATACTTTGAGGTGCAGCTTCCGGTACGCTATGACACTTCAAACAGCTTTCTTCAGAAACTGGTAACGGACGAGCAACGTAAAAGAAATCTCCGCTAGGAATTGAGCGAAATCCACTCACTTCTTTTAAATCTGATTTATTTCTGAACTTTTCTACAATTTCAGTCTCAAAACCGTCTGCTTTATCCCGAAGATTAGTGGGATTAAGAGTTGCTTCTTTATAAGAGAAGTCACGGTAGTCTGTTGTTTTGCGTAAAATTTCAAATACTTGACGTGCTGAGTATCCAGGAACACTTTGTGGCAAAAACTCCGTTGCTAATTTATCAGCTAACTCTGGATTCACTTCAGTACTGGTGTATTTACGAACAGAACTCATTGTTTGCATCAGCATGAGAGCCGTTGAGCTAATATCTTGTTTGGCATTCTCCCTCAGCAAAGAAGAAAGAGCAAATCCGCTTAAACTCAGACCAAATGTCAAAATTACTAGTAGTAGAATTGTAAATTTTTGTTTCAAATTCAGATTCTTTAGCATAATTTTAGATTACCTACAAGTCAAATTATTATGAGCAAATATGGCTAAAGTCATCGTTTACTCTAGCATGAGCGTAAGAAGCCAGAACTCAGGAGTCAGAATCCAGAATGATTAAAATATCAAGGGTGTTATAGCTTCTTAATTTTATTCAAATTATTAAGCTTGAGTGTCAAAGTTTTCTTAATTATGACTTCTGTATTCTGGATTCTTAGGGTGTAAAGGCATAGTTTAGCTAAAACTATGAGGGTATATTCAACTTTATACTATTAATTAATAGTAACTATTGAGGTGAATGAAAATGTTATCTAAGTAACTAACCTAGAGAAAGCTACAACAGCAATTCAAATGGAATTCCCAAAAATTCCTATTGGCTGTTCCGATACCGTGCCAAAATAAATACCACGAAACGTCAAATATTACTAATGGTGTGGAATCCAGGAAAATCTTTATTCGGAGGGCGCTACATTATTGAAAGCCAACTAGGCGAAGGTGGAATTGGCATTACTTATCTTGCCATAAATCAACAAAATCAACTGCGAGTCATTAAAACCCTCAAAGAAGAAATCTTGAATCACCCCGCTTGGGTACTCCACCGAAATAAATTACGGCAAGACTTCCGTGATGAAGCAGTTCGGTTGGCTGTGTGTCACCATCCTCATATAGTAAAGATAGAAAACGTCTTTGATGAAGGAAATTCGCCTTGCATGGTCATGGAGTATATCCAAGGCGAAGACTTAGGACAACGCTTGAAGCGGGTAGGTTTGCTATCAGAAACAGAAGCACTGTTGTATATCCGCCAAATTGGGGACGCTTTGACGCTAATTCACTCTAAAGGGCTGTTGCATCGGGATCTCAAACCGCGTAACATCATGATTCGCATTGAAAAATCAGAAGCGGTGCTGATAGACTTTGGCATTTCCAGAGAATTTATCCCCAATGCAGTTCAAAGGCATACAGTGTATCGCACTCCTGGTTTTGCCCCACCTGAACAGTATGAATTAGAAGCGCCACGAGGAGAATACATTGATATCTACGCCCTAGCTGCTACTTTGTATAATTCGCTTACAGGAGTTGTACCAACAAGTGCAGACGATCGCCGTCACAATGTTAATTTAGAACCACCACAATATTTTAATCCCAATATCAGCAACAGGGTAAATCAAGCTATTATGTGCGGCATGGATCTGGAATCAACTTATCGTCCCCAGTCCGTGCGAGAGTGGTTGAATTTACTGGAATACGATTCTGGGGAAGATTTAGCAACAATACCATTGTCTTTAGTCAGTAAGCCTAAACAACAATCACCTGGGACTGTTGCACAATCATCAGGGCCTGTTGTATTGGATCGGCAGAACTGGCAATGCATACAGACCCTTAAAGGTCATTCTAGTATGGTTCATGCGATCGCCATTAGTCCAGACGGGCAATTTCTTGCTAGTGGCAGCAATGACAAGACCATCAAACTTTGGCAACTGAGTACTGGCCTGACTTTTCACGGGATGTGGAAAAGAAAGAGTAGTTCGCGATAATCTATCGCGAACCACTTGTTATTCTTTATTATATTTGGAAGTTTCTTCGACTAAATCTTTTAAACCCTGTTTGAGAGTCTCAATTGAACGATCTAAAGCTTCAATTTTAGTCCTTGCAGTAATTTGTTCAATGGCATCTATGTAGGCTTGACTACCAGCCTTACCTAAATGCTTGTACTTGGATAGCTTGCCATCATTTCGAGTCGTAAATATTGGTGTTGTAGCATGTAGTTTATAGTACCAATAAAATTCTTTACGCCCCTTTGCTAGGTAACGAGCGATTCTACAACTAGGTGGCGCAACAGGCGTTGAGTCGTGTATGGCAGCTACTTCAAGTTCCAGACGCTCCTTCATCGAGATCACAAAATCTATACGCTTGTGTAAATCCTCTTGGGCTATGGTTTTTCGGTCTTTCGACATCAAATTAACTCCTAGATTCGCGACTTGTTGTCGCGAACCATATTCCTCCTAACAAAGGCGAGTAACTAAAATCAATATATTGATTTTAGATTTTCATGTAGCAACCAACCTTGGCATAAAGTTTCTAATTCCAACCAGCCTCGCCACAAAACTTGTATCCCAATAGGGCTATTCTTCCTATGTTCTAAGTATCCGCCGAGACGTGCAATTGCTCTAATTGCCCAGTCAACTGTAAGCTGTATCTGCTTTTTTTGTTTGGGTGGAGTACTAGCAAGTAGCACGTCCATTTGTATTTTTGTTAACACCAATTCTGCTGAACTGTGCGGGGAATTCCGGTGTAGATAAGTCATTCGCAGTAATTGTGCCGCAATCACTGTTAAAAAACCTAACATTGTTGACATACTCTCCCCTGCCAAGCGGTAACTTTCCGCTTTACAGCCAGATTTTAGTATTTTGTGATATTCTTCTATCCGCCAGCGATACGTATACCATCGAAGAATTTGAGATGCTTCTGTCTGTGTTGTTATTAACTCGCTTGTCAGTAGCATCCACGTAATTGGCTCACATCCATCTGGCACATTAATTTCTGTTGCAAAGAGCGCGTAAACGTTAAAATTGCCTGACTTTTTTAACCGAGAAGGAGGATTTATTGATACTGGACAATACCTGATCTCCAAGGTGGCAGTTCTTTCTTTTCGCTTTTTAGTTTCAGGTAATTCAATCTCTTTTATAAACTGCACTTTCTGGGATGTTACATACTCCCATAGATAAGAGTTTTCTCCTTCTAAACAACGATTGTGAGCGGCTCTGACAACTACACCTGTATTTTTATTTTTACGTTGAAGTGCGAATACTTCTGCAATATCTCCTTCACGGTCAAAGACATGAATTACTCTTGAGAGTAGTCCCCCATCAGGCATTTCTAAACCTTTAAATAATTTGTTTACTTTCTGAAAAACTTCAACCCATCGATAAGATTCTTTCTCTTTAAAAGCTCTATTCTTGGCGATTAAACGTTCTTTTTTTAATCGCTTTTTTTTTGCCGTAGATGTTTCCTCTGGTGGTGGAGATGCTTTGTGCTGTCGATGCCACAATTTCTCCCATAATAGTCCTAGTGGCTGACCAAAGTCTGGGTCTAGTGCTAAAGAACTATGTAAAATTAGTCCGTTCCCACCATTGCCCGTAGGCCCATAATCATCTCTTTTTTCTAATATTTTTTTATAATCCAGATAAGTAGTATCTCCTACCGCTAATACTATTGGTATGCCATAAATCTCTTGTGCCGTCTGTTTAAAAGATGGTTGGGTCAATTTCTCAAAAGTTGTTTTGGGGTTAGAAAAGAATTCGTAGCCACGTTTGAGGTCACTAGCGCTTTGAAATATTTCTGATAGAGGATGACCATATTTTACTTTTAAAGCCTCCGCAATTAACACTGCTCTGTCGGTCAGACGTTTGTCACCAAAATCACAATCGCGGTACGGGTTTGCTTCTAATAGTTTCATTTGCACCCCAAAATACGATACTACAAGCACCTTAATATTAGAGGACGCAAATTATCTTAAGTCCAGAGGATTGGTTCGCGACCAGCTATCGCGAACCAATCCCCTTTTCCACATCCCGTGAAAAGTCAGAGTACTGGCAAGCTAGTGCGTCAACTGGGTCGTTGGTCCTCTGGTCATTCCAGTATGGTTCATTCCCTTGCCTTTAGCCCAATTTCCCCAAACTCTTCTTATCAAGGAGATTCTGGCAGAACTCGAGGAATCACAGATATCAACTCGGGAATTTTGGCTAGCGCTAGCTGGGATAACACAATTAAATTATGGGATTTCAACACAGGCAAAGAAATTCGTACTCTCATCGGTCATACCAACTGGGTAAATTCCGTCGCCTTTAGTCCAGATGGCAAACTGCTCCTTAGTGGCAGTACTGACTGTACAATTAAACTCTGGCAGGTACACACTGGTATAGAAATCCAAACTTTGACAGGTCATTCTGACCCAGTTTCATCAGTTGCCCACTCTCCGAGAACAGCTACAACCACCAACAACCAGGAGAGACAGCTTGTAGCTAGTGGTAGTAATGACTACACCATCAAACTGTGGCAAGTATACACAGGCAGAAACATTTGCACACTTACAGGACATACCTTCTTTGTCAACTGTATCGCCTTCAGCCACGATGGGGAAATCATCGCCAGTGGTAGTGGTGACAACACAATTAAACTGTGGCATGTAAACACAGGCAAAGAAATTCGCACCCTCACTGGTCATTCTGATTCAGTTTGGTCAGTCGCCTTTAGCCGGGATAGGCAATTTCTCGCTAGTGGTAGTTGGGACAACACTATTAAAGTGTGGCATTTACACAGTGGTACAGAAGTCAGCACACTGACAGGACATTCCAGCTATGTTAGGTGTGTTGCCTTCAGCCCTGATGGACAAACCCTAGTCAGCGGCGGCGATGACGATACCATCAAAATTTGGCGACGGGGAAAGTGAGGGAGATGAGGGAGATGAGGGAGATGGGGGAGTGTGGGGAGAGTTGGGAGAATATAAAAAAGTTTCTCACACCTTCCAATGCTTAATGCCCATCCTCTTCTAACCTTTCGATAGAATTGCGATCGCCCCAAATTTGTGAAAATAATGGCGGCAACCGTTATTTTTGAACAATCAATAATTTTATGGGCTTTGGTATTGGCGATTTATTCTGGATTTTCCTGCTTCTTACTTCTTTGCAACCCCTTTGGCAAAAACGCCAAATAGAATATCGACGCTTGCGTGCTTTACAAGAATTTCAGCAAGAACGCAAAAGTCGAGTAATTTTGCTGATTCACCGCCAAGAGTCTATTAGCTTCCTGGGAATTCCCATATCTCGCTACATTACTATCGAAGACTCAGAACAGATACTGCGAGCAATTCGTCTCACTCCCCCAGATGCACCGATTGACTTAATTTTGCATACTCCTGGTGGTTTAGTCTTAGCTACAGAACAAATCGCTAGAGCATTAATTCGCCACCAAGCAAAAGTCACAGTCTTCGTACCCCACTACGCTATGAGCGGTGGTACAATGCTAGCTCTCGCCTCTGATGAAATTGTCATGGATGCCAACGCTGTTTTGGGGCCAGTTGATCCCCAACTCGGTAGTTACCCAGCAGCTAGTATCCTCAAAGTAGTTGAAGATAAACCCATCAGTGAGGTTGATGACCAAACCCTGATTATGGCCGACCTCGCACGCAAAGCAATACAGCAAGTACAACGGTTTGTGCGGACTCTGCTGAAAGACAGTATACCCAAACAAAAAGTTCAGCCAGAAAATATCGAATCGATTATCGAAGCCTTAACAACTGGGCGCGTTACCCACGACTATCCCATCACTGTTGAGGAAGCAACAGAAATGGGGCTGCCCGTAACCGTCGGACTGCCCCATTCTATTTACGACCTCATGGATTTGTACCCACAGCCACAAGGAGGACGACCCACTGTTCAATACATTCCTATGCCTTACAATGACGGTCGTCCAGTTCTACCTACACCCAAAGGCAGACCTTTAGAAGAACCAAATCAGATGACTTGAAGGTTTGAGCTAGGAATTTTTTGGTAAGGACTAAGGTGTAGTCGTCGGTGTCGGTGTAGCAGTTGGTGTAGCAGTTGGCGTAGCGGTCGGTGTAGCTGTCGGTGTAGCTGTCGGTGTAGCTGTCGGTGTAGCTGTCGGTGTAGCTGTCGGTGTAGCCGTTGGTTTAGCCGTTGGTTTAGCCGTCGGTTTAGCCGTTGGTTTAGCCGTCGGTGTAGGTGATGGCTTGGGAGTTGGCTGACCCACAAGTGTCTTTGCTTCTTGATCCAGCTTTTGCCGGAGTGCTAAATTAGCAATTCCGGTTTCTTGCAATTGATTTTTCTTCTGGTATTCCTTCACCGCTGCTTCCATTTGGGGACCATAAAAATGATCGCGGGGAAGCAGAGGATTCGGCTTCACCACAGCATTCAAATTTGCTTGCAGAATTTTAATGATGTTAGCAGCAAAATCTTGGGTTTTTGGTCCAGCTATGCCATCCACTGGTTTTAGCTTATAACCCGTCTGAAATTCACGAATTGCTTTTTTAGTTTCTTCGTCCGTCAACGGCGTACTTGTTACCTTGACGTTATACCCTAATCCCCGCAACACAGCACGAAATTGCTGTGGCGTATAACTACGTTGAGGAGCTGCAAAACCTGTGTCTACAACTACTATGCTAGCAGTTAACAGGCAGGTAGCAGCAAAAGCCGCGCTTGATTTTCCAAACCCACACCACATAATGAAAACTCCTTTGGATTAAATCAGCAGGATTATAGACCTTAACAGCTGCATTTTAAGTTTCTTTAATAACTTTTTTCTCGATTATTTAATGATTTTTGAATAATTTGTAATTTATATTCGTCAAACTTAACTCAATATACAAAAACTAATTTGTGTCATCCATCAAAAGAAGTATCTTATATTAGCAAAGACAATTGTTAGTCAATAAATCAGAGGGTTAATATTGAAAATCAGTGGAAAATGTATAATCTAAAACAAAAAAATGAAAAACATCAAAAATTCTCAGCAGCGGAATCTTTGGTTTGAAAGATTGATGGCAATACTTGCCACGGTAAATTTAAGTTTAGTTTTGTTTGATTTAAGTTACGTACATTGGCGGGATTTGTACTTGCAAAAACTTCCGCAAATTGTCCAGATTTATGACCCAATCAAAGGTATTGAACCGCATCGAGACACGAAAAAGTATCTAGAAACCGTAGACGCATTAGAAGAACAAGTCAGCCAAACAGGGTTACAGTCACCTGAAGTAAAAAGCAGGCTAGAGGAAATAACTCGTCTCAGTAACGAGATAATTGATACTAACCCATTTGCGGGAGCGAATAAGAGTGGTACCTTAGAAAAAATCAAAAATCGGATGCGTAAGCAAATTGGTAGGGATTCAGCGAAAGAGTCCTTTGCCATTTTCTGGAGTCAACCGTACTTAACCCAAAAAGGCTGGGTTAATGAAATTAATTTTTTCAACCAGAGTATCAGACCTTTGATTGCCACTAACTACTACCGTGGAATTGGGGAAAGTGGCGACTTTATCAATAATTTCTGGATTGTTGACTTAGGTTTTGTGATTTTATTTGCCCTAGAATTGCTAGGGCGTACCTTTTTAATCAGACGCCAACATCGTGGTTTAAGCTGGTTAGAAGCACTTTTGTGGCGTTGGTACGACCTGTTTTTATTACTGCCATTTTGGCGGTGGTTGCGAACAATACCCGTGTTAATTCGCCTCGATCAAGCACACTTATTGAATCTGTATTCAGTGCGCCGACAAATTAATCAGGGAATCGTCGCCAATTTTGCCGAAGAACTGACAGAAATTGTAGTGGTGAGAGTAATTAACCAGGTTCAGGGTTCAATTAAGCGGGGTGAATTAATCCGCTGGCTGTCGCAACAAGAGAATGTGCGCTCCTATATAGATATTAATAATGTGAATGAAATAGAAGCGATCGCAGCTCTTTTGGTAAAAACAATTGTTTACCAAGTGCTACCCGAAATCCAGCCAGCGATCGTTGCCATTTTGCGTCACAATATCGATGCCGTCATCCATCAAGTCCCCATCTACCGCAACCTCCAGAACCTCCCAGGCGTCGGACAAGCCCAAACCCAGCTCAGCGAACAACTAGCGACCCAAATTACAACAAATCTTTATAAAACCTTAGTTAGTGCTGTTGAAGACCCTGTTGGCGCAAAACTCACCAGTCAACTAGTACAAAGTTTCACCGAGGCCTTGACAGCACAAATTAAAGAGAAACAATTACTTTCAGAAATTGAGAGTTTACTTTTTGACTTTTTAGAGGAAATCAAACTCAACTACGTCCAGCGTTTGTCCCAAGAAGATATCGAGCAAATTATCGAGCAAACCAGGCAGCTAAGGACACAAGCATCAGTTCCAGCAATCGTGGAAAGATGACGGGATGTGGGGAGTGGGGAGTGGGGAGTAGGGAGATGAGAGAGATGAAGGAGATGAGGGAGTGTGGGGAGCAAGGGAGCAAAGGGGAGAATAACTCTTAACTCCTCACTCCTCACTCTTAACTCTTCACTTCTCACTCTTCACTCTTAACTCCTCACTCCTCACTCCCCAGTCCCCACTCCCCACTCCCCACTCCCCACTCCCCATGCCTCACTACAAAAGAAATGCGCTAAACTCGAATTAGGGCGAGCCAATATTGGTTCGTTACAAGACTTCTTGGAAGATATCCCTATCGCAGGAAGTGGGTCGATCGCCCACTTTTTTTATTGAATTTTCTCATGGCTCATCCCTTAATACCAAAAATTATTGATTTGGCGACACCAGTGGCAGAAGAACTGGGATTGGAACTGGTTGGCGTGGTTTTTCACACTAACCAAAATCCACCAGTGTTGCGGGTAGATATTCGCAATCCTCAGCAAGATACTGGATTAAATGATTGTGAAAGGATGAGTCGTGCTTTAGAAACCTCCTTAGATGCTGCGGAAATTTTTCCAGATGCTTATGTCTTGGAAGTGTCCAGTCCTGGTATCTCGCGGCAATTGGTCACCGACAGGGAGTTTATTTCTTTTAAAGGATTTCCTGTCATTATCTCCACTTCCCCACCTTACGACGGACAACAAGAGTGGACTGGTCAGTTGATTCGCCGGGATGAGACAGCAGTTTACTTAAACCAAAAAGGTCGTGTAGTCGAAATTCAGCGATCCCTAATTACTAGGGTGCAGCTAGACGAGCGCCGATAAACGAATGACTATGGACTAGGGATTAGGGACTGGGGACTGGGGACTGGGGACTAGGGACTAGGGATTCGGGAAGCAGAGGGGTAGGGAACCAGAGGAGCAGAGGAGCTTCAGGTGCAGAGGGGAAGTTGCAGTCAGTCTTTCCCCTCTGCCCCCGCCCCCTCTGCCCCCTGCGTTTTTCTATGCCCCATGCCCCAGTCCCCAATCCCCAGTCCCCAATCCCCAGTCCCCAATCCCCAGTCCCTGATTTTTAAAGGAGATTGCTTATGTCAATGGTTACTTTACCTGGATTAAAAGAATTAATTGAAAGTATCAGTCGTGAGCGCAATTTACCTCGTCTTGCAGTTCAATCAGCGATTAGAGAAGCACTACTTAAAGGCTACGAACGTTATCGTCGCGCCCAAAATTTAGAGCGCAAACAATTTGACGAAGATTATTTTGATAATTTTGAAGTAGAACTGGATATCGAAGGAGAAGGATTTCGCGTTCTTTCCACTAAAACTATTGTCGAAAAAGTTAGTAACACAGACCATCAAATTTCTCTAGACGAAGTTCAACTAGTAGCTCCCGAAGCGCAGTTAGGCGACTCTGTAGTGCTAGATGTGACACCAGATCAAGGAGAATTTGGTCGCATGGCAGCCATGCAAACCAAGCAAGTACTAGCGCAAAAACTCCGGGATCAGCAGCGCCAAATGGTGCAAGAAGAATTCCAAGACTTAGAAGGAACTGTCCTCCAAGCAAGAGTTTTGCGGTTTGAAAGGCAATCAGTAATTTTGGCAGTTAGCAGTGGCTTTGGCCAGCCAGAAGTGGAAGCGGAATTACCAAAGCGGGAACAGCTACCCAACGATAACTATCGGGCAAATGCCACTTTCAAGGTATATCTGAAAAAAGTTTCCCAAGGTCAGCAACGGGGACCCCAGTTATTAGTATCTAGAGCAGATGCTGGTTTGGTAGTTTATCTGTTTGCTAACGAAGTACCAGAAATCGAAGATGAAGTAGTACGGATTGTTGCCGTAGCTAGGGAGGCAAACCCCCCTTCCCGTTATGTAGGTCCCCGAACTAAAATAGCAGTAGATACTCTAGACCGCGATGTAGACCCAGTTGGCGCATGTATCGGAGCCAGAGGTTCGCGGATTCAAGTGGTAGTCAACGAATTGCGTGGTGAAAAAATAGATGTAATTCGCTGGTCACCAGACCCAGCAACATATATCGCTAATGCCTTGAGTCCAGCGCGGGTGGATGAAGTCCGCCTCATGGACCCAGAAACCAGGCAAACTCACGTACTAGTGGCTGAAGATCAACTGAGTTTGGCCATTGGCAAAGAAGGACAAAATGTCCGTTTGGCAGCCCGCCTGACCGGCTGGAAAATTGACATCAAAGACAAAGCTAAATATGACCATGCAGGAGAAGATGCTAAATTTATAGCTTCCAGAGCCAAATATCAAGCAGAGCAAGAGGAAGATGATGAAGATGATATTGATTTTGAGGAATTAGAGCCGGAAAATCCAGACGAACTGGAATTAGAAGAAGATGATACTTTTGATCCTGAGGACGACGAATAATTTATCAATTCTGTGAAGTTTTGTTACTGTTGATTTTAGTTCCAATCTCAAAGATTTTTTTGGTCAAAACGAGTTGGTATAAGTAAAAAATAGTAATAAAGAACTTCTTTCTACACCCAAAATGCTGAACTGAGATCAGACAAAACCGATGAAACCAAATTATCGGCGCTGTATTAGTTGCCGCAGACTAGGTTTAAAAGAAGAGTTTTGGCGGATTGTACGCGTCTTTCCTTCGGGAAAGGTACAATTAGATCAGGGCATGGGGCGTTCTGCCTATATTTGTCCGCAAGCGAGTTGCTTACAAGCGGCTCAAAAGAAAAATAGACTAGGGCGATCGCTACATGCATCAGTGCCAGAAACACTGTACCAAAGCTTGTTGCAACGTCTAGCCCCCAACAATACCCAAAATAAAATTTAGGAAGTTGGAACAACTCAGTAGCGTAATTAACAGAGGAATTGTGCTAAAGGCGAATTAGTCGCACTTTTTTCATATCCTCTCTTGATCGCTAGGGTTAGTGCCAAAATAGTAAATGGGTGTAGAAAGCATTCGGCTCTTCCATAAAAAGAGGGGCGGGGCAGTACTCCCAGAACAAAATGTAATCGATTGTGTTGTGGAAGACTCAGAATCAGCAAAACAAAAAACTACAAAATGGCAACCTGGTAGCGCTCAGGCGCAGTTCGGCGTCAACGGTTCCCATAAAAATCTTTTATTCAAAAAATTTTTATGGGCGTCTCTCAACCATCATTCCTGGTGGGGATGCCATTATTAAACCGAAACATCTCTCTTTCCTGATTGGAGGCACCGGCAAAATCACCAAGGGCAACCTAAAAACAGTAATCCAAGGATGGAGATGTCGCACTCCCAGGCAGCCATCCGCTAAAACTGTAAATTAAAGGGGAAGAGTGGATGAACAACGGCAAAGTTAGAATTTATGAATTATCAAAGGAATTGAATTTGGATAACAAAGAGCTACTAGCAATTTGCGACCAGCTCAGCATCGCGGTCAAAAGCCATAGCAGCACGATTTCAGAATCCGAGGCAGAACACATTCGCGCGGCTGCGGAAAAACTCGCAGCCACAAATGTGACGCCGAAAAAGGAACTAGGTACAACCAGCCACAAACCAAATTCCCAATCAAACGGCGGACGAAACCGACCTGCTGCACCCCACAAACAGCAAATTTTGGAAATACGCAAACCCAAAATATTGAGAAACTCTACTTCCAACGCCTCAGAGGCGTCAGTTGCTACCAATACCCAAGTTGCTTTGTCTGAAGCTAATCCTCCCTCACCTCCACGGCCTTTCGCTACACCAGTCTCACCCATGAAGCCGACGGCACCAACCCGACCTGTACCCCGGAATCAATCTGAGACCCCAGAGCAACCTCCTGTAAAAGACTTGGAACAAACGCCTAGTCAAAACCAGCCACAGGAAAAAACAGTTGCCCAAAAGCCAGAAAAAGTAGTTCCACCCAGACCGAAACCGGAAAAACCTCAAAAACCGCAATTAGTTGCGCCACCGGCAAGACCTGCGGCGGAAGAACCCCAGGTGTCTGAGCAGCAATCTCCGGCAGACAAACCGATTCTCAAACGCGAACGTCCACGGACTACAGAAGGCGATCGCGAGCATCAAATTAAGCCCAAAGTTGCTAAGCTGCCAACCGACCAGACCTCGCCAGCTGCACCACAAAGGCAGCCTCGTCCCACCCTATCACCTGGAAAACCGGAGCAAAGAGGAAATAGACCATCAGGCCCATCACCAATAGGAGAGGGGCAACGACCCCGACCCGCACGTCCTGGTGAAGCTGTAGCAGCAGCAATGCCCATTGCTACTCCACCAAGACATCTGTCAGCAACAGCGGCGAAATCTGAAGTATTAGGTGACGAGCCAATCGCCCCCGATCTTCTGGATTTGAAACGCCCAAGTCCACCCCGGCCAAGCAAAGGCGGCAAAAAGTGGGTAGAAGAAGAAATCATTGACGAAGTTAAAGAAAAGGCGGGCAAGGCCGGCGTTAAAGGCAAGCGGGTCAAGCCAATACTTCTAGATGATGACTTTGAAGAAGACGATTTGCTGGATGATGACGATCTAGACTCACCAGCCACCGTCCAAGTTAGTCTTTCCATCGCCCGTCCCCCCAAACCAAAAGCAACTCGACCCACACAAGCTCCAGCGGCAGCCCTGGCTACAGTTCCAACAGCAAGAAGTAAAAAATCTTCTAGTTCCAACCGCGACCAAAACCGTCGCCAAGAAGTTGAAACCAAGCGCGATCGTCCGGAAAAAGTCGTGGTCACAGGGCCAATGACTGTCCAAGAATTGGCTGACCTCCTGATTGTTGCCGATACAGAGATTGTAAAAATCCTGTTCCTCAAAGGCATGGCAGTGAGCATCACCCAAAATCTGGATATTCCGACAATTACCCTGGTAGGAAAAGAACTAGAAATAGAAGTTGAAACCGCCGAACCAGAAGCAGAAGCTCGGAAAGTTACGGAAATGGTCAGCGTCGAAGACCTGGAACATCTCCATCGGCGTCCGCCAGTGGTGACAATTATGGGTCACGTAGACCACGGTAAAACAACCCTGCTCGACTCGATTCGTAAAACCAAAGTAGCTGCTGGCGAAGCTGGTGGTATTACCCAACACATCGGTGCATACCATGTGGATGTGGTACATGAGGACAAACCACAGCAGATAGTCTTCCTAGATACTCCCGGTCACGAAGCCTTTACAGCAATGCGGGCACGAGGAGCGCGGGTAACAGATATTGCTGTGTTAGTAGTAGCTGCGGATGATGGCGTTCGTCCCCAAACCATTGAAGCTATTAGCCATGCTCAAGCAGCAGGAGTGCCAATTGTCGTTGCTATCAACAAAATTGACAAAGAAGCTGCACAGCCAGACCGGGTGAAACAAGAACTCACCCAGTATGGTCTGACAGCAGAAGAATGGGGCGGTGACACAATCATGGTGCCGGTGAGTGCCATCAGAGGTGAAAACCTAGACACGCTCCTAGAGATGATTCTCTTGGTAGCAGAGGTAGGAGAACTGTCTGCCAACCCAGACCGTTCTGCTAAAGGTACCGTCATTGAAGCACATCTGGATAAAGCCAAGGGAGCAGTTGCTACCCTGCTGATTCAGAATGGCACCTTGCATGTAGGAGATATGCTGGTAGCCGGCTCCGCCTTTGGTAAGGTGCGAGCAATGGTGAATGACAGAGGCGTAAGAGTCGAAGCCGCCTCTCCATCCTTTGCAGTTGAGGTATTGGGCTTAAGTGATGTACCAGCAGCAGGCGACGAGTTCGAGGTCTTCGAGAACGAAAAAGAAGCCAGAAGCTTAGCAAGCGATCGCGCCGACAAACAACGCCTATCCCGCCTGTTGCAAGGACGTGTCACCCTCACAACCCTCTCAGCTCAAGCACAAGAAGGCGAGTTGAAAGAACTCAACTTGATCTTGAAGGGAGACGTGCAAGGTTCTGTGGAAGCCATTGTGGGAGCGCTCAAGCAAATCCCCCAAAACGAAGTCCAAATTCGCATGTTATTGGCTACTGCTGGGGAAATTACCGAAACAGATATCGACTTAGCATCTGCCAGTAACGCTGTAATAATTGGCTTCAACACCACCTTTGCTAGTGGCGCTAGACAAGCCGCCGATGAAGCGGGTGTAGATGTTCGGGAATACAACGTCATCTACAAACTCCTGGAAGATATCCAAGATGCCTTGGAAGGTCTTCTCGAACCAGAGTTGGTGGAAGAACCCTTGGGTCAAACCGAAGTCCGCGCCGTCTTCCCAGTCGGCCGTGGTGCGGTTGCCGGTTGTTACGTTCAATCTGGCAAGCTAGTTCGCAACTGCAAAGTACGGGTGCGACGTGGCAGTAAAGTGATTTATGAAGGCGTGCTTGACTCCCTAAAACGGATGAAAGAAGACGCCCGTGAGGTCAACGCTGGTTATGAATGCGGTGTCGGCATTGATAAATTCAATGATTGGGCTGAAGGTGATATCATCGAAGCCTATCAGATGGTTACCAAGCGCCGTACTCTCACCTTAACTAGATAGTGCTGAGGGTAAAATGGTTAGAAGGTAGGAGTTAGGAGTTATGAGTTAAAAGCTCCTAACTCCTAGCTCTTAACTTTTAACTAATAACTTTAATATATGGCTTCATTTCGCTCTGAACCAATTTTGTGGATTCACGTCGCTGGATTAGCGACGTTGCCTGTTTTCTCAATACTCTGCTTATTGTTCCTGTCCGTGGGCGAGCCGTTTTTGCCCGTCTGGGCGGAACTATTCTTAGTAGCCGCCATTGGTGTTTTGCCGTTGCTATGGATGCAGTTGCGTCGCCCTTTTTACATCTTTGGTCTTTTGGGAATAGCTCTAAAGCCAGAAAATTTGACTGAGCGGCAGCGAAAAATTCTTTGTTTAACTAATACAAAGTTAAATCGTGTCCTAGCCCTAGTGACAGCAGTATTGTCGGTTTGGGCGCTGTGGCATATCTATCAAATTGCCCCGTTAGTAGCAAATACAGCTAAGTTTTTACCACAATGGCGCAGCCTCGGTCTAATACTTGCGGCCTTAGCCTTTTTAGCAAGTAATCTATTTTTACAAATTCCCGTTAGTGCCATGCGAGTTTTAGTGACTAATGACACAGAATTTGCTGCCATAGAACCGTTATCTTTAGAAAAGATTAAACAAGATTTTACAATTTTAGGCGTGCGGGTTAATCAAATGTTGCCCCGGTTATTTGAATCTGTATTCGCAAGAAACATAGATTCGCAGCAGCCCCCAGAGTAAATATTATTTTATTTGAAGAGGCTAGGAGCAGACACGGGGAGTGAAGGATGAGGGGGATGAGGGAGATCAATTAATAACCAATGACTAATGCCCAATGCCCCATGCCCCATACCCCATGCCCAAATAACTAATAACAGAGGAATGAGGAATTATGGCTCAAATTCCAGCTTATAGCGATCGCCAATTTTCTGCTGATAGTGAAATTTGGTATAGTCTCAAATGTGCGATATCGACTAGTTCTGGTTTTCAACGCTGGCAATTAGAACGGGATGTTCAATTACACGGACTTCGCTTAGAACAGCAGGTACAACGGTATTTACGAGAAACTTTAGAAACTTTAGCTTATTAAATACCAAGTAAATCTTCTAGTTGAGGAAGTTGATGGTTGACGCTCTTGAAGCGATCGCCATCAACTTCGCCACAAAAGTACAAGATAGGTAGATTGGGGTGCAACGCAATTGGTCGATTAATAATTTAGGGGCTGATCTGCGTTAGCGAAGCTTAACAAACAGGACTTACGCACACTATTCTCATCATTGTAGGTATAGTTATAGATATCACTGCCATCTACAACCTGAATTAAATTACCATCTGCATCGTAGGTATATTCAGCGTCTCCTACATTTGAGTATTGGTTGAGATTGTTGGCAGTATAGTCAATTATCTCCCCATTAATAATGGTCTGTACTCGGTTTCTCGCACTGTCATAGACATACTGTAAATTTTGATCTGCAATATTTGGATTGGTCGAATCAAACTGTGCTTGAGTTAACTGACCTGTCGCATCATAGGAATAAGTCCAACTACCATCATTATTTACTTCACCTATCCTTCTTCCTGAAGCGTCATAGGTATAGCTAAATGAAGAGTTGATTACATAAATTAGACTTTTCAAACACCCTCTAACAGAGTGTTTGAAAAGTCCAGCGAGACGCAAAAAAGCTCACTAGGTATAAACAGATACAGTTTATTTCAGTCCAAAATCCTTGGTAGAGACGCTAAATTTAGCGCCTCTACAGTTTATTATGCTCTTAATTGTGGAGAAGCTGCTCTGACTTTTCATGGCATCTGGAAAACGCCATTTTGAGCTTTTTTCAAACCCTGATTTTCACTTAACTATTTTCATTAACTTAAAACTATTGAGAATTAACCTGTGGAAAAAGTCACGTTGTTTCACGGTTTGAGGACTTCCCCTGAAAAGTCGGAGAAGCTGCTGATTACCTGGATAAGCAAGTTTTAAGCATCAATTTTTGTGTGTTTCTCTAGTCTTAAGGTGTATTGGCAGTAAACTCAGCGTATAGATAAGGTAGCGAGCGGCTTATTCATAAGACATCTCCGAAAAAGAATGTAGAGACGCGGAATTTATCTTATCTACAAGGGTTTGAGGTTACGCATATTTAATTTCTGGAGATGTATAATGTATAAGTTCTGTGATTTATCTCAGGAATTTATCTGAATAAGTGCTAATCATCCAGTATAGTTTTGCATGGGTTTTACAGCAGCTTACAAGACTGCTAACTTTAACCTTGTTCGACATACCGTAATTCAGCACATCACAGACTTAAAAATGAAATATCGGGGTTTTCACACTTCTGGAGCGAAAAATTTTCGCCTTCTTTCTAGCAATCATCTCAGATATACTGTACGCATTGCAGCCGGACTAACGGCTTTGTTAGTTGTTTCTGGTGGGTCAATAGTACTACCTGGTGAGGTAAATGCTGGTGCTACTCACCCAAAAGACATCGCCCCAACTCTCACAGCGCAAGTTCCCACCACTGCAACAGTAATTTACGTTAATCCCACAAGTGGTGCAGATAGCGCTGGTGCTGGTGCAACAGCCAACGCACCGTACAAAAGCATAAGTTTCGCTCTAAGTCAAGCCCAATCAGGCGCAGTAATTCAACTCGCACCTGGGAACTATAGCCAAGAAAGTGGAGAAACCTTTCCTATCTTGTTGAAACCAGGGGTGACACTGCGGGGTGATGAATCTACTAGAGGTCAGGCGATATTAATTTCAGGTGGAGGTTTCTACACTAGTCGCACCTTTGCCAGACAGGACATTACCATCCTTGCCGACCAAAATACGACTATTACGGGCGTTACTGTCACCAACCCAAATAGCCGGGGTACGGCTGTGTGGGTAGAGTCAACAAATCCCATCATCAAAAACAATACTTTTACTAACAGCATCAGAGAGGGCGTTTTTGTCACTGGTACAGGGAACCCCAAAATCGAAAGTAACATCTTTGTGCAAAATAAAGGCAATGGAGTTTCAATTGCTAAATCTGCCCAAGGAGAAATCCGGAATAACTTATTTCAGGATACTGGTTTTGGTATAGCGATCGGTGGCACTTCTACACCCCTAGTTGTAGAAAACCAAATCATCGAAAACCAAGACGGTCTTTTTATTTCAGAGTCAGCTAAGCCTGTATTGCGTAAGAATATCATTCAAAACAATAAGCGGGATGGTATAGTAGCGACTGTTAGTGCTTTACCTGACCTTGGTACCAATGAAAATCCGGGTGGCAATCTGATTCGTAATAACACTCGTTATGATGTAAACAATGCTACCAAAACTGGGACAATTCTCGCTGTTGGCAATGATATAGACCAAAAACGAATTTTTGGTTCAGTAGATTTTGTTGCCGCAACTGTTGAGATACCACCTGGAGGGGCTGTCGCCTTTAAAGATGTGGCAGCAAATTACTGGGCAAAAGTCTACATCGAAGCCTTAGCTTCCCAAAATATTATTGCTGGGTTCCCTGATGGCACTTTTAAACCCAATGAACCTGTGACACGCGCTCAATTTGCCACCATTATCACTAAAGCTTTGACACCACCAGTCAAACGCGCAGGTATTCAGTTTAAGGATGTAGCAAGCAATTTCTGGGCTTACGCTGCAATTCAATCTGCTTACCAAAGCCAATTTGTTTCTGGTTATCCTGATGGTACTTTTAAGCCACAGCAGCAAATTCCCAGAGTACAAGCTTTGGTAGCTTTAGCCAATGGTTTGGGCTTAACTGCCAACAATCAGAGCGTCCTTTCCTTTTACACCGATGCTGGCCAGATTCCTGATTATGCGATCGCTCCTGTTGCTGCTGCAACAGTACGACAACTAGTAATCAACTATCCCACAGCTAAACAACTCAATCCTAATCGTCAGGCAACTAGAGCCGAAATTGCTGCCTTTGTTTACCAAGCACTCGTCAATGCTGGACGTGCCCAACCAATTCCTTCATCCTATTTGGTAACAGTTCAATAAAGAGTCCTGGTTTTTGAGTCTATAGGAATCAAGGATTAATTGATTAATTGAAAGCGCCAGACTAATAAATCATCAGTCTGGCGCTTCCAATATTGTGAATTTTATTAAATTTCGGTATGTTGAATCATAAAATTTGGGGTCTTTAAATATAGTTGACCCCATTTGAATGTGATTGGGTTTATGGTCAGGGTCTTTATATTGGCTGACCCCGTTTCAACGATTTCTAGTTTCTCAGAAATTTTTGCTTTTTGAGATTTCGTAATATTTTTTTTATTTTTTCTTTCTTGAAATTTTAATTTTTATCAAAAAAAAATATCTTTTAAAAATATGAACGTATGTCAAAGAAAAGCACAAAAAAATTAACAATTCAAATTTATTCAGGAATTGGTATTTTTACCAGATTTGCGGCTTTCTTGCCGACGCTGCTCCCAGCGCCAGAGAAAGACCATCAGGGTAACGATTCCTATTTGGAGAGTCAAATTAGGCAAAGCGCTTTCAACATCCCGTCCCGCAAGCACTCTGAAAAAAAAGATGAATGCCCCAATTAAGCCAGAGGCACCAAAAGCAATATAGATAAATTGTCGTAAGCCGCGATAAGGGGCTGCCACTTCTGCTTTCAGACGGGCATATTGTTCAGGGTTGAGGCGATTTTTGGGATTTGGATTTACCATAAATAAATTATGCTATACTAATCGATTGTGTACGCCGATGTGGCTCAGTGGTAGAGCAGCTGATTCGTAATCAGCAGGCCGTGGGTTCAAATCCCATCATCGGCTTTGATAAAAGTATTGCTCAATACTAAAGTTTGACATAAATCATCTACAGTGATTAATTATCTGTCCTCGCTGACAAATTATTGTTATCAAACTTAGTAATTCGCTTCCGTATGTATTGGGACAAATTATTGTCAATGCTGCCAGCTTTATAGGTTTGTACGTTACGTTAGCGAAGCTCGCCGTTCGCGTAGCGTCTCGTAGAGAAGGCATCGCAATAATTTCTTTAGCCAATAGTCTGTCTACATACTGTCTTAACTCAGATGTACCAAATTCATTGGGAGAGAAGCTTTTCTGTGCCTCGGTAAGCTAGAACCTTGGCTTGGTGTAATAATCCAGCATCCGAAAGTCGAGTGGGAGTGCGATTCAGTTATCAGTTATCAGCACCAGAAAATCGTACTCACTGAACACTGTTTACTGTTGACTGATTTAACAACCCCTACTTCCAATACGGTTCGGTTAAGATCCCCCCGCCTGTGGCCACCCCCTTAAAAAGGGCAGGGCTGATTCATTCCATTTCAAACAGGATTTGTCAAGATGGTTAGCAAGAAAATTGTCAGTAAGCGTGACGAAGAGATGAACATTTAAGCACTTAAATAACAGTAGAATAGTTGGTTTCATCGGCACGTCGTTAACAAAATAACTAATTTTTAATCGCTAGAACCCTTGATTTTTAAAGCTCTTTGGGGAATGAATCAGCCCTGCTTAAAAAGGGGGGTTGGGGGGATCTTTAAATATGAAAACGTTAACCGAACCGTATTGCCCCTACTCCCATTTTCAAGTCACAGGTGGATTATTGCAGCAAGGGAGTTGTGCCATTACCGTTAGTTGAGGCGTTGGCAATTGCAGCTTGAGTAGGTTGAGTAGCAAGAACCGCTACAACTGGAGTAACTTTTGGACTAGATTGTTTACTTCGTTTTCGATTGGAGCCGCCAGCTTTGGAATACTCTATACTGTTTCTGCCGTAGACAGTTGCAACCCCACTTAGCATTCGTTCAGACATTTCGGAGAGAGCTTTATCCATCTGGGTTACTGTTTTACGCGATTCTTCCAAATTGGAAACCAGCGTATTATTAGCTTCTAGCACAGCACGGGTAGTGTTGATTAGGTGGTTGTAAGCTTCAATGGTTAACCCATGTCCTAAATCCAGATTTTCATCAATAGATTTAAGCAAGGCGAGACGAAGTTGGGCTTTTTCAATAGCAGCAGAGCCACGAGTTTTTAAAGACATAACACATCCTTTTTGAATAATTCCTTTTTCAACATAGTGGAGTATCCTTTTGCCTGAGATGGGTAGTTTTGTGGATTTATTTCATTAAAAGTTCAACGAAATAATTACGAGTTTGCCTGTGTTTTTACTCATTTTTTATATCGATTTGTTGTTTTACAATAAGTACAATCAGCAACAGTAATCACAAAATCAATAAATGCATACCCCGAAATAGCAATTGCGAACCCCGAAATAACAATTGCGAACCCCGAAATAACAATTGCGAACCCCGAAATAACAATTGCGAACCCCGAAATAGCAATTGCATACCCCGAAATAGCAATTGCATACCCCGAAATAGCAATTGCATACCCCGAAATAGCAATTGCATACCCCGAAATAGCAATTGCATACCCCGAAATAGCAATTGCGTTGGCGTAGCCCAACCCAGGCATCGCTAGATTAATTTTTGATTATGAAAGTAAAATGAAATTATTCTCCACCTGAGCTACATCATGGTTGTCCCAGAACTCGAACAACAACTCCTTCAGCTTTCACCTGACGATAAATTGTATATTATCCAACTCCTGGCACAAAGCCTGACTACACACAATAACAACATCCAATCTGTGCAAACAAGCAAAATCTCAGAATTATTCCGTCAATCCTCTGTGGCTAAATTACCCGAAGAATTTGACCTTACTCGATTACTAAAAACCCTCATTGAGTCCCTACAACCAGCAACTCAAACCGAAATAACAGAATATCCCCTGCCTCAATTTTATGGATGTATCCAAGATGAAACCTTCTTCCGTCATCCCCAAGGACAACAACCAGAACGCGAACCAATCCTGTGAAATTCCTACTCGATACTAACACCTGCATTATCTATATGCGAGGTAAAAATTCCACTTTAAAACAGAAACTAGAATCTACTGCTACTAAAGATATTGCCGTTTGCTCAATCGTCAAAGCTGAACTATTTTATGGTGCAATGAAAAGTGCCAACCCACAACGTAATCTTACTTTACAACAACAATTTTTAGCCCAATTTACATCACTACCCTTTGACGATTTAGCAGCAATGACGTTTGGAACAATTCGCTCTCAACTAGAAGCATTAGGTACTCCCATTGGTGCGTATGACTTACAAATTGCCGCCATCACCCTGACAAATAACTTAACCCTCATCACCCATAACACTAGAGAATTCCAACGTATTAATAACTTGTTGATTGAGGATTGGGAGATATAGCGATCGCACTATTTTGTAGGAGTGATGTCTATCGCAAAATCAGTATATTGTCTGTTCACAAGTAAAAAATACTCATCAAGAAGGTTTTTCTCAAAGGCGTATTATCTATGATGAAATTCTCCACTTTTCTGGAATTGAAGGCGTTGGCGTTGAATTATTCTCATGATTATGCTACATCTCACGCCCTAACTCATGAACGAACAGCGTCACCAAACCTATCTTAACTTGATTGGCAGTCTGTTAGATGCCCCTAGTAGTGAAGAACCAGAGATTTTAGCTGCACACCAAGATTTACTTGATGCTGGCTTAGTACAAAAGATGCTGGAAATAGCAAGTAATCTATTAAGCCAAGGCGAATTAGACCAAGCTAACCGTTTAATGAATATAGTGGGAAAGCAGCTTGGAGTTTATAGTGAATTATCATTGACTGCCACAGAAAAGGAATATATTAATTTTTTATATCAAACGTTACGAGCAACCGCACACAGCGAAGGTAATCCCCAGGTAGTTTACCCCTTGTTGGCACAGAATACAGACAAACTTGATGGAGTGTTTGCAGAAATACTACATCGTTGGGGGACAAATAGACTAGGGGAAGCGAAAGCAGATGAGGCGGAATATTTAGCAGCAGTTATTGTTGAATTTAGCAATTTAGTAGCGCAATTCTCCTTGGGTAGCAAAGCCAACAAGATGGAAATTGCTATTATCGGCTATGAAGTGGCTTTAACTGTCAGAACCAGGGAAGCTTTGCGTGTTGATTGGGCAGCAACGCAAAATAATCTCGCTAATGCCTACAGGGAGAGAATCAAAGGAGACAAAGCAGAGAATATCAAAAAGGCGATCGCTGCATATACTTGCGGCTTTAACTGTCAGAACCAGGGAAGCTTTGCCTGTTGATTGGGCAATGACGCAAAATAATCTGGGACTTGCCTACATTGACAGAATTCGAGGAAACAAAGCAGAAAATATTGAACGAGCAATCCAAGCCTGCACATATGCTTTGGAAGTTAGAACTCGTCAGACTTTCCCTCAACAATGGGCTGAAACGCGAAATAATTTGGGTAATGCTTACTCTAACAGAATAATAGGAGACAAAGCAGAGAATCTCGAACAAGCAATCAATGCCTACACAAATGCCTTGGAATTTTTTAACCGTGAGGATTTGCCTCAACAATGGGCAATAACGCAAAATAATTTGGGCAGTGCTTACTCTAACAGAATACTAGGAGACAAAGCAGAGAATCTCGAACAAGCAATCAATCACTACACAGATGCTTTGAAAGTTTTAACCCGCGAAGTTTCACCCCAATATTGGGCAATGATACAAAATCATCTGGGAATTGCTTATCATTACAGAATTAAGGGAGACCCTACAGAAAATCTCGAACAAGCAATCAAAGCCTACACAAATGCTTTGGAAGTTAGAACCCGCGAGGCGTTACCCCAACAATGGGCAGCAACACAAGACCATTTAGGTACTGCTTACTATAAAAAAATACTGATAAATCCGGCAGAAAATACTGAACTTGCTATTCAGGCTATTAAGGCTTATGAATATGCTTTGGAAGTGAGAACCCGCGAGGTTGCACCCCAAGATTGGGCAATAACGCAAAATAATCTGGGGAATGTTTACTCTGTCAAAATCACAGAAGAACCAGCCGATAATTTTGAGAAAGCGATCGCTGCTTATACTGCTGCTTTAACTGTCAGAACCAAAGAAGCTTTGCCTGAAAACCATGCAGAAACTTTGTTTGGACTGGGAAGAACTTACCAAGACACAAACAAGTTTAACTTAGCATACAATACTTTTGAGTCTGCCATTGTCACCATAGAATCTTTGCGAGAAGAAATAGTATCTGGAGAAGAAAGCAAACGCAAACAAGCGGAACAGTTCAACAAAGTTTATAGCTGTATGGTAGAGGTTTGCAGGGAATTAAATAAGATTACCGAAGCAATTGAATATGTTGAACGTAGTAAAACCCGCAATTTAGTTGAACAGATCCTTGAACGCGACTCTAAAACTATCTTCCCTCCAGAAGTATTCACTCAATTAGAAAAATATAGGGATGAAATAGCCGTAGGACAATATCAAATCCAAAATGGCAAAGCTGAAAATCCAAAAGACCTAGCACAACATCTCCAACAGTTGCGAAACCAGCGTAATGAATTGCAAAACCAATACTTACCTGTTGGTTATGATTTCAAATTCGACTCCTTCCAAGGTTATTTAGATGAGCATACAGCCATTATCGAGTGGTATATTCTCAACGATAAAATTCTTGCATTTATTGTCACAAAACAAGGAGAGGTAAATGTTTGGCAATCCCAACCAGAAGACCAACAAGCTTTGTATGATTGGGTAAATCAATATTTGCAGAATTACTACGGTCAAAAAGGCCAATGGCGAAATAACTTAGGGGAAGAACTTAAACAATTAGCCTCAATTCTGCACATTGATGAAATACTAACCCAGATACCAAAGCACTGCGATAAACTCATCCTAATTCCCCATCGATTCCTGCACTTATTCCCCCTTCATGCACTACCAATAAATCAAAATTCTGAAAATTCGTCTTGTCTTCTGGATTTATTTGCTGGTGGTGTCAGCTATGCACCCAGTTGTCAACTACTGCAACAAGTACAACAGCGCAAACGTCGTGATTTTCAATCTCTGTTTGCAATTCAAAATCCTACAGAAGACCTGAATTATACCAATTTGGAAGTAGAAAGCATATTATCTTACTTTCCCTCCCATCAAGTATTATCCAAAAAGCAAGCCACAAAAGCTGCCTTATCCCAAGCAGCAACAGAATTAAAAGAAGCAAATTATCTCCACTTTTCTTGTCACGGCTCTTTCAACTTCAATTCTCCCCAAAATTCTTTTTTATTATTAGCAGATGCCTATGTTTCCCTTATTCCTGATGATGCTAACCCAGAAAGATATCTCAAAGTTTCCGATACAGGAGCTATAGATTTAAGTAAATGTTTGACATTGGGGAATTTATTTGAACGAACCTTCGACTTTAGTAAAACTCGTCTCGTGGTTCTCTCAGCCTGCGAAACAGGTATAACTGACTTCAATAATACCAGTGATGAATATATCGGCTTACCTAGTGGCTTTCTCTATGCAGGTAGTAGCAGTGTTGTAAGTAGTTTATGGACGGTAAACGATTTATCAACATCCTTTTTGATGATTAAGTTCATTCAAATTTTAAAAAATGCTACAGATATGTCAATACCACTTGCTATGAATCAAGCCCAGCGTTGGTTGCGGGATGCTACTAAAGAAGAATTGCAGGAATGGGTAAAACAATCGGTGTTAGATAGCACTAAGAAAGGAAAGATACGTCGTCAAATTAATAATATGACTGGAGAGCAACCATTCAACTCTCCCTTTCATTGGGCTGCATTTACTGCTGTTGGCAAATAGGAGAATAATAATGTCTGATTATGAAATAACTGTTAATATTTTTATCCATCTGCTGAATACTCAATCTTCTCTATTTTCAGCAGAGGATAGAATTACACTAATGAAATTGATTAATAACCAACCTGATGACATTAAATCTTTATCCAATGCTATCTCAGATTGGCTGTCAGAACATCCTGAAGTAGATAACGCTTTAGCAGAATTTGAGGAAATAGGAGGAAGAGCGCCAGGCGATAAGCAAGCAAATACAAATATTCCCAAATACGAACTTGATAAAAAGAATATACTTAATGAAATTCAACAAAGTTCGTCATCTGCTAAGGAGACAAAAAAACCGACTTAGGCTAAGAGGTTGTTTGAAAAGTGGTATGTTGTATTTTTATCGAATTATTACCCCCCTTAGTCCCCCCTTATAAAGGGGGGAAATAAGAAAATTCGGTTCCCTCCCCTTTATAAGGGGAGGGTTAGGGTGGGGTAAAGTATCTGGACACCGCGACATTTATCTTTATTTTAAAATGGATTATTTTTCAACAGGAAAGATAGCTTATCCCAAACTAACTCCTTATGCCTTTCATCTAAAGCATAGCCTGTCACAAAAACCTAAAATACCTGTAGAAAATGCTAACGATTTATGGTTAAAATGCCAGCAGCTTGGTAAACAACTTGGTATTCCTAAACTAGAAACTTTACCTGAACTGATTGAAAAAGCAAATAATAAAAAAACTAGCATCACTGGAGAAATACTTCCCGAACGTTTATTAAAATTTACCGCTATCCAACATCAACAAAATCTACACTTAAGCGGTGAAGCTAATCCCCTAGAAATTCACGATACTTACGCCCTTGATTTAACTCTACGTTATCCCGATCCAGAAGTAAAACTTGCTGATTTAAGAGGGCTAAATCCAGATGATTGCTTACTTTCTAAAAATATCAAAGCTTCTCTAGGACAAACCCTAGTATTTTTTGCTCAACCTGTAGGAAAAATAGATGATGAACAAGCATTCGCTGATGCTTGTGTCAAAGCATTATTATCAGAAGAAACTTTCCAAAAACTAAAGATTTATCGTCAGCATCAAGGGCAATTATTAGGTAGTCCGATATTTGAATATGAAAATGTTCCTGACTCTCCTAAAGAAAAGTGCCATTTACTAATTTGGTTAAATACCCATTCCCTAACTACAGAATTAGAAAACAAGGGAGAATATTATTATCCTTTAATTGACCTTCTTCTTTGTCGCAGTAAAATTATTTATGCTCGTTCTGAAGCTATATGGTGTTATGAACAAGCTAGATCAGCTTATTCTGATCTGGAAAATTATAAGCAAGAATTTAAAGAGCAAAAAAATAATTCTATAGATTCAAAATTTGATAATTTCAATCAATGGCTTCAGGAAATACCAGAAATTTCTTTTAATTATGTTGATTATTTAAGAGATTTAGAACTGCACAGAACTACAATTCAAACTAATAGTAAAAACTATCGTTTATATCTTGACAAGCTAAATAAAATATGCATTATGTCAGATAATTTAGAATTTTTGTCCAACTTCCTAGAACTAGCTGAAGATACCTTTGTCGAACAAATTAACACAAACTTAGCTTATCTTACCCCCGGTCAAAACCTCTTTGACCAGATGATTGCCACAATTCGCGGCATAGTAGAGGTAGAACAAGCTAAACGCGATCGCTCTTTAGAACGCACCATCCAAGTACTAGGTATAGCCTTTGGTGGCGGTGCAATAGTTTCTGGTGTTGTCACCCAACACATAGATAAACCCTTTGCACCACAGATCAATTTCAAGTACCCAGTTCATCCCCTAGTATTATCCTTATTGTGGAGTGTTCTGGCTACCGTTGTTTTTGGTATGGTGGCTTGGTTGGTTACTAAACCGAAACCCAAGAGAACTAATATCTGATTCGTAAAGAAAATCTTAAAGATACCCAATTTATTACTGGGCATAACTTTCAGAGAATAAACGAGTCAAAGCCTGGAATTATTACTCCAACTCAGTTTCGCAGAAAGCTTTTAATAAATCAATACAATTAGCGATCGCTCCTAAATGAGCAATTTCATAACCGTGGGTATTTTGAGTAGGAAATGCTAAACAAGCAGCACGTCCAACATGTCCAAATTTCATCGCAATTGAAGCATCACTACCAAATCCACTGAGAGTTGTAAACTGTATTGGCATCTCCAACTGCTTGGCACAACGGCGTATTTGTCCATTTAATCCTTCATCATATATCCCATAGGCATCTTGAGATAAAAGTACAGGAATTTCGCCATCTTTAACAGGATATTCCTCAGATAAGGGACAAATTTCTAAAGCAATTAAGGCATCTAAACGCTGGTTTTGAGTAAAAAATAATGCGCCAATTGCTCCGACTTCTTCTTTTGCTGAAGCCACTAAATAAACATCAACAGCGGGCTGTTTCAGGTTTTCAGCTAAAGCTAGCAAAATGGCAACAGAGGCTTTATTATCTAACGTGTAACTGGCAATATGATCCTTTAATCTAATTGGCAATTTGCGATGTTTGCCAATTACCATTCGCGTTCCGGGTCGAATTCCAACTGCTTCTAGTTCAGCCGTAGTGCGTTTCGTTTCAATCCAGGCATTTTCCCACTTGACGCTAATATCTTCTTGTTGGACTTTTTGCGGAGATTCGTGGGAAACGTGGCGGGAACCAAAGCTGAGAATCCCGCTGATAGTTTCGTTGTCTCCCAGTAAATCTACCACGCCTTCACCGTAAATCCACGGGAAAGAACCGCCGAGTTTACGGACTTCAACGCGACCTTCATCGCCGAGACTTTTGACCATCGCCCCAATTTCATCTTTATGGGCTGTGATGGCAATGGCTCCGTCTGGACTTCGGCCGGGGATTTTTGCAATAATGTTGTCGGCGCGATCGCACCAGACTTCTACACCCAGTGCCGTAAATCGTTGCATCAACAACTGATTAATTTCGGCTTCTGCACCACTAGGAGAATGATGCATCACCAACTCTGCAATAATTTGAAATAAGCGATCGTAATCCCACATTAATAATATTACTCGTCAACAACTGTATGAGACGATTGTGCGCTAAAAACCAGATCCGCAGTCGTAAGTGCCGAACTTTTTTGCTGGCGCTTGAGTATTCCTACTGCACCGAAAGTAGCAATTGCCAACAATGTCCCCAACTCTGTCGAAGGTTCAGGAACAGACTTAGCCTCAATCGCCGCCAGTGCAGTGTCCGCTATCACCTGATGACCTGCGGTGGTTGGGTGGTACTGCTCCCAGATGAGAAACTTGTTGTTGACTGGGTTACATATACCTAGCCGAGATGAAGAGAGCAGGGGGAGCAGGGGGAGCAGGGGAAGCAGGGGGAGCAGGGGGATTAAACTAAGTCACCCACTAGGGGTGGGGTTTCAACCTACCTTGCGATACAAGGATTTTTTCGCCCACTAGGGGCGAGGTTTTGAACCTTTACTTTTTTCATAAAAAGCCTTTGTTGTTGACTGGGTTACGTACACCTAGCCGAGATGAAGAGAGCAGGGGGAGCAGGGGAAGCAGGGGGAGCAGGGGAAGCAGGGCGATTAAACTAAGTCACCCACTAGGGGTGAGGTTTCAACCTACCTTGTGATACAAGGATTTTTTCGCCCACTAGGGGCGAGGTTTTGAACCTTTACTTTTTTCATAAAAAGCCTGTAAATACTAGAACTTACACAATCTTTGACAAATACGAAACAACTTTAACTTTGCTTTAACTTCAAAGCATCAGCCGCTGAGACACCCTCACCTTGAGTTCCGAAGTACCACAAAGCTGTAGCAGCTTCCGCGCGAGTTACTGGTTTTTTGGGTTGAAACAAGGTCGTATAGCCAAAGACACGTCGAATGTTCGATTGTTCACCATTCTGAAAATCAGCTAATACTGCTCTTAAAGCCTTAGAATCAATTCGGGCTGCGTCTTGGAAACCCCAGGTTTGTTTGACTGCTTCAAAGTTAGCAGAGGGTAAAGCTTGGCGAGTATCCAAAGGTAATTTCCACAGCAGCAACACTTCCCGCGTGAGGGGAGCGTCAGGACGAAACAAAACAGCTGTAGAATCTCCAGACAAAGGACTGGGAATTAATCCAGCCTCCGCTAATCCCTGAATTGCTGGAAAATCAGGATCTTTTGAAGACACATCACTAAAAGCTGGTTGAGTGCTTTCTGGTGCCAAGCGAATTTGTTTAGCTGGATTGCTGGCATACATAGCATTATTAGCAGCAATTAGCCAACGAGCGTATTCCCGACGTGTAACGATTTTACCGGGTTCAAATTGGTTAGTTGTGGCAGCAGAATTGCTCTTAGTTGTCTTTGGTTGTATGGACAAAACACCTAAAGTAGCCAATTCTTCAATGTGTTGTCGCCATTCTTGTGGTGCAATATTTAGATCGTTGAATGTCTGAGATTCAGGTGTGACTGTAGGAGTTGTTTGGTTATTAGCCGTGATTGGTGGCTGTGGTGTCGAGTTTGCAGGTGGCACAGGGCCAATAAACTGGGGATCTGCTGGTTGGGGAACGTCGTTATTAGTTTTGTTAGGATTTGTAGTCGGAGTAGGTTGTGCTGTTGCAGTACTATTATTTGGTACATACTCAATCAGTAATTCAGTGGCTGTTTGGGGTTGATTGGGTGTGGCCTTGGTAACTGATTGAGGCTGAATGGAAACTTTCAATAGCAAATCATCACGACGTGCCTCAAAGACACCTACTCCATCATCTGTTGGCTGTTGCAAAATTTGCCAGTTATTTGTTTGCAACTGACTACGATAAAAGCTAGCAATCAAGTTGCTAGGGTCAGAACTCAACCAACGAGTCGAAACTCTGTTTTCTGAACCACTAGCAGGCGTAACTTCCTGTAGTTTGGCATTGGAATATTGTGGAATATCTTTAGGGAAATCAGCTGGTAACTGAACTTTTGATTCATTTTGCTGTGCTTGTGGTTGGTTGTTCTGGGATTCTCCAAAGACAACCTGATTGTTTTGCAGTCTAGGATCTGCCGCCAAAGACTCCTCAAGGTTTTTGGCCACTGGAGTGTTAGCACAGGCTGTTAACGAAGTGAATAAAACAGCCAAACTCAGAAATACAGCTGGACGTTTAGCAGGAAGCACAGGAAATCACAAATTGAGTTTCAGCTCCTACCCTAGCGCAAACTGTTCATTAAATGGGGCTGGGGAATGGGGATTGGGTACTGGGGATTGGGCAATTGGGGATTGGGTATCGGTACTGGAAAAACTCTTCCCTAATCCCCAGTCCCTAGTCCCCAATCCCCAATACCGCGCCTAGCGCCATGATGATGTCTCAAAAAATTAGTAAACGGTAGCAGAAGCTACCGTGTTGTCTTCGTTTTACAGCCATTAGGTTTTGATAATTCCCATGCTTATTTATAGATTTCCCTAAAGTTATGCGAAACTAACATTTTTCGCAAAAAAAAACACAAATAAACCCAGAATGGTTACCATACAAAAGTTTTATGCTTTTAATGCTCAATTTTTCGGATGGTTCTGGAGATTTTCAAGTGCCAGACCAGATAATTGATTGATAATTCGTCAAATATACAGTTTAGCGAGCAAAAGCTTAAGGCCACGCTCAAATACACTAGCTTGATGCGATCGCCAAGCCAGTTCAGTGATAGACTATGAGTAAAGCCCCCTTAGCCTCATCAAAAAAGGGGAATTAAGGAAATTGGCTAACGCTGGCTTAAAATCGATTCTGAAGATTATTCATCTGACGATGGTAAGCTGGATAATGAAATGTGTGAAAAATGCCAGTGTTAAGCAATTCCAGGAACTTAGCGTAAGTTTTTAGTTCTTGATGGTAGGGGTCATCCAAAGCTGTTCAGTGATTTTGGATTTTGGATTGAAACAGACCACGAGGTTACTCGGTTGCTGAGGATTTTGGATTTATTTGAGCCACTAAGGGTGAGACATTTAGCTTGCTTAATACTAGGGGTGCTAAAAAAATCTAAAAGACGCTCGGTGACTTGCTAACGCTCTGCTATCGGCAATCTAAAATCTAAAATTGCTAGTTAAGTGTTGCAGCAGTTTCCTTGGTATCTATCAATGATTCTCTACGGAAAGTGCTACTTAGTACTGTAGTCAAGAGTTTCTTGGCAACCTCGAAAGCAGTGAGTGCTTCCTCTCAAAGTGCGATCGCTCGTATGTTATCCAAAGCTTTCCCCAAAGCAACCAATACCCTATTCTTCTGGAATAGCAAAGCGGTTCTTTGAGTAAGACCCCAACACCGTGCCCTTCGCAATTTATCCAGGCAGTAATTATCTATGACTGTTTCCCAATCCTACTAACGATCGGATAGAGGCACAAAAGACACTTCAAAAGAATGCACTGGCGGTTGAAAAAACTCTACACACTTGGTCTAAATAGTTAACAGCTACCTGATAGATCGGATACAATTAGCATCTACGTTTGATTCAGTGTTCCCTTGTTCAAAGCGACTATTCATATTCACATACTGCTGTACTAGCTGATTTGACATAGTATTAAAGTTTTCACATGCTGACCGTAGTGAAAAATTTTGATTTAGGGCAAATTAAGACTTATATTCAAGGGACTTGAGTGTTTCTTGGAGATGAAGTCAGCCAAAAGAAGGCAAAAAGCTCAAAAAGATATATCCTATGTCAAAAATGCAGATCTGATATGAGTATGAAAAATCTAAAATAGATATTAAATTGAAGAAAAACGAACGACCATCGACAACCATTAGTCCATTTTACTTTCTGTAAAGCGTCGCCAGGTTGTTACCAGTGCTGAAACACGATTACATGCAAGTTTCCCAGGATCAGCCTATTTATTCTGAGGCTCCACTCCAGCTGCTACTTTTTGTCGATGGACGCCCAAAGTCCCGACAGCAAGTGCAGCGAATACGTGCTTACTTAAAAGAATTGCAGGCTGAGTATAGTTTTGAACTGCAAATCATCGATGTTGGACAACAACCTTACTTGGCAGAGCATTTTAAATTGGTAGCAACGCCAGCTTTAATCAAAATCCATCCGGAACCACGGCAGATTTTAGCTGGGAGTAATATAATAGCGCAATTGAAAAACTGGTGGCCTCGTTGGCAAACTGCTGTAGAGGCCTACTTGAAATTACAGGAAGACTTACAAGAACGTATAGACGACAATAGTCGGATGACATCACCCAAATCTACGATCCGTTCGGTTGCTGTTTCTGCTGAACTCATCCGCCTCTCAGACGAAATTTTTCGCTTGAAACAGGAAAAAGAGAACCTCCAAGAGCAGTTACAGTTTAAAGACCGAGTGATTGCTATGTTGGCACACGACCTTCGTAATCCCCTAACTGCTGCGGCGATCGCCATAGAAACTCTTCAATCTAACTACAATGTAGAAACAGGCGAATTCCAGCGCCTCAAACCTTCGATGACGGCGCATTTATTAAAACAAGCCCGCAGTCAAACTAAAATTATTGACCGGATGATTGCCGACCTTTTACAAGTAGGTCGTGGCAAAGACACGGAGATACCTATACTACCACAAAAGGTAGAGCTAGGTAAACTTTGTTTAGGTATATTAGAAGAATTGCGCGATCGCTACACCGCCAAATCCCAAGAGCTAGAAACAGATATTCCCAAAGACTTGCCATACGTATATGCTGACCCAGAACGCATCCGGCAAGTGCTAGTCAATCTGTTGGATAATGCCATCAAATATACGCCAGAAGGTGGCAAGATTAGTATTACTGGATTACACCGTACTACCCAAAAAGTTCAATTCAGTATTGGCGATACCGGGCCTGGTATTCCCGTAGAGAATCGCGATCGCATCTTTGAAAATCACTTCCGTCTGGAACGGGATGAAGGTACAGAAGGTTACGGCATTGGCCTTTGTTTATGCCAACGCATCATCCGGGCGCATTATGGTCAAATTTGGGTAGACTCTGCCCCCAATAACGGAGCATGGTTCCACTTCACACTGCCGGTTTATCCTTCTTAAGTAATTGAGCATGGGGTATGGGGGAGATGAGGGGGATGAGGGAGATGAGGGAGTGAGGGAGTGACGGATAATAACCAATGCCCAATGCCCAATGACAACTAAGTACTTGAGACAAAGCGATCGCGTCCCCCAGCTTTTGCTTGGTAGAGTGCTTTATCTGCCAAGACAATCAAATCTGAAGGTGAGGATTCCCAAGTGGGAATAACAGTTGCTACCCCCATACTAAGAGTGACATACTGACTCACCGCAGAACCGTCATGAACAATTTGCAAATCTCTAACTGCTGCTTGCATCGCTGCGGCAACGTGAACTGCACCAGATGCATGGGTATATGGCATAATCACAGCAAATTCCTCGCCACCATAACGCGCTACTAAATCCTGATGTTTTTGTGCCTTTTGGCTTAAGATAGCACCCACCTTTTGTAAACAGACATCTCCAGCAGGATGACCATATTTATCGTTATAAAATTTAAAATAGTCTATATCACACAAAATCAGTGACAGGGGACATCCCTCCTGTGCTAAATTAATCCATTGGGTATTTAAATAATCGTCAAAGCGACGACGATTCGGTAACTCAGTTAAGCCATCGACGTTGGCGAGGTGCTGCAAAGCTTGGTTTGCCGCTTCTAGCTGTTTGTATACCTGCGCTTGCTGTAGCAGTCGCCGCAAGCGTTGGCGCAACACAGGCCAGTGAATTGGCTTAGTAACATAATCAGTTGCCCCCGCGTCAAAAGCACGGTCTACGGATTCTTCATCGTCCAAGCATGTGATCATCAAAATAGGAGTCCGTTCCCATATCTTGGATATCACAGTATTGCCAAGCACAGAATCAGTATCAAAAGTCGCAAGTGCTGACATCAAATTATTTCTGGCAATCTGGAGCAACTGCTTACAGCAAGTAAAGCCATCCATCACAGGCATTACAGCATCCAGCAAAACTATATCGGGTTTAATAGTCTCGTAAGCATCTAAACATTGCTTACCATCATTGACCTCGACCACTCGGTAACCTTCTTGTTCCATAGCTTTACGCAACAAAACTCGAATGGTCTTGTCGTCATCAGCCACCAGAATCAGTGGTGGTTGCTTAGAAAGAGGAAATGGGCTTATGCCTGACATGAGTTACATTCTACTTGCGGGACTATCCTGAAAAAGGCTGGGCAATTCGATCGCATGGGGGCGATCGCTGTTTTGATCAATGCCAGCATTTGTGGCAAGGGTCTGTTTGGCTTGATAATCAACTGTTTTTTGAGAATAGACTGCTCAATATTATTGAGCCAAGCAAGCGGTAGATAACTAAGTTGCATATATAATCTATAATTGGAACACCAAGACAATTGCTACCTTTTTATTCCACTATGGTTATGGGAGGAAATGTTAGTGTTATATTTCCCCATTATTAAAGTCAAATTGCAATTTTTTTGAGAATTGCAAATTCACACCTCAATTATTTAATCTAGTGCTTAGTTTAAAAACTTAGGCAGATAGGGCAAAGTAATTGCCAAGCTGCGTTTAGAATACAGCTAATAGTAAATACTAATATTACTTGACTAAAACCCATTTAGTCTATTCGTCAAGGATTGCATGGATTTAGTATAATTACATAAGATTGGTATAGCAGTTGTAAATAATTTATGATAATTTGAGATAGTTGTAATCCCCCTGTAGTCTCCCCAAAGCATCCGGGGACGGCATTAGCGAGGGGGCGAATTTTCTTACAAATCATTTAGGATTGCGATATTAAATTATCTGCAAAGCTTTATTCTCTAGTTAGTCAGCAGTAATCAATCAGTAAAAATTATTATTCTTATTATTTTAATGTACTTGGTTAGATTTTAAAAATAAGAATTAAGTAATTTAAATTATATAAATGTTAAGTAAGATAATTACTGAAATAATATTAATATATTTAATAAATAAACTTTATAAAAATATCACAATAAACACGCAAACATACAGCGTTTTCTGATATTTTCTGTTCACAAAGTAATAATTCACTACGGAGGCAAGAGAAAACGCAGAGGATAAAAAAGCAAGCAGATAAAATGTTTACAAACAAAATAAAATTGTTGTGTAATTTTTTATATCCAATCAGTACTCATCTTCTTTGCCAGAACAAATCAAAACCTATCTACAATTCACTAAATCTTCAAAATGCCAGATCCACTCATGTATCAGCAGGATAATTTTGTTGTTCTAGAAACAAATCAACCAGAGCAATTTCTGACACCATCAGAGTTATTAGAAAAGCTCAAAACAACTCTCCAGCAACTCAAAATTCAAGATTTGCCACCTGACTTGCAAAAGTTTGATGCTGTGGAGGCTCAAGCACAATATTTACTCGACACGAGTTGTGAATTAGATATTGGTCCTGGAAAATATTTACAGTGGTATGCAGTTCGTTTAGAAAAGTAATACTTACACATTGACAATAAATACCAAATATGAATAAGGTTAAAAACCACATCTTTCGTAGGGGCACAGCATTGCTGTGCCCCTACAGCATGGTCTATTTACGTAGTTTACCGCCGTAGGCATCGCAGGATAATTAAGAAAAGCCTGAAACAATCTATGCGTCGTTAATTCACATCACGATGCATTTGTACAGTGCGTAAGTCCTATTTTTGTTATCCAATATTGACTATTGACTCTTTTTGAGTGTTGATCAGTGCTACCTCAATTTTATTTTCAGATGGTTGGGTTATTTGAATTTCCACTCCAGGTCCGAAATAATTGGTCATCTTTTCTTGCTTTTTTTGCCATAGGTCAATTGGTATTAGCGGTGAATCAAATTCTAAAATTAGGGCGTAGCTTCCATTGACTTCTGTTTCTCGCAATGCTGTAACTGTTGGTCGTTCTTCATCGCTGGGACTCAAACCTAAGAAAGCAAGTGTTGTATCGAAATGAGCATCCTGACCATAACAATATCGGGTGATGTCTTTGCGAATTTTATTTTGAGTTACAGTTGCTTGCTGCTGGCGCAATATTAAGGTTGATGGTGACGTAGGTTGGCTAAAGGGTATTGGCTTGAGTTCATTAGCTTTCAGTGCCAGCCCCCCTAACAATAGAGGAATCCCGTAAAAAAATCCGACAAGATTGAGTGTCGCATTATTAGCAGCATAGGCGACGAAGCCAATGATGGTTAATATGCTGCCGATAGTTAAACCGAGTGTTCCCAAAGAGATTTGGCGTAGCATGAGCTTAGATGAGTATAAATTGTTAATATCTCATACCATTTCTAAAAATCTTGTCAACAAATAAATTGCCTGTAGGGGCATACAACAACTGTACGCCCCTACCAACGTACTTGTAGGAGGAATTTTATGAAATGGTATTAGTTTTATTATCATCGGCTATGAGTCACAAATTAGGAAAGAGCATTAACCTACCTTGCTTGCACCATTCTCAATGAGCCTAATTAGCCGGCAATAGTCGAAGTACATCAAGTGAACTAAAACTGTTGATTATGGGCGTACAGCTGTACGCCCATACTTAGTGTTCCAGAATGTTGGATTATGAGTTAAGTTTAAACTTAAAGGTAATTAACACCAAGAAAAAATAATGGATCTACAGACTATAAAAGAACGAATTGCCATAGTGCAAAGTAAGCGCGGGTACTTGCTGAGCCTACTGGAACAACCAAACCTGGGAACTTTAAGAATTGACGTGAATCAAGCTTTGGAGGAACTAGATGAGTTAATTGATGAATTTAGACGCACGGTTCCAGAAACAGAAATATAGTTAAGCTGGACTCAGCACTAGAGTAGAAAACATCAAAAATTGCGTCGGTGTAACCTGGAATTTCAGGATATACCGACGTTTCTCAGTAATATAATGTCTTTAAATCCCTGGAATTGAGCTAAGTCGGGGTTGGTAATGCAATACATTATCATTCACCCTGTGACTGGCCCATTTCCTGCACGCTCACCTAACTGCCTAACTAAAGCAATAAGTTCGGAGGTAGGTACATCTTTTTTACAAACATCATCAAAGCTAGACATTTTTTTTGTCTCGTGAAAACTCACATCCTCTACTGAAGAATAAGCAAGGATTTGAGTGTTGGGAGATATAGCTTTGATTTGACTAGATGCACTCCAGCCATCCATGACTGGCATCTGTAAGTCTAGAATAATCACATCAGGCTGCCAAACTTTAACCATTTCTATAGCTTCTTGACCATTACTGGCTAAGCCTACTACTTGGATATTTTCCTGGCAAGAAAAGGCCAATTGTAAGGTTAAACGAGTAAGTTCGTGGTCATCAACTACTAGAACGCGCAAGGTAGAAAATTCACAGGATAACATTAACATTGAGGGAAAAGACAAAATTATTTACAATAACCCCTCTAGTTTATGGGAATAAGTGCCAGCGCTTACTCTATCCTATGGTTGAATAACTTGTATAAACCTATGACAAATAACTTAGATAACTTTTCAAAAAATTAAAATTTTCTAAAAAAAACCTAAGTTGATCGACTTGTCAAGGTATATGGAACTTATTTTTTAATCAATCAGGTTTGAGGCTACACCAGTTGAGCGTAATGCCATATTTATGAGAGTTTTTTGGGAATTGGCTTCCGGAGAATCGTCATAGGGACGGCGTTGAATGTAAGTGCCATTAGCTTGTAACTCCCAAGCTTGGCGATTATCTGCGAGCATAATTCCCAGGATTTCTTGCAAATCTTTAGCAATATCTGGGTCTTTGATTGGGGTAATTACTTCTACTCGTCGATCTAAGTTGCGACGCATCCAGTCGGCACTGCCGATATAAATTTCCTCTTGTGTGTTGTTATGAAAATAAAAAATCCGAGAGTGTTCTAAAAAGCGACCGATAATGCTGATTATGTGAATGTTTTCACTAATGTCTTTGAGTCCAGGACGCAAACAGCAAACGCCCCTGATAATTAAATCGATTTGCACTCCGGCGCGGGAAGCTTCATATAAAGTGGCGATAATTTCTGGATCGACTAGGGAATTCATTTTGGCTACAATGCGCCCAGAAAAGCCATTTTGAACATTTTCGATTTCGCGGCGAATGAGTGCCAAAAAGCGATCGCGCATATTCACAGGTGCAACCAACACCTCTCGATAAGACTTTTGCCGCGAGTAGCCTGTCAAAAAATTAAATAAATCTGTGATGTCAGCGCCTACTTCTTCACGGCAAGTAAACAATCCCAAATCTGTATACAAACGTGCAGTTTTTGGGTTATAATTACCAGTCCCAATATGTACGTAGCGACGCATCCGGTCTTTTTCCCGCCGTACCACCAAAACAGTTTTACTGTGGGTTTTCAGCCCCACTAAACCATAGACAACGTGAACTCCAACTCTTTCTAGTCGTCTTGCCCAATAAATATTATTCTCTTCGTCAAACCGCGCTTTTAATTCCACCAGCACAGATACCTGCTTGCCATTTTCGGCAGCGGCGATTAATGCGTTGACTATGGGTGAGTCGCCGGAAGTCCGGTAAAGAGTCATCTTGATGGCTAGTACATCCGGGTCGTAGGCAGCATGGGTAATAAAACGCACCACTGAGGCGGAAAAAGATTGATAGGGATGGTGTACTAACAAATCTTTTTCACGAATTACCGAAAAAAAGTCTTTTCCTTCGTCTGTTTCGAGTGCATCTGGGTCTAAACTGGGTTCTTTAAGACGTTGTAGGCGTGATGGTACAACAGATTGACGTGGTGGATCTTTGAGTTCTGGTACTGGTAAGGACATGAAAGACATCAAATCCCGCAGTCCTACAAGACCATCTACTTCGTAAACATCACTATCTGTTAATTCTAAATCTTGCAATAAGCGCGATCGCACTGGTTCTGGTGTTTGGGATTGAATTTCTAGCCTGACAGGACTTCCACCCAAACGCCGTTTTCGCAATTCTTGTTCGATCGCTAATAATAAATCATCTGCTTCATCTTCTTCTAAGACTAAATCAGCGTCGCGGGTGATGCGGAACGGATGATATTCTTGAATATTCATCCCTGGAAATAGAGATTCCAAGTTATGAGCGATCGCTTGTTCTAAAGGTACCCCAACCCAGTGAATCGGTTTTTCATTATCTGGGGTTGCCAACTCACGAGGTATCGGTAAAAATCGCGGCAGAACGTTAGGAACTTTTACTCTGGCAAAGAATTCTTCATCGGTGTCTGGATTTTTCACCACAACTGCCAAATTCAGACTGAGATTAGAAATAAAAGGAAACGGGTGACTGGGATCAACAGCCAACGGAGTCAAAACTGGAAAAACTTGTTCTTCAAAATAGCTGTTGAGATGATTTCGCTGTGTCTGATTTAAATCTATATAATTCAGGATATGGATGCCGTGATTTGCTAATAGCGGTCGAAGCACTTGCTCAAAATGTTGATGCTGTTTCTTGACCTGGGGAATCAGAGTAGACCGAATATCGTCTAGCTGTTGTTGTGGTGTGCGACCATCGGGAGTTAACAGACTGACCTTCGCTTCTACTTGTTGCTTTAAACCAGCAACCCGCACCATAAAAAACTCATCTAAATTAGAACAGAAGATTGCTAAAAATTTCAAACGTTCGAGAAGAGGAGTGCGATCGTCACAGGCTTCATGTAAAACTCTGCCATTAAACTCTAACCAGCTTAACTCTCGGTTAAGATAATATTGTGGATCGTTAAGATTGATCGGGGTAGTACTTTTTTTAGATTTCGCCATAATAACTAAAGGGCAGGCAGGTGTAGCCATTTAACTGGGGACAATAAACATAGTAAGTTAAATGGTGCTTGAGGGTTACGCCCAAGCAACAGTTAGTTATATGTAAGTTTTATAGCTGCTTTCAATTATTTCAAATATTATGTCTTTCGTAGGGGCACACAGCTATGTGCCCCTACAAAATTATGTATAAGAATGCAAATCATTGCTCACAGCATATTAGGAATTAACAACAAATAAATTACTACTAATTGTGGGGTGGGCGTCTCGCCCGCCCTTAGTTAGGGGCGGACAAGATGTCCACCCCACAAGAAAAGTTGGATGTTTTTATTTGGAAGTCCCTTAGAGGATGTTTGAAAAGTGTCGTATAACACATTAAATTCTGACATTACCCCCCAACCCCCCTTATAAAGGGGGGCTTTAAGAGATTATTCCCCCCATTTACAAGGGGGGGTTAGGGGGGGTATTAGACACTTTGGGTAATAAATATAGCTTTTCAAACACCCTCTTCCCCATAAAGATGCACTGAAGATTTAGCAAAGATATGACATAGATATTTCTGAAAATTTTTGAGTAATTATTAAGCGCAGTTTACAGAAAATGCTGGTATTCAAACCAGTTTAAAGCCGCACATTTAGTAATTTTTAGATGTAGTTTTCCCAAATACGAAGTTTAGTAAGCATTACCACAACTACTATACAGGCATCAATTAGGCAGAAGCTTTGCTGCATTTCTGATTTGATTAAGATTTTGATGCTGGCACTCAGCTTTACACTAACAATTTTTCTATTAATTTTTTTAAATTATCACCAACAATATTTTGAAAAAATTCAGTGTTATTACTGAAATGTTTATGGTAAGCAATAGTTATATTGAAAACGCAAAGATGAATACACAAGGAGCTTGTGAATCATGAAACTTTCTACAATTATCAAAGGCAGTGTTTGCGTATTAGGTTTAGTTGGTGTTGGTAATTTCTTTGCAGCACCTGCAAATGCAGGAGATGCTGCTGCTCGTGGTGCAGTTACAGTAGTTAGACCATCAGGTTCTTCTATCAGCGTCAGTGGTGAATTGACTGCACCTACTGGTACTCAATTCCCCGGTCCATTAACTATTACACCTACAGTTAGTGCAGCAGGTACAAACGCTGAACTTGTAGACAGCTTGGAAATCGACCCAGGTACAATTGAAGCCTCAGCATTGGAAACCGGCGGCACAATCGAAGGAGCCGTCGCAGCACTAATTACCGGCTTTACAAGTATTGAAGACGTAACAGCCCTTGTTAGAGCAGCTAGTGTTGGCGGTTTAGAATAGATTGATTCTTATCTGAGATCAAATCACGATGGTGTAAAAACCCATCAGATTTTAGCCTAGATGCTTTTGGCTTTGGTTTGACGAGGCATTGCCAGCAGTAGAGATAAAATTATTTTGCATCCCCACGCTAGGCATTTGCATCAAAATATTTGGTAATACGCAAATAAACTCCTTTACAGACTATCCTTTACCTAGATCCATAGTGTTTGATGCGGGATAAGGTACAAAGGGATATCTAAGAGATTGAAGAAAAAACACAGCCCCTTAAATGCAAATGAGGGGCAGTATTTCCAAACTTATCCACTATATTACCATATAAACCCGGTTTCTTGAAGAAATCGGGCTTTTGATATTTGTTTCAATAGATACTTCACGAAATCTTTTAAATTAGGCAAGAGGCAAGAGGCAATAGGCAATAGACAAAAACTAGAAAGCAATAGCCACAAGACAATAACGCAATAATTACTCTTGCTTTTTGCCCTTTGCCTTTTGCCTTTCTTGACTAAGTGTCAATCCTTATACCAAATTTTAGTAGTCTAGCAATCAAATCTTTTCAGAAGTTACCGCTATATTTCTCATGCCAATCTAAAAGAGCATGAGGAATAAAATAAACATGTATAGCGTGTTTTGTCAATTACCTGTAACTATTAAAAGAAGCTTTTATTTGCTGGGTTTTATCAGTTTAAGTAATTTTATTACAGCGCCAGTACATGCACAACAAGCTGTGGCGCGTGGTGCTGTTTCTATAGTTTCACCTTCCGGCGCTTATCAAAGTGTTAGTGGTGAACTGTTCTTGCCTGTTAGCAATAATTTTTTAAATCCCGGCACAAGCACCACTCTAACAATCACCCCTACTTTTACAAATATCGGGGCAATTAATGAAAGAATAACTTCGTTATCTCTTAAGGTAGGAACAGCCACAGAAGTAATAACAAACAATAACAATTCACTTTTGAATCAAAATGTACAAACAGTCAATAATTTAACATCAATTCCTGATACAGGATCTCTGATTGAGACAACCAACGGCACTAATGGTTTAGAGGCTTTAGAATAGTTGAAAAACTATATTAATTTTGTGGCTATTTTGATCTAAGAGGATGTTTTAAAAGTCATGATTGATGTATCAAATATTTTTTTACCCCACCCTAACCCTCCCCTTATAAAGGGGAGGGAACTAGATTTTCTATTTCCCCCATATCGGGGGGATTAAGGGGGGTAATTCCAGTTGTGTATACACCGTAGCCCCTTATAAAGGCGAGGGAACCAGATTTTCTTGTTTCCCCCCAATATATCAGGGGGATTAAGGGGGGTAATAATTCGATTAAAATCACAACATACCACTTTTGAAACAACCTCTAAAGATTGAATAGCTTAATGCAAAATTTAGCTATTATTGCCAGCATTAAAAATCTGTTCAGCAGTTAAATTCAATTCTGGGAAAGTGGGTGAGATAATGCCATTGCTCCCACAACACTGATTGAGTTGGTATTCACCCTCAATCAGTGAATAAACTGATATTGTGGGCTGTTTGGGATTGCCAATAAACCGCCTTCCTGCCAATGCAGCGTAGTCTACAATCCAGTATTCTGGAATGCCTATAGCCTCGTATTGACCTAGTTTTGTGAAATAGTCATCTCTCCAATTGGTACTAACGACCTCAATCACCAGAGGAATTGATCCGCCCTGAGTCACTGTAGATTGTTTTTTCCACAGTGGTTCATTTACCAGATTGGAGCGATTAATTATTAATATATCTGGTGAATAACCGGATTCATTTTCAGGTGGTTTGACTAGTGCAGTTTTTGGAATGAAGTAGGGAAGATTTAGTCGCTTGATATCGACAGATATTTCTAGCGATAAAAAGCCGATAATATCTTCATGGTCTCCTGTTGGTTGTGGCATTTCGATTACAACACCATCATGCAGTTCATAACGTTTGCCTGTATTATCAGGGTATCTGGCAACAAATTCATCGAATGTAAATAATTTTCTCTGTAGGGCTTGAGTCATCGGTTAATCCTCAAACGGTCTTGATAACAAAACTGCAAAATATATTCAGAAAATTTGACAAATTTATTTATAATTATAGTTAAAGCTATCTCTAAAGTTAAATTTTACTATACATTATCTATGAAGTTTAATATATGTTATGGCGGTTCTCGTTTACGTGAGGTACACCCCTAGTGGCACGGCATACCCATTGGTGTCAACTTAAGCTCAAATGCTTGTGCCACATACGCTTTACCCCACCCCTCAATCCCCTCTCCGATCTTCGGGGAGGGGAGGTTTTGCGTCAGCAAAGCCGGGGTGGGGTAACTCCGGATTGATTGGTAATTGAGTAAGTTTTATATAACGTCATTACAAGGTTTTTACGTTAACTTGACACAGATGGGTATGCCGTGCCTCTACACCTTGCGATATAGTGTTGCACCGCATCTTACCTAAAATCGATAACCTCCTTTAATTTGCATATCAAAGCCATTTTCACCAGTACCAATTAGAGATTCTAGAAAAACATTATTATCTGGAAACTGATGTCTAAAAATTAATCCGTAATTTAAGCCAGACACTCGGCTATTTAAACCGACATTTCTTGTAGCATAATTTTTAATATAAGCACCAACAGATAAATTTCTACCCAGTCTTTGTAAACCCTTTAACTCATAGAAAAATTTTTCACCGAATTCTAGGTTTGTATTAATATTTAAACCCGTGCTAGTACTCAGTTCACCACTAAAAAGCCCTAACAACTCACCGTTGCTATTTTCTTGAATAAAAGCGATCGCAGGTGCTAAAGAAAAACTTAAATTTCTTTCTTGACGATTAAAGTAATAGCTTAAAACAGTGGAAAAAGGATTATTGGCGTTCGATGCACTATTCCAGTTAATTTGTAATGACGGTACGTGAGTATTGATAGCTACTGGTTTTTTATTTGAGTCTAACTGGACATGAGTTTTAATATAGTTAGCCAGAACATTAACATATATGCCCACAGATGGTTCTGGTAAACCTAAATTATTATTGGAAACCCCTGGTGCTGAGTCAGCATTGATATTAAACCAAGTTCCCAAGCTAGCGCTATAGTTTAAGTCACCACTAGAACCCGCAGCTAATAATTCGACTGAAGGTAAAGAGAGATAACCATTAAAGCTGTTAAAACCCACACCTATAAGGTCAACTCTGGTAAGTTCAAAATAATCGAATGCCAAATCAAATGTCTGGACTGGAATTGGCACTATAGTATTATCTGCTGAACTAAATTTTTGGACAAATTGTCTGCCTTGGGAGTTAGTCAAAATAACTTCTACAGCACTAGATTCGTTAACGGGAGTAATGCCAGTATTGTTCAAAGGAATTTGATTTCCGATGAAAGTCAAAGGGCCAAATGTTTCATTAGAAAGTCTCAGGGTTGAAAAGAATGTTTCACCTGGATCTAAAAGTTCAATATCTCTTTGTAAAAATTGAACTGCACGTCTGTGATTTCCTGTTCTCACTTCCAAAATACTAGAGTTATTTGGAGTGGTTTTACTCTCAAGTGTGATATTTCCAGATACTTGTTCTAGACCGCTGGCTGCATTAGAATACGCCAAAGTACGATTCAGCCGATTATTAATTTGTCTTCTTTGATTTGGTGTAGACTTTGTATTTAATTCAGCAAAACTTTCTCCGTTTTGAAACCTTTCTCGTGCTTCTGCTATACTTTCGTCAATATTATCTATTTTAATAAATTTAAATATTCCACCTAATGCCAGTCCTAAAGTAGAATTAGCTGTTTGTATACCATCAATACTAAAATCACTAAAATTAGCTGTAATCGAGAATCCTGGACTCGCAAAAATATTAGAATAACTGGCACTAATTTTTTCTGGGTCGTATTGAATAACGGTGCGGTTATGAGGATAGCTAGCATATAATCTGTGCCAATCAGAAGTTTTTTGTGGTGTTTGGGATAAAACTTCAAATTGGGGGTCTCTTTTGCCAAAAGATACCCAAAATAAAGAATTTAAATAACTTAAGTCTCTCTCAGTTTGTGTGAGGTAAGGATTGACTGCTATATTTAATAAATCAGGATTATCAAATCTCCCTCTTTGGGCAATTTTAACACCTGGTAACGAAGAAACAGGAGCAGTAAAACCAAAACCTTCACCTGTTAAGATATCGCCCCAAAAAATACCAGCCGCTTCTAGAACAGAATCAGGAATAATTTCGCCTTGTTGGAGTCTAATATTTCCTCCATCTAATAGAGGCTTGAAATTCGTAGTTGGAAAGGCTTGTAAAATTTGAGGGGTATTAGTAGCATCTAATAAATCAAATAAAGCTTCGCCACCTTGATTACTCAAAGTCGAACCACTACCAATATTTGGGGTAGGATTTCTCAGAATTGTGACGTTAGGATCTTCAGGATTAACTCCGCTATTAATTATCACTCTACCAGCAGGTACTCCTTCAGGATTAATTACTTGTCCTGCGATAGAAACTATAGAAAAATCATTAATTCCAACTTCGCCGATTAACTCGTCAAAATTTACAGGTAAAGTATTAAGAGATTGTAAACCCCAAAAGGCTTGGGTTGATGTCATATTTTGGGTACTGTAAGTTTCAGAAGATCTACCTTGGTAAAGAATACCGGCTTGTATACCTTTAGTTTCAATTACTAATCTATTGTTATCGAGAACCCAGTAAAACTGGTCAGATTCAGGAAATTTTCCATAAGTAAACTTCTCAATAATCTGATTATCTCCAGAAAATCTGATACTTAAATCTGTATCTATATAATTTTCATCTTCATTTGGTTTAAATAATTGAGGTTTAAAAGTCAGGTTATCTGTTGGATTAACAATCCAAGGATACCTGTTGGCACTTGTAGTCAGAGCATCAAGAATTATTTTCTTTTGGGTTGCTTGTTGTTGTTTTTTTGTTCGACGTAGTTTTTCTATTAGTATTTCTTGCTGGAGTGTGTATGGTTTTGGTTGATTGGAGTTTGATGGTTTAATCGTATCTGGTTCAGGTTTTTCTCGATCTTCTGGAGGTGGGGCGGGGGGGTTGTCTTTATATTCTTCAATTGGGATAACGTCAGCTATGGTGAATCTGGGTAACTCTTTTGGCTTCTCTAAGTTAGAATTAGCATTTTTTAAAGCCTGTTTTAGAAGTTCTTTATTTTGGGATTTATCTATTTGATAGGACTTATTATTAGTTATTAAAACAACATTGTTTTGACTGGTAATATTTAAGGCGATCGCAGATAATTCAATAAATAGAATTTCGCATAAAATTGTTGAAGACAACAAACCTATTCCCAGAATTTTTGCATTTTTCTTGAATCTCATGAGGGAGATACTGATAGTTATCTGACTTGAATTTTTCAAGGTTTTCACAATAAAAAAAATGGCGACTCAAAATATTTGACATTAGCTAATATCGGAAAAAATCATTATTTAATACTGAAAATTCGGATTTTTTGTTGATTTATTTGATTCGATGGATTCAACAGTGTTTAGTAAATATAGATAGTGGAAAAAAATTTGATTTCTTATCCTGCCCGCAAAGAATAAAATAGGATTAAGCAGATTTACTGCAACAAGAGTGTAATTCTTGAGCAAAAATTCAACCTCAGCGAAATCACCACAACTCAAAAATTGAGCTATTATTTAGCCGTATAAATACGTAATGTGAGGATATTAAGTTAAAAAAAATGGAGTAAAAAATATGTTTCAGGCTACTCGCCGCCGTCTGGCAATTTGGTACACCACCGTGACTGCCGTATTACTACTACTGTTTGCTAGCGGCGTTTATTTATACGTCCGCAGTACACTAATTGAGCGGATTGACGATACCCTTAACCATGTAGTGGAAATAGTAGAGCGATGTTTAACAACAAACCCATGTGCGTCTAGACTCATAGTTGAGCCAGTCAATTCCGGCGCTGATAAATTTCTCATTAATGTAGAGGCGAGTTTTCCTGAAAATGCCGACAGCGTAGAAGATGATCACATCGACCTAGAGTGGTTTAGTCCGAATGGTGAATTAGTTTGGTCAACACTATCCGAACCCTTAAATATTCCCATTCGTGCCAACCGCACTGGTGAAACTGTGCGTGTAGTCAAGGGAGAGAAACAAAAAGATGGAGATGATAAACTCCCTATTCCCCACTCCCCACTCCCCATTCCCCACCCCCCACTTTTATTGCGTCAAGTCACACAACGAGTAGAAGTCGGACGGCAAGTATTAGGATATCTGCGTGTTAGCCATCCTTGGTTTGAAGTGACTAAGCCCAGTCGCCAATTAATTTTTGATTTGGCGCTGGGTATTGGGTTAATGCTGATTTCTGTGGCTGCAAGTGGCTGGTTTCTTTCGGGTAAAGCTATGGAACCAGTGGGTGAATCTTATCAACGCCTCAAACAATTTACTGCTGATGCTTCTCATGAACTGAGAAGTCCCATTACTTTGATTCAAACCAATGTCCAAGTCGCCCTTGCTGACTTGGAGTTAGCAGAAGCAGAAACTACTACTGCTGTGCAATATCGGCAACAGTTAAAGATGGTGGAACGCTTAACACAGCGTTTGGGTAGGTTAGTTAATGATTTACTCTTTTTAGCAAGACAAGATAGTGGTATCAGCAAAGATGCCTTTGCACCTTGTCCGTTGGATGCTTTGCTGATGGAAGTGCTTGAAGAACAACAACTGTTATTTCCTGAAAAACAAATTGCCTTGACTTTACACTTAGTAGATCCTCCCGCCTCGGAAACTAACCCGAAATTACTGGAAAATTGGTTTACCCTTGTGGGCAATTGGGATCAACTGGTGCGACTGTTCACAAATTTGATTGCGAATGCCTTGCATTACACACCAGCAGGTGGACGGGTGAAAGTAGAGTTGGCGCGGATAGAGGGAATAAATCGCGTTTCTGTTTCTGGCCGACGTTACAGCAGTGGCCAGTTGCAAATTAAAGTCAGTGATACTGGAGTTGGTATTCCAGCAGAGGCGCTACCACGGTTATTCGATCGCTTTTATCGGGTAGATCCGGCACGCACTCATAGTGCTGGGAATACTGCTTGCGCTAGCGTTACAGGTTCAGGATTGGGATTAGCGATCGCTGCTGCTATTGTCGAACATCACCAAGGTCATATTCAAGTTGAAAGCACCCAAAGCATTGGTACTACGTTCACTGTGACTTTACCAATAACTCTTGAGTCTTGAAGAAGAATTCAGAATTCAGAATGGGCTACGCCCCGCTACGCTAACAGAAGTAAAACAGACTTGAGTAGATGCAGGGAATAGAGAATCAGGCTTTTCGAGTTGGGGGCGAGTTTTTTCACACAATTAAGTGGGAGTCCTATATTGTTTCCTGTGGCAGATGTTAATGTTTAGCTTTTTTACTAGCAGGATATCGGGAAACAAGATAAATTGACTAACAGAAAAATGTCCGGAATCAAAAGCTATAGACATATTGAATAATATAGCTTTTCAGTCTTAAGAATTAAACATTATGTCTAAATATACATGTTTTTCAAGTCTAGAGTTAGATGTAAAAAACAAAGTTCATTGCTAAGTTAAAAATGTAATTCAAGAACTCAAAAGTCAAAATTCGGTATTCAGAATACTTAAACAACTAGGATTACATACCAAATGAATATACTAATCTTCTTAAAATTCTGAATTCTGAATTCTGAGTTCTGAATTCTTAGCATTCTAAGATTTTACCAGGAGTTAATAATGATTAATAATTCTCACAATTTTCGCAAATCCGCTGAATTATTGGGTGCTATTTGCGGAGGACTACTGATTACCCTGCCAGCGATTCCTCAAGCAGTAGCACAACAATCTACTCCCCGGGTTAACCCTTGTCCTAGTATTTTCTACGAAGAACCACATAACTCTCGCGTTGTGGTACCACAAGGATGTCCTCCCAATGCGCTAACTCAAAGACTCGCAGCCCAAGGGCTTCTTCCCACCCCTGGAACTCCATCACCAGAACAAGCAAGATTAGGTGTCGGCGGTGAAGCACCTCCAGAATCAGGCGCAATACCACCACGCCCAGTTCCCCCAGTCGAGGGGCAAGTACCACCAGAACCAGGTGCTAGACCAGCACTACAACCACGACAAGCCCCCAGCGCTAGAATCGCACTAGCAAATGGTAGAGTTAATATCAGATTAGTCAATGACACTGCGGCTAATATAACTTACCAAGTCATCGGCGATACGGCACCGCGATCGCTACAAGGAAAATCCGATGTCACACTCCAAGGTCTAAGCGCACCAGTAACAGTAACATTTGAACGAGAAGATGGCGGACAACTGACGGTAACTCCACAACCCTCATCAGAGCCAGGAAGCTTGGAAGTTACATTTAACGAAGCGACTGATGCAACCCAAGGTAGAAGTGCTATGAGAATTGAACCAAGCGGTTCAGTATTCTTGAATTAGTAGGGTAGCACATTAGTAGGGGCGCACAGATGTGCATTGGTGTCAACTTAACGTGAAACCCTTGTGAAAACGTGACATTGAGTTCATTCACTTACCGTTACTCACCGCGTTACCCCACCCTAACCCTCCCCTTATAAAGGGGAGGGAACTAGATTTCCTGTTTCCCCCCAATATATCGGGGGGATTAAGGGGGGTAAAACGTATGTGGGACAAGCCTTTGAGCTTAAGTTGACACCAATGACAGATGTGCGCCCCTACTGCGTGTTTCATTCAAAAGATTTCCAGTGTCGTATTTCTACTTCTTGAGCATTTTTGTTAGCCTATCCAGCAATAGCAGTTCTTGTTTGCTATCTTCCAATGTTCGCGCCAGTATAATCGCCCTTTCGTAAAAATTACGGGCAGTTGGATAATTACCTATCTGTTCGTATAATTGACCGTAAGATTCAAAAGATTTTAATTCTTCTCGCGTATTTTGTAATTCTTTGGCGAGTATTAAACGCTCCTCTAATAAATCAAAAGCACGTTCGTGGCGTCCTACAGCGCTGTGAGCTGTAACTAAACCATCAATTGCCCGTAATTCGTTAGTGCGATCGCGGTTAATTTTAGCTATCTGCATTGCTGCACCATAAGTACCAATGGTGTCTTGATAATTTCCCGATGCTAGATAAGCATCACCTAAATTATTTAAGGTATTTGCTTCACCAATAACATTACCAGTTTGACGCCGAAAAATTAAGGCATTTTCATATAATTTAATTGCTTTGTTATAATCTCCCAACCTGGCTGTTACTAGTCCCAAATTACTCAGAGATAGTCCTTCACCTTCAATATTTTTGACATTGTGAGCAATTTCAAGTGCCTCTTGGGCAGTTTTGCCAGCAGCACTAAATTCTCCTTCTTGGAGCAGAAATGTAGTAATATTATTCAGCACAAAAATCTGAGCTTGAAAATCTTTAGTATCACGAGCGATCGCTAATCCTCGTCGTAAAGCATCTTCGGCTTCTTTTAAACTACCTAGTTGGATATAAGCCTTAGCAAGCAAATTATAAGTCAAACCTTGGGCTTTCAGGTCACCAATTGAGTGATACAGTTCTAGCGCCCGCAAGCAAGAAGCAATTGTTTTGTTGGCATATCCTGAGGCATATTGTTGTTCGCCGATACGCAGCAAACTGTCTGCTTCATCTCTTGATTGTCGCCCCACGGAACTATTTAAAGGACGGTGGAGTTGTTCGGTAATATCAACTGCACCCGCCGCTATGGGAGTCAGCAGAAAAGTAAAGAGTAAAAAGCTGTGCAAAAGTAACTGGCGATGAAAAATTCCAGTTACATCAACTAAGTTTACTTTGGGCTTTGGAAATACAAGCTGTTGTCTCATAAAACTTACCCATCAAGTTGCGGGCTTAAGTAGAAGGTCTAAAGTGAAGTTTTAATTTTAAATTGAAGACATCCAATACTCGCATTTATACGTAAGCTAAACTTGGCCGAAATCTTCACCAAGATAAATAGCACGAATATCTGTGGGTAATTTGTCCTCTAGCATACGATAGCCTTCCTGGAGAAAATTGGCTACTTCATGAGGGGCGATCGCTTCTCCTTCAGCTTGCAGATAAGCAGCAATTCTAGTGTCACTCCAATGGAAAGTTTGAGACATCAACACAATTAAGCGCAGAATCGGAGGTAATTGGTCTAATGCTTGCTCTATGTAGCACCATAGCGGCGGCGAAGTTGCCTCCAGAGAATAGTGAATTGCTTCTGTGGGTGGTAGTTTCAGCTCGTTAATACAGAAAGCAGTCATGTTAATTAACCAATTTTGCATAGTTAAGGTTTCTTCGCTCGATTCACCACGAGTTAAATTTAGTCCACCGAGTTCGTAGTAGATATGTCGCCAGGTGAGGGCAAACAGATAATCTGCTTGCACAGGCGATCGCGCCGAATGCCGAATTAAGGTATAGACTATGGGACTATAGCGGCAAAAAATCACCGTGAAGTACTTGCCAGCATCGGGATACTGCTGAAACAGAGTCAGTAATTCATCGTCACTGTGATGAAACAGAGACTTAACTAGGGGGTGATTAGCTTCAGGAAAAGAAGGAATTTGCATCAGCCTTGGGATTGATAGTTGTTAAAATAATTTTGGCAATTGCACTCTTGTAGTTAATCGCATAATATCTTGGTGTTGCTCAATTTGAGCCTCAGACTCAGACTAGTTAAATATTGATAAACTAAAAACAAGGACTTAATTTTAGTCTTGATTGACAATCCTAAAAGTCTCTCCCTTATAGAATCCTTATTTGTTCATGGTTATAGCAGTTAGCGTGATATCGTTCCTCTTGAGTCCCCTTACTTTAGGCTCCTTTTTGCCCTCCCTGCCTTTGGATAGCCTCTTCTCCACCCAAGGCATCATGGTAATGCTGCTGGCGGCTTACGCTGGTGCCATGTGGATGTTTCTCACCAGTGCGCCAAAAGTACACACTGTGATGGTGTCAGATTTGGAGGTTGCCCGACAGTTGTATGAAGGGCTGCTAGATTTGCCAGCAGCCGAGGTGCCTTTGCACTACTACTACAACTACGAACAAACTATAGGCGCAACTGGGATCGATCCGTTGTATATGTCTACCGGGCCGAGTTTGTCTAGTAAAATGATGAATAATGCTAGCGAAGGGCTGTGGTATCAATTGAAGAAAAATACCCAGCTACACGTCATTACCGGCGCAAGTTTAGGTAGCAAAAATCAGCAACGTCACGTCTGCTTTGACCACGAATGTCTGGAAATGATTTTAATGCGAGTGGAAGTGCGCGGTTTGAAATTCAAGATTCGTAACCAAAAGCCCCTGAATTTTTTGGTCAAGGACTATGAAGGGCGGGTTATTGAACTGGCTGAAGTAGCGAATTAGTTCTTAAAAGAGAATTCAGAATGCAATCAGGGTAAAGCCGTAGCGACTGTCTTAAAAGTCAAGCGATCGCTGTATCTTAGAAAAAGTAGGGTGTGTTGTCGCGCAGCGCAACGCACCATTTTAATATGGGTGTAAATAAATTGGAAAAAATATACACTAGGACTTACGCACTGTACAAAATAACCATCTTGTGGATTAACGTAAATACGTTGTTTCAGGCTTTTGGAGGGCACTTTTGATTGCTGGCGATCGCCAAAATATGATTGAAAAACCTAGCTATAAGCCTTGAAAACTATACCTGCTATTTTGGCTTTTCTGTCAATGCGTAAGTCCTATACACATCTCACCTATATGAAACACAAACGAAGTCCGCCTGCGCGGACTAAGCAAGGAAAGATTGAGGGTTTGAAACCCACGCAGGTGGGTTTTGCCTGTGTAGACGCGGTTTCTAACCGCCGATTTACCTGTTTTATTATCTTAATCCGTGGCAAATAAAAGCAGCCCAATAATGAGGATCTGAAAAGGGAAATTGCTGAGTAGAGTTTTCGATTTCTTTAAATTGTCTGTTCAATTTAGCATACATATTATATTCAAGCTTCCATTGTTCATGCTCGATAGAACCTGAAGGATATTTTTTTCTATTTACTATCAGTTCTTTTTCCCTTGCTTCTACTTCTTGGAATATTTTATTAAGGTCTATTTTTCTAAATTCTCGTAGCTGAATTTGGGCTTTTTGTAATGCTTCAGGACGATTTCTACCTTCTTGTCGCTGCTGATAGTAAAAAATGGAAAATAATGCTGTAGCTAAATCATTCACTGACCACAAAGTACTAACTACACTTCTAGCGCCAGCACACAAGAATCCTGTGGAGAGAGTAAGAATATCATCAGTTAAGGAAGGAGTACCTAAATTAGTTTCGCAGCATGATAAAAAGACTTCTACAAGTTGAGGGAAACGCCAGCTTGGAGTCATCAATTGCCCCAAGGTGATGCTACTGCCATGCGCTAATTTTAACTGTGATTCTAAAGGATTATCGAGGCGAGATTCGGCATGATGGCAGGAATGAAGTACTTGAACTTGTTGTGCTAATTGTCGATAATTTTTAGTGGTAGCTTGATTACTGCCAATTAATCTATTCTCTCGTGGAATATTGTATATTTGGGCAAGTTTTTCGCCTTCAAATCTGGCACAGGGAAGGTTATCTTCGGCATCTTCCACAGTGCCATATTGTAAAGACATTTTATCTACAGTGTCACGTTGTTGACAAAATTCTAAAATTTGGCAACTTGGGGTGTAACGAATCAGAAATTTATCTCCTAAATATTCCTGATATTCTCCTGTAGGCAAAGCGGTGAAGGGAATCTGATGGAGTAACAGGTGGGGTACTAAAATTAATTCTTCTATTCCTTGAAGATGTTCGGATATGAGTTCAGATATTTGCAGGCGTTCAGCTAGTTCGCGGAGAATACTGTTAATTTGAGTTTGCCATTTTTTGGGTTCATCTCTATAAGGCAATAACCAATTCTGCTCAATCCAGCCTTGTAATATATCTAACCCTTGTCCTATGCAGGTGTGGAGAGTAATTTTGTTTTGCTGCACGACAAAAATATGGGTGTCGCTATTGGTAGTGTAGAAACTGAGAATAGCTGTATTGGTTTGGTCAATTAGCTTTTGAATTTCTGACAATTTCAGGGGGTTGACTTGAATTTCTCCAGCTAACACGGGATCTTCACGTCTGATATTTTCCCAAACTTGTTGTTTTTGGGTTTCTAAAAATATGATTTTTTGATTGCGTTCTTCCCAAATAGCGCGTGTGTCACTACGGCTATTTTCAGATTTATGGCTTTGGCGTTCTTGGTCAATTTGCTGTTGCAGTTCTTCATACTGCTGCAATAATTCTTGGAGTTTTGGTGGAATTTCATCGCCTTCAAAGAGGTTGTAGCTTGCCATTAAGTCTACAAGAAGTTTAGAACGCGATCGCTCTGAATATTCAAAGGCTTTTTCTATTTGTCCACCGTTGATGCAAGCTTGCACCATGTTTTCGTAAATGCCAATGGATTGTTCTAAAATTTCCTGACGACGCGATTCAGAATTTACCCAACTACGGCTGGTTTCGACTGCTTCAATTGCTATACCATAACCTTCAATAGCTTCTCTCCAGTAATCAGCTATTAAATATCCAGTTAAAAAACCAGTATGCCCTAAGTTACAAGCAGTTTGGTAGCATTGAGCAGGATTAGTTGTTGTGGTACGAACTTTTAGAGCTAGTCGAAAACACCCAATCGCTTCATTAATAGCACTTATGTAAAAACTTTCATCTATTCTTTCGTAATCAATGTGTAAGCCCTGAATAATTTGCCCTTCAACAATACATGCTGTACCTAAATCATTTTGTACCTGTGACCACTCTAGAGGAAATGCTTCATAAGTATAGACTTTTAAGGCAGATTTATAAGCAGCAATTGCTTTCTTAATATTCACTGAACGATCACCTTCAGTTCTCTCACAATAAGCATTGCCAAGATTATTTTGAAGCATAGCCCAATCTTTAGGAAATAGTTCATAGGTATAGATTTTTAAAGCAGATTCATAATTAGCAATTGCTAATTCTAAATTGATACTAGGTTTCCCTGAATTTAATTTTTCATAAGCTAGACCCAAATTATTTTTTGTCATCGCCCAATCTTCAGGAAATCTGTCAAATTTGAAAATTTCTAAAGCATTTTTATAATATACAATTGCTTGCTCTATATTTTTGTTAGTGTCTCCCTTAATACGCTGGCAATATGCATTACCCAAATTATTATAGGCTAATGCCCAATATCGAGGATTTTTTTCTTTAGTGAGTACTGTTAATGCATTTTCATAAGCTTTTATAGCCTGTTCTCTATTTTCAAAAATATTGCCATGAATTTGTTCCGTATATGCTGCACCCAAATTTATTTGAGTAATAGCCCACTGTTCAGGAAAGCTATTCCTGTTTCGGACTATAAGGGCATTTTGGAACTTTAAAATAGCATTATCTAAGTTTTGTGGACGGTTACCACTAATTCGATAAAGATAGGCTGTACCCAAATTATTTTGTGTGTCAGCCCATTCCTTTGGAAATTCTTCACGGTTAAAAGCAGTAAGAGCTATTTCATAGCCAGTTATAGCTATCTCAATGTGAATTTTATTGCTGTGAGGGAAATCTTTAATCAGATTACTAAGATTGACAATAAAGCTTGCTACGTCTCGCTTAAATTTTAAAGGTGCTGCTGACAACTTTGCTTTTTCCCATTCACTTAATAACAAGCCAAATTTGTTATCTAATATATCTAAATTGAGCCTTAATAATGTGTAAACTGCTTGTGGTTTTTGACTATTATCTGTAGCTAATTTTATTAGCTTATAAAGCAAGTTTATATAGTCTCGATCTGAATATTTTCTTTTAGGTTTTATAGTTCCAAACCCTTTTGCCATATTTATTCAATTAATTTCATATTAATGGTTACCCCAAAACCGCTGCCAACTTCTCTAGCAATTCTTCAGCTAAATCCAATAACTCAATTTCATCAATTTCATTACTGGTTCCGCGATTACTTTCTGCAACGCCCACACCACCCGCTAATACATTTTTTACAGCAAAAATCCGGTCTTCTTCCTCCGAAATACTCAGACATTTTTCCAGATCAACAGCAATTTTTTGTAGCGATTTATCTTTTAGCTGCTTTCTTAGCCTCACCGCTACCAAGTCATCACTTTGCAGGAAATTAGTCACTAATTCAACAAAATTTTGCTGCCCATCTTCGTCTTCTCCCCATGTTTCTAGCCAATCTCCATCAACATCATCACAATATAAATGGGCGGCTTCAAGCCCATACTTTATGATGTCATCTTGCACTTTTTGAGCAGCTTCTACAGCTTGTAAAAAGTTGTCTAATCTCTGTTGACGGTCAGATTGTTTTTCCTGAACCATAAGGACTCACTTTGTTAAGTAATAACGCGGCTATACAAATCCAGTAAATGAAAGTGACCGACAACTATAAATTAAATTTTAAATAACTACCTATACTGAGATTATCGCTGTTATCTAATAATATGTTAACTATCTGATTCACAAAATCACTTGCACGGGGATTGTAACTTAAAAATAATCCTCTATCTATTGCCCAAAAAATTAGGGTATTTTCCCAATCATCAAACTTTTCTTGAGAAAATTCCTCTGAGACGCTAGTGAGTTGAATACATAGTGGACTCTCTTGCGTACTGCTAACAATTATATCAGTTGCCATAGACAGATCTGCAATATAGCGTAGTACAATTGTCCCGCCAGAACTTTTAATATTATTAGCAATAGAGGCAATTAATTTGGCATCCTCCTGATTGAACTCCCCCGCCATCAGTTTTCGTCTCCAGATATAAAATTTAGGGTCGTTTTCACTCAACCATTTAGGAAACAAGTAGCCATACCAATATTTTAAAGTTGGATTCAGCACTGTTAAAGCTGATTGCTGCTCTTCTTGGGATGGTAATGATTTAAGTCTCAGCAAAACTTCAGCGTCTTGGAGCATTTGTTGCAAAAACAGGATGACAAATCTTTTAGCAGTCAGCGAACCCGGTTTGACATCTTTCACCCAGCGATTGATCTCTTCTAACCTTTTAGTTAAACCAGGATCTATAACAGATGCTTCCTCTATGAGTAATCTTAATTGTTTTTTAATTTCTTTGGCTTGCAAATAATGATGAACCTCAAATCTGGAGTAGGTAGCTGAAATTTTAAAATTATTTTATCAGTCTAAGTGATCAGTGGAAAACTCCCCTTTTTGAGATTGGAGATGTAGCACCAAGGTAGACTGTAGTCTGTGTCATCCTAAATATCTGCCAACTTTTCTAGCAATTCTTCAGCTAAATCCAACAACTCAATTTCATCAATTTCATCACTAGTTCCGCGATTACTTTCTCCACACAACACATTAGCAGCCAAAACATTTTTCACAGCAAAAATCCGGTCTTCTTCCTCTGAAAAACTCAGACATTTTTCCAACTCTACAGCAATTTCTTGGATTGTCCTTGTACCCAAACGCTCTCTAACTTTCACTGCTGTCGGATCGTTACTTTCCAAGAATTTAACCACATCATCCCCACTAGAAAACTTCTCAACGGCTACACGCACATATTCCCGCACGCTCATGTTTGCCGCCAATGCCTTTTGGAAAACTACATCTGGTACATCTACTAGCAATACACCTTCGTTATCGCTGGCTTGATATAATTCATCCCCTTGTTTGACGGCTACCAGCAAATCTGCACCCAACGCATGTAAATAGTGCAACACTGATTCCAACTCATGCTCTTTTAACGCCGACTCCAATTTGGACACCGCCGCTTGTTGCACTCCCAGTTTTTCTGCTAGCTGCGCCTGAGTCAATCCTGCTTTATTACGTATTTCCCGCATGGCATCGGTAAGATATAGGCGCAGGTACTCTAGCTTACCCGCCAAAATCACCTCTGGTTCGTCGCCTACCTTTTGCTGTAACCAAGCTTGAAAATTAGGTTTTTTCATGATTCCTCTGCTGCAATTCACGTAATCTTACTCTTGCAGGTTCTTTGTCTCTATCTTTGATACCGTCGTCATATTTTTTCATAAAGGCGTGCAGCACCACGAAACGCTGAGGGGTAGCAGCCGTTAATATAAACCGTGGATTATGTTCGCTCTTGGTCATGCGTAACTCATACAGGTCATCTTCCAGCTTCTCAAAGATGCCACTGGTAAGTGATGCGAGTCCTTTGTTACATAAGTAGCCAAGATTAACTTGCAGACGCTTGGTTTCGGAAGCACTCAGTAATGGTTTTGGTGGGTTTTCTGGTTGCTCCTGTTCTGGAATCATCCTGATGAAAAAAGCAAGCAAGTCTTTGGGGATTTCCCCATTGACATCTTGATAAAGTTCCCAAGTCCAACTCACTTCCTACCTCACAGCATAATATTCTTTATAACGAATGTCAATGTCATTATTCTCTTAAAGGAATATCATATAAAATAAGTCAGTGCAACTTAGGTAATAAAAGAATTAGTCATAAAAATGGTGCGTTAGGCTAAAGCCATAACGCACCCTACTGTTGAATAGTAGTTCCGATCTCAACTCAATTGTTCATACTTGAATTTCCCTTTAATAAACTTGTTAAAATATTGACCTTTGGACGGTGCATTATCTAAGTCTTCCTTGACACTAGGAGGTACTTTGAAATACTCATAAACACTTCCACTATCAAATTCAATAGTCAGTGTTTGAGTTTTTACATCGTGGCTAAATTGCTTAATAACGTTGCCTTCGGGCTTGAGTAGGGGGAAGGCAATTACATCCCGAATACTGGCAGAATCAGTTAGTAACATTACTAAGCGATCGATCCCAATTCCTAAACCACCTGTAGGCGGCATTCCGTATTCTAAGGCAGTTAGAAAGTCTTCATCTACACCTTGCGCCTCTAAATCACCAGCCGCTTTTCTGGCAGCTTGCTCTTCTAAACGTTCTCTTTGTTCAATGGGATCGGTAAGTTCTGAGAAGCTGTTGCCAGTTTCTCGCCCTACTATAAATAACTCAAATCTTTCCACCAAACCAGGCACAGAACGGTGGGGTTTTGCTAGGGGCGAAATTTCTACAGGATAATCAATTACAAAGGTAGGTTGAATTAAATTGGCCTCTACCTTCTCTTCAAAGGCTAAATTTAGTAACTTACCAATTGATTGAGCTTCATCTACATCAGGAATCCCAGCATTTTTACTTGCTGTTTTTGCCTCTTCCAAACTTTGAAAAGAATTGAAATCTAAGCCCGTAAATTCCTTAACTAAATCGTGCATTGTCACCCGACGCCAAGGTGGTGTTAAATCTATAGATTCACCTTGGTAGGTAATTTGCAGCGTGCCGAGTACCTCTTGGGCAACAGTGGTAATAATCCCTTCTGTTAGCGCCATCATATCGTTGTAGTCGGCGTAAGCTTGGTAAATTTCAATCATAGTAAATTCCGGGTTGTGACGGGTAGAAATTCCCTCATTCCGGAAAATACGTCCTACTTCAAACACCTTTTCAAAACCACCCACAATTAACCGCTTAAGATAGAGTTCGGTTGCAATTCGCAGATACAACTCCATTTCTAAGGTGTTGTGGTAAGTGAGAAATGGACGTGCATCTGCACCCCCAGCTTCACTTTGCAAAACAGGCGTTTCAATTTCCAGAAAATCTCGTTCTTCTAAATAGCGACGAATCCCGGCAGTGATTTGGGCGCGACGGCGGAAAGTTTGCCGCACTTCCGGGTTAACAATCAAGTCAACGTAGCGCTGACGGTAGCGCTTGGCAACATCCGTTAATCCATGCCACTTGTCGGGTAGGGGCAACAGAGATTTAGTCAGGATGGTGTATTGTTTGACGTAGACAGATAACTCGCCCTTTTCAGTCCGTTTGATAGTACCTTTGGCTCCCAGGATGTCGCCTGCATCTGTGAGTTGTTTCAAGTGATTGAACGCATCGGCATCAATATCTGCCATGCCTTCTTGGATGCGATTTTTCTCTAAATAAAGCTGAATTGTGCCGCTTTCATCTTGTAAGGTGAAGAAAGCCAATTTACCGAAAACACGACGCGCCATAATGCGTCCGGCGATCGCAACTTCTAAATCAACTTCCTCACCACTGGCTAAATCGGCAAATTGTTCTTGTAACTGCGCTGCGTGATGGGTGGATTCCCAACGATAGGCGTAGGGATTAGTGCCTAACTGCTTTAGCTGGTCTACTTTTTCCAGCCTCGCGGCACGGAGATCTTCTTCCGACATGGTAACGAACTAAATAGGGCAAGATTAATTATAGATGCTGCAAAAGTTGGCAGTAAGAGATATTTGTCCTTGAAGGCGCGGGCGATCGCGCCAAACCAAATACAATGACACAAACTAGAGTCCGCTTGTGGAATGTAGATGAATATCACCGGATGCTTGAGACGGGTATTATCGCAGCCGATGAACGGGTGGAACTGATAGAAGGGCAAGTTATCCCCATGAGTGCCAAAAATCCGCCACACGCAGCCACAACCCTATGTGCATCTGATTATCTCAAGCGGCTGCTAGCAGAAGTTGCCCTAGTTCGCGTACAAGATCCCATTCAATTAAGCCAATATTCGGAACCTGAACCAGACATTGCTGTTGTCCGAATTGATGCGCGAAAATATATCGATCGCCATCCTGCACCAAATGAAATATTTTTACTCATTGAGGTGGCGGATACAACATTAGATAGCGATCATAAACAAAAAGCGCCTCTTTATGCTAAAGGCGGAATTACTGACTACTGGATTTTGGATGTGAATCAGCGTCAGGTTTATATTTTCCGTGAACCAGGTTTAGAAACCTACAATCTAGAATTTATTTTGCCAGAGGATGCAACGTTATCCTTGATTGCATTTCCAGAAATTGAAGTTCAGATTAATCAACTGTTTCCATAAATGTGGCGATCGCAAACATTTTACTCTGCAACTGAAACCTTTATTTCTGAACTACTTGTAGCGAATGCCGAGATAAAACAGCCTTCATTTTCAAGTTAGTAAATTTCAGTATCGCCTCCACTAATTCTTGCTGTTCTGGTTTTAAATTCAGTGTTTTGAGGGCTTGATTGATATTGTTACCAGCCCGGAGGTTGTGAGCAAGTTGGGCACGCTGGGATGAGTTTAACACTGCCTGAATTTCCTTGTTTCTTCTCTGACGTACAGCCTGGAGTTGTTGGCTTTGTTGGGGAGTCAGGTTAATCTCTGAAAATGAGATGGAATCCCTTGCAGCTTTGGTAGTTTGGGCGATGATACCAGCAGAAGTATTGATCTGAAAGGGTGCAGCTAAGGCAATTCCCGGCATGAAGAGAACAAGGGCAAGCATATTAATCAACACAAAAAGCCGTTTTGTCAAGTGAATTGCCATATTGAAAAATGCCTGGGTATTGGGGATTGGGGATTGGGGATTGGGGATTGGGGAGTGGGGTTTGGGGTTTGGGGATTGGGGTGTGGGTGTGGTAATTGGGGATTGGGTATTGGGGTTTGGAAGTGTGGGAGGGGTGGGGTGAAATTCTCTCCCCATCTCCCCATTTTCACATCTCCCCAGTCCCCAGTCCCCAATCCCTTTTACAAATTATCAGGCCTTTTCTTTCTGTTAATTTCGCGTTGTAATTCTTCAATTTGACGGCGCAAAGCTTCCTTTTCTTTTTCAGAAGATTCTGCCTTAACATTTACTGCTCCTGAGGCAGGCGATCGCTGGTAGTTTCCTCGGCGAATTTGCTGATATTCTTCTGATACTGCCCACTGTCGTAAGTAATGCAAGCGTTCCACAGGAAAAGGATGAGTCAGCATTGCACCTTGAAACCCAGTGAACATTAAGAATTTATACATTTGATTCAGTCCATCTTCATCAAGTGCTTGATAATTTTCAGACTGCTTAATAAATTCTTGTAAACTGCATTCATTGGCATATTTGATACTACCGCCCGTGACTTTCATCATCGAAGTCATCACAGGATTTAAGTCATCCATTACTAATAAAGCGGCGCGATCTGAGGATAACTCGGCTTTACGTCGCCATTCGTAAAAGGCAAGCAACAAACCTTGAGTGACGAAATCACCAATGCCAAAGGTTAATTCACCAACTCTAGAACCGACACTCCTCACCCATATCGCCATTTGAATTAAAATAGTATGACCACATTTAATGTGCCCCAGTTCGTGGGCTAGCACCACCCTAATTTCGGCTTCGTTTAGTAAGTCTAGTATCCCTGTATTTATGACTATGTAAGGATGCTCTTGTCCAAGTGCGTAGCTGTCAGCTTGGGAATTTTGCTCAACAAACAGTGCGGGTTCTGGATAAATGTCCAAATCTCGCACGCATTCCCGAAAAATCTGGTAGATAGTGGAATATTGGCGCGGCCCGACTTGGATGGTGTTGCCCATTAAAAAAACTAACTGAGGGCGTTCAGCAAAAAATTCCACAAATTTACGGGACAAAAAATCAAATCCTGGTAAATTACGTAAAGCTTGCTCGGCTTGGCTATCCAGTGGATGCCTGAAGGCTTCACTGGAAATTCCTGTGTAGGTTGGCATAATTAGGTAATTGGTGATTGGTCATTAGTCATTGGTCATTAGTCATCAGCTTTGGACAAAGGACAAGTGACAAATGACAAAGGACAACATAATAGAAATGGGGCTTTGTTCGTAAAAGTCACTTTGTTATGGGATTAAAAGCGTGTGATTGAGGCAGAAGTTCATTTGTCACTACATAACTTTTTGCGATCGCAGGCGGGGTTCCCTTCCTGGCCCCATCATTTGACGATGGCACGGTTGGTAGCACGCGCCTTGCGCCTGGAACGTAGCGCCCTAATTCAAGTAGGGGCGGTTTCTGGCTATCAAGGACGATATCGTACCAGTTTCGTAGCATCAGCCCTGATGTGGCACGGCCCTGTAATTATTGTTGCTCAAGAAGCAGTGCAACAACTTCTCTTGCGGGTGGAAATCCCCCGCTTACAACAGTGGCTACCAGCCAACAAACCGATTAGGACAGGTGACGCATGGCCTGATACCCAGTTCCAAGGGCTACTGTTGACTTCCCCAGAAGCTTGGTTAAAAGGACAGTTGGCTGATGGCGATCGCTTTCCCCCAGGTATTCCTACAATTATTGATGGTGTAGACGATCTTGAAGATTGGGTGCGTCATCAGCTCACCCAAGAAATTCAACCCCATGATTGGGATCAACTCATGCTAGCTTGCCCAAATCAAGCTGAAGCAATCCGCGAAGCACGGATACAACTGACACATGAACTTTTTCAGCATCCTACTAATCCCTATGAGTGCTATCTCATATCTGGGCTAGAAATAGACATTTTAAACCGTCTCTATTCTGCTTTAGACCTCAGTAATATCCCAGATAATTGGAAACATTTCTGGCAAGAATTTCAACCCCTCAACGAAAACCTTTCCCCCCCTGCCTCCCCTGCCCCCCTGCCCCCCTGCCCTCTTCTGGACGACTATTGCCCGTCGCCAAGGTTTATTTTCTTTACACTACGCCCCAATGGAATTAGGAAAAATACTCTCCCCCATTTGGCAGCGACAACCAGTAGTTTTAATTGGCAGTGCTATAGAACCGGAAACTGAGGCTCCCCTTTTCCGTCAGCGTTTGGGTTTGGAGGATGTAACTTGCCTGAAATTTTCTTCCGAGAGTCAAGCTGAAGCAATTCAACTGTATGTACCCTATAAGTTACCCCTACCCAATACACCAGAATTTCAAGCGGCATTTATTCACAAAGTCCGCACGCTGGTTTGTCTAAGTGCTACAGCACCAGGATTAACTGTGATCTTGGTGGGCGATGTCCCACTCAAGTCTCAAGTCGGGACAATTTTGGCCTCAGAATTTGGTTCGCGGGTACAGGTAGAAAAAACTTGTTTAGATGAAAATGGTATTTTAGTCAGCGGTTGGGAATTTTGGCGAGAACATCAGCGAGTCTTGCCTGCACCCCAGTTGTTAATTATTGCGACTTTGCCGCTACCATCTTTAGAAAATCCCCTAGTAGCCGGTAGAGTAGCTCGTTATAAGCGATCGCATCAAGATTGGTTCCGTTTATACTTATTGCCAACCGCCTTGAATGAATTACAAAGAGCGATCGCTCCAGTGCGAGAAAGTCAAGGTATTGTTGCTTTACTTGATAGCCGTGTAGTTAACCGCAGCTACGGCGCTCAAATTCTCGCTGCCTTAAGTCCTCTAGCACGCATTAACTATCTCGATCCCAGCCTGTTTTCTACTACAGATGAGGAGAATTCGGCTTAAGGGGACTGGGGATTGGTGAGTCGGAGATGGGGAGATGGGGAGATGGGCGAAACTACGCCCACCACCCCACCCCTCCCACACTTACAATGCCCAATCCCCAGTCCCCAATCCCCAGTCCCCATTCCCTAATTGTCCATAACCACAATTCCTGGCAAGATAAAGTTAAAACCTAAGTTGATTTCAATTGCTAATTATGGGTGAAGCAAAACGTCGTGTGCGATTCGTTGTTTAGTGAATCACGGTAATCAGTCCGTACATAACTAAACCAGTCCGACAGCAGATTACTGTCACTAAAGACTGAACTCTCGGTCAGATGCAAGTGCAAGTCTTGCCATTCAGACTCAGAATTGACTCCTTATCTGCCCACACCGAACAAGCTCGGTTCTTGTAGAGTGAAGCTGGGAACAGGGCGCAATCAGACGACCGTTGCGGGTTGACACTGGCGCTAACAGGGAGTTCCTATGATGAAACAGAGCCTAGAAAAGCGACTTATGTGCAGGTAGGGCGCAACGCAAACTCCCTGACCTCACTGGAGTTCATTCCCGCCGAACACGCGTCGAGTAACGGCAAGAGTCTAGGGAATCCAGTAGTTGAATTGGCTACATCTAACGGAACAATCAATCTCTCCGAGGGAACGAAGAAAAACGAACTGTGGGTCTTGAGACGGTCGAATCTCAGGTAGTCCAGACGAGCGGAGGAATCCCCACAGTTCGGGTAGGACAGTCCGTAATTGGACTGAGGTGTTCAGAGAATACAAACTAGAGAAGAGAAAATGATTAGACACAGTTACAAAACTAGTGAATCTTGGAGAGCTTTACCGTGGAAGAAATTCCGCCGAAATCTTTTCCGCCTTCAAAAGCGCGTATTTAAAGCTGTTCAAGTTGGAGACAAGCGGAAAGCTCGGTCACTCCAAAAGCTTATTCTAAAATCAACCTCGGCTCGATTTCTTGCAATAAGACGAGTATCTCAGCTAAATGCTGGTAAAAAGACGGCTGGTATTGATGGGAAAAAATCGCTCTCATTTGAAGAACGCTTCAACCTTGAAGAATTACTGAAAATGAATAGTGGAAATTGGAAGCATCAAGGACTACGGGAAATCCCCATCCCTAAGAAGGACGGGACTACCAGAATGCTTAAAATACCTACCATCGCTGACAGGGCTTGGCAATGCCTAGCAAAATACGCACTCGAACCAGCACACGAAGCCACTTTCCACGCCAGAAGTTACGGGTTCAGAAGTGGGCGTTCCGCCCATGATGCACAAAAGTACATCTTCCTAAACCTTAACTCCAAAGCCAACGGAATAAATAAGCGAGTAATTGAACTCGATATTGAAAAGTGCTTTGATAGGATTAATCACTCAGCAATAATGGACGAACTCATTGCCCCTAAAGGCTTAAAACTCGGAATATTCCGATGTCTCAAGGCAGGAGTCAACCCAGAATTCCCCGAACAGGGAACACCTCAAGGGGGAGTGGTCAGCCCGCTATTAGCAAACATCGCGCTCAACGGGATTGAGAGTATACACAGGTACCATGAGAATCGAGGACAGAGAATCACTGACAAAACCTCAGTCAGCGATATCACCGAGTCATCAGTCCGATACGCAGATGACATGATTATTATACTCCGACCCGAAGATGATGCGACAGAGATACTCGAAAGAATCAGCGAGTTCCTCCGCAAACGCGGAATGAATGTAAGCCAAAAGAAAACCAAAATTACCGCTTCGACAGATGGGTTTGATTTCCTCGGCTGGCACTTCAAAGTCCAGAAAAACGGAAAGTTTAGATGTAACCCCTCAGTGGATAACTTCAAAGCGTTCCTAAGACAAGTAAAACACATCGTCAACAACTCGAATTATGGTGCTACCACAAAGGCTGAGAAATTAGCGTCGGTAGTTAGAGGCTGGAGAAATTACCACAAGTTCTGCAAGATGGACGGGTCAAAGTTATCACTTTGGTTCATGAGTCACAGAGCTTACACGGTATTCAACAAGGAAGCAAAACAGACACGCTACTCTAGCAAAAAATTGATAGATAAAGCGTTTCCAAAGATTTCCTACTCCGAAAACAAACACATCCCTGTCAAAGGAACTAAATCACCTTACGACGGAGATATAACCTATTGGAGCAAACGTAACAGTAAGCTCTATGACGGAGAAACCTCTAAAGCTCTTAAGAAGCAAAACCATAGATGTGCTTCCTGTGGTCTGAAATTCATCGGTGAAGAAAAGGTTCACCTGCACCACATCGACGGAAATCACGCCAACTGGAAGAAAAATAATCTTGAAGCAATTCACGAGAGTTGCCACGATTACAAGCACATGAGCAAAAGCGCAAGCTAAGAACATCGGGAGCCGTGTGCAGTGAAAGCTGCACGCACGGTTCTAACTGAGAGGTGCGGGGAATAATATCTCCCATCGACTCAACCAAAACTGCACTAGGGGAAACATACGGTCAAGAAACTCGCATCTTGCCTTGGGTTCCCATCTCAAAAACTCAAGCCGAATTATTTGTCAGTTGGACTACTCGCGGTGCCTGGATAGGTATTGGTGTCATGGTTGCAGCATGGCTAACCATTCGTTTTATTGGCCCAGCTTTTGGTTGGTGGCAAGTAGTTTATTAACAATTATTGAGGGTTTTTAACACGCGCTAAAATTAATGCGATCGCTCTAAGATCGCCTGATACAATTCTTCCTTGTGCTTAAAGTAACCCTCTTCCATCACTCTAGGCAACGCAAAATTTTAGACCTTTATTTAACAAGGGTTTTGGCGATTTATTAATGTTTGAAAATGTTCGCCACATTTTGTTAGTAATAAAATGTTCAAACCTTTACCAGATCTGGATTTCAATATTAGGGAATTATTTTTGTGATTCCCAGTTTAATGGAAGAGGGGTAAGTATGTAGGCGCGAATATTTATAACTATGTAAATAAAAATTAAGCGTAGGGTGTGTTGTCGCCAAGCGCTGCATCACCAACAATTCAAGGTGCGTTAGCCTACGGCATAACACACCCTACGGTTAATTTTTATTTCTAGGACTTACGCACTGTACAAATGCATCGTGATGTGAATTAACGATGCTCCCGGTTGTTTCAGGCTTTTGTTAATTATCCTGCGATGCCTACGGCGGTAAACTACGTAAATAGACCATGTTGTAGGGGCACAGCAATGCTGTGCCCTTAGGAAAGATGTGGTTTTTAACCTTGCCCATATTTGGCATTTCTTGTCAATGCGTAAGTCCTAATTTCTTCATATACATTGAATTTTTCTCGCCCACTTACTTACTTAGTAATAAATCATTGACTTTGCCACACGTATTTTCGCAGCAATCGCTTCCGTTCTGGTGGCGGCTAGACTATGGCTTCCGTCCCTCGAACTTCTCACTGAAATTTTGCTCCATCATTTCGCAAAATCCAAAATTGTCTGACTTCTTTTTCCATAGAAAAAGCTCAAGCATTGCTGCCTGAGCTTTTTCCAGATTAAACTAACTTAGTTATGTCTATTTGGTTTAGTAGCGGTTACGGTTGTAGTTACCGCCGCCCCGGTTACCACCACCGAAGGAGGAGCCACCTCTGTCTTCTCTGGGCTTGGCTTTATTTACCTTGAGGTCACGACCCAGCCATTCAGCACCATCAAGAGCTTCAATGGCAGCTGCTTCTTCAGCATCTGAACTCATTTCCACAAAACCAAAACCGCGCAAACGACCTGTTTCACGGTCAGTAGGTAGCTGGACACGCTTTACAGTACCATATTCTGCAAACACAGCACTCAGCGCATCTTGTGTAACTTCATAAGAGAGGTTACCTACGTAAATCGACATGAAATATCTCCAAAATCATAAGTATGTAGAGATTTAGATTTCGGAGAGAAGTCTGTAATACTAAAAGGAGAAAGCCTGTCAATACTAAGAACAAACACTGTCGCCGAATTAATTCTCATTTCACTCCCCATGATGACACAACAATAAACTTTCTGGCGTCAACTTTGAAAAACTGTTATAAAAATTTATGTTAACTAGCTTAGTGCTGGTGTGAGGGTGGCGAGTGGGGGCAAAGGGGCAGAGGAGAATAAGTAATAACCAATGACAACAAAACATTAATGCACTTGACAAACTACTAAAAATACTAGTAGATTTAGTAGAATCAAGCTGTTATCTAAAAACAAGGATAATTACATTTAATACCATCCATGTTCAAAACATGGGAAAAAAGCTTCATATCTTCGGATAAAGCCAGTTTTCTCCTGTGGGTAGATTACAGAAAACTGAAAAATATTTATACTACGTTTATAATTGATTAGCTGCAAGAAGATTGTCTACCTCTGTATAACAAGTAGAGTGGTGAGAACTTTTGAACTTTTATGGGAAAACAGTAATTTTCTGAACACAGAAACTTTCTGTTGGACAGCTTATTGATTCTCGCCATTTTTTATTAATCATATCTCTCAGAATTACTTGGGAAAACACGGCTGTTTAATCCCAAAGGCTCGTCCATAGGAGCAAAAATAAATGATTTTGGACATAAATTAAGCCGCAGAAACAGGTGAAAATGACAGATTTTGTAACCGATACCCAGCTAATTAATATCGATTTAAATTCAGTTGTGAAGACTGAGGTAGCGATGCCTGCGGGGCGCTGCGCCTATGCAGATGTCGAAAATAGACTTGTGGCAAAAAGCAGTTGTGGAAAAGGTGGAAACAGCGAAAATTATTTTTTTGCCTCTAGTTGTTTGAGGAGTTTATTAATACCCTGTTTGGTAGGCATAGGGCTACTAACAGCGAGCTGCGGATCGCTGCCGAAGGAATCAGCTGAGGCACAATCTCAGAGTCCTGGTGGACGGGCACAGGGTGGCGGTGGAACACCCGTAGATGCGGCGATCGCTCGAACAGACTTATTGCAAACACAACCAGAATACACAGGTAATACAACACCCTTTCGGATTGTGTCAGTGCGATCGCAAGTTGAAGCACGGCTGTTGGCTTTGAATCTAGATGTGGGCGATACAGTTACCCAAGGGCAGAACGTCGGGCAATTAGATGATGCCATACTTTTGACTGAATTAAAGCAAGCAGAAGCAGAGCTAGCAGCGCTGAAATCAGAAGTAGCCAGGGCAACCAATCAGGTAAGTAATGCCCGTGCTGACGTGGAGCGGGCGAGGCTAGAAGTGGTACAAGCCCAGGCAGACTCAAAACGGCAACAGGATCTATTTAAAGCTGGAGCGATCGCTCAACAAGCTGCTGAACAAGCGCGTACCCAGGCACAAACAGCCGCTCAGGCATTGCGGGCAGCTCAAGAGCAAGTTCGTACAGAACAACAAGCCGTGGCAGCTGCTCAAGGCAGAGTGTTGGCACAACAGGCTTTGGTTGCCCAAACCAAAGAACGCAGATCTTACGCTCGACTGACATCGCCCATTACTGGCGTAGTTACAGAAAAAGTCACAGAACCAGGCAATCTTTTGCAAGCAGGTAATGAAGTCTTAAAAATTGGCGACTTTAACCGGGTGAAAGTCGTCGTGCAAGTTTCCGAATTAGAACTGGCACAAATTCAGGTTGGACAATCTGTAAAAGTCCGCTTAGATGCTTTCCCCACTGAAACATTAATTGGTAGAGTAGCGCGGATTTCCCCAGCTGCCGATGCTACCGCTCGCTTGATACCTGTAGAGGTAGTAATTCCCAACAGTGACGGCAAAATTGGCAGTGGACTACTGGCGCGAGTCAATTTTGAAACCCAAACAACACAGCGGGTAGTAGTGCCGCAAATAGCTATTCAGAAACAAGCGGGGCAGCAGAAAAGCAACAGAGCAAACACAGAAAACCAAACTGGAACCCTATTTGTTCTCAGTGATGCAGAAGGCAAAGCGAAAGTAGCGACGCGTGCTGTCACCTTAGGAAAAAGAGCTGATGGCAAAGTGGAAATTTTATCTGGCTTACAACCAGGAGAACGCTATGTTGTTCGCAGTGGTAAGCCATTAAAAGAAGGTGACACTGTAAGTCTTTCAGTTCTTTCAGAAAAGTAATAGTAGGGTGAGTAATAACACCATACCAATGAAAAAAGTACTTAGTAGTCAGCACTTAGCACTTAGCACTTAGCATCATGCAACAAGCAAATAATAATAACAGCAATAGCGGATTTAGTCTAAGTACGATCGCTATCCGCCAACACATTGGTACACTCATGCTCACCGTGGCAGTGATTGTCATTGGGGTATTTTTTCTCACAACTATCCAAGTGGATCTCCTACCGTCAATTACCTATCCACGAGTTAGTGTCAGGCTAGAGGCACCTGGTATTTCTCCAGAAGTAGCAGTGGATGAAATCACCAGACCCTTAGAACAAGCTTTATCGGCAACAGAAAATGTAGTACAAGTATTCTCTCGCACCCGTGAGGGACAGGTAAACCTGGATTTATACTTCCAACCAGGGGGCGATATTGACCAAGCCCTAAACGATGCGACTGCTGCTTTTAACCGAGGCCGAGGACAACTGCCAGATACGATAGAGGAGCCGCGCTTATTTAAAGTCGATCCCTCCCAATTGCCAGTTTATGAATTGGCACTGACATCTGCTTCGTTGCCAGGTAAAGATCTACGCGTATTTGCGGATGAAGAGTTAACGCGTGAACTCAGTGTTATCCCCGGAGTTGCCTCAGTTGACGTATCTGGTGGTGCTGAGGAAGAAGTACGAGTCCTTGTTGACTTAAACCGATTGCAAGCTTTGGGTGTAGGGTTAAATAATGTATTAGATGAATTAACAGCCCGTAACCAAGATACTTCCGGTGGTCGGATTTTGGGGGAAAATTCCGAGCCATTGACTCGAACCGTAGGACGTTTCCAAAATGCCAGTGAAATTGAAAACCTCTCGTTGGAAGTTTCCTCTTCTTCTTCCACTACCACTGCTACCACCCCTGCACCTTCCCGCCGCGTTTATTTGCGAGACTTTGCTGAGGTAATTGACGATACAGAGGAGCAGCGAGTATTCGTTTACCTGAATCGTCAGCCTGCTGTGAAATTTTCAGTCCGAAAGCAGCCTGAAGCCAACACAATCACAGTTGTAAATGCTGTGAAGCGGCGAATTGAACAATTACGGCAATCGGGTTTAATTCCAGCAGACATGAATTTGAGTCCCACCACAGATGAATCTGTCTTCATCCGCAATTCTTTAAATGATGTCATCTTTTCGGGGATTTCTGGGGCATTGTTAGCAGCAGCAGCAGTGTTGTTATTTTTAGGATCGTTTAGGCAAACATTGATTATCAGTTTGACGATTCCGCTATGTACTCTAGCGGCGATCGCTTTGATGAAAATATTTGGCTTAACTTTGAATGTTTTTAGTTTAGCAGGTCTGACATTAGGAGTTGGTCAAGCAATTGACACATCGGTTGTGATCTTAGAGAACATTTCCGAAAAAACAGGTATGACTCCCAATCAGAAAGAGATGGAGGCAGAGGGACAAAGGAGAAATTCAAAATTCTTTATTGACGCAGCCATTAATGCTTCCCAAGAAGTTGAATCTGCTTTAGTTGCTGCTACAGGTGCCAACTTAGTTTCTGTAGTGCCATTCCTCTTAATTGGCGGCTTTATTGCACTGCTATTTAATGAACTGATTTTGACAATTAGCTTCGCAGTTGCAGCATCCCTTGTGGTTGCGATTACAGTAGTGCCGATGCTGTCTTCTCGACTATTGGGAATTTCCTGGTCTAGTCGAATCAGCGAATTTTGGTTGCTTAGACAGTTTAATCATCGATTTGAAGATGCTACGCGGGGATATGGTAATTTCTTAACCAAAGTTTTACGCTATCGGCTCCTGGTAGTTACCGCTGCTTTGTTAATTTTAGGCGGCAGTAGTTTCTTGATGTTTGGTCAAATTCCCCAAGAAATTTTACCCCGCATCAGTACCGGACAAGCTACCTTGAGAGCGCAGTTTCCTGCCGGTACACCTTTAGCAACTTCCCAAAAAGTGATGCAAATTGTCGATGACATTTTGCTCAAACAACCAGAAACCGAGTCTGCTTTCACAACTGTTGGTGGTAATTTATTTGGCAGCAACACTACAGAAAATCCTTTACGTGCCAGTAGCACCATCAATCTTAAACCAGGCACAAATGTCGAAGCCTTCGTCAAAAAAGTAACTCCGGAATTTAACAAACTCAACTTAGCAGGAATTCTGCTGCGTCTCAATCCTGGTCAGGTACGGGGTTTAATCTTGAGTAATTCTCCAGTGCAAGGGTCGGATGTTGACGTGATTTTGCAAGGCGAGAATGAAGAAAACTTAACGCAAGCAGGCGCCCAAGTGCTGGAAGCATTGCAAGAAAGGGCAAAATTAGCAACATTCCGACCAGATGCCGACCCCCGACAACCGGAAATCCAAATTCGCCCGGACTGGGAAAGGGTTTCGGCTTTAGGATTGAGCGCTCAAGAAATTGGTGCAACAGTCCAGACAGCAATTGAAGGTTCAGTTCCTACACAAATTCAACGCGGTAATCGTTTAGTTGATGTGCGGGTGCAGCTAAATAAAGAAGCTATTGCGCGTCCTTCCCAGTTAGAGCAATTACCGCTATTTACAGAAAATAATCAACTAATCCGCCTTTCAGATGTTGCAAACATTCAAGAAGGTCAAGCGCCTGGTGAGGTGCAACGGATTAATCAGCGCCAAGCTTTCATTGTGGCAGGTAATCTCAGCGAGGGAGCTAGTCTTGGTGAAGCCATAGCGGAAGTCAATGAAATACTTCAGGACGTAGACTTACCTGATGGTGTCTCAATTGTGCCTAGTTCTGCCCAAGAAACTAATCAGCAACTTCAGGATGCTTTAAAAACTTTGGGGGCGTTGGCGACGTTCTTAATCTTTGTAGTGATGGCGGTGCAATATAATTCGCTGATTGACCCGTTAGTAATTATGTTTACCGTACCCCTGGCGTTAGCTGGGGGAATTTTTGGACTTTACATTACCCAAACTGCAATTGGCGCAACTGTAATTGTTGGTGTGGTGCTGCTGGTGGGAATTGTGGTGAATGCGGGGATTTTGATGGTGGAACTGGCAAACCAAATTCGGGATGAAGTTGGTTGTACTCGCCAAATTGCCATCATGAAAGCTGCTCCTCAACGCTTGCGCCCAATTATGATGACTACAGTCACCACTATTTTGGGACTGTTCCCTCTGGCATTAGGCATTGGCGAAGGTTCTGAGTTTTTGCAGCCTTTAGGGATTGTAGTTTTCTTTGGGATGGCGATCGCAACAATGCTGACGTTGTTTATCATCCCTTGTTTTTATGTCCTACTCCACGATTTGCTGGGTGGAAATTGGGTAAAGCCACTGTTAATCCGGTTGCGTGGATTTAAGAAAAAACTTATTTCCATCACTGATAAGGATTAAAAATTACACTAGAATTCAGAATTCAGAATTCAGAATTCAGGAGTCAGAATAGTCTCAAAGCTAAGAATAGAGACTTAGATGGTGTACTTCACGCTTGTTGAAATCGGCTGTAGATTTTTTTCACGCCCTGCGCGTTGAAATTTAAATTAATTTGATGTGCCAACGAGATCTTTTCGTTGGCACATTTTTTCTTGGACTAGTACAACCCGACTGATATCATGTCCGGTTAAAAACTTATTGTTTAGACTGACACGGGGACGGGGAGAAATTTGAATGATAAGTGATTACCCGGACATGATATGACTCCCCATGCCCAATTTTTAAATATGAAGACTAGACCGTAATGCTTAAAATCTTAAGCAATATTACTTATTGACAAATGTTTTATCTTGTAAATCCATTATTAATGGTCAACACATCTGCTCTAACTTAGATTTTTTATAAAGATTGCGTGAAATTACTAGTAATGGTGATAAAGCAATATAAGAATTGCTTTATAAATCAACCTATGGGTAGATATCAAATTAGTAAACAAACATAGATTAACTGTTATTTAGGTAGCAAGTAGATAGCAGTTAAACAATGAATCTTAACTGTTTGATTTGGCTCAGGCGGTATACATAGCATTCTGTCAATCAAATATGAAGAGGACGGAAAATGACTAAAATAGCAACCAAAATAGCCTTGTCTGTTCTAGGAGCAGCAGGAATTAGTTTTTTATCTTTGACACCAGCAAAAGCCGTCATCTTGGTAGAACCCATCGTGACTACTGTAAATGAAGCGATATTGGAAACGAGAACCCCAAGAACCCTTGGAGCAGATATTCTACCAGGGCAAATAATAGAATATGGTGTTCCAGATCGAGCGAATAACTTGCTAAATTCTACAGGAAATGATGTAGGCAGCTTGGTCTTTGACTTACAAACGCTGTTTTATACTAATCCAGATTCTACTCCAGCATTTGATAATGAGCCGGTGCAGTGGGGAGATGTTGATGGAGATGGCAAGATTGGTTTCTCTAGTGTTCCTGAACTCAAAGATATCTTTGCAAACGTTACCGTCAAAGACAACATTTTGACTTACAGTGGTGGTGTAATCGCAGATGGAACCATATTTTTCAATCGATTTGCTACCCAGCCCAATTTAACTCCAGGTGGTGGAATCATTCCACCAATACCAGAAGATCAAGTGGATAGAGATGGGCCTATCAGAGTGGGTGCTTATTACACCGCCATTCCTGAAACAACTAGTGTTTTGGGTGTACTAATGTTTGGTGCTTTGGGTGTAGCTTTAAAAGTAAAGCGATCGCTGCACTGTTAACGCCTTAAATCATCATACACCGCCAATGTTTCCTGATGAACGCGGGCAACGCTCAACCTTTCTAGGTTTTGATTTGCCCGATATTTCCATTCTTGCAGCATATCAGCATTACTCAGTAATTGTACTAAGACTCCAGCCAAAGCCTGACTATCTTTTACTGGTACTAAAAGACCTGCTTGCCCATTATCCAAAGCTTCGGGAATTCCATCTACCTGAGTACCAACGATGGCAACTCCAACTTCTCTTGCTTCTGAAAGCACCAGAGGACAAGGGTCACGGTGAGAAGCCAGCACAAATATATCACAAGATTTGAGGTAGCGTTGGGGTTCTGGTTGGAAGCCTTCAAAATGAATGCGTTTTGCCACAGAAGTTGCCCGTGCCTGTGCCTCAAATAGCTGTTTATCAGGGCCATTGCCTACCAAATAAAGATGCGCTTGGGGAAAATTTGAGGCAATTTGCTCAAAAGCAGCGATTAACTCGGCAATTCCCTTGCGTTGATACATGCCGGCTACAGTGGCGATCGCCGGACGTTGTAACATTAAAGGTTGATAATCCCGTATTTGTCGGTTGCGGGGACTGCCCAGAGTTCCATTACATACCACCCGTAACTTGTTTTCTGGGACACCCCGCCGTGCCATAGAATCTCGCACAGCCTGACTAACGGCAATTACCCTGTCAGCTAAACCCATCAGCACGCTAGCACGCTGAAATTCATTGTGTACCGTGGAAACTAAAGCATAACGGTTTTGAAAAAGGCGTGCTAGTAAGACTCCCGTCATCATGTGTGCATGAACGATATCGGGTTGGAATCCTGCTGCTAGCGATCGGTAACCAATAGCTGCTTTAATCATACTTATTGGTTTGCGAGTTTGGTCTAGTTCGTAATGTTTAACACCAAAATTTTTGAGTAATACCTCGTATTCACCACCAGCAGAAATAACCGCCACCTCATGACCAGATTTTGCCTGTAAACAAGCCAAATCCACAGCCACATTCACAATCCCGTTACCTATTTCTTGAACGTGGTTCAAAATATGTATAATTCGCATAATTTTGGAGATATGTATAAAAAATAAAGACAAGTAACTGAGTATAAATAAACATAATTACTGAATCTTCAAAGACAACTCAAAATTAGCCAGTAGCTTGTAAAAATCACAAATTACTACTGACCAATAGCGCTTTTCATCAGCTACTTAGCTTTAAAGACTTATTCAGTAACGGTTTAATAAATCGGGATAAAAGAAGATAAGAATTAGCTAAAATCTGGATGATACCGCTTCCAAAAATTATCGTGCTGTGCCAGTAACGTAAGTCCTGTTAAAGCTAATATAACACCAGAGAACTAACAATATTTATGGAATGAATAACCGACCAACCCCCTGATACTGCTCAATGTCTACAGCAATCTCAATCAGGCGGTCAACACATCGTTCTCGATAATCAGCTTCACTAAGGCGATCGAGGCTCCCAATTGTTAATACTGGGAACGAATTCTCACTATTCTCCTCACGCATAACCTGTTCAAGCGAATCTTCGCCCTTCATATTTCGGTTAGCCGTAAGGATCGGCATCTGATGTTCTTGAGCATAACGCCAGACTGCGCGATCGCTACTTTCCATCAACAGTCCAACCTCTCTAAAAGTGACAAATTGGATAGATATGAATTCAAGCCACCCCAGTTTTGTCAATATACCGAGAAAAATAAGCGCGTAGCCGTCTAGATTGTAGTCAACCAAGAAAGTCATTGCTTTTGTGCTGCACTTCGTCTTGCTTTCTGTTCCTCAAGTTTTGCCCAAATCGCTTCCTTCCCAGGCTTACGCGGCATTGCTGCAATCCTTTGCAGTCGTTCGCGGTTACGATCTTCCCAATATTGGCGAATTTCTTCTCTAGTTTGAAGAACTTCCTGGTATTCAGCCTCGATCTGAGCCTGATTTGCCTCAATGTACGACAAAGCTGCATTAATTTGTGCATCCGTGAGATTGAACGTGTCACGAATTAATTTAGGAGGATAATGAGCCTTCAGGAGATCGATCGCATCATAAAGGCTAATGCGTGTACCGGCGATCGTTAGCCCTCGTTCTGTGCGGATGATGGCTACCTGTTCATCAGATGCTGAAGTCATAACCACCTTGCCTCTGAAAAAGATTGCCTCTTCATTTTAACTTGAGCAGTGGCGGCGGCGATCGCTCTGTCACTTTTCATTCAACCAGTGAAAATAGCGACTCGGACATCATCGATTTTTATGATTTCAACTAAGTGATTCTAACCCGCTCAATATCTGACGAAATGATTGGGCGGGTAAAAACTTTATTGGTGTCTAATTATGGTAGATAAAACTCAAGCACTCAAAGTCCAAAAACTCATTTGTGTCAGCCCTGGAACAAACAATAACAAATATTGGTGCGGTTATGTAATGCCCAATGGGGAATTACTGGTAGAGTACGGACGGGTAGGAAATACACCCCGAACTCACATTTATTAGTTATCTGACAGCAACTTAACTGTATCTATTTGGATTGTTATTAGCCGCACGGCAGACCTCGCTATGTTCATCTTGTGCTAGCTGGACTAACACATCAACTGGTGTTTCCAAAAATTTGGCAACGTGAAGGCGTATCATACTATCTTTGTCATTCGCTAAGTTGCTTAACAACTGCTGAGATAGACTACTGGGTGTATTTGGGTTAATAGCAGTGTGAAAGCGTACCTTGCTATTCTTGTCATCTGCTAACTTGACTAATGTATCAATGGGGGTATTAGGATTTATGGCAACCTCAAGACGGACATTGCTATCTATATCCGCTGCTAATCTGCTCAAGATTTGAGGCGACAGACTAGGATAGGTAGCTACCCAAGCACGTTGTTGACTGCTACCTTCAGCTAACTCGATTAATTTATGCATTAATCCGTCATGCTCAGGAGTATTTGGATTAACTGAAGCATAAAAACTGACATCAAGGTTAATATCATAGAGCAATTCGGCTAGTAAATCTCTAGGCGTAGCTACATTTTTTGCAGCATCAAATCGCGCCTCGACAGATTGATGTTTCGCTAACTTGGTTAATGCAATAGTTAACGCGTCTTGAGGTATGTTGGGATGCTCGACAACGCACCTGAGTACTACTTCATCATTATTATCCTGTGCTAGTTGAACTAACGCATCACTAGGTGTACTAGTGTTTTGAGCAACTTGCACACGCACATCGATATATTCGCTTTGCGCGAGACTCTTTAACACAGAATCGGGTGTGTTTTGGTTCTTTGCCACTCGGTAGAGTACACCTCTATCGCTGTCGTTAGACAACTTGACCAACACATCACTAGGTGTATTTGGATTCCCAGCCACTCCATCACGTAGACGATTATCGTTGCTGTCTGCTAGGTTGACTAATAGATCGCTGGGTAGACTAGGATTTGCAGCGACGTTCATACGCACACTGTTGTTTATATCCTCAATTAATTGGATCAATGTTTCAACAGGGGTATTGGGGTTCTCAGCAACATCATCCCGAATTCGCCAATCTTCATCCTTTGCTAATTGAATCAGCACATCAATAGGTGTGTTGAGATTTTCCGCAACATTGTTGCGAATACACCAATCTTCATCAGTAGCTAAACTGACCAGTGCATCGCTAGGTGCATTAGTGTGGCGAGCAACGTTCAAGCGAACATTGCGGTTTTCATCGGTGGCTAATATGCTTAATATCTCCTGTGGGGTGTTCCTATTGCCAGCAATGCTATCGCGTACCATGTGGTCTTCATCACTGGCAAGTATTGCAATACTTTCTTTGGGTAAATATGGATTATGGGCAATATATTCACGAAGCCACTTGGCTGGCTGTTGAGCCATCCATATTTGCCAGTGAATAGGTAAAGGCTCATCTCTTAAAATGTTGCCCGGACACTTATGACAAAGATCCGTGAAAAATTCACTGTTCTCTTCTAAGGTAGAAAGACTGATAGTTCGGTCATCAAAAACTTGCATTGGAGATTCCGCAAAGAGTTCTCTAAACGTATGTTTTTCGGCAGTAGAATACATACTTCCCCGATCGCTCGTTGGTAAGATTTGGGAACCAATGGTTCCCATTTGGCATTTTATAATGAAATAGAAAATAAATTTTAATGAGGTCAAAAATATGACACACTCTTCACCAGAAAGAATAGTGAGACGTGGGAGAGTATTTCCGGAAATTCAATGGACAGATGCACAAAAAGCTCAAGACAAAGCCAGAAGACAGGCATTTTATGAGCGTTGTTGGGTGATTTTTGAGCGTTTAAAACCAGAAATACTAGATAAATACTATGGTTGGTATATTGCCATTGAACCTGATAGTGGGGATTATTTTATCGATGAGGATAAAGAAGTAGCAAGTAAAATGGCCAGAGAAAAATATCCTCATGTGATTCATCATATTTTTGGCATTAATGAAACCGGAGTTAGTGGCACAATATGATTGAGGGAAGATTTGGAAAAAATGGACAAATTTATTTTGAAATTGATTTAATTGGTAAGGATGGTATTAGTTTTCCTGTAGAAACAATGTTAGATACAGGATTTACTGAATTTTTAGCCATGAACAAACAAGATGTACAAAGTCTTGATTGGGATTTTTTAAATCAAGATAAATTAAGAACTGCTCAAGGAGAAACTGAATTTGATGTTTCTAGTGGCAGGGTAATAATAGATGCTCAAGAGTGGGAAATTCCCGTATTTGCTGGAGATGAAATCCAGGAAATTTTACTAGGTTCTCGATGGCTGAAATTATTTATATTAGTCGCTAATTATAGTCAAAATATAGTAAGTTTAGAGTTAATTTAATCAAAAGTTTCTACATAGAGACTTGTTATGACTCCTGATTCCTTGAGGTTGGTTTACTTCTTTAGAGAATCGCTCTTACTTGCACTCTGCCACAAGCCTTACGGAAGACAGAAATTAAAGCTATAGTACATAAATACTAAAAAATGGCGATCGCCCTGTGCCAGTTGCGTAAGTTCTGTAAGTGTTTTTTCAAATTTAGAACTTACGCATGACAGAAAATTGTTTGACTCTAAATTCTGAATTCTGAATTCTGAATTCTCTTATATCACGATTCAATCAACACAAATTTACGAACTTCAGAATTGTTTCCCTGAGTGCGGCGTGATAAAACCGCAGTTACCAAAAACTTCCAAGACTGAGGTGAAATTGCAGACGGTTCAAACATTGAAACAAAACTTTTGATATTTTTTTGCTTCAGTGCTACCAAAATCCAATGTAGTTTTAGGTAGTTTTTGATATCCTGAAAACGGGGAATCTTGAGGCGATGTTGTTCATTTACTAAAGCGTAAATTTTTTCTTTCATTAAGATATTTGTCGCCAATCGTCGAGATAAAGAAAACTTTTGATTATACGCACCAGGCCAGATAGTCCGGTAAGCAAGACACTGATTTAAGAAAATAGCATCGCCATACTGAGCGATCCGAATCCAGGAATCGATATCATCACAGTTAGCATCGAGTGTAGAATCCCAACCACCAGTTTTGAGAAAAGCATCACGTTGACAAGCTACTTGTGCAGGTGTGCCAAATGGTACAAGTTCCAAAAGCATACCGTAGTGAATATCAGCTTGTGGGATATAAAAAGCTAAACCGGGGCCAACTTGGGGAGTGCGAGAAAGTTCAACTTCATTGGCATCTACTTGAGCCGCCACACAAGAGCAGATTACAGCATCGGGACGAAGTGCGATCGCCTTAGTTATTTCTTCTATACAATTGGCAGCTAGATAATCATCATCATCGAGAAACTTAATCCAGTCACCAGTAGCTTTAGCAACTCCAGCATTTACCGTCGCTGCATGACCAAGGTTAACTTCGTTACGATAATAAACAACCTTATCGCCTAAACTTTGGACATAGGTTTGGGTGTCATCATCAGAACAGTCATCAGCAACAACCACCTCACACTCCATTGTTTGGTTACAAGCCGAATCAATGGCTCTTTTGAGCAAATCCAAGCGATTATAAGTAGTAATGACGACGCTAAATTTCATAAATTCATACCTGTGGTACCGCATTTTGCAATATAGCTTCCATTTCCAGGCTGTTGTATCAGTAAAATTATCAATGTCCAACAGGTAGACTGAAATAGGATTATCGATTTATGATTGATGATCGTGAGTTTTTTAAGCAGACAGAAAGACTATGAGCGCTCAAGAGATTATCCGCTCGATTGAAGCGGAACAACTAAAATCAAACCTGCCCGACATTTATGTGGGCGACACGGTAAAAGTAGGAGTGAAAATCAAAGAAGGCGAGAAATACCGCGTACAACCCTACGAAGGAGTAGTAATTGCCAAGCGCAATGGTGGCATCAACGAAACTATTACAGTCCGCAAAGTTTTTCAAGGCGTGGGCGTTGAGAGAGTATTTCTGTTGCATTCTCCCCGGATTGACAGCATCAAAGTCATGCGTCGCGGTAAAGTACGCCGTGCTAAGTTGTATTATCTCCGCGATCGCGTCGGCAAAGCAACCCGGATCAAACAACGCTTTGACCGTCCTTTGTAGTTCCCCTTCTAAAAGTATGGGAGAAATCTCAAGCGGCATCTGCCGCTGACTTGTTTTCTCAATGAAATTGATGTATGATAAAAATCTCGTCTTGCGTTAAACTAAGATTTAGTTCAGCGCAATGACTGAATCAAAAACAGCTTGTGCGCTCTTAGTTCAGTTGGTAGAACGCAGGTCTCCAAAACCTGATGTCGGGGGTTCAAGTCCTCCAGGGCGCGCTCAAGAGCAAAAAACAAAGCCCGAAATAATTACGCAAGCTGCTAAAATAGCAGTTAGTGCTAATATTTTCGGGCATAGCTATTGCATTTGCAGCTGTTTTGCTTCCAGTAAGTGGAATAAAGTCGAAGCTGCAAACCAGGACGACTGAATTTTAGATTTTAGATTTTAGATTTTGGTGAAGCAGCGCGGTCTTGGGGGTTTCCCCCATGAGTGACTGCACCAAGCCGAAGGGATTGATAAAAAATCTAAATAAACGGACAAACTAAAATCTCAAGTTGAGCGTCCTTGCCCTCAATATGGGTAAATCTAAAATCCAAAATCCAAAATTGAGTAACAAACGGGGGATAAACGGCCGTGGCCAAAAAAAGTGAAGCAGAATTGCCAGAAACCACAAACGGGTTTAGCTTCGGCAACTTCATACAAGGAATCAAAGAAGAACTTGAAAAAGTAGTTTGGCCTAGTCGCAAACAGATAGTGAGCGAATCCGCCGCCGTATTGTTAATGGTGGCACTCTCGGCATCTTTGATATACTTGGTCGATGGATTATTTGGTTGGGCAGCAAAACAGGTGTTCTAATGAGTTTTGCAACAGATGAACCACGCAACTCAATGTTGCAGTCAGAGGAAACAGCAGAAGCAGCAGAAGCAGCGTCAAAAGAAGCACGCTGGTATGCTGTGCAGGTTGCCTCAGGCTGTGAAAAGCGTGTAAAGACTAACTTAGAGCAGCGTATTCAAACTTTTGATGTCGCTGACAAAATTATCCAGGTGGAAATTCCCCACACACCAGCGGTGAAAATCCGCAAAGATGGTAGCCGCCAGCATACAGAAGAGAAAGTTTTTCCTGGCTATGTGCTGGTGCGGATGATGATGGATGATGATACCTGGCAGGTGGTACGAAACACGTCTCATGTCATTAATTTTGTTGGTTCAGAACAAAAACGTGGCAGCAGTAAGGGTCGCGGTCATGTCAACCCCATACCACTGAGTGCTTCAGAAGTAGAGCGCATCTTCAAGCAGACCAGTGAACAAGAGCCGGTCGTTAAAATTGATATGGCTAGTGGTGATAAGATCATGGTGCTTTCTGGTCCATTTAAAGACTTTGAAGGCGAGGTGATTGAAGTCTCTCCAGAGCGGAGTAAGCTTAAAGCCTTGCTCTCGATTTTTGGTAGGGATACACCAGTAGAATTGGAATTTAATCAGGTAGAAAAACAGAGCTAAATACAAATGGCGAAGAAAGTAGTGGCGGTCATTAAACTGGCCTTGAATGCTGGAAAAGCCAACCCAGCACCGCCAGTAGGCCCCGCCTTGGGTCAACACGGCGTCAACATCATGATGTTCTGCAAAGAGTACAACGCCAAAACAGCAGACCAAGCTGGAATGGTGATACCTGTAGAAATTTCGGTTTTTGAAGACCGGAGTTTTACATTTGTACTCAAGACGCCACCAGCGTCAGTACTGATTCGCAAGGCAGCGAAAATCGAAAGAGGCTCCAATGAACCCAACAAAAAGAAAGTTGGTAAAATCACGAGAGCGCAATTGCAAGAAATAGCCCAAACCAAACTTCCTGACCTCAACGCCAACGACATAGAAGCGGCGATGAAAATTGTGGAAGGAACCGCTAAAAATATGGGTGTAACAGTCACGGATTAAAAAAGTTATGAGTTATGAGTTATGAGTTATGAGTTATGAGTTATTGATATTTAACTCCTCACTCCTCACTCCTCACTCCTCACTTTCAACTTCTTACTCCAAAATCCAAAATCCAAAATTGTATCGGGGGAGAAGCACAGCTTCGGAATTACCCCAGGAGAGAAAAATGACAAAAAAAGTATCGCGTCGCCTACAGGCGCTACAAGACAAAGTAGAAGACAGGGACTATGAACCTTTAGAGGCTTTAGCCCTTTTAAAAGACACAGCAACAGCTAAATTTGCCGAAGCTGCCGAAGCACACATCCGGCTGGGAATTGACCCCAAGTATACAGACCAACAGTTGCGGACAACGGTAGCACTGCCCAAAGGTACAGGACAAATCGTCCGAGTGGCGGTGATTGCTAGAGGTGAAAAAGTCACAGAAGCAACAAATGCTGGTGCTGATATCGCCGGTTCAGAAGAACTAATTGACGATATTCAAAAAGGCATGATGGACTTTGACAAGCTGATTGCCACACCTGATGTGATGCCACAGGTAGCAAAATTGGGTAAATTGCTTGGTCCTCGTGGTTTGATGCCATCGCCCAAGGGTGGAACGGTGACATTTGACATCGCAAGTGCGATCGCTGAATTCAAAGCTGGTAAATTAGAATTCCGAGCTGATCGAACTGGCATTGTGCATGTTATGTTTGGTAAGGCAACCTTCTCGCCTGAAGATTTGTTAGTCAACCTGAAGGCGTTGCAAGAAACAATCGACCGTAACCGTCCTTCAGGAGCTAAAGGTCGTTATTGGCGCACATTTTATGTAGCAGCTACAATGGGGCCATCTATTAAAGTTGATATCAGCGCTCTACGAGATTTGAAACTAAGCGAAGCAGCATAAAAGGGACTGGGGACTGGGGACTGGGGACTAGGGACTGGGAAAGAGTTTTCTTAGTACCAACAAATAAAACCTATTACCCAATACCCAATCCCCAATCACCAGTACCTAATTGAATAGGCAAAGCCGGAGACAGCAGGTGCTAATAGCTTAATATCCTGCCGAGGTTAAAACTCTAATTGCCAGAATTACCACCCACAAAGGTGTGATAACTATGGCGTCAGGAGTCTTACTACTTAACCCCGGCTATGTCAGCTGGGGTTTGTTGTTTTGGATTTAGTTGAGAAAAAATGCACAAGTAGAGAAATCGCTGATTGTTTTGAGGAGGTGAGATTGGAATGGGTAGAACGCTAGAAAATAAAAAAGAAATCGTAGCTGACCTCAAAGAAACTTTGAGTGAGTCAACTCTGGCACTGGTAATAGAATATCAGGGGCTAACGGTTGCTGAAATTACCGATTTACGGCGGCGGCTGCGTCCCAGTGGCGCTGTTTGTAAGGTAACTAAAAACACCTTGATGGGCATTGCCATTCAAGACCAGGAAAAATGGCAGCCATTATCAGAACTGCTCAAAGGTTCTTCAGCTTTTTTGCTAGTCAAAGAAGATTTTTCATCTGCGATTAAGGCTTACCAAGACTTCCAGAAAGCCACCAAGAAGACAGAACTTCGCGGCGGTGTTATGGAAGGTCGCCTACTCAAAGAAACGGATGTCAAGGCTCTAGGAGACTTGCCATCTAAGGAACAACTCATGGGTCAAATTGCTGGGGCAATCAATTCCTTGGCTACCAAGATTGCTGTGGGTATCAACGAAGTTCCCGGTTCACTGGCTCGTGCTTTGCAGGCTGTGGCCGACGCAGAAAAAGGTGATAGCACCGAAAGTACTGCCGAATAAAGTTAGTGGTTCATGACTAATGACCAATAACTAAATAAATAATCACGCATAACAGGAGTTATATCAATGTCCACCGCAACCGATGATATTTTGGAAAAACTCAAAGGCTTAACTTTGCTGGAAGCTGCTGAGTTAGTCAAGCAAATTGAAGAAGCCTTTGGTGTGAGTGCTGCTGCACCTGTTGGCGTAGCGTTCGCCGGGCCAGGCCCAGGCGTCGTTGCTGCGGAACCAGTAGAAGAACAAACCGAGTTTAACGTCATTCTCGAATCAGTTCCCGCTGATAAGAAGATTGCCGTACTGAAGATTGTACGCGAATTGACCGGTCTGGGTCTGAAAGAAGCTAAAGACTTGGTGGAAGCTGCGCCTAAGGCTGTTAAGGAAGCTATTGCTAAGGATGCTGCTGAAGATGCTAAGAAGCGCATCGAAGAAGCTGGCGGTCAGGTGACTATTAAGTAGTCACAATTACGTTACTTGTTTTTCATTAAGAAGCCTGAGTTAGTCAGGCTTCTTTTTTTGGCGTTGGTTAAACTTGAATACGGTTCGGTTAAGGTTTTTTGATGAACATTCTACATTGCAAAGACGCGATAAATCGCGTCTCTACAATAATTAATTTTTCGTAGAGATGGCGATTTATTGCGTCTCTTGCTTTAACCGAACCGTATTGAGTTAGCTTTAAGTCAGCTTCCAACAAACGGCATTCGTTATGCGTTAAGAGAAACTGATGGACAAATTATTACCACGGCATGATTGTTTACGATGTTGAAAGTGAGCTGATTGTTGAATGGAAAAAATAGTACGATATCGTCAGATTGTACAACAAATGCTTGCAGAATATGGTAAGCAGAAACCTGCTTACGGTAATATTGAAGTTGAGACAATTTTTGATACGGAACGCGACCATTATCAAATTGTTTATTTAGGCTGGGAAGGTCAGGACTGGGTACACAGTTGTATACTCCACATTGATATTAAAGGTGGTAAAATTTGGCTGCAATGGAATGGTACTGAAGACGATATTGCAGCTGATTTGGTGAATGCTGGAGTTCCAAAGGAAGATATTGTTTTAGGATTTCAGTCGCCATTTATGCGACAGTTTACGGAATATGCTGTGGGTTAAAATTGAGGTTATAAATGAAGGATATTTGCGTTATTTACGTCAATACATAGCATTATTTGGCATAGCTAATTATTCATTTGAGTTTGTAAATTTACTGGAATGCTGGTATTACCCAAAATCCAGTCAAATTTTTATTAATTCGCCTTCTGTTGCCATACCTCAAGCCGTTGCTTCAGAACTTTTGAATTGTGCAATAGTTTTTAGTTCCTCTTCTTCTTCCTTCAGAACATAGTAGAGTTCCCAATTCTGTTGGAGGTTTAACCAAAACTCTGAACTATTCCCAAAAAATTTTGCTAACCGTAATGCTGTACTAGGCGTAATACCCCGCTTTTGATTTACAACCTCATTAATTCGCTGATAAGGAACATGAATTGCATCTGCAAGTTCTCTTTGTGATATTCCCATTGGTTCTAGAAAATCTTTGAGTAATATTTCACCGGGATGTGAGGGTGGTCTATTTTTTGGAACCCTTGGTGTCATTAGCATCAAAAATGTCTTCAGTTGCTTTGTCCTTAAACGATACTATCATAATTAGCACGATGACACAGTTATCATGCTATCAGAAAATAAACTATAAATTTTAAGCGATCGCCTTACCTATTCACTACAAGCTGATAATTGTAGTGGGCAAGCTGTACATCTTGGTAGCATTGAGTGAAGTACCCGTCAGGAATGGAGCGAGGGCGATGTACGCAAGCGTCACACAACCACTGACTTTTCAAGAGTTTCTTGTCTGGGACGATGGTTCAGGCAGAGAGTTTGAGTTATTGGATGGAATTCCTGTGCCGTTATCAGAACCAAATGCAAATCATGAAGATTTGATTGAGCTGCTGTGTGCCTACTTAGAAAATCACTGCCAAGAAAATGGACTACCTTATGTGTCGCGCCAGTCCAAGCAGGTTCGGCTCAAGACAGCACCACCAGAAAAGGAAAAAAGCCGGAAAGCTGATATTGTCATATTTGCAAAAGAAGAATGGCAGAGGATGAAAACTAGCTCTAGTTCTGCTGCTGCATATATTCCACCACCGGGAATCATTGAGGTTGTTAGCAACAACTGGAAGGACGACTATCTGACAAAACTTGCTGAATATGAGGACTTGGGCGTTTTAGAGTATATCATTGTGGACTATGCTGCTTTTGGTGGTATTCGGTTTATTGGCTCTCCCAAACAGCCAACTATTACAATCTACCAACTTGAAGATGGAGAGTATTTACCCGCAAAGGTGTTTCGAGGGCAAGAGCGAATTGATTCTAGATTGTTTCCAAACATTCCTTTAACGGCTGAACAGATTTTTGCAATGAGTCGCTGATTAGTAACGAAGAAATTTATTCTAATCGTCTTCTTGCCACAATTGCCCAATGGTAAGTAGTCGGACAGAATTAATTACAGGCGTTGCATAAATGCGGGATGAATTGAGATTTTTGATAAAGGCTAAAGGTGGATTCTTTGCGTCTTTGCGCCTTTGCGTGAAGTAAAAATCATCCCCAGATTCAGCAATGCCTAATTACACAATGTCATTGCAAATGGAGCGTTCGCGGTAGCGTCTCGTAGAGAAGCGGAATGAAGCAATTCGCTTGCGGCTGTGATTGCTTCTCTTCTCTACGAGACGCTAAAAGCGAACGAGACGCTCCGCGAACGCGACCCTCGCAATGACTGTAAATATTTTTGTCCATCTACTTAATCAAATGTGGTGTAGCTAGCTTTTCAAGCCTGTTGCCTGTTCCCTGCTATATCTAAGTTGCAAGCCGATGCATCAAAGGTGCAGGTCAATGCATCAAAGGTGCAAGCCGATGCATCAAAGGTGCAAGCCGATGCATCAAAGGTGCAAGCCGATGCATCAAAGGTGCAGGTCGATACATCAAAGGTGCAAGCCGATGCATCAAAGGTGCAGGTCGATGCATCTGGCGTTGCAATACTGCTCGGATAAGCAGGGGAGGCAGGGGAAGCAGGGGAAGCAGGGGAGGCAAAACTCAACGCCAGCCCCCATTTCTCCCCCTGCTCAAGAACAGCTTGCCTCAACCAAGAAATTCCTTAACCGAGCAGTATTGTCTGGCGTTGCACCAGCAAGCTAGTAGGCTGGACAAACAGTTGCCCAGCCCATACAGTAAACCTCTTGCTACGCTTGAACAATAAAGTCGTTAGCCGTCAAAGCCGGCGCACCAGTCAAAGTTGCAAATTGACCACCACTGCCAAAACCAGGCAAGATGCCATTTTGGTTGTAGAACAAACGCCCATTTACAGCATCGTAGACAATTTTGGCGCTGCTAATGCCCTCCAAAATCGTCAACTGGAATAAGTCCAAACCAATACTTTTAAAATCACCTGCATTACTGAAACCATTCCCCGGATTAGAACTAATGACACTAAAGGTTGTCTTATCCAGAACAATCTTGTCACCTTGGGATCTGTTGAAGTCAGTAATAGTATCTACACCAATAGCAGAACCGTTAAAAACAGCACTGGTATTGTAAAGGAATCTGTCAGCACCAGTTCCACCAGTGAGTACGTCATTGCCAGCACCGCCAACGAGAGTATCATTCCCAGCACCACCGATGAGGGTATCATTTCCAGCACCACCACGCAAATGATCGTTGCCACTCTTGCCGTCGATTTTGTCGTTACCTCCCTGGCCATTAATCACATCGTTGGAATTGTCAAAACCAGAGATGTTGTTATTGAGGTCATTAAGGAATGTGACTGTATTTTGCCGCCCAATGCTAGTAGGATTAGCGTTGGCATCAATCACATCAAAGCTGTCAGTGGGGCTGGTCTGTCCGTCAAACAGGATATTGGCTAAAGCAGGTCTTGTACCAGATGCTGGCAAGTTATCCAGGTTTTGTAATTGGAAGTTTTGCAAGATAACTTTGGTATTTACAACGTCTTCAAAGGTAACTTCCAAATTATTACCATTTTGAGTTAGTTGTAGATTTTTGGCAGTTAAGGCAGTACCAGTAAATTGCAAAGTGTCAACATTAGCAATCACCGCCGCTGATGGATTTGACCCAGTACCCACACCGCCAAAATCGGTAATGGTATCAGTACCATCGCCAGTACGAATCACAAATGTGTCTTTACCACCGCCACCAGTCAGGGTATCATTACTAGCCTTACCATCGATAATGTTGTTGCTGGCTGTGCCTGTGAGGGTATCTGGATTTGGAGTTCCCGTCAGGTTAAGGGGAGTGATACTCAGGTTAAAGATATCACTGACGCTAGCAAGAGCAGTGTCGGTGGCTGTAACTTTCACGTTGATATTGCCCACATTTGCTGCTGTGGGTGTACCGCTGAAAGTGCGGGTGGTGGCGTTAAAGGTTAACCATGAGGGTAGAGGGTTACCGTTATCTAAAGTGGCTGTGTAGGTTAAGGTGTCGCCTAAATCGACATCAGCAAAGGTGTTGGCGGGAAGGGTGAAGTTGAAGACACTGTTTTCTATGGTAGTTTTGTCTGCGATCGCATTTACTACAGTTGGGGCATCATTAACATTAGTCACCGTCAGGTTAAAGGTATCGCTCACACTAGCGCTGCTGCTATCGGTGGCGGTGACTTTAATGGCGATCGCACCCACATTATTATTAGTAGGAGTACCGCTAAAGGTGCGAGTAGTCCCATTAAAGCTTAACCAACTGGGTAAGGCGTTACCGTTGTCAAGGGTGGCGGTGTAAGTTAATGTATTTCCTGCATCAACATCAGTAAAGGTATTAGCCGGAACAGTGAAGTTGAAGGGGCTATCTTCAGCAGTGGAGGAGTCAGCTAGAGCATTTGCCACAGTTGGCGCATCATTAACGCCGTTGATAGTCAAGTTAACTGTTGCCGTGCTAGTGCCGCCGTTGCCATTATCACTAGCTGTGTAAGTGAAGCTATCGGTAGCAGTGGCACCCGCAGCCAAAGATTCAAATTGACCGTTGGGGTTGTAGTCCAAAGTACCATTGGCGTTGAGAGACACGGTAGCACCGGAAGCTAAGGTAATTGGTGTAGCGACTGTGATGCTGTTACCATTAATTTTAGTAACACTCAGGCTGTCGCCATTAGCATCGGTGTCATTTACCAAGACGTTGATGTTGACGAGGGTATTTTCATTACTTGTGGCAGTATCGTTGGCGGCAACAGGGGGGATGAAAGGTGATTCATAAGCGCCAATATCCACCGTAGCGCCAATGGTGCGAGTTATACCCCGTTGGTCAGTGGTGACACCCACAGGGATGAGGGTATTGTCTCCCGCGTTGATAGCAGCCGAACCGGAAACTATAGCGTGAGTGAAAGTGGCACCGCCGTTGTCGGCGAGAGAGGCGATGACTTGGTTAATATTGGTAATGCCAGCCGAGGCAAAGGTGATATCGCTACCAGTGCCGATGCTGCCAGATGCGCCAGTCAAGCTACCGATGAGGTTGTTGCCATTGCCTGTGACTGCACCCGCAATATCCGGGGCTTCGTTACCAGAATCGAAGTTGCCGGCGATGATCGTGTTTTGAACAATAACAGTACCACCATTATTGAATACACCACCGCCGTCGCCACTGCCATTGTTATCGAAATCAGCAGTGTTATTGGTAATAGTAGTGTTGATCAGGGTTGCTGTACCCGATATACTGATACCACCGCCATCTCCAAATGACCTATTGCCAGAGATAGTAGTGTTGAGCAGGGTTGCTGTACCCGATATACTGATACCACCGTTAGATCCTCCAGTATTGTCAGAGACAATGCTGTTAGTTAGGCTAAGAGTACTAGTAGTACCATTATTTTCGATGCCGCCTGTAACAGCCCCACTATTGTTAGAGACGGTGCTTCCCGTGACGTTGAAAAGACCTTCGTTGAAAATACCGCCTGTCACAAACCCATCATTGTTAGAGAGAGTGCTATTAGTTAGGCTAACAGTACCATTATTGTAGATGCCGCCTACAAGAAACCCAATATTGTTAGAAACAGTGCTGTTAATTAGGCTGAGGGAGCCTCTGTTCTCAATAGCGCCTACATCTCCTCCATTATTGTTATTGTTAGAGATGATGTCGTCGGATAGTGTCAAGTTTTCTACGTTAAAGATACCAGCACCGACAGTATTATTACTTCCACCCGTAATCGTTAGTCCATTAATTGCTACCGCAATTTGATTGCTACTGCCATCATTGACATTAAAGACAGTAGAGGCATTGTTACCACTAATAATTAGGTTACTTGCCCCTAATCCATTAATAGTCAAGGCATCAGTAATAACTAATTCCCCAGAAGTTAGGGTAATGGTGTCAGGTGTAGCATCAGCGAACACACTACCAGCAAAGGTAATTGTATCTGCACCTGCAAAGGCATTGGCGTTGAGAATCGCTTGCCGCAAGGAACCTTCACCAGAATCGTTGGTGTTGGTGACGACGGTATCGTTGGCAGCGATAGTAACCGTTGCGGTATTGTTGGTACTATCTACCGTGTAACCAGTGCCAGTATCTAAGTTGAGGGTGAGGGTTTCGTCTGCTTCAGCAGCGATATCATTAATAGCAGATAAGTTAACGTCAACAAAGCTTTGTCCAGCAGCAATGGTGACAGTTAAGGTATTACCAGAAACAGTGACGCTACCACCACTGAGGCTATAGTCAGCAGTTGCAGCTGTGCTGCTGCCATCAAGGGTGAGGTTAATTGTTAAATCCCCTGTGCTATCGGTACGAGTGATGCGATAGACACCGTTACTGCCGCCTTCATTGGCTGTGGCAGTTTGTGCGGTGATGCTGACAGTGGGGGTAGAAACTGGTTGATTCTTGAAGAACAGGGTATTGCCGTTCTGATTCCCCACAAAAGCATCCAAGTCCCCATCCCCATCGATATCGGCAAAAGTGGGTTTAGCAGAATTACCCACATCCGTCAATCCGAAGGGATTGGTGGCTTCCAAGGTGAAGGTTGGAGCAGCCGTAGTTCCATTGTTGCGGTAGAACAGGGTATTGCCATCCCCATTACTCACAAAAGCATCCAAGTCCCCATCGCCATCGATATCGGCAAAGGTGGGTGCAGCAATAAAACCCACATCCGTCAGTCCAAACGGATTGGTGGCTTCCAATGTGAAGGTGGGAGCCGTGGCAGTTCCACTGTTGCGGTAGAACAGGGTATTGCCCAGGTTCTGACCCACAAAAGCATCCAAGTCCCCATCGCCATCGATATCGGCAAAGGTAGGTACAGCAAGGAACCCCACATCCGTCAGTCCGAAGGGGTTGGTGGCTTCCAATGTGAAGGTGGGAGCCGTGGCAGTTCCACTGTTGCGGTAGAACAGGGTATTGCCTTCACGATTACCCACAAAAGCATCTAAGTCCCCATCGCCATCGATATCGGCAAAGGTGGGGTCAGCAAAAAAACCCACATCCGTCAGTCCGAAGGGGTTGGTGGCTTCCAATGTGAAGGTGGGAGCCGTGGCAGTTCCACTGTTGCGGTAGAACAGAGTATTGCCGTTGCCCTCACCCACAAAAGCATCCAAGTCCCCATCAGCATCGATATCGGCAAAGGTGGGTTTCGCAGAAAACCCTACATTTGTCAGTCCGAAGGGGTTGGTAATTGGGGCGATAAAATTAGGATCAGCCATGTTAGTTTTCTCTTGATTCAAGTGTACGGTTAATCAACTTACTCGTTTGCCGCACTTCCCCTACCCCAGTTAAATAGGGAGTCAGGTGTCGTTCGACAAACTGCAACAAACGCGGATAACGGTAAGAAACCGAACCCGTGAGGTAGGGAACACCACTGTCAACTTGACGACGAATCGCTTCTGCTAACAGCGAAACCCCTCGCCCCCGCTTCTCAAATGCTTGTGCAATTGAAACAGTGGTGTAGCGAATTGTGTCAGGTGCCACCCGATGGGTTAACACCCAACCAATTACCTCCCCCCGATAGCGCAATCCCAAGCTATTTAGGGGTTCTAAGCGGTGTGCCTCGACATTAGGCGGCAGGGATAAACCGGCATCTAACCAAGGAAACACCTCAAAGGCTGGAGGTAGGGGATACTTGTTTAACCAAGGTGCTGGGGCAATTTTTTCTGTAGCGGTTTTGCCAAGCACCAAGTTAATTTGGGGTGGTTGCCAATGTAGCTTTTGCAGTAGCGGTTCTAAAGCGACATTGGTGAGTGTATTGGTGGAATAGCTGAGGATGATTTCAACACATCCCTGTTGGGCTAATTCTCGTTCTAAATAGGCGACTAACCTTCTGCCAATTCCTTGACAACGGTATTCGGGTAAGACGAATAGGGAGATAATTTCGGCTTGTTGGGGGTTTAAGCGTTCGCTGATGGCAAAGCCGACTATTGCACCGTCTAGGGAAGCGGAAAGCCCAATTAATTCGCCTTGGGGCGGTTGAGTTTGCCAGCGTTTTTGCAGGCTGGGATAGGTGAGGTGATTGTAGTCGAGGGCGTTGCTGCTGTTGAGGTGATACACCCGTTGGTAACGGATTTGCTCCCCTCTTGAAAAGGCTGCCTCACTACTAGTCTTTGGATTACCCCACCCTAACCCTCCCCTTATAAAGGGGAGGGAACTAGATTGTCCGATTTCCCCCCAATCTTCGGGGAGGGAATTAGATTTTCCGATTTCCCCCCAATCTTCGGGGGGATTAATGGGGGTAATTTGACTTGTGTTCGGATTACCCCTCCCTAACCCTCCCCTTATAAAGGGGAGGGAACTAGATTGTCTGATTTCCCCCCTTTCCAAGGGGAGGGAATTAGATTTTCCGGTCTCCCCCCTTTCCAAGGGGGGATTAAGGGGGGTAATTTGTTGTGTGGGTAAACCAGCCACGGGGGGGGCTGTACCTAAACTGGGACGGTGGGCGGTGGGTTTGGTGGTGACAATTCCGCCACTGTTGGGAAATGTTACTAGGCGCTGTATTTCGTCTTCTTGTAACCCAATTGCTTGGGGTTGGCGGACTCCTGGCAAAACTACAACATCAAATAGTTCTTCAATTACTCCCTGAAAATATAACCAGTGCAGGGGTGCCCCTGTTTGCAAATCAATTACCATCAAGCCACACTGGGGGTGATTTCCTTCGGCAATCAAACGTTTTTCCAGGGTTAATCCGGTAAAACTCTGGGAACGTAACTGAGATAGTCCCACAAAGGCGAAGTTTTGCCAAAAGGCTAATCCACGCACAAATCCAGGGCAGAAGATGATGGGATGGAATTGACGATCCTCGATGTAGCCTAATTCCCCTGTGCCGGAATTGAGTAACCATAATTTCCCCTGATACCAACGGGGAGAATGGGGCATGGATAAGCCTGTGGCAATAATTTCGTTTTGGTTAACGTCGATGACGACTCCGCCATCAAGGCGATGATTACGCCACCCGGCGGCTGTATCTGTGGTACTACAGGCGGTGACATAGCCCGGTTTGCCCTCTACCATCGCTAAACCATTGAGATGACAGCGGTCTTCGGCGACGAGTTTGGAGATGAAGGGCGGTTGCCAAATGGGGACAAAGTTGTAGTCTGGGCTGAGGGTGGCTAAACAACTAAAGTCGGTATTGACAAAAATAACTTTTCCTGCATTGTCTAAAACTACTTCATGGGCGTTGACATCGCCGGTGGTGTAGGCGGTGCGGGGGACATAAAGGCGATCTGCTTGCAGCTGCGTTTCGCTAAGGCATTGTCCGTACTTTTGGCTACTACCCAAAAGATTATCGAAATACCAGAGTTGGTAGCGGGTTGTCATGTAAAGGCGATCGCCTGCTGCATACAATCCCATCGGTTTGTCGAATAGTCTTTCGTGTACCAAGAGGCGATCGTTGGCTTGGCTACTAACGAAAAAAAGGCGGTTGGTTTGGTAGGTGGTGCAAGCAATACTCAGATTCTGCTGTGCTAGCCAGGAGTTAAACTCTTGGCTGGCGGTAATTTTTAAGGCTGGGGTGGAATTTGCTGATCTTGTCTGCATTATTTTCAAGGGGAGACGCTTTAGCGCAACGAGCGTCGCGTCAAGATTGCTGAATTCTGTATTCTGTATTCTTCTTCAATTCTGGATTTAAAGGTTCTTCTTAAGGGCTATCAATGCCTATGAAATCTTGGATTTTTCCGGCTATGGCTAGTGCATATAATCCTGAAAAATGTACAAAGCAGACTGGATAATCAAGATACAATTATCCAATTCTATGAAGTCTACATAAGACTAAATCAGATAATTTGTGATGCTCCCTAATTAAGAGTTTTTTATTATTCACTGCCTATCTAAAACATCAATCTACAGCATATCATCAGGCTAGTCAACACTTTGTAAAAACTACTTTTCTTACTTTTCTTACTTTTTTCAAACTGTAGACTAAATTATCAAGTAAACATTTAGTAGTGCAATAAAATACAACTAGTTGAATATTGACTTAATTAAGTGTTTATTAAAATTTAAAGAAATAAAAATATTGTCTACGGAAATGGATAATTTTTCTGATTAAAGTGTTTAATATCGAGTAAAACTTGAAGAGAAATGCAGAATTCAGAATTCAGAATTCAGAATTAATATACCCAACTGAATCCTGACGCCTTTACAGCGCTTCCGGCTATTATGCAATACAGTTTTTCTCCTTGCCCTCTCCTTTCAAAGCTTTCAGATTTGGGGATGTACCTCATAGCTGCCGTAAGTGCTGTATTCTTTGTTGTTAAAATCAAATAAAAAGCGAATTTTTATACTTGATTCACTTATCATATGATGTCCGCCTAATTACCCATAATAAAAATTTCTCCGCGTCCCCGTGTCTCCGTGTCCCCGCGTCAGTCCTAACTATGGGTCTTTAACCGGACATGATATCAGTTCTCCGTTGCTAACCAAGCACGCAAGACCTCTGCAACTGTCCACGCTTGGGCAATACATCCTCGTGGAGTCATCGGGGCATCGCCATCAAAAATTTCGCTGAGACTGCCAATACCGTGCGCTGTAAGATGATTAGCCATTGGTTGCAAAAATTGACGCGCCTGCTTAGGATTTTTGTAGACGCGCAGGTGTCCCAGAACAAAGGACCCCAACAACCAACCCCAGACTGTTCCCTGGTGGTAAGCTCCATCACGTTGATACTGATTACCACCGTATTTACCCTGATATTGGGGATGATTGGGGGCAAGCGATCGCAATCCATGCGAAGTTAGTAGCATCTGCCCACAAACGTCTACCACTGCTTTTTGTTGGGCTGGGGTCAGCGGACTTTCAGGTAAGGAAACGGCAAAAATCTGGTTGGGACGCGCAGATGCGTCATCTCCATCCGGAGTATCCAGCACATCGTAGCAATAGCCTGTTTCCTGATTCCAAAAGCGAGAAAATCTGATTTGGGCGCGGTCAGCGATCGCCTGATACTCTTGGTGGGGCTTGCCAATCAGACGGGCAAATTTTGCCATTGTCCGCAGAGCGTTATACCACAGGGCATTGACTTCAATCGGTTTACCAATGCGAGGCGTTACTACCCAATCTCCGACTTTCGCATCCATCCAAGTCAGTTGCACACCTTTTTCTCCTGCATACAGTAAACCATCGGTGGCATCAAGGCGGATGTTGTAGCGTGTGCCGCGACAGTGCCAGTTGATGATGTCTGCCAGCACAGGGAACAGTTCCATCAGCAAATCATTATCCTCTGTGGCATTGTAATAAGCTCGAATGGCTTCAAAATACCAGAGAGTTGCATCGACGGTGTTGTATTCTGGCGTCTCACCCGCATCGGGGAAACGATTGGGCAACATTCCCTGGTCTACATGCCTAGCAAAGGTGCGAAGAATCGAGCGTGCGACCTCTGGGCGACCGGTGGCGAGGGTCAAACCAGGTAGGCTAATCATAGTATCACGTCCCCAGTCACTAAACCAGGGATAACCAGCGATGATAGTTTTGCCATAGGGGTCTTCTGGCACGGAGCGATCGACGATAAACTGGTCAGCAGCCAAAACTAAATGATTCACCCAAGCCGGAGAATCAGCAGCATTCAGGGGTCGGTTAGATTTCCAGAGTCCGATTAACTTCTGCTCAAGACTGTGACGGTATTTGAGTGCTGCTTCGCCATTCAACTCTGGTTGCTTATGAGTGCTGGCAACAAATGTAACGGATTCTCCTAAATTGAGCGTAACTTCAAAGGTAGCGGCGTGGAGATGGTCTTCTTTGTCGCTCAATCCCCGATAGCGTTCAACTGCTAGGTCAAAGTTGTAGTACCAATTGTGGACGGGGGAGGCGGTGGCGTGGTCAGTTAACAGATATATTGGTACAGCGTCAGGATCAGCAGTTACACAAATTCCCTGTTCCACCTGCTGAATAGACATCTGCCAATCATTGTTATTATGGGTGTCGCTGTGATAATCGCGGTAGTTGACGATCGCCTTAAGTGTCAACTTCAGCGGTTGGGTGGCACGACGCAGAACATATTGGACATAAGTTGTATTAGCTCCCTGTTGCATCCAGATTCGTTTTTCTAACAACGCATCAGCAACAGCAAAACGCCATAGAGGAACTGTACCTTCCAGAGAAAAACGTTCAATATGTTCATAGCCGTGGGGACTGACGGTACCATCTGCCCAACGATTGCTGTGTAGAGAATAAGAGCGATCGCCATACAATACCGTTTCATCTAGTTTTGTCAACAGTAAGGTGCGACCTAGAGGCGGTTGCAATGCTGCTACTAGTAACCCGTGATAGCGGCGGGTCAATAAACCTGCCACTGTTCCAGAGGCATAACCACCAATGCCATTAGTAACCAACCATTCCCGTGACTCTGCTATGTCAAGATGACCGCAGATTTCCCGCCCAAATTCAATAGACATAACTCAACACTCTTGCTGGCGATCGATATTTGGATTATCAGTTATCAATCACATAGTGTGGTGAGATGGACATTAAGAATTATTGACCGCGCCAATTTTAGATTTTTCGGGTAGCACAGCTGTGCTACCTTACGTTCACGAAGCGTCCCGCAGCGATGGGATATTTTTTAATTGCAAGTCCCTAATTCAATTTTATTACACAAACAACTGATGGCGTTGCCGTAAGAGGTAATAGTCATCGCTGAATTTGGTTGTTAAACTTTAAAGTATCTATAAAAAGGAGTCAGAATTCAGAATTCAGAATTCAGAATACTCTACCCATAAAGGGATAGAGTTTTGACTTTTGAAAAAATTTAATACTAGTTTCGCGCCAGAAGGGGGCGAGGTTTTAAACCAATATTCATTACCCAGTCGTACAGAATTCATACTGAATTCTGATTCCTGAGTTCTGAATTCTGTTCTATAAAAGCACAATTAAGTATTTAAGATAGTTATCCTACGGTTGTTGGGTGCTAAAGTTGGAATTAATGAATGAACAAGTGAAAGCGATACGAGTTGCTTGGTGCAGTCCAACTGATTTGCCCCAACCAAAAGATTTTTCCCTCAATTTTGAGTGGATTCGAGTTGATACTCCAGCATTATTTGAGAAAGGTTTTGATGTTGTTGTACTCGATATCAGGACTTTTGAGAACCTGGAGGAAGTGAAGTATATATATACAACTATTGGTTTACCAACAGTAGTTTTGATAGACACCATTGAGCAAGAATCTACTGCCCTTTGTTGGTTGGAAGCAGGAGATGAAACTTGTAAACGTGATGCAATTGATTGGCAAATAGGTTTGCGTTTGCAGCGGACTTTGTGGCATACCAAGCAAAAGCATTCATTGAATCTTGATAAATTAACGGGGATTGCTAATTTTCGCAAATTTAATGATCATGCGATCGAGCTTTTGACATCGAAGGAGGATAGTGAGCCTGTATGTTTGATTTACCTGGATATTGACGGTTTCAAGTTTATCAATGATAGTCATGGTCATATTGCGGGAGATCAGATATTGCAGGAGGTTGGGCAGATTCTGCAAAAGTATTCACTAGGAGCAGGCATCGTCGCTCGGACAGGGGGTGATAAATTCGCTATTTGTATGCGTGGCAATGCTGAGCAGGGGAAAGCCTTTGCAGAATTTCTCAGGACTCAGATCGAGACTCATGAATTCAAACTTGATGAAATGTCTTGTGTTAATCTCACAGCTTCCTTGGGAGTGGTTCCGATGACAGGACATTCATCTGTTGAGCAACTATGGCAGGAAATCAATCAATGTATCTATGCTGCCAAGCAGAAAGGACGCAACCAAGTTGTAACCACTGAGGAATTTGATGCTATTGCAGATGCTTCTGGACAAGACAAGCTAATCACTGATTTTGAGCATCGAATTCGCGTCACTGCTGAACGGATGATTACTGAGATGGTACTTAAGGCCAGTCGTCTAGCCAAGAAATACAGAGCAGAAGCCGAACACGATGGTTTGACTGAGATTTTCAATCGCCGCTTTCTCGACAGATTACTACTGCGCGAAATAGAAAAGTTTCACAAATATCAGCAACCATTAACACTGGTACTCCTGGATTTGGATCATTTCGGTGAAGTCAATCGAACCTACGGCTTTCCGACTGGGGATCAAGCTCTCAGAACTGCTGCACAAGTATTTCAAAGTAACATCAGAGCAGTAGATTGGGTTACACGCTATGGTGGAGAGGAATTCTGTATTGTCATGTCCGACACTAACCTGAACATGGGATGTCAGATAGCTGAACGAATTCGCCTAGTTCTGAGCGAGGAAATCCTCACAGCTTACAACGGTCAGCGGTTTCAAATCACTGCTAGCATCGGAGTTGTGGAATTCATGCCAGAAGATAGTCCTGTGTCTTTGTTGCAGCGTGCCAGCGACAAAGTTCGAGAAGCAAAGAAAAACGGGCGCAATCAAACCCGCTTCTGATGAATAGAATCTGGTAGTCTATAGTCAAATTTTTGAAAGTTTCACTCTAGGCTTACTGTGGCTGGATTGCTGTTTATAAGAAGAATTCAGAACTCAGGAGCGGAGCCGGAGACGCTCTGCGGCTTGGCGTCAGAATTCAGTATGAATTCTCTACGACTGGGTGATAGCGACGCGCTTTCTCGTGTCCACGATAGCTAGCTCCCGCCGAGTATTTTCGAGTCGCGTCTGAATATTGGTTAAATATTCTCGCCTTAATACTCTACCCATAAAGGGATAGAGTATTCACAATTGGTGAATTCTGTATTCTGACTCCTCTTTTATTAGCGATCGCATATTGCAACCCCAACTCTAGCAGCTTGGATAGCAACTGCGTCTCGATTGTCAATTGTAGATGTTGGCATGATGAGGAGTTTGCCCTGTAGTTCGAGTTCTTCGTTAGGCTTGTTCATATAACTTTCTTTCTGTGCGAGTAGCTGGACGATTTATTAGTTAAGGAATGGAGTGCGATCGCCTTTAATCTGACAGTGTAATCACTGAGGCAAGTATTTTCATCAGTAATTTAAGCTGTACGTGCTTTAGCTAAACTTTTCCATATATAATTATGTCCTCTGAACAGTTCCAAGCAGCGCACGAAAGCATCTACCACATTGGCACACGTTTGTTAGAGTACCTTCAGGAACTTCGCCAAGATCGTCTCAGTGAAGGAGACGATACCAAAAGTTTGCAGAGTGTCGAGGATAATATCAACAAAGCTCTACAGGCATTGAAAGATCAAAAGTATCAGGTCGCTGTAATTGCAGCTATGAAAGCTGGCAAGAGTACTTTTTTGAATGCTGTGATTGGCGCTGATGTTTTGGCAAGTGAAGCAGAAGCGTGTACAATCTGCCGTACTGATATCCGACCAATTTACACTATAGCTACACCAAGATTGTTAGAGTATCGGCAGGGGCAAAAGGAACCTGTTATTATTGCTGAGGGTAATGCTAGTTTAATTAGGCAAAAATTTTTAGATCGTACCCACAAGCTTCGAGCTACAGCTAATCAAGACAATACCACCCGCTTTGAACTACAGCATCCTATAGAGGCGATCAGCAAACTTTCATCATTGGCTGGTTTTACGTTGGTTGACACTCCAGGTCCCAACGAGTGGGAATCAGCAGGCTTCAGTACAGTTGCACTTAAGCAAACAGCCTTAGAAGCGCTGCGAACATGTGATGCTATTTTGTTCGTTTTAGATTACTCATCTTTTAAGGACAATACTAATTCAGAGTTGCTTCAAGATTTAATAGAACAGCGTGGAGAATTTCTTGCAAAGAACACTGGGAAAATCTACTTCATTCTCAACAAGGTTGATAGAAAAGCGGAAGGAGATCGAGCTATTGATGATGTAATAGCAGATTTGAAACGGGCTTTGATAGGATTTGGCATTACAGATCCCGTAATTTACCCTACGAGTGCTTGGCAAGGACTTTTAGCTAAATTAATCCAGCAAGGTACAGAGCAATTATAGAAGAGTTTAGTGAGGGTATACTGGAATTCTTTCCGGCTTTAAGAGGTTTAAGTAAAATATTGAGAGTAAGTGTTAAAGTTGGAGAATCATTACTTAGTTCTCTGTCAAAAACTTTTCCTGAATATTTGAATAACCAAGATTCTTATGTGGAAATAGAGAAAACCAAAATTGCCGATCCATACAAAATTAGAGTTAAATCTAAAAAAGATGCTGAAACTATTAAACTAACAATTAATCAATTTTGCGCTCCGCATATTCAAAATCTGTGGTTAGAAACGCAAGATAGATTAGTTAGAGATGGTGCAAGGTTTCGAGAAGAACTAGTGCAAAAAATACAAATTAATATTCAAGCAATCTCAAATGAGTTATCTGATTATCTTGGAAAAACCTTAGAAGTCGAACTGAACATTAATACAATTCAATTTCCAAAATTTAAGTTTAAAGGTATTGATGCAGTAATTCAACATCAACAAGATGTCATTATTGGAAAAACCCCAGAAAAGAGGAGTGGTAGTTGTTGTCAACCTGATTATTATGTTGATGTGCCCATTAGAGGAGACGTTTATGACATTGACTTAAAAGAAACAGCAAGGTTAATTCAGCAAAAGATAGATGAGCAAGTTTCGAGAAACCAACGTCTACTAGAACGAGTTATTGATAAACAGGTATCGAAAGACTTTAGAGAGGCAGAACAGCAAATTAATGAGTACATGAATAGGTTTCAAGAGCAGTTTGACCGTGTGTTGAGAGAACGGGAAACTAGAGAAACCGAAAAAGAGCAAATTCTTGCAACCGTTGAAGCTCAGAAAGCAAAGCTTAATGAATATTTGAGCGAATTTGCTCCTATTCAAGCATCTTTAAATACTTGGAAACCAGTATAAACTGTTATATAGGTAGTTAAAACAGACAGAAAAAGCCTCGCCTCATAAGCCCACGTGCGTGGGCTTTATTCGTACAGTCCCAAAATTGTATTCTCAGGGCTTCAACTTTCAGGTAAACTGGCAAAGGCCTCTTCAACTAACTCCTTTGCCTTAGCATCCAAACGCAGCCAATCCACTTCACCGAGTTCATCAATTAAACTAGTATCAATATTAGCCGCTTCTTTCTCTGATTTGTATTCAATAAAACACACTTGATAGCACAATTCCCACAAATCGATACTTGCTTGTTGCTGTTGACTGGAGTTTAGACTAAGCAACAAGAAACGACCCAGCAACGCTGAGTTGAAAAGAAACAGGCTTCAGAGATGAAAATCTAGGGTACTAAGCAGATTCTGGATGCTTTTTGCGAGGCTTAGTTGTAGTTTTTTTGACTATCGGATAGCGAATTCTACGTTGTCGTGGTTTTCCTGGTTTCCAGCCTGGAGACTTTCCGCGAGGTTTAGGCGAACGGGCAGGAGTACCAATCACCGCAAAAATACTCCCCATCGCTTGAGCAACTCTCCCAGGAGTCAAATTGTCTAATGATTTTTGCCAAGGTAAAGGGTTATCAGCAACGATATCACGAGCCAACCACAATTCCCAAGTCATCAGAGGCATGAGGTCACTCCAATGCTCAGATTGCTTGGGACTACTCAACTTAGGCAATGTCCAGTGCAAGCGTTGCTTCAAAAAACGATACCAGTGGTCAACAGTAAAACGTCGGAGGTAGAGTTGCCAAACTTGAGATAGTGGAAGCATTTCCTCTCCTACCCAAGCCAACCACAAAGGTTTTGATATACGTAGGTTGCCTTCTGCATCTAGACGCTCAACTCGAATCAGCGACATTGGGCGTGTCGCCGTTTGACGAAAGTGTAAATTTTTCCACAAGCTCACCTTCACCCGTCCCAGTTTAGGATGGTTGACTTCTATACTCTCATTGGCTTCACTCCATGTAGAAGGATCATTGAGTTTAAATTTATCACCATGTTTCCTGGGTCGCCCTTTACCAGAATATGGTGGTGGTGCGCCCCATAAACAAAGATTTGAACGCAAACGTACCAGAATGTCCGCTTTGATATTAGTCGTCTTCAACACAAAAGGGGCGCAGCCATACTCACTATCCCAAACTGTAATTGGTCTAGTTGGTAAATGTTCACACACTTGCTGTAATTGCCACGTTGCCTTTTGTATCGGATTTTCCCAACTGGTAATTCGCTCATGCCTCAACGGTAACGCCCAACTGCCAGAATCCTCTGGTATCCAAGCAATGGTACTATATCCCTGACCAACGGTAATTGGTTTGTTTCCGGTTATGGTAACACTGGTGTGTTCAATTGTCCTCTCAATAAGAGTTACCGCATCCGGGCGCGACCAGGCAGTGTGGTCGCCTGCCAACAACGGACGACCCTGTTGTGGCATCTGTTTGATGTATAACTGCATCAATTTTTGTCGCTGTGGTCTGCTATCTTGTAACGCTTCATAAATACTTGGCCACTTTCTTCTAAATACTGGCGATAGCGATAAATCTGCCAAACTGTAGGCATTCCGCGTCAGTAATATTGCATCCATCAGTTCAAAAGTTGCATCATGCGCTCTACCTAAATAGCTGTACGCTGCTTGACGAAATTCTTTTAGTAAGGCACTTTTCATATTGGCAGATGAGAATTAGTGGTTCAAATCTCATCTTCCACTGAAGGGCGTCTGTGTTAACCACAGACTGCCCTTCCCAAAATTTTATACCAACAACACATCTTTTATCGAGTTAACGATCGCTCTTCTTGATAGTCTCAACTCCAGAAGTTAAAATGTATACCAAAAAAACACGCACACTTTTTTAGCGATCGCCTGCTTTTAGTCTAAACTCCAGTGTTGACGCTGCAAAAGTAAATGATATCCTGGATGGGGCATGGGCAGACGAGCCAGAGTCTGTCTGATTTCATCTGCTTCTTCGGGCGTTGCAGTTTCCATTGCTTGCAACAGTTCAGTCACCAATGCCTTGATTTCATCAGTGGTGTTAGGCGGCCAAATCAAAACATCATGGTAAGTTCCCGTCCAAGAAGACTCATCAAGCTGTTTGCGGAGATTGTCGATAACGCGAATGAAAGCAGGTTGCATGAGGATTTCAGCCTGCTGCCATGCAACTGAGTTTGTTATTTTAGGTGGCATTGGTAGTAAACAGGGGCACTAAAAGAGAAATAAACAGTCTTCGTTTATTAAAAAGCTGCGTTTTTAATCTAAATCTTTTCTCAAGATAGCGGATTTCATTGAAGAAAATTTGGAGATATTTATTACTAGCGGAAAAATTAGGTGATAACTCTGGGGAGGGAATATGATAGGCAAGTTACTAGACCATCGTTACCAAATAATTCGAGTCCTGGCGACAGGAGGATTTGGTCAAACCTATATTGCGGAAGATACTAGGCGGCCAGGTAACCCTATTTGCGTTGTCAAGCACCTCAAACCCGGAACTGACCCCAGAGTTTTTGCTACAGCTAAGCGTCTGTTCAACAGCGAAGCCGAAACCTTAGAAAAACTGGGTCACCATGACCAGATACCCAGGCTACTGGCTTATTTTGACGAAAACCAAGAATTCTATTTAGTACAAGAATATATTGAAGGGCATACCCTCGCTGAGGAACTTTTACCTGGTAAGCGCTGGAGTGAAAGCCAAGTAATTCAACTGTTGCAGGAAGTTCTGGAGATTCTAGAATTTGTCCATCGCCAAGGCGTGATTCACCGCGACATTAAACCAGATAATATCATTCGTCGCGCCTCAGATAATAAATTCGTTTTAGTAGATTTTGGGGCAGTAAAGCAACTGCGTACCCAAATGGTAACAGCTGGCGGGCAACCTTCTGCCACAGTGGTTATTGGCACTCCTGGCTATATGCCCACAGAACAAGGGCAAGGTAAACCCCGTCCCAACAGCGATATTTATTCCCTTGGAATCATTGCCATTCAAGCATTAACAGGATTACCGGCAACAGAATTGCAAGAAGACCCAGAAACTGGGGAAATCATCTGGCGTCATTCAGTAACTGTGAACCATCACCTAGCAGCAGTATTGACTAAGATGGTGCGCTATCACTTCAAAGACCGCTACCAAAGCGCCACAGAAGCACTGCAAGCATGTAAAGACGCGATTAATCCTGTAGCTGCACTTTCCGAACTTCAAGAATCTGCAAAAAATTCCAGCTACCAAGGAACTAAATCCCGATCCCAAGCAGTATCTCGCCAGCAAACTCTTGCAGTTGCACCACCAAATCGTGTCCCACCTAAACCTGTGCGTCAGAATTCTAGCAAATCCGACCCATGGCCAATATTAATTGGCATATTGTTGGCGGGTGGTGCTGCTGCTTTAGTAGCAAATGTATATCCAAATTTGAAAAATTTAGCTGCTAACTTTACAGGTAATGATACTGCTTTAGCAAATAAATGCTCAGCTGTTGTCGTAGGAAATTCTAATGTTCGTTCTGAACCAAGTTCGATCAATTCTAGTAATATTGTGCAAACTGTTGGTAATAATACCAACTTCGAGGTGACTGGCAAGCAAACAAAACGAGGTTGGGTAGAAGTTAAACTCAAATCTGGACGTTTGGCTTGGGCACACTCGGATGTGATAGCCAATAAAGGAGAATGGGCTTCTTGTCTGCGGGAAAAGGGCATTGCAACTAAGACGATAGATGATAGTACCTTAATTACTACTCGACCAATTCCCCAGGCAAAACCAAAATCTAAGGATGTAGTAACTTCATCACCAGAAAAATCAAAAACGTCAACTGTCGGTAGTGAAAAATCAGAACAATCCCAGCCTAGTGATAATAGTGCCAAGGTTTTAGAACAAGCACAAAAAAAGTATGAATCAGGAGATATAGTTGGAGCGATCGCACTTTTAAAATCGATTCCGGCAAATGCTGCCTCTGATATCCAAGAAACGCGCAAAGTCATCGCCCAGTGGCAAGAAGATTGGGCTAAAGCCGAGGCATTATCTAATGAGATCAACAAAGCAATAGATGATGGAAAATGGGAGAAAGTTTTAGATTATAAAAACCATCCCGAAAAGTTGCCCAATACTCAATATTGGCGAAAGAAAATAGAACCATTATTTCAACAAGCCGCTGAAAATATAGCCAAACAAGTACTACCGAAATTAGACAATCAAGGTAATCAGAAGAATCCCACAAAAGAAGTTTCTAATACTAAACAACCTGGCACCACAGAGAGTCCTGATACCACAGAAACTCCTAAAGGTAGTTTGTAATATCAAAGTTGCTTTACCAAGTTGTTTACAGTAATTTTCAGGTAATTAAAACATACAGTAGGGTAGCACAGCTGTGCTACCCTACACATACATCTGCTATTTATGGGTTCTTCTCTGGAAACTTATACTTAACCTCAATTTCAAAATTACTCTCCGCCGAACCTTCAGTCAAAAACGGAATGCCAGTTTTACCACCCAGCTTAATGCCAAACTTAACTGTTACCTCCTCAGCGTCAGGTAAATTCTTGAATGCACCAACAGCTAACTTGGCATAATTACGAATCTTGCCCTGAAATTCCTGAATGTTCAGCGTGGGTAAACCATCACGATATCCCGTTTCCTCTTCTTTTGGAACTTCAGGGGCGGTATTGGATTCTACGTAGATTTCGTACTCTAGATCGTCTTCTTTGATAATTAAACGTTGTACTTCTGACACAATAGCCTCACTTAATTTTTAAGTTATTCTTAGTAAATTCATGTAAAAACGGATGCCAAGTTATATTATATGGCTAGATATGCGCTGGTGTTGGGAATTGCTAAGTATGACAATTTCAACAACCTACCAAAGGCTGTCAATGATGCACAACAAATCGCCAAACTGCTGCGCGAACAAGGTCGGTTTGATGTTCAGCCTTTACCTGGCAAGTTAATCGAGAGTGAGAATCGCTGGGAGATTACACCAGATAAAAAGTTAACTGGTAAGGAACTGGGACAAGCACTGAGAATATTTTTGTTAGAAAAGGCCAAAGGTGCGGAAGCATTAATTTATTTTGCTGGGCATGGATTTGAAGCACCAAGCCTGACAGGTGAAGCGAAAGGGTATTTGGCAACATCGGATTGTAACAAAATCGATGGACAAAATGCGATCGCCTTTGATGACCTCAACACTTTAATCGGGAAATCTCAACTCAGCAGCTTGGTGGTATTGCTGGACTGCTGCTATGCTGGGTCTTTATTAGAGAGGAGTTTTATCAAATCTGGTTTCTCCGTTTTCAACAGCAAACAAGACTACAGCTTAATTACAGCCTCTCGTGCCTTGGAAAGGGCGCGTGAAGATGCCGAAGGTGGAATTTTCACCAAAGCAATTCTCAAAGGACTTGCTGAAGATAAAGCTGATGAAGCTACCGGGGAAATTAATGTCAATGACTTGATGAGCTTCGTTTCACGGGAACTCAAGCAAAGCGGACAAGAACCGATTTACATGGGCGGTGGTAGGTCAATTCCTTTGGTTTGGTATCCACCCAAGAATTTAGTAGTTATTACAGAAGTGCTGGAAGAATGTCCCTATCGGGGCTTAGAAGCTTTTGACAAGCAACACGCAAAATTCTTTTTTGGTCGTCAAAAAGTAGTTAATGATATTCAACAGAAACTCGACTTGGCTAAATTTGTCCCCATCATTGGCGCGTCGGGCAGTGGTAAATCTTCAGTAGTCCGGGCGGGTTTAATTCCCCAATTAGATAATAATGAGTGGCAGGTCTTAGAACCAATCAAGCCAGGATTTAAGCCTTTAAGAAAATTGAGCGGAGCTTTTGAACAATTTTTTCAGGGGTTTGAAAAAGAGGAGCAGCTTGAGAATTTGATTTACACTGAGCCGAATAGTTTACCTGCAATTCTGGAAAATCTCCCTGGTTCGGCAAAATTCTTGCTGGTGGTGGATCAGTTTGAGGAAGTATTTACTGGCGGTGCTAGTCAGCAAGAAAAGCAGAGATTTATTGACTTATTGACTCAGGTAGTAGAGATTACCAATTCGCGGTTAGCAGTTGTGATTACCATGCGAGCAGATTTTCTTGAACCCTGTTTGCAATATCCCTCCTTGACTGAGCTGATTCAAACCCAGGCAGTTTTTATGCCGCCTTTAACCGGAGTTGATTTAAAGGACACGATCGCCGAACCAGCCAAACTTCAAGGTCATAGTGTTGAAGAACGGCTAGTACTGAAGATTTTAGAAGATGTGAAACAAGAACCAGGGTTTTTGCCTCTGTTGGAGTTTGCTTTAACTAAACTCTGGGAGAAACGCGATCGCAACAAACATCAACTCACTTTAGAAGAATATGAAAAGTTGGGAGGATTAACAGGGGCGTTGAATCTCCATGCAGAAAAAGTTTATCACTACCAAGATTACCAGAAGGAATCCCCAACCCCAGAACGCAGTCAGCAGGAAAAAGAATGGATTGGGCGAATTTTTCTGCGGTTAGTGCGAACGGGAGAGGGAGAAAAAGACACTCGCCAGCGCCAAGCAAAAGCCACACTATTAAATATTGCAGGTGATGACTCAAAGCAACGGCAACAACTCAGTAAGTTGCTAGATGGTGAAGCGGGGTTAGTTAAGGGACGCTTGTTGGTTACAGGGAAAGATGAGAAGGGAGAAGCCTGGATTGATTTAGCCCATGAAGCTTTAATTGAAGGTTGGCAGCAGTTCGCCCAGTGGCGACAAAAAGATCGAGATTTGCGGCGATTGAGCGATCGCTTGGAAGATACTCGGCGGGAATGGTTGAACAAAAGGCAGGATGACAAATATTTGATGCAAGGGGGATTGCTGGCAGAAGTGAGGGATAGCTGGCAACAATTGCAGACCCATTTACAATCACCCCAGGAAGATGAAGATTTTTACAAACGCAGTGATGCTTATGAAAAAGACCGCATTGCCGAACTAGAAAGAGCGCTTACTGAATCCCAACTGCGAGAAAAGGCGGCAAGGGTAGAGAATTTATTGACTGTCCAACCCCTAGATAGTCTAGTGCTGGCAATTCAAGCTATGGGTGAGAATCAAGAGAAATTACCCCAACAGATTCTCGCACCAGTTCAGAATAGTTTGAATCAGGTAATGAATAAAGTAAAAGTCTCCATTCCCTTCCGTGGTCATGAGGGTGATGTCTGGTCTGTCGCCATAAGCACAGATGGGCAGACTATTGCCAGTGGCGGTAATGACGGCACAGTGAGGTTGTGGAACCTGCAAGGTCATCCCCTAGCTGAACCCTTCCGTGGTCATAAAGATTATGTCAGATCTGTCGCCATAAGCACAGATGGACGGACTATTGTCAGTGGCGGTAATGACGGCACAGTGAGGTTGTGGAACCTGCAAGGTCATCCCTTAGCTGAACCCTTCTGTGGTCATGAGGGTGATGTCTGGTCTGTCGCCATTAGCAAAGATGGGCAGACTATTGTCAGTGGCGGACGTGACGGCACAGTGAGGTTGTGGAACCTGCAAGGTCATCCCCTGGCTGAACCCTTCCGTGGTCATGAGAATTATGTCATGTCTGTCGCTATTAGCACAGATGGGCAGACTATTGTCAGTGGTGGTAGTGACGACACAGTGAGGTTGTGGAACCTGCAAGGTCATCCCCTGGCTGAACCCCTCCTTGCTCACGCAGGTGGTGTCAATTCTGTCGCCATTAGCACAGATGGGCAAACTATTGTCAGTGGCGGTAATGACCGCACAGTCCGCTTATGGAACCTGCAAGGTCATCCTCTGACTGAACCCTTCCGTGGTCATGAGGATTATGTCAGATCTGTCGCCATAAGCACAGATGGGCAGACTATTGTCAGTGGCGGTCGTGACGGCACAATGCGGTTGTGGAACCTGCAAGGTCATCCTCTGACTGAACCTTTGGGTGGTCATGAGAATTATGTCAGGTCTGTCGCCATTAGCACAGATGGGCAGACTATTGTCAGTGGTGATGGTGACGGTACTGTGTGGTTGTGGAACCTGCAAGGTCATCCTCTGACTGAACCCCTCCTTGCTCACGCAGGTGGTGTCAATTCTGTCGCCATTAGCACAGATGGGCAGACTATTGTCAGTGGCGGTAATGACAGCACAGTCCGCTTATGGAACCTGCAAGGTCATCCTCTGACTGAACCCTTCCGTGGTCATGAAAATTATATCAATTCTGTCGCCATAAGCACAGATGGGCAGACTATTGTCAGTGGCTGTAAGTACAATACAGTGCGGTTGTGGAATCTACAAGGTCATCCCCTAGCTGAACCCTTCCGTGGTCATCGATGTGGTGTCAATTCTGTTGCCATTAGCACAGATGGGCAGACTATTGTCAGTGGCGATGGTGACGGCACAGTGCGTTTGTGGAACCTGCAAGGTCATCTCCTAGCTAAACCCTTCAATGCTCATGGGAGTGATGTCAATTCTGTCGCTATTAGCACAGATGGGCAGACTATTGTCAGTGGCGGTAATTACGGCACAGTGCGGTTGTGGAACCTACAAGGTGATCCCCTAGCTGAACCCTTCCGTAGTTATGAGGATTATGTCAGATCTGTCGCCATTAGCACAGATGGGCAGACTATTGTCAGTGGCGGTCATGACGGCACAGTGCGGTTGTGGAACCTGCAAGGTCATCCCCTAGCTGAACCCTTTCGTGGTCATAAGGGTGATGTCAATTCTGTCGCTATTAGCACAGATGGGCAGACTATTGTCAGTGGTGGTCATGACGGCACAGTGCGGTTGTGGAACCTGCAAGGTCATCTCCTGGCTGAACCCTTCCCTGCTCATAAGGGTAATGTCAGATCTGTCGCCATTAGCACAGATGGGCAGACTATTGTCAGTGGCGGTGATGACGGCACGGTGCGGTTGTGGCGGGGTGGTTGGCCTGCATGGTTGCAAGTCTGTTGCAACAGGTTGCGTTACCATCCCATCTTCACCAATCCGCAAACAGAGGAGGCAAAAGCCGCTTGCGAAGTCTGCCAAAAATATGTTTGGAGTAAAGAAGCAGATAAAAGCGGGGATTAATCAGAAGAAAACAGGAGAAATAAACCTCTAATCTCCAATGTTGAGGCTCAGAACTCCACTTTTCACCTCCAGAACTAGAAACTTCTTATTCAAAACGAAAACGTTCCTGCTCAAAACGAAAACGTTCTTGTTCAAAACGAAAACGTTCCTGCTCAAAACGAAAACGTTCCTGTTCAAAACGAAAACGTTCTTGTTTAAAACGAAAACGTTCCTGTTCAAAACGAAAACGTTCCTGTTCAAAACGAAAACGTTCCTGTTCAGAACTGCAACAACCGAGTTCCAAGGGTGAATGATGGTGATTACAGGGCAAATATTTTCCTTACCATCCCATCTTCACAAACCTGAAAACTCAAGCCTGGGCGAATGGAATTCGCGGCTACACAAACTCTCGTCCGCCTGCCCGGACTAAGAGAAAATTAATATTTTTAACCCGCGCAGGCGGGTTTCGTCTGTGTAGACGCGGTTTCTAACCGCCCTTTTAACGTTAAGTTGACACCAATGGGCAATGCCGTGCCCCTACGTTGTGTATGTGGGCGCAGATAAAAATCATCGATTAAAATACAGGCATCTGGAATTATGTTGTAAGCGATCGCTGAAATTAGATAGGAGCTAAACAATAATGCTACAAACCATTGAAGGAATTTATAAAAACGGCAAAATCGAACTAGCCCAAACACCACAAGGCATTACTGAAAGCAGAGTCTTTGTTACTTTTTTAGAAACAAAACCCACGACTTGGCCAGAAAAGATTATGCAACATCAAGGTGTAGTAGAAAGTATCATTTTTGAATCCTACCGAGTTAAATGAACATAGTAAAAAATGTTAGTTTAAAAACATCATTGCAAACAGACTTTTATTTCCATGACTTACTACGTAATCTACGACGGGAATTGTAATCTCTGCGTTACTTTAGTACAATTACTAGAAAACTTAGACAAGGGAAAGGTGTTTCAATACACTCCCATGCAAGATGAACAGAGACTTTTAGAGTGGGGAATTACAGCCCAAGATTGCGAACAGGGAATGATTTTAATTGATGGTAATGAGCCTCAAAGACGTTGGCAAGGTAGTAATGCAGCAGAAGAAATTGGTCGCTTATTACCAGTAGGAAGTATATTTGTAGACGCTTATCGGGCGTTACCGGGGATGAAATGGGCTGGCGATCGCTTTTACGAACAAATCCGCGATAACCGCTACACTATTTTTGGCAAGCGTTCTAGTACTTATGAATCAGCATACTGTGTTCATGGCAGCTGCAAGCCGTAGAAGTAGCTGTGCTGGCTTGAGGGGAGACGCAAAGACGCGGAGAGTTTTGAATACTACAGCAAATTTTTCTCTTAGTCCGCGGAGGCGGACTAAGCCTGTGTAGCCGCGAATTCCATTCGCCCTGGCTAAAATTAATCATTAGATAGAATTTATTCTAGTAAAAAATCCCCCTCCAGGTGCTAGTAAAAAGCCTGGTAGAACAACCATGATCCTATTTGGCGTGTTTGTAAATATCCTGTAACAACATAAAATTCCCTTCACGCCAAAATACAGCACAAAACATTATTCAAGGGGAGAATCTGCGTGAGAATTGGTGCTAATTATTTGGGTAACGGAGAGTGTGAATTTACAGTTTGGTCTCCAACGTTGGATAGCGTTGCTGTGCAAATTTTGACGCCCCAAGCGCAGGTAATTGCGCTTAAACCTCAGGCAGAGGGATACTGGCAAACGAAGGTTAATGATGTGTATCCAGGTACGCTTTATCGCTATGTCCTGAATGAACAAAACGCCTTTCCTGACCCGGCGTCGCAGTATCAACCTGAAGGCGTGCATGGCCCTTCTCAAATTGTTGATCGCCATTTTAACTGGACTGATGAAGCATGGGCGGGAATTCCTGTGGAGTCGATGATTTTCTATGAACTTCATGTCGGGACATTCACGCCTGAAGGCACTTTCAGCGCCATTATTCCCCGCTTACCCCAACTACGAGAATTGGGAATTAATGCTATTGAAATTATGCCCATTTCCCAGTTTCCTGGAGATACGCATATTGAGTCTGCTTTGGCATATCGTAACTGGGGCTATGACGGTGTTTATCCCTATGCTGTACAAAATTCCTACGGTACTCCAGCCGACTTGAAAGAACTGGTGAATGCTTGTCACGAAAACGGCATTGCTGTTGTGCTGGATGTGGTGTACAACCACTTTGGGCCAGAAGGTAATTATATGAGTCAGTTCGCGCCCTACTTTACTGCAACCTATAAAACGCCCTGGGGTAATGCGATGAATTTCGATGATGCCCACAGTCAGGGCGTGCGAAACTATTTTATCCAAAATGCGCTTTATTGGTTGGGCGAATTTCACATTGATGCATTGCGGTTAGATGCAATTCAAGCAATTTATGACTTGGGAGCAAAGCATTTTTTGTGGGAATTAGCGGAAGCAGTTCATCATTTTTCACAACAAGGGCAAAGATGGAAACGCCATTTAATAGCCGAAAGTGATTTAAATAATCCGCAAATAATTCGTCCGGTAGAATTGGGTGGCTATGGACTCGATGCTCAGTGGGCTGATGATTTTCACCATGCATTGCATACACTTTTAACAGGCGATCGCCAAGGATATTATCAGGATTTTGGTAAGTTTGCTGATTTAGCAAAAGCTTATGAAGATACTTTTGTTTATGATTGGAAATACTCGCCCGATCGCAGACGATTTCATGGCGTATCTTGCCGCGATCGCCCTTTATCACAGTTTTTAGTTTGCATCCAAAATCACGATCAAATCGGCAACCAAATGAAAGGAGAACGCCTCACAGCGCGGATCTCTTTTGAAGGATTAAAATTAGCCGCTGGTGCTGTGTTGCTGTCACCTTATTTGCCGTTATTATTCATGGGAGAAGAATACGGCGAAACCGCACCTTTTATGTATTTTGTTAGTCACTCCGATCCAGATTTAATTCAAGCAGTTCGAGCCGGACGCAAAGAAGAATTTGAACCATTTCACTATGAAGACGATCCTCCAGATCCAGAATCTGCGGAAACTTTCTTAAGCTGTAAACTTAACTGGAAATTACGCAACGAAGGTAACCACAAAATTTTGTGGGATTGGTATCGCCAATTAATTAATTTACGCAAAACCCATCCAGCACTTCTTAACCAAGACCGCAATTTCATTCAAGCCACTAGCGATGAAGACAAGCAATTAGTTATCGTCCGTCGTTGGTGTGAAACAAGCGAACTAATATTTGTATTGAATTTCAACTCGTCTCCAGTAACAGTAACTCTACCAATTAAAAACAATGCTCATAAACTATTAGATTCGGCAGATACCTCATGGTCTGGGTCTGGTTCTCAAACCCCCGAATATCTCTCTGCGGGAGAAGAAGTGAAATTGCAACCCATTAGTTTAGTACTGTATGAAGGGGAGTAGGGGAGTTAGGAGTTAGGAGTTAGGAGTTAAGAATTAGCCTTAAAGGTTCAACGTTTAAGCTCAGAGGTTCACTGTTGAGCTTGAAAAGCTCAAACTCTCAACTCTCAATTTCTAACTGCCAACTCCCAACTCCCAACTCCCAACTCCTAACTCCTAACTCCTAACTCCTAACTCATCACTCAAAACTCCCACAAGAAACAAATATGCGAATTCCAAGAGCAACTTATCGAATTCAGTTTACCCCTCAGTTTGGCTTTGAAAATGCAAAAGCGATCGCCACTTATCTGGCAGATTTAGGCATTTCCGATTTATATGCTTCGCCGATTTTTAAGGCGCGGTCTGGTAGCACGCACGGTTACGATATAGTAGATCCCACTCAACTCAACCCGGAACTGGGAACTAATGAGTCTTTTGATGCATTAATCAGTGAAATACAATCTCTGGAAATGGGTTGGTTACAAGATATTGTGCCTAACCACATGGCTTATAGCAGCGAAAATGAGTATTTAATGGATATCTTGGAACACGGGCCAGATTCCAGCTATACTGATTACTTCGATCTTTCTTGGAATGTGCCATTTGGCGATCGCCAAGAACGAATTCTCGCTCCTCTACTGGGAGATTTCTATGGTGTATCCCTAGAAAATGGACACATTCAACTGCAATATGAACAAAACGGCTTAACTGTTAATTATTACAGTTTGAAGTTGCCGTTGCGGTTAGAATCATACACAAAGTTTCTTACTTATAATCTCGGCAAACTGACGCGGACATTGGGGCGCAATCATCCCGATTTTATTAAGCTATTGGGGATTCTGTATATTCTCAAAAATGTGCCTTCAGAAGTTGCGGGTAAACAGCGACAAGACCAAATTGCATTTATCAAAGGATTAGTTTGGGAAATCTACACCACAAATGATTTAATCCGCGAGTTCATTCACGAAAACCTCAAAACTTTTAATGGAGAACCTGGCAATTCCGAAAGTTTTAATCCCCTAGATGATTTACTCAACGACCAATTTTATCGTCTCGCTTTCTGGAAGGTCGGGGCGGAAGAAATGAACTATCGCCGATTTTTTACTGTCAATGAATTGATTTCTGTAAAAGTTGAAGAACTGCGGGTTTTTAATAATACTCATAGTTTCATTGAAAAATTAGTTGCAGAAGGTAAATTTACAGGTTTACGCATTGACCATATTGATGGACTTTATAACCCAATCCAATATCTAGAAAGACTGCGAGAAAAAACCGGAGATGTTTATATTACTGTTGAGAAAATCTTGGAACTCACGGAAGATTTACCGGAAAATTGGCAGATTGAAGGTACGTCCGGATACGACTTTTTGAACTATATCAATGGCGTCTTTTGTGATAAAGAAGCAGAATTGTGGTTTGATAAAATTTACCATGCATTTATCAGTACGAGAGTAGATTATGCATCGCTGGTAAAAGAGAAAAAGCAGCTAATATTAGAAAAGAACTTAGCAGGTGATATAGATAATTTAGCTCTCCTCTTAAAGAATATTTCCAGCAAATATCGCTACGGCAATGACTTTACTGTGAATGGACTCAAAAGAGCGATCGCTGAAGTTTTGACAGTGTTCCCCATTTACCGGACTTATATTACTCCCGATGGAATTGGAGAGAGCGATAAACTCACCATTCAAGACGTAATTAATCAAGCCAAAGAACAAGTACCTTTGTTGCAGCATGAATTAAATTTTATTGAAAAGTTGATGCTGCTGGAATTTGATAATTCTCTTTCTCAAACAGAACGTGAACAGTGGATATATTTTGTCTTGCGGATGCAGCAATACAGTGGTCCATTGATGGCCAAAGGCGTGGAAGACACAACATTATATGTTTACAATCGTTTGTTATCACTCAATGAAGTGGGAGGAAATCCGAGTCATTTTGGCATTTCTGTAGCTGACTTCCACAGTTTTAACCAAAAGCACCAAGCAACATGGCCTCACACCATGAACACCACAGCCACCCATGACACAAAACGCGGCGAAGATGTGCGAGCAAGGTTAAATGTGTTATCGGAATTGCCGGAAGAATGGGAAGAACAAGTCAACATTTGGAGTCATTATAATCAAGGACATCGCAGCATTCGCCAAGGATTTGCCATGCCCGATCGCAATGATGAGTATTTTCTCTATCAAACATTAATCGGTGCATTCCCCTTTGCCGAAGCAGAACACGAATCTTTCGTAGAACGGGTGAAGGAATATATGATTAAAGCAATTCGAGAAGCGAAAGTCCATACTGCATGGTTACGGCCTGATAGCGAATACGAAGAAGCTTGTACTTCCTTTGTAGAAAAAGTCCTCAATCCTTCAATTTCTGGGCAATTTATCGAAGCTTTTCATCCCCTTCAACAGCGAATTGCCTATTATGGAATGTTCAATTCTCTTTCCCAAACTCTACTGAAGGCTACCGCACCCGGCGTACCTGATATTTATCAAGGAACGGAACTTTGGGAATTAAGTTTAGTCGATCCAGATAACCGCCGTCCTGTAGATTTTGAACAGCGACGCAGTTATTTAAGCACCATTAAAGAGCAAATCAAAACTGACATTTTGGGATTAATTCAAGAGTTGCTAAATCACAAAAACGACGGTAGAATTAAACTGTTTTTAACGGCGCAATTACTCAAAGCCAGAAAAGATTATCTCTCATTATTCCAAGACGGAGATTATCAGCCCTTAGAAATTCACGGAACTCACGCCAATCATATTATTGCCTTTGGGCGACAATTAGGAAATCAAACAGCGATCGCCATCGCACCCCGCTTTTTCACTCGCCTCGTTCAGCCCGGAAAAGATCCCTTGGGTGAGTCAGTGTGGCAAGATACACACCTGGAATTACCCCCTGGAACTTCCTCGTCTTGGAAAAATGTCTTAACTGAACAACCGTTACAGGGGAAAGAAACATTATCTATGGCATCTGCCCTCGCGCATTTTCCAGTTGCTTTATTGGTTAGTAGTGCTGAGTAAAAAATAAAATCTCACGCAGAGGCGCAGAGGCGCAGAGAAATAAAATTCTGCGTACCTCTGCGATTTCCTTTGCGTTCCTTTGCGTTTAAAAAGAATTCCAACTCCAAATTATGACTACTCCATCACTCACCACCACCCAGATTAACGCTGTGCAATCCCATATCAAAAAAACGTGGAAAACGTTAACGCGATCGCACGAACACTTATTACAATCTGCAAAGGATACTAAGCTAGACCACAAATCGGAAACACCGTGGATTGTCTACATTTCACCTTTGGAAGATTGTCCTAACGTGCAATCTGTGTTAGAGCGATCGCTATCTCGTCAGGATATGCAAAGAATTGAAATTCGCACTTTGCCGAGCGAAGTCGAAGCAATTAAAGAACATGGATTATTATACCTGCCAGGGCCTTATGTCGTGCCCGGCGGTCGCTTTAACGAAATGTATGGTTGGGACAGCTACTTTATATTATTGGGACTTCTGCACGATGGGGAATTGGAACTAGCGCAAAGTCAGGTAGACCAATTACTCTACCAAGTGCAGCACTACGGTACTATCCTCAATTCCAACCGGACTTACATGCTGTCGCGATCGCAGCCGCCCGTCCTGAGTATGATGGTTCTGGCGCTATTCCAGCACACCCAGGATGAAGAGTGGCTCAAGTCAACGGTACCGCTACTAGAACGATTTTACTATTACTGGGTAGTACCGCCCCACCTGAATGCTGCAACAGGTTTATCCCGATTTTATGCTTTTGGGGAAGGTCCTGCGCCAGAAGTTTTGTTTTCTGAGCGAGATGAGGAGGGAAAAAGCCACTACGATCGCGTTAAGGAGTACTACCAAACCTTTGAGGTTGAGGATTATGACGTTAGTCTTTACTACGATCACGAAAATGACGAACTGACGAGCCTATTTTACAAGGGCGATCGTACCATGCGCGAGTCGGGTTTTGATATCACTAACCGATTTGGCCCCTTCAGTGCTGATATCCTCCATTACGCTCCCGTCTGCCTGAACAGTTTGCTGTATCAGATGGAACAAGATTTGGCGCAAATTAACGAGATTTTCGGTAACGAAGAACTAGTGCAACAATGGCGTGAACGTGCAGAGATCCGCCGCGATCGCATCGATCAATGTCTTTGGGATGAAGAACAGGGGCTTTATCTAGACTATCACTTCCAGAGTGGCGAACGTCGGCGTTATGAATTTGCCACAACGTTCTATCCCCTCTGGCTAGGAATTGCTTCCCCAAGCCAAGCCAAGCGCTTGGTAGAAAATCTCTCTTTGTTTGAAGCCCCAGGAGGAATTTTTACCAGCACTCGTGTCACTGGTAACCAGTGGGATGCCCCCTTTGGCTGGGCACCGCTGACATTAATAGCTGTCCTTGGACTTCATCGCTATGGATATCATACAGAAGGCGATCGCATTGCCAACAAATTCCTTGCTATGGTAGTTAAAGAATTCGGGCGTCACAACACTTTAGTTGAAAAATATGATGTTGAACGCTGTTCTGCCAACGTTTCCAATGAAATCTGCTTTGGATATAGTTCTAATGAAGTTGGTTTCGGCTGGACAAATGGAGTGATTCTAGAACTTTTAGCAGCCTCTGGGAGAAAAGTTTAAATCAAGAATCCCACAAAGCTTGTTTTGGAGTCGCAAAAGCACAGGAACGAAACCCAACACCAAGGATTCTTGGTTTTGTTGGGTTTCACTCAATACTGCTCGGATAAGCAGGGGAGGCAGGGGAAGCAGGGGAAGCAGGGGAGGTAAAAAATACATCAGACCGAATTGTTCTCCAGCTTTTTACCCGACCTTCAGCAATATCTTTTTTACCTTCTTCAAAGGATTCAATAAATCCAGGGATATCAAGTAACTCTTGGGTAGCGTCTTCACTCTCCTTATCTGCTAGATATGCTAAAAAGTCAGCAACTAGTTGTAGGCGTTCTGAAGATAATCCATCTAAATATTGGTTTATTTGCTGACGAACTTCTGTGTTGTTCATATTTTTGCAACTCTTTTATTCTTAACTTTGAGAATCTTGCTTTCTTTGATTTGCTTGCTCAATGCGTTGTCTAATTGCTTCTTCTGCAATGCGAATATTTTCTTCTATTGGCGTACCGTCTTCAGCTACCATTGGCCCGTACCATGTTGCTTCTGAGTCAGGAGTGCGGCGGCTATACAAAACACGCAAAGGCTCTACATCTTCCCGGTGTGCAAGTGCGTAAGCTATTAATTCTTTGTTAGTCATTGCTTCAAAATTCGGTCGCATTTAAAAACCTCCAGTTTCCATTAGCGGGTACAATGATTTGGAGTTCGTCATTGACAAAAATAAATACAACTCCGGTTTGGTCATCAAAGCGAAATAGCTCAATACTCCGATAGGTGTTTGACAACATCTGACAGACACGTAGACAGGCTATAGCTTGTGCGTATGTTGGGTAAATCGTCTGTTCCTCAATTGTGACATAGATAATAGTAAGCCTTTCTTTTGCGGTTTCTGCTGTGAATAGTAAATTTTCTTGGGCATAGCCTCTGTTTACATTTTCACTCCCCTGATTTACCACTACTCCCTTTGCTTATCTATGCAACTTCCAAAGACTTTCCTAGTGTCTTAGGCTCTGGGAGAGATTTACCATCAGCCAAAGATGATTCAATCAGCATTTCTAAAACTTCCTGAGCATTTTTAAGAGCGTCTTCGTAAGTCTCTCCGTGAGTGCAAGGCTGCATTATATCCGTAAACTCAGGTAGCGAAACCACATAACATTGGTCTGCCTCTGACCATTGAATCACGATTGTATATTTCATTCTTCTGTCTCCTCGTCTTCTTTAATTTTATTTAGTTCTTCTAGTGCTTCATTGACTTGCTTTTCTAAATAAGGTTTGGCATCGCTACCATCTTTGCCAGCAATGATGATAGCTTTAGGCAATTGGGGATGCAGCCATTTACTATGGCTACCCTTTGCAGGTTTATAAGTAAATCCTGCTTGCAGCAACAAGCTTTTGAGTTCTCTGATTTTCTTGGGCATATACTCAGCTTACATTTAGCCTTCCAACTGCTTTAACTTCTTCTGTGCAAATTCCCGCACTTGCTCATCTGGGTCATTCTTCGCTCTGTCGCGCAACAGTGGTAAAGTCTGGTCATGCTGAGGAAATTGCTTGATAATTATCTCAAGTGCAATGCGCCGAGGGTTGATTTCCCGGTTTTCGTTGCGTTCAAAGGGATCATTGACAGCAAAGTTGTAATAGATTTCAAACAACTCAGGCTGATATTTAAAGTATTTAGCTAATTCTTCCACTGCTGCACTTCGCACATTCCAATTACCATCCTGGGTAGCGCATTGTTGAAGGAAGCTTTTAATGTCAAGGTCATCTTTGAAGCTTTGTGCGAATTCTTGTACTGTTACAAGCCGCACATCCCAACTATAATCCTGGGTAGCAAGAGTTTTGAGGATAGTTTTAGTGTCCGGGTCATCTGTGAAGCCTTTAGCTAATTCTTGCCCTGCTGCACTTCGCACAATAGCACTATCATCGTGGGTAACAAGAGTTTTAAGGATAGTTTTAGTGTCCGGGTCATCTTTGAAATTTCTGGCTAATTCTTGCACTGCTACACTTCTCACATCCCAGCTATCATCCTGGGTAACAAGAGTTTTGAGGATAGTTTTAGTGTCCGGGTCATCTTTAAAATTTCTGGCTAATTCTTGCACTGCTGCGCTTCTCACATCCCAATTATCATCTTGGCTAGCAAGAGTTTTGAGCCAGCTTTTGATATCCAGGTGATCTGGGAAATTTTTAGCTAATTCTTGCACTGCTGCACTTCTGACATCCCAATTATTATCCTGGCTGGCACAAGTTTTGAGGATAGTTTTAGTGTCCAGGTCATTTGGAAAATTTTTGGCTAATTCTCGCACTGCTATACGGCGCATATCCCAATTAATATCCTGAGTGGCACAAGTTTTGAGGATAGTTTTGGTGTCCGGGTCATCTGTAAAATTTTTGGCTAATTCTCGTACTGCTGCACGTCGTACATGCCTACCATTGTCCTGGCTGGCACAAGTTTTGAGGATAGTTTTGGTATCCGGATCATCTAAAAAATTTTTAGCTAATTCTTGAACTGCTGCATTTCGCATATCCTCATGTTTATTCTCGGCAGCACAAGTTTTGATCCAGCTTTTGGTGTCGGCATCATCTTTGAAGTTCTTCGCTAATTCTTGGACTGCTGCACGTCGCACATCTGCATCATCATCTTGGATGACAATAGTTTTAAGCCATGTTTTAGTGTTGGGATCATCTTTGAAATTTCTGGCTAATTTTTGCACTGTTACACGTCGCACATTCCAATTATAATCCTGGGTAGCACGTTGTTTGAGCCAGGTTTTGGTATCGGGGTCATCTTTGAAGTTCTTCGCTAATTCTTGGACTGCTGCACATCGCACATCTGCATCATCATCCTGGGTAGCGCGTTGTTTGAGCCAAATTTTGGTTTCCAGAGATTCTTGCCAGGTCGTTGCAATTGCTGTGACTGCTTGAGTGCGAATTTCCTCAACTAGCTTAGTTTCTTCTTCATCTTCGTAGGGGACGTAGTAGTACCAGAGGTCATATTTAGTCAAGTCTTTTAACTCGTTAAGTAATTGAATAGCCGTTAACGCAATTACTGAGCGATTTCTCACTTCTACAAGACACTTAGCCGCTAAAAAGAGATTGACAAACTTTTCCTCTTCGCCATCTTGCGCCATTAAATAATCAAGAATTTCCCCAACAAATCTTGGCTCAATCATTCCCGCAATTAGCAACAAAACTTCATGCCAACTTTCATCTTGCCAGTGTTTGCCAAAAACTTCATTCTTAAGTTCCTCAATAGTCAGCGTTTGCGTTTCTTTAAACTGCCAGACAAACTCCCAAGCACAGAAATATTCTAAAAATGTCCGATGCACAAAAGCATAATAATCTGCACCCAGGAAACATAACATAAAGTTGCGAGTCCGCAGTTGATTAATCATCACCCGTGCCGCTTCTCTGGGTTTATCAAATTCTATGGTTTTGAGATATTCAATCAGAACTTTGACTAAATCATTTTCATTAATCAAATTACCTGCCAAACCTTTATCACCAGTTTGCATCAGATAAGCAACCTGACGCAGCATCGCTTGCTTATCTTTATAATCAATCGTCTTGGGATCTAACCTCTTATCTTCTGTCAAAGCGCGTTCCACATCCCATTGATGTAGCAGTACCCGCGATGCTTGATCGTAAAGTGTAGCTCTATCTCTTGGCAGTTCTTGATTACGATTAAGAATTGCCATCATCGTCAACAGCAGAGGATTTCCCGCCAATTCTGCAATAGATTTGGAAGTTTCAATTCCTCTTTGTAGCCGTTCCCGTTTTCTCACTTTATCTGCTGCATCGGTAAAAGTTAACTCATGCCAACGATAAATAAAATCCTGAATTTGTTCTGAGTCTAAATCTTGTAATATAAAGTGACGAAACTCAGCATTAAGTAATCGCTGCGGTTTATAGCCAATAATCCGAGAAGTGACAATTACCTGCACATCAGGATAGTCATTAGTAAAGCGATGAATATCAGTAATTACATCCTCTCGCTTACCAGGGTCAAATACCTCATCCAAACCATCAAACATCACTAAGGCATTACCAGCTTTTAATTGTTTATCTAGTTCAAGCTGATTGAGATGATGAACAGCACCACTACATTGATGAAAAAATTCTAGAAAATTATTACACTCTTTATCTTCCCGTCGCCGCATATAAGTGCGTAATTCAATTAGCAACGGAATTGGTAATGAGATAACATTATCCAGTGGAGACTCAGCCCAATTCAAAGTCAAAAATTGCAACAAAGTAGACTTACCTGAACCAGGATCGCCCAAAATCACAAGATATTTATAATCTTGCTTTTTATTGACAACATCTAAAACTGAACGTATTGGCTGTTCAAAATAAACCCGTTTGTGGCGTTCTAATTCTTGTAATTCAACTTCTGCTTCTACTTGGTCACTTTCTCGCAGCCGTCTAAGATGTTCTTTAGGCAGTTCGTGAACTTGTGGTAAAACTTGATGAGCTTCCCGGACATTTTGAGCAGTAAAAATCCGCCATAATTTCAGTTCGTTATAGGCATAGCCGCTGGTATCTAAGCTATCTAATTTAACATTACCATAGCGCTCGCGGATTCCTTCTTGATATTTAATTAAATTAAAATCTACAATAACACCAGCAATTTCTTTGGTATTTATTTCGATATCAGATAATTTTTGTAATTCTAGGATATGGTGTAAATCTTTTGAATCTAAAAGAAGTTCTTGCACTTGTGTAAAATACTGTTCTGTAAGTGATTGCCAGTTAAACTTATATGGCAGAGGTTTTAATTGCAGCCTGTTCCAACTACCTTCTAGCTTTTTAGCATCTATAGATTCACAATTAATATCAAAAGCCTTGCCAAGAATTTCTATTACTAACTGATCGCTGAGAAACTTCTTGATATCTTGGGTGTACTCTTTAATTTCAGTTTCACCAAGTTTGCAACGAACCTTTAACTGCTGCTGCATCAGTTGTAAAAATTCCTTTAATGCTTTGCCAGCAGCAATTTCTATATCTTCCTTCTTAAGTTTCTGGACAATCTTGCTAGGGATGCCTTTTAATAAATCTTTAGCCCAATCTTTAGCAGCATCCTTGGCTAAGTCTTCGAGAATGGGTTTAAAAATAAACCCAGCAGCCTGAGTTACACCCCAAATAGCTAACCAGTCCAGCATAATACTCGCGTCTGTTGAGATTTTGATTACGAGTATATACACTAGCTTGAACAAATAATTACTAATTCGTAATTCGTAATTCGTAATTCGTAATTAAAGAGGGTACAAGCCCCCACCAAATCAAAGATTTGGTGGGGCAACAATTCAGTGGTGGGTATGAATCCCCTACTGATAGCGTAGCGTTAGCGAGTCTTCTCCCAAGGGGAGACGCACTCGCATTCGAGGGTCTTCATTCTGACTCCTGAATTCTTACTTCTGAATTCTTCTTCAATTACTATTTTGCGATTTCTCAGAGCAATAGCTTGTAGCTAAGCGATAATAAATACATTTGCTTATAGATGCACAGTTATGACCTGCTGTCTCAATCCAGCTTGCCACAATCCGCCCAATCCCGATCGCACAATGTTTTGCTACAACTGCGGCACAGGATTGGTAGTGTTGAGAAACCGCTATCGCCCAATTAAATCATTAGGTGGTGGGGGATTTGGTAAAACTTATTTGGCAGAAGATATCGACAAACTAAATGAGCATTGTGTCATCAAGCAGTTTGCACCGCAAGTCCAGGGAACAGCAGCACTAAACAAAGCCACAGAACTATTTGAGCAAGAAGCAAAGCGACTGCAACAGTTAGGAAAACATCCCCAAATTCCCACTCTATTGGCGTATTTTAATGAAGATAATCGCCTGTATTTAGTGCAGGAGTTTATCGATGGGCAGAATTTATTGGTTGAATTACAACAGCAGGGAATTTTCAACGAGCAAAAAATCAGAGAATTATTGCTTGATTTGTTAGATATTCTCAAAATAGTTCATCAACAGCAAGTCATTCACCGCGATATCAAACCAGAGAATATTATTCGTCACAGTGATGGTAAGTTTGTGCTGATTGACTTTGGTGCATCGAAGCAACTGACAGCAACAGTGATGACGCAAATAGGAACAACCATCGGTTCCTTTGGTTATGCACCATTGGAACAGATGCAGGGAGGTGAAGCTTACCCAGCCAGTGATTTATATAGTCTTGGTGCAACTTGCTTTCACCTATTGAGTGGAATTCACCCTTGGGACTTGTGGAAACGACAAGGTTATAGTTGGGTTGCGAGTTGGCGAGAACATTTGCAGCAACCAGTAAATCAGAATTTGGGGCGGATACTGGATAAATTGTTGCAAGAAGAACACCAGGAGCGTTATCAGTCAGCAACGGAAGTATTACAAGCGTTAAATTTACAGCCGATACCAGTAACTGTGCCTGTTACTTCTCCAATACAACAGACTCAACCAGCTATCTCTGGTAGTTTGAAAAAGCCTATACCTAAACACTTCATTGTCCTTCCATTATTAATATTAATTGGTGCTGGCACGGTTTATTCATTGCAAGGAATAACAAATAGTGTTGAAAATTACAACCGTCAAGGAATAGAAAAATACAATAATCAAGATTTTCGCGGTGCTATTGAAGATTATAATGAAGCCATCAAAATTAATCCTAATTTTGCAAAAGCTTACTACAATCGGGGTAATGCTCACTATGATTTAGGAGAAAAGCAAGAAGCAATAGAGGATTATACCAATTTTATATGAAGCTGCATATAATAGAGTGAATAAACTGGATAAATAAAAATAAGCATGAGCCGCCCTTTTAAGATTGAAATTGCAGAAAGCGAAGCAGAACTAAAGAAACGTCTACAAACAGCCAACGTAGGAAACCAGAAAGAAAAACTGATGATGCTGTGGTGGATAAAAAACGGGCAGGTTCATGAACAGCAAGAAATTGGAAAACGCTTGGCTCTAGATACATCAACTGTCACAAGGTGGTTACAAAGATATAGAGTCGGTGGACTAGATGAATTATTAGAAATTAAAAAAGCTCCGGGAGCAAAACGAAAAATTGATGAGGTAGCGATCGCGGCACTAACAGAGGAGTTAAAAACAGGAAAAGGCTTTAGTAGCTATGGTGCAATAGTGGAGTGGTTAAAAAAAGAACAGGGGCTGGAAGTAGAGTATGCAACAGTATATGCGTTAGTGAGATATAAATTAGGAGCAAAACTCAAAGTACCACGTCCGCAAAGCCATAAGCAGGATGAGAAGTTAGTATCTGAGTTTAAAAAAAACTCGGTATCATTATCGAGAGGCTAGAAAAACATCTAGCACCAGGAAAGTGTATTCATTATCTGTGTCAGGATGAAACCAGGGTGGGATTAAAAACTTTAACGGGAAAAGTAATTACGGCCCCTGGAGTCAAACCAACTGTAGCGGTGAAATGGGAAAGAGAAAATTTTTGGATTTATGGTGCAATTGAACCATTAACAGGACAACATTTTCAGCAAGAATACCCGCAGCTCAATGGTGACTATTTTCAACAGTTTTTAGACTGGTTATCGCAACAATTAGGTTCAGATTATGCAATTTTACAAATAGACCAAGCTCCTGCTCATATCAGTAGTGCGATTAATTGGCCTGAAAATATTATTCCCCTGCTGCAACCACCTCATGCTCCTGAGCTTAATCCCATTGAAAGGCTGTGGCAGTTTCTCAAAAAATCTCTCAAGAATGAACTGTTTTCTGACTTGCAAGACTTACGCACTCGCCTACAACAATTGTTCGAGCAATTAACATCTGAACAGGTGATTTCCATCTCTTCTTATAACTTTATTTTAGAAGCTCTTTTCTATGCAGCTTCATATTAAATTGGTATTACAACCAAGCTATTAAACTTAATTCTAAATATGCAGAAGCTTACTATCAGCAGGGGCTTCTAGAACAAGATAACCAAAAAGCTATAGACTACTTCCGTCAAGCCGCAGAGCTATTTGTTGCACAAGGAAGTCAAGGTGATGCCAAACGTAGTCAAGGACAAATACGTTCTTTATTGAAAGATTATCAGGGAGCGATCGCTGCTTATACTGAAGCGATTGGGCTGAACTCCAACGATTTAAAGGCTTACATCAACCGGGGTGTAGCTCGCAGTAATTTAGGAGAGCATCAAGCAGCGATCGAAGATTACAACCAAGCCATTAAAATTAATCCTAAGTTTGCATTGGCTTACAACAATCGGGGTGCTGCTCACAGTAGTTTAGAACGAAAGCAAGCTGCAATTGAAGATTTCAACCAAGCCATCAGAATTAATCCTAACTTTGTATTGGCTTACAACAACCGAGGTTTTGCTTACTATGAATTAGGAGATAAGCAAGCCGCAATTGCAGATTACAACCAAGCCCTGAAAATTGATCCCAACTATGCAGATGCTTACAAAAACCGGGGTAGTGTTCGCTATGATTTAGGAGATAACCAAGCTGCAATTGAAGATTTCAACCAAGCCCTGAAAATTAATCCCAACTATGCAGATGCTTACATCAGACGGGGTGTAGCTCGCTCTGCTTTAGGAAATAAGCAAGCTGCAATTGAAGACTACACCCAAGCCATCACAATTAATCCCAACTATGCGCTAGTTTATAACAACCGGGGTATTGCTCGCTCTGATTTAGGAGATAACAAAGCTGCAATCGAAGATTACAACCAAGCCATCAAAATTAATCCCAAATATGCAGATGCTTACATCAATCGGGGTGTAGCTCGCTCTGCTTTAGGAGATAAGCAAGCTGCAATTGAAGACTACAGCCAAGCCATCACAATTAATCCCAACTATGCACTAGCTTACAGCAACCGGGGCAATGCTCGCTCTGCTTTAGGAGATAAGCAAGCTGCAATTATAGATTTTCGTAAATCTGCCGATTTGTATAAGCAACAAGGAAAAGAAAGTGATTATCAAGATGCTCTAAACCGCATTAAACAAATTGATCAATAACCAGATTGCCTAGTTGTTCAAAAGCGTTTTGTCAGAATCCAGTATTTCTTCGGCTGAAGGTAACTACTTTGGCTAATTGTACGCTAACATAGCTAGTTTCTTTAACACTCAGCAGAATTATAGCAATTAACTGTGATGATTCTTCTCTGATGGACAGTATTAGCGATCGCACCAATAAAATAGATAAAAGCGATCGCATTCAACCCGATCTCAAAGTAAAAATATCAGCAAAACCCCATACTTGGAGGTGTAGCAATGGTACAACAAGTCACACCGGAAACCAACATCGAAGTCATCTACCCAGAAAGTGATGGACAGCCAATGGCAGATAACACAGAACAATTTGCATGGATTGTCAAAATTAAAGAAAATTTAGAAATCTTATTTGCATCGCAAGCTGATGTATTTATCGCTGGAGATTTGTTTTGGTATCCAGTTAAAGGAAATTCTAATATTAAACAAGCACCTGATACGATGGTAGTCTTTGGCAGACCAAAAGGAAAACGGAGTTCCTATTTACAATGGGATGAAGATAATATACCCCCACAGGTAGTATTTGAAATTCTATCGCCAGGTAACACCCTTAAAGAAATGACCAAAAAATTGCAGTTTTACCAGCGTTATGGTGTGGAAGAATATTATATTTACGACCCAGATAAAAATGATTTAAATGGCTTACTCCGTTCTGGGGATAGTTTTGAAGTCATTGAAGAAATGAATGACTGGGTAAGCCCGCGTTTGAAAATTCGTTTTCACTTAACATCGAATACATTGGAAATTGTTTCTCTCACAGGACAAAAGTTTTTAAGCCCCGTAGAAATTGACCAGTTACGCGAACAGGAACGTCAACGCGCAGAACAGGAACGCCAACGTGCAGAACAAGAAACTCAAGCAAAAGAAGCCGCTTTACAAGAATTAGAAAAAGAACGCGATCGCTATCAAGAATTGTTAGCTAAACTCAAAGAAAAAGGAATCGATACAGATAATTTGTAATTGCCGTTAAAGTTACAGCGTTTTTCATCTATTTGAACCACAATCCCCAGTAGGGTAGCACAGCTGTGCTACCCTACAACGTGGTCTATTTACCTGAAAATTGCTGTCATAAGCCTTACAGGATGCGTTATGGACTAACGTTCATAACTCACGCTACCAGATTAAAGCTAGATAGGCAGATAAAGTGCGTTAGTAAAAATTAATTCAAACCTCTCAACTCGCAATTGCGATGTCTACGACGGGCTGCGCCTACGCAATTTTCCCCACTGCACGCCCAGGTTCGCTATCAGCATGAGCTGCAGCTAATTATTGTAAGGCATATGTGCGAGCGATTACTGCACGAATTTTACCACCTTCAATCATACCAGGTATGCAGTTGCTTCAAAAGTGATGCCAAAGTTCGTAATGAACAATAAATAAAATTCATTGCGATCGCTAAGTCATGTTAGATTTAAGTTTATTGTTTCCTCAAAACACAAAATCCCAGAGTTTCCTACCCATCTCCTCACTGTGGGAATGAAAAAGAAGGAGTTAAAAGTTAAATTTTTTGAAAAATATGTGCATCAACACCTCTATTCACCTGAAGCTGTATGGATTACCAGATAAGACTTATAACCACAATTGAATATCATTGTCAAAGCAAAAATTAAAAAAATATGAATTGCATTTTTGCCCTGAAAAAAATGATATGTTAGATACAGAATTGAATTTCGCACGTTTCTGGAGTAGAACGATATAAACTACTCCAGTTTTTCACCCTCAAACCCCTTTCATTCATTGCTTTTGACAGGATTTGAGGGCAATCTGAGTACACATTCAAATAACCCAAACCCAGTTGAAAGTAGATAAAAATCCTTGCTGGGATTGGGTTTTGGCTGAGTACAAAGAAATCCTGAACCCCCATCTCTAAACACTAGAACCCCAACCAAAAAAGACTAGAACCCCTACCCGAAAAAAAAATTTCTAATTCTTGTAATGCTTAGAGAATTAGGGTTTTTCTTATTTGAGTACAAGCTTAATAAATCCAATAAATTCTATCCTAGATAGACGCACCGCCTCAGTCAAAGACGGCTGATATAAATCTTATATCGCCAATCACTTAACGCTCCTACACAAAACGAAGCGAAGAGTGAGTGGAGGGATGACATAGCACCATGCCTGAAGTGAAGAGAAGTCGCGGCTGTAACCACAAATTCTACCCAAGAACCGAACGTTGACACACACCAGCCCGAAATCAGATATCTATCGCCTGCCTTACTTGAAAACAAGTCGCCCAAACCCAAGCGTTTGCAGGCAGTGTGGAAGACGCGACTTCAATTCATGGGCATAGAGAGTAGCCACAGCATCTCCCACAGTGGCAGCCAAGTCCACCGACCTTTTGCGAAATTCAATGACATCACCGTCTACACGACTCCTCACCTCCAACGCTACGGAATCGCCAACCCAAGCAAAATCCGGTGGTTGCGGCTGCGACAGCAGTACCACCGTGGAAATGGACGAAAAGCTCCAAGAACGCATTGCCAAACATCCCTGCTACAGCGAAGACGCCCATCACCACTATGCGCGGATGCACGTTGCAGTTGCTCCAGCCTGTAACATTCAATGCAACTATTGCAACCGCAAATATGATTGCGCTAACGAAAGCCGTCCTGGAGTAGTTAGCGAGTTGCTCACACCAGAAGAAGCAGCACATAAAGCTTTGGTGATTGGAGGCAAGATTCCTCAAATGACAGTTGTGGGAATAGCCGGTCCTGGCGACCCACTAGCGAACCCAGACAAGACATTCCGCACATTTGAGTTGATTGCCGAGCAAGCACCAGACATCAAGCTGTGCTTATCTACCAATGGTTTAATGCTCCCTGACTACATCGATCGCATTAAACAATTAAATATAGATCACGTTACGATCACCATTAACATGGTAGATCCAGAGATCGGTGCTAAGATTTATCCTTGGGTTCACTACAAACGCAGGCGTTATAGAGGCATTGAAGGCGCAAGAATTCTCCACGAAAGACAGATGGAAGGATTACAAGCCCTCAAAGAAGCTGACATCCTGTGCAAAGTCAACTCCGTGATGATTCCCGGAATCAACGACCATCACTTAGTTGAAGTGAATCGAGTCATTCGTGAAAAAGGTGCATTCCTGCACAACATCATGCCATTGATTTCTGCACCAGAACATGGCACACACTTTGGTTTAACCGGTCAACGTGGTCCCACACCCAAAGAACTCAAAGAAGTCCAAGACAACTGCTCCGGTAACATGAAAATGATGCGTCACTGTCGCCAGTGTCGCGCTGATGCAGTCGGATTATTGGGAGAAGACCGCAGCCAGGAATTTTCCAAAGATAAATTCTTGGAAATGACTCCAGAATATGACGTAGAACAACGCGCCACCGTTCACGAAGGCATTGAGAAATTTAAAGAAGAAATTAAAGCAGCCAAAGACAAAGCGCTAGCCGGCAAGAAATTTGCCAACAGTCCTAAAGTCTTAGTTGCAGTAGCAACCAAAGGCGGCGGATTAGTTAACCAGCACTTCGGTCATGCTAAAGAATTCCAAATTTACGAAGTGGATGGTAATGAAGTTCGCTTTATCAGTCACCGCAAAATAGACCAATATTGCCAAGGTGGATACGGCGAAGAAGCTTCTTTTGAGTATATTATGAAAGCGATCGCAGATTGCAAGGCAGTTTTAGTTTCCAAAATTGGTAACTGTCCCAAAGAAAAATTGCAAGAAGCTGGTATACAGACTGTTGAAGCTTACGACGTAATTGAGAAGGTTGCTTTGGAGTTTTACGAACAATGGATTAAGGAATAGGGACTGGGGATTAGGGACTGGGGACTAGGGACTGGGAATTAAGCAAGAATTTTCCCAATCAATACCCAATACCCAGTACCCAATACCCAGTACCCAATCCCCAGTACCCAATCCCCAGTACCCAAAAAGGAGAATAATCATGGCTTACCAAGTTACTAGCCAATGTATTTCCTGCAATCTCTGTCTATCTGTGTGTCCCACCAATGCAGTTAAAGTAGTTGATGGACAGCACTGGATTGACCCTGAACTCTGCACAAACTGTGTTGGTAGCATTCATACAGTACCTCAGTGTAAAGCTGGTTGTCCCACCTGCGATGGTTGCGTGAAACAGCCTAATGATTATTGGGAAGGCTGGTTTGCCAATTACAACCGCGTAGTTGCAAAATTAACTAATAAACAAGATTACTGGGAGCGTTGGTTTAAATGTTATTCCCAGAAATATTCTGAACAATTACAAAAGCGTCAACCCCAAACAATGGGAGTAGAAGCCTAATAAAATAATTCGTAATTCGTAATTCGTAATTCGTAATTCGTAATGGAAAATTAAATTTAAAATTTACGAATTGTTGAAGGTTAAAAAATTACGAATTGCTGAAGCTTAAAAGTTAAAGGGCAACGGAGCAAAGGAATTTTTTACAGACAAAGGTTAATCGCGTCTCTACTCCTAACTCCTAACTCCTAACTCCTAACTAATTCTTGTGAAATCAAATTAGAAACAATGGAAAAGAACTGCATCTATCTCGATAATAATGCCACGACCAAAATAGACCCGGAAGTTGTACAGGCAATGCTGCCTTACCTAACGGACTTTTACGGCAATCCCTCTAGTATGCATACCTTTGGCGGACAACTTGGTAAAGGTGTGAAAATAGCCAGAGAACAACTTGCAGCTTTGTTGGGAGCCGATGAATCAGAAATTGTCTACACCAGTTGCGGAACTGAGGGAGATAACGCCGCGATTCGGGCTGCACTGTTGGCGCAACCAGAAAAACGACACATCATCACCACCCAAGTTGAACATCCAGCAGTCCTGAATGTCTGCAAACAATTAGAAACCCAAGGTTACAGTGTTACCTACCTTTCAGTAAATCATCAAGGGCAATTGGATCTAAATGAATTAGAAGCCTCCTTGACAGGTAACACCGCGTTGGTAACAATTATGTACGCCAACAACGAAACCGGTACGGTTTTTCCCATTGAGCAGATTGGGTTAAGAGTAAAAGAGCATGGCGCTCTCTTCCACGTCGATGCGGTGCAGGTAGTGGGTAAAATCCCCTTGAATATGAAGACTAGCACCGTGGATATGTTAACCCTGTCTGGTCACAAACTACACGCACCCAAAGGAATTGGTGCTTTGTATGTGCGACGCGGGGTGAGATTCCGTCCTTTGCTGCTTGGTGGACACCAAGAACGCGGACGTAGGGCGGGAACAGAGAATGTTCCAGGAATTATTGCCTTGGGCAAAGCAGCAGAACTAGAAATGTTACACTTGGAAGAGGCGACAAAAAGAGAAAGAAGACTGCGCGATCGCCTAGAACAAACCTTACTCGCCACCATTCCCGATTGTGTAGTTAACGGTGACCCTACGCAGAGATTGCCCAACACCACCAATATCGGCTTCAAGTACATCGAAGGTGAAGCAATTCTGTTGTTGTTGAACAAATACGGTATTTGTGCCTCATCTGGTTCTGCCTGTACCTCTGGTTCACTGGAACCTTCTCACGTTTTGCGGGCAATGGGCTTACCCTACACCACCTTGCATGGTTCCATTCGCTTCAGCCTTTCTCGCTACACCACAGAAGCTGAAATCGATCGAGTTATAGAGGTCATGCCCGGTATTGTAGAACGTTTACGTGCCCTCTCACCCTTCAAAAATGATGATGCAAGTTGGTTGCAAGGACAAGAGCAAGCACTGGCGCATCGTTAGGGACTGGGGACTGGGGACTGGGGACTGGGGACTGGGGACTAGGGAATGTTTTCCTAATACCCAATACCCAATCCCCAATCCCCCAATCTAAAATCCAAAATCTAAAATCTAAAATCGCTCATGTGGGACTACACAGATAAAGTATTAGAACTGTTTTACAATCCCCAAAATCAGGGAGAAATTGCAGAAGTCAGCGAACCTGGAGTTAAGGTTGCAACGGGCGAAGTCGGTAGCATTGCTTGTGGTGATGCTCTGAGATTGCACTTAAAAGTTGAGGTAGAATCTGATAAGATTCTGGATGCTCGCTTTCAAACCTTTGGCTGCACAAGTGCGATCGCTTCTTCTAGTGCATTAACCGAAATGGTCAAAGGTTTAACTTTAGATGAAGCCCTGAAAGTCTCCAACAAAGACATTGCAGACTACCTGGGTGGATTGCCAGAAGCCAAGATGCACTGCTCTGTCATGGGACAAGAAGCGCTAGAAGCCGCTATCTACAATTATCGTGGCATTCCCTTAGCTAGCCACGATGACGACGATGAAGGCGCATTAGTTTGCAGTTGCTTTGGGATTAGCGAGTCCAAAATTCGCCGCGTCATTCTAGAAAATCATCTCACTGATGCCGAACAGGTAACAAATTATGTGAAAGCTGGTGGCGGATGCGGTTCCTGTCTGGCGAACATTGATGATATTATCAAATCAGTGCAACAGGAATCCGCCGCATCCGATCTAAACAACTATGGCGTAAAAGTTGCCACAGAAATTGTTACCTCTAAACAGCGATCGCTAACCAACGTGCAGAAGATTGCCCTAATTCAAAAAGTTCTTGATGAAGAAGTTAGACCCGTTCTCATTGCAGACGGGGGAGATGTAGAACTGTATGATGTAGAAGGCGATCGCGTGAAAGTTGTTCTGCAAGGCGCTTGTGGTTCCTGTTCTAGTAGTACAGCAACTCTGAAAATTGCGATCGAAGCCAGATTACAAGATCGTGTCAGCAAGAACCTTGTAGTCGAAGCAGTTTAGGAATTGCTGTAGAACTTACGTACTCTACAAATACGCCCTAATAAGCATCAGCTAAGAACAGAAAGTAGGATTTGAATTGAATAATTGTCTCCACTCAATGTTTCATACCAATTCGTCAACAGAAAGTTCCAGATTGAAATCAGCAAATCTAAATCAAACCTGACTTTCTTAATTACGAATTACGAATTACGAATTACGAATTACGAATTGGTATCAGTCCTACTAACAACAGACAGCATATAGGCGAAAGTATTAAGCGCCTAATTGCAAATTCCGTCATTCAACTCGCTTCAAAGGAGACAAATATGAGTACACTGTACGACAAAATTGGCGGAAAAGCTACTATTGAGAAAGTAGTAGATGAGCTTCACAAACGCATTGTTGCAGATAACACCCTGAAGCCTTTTTTCGCTAGTACAGATATGGTAAAGCAACGTAATCATCAGATTGCTTTCTTCTCTCAGATATTTGAAGGCCCAAAAGAATACAGCGGCCGCGCAATGGACAAAACCCACACAGGTATGGCACTACAGCAATCACACTTCGATGCGATCGCCAAACACCTGAGTGAATCAATGTCTGTAGCTGGGGTATCAGCAGATGATACAAAAGCTGCACTAGATCGCGTCTCAAATTTAAAGGGCGCCATTTTGAACAAGTAATTGGACTTAGGCATTGATTGTTGACGAATAGATAAGTCAATTCCTACTAAGTCTTGCAAGCTGAAACACATTATGACGTATTTGTAAATTGCGTAATCTTCTTTGTTCTTTGTCAGAACAAATGACAAAGGACAAAGGACAAATAACAAATTACAAATGACAAAAAGAAAACAAATTTAACCAGGAAATATATGTACTTACTAGCTTATGTTTTGACTGTGGAGCGATCGCCACCAGCGATGTTCTACAAACCCTCACAGCCATAGCTCTTACAGGCGTGAGATCCTCAAACAAAAAAGACCCACCAACCAACCAATTGCAGGAAAACAAGAACAATGACTGACGAAAATATTAGACAGATAGCTTTCTACGGTAAAGGTGGTATCGGTAAATCTACCACCTCTCAAAACACCCTGGCAGCTATGGCAGAAATGGGTCAGCGCATCATGATTGTAGGTTGCGACCCCAAAGCTGACTCTACCCGTTTGATGCTCCACAGTAAAGCTCAAACCACAGTTCTTCACCTCGCTGCTGAAAGAGGCGCAGTAGAAGATTTAGAACTCGAAGAAGTGATGCTCACCGGTTTCCGGGGTGTTAAGTGCGTAGAATCTGGTGGTCCAGAACCTGGTGTAGGTTGCGCCGGTCGTGGTATCATCACCGCTATCAACTTCTTAGAAGAAGCTGGTGCTTACCAAGACTTAGACTTCGTATCTTACGACGTATTGGGTGACGTTGTGTGTGGTGGTTTCGCTATGCCTATCCGTGAAGGTAAGGCACAAGAAATCTACATCGTTACATCAGGTGAAATGATGGCGATGTATGCTGCTAACAACATCGCTCGTGGTATTCTCAAGTACGCTCACTCCGGTGGTGTGCGTTTGGGTGGTTTGATTTGTAACAGCCGTAAAGTTGACCGGGAAATCGAATTGATCGAAACTTTGGCTGAACGTTTGAACACTCAAATGATTCACTTCGTACCCCGCGACAACATCGTGCAACACGCAGAATTGCGCCGGATGACTGTTAACGAGTACGCACCTGATAGCGATCAAGGTAACGAATACCGCGCACTAGCTAAGAAGATCATCAACAACGACAAGCTCACAGTCCCCACACCAATCGAAATGGATGAGCTAGAAGCATTGTTGGTTGAATTCGGTATCCTTGATGACGATACCAAGCACGCAGAAATCATCGGTAAAACTGCTGCTGAAGCACCTGTTAAGTAAGCACTGATGTAGGAAAAGGAAAAGGAAACAATTGCATAATTTACCTTTTACCTTGTTTCTACCGATCACCTGTATCCCCCAAGGGGACTGCGAGTCCCCAACCCTACAGGGGACAATGCTCCCCTTCCCTATCCCCGTCCCTTAGGAGCAATAGAGGCAAACATGACTCCTCCAGAAAATCAGAACATCATCGAAGAAAGAAAAGAACTAATTAAGGAAGTCTTAAGTGCTTATCCCGAAAAAGCAGCTAAAAAACGGGAAAAGCATCTAAATGTATACGAAGAAGGTAAGAGCGATTGCGGCGTTAAGTCTAACATCAAATCTCTTCCTGGTGTAATGACCGCTCGTGGTTGTGCTTACGCTGGTTCTAAGGGTGTGGTTTGGGGTCCTATTAAGGACATGATCCACATCAGCCACGGGCCTGTAGGTTGCGGTTACTGGTCTTGGTCTGGTCGTCGTAACTACTATATTGGTACCACAGGTATTGATACCTTTGGTACTATGCACTTCACCTCTGACTTCCAAGAACGCGATATCGTTTTTGGTGGTGATAAGAAACTCACCAAGCTGATCCAAGAATTGGAAGTTCTCTTCCCCCTTAACCGTGGTGTTTCCATTCAATCTGAATGTCCCATCGGTCTAATTGGGGATGACATCGAAGCAGTAGCTCGGAACACATCCAAAGAAATTGGCAAGCCAGTTGTTCCCGTTCGTTGCGAAGGTTTCCGGGGTGTTTCTCAGTCCTTGGGACACCACATCGCTAACGACATGGTGCGTGACTGGGTGTTCACCAGAGCTGACAAAGAGAAGAAAGAAGGCAAGTTACAATTCGAGTCTACCCCCTACGACGTAGCAATTATCGGTGACTACAACATCGGTGGTGATGCCTGGGCTAGCCGGATTCTGTTAGAAGAACTGGGCTTGCGCGTAGTTGCTCAGTGGTCTGGTGATGGTACCATCAACGAAATGTTGATGACACCGAACGTGAAGATGAACTTGATTCACTGCTACCGTTCGATGAACTACATCAGCCGTCACATGGAAGAAGCTTACGGTATACCCTGTACGAAGTATGATTTAATGTGTTGTGATACCAGGATTTAGTCCACGTCTAACTTTGCTCAATTTAAACATTGTTCTAAATGGACTAAATTTTAAGACACATTTAAGACACAATGGAAAGCAAGGCACAGGACGTTTTTGAGGATTTCATTCCGCCAGCATCTACCGATGGCAGCTATCTAGGAACGCAGAAACACATGAAGGCTACTCGGCAGCATCTGGAACGCAAGTTTGAGAAAGGTTTGGCAGACACCAAGGCTCGGTTGAAAGCCGCTAAGGTGAAAGTCGGTTTGGTCGTGGCACGGGACACTATTCAATTGCAAGCATCCCTACCAATCAAACCGGGCGATCGCGACACGAAAGGAATTGGTTTTAAGCAGTACAAGATTTCGCTAAACATCCCTGCAAGCTTGGACGGGTTGAAAACAGCAGAGGAAGAAGCACACGAGCTAGGCAAGCTGATGGCTCGTAAACAGTTTGAATGGACTGAGAAATATCTGGGTAAAACTGCTAAGGTCGCCAACAGATCCCAATCCCTTGCTGATGTTTTGGAAGAGTTTGAAACTGAGTATTTCAAAACACGCAAATTAACAGAGAAAAGTAAACACACCTTTTCCTATTACAAGGACTATTTACGGCGATTGATTGGGTTAGATACTTTGTTGACACAATCGGAGATTGATGAAAAACTTGCACAGATGACGAGTGATCATGCCAAATACCACGCTGTAAAATCGTTGAAAGTTTTAAAATCAACTCTTAATTTAACTGGTTTCACCCTTGAGCAATTTAAAGCTACACAACCCAAAAGTCAGGCTAGGGACATTCCCAGTGACGAGGATATCATCAAATATCATGAATCTTTTCATCAGTACTCTTTGACTAGGAGCTTGACAATCAAAAAGAATTGCTTAGACAGTTGGAAGATGTGGGGTTGGGTGTATGGAATGCTTGCTACTTATGGATTACGCCCAAGAGAACTGTTTGTAAATCCTGAAATTAATTGGTGGTTGAGTCCTGAAAATAAAGATAATACATGGAAAGTTCACCCAGACACCAAGACTGGTTACAGAGAAGCTTTACCGCTACATCCTGAATGGGTTTACTTGTTTGATTTAAAAAATGTAGAGTATTTGGAACTGTTAAAAGCTCAAACTGATGACAGAACTAGTTTTATAGATATCAACACTATTCGGGTTAATTGCTCATCATGGTTTAGGCGTGTAAATATTCCGTTTACGCCCTATGACTTACGTCACGCTTGGGCGATTCGAGCGCACATGATGGGCATTCCAATTAAAGCTGCTGCTGACAATTTGGGGCATTCTGTAGAGATTCACACTGAGATTTATCAGAAGTGGTTCAGCTTGGAGAACCGGAGGAAGGTAATTAAGCAGGCAGTGGATAAAAAAGATGACATGGATACGTTGAAGGAAGAGAATGCACGGCTAAGGGCTGAGGTGGAATATCTCAGACAAGCTTTGGCACGGCACCAAATCAGTGAGGTGCTGTCTACTTAACTCACCGCAGAATGGGGTTTATTAACGGAGGTGCATCTCTATCTTTTTAGTTTTAAACTGTTAAACTAGCCTTGCTACCTTTTTTTGGCAATTTATTAGATAAAATGCCTATTTTTTGGAAATTTATATTAAAAATAGGCATCCAAAAATTTGTCTAGAGATGGCTAAAACCGGCTTGGTGAGCGGGTTTTAACCGTCTACAGTAGCGCCTACAGTCCTCGACAAAGTGTAGACAGTGTAGACAAACTCACGTTGCTCTTTAAATCCACTCTATGGCGTCAATAGTTGCACTGCTCACGGACTACAATCGCTCCGTAGGCTGAGATAGTCGCACTGTTGGGCGTTGTCTAGAGTTTGTCTACAGGTTGTCTAGAGTTTGTCTACAGTTTTATAAACAGAAGTGGACAGAGGATTGATGAGGTATTGAGCGCCAATAGTGGCATTACAGTACAACACATGAGCATCACAAGAGCTACTCAAGTTAGGGGAACAGTCAACATAAGACAAGGTATGTCCGGTCAAGTGTGCTAGATATGCTGCACTGTAATTGGGTTATAACCCGCCAATTTAGCCACGCATTAGCTCCTTAATAAAGGCGTCAATCGCCTTTCCTGCCGTTGATTGCTTGCCTACTCGGAGCTTGTTGAGTGTGCGATCGCGGATTGCCTCATAGTCTGGTTGCAGGGATTTACCTGCTGAGACCAACTGTTCCCTGAGTTGCTGGTTTTCTCGCTCAACGTCAGTCAATTGTTCTTTTAGCTCTTGTTTTTCCTTGTGTACGTTATTAAGTTGAGTTTCTAGGTTTTTAACTTCGCTCTGTAACTGGCTGACTGCTTCGCTGTTCGCTACAGTTGAGTCTTCATTGCTTTCTTGCCCGGTAGTGCTAGTTTCCTTCTCTACTACCGGGCTTTCAATTTTCCCCGCAGTTCCTCCAGTTGTGCCTGTAGTTGTGCTTCTAATTGCGATCGCACTTCACCCAGGCTTGCTGCTACCTCTTGCTTCACCAGTTCTTGAACGTCTACAGCCGTAGTCAAATCTGTAGATAGAGGATTGTTTCTTTTGACAAAATCAATAAAAAGCCTTTGGGCTGCTTGGTTGAGAGTTTCACCTTCTAACTGTGAGGACTCCACAAATTGAACAATCTCATCTGGCAAACGGAATGAAAACGCTTTACTAGCCATAGTTAACGGGTACGCTGTATATGCCTGTCTACGATACTAGCTTGTTTGCCTACATATTGTTGACAGTTGAGTTATTGCTTTGTATACTAATTGTATGCGAATTGTAGCCAGATGTATATAGGTAGTAGCGAGTAAATCGTAGCGTCGTTTCGCTCCCCTAGTACCCATATAGGATGGATAAATGATCATCTGGCTAAAAGAAGCGCGATCGCTATTTGTTGCCAAATCTGCATACGTTGTTTTTGAGGAGTAAAGTTAATGCCTATGGAAGGCTATGTTTACCTAGTTCATGCTTTAGGGACAAAGCGATACAAGATAGGACAAACAAGAGATGTAGACAAGAGAATGGAGACACTTCAAAGGTGTAGTCCTTTCCCTTTAAAACTACTGGGTCTTCTTCAAACTAATGACCTTGTATTACAAGAGAAGCGATTACATAAAATTGCTTGTTCTTACCGAGTTCACGGAGAGTGGTTTGAGCTTCCAAGTGCTTGGCTAGAAAATTTAAAACTCTGGTTCTATGACACCAATTGTCAAAACTACAAGCACGTAGTGATTCCAGGCAATCTTGCTATTTTGGTTAAAAACAGGACGCTCTCTGAACCACCGACAAAACATTTTCCTTCAGAACAAACGACTCAAGAAGAAATTCAACGTGCAGTTAGTTTACTTGGTTCGCTTGCGAAGGGTGCCAAATTTAACAAAAAGGTTAGAAGAGAACTCTATAACATTCTTGGACATTATCCAAGTACTCAAGCTGAGGCAATGATTTTGAAGCTGAAGTTGCAAGAAATTAGCAGAGAATTAAAAGCTCGCATTTGTTATTAGTGTTGTGCGTTTTGACAGGGTATGTGACCTCCACTGTCAAAACGTTCCTAACCTTGCCCTGTTTAACTTAGAGAAGGAAGGTAATAAGAATGATAGCGTCAGACGCGCCCACTTTGGGCATTTTTCGTCAAGCGTCAAAGTTTTGGCGTTTGCGAGTGAGTAAAGAATTCGACAAGCCCGAATATTACATTGGTCAAACCGTGCTGCACAAGATAAAGGTGAGGCAGGGTGAAATTTTGTACCCAGTAACAGTGTTTGGTCTTTCCTGGACTGGTATGGACTGGCAGTACAACGTCTCATTGCCAGAAGACCACCCTTGGTTTGAGGTAGACGATAACGAACGGGAATGGGTTGATGACCGGGAGCTAGAGCCGATGTAATTAATAAAAATGCCTTGGTCAGTGTTAGTAGCACCTTCCAAGGCTAAATCCCACTCAATTAGAAAAATAAAAAAGTTCGGGTAAATAGGGGGATCAAGGCGGATCACCTGGATCACACCTCAAAATTGGTCACAAAGTTGACAAGCAAGGTACATAAATTCAGTACTTTTGTTGTAATACTTACGACGTTAATCTGCTTGTGATCCACGTGATCCGCCTTGATCCGCCTACTTTACCCAACTTTTTTATTTCAAACAAAAGTGAATTAAAGCAAAACGATTCTTCACCCCACCATAGGCGATAACAGTCAGAACCCTTGCCAATAAAGCAACAGACATTTTCAGAGGTGTTCCACAGAAAGAAGTTGATAAACCTCCCAGGGGTGTGTCAGACCTAATCCTGAAGTTGATAAACCTCCCAGGGGTGTGTCAAACCTAATCCTGAAGTTGATAAACCTCCCAGGGGTGTGTCAAACCTAATCCTGAAGTTGACTGCCAGCTGTCAGTCAAACTCCATCCTGAAGCCTTACAAACAAACATTTTCAGAGCAATGAGGAATTTTATGTCACAAAGAGATTTGTTCGACAAATTGATGCAAGACGCACGGCGAGACGACGGTTACATCAACGCTACCAAATGGTGCAAGCATTTTGGCTATCGACTTGAAAGATGGAAGCGATCGCCAAAAACAAAAGCTAGATTAGAGCAGTTGAAAATCGTAGAGTCAATTGCTGAACCCTTGATTGTTGAGCGCGTAGGTAAAACTTGGGTAACTTGGGTTCACCCAATCATGGCAGTTCACCTAGCCAGCCGCCTTGATCGAGGTTTTACCAACTATATGTCCGAGATTTTTATCAGGTATGCCAAGGCTGACCCAACCCTCGCTGCTGATATTGCCTCAAGACAGGAAACGACCGAAGGGCTGAACATCATTAACAAGGTAGTCTATCAGCGCTACGAGGAATAAAAAACAATCCATGCCTGAGCGAGGATTGCCTTACATTTTCAAAACAATAAGAAATTTATATGTCACAAATAGAGCAGCTTAGCAATTTAGTGCAAGATGCACAACGAGATGACGAATACATCAATGCTACTAAGTGGTGTAAGCATTTTGAATCTAGACTTGATAAGTGGAAGCAGCTGCCAGAAACAAAAGCTAGAGTAAAGTCTTTGAAAACTACAGAGTCAAATGCTGAACCTTGGATTGTTGAGCGCGTAGGCAAAACTTGGGTAACTTGGGTTCACCCAATCATGGCAGTTCACCTAGCCAGCTACCTCGATCCAGACTTCGCCAACTATGTAGCCAAGGTTTTTATCAGGTATGCCAAGGCTGACCCAACTCTTGCCGCTGATGTTGCCTCACGCCAAAACACAGTAGAAGGACTGGACATCATTAATAAGGCAGTTCAGGAGCGTTACAAGTTTCTTGAGTCTAAGTTAATGAGAGCTTATTACATGGTCAGAGACGCTTGGGGAGATAAGTTACACTACAACACTCTTACTGAAGAAATTCAATTAAATGGGAGTCCTTTAGAGTTACGGTCTCTCAAAATCAAGCTTGATCGAGAACTTCATGTCAAGGTCGAATATGAGGATGCAAAAGAAATCGTTGAGATTATAGCTATAGTCAACACCTATCCTTTAATGGATGCTGCAAATCAGCAGAGATTTGAACCGACGTTTCGGATGTTTATAGACATAAGAAACTTTGTACCAACGAAAGAGTGTCCGAAACCGTCAAAATTAAGTTGAGACTTGGTTTTCAGGATACCTCCCAGTCACGAATAGGGGGGTTATTTTTTTTTGCGAGCTACTCCCCTTGACAGGTGGGTAACAGCTAACTTCCACATGACTGACTTCCGACTTCCAACAGCTAGTTAATGAAGTTGTAAGTTGAAGTTGGAAGTTACTGCAACGTGCAGCACCAAGACCAGCCGCCGCCGATTGCGTACAAAAACGTGGGGCGATCTCTGGACGATTTTGTACGTAATCGCTCACAGTCTTGGGCTATCACTGTTGTAAAATTGCTCTCCACTTTTTTTACTGCGCGGTCATTAAAACTTCTTTAGCAGTCAGGCGTAATTCTGGGAAAGTGGGAGAGGATATCAACTCATCTCCCTTAAACTGGGCTACTTGATATTCACCTTCAATCAGGGAATAAATTGATAGGGTTGGCAACTTGGGATTGCCGATAAATCTCCTACCGCCTACTCCCAAGTAATCTATGATCCAATACTCAGGAATTCCTATGGCTTCGTAGTCACTAACTTTATTCCCGTAATCAACACCCCAGTTAGTGCTAACGACCTCTGCGACAAAAGGAACCGATGCGGCTTGGGTCACAGTCGATTGTTTCTGCCATAGCGGTTCATTGGCTAGATTGTCTACATTTAACAGCAGGATGTCAGGGCAGTAGCCAGAGTCTACCATTGGTGGTTTAACAAAAGCATTTTTAGAGATGACGTAGGGTAGGTTTCTCCTAACTATCTCTACTGTTAAGTTGCGACTTAGTAGCGCGATGATCAGTTCATGTTCACCTACGGGCTGATTCATTTCTACAATTGTTCCGTTGTGCAGTTCATAGCGTACCCCTGTGTCGGGATACCATTCCGCGAATTGTTCAAAGGTTACTGGGGCTGGCAAGACTTGAACCATATCCACACTCTCTTTGTGTCATAGCTGTTATTTTAGTCATTGCATTAGGGTAATAATTTTAGAAGTTGTGAGTTGAAGTTGGAAGTCACTGCAACATGCGGCAACAAGACCAGCACTAGGCGATTATGCACAAAAAACGTTGGGCGATCGCTGAAGGCTTTCGGCAAAGAACTTCATACAAACCTTAAGGTTTAGCCGTTGCTGTGCGGCAATGGGCACTGCTGAGAAATCACCAAAAAGCTGATTAGCACCCATAGGGTTCTACAAAAGCACACGCCGTAGATTGTCCGCAACGCGATCGCCCTTACGGAGGCTTAACCCGCCCCGTCGGCGAACATCCGTAAACCGTGGCAGTGTTGCGTACTTTGGAAATGTTATACATTTCCCTATGTCCTGGAATTGCGCTGCGCTAATATTCAGTTTTAATCAACGACCACTCGATTAAGGGTTAAGGCTCAACCGGGAGAGTAAGCGGTTAGTCGATTGTAGTTACGCTCCAATCCTTGCATGATTTTCAATCCACGCTAATATTTTTTCGGCAAGTTAACTTGTGACTGGTTTAATTCTTACCTTTTGCACCAGCTCAAAAACTCATCAAAAGCTCAGGACACTATATAGCGTCCCAGAGAAAAAAACATCAAAAACCACCGCAAGGGTTTAACCCTTGCGCTGAAAAAAAGTGTATGAACAAATTCGCTTGAAACCTAATAGGTCTGGCCAGAAACGTCTACGGATTTTAACGGCAGTTTAGCCGCGGACAAGGCTCTCGGTTGAGTAGGTCTGTAAAAAATGTTTTTTAGCACTTTAAGGTGTTAGAAGAATTTTTTCTACTTCTGATCTGAACGCGTTTCTCAACGACAACTATACTTGTCCACGCAAGGATTTATCGGTTAACCTGCCAAAGTCATTATTTGAGATGCCGTGGCTAATCGAGAGTGCAATGACTCATTGCTGCGTTTCATTCGAGCGCACACTGTGCAGCAGTCATCTCCAGCAAACCTTTCTGCGGACAGAGCTTGGCTTGCACGAATCTTGCGACCGCACAAGGTTAACCAAACTTGCCGACGGCGGTCTTCATTCTCCATTAGGTGCAGCGCTCCGTGTTGACTTATTCGCCTTGCTAGTACATCCATGCTCAATACACCGCGTTTTAGCCAAGTGTATAAAGTTTGACTGATGTCCTGCAAGTCGTTGCAAAAATTTGCTGGACAACATTAGGTTATCCGCTTGGAAGTTTTGAGTTACTCTCTTCGACATTAACCCCAAAGAAAGGGATACATCGTAGCATCCCTAGCCAAAGGTTAAAGCTTGATTACTAATTCTGTTGGGTATACAGCTAAAACTCCACGTCTCTGCACTCCAGTAAGCCACAATTTGCAAATCAAATTACCGTTACACTAGAGTTTTGGATGTTTAAATCACAAGCTTTAAGACAAAAATAAGCCACGCAAAACGCAGACTTGTAAAACTATTGATATATAACGATTTTAGGCTTTAATCTACCGTATACCCTGGCTAGAATACAATTTCTTCGGCCCCACCAAGATTGCTGAATCCTTACGGGAAATCGCTTCTAAGTTTGACGAGAAAATCCAAGCAAACGCTGAGAAGGTAATTGCCAAGTATCAGCCAACAATGGATGCGATCGTTTCTAAGTATCGCCCCCGCTTGGAAGGTAAGACCGTTGCCATCATGGTTGGTGGTCTACGTCCTCGCCACGTTGTCCCAGCTTTCCAAGACTTGGGCATGAAGATGATTGGTACAGGTTATGAGTTCGCTCACAACGACGACTACAAACGTACCACCCACTACATCGAAAACGGCACCATCGTTTACGATGACGTTACCGCTTACGAATTCGAGGAATTTGTGAAGGCACTTAAGCCAGACTTAATTGCTTCTGGTGTGAAAGAGAAGTACGTCTTCCAAAAGATGGGTCTACCCTTCCGTCAAATGCACTCTTGGGATTACTCCGAACCTAGCGATCACTTTTACAAGTCAATTAAATCAATCTTTTTTCGCCGTCGGAGAAAAAAGAGCCTATTTCTAGCCTAAATGCGAGTTTTAGGGTTGTCCACTAACAATCTTTTTTGATGCTTCAGACAGTATAACTCTTATGAAGTCTGCTTTTTAGATTTGAAAAGCATTTTTACCACAGAAAAACTGTAAAATAAAAGACTATTTTAAATGACCATTTTTTAGATTAAATATAGCGGAGTAGCTAAATTGAGCAGCCTTTACTCACTTGTGAGCCTGTGATTGTAGAGACTTGTTTTTTGTTGCGAAGTATCTACGGTGGTCAAGATACGGTGATGTCTTTACTCGACGAGGGAAAGATATTAATTTCGATGTGCTTAAGTGAAGAAGCGGCAGTAATTAAAGAATTGTTGCGGCAATATCAGTCAGTTCCAATGTCATTAGCAGATGCGTGTTTGGTGAGAATGACACAACTGTATCCTGAAAGTGAGTTGCTAACATTTGATAGCGATTTTAGAATTTATCGGAAGAATCGTAATCAATTAATTTCTGTGATTATGCCAGAGGATTTGTAGGAATAGGGTTAAGAGCGATCGCTCTTACAAGTCAATTAAATCAAGGTTTTTTAGCCATCGTAGAAAAAAGAGCCTATTTCTAGCCTAAATGCAAGTTACAGGGTTATTCACTAACAATCTGTTTTGATGCTTCAGACAGTATAACTCTTATGGAGTATGGTTTTTAACTTTTTATTGCATTTTGCTCAAAGAAAAACTGTAAAATGAAAGACTATTTTTAATGACTATTTTTTAGATTAAATGGTGCGATCGGCTTTACTTAAAAATTATGATGATTGAGGGATGGAGAGTACAATTAGCAAAAGCGAGAATAATTTATCTGGAGTATTTCAAACCTAAATTTGCTTTAAGGTTCCGGTTGAGCGGCTGCAAATAACCTTGCCACAACACCAACCATGTTGTTATGTCGTTGCTGCAACTCAACACCCTTAATTCTATTTAGCTAGTCATCACGATTATAGGCTCTTGAATTCATATAATGATCCATTTGTCCTTCACACATTAAGCAACCGGACATATAACTATCTTCCAAATCTCCTGCAACAAATTCGCTACAGTAGCCACAATAGTCTACCTGCTCGTGAGTAGTTAAACAGGATAAACAGAGCCATGCATCATCTACGGGAATTACTGATGGTTGCCCCGTGTACTCACAATCATTGCAATATGCAAAATCTTTTTGAGATTCAGAAAAATGTTCGCACTCTGACAAGCATTCGCTCATCACGTCCCCAAACTCAAAAGCCTTGCCACAAGATCCACAACCCAATGAAGTGAAGATACTAAATTCACCTATATTATCTTTAGCTTTTATTAGCCTTGAGTGACAGGACGGACACCTAAGATACTCTACTGCCTCTTGCAAAACCTGATGCTTAAATTTGATATCCTTAAATGATTGCTCACAAGCTATCTCTTCGGCTTCATAAACATCTGCCGTTTTTAGCAAAGCTTGCCAACAAGTATCACCAAGAAGTTGGTGGGGTTCTTCATCTAAGCAATCGCTTATAAAATCTCGAATCAGTATAAATGATTTCGCAATGACTTCACGAACAGCATCAGGGGATTTGTCTGTATAATAATGTTCTATGTTGTTGCGAAGTTTATTTAGCTCCTCAAACTTTTTCCAGTCAACGGTAATTTTCAAGCTCTTAAATCTTTCCGTAATCTCGTAAACATCTACTGTTTTTTTACCAGCACCTATAAAAGTTACATTTCCTGTACCATCATCAACTGGTCTTATATCTTTTTTAATTAAAACTTCCTTATCCTGTGGGGGAGATAACCGACACAACTTCTCTTTATACAGAAGAAGTATCCCAGCACAAATGTTTCTTATACCAATTTTATATGAAGCTGCATATAATAGAGAAAACAAACTTGATAAATTAAAATAACCATGAGCCGCCCTTTTAAGATTGAAATCGCAGAGAGCGAAGAAGAACTTAAAAAACGTCTACAAACAGCTAACTTAGGAAACCAGAAAGAAAAACTTATTATGCTGTGGTGGATAAAAAGCGGACAGGTTAAGGAGCAGCAAGAAATTGGAAAACGCTTGGCGAAAGATACCTCAACTGTAACAAGGTGGTTGCAAAAGTATAGAGCAGGCGGGCTATATGAATTACTGGAAATGAAAAAAGCTCCAGGAGCAAAACGCAAAATTCATGACGCAGCGATCGCAGCACTGGAGGAAGAGTTAAAAACAGGAAAAGGCTTTAGTAGCTATGGTGCAATAGTTGAGTGGTTGAAACAAGAACATGGACAAGATATAGAGTATGCAACGGTTTATGCGTGGGTTCGATATCGATTAGGAGCAAAACTAAAAGTGCCTCGCCCTCAAAGCCATAAGCAAGACGAGAAATTGGTATCTGAATTTAAAAAAAACTTGGAATCATTCTTAATTGTCTAGAAGAACATCTAGCACCTGGCAAGTGTGTTCGCTACTTGTGCCAGGATGAAACGAGGGTGGGACTGAAAACTCTCACAGGAAAAGTGATTACTGCCTCTGGAGTCAAGCCTACTGTTGAGGTGAAATGGCCACGGGAAAATTTTTGGATTTATGGTGCGATTGAACCAAAGACTTGCGATCACAACATTACGAGTATCCGAAATTGAATGGCGAGTGTTTTCAACAGTTTTTGGACTGGCTATCTCAACAATTAGGTGGGGATTACGCTATTTTACAGGTTGACCAAGCACCTGCTCATACAAGTTCAGCGATTCGTTGGCAAGAGTTTATTATTCCTCTGTTTCAGCCACCTTCAGCCCCTGAACTCAATCCCATTGAAAGGCTTTGGCAGCTCCTCAAGAAACCACTCAAAAATCAGCTTTTCTCTTCTTTACAAACTTTACGCGATCGCATCCAAGAAATATTTGATCAACTTACACTTGAGCAGGTAATTTCCGTCTCTTCTTACAACTTTATCCTGGAAGCTTTATTCTATGCAGCTTCATATTAAATTGGTATTACAGCAGACAGATATCTCTTACTGTCGCCCATAAGATAGTCTTCTACACCCACTTGTATTGACTCGATGGCATTGTTTAGAAGAGACATAGCCCCTGTTTTTAGAAAAGATAACTAAATCATAGCTGATCGTCTGACAAGGATTGTGTGTGAGATGTATAAGAAGTAGACCGTTTTAGCGATCGCACTCACTCGACAATAAACTAGGCGATCGCATTAAACTGTCCAATCCTCTATTAACAATCCGGTACTTTGCCCAAATACTGATGATTGCGTGTTAATAAAACTAATTTACGGGATAGTGCAATGCCGAATAGCCCGTCGTAGACATCGCAGTAAAAGAAGTAGACTGTTGTTGCGATCGCCTTCACTCAAGAAACATCTGGCGATCGCTATCCTATAAATGTACTTAGTTTTTTCACAAATCAAATAGGACTGCTATAGGACTCCTATTTGAGTTTTGAACAAATTCCGTACATCTGAAGGGTGGCAAAATCAAAGGTAGTGTGTCGAATAAACCACTCAAACATCCACTTCAAATGAGAGAAGGAAGGAATCAAAGCACAGAAACGTCGAACCCACGTTTTGGCTTGCAACCAAACATCCTCTATGGGATTTTGTTCTGGGCAATTAGGAGCTTTAGCGTTCGCAGTGTATTTTCCATTGGTCAGTTGTCAAACCTTGATTAACTTCTGCCAAGAAACCTTGAATCTCTTTGGAACGATGATAAGTAGCGCCATCCCAAAAAATCAGCAATCGCTGGTCAGCAGACTCAGTTAGCAGATATCGCAGATAATCAATAGTATTTTCTGAGTTTCCCCTGTCATAAGCTTTAAGCAGTAATTGTCGTTTCAGATAGTCCACAGCCCCGTAATAGGTCTGTTTCTCTCGCTGATTTATAACTGGAACTGTTATTTCCTGGTCACTTTTACCCCAGACATAGCCACTTAAGTCTCCCCACATTAAATGACATTCATCAATTAGGAATACTCTCAGTTTTCCTGTTTCGATTTCAACGCGGTGGTTTGCCAACAATGTTTCAATTTCTTTTTTTTTTCTGCAACAGTATCTGGATTAGCTTTGGGATTTAGCTTTGTGGTTTTTTTCTAACTTATCGAACCTGCGTCGAACAGGTCGTAGTAACTTTATTTTGACTTCATTGCTGCAATAACTGGTGTGGAAATTATAGCAGCAATTACGAGGCGATCGCGCAGTGGAAGTATTAGCATTACAGATGCAACAATCACACGCAATCAGTTCAGAAGTGATTTACAAAAAGATTACCAAATCATTGAAATCACAGAAACTATAATTAATTATGGAATGGCATTGTCAGAAATTTATAGTTTACGAGGTTATGACGCTATCCAACTAGCAGCAGGCCGTGCAGTTAATACCCTTTGCATCGCTAATGGATTACCTTCTATTACCTTTGTGTCCGCAGATAAGGAGTTAAATACAGCAGTTGTCAGTGAAGGATTAATGATTGAAAACCCTAATAATCACCCATAGTGTAGGCTCACTGATGATATATATTTACTACTGAGATTGATTTGGTGCGGCGCTTGGCGACAACGCACCCTACCTATTACGTTACAGCGATTTTCTGGTAAATGAACCACATTGTTTTTATCTCACGCCAAGACGCAAAGGCGCAAAGTAAGAAATAATATTGTGGTCTAAATACATGAAAATTGCTGTAACCTAAATTCATTCCTTACTTATTAATAATTGGCGATATGCTTCTAAATGATTTGCTACAGAATGTTAGTAAACTATCCCATCAAGATAAATTGCGCCTTATCCATTTTCTGTTGCTAGAGGTAGCAAAGGAAGAAGGATGCAATCTAGAATTAACTGATAATCAAGAACAGGAAAATGCACTTTTAAAGCAACTGGAATCTACTGAAGCAGTTGTATGGTCTCCTTGTGAAGCCTATGAAGCAGCCCAGACATTATCTGAGCTTCTTACAGCAGCAAAACAGGAAGGTCATGCTTGAAGGTAAAAGATTTCCTTTTATTGAGCGCAGCAATGCTCTTGGTGTTTCCAGCACGATGCCTTATTTACCATTGACTTTGACTTATAAAAATCAATCTATTGAAGTTATGGGTTTGCTGGATACAGATGCAAGTGTTAATGTATTACCTTACGAAATTGGTCTGCAACTAGGAGCAGTTTGGGAAGAACAAAAAGTTCCAATTCAGTTAAGCGGGAATCTAGCTCGTCTCGAAGCACGAGGATTAGTGCTGTCAGCTAGAGTTGCAGAATTTTCTCCTGTCTTGCTTGCATTTGCTTGGACAAAATCTACAGAAGTACCTTTGATACTCGGACATATGAACTTCTTTGCAGAGTTTGATGTGTGTTTTTACCGTGCTGATTTAGCTTTTGAGGTGAGTCTAAGAAGACAGTAAATTAAATTATAATATACTCACAGTCTATTCAACTCTTGTTTGATTATTATCAATAATTAACGAATTAAGTACTTTCTTTGAACTACGTGTCCATTTGTCAGTACCATATTCAATACCATTATCAGATTCTAGAGATTGGTTGGGATGGATATGACCGAATTTATAATTGTGTGACACATCTCGATATCAAAGATGAAAAAATATGAATTCAGAGTAATATGACAGATATCCAAATTGCTGAAGAGTTGACTGAGATAGGAGTACCCACAGAGGATATTGTTTTGGGGCTACAGCCATCTTACCTCCGTCAATATACGCAATATGGCGTAGCGTGACAGAATATAGCGATCGCATTCCTCTAGGGCACGTTGGGCTGCACGACAGCTTGCTCGTAAATCAAGTTTTCAACTCGTAAATCAAGTTTTGGACTTCTAAATCAAGTTTTGAAGTTTTAAATCAGGTTTTGGACTTCTAAATCAAGTTTTGAAGTTTTAAATCAGGTTTTGGACTTCTAAATCAAGTTTTGAAGTTTTAAATCAGGTTTTGGACTTCTAAATCTGTTAATTTTAACAAATTTCAGCAAATATACCTGCATTTATGCTGTGTATGAATGTTCTATAAATTCTGTAGCTTTACTCAGGCTGGTGCATCCGCCTATTGCGTAATTTAGTGGTATATAAAGAACACAGTGGTAAAAGCCTCAGAGTTCTCTATAAATTAATCCAAAAAGGAAAATTTTATGCCGCAACGCAGACGAAACTCGCTTGCACTGACGAAAGCTGAACGACGGATTGAAGGAATGCAGGCGATTAAGCCTGACTTAGATTTTGGTAATGGGTTATCAATCACTAGTTACAATACTATGATTCATGACTTGCGAGAGAAGCTAGCTGCCCATAATCAAGCACGAACGATAATGGATAAAACTCAGAATGCATTAGAAGAAGCTGAACGTGTGTTGAATGATTATTCTGAACACATGCTGTTGAGTGTTGCGTCTCGCTATGGCAAAAATAGTGATGAGTATGGGATGGCTGGTGGAACGCGTAAGTCAGAGCGAAAGAAAACACGCTCGGCAGCAAACCAAACGGTGAAGTCTGCGGAGTGATTTATATAAAAAGTCTGTTTGCGATTATTATCCACAAACAGACTTAACTTTTTCAGGCTTGTAATTAAGCTTGCTCCCAAAGCTGACGTATACGATCGGGGAGCCAGCTAGCAATTTCCTGAATCCGCTCTTGAGAAAGTTCGTCTTTGGTGGCAGAAAACACAGCTTGAACTGCTTGCTCTGCCTTAACGTTTGGTGGGAGCGCTCCCTCATTGGCAACTCGCGTCAGAAATAAATTGGAATCGATGCCAATGGGAGCCGGGCCTCTTAAAGGTTGGCGTATTCGACTTAAAAATCTGACAATTGGATTGGTATCTTTCCAAAGATCGGCAACTTCAAATTGGAGTGCTTTCTCATCTGTAGGCACAGCTTCTTTATGCAGTTCTCCCTCGACGCGATCGCTTGCTTCTGTCGTCATTAAGTCACGCATGACGCGAAACACAACTTCGCTAAAGTCTCTGGCATCATACAAATCTGCAAATCTGGCTTTAACCAAGACTTTTTCTAGGAAAGAACGATGTTCACGAGCGATCGCAGTTCGAGTATCTTCAATTTCGGTTGGATCGACTTCTGGAATGTTTTTTCTAAATGTTTGATCTGGCATAGTTTTTGTTGTGCTTCTTAAGATTGAGTCTTGATGTTTACCCCTGTAAGGTCGCACAAATAAAAAACCTTAGTATCATCCAGAAGTTCGAGATCCTATCTATTCAAAAGTTAGAAATCTAGTCTTGATTAATAAGGCACATTATACAACAGATTGTTGCTGCCTAAACGTAAAAAATTCGCTTGTCCTATATATCTTCTATTCGTGTCGAAAAACAGTCAAAATAGACAAGTTGGTATCAATTCACTGGAAAAAAGATGGTAGAAATCACAAACATCGAAATTAACACCGCAAAAGTCAAAATACCTAATGATGACTTAGAAATCGATGCTTACTTAGCTCAACCAGCACATCAGGGAACCTTTGCCGCCGTTATCGTTTTTCCAGAAATTTTTGGAATCAACAGTAACATTCGAGATATCACCGAATTAATCGCTAAACAAGGTTATGTCGCAATAGCCCCCGCGATGTTTCAACGTATTGCTCCGGGTTTTGAGGCTGATTTTAGCGCCCAAGATGTTGGGTTTAGCCCAGAAAGCTATGGGCTAGGGTTGGAATACTATCAACAAGTAAAGTATCAAGATATCTTAAGTGATATTCAGGCGGCGATCGCCTACTTAAAAACTTTGCCCAACGTCAAACATGATGCCATTGGTGTCATTGGTTTCTGTTTTGGTGGTCATGTTGCTTACATCGCTGCAACTTTACCCGATATCAAAGCCACAGCTTCGTTTTACGGTGCTGGGATTACCACTTCTAGTTATGGTGAAGAGACTCCAACTATTAATCGCACCTCAGAAATTAAAGGTACTATTTATGCATTTTTTGGTACAAGAGATTCGTTAATTTCCCAGGAGGAAACCGAGCAAATTGAGGCAGAATTAAAGAAACATCAAATCAATCATCGTGTATTTAGATACGATGCCGGACATGGATTTTTCGCTGGATTCTTCAAAGACCAGTACCCATTTTTAGCACAACACCCAAGTTACAATGCTGAAGCTGCTCCTGATGCTTGGCAACATGTTTTAGAACTATTTCAAAATCACTTGTCAAACTAAATGATGTAGATTGTGGTGTGTTGTCACCAAGTGCAATGCACCACGATTTACAGCTATTTTCAGGTAAATAAACCACGCGGTAAGGGCACAGCAATGTTCCCTACGACAGATGTGGTTCAAATACATGAAAACTGCTGTAAGATGCGATCGCCTGCTGCGGCTTGGGTGGGATGCACGATAGAATTTAGGCAAAGATTTTATCCTTTTGGTTAGCTGTCTAAGATGTCTGCAAGAGATACGTTTCATCAACTGGTCAGGACTATCCTTGAGAATGAAGGGTGGGTAATTACTCACGATCCGTACCATATTGATTTAGGGTTTGTTGATTTTTACATCGATTTGGGTGCAGAACTGTTGCTAGCAGCGACAAAGGACGATCAAAAGATTGCAGTTGAAATCAAAACATTTTTGGCAGCCTCAACTATTTCTGAGTTTCATACTGCAATTGGACAATTTATTAACTACCGCATTGCCTTGGAAGACGACGATCCAGAGCGGCGACTGTATTTGGCAGTTCCCCTGGATGTTTATAAGCGATTTTTCAGGTATCCATTTATTCAAACGGTCATTGGCCGTAACCAAATTCCGCTTTTGGTATACGACACAGAAAAACAGGAGATTGCAGAATGGATAGGCTAAATTTGTATCGTGAACTAATTCAGAGATTATTGACGGCGCGGGCAAAGTTGCGCTCTGGGAACGATCCCATAGAAAGTCAAACCATTTTTGATACAACACAAGACCACTATCAGCTTGTGCATGTGGGATGGAAGGATAGCAGTACCCGGATTTACGGCTGTGTGCTGCACGTAGATATTAAGGATGGGAAAATTTGGGTGCAGCATGACGGAACAGAGGATGCAATCGCGGATCAACTCGTGAGTGAGGGAGTGCCTAAGCAAGATATTGTGATAGCATATCATGCACCTCATGTCAGGCAGTACACAGATTTTGCTGTAGGATGACTCAGAAGCACGCTAGAAGAGTTTTTACAAATTAGAGCGATCGCTTTTGTTCCCACTAGACAAAATTTTGAGTGATAACGGACATCGAGCGATCGCAAAACTAGAATTCACTCCAATAATCAGCCAAACAGACGTTGCTTTTAAGCTTTGGAATTTTTAAGCAGTAATTGACAACCACATAAAAATGGGTTTGGACTTTCTATGCGATCGTCTGCTAGTACTTCAATTGTCAACTTACTATTGTAAATCAATTCGTCATAATCCATCAATGCATTCCACTTGATTTTACCAGTGGGGAAGCCTAGCTGTGAAGCTCCATCAGATATTAACTCTTGCCATTTCTCAACCTCTGGATCTCGTGATTTACAGTAATCGAGAATGGCAATCAATGCACCAGGCTTAGTAACTCGTAAAATCTCCTCCATCGCACGGACTGGATCGTTAACGACACACAGCGTAAATCCTGAGGCTGCTGCATCAAAGGTATTATCAGAAAAATCTAGATTGCAGATATCCGATACCTTAAAGCTGATGTCTGCGGATACGCTCTTTTTACGCGCTTCATCCAGCATTTTATGAGAAAGATCGACACCGACTACATGCACTCCTTGAGGATAAGCCCAAAGATTAAGACCTGTTCCTACCGCAGCATCAAGTACGGTTTGTCCTGGCTGAAGTTGTAAGGAAGCAATTAGGGGTTGGCGATCGATGTGCCAGTAACGCTGCATAATTGCGTCATAATCGACTGCTCCCTGATCGTAGGTTTCAATCACCTGATTTATCTGCATAGGTTTTTTAACAAATAGAACTACTGATTTTAACTATCTGTCCAACTGTATAATCTGTTAACACTCAAAATTAGTATATTACCAGCAAAATAATTTTATACTATATCAAATTCGGATAATAACTTATTATTAAAATTTCTGGCGTCCCTGCGTCAGTGATAATGATAAGTTTTCAACCGAAAATGATATTAGAGCCTCAGCCATAATTATTAAACCACTCCATGAACCTCTAGCCGCAGAGGAATTTGAATGATAAACTCGGTTCCTTTTCCACGAGTTGAGAAGCACTCCAGTTTGCCACCATGTTTTTCTGTGACGATTTGGTAGCTAATAGACATACCCATTCCGGTTCCTTTGCCAATGGGTTTGGTGGTGAAAAATGGATCGAATATTCGTTGCTGAAATTCTTGGGAAATACCAACTCCGTTATCAGCGATCGCTACTTTTACCCACGTTGAATTCACAACCGATGTGCGAATTATAATTCGACTGGGATTTTCCTGTATTTCCTGATAACTAAGTTTGGCATGACTTTCTTCTAAGGCATCAATGGCATTCACTAAAATATTCATAAACACCTGATTTAGTTGTCCGGCATAGCATTCTACTGCGGGTAGATTGCCGTAGTCTTTGATTACCTGAATTTCGGGTTGTTCTGGTTTAGCTTTGAGGCGGTGTTGCAGAATCATCAAAGTACTGTCGATGCCTTCATGAATGTCAACGCTTTTAAATTCCGCTTCGTCAATGCGGGAGAAGTTCCGCAGCGACAATACAATTTGGCGAATGCGATCGGTGCCGACTTTCATGGAAGACAACAATTTTGGTAAGTCTTGCTGCAAAAACTCCAAATCCATATCTTCGGCAGCAATTTGAATTTCTGGAGCAGGGTTAGGATTGTGTTGCTGATACAATTCTATAAATGCTAATAAATCCTGAGTATATTCTTGCACATGGGCGAGGTTGCCATGAATAAAGTTAACTGGATTATTAATTTCGTGTGCAACTCCAGCAACTAATTGTCCCAGACTAGACATTTTTTCACTCTGAATAACTTGAGATTGAGTGCGTTGCAATTCCTCTAATATATTTTTGAGTTCAGTGGTACGTTCTTCTACTCGGTCTTCTAGTTCTTCCTTGCTTTTTTCTAAAGCTGTAAACGATTCATGCAGTTGTTCTGCCATGTAATTAAAAGAGTTAGACAGGGTATTAAGTTCTTGAATGCCGCTAGTTTTTACTGTTTGATCTAAATTGCCAGATGCCATTGCCTTACTTGCTCGATTTAGGCGCAGAATTGGGCGTACAATCCAATGGGAAGTAAACACGCCCATCACCGAAGCAACGACTAATGCAGCAAAACAAAAGGCGATCGTAGTTTGGGTGTTGGCGTTAATTTGCGCCATGAATGCGTTTTCTGGCACACTCACCACCAAGAGCCAATCTAAACCATACTCGTCACGCCAAGGTAAAACATCGACAAAATACCGTTTTCCTTGTAACTCGAGTTGAAAATCTGTGTCTTTGGTGATGGACTCCAACCCTTTAAAAGTTTGCAGGTGTTTAGCAACGTTCTGTATTATTGGGTCAGAGCTAGCGATCGCCTTCAATCTCTGAGCCTTTTGATTAACTAACGTAAAAGGCTTTTCTGTGCCGGAAGTGGCGATTAATGTGCCATCCCGTTCTAAAAGGAACACTCGCCCAACTTGACTGATATTCAAACTGCGTAAAAAATCGCCCAGTTTCAACAGATGGATATCGCAGGCAATCATTCCTAGTAAGCGATTTTGCGAATCATAGATTGGACGACTCGCAGAAGCGGCGATGTAGGGACCGGTAGGAAAGTTCTCAACCAGAATCTTTGTCCAAATAGGTTTACCAGCGGCTATGGGTTGGGTATACCAAAGTTGGCTAGAATTTTCCCAATCCCACCGAGCATTTACCTGAGTTCGATTGCCTCGATCGTCAGTAGCATAAGTGTAGACATTGTTAGGCAGCTTGCCAGTCCAATCATCAATGGTAATGGTTTTGCCATCATAACGAGCAGCACCCACCCCTTCACCCGTCGTTAATCCAATACCAATATAAGTCAGGTCAGAGGTGTGCATTTGATCCCAGAAATACTTGCCAAGGGTTTGGCGATTCTGCACATCTAATATTCCCCTGCGGATAGCATCTGCGTTGATTTGATTCAGGGTTTGCGGAATGGAAAGATAAGACTTGAGGTGTTCATCCACTACCTCACTGGTACGATCTATCAACTGTTCTGCCAAATCATTCACTGCTCTTTGTCCATTTTTAAAGGACAAATAACCCACTAAACTGACCGCTGCAAAAATTTGGATCACGAAGGGAACAACAAGAACAATTTGTAATGGTAACGCCTTAGCTTTGCTAAAATGGTGAGTCTTCATTGCTGGAAACTGCAAGTTAATACTAATTTGGTTTACCTCTATAGTTCCCAAGATGCCCAAATTCTCACCTTTGTTTAACTTTACAAAGGACAGAAAATTAATGACTTACTCTATAGGAATCCAGTTTGATTTTTGAATAAAATTCAGTAATACCATTTCACTAAAACCCTGATACATATAGATTTCGCGTAGGGAACATTGCCGTGCCCCTACCAACGTATTTGTATCATAATTAAAGTCAAACGGTATAACGCACCCTTCTTAAGGATTCAGTGCCGTACTCTCGCTGATAACGCACCCTACGTATGTATGGCATTTACTTTAAGCTTTGTTGCTGCCCAGATCCCCGACTTCCTGAAGAAGTCGGGAATCTAAATCCAACTTAAGTAAGTGCTATTCCAGCCTACGTATCTTTTCAAAAATCAAATATGATTCCTATATATTTTGGAATACGTTGAAAAATTTTTGGAAAAAGTCACCGGATTACTATTGATTTTTCAGAATAATAGCTCATCTAGATAATTTTTAGATTTCGCTGAACTGTATTGAGCTATAAAGGAAATTTTTATGACAACCCAAGTTTTTCGCGGCATTACCTACACTCCACAAGTCATTCAAGATAGTAATCAAAGAGTTCGCGGGACTGCAAATCCAGACTGGTTGGTTGTTGAAGGAAACAACAATATTGTAAATACACAAAATGGCAATGATGTTGTCTTATTAGGAAGAAGTGTAGACCTAATCTTTAATTTTGATACTAGCATTTTTAGCGGCGAAGTCTTGCAAACTAGCTCATTGCCGTGCAATCCTAATGAATTTCAAGCAACCGTTTATACTGGAGCCGGAGATGATTATGTTAGTTTAGGAGCTGGCAATCACACAATTCGTTTGGGCAGTGGAAACAACTTTTTAGATGATTATGGTGGAAACTATCTCTTCGATGCTGATGATAATATTATTGGCTTAGACGCCATTCCCAAATTAGTTGCGTCAGCAGGAGCAGGAGACGATATTTTCTATTTAGGTGGATTTGCCAACCGAACCATTAATGCCGGCAAAGGTAATAACTTAATTTTTTTAGGAGCCGGAGATGCCAACATTAGAACAGGGTCAGGAAATGACGTTATCACCAGTGAACTTTCATTACTGACTTATCTTGATAGTGGTTTGCCATCTTATAACCAAAGCATCACAGCTGGAGATGGTGACAATCAAATTGCTGTAATTTCCTATGGTGAAACTACAATTAAAACCGGCTGCGGTGGAGATTTTATTCTGGCTTTTGGAATCCCTGGCTCAAGTTCTGCCAAAATTTATGCAGATGATGGCAACAATACAATTATTACAAATGATACTAACAGCGTTATTCAGTCTGGTTCAGGTAATGATTTAATTTTTGCCGGTTCAGGTGATGATATTATCCGGGTGGGAAATGGCAATAATGTCATAAATCTGCGGGGAACGATGGTTTGTCTACCTGAACCTTTAAGCAAAGATACAAACCTGTTTGGTTCATCTGTGGAGATAACAGGTGGGGGGAATGATAAAGTTTACTTGGGTGAAGGAACAGATACAGTGATTCTAGGAAGTAGTGGTTTTGCTACTATCTACGGCTTTGGTTGCGGCGATCGCTTAAATGTCAACGGCTTAAACGCCAGCTTCAGCCGCATAGGAAAGGATACGGTAATTAATTCATGTGGTGGTTCTTTGGGAATTCTCAAAGGATATACAGGTTCGGTAGATTTGGTGTAAGAGTTGCTCCTGGCGTAGACATCGCACTTAATTAAAACGTTTCAAAAACCCAGTTTTTCCGCCGCTGATTTTGCTGTTCTGTAGGGTGCGTTGTCGCAAAGCGCAACGCACCATAATATCATTCAAATATCTCAGAGCGATCGCCCTGAGATATTTGGGCTTGATCAAATTTTGAGTAATAGCCGACATCCTAACTTGTTGCTGCTGCTTGTTTTCCATTCTTGCCCTCTACACTGGCAACAAACTCAGGTTGCTCAACAGTGGAAGTTGGCGACTCGCCTCGGAGTCCCTTACGACGCTTGTTTTTAGGAACTCCTCCCGCCATACCGTACTCTACACTGCTTTTGCCATATCGAGTCCCAACTGCCATCAGCATGTGTTCTGTCATATCTCCCAACTCGTTTTCTGTTTCCAGCATTTCACGGTACAATTTATCCAAGCTGGAAAGCGCACTGTTATAGGCATTTTCTCTAGTCCGCATCTTCTCGATCAGGCTAAGGTGTTCTTGGGGAACGAGTCTGGTTAAATCGCGATCAAATTCCTGTTCCCCAGCACCATCATCATGTCCCTAATATTCTCAGCGGTATCTCTGCCTTGGGTGGAATTTTACTCATTTGGGGCTTAATCGAACTCAACAGCTGGATTACTTTGTTGGGTTTTACCCTGGTTACACTAGGTAAGCTTTGGTTCATCGATCGCATGGTGTGGCTTTACAGCGACATGAAAGGCGTAAATCAAGAGTATCAAAGCTGGCTGTATTAATGCGGGATAACAAACAAGTGCAGGAGATTGTCGAAAGGGCGCAACGCGGCTTACTATTACTGGGAATTTGATAATATTAACGAAAAGGGCGTAGGCGGGCTTATCGGAATCGCCTACTATTTAACTTAGGCGATCGCAAAACCAGCAAAAAAACAAAAACACTATGGCAAAGCGTAAAAAAAGCAATCTCCAGTGGATTAAAGAAACGCTTGAACTAAAGCCTGACCATCGCTGGGAATCTCCATCAGGCTACAAAATATTTGTCGCCAATCGTGGGGCTGTTCGCTTCAATGTCCCCCAAGATTGGGTTTTTGAACCACAAGAAAAATCTTTCAAGTTTGTCGATAAAAAACCGCCCAACGATGATTGCTGTCTGGAAGTATCTTTCAATCAGTTACCCCCCAATGATTGGAGCCAGTTTCCCCTCAAATCTACCTTAAAGAAAGTGGTAGAAGACGACAGTCGCAACCCCATTGAAAAGGGAGAAATTATTACCGTCAAGCGCCAAACCGCCAAAATTGTCTGGACAGAGATTAAGTTTATTGACACTCAAGAAGAACCACGGGAAGCTTTTTCCCGGATTTGTATCGGTTTGGGGTCGAATGTTCAGTGCTTGATTACATTCGATTATTGGGCAGATCAAGCAGAACAACTAATACCCGTTTGGGATGAAGCAATCCGTAGTCTCACATTAGGGTTATATATTCGTGACCCCATGACTGGTTTAGCTTTTCCAGATTGAAGCCCAATCCCCAATCCCCAATCCCCAATCCCTTTATGCTAAATTTGGAGCGGGATAGTAACAAAGTTACAAAGCTATGGTTCAGGTTCTATCTGCCTGACTGATGCGCTAACCTTTGGTATGAGCGTATGTCGCCGAGTGCTTGAAACTATACCACCGTTTGATTAGCTCAGTTGGCAGAGCGATCGACTCATAATCGATGTGTCACAGGTTCGAGTCCTGTATCAAACACCAAAGGAAGTTAGCTCAATTGGTTAGAGCGATCGACTCATAATCGATGTGTTGTAGGTTCAATTCCTATACTTTCACCCAACCCTGTCCGGGTCAAAAGACATTACCCTTTTAAGGTAACCAATGTGGCACGGGAGAAATCCCAAAACGGTTCGATTCCGTAATTTTCCAAACTCTGCGGTGCAAGTGTTCTGCTGTCGCTCATTACTCCCAAGGTAATGTTTGATAGCTACAGTCAAGGAGCCAGCGCAACTGTATTTCTCCTTCACTTGAGTATGTCCCTTCGTTTTCCACACTCGATTTCTCTACGGAGATTCTCGATTGCTAACCGAACGGCATATTTGAACGCAGTTATCTTTCTCCAGACTCCTGGGGAAAGTAACAGCAATCTTAATCCAGTTTTGAAGAAACTTTTGCCCGCACCTCAACTGTAAACACTTGATTAGCAGAGTCAAAAATTTTTGTATTATAATACTACAAGTAGCTAAAATAAATCCTTTAGCTTGCTGTCACTTGTGAAACTACGATTTAAATCACAGGTGGTATTTAGTTTCAAGCAAGGTTATAAATGTCTTGATTATATCTTCTTAGCTGGTTGCGATGGCTACGCCCAACCCAGGCATCGCGCAACTTACCTAAAGTATCGCTCAAATTATCTATGCAAATTACTATGTGGAAAACATTTTATATCAAACCTAATGAAATCGGCATCTTATATCACCGCAGTGACTTCAAGAAAATTTTACAGCCTGGTACACACACTTATTTTGGTCGCCATTGGCAAGTTAAAATCTACGACCTCAATCAGCCACAAACTCAGATTGAAAACCTAGAACTGTTGTTACGCAATCATCAACCTGAACTGCAACAACATTTATTGATTATCAGAACTGGATACAATCAAGCTGCGTTAGTACGCTGGGGTCAGAATTGGGTAAGCGTTGCACCAAATCAATTGATGGCTTTTTGGCGTGGTTTTATTGAGGTAGAATCTCATCTCTTCAACTTAGAAGAAAGTTTAGAATTGCCTGCTTCTTTTGTGCAGCAACTACGTAAATTCGCCTTGAGTGGACTGAAAAAGTTTCAAATTTCCGAGTATGAAATTGGTTTACTATATGTGCAAAATGATTTTGTGCGACCTCTAGAACCTGGAGAGTATGCTTTTTGGTCAGTAGATCGGGATGTTTCAGTGCGGACTCTCAGTCGAATAGTGCCTAACCCAGACTTTCCCCTGGAAGATGTTCTAATTGAAAAACATCCTGATTTTGTTGCCGCCTACTGCCAAACAGTGCAATTACTGAATTGGCAAGTTGCAATTGTGCGGTATCGAGGTAAAGTGATTTCTATTTTGCCACCTACAAGCCGCAAGTTGTTTTGGCAAGGTGTTGAGGTGGAAATTATCGACATCAGCGCCGATGCTCAGTTAGAGTCTCGTTTAGTGGCTGAGTTGGTTGAGGGTTCAGCAGAAGTGAAATTGCTCAGTCGCAACTGTTTGCATATTTGCCAAGTACCCGCACAGCACATCGCACTACTATAGAACCCATTTGACATCTTGTGAGGTTTTGAATTAAGGTACTCCTCAGCATCTAAAATCCAATACTAATGGCGTATTCCAGCAACCTCACTGATGCAGAATGGGAAATTTTTGAACCCTTATTGCAAGAGATATTACCGACTAAGAAGCAGACTCGACCGACCAACTGGCCAAAGCGAGATATCTTCAATGGAATTCTCTATCAACTAAAAAATGGATGCAATTGGCAAGACTTACCTAAAGACCTCCCCCCTTATTCCACTGTATATTGGCACTACAAACAGTGGCGAGCAGCCGGGGTATTTGAGGAACTGATGAGTGTCTTACATGGACAAGTGCGTGAACAGGTAAAAAAAAAACCGCACTGGACGACATTGATCATCATTGACTCCCAAGCAGTGAAAAATACCTGCAACGCCAGTGTGGAGTCGAAAGGTTTTTGCTTCTACAAAGCCACCAACGGTATTAAAAGGCATTTGGCTATTGACACCCTTGGGTTTCCCTTTTTTACGCTCTGTACTCGCGCCAATGTCTCGGATGATGCCGGATTAATTGAGATGTTTACTCTCAACATCGACTACTTCAAGTCAAAACCTATCGATATTCCCAAGATTACTATCCTGCTAGATCATGGGTATCACCCAGAATATTTGACTCAGGAGTTAGAGCGAATTTACCCAGAGATCATGACCAAAATTCAGTTTCAACTTTCTACGAAACCCTCAAAACAAGAGAAAGCGGCACAAGGAAAATCTGGATTTGTTCCGGCAATAGCTAGATGGGTGATCGAACGCTCCAATGCTTGGATGGAGCGCTGTAAAATTCTGGTTAAGAACTTTGAACGAACCCTGGTTAGTGCCACTGCCAAACTCAATATCTGCTTCATCAGGCTAATGATTAAGAGGCTTGCAGCACCTTCTTAGATGTCAAATGGGTTCTATACATTAATCAAGAGTTTCAAGGACAGCGATCGCCAGGGGTACACGCTTGGTGGTTATTTGGACGCTCTTTTCAAACCGAAACCATCGACTTGAGACTACAAAATATGGAAGTATCAGGTCAAGATATCCTTTCTAAGGATAAAGTACCTCTGCGGTTAAATTTGACAGCTGGCTTCCGTATCCAAGATCCATTGAGAGCAAAAAGCGGCTTATCAGATATTTCCGGCTTCTTATACAAAGAATTGCAATTTGCTTTGCGTGGTGCGATCGGCGAACGCAATTTAGACACCTTATTAGAAGATAAAGGTGCAATTGACAGAAGTATATCTGAATACATTCGCCAGAAAACCGCAGACTATGGAATCGAAGTAGATTCTGTAGGCGTCAAAGACATTATTTTACCTGGCGAGATTAAGACGATCTTGAGCAAAGTAGTCGAAGCAGAAAAAGCCGCTCAAGCAAACGTAGTCAGACGCAGAGAAGAAACCGCTGCTACTCGCAGTATGTTAAACACTGCCAAAGTGATGGAGGATAACCCCGTGGCATTGCGTCTGAAGGAACTCGAAGTATTAGAACGCATTGCAGAGAAGATCGATCGCATTCAAGTTAACGGTAGTTTGGATAATATTTTGACAGACATGATTCGGATCAATGGGCAATGATTTAGTGATTGATGGCGATCGTACACCGTGAGAATGCGGCAATTTTTTAGTTGCGATCGCCTCTGGCTCCTCTTTAAACCAACTTATATAGGACTCCTATTTGATTTTTGAACAAAACTAGGAGAAAATACGCAGGAAAGTAAAAGTCTAACAGGGAACAATGCTTAGTCAGCATTTAGAAACTGCGAGACTCGCACTGCGAGCATCGCGGCAACAGTCAACAGAGAAAAATGCACTTGATGCGCTCGCTAAACTACAAGATTTTATAGATATGCGTCCAGATGCACGTGAAGTTAGGAAAGCGTTGGCAGTCAAGTTGGTTTATCAAGGCTACTTTTAATACTTTCCATTTCTTAAAAATTTAACTCCGTTTATAAACTAACTCCATGTTCAACTTATCAATCTCCAACTTCAACTTCTCATTCTCTATTCTCAGTTTAGCATTCTCCTCCCTAATCAACTCAACTTCATTCCTCTTACTCAACGCCTGATTCATTGCCAATTTTCGCATATCGAGCGAGAACCAACGCTGATAAGTTTGCGTGTGAACTTGCACGCTATGACCCAAATTATCCGCCGCTGCTTTAATTGGGATTCCCAAAATATGCGCTCGAATTGCCCAAGCGTGACGTAAATCATAGGGTTTAAAATCAAATCCAATTTTACGAAACCACCAACTAATTCGCTGTGTTAATGCCGTTATTTCTGCATGATTAGTATTATCTTTTTTACTAATTTCCACTGCCAACATCTCTAAATATTTCGGATTTCTCAAATCAAATTCCTCAATCCATTGCTTATGTAACGGTAGTGCTTCCCTCTCCCCAGTCTTAGAATCTTTATGAACTTTCCATGTTAAATCTAAATTTTCTGGACTTAACCACCAATCAATATCAGGATTAATAAAAAGCTCCCGTGGTCGTAAACCAAAAACTGCTAACATTCCATAAGCCCAGCGCCAAAGCTGCCAGCTATCTTGAACATTTTGATTAACTTGATTGCCTCTGTTATTTAAATAATCTTCAAATTTGCTAATTCCCTCAGCTATTTCTGCATCGGTGGGTATATTCCGGGAATTATTGTCAGGCATCTTGGAATATTTAGATAAATCAATTTCGATTTTGAATGCTTGACAAAATGCAGCGATCGCTCTAGTTGCATTATATTTAGCCCATTCTTTATCGATTTTTTCAATTGAATTTATCAAATTCTCAGAAGTCGCTAAATCTGTGGGATTAGTGAATCGCTTGGTTCGGGAAAAATAATAAAAAAAAGTATGTTCGCTTTTTGTCGTGCGTTTGTGAGTTTTAAAATATTCATCTTCAAATTTTTCGAGTAATTCCCCGATTGTTTGAAAATCTTTTCTAATTGCCTCATTGCCTAAATATTTATCATTCCATTCAAAGGTATGCCGTGCAATTAACTTTCCTAATTCATAAGCTTCTTCCTCAGCGGTTTTTAATCCATCTAAGTTGGCGGGAATATTCAAACTCAGATTGTACTGCTTTCTCCCAGTGCCGTTTTTGTCCTTATCTCCCGGTTTAATTGGTAACGTAGCACGTAATTGCAGACTTCCATTCGATTCTCTAATTGTCACTTTTGTTTTTGCAGACTTCAAACGCAGATTTACTGTCTCTAATTCCAATAGTACTTTTGATTTCATGTGTTCTCTTTGCTGCTATGTTTGCAGACTTAAACCAAAATAATTCGTAATTCGTAATTCGTAATTCGTAATTTAGGACTCTTGATTGCAGGTATTTCTGAATTTGAATATGAGATTTAAAAATCGACTCTTACTCTCTGCGACTCTGCGTCTCTGCGTGAGTAAACTCATATTTTCAATCCGCAACACCTAATTACGAACTACGAATTACGAATTACGAATTCTCCTTTAGCCTATATTTAGTCTAAAAATAAATGTGTTCTCAACAAACAATGTTTAATTCTGACATTGCTCATTGCAAACATTAGGCTGTTGAAAAAAATTAAACCACAAAAAGGATTACTCCGGTCCTTATCACGGTTATGATGGCTTTGCTATCTTCGCTCGTGATATGGATTTGGCACTCAACAGCCCAACCTGGGGATTAATTGGCGCTCCCTGGAGCAAAAAAGCTGAAGCTAAAGCCACAGCTAAAGCAACCGCCTAAAAAAAATGGGAGAGACATAAGTACCTGGGGCTAAAACCCCAGGAGGGAGTTGGGAATTCAAAATTCAAAATTAAAAATTCAAAATGATGTGTTTTGCATTTTGCATTTTGAGTTTTGAGTCATATTTCCACTCCCTCTCTCCTCACTGCCGATTCCTTGAATAGTAATAAATTCAGCAAGCTTGGAGATCAGAAATGCCTCAGAATCCCGAAAAAATTCAAGACCACGTAGAGCTATTTCACCAGCCGGAATACCAAGAATTATTCCAAAATAAGAAGCAATTTGAAAACGGTCACGACCCCGAAGAAGTAAAGCGGGTTTCAGAATGGACTAAGGGTTGGGATTACCGCGAAAAGAACTTCGCTCGTGAAGCTCTAACCGTGAACCCTGCTAAAGGTTGCCAACCTTTAGGAGCAATCTTCGCTGCTGTGGGTTTTGAAGGCACTCTGCCCTTTGTTCAAGGTTCCCAAGGTTGCGTTGCATACTTCCGCACCCACTTAACCCGTCACTACAAAGAACCATTTTCTGGTGTATCTTCTTCGATGACTGAAGATGCAGCGGTGTTTGGTGGACTGCAAAACATGATTGACGGCTTGGCGAACTCTTACCAACTCTACAAGCCCAAGATGATTGCTGTCTGCACCACCTGTATGGCAGAAGTAATTGGTGATGACTTACAAGCTTTCATCAACAACGCTAAGAAAGCTGGTTCAGTTCCTCAAGATTTCCCAGTTCCTTACGCTCACACCCCCAGCTTTGTTGGTTCCCACATCACTGGTTACGACAACATGATGAAGGGAATTCTTTCTAACCTGACCGCAGGTCAGAAGAAAGAAACCAGCAATGGTAAGATCAACTTCGTCCCAGGTTTTGACACCTACGTTGGCAACAACCGCGAAATCAAGCGGATTGCTTCTCTGTTTGGCTTTGACTACACGATTCTAGCTGACAACAGCGACTACTTGGATTCACCCAACACAGGTGAGTTCGATATGTATCCAGGTGGTACAAAGCTGGAAGATGCAGCAGATTCAATTAATGGTAAAGCTACAGTTTTCTTGCAATCACACTCTACAGTCAAGACTCGTGAGTACATTGAAAAAGAGTGGAAGCAACCAACCGTAGTTTCCCGTCCTTGGGGTATTAAAGCTACTGATGAGTTCCTGATGAAACTCAGCGAACTATCTGGTAAGCCCATTCCTGAAGAATTGGAAATCGAACGCGGTCGTGCAGTTGACGCAATGACTGACTCTCACTCATGGATTCACGGCAAGCGCTTCGCTATCTACGGTGAACCTGATTTAGTTTACAGCGTTGTGGGCTTCATGCTGGAAATGGGTGCTGAACCAGTGCATATTTTGGTTCACAACAGCAACGAAGTATTTGAAGCAGAAATGAGAGAACTGCTTGCTTCTAGCCCCTTCGGTCAAAATGCAACCATCTGGCCTGGTAAAGACCTGTGGCACATGCGTTCCTTGTTGTTCACTGAACCCGTAGACTTACTAATCGGTAACACCTACGGTAAGTACCTGTGGCGCGATACCAAGATTCCCCTCGTGAGAATTGGTTATCCCATTATGGATCGTCACCACTTGCACCGCTACAGCACCATCGGTTACCAAGGTGTAATCAACTTACTCAACTGGGTTGTAAATACCTTGTTTGAAGAAATCGATCGCAACACCAATATTCCTTCTAAGACCGATATTTCCTACGACTTGATTCGTTAGGAATTGCGAAACAACGCAAGTTATTAGGAACTAGCGGCTAGGGACTGGGGACTAGGGATTGGGGACTGGGGATTTAATCTTCCCAATACCCAATACCCTCTCCCCAGTACCCAATACCCACTCCCAAATTTAGCATTTACCTGAGGCATGTAATCAATGGAAACTATCAATCAAACTCACAACCACACTCATACTCATCCTCATCCTAATTACCATCCACCTAACTATCAAAAACGCGGGATATTTAATAATATCCTCAATCCTTTACGTAATGTGGTGGATGGGATTCAGGTTAAAAATAATCGTCTCGCTCATTTAATTTGCCAAATAATTCCTTGCTGTTGTCCTTTTGAACGCCAAATAAAATTATTTGGCCGGTCTTTTGATATCCCACCATTGTGTAAACTCAATCCTTTATATGATGAGTTTGTCGGATTGCGTTTTCGTGCTTTGTCTTACCTCGCCGATGTATGTGGAGAGGATGTCACGAAATATATTTGTTAGCCAATCCATTTTGGATTTTAGATTTTGGATTTTGGATTGAAAGAAAAATTGCCAGAATTCAGGAGTCAATCCATTTTGGATTTTAGATTTTGGATTTTGGATTGAAAGAAAAGTTGCCAGAATTCAGAATTCAGGAGTCAGGAGAACATTTGATGAATGAAGATATTAATCATACTAGACTCCTTACAAATTATCATTTGTGATTCCCGGTTACTGAATGCTTATTAAAAATCTAAAATCCAAAATCTAAAATCCAAAATCCCAAATTGTCGAAAATTGCCATCCACTAAGAGAAGAGAGATGAAAAGCACCCAAGGCAAAATTAACGAGCTGCTCAGTGAGTCAGGATGCGAACATAATCAGCAGAAACAATCAGAAAAGAAAAACAAGTCTTGCACCCAACAGGCACAACCAGGCGCTGCTCAAGGGGGCTGTGCTTTTGATGGGGCGATGATTGCCTTGGTACCGATCGCCGATGCAGCTCATTTAGTCCACGGACCGATCGCCTGTGCTGGTAATTCCTGGGGCAGTCGTGGTAGTCTCTCTTCTGGGCCTCAACTCTACAAGATGGGCTTTACGACTGACTTGGGTGAAAATGATGTCATTTTCGGTGGCGAAAAAAAGCTTTACAAAGCGATTCTAGAACTTCATGAACGCTACCAACCAGCGGCGGTGTTTGTCTACGCTACTTGCGTAACTGCTCTGATTGGCGATGATATTGATGCAGTTTGCAAAGCTGCGGCTGAGAAAATTGGTACTCCTGTAATCCCGGTAATTGCTCCCGGATTCATTGGCAGTAAAAATCTCGGCAACCGTTTTGGCGGTGAAGCTTTATTGGAATATGTTGTCGGGACAGCAGAACCGGAATACACTACGCCCTATGATATTAACTTAATAGGCGAGTACAATATCGCCGGGGAAATGTGGGGAGTAACGCCGCTGTTAGAAAAACTAGGCATCCGTATTTTGTCCAAAATTACGGGCGATGCTCGCTACGATGAAATTCGCTACGCCCACCGTGCCAAGCTCAATGTGATGATCTGTTCACGAGCGCTGCTCAATATGGCGAGAAAGATGGAGGAGCGTTACAACATCCCTTATATTGAAGAGTCTTTCTACGGCATCGATGATATGAATCGTTGTCTGCGAAATATTGCTGCTAAATTAGGCGACGCCGATTTACAAGAACGCACAGAAAAGCTGATTGCCGAAGAAACTGCTGCTTTAGATTTAGCACTGGCTCCTTATCGCGCTCGACTCAAAGGCAAGCGTGTTGTATTGTATACTGGCGGTGTTAAGAGTTGGTCGATTATCTCGGCTGCAAAAGACTTGGGTATTGAGGTGGTTGCTACCAGTACTCGAAAAAGTACTGAGGAAGATAAAGCCAAAATCAAGAAGTTGCTGGGTAACGATGGCATCATGCTAGAGAAAGGTAACGCCCAGGAATTGTTACAGCTGGTTAGAGATTCTCAAGCAGATATGTTGATTGCTGGAGGCCGTAATCAATACACCGCCTTGAAAGCCCGGATTCCTTTCTTGGATATTAACCAAGAACGCCACCATCCTTATGCAGGTTATGTGGGGATGATTGAGATGGCGCGGGAATTGTACGAAGCTCTTTATAGCCCGATTTGGGAGCAAGTACGCAAGCCTGCTCCGTGGGATGAGAACGGGGGGAGTTCTTTCAGTGCGTCAATGGAGGAGGTAATCTAAATGGCGATCGTTACTCTTTCTAACAAATCACTGACGGTTAATCCTCTTAAGCAAAGCCAAGCTTTGGGCGCATCCTTAGCTTTTTTGGGATTGAAGGGGACGATGCCTTTATTCCACGGTTCTCAAGGTTGTACTGCTTTCGCTAAAGTTGTGCTGGTGCGGCATTTTCGGGAAGCGATTCCCCTGGCTACCACTGCGATGACGGAAGTCACTACAATTTTGGGTGGCGAAGAAAATGTGGAACAGGCAATTCTGACTTTGGTAGAAAAGGCGAAACCAGAAATTATTGGTTTATGTACCACTGGGTTGACGGAAACTAGAGGAGATGACATCGAGGGTTTTCTCAAGGAAATCCGTCAACGCCATCCAGAATTGAATGATTTGGCGATCGTATTTGCTCCGACTCCCGATTTTAAAGGTGCGCTGCAAGATGGTTTTGCGGTTGCTGTCGAAAGCATAGTTAAGGAAATTCCGCGGGCGGGTGGAATTAAAACTGAACAAGTGACGATTTTGGCGGGTTCTGCTTTTACGCCAGGGGATGTACAGGAAATCAAAGAGATGGTGACGGCTTTTGGCTTGGTGCCCATCTTTGTACCTGACATCGGCGCCTCTCTCGATGGACACTTGGAAGATAACTATAGTGCGGTTACAGTCAGTGGAACAACCTTAAAACAGCTACGAGAAGTTGGTTGTTCTGCTTTCACCTTGGCTTTGGGCGAGAGTATGCGGGGTGCAGCCAAGATTTTGGAAGAGAGATTTGGCACTCCTTACGAGGTGTTTGGCGAACTGACTGGATTAGAACCAGTAGATGAGTTTCTGCAAGCATTGGCGATTTTGAGTGGTAACAGCGTACCAGAAAAATACCGCCGCCAACGTCGTCAGTTGCAAGATGCGATGTTGGACACGCACTTTTATTTTGGTGCTAAACGAGTTTCTTTAGCGCTGGAACCCGATTTGTTGTGGACAACAGTACATTTTCTGCAATCAATGGGAGCGCAGATTCATGCTGTGGTGACAACAACGCGATCGCCTTTACTCGAAAAACTCCCAGTTAAAAGCATTACCATCGGTGATTTGGAAGACTTTGAGGGTTTAGCAGCTGGTTCAGATTTGCTGATTGGGAACTCAAATGTCGGTGCGATCGCCAAACGCCTTTCGGTTCCTCTTTATCGTCTCGGACTGCCCATTTATGACCGCTTAGGTAATGGTCAGTTTACCAAAGTTGGTTACCGAGGCACAATGGAACTTTTATATGGCATGGGCAACCTCTTTTTAGAGGCAGAAGAAGCCAGAGTTAAGCAGTTACAAGAATTAGGAATTGTGGGTGCGGATTTTTGAACAATAATTCTGAATTCCAATACCAATTCTCTAAAATCAGCCAACAAATTCAATTCAGAAACCCAGACCATCACTACCTTTCTTAATTACGAATTACGAATTACGAATTACGAATTGGTATTAAAGAGGAGAATTACGATGAAAATTGCCTTCACTACGAGTGACCGAGTTCATATTAATGCTCATTTTGGATGGGCAAGATTAATTGATGTTTATGAAATTTCCGATGAGGGCTATCAATTTTTAGAAACCCTCAACTTTGAAGGTGACCTCAAAGAAGATGGAAATGAAGATAAAATCACACCCAAACTTGATGCGTTAGTTGATTGTACCATTGTTTATGTCACGGCAATTGGTGGCAGCGCTGCGGCTCGGTTAATCAAAAAAGGTGTTACCCCAGTGAAGGCGCGATCGGAAGAAGAAGAAATTAGTGAAGTGCTAAATAAATTAGTGCAAACCTTGAAAGGTAATCCTCCACCTTGGTTGCGTAAAGCTTTACAGCAAAAACCATCAAACTTTACAGATGAAGTTGGAGACGAAGCAACAGTATGACTATAAATAATAGTGTTAACGGAACCGCTTCCACCGAAGTCTTGAATTCGCCTTTTCTCAAGGTATTAATCAAACAGATTCGGGGTCAAGATAGCTATGGAATTTACCGTAGTTGGCCGGATGAACTGCTTCTCAAACCTTTTGTTGTTACCAAACAAAAGAAACGGGAAATTTCCGTTGAGGGTGAAGTTGATCCGGTAACTCAAGCTCGGATTATGGCATTTTTTCGAGCTGTAGCTGCTGGAATTGAACAAGAAACAGGTTTGATTTCTCAAGTTGTAATTGATTTGAGTCATGAAGGATTTGGCTGGGCGCTGGTTTTTTCTGGTCGTCTTTTGCTAGCTGTCAAAACCTTACGCGATGCTCAAAGATTTGGCTTTGATTCCCTGGAGAAATTAGCCCAAGAGGGAGAAAGCTACATCCAAAAAGGCATTGATTTGGCGAAGCGGTTCCCGGAAGTCGGGAAATTGTAACAATTTTAGATTTTGGATTATACCAATTGACGATTTGTAGAGACGCGATTCATCGCGTCTTGACCCAAGGATGTGTTGCGAACGTAGTTTTATCTCACGCAGAGGCGCAGAGGCGCAGAGAGGAAGTTGAGAGATATTGAGTGTTCGCAAATCATTTAGGGTTGATGTTTAGGAATATCATCCAATCCAAAATCTAAAATCTAAAATCCAAAATTGATTGTGGGGTTGCTGATGGTGCAAGCGGAAGAAACAAGAATTGAGGAACTCAAGGGACAAATCAGACGCCTCAACAGCAAAGCAGGTCAAATGAAGATGGATCTGCATGATTTAGCTGAAGGTTTGCCGACAGATTACAAACAACTTATGGATGTTGCAGCTGCAACTTATGAAATATTTCATCAGTTAGATGAACTTAAGCAACAGCTGAAAGAATTGGAGAATGCTAAATGACTGGAACTCTCGAACAATTCAAGCTGCTCGTAGATACAGAAGAATTTTTACAGTTCTTTAATCTGCCTTACGACCAACAGTTTGTCAATGTCAATCGTCTACATATTTTGAAAAAGTTTTCGCAATACATCAAGGAAATTGATGATAATTCTCCTGATTTGAGTGCAGAAGAAAGGCTAAATCAATATTCTTTGGCTTTGCAACAGGCTTATCAGGTATTTATGGAGTCAACACCCTATGAACAAAAGTTGTTCAAAGTGTTTAACGACAAGCCGAAAAATGTAGTCACACTGACAGAAATCACTTCTGATTAGGAGGTATAAATTGGTAAACCTAACGCCTACCGAATTAGAACGCTATCGTCGCCAAATGATGCTACCAAATTTTGGCGAAGCAGCACAGAAGCGCCTGAAGTCAGCGACAGTTCTGGTTACGGGTGTGGGTGGATTGGGCGGTACGGCGGCGCTTTACTTAGCAGTAGCGGGCGTTGGGCGGCTAATCCTAGTCCGGGGTGGTGACTTGCGGCTAGATGATATGAATCGTCAGGTTCTGATGACGGACGATTGGGTAGGTAAGCCAAGGGTATTCAAAGCTAAGGAAACTCTGGATGGAATCAATCCTGATGTCCAGGTGGAAGCAGTTCATGATTACATCACCCCGGAAAATGTAGATGCGTTGGTGCAATCGGCTGATATGGCTCTTGATTGTGCCCATAATTTTACGGAGCGCAATTTGTTAAATGAAGCTTGCGTGCGCTGGCGTAAGCCAATGGTGGAAGCTGCAATGGACGGGATGGAAGCTTACCTGACAACGATTATTCCTGGTGTGACTCCTTGTTTGTCCTGTCTGTTTCCGGAAAAGCCTGATTGGGATCGGCGCGGCTTTTCGGTTCTAGGTGCTGTTTCTGGGACACTGGCTTGTTTAACCGCGCTGGAGGCGATCAAGTTGATTACTGGGTTTAGTCAGCCTTTATTATCGCAATTGCTGACTATCGATTTGAGCCGATTGGAATTTGCCAAGCGCCGTTCTTACCGCGATCGCTCTTGTCCAGTATGCGGTAATAGTGCGCCCTGGAGATACGCTCAACCCAATTCAATGGAACCCAGCGGTATTGCACAAAATAGCTAATATTTTAGATTTTGAATTTTGGATTGAAGGAGAAATCTAAAATCTAAAATCTAAAATCCAAAATTGCCAGAGGACAAACAACAAATCAGGAGATCTGATGACTGTAACTTTATCCGAAAAAGCAGAATTTCATTTGTGGGCATTTCTACGAGGTTCCGCACCCGATGCTGATGGCGCAACTAAAGGTGTCCGTTTCTCTGTCAAAGATGGTGGTTGCAGTGGCTACGAATATGCAATGGATATCACTAGCAAGCCCCAAGCTGATGATTTGGTAATCCAGCAAGGCAAAGTGCTGGTTTACGTGGACGCCAAAAGTGCGCCGTTGTTAGAAGGAGTTGTGGTTGACTTCGTTGAGGGTGTGATGGAAAGCGGCTTTAAGTTCATCAACCCCAATGCAACTGAGAACTGCGGTTGTGGAAAGTCTTTCAAAACAGGTGACTGTACGCCGACTGGTGTACCTTGCAGCTAACACCATTCCTAGCTGGGCGATCGCATTGCAAAGCGATAGGTTGACTCAAAATTTTCGGGAATTAAACCTAATTGTATAACGTTTGAGGAGAATCTGAAAATGGCTACCTACCAAGTTAGATTAATCAACAAAAAAGAAGATCTCGACACCACAATTGAAGTTGATGAAGAGAGTACTATCTTAGAAGCAGCACACGAAAACGATATTGATTTGCCAGCTTCTTGTCATGCAGGTTCTTGCTCTAGCTGTGTTGGCAAGGTTGTTGAAGGTGAAATTAATCAAGAAGATCAAAACTTCCTCGATGACGATCAGGTTTCTAAAGGATACGCTTTACTTTGTGTAACCTATCCTCGTTCTAATTGCACAATTAAAACACATCAAGAAGCCTATTTGGTCTAAATCTTTATTCTGATTGCTGTTTTTAGCAATTAACTAAAAATAAAGGATGAAATATATTTCATCCTTTATTTTTCATAAATTCAGAATTCAGCAGTCAGAATTAATTTGAATTTAAGGAATAAATGAATTAAAATGTTTATGCCTTTTAGTGTGACTGGTTGCTCATTAGAATTATTGAGAATGCGAGAACAAGGACTTATCACTTTCTGCAAAATTCAGGATGAAGCAATTTTAAACAAACTGATATCAATGGCCATAGCACCAGGAAATTACATCACTGTCGAACAACGGTTTCCCTCGTTAATTATTAAATTAGGAAACACATCTTTACCAATAGATATGGAAATTGCCCGTGCTATTTATGTCCGAATAATTAAAAATTGAATTAATTCTAACAATCATATTTTATAGGAGTAGTATTTGATTTTTGAAATATTAGGTAGGGGAGCCAGTCGACCTCTTGCAAAAGTTTCTAACACCCCACCCCCAACCCCTCCCCAAGGCATCGGGGAGGGGAGCCTTTGCGTCAGCAAATGCGGGGTGGGGTTCTTTATTTTTGATTTATGCAAGAGACTCCATGAACACAATTCACAACGAAGGAATGAAAATATCTCTTTCCCAGTCCCCAGTCCCCAATACCTATTTTCAAGGCAGGTCTAATCAACAGCAACTATCACATCTGATGATTTAATCACTGCATAAGCCTGCTTACCTTCAACAAGTCCCAGCTTTTCCGCTGATGATTTTGTGATGATTGACACTAGCTCTACTCCTGGTGCTAGTTCTAAAGTTACCTCAGTATTAACCGAACCAGGTACAACTTTTTTGACAGTACCTTTGAGAGAATTACGAGCGCTAATTTCCATTTTTCGTCTTTTTTTTAGTTATGAATACTTAAACAAGGTAGCAAATGATGGTTTGAAAAATCAAATTATTTGAGATTTCTTAATAAGAATAAGAAAAATACCAAAGTTTATTGTTATATTCCTGGTTCATGTTGACTTTTATATTCTTTTTATTGACACGAGGTAAGTTAATTATTGAATGCTATTTGCTTAGTCTAATTTCTCAAAAAAAGCTGTCAAAAATACTCACAACCACTGTAGTTTCACAATTTTTTAAGTTTTTTTCTTCAATATGTCTGGGCATCTTTATAAATGATTCATAATTTAATCTTATCGGAGTGATAATATATAACTAAGCTAAATTGTTGTTAGTCAATATTCAGAATTCAAGTGTAAAAAAAGCTTGATGTTTGGCTAACAGACTTAACTTCTGTACTTCAGCAACTTGAAGTCTGCTGTATTAGGCAATTAGCGCAAATTAGAGCATTGATTTACTAATCAAAAAGCTTAATTGTAGCTAATTATAAGCATTATGAAATAATGGTGGGCATTGCCCACCATTAAGTTTGGCAAGCAAATTTATGCTTGTTAAATAGTGAGATTATTGGGATTTAAAGAATAAGTATGAGTCAAAATTTGAATGAAGCAACAACCCAATGGTTAATAGCAAAAGGCTATAATCCTGAGGGGTTAAATCAGCCAGGTGAAAATGGCGATACGGCTTTGATGAAAGCTACGAGAGAGGGTGTCTATGCAGTTGTTAAAGAACTGATTGATGCAGGTGCGGATATCAATGCTAGGAATAGCGATGGCAATAATGCTTTATGGTTCGCTTGTTTTGGAAACCACTACGATTTAATTAACTTGCTGCTGGCTCACAAGATTAACATTGACAACCAAAATGATAACGGTGCAACTGTTTTAATGTATGCAGCATCAGCCGGAAAAACAGAAGTCGTTAAGTTGCTCTTACAATACCATCCTAACTTAAATTTGCAAAACTTAGACGACTATAAAGCTCTTGATTTCGCCAGCAACGTAGAAGTTTTAAGGATACTCAAAAATGCCACAAAGCAAAATATCGGGCAAAGACTATCATGAAGCTACCAAGCATTCTTACTTATCGGTACAGATAGATCCAAATTATGTAGATGCTTCAACCCAACCATCTGCATTTAAATTCTATCCAAAATTTTATCGAAGAGTGAAATTAAATGTCAATAATCCTGTTCACTCTTTTATATCGTTAACCAGCGCGATAACACTGGAAAAAGTGTATAAAGACAGTCTCGATAAACTGCGGGTAAATCCGTCAGCAGGCGCTCTGTATCCTACGGAAGTTTACGTACAGCTTCGCAAAATTCCGGGAATACTAGATGGAATCTATCACTTAGAAGTTGAGAATAATTGTCTAACACTCATCTATGAATTAATTGATGATGGGCTAGAGAGTTATATTATACCGGGCAAAAGTATCAACGGATTCATCTTTTTAATTAGCTGTGTTTATTATAGGTCTAGCTGGAAATATCAAAATAGAAGCACGAGATATTGCTTTTTGGATAGCGGACACCATTTAGGTGCAATCGCGGCTTCAGCTTATCTCTACGAAAAAGATATACAACTAATTTTTGATTTTGATAAACTTGGTCTCAATTTAGCTTTGGGATTTGAGAATAAAGAGTTTATCACAGCTTGTGCGGTGTCAGGAGAATTACAAGAAAACAAAGTCAGACCCTTAAGGATGAAAGTTCCTTTTGTTTGTGGTACTGATTACTTTGAAGCTAATCAATTCATTGAAGATTCCTATCAAGCAACGGCTGTAGAAAAGAGTCGCCAGCAGAAACTAGAACAGCCCAAGTTTAGCTTGAACAAGGATAAATTTCATCAAATTGTTTTGAATAGACGTTCTATTAGACGTTTCCGGAAAAAGTCTATTTCTCAAGAAGATTATTTATATATAATGCAGCAACTTAAGCAGCCAATACCGACAGAAAATTATGAGGAAATAGATATTTATTCGGTGGTACATCGAGTAGAGGGAATGTCATGTGGGTTATATAAAGGTACATATCTGATTAAGAAGGGTAATTTCAGTGAAAAGACAGGTTACTTATGTATTAATCAAGCTATTGCTAGAGATAGCGCTGTAACTTTATTTTTTGTGTCTGATTATTTAAACTACCAAACCGCTATGCAAATAGCTGGTTTTCTAGGACAGAGACTTTATTTAGCTAGTAATTATTTGGGAATCGAGTGTAGTGGAATCGGTGCTTACTATGATGACGAAACCCAAGAATTATTAGAAACAAATAAAGATGTACTTTACGCAATGGTGATTGGAATATAAGCAGGAAACTCAAGAGAGATGGCTAGAAATATGTATTACTTAAATGGTGATGATTCACATCCTGTGCAACCGACATCGGCAGATATTATATTGCGGCAACAACTAGAGTATTCTATTAGTAAATACTTTTATGACGCTTGCGATCGCACAATTCAAAATCTCTTATCTAATTGTCGGTGGTATGTCACAACCCACGCCAGCGCTATGACATTAGTAATTGAATGTCCCGACCAAGTTACCAACTGGCGTATTCTACAACAAATAGTGCCAATGGGGACATTACTTAACCAAATTATCAGCAGTGCAAAAATCCGCGTCTGTCCCCCAGAAGGGCAAGGCGTAGCTTTTGAAATGAGGGTAGATGAATTGTCTGTATACCGTGATTTGGCGGGATGAGGGGCTGGGGACTGGGGAGATGAGGGAGATGAGGGAGATGAGGGAGTGAGGGATAAGAATTAATAACCAATGCCCTATGCCCTATGCCCTATGCCCTATGCCCTATGCCCACATCTTTGATAAGTGCAGCTACCTCTTCAAAAACCAAATCGGCAGAATGTTTCACGACAGGACTTAACTCTAGTCCCAAATCAAGGTTTGCCGCTTCAATTAAATAAACTGTCACATCTTCAGGAAAGTCATTTTGAAAGATTTTCCGTCCGGCGGCTAAAGCATTATCCCAACGAAAATCATGCAAATTATAACTAGGTTCCGGTAAAGCTTCTAGTTCTTTTCCTGGAACTTTAAACACGGCACCAGGCTCAGAATTAGTTGAACTTGCATCAATAATTACTAATTTTTTACTACCTCTAGCTTGAAACATTACTTCCATTCCTGCGGTGCCACAGTCATAAACTCGCACATCAGGATGAGGGTTTTGGGCTAGATATTTTTGTAGGCGTTGGGCGATGATTACGCCTACTGCGTCGTCATTGCGATTGAGATTTCCGCAACCAATAATAGTTAGCATGGGATAATATTTTATATTTTCTGGTTCCTATTCTGAATTGTGACTTCTATTAGCGCAGCTGGGCGTAGCCAATTCTGAATTTTTCTGTAATTTAGGCTACTCAGCTCGAAACCTAAATATTGTTAGACAATTTCTCCTGAAGAATCAGAATTTTCTTGGCGCGGGTCAGAACGGGGAGGGTGAAAGCCACCTTGCACCCAAAGTTGCCGAGATTTTTGTATAAAGCGATCAAGACGGCGTTCATCATTTAAATCAATTCGGTTGCAAGTAGCTCGATCGGTAGGTGTGATGCCGATAATTTTTGTACCATCCGCCGACCAGATAAAGTGTTCAGCCCACTGTTGGTGACGGGGATTAAATAAGGAGACTTCTTGTTCTGTTTCTGGGTCAATTCCTACTGTAAAATTATAGTGACGTTCATTGCACCGACGACAAGCTGAAGCCAAATTATCCACATCATCCGAACCCCCCAAGGATTGCGGCTTGATATGGTCGATTGTCAGGGGAGACGTGCTGAGAAATTCTGGATAATGGCAGTATTCGCACCTAAAATTAGCACGGTTTCGTACAAATTCTTGGATACTGTTAGGAATTGTCACGACCCAGATGCAATAGTAGCGTTTATGTAGCTAAAAATTGTGTCTAATTCTCCAATAGCCTCTAGCTCAATGGCTTCTTCTGATGTCAGTAAATCAGCTTTTTTCTTATCCAGAAGTTCTTGCAAACGCGAACCTAGTTCTTCAGTAAATTTGAAAAGATTGAGATTGTTGACTTTCTCGACTCGAATACCAGTCGTTAGCCAAGATGAGGGTTTAATTACTACTGGATTCATTGCGTTATTACAATTCAATATAATACTATTGTACTTACTTTAAAAGAGTTAGTAGCATATCCAGATTATAATATCATTTCCGGTATCAACTATAAATCTTGCTGTGACAGCATACACATCTCGATCTAGTAATAATCTCATGCTCAAATAGATACTAGGCGAATGTCTTCAGCCGCCACTAGCGCGATCGCATTAAACGCTTGGCAAAACAAAAGGGAATTTCAATGGAGCAAGAAGTCCGCGATTTGTTGCAAAAACGCTATGGACAACGCGATCGAGTGCTTACTCGTATTCGCAAACGGGCAAAGACGTTACCTATGGAATCAGAAAGTCATGTGCAGATTTGGAAATCAGAAGGACGATTCTGATGATTGATACGATGGTCTTTGCCACTAGCTTGAAACCATCAATTCTAAGATAAAATAGTTAAAAGCACTTATTTCAATATTTAAAGCAGATGAGTAATTTATCTACAGATAGGCTCAAATTGATTGAGGCGGTTAATGCTCTACCAGATGAAACATTAATTGAACTTGCAAACTTTGTTGACTATCTTCGTTACAAATTAACAAAACCAAGAGAATTACATAATCATAAATCTTCTTTTTTGATGTCTATTGCAGGATTGGGAACTTCTGGTGAAACTGATATTTCAGAACGGGATGAAGATATTTTAAAAGACGAGATCGATCCTCTGCGTGGTTGGGGTATCAAATCAGATAATCCCAGATGACAGCAATTTTAGATACCAGCTTTTTGTTTGCACTTACTGACAAGAGCGACCGCAATCACTGTCGTGTTGTTAATCTTGCTAAAACGCTCAGTGAGCCATTAATTTTACTTACTGTTGTCCTTCCCGAAGTTTGTTACCTGATTTCGTCAAGACTTGGACATCAAGTAATGCGCCGTTTTTTGATTGAACTTGCAGCAGCCAAAGATATTCAACTAAAATCACTCCTACCAGAAGACTTAGAGCGGATTAATGAAATTCTGGAAAAGTACTCTGACAGCCAGCTTGATTTTACAGATGCAGCAATTATTACATTTGCAGAAAGAAACAACATCACTCGCATTTTGACACTAGATCGTCGTGACTTTGAGCTTGTTCGTCCAAGACACTGTAATTACTTCGAGTTATTACCATAAAATACACAGTTACACTAGAGGCTTTGACTAGTAATACAGACAAAGCCTCTCAAAAAAATTATCAGCCGAAAACTAAAACTCTACACCATGTTTTTTGGAAATTTCAGTAAGTTTTTCCAACTGATGTTGTGATGCTTTAGTTAATATTGTTTGTGCGTCTTCTGGAGTTGTGCCTTCTTTAGGAATTAAATACTTCACATAAAGTGACACAAAATCAGCTGCGACAGCTAAACCTGATAAACCATGTTTGTCAGCTTCCTTACCAGCGATCGCTGCTACTAAACCTGCTTTAATTGGATCTGGTTTAACTTTCATAAACTGATCCACAAGCTTGGGAATATAATCTGCTGGTGGCAAATTAGCTAACTTACTTTTATCTGGAGTAAAGTTACATTCTGCGGCTTTTGCCTGTTCTAAAACACACCATTCTATGAATTCTTGCAATGCTGCATCGGAAACGCGAGGGAGATAATTATGTAGCGCTAAATCAGACACAAGCTCACCGTGTAAATTGCTGTTTTATGCAAATGCATTAAGCCAAGCCTAACGCACTGTTTCTAGAAGTTTTAGTGTGTTACGCTACAACTGTCGAATTAATAGTTAAACCGCTAGACAGTTAAGTTTATGTGCGCCATTTCTCAAAAGCTATCTAGTCATCCTCTGTTTTAGTCTGATAAACATTCCACCAATGAAAAAACAGTCCTAACCCCCATCCTAATACTGGGAAGATAGACCAAAAATAACTAGGACTAGTGATTAAATTCAGCAGTATTAGAAATAAATTCACTGCTATGAAGGAAATAAAGTGTTTCCAAAAGTCTCTGCGTCGTAAAGTATTAAATATGCCTCGCACAAGTTCTTCCTCTTGTTGAACTAACCACTTTTGTTCAGTCTTTTCCAAAGTATTAGCAGAAATACCTAACTCGGAGGCCATTTCTAGAAGCTGTTCTCGTGAAAATTCACCTTCTTGTCGATCAGTGAGTGCTATTTCCAGGATTTTTTGCACATCTTCTGAATTGTAAGACATTTGAATTACCTAATAATTTTGTCTGTAAGTGCGCGTTTTATTTAATGAATTTATCGAAGAGAATTGATAAATTCAGTTAGCGAACGCATCCACATATTGCACCCAATACTTAGTTGTATTCACACCATTATTAGTTTCTTACAATTGATTTATAGCTGCTGTATTTGTTAATACCTCTATATTGGTTTACCTCCAATCTAATTGGAAAATAAAACCCAAGATTGAGTTTCTGACTAGAGAGTAGTAGTTTGTCAACTTTAATTTAATCAAATTTGGGGGCTGGCTTTCTGAATCTGTCGTAGGGGCACAGCAATGCTGTGCCCTTACCGCGTAGTCTATTTACCTGAAAATAGCTGTGGAGCGCGATGTCTACGACGGGCTACCCCTACGCACAGATTGGCAATTCTTGTTCATTTCGTTGTTGTCTGCCGCCAATGGTAATTACCGTTAGACTGCATTGAAAGGTGGGAATAATTGCAAGGCTGGTATCTTGGAAAAATGGCGACCTATGGCAACTTTAAATGTTAATATTCCTCGGTTTTACTGCTACCTTCGCAAAGAGTTTCTCTACGATGGTAGCGCACATCACAATGAGTTCATTCAAGTTTGCGTATTTGGAGTTTCCTCAATTTCTGGCAGGGCACTTGGTTTTCATGTCCTGACTGATAATGGCGCTGTGATCTGGCGTTTACCAATAAATGCTCTATGTCACAAAATAAATGCGTCTTCAATGCCAGTTGATTACTTGCAGTTTTGGGACTGTTTTAGTTATGAGATCACCTGTACCAAATTTGATCGACTGGCTGAAAGTAGAGTTAAAGTTCATCTGAAAGATGGAGCTTGGGAAGGTGGACAGTATATGTTTACACTCGACTGGTATGGCAATGAAGATTCTGAAGAAGCGGGCGAAGGTGGGCATAAATGCGCTCACATTATTGCTTTGGATAATGGAAACTTTGGCGCTCAACCTAATAATCGGCTGCAATGGTTTTGCCCTGCCTTCGTTACACCTTTCAAAGAGAAGCCCGATTACATAACCAATACACGTGTTTGGAAAGTTGAACGAGAGCAAGAAACTTCCACTGGCTATTTCTATGATTCCAATCAGATGCACTCCCAAGAGCAAGTCAACTTGTATGCAAAAGGATCGCGAACACAAGCTGATTTGTCAAAGAATCAAACCTCCTGCAATGGTACACAGCACATAAGTGTTACTCCCGCTCTAACAGAGGATTAGAGCGGACGGACTAGCTGTTAGTACGACTAATGCACCCGATAACCAATTAAGCAGTCCGAAAACGCGCTAGTTCCTCACCAGTTTTGGCATCATGGGCATGGACTGTACACACTAAACAAGAATCAAACGATCGCGCCACATGACCAACTTCCACCGGATCGCTAGAATCGTAAATGGGTGTGCCAATTAAAGCTTCTTCAATGGGACCACGGATTCCTTCACCGTCACGAGGGCCAATATTCCAAGTACCAGGCGCAATCACTTGGTAATTTTTAATCTTACCGCCCTCTACTTCCACCCAATGACACAAAGAACCCCGCGCTGCTTCCGTTGCACCCCAACCCTTGCCATCTTTTTCTTTGGGTTTGATATACCAAGGGTCGTTTAATTTAAATTCGCGTAAACAGTGTTCGGCTTGGCGATATAACTTGACAATTTCGTGAACTCGTGCTAATTGACGCACATGAATACTAGCACCACCCATCCGCTTGAAGACATCGAGGATGAAGGGGTCGTAGTGTTGCCAAGATTCGCCGTGTTTGCCACCTGCGACTAATTGACGCGCTAAGGGACCGGCTTCTAAACGCCCGAAGTCTTTGTGGAGGACGGCACTTGCCCAAGAATAAGCGTTATCAAAGTCTTTGGTATTATTTGCAGTGGGTTTAGTGGTGCGATCGCCAGGATGAATATCCGCTGTCCCTTCATCGTACCAGGAGTGAGTCGTATTCTCGCGGGTAAAGGACTGATCCATTAAGGTGTGAGTGTCTGCGAAGCTGTCATACACTCCACTTTTCATAATCATCGCCGCGTTTCGTCCTTCAATGGTCGGCTTTTGGTATTTATCTTCATGGGCTAAATATCCCCAAGTGACATATTTACCAACACCAGCACCATATCTATCTAAACCGATGTCTAAACCCATGCGCCAATAAAAACCCAAGTCGGATTCTCGATGATTGCGGTCTTCATCCAACCAGTCTAAAAAGTCATCATAACTTTGGATTTCTTCGTACCGTTCTAAAGAACAACCCAACCACACTGGTTCTAACCAATTGGTGCGGAAATATTCCAGAATTGCCCAAGCGCGGGTAATGTCTGTGAGTGTGGGGGCGCACATCACACCACCGGGCACCATATAACTGCTGTGGGGCCATTGTCCGCCCAATAGTGCATAAATTTCTACAGGTTTGGCGGAAATTGTTATGCCTAATTCGTAAGATTTACCAGTGAAGGCAGCAAAGCGTCTGGTAGCTTCGTCATAAAAGCGACTATGGCGGTATTTTTTATTAGTTAAGTCAATGGCAAACAATCCATAAAAATAACGAGGAATACTTTGGATTGTTTCCACAATTTGACCGAGATTTCTGGCCAAAATTGCATTGCGTGGAACTTCTGTTTCCCAAGCTGTATCTAATGCCCAAGATGCACAAGTTAAGTGAGAACCACCGCAAATTCCGCAAATTCGAGGCGTGACAATTAATCCGGCTTGGGGGTCTTTACCGCGTAAGATAACTTCAAATCCGCGAAATAGTTCGGCATGAGTCCAAGCATTGACTACCCGCCCATGTTCGATATCAACTCGCACATCTAAATCGCCTTCAACTCTACCAACGGGCGATATATCTAATGATTGAATTGTCATTTCTCCTCTCCTTTAATTATTAGGGGGAGTGGGGAGTGGGGAGTAGGGAGTGGGGGAAATTCATATATTCCCCAGTCCCCAGTCCCCAGTCCCCAGTCCCCAGTCCCCATTTCCTAAACTGTAAAAAAGTCTTCTTCTGCCCAAGGTGGTGCTGCATCTTTTGCCACCATTGTGAGTAAGGCGTAGTCTTTTTTGTTGACTCCTGGCGGTAATTCTTTAGGAACCCCCATGACTGTTTGGGTTTTAAATACGGTTCCTGGTTTGAGGTCAAAAAAGGGAAATTCTGGTTCTGTGCAACCTAAACAAGGCATTCCGGCGCGGGTTTTGGAGGAGACGCGATTCCATAGGATGCGGTTGCAGGAGGAATGGGTCATGGGACCGCGACAACCCAAATCATAAAATAGGCAGCCTTTACGCTGACCAAATTCGGCGGTTGATGCTTTGTAGGCAAAGTGGACGTTGCGGGTACAACCTGTTTGGGTGTAGGTGTTGAAGAAGGTTTGAGGACGATGCAGTTCATCCAAAGCTATGTCGGCGATGCGTCCGGTGGCGATCGCCACTAATATCTGCGTAATCCAATCGGGATGTGCGGGACATCCAGGTATGTTAATTACTGGTAATCCGGCTTGGGAGACGAAATCTTTGCCTAAAAAGCCACCTTCTTGACGCTTGAGATACTGCAAGCCTTCCGATTCGCTGGGGTTGGGTGACATGGCGGGAATTCCTCCCCAGGTGGCACAGTCGCCCACAGCGACGATAAATTGGGCAACTTTGGCCAGATCTGCTAACCAATCTTTCATGGGGCGATCGGCAAACCGATTCCATTCGCCAGTGCCATTGGGCGCGTTGACAACGCTGCCTTCAAATACCAAAATATCTAGGGGAATTGTGCCAGAAATGCAATCCCGCAGCAGTGCTTGTAAGTTATCGCCTAATTCCAATCCTAAGGATGGATGCCAAAGTATCTTGATGCCAAAGTCGGCAATTAAATCGCAGACCGTCGGTTCTTCGGCGTTGAGAAATGACATGGTGTTGCCTGAACAAGCACCACCTTGTAGCCATAGTACGTTAGTCATAGGCTATGTATTTTCTATTGTTTCCCATGCATGATGTAGGTGATAATGCTTGTAAAGTCTCACCTGCTTATCAATATTTGTTTTTTAATACTAAGATAGTTTTTTCTTTAATTCACTTTCATTAAAAAAGAATTAATTATTAACAATAACTGAGATTTAATTAAGATTATTTTAAAGGGACATATCTGTTATATATGTAACATATTGAAGAAATAAAAATAGTAAAAATAAAATTGCTTTTTGGTTTTCACTCCTGGCATTAAACAACCTAACATTGCCTAACTTATTGCGGTTAAAAATATGAAATTATTAATAACAATTACTGCCAATTATCAATCCGTGCGAAAGTATGAGTATTTTAATACCATTTCACGAAATACCTGATACAGATACATAGCTAGGGGCGTACATCGCCCCTCCCCTTACCAAGGGGCTACGGTGTACACACAAGTTTGAAGCAGCTTAAAAACCTGGATTTTACCCCACCCTAACCCTCCCCGATGGATTGGGGAGGGAACTGGATTTCCGGCTTCCCCCCTTTCCAAGGGGGGATTGAGGGGGGTAATTCGACTTGTGTGTACACCGTAGCTCAGCTATATATTAGTTGTTTTAAGATTTTGGTTGTGCAGCTTGCCTAACAACTTGTTCGTCCAAGCCTAAGGCTTGAGCTATCTGCTCAATACTGAACCCAAACGCTAATAACTGGGGTATCGTTTCTAACTTACCTTCTTGCTTAGCTTCTTCAAAAACTTCTTGCTTACCTTCTTTTTTACCTTCTTCAAAAACATCTTGGAAAAATCTAGTTTGCCTCAAGTCATTTAATTCAAACATTTTTCCGATCTCCTCCTAGCTCAATTGCAGGAACTTGTAGATTAATATCGTCTCTATTCAAGGCACTGTTAAGCCTTCGCGCACCCTATTGTTTTAAGATTTTGGTTGTGCAGCTTGTCTAACAAGTTGTTCGTCCAAACCTAACACTTGAGCTATCTGCTCAATACTTAAACCCAGCCCTAATAACTGAGGTATCGTTTCTAACTTACCTTCTTGTTTACCTTCTTGTCTACCTTCTTGTCTACCTTCTTGTCTACCTTCTTCTCTACCTTCTTGTTTGCCTTCTTGTTTACCTTCTGCAAAAACATCTTGGTAAAATCTAGTTTGCTTTAACTCATTTAATCCAAACATTTTTCCTATCTCCTCCTGGGTCAATCGCGGCAACTTGTAAATTAATATCGTCTCTATCAATTGTATAATTTCCCTAATAGTAGCGACATCTGGGATTTGCTGTCGGGCACTGTTGACTATTTCTATAGCTTTTGTTGTCGCAGTTGATTCAGGTTCAACGATCAGCTTAACTGTTTGTATGCCGATTGATGATGCTTCTATTGAGCTTAATTCGTCAAGATAGACGAGAGTCACTCGTTGTGAGTTGAGTATTTCTGTATATCTTTCGGTATTTCCAGTATCAACGCTGCGGTTCGGGAAGATGACAACACCACGCCAATTGTTAGTTAATTCGGTTTTGTCGAGATAGTTAAAGATTTCGGTGAATAAACATGAGTATAATTTTTTGTCTGGTTGAAATTGGACTTCGGCAAAATAAATCGGTAAGTCTGGTGTATTTGGCAGGAATACGCCATCGATTCTAAATGCCAGTTGTTTGACTTCCACTGAGGAAAATTGATAAGCACTAGCTAATTGTGCTGGTTGGTTAATCAGTTCAAAGAAAGTGCTGGGGATACTTTGGAAGATGCGATAAAAGATACTGTCTGTTTTCAAGGGAGCTTGTTCTACAATTGATAAACATATTTTACACCTCGGTGTTCATCTGCGTAGGCGTAGCCCGTCGTAGACATCGCTAACTCAAATTTGGCATCGAATCACTTTGATAATTAATGCCTTGATTCTATTTTTATTTGGTCGTAGTGCATTATCCAATGTCATAAAAGTTGCCTATAAAGATATTGCATATATGTATGTCAAGAATTCCATAAAGAATATTTGGATTGTGTTAGGTGATGATACAAAAAGTATTTTGAAAATATCAGGTGTTTAAAGCTGACATTAATATTGGCAATTTCCCCCTAGAATTTGAGAAATAGGGTGTTTTATATTTTAGGGATTGGAGATTAGGTATTGGAGATTGGGTACTGGGTGCTGGGAAAACTTTTCCCTAATCCCCAGTCACCAGTCCCCAGTCCCTAATCCCTAAAGGGGAATTCCGCCAAAAGGACTCGAAGCCTGCGTAAATCAGTATGGCCCGTGATGAGATGCCAAAGGGCGTCTTAATCATTCGTGGGTGTCAAGAGACTCAATACCCAATTGGCTAGAGTACGGCAGAGTTATGACCCCTAGCATTACAGATTCAGCAGTGAAGGCTGCGATCGCGGCTGTTGCATCGGAGTCAGCCTCAGCAGATGAAAAAATCCAAATGCTGATTGAGATCGCCCAAGGCTTTCAAAAAAAGCCCAAAACAGCCCAAGATTTGCGGAATGCAGTTAGCTTGTATTACCGGGCTTATGAGATGTGTGGTGAGGAGTTCCCCCTATTAAAAGCCAGGGCGCAAGTGGGGATGTCAGGAACGTTACAGGCAATACCGGATGTTAGCACACAACTGCTGCTGCAAGCGAAAATCGGTTATGAAGAAGCGCTACCGATTTTACAACAATTAGCTTCGCCGGAGGAAGTGGCAGAGACACAGATGAATTTTGGGCTGGTCTTACAGTCACTTGTACCGTATAATTTAGCGCGGATAACTGATAGTATCCAAGCTTATCATGAGGCTTTGCGGGTATTTACATGGCAGGATTACCCGCAAGAATATGCCATTTTATACAACAATATTGCGATCGCTTATCTTTCCATGCCCTTAGCATCGGAACGGGAATACTTGCGTCAAGGGCTAGCAGTGCAATCATTTGAGGTGGCGCTAAAGCATATTAATCTGATTGATCATCCCAGAGAATATGCGATGTTGCAAAATAATTTGGGTAACGCTTTGCAATATTTAGTGAGTTCCCATCCTGTGGAGAATAACTTAAGAGCGATCGTAGCTTATGACGAAGCCCTAAAAGTCCGTAACTCCAAAGATACACCCTTAGAGTACGCTAACACAATTTCCAACAAAGCCAACGCCTTATTCAACTTACCCGACGATCCAGAAAAACCAGAAGCTGGTAATCCTAAAAATCTCTTACAAGCGCGTGCATACTATCAACAAGCTTTAGAAATATTTGCCAAATCTGAACAGATGGAACAAGCAGAAATAGTAACTAAAGCGTTACAAGACTTGGAATTAGAAATAGGGAATAGGGAATAGGAAATAGGGAATAGGGAATAGGGCATGGGGCATGGGGCATTGGGCGGGAGGGAAAGGTGAGAAGCTTTTTATAATCTCCTCACACTCCCTCATCTCCCTCATCCCCCTCATCTCCCCACTCCCCTAACTTAATTAAGGAGAAAAACAGAGAATGCAAGAAATTTTGACAAGCCAGACTATCAGAGATTTTCTCACAAGTTTAGCAGCAGGTGATCTGAACATAGCAACAGGATTAGTTTGGCTAGTCACGGCAACAGTCTTATCTATGATTGGCGGTGCGATTGGCGGGATGCTATTAGCTGGAAAAGATATAGGTTATCAGTTCTCAGCAATGCTTGGTGCCTTATTTGCTCCTGCTGGCGTAATTCCCGCCATTATTTTAGGGTTAGTCATACTAAATTTATTGACAAATTATTAGGAGTAAACATGTTAGAAATTGGGTGGTTTTCTGCCAAGTTGTTTTTCAAGGGAAAGCTACTGCGCGACCCCATATATTTTATCCAGCGAACTGCTATTGCTACTGCTGTAGGTTCGCTACTGCTAGTGTTATTTGCACAAGCCGAAATTCCCTTCTGCTTACCAGTAACATTATCTAGCTTAGTGACAGGCATGATTATGCCATTTCTCCTCAAAGATTTCAAAATGAAGTGAATTGTCATTGGTCATTGGTCATTTTAAAATAACCAATGCCCTACGCCCAAAATTGGGTTTGCAATTTTAGATTGTTCAATCCAAAATCCAAAATCCAAAATCTAAAATTCCATGTCCAACCTTGAAGAATTAGTTCAGGAAATTAACCGCTTTGAGGCAATTATATCCGAGTGGGATGAAAGCCAACGGTGTGTAGCAGTAGGCTTAAAAAGAGCAATTGAAGCTTTGCACAAAGCAGCATTGACTAATTTGATTAAAAACCTAAAACAAGAATCAATGCCAGCTTTGCGTCATGCTGTTAGTGATGAAGTAGTATATGCAGTATTGCTTTATCACGAATTAGTTAAACCACCAAAACCACCACTAGCGGAGCGCATTCAGACAGCCCTTGAAGAAGTTCGCCCAGGGCTAAAAAGCCATAACGGGGATATAGAATTAGTGGAAATTAAACCACCAGATACAGTAGAAGTTAGGTTAATAGGAACTTGCAGCAGTTGTCCAGCTTCTACTTTAACTTTATCTCAGGGAGTAGAACAAGCAATTAAAAACCATTGTCCTGAAATCACCAAGGTTATCGCTGTCAATCATAACTCTACTGTTAATACTGCAAATTCTAGTTTAATCAGTCCATTTTCTGGGCGATTAACTTCTACTTGGATAAAAGTAGCAACTCTCGAACAAGTTCCTGAATTAGGTGTGTTAGCAGTACAACTTGCTGGTACTTCGCTAATTTTACATCGCCAAGGTGTTAAGTTTACTTGTTACCGTAATGCTTGCGCTCATCTAGGCAATCCTTTGGAAGATGGTAAGGTTGAAAATGGTATTCTTACTTGTCCTTACCACGGATTTCAGTACAATTTAGAGAGGGGTGAATGTTTAACTGCACCTGATGTTTCGCTTCAGTCATATCCAGTAAAGATTAAAGGTGATAAGGTCTTTGTGAAACTGCAAAAATTTTGACATATATGGGACTTACTCAAGTGTCATATTTTTGTTCGTAGAGGTTGAAATAATTCAAAAGTCAAGAGTCAAAAACCGAAAATTTTTACTCTTGACTGTGAACTGAATTATACCTGCGATCGCATTTATCAATTTTTTTCTCACGCAGAGGCGCAGAAAGGAGAACTCAAAGAAAGACTTTTGTAAAAAGTTCATTGATTATTTTATATCAAAAACCTCATAATGTTACTGTTGTTACATGCTGTTAAGGATTAATGTTTTTAAATATTTATCAGCCTCTATTTGCGGTTCATGGATATCCCAATTACAATTCATCCCATATCACAATTACCGCCAGAAGCAACAGCAATTCCTCAAAGCTTACCTTTTTCATCTCAGGGTGCAGAGGTAATTTTAGGTAATATTATTCAAGCAGAACAATTAGTGATACCTGTAGCACCCAGTCCGACTACAATGTTTGGGCCTCGTGGTGCTTGTTTGTTTTCAAATGGGCTATTGTGGGTGTCAGATACAGGACATCATCGATTATTGGGATGGCGGAATTTACCTACTCAAGATAGTCAAGCAGCTGATTGGGTAATTGGGCAACCTGACTTTTATCATGAAGGACAAAATGCTAAAGGTACAATTGGAAGAAGTACTTTAAATGTACCAACTGGTATTTGTAGTTGTGGCGAAGGTTTAGCTGTGGCAGATGCTTGGAATCATAGAGTTTTAATTTGGAAAAATTTACCACAGGATAGTAATGTACCAGCAGATTTGGTATTAGGACAAGTTAATTTTATTGATAACGAACCAAATAGGGGAACTCAACAAGCATCTGCCAGTACAATGCATTGGCCTTATGGTGTTTTATATCATCAAGGACAGCTATTTGTTGCTGATACAGGAAATCGCAGGGTATTAATTTGGCATCAATTACCAACAGAAAATGGGCAACCTGCTGATTTAGTTTTGGGACAACCAGATATGATATCTCGCAATGAAAATGGCGGTGGTTCTCCAACCGCAGCGAGTATGCGTTGGTGTCACGACATCACTTTTTGGGGAGAAAATCTGGTTGTCAGCGATGCGGGCAATAACCGTGTCATGATTTGGCAAGGAATACCCACGGAAAATAATACTCCTTGTGCAGTGGTTTTAGGGCAAAAAAACTTTAATTGTGTGGAAATGAATCAAGGGGTTTATTATCCTAATGCTAGTAGCTTGAGTATGCCTTATGGTGTTGGAATAGCTGGGGAGTGGTTAGTAGTTGCGGATACTGCAAATTCTCGGCTGTTAGGATGGAGAAAGCCAGAATCAATTTTATCACTGCAAGGTGCAACGGCAGATGCCATTACCGGACAAATGAATTTTCAAAGTAAAGGTGAAAATCGGAATTTTGGATTACCAAAACGAGATAGTTTCAATTGGTGTTACGGCATAAAAATTTGTGGCAAGACGGCAGTAATAGCTGATTCTGGAAATAATCGAATTTTGCTGTGGCAGTTTAATAATTCGTAATTCGTAATTCGTAATTCGTAATTTTTGCAAGTCAAATTTATATGGTGTCTGAAGAAATTAGAGTTCGCGGTACTGTTCAAGGAGTAGGATTTCGCCCTACTGTATATCGTCTTGCTAAAGTTTGCGGTTTGGGTGGAGATGTTTGTAATGATGGTGAAGGTGTTTTAATTCGCGTATCTGGTAGTGAAGAAGCAATAACTGAATTTGTTGCTAAATTACAAACAGAATGTCCACCGTTAGCAAAAATTAATGAACTTATAAGAACTCCTTACGCAGGTAAATTGAACATTGATGATTTTGTGATTTCTAGTACCGTAAATAGTGCAATTAAAACACAAATTGCCCCTGATGCAGCAACTTGTCCACAATGTCAAAAAGAAATATTCGACCCTTTTAGCCGCTTTTATCGTTACCCTTTTACTAACTGTACTCATTGTGGCCCTCGCTTGAGTATTATTCGTGCCATTCCTTATGACAGATGCAATACCAGTATGTCTGCGTTTGTCATGTGTTCCGAATGTGCGAAGGAATACCACGATGTCGAAAATCGCCGTTTTCATGCCCAACCTGTAGCTTGTCATGCTTGCGGTGCTTCAGCTTGGTTAGAACGCGCTGATGGGAAAGCGGTTACTGCTTCTATGTTCTCGATGTTAGATGATGTTGATGCCGTTTGTACCCTATTGCAAAAAGGTGAAATTGTCGCAATTAAAGGGTTAGGTGGTTTTCATTTAGCTTGCGATGCAACTGTGGAAGTTGCTGTGGAAAAATTGCGATATCGCAAAAATCGCTATCATAAACCCTTTGCTTTAATGGCGCGGGATATTGAAGTAATTGAACAATATTGTACTGTAAATGTTAAGGAAAAAGAATTATTAACAAGTCCTGCTGCACCGATTGTTTTATTACGGAAGAAAGCAGTGGGAATAGAGGTGGAGGAAAAACTTTCACATTCTGCGAATTTTAATATTGCAGTTTCAGTGGCGCCAGGACAAAATACCCTTGGTTTTATGCTACCTTATACGCCGTTACATCATTTAATTTTGCGGCGGATGAATCGTCCAATTGTTTTAACTAGTGGCAATATTGCTGATGAACCGCAATGTATTGATAATGATGAAGCAAGGGAAAAATTAGGGACAATAGCTGATTATTTTATTCTCCATAATCGGGACATTATTAATCGGGTAGATGATTCGGTGGTGCGGGTTGTTGGCGAGAAAGTTCAAACAATTCGGCGTGCTAGAGGATATGCACCAGCAGCGATTAGTTTACCACCAGGATTTGAGGATGTGCCGCAAATTTTAGCAATGGGTAGTGAGTTAAAAAATACCTTCTGTTTATTGCGAGAAAAAGAAGCAATTGTTTCACAACATCTGGGAAATTTAGAAAATGCTGCGGCTTTTCAGAGTTATCGAGAAACTTTAAGTTTATACTTGAATTTATTTGAACACAAAGCAGAAGTAATTGCCATCGATAAACATCCTGAATATTTATCAAGCAAGTTTGGTAAAGAACTTGCAGATATAAACAAAATTACAATTAACCCAATTCAACATCATCACGCCCACATTGCCGCTTGCATGGCGGAAAATAACATTCCTTTAGATTCGCCTCCAGTATTAGGTATTGCTTTAGATGGTTTGGGTTATGGCGAAGATGGTACACTCTGGGGCGGAGAATTTCTTTTAGCAGATTACCGAAAATTTCAGCGACTAGCAACATTTAAACCAGTGGGAATGATTGGTGGTGAAAAAGCAATATATCAGCCTTGGCGTAATACTTATGCCCAATTAATAGCCTCTAATCTTTGGGGTGATTGCGAAGAAAAATATGCTGATTTAGAAATAGTTAATTTTTTGAAAAACAAGCCAATAAAGCTACTTAATCAACTCATTGATAAAGGAATTCACTCTCCTCCAACTTCCTCAGTGGGGAGGTTGTTCGATGCGGTGGCAGCAGCTATCGGTATTTATAGAGATGAATGTAGCTATGAAGGACAAGCTGCGATCGCAATGGAAGCTCTAGTCAATGTTAATAGCTTAAATAATGATAAAGAAATGCTAATATATCCTTTTGAATTTAGCTTTTCAGATAGTATTTATTGTATAGACTCACGTCCAATGTGGCAAGCTTTACTCCATGACTTGCAGCAAGAGATTCCACAACAAATTATAGCTGCTAAATTTCACAAAGGTTTAGCTCATGCGATTGTGGAGATGGTTAAACGTCTTTGTCAAGAAAATCTGATTCATCAGGTTGTTTTAACAGGAGGAGTATTTCAAAATTGTATATTTTTAGAGGAAGTTAGTAAATCTTTGGAAACATTGGGAATAAATGTATTGACTCATAGCTTAGTTCCAGCTAATGATGGCGGGTTATCTTTAGGGCAAGCAGTTATTACGGCTGCACAATTAAGAAGATAAATTTATTTCACGCAAAGGCGCAAAGGCGCAAAGAAGAGAAAAATGTGTTTAGGAATTCCCGGTCAAATTATAGAAATTACCAACGTTAATCATAAATTAGCTATTGTTAATGTTGGTGGAGTTAAGCGCGAAGTCAATATTGCTTGTATTGTGGATGAACAACATCCACCTGAAGCTTGTATTGGAGATTGGGTATTAGTGCATGTTGGCTTTGCGATGAATCGAATTAACGAAGAGGAAGCAGCAGAAACATTAGAGTTGTTGCAAGAATTAGCAGCAGCGAAATAATAAAGGGACTGGGGACTGGTGATTAGGGACTGGGGACTAGAAAAAAGTTTTCTGAATGCCCAATCCTCAATCCCAATCCCCAATCCCCATTACCCAATCCCCAATCACTAAATATGAAATACGTTGATGAATTCCGCGAAAGAGAAAAAGCAGAAGCCTTACGTCGGGAAATTGCAAAATTATGCGACGGACTAGAAAAACCTATCAAAATTATGGAAGTGTGCGGCGGGCATACCCATTCTATATTTAAATATGGCATTGAAGAAATTTTACCCGATCGTATTGAACTAATTCATGGGCCTGGTTGTCCAGTATGTGTTATGCCAAAGGGGAGATTAGATGATGCGATCGCCATCTCTCAAAATTCTAACGTTATCTTTGCCACCTTTGGCGATGCCATGCGGGTTCCTGGTTCCAAAACAAGCTTACTGCAAGCCAGGGCACAAGGCGCAGACATCCGTATGGTGTACTCTCCCCTAGATAGTCTGCAAATTGCCAAAGATAACCCCAACAAACAAGTAGTTTTCTTCGCCTTAGGCTTTGAAACCACAGCCCCCAGCACCGCCTTTACCATCCTGCAAGCCGCAGCTGAAGAAATTCCTAACTTCAGTATGTTTTGCAATCACGTCCTTGTGATTCCCGCCCTCAAAGCACTATTAGATAATCCCGATTTACAACTTGATGGATTTGTTGGCCCTGGTCATGTCAGCATGGTAATTGGTACTGAGCCTTATGAATTTATTTCCCAACAATATAATAAGCCAATTGTCGTTTCAGGATTTGAACCTATAGATATTCTCCAATCAATTTGGATGCTGTTGCAGCAGCTAGTAGAAAATCGTTGCCAAGTCGAAAACCAATATAATCGAATTGTCCAAAAAGCCGGGAATAAAGTAGCACTAGAAGCCATCAATAAAGTATTTGCTGTGCGAGAGAGTTTCGATTGGCGCGGCTTGGGCGATATTCCCTATTCCGGATTAAAAATTCAACCTGAATACGCTCAATTTGATGCCGAACTTAAATTTACCATTCCTAATCTCAAAGTAGCCGACCATAAAGCTTGTAAATGTGGAGAAATTCTCAAAGGAGTATTAAAACCTTGGGAATGCAAAGTATTCGGGACAGCTTGCACACCCCAAACACCCATTGGTACTTGCATGGTATCTTCTGAAGGTGCTTGTGCAGCATATTACAAATATGGACGACTCTCTACTATGGCTAAAAAAATAATAGCTGAAAAACCAAAAGTAACCATCACACAAGAACCTCTACCCGCCTGTGGTTTCTCTTTAGACTAGGAGTTTATATTCTACAACTACACCATTAGAGGATAACTTCCATGCCATTTATTACAGTTCAAATTGCCAAAGGACACTCCATCGAAAAAAAGCGTCAACTAGTTAAAGCCATCACCGATGCCCTTGTTGCCACTTTGAATTCCAAACCAGAATGGATAACTATTCACATCGACGAATTTGAACGTGAAAATTGGGCAGTTGGAGGACAACTACATTCTGACAAACATAGTGGTAGACACGAAGAAAAAGGTAGATAAAACTCCCCAATTCTCCTCTCATTCCTCTCTGCGCCTCTGCGCCTCTGCGTGATATTCCCTTAAAAATCCACCTTAAATAAATGCACTTCCCCCCCAATAACCAAATAAAAAACCCTCTTTTCCGCCATCGCCATAAAATCCAAGACACTCATATAACTCTCGCACATGGTAGCGGTGGTAAAGCCATGCGCGATTTAATTGACGATATCTTTGTTCATACTTTTGATAACCCAATTCTCTCCCAATTAGAAGACCAAGCAACCTTCAACTTAGCCCCTCTTTTACAACAAGGAGACAGACTCGCTTTTACCACTGATTCCTATGTTGTAGACCCTTTATTTTTTCCCGGTAGTGATATCGGAGAATTAGCCATCAACGGCACAGTTAATGATTTAGCCGTCAGTGGTGCTAAACCCTTATATCTAACTTGTAGCGTTATTTTAGAAGAAGGATTACCAGTAGAAACTTTGCGACGTGTCGTAGCCAGCATGAAAGCAGCCGCAACAAAAGCTGGTATTCAAATTGTCACTGGTGACACAAAAGTTGTACATCGTGGTGCTGCTGATAAACTGTTTATTAATACTGCTGGTATTGGTATCATTCCACGAGGAGTTAACATTTCTGCCCAGAATATTCAACCTGGGGATGCTGTAATTATTAATGGTGAATTAGGCAATCATGGGGCAGCAATTTTAATTGCACGTGGAGAATTAGCTTTAGAAACTAATATTGAAAGTGACTGTCAGCCGTTACATGATTTGGTAGCAAGTATCCTCAATATCTGTCCCCAAATTCATGCAATGCGAGATGTGACACGTGGAGGCTTGGCAACAGTTTTAAATGAATTTGCTCTCACTTCTGATGTGGGAATTCGCCTCTATGAAGAATCTATTCCAGTGCGTGAAGAAGTGAAAGGCTTTTGCGAAATATTGGGTTTAGACCCATTGTATTTAGCTAACGAAGGTAAGTTAGTTGTAGTTGCAAAAAGAGAACATGCTGAATCTATTTTATCAGCCATGAAATCCCACCCAGCAGGAAAAGATGCTTGTATTATTGGTGAAGTTATTACCTCACCTCCAGGTATTGTATTCTTAAAAACAATTTTTGGTGCTGAACGTATTGTTGATATGTTAGTAGGCGACCAATTACCAAGAATTTGTTAATATTTAAGATATTTTTATATGCATGAATTAGGAATTACCCAAAATATTGTCGCAATTGTAGTTGAACACGCCAAAGGTGCAAAAGTACAACGAGTTGTATTAGAAATTGGCAAACTTTCAGCTATTATGCCCGACGCTATCCTATTTTGTTTTGATATTTGCACTCAAGGTACAGTTTTACAAGGGGCGACATTAGAAATTTTAGAAATTCCTGGTTTAGCGCGATGTCAGCAATGCGGTGCAGAAATTTATTTAGATAAACCATTTGGTATCTGTAACTGCGGTAGCGTCAAATTAGATTTAATATCTGGTGAAGAACTCAAAATTAAAGAAATCGAAATAGAGGAATTATGTGTGTAACCTGCGGTTGTTCTGATGATGGCGAAACCAAAATTACAAATTTGGAAGTGAGTGAAGCTGAACACAATCACCATCACCATACTCATACTTTAGCTGATGGCACCGTGATTACCCACTCCCACAGTCATGATACCCACACCGAAGCATCTCAAGTTCATGCTAAAATACATGGCACAACTATATCATTAGAACAGGATATATTAGCAAAAAATAATTTAATAGCAGCCCAAAATCGAGGATGGTTTAAAGGTCGAAATATTCTTGCTTTAAATTTAATGAGTTCTCCTGGTGCTGGGAAAACAACTCTTTTAACTCGCACTATCAATGATTTAAAGCATCAATTATCTATTAGCGTCATTGAAGGCGACCAAGAAACTACTAACGATGCTAAAAAAATTCAAGAAACAGGTTGTAAAGTCATCCAAATTAACACTGGAACAGGCTGTCATTTAGATGCATCAATGATAGACAGGGGTTTACAACAACTAAATCCACCGTTGAATTCAGTTGTAATGATTGAAAATGTGGGAAATTTGGTTTGTCCAGCTTTATTTGATTTAGGAGAACTTTTTAAAGTAGTAATCCTTTCTGTCACGGAAGGTGAAGATAAGCCGATAAAATATCCCCACATGTTCCGCGCTAGTGACATCATGATTTTGACTAAAATTGATTTGCTACCTTACGTGCAATTTGATGTGCAAAAATGCATAGAATATGCTAAGCAAGTTAATCCGCAAATTCAGATTTTTCAAGTTTCTACAACTACTGGTATAGGGTTAGATAATTGGTATAAATGGGTAACTGAAAAGATAAAAAATGTGTCAACGGTAATTACTGCGTGAATGCTACGCCTGAACATTTTTGCTGGAATTACAAAATGAACCACCAGCTTTTTTAACTAGCAAATTAATCACAAATTCGCTGTAATTCTTCAACTGTATTTAGGGTTTTAATCGCCTGCTGAATTACTTTTAATCGCTGTAAATCTGTGATTTGGTAAATGATTGGCATTAAATCTAAGCCAGGAGTCCCAAATTTAATTTCTAGTGCTAATTCAATACCTGAATATAATTCCTCTCGTCGTCCCCGTGCTTCTCCGCGTGCTTCTCCACGTGCTTCTCCTTCACGTAAAATTTCTTGATACCAAGGCGACTCACGCAACACAGCCATATCCCACCTCATGATTTCTTGGACTAGGGCACTCTCTATTACAAACGTAGCAAAAAATGCCAAAACTGTTTCAAGTTGATTTAATTGTTCATCCGCACGCAGAACTTGCAATGCTTCTCGAATTATAACTTCGTTATCGCCACCTTTGAGGATGGGTACAAAGGGAATTAAGGATGGTAATGGTGTCTCAAATACAGTATTTACATCAACTTCCCAGAGGTTAATTACCCGATAATCTTGAGTTGCTTTTAAGCCTGCAACATTTGATGTGTATGTTGTAGGTATTTCTGTGTTAGTTCCTTTGAGAATGTTAATTAATACTGGATAGGTAGGTAAATTATATTTTTCTTCAGCCAGCGCTGTATAAGCACGCATTCGTCGTGGCATTTCGGGTTTATAGCGCAGTTGTAATTCATTGACAATGAGAAATTTTCCGTACTCTGGACTCTCCACACGGATGAGTACATCACTTTGTCTACTCAGCCATTGAAATTCTGAGTTGAGAATTTCACCTACAATAACATCGGGAATTTGTGTTACCCATTTTACCCAATTATCGGGTGCTAGACTGATTAGGCGTTTAGTGCTAATATCAGCAGGTTTGGACATAAGGAAGCTAGATATAAGAAACGAACCGCAAAGAGCGCAAATAAATAAGAAGTAAAAAAATTCGCGCAGCTTTATAAAAAAATTTTATAACTTGAAAAAGCCAAAATATCAAAGTAAATAATTCTTCTAAAATTGCAACACCCTGCACTCTAAGAGTACAGGGTGTGAGATAGTGATAAGGGTGAATAAACTATATGATGCTTATCCTCAAAGCCAATCTCGATAAGCCGAGATTTCATGGACACCAATTTCAAATGGCGTTCCTTTGCCAAATGGTGGATAAACGCGAATTTTGGCGTTAGTAGAAAACCGCTCTAACCGATTACCTAACTGGGGAATATTGCTGACAATATGCCAGTAAGATACTATGTCAGGGCAGTCAATAATTAATGTGAGAATGTCGGCATTTGTTGTCAGATACCACTGACAATTAGATAACAGCACTCGCGTAATGCGATCGCAAGCTTGATAAAAGCATCTGCCAGTGGACTGTTCTAACTCCATCTGCAACATTCCATCCTCTCTTGTTACCTCAGGTGGAGGTAAATCATCGGGAGGCAGCAGGTATAATTTAGACGACATAATTTCGCACCTCTTGGTTGTAGCGCGTCAAACTCTCCAGGTTTTTTTGTACATCTAAAGATGAGGGTTTGAGTGCTAGCGTACCTAAATTTAATTCGTCCTGAAATTTTTTGATTTTGTCTCGACAAGTCTCCACATCACCGATAATTGAGTTCTCAATCAAATAGTCTTCATCGAAACAAATGTTTGTGCGATCGAATGGTTTTTGGTTGGGATTCGCACTCTTCTGCAATACTTGGGCCGAATTAGCTTTCATTTTCTGGCTAAATTGGCGAATAAAAGGTAACGCTTCACTCACTGCCTCATGATCTGTTTTGCCAACATAAAAAAAGCGTGCCAGCACTAAGTTTTCGGCACCACTAGCATTTAATGCTTGATATTTGGCAATGGTATTCTTCAATCTCGGTAGAGAAAACGGTGGGCCACCCATCAAACTAAAGGAATGTTTGGCGGCAAACTCAATACCATCATCACCACCAGTGGCAACATACACAGGAATTTTTGGCTGCAATGGTTTGGGGTAAATTGTCAGGCGATCGCATTGATAAAATTGCCCATTAAATGATACGTTAGTTTCATATAAAAGCTTCTCAATCAATGCCATCGCCTCTAGCATTTTGGGACGCGATTCACTCGTTGATGTCGCAAAATGCTTGTTTTGTTGAGGGAAAGGCCCTCCTTTGGCAACTCCAAATAATAATCGTCCATTGCACAAGTTATCCAAAGTGGCGATGTCCTCTGCTACCCTAATCGGGTTATGAAATGGCAGTAACACCGCCGCCGTGCCTAATTTGATAGTTGAAGTCAATCCCGCCAAGTGTGCCATTAACACTAACATGGATGGGCTAAGATTGGATTCACTAAAATGATGCTCACTCACCCAAGCCTCCTCAAAACCTAAGCTTTCTGCCTGTTTGATCAGGGTTACTTGCTCAAAAATGGCACGACGAGCATCTTGGTGATGATTTTCGTAATTGCAGAAAATTCCAGTTTTCATTACTTGCGTTGATACTTTTTACCCACCGTCTGTGCTGGCTATTTTAGTAGTCCATCGCCAAAGTTTTGATAGGTTTGTAGTCAGCACTTTCGTGCTTGAATATTTGAAGACTAAAGTCCTCACTACAAACATTTACTCCTCTTAGGTAGCAACCCACTGCAACTCCAACCATAGGCGTGGATTGTTCTGTTTGAGCTTCGACATTGGATCGCGCAATAATCGCTTGGCATTTATGCAGACTACCTGCATTAGACCCATGTTGTCTGCTACTTCTCGAAGTATTTCTTTTTGGGCTTGCACACAGGAAATCATTTCATCGGAGCAATAAATTCCTATATATTGCAAGCGTCTAGCAGGTCGTCCCCAAAAACAGGTGATGACTTTTATATGACACCCGTCCAGTAATTCCCCAACTTGTGGATAGTAGTGGTTGACGACTCTTGTGAATTCTTTAGCTAAGATGTCTTCAGCAATCATTTCAACTGATATTTCTGTAGCGTTCATCACTCTATTTAATATAACATAATTTTGTCAGTTAAATATAACAATTTACTTTATTTAACTGAAATAAAATATTAAATATGGCAATCTGTTTTAATAGGGAGTGGGGAATGGGGAATAGTCAAAAAGATTCTTTGAGTTATAGCTTGCTTGGCAAAAATTAAATATAAATTCTACAGCAGATTTCAACTCAGCTGAAGTACACAACCTCAGTCTCAAATATAAAGCTTGTTTTACTCCTGTTAGCGCAGTGGGGCGTAGCCCATTCTGAATTCTGCTGTATATTATACAAAAAAGAGGTATACCTTATTTGGTACACCTCTTATTTGGTTACAGCAATTTTCTTTTGTTCAGAAAATATGAATTCAATCAAGTGCATCTAACTTGCACATTTTTATTTTGAATTCTCAATTTTTAATTTTTAATTCTTATTATCGAGCATTGCGTTCACAGACTAAAACCTCTGCCACAATATCCGGGAGATTTACAAAGTCTGTAAATCCTTCAGAGCCACGAATCGGTGAAATAAATGTATAGTTTGGATCGCACACTCCATTGTCATACACTTGGATAAACCACCGATCTGGAAATCCTTCTACACCTAGTTCTACAATGTACCAACTCTCGCCAATCAGACGAGAGTTAAAGATTGTAAACCACTCTCTATTTTCTTCTGAAATGTTCCAATCTGCCATGAGTAGCTCTAAAGCTATTTGTCCGGCATCTGTTGAAGTCAATAGCATTTTTACTCCTTATTAGCAACTTCCGAGTTGGAAACTTCAGGAACTTCAGGATATAAACCCAGTTGTTTAGCTAATTCACGCGCTACAAAAAATAAAAATTTTGCACCATCTTGATTGCCTTCATGGGCGAACATAGTTGCCACTTGTAACATTGTTTCTACTAAGCCAGAATCAACTAATTCTGGCTGACTTTCTAAAATTTCTGGTTCCTGACCGTTAGGGCATTTCAGTAGCTCATCAATCAGGTTAAAATACAAGTGTTGGCGTTGTTCTGACATGGTGATTTTTTTGATTTGAATGAATAAATTTGTAGCGTAGCTAGAGAGTTTAAAATCTCTCAATAACTCTAATAATGTCTGATTGCTTACTGCTCAATACTTTGTTGCCACAACCTTTCCAACATTTCAACTTGTTCTCTTAAAACAGCAGCACGATAAACAAGATATCTGTCGTAAAAGATAATACCTAACCCAACACAAATCGGGGTTAACAAGAAGAACCATTGTAGAATAGTGCCAAATTTATATTGCTCAGCAAGATTCAGCATTTGATTAACCACATTCTGCTCAGAGATTTGGATGTTAGTCTGAGATAATGGTGTATTTTCTGTCTGGGGAATCACCGCGATCGCCGCATCAGTTTTGTTAACTTCGCAGGCTAAATTCTGTGATTCTAATAACTCAAGATGTCGCTCCCAAATTATGCCAAATACTACTAGCCCTGGAGAAAGCACTGCTAAGGTAACGACGCAAACTGTAAGAACATTTAAAAATTTGGCTTTCATCTTGGCTCTCCCTTGCTAGGTAGTATGCACCCAGTAAGAAAATATCTTTTGCTGTTTACCTAAAGTAGCTATCTATATATTTCTACTTCTCAAACAGTTCTGATGCTAAAATATGTGTAGAAGGTAATTTTAAAATCGTTAGTTGTCAGCTATTTCTCTAATTACTACTGACTCCTAACTACTGATAAACTACCAAACCTTTCACAAAAAATAGGAATCTTCAGCCAGAAAGAACGCCCTCATATCCTGGAATATGATTTCATCCTACTCTCAAAAGAGAGATTAAGAAGTCCCCCCTAGTTCACTAAGCTTTCGCTTAGGAATGTTGGGGGGTAGAGGGGAATCTCTGCGTAAATCCTATACGATTTATATCAGTCGCCTCTCCACAAAACAGTTTACCCCAGCCCCATTAAGATTATTAAATTCATTACAATAGTACTCAAAGCCTGTAATTATTGCCTGATAAGTATTTCAAAAATTCATTGGGGTATGGGTGCTAGTATTTTTCAGATGGGGTTCTAGTGTTTTCGAGGTGGGGTTCTGGTGTGTGGAGTACTCAACCTCAAAGCAATGTAGGCAAGGATTAAAGACTGTTTCTTGGAAAAATTTGTTCTGAAAAAATCTGTACTCAAAACCAAATATCAATGTCTTTTGACAAGGATAGACTGAATAACTAGAAAAAACAATTAAATTTTCTTTGATAACTCATATTTCCATAACAAATTGAATTATAGCGATTAATATCTTGATTGTTATTTGAAAAGTTCTTCTTAAACTTATATATTTTGTCGATGAGTTAAAATACATAGTACATACACTCATCTGCACTCCAGGTAAGAATTCACTACTAATGAAGAGACAGTGCAGTATTTTTGATTCCACAAACGAGCAACTGACATTGAAAATTCAGAATTTCTCAGGAATTTCCTACGATTGGCATATTGATTCATCAAGTTTTATGCTGATTATGTAACTGTTATGACTCCTGAATTCTGGCTTTTAAATTCCGATCGCTCAACTACAAAATCAATACACAAAAGCTTATTGTTATAAATAGATACTCTGCACTAAGATTTAGAATTTTAGGAGTTAAATAATGCGGATTGCTAAAGACGTAACAGAACTTATTGGACGAACTCCTTTAGTTGAACTGAACAAAATTCCTCAAGCTGAAGGAGTAGTAGCAAGAATAGTTGTCAAACTCGAAGGTATGAACCCAGCGGCTTCAGTGAAAGACCGCATTGGTTTAAGTATGGTACTCTCAGCAGAAGCAGAGGGTTTAATTGAGCCAGGAAAAACCATTTTAGTAGAGCCTACCTCAGGTAATACAGGAATTGCTCTGGCAATGGTGGCAGCGGCGCGGGGCTACAAATTAATTTTGACAATGCCAGAAACCATGAGCCATGAACGACGCGCTATGCTCAGAGCTTATGGTGCATCTTTAGAGTTGACACCGGGGGCTGAGGGGATGCGGGGAGCAATTCGCAAAGCCGAAGAAATTGTAGCTAATACTCCCAATGCTTTGATGCTGCAACAATTCCGCAATCCTGCCAATCCCAAAATTCACCGCGAAACCACCGCCGAAGAAATTTGGGCTGATACAGACGGAGAAGTGGATATCGTCATTGCGGGAGTAGGTACTGGTGGGACAATTACTGGGATTGCAGAGGTAATTAAAAGCCGCAAACCGAGTTTTCACGCGATCGCAGTTGAACCCAGCAACAGCCCAGTTCTCTCAGGCGGTGAAGCCGGGCCCCATAGAATTCAAGGCATTGGCGCCGGATTTGTCCCAGATGTTCTCCGCTTAGAATTAGTTGATGAAGTAATTAGAGTCAGCGATGAACAAGCGATCGCATTTGGACGACGCTTAGCAAAAGAAGAAGGTTTATTATCTGGAATATCCTCCGGTGCAGCCTTGTGCGCCGCCATTCAAGTAGGTAAACGTCCAGAAAATGCCGGACGTTTAATCGTGATGATTCAACCTTCCTTCGGCGAACGCTACCTCAGCACACCCATGTTTCAAGATTTATCCTTAGAAACTGCCGGCGTTCGTTAAAAACAATAGAGGGTAGGGGCACAGCATTGCTGTGCCCTCATATTTTTAGATAACTAATGGCTAGAGCTGCCTTGCTTTTGGTGTTCTTCACCATGATGCTTACAGCCACCTTGCTGATGATGATGATGATTGCGATCGCCACTGTGGGAGCAGCTTTGCAAATCCTGACTCATCAGATTTTCGCTCATTTCTCGGAAGGATTCATCCACAGGCTTCAAGCCAATCCAAGCATCAATCTTTTCCACATCAAATCCTACCTCACGATGATCGCCTACTTCTAACAAAGGACGGCGAATCAACAGCGGATCTTGCAACATCTGCACCAAAGCGGTTTGGGCATCAATTTTTTCCGGAACTATCTCACCAGATTTTACTCGTGGGGCGGAACGATTAAACCATTCGGCTACGGGGCGATCGCCAAAAAATGAACGCAACCGTTCAACTGTCCAAGGTTCTGTTAGCAAATTGTACTCTACCACCTCATGACCAGCAGCGGTGAGCAAAACTTTTTGCTTGGTACCACCTTTACAGCCTGGTTTACCATAAAAAATTACTCTTGCCATGCTACTACCTCTTATACCAATTCGTAATTCGTAATTCGTAATTCGTAATTAAGAACGCAACACGTTCTTGGATGAAGACGCGATGAATCGCGTCTCTACAAAGAATTCTGAATTCAGAATTCTCTTTTAAAAATTCTTAGCCTTATGGGTAAGAAAGTCAAACTCAAATCTTTCTTTTGGATCGGTTTCACCGTAAATATTAAAAGTCACAGTTGGTTCATCACCCAGTGCTTCTACACAGTGAATTGCATCGGGAGTAAAGCTAATAATATCTCCTGGAAACAGAGTTATTTCTCCCGTAGATTGAATTTTGTCTTGAGATTCTGAGCTATGAGTGCGTTGCCAAAAAGTATTTCTTTCCTGACCTTTTAACACCGCCACTACTCCCCACGTCCCGTGATTATGAATAGTTGATCGGGTTCCCGGTGCAAATGTTACTGTTTGCACAGTCAGCGGAAAACCCAATTCATCATATAAGAGTAAAACAGAGGTTCCCGTTTTGGGAGAAGGTTCTAAATGCTGACTCCGCACCCAGTAGGAATTGACGAACAAGCGCCTGACGAGCATCCGAATTTCCGGCAAACAACTTGATTCATCTTCCACACTATTGAGAACATCTTCCACCTCAGTTAAAAACCGATAAACGCGGTAATTATCCCTCAATAAATCCCATGCTCTCACAGATTTACAGGCTTGATACTGACCGTCTCCCGTTACCAGCCAATCCCTACCTTTCATAACTTTTAAAATCTCATTTGAGAAGATTGGATGACAATGATCGGCGAAATATTAGGAAGACTGCCTACAGGTGGTGTAGTAGGTATGTAAATGGGAGGAAAGATAGAGTTATTATTACTCGCAGTTCCTAAAAGAGAGTAAGACGAAGTAGATAACCAATTGTTCATGAGTCTTCACCTTGATTGAAAAGGGGGAGTGGGGAGTGGGGAGTGGGGAGTTAGGAGTTAGGAGTTAGGAGTTAGGAGTTAAGAATTATTTTCCTTGTCTCCTCATCTCCCTCATCTCCCCACTCCCTACTCCCTATTCCCCACTCCCCACGCATTAATTAATCGTCTTCTTCTGCCGGACGTGTCAAAATATCCAGGAGAATTCCGGCTCCAAAATCATGCTTTTCGTCTATCTCTTTGACTCTGGCGCTGATTTCTTTTGCCTCGTCTATTGCTCCTAACTTTGCTAGAACCAATCCAGAAGCAGCATAAGCATTCAAGTACAATCGAATTTGTGGGTCTTCTTTGCGATTGACTAATATAGGCTGAAGTTGCTCCCAGTCGTCAGGGAATTTTTCTAGTTCTTTAATTTTATCTAATAATTTGATTGTTGTTTGTAGTGCAAGAGAATAATTATTTTTATAGTAGAAAAATCTATATGCTGCTACCAAAACATCTGTATTTTCACCAGTTTTGGCTAAGGCTTGTTGAATATATTTTTCCGATTCTGATGTATTTTCCCAGTTTTGTGCTGCTAGAATCAATAAATTTTTGATATCATCAGGAACTTGAAACCATGAGAATTTGTTTGTATTGACTTGCATATTGGGGACTGGGGATTGGGGACTGGGGATTGGGGAGATGAGGGGGATGAGGGGGATGAGGGAGATGAGCAGAATAATTCTTAACTCCTAACTCCTAACTCCTAACTCCCCACTCCCTACTCCCCACTCACTTTTAAAACAGAGTAAGAATGTACACCAAAGTGAAAAGAACAATCCAAATAATGTCTACGAAGTGCCAGTAAATTTCTGCCATTTCTATGAAGGTGTGATTTGTTGCAGAATATTGACCGGGACGGCGCGATCGCCACAACACAGCTAATATGAATAACAGCCCTATAAACACGTGTAAACCGTGGAATCCTGTCATCAAATAAAAGCAGTTGGCGAAGACATTGGTAGTCAGACCGTATCCTAAAGTTGCGTACTCATAAGCCTGACCAATCAAGAAAATTGCTCCCATGATAGCGGTAATTGTGTACCACAGTTGCATTCCCTTGACATTATTCTTTTTAATCGCCGTATCACCGAAGTGAATCACGAAACTGCTAGACACCAGAATAATGGTGTTAATCGTCGGCAACAATAACTCTACTTCTGTTCCTTCGGGAGGCCAAACAGCTGTAGTGCCGCGGAAAAACAAATAGGTGGCAAAAAATCCGCCGAACATCAGGGATTCAGAGACGAGGAATGTTAACAGTCCCCAAACTCTTAAATCTGGATGTTCTTCGTGATGTCCTGCGCTTTCATGTTCTGTTGTAGCTATAGTCATAGATTTGTTGCCAAAAAGGTGACTGGGGATTGGGGACTGGGGACTGGGGACTGGGGATTGGGGACTGATGCAAGGTTGATCACTTGTTCAGTTAAACCTAAAACCTGAGGCTGGGTAGGTTGAGTTGAATGAAGTGAAATCCAACCTACAATTCTTGGAGTTCCGAGTACACCTGTAGGGGCACGGCACTGCCGTGCCCCTACACCTCGTCGCCCTCCGCGTCCCCGCGTCAGTAACTAAGCACTAGCTTCCGGTGTCGCTGCTGGCTGCACTTCAGTACTATGACCATTGCCGTAGTCATAAGGGCCATGAGTAACAACCGGCAACACTTCCCAGTTTTCAATCGCAGGTGGTGAGCTAGTTGTCCATTCTAAAGTCAAAGCTTGCCAAGGATTATCACCTGCCTTGGGTCCCTTCAACCAGCTTTGAATAATGTTGATGGCGAAGGGAATTACTGATATCCCCAAAACAAATGAACCAAAGGTACAAATTTGATTGAGGTCGATAAATTGGGGGTCATACATTGCAACTCTTCGGGGCATTCCTTTCAAACCCAATTCGTGCATGGGTAGGAAAGTTAAATTCGTGCCGATGAAGGTGAGGAAAAAGTGAATGCGTCCCCAGGTTTCATTCAACATCCGTCCAGTCATTTTGGGGAACCAGTGATAAATACCGGCGTAAATGCCAAACACGGAACCGCCAAACAGAACGTAGTGGAAATGTCCTACCACATAATATGTGTCGTGGACGTGAATATCAAAGGGGGCTGTTCCCATTGTCACGCCGCTTAAGCCGCCCATGACGAACATCGATAACAAACCAATGGCGAAAAGCATGGCGCTGGTGAAGCGAATCTTACCACCCCAAAGGGTAGCAACCCAGCCGAAAATTTTGACGCCAGTGGGAACGGCAACAAGTAAGGTGGAGATGGTGAAGAACATCCGCATCCAACCGGGTGTACCGCTGGTAAACATGTGGTGTACCCAGACGAATAAACCGACGACGCAGATGGCTACACTTGAATAAGCGATCGCTTTATAACCAAAAATCGGCTTACGCGCATGTACTGGAATCACTTCGGACATAATGCCGAAGATGGGCAGAATCATCAAATATACTGCCGGGTGAGAATAAAACCAGAACAAGTGTTGATAAATAACAACGTTACCGCCTGCATCTGGTTTAAAGAAGGAGGTGCCAAAGTTGAGGTCAAATAACAGCAGAATTAAACCCGCTGCTAATACAGGTGTGGAGAGAAGCGCCAGAATGGAGGTTGCCAAGATTGCCCAGCAAAACAGGGGTACTTGATCCCATTTCATGCTGGGAACCTTCATCATCAAAATGGTGATCACAAAGTTCAGTGAACCCAAAATTGAAGAAGTTCCGACCAAAACGATCGCCAGTATCCACATAGTTTGAGCGATGGGTGCTGTCACCAAGCTCAAAGGTGGGTAAGCTGTCCAACCTGATTGCGAACCGCCAAACAGGAAACTACCTAATATCAGCGCACCTGCTGGTGGGTTTAACCAAAAGGCGATCGCATTTAGCTTCGGGAAAGCCATGTCCCTAGCACCAACCATCAAAGGTACCAAAAAGTTACCAAATCCCCCAATGGCACTGGGGACAATCCACAGGAAGATCATAATCGTCCCGTGATTGGTCATGAAAGCGTTATACAGATTGGGGTCGAGTAAATCTGCATCAGGTGTTGCTAATTCGGCACGAATAGCGATCGCCATCAGTCCGCCGATGAGATAGAACACAAACGCCGTCACAAGATATTGAATACCAATAACCTTGTGGTCAATATTAAATGTGAAATAATCCTGCCACTTCCACGCTTGTTGATGAGAGGTGTGGGCGATCTTCTCTTCTGGTGGAGTGTTGGGTGGAAATTCTACCTGTGTCATATTTTTCCCGCTATGCAGAGTTGAGGGTCAAACATCCAAAGTCCAAAGTAATTACAGCAGAATTCAGGAGTCAGAATTCAGAAGTAATACAGCCTTAACGCCAAGGTTTGAGACTTTTGACTATTGACTGTTGACTCGTGACTAATGACTCTTAACAACTGACTTCAGAGTTGCAGCACTAATCCCCATATCATGGATATGAGGGGCGAGAAACTCTGACGTTGATAACTCAACAGGGTTAACTGCAACGACTTGATGCAAGTTTTGCTTTTGAGCAACTTGGTTTTCTGTCAACCAGGTTTGATATTCTTCTGGTGTGTGGACAATTACCTGTGTCCGCATTGAGCCGTGGTAACCACCGCACAATTCAGCACAAACTACAGGATATGCACCTGGTTTGGTGGCGACAAATCGTAGTTCGGTAGGAATTCCGGGAAGCGCATCTTGCTTCAGGCGGAAGTTTGGCACCCAAAATGAGTGAATTACATCGTCTGCTGAAAGGTTGAGTTGCACATCAGCACCGACGGGAACGTGCAATTCCCCAGAAGTAATGCCACTTTCCGGATAGTTAAATATCCAAGCATACTGTATGCCTTTGACATCAACAACTAAGTCAGCTGGTTTGCCTTCGGTTTTAGGAGACGCGCCAATTCCAATTCTTGGAGCTGTTGTTGCTTCAGAGGTATCATTTAGAGTAGCTGCAAGAGCGGTTCCACTCATATGATTAACATGAGCTACTGAATGGGGATGACCCGCAGGTTCAAAGCCTCCCATACGGTTAAAAACATCTACACTGTAGATGCCCAAACACACAACAATAACCGTTGGAATTGCTGTCCAAAAAATTTCTAAAGGCAAGTTGCCTTCCACTGGTAAGCCATCGGTGTCATCACCCTGACGCCGACGAAACTTAACCAAAAAAATCACAATTGTTCCTTCTACTACTAAGAAAAGAGCGATCGCAATGGTAAACATAACGTTGAAAAAACCGTCTACCAAAGGCGCTTGTTGCGATGCTTGTTCCGGTAGTAGAGTGTGGTTTTGACCAATCCAAATACTAATTGCTGTGACTACTATCCCAGCAACCAGAGTCCATAGTGAAACAGGAACTTGTTGCATACATACTACCTGCTCTGTAAACCGTCTTTTAAGGTACTGGGAATTGGGGATTGGGTACTGGGGACTGGGGACTGGGAAGTGGGTATTGGATATTAGAAAAACTCTTCCTTGTCTCCTCATTCCTTAGTCTCTAATCTCTAATCCCCAGTTCCTAATCCCCAGTCCCTAGTCCCCAGTCCCTCACTTCACTTATTAACTTTCTAACGTGCAGCTATAAAAAATGGGGGAAACTTCCAGATTTTTTTCATATCTTCCCCCCAGAAAATTATCAATTATATTTCAAATCCTATGACAAAGGAAGCTCAAAACAGTGCTGAGTAAAAATTAAAATTAGACCTACTAAGCATCACATTATTTCTAAGTAGTGAGTGCCTCGGCTTAGAGTGAAAGATTCATAAGTACTACTTTTTACTCATTACTTCTTACTCAGCATTCAGCACTCTTTCCAGACAAGCTAGTTGTTCTGGAGGACACTGTTAGTCCTAATATTGATCGGGCTACACTAGCAGCAAGTTTAAATTTGTCAATAACTAACATATTACGATTTACGCATTTGTCTACTATGAACTTTTTAGTAGTTCAAGTAAAGATATATATTCCCCTCTAATTACCTTGCTGGGACGATTTGCCCTTTCTACAAACAGTGCCTCCTTGGACGAACAACAATATTCACTAACCCCAAAAACCTTAATTATTTAATGCAACATGGGTGTAGCAGTTCTTGGGACAAATCCGGGAACAAGCTTCACAACCAATACAGTTTTCTGGATAGCTAACTGCCATCACTTTCCGTTCAATTTCTTCATCATCTTCGTCTTCTACAAATTCCCCTTCTTCGTTGAGCGCTTTCAAACCTAGTACATTGTAGCCGCATACTTTAATACATCTGCCACAGCCGATACATTTGTCTTTGTCAATTTCTTGAGCAAATTTCGGGGTCCAAGTCTTACCACCAAATGTCAAACCTGTTAGTTGTGCCATGAATGAATCCTCGGCAATTTTGCCTTGTAATTTGTTCCTACTTTAATCATTATATTATCCTAATATTTTGCTTTTTTGATATTCAATAATTATTTTTTTGACATCAAAATTCGATGACTTTAAATTAGGATTTGCATTATTTCTTAGTGATATTTTATAGATGAAACTTATTGCTAACAATTATCGTGCATGTAGGGTAGCACAGCTGTGCCACCCTACCCAGGGGTTACTAAAATAATAGATAACTGACTAATCTTTCTAGCAAATAGGACTCAACGTGATGATATTCTTTTTCAAATACTTTGATATTGAGGCGCATAAATATATACAAAAAGTATTTATATATACCAAATAGAATGTTTATTAATTACATTCTGATATATGCAATATGTATTTTTAAAAGCAACAATTTTTGATTTAGTTTTTATTTAAAAATCTAGAGAAAAGCTGATAAAGTAAATATTATTGTTTTACCTTAGCTCACTCAATCAAAAGGACTTAGTTGTGAAAGAAGTGTAATTTTTATAGCAGAATCTGATCGGGCATTAAATATTAAAATTATTAATAAATCAGATGAAAGTTAATTCTAATAAAGTTAAATGTTGGCTAAAAATACTTTGAGTAAGGTTTCGCGCTTAAAGATAAAATGTTCATTAAGTACACAATTAAATAAATGTTAAGATTTTTTTCTAAGCTCATTACGAACAACTTAATTATTTAATTCATGAAATGTATATTTAATAAAGAAGTAATATTAGGCTCGGTTTGAAAGCCTTAAATAGCTTTCAATTTGGATGCAAAGTCAAGCATATGGATGTGGGGAGTTAATAAGCTAGTATGCATCCAAGTTACACATTCTCTGGTTAAACCTGTCATTAGTCATTGGTCATTAGTCATTAGTCATTAGTAAATGACAACGCACAAATGATAAATGACAAATAAAGTAAATATGTGTTTTAGCTGAGGGTGAGAAAAGACTATTCTCGCCAGAAACATAATGTGGTAGCGAGTGATGAATAAACAGGACTCATCCAGGGGAGACCTGAGCCAGACATCTCAACGATTAGAGTGGGAAGAGAGCCATATGCCTTATACAATTCCTAACAACAGTTGCGTTGGATGTGACAATTGCCGTCCCCAATGTCCTACGGGTGCAATCAAAATAGAAGACAATGAATACTGGATTGATCCTTGTCTTTGTAACAATTGTGAAGGCTATTACGCGGAACCGCAATGTGTAATAGCTTGTCCAACTAATTCTCCCATTCCTTGGCAGGCGAAAAAGGGCAGATGTAAAGTTGAACCGAGAGATGCTACTAGTTTAGACTTATTTTCTAATGGAAAGAATAACCCATTTGCTTCAGCGATCGCCATTTGGGAAGCTTGTAACGTACTAGCGCAGCGCACATCCTTACATTGGGAAACCGATGAAGAGGGTTACTTGTCTTATGGCAGACAAATCAACCAAGGTAGAGGAGCGATCGCTTTTCACATCCAAGATCCATTTAAGGTGAACGACAAGGCCAGAGATTTAGCCGCAATTGAGGGACTGGATATTAGAGCCGCTTGCATACATCTAATTTTTGCAGCTTATGCTACAGCTTTAGATCAACCTTGGGAACAAGAATTTGCGATCGATGAACGCCAAATTGAAAAATATTTGGGAATGGAGAAACGCAAAGACTTAAACAAAGCAGCCAAGCTAGCTTTAATGAAAAATCTTGTTCAGCAAGCTTGCTCACTAATTATCTCCATCGATTGGCCTCAACAAGGGCGAATTAACGGATTCTCTGTTAAACAAAGCCGTTTATGGCACTTAGTGGACATTCAGCACCACTTTCAAGAAGACGCTCTCGGATGCAAATATCTAATTGGGCTAACTTTTAAAGTCAAAGCCGGTATTTGGTCACAATATTTCTTAAACAAACAAGCATGTAAAGAGCGAACCGCATTCTATCAATATGGCAGTCTCCCCAAAACCCTGCCAACCACAGTCATGAGCATTTGGCAACAACATGAAGGAGCAGTCCGACTCATGTTGTGGTTGTTGTTTAAAACCAAAATGGGCAAAGAACAACGCATCACCATTCCTACTTTGCTGCGTGTTGCTTACGGTGAAGAAAAAGTCGCCCTCGCATCCAGACAACGCGAAGAACGCAAACGTCTGCTGCGAACTTTTGAAAGCGATTTGGAAATTCTCAATCATTATGGAATGAAACCAATTTTCGACCCAGTTACCTACCCAGCAGAAATTCAACCTTTGTGGGCGAAGTTAATGGATATTCCCGAAGATCCAGATGAAGCCTTGGAATTTTGGACTAATGACGGTGGTGCCGAAACTCGCCTCACAGATACAGGCCCTCGTGGTAAGTGGAATCTGCTAATGAATGCCCGAATTTTGGCTTTTGAACTACCACCAGAATGGGAACAACAAATCTCAGAATCACAGAAAAAGCAGCGGCGAGCTGTTAAGAATAAAAGAAAGTCCACAGCCACAGACGATTTGCTGGGCGAACAGATTTTGGAAGCGCGAAAAAATTTAAATCTCTCCCAGAGAGAATTAGCAAAGCTAGCAGGTAAAAGCCAAAGCTGGATTCGAGATATCGAAAATGGTCGTCTAAAAGTCAAATTAGAAGACCAAGCACTGTTACGAAAAGTCTTAAATATGGCTGAATAAGAATTCAGGAGTCAGTCGTCAGAATTCAGGATGAATTATGTATGACTGCCGATAGTGCAGCATTAACGTTAGCGAGGAACGAACATCACTTTGTAAGGGAGTGACGAGTCTAAATCCCCCACTGATTACATTTCTGAATTCTGAATTCTGTGAGCGCAGCCGGGCGTAGCCCATTCTAACTCCTGTTTATGTACTATAAGTCATTACCTTAGTAGAAGTAAGCCAGACACTAGATAGAGCATATTTAGTAATCACTGACTCTTGTGGAGCATTGCATGAACTCTTAAGTTTTTGAGTCTTGGTTACATCTTTCACAAGTTTAGCTTGGTAAGTGTAGAGAGAACCAGAACTTTTTTCAAAACTTAGCTCAGCTAAAATAGTATTATTGTCTAAACTTTGCTCTAATATTTTGCCTGCAATTTTGTAATTAAACCAATCCCATCCTTCGCTGAGGATTAATTCTCTTTCCAAAATCTGAAGTGCAGCAGGCAAAATTCCCGAACCTCGATAGACTTGATGCAAGCATTGAATATCGCCAGTACGAGTCAAAATTGATCTGAATGAATCTTGATCCAGAACACCGTAGTATCTTCCTTCTGGCAAGTCTATAACAGTTGGCGCAAACCGATGTCCACCAAAGTGTGATGATTTCCAAATCCGCACATTGTCTAAGTCCAAATCAGAAATAGTTGCTGTAGCATGAAAATAAAAGGGATTTCCGTATCTGGCACAGCACTTATCATAGCTACCGTGGGTACACACTAAAATATCTCTAGTTTCACTAGTTTCAACCTCAGAATTAGAACCGATACCCCATAACCATTTTTGGACAACTGCTGCTACCTGGTCAATATTTGATAGTATAAACTCTTGCTTATGATATCCATTACTCAAACCCTCTTTTTTTTGATAAATCAAAAGCGTAGTCTGGTTAACTTTGTGTGATAATTCATTAGCAATTAAGAGGAATCTAATCGGTAGTTTAGCACGCTTCACTTCCTCTACTAAAATCCTCAAATTCTCCGGCACCCATTTAGAATTAAACGCTTCTGATGTCCAAGGCGGAGGACACTCAATTAAAATATAAGTTTGGTAATTGGTGGCGCTACCAATAATATCTTCTCCTGCTTGCCGCGAATAATCAGAACAAAAAAAGGTATTCATCTAACTATACTCATTAGTGTATTTTATGGACAAAATGTGTTGCTAACTACAGTTGTGTTCTTCGTTACAATATCCTTGATTCAAGGGAATAAAAAAGAACAATATGCATTTCCCAGTTAAAACTAGGTAGGCACTTTATAACATCATTATTGATTAACCTCTTGACAGTTAATCAATTCTCCACAATAGAGATAAACAGTGTCAAGACATATTTTTCCGTACCAACAGCATTAATTTTGTATTTAGTTTTATTGTTATTTGGTATCTCATAAATTTTCCCTTGCTGAAACTCGGCTTTTGTAAACTTAATTTTTTTACCAAAATCAAATATTTTAATGTATCTATCCATGTGTATATATTGCGAATAATTCTCAATATGGTGATAAAAATAAAAGTACTTGGGTTTGGCGTAGGTAGCCGACTTGTGGCGATACCTTCTCTACGAGACGCTACGCGTAACTTGCTTCTCTGGAGGAGTACGGTAGGCTTTGCCAATGCAACCTCTCACCCACCCTTTCTATTTTAAAGCGGGCAAAATGCTCACCCCACACAAATCATCCCTAGATTCACCAATGCCAAATAGTTAATTCAGCGGTAAATGCTTTAGTACCCTGTAGTTCATGCCTGATATGTTAATAATCAAGACTAGTGACTGATTATTTACCAGCATCACTAATATCAACATTAACAAATTTAGTATTTACCCTGTTACCTAATCTAACTTCCTGAAAATCTTGTCAGGATTTGATTTTAGGCGTGTGCCTTGACTTTACCAGCAAGTCAATAATAAATGCAAGTACTTGATAATCTTTATATTTTATTTACAGTTTTTTGTCTCCAAGAGGTTGGTTAAATTAAGGTAAATGGGCATTTCATAGTAGAGAGGTGTTACTAGAGCAAGGATTCATACTTTTAAAATAATAGATAATTTTTCTCAATAGTGCCAACTGCGCTCAGGGTGTATAGCTGTGCAAAGCGTAACTAATGACCAATGATTCCTTGATGAATACTGTCTGTGTTGGTTAAAGATTAAGCATTCACGCCAAGCTGCATCCCAAAAGTGGGCGCAGTCAATCTAAAAAGGCTAAACAAGCTTGAATATCTTCGAGGGTAATACCAGGATAACAGTAACTAGTTATACCAGGTACTTATAAAAATCAAACTAATAGATTGATTTGTAGCTAGACTTATAGCTAATAGATAAATTTAAAAAACAACAGGGCTAGATGATACAAATCACTGTTGAGGTATCTGAGGAGCTAGGACAGCAATTACAGCAGTTCCAAGACCGCTTACCAGAGATAGTAGAACGCGGTCTACAAGAGTTATTGAGCGAACAGTCTGGGAATTTTCTCGATGAGAAACAGATTATTGCGTTGCTGGCGAGTCAGCCTACACCACAACAAATTCTGGCAATCCGACCCTCACCAGAATTCCAGACTCGTGTGAGTGACTTGCTAGCACAGAGTAAAGCAGGAACACTTTCTGCCAAAGGTGAAGCGGAACTAGAGCGCTATCTGACCATAGAACATCTTGTCCGTATGGCAAAAGCTCATGCCTTCCTTGCATTACGCCAAAACCCATGACTTATGTATCAGCCCAATTACGGAAACTCGTAATTGAAAGAGCGAACCAAAGGTGTGAGTATTGTTTATTTCCTCAGAGTGCAGCACTATTTAGCTTTGAGATGGAGCATATTATTGCCGAAAAACATCGTGGCACTACTGAAGCAGAAAATCTAGCTCTCGCCTGTCCATATTGTAATCGTGCAAAGGGTACTGATTTGGGGTCACTCGATCCTGAAACGGGTAAACTGACACCCTTTTTCAATCCAAGGACTCAAAAATGGAGCGACCATTTTCAGCTCAATGGAGCAGAGATTGCACGATTGACAGCAGAAGGGCGAGTAACTGTTGCAATTCTGCAATTTAATCAATCAGAGCGGTTAGAAGAACGGGACAGGTTGATTTGGGCAGGTCAATATTGTTAGGTTTACTGTTCATCTTCATACTACTAAACTATTTATTTAACTTGCCCAGAGAGCTACGCTGATTGTCGCCAGACATTGCTGATTTGACACAGTTGCTCAGAGTGCGTAGGCGTAGCTAGTCGTAGACATTGCCCACATCAACCCCATCACCAAAATTGCGTAGGCGTAGCCCGTCGTAGACATCGCATTGACAACGTATTTCAGGTAAATGAAGTACACGGGTAGGGGCACAACATTGTTGTGCCCTTACGGTTTAACTTTTTTGGGGGTTTGAAAACCGGATTTGGTATGATTCCTTGATGGTAGACAGCAAGCGGATTTATCCGTGGGGGCAATCCAAAATCCAAAATCTAAAATCCAAAATTGTCTGGCTATGGCGATCGCATACTTCTACTTTCACGCAGAATTGAATCATTTTTTACCACGGCATCAAAAGCAAGTGAGAATTTCTCATTCTTTTGATGAGAGAGCCTCCATTAAGGACATGATTGAGTCTTTGGGTGTTCCTCATCCAGAAATTGATTGTATAAAAGTTAATTATGAATATGTAGATTTTTCTTACATTGTTGCGGATGGAGATATTATCAATGTCTATCCAATTTCTAGTAGAAATGATATTATACCAAGTTTTTCTTTGCTACCCAAACCCCTCAGTATTATTCGCTTTGTTTTAGATATTCATTTAGGTAAACTAGCAACATCTCTACGACTTTTAGGGTTTGATACTTTATACCGCAATGACTACGAGGATGAGGAATTAGCAAAGATATCTTACAACCAAGCACGGATTCTCTTAACTCGTGATAAGGGTTTATTAATGCGTAGTTTGGTAACGCATGGGTATTATGTGAGAAATACTAACCCGGAAAAACAAATCCTGGAAGTACTCCAACGCTTCGATTTATTTAAATTAGTTTCGCCATTTCAAAGGTGTTTGCGCTGCAATGGATTATTAGAATCTGTAGATAAGCAATCGATTATTGAACAAATACCAGAGAATGTCCGATCGCAGGTTGAGGAATTTCAGCGCTGTCAAAGTTGCGATCGCATTTATTGGAAAGGTTCACATTATGAACGATTGCAACAGTTTATCGATCGAGTGGTTGACTCAAAAAGGAGTGAGTGAATGACATTAATTTTAGCTCTTGATTTTGGCGGAACTAAACTAGCGGCTGCATTAGTAAACATCGGTTCGAGAAAGTGGTTGCGTTATGAACGCCGACTCTCCCCAGCGAATGCAGATGCTAGCACTGACTTGGAAATAATGCGATCGCTAATTTACTCTTTACTACAAGACACAAAACCTAGTGCGATCGGTGTTAGCTTTGGCGGCCCTGTAGATGCTTCCACGGGGACGGTGCGACTATCTCATCATGTCGCTGGATGGGAAAATATTCCTCTCAAAGACTTGTTGGAGGAGGAGTTTCGTGTGAGTGTTGGTGTGGATAACGATGCTAACATTGCTGCTTTAGGAGAACATCGCTTTGGTGCAGGACAGGGTTACGATAGCTTGTTTTATATGACTGTCAGCACCGGTGTGGGTGGTGGTTGGATACTCAACGGCCAGCCTTGGCGGGGTGTAGGCGGGATGGCTGGTGAAATTGGACACGTGGTTGTAGATCCTGCTGGGCCAGTATGTTTGTGTGGGAAGCGAGGATGTGTGGAACGTTTAGCTTCAGGGCCTTATATGGCGCAAAATGCTAGGGAAGTTTTGGAAACCCACAAAGGCGGGAAGGTTTTGAGAGGGTTGGTAGGCAATAATTTAGAGTTACTGACGGGACAGTTGGTAAGTGAGGCGGCGGCGGCTGGGGATGATGTCGCTAGGGAAGTTTTGCACAAGGCTGCTTGGGCGCTGGGTGTGGGTATTGGAAATGTGGCGAATTTAATGAATCCGCAGCGCTTTGTGTTGGGGGGTGGTGTAACGAAAGCGGGGGAGGATTTTTGGCGGGTATTGCGACAGGTGGCGCGGGAGACGGCTTTACCGGAAGTTGATTTTGAAGTTGTACCAGCGGCATTGGGTGATGATGCGCCCTTGTGGGGGGCTGTGGCGATCGCTTCCATAACAAGCATCTCGAATTTGTAAATTAAATTATAGTTGCCATGCTATTAGTGAAGCGTGTACGGAGCCTATAAGTGCAAACAGAACTGGTTATTTTTGACTGTGATGGGGTGTTGGTAGACAGCGAGACATTGGGCAATCGTATTCTTGTCGAATTTGTTGCAGAGTTCGGGCTAGTACTCGAACTTGAAGAAGCCATTTTGTTATTCAAGGGTTGCAAAATGGCTGATTGTGTTGCTGTTATTGAACAAAGGCTTGGGAAAAAGATGCCGCAAGATTTCGTGACTCAGTTTCGTGCCCGCACTGCTGAAGCATTCGAGCGGGAACTGCTTCCTGTCAACGGGATAGAAGCGGCTCTAGACAAAATAAACTTACCAATTTGCGTTGCTTCCAGTGGTCCGCCGGAAAAAATTAAGTTAGCTTTGCGTGTCACTAATCTGCTACCTCGATTTGAAGGGCGAATCTTTAGTTCCTATGAAATCGGAAGCTGGAAACCAGCACCAGACTTGTTCTTACATGCAGCTAAAAATATGGGGTTTCAAGCTCCATCTTGCACTGTTGTAGAAGATAGCATTTTGGGTGTGCGTGCAGGTGTTGCTGCTGGGATGAGAGTTTTAGGTTACACCAATCAAAGTGAGGCTACTCTACTTGAAGCATGTGGAGCGCATGTCTTTCACTCTATGTGTCAACTGCCTTCTTTGTTGTCACACTATTAGAAAGCAGATGTGAATAATAATCAACAATTTTGTTGGTGAGGGTAATATTTGTGTTCACTATTACTCTTGAATACCCTGACGAAATTCTCTAAGCGCTTCCAAGGGAGACGACAACAAAAGACAACGATTGAGCCGGGATAAATCTAATTCTGGAAACAACTCACTTTGAACAACTTTATCATATTCTTGTTCTCGTAAACAGTAAACTTCAAATGTCCCATCTTCCCAAAACCAAACTTCTGGAACTTGCATTAATTTGTACTTCTGTAATTTGATGGGACTACCGCTAGTAATCACCACTTCAATGCACAAGTCTGGTATGGGTTTATCCGTGCCAAAGCAATAAGATAAATCTGCTTGATATTCTACTATTTCCGGAATAATCTGGCTAAAACTCCCGCTGGGGAAAAATTCAATGCCCTGTTCCAAGAAATACTGCCCCAGCAGTAAACCAATTAAACACTTAATCGCCTCGTGAGGCTTACCAATGGTCACGATTTCTAAGACTCCCTGACAATAAAACAGCCGCACACCTGGAACATTTTCAAAGCTGGCTTGAATGGCTTTAAATTTTTCCCAACTTAATCCACCTCGGAAGAAACGTTGTTCTTCTGGTAAGTTCACAGCATTTTCTAACGTTTGAGTCATAATATTTTTCACTCTCCCAGTTAGTAGTCACGAAATTTATCTTATTTCTATCCTAAGTCAAAACCAAATTATCTCGGTGAATCACAGTTTCCGCACCGGCGTAGCCCAAAATTGTAGAAATTTCCCGTGAATGATGTCCGCGAATTTTTTGCAGTTCATCGCTGTTATAATTCACAAGTCCTCTGGCAATTTCTTGACCATTAGTGTCACACAATTGCACTGCATCTTGTGTGTCAAATTCTCCTTCTACTGCTTTAATTCCAGCTGCTAATAACGATTTTCCGGCCAAAGAAATTGCCGCGATCGCACCTTCATCTAAATACAATTTTCCCGCAGGTACAAGGCCGTAAGCTATCCAACGTTTACGCGCAGAAGTTGGTTCCGGTTGCGGTTCAAAATGCGTCCCAATCAGTTCACCTTGCAATATTTTTTCTATGTTGTGGGGAAATCTTCCTTGGGTAATTACAGTCCGCACTCCAGCCGCGATCGCAATTCTCGCAGCCGAAATTTTTGTCACCATACCGCCGGTACCCCATTGAGAACCTTGGGAACCTGTTTGTATTTGTAATTGAGCTAATTCTTTAATGCTACTAACTAAAGCGATCGGTCGCGCATCTGGTACGGAACGCGGATCGGCTGAGTAAAGGCGATCGACATCGGTGAGCAAAAATAACCAATCGGCTTCTACTAAACTAGCAACCAATGCCGAAAGGGTATCATTGTCGCCAAATTTTAGTTCCTCTACTGCTACGGTATCATTTTCGTTGACTATGGGAATTACTCCCAATCCCAGCAGTTCTTGAAAAGTGTTGTAGGCGTTGAGATAACGGCTACGCTGTACCAAGTCGCTGCGAGTCAATAATACTTGAGCGATCGGTTGTTGTAAAGTATTAAATAAATCATCATATACACGGATTAACCTACCTTGTCCAACTGCTGCTACAGCTTGTTTGAGGGCGATCGCTTTTGGACGTTCGGTTAAGCCCAACCGCGCACAACCCACCCCCACAGCCCCAGAGGAAACCAAAATCACCCGATGTCCCTGGCGTCTTAAATGGCAAAGTGTCTCCGCCAAGGTGGCGATGGTGGAAAGTGCTAATTGTCCCGTTTCTGGTTGGGTGAGGCTAGAAGTGCCGATTTTGACAACAATCGTTAGTGACATCAAAAAGGTTAGGAGTTACAAGTCATTGAATTTTAGATTTTAGATTTTAGATTTTTTCTTCAATCCAAAATTCAAAATTGAAAATCTAAAATTTTCATCATAACTCACTATGGTACTGCAACGATCCGACTAATTGATTCTCAATTCTGTATTCTGTATTCTTCCTCATGGTACTGCAACATACTTCCCATCTTTTATCTGTAATAAAATTGGCTCAGTTTTCCGCTCTCCTTCATCACTAAATTTGAGTGGATACCCTGAAGTTTCGTTCACCGAAAACTTCGCATTTTCTAAACTTGCAAGAATCGTTGTGCGATTAGAATCAGCAGATAAATCTTGAATAAAAGCTTGTGTAGCATCATAGCTACTAGCAGTACGCCAAGTTACATCATCTTTCCATAATTTTTTAGCTTTTTGAGCATATTTTTTTGCTTGTGCTGCGTCCCTAAACCAAGGAACAACTGTAACTAAACCTTCTACTGCCTTTCCACCTTTACTTAAAGTTTCATCGCTATAAAGAGTATTAGCAGCTAATAATTGTAGTCCCGGTTTTTTTTGATTTTTAGAAATATTAATTGCATGATTATTTGCTTTAGCAATGTCTAAGGCAACACCAGTATATTGTCTATCTGGAATTAAAATTGCTGCCTCTGCTCGCTGATTTAAACTTAGGTTAACTTGTTTTTGTGGATCTAGCGTCCTTTCTGTTAAATCAACTTGACGAATAACTTTACCTCCTAGATCCTCAAATTGATTTTGAAATTCCTCCGTCGTACTTTCACTAAATGAACTTTTAGATTTAAAGATTACTACTCTTGTTAAATTCAACTGAGTAATAGCATATGTTGCTAATTTTTGACCCATTGCTGCATCTGAAGGTACAGTCCGAAAGAAAACCTTACTTTTGTGCAATGAAGTAGTAGTACTGGCAGGGGATATTAGTGAGATTCCGACGTTCTCATATTCTGTTAAAGCTGCTTTCGTTGCCTCGCTAAAATTATGTCCAATTACTCCTAATACAGATTGATTTTTTACTAACTCAGCAGCAACTTGTTTTGCTTTTTCGGGTTCCTTACCATTACCATCATTAGCAATGATAATAGACAGTAATTTACCATTTAAGCCATCTTTCTCATTAAACTCTTGTTGTGCTTGTGCCACACCACGTAATATTTCTGGAGCAAAGCTAGTATTGTTATCTGCGGGGACAACTACTGCCAAGGTAAAATAATCTCCCATGTTACGAGCAAGGGCATTGTTATAGTAAATTAATACTTCTGGATCTGTAGGATTAGCCGTTACTGCTTGTTTAAATAATTTCACAGCATCTTGATAATTGCCCTTTTTAAAACTTTCAATACCTTGGTCACGATAGGTGTTATTTATAATAGGAAAAAAGGTGCGATCGCCGCTACTTAAATTATTTGTTAGATTGTTCCCGCAAAAAACACCAAATACTTTATTTTCACTTGCAAAGCATCGTGTTGAGAAATGACCAATACCTGTGCCCACAAAGGCAGCAGAAATTGTCATTGCTCCTGCTATTACAAGGCAATGAATACTTTTAGATAACCTCGATTTCACTGGAGAATAGACTTCTAGCTTCGAGGTAGTTTGATACTTTTCTTCTTGTGGAATTTCAATTTCTTGCTTCTTATTTTGTATAGTAAATTTCACAGTTTCTAAGGTTTTAGAAGAATTCTCTCTATCGAAAGATAAAGGTCTTTCAACTACAGCTAGGGCAGAATTAGAACTTTTAGGACTCAGAGCTAAACTAGTGTGATAATTAGTTAAATTATTCTGTTTTTTTTCCTGTAAAGGTAACTGTTTTTTGTCTTCGTAACTATCATAATTTTCTTCGTTGAGTTTTTCTAATTCTTTAATTTCTTGTCGCAATGGATGACGTTGCAGTAACCACCGACGCACTAATTCAATTTTGATTTTCTCACCCGTCTCATCCAAAAAATTATAGTCAACAAGCTCTTTAACTGCTTGTTCTAAAGCTTCTGTCTTAAAGTTTCCATATTTATTAAGTAGTTTCAATGGGTTTTCCGCAACTGTTTGAGATTCCTCAATAGCTATCTTCTGAGACTCCGCAACAGCAGAAAACACAACTTTTTCTGGAATAGTCAATCCATCCCAAAACCATGCTAAACCAGCTTCTGCATTCTCAATTGCCTGTTCAACAATATTATCTATATTTTGAGCATTAATATGCCATTCATCTAATACTTTAGCTCTCACAAAAATAGCAAAGCAGATAACTTGAATGAAATAAGGATGTCCTGCTGAGAGTTCAATAATAGCTTTAATCGCTTCTGGCTCATAGTCTAAAACTCCCTCAGCCGGCTGAGTAATTAGCTGTGTAGCACTATCTTTATTTAAAAAACCAATTTCACGGGTAGAAGCATCTTCAAAATAATTGAGTAAATTCGGTATATTTGCTGATTGCCTACCAGCAAACATAATTAAAAATAGCTTCTCTTCTACTTTAATTAGAGAATGTAAGTAATTAAAAAACTTTTCTAACATTGATGCCGAATATTGATCGCTTAACGCTTCAAACTCGTCTAATAAAAAAACTAATTTTTTATCACGTAATTCATCGAAAACTTTCGTCAAAAATTGACTGTAAAAAATATCTGGATCTTTCTCTAATTCTTGAATATTAGGCAGCTTAATTTTTTCGGCATCTATTTCCAGTTGTTCAATAATTTCTTGAGCCAGATCTGCTAAGATTCTACAGAGATTCTCACGAGTATAATCTTCTAAATTGAACGAAATAAAAACAAAGTCTTCTAATTTAACAGATTTTGGAATATTACGAATGATAGACGACTTACCGATACGTCTTTGACCATGCAATAAAGTAACTTTTATACCTTGGCTGAGATTATCTTCAAGAAAACGAAACAAATCTTGCCGTCCAAAAAGGAGTTTTGGGCCATCGATTGGACGACCGATTATATAAGGGTTTCTCCGAGATACCAAGTTTGCCATAGCCTTAAGAGTATATTACTAGGGATATGTATTCTATTTTACACAAAACAAATGAAATTGCTGTAGCTTATAACTCACTTTTTTAGTCAATTATTGTTGCGGTGGCATAACCCACTTCCCATCTTGTATTTGAACTAAAATTGGCTCTGTTTGTCGTTCTCCCTGAGTATTAAATTGAAGTGAATCTCCAGAAGTATTTGTATTATTTACAACAAAGTTATCATTTTTTAATTTATCGATAACTGTTGTTCGTGCAGAATTAGCAGACAAAGCTTGAATAAAAGCTTGCGTAGCATCATAGCTGCTTGCTGTTCGCCAACTAACTTCTCCTGTTTCCCATAGCTTTCTGGCTTTTTCTATAAAGTTTTTTGCTTGTGGTACTTCCCGCAACCAAGGAACTACTACAATCAGACCTTCGACTGCATTTGTGCCATCACGTAAAGTTTCATTGCTGTAAAGCGTATCTCCACCTAAAAGCTTCATTGCCGATTTATTTTGATTTTGGGATTTGAATCTCTCAGCTACATTCTGGTTTACCCTAGCAATTTTGAGAGCAATATCCATATGTTTCCTATCTGGAATTAATACAGCTGCTTCTGCTTTGAGTCCATAAATACTTTTGTTCACTTCTAAATCCATATTTAGTGAGACATCAGCTAAGTTAATTTGTGGCTTGTGAACGACTTCACCTCCCAGATTTTCAAATATTTTCGTAAATTCTTCCCTCATGCTGTCGCTGTATGAACTCTTCGGATTAGAAAAAATCACTACTCTTCTTAACTTCAAAGTCTTGAAGGCATATTCCGCTAATTTTTTTCCCCCAGCAGCATCAGAAGGTAAACTTCTAAAGAAATTTTTCTTACCCAGTAATTGTGTACTAGTGCTGGTGGGAGAGATAACAGGGATATCTGTTTTGTTATACTCTTCTAAGGCGGCTTCAGTAGATTCAGAACTGTAGTGACCAATAATTCCTAAAATAGATGAATCTTTTACCAAATCCCCAGCTACTTCTGTAGCTTGTTGCGGTTGACCTGCATCGTTGGCAATTTTCATCTCAAGCAACCGATCATTTAAGCCATTGTTTTCATTAAACTCGTGCTGTGCCTGTGCTACACCGCGTAATATTTCTTTAGCCAAACTATCGTTATTTGCTGGAACAGCTACTGCCAATGTAAAAGGATTTCCTTTTTGTTTAGCACGAGCATTGTTATAATAAATCAACACTTCCGGATCGTTGCGATCGGCTTTTACAGCTTCTCCAAATAGATTACTCGCTTCTTCATATTTTTCTTGTTTAAAAGCCTGAATTCCTTGGTCACGATAGCTATTTTTAATACCAGGAAATAAAGGGCGATCGCCATTACTAATTTTACTTTGATCTTCTATACATAAAAGCCCAAATTCTTTCTGTTTACCCGGAGGACACTCAGATGATAGTCGATAAGTACCATAACCTACACCTCCCATGACTATAACTGTCATTACTGCCAGTATTGTTTTTAAAGTTGAACCTCTGCGATTTATCTCTCCTGGTTTAGTGACAGAATTAGTTGTGTCTGGTGTAGTAACTATGGACTTTTTCTCATAATTTTCAATTTCTAAAATTTTCTGTATAGCCGATCTTGTGTTAGGTTCAATTTCTAAAATTTTGTTATATTTTTCCTTTGCTAGTGCGTATTCTCCTTGAATTATTAAATGATGTCCATATTCTGACAACGCATCTAAAAATCCTTCCTTATAAGATTGAGAATCTGCTTTTAAAAGTTGTTTGTGAAGTTCTAAAGATTTTTCAAAATCTTTTGCTTGTAAATATCCTTTAGCCAAAGATACTGCAATATTAAAATTACTAGGATCTCTTTCTAGAGCCTGCTCATAATGCTGTAATGCTAACTGGTGTTTTCCCTGCTCAGACCAAAAATTTGCTACTTCAATCAGGTTCTTAACGATATCTTCAATCTTTTGATTTTCCTGTGTTTGTAATTCCTGTGTTTTTAAAATTTGTATTTCATTTTGTAGTAAATGATATTTTAGCAACCACCAACGGATTAATTCCACGGTGACAGTGCGTCCATTACCAGATAAATAACGGTTATCTATTAGTCTTTCCCATGCCTGAGTAAGCTGTTCTGTCTGATTTATACCATTTGTCTTTAGCAAATCTAATGGCTCTTGTGGAACTCTTAGTTCTTGCTCAATAGCTATTTTTTCAGCCTCAGCTACAGTTGATATAATTATTCTTTCTTCGACGCTGAGTCCCTGCCAAAAACCTTGCAAGAATGAATCAGCTTCTTCAATTGCTTTGTCTAAAACTTTTTTTACATCAGCAGACTCAATGCTCCATATATTCCTTTTTCTTGCTTGTTGAAAAAGAGTAGAGCAAATAACTTGAGTAAAACATGGATGCCCCGCTGAGAGTTGTATAATTTCTTGTATTGCTTCTGGTTGATATATCAAAATTCGTTCAGCAGGATTAGCAATCATCCGTCTAGCACTAATATTATCTAGCAAACCAATTTCTTGGTATGGCGCACCTTTAAATAACCTTTGCAAATTCGACAAATCATGAAGGTATCTGCCGATTACTGGAATAACAAATAGATTTCGTTTTTCATCATTTATAAGTCTTGCTAAATATGGAAAAAAGTCACCATGCTCTCCAATATTTATATCATTATTCACTACATCGAATTCATCAAGTAGTAAGACTAGGTTTTTATTCCCTATTTTCTGATAAACTTTTGGCATAAAATCATCAGAAAATAAAGTTAGTTCTTGCTCAAACTCTGTTTTTGTCGGTAATATTAACTCATCTCCATCTTTATTAATAGTTTCAGCGATTTTCGCAGCTAAATCATAAAGAATATGACTCAGACTTAAATTACCTTTATCTTGCAAGTCAAATTCGATAAAAACAAATTCATCAAGCTTAACAAAATTGGGAATCTGTTTAAGTACAGAAGATTTACCAATACGTCTTTGACCATGCAATAAGATAACTGGTACACCTTGACTTAGATTATCTTCAATAAAGTGGAATAAACTTTCACGGCCAAAAAATTTACTACGTTCATGTATTGGACGACCTATAATATAAGGATTTCTCTGAGCATTGTTCATATTACCTGCCCATCCTAATTACCTGGTAATATCAATTTTTTGGTTAAAGTAGCTATGGGACTACTAAACCACTCTATAATTTTTGGAATTTTATCTTGATTCTTCCATAGCCATTTAACCGCTGTAGTGAATTTCTCCATTTGTTGCCTACTCATCAAATTGAGAAAAACTTTTTCTTGTGCTTGCAACCACTTATCATCTGTTTGCCAAAGTTTTTGAATTACCCAATGCTCCATTATCGATGAAGTGAAAGAGTAAATTTTTTTCTCTTCATTGTGAGTCACTACACCTTGTTCTTCGAGTTTGATTAGCTCTGCTTCTCTTTGGCTAAAAATTAATTCAATGCCACTCACATCAAATTGTTTTTGTTTGTGCAGGCGGCCTTTTAAAGCCGAAAGAGCCATGAGCATCAATAAAGTTTGTTCTACTTCACTACACCTTTCCCAAATATTTTCAAAAATTTGTTGTGTATTACTTTCAAAATCGCTAACAAATTTATCTGCATCTGGTGCATTTGCAGTGAGTAAATCTCTATGGAGTAGAAACCCAGATATTTGTAGCAAAGACGGATGTCCGCCTGTAATGTCTTTAATTGCTTCCCGTAATTCTGGTACTCTTAATATCTTAAATATGTCGTCAATTTCAGTGTTATTAAACGTTTTAAGTCGTAAAAATAAATAATGGTTGTACCACGGTGAAGCATTCGGATTGAGCTTTGGCCCTAGTTCATTGAGACGCTTCAGAGAAGTAACAATCATCGACATATGTTGTCCTTCCGCAGAGTGAACAGCCAAATTACGGCACTCACTCAAAAATCTTTGCATTGCATCTTCATCGTATTCGTCCTTCGGATCGAGTGCTACATGAAAGTCATCTATTAGCAACACGAGATATTTATTTTGTACTTTCAGCTTTTTTAATATCTGTCGCAGGCTATCTTTAGTCGGCTTTCCTGCTTGCAGAATTGTATCAATTTCAGCCTCAAATGCAGATTGACCTGCAAATTTGTCTTTCACAACGCTTATTATTTCTCCCCAAAAATCCGAGGGACTGAAAGGAGTAATATTCTCGCAACTAAAACGAACAATTACAGCTTCAGATGAGTCCATTCCGTGGTCTTCCCAAGCTTGGGGTGATTCTAGTTTCTGCAAAAAGGAGGTTTTCCCCATCCCTGGACCTCCCCAAATCGCTAGGTGGCTGCGGTTATAAATTTGATCGAAGGCAGCGGCAATTTCTGATGCTCTCCCTACGAAATGCTCTGGACGTACTGGTTTTCCGACAATAAAAGGATTTGGTTGTGACATTTATTAATAAAAATTTAAGTGAAATCCAGTAATTATAGTATCACTTTTATGTAGCATCATGAAATGCTTGCTAGGCTTGATGTAATATGCTCTTAACAAGGACTGGCAACTGACTGGGGAATAGTTTTTCTAATACGTCGTAACCTAGATTCTCAATGCCCCATGCCTAATCCCAAATTTGTAAAGCGCCAGCCGTTCTATAAGTGAAGGCTGACGCTTTACGAGTTTATATTTATTTAGTATCCGCTAGAGTCTTTTTTAGCTGACTCCATGTTATTAATACTTATGATCCCCGATTTTTGGATTCCAGTAAGATTCCTTAATCATTTCTTTAGATTTACTTTCCTGATGATTTCTCAAGTTTTGTGAATTTTGCTTTTCTTGGGGGTGATAGAGGCTCCTAGTATTTCAGATACCCAAACTTCAAAATTCCGGATGGGATGAGACCGCAGGGCAGCGTCTGGATGGATAATTGGTTCAACCAAAATGGTAAACATTCCCAAACGATTACCTGCTAAAACATCGGTAAACAAGCGATCGCCTACCATCCCTACTTGATGCACTGGTAGATTCATTGCTTGCAGTGCTGCTCTAATTTTACGTCGGGAAGGCTTAGCTGCACCCAAGTAGTAAGGTAAATTGAGCGATCGCGCAATTCCACCAATTCGCGCTTCACTCAAGTTATTGCTCACCAACCACAACGCAGTACAAGCACGAATTTCCTCTACCCAGCTTTGCAGTTCTGGGGAAGCCATCCCCACCCTAAAGGGTACCAAAGTTTCATCTACATCCAACACCAGCCCCTTGAGACCGTATTGTTGGATAATATCTGGTGTCAGATTTAATACTGAACCTTCTAAAATTAAGTCAGGCTGTAAAAGATTGTTCCAGGTCATAGTCAACAGGCGAATGTAAATAGCTCTAGACAAAAGAGCATAACTCAATACAGTTTAGTTAGTCGAACTCCATCCTGGAATATCTCCACGAACACTTTGAGATAAAATCCCTAAAATTTTATCTATTTCTTTGATGTAATAATTATTCAAATCAATAAATATCTCACTTTCTTCTAACTTCAAAAACTTCCAAATATGCCCCGTTGTCACCGCACCATAAATTTTTTTAATTTCATTTCCTTCCTGTTGATTAAACAATTGTGCTGCCAAAATTGCCGCCGCACATTGACCTAATCCACCTTTAATATTTTCATTTTTGGCTTCAAAAATAATCACCACAGGCACATTAATTGTTAGTTGATCTTTAGAACGACTGATAATAAAATCACAATAGCCATTCAGACCTTTTTCTGCATCTACATTAAAGTCTGTTCCAGAGAATAAGCTAATTGGATAATTAGCCCTACGTCTTACCTCCAATAATATTGGTGTAATAATCATTTCTGAACGAGCTTTTTCAGTATTAATTGCTAAAGCTAGTTCTGTAGTTTCTTCTAAAGTATTTGTCAGTTTTTCACTTGCCTGTAAAGGTTCTACATTCGCACACAAATCACTGTCTTCATCAATGCGGATGCTGAATGACTTTTTAAATTTACTTAGTGTAAAGTCGCTATAAGCCATTTTCAGCACCTCATAGCAATTTTGGATTTTAGATTTTGGATTTTGGATTTTAGATTGAAGATCCTTGCCCAAGTCTTTTTTGCAGAACCTTCAACAATACTACTTTTTTCAATTTCGTATCAATGTAATTGAGCATGAAAAAAAAATTAGGTAGTCCCAATTAAAAAATTCAAAAATTTTTCATCTTACTCTACTTCATTAAAAAGATGTTCCTCTAAAAGCGGTTGTACTTGACGAAACTCTTCTGGAGAAAGTAATTCCGGTTCACCTGTTTTCGTTATTCGTGCAAAAAATAACAGCGGATCGAGGGGTGTATAGATTGCATACTCCTGATGTTCATCATAGAAGCTGGCCAATAGCTGTAATTGCTCCGGCTCTAAATCTGCTTCTTCGTCTTCGATTTCTAAAGTAAAGAGTTCTGATTCTTCAACTGGCGGTAAATCACCTGCAACTGTCAGAGCATAAGCTGTATTCTTCAGTGTTAAGTTTTGCTCAGATAGTACAGCTTGGGCAGTGCTAAAAATTTGCTCAATAATGGCGTCATCTTCTACAAGAACTGCTTCTTCTTCCTCATCTTCACCTTGCCAGGAAAAAATTTCTACAGGTGAGTCTACAGGAAGAAGTAAAACATATTCTTGTCCATCTACCTCAAGGGAATGCTCGATGTAACATTCGAGCGATCGCCCTTTGTCATCGGTTAAAGTGATGGAACCCGCATGAGCGTTATCATTTTCTTCAGGAAATGTAGAGAAAGACATGGCCAAATGTAGAACTTTAATAAATACCAGCAAGTTTGTAAATCGTTTAACTATCAAATAGCTTTACACGTAGATCCAAATGCTGGGTAATCGTTTTCAGAATATCATGTTAAAAGGTATCAATAGTCAATAGCTGCCACTGAACTGTGGGAATTAATACGCCTAGTATCGAGCCATTGTTGCAAAATCAAAGAGGCTGCCTTGCGGTCAATCAAAGCTTTATGGCGTGATGGGGAGCGATTCTCAGCTATGAGCAGTTGTTCTGCTTGAAATGAAGTTAATCGCTCATCTACGTATTCCACAGGCAAATTCAGCGTCTTTGCAAGTCTTTTGGCAAATTTTTGCACTTGACGTGCCTGAAATCCTAGTGAGCCATCCATTGAATAAGGTAAACCCATAATCAGGATTTGCACCCGACGTTCATTAATTATTTGCCGGATTTGCTGGACATCCTGCTCAAAAGATGTACGCTCAATTGTGGTGATACCTGTGGCAATCAAACCCGTGCCATCGCACCCAGCAACACCAATCCGCTTGCTACCCAAATCTAATCCCAAAGCTGAAATAAAGGGTTTTGCTTGCTCTTGCGGTATCACACTAATTCTCCTGCTGTGCATCTGCTGATTCCGGAATCGGCAATGCTTCCATGCTAGTGTTTTTTACCGAAAAATTAATCGGTTCTGATTTGCTTGGCTGTGGTCTATCTGACGATGGTGACTTTCCTGGTTGTACCCACGACATTCCGCCTGGTATGGGTTTTCGAGCCGGTTGTAGACCTTGTAGCATATCAGTCCACTGAATTCCTTCTAAGGAGACGAATTTTGACTCCCGTAGCTTGTGCCAAACAGAGCGAGACATAATTAGCGTATGTTCTATACGTTTTGCCCCGATTCGCTCCAAATACTCTTCTCGCTCTGCCTGATAATCGGAAGAAGCTAATTGTAAGCCTTGTTGAGGAAAATCTTGGGCAATACGAGCCAGTTGAGATAGTAATTCTGGATACAGCCAAGTGTAAGCAGGATGAACCGTCAGCGTTGCAACGTGGGGTACTTCGCCCTTCCGGTCAAGTTGCACCTGAAAATAGCCGATGGCGGCTTTGCGTTGGGGTTCAAATACGTAACCACTCACTACTTCTGTTTTGGTTACCCATTGCTTGACGGCATCAGTTAAAGCGCCGAACAAACTCGTTTTAAAGTCACGGGTATTGCGGTCAAAAACTTGACGTACCAAAGGCGGCATTGATGCCGTATCTAATTGATATAACAGCTGGGCATCAGCATTGCTCACTGGCAAGAGGTTGGGTAAATCTGGCTCTGCTTGTGCCAATTCAACAAGCAATTCCGGCTCGATTTCCCAGTATGTCATTTCTGCCAGACGCTGAAATCCATTTTGTCGATACAGTGCCAGCGCTTCTATGTCGTTGATGTTAACTTCCAGTAGCCAAGTGCGAGCTTCCAAAATCGATTCAAAGCAATGACGCAAAAGCTGGGAGCCAATTCCTTGTTTATCCGCACCACGTTCTAGTAACACTTGATCGATGCGCCAAGTACTGCGTGTGCGGTTAAAAGGTGACACTTGAATCATCCCTAGAAGCATCCGCCCTTGCTCTGCTACATAAGCGCAGAGGCCATACTGTAGCGGGTTAGGAAACCAACTCAAAAATTTGAGTAATCCATACCAGCGACGCAGCCTTTGCATCTGGCTGATGGCAAAATTTGCTCCCTTGGGAGTAAGGGCTGCGAATGACTCTTGAGTTATGCGCTCAATTCCGTCCAGATCCCGGTATTGGACTGGTCGGATGACAACGCTGAGATTTCGGGGAAGTAATGAAGTCATTTTTATTCCAGCCGCCATTTAGCCTTAACTAACTGCTCTTTGTCGGAAGTGCTGCAATCATCTTAACTACTTTCTGCTCTTGACTATTGCGCCAAAAGGGTGATTTTAGTAACTTAATACTTAAAAAAGCAGAAAAAGCAGATATCGTGAGAACACCATTGGCATTGACCCAACAACATCTGCCTTTATTTTATTTGAATTTTGATTAAAGTATGTGTATATTTATAAGCCTTGTCGAGAAACTAGCTTTTCAAAGTGGGCTTGGGTTTGATGCAGTAGTTGCTGGCGACTATCGAAGAGTGTTTGTTTCAGGGGTGGAACAAGATTGCGAGCTTGCAGAGTCATGTGCAGTTGTAGGTTAGCGACATATTCACTGAAATCTTGATTCATTTCATCTGCGATCGCATCCGTTAAGAAATTTGATTCCATTGCCACTGTGTTCTCCTGTGTTAATCCTGTGCTGTCTCTCTTCATCATCAAAAGTTATCACGTTGTTTGGACTAACTTTTTAATTCGCAATGAAGTTTAACGCTTCTTTAGAGATAGCCATGTCTACGACGGGCTACGCCAACACCAGACCATCAAAATCTCAAACCAATACCACCTTGCACAGAGATAGCTGTACCACCGCTATCACGATAGGCATCAAAAGCGATGATAGCGTTACCAAAAAGCACAGTATTGCTATTTGGAATCATATAATCAATTCCTGGCTGTAAAGCAAAACTAATTTTGTCGCCCACAGGAGAATCATCACCAGCAAACACCAACCCAGCACCCAAATAGGCATCAGTTTGCCAGTTCAGAGGAACATCATAAGAAACCGTTGGTACAATTGCGGTACCATTACCAATTAACACTTGGGCACGCAGAGAAATAGGTGCTTCCAAAAGCTTGTAGCGCCCAGCTATCACCCCCCCAATTTGGATACCATCAGTAATACCGACACTCGGTCCGATACCAATATAACTGCCATAGGCTACTTGAGCTTGCGCTGGCTGAGCCAAACTCCAAACCAAGCCAGCCCCCAAAACTGATACCAAATACGGAATGTACTTCATAACCCAATTCCTCACACCATTTTGTCAATTGTCATTGGGTATGGTGCATTGAGTATTGGGCATTGGCTTAGGAAAACTCTTCCCCAGTCCCCAGTCCCCAGTCCCCATTCCCCATTCCCCATTCCCCATTCCCCATTCCCCATTCCCCATTCCCCATTCCCCATTCCCCATTCCCCATTCCCCATTCCCCATTCCCCAGTCCCCAGTCCCCATTCCATTCTACGGGCAACGGGGATGAATGCCTCCTTGTGTACAAATATACGCTAGTTGCTTGGGATCTAAATTTTTGGCTTGAGAAAAATCAACGCCTTGGACTACGGCGGATACTGAGCCTAAATCTGGGGTTTGGACAAATTGATCGGCTGGATCTTGTTTGCTAGGGGCGAGAATTGTTCCTTGAAAATTTGCTCCTGCTACATTTGCTCCCCGTAAATCTGCAAGACTGAGGTCGGCATTTTGCAAGTTAACGTTTTCCATCTGGGCAGAACGCAAAACTGCACCAGTCAGACGAGTGGCACTCAGGTTGGCATTGCTGAGATTAGCTCGATCTAAATATGCTCCTGATAAATCTGCCCCTTCCCAATCGGTATTAGTTAAGTTGGCAAAGGATAATTGTGTTCCTATGGCACTGACGCGACCTAAACGTGCAGCGTACAAATTGGCTTCGTTCAACTTGGCGTCACCTAAATCTGCTCCAGTTAAGCTGGCTTGTTCCAAAACTGCGTTTCGCAAATCCGCTCCCACTAGCTGAGTGCTGTTGAGCTTAGCCTCATATAAACGGGCATTGGATAAGTTGGCTCTGTTGAGGGTGGCGCGGCTCAAATCAGTACGATTCATCAAAACTCGACTGAGGTTGGCATCAGTGAGATTGGCTTGCTGCAACTGAGCTTGGCTTAAATCAGCCATCACATCGTCGAAGGTATCCCAGCGTCCATCCTCACCCACGCCCCGGAAGCGGCTACCCTTAAAACTGGCTTGGTTCAGATTTGCAGATTTTAATTTAACTCCTGACAAATCAATATTCTCTAGTACCAAGTTGAATAAGGAACTGCTTGGAGTACCGCTTTGACCTAATTGGATGCGACTCAGGTCAACACCCTCAATTTTTCCACTGTAAACAGACAGAATTTTATTGATTGTCCGCTGGTTTCTTTGTAGCCGCCCTTGGCGCAGTTCTCGTTCTGGGGTTGCACTGCTGCTCAAAGACTCTAGTTCACTCACCAGAAATTGATTCTTATTTTTTAATTCGGGGATGGCTTTGGGACCGGCACTTGTTAAAGCTTGTTGAATCGTATCCAACAGTCCGGGGTTGTTTTCCTTCACCAAGAGATCCGCGAGAAATTGAATAGATTGTGGGTCTTTGAGACCACCCAACGCCAAAATTGCACTTTGGCGTTGCTCATTGGTAGCTACAGAGTCGGGACTCAATTGTTTGACAAGTTCCAGGAACTGTTGGCTGTTAATTTGCTTGGTTGCTCGCTGGGATTGTTGAATTTGGATATAGACTTGAGTACCTATTAAAGTTGCCAGCACAGCAGTCATGCTCGTCAGCCCTACCCCAAACAAAGTCAGATTGGGATTTTGCTGTATCCGCCGCCATATATGAGGTGCTTTGCTTGGGGCTGCGGCTTCCTGCCATTCCTCTGCTTGATCGCTATCCCCAGAAGACTGAACTTGTTTGTTAGGAAAAAGTGAAGATGGCAACGGGCGAGTAGCATCCACACTGTAAGTGCTGGCGAGTTGATCGTGGAGGGCGCGACGCCCCCGGCGGGACGGTAAAGCTATTCCTTCACCCAGCACCATTAACACAGCCAAAAATGTAAATAATCCTAAATTAGGAAAAGCAAAGCTGTAGCGCCACAGCAAATAAGCGATGGAAACGGGTACAGTCCAACGACCAACTCCTTCTCTAATTACAACTGCTCCCAAACCAGGGGGCGCTCCTTGCTCGTTGACAACCCGCACTCCTAACCAACGTTTGGGAATTGTCCTACCAGTCTTAGCCAGTAAATACAATTGCCACCAGGAAAGAGTTACAGGTGCTAATACCGCGATTGTCCACAAAAAATTAGTCGGCCATGCTACGTTACGGATACCATAGCTCACAGGCAGAGCCAATGGCCTGGCGATCGCTCTTTCCATTGTTACCAGCACCGGGTTCAGCGGCACTCGGTTGAGATCGCTTCTCGAATTGACATAGACACCAATGCCAAAGGGAATCAACCCACTGGTAACCACTAGTGTGATTTCAGCCGCCCAAGCAGCAAAACGCCTGCCAGTTAGCAGTAGCGAATTGGCTCTTTCCGGTTCTTGTGACTGACCAGATTGATTACTTCTCCTCACAGTTGGTGTCGTCATTGCATAATTCCCTTTGACATTATTTCTACGCCTTTATTGGCCAAATTAAAATAGACTATTGCTTACGTTGAAAGCTATTAGACACAAAAAATTTGTATCCAACATACACTAACACTGCTAAAAGTGCCAGACTGATTACAGATGCAACCAGTTTAAACACTGCTTGCGCGATCGCCAAGCCCAGTAGCACTGCTGCACCCGAAACCACCAGTTTTTTTGTCCCTGATAAACTGCCAAACCAGATCCGAAATCGCTCCAGTTGCAAGTTTAAGTTAGCAAAACTAAACTCAGATGTCTGTTTTTGTTCTGGTGATTGGGGAACCACCTCAGGTAACGAATTAATCTCTGCCTCTAGCTTATCGAGGCGACGCTGTAAGTCTTCTTCTCTTTGAGGATTCATCAATTTTTTCTACCTCAGCTAGGACACTTGTTCAACAACAGACCAATCCAATTCTATTTTGGTGGTTGTGTTAGTGATTTTAGCTAATGTCTGTGTGTGCAAGACCTTTTTCGGTAGGGAAAAATTATGTTTTTTTCTTGTTATTTTCTAGCCTACTTTCCTTACATAGTATTATTACTTAAGGAAAATGTAGAAAACGTGATAAGTACAAATTTTCCTAGTGATGAAGTGTTAAATTTACCACATTATTAATAATGACTGATTAAATCAATTTATGAACGATGCATTTATAGCTCAGACTTTTCTAAATTTCTATAAACAATCCTCAATTCAAGAGTATTAAAGGATACGGCAGCTTTTGGAACAAAGTAGAAATTGCTGTCGTCCATCAGATCAGAGTATATATAACTATATTGCTCTAGAAAAATCTGGAGCATGAATAAAATGAAGACGCTTAGGCTACTGACAATTGTTCCTACAGCTTTGGCGATGAGTTTGACGATCGCTGAAGCTAATTTAGCACAGACACCACAGATCGAAATTAATCTGAATTTGCAACCAGATCCGCTAATTTTGAACGGAAAGTCTGGGGGAACTGTCAAAAGCAATTGTGGCAATATCACCACTGCACCCAATCAAATTATTCAGGTTACAGAGTCACTGCCTTATTTACGATTAACAGTAGAAAGCCAAGGGAAACCAACACTGCTGATTGACGGCCCTGGAGGAAAGTTTTGTGTACAAGCAGATAGTTACTCTGGAGGCAAGCCAGAGCTTTCTGGTTACTGGCAGGCAGGAATCTACTCACTGCATGTAGGCGAACTCTCTGGGCAAGAGTATAACTACATCCTCTCAATCTCGCAACAAAAGAAATAGTCATTTATGATGGGGCATGGGGTATGGGGAGATGAGGGGGATGAGGGGGATGAGGGAGTGAGGAAGAAGAATTAATAACCAATGCCCAATGCCCAATGCCCAATGCCCAATGCCCAATGACTAATGACTAATCTTCCAATGATTGGGTTGGGACTTCAACTGCTTTAACATCAATAGTGCCTGCTGGCGTGAGGCGCTGAAAATGACTATTTTGTACTAGCAACGACTCACCACAGTTAGGACACTGCACTTGGCTGTTATTTAAACCTGTAAATTCATATCCACATACTGGACACTGGTCAGCAACCAAGTTGCGTTGCAGCCACCAACGAAAACCAAAGAAAGCCACAATGGGTGCCAAGAACAGCAACCCAAAAATAATTAGCAACGAATTAACTAACCAACCCAGACCCAGTGATGCTAGCAACCAAAAAACTGCTAGCAGAGTGAGCCAGGGGCGGAGATTTAAAAGATTCAATTGGAATGACTTAAAGCTCATTTTTTAAATATCGTCCTGCTCTCCCTCTAGGATAGCGATTTTGGCCATTAGTCATTTGTCATTATGACTCAAAACTGAGGATTGAAGCAGCTGTTGCAAGTTCAACCCAAAGGCATCCAAGCCAAACAGAGCGATCGCTTGTTCTCGTAACCACTGCCCATCACAGCGCTGGTCATTGCCTTGGAGCATTTCTATACAAGCTGCTGCTACAGCGTCAGGATTGCGGTGTGGTACTCGCCATCCCAGCTTACCATCCTGCAAGGGGTCAGCCGATCCATCGTCGTCACCTGATAACACAGGTACTTGACAAGCCATTGCCTCTAAATAAACGATGCCGAAGCCTTCTTGGGAAGGCATAATATAGGCATCAGCAAGGCGATAATGTTCCATTAATTCTTCTGTGGCAACGAAACCAGCAAACACAACGCGATCGCTCACTCCTAAATATGCAGCAAGTTGAGCTAATCGCGGTTGGTCATCACCACGACCAATTACCAAATATTTTACTTCTGGGAAAACTTCGGCGATTTGTGGTAACGCGCGAATCGTCACATCCACACCTTTGTAAATATCCCCTGACCACAGCCGCGCCACTGTCATTAACACCTTAGCACCAGTTAAGTTATACTTTTCAACTAATTCTGGTTGTTTGTCACCAGGGGTGAATTTATCCCCATCAATTGCACAAGGCATCATCTGGATAATTTTGGGGTCTAGATCATTGGCAACACAAGCGCGATCGCGGCTGTAGCGGCTAATTGTCCAAATTCCCGCTGCTGATGCTAGGGCGCGACGTTCTTGATTTTTCAGCGGTTCCCAGACTTCTTTACCGTAAGTTAGCACGGTGTAGGGAATCCCCAGAGGTTGGCAAAGGGTTTGGATTAATACTGCTAAGTTAATGTGACCGCAGAAAACTTGTTGCGGACGGTTTTGCAATAGACACTTGAGTAAGGCTGCTGCCATTTTGACTCTCCCCAATTGGGGAGAGTGATTTTTAAAGTAATGAAATTTTAAATTTTCGTCTTCAAAATAATTCAAGCAATTCTGATTATCTCGCAGTAAAAAGACTTCCGCCTTGTAGCCTTGATTTAATTTCAGATAAGCTCGAAAAATATCTTTTATGTATGATTGAATACCACCTTCCTGAGCAAAAATTTCTAAAAACACGAAGACGTGGTTAGTTTTTTTGTTAACTTTACTACCTAATTTTAGGTTTTCTGTCACTGTAGTAATGAGCATGTTTGATTATTTATACTCGTGGCAAGGGAGCGATAGCACCGCTTTCTAATCGTTCTAAATCTGTTTTTACCATTGTTTCTAAAAGTTCCTCAAAGCTGACTTCAGGTTCCCAACCAAGGTTTCTTTTAGCTTTACCGGGATTGGCAACTAATTGAAAATGCTCATCTTGCCGCAATAAATTAGTATTAATAACTACATGCTTCTTCCAATCCAATCCTACAGATTCAAAGGCTGTGGCCACTAAGTCTCTGACGCTGTGTAGCTTACCTGTACCAATCACGTATTCTTCTGGTTCATCTATTTGCAACATTCGCCACATTGCTTCTACGTAATCGCCTGCAAAACCCCAATCGCGTTTGGCATCTAGGTTACCCATTTCTAGGGTGTCAGTCAAACCCAATTTAATGGATGCAACTGCTAAAGAAACTTTGCGTGTGACAAACTGAGGTGCGCGTAAAGGAGACTCATGATTATATAAAATTCCACTACAGGCAAATAGTCCATAGCGCTGTCTGTGATGCACCATTGTCCAGTGGGCGTGCATCTTGGCCGCAGCATAGGGATTTTTCGGACGAAAAGGAGTTTCCTCATCTTGAGGTGAAAACAAGACATCGCCAAACATTTCTGAACTGCTGGCTTGATAAAATCTGGTAGACAAACCAACCTGTCGTACTGCTTCTAAGAGCCTGGTGGCTGTACCAGTTATCAGATCTAGGGTTCCCAACGGGTCATTCCAGGAATCTGGTACAAAACTCGGAGCTGCCAAATTATAAATTTCTTGGGGACGCAGTTGTTCAACAGCGGTCAACAGCGCCATACTATCCCTCAAGTCTACGGTAAAAATTTCTACCTGATTTGCCAGTGTTCCCAATTTTGTCAAATTCGGTTGTCGGTGCGGGGGTACTAATCCTACAACTCGATAACCCCGGTTGAGGAGTAAATGGCTGAGATAGTAGCCATCTTGACCAGTAATTCCTGTAATTAGGGCTGTCTTAGTCATATTTTGTCCCCTGTGTCTTCTATCTCTTTAAGCACTAAATGGCACTTGTTGGAGAACAAAAATAAGACTCTCAACACTGCTGACAAATATTAACAAAGGAGGTTCTATAACTCGAATGCTGTCTTTACTGTATTTACTAATTCTTTTTATACAAGAATACTCTTTGAGTTTTCACCAAAAGATCATAATAGTTAAGCAATTTCACCGAAAAAACATATTAGTCTAATTCACATATTACTAAAAAAGTAGTATACTCCTATCAGTCAAATAACTGCATGTACGAGCAACTACGGTTTATAGTAACACTTCTATTTGCAATATAGATGGCTAAACACCAGCCAAAACTAATCTTGGTGTTACCCCTTCTAGGGATCTTGTAAACAGGGAAAGGTAGCAACTGCCGTGATTTTTACCATGAGGCACTTGCCTTAATAGTTCCAAAAAGCATAGACAAATATCTCATGCCCTTTGTGCGTCGGGAAGGCGATTGCTACGTACTTTCCACCAAATTTCGAATTGGTATCAAAAGCATTTTTGCCTTGGTATATCCTTGAATGCTTCACTTTGGCTTTCATACTCTTGCAGCATATTTGACGATGAGCAGACAATTTCTACCATCTGTAACACGCTCGTAGACAACACGGTCAGTTGAACGCCTGAGAATCAACCATCCATACCCGCTTTCTTGCGGTTTATCTGGCTTTGGCTCTGGGATGCTATCAGGATTGAAAGGTTTTCCATAATCCCAAATTCTAATTTCTAGGCGGTCAACCCACAGATAAACGTCAATATCAATGGTTGTTTCCGGTGGGAAAGCACGATGAGCGTGACGAACAGCGTTGGTAAAGCCCTCTGCTAATGCTAAATTTAGTTCGGCGAGTTGAGTTTGCGACCAGCCAAGTTGAGATAAATGTTGCAGCCAAAATTGCTTAAACCAATCTTGCACTTGGTTGGAGAGGGTGAGTTCGCTCTTAACCGTAAGATGATCTTGCTGCACTATGGTAGGTACTAACTGTGACTTGAATAAAAGTAAACCCAAGTTAGTAGGGGTTAAATTTTGTGCTTTTTGCAAAATTTCTCTGACATCTAAAAATCTAAATTGACATATTCTGCGTAACAAAATACAAAACATGAACAATTTTGGTATTCCGAGGGTTGTAACTAGCAACTTACGTGGGAGTAAATGAAAAATGTTTGTATTTGTTGACCTTGCCAATTTTAGATTTTAGACTTCAGATTTTAGATTAAAAATTATTTCGGTTGATGCCGTGCCCATACTATAGTGGGTGTAACAAATCTTTTCATCCAAAATTTAAAATCTTCAAGACCCCACTCAGAGTGGTTGGGGTCAATCCAAAATAGGCGATCGGTCTTGATAAAGGTTTGTTGGTGGGAAGCCGGCGCTGGATATAAGTTGGCACAAGTGAGGAAACCCGCCCAACTTACTGGCTCAACTTTTGTCTCTGACACGCTACGCGTAGCTTGCTTCGACCTACCATGCAAAATCCAAAATTGATTGACTTTAGTGATTTGAGATTCGTGGATGCCCAATTATGGGGCTTTTCTATCCAAAATTTCAAATCCAAGATTCAAGGTGGATTATTAAAATTGACGCCTGTTTATTTTTTCAAAAGCACATCTGCATATGCTTTCAAAATTCACAGGCGTCAAAGCACTTTTTTGAGACTAATTTAGAATAGTCCCAAAGTCAAAGATTTGTCCAATGGCAAGGCAGCACCAATACCCAGCCACAGGGTGACAAGAGTGCCAAAGAGAAACACTGTGGTTGCAACTGGGCGGCGGAAGGGGTTTTGGAATTTATTGACGTTCTCAATAAAAGGAACCAAAATTAGCCCCAAGGGTACGGAAGCCATTGCTAACACTCCTAAAAGTTTGTTAGGAAGCGATCGCAAAATTTGGAAAACTGGATACAAGTACCACTCTGGCAAAATTTCCAATGGTGTGGCGAAAGGATTTGCTGGTTCACCGGTCATCGCGGGGTCTAGCACGGCTAGAGCCACAATCGCAGCGAATGAACCCATAATCACGATGGGGAAGACGTAAAGTAGGTCATTAGGCCAGGCTGGTTCACCATAGTAATTGTGACCCATACCCTTAGCCAGTTTGGCTCTTAACTGGGGATCGCTGAGGTCAGGTTTTTTCTGTGTTGCCATTTTTAAATGTGCTCTCCTGCTTAAGTCTAATTAAAGCATTTGTGAAAGCCATCGGCTACTAGGCAACCCTAGCAAGCGGCAAGCAGCTTTGTGTCTGTCTACAGTCAGCCGCCTCAAGGGCGTCTAAAGCTTTTGGCAAGGTATGCAAGTGTTTGTTTTTTGTAACTTATGTACAATTATTTTCTTGTGTTTCATAAGTTTAGAACAAACAACTTCATCTGGAAACTGACAAATGTTGCCTTTTGCTAATCTCTGAGATTACAAAGGACCGGAAATGCCTTGTTTGCGGATCATCAAGAAGTGAAATAGCATGAAGACTGCAATTAACCAAGGCAAAACAAAGGTGTGTGCGCTGTAGTAACGAGTCAGTGTTGCTTGACCAACACTAGAACCGCCACGCAGTAGGTCGGAGATCAGAACACCAACCACGGGAATTGCTTCTGGTACGCCGCTAACAATTTTCACAGCCCAGTAGCCAACTTGGTCCCAAGGTAGAGAATAGCCGGTAACTCCAAAAGAAACGGTAATTACAGCCAGGATGACACCACTCACCCAGGTCAGTTCGCGGGGCTTTTTAAAACCACCAGTCAGGTAAACCCGGAAGACGTGCAAAATCATCATCAATACCATCATGCTGGCAGACCAGCGATGGATGGAGCGAATTAGCCAACCGAAGTTCACTTCAGTCATAATGTACTGAACTGAGGAGAAAGCTTCAGCTACTGTTGGCTTGTAGTAGAACGTCATGGCAAATCCAGTAGCAAACTGGACTAGAAAGCAAACCAGGGTAATTCCACCCAGGCAGTAAAAGATATTGACGTGGGGAGGGACGTACTTGCTAGTAACGTCTTCGGCGATCGCTTGAATCTCCAGGCGTTCCTCAAACCAGTCGTAAACGTTGGCCATACAATCTCAAGTTCCTAAGAATCGGTTGCGTTTGATAAATTGCGAAGTTTTAAATCGGCGACGAAAGTTTCAAGGGTCCCAAGCCTGGGGATGTTCGGAGTTCGGCTTTAGGCTTTCCCCCAAGGAATGCCACAGGCTAGAGTGGCAGCATAACCCCTTGCGGACTTTCTTGAAGCCGCCGAGTTGTGACTTCTCTCCCAATTAGCAATTTTGGGATTTTAGTAAAGGGGACTTTTTTGTTTGTCAGCTTTGGGCGTGCTAAGAGTTTTCAGAAACTTTACACTCTGTAAAGATGGAATGTATTGCGATCTCGTTATGCTCCAACACAGAAAATGGTGGACACAAACTAGATTTTATCCTTTGCTGAGTGGGATGAACTGCATCAGTTGAGTAAACGACTTGATGAGAAGAATGCACCACTTCTATAAAAAAAGTAACATAATCGAGAGATAGATTTCATCAACAACAGGACAACTGGGCATTTCTAGGCAATTTGGGTTGAAGTGGAATTGATAATGGGGTTCATGAACAAACAGTTTTTTCGAGTTGGATTTTCACTGCTAATGGCGTTTTGCTTGGCCTTGGGTACAATTACTCAGCCTGCACTGGCTTTGACGGCACAACAAAAGCTGGTTTCTGAAGTTTGGCGAATTGTCAATCGTACTTATCTGGATGAGACGTTTAATCATCAAAATTGGGCGACAGTCCGGCAAAAGGTTTTGGAGAAGCCCCTTAGCGACTCCAATGCGGCTTATACAGCCATTCAGACGATGCTCAAGAGCCTTGACGACCCTTTTACCCGCTTTTTAGACCCAGAACAGTACCGCAGCTTACAGGTCAACACTTCTGGGGAACTGACGGGGGTGGGATTGCAAATTGCTCTCAATACTGAAACTGGTAAGTTGGAAGTAGTGGCTCCCATCGCAGGTTCACCAGCAGAAAAAGCAGGGATTAGACCACGCGATCGCATTCTCAAAATTGAAGGTGTTCCCACTGAAAATCTCACTCTTGATGAAGCTGCGACGAAAATGCGCGGACCGAGTGGCAGCCTTGTGACTCTCGTCATTGAACGAGACGGAGAGCCAGAAACGGAAATTAGACTGACGCGCGATCGCATTGCTCTTAATCCTGTGGTTTCAGAATTGCGTGTTTCTGAGGAGGGCACGCCCATTGGCTACCTTCGGCTGACTCAATTCAATGCCAACGCCTCCACAGAATTAGCAAACGCTATTTCTAGTCTAGAAAAAAAAGGCGCTGCTGCCTATATTCTAGATTTGCGAAATAATCCTGGGGGGCTATTGCAAGCCGGAATTGAAATCGCCCGTTTGTGGTTAGACTCTGGCACTATTGTCTACACTGTTAACCGACAAGGCATTCAAGGTAGTTTTGAAGCGTCTGGCCCAGCCCTGACGAGCGATCCTCTGGTGATTTTGGTGAATCAAGGAACTGCCAGTGCAAGTGAGATTCTTGCCGGCGCACTCCAAGATAATGGGCGTGCCCAACTTGTAGGCGAAACCACTTTTGGTAAGGGTCTAATTCAATCTTTGTTTGAATTATCAGATGGTTCGGGTTTAGCTGTGACAATTGCTAAGTATGAAACTCCTCAACATCGGGATATTAATAAACTAGGTATTAAGCCAGATAAAGTGATTTCCCAAGCACCCCTGAACCGCGAACAGATTGGCACAACTGCGGATCTGCAATATGAAGCAGCACTGGAACTATTGAGAGAAAATTCGGTTGTGGCGGGAAAGACTTAAAGCTCAACGCTTTCTAAGCAATAGTCGGATTGGTTGAGAAGCCCACACTTACCGCTTGCAAAAGTGGTAGCTGAATCACAAATTCAGTTCCTTCGCCAGGTTGAGAATTCACCTCGATCGCCCCGCCATGTTTTTCCACAATAATTTGACGGGCGATCGCCAATCCCAAACCTGTACCTTTACCAACACATTTAGTAGTAAATAAATGGTCAAAAATCTTTTGTTTCACTTCTTCGCTCATTCCCTGACCATTATCAGCAATAATAATTTTCACACAGTTATTTTCTAGGGAAGTTGTAATTTTAATTAAATTGGGATTTAGCTTAATTTCCTCAAAGCTGCGTCCATTATTTGATTCTTCCAACGCATCGATAGCATTGGCTAAAATATTCATAAATACTTGATTTAATTGCCCCGGAAAACATTCAATTTTGGGTAGATTACTATATTCAGTTAATACTGCAATAGCTGGATGTTGTTCATTCGCTTTCAGACGATGTTTCAAAATTAAAATCGTGCTGTCAATGCCTTGGTGGATATTAAACGGAACTTTGTAATCTCGATCGGCACGAGAGAAAGTGCGGAGACTGGTGCTAATGTTTTTTAGCCTGTCACAGGCTATCGTCATGGCATCAATCATCTTAGGCAAGTCTTCTAAGGTATAGTCCAAGTCAATTTCTTCGGCATGGTCAAGAATTTCTTCACTTTTGTCGGGTAAACTTTCTTGATAAAGTCTGAGATGTTCAACAACATCAGCAATACTTGGTTGAGCTTGTTTGAGTGTGGCAGCAATAAAACCAAGGGGATTATTCATTTCGTGAGCAACACCAGCAACTAAATTACCCAAAGCCGACATTTTTTCACTTTGGATCATTTGTAATTGGGCGTTTTGCAGGTTAGTTAGGGCTTGTTCTAAATCTTGTGATTTTTGCTGCAAGGCAAGTTCTGCTTTTTTGCGTTGCGTAGCTTGCCGATAGGCATCGCTAATATCTCGCATTACAGCTACCGCACCGAGTTTGTTACCCGCAGCATCAACAATCGCTTGTCCGCTGGCTAACAAAATTCTCTTCAAGCCATGCTTGGGTGCAATTACCATTTCGATATTTTGGACAATTTCCCCTTGAAAGGCACGAAACAAAGGAATTTCCGTGGTTGATAGGGGTGTTTCACCGTCAGCTTGATAAAGATCGAAGTGTTCTGCCCATTCTTCTGGTGCTAATGATTCTAGTGGTAAGCCATGAAATTCACTAGTTGCTTTGTTAAATAAGGTCAACTTGCCAGTAGCATCACAGACAACAATGCCATCGGTAATATTGTGAATGATGGCATTTAAAAACTCTCGTTCTTTGGCTAAAGATGCTTCAACTTGTTTGCGATCGCTAATATCAATCACTACCCCATCCCATAAAATTGCACCATCGGCTTGTCGCTCTGGGCGAGCAGCAGATCGAACCCATTTCACGGTTCCTGAAGGCAGGATAATCCGCCATTCTTGCTCAAAGGGTGTGAGAGTTTGGGCAGAGTAGGCGACTGCTTGGGCAACAGCTGGATCATCGTCAGGATGATGCATGGCGTAAAGGCTATGCGTCCCCGCCATCACTGATTCTGGCTCTAATCCGTACAAGTCCAAACAGCCAGAACTAACGTAGGGTGTTGAAGTTGAACCGTCCGCCGCCAGACGGAATTGGTACACCATACCAGGAATATTATTTGCTAAATTTTGGAAGCGGATTTCACTAGCCTGCAATTTCGCTAGAGATTGTGCCAACTGTTGAGCATAGTTTTGGGAATTGCCATAAAGTCGGGCATTTTCCAGGGAAATGGCAGCTTGGGCGCAAAGTAAGTTGAGCAGTTCGACGCGATCGCTGGTAAAGGCTCCAGTCACAAGATTGTTTTCCAGGTACAATACACCAAGCAACTTACCCTGATGCAAAATTGGGCTGCACAAGATACTCTTGGACTGCTGTCGGTGAATGTAAGGATCGTTAATGAATTGTGTATGCACCCTGGCATCAGTAATTACCACGGGTTGTAAGGTGCGTTTCACGGTATTAATCAAACTAATCGGCACATCCTCGCTGTCTTCCAGAAATTGTGGCTTCAGCAGCATTGGACAAAAATCACTATAAGTGACGGATTGCACCATTAACTGTTCTTCATAGGACAGCAGCAACACACATTTCTCGGCTCCAGAATTTTCAATGAGAATATGCAGCAATGTCGAGAGCAGTTTTTCCAGTTCGATTTCGCCAGAAAGGATTTGAGAAGCTTTGAGAATGGCGGCTAAATCTAAAGCAACAGAGATGCTGCTACTACTGGAAGTGGCGGAACTGGTGGAGGTGATAGTCCCTAAGTTGAAGATAGTTTCGTAAGTGGAGAGGGGAGAATGGGTTTGCTGGAGGATGGGGGCGAGTAGTTGGGGATAGCGTTTCTCTAAGTCGGCGACTTTGGCTTTGGCACCCCAACGAGCATAGCCATAGTAGGCTTCGGTGATGTATTCTTGGGCAATGCGCTGTTTACCCCAATCCAGGTAAAACTTAGCGGCTAATTCGTTGGCAAGTGCTTCTTCTTGGGTGTAGCCGTGTTCTTTGGCTAGAGTTATGGCGCGATCGTAGAATTCTAGCGCCTCTGATTTCTGTCCTAGAACCCGATACCGTTCTGCTTCAACCAAATAAAACTTGTGTAAATGATTAGCTGGAATATAGCTAGCCCAAGTTTTGATCTTTTCCTGATTTTTGCTCACCCGCCCAAGAATGTGTTGTTGTTCTGTTTCGGAAACTTGGGAATAGATTGCCAGATGAGCTAGAGAATCATAGGTGTGGAAGATTGGAACCACAAATAATCCGATGGCGCCGCCTAGATAATTTTCAGTAGCGATCGCCTCTGTCACTGCTAGTTCAAACTTCCCAAACAGATAACCGAGAAAAAGTTTACTCACATAGAAATAGTACAGCGCAGTTTGATCCCCTGAGTCCTGGATGACCGGCAGCATTTGCTCTTGATTGAAAGCCTTTCCAATTAGTTCCCATGCTTCGGCACCATCGCCGATTAAATTCAAAACCGCTTGCTGAAAAATAGTCATCTGGGTGAGAAGTCCTGCTTGTTTGAGTTGAGTGAGTTGAAGGCAAAAAGCATCACTTTCCCGACTTAAGTCCCCCAGTTCTTTACCGACAAACAAACAGTGCATGATGTAAACGACTGCACAAATGGTAGCTGATTCTAAATCTCCCGTTTCCAGTCCAATTTGATAGCCTTCCCGAAAAAGCGCTAAGGTGTTCCTGAGCGGCTCTTGCCAATGCAATACAGAACAACATACTCCGACATAGGTTTTGGCTTTCAACTTTTTGGCATTCAACTGTTCGAGTAATGTAAGTGCCAGTTGTCCAAACTGATAGCCGCATTCAATGTCTCCTACCGCCCCACAAAGCAGCAGTCCATAGTAGGCATAACCATTTGTAGAGTATGAGGTATTGCCGTACTGAAGAGATAAATTTACTTGCTCAAGAGTAATAAATGGTAAGAGTGCTGGAGCGGCAACATAGGCAGAAGAAGAGACACCTACAAGAATCCGCATAGCAGCTAATTTGTCTGGCTCGATCATCTGAGGTAAATCGATTAAATCTGGCGGTTGTCTGCCAGCTAAGATGGATTTGGTTACCTCGAGCGCCAATGCAATATCTGATTCACCTGGTTGCTTGGGAAAATGAATTCCTAACTGCTCTAAAATCTGGAGAGCCAACTCCACGCCCTGGAGAAATTGATGTTGGGCTTGAGCGGCTTGGATTTGGATTTCATAGACTTTAACGGTATCCAATAAGGTTCTAGCATTTTCCAAAATGACTGCTGGAAATTGTGCCATCTGCTCAAAGTTGCCACTTAGGTAAGCTGCTTCGGTGGCAGCTTGATAAAGTTTCAAGGTTAGTTGATATTGTGTTTGCCACCGCTTTTGTGCAAGCATTGCAATACCGATAGTGGCATACTCAAATGCGGCGGCGTATGCTATTGCAGCTATTGCTTTTTGTGCAGCTTGTAAATTGAGTTGAGCGAGTTCTGTTTTCTGATCTAGATCGACAATTAAGCTATTACCGATATTCAGTTGATTAACAATCTCAAATAGTTTTTCATCCTGTTCTGCGGCTGGCGTATGGTTGAGCAAAAGTTGACCAATTTTCAGGTGAGTGACCTGTTTTTGCTCCTTTGGAATCAGAGAGTAGGCTGCTTGCTGGACGCGATCGTGCAAAAATTTGTAAACTGTTTTTTCTCCGTTGTCATTTGTCGTTTGCAAATCGCCAAGGGCTAATGAAGAATCTTGATAAAATTTGTAAACTTCATTGGTGGGAATTACAAATCCTTCTTGTAATGTTTTCCACAAATCCGCAGCAGTTTCTGTCTGGGACTTTTGATAAACGATCGCCAATGTACTTAAATCAAACTGATTACCAATACAGGCTGCCAGTTTCAGAACTTCCTGAGTTTTGGGTGGCAACTTTAAAAGTTGAATTGCCATAAATTCAACCACATCATCTGTGAGAGCAAGCGATCGCACTTGTGCTACATCACACTGCCAAAAACCTGTATGCCAATCAAAGGTAATTCGTCCCTCCTCATGTAATGCCTTGAGAAACTGAGTTGTAAAAAACGGATTACCTTTGGCTTTTTGATAAACTAGTTCAGTCAACGGCAGGGCAATTTCTGTTGTACAACTCAAGGTGTCTGCAATCAAACTATTAACATCGGCTTGACTCAAGGTCATCAGCGTTAGAGTGTTAACCGTCGCCACCTTCTCAATCTCTTCGAGTGTCAGCAGCAACGGATGAGCCGCAAACACTTCGTTATCGCGGTATGCACCAATAATCAATAGATAGCCCCTCAAGGTTTCACCCATCAACAGCTTCAGCAAATTCAGTGATGCTGAATCTGCCCACTGTAAATCGTCTAGGAACACTACCAACGGATGTTCTGGTGTAGTGAACACCTGAATAAACTTGACAAACATCAGATTGAAGCGGTTCTGAGCAGCACTGCCTGATAGTTCTGGTGTAGGCGGTTGCTGGCCAATAATCCGTTCTAATTCCGGAATTACGTCAATTATCACCTGTCCACTCTCACCCACAGCAGACAGAATTTTATTTCGCCACTGCTGGAGTTGGCTGTCAGTTTCACTGAGCAATTGTGCTATCAAATTGCGGAAGGCTTGGACAAAGGCAGACAAGGGAATATTGCGGTTGAACTGGTCATACTTACCTTTGATGAAATACCCATTCCACCGGACAATCGGCTTATGTACTTCATTCACCACCGCAGTTTTACCAATGCCGGAGAAACCAGCCACCAACATCAGTTCGGCTGCTCCATTGGCAACTCGGCCAAATGCTTCTAGCAAGGTTTGTGCTTCTTGCTCTCGTCCATAGAGTTTTTCTGGGATGAGAAAGCGATCGCTGATATCATTTTGTCCTAAATCAAACCAACTATTCTTGCCTGTTGTTTGCCATTCTTGGCAACATTTCTCTATATCATATTTCAGTCCCAATGCACTCTGATAGCGGTCTTCAGCGTTCTTCGCCATCAGCTTGCAAACAATCTCTCCTAGCATTAAAGGAATTTCTGGGTTGAGATCGCAAATGGAGTTGGGCTGTTTAGCGATATGGCAATACACCAACTCCATTGGCTCGTCGGATGTAAAAGGCAGTTGTCCACTCAGTAGCTCAAAGAATGTCACACCTAATGAATAAAAGTCACTGCGGTAGTCAATGCCTCGGTTCATCCGCCCAGTTTGCTCTGGCGACAGATACGCTAGCGTTCCTTGCAGTCCATTGATGCTCTGAATTTCCTGAGTTTCTCTTGGTAAGAGTGAAGCAATACTGAAGTCAATCAGTTTGACTTGTTTGGTGTCGGGGTGAATTAGGATATTGGCTGGTTTAATGTCCTTGTGAATGACGCGTTGTTGGTGTAACTGGTGTAAAGTTTCCAGCAGTTGCAGGGCAATGGGTAGGAATTCCTGTAATATCAGTGGTTTTCCGGTAGTAAATTCTCGTAGGGAAACACCACCAAAGTCCTCCATTACCAGCGCGTAGCCATTGTAATAGGGTTCGAGGCTGTAGGGTTTAATGATGCCGGGAATATCTAGGTTTTTGGCGATCGCATATTGGTTGCGAAACTGTAATAATTCGCCCAAAGTCGGGTATTCTCGTTTTAGGAGCTTAATCACAACTGGCTGGCGATGCCTGGGTTGGGCTGCGCCTACGCATTCTCGCACTGCCCGATACACTTCAGTCCGAGAACCTGAATAAAGTTGTTCTACAATCTCGTAGCTAGGGATTCTTACAGTTTCAACAACTTTTTCGCTCATAAATTTTTACTAGAATTCCTTGTCTCAGGCTTAGAATTCCCCAGACAAGCATCCTGGTTAACAAACTTTGGAAAATTTGCTTTGGGTATTGGGAGTGCTGTACATGGATAGCGGGGCGATGAGCCGCGTGCTGAGTGAGGAGTTACAGCACTTTTCATGTATTTAGACCACAATCTTGTTCCTTCCTTTCTTCCTTTGCGCCTTTGCGCCTTTGCGTGAGATAAAAAAGATGTGGTTCATTTACCTGAAAATAGCTGTAAGAGTTATTATTCTTCCTCTGCCCCATGCTCCATGCCTTTTCTAGTACCCAGGCGGACGTTGAAAAAAACCAGTTACTTGAGTTAATTTTTCAGCAATTTCTAGCAGTTTCATATCGCTTCCACGCCGCCCCACCACTTGCACACCGATGGGTAGTCCTTCTTGTGACTGTGTAAAAGGCAGCACTACCGCAGGGTTGCCAGTTAAGTTAAAAATTGTTGTGTAAGCACCTATTGTTCTCAAATAAGAAAACTCGTGACCATCTACCTCAATGGGTTCTCCTGGCTGACGATGGGTAAAGGCAGGCACTGGCACTACTGGACACAGCCAAGCATCCCAATTAGATAAAAAGTCTTCCATATTGGCAATGAGAATATCGCGCTCAATGAGGGCGGTGAGATATCGTTGTTGCTGTTGAGTCTGCGTCAGGTCTGGCTGTGATAAACCCAATTCAAAATTATAAATCTTGAGGTAAGTATCTCGTATCGCATTGCTATCAAAATTTGGCGGCTGGTTGTGTTGTTCTACACAGCATCCAAGATCCGCTAGGGATGATGCTAGTTTCTCTAGAGCGGCTTTGGTTTCAGCTGTTGCTGGAATCTGACCAAAACCTTCTGTCCAAGCGTAGCGGTACGATTGTAGGGTGGCCACTGGGTTAACTTGTGTGGATATGGGCATTACTTCTGACTGGCGCGGATCTGGGTCTTGAATCAGTGACAGACACAATTGCAAGTCTTCCACACACCGGGCAAGAGGCCCTATTGTCTGTAAATGCCGAATAGTTTTAGGTGTTCCTGGCAACTCTGGAATATGTCCAAATATTGACACTAAATCCTCGGTTGGTTTCAAGCCGAAAATCCCACAGAAGTGAGACGGAACGCGGATTGACCCACCAATATCGCTACCAATTTCCAGAAGGGATAACCCAGCAGCGATCGCACTCGCCCCACCCCCAGTGCTACCACCTGGGGTACACTCATGGTTCCAGGGGTTGTTTGTTCTACCAAACAGGGGACTGTTAGTCTGGAAGTTATCAGCTAGTTGTGGTGTATTCGTCTTGCCCAAAATAATTGCTCCAGCGGCGCGTAGTCGAGCGACAACGGTGGCATCTTGCTTTGGGACATAATTGGCTAGGGGTTGATAACTGCTAGTTGTGCGTAATCCTTTGGTTTCTAGGGTGTCTTTGATAGTTATGGGTACTCCATGTAAGACTCCCCAATTTTCTCCTTGAGCTAATGCTTGATCTGCGGCTTTCGACTGGGCGATCGCATTTTCTGCATCCAGTGTCACAATGGCATTTAATCTTGGATTGTGTTGAGCAATCTGACTCAGATAAGCTTCTATTACTTCTTTTGAAGAAACTTGGCGATCGCGGATAGCTTTTGCCAATTGATGAGCAGTTAAAAACACTAAATCATTCATCAGTCTTCTAAAAAACTTTTCTGGTTCCTAAAATTACCTGAATTTTCACTCCGTTTGGCTTACCCAATATTTAATTAAATCAGTTCTAGTAACTAATCCTATAGGAATCTCATCTCGTTTAATTATAATTCCAGTATTTCCCGATAAAAGAACTCGATAGCTTCGGAAATCTCTACTTTTTCATCTACAATTGGTAAAGGCTTACCCATAACAGCCGCAACTTTTTGGTTAGAAAAATTGATACCTTCATGCAGTAGTTTCATTAAAGCAGCTTCATTTAAACTACCAATGACATTATTATTTTCAATAACTGGAATCTGGGAGATATTCAGCTTTTGCATAACTTCAATCACTTGACTCAATGTATCCTGTGGACTCACAGAAACGAGTGATGGGAAATCTTTTTTATTCACAAGTATATCTTTAATTTTTGTGATTATTCTGGTTTTTTCTTCCCAGAAACCATTTTCTTGCATCCAGGAATCAGAATAGATTTTATTGATATAGTTTCTACCAGAATCTGGCAACAGTACTACAATTTGCTTAGGTTCTGATAATCTAGCTGCGTATTTTAAAGCCCCTACTATCGCTGTGCCGCAAGAGCCTCCCACAAGTAAACCTTCTTCTCGCGCCAGATGACGAGCCATATTAAAAGACTCTTTATCGCTAACTCTCACCATTTCATCTATGACTTGGCGGTTAAAAGTTTTCGGAATAAAGTCTTCACCAATTCCCTCCACTTTGTAAAGTTTGAGGGTATCGCCAGAAAAAATCGAACCTTCTGGATCTGCACCAACAATTACTATATTTGGATTTTGTTCCTTGAGATATTTGCCAACTCCTGAAATTGTCCCACCTGTTCCCATCGCAGCCACAAAAACATCAACTTTACCATCACTATCTGACCAAATCTCTGGCCCAGTTGTTAAGTAATGAGCTAACGGATTATTCGGATTAGTAAATTGATCGGGTCTATAAGCTCCTACTATTTCTTTAGCAAGTCTTTCTGCTACTCCGTTAAAGCTTTCTGGAGAGTCAGGAGGAACGGATGTAGGAGTAATTACTACTTCTGCACCATAAGCTTTCAGCAAGTTAATTTTATCCTGGCTCATCTTATCTGGCATCACAAATATGCATCGATATTTTTTAATCGCAGCGATTAGCGCCAGACCAACTCCAGTATTTCCTGCTGTTGCTTCAATGATTGTCCCGCCAGGTTGCAGTTGACCTGTTTTCTCTGCTGCTTCAATCATGGCAAGAGCTATTCTATCTTTTGTGCTACCACCAGGATTGAGATATTCTAATTTACAATAAATTGTTGATTTAATTTCTTGACTAATACTATTGAGTTTAATCAGAGGAGTTCTGCCAACTGCTTCCAGAATATTATTATAAGTAGCCATCAGAAATTCCCTATCATTTTTTAGTGTGATTTTTGACACTCCCCGCAGCTATTGCCGGGGGGATTCTAATTTCATCCTAGTTACTTGCTCTACCAGGCAGCTAAGCCGAGTATTTTCGAGTCGCGTCTGAAATATTAGTTTAAAACTAAGCCGAATTGTGGGCAAAAATTTAAAAATTATTCTTGCTCAAAACTCTATCCCTTTATGAGTAAAGTATTCTGAATTCTGTTAGCGCAGCGGGGCGTAGCCCATTCTGAATTCAGAATACTTTTTATTTATTTTCTGTTATTGGTAGCATATTCTATAGCTGCTTGGAATTTGGGCAGGGCACGGTAAATCATGTCTTCGTTGGCAGTCAGAGAAATTCGGAAATAACCCGGTATTTCTTGGGGTGTCCCAGGGAAAACAAATACATCTTGACTTGCTAGCAACTCGGCAAAAGCACAGTCGTCTGACCAGGGTGACTCTACTAACAAAAAGAATGTCCCCTCAGGAATTTGCAACTTATAACCCATTTCCTGGAGTGCTTTCACCATCCAATCACGCTTGCGTTGTAGATGATTCATATCGAGGGTGAGTTGCTCCAAGTCAGTCAGGGCATACTGCATTAGGGCACTGGGGAAACACCAACCAAAAGGACTACCTTGCAGTGTACGAATTATGCGGCGTATTGACTCACGTTCAGGCATTGTAGGTGGCAAGGCAACATACCCGATGCGTTGACCAGGAGCCATCCAGACCTTACTGTAACCGTAGATGAGGAAGGAAAACGGGTAGAACTGAGTGGGACTGGGACAAATCCGCCCATCGAACACAATGCGGCTGAAGGTTTCATCAGAAATCAGGTAAATGGGTTTGCCGTAGTGATTGGAGGCATTGGTGAGCAGATTTGCTAATTGCTGTAGGGTTGTTGCTGAAAAAATCTTGCCTGTGGGGTTGTGGGGTGAATTGATGACGATCGCTCTGGTACTTTCAGTGATAACATTGGCGATCGCATCTAGATCCAGATCGAAGGTAGTTGGATTTACAGGAACGCCAACCGGAACCGCACCAGCAACATGAATCATCCGCCTATAGTTTAACCAAGGTGGGGTAATGATTATCACCTCATCCCCCATTTCAGTCAGCATCTGAAGACAAATAGCTAGACCAATCAGACTGCCATTGGTCATGAAAATATCTTCAGGTGCGATGGAAATGCCGCGTTGCGTCTTTAGACCTTCTGACACTGTGGCTCGTGCCTCCGGCAGGTTATCTTTATAGCCGAACCAACTCTCATTTTGCGGAACGCTCCAGCGCTGAAGGGCTTCTACAAAGCCTAGTGGGGGCAACTCATGAGCGTCACCCTCAGTAAAATCAATGCTTCCCGGTTCATGCTTACGACTCATATAAGTTGTCTTGGCGAGGAACTCACTTGGAGTCTGGCCTTGAATCGCCTTGAGCAGTCGGGACGAGATGATATGACCTGTTGTCTCGGCTTCTTGTACCTCCTGTAGCATTTTGTTGGGTGGTTGTGTTTGATCTGACATTATGTATCTTCTAGCTGATCCGTACTTCACCCTAGAGTTTAGTGAGTCATTAACTAACAGTCCAGCACCACCAATAAAAATTTATTTTTTACGTAGAATATTTTTTCACACAATCAAAAATAGTATAGCGGTTCCTATTCAGATGCGGTATAGTATTATATCGCAATGTGTAGGGGCACGGCAGTGCCGTGCCCCTACGTGTATACCTCACGTAAACGAGAACCGCTATATTCCTACATTACATTTGCCTTCTCGGCTTTGCTGTCTGACAATTGAGTTGGAGTAAATACAAAAGGCTTTTCAGATTTAGCCAAATAAATGCCAGCACAAATTACCAAAAAAGCTAACCAATTAATTAAACTTAACTCTTCAGAAAAAATTGCCCAGGCAAGTATTGCGGCAATAATCGGCTCAAGTAGCAGGAACAAAGAAACAAATCCAGCAGAAAATTTTTTCAGATTATAGGTTACGAGTCCTTGTCCGACGACTTGGCATAGAATCGCTAGACAAATTACTGCCAGCCACCCTGAGAATGAAGAAGGAAAGACTCTATCTTCAGTAATGATAACAATTGGGAGAGTGAACAAACTGCCAAGTGTGCAAGACCATAAGAGAATATTTGTTGTCTTAAACTTGGTTCTCAGTCGTTCTCTAAGTACAAAGCTTGCAGCATAGAATACGGCAGAAACTAAAGCCACACCGTCCCCGATGAAATTATCGGCAGACACTTGCCAATCTTTAATTCCGATAATAATTGTTCCGCCTAAAGCTAATACCAAGCTAATCAGAAATTTCTTGCCAAAACGATGACCTAAAAATAGCCATCCTCCGAGAGTGGCGAACAAGGGGTTGAGGTTATGGAGTAAGTTGGCATTAGCAATACTGGTCTGAGTTATAGACCAAGCCCAGGAGAGTAATGACCCGATATTAATAATAGCCAAAACCACAAAAATAATAATGTCACGAATTGTGTAAGCCTCGTTCTGGATAAGAAAATCTGCGGATAGTTTGTATCGGCTAGCCTGAATGCTATTCCACAACCCGAAAGCAACAGCACCAATCCAAAAGCGATTGAAAATCGTAGCATTTGAGCCGATTTCTTTTTCGCTCAATTTAATGAAAATTGCAGCTAGAGATAATAGAAATACGGCTACAGGCATCGATAAGTACGCTAGTATATCTGGTTTTGGATCTATTTGTTGTTGTGCTAACTCAAGTTGATTACTCATCCGTATTAGTTTGGGGTACTTCTTTGATTATGAACACCTAAAGACCTGTTTCTAACTCTATTGAACCAGCAGTCTCTCAATTTTAAATTGATTAAAATTCAGCAATTTGAGCCTCTAAAGTAGGGGCTGTAACCGCAGCAAAGCTTGTAAATCAAGAGAAGCCAGGTGCTGGTAAGCTCCATCTATGGCACGCTTTCCTCTCAAGAAACCTGTATTGGCTCCAGGACAAATATACTCAAGACTCTCTGGTGTAAAACGTTCTAATAGCGATCGAAGACTGTTAATTTGTCGCGGCCAGTGAAAAGTTTTAGCTGTCCGTAATGGTACTGGTTGACCTTGCTGATTGGGGACTAAATGGCGACCAGAAAATAAAATGCCTCCAAGTTCACTGTAGTATAGACAAGATGAGCCAGGAGAATGACCTGGTGTCCAAATTACTTTTGTTTGTGTATCAAGAGTAAATTCTTGGCTAAAACTAGTTACAGTTAAACCTGGTAATAAATAAGCTTCTTGTTCTTGAATGAGAACTTTGCAATCAAAAATTTGCTGAATTTCAGCGGTCTTACCAATAGCGCCTCGATGGGTGAGAAATAACCAACCCACGCCTCCATGCGCTGCTAAAAAATCTTGATTTCTTTCGTCTAGGGCAGGGCAATCTATGAGGATATTGCTTTCATTTCTTACAATAAAATAAGAGGTTCCTCCTAATGTGTCCCGATTGGGTGGAAAAGTAAAAATGCTTTCTTGTGGGAAGTCCGTTGGCAGAGAATCTGGGCGAGGAATTTCGTTCAGGAACACAGCCCGTGGTGGGTTGGTTGTAGGACTTGGCTGTTGAGGTAAAGGGGACATAATGTAAAGAACCGAAACTTAGGAGTTGTGGATAATCTGGTTAAAGTGTAAAAATTCTCAAGGATTGAAACTTAAGCGTTAACTAGCACTGTTAACCGTTGGTAAAAAAAATTGGAGTTTGAGGTCTGCCTTGTAGTTAAGGCGATGTGCTAAAGCTACTGGTGGGGCGTTGTGTCAAAATTACTGAAGATAATATGGAATTTTGGTTTTTGTTTCTCCTCCTACTGGGGCTAGCTACTTATCTAATGGTGCAGCACAGCGTCGCTCAGATCACCCGGACGCCAGTATGGTTGTTGTGGTTGGTTCTAATGACACCAGCATTGCTGTTGATTGGATGGATGCTGATGTACGGGGCGAAACAACCTCCGCCAGTAGCGTTGTTCATGTGGTCTTTATTTATCTGCGTACTGTTCTACTGGATCTTGTTTCAATGGGGGCGTCGAATACCACCAGATACACAGACTGAAGCCCAAACCCAAGCCTCAGAACCACAGCCAATAATCCAGCCTACCGCAGAAACAATAGTGCGTCCAATTGAACCAAGAGAAGAAACTCAACTGCGAAATTGTTTTCCTTGGTCTGTATACTACGTGCAAAATATTGAGTATCGACCACAGGCGGTAATTTGTCGCGGTCAGTTGCGAACCAAAGCCAGCAATGCTTATCAGCAGATTAAGAGTAATATTGAAGCACAATTTGGCGATCGCTTTCTGCTAATCTTTCAAGAAGGTTTCAATGGCAAACCTTTCTTTGTACTAGTTCCCAACACTCAAGCTGCTAAACAGACAAATACACCAGAACGCGACCAAAAAAAGTTGACTCGACCAGGATTAGCACTTTTACTCCTACTTGCTACTTTGGTAACTACTACTTTGGTAGGAGTGGAAATTGCTGATGTTTCTCTCCCACGAACATCGGAAATTGGCTCTTTTGTAAAAGTTCTATCTAGCCCAGATGTTCTGCTCAAGGGTTTGCCCTATGCTTTAGGATTATTGACGATTTTGGGCACTCATGAACTCGGACATTATTTAACAGCTAAATTCTACAAGATTCGATCGACGTTGCCTTACTTTATTCCCGTACCTTTCTTCTTGGGAACTTTTGGTGCATTCATTCAAATGCGTAGTCCCATTCCTAACCGCAAAGCTTTATTTGACATTAGTATCGCTGGTCCCCTTGCGGGCTTTGTTGTCACTTTACCGATACTAATTTGGGGATTGGCTCATTCTGATGTGGTTCCCCTGACTGAAAAAACCCGACTTTTGAATCCCGATGCCCTCAATCCCAAATATTCTATTTTATTAGCGGTACTCTCGAAGTTAGCTTTGGGAAGTGAATTAACAGCAAAATCGGCTCTTGACTTGCATCCAGTGGCAGTAGCCGGCTTTCTCGGATTAGTTGTCACCGCTTTAAATTTAATGCCTGTGGGACAACTAGACGGAGGTCACATTGTTCATGCAATGTTTGGACAACGAACCGCAGTTGTAATTGGTCAAATTGCTCGCGTACTGCTATTATTACTTTCTTTAGTTCGAGAAGAATTTTTGTTGTGGGCAATTATCTTATTATTTATGCCATTGATTGATGAACCGGCACTGAATGATGTCACTGAATTAGATAATGGACGTGACATTTGGGGGTTGTTAGCAATGGCCTTGTTGGTTGTTATTGTACTGCCATTACCGGAGGCGATCGCCAACTTTTTGCAAATTTAAAAACGCTGAAGGTATGGAATAGACTAGGATTCAGAATCGACGGCTAGAGGTTACGTTGTGGAAGCAATTCCTTTCGATGTCGAAGTTTACGAAACTCAAGAGGGTAGGGTTCCATTTTCCGAATGGTTGACTTCTCTTAAGGATACTCAGGCAGCCGCCAGAATTTTGCTGAGACTTGATCGGACTAAACAAGGAAATCTGGGCGATCATAAGCTAATTGCAGATGGTATGTATGAGTTTCGGATTGATACGGGTGCAGGATATCGGGTGTATTTTGGGCGAGTGAGTAACTGGATAATTGTGATTCTTTGGGGCGGGGATAAAAGTTCCAACAGCGAGATATTGAAAAAGCGCAACAGTACTGGATGGATTACAGGAGTCGGGATGATGCCCAAAAGTAGAAGCTACGAGCAAGAGTTGATGGGATATTTGCAAGATTCAGAACGGGCAGTTGCCTATCTCAACGCTGCTTTGGAAGAGGGTGAGGAGGAGTTGTTTTTAGTGGCATTGCAAAATGTGGTAAAGGCAAGTGGCAAAGGGGCTGACTGGTTTGAGCAGCTAGAAAATGTTCAGCCTGACTCAGCAGATAGAACGGCTCATCAATTGTTTATGTTACTTAAAGAGCTAAGACTGGGATTAAAACCAATGGAATTTCCCAAAGTGGTAAGCTAATAATCATTCAAATTGCATCAGAGCGTCTTTCTGAGGCTAAGGATTATGCAACTTAAAGGCGGATTAGCTTATAAGTGTTGACTTAATTTATATAAAATTTAATTCCCCCAAAAAAAGGGGGAATATGTTGTCTATATATTGTCTTCAAACTAACTCGATACTGAACTAGCCGCCTCGGAAGTTTTCGCCGCAGGTGGAAAGCCACCCAAGCGAATCTCGGAAGTGAAGGAAGTGATACTAAACCCACCAGAGCGCTTTAAGACATTCACCCGCATTCGCAAATTGGGACTAGCAAACCACAGACGCTCCTCAGACTTCATGGTTTCATCTTCTGTGATTAGAGTCAAAGCACCATCACTATCTATCTGATAGCGTCCGGGAACTGGAGTTTTCTCGCCATCAACTATTTGCCTCAATAACTTGCCTTGGGCCGGATTATCGGCATCAGGTATTGAAACTAAGACACTTGAGCCACTATGTTTTACTTGCTCCCGTTCCATTGTGCCGTTCCAGGTGACTTTGAGACCATAGGAGGTGGAACTAGGATTAATTCCGTACTGTTGACACAATTTGCTCACTTCTGGATGATCTGCGGCTAGTGTCTCAATGATGGTGTCTGACTTGCCATGTTCAGATTGATTCAAAGCTAAATGATGAATAGTACGATGGGAAAACCATTTACCAGTACTTAACTCAAAAAATTCTTCAATATTCATGAATGAAATTACCCTGCATCAAAATGCAAAAATTCCCACTTAATTATTATTAAAAGGTAAGAGGAAGCTTTAATATTAAGCTTGATTACCTATTTCCTCAAGCCTCTTGAGGCTAATTCTCGCTGCTTCGGAAACGTTGGAATGACTGTCTTTTTCCATGTATTTCAAAGCTGAGACGCTCTTGGGAGTGGGAAGATTGCCCAAAGCTTCTGCCAGACGCTGCCTAACTAACCAATCATCGGATTGGGCAAACCGCAGGATACTATCGACAGACTCAACGTCTCGAATTTCTCCGAGTGCAGAGATTGCAGCCTCTTGCAATACTAGTTCTTTACTATCGAGGGCTTGCAGCAGAATTTGACGGGCACGAGGGTCTTTAATGTTACCGAGAGATACGGCTGCACTAAAGCGCACTAACCAATCAGTATCTTCATAAAATGCCCGTGAGAGTACCTCAAAAGCTCTGGCATCACCCAAATATCCTAAAGCACCAGCGGCATCAGCACGAATGCCATAATCTGGGTCATTTTCGAGAATTCGCACCAAAATTTGATAACATTCTGGCGTAGGCTTGACTCCAAGGGCAAATATTGCCATCGATCGCAGTTGCAAAGATTCGTCGTCTAGTACTTTTTTAATCAAAGGTACTGCATCCTCAGGAGGAACATGACGCAGATTAGCAAGGGCTACCATGCGATCGCGCAGATTCGGACTTTCTAACTGAGTAGAAATTTCTTCTATGCTTAAAGCTGTCATTTAGTTCAAAACGTTTTCTTTACTTATCTTAATTTACCTGATCCCTTCATCACGCTGTCGCCACAGTGAAGTAGGAGTTTGGCGACTTTACAAAATAGCTCGATTATGAGTCAAAAATAAATAAATGTTACTTACCGCGAGATTGTGTATTGAATTTAGCAGTAAGATTTAACACTTAGCTGTGCCTGAGGTATGAAGAGAAGACTTGGTAAGGGACGTAGGTTAAGGGTGTGACTGTGAAATACAGCGTTAACCTTTAGGAGAATCACGATGGTTCAACTTAGCGAACGTCCCGGCACCAAAAAAATCACAAATTTGCACGATAAGTTCATCTATGAACTTGGTGCGATGTACGATGCTGAACATCGCTTTTTGGAAGCTCAGCAGCTAATGTGGCAGTGTAGCCACCATAACCAGTTGAAGTCCTTGCTCGAAACCCATATTCGGGAAACCGAGCAGCAAATTAGAAATCTGGAGCAGTCATTTAGCAGCTTGGGACAGCAACCACAGCGGGTGACTTGTGATGCTGCGGCTGGTTTGATTAGTGATGCTCAAAAATTAACACTATTGGCTGCTGATAATCCTAAAATTGTCGAGCTGATAATGGCAGGAGCGCAGGCTAAAGTCGAACAATTAGAAATTGCTTGCTATCGCGGCTTGATTAAAGGTGCTGAGCAGATGGGGCAAAACGAAGTCGTGCGACTGCTACAGCAAAACTTGCAGCAGGAAGAACAAACAGCTCAAAAGATTGAGCAGCACATGCCACAGTTACTTCAAGAAGCAAAATCTGCTGAAATTTCAGGTGGTAATAGGTCTCGGTAATTTTTTGTAATATTTATGTAGTGTAAAATTTCCAACAAAAGCAAGGTCACAAGTGCCTTGCTTTTGTTATTGCTGTATCAGCACTGCTTTGAATGAACTACAAAAAGTAAAAAAATAGCGATCGTTGACAGGATACATATTTTATTGGTGCTGTTGCAACCACGCTACTAAATCAGCTTCAGTGGAAAAATCTAGTAAGGCTTCCGCTAAGTCTTCTAACTGAGTTAACGATAACCCACTCAGCTGCTGTTGTAATTCTGGAGTAATTACACCGATTCGTCTTGTTAATTGACGCTGGATAATTTTCAATTCTCCTTGTTGCAGACCTTGTTGTATTCCTTCTTCCATCCAACTGGTGACAATTTGCATAACTACCTCTTGTTGAGTTGGTTCAAATTGAGCAATTTCAGCCTGGAAAATTTCTGTTTATTGGGCATTTAGTCGTAGGTAGGTGTCAATAAAGCCAGAAATCAATTGCATCCGCGCTGGATCTAACTGCAACGTAGCTAACAGACGGAGACACTCAGATTTTACTCTGGGGCGGTCTTTTGGCGCTATGTTCATTTTAGCCATGAGTGCGCTAGCTACGGGATTTTGTTGTTGCAAAAATTCTCGCCAATTCAAGCGATTCAACTGGATGACATCATAGTTGAACTGCAACACAACTTTATTGGGAAATACTACCTGATGAAGATTGGGTTCGGCTTTCTTGGGACTATCGTAAGAAAATAAGGCGATAGGATAAACTGGCAGGGCGTATTTTTCGTATAATCTAGCGAAGTAGCGATACATTCGTAAATCAAAAGCTTCTTGATAATAAGCTTGATGTTCTAGATGTACGAGAAAAAATGATTCTTGCCCTCTAAATCTGGCTTTTACTACTATGTCAGTTTCATATTTTTCTCCAGCGGTGACATCGGTAAATACTTCTTTGTCGAGAAAGGTGATGGTGTCTCGTTCTAGATATGCGGTTATCTCTGGAAAGAATAATTGCAGGAATTCCCAGAAGAAAGTGGTTAGTAGTTCTTTGAATAAGCGATCGTGGTCTATCATGTCAAATTTATACCATGTCTTTGATTGATGAGCGATCGCTTTTGATCTAAGACATAAAGAAGTTTTAGTAGCAGGCAACTCTTGGATAGGCTAAGCATGGGGAGACTCGACTGGTGATACCTGCGGCAAGCTACGCTAAGCCGCACTCTTAAATAACAGAATTAATGTTATAATTATATATCCATAAAGGAGAAGATTATGAGCAATCAATCTGTTCCTAAAACCAGTAATCTTTATGCAGAAGATTATCATTTGTGGTTGGAACATACTGTTTATTTATTAAAGAATAAAATTTTTTTAAATTTAGATTTAGAAAATTTAATTGAAGAAATTGAAAGTATGGGGAGAAGTGATAAAAATGCTTTAAGGAGTAATCTTAGAGTGCTTCTAATGCACCTCCTCAAATATAAATTTCAACCCCAAAACCGATCAAATAGCTGGTTATATACAATTTATGAACATCGTCAAAGATTACAAGAAGCATTTTTAGATAGTCCTAGCTTAAAATTATACTACACGGAAGTTTTTGATAATTGTTACCAACACGCTCGAAAAGAAGCATCTATTGAAACAGGACTTCCCCTGTCTATTTTTCCTAAAGAGTATCCTTTTTCTGTCGATCAAACGCTAGATTTTGATTTCTTCCCAAATTAATCATCATCCTTTTTTTGTCTCGCGCAGAGGCGCAGAAAATAATGTGGAAACCAAATAAATTCTCCAAGCACTCCTAAACTTAAGTGTAAGCGATCGCCTAAAGATAGCTGAATCAACACTGCAATTGGTTCTTCAAGAAAAAGTTTATAAAGTCAGGTTAGGCGGTAATAACTTTGTCAACGCACTAACCATTTAAGCTACTTTACAAACGGTCGGCTTTGGAAGTGCTTCTCCTGTGGCTTCGTAAGCCATTATTAGTGACTCCAATGCTTGAGTACCATTTGCAACAGCTTCTTCATAAGTATCGCCATGCGTCCGAAAAGGCTGTCCAGGGAAATCGGGAAATCCAACTAAAAAGCAGTTGTCTTCATCAGACCATTGAATTAGCATTTGATATTTAAATTTGCTCATCTTCTTGATTGTCTCGCTGTTTTTCTTCTATTTCTTGAATTGCTTGTTGAACGTCTTTCTCTTGATAGCGTTTTGCGTCTGAACTGTCTTTACCAGAAACCGTGAGTTTTCCTGCATATAGAAGGATGTATCCAGTTTGTATGACTTCCTTTACCTGGGATTTCTGTAAAATTCGCCCTTAGCAACATTTGTTTGAGTTCCCTGATTTTCTTTGGCATTTTCAGGTCTAGACGCTTAATTAATCCCAAGATATCGCACTTACAGCATATCGGAGAATGTGATACTCCAAGACGAGTCCAGGTCGCGTTTCAACAAAAAGCAAGCGGTCGCACTGTGGAGTTTTGGCGATCGCTCTTTTTAACGAACCACAGAGGCGCAGAGAACACAGAGGAAGAAGAGGGCGATCGCACGCTGGAGATTTTGCAGGTGATCGCCTTTTTTACCAATATTTACCAGTATAGATGTACTATAATCTATAAACTAACTCTAATAAGGAGAAACCACAATATGTTCGGTAATGTAAGTCCTAATTATTATTCATTGGCGCTGGCCTATCAAACGGCTCAAAATGCAGCCCAATTAACTAAAATTCAAGCAGTATGGGAAAAGGGTTTTATTCTTCCAGACTGTGATCCAAGGATATGGCGGAAAGATCAGTTTGGAAGATTGATAAATAGATATAAGTATGGAAAGCGTCAATCTACTTATGGATGGGAAATTGACCATATAATACCAAAATCTCAAGGGGGCAGCGATCATATTTCCAACTTACGCCCCCTACAATGGTACATCAATATTGTTAGACAATAGGTTAGATTCCTCTGTTGCTCTACCCCACCGACAATAAATTTTAACTGCAACAAGGCAAACAATGGCTAAACGATCTAAGTCAGGAAGATGTGTACATTGTTTACAAAATGTGGAATATTTGACACGAGATCATATATTCCCCTTTGCTTGGTATCCAGATAATACTCCTGAAAATTTGCAAAGATGGACAATTCCATCATGCAAAAAATGCAACGAGCAATATGGTAGATTGGAAGAAGATCTACTCTTGAGACTAGGTTTGTGTATTGATCCTGAAGATGCAAAGTCAAGCGGAATTACAGATAAGGTATTACGTTCAATAGATCCACACTATGCAAATGATAGAAGAGAAAAACGAATAAGAGAAAGAAAAAGAGAGAAGATAAAACAAGAAATAGTTAAATGGGAAGCAATTCCACCTAGAGGTTTACATCCAAATTTTCAAGTACAAAGCAATGTTTATTATCCAGAATATGCATCTATTCCAATATCAGCCGATAAGTTAGAACGTTTGTGTCATAAGATAGTTCGCGGCATAACTTATTTTGTTGATCAGACTTTTATAGAAAACAATTTTGAGATTCAATTTCTTACTGTAGATGATAAAGCTGCTCAACCCATACTAAAAAAATATCAACAACATTTGAACACATACGATCGCCCAGGTATTAAAGTAGTACGTGCTATGACAAGTGAAAATCCAGATGCTGGTTTTTATGCTATAGAAATATGGGGCAGATTAAAAATGTACGCCGTAGTAACGCCAAAGAAATTGTCATGATAAATTCTATAAATAGTTTATGCAAGATAAACGCCAAAATCGAAATTTGCAAAAGTCACTTTATTTGACTAAAAAACTTGCCTCAGAAGCATCACACCCCCAAGGCAAGCAAACTCTCTAATTCTTTCTTTACTTCGCGCCCTTTGCGCCCTTTGCGGTTCGTTTAAAGTTGCTTCACTTCCGAAACCAACTTCGACACCATATCTTTCGCGCTACCAAAAAGCATCGTAGTTTTATCCTTGTAGAACAACTCATTATCTACACCGGCAAAACCCGTACTCATCCCGCGCTTAATTACAATTGTCTGCTTCGCCCGATCCACTTCCAAAATCGGCATACCATAAATCGGGCTATTTGTATCACTCCGCGCCGCTGGATTCACCACATCATTTGCCCCAATCACCAAAGCCACATCAGCTTGTTCAAACTGGGGATTAATATCATCCATGTCGTACAACTGCGTATAAGGCACATTTGCCTCAGCCAACAACACATTCATATGCCCCGGCATTCTTCCAGCAACGGGGTGAATGGCATACTTGACATCTACGCCCATTTTTTCTAACTGATCTGACAATTCGCGGACGCTATGTTGTGCTTGGGCAACTGCCATCCCATAACCAGGTACAATTACCACAGAACGAGCATAACCCAACATCATCGCTCCTTCTTCGGGATCGATGCTGCGGACAGTTTGATCTGTTGCACCACCACCAGCAGCACCACCGCCAGCAGTAGAACCTGTACCAAAAGCGCTGAACAGCACACTGAAGAGGGAGCGGTTCATTGCCTTACACATAATTTCGGTGAGGATTAAACCAGAGGCTCCCACCAACGCCCCCGCGATGATTAACATATTGTTCATCACCACAAAACCAGCAGCAGCAGCCGCCACACCTGACAATGAGTTCAACAGTGAAATTACCACCGGCATATCGCCACCACCAATGGGGATGACGAACATCACACCCAGCACTAAGGAAACAGCAACTACTCCCAAGAATATGGGTAGGCTATCTGGTGTGATGATTAAGTAAACACTGCCAGTTACGTAAGCAGCCAGAAGCACCAGGTTAAATGGTTGCTGGAATGGAAATGTAATGGGGGAACCGCTGATTAAACCTTGCAATTTGGCAAAGGCGAGAAAACTACCCGTGAAGGTAACACCACCGATTAACACGTCCAACAGCATGGAAATGTTCACATCTAGGGGTACGGGTGCGCCAGAATCCAATAACCGCCAGAATTCGGCAACGGCGACTAATGCCGAAGCTGCACCGCCTAAACCGTTGAGCAAACCCACCATTTGGGGCATTTCCGTCATTTGGACTTTGTAGGCAACGATCGCACCAATTCCCGATCCAATGGCCAAGCCTAACAAAATCATTTCATAGTTCAACACATGCTGATCCAGCATTGTTGCCACAATTGCCAGCAGCATCCCCACCGCTGCGATGACATTACCATTCCGCGCTGTCGCTGGCGAACCCAGCTTTTTCAAACCAAAAATGAATAAGGATGCAGCGACTAAATATGTCAGCTGAATGCCAGTTGGTAAAAAGTCGCTCACGCCTTAATCTCCTTCTTCTTGAACATTTGCAGCATTCTGTCTGTAACTAGAAAGCCACCGACAACGTTGACTGTAGCTAGTATCACAGCAATTAAACCGAGAATCACTGACACACTTGTTTCTCTAGCACCTGAGGCCACAATTGCCCCAAGTACCGAAATGCCAGAAATTGCATTTGAGCCTGACATTAAAGGTGTGTGTAGCGTCGGTGGTATTTTGTTGATGACTTCAAAGCCGATAAAAGACGCCAGAACAAATACAAACAAAGCAGCAAGTAATGCCTCTGTCATGAAATAAAACTCCTCTTGTAAATGGGCATAGGGCGATTCAATTTTGGATTTTAGATTTTGGATTTTAGATTGAAATTTAATCCAAAATCTAAAATCCAAAATCTAAAATTATTACCCCCCAGTCCCTAATTAACCGCCGGTTGTTGACTATTCAAAGCTTGTAGTGCATCCCGTACTCGTTGATTGCGAATTTCTCCGGCGTGGGTAACGCAAGCTGCATCTACGATGTCGTCGCCAAAGTCCACCTGCAAAGCTTTCTCTTTGTTAATCAACAGTTGAATCAGCGATGTTACGTTCTTGGAATATAATTGGCTGGCGTGGACTGGCATTGAAGATGGTAGATTTATCGGGCCGATAATTGTTACGCCATTCCACACAATGTCTTTACCAGGTTCAGTACAGGCGCAGTTACCACCTTGTTCAGCGGCTAAATCTACAATTACTGAACCGGGTTTCATCTGTGCCACCATTTCTTCTGTAACTAGCCGTGGTGCTTGTCTTCCAGGTACTTGGGCGGTGGTAATCACCACATCAGAATTTTTGACGTGTTCGGCGACAACTTCTTGGGTACGTTGTTTGCTAGCCTCAGAAATTTCCTTGGCGTAACCACCTGCGGCGACGGTTTCTTCTTCGAGTTTGACTTCGACGAATTTTGCCCCTAAGCTTTGTACTTCTTCTTTGACGGCGGGACGAATATCAAAGGCTTCTACGACTGCACCCAAGCGTCTGGCGGTGGCGATCGCTTGCAATCCAGCCACACCAGCACCCATAATAAATACTTTAGCTGGAGCGATGGTGCCTGCGGCTGTTGTCAGCATCGGGAAATATTTCGGTAATGCAGCTGCGGCAATCAATACTGCCTTGTAACCTGCTAGTGAAGCTTGCGAGGACAAAGCATCCATACTTTGCGCCCTGGTGGTACGGGGGATCATTTCCATACTCAAGGCTGTGACTTTGCGATTTGCCAATTGCTGCGCCACCACGGGATTTCCCAAGGGATTCAGGAAACTGACTAATACAGCTCCTTCCTTTAACAACTCAATTTCTGAGCGTCCATCTTCTCGCTCTTGGGGTGGGCTAACTTTCAGCAGAATGTCTGCTTCGCTCCATAATTTGACAGAATCGCTGATTATTGTAGCTCCTGCTGCTTCATAGGCGGGATCGCTGAAAAAAGATCGCTCTCCTGCACCCGATTCTACCCAAACTTCCAAACCTTGTTTTACCAATCGGGCAACCATGTCAGGAATTAATGCCACACGACGTTCACAAACTTCAATTTCTTTAGCAACTGCTATTCTCATGAAATCTCCTGAAGATAAATACTTAATCTCTGCCAAGTAAGCGATCGCCCCGTTCAGGGATATCTCGCACTTTTTAGTACTGAGGCAGGTACATCAGCCATGATTTTTACTAGTAGATTGAACCTTGAATTTTTCCTCTCCCAGTCTTACTTCTCAGGCAAAGCCTGACTTTGGCGCTTGCAGATGTTGCATTTTTAGATAGTTGCAAATAGGGTTACGTATTGCACATCCTAAGTTGATTCCCAAATTTTGCATCTTTATCTTCAGCTTATTTTCGGGATTGAGAAATTGGCTATTCCTTTCTTATAGAGTAATATTGACCAAATTTTTGAAGCTTGATAATTTTCAAATCAAATTTTAATAATTCCGACTTTCATTCCAACTTATTTTAATCAATTTATCTCAGGTTAACTGGCGATCGCTGATTGCACGGCTCAATTTTTATAACAAAATTCTTAAATTTAGATACACTTGTACATATTCGGAAACACAATCCAATCTCAACTGTGTTTTCATTTAGTTCAAAATTTGACTAACCTAGCAATCAAATCAAGACTCTGTAAGGATAATCAAGTGAATAGAATTAAAGTTAAATTTAGTACTAAGCAATATTACTGTCAGCCAAAACGCACAAAAAATGGCACTTTTTTTTGCTATTGAACGTCCATTGTCAGGAAGTCAGTAGTAAAGTTTAGTAAAGAATACTAACACACAGTTATTTTAGATAACCGATTTATATTTTGGTGGAGAGAGCCTAACTATGCGACGTTTATTTTCTGCTTTAGCCGTGACTGGCTGTTTGCTGACTGCATTTCCAGCCCTGACTTGGGCGCAAAGCTTACCTGGGTTTACGCTCTTTAGCGGTGTCAAAGGTGAGAATCAGCTGCCCTTCCGGTTAGATTTTGGTGGACAATCTAATGGTTGGGATCGTTATAGATTGAGGATTCCAGGTCAAAGAATGAAATTGGCAGTTGCTCAATTTGCCATTACCTATCCTAATTATTACGAAGGAATTTTTGACCCCAAAAAAGTTGAGGTACGAGTAAAAGGTAAACCGGTGAAGCTTTCTGAGGTGAAGTGGGACAAAGAAGGTAAGCTGATTAGTATTTTTCCCGAAGAACCGGTACCAGCAGGTAGTGGAGTTGAGTTAGTGTTATCTAACGTCAAAAACCCCTCCTTTGGTGGAATGTATTATTTTAACTGCCAAGTTCTCTCCCCTGGCGATGTACCACTACTGCGTTACATGGGGACATGGATTTTGAGCATTAGTTAAGTCTGGGGACTGGGGACTAGGGATTAGGGACTGGGAACAGGAGACTAGTAAATAAATACTTAGCAATACTTTCTCAGCACCCAATACCCAGTCCCTAGTCCCCAATCCCCAGTACCCCATTCCCCATTCCCCATTAAGGTGATAAAATTGGAGATTGTGAGTTTTTATAAAAATCACCTAAGAGGAGAATAGTATGCAAAGAACACTAGGCGGCACTTCTCGTAAGAGAAAAAGAACCTCTGGTTTTCGCGCTCGGATGCGGACACCAGATGGCAGAAACGTGATTAGGGCTAGAAGAAGAAAGGGGCGTCACCGTCTGAGCGTTTAAGTATATCTACTTGTAAGGTATCTGTGGCTTTGCCCAAAGCAAATCGGCTAAAATCCCGAAAAGATTTCCAGGCAGTTTTCCGGGAAGGAATTCGGCGTCATGGCTCTTACTTAACATTGAGAGCCTTAAAACCTTTATGTTCGATAAATCCTTCTTTGGATACCCCCACTGAGACTACACAAGCAACCGACTCAGGACATCTTGCCAGCACGCAAATTGGCATTTCGATTAGCACAAAAGTCAGTAAAAGAGCAGTGGTTCGCAACCGAATCAAACGGCAGATTACTGCTGCTTTACACGATTTATTGCCCAAATTATCACCAGGATGGCGGCTAGTGGTGGTTGTCAAACCCACAGCAGCAGAATCTAAGTGCGTAAGCCCACAATTTCTGCAAGAATTAGAGCAGTTGTTGGCACAAGCTGAGGTGTTCGATGGGCATTCGTGAAGAAGTTTATTATGAAGGCGGTCCCCATGTTGGGGATCTAATTATAAACCTGCTAATTGGGCTAAGCGTCGTTGGCATACCCTTGACAGTAGGGGCAATTGTTAGAGCATTATGGCTGCGTTTCCGCATCACCGATCGCCGAGTTACCGTGACAGGAGGTTGGCAAGGGCGCGATCGCACTGACGTAATTTACTCAGAAATTGTCAAAGTTGTCAAAGTCCCCCGTGGCATAGGCCTTTGGGGAGATATGGTACTAACCCTGAAAAACGGCAGTCGTCTGGAATTGCGTGCAATTCCTAATTTTCGGGAAGTCTATGACTACATTAATGAAAAAATTGCTGCGAAAAATCCCCAATATAGCGGCGCTGCTAACAATTGATGGGAAGGGACTGGGGACTGGGAACTGGGGACTGGGGACTGGGGACTGGGAAAGAGTTTTCCTAACCAATGCCCAATGCCCAATGCCCAATGCCCAATGCCCAATGCCCAATGCCAAAATTTGTGCGGCTATCCGTAGCGAAGGATAGTCGCACATAAGTCATGATTTAGATAAATTAGATCCAGTCAGTTTACAGTACCTCAGGTTAAATTCAGAATAATGGATTTTGGTATCGGCTTTCTCTCGAACAACGTGATGCTGCCAATCATAGATTTTTTCTATGGTATTTTTCCTAGCTATGGATTGGCGATCGTTGCTTTGACACTGATAGTCCGCTTTGCGCTCTATCCCCTGAGTGCTGGCTCAATTCGCAACATGCGGAAGATGCGAATTGTACAACCTCTGATGCAAAAGCGGATGGCAGAAATCAAAGAGCGCTATAAGGACGATCCGCAGAAGCAGCAGGAAGAAATGGTCAATGTCCAAAAAGAATTTGGCAACCCATTGGCGGGCTGTTTTCCCTTGCTAGTACAAATGCCTGTCTTATTAGCGCTGTTCGCCACTTTACGGGGTTCGCCTTTTGCAGGTGTGAACTACAGCGTTAACTTGCAAGTCTTTCCCGCAGAACAGATCGAACAAATTCAACCCCAAGCCTTTGCCACTCCTCCTCAAAATATTTACGTTGCTGATGGCGAACACGTTAAGGTAACTGCAATCCTGCCCAGCGGTAACAAACTAGCGGTGGGAGAACAAACCAAAATACAGTATCAGACCATCGAGGGCAAACCATTTCAGGTACTTTTAGCAGAACACCCAGAAACAAAGCTGATTCCTGAATGGAAAGTCACCAAAGGGGAAGAAAGGGTAAAAGTTGACGCCGAGGGCAATTTGCAAGCCTTGCAACCAGGAGAGGTGACTCTTCAAGGAACAATTCCTGGATTAGCAGCAGAAAAAGGCTTCTTATTTATCGATGCCTTAGGTAGGGTTGGTGCAACCGATCCAGATGGCACAATCCACTGGGATATCGTCGCCATGATTGTCTTCTTTGGAATCAGCCTTTATGTTAGCCAAATGCTTTCCGGGCAAAATTCCAGCGGTGGCAATCCGAACCAGGACACAGTTAACAAAATCACCCCAGTCATCTTTTCTGGAATGTTTTTGTTCTTCCCCTTACCTGCTGGGGTGTTGATGTATATGGTGATTGGTAATATTTTCCAAACCGCACAAACTTATCTTCTCTCCCGCGAACCGCTACCAGAAGAACTGCAAAAAATCGTAGCAGATCAAGAAAAACAAGCAGCAGTCACAGAACAAAAAGCATTACCATTTGAGCCGAAAAGTTCCAAGAAAAAAGCTACAGGGGGTTCATGAGTAATATTCCCATGCAGCGAGGTCAGCAGTGGTTAAAAACACTGCTGGAACTCAGTGGAATATCTACTGAGATTCACGGTAATGTAGAAACTGCCCAACCAGACGAGGATTCCCCAGAATCAGATAACTACTGGTTGACAATTGATCAAACGAATTTGACACCAGAACAAATCCAGGTATTAATTGGTGCCGATGGTTCTGTACTAGATGCCATTCAGTATCTAGCAAATTCGGTTCTTAACTTGAGCCAATCCCAAGAAGAACAAGCTTCTTACACTATTGAGTTGAATGGCTACCGTGTCAAAAGAGAAGCCGAAATTCGCGCACTAGCAGAAGCAGCAGCCGATGAAGTGCGCTTTTCTGGTAGAGAAGTAGAAATCAAATCCCTCAGTTCTGCGGAACGGCGTCAAATCCATACTTTCTTGAAAGACTTTGGAGATTTGGAAACCTTCAGTCGCGGTAAAGAACCACATCGTCATTTGGTTGTGCGTCCAGCTGGGTTGGAATAAGTTAGGAGTTAGGAGTTAGGAGTTAGGAGTTAGGAGTTAGGAGTTAGGAGTTAGGAGTTAATTTAAAACTCGTAACTATAATAATTTCAAAATTTCTATTATCCCTAAGAGATAAAATAAAAAATGTATTATCAGCCCAATTGCTGGTAATCAAGATAAATTTTCGTGAGGATGTCTCACAAATCCTATGGACGCAATTTATATTCCGCAGCTAACTAGAGCATCGGAGCGGACAGAGGAAGTTGAAATTCAGGAATTTCTGCCTGGTCTGGAAACCTTGACACCAGTTCGTGGTCGTGTGCGTGTGCAGCATCATGGCAATTACCTGGAAGTGTCCGGTCAGGCAGAAACAATTATTACTTGCACCTGCAACCGCTGTTTGCAGCAATACAATCGACGTTTAGGGCTTGAGACAAAGGAAATCATCTGGTTAGAAGAAACTGCAAATCAGCTAAAAGACTTGCCTCTAGAAAGGGAAGTGACTATGGAAGATTTGGTAGAAACTTTACCACCTGATGGTTATTTTTCTCCCAGCGAATGGCTGTATGAGCAGATGTCTTTAGCAGTGCCTCAACGCCAACTGTGCGATCGCAATTGTCCAGGTATTCCTGCAAGTAGTACTATTGATAGTTCTGATATTTCTGATACTTCTGAAACTCCAGTTGATAACCGTTGGGCTTCTCTGGAAGCACTGAAAAAGCAACTTCCCGGACAATAACGTATCTAGTAGTTTTCTCAATTAATTTATGAGATTTATATAGAACCCGATTTCTTGAAGAAGTCGGGTTTCTAGTTTATTTTTTTGCATAAATAGTATATTTCAATATTTTTTCATGAAAGTAAATTTTAATATTGTAAAATCCTAAAATGCCCTAATCAGATAATTGATGTAAAATGTTTATATCCAAGTTTCAAGTATTTAATTATAAGTCATATCTCGATTCTGGTCTAATTCAATTTACTCCAGGTATCAATATAATTGTCGGGCAAAATAATTCAGGTAAAACTTCTTTACTTGAAGCATTTACACTCAATTTTGATAATCAACCACATTTAAGCTTAAAAACTTTTCCTACTAAATCAAAAAGAATAAATCAAGAATCACAAGTAAAGGTTTCTTTATTGATTCAAAAGGAAGAATTGTTGACTTTCTTAAAAGATATTCAATCTCCAATTGGAATCCTAGAACCAGCAATAATATTTGATGACGAAGAGTCTGCTATTCAATATTATATGGATTTAAGAAATGAAAGTCCTCCTGAGGCGATGGATATGCGAAATAATCTGATAGTTGATATATTCAAAAAATTTAAGAATTTTTTGGATACTTCTGAGCATATAGAGATAAATTTATCGATATTTTCTAAATTTAAACTAGAAACTAGTACCTTAGAAAAATTATCTACCTTTGAATTTTATAGTCCAGTTGGATCAACCGAAAAAGGTGAATATACATTTTATAAAATCAAATATGATGAAGATGAAGAATTAATTATTGAAATAAATGAAGATCTGTATGATTGGATTAATTCTTATCAAGCACAAATTAATGAAAGCATGGGCTATAAATTATTTGAATTTTTTGCACATAAAATATATCGATTTAAAGCTGAACGTTTAATTATTGGAAATTGTAGGTTTGAAAATAATCCTGAACTTAAATCAGATATGTCTAATCTGGCTGAAGTTCTCAGCATATTACAAGGAATAAATCCAGAACGTTTTAGAAGGTTTAATGATTATGTTTCGAGTGTTTTACCACAAATAAAAGGTGTTTCTGTACGACATCAAGATGATTCTATAGTTGAAATTATGATATGGACAATAGATCCTAAGAGTGAAAGAGATGACTTATCATTCCCACTTGCATCATGTGGAACTGGAGTAAGTCAAGTTCTGGTAATTTTATGCATTTTGATTACCTCTCAAGAACCGCGTACTATCATTATTGATGAACCACAATCATTCCTACATCCAGGAGCAGCAAAAAAACTTATAGAAACTCTTAAACAATTTCCACAGCACCAATATTTTATTGCTACTCATTCGCCAGAAATTATCGCATCTGCGAATCCATCTACTATTATCAAACTCCAATATCAAGATTGTGAAACAACAGCATCAGTAATAAATACAAAAGATATAGAATCACAAAACGAAATTTTAGCTGAACTTGGAGTTAGGTTATCCGATGTTTTTGGTGCTGATAATATTCTCTGGGTAGAAGGACAAACTGAGGAGAAATGTTTTCCACTTGTATTGGAGAAAATTGCAAGCATACCATTAATGGGTATTAAAATTTTATCTGTCAATAGCACTGATGCTCTTTTGGATGGAAAACGGTCTGACCTTGTTTTTGATATTTATAAAAAACTTACAACGGGAGCAACTCTGTTTCCGCCAGCAATTGGATTTATATTCGATAGAGAAAATAAAACAGAAGCAAAGATTCAAGAACTAGAGAAGAGAGGTGCGAATTTTTTACGCCTACCTATGTATGAAAATTATCTACTTGATCCTGAACCTATATCAATGGTAATTAATGAAGAAGCTAGATGGCTAGAAACACCTATCAGCATTACTCAAGTTCAAGAATATCTTGACAAAATCAAACAGGAAAAATCCTATCTGCTTCAAGGCGTAAAAAGAGAACAAGTTTCAGATAATAATTGGTTATATAAGATTCACGGTGCAAAGATACTTGAAAGCATGTTCCAAGAATTATGTGAGAATAAATTGGAATTTAGAAAAACTAAACACTCTTATAAGCTTACAGAATGGTTAGTTGAGAATAAACCTGATTTCTTGTCTGAACTGGCTGAAGAATTAGGAAATTACTTAAAGAAAAATCAGTAATTATTTTTATACTGGTTATCTCATCACGATTGCCACAACAGACCGATCGCACTGGCAAGCGCTATGAACTGGTAGATGTTGGTTTTTTAGTTGTTAGAGGTGATACAAACCTGAACAATGAGAGAAGAACTAATAAGCACAGCTACATATGAACTTTCGTGAAGAGTTTAAACTGCTGCTACGCGCCCGCTACCCCTTGATTTATATTCCTACCTATGAGGAGGAGCGGGTAGAAGCAGCTATCCGGGAAGAAGCAACTAACCAAGGTAATCGCCCAGTCTATACTTGGGATTTTGTCGATGGTTACCAGGGAAACCCTAATGATGCGGGGTTTGGGCGGCGTAACCCGTTGCAAGCTTTAGAATTTATCGAAAAATTACCAGCCTCTGCGCCAGCAGTATTGATTTTACGAGATTATCATCGCTTTTTAGATGATGTGGCGATCGCTCGCAAACTCCGCAACCTCGCCCGACTCCTGAAGTCGCAACCAAAAAATATTGTACTGCTGTCCCCACGCATCGCCATTCCTGACGATTTAACCGAAGTGCTGACAGTCGTCGAGTTTCCGTTACCCAGTGCCCCAGAAATTAAAACTGAGATCGAACGCTTACTGCAAAGTACTGGTAACTCACTTTCTGGGAAAGTTTTAGATGACTTGGTGCGCTCTTGTCAAGGGCTTTCGATGGAAAGGATTCGGCGGGTTTTGGCAAGAGCGATCGCTAGCCACGGTCAATTGCAGCCAGAAGACGTGGATCTGGTTTTGGAAGAAAAGCGCCAAACTATCCGCCAGACCCAAATCCTGGACTTCTACCCCGCCACTGAGCAAATTTCTGATATTGGCGGACTGGATAACTTAAAAGATTGGCTGATTCGTCGGGGAGGCTCATTTAGTGAACGGGCAAGGCAGTACGGATTACCGCACCCCCGTGGTTTAATGTTGGTGGGTATTCAGGGAACTGGTAAATCGTTAACTGCAAAAGCGATCGCTCATCACTGGCATTTACCCCTGCTACGTTTGGATGTGGGGCGGTTATTTGGTGGTTTGGTGGGCGAGTCAGAATCTCGCACCCGCCAAATGATTCAGGTAGCTGAAGCCCTCGCCCCCTGTATTTTGTGGATTGATGAAATAGATAAAGCCTTTTCGGGGCTTGGTAGCAAAGGTGATGCCGGTACTACTAGCCGCGTCTTTGGCACATTTATTAACTGGCTAGCCGAAAAGACCTCACCCGTGTTTGTCGTCGCCACCGCCAACGATATTCAAGCCCTACCGCCAGAAATGCTGCGTAAAGGGCGGTTTGATGAAATTTTCTTTGTGGGTTTGCCCACCCAAGAAGAGAGAAAAGCAATTTTTAATGTTCATTTATCCCGACTGCGCCCCCATAACTTAAAAAGTTATGACATCGACAGGTTAGCATACGAGACACCCGACTTTTCTGGGGCAGAAATTGAGCAAACTTTAATTGAAGCGATGCACATTGGATTTAGCCAAAACCGTGATTTTACTAAAGACGATATTTTAGAGGCTGCTAGTCAAATCATCCCCTTAGCGCGAACTGCCGTCGAGCAAATTCAGCAACTTCAAGAATGGGCTGCTGCGGGGAGAGCGCGTTTAGCATCGAAACACAGTCCTTTGAGCGATAGCTTCGGTAAGCTACGGTAATACCATTTTGGATTTTAGATTTTAGATTTTGGATTGAGAATTTCTCGATGTTAGAGGGTTCTATGAATCCATCTGTTGCATTCATTTTCCAAATTGGTATAACAGAGTGGCAGCTAGAATAATCGATTGAAACAGACCACACTGCGTCCCCTTGTGGTCTCTTTACAATCCAAAATCCAAAATCCAAAATCTAAAATTGATTGACCCCTTGATAATCAGGTATTAATTATGTTGTCTGGCTTAGTAAAGTATATACTTGGGATTTTCTTAGCGATCGCTGTATTAATAGGTGGCGGTGTTGCAGTTGCACTCTATTTTATGAATCGCACCGGCATACCCCCTGCCAAACCGATTTTTTCTAATGACAGCCCCTCGGTGAAAGCCCAAGCTCCAAAAGCAACCGAGGCTGGAGGTAAACCCACCCCTACACCCGGAACGCCCACTGAATCATCTCCCAGCTCAACCTCTACTCCCACTCCCACTGAATCACCTCAAGCTACTCCATCCCCAAAACCATTGCCATCGGGAGCTTACCGAGGGCGTGTGAGTTGGGCTGAAGGCTTGAGTCTGCGGTCAAAACCAAATCAAGACGCTGAACGTATTGGTGGCGTTGGTTTTAATCAGAAAATTATTGTCTTGGAAGAAAGCGAAGATAAAGCTTGGCAAAAAATCCGTTTGGAAGATAGCGAACAAGAAGGTTGGGTGAAAGCAGGTAATACTGAAAAAACTGATGAACAATAAGTATTGGGCATTGGGCTGGGGGAAAAAACTCTTCTCCCCTACCTCCCCACTCCCTACTCCCCACTCCCCAAGTTAACTAGTTGTAAAGAATCATACAAAAAATAAATATTACACCGAGCAAATGGTATAATCTTGTATGGTCATAACTTGAAAAAAACAAGTGAAAACAGGGGTAGATAGCTCTGTAACCGAGCTTGCCTCAGTCTTTGAGGCATCTGAAAATATCAAGGTTGTTCATCTGCCAGTTATTTTAAAATTTTTGAATTGGAAAAATTTACCTAGCCCTGCTGCGATGCGTCTTTTGTCTGTAGCATTGACTATGGGAATTCTCAGTATTGCTGGGGAAGTTTCAGCAGCTCAGAAAATAGGAAGTAACGGTTCACAAGTTGCCAATAGCCAAAGATGTTTAAAAAAATTAGGTTACTTTAAAGGCCCGGTGACAGGCAAGTTTGCTAGTTTGACTCAGAATGCTGTGATCAAATTTCAACAAGCCAATAGACTACCTGCGATTGGGGTTATAGGTCCTAGTACTCAAAAAGCGTTGCAAAGAGCGTGTCAGAGTAGAGCCTCTAGTAGGAATGTTAATCGAAATTCGCAATCTTCAGTCAATGAATATCCTACTCTTTCTCAAGGCAACACTGGTGCAGCCGTGACTAAGTTGCAACAGCGTCTGAAGCAGCGGGGTTATTTTAATGCTAATCCCACCGGAAATTTCGGGCGAGTCACTAAAGATGCTGTGATTGCATTTCAGCGAAATGCTGGTATATCTGCCAATGGAATTGTCGGTCGGCAAACTTGGAACGCACTACTAGGTTATTCTCAAGCTCCTGCTAGATCGAGTCTCTCCACTCAACAAATCAGAGAATTGCAAGAGCGTTTACGACAACTAGGCTACTTTAAAGCTAATCCCACTGGGAATACTGGCCCAGTTACCAGAGAAGCGATCGCCAAATTCCAACAAGATTATAGACTACCTGTGAATGGCGCAGCCAATACCCAAATTTTGGCAGCAGTACGTCAAGCCTCAGCTGGTGGATATCCTACTCAACAACCAACTAGAAATTATCTCACTGTTGGCGATCGCTCAGATAATGTGAGATTAGTTCAAGACCGTTTGTCGCAATTGGGCTTTTTTAATGCCAATTCTGATGGCTATTACAGTGATTACACCAGAGAATCAGTGTTCGCATTCCAGCAATCTTCTCGACTCAATGCTACTGGAAATGTAGATTGGCAAACTTGGGAAGCATTAGGATTGAATAACTCGACTGCCAGTAATTATATTGAGACAAATCCCTATGTAGCACCTGTTACTAATGGTTATTTATTACCTGAAACTAACGGTAACATCTTAGCTGGTAACAATCGGTATACAGTTATCGTACCAATTTTTAGTAATGATACTCTTACTAAGGTGCAACAATATATACCTTATGCTGTGGCAGAGGAATCGAATCTGGGCGATTATGTGAATGCTGGAGGATTTAGCGATCGCAAAGAAGCAGAAAGAATAACGAAAATGCTCCGCTCCTATGGTTTGGATGCACGGATTAAATACAATTGAAGAAGAAGTCAGAATTCAGAATTCAGAATCACTTAGTACAACATTTCATTAATTCGTAGCAAATTCTCTGCGCCCCTTTGCGTTTATCTTTGCGCCCCTACCCTACGGGAAGGCGAAGCGCCTATGCGTTTAAATTCCAACCCTCAATTCGCCACGATTTTACGCAAAGCTGTATTCTGAATTCTTACCAATTAAATTGACAAACTCAACTGCGAACCTTGTTGAGTTTTATTCACCTCAATCCTAGCTTGGAAAGCTTCTTTGAGGTGAGGCATGTGGGTGACGGTGAGAATGCAAGCGAAATCAGAAGCGATCGCATTAATCGCTGCAACTAAGCGATCGCATCCTTCAGCATCCTGTGTACCAAAACCCTCATCTACAATTAACAATTGCAACGCCGCCCCCGCCCGTTGTGCTAATAATTTCGCCAACGCCAAACGGATGGCAAAGTTAATTCTAAAAGCTTCTCCACCAGAATAAGTTTCATAAGCCCGCGTTCCTCTGGAATCGGCGATTAAAATATCCAAGGTGTCTATCAACTTGGCGTTTTTCTTAGTTGATTTACCATGACGCCCAGCTTTTTGAGTAATAAACTGTACATGAAATTGATTAGCACTCAACCGCGAAAGTAATTGATTTGTCTCAGCTTCCAGTTGTGGTAAGACATTTTCAATCATCAGTGCTTGGATACCATTTTTACCAAAAGCTTGCGCTAATTCCTGATAAACACGGTATTCCTGCTTGCAAGATTGTAGTTGTTTGTACTGTTGTTCGTACTGAATTTGCAGCGTTTCCAGTTGATGCGCCAACTGTTCTAAACGTCCCAACTTGGCTATTTGCTCATCGAGTTGGCGTCTGCGTATTGCTAGCTGCTGCTCTAGGGCTTGAATTTGGGCAGATGGGTTGGCTGTTGCTTGGAGTTGCTCAATTATGCTTTCGATTTGGCTGGCGAGTTTTTGCCACTCTGTTATTCTGGCGCCTCTGGAATCCTCTAATTCTTTTAATCTCGTCTGGAGTTGGGGATATTGCTGCTGGGCTGCTAAAAGTTGCTGATATCGCAAATGCCAAGATTGAGCTTTCTTAACAGCCATACGGAGGTTGTTGTGCAGCTCCAAACTGTAGCCAATTTCAACAATGTGACGTTCCAGAGCCGCAATTTGCTTGGCACATTCAGAATTAGTTTGTTCTTGGTGGATTCTGGCTTGTAATTCGGCAATAGTAGCTAGCAGTTCTGGTTTTCGGGCTGCTAGTTGCGCTTGTCGCTTAGTAGCGTCTTTAATCTGGCTTTGTTTAATTTCTGCCCAGCGCCACCGCTCAACTTCGCTGCGAGCTAGGGCGTGATCTTGTTCATTATAATTAACGTGTTGTAGATATTGGTCTAACTTTCGGAGTTCGGCTTGTTGATTGGGAGCGTAATCACCAGCTTGTAGCGATCGCTCTAAATGTTGTTTTTCCGCAGCAATGTGTTCTAATTGATGTTGGACATCAGTTGTGGCTTCTAACTGTGCCGCCAATTGTCCCCGCTGTTCGCGTAAACCATCATAAATTGCCAATTGTTGCGATATTTCTCGATATTCCTGCCTCAGTACCTGAATTTCTCTATCAGACACAGCCATTTGTTCCCGCACTACCCAAAACTGTCCTTGAGTATCATCTAACTCAGTTTGGGTTTTTTCCACCACACGGCTCCAATGATGTTCATCCAGTGGACGTTCGCACAACGGACAAAGAGCATTGGGATTTTGGAGCATTTGTAGTTTTTGCTCTAATTCTCCCAGCAGTTTTTCATAATCCCGTTGGTGAGCTTGTAGACGTTCAATAAAGTGACGCCTTTCTTGCCCTTTTTCCTGGACTCGTTGCAAATAAACCCGCTTTTTCTCCAATTCCTCAATCTGGATTGCTACATCCATCACCGCTTGTTGCAATTGCGGTTGGCGTCGGTGCTGGCGTTGCAATTGGTTTTCTGTATTTTGCAGTTGTTCGAGCCGCGCTACTAAACCAGCATGAGTCCGATCTAATTGGCTTTGTAAAGTTGCTCGTTGTTGCAACAAAGGAGTCACCTGCATTTGCAACTGATCTAAATGAGCAAGATGGTGACGTGCTGCGCCCAGTTGGGACAAAGCAGCTTCAACTTCGCCGGATTTGGTGAGAGTTTGCTGAATTTCTCGCTCTTGTTGCTGCAAAGCTTCGATTTGGGCTTGGGCTTGTTGCAGTTGTCGTTCGATTTCCTGAATTTGTTTGGTAAGCTGTTGTTGTTTTTGTTGGCGAGTTTGTCCGGCGCGGCTATATTCTTCAAATTTGGCAGCAAAAGCTTCTTCTTGAGATTGCAGACTTTGATATTGGGCATATCCAGCTTTAATTTCAGCTTCTTGATGTAAGATTTTTTCTATCTCTGATAGCTGATAACCAATCGCTAACTGCTCTTGTTGTAGGCGATCGCAGTCTTGGTTAAGATTTTGATATTGCTGCTTGACAAAACTCAGTTGTTGTTCCCAATTTTGGCGCTGGTGCTGGACAACTTGCAAACTTTGTAATTGAATATTGTCAAAAGCTTGTACCTGTTGTAGTTGATTCAGTTCAGCTTCTAACTGATCCCTTTGCGCTTCGGTTGTCTGGCGTTGTTGCAGCTGAACTTTAATCGAATCCAAAGAACGCTCTAGTTCCTCAGCCCGTGCTTTAAACTGACGAGAAGATTCCTTTGCCCGTTCTTCCAAATCATCATATTGATTTAGTTTCAACAACTGGGCTAAAATTTCTTTGCGTTCCGTAGGTCGTTTGAGCATGAATTCATCTGCACGACCTTGACGTAAGTAAGCAGAATTAATAAAAGTATCGTAATCGAGCTTAATGTGTTCTAAAATCGAATCTTGGGTTGCTCTTACCCCTTTGCCCGTGAGTGGACGAAACCCAGAGGGTGTTTCTATTTGAAATTCCAGGACGCTAGTAGCTCCCCGAATTCGAGTACGAATCACCCGATATGTTTGCTGGTTACTTTGGAAAGTAAAATCAACCCGAACTTCTTTCGCGCCAGAATAAATAACATCGTCTTCAGTACTGGCGCGGCTTTCACCCCAAATTGCCCAAGTGATTGCTTCTAAAAGAGAAGATTTACCCGCACCATTGGAACCAGAAATACAAGCCGTATGCAAACCGCGAAAATCTAAAGTTGCATCACGGTAACTGAGAAAGTTTTTGAGGATAATTTGTACTGGGATCATTCACGCTATGGCGCCACATCTACTTTTAATAATTAAGAGTACAGATGCACTGTTTGTTAGTTTAGCTATCTAGATATCAGGTTTCTAGTCTTGAAGACATGAAATTTACAAAAATTTACAATTTGATGAGTGAATTTTTTCTTGTTGCATGAATAATTTTTGCTCTATGCAGAAAAAATTAAACAGTCTTGGAGATTGATAAGGAGATATTATTTCTTGACGGCAGTCGCACGCCACTTGCTTCAACCGGGGGAACCCCCAGCAACGCAGTGGCTCCTCAAGTCGGGAAACCCGCCACCGCGCTGCCTCCGCTATGCGTCTCGAAACAAATGTTTTTACCTCGTTCCATAAATAAATAATGGTGTTTAAACCATTTTTCTTTTTCTTTATGAATGCCTTTTAAGTTTTTACTTTTGCCTTGTTTGGTCAAGCGATCGCATTCTTGAGATCGTGACGATGGAAAAGCGATGTCTACGACGGGCTACGCCTACGCAATTCATTTGATGTAGAGTAAAAAAAAGCGATGTCTACGACGGTTTACGCCTACGCACTGTGGGTAAGTTCAGAATCTATAAACATCTCTACGATGCTTTATTTTGACCACCGTCACTAATAATAAACTATCTTGTATTTCGTAAATGATTCGATATTTTTCCAATCTGACTCTGTATAAATTATCCGAACCTTCTAATTTTTTCACCCCATCAGGACGAGGCTCAAAAGCAAGTTATTCCAATTTAGCAACCAGTTTTTGTTGAACATCACGGGGTAATTTTTTTATCTGTCTTTTTGCAGCTGGAGCAATTTCTACTTCGTAACTCACAAACCTAATTCTCTTTTGAGTTCACCCAAGGAAATCGTACCAACCTCTTCTGCTTCTTTTAGTGCAGCTTTTGCATCTTCTAAATCTTCTTTATCTTCTTTGGCTTTCAAAAAAAGTAAAAAGTCCAGAACCTCGTAAATGATTTCTTCTGGTACATTTTCGATCTCTTCAATTATTTTTTGTTTGGCATTCATAAATTCAGCTTTATGCTGGTTGACTCTATTATACGATGATGATACTGAAGTCTTGCTAACTCAAGTTAGAAATTGCGATGCCTGTGGCGGGCTGCGCCAACGCACTTCATCATGGAGAACATCGCACTGTGGGTAGTGACAAAGGCTTACGCAGTTTCTCATGTATGAGAATGAGAAAGCGATTATACCGTTTATTTGTAAAGCTGCATATAATTCACCCCCCGATGCCTTGGAGGGACTACAGGGGGGTATTATTATGTGCATCTTCATACAGAATTGGTATTACTTGACTAGGTATCGACAGTCCAATATATTTACCTAGAGCAATGAAAAAGTTCTGTATGTGATCGCGATAAATTGCCAAATTGGCAGTTAAAATCAGCACAAATGTCATGCTGAGATGATATCCTGGCGATCGCTTTGCTGTTCTCCAAGTTGCTAAACCAGCCACATCATCAGTACCGCTTTGGGTAATTGGTAAATCCTATACCCCAAGCGTTTGCTTTTCGAGAAGTTGGTGAAATTGCATTGCGATTAAAAATCCGAAATTTCAAATACTCAGGCAGTAACCCGATGATTGAAAAAACAGTAAAAGTAATAAAAGGCGAATTATTGCCAGAGGGAGATTATGTTTCACCAGGATTTTCTACTATTCAGCCAGATTCATGTTTTCCGAATATGATTTTGGGAAATACATATAATAGTTTTTGGTTTTACCTGCGGCGGGATATTGCTCATAACTGGTACGTGGATAGACGACAGCAGGATACAGGATTTGTCAGCAGAGATGAAGCTCATATTCTTTACAATACAGCCTTAAAATTTCAGGGAAAAAAAGCTTTAGAAATAGGCTGTTGGATGGGTTGGTCAGCTTGTCATTTAGCTTTAGGAGGGGTGGAGTTAGATGTTATCGATCCGATGCTATCCACAGAATTATTTTCTGAAAGCGTCACAGATTCACTGAAGTCAGCTGGCGTCAAAGAATCTGTAAATCTCATACCAGGATATAGCCCTCAAGCAGTAGAAGAGTTAGCAAATAAATTTGAACGTAAATGGTCATTGATATTTATAGATGGTCACCACGAAACACCAGCACCACTGAATGACACAATGATTTGCGAACAATTTGCAGAACCAGATGCTTTAATTTTATTTCATGATTTAGCTTCTCCCGATGTTGGTGAAGGATTGGACTACTTGAAAAACAAAGGGTGGAACACAATGGTATATCAAACTATGCAAATCATGGGAGTTGCATGGCGGGGAAATGTTGAGCCGGTAATACATCAGCCAGATCCTGAAATTAACTGGCGTTTACCTCCACATTTGCAACATTATTCTGTTAGCGGTTCAATCTCAAATGTGGCGGAAGATAAATCTGGAAAAATGCTCAAATCAGTCCGACCAAATACTTTATTAACTGAAGCAAAGTTATTGTCGTTGTATAGTCACGTAGACCAATTATATTATTATATTTCTTGGCTGCCACGAATGTTCAAGCAGGCGATCGCCAGAAAGAAACCTCAGAAAAGCTGAACATCTTGATGGGATGGGCAAATAGCCCGTCCTGCTATTGTAAAATTGCTAATTGCGATCGTTTGACCTAGACCAACAAAAATGTACTAATTAGCACATTAGTATCAAAAACAAACCGTCGATTATTCTTCATCATTCAAAATGGATTCTAAGATTTCAGGCGTTAATCCTCGCTCTTGTGCTTCAAGGCTTGCTTTATCCATCGTGTTTTTTAAACGTGCAATCGTCTCTTCTCTCTTCGTTGTAAATTGAGACTGCATAATTGCTGCAATCTTAAGTTGCAATTGTTCACGCTCTTCTTCAGTGGCATTGCGGTATGCCTCTGCTAAGCTAATCAGCATTCAAGTTGCATAATCAGGGCGGGCAAGATGCCCACCCCACAAGATATTGAGAAAATTTTCATCTGCAAATTAGATGTGTTTTAGCTTACCTCAGAGGGAACTTTGATAGTAATTTCGTCTTTAGTAATCATGCCTTGTTTGTTTCCATAATTTCTGATCTTTCATCATGTTAAGCAGCAATCTTGAACACTCATCTAGCAAATAGTTTATTGTTATATTCCACAGATAATTCAACTGTTAAATCAGTTGCTAAAACTGCCAATTTAAGAATCAGCTTCCAATTGCTTTTTATCTAATGGTGAATTCTCAGGTAACTGCCAAGAACGTCCTTGACAAGAAACATAACCATTGGCGATGGAAATACCAAACATTTGTCGCATGATTCTGTTTGCTTCTTTCCTCTCTTCATCTGTCAAGTAATCCTGACCTTTAAAGCCTGCTCGGTAATGTTTTGGATTACCACCAGCTTCTACATAACGCTGCTTCCCAATTTCTAAAATTTCTTGGAACCTTGCATACTTTTGTTTTTGTTTTTCAGTCCAATTTGCCATAATTACAAGTCCCAATTATTCGGGACAATATCAATATTTTGCAACATCATAGCAATCGGCAAGACGGGCTAGGCTTATTTATATACCAATTGCCACTATCTCCATCATAGAACTTATTACCGAGTAAATCTAGGATAATCGGTGCGTTAATAATTAAGTATTGCGCTCCAGCCGGTTACCTCAGGAATTACTCTACAAATTGACTTTAGCAATTCTAAAGGAAAGAGAAAGTATATCCCAAGTCTTAGTAAAGAAATCTATAGTAATCCGCTTTGATTTTTGAACTTACTTGGCTGAGCAGGCAATAGGTACAGACGTGATTAATCGCGTCTGTACGGGAATAGTCACACGATTTTGGATTTTGGATTGACGATAGCGTAGCGTTAGCGACGTAGGAGCGTCTTTTGGATTAACCTCTCCTTAGAAAGAAGAGGCTTGAATATTGAAACATGAAAGTTTTTATCTCCGTAAACCCAGAGGCTTGAAACCTTTTTTAGATTCTAGATTTAGATTTTAATCTAAAATCCAAAATCTAAAATCTAAAATTGTCTCGGTCAAGAAGCTTTTCGAGTTATACCTAGTGAAAGAAAAAATCAAATACGAGTCCTATACAATGGAAGTAATAGTTCGCAATGGCGTAAGTATGTGGACGTAAGCAATGAAACAAAGTCAGGAAACAATTAAACTAATTTGGCGTCATTAAAAGTATCTCGCCTCCTATTTAGTAACGCACATTAGCAGAATAAAAATCCTGACGAGTGATATCTCCGATGGGCTGCGTCTAAGCACATACTCCAGTCAAATAAGTGCTTTTACCTTCGGAATATGCCTAAAGTCACGTTCAAGAATAGTCAGAAACAAACTCAGTGAACCGTCGTCATTACACACATCACATACATAAAGGTCAACTCACCTATGACTCGCATACATCGATGGAAATCTGGAACTGCTGCACTCATGGCAATGGCTGTTACCACCAGCGTCATTACACCCATGATTCCCTTTGCTCCTGCTAATGCACAATATAATGTCGGGCAATATGGAAATGTGACGATTCCTTCTGGAGTGAATTTGCCCGTTAGGTACGAAAAGGAAACAATTACTATCGTTCCTGGCGAAAGTAAATCCATAACCTTGAGAATAGCGAATAACATTACTGACAGTAATAGAAATGTCTTGATTCCCGCTGGTACTAAAGTAACTGGACGCCTAGAACCTGTTGATTTAGATGGTTATTCCACAGATGATGATAACCAAGGAAAAGGCGTGCGGTTTGTAGCCCAAGAATTAGAATTTTCTAATGGTCGCCGTCAGTCAATTAATGCAAGTTCTCGGACATACACCACAACTCAAAAAGTTAAACAAAACCCTAGCACTGGTCAAGTGTTGACTGATGCAGGTATTGGTGCCGGTGCTGGTCTTTTAGGTTCACTAATTACTGGTAACAACAGAATTGATGATTTAAAACCTGTGATTGGTGCGGCTGCGGGTGCAGGAGCAAGTGTCCTGCTGCGGAAAAAAGAAGTGAATGCCTTCGTTATCAGACCCACACAAGATTTGAGGCTGACACTGAATTCTAACTTAACCCTATACCGCTAATAGGTTTAACTTTATTCAAGTTGTGAACTTAATCATCCCCCATAGGCGATCGCCACTTTAACTATAGTGTGCGATCGCCTTCATTTTTAACCCCAAAAAATCTATTTTCGCGCAACTATTCTATCTCTCTATCGTCTTACTGAGTATTGAGAGTTTTGGGAATAATTACAGCAGAATTCAGAATGGGCTACGCCCCGCTGCGCTAACAGAAGTAAAACAGGCTCTATACTTACCTCTCAGAGAAATCCTTGTGTACTTCACTTTCTTTGAAATCTGCTCTATTGAATAATAGTAACCGGAAAAAAGCTAGTTATCCTATTAACTATTGCCTAGCTCTTTTGGTAGATGTTTTTTGATTTTGACTCTATTTATCAAGTAAGATTTCTTATAAAAAGTCTCAAGTGATGGGAACCTAAAATTTCAAAAAGTGTCTAATTAATTAATAGTGAAAAACATAATTTTAATGGAGTAAAAAAGCAATGCTTACTTTAAATCGTTGGAAATCTGGAACAGCTGCACTCATGGCTTTAAGCGTCACAGTTGGGACTGTAGCACCCTTGTTGACAGCTGCACCTTCTTTTGCCCAAACTACTTTTTCTGATGTTTCATCTAATTATTGGGCAGCAGATTTTATTCAACAATTATCGCAACGAGGTGTGATTGCCGGATTTCCTGATGGTAGTTTCCGCCCTGAAGAAGCAGTAACACGCGCTCAATTTGCTGCTATGGTCAACAAAGCTTTCCAAAAAGCACAACAGCGATCGCCAATCAGTTTTACTGACGTGCCTAGCAATTATTGGGCATCCAGTGCCATTCAGCAAGCTTATACCATTGGTTTCTTATCAGGATATCCCGGCAACCGCTTTGAGCCTAACCAAGCGATTCCCCGCCAACAGGTTTTAGTTTCCCTCGCTAACGGTTTGGAATATACTGCCAGTGGTAATACCGAAAGCATCCTGCAATACTTCAACGATGCTTCTAACATCGCTAGCTATGCCCGTAGCCCCATCGCAGCAGCCACTGAGAAGCAAATCGTGGTGAACTATCCGAATGTGAAGTTCCTGAATCCAACTGCAACCGCCACTCGCGCCCAAGTAGCAGCTTTTATTTACCAAGCATTGGTTAGTTCTAATCAAGCCTCAGCAATTAACTCGCCCTACGTCGTAGCTCTTGGGTCTACTAACCCAACACCTGTATCTGTCACAATTCCCCAAGGGACAGCTATCCCTGTGAAGTATGACAAGGCAGAAAAAATTCTGGTTACCAAGGACGAAACAGCACCTTTGACACTGACAGTATCCCAAAATGTAGTTACGCAAGAAGGATCTGTAGTGATTCCTGCTGGTAGTCAAGTTGTTGGTCAACTCAAACCTGCTACAGGCGGTTCTCAATTCATTGCCCAGAAACTAGTTTTGCCCGGAGGTCAAGAATATCAACTGAACGCTAGTTCTGAAGTGATTACCAAAACTGAAACCGTCAAAAAGGGTACTAGTACTGGATCAATCATTCAGAATACCGTATTGGGCGCAGGAGCCGCCGCTGCGGTATCTGCCGTCACTGGCGATCGCGCCATTGCCACAGAAGAAGTCTTGGGTGGTGCTGGTATCGGGGCGTTGATTGGTCTATTCTTCGGTAGAAATAGTGTTGACTTAATCGCAATTGACCCAGATACCGATTTACAAATGACAATCAATCAAAACTTGTTGGTTTCAGTTAGATAGTGAAAAGTTAGGAGTTATGAGTTATGAATTGAAGATAGTGAAAAGTTAGGAATTAAGAGTTATAAAGAACGAATTAAAGCAAGGTTTTAATTCTTAACTCCCAACTCCTAACTCCTAACTCCTAACTCCTAACTCCTAACTCCTAACTCCTAACTCCTAACTCCTAACTCCTAACTCCCAACTCCTAATTCTCAACTTCCGGCAACCAAATAATAAACGTGGTTCCTGGTCTATTAGGTGAAGTTAATTTAGAGTTGATTGCAGGGCTGAAAACCTCGATTTCGCCCTGCATTTGCTCTATTAATTGTTTAGCGATCGCTAACCCCAAACCTGTACCGGGGATTTCTGTTTGCGCTTGTACACCCCGATAATGCCGTTCTCCAAGATGCTCTAAATCTTCAGGTGGAATGCCAGGTCCATTGTCACTGATAACAATTCCTTGAAAATTACCTTTTTGTTGCCCGCCCTGAATCAAAATTTTACCGCCAGCAGGAGTGTATTTCAATGCATTATCGATAATGTTATTTAACACTTCTCGTAATGCTTTGATGTTGGCACGTACTAAGGGCAAATTATACTTAAATTCGGTTACTAGTTTTAGCTTGCGCTCTTGTGCTATTGCTTTAGCTGATATTAATAATGGTTCTAATATATCTGCCAGGGAGCAGTCAACTGCTTTATCTCCCGTTCCCGGCAATAATAGGGGCGGTTTAGCATCTTTTTGGACAGTTGCTTCTACAAATACTTCATTTTCCGGCAGATGTAGTGGTGCTAAATCTGCCTCTGTCAAGTCAATTACTTGCTCAAATTGTTGCAGTAATTCTTGCAGGCGATCGCTTTCTCGCACGATACTACTTGCTACATCCCGGTTAGTGTCTGCTGGTCTGAGTCGCTTTAATAAAAGTTTACCAAAAGTCCGCAATGCGGTTAATGGGTTACGAAACTGATGCAACAGGTTGTCTAACAAATCCTGCTGTTTTTCTTGGAGAATTTGTTGTTCGTGCAACTGTTGCTGTAACCATGCTCGTCGCTGATCTAAAATACAAGCGATCGCCAGTGTTTGGGCTATGCGTTGAATCTGACTTTGCTCGTGTTCGTTCCATTCCCGGTCTTTCCTACCAGTCACCAGCAACCCCATCATCACACCCTCATAGACCAGAGGTAAAACAATTTGGTTACCACTCAGTAGATATTCCTCTTGTAAATGAGGCCCAGACGCATCCGGTATCCCAAACTCCCGTGACGAGGTTGGAGATTCCGATCCTGGTGTTAATAACCTTTGTTGATGATTGGGTAATACCAATCTATTTCCAACTTGAAGCTGCTTAGGTACTGTAGTCTGGGCAGTTTCCTCTGCTTGCGGTAATAATGCTGTTTCGGGATAAATCATTACAGGAATCAGTTTTGCCTCGCCAGAGGGAGTCTCTACCAATTCTTGTGTTAGGTACACAATACTTAAAGTTGCTCCCAGCCCTTGGGTCAGGAGTGCTATTTGCTCTCGGCACAGAGCAAGAAAATCAGAACTGGCAGACATTAACATTTTTTAGTTCTTGCTCATGATTACAGATTTTGAGGCATGATTAAGAAAGGATAGTTAGTTTTTACCTCATTCTTTTAATACAGCTTAACTGAAATCTTCTGAGTGATGTTTTGCACCAGCGGATTATATCCTTAGCGAGCTTTCTTTTATCTATAACTTCTAAAGATATTAATTTTATTGGATTAAAAGTTAAAAAACTATTGATTTTTTGAACTAGAACTTCTATAATGACGACGGATTTTGTAGCTATCACTACAATCTATAGCTTGAAAGAGGAGGACAATAGGTTGGCAAGGAGACGCAAAAGAAAAAGTCGTCGTCGTCAGGAAGGACGGCGGATTCTGGAACATGTGCCTCAATATAGCATCGAAAGTGGCGAAGAAAAACCTGTGACAGCAGCGAGAAGGTTCATTCAAGCTGAAGGTATATTGCCACCTGCGTTGCTACTCGTAAAGCGAAACGAACACACCACAGACCGTTATTTCTGGGCAGAAAAGGGACTGTTTGGTGCTCAATACGTAGAGGAAAACCATTTCTTGTTTCCCAGCCTGAGGACTTTAGAAGCTCCTACAGGTCAAGAAGCCCTTGCTTTAACTGCTCGCTGATAAATTGGTCATCTCAAGCATTGAATGTGGCTCCTGACTATTAATTAACTGGCAAAGTTGCTAAGTTTATGCAAAATTTCATTTTTTTTTAGTTTGTAGGTGATTTGCCAGTCACCCTAGTCCAGGTAATTGAAAAGTCAATTTGTGTCAAACCACGCTAGCTTGCATGGCTTGATACTTGTTTGGAAGATGCGTAAAGGAGCGGATATAGAGCCAAGCGCCTCCAAAAGCGCTAGTGAAGTTGCGCTCTTATCCAGTAGATTGTAAAGGAAGCTCTGTCAACGAATTTAAATCAATAAATTCAAATTTTTACCCACAACACAAGTTATGGGTAAAACTGACAAAGCAGCAATCTTGATTCCCTCCTTACTACTTTTCATTGCTTTAAGAGTAGGTCAGGTCAGAAATCTGCACCTCATAGTTAAGAGATGGTCATAAAAAGCAAAAATTATTCACTAGGCTTTAGCTGTAGGGTCTTCCGTAACTGGGTGAGTTCATCTCGATGGGCAACTACAGTAACCTTACTTGAGAAGGTTTGTTCGCTCTGAGTTGTTTCTAGCTTGAGCGACACCTTCTCAAGTCTTCCAGATTTTTTCCAATAAAACACACCAGTCAAAGGCGACAGCAGTACCATCGCCAGAAAAAGGCTACTAAGGCTCGGAAAAATTAGATACACCACCAGTGACAGACAAACAATACCAGTAGCTGCCAACAAAGTGAGAAATATAGCTAAGAACCAGCTGGGGCGAACATTACCTTCAAAAGTTACTTGGTTTTGTTCTCGGTCTACCGCTGCCACTCGGTAAGACCGCGATTGAAAATACTCTTTTAATTGAGACATGAAAGCGGCTTCGCCTTGTTCGGATACCAAGTGCGCTATTTCTGTACGGTCTTTAGTCGAAGCACGAATAAAGAAAAACAGCCCGACCGATAACAACAAGGTTAGCAGCAACGTAGATGGCAGAATAGGAGTATCCATAACTAATTGTTATTGTTTGACTGGAGGAGACTTATTCATTATCAATTATTCGTTACTTTGTTCGCCCGTTGATGTAGTCTTGCCAAAGAAAAGCTAAATCCTGCGCTGGAACTTGCCATTCTGGAGAAACTTGGTACATCCGCCTGGGGCGTCCCCGTCCTTCGAGTTTTTTCCAATATCCATTAATTGCCCTTTCGTCTTCCAGAAACTTGATTGCACTGTAAAGTACGGTATCGGAAAGCCTATAGGTGGGATATTCAGTTTCTAATCGTTGGATTAACTCGGTTCCGTAGGATTCACCTTCTAACAAAATAGACAGTATGTAACAAACTGCTAATTCCTGACAAAGGTAAGTTGGCGGAGGATTTTCAAAGAATTGATATATATCCTCAAGTTTCATGGTTAGTGAATGGCTAAAAAAATGCCTTAGGGTAAAGTCTACAATCCTCGTAGTCAGTATATAGCCCTACTCTTAGATGAGTAATATATATAAAGCTACTTAAGCTAGATTTCCAAAGCGGAAACACCAAATGATTACCCACGCCTCTGAGAGTTGTGGGACTAGTCTGTGAATTTTAAGGGACAGGATAGTATGCTCCCACCCAAGCTAAATCAGGTATGGTGAGGAGGGAACAAACAGTGGCGAAGTCACTGTTTTGGTGTTAAACGATGCCGAGTTGGTTAGAACTGCTTAAGCAATAAGATGCCATCGAAGAAATTTTACAGGTAAAATGCTATTTTGTCTGTAGAACTTAATAAACACTTTTTTTTACAGTGATTTTCCCAATGCAAATTTTAAAAACTTAAGCTAAAGGATATGTTTAAGTTCAAAGTGCTACTTTTGTAAACACACCTGGGTAGTAAATATTAATAATTTTCTGGACTTGAGATCCTCTCGTGCCATCTGGTAAATGTGATAGTAAATTTCTCAAAAAGAGTCAAAGGGGAGGAGAAAGAAAACGAACAGAGGAAGAGACACTCTGACGGTTTCAAGAAACACAGGGAGTAGGGAGTGGGGAGTAGGGAGTGGGGGAGGAATGGGGTGGTGACGTGAAATTCTCTCCTCATCTCCCCATCTTGCCACTCCCCACTCCCCACTCCCTACTCCCCACGTCCCTTAAAAGCACCCAGCACATTGGTGATTAAGTATGTCACAAACTCCCGATGCCCCATCATCTTCGTCTAATCTCCGGGCAATTGCCCAGACCTTTCGCCTTGCAGGTTGGATTAGCTTTTGGATTCAGCTAGTACTAGGTGTTGTTTCTGGCATAATTGTGCTGCTGTTCGCCATCTTTAGTCAAAGATCTGGTAGTCCTAGTAATAATCCTGGGACTGGCTTTGGCGTATTTTTAGCAGTTTGTGGACTGGTTGTTTTAGGTGCGGGTATTTACTTAGCTTACCGCTACACCAGAATTGGCAAGCAACTGGAATCCTCCAACCCCAGCAATCGCCCTCGAAAAAGCGAGACTGTGCAAGTATTACGCTTAGGATTGTGGGTGAATTTAGGGGGAACGCTGGTGACACTTTTGGGAGCCCAGGCGATCGTTGGTACGCTGGTAGCAAGGTCTATATCTCCCCAAGCGATAACTACTCAATTTTTTGACCCAACTCGAATTATTAGTGGTCTAGATATGCTTGTTGTACAGGCAAACACTAATACTGTTTCAGCACACTTTGCAGGGCTTGTGGCGTCGCTTTGGTTACTTAATCGGATTAACAAGGCGTAGAAAGGCAAGTCTTAAGCAAAATTTCAGCCAAAAATCTATACTTCTTTTGACTGATTTTATTGTGTAACTTTCCCCTCGTTTTGGCAGGTTACATAGCAAATAATTCAAATATATTTGTTGTGCTTTGACGAAATTTTCAAAATGCAGCGTGCAAAAAAACACAAGTTGGTTATATTAACATCCATCTAAAAGGTGATATCAGATGAAATTAATCTGGATTAGAGATTTTAGTACTCTGAAAAAACTACAAATTTGGATTTGAAATTTTTCTCGCCCTGGCAAGATTGGCAGGGCAAAATTTTTCTGTTTGCTTTTCTGCTCATAGCAAGGCAAAATCAGTATATGCTGGGGTGTTGGCAGGAAGATAATAGGCTAAAAACTGAGAAAAATCTGTGCTGGATATCAAGCAAATACGGGAAAATCCGCAATTAGTTCAAGAACGATTGAACAGTCGTAGTGGTAAATACGACATTGAACCGATATTACAGTTAGACCGGCAACAACGGGAACTAGAGGGGACGCGGAGTCAACTCCAAGCCCGTAGCAACGAAATTGGTAAACTCGTCGGGCAAAAGCTGAAATCTGGTATCGATGCCCAAGACCCAGAAATCCAAGCTTTGCGGGATGAAGGTAACTCTGTCAAAGCTAGATTGAGTGAACTCGAACCCCAGGAAAAAGAACTCAAAGCTGAAATTATCCAACTTGTGTTGGCACTTCCCAACTTACCAAGCGACTCTACACCCGTTGGTAAAAATGAGGAAGATAACGTCGAAGTGCGGCGTTGGGGTGATGAATACATTCCGCAAAACCCGAATATTCTCCCTCATTGGGAAATAGGCGAAAAACTAGGTATTCTCAATGTTGAACGAGCTGTAAAAGTTGCCCAAAGTCGCTTTGTGACATTGATAGGCGCTGGCGCAGCACTGGAGAGGGCATTAATTCAATTTATGCTGAGTCTCCATACCGAAGCAGGGTATGTGGAAGTTAGTCCACCGCTATTGGTGAATACTGACTCTTTGATAGGGACTGGTCAGTTACCTAAGTTTGCGGAAGAAAGCTTTAAATGCGCTGAGGATGACTTGTGGCTGATTCCCACAGCGGAAGTTCCACTGACTAACCTCTATCGGGGCGAAATTATCGCTGCTGAAGATTTGCCTATTTACTACTGTGCTTACACTCCCTGTTTTCGCCGAGAAGCTGGTAGTTATGGGCGCGATATGCGGGGTTTAATTCGCCTGCATCAATTCAATAAAGTGGAAATGGTGAAATTTGTCGAACCCAGCACTTCTTTTGATGAACTAGAAAAATTGGTGGGAAATGCAGAAGCAATTTTACAGGCTTTGCAGTTGCCTTATCGAGTAGTAAATCTTAGTACAGGCGATTTGGGATTTTCTTCTACCAAAACCTATGATTTAGAGGTTTGGTTGCCTTCTTCTGGCAAATACCGTGAAATTTCCAGCTGTTCCAATATTATCGACTTCCAGGCGCGACGGGCTGATATTCGTTTCAAAGAAGCGGGGAAGAAAGGCACTCAGTTTGTGCATACTCTCAACGGTTCGGGTTTAGCGGTGGGACGAACGATGGCAGCAATTTTGGAGAATTATCAACAACCCGATGGGACAATAAGAGTACCAGAAGCGCTGCAACCTTACTTGGGGCGGGAAGTTTTGTAATTTGTCATTAGTCATTGGTCATTTGTCCTTTGTTAGTTAACAATGCCCAATGCCCAATGCCCAATTAGAATGGAGATAACCATAGCTTAATATCTTCACTAATTTGCTCTATGTCAGTTTTAGCAGCGATCGCAGTCTTGGCTGTTTTGATCTTGGTACACGAGCTGGGACATTTTGTTGCAGCTCGTTCTCAAGGCATTCTCGTTAACCGTTTTTCTTTGGGTTTTGGCCCGGTTCTTTTTAAGTACCAAGGTTCACAAACCGAATATGCTGTCCGCGCTTTTCCCTTGGGCGGCTTTGTGGGCTTTCCCGATGATGACCCAGATAGCGATATTCCACCCAATGACCCAAATCTGCTGCGTAACCGTCCAATTTTAGACCGGGCGATCGTCATCAGTGCCGGAGTAATAGCAAATTTAATATTTGCCTACTTAGTTCTGGCTCTGCAATTGGGTATTGTGGGTATTCCTGAGAAATTAAACTATAAACCTGGTGTTATAGTACAGCCCATTAATCAAGAATCCATTGCCTACCAAGCAGGAGTTAGGGAAGGAGATATTATCCTGGGTGTTAACGGTCAAGAACTTTCGGCTTCTGATAAATCAACTGCTTTGCTGACAAAAGAAATTCAAACTCATCCCAATCAGCAAATCGAATTGAAAATTCAGCGTCAAAATCAACAACAATCCCTGAAATTAACACCAAAACTGGGAGCTGATGGCAAAGGTGTAATTGGTGTGGCACTTAGTCCAAATGCTACAGCAGTTTATCGCCGTCCTAATAGTCCTTTTGAAATTTTCGGCATTGCTGCTAACAGGTTTCAACAATTATTTGTGGGAACACTCAGCGGTTTTGGGCAGTTAATTACCAATTTTCAACAAACTGTAGGACAAGTTTCTGGCCCAGTTAATATCGTCAAAATAGGCGCACAGTTGGCTGCTGACAATAGCACAAATTTGTTGTCTTTTGCGGCAATTATTAGCATTAATTTGGCTATTATTAACATTTTGCCCTTACCAGCTTTGGATGGCGGACAACTCGCTTTTCTGCTGATTGAAGGTTTGCGCGGTAAGCCTGTGCCTGCTCGGATTCAAGAAGGTGTAATGCAAACCGGTTTGGTGTTACTCTTAGGGTTAGGAATTTTTCTAATCGTCAAAGAAACCACCCAATTAACTAGCCAATTGGAATGGGTACAAAAATTATTCCAGTGAAGATAGTGAGTGGGGAGTAGAGAGTGGGGAGTAGGAAAGATAAACTTTCACCTTTAAGGCAACGATCGCTAGAAATTTTAGCTCGCCTGAAGCGTCTTTATCCAGATGCTACTTGCTCTTTGAACTACTCAACACCAGTACAATTGTTGGTGGCAACGATTCTCTCTGCTCAGTGTACTGATGAGCGAGTAAATAAAGTGACGCCAGCATTATTTAGTCAGTTTCCTGATGCAGCGAGTTTAGCGATCGCCGACTTAGTAGAATTAGAAAACTTGGTGCGTTCCACAGGGTTTTATCGCAATAAAGCCAAGAATATTCAAGCGGCCTGTCGCATGATTGTCACGGAATTTGACTCTGTTGTTCCTAACCAAATGGAACAGTTATTAAAGCTTCCAGGTGTGGCGCGGAAAACAGCAAATGTAGTCCTCGCTCATGCTTATGGCATTAATGCTGGCGTGACAGTAGATACTCACGTCAAGCGCCTCAGCCAACGTTTGGGTTTAACTGAAGCAAAAGAACCCGTTCGGATTGAGCAAGATTTAATGGGTTTATTGCCGCAACCAGATTGGGAAAATTGGTCAATTCGGCTGATTTATCACGGTCGCGCTATTTGTAAAGCCCGTTCTCCCGCCTGCGTTGCTTGTGAGCTTGCCGATTTATGTCCTGCTGCAAATAAGCCAGTAGTCGTAGGGTAGTTTTGGTGAGAGGGGAGAAGGGGAGACGCGGGGACGCAAAGAAGGGGAGACGCAGAGAAAAAACTCCTCTTCCCTGTCCCCGCGTCCCCGCGTCCTCTTCAATAGACCTCTTGCAAAAGTCCCTAACACCCCACCTCCAACCCCTCCCCATGTACACACAAGTCGAATTACCCCCCTTAGTCCCCCCTTGGAAAGCAGGGCTGATTCATTCCCCAAAGAGCTTTAAAAATCAAGGGTTCTAGCGATTAAAAATTAGTTATTTTGTTACTGGCGTGCCGATGAAACCAACTATTTTACTGATATTTCAGTGCTTAAATGTTCATCTCTTCGTCACGCTTACTTACAATTTTCTTGCTAACCATCTTGACAAATCCTGTTTGAAATGGAATGAAACAGCCCTGCCCTTGGAAAGGGGGGAAAAAAGAAATCTAGTTCCCTCCCCAATACATACGGGGAGGGTTAGGGTGGGGTTCTTTATTTTTGATTTATGCAAGAGGTCTAATGTCTATGAATTTCAATTTGACAGACCAGTAGGGAACACAAGTAACCTAGAATTGGAAAGAAGACTGTAGAATGGAAAATGCTGTCTTTAAATTGAGTTAGAGAATATATGGCTAAAAAGAGCATGATTGAGCGCGAGAAAAAGCGCAGCCGATTGGCAGAAAAGTATGCTGACAAGCGTGAAGCTCTCCTAGAAGAGTTCAGAAGTGCAGAATCTCCTTTGGATAAACTGGAAATCCACCGGAAGATTCAACAGCTACCCCGGAATAGCGCGCCCACCCGCCACCGCAATCGTTGCTGGTTGACTGGTCGTTCTAGAGGTGTTTACCGCGATTTTGGGCTGTCTCGGAATGTGCTACGGGAATGGGCGCATGAAGGTCTTTTGCCTGGAGTGGTTAAGTCTAGTTGGTAAAAAGTTATGAGTGATGAGTTATGAGTGATGAATAAAGACAAACCTAACTCCTAACTCCTAACTCCTAACTCCTAACTCCTAACTACTTATTGACCGCAACACTTATCAATTCCCAGACTTTCTAAGAGTAGATCGCTAACGGCGTTGGCGATCGCAAACTCTCCATAAAAACTATTGGAAAAATCATAGGACTGCATCTCTGTGACAATGGCAATTACCAGAGAACCAAGGTCGTTTTCTCCTTCCATCCGTTGACGTACAAAAATCTGTGCAGCCCGTTGAGCAATCTTTTGGTTAACTGCTTCTGGGATAAATTCTGTATCTAGCCACCGCAGCAGACGTTCTCGCAACCATTCACCTTCGAGTTGCGGATTTTCAGGACGTGGTAGGGTGATGGGTGGAATTGGTTCAGTCATATTTTTTATCTTCAACGCAGAGTGGATCGTAGAGGAACGCAGAGAATGACTGGTAGTATCAAATTGCGTTCTTTTTGTATTTTTTATATTTATGCAATATGATATCGCTGCTATTGTTCAAGGTTATGCTCAAGGCTATTTTCTCATGGCTGATGATAGCGATCGCCTCAGTTGGTATGCAAGTCGCGATCGGACTTTGATACCCTTAGATGAGAGGTTCCGCTACCCCAAGTCTTTGCAGCGCGTCCTCAATCAAGAACGTTTTAGTGTGGCGATTAATCGGGATTTTCAAGCTGTGGTGGCTGGCTGCGCTAACCGTGAAGTAACTTGGATTTCGCCAGAATTGGAAAAGATTTACTGGCTACTTTACCAGAGTGGTTATGCTTATAGTTTTGAAACTTGGCAAGGTGACGAACTTGCTGGCGGAATTTTGGGAATTGTTATTGGTGGTGCTTTCATTGGCGAGTCGATGTTTTACCGCATTCCCGATGGTTCAAAGGTAGCGATGGTTAAGTTGGTAGAAAGATTGCGCCAGAGGAAATTTGTGTTTTTTGATGCCCAAATGATGAATCCGCATTTGGAAAGATTTGGTGCTTATCGGGTTGGAGATGAAGAATATCAAATGCTACTTCAGCAAGCGTTGCAATGTCGCTGTTTTTTGATATAAGTAGGTAGGCAGAATCAAATCAAATTATGTTAACAAAAATGAACGAGGCTAAAACCCTCTTCCCTTCTGCTTCCTGCCTTATCCCAGTGACAAATATTTAGGCCCACCTACTTAAAGGGTGAAAAATATCCTGGTAAGCTGTTTCTCAATCTACTACATTTAGTAAATACCTATGCTTGGAAAAGATTACTTTACAATTAGACTCGGCGATATTTACGAATACTCAAGAGTTCAATATAAATTTGGTGAAGGCATATCGAATAAAAATGCTAAATACCTTTGGGAACTGTGTGTAGATGTTTCTGGAAACATTATTTTCGTATTAAGCTCAAAAGAATCTTTGCATTTTTTAGAACATGATACTAACGTTGAGTCTTTTTCTGGAACCTCGGATGATGAAGTTTGGGAGATAAGTTGTACCGATATTAAAATATTGACAACTAAAGTGGAAGTTTCTTATAAATCGACCTGGTTTTGCCTTCCCAGTGCTGTAGTTTTGAAGCTGAAAGTGCAGCCCGATAATATTCCTACTTTGGCTAGAGCTTACTTTAGTAACTTTAATTTTTCTAGCGTTGATTGTGAACGTGGGTTCTTTGTAAATCTGAATGGCAAAAAACTCTGTTTTCAAATGCTTGAGAACAGCAATCGGCTAATTGATCTCATTGATATAGAGAGAATAAATAATGCCATAGTTTCTACTGTAAGCATTCCGATAAATTATGATGAGGATATTAATGTTATTGAAAATGAAGTTCAAGCAATAAGCTGGTTTTTAAGTTTTCTCAGTATGAATACAAATTTTTCTCCAGTGATTGAATATTTAATGGATGATAAAATAGTTCAATACTCAATAGAGAATACTGTAAAAAATTGTTTTAGCCGAACTCGTCTGATTGATAATTATCATATTCATGAAGGTATAACTAAAGCATTCAATGAATGTTATCAACATTATAAAAACTTGCAGTCCAGTATGGACATTAATACTATTATTGGACTTTTGGTAGAAATAAAGCAGCAGAAATATATTGATCTTAAGATAGCATCAATGCTCATGGCTTATGAAAAGCTCACATTAAAGTACTTATTGAGTCAAGGATTAGATGAAAATAAAATCGGGAATAATATTGAACAGAAATTAGGAACATTAAACACACACCTTGATAAATTCATTCCAAAGAATATTATGATAAACAATGATAAGTTGCGAAATTCAATTCGGAATCCGTTATTTCATCAAGGAGAAATTCCTAAATTAACTTTGGATGAGAAGATTAATTTTTTTAAAGATTATTTTGATTTACTAATAAAAATTATTTTAAAAATTCTTAAATATAATGGAGAATATATATCTGTAAAAACTCATCGTGCTTCAAAAGTATAAACGATATAATCATTCTAGGAACAGGCAGTCAAATGGGTGTTGTAACCATGAAAGCCGATGCAAAAGCTGTTCGCGGAAACAGTGCCCAAGGGGTTGATTTTAATGAGTAATGATAAATCGATACAGTATGATTATTCAATGGTCTGATGAAGATCAACTTTTTCTAGTCACTATTCCAGAATTTGGCGATCGCGTTATTATGCCCTGCACTCACGGCAAAACTCGTGAAGAAGCTATTCGTAATGGCGAAGAAGTAATTGAAATGTACTTGGAAGCTTGGCAAGTAGAAGGTGAATCTATCCCAGAAGCCAACACGCTACAAATTGCCTGATTATTATTCCGAAATATTTGAATTGGCAAAGGAAATGTTTACTGCTTATAGGTTCTGTCTCTGGCAAATCCAAGAATTCACTGAGAGTAAGAATTTTAGCAGGGGTTTGTACCATTTAAGGTTTCCTTACAGAGGTAGGTTGTACTACTGCTATTTGTTATTCTCCAGATGGATAAATCAGTCATAATTGAGAACAGCTAGTTACGCTTGTTAGCATAATTTCAACAAATAGCTCCATAAGTGTATGAAAATTAGAGCAATCATTCATTCAGCAGAAGAAGGTGGCTATTGGGCAGAGGTTCCCGCACTTCCCGGTTGCATTACTGAAGGTGACACTATGGAAGAGATTGTGGCTAATTTGAAGGATGCCATTGAAGGTTGGCTCGAGGTTGCTAACGGTTGCCATACGGCTGAGTCAACAGATAAAGTTGTCGAAATTGCAGTATAGTGGCAATTTTGGATTTGAGATTTTTGACTTTCGATTAAAAGTATTTATGGGTAGGCTGTTTCAAGAAGCCTATCGAAATTTACTATGAAATCCATTTCTGGCAAGCGACTATGCAAGATTATTGAGCGAAAAGGTTGGATATTGCAAAGAGTTACTGGCAGTCACCACATCTACCAGAAGCCCGGAGTTAACCAAATATCGATTCCTGTTCATCGCGATCGAGATTTGAAACTTGGAACCTTGAAAGCTTTGATGAAAATAGCCCAGCTATCTGAGGAAGATTTGAGTTGACTGTGGAACACTCACAAGAATTCATTCTTTGACAACACTGGGGAAAAACTCTCTGCTCAAGCCTTACACCCTTTGTTCAGTAACTAATGTCAGACTAACCCATTCGCCTTTGTCGTTATAGCTGCGAATCATCCGTCGGCGGAGGTTTGGCTGGATTAACCAACCGGCTTCTAAAAATAAAGGTTGACGTAATTGCACTTTTAGTGGTGAAGTTGCAGAACCGCCATCAGGTAGTAGTAATACTTGTATCTGCTTTTCGGGATTTTCGTCAAAGAGAATGATGGAACCTTTGATGGTAGCAGTTGAAGTAATTGTGCGTTCTGCAAAAGAAGTAGTTTGAATTAATCGCCCAGCGTTATCTAATTGTAATTTTAGAGTTGTAGAGTAAATATCAGGCGATCGCAAATCTCGATATATTGTCACTGCTTGACCTTGCCATTCTCCTAACAAGTCATCTAACTGCAAAGGTGGGCGTTCTGCTGCTGGGGTTCCAGCTAGATGTTCTCGAATTAGGACTAGTCCACTTAGATTAGCTGTCTTATCAAACAGTTGCACCAGACGTAAGCGGCGATTTTCATGAACAAAAGCAAGTTCTCCACCAAATTCGGAAAATGGCCCTATTTGAATTAAACCTTCAGAAAATGAACCATTTTCAAAAAACAGCAGACCCCCTCCCACAGAACTAAATTCTCTGATTACGTCATCTTGTCCCGAACGGCTCAAAATTAGGCGCACTCTCTGTTTATTGTCCAAATGTTCTAGAGAAAGACGGCTGGGAGTATCGTTGACAAGTGTGCCTTGGGGAGAAAAATTAGTGAATGAACCTTCCCAAACACCAAGATTTTGCAGAAAACATTCCCATTGTGATTTCATAGTGATTTTGTTATTTGACTATCCTTTAGCAAAACGTCTAACAGCAAATAAGCTTCCCATTAATCCTACCGCGGCACCGAAGCTCAAGAGAATTAGGGGCAATAATAAAATTTGGGCTGAAGTGAGCTGTACTCCGTTGGTGATTACTTGGATAAACTCAGGTTGATTGGTTAGCAATTTACCGAGGAACTGTTGAATCAAAGAAATAAAACTCCAAGCGATCGCACCACCGACTAAACCAAAAGTAATTCCTTGTAAAATGAAGGGCAGGTAAATCCAAACAGATGTTGCTCCCACGAGTTGCATAATTTCAATTTCCTGGCGTCGCGCCATGACAATTAGGCGAATTGTGGTAGTGGTCACGGCGATCGCTGTTACAGTCAAAATAATCGTAATTGTTAAAGTAACCCAATTCAAACCCCGGTGCAATTGAGCAATGCGTTTGACTGCTTCATCGATATACTGCACCGTATCCACTCCCCGTAACTTAGCCAACTGGGTTGCTAAAGTTGGTACTACTTGAGAATTACGCGCTTTCACCTTTATCTCATCAACCAAAGGATTCTCACCTAGCTGTTGCGTAACACCCTCAATATCCGAAATTCTCATTTCCTTGACTAACTTATTCCAAGCTTCCTCTTTGGTAATTGTTTGTATGGCCATTACCTCTGGCATTTTTGCGATCAGTGGTTCAATACTTTGGGCTTGCATGTCCGGTTCGAGATAAACTGATACTTCTAGCTGGCTACCGAACTGGTAGAGAAGTTTTTCGACTTGCCAAGAAGTTTGCAAACTCAAGCCGAATAAAAATAACAATACCGTCACAGTGCTAACAGCTGCCCAATTCATCCAACCTCCCCGCACTAAACCAAGGAAAGTTTCTTTGAGCAGATAGTCAAGTTTCGTGAGAGATTTAAACACAAATCACCCCAGTGAATAATTCGTAATTCGTAATTCGTAATTCACGAGTCAGAATTTATAATTGATAACTCAGAATTGGTGAATTCAGCACTCCCCACTCCCTCATCTCCCTCATCCCCCTCATCCCCCTCATCTCCCTCATCTCTCCACTCCCCATTCCCCACTCCCCACCTTGATAGAATTAAGGTAGTAGGAATTTTCACCATTTAGCCATCAAGACTCATGCCTTCTGAAATTGCTGTCGAGAAAAAAAAGTTAAAAAATCCGCCTTTGGAGCTTCATTATTTAGGCGATCGCGTGCTGCGTCAAGCTGCAAAGCGGATTTCTAAAGTTGATGACGAACTCCGCAAACTGGTGCGCGAAATGCTGCAAACTATGTACAGTAAAGATGGCATCGGTTTGGCTGCACCCCAAGTGGGAATTCACAAACAATTAATTGTCATTGATCTGGAACCAGAAAATGCGGCTAATCCACCTTTGGTGCTGATTAACCCCACAATTAAACAGGTTAGCCGCGACATCTCTGTTGCCCAAGAAGGATGTTTAAGTATTCCCAATGTATACCTGGATGTAAAGCGCCCTGAAGTGGTGGAGATTGCCTATAAAGACGAGTCTGGTCGTCCCCAGATATTAAAGGCTAATGACCTCCTGGGACGCTGTATCCAGCACGAAATGGATCACCTCAATGGTGTAGTATTTGTAGACCGTGTGGAAAATTCCTTGACTTTGGCCCAGGAGCTATCTAAAAATGGCTTCTCGTATCAAGCGGTGAAACCATTAGTATAGGGGACTAGTAGTGTATTTAACTCCAAAAAGCGGTTTGTTTCTCGGTGGTTGTTGTGTAAGTGCGATCGCAGCTGTAGGTTCGATTTTTGAACTTGGTTACGGACAACCAGATTTTGGTGTCACAACTACGGCAATTATCCTCGCATTGAGTATTCCACTCACAGGATTATTTTTCTTTGCCGCAGTGAGGGACGCAAGGGCTAACATGAAATAAGCATCAGGTACATAAAAAAGGTAAATGGATGAACTAAGAATACAAAATTCATCCATTTACCTTTTATTTTTGTTCTGTATCTTCTACTGCCTCTAAGGCTTTGAGCGTCACTAACTCTGCTAGGGTTAACTTTGTAGCCTAGTTAAGACAATTTTTTCTCAGTCAAGGCGATCGTGTTGGTGACTCGGGCATTGGGCGATCGCTTCTAAAATAGAAGGATGTTATCAACTTCCACTCAACTATTACGACTATCTCAAGGACAACTCAACTTACTCGAAGCTTGTCCGCGTAAATTCCAACACACCTACCTAGAACAACTCAATTCACCTGCAAATCCCGAACACGAGGAACGCCAAACTCTTGGTAGTCGCTTTCACCTGCTGATGCAGCAGCGAGAAATGGGTTTACCAATTGATAGTTTCCTGCAAGCAGATGCTCAATTGCAAAGCTGGATGGCTGGTTTTGCTGATGCAGCCCCAGAAATTTTAATGTCTGCAACTGACAATGAAACTTTCCGCGAAAGCGAACACTATCGGACTCTGCAAGTTCAGGACTATTTGTTGACGGTTGTCTATGATTTATTGATTGCAGATAACCAAGAAGCGCAAATTCTCGACTGGAAAACTTATCCCAAACCACCTCATAAACGCAAGTTAGAATCTAACTGGCAAACACGGCTTTATATGTATGTTTTGGCTGAAACTAGCGCCTATTCGCCAGAAAATATTTCTATGACTTACTGGTTTGTTCAATCTGAAGGCAAGCCGCAAAATATTAAATTTAATTACAATACTACTCAACACATAAAAACAGCAAAAAAACTTAATCAACTGTTAAATCAATTAACTAATTGGTTGCAAGATTACCAGAACAACAAGCAGTTTCCGCAAGTGGCGGAGGGTAGTAAAATCTGTGATTATTGTAACTTTGCCCAGCGGTGCGATCGCACGCAAGTCACAGAAGAACAAGCGAAAGATTCAATGCTAAATCTGGACAGCATTCAAGAAATATCACTTTGATTTTTGATGAATATAAGTTCTTGTAAATAAAAATTCAGATAAAACTTTTATTTGTTAACAAATACTACGCTCCATGTTACAAATTAAATTATACGTATATACTTAAATTGCAATATCTTGTATATTAAAATTAAGTTATGTTAGCTAGTTCTATTGGATTCTTCGAGAAGGTGCTAGGGGGAATAATTTTAGCACCAGTTAAAGATAAAATTGGCGATATTATTAAGCAAAGAAATGTAGAGCGTAAGATAGGCGAATGTGCTGATGTTGCAGGACAACTACTAGACAATTACTTTCAAGGTGAAAAGTTAAGTGAAGGTCAAGTAGAGTTAGTTATTTACGAAGTCCAACAAGCAATCCATTTATCAAACATAAATGCGGAACTACTTGCATCAGTATCACTAAAACCAGAAAAACTTTTTGACCATATTTTAGGGAAATATCCTATTCCTCAATCCATAAGAGAAGAGAAATTAGAGTATCTTTTTGAAATGGCTCTCCAAGTATCGGCAGAAAGACTCTGTGAAGTGGCATTGAGTTTTACTGATTGGGAAAAACAAGGGTGGAAACGGAATTTTGACGGAATCGACAAGATTTTAGAAAAATTGAACGAAATTATCGATAAGATTGGTAGTGGCGGAGAAAGTGGTGACGAAAAATTTGAGAATCTATATTACAGATCATATTTACTACGAAAACTTGCAAGGATAGACGCTTCGACATTACGGGCATCTTCGAGTGTTTCTCTAGATTTAACGACAGTTTTTGTCGAGCCTGATGTTATTAGTATAAGCAAATTATTCCAGGTACAAGAAAATGAAGCTCAAAAAATTGATTGCTTGATTTCCCTCGAAAACGAAAGACAAAATTTCATATCGCGTGGAGAAAGTGAAGATAAGAGAGTAGCAGCAGAAACATTTATTCCGCAACACAAAAAATGTGCAATTGTAGGTTTGCCAGGGAGTGGAAAAACGACTCTATTACAACATCTTCTTTTGGTTGCAGCAAACTGTGAGATTTTATTTGGTGAAACCAAAGGCGTAGTACCTGTTCTTATAAAAATACGAGAATTAGATCTCAACAACTTACCAGGAGCAGATAAATTGCTACAAGCTGCTGAGGGTAATCAAGTTTTATCTGATAAGTGTCCTGGCTTTTTGGAACGTCAGCTAGAAATAGGTAGAGTTTTGCTTTTAATTGATGGACTTGATGAAGTAATACCGGAAAAGCGTCAAGCAGTAATGGCATGGATAAGAGCTTTTGTAGAAATGTATCCTAATTCAAGATATGTAATTTCTTCAAGACCTGCTGGCTATCAATCAGAAGAATTTCAAAAACTAGGCTTCACCGAAGTCACACTTTGTAACTTTACTTCAGACCAAATTCGTAAATATGTTCAGCGTTGGACAACAGCGATTGAACTATCTGAAAGTAAATCTCAAGAGGAAATTGAGCAAGCTAGCACTGAAAGTGCTGATGCACTCGTTGACAGTACTGAGAGTAACCCTTATGTTCGAGGAATTGCTGCAAATCCTCTAATGCTATCTACACTTTGCTTGGTACAAAAGTATGAAGGTGGCAGATTACCTAATAGAAGAGTAGTTTTGTACCAAAGGTGCGTAGAAGGCTTACTATTTCATTGGGATCAAAAACGAGGACTTCCAGAAGCTATTTTAGGATTACCACTTCCTCGTAAGATGTTACTTCTGCGTCGCTTAGCTATTGAAATGCAAGTTGAAGGTGTAGCTGAGATTGAAGAAAGCAAGATTGAGCAGTCTTTTATAAATTCCCTTAATGAAGTTGGCGAAAAAGCAGATGTAAAGCAGATATTAGCAAATATTCGGGATAGAAGCGGATTGTTAGTAGAACGTAGACCAGGTATTTATGGCTTTTCTCACTTAACATTCCAAGAATATCTAGCTGCACTTTCCATTAAGGAAGGAGACTATAAAGAGGAGGGTAAAAACTACGATCGCTTTTTTCTCTTTTCTCAGTGGTCGCATTCTCAATGGTCAGAAGTTATAGCTCTTTATGCTGGTGTTGCTTCTAAAGATTCAGTAGAAAATATTTTAAAAGCACTGATTCAAACGAAGAATCCACAAGCAGTGATATTAGCAGGCAATTGTTTAGCTGCTGCTGAAAATCCTGGATTAGTAATTCAGAAAGAAGTGATCAATGAACTTTTATCACTGTCTGAAGAACTAGAAGTAGAAGGCTCGAATCCAATATCTTTCACAATATCTGAGATTCTTAATACTCTTAACGAACAAATCGTAATGAAGCAGGCATTAGCAGCACTCGATAATTTAGAAGTTGTTAACTCTGTAAGTTTCTTACTTAAGAAAAAAGATAATACTTGCATAGATAGTGTATTCCAAGCAGGAAAACGGATATTACTAGGAGAGCAGAAACCAGCTAAATGGGATTTTGTTATCTCTTTAATTCTATTAGAAATAGAAGACTATAATGCCGCTGATGCTCTTGGAAAACTCGCAGATATAGCAATACAAAAATCTTGTGTAGATAGCAGTTTAGGAGTTTTATATGGGTTTTGGTACATAGGTTTTTGGAGCTTAAATCGGAGAAAAATAACACAGCTACCTGGAATTTTAAATCTTTTCAACCAGGAATTAGCGCAAGAATATCATATTAATTTGTGTAAGTTTATTGCCGTAGTAAGTTCAGAAAATATTTTTATGGCATTACTGCAACAAGAACAAGTTGGAGATATATTTTCTGATATTACATATATTTTGGACAATAGAAAGTCTGCATCGTTGAAAACTTTGATTAAAAAAATTGCATTTTTAGTAGAACATAGTGATAATAGCCTGAGAGAATACGCGATACAGGCTAGTAATAACTTACTTTGGTGTGTATCACAAATAGAAAAGCTTAAGCAATCTTCTGAAAAAACAACCGCTCAAGAAGAACAGAAAAAATAGTGAGGTATTACCTAAAATTAATACTGTTCATTTTTTAGTTTCGGACTTTATCAATTCAGGGATGTATAAAATTGATAGATAAAATAAGGTTTTATCAATTGAGTTTGTATAGTATATTATATTACTTCTGAATGAAATACACAGATGGGATAGCAGGTCTCTGCTACCTTAAAATAGCCATTATTATACTCAGGTGAAAGTTGGTATATCAATACCCGGAAAATAGAAAAGATGTATAAAAAACGACAAATTACACGATTATGACAAACTTTGACGAAACTGAAGCAATTTATGTCCGCGAATTAGGAATTGATGATATCGCTCCCGTTTATCATTTGGGAGAAGAGTTATTTACCAGCGATTTATATCCTTATTTATACCGCACTTGGGATGAATGGGAAGTAATTGGGCTTTACAATACAGATCCAGAGTATTGCCTCGTAGCTGAAAGAGACGGAGAACTAGCAGGCTTTGTTTTGGGAACCATCATTACTAAAGCATCTTGGACTTACGGTTATATTTTATGGCTGGGAGTTAGTCCGAAATTTCAGCGTCGGGGAGTAGCAGACAAGTTAGTTGATAAAGTCGTCGCCCGCATGATTGAAGATGGGGCGCGGTTCATGTTGGTAGATACCGATCCCACCAATGTTTCAGCATTAAAGTTTTTTAATCGCAAAGGTTTTGGTAATATTCGCCAGCATATTTTCTTGTCGATGAATTTAAGCAAACATGAATATTATGGCAGATTAATTGATTACGAACACCAAAAAGCTGAAAGAGCCGGTTACAGGCGATCGCGTCCAGCAATTCGCGCCCGTAAACCCGATAGCGCTGCTAATGAAATACTACTTAATCCGCTAGTGAGTGAATCTCAAACCACCGAAGACCAATCTCCAATTTAATCAAATGCCAGCACAACAGTGGACTTTAGCAACAACAGAACAACCGCCAGAGTGGTTTATCCAAGCGGTGAAACAGCATACGCCCGCATCAAATGGACTGTATGCAGCACAATTGTTGTGGCAACGGGGAATTAAAGAAAAATCACAATTATTAGCTTTTATTAACTATAAAACTTATCAAGCAGCAAGTCCCTTTGAGTTTGGACAAGAAATGCATCTGGCGATCGCCCGCTTACAAAAAGCCCGCGATGGTCATGATAAAATTGCTATCTGGGGAGATTTTGACGCTGATGGCATTACCTCCACTGCCGTACTTTGGGATGGATTAGGAGAGTTTTTTATCCCAAACATCGAGTTAATTTATTACATTCCCAATCGTTTAAAAGAATCCCACGGATTGAATAATCAAGGAATTGATAATTTAGCCAAACAAGGTTGTAAATTAATAGTCACTTGTGACACGGGCAGCACAAATATTGATGAGATTATTTATGCCAAAGAGTTAGGTATCGATGTCATAGTTACCGACCATCACACCTTACCTGAAGAACGCCCACCAGTTACAGCGATTATTAATCCTCGATATCTGCCAAACGAACATCAGCTATATCATCTTTCTGGGGTGGCGGTAGCTTATAAATTGGTGGAAGCACTTTATCAAACTTTGCCTCATGTCCCCCAACACCCATTAGAAGACTTATTAGATTTAGTGGCGGTGGGATTAATTGCCGACTTGGTGCAGCTGAGTGGAGATTGTCGCTATTTAGCACAGCTGGGAATTCAACGACTGCAAGCAGATTTTCAACAGCCACCGACAGCACGACGACGACCGGGGGTAGGGCGATTATTAGAATTGTGCCAGAAAAGTGGCGATCGCCCCACAGATATTTCCTTCGGTTTAGGACCGCGAATTAACGCCGTCAGCCGCATTCAAGGTGATGCTAGTTTCTGCGTCGAATTATTAACCAGTCGCAATGCCAAACGTTGTAACGAATTAGCCGAAGTTACAGAACTCGCAAACACCCGCCGCAAATCCTTGCAAAAAGATGTACAAGCCCAAGTAGCACAAAAACTGACTCAATTAGATTTATCAACCACCAGCGTCATTGTCCTCGAAGATGCCCAATGGCCTGCCGGTGTATTGGGCTTAGTCGCTGGACAAGTGGCACAAGAAACAGGACGGCCGACGATTTTGTTAAGTACAGAGGGACTGGGGACTGGGGACTGGGGACTGGGGACTGGGGAGGAATTTTCCCAATCCCCAATCCCTAATTCCCAATCCCTAGCCCGTGGTTCCGCCCGTTCGGTAAATTCCGTCGATTTGTATCAATTGGTGAAAGAACAAGCACATCTGTTGCACCGCTTTGGTGGACATCCTTTTGCGGCGGGTTTGAGTTTAGCGATTGAGAATATTCCTTTATTTACAGCAGCAATTAATCAGCAGTTACGCCAATCTTTGGGTGGTACAACTCTTACGCCAACGGTGCAAGCAGACTTAGTGGTAACAGTTGCAGATTTAGGGAAAGAGTTATTTTTAGAACTAAAATTATTAGAACCTTGTGGAATGGGTAACCCTGTTCCAAAATTGCTAATTCAAAACTGCTGGTTTGAAAATAGTTGGCATCGCAATCAGCAAGATTGGCAAGGAAAAAAGGTACAGTACATTAAAACTGAGTTTAATATTCGGGATGATTCAACTAGAAGTCCCTTTCCTGGTATTTGGTGGGGACACTACAAAGAAGAATTGCCCATAGGAAGGTGTGATTGTATAGCAGAACTCGACTACAACACCTTCAAAAAACGCTATGAAATTAGATTAATTGCTGTGCGCCAAAGTGAAAACTCAGCACTCAATACTCAGCACTCACCATTCATCCTCGACTGGCGCAACCTCCCCACTCCCCACTTTGTACAGACGCGATTAATCGCGTCTCAACAGACTCCCCCACTCGTGCTTGAACATTGTCCGACGAACTGGGATGATTTACGTGTATGGTTGCGGCGATGTTTAACGACTACGTTTGATAATCAACAACAATTAGCCATCGCTTGGTCTAAACCCAACCACCAACCACCAAAAGAAGTTTGGCGAACCTTGGTTGGGATTGCCAAATATCTCAGTCGTACCAATCAATTAGTCACCCGCGTACAACTTTTAGATAAACTTGGGATTAGCGATCGCACCTTATTTTTAGGAATCAAAGCTTTAAAATATTGGGGATTCACAGTTACAAGACAAGACCGTGATTTCCACATCACCTGGAATCCCAGCAATGTCTTTGAAACCAACGCTGATGTAGCTGTTGCACAGTTTTTAGCCGCCGTCAGCGAAGAACAATTTCAGCAAAACTACTTTGCCGAAGTACCTTTATCTACTATTGTTGCCATGATTAATACTCAGTTCTGATTGCTATAGTGGTTCCAATCATCTGAGGTACGGAAATTTCTAGGGGCGCATAGCTATCATAGGTGTCAACTGAACGTAAAAACCTTGTAAGGACGTTATATAAAACTTACTCAATTACCAATCAATCCCGAGTTACCCCACCCCGGCTTTGCTAGCGCAAAACCGCCCCTCCCCTTACCAAGGGGAGGGGTTGGGGGTGGGGTAAAGCGTATGTGGGACAAGCGTTTGAGCTTAAGTTGACACCAATGCATAGCTATACGCTCCTACATTGTACTTCAATATTACACTTTTGGACGATAGACAAGCAAATATTGGTTAATTATGCAGTTTTATGCAATTAAGTGATCGCATTTCTGCATCCTCCAGGAATGAAAACTGCACGCAAAGGAGCAGAAAAGGTGGATGTGTTGTATGAATAGGTCGGATATTGTGTAACTCATTGGCAACAGTAAAACTACTGGCAGCTAATTAGTTTCTTTATACATTTCTTGTCAATTTTGTCAAGCTCAGTTTGAGATCAGTGATGCGGTGAGATCAAACTGCACTGGAATTAAAAATCTCAAACAGCGAAATTACTTACATGAGCAAAAATGAAGGAGAAATTCATAAAGGGTTTTATCTAAACTACTGTTGCTACGGTTACGCTCATCCTCTACTCCCCTTACCGAATTGGAAGATTGGGGTTGTTTGATAATTGTCAACTCATCGGTCAAGGTTAAAAACTTTAGTCACAAACTTTCAAAAACATGGATACACTTCGCTTAAATAAAAACACTGCCAACAAAACTGCCTTTTCTTTTGTGCATGGTTCTGATGACGCTGTAATTGTAGGCGATCGCAATCTCACTGTTGAAGAAGTCATTAGTGTAGCGCGTTATGGCACACAGGTACGTTTAACTGATGATCTAGAAAAATTGGCTAATGTCCAAGCATCCTGCGACTTTATTCACCATGCAGTTGAATCCGGGGAACCTATTTATGGCGTGACAACTGGTTTTGGTGGTATGGCAAATGTGGTAATTTCTCCTGAATCTGCGGCTTTACTACAAAATAATTTGATGTGGTATCACAAGGTGGGTGCAGGAAAAAAATTACCTCTGGTTGATGTTCGGGCTGCAATGCTTCTACGTGCAAACTCCCACATTAGTGGTGCATCGGGGATTCGTCTGGAACTCATCAAGCGGATGCTGATATTCCTGAATGCTGGTGTTACACCTCATGTCTGTGAATTTGGTTCAATTGGTGCCAGTGGTGATTTAACGCCTTTAGCGTATATCACCGGGGCATTGATTGGTTTAAATTCCAGCTACACCGTTGACTTTAACGGTGAAGAAATGAACGCACTAACAGCACTCAAAAAACTGGGTTTAGAACCATTGCAACTACTTCCTAAAGAAGGGTTAGCAATGATGAATGGCACCTCAGTTATGACAGGTATCGCCGCCAATTGCGTCTACGACACCAAAAATCTCTTAGCATTAGCAATGGGTGCCCACGCCTTAGCTATTCAAGGTTTAAATGGGACTAATCAATCATTTCACCCATTTATCCATAAACTCAAACCACATTCAGGACAAAAATGGGCTGCTAACCAAATGCTCAGCCTGTTGATAGGTTCACGATTAGTTCGAGAAGAGTTAAATGGTTCTCACAACTATCGCGGTGAAGATCCGATTCAAGACCGTTATTCACTGCGTTGTTTAGCTCAATATATGGGGCCAATTGTCGATGGACTTGAGCAAATTCAAAAACAAATTGAGGTAGAAATTAACTCTGTAACTGACAACCCGCTCATCGATGTGGAGAACCAAGCAAGTTATCATGGCGGCAATTTCTTAGGACAGTATATTGGTGTAGGAATGGATCAATTGCGTTACTACATTGGGTTGTTAGCTAAACACTTAGATGTCCAAATAGCGTACTTGGTAGCACCAGAATTTAACAATGGACTCTCTCCATCTTTAGTTGGTAACAAAGACCGGAGTGTAAACATGGGGTTCAAGGGATTGCAAATTACTGGCAACTCCATCATGCCTTTATTAACCTTCTATGGAAATTCCATAGCCGATCGCTTTCCTACCCACGCGGAACAATATAACCAAAATATCAACAGCCAAGGTTTTGCTTCCGCAAATTTAGCGCGTCAATCAGTAGAAATCTTTCAACAATATATAGCGATCGCCTTGATGTTTGGCGTGCAAGCAGTTGATTTACGCACATACACAATTGTTGAACATTATGATGCCCGTGCCACCCTCTCGCCTGCAACCAGAGATTTATATCTCGCAATCCGTGATGTAGTTGGACAAGCGCCGTCTCCCAACAGACCTTACATCTGGAACGACAACGAACAAGCCCTAGATGAACACATTGCCAAAATTGCAACTGATATCGCCAATGGTGGACAAATTGTGCAAGCAGTTAACGGTCTTTTGTTAACCTTAGAGGATGTTTGAAAAGTTATCTTGTCGGTAGCCCAAGGCTCTAAATCTTCCTAAATTCCCGTATAAATTGCCGGACTTTGAATCAGGTCACAACCAAACACTTTTCAAACAATCTCTAACACATACTTACACCAATTCGGAATTCAGAAGTCAGAATTCAGGAGTCAGAATCAAGACGCTCGTTGCGCTAAAGCGTCTCCGCTTCTCCCAAAGGGAGAGGCTAGCGCCAAGGGAGAAGACTCGCTCATAGCGTTGCTATGGCGAAGGCGTTGCCTCTCGTTCGCCCAAAGCGTCTCGTAGAGAAGAGAAGGCTTTACGCTGCGCTATCCGTCAGTCGCACAGAAAACATTGCTGAATTCTGACTCCTGACTCCTGAATTCTGTTTGATTAAATTTGGAGAGAAAATACAATGGTAAAACAGAGCATCTACCAAAATGGACGTAAAAAGCCTCCTGGCGTACCTGGTTTTCCAATTATTGGCTGCTTTCCCCAAATGTCAACAAATCCGCTGCAATTCCTCACCAATGCAGCGCGTGAGTATGGTGGCGTTGTCCATCTGGGGGCGATCGGTCCGCAACAACTTTACTTGATTGCCGATCCAGATTGTGTAAAGTATGTGCTGCAAGAAAATCCTCAGAATTACACAAAAGGTGAAAATTTCCAGGACATAAAACTGGTAATTGGTGAAGGCTTGGTGATTAGCGAGGGTGACTCATGGCGTTCCCAGCGTCGCCTAATGCAACCATCTTTTCACCGCCAGCAAATCGCCGCGATGGTCAATGACATGACCCAGCTGACCGCCCAGATGGTAGAACGCTGGCAAAAAATACCAGCCGGTACAACCCTCAATATCTCTGAGGAAATGCTTGTTCTGACACAGAAGATTCTCCTCAAGACGACTTTGAGTATTGACGCTGATAGCGACACCACCGAACTAATTCAGGCTTGGAATACTATCTATAGAACCCATTTGACATCTAAGAAGGTGCTGCAAGCCTCTTAATCATTAGCCTGATGAAGCAGATATTGAGTTTGGCAGTGGCACTAACCAGGGTTCGTTCAAAGTTCTTAACCAGAATTTTACAGCGCTCCATCCAAGCATTGGAGCGTTCGATCACCCATCTAGCTATTGCCGGAACAAATCCAGATTTTCCTTGTGCCGCTTTCTCTTGTTTTGAGGGTTTCGTAGAAAGTTGAAACTGAATTTTGGTCATGATCTCTGGGTAAATTCGCTCTAACTCCTGAGTCAAATATTCTGGGTGATACCCATGATCTAGCAGGATAGTAATCTTGGGAATATCGATAGGTTTTGACTTGAAGTAGTCGATGTTGAGAGTAAACATCTCAATTAATCCGGCATCATCCGAGACATTGGCGCGAGTACAGAGCGTAAAAAAGGGAAACCCAAGGGTGTCAATAGCCAAATGCCTTTTAATACCGTTGGTGGCTTTGTAGAAGCAAAAACCTTTCGACTCCACACTGGCGTTGCAGGTATTTTTCACTGCTTGGGAGTCAATGATGATCAATGTCGTCCAGTGCGGTTTTTTTTTTACCTGTTCACGCACTTGTCCATGTAAGACACTCATCAGTTCCTCAAATACCCCGGCTGCTCGCCACTGTTTGTAGTGCCAATATACAGTGGAATAAGGGGGGAGGTCTTTAGGTAAGTCTTGCCAATTGCATCCATTTTTTAGTTGATAGAGAATTCCATTGAAGATATCTCGCTTTGGCCAGTTGGTCGGTCGAGTCTGCTTCTTAGTCGGTAATATCTCTTGCAATAAGGGTTCAAAAATTTCCCATTCTGCATCAGTGAGGTTGCTGGAATACGCCATTAGTATTGGATTTTAGATGCTGAGGAGTACCTTAATTCAAAACCTCACAAGATGTCAAATGGGTTCTATAAGTTTCTGAGCGATCGCTTGTGGGCTGTCATCAAGCCGCCTATTAGCTTCCCCACGCCAAAAAACCGCCAGTTTCAGCAAGCAATCAACACCCTCCGCACAATTGCCAACAACATCATCCAACAACGCAAACAAGGCAATCGTACCACTTATGACATACTTTCAATGTTCATGAGTACTCAGGATGAGTCTGGCAAGGGATTGAGTGACCAGCAATTACATGACCAGATAGTTGGACTATTTTCCGCTGGATTTGAGACCTCAGCTGTAACACTTGGCTGGATCTGGTACTTGCTTTCCAAATATCCCACTGTGGAACGCCAGTTACAGGCAGAACTGACTACAGTCTTGGCTGGAAGAATCCCGACTTTTGAGGATCTGCCGCACCTGAAATATACCAAAATGGTTGTTCAGGAAGCAATGCGACTTTATCCAGGTGCTTGGGTTTATGCCCGCAACAACTTGGATGACGATTTGATTGGCGGCTATCATATCCCAGCTGGCTCCATGCTTTTGCTCAGTCCCTTTGTCACCCACCGCCTCCCGGCTTTTTGGGATAATCCTGAAGGCTTTGATCCTGAACGATTCACACCAGAACGCTCAGTTGATCGTCCGCGTTATGCGTACTTTCCTTTCGGCGGCGGCCAACGTCAGTGCTTAGGCGACATCTTTGCGTTAACGGAAATTCAGTTGATTGTAGCAATGGTGTGTCAACGCTTCCGCCTCAATCTCCTGCCTGAACACCCGGTTGAATGCCAGCCATTGCTAACTCTGCAAACACGCAAAGGCATTCTAATGACATTGCAGCCACGAAGTGAAATTGATAACGTCAGTCAGCTAAATACTCAAAAGACATTATTAACACTGAATTCTGAATTCTTCTGATCGAGGTAATGAAGTTAAGTGAGTCTTTTTAGCCATGAATATTGCCCATCATGTCGAGCGGGGTTGTCAACTCTATCCTGAGAAAATCGCTCTGATTTTTGAAGATAAATCTTTTACCTATAAACACCTGAATCAGCTAGTAAATCGTCTAGCCAACGGTTTAAGTGGATTAGGAATTAGAAAAGGCGATCGCGTAGTTTTGTTTTTGCCAAACATTCCAGAATTTATAATTTCTTATCTTGGCATTCTCAAAATCGGTGCGGTTGTCGTTTCAGTCAACGTGATGCTCAAAAGCAATGAAGTTAGTTACATTTTCAACGATTGTGCTGCCAAGGCAATAATTACCACTGAATCACTCGTTGAAAATGTACCAGATGCAGATTTACCGGAACTACAACACATTTTGATCGCAGAGGGTAGCGCCAAAAAGGGAACTACTTTAGCGAAACTGATGGATAGTGCTTCTAGCAATGGATATGCGATTGAAATAGATCGCCATGCTCCTGCTAGCATCGTTTATACATCAGGAACAACGGGTTTTCCTAAAGGAGCGACCCTTTCCCACGGCAACATAATTTCTAATATGTATTCCCAAAACCGTTGTTGTGGAATGCGACCAGATGACCGATTATTGCTTTATTTACCGCTATTTCATTGTTTTGGTCAAAATGCGATTCTCAACGCAGCATTAAACGTCTGCGCCACAATTATCCTGCAACGTCGATTTGACCTTGAGCAAGTCCTGAACGCGATCGCTACTCATGAAGTAACAATGTTCTTTGGGGTACCAACGGTCTTTATTAACCTTCTAAATAATGATTTATCTCGCTACAACCTCAATAGTGTGCGTTATTACTTTTCAGCAGCGGCACCAATGCCAATTGAAGTTGCCCAAACTTGGCGAGATAAGTATGGAAAAGTCATCAATGAAGGATATGGTTTAACTGAAACATCACCATGTGCATCTTATAATCACGATTTGAAATACAAACTCGGTTCCATTGGCGCTCCTATCGAGAATGTAGAAATGAAAGTTATTGACGATAGTGGTAATCAAGTAGAGCTTGGTGAATTGGGTCAAATAGTAATTCGAGGACCTAATGTCATGCTTGGTTATTGGAATCGCCCATTTGAAACTGCTCAAGTAATTAAAAATGGCTGGTTTCATACTGGTGACATTGGTCGGGTAGATGAAGATGGTTTTTTCTACATCGTTGACCGCTTGAAAGACATGATTAATGTATCTGGATTTAAGGTATATCCGACTGAAGTTGAAAATGTAATTTATCAACACTCATCTGTTGCCGAGGTAGCTGTATATGGCGTTAAGGATGCTGTCAAAGGTGAGATAGTTCAGGCAAATATTATCCTGAAGCAGGGCAACATAATTAGCGAAGAACAAATCCTCAAATTTTGTTCTGAAAGAATGGCAAAATACAAACTTCCCTGTGCTATTAATTTTGTAGATTCCCTACCGAAAAATCCAACGGGTAAAGTTTTAAAACGACTTTTGCGCCAGCAATCAAGCTCTCAATTAGCTGCTGTTAGTAAGTAATATAGGAATCATATTTGATTTTTGAAATTATATACGTAGGTGGGGAGTAGGGAGTAGGGAATAGGGAATCAGGCTTTTCGAGTTGTACGGAGTTTTTCAAAAATCAAATCATAGTCCTATACTAATTCTGATTTTTTGGGATCGCCCAGAGAATAGAACGCAAAGAAGGACTTTTCTAAGAGATTTACTCAATAAAGGTAAAAAATCAACAAAGAGGAATCAAGGTTGGCAATTATGAATACTAAATCTCTCAACAAAAACGCTAATTATTCTCCAGCTTTGGGAACAAAAATTAACCCTTCATCTAATCAAATTTCATTTGAAACTTCAACTGGATCTTCCATTTTTTCCCCTGCATCGCCAAATGAAAAATCTCCAGAGTCAGAATTAACCCCTACGGTTGCAGAGGCTCTAGTCGAGATCCTGGAAAACTTGGGAGTTAACTATGCATTTGGAGTTTCCGGAGGCGGTATTGGGCCATTGTGGGCAACATTAAACCGTAGCAACATCGAATTGCTTCACTTTCGCCATGAATCAGGAGCAGCCTTTGCCGCCACCGAGGCTTATTTTGCCAGCGATCGCCCCGTCGTGGTATTCACTACTACAGGCCCTGGTATCACTAACGCTCTGACTGGGCTTTTTGCTGCACGAGGGGAAGGAGCAAAGGTAATTTTCTTGTCGGCTGCAACCTCAACTGGAAATCGCGGTCGGGGAGCTTGTCAAGAAACCAGCGCCCACACAATGCCTTTCTCAGGGATTTTTACCTCAGGCCCACTATTCAATTACGCAACTATATTAGAGTCTGGCGATCAACTGCCAGAAATTTCTCGCAGACTTGCCCAAGGTTTAGCACAACCAGGCAGCTTTGTAGCCCATATTAGTGTTCCAACCCCAATACAAACTACACCATTAAAAGTCCAGATACCTGACCAAGGGTTTTTTCAATCTGTAGCAACAGCTAATGAAGAAGCGATCGCTGAATGTGTAAAGTTGTTATCAGCAGAATCCTTTGCCATCTGGGTTGGCTTCGGTGCGCGACACGCCGCAGAGGAAATCCGCCAGTTGGCAGAAAAAACTGGGGCGGCGGTGATGACATCACCTCGTGCCAAAGGGATTTTTCCAGAACATCATCCCCAATTTATCGGTGTCACAGGCTTTAGTGGGCATTTATCTGTCCTGACATATATGCAGGAGCAACGACCGCAGCGGATACTAGTGTTGGGAACGCGCCTTGGTGAGCCTACTTCATTTTGGAGTCCGGCCATGACTCCGATTAATGGGTTCATTCATGTTGATATTGATCCGCAAGTTCCAGGAGTGGCTTATCCATCAGTAGAGACTCTCGCTGTCCACTCAGAAATCAAAACATTCCTCAAAGCTATATTAAAACACCTTCCAGAGCGTCTTAATTGGTTTCCCACTTCCTCCCTACCGCGTCCTGAAACCTACACGAATACTCAGCGTACCAATGGCTTAGTGCGACCCGAAGCACTGATGGATGCAATTCAACGGCTGATTGTTGAGGACAGCGATGCCTCAATCTTAGCTGAAGCGGGTAACTCCTTTGCTTGGGCAACTAACTTGCTGCGATTTAACCAACCAGATCGTTACCGGATTAGTACTGGTTTTGGCTCTATGGGTCATGCTACCACGGGGGTAGTTGGTGCGGCATTAGGGCGAAAAGGTAAAGCCGTGGCGATTGTTGGCGATGGAGCGATGCTGATGAACAACGAAGTCAGCACAGCAGTGAGATTCGAGATTCCATCTGTCTGGATTGTCCTCAACGACGGACGCTACAATATGTGCGCCCAAGGAATGGCATTGCAGGGGTTAAGTGGCAACGTCCCCATAGATACGGAAATACCGAGTACTGATTTTACCGCGATCGCCAGAGCTATGGGAGCCGATGGCATCTGTGTGAATACTGAATCTGACTTGGAAGCAGCTTTAGAAAAAGCACTTGCCTCCACTGTTCCATTCATCGTTGATGTGAAGATTGATTCAACCCGACCCGCACCTATTGGAGGTCGCATTCAAAGTCTGATTCAGCAAGGAGCCATAGAAGCTAAAACAGGGCGTTCCTAAATCTGTGCATCTACGTAAATTCTCAATCTTGCCCAGAAGTTAATCAGAAATTTATACCAGTGTAAAAGGGACTGGGGACTGGGGGAGATGAGGGGGATGAGGGGGATGAGGGAGATGAGGGGGATGAGGAGGTAGGGGAGAAGTTGCAGCAAGTCTTTCCCCAATCCCCAATCCCCAATCCCCAACCCCCAATCCCCAATCCCCAATCCCCAGTCCCCAATCCCCAATCCCCAGTCCCCAATCCCCAGTCCCCAATCCCCAATCCCCAATCCCCAATCCCCAATCCCAACGCTAAAAACAAAATCAAAAGGACATTTATCATGACAACATTAGAACCAGTAGGTATTCGTGCAGTCTCAGTTAACTTTCCTAGCATCATCCGGACAAACAATTACTACAGAGAGAATTTCCCAGAGATGGTTGCTGAGGCTGAACAAAAAACCCTGGCTAAACTATTTGTACCCGATGAAGCCACAGTCAATAGTGACGATGATATCTGGTCACAAGAGGTAGCACCGTATATGTCAGACCCCTTCCGTGGTACTGTCGAGCGAAGGGTATTAGCTGCCGATGAGACTTCCCTCTCACTAGAGTATCGTGCCGCTATCGATGCTCTCGAAGCCGCAAAGCTATCTCCTGAAGACATCGACCTCATGCTCGTGACTTCACTGTTCCCAGAGCAAATCACACCTGGTAATGCTGCTTTTCTTGCTGGGAAACTGGGACTACAAGGTGCGGCGTGGAATATAGAATCAACTTGCACTTCAGCGTTAGTTTCACTTCAGACGGCCTGTTCTTTGGTGCAAACGGGACAGTATCGCAATGTGTTAGTGGTCGTCTCAACTACGTATTCGCGCTACACCGACGAAAATGATACTCTGGCGTTTTTATCGGGCGACGGTGCTGGAGCCTTTGTAGTTGGTAAGCTGAAACCAAACCAAGGTATTCTCGGCACCAAAATTGCCAATACTGCTGCTACCTGTGGTGCTTTCTATAATGAATTCACCACCGATGAGCATGGTAACGTCAAAATGTTCATCCGAGGTGGCAAGGGTGCAAGTAAGATGTTTAACGAGACGACGGTGAAGTTTATTCGTTTATGTTGCCACGGTGCGATCGCCAATGCTGGACTCACCTTAGATCAAATAAACTTTTTTGTTTTTAATACACCCAGTGCCTGGTATTCACGAGTTTGCACCCGCGCTTTAGGTATTGAACCAGAGCGTACAATCAACATCAATCCCCTATATGCCAACATTGGGCCAACCTTCCCCGTAGCTAATCTCTACCACGCCGCCCACGCAGGTAAAATTCGTGAAAACGATCTAGTTCTCGTCTACACAATGGGTTCATCATCTAATGCTGGTAGCTGCGTCATGCGTTGGGGCGATGTCGCCCTAGGCCCTGCTCCCGCTTCGTCAGTTAGCCTTTCTCAACAAGAGGATAGAATTCTGATTCGTCAATAGTAGTGGTCTATGTCATTAATTTTGAGGACTTGAAGCTGACACAAAGAAAAGTCACCAGCAAAGGCTTCCTTAGTTCAGAACTTCCGAGGACGCGGATAATTTTAAAACCATCAAAATTAATGACATGAACCAATAGTCTGTCCCATTAATTTTAATACCTGAATCAGCTTTTAAGATTTTCTTATTTACCTCTTACTTTGCGCTCTTTGCGTCCTTCTCCCAAGGGGAAACGCTAACGCGAATGCGGTTCGTTTTCTTATCCATCGAGATTAATGATATGAATCAGTATTTTGTCAATTTTTGATGAATGGATAAACAATTAGTCAGGACTTTAATCTTTATTTTTTAAGCACTAAATTCCTGACTAAAAATCCTCAAAAATAAATTCATAAGGTCTTATAGGAGTCATAGATAAATTTGAGTTTGCAAACAATCTTTATATTGCCATTCCTATCACAATGCAAAGATTACATAGATACACATGGTATTATTGCCCGTAACGCGATCGCTTGCCAAACAACGAAATTTCCAACATTCAAGTACACTTATATTGCGAGACAAATAAAATGGCTTTGTTGAATAAATTTTCGATGGCTTCTGCTATCAGCATCGCAGCATTTTTAGTTTTAGGAACAGTTGGCATAAATCCAGCCCAAGCTGCTCTTTTTAAATTTACTTTCGAGGGTGAGGGAGCAAATGGTTACTTTATTTATGATGATTCAGCTAATAAGATAGAACCTCTCGGCCCTGACTTTCCTCTTGCTGAGTATGATGGCTCAGTAGAAAAGTATTTTGTTAATGCAGGGGGTATTCTGGCTGAGGGAACAAAGGGATTACAGCAAGATATACATGATGAGGCCAGAAATGTTCTTTATCTTGGACGCCCTGGTAATTTGGGCTACGATGGTGGTGCCGCTGATGACTTTATTCTTTACGTTCCTCCGGCTGCTCGTGGGGAGCAATACGGTTTGTCAATTCGCTTTAGTTACCCGGAGGGAAGTTTTTCAGATTCTGTTGCCCTACGAACGAGTGTACCTGACACCGCTAGACTCAGAGTCTACCCATACTGGGACTTTCCCAATACAACGGGAGACTACACCTTTGAAGGAACCGTTAAAACAAAAATCGAAAAAATTCCTGAACCTGCATCAGTGTCTGCATTGCTGGGAGTGGGTGCTTGGTTTATCTTCCGTCGTCAACGCCGACAATTACAGCAGATTTCAAGTTAATGAAGTACACCATCTAAGTCTTAAAACTAGGCACAGAGCCTATTCTAATTCTGTTAGCGCAGCGGGACGTAGCCCTTTCTGACTGCTGAATTCACCAATTCTGCTGTATTATCTGCACAGCATTAATTATAGCGAACCAACTTAGTATATTTAGGTCTTTTTCTGTTAGCTTATTTAGTTTTAGTCCATGAACTTCAGGCGGTTGATTAGGCTTTTAATGTCTGAGCTTTCCTAAAAGCCGATTTATGAAATGGCAGAAAATTATTAATGCTAACAGTTCTCCCCATGAGACTTTTTTGGGTAATTTTAGAAAGTCTATTTGGCAATCAATCTTGTTTAGAGGTAATAAAAATGGCTCTGTTGAATAAATTATCGCTTCCTGCTATTTCCAGCGCGGCAGCATTACTCATGTCAGTAACATTAAACATAGATAATGCTCAAGCAGCGCTGTATAGATTCAGCTTCGAGGGTGAAGGAGTCAACGGTTACTTTACTTACAATGACACTACTATAGGCTTTGCGGATTCACCGAACGCTACCGGATATTTTGAAGCGGGATATGATTATAAATTTGACTTGGGGGAGAAGGGAGTTTTTGAAGGAACTATTGGCAATCCAATTGTTTTTTTACCTCGTCTTGAAGATGGTGTTACAGCACCTGAAACCGATGATTTTCTTTGGGAAGTACTTCCTTTTCAACGGCAGCCAGCGTCTGAGTTGGCTTTCGTGAGCTATTTTCATTACCCAAAGGGTTCATTTGAGGGATCTACCGCTATACGGACAACAGTCCCAAGTACTGCAATCCTTGATGTCTACCCAAATGTGGACTTTCCGAATTCAATAGGCAACCTGTTGTATACAGGAACTGTCCAAACCCGAATCGAAAAGATTCCTGAACCTGCATTGTTGCCTGCATTGTTAGGAGTAGGCGCTTGGTTTATCTTCCGTCGTCGTCAGCGTCATGGAAAACTACTTGATATGGATATGTAGAAAAAATGCTGCTTTAGTTAACTTTTAGGCCTGTCTGAATTAACCCTCTTTCATCACCAAAGAAGTGCTGAGTGCTGAGTTAGAAATGAATATGTTGACTCAGCACTACTGAACTTGGGCATGAACCGAAATAATCTAAAATTGGCACGGTCAAATCAATATGGATAAGCTCACATTTCTTACACATACATACCAACAAATTAACATATCAGCGCCACCTGGAGAATGGCGGGTGCGGGGACTCCGGGGTGCAACTACAGTTAATCATAATTCAGCACAAGCGATCGCAGAAGCTGTGGATGAGTTATTGAACGCCTTAGAAGTAAACAATCCCTTAGATCCTGCCGAAATCGTTAGTGTCACTTTTTCCGCTACTCCTGACTTAGATGCCATATTTCCAGCTGCGGTGGCACGTCGTCGTCCAAACTGGGATCGAGTTCCTCTCTTGGATGTGCAGCAAATGCAGGTAAATGGTAGTCTGAAATGCTGTATTCGGGTGCTAATTCACTTCAATACCCCCATGCCTCAGAGTGCATTACGCCCCATTTATTTGCGCGGGGCTGCACAGTTACGCCCAGATTTAGCGATATTCAGTTAGGCCTAGCCGTAGTCTGTCGCAAACATCGGTCTTCCATGCACCAAAAAAATTAATAATACATTTGAGAGGTCTTATGCTTCCAGAAAAGCTGAAAAAAATTGACCAACAACTCATTGAATTACTAGGTAAAAGAATTGCAATTTTAGCTGAATCACAATCCATTTCTTTAGAAGAACAAATTACTAATTTTACATTTTCCTTGGTGCAGGCTGGTGTTCCAGAGTCGATGTGGAAAAACCTGGTTACAGATTGTACCTCTGCTGTTGCTAATGCATTTTCCCCTCCAGCTAAGACCAAGCCACGACGGATTACTCTAGTTGGCGGACGGGGGATGATGGGGCACTTCTTCCAGCAGAAGTTCTCAGCTGCCGGTCACTACGTCAGTATTCTCGATCGCACTGACTGGGAACAAGCAGAATCGCTGCTAAAAAAAGCAGATTTAGTTTTAGTTTGCGTTCCGATTGAACATACCATAGAGGTGATCCATAAACTTGCTAAATACCTTTCGCCAACTACTGCTTTAGCGGATATTACTAGTATTAAGACTCCCATATTACAGACGATGCTTGAGCAGCATAGTGGACCTGTAATGAGCTTACATCCAATGTTTGGCCCAGGCATCAAATCATTCTTGTCTCAAAAAGTTGTAGTCTGTTCTGGTCGTGGAGATGATGCATTTCAATGGCTTTTGGATTTGATTGAAAATGATGGTGGTAAACTGATTATGTCTACACCAGAAGAACACGATCAAATGATGATTGCTGTTCAAGCAATCCGTAACTTTAAAACCTTTAGTCTTGGTGTTTTCTTAGCAGAAGAAGAAATCAATATTCGTCGGAGCTTAGATTTTTCCAGCCCAATTTTTCGTCTGGAAATTGACATAGTTAGCCGCTTATTCACTCAGTCTGCACCTCTGGTAGTAGATATTATGCTTGCTACATCAGAGCGCCGTGAAGCTATTGGGCGATTAGCGTCTACTTATAATCGATTGGCACAATTAATTATTCAGAATGATCGAGATACCCTGATTCGGGAGTTCAAAGCAACCCATAGCTTTTTGGCAGAAGAAATGAACTCTGCTGTAGAAGAAAGTACTCATATAATTAACACCCTGACTACACTTTTAGCAGCTAGGGATGTCGAAAAAAAACAATCATATTTTGTCAGAAAACAAACTGCGATCGCTAATCAACCTATAGCACCATAAGCCTGTGACATAGTGCGATTCGTCCAAAACCTTGTAGACTCAACACTAATTTTTACAATACAACCAAAAATGTTAACTAGAAAGCAATTTATCATGATGAGCGCAGGTTTAGGAGCAGGAATCCTACTCCCCGAACTCCTCAAAGCAAAGAGAACCTATGCAGCCTCGCCCCCACTTTCAAAATTTACCGAGTCTCTGCCCATTTCATACCCTATTTCACCGCCTAGTACCTTAGATATTGCGCCAGGTAGACATTCGTTCCACAGCAGCTTAGGGTCTATTCCTACCTGGGGTTACGGCGGATTGCCTTATCTTGGCCCCACTTTCGAGGTCACAAGCCCTAGCTATCTAGTTGGTATACAAAGCAGGTAAGCTGAGGAAAGCACCTAGCAGCAGTAAAAAATTAGTGATAGTAAAGTTGCCTCGCCATCGCCCAGAACGAAAATTCAGTAACATCAAACGAATAATTTTAGAATGTTCGCTCATCGAATGTGTGCATTGTGGTAAAGAGTTAGTTCTACGTAGACCAAGGCACATGCGTAAAACCATTCAAACAATGGATGGTGCAGTGTTTGTGGCAGGTAAAAGTAAAGAATGTACCAATCCCAATTGCACACATTTTGGTAAACATTACTACGCTACTGGGGTGCTAAAGTACAGTCTGCCTTACAGTACCTACGGGCTAGACGTGCTGGCATTTATTGGTTGGCAACATGAACATGAGCATCAACAGTTGGTAGAAATTCAACGCTCATTAAACCAGCGCGGTGTTGAAATTAACGAAAGCAATGTGGGCAAGTTATACGGTCAATTTTTGGCACTGTTGGGTGGAACGATTGCACATACGGCTGAGAAGTTAGCTGCGACAGCGATTGAACATGGTGGTTTGATTTGGGCAATTGATGCCTTACAGCCAGAGGGTCATGGGACTTTGTTGTATGTGTTATACGAGGTATTAAGTGGCACACCAGTTAGTGCAATTCAATTGCCACAGGCACAAGCACAACGGTTAATTGAGTGGCTGCAACCATATAAGGAGTTGCCGTACACAGTGCTGGCAACATTATCAGATGGGGAATCAGCAATCATCGCGGCAATAAATTCAACTTGGACAGATGTACCACATCAACGTTGTCAGGCACACTTCCTAAGTAATTTGAGTGAATCTGTGCTGCCATTAGATACAAAGCTCCGACAGCAATTAAAGGCAGATTTAGACGGGCTGCCAAAAGTTCCTGATTACTCTGAAAGACCCCAAAAACCAAGCTCCGAACAGCAGCTAGATAGTACCCCCCTTTTTCAGTCATCCCCTATTTGTCACGAGACGCAGAATTAATGGCAGTGGAAGCTCAAATTCGTGCGGCGATTCGGGATTGTGTCAATCGCACAAGTCGCAAACCGTTTAGTTGGGGTGGTTTAATGGGCTACCAGCAACTATTAGCTATTGGAGAAGTACTACGTAGTTTACCATACCGGGAAATTGATACAGATTATTTATCTCTGTTATCAGTATGGGTGGACCTTGCCTTAAGTAATAATCGTTCAGTCGCGTCTGACTTGTCAGAGGCGCACCAATGGTTGCGACGAATTGCTAATTGTTTGCGCTATCCTAATAATTCTGACCGTACCTCAGATGATGTAATCGATATTACAGAGACTGCCCAAATCCCTTTAACAAGCTTTCAAGTTCGGCGTGAGATGGAAGAGTTATTACAGATGTTTCAACCTGACCATCAACAAAATCCGGCACAGTTTGCTCTCAAAAAAAAGTTACAACGTTTATGGGATAAATACAGTACTGACTTATTACACTGCTATGATATCCCTGGTTTGCCACCAGATAACCTGAAAATCGAGTCTTTATTTAGTCATTTGCGTCGCCATCAGCGACGTATTAGTGGACGCAAATCAACTGTTGAATTACGTGATTTGGGCCAATATCAAGTTCTATTTGTAGCTCAAAACGAAAAACAGTTACTTCAACAAATTCGGGAAGTACCTATAGCTGAGTATAAAACTCAACGTCGTAGATTAGCGATCGCACAAGCTCCTCGCCAACAAAAACGTCGCCTTCATCGTAATCCAGTTAGCACAATACAATCTTTGGTCAATCAACATCAGGGACTTCTCACTGTGCTTGAGTTTCAAGCTCTTAAATACTAATTAGACAGCCAGGGGTCACAAGGGGAACGCCCGTTAGGATTCGGGCATTCAACAAACTCGGTACTCACCCATTAGCTGGGTCAGTCGATACCAACTTGCATGGTGTCAATGCGTCCGATATAACTAACCCACGGACAATCATCCACTTACACGGCAGCAATACCGAGCCTGACAGCGACGGTTATCCAGAAGATACATACCTGCCCGGACAGAGCAATGTGTACAACTACAACAACAATCAAGAAGCAGGGACACTCTGGTATCATGACCATTCCCTTGGTATGACTGCCCTGAACCTCCAAGCGGGGCTGGCTGGGATGTATCTGATTAGGGATGAGGACGATCCCATCGGTGGCAATGGCCCCCTTGGTATCCCTGCCGGAGCGCCCTATGAAGTGCCCTTGATCCTGCAAGATCATTCCTTCAATTCCAACGGTTCGATGTCCTTCCCAGTCACATGGAAAACTGAGTTTTACGGTGATGTTGCGATCGTCAACGGTAAGGCTTGGCCAAACCTCAATGTTGACCGAACTTTGTACCGCTTCCGCATCGTCAACGCCTCAAACTCCCGATTTTTCAGACTTAAGCTGTCGTCAAATCAGCAACTAATTCAAATTGGCAGTGACGGAGGATTTCTGAATGCTCCAGTATATTTGTCTAAGCTACTGCTGGGGCCTGGTGAACGAGCTGACGTACTCATCGACTTTTCTAAAAGCCTGCCAGGAGAGAAGATTGTATTGCAAAATGACGCTGCTGCACCCTATCCTAAGGGTTTGGCTACGGTAATTGCTCAGGGTTTCTTTAAAATGCCAGAAATCATGCAGTTTACAGTGAATAAGGGTGCTGCCGTTCCTAAACCTATTCCCACACAGCTGCGAGTAAACAATCCATTAATCACAAAAATTGCTACCAAACCAGTGAAACAGCGCAACCTGGTTCTAATAGATATTTTGAACTCTAACTTTCAAGTGTTAGCGATGATGCTCAACGCGGTTTACTGGCATGAAGCAGCCAACCACCCAGAATTGAGGGAGCGACCAAAAGTAGACACAGTAGAGCAGTGGAACTTTATCAATCTACAGCCATTTGCCCACACAATGCACTTGCATCTAGTACCATTTCAAATCCTCAACCGCCAATCAATCAATGATACTGCGTACTCCGCAGCATACAGAGCTACTGGACCGCGTAAAGTACTCATGCACGACGCACCTGGTGGGGATACAGTGCCCTATAATTACCCACCACTCGACCCTACCCCCTATTTAAAAGGTTTACCAAAACCGCCAGCAGCGAACGAAGCTGGTTGGAAGGATACTGTGGTAGTCAATCCGTTTGAGGTTGTTCGTCTGATAGTTCCCTTCGGTGCTAAAGCCGCAGCAAACTTACCTTTTGGCAATTCATTCACTGGACGCTTCGTGTGGCACTGCCACATGCTTAATCACGAAGATAACGACATGATGCTACCCTTTGACGTACTACCGTAGCCCTTACCAGCAGCTATTAGTTACACAAATAAGTAGTCATGAAAAATCCTTGTTAATAGTGATTTCAAATCAAAGGAAAAAAGGAATGAATTTTGACAAAAAGCTCGCAGTTACCATCACTGGTACGGTCTGCCTTTTAACAACTATGATGGCTCCTGTTTCCGCCGCCATTTTTAATTTTTCCTACTCTGGTACCAGTGTACTTGACCCAAATGACATTGTTACAGCCACAGGAACATTAACAACTAACCCTTACGATTCAGCTACAAATAGTTATGAGATTATAGATATTACTGGCACAAGAAATGGCAATCCAATAGAGTCTTTGTTATCTCCAGGCTCATTTCCTGACAATGATAATCTCTTATTCGATGAACCTCTGACATTGGGTGAATTTGGATTTTCTTACACCGCAGCAGGAGTGCCATATAATGTGTTTTACGAGTATGACTATTTAGAAATAGGTTATCCAGGTTACTACACAGGTTATCCCCTCACTTCTTTTTCTATAACACGTGTCCCTGAATCTTCCTTAATGTTAGGTATACTATGTATAACTGTTTTAGTGGCTATCAACAAAATAAAGGATAAGAGGTTATTTATAAACAAAAGCTGAAGCTGGCAATCACTTGCTCGTAAGACAAATCAATGATTCATAAAACGTATTGCAAGATAAGAGACCATTTATAAAGTAAATCTTAAGTAGGGTGCGTTACGGCTTTGCTATCACGCACCGCAATAGAAGATGGTGCGTTAGGCGCAGTTCATATTTCTCGCGATCATTAATCTCAAAATATACGCCTAACACACCCGACAATAATTTTATTTTTACTTTATTGCTTTGTAACTTGTCTAACTATCTCCACAAGCTTCTGCACAGTTGGGGATGTCTCATTTTTTCGCCAAATCATCGCAATGCCGACTTTTGCGGTAGATTCTTGTACGCTTTTATAAACTACCCCAGTCCGTTGGAGATTTTGCAAAGATGCTGGCACGATCGCCACACCCATCTCGGCTGCTACTAAGCTCACAATTGTTTGCATCTGGATAGCTTCCTGGGCAACATTCGGACTAAAGCCTGCTTGCTGGCAAAGACTGATAATTAAGTCGTAAAGTCCAGGCGCTAATATTCTGGGAAATAAAATAAATGATTCATGAGCAAGCGATCGCAAACTAACATCAGCTTGATTCATTAGCAAATGTGTTTCAGGAAGTGCCACCATCAGGGGTTCTTGAAAAATTATCTCCCAGCTAAATCTATTTTCTTCCACAGGTGGACGCAGAAATCCCACATCCATCCGACCTTCCCGCAACCACTCCAGTTGCTGATCTGTAGTTAGTTCACGCAATTCTAAACTCACGCCAGGTACGCAACTACGAAAAGTTCGCAGAATAGTTGGCAAAATATTATACGCCGCTGAACTGACAAAACCGATTACCAACTGTCCAATTTCACCTCGACTTGTTTGTTGTCCAACTCGGATTGCTTGCTGTAATTGCTGCAAAATTTGCTGTACTTCATCCAGAAATACTTGCCCTGCTGCTGTTAATTGCACACTTCGTTTTGTGCGGTGAAACAGTTCAAAGCCCAATTCTCTCTCTAGCTGCTGAATTTGTTGGCTCAGAGGCGGTTGAGCTATGTGTAATCTCTGGGCCGCCTGTCCAAAATGTAGTTCCTCTGCCAAGGTGACAAAATAGCGCAGGTGTCGTAGTTCCATCTGATGAGTTGAGTAATATCTTTTAAATATTAGTTAAAGCTAAAAAATATATTGGACATGATTAAAAATCTTTTCTATTGTGATAACAGGCGATCGCCAACTCCAGGCACATACTTAAAGATTGACAAACCAATACACCAATAATTTCATCATTTATGAATAATCTTGTGATACCCGATCGTGATTGGGATAGTAATCTTTATCAAGATAAACACGCTTTCGTGTGGCAATATGGCGAAGACTTGTTGCAATTACTCAACCCTCAGCCAGGAGAATCCATTTTGGATCTCGGCTCTGGTACTGGACAACTCACAGAAAAAATTGCCCAAGCCGGTGCCCAAGTCTGGGGAATTGATAGCGCACCTGCAATGATTGAAAAGGCAAGAGAAAACTATCCCCACATCCGCTTTGATATTGCCGATGCGACAAATTTTCAAGTTGAACAGCCCTTTGATGCGGTGTTTTCTAACGCTGTATTGCATTGGGTGAAACAAGCAGATAGCGCGATCGCCTCCATACATCAAGCCCTAAAACCCAGAGGGCGTTTTGTGGCAGAATTTGGTGGGAAGGGAAATGTTTTGGCGATCGCCACAGCTTTATCCAACGCCTTAGAAGCAATTAATATCTCTGCACAAGCCCTAAATCCTTGGTATTTCCCTAGTATTGGTGAATACGCCACCCTATTAGAACAGCAAGGCTTTGATGTCATCTATAGCACCCTATTTGCTCGTCCTACTCCTTTAGCAGAAGGAGAAGCAGGTATGGCAAACTGGATTCAGATGTTCGCCAGCAGTTTTTTAACAGGACTTTCTGATGAGCAACAAATACAAGTAATTCGCGTCGTGGAGGAATATCTTAAGCCAACACTATATCAACAAGGAACTTGGATAGCAGACTATCGAAGAATTCGCATCGTTGCAATTAAACTTTAGACTGTGCGAATTTTAACTTGTGCCCTAATTACCAATTAGTATCAGTTATGCATATACCTAAATTGTGCGTAGACGCAAAGCGGCTTGTCGTCAAACATCGCCAGACATCATTTTCACTACTACTAACCATTAGTCTCACTGCTTTACTAGTCCCGCCTTCACTAGCCCAAACACCCCCAATACCGTCACCTTCTAGTGCGCCTTTAGAACTAGATTTATTGACCAAGCCAAAAGACTATATCATCACAGCTAACACCATTAACCCAGCACGATTAACGGTTCCCAGTTTATGGTGGGCGCAACAAAATGCTGAGAAAAAGCTATTAGATAATTGGATAGCATATCCAGCTTTTGATAAAGAACCTGCGCGAGTAGATTTGATAGTCAATCAGCAAATTTGGAGCTTATTAGACTATGTACAGCGCTATGATTTTGTGAATCGTTTAGGTAGCACTGCACGAAACTTTAGTTACAATGTGCGGGTATTTAATTATCAAAAAGAATCCTTAGGAACCTACACTTGTAACTTTAGTATCAGTCCAGCTTTATGCAGTATCCAGATGGGTAATCAGAACAAGATAGGGTTAGGGCGTTCTTTGTAGAAAAGGGAGTGGGGAGATGAGGGAGCAGGGGGAGCAGGGGGAGCAGGGGGAGAAAGAATAACCAATGCCCTATGCCCTATACCAATTAAACCTTAATTTTGGCGAATAAAGATTCGTATTGTTTGGTTGCTGATGGAGATAAGGGAAGTAAAAATTCGCTTCTATCTAAAACAGAGGGATCGCTTTGTAATAAACTCCTTAATGGTTTCTGAATATCAGAAGCCGTAATATTTGTAGAAATTGGTGAATTACTTTTGGTTAGTAGAGAAATTTGCTTAGCGGTGTTTGGTTGCCAACAAAAATTAATCCATTGATCTGATAAAGTATTTGTAGCAATACCTGCGGGACGTACCCATAAGTCTGCCCAAATTGCGGTTCCTGACTGGGGAATAATCGCCACAAGTTGCGGATAACGTCCTAGAATAGGTAGTACATCGCTTGACCAACCAACTGCTAGCCAAGTATCTCCCATAATTAAAGGTTCCAAGTAGTTAATGGAACTGTAAAACTTCACCTGTTGGTTTAATGTCTGTAATTCTTTTTCCAAGTCTGGCACTTGGTCAAGATTTTCTGTATTGTAAGATTTTCCTAGTTTCTTTAAAACCAAGCCAATAACTTCTCGTGGTTGATTGAGTAGGGAAATACGCTCCTGCAAGCCATCTCGCCACAAATCACTCCAATCTCTGGGCGTCCATCCCAATTTTTGTAACTTGTCACGGTTATAAACAATCACCGTGCTACCCCAGCGATAAGGCGCACCCCACACCTTTCCTTGAGCATCTAGGTTACCTTGGTCGTTGCGGGTTACCAATTTTTTCCACCTTTCATCCAAAGTAGACCACTGCTTTAATTGGTTTCCTTGTGAGTCTTGCAGTGGTTGAATTAATTTCTGCTCAATAGCTGCTTTTAGCCAATAATCTCCCAATGTCACTAGGTCAGCTGGAGGAGTTTTTTGATCTTGCCTAAAGGGTATAAAACGACTCCATCCTTGCTCATCATTGGCTTTTGGTTTCTGCTGCCAATTTTGTAATTGCCCAAATAAATCTTGTATCTGCTCCACAGGAGCAAACTTCAACTCGACTTTTTGCTGCAAATCTTTGTGGAATTGATTAACCACCTGACCTGGTATCGAACCTTTTAATAACTGTACTTTGAATTGAGTCTGGTTGTTTCCACTACAGCCAAAAAGCAGTTGTGAAATTGTCAGTGTACCAGTACCTAGCAAAAAAGACCGTCGATCCATTGATTTTGGATTTGAGATTTCTAATTACACCTATATTAAGCAGAGATTCACAGACAGTGACTGTCTCCAAAGTCGATTTAGAAAATTTTCAGCATTTTTTGTTGGTAATAACGATAAATTTGAGCATTTGACTCAAATTAGCGAGTTTTTATGCGAATCACTACCTGAAGATTAATTTTTCTCAATAATTTTCCTTAGTAGTACTTATGCTAAATCTTTACTTAATATTTAGAAGTAATGATTTAAATGTCACATTGCCACAAAAAATATGAATACTTAAATAATTCATAAGTATAGTTAAGATTCTCAGTAAATTGAATAACATAGAATCTAATGTGCCAATGAGGGTATTGAATGGAGCCATTACAAAAGCAAATCCTGATTTTGAGCCAAAAACTGGATGCCCTCTGCCAAGTAATTGAGCAGCTTGACATTAAAGTTGCTCAAGCTTTTTCAGAGTGTTCCTTAGCGAATACACAAGCAAAGGATAATTATCAGGAATATAGTGGTACTGGAGGCAACCAGTTAAAAGGACGTATCAGTTCAAATTCGGCAATGGAACACAAGGATGTATTAACAGATGGCATTTATTTAGATATGCACCGTCAAGGTGGAGATAACAACTTAACACCAGAAATTCAAATACAACGACTAACAGCGCAATTAACAGCAGCATACAATCGCATTGCTGCCTTGGAAGAACAATTACTTAGAGAAAGAATTCATTAAAAGAGAAGTCAGAATTCAGAATGGGCTACGCCCCGCTGCGCTAACAGAATTCAGCAATGCTTGAAGTGAGGGATTTTCAGCGATTGCCTGGAAACGCCACAAAGTTGAAAATTTGGTGTGGTGTTTTATCGTTTATACTTCTACGTAGAAGCAAGCTACATTCACCAGTTGTACTGCAATTCAATTTATTTTTCTGACTATTAACTCCTGAATTCTTTCTTGTTAATTTAGTCAATATTCGTGAGTTCAAATATTAACCGGAGCTTGATAAGTTTCCGGTTTTACTATTGGTAATTAACCAAGCTCAGCCGTTCAAGTTGGGCTTCAATGGCTGTTAAAAGTTGGTGTTGCTGCCAATCTTGGCAAAGATGAGCAGCTATGCAAGCTGCTCCAGCACCCATACCTTCTTTGACAAAGCCCTGCTCATAAGCTCTCAGTTGGGGATAACGAGAATCAGTAAAGTTGAGAGCAGTTGCTAATAGGGGAGGAGTTGTTGCAATCTGAGTTGAACTGCTTTTACCTATGCTCAAGGCTAAGTCAACAGTAGCGCCGGTAGGATCTTCTGCTACCCAGCGCGTTGTACCCACAACTACTTCTTCTGGTTGCCATGATAAACCGTAAGCTTGAGCGATCGCACTCATTAGCGCATAAACCGCCAGCATTTGCGTCCCTCCAGCCAGCATAACACCACAATTACGACTAGCAGCGATCGCCATTCCAGCCACCACCACTTGCATCGGATCGCCCACGGCGGCGACGAGTTTTAAGGGATCGGGTGGGGGAAGTGGGGGAGATGAGGGAGATGAGGGAGATGGGGGAGATGGGGGAGATGAGCCAGACAAGGTAAAATTTTCTTCCTTGTTCCCCTTTTCTTTATCTCCCTCATCCCCCTCATCCTCCTCATCCCCCTCATGTCTCTTCATCTTTTCCAGCCCAGCTTGCACTAGTGCCCACTTTTGGGCGTGGTTACAAACAGGGTGGCTACTGTTAACTTTTCCGGCAGCTTCTATGCCTAAACCAGTTAAAATTGCCAGAGCAGTTGTAGTGCCTCCAACGACGCATTCACCGATAATCAAATATCCCTGTTGGATATTGGCAGCAAGGCGTTCTCCCCAAAGTAGCCCTTGTTCGAGCAAGTGGTGTACCGTTGTGATTTCCATAGCATTCCCTCCACTTAAACATTTAGCAGGAGTGCCACCCAAATCAATTACTGGCACAGCAGGAACCTGGGGTAAACCAGCATTAAATAAATGCACGGGTATTTTTAGTGACTCAAAGACAGCGCGAGAAATCAACACAGGCGAAGCCCCAGCCGCCAACGGTGGTAAGGGATATTGGGATTTATGTTCTGCGCCATAATACAAAAACTCGGCATCCGCACAAGCAGTATATTTTCGATCTTCTGGAGTGCGACCGGCTGCTGAAATCCCTGGAATCAAACCAGTTTCAGTAAATCCTAAAACGCAGGCAAATACAGGTAGATAACCACGATACCGTCGCAGCCATTCTTCACCCTGTTGTTTTTGGGTATAAATACGAATTTGGGAATTGGGCATGTGCAGATGGGGAGCAGGGGAGGCAGGGGAGGCAGGGGAAGCAGGGGAGGCAGGGGAAGAATAACTCTTAACTCTTAACTCAGTACTGCTAATGACAAATAACTATCCCAATACTGCGTAGGTTTTGGAATTTCTTGGTTGAGGCAAGCTGTTCAATAGTCGGGGGAGAAATGTAGGCAGGGGAAGTTTTGCCTCCCCTGCCTCCCCTGCTTATCCGAGCAGTATTGATAACTATCCTTCATAATCCATAAGGACTTGCACCCAGTGTGGTGGGCGGGGAATGGGGTTGCCCAGGCGGTCAAAAAGCAGCCATGCAGCTAGGTGTACTACAAAGAGGTAGATAAAGTTGTTGAGTACAATCAAAGCGATCGCGCCTATTTGAATCAAAAACACACTGGGACTCGCCAATAAACTCAACTTTAGAAATACCCACTCGATAAACTCAGTCACCTGGGTAATTACATAAACCCAGAGGTCTTCACCTGATAACACAGATAATAACCACAACCGAAAAAAGACTCCCAAAGTACCCAACAGCGTACCCAAGGTGATGGAAACTATCCAGGGAACACGACGACGATACCACGTCGCACCTAAAAGCACGCCCATAAAGCCGTAGGGCATGACAAATAGCAAACTGCGGGCTGGCCCCATCAGTACTGTCAGCAGCAACCCAGAAGTGAGTGCTGCCATCCATGCTGCTCGTCTGTCCCAACGGAGATAAACTAGAGCGATCGGCACTGGAAAAAATATCCGCAAAACTGGGCCTAAAGGAAAGTAAAAATTAATAAACCAAATTAGGCTAGCAGTACTGGCTAAAAAGGCTGTTTCCACCATCCTCAAGGGCGTATCAGCCTTAAGTTGAGGACGGCTTAATTCTTGTTTGTCTAACCAATGATTGGCGGGAGTTTCAGATTCTGGTGATGGTTCGTCTTCTGGCTCATCGGGCAGAGAATTTAAAATGCTCATATTTTGACAAGTTTTAACGTGTCGCGGAAGTCCCCACCCTATGAGTACATTGAGGGTGGGGATGAGGAGTCGTCAATCTTAGGACTAGGCAGCCTGTCGATCCAATCCTCAACCAACTGCGTAACTGTTTTTTCTTTGCTTTGTGCATAAGCCTTAAGTTTGTCGTTCCGTTTCTGCGATAACCTAACTCTGATGGATCTTTCTTTCATGAAGTATCACTGCTATGGATACATATATATTATGATCTCAATGGTCGATGACCCACCCAAACGGCTCATAACAAACGGTCACAGTAGCAGTAATATGCTATGCCTTGTCTAAGAGCGTGAGAAAGGGGGAAAGATTCCGGTCACTGGTTCGCCTATCTACTAAGGCGGTAAAAGATAAGCCACACAGGAATGTACGGTAAAACAATCAAAGTGCCTATGGAAGATGGGCGGCTGCCTGTGGACGCTGTGTAAGACCAGACGCTCGATGACTCGCTACCGCTACGCTATCATCGGGTTTAGTTCCGAACTCCTAGCAATAGGAATACCTAACGTGGCAACGGCGAATTAGACGGGAAACCCGAAAGACGAATAAGACCGTCATTGTTGTAGTTGAAATTGGAAGCCCCTTTTTCAGCGAAGCAAAAAGGGGTACTTCACACTATCATTCTTTCCAAGGCTGACATATCGGGAATACAGATAATGTCTTGATCCCGTTTAATCAAGCCTTTTTTTTCTAGTTTTGTCAATACCCGCGTCACCGTTTCCCGTGCCAGTCCGCTCAAACTACTCAATTCCCGATGAGGTAAATTCGGGATTTCAGTTCCTGTTTGCCCTTTTTTTCCCTGTCCTTCTGCCAAAAACAGCAATGTATCTGCTACCCGTGACTGACTATGAGATTCCCGCAAACGTAATCGGCGATTCACTTGCTGTAAGCGCTCTGCCATTAGTGTTGCTAATCGGAGTCCTGCCAAGGGTTCCGTTTTAAGTAAATTGCTAAAATCTGAAGCAGGCATACTGCCAATTACCGTTGGGGTTAGGGTAATGACATCAGTAGTTCGACGTTTTTCACTTAGAACCGCCATTTCACCAAACAATTCTTCTTTGCCAAGAATATTCAGTGTTACCTCTTTCCCTTCTAAATTATAAGTACGAATTTTTACCCATCCCTCTCTGATAAAATACACAGCACCACCCCAGTCATTCTCTAGTACGATCACTTGATTAGCTGGGTGAGTGCGGGTTACAAGATGGGTAAGGGCTGTTTCCACAACTGCTTCTGGCAAACCCTCAAAAAAGCAGGGCACATATCGGTCTTCCATTAGGGCATTTTTATTCAAGCTGCTATATACAAACGACATACAAGAGCATTCTTTTAAGCCTAAGCTATCAGAGCACAGCCACCTTTCAACAATAAAAATAACCTATGCTACACAAAAAAAGCGATCGGAGCGTTTTTCTAAACAATTTTCACCTATGGGTTTAAATAGGTTAAAAGTTTTGTCAAAACTAGTTACAGCCTGCTGAAGTATTACTTAGGGAGTACCTGTGCTGTAAACTTGATTACTCTTGGTTACTTAAAAATATAAGCAAACAACATTCATCATACTCAAGCTAGTAAATTATTGCTCACATATTTTAGCGGTTTTGAGCAATCAAGCTAAGCTTGTTAAACAAACACTGACTGAAGATTGCCACTCCTCCCAGTAATCCATAACATAATGAGAGTCACAAGTCCAAGTAGCGGCTCCTGCCACTCAAAACTTCTCCTATGGGAGACGCTGTGCGTAGCTTGCTTCCCCGTAGGGGCACGGTGACTGTAAAGTAATTGTCACATTAGTTGACATAAAGTTCTAGCTAAGGTATAGAAAAGTGACTTCCAGTGCAGATGAAATTCAAAAGCTGATTGCAGACATTGACAACTTACTTGCCAGTGGTGGTAAGCGCCTGTCTAGGTTTTTCCCTGGTCAGGGACAAGAACCTAAAGAGGTTTTAGAACGAATTCGGGACTTTTTGGTGAGACTACGAGAAAAAGAAGCATTAGAGGGCGGTATCCAAAATCAATCTTTGAGAGAACCGCGATCGCCCTTGGCGTTGGCGGAGCCATCGCCTTTATTAACAAAATTTACCGATCAAAGCCATAACCAGCTTTTATTACCACCATCCGAACCCACTCAAGAACACAGTACCGTTGAAGCAGGGGAATTAAAAACTGAATTTTCCAAATTGATACAGCCATTAAGGGCCGAATTAGAAGGACTATTACAAGAACGAGCCACTCTCGTCCAAGAAATTCGGCAGTTAGAACAAAAGCGATTGCAAAACTACTCCCTGGCGCAGCAGTTGACAAACCAAGAGCAGATGATTACCGAGTTTTTACAGGTACTCATGAGTCGCCTTGTGCCAACTTTAACGCCATTGGTAGCACAGACTTTAGCTAATTCCCCCAGTTCTTCAGCAGGAATCGATCGCCCAAACTCACAACCAGTATCTTTTGCAACTCAACCTTTTTTAGAATCCCCAGACCGTGTAGAGCAGTTAACACAGCTGGCTCAGGAGTTAGATCAACGCTTACTATCACTAGATGGGACTGTGAATGTTGTTTTTGAGGCACTACAACGCAACATTAACACCTATTACGAGTCTTTATCCCAAGCACTGGCAAGAATGCATAGCAAGGGAATGCAGGGCGAACAGTTGATGGCCAGCTTTCTCAACAATTTAACCCAGTATTTGCAGCAACAATCCCCTAGTTCCCAGTCATCTCTTCTGGAGGGAGAAGCTGAAACACCACCTGCATCACTAGCTTACCCAACTGATATCGATGCTGAATTTCCACTTCTAGAACTGATACAGCCAGAAACTTCGTCAATTAATCCTGAGCAACAAACTACTACTCTCACAGAAGATTTAGATGCAGTGCTGTTGCAGCTTGGCTTAGAGTCGTCTCAATCTTCCGAAAGTCCAGCTGAATTACCGGAAGATATTTCTGCGTTAATTGCTGATGAAGTAGATCAACTTTATGCCAGTTTGTTTGGTACTGGTAGTGATTCATCAAGTTCTGTTACAACTCCTCCATCAACTTTGAATACCCCTGAGGAGACACCTGTTCTCCCCCCCACTGTTGATTCTGAGGTTGTGACACCTGATACATCTTTGGAAAAATCAGACACAGATTTTTTCGATCTCAGCAATGCTCAGGATGCTATAGAAACTAAAGATTCAGCGGAAGGACTATTTTTTGCAGAGGATACTGACCTAGCCTTGCCACCAGTAATTTCCGTAGCAGAGAGTTTGCCTTTGGAACTCAGCAATCAGCCAGAAGTTGCTGATACAATTAGCACCTTAACTGATTTATTACCTGATGTAGGTAATGAACAGCAACTTCTGGAAGTACCATCAGCTGTGAATAATGCCACAACTACAGCACCACTTACTCCAGAAATACCAGAAATTGCGATCGCCACAGATGCCACAAGCGATCGCCTTGAACCCTCTTTAGATAACTATATTCCAGCTTCGCCACAAGAAAACCTACTTTCTTTAGAGTCAAATCAGACTCCAGTCATCCCTGATATTTCCTTAGATGAAGAACAGTTGCAGCAATTAGACCTGGATTTGGCTAATTTTGATCGACAGCTAAATTCTGACTTGCAACCAGCTAGTAACTTAGATATTTCTCAGGAATCTGTTGCTACAATCCAAGACACAATCCCCACAATTTCCCCTGAGCAAGGGCTAGAAAATCTCCAAATAGCAACAAACAGTCTGGCAGTTCCCCAGATAGAAACTAACTTAGATTTAGACCCAAAAACTGAAAAAAAAAAGCAAGAGACAACTCCTGTTTCAGAAAGTTATTTACCTCCCAATTCCAACTCGATAAACAATATAGAAGTTTCATCCAAAGTTCTGGAATCAGTGTGGTATTTAGGAATTGATTTGGGTACAACAGGAATTTCCGCTGCATTGTTAAATAGTTCTTCTTTGGTTGTACATCCTATCTACTGGTCAGCAGAAAATCCACCGGGAACAAGTTCTTTTCAGCAATCGTTTCGTTTACCAACAGAGGTTTATCTGCCAACAGCTTCTGTACCCCACGGGGAAAATGAAAGTATCGAATCACATGAGCAGACAGCACCTGCGGCTGTTGCCCAAGATAAGAATCCTGCGCCACCCAACTCCACAGCAGATTCAACAAACAATCTTTATTCGGCGCAGTTGAAACCTTATTTACAAGTAGCCATTCCCTACAAGAGTGAACGCCAAAAATGGGAACCTGTTTTGCAATTAAATGAATTTTCGGCAGGGCCTTTAATTTGGGTTGTGCGATCGCTCTCTAAACTGCTGTTAACTCTCAAGCGCGATCGAGCTAGTACCACTCCTAGTTTAATGGCTGCTGCTGTTGGGATTAGCGAACAAAATTTTCCTCAGATTATTAATAATATTGCTGGTGTAATTTGCACTTGTCCATCTAGTTGGTCAGAACAATATCGCTTCAACGTCAGAGAAGCTGTACTCACTAGCAAGCTGATCCGACATCCCCAGCAAGTCTTTTTTGTCGAAGAAGCGATCGCTAGTCTACTTCCAGAACTTGATGCTGCTAAGGGTGAGCAAATAAAATTAAAATTAAACCAAGACCAAGATTCTCATCCTGCAAAAACCAGCGAAAATTCCCTTGTGGGCAACACCCTTGTGATTAATATTGGCGCAGCTGCTACAGAAATGTTGCTAGTCGATGTACCAGAAACCCTAGCACAATTGACATACAATGATTTCATGCTGCACAGTTTTGCTTATGCTGGCAAGGGAATTGAACAAGACATTATCTGTCAGCTGCTTTTGCCACCTAAATCTCGCCAGTCACGTTTAGAAAGCGAAAGCGAGAGTAAAACTGCCACCACTAATCCCTGGCAATGGCAACCGTCAATTCCCGGTTTAGACCAAATGCATTGGCAGACTTTGGGATTGGAAGAATTAGAACTACCCAGAGTTGGCGAACCGGATATCACGGCTCGAATTCGTCTCCAGCAGCGCCTAGAAAGTTCTTTGCTGGGACAGGCGGTATTAGATGCAGCACTAGCTTTGAAGCTGATTTTACAACACCAAGACACTTTTACCTTGGAATTAGCCGATCAGCGATGGATTTTACGGCGACGAGACTTAGAAAGCCAAGTATTTATCCCCTTTGTCCGCCGTTTGAACCGCGAACTGAACAAATTATTGGTAGCTCGTGGTATTCCCACAGAAGCAATTAATCAAGCTATCCTCACTGGTGGAGTAGCTTGTATCGGGACGGTGAACCGTTGGCTACGGCAAAAACTCCCCAGCGCGAAAATTATTCAAGATTTATATCTCGGCGAAAACGGCGCTCCTAATTGCAGTCGAGTTGCCTATGGTTTGGCGATGCTACCTTTGCATCCCCAGATATTAGATATACCCAGACAACAATACACTGATTATTTCCTGTTTACAGAATTGCTGCGCCTGCTACCAGATCGACCCTTATCTTTCGGTGAAGTTATCCAGCTATTTGAGGGTCGTGGAATCAATACCCGCAGTTGTCAGCAACGCCTGTTAGCTTTTTTGGAAGGTGAATTACCTTCCGGTTTGATACCTTCAGTCATAGACTCAACTTGGCTCACCCAGACTTCCCAAGAAAATCCTGACTATCAGGCGATCGCCACTGCACCACTTTTTGAAAAACAAGGCAGTCTCACCTATCGTCCCAATTCCCAACAACTTTTGTCTTTGCGTCGCTATCTCGATGCAATCAAGGCTAGCAATCAGCAATCACTTGAGGAACCATATACAGTAAATTTTGCCCTAGAAGTTCATAATTAAGGTTAGTGCCGCTACAAGCAGCCAAATTGTGAGTAAAAGTATGGTTTACTCACAAAATTTTGTGTCTGGTTCTAATAGCATTATTTTTGGTTTTTTTACAGGAAAATACTGGAAATTTACAATATGCCTGGTTAATTGAAAGATTCTGTAAACTTTAGGTTTTCGGTTTTTTTCTAGTTAGACTTTTGTGTATGTTAGCACTCAGTAGAGACGACAAAAACATTAAAAGTCCTATAAAGATTATGTCGATGTCTGCACTACTGATGCAAAAATTCCTGTTGTAGTTCAGCTAACTCTTGTGATTTATTCTTATTCCCTTGATTGCTCGCAACAGCCGTCACATCCCTCAACTGTAAGCTTGGCAAAACGATTAATTGACATTGTTGGAGCCATTGTCGGGCTGATTATTACATTTTTTGTAGCGATTCCCGTAGCAGTTGTTACCTTGATTTCCGATCCAAATCCAATATTTTATTCTCAAATTCGCTGCGGTTTGAATGGAAAACCCTTCCGGATGTGGAAATTCCGTTCTATGGTTATGGATGCCGATAAACTCAAGTATTTAGTTGAAAATCAAGCCAAAGGTCACATCTTTAAATCTGTTGACGATCCTCGAATTACTCCTGTGGGTAAATTTTTGCGGCGTACTAGCTTAGACGAATTTCCACAATTTTGGAATGTCTTGGTAGGGGACATGAGCTTAGTAGGTACTCGTCCACCAACTCTTGATGAAGTCAAGCATTACGATGCACACCACTGGGATAGATTGCGAGTCAAGCCAGGCATTACTGGAGAATGGCAGGCTAATGGACGCTCAAGCATCACAGACTTTGAAACCATTGTCAAGATGGATATAGATTATCAACGTAAGTGGTCTGTAACTTACGACTTGAGTCTAATTATGAAAACAATTTGGGTAGTTTTGAAAAAGACTGGTGCTTATTGAATTGGGCATTGGGCATTGGGCATTGAAGATTGGTTATTTCTTCCCCTGCCTCCCCTGCTCCCCCTGCCTCCCCTGCTCCCCCTGCTCCTTCTACTCCCTCATCCCCGCGTCCCCGCGTCTTCTTCACCCCTTCACCCCGCTACCAGTTTCCGTGGGTACAATGTAACGTTGTAAAAACACAAATAGTAATAATACTGGGGCGATCGCAATTACAGAACCAGCTGCTACCAACCGCCAATCAAGGGAAAATGTACCTGCTAGCTTGGCGACTCCCAAGGGAAGGGTGTATAAATTTTCGTCTTGGATGACAATTAAAGGCCACAAAAAGTCACTCCAAGCACCAATAAATACAAAAATAGCTAAAGTTACTAATGCTGGGCGAATTGCTGGTAACATCACATACCACCACAAACCTAACTCCGAGCTGCCATCCATACGGGCAGCTTCTTCTATTTCTTTGGGAACGCTGATGAAAGCTTGGCGCAATAGAAAAATCCCAAAGGCAGAAGCTAAGCTGGGAAAAATCATCCCTAAATAAGTATTTCTCAAACCCAACTGGACTGTCAAAATGTAAAGAGGAATCATCACAATCTGGAAGGGAATCATAATCGTAGAGACAATGGCCACAAAAATCCAGTCTCGCCCCACAAATGATAACCTTGCCAAGGGATAGGCAGCTAAAGCGCAAAACAGCAGATTTAAGCCAACAGTCAGCACTGACACCAAGGTGCTGTTATATAAATATTGTCCAAAAGGTAAAGATTGCCAAACACTAGAAAAGTTATCCAGTGTAGGCGACGCAGGCAACAACTGTGGCGGCGACTGCAAAATATTTTCCGTAGGTGATTTTAAGGCTGTGCTGATTAGCCACAGCAAAGGAAAGAGCATCACCAGTGCGATCGCTCCCAATAGCGTATACATTAGCAGAATTTGCGATCGTGATTTTTTAGAGTTCAGCATTTGATTGATTACGAATTTTCCTTTGTAATTCAATAGGAATGTAAACACTCACGTGACTTGTTGCTTCTTTTGAAAAATATTTAACGTGTATCTGGCTCTAGTTTTCAGAATATTTAACTGGTCAACCTGTGCCAATAATCTGTCTAAAATCTCACTTTCTTCGTTTGATAAATGATTTTCAGAATTTTTATTTAATAAGTCTTGTAATTGGATCTGAACTTTGGGAAATAAGGAATTTTCTGCTAAAGCTTGTAACTCTTCTTTACTTAAACCAATCAATAATTCAGAATCTATAGATAAATTGGTTAGCTGTTGGTAAGTTTCTAAATCTAACAGTACACCAATTTTTTCTCCCTCTGCATTAGTAACATATTGAACTGAGTCAGACATGGATTTAATTAAAAGTTTGATTAATTTTATCGTAACCTATCATCAAAAATCTGGTTGAATAAAAATAAAAACTTAGTAAATGTAGGGTGCGTTATGCCGTAGGCTAACGCACCATCAACAATTCAAGGTGCGTTGCGCCGCGCGACAACCACATCTCCAATTCCTTCTGAATTCTGAATTCTTACTCCTGAATTCTGCTGTATCATTCTACAGTTTGAAATCAAATTATAGTGGTTAATCTTCAACCTCTACATAAGGCTGTGGTTCCCGCAAGCGTTTGGCAATTTGTTCTCGCCGATACTTTGCAAGTTCGCTATAAAGCTTTTTGCGAGAAAGATTCACACTGCCAACAGGCTCATGCTCAAGTAATGTATGCCAAGGGCTAAACAATGTACCCTCATCTAAACGTTTGCGTTCTTCAAAATCAAATTTCTGACTGGGAATGCGGACAGTTGCAACTTTAATAAACGGTGAATCTGCTTCTTGCCATTCTTTAACGTGGTCTTCAATTGGGGTTTTGTCATCATCTACATAAAACTGAATCAGGAAGTCAAAAGATGCTTCTTGACCTTCTACTGTTAAATGCTTGACTATTGCTTCCCGGAGGTAGTTTTCGGATTCTGGAAGTGTTTCTGGAGGCTGTTCAATCTGTTGAGATTTTACAGACAATTTGACAATCTTATCGCCAAATTTAAACGGAGCCATGCTCCAATATTGAATCAAAAGTGGATTGCCTACGTTCTTACTAGTAATTTTTTGTAACAAAGCGAAGGCATAACCCAGTTCCTGTATCCGTTCTGGAGTAAGTTGTCCACTACCTGCTTTAAAGATATCAGCGTAATCACGAATATCTTTGGTAAAGAAAGTAGGATAACTGTTGAGTACAAAGTCTTGAGTTTTTTCTTCATCATCCAGTACTTTTTGCCCGTCTACATTCATCACCTTAATGCCAATACCGCGAACATCAGGTTGGGTATCGGAGCGAAATTTTCCACGCTTTTCAGGCGCACCACCGCTAGAGAAACGAATCCAAGCAGGATAGGTTTGGGGCGTTTTGAACAAACCTACTCTCAAGTCTTCAGGAAGATTGGGTTCAATAATAAACTCTGCCCAAAGCAGTCCATGACTTTTACTATGAATTTGGCGCAGATCTGGGCCTGTTTGTTGTTGAGCTTGGAGGCTAGTTGCTACAATCTCATCAATCATTGCTGACTGGTCAGTGGTAGATGATACTGGATTACTCATGAAAAATATTTAATGATGTTTCTTCATCATCCTCAACCCTTCAGTCTTTCTGAGTCAACCCAGTTTCGGTTAAGATACTTGTTAAGGGTTTATCCCAAGGTTCGATAGGTAGCTGGGGTAAATACGCAAAATCAAACACAATTCCCACAGTGGGCTTTGTCAACCACTCCGGTGAACTGAGTAGGCGATCGTAATATCCTCCGCCATAACCCAGGCGATATCCTTGATCGTCACAAGCTACACTGGGAATAAGAATCAAATCTACTTCCGTCGGGTCTAAGGTTGGGGCATCGGGATGGGGTTCAGTAATGCCATAAGCCCCACTTTGCAGAGAATCTTCAGGTGTCCAAATATGCCAAGATAGGGATTGATTAACGCAGCGAGGAAATCCCCAACGGTATTTGGTGTTTGTAAATAGTGGACTGAGGTCGGGTTCTTGGCGAAAACTAAAATAAGCAAGTATTGTTTTTGCTTGGGCGAACAAAGTAGAGTTTTCTAAATGAGAGCAAATGCGATCGCTTTTTTCTCTCCACTCCCAGACAGACATTGATTGGCGTGTTTTGAGTAGAGTACGGCGTAGTTTTGCTTTATTTAGTTGATGATTAACTGTGTCCACATTTAAAATTTACTCAAAAAAGCTAGGGTGGGCACTACCCACCCTAAGATTATGCAGCGTGTTGACGATACCACTCAATGGTATTCTTCAGCCCTTGCTCAAAGCTGATTTGAGCAGTGAAATTAAAGGCAAGCTTCGCACGTTCAGTATCTAAACGGCGTCTAGGTTGACCATTTGGCTTATCAGTTTGCCAAACAATCTCACCCTTAAACTCCATTAATTGGGAAATCAGAGTCACTAAATCAAGAATCGAAATTTCATCACCCGTTCCTAAATTTACTGGTTCTGATTCGTTATAAAATTGGGTGCCCATAACAATCCCCCGCGCTGCATCTTGTGAATACAGAAACTCGCGGGTGGGACTACCATCACCCCAAACTAGTAGTTGCTTTTCTCCTTGAATTTGGGCTTCGTGAACCTTGCGAATTAACGCCGGAATCACATGAGAACTTCCGGGATCAAAATTATCTTCCGGCCCATACAAATTCACTGGCAGCAAATAAATACCATTAAAACCATACTGCTGGCGATAAGCTTGCAATTGCACTAAAAGCGCTTTTTTGGCAATTCCGTAAGGGGCGTTGGTTTCCTCTGGGTAGCCATTCCACAAGTCATCTTCTTTGAATGGTACTGGGGTGAATTTTGGATAGGCACAGATAGTACCAACACAGACGAATTTTTCGACTCCCCCTTGATATGCAGCATGGATTAGCTGGGTTCCCATGATCAAGTTATCGTAGAATAACTCTGCGGGTTTTTGCTGGTTGAGACCGATACCACCAACATGAGCTGCTAAATGGATAATGATGTCTTGCTGGTCAACTGCACGTTGGCAATTTTCCCAAACCCGCAAATCGCAATCACGCGATCGCACTACTCTAATCTTCTCACCATCAGCCCCTGCTTGACACAACTGATCGATCACCTGACGACCGAGAAAGCCTGACCCACCAGTGACGAGAATGCGTTTATTTTTGAGTTCTAAGGCGGTCATATTTTTATCCTCTGTAGTCCGAATCAGAAATGCAAAGCGCCCATTTCTTGACGAAGAGTCGCAATATCATGTGGAAATTGCGAACCATTTCCATTGGGTGAAGTGTAACCCAAGGCTTGCAGGTCTGCTTCTACCATTAAGGAAACTAGTTGCTCAAAGGTTACCGATGTTTTCCAGCCTAACTTCTGCTGTGCTTTGCTAGAATCCCCAATCAACAACTCTACCTCCGCAGGACGCAGATAGCGTTCGTCAAACTCGACATAATCTTGCCAATTGAGATTGACATAATTAAATGCCAATTCGAGAAACTCCCGTACTGAGTGGGTTTCGCCAGTTGCAATTACATAATCGTCTGGTTGGTCTTGCTGCAACATCAACCACATTGCTTTGACGTAATCTTTGGCATAGCCCCAATCTCGTTTGGAGTCGAGATTTCCCATGTAAATCTTTTTCTGTTTTTTGGCAACGATGTTGGCTACTGCCATCGTAATTTTACGGGTGACAAAGGTTTCACCGCGTCGTGGTGATTCGTGGTTAAAAAGTATGCCGTTACAAGCAAACAAATTGTAAGATTCACGATAATTTATTGTTTGCCAGTGGGCATATACTTTGGCGCAAGCATAAGGACTGCGCGGATAAAATGGTGTTGTTTCACTTTGCGGTATTGCTTGCACTAATCCGTACATTTCTGAAGAACCCGCTTGGTAAAACCGCACTTGTATTCCGGTACGGTGTTGATAGTCTCGAATTGCTTCTAACAAACGCAGTGTCCCCATTCCCACTGAATCTACAGTGTATTCTGGGGAGTCAAAGCTGACTCTGACATGGGATTGAGCGCCGAGGTTGTAAATTTCTACTGGTTGTACTTCTTCTAAGATACGTCGCAGTGTTGTTCCATCAGTCAAATCACCGTAGTGAAGAAACAACTGCACTCCTTGTTTGTGCGGATCTTCGTAGATGTGATCGATACGGTCTGTGTTGAAGGTGGAAGTCCGGCGAATTATCCCATGAACTTCATAACCTTGTTCTAGCAAATACTCACTCAGGTATGAACCATCTTGACCCGTAATACCAGTTATTAACGCTCGTTTTTTTTGCGTCATGCTCAACTATCCCTTATTGTCTTTGATTAAAATGTTACAGACGATATGATACAACCTAGCAGGTAATTGCTGAATTGCCTACATAGTAAACCTACCAGTTCTAATCGATCGTGTAACTTTTAAGTAAATAAATATACTTAAGAACAAGTTGTTGAACCAATAAGAATTTACTTCATAAATTCAACATTTTTTAATAATTATTAATAGTAATTTTATCATCATTTAACTTGTCAAAGTTTGATACATCTCTGATTTTTGTGAAAACTCAATAAACTTTTGCCATCCAGTCTTGTGATGTTTTGAAAAAGAGGTATGGAATAGATTTCCATAAAAATCTATACTGCCTTTTCTTTAGTGAAAACCGAACAACATTATATTTACAGCAGATTTCAAGTTGGTGAGGTACAAAAATACCCCACCCGCGCTATCGCGCACCCTGCCCTTACTAAGGAGGGTTGGGAAAGGGTGTACCTCATGTAGTTGCAAAACGCTGTAAGTAGTTTGGTGTAGTCTTTTACAGCAGAATTGCTGAATTCAGGAATAAAACCCCAGAAGCTTCGCCAAGGCGTCCGAAGTTAGAACTAAAGCAGGTTTTATACCTGACTTTCAGACTTAGTTTGTGTATTTTATGCTTCTTGGAATCTGCGGTATCTTCCACTAAAAAATAGTACTTAGGGGCATTGACTGCCCCACAGAATCAACCCTCACTAATCACTCAGTATGCACCGTTATTTTTAGGTAAAATTACCACATCAACAGTTTTTAAGATGATCCATAAATCAAGCCACAAATTCCTAGATTTTACATAATGCAGGTCTATTTGGACTCGGCGAGGGTAGGGAATGTCATTACGCCCAGACACCTGCCACAAACCAGTAATTCCTGGACGGATTGTTAAAATCTCATCAATGTGACAACCGTATTTTGGTAGTTCTTCTGCTACTAATGGGCGAGGACCGACTACACTCATATCTCCTTTTAAAACGTTCCAAAACTGGGGAAATTCGTCTAGGCTAGTAATTCGCAAAAATCGACCAATTTTAGTAATCCGTGGGTCTTGTTTGAGCTTAAAACTGCTCTCAAATTCTTGTCGCAGCTGGGGCGATGTTTCCATCATTTGCACGAGGATTTCGTCCGCATTGCTGACCATTGTTCGGAATTTAATACAGTTAAAAGGTTTGTAGTTTTTCCCCACCCGTTCCTGAACATAAAAAATCGGGCCTTCTGAACTCAAAGCAATCAACAAGGCCAAGATTAAGTAGACAGGAAAGAATAAAATCAACACTGACAGCGAAAACACTATATCGAATAGTCGCTTGGCAAACTCTCCGTTTAAACCCTGAAAAGATAAACCTTGAGGTTTAACTCTAGGCGTCTTTGTTTTTTGACCGCGCTTTAGGAGAGTACGCGTAGACCCTCTAGTGTCTTGCCGTACACCTCGCTTGCCGGAGAGGAGTGAGCTCTGGGCAGTCATCATACTCCTTAATAATCCACACCACACATAGTCCCAATCTTAAAGCCAAAATGAGATGCTTCTGGGGGTAAATTGCCAAAAGCCTAAAAAAATAAGTCCTATTAACCAAGACCATTATTCCAAAAAGGTCTTTTTTCGTTGCACTTATTGACAAAATCTAGATAACGATCTGCAAAGACTTGCGGTGAAAACTGCGCGGCGTGCGATCGCATATACTCGGAATTAAACGAACCCTGATATATTTCAAACTTTTCTACTGCCTCCACTAAAGCCGCCTCTGTTTGTGTCCTGAAGAATATACCTGTCCCTGTATCCACGCCAGAGCGAATATCTCGCACTGTTTCTAAAGCACCCCCAGCACCATAGGCTATTACTGGCGTACCACAGGCTTGTGCCTCCACTAAGGCAATACCAAAATCTTCACAAGCTGCATACACAAACGCCTTAGCCCTAGCCATATATTTTTTTACCACATTATCGGGTTGCCATCCGAGTATTTCTATATTTGAATTTGCCATCTGACGAATCTTTTGCATTTCATCTCCTGTACCAATTACTACTAACGGTCGTTTTAGTTGATTAAAAGCTTTGACAATCAACGATACTTGTTTGTAACTCACTAGTCGGGAAACTGTGAGATAAAAATCGTCTTTTTCCTGAAAAAATGGAAATTCCCCAATATTCACAGGTGGGTAAATGACTGTTGCTTCTCGCCGATAGCAGCGCCAAATCCGCCGAGCTGTATGCTGCGAGTTGGCAATGAAGTAATCAACACGATTGGCACTCAATACATCCCACTGGCGCAAATGATGTAATAAATATCGCGTTACCCACCCAGGTAAACCATTACCCAGCTTGCTCTGGCGCAGATAATCAAAGGTCAAGTCCCAAGCATAGCGCATGGGGCTGTGACAGTAGCAAATATGCAACTGATCTGGAGTGGTAAGGATTCCCTTGGCAACAGCATGGGACGAAGACAGAATTACGTCATAGTGCCGCAAGTCCATTTGTTCAATTGCCAAAGGCCACAAAGGCAAGTACTTTTGTATACCGTTGCGGGCATAGGGAAAATGCTGAAGAAACGTCTTGCCAATCTGACGTTTGTATAGATAACTTTCAGGGTTACTGGATTCAAAATCGATGAGGGCATATAAATCAGCATCAATGTGATTCAAAATTTCCCGTACAACGAGTTCTGAACCACCTGTGGCTTCGGGTGTCAACCACTCATGAACCAGAGCATATTTCAAGGGCACAGCTAACTTGTAATGAATGGAAAATAGTTAGGCAAATTATGAGGTTAACTGAAAAGTTTCCCCTTGTGATTAATTAATGGGAAGCGCCCCAGATTAACGGCAAGACGCAATCTTTCGCTTAGAGGTTCCAGATGGATGCTGCAACCTGATAATGTCAGATTGGGTACTGGGGATTGGGGATTGGGGATTGGGGACTGGGCGTGAGGGATTGGGTACTGGGAAAACTCTTCTTTAATTACCAGCGCCTAGTACCGAGTCCCTAGTCCCCAGTACCCAATCCCCAGTCCCTAGTCCCCAGTCCCTGAAAGAAAACTGATGTAGGAATGGGAAAGCTATGCGAATTCTAATTATGGGTGGTACTCGGTTCATTGGTGTCTATTTGACTCAACTATTAGTGGAACAAGGACATGAAGTCGTGCTGTTTAATCGTGGAAATCGACCAGCGCCTTCTTTACAGGGAGTAGGACAAATTATAGGCGATCGCACTGATGCTACCCAATTAAAAGCAAAATTATCACAAGAAAATTTTGATGTCATTTTTGACAATAATGGACGAGAACTTAGTGATACTCAACCACTCGCGGAGATTTTTCAAGACCGGGTGCAACATTTTGTATACATGAGTTCGGCGGGGGTGTATCTCAAATCTGACCAACTCCCCCATATCGAAGGCGATGCAGTAGATCCGAAAAGCCGCCACTTGGGTAAACACGAAACTGAAGCTTATCTCACCCAATTGGGATTGCCCTTTACCTCTATTCGTCCTACTTACATTTACGGCCCACGTAATTATAATGACTTGGAAAGCTGGTTTTTTGACAGAATTGTGCGCGATCGCCCCGTTCCTATCCCTGGAAATGGCTTGCATATCACCCAGTTAGGTCATGTCAAAGATTTAGCAAAGGCAATGACCCAAGTTTTGGGTAATCAACAAGCTGTAAGAGAGATTTATAATATTTCTGGCGATCGCTTTGTCACTTTTGATGGTTTAGCCCGTGCTAGTGCCCTAGCGGCTGGTAAATCACCTGATGCTGTGAAAATTGTCCATTATGACCCGAAGAAGTTTGATTTCGGCAAACGCAAGGCTTTTCCTATGCGGGTACAACATTTCTTTGCTTCGGTGAACAAAGCCCAAACAGAATTAAACTGGCATCCTGAATATGATTTGATTTCTGGATTACAAGATTCTTTGGAAAATGATTATCTCCCTTCTGGCCGGGATAAAGCTGAAGTTGATTTTTCTGTAGATGAGGAGATTTTACAAGCTGTTTAATTGTGAGGTTTGTTGACCGAATAATTACGAATTATTCGGTCATGGGTAATGGGAAAAACCAATTACCTATTACTCCTGATCAGGATTAATGCCCAATTCTCGCAACTTCGCCGCTAATTTATCGGCTCGTTGTCTTTCCTGTTCGGCTCGTCGCCTTTCTTGTTCTAGCTGCGTAGAAATCCAATTTCCTGTTTCATCGTACCAACGTAACCACAGGCGATCGATACCTTCGTAAGCGCCTTGCCAAAGTCCTAAACCTAGCTGTATTCCTGGCATCCAGACTCTAGAAGTAGTTACATCTATTTCGTGATAACTATCTGCAACTAGTTGAAATGCTTGGAGTTTGTCAGTGTAGTGGTCAAACACGATGTAGTAAGGAACTCGCAAAATCCGTTCATAAACTTCCCATTTGGTGGGCGGTTGGTTAACTTCCCGCAGAGTTTGTCCTAAGTCTTCTTTTTCAGTGCCAGGAGAAAGCAACTCTACCACTACAAAAGGAGCAACCCCTTCTTGCCAGATGACATAACTCATACGCAGGTTTTGCTGTTCGTAGAGACGCGAAACTCCCACAGCAGCAAACCAGTCCGGGCGTTTGTACCACAGTGTATGCCGGAGGTCATAGTAAAGGTTTAAATCAGTGCCAACAAATACCTCTTGTACTGGGTAGTTTGGTGGAAAGAAGGTTTCCCGCAGAAGTTGGGGTTGAAAAAGGTGAAATTCGTCAGGCAAACCAGAGTCCTCAGGGTATTCACTGGGAAGATCATACATGGTGGGTAGGGTTTCTTTTGGGGAGAGAGGCGGGTCTGTTTGGTACATAAGGGGAATCCTGAGCGACTACTACTATTTTGGATTTTAAATTTTAGATTTTAGATTGGAAATCGCTTTGTTGTGTCTGGGTTTTGGAATCTGTGTGTAGCAATCAATTTTGAAATTGGTACAATTTTAAGTTAACGGATTGCGGTAAAGGTTTGGCTAAAGTCAGACAATTTTGGATTTTGGATTTTGGATTTTCGATTTTTTCTACGGATAAATCCGCTTGTTCTGTACCATCAAGGAATAATTGGCCAAAAGAAAAATATTTTTTTATACCTGAGAAAGACGCGATAAATTGTGTCTTTAGTTTTTACTGGAACAGGAATTCAAATTTTCTCTATTAGTCAGGCAAACTTTTTTGATAATTGCCTCAATTTTAGTGAAATTAGTTTCTGAAAATACTATTGTTGGTTGATAAAATGAGCCAGGTTTTGCAATATCCACTCCATAATATTTTAGAAGCCCGTGCCCGCTTGGGTGAAGGACCAATTTGGGATTCGATCAAAAAGCAACTTTACTGGATAGATATTTTTAACCATCGAGTGCATCAATTTGACCCGGTAACGGGAAAAAATCGCTTTTTTGATGTGGGAGATGTGGTAGGTGCGATCGCCACAGCTGGTAAAGATAGATTAATTATGGCGCTGCGTCATCACTTGGCATTCCTCAACACCCAGACAGGTGAAGTTACGCCCATTTTGGAAATTGAAGGAAATCTGCCAAGTAATCGTCTCAACGATGGCAAATGTGATTCCAAAGGTCGCTTTTGGTTCGGCTCAATGTCTTCTATAGAAAAGCCTGACGCTAGCCTCTATCGTTACGATACTGATGGCTCATTACATGTGATGGAAACAGGATTGACTATCTCTAATGGCTTGGGTTGGAGTCCGAATCAAGAAATTTTTTATTTGGCTGATTCTCCTAAACAAAAAATATATGCTTATGACTTTAATTCCGTAACAGGCAATATTAATAATCGCCGGATTTTTGTTGATTTAACTCATGAATCTTTCTACCCAGATGGGTTGACGATAGATAGCCAAGGAAATATTTGGTCAGCTATGTGGAATGGATGGTGTGTGATTCGTTTTAATCGCAAAGGTGAAGAAATATTGCGGTTAAAGCTACCTGTTCCACTCGTAACGAGTTGCACCTTTGGCGGCGAAGATTTGCAAACACTTTACATCACCACTGGTTCAGTTGGACTCAGCCAAGCCGAGATTGACAAAAGTTTCTACTCAGGTGATTTGTTTGCTCTTGAAACTGATGTTACTGGATTACCTAGCTATGATTTTTAGGAATTAGATGACATAAACTCAAAGGAAAAGTTTGCCGTCAAAGGTTCTGGCAGTGGTTTTCCTTGTGCTTGGTAATCTTCAATCAATAGTTCCAAGACTTCCTCACCATTATTGAGAGCATCCGCGTAGGTATTTCCATGAGTGTGTGCATAGGGACCAAACTCAGGCAGGCTGACAATATACTTTTTATCTTCATCAGACCACTGAATTACAATACTATATTGTGATTTCATTCTTGTTCTCCTTTGTCTTCTTCTTCCTGCAATTGTTTTATTTCTAGCAGGGCATTTCTCACATCTTTTTCCTGGTAACGATCTGCATCTGCTCCATCTTTGCCAGATAAAGTGAGGCTGTAAAGTAGCAAAGGATGACTCCATACTGTATGACTACCTTTGCCACTTCGATAAGTGAATCCAGCTTTTAGGAGCATTGCTTTTAGTTCCCGAATTTTTTTGGGCACTGTTAGAAATTTCTGGCTTAGCTACAAATATTTTGTGATTATTGTCTGAAAAAATTTTACATTTACGGTGACGATAGATTAGATGTTTTCAATCAGCAGTGTTAGCTTTTTGCGGTAAGAGATAAATACCGCCAGATATTAACGTCAAAGCAACAGAAATCCAAAAGGCAATCAAAGATGCAATTTTCCAGGCTTCAGGTAGTGGCGCAATTAAAAGTGCGATCGCCACTATTTGACTAACAGTTTTGAGTTTACCCCAAATGTTCGCCCCGGTAATTGTCGTTTGATTCACTCGCCAACCAGCGATCGCTAATTCCCGCGCTAAAATCAAAAACACTCCCCAAGCTGGCACTTTTCCCAGTTCAATCAACACCATTAATGGCGCAAGGACTAAAAATTTATCCACCAAGGGATCGAGAAACTTACCTAAATCACTAACTTGGTTGAGTTTCCGCGCTAAGTAACCATCTAACCAATCAGTCAATGCGGCGACAAGAAAAATCGCCAAACATATCCACTTAGCTTGATCTGTGGGATTATATAAGCCGTAAAGCAGAAATGGTACACCCAGAAGGCGAGAGAAAGTAATCCAGTTGGGTAGAGTCATTGAGGGGGATGAGGGGATGAGGGGGATGAGGGAGATGAGGGGGATGAGGGAGATGAGGAAGATAAAGAAGTAGTATTTTCTTTCTTATCTCCCTCATCTTCCCCATCTCCCCACTCTCTCCCTAAGCGTGGGAAAATCTGTTTTCTGAAGCTCTCCTAAAACAATACTATGACTCAACACACAGACTCGGAATTTCGCATTGAACGGGATTCAATGGGCGATCGCCAAATTGCTAGTAGCGTTTATTACGGTATTCAAACGCTACGAGCAATAGAAAACTTTCCCATCAGCGGTATCAAGCCTTTACATACTTACGTAGATGCTTGTCTACTAATTAAAAAAGCTACAGCAATTGTGAATGGAGAACTCAGTTGCATTCCCGAAGATATTAGTCAGGCGATTGTGCAAGCAACTGATGAAATCTTAGCCGGGAATTTGCGCGAACAATTTGTTGTGGATGTTTATCAAGCGGGTGCTGGAACTTCTCACCACATGAATGTCAATGAGGTTCTGGCAAATCGCGCCTTAGAAATTCTGGGTGACGAAAAAGGCAATTATAAACGTGTTAGTCCCAATGACCACGTTAACTATGGGCAGTCTACCAATGATGTGATTCCGACGGCAATTAGAATTGGTGGTTTATTGGCACTTTCTCATACATTACACCCAGCTTTAGAGGAGGCGATCGCGTCCTTAGAAAACAAAGCTGTGGAATTTCAAGATATCGTTAAATCCGGCAGAACTCACTTACAAGACGCTGTACCTGTGCGTTTGGGTGAAAATTTTCGGGCTTGGGCGCAAATTCTCACAGAACACCAAAATCGGATTTACACCGCCTCCGGGGATTTGATGGTCTTGGGTTTGGGAGGTAGTGCAGCAGGAACGGGATTAAATACTCATCCTCTGTATCGCGCCCGTGTCGTGGAAGTTCTCTCGGAATTGATTGACACTCCATTAGAACCTGCACCGCATCTCATGGCAGCAATGCAGAGTATGGCACCATTTGTCAACGTTTCTGGTGCTTTGCGGAACTTAGCCCAGGATTTAGCCAAAATATCTCATGACTTGCGGTTGATGGATTCGGGGCCAAAAACTGGTTTGAAAGAAATTCAACTGCCCCCAGTGCAACCAGGTTCCTCAATTATGCCAGGGAAATATAACCCAGTGATGGCAGAGATGACATCAATGGTATGTTTTCAGGTGATGGGTTATGACAATGCGATCGCCTTAGCCGCACAAGCCGGACAATTAGAACTAAATGTGATGATGCCGCTAATTGCCTATAACCTAATTCACAGCATCGAAATTCTGGGTAATACCATCGCCGCACTCACCAAACGTTGCATCCAGGGAATTACAGCCAACAAAGAACGTTGTTTAGCATACGCCGAAGGCAGTTTAGCTTTAGTAACCGCACTCAATACCCACATCGGTTATTTAAATGCCGCAGCTGTCGCCAAAGAATCTTTAGAAACTGGTAAATCCCTACGGCAAATCGTCCTAGAACGAGGATTGATGAGTGAAACAGACTTAGCCACAGTATTAGATTTAGAACAAATGAGTGCTATCTTACCTCTGAGTCCAGAATAAAAACAACGATTCTGCATGATATCAAAATCCTTGTAGAGACGTAGCAGTGCTACTTGTAGAGACGTAGCAGTGCTACGTCTCTACATCTGGATGTGTACCACAATTGGGCAACGCCATAAAAACACATAGATTACAAGGCAATAGGGTTACCCTATTTAATTTGGTGGATCAAAACGATTCACCACCGCAGCCCACAAAATCATTGGTGAACCTACTGCTAAACACAACAACCACTGCTGTAAATTTAATGGTGCTGTTTCAAAAACTTCATTAATTAATGGCATATGAGCAAAGACAATTTGCAAAATAATTGCCCCGATAATCCCAAATCCAATGGCGGGTATATCGACATTTTCTTTAATTGTACCATCCATTTTTGCAATCAAATTCGGGATTAATTGACTAATGCTCAATAAATAAAATATCCGTCCGGCAATTAAAGAATTAATCGCCATTGTTCGGGCTAAATCTATATTACCTGTGGTCTGACGAATATACTCAAATACTCCAAATATCACAATCCAGTTAAACAGAGAAATTGCCAAAATTCTTTTTAAACGACTGTCTGACAGTAACGGTTCATTGGGATGACGCGGTGTTTGTTGCATGACATTTTGCGCTTTTGGCTCAAAGGCTAAAGGCACTGTCATAGTGATGGAATTGAGCATATTTAACCACAGAACTTGTAAAGATAAAATTGGTAAATCTCTGGCTAATAATGTGCTAATTAAAATTGTCATGGATTCGCCACCATTGACGGGCAAAATAAAGCAAATTGCTTTGAGTAGGTTTTTATATACTGCCCTTCCTTCTTCCACAGCAGCTTCAATGGAGGCAAAATTATCATCGGTAAGTAGCATATCGGCGGCTTCTTTGGCGACTTCTGTACCAGCGCCACCCATCGCAATACCGATATCTGCTTGTTTTAAAGCAGGTGCATCGTTGACGCCATCTCCTGTCATGGCGACGATTTCACCTTTTGATTGCAAGGCTTCAACTAAACGCAGTTTTTGTTCTGGGGCGACGCGGGCAAAAACTACACCTTCTTGGGCAACTTGGGCGAGTTCTATTTGATCCATTTTTGCTAGTTCTGCACCTGTGAAAGCCAGAACTGAACCATTTTTGTTGATGCCCATGCGGCGGGCGATCGCTTGGGCTGTAATCGCATGATCGCCAGTAATCATTTTTACCTGGATTCCAGCTTCCTGACAGGCTTGCACTGCCTTAATGGCACTCTCACGCGGCGGATCGATCATTCCCTGCAAGCCGATGAAAATTAACCCAGTCGCAATATCTGGATGATCCACCGTATTTTGTCCATCGGGTACTGCTTTTTTGGCCAAAGCTAATACCCGTAAGCCTTGCCGTGCCATAATATTGACTTCCCGCTCGATGGTAGTTTGTTGTAACGTTTCTACACAATCTAACGGGCGGGGTTGTCCCTGGGTGTTCAACATCAAGGTGCAGCGCTGGAGAATTGCCTCCACTGAACCCTTGACATAGATAGTCTTACCTTGGGGTGTGGCGTGCAATGTCGCCATGTATTGAAAGTCGGATTCAAAGGGAATTGCATCTAGCCTGGGCATTTGTTTGACTAGGGTTGGCTGACTAAAACCTACTTTGTTTGCTGATGCAATTAACGCCCCCTCTGTGGGATCTCCCATGACTACCCACCTACCATTCTTTTTCTCTAATTGCGAGTCGTTACACAACAACCCGGCAACTAGGCATTCTTGCAAACCCCGATCGCTGTTGAGGTTCACTGGCTTGTCATCGATCAAGATTTCACCGTCTGGTGTGTAACCTATACCACTGACAGTATATTGATGTCCCCCGACATAAATTGCTTGTACTGTCATCTGGTTTTCTGTCAAAGTCCCAGTTTTATCAGAACAAACAACAGTTGCACTCCCCAAGGTTTCCACGGCTGGCAATTTGCGAATAATCGCGTTGCGTCGTGCCATGCGGGAAACACCGATGGCTAAGGTGACTGTAACTACTGCTGGTAATCCTTCAGGGATGGCACTGACTGTTAAAGCCACTGCTGCTTCTAAAGCTTCTTGAAAACCTCGAAAGCTTAATCCCACCGCGAAGCAGAGGGTTGCTAAACCTAAGACCATATACAGCCAATTATGGCTAAATTTATCGAATTTTCTGGTTAATGGTGTGGAAATATCGGTGTGTTGTTCCATTAACTGTGAAATCCGCCCGGTTTCCGTGGTGTTACCTGTGGCAACTACAATACCAGTACCTTGCCCAAAGGTAACGAAGCCACCGGCATAAGCCATGTTTTTACGTTCGGCTAAAGCAGTATCCGCCTTAATAATTTGAGTATTTTTTTCTACTGCTAGAGATTCACCGGTTAAGGCAGATTCATCTATCTGTAAATTTTTTACTTGAATTAGCCGTAAATCTGCCGGGACTTTATCGCCAGAAGTTAGTAAAACAATATCCCCAGGCACTAACTCACCGGAAGCAATGCGTATTTTTTGACCGTCACGGATGACGGTGGCTTCTGTGGTGATGGCTTTGGCAAGGGCGGCGATCGCACCTTCGGCTTTCGATTCTTGGACAAACCCAATGATCGCATTGGTGGTAGTCACGCCCCAAATGACGCTAGCGTTTACCAAGCTACCAGTTAATGCCTTGACTAAACCCGCACACAACAAAATAATCAACAGCGGTTGGTTAAATTGCAGTAAAAATTTTAACCACCAAGGTTTGCTTTTCTTGCCTGTGAGTTCGTTTGCCCCCACCTCAGATAATAGCTTTTGGGCTACTGCACTGCTTAAGCCATTGTCAGCATCACTATGTAAACGGGCGATCGCTTCGGGAATCTCCAAAGTATGCCAAACAGGGGAATGCTTCTCTTCGGGTGCGATGGTAGATACTGCCTGTGCCATAGTTAATACCTTATTTATGGTGTTAATTATTTTTAACACTAAAAATTAGTGTCAATTAAAATTAAACACTAATTTATTTTGATAATAATCATAATTACTTTCGATGCTTGCTCAGGGGTGATAGAAGTGAGTATGCTTGCCGTAATGGTTTGGACTTTGGACAAAAAGAAGTTTATTCGCGAGTGTGACTCGCGAATAAATGAATGATTAATCTTGTTTATAGTGACGAGCAGAAAAAAGCATAGCCATCAGACCCCCAACAAATAGTAATATCAACTACAAAGTATCTTTGGGTAAATACTGATGGCTATGCCAAAATTTAATAACAATCAATTAATAGCGCAATTTCAAGATTTTAGACAAAAAATTTACAACTGTTTTTCTTCATGTAGCGACGCCTGTATGGATTTGTTGGATGCGCTTGCGGGTAATACGGGAGCCAATTCAATTGCGGAGTTATCTTTAAGTCCTTTGTTTCCCAGAAGCTATAATTCTATTTATAAAGCAATTCAAAAATCATTTAATACAAATATTCAGGAGAAGAACAATGAAGAAGAAGAACAAGAAGAACAAGAAAAACCCAATAACTTAATTAGGGTGGTATCTGAGTTAATTAAGCAACCACAACAACGCCCTTTTTACTTATTCGCTCTTGATACAACACCGCATCCGCGTCCTTACGCGAGGACTTTAGCTGAACGTGGGTATATTTACCAGCCAAATACTATCAAGGGTAACAAACCGATTAATATTGGTCATTCTTATTCGATACTTTCTATCTTACCAGAGAAAGAAACTGGGAATGCCGCCCCTTGGTCAATACCAATATCAGGAGAAAGGGTATCACTTGATAAAACTGGTGTTGATGTGGGTAGTGAACAAATTTCCTCAGTAATGTCTGATTCATCACTGCCCTGGCAGGAAAAATTGTGCGTCTTAGTAGCAGATAGCGCCTATAGTCAGCGTTCATTTCTGTTTGACCAATCCAAACACAAAAATGTGGTAGTGATAGCCAGAGTTCGTAGTAATCGAATTTTCTACCAATCTCCACCCGTTGATGAGTCAAAGAAAAAACGTGGTTGTCCAAAAAAATACGGTGAACGGTTTAATTTAGCTGATGTTGAAACTTGGCACTCTCCCGACGAGACAACACAAATTCAGCAGACAACCTGTAAGGGTCGTCTTTTAAACATCACCATACTCGCTTGGCATCAAATGTTGATGAGGGGAACCAAGCACCAAAAAATGTATTGTCATCCTTTTACTCTGCTCAGAATTCATGTGACTGATGATACTAATCAATCTCTCTGGAAACCAATGTGGTTAATTGTCATAGGTGAGCAACGTGGAGAAATCTCACCTACGGTTGCAAACCATTGCTATAGACAAAGGTTTGATATTGAACACATGCTGCGATTTAGCAAGCAGCGTTTGTTGATGACGCAGTTTCAAACTCCAGATGTTTTGCATGAGGAAAATTGGATACATTTAGTAATCCTAGCTTACGTACAGTTGTGGGCGGCAAGGGAGTTAGCAACACACTTACCCAGGCCATGGGAGCGTTATTTAGAACAAAACAATGATAAAATTGCCACTCCAAGTGTAGTGCAACGCGATTTTCAGAGAATTATTTCAGAGATTGGTACACCCGCTCGTTCTCCCAAAACCAGAGGAAATTCCATCGGTCGAGTTCAAGGTCAAGTTCAAACACAACGAACTAAGCATCCTGTTGTCAAGAAGAAGTCAAAATCAACACTCGCTAAAGTCAAAGCCGCATAAATTTTCTTAGGCTTTAGGCGTTTAACTCAGTCTGACTCAGTTTGTAAAATAACTGGGGTAATTTCTGATGACTAGTTTTTTGTTCGCGAGTGTGACTCGCGAACAAACTTCTTTTTGTCCAAAGTCCAAAATGGTGAAACCAAGGCAAAAAGTACGTGAATTTGGATGTGTCTACTCCTTTGCAATTGATTGGGCGATCGCTAGAATTTCAGCGCATTGTCCAAGTGCTGGCGCAAGATGGGGATTTGTTGATTACTGGGGTACCAGGTAGTGGGCGGCGGACTTTAGTGCGAGTGGCTACCCAAGAAGTTGGCGCGATGGTTTTGGAGATAGACTGCATCCGCGCTACCGATGGGGAGCGATTTATTCAACTGCTAGCAGAGGCGATTACTCAAAACTGGCAAGCAGCACAAATTCAAGACTGGGTAAGTAACTTTGGCAATGAGTTTTTTGTCTTTCATCCAGAAAGGAAACTCAAGCTATTGCGTTCTTTGAACCAAAAGCAGCTATGGCAAGCATTTGAAATTTTGCTCAACTTGCTGCAAATCATGGCGATTAATTTGAATCAGCGTGTGGTGCTGATTTTGCAGAGTTTTCCGCACATACGTTCTTGGGATCGCAATCATTTGTGGGAAGCCACATTCAGGCGAGAAATCAATGTGCAAACTCATGTCAGCTACGTTTTATTAGCAACCATCGCTGAGACAAGTTATCAAACAGATGAAACAAACTATCCACTAGAAACTATACAGTTAGCCCCCTTAGCTAAGGACGTTTTAGCATTATGGGCGAGGGAAATATTGCATACACAAAATCTTAAATTTGATCCTCGCTCACTTGCACTGCAATTATTTTTAGATGCTGTACAAGGACACATTGGCGATGCGATGGCCATAATTCGCCGCCTGCAAACTTTTTCTTATCCTAATGGATTAATTAGTGAAGTAGCAGTGCAGCAGGCAATAGAAGGATTGCTGAAAGATTTATCTTTAACTTTTGAATCTTTATTGATGTTGTTACCAGCAAATCAGGTGCATCTTTTGGAATCTTTAGCTTTAGATCCTACAGATAAGCCACAACGTAAAGGATATATTCAAAAACATGGTCTTTCAAGAGGTGGTAGCCTTCAGGGTTCCCTGACTGGATTACAGCATAAAGGTTTAATCTACAGTGCTGAACAAGGTTATCAACTGGCATTACCTTTATTAGCTTTGTGGTTGCGGGAGAGGTTAAGTTAGTAGGTGACTGTTAACTATTGGCGCTATTCACTACCGGTAAATTAGTATCTATGCAGACTCAAAAATCATCTGTCAGCCTGATTCGGGCTACTTCCTACGAACCAGAGACTTTACGAGAATCTTTAGTGACACTGCTGGAACCTTTGGGAGGAATGGCAGCATTTGTGAAAAAAGGCGATCGCGTTTTACTCAAACCCAATCTACTCACAGGTGCGCGTCCTGGTAAAGAGTGTATCACTCGTGCGGAACTAGTTTACGCAGTTGCCCAAATGGTAATTGAAGTTGGCGGTAAGCCATTTTTGGGTGATAGTCCAGCCTTTGGCAGTGCCAAGGGAGTAGCCGTGGCAAATGGCTATCTGCCTATTTTAGAAGAACTCAATCTTCCCATTATCGATTTTCACGGCCAGCGTTATCAAACCGTCAGCGATAATTTTAACCACCTGCGGCTGTCTAAAGAAGCGATGGAAGCAGACGTGGTGATTAACCTACCCAAAGTCAAATCCCATGCCCAGTTAACCTTAACGCTGGGCGTAAAAAACTTGTTTGGTTGCGTCCCCGGCAAAATGAAAGCTTGGTGGCACATGGAAGCCGGCAAAGACGCCAACAGATTTGCTGAAATGTTAGTAGAAACTGCAAGGGCAATTAACCCGAACTTAACCATATTAGATGGCATCATCGGTCATGAAGGTAACGGTCCCAGTAACGGTGAACCTCGCCAATTAGGCATTTTAGCAGCTGCATCAGATATATTTGCCCTAGATCGAGCAATGGTGGAAATCCTCAACGTTCCTCCTGAACAAGTGCCCACAGTTGCAGCTTCCCAGAGGTTAGGAGTTTGTCCAGAACTTGCTGCTATAGAGTTTCCAAATTTAAATCCTGACTTATTAAAAATAGAAGATTGGCGGTTACCAGACAAATTAATGCCCATCGATTTTGGTATGCCGCGCGTCATTAAATCTACGTTTAAGCATCTTTACACCCGATTTATCAAGGAACCAATGAGTGTTTACGCAAGGAATTAGCGAGTAGGGACTAGTACCGCTACGCGGAAGTCAAAAGTCAAAAGTCAAAAGAATTGTATTTTCGGCTTCTGCACCATTTTGTAGACGCAAAGCGGCTTCCCCCAGAGTATGGTCTGTTTATTTCCGCCGCGTTGTACTAGGGAGATGGGGAGATAAGGGGAATAACCAATGCCCTATGCCCAATTCCCAATTCCAATTTAAAAATGCAAACTTCGTTACAGCAATTTCATTTATTAGCAAAGTAATCTGTAATTACCCTCCGATTGCTTAACCAAACCGTCCTAGTTACTATAGTGGCGGTTTTTTTAAATGGTTAATTTATTTTTAACAGACCCCACATATATAGAAGTTTATTGTTGCGCCAAATACAGCTAGTGGCACAACAATAAACTTCTTGCAAAAGCTTTATCTTCACCTTGTTTTTTGTACCAACTCTACCCGCTTCTCTAATAGGCGATCGCGTCTATCTATCTTTGCGTCAGATAAAAACTTATTTATCCAAGAGACTCCATGAGTTGCATTCATATACTCATTCAATTTTTAATATTTATTAAATAATTTATATTCCAAATTAAACTATCAAGTAAAAATGATGAAAAAATTAAATATTTTTCAGTAAAATCACTGACAAAAATCCTAGTGCGCCTCGAAAAGAATTGATAAAATAAGTTAGATGGAGGAAAATTTCAAAATTTTTCTTATTATTAGACTCTAATCAAGTAGGTAGAATAGTAGTACATAAAACATTCAAAACAGCAGGCGTATAAGTGTAATTTCACAAACTAAAACTGTAAATAAGATATATCTGAATACTAGTTGTTTGGGCGTCTGTAAATTAAATGTTTCCGACACTATTCAAAAAGTAAAGAGAGTCAATCTACAACAAAAAGATAGTTTGGGAGAAAACTTTTTGAATATCACCAATCAAGAGCGACAAGCTACTCCTGTAAAAGAAAATTGCCGTCAGACAATTATACTTTTAGATGGAGAACAGCAAAATCTACCTCAACAACTGCGAATACTTCAGCGGTTAACTAAACTTTGCAATCAGCCACGAACACCTTTAAATAACTTATTAGAACAGATGGTGCAGGAAGTTTATGACGCCATTGATAGTGCTGATTTCTGCTTCATATTCTTATATAATCCTGAAAGTAAACAGTTAGAATTAGCTGCAAAATCTGGAATAAATGTAGAAAAATTGTCCTTTGTACAAGTAAATAGTAACACTCAAGGTTTTATTGCGGATTTTGAGCAAGAATTAGTATATCCATCTCTAGCAGTAAATAGTGATTTGGGGTTACTCTACCAAGTATTTACCACAGGTATTTCCCACTTATTTCAAAAAACTAAAGAAAATACAGATAATATTATTGAAAACTATTCTCTGTCACCACATCTTCCAGTTTCTGTGTCTTCTTTCAATCCATCGTCAATCTATGCCGTAGCAATAGAGTTAGAAGCAGCAGAACGGTTGGGAGTACTGGCAATTGGTAACTGGGGAAATCCCAATTCTTTCAATATTATTTCACTAAATATTTTGGATACAGTCGGTGAATTAATAGCGATCGCTATTAATAATGCCAGAACGATGGCAACTTTGGTAGAGTGCGAAGAACATTTAGCTAGACAAAATGAAATTATCTTAGAACAAAACCACGAATTGGAAAAAAATCAACACCAAATTCAGTTACAAAATCTGCGACTTTTAGAAGTAGCGGAGTTAAAATCGCAATTTTTAGCCACTACATCTCACGAACTCCACACACCCCTAAATGTTATTTTAGGCTTATCACAAGTACTACTACGCCAACGCACCTCAAACTTATCTGAGAAACAAATAGATATGGTGCAGCGTATTTACAATAATGGCAATCATCTACTAGAAATCATTGATGATATGCTGTACTTTGCCAAAGTAGAAGCAGGTAATCTGTTATTTAAAATAGAAGAATTTAATTTGGCGAATTTGGTATTAGCAACTGTAGCTGAACATCGTTCCTTCGCAGAAGACAAGTGCTTAAATTTGCAAGTCGAAGTTAATCTAGAACATCTCATAATAATTAACGACAGTGCCCGCCTGAAACAAGTTTTAGCCAAGTTGTTATTAAACGCAATTAAATTTACAGAAAGTGGTAGTATAGAAATTAAAGTATGGGAAATCTCTAGTGACAGAATTGCGATCGCAGTTAAAGATACTGGTATAGGCATCGCCGAATCTGACCTAGCATATATTTTTGAGCAATTCCGCCAAGTAGATCAAACTACTACGCGCAAGTATGGCGGTATCGGTTTAGGACTAGCAATTACCAAATCATTAGTAGAAATTATGCAAGGAACCATTAGCGTTACCAGCAAAATAGGTGAAGGTTCCAACTTTTGCATCGAATTACCCAAACAAATAAAATGCACGGGCTGAGAGGTCAGGTTTGCAATTGCATGGAGTACAGACAATTCGTAGGGTAGCACAGCTGTCATTGGTGTCAACTTAAGCTCAAATGCTTATCCCACAGGCGTTTTACCCCCCTTAATCCCCCCGATGGATTGGGGGGAAAAAAGAATCTAGTTCCCTCCCCTTTACAAGGGGAGGGTTAGGGTGGGGTAACGCGTTGAGTGATGATCAGTGAGTGAACTCAATATCACGTCTTGACGAGGGTTTCCCGTTAAGTTGACACCTATGCACATCTGTGCGCCCCTACCATGTACCTCATTCAAATGAAAATTGCTATAAATATTCTCTTGACAAATGACCAATGACAAGAAAATGTGCATCTGGGATGAACATTAGCCTAGTTATAAATCAAAAATTGCAATGACTGGTGCATGATCTGAACCAGGTTTTCCTCGTCTTAAGTTTGGGTCATCACTAACAGAAGGTAAAGTATCTATATTATCGATATAGCTATCTACTTTTGGCAATTTGCGCGGCTTACCAGATAATAGTTCTTGACTAACAAAAATATGATCTATTAACTCTTTGTTGTTCTGATAAATACGCGAGTATCGTCTTTTTTCATCAATTAAAGGAGCTAAATTAAATAGTCTGGTATCATCTCCTTTATCTAACAGATTAAACCCGCGTGTGCCAATCTCGCTACCACCCGGTCCTTGAAGAATCTGAGTAGTAGCAGCAGATGGCACATCATTCAAATCTCCTAGAATAATCAGACCTTGGTTGGCATTATTTTCTAGTAACTTATTTGCTTTAACACGCAATGAAACTGCTTCTGCTGTTCGCTTGATAAGTGCTAATCCAGCAACCCGACTACGTTCATTTTCATCTTTGGGAGCAAATCGTGGACTATCGTTTGTTGAAGAAAAAGTTAACAATTTCGATTTGAAGTGTGCATTAATAATATTAATAGAAGTATTTTCTTGAGGTTTAACAAGAATCCGTAAAGCGCCTCGACCCATGCGGTTAACTTCAGTGGAATTTCCTTCCGTGTCTTGACTAATAACTTTGGAAAAGCCACGCTCAGGAAAATTTATTAAATCCTCCTGTTCTTCGATCGCTATTTTTGAAAGAAACCCAACCCGAATTCCGCGAGGATCTGGAAATGCAGATAGACACGTATGGGGATAGCGCCCCTCTAATAGTGCTAACAATTCTGCAAATGCCTCTGGGTTGCCGACTTCTTGAACAGCTAGCACATCAGGATCGAGAGTTAGAATTACACTAGCTAAGCTATTCAATTTTTGTGTGTATTCTGCTTCGGTTTTGGGACTAAAATTATTACCCAAAGAGAATAAATTCTCTACATTCCAAGTCATGACCTTAAATGTAGCCATACTTGCTCCAAATATAATAAACTTCGATTTGAGTTGAACTACCAAAAAAAACTACATCGCCACACTGCGTTATTCCAGATAAACTCAAGTACTCTAATAGTATTTGCCTACTCCTCTTTCCTTTGAGCTACCCTCAACTTCGCAGAACGCGATCGCGGATTCTTAGCGATTTCCTCTTCATCAGCAATGATTGGCTTTTTTGTCAATACCTTTAATAAAGGTGAATTTCTCAAACCATGTTTCACCAAACGGTCTTCTAAACTATGAAAACTGATAATCGCAATTCTGCCACCAGGGACAAGGGCGTTTGGTGCCTTATCCAAAAGAGTTTCTAAGGATCTTAGCTCATCGTTGACGACAATTCGCAGAGCTTGAAAAACACGGGTAGCAGGGTGAATTCTACCATAACGGTATTTTGGAGGAACACAACCAGCGATCGCTTCAGCCAACTCAACAGTCGTATGAAACGGACGCCGTTCGATAATGCGCCTAGCAATGCGCCGCGATAATCTCTCTTCGCCGTACTTAAAGAAAATATCTGCTAATTCGGCTTCATCCCAATTATTAATCACATCAGCAGCAGTTAGCGATCGCCCGCGATCCATTCGCATATCCAAATTCCCTGTCTGGCGAAAGCTAAAACCCCTTTCTGGCTGGTCTAAATGGTAAGAACTCACCCCTAAATCTGCGACAATACCATCAAAAGTGTTAAGAGTAAATTCGTAGCTAGCAAAATTGCTATGTATAAATTGTAGACGATCCCTAAATTCAGCTAAATTCTTCTGTGCCGCAGCTAAAGCATCCTCATCTTGGTCAATGGCCGTTAATTGCACATCCGGTGTGGCTTCTAAAATCAAGCGACTGTGACCACCACCGCCTACCGTGACATCTAAATAATGTCCGCCGGGACGCACCGCCAGATTTTCAATTACCTGCTGACCCAACACTGGCACATGAAAAAATTCCTGCGCCTCAAGTCCTTGATATCCAGCTTCCATATAATAGTTGAAGAAGTGCAACAAAATTAAACATCAAGTAAAATCCCTCTTCTGTCCCCCCCCTCTCAAACATACCCCTGTATGGGCAATACTTTTAAATGTATTGCTTCTAATGGTCTGTCAAATTGAAATTGACAGGTTGGGGCTGATGTCAGGACATAGGAAAATTTTCATTCTCCCCGTCCCCCCGTCTCCCCATCCCCCCGTCAATCCCTGACAGACAAAATAAATGGGTCTAGTTGGCATCTTCTCTACGAGACGCTACGCGAAGGCGGTTCAATTCAAATTTTTCACGAACGGAGAACACTAAATCTATGACCAGACTAGAAACCCGCACTGAACCGATGGTGCTAAACATGGGGCCACACCACCCCTCAATGCACGGGGTTCTGCGGCTAATTGTCACCTTGGATGGCGAAGATGTCGTTGACTGTGAACCAGTGATTGGCTACCTGCACCGAGGAATGGAAAAAATTGCTGAGAACCGCACCAACGTCATGTACGTCCCCTACGTTAGCCGCTGGGACTACGCTGCGGGAATGTTCAACGAAGCCGTCACCGTCAACGCCCCGGAAAAATTAGCAGGTGTAGCTGTCCCCAAACGCGCTAGTTACATTCGCGTCATCATGCTGGAGTTGAACCGCATCGCTAATCACTTACTGTGGTTTGGTCCCTTCCTCGCGGACGTTGGCGCTCAAACTCCCTTCTTTTACCAATTCCGGGAACGGGAGATGATTTATGATTTGTGGGAAGCCGCCACAGGTTACCGGATGGTGAATAATAATTACTTCCGCGTCGGTGGCGTGGCAGCTGATTTGCCTTATGGTTGGGTAGATAAGTGTCAGGAATTCTGCGATTACTTAATACCCAAAATTGATGAATACGAACGCTTGGTGACAGATAACCCCATCTTCCGGCGACGTGTTGAAGGTATCGGCACCATCACCCGTGAAGAAGCAATTAACTGGGGACTTTCTGGCCCAATGTTACGCGCATCCGGTGTGAAATGGGATTTGCGGAAAGTTGACCACTACGAATGCTACGATGACTTCGATTGGGACGTGCAGTGGGAAACTGCCGGTGATTGCTTTGCCCGTTACGTGGTGCGGATGCGGGAAATGCGCGAATCTGTGAAGATTATTCGCCAAGCAATCAAAGGACTTCCCGGCGGCCCTTACGAAAATCTCGAAGCTAAGCGCTTAGCCGCAGGTAAAAAATCTGAGTGGGATGCCTTTGATTATCAGTACATTGGTAAAAAAGTTTCCCCCACCTTCAAAATTCCCAAGGGTGAAATCTACGCCCGTGTAGAAAGTGGCAAAGGTGAACTCGGAATTTATCTCGTAGGCGATGATAATGTCTTCCCTGCACGGTGGAAAATTCGCGCTGCTGACTTCAACAACCTCCAGATTCTCCCGCATTTACTACGGGGGATGAAAGTCGCAGATATCGTGGTCATTCTCGGTAGTATTGACGTGATTATGGGTTCTGTGGATAGGTAGAAAGTATTTATCCAAGTACTTTTTTAGAGCAGTTGTATTACAGCAACTGCTCTATTTTTTTTAGCATTCGTAAAACTGGCGATGATATAGCCGTTCGCATTCAAATGCGGTATAACATTATATCCCCAAGTGTAGGGGCACGGCACTGCCGTGCCCCTACAGGTGTAGTAGGTTGGGAAACGCTAGACATAACATAAGTACGAAATATTTATAAAGTTTTAAATAATGCGCCGCATCTTTGACAACATTGATTTACAACTGCTACCGATTTTGCGAGAAACCCTGAAAGTCTCTTATCGAGCAGATTTTTGTGTTGGCTACTTTAACCTGAGAGGTTGGCGAAGAATTGATGATTTAATCGAACAGTATGTTGGCAGTGAAAATGCTTGCTGTCGTTTGCTAATTGGGATGCAAAGTTTGCCGAGTGATGAAGTTCATGCGGCATTTACTCTTAGTGGTGGTGATGGACCGATTGATAATAGTAGCATTGTGCGAGGCAAACGTTATCGAGCAATTACAGAATATATTGCCGCTAACGAAAGTAAATGTATTTTATTATCTGCTACTCCTTACAATAAAAGTTCTCACATCTTGCACCTGGAAATATGAATGTCAAAACCACAACTAAGTGCAAGGGGAGATAGGCGTTCAATATCAAGTAAAAGAAGAGACACAACTATTTGAGGGAAAATAGATTATAGGGCAATTTTTGCAGCCTGACCCCAATCAGGTGGTGATCCAGACTGAATATGGAGATAAGTCCAAATAAGCAACTACTATATGTAGACCACGTTTGCTTTTAGCCGTACCATTTGAACCCCTCTAAATTTTTGTAGCCTGAAACCGTTGTGGCTATGTGACCAAATGCTGTGCCAAATAACTTAGACTTTTATTGGTACAGTCAAAACAAGCTTTTTCTCCGTTTTTTGATGAAAAAGTGATTTTATTTCTGTAACTCCTTCATGGCAAGCCTTTCAAGCTTTACGTGGCGGCAAAATATGTCTTGGCTACTTTTACCGCAGCATATTTTCAACTAATTGTTAAATGTAATATGCTGCCCGTAATAAATTACCACAATCCTTGTTTTCAAACGATTTCAAAGAATCTATACCTGTTGTTTACAACTAAAACTCGATCATGAAAATTTTGCTCACTCAACTTATATCTTACATTCCTACAGTCACCGGCGCGAACAAAGCTAATCGGCTGCTAATAGAAGAACTAGCACGAAATCATGCTTGTCAGGTCGTGGCTCCAGCAATCAATAATATACAAGAGTTAAATCCTAAGACAAAGACTCAAAGTAGGGAAAAGCTACTCAAAGAGTTGGAAACTCATAATATTAGCATCACTGCCTCTTATGATGCAGCTGAGATATATCATCACAAAGGTGTCGAAGTACATGCATTGATGGACAATAACCAATTGTTCACTTACTTGAAGAATCAAATTAAGGAATTTCAGCCAACATGGACGCTTGTTGCTACGGAGGGTTCACTACAAGGGTTATTAATGGCTGCTCTTAAGACCAGCCCCAATCGAGTTATTTATGTGGTTCAAACCACCATCATGCTGCCCTTCGGGCCGGATTCAATCTGTCCCAGCCCAACCCTAACAGAAATGCTCCGCCAAGCGGCAGGCATTATCACTATCAGCCACTATCTCAAAGAATACATCTGGAAGTGGGGCAAGATGAAATCAGAGGTAGTAAATTTACCAGTGTATGGCTCTGGGCCGTTTCCTTACTTCGGATGCTTCGAGCAGGGATATGTCACAATAGTAAATCCTAGTGTACTTAAAGGCATCTCCATATTTTTAGAACTTGCTAAGAAGCTGCCCAATATCCCTTTTGCGGCAGTGCCAGGTTGGGGGACAACAGATGCCGACCTCGCTGCCCTAAAGCAATTGCCTAACGTCAAAATACTGTCATGGGTTGAAAATATCGACGAAATTTTTGCCCAATCCCGCGTTCTGCTTGTGCCATCTTTGTGGTCTGAGGCAAGAGGTTATGTGGTTACGGAAGCTATGCTTCGTGGCATTCCAGTACTAGGCAGTAATGTAGGCGGAATCCCAGAAGCAAAACTAGGGATTGATTACGTCCTACCTGTAAATCAAATTCAGAAATACTACGAAGAATCTCCCAACAAAGATACACCGTTAATCCCAATAGTGCCACCAGATCAGGACATAGAACCCTGGTATCAGGCACTCCAGAAATTGCTCTCAGATAGCGACCACTATGAACAACTGTCAAAAGCATCGCGGATAGCGGCGTTGGAGTATTTAGATAACTGTTCAATCGAATATATTGAACAGTATTTAGAGACTTTATCTCCAAATACCACCAGAAAGCATGACAGCAGCACCCAGACATACAGTCTTTTGGAGCTAGCGGAAAATCTTCCACCCCAGCACCGCGCTTTACTGGCGCTAGGACTTATGAACAAAAATAAGATCGCCTCTTTAATGAACGGTAAACAGCTGGCTGCTGCTCAACAGGCAGGATTTGAAACAAAAGAAAGTTATGTAGCTCCTCGCACTTCTATCGAAATGATACTGGCTTTCCTTTGTGCAGACATGCTTGATCTAGAACGAGTGAGTATTTACGATAACTTATTAGATTTGTTAGGAAATATCATCACGCCAAATCAGTTTCTCTCTCGTGTCAATGAAGTCTTTGAGTTAGAAATATCCAGACTAGTCATGTTTGGGGTTATCGTACCCAATGTGGCAGAGATAGCGGATGTGATTGTGCGATACCAAATTGAAAAAGCAGACCCTACGGTACTTGCGGCCAATTTAGAGCAACTCAAAGACTTGCCAAATGAAGAAATTGAAGTGCTAGTTGCTAACGAAATCTATTGACCATAGCACGCAAGTATTATCAACGGGGTCTCAGGGCTATGGAGCTTATTTTATCGGCATCGTAGCCTTTTTTGTCGCCCCGTCAGCGATGAATCGCCGTCTCTACAATCATTAGCCCTTTGTAGAGACGGCGATTTATCGCGTCTTTGTTGTATTGCGGAAAACACTTAAATTAGAAAGCAAACTGGGGTTTGAGAAAGTAAAAGCTTCTTTTACTTGCGGAAAACACCAAAATGAGTAAACAAAAGCTTCTTTTACTTGCGGAAAACACCAAAATGAGTAAGCAAACTGGGGTTTGAATAAGTAAAAGCTTCTTTTACTTGCGGAAAACACTAAAATGAGTAAGCAAAAGCTTCTTTTGAGTAAGTAAAAGCTCATTTTGAGAAAGCATTTCAGGTGAAAATCATTTTTATGCTGAATTTCTCAAGGCTTTGTTTTTTGAAAGCTTTGCTAAACCTGAGATTGAACGCGATTTATCTGTTCAGGAATTGGTAGGAAAGGTTAAATATCTCAATGGTGGTCTATTTCTTAAGCATCATATTGAAGAGAAATATCAAATTTCTATAGTTGATGAGGCGTTTCCACAAGTTCTAGATTTATTTGGGCGTTATTCTTGGAATCTGGATGATACGCCGGAAGGAAAAGACGACGAAATTAACCCCGATGTCTTAGGTTACATTTTTGTAAAATATATTAATCAAAAGGCTTTTGGAGCCTATTATACTAGACCACAAATTACAGAATATCTCTGTGACAGAACTATTCACAAGTTAATTGTAGACCGCGTAAATGATGCGTTATCTGATAAGTATAAGCCATTTGAGGATATCAACGAACTTTTCATTAAGCTCGATACAAATGTTTGTCGTCTATTAATGGAAGATATTCTTCCTAATTTATCAATTCTTGACCCAGCTTGTGGTTCTGGTGCTTTTCTTGTCGCAGCGATGAAGACGCTAATACAAGTTTATAGTAATGTTTTAGAACGCGGCGGTTTTGATGCGATTATTACTAATCCACCTTGGGAGATATTTAAACCACAGGCGAAAGAGTTCTTTGCACAACATAATGAACTGGTGACGAAGAACAAGATGGATATTAAAGATTTTGAGAAAGAACAGAATAAACTATTACAAAATCCAATAATTGCCAGTACTTGGTTAGAATATCAAAGTCAATATCCTTATGTCAGTGCTTATTATCGTTCATCTGAACAGTATAAAAATCAGATTTCTATTGTGAATGGTAAAAAAGCAGGTACGGATATTAATCTCTATAAGCTGTTTACAGAACAATGTTTTAATCTTTTGTGTTTAGGCGGTGAGTGTGGAATTGTAATTCCTAGTGGAATTTACACTGATTTGGGGACTAAGCAATTACGGGAGATGTTGTTTAGCCAAACTAAAGTTACTGGCTTACTTTGTCTTGAGAATCGTAAGGAAGTTTTTGAAGGTGTTCATCGCAGTTTTAAAATAGTTGTTCTTACTTTTGTTAAAGGTAGTATAACAACAGAATTTCCATCTGCGTTTATGCGTCATGATGTGCAGGAACTTCAAACATTTCCTGGTGAAGACAGCTTGCAGATTAGTGTTGATATGATACGTAAACTATCGCCTGATTCGCTATCTGTCATGGAGTTTAAGAATGAAGTAGATATTTTCATCTCTAAAAAAATGCTTAAGTTTCCTTTACTGGGCGAAAAGATTGAGGGGAAATGGAATCTGCGCTTAAAAGAAGCAGCATTGTCAGCTTACCGTAACTTTGGTTTTACCCCACCCTAACCCTCCCCTTGTAAAGGGGAGGGAACTAGATTTTTTGTTTCTCCCTGATTAGCTTTACTAAAATCGCACCCCTCATTGCTTGTAAAGGGGAGGGAACTAGATTTGTTATTTCTCCTCTTGTAAAGGGGAGAGAACTCAATACTGTTCGGTTAAGGCATCAGACGCGATAAATCGCCGTCTCTACAATAATCATTCCTTTGTCTTGACGGCAATTTATCGCGTCTTTGGAATTTAGAATTTTACAGGACTTACGCACAGGTAACGGAAAATCGTAGACGCGATGCGGCTTCCCGCAGGGTACCACAGAGGACACAGAGAACACGGAGGAATAAGAGTTAGAGAGGTTTTTTGCGTAAGTCCTGTTTTAATCAAAAAACCTTAACCGAACCGTATTGGGAGGGAACTAGATTTCTTGTTTCCCCCCAATACATCGGGGGGATTAAGGGGGGTATTTCGATTTGTGTTTACAACGTAGCCTTTTAGGAGAAAGGAATCGAGGTGAGGTTAAAGTCTATTGCATACAAGCGATCGCTATATTTATTGCTTCAAACTATAAAAAACCCAAACATATTATTTGTAATTTTCCCAAATTCTTAACTTTGAATTTAGATTTTAATATATTCTCTGGTGCAGATTAAAAAAATGAATTTCTTAATAATTTATTTTCAATTCACCGTTCGCGTAGCGTTCCGTAGGGAAGATGTTGACTAGTATTAACTTCCGTTAAAATTGAAATGCTGCTATAAATACAAAAATGTATTTAAATAAGGTGTAATAAATTACTATATAAATCCGGCAGCATTTACCTAGTCGTAATTTGAGAACCGTGCAAATTCATCCTCACTCCGAATTTAACCATAGCCGCGATCGCCGTGAACAGGGTTTGCAAAAATTGCTCGATCGCCTTGTCAAAAGGATACAGCGGGATGAGTTAGTCCGGCAAACAACAAATCAACTCAGAGAATCGCTTCAGGTCGATCGCGTGGTGTTGTATTATTTTTACGGGCAGTGGCAAGGACAAGTAACTTTTGAATCTCTGAGTTCTCAAGAATTATCAATACTTGGTTCCACTGGCCCTGATAATTGTTTTAACGATGAGTATGCTGCTTTATACTTAGCAGGACGCGTAAAGGCGATCGCTGATATTGAATTAGAGCCAATGGAGTCTTGTCACCGAGATTTTCTCCGCACTATGCAAGTCCGCGCCAACCTCGTAGTACCAATTTTAATACCTAGAGGATTATGGGGATTATTAGTAGCACATCAGTGCCAAGCGCCTCATAATTGGTCACTATTAGATATGGAAATGATGCAAACAGCAGCGCAAACTCTAGCAACAGACGATAATATTCTCGAAAGTTAAGCTACTGTACATTGAAATCGCATACAGTTAAATAGCAAAGATACTCGCTAGCACTGATTCTTCTAAAATAAGGAGAAAAAACTGTGAAATTTGGTCACACGGTAATCTGGGTAGACGATGTAGTTAAGACCGTTGAGTTTTACGAAAAAGCATTTGGTCTGTTTCGTCGCACCCTCCAAGATCATGGACAGTTTATCTGGGCTGAAATCGAAACCGGAAACACCACATTGGCTTTCTCCTCCACTAGCGAAGCAGAGAAATTATTTCCCGGTGGCTTTCATCCCAATGACGCCACACAACCGCCAACATTAATCCAAATCTCATTCATTACTCCTGATGTTGGTAGTGCTTACATGAGAGCCATAGGAGCAGGAGCAAAACCATTAGATGCCCCTAAATCTCAACCTGGGGGACAAACAATTGCCCGTGTCCGCGATATCAATGGCGTACTGGTGTCCTTGGTGAGTGGTTAGTGGCAATCGCTATTAAAATAGGACTTACGCATTGACAAGAAATGCCAAATATGAATGAGTTTAAAAACCACATCTTTCGTAAGGGCACAGCAATGCTGTGCCCCTACAGCATGGTCTATTTACGTAGTTTACCGCCGTAGGCATCACAGGATAATTAAGAAAAGCCTGAAACAACCTATGCATCGTTCATTCACATTACGATGCATTTGTACAGTGCGTAAGTCCTATAAAATTGTTTTACAAAATTAATGTTTCAAGCTTTGCCTGTACTTCTTCTATTAAATCTTGTGCAACACTTTCAACAAATTTTACCTTTCTAGCTCTCCAATCTAGTGTTTTAATTTGGTCAGCTAATACAACTCCTTTTGTTTGCATTCCCTCAAGAAGAGGAACTTCAAAACTAAGCCCTTTTGGATTGCTAGTTATAGGACAAGCTAAAACCAAAGAAGCCATTCGATTGTATTTAATTGGAGATATAACAAGAACAGGGCGGTAGCCTATTTGCTCACGCCCTTCTTGTTGTAGTTGATTGTTTAGTGTCCTAGCAATATGATCAAATGACATTCCTGAGGCTTGAAGAGCAAATGCACCCCGAATCGAATCAGCCGTAAACTGCTGTGCATTTCCAAATTCTAATTTGACAATATCTCCTCTGTCAGGAAAGTAGGGATTAACTACCAATCTTCATTCCCCACAGTATTGCCGGTATCAAATTCAGGGTGAAATTTATCAGGAGTCATACCTTCAAGTAACTCATCAAGCGTATATTTTTTTCTTTTTTGTGGTGTAATTACAATACTGTTACCTTCCACACTAAAATTTATAGCTGTCCCTTCGGTTATGTGTGCTTGTTCAGCTACCGATCTGGGAATCCGAATAGCTAAACTGTTTCCCCATTTAGCAATAACTGCTGTCATAGCTATCTCCAAATGTTCTGTTAGAGATCCACACGCCTAAACTTCAAAATTTGGCAGCAAAACGCTCTTAACAGTTCTTATTTGACGTATATACTTTGAAGATACAAATTTACTTGGCGGGTGTCAACACGCCGATGTAGATTTGGTGAAAAAATATGCCAGTAACCACGAAGAGGGTTTAGTTAAGGGCTACTTGTACAAAATTGTGGGTTTTCTAGACGCGATAAATCGCCGTCTCTACAAATGTTTTGGTCTTTTTCTGATATTGGTTATTTCGACTGCACGGTATCAAACTTGACATAATATGCTATTGTTCCACAATGCCGCGAGGCCGTTAGCTGGCAAGAAGACTTAAGTATGTTGATCCTAATTAGAGTTTTTCTGCTAGTTGCTACAACAGTTTATCAAGCGATCGCGTGCTGGCTTGAAGATCGAAAAGCGCCCCCTGGCCAAATGTTTAATGTAGGTGGATATCGTCTACATCTCTACATAGCAGGAGACGCTAGAGATGCTAGTCCAACAATTGTCCTAGACCACAGTTTAGGAGGAATTGAGGGCTATCTCCTAGTTGAAGAATTGGCGAAGTTAGCACGAGTATGTATCTATGACCGAGCTGGTTATGGATGGAGCAATCACAGCCCACATCCCCGAACCAGCAATCAAATTGTCACGGAATTAGATATGCTACTTACTCAAGCAGGAATTGAACCACCCTACATTTTAATAGGAGATTCCTTTGGTAGCTACAATGTACGGCTGTATGCCCATCGTTTTCCTCAGAAGGTTATTGGAATGGTACTTACAGACGGACTGCATGAGACTGGAATGCTCAAAATGTCTTTTCAGTTGCAAGCTTTGAAACTCTTTTTTATATCTGGCTTTGTGATGTCTATTCTAGGCTCGATACTTGGGATTATTCGATTAATGAGGATATGCAAAGTATTTGAGATCCTAAAACCTGAATTAAGCCAATTTCCTCAGCACTTACTTAATTCAATAAAACGTTCTTTTTGTCGTCCTAAACACTGGATTACAATGAGCCGAGAGATGTTAAATTTAACCGTTAGTGGACGTGAGGTTAGTGCAGCTAACAAGTTTGGTGAGATGCCTATAGTTAATATCAAAGCAAATTCTTTTTTCAAGCCTTCTATTTTGACTGTTTTTATTCCTCTGCGAGGCGCCAATCAATTGCGGAAACAGATGCATGTAGAGTTACTTAAGTTATCAACGAACTGTACTCAACTTCAAGCAAGTAAGAGCGGTCATTTTGTATGGGTAGATCAACCTGATGTAATTATAAATGCTGTAAAAATTGTTCTAAATAAAGTTGATCCTTCTTCTTCAGGTTAACAGGCATAGATACTAGACTTGCCTTGAAAATAGGGAGTAGGGAGTGGGGAGTAGGGAGTAGGGAAAAGAAATTTTCATTCCTCCTTGTGAGTGCAACTTATTGGTAGGCGATCGCATCGAACTGCAAACTTCCCAAGTTTTGTCTGTCAATGAATGCCAGCGTTCATTTCACAGTAGCCGATATTATGAGGTTTGTAGACCGTTAGGGAAATTATGAATTTTGTTTTGCATCATTCATAATTCATTTATTTTCTTAATACTTTAATCTCAAATTTTATGAATTCCAATCCTTTGCTGTGTACAGCGATCGCAAATCATATCACCACCAGTCCCCAGCAGCGAATTAGTTTCGCTCAATTCATGGAAATGGCGCTATACCACCCTGAACACGGCTACTATTCCAGCGATGCAGTCAAAATTGGCTTTCAAGGTGGTGATTTTTTCACCTCTCCCAACCTTACCTCTGACTTTGGCGAGTTACTTGCAGAACAATTTTTGCAAATGTGGGAGATTTTAGGGCGACCTGTAACCTTTTCTCTGGTAGAAATGGGAGCAGGTCAAGGACTGTTGGCATTACATATCCTCAAGTATTATCAGCTACACTACCCGGATTTTTTTGCCGCCCTGGAGTATGTGATTATTGAAAAGTCGCCAACTTTAAGGCAAGAACAGCAGCAACGCTTACAAGATTTGCCTGTGCGTTGGTGCAATCTAGAGGATATCCCATCAAATGCGATCGCTGGCTGTTTTTTTTCTAATGAGTTAGTCGATGCCTTCCCAGTCCATCAATTCACCCTAGAAACCGGGGAACTGCAAGAAATTTATGTGACAACACAGGGGGATGAGGGAGATGAGGGAGATGAGGGGGATGAGGGAGATGAAGAAGTATTTTCTTCAACTGGTCGTTTGCCAACATTTGTGGAAGTGACAGGGAAACCTTCCACGCCCCAATTAGCCGAGTATTTCGACTTAGTGGGAATCGATTTAGCTTCAGGTGCATACCCAGATGGTTACCGCAGTGAAATTAATTTAGCTGCTCTGGACTGGTTGAGTATAGTAGCAGACCGCTTGCAGCGCGGCTATGTGTTAACAATTGATTATGGCTACCCTGCTACTCGTTATTACAATCCCAGGCGATCGCAAGGAACGTTACAGTGCTATTATCAACATCGTTTCCATGACAACCCTTATATCAATATCGGACGACAAGATATCACTGCCCATGTTGACTTTACGGCTTTGGAATGCTGGGGCGATCGCTGTGGTTTAGAAAACGTTGGTTTTATCCAGCAAGGACTATTTTTGATGGCATTGGGATTAGGGGAACGGATTTCTGGTATTTCCTATCAAAAGCAACCCCTCTCGCAATTACTACAGCGGCGGGACGCACTACACCAGCTTTTAGACCCCACAGGATTGGGTGGTTTTGGAGTCTTAATTCAGAGCAAAAATCTGGAAAAAACAGAAATTTCTCAACCGCTAAAAGGATTGACTCTGCCAGAGTAAAGCTAAATTTGAAAAGTTAAAACTCTATTTAAGAATGCAGTATTAGTTTTATTTGGACTAGCATAACAGTGATTACTGTAAAGTTAAACACAATTGGAAAGTAATAATTATGTCAGCCCATGACCTATTAATGTTAGTAACACTACTTACCCCAGGTATTTTGCTTTCAGTTTTGATTATGCTGACTTTTGCCGCTGGCGGGTGAAGTAATCAGTTACTGATAATACTGCTTGCACCATTCTCAATAACTGGGTAGGCACTGCCAACATCCTAAAATAAAGGCAGTGTCCGCCCAAAAAAATTGCCATCGAGTGACTGATGCAAAATGTCAAAATAGATACGCAGATTTTACGAAGGACTACGCCTACGCTGTACCAAAGGAACATAAAAAATGAAGGTGGCATTTCTGGGAACTGGACTGATGGGACTACCAATGGCTCAAAGGTTATTAGCCGCAGATATACAGCTAGTTGCCTATAATCGCACCCCAGAAAAATTAGCACCACTACAAGCAGCTGGGGCTGAAATTGCCACACACGCCCGCCACGCCATTAGTGCTGCTGAGTGCGTAATCCTCATGCTTACTAATGCCCCAGCCATTTATAATGTCTTGCTTTCAGATAGAGCTTCCCAAACTCTCAACGGGCGCACTATCATCCAAATGGGAACAATTACTCCCACAGAAAGCCAGGAAATTAGAGATGCAGTTGTTGCAGGTGGTGGTGAGTATTTAGAAGCACCCGTGTTAGGAAGCATCCCCGAAGCAAAAGCTGGCAAATTGATTGTTATGGTAGGTGCCCAGCCAGAACAATATCAACGCCACTTGAAGTTACTCCAAAATTTTGGGACAGAACCTTTACTTGTCGGCCCTGTGGGAGCAGCGGCGGGGCTGAAATTGGCACTCAATCAACTAATAGCTTCCCTAACAACTAGCTTTGCTTTGAGTCTCGCTTTTGTTCAGCGTCAAGGTGTGGATGTGGATGTGTTTATGCAAATCTTGCGCGACAGTTCACTTTATGCGCCGACCTTTGACAAAAAACTACAACGGATGTTGGATGGCAATTATGCCAATCCCAATTTTCCCACAAAACACTTGCTCAAAGATACAGAATTGTTTATCTCAGAAGCAAAATCTGTGAGTTTAGATCTCAGTAGTATTAAAGGAGTGCGACAAATCTTGCAAACAGCCGTGAAAATGTCATTTGCTGAAGATGATTATTCATCACTATTTGCTGTCATTAAAGAATGGGGAGAAGCGATCGGTGATTGAGCATTTGGCGTTCTAAGGTTTAATGTGGTAGGGTGCGTTATGGACGTTAGTCCTAACGCACCAAAAATCTGGGATGATGCCCTACCCTCAGCAATAACACACCCTAAAATTTTTCTGAACACAAACCTATTGCTTTATACACCCATCAAAAATACATAGAATCACTGACCAATAATAGTCGTTGATGGCGACGGTTCTGGAGACTCTGCCGGAGGCGAAGGTTCTGGTTGAGGATTGAGAAATTCCTGCCAAGTCCTAATCTGGTCTTGTGCTGCATTGTAAGCAGAACTACCGCGTGGAATGGACTTGGCAATCTGAATTCCTCTGCCAATATCAGACTGACCTTGAGAACGTGCTATATCTAATAATTGCTGACTCCATTGGTCAATGGCGAGATTGGCATCCATGCGTAAGATGCTATTATTGGAAACCCGATTTGCTAACCGTATTGCCTCAGTCAAGGCTTCTGGCGTCCCGGCGGCTGCGGTTTCCTGGGCTTTTCTCCAGTTTTCTCTGGTCTGGATTTGCCCTTGCCAGTCATCAATAGCGGTTTGTGCTTCGCCAGAAAGCGCCCTCCCCGAAGATGCAATTTGTTGAGCTGCACTAATGGCGGCGGTGAGATTTCCACTCAGAGCCAACTCTCTTGCTTGATCTAGGTAGGGTTGGTCTTCAATTCGCTGAATCTTTCCTGCCCAGGTGCGAATTTTTCTACGTGCTTCTGGATATAATGCACGACCTCTACGGATTTGGCTAGCTTGAGCGATCGCAGCTTGCAACGAGTTAATATCATCAAATATTGCTATCTGTTCGGCGCGTTCTAAGTAAGGTTGGTCTTCGATGGTCTCTACTTGGGCTTGCCAGCGACCCATTTCTTGCCTAGCTTCTGTGCCTCTGGGGTTACTAGCAGGGATCAGTTGCGCTTGGGCGATCGCTGCTGTTAAATTATTGACTGTTCCTTGGCTAGCCAATATTCTCGCTTTTTCCAGATGGGCAACATCTTCGATTTCTAATTGCCAACGAGCAATTAACTGCTGCGCTTCCTCATATACTGGTCTTGAAGGATCGATTTGTTGTGCTTGGGCGATCGCTGCTTCTAAACCAGAGACATTACCCAGCCAAGCGCTTCTTTTGGCGTCAGCTATGGCGATAAAGTCATCTGTTTCGCCTTGGAGTTTCGCACTTTCAGGAATTTGTCTAGCAATATCCAGTGCTTCATCGGCATTTTGCTGGTTGAGTTTTGCCTGTGCCAAATCCAGCATTTTACGCCCAAACACCGGAATCGCTTCCTGAGCTTTTTGGTAAAGGTAACTTTCCTGCCCGATGGACTCCGCTAGCTTGATCGCTTCGAGTAAATTATCAACAACCTTGCTTTGTGCTAAATTTTCCGCTTTTCCTAACTTATCGCCATCTTCCCTGGCTGTGGCAATTAGGCGATTCAATTGGTCGTATTTAGTACCCGCCCAGTATTGGTTGTCCACGCGTAACATTCTGGCAGAGAGCATGAATGCCGATTGCCAGCGTCGTTCCCGAACTTCAGCGATCGCATTATTGTAAATGCTATCTGCCTTCGACCAAATTGTTTGCCATTTGTCAATTTGCTCGTCTACTAATTTATAAGCAGCCACATCTTCTGGTATCTTGCGGGCAGTAGCGATCGCTTCTTCCAAATTTCCTGTTTGGAAACTCTGATCGGCTAACTTCAAAATATCCCGCGACCATTCTTCGATGAAACGATTAATTTCTGCGTGTAACGGGTGATTTTCTGGTAGCTCCTTCACCAGAGCGATCGCTTGCAGCAGGTCATTCACTGTATCTTTAGAAGCTGCCAATTGAGCGCAGTGCAATCGCACCGAAGCACTAGCTAAAGGCCAGAAAATCGATGGACAATTAGGGGCAGCTGGCAACTTCAGCAGCATTGCCATTGCCAAGAATGCTACACTGCCAGGAATCAAAGTTAGCAGTAATGACCACAATATCCAACTTCTCATCCAGCGTGGCAATTTCCGAGAACTTTTGCTCGCTTGGATAGTGTCTTGTGAATGACTATCTTTGCCAACGGAATTGTTTTTTTTTCGCCGCTTCACTGACTTGGAGGTAGAACCAGTAGCTGGGACATCAAACGGTTGAGTTTCACCGAATTGCTCTGTTCGGGATAATCTTGTGTTTTGATCTGGCTCTCTTGCTCTGGCTCCTGACCAACTGTCTGGAATATCCCGCTCTGTCATCTCTCACACCAAAATAATTGAATAGCTTTCTGTTTTAGGTCGATAATTCCATTGTTGCCATAGTAACTTTCTCATGATTAAAAAGCTACTTTTTTGATTATCTATCCCCACAGATACCATTAAAACGCTAAAACTTTAGTGCTGTTTTATACTTTATCCTGAAATCGTAGATTCAGCCTGCAAATCGGCAATTAGCTGAGCTAAATGATCGCTACTTGCCTGGTAAACGCTGCCGCAAAAATCGCAAGTTGCTTCGGCACCATCATCTTTAATAATCATATCTTGGAGTTCCGCTTCTCCCAAAATTTTGAGTGCCCCCAAAACGCGATCGAAAGAACAACCGCAGTGGAAGCGCAGCATTTGCCTTTCGGGAAAAATTGCTAGCCCCATATCTCCTAGCAAGTCGCCAAATATTTCGGGTAACGTTTTCCCAGCTTGCAGCAACGGCGTAAAACCTGCTAAAGCAGCCACCCGTGATTCTAGGGCGTGTCATCAATTGAGCCAAATGACAGAAGCAGCCAAATAAATTGCACCCAGAAAGTTGGCAGCGCGTTTGTCGTAGCGCGTTGCGATCGCTCGGTACTGCTTGAGTTTGGCAAAAAAGTTTTCAATGAGATGACGGGCTTTGTATAAATCTCGGTCGTAGTCACGAGGTCTGGTACGGTTGCGTTTAGGAGGAATCACTGCGGTTTTGCCCTGTGCCTGAAGTCGCTCAATTACTCGCTCATCGGCATCATAGCCTTTATCTGCCAGTACTGTGTCCGCCACAATATTGGGTAGCAGTTGGTCAGAGCCATCAAGATCACAAGCTTGTCCGGGTGTCAGGTGAAAGCTCAGTGGGTTGCCCAAAGCATCTACCACAGCATGAATCTTAGTACTCAATCCCCCTTTGCTGCGACCAATGGCTTCTGTGGACGCATCCCCCCCTTTGCACCCGCACTATGCTGGTGGGCGCGGACAATTGTCGAGTCAATCATGGCATATTCGTTATCGGCATCATCGGCCAAGTGCTGAAACACCAGCTCCCACACGCCTGTTTTTGACCATCGACTGAAGCGGGTGTGAATCACCCGAAAATCCCCGAATCTCGATGGCAAGTCACGCCAGGGAATGCCTGCTCGATAACGATATAATACTGCTTCAACAAACAATCGATTATCTTTAGCTGTGGCTCCCACATAGCCCTCTCGCCCAGGTAGCAGGTCTTTGATTCTCTCCCACTGATCATCTCGTAGTGCGTATCGGCGCGTCATCGGTTTCAATAGTGTTTATTCTTTTCCAGCAGTTCTGATTCCAGTTTATCTAATTGATGACATGCCCTAGCTTTTCTACTAAGGCTTCATCTCTTGCAGCCTTGGGTAAGACTTGTACCAGTAATCCTCCAGCAGCCGTGACTCCACCTGCTCCCACAAACACACCCAAAACTAAAGCAGAAGGAGTTTGTTCCGAATTCACCAGATAATGAGCGACATCATCGCCAATTTCTCCAGAAACTAGTTCTACAGTACTAGAGTAAGGGTAACCATAACCGATATCCCGGACAACGTAGAGGTAGCCGTTACCCACCGCACCACCAACGTCTAGCTTACCTTTAGCATTGGGAGGCAATTCCACAGATGGATTCCCCACATACCCGCGTACCGTGCCATCTAGACCTGCATCTACCAATATGCCACCCAAAGGCCCATCGCCCTTAACTCGCACGTTGACCCTCGATCCAGTCCGCTTCATGCTAGAAGCCATCAACAAACCCGCCGCCATAGTCCGTCCCAGTGCTGCCGTTGCCACATAGGAAAGCTTGTGCCGCCCTCGTGCTTCTTCTGTTAAACGTGTGGTAATCACGCCTACAGCACGAATCCCACCTTCGGCTGCTGTTGCACGAATTAACTGATCCGCCATGAATAACCTTACATTTCTTAACAAGTCCACCTTTCTATTCTAAGTTCTGTGTTGGTACAAAAGTAACTTAGTGGGGCATTGGGCATTGGGCATGGGGCATGGGGGGACGCGGGGACGGGGAGAAAAACTAATGACTAATGACTAATGCCCAATGCCCAATGACTAATGACTAAATTAGAAATAGCGATGTCTCACTTTTAGGTAATCCTGGAAAAATGCTGGGTAATTTTCAACAAAGCCAACTACGAATCGAAATCGAAGCATCAACAGATGTAATTCGTGACAGCCTAGTGCATCCGGCACAACTAGCAAAATGGCTTGTAGGGCAACGTTTTGCGCCAGGAATGCCAGAAGAATTGGTTCCTGGATTTGAGTTTACTACCTGGACTGGGCCAGTCCCGATTCATCATCAAGTGGACGTTGTAAAATCCAATTGCCTCCGCTTGCTACTGTCGGGAGGGATTGACGGGTTTCACGAATGGTACTGGGGAGAAGGTTGGATACAGTCCCGCTTGGAAGGACTCTCAGTTTTGCCCTTGAATTTGGGTCAAACTCTGAGTTTGTTGAGCTTGCGCCAATTTTTAGCAACTCAAAGACGTTGAATTAGGGATTGGGGATCGGGAATTAGGGACTGGGTATTGGAGATTGGGGATTGGGTATTAATTCTTCTCACCCAGTCCCCAGTCCCCAGTCCCCAGTTTTATTTGTGCTTTGGGGAAAACTGCGATCGCACGCTTTTTAGTAAATAAACTGGCTTTAGTCGTATATTTAATCTTCAGCAGATAGCACTTGCTCTGCTGTTAATTTTAACTCTGGAAAAATTTGAGATTTAATGCGATCGCTACCAACAAACTCTACTGGTTCGTATAATTCTTCAATCAATGTGAAGACAGTCACTTTGCTCGTTAATGGATCGACAATCCAATATTCTGGAATATTTAGAACGTTGTACTCAACTCGCTTAGCTCGATAATCTACGGTCTTTGTTGATTCACTCACAACTTCCACTATCAACAATGGAGGTGGTTCATTAAGTTCAATAACTGCCTCTCGGTTTCTTAACTCTCGCCACACAGACAATGGAATCACAACTACATCTGGAATTCTCGATGTATCCCATCTTCCAGCACGGGGGGAACGAACACCGATAACCATTTGTTTAGAAGTCCAATCCAACTTTAACCGGAGAATTTCTGCTCGAAAGCTAACATTGAGAAATTCAGTTACTGCGCCGTGTTGTCCACTTCCCAAACTCACCGGAATTAGTTCTCCATTGACCAGTTCGTACCGAGTATCGGTGCCATCATCATAAGCCAAATACTCTTTAAACGTAAGTCGTTTGCTAACTGCTGGAGTTGTGGTCATGGCATTATCTCATTTGCCTTTACCTGATTCTAATTCGGCTTTACTACTAATACTGAACAATTAGCCTCTTCCACAACTTGACTGCTAACAGAACCCTGAACTATTCGCTTCATCCCCATCAATCCACGACTGCCAATTACGATCAATTCAGTTTTGTATATGTTGGCAAGGCGAATAATCTCTTCAGCAGGATCGCCTGTTACCAGTTCTAACTCACTTGTGACTGATAACTTTTCCTGATATGATTGCAGCTGTTTTTCAATATGAAAATAAGAAAATGTTGGGGACTCTGGCTGAGGACGATCCGCAGGTAGTTCAATCTCTGACTCTGACGTGGGAAATACATGGCAAAGGATAACCTTGGCGTCTTTGGAAAAGGCGAAATCATCTAAAGTCTGGATTACTCGTTCTGCAATTTCCGAACCGTCCAGAGCTACCAAAACAGTATTTAGCACCCGTCTCGTCTCCTAAAGAGTAGACCGTTCTACAACACTTGGACAAAGCTAAACAGAGTTAAAAACACTGTTAAACTTTCTCCTGATTGCTTCCTGCTCGATCCTAGCAGTGTCGTCACTCACCAGTTCGCAGGCTTAAAATCGGATAGAACTTATCCTATTTCAGGTTGTATGTTTGGAGAATTTGAGAAACTTTGCTACTTTAATCCGTTATTTTCAGTCCTATTAAAATCTCTGGTTTTCTCGACTACCATCCAACAGGCAGGACTACTCTGAAAAGTTTTGTACAGCTTCTCAAGCCTTTATTTTTCACTTGGTTTTTGGGTTATCACAAGTTTAACAAGTTTTGTACTGGACAAAACATTCATCATTGTCTAGTTTTATCTAAAAATTTAGTTTGAGTGACAAGCTTATACTTAGGAACTGGCGATCGCCAATGCCCAAATTTTGCCGCAACTGCCATCGGCAATGAAAGGCAGGGTAGCAAATCTTGCACGATCTACGATCGCTGTCCAAAGTTTTAGTTTGATGCTCTGGAATGACTTTTGCCAAAAGCATCAGAAAAAATTAAGCATTCCCAATCACTCTTCTTGCTTAATTCGGCGTCGCACTGAATCAGCATGAGAAGGTAAGCCCTCTGCTGTTGCTAGGACATCAATGGCACTAGCCACATTTTCCAGTGCGGTTTGCGAGTATTGAATAATACTAGAATGTTTAAGGAAAGTTTCAACCCCCAACGCCGAAGCATACCGAGCAGCACCAGAAGTCGGCAAGGTATGGTTAGGGCCTGCCAAATAGTCTCCTACTGCTTCTGGTGTCGAATAACCCAAAAATATTGCTCCAGCATGGCGAATTTGTGGTAAGAGTGCCCAAGGGTCTTTGACTTCTAATTCTAGGTGTTCGGGAGCAAATTCGTTGGACAGTTCTGCTGCTGCTGCCAAAGATTCCACAACGATAATCAAGCCGTAATGAGCGATCGCTTTTTCTGTGTCTATTCGCCGTGGATGATCTACTAGCTGTCTCTCCAAAGCTACTTGCACGTTCTTGGCTAAAGCAGCATCTGTTGTCAGCAAAATAGCTGCCGCCATCGGATCGTGTTCGGCTTGGGCTAATAAGTCAGCAGCTACATGCACTGGGTTTGCAGTTTCATCGGCAATCACCAGCACTTCGGAGGGGCCTGCCAAAGAATCAATACCGACGATGCCGTAGACAAGTTTTTTCGCTAGGGTGACATAAATGTTCCCAGGACCAGTAATCACATTCACTTTCGGAATGGTTTCTGTACCATAGGCTAAAGCGGCGATCGCCTGTGCCCCCCCAATGCGATAAATTTCTTCTATCCCTGCTTCTTGAGCAGCTACCAAGACTGCTGGGTTAATTGCCCCCCCTGCGCCTGGTGGCGTTACCATCACTATGCGAGGTACGGCAGCTACCTTTGCCGGAATTGCATTCATCAGGACTGTACTGGGATAGGCGGCGCGACCACCAGGCACATACAATCCCGCTCGGTCTACGGGGGTGTAGCGTTTGCCCAGTACAACTTCATCGTCGCCGAAGTGTACCCAGCTTTTCGGTACTCGCTGACGATGAAATGCTTCAATTTGGCGGCAAGCTAGCCGAATCGCCCCCATCAACTCCTTTGACACTTGTTGATAGGCTGCATCCAGTTCCGAGCCTGTGACACGGAGTTCTTCTGGCTTGAGGGTTTGTTTGTCAAATTCGGCGGTGTAATGCAGTACAGCTTTGTCGCCTTGGCGTTTGACTGCTTGCAAAACTTCCCGCACCGTTGCTTCTTTGTTGGGCACCTGTTCGTCATGGGTGCGATCGCAGATCCGTTGTAGTTCTGCTCTGACGTCTGCCTGCTGAGTAATGATTCGCAGCATGGAGTAAGGACAATGCCAAAATTATAATATTGCCACCTGAGATTTAGTGAAAGCTTTTCACCCGTTGGGGTGTGAAAGCTGACTCTAATTCTCTTCTCTAGCTTAACCTGGATTTTTTTGATACTCTCAAGGTTGCCAGCACATGGTTTACTTGAGAAGGCGAGTTAGTCGCTCAATCCGATCTGCCTTAATTGGCGATCGGTAGTGAGGGGACATGCCATTTACCCCTATCTTTAATGCCCTTACCCTCGCTCTTTACAGAGGTAAAGGTCGTGTGCTTGCACATCCAATGCCCCTAATTTACAGGGGTTAGGGTCTGAGTATAACTTTTACTTATTTTCCTAACTTTTAGTAGTTAGCATGTGTACAGACACGAGATATCGGTTCTATACTGTAAATTCCCTGAAATTTAGTTGTATTACAGCTTTTACCTTTGATCCTCTATCCGCTTTAAGGACAGATGCCATTGGCAATCCCACTGCTCGGTCAAGTCGTGAGTTAGGGTGAATATTTTATTCATGCAGTTTATTTTAACGTATTTCCTTAATTGGCGGCACACTGAATTGCAGACTGGGGGATTGGGGATTGGGGACTGGGGACTGGGGACTGGTTATTAATTCTTATTCCTCATTCCCTCACTCCCTCATTCCCTCACTCCCTCATTCCCCTCATCCCCCTCATCCCTACTCCCCAGTCCCCAGTCCCCAGTCCCCACTCCCCAATCCCCAATGACATAATTTTTTTAGGAAATTCTAACATTGGCAATTTGGATGCTATATTAGTAAATCTAGTAGTGTGTGTACATATTATTATATTTTCTGGAATTGACTGTGGCCAATACAAAGTCTGCTCTCAAGCGTGCCGAAATCGCAGAACGGAATCGACTGCGTAACAAATCTTACAAATCAGCAGTCAAGACGCTGATGAAAAAATACTTGAATGCTGTAACTGTCTATGCAGCTAATCCTACCCCAGAATTAAAGCAAGAAGTGCAGTCTAAGTTATCTGAGGCTTACAGCAAAATCGATAAAGCAGTAAAACGGGGTGTGCTTCACCCTAACAATGGGGCAAGGAAGAAGTCAAAATTGGCGACTAAACTAAAACCTCTCACACAAACAGCTGAGTAGTCATGGGTCATTTGTCTTTGAAGTTCTGATCTAAGGAAGCTTTAGCTGAGACTTATCTGTTAGTCATTTGTCAATAAGGACAAAGTGCAAAGTCGAGCTAATTCCTTGGGCGAGTTAAGAGACTTTACAAGGTAGGGTTAAGCTAAGACTTCCTGAGATTCAGAACTTTGTCACAAAAAACCAAAGACAAAAGGTTAAGCTTCCTTAGAGCAGATCCCACTTGGTATCCTACGGAAACGCTAAGAGCGAACAAACTGGGAAACCCGTCCAACGCAGTGGCTCAACGGCAGTTCCTTGAAGCGGGGGAACCCCGCCAACTGACTGCCTCAACTTTGTAAGAAAAGACAAAGGACAAATGATGCAACTGATAGACACCCACGTCCATCTCAACTTTGATAGTTTTCAGCCAGATTTAGCAGCAGTGCGATCGCGGTGGCAACAAGCAGGTGTAGTACGTTTAGTTCATTCCTGTGTTCACCCGGAGGAATTTTCTAGCATTCAGTCCATAGCCCGTGAGTTTCCGGAAATCAGCTTTGCTGTAGGATTGCATCCTTTAGATGCCCAGAAATGGAACGAGGACACAGCCGATAAAATCAAATCTTTGGCAAGTTCGGACTCGAATGTAGTAGCCATTGGGGAAATGGGACTGGATTTTTACAAAGCTGATAACTATCAGCAACAGTACATGGTGTTTGAGTCGCAGCTAGCGATCGCATCTGAACTTGACTTACCTGTGATTATCCACTGCCGCGATGCTGCATCCGTTACCAGAGAAGTGTTGCAAAAATGGCGCTCACTAAAAGGAGAAACAGTACGGGGGGTCATGCATTGTTGGGGAGGAACCCCAGAAGAAACTCAATGGTTTCTCGACTTGGGCTTTTACATCAGCTTTAGCGGAACGGTAACGTTTAAAAACGCCAAAGCGATCCAATCCTCAGCGGCGATGGTAAGTAGCGATCGGTTATTGATTGAAACAGATTGCCCTTTTTTAGCCCCGGTTCCCAAACGTGGCGACAGGCGCAACGAGCCTGCTTACGTCCTTTATGTAGCAGAGCAAGTAGCGAAACTGCGTCAGGAAACTACCGAAGCGATCGCTCAAGCTACCACCCAAAATGCCTGTAAATTATTTGGTCTGTCAATATAAACTGTCCTTTAGTCTATTTTATCCAGTTGGGTTCAAAGAAATAAAACTCTAGGAGGACAAAAATATGCTAAAATCATTCCCTCCAAACCATTTGAAAAGCGCCATAATGATAAAGGAAGGAACGTAAAACTTCTGAGCTTAATTTTCCGTGCTGTTATTCGGCTTGGCCATCCTCCAAATCTCTACAAGCGGATGCTCTCGATACATGACTGACCGTAACGACCCAGGTTGAGCCATAATTATGCACAACATCGGCTTGGTGTGTTGAACCTATACAAAATCGTTAAATGAAATTGCCTTGTGATTACAATCCAGCAAAATAAAGTGATTCTGATTCAAAGCCGACAATATACGGATAGTTTCCTCAAACTTAGGATATCTAGGATATCACTGAGAGTATAAACAGCGGCGTGGATGTTAGACACACCGTGTAGAGCTGCGTAAGCTTTTTTAACGCGCTTTTTGGAGGGGAAGTGAGGAAAATAGATCGAATTCCGGAATATCTTAATTGGGGATTGGCGAGTAGGGAGTGGGGATTGGGGACTAGGGAATGGGAATTAGGGAAGAATTTTCCCATATTCTATACCCAATACACAGTACCCAATACCCAATCCAAATTAGGGGCGATTTCCCCCTTGGGAAAATGGTTCATTCCAGCTTTCACCGCTGCGTTTGTCCACACTTGTAAATAGTTAGGTGTATAAAGAAAAGTTCCCCAACAGCTCGGACACTGGCTAGCAGTGGGAAGTATTAAACAGCAGTGTCCAAGGGAAAATTTAACCAGGTTGACAAAGGTAGAGGCATGACTAAAGAAACATATATGGAACCCGCCTTTCTATTGCCCGACTTGATTGAAATCCAGCGTTCAAGCTTTCGCTGGTTTTTGGAAGAAGGGCTGATAGAAGAACTGAACTCCTTTAGTCCGATCACAGATTACACGGGCAAACTAGAACTGCACTTTTTGGGTCACAACTACAAACTCAAAGAGCCAAAGTATAGCGTCGAAGAAGCCAAAAGGCGGGATAGTACCTATGCTGTCCAAATGTATGTTCCCACACGCTTGATAAATAAGGAAACCGGGGAAATCAAAGAGCAAGAGGTATTCATTGGAGACTTGCCTTTGATGACCGATCGCGGCACCTTTATTATCAACGGAGCCGAGCGGGTGATTGTCAACCAAATAGTGCGATCGCCAGGAGTTTACTACAAATCAGAAATCGATAAAAACGGGCGGCGTACTTATTCTGCTAGCTTAATTCCCAACCGGGGGGCATGGCTGAAATTTGAAACAGACCGTAATGATTTGGTGTGGGTACGCATCGACAAAACCCGCAAACTCTCGGCCCAGGTACTATTAAAAGCTTTAGGCTTATCAGACAACGAAATCTTTGACGCCTTACGTCACCCAGAATATTTCCAAAAAACCATTGAAAAAGAAGGGCAATTTTCCGAAGAAGAAGCCCTGATGGAGTTATATCGCAAACTGCGTCCTGGTGAACCACCAACAGTTTTAGGCGGACAACAGCTCCTAGACTCCCGTTTCTTTGACCCGAAACGTTATGACTTGGGTCGCGTTGGGCGGTACAAGCTCAACAAGAAATTGCGCCTTTCTGTCCCCGACACCATGCGCGTGCTGACCTCCAGCGATATTTTGGCAGCGGTGGATTACCTAATAAATCTAGAGTATGACATCGGCAACATCGATGACATTGACCACTTAGGTAACCGTCGCGTCAGAAGCGTCGGTGAATTGCTGCAAAACCAAGTACGGGTAGGCTTAAACCGCCTAGAGAGAATTATTCGAGAACGGATGACTGTATCCGATGCCGAAGTACTCACCCCTGCTTCCTTAGTGAACCCCAAACCACTGGTAGCAGCCATTAAAGAATTCTTTGGTTCTAGCCAATTAAGTCAGTTCATGGATCAAACCAATCCCTTAGCAGAACTGACTCACAAACGCCGCTTGAGTGCCCTTGGTCCTGGTGGTTTAACCCGCGAACGTGCAGGGTTTGCCGTGCGGGATATTCACCCTAGTCACTACGGACGTATTTGCCCCATTGAGACACCAGAAGGTCCTAATGCTGGGTTGATTGGCTCCTTGGCAACCCATGCACGGGTGAACCAATACGGCTTCTTAGAAACCCCATTTAGACCTGTGGAAAATGGGCGGGTGAGATTTGACTTGCCGCCAGCCTACATGACAGCCGACGAAGAAGACGACCTGCGGGTTGCTCCTGGAGATATTCCTGTAGATGAAACAGGACACATTATTGGACCCCAAGTGCCAGTACGCTATCGTCAGGAATTCTCCACCACAACGCCAGAGCAAGTGGACTACGTAGCGGTGTCTCCAGTACAAATTGTGTCGGTAGCTACCAGCATGATTCCCTTCTTGGAGCATGATGACGCTAACCGAGCGCTGATGGGGTCAAACATGCAACGGCAAGCAGTACCTCTGCTGAAGCCAGAGCGGCCATTGGTAGGCACTGGTTTGGAAGCCCAAGGAGCAAGAGACTCCGGGATGGTAATTGTATCACGTACTGATGGCGATGTCACCTATGTTGACGCCACAGAAATTCGCGTGCGTCCAAAACCCAATACCTCAGAAATTAGATACTTACTTTCTAAGTATCAACGCTCAAACCAAGATACTTGTTTGAACCAAAAGCCCCTCGTCCGCATCGGCGAAAAAGTAGTGGCAGGTCAGGTACTAGCTGATGGCTCCTCCACCGAAGGCGGTGAATTGGCACTAGGACAAAATATCGTCGTTGCTTACATGCCTTGGGAAGGCTACAACTACGAAGACGCAATTTTAATTTCTGAGCGACTGGTGCAGGATGATATCTACACCTCAATTCACATTGAAAAATATGAAATTGAGGCTAGGCAGACGAAACTGGGACCAGAAGAAATCACCAGAGAAATTCCCAACGTTGGGGAAGACGCCTTGCGTCAGTTAGATGAGCAAGGAATCATCCGCATTGGGGCATGGGTAGAAGCTGGGGATATCTTGGTGGGCAAAGTCACACCAAAAGGTGAATCTGACCAACCACCAGAAGAAAAACTCTTGCGTGCCATTTTCGGTGAAAAAGCGCGGGATGTGCGAGACAATTCCCTGCGAGTACCCAACGGTGAAAAAGGGCGCGTAGTTGACGTGCGCTTATTTACCCGCGAACAAGGCGATGAATTGCCACCGGGAGCCAATATGGTAGTCCGGGTTTATGTCGCCCAAAAACGCAAAATCCAAGTTGGTGACAAAATGGCAGGACGCCACGGCAATAAAGGGATTATTTCCCGGATATTGCCAGCGGAAGATATGCCTTATTTACCCGATGGTTCACCAGTGGACATTGTACTTAACCCCTTGGGCGTACCTAGCCGGATGAACGTCGGACAAGTATTTGAATGTCTCTTGGGTTGGGCTGGTCATACTTTGGGAGTGCGATTTAAGATTACTCCCTTTGACGAAATGTATGGTGAAGAATCATCCCGGAGAATCGTGCATGGCAAATTGCAAGAAGCACGGGATGAAACCAGCAAAGATTGGGTATATAACCCAGATGACCCAGGTAAAATCATGGTGTTTGATGGTCGCACAGGCGAACCCTTTGACCGACCAATTACCATCGGTGTGGCTTACATGCTGAAGCTGGTGCATTTGGTAGACGATAAGATTCACGCCCGTTCCACAGGACCCTACTCACTGGTGACCCAGCAACCCTTGGGTGGTAAAGCCCAACAAGGTGGTCAGCGGTTTGGGGAAATGGAAGTGTGGGCATTGGAAGCCTTTGGTGCAGCTTACACCTTACAGGAATTGCTGACAGTGAAATCCGACGATATGCAAGGACGGAATGAAGCATTAAATGCGATCGTTAAAGGTAAGGCAATTCCCAGACCTGGAACACCAGAGTCCTTTAAGGTGTTAATGCGCGAACTACAATCATTGGGGTTAGACATTGCCGTACACAAGGTAGAAACCCAAGCAGACGGTAGTTCCTTAGATGTGGAAGTCGATTTAATGGCAGACCAATCAGCCCGCCGTACACCTCCCAGACCAACATACGAATCTCTTTCCCGCGAATCGCTGGAAGACGACGAATAATTCGTAATTGATAATTCGTAATTCGTAATTGAAGAATTAATTACGAATTACGAATCAGAAATTGTTAATTACGAATTAGAAATTGTTAATTACGAATTACGAATTACGAATTACGAATTAAATATGAGACCTGCCCAAACTAATCAGTTTGACTACGTAAAAATCGGCTTAGCTTCCCCTGAACGCATTCGCCAGTGGGGCGAGAGAACTTTGCCCAATGGTCAGGTAGTCGGTGAAGTCACCAAGCCAGAAACGATTAATTACCGGACTCTCAAGCCAGAGATGGATGGCTTATTCTGTGAGCGCATCTTCGGACCTGCGAAAGATTGGGAATGCCATTGTGGCAAGTATAAAAGAGTCCGTCACAGAGGTATTGTCTGTGAGCGCTGTGGGGTAGAAGTTACCGAGTCACGGGTGCGTCGTCACCGTATGGGCTATATCAAACTTGCCGCACCAGTAGCTCACGTTTGGTATCTCAAAGGCATTCCTAGCTATATTTCCATCCTGCTGGATATGCCCTTGCGGGATGTTGAACAGATTGTCTATTTCAACTCTTATGTTGTCTTAAGTCCAGGCAATGCCGAAACTTTAACTTACAAACAGCTACTGAGTGAAGACCAGTGGCTGGAAATTGAAGACCAAATTTATAGTGAAGATTCTCAGCTACAGGGCGTAGAGGTAGGCATTGGTGCCGAAGCACTGCTACGCTTGCTTGCGGATATCAATTTAGAGCAAGAAGCTGAAAGCCTGCGGGAAGAAATTGGCAACGCTAAGGGACAAAAGCGGGCCAAATTAATTAAACGACTGCGGGTAATTGACAACTTCATCGCTACTGGTTCTAAACCAGAGTGGATGGTCATGGCAGTTATTCCCGTGATTCCACCCGACTTGCGCCCAATGGTGCAGCTAGATGGCGGACGGTTTGCCACCAGCGATTTGAATGATTTGTATCGGCGGGTAATTAATCGAAATAATCGTTTGGCACGGCTGCAAGAAATTTTGGCGCCAGAGATTATTGTGCGGAACGAAAAGCGGATGCTGCAAGAAGCAGTGGATGCTTTGATTGATAATGGTCGCCGTGGACGGACTGTGGTGGGGGCAAATAACCGACCCCTGAAATCTTTGTCCGACATTATTGAAGGTAAGCAAGGACGTTTTAGACAAAACTTGTTAGGTAAACGAGTTGACTACTCTGGACGTTCGGTAATTGTGGTCGGACCAAAGCTGAAAATTCACCAGTGCGGTTTGCCTAGAGAAATGGCAATTGAGCTATTTCAACCATTTGTGATTAACCGCCTCATTCGCAGTGGCATGGTAAATAACATCAAAGCTGCGAAAAAGCTGATATCGCGTAATGACCCTAGTGTTTGGGATGTGCTGGAAGAAGTCATTGAAGGACACCCAGTGCTACTTAACCGGGCACCGACGTTGCACCGTTTGGGTATTCAGTCTTTTGAACCAATCTTGGTAGAAGGGAGAGCAATTCAACTGCATCCTTTGGTGTGTCCAGCATTTAACGCCGACTTTGATGGCGACCAAATGGCGGTACACGTGCCGCTGTCGTTAGAAAGTCAGGCTGAGGCGCGGTTGTTGATGTTGGCTTCTAACAATATTTTGTCACCAGCCACAGGCAAACCCATTATCACGCCTAGCCAAGATATGGTATTGGGAGCATATTACTTAACAGCAGAAAATCCCGGTGCTACCAAAGGCGCAGGCAAGTACTTTGCTTCCTTAGATGACGTAATTATGGCTTTCCAGCAAGAGCAAATCGACTTGCACGCCTATATTTTTGTGCGGTTTGACGGTGAAATGGAATCAGACCAGCCGGATACAGAACCCCTGGAAGTTATAGAAAACGAGGATGGCAGCCGGACATTAAAGTATAAGTTCCGCCGAGTCAGAGAAGACGCTAAGGGAAATCTCCTTTCACAGTATATACGTACAACACCTGGTCGGGTTATTTACAATAAAGCGATTCAGGAAGCACTAGCAAGTTAGTGATGAGTGATGAGTTAGGAGTTATGAGTTAGGAGTTATGAGTTAGGAGTTATTATTCCTAACTCCTCACTTTTAACTCCTCACTTTTAACTGCTAACTCCTAACTATTAATTCAGGACTAATGACTAATGACTGAAAAAATGATTTTTCGCAATCGGGTGGTGGATAAAGGTCAACTGAGAAATTTGATTTCTTGGGCCTTTACGCATTATGGTACGGCGCGAACCGCAGTGATGGCGGACAAACTGAAAGATTTAGGTTTTCGCTACGCCACTAAAGCAGGGGTTTCCATTAGTGTAGATGACTTGATGGTGCCTCCAACTAAGCGATCGCTCCTAGAAGCAGCCGAAGAAGAAATTCGCGCCACCGAAGCCCGTTATCAACGTGGTGAAATCACTGAAGTAGAACGCTTTCAAAAGGTAATTGATACTTGGAACGGTACCAGTGAAGCCCTCAAAGATGAAGTAGTTGTTCACTTCAAAAAGACCAACCCCCTCAACTCCGTATACATGATGGCATTCTCCGGGGCACGGGGTAACATCTCCCAAGTCCGCCAATTGGTAGGTATGCGGGGACTGATGGCAGACCCCCAAGGGGAAATTATCGACTTGCCCATCAAAACCAACTTCCGCGAAGGGCTGACGGTGACGGAATACATTATTTCGTCTTACGGTGCCAGAAAAGGATTGGTAGATACCGCCTTACGGACGGCTGACTCTGGTTATCTCACCCGGCGTTTGGTGGACGTATCCCAGGACGTGATTATTCGGGAATTTGACTGCGGCACCACCAGAGGTATTCCCATTCGGCCAATGACAGAAGGTGCCAAAACTTTGATTCCTCTGGCAAATCGCTTGATGGGACGGGTAATTGGCGAGGATGTTGTGCATCCAACGACAAAAGAAGTGATTGCAACACGCAACACCCCAATTTCTGATGACTTGGCCAAGATAATTGGCAAATCTGGGGTAGGAGAAGTTGTAGTCCGGAGTCCCCTAACTTGTGAAGCTGCACGTTCTGTCTGTCAACATTGCTACGGCTGGAGTTTAGCCCACGCCAAGATGGTGGACTTGGGGGAAGCTGTGGGGATCATTGCTGCCCAAAGTATCGGCGAACCAGGCACCCAGCTAACCATGCGGACATTCCACACAGGTGGTGTGTTTACCGGGGAAGTGGCACAACAAGTCCGTTCTAAAATTGATGGGACTGTGAAAATTCCCCGGAAATTGCGGACAAGACAATATCGTACCCGCCACGGTGAAGATGCCTTGTATGTTGAGGCCAATGGCATCCTAATTTTAGAGCCAAAAAAAGAAGGTGATGCCACACCAGCTAACCAAGAGGTGCAGCTGACTCAAGGTTCTACATTATATGTATTTGATGGCAATCAAGTAAAACAAGGTCAGTTGTTGGCAGAAGTCGCCCTTGGTGGACGCACAACTCGGACTAATACTGAAAAAGCCGTTAAAGATGTGGCTTCTGACTTGGCAGGGGAAGTGCAATTTGCCGAAGTCGTCCCAGAACAAAAAACTGACCGTCAAGGCAACACCACAACCACAGCCGCACGGGGTGGTTTGATTTGGATTTTGTCTGGTGAAGTTTACAACTTGCCGCCTGGTGCCGAATTGGTGGTAACAAATGGTGACGCGATCGCTTCTAATGGAGTATTAGCAGAAACCAAATTAACTACTCTGCACGGCGGTGTGGTGCGCTTGCCTGAAGCTACCCCAGGGAAGAGTACCAGGGAAATTGAGATTATCACTGCTTCTGTAGTTTTAGACCAGGCAACGGTAACAGTCCAAAGTTCCCAAGGTCGCAATAACTACCTAGTCTCCACTGGCAATAATCAGGTATTTAACCTCCGCGCTACACCAGGCACAAAAGTGCAAAATGGTCAAGTGGTAGCCGAGTTAATTGATGACCGCTATCGCACAAACACTGGTGGATTCCTAAAATTCGCGGGCGTTGAAGTCCAGAAAAAAGGCAAAGCCAAACTGGGTTATGAAGTTGTCCAAGGCGGTACACTGTTGTGGATTCCCGAAGAAACCCACGAAGTCAATAAAGATATCTCCTTGCTGCTGGTAGAAGACGGTCAGTTTGTGGAAGCTGGCACCGAAGTTGTGAAGGATATCTTCTGCCAAAACAGCGGTGTAATTGAAGTTACCCAGAAAAACGACATCCTGCGGGAAGTGGTGGTGAAGCCAGGAGAACTGCTGATGGTGGACGATCCTGAAGCAGTCATGGGACGAGATAATACCTTCATCCAACCAGGTGAAGAATTTCAAGGCAGTGTCGCTACGGAATTACGCTATATCCAGTATGTAGAGACGCCAGAAGGCCCTGCCCTGTTAAGTCGTCCAGTAGTCGAGTTTGCTGTACCGAACAATCCCGACGTGCCATCAACCACATCGGTAAGTCAACAAACTGGGCGTTCCATCGAGTTACGCGCAGTGCAGCGCTTGCCTTACAAAGATTCCGAACGGGTAAAATCCGTGGAAGGTGTGGAATTGCTGCGAACCCAGCTAGTACTGGAAATTGAGCAAGAAGGCGAACAAGATCACAACGCCTCCCCCCTAGCAGCAGATATTGAATTGGTACAGGATACCGAAGACGAGGAAGTTCAGCGCTTGCAGCTCGTGATTTTGGAGTCCTTGGTAATTCGTCGAGACATTACTGCTGATGCTACCCAAGGTAGTACCCAGACAACACTGGAAGTACAAGATGGACTAAGCATCGCCCCAGGTTCCGTGGTCGCACGTACCCAAATCTTGTCTAAAGAAGGGGGGATAGTGCGGGGTGTGCAAAAGGGAACCGAAAATGTACGTCGATGTTTAGTGTTGCGTGACACTGACATGATGACGGTAAATACCAGTACCCAGCCAAAAGTAAAAGCCGGTGACTTGCTTGTAGCAGGTACAGAAGTTGCTGCTGGAGTTTTTGCTGACGAATCTGGGCAAGTAATGAATGTCAAAAAATTAACGAGCGCTGAATCCAAAGCGCTGAACGAAGACAATGCTCAGGATTCAGCCCTCAGCACTCAGAACTACGCTCTTACTATCCGCGTCGGTCGTCCTTACCGAGTCAGTCCTGGCGCCGTCTTGCAAATAGAAGACGGTGATTTGGTGCAACGGGGTGATAACTTGGTGTTGTTAGTATTTGAACGTGCCAAAACCGGAGACATTATTCAAGGTTTGCCCCGGATTGAAGAATTGCTCGAAGCTCGTAAACCTAAAGAAGCCTGTATTTTATGTCGGCGGGCGGGAGAAATCAAGGTAGTTTACGGTGATGGTGATGAAGCGATCGCCATTAAGGTCGTAGAATCAAATGGCGTAGTCACAGATTATCCTCTAGGTCCCGGACAAAATTTAATTGTCCCAGATGGTTCTCATGTGTTAGCGGGACAACCGTTGACCGATGGTCCATCGAACCCCCATGAAATTTTGGAAATCTTCTTTAGCTTGGGTTCCGAAGACGGAATTTATGCTTGTGCTAGCCATGCTTTGCAGAAGGTACAGACTTTCTTGGTGAATGAAGTGCAAATGGTATATCAGTCTCAAGGGATTGATATTTCCGATAAGCACATTGAAGTGATTGTGCGCCAGATGACCAACAAAGTCCGGATTGATGATGGTGGTGACACCACAATGCTTCCCGGCGAATTGGTAGAACTGCGCCAAGTTGAGCAGGTGAACGAAGCAATGTCAATTACAGGCGGTGCAAAGGCACAGTACACCCCAGTATTGTTGGGTATCACCAAAGCATCCTTGAACACCGACAGCTTTATTTCTGCCGCATCCTTCCAAGAGACGACACGGGTACTTACCGAAGCAGCTATTGAAGGCAAATCTGACTGGCTGCGGGGATTAAAAGAAAACGTGATTATCGGGCGATTGATTCCGGCTGGTACTGGTTACAATACTTATGAAGAAACCAGTGCGATCGATGACTATGCTACTGATATTACTAGTAGTGTCTTAGATGAAGTTGACGATCCTCTCGATATGGTCTTAGATGACCGCACAGCTCGCACCTATAATTTAGATTCTCCGACTCTTGGAGAGCCTAGCTATGGAAACAGACGTGCAGAAAGGTCAATTTTAGATGAGGACGATGACTTAATCGCCGATGAAGTCGCAGACGAAGAAGATTACGAAGAAGACGACGATGACGACGATGACGATTTCGACGATGAGTAAAACTCAAATCTAAAAGATAAAAAGGCAAAAGAAGATTTTCTTTTGCCTTTTTAGTTTGGTTTTAAGATGCATGGGGAGTAGGGAGTAGGGAATGGGGAATGGGGAAAGAAACAGTCTTAGGGCGACAATACGGTTCGGTTAAGGTTTTTTGATTAAAATTTTAGATCCAAAGACGCGATAAATCGCCGTCTCTACAAAAGATTGATTATTGTAGAGACGGCGATTTATCGCGTCTCTTGCTTTAACTGCGGAATTATTTTTGATTTAAAAAAATGAAAAAGATACTGACCCTAAAAAGTTAGTCACATAAAATTGAAGTATCCAATAAAACATAAAGCAATGAGTAATCTAAGAAATGATTTGAATGCTTTAACTGACGAGTTACGTAATCGTCGCAGAGGTTATGACGGTTCTCGCGACCACGGTGGGGTTAGTTATAGCGAGAATGACCACGACCACAGCCACGACGACCACAGCCACGACGACCACGACCATGACCATGACCATCATGATATTTCTGATGACGATAACGGCGATGGAGATTGCGATGATTAGAGAGTTTTAGACAAACAATTTTCTACGTAATAGCAATCTTGTGACTCCCTAAGGATAATTGTATGGTGTTACCCCATATTTTAGCGATCGCTACCAACCACGTAACTCCTTTAATTATGGGGGTAGCACAGCGGGTAGTAGGTGTTTTCTTGAGTGACGAGTTGAGAGAGAAACGTAAGAAGCCCAAAATTTCAGACTCACCAAGCAATAGTCAAAGTACAAGTCTCAATGAGTCTCTTGTAAAGGTACTTGGAGAGCATCAGCAGCACATAGCAGATATCAAAGCACAGGAGTTAGACATTCAAGAAACTGCTCTAAATATTCAAAAGGCAATTGCTATTGATAATTCTGAATACAGAGAAAAACTGCTAGCACTAGAGCATAAAAAGCTGCGGCTTCAGGAAGCAATGGCAAAGGGAGAGCAAGATTTTCAGGCGAAACAAAGTGCTTTATACCGAGAATTACTCCAAAAACACAAAGAGCAGGAAATCGCTATCCAACTCACTAATCTTCATTACAGAGTCTTTAGATTGGCGATCGCTCACTCAACAATTGAAAGCCGAAAATCCCGACATCAGTGATGAAACAATTCTTTGTGAAATTTGCGATTTAATTGTTGTTTTAAATAAGCTGCTGGCAGCATTTCTCGCAGATTTATATTACTTGATTGAAGTAGACCCTTATTATGAACCCCAGTTATTTCAGATGGATTTGGGATTGCCGTTAGAAGCAGCCACATCCTTTATTCAACCCTATTTAGACCTCCTAAAACAGATACAACAGCAGCAACTTCAAGCCCATGAAAGGGAAATTAAAATGCTTCAACAAGCTCAGGTTTGGAAGTGTGTAAATACTTTTACTGGATTTTATGATTCTTTATACTCAATTGAAATTAGTCCTGATGGACAAACCTTACTTGGCATAAGCCAATATTATGAAATTGAAGTACCAAAAAAACAATATTCGTACTACAATTCATTCACTAAAATTGATTATGAAAACCATACTTTTGGTTGTATAACTAAAATGTGGAATTTAAATAATGAGAAATTAATTCGTGCTTTTCCTTATAATTTTGATGGATTTAGTCCCGAGGGAAAACTGCTTTTTAAACTGGATAAATATGGAAAAATTAACATTTGGAACCCTGGGAATGGAAAATTATTGTATCAGCTATCAGAAGAATTTTATGCCTTTAGCACTGACGGAAAACTACTGATTACTGATTTATACAATACAGTTAAAATTTATAATTCTCAAACAGGAAGCTTGCTATTCAATTCTTCTGAAAAGATAGCTAATTATTCTTATTGGAAAGAGAAGCCAATTAACATTAGTCTGAATAGTAAATTGCTTGCTGCTGGTTGTGAAGACAAAACAATTAAAATTTGGGATATTTTCACTGGTGAATTACTTTTTACTCTTCCCGAACATTCATCCTCAATTCATTGTGTAACTTTTAGTCCTGATGGTGAATTACTTGCTAGTAGCGACGATAGTAGTATCCATATTTTGAATTTTAAGCTACAGAAACTTGTGCATTCAATTTCTCAGGAAGATGTTTTTGGACTTACTTTTAATCCAGATGGACAGATACTCGTGAGTTCATATCGTTATAGAAACTCTCTGTGTTTGTGGAGTCCTCATACTGGAGAAAACCTCAAATCATTCTCTTTTCCTGCAAAAATGATTTTTGATAAACGACATCGAATGAGGACTTTTGATATAAGTTCATTGACAGATAGAGGTACAGGTAGACCTGACACGAATTATTATATTAAACCCTCCACTATCGCCTTTAATGATAGTATAGTTATTTGTGAAGATACAGATAACGTGCTTCACTTATGGAATCTTGAGACAGGAGAAAAGCTTCCGTCCCGTTCAAAAGATTCAATTCTAATTCCTGATAAACAGACCCTCTGTACAATCATTGAAGATGAAACCACAGGTATTTGCGATCTCCAAATTCGGAATCGAGACACAGGGAAACTGCTTCAAACACTCCCTGGTCACTCAGGCGGAATTAAGCAGGTTGTCTTCAGTAATGATGGTCAAACAATGGTAAGCCTTGGTGGAGATTTGACCCTTAAAGTGTGGAAACATGAACCAGAAGAACTGCTAGAAGCAGATAACAATAGGGATTACCACGAAGACAATCTCGATCGCAACGACTATAGCTGTGATTAGTTCATAGCATCAGGGAATACTTGGCGACTTTCAAAGAACGTGCAATTTGGACGCACATTAGTTTATCTCCTACACTTCATGATTCTTAATCATGCCAGCTTACTTTTGTAGCTGACAGAAGTACCATAATCCAATAGGCTGATCTTAAAGTGGTGATTTTTCAGAAAGCTCAACTACTGAAAAGGTAGGGTTTATTGCTCAGTATTTGGGGATAAATATGTATAAAATTTTGACTACCCTCTATCATCACTGAGTTGTTAATTAGTATCTATCGAGAAAATGCCCCTTAAAATAGTCCAGAACTTTGACGCCAGTTTTACTCTTGAACCACAAGCTCAAGAAAGTCTATTCAAATTATTAACGAGTGAAGCTTTTTTAAACCAAATATGTCAGCAATTACAGTGTGAAAAAGTGGAATTTACAGAGTTACTTTTCCAGCCAGTTCCTTATAGCTTAACTACTACTAAGGGAATGCCAGCAGAATTTGAAAAGTATCATGAATCTGATGAATATGGCATCATCAATGTACCACCAAATTTCATGTTTACTGCTAAGATTTTTAAACCCAGTCGCCTTTGTGCCATTTACCATAAAATTTGAATAATAATTTCGCGCAGAGAGGAGATATAAGAGAAATTTTAATTAATAATTTAGGATTCCTCTTGAAAATCTCAAATAAAAAGGCAATAGCAAGTTTTAGATTTGATTTATGACTACTGAAACAAATACTCCTGCTTTAGCAAGTTTGGAATACGCTCCATACATTGACGATCGCGGTCAACTCCCAGAACAATTTCAAGGTAAAATCGGCGTATATGCTATCTTTGACCAAGAAAAAGCGCTGCAATTTGTGGGATATTCTCGTGATGTTTATCTCAGTCTCAAGCAGCATTTAGTACGTCAACCACAGCAATGTTATTGGGTGAAAGTTCAAACTATTGAACGCCCCAGCCGCACGGTTTTAGAAAATATTGAAAATGCTTGGATTGCTGAAAATGGCAGTGTACCAACAGGAAATGGGGAGAACAAGCAAAAATGGATCGATCCCATTGATGTCAAAGTGTTAATGACATCTGAAGAACAGGTAAAGTATCATAATCCAGCGAATGATGAATTGGCACAAATAAAAATTATTAAAAATGTGGCTCGGCGAGTAGAAGCAGAAATTTCCAAAGAATTAGAAGCGCGTGGTTTGCAAGTAGAAATTCGCTTTAATCCTAAATTGAAAGAACAAGGATTACTAGATTTGAAATGAAGGTAGTTTTGGGAAAACTATCTTATGAATATCGCTGGTAATCTCTCATGACAACACAGCTACTGAACGATCGCTATCAAGTTATCCGCACTTTGGGGGCTGGTGGGTTTGGTCAAACCTATCTCGCAGAAGATACCTATATGCCCTCAAAGCGCCATTGTGTGGTGAAACAGCTAAGACCGATTCAGAACAACCCTCAAATTTACCAAATAGTCCAAGAGAGGTTTCAACGGGAAGCAGCTATTTTAGAAGAACTCGGTGGCGCAAATGACCAGATTCCAGCGTTGTATGCTTACTTTTCTTCAGGCGGGGAATTTTATTTAGTTCAGGAGTGGGTTGAAGGTGATACCCTAACTGCAAAAATCCAAAAGCAAGGGCTATTTAGTGAAGCCGCAGCTCAGGAATTATTCATAAATATCTTACCCGTTTTAGATTACGTCCACTCAAAAAATATTGTTCACCGGGATATTAAACCTGATAACATTATTGTGCGTTATCGTGACGGAAAACCAGTGCTAATTGATTTTGGTGCTGTGCGGGAATCAATGGGAACTGTGGTGAATTCCCAAGGTAATCCTACCAGTTCCATTGTGATTGGTACACCTGGATATATGCCCAGCGAACAAGCCGCAGGTAGACCAGTTTATTCGAGTGATTTATATAGTTTGGGAATGACAGTAATTTATTTACTGACTGGAAGAGTAGCGCAACAACTAGAGACAGATTCCCAGACTGGTGAAATTGTTTGGCGACAGTATGCTAGTCATATTAGCCCAATGATGGCAGGAATAATTGACCGAGCGATCGCTTATCATCCACGGGATCGCTATCCCACAGCTAGAGCGATGCTAGATGCTTTGCAGACCATAGCAAATCCAATTCCGCCAACGCAACCCATTTTTACCGAACCAACTGTCGTATCTGCACCACCACCTCAAACAGTACATGTTCAGCCACAGCCAAGTCCTCAAAATAATAATCAGAATAATATCCTCATCGGCAGTTTAATTGCAGGCGGATTAATCGGTGCATCTGTAATTATTGGTCAGATGCTGACAAATTCTTCTCAACAAACAACAGATAAAACAATATTACCTTCACAAACACCCTCAACTGTTCCCAGCCCGATAATAGAAACTCCTAAATTTACACCAACTCCATCTATTCCTACTCAATCTACACCTTCTCCAACTCCATTAATAACGCCAGATGATAACACCACTGTTAATACTTATTTTTGGCTTTACCAAAGACCTGTAACTGATGCAGATTTGGACGGCAAAAGCGGTTTTGAATTAGATATTATGCGAAATTCAATATTTGCTAGCCACGGGCGCCGTTTTGACACGCCTGAATTACAAGATTACTTTAATAACCAACCTTGGTATCGTCCCATATATTCACCAAAAGAATTTTCACCTAAATTGTTATCAAGGTTAGAGCAACAGAATGTGGACTATATCAGTAAATATCAAGACCGTTATGGTCTGAGATATTTTAAGAAATAAGTTGCAGCAGAATTCAGGAGTCAGGAGTCAGAAGTCAGGAGTCAGGAGTCAGAATTCAGAACTCTGAATTAGTTTTGTAGGGTGCGTTATCGCTTCAGCGTAACGCACTCAGATCCCCCCCAACCCCCTTACAGCTATTTTCAGGTAAATAGACCACGCGGTAAGGGCACAGCAATGCTCATTGGTGTCAACTTCAGCTCAAACCTTTATCCCACAAACGTTATACCCCACCCCCAACCCCTCCCCTTACCAAGGGGAGGGGCGGTTTTGGCTTTAGACAAAACCGGGGTGGGGTAACGCTACGGGAGTCTATCTCCATGATTTTCCAGGGAGATCGCACGTTCATTTGCCTCAACGATATTGAAATACTGACAATCTCGTAATTTCAACTCAATTGGTGATGGTGGGTTGCACAAATCGCTTAATTTCACCACAGGCAATGTAGGATTTGCCATCGGGTGCTGTTTTAATTTCATCCACTACGTAAAGCATTCCTTCTTCACGAACCGATCGCGGAAAACGCATGTTCCAATTCGGTTCATATCCGTCAGAAACCACTCTAGCACGTAGCTTACTGCCATCTTTGACGCACTGAACAAGAACACCATCCTTTACAGTATCAGTTGTGGGCAGGTCGGCGGCACTCGCAGGGCCTTTGGATGCTTTACCTGTACTAGCTGACCTAGATTGTCTAGGAGCAACGAAGATATCTGATTCACCAGGTCGAGCAAGACGGGTTATCTTACCACCGACACGGTAGAAAGTGCCGTCACTTGAAAGTTCCAGTGTTTCCACCACATAGCGTGCGCCCTCGGCACGAATCGATCTGGGAAATTGGACGTTCTTGGTGGAATCGTAACCATCGGATATGACTTTGATTCGCAGCTTACCGCCTTCACGCACACAGTGTAGCTCTACACCCGAACCAACTTCATTGACAACCGGCATCCCATACACTTCATCCCCAGCCGTAACACCGCGAGCCACCAAATCGCTGCGATTGCGTGTCATTGTCTGGAAACTCTGATCCCGCAACTCTTTACGTCCGGCATTCCCCAGAGCTTTTTGAGCAATTCGACCTGCGAAATACTCTAACTGATCTATCTCTTCAGCAATTTCAAAATTCTCATTCAACCCTTTATCGCGCAAATCTTTCACCAGCGCCCGGAGGATTTGCTCGGCTTCCTCATGTCTACCATGCTCAGCTAAATTGAGGGCTGTCTCTTTAGCTTTAGCGATGGTGAGGCGGCTGAGTTCCAGGATGATATGGCTTGAAGAGGCGAGGGCTGCTTCCTCAACTGTGCCAACTTTAGCGACGATATCCGCTGTGCCGGACACACTTTGAATCACATCATTTTGTACGACATCAGCACTGTAATGCAACTTCATCACAGGTAATTCGCCGAGTTGAGCAGAGGATATCTCTAGACTCAACCCCAAAAGTTTGTCTTCACCCTCATAAAGTTCTCCCAAAGTGATGACGGTTTGACCAGCGTCATGGCTGACTTTAGCCAAACTTAAGGTATCTACAAGACTCACACCATCAGCCAACTCAACTGTCACCTTGAGATTCTGACCTATCACTGCTCTGAGACTATCTAGCTCAATGCTAAACACTTCAGTTGCTTCATCGACGCTCTGAATAAAGTAGAAATTGCCGTTAGCAGCCCTGGCCATACCGATGAGCAAGTCTTCATTGAAACCCTGATCGAAACCTAAGGTAGTTGTGGTGATGCCTTCCTCAGCTTTTTGCCCCGATGTCGCCGTCAGTATTTTCGGGTCTTGAATGCCCATATTGGCATGACCATCGGTAAGCAATAGAACACGGTTGATTTTTTGGGGATTGAGTTGGTTTTTGACGTGTTCGCAGCCTTTGAGCCATCCGCCAGATAAGTTGGTGATACCGCCTGCTCTGACTTTGTTAATAGAATTTTTCAGTGCAGCTTTGTTAGTCACAGCCTGAGGCGTTATAACTGTGTCCACTTCATCATCGTAAACAACGACTGAGAGAATGTCGTCTGGCTCAAGTTGATCCACCACAGACTCAGCGGCTCTGAGCGCATGATGTAAAGGAGCGCCTGCCATAGAGCCTGAGCGGTCAATTACCAAAGAAAGGTTCAGGTTACGTCGGGCAGATTCAGCTATGTCAGCACGAAAACGTAGCAGAATATTAGTCTTTAATGAAGATCCTGCGGGTAGGATAGCCTGGTCAAAGTCGTAACTTGTCTTGAGCATTTTATATACCCCTTCGAGTTGTCTGTGATAAGCTCCAAGCCTTATGCTGCTGGGATATCCAGTGCTTTTTTTAGTTTACCCAGAAACCACTGTATTCAGTGTCAAGGGGAATATTTAATGTAAAGTTTTATAGCTATGGAAGATGAGGGGGATGAGGGAGATGTCCTCTTATCCTGGCGACGCAAAGTTACACACAGGGCGCAAGAACCGCTATATTCAGAACAATAACCTTACTGTTACTGTGCCTCAAGAACATCTCCACTCAGAAGTATTGCAGCGATCGCTCGTGTCATCTGCACGAGCAGAAGCCGTAGCACGTATCCGCAATAGTCTGCGTCCTGGACAGCAACAAATGGCTGACTGGCAATCTGGGCCTCTAGCTATTTCTGCTGTTCCTGGTGCAGGCAAATCCACCGGGATGGCGGCGGCAGCAGCGATCGCCATTGCACGGCAGTATGAACGTTCTGCCGAGTCGCGTTCCTCTTCCCGCCGTCAGTTGGTGGTTGTCACCTTTACTCGTTCCGCTGCTGCTAATATTAAAGCCAAGATTCGCAAATACTTACGAGATGATTTATCTCTACCTCAAACAGGCTTTTTTGTCTATACCTTGCATGGTTTAGCGTTAAACATTGCCAGCCGCCATCCTGATTTATCAGGGTTGCAGTTAGAATACGTCACATTAATTACACCAACTCAAAGTCACCGTTTTATTCGCACAGCCGTAGAGCAATGGATTGGGAATAATTCAGAACGATATTTGCGGTTATTAGAAGGTCATCAATTTGACGGAGAAGAGACAGAAAGGTTACGTCGCCAATCGGTGCTACGAACAGAAGTCTTACCAGAATTAGCCAATACAGTCATTCATGAAGCCAAAAGTTCTGGGATATCGCCAGAACTTTTGCAAGAGTGGAGCCAACAAACCACAGACGAATATGCAATTTTGAGTGTAGCGGCGGGATTGTACGAGCAATATCAAAACTTAATGCGATCGCGTGACTTCATTGACTACGACGATATGATTTTAGCCGCACTGCGCGTATTAGAAAACGACAGTGCCCGCCGCATCGAGCAAAACCAAGTTTTCGCGGTCTTTGAAGACGAAGCCCAGGATTCTAGCCCGCTACAGACGCAGTTGTTGGAAATTTTGGCGAGTAATTCGGAAGAAGACACGGAGACGCGGGGACGCTCTGACGCGGGGGCAAGGAGAATAACTCCCCACTCCCCACTCCCCACTCCCCACTCCCCACTCAACTTGGTACGCGTCGGCGATCCTAACCAAGCGATTAACTCGACCTTTACGCCAGCCGATCCGATTTATTTTCGGCAATTTTGCGAAGAGTGCGATCGCATTCAACGATTGGCAACGATGGATCAAGCAGGTCGCAGTACGAGAATAATTATTGAAGCTGCTAACTTTGCCCTCAAATGGATCAATAATCAGTGGTCGGTAACAAACCCCCAGTCCCCAATCCCCAGTCCCCAGTCCCCATTCCCTGATGCTGATAATCGACAAGTACCATTTCGCTTGCAAACAATTCGTCCTGTTGACGCTGGCGATCCGCAAGCGAACGCCAACCCAGCAGCAGTAGGGCGAGGACTGGAATTATATACTCCGCGTGATATTTATCACACCGTTGAATTGTTATCTCAAAGAGCGATCGAGTTATTTGGGGAAGATCCAACAAAACATAGTGCAGCGATTTTGGTGCGAGAAAATCGCCAAGGACGATGGCTCGCAGAAGCTCTAGCACCTGTGTGTAAGGAGCATAACATTACACTTTATGATGTGGGAGAACGCGATCGCCGTTCTCATGTGCCCCAAGAAATTTTGGCATTGCTGCAATTTTGCGATCGCCCCCACTCTCCTGATTACCTCAAAGCCGCACTAGAAGCATTGGTGCAGCGTCAGCTAATTCCTACCCAAGACCTCAACGCCCTTGCTAGTCTTCCAGAAGAATTTTTGTATCCCAGCCCCCTCGCAGCACCCCAAGCAGAACTAGTACAAAAAGCTGCACATTTGTGTCGGAGTTTACTCCGCGCTCGTTTGGAACTGCCTTTGTATCAGCTAATTTCTTTCCTCGCCTTGACCTTAAACTACGACCAAGCGGAATTGGCAACTGCTGATAAACTCGCAGAACGGGTAAACCAGCAGATAGCTAGCAATAGTTCAATGAGGGCAATGCTGTCAGCTTTAAGTGAAATCGTCAGTTCAGAACGGTTTGAACCAGTAGAAACCGAAGATTCCGAAGAACGTTACACCCGTCGCGGTCAACTGACGATTATTACTATGCACAAAGCCAAAGGACTGGACTGGGATTATGTTTTTATTCCCTTTCTGCACGAAAACCTAATTCCTGGCAGATTTTGGGTTCCTCCCCAAAGCCAGTTCTTAGGGGATTTTACCTTATCAGAAGTAGCCCGTGCCCAAATTCGTGCTGCTCTCCACGGAGAATCTACCATACCGGATGTGACGCAAGCATGGGAGCTAGCAAAGCAGTTAAAAATATCTGAAGAGTACCGTTTACTCTACGTTGCCATGACACGAGCAAAACTTCTGTTATGGATGTCTGCGGCGCAGAAAGCACCTTTTACTTGGAGTAAGCCGGAGAATTTACAAGAACAAGCGCCTTGTCCGGTTTTTCCCGCACTAAAGCGCCAATTTCCTGAATGTGTCGTCACTTCGGCGATGATAGCCAAATCAATATCGTGAATTTCACCCACAAGGAGGGATTCACTCCGAGGTTCTCGCTACCTTCCTCATAAAATTTCAAAGCCAGCACGATTAGTAAAAGCTAATATTACTGGCTTTGATTTTTCTGATCTAGTCCTAGAACCAGGAGGTATAAGACAGGAACGAAGAGGGTTTTAGCCCAGCTTCTCTTTCATATCATGTCCCCCTAATCACTTATCAAAAAAAATCTCCGCGTAAGAGCGTCTGGTGTGTCTTTGCGTCAGTTCACACGATAAGTATTCAACCGGAGATAATATCACTTCATAGTTTGGCTTTATTGTACCAACTTACTTATATATATTTACAAAAATTTATAATAACAAATATTCATTTTTTTATAAAGGAAGAAATTATTTAATAATTAAGAATCACCTGTATTATTCACTTGCAAGGTATTGTATGTTTTGTAAAAACTATTACTTTTAATAAGTCAAAAAATCTAGTTATTAATTAGGTGCGTGCAAAAAGTGTTAGCAATTACAATTTACTGTTTTCAGCAGTGGCTCTCTTATCGTTAACAAATAGGACTTTGAGAAGGTTATTCCCCCGCTTTTTAAGGCTTGATAGGGGGAATGTCGATACAGACGTAGACTTTTCAAACATCCTCTTAAAATAGAAGTATTTAAAAAAATATAAAATATAAAAACTAAAGTTATGCTATTTGCAATCAAATACTTTTTAAAATTTTAAAAAGTATAAATACTGATTAATCTCAACGAATTATTTTTATTTTTAATAAATTAAATTAGCTGAGATTGGTGTATATAAAAGATGTGTAAACTTACAGTCAGTATTTTCAGAATATGAGCAAGAGATATTTACGTTATTAATAAGGAGAACAGCTATATGTATATTAATGACGGCTTGAACATTGATGAAGGCTTTGAAGAAAATCCATACGAAATCCTGCGTAAAAGCCTTGCCCCTAAATATCAGAACCTACCACCAGAAGATATTGAACAAATATTGCAAGATTCTTTTTTAAGAAATGTTTCCCCTGAAGACGCAGAGGACTTCTTTAGGGATCTGGGACGATTTGTTTCAAGTCCTGTAGTAGGCCAAGTTGCTTCAGTTGCTTTACCTATAGCTGGTACAGTAGTTGGCACAGCAGTTGGTGGTCCTGTGGGAGGAGCATTGGGGGGCGCAATTGGTTCTAGTGCAGGTAAAGCAATTGGTTCAGCAACAGCTTCGAGGCAATCACCAACTACAACACAATCACCAACTGCAACACCACTGCAAAAGCCTAAACAACAAGTCTTGCAACCCCCACGAAGGCAGACATCAGGAGCTTCTGGTGCAGCATCTCAACTCATTGGGCTAATTTTTCAGCCCCAAGTGCTTCAAGCTCTATTGGCAATGACGATGGGTTCTGCTGGAAGACAAAACATAGCAGTCGGAGGCAAGGAAGTTCCAGTAGCAGCATTTGCAAATCTTCTTGGGACTTTAGCCAATCAGGTGGCAGTAGAATATAACGGTGCTTCCATTTACAATGGTGAAGACATTCCCCGCTACTTGACAGACTCTGAGGGAGAGTTTTTAGTTGATCCAGCCGTTCCTGAGCAGCGAGCTGCTGCTTTGCTGAAGTTGCTACAAGAGTCTTATCAAGAGCAATTAGTCGAAAAGGTTTCCCAGCGCAAATCTAATCATACATCCCGTCAACAGACTTTGCTGATGGAAATCGATGAGATGTATGATGCCTTGGACCTTGCCGAACTGTATGCGGGCTATGAAACTTGGGAGGAGGATTAAGTGGTGAATAGCCTCAATTCCCTTCTGCTCCAAGCGCTCACTGCATCTGGTTCCAGTAGTGAGCTATCCGTAAAAGACCTGTTGCTCTCTCAGTTAGAAGAGACAGACCCGACAATGGCACTGCTCTTAAACTATTTGACTCAGAGAGAAACAGAACAATCTGAAAGTGAGCTTTTTGACGAGGACGACATAGACTTAGACCTACCTCAAAGTATGCGGGAGTCAGAAAAGGCTCAAGCGCAAGAGGAAAGAGTAAAAGCGTTTAATCATCTTCGTCAGACGGTAAATGATATGTATGCCGAACTAGAGGAAATGCGGGCAAGAAATGACGATCTTGCTGCGGCTTTGGGAGCCTGTTACCTGTGTTGGGGTGAAGATTCACGGTGCAAAATTTGTGGCGGGAATGGTCACCCCGGCTCTTTTGAAATTGACAAAGAGCTTTTCGCAGAGTTTGTTATTCCAGCTGTATATCGCCAGAAGCAGGAAAGCATGGCTCGTCGTTCCTCTAGGAATACTAGAACGCGCACATACTCTAATTACGAACCCTAATAAAAGGAGATAACGATATGTCTAGCAACGGTCAAATCATAGAAGATCTAGATAGTCTCGAAGATATTCTTGAGGACTATGAGTATGATGAGAGCGATGAGAGTGATGAAAGCGATGAGAGCGACCTGACAGAGCGGCGGCGTGGTCGCCGCTGGAATCGACCCCGAACAGCATCTGGGGGGCCTTACTCCCAGCCTCGCGCGGGACAGTATGTGAGTCAGACTCAATTTCAAGCAGCTCTAGCGCGGGTTGGCTCGCAAATTAAAACAAATTCCAGTGCAATCAAAACAGTCAATGCTCGCGTTAATACAGTCAGTGCTGAACAAACTCGTCAAGTGGGAGCGCTGAAAAAGGAAATAGCTGAACGCAAGAAGCAAGATCAGATCCTCAAACGCGATGTGCGTCAGAAGCTCGATCTGCTCGTTCTTTTGCCTTTGCTAATCAAACCCAGTACTAAAGAAATCAACGTCACAAATGCAGATGGCACAACTGAAAAGGTAACTGTGCTAGTAGAGTCAAACGATACCCTCAGCACGTTACTTCCACTTTTGCTGCTTGGTGGTCTCGGCGGTGGTGACGGACTAGGAGGCACAGGAGGTACAGATAGTAATTCTTTGCTTCTCATCCTGGCACTTAGCGGTGGTCTAGGCAAGAAGTAAGTAAGCAGGACTTACGCACTCAGATCCCCTAACCTCCTTTTTAAGGGGCTTTAAAACTTCCCCCAATTCATCGGGGGGCTAGGGGATATCTAGATTTCAGGCTTCGGTGCGTAAGTCTTATAAGTAAGTTACAGGGGAGTTATGTATACTTTGGCATTCTCCCCGCCTAATTTTTTCGGGGAAAAGCAATGAATAATCGTGGGCTTTTGTTGGCTCTAATCCTCAGCAGAGATATTGAAGATCCGCAAGCTCGAACGCAGCTTTTGCTTTCGGGAAACCTGCTAGGTTCTTCTCCCATTGGTCTGCTCTTGCTAGTAATATTAGCAAATCGCGCTCAATCCCAGCCTTCCGTTCCAGATGTTAAAGTACCAAAAGTGACTGGAGAAAGTGTCTTAAAGTCAGCAGACCTTTTGCCAAAAGCTTTGAAAATGCAAATTCAAGAACTTTCTAACGACCCAAGGGATCTTTCAATAGCACTCCAAAGCCCCAGTGCTGATTCCTTCGTTAGACCTGGCAGCACGGTAACGCTGTTTGTCAAAACCAACTCCCAGCAGTTAACACATGTTACAGTACCTGATGTTGTTGAACTCCCCTTTGAAGAAGCGCGGGAACAACTTCAAGACAACAATTTGAGACCTGAAGTTATAGAACCACAGTCTTTTAACGTAGATAAACATAGAAAGACTAAAGTTAGAAAGCAAGAACCGGGTGCTAATAAGAGTGTTCCTTTGGGAAGCACTGTATGGCTGACGCTAGTTAGCGACATAGAGACATTTCCAGCTGATACTTCACTTCCTCGGTAACGTTTTAGCAGTTTTAATCATCGATCAAGTTAGTTGTAGTTTGTTAGTTAAACACTCTCAGTGATGTGTTGAGGAGGTTAAACTATGGACCCTGCCCTTTGGGAATTGTTAGGCGAAGGGGATAACCAAGATGAGGTTGCAGCGATTATCCGGTTGAAACAGCCGGGGCTTGTGCCTGAAGGAGTGCGCCTGGTTTCCCAGTTCGGTAACATTGCAACCTGCCGTTTGCGACGGGGTGCAATTTTGGAGGTTAGGGCAGATGAAGCGGTTGTGAGCTTTAAAGCTCCTCGGCTGTTGACTACTGAACCGGAAGTGGACGTGGAAGAGGTTGAGGAAATTCTCTCTGAATCCGCGTCTAGGATAGATGAGCGCCGTCCTTCATCTGAGGAAGTGACGGGACGAGGTGTCGTAGTAGGTGTTGTAGATTGGGGGTTTGATTTTGCTCACCCCGAATTTTGTAAGGCGGATGGTTCCACGAGAATACTTGCTTTATGGGATCAGCGATCGCGCCCTCAACAAAAGCCTCCTTATCCCTACAGTTACGGTGTTGTTCATACCCCAGAGGCAATCAATCGGGCACTAGCAGCCAAAAATCCCTACCTTGCTCTTGGTTACCATCCAGGGGATATCGATCCGGGTGGCGAAGGAACTCATGGAACCCATGTCGCCAGTATTGCGGCGGGTAACGGTCGAGGTGGAGGCCCAGTGGGAATCGCTCCTGATGCTGACTTGGTGTTTGTCCACATGGCAACCATCGGTTCCGAAAATAGTGCTAATTTGGGCAGTTCGGTGTCTCTGTTGGAAGCAATAGATTTCATTGCTAAAACAGCAGGCGATCGCCCTTGGGTAATCAACCTCAGTATGGGGCGACACGGAGAACAACACGACGGCACAACATTAGTAGAGCAAGGTCTGGATGCAGCAGTAAGTGCAGCACCGGGTCGAGCGATTATCCAGAGCGCAGGCAATTACTTTGACCGTCACATCCATACTCAAGGACAAATCCGCCCTGGCGAAGCTAAAACATTTGTTTGGCTGGTGGATGCGGCAGATGTGACACCCAATGAGCTAGAGGTTTGGTACTCAGGTAAGGACATTTTCGCTGTTGAATTGCACGCTCCTAATGGATTGTTATCTCAGCGTGTTGCCCTGGGCGACCAAGCCAACCTCAAAATCAAAGGGCAGGTAGTGGGAAGCATCTATCACCGAGGACACGAACCCAACACCCTAGATAACCAAATCAACATTTTTCTCTATCCCAGTGCGCCTCCTGGAGCTTGGAAAGTCACACTGATTGCTATAGATGTGGTAGATGGGCGATTCAATGCCTGGATTGAACGGGATGTGGCTCTGCCCCACTGCCAGTCACGATTTCGTGCAGAAGACGCAGTGAATACTTGCACCACAGGTACTATCTGTAATGGCTTCCGTACAATCGCTGTAGGTGCGTATAATTCCCATTCTTCGGAGCGGGAGATAGCGGGATTCAGCAGTGCTGGGCCTACCCGCGATGGTCGTACTAAGCCGGATCTCGCAGCCCCTGGTGTATCGATTTTGGCAGCTAAATCTGCCCCTCGTCGTTCTCAAGCTGAGACTTCACTGCTCACGCGCAAGTCTGGAACCAGTATGGCAGCTCCCCACGTAACAGGGACAGTTGCTCTGATGTTTGAGGCTGCTGGGCGACCCTTACCCATTGAAGAAACTCGTAACTTACTGCTTGTCAGTACCCAAAAGGCAGCATCAGAAGAAGACCTCTTTCGTATAGGCAGTGGCTACTTAGACATTGAGAAAGCTGTGGATGCTGTGCGTAATATTGGTAAAGCCAAAACACAACCGCAGATAGAAAAAAAGTTGGGCCAATTCGCTCCCAGCAAAGCAGCAAAACAGTCTGCACGGGAAGATATTCAAGCCTTTGAGACAAGAGTGGCCCAGGAACCAAGCAATGAAGTTTATGCTGTCAATGCAGATGTAATAAACATTAACGATACGATCGCTGATTTTGAAACCCAGGCAGAGGAGCCAGAGTGCTGTGGAGGATACGAAGCAGATTCCGAGGCTACTGTGACAAGTAATCAGGAGAAGTTTATTGTTGAAAACGAGCCGATAGCCGGGGTTGGATGGAGAGAACAACAAGGAGCGGCAATGAGCGAGTTGAGGATTAATGTTGTGAATCCAGATGTAACGGATATTAACGATGCGGTCATCGACTCTAGATATCAGACAGATGAATCAGAATGGTGTGGAGGGTATGAGGCAGACTCCAATGCTGCGATCGCAAATGAAGATATATGGTCTGCTACCGATACCCAAGAGTCCAACGGCAACGGCAAATGGTATAAAACCCCCAGTAGAGTAGAGAATCTTAACCTGCAACTAGTGGATTGGGCAGATGAAGCGATCGCTATTGAAGAAGGCGATCGGACTTCGGGTGGTGTCATTCACCAGATTCTTTCTAAAGCGGGAATCGCAGAAAACTTAAATCCCACAAAAAAAGGAGCAATGCTATCACCAGCAGAGATTTTTGATGCCTTTACATCTAAACGTAGCCCTAACTTACGACGGCACTTAACCCAATTTTTTGAAGTCGTAGCTACTCCAGGGGAATCTCTATCTCAATCGCTTCAGGCTGGCGATCTGCTGATCCGAAGAGCTTTGGGAGAAGGCAAGTTAGCGCACGTAGCTGTAATTGCTGAGTCAGAAATTCGGGCCCACGAGCAAGCATTAACAAAAGGATTGCAGCCAGAGGTAAATCACCAAGGGTGGTATGTGCAAGTCGTAGAAGGTGGCTCTGTGCCCCACAACCGCGCCCACGGTTTTGCTCGCAGACTTCTAGATAGCAACGGCAGATTGCCTTATGACCAGTTAGTAGTTCGTCCGATCCACCAAATTGACAGTATCGCCACTCAAGAATCTGTCATCCCATCTTTTGATTTTGCACAAGAAACCAACAAACGATTTATCATCGCCCTTAGCAATCGCAATGTTTGGAACTTAAATAATCCCACTCGCACTCGATTTTATCTAGACTACTGGGATAGACATCATGAAATTCCTTGGGCATTTTTAGCTCATTTAGTTTCCAGAAATGCTGGTTATCAAATGAGCGATCTCTTACGTTACCAGGATTACCTAAACTTAGCTCTATCGTTTACTTCTCCTACAAGCATAATTACCAAACCTGTTATTGATTGGCTAGAAAAAAAACTTTCTCTTCCTGGTATTGGTTTACCACTGAGCGTAGCGCTTCTTCAGCAAGTGTTCCGGTTTTTAGAAGCAGGAAACTTTTTAATTTTTCACGATGTTTTCCCCCAACTAATAGCCTATGAAGTAGCGAAGGAAGTTTTCTTTTTGACTCAAGATGTGACAGGTAGCATGAAAGCATTCGACTACCTCACAGGTGAAGGTGTAGATCTACAAATTATTAATCAGTGGAAGCAATTTTTTACTAAGGCGATACGCAAAAGTTTTTGGCAAGGTCAGCCCGATCGCGTCATTGAAAACGATCCAGATGTCATTACACTGACCTATGCTCTGATTGTAAATGAACAGAACTACATTGAAGACAGGCTTTTAAAGCCCATAGCCGGAATTCCTGAGTACGTACCTTTCCAGAAACCAATAAGTGTTCTCTTCAAAATTAGTCAAGCTTTAGAACTCACGAAACTCATTTTTCCAAAAGCAAAAGCATCTTCCCCTTCTGTCCCCGCAGAATTTTTGATCCATACTGTTGGTGATTTTAATAATTTACAGATTCGGATTGACACAGGACGCAAATTGTACTTTAGCATTGCGATCAAAGACCCAAGTAGAGGTGAAGATATCAAACGATGGGTTAAAACCAAAATCCATGATGGCTCTCGACAGAATTATGATCCTGTCCATTACAGCGTGAAGTCTGTAGCAGCGGCTGCACTTGATCGTAAGCTTTCAAGCCCACTCATTCCTACTGGCCCCTTACCAAGCTGGCCTGGGCCACCTCCATCAACAGTGCGTACTTGGTCAACTATCCGCCCTGGGTTCGGGTCTTCCTTAGGACTTCTGCCAATCGATGCTTTCGTCTCCCCTGAAGGAGAAATTCAATCTGGTGGTTCTAGTCGCAAACCAGTGGAAACTGTTGATGGAAAATTACTTTCAAAAATTTTGTTTTAAACGCTTTCGCAGCAGAATATTTCGAGGATAAATTTAACTTCTTTGTACTCAATTACTAATGAACTTGAGTCTAATTAAAGATTATGAAAAACAAGCAGAATACCATAAATTCTCGACTTATTGATCGAGTTGATGAAGTTACTTCTAACGATATTTTTAATCTTCAACAAGATAACAGCTTTTTATCTGAATCTATTCCAGCCTCAAAACTACAGTGGAATGCAGCATCACCAGAACAGCTAGAGTTCATGCAGCAAGTCTATAATTACCACGTAAAAAGCTCTGCTAAAAAACGACCTTTTGTAAACGACATTCCAGCCGCCGAACTAGCAGTAATTGAGGGAGGACATAGGGCAAAAATCTCAGCAGCTCAATCTTGTCGGGATTTGCTGGCAGCAGCAAGGGCAGCTCTTGAGCAGCAGCAGCAGGCTCAAGTAGAACAGGCTTTATCAGTAAAGAATATTACGTTAATCAGTGCTTATCGCTCTGCCTCACAGCAATTTACGATCTGGCAGCGAAATTTTCCTAATTATTATCGGGAAACTGCTAGTAAACGTGCTGGGCTTTCTGGTGGAGAACACGGACAAAAAGCAGTAGCATATTTAGCTGGGTATATCAGTTCTCTTGTAGCTGCCCCTGGGTACAGCCTCCACAACAATGGACTAGCAGTCGATTTGGGTACTAGAGACAAAGGGGTGAATTTAGGTGCGAGTAAATCCCAACGGCAACCCTGGCGGCAGTCCTGGCTGTTTGGCTGGCTGACGGTGAATGCCTCCCAATTTAACTACTACCAGAACACCTCAATTGACGAACCTTGGCATTGGGAGTATCGAGAAACCACCCCTCAGCCCTCACAGAGCGAGTTCAACGAGTTTTGGGAATTTGGCTCAGCCCAGCAAAATCTGCTAGAACCAGCACCTGTAGATGATGAGCGGTTTAGTCAAGAATATTTCGAGCAACAAGAGTCTGCTGTCTTGAACTTACCCGTTCATACTGTCATAGATCAAAATGCCCTTCAGCGTTCTGACCCTCCAGAATTGCGATCGCTTTCTAGCCGGATACCCCAGTACACTCGCGTTCGGATTGAGCAAATTGAAGGCAATTATGCCAGAGTCAGCGGTGTAGATGGTACAGCATACGGTTGGACGGCTCTTGTCAACTTAGGCACTTATTATAAAGATTTCCAGAGATTACAAAGCGCCTCTTTGTCACCGAGTACACCACTGAGTATCTCGGCTAATTGGTCAAGTCTCAAGCGTACTCTGGCTAGTACTTATAATCGACTAGGCGGATTAATGAATGTACTAGCAACAGAGTTAAATATTCCTCAAGCAGCACTTCTGGCTGTGTGGCAAGTTGAAAGCGGAGGTCGAACTCATGTTCCCAATCAAGCAGTGATTCGGTTTGAAAATCATCTTTTATTCCGCCAATGGGGACAAAACAATCAGCAAATTTATGATCGGCACTTTCAACATGGGGGACACAATGGGATTTCCGGTCGCCCTTGGCAAAATCACAAGTTTCGAGAAAATCCTAGTGATGCTTTTCAAGGATTTCATGGTGACCAAGCGCGGGAATATCAAGTTCTAGCTTTGGCTTCTCGCCTAGCAACAGAAGAGATTGCTTTGCAATGTATTAGTATTGGCGGTCCGCAAATCCTCGGTTCTAATTACCGGATGATTGGCTACACCACCCCACGAGAAATGTATGATGCTTTTCAATCTGGAGAACGTCCGCAAGTTTTAGGCTTTTTTGATTTTTGTCAGTATAAGTTGGGACATGGTAGTAATCGCGGCGCTTTGATTCGACACCTAGCTGCTCTCAATTGGGAGGAATTTACCAGAGGTTACAACGGCAATGGGCAAGTAGCGACTTACTCAGCTAATTTGCGTCAAGCCTATCAAGCTGCAACAGAAATTTTCACACTCACACCTCCGGCTTCACAATCATTGAGAGATTTTTCAGGCGGTAAGTCGGTGGCGATCGCCGAGGGCAGAGATGAGTTAACAAATGTACCACTCCTGACGGGACATAGAGGAACACCTCCTGATTTGATTTTACGTTGGAATGAAATGACGGTACGCCCCACATCAATTGATGTCGTTGTACATCTTCACGGCTACTCTAGCGATCGCCTGCGTATGGTTATCAGCCGCACAAAAGAACCTAACAGTGGTTTTGTTAACCCCAGCAACCCAGGTGATTTATCTTTAGGTCGCCACCGTCCAACTTTGGCTATTTTGCCACGGGGTAACTATTTTGGTGGTGCATCAGGTAACGGATACAATTTCCCAGCTTTGATTACACCCACTGGTTTGACAGAATTAATCGAGTTTTCTCTACAGCATTTTGCCCGTGGCTTTGGATTAGGGAATCTGCAAGTGGGACGACTAATTATTACTGCCCATTCTGGTGGTGGCGCTCCGTTAATGCAAATTTTACTCCACAATGACCCCCATGAAGTTCACGTATTTGATGCTCTCTATCAAGATGCTCACAACTTGATTCGCTGGGCACAAAACCGCATTCGTCGTGACCAAACAGTTCTAGAAACCCCCATGAGCCAAGATGCCCAGCAATATATGCAGCAGCAAGGAGGGGCGTTACGGGTTTTTTACAAAGCAAGTACTCCAACAGAATCTTATAGCCTTACCGTCCACCAAGCGCTGATGGCTGCATTACCTAATGCTCCTAGCCCCGCCGCACTGTTATCAAATTGGTATCGCGTACAAAAAACTACGATCGCACACGGTGATATTCCGCGCCGCTATGGTTTTCAATTGCTAGGTAACGCTGCTGCTCTACTACCAGATGCCTATCCTCAGTAGTTCACACCGTGCTTTTACCATCATAGGACAGCGATCGCTCCCAAAATTTGCTGCCAAGTTCCCTTTTACAGCTTCGTGAAGGGTTAAAATCGTTGAATTAATTGCCATTAAAGCAAATCAAGTAGTATATAATGAGGGATTGTGTCGAATTAAAGCTAGACAATGCCTAAACTCAAGACTCGTAAAGCAGCAGCGAAGCGATTCCGTGCCACCGGCAGCGGCAAAATCGTCCGTCGCAAAGCTTTCAAAAACCACCTTTTAGAACATAAAACTTCTAACAAAAAGCGTAATCTGTCCAAGACTACACTTGTAGATGAACGCGATGAAGATAATGTGCGCTTGATGCTCCCATATTTGTAAGTCTTTCAGGAATTAAGTTATGACACGGGTAAAACGCGGTAACGTAGCTCGCAAACGCCGCAATAAAATTCTCAAAATAGCTAAAGGTTTTCGCGGTTCCCACTCGACTTTGTTTAGAACTGCCAACCAGCAAGTGATGAAGGCGCTACGGAGTGCCTACCGCGATCGCAAAAAGAAAAAGCGCGATTTTCGTCGCCTCTGGATCACCCGCATCAACGCTGCTGCAAGACTACACGGCTTGAGTTACAGCCAGTTGATTGGTAACCTGAAAAAAGCTGATGTCCAACTAAATCGCAAGATGTTGGCACAACTAGCAGTACTCGATCCTGCAAGCTTCGGCAAAGTCGCTGAATTAGCTAATCAAGCTAAAGCATAAAGGTGGTAACGGATGAATAACCGATGTAACAGATGGCAAGAAATGACTCGGTTACATCTGGTATTATCCGCTACTATTATTTGGATTTGCTGCTTTTGCTTTGTGGGCACTAGATTAATCGCATCTGCCGCCGAAATGCCAAAAATACAGCAACAGGGATATTTAACTGTTGCAGTTAAAGATAACCTGCGTCCTCTGGGATTTAAAGATGATAGCGGGAATTTGCAAGGCTTAGAAATTGACTTGGCACAGCAGTTGGCACTTGACTTGCTAGGTAAAAAAGATGCTGTCAAATTTCAACCCGTAGCGAATCGCGATCGCTTATCTGTAATTTTAGACAAGAAAGTTGATTTAGCGATCGCCAGGGTAACAGCAACTGCTTCACGCGCCCGCGTAGTTAATTTGAGTGTTCCCTACTACTTGGATAGCACTGTATTAATTACAAAAGATGCTTCTGTGCAGCAGTTAAAGGATTTGGCAAAACAAAAAATTGCTGTACTTAATAACTCCAGTACAATTGCCAAAGTACGGTACTATTTGCCCAACGCCGAGTTAGTAGGAGTGAATTCCTACCAAGAAGCGCGAGAGCAAATGGAAAATAATGCCGTTGTCGCCTTTGCCGCAGATGCTAGCGTTCTTGCCGGTTGGGTGCAACAATATCCCCAATATCGATTACTAGCAATCAAGCTATCAACTGAACCCTTGTCTGTGGTAATGCCCAAGGGATTGCAGTACGATGAATTAAGACGACGAGTCAATGAAGCGATCGCTCGTTACATAGCAGAAGGTTGGCTCGCTGAACGCGCCCAATATTGGGGTTTACCATAAGTGAGTGCTGTTAGCGGTAGCGGGGCGTTTAGCCCGTGCTGAGTTAGGAGTTAAGAGTTAGGAGTTAAGAATTATTCTCCTCATCTCCCCCATCTCCCTCATCTCCCCCATCTCCCTCATCTCCCTCATCTCCCCCATCTCCCCAATAGGCTGATAATAGATACAGAACCAACTTTTAATATTTGTATTTGCAGGCAATGGATAATAATCTAGCCGTAGTTTATCTCTCAATTTTGGTAGGTTTGCTCACATTTACAGTTGTGGGTGTTTTTCGCCAAATTTTCAAAACTCGCAAGGTTGAAAGTTCTTTTTCTAAGTTACGAAAGAAATTAGAGAAAGAAAAGGGCACAACTCAAGAATATTACGAGTTAGGGAGTATCTATTCCGAAAAAAAATTGTATTCTCAGGCGATCGCATTATTTCAAAAAGCTCTGAAAGCTGCCCAAGAAGAGGACGAAGAAAATATTGCCCCCATTTACAATGGACTAGGCTATGTTTACTTTATTCAAGAGCAATATGATCTAGCAATTCGTCAGTACAAAGAAGCCCTAAAATTTCAACCAGATTATGTGACAGCGTTGAATAATCTTGGTCACGCCTATGAGAAGAAAAAATTAACTACTCAAGCATTACAAACTTACGAAGAAGCACTCAAATTTGCTCCAAATAACTCTATCGCTAAACGCCGCGCTGAATCTTTACGTCGTTTAGTTTCTGCATAAATTATGGCATTGGGTACTGGGGATTGAGCATTGGGCATGGGGCATTGGGCATTGAGAATTGGGCATGGGGAAGCAAGGAGAAAGACTTGGTGCAAATTCTCCTCCTGTCCCCTTGTCTCCCTCATCTCCCTCATCTCCCTCATCTCCCCCACCTCTTCCCAAATTAATTTACCTTTAGCCTCTGAATTTATCGGTTTTCAGGCTTAGGCTTGGAAATAGATAACTGTACGTCTTTTGTCAAAATGTAAAAGATGATTAAGCGGCTAAGGTATTTTTTTTGGCTGGCTATTGCCATCATTGTTGTCATTTATATCTCATTTGGATTAATGGGAAGATTATCTGCTCAGCAGTCTTCAATTTTCCATCCTCTGAGTGCGTTAACTGAGGCAGAAATTAGTACAGCTGTTTCGGTTGTCAAAAGAGAAAAAATTTTGAGCGAAATGGCTGCTTTTCCACTGATTGCTTTACAAGAACCAGATAAAGAAGAAGTTCTAAATTTCACACCTGGTAAAGTTTTTAACCGTAAAGCTTTTTTGGTAATCTATGAACGTTCCCAAAACAAAACTTTTGAGGGAGTTGTTGATTTAACAAGCAAAACCTTAAATTCCTGGAAAGAAATACCCTCTGTCCAACCCGCACTCGTCAATTCAGAATATGAACTAGCAACCCAGGTAGTTAAAGCCGATCCCCGGTGGCAAGCGGCGATGCAAAGGCGGGGAATTAGCGATTTTGAGCGAGTCAAAATCAGTTGGTGGGCACCAGGAATGCTGAGTCAACAGGAAGAAAAAACAGGTAATCGTCTTTGTCGGGGCTTATCTTACTATATGGGCAAACACTGGAATTATTACGGTAGTCCGATTGAAGGAGTGGTAGCAACGGTAAATTTAAATACTGGTAAAATTGCCAGTGTTGTTGATAGGGGAAAAGTGCCTTTATCTCAAGAAAATTGGAACTACGATGTTAAATCTTTGGGCAAATTACTTTCACCACTCAAAGCATTAAAAATTCTGCAACCTAATGGTAAAAGCTTCCAAATTAACGATAATCAAATTAGCTGGCAGGGTTGGAATTTTCGCTATTTAATGCATCCCCGTAGTGGTTTGATGCTGTACCAAGTGACACACAAAGATGGAGAAAATCTCCGGCCAGTTTTATACCGCGCTAGCCTCTCAGAAATGGTAGTTCCTTATGGCGATCCTGAGCCTACTTGGTCATTTAGAAATGCCTTTGATGTTGGGGAATATAACCTTGGGTTATTAGCAAATAAGATGGAGTTAGGTAAGGAAATTCCTGAAAACGGCTTATTGTTAGATACAATATTTGCTGATGAACAGGGAGAACCTTACAAAATGCCAGGGGTTATCGGTATCTACGAACGCGATAATGGAATGCTGTGGAAACATTATGAGTATAATACTCAACGTAATGATGTCCGTCGCAATCGAGAATTAGTGATGACGATGACGGTGGCAATTGACAACTACGATTACAGCCTCAATTGGATTTTTCACCAAGATGGAACTTTAGAAGTACAAAACGAATTAACAGGTATTGTATTGGTACAGGGAACGGCTGCCGAAAAACAATCCCAAGAAAATTTATATGGTCAGCTAATTGCAAAAAACATTATAGGAGTAAATCACCAGCACTTTTTCAACTATCGCCTAGATTTGGATGTCGATGGTAAAGCTAATTCCGTGATGGAAATGAATGTTAACGCTTTGCCGATGGATGAAAAAAATCCTTTAGGAAATGCGATGGTACTGGCAGAAAACCCATTAGCTAAAGAAACAGATGCTGTGCGCGATTTGGATATGAAACACAGTCGAAAATGGATGATTGTGAGTGCAGATAAAAAGAATGCTCTCGGTGCTACACCTGGATATATGCTGATGCCAGAAGGAAATTCGATGTTTTTTCCTGTGGAAGGCTCAAAAATCCGGCAACGAGCAGAATTTGCCACACACCACGTTTGGGTAACAAAATATAAACCTAGTGAACTGTATGCTGGTGGCGATTATCCTAATCAAACTCAACCTAGACAGGGTTTACCTAAATATATTGCAGACGATGAATTGTTGATGGGTGAAGATATCGTGTTATGGTACACAATGGGCGTGACTCATATTCCGCGATCGGAAGATTGGCCTGTGATGCCTGTTCATCGAGTTGGATTTAAGCTAGTACCTAGAGGATTCTTTAGCCGCAATCCAGCTATTAATTTACCAGATTAAAATATTCTTTTTCTTAAGTTTTCTGGGTTGATTTTTTTGGTAATTTGTAAACCTGTAACTTGAATGCTGATAAGCTTATCATAGATCAAATACTGGCAGTTTTCATTCATAGGATAACTCATGAATTTTCCAGAAATTAATATTCCCGGCGATGGCAAACTTCACGCTCGTTTAATTACTTCCTTGGGGGAAATTGTAGTTCGTTTAGAGGAAGAGAAAACCCCCAACACAGTCAAAAATTTTGTCGGTCTAGCAACTGGAACAATTGACTGGAAAGACCCTAAAACTGGTCAATCTCTCAAGGGTACTCCTGCCTACGATGGGATTCGCTTTCACCGAGTCATCCCTGATTTTATGATTCAGTGTGGCGATCCCCTGACTCGTTATCTGGATATGGCTAACCGTTGGGGTACTGGTGGACCGGGATATCAATTTGGAGATGAATTTCATCCCGAATTGAAACACTCTAGTGCGGGTATCCTCTCAATGGCAAATGCAGGACCCGGTACTAATGGTTCGCAATGGTTCATTACAGAAGTACCAACGCCTTACCTTGACCGCAAACACAGTGTTTTTGGTGAAGTTGTGGAAGGTATGGATGTAGTCAACCAGATTGCCAATGTGCCCACGACTAGAGATCGTCCAAATCAAGAGGTAGTGTTACAAAAAGTAGAAATTTTTCGACAGTAACTAATTTTATGTCCGTTTAATTCCTTATCAAAAAACTCCCAGTTTCTGGTGTGTAAGAGCGTCAGCTCTAATGATAAGTGTTCAACGGACTCTCAAGAAACCCCGACGCTGTTGACTGTTGACGCTTAATGGTTAGCAGTCATCAGTCATCAGTCAACAGTCGAGCAATAAATCATGACTCAAACCTTACGCAAACTAATTACATTTGATGAATTTGTTGATTGGTATCCAGAAAACCCACAGCGACGCTATGAATTGCATAGTGGAGTAATTATTGCAATGTCACCACCAACAGGCGAGCATGAACAGGTAATTGGATTTTTAGTTGGAGAAATTGTTACAGAATATAAGCGCTTAAATTTCCCTTATTTGATACCCAAAACAGCATTTATTAAAGCCACTGAGAGCGAATCAGCTTACCCACCAGATATCCTGATATTAAATCAGCCGAATTTAGTAAATGAACCTCTGTGGAAAAAAGAATCAACTGTTAGTCAAGCAGCATCTATTCCGTTGGTCATTGAGGTAGTTAGTACTAACTGGAGAGATGATTATTTAAAAAAAGCGGCTGACTATGAAGCAATAGGCATACCAGAATACTGGATTATAGATTATGCAGCTTTAGGTGGTAGGCGCTTTATTGGCAGCCCTAAACAACCAACTATATCGATTTACTGTTTGGTAGAAGGTGAATACCAAGTCAGCCAGTTCTGTAGCGGGGAACGTCTCCAATCACCAGCCTTCCCAGACTTGAATTTGACTGCTGAACAGATTTTTCGCGCTGCTACAATCAGCTAAATAGTTAATATATCCCCCCGAATTGAAAACAAATTTGCCGAAAAATTAAGATTTATTTTAAAAAAGCAACAGGAATGTTGTTAAAGTCAGAAGCTAGATGCTAATCAGGAACAAGGTTTGGGCGATACTTACGGCTACGAATTCCAGACAAAACCCTTACAAGTCTTCACTTCATGAGAGATACAAGTTTTGCGACAATCAAAAACGATTGAATAAATAATCATGCACTTATAGTCCAACTGTTATGGGACTCCGTGTTGTTTTAGTTGAAAAGGGAGAAGATACTAATGAAATTGGCTTACTGGATGTATGCAGGCCCAGCCCATATCGGCACTCTCCGAATCGCTAGTTCTTTTAAAAACGTTCATGCAATCATGCACGCGCCACTAGGGGATGATTACTTCAACGTCATGCGCTCTATGCTATCGCGGGAGAGGGATTTCACTCCGGTGACAACCAGTGTTGTCGATCGCAACGTTTTGGCACGCGGTTCTCAGGAAAAGGTGGTAGATAACATCACCCGCAAAGATGCCGAGGAACACCCAGATTTAATTGTGTTAACTCCCACCTGCACTTCTAGCATTTTGCAAGAAGACTTACACAACTTTGTAGAACGGGCGCAACTGGAAGCCAAAGGGGACGTAATGCTGGCGGATGTGAACCATTACCGCTACAACGAACTGCAAGCAGCCGATCGCACTCTCGATCAAATTGTCCAATACTACATTGAAAAAGCCCGGAAGCGGGGCGAATTAGCAGAAGGCAAAACCGAAAAGCCCTCAGTTAACATTATCGGTACTACCACCCTCGGTTTCCACAACAATCACGACTGCACCGAACTCAAACGGCTGATGGCTGACTTGGGGATTGAGGTAAATACCTTAATTCCCGAAGGTGCTTCGGTGAAGGACTTGAAGAAGATGCCCAAAGCCTGGTTTAACCTGGTGCCTTACCGGGAACTCGGTTTGACTACAGCTCGTTACCTAGAAGAACAATTCGGCACACCTTATATAGACATTACCCCAATGGGTGTAGTGGAAACTGCTCGGTGTATCCGTAAAATTCAGCAGGTAATTAACGCCCAAGGCGCTGATGTGAACTACGAAGACTTCATCAACGAGCAAACCCTGTATGTATCACAAGCCGCTTGGTTCTCCCGTTCCATTGACTGTCAAAACTTGACCGGCAAAAAAGCAGTGGTATTTGGCGACAACACCCACGCCGCCGCCATCACTAAGATTTTGGCAAGAGAAATGGGGATTCACGTAGTTTGGGCTGGAACCTACTGCAAATATGATGCAGACTGGTTCCGGGAACAGGTGAGCGAATATTGCGATGAAGTGCTGATTACAGACGATCATGGCGCAATTGGGGATGCGATCGCTCGCGTCGAACCCTCTGCTATTTTCGGCACCCAAATGGAACGCCACGTTGGTAAGCGCTTGGATATTCCTTGCGGTGTAATTGCTGCACCCATCCACGTCCAGAATTTCCCCATTGGTTACAAGCCATTTATGGGTTACGAAGGTACAAATCAAATTACAGATTTAATCTACAATTCCTTCACTTTGGGAATGGAAGATCATCTTTTAGAAATATTTGGAGGTCATGATACCAAGGAAGTAATTACTAAAGGAATTTCCGCTGATTCTGACCTGAGTTGGACAAAAGATGGTCAAGCAGAATTGAATAAAATTCCTGGATTTGTGCGCGGGAAAGTGAAGCGTAATACTGAAAAATTTGCCCGCGATCGGGGTTTCAAGGAAATCAATGCTGAGGTGTTGTACGCCGCGAAGGAAGCTGTAGGCGCGTAGTTTAGCAGTTCATCGAGAAGATTGAGGGGTAAGGAGTTATGTATACTCTTTGCCCCTATTTTTTCGTTTCATTATTAAATATAGTGACACAACTTAAATTATGAGATATTATATTTTCATATGATTTTTTATATATTTATTTTCACAATTATTTAAAATAACTAAATAAAATATGAACGATGACAAAGCGGCATTATTAGCGGCACTATGTCAGGCTGGCATTAAGCACAGTCCAGAAAAAATGGTGCGGATTGCTAAGCAAACTGATGGCAAAATTGTATTTTTAGAAGAGGGAAATACTGAAGCAGGACTCCAGCACATACTGGAACAACATTCTTTGGAGTTCCTAAATCAGGGTATTGAATTAGAGCAGATACCAGATGCGATAATTGCAGCGGTTACTCAAGGTAGAGTGACTGGTTATCAAGGAAAACAAAAAACTCGTACCATTTATGAAGTTACCTTCAATGGGAAAATCCAATATATTTCTGTGACTGTAAGCGATAATGGTTATATAGTTGGTGCTAACCCCAGAACTTCCCCATAACTTGGTAGAGAGACTATGGTAGCAAAAATCAAACTCATGGCTGATTATGGATGCTACCCACTATGGTGGGCTACTTCTGATCGAGCTGGTGATATTGATCCAGAGACACTGCCACTAAGTAAAGAAACTATTAGCCGTTTGGATAAATGGGCAGAAGTTTACGATGCAAAATTGAACTGGGAAAATCCTGGTGATTCGCTGGGTTTTTCCAGTCTAGAGGCTGAAGCGGCTTTTGAGGATGAAGGAATTAGTTTGTGGAAGCAACTACAAAAAGAACTTGTGCCTAACTATCAAGTAATCTATTTTAGTAATAGATTACGTAAAGTTGTTACTCATCCTGGCGAATTAGAAGTTTTACCTGTTATTCAGCAATGATTTGTGCTAACAAAATATTTATCTCCAGATGATTGACAAATTTAAAATAAATCCTGGTAACACATCTTCTCCTGATAATTCTTGGGGAGATGTTAATATTTCCACTGGTTGACCAAGACGATAAATTTCTACTTGTCGCATTTTAGGATTAATTAACCAACCTAATTTGACTCCATTATCGATATATTCCTGCATCTTCTCTTGCGTTTCTCGCAAAGTATCGCTGGGTGACATTAACTCTAAAACAAAATCTGGGGCAATTGGAGGGAATTTTTCTTTTTGTTCAGGTGTGAGTGTATCCCATCGTTCTTTTCTAATCCAAGCGACATCAGGAGAACGGTTAGCACCATTGGGCAGTTTGAAGCAGGTGGAAGAATCAAAGCAAATTCCTAATTGAGTTTGACGATTCCAAATTCCGAACTCAACAGAAATTTCAAAATTACGATTTCCAGTTTCTCCGCCTGTGGGTGGCATGATTAAGAGTTCTCCGGCTGCGTTGCGTTCAAATTTGATTTCAGGATTTTCCCGACACAGTTGATAAAATTGGTTGTCGGTGAGTTGGATGATGGAGTTTAATTTAATGGCGATCGCTGTCATAATTAAATATTTATCTCCAGATGATTGACAAATTTAAAATAAATCGTGGTAACACATCTTCTCCTGATAATTTTTATGGAGATGTTAATATTTCCACTGGTTGACCAAGACGATAAATTTCTACTTGACGCATTTTGGGATTAATCAACCAACCTAATTTGACTCCATTATCGATATATTCCTGCATTTTCTCTTGGGTTTCTCGCAAAGTATCGCTGGGTGACATTAACTCTAAAACAAAATCTGTGGCAGCGTAGCGGTAATTCATGAATTACCGCTACTTTCGTTATCTTTTGCGTAAGTCCTGTTTTTATTAAATTCAAATTTCACATCGGTTAGTTTTTCCGATACTTCCCATAGTTTTTTGGCGATCGCTTGGTCTTTGGATAACTCGTTTGATTCGACTTTTATTGGATAGCCACGCACTTCCATAAACCCATTGGGACCGAAATATTCCGCGCCTTTTAAGCCTGCTTCGATCGCCGCCCGCAGAGTCGGTAATGCACCCATCGTGATGTCTTGAGCAAGGATGCCGTTGAGATATTTCACAACGCCGCCCGCAGTTCTCTGCAATTCGGTTGCCGTCCAGCCCGGATGTGAGGCGGTTACAACTGTGTCGAGATTGTTATCTTTTAGTTTTCGGTCGAGTTCGTAGGTAAAATAGATATTCGCAAGTTTGCTGTCGCCGTAGGCTTTCCATTTGGCATAACTTCTCTTTTCCCAATTCAAATCATCGAAATCTATCTTGCCTAAACTATGTGCGCCGCTCGAAACATTCACGATTCGTGAGCCTTCGGTGCTGATCAACAGTTCTAAAACATGCCCCGTCAAAGCAAAATGTCCGAGATGATTAGTGCCGAGCTGCAATTCAAAACCGTCCGTGGTTTTTGAATACGGCGGAATCATCACACCCGCATTATTAATCAGTAAATCCAGACGCAAGTAATTTTTCTGAAAGTTTTCAGCGAAATTTTTAACTGATGCTAAATTTGCCAAATCAAGTTCCATCACCTTTACGTCGGCATCTTTATTCTGTTGAAGAATTTTCGCCAATGCTTTGTTTCCTTTGTCCAAATTGCGAACCGCAATGATTACAGACGCTTGTTTATTAGCTAAAACCCGCGCTGTTTCATAACCGATACCGCTGCTCGAACCCGTGACAATTGCTACTCTTCCTTTTTGACTCAGAATATTTTCTGCGTTCCATTTTTCATTTTTCATTTTATTTTCTCTTGTTTAATTAACTTAATTAATTCTCAAAAAAAGAATTAATTCGTTACTGCATCCCACACAATTTTATAGGTAGTTTATAACATTTTTTAGTTATCAGTATCAGATTAATAAGTCCAGTTTTGCTTGGCCTGCAAACTATAGGTTCCATCTTTGACATTCACCCGCTCAGGAATCAGATTTAAATCTCTAAATATATTTGCCTGATGCTGTAGAGCATTGAGCGATTGGTCGTCAATGGGAATGATGGCGCGTTCGCCACTATGTTTCTGTAAAATTTCTACAATGGATGGATCGATTTCATGGTGTTCTGCCAATCGTTGAACAGCTTCTAATTCCTGTCTCTTAGCCCAAGTTCCAGCTTCGTTTACCTCTTCTAAAATCACCTTCAGCAAGTCGGGATAGTCGCGTACCAGTTCTGGAACGGCGTAGTAATAAGTGGGAACTTCTATGGAGGCTTTGTCACCAAATATGCTCTCTAAGTCTGCAATCGATCGCCCTGGATAAGCGCTTCGGGCAAGGGTAGCTGTGTAGGGAACCCAAATCACCCAAGCATCGATTTCACCGCGGCGGAATCGGGGCAGCGCCTCCGGTTGTGTCAGATAAACTGGCTCGATGTCACTAAAATCTAGACCGACTTTTGCCAGCGATCGCACAAGTATATAATGTGCGCTTGAGCCTTTGTCAAAAGCGATCTTTTTGCCCTTCAGGTCTGCTAGTGTCTGAATTGGCGAATCTTCCGGCACTAGAATTGCTTGACCTTTGGGAGCGGTATATTTTTCCTTAGCCACCCGTACAAATACGTGATCCGCTGCTTGAGAGAAGATGCTGGCCGTGCCGCCGCCCCCGCAGAAGTCAATCGTTCCGTTGCTGAGTGCTTCTATCAGAGAAGAGGCTGATAAAAAGCTTGTCCAGATGACACTCAGCCCAAATGGTCGCAAACGCGTTTCCAGCAAGGCTTGAGTCCGGAGAACTTCCAGATTTGTCATCCCCTCTGGATATCCAATTTTGAGTTGCTTGAGCCGCCGCGCTTGCTCTGCTAAGGGCGTGTTGCTGGATTGATGAGAACGCTGAGAAAACCAGCGATCCAATACTACACAGAAAATTATCCCCCCCATAAACAGTCCCACGGTTTCCAGTAACTGGATTATGGATCTTTTAGGTAGTTGGAACTGATTACCAGATTCAGAAGCAGCAATAGCATGATCGTCAAAAACTAGAGGCAAGACCAAAATCGAGACAAGTCCGATGCAAAATCGAACTGCAAACCTGTAGGTAGCCGATGTACGAGTGGCTGATCTGAGCGACCGTAAGATATTTTGACCTGTGCATCTAGGCAGAAGGTCAATCAAACGGCTAATCATAATGACTCCTTTGATAAATATAGGTGATGGACATTGCCCGATGAATTGGAGATGGGGGATAAAGTCAAAGCACCGCTTGATGTATATAAACTACCAAACTTGCTCGCTTGTTACACCCAATATGCGATACTCACATTATCATATCGATATTGTGTGGATTATCTACAAAGGTTGAGCGATCGCTAGTTTCGGTCATCAGATAGGTGTTGAGTGAGGAATGGTGATGGATTGGTTAATTGCAACAATTAAGATTGGGCTAGCTGCGGCTGTGGCAACAACATTTGATGACAATATTTATCTGACTGCCTTCTTTAGTGAGGTTAATCGGACTTTTCGTCCTCAACATGTTGTAGTTGGTGAGATTTTAGGGTTCACGGCATTAATGATAGTAAGTTTACTTGGGTTCTTGATGGGTCTAGCAATTCCCTCAACTTGGACTGGTCTACTGGGGATTCTGCCGATACTTATTGGCTTGAAGAATCTGCTCAACCTGAATAAGGATGATTCAGTTGAAGATAAGTCAGCCAATCTCAAAAGAAACTCGAAATTTCATGGATTTGATTCCAGAAAGCGATCGCTCTGGGACGTAATCCGCGATCCGCAGACATATCGCGTCTCCTCGGTTACAATTGCCAACGGCGGCAACAATCTTGGCATCTATATCCCCCTGTTTGCCACTAGCTCAATCCAAAATCTCACTGTGATCGTACCAGTTTGCTATTTCATTGTTTTTTGCTGGCTGTTTATGTCCTATAATCTGACTCGTCTACCTGGTATCGCTTTGATACTCAGCCGTTATGCTAGCAAGATTTTCCCCTTCGTTCTGATGTGGCTGGGTTTCAGAATTCTGGTAGACAGCGAATCTTATCGTATTTTTCTCCCAAACACTTGACAGATAAACGTTATTAGTTATCAGTTTGGTGAGATTCTGAAGGTAAAATCAATAGAGCTTAACTCGTGCATTTTCAGTTACCGTTTTATATCCCTAGAAGAAAACCGGAGGTAGATTGAACCTGCAAACTCTTATTTGCTAAGATTTCCAGTGCGACAACATTTAAACAGGGCAACTCTTCATCATGCCAACATCTACAATTGACAATCAAGACGCAGCTGCTATCCAAGCTGCTAGAGTTGGGGTTGCAATATACGATCGCTCTGGCTGGGGACGCATCAAAGTGTCTGGCGATGACCGACTCCGCTTTTTACATAACCAAAGTACTAACGATTTCCTCGCACTCAAGCCAGGACAAGGTTGTGATACAGTTTTCGTCACTTCCACAGCCAGAACTATTGATTTAGTAACCGCCTACGTCAGAGAAGATGCGGTGATTCTGCTCGTTTCGCCTAACCGCAGGCAGTTTCTCATGGAATGGCTGGATAAATATATTTTCTTTGCAGATAAGGTGGAATTATCTGATATCACACAATATACCAACACCCTCAGCCTCATTGGTCCCCAAAGCGACGCTGTAATCGAAAAGTTGGGGATTGGCGAACTTATCGGGCAACCCTACGGTAGTCACCAAGTATACACCATTGCTAATGCTCAGGGAGTGCGAATTGCTGTAGGTAGTGGGTTAGGAATTCCCGGATACACTTTGAATTTTCCTTATACTGACAAAGCAACGGTGTGGGAGAAACTGTTAGAAACTGGGGCGGTAGAAATGAGCGATCGCGCTTGGGATGTGTTGCGAATCTTACAAGGACGCCCCGCCCCAGATGCAGAACTCACTGATGATTATAATCCCTTGGAAGCTGGTTTGTGGGAAACAATTTCCTTTAACAAAGGTTGCTATATTGGGCAAGAAACCATTGCGCGGTTAAACACATACAAAGGTGTAAAACAACACTTATTTGGTGTTAAAATAAGTGCTACTACGGAAACTGGAAGTGCGATCGCCGTTGGAGATGAAAAGGTCGGTAAGCTTACCAGTTATACAGAAACTCCTGATGGTTATTTTGGACTAGGTTACATCCGCACCAAAGCTGGTGGTGTTGGTTTAAAAGTTAAAGTGGGAGAAACTGAAGGTGAAATAGTAGAAATCCCATTTGTTTCTCACGAATACCCATAGTTAAAGAAGAATTCAGAATTCAGAATTCTGAATTCAGCAATCTTTATTGATTAAAGAGTCGGACTGGAATTCATAGTTCCAAATCTCATAGTCAAATATAGTTAGACGTTTGAAATTTAGGTTAAAGTTTTCTAATACTGAATTCTGACTCCTGAGTTCTGAATTCTTCTCGATCGCATCTGGTGCCTTGACAAAATTCATCTACCCAAGAAGCTAGACTACGGGCATTGGTGCTTGGTAACACATTCACTTTGGTTTTAACGTCTTGTGGTGGTGTATTGACATACTGGGTATTTTTGGCAATTTCGGTAGTAATTGCTAGCGAACGCACTGGTTTGCTGTGACTAGAAATTTCAGTGGCTAATGGCATAGTTTTGGCTTTATTGTTTACCTGGGAGGTAATTGTTAGCGTTCCTCCTGAAAGTAAACGATGGAGGGGCAATTTTACTGATTTATCTTCCCTGAGTAAACCAGAGTCTGGCTTGACTGAATGTGACGGTTTTACGGAAGTATTGTGAGTAACCTTAGTAAGAACTGCAACTGATGTCCCAGCTTTGTTTGTAGAATCTAGTTCAGTGCTATCTGTAAATGATGTTACAGTTTGCTGTAAGCGTGGCAAATCTGAGTGTAGCGTTTTTACAGGAGAATCAAGTGTAACCTTGGAGGGAGTTAACACCAATGGTACAGCTTGGCGATCGTGAGAAACTTTATCCTGTAACGACTCACTTTCAACTTGGTTTTCTGATTTGATTAAACGTAACTCTTCATCAGGATTAAAGTTGAGGCCTAAAGCTGCCACTATTTTATCAGGATTATTACTTAAATCCAAGATAAAAGCAAGTATCTCATCAAACTGCGGTTCCAAAACAGATAGCGTTGCCAAAATAAAACCAGACGAAGGACGCCGCAGACCGTCATAGGTAGCCCAAATTCGCATTTTAACCAGCCAGGAACTATTTTGCTCGTAGTAACTCAGCCACTTCTGTTTTAAGGATTGACGCAGTTGCTGGATATTCATCGAATGCCTCACTTAGGTCAAACAATTTTGGATTTTGGATTTTGGATTTTGGATTTTGGATTTTAGATTTTGGATTTTAGATTTTGGATTTTAGATTTTAGATTGACTGCACCCATAAAGGGATGCAGCTTGGGGATTTGAAATTGACGATAGCGTAGCTTAAAGCCAACGGCATGGCTTCTCTACGAGACGCACTCGCGTTCGCTTAGAGCGACGTAGTAGCGTCTTTTACATTGATTCCGCCCACAAGGGGGAGCCACTGCGGTGGACGGGTTTCCCGGCATAAAGCAAGTGGCATCGGGGCTTGAACCAAAAACAATCCAAAATCCAAAATTGAAAATCTAAAATTCGGAGGGTCAACAAGAGTGCAGACTTTATTTTTAGGAATGAAACCGATAATAGAGCATCTGTTTGACTCTTTGACCACCTAACAAATGCTGTTCTACCAGTAGAGATACTTCATCAGGCTGAACGCGGCTATACCAGACCATATCCGGTAATACCAGCACCATCGGTCCATTGCCACATTGTCCCAAACAGCTGCTATCTGTTACTGTTACTCCAGGAATTGGCAAAGCTGTAAAAGCTGCTAAGACTTTAACAGCGCCTTGCTTTTTACAAGTGCGATTTTGACAAACCCGCACACATGTAGGAAAAGAAGGTTGGTTGATTGTGGAAAAGTTTGATGGTTGAGTGATGTTTGTCATTTATCATTTGTCCTTGGTCATTAGTCATTTGTCATGAAGTCAAAAACTAACCCCCCAATACCCAATGCCCCATGACTAATCTATTGAAAGTCCTTTTGAGGCTAACCATTCGGGGTTGAATATCCGCGACTGATACCGGGAACCGCTATCACATAAAATAGTGACGATGGTATGTCCTGGGCCTAATTGCTTCGCTAGGGCAACAGCTGCCCCAACATTAATACCTGTTGAACCGCCCATTAACAAGCCATCTTTTCTCAATAGTTGGTAAACTACCCGCAAAGCTTCTTGATCGTCGATTTGGATGGCGTCATCCGCAGGTGCGCCTTCCATGTTGGCTGTAACACGACCATTACCGATGCCCTCGGTGATGGAATTTCCTTCCATTTTGATTTCGCCAGTTTTGACATAGCTATAAAGTCCACTACCCAGCGGGTCGGCAACAACGCATTTAATGGCTGGATTTTGTTTTTTTAAGTACAACGCCACACCAGCAAAAGTACCAGCAGTACCAGTTGCAGCTGTCCATGCATCTATTTTACCATCTGTCTGTGCCCAAATTTCTGGCCCTGTGGTTTCATAGTGGGCGCGGCGGTTGGCTAAATTATCAAACTGATTTGCCCAAATGGCGTTTTCTAATTCAGCGGCGACTCTACCAGATAACTTGACGTAGTTGTTGGGGTCTTTGTAGGGTACAGCTGGGACGCGACGGACTTCTGCTCCCAGGGCTGTCAGTGCGTCGATCTTTTCTTGTGATTGGGTATCGGGAATAATAATTAGGCATTTGTAGCCTTTGGCGTTGCAAATATGCGCTAGTCCAATGCCAGTATTACCAGCGGTTCCTTCGACAACAGTACCACCGGGTTTGAGTAAACCTTTCTCTTCTGCGTCTTGGATGATGTAAAGTGCGGCGCGGTCTTTGACGGAACCGCCAGGATTGAGGAATTCTGCTTTACCAAGGATTTCGCACCCTGTTTCTTCACTGAAGCTGTTTAAGCGAATCAGAGGTGTGTTGCCTACAGCGCCGACAAAGCCATTTTTAATGTCCATTTTGACTGTACCTGTGTTTTCTTCTATAAAAATTTTGGCTTATAGCGGTGGCATGATTGACAGTAAATTTGATATAAGTACCCGAATATCGTGTTGGAGTACCCGAACATTGTGTTGGAGTACCCGAACATTGTGTTGAAGTACCCAAACATTGTGTTGGAGTACCCAAACATTGTGTTGGAGTACCCAAACATTGTGTTGGAGTACCCAAACATTGTGTTGAAGTACCCAAATATCGTGTTGGAGTACCCAAATATCGTGTTGGAGTACCCAAACATTGTGTTGGAGTACCCAAACATTGTGTTGAAGTACCCAAACATTGTGTTTGAGTACCCAAACATTGTGTTGGAGTACCCAAATATAGCGATCGCCCTTTGTTGAAAAACCATTAGCTTGGCTATTAACAAAAAAAGGCGGTTGGTTTGGTAAATGGTGGAATTAAACTCATACCAAATCCTGGCTGACTACCCTCTTTTTTAAAAAAGCAGGGGAAGCAGGGGGAGAAGAAAGGGGGGTTATAAAAGCGTATTTAGTATTATTTAATACTTAAAATTTTCATTCAAACTCTGGGATGTCTTCTCCCATCATGATGTTGCGTAGAGTTCCTATGGGTAAATCACGACCTTTGTGATAAGGGACAATTACTGAAGTTGTCGCTCAATATTTCGCCATTTGCGATGACTTCCTTTTTGAGAGACTAGCTCAAAGCCGTAACGTTGCAAAATGGTTTCAACTTCATCAGCATTCATCCGTCGGGTACGGCTCATCCCACAGTAACCTCGCGTGTAACCGCACCTGGTGATAGGTCGATAATATCAGGCTCAAGATAAAGTGCGATCGCTTCACGAATATTTTCTAAGGCTTCTTGCTCTGTTTCTCCTGCGGAAACACAACCTGGTAACTCTGGGCACCAAACAGCCCAATCACCTGTTTCTGGATCTGGTTCAAGAATTACACGCCACTTCATTTGTTTCTACCAAACTTTACTCATATTTAAAACAAACCCAGGCAATACTGGTTCGCCGCTGACAGTCGCGGGATTTTCTAGACATTCCTCTGGAACACCCGGACGATAAATATAAACTCGGCGATGCTTGCGGTCAATTAATAAGCCTACCTGTATTCCTGGCTCCCTCATATATTCCTCCATTTTTTCCTGCAAACGTTGGAGGCTATCAGAAAGCGATCTTAGTTCAACTATAAAATCTGGACAGATGGGAGCAAACTTTTGCTGTTGTTCTGGGGAAAGAGTATTCCACCGTGATAGTTTAATCCAGGAAGCATCAGGCGATCTATCTGCACCCGTTGATAGTTTAAATCCAGTGCTGGAATCAAAACAGATACCTGTACCATCTTTTTCTGCCCAAACTCCTAGCTGTAAGGCAACGTTGAAATTGCGGTTACCTGTCTCTGAACCAGTGGGAGGCATAATTGATATTTCTCCAAATCTATTGCGCTCAATGCGTAAGTCACGATTCACCTGACAAAAGTCAAAAAATTGCTCGTCTGTCATTTGCATTGAGGAGGGAAATTGCACAACTAAAGGGGATGAAAACATGATGATTTCCTTCAGGTTTTGCTTTTACCAAACTTTACTCATATTTAAAACAAACCCAGGTAATACTGGTTCACCGCTGACAGTCGCGGGATTTTCTAGACATTCCTCTGAAACACCAGGACGATAAATATAAACTCGGCGATGCTTGCGGTCAATTAATAAACCTAGCTGTATTCCTGGCTCCCTCATATATTCCTCCATTTTTTCCTTCAAGCGTTGGAGGCTATCAGAAGGCGACCTCAGTTCGACTACAAAATCTGGACAGATGGGAGCAAACTTTTGCTGTTGTTCTGGGGAAAGAGTATTCCACCGTGATAGTTTAATCCAGGAAGCATCAGGCGATCGCTCTGCACCCGTTGATAGTTTAAATCCGGTACTGGAGTCAAAACAAATACCTGTACTGTCTTTTTCTGCCCAAACATACAACTGACCAGCTACATTAAAGTTACGGTTACCTGTCTCTGAACCAGTGGGAGGCATAATTGATATTTCTCCAAATCTATTGCGCTCAATGCGTAAGTCACGATTCACCTGACAAAAGTCAAAAAATTGCTCGTCTGTCATTTGCATTGAGGAGGGAAATTGCACAACTAAAGGGGATGAAAACATGATGATTTCCTTCAGGTTTTGCTGTCTACCCAACAAATTAATTTTATAGTACACACGTTCCTATTTTATCCAAATCCATACCGCGATAAATAAACAATTTGACGAAGTTGTGAGGTTACATCAAGTCCAATATGCGATCGCTTTTTTCTGAGGTTGTTGTTACTCTGGGAAAATAAAAATAATTGGAGATGCGATGAATCAAACACAAGACGCGATGAATTGCGTCTCTACAAGGGGGGATCAAAAAAACGATGCCTGCGGCGGGCTACGCCTACGCATTCCCATTGCGATCAAAATATCTGTTTGAACAGGGGCGATCGCATAGCCTTGTAGAGACGCCGATTTATCGCGTCTCAAAAACCGAACCTGATACCCGATTCATCGCGTTTCTATAAAGGGGGATTGTTCAAGACAATCGCTGTTTCCACATTTCCCTTATGTTTTGACTGGAGGAAGTATTTTTCTTTCCTACCCTCCATCTTTCACTTTCTCTTGTTGATGCCAAGCTTGATAAAAAGCGGGGTAGGACATACTTTGGGCGCACTTCCAGATAAATTCGTAGCAATGATAAAATCGCCCAAAGTTATTTTTGTAAGTTTCAGGTGATAAGTAATCCTTCAACATGGTGACAACATTCGGCATTTGCTCCTCTGACATAATTTTCTCTAAGCTTTCTGTGGCTAGCGATCGGTTATTATCATCCAGTTGTGGTTTGCCAATTAACTCCACCAAAGCAGCGATCGCAATTTTGTTACCAGGATCAATTAACCCTAAGGCAAATGCTGCTTGCACTTGGGTCAAAACATTTTTATGTGGGTTTTGAGTTAACTCCACTAAAGCAGTGATTGCTATTTGGCTGCCAAAGCCAATTTGACCTAAACTAACCGCAGCTTGTCCTCTTGTAAAGAAATTTACCTTTGGGTTACAAATTAAATTGACCAAGCTAGTAATTGCCATTTGGTTGCCAATGTCAATTTGACCTAAGCTGAATGCTGCTCCGACCTGGGTATAAGCATCAACCTTTGGATTACCAATTAGATTTACCAAAGAAGTCATCACTATTTGTTTGCCCATGTCAATTTGACCTAAGCTGAATGCTGCTCGTAATTGGATTTCAACATCAACTTTTGGGTTTTTGATTAACTGTATTAAAGCATTTATTGCTATTTTGTTTCCAGGATCAATTTGATTTAAGCTGTCTGCTACTAGCCATTTAGTCTTATCATCCATCTGTGAGTCACAGATTAACTTGCTCAAGCCAATCATTGCCGTTTGAGTGCCAGTGCTAAAGCTAATTTCCTTCAAGCTCTGTGCTGCTTCCCATTGAAGAGCATAATCAACTTCATGTGAATTACCAATTATCTCAACCAAGGTAGTAATTGCCGTTTTATGACCAGGGTCAATTTGCCCTAGACTCTCTGCTATCTCCCATTTAAACTCATTACTAAGCTGCGAGTCACTAATTAACTCTACTAAGGTAGTGATTGCCGTTTTATGACCAGGGTCAATTTTCCCTAAACACTTTGCTGCTTGCCATTGAATAGCATAATCTACTTGTGGGTTACTAATTAACTCTACAAAAGCATTAATCGCTATTTGGTTGCTGGGGTTAATTTGCCCTAAGCTAAATGCTGTTTGTACTTGTGTAAAAGGATCAACTTGTGGGTTGTTTATTAACTTGACTAAGCTATTAATGGCTGTTTGGCTACCAGAGCCAATTTGCCCCAAGCTGACTACCACCAAACGTTTAGTATCATCATCTATATAGGCATCGGCAATTAAATCTACTAAGCCATCAATAGTTTTTGTGCGTTCTGTCTGTAACAGTGCCGATTGAGCTTCCTCTTGAATTGGTTCGAGTAAGCTTATCCATTCTTGACTTTTATTGAAATAACCAAAACACCACTTGATAATTTGCACTACTATTTGATCGACTCTAGAATAATCTTTAAACTCAGAAATTCCTGCGGCTGCTAAAAAATAAGCGCGAAACTCGTAAAATCCCCTTCTGACTCTATAAATACCACTGAATTCTCCGCACCCATCATCAAATTCCACCAACGCCTGAATAAACTCTTTTTTCTTCTCCTCCATCCCCTCATCCTCACGTCCCAACCACAGCAAAATCACCTCTTTCCACTGCGGGGCAAAAATGCGATAAACCCCTTGCGCGGGGTTGTCGGGAACATGATTCAGAAACTCGTCCCAATTCTCAACTGCCAACGCTGCAAAATATTCCTCAAATGTGGGATGGTAAAAAGCGTAAACTTTTTCTTTTGTTGCTGATTCAGCAGCCACTCCAACTTCATTTAGCCATCCCAACTTTAACGCTAACGAAAATAAAGAATTTTGCTGTTTTGCATCACCTAATTCCTCACGCACAAACTTATGTGGTAGCCGAAACCGTGACGTTTCTTGATCAATTGCCCGTTTTGCCAAACGTCCCAACGCTGCGTTTAATTCCTCTTGCTGCTGTTCGGTGGTAGGGAAGCGGTTTTCTTTCCACTTGTAAACCTCTTCCACAAACTGCTGATAAAGTCCGGCTTTAGTTTCCGGTAAACCTTTATCGGAACCTTGCCAAGTGCTACACAACAGCGCTAACCGCAAAGGATTTTTAACTAAATCTTGGATGCGCTGACGTTCAGCTTTATCTAACTCCCTCCATAATTGTTCCCCCTTGTTACTCCCCCTCTCCTTAATAAGGAGAGGGGGCTGGGGGGTGAGGTTCCGAGGTTGAAACCACTTCTCGATAAACTCTTGCACTTGTTTCGGATATTCAAAATTGAGTAACCGATACGTCTCAAAATTTTCTAAAGCGTTGGCGTTTGCTTCCCAAACATTCACCCGACAAGTCAGCACAACCCGCGCATTTTTCACCCATCCCCTCAACTGCTGGGAAATCTCAGTTAATGGTTGGAGTGAAGACATTTCATCTGCTGCATCCAACAACAACCACACACGATTATTTTTGAATAAATCTGCTAAAGCGTTTTCCTGTTCTTCTTTTACACGCACCACTTTTAAAGCATTCTTCAGCCAATCTTGCAGCAGATAATTTTCTACACTCTTTCCTTGCAAGTCTGCCAAAGAAATCCAAATTGGTAAACCCAGATTGTTGTTTAATATCCAAAAAGCTATAGTTTGCAACTGAGTAGTTTTTCCCGCACCCGGTTCCCCAATTAAAGCGATGCGGTGTCCTTTAGTTTTACCAACACCATCACGGATAACTTGCTCTAAAAAAGCCTCATGTTCAAATCGCTGCTTCTCTTCATAACTCGGTTCGTAAAGTTGCGAACCTTGTTCTGCGGAAATATCCTCGCTGCACTTCTTCGGTTTGTTACGCTCCACCAATGCTAAAGGGACATGAATTGCCTCTAGGTCAAATTTCATCTCATCATCAGCAAACAGCAACTCATTTGTGGTGAGACGCTTGTGCTTTTCCAGCATAGCACCGCAGATTTCTTGCCAATCCAAGCTATTATCTGTTGTTTGTACCTGGAATGTTTCTTTTAAATTTGTCTTTTGGTGTTCCTTCCACTTCTGCTTAACCACCTCCAGATTCTCTTTTATCGTCGCTGTCTGATGTTTTAGCGTCAGGGTAAATTTCCAATAACCTTGATTTTTTGCAGCTTTTTGGTCTTCTCGTACTCCCAATTTTTTCAACCAGTCAAGTGCAATTTGAAGCTCATCGAACTCATCAACATTAGATTCTGCTTTTTTCGGAGAAGGTTTTAAAGTTTTGCCAGCTTTTGTTATCTGGTTAAGTAAATATTCCTTCTTTGTACCAACTTCAGTTGTTTTGATTCTGTTTCCTGTTGTCTGTTGGCTTTTATATCCGGTAATTCGCAGCTTATTAGCGTTCCAGACAACGCAAAGTGGAAGTTTTGATTCACAGTCTTGCTCTTGTGACAGTTGCAGCAATGCTTCTACCAGACTGAGTACATTGTCTAAAACGGATTTATCTCCACGATTATTTCTTGGCATCAGTCTGAAATAATTTTAAATTACCCAAACAAACAAGCTTCCCCAAGCCGCAAAAGCTGACGATACAAGCATTATAGACGTTGTGTGGGGGATGTGTCTGGGGAAATACCCAAAAAAATAATTGACCTTGTAAACCCAAAAACAAGGTGAATTCAGATGTCAGCTAAAAAATCTGGTAAAAGTGTAAGTCAAAGAGCGATGTCTACGACGGACTACGCCTACGCTTTCTTGCTAATTCTGCAAACAATATTAATTGGCGTAAATGCCGAGAACCGCCTTCAACAAGGAGACTCAAGAATCGAGATTTTACTATGGATGATTAAGGAATCGATCTCACTCGTGAAACAAGCCAGCAGTTTGCAAGAAAAACAGAAAAAGAGCCTGTTACCCAAGCATCGCCATTCTAAGGATAAATAATATCACAAGCCCCTCTTTGTAAGGAAAGAGGGGCTGTGGCTATATGGGTTGTTATACAGGAATCCGGTTTAATTGTGTGAAAAAATCTAATACCAATTCAATTAATGATTACAACACATCCTTGGTTCAAGACGCGATGAATCGCGTCTCTACAATATGGTGTATTTGTGACACTTTTCTCGCTCGCCTACAATTCGGTTTGCATCGGTTTTTTTTGATAAAAATTAACGCCTTGTAGAGACCGCGATTTATCGCGTCTCTCTTGTTCGTTGGTTCACAACACAAAGACAGTCGGGAATACGAGATGATAGGCGGAGTACGCAAGAGCGATGCCTACAGCGGGCTACGCCTACGCATTCGTAAAGCCACCATTACCCGGATAAAATCTACCGCAGACTCAAAAGCGGCCTCTACACAAACCGCGTGACGAGCAACAAGTAGGCATCATTCACAGTGAATGATGCCCCAAAACATTTGTAGAGACGGCGATTTATCGCGTCTCTCTCTAAATTTATCGCGTCTCCAAAACCCAAAATTTTGCCAGTAGCCTTTAACTAAACCGTATTGGGATCTAACTCCAGCTTAGGTTTTGTAGGCAATGAAGAGTACAATAGTAATTTTACTGCTGTTGTCAAATATTTATGTAAGTTAATATACAAGTTGGGCAAGGGATAAATGCTGATATTATTTGATTGTCTTAGACAAGGTGGACATTGATGACATCTGAAAAGGATCGCCATAAAGAACTTGAGCAACGAGAACGTATATTAAGAGAACAAGAAGTTGAATTGCGACTTCGAGAAATGGAAGCTAAAATTCATACTGCTGATGCACCTTTTCATAAAACTGTTAAGCATCAGCCAGAAAATTCTCAGAAACCTTGGATGAAAAAACTAATTCTTGGTGGTAAGTTGTTTGCTCTTGGTGTGGTAGCGTTAGTTGCAGTGAGGGTAGCCTCAGTGCTGGCTGGGTTTATTATTGTTGCTGCGCTGGGGTGGATGTCTTACAAGTTATTTTTTGAATCCCAAAAAAACAATTCTTAATTTAGGTGTAACTATTATGAGCGAGCAGGTAGCAACTGACAGATTTATCCAAGATTTAGAGCGTGTTGCTCAAGTGCGATCGGAGATTTCGGTGTGTTTGAGTAAACTGGCTGAAATAATTAATAAAGCTGAATTGGCTGGGGACTCGTCATCAGGAAAACTTAGTTTAGAGCGAGATATTGAAGATATTACAGCAGCTAGTAAAAACCTCCGCAAAGGTGTATTTCGTCTTTTAGTCTTGGGCGATATGAAACGGGGAAAAAGCACGTTTCTCAATGCCTTAATTGGAGAAAACTTATTGCCGAGTGACGTTAACCCTTGTACCGCAGTGTTAACAGTTTTACGCTATGGACAAGAAAAGAAAGTTACTATTCATTTTAATGATGGCAAGAGTCCACAACAGTTGGATTTTCAAAATTTTAAATATAAATATACCATCGATCCTGCTGAAGCAAAAAAACTAGAACAGGATAAAAAGCAAGCCTTTCCTGATGTTGATTATGCAGTAGTCGAATATCCATTAACATTACTAGAAAAAGGAATTGAAATTGTTGATAGTCCAGGATTAAATGATACAGAAGCGCGAAACGAATTATCTTTGAGCTACGTGAATAATTGCCATGCAATTTTGTTTGTGATGAGAGCTTCTCAACCTTGTACTTTGGGTGAGCGTCGCTATTTAGAAAATTACATTAAAGGTCGGGGATTAACGGTTTTCTTCTTAGTTAATGCTTGGGATCAACTGCGGGAATCATTAATCGATCCTGATGATGTAGAGGAATTAAAAGCAGCTGAAGACAGATTGCGCCAAGTATTTAAAGCGAATTTAGCAGAATATTGTTATGTAGATGGTCAGAATATTTATGACGAACGCGTATTTGAGCTTTCGTCAATTCAAGCACTCAGACGACGGCTGAAGAATCCCCAGGCTGATTTAGATGGGACTGGCTTTCCTGGGTTTATGGGAGCGCTAAATACTTTTCTTACCGGAGAAAGAGCGATCGCAGAACTTCGTCAAATTAGAACCTTAGCTAGACAAGCTGTGAATCACATTCTCGAAGCTGTTGCTAGAAGAGTACCATTACTCGACCAAGATGTAAATGAATTGAAAAAACGCATTGATTCAGTAGAACCAGAGTTTAACAAGCTTACAGTTATTCGGGATCAGTTTCAAAAAGAAATTCTCAACACCAGAGATACTCAAGCAAGAACAATTTCTGAATCATTTCGCAGCTACGTTTTAAATTTAGGTAATACCTTTGAAAACGATTTTTTGCGCTATCAACCAGAATTAAATTTGTTTGATTTTCTCAGTAGCGGTAAACGGGAAGCCTTTAACGCCGCACTGCAAAAAGCCTTTGAGCAATATATCGCTGACAAATCTGCTGCTTGGACATTAACCGCTGAAAAAGATATCAATGGAGCTTTTAGAGAACTGTCTCGCAGTGCTGCACAATATGGCGCATCTTACAGTCAAGTAACAGACCAAATTACCGAAAAAATAACGGGACAAAATATCAAAGTTAATACCAATACAACTAGTGAAGATGATAAATCTCCCGCTTGGGCAAAATGGGCAATGGGCTTGTTATCACTGTCTGAGGGAAATCTTGCTGGTGTAGCACTAGCTGGGAGTGGATTTGATTGGAAAAATATCTTGTTAAACTACTTCACTGTAATTGGTATTGGCGGGATAATTACGGCAGTCACGGGTGTTTTTCTGGGGCCGATTGGGTTTGCACTGCTAGGTTTGGGAGTAGGCTTTTTACAAGCAGATCAAGCGCGTAAAGAGTTAGTAAAAACGGCTAAAAAAGAATTAGTTAAACACCTACCCCAAGTAGCGCATGAGCAATCTCAAGTTGTATACAATGCCGTGAAAGAGTGTTTTGATGCTTACGAAAGAGAGGTGAGTAAACGGATTAACGATGATATTGTCTCTCGTAAATCTGAATTAGATAATCTAGTTAACCAAAAAGAAACCCGCGAAATTAATCGTGAAAGTGAGTTAAAAAGGTTAAAGTCCTTACAAGAAGATGTAATAGCTCAGTTGCAAAAAATTGAGGCGGCGTATAGCAATTTATTAGCTTCCTATAGCTAAACTATAGCCCTACTTAATAATTTGTGAAAACCTCTATTTCTCTTCTCTGCGCCCTCTGCACCTCTGTGGTTCGTTCAACAAAGGAATTTTCACAACTCAGATAAAATTGGTTAACTTAGGAAATAAAAAAACCACAGATAAACTAATCAGTGTTTATCTGTGGTTCCTAATATGAAAAATTCACGTAGAGGCACAGAGAGGAAGAGAGTATTTTGTTAAAAATCTATTGTTAAATTAAACCTGGAATCAAAGAATTATGCAACAAGAGTATGAAAAATTAGTAGATTCTCTCAAAAAAGCATCTGCATTGCTCAATTTAGAACGGAAATCGCAGCTGTATCAAGATGTAATTGCTATCTGCAATCATTTAATTAATCCTAGCTTTCGGATTGGGGTATTTGGCCCTTTTAATCATGGCAAATCTACACTATTAAATGCAATGTTAGGGAATCGCACATTACCGATTGATTTAATTCCTACTACAGGCGCAGCGATTACTGTCAAGTATGGTTGTGATGTGCGGACTCGCATTATGTTAGCTGATGGTACAGAAGTCTACCGCAGTGGAACAGACATTTTACAGCAATTTGCTATTCTGGATGGTAATAGACAGATGCGAAAAGATGTAGCATCTGTAGAAGTTTTTTGTCCCCATCCCTTTTTGGAAACGGGTGTAGAGTTTCTCGATTTACCGGGAACTAATGATAGGGAAGAACAAGATAATTTAGTACGAGAACAACTTTTAAGTGCAGATTTAGTTATCCAATTATTAGACGCACGCAAATTAATGACTTTGGGTGAGCGAGAAAATTTACGAGATTGGCTATTAGATCGTGGGATTAAAACAGTTATTTTTGTTGCCAATTTTATTAACTTACTCGAACCTGAAGAACAAAAACAAATCCAAAATCGCCTGCTATTTGTCGCGGAAAGTTTTCGAGCCGAATTACCTCCAGGTTTTAGTAATTTATATCGTGTTGATGCTTTACCTGCCTTACGAGCTAGATTAAAAGGCGATGTCGCAGAAGCCAATAGTAGCGGCTTGGTGGCTTTTGAAACAGCCTTGCAAAATATTGTAGGTATTTTACAACAAAATCGTGGTAGTGTGCGTTTGCCAAGAGTAGAGGCGATCGCTACTCAAATCCAACAATCATTAAGAGCCAAAATTGACCCCATTGCTCATGAAGTAAAATCACTTGTTGATAAACAAAATGCCAAAATTGAAATCAAAGAAAAAGCTGCAAATTTAATTAAACAAGGCTTTGCTAGTAGTGTTTCTGAATTGCGTGATTGGCTAAGTTTACCCAAACTGCTAACAAAATATCAAGCAGATGCCGCAGTTGCACTGGCAGAAAATAACTTTAAATCGTGGCAAACAAACACTCTCAAAAAAGACCTGCATCAATTACAATTAGCTGCGGTTAAATGGCTTTATCAAGCTTATGAATTTTTTCAAGCAGAAAGACCAGAAGACTTATTGATTCCCTTGCCTAGCGAACCCCAAATCACATTACCTCCCAAGCCAACTAATTACAATGATTTTAATGAAACAACTGGTTCCATTGCAGTTGGTGGTGGTATTGGTTGGTTGTTGGGTGGCCCTGTGGGTGCTGCTGTCGTTGGGAGTATTTCCTATTTGCTAAATAAGAATATTCAAGAATTAGAAGAAAAATCAGCCAATGAATCTTATCATCAGCAAGTTGCCAAACTTTGTATAACTGCAACAGAAGATTATTTGTCTCGTTTTAGTAGTCAAGGATTATCGATTTTGGCTGCATATGAACAGAAAGCCGAAAAAGTAATTTACTTGGAAATCAGTCAAGAACCGTTAGAAATTACTAATAAACGTGAAGATTTACAGCGATTAAAAAATGTTTTTAATGAATTGCTACGAGAGTTAGAAAAGGTAAAAATCCCTGTCAATTATCAACCTTATCAAGAAATTCCCAAATCCAAAACTGTAAATAATCGATATTCACCACAACCGGAGAAAGTTAAAAGTTCTCATCAAGCTCAGGAAAATCCTGCTAAAAATACCCAGAAAAAAGTAGAATCTCCTCGTCAACAAGTTTCTCCACCACCAAAAACTCCTGCTTCTCCACGTCCAGAAGAAGTGGACGCTAAATTTAATAATTGGGAACTTGATGAGGAAATAGCGCGAATGAAAGCAGAAATGCGATCGCCTGGTTCTCAAACCCGCAAACAACAAAATACAACTCAAAACAATAAAGCACCAAATCCCCCCAAAAACCAGGCACAAAAAGATAAAATTACTCGCGCCTACACCATTTTAGAATTACAACCCAATGCTTCTTTAACTGACGTAAAGCAAGCTTATCGAACTTTAGTCAAAAAATGGCATCCAGATTTATTTGTTGGTAAGCCAGAACTGCAAAAAAAAGCAGAAGAAAAAATGCATTTAGTTAATGAAGCGTATACAATTTTGACCGATAATTAAAAAGAAGAATTCAGAATTCTGAATTCTGAATTCTGAATGTAATCAGTGGGTGACTTAAATTCAGTTATTTATCCGCTATTCATATAAAATTTATTATTCTGAATTCTGACTCCTGACTCCTGAATTCTTTCTTATAAAATTTTTTTGAGATTTCATCCTAATTTCATTTCTAGCTGCAAAGTTAAGAAGTAAATATAGAATTAGAAAACTGTTGGATGAAACTTATGCAACTGCTATCTTTGAGGAACGGTTTTTTAGCGTTAAGCTTTGCGGCGATCGCTTCAGGGGGTGGATTACTTACAGCCTGTAGCAATGCTGCTTCCCAGAACCCAACCCAAACCCCCAACGCAACTGCTACCAATGCTAGCGATCGCCACATGAATCACAGCATGGGAATGGATTTAGGCCCAGCCGATGCTGACTTTGATTTACGGTTTATCGATGCGATGACACCGCACCATCAAGGGGCTTTGGAAATGGCCAAAGAAGCACAGCAAAAATCCAAACGTCCTGAAATCAAAAAATTAGCAGACAATATCATCAAATCGCAAAACCAAGAAATTACCCAGATGAAGCAGTGGCGACAAGCTTGGTATCCCAGCGCAGGAAATAAACCAATGGCTTATCACAGTCAAATGGGTCACATGATGGAAATGTCACCTGAGCAAATCCAAGCCATGATGATGAGTCAGGACTTAGGTGCAGCTGATGCTGAATTTGATTTGCGCTTTATCAATGCAATGATTCCTCACCATGAGGGGGCTGTAAAAATGGCACAAGACGCTTTAAATAAGTCTAAGCGCCCCGAAATCAAGCAATTAGCCCAAGAAATTATCAAAGCACAAGATACAGAAATTAAACAAATGCAGCAATGGCGGAAAAGTTGGTACAACCAGTGATGTAAGGGGGATGAGGGGGATGAGGAAGATGAGGGGGATGAGGGAGCAGGGGAGGCAGGGGGGGCAGGGGGGCAGGGGAGGCAGGGGGCAGGGGAGCAGGGGAGCAGAGGAGAGTTCAATGTGCCTTGTTCTTTCCCTCTGCCCCTCTGCCCCTCTGCCTCTTCCAATGCCCCATGCCCCATGCCCCATGCCCCAATCCCCAGTCTCTTTTACTGACTTGGCGGGCTTCCTTCTTCTACTGGACGGATAATTGGAGCAGGTGGTGTGACTTGTGGTTGAAAGATTCCTTGTAATGCTTGTTCTAATGTTTGTGCCATGACAATTCGGTTTTCGTAAGCTACAACTACTCGCACCAAGGTTGGCAAGCTATTTTGTGTCGCTTCTAAATAAATTGGCTCGACATACAACAGCGATTGCTGAATGGGAATTACTAGTAAATTTCCTTGAATGGCTCTTGAACCTTGACGATTCCACAGGGAAATTTGCTGTGAAATTACTGGGTCTTGGTTAATGCGTGCCTCGATTTGTTCTGGGCCGTAGATTAGTCTTTCTTTCGGAAAGATATATAACAATAACTTACCGTAATTAACGCTATCCGATCGCGCTGCAAACCAAGCGATTAAATTAGTCCGCTGTTTGGGAGTGTAGGGCAGAAACAGAATAAATTCTTCAAAGGGTACTGTGGGTAGACTAGTAATCAAATAATACGGCTCTACTGGGCGGGGTTCGCTGCCATAAATTTCGTTAGGAATCTGCCACTGGTCTTCCCGGTTGTAAAATACTTGGGGGTCGGTCATGTGGTAGGTCATCAACCGCTCGGATTGAATTTTGAACAAGTCCTCAGGATAGCGGATATGATTGCGGAGGTTAACCGGCATGGCGCTGAGTGGTTTGAAGGTGTTGGGAAATATCCTTGACCAAGTGGCAATGAGCGGATCATTTTGATCGGCAATATAAAAGTTAACGATGCCGTGGTAGGCATCAACCACTACCTTCACAGAGTTACGGATATAATTAATACCGTCGTTGGCGGTGTCTGAGTAAGGATAGCGATCGCTTGTCGTATAAGCATCCACAATCCAGTAAAGATAACTTTTACCATTTGGGTAGTCTGGATTGGTATTGTTACGATTTGCATCAGCACTGACAAGATAAGGATCGCTGTCAAATTGCAAAAAAGGTGCGATCGCCTGAATTCTTTGCTTGATATTCCGCCGGAATAGCACTTTTGTGTCTGGCAAAAAGTCCCGCGTAAAGACCATCTGCCAATCTTTCAAATACATGGCAAATAGCCAGCGACGCCATGCTGAACCAATTTTAATGCCACCCCGTCCATCGTAGGAGTTATAAACATTGTCACTACCACTGGGATAGTCCAATTCTCTAACTCTTGTGCCAGTCATTACATAGTTGTTAGTGATTTCACCATAATAAATCCGGGGTTCTCCAATGGGAATACTTTCACGAATGCCAAGACTTGAAGTTGTCAGAGCGGTACTATCACCGCTAATATCTTTGACAAAATATTCTGGTAGCCCGCCCGCCCCCACTGTATTTACTGGGCTAACAGTAAACCCGAAACCGTGGGTATAAATGAGATGGCGGTTAACCCAAGTTTGAGCCTCCTGTGGTACGGCGCGGTAGTCTAATTCTCGTGCAGCGATTAGTACCTGACGCCGTTGTGCTGCTTCGATTAATCTCTGTTTTGATACCGATGGGTTTTGGGGTGCAGATGGTTGGTCTGAAATTGCCTCTGTTTTCAAAACATAGCGATCAATATCGGCATCGGGGAACCGATAGTATGGCCGAATTTGTTGTAGCTGACGGTTGGTTTCTAACAATGGTCGCTCATCCCAAAGGCGGATATTGCGAATTGTCAAGTCATTTTTTTGAATGTCAGCTTCAGTTAATCCCCCTTGGGGGTTGAAGGTTCTGGCATCGATCGCCTCTAAATCAAATGCTTGGCGGGTCAAGGCAATGGTACGCTGAATATAAGGTTGCTCTCTTTGCAATTCATTCGGCAGGACAATTAAATTTTCCACCACAGTAGGCAGAACAATGTCAGCGGCTGGAACCAGTAATAGATAAACGCCTAATCCGTAAAACACCAAACGGCGATACTGAGATTTGGGTCTCCAGAACAACGTTTGCCAAAGTAAGTAAAAGGCGATGCCAACAGCCACGACACATAAAACGGTGTAAGCTGGCAACTGGGCTGTGACATCGGTGTAGCTGGCACCATAACTGACTCCACGGCTAGAATACACGAGTTCATAGCGACTCAACCAGTAACTCCAAGCTACTAGTAGCATCAACAATCCACCCATCCCGTATAAATGACGCTGCTGCTGGGGGGAAAAACCAGGGAAAATTCCCTGACTCAAACTGTCTGCTGACAAAAGATAACTCAAGGCGACGGCGACAAAGCCATACAAAAATAATCCCATCAGCCAGAGTTCCAGCAGTTGCCAAAACGGTAAGGAAAATATGTAGAAGCTGATATCCTGACCAAATAAAGGCTCAGTGCTGTTGAAAGTAGTAGGGTGGAAATATTGGAGTACCTTTGCCCAGTTTTGGAATAGTATTAAGCCAAAAATGGCACTGAAAAGAATTGCGATCGCTGTGAGTAAAAATCGTGGATAAATTAAAATAGCGATCGCTCCCCCCACAATTAAGCCCACATACCAAATTTGAGAAACAATTTGGTTTAAGAGTTGCCAGATTCTGTCTGGCCGGAATAGGGCGGGAATCGGTAAACTAGTGTTATCAATTGGAGAATGCCAGTAAGAAAGAGCAATTTGACCGTAGTGAACCACCATTAACCCTGTCAACAAGCTCAGTATCAAAGCTAGGGGTAACAGCCAGCGTAATTTTAATGGTTTTAAGCCTTGGGCTTCGGGTGTCAAAATGCGATCGCGTCTGGAATAATCAGGACTGAGAAAGTTTTTGAATTCACTCTCTAGTTCAACTTCTTCAATCTTCAAAGACCGGGGATACTTCAGCCGTTGTGCTACAGCAAGGTTTATTAGAAGATAGGCAGCACTGACACTAGCCACCACTACCCATAAAGTACCACGAGTCACTAGCCTGACTAGAAATACTTGCAGGTAGCCGACTTCTTGAAACCAAAAAATTTCTGCTCCCAAGCGGGAACCCAAATCCAGGAGTAGCCATAACCCCAGGAATACAATTAATAGTCTAAAACTCCATTTCCAGAACATTCCTTAGCAGCCAAACTATCTGCAAAGCCAACCTTACAACTATTAGAGCAGAAAGCCCAACAACAAAACCCACCGACCTGGGTTTGAAACCCTTAATTTGACCTTAGTCCGCGGAGGCGGACTTTGCCTGTGTAGCCGCGAATTCCATATTCGCCTTGGCTTACAGCCGTTTTCATCTATTTGAACCACAATCCTTTGTAGTAGGGTAGCACAGCTGTGCTACCCTACCCTATGGTTTAATTACCTGAAAATTGCTGTAAGTTGACTCAAAGTTTATATCCTAAACTAAAATAAAAGCCGTGATCCTGAGCGTTTTCACCGCGATCGTCTAAGTCAATTAGGGGAAGACCATAATCTAAGCGCATATTTAGACTTGGTAGAGGTTGCCATAAAACTCCCAGTCCCAGAGCAGCTAAAAATTGCTGTCTCTGTAATTGGTTGGGGTTATTACTCACATTCCAAATAACTCCTGCATCGAAAAATGGAGCAAGTTGCAGCATTGGGTTCCCAGATTCGTCTTTTTGGATTGTGAACCGATCTTCTAGCGAAAATCGTACTCCATTATCGCCAGCGCGAGCATTTTGCCGATAACCGCGCAAAGATTGACCACCACCAATTACAAACTGTTGAGAGGGTAATAATCCATTGGGCGTTAGTTGTACCTCGGCTTGGGCGATTAAAAGGTTACGGTCGTTGAGCTGTTGTACCCGTTGCACTTGCGCCAACCAACTAAAAAAGCGACCATCAGGAACAGGGTCAGAGTTAATTGTGGCATCAAAGCTGCCAAGACCCAAACTAAATAGCGATCGCAATGCCCATGCACCTTTCACATCTCGTGCCACATAATCTTGACCAAACTTAATAACACGGGTACGACTGTTACCTTGTTCGTCGGGGCCAAAGCCAAAGGGTGTTGGGCCTGCAAAGGTAAATGTTTGACCATTTTGGACAGTAAAGCCTAATGATAAAGCGAATTCTTCACGAGGTGATCGCACTAGTGGCTGACGATAACTCACTTCATATAACTGAGATTCTCCGCGAATATCAAAGCTTTTAAAAGGTTCTTGGACGACTTCGTTGTTGTTAATGGTGGTACGTAGCTGTAAAGTACCATTCATCGCATTTAGCGGCACTTGGTAGCTAAAATCATAGATATTTGAGCCTCCACGAGTTGTGCGGTAATAAGACGCTGCAAATTTATCTCCTAAACCTGTGATGTTACGGTAACTAGCACTGACGCCCAATCTTTCAGAACCAACACTAGGCGGCGAATAATTATCAATGCTGAATGTCCCATCAAAGGGATCGGCTTCGGTAACTCTAACTACTAGAATACTTTGACCAACTTCGCTACCTGTGCGTAAGCTAGCTTCTACATTTGACAGTAGGGGATCATTTCGTAACAATCTTAACTGGTCTTCTAAATTAGCTGTGGAAAGAGGCTTGCTAGCGCCCAGAGAGACACGCGATCGCACATAATCAGGATTGAGGCGTTTTAGTCCTTGGATTTCAACTTTTTCTAAACCACCTTCAATCACCTGAATTTGCACCACACCACCAGTAATTGCTTGGTCTACCAAAATTGCTCTTGAAGTGATGTAGCCGCGATCGAGGTAGATTTGAGTGATATCATCGGCAACTTTTCTCAGTTCTTCCAAACTGACAGAACGTCCTTCAACTGGCCTAGTAATGGAACTCAGTTGCTCGGAATTTAAAATTGTACTGCCTGTCACCTCAATTTTTTTAACCTGAATACTTTCAATAGCAGGCACAGACGAGGGTTCTGGCGTCGGAATCGGCTGCACCGGTGTTTGAGTTTCTGGTGGTAGTGGTTCTGGAGTCGGTGCAGATTGCGGAAACCTCTGGCGATTTGGGTCACCTTCTGGATTTGGTGCTTGCGCTACTATCTGGTTTGGTAACTCTAAAAATACGGGTGAACTAGAGAAACTACCATAACTTGGCGACATGGATACCAGTGATAGCACACCATGAACTAAAAATACACACTGCATTCTAAACTTTAAATACCAGCGCATACAATTACTACTCTGTTTTGAATTTGTCTACGTAGATAACTAGGAGGTTTCCAAGTTAACACACGACATTCAGTTTGATGTATGGTTAGCTGAATTTTTCAGGCTTTTTCTGGAATTAATCGAAATATATCTCAAAACTTGAGGTAATATTTAGCACTATGTATTTGCATATATGACCTGATAAACTGCCGCTTATTCGTAAAGAAAATCATAAATTACCCGAAAATTTATCAAGTGCGTACTTACGCAATGCCACTATACTCAGTTTGATTTTTTACAAGTTATTTTAGACGAGAAGTTATAAACAATATTTGCAAGGAGACGGTCAGATGTTGAGACAATCTTTAGCTATTCTCAGTGGAGTTGCACTTTTAAGTGGTTTAGGAGCAGTTTTCAACACACCCAGCTACGCAGCAGGGACTATTCAGTTTTCTTGTGATACTAGCAGTCAATTACCTGCAACTAGGGCAACCAACACTGCTACAGGTGCAAGTTTATCAGTGATTCGTTGGTACTCAGAGTATTTTACTGGTTCTGGATATGACCCAATGACCCGCTGTCAGCAAGTCTCTGCAAGATTTCAACAAGCTCATAACACTGGTTCTTTAGATTACATTACAGCGGGTATCGTTAACGGTATGCCGGTGATTTGTGCAGCTAGTCCAGGGGGTAGTTGCAACGCCAGCAATTTGTTATTCACTCTCAAGCGGGGTGTGAATGCAGCAGAAACCTTGCAAAGACTCTTTGATGTGCGTGATGGTGCTGGCCCTGCTTTGTATGAATCTAAAGGTCGGACTTATGTTAACTTGACAAAAAAATTAGCTCCTCTGAACGCATCGAGAGCAGGAGCTGGTTCTAATGGTGGAGCAGCGACACCAAGCAAGCCAGGTCGGGCATTCTAAAGAATTTTTCCAAGAAGAATGCTGAATTCAGAATTCAGCATTCTTTATATCAAGTTCGGTTAATTACTTATTATTCAAATCTCTTTGCGTAAGAGCGTCCCCGCGTCAGCCCTAGTTATTAAGTATTCATCCGAACATGATATTAATGAGGGATTTAGTGTGGTGTTTCACCGCTAGTTGCACAGAATTTATGCGAAATTCTGACTCCTGAATTATTTCTTATTAAGTAGAAAATGAAATTTCGTATTTTTTGTATGCTTGCTTGTGTTGCTAGTTTACCGCTTACGCTATCAACACAAGCATTTTCTTCAGAAGTAGCTTCCCAGCCTAATATTTCGAGTGCCAATTTAACGAGTCAAGCAAAAGCACAATTGTCATTGAACCAATTACGCGATCGCGGTCGGGCAATTACTGTCAAAGTGTTAGCAGGACAAGGTTGGGGTTCAGGAATTTTAATTAAAAAACAAGGTCAAGTTTACACAGTTATAACTAACGCCCATGTTTTAAGAATTGGTAAGAGTTATCAAATCCAAACAGCGGACGGGAAGATTTACACTGCACAGGCAATAAAATCTGCTCAATTTCCAGATGATGATTTAGGATTGCTGAGTTTTAAGAGTGCGAATAATTATGCGATCGCCGCGATCGCTACTTCATCTCTGGCGATTGGCGATCAAACCTTTGCCATTGGTTATCCTGATGAGCAACAAGGCTTAGTTTTCAACACAGGTAAAGTTGAATATTTATTGCCACAAGCTTTTCGGGGTGGTTATCAAGTTGGTTACAGCAACGACATTTTTAAAGGGATGAGTGGCGGGCCATTACTAAATCGTCGTGGTGAACTTGTAGGAGTTAACGGCAAACATAAGTACCCTCTTTGGGGCAACACTTATATTTTTAAAGATGGTTCCACCCCAGTTTTACAAGTCCGACGAAAATTCGATGCATCCAGTTGGGCTGTTCCCATCCAAAGATTTTTACAACTTGCTCCCCAGTTTGCCACTGGGGCGATACTTCCCACTCAAGAACAATCTTCTTTTATCGTTCCAGAATTTTCCCATTCTCCCTCATCTCCAGAGGAGTCGCCAAATTTTCCAATCCCAGCAACTAATCAAACCTCTGGAAGTTCGTTTTGGTAAACAAGTCAAGAGTCATTAAGGAATCAGCGCCATGTTAAATCGATATCTCTTACCAGGTTGCTTTGTTGGTGTAGCAATGGTAATGGTAGCCAGTCCAGCGTTTGCTAAACAAGCATTACTGCCTACAGATGTAGCTAGTATTGCTAAATCAACAGTAGTGCGGATTGAGCCTACAGTTAATTCTCCAGGTTCAGGTGTAATTGTCGGGCGCTACAAGGAAAGAGGAACGAACGTTTATGTGGTGCTGACAGCGACTCACGTTGTGCAATACGACGATGATGAATATTCTGTTGTGACACCTTTTGCCCAAGGAGGTAGAAAACGCCAAAAGATTGTAATTTCCACTGATAAAGACATTCAGAAATTGCCTGGTGTAGATTTAGCGATCGTGCGATTTCGGAGCGATCGCACTTATGAAACCGCAGTTCTTGGTGATTCCAATTATACGACCGAGGGCGCTGGTGTTTATATAGCTGGATTTCCTAACCCTGGTGCAGCAATTAAAAAGCGTGTGTTTCAGTTCACCTCTTCCTTGGTTTCCAGCCGTTTAGATGAGAGTTCAGTTGAAGGCGAACAAGAAACAGCCGTAGAAAATGGATATGCAATAGTTTATACGAGCGTCACAAGAGTGGGCATGAGTGGCGGCCCTGTGTTTGATGTCTCAGGAAGGCTTGTAGGTATTCACGGCAAAGGTGACAGAGACGAAATCGCCAGTCGCCAAGCATCACCTGAAGAAAATCAAGAAAGTGGCTCTCAAAGCACTACCGATAAAACTGGATTTAATTTAGGTATTCCCATTCAGACTTTTCTGAAATTAGTGCCAAACGCCGTTCAAGCATTAGGTATAAAATTTGATAAATCCGAACCGGGATTATTCAGTAACCTTGTTGCCTTAAGAGGTGGTGATAATCAATCCTCAAAAATTCCGCCGAATACGAATATTAGCGAAGAAGAAGATGCAGCCACTGAGGTTGTCAACGAGTCTTCCCAGAAGACTGTACCATCGCCACTACAGTCTATTCAGCCTGCACCCAACCAAAATACTGCTCCCAGTTCCTCTGGTTCTCGTGCATGGTAATTACAGAGACGTTGCATTGCAACGTCTCTACACAATTCTGAATTCTGAATTGTGACTCCTGAATTCTCTTTATAAGTATTATACCGTAGATTTCATCTCACCTTTTTGCAAACTTCCATACTTATACTGATGTCGCTTATGTTGTTGCATAGGCGACATTGTAATAGCATGGTGTTTTATTTATACAAGGATTTAGATGAATTCTGTAGCTCAAAGAATTGGTTTATATTTGCTAACTCAAGCGATCGCCTTGGTTGCTGTTTTCCAGGCGATCGTTCTAGTGAAAGCACAATCTATTACACCAGCTACTGACGGTACAGGTTCTATTGTCACCCCCAACGGCAACCAGTTAGATATCAGTGGAGGTAGTCTTTCTAGAGATGGCGCGAATCTCTTTCACAGCTTTCAAAAACTTGGACTCGACTCCAACCAGATAGCCAACTTTCTCTCCAACCCCAATATTCAGAACATTTTGGGACGTGTAGTTGGTGGCGATCCTTCAATAATCAACGGACTTCTGCAAGTCACCGGTGGGAATTCCAACCTATTCATCATGAACCCGGCTGGTATTGTATTTGGTGCCAACGCCAGCTTAAACGTACCTGCTGATTTCACCGCCACCACCGCCAACAGCATTGGTTTTGGGTCAAACTCCTTTAACGCAGTTGGTAGCAATAACTACGCCTCTTTCGTAGGAACCCCCAATACCTTTACTTTCACAACCTCTCAACCAGGGAGTATTGTGAATTTTGGCAATTTAGCAGTCGGTAGTGGCAACAATTTAAATTTACTCGGTGGCACCGTCACTAGTACCGGACAGCTATCAGCACCAGGGGGTAACATTACCGTCGCCGCCGTCCCTGGTGAAAACCTCTTACGCATCAGCCAACCCGGACATCTGCTAAGTTTAGAAATTCAACCCCCATCAGCGACATCCGTTAACCCCGCGACTCTACCCCAATTGTTAACAGGTGCTGGTGTAGGTAACGCCAATGAATTGAGAGTTAACAGCAACGGACAAGTAGAACTCAGAGGTTCTGGGATTGGGATAAATTCTGGGGATGTGGTAGCAAAAAATGTTACATCTGGGACAGCAACTTTATCCGCTGCACGTAATTTAACACTACCAGACAGTCAACTGCTGACAACAGGAGATTTAAACCTGTTAGCTAAAGACACGGTACGGGTGCGCGATAGTGTAGCGAATTCCTTTTTGGCACAAGCTGGCGGAAATCTCAAGATTCAGGGAAATCAGAATATTGATATCCTGGCGCTAAATCATCCCCAGACACCGTTTGTCAGTGGTGGAAATCTGAGTTTAATTAGCGATGGTAATGTTTCTGGGGATGCTCATTTTTTCAGTGGCGGGCAATTTTCAATTCGCAATTTGGCTGGAGGTGCGGGTAATTTTGTTAGTTTGTATGACCCAATTATTCGAGCTAATAGCGATGTAGAATTTGGTGATTATACTGGTGCAGCACTGAAGGTTGAGGCGACGGGGAGTATTAAGGGTGGCGATATTACCATTAATTCACCCGATACCAGTGGGAGTATTCCAGCTTCAGATCCTGATTTTACAGTGTTGACTACCAGCCGGGCTTTAATTTTGCGGGCGGGTTTGGCTTCAGTTGCTGCTCCTAATATTCCTCCAAGTGTTGGTACAGGGGGAACTACTTTCCAGCCACTTGCAAGCCCCTTGCTACCAACAGGCAGTATTCAGGTAGGAAGAATCAATACTTCTGGTGGATTAATTTCTGGTGTAGCAGGTGGCTCCGTCATCATGAGCGCCATTGGTGATATTCAAACACCTTCCATCAATACTTCTGCTACTAGTGCCAATGCTGGGAATGTAACCCTTTCATCTGGAGGGAATATTACTATTTCAGGTGGAAGTTTACTAGGTTATGCAGCAGCAGCAGATATTTTTACAGCTACTGATGATGCTAGTTCCTCATCTGGTAATGGAGGGGATGTTACACTTACTAGCTCAGGAGGAAATATTAATCTTGGTCTTAGTTTGTATACTGCTGCTGTTGGTAAAGGTGGGAATATTAACCTCAGCGCTAGGGGAAATGTTAATACTGGTCTTGTGGGTTCTAGATCGACAGGTAGTTTAAATGGTGGGGATATTAATATTACCAGTTCAACTGGCGTAATCTTTCCCGAATATATAATTTCTTCAGCTACTAGCGGTAATAGTGGCAATGTTACTTTAAATGGGGCAGTAATTCTTAGTGGAGGTTTTTCAACAACAAATATAACTACTTCAACTTATCTTGCAGGAGGTGTGGGTGGGCGTATTATTTTTAATGGTACGTTAGATAAAACAGGAAGTGGAACACTAATTTCCTTATTGGCAGATAGAGGTGGCAGTATAGAACCCATTTGACATCTTGTGAGGTTTTGAATTAAGGTACTCCTCAGCATCTAAAATCCAATACTAATGGCGTATTCCAGCAACCTCACTGATGCAGAATGGGAAATTTTTGAACCCTTATTGCAAGAGATATTACCGACTAAGAAGCAGACTCGACCGACCAACTGGCCAAAGCGAGATATCTTCAATGGAATTCTCTATCAACTAAAAAATGGATGCAATTGGCAAGACTTACCTAAAGACCTCCCCCCTTATTCCACTGTATATTGGCACTACAAACAGTGGCGAGCAGCCGGGGTATTTGAGGAACTGATGAGTGTCTTACATGGACAAGTGCGTGAACAGGTAAAAAAAAAACCGCACTGGACGACATTGATCATCATTGACTCCCAAGCAGTGAAAAATACCTGCAACGCCAGTGTGGAGTCGAAAGGTTTTTGCTTCTACAAAGCCACCAACGGTATTAAAAGGCATTTGGCTATTGACACCCTTGGGTTTCCCTTTTTTACGCTCTGTACTCGCGCCAATGTCTCGGATGATGCCGGATTAATTGAGATGTTTACTCTCAACATCGACTACTTCAAGTCAAAACCTATCGATATTCCCAAGATTACTATCCTGCTAGATCATGGGTATCACCCAGAATATTTGACTCAGGAGTTAGAGCGAATTTACCCAGAGATCATGACCAAAATTCAGTTTCAACTTTCTACGAAACCCTCAAAACAAGAGAAAGCGGCACAAGGAAAATCTGGATTTGTTCCGGCAATAGCTAGATGGGTGATCGAACGCTCCAATGCTTGGATGGAGCGCTGTAAAATTCTGGTTAAGAACTTTGAACGAACCCTGGTTAGTGCCACTGCCAAACTCAATATCTGCTTCATCAGGCTAATGATTAAGAGGCTTGCAGCACCTTCTTAGATGTCAAATGGGTTCTATAGAGTTCAAAGGTGCTGTTGGTGGAATTACACCTTTTAATAACCTACAGATAAATACAGACAATACTAAGCTTGCTAGCAATATTACTGCAAACGGTAATATCAACTTCAATAGTCCAGTTACTTTAACTGGTTCTAATATAGTTGTTAATACCAGCTCTGGCTCAGGGAATATTAATTTCAATAATACAGTTAATGGTGCTGGTAATTTAAGTCTCATTGCTGGCGCTGGCAATATCAGTCTTGGCGGTGCTTTAGGCAGTACAGATCCTCTAGCTAGCCTCAATATTAATGCCGGAAGTACAACCGTCCCAGGTAACATCACTACTAGTGGCAATATTTTATTTAACAGTCCGCTTAACCTGACTGGAAGTGGCCTTACAACTATCAACGCAGGTAACGGTTCAGTTACTTCAACCAGTGACATTACATCAGCAGGCAAAGATGTCTCTATTTTAGGAAGTAGTTTATCTCTGAGTAATATTTTTAGCAATCTAGGTTCCAGCAATAGTGGCAAAATCGGTTTGACTTCCAGTACAGGCAATATCGTTGCTAGTGGTTTGTTCTCTAACGTGTCTTATGAGAGTGGGAATGGCGGTGACATCAACGTTCAATCTGCTGGCAACATTAATATTGGTAATGGAATCAATACCGATAGCAGCAACACCAGTGGTAATGTGACTCTTCAGGCAAATAATGGTATAGATGTTGCAACGAGTATTAGTGCAGGTTCTCCCACAGCCACAAAAGGAGGTAATATTACTCTCAATACTAGTAGTGGAAATATTACAGTTGGGGGACAACTGGATGCGATCGCCAAAACACCTGGTAATATTCTAGTCACTAGCGGTGGTGGAATCTCCATCGGCACAACCGCAGCACCATTCCCATCAATAGATATTTTCTCTCCAAACGGTTTGGGTGGCAATGTCAATCTTAACGCTCAAGGTGATATCAATACTCAAGGTATTCGCACCGAAGGCACTACAGGTGGCGGTAACATTACCCTGAATAGCAATAGTGGCAGCATTAACTTTACCAGTGGAGGTTCCGTTTTAGCTGGTTCTGGAAACATTAGCTTGACTGCTAATGAGATTAACCTACTAGGAGGCGCAAATTCTTTCACTGGCAGTGGTAATATTTTCCTCCAACCCAATACACCCAGTCAAAATATTACTCTTGGTGGAAATAGTGATACTGGCACAAACACCCTAGACTTGACCACAACTGATTTAGCAGCCTTCAAAAACGGCTTTAATCTTATTACTATCGGACGCAATGATGGAAATGGGGCAATAAAAATTAACAATGCCACATTCCAAGATCCAGTAAAAATTCAAAGTCCAATTGGCGCAGGTTCAATAACAGCAACTGGAGAAATTATAGGCACAGACAATGCCTCAATTAATTTGCTAGCAAACCAGAAAATTACCACCGACAGTATTACTACAAACGGCAATAATATCGACATCACCAGCAACAACGGCGGTATTGAAACTACAAATTCTGTCCGTTCTGCTTCTGGTATTCGTTCTGGGAACATCACCGTCAAAGCAAGCGGCGATATTAACTTATCAGATGATTTTAGAACAGGCGAACAATTAGACGAAGTACAAACAGCAGGAGATATCTCTATTACCAGTGGCGGTAAAATCAGTAATGGGAGTATGTCTGCTGTTGGTAATATCAAAAGCGGTAATATTACCCTGAATGCTGTAGGTGACATTACCACAGGAAGTGATGCGATCAACGCTAGTAGTGAAACTGGGCAAGGTGGTAACATTTCCCTGACTAGCACTAACGGCAATATCTTCAGTGGGATAGGTTTATTCACTCAAAGTACTCTTGGTTCTAATAACGGTGGTAATATCACCGTCAAAGCTGCTGGTAATGTTACCACTGGTGATATCAACGCTGGTGGTGACAAAGGTGGTGAAATTCAAATCGTCAGCAATAATGGTGGAATCAACACAATTGGCGGTATAGTCTGTGGAAGTTATAGTTCCTGCGAGATAGATTCATCAGGAAATACTGGCGGTAAAATCACACTCAGCGCTTTTGGTAACATCAATACTGGCGGTATATCATCTCGCGGTTCTGTAACTGCTGGAGATGTTTCCCTGACTAGCAGTAACGGCAATATTGACATCAGCCATCTTGTTTTCAACGGGTTGGAATCTAGGGGTGGCTTAGATGCTTCTGGCACAAATGGTGGTAATGGAGGTGCGATTAGCGTACTAGCTAGAAATGGCAGTATTACCACCGACTTTTTAAGGAGTTCATCATCTACTAGTACCAATAACCCGACTCCTGGTAATAGTGGTGCAATTACCTTAATTGCCAAGAATGATATTAATACAAGGTCTGTAAACAGTACTTCTTTTGGTGGTAACTCGTCCTTTGGCGTTAGTTCAGCAGGTAATGGTGGTGCAATAAACATCTTTAGTACTGATGGTAGTATTAATGTATCTCGCATAGCCTCAGATACAGCAGCCAACGGTGGTAAAGTAGGTAATGGTGGTGATATCACTCTCACTGCTAAAAATGATATTGTTGTCACAGACTCCGTATTTTCCGGCACTGATGGTAGTACAACAGCTAATGGTGGAGCGATAAACTTCACTAGCACTAATGGTACTATCAACACCGAGAAAATAGATACATCATCTTATTCCTCCAATGGTTTTGCTGGTAATGGTGGTGCAATTATTTTGAATGCAAACAACAGTATCAAAGCCGGAGAGTTAAATTCCCGTTCTAGAACAGCTTCAGATACAACTGCCAACGGTGGTAAAGCAGGTAATGGTGGTGATATCACTCTGAACGCTACAAATGATATTACTACAGGATATGTACTTTCTGGCACTATGGGTGGTGCTATAGGTGATGGTGGAGCAATCAACCTTACTAGCACTAATGGTACTATCAGCACCCAAAAAATAGATACATCATCTAATTCCGCCACTGGTTTTGCTGGTAATGGTGGTGCAGTTAGCTTGAATGCAAGAACGAGTATCAAAGCTGGAGAGTTAGATTCCAGTTCTAGCACTGGTAATGGTGGTAATGTAACGCTAGATCCAGATAATGATATTGAAGTTACTTCTATCAATGCCCAAGGTGGAACTAATGGCACTGGCGGTAATGTAGATATTACAACGAATCGCTTTTTCCGAGCTACTGGGACATTTAGCGATCGCAATAACATCAATGCTAGTATCTCCACATCTGGTGCAACTGGTAGCGGTGCAGTCACCATCCGCCACGGCGGTAACGGTAATACACCCTTTGTAGTGGGTGATGCCACCAGCAATGGTACCGCCGCAGCAATTACTAGTAGTTCTAGCAATACCATTTCACCCAGCCAATCTTTCCCTGGTAATTACACTCAAGGCAATATTCAATTAATTACCCAGGAACCACCACAGGTATCAACGCCAACCAAGCAACTACCAGCTAATAGTCCCAATCCAGAACAGCTAGCACAGTCTATAAACACCCCGCCTCTTGCTACTAACAACAATTCTTTAGCTTTAATTGACACAGCCTTTGGCGAAGTAGATGAACAAGCTACACGCCAATTTGACCAATATCTAGGACAATCAAGCAAAACTTCGATTAAAAGTTTGGCAGATGCACGCGCCGCCCTTGCCGAAATTCAGGCAAAAACAGGCGTCAAACCAGCAATTGTCTATGCACAGTTTACTCCTAGCAACAATGCATCGCTCAAAGATAAAAATAAAGACATACTCGATTTAGTCGTTGTGACTGCTGAGGGTAAACCTATCCGCAAGCGGCTTCCTGGGGTAACTAGAGCGAAGGTTTTGCGAGTAGCTCAAAAATTTTACAATCAAATTTCAGATGTTAACAAAGCTGGCACCACCAGCTATTTAATCCCAGCACAGCAACTATATCAATGGCTAATTGCGCCCCAAGAAGCAGAGTTGCAAAAGCAAGGCATCAAAAATCTGGCTTTTGTAATGGACGTAGGTTTACGTTCTATTCCTTTAGCCGCACTTCACGATGGTAAACAGTTTCTCATTGAAAAATACAGTCTGGGAATGTTACCCAGTCTCAGCCTCACTGATACTAGCTATGCTGATATCAAAACCTCCCAACTCTTGGCAATGGGGGCTAGTGAATTTACCAAAGAGCAAAATCAAAGTCCTTTACAAGCGGTGCCTTTGGAAGTTTCTACCATCGTTGAGAAACTATGGCACGGCAAATTCTTACTCAATAAAGACTTTACCTTAGAGAATCTCAAAGGACAACGCCGACAAAATCCTTTTGGGATGATTCACTTAGCAACCCACGTAGATTTTGTGTCTGGAAACTCCAGTAAGTCATACATCCAGTTGTATGATACCAAACTGCGGTTAGACCAAGTACGCCAGTTGGGATGGAATAAGCCACCAGTGGAATTACTGGTTTTAAGTGCTTGTAAATCAGCTTTTGGGGATGAACAGGCGGAGTTGGGTTTTGCAGGGCTAGCTGTACAGACCGGTGTGAAGTCAGCTGTTGCTAGTTTGTGGTACGTCTCGGATGCAGGAACTTTAGGGCTAATGACGGAGTTTTATAGCCAGTTAAAGACTGCACCAATTAAAGCAGAAGCACTGCGACAAGCACAGTTAGCAATGATTCAAGGTAAGGTGCGAATTGAAGGTAATCAATTAACTGGCACTACTAGAGGCGTATCTTTGCCACCGCAAATGGCAACCTACTTACAGCAGAATATCATTGGCAATCTCTCCCATCCGTTTTATTGGGCACCATTCACCATGATTGGTAGTCCCTGGTAAGGATTTCCAACGATTATCCAATTTTGTAGGGTTGGTATCTTGCTATGAAAAAGCGATCGCGATCGCAATTACAGCAGAATTGGTGAATTCAGGAGTAAACAGTCTTAATACCTGGCTTGCGGACTTAGTTTCTGTACTTTATTAACTTAAACCACAATCCCCTGTAGGGGCGCACAGCTGTGCGCCCCTACAACGTGGTCTATTTACGTGAAAATTGCTGTAAGTTGACATCTATGACAGCTGTACGCCCCTACCCATAATAAAAGCAAAAATCCCCTCAGCTTTTGTTGAGGGGATTCTCGATTATCTAGACTCGTTTAATGGCAATAGCAAGCAGCTAGAGTTTATTTTCCACTACTGAGCTATAAATCCTTCGGGTCTGATGGCGTCTTGTAAATCAGCTCCCATCAAGTTTGCTCCTTGGATGTTTGCATTTGTGAGATTTGTTCTTTCCAAATCTGCGTTTTGCAAGTTTGCTGCTTGTAGGTTTGCTCCCAGGAAGCTAGCCTTTTCTAGATCTGCATCAAATAGGTTTGCTCCCACCAAGTTTGCACCTGCGATGTTTGCTTTGCCTAAATCTGCTCCTTGCAAGTTTGCTCCTTGTAAGTTTGTTTGCTGCAAGTTCGCTCTTTCAAAATCTGCTTTTTGTAAGTTTGCACCTTCCAAGTTTGCGGCTTGCAGGTTTGCATCCTTGAGAACTGCGCCAGTCAAGTTACAGCCGACACATTCTTTGGTTGCTAGTAAACGTCTAACGTTTGCTGCTACAGATTCTACTGGGGGTGCAACTGGAGATATTACTGGAGTTGGTGCCAATATTGGCGATGCAGCCGGAGATATTACTGGGGCTGATTCTAAAGCCGGTTCCGATGGTGTTATTGTTTGAGCTTTAGCACTGGGCTGATCGAACAGTGAAAATGTTGCTACAACTACTACAAATAGGGCAGTTACGAGCCATTGGGTTAATTTTTGGGAATTTGGTTTATTCATTGGTTCCTTTCTTTGATAATTTGCAGTGTTAGATTTGCTTTTGTAAGAGGCATCAATAATGTGCTTTATGTTCACTGTAGATAAGTTGATTGATAAGAGCAAATATTATTTTGATTCAAAATCATAAATTCAAGTGATTAAAAAAGCTTTTGGCGTGGGAAGCAGATTAGAGACAAGCAGCCATCAACAGTTTTGAGTAGTTCATTGGGTAGACTTGTAGCAGCTTGTCGTCAGACATCGCATCCCAAAGTTGTGAGTTTATACCAATTTGAAAAATGATTGCGACAGACACATTGATACAACCTAGATTTAGAAAGCGATTCCAATCCAAAATCTAAAATCCCAAATGGTATTTCCACCGTGGCGATCGCCTCATAACTAATTGCCAAGCATTGCTAGACTAGGTAGAAGTCGATAGCTTTCACTTTTAATCAGGATGGACAGTCCCAGCCAAATTAAGACAAAGGGGAAGATTTTTCGACCATAGCGAGTTAAAACAGGCGCCATCAGAGGATTACGGGTCAAATTGTAAGACAAGAAGCACCACACTCCAACAGTGAAATAACAAACACACAAAATTACGCCCAAACTTGGCAGATTGCTACTAGCAAACAACGGTACATAAATCCCGATGTTGTTTCCGCCATTGGCAATGGTAACTGCGGAAACACGATAGGTTTGGGGATCGCGTATGGTTGCTAACAGTGATTTCTTCTGGCGTCCAGATTTGCTAGGAGAGGGTAAGTTAACTGACACATCTTGTACTGTCTCTCCCTCGTCTTCTCGACTGATGAAATTACTGATACCAATGGCGATGGGAAGTAAACCTAGTAAACCAATCCAGGTGCTGGGAATAATCAGACCGCCAAAAAAACCAGGGAGACTAGCAAACACTAGTGCAGTAAATCCGAGAAATTCACCGATAACAATATGCTTGGGGCGAAAGCTGCGATTGACTTTTCCAAAGAAAGCTGTCAAATATAAATTGTCGTCAAAGGTGGTTGCAAAAGCGACAGAGATCCCAATAATTACTGTACTGATTAGCCAACTCATGGTCATTACTCACAATAATTCAATGCTGTTTGTCTGAAATCCTTCTCTGCTTCTCGATGTAATGGCAGTTGAGGATATTTTGTGACTGTTCTTTCTAGCGACAACTAATAGAGGTTCGCTAGTCAGTAGCCAATTCCCCAATTTTTAGAAGCGATGCCTACAGTGGTAAACTACGCCTCCAACCAAATTGGTATATTTTTTTGTCTCAGCAAGGTACCTTGGGAGTTCATGCAGTCAATATTATGACTTTTGACCGAATAAGAGCAAATACTCTTGTTTTTTAAAATGATAAATTAAAGTGATTAAAAGAGAATTCAGAATTCAGGAGTCAGGAGTCAGAATTTAGCAATGCAATCAGTGGGGGATGAGGGCGTCAAGTCAGAGCAGCGGACGACTGATGCCTTTATTCTTTATTATTAATAATAATAATTATGAATGATTAATTATGAATTGTGAATTAAATTCAAGATGGTTTTCGTTAGATGATATGTAGATTTCTGCTGATTCAGTCTGAGATATTCTTGGCAACTAGCGATCGACATCGGTTAATATGACTAATCGCCCTCTGACTTGACACGAAATTCAGGTTGCAAACGCGTTGGTAGGGGCGTACAGCTGTACGCCCCTACATCGATTCTTGGATTGCTCTAATTCCTGAATTCTGAATTCTGAATTCTTATTTTTAAATTGTAATTATGCTAACTAGTGTTGACCGTCTATTATTTGTCCGGCGAGTCCCGATTTTTAAGGAATTGCGGGACGATTTTATTGTGCGGCTGACTTCAGTGATGAATGAACTGTCATTTCCAGCTAATTATACGATTTTTAGGCAAGGAGAAGAAGGGCGATCGCTCTACATTGTGGTATCAGGTCGAGTTAAAGTCCATATTGGAAATAAGCAGCTGGCAGAGGTAGAACAGGGAAAATACTTTGGTGAGATGGCAGTATTTGATACTCAACCACGTTCCGCCAGTGCAACGACTATAGAACCTTGTGAATTTTTAGAACTGACCCAAGAGCAACTATATGATGCCATTGAAGAAACTCCAGATATTGCAGTGAATATCATTCGTGAGTTATCGCGACTGATTCGCAGATTGAATGACGATATGAATATGACTTCTTTGCCAAGTTAATCATCAAGTCAAACAATTTTGGATTTTAAATTTTGGATTTTGGATTTGTTCCGCCCACGCGATAGCGGGGCATGTAGCTTGCTTCTGGGTTCGCGTAGCGTTCCGCAGGAAAGGAGTACCGAAATAATCTAAAATCTAAAATCTAAAATTGGCACGGTCAACAAAAAATAATTCACTCGTGAATTGTCATATCATGTCCGGTTGAAGACTTATCATTACGGCTGACGCAAAGAGAAATCGGAGCGCCGGTTTCCGGCACTCTGAACTTTGTAAGGGAGTGGCGGGTATAAATTCCCCACTAAAAGATTACTGAATTCTGTTAGCGCAGCGGGGCGTAGCCCATTCTAAATCTCTTTTAACCGGAAACGACATGACTTTTATTGCTAACAGTTTTTGCTTCTACAAAAGCTTCTCGACCTGTAATCAATCTAGAGCGACGATTACGAGTAATATAATTCCATGCCCACTGAAATACTACTAATAATTTAGTGTCAAACTCGATTAAAAAGTAGATGTGAACTAGTAGCCAAAATACCCAAGCAATGAATCCTTGGAGCTTGATTAAGCCTAAATCTACAACAGCTAAATTTTGCCCAATCATCGCCAAACTACCTACGTCGTTGTAATGAAATTGTGGCAAAGTATGACCTTTAAGCCGTTTTTGAATAAGTTTAGCTACATACTCTCCTTGTTGTTTGGCTACGGGTGCAACACCAGCTAAGGGTTTACCATTTTGATGGGAGAAGTTGCCTAAATCTCCTACTACAAAAATGTTTTTATAATCCCTGATAGTCAAGTCTGGTTCTACAATCACACGTCCAGCGTGATCGCACTCTACACCTGTGCGTTCTGTTAGGACTTGCCCCATTGGGGAAGCTTTTACACCTGCTGCCCACAATATAGTTTTTGAGGCAATTTCTTTCACTTCACCGCCTTGCTTGAAAGTAACAATCTCGTTGTCAATATTTATCACCCTGGTGTTAGTTTGGATAACCACACCCAACTTTTCCAAAGATTCTGCTGCTGCTTGAGATAACTGTGGCGCAATGTGTGGCAGGATGCGATCGCCCCCTTGCAGTAGTAAAATTCTTGTTTCTGAGGTGTCGATGTTGCGGAAATCTTCTTTGAGAGTTTTGTGTGCCAACTCAGCGATCGCACCTGCTAATTCTACACCAGTCGGACCGCCCCCTACAATCACAAAAGTCAGCCAAGCACGGCGTTTTTCGGGATCAGTTTCATTTTCCGCTGCTTCAAATGCGCCAAATATCCGGCGACGCATTTCTAGGGCATCTTCAACAGTTTTCAAACCAGGCGCAAACTCTTTCCAGTTATCTTTACCAAAATAGGAATGATTAGCACCTGTAGCGACAATTAATGTATCATAAGATACTACTTGATCGTCCAAAATAACTTTTTGTGCCTTTGGATCAATATCATTTACTTCTCCCAGCAATACTTTTGTATTCTTGCTTTTGCTGAATACAGCTCGCAATGGTGAGGAAATATCACCAGGCGATAGTGTTCCTGTGGCAACTTGATATAAAAGTGGCTGAAATAGGTGAAAGTTACGTTTATCGATGAGAGTAACATTTACATTAGCTTTTGCAAGATGTTTTGCTGTATATAGTCCACCAAAGCCACCACCAACTATTACAACCTGATGTGATAGATTATTCTCAAGTGAAACGGCCATAAGAATTATTTCCTTGTGTTAAGACTTTTGTAACGATTCTTAACAAAGATGTAACAGCATTACGATAGAGGTTGCCGTTTATTTAGAACATTTGAAGAAATCATGAAAGTAGCCAAAGTCATTAAGGCACCAGACGGGATAAATCGGCGTCTCTACAATCAATTCTTTGTAGAGACGCCGATTTATCGCTTCTTTGAAAATGCAAATTTCAGACATTCTTTAAGAAACTGCTGTGGAATTTCTACACTTTCTCCCCAATGCAAATGAACATAAGAAACATGAACATTTACAGGTAAACCCCATCCTTCATATCCCATATTTTCCTCACAATCGTAGCGAGAAGTTTCAAATAGGGGCTGACTAGGAGTTGAGGTTAAACGAGAACGATGAAATTCATGTCCGTAAACAGTTGTACCTGCCTTCACTAACAGGTTATCTTGCAAAGCTACAGCACGACGATATCCTAAAGTTAAACGTCCACCCATCAGAGCAGATGTTGGTAAAACTCCTGCCATCGACCAAGATTTACCTTCAAAATCGATAATTTCCTCACATAAATACATCAATCCCCCACACTCAGCAATTGTGGGCATTCCTTGAAGAATTGCTGTTTTGACTGCATTACGGGCGCTGATATTTTCTGCTAATTGCTGGGCAAAAACTTCTGGAAAACCACCCCCAAAATACATTCCTTGCACATCTTTTGGTAGTTCGGCATCTATTAGAGGACTCCAGTAAACTAGTTCTGCACCCAGTTTTTGCAGCAAATCGAGATTGTCTTGGTAATAGAAATTAAAAAGCGCGATCGCGGGCTACTGCAATTCTGACTGGGGATGAGGGGGATGAGGGGGATGAGGGGGATGAGGGGGATGAGGGGGATGAGGGGGATGAGGGGGATTTTAACAAAGGTAATAAGCTGTGCCAATCGAAGCAGGTATCTCCTAAATCGGCGAGGCGATTGATTACAGCATCGAGTTCGGGGAGTTCGGCTGTGGGTATTAAACCCAAATGGCGATCGGGGATTGCGATGTTATCTTGACGCCGCAGCACACCGAGAATCGGTAATTGTAGGGATTCTAGGGAGTCTTTGAGGAGAGAGAGATGGCGATCGCTCCCCACTCGATTGAGTACCACACCAGCCATTTTAATTCGGGGATCAAAAGATTGGTAGCCGTGGGCGATCGCTGCTACAGAACCAGACAAACGGCTGCAATCAATCACCAACACCACAGGCAAATCTAACAGCCGCGCAATGTGTGCCGTACTCGCAAAGTCAGTTGGGCATGGGGCATTGGTTATTCTCCGCGTCTCCCTCATCTCCCTCATCTCCCTCATCTCCCCCACTCCCCACTCCCTACTCCCCTTCACACCATCAAATAATCCCATCACCCCTTCCACTAGGGCATATTCACTTAGTTGACTATGATGGGCAAAACATTGCTGAACGTAGGCTTCAGAAGTTAGTACTGGGTCTAAATTTCGACAAGCACGACCGGTTACATGTTGATGAAACATGGGGTCAATATAGTCTGGGCCGACCTTGAAAGATTGCACGGGGCGATCGCGACGACATAAAGATGCTAAAAGGGTGAGCGTGACTGTTGTCTTGCCCACCCCACTACGTTCTCCAGCAATGATTAACGCCATAAATGAAACAAATGAACTTGTTATACCAATTAAAAAGAAGAAAACCAGCCAATTAGGGGAGTTAGGCTGAAAAAGTTTGTCTAATAATGATTAATAGCTAGAGATTAGCTGAGATCGGATAGTGATAAGCCACGAGAAGAGAAACCTTTTTATGATCATTGTTCATCATCTTAACAACTCGCGATCGCAGCGTGTGCTATGGCTACTTGAGGAATTAGGTATCGAATACGAGATTAAATTCTATGAACGCGATCCAAAGACGATGTTGGCACCGGAGTCGCTGCGCCAAGTTCATCCCCTCGGTAAGTCACCAGTGATCACAGATGGAGAGATCACCATCGCTGAGTCAGGCGCCATCATCGAATACCTCGTTAATCGCTACGGCAATGGTCGCCTAGTTCCGGCATCCGATACACCTGAGCATCTGCGCTATACATATTGGCTGCATTACGCCGAAGGTTCTGCAATGCCACTTTTGGTAATGCGGCTGGTTTTGAACAATTTCGGTGAAGGAGATAGCAACGTCGTTAGGGGATTTGTCGCCCCTCAGATCAAACTTCATTTTGACTACATAGAAAGTGAACTCCGTAAAAGTACGTGGTTTGCAGGTGAGGAATTCACCGCCGCCGATATCCAAATGAGCTTTCCCCTCGAAGTAGTCGCCATGCTAAGAGAAGACATCGAGAACCGCCCAAAGCTAAAAGAATTTATCGATCGCATTCATGGGCGACCTGCTTACAAACGGGCACTTGAGCGTGGAGGCAAATACGACGTATCTTTTCAATAAATTTGGGAAAAGCAACAGCAAAATATCCGATTTGTAGAGACGGCGATTTATCCCGTCTCTTGCCTTGAATTATTGATATAGGAATCCGATGTGATTGTTGAAAAAAATTCTGTATACAAAAACCCTCCAGATTTTGGGAATATCTAAAAATCTGGAGGGGTTGTGTTTGATTTTCCTAATTTTAGTAACTTTTATTCTTTCTAGGCGAAGCTAACTATTTGTTCCCAACTTAAAAGTTTTCGCTATCACTCCTAGACTTTCTTCAAAAAGTGACTCCCGACCCCAGCGTTGCACCTGCTGACTCAGCAATGCTTCCGCCTTTTGTTCTGAGAGTGAACTCACTTGTTGAAACAGACCTGCGGCTTGGGCACCACCGTGTGTTTCCATCCGCATACAACCACCGGTTTCTGAGCAGATTACTGTACCGCAGTCTGCCTTGGGATTTGTGGAACTTAGGCGGATAGCAATCAAGTCACCAACAATTTCACCCACATCAGCAACAGGAACTCCAGCTAATTCAGCTTCTACTTGTCGCTGGTCTTGGGCAAGGAAGCCAATACGAGTGATGTCGTAATCTCCGCTTTCCTTTTGATAGGAAACTGGCTGCCATTGTAGCCGACTTGCTAGCCAACCCAAAAACAGCAATGCCTGTGCGGGGTTGCCTTTTTCGTAATCAATTGTGACTCTATCAATTTCTTTGAGGGCGGCGCGACGGTGGGGTGAATCGTAGGCTTCAGCTGTCAATTCCTGCCATGCTGAGAGGCGACGCCAGTTCAAGTCAGCTAGGGGAACACCAGTTTCCACCAATTCTTCTAGGCGGAGTAAATCACTTTCTGGCTCGTTAAAGCGGCAAGAATCCACAATCACGTTATTGCAAACTGCTGCCAACCGCTTGAATAAAGTGTTGTTGGGGTCTGGTGTTGCTTTCCACCAAAGAAATTTGGGTAAGCCACCAATCAACAATGCTGGAATCATGCCACCTATGCGTTCCAAAGCAGCAGCGGTGCCACTGAGAGTTATGTATTCACAGCAGATGAGTGTGCTTGAGGATTGCTTTTGAATGGGGCAATAAGCAGAAACTTGAGCTTTGACGCCTTCATCTTCTCCCGCAATGGGAAACAGGGCAATAATCCGGCAGGGGTTACGGAGAGCGATTTCATCGGCTATCCTGGGGCTTGGGGCATTTAAGTTATAGGAAACAGAACCATTATCCCCGTTCAGTGAATTTCCCTGACGTTTGGTGAATTCTTCTCGCAATGTAACGAGGGTTTCGGGTGTTGCAGTTCCGGTTTCTGGCAGTGCATATTTTATCTGTACTTGCCGCAGGGCGGCCTCCATCTGAGGCCCTAAAATCCCATCAAGTGGCCCGTTATAAAATCCTAAACTCGCCAAAAGATATTGGGTTTCTTCTGGTTCGTAAACCACTAAAGTAAATGTCGTGGCGCGAGTAGCAGCAGGAAGTCCACCATCTTCGCCGGTAATGCCGTAACTTTGCCAGATTTGATTAAGTTCCGCTTCTATTTCTGTAAGCGAAATATCCTTCGGAGCTTGAAGTGAAAAAATAGTAGGAGCTTGGGGAGCCATAGTCAATTTTGGATTTTGGATTTTGGATTTTGGATTTGAGATTTGAGATTTGAGATTTTGGATTAAGAATTGGTAATTTGGTAATTAGTAATTGGTAATAGTTTTTCATATTCCCTATTACCTATTCCCTATTTCACCGTCCCTAATCTAAAATCTAAAATCTAAAATCTAAAATTTTACAGTCTGCGCCAGCGACGGCCGTCCTGGTTAATTAATAATTCTGCTTCGGTTGGTTCCCAAGTACCAGCTTCGTATTCGGGAATAGTAGTTGGGTCTGTGGGTGCATCCCAAACTGAAAGGGCTGGAGTTACTACTTGCCAAGCTGCTTCTACTTCGTCGGCGCGGGTGAATAATGTTTGGTCGCCCATCATACAATCAAGGAAAAGGCGATCGTAGGCATCGGAAGTTGCTTGGATGCCAAAGGAGCCATAACTAAAGTCCATGTCCACGGAACGGGTGCGGAATTCTGCCCCTGGCATTTTCACATCAAAGCGCAGGGAAATTCCTTCATTCGGCTGAATCCGCATGGCCAAAATATTGGCGTTTGCCTGTTGGGCGGCAGATTGGAACATCCGAGACGGAACTTCGCGGAAGTGAATGGAAATCTCACTGACTTTTTTCGGCATCCGCTTCCCGGTACGCAAGTAGAAAGGAACACCTTTCCAACGCCAGTTATCTACCAAAAACTTCATTCCGACGTAGGTGGGTGTAGTGGATTTGGGATCAACACCTGGTTCTTCCCGATACCCTGGCACTGCTTGACCCTTCATCCAGCCAGCACTATATTGACCGCGCACTGCTGACCGTGACAGATTGTGAACATCAGCTAGACGAGTAGCTTGGAGTACCTTCACTTTTTCTGTACGGATGCTGTCAGCATCCATTGCGTTGGGTGCTTCCATTGCTGTCAGGCAGTAAAGTTGCATCAAGTGGTTTTGCAACATATCCCGTAGTGCGCCGGCGCTTTCATAGTAACCAGCCCGGTCTTCCACGCCCACGGTTTCTGCCACGGTAATTTGCACGTGGTCAACAAATTGACGATTCCACAATGGTTCAAAAATCGCATTGGCAAAGCGAAACACCAGTAAGTTCTGGACTGTTTCTTTACCCAAGTAGTGGTCAATACGATAGACTTGGTTTTCTTTACAAAATTTCTGTACCACTTGGTTGAGACTCTGGGCTGAAGCCAAGTCACGACCAAAGGGTTTTTCAATTACCAGACGATGTTTGTAGGCATCTTCTAGCATTCCCGCGGTTCCTAGCTGCTTAATTGCTTCGGGAAAGAATGCCGGAGCAACGGAGAGGTAAAACATCCGATTGCCCCGCGTGCCCCGCTTTTCGTCTAATTCAGTTAATAAATTTTTCAGTTTTTGGTAGCTTTCCGGCTTGTCGATATCGCCAGGAGAGTAGAACAAACCTTGAGAAAAGTCTTGCCAGAGTTCACCCAAATCGACATCGGGATGTGCCTCTTCCATACCTTTCTGCATCTGTTCGCGGAAGTATTCGTGCGTCCACTCTCGACGTGCTACGCCGACGATGGTAGTTTCAGGTGGAATCCGCCGTTCTCGCCGCAATTTGTAAAGTGCTGGTACTAGTTTGCGCCAGGTAAGGTCACCGGAAGCGCCAAAGATAACTATAATTTGGGGTTCGGGCATCCCCTGTTGTTGCAGACCAACGCGCAAGGGATTTTCTAGCAGACTGACCATAGGAATTTTGGATTTTAGATTTTGGATTTTGGATTGGGGATTGGGTATTGGGGATTGGGTACTGGGGATTGGGTATTGGGTACTGGGTATTGGAAAATAGTATTTAATCTTATTTCCCAGTCCCTAGTCCCCAGTCCCCAGTCCCTAGTCCCTAGTCTCTACCCCCACTCCCCAGCCTCTACACTGGTGACAATACCTTGATTTTTTCTTCTAAAGAGTTCATCAAGGACTGGAAGGGCTGGATGAACTTGTCAATACCTTCAACTAAGAGTTCATCCATTACGGTGTCGATCGCGATGTTGATATCGGGATCTTTGAGGTTTTCGATCAGCTTGTAAGCTTCATCTACGCTTGTTTCTAAACGTTCGCCTACGTTACAATGATCGGCACAAGCTTTGATGGTGGCTGGTGGTAGGGTGTTCACGGTATCTCTACCAATCAACTCATCGACATACATCACGTCGCTGTAGCTGGGGTTTTTGGTGCTGGTGCTAGCCCACAGTAGCCGCTGTACTTTCGCTCCTTTTGCTGCTAAGGCTTGCCAGCGATCGCTTTTAATGATTTTCTGATATTCTTGGTAGGCAATCTTGGCGTTTGCGATCGCTACTTTTCCTTTCACAGCTCTCAGCTTCGCTTCCACGGCAATATCATCAACACCTTTTTTCAACTTAGCATCTATTTTGGCGTCAATGTTGTTATCAATCCGACTGAGGAAGAAACTAGCAACTGAAGCTATTTTGCTGATGTCTTCACCTCCACTTGCCCGTTTTTCTAAACCCCGAATATACGCCCAAGCTGTGTTTACGTAGCTTTCTACAGAAAACAGCAATGTGATGTTAACATTCATGCCTTCGGCAATTACCTGTTCTACTGCTGGCAAACCAGCTTCAGTACCGGGAATTTTAATCATCAAATTTTCCCGGCCAATTTCTTGGAAATACCGCCTAGCTTCACTGATTGTTGCTTGGGTATCATGGGCAATGGTAGGTGGTACTTCGATACTTACATAACCATCAAGGCGATTCGAGGCTTCGTAAACAGGGCGTAAAATATCACACGCACTACGAATATCTGCAAAAATCAGCGATTCGTAAATTTTGTATGTTGGTAAGCCAGCCCGGACTCCAGCTTCGATATCGGCATCATAAATGACATTACCAGCGATCGCTTTTTCAAAAATCGCTGGATTGGAAGTTATGCCAGAAATTCCTTGATTTTCAACTAAGTCTCGGAGTTCGCCTGATTGAATAATGTCACGGCTCAAATTATCCATCCAGATACTTTGACCGTATTGCTTAATTTCTAGTAGATGATTGGTTGCCATAACCTGGTTTGTTTCACTCCTGTATGATGTTTCCTAGTGAAGTTGGCATCCATCAAATTTTCAAACAGCTATCAGTTAACATCTGTTGGTTATTAAGTGTTAAATACTGTTGATTTTTGATGGTGACTTTTGAATTGTGCCGCTGCCAATCACTTATCGCATCGACCAGCTGAGATAATCCTTAATTTATTTTCAAGAACTGCTATTATGCATTCCTAATCCTAAATCACCATGATTAACCTTTAATTAATGAAATCTAAATGCATCTTTGACGATTTTTCATCCTCATCTAATGACCGTTTTGAATAAAAGACTCCACTTTGGCGACATCTTCTTTACTACCAATAATTAAAGGTGTCCGCTGATGGAGTTTTTTCGGCACTACATCTAAGATATCTACTAGTCCTGTAGTTGCACGCCCGCCTGCTTGCTCAATCAAAAAGGCTAGAGGAGCGGTTTCATAAAGCAAGCGCAATTTACCTTCTGGTTTTTGAATTGTCCCTGGGTAGAGAAATACGCCGCCTTGAACTAAAATTCTATGGATGTCGCTCACCATTGCCCCACTATATCGAGCGGTATAGCCTTCTGTGCGGTGGACGTAACGGATATATTCTCGAATTGATTCTTCCCATTGCCAGAAGTTACCCTCATTGACGCTGTAAATAGAACCGTGGTTGGGAATGCGGATATTTTCTTCTGTGAGAATAAATTCGCCTAAGCTGGGGTCGAGGACAAAGGAATGAACCCCCTTACCTATACTATAAACCAGCATAGTGCTAGGCCCGTATAGGATGTATCCGGCAGCAATTTGCTTACGTCCGTTGGTGAGGAGGTCAGCTGCTTGGCGATCGCTATCATTGCCTTCTTGTTGGCGAATGGCGAAAATGGAACCTAAGCTGAGATTGTTATCGGTGTTGGATGAGCCATCAATTGGGTCATACAGCAGGGTATAGCGGCCAATGGGGCAATTTTCGGGAATGTAGTAGGGATTGTCCATTTCCTCAGAAGCTAAGCGACAAACTAAGCCGCTTTGCTTAAATACTGAGATAAAGACATCGTTGGCATAAACATCCATCTTTTTGACGGATTCACCTTGGACATTCACTTCTCCGGTAAATCCGAGAACGCCTTCCATTAAACCAGCCCGACTCATGCGACGAGCAATGAGTTTACCAGCCAGGGCGATGCGATTCATCAGCGCACTCAAATCTTGTGCATCTGCCGAAAAACTTTGAAGTTGCTGTAAAACGTGACGCGATAGAGTAGTACAATCACGATCTAAAGCTTTGTCTGTAGCGTCGTTGATGGACAAATCTAAAGATTCTGGCGCTTGAGTCATTTTTGTGTTCTCCGTAGCCACTAGCTGCTAGTTGGGTTGTATGTCGCAAGTTTATGGTTGCTGCTTCTATCTTAGAAAGGTAATTTGAGAAGTTAGATGCGACTTTAGATAAACTAAAGAAATGAATCTTCCGTGACTCTCGTGGCTAGTGTTGAGGTGTTGGGGGGAGCGATCGGAGTTTGAATTTGATCGATTATTCTCTTATAACTAAAAGCTGCAATTTTTTTGGTAAAAACTATGATATAATAGCTAGTCTTGGGCGATTAGCACAGGGGTAGCGCACATCCTTCACACGGATGGGGTCACTGGTTCAAATCCAGTATCGCCCATTTTAAGTAGAGCAATAGAATAGTTCCAGCTAACTAGCTTCAGTCTCTTGACACTCCCCAGCCTAAAGGCGTGGGGATTCTTCATTCATAGGCCCAACTTGCTCTAACAAGATTACAAAGCCAGAGTAGAGGTCGAATGAAGCTAGGACTTACGCATTGACACGAAAGACCAAATATGAATGATGTGAAAAACCACATCTGTCGTAGGGGCACAGCATTGCTGTGCCCCTACAGCGTGCGTCTATCTACGATCAAAGAATGATTAATCAAAGCCTGAAACGACCTATTTTCGTGAACACATACCATGACTGATTTGTACAGTGCGTAAGTCCTAGAAGCGTTCGGATCTAAGATCCAAGTGACCGTATCTCTACCGTACTCTTAATTCCAAACAAGACTAACTTTTGCAACTTGGTATTATAGACTACTATTTTTTAGCGATCGCTACGCCCCCCGTACCCTTCGGGATCTTGCTACGCGTAGCGTCTCGTAGAGAAGGCATCGCAAAAATTTTCAGTCTACTGATTGTGGAATACCTTAGCAGTATTTCTAACTTCTGCACCCATATATATAGTTTTTTGTCAAGGCAAAAATGCTATGTATTACGCAACATTACTTAATATTTATTAAAACTTCAATTAACTTTTAAGAGAAAATTATTTTTTAGAAGAAAAATTGGTGTGATACTACCTAAGTGAATACACCAGCGATATACAGTCTAAATTTTATCAGAAGCTTAATTTAGCTGTATATTACCTAACCTCAGCAGTCAGAATGATAGAACACCAGTATTACGTAAGTAAACAAGCCAAAGCTATACCTACACAAAAAATTGTCAATTCTCCTGTAAATGTATTAAAGTTTGATGAGCAAATAGGGATAATTCTGCAATGGGCTAAGAACTTTGAAAGCATGGTTGTTTGTGTAGCAAATGTTCACATGCTAATAGAGGCATATAGACAACCGAGTTTTGCCCGTATTTTAGAAAATGCAGATCTTGTTACTCCTGACGGTATGCCTTTAGTTTGGATGCTGCAACTATTAGGGGCGAAAAATCAAAATCGTGTTGCTGGTTTGGATATCTTACTAGAACTATGCAGACTTGCTCCACAACAGAACATCAGTATTTATTTTGTGGGAAGTGAAACAAGAGTTCTCGAACAGATGAGACAAAAACTTAAGGTTCAATTTCCTGATTTAAAAATCGCAGGTATGGAACCTTTACCATTTCGCCCTTTAACTCCAGGAGAAAATGATGCTTTAATCAAAAACATTAACCAAAGTAGGGCTGGTTTGGTCTTTGTAGCATTAGGCTGTCCCAAACAAGAGTATTGGATGGCTCAAAATAAAGGTAAAATTAAGGCAGTTATGATTGGTTTAGGTGGAGCTTTTCCTATGTATGCAGGAATCCACAAACGCGCACCTTTGTGGCTGCAAAAACTAGGACTGGAATGGGCATATCGCTTAATACAAGAACCTAAGCGACTCTGGAAACGTTACTGCACTACGAACGGAATTTTTATCTATCTGGCACTGAAGCAGTTGCTTATTCAAAGGATAAATCAAAATTAGAACTATGTGAATAATTATTGTTGCGATCGCGCAGTAGACGTGGTTTGCTAAGACCTCTGCTGTCAATTGACGAATATGATTGGTTAGGCAATTTTTACGCAATTTAGTGCTGACTTTCTAGGCCATTATTTATTGGCATAGAAATATTTAATCAAACATGAAAAGGTACACACAGGGCATGACACAAAAACGAGCATTGATCACTGGGATTACAGGTCAAGACGGTTCATACTTGAGCGAATTTCTTCTAGAGCAAGGTTATGAAGTTCATGGGATTATTCGGCGTACTTCTACCTTCAATACTGACCGTATCGATCACATTTATGAAGACCCCCACAAACAAGGAGTCAGACTATTTCTTCACTACGGTGATTTGACAGACGGGACAACACTAAGACGCATTCTCGAAGAAGTCGAACCAACAGAAATTTACAACTTAGGCGCTCAATCTCATGTGAGAGTCAGCTTCGATTCCCCAGAATATACAGTTGACGCAGTGGGCATGGGAACACTGCGCTTACTAGAAGCCATTCGTGATTATCAACGACGCACAGGTATTCAGGTACGCTTTTATCAAGCCGGTTCCTCAGAAATGTATGGTTTGGTTCAAGCGGTACCCCAAAGTGAAACGACACCCTTTTACCCCCGTAGTCCCTATGCTTGTGCCAAAGTTTACGCCCATTGGCAAACAGTGAATTACCGTGAGTCTTACGGGATGTTTGCTTCTAATGGCATACTTTTTAATCACGAATCACCCCGTCGTGGGGAAACCTTTGTTACCCGAAAAATTACCAGAGCTGTAGCGAGAATTGTTGCTGGGAAACAGGAAAAACTGTATATGGGTAATCTGGATGCCAAGCGAGATTGGGGTTATGCCAAAGATTACGTCCGAGCAATGTGGCTGATTTTGCAGCAAGAACAGCCAGATGATTATGTAGTAGCGACAGGAGAAACTCACTCAGTCAGAGAATTTTTAGAGTTAGCCTTTAGTCATGTAAATCTAAATTGGCAAGATTATGTGGATTTTGATGAGCGTTATCTGCGTCCAACAGAAGTAGATTTGCTAATTGGTGATCCCAGTAAAGCCAAGGCAAAGCTGGGCTGGCAACCTTCTGTTACTTTTCCAGAACTCGTAGCCTTAATGGTAGAAACGGACTTGCAAGCCTTAGGTCACACCTCACCTAATGGCAATGGTTTATCCTTGCCATCGGATATTGCTACTATTCGTCAAGAACTAGGCGTTCTCCACTTCTGAATTAAATCTCGTCAAGGATAAACAGTTAAGATATGACTGCTTTAGAACTAAAAAATAAAAGAATTCTCGTCACTGGTGGGGCAGGGTTTTTAGGTCGTCAGGTGATAGAACAGCTTTGCAAAGTTGGGGCTGACAAAACCAAGATAAGTGTCCCGCGATCGCGCGAATTGGATTTGCGTGTGTGGGAGAATTGTCAAAGAGCAGTCGAATACCAAGACATTGTTATCCACTTAGCCGCTCATGTGGGGGGTATTGGACTCAACCGCGAAAAACCCGCAGAGTTATTCTACGATAACTTGATCATGGGTACTCAATTAATCCATGCAGCTTATCAAGCTGGAGTCGAAAAATTTGTCTGTGTAGGGACAATCTGTGCCTACCCTAAATTCACCCCAGTACCATTTAAAGAAGATAACCTGTGGGATGGTTATCCGGAAGAAACCAACGCCCCTTATGGAGTTGCCAAGAAAGCTCTTTTAGTTCAATTGCAGTCGTATCGCCAGCAGTATGGCTTGAATGGCATTTACCTGTTGCCAGTAAATTTATATGGGCCAGAAGATAACTTCGATTCTCGAAGTTCTCATGTGATCCCCGCATTAATTCGCAAAGTTCATGAAGCTCAAATTAGGGGAGACAAACAACTCCCTGTTTGGGGTGATGGAAGTCCTACCCGCGAATTTCTCTACTCTGAAGATGCAGCGTTGGGAATTGTTATGGGAACTCAATTCTACAATGACTCTGAACCGGTAAACCTGGGAACTGGTTATGAAATTTCTATCCTTGATTTAGTTACTCTCATTTGTGAATTAATGGAGTTTGAAGGTGAAATCGTTTGGGAAACAGATAAACCCAACGGTCAACCCCGTCGCTGTTTAGATACAGAACGGGCGAAGCAAGCGTTTAATTTCACTGCCCAAGTAGACTTTAAGCAGGGATTGAAAAATACTATTGATTGGTATCGGCAAAACGCTGTTTAGCCCATACAACATCGGTTTGGGGTGTAGGGGTGTAAAAGTTTAAGGATTCTTACTTATCATCTGCTTTGTCCACCTCTGCACCTTGCTCTGAAATTTTTGTCAATCACATATCACACCACGATTTATTTTGTCATCGGCATTTTATAAAATCAGCTCTGAATTTGATGAAAATTCTCAATCTGACAACTGCAATTCCCAGTAAATATGGCACAGGAGCAGATATCGCATCCCAGCATTTTATTAATGCTATGAAAAAGTTGGGACATGCGGTTTCTGTTGTCGGCTATCAACGTTGGGACGATTCTCATCCTGATAATTACGATCAAAATACGATCGCTGTTGGAAAACGTCACATTGAAACGAAAGCGGCAGGTTATCATCCACTGATTTGGGGTGCGATCGCTCTTTTTCAGCAATTACCTTATACATCTGCTAAGTATTATTCAAATCGCTATGTTAAAACTGTTAAGTCATTATTATCTAAACATAGCTATGATGCGATCATTCTAGAACATTCATCGCAACTTTACTGGCTGAAATCTGCCATTGGGGATCGCGCCAAGGTAGCAATTTTAGCCCATAACTTAGAACATGAAATTTATCTCGAACGACTCAAGGATGCCTCAAATCCTTTGGCAAAGTGGGTATATCAGCGAGAAGCACAATTGGTCAAGCAGATTGAAGATGAACTTGCTGTTACCAGCCAGGAAATTTGGACTTTAACAGAGCATGATGCCGATTATTTCATGAAATTAGGCAAAAAAGAGGCAGTGCGGATATTTGAATTACCCGCCACTGTTACAGAGCCAGTCGATCCAACTCATCCGAAAACGTGCGATGTTAGCATGATTGGTAGCTGGATCTGGAAACCAAATGCTGATGGATTACGTTACTTCTTTGACCAGATTTATCCTCGTCTACCATCCCACTTATCAATTCGAGTTGCTGGGCGGGGTGCAGAGTGGTTAAGCGGTAAGTATAGCAATGTGGAGTACTTAGGTTTTGTGCCAGATGCTCAGGAATTTCTTGCTCAGGCCAGAGTGGTTGCCATTCCCTCAATTCGAGGCGGGGGCATTCAACTCAAAAGCCTGGAAGCAATTGGACTAGGTTTACGAGTTGTAGCAACGCCCTTTGCTCTGCGCGGGATCGTCGCACCACCGACCACTGTACGATTAGCCGAATCACCAGAGCAATTTGCTGACTCTTTACAGAGTGCGATCGCTGACTCTATCACACCCAGCGATTTAGAATCTGTCAAAGTCTGGGTTCAAAATCGCCACAGCCAATTTTTACACAGCGTGGACACTGGATTAAAGAGTCTAATTAATCAGAATAAAGGAATATTGACCAGGATTGAAGAAATATGCAGCTAACAACCATTGCTGTCCTGCTTACCTGCTACAACCGGCGCGAAAAAACTTTGCAATGCTTGCAAGCTCTATCCCAACAAAGCCTGACCACAGAAATCCAACTCAAAACCTACCTAGTCGATGATGGCAGCACCGATGGGACGACAGAGGCAATACAGCAGAAATATCCTAACGTTCATTTGATTCGAGGAACTGGAAGTCTGTTCTGGAATGGGGGGATGCGTTCTGCCTTTGCAGCTGCCCAACTAGAAGATCCAGACTATTACCTCTGGTTAAATGACGACACGGTTCTTTACCCCCATGCCCTCAAGACCTTGCTCGGCGTTTGGACTCAACTTGCTAGTCAGGGACAGGAGGAAGCGATCGTCGTTGGCTCCACCCTCGATCCAGAAACCGGAATACCTAGCTATGGAGGGCTAATGCAAACCTACTGGTGGCATCCCCTGAAGTTTCACCACGTCCATCCTGACCCAGACCAACCGCGCCATTGTGATACTTTGCATGGAAACTGCGTACTGGTTCCTCGCGCAGTTGCAGCCCTTGTAGGAAACTTGAATCCAAAATACACCCATGATTTAGGTGATTACGATTATGGACTCAAGGCACGTCGCCAAGGTTGCTCTGTCTATATGACACCAGGTTACTTAGGAACTTGTTCTGCCAATCCACCCAGTAGTCGGATGGCCAACACAGAACTGGCTCAAGCTAACTGGAATCAAGTCGATCGCCCCAAAGGGCTGCCATTGAACGATGTCACTCTACATTCATTTCATGAGTGGAAAGTATTCTGCCGTGAAAATGGCGGAATTTTTTGGTTTTTCTATTGGTTATTACCCTACCGTAGATTGCTCTGGTTAATGCTAAGCAAGCGGCTTTCCTATGGAATACCTCTTCGTTCATAGGTGATAGGCACCTTTGTAAATAGCTGCTCTAAAAGATATGCCATCACATCAATCTATCAATCCAGAATAAAGATATTATTGCCGTTGGGCGATTGATCGCGCATCATACAACTTAGAGATAGCCCAAGTCAGTTTTAGTTCCAATCAGTATTTTGTGTGGTTCAACATTTTGAGGCTTTTTAGGCACTGCTCATGGACGGTTATCACTGTTATCTGCACTTGATTTGATTTTAAACCGAGATGAATAGACAGCCAAATTCTTTCCCAAGACTGACCGAAACCAACGGTAAATCACCCTATTCTCCATTCCAAAATCCTGCTTCCACTAGCACCGAAGAGGAAAAGTGGGATCTCGCTTGGCTGGGAGCTATTATCCGTCGCCGGGGGCTATTGATGGTACAGGTGGCATTGGGAACGACCCTACTAGGTGGAGGGCTGCTATTTCTGATGACAAAATCAACCAGCCCTCGATATGCGGGTCAGTTTCAACTCCTAGTCGAACCAGTCACAGCGGAAGAACAACTAGCACGTTCTTCTACCCGTGCCCAGGGTTCAGATGTTGACGTACAACGAATTAATATTGAACAGTCCAGCCTGGATTACGAGTCACAAATTCGGATTTTGCAAAGTCCTACCCTGCTGTATCCTGTGGTTAGCGAAGTGCGCCAACGATATCCAGACACGAGCTATGAAACCTTAGTCAAGAACTTAAACATCGCCCGAATTACAACCCTGTCATTAGACAAGAAAGAACAGGGTACGAAACTGATTGAAGTTCGCTACGAAGATAACAACCCGGAGAAAGTAAAATTTATCCTCGATCGCCTTTCCCAGACTTATTTGAAATACAGCCTCCAGGAACGACAATCCAAAATTCAACGCGGCCTGCAATTTATAGACAGCCAGCTTCCCCCACTGCGCCAACGGGTCGATTCCTTACAACAACAAATTCAAGCTCTGAGCCAACGTTACAATATTGCCGATCCCGAACAACAGGGTAAGCAGTTGATTGCAACTACTGGCAAATTGAATGAGGCCGAGGCTGAAAACCAGACCCAGGTTGCAGAAGCAGAAGCCAAACGAAATTCCCTGGTGCGACAATTAAATAATGCCAACCTCCAGTCTGTTTTAGCCAATACAACCTATTACCAGGCCTTGTTAAATCAGTACCAGCAACTTGAGGGTCTGATTGCCGTAGAATCAGCCAGACTCCAACCAGAAAATCCGACGATGCAGGATCTACTACAGAAACGACGAAATCTCAAAAGCCTCTTGAATCAGGAAGCAAACCTGGTTATAAAAACGACCACCGATTCTATTACCGTAGCACAGGCCCGTCGTCAGGCAATAAACCAGGCGCAGGCTCAAGTGAATCAGAAAATTCAACAGTTATCTGCGATCGCCCGCCAGTACAAAGATTTGCAGAGCAAGCTGGCACTTGCAAGCGATAGTTTCAATAAGTTTGCAAGCCGCCGGGAAGCCTTGCAAATTGACGCTGCCCAGCAGGAAATTCCCTGGGAACTAACCATTCCTCCACGATTAGAACTTGATGAATCAGGTCAAGCCATTCAAGTCAATAACATCAGTAAGGTTCGTTTTCTGGCATTAATTGCTGTACTGGCAGTATTGCTGGGCGTGGGCGTAGGTTTTCTAATCGAGACAATGCAGGATTTGCTGCACACCAAAGAAGAAGTCAAACAAGCAATAAAGTTGCCCTTGCTGGGAGCAATTCCCCATAACCATTCCCAGCTTCCAGTGCTTTCAGACCCTGTGACACAAGCGTTTCAATCGCTCTCTAAAAATTTACGCCTATTGAGTAAAACCTACAGTCCAATCCGTTCTCTCATGATTACCTCCCCAGAAGTGGGGGATGGCAAATCGACAATCGCCGTGCATCTGGCAATGACAGCAGCAGCAATGGGACAAAGGGTTTTACTTGTTGATGCGGATCTTCGCCATCCCAAAATTCACGAGCTACTGGGATTGTCCAATCACCAGGGGTTGAGTCATCTGCTGGAGAACTCTCAGGATATTCAAAGCGTACTCCAATCATCTTCCGCTAGTGCCAACTTGATGGTTTTGACTGCCGGAGAACCTTCCCTCGACCCAGTAGAGCTTTTCACTAATAATCGAGTCGAGGTTCTGTTTCAAAAACTCCAGGCAATGTTTGATCTGCTGATTGTGGATACGCCCCCCCTGCTTGGATCGGCGGATACTGGGTTAGTGGCGGCTCACTGTGATAGTTTAGCTGTAGTAGTTCGCTTAGGCAAAACCAGCCGTCAATCTGTTTTGGCAGCTCTAGAGGAATTGAAATTTTCATCCATATCAGTGTTAGGGGTGATTACTAACGATGGACGCGAAACATTATCCTTGCCTCAGGGTTATTACGGTGTTACTGACAAGCCGAAAATCAAAAAAAGATGAGAACAGCTTTAACTGTCACGCTAGATATAAAAAGTCATATCCAAAGTTGTTGGATCGATATAGAGCATCAAAACAGGTTTTAGAACTATGAGAAGTCTGATTCTACATCCAATAGTTCTGCCTCTTCTTATTCTTGTTTTTATAATATATTTCTTGTTAATTATACGCTATGTACACAACAAGCAAGTTGCCAAAGTTTTAGAAGAAATCACTATTGTTGTATTGTTAATAATACTACTCAAACCAATTGTACCTCCCCTTACCTATCTCCAATTTGATGCCCTAGCGGGTGATGATAAAAGCTTTGCTTCACTGATACTTCAAATAAGTTGTTATGCTTTCTTTGTGATTTTACAGCCAAAGCTATTCAGCAACTTTCTTAATAGTTTTTCTTTGCTTTTTGTAGATCCATTTATAGGTATATTGCTGGTACTTGCGTTGCTCTCTGCACTCTGGTCAGAGACTCCTCTATTATCACTAAAATTCAGCGTGGTTCAGTTTATAGTTAGTTGGCTGGCTGCCCACCTGGTACGTAAATATGATTGGCAGGATATTTGCAAGTATTTATGCTGGATGTGCTTGATTTCAGGTTTGTTAAGTGCATTTGTGGCAGTAGCAATCCCTTCAATGGGGATAAACGAAAAGGGATGGCTGGGTATTTTCCCATTTCCCATCAAACTAGGGACTTGTATGGCATTAAGTATAGCTCTATGGTCAATTCAACCAATGAATTCACTTTGGAGCCGTGTAGTTGCGATCGGCACAATTATGCTATCTTCATTGCTGCTGATACTTTCTAATTCTAGCCAAGCTCTTTTCACTCTTATTACCCTCCTCATCTTCCTGGGGATACTGACGATTGTGCGGCAGTTTTCTCCCCGACAGGTATCAGTCATTATCATACTTCTGATTTTTTTTATTCTTGCAAGTTATGTGATCGTTAGTTCCAACCTGGAAACAATTTTCGGTGCCTTTGGTAAAGATATGACTTTAACAGGGCGAACAGAATTCTGGCCACAAATGCTTGCTTCTTTAGAAAAGCGACCAATTCTCGGTTATGGTGTACAGGGCTTCTGGCAAAGTTGGCGTGGTGAAGCAAATCCAGCAGGACACATTCTTAATTCTGGTGGTTTTGTACCTCCTAATGGGCATAATGGCTTCCTGGATTTAGCTATGGAGTTAGGTTGGTTGGGACTGATTATATTCTCGCTCTCACTTGCGCTAAATCTTGTCAGAGCAGCTGCATTGTGGAAACGCTCGAATTTTCTGGAAGCGGCTCTTCCCTTAATGCTCCTAGTCTACATAGTAATGGCAAATATTTCAGAAACCCAGCTATTTCTTAGCTACTATATATGGTTTTGCTATGTTTTAGTTGCTGTTAGACTTAATATTCCAGTCAACAAAATGACATAAAGCAAGACATTAATTTATACTCAATCCTCAATAGACTATCTTCTTATAAACTTGGGAGTTTGATGTTTACTAAAATCACCAAAATTCAAAATAATTTCAACTCAAATCTGCGTCGGATCATTGCTAACATATCTTGGTTGATGGCTGATAACATCCTACGTATGGGTATTGGTTTGATTGTGGGAGTTTGGGTTGCTCGCTACTTAGGTCCTCAACAATTTGGCTTGCTTAACTACTCAATGGCTTTTGTCGGCTTATTTAGTGTTGTTGCTAAATTAGGGCTTGACAGTATTGCTATTCGTGATCTTGTGAGAAATAGTGCTGGTGAAAAAGAGATTTTAGGTACAACATTTAGCCTGAAGTTCGTAGGAGGGGTGATCTCCTTTCTACTTGCAATAGGTATCCTTTTTTTAATAGGAACTGATGATCCACAGAGCTTATGGATCACGGGAATTATTAGTCTTAGCTTGATTTTTCAGATATTTGATGTTATTGATTTTTGGTTTCAATCCCAAGTTCAGTCAAAGTACGTTGTTTACGCTAAGAATGGTGCATATATTTTAGCTAACGCTGTTAAAATTTTATTAATTCAAGCAAAAGCACCGTTGATTTTTTTTGCTGTCATAACTTTGGGAGAAGTTGCTTTCAGTGCCATTGGTTTAATCATTGTTTACCGTCTAACTGGATATGTCTTTAAGACCTGGAAGTTTAACTTTTCTTTAGCAAAAAATTTATTAAAGGAGAGTTGGCCTAATATCATGGCTGGCTTTTCCATCGCAATTTATATGCGAGTTGACCAGTTGATGTTGGGTAATATGGTGGGGAATGAAGCAGTAGGGATTTATTCAGTGGGTGTGCGGCTTGCAGAACTTTGGTATTTTGTCCCTCTTGCAATTTCATCTTCTCTGAATCCTGCAATTATTCAGTCGAAGCAAGATGGTGAAGAAAATTATTACCGTCGGATTCAAAAAGCTTTAAATATTGTAGTGGTATTAGCATATGCAGTTGGCATTGGGACAATGTTTTTTGCGAAACCAGCTATTACACTGCTATATGGGACTAAGTATATTGATGCAAGCTCAACATTAACAATTTATGTGTGGGCAGGCGTTTTTGTATCGTTAGGACTGATTAGAGGGATCTGGATTACGATTGAGGGCATGATGCGGTTTGGGTTCATAACAACTTTGCTAGGTGCTGGTATGAATATTTTGCTCAATTTCTTACTGATACCACGTTATTCAGGAACAGGAGCAGCCATTGCAACAGTGATTTCCTATGGTTTTTCTGACTACTTAATTCTTTTAATTTACCCACCCAGCCGCAAAATTGGTTTGGCCATGACAAAAGCGTTGGCACTTGACTTGATAATTAGTACTCTTTGGCGTAAAACTAAGTAGTGATCTATCCGTGAGAGGTGAATCTTCTATTGTTCTATGTAATACAGTGTATTTAGGAAAACCGTGAATTATTTGAAAAAAGTTCTAATTTGAGGTTTATTTTCTTGAAAATTCAATTTTCACACTTCTTTTCAACGTTGATTTATATCTTCATTAGTGTGTTAACTTGTCTTTTAGTTACTACCAGTGCTGTCCAACCAGCATCAAAAACTTGGTATGTATCGCCCTCTGGAAACGATAAAACTCTATCCCTAGATATTCCCTTAAAAACACTAGCAGCAGCCTGCGAAAAAGCCAAAGATGGTGACAAAATTGTGTTGTCTATAGGGCAATATGTGGAAACACAGCCGTGTTTTCTAAAAAACAATTTACTGATTCAAGGTTCGGGGAAAAGCAACAGCACAAATGTAAGCGATCGCACCACAATTATCGGCACAACTTTTGGTGATATTCAAAGCATCGACGGTCTAACATTAGACAACATCCGGTTTGAAGGTAATAATACGATTAACGTATTAATGTATAGCAAATATAACGATTATCCCAAAAATATTCAAATCAAAAATTCATACATAACCGGTTATAAAAGAACAGTATTATGGCTGGAGAACGTTACAAATTTTTCTGTAACCGATTCGATTATCAAAGATACAGCGTCTGAGGATAATACCCAATCTCTTGGCAGTTTTACTCTAAAAAATTCCCAAAATATTTTATTTGAGAGAAATGAATTTATTACAACATATTTAAAAGGGTACGGCATCAAAAGTGTCAATAGTGCCAATAATTTTGTTATCCGTTCAAACAAATTTAATATGTATCCTTATTCACGTTATGGTATTTTGCCATACCTGTGGAGCAACATAGAAAATTTAAACCCTAACTTTAATATAGAATTTTGGTGCCACTCATCTATCTTTAGCATTTCTAAAATTATTATTGAAAACAATATATTTGATAATGAAATATCATTCCCTGGTTGTACAAAGCCCGACAGCCAAAATTATGCGATCATTTTTCGTAACAACACGATGGTGCTTAAAAAAGGACCAAATGCTAAAGGAATTGCCCTCGAACTTGGTGCAAACAGCATTGCTATTGAAAACAATTTCTTTGACATGACTCAGACTGTTGCCGCCTCAGTTTTTGAGAATTGGAACACAAACGATCATTTGCAGTACATAAGAATTATTGGTAATGTGATTGATGGTACACAATTTAAATTTTTGGCAAGTAGCGCCAGCATGGAAAACCTAACTATTGCAAACAACACTTTTGTCAAAAAGCCCGGTAAATATGGGGATTGGTATGCTTTTATCACCTACAAAGGTTCAGTAGCCAACCAATGGAAAAACAAAAGTTGGAGAGTTGTGAACAATCTATTAGTGGTACCACAAAAAATAGGAGAGTCGTTTGCCTATACCGATGCCAGGAAAAACTCTTCATTGCCTAACTATTCTAGTGCAAGGAATAACCTTGTCGTATATACAAATAGTAGAGATTTGACGTGGCTCAAGCCGTGGCAATTCTACGGCAAAATCATAGCAGACCCGAAACCTCTGCAAAATAGTGGGGATACAGTGAGGCAAAAGTACCTTCCAGTTTGGGGAAGCCCGGCTATTGATGGTGGCGTCAACATTGGATTACCATTTGGCGGTAAAGTACCCGATATTGGTGCAATTGAGCGTTACTAGGGGAGAAAGTTATTTATAGTAATATGGATTGCCTGGATGTAGTCTCAGATGGCTGCTTTGAAGGCGCTGAAATATTCGTAGTGTATTGAATAAAGGCATCTTAAATAGCGATCGACACGAGTTTTAATTATCCTAAAGGAGATGTCTGTGCTTGACAATTCGTTTAATGTTCCAATCGCAATAATTATATTCAATCGTCCAACTAAAGCCGAACAATTACTTCAAGTGCTTCGCCAGGTTCAGCCGAAGCAGTTATTTGTGATTGCTGATGGGCCGCGCCCTAACAACAGTGCTGACGTAGAGCTATGCAAAGCTACCCGAACTATTTTTGATCATATTGATTGGGACTGTAAAGTTTTAACAAACTATGCAGAGAAAAATTTGGGCTGTGGATTGCGTCCTGCATCAGGGATTAGCTGGGTTTTTGACCACGTAGAAGAGGCAATAATTTTGGAAGACGATTGTCTACCAGACCTTAGCTTCTTCCAATTTTGCCAAGAACTATTGGAGAAATATCGTTATGACCAACGGATTATGCATATTGCTGGCACTAGCAGCTGTATCAAGGATGATCAACAGCCCTATAGCTACGGATTTTCCCGCTACACCCTGGCCTGGGGATGGGCAACCTGGCGACGGGCATGGCAGTACTATGATTTTGATATGAAAAAATGGGATCTTCTCCGCCAGACTAATTTCTTATTGGATATTTTAAATGGCGATTTTCATGCAATGAAGAGCTGGCAAACTATTCTTGAGACTGTTTATGATAAACATGATGATTGTTGGGATTACCAGTGGAATTTTACTTGCTGGTTACAAGGAGGACTAACCATTCTTCCATCGGTTAATTTGGTATCGAATATAGGGATTGATGGTACTCATACAACGGTTGATAATCACCCATACCTTTATAGACCTACTCAGGCAATGGAATTTCCGCTTCAGCATCCGATCGCAATAGTCAGAAATACAAAAGTTGATCAGCAAATTCAAAATGATTGCTTTGATTGGTACCCTAATCTCTGGCAGAAAGTGCAAAAACGTTTCAGAAGAATCTTCAGGAAAGCACCTCAGACTATTTAGAATTTTTATAAGGAGAAAAAGGTCATTAATAGAGTTCCTATGCAACCCCTGAAAATATTGATTATTCCTGGTGCTAATGCCTTACGGAATCCTATGTGTGGCAATTGGATTAATGGGCTAAGGCAGTTAGGTCATTCTGTGGTTACCTTATACTGGGAAAATCAAGAATTGACCAATCATCAGCTGCGTGACTGGGGAATTAATGACGATGCTCATATTTTTCAGTTCTTTGGCGAGTTATCAGCATCATTACGCCAAAAGATTGTCTCTACCTTAGGAGGAGAACCTGATATTTTATTTTGCTGGGAATCGATTCCCCCACTCAAAATACTTCCCAAGGTGGCTCCAATTTTCTCAAACGCAAAGGCAATTTTGCTGATTGATTCTTATCCTAACGCACCACATTTATTGACTGAACTGTTGCATCTTCTGCGTTATCGTCAGGGCGATCAATTAATTGATGGTTACATCTTCTATTCCAATGTCATGCGAGATGTATTTTGTCAGGAAATCCCTAGAGCGGAGAAAAAGCCACACTTGGTAATGGTTCATCCTTTCTTTGAATCTGCGTTCTACTCTCAAGAAGTCAAAATTACTGAAGATTTGCAGCTTGAACGGCTTGATGACAAACCCCATGTTATCTTCACAGGAAATGCTGGGAAGTTGTGGAATCGTCGCTATGATAATTATGCTAAGGATGCTTTGGGTGAGTTTTTAGCATTATTAGCCTCGAAGGGAGTTCACGTTTTCGTCAACCCCGTTGCTGATTTGAAAGGAATTAAGGGGTTGCATCATTATCCGGCTTTTTCTAATGCTGATACTCTTAATGGTCGCTTCTCAACCTATATTTCCCAATTTGATGCCCATCTTGTAATTTATAAAGAGTATAACGGTACAAATCGTCGGCGTTCTGCCAGGAGTTTGTCTACACGATTCGCCTTTTCTCTAACATCTATATGTCCAATTATCGTCAGTCAAACCAGTCAGTTTATTCATGAATACTGGTCAGATATGCCCTTTGGTTTCATGTTTAAACAAGTGGATGATCTCGTTGAGTCGTTAAATGATTCACAGAAGTTGAGTGTCTTGAGATCGAATATGGAAAAGGTTCATCGATCGTTCTCCTTTGAAGCTCAGACCGATCGCATTCACCAACTTTTTCAGGATGTTATGGCAGTACGCCCATAGCTCAATAATTATTACTGAGGAGGGGGAATAGTAAGTTTGAAAACTGTTTTAATCACTGGTGTGACAGGTTTTATCGGGCGATACGTAGCTCGACAATTTGCTGAGGCTGGATGGAATGTTGTTGGCTTGGGGACTCGTCCGACTGAAAATGCACCCATACAAAGTTTATCTTCTTATCATCAGTTGACACTGCCTGCAAATGTTCTAGCTGACTTAGTTCAACAAGTTCAACCTCATGTCTGTATTCATTGTGCAGCAAGAGCCTCGGTCAATCTTTCAGTCACTGAACCAGAGCAAGATTTCAGTGCCAGTGTTGACGTTACTTTTAATGTTGTCAATACTTTACGTCTCCATGCGCCGCAGTGCAGAGTGATCTATCTTTCGAGTGCTGCTGTCTATGGCAATCCCCAGACGTTACCTATTTATGAAAGCCAAACACCCCAACCCATTTCTCCCTATGGCTTTCATCGGCTAATCAGTGAGCAGATTTGTACTGAATTTTTTAAAATTTATGGGCTACCAACATCTATCGTCCGTATTTTTTCTGCTTATGGCCCTGGATTAAGGCGACAGGTGCTTTGGGATATGTGTCATAAAGCCTTGACCCGACCGATTTTGAAATTGCAAGGAACTGGTAATGAAAGCCGCGATTTTATTCATGTCCGGGACATTGCCAAAGCGCTTTATGTTTTAGCTGAAAATGCTCCTTGCCAAGCAGAGGTACACAACGTAGCCAGCGGTGTTGAAACAACGATTAAGGAACTGGCAGACATTGTAATGGCGAATATAGAGCGAAAAATTCCCATTGAGTTTGATGGTGTGATTCGAGCAGGTGATCCACTCAACTGGAAAGCCGATGTGACAAGCCTGACACAGATCGGTTTTACGCCAGAAGTAAATTTGCAACGGGGTATTAGCGTCTATGCTCAATGGTGTCGTGCTGAGGTGATGGGATGGTAAAACCACTAAGGATCGGAATCCTCATTCAACATGATAGTGGATGGGCTGGAGGAAACATCTATATTCAAAATTTAGTGAGAGCGATTGCCGCCTTACCATTAGAAATGCGATCGCCTATCGAGATTTATCTAATTGCTAAAGCAGACGCGATCGCTAATTCATATCATGACTTAGAACCCTTAGTTACGAAAATTTGTCAGGCAAACTGTCTAAACTCTAGCTTTTTCAATCGGCTGTGGTGGAAAGTCGGACGCACTATACCCTTTGCCAAAGACAAACGTTTAGCACTACTAGCTCAACGAGAGCAAATAGACTTTTTATACCCTATGGTTGGAAATGGGGGAATATCCTGGGATTTTGCCTGTAATTGGGCAGCCTGGATTCCAGATTTCCAACATAAATACTTGCCTAATTTTTTTTCGGCGGTAGAACTCCAAGTCCTTGATTCAGCGTTTGAGCGTATTGCTCAAAATGCACCGATGATTGTCTTCAGTAGCCAAGCTGCTGAAGCTGATTTTAGAAAGTTTTATCCCCACTCCAAAGCGAAAACTTTCGTCCTGAATTTCTGCACAATTCCACAGCCAACCTGGTTTACAGGCGATCCAATTGCAGTGCAAAAAAGCTACAATCTCAATGATAATTTTTTCTTGGTCAGCAATCAATTCTGGATTCATAAAAACCATCGAATTATCATTGAAGCTTTGAGAATATTGAAGCAGGAGAATATCAAACCCACTGTTGTCTGTACCGGAACGTTAAACGATAGACGCTTCCCTGGTTACGGGGATGAAATCCTCAAATTAGTGCATGAGAGTGATTTAGCAGACCAATTTATAACTTTGGGTTTTATTGGGCGTGTTGACCAAATCCAACTCATGCGGCGATCGCTCGCTGTGATTCAACCTTCGTTATTTGAAGGTTGGAGTACTGTGGTGGAAGACGCACGGCTACTCGGCAAGCAAATCATTCTTTCTGATCTACCAGTTCATTTTGAACAAAACCCACCCGGTGCCAGCTTTTTTCGACAAGATTCTGCATCAGAATTGGCACAGACAATAAAGCAAGTATTGCCTCGGTTGGTTCCAGGCCCCGACTTAGAAGCTGAAGCAGCATCCAGAAGAGTGAATCAAGCACAGTGCCGAGTCTATGCTGAACAATTTCTACAAATTGTGAAAAGCTGTAAATTATAAGGATAAAGTGGCCATGATTTGACACTCCCGTGCCTAAAGGCGACGGGATTCTTGCTTCATCCAGTCAACTTGTCTAGACGAGTTTCCTCACCCAGATAGAATTAGGACTTACGCACTGTACAAATGCATCGTGATGTGAATTAACGATGCTCCCGGTTGTTTCAGGCTTTTGTTAATTATCCTGCGATGCCTACGGCGGTAAACTACGTAAATAGACCATGTTGTAGGGGCACAGCAATGCTGTGCCCTTACGAAAGATGTGGTTTTTAACCTTGCATATTTGGCATTTCTTGTCAATGCGTAAGTCCTAAGAATGTAGATATTAATTCTTTAAAAAGCCTGTCATGGTCAATCATCCTAGCAACTTCTCCAACAGATCCAAATCTCCACATTAGACCCCAAAAATAGCTTCTGGGCACAGTTTAGCCTGCTGTAGATTTAAGTATTCGTCACACTTTGAAGAATAGGAAGCGTATTGCAGCATAATCCACCGAAAGCAGCTTCCAGATTATTAAATTAAAAACTGCTCTTGTTAAAAATAAACAAGAGCAGTTTTAATACCAAAGCCCAAAATTAAAAATTTAGGCATCCTCAAGTTCCAATTGAGCCACCGTAACCGCGTTAAAAGCGAAAGCCAAAACTAATGGCATCGGAGACTGGAACCAAATGGTAAAAAGAACAGCGAAGATTGTACCAATTACTGCTGAACTAGACCACAATCGTTCTTCAAAAGTCAATCCCTTTTCGGCTTTAATCAATCTGAGAACATGAACTGGAATTGGTTCTGGCATTACGCCACCCGGAGGAAAAGCCCAGTAATTATTACGCCGCTCGACAAATAAATCTGTCCAGCCATTTTCTTGGCACCATGTCTCAATCCATTGAAGTGAGTAATGATTAATCATCGGGGTTGCGAGTTGGGTTGGTGGAATTTGTGTAGTTGATGAAGATAATCTTTGAGAGATTCCTGAAAAACTAACTAATTCGGTATAAAGTTAATACTTTTTATGCAATTTTTAAGCTTTGTAAAGCAGTTGAGATAGATAATAATTACGCTCAAACATTGCTTTGCTTAATTAAAAGCCTAGCAGTGGATAGAATCTGTTTACTTCAAATGACAATAAACTTTACGTGAAAAAATGTAAGTGAAGAAATGTAAATAAATCGGTGAGTGTTACTGCTCATTAAAACTATCTATATCCGAAAAACCAAATTTTAAAATCAAGAATTGTAAATAAATCAATGGGCGGAGAGTGTCAACAAATCATTCCTTGAGAGTTGAAAAAAACTAGAGAGTCATTTGTATCTGTCTTTGGTAATAATTTTGCTGGTATGATGTGGCGTAGGCGTAGCCCGTCGTAGACATCGCCTCCCAAGTAATCGCTGCTTTCTGCCTCAAGTCGCAGAAATAATTTTGCTCGAGGTGAGAAGCGATGCCTGTTTTTACGTTACAAAATATTAAGCTGGGCAAATATAGATTCCCCAGGTTTAGCAGCAGGGCTGCTAGTCTCAATTACATGCGGTAAGCTTACAATGCAGCGATTTTACACCAAATTGGCTCTCGATATGTTTTGGCGGCAAGGATTGGCGTTACTTTTGGGGATTCTTTTATGGTGCGTGGCTCATCCTGCACTGGCGGTAAACTGGACTCATCCACTGTCATTTAGTAATGCAGAGTTGTCGAGACGTGATTTTTCTGGTCAAAGTTTACAAGCTGCGGAGTTTTCTAACGCCAATATGGAATTCGCTAATTTTACAAACGCTGACTTGCGGGGAGCAGTATTGAGTGCTTCGGTGATGACACAAGCAAACCTCCACGGAGCAGATTTAACGAATGCAATGGTGGATCAGGTAAACTTGACTAGGGTAGATTTGAGCGATGCAGTTCTCAAAGAAACCCTTTTGCTCCGCGCCATATTTAATGATGTGAATATAGACGGTGCAGATTTTACAGATGCAATTTTGGATAAAGCGCAAATTAAAGAACTGTGTACAAAAGCCAGTGGTGTGAATTCCAAAACAGGCGTGCAAACTCGTGATTCTCTGGGATGTTAATGAAACGTGTAGGTGTAATTGGTGGCGGACAACTTGCCTGGATGATGGCAGATGCAGCACGCAAGCTAGAAGTAGAATTAATAGTACAAACTCCTAGTGAAGGCGATCCGGCAGTGTCGATCGCTCAGGAAGTTGTTTTCGCCCCGGTAGATGACGCTAATGCTACAGAAATATTAGCCAAAAAATGCGATGTCATCACCTTTGAAAATGAATTTGTTAACTTAGATGCTTTATCTGTTTTAGCAGAACAAGGTGTTTGTTTCCGCCCAAGATTAGAAGCATTAACTCCTCTTTTAGATAAATATCATCAGCGGCGCTATTTAAGCGATTTAGGCTTGCCAGTTCCGCGATTTTTCGCCGTAGAACAGACAGAAAATCTCAAATCTAAAATAGAATATCTAGGTTTTCCTGTAGTTCTCAAATCCCGACGCCACGGTTATGATGGTCAGGGTACTTTCATCATTCCAGACTTTGCTGCTTTAGAAAAAAAGTTAAGTTATGAAACCATAACAAAAACTCCAAATCAATCAATTTTCTTGTTAGAAGAATTTGTACCTTTTGAAAGAGAATTAGCAATAATAGCAGCTCGTTCTGTGGACGGAGAAATAGTCACCTATCCAGTGGTAGAAACCCAACAAGAACAACAAGTGTGTCGGCGGGTGATTGCACCAGCGGAGATTTCGCCGAATCAAGTAGCAGAAATAGAAGCGATCGCACATACTCTATTAAATAGCCTGCAAGTAGTAGGAGTCTTTGGGATTGAACTATTTCTGGCGGCTGATGGCAAAGTACTGGTAAATGAAATTGCTCCCCGTACCCACAACTCTGGGCATTTTTCCCTCGACGCCTGTGAAACTTCCCAGTTTGAGCAACAGCTAAGGGCAGTTTGTGGTTTACCCTTGGGAAATCCTGGTTTGCAGTGTGCTGCTGCTGTGATGGTGAACTTGTTGGGGTACGAAAATTCTCACAGCGATTACCAAAGCCAGCGTCAACAAATAGCAGAAATTCCCCAGGCGTATGTCCACTGGTACGGGAAAACTGAGTCACGTCTTGGGCGCAAGTTGGGACATGTCACCGTTTTGCTGGATAATCAAAATCGAGAGATGGCGATGGCAGTTGCCCAAACCATAGAATCCATCTGGTATCCCAGCTAAATTTCTCAAAAACTTTGGATGTTGAACACACAACATCTTTTTGAAAGCTATAATGAGTTAGTTGCACTACGACGTTGGTGACTGCCATCAAGTTTTTTGATCTATGCCTTTAAAGACAAGGGAGTCAAACAGTTCTCGTGGCAGTAGACCGGGCATGTACCCGGAAACTTTAAACGAGAAATTTAGGTTCCCACCTGGTTAAACCAGGTCATAAACTTAGGTAAAACGGCGTCGCGGTGAACTCAAAATTATTAGCTCCCAAACTCAGTAAGAATTTGGGAGCTTTAATTATTTGAAAAAGAATTTAGAATCCAGAATTCAGCAATCTTTCAGTGGTGGATGAGTGCGGAAAGTCATCAACGAAGGGTTCCTCCGCTATTGGTAGTATTTAGGTTTGGGAGCGCTCGTTGGCGATCGCTTGCTTTTCATCGCTAAATTTGATAATAAGCTACCAAGTATAGATTCTAGTCAAAAAATGACATCGCCAACTGTATGTCTCTGACACAGGAACAATTTGACAACTTGGTAAAGCAATTAGAGGGCTATGCTCACCGAAAACCAGAACAATTTAGACAACGTGTTTTTTTTCTGGCGGTGATGGGTTATGGCTATGTTTTGCTGGTTCTATCGTTTCTTTTATGGGTTATCGTAACCATTGCCTTATTACAGCGAAGTAGCCTACAGTCTAGTTCTGTATGGATAGGATGTGTCTTCATCATAGCTCTTATATTATTAGGAATTGTTGTGCGATCGCTGTGGGTAAATATTCCAAAACCTCAAGGAAAAAGGCTACGGCGTAGGGATGTACCACATCTGTTCCAATTAGTTGATGAACTAGCTATAACCCTATATTGAGAGTGCTGTGAGTTGTGATATGGAACTAACTTTTCCTGGTTATAAATTAGTTTCTGAATTTTTGTATTATGAGCAGGGAAATACAGAGAAAATGAAACATTACCAAAACGAAATTGAGCAATATTATTACAGGACAATGTTTTCCACCTACGGATTATACCATTGAAAATAGTATAAAATCAGACTTTGTATTAGAACAAGTCAACTTCTTTTGCGAATAAAAACAAAATCTGTATAACATGATTCTAATTTAGGTAACGTTCGGAGTTAAGATCACACAATTGCATGAAATTGTGGTTAAAGCTACAAAAAATTGTCACAACAACTAACTGACACCGTGTTTCCAGCCTCGGTCTTCCGACTAGACAGTGGTTTAACGTTTATTCATCAAGAAATTCCCACTACCCCTGTAGTTGTGGCTGATGTTTGGGTGCGTGCTGGAGCAACCTTAGAGCCACAACCGTGGTTCGGTATGGCGCACTTTTTAGAACACATGATTTTTAAAGGCACGGCAACGCTACCCCCTGGAATGTTCGACCACAACGTTGAAAACCGGGGTGGCGTCAGTAATGCCGCAACAAGCTATGATTATGCTCATTATTCGCTTACCACAGCTGCGCCTTATTTGCAAGATACTCTGCCGCATTTGGGAGAACTACTGCTGAACGCGGCAATTCCAGAAGATGAATTTAGCCGCGAACGGGACGTAGTACTAGAAGAAATCCGCTCGTGCAATGACGATTCTGACTGGATAGGATTCCAAGCTTTGATTGGCAGCATTTATGGGCGTCACCCTTACGGACGTTCGGTGCTGGGTACTGAGCAAGAACTTATGCAGCAGTCACCAGAAGCGATGCGCTGCTTTCACCGGGCGCACTACCAACCGCAAAACATGACAGTGGTAATTGCAGGGGGCATAGCTCAGGAGTCGGCTTGGGAATTAGTAAATCGTTCATTTACTGATTTTGCCGAACCTGCTCATTGTCCGCAGTTTGAAAAAGTGCCAGAACCAATAATAACAGAAGTTCGTCGTCAAGAACTATGTTTACCACGCATAGAACAAGCGCGATTATTAATGGCGTGGCTGGTACCGGGAGTAGAACAAATCCACACTGCCTATGGTTTAGATTTATTGTCGGTGTTATTAGCAGAAGGGCGGACTTCGCGTTTAGTAAGGGATTTGCGGGAAGATTTGCAATTGGTACAGGGAATTTGTAGTAATTTTTCTCTCCAACGAGAATCGAGTTTATTTACAATTACTGCTTGGTTGGAACCAGAAAATTTAGAAAAAGTTGAGTCTTTGATTTGCGATCATTTAGATCAGTTACAGACTCAAGGAATTAGTCAACAGGAAATAGCGCGATCGCGCAGGCTACTATGTAACGAGTATGCCTTTTCTACTGAAACGCCAAATCAACTCACAGGACTTTACGGGTACTACAATACAATTGCCCAAGCTGAATTAGCTGTGACATATCCCCAGGAGATTCAATCTTTTGATGTCCAAGAACTGCAAAAATTAGCTAAACAGTATCTCTCACCGCAAAATTATGCGGTTACTATACTTAAACCATGTTAAGTATTGGGTATGGGGCATCGGGCATTGGGCATGGGAGAACAAGAAGTGTGGGAAGACAAGGAGACAAGGAGAAAAGGGGACAAGGTGAGAACTTGCAAGAAGTCTTTCCCCTTCCAATTCCACTTGTCCCCCCATCCTCTGCCCAATGCCCAATGCCCCATGCCCCATAACCAATAACAAAGGACAAATGACAAATGACAACCTTGCTGCAAAAATCGCCTATCCATCGCACCGTATTAAACAATGGCATTGTCGTGCTAGTGGCAGAAAACCCTGCTGCGGACATTATTGCAGCCCGAATCTTTGTGCGTGCTGGTAGTTGTAACGAAAACCAAGAACAAGCAGGGTTGGCACATTTGCTATCAGCAGTGATGACCAAGGGATGCGATGGACTTTCTAGCTTGGAAATTGCAGAAAAAGTCGAGTCTGTCGGGGCGAGTTTGAGTACAGATGCCGCCACTGATTATTTTTTGCTATCTTTCAAGACGGTAACATCGGATTTTGCGGAAATTTTAACATTGGCAGGGCAGATTTTGCGATCGCCTACTTTTCCCGAAATTCAAGTAGAACTCGAACGGCGTCTAGCGCTACAAGATATTCGTTCGCAAAAAGAGCAACCCTTCACTGTGGCTTTTGAACAAATGCGGCAGGTCATGTACCAAAATCATCCCTATGCCATGTCGGTATTAGGAGATGAAACAACCATGAGCCGCTTAACTCGTGCAGACTTAGTACAGTATCATCAAACTTATTTCCGCCCAGATAATTTGGTAATTAGTATTGCTGGTCGAGTCACACCCGCAGATGCTGTAGCATTGGTGACAAAAGTTTTTGGTGATTGGCAAGTTCCAGCATCACCACTGCCAATCCTAAATTTACCTGAAATTAGGGTGGAACCCCAGGTAATGCTGAAGCCACAACAGACGCAACAATCAATTGTGATGCTGGGTTATTTGGGAACATCAGTGAGTTCTCCTGACTACGCCTCACTGAAGTTGCTGTGTACCTACTTGGGAAATGGGCTTTCTAGCCGCTTGTTTGTCGAATTGCGGGAAAAACGAGGTTTAGCTTACGAAGTATCGGCTTTTTACTCAACCAGGCTATACCCAGCATCGTTTGTGGTTTACATGGGTACAGCACCAGAGAATACCACCATAGCTTTAGAAGGACTGCGTACAGAAGTAGATTTATTGTCTACCACCGAAATATCCCCAAGCGCCCTGCAAGCTGCTAAAAACAAGATTCTGGGGCAGTATGCTTTGGGTAAACAAACGAACGGGCAAATTGCTCAGATATACGGCTGGTATGAGATTTTGGGGTTAGGAATTGATTTTGATATTAAGTTCCAAGAACTGATTGCGGCAGTGGATGCCCAAGATGCGATCGCTGCCGCTTCTAAGTATTTAAAAGAACCTTATGTGTCTTTAGTTGGTCAAGAAACAGCAATTAATGGGGCGATCGCATCAGGTAGATGATGTATGCAGGCCTAGCCCATCGGAGACATCGCTTTCTGTAGCAGCTGTTTTTTAGACCAAGCGGCTGTACCATTAGCATGAGAATATTCTGGGAGTAAATTCCATGCAACACAGCCTGACAGCAAGTATTTTGAGTTACTTAAAATTACTACATCCAACTGTAAATCGCTGTCGGATGGAAAAACCGCAAAAGAATTGGTGGGCAAACAGATCTAAGTCTTTATCAGCAACTCAAATACTCCTGTTCTCCACTACACCTCTGTTCATTGCCTCCTCTGCTCTAGTATCAATTGCAGCTCCGCAAAAAATAGCCCAAGTAAACCCCGCAGATAGTATCAGCCGTCCGACCCTGAAAGTTGGTAGCCAGGGCGAACGCGTATCTGAACTTCAAGCAGCTTTGAAACTTTTGGGTTTTTACTCCGGTGTAGTAGATGGTATATATAGTGAAAATACTGCCAATGCTGTTTCCCGATTTAAACAAGCAGCTGGCTTAAATCCAGATGGTATAGTTGATGCCACCACCTGGCAACGACTTTTTCCTAAAGAAGCGACAGTAGCATCAACAGTTCCTTCATCTGGGCAAAGATTTAACTCAGCAACAAATTTTCCCGTTCCAACCCAGAGTACCAACCTCACCAACGTTGCAAATCCCAGTCCCAACCCACCAAGGCAAGCTGTAACACAAGCTCCCACCAAGCCCAGCCCACCCAAAAAACCTGTAACACAAGCTCCCACCAAGCCCAACCCACCAAAGAAACCTGTAACACAAGTTGCTACCAGCCCTGAACCAAGGCCTGCTAAACCTAGACAAGCTCAAAAAACGCCGAATCGTCCTACATCACCTACTCGAACTCAGTCAGCCGCACGTACTGGACAAACTACGCGAACTCAGTCAAATACAAGTACTAAGCGAACCCCTGGTATTCAATACACCTCAGAAGGATTACCGATTTTACGTATAGGGTTACGTGGTTCGGAAGTTGTGAAATTGCAACAACAACTGAAAAAGCTTGGTTACTTAAAAGGCGACGTAGATGGAGACTTTGGGGCGACAACCGAAGCCGCTGTCAAAGCCGTACAAAAGCGCTATGGTTTAGAACCTGACGGCGTAGCTGGTGGAGCTACCTGGGAAATTCTTTTGCGGCGTTAGGCAAGGGGGGAGAGGCTTAAAAACCCTAATTTTTCGTGCCCAACTCAGGATACTAAAGCCCCTCTCCGAGACGGAGAGGGGTTGGGGAGAGGTTCATCGAACTCACGTTAATGGTGTATGCGATCGCATCGGCACTGGGTATTTGACTTAGGTACATCGTGCAATACGATAAAGATACTGGCATTAAAAGTATTTCTCTATGCCAACATGGATTGCCAAAAGCGATTACACTAACGTCTTTGACAATCCAAAATGGTCTTAGATTGCTTTTGCGCTGTCAAAAGAGACGACTACTTTAGGAGTCAACTACAACGGCACCTAATTATGCTACAAATCGCAATGGACAAAAGTTAAATTAATTAAACTTAGGGTTAATTCTTCTAAAAAAGCTTATGCAACACTTTTTATTGACTTGGCTCGGTACTGCGGTGGCGTTATTTATTACTGCTAATATTGTTCCGGGATTCTTTATCAAGAATTTTGTGGCTGCCTTGGTTGCTGCTATTGTTATTGGTCTAGTTAATGCATTTATTAGACCAATTTTGCAGATTTTAACCTTTCCAATTACCTTGCTGACCTTTGGTTTATTTACATTAGTGATCAATGCCTTAACTCTTTGGTTGGCAAGTGCCCTAACTCCTGGTTCTGGTTTTGAGATTCAGGGCTTTGTACCTGCTTTATTTGGTTCAATTGTACTAGCAATTGTTTCTAGCATCATTAACTATTTTTTGAGAGTTGGTGAATAAAAAAATTACTAAAATTTGCAGCTTGGGCAACAGCTAGCGTTACAGCTCCTGGTTGCCCTTTTAATTGGAAAATTCGTTTGGGAACTAAGAATTTCACCCCCAATTCTTCTGTGCTGATAAACAGGGAATCAGTCAACGACAAGTTGAGTTGAGTGGCTGCAAGAATAGCCGCTGCCTCTGCTACACTGGCTGTACCTACTTCTTGGTTGGCAATTCTGCTAGGATTAGGAACCCAGATACGGCGAAGAACTTCGGCACAAAAAGTCTTTAGGGGCAAATTGCGTAGGTTACAAAATTCTAATAAGCCAATTTCAGATGCTTTCGTATCGATGGTAGCAATACCTGCGATCGCACTTTGACAAAGTTGATTTTCTTCAAATACTTTTTCAATTGCCTCATTAATTAATTGCCATGAGGTTCCCCGCTTACAACCAATTCCTACCCATAAAACCTGTTGCACCTGATGCATTTTTGAATTCAGTTTACAAAAATATATAGCGTTTCCCCACAAGGGTGAGGTACACCTGTAAGGGAGCAACGCGAAAAAGTGAGATCATCATGAACTTAGCAGGGGAGGCAGGGGAGGCAGGGGAAGGAGGGGGAGTAAAGAGAAATCTTTAGTATTTTTTACTACCTCGATATCCATGAATAAACTTATTTCTTTGTCTCCCCCTGCCTCCCCTGCTCCCCCTGCTCCCCCTGCTCACAAAATCCCGTTGCTCCCCACCTGTAAGGGCACGGCAGTGCCGTGCCCCTACACCTTGCGGATGTTGTACTGCATCTGAATGGGAACCGCCATATTACATCCTTTCTAATACCTGAATACCCAACAAAGATAATCCCAACTTCAGGGTTCTAGCAGTCAAATCACACAGAATCAAGCGGGATGTTCGCTGCGGTTCCTCGGCATCCAGCACCCGAACTCCTTGATTGCGGTCATAAAACTGATTAAACTTTTTACTCAGTTCATACAAATATTCACATAACCGATGGGGCAATAAATCTTGCTCTACAGTACTAATAACTTCATCGAGTTGAAGTAAATATTTTGCCAGGGCTAATTCGGTTTCATGCTCTAACAGAACGGCATTATTTCCTAGCTCTTCAAAGTTAATTTCACCCTTGCGGCTAATTCCCTGAATCCGCGCATAAGCATATAGCATATAAGGCGCAGTATTGCCTTTGAGATCTAGCATTTTTTCGTAGCTGAAAACGTAGTTACTAGTGCGGTTTTGGCTTAAATCTGCATACTTAACTGCACTAATTCCAACTACGTTGGCAACTTCATTAATAAATTCTTCAGTTTCTTCGCGTTCTTCTTCTTGTAATCTAGCTTTTAGATCCGCATGACAACGAGCGATCGCTTCATCTAACAAATCCCGCAATCGTACAGTATCGCCAGAACGAGTCTTGAATTTCTTACCGTCTTCTCCTAACACCAACCCAAAGGGTACATGCACTAATTCCACATCATCGGGAATCCATCCGGCTTTGCGTGCTACCTGCAAAAATTGGGCAAAGTGGTTTGCTTGTCCAGCATCCGTTACATAAATTATTCGTTTTGCTTCATCCTGCTGAATCCGGTAACGGAGGGATGCTAAATCTGTAGTGGCGTAGTTATAACCGCCATCGGATTTCTGCACAATTAAAGGTAGCGGTTCACCTTCTCTATTTGTAAACCCTTCGAGAAAAACACATTTTGCGCCTTGATTTTCTACCAGTAATCCAGATTTGTCTAAATCTTCTACAACTCCTGGTAGTAAGGCATTGTAGAAAGATTCGCCTCGTTCAATTAACTTGATATCCAACAAATCATAAATTACTTGAAACTCCCGGCGTGATTGTTCGCACAGTAATTTCCAAGCATGGAGTGTGTCTTGGGCACCTGCTTGTAATCTGACAACTTCTTGGCGTGCTGTTTCTTGAAAAGCTTCGTCTGCATCAAACCGCTGCTTGGCTTGGCGGTAAAAAGTTACTAAATCGCCAATATCTAAAGCATTAGCAGTGGTCAGGGCTTGGGGGTAAACTTCCCGCAGATAGGCAATTAACATGCCAAATTGCGTACCCCAATCACCTACATGATTTAACCGCAGGACATCGTGTCCTTGAAATTCGAGAATACGGGCGATCGCATCACCGATAATTGTAGAACGCAAATGCCCAACGTGCATTTCTTTAGCAATATTCGGACTAGAAAAATCCACAATTTCGCGTTGTGGTGTTTTCGCCATTGGGATTCCTAACCTGGAATCTGCTTGAATAGCGTTGAGTTGTGCTTCTAGGTATGCTGTTTTGAGTTTCAGATTGATAAATCCTGGGCCAGCGATTTCTGGCGGTTCGCAGATTTCGGATACATCTAATTTCTCAACTATGGCAGATGCAATTACTCTTGGTTGCAATCCTTTCTTTTTGCTCAAGGATAAAGCCACATTTGCCTGATAATCACCAAATTTAGGATTACTAGCAGCAACCAAAATAGGATCTGTTCCAGCGAATTCAGCGCCAAAAGCCGCGACTAAAGCCTGCTCAAACTGAAGTTTTAGTTTTTCTTGTGTAGGGTTCATATATGAATTCTATCTGTGACGCGGGTGATGTAGCTCTGGAAAAGCTTGATTATTTCACTCTAAAGTATAGTCATCTTACAACGCCCCTTGATTGCAGCAGGGCTGTTTTATTCCATTTCAAACAGGATTTTTCAAGATGGTTAGCGAGAAAATTGTAAGTAAGGGTGACGATGAGATGAACATTTAAACATTGAAATATCAGTAAAATAGTTCATTTTCTGGGCACGCTGGTAATAAAATAACCAATTTTTAATTGCTATAACCCTTGATTTTTAAAGCTCTTTGGGGAATGAAACAGCCCTGCCTTCATCCCGCAATTATACAACGCGAATTTTGTTTTCATTAAAAAATTCTGAGGGGAGGAAGCCTCCACTCAGAACTTCAGGAAATATTATTACCGTCTAACTTTTCACGGCATATGAATCAAGAAAGTGTAAGGATTTAGGGAAAACACACTTGTTCAGCTTAAATTTTGGAATTTCACAAATTCCTTCTAGCATTGTCACATCCTTACTCTTTCTCAAATAGAGTTTTCAGACCCCGTGAAAATTCAGGTTACGGAAGAGTAACGGTATTAGATCGTGTTGTTAGAACTTTCCAAATCACTATTTCTAGTGTTGTTAGAGCTTGTAGCAACACTACAAGCTATGATGGAAAAGTTTTTGACACCATGACCTCCTACCGCGTTTTCCAATCTTAGCCTGAGTTTTTGCGATCGGCGACAATTAGTAATTGTTAAGTTACACAAATTCAACGAGAAAGCTAAGATTATTAAAAATATATCTCACTTTTTTTGACTAAACTTACTTAATCCACGCAGAACGCCTGCAAAAAAGCGATCGCCATGCTTCAGTATCCCCATCTCGAACAAGCGCTAAAATATCACTTCGGTTATGATAGATTCCGCCCCGGACAACGGCAAATTATCGAAGATGCGCTGCAAAATCGGGATTTAATGGTTGTGATGCCTACGGGTGGCGGAAAATCTTTGTGTTTTCAGTTACCAGCGTTGTTAAGAAATGGGCTAACGGTGGTGGTGTCGCCGTTAATTGCTTTGATGCAAGACCAAGTGGAAGCACTGCGAAATAATAATATTAGCGCCACATTTCTTAATAGTAGTTTGAATGGGTATCAGGTGCGATCGCGGGAAGAAGCCATCCTCAACGGTAAAGTAAAATTACTATACGTCGCCCCTGAACGTCTCCTCAGTGAAAGGTTTCTCCCGTTTCTCGATTTAGTTAAAGAAAAAATCGGTATTTCTAGCTTTGCTATTGATGAAGCACACTGCGTTTCGGAATGGGGACACGATTTTCGTCCAGAATATCGCCAATTAAAATCTCTGCGCAAACGCTATCCTGATATCCCTACAGTCGCCCTCACCGCCACAGCCACCGATCGCGTCCGTAGTGATATTATTCAACAACTAGGATTAAAGCAACCTAGCATCCATCTTGCCAGTTTTAACCGGGAAAATCTTTATTACGAAGTTCGTCCGAAAAGTAAATATGCTTACGCTGAATTGTTAGAACTAATTCGAGAAACTGAAGGTTCGACAATTATTTATTGTTTAACTCGGAAAAAAGTTGATGAACTCACTTTTAAACTGCAAAATGATAAAGTTGTTGTTTTGCCTTATCACGCCGGATTAACTGATGAAGAACGCAGCAGCAATCAAACGCGATTTATTCGAGATGATGTCCGGGTGATGGTGGCAACAATCGCCTTTGGCATGGGAATTAATAAACCCGATGTGCGGTTGGTAGTTCACTTTGATATGCCCAGAAATATAGAAAGTTATTATCAAGAATCTGGTAGGGCAGGTAGAGACGGAGAACCATCTCGGTGTACAATATTTTTCAGCTTTGGTGATGTTAAAACAATTGAATGGAGTATCGATCAAAAAACTGATCCTCAAGAACAGTTGATTGCTAAACAACAACTACGGCAGATGATCGATTACGCTGAAGGTACTGATTGTCGGCGAACGATTCAACTGGGTTATTTTGGCGAAAGGTTTCCGGGAAATTGCGGGAACTGTGACAATTGTCGTCATCCCAAACCCATGCAAGATTGGACAATTGAAGCCATGAAGTTTTTATCTTGTGTGGCGCGTTGCAAAGAAAGGTTTGGGATGCTACACATAATTGATGTGTTGCGGGGGGCAAAAAAAGACAAAATTCTCCAGTACGAACACGATAAACTTTCTACTTATGGTATTGGTAAAGATAGAACTGTAGATGAATGGCGAATGTTGGGGCGATCGCTTTTACATCAAGGACTACTAGAACAAACTAGCGATGGTTACTCAGTTTTAAAACTCAATGCCTTAAGTTGGGAAGTAATGCGAAAACAACGCACAGTTTCCCTAGCTGTAACCACAGTCCAAAAAATTACCGGGGAACAGGGAAGTGAAAAAGCAGAAGTTGCAGAAATATTATTACAGAAGTTGCGATCGCTACGTAAACAATTAGCTGATGAGCAATCTGTACCACCTTACGTCATCTTCCACGATTCCACTTTAAAATTGATGGTACAGGTACAACCCCAAACCTTAGCTGAATTTGCCAAACTTTCTGGTGTAGGTAGTCACAAACTCGCTCAATATGGCGAAAAGTTTCTTACAGAAATTCGCGCCTACCGCCAAGAAAAAGGTTTGCAAAATAAATCGGTTACTAATAATTATGCATCCTCTCCCAACTCATCTTCATCTTACACTGAATTGCAGACATTACAATTACATCAGCAAGGTTTAAATATCGCTCAAATTGCCCAAAAACGCAACCTTAGTCCAGCAACAATTAGCAATCATCTAGAAAAATTAATTGAGAAAAATCAGCCGATTGATTTAAATCAATTAGTACCTATAGAACATCAACAAAAAATTTGGCAAGTTTTAGAAGTACTCGGTGACATTTCCCTCACTCCCATTAAAGAACAACTAGGTGAAAGCTACACTTTTGATGAAATTCGCTTAGTACGGAGTAAGTGGCGGCGCGAAAATCGCAAGTGAAAATTACAGCATTTTTCAAGTAAATGAGGTACACGGGTAGGGTAGCACAGCTGTGCTACCCTACGATAAACCGTACCTCACCAATCTGCAATCTGCTGTAAATGCTTGCCTATGAAGCCAAATCAAAAATTTGTTGTGCAGTTAAGTTGAATTGGGGAAATATTGGGGAAACAATAGTCGTATTTGCTGTAAATGAAGTCATCTGATATTCTCCGTCAACCAAGTTACAAACAAAAATTGTCGGTTGCTTGGGGTTACCAATGAACTTTCTCGCTCCCAGTGCTGTATAATCGATAATCCAATATTCTTCGATGCCCATTTGTTCATAATCTCGAACTTTATCGTAGTAATCGTCACGCCAATTAGTTGAAACCACTTCGACGATTAATTTGACAGAATCAGGATTTTGAATAATCGATTCGCTTTCCCACCGGGGTTCATCCCCAAGAACTTCTTTTTTTAAAACAATGATATCTGGCTCGTAACCTGATTTTTCCCGTTTAGGTTTGACGATTGATTCTCTGGGAATAGTCCATATGCCTCCAAAGCCACTCTGTCTAATAATTATCAATAGTTGCTCAATCAGGGAACCTGTTAGATTTGAATGTTTTCCCCTTGGCTTGGGCATTTCGATAATTACTCCATCATGCAATTCGTATCGTACCTCTGAATTTTCGGGATACCAGCTGATAAATTCATCGAAGCTGTATAGTTTGGGTTCGACTTGGACTTGAGTCATATTATCGAGCTTGTGGGCGTTAAGTGCTTGTTAAGAGAAGGGCTACACATTTGAGTAATTTTTTTGATTAATTATTTATGCATCAAATGTTTTTCTAATTCTTTAACTATTCTGGCTCCTGTAGCAAGATGCTGTAAGGTATTTTGACTCCTAAATTGTTAAGATTTTCTAATTAAAATATAAGAGTGAGATTCCAAGAGTTAGCCGATGAGTCAAAAATTACTTTCTGCGAGTAAATGGCGGCGCCAAAATCGCAAGTCAAAAGTTAATTGGTCAACGGTCAACAGCTAACAGTCAACAATTACCTTAAAATACAAGAACAAGATAAAAGGAGTTAGCTGATGAGTCAGATGCTTAATACAGGAGTACGCTGGACAACTCACGATGTGCAACTCTTCGCAGAAAATGAAGGGACGCGCTACGAGATAGTTGATGGAGAATTATTTGTGACTAGGGCACCTCATTTCAAACATCAGCAAACTTGTGGGCGAATTTTTGGACAACTTGATGTTTGGTCAGAGTCTACTGGTTTAGGGGAAGCTGTAATCAACCCCGGCGTTTTGTTTTCAGAATCAGATAATGTGATTCCTGATGTAGTTTGGGTTACTAAAGAAACCTTGGCGCTAACATTGGATGAAGCGGGACATTTAACTGGCGCACCAGATTTAGTAGTCGAAGTTTTGTCTAGCAGCAACGAAGACCTAAGACGAGATAAGGAAGCAAAACTTAAACTTTATTCTACCAGAGGAGTAAAAGAATATTGGATTGCTGATTGGCGATCGCGTAAACTAGAGGTCTATCGACGCGAAGATAATCAACTTAAGTTGGTAGCAACTCTATTTAGTAATGATAATATAATTTCTCCCTTATTACCTGGTTTTAGCTGTACTGTAAACCAGTTTTTTCCTGTATAAATTTTAGGTTGAATGGAAAAACAAATCCCAAGTAATGGATTAACTAAAGTCCAAGTACTGATTATGGCGATCGCAGCTGGTGTCTGTGTAGCCAATGTTTATTATAATCAGCCAATCCTCAAAGATATTGCATCTTCTTTTGGAGTCAGTGAAAGTGAAGCCGGTAGCATATCTGTGCTTTCGCAAGTTGGTTACGGTTTTGGGCTTTTCTTTTTAATCCCCTTGGGCGATAAAATCAACAAGAAAAAATTAATTCTTTGCTTATTGGCATGTTTGTTTTGTTTGTTGATAGCAATGACGTTTGCACAAAACATCGTCGAAGTTTGGATATTGAGCATCGCAATTGGAATTACGACAGTCTCAGCCCAGGTTATTCTTCCCTTAGCAGCAAGTATAGATAGAGTAACCACAGGCCAAACTGTAGGCAATATTTTTACTGGGATATTGATTGGAGTTTTAGGAGCAAGGGTTGTTAGTGGATATATTGCTGAATTGTTGAATTGGCGTTATGTATATGGATTTTCGGCAGGAATGATTTTAATTGTTACTGTCTTATTAAATATATATTTGCCTAATGTCAAAAATGAGTTTAATGGTTATTATTGGGAATTATTAAAATCAACACTTTACCAATTAAAACGTTTTTCATTATTAAGAGAAACGTCTTTAATTAGTGCGTTATTGTTTGGTGTCTTTTGCTCATTTTGGACAACGCTGACTTTCCATTTAAGCGGAGCGCCTTTTAATTTTAGATCTGACACAATTGGGATGTATGGCTTAGTGGCGATCGCAGGTGCATTGATGGCGCCAATTTTTGGTAAACTAGCCGATGGCGGTAACTCCCAACGTTCCTTGACTGTTGCGGTATCGATGGTGATTGCAAGTTTAGTAATTGCTAAAATTGCTTCTAATTCTGCACTGGCGATCGCTGTTGCTGTATTGTTAGTAGATGTAGGTGTACAAGCAACTCAGGTCACCAACGTCGCCAGGATATACACTCTTGATCCTCAATCAAATAGTCGCATCAACACAGTCTACATGACTACCTATTTTATCGGCGGTGCTGTAGGTACTAGCATTGGTCTATTCTGCTGGAATATTGGAGGCTGGAATTTGGTAACTTGGCAAATGTTAGTTTTTACTTTGCTGGCATTTTTTATTATCGTCAGACCTAAAATAACTACAGCAACAACAAAAAAATAATAAATATAGGACTTACGCAAAAACTCTCTGAAACTCTTATTTCTTTGTGTCCTTTGCGTCCTTTGCGGTTCGTTTTTTCATGATTTTGCGTAAGTCCTAAAATAATCAAACTCTCGTTTTTGAATCAAATATCGCCTTGCACCAATAATTATATTTTATCCTCATCAAGGCGATATCTAGAAACAATCAGCCTATCTTAAGAAAAGCTGGGCATTTCCGAGTTGGAATCTTAGGAGATTTCACCAGACGGCGATGGTACAGTGTTCTCGTTTTTCGCAGACAGAATTACAGATAGTAGCTTAGGTAGGGCTAGACAAGCAACAGTACTAAGCAGCGTCATTAATAAACCATCTATCAAACTCATGATGTTATCTCCCCTGTTTGTAAAACATGTATTTAATATAGAACCCATTTGACATCTAAGAAGGTGCTGCAAGCCTCTTAATCATTAGCCTGATGAAGCAGATATTGAGTTTGGCAGTGGCACTAACCAGGGTTCGTTCAAAGTTCTTAACCAGAATTTTACAGCGCTCCATCCAAGCATTGGAGCGTTCGATCACCCATCTAGCTATTGCCGGAACAAATCCAGATTTTCCTTGTGCCGCTTTCTCTTGTTTTGAGGGTTTCGTAGAAAGTTGAAACTGAATTTTGGTCATGATCTCTGGGTAAATTCGCTCTAACTCCTGAGTCAAATATTCTGGGTGATACCCATGATCTAGCAGGATAGTAATCTTGGGAATATCGATAGGTTTTGACTTGAAGTAGTCGATGTTGAGAGTAAACATCTCAATTAATCCGGCATCATCCGAGACATTGGCGCGAGTACAGAGCGTAAAAAAGGGAAACCCAAGGGTGTCAATAGCCAAATGCCTTTTAATACCGTTGGTGGCTTTGTAGAAGCAAAAACCTTTCGACTCCACACTGGCGTTGCAGGTATTTTTCACTGCTTGGGAGTCAATGATGATCAATGTCGTCCAGTGCGGTTTTTTTTTTACCTGTTCACGCACTTGTCCATGTAAGACACTCATCAGTTCCTCAAATACCCCGGCTGCTCGCCACTGTTTGTAGTGCCAATATACAGTGGAATAAGGGGGGAGGTCTTTAGGTAAGTCTTGCCAATTGCATCCATTTTTTAGTTGATAGAGAATTCCATTGAAGATATCTCGCTTTGGCCAGTTGGTCGGTCGAGTCTGCTTCTTAGTCGGTAATATCTCTTGCAATAAGGGTTCAAAAATTTCCCATTCTGCATCAGTGAGGTTGCTGGAATACGCCATTAGTATTGGATTTTAGATGCTGAGGAGTACCTTAATTCAAAACCTCACAAGATGTCAAATGGGTTCTATAATTACTAGTTTGAAGCAAAATTAGTACAATTGCTTAAAAACAGTATTTTAGATTTCTTTTATTGGTTATAAGCTAACTAAATATATTTTGATCTAATGGTAACTATCGAGTTTTTAATATATCCTCAGATAAAACAGGTTTTGTAACTTGGTGTTTACATGTAGAGCAATATAGGTTTAACTATAAACTATATGTTAACAATAATATATAAATCTTAACAATTTAAAAATAATTCAATTTTAAACAATTAAATAGGAGTTCTATATTTAGCTAAACTTAAATCATAACTAAAACCAGAAAGTAGAACATGACTAGTAACCGGATTATCCAACCTGGACAAAGCTATACATTTAGCAAATATTTTGAACTACCTTATACAACCAAAGATATTCTTGCAGATTTTGATTGTAGCTATGAAAAGAAGATCCTGGAACTGCCTAATTATCTAGGGGAAATAACATATTTAGAATTTTTAAAGCGCTATCTTCAAAGAAATATATCCATTTTTGATTCAGTTGCAGAAATAGCTATTAGAGAAATGTTAATTTCTCCTATTCTTGTAGAAATTTGCGACCAAACGCAATCTATTCTTTATATTGAATACAGTGTTAATGTTAACGAACAGCTTAAAGGTACATTTGATTATTACCTAGTTTCCCAGAATTCACTTTTAGTTATTGAGGCTAAACAATCAGATTTAAAAAGAGGATTTAATCAATTGGCGATAGAATTATTAGCACTAGACCAGTGGGTAGATTCCCCTAATGCTATATTATATGGAGCGGTGACAAATGGATATAATTGGAAATTTGGAATACTGCAAAGACAAGAAAAACATATCATAGAAGACACTAAACTTTATCGCGTTCCAGAAGGTTTAGAAGAATTAGTCAGAGTGCTTGTCGGAATTCTGAGTAATCCTAATCTCAGTCGCTAAAAAATAGCGTTATTTCGCTGCACTGACCCATTTTAAAGTATTAAATAATATTAAATATGTTAATTTTGTACTGAAAATTGCATAAAATCACATTTGACAAAGTTTGCTGCACATAAAGTTGATATCTTATCAAAACAAAGTGTAGCTTAATTTAGGATAAGAAATACTAAGTTACTAAAATGGCAGATAATAATTCTATGTTTAATAAAAATTCAGTGCATTGTTATGGAGAATTGGTATTACTTGGGTAACTATATTTGAGAAGCCGTAAACCCTCCAATCGGACAGCTTCAGGATATAAAGTTTTGTAAATATTGCAATTTGGAGATTGAATATCATAACGCCCTGTAGCCTTAAAGGTTGCCAAAGGACAACCACCTGTACACCAATATTTCCACTCACATGTACGACAACCTTCTTTTTCCTCAACTGATAAATTCTGAATACCTACTTTATCTTGTCGCACAACAGTTAAAGGATCTTGAATATCAACTGAGGACACAGTTTTATGTAGCTGCATCTGGCATTTAGCAATTTGCCCTTTGTAATCAAATACCAGATAACTTTGCCCAACTCCACAAGTGCGTTTATGAGGAAACGATAAATTGGCGCGATCGATCAATGAACCTAGTAAACTTCGATTAGGTAATTTTAATTCGATAACTTTGAACGCTGCCAACATTCCCTCAATCAGCCGAGATTCTTCTAATTGCAAGTCTTCGTAAGAAGCAGACAGTTCATTTTCACGATAGAAATTTAAACTAAAGGGCAGATTATATTCCAATATCCATTCCAGAACATCGGGTAAACCTTCTGCGTTTCGCCCAGTAACCGTGATGGAAATATCTGGTGTCAGACCATTTTGTAAAGCAATCTTAATACCTCGTTCAACATCTTGAAACGATCCCTTGCCGCCTGCATAAGAACGTTGAATATTGTGAAAATCTGCTAATCCATCTAGTGAAATCATCAGACGCAGATTCAATGTTTGCAGCATCTCAATAATCTCAGGCATAATCAATGTTCCATTACTGAGAACAACTCCATCTAATATAATGTCTGTTTGTTTGCTAAGAGATTGAGCATACAAATGGAGATCCTTAATTAAGGGAGAGCAGAGTAATGCTTCTCCTCCTGCATATTTGAGTTTGACGCGGCGGTAACTATTTAAGGTAGCAGAGCGAAATGTAGATTCAATAGCTGCTCTACCGATATCTATTGACATATCTTTTGCTAAATGAGGAAGATAACAATAATCGCATCTTAAATTACAGCGATCGGTGATATGCAACCATGCTGTTAAAGTTTCTGGGATTTCATTTAAATTCAATGAGCAATTATTCTTGGGTGCAATTAAACGTGCTTGATATAGTTCCGCAATAGCTGTCTGTAAGTCTGTTGGATCAAGGTGAAAATCCTCGATTCCAATATCATTTAATTTATGAGGAATTGTAAATTTATCTAATAAATCTAGTGCTGATTTATTCAGAACTGCTGCTTGATGATGAGTACCATAACAAATAGAATAAGTATTATCTAAATTCATCATCTGCGAGTTGGGAACTCTCACAAACTCTGTTTCCGACATCCCCAAAGATAATCGCATATCTGAGCTTAATTCTGCTAGAGGGGATAAGTCACAGGCACAGTCCCCTCCATCACAGTCGCATTGCCCAGTCGGTACATAGCTAGAATTGAGAGAAACTAAGATTTGGGGTCGATCAATTTTTTTACTAAGCATGAGAAGATGGCTATTTTGTTGCACGGATTCTAGTCAGAAACATTTGTTGATCGCACCATTCCTTGAGAGCTTTATGATCTTGCCACTGAGATTTGAGTTGCTGGATCAAAGTTTTAGAAAGTTCTATAGGTAACCGTTCGATTTTCTTTTGGAGTAAATTTAGCTCATGTTGGATCGAATATGGACCGAAACCTCCATGTTGAAAGATTTTGGGTATTCCTTGAGCATATTTACTAAAAGCAAAATCGTAGTTAGCTTGTTGAAATGCAACATCACCTTCTATTCGTAATATACGACCAAAGTATAGGGTATGGATATTTTCATAGGATTGGAAGCGATCGCTAAGTTCCCGTGCATAATCTGAAATATGCTCGTAGGCTTTTGCGTAATAATCAAACTCTGCTTTACCTACGAGGCTATCAATGGCATATCGCATATCGTTGTATTCTAGACTAGTCTGATAAGAGCGATCGTTGAGTTTTAGAGCTTGTTCACACAAAGAGCGATCGCCTGTTTGAAACCCAAGATGCCAATAGACACTGGCAGCTTGGTGCAAAATTCCAGGTAACTCCTCTTCACGTCCGTATTTCTCTGCTAGTTTCAGGCTTTTTTCTAAAGCATCTTGAGCTTGAGAAAGCAGATTGAGATCCCACTCTACCTGTGTCACATCCCAAACGGCTTCATTTCGTATTTCAGCACTAAACCACTGATTTAAGCCTAACTGAAAATATGCCCTACACAATATTCGATTATCATTTTCCTCATTGTTGCAACGGCTTAATGCTCTCTCAAGTAATTGTTTAGCTTTAACATAGTTACCATCATCTACCCAAATACTAGCAGAGGCAATTTCGGCGTCAGCTATTTCGCGTTCACTTTCAACACTCGACCACATATCAATAGCAGCCTTAAAACACTGTTCAGCCTTGACATGATTTTTTTGTTGTCCATATAAAAATCCCAAATTATTTTGAATACTAGCCATAACTTGAGTTAAACCTTTATTAGGAGTGTCAACTTCCATAGCAGCATCCCAACCTAGTTTGTAATATTTTTCAGCTTCCTCAAAGTTGTTGAGTTGTCGATAAAGATAACCAACTTGATTAGCTACACCAGGAATAGCTGATAGTTTGTTACGTTGGACTAGCGATAAACACTTTTGCTGATATTTCAAAGCTTCGTCATAAAGATGTAACTTGGCATTCAACATTCCCAAGACATTGCAAATATCTGCTTGATGAGCAGAATTAGAAGATAGTTCCGATAGTATTACCTCTAGCTTTTTCACCTCATCTTCTGTTGCACACTTGTCTTTCAGTGCGTGAACAATCCTGGATTCAAAAATAATCATTTTCAGTTTTTGATCGGGGTTTAGCTCTGTTTCAAACTGTTTGACAATTGCCAATAATTGATTAACAAAGCTAAATTTCTTGGCTTGAGTACGTATCGTATTAGTAATTTCATACCAAGTATCAAAACCAACAATCGGATCGGCATATAAAGCATTCCATAGCCATCGGCTAGTATTAAATTCCCGCAATTGTTTCACTTCTTCAATGAGAAACTCGATGCTAGCGACTTTCTGAGAATTATCAGAGGAATGTTGAACCTCCAATATTCTTTTGTGTGGGCCTAGTTCATAATCTTTTTGCTTGAAATATTGGGCAGCAATCCGACTATCTCGTTTTCTCCATTCAAAATCCGGGTCAATATCTGTCCATACATATTTGTCAACCAAGTCTCGTACAATATCATGCAATGATATTTGAGAACCACCGACTACTGGTTTAATAAAAAAGTAGCTCTGTGCATCAATAAATAATTTTTCGGCATCTTCTTTTGATATTTCTAATAAATTCGCAATATCAGAGCTATCTAATGGGTAGATGCGTGAAAGCAACAGAGTTAGCCGGTCCATTGATGTGCGAAGCTGCGTAATATGTCGAACCATTTCAGCTTCAAATCCACCAGTTTTTTCTAACCTACCTGGAATAGTTTCTATATCTTCACTTTCTAACCAATCTGGTATGACTTCCCGATAAGCATACTCTACCCCAAATTCAATCATGATCGGGCTGCCACCAGAAAGAACTATGAGTTTTTGAGCCAAGTCTTGTCCGAGAGTAAAGTGAAGCTGCTCCTCCTTGGAAAGAATGTAAGTCCGCACATCCTCACGAGTAAATTCATTTAGTTCCAAAGAAATTAATTCTTCTTTGTTGAATGAATTTTCTAAAATTTGGCGGCCAATATTAGGGCGACCTGCTAAAATAAATACGGCATTGTTTAGTTGATGGCATAAATTGCCGACATGCTGCCAAACTTTCTCTCTGACTTCTGGTTGTCCTAACTTCTCAACAGTATCAATTAGAAATACTAGTCTCTGTTGGCTGGACTTGCGATTAATTTCATCGACTAAGAACTTTTCAAGTTGTCCGCGTTCTTGTTTATATGCGATTCGACTGATGCAATTTTCATCTTCTCGCAGTTGTCGTAACCGGAGCAACCATTGTTGATAAGTAGAATCGTATAATTGTTTGGCGATTTGAGTGTATAAATCTTCTGCATCATTAAAAACAGGGATATCGCAATCAATAATTTCACTTGTCCCAATCTGAATTTGATTGAGGCGGCATTGTAATGCACGCAGCAACCAAGTTTTGCCAATTCCACCTCTACCCTCCACCAAAATGACATGCAGCTTATTAGGCTCCTGAACAAGGGAAATTATTCGATTTAGATGTTCTTCACGACCAACAAACTCTAATTTTTCTAGTTCAGACATAATATCAAACTCCTATTTAATTTTTGAACTTATTTGTGTAGGTAGGGAGTAGGGAGTAGGGAATGGGGAATAGTGAATCAGCTTTTCCGAGTTTATGGAGTTTCTTCAAAAATCAAATACCAGTCCTATATAATTCCTATTTAATTTTTGCAAAAACTCAATCCACATATTCCCCATTCCCCACTCCCCACTCCCCAATTAATTATTTTGAATTGCTTCATCAAGCTTCTGAATTAAATCTCTGTAGGGTGTATCATTATATTCGTCATTGTGCAGATAGTAATTGACAAGAAACTGAAATTCCCAGTCATTTTCTACTTCAGATTTGAGCGTATAAAGAAATTCATGCATTTGCTCTCGGTCTGTATTGCGGAATATTTCCAGAGTTTCTTCAACGGTTTTATCAAAGAAATCTTGGCGGAGTTTTTGTCGATAAGCCAGACTATTAGCACCAAAATTAATAAATCCAGCGTGTTGTTGCAGGCTTTGAAAAAAATACTGCATAGACCAAGTACCCGCAACAGCAGAATTATTCTTTGATTTCAGTTCATGAATATATTCCCAGCAAATTTGAGCTGCTTCGCTACAAAGTTTTTGAAAGTTATCAGGCGAAGTTTCTCTCAGAAGACCAATAACTAGTAGCCGCCGTGTCATACCATCTTTGATAATGGTTTTGTCACGAGTAAAAATAGATGTCTTTGTCAGTTCAGCGTTTAACTTAAAACTATCATCACTGAAAGGTAATTGAAATCTCCGAACGGCTTCTTTTAATACCCAAGTACCATTGAGTATAGGAAATATACTCAATTTTTCAATTGATTCGTAGAGATGATTATTTTCCGTTGTCAAGGTTTCTTTAATTTGGTCTCTACACTTTTTGAGCTTTTTTTCCCATAGTTGGTTGCCATAACTGTTTAAAAACCAACTAACTGTATAAGCACCACTGCGATAAACTTTTAGTGCTTCAGCAATTCCCCCTGGGTGTCCGCCAGTTAAATACAGTAAGTGTCCTGAAAGTAGAGCAAGACTTTCGGAAGTCATCTCGATTGGCTTGAGATATTTTGTTGCTGTATCCTGAATCACTTCCCAGTTAAAAGGAGAGAGTATTAGTCTCGGAAAAGTGCGATCTAAAGGGATATCAATCAGACAGCGAGCGGCAATTACAACTCGAAGTCTCCGAGAATTATCTTTAAAGAACTGTAATTCTTTCAAGCATCTTTCAATTCTCCCTACAAATTTCTGAAAGTCATTAAAAATTTCGTTTAAACGTTGCTTTGGTGGGGCATTTCCATCTAAATCGATTAGCAGCACAATACCTTTTTTTCCCTGGGATTGACATTTAGCCCAATTTCTATGCAATAGTAAGCCTAAACGATCTCCCGAATTTAATTCATATCCTTCTGGGAGGGGAAGTTGGAGAGAATTTGCTAATCGTTTTTCTAAATCTTCAATACTTTCATAACTAGACATCGAAGCATAAGCACAACACCATTGCAATTCTTGAAACCGCCCCATAATCTGTTTGAGAAATTCTGTTTTTCCGTAACCTTCAGGAGCTGTTACCAGACGATAAGGAGGAGAATTAATTGCTGTAATCTCACTAATTGCATCATCGCGATTAGTGAATGGAATTTTATCAGACTCAAGCTCTATAGATTCTCTATTCAGTTCGTTTAATTCTGATTCAGCTTTTGCCATTTCATCGAATTTATCATCAATTTGCCTTTGCAATTTGTTCTTCTCTACATCATCAAGTGTCCGCAATATTTGCTTGCTGATAGTTTCAATATCAGTTTTTAAATTGGCTATTACCCGTTCTATATAGTTCTTGCGTAAATCTGAAGAATTGTTCATTGCATTTAAAAATTAAATTAATTGCTTATGGCATTAAGTTCGCTTTCTACTTGCTCAAGTTCTTGTAGTATGCTGTTGATTTGGCGTTGGATGATATTGCGATCGCCAGCACTCAGTGTATAGTTAAGCTGATTGTACGCTGCCTCATAATCACTACTTAGAACATCAAAGCGTTGTTGCAAAGTTTTGATTTTGAGTTGTTGTACTCTGCTCTTAGTAGTCTGGGTATGTGCATTTGGCGAAATCGACAAAGCTATTTCATCCCATGCTTGGCTCAATACATCCACGGGAATCATAAAAGCAGTCTTGATATCTTCTCGCTGTTTCTCCGCCGCCACTGCCATCCCAACCACTCCTACAAGGGTTTCATCCCATATAGGCGCACCACTAAAGCCTGCTTCTATCCTGTAGCCGGTTACCTTACTGTCTTCGAGTTGCACCCATCCCTTTCCTTGGCTGTCTCGCAACACACCTGTAGCCCAAACGCCATCATTGTGTCCGTGAGGAAAACCAAATATGCGGAAAGGATGCTCCCAAATATTGCTAGCTTTTATTAACTTGATTGGTTGGGCTTCTTTAGGCAACTGCCCTTCTATTTCCAACCCGGCAATATCTTCAGGCTTAGAAGTTGATACATTACTGACAACGGGTTGCCAAAAAACAACTTTAGCTTTTAGTTGTTGCCCTGATGCAATTAGGGGAAAATCTAAATAAATATCATTATTAGGAGCTGCAACTATATCTTCTGGTAAAGATAGAACTGAGGTAACAACGTGAGCGCATGTCAGGATATAATTTCCAGTCCGCCCAGAGACTAAAAAACCTACACCAGCTACCGCACCATTAGCATGAAAAATTCTGGCGATCGCCGATCTAAAAATTTGAATATAATTATCTGTACTCGCTACCATACTATGCCTTGTCTTGCTTCCATTTCAAGGTAATTTCGTAGTTAGCTTCACCACTTACAGAAGTGAAAATTGCACCCGCAGCAGCATTTAACTTAATCCCAAACTTCACCTCTACCTCATCGGCAGGTGTATTCATCTGACTCAGTTTGGTGATAATTGCTGAAGCTACAGGTTGTATTTGATCTAATACCTCGTCAAATTTCTTTTTAGCTTCAACAACCATTTGTCCAGTGTCCGATCTGGCAACACGTGTCAAAGCATTGCTATTTTCTGGTTCATCAACTTCAGCTAAAAACTTCGTGCCATCTTCGAGAGAAAACTCTGCGATCTGTTTCCGATTCATAGTGAAACCTGTTATTTTGAACTAATAGTTTGTCCAGATTGCTAACAACAAGACACAAAGCATCCTGATTTTAATTCCCCCGTTTGGCTATCTACGGTGTACACACAAGTCAAATCACGCCCCTTAATCCCCCCGATATCTTGGGGGGAAACCGGAAAATCTAGTTCCCTCCCCAATAAACGGGGAGGGTTAGGGTGGGGTAAAACCCGGATTCATCAACTACTTCAGACTCGTGTATACACGGTAGCGTTTGGCTATGGGGTTAATCACCACTCCTCATCTCATTAAGCCTGTGCCAAGACTCCCAGTACCCATCATTTGTTGATTGACAGACTACTAAGTAGTCTGACAACCGAATTTTGAGGGGCAAAGAACGAACCACTCCAGGCTTAGAGAACACAGAGATAACGAAAACTTGGTTTACCAAGTTTTCGTTATCTTGACACGGTAATTAGTAATTATACTGGCTTAACTAGAAAATTACTTGCCTATAAGTAAGTATGCAATAATCAATTAAACTAAATTACACAATGTAAAATTAATTAAATTTTCTCCTAGTCGGCGGCTCAAACCCTTGACCATGCCAATTTTAGATTTTAGATTGCCGATTTGAGATTTTTTGGTACTCCTTTCCTGCGGAACGCTACGCGAACCCAGAAGCAAGCTACATGCCCCGTCCTTAGTGGACGGAACAAATCCAAAATCCAAAATTTAAAATCATAATGCCCCGCACCCGTACTTCGTCCCGCTACGCTAACGTGGTCGGGGTCAATCCAAAATCCAAAATCCAAAATCCAAAATCGATTGACCGCTACTTGCGTTAAAATAGTCTATCAATTCGGAGAACACCGATCGCAAAAATCAGGACTAAATTTGCAGTATTGGCTACCTGTCAATGGGTAAGCTGTACAATAGGGAAAACTCGTAAGTTTAACTTTAGCTGTTTGTAATTCTGAACTATTCGCCGACAATTCAGTAAGTTTGGTTTTATTAGCCGTAAATATAGCTATCAGTTTAGGTAACGCCATGCAGGCAGCAATATTGATCAGCGTTAGCAGTGTTGCTTCTATGGAATTCATAGGTAATCATCCCCTGTGAAAAGTAGGCGTAGCCCGTCGGAGACATCGCTATTTCTAACTGCAAACACAATCCATAGCTTGCAGTCTATGTAAATCAATCTTAACATAAATTTTTGTAAATATAAAGTGAGAATTCCTGGAATCATCATACACAAAAGGGAATGTGGATAATGAGGACGGTTATTGTAGCGGAATGACAAAATAAGCAAAGAAAAGCAATCAGTTAAAAATCTTTAGGTAAGGTGTTATGTCAAAAACCCAAACCGCGTCTTCTTTTTTATCTAACATCGGTGAGCGAGAACGCCAAGCATTAAAGCGGGTGATAGATTACACAAGTGTGGAATCGCTACCAGAAATTTGGCCTTTGGCAGCTAAGCAATTTGGTGATGTTGTTGCCCTGCACAACCCCCACGCTAAACCAGAAACAGTGATTACTTATACCCAGTTGGCAGAGAAAATACAACTATTTGCTGCTGGGTTGCAGGCGTTGGGAATCAAACTAGGCGATCGCATTTCCTTAATTTCTGACAACAGTCCTCGGTGGTTTATTGCCGATCAAGGTATCATGACTGCTGGAGGAGTTGATGCCGTCCGTAGCTCCCAAGCTGAAAAAGAAGAACTGCTGTTCATCATCGCCAATAGTGGTAGCACAGCACTGGTACTTGAAGATTTAAAGACACTTAAAAAACTGCAAGATCGCCTCAACGATCTACCAATTCAATTCGTCGTTTTACTTTCAGATGAAGCACCACCCACGGAAACACCCCTTGAGGTGCTAAATTTTGCCCAATTGATTGAAATTGGGGCAAATCATAATTTTGTGCCAGTCAAGCAAAATCGTGACGCCCTAGCAACCCTAATTTACACCTCTGGCACCACCGGCAAACCCAAAGGTGTGATGCTGTCTTATAGTAACTTGATGCACCAAGTGATAACATTTGGCACAGTATTGCAACCAAATCCGGGGGACATGGTTCTCAGTATCCTGCCTTCGTGGCACAGCTACGAACGAACTGTTGAATACTACCTACTATCTCAAGGTTGCACGCAAGTTTATACTAACTTGCGCTCCGTAAAAGGAGATTTGAGACAATTTAAACCCAACTACATGGTGGGTGTACCGCGTTTGTGGGAATCGATTTATGAAGGAGTGCAAAAACAGTTCCGCGAACAACCAGCCAAAAAGCAACGCCTAATTAAATTTTTATTAGGCATCAGCGAAAAATATATTAAAGCGCAAAGAGTTGCCCAGGGATTGGATTTAAATAATCTTCATGCCTCAGCCGTGGAACGATTTGCAGCTACCATACTCGCAACAGCTTTGTTACCCCTGCATAAATTGGGAGAACGACTGGTTTATGCCAAAGTGCGGGAAGCCACAGGCGGACGAGTCAAGCAGATGATTAGCGGCGGCGGTGCGCTTCCCAGACACATCGATAACTTTTTTGAAATTATTGGTGTGCAGATTTTGCAAGGCTATGGCTTGACAGAAACTTCTCCTGTTACCCATGTGCGTCGTCCTTGGCGAAATTTGATTGGCGCATCCGGGCTACCACTCCCCGCAACAGAAGCTAAAATCGTAGACCCTGAGACAAAAGCGCCTTTGCCAGTAGAAAAGCGAGGCTTGGTATTGTTAAGGGGGCCGCAGATTATGCAAGGCTATTACCAAAATCCCCAAGCCACAGCCAAAGCAATTGACCCTGAAGGCTGGTTTGATAGCGGCGATTTGGGTTGGCTGACACCACAAAACGACTTAGTGCTAACTGGCAGGGCGAAGGATACGATTGTCTTGACTAACGGGGAAAATATCGAACCACAGCCCATCGAAGACGCGTGTTTGCGATCGCCCTACATCGATCAAATTATGCTTGTCGGCCAAGATCAGCGCAGCTTGGGAGCCTTAATTGTCCCCAATCTCGAAGCCTTAGAAAAATGGGCAGCAACTCAAAATTTGACACTGGATATAGAAAGCGATCGGGTAACTTCCTCATTCGGTGAAAAAATTGACTTGGAGAGTAAAATGATCCAGGATTTATTTCGCCAAGAATTAAATCGTGAAGTGCAAAATCGTCCAGGCTATCGGCCGGATGACCGCATCGGGTCGTTCAAATTCATACTGGAACCGTTTTCCATCGAAAACGGCTTGATGACTCAAACACTGAAAGTTCGACGACACATCGTCGTGGAACGCTATCGCGATATTATTGACGGCATGTTTGCCTGATAATTCCACCCGCCAACTATAAGAGTGAACGTGAAATATTTATGGATGTCTCCAAATCTCATTTGCTCCTGAAACGCGTCGTCAACGTTAAAGTGATTGTTACTCCCCTCTGGAAAGAGGAAGTACAACAGCAGCTGCAAGCACAGATCAATCAACTTGACCAACAACTGCAACAGCTAGATGTCGAAGGACAAAGAGCGATCGCTGCAATTCAAAAGCAGAGTCTGCAACCACCCGGACCCCAGACCCTCCAACAAATTGACAATATCCAACTCCAAGTCAATCAAAAGAAAAGTGAATTCCTAGAACAGAAAAACCAGTTGCTGCAAAACCTCCAGCAAGTGCAGTTTCTCCAACAAGATCAAGAAGTCAACCAATTCCAAATGGAAGGCTTTTTCAAGGTAGAAACCGGAGATAACTTGATTAGCAAAATGCAAGTCGAAATTGTTCTACGCGATGGCGTTGTCGAAGAAATTCGCGGCGACATTTAATTAAAGTTATGAGTTATGAGTTATGAGTTATGAGTTGAAATTCTCAATTCCTGACTTTTAACTCCTGTACAGACGCGATTAATCGCGTCTCTACCTCACTCGTCACTCCCAACTCCTAACTATTTAACTCCTAACTAATTCCTCACCCCAGCCCAAATAATTTGCCACACTGGAGGTGAACTAATAAAAAGCGATCGCCCAAAGGTTGTCATCTCCACTCGATATTTAACTGTACCAACAGAATTATTACCCTGCTTGATTTGTGTAATCGTCACCAAGGCTTGATTTCGTTCTGGATAAGCTACCTCTACCTTTCGCGTTCCTCCCACCGATGGTATATCGTCAAAAGCATTCAGGGCGAGGGTCGCAGGATCACTACCTTGGAGAGATGAGTTGAGACTTTCTAAGGGTATAGTTTTATAGCTGGAACGCTCTGAGTATGCCACAACCTCCTGAGATTGATGTATCGCTCTCACCTGGTGGGGTTGGCCATGAACATTGTCAACAATCGGTGCAGATTGCTGACGCCCAGTAATATAAATTCCAGCGCCAGCAGTGGCAAAGACTGTCAATACCACAATCAAAAACAATTTCAACTTTGCCGACATAAAAGTAAACACGAATTTCAAACAGGTTAATTACCAATTTTGAATTCTAGATTGAACTGCATCTCATATCGTCTACCTCTAAGAAGCTCCTCTATCTCAAGCAGTGGTATGAGGAATATAAATATATTTCATCTGTAGCAATCCTATTTGATTTGTGAGACACTCGTGGTGTTTTTTGAAAGCCAACAGCCAAAACGAGATATTAACTAACCATTGAGGATAACTCTGTAGTATAGACCTCTAAGTCAGATTTAGGTTCCTGGGGCATTGGGCATTGAGAATGCTGTTAACGGTAGCGGGGCGTTTAGCCCGTGAGGAGTTAAAAGTTAGGAATTAGGAGTTTAGAGTAATTCTCCCCCATCTCCCTCATCTCCCTCATCTCCCTCATCTCCCTCATCCCCCATGCCCCATGCCCAATGCCCCATTCCCAACCTAAAATATAAAATCTCCAATCCAAAATTCTTTTCTCAAGATACAATTCGATCTGACTAAAGCTGTTAAAGTCCATAAACCATTGATTCCCAAACCACCCTATGAGCATTCACGAAGTATTTATGCCGGCGCTGAGTTCTACCATGACCGAAGGCAAAATAGTCTCCTGGGTGAAATCGCCAGGGGACAAAGTGGAAAAAGGCGAAACAGTGGTGGTTGTAGAGTCAGATAAGGCAGATATGGATGTAGAAACCTTTTATGAAGGATTTCTTGCCCATATCATAGTGCAAGCTGGTGAAACTGCCCCGGTAGGATCTGCGATCGCCTTTATTGCCGAAACCGAAGCGGAAATTGAAACTGCGAAATCTCTTGCCAATTCCGGCGGCGCGGCTGCTAGTACTACCTCTTCTCCTGAACCAGTTCCCGCCACCGCCTCAGTTGGAACACCTGCTACGGCGTCTCAAAATGGCTCTAACCACAAGGAAGGAAGACTTGTAGTTTCACCCCGTGCCCGCAAGTTAGCCAAAGAACTCAAAGTTGATTTGACTACACTTAAAGGTAGTGGACCCCACGGCCGCATTGTCGCCGAAGATGTGGAAGCAACTGTTAATAAAGGTAAGCAACCCGCCCCCACCCCAGTTGCTGCCCCACCAACACCAACTGTGACCCCAGTAGCGCCCCCTGCACCACCAACACCAGCACCCGCACCCACACCAGTGGCGGCAGTTGCTCCTGGTTCAATTGTGCCTCTAACTACCTTCCAAAATGCGGTAGTACGGAACATGGTAGCTACTCTATCTGTGCCTGTGTTCCGCGTTGGTTACACCATTACCACTGATGAGCTAGACAAGCTTTATAAACAAATTAAATCCAAAGGCGTAACGATGACGGCGCTACTGGCGAAAGCTGTAGCGGTAACATTACAAAAACATCCACTTTTGAATGCTAGCTACTCAGACCAAGGAATTGTCTATCATTCTGATATCAACATTTCTGTAGCAGTGGCGATGGATGATGGCGGATTAATTACACCTGTGTTGCAAAATGCAGACGCAGTGGATATTTATTCTCTATCGCGTACTTGGAAGTCTTTAGTAGAGCGTGCCAGAACCAAACAACTACAACCCCAAGAATATAACAGCGGTACTTTTACCCTATCGAACTTAGGGATGTTTGGCGTAGATACATTTGATGCGATTTTACCACCTGGACAAGGTTCAATTTTAGCGATCGGTGCATCCCGCCCGCAAGTGGTAGCAACACCCAACGGTTTATTTGCCGTGCGCCAACAAATGCAAGTAAATATTACTTCAGACCACCGGATTATTTACGGTGCCCATGCTGCGGCATTCTTGCAAGATTTGGCGAAATTGATTGAGACAAATGCTCATTCTTTGACACTGTAGTTTTGATAAAACGCCAAATTTAAATGTTAGCGCGATCGCGGAAATTGTTTGCCCCAAAGTAGCGCTAATAACCAACAACATCTACGCTAAAATTTTTTGTGGACAAACTATGTAGAGATATGGTGTCGCCATATCTCTACATAAATTTCAGATATCACAGTGACATACGACAACACCCTGAAATATCTGGTTGAACAGTATCCAGAAGATTTTATCCGCTACTTACTTGCATCTGAAGCAACGGATATCCAGATTCTCAAAACAGAATTAAATCAAGAACCAATCCGTGCCGATTCAGTAACCTTTTTGCAAACTGCCAATCAAATACTGCATTTAGAGTTTCAAACCTTACCAGCATCAACTCCACCCTTGCCACTGCGGATGCTGGACTATTGGGTGCGGCTATATCGACAATACAATTGTGATATAGAACAGGTAGTAATTTTTCTGAAACCCACAAATTCAGAAGCAGTATTTGTAGATCAATTTACTAGCCGCAATACTACCCACCGCTACCGCGTCATCCGAATCTGGGAACAAGATCCAGAACTGTTGTTAGCATCTCCTGGTTTATTACCTCTGGCAACTTTGGCGCGAACAGATTCTCCTGAAAATCTACTCCGACAAGTGGCAGTTCAAGTGAGTATGATTGAAGAAGCAGCCATCAAACAAAGTATCTCAGTATGTACCCAACTTTTAGCAGGGTTGGTATTTGAGCCAGGACTCATTCGTCAGTTTTTGAGGAGAGAAGATATGAGAGAATCTACTATTTATCAAGAAATTCTCCAAGAGGGACTCCAAGAAGGAAGAGAACAAGGTATACAAGAAGGCATACAAGAAGGTATACAAGAAGGTATACAAGAAGGTATTGAACAAGGAAGACAATCACAACTGAGGCTAGTGACGCGTCTATTAACTCGTCGCCTTGGTTCAATTAATTCTCAGTTACAATCTCGCCTACAAGAGTTGTCCCTAGCTCAGTTGGAAGACTTGGGTGAAGTATTACTAGATTTCGCCACAGAAGCTGATTTAATGAATTGGCTCAATACAATACAAAGTTAGAGTTTGCTCTAAACCTTTTGACCAGTTACAAAAAAAGTCAGATTTTCATACCAAGATCCTTGCTCGGTTGCTTCTGCTTCAATTTTTTGACGATATTCTACTTTTAATTCTGCCATTTGCTCTGATGAAACCTCTAATAAAGGATTTTCTCTAGGGTGAAACCATCCTCCATTCCATTCTCTAGCTTGGTCTAGATTGCGGTAGTAACCTAGTTGTTGGATCTTCACTTCAATATTTTCAAAACCAGCTTCTGCAAGCATGTGATGACATTTTTCAGGTGTACCCGTTGGCTCATTGATACTTGTCAGTGGAATGCCATGTTTGCTACAAATTTCAATAATAAGTGGCGCTCCACAAGATTCTTCAGAGCAGCAAGAAAAACCGACAATTCCTCCTGGTTTGAGGTAACGATACCATTTACGTAGAGCAGCAGGAATATCTTTAAAATATACTATCGCTGTAGAACAAAGAATTACATCAAAACTCTCATCATTAAAGTCAATATATTCAGCATCAGCTTCAATTAGTTGAATATTTTGTAAGCCTAATTCTTCAATTTTTTGTTGTGCTTGAGCTAACATCCCTGAAGAAAAATCCACTCCAATTACTTTTCCTTCAGAACCGATAATTTGTACAGATGCAATGGCAATGATACCTGTACCTGTTGCCATATCCAATACTTTTTGTCCCTTTTGCAGTGGAACTAAATCTAGTAAAGGGAGAGCGCGATCAATTGTGCGATCGTTGTCGTAGGTAGTCCTGCTATCAAAGAAATCAATTACTTTTTTCTTATACTGTTGCTCGTATTGGTTATTTGGCATAATATCCTCGATTTTGACTAGTTTAGTATGAGAATAAGTTGCGACTGAGACTTTTGTCTTATGAAAACTTGCTCTCTAAATGTTTAAATCTTGCAAAACAGCAAAATTTATCTCGTTGTAGTTCCTCCTAAATACTCCTTAAAAAGGAAGACTTTGAAGAGGTTTTTGCCCCCTTTGTAAGCTAAGGTGTATATCTCTCTAGAAACACTAAAAACGTTATTGTTATTTACTTGCCACAGAGAAGAGATAGAGTGCTTGAGGGATAAAGGTTATCAAGGTATTCAGAAACTGCATAACAGATTTGTCCTGTAGTATTTTGTATTCTGGGAGATTAAGTTAAGGTGTGTTGCGTGCAATCGCACCAGTAAAATCAACTGCTTTTTGATTTAAATCTGAGTCAAATCTAGCATTCTCTAAATTTGCACCCCTGAATTTGGTGATACCAGTGGTAGTGATTTCTTGGATAGCTAAATTTAGCGATCGCATTGTCAAAGCAAGTAAAATCAAAGTTAAAATACCCCAAATACTACCGAAAAGATAATTTTGGGTACTCAAATATGCAAATGCGACGCTACTAATTAAAAAAGCTAAACCATAACTACATATAAAACCCGCAACTGCAACAGTTACCCGCATCAAACCATTCCTAAAAATCAAACATACAATTGCTCCAAAGATGGATGCGATGAAGGCTGATATTACAGCAACCTGGGGATTATTATTTTGAATAATACCACCATAATAAAAACCAATTAATGCTGCTGAAGCCACACCTGATATAGTTGTCATTATATTTTCTAATTTTGATTTTTCTGGAAAAATTCTTCTCAAACCTGTACCTAGTCCAGAAATTGCCAAGCTCGCAACTAGAGCTTGAGTGTATGACCATGCTGGTATTTCTGGTGTATTTCCCAGTACACCAAATCCCATCTCACTAATTGCTGGAAAAACGACCAATAAGACAATGAATGCGGTGATTCGTAAACTAATAAAGACTCTAGGTGACTGACCAAATTTAGCTCTGACAAAATTAGCTCTTTGTAATTGTGAATTACAAAAGTTACATCCACGCACATCAGCACCGCTAAAATTTGCATCATTAAGTTGGAGTCCTGTAAATGAGCGATTTCGCAAATTTTGGTTACAAAAATCGAGGTCATCACTATTCATTTTTTTTAGTTTTGGCTAAAATTAAGTCAATCTCCAATTACTAATAAATGAGCAAATTCCGCAATGCAGCGACGATTTTTTACAAAAATAAATAATTATTCTTTTATTGCCGGAACTATTTTCTTATGTTTACCGATATTAATGTATAATGGGAGTCATTTTCATCGTCCACCCCGCACCGAAAAAAAACTAGAATTATTTCGTGGAATTGTTTATCAGCGTTTGGTAGAGTCAAATCCCCGTCCTGCAATCATTCATATCGTTACAATTGATTTAATGACACCGGGAATCAAACCGTTTGTGACTCCTGATATTGAAAAATTACCAAAAAATCTCGCAGTCAGTTCTCAAGCAATTATCGACAATGAAACCAGAGCGAGAACAACATCAGAATTTGTTCAGGAATTTCAAGTTCAACTCGCAATAAACGGTAGCTATTTTTATCCTTTTAGGGAAATAACACCGTGGAGTTATTATCCCCATAGTGGGAATAATACAAAAGTATCAGGACAAACTATTTCCAATAGTAAAATCTACTCCAGCAAAAAATCAGGCAGGTATGTTTTATGCTTTAGTAACAACAACCAAGCCCAAATTCCAGGCAGTGAAGAATGTCCAAAAAATACTATTCAAGGACTGGCAGGAAATGAACTATTAGTTTTTCAGGGAAAACCAAAAACTAATAGTTCTGCAAATTTCCAAAAAGACAAACCATATTCGAGAGTTGTTGCAGCTACCGACAAAGAAGGCAAAAAATTATGGTTAGTTTTGGTAGATGGAAAGCAACCACTGTACAGCGAAGGATTTACTAAAAGCGAATTAGCAAAATTCCTGACAAAATTAGGTGTCTACACAGCGATAAATCTCGACGGAGGAGGTTCTACTACATTAGTAGTTGCAAACCCAGAAAAACAGGGGAGTCCAAGAATTTTAAACGCTCCCATCCATACTAAAATACCAATGCGTGAGCGCCCAGTTGCCAACCACCTGGGATTTTATATAGATAAATTTTAGAGTGGGTAATTACAGCAGAATTCAGAATTCAGGAGTCAAAATGGGCTACGCCCCGCTGCGCTAACAGAAGTAAAACAGTCTTTATACATGGCTTTGAGACTGAGCTTGTGTACTTTCACCAACTTAAAATCTGCTGTATATCCCCTACTCGTTTTGGCATAGGCGTAACTCTGGGTTTAAAAAATAAAAAAGGTGGGCATTACCCACCTAGCTAATTTATCCTTTCACACACATAACTTGCTTGAGGGTTGCTACAACTTCGACCAAATCCGCTTGATTTTCCATCACTTGTTCTATCGGTTTGTAAGCACCAGGTATTTCATCTAATACACCCTCATCTTTGCGGCATTCTACCCCTTGAGTTTGCTCAATCAAATCATCAAGAGTGTAGACATTTTTTGCCTTATTTCTAGACAACAAACGACCAGCACCGTGAGAGCAAGAGCAGAAACTGTGAGCATTACCTTTACCCTTGACAATGAAAGACTTTGCCCCCATTGAACCAGGAATAATGCCATAGTCTTCTGTTTGGGCGCGGACTGCACCTTTACGAGTAACGTACACATCTTCGTCAAAATGCACTTCTTTTTCGGCGTAATTGTGATGACAATTCACCTGCAATAAAGGTTTAGTTGCCTTTCCACCTGCCAGATGCTTCTCGACTATGTGCTTAAAACGCGCCATCATGACATCGCGGTTGACACGCGCATAGTCTTGCGCCCACTGCAAATCATTCCAGTATGCTTGGAATTCTGGCGTTCCAGCGACAAAATGAGCCAAATCAGGGTCAGGCAATTTATTACCTGCCATCTTTGCTAATTCTCTGGCTGTGTGAATGTGCGATTGGGCTAATTTATTGCCGATGTTGCGCGAACCAGAATGCAGCATTAACCAAACTTGGTTCTCGGTATCGAGGCACACTTCAATAAAATGATTTCCTCCACCCAGAGAACCCATCTGTTTCATGGCTTTGCCTTGGAGGTCTTGCACACCGCGATGCAAGTCTTTAAAATCATTCCAGCGTTGCCAGTTAGTGACTGATTTTTCAACGTCTTTATTTTCGTTGAATCCAGTAGGAATTGCTGCTTCAATATCCAAGCGGATTTTTTTGAGTTTACCTTCTAATTGTTGGGCAGTAAATGGTGTTTTCATTGCCATCATGCCACAGTTGTGAACGAAGACACCTGCTTTCAAAGCAAAGTTGTGATATTCAGGTACTGTCAGGCAATAAACATCTTGTGTATAGTCTAAAGACAGAACGGCTACAACTTTGTGATTACACTGATGTTCTTTTTTCCGATGATTGTGTAAACCAATTGGAGTCTTGACTTGTGCATTACAAATATCACAGGTATAGAACCTGTTAGCAATTTCCTGAGATTTCGCTCTACCTTTATCACTTTGGTTGTACGTCACTAAATAATGCTTACCACGCTCACCATTACCAGCAACCGCTTGTCTAAAGTGTTCTGACTGTTGCTGCATATAATTCAGGATATGTTGAGTTCCTCTTGCAGCATAGTATTCATATCCTTCTGGTGTTGCTGCTTTTCTAGCAAGTGCTGCTAGTCGTTTCTTTTCAAACTCTGGAGATTGCCAGTGTTGGTTATGTTCAACTAAGCTACGATGATAAGCAGAATGGTCGCGATCGCCAATGAATTTTAAATTCTCAGGTCGGTTATCTGATTCATTAAAATTTTGATGATGAATAACTGTTCTTTGCCCTTCAAATTTGGCAACCTTTCCCAGCAAACCCGATCTAGCAATAATCCAATGTGCTTTTTGCCATCTACCTGAGTAGGGTTGAGCGATTAAGGTATAACCATCTTTGTCAGTTTTTGAGTAGAACGGCATTAAGGATGTTCCAGATTGAAGATGTTGTGCTTCCTCATAGTTTCCATCCCGCAGCATAAATTGGTGATCGGGGGTGCAGATAATTTCTTCACCATTGTCCAGAATCACTTTTAAAAGAGGGGCATTACGTCTAGTTAACCTTGCTTTTGCCTTAGCTGCTACCACTTTTCCAGTGGAAGTGCAAGAGTAGACTATAAACTCTTCATTACATTCAGCTAAATCCTTGATGGAATATAATTTACCATCGACTAGAGGAATAAGAGTATCGCCGACAAAGCAGCCAATATCCACTCCGATCGCAGCAGGTATAATCGCTTCTTTGGTGGCAATTACAGAACCAACTAAAGCACCTTTACCTAAGTGGACATCTGGCATCAAGGCTACGTGCTTAAATACAAATGGCAGCGATGCAACATTCTTTGCCATTTTGGTTTCTTCTGGCCCCAAAGGGTGATTCGCCCAAGATAAAACGGGTGCTGGTGTGGTAATTTCTAACTTTTCGTAGGGCATAATTTTTTTATTTTGGATTTTTAATTTTAGATTTTAGATTGGGAATTTGGCATCGGGAATTAAAGGGAGTGGGGAGTGGGGGATGAGGGAGATGAGGGAGATGAGGGAGATGAGGGTGAATAACCAATCCTCAGTATCCAGCCTACAAAAATTATATACTACAAATATAGTACAATGCTGTTTTGAGCCTCAACCGATCGCCACAAGCAGAAAAGATGTATTAAAATTTGTAAAGAAAATAACTCTGATTAAAACAGTCTTTACACTTCTGACACAATACCTATGGCAGTACGTCAAGATACAATCTGGGAACGTTTTTTATCACCTGTAGCGCGTTTTTTCATTGATGAAGATGAGTTGCGGCGTTACTCTAATAGTATTGACTGGGAGAAAGAAAGCGATCGCTTTCGACGAGATGATGTGATAATTCCAGCGTACTACAGCAGTCAAAACTTTCACGGGATTGCAGGCGGATATCTCACTTCCGATGCAGCGGTTAGTTACGACCCCATAACCCAATATGTTCTGCCACCTAACGAAACTATTATTCGTCAGGCTTTAATTGATGCTATCAAAGTAAAACCACGACGCATACTTGATTTAGGTTGCGGCACCGGTTCCACTACTTTAATGTTAAAGCAGGCCTTCCCGGAAGCCGAAGTTATTGGTTTGGATTTATCACCTTATATGTTGGTAAGGGCAGAAGATAAAAGCCGAACTGCGGGTTTAGATATAGTCTGGCGACACGGGAATGCTGAGAAAACTGGTTTGAGTGATGCTTCTTTTGATTTGGTGACAGCTTCTTTACTATTTCACGAAATACCAGATGCAGTGTCGGTAGCAATTTTGCGGGAAAGCTTCCGGTTGCTGGTAACTGGAGGACAAGTGTTAATTCAAGATGGTAATCAAAAGACTCTGCGTCAATTAGAATGGCTCAACGACCTTTTTGAAGAACCATATATTCGTGAGTATGCCAATGGTAATGTCGATGCGAATATGGGTGCAGCAGGGTTTGAAGCGGTGCGAACTCAAGATGTCTGGTGGATAAATCAGGTAACTAGCGGCATTAAACCGATAACCAGCGAAAATGTCCGCCAATACTCTGCAACATCAATAGACACCACAATAGATAATAATAATTTGGAGGGACTTGGATCGCCAGCATTTGGCATAATCACATGAGTTTAAAGGCAGTTCTCTTTGATTTTAATGGTGTCATCATTAACGATGAGCCAATCCACCTGCAACTGATAGATGAGATTCTCATTCAAGAAAATCTCCAACCCCAGCGGGTCAATGAGCGTCAAGCTTCTTTAGGACGTAGCGATCGCGCTTGTTTTGGGCAACTACTCGCTAATCGTGGTAGGGTAGTTACGGAAAAATATTTAACTCAGTTGCTGCACCGCAAAGCCCAAGCTTATGCGCTAGAACTAGAGAAAATTGAGAAACTGCCTTTATATCCAGGTGTAGAAGACTTGATATTTCAAGTGCGATCGCGCAATCTCAAACTAGGATTAGTCAGTGGTGCTATTCGCAAAGAAATAGAATTGGTACTCAATCGAGCTAAACTGGCTGAACATTTTAAAATTATCGTAGCGGGTGATGACATCACTACCAGTAAACCAGAACCCGATGGTTATCTACTGGCAGTGAAAAAGTTGAATGAAGAATACCCCGAATTAAATCTTCAACCCCAAGAGTGTCTAGCAATTGAAGATACACCAGCTGGTATTGAAGCAGCAAAGCGATCGCACATGCAAGTCGTGGGTGTAGCGAATACTTACCCCTTCCACATGCTTCAGCGCTGCTGTAACTGGACTGTTGATTACCTCAGTGATTTAGAACTCGAACGGGTGCAGAAAGTTTATTCCGAAAAACAACCTCAGGCATCGGTAACTGAATGTTAAAATATTTATTGGTGAATTGATTAAGGGGAATTAGCTCAGTTGGTAGAGCGCTGCGATCGCACCGCAGAGGTCAGGGATTCGAGTTCCCTATTCTCCATATGTACATTAAATAATTATTGTCAGTTTTAAAGAATTAATGTCCCATTTTACGAAGTTCAGCGGCATAAGTTACGCATTTTCAAGGCTTTCAACAATCAAATCAGTTTTAAAGAATTATTGTCCAGAATTGAAACCAGTTTTAAAGAATTATTGTCCAAAATCAATCTGTAAAACTTGGTCAAATATATATTCTCTAATTTAACAGGTTATAGCAAGCCAAAGGCTCTTACATTACAAGAGTAGCTTTAAAGCGCTTTATTCGCAGTTTAGTTACAAAAATATATAACCTCTTCTTTTGCTGTTTTCACCCAAGCAGAGGCTCCATTACTATAAAATAGCTGCGTTTTATGTGCGATCGCAGGGGGTCAGGGATGGGAGGACATGGAAAACTATGGGCCCGTGCAAAATTGATTGGTTAGGGGAATTTTTAGCTCTACCAAATGGCATCCCTTGTCCGGACACCTTTAGACAAGTATTTGAACGTATTGACCCCAAAGTATTTGAGCGTTGTTTTCAGAGATGGGTACAGTCGATAGTTGAAACAGTTGGGGCGCAAGTCATTCCCATCGACGGCAAGACCCTTAAAGGTTCCTACGATAGGGAACAGAATAAGTCAGCTTTGCATTTAGTCAGCGCATGGGCAAGTGAGCATCGCCTTGTCTTGGGGCAAGTAAAGGTGGCTGATAAATCCAATGAAATTACCGCAATTCCCGCTCTATTAGAGCTGCTCGGTCTGGCAGGATGCATCATTACAATTGATGCAATGGGTACGCAAACTGCAATTGCAGCTCATATCGTGTTCGGTTAAAGACTTATCATTAAGACAGCAGGGGGCAGGGAGCAGGGAGCAGGGGGAAAGAGGGTTTCCTGATTTTTCAAAAGATGCGGAAATTATAACTAATTAGGCGAACATGATATCAAATATACAACGCCAAAGCTGATTATATATTAGCACTTAAAGCCAACCACCCAACACTTCATGGGCAGGTCAAAACTTGGTTTGAGCAAGCGCTCGCGGATCAGTTTGACCGAAGAGGCGGGGGGGAAGGGAGCAGGGAGCAGGGGGAACAAGCCCTTGCCTCCTGCGTGGAGCGGAGCGGAACATGGGTACAAGCCCCGTCCTAGAAGGACGCTTATACGGGGCGGAGTCCAAGCTCTGTCTCGGTCTTCCCCCTGCTCCCTGCCCCTTTTCCTCTTCTTGACGGCATAACCGTAAGCTATGACCAACGGGTAGAAAAAGGGCATCATCGTACTGAAAAGCGCTTCTGCTGGAGCGTTCCGGTTTGCCAACTGCCACCTCTATATAATCAAGGCGATTGGGTAGGGCTTCAAACCGTTGTCATGGTGGTGCGGGTCAGACATCTTTGGAATAAAACTACCCGCGAAGTTCAGTTTTATTTAACTAGTTTGGAGAGTGATGCTTGTAAACTGGGGAGGGCTATCCGCCTCCATTGGGGCGTTGAAAATGGATTGCATTGGACCCTAGATGTAACTTTTAGCGAAGATGCTTGTCGTGTTCGTACAGGACATGCACCGCAAAACCTTGCCTTACTACGACGCATTGCTCTTAATGGTTTGAATCGAGAACAATCTTTGAAACGCAGTAATCGCCAAAAATCGAATCGAGCTGCAAATGATATATTGATTAGTCTTGTTGGTACTTTTGGAAAAGTTATAGTTGTTCCCTATAATATTGAGCGAGGAATAATTAATCCTCGATTACTTCGTTTGTCTTTAGATCCTAACTGGGTATATCCATACTTTTTACAATATTGGCTTATAAGTTCTGCTACGCAAAAGTTGTTGAGTGAAACATCGCATGGCGGAACTATGGCAATTATCAATGCCAAAGTTTTGAGCTTTTTATCTGTTGTCCTCCCTACGATTCCAGAACAAAAAGCGATCGCGCAAATCCTCAGCGACATGGACGCAGAAATCGAAGGCTTAGAACAAAAGCGCGATAAATACAAAGCCATAAAACAGGGAATGATGTTGGTATTTAACCAAAGAATACATTTTAGCTTTTCTTATTAAATTTAACTCTTGGTTCTTTACGTCTACCGAAACTTTGGGTTAAATCGTGTTGATTCAGTTTAAAATTCGGTTCATCAATTTTCAGTATTGCAATTTTGCGAAGTAAATCATACAAAGGCTCAATCAGACCTGGGAATTTATGTTCCAAATAAGAAATTGCACTATCAATTTGAGTAAGATTTAATCGACGGTTTTCTAGCAGAAATTTTTCTTCCCAGTCGTCCACAACCTCAATTATTTCTTTTTTAGTTAAATTAGGAAACTCGTATGATTCTAAAAATGAGTCATGAACACGCACGTATGGGAGACTTTTCCGTTCAAGAATATTATCGCCTAGATAGTAAGTCCCAACTAAAATAACGGGGATTCGCATTTTTATAAAAACATCGATTAGCTCATTAAAGGCTTCTAACGTTAAATAGTCATCATTGGTAATGCTGACTATTTTGACACCGTATCCTTTAAGAGTTCCCCATGCACGCGCTCGCAAATCTCGCAGTGTTCCAACATGAGCAAGGGGATGACCTATTTCTTCCATAATGGAGCAATATAGATCCGTTTGGTTAGGTCTTTTGGCGATTGCGACTCTTCAATGCAAACATGACAATAATTATTTAAATTGGACAATAATTATTTAATGGACACTTCTACAAAAAATTTACCACATTTTCCGTACTAAAGGCATGGCTGAAAGTAATCTTAAGGTAACAGTAGAGTGTTCATTTCCTGACCAACCGGAAAATAAAACTCAGCAATCATGAGTCAGAATATTAACGCAGCCAAAATTTCTATTATTATTCCAGCTATTAATGAAGCAGGAAATATCAAAGAAGCTATTACTACCACTCAAATCAGTACAAATATAGAAGTTATTGTCGTAGATGGTGGCTCTAGCGATGATACTGCGGCAATAGCCCAATCTTTAGGTGTCAAAGTTATCTCCTCATCTCCCGGTCGTGCTGTGCAAATGAACACTGGTGCTGTAGCAGCTAGCGGCGAGATTCTGTTGTTTCTCCATGCAGATACCCGTTTACCTGCTGGGTTTGATGAGATGATTTGCACAGCCCTACAACAATCTAGAACTGTGGCTGGTGCATTTAACTTGCGGATTGATGCATCGCTTTTGAGTTTAAGATGGGTAGAGTTGGGTGTAAAGTGGCGATCGCATTTTTGCCAAATGCCATACGGTGACCAAGCGATTTTCCTCACCAAACCAGTATTTCAACAAATTGGCGGTTTTCCTGAATTGCCCATCATGGAAGACTTTGAACTCATCCGTCGTCTAAAAGCGAAGGGACGTATTACAATTATCTCGACACCAGTTGTTACCTCAGCCCGTAGATGGTTGCAAAAGGGAGTGTTCAAAACTACGCTACTCAATCAAATAGTAATTATTGCTTATTTCCTCGGTGTGTCACCTGAACAAATTCGTCACTGGTATCGCGGAGAAAAATTTAAGAGGATTTAAGCTGTTTCTCATGTCGGTAGTATATCTTAGTGGCATTGGATTCGCCGTGTAATACCAATTGGAAAAAAAGAACGCGACAAATACATCATTTGTAGAGACGCGATGAATCGCGTTTCTACAAATGATGTGTTGCAATCATTCATTGAATTGGTATAAATTTCAAAGTTGAACCTCAGAAGGTCAAATGAAGAAGCACTTATTAAATTCCAAACTCAAACTACTACTGTTAAGTTGCTTGGTTGTGACTCTCATAATTGCAGCTAAACAGTTTAACTTTCAGGGACTTTTACACACCTTAATCATTTGGGTTGAGAGTCTTGGCATCTTCGGTCCCATTGCCTACATAGTCATTTATAACTTAGCAACATTATTGTTTATACCGGGTTCTCTGTTAACTCTCAAAGGTGGTTGTTTGTTTGGAGTATTTTGGGGATCAATATATGTACTAATTGCTGCCATAATTGGAGCTACCTTAGCTTTTGTGATTGGGCGCTACATGTCGCAGAATTGGGTTTGCCAACAAATGGACAAACATCCTAAATTTAAAGCAATTGATTTAGCAGTTGCGAAAGAAGGGTGGAAAATTGTCTTGTTAACTCGTCTATCTCCCGTGTTTCCCTTCAATTTATTGAATTATGCTTTCGGAGTCACACAAGTTTCTCTCAAAGATTATATATTAGGTTCTTTTGGTATTATTCCTGGCACTGTGATGTACGTTTATATTGGTTCTTTAGCTGGGAATATTGCCATGATTAACACATCTCATCAACCAATTACTCCAGAAACTCAAATCTGGCAATGGGTAATGCGAATAGTTGGGTTAATTGCTACCGTTGCTGTGACTGTTTATATTACAAAAATTGCTCAGAAAGCTTTAGCTCAAAGTGTGGCAATAGCAGAAATAAGTCATTTAGAGAAACCAGATTCATCGGTAGAGTAATAATTATGATGTTTTTTTCACCCAGAGACGCAGAGGCGCAGAGAGAATGAGGAGTTTTAGATTGATTGGATTAATATTGCTGGTAGTTGGTTTTGGTTTTTTGTTAAATACAGAGTTTGCCTTAGCACAAGAATCTGTGAATACAAATTCTTTTAATCCCCAAGCAATTTTACGGGACGCGTTGCAGTGGATTGATAGTCTTGGTACAGTGGGAGCGATCGCTTTTATTGCACTTTACATTATTGCTACCGTCGCTTTTTTCCCAGGTTCTATTCTCACCTTAGGTTCTGGCGTTATCTTTGGCGTAGTTTGGGGTTCTTTGTACGTGTTCATTGGTGCAACCCTTGGCGCTACAGCTGCTTTCCTCGTCGGACGTTATTTAGCAAGGGACTGGGTTGCTCGTAAAATTGCAGATAACAAAAAATTTGCCGCCATTGACCAAGCGGTTGGCAGAGAAGGATTAAAAATTGTGCTGCTAACGCGACTGTCGCCGATATTTCCTTTCAATTTATTAAACTACGGCTTTGGCATCACAGGGGTTTCCCTCAAAGATTACTTTATCGGTTCCGTGGGCATGATTCCCGGAACCATCATGTATGTTTATATTGGTTCCCTGGCAGGTAATCTTGCCATGATTGGTACCCAGGCTCAACCCACCAACCCTACTTTACAATGGACAATCCGGATCTTGGGTTTTATTGCCACAGTCGCCGTTACAATTTATATCACCCGCATTGCCCGCAAAGCTTTAGAAGAAGAAGTCAGCAACAAATAGTTTCGATGAAAAAGGGACTGGGGATTGGGGATTGGGGACTGGGGATTGGGAAAGGTAGCAATATCGATGTTGGGTTACCCCTGCGGGAAGCAAGCTACGTTCCTCAATCCAACCTATAATTACTACGACTATTTGTAAATTCTTAAACTGACAAAATAGTTGAAATTCTGTATTTCTTTAATAATAAGCATTTTAAAGTCAGGATGAGCGATCGAGGAAGCGCAAATTTCATACTTTATTGATACTCTATATCTTCAGTATTCAAATCTTCCCAATCCCCAGTCCCCAATCCCCAGTCCCCAATCCCCAGTCCCCAGTCCCCAATCCCCAATCCCCAATCCCTTTTACGGAGGTTTCGCCAATGACTAATTCAGAATTCGAGAGAGTCACTGTTCGCCCAATGGATGAATTTAACCAAAAGTTAGTATCTTATGTCCATCCGCCAAATTGGGTCAATCCTCAACCCGCTGATGTTTACGACTTGGTAGTAATTGGTGCTGGGACGGCGGGATTAGTAGTAGCAGCGGGTGCAGCAGGTCTGGATTTAGGTTTAAAAGTAGCATTAATTGAAAAGCATCTCATGGGCGGAGATTGCTTAAATGTTGGTTGTGTACCATCTAAAACTGTGATTCGTTCTGCTCGTGTAGTTGGGGAAATTTGGAATGCTAAAAACTTGGGAGTTAATATTCCCCAACATAATATTGACGTTGATTTTCCCACAGTCATGGCCAGAATGCGCCGCATCAGAGCTGATATCAGCCATAATGACTCAGCAGAACGATTTAAAAATTTGGGTGTCGATGTCTTCTTGGGTAGCGGTCGATTTGCAAGTAAAAATACCGTGGAAGTTGGCGATAAAACTCTCCGGTTTAAAAAAGCTGTAATTGCGACTGGAGCCAGAGCCGCACAACCGGCGATTCCTGGACTTGAACAAGCAGGTTATCTCACCAATGAAACGGTTTTTTCTTTGATTCAACGACCGGAACGTTTGGCGGTAATTGGTGGCGGCCCCATTGGTTGCGAATTGGCGCAGGCTTTGAGGCGCTTGGGTTCTGAGGTAGTACTTTTTCATAGCGGTTCTCAGATTCTCAATAAAGAAGATGCCGAAGCTGCTAAAATTCTCCAAAGGGTTTTGATTAACGAAGGAATTCGCGTCGTGTTGAATTCCAAATTAGAAGAAGTAGTAACAGTTACCGAAGGTAAACGGCTTTACTTTTCCTCCAATGGTCACCGAGATTCTGTGACAGTAGATGAAATTTTAGTTGGTACTGGGCGTGCCCCGAATGTAGAAGGTCTAAATTTAGAAGCAGCAGGTGTAGAATATGACAAGCGCGAAGGTGTGAAGATCAATGATTACCTGCAAACAACCAATCCCAAAATCTTTGCGGCTGGGGATATCTGCATGAAGTGGAAGTTTACCCATGCTGCTGATGCAGCAGCGCGGATTGTGATTAAGAATACTTTGTTTTCCCCCTTTGGCTTAGGACGTACCAAACTCAGTAGCTTAGTAATGCCTTGGGTAACTTATACTGACCCAGAAATTGCCCACGTAGGAATGTATGAACACGAGGCGCAGAAGCTAGGCATTGAAGTGACAACGATCGCCATTCCTTTTAATATTGTAGACCGAGCGATCGCCGATGGTGAAGACTTAGGATTTTTGAAAATCCACCATAAAAAAGGTTCTGATGAAATTCTCGGTGCAACCATTGTCGCCCCTCACGCCGGCGAAATGATTTCAGAAGTAACCACAGCAATTGTGAATAAAATTGGTTTAAGTAAATTAAGCAGTGTGATTCATCCTTATCCCACTCAAGCCGAAGCAATTAAAAAAGCAGCTGATGCCTATCGTCGTACACTGTTGACATCAACTACTAAAAAATTGTTGGGATTTGTAACAAAGTTCTCTTAACTAAACTCAGTGAAAACTACACGGTAGGGGCGCAGCCATCATGGGTGTCAACTTAAGCCTTGGCGAATAGAATTCGCGGCTACACAGGCGAAGTCCGCCTTTCCTGCGGAACGCTACGCGAACACGGACTAAGGTCAAATTAAGGGTTTGAAACCCACGGAGGTGGGTTTTGTTTGTGTAGACGCGGTTTCTAACCGCCCGTTTTACGTTAAGTTGACACCAATGCACAGCCATGTGCCCCTACAATTATCTGTACCTCAGACCTGTTGAAATTTGCGCTTCTTTTGGTTTTAGCTAAACAGGTCGGAAGCGATTAATCTGACCTGAATACAAGCTTGCGTAGTACAAATTGCCATCACTTCCAACGGAGAGTTGTACAGGTACTCCTAAATTAGGTGTATCTTCCTTGGAAGCAAACTGCTGAACTGCGACAAATTTGCCTTCACTATCGAATGTCAAAGCATTGATAATTCCTAAACTTGAATCAGCAATGAATAAAGCATTTTGATATATTGAGGGGAAAGTACTGCCTTTGTAAAAGTCACCTACGATGATCGCACTAGGTCCAGTGTGTCTGTAGGTGTAAGTTGGTGGTGTAACAGTTGCGCCACTATTATAGAAGTCTTGCGCTGCATCTAATGGCTCATACTGATATTGTCGTCTATTCATGATATTACCTTCTGAATCCGTGCCACCTTCAAAGTACGGCCACCCAAAGTTCGCTCCTGGTGTGCCAACATTTACTTCTTCCCAAGTTTGGAAGCCAACATCGCCAATATAGGGAGTATTGGTCTTTTCATCAATCGTGAAACGGAAGGGGTTACGCAAGCCTAAGTTATAAACTTTGGAACGATTGCTATCGGGGTCACCGTTGTAGAACGGATTACTTGATAGACCATCACCAGTAATCGGGTCAATCCGCAGAATCTTACCGGACAGATTATTGATATCCTGGACGCGAATTGCTCGGGGATCTACGCCATTGTAGGAAGTGCCATCGCCAATACTAACAAACAGGGAACCATCAGTTCCAAAGCGTACAGTCCCAATTGAGTGAGATTCACTATCAGTCGCTATAAAATCCTGGATATTTTGGACTTTATCAAGATTATTCAAATAATCCTGCATACTCGTAAAGGGCTTACCAGTATCTTTGTTAATAATTCCTGATGGTGCGTAGTCAAGGCTAACATTTGTGCTGTTGCCATCGGGATTACTAATATACTCCCAAGTGGTATTGTTGCCCAGCAGCACAACTTCGCTACCAGCGATCGCAGTAGTGTAATTGGTGTTAGGATCGGCTTTCACCCGAATTAGTCGTGCGCCACGGTTCCCATTCCGGTCAGGGTTGTCCAGTGTGCTATTGGGATTGTTCTTAGAATTCGTGGGATTAGTTTCTGGTGGATCGTAGGTAAATAACAGGTAAACATAGTTGTTACCATTTGGACTATTGCCAAAATCTGGATGTACGGCGATGCTTAACAAACCGCGATCGCGCGTATCATTTACCTGTCCAGAAATATCGATAAATGGCGTTGCTGATAAGATGCCGTTGTTCGACACTCGCACTACCCCATTTTTCTGGGCAATGAACATGAGTTTATTGTCAGGACTCCATTCAAAAGCTGTAGGTTGAGTTAAACCAGAAGCCACCGTTTCTAAAGCAAAGCTACCTGAATCATCATCGGTAATAGTGATAGTTGTCTGTTGACTATTTAATGTCAGCCCAACTGCATTACTGAACCTCAAAGTAAATGTTTCATTTGTTTCCCCAGTGGTGTCATTTACAAGGGTGATAGAAATCGTCTTGGTAATTTCTCCGGCTAGAAAGTTCAAAGTTCCAGATACAGCCTGGTAGTCAGATCCAACTTTAGCAGTTCCATCGACGGTTGTATACCTGACACTAGCAGTCCCTGAACCGTTACCCCGTGTAACTGTCACTGTAGCAGAACCATCTTTCTCGTTAACAACTGGTTGAGTGAAGTCCAGACTAGAACGGTCATTATCTTGAATCGTAATTCCGATAGTTCTTTGGAGTCCTAATGTTGCTCCCTCTGCCTGATCGATCACAAAACTAAAGGTTTCATCTGTTTCTGCTAAGGAATCATTATTGATCGGAATAAGGACCTGTTTGCTACTTTCTCCTGAGGCAAAAATAATTACTCCAGCGCTTTCAGTGCCTTCACTCCCGTAGTCAACTCCTGCTGTGGCAGTACTACCAAAGGTGGCATACTTAACTGTAGATATGCCGCTTAAATCACCACTTCGCAACAGAGTGATGGACACACTACCATTGGATTCGTTGACAGTTATGGAAGGCGATCCTATGGTAATGGTGGCTTGAAGGGCTGGTGAATACAGTTGGGATTGAGGAATAATTTCTTTGGTCTGAGAAGTGCTTGACCAAGACAGTTTGGAAACTGCGTAATGTTTATTATCGTAGTACTCAAGTTTAATATCGTACTTCTGACCCGCAACTAGGGTGATGGAACCAGTATGTTCTATAGCCGATTGATCGACGAACTTATCGATCAGCAGTTGATTATTCACCCACAAGCGCACACCATCATCAGTACTGGTGTAGAACTTATAAGTCTCGCTGTACTTGGCTTCTACCTGACCTGTCCAACGCGCTGAGAAGGTCTCTGCACCTACGAGCGGATCTGGAGAACCAAGACCCCAGTTAAAGTCTACTTTCGCATCTGTGCGAGTTACCTTCAAGTCCGTGAAGTTGATGTTGTCGTAATATTCTGCTTTGAGTCCGTTGCCATTACTAGCAGGTGGATTCACCTGACTATAAAGTTGGGATTGGGGAATAATTTCTTTGGTCTGAGAAGTGCTTGACCAAGACAGTTTGGAAACTGCGTAATGTTTATTATCGTAGTACTCAAGTTTAATATCGTACTTCTGACCTGCAACTAGGGTGATGGAACCAGTATGTTCTATAGCCGATTGATCGACGAACTTATCGATCAGCAGTTGATTATTCACCCACAAACGTACACCATCATCAGTACTGGTGTAGAACTTATAAGTCTCGCTGTACTTGGCTTCTACCTGACCTGTCCAACGCGCTGAGAAGGTCTCTGCACCTACGAGCGGATCTGGAGAACCAAGACCCCAGTTAAAGTCTACTTTCGCATCTGTGCGAGTTACCTTCAAGTCCGTGAAGTTGATGTTGTCGTAATATTCTGCTTTGAGTCCATCTCCTTGAGAAACCAGGTTACTAGCCCGAGCCGATAAATTCGATTGCGGCTGATTGATCGTTTCTAAAGATGAGGATTGATTAGGAATTACTGAATTTGTCGGTGTTGTGGAGAGTGGATTTTGAGTCTGTAATTCATTCATTAGATATATATGCCTCACGATAAAGTTAAGCTAATTTCCATCCAAGTTGCATATCCTCTCTTTAAGACCGTCATTTATCCTTTGTAAATACAAGCGAACGATGACCAATGACAAAGGAAAGGTCTCATGATTAGTCATACAATTTAAATGTGTTTTAGCTGAAAACTAATGCCAGAATCAATGCTTCAGTATTAGTTTTAAATGGAATTTTTGGTAACAAAATGCTCGATGACCCTAACAAAAATATATTTATAAGCTAATCGTTATTTGCTTATTAATATATTAATGAATACTGGTAGTATTTTACTTGATCGCTGATACAAATTTTTCCTAGATGTTCTTTTCTTCTCCTTTGTTATCAACATGATAATCAAGCGATATGAAGTGACATAACTTACCATATCTCTATTAAAAAATACATTTAAATATGTATTACCAGAAATATTAAAGATTTATTTAAGGTTGTATATGCCGTGTTAAACTTTGTTTTTTTTCTAGAAATTATCTGAGTTTTGATGTGTGAAAATTCAGTTTTAGTCAGTTTACTGAAGAATAAGAAATTACCATTTTTGAAAACTGGTAATCTTGATGTGCAATTAGATTTGAGTTTGAGGCGAAGCAACGCCCAAGGTTAAAAAACCTATACGTAAGTATATTACATTTTGATTTATCAAATATGTACTTAAGTGATGGATTTATAGAATTAATCAATTACACATTTGACACTAGGTTACCGTGTTATGTCCATCTGTTTTGTAAAAGTTTATTGAAATATTTACAAATACATGAAAATTTAAAGGTAAATTAAAGTTTTGATGATTTTTAAATAAAAATTAGTGGTCTACATATCTGTCTCATGTTTTTCTCCGCATGAATAGTAATTTTTATGAAAACAATATAAAGAATAATCTCATATTTAAAGATTTCAAAAAGTTTTATCAAACAGAATAGAGGCGTCAGTCGTCAGAATGGGCTAAACGCCCCGCTACCGCTAACAGCAATGTTTTCTGTATGACTGGCGGATAGCGTAGCGTAAAGCCTTCTCTACGAGAGGCTTTACGCTGCGCTATCGAGATTTCAGTTTTAAAATACAGCAATGTGCTGTAGCAGGCTGACTGCCGACTATTCAAGTAGCTTTGTTGTTGGTAGAAAGCGATCGCTGTCCATTATAATTAATTGATAAAGATTCTTAATTAACGTCAAACTTAGAAAAATCACTCTTTTTGACGTTGCATATCCCCACTTTCCCCTAGACTAATGGCAGCAACCTTGTTCAAACTGGCTGAGGAAAGTGAACTTTGACTGAGACAAACAATTTAAACTCTACCCTCCAGAATGTCTCACGCAGGGAATTGCGGGATTTGGTACGGACTCAGCTGCAAATGCTGCTAGAAGCAGGCGACTTGCAGGGAGCAAAAGCTATTCTCGTACCTGTGCAGCCTGCGGATATTGCCGAAGCAATTGAGGGTTTGCCAGAAGCGATGCACGCTCTGGTTTTTCGCTTGCTTTCTAAGGATGAAGCGATCGAGGTTTATGAGTATCTCGACTACAGCGTTCAAGAACGGTTAATCGAGGAACTTAAAAGTCAGGAAGTTCGTGATATCGTCGATCAAATGTCGTCGGATGACCGAGCGAGATTATTTGATGAATTACCGGCAAAAGTCGTTAATCGCCTCCTAGAACAACTCAGTCCAGCAGAACGCCAAGCTACAGCCCTGTTATTGGGTTATGAAGCTGATACTGCTGGGCGAATCATGACCCTAGAGTTGATTTCCCTTAAAGAAAACTTCACAGTATCTCAAGCTCTAGAGCGAATTCGCAACTTAGCTAATGCCAGTGAAATGATTTATTATCTTTATGTCACTGATGCAGCAAGGCGGTTAACGGGAATTGTATCGTTGCGGGAATTGGTGACATCTCAGCCGGAGCAAATGATTGGCGAAATTATGACCCGTGATGTGGTGTTTGTCCACACCGATACAGATCAGGAAGAAGTCGCCAGATTAATCCAAAGATATGATTTTTTGGCAGTGCCTGTGGTAGACCGAGAACAGCGTCTAGTAGGTATTATCACTGTTGATGATGTGATTGATATTCTGCAACAAGAAACCACCGAAGATATTTATGCCTTGGGTGGTGGTGTGCAGTCCGGGGGCGACAACTATTTTCAGATGGATTTACTAGAAATTGCTCGGAAGCGGGTTGTATGGTTGTTGGTTTTACTGATCACCAATACCGTCACAGGAACGATTATTAAGTCCCAGGAAGATATCTTAACAAAAGTGGTGACACTGACAGCATTTATCCCCTTACTGACTGGTACTGGTGGTAATGTGGGCGCCCAGTCTTCCACTGTGGTAATTCGCGGGATGAACACCGATGAAATTCGATCGCTCGGAACCTTGCAGGTAATTGGGCGGGAGGCGATCGCAGGTGCTTTATTGGGAGGAATGTTAGGTACGATCGCTACAGTCTGGGCTTACTTTTTGCAAGGACGATTAGAAGTAGCGATCGCTGTAGGCACTAGTCTAGTAGCTATTTCTATTTTAGCTTCTGTCTCCGGTTCAGCACTGCCATTTCTATTTCGTTTCCTGCGTTTAGATCCAGCATTAATGTCAGCACCATTTATTACCACAGCAGTTGATGTAGTCGGCGTTTTGATTTACTTCAATTTGGCACGGGTAATTTTAAAATTATGAGTTATGAGTTATGAATTATGAATTATGAGTTATGAATTCAAATTTTTTTAATTCTTAACTCCTAACTCCTCACTCCTCACTTTTACAATTCTGATGCCGTATCTGGGGCAATGATTTCGCCAGTACCCAATTCTAATATCAAGTCCTGGTCAGTAATCAATTCGCTAAGTTCCTTGACTTGTAAATTCATTTTTTCGCAAGCTTGCCTAAGTTCTCGTGCAAATTTGTTGAGATCTTCACCATAGCCACATTGATAAGCAGCAGTTTCAATTCCTTGTTTGGCATTTGCTCTCGCACAATCTACTAATTCTGTGCCATGCAATGGTGTAGGAGATGCCATAGAGATAATTATTATTTCTTAAATGTTTGCTGGTAGATATAGTAGCAATCTTGAAATATTAACTCATCTCTCCAATGGAGGAAAATTAGGGTAGATTTAGGAGTAATTATTTATAAGTAATATAATACTTGCTATTTTCGTTAATATTAATTTAAGCTGGTATTTCCGCAGAAGCTTCTAGCATTTTTTGCCAAGTTTCTCTGGTTGGCTGAAACCAATGTCTCAAGATACTCAACTTTTGAACAAGAAAATTAATATTATTTAATTATCTTCAAAAGAGTGACTTGTCAACGAAGTGACTTGGAATATACCAGAAGAGTAGAGCAGTTTTGGGATTGCGACAGGTAGGGATTATGACAACAGTGGATGTTTCTGAATTACAGCAGATTGAAAAGTTTCGCCATCTGCAATCAACTCTGCGCGATCGCTGGAAAACCATCGAGCTATTTGATAATAGCGAAGCTGATATTTTAATTATTCCCTCCCTGAGTATTGACCAGCGCGAACTCCAAAAAATTGAAGGTTGCGAACATTATGAAGAAAGATTGCTATTTTCGTTGATTCGGTTGCGGAATCCCCGTACTAGGCTGATTTATGTCACATCAGTACCACTGCATCCCAGCATTATTGATTATTATCTGCAACTTTTGCCAGGAATTCCCTTTTCTCATGCTCGCAATCGCTTGCTGCTACTTTCTACTTACGATTCCTCCCTTAAGCCCCTCAGCCAAAAGATTTTAGAACGCCCCCGGTTGCTAGAGCGAATTCATCAAGCTTTAAGGCTTGATAGATCATTCATGATCTGCTACAACTCATCGGTTTTTGAAGGCGAATTATCTTTAAAATTGGGTGTACCACTGTATGCTGCTGCACCAGATTTACAGATTTGGGGGACAAAAAGTGGCAGTCGGCAAATCTTTAGCGAAAGTGGAGTACCCCATCCAGATGGTAGCGAAAAAGTTTGGCATCACAGCGATTTAGCAGCAGCCGCTAGTGATTTGTGGGAACGCCAACCAACATTACAAAGGGTAGTGGTGAAACTCAACGAAGGCATTTCTGGAGAAGGGAATGCAATGCTCGATTTTAGACCAATTGAGAATGTCGCACCTGGTAAAAGTACTCATGCCCAAAGGGTAGCAGCAATTAGCGATCGCTTTTCAACAATGCGTTTTCAAGCAAAACTTGAAACTTGGGAGAATTTTTCTCTAAGAATTCCGGAATTGGGGGCAATTGTGGAAGCATTTGTCGAAGGAGAAATTAAGCGATCGCCCAGCGTTCAAGGACGAATTACGCCCGGTGGTGAAGTCGAAATTCTCTCAACCCACGACCAAATTCTTGGAGGCCCTGACGGTCAAATTTATCTTGGTTGTAGCTTTCCCGCTGATGAAAGGTATCGGTTGCAATTACAGCAATTGGGGTTACAAGTTGGCAGAAAGCTAGCCGAGAAAGGTGCTTTAGAGCGATTTGGCGTAGATTTTATCGCAGTTGATAAGGGTAATGGAGAGTGGGATATTCAGGCGATCGAAATTAACCTGCGTAAAGGCGGTACAACTCATCCATTCATGACCCTGAAATTGTTAACAAATGGTCGCTATGACCTTTCCACAGGCTTATTTTACAGCCAACAAGGTCGTCCAAAATACTACATTGCCACTGACAACCTGCAAAAAGACCGCTATCGGGGATTATTACCTAATGATTTGATGGATATCATCGCTCACCACAGACTGCACTTTGATAGTGGTAAGTAGCTAAACAAAATTAATTACATAGTTTTTACCAAATTCTCGGAGAATATTTTCGACAGATGCGACAAAGGTTTGCCAATTTTTGTAAGCATCTATTTCGAGCCATTGATACTTAATAAACCGCCACAAAATTTCAATCAAATTTAGCTCTGGTGAATAGGAAGGTAATTGAAAGATGGTAATGCCACGTTCTTGCCATTCTTCAACTTTATCAATAATCATATCACTGGTATGAATAGAGGATTGATCAACAACAATTACCGTCGGTTTATCTACTTGGGGAAAGAAAGTATCAATGCAAGCAATAATCACATCTGAATTGATACTTTGAAAAGAGACATAAGCTTCAAGGTGATTATTTCGATTCATGATTCCTAAAACATTTAGGCGCGCACTACGGCGACTAGTAATAGTTAAGTACTCTCCGATATCTTGCCATCCATAAGGAACAGAAGGAATTAAACAAAATCCGGTTTCGTCTAAGTAATATAAGTTAATTTTACCTTCGTCTTCTAATCGTTTAAACTCTGTTAACTGTGCAGATTTTTCCTTGTATTCTATAGGATCTGGCTCTCCTCCAACATCTCGTCGCATTCGATGCCAAGTCATATAAAAATTTCTTAATATTCTTTTAATAGTTTCAGTGCTAACTTCAATATCCCATTCTGATTTAATTTTTTGTAGCGTCTTTTTTAATTGTCTTGGTTCAAGTTTCGCCCACTCTCTAATTTTTGCTTCTTGTTCTGGTTTAAATATTCGTTTTCTACCTCTTCCTAGTTTATTATAAAGTCCAACCATCCCTGATGATTCCCAACGATTTATCCAGTTATAGATAGTCTTATAACTAACATTAAATATTTTCATTAATTCTTGTAACTCTACTCCTTGATTAGCTAAAATTAAGAAATGTGCTCTTTGGCGCACCTGATGATATCTGCTTTGGCGATATATTCGCTCCAGTAGTTTCAAAGAAAGAGGATTGATTTCTCTCAAAAAAATCATTTTAACTCTAATTATTATCCAAAATATTCTGAGAGTATATTATATATTCATTTGTGTAATTAATTTTGTTTAATTACTTACTGAAACAGGCACAGTCTTTCATCTTATGGGTTGTCTTTCGCAGTTTGGCAAGTTGGGATTAACCAGTATCGGTGATTCCCCGCAACAAGCACAAGATATTTATAACAGAGTTGTCAAAGTTTTGGATGAAGAAACCCGCAGTGAAAATCAGGTTTTCTCGGCGTTTTCAGATTATTCTTTTCCCGTGGCTTGGGATGAATATAGCTAAGTATGATGAGGTACTTCAACATTTATAGGACTAGCCCTTTCAAGGTGGGTAAAAATTTTGTTCAAAAAATTCCTCTTTAACCTCTTACCTCTGTGTCCTCTGCGTCTGGAGTGGTTAGATAAATTACTTTTTAAACCGCAGAGGCACAGAGAACACAGAGAAAAAAAAGAGATTTTTCAAGTCACCTTGAAAGGGCTAATTTATAGGACTTACGCATTGACACGAAATACAAAATATGTGTTTTTTGAAAAACCAGATCTGTCGTAGGGGCACAGCAGTGCTGTGCCCCTGTGGTCTATTTACCTGAAAATAGCTGTAATTTGTACAGTGCGTAAGTCCTGATTTATCAAACAGCAATATTGGCGTCAGTCGCCAGAATTCAGAATGTCCACTGATTGTATTCTGACCGAGACAATTTTAGATTTTAGATTTTGGATTTTAGATTAAAATCTAAATCTAGAATCTAAAAAAGGTTTCAAGCCTCTGGGTTTACGGAGATAAAAACAAAAAGTTTCAATATTAAAGCGGATTCGATCTTCGGAGAGGTTAATCCAAAAGACGCTCCTACGTCGCTAACGCTACGCTATCGTAAATCCAAAATCCAAAATCGAATGACTTCTGAATTCTTTTTCAATGTTGTTGCTTAAAACCAATTACCAACTAACACATAACCAGCCCAGTAACCAGGCTGACTATAATTAGGATACTTGGTTAATAATTTTACTTGGGCGCGACGTAAGGCTTCTGCTTTAGTCACTTTATTATTGACTAATTCATTGTAAAATTCACCAATTAAGATGGCAGTAGATTGATCGTTGATCTGCCACAGTGAAGCGACTGTGCTACGTGCGCCTGCTTTTACAGCCACACCTGCCAACCCTAATGTAGCACGCTTGTCACCTGTGGCAGTCTGACAAGCACTCAAAACTAATAATTCGATGATTTGCGTATTAGTGTCGCTCTGACTGCGGAGTAATTGATCGAACTGTAAAACATTGATAGAACCATCAGTAGCGAGGATAAAAGTATCTTCTGGGCGAGAACTAAATTGCCCGTGAGTCGCCAAATGTAAGACATTAAAAGGAACAGTATTTACATTTTTTTCGAGAGTACTGCTGGTAAAATCTCGATCTAGTAGTTTTTTGGTAGATGCTACTGTTTGAGCAATGAGGTCAAATTCTAACTTGACTCCTGGTAAGGATGAGAATGTTGGGAACTCCGGCGGGGGTTGCATTAAACCAGCAGCCAGTACTTTCAATGGTGTTTGAGCCAGAGGTTTGGGAACTAATAGCTGAAGCCCTAAACTGAGACCAACAGCGTATTTTTCTACCAAATATTTTTCGCCGTCGTAAAGAGCAGCTATTGGTATATTTTTCAATGCTCCATCTAGTATAAATACTAGGGTATTAACTCGACTTGTGGCTAAATCAGATTCAATAGGTTTAATTAACCAGTTATAGATTTCTTGGGAAAGAGCTTGTATTTCCTCCCTTCTATCCGGTTCTAAAATGTATTCCCGCAGTTCTGCCAAGGTGCGCTCAACTTCAACCTGGGATTTATTAACTGTATAATGGCGCAGTGGCTGCTGAGGAATTTTAACAATTACTTGGAGTTGTTCTGGCAGAATAATTGGATAAAGTATGGCAGTGTAGGGATTTTCCTTGTCTACTACTCGATCTAAAATTACCCTCTGTCCTTGTAAACAAGCTTCTCGGAAAAAATTATCTAGTTCTGCTAACTGTAACGCCTCTATGCGTGTTCTAGCTTTCTCTAATGTTTTAATGTCGGGTTTTTCACCAGAATTTTGCAGCAGTAAAGCTACCGACTCCCGATAAACTGGCTCTATATTATCTCGAAAATTAAACTGGATATCCTGATTGACTGCTACTAAGTCAGCACGCAGGGACTCTAATGTTTCTATGGCTGCATCATAAGCTGCGATCGCTCCGGTAAAATTACCTTGGGCTTTTAATAATCTGCCTAATTGCCATTGCCACAAATAAGCAATTTCCGGCGCGTTGCTGTTTTGCGCTAAAATCAAAGCCTGTTGAGTCAAATTAATCGCCTCAGCAAATTGTTGCGTTTTTTCATACAAATTACCCAAATTACCTAAAGCAAAAGCTTCGGCGCGGATATCATCTAAACTCCGGGCTTGTTGTACAGATGTAGCCAGGAGTTGAGCAATTTGGGATTTGGGAGTATTAAAAATATCCAACCTGTGAGCCAAGTTAATTTGGGCGTAAATTGATGAGCGTGAGGGTGGAAGTTGTGCCAGATGAGATTGAATTTCCGGAATTAAAGTTTGTGCTGCTGCGAATTGTTTTTCCTCAATGAGTAAATTGAGATGATTGAGTCGGGCTTGAATTTTTATGATGGGTGACGGTGATATTTCAAATGTTTTTTGATAGAATGCGATCGCCTGGGGAATTTTTCGTTGAATCCGAGCATTATTTCCTAAACTCAGCAAACTTAAGGCAATATTTTCCGGTGATTTCAACCTTTGATGAATTGCTAAACTTTGTTCTAATACAAGGCGAGATTTTTCTATTTCTCCTAAATTTTCTAACGTATCACCAAGAGAAAGTAAAACTGCTGCCTTTGCCAAAGAATCGCCTTGAGATGTTAGGGTTTGATTTATCCGTTCTAATCTCTTAATGGCTTGCTTATTTAAGCCCCGATCCCGTAATGCTTGAGCTTGATAAAGTAGTGCTAGAGCAAGACCATTTTTATCCCCGATTTTAGTGTAAATATCTTCAGTTTGCTCCCAAGCTGCAAGAGATGCTTCTGGCTTTCCTGTCAGGAGTTGTAAGCGCCCTTGAATATCTAAAGTTTGAGCCAAAATTGCTAAATTTTTATTGGTTATACCTTGTTGTTGAAATCCTTGTAAATGTAAGCTTTTAGTAATAGCTACTTGCGCTTCTTGCCAATCACCTAACTGCTGATAAGTCAGAGATAAATTACTCCAAGCTACAGCTTGTTTTAAAGCATCTCCCTGTTGTTGATATTCTGGGATAGCTTGCTGTAAAACTTGTGCTGCTTGAGCAAATCTACCACTTTCATATAATATTTGACTCTCAGCAATTTTTGAGCGTGAAGATTGATTGATGATATTTTGAGAACTGTTTGCGAAAACTGGAGTCACTACAACACATATAAGTATAGTTAACACAACCAGCAAACAAAAATTAACGAATTTCTTCTTCACCACTCCCCACTCCCCTAAACCAAAAGACATATTTACTCTAGGGCTTACGCAATAACTCTCTGAAACTCTTATTTCTCCGTGCCCTCTGCGTCCTCTGCGGTTCGATTTTCCGTTACCTGTGCGTAAGTCCTGTACTCTTCTCTGTACCTTCGTGCCTTTGTGGTTAAATAGATATTGTAAACCACAGAGAAACAGAGAACAACCCCCTCTGCAACTAAAAACGTAAAATTTCGCGTTCATATTCTGCCGGCAAAGGTATAACTTCCCAAACCAACCCTTCACCAGATTCCAACATTACCTCCACATACAATTCTTCCACAGGTGTTGTCGCTATATCTTCATTGTTAAGAAATGGTTGTAAGTCTTCTGTCAGCAGCCTGAGTTGAAATCCCACAGGAATCATATTTTGTGGATTTGCACTGCGTAATTCCCAGCGCCAAATTTGTTCTTCTGGCTTTCCTTGAGGGAAAACTCGTAATTCATAAGTATTTCCAGCTACTATTATTTGTCGAGATAAGCCTAAGATAGATACTGGGGTTTCTGGACTCCTCATCCCTGAAGGCGAGGCTGTAAACTGCTGTAGCTCCCAGCCAAGTTGTTGAGCAAAATTGGATACGCCTTCCTGAAGCCATTGCCCTATTGACGCTGGTTGAACAATTCCTTGGCGCAATTCATACAAGCGTTGTCGCCAACCGCCATGAGCTATTAATGCTCCCCACAGTGAAAAAGGAACTTCTAAGCGGGTAAATTTGATATCTGCGTTACTTAATCTGGCGAGTAAATTGGTAGCTTGGGTTTGGGGTAAGGGTGGTAGAGGCTCAACTGGCGCACGTCTGATTTCTTCAGGATGAAATTGGCGATTTACCCAAAGCACATTCAAGTCTGGGATGAGATGATCGAATTCTAAACTGTAAGTGCGATCGCCTACATCATAAACCCCCAAAGTTTTCACTTCTTGATGAGTCGTGTAACCAAAAACTCTCATCCAACCTTCATCGGGATTTAATTGCACAGCCAAGTAATAGTCAGCTACCCATTCCGGAATATCCACCCATTCTTGAGGTATGCGTAATTCATCCACATCCATTGCTAAAGTTGGAATTATCACCAAACGAGCATCATCAAAAGTAATAGCTGTACCATTGACAAATTCCCAAAAACTAGGTAATCTTGCTCTGTTGGGAAATACCCTAGCATTGGGTGTAATTTCTGCTTTTAGCCAAGCTAAAAATGTTTCTAAGCAAACTTGATTCATCCAAGCACGTTGACGACCACCATTTGTAGAGTAAGTCTCTTCTAAACATAGTGATGTCTGAACAATTTCTAGAAATAACTTGTTATCAATATGCAAATTGGCAGAGATATCAAACATAATCAGGATAGTTTAATTTCAAGGATTTTGGTTAATAGAATGATAGTAATGATTAAACCATTCTTCTAAGATTTGATTCATACCCTCCAATACGACAGATGTAGGGGAGATATGCAAGGAATTAAGACACCACTGCGCTAGAGTCGTAAGTAAAGAACGTTTGATACTAGCCAGACGACGAGAGACTGTATATTGCTTAATTTGTAGCTGTTGGGCGGTTTGTTGTTGAGTCAGCCGTTGCTGATAATAAGCTTGGAGTAATTTTTGAGATGGAATATCCAACGCTGCTATAGCATCTATGAGAACTTGGTTTAATTGTGCTTGTTGTGTTTTTCTGCTTGTAGCTTCTTCTTGAGCAATAATTTCTGTCAGTAAAGATGATGGTAAATCTGCGGATAATGTATCCAATAAATTACCTGATGCTTGTCCATCCATAGGAGCATCCACAGACACAAACTTGGGATACAGAAAATCACGCACAGCTTTAGCACACCTACTCAGCAATGCTTCCAAATTTTCTGGAGTCAGTTGACTCAAGCTTTGTCTATTGTAAAGCTGAGTGATTCCCTGCCATGTAGTATTATCTGGTTTACCTAACTGACGGATTGTTTGGTTATCACTGGTGTAGAGTTCCTTAAAACATTCCCAAGCTAAGACGTAAGTATTGAGCGTTTGACTGCTAAAACCAGCATTTTCTAGGGAATTTACCAACCGCTTGCGACTAATTTTATGCAGTAAAGCCCAGTCGGTACAGATATCTGCTTCTTTTCCTAGACGTAAACAGTCCTTGAGAAACCGCTCAAAAGCATATGCAGCATAGCTTTTTAAGTTTGTAGTGTATTCAGGATTAAAATTTTTGAGAATTTTAGAAATGCAGGAAATAGCAATCTGAAAACAATCAGCAACATCATATTGACTGCTAAAATTCACGGCTATTTTTCTCGCCACCCAATAGCAAACCTCTTGCAAATAAGCAGAAATATGTCCCACAGCAAGAGGGCTGGATTCCATTTGCCAGATTTTGTACCAGTAAAGCAACCAGAAATTTTCAGATTTTTGTTGTGGGTATTGTTCTAAGCATTTTTTGATACTTCGTTGTAGTTTGCTATCTGTTACCCAAACGCTGAACGTATCTGCATCAAACTGCACAAACGTCGAGAAGATTTCAATAATGCCCTGTCGGGGTTGCATGAAAATTTTGTGAGTATAGGAAATTTAAAGTTTACGAATTTCTACTTAATTGTAATATGCAAGATTCCGGTATTTTCCAGATTTTTTCAAAAAAATTTGCCTACTGGGTGCATAAACAGAAAAAGCCATCGTAGTAACACCCAGAAAGAAGGCTGACTGATAAAGCATCAACAAAGTGCAGTAAATCAGTTGAACCAAAATCTAGTAAGTCCGTTAAGTCAACAATGCTTGGTTCGTAGTCAGCGCTAAAGCGCTCAAGCCAAGGACTAAAGTCCTCTCTACGAGACGCTGTTCGCGTTCACTACGAACTTACTTATTCATCCATCAAAGTTGGTCTGGTGGACTACTAGCTAAAAATTTAGATTTACAAGGAAAAACAAAGATGGCTACTATTTGGAACGATGTAATCAATGGAACTAATGGTGCAGACATCATTGACGGTCTCACAGGAAGTGACAGTATCTATGGCTATAACGGTGCTGACACTATCTACGCTGGCCCTGTAAGTCCTGTTCTTGGTTTTTCTGATAATGATTATGTTTCAGGTGGTGGGGGTAATGACATTATTTTTGGCGGTTACGGTAACGATACCCTTGATGGCTGGACAGATAATGATTACGTCTATGGTGAAGCAGGTAACGATGTTGTCTATGGTTGGACAGGTAATGATTACCTCTCTGGTGGTAGCGGGGATGACAAACTCTACGGCGAAGCTGACAACGACACCCTTTATGGTGGGAGTGGTAACGACATTTTAGATGGTGGTTCTGGTGCAGACAAAATGTATGGTGGTACAGGCAATGACACCTACTATGTAAATACTGCCTTAGATTTAGTGACCGAGTACGTATCCGAGGGTACTGATACCGTCAACTCTTCTATTAGCTATACTCTTGGCGCAAATGTTGAAAACCTAACTCTGACAGGTAGTGCAGCTATCAATGGTACAGGTAACAACTTGAACAACATCATCAAGGGTAACAGTGCTAACAACTCCATCTATGCTGAAGGTGGCAATGATATTGTCTACGCTGGCGCTGGGAATGACTACGCAGATGGCTGGACAGGTAATGATTCCGTCTATGGTGAAGCCGGTAACGATGTTCTTTATGGTTGGACGGGTAACGACTACCTCGATGGTGGTGATGGCAATGACTACCTTTACGGCGAAGCTGGCAACGATAACCTAGATGGCTGGGTAGGCGATGATTATGTTTCTGGTGGAGATGGTACTGATATTCTCTATGGTTGGACTGGTAACGACAAACTCTACGGTGGTAATGAAAATGACAAACTTTACGGTGAAGCCGGTAATGATTGTTTAGTTGGCGGTTTTGGTAATGATACCCTCTGGGGTGGTACAGGTGCAGATCATTTCGCCTTCAATTCTAAGTTTGAAGGTGTAGACACCATTAAGGACTTCAAGTGGAGTGAAGGCGACAAAATTTGTCTTGGCTCATCCTTTGGCGCAACCTCTACTAGCCAGTTTTCTTATAACAGCGCTACTGGTGCGTTATCTTACCACGGTACTGTATTTGCCATTCTGGAAAACAAACCTGCTGGTTTTTCAACTTCTCTCGATATCGAACTCAACTGTAATTGTTAATTAGCTTGATAAGTGAGGGGTGCTTTCTTTGCACCCCTTTACTACTTTGTGGAAACTTACACTCCTCTGAACTTAAGAAGTTGCACAATCGTTCATAATTAACTTAAATTTTTCATAAAGACATCATATAGATATGATAAAAATAAGGTAATTTGTAGTTTCGTTGTGGTTTAATTTTAAATCATTAAACTACAAAAAATCTCTAATTAAATTCACATAACATTAAGAGGTAAAATTATTAAACATTTTAAATTAAATTAATTACTTCCATTTAATAATGGATCAACAAGCAATTTAAATAAATTTAATTAATACAATTACTGGAGAAACCCTAATGAAATCAATGATGGCTTTAGCTGCGGCTACTGTGATTGTGACATCAGCATTTATGCAACCTGCGGCATCTCAAACAATAAGGAAAGGCAACAGCTTTTCGCTAATGGGGGGAGATGGAACACCCGTAGTGGAACAATTCACTTTAGTAGATACAGATAAAAATGGAAATGCCATAAAGGAAACTGAGGAGACTAAGAAGATTGAACCTCCTGATTTGCTAAGTTTTTTTCCCAGAGCAATAGAAAATTATAAACAAGGTAGTTTGGGACGAGCTTGCTCTCCTGATATCGATATACAAGCAGAGATTTGTAATTCTTATTCTTCTATCCTTGGAGGATATTACGTTGATTCTTCTGGCTTTGTCATTATAGATTATAACGATAATTCAGGTATTATTCCATTTGATGGAGATTTAAAAGCTGAATTAATTGTTAATGATCCTTTATTTGGAGGTAGAAATACTATAGCTTATACTATTTTTAAAGTAGGAGAGGTTCAGCCTGTTCAACGTTATAGATTAGATTTCTCTGCTTTTAATTTTTCTCAAGAGAGAGCTATTAACGATTTGACATATATATTGCAACAGAATTTGTTTAGTGAAGCCAGAAGCGTCGTTAGTGTTGGAGGTATTGAACAGATAGGATATGGTGTTTCGTTACACAACAGTTTTGAAGAAGAGATAAAAACTGTTCCGGAATCCTCAGCCACAACTGCCCTGCTTTCATTAGGAGTGTTGGGAGCAATTTTAGTACTAAAAAATAAAATAATATCAATCTGAAATATAAGATTACTTATTATAGCCAGTGTATAATTAAATAATTGCCCTGGCTGATTATTGATAGCTGTTTTACTTAAGTGCCGATACAAGTGCCAATAAAATTTGGGATGAATTAGTAGTTAGCAAAGACTAATGACTAAATAACTATTACCCATGATTAGGATTTAAATCTATTTAATCAGCAGAAATATTGGAGAACCCCTAATGAAATCAATGATGGCTTTAGCTGCGGCTACTGTGATTGTGACATCAGCATTTATGCAACCTGCGGTATCTCAAATAATCAGGAAAGGCAACGGCTTTTCGCTAATGGGGGGAGACGAAAGTTCTGTAACATCTCAATTTAATTTAGTAGACAAAGATAGAGATGGTAACACTATAGGTGATACTTATACTTTTTTTGGTAATATAGGTTTTTTCCCAAAAGCGATAGAAAATTATAAACAAGGTCTTCTAGCACGCCCTTGTCTGATTTATGATACCGACGTCCCAATTTGTACTTCTGGCTTGGATAACGGAAGATACAAAGTTGATGATTCTGGATTTCTGATTCTTATAGAAGAATATGATCCCGATCCTCCTATTATTCCATTTGATGGTGATTTAAAGGCTGAATTGATTGTTAATGATCCTTTCTTTGAAGGTAGAGATACTATAGCTTATAGTATTTTCAAATTAGGAGAAGTAGAGCCTGTTCAACGTTATAGATTAGACTTCTCTAATTTAGGGTTTAATAAAGACCAAGCTCTTAATGATTTTTCATATATTTTTGAACAAGATTTATTGAGTAAAGTCAGACTCTTCTCTGAAGATACAATAGTAACAGGAAGGATTCTTCTACAAAATCGTTTTGAAGAAGACCTAACAAGGATACCTGAATCTCAAACAACAACTAGTTTGCTTGCATTAGGCATTTTGGGAGCAATTTACGCAGTAAAACATCATAAAAAGTAATACAGTTTTAGGAAATAAAATTCTTGCTTACATAGCAAAAACTTAACTGTGTGGATGGATTGAAAATGTTTTTTATATGTTCATGTAAGAAAGAGATATTTTTTAGGGTTTGTTGTTGCTGAATTTAACCTACTCATTTAATAATCTCTAGATTAAAGACATTGATGACTAATATGAGAATATTAAACCATTCTCTAAATTTTAAAAAATGGAATTCTTCTAAATTAAAGAAGACTATAATTATGAATTATTTATTGATTTTTTTATGTATATTCAGTGGAATAATTCCATGCTATTTATTTGCTACTACACCAGCTGTGGCGCAAATAATTCCAGATCAAACTTTACCTAATAACTCTATCGTTCCACTAAATTGTACAAATTGTGAAATTATCGGTGGAACGATAGTTGGCAAGAACCTATTTCATAGCTTTGAGATATTTTCTATTCCTACAAATGGCGTTGCCTATTTCCAAAACACCGCCAATATTCAGAACATTATTAGCCGTGTTACAGGCCAATCTCCGTCAATAATAGATGGATTAATTCGCACTGATGCAGCTAACCTATTTTTCATTAATCCTAATGGAATTATTTTTGGCCCCAACGCCTTGCTTAATGTTAGTGGTTCCTTTATTGCCAGTACAGCTAATAAAATAAAATTTGTTGATGGAACTGAATTTTTAGCCGCACCAACTCAAGTTAATCCTCTACTGACTATCAGTGTGCCTGTAGGTTTAGGTTTTGGTGAAGTGCCAGGGAAAATTATTAATCAAGCTAATACACTAGACTCATTTTACTATCCTCTTGGTCTGCAAGTATCCTCAGCTAAAACCTTAGGACTTATTGGTGGCGAAGTAGCCTTAGAGGGAGGCTTTTTAACAACACCAGGAGGAAGAATTGAGTTAGGTAGTGTCTCAGGTAACAGTTTTGTCAACCTAACACCTATAGATAAAGGTTGGATGTTAGGTTACGAGGGTGTGCAAAATTTTCAAGATATCATGCTGTCTCAAGCAGCCTATGCTGGTTCCAGTGATTTTCTCGGTGCTGATGTTCAAATCCAGGGAAGGCGCATTACCATAACTCAAAGTAGTCAAGTGAATTCCATAGCTCGAACTGGCGGAGAATCAGGTAATTTTAAGATACGTGCTTTGGAGGAATTAGAATTACTAGGGACATTAGAAGATTTCTTACCAACAGGTATATTCAATCAAGTTGAAGGGGAAGTTACAGGCGAAGGAAAGACTCTCACTATTGAAACTAGGCGTTTAGTTGTGCAAGGCGGCGCACAAGTTTCAACTACTACTTACGGCATAGACAGAGGAGTAGATTTGTCAATAAAAGCTTCAGAGTCTATTGAACTGTCAGGAATCTCAAACTCACCTTTTTTGGAGGAGGTTATACCAAGTGGTTTATTTGCCAGAGTAGAACAAACAGCTATAGGTAATGGTGGAGTATTAGCAATTGAGACTGGAAAGCTGCTGGTTCAAGGAGGGGCACAGGTGTCAACTGATACTTTTGGCGCAGGTAATGCTGGAGAATTGAGGGTTATAGCATTTGAGTCAGTAACAGTTGAAGGGAGGACACCAGATGGCTTAAAAGGTAGTGGTTTGTTTGCTCAAGTTAGTGAAGGCGCTACAGGTAACGGTGGCAATTTAATTATTAACACTCAAAAGTTAAATGTTTTGGGTGGAGCGCAAATTTCCACATCTGCACGCAGTGGCGGAAAAGGAGGAACTTTAACTATCAATGCTGCTGATTCTATTATCTTGAGTGGAACTGCACTCATAGCCAAAGCAACACCAGATGATAAAAATAGAAGTAACATCCTCGTTTCTGCTGAACCAGAAGCTACCCGCGATGCTGGAGAGTTAAACATTACTACCAATACTCTGACTGTCGAAAATGGAGCCAGAATATCAGCAGACAATTTCGGTTCCAGTCAGGGAGGTACTGCCACAATAAACGTGAGACAATTGCTAATTCGCAATGGCGGGGAAGTCAGAGCCGGCTCATTTAGTGATGGCTCAGGCGGAACTTTGACTGTCAATGCTACTGAGTCTGTAGATGTGATTGGTACTGGAACCATTGGCGGTGAAGAAATACCCAGTACGTTATTTTCCGAAGCTCAAGGAAGCGGTAGAGCTGGAAGTTTATTTGTCAACACACCAATTTTGAATGTCCGTGAGGGAGGAGAAGTCACCGTCAGCGCCACAGGTACTGGTGCAGCAGGGAACTTAACTGCAAACGCCAACACTATTCGCCTCAACCAAGGAAAACTCACCGCAGAAACCAATGCTGGTGAAGGTGCAAATATCAGGTTAGAAAACCTAGAATTTTTAGCGTTGCAAAATCAAAGTCTGATTTCTGCCCAAGCTTTCAATGATGCTAGTGGAGGTAACATTAGCATTAACGCACCTGATGGCTTTGTTGTTGGTTCTTTCAATCAAAATAATGATATTGTCGCTAATGCTTTTCAAGGAAAAGGTGGCAATATTAATATTAATGCTCAAAGTATTTTTGGTTTAGCACAACGCCCATCAACGCCGCTAAATAACACTAATGATATTGACGCTAGTTCTCAGTTTGGTTTAACAGGTACAGTCACAATTAATACGCCTGATGTAGACCCCAGTCGCGGCTTAGTAGAGTTACCTAGCAATTTTACTGATGCGTCACAACAAATTGTCTCTAGTTGTAATCCCGGAAGTTCCGCTAGACGTAGTTCTTTTACCCTCACAGGACGGGGAGGAATTGCCCGCAGTCCGATGGAACCATTTCAAGGTGAAGTATCTACAGCACGATGGATAACATTAGATACGATAAATACTCGTCAAAACAATAATGTAATTAATGAAACTCCTCAATCTCCCACACCGGAAATAGTCGAAGCCCAAGGCTGGATTGTCGATAAAAATGGTACTGTATCTCTAGTAGCTGAAGTCCCAAATATTACGCCGAGTGGTTTGTCTGTTTCTAGTCGTGTTTGCTCGGTCAAGTAATAGCAGACGAAGAAGCAACAGTTAATTTCATTATCTGATAGTTAACTAAGGGAGTTAGAGGTTGTTTGAAAAGTGGTATGTGATTTTAATCGAATTATTACCCCCCTTAATCCCCCCTTATAAAGGGGGGAAACAAGAAAATCTGGTTCCCTCCCCTTTATAAAGCTACGGTGTACACACAAGTCGAATTACCCCCCTTAATCCCCCCGATGCATTGGGGGGAAACCGTAAAATCTTGTTCCCTCCCCTTTATAAGGGGAGGGTTAGGGTGGGGTAAAAAATATTTGATACATCAATTATGACTTTTAAAACATCTTCTGAGAAAAATTTGCCATATCTGGAGTACTGACGTTGGACAAGTTAGTAGTTTTAAAGTTAGGCGCAGGAAGTTTTGAGGCGGGATTTCCGATAACTCTGCAAATTGGTGATGAAAATGCTCGTCCCAATGTAGAAATTACTAGCGAATTACCACCAAACTCAGACATTCCCGTTTATTACCATCAATGGCAGTCTATTTACTGTAAACTCAAATTTTCTGGTCGTCCTATCGGTATTCCTAAGCCATCAAAACAAACCCATTCCTTGGAAGATTGCCAACAAGCTGCGGATACTTTGAGAGTTCATTTAAATACCTGGCTATCTTCCCATACTTTTCGCCCAATCCGCGAAAAATGGCTGGAAAAACTTCTACCAGAAGACCATATCCGTGTACTACTACAAACCAATGACCTGAGATTGCAAAAACTTCCTTGGCATTTGTGGGATTTGCTAGAACGCTATCCAAAAGCCGAAATTGCTCTGAGTGCGCCTAGTTATGAACAAGTCAATCGCAACTCACCACCTAAATCGCAGGTGAAAGTTTTAGCTATTTTAGGTAATAGTCAAGGAATTGATATCCAAGCTGATAGTCAGCGGCTGAAAGAGTTACCTCATGCAAATATTATCTTCTTAGTTGAGCCATCAAGTAAAGACTTGACTGACCAACTATGGGAGCAAGACTGGCAGATTTTGTTCTTCGCTGGCCATAGCGCTACTGATAAAAGCGGTGATGCAGGGAAAATTGATATTAATCAAACAGAGAGTTTGACAATTACTCAGTTAAAGTACGCTTTGCGGAAAGCAGTGGAACGGGGTTTACATCTGGCGATTTTTAACTCTTGCGATGGTTTGGGTTTGGCGCGGGAGTTTGCAGATTTGCAGATACCGCAAATCATCGTCATGCGAGAACCTGTTCCTGATAGGGTGGCGCAAGAATTTCTCAAGTATTTTTTAGAAGCTTTTGCCCGTGGTGAATCTTTATACTTAGCAGTCAGAGAGGCGCGAGAACGGTTGCAAGGGCTAGAAAGTCAATTTCCCTGCGCTACTTGGTTGCCTGTAATTTATCAAAATCCAGCAGCGATGCCTCTATTCTGGCAAGAATTACACGTCAATCAGAATAGTCAAGTAACTTCTGTACCCGAAATCTCCACTAGGGGAGGTATCAATCTACGACAAGCTTTGTCTGTGGTGATGTTTACCAGCATAGTCATAATACCACTGTTAATGGGGGTACGGTATTTTGGTTTACTGCAATCATGGGAATTAATGGCATTTGACCACCTGCTGCGTCTGCGTCCCCAGGAAAGACCAGATTCGCGCATACTGGTAATTACTGTCACCGAAGAAGATGTACAAGCCCAATCTCGTGATAGACGGGGGTCTTTATCAGATGAGGCTCTTGGTAAGTTGTTGGCAAAATTAGAGACATATCAACCACGGGTCATTGGTTTGGATATATACCGAGATTATGCTGTGCAGCCAGCTTATCCAGAGTTGACTGCACAAATGAAAAAAAGCGATCGCTTTGTGGCAGTATGTCAAGTTAGTGACCCCCAAACTACCAAACCAGGCATCAAACCACCACCAGAAGTTGCTGCCGACGCTCTCGGTTTCAGTGATATCGTCATCGATGCCGATAATGTAGTACGCCGTCATTTATTGGCGTTAACTCCCCCTCCTTCATCTCCCTGTACTGCACCTTATGCCTTAAGTGTGCAGTTGACATTACGCTATTTATATGATAAAGGAATTAAGTTACAATTCACCGCTGATGATGCATGGCAACTAGGAAAGCTAACCTTTAAACCCATCGAAACTCACACCGGAGGCTACCAAAGTATTGATGCTTTAGGACACCAAATTCTCCTCAATTATCGCTCTTTTTCTAACTTAGAAGCGATCGCACCCCGCATTACCCTACAACAAGCACTCGCTGGACAACTCCAAGCCGATACAGTCAAAGACCGGATAGTTTTAATTGGCACAACAGCCGAAAGCTTTCGTGATTATTCATTAACTCCCTACGCCTCCTCTCAAGGAAAACCACAGGAAATAGCAGGAGTATTTTTACAAGCACAGATGGTTAGCCAGTTATTAAGTGCGGCTTTGGATAGCCGACCTTTGTTAGGGACTTGGCATATATGGGGTGAAGTGATGTGGGTATGGGGTTGGGCTATTGTCGGGGGCTTGCTAACAATCTATCTCCGACAAGTAATTTATTTCAGCTTGGCAGTTGGGGCGGCATTCCTGACTTTGTACATTTTTTGCCTAATATTGTTAATACTATACAGTTGTTGGGTTCCTTTAGTACCTGCGGCGATCGCTTTAGGAGGTAGTGCTGTCATCTTAGGCGTCATGAAACCTATCCAGCTAGGATAAAAATATCATTTTGCTTAACAACAAACTATGAAAAGCTTTCAATTCACCATAGCCTTGGCGATAGTATTTACTAGTAACATATCCTATCCTTTACAGCTCCACGCTCTACCAGTTAATAATCATCTCGCCTCAGTCAAATTTATCCCACCACCTCCACCACCAGACCGAAGTGCAACCGGTTCTAGAGGTGGGGCTGCAAGTCGTGGATGCAACACAGCTAATCAAACGGTAACGGCCTTAGTACCAACCTATCAACAGACTCTTAAGCAAAGTGAGCAAATGGTTGTTCCCATAATTCAAGTTTGGGGTTTAACAAACTCTGAACATCCTGACTTCTTCTTTTTTGTTCCCTACGATGCCTCATCTATAGCCAACATAGAGTTTGTTTTAAAAGACGAGACAAGCAATAAAAGTCAGACTTTATACAGAACTTACCTGACACCACCAGAATCACCAGGAATTATTAGCGTTCATTTACCCCCTAGTGCAACTTTATCGGAGGTGGGAAAAATGTATCACTGGTTTTTTAAGGTACGAGTTCAATGCGACCAAAAACAACCGATGAAACTGGATTATGTAAATGGTTGGGTGCAAAGGGTTAACCAAAATTCAACATTAACAGAACAATTTAAACAAGCATCAATTGAACAAAAGGCAAGACTTTATGCCGCAAATGGTGTTTGGTACGATGCGATTATGACTTTGGCAAAATTACGTTTTACCAATCCCAAAAATCACACTTTACTAGCAAATTGGACAACTTTGCTCCATTCAATTGGCTTAGAAGAAATAGCCAATAAACCACTGATTAATTGTTGCAAACCCCGTTTTAATAATACTAATTAAAAGAGAATTCATAATTCAGAATTCAGAATGCAATCAGTGAGGGATTTAGAGGTCATTTATAAAGTAAAAATAAAATAACTTAAGCGGGATTTAGATCCCCGACTTCTTGAAGAAATCGGGGATCTGGGCGCCAACTTTTGCAAAAGTTAAGTGGTATTCAACTGTAGGTGTGTTAGGCGCATATTTCGATATGTTTTGTCACGAAAAAATTAGATGAGCGCCTAACGCACCATGTTATTTAACGGTGCGTTAGGCCAAAGCCGTAACACACCCTACTTAAGCTCGACTTTATCCAAAATTAAGAACTTGGTTCTCTTTATAGGGCAAGAACCCTAGCTTTTAATTTTGGATTTTAGATTTATCTAAAATCCAAAATCCAAAATCTAAAATTCTTACAGTTGCCGCACTAATGGCTGACCATCTTTGACTTCACCAATTAAAACTAAATCGACGCAGTTAACGAAGATCCCATTTTCCAAAACACCGGGAATGTTATTCAACGTCTTTTCTAAGTTGGCTGGATCTTCAATAGAGTCAAATCTGACATCTAAGACAAAATTCCCTTGGTCAGTGATTACCGGACCGGCTTTTTTGACACCCATGCGGAGTTCTGGTTTACCACCGAGTTTTTTAATGGCATTGGTTACAGGAGTAATTGCCATCGGAATCACTTCCACGGGTACAGCGAAACTAGAACCCAAGCGGTCTACTAACTTACCGCTATCTACTACGACGATAAACTGTTCTGCTAGGTAATCTACGACTTTTTCGCGGGTATGTGCTGCACCACCGCCTTTAATCAAATTCTTCTGGGGATCGACTTCATCTGCCCCATCAATGGCGATATCGATGTGGTCAACAGCGTCTAAGGTGGCGAGAGGAACACCATACTCCTTCGCTAGCACCTCTGACTGAAACGAGGTAGGTATACCAATGATATCTTTGAGTTCACCAGACTTGAGGCGATCGCCCAAAAACTGAATTGTGTATGCTGTAGTTGACCCCGTACCCAACCCGACAATCGAACCCGACTTTACTAAGGCGGCGGCGGCTTTGCCAACTTCTTGCTTCATCAACTTTACGGGATCTGCTGCTGCGGTCATTCCCAAAACTCCTGAAAAACTGACTATAGTCCATAGTAGTGGGCAGACAACACCAAAAGATGAAAGCTAAAAAACAAGTTTTTGCTGATTCTTAGTTCCTGGAAGACCAAAACAAGCTGCCACATAGCAAACACCGCATATAGTACCGCAAGGCGGAATTCGTAATTCGTAATTCGTAATTCGTAATTACCTGTTCATAAGGGTTTGAGACATTTCAAATGGTTGGTTTATTTACGCCGTGCTGTACTAGCTACGCAACATTGCCCAGCTTCGATTCGTCAATAGCTGATATGGAAAAAGTTTCTACCAAAAAGTTAGAGTTTTTGCCCTACAAAGAGAACAAGTTCTTAATTTTGGATCAAGTCGAGCTTTGCACTGAGCAGTTTGCTATATCAGTAATAACCATAAAACAAGTTTCCAGTAGCTTCGGGGTTCTCCCCACAGAATTCTTTTATCAGCTGTAAATATTCTTGTTTGGAGATATAACCGTCACCGTTGGTATCGAGTTTTTGAAAAATTTTTTCGTATCCACTGGCGTTAAAACCAAATGCCGTAAGCAACTGTTTGTATTCTTCTACATAAATTTTCTCATCATCATCGATGTCTATTACTTTAAACAAAGTCGCCATCGGTTCTTGCCAAGCTGCTGCTGAAGAGTCCTTATCTACAGCGTATTGCTTGCTGTAACTTTCAATCCATTCATCTAAAGAAACTTTGTTATCTTTATTAATATCGGCATCAATCCAGTAATCTTCCCACATTGATATCAGCTGATTATGCAGATTTTCATAATCAGATGAACCAGGTTCCCAACCACGTATCCGCGCAAAATTAGCAGTAATCTGATCAAAATCTTCTCGCTCTACAAAGCCGTTTTTATCGACATCTAAGCCTTGAAAAAGAACTGCCAATTTCTTTTTAAGTAATTCACTGATCATGAGTTAAGCACCTTGACAACAATTAATCTTTATTTTCATTTAAAGAAATTACCTTAAACTTGGTACGATTTCAAACTTTTGAGAAAAATTAAAAACAATACCAAATCCGGGTTAATTACTTCGTTTGTATCTAAAGACGTTCCGTCGGAACATTTCTACGGCTATCTAAAAAAACTTTCTCCAATATCAGTAATAACCAAAAAAGAAATTTCCAGGAGCTTCTGGGTTCTCACCACAGAATTCTTTTAACAGCTGTAAATACTCTTGTTTGGAAATATAACCGTCACCGTTCGCATCGAGTTTTTGAAAAATTTCTTCGTACCCACTGGCGTTAAAACCAAATGCCGTGAGCAACTGCTTATATTCTTCCACAGCAATTTTCTCATCATCATCGATGTCTATTACTTCAAACAAAGTCGCCATTGGTTCTTGCCAAGCTGCTGCTGAAGAATCATTATCTGCAACAAATTGCTGATTGCAAGTTTCAAGGTATTCATCTAATGAAACTTTGTTGTCTTGATTAATATCGGCATTAATCCAGTAATTTTTCCAGATAGAAATTACCTGATTATGCAGACTTTCATAATCAGATGATCCAGGTTCAAAACCACGTATCCCCGCAAAATTACTAGCAATCTGATCAAAGTCTTCTGGCTCTACAAATCCGTTTTTATCGACATCTAAGCCTCGGAAAAAAACTGTCAATTTCTTCTTGATTAGTTCAGATACCATGAGTTAGATTACGTGCAAAAATTAATCTTGATTTTTCATTTCAACTAATACCATGAAATTGGTACAATTTCAAACTTTTGATAAAATTTAGGAAGAATACCAAATCTGAGTTGATTACTTCCGTATTTCAGCTTTTTTTAAGTATGGCGTTTGCTTTGGGGCTGACGTTTGATTCACTTTATTGGACAGCGATCGCTCAATTTATGATTTGATCTAAACTTCAGGTTAAGGATACTATTTTTATCTCCTCATAGTAATTAAAAAGGGATTAAGGAAAGGTAGTAATGGATACGTAATAGTTTCACGCCACAAAGCTTTTTGCAGAGTGCGATCGCACAGTCGCTTCCTAAGTGGAGCAACTGGCCTGTGGGTTGCAATGATTATAGGACTGTAACTCAATAACTAGGCTTGAGTAATAGCAACTTTTTTGCTTTTTTTAAGTAAATTTACGTTATGCTACTTGCTTTGTCAAGCCAACGTATGTATTCTTGATGCTAGATAAGAACAATTACGGTAACTTCAAAATCATGGGGCAAATCATGTACTCCTGCTTTTTAAAGCCTGACTTATATCTTCCACCAGTTACGATAACCGCCCCAAAATTAATTCGGAAGCTAATAGCTCAAATTCGCTTTAGCGGGCTGTTAAGGATTTAAATCCACTCAATTGTAATTGGGCTATCAGTAATTCGTAGCGTCAAGAAATTTATGTTTTGGTGAGAGTTAAATTCTTCTACAGCAAAGCTTGCAAGCACGAATAAGTTAACGGGTAATTTGTCGCAATACATAAAGCAACAAGGAGTTAAATTCAGATGAAGAAATTTGTTTTACTTGTGATTTCTGCTTTTCTGGTAATTGTAGCTGTCTCAGGACTCTTGCTTAACAAAACCCAGGCAGAACCAGTGGGATCTTGCCCTGCCGATGATGGCTCAAGTGCCATTGTTGTACATCTTCCTCATGACACAAGATGTGATGTTTACTATAGATGTCAGCAAGGAGTCCCTATACTTATGCCATGTCCCGATGGAACATACTTCAATGCTAAATTGGAAGTTTGTGACTGGCCTGAAGACTCAGGTTGTACACCACAAGAGTGATAAGTTGAAATGGGAGTATCCCAAATGTGTAAAAACATATTTTTTCATTATGCAAGCAAGCGTTGCTTCGGACATTGTGTAATTAATTTTGTTTGACTAATTAACAGAAAATCTAGCCACAAGTCCCAAAAATTAGACTTGTCTATAGCAAAGCTTGCAAGCACGAATAAGTTAACGGGTAATTTGTCGCAATACATAAAGCAACAAGGAGTTAAATTCAGATGAAGAAATTTTTTTTACTTGTGATTTCTGCTTTTCTGGTAATTGTAGCTGTCTCAGGACTCTTGCTTAACAAAACCCAGGCAGTACCAGTAGGAGTTTGCCCTCCTTTAGTTCCTGAATACACTGTACATCTTCCTGATAGTGAAAGATGTGATTCGTTCTATAAATGTGATAACTCAGGCCCTGTATTTTTTGCATGTCCCGCTGGTTTATACTTCAATCCTGAATTGGAAGTTTGTGATTGGCCTCAAAACGTAGATTGTAGAACACCATAGGAGTGATAAGTTGAAATTGACTCCTAAAATTCATCTTGATTCATCAAAAATCCCAACACAACATCATGCAAAATAACAGATTTGTTGCTAGAAATTGTTCTCTAACCTATTTCAAAAAAGGACTGATGCAGACTTTCCAAAAAATTGTGACTGGCTTTTGTTTATTGCTATTGCTATGGTCTAATTGCAATCAGCAAGCCTTTGCCAGTAGCCAATCACCAACTTCCCAGGCAACAAATACAGCCCCAATAATTACCGCTTATGGTAATTTGCCTTTGAGTTTTCAACCAAACTTTGGTCAAACTGACGAGCAGGTAAAATTTCTCTCTCGCGGTCAAGGCTATACATTATTTCTCACTCAATCAGAAGCAGTATTAGCACTCTCCAAATCAGATAGTAAACAACAATTATCTTCGTCTAACAATGTTGCCCAAGGCACAGAACTGAAATTACAATGGCTAGGCAGTAACAGCAATATTCAGCCAACAGCATTACAGCCATTACCAGGAAAAGTTAACTATTTTGTTGGTAGTAACCCCCAACAATGGCACACAGATATACCGACATATGCACAGGTGCAGTACAGCTCGTTATATCCGGGCATTGACTTAGTTTACTACGGCAATCAAGGGCAATTAGAGTATGACTTAATAGTTGCACCAAAGGCAGATCCGAATCTAATCAAACTGAAGATAGAAGGAGCGCAGCAACTACAAATTGATCAACAGGGACAGCTATTGATGCACACCCCTCATGGAGTGTTGCAACAACACAAGCCAGTGGTGTACCAAATTATAGATGGTCAAAAGCAGCTAATAGAAGGAAATTATGTGCTGTCAAATCAGCAAGAAGTAGAGATAGCTCTTGCTAATTATGACCACGAGCAACCATTAGTCATCGACCCTGTGATAGTGTACTCTACCTACTTAGGCAGTGGTGGGGCTGACGTTGCTAAACAGATAGCCGTGGATACTTTAGGCAATGCTTACATTATTGGGGAAACAGCTTCTACTAACTTCCCCAGCAAAAATGCCTTGCAAAGTACTGGTGTAGGCGCTTTTGATGTGTTTGTCACCAAGCTCAACCCCCACGGTAATGGTCTAGTTTACTCCACTTACCTTGCAGGTAGTGACACAGACTATGGCGGTTCTATCGCTGTAGATCTTTTAGGTAATGCATACATTACAGGTACTACAGCTTCTAGCGATTTCCCACTCAAGAATGCTTTTCAGAGTGCATTGAAAGGATCTCTTGATGGGTTTATCACTAAGCTCAACTCATCCGGTAATCATCTAGCTTACTCTACTTACCTGGGAGGTAGTGGTAGTGAAGGTAGCTACGGAATAGTTGTAGACACTTTAGGTAATACTTATGTAACTGGTGCTACTACTTCTAGTGACTTTCCACGAAAAAATGCTTTTCAAACTACAAAGGCTGGTGGTATTGATGTATTTGTGACGAAGTTAAACCCAAATTGCGATGCTCTAATTTACTCTACTTTCTTGGGAGGCAATGGTGACGATGTTGCCATTGATATAGCTATCAGTAGTTTAGGCAATGCTTATGTCACAGGGGTTACTACTTCTAGTAACTTGCCACTCAAAAACGCCTATGTTGGTGTAGCAGGTGGTCAAAACGATGCCTTTGTCACCAAATTCGATTTAGACGGCGATCATTTAGTTTACTCCACTTATCTAGGGGGCAGTGGCAATGACTATGGTGCATCTATAGCTGTCAACACTTTAGGCAATGCATATGTAGTAGGAACTACTAACTCTACTAACTTTCCGCTGAATAATGCTTTGCAAAATGTCTCAGGTGGTCAAAATGATGTCTTTGTCACCAAGTTTGACTTAGGGGGAAATGGATTAGTCTATTCTACCTACTTAGGTGGTAGTGACAAAGACAATGGCACAGCTATAGATGTGGACACTTTAGGCAATGCATACATCATAGGTACAACAGCTTCTAGCAATTTCCCGAAAAAGAATGCTTTCCAAAATACATTCGGTGGCATTCAAGATGCCTTTGTCACTAAAATTAATTCTTTAGGTAATGCTTTAGTTTTTTCCAGTTATTTAGGAGGCAGTGGTTACGATCAAGGCAGAGCAATAACTCTAGGTCTTTTAGGCAATATATACGTTACAGGTGCCACAGCTTCTACCAACTTCCCCAAAAAGAATGCTTTTCAAAGTTCTAATGCTGGATCTGCTGATGCATTTATTACAAAGATTTCTCCTTAAATAGCTTTCAAAAAGAAGAATTCAGAATCCATGTTTATAGGTTCTGAATTTTTGAGTTAGAGTTTTATATTGCTATAGCCCTTAGAGAATGTTTGAAAAGTCTGTAGTAGTGTATTAAATATTTGTTTACCCCACCCTAACCCTCCCCGTATGTATTGGGGAGGGAACTAAATTGTCTAGTCTCCCCCCTTTATAAGGGGGGATTAAGGGGGGTAAAAATGTGATTAATATCACAGCCAACCATTTTTAGAACATCCTCTTAGAGGATGTTTTAAAAGTCTAAATTAATACTAGACCCCGGCGAATTATATTCGCTTTTCAAATAACCTCTTATTCTGACTATGCAAGACTTTTGTAATACTCCACTATTTCGTGTTTAACACTGATAAATATGATGAATGTAGACTGTGATATGTATCGTTATTTGAAACGTTCAGTCTTTTTCGCAGGGCTTTTACTGCTTTGTTTTACATTACTCACTTGGTCTATGCCTGTGCAGGCTAACACCAATATTAATCAAGCAGACACTAGTAATTTTATTAATTCTCAGTTAGAAGCTGAAGTTTTGCAAATTATCCGTAATCATCCAGAAGTAATTAGAGAAGCTTTACAAGCTGAACAGCAACAACAACAACAGCAGCAACAACAAGCTAAACAGTATATTAAGCAGCTTATTAAAGAAAATCCTAGCAGTGTGATTGGTGAATCTCCTGTGACTGATGCTATGGAGAAAAAGATTGTTTTAATAGAGTTTTCAGATTTTCAATGTCCTTATTGTGCTAAGGCTCATAAAACATTGAAGCAGTTTATAGGCAAGCATAAAAATGAAGTCACATTAGTGTACAAACATTATCCTTTAAATTCGATTCATCCTGAAGCGATCGCTGCTGCCAAAGCTGCTTGGGCGGCTCAAGCACAAGGAGAGTTTTGGCCTTATCAAGATGCTTTATTTAGCAAGCAAGACCAATTAGGTGAAAATTTATACATTGCGCTTGCTAAAAAACTCAAACTAGATTTAGAACAGTTCAACCAAGAACGTAATTCAGAAGAAGTAAATACTGCTATTGAAAAAGATAAACAATTAGCTGAAAAATTAGGAATTCGAGGTACTCCATTTTTCTTTATCAATGGTGAGACTTTCTCTGGTGCTGTGCCATTATCAAAACTGGAAAGTGTACTGAATCATACGCTAAGTGAGCAAACATAATCAGCTAGCAAATCATTGCAATTAGACTTATCGAAATTATTGAGTAAAGAGTCAGGTCTATTTCAGAAGATACGCCTATAAAACAATACAGTTCAGTTAATACCAATTTTCTGTGAAGTTGCACATTATTTTGACCCCTTTTAACCTCCCCGATGCCTTGGGGAGGTGCCGCAGGCGGTGGGGTTCTTTCTATGCATCTTCATATGAAAATGGTATAAGCATTTCGGCGTTGCATATTTGCGGGATGATTTTTTCACGCAGAGGCGCAGAGACGCTGAGAGGATAAAGAGTTTTAGATTTCAAAATATAAATTTCATCCCTCGATTCAGCAACGCCAGCATTTTTTTCTTCTCTCTGCGTTCTTGGCGTTCTTGGCGCTCATATCTTGCACCTGGAAACTGGAAACTTGGATGTCAATTCCATAACTAAGTGCCAAGCCTTTCAGGCGTTCAATATCTTATCCAACTACTCTTTCAAATTTGCGATCGCCTAATCATAGTAACTTTCCTGAATAAAATGTATTTGCAGTATTATTTATTACTCATTTTACTTAGATTTATTCTCACTTCTGGAGTAATTTTTTTACGCTCTTATTTGTGTAATTAGTGGTTTATTCCCAGAGGTGCAAGATATAAGTTAACCTCAGTAAAGTAGTTTTTTCAATTCACATTATCAGCTAAAAGTGGTTATTATGATGCGTCGCTTTTCAATTACTTTATCTTTAGTAGCACTACTACAAAACTTGCCAGCAATTGCTCAGGAACCAGTGTCACAAGCTACTTCTGAAATACCGTCTGATTCTATTGAACAGGTAGTTGCTGTGAAATGGATGACAAATTTTCCCGATGGCAAATTTTATCCAGAAAGGTTAGTGAGTAGAGCAGAATTAGCCTCAATTATGGTAAAAGCATTTCGCTTAGATAAAAGACAAGATGTTAACAAAGAAAATTTAGTTATTCCAGATGTTCCTCGGTCTTATTGGGCATTTAATGATATCCAAACGGTGTTAAAAACTGACATCATGAAAGGCTATCGAGGAAATCAATTTTTTCCGAATCAAAGAGTAACCAGGGCAGAAGCTTTTGCGATTTTCGCCCAAGCTTATGGTGTATTTCAGTTTCCCGATGACGCTGTTGATGAGATTCTGGCTGCACATCCAGATGAAAAGTCTATCCCATCTTGGGCCAGAAAAGCGATCGCCACTGTAGTTTCTGAAGGATTTATAAATACAGACGCTCAAAACAATATTTCCCCATTACGACCCGTCACCCGTGGGGATATGGCTTATATTTTGAGTAAATATTTGCAACGGCAAAAGCAACAACCCGAAACACCAGAGGTTCCGATTATTCCAAATAGCTCACCATCTCCTTAACTGAATAAAATTCAGTTAAGAAACGTGTTTATAGGACTCATATTTGATTTTTGAACAAAACTCAGTACACCTTTATTCCTTCTTCCCAGTCCCCAGTCCCCAGTCCCTTACCTCTACGAGTGATTCTCCAAATCAAATCGGATTGCTATATAATCACCTTTGATTCTGACCTCTATGTTTTTCTAGAATCTGGCGCATATATGCGGCAGTAGAGTTTGGTGATTCGGTTGGTTGCTGCGAGCCATAATTCCCATAAGTAGACTGTGGTACTTGGGTTGGCTGCTGTAAGCCATAATTGCCATAAGTAGGCTGTGGTACTTGGGTTGGCTGCTGTAAGCCATAATTGCCATAGGTAGACTGTGGTACTTGGGTTGGCTGCTGTAAGCCATAATTCCCATATCCCGCAGAGGTTGTGGGTGTAATAACACTTTGATTCGGACTTTGGCTAGAGTAAGGTGTGATATTAGTAGGTGCAACAGAGTTGACTGGGGGCGCCACTGGCGATTGACCACTATTTAAATTACTGTAGGGATTTAGCTGCAAGTTTGTACCCGTTGAGGTGTACCCCGTCCCAGGAATTAACCCAGTAGTTGGTAGAGAATTCTGATTGGGTAAGCTGTTCATCGGTGGCATCAACCTTGTTCCTGTGTCAGAAACACGCCCTAAAGCATTTGGGCCAGTGGTATTAATCCCATTAAAGCCAGACAATTTCTGGTCTGTCGATTCGTTGAGTGCTGCTTGCAGAGGACTGATAGAGACAGAATTTTGATTTTTGTTGGTTTGATTAGTTAATCCAATTCCCAAGCTAGAAGATGCTTGTTCCCCTTCTGTTTCAGACGCCCCATTTAAGGAGTTGAGACCGAGAAACTGGCTATTACTATCAACAGTCCCAGTACGCAATAAATTTTCTGTTTGTGCGATAAAGGGATTTTTCAGGGTTGGGGGAGATTCGGGCTTAACTATTCCTAAACCAGATTTTAATTTGCTATCGTTACCAGACTTTTGTTTATTAATTAAGTCTTCTAATAAGCCTTTGCTCTTTTTTACCTCAGTCTTTTCGTTGGGGGTATTTGCCGTTAGTGAAAGAGTTGCTTGATCGAAGTCATTAAATAAAACTGGTAAGTTATCAATATCTGCTGCAATAGCTTTGTTTTCGTTTGACAGGGAGGAGTCAGCCGGCTTTTGTGAAGCGACTTGTTTTTTTTGCTTATAAACAAAAATATCTGGGTTTGACCAGTATTCCCAGGTTACTAGCCCGACTACAGATAAAAAAATTGCAGTTACCCAAAAACCAGGTCGCCCTAGATTCCATAACCTGGCTCTGAGATAGCGTAAGTAGGCGGGAGGATAATGACGATTTGGCATGGGTTTGGTAATTGATATTTAGTCGCAATGGGTAGAAATTGACGGCAGCACCGTTGCCGTTTGATGCTTTTGCCTTGTGAAACAGCAAATATCTCAACTGAAGTTGGATGATACTTTTATCCTAACTTCTCAAGAAGTTCTTAGTCATTAGTAATTAACATCTAGTAGTCAAAAATTTACCTTTTAACATAGAATTATTCTATTTACCTTTGGGTAGAGTTGTCTCATATCCTGACTCGGCAACGCTATTCAATTTTGGCTCTCAAAAATCAGTATTAATATTCCTCACTTGAAAAAATGGTTCCAGCAAGACGAGTTTATTTATTATTGGCGCTAGGAATTGCGATCGCTTTCATCCTATCCCTTTTTCTGGGCATTAGAGCAAGCATCGTCATCACTCTGCTATTTGATGTCCTGGTTCTCCTATTAATGGTTGTGGATGGTTCACGGGTACGGCGTTCTCGCGTCCAAATTACCCGCGAATTACCGTCACGGTTATCCATTGGGCGGGATAACCAAGTTGTACTAAAAGTTACTTCGCAAAATACCAACGCCCAAATTCAAATCCGCGACTATTATCCAACAGGGTTTGGTGTATCTGCCCCTGCACGCTCAGCCACTATTCCCAGCAACAGCACCCAGGAATTAACCTATACTGTTAACCCAACACAACGGGGAGAATTTCCTTGGGGAAATATTCAAGTCAGACAATTGGGACTTTGGGGGTTAGCTTGGGATGATTGGCAGATTTTACAAAGTTTGCCAGTGAAAGTTTATCCTGATTTAATCGGGTTGCGATCGCTCACAATTCGCCTGACACTACAATCATCAGGAGCAATGCGCCAAGCTAGGCGAACGGGTATCGGTACAGAGTTTGCCGAATTGCGGAATTATCGCACTGGTGACGATTTGCGGTTTATTGATTGGAAAGCTACCGCCCGTCGGGTTGGTGCTTATGGTAACTCACCGCCATTGGTGAGGGTGCTGGAACCAGAACAAGAGCAAACTTTACTGATTTTACTCGATCGCGGCAGGTTGATGACAGCAAAAGTCCAGGGTTTGCAGCGATTTGACTGGGGTTTAAATGCAACATTATCCTTAGCTTTGGCGGGATTGCATCGAGGCGATCGCGTTGGTGTTGGTGTATTTGACCGCCAGATGCATACGTGGATTCCGCCAGAACGCGGTCAACTTCATTTGAGTCAGCTAATTGATAAGCTGACTCCCATTCAACCAGCATTATTTGAGTCTGATTATTTGGGCGCGGTGACAAATGTTGTGCAGCGACAAACTCGTAGGGCGCTTGTGGTGGTGATTACGGACTTAGTTGATGTCACCGCTTCTATGGAACTACTGGCTGCACTTTCCAAGCTAGCGCCACGCTATCTCCCATTTTGCGTGACTCTGCGAGATCCGCAAGTCGATCGTTTGGCACACACTTTTACTGAAAATGTTACAGGTGCTTATGTGCGTGCAGTGGCTTTAGATTTATTGGCACAGCGACAAGTGGCATTTGCTCAGTTGAAACAAAAAGGTGTATTAGTATTAGATGCACCAGCGAATCAGATTGCTGATGAGTTGGTTGAGCGATATCTGCAATTGAAGGCGCGAAATCAACTTTAGGGGAGTTATGGATTTGTATCACGCAGAGGCGCAGAGAGTAAGAAGAGATCATGTTGGAAGCTGCAAGTGTGACGAACAGATGGGTTAATACAATTGATTGCCAAAATCCAGAAGTTATTGCGAAAGCTTTTCGGATTATGGCAAATAATATTTATTGCACTTTATCTACTTGTTCTTTAGATGGTTATCCTTGGGTATCACCTGTATTTTTTGTCTATGATGATAACTGCAATATTTATTGGAGTTCGGCTATAGAATCTAAGCATTCGCAGAATTTATACAGCAATGGTGGGAAGGTGGCGATCGCTATTTTTAATTCGAGTGTTTCTGAAGGTACAGCAGATGGTTTGTATTTTTATGGAACGGCATCAGAATTAAAGCCAGAGGCAACAGAAAAGATAGTCAAGTTACTTATCAATCGTGCAAAGAGAAAACACAATCGCACAGCTGATGATTATTTAAATGATTCACCCCGCAGGGTATATCACTGTCAACCTCAAGAAGCTTGGGTGACTGGCGAACGATTACCTGCTGGTAATCAATTAATAGATACAAAAATTCAGATATGTTTGCAATCCCTCCGGCAGCATGTCACAACTTAACAGAAATCTTGTTTTATTGTGTCATATCATGCATCAAAGGTAATTTGGTGAATTTGGATGCAAAAATTAATTAAACCAGTGGGATTTTGGCTTTGTGGAACTATCATAATTTTGGGTTTGATAGGCTGCAATGGCTTTATTGGTAACTCTGGAGATGCGGTTGAACGAGTGAGTGATGGTGATACTTTAGTAGTAAAAGACACTAATGGCAAAAATGTTACCGTGCGCTTTGCTTGTGTGGATGCACCAGAAATAGCTCATACTAATAAAGAAAAGCAGAGTAAAAGTAGTAGCGATCGCAATCAATTTAGTTGGGGTATAAAAGCTCAAGAACGCGTGCAACAACTCGTGCAGCAAGGAGGGGAGCGCGTGACTTTGAATATTACTGATAGCGATCGCTATGGGCGTAAAATTGCAGAAGTTCGTTTAAAAAATGGCACTTTTATACAACAAGTATTGTTGCAAGAAGGCTTAGCAAAAGTATATCGTCCCTATTTAAATAAGTGTCCTAGTAAAGACTTAGTTCAACAAGCTGAAGCTAAAGCCAAAGAACAACGGGTTGGCGTTTGGAGTGATACTAAATTTGTCAATCCTTGGGAATATCGCAGTTTATATAAAAAATAAAAAAGTCATTTGTCATTTGTGATTTGTCATTTCATGTCCGCTTGATTACTTACTAAACCCTCCTAACCCTGCCAAAGCTACGCTTTGTCTCCCCTCCGCTTACCAACTACGCAGGGTGGATTAAGGGGAGCCAGCGCGGTCTTCTCCCAAGGGGAGACGCCAAGGGCGATGGGGGTTTCCCCCATGAGCGACTGGCGTGTGGGGTGCAATGACTGTGGGAATCATAACTAATTATTAGGATATGATACTAAGACGAGCAAGCAGATAAACAAAATCCCTATCTTGATTTGAGAATTGTAGAGCGATCGCCACAGAGAACGTGAATCAAGATGGTAGATTTTCGTACAACTTGGGTAACCTAAAGGCAGGCATCGCCTAAGTGCATTAGAGTTTTTATTCTTTTTTATAAGTGCCTTTTAAATTTTCCCTAGACACAGAGTGGCTTGTCGCAAACATGGCACTCATTCAATTAAAATCAGGAGCTAGTGAAGCATAAATGAGTCTACTGTTAAAATGTCTTTTAGCGGTCAATAACAAACACCTCAACCGTTATAAAAAACTACTAACTGGTCTTGCTCTCTCACTGTGCTACCTGAATTTTGGAATACCATCTGCTCAGGCTGAAGGTAGTCGCACCCTCTATCCCAGTACCGCCCCAGTCGGCAGTAGTAGAGCGAACCTAGAGTGGCGTACTGATACTTATGGCGGTCTGGTGCTGCGACGAACTTTACTCAAAGTCTATGCCAACAAAGATGAGTATATTCTTTTGGGTTCTAGCGCAGTTGGGGTAAATAATGGTAATGTGCGCGTTTACAACCCCGGTCGTGTCAGTGGCAGCATTGGCAGTGAAACTGTTCCCGGCACAGCAGATTTTGTGTGTACTTCTCAAGCTGGGCGGGGTGTTATCTCAACTCGCCAACAGGAGTTAAATGGCCCGCGTGCTATTTCTGGCGGAGGTAATCCCAACGGCTATATTCCCTGCTACTACCAGGCTCCATCCACTGGAGTTTATGATATCGTTTTCTACGGGCCTGATGGGGGTAACTCTTCCGTTAATAGCACTCCTACTGGTGAAATTGATTTGGGTAGTGATAGCAATTTTAATGATCAACAAAAAACTAGTGTTGCAGCTTGGGATGTAACGGTACGCAGCAGCGATCAAACTTCAACAACTGACTTGAACGGACGGTTATTCAGCTATTATCTTGCTCTTTTTACTGGTAATAACGGCCGATATCTCAACTTCCCAGTCTATCCAGTAACCACAGATGGCTTCCGATATAAAGTAGAACTCAGAGGCACAGATCCTAACGGATTTGTTCTCTATGGTAATCAAACTGGCTTCTTTGACAGCGACGGGATGGTTGAGTCGATGGGGGATATTATTCCCCGCACCTCTCAGTTAGATCCGTGCGTACCCGTTTCCGTGTACACGGCTCCCGATGTTCTCAGCTTTCGCTTTTGCTCATGTGCTTGTAATCGTGGCAACTCTCGTGAATTGCTTCCAGATTATTTTTCTTCCAGTTGGCGTGATTTTCGTCGATGTGATGCAGATGAATCCGTTCCTCATCGATGAACTTTAAGCCGCAAGAGGCACATCTATGGTTTTGCTTCTTAAGAGCAAAAGAAGTTTCGCCGTCATAGAGCTTACTTTTGCGTTCGCTCCAGTAGGCTGTATCTCCGTCATAGGGGGATTTTGTTCCTTTAACCATGACGTGGCTACTTTCGGAGTAGGAAACTGCTGGGAATGCTTTGTCTAGTAATTTCTTGCTAGCGTAGCGATTTTTCTTGGCTTCCTTGTTGAATACCGTATAAGCTCTTTTTTTGATGTGGTATAACGAGTTTCTAGACCCGTCCATCTTGCAGAACTTATGGTAATTTCTCCAACCTCTTACTACCGGGGCTAATTTCTCAGCCTTTGTGGTAGCACCATAATTCGAGTTGTTGACGATGTGTTTTACTTTCTTACGGAATGCTTTGAAGTTGTCCACTGAGGGAATGCTTCTAAACTTTCCGTTTTTCTGGACTTTAAAGTGCCAGCCGAGGAAATCAAACCCATCTGTCGCGGCGGTAACTTTGGTTTTCTTTTGGCTTACATTCATTCCGCGTTTGCGGAGGAACTCGCTGATTTTCTCAAGTATCTCTATCGCATTATCTTCGGGTCGGAGTATAATAACCATGTCATCCGCGTATCGGATTGATGGCTCGTTGATTTGCCCGTTGGCTCTGTATCTGTGGATACTTTCAACCCCGTTGAGTGCGATGTTTGCTAATAGTGGGCTGACTACTCCCCCTTGAGGTGTACCCTGTTCGGGGAATTCTGGGTTTACTCCTGCCTTGAGGCATCGGTATATTCCGAGTTTTAAGCCTTTGGGGGCGATGAGTTCGTCCATTATTGCTGAGTGGTTAATCCTATCGAAGCATTTTTCGATATCGAGTTCTATAACTCGTTTCTCTGTTCCATTGCAGGAAGAGCGTAGGTTATTGTAGATGTACCGTTGTGCATCGTGAGCAGAGCGCCCTGTTCTGAACCCGTAGCTCCTGGCGTGGAAAGTGGCTTCGTGTGCTGGTTCTAGTGCATATTTTGCAAGGCATTGCCAAGCTCTATCCGCTATGGTTGGTATTTTAAGCATTCTGGTAGTCCCGTCCTTTTTGGGGATGGGGATTTCCCTTAGTCCTTGATGCTTCCAATTTCCACTATTCATTTTCAGTAATTCTTCAAGGTTGAAGCGTTCCTCAAATGACAGGGATTTCTTACCATCAATACCCGCCGTTTTTTTACCAGCGTTTAGCTGAGATACAAGTCTAATTGCAAGAAATCGAGCCGAGGTGGATTTAAAAATAAGCTTTTGGAGAAACCTAGCTTTCCGTTTGTCTCCAACTTGAACCGCTTTAAATACGCGCTTTTGAAGGCGGAAAAGATTTCGGCGGAATTTCTTCCACGGTAAGGCTTTCCAAGATTCACTAGTATGTCTACTGTGTCTAATCATTTTCTCTTCTAGAGTTTGTATTTTCTGAACACCTCAGACCAATTACGGTCTGTCCTACCCGAATTGTGAGAGTTCCGCTTCTCGTCTAGCCTACTTGGGGAACGAAAGCCCCAGGACTCACAAATCGTTTTTATTCGTTCCCTCGGAGAGATTGATTGTTCCGTTAGATGTAGCCAATTTGACCGTTGGATTCCCTAGACTCTTGCCGTTATTGGCGATATTACGGCGGGAATTGGCTCCAACGAAGTCAGGGATTTTAGTGTTGCGCCCTGCTCTACGATGGGTCACTTTTTGAGGCTCTGTTTCATCATAGGAACTCCCTATTAGCGCCAGTGTCAACCCGCAACGGTCGTCTGATTGCGCCCTGTTCCCAGCTTCACTCTACAAGAACCGAGCTTGTTCGGTGTGGGCAGATAAGGAGTCAATTCTGAGTCTGAATGGCAAGGCTTACACTTGCATCTGACCGAGAGTTCAGCCTTTAGTGACAGTAATCTGCTGTCGGGCTGGCTTAGTTATGTGCGGACTGACTACCGTGATTCACTAAGCAACGAATCGCACATCGCCTCTGTACCACGACATACTGGGGGCGGATAGTCAGCTAGCAAATCCCCAAGGTGGTGTTAGCTTGGCTCGTCCGCAATACGCTACCTTTTTGAACTCCATCGACACCAACGTGCTTCCATACGTTGAGCGTTACAAACGCGATGGCACTTTAGAGGGAACTGGTATTCCCCTTAGCCCAATTATTCCTGTTGTTAGTAATTTACAATTCAACGGCACAGCTGGAGGAAATAACAGTTCTTACAGCACAGGCGGTACTTTGAGCTTTGACAGCAATCTTGCAGGCACTTACGAACTCATTATCAGCCGAGACGGCAGCAATTTTGATCCCACTAACTCGCAAAACCGACTTTTGCGAGGAATTATGCCTACCACGGGACAGCAAGCAATTAATTGGGATGGTAAAGATAACAGTGACAATTATTTTCCGGTTGGCAATAATTACAAAGTTCGTGTCAGAACTTATGGAGGTGAATATCACTTTCCCTTGCTAGACGCGGAAAACAATTTTACTGGTGGTCCTACCATTACAATGCTGAATGCCTCTAATCCTATAGGCAACACCAGAGGATTTTATGACGATCGCGGTTATAAAACAATCGGTGGTACTCAAATTGGTACAACTGGTCAAGTACTCTGTGGGATTAATCCACCAAACCCAGCTTTTAGCGACCCAATTAACGGTTTTGACACTGCTAGCGATAACCGGAAATTTGGTCAGTCTGGTAACGCTGGTAATGCTGGGACATCATGCAACGGCTCTTTTGGAGATACTAAAGGGTTGGATTTATGGACTTATTATCCTGGTGTAAGTGAACCAGCTACATTCAACATTATTAATACTGTGAATGCAAAGCTGTTGTTAGTCAAACGCATCACCCGCATCAATAATCAAGATTTAACTGACATAGTAGATGGTCGTAGCGACGTGGCGATAAATGCTGCCAACTATACACCAGAACCTTACGCTTCTGATGATAACGATGCAAAATGGCCTGCTGGTTATCTGCGGGGAGTAATCAATGCTGGAACTGTGAAGCCAGGAGATGAGTTGGAATACACTATCTACTTTCTTTCCAAGGGACCGAATGATGCTACTAACGTTAAATTCTGCGACTTAGTTCCTAGTAATGCTACTTTTATTCCCACTGCTTTTGATGGTAATGCACCCAGTGATGGCGGCTTACCAGCAGCAAATCAAGGTATTGCCCTTGCAGTTAGTTCTAGTACTCCCACAGTTTACCTGAGCGATGTTGCAGATGGCGATCGCGGACGTTTTTATCCTGCTAACGAGTCAGCTCCATCATCCTGCGGTACAAACACCAATGGCGCTGTAGTGGTGAATATCACCCGCAGTCCAGATTTACCGACTCTAGTCAAAGATGTTTACGGCTTTGTCCGCTTCCGCGCCAAGGTGAAATAAGAAAAAGTTAGGAGTGAGGAGTTAAAAGTTAGGAGTTACGAATCATCTAACCTCACCCTCAATCCCTCTCCGATATATTGGAGAGGGATCGTGAGACAGGATGAAGTTTTGCATTTTATTTAATCCACGTTCCTTACTCACCCGCCGCTAACTGGGGGAATTAACACAACTTCATCGCCATCTTGTAGGAGGGTATCTGGTTCGACAAATATGAGATTAATCCCAAAGCGGGTGATGTTCCGCCATTGGGAGAGTTCCGGGTGTTCGACTATGAGGCGATCGCATACAGCCCCAACCGGCGTACCATTAGGAAATTCCAGTAGTAATTCTGAAACCTGAAAGGCCTCTTGATAAGCGGCGAACAATTTGACGGTAACGGTGATTGCAGATTTAGACATACTAAATGCTTTGGCAGCGCCAGCAAGTACTTTAATGCTTGACAAGCACCCTGAATTCTTGAAATTTATTATACATTACTAAGCAGGTGGGCACAAATAAACGTCGAATAATACAGCAGAATTCAGAATGGGCTGCGCCCCGCTGCGCTAACCGGAGTCAGAATTCAGAATGAGAATAGGCTCAGAGCCTCTAGGTGCTGTACTTCGCGGTTCTTGAAATCTGCTGTATTGCCACACTCAAGTAATACCCTTAGCTCTATGAGTTATTGCCTCAATCCCAAGTGTCCAAATCCTGCCGATTTAATGAATGCCAATGGTAACATTTTTTGCCGTAACTGTGGGGAAAACTTGTTACTAAAAAACAAGTACCGACTAATTAAATTATTGGGTAGTGGAGGCTTTTCTCGAACTTTTGAAGTAGAAGATAACGGAATCAAAAAAGTCCTCAAGGTTTTGAATTTATCTTTATTTAGCGATGACGACAAAAAATCTAAGATAGTTGATTTATTTAAGCGAGAAGCTGAGGTGTTAATTCGCTTAAATAATTCAGGAATTCCTCAAGTTGAGCCAGATGGATATTTTGAATTGAACTTTCCAAATTGCCCAGAGCCATTATACTGCTTGGTAATGGAAAAAATTGAGGGTTTAAATTTACAACAATGGTTAAAAAATCGAGATCATAAACCCATCACACCGGAACTAGCGATCGCTTATTTAAAACAAATACTAGAAATTTTAGATCGAGTCCACGCTCAGGGGTATTTTCATCGGGATATTAAACCAGCAAACATCATGGTCAAACCAGATGGAAAACTTGTGTTAATTGACTTTGGAGCGGTACGCGATTTAGCACAAACTTATGTGCAGCAACAAAATGAAAATACCATAGTTGGTACACTAGGTTACTCATCACCCGAACAAATGAAAGGCACAGTAGTAAAGCAATCAGATTTTTTTGCTTTAGGACGAACTTTTGTGCATTTACTAACTGGAAAGCTGCCATTGAATCTGGAAGAAGATCACCAAACAGGTAAGTTAATTTGGCGTGACCAAGTTTCATTTCACTCCAATTATTGGAGAAATTGGTTAGATAAATTGAGATGGCGATCGCTTTTCGATTTGCTCGATGAAATGATGGAGCCATACTGGAAAAATCGCCCAGAAAATACTCAAATAATTTTACGACGCCTGAATCGTCCAATTACCTTACCACGTATTTCACCTTGGGTAGCTGGTACGGCTATTTTATTGGGAGTTGGATTACCTAGCAGTTATTGGTATTTAAACGGAGTAAATGGATGTTCAAAAATTTGGCTGAGGACTTTTCCTCTAGAGGATAGTATCAGTTGTGGTGAAGAAATTCTGTTACCAAATATCAATATGACAGTAACAGAAAAAGAACGAGGAGTAAAGGCGATCGCCGCGGGTAAATACCAAGATGCGATTACTTGGTTAGAGAAGGCTTGGCAAAAAGATCGTGACCCGGAAACCTTGATTTATCTTAATAACAGCCGCCTAGAAGTTGAAAAATTTAAAGCCTACACTATCGCTGTTGTAGCTCCTATCAGCAATAATAATGACAATATATACTCCAGCCAAGAAATATTGCGTGGTGTTGCACAAGCACAAGATGAATTTAATCAAAAATCCAAAACAAAAAACATAGGTTTAAAAGTATTGATTGCTAGTGATAATAATCAAATTGAAGATGCTCAAAAAATAGCAGATAAATTAGGCAAAACCCATGATATTTTAGCTGTTATTGGTCATTTTAGAAGTGATACAACCTTAGAAGCTATCAAAATTTATCAACAACAGCAACTCTTATTAATTTCTGCTACAGCCACATCAGAATCTCTATCTACATCTTGTAAATTCAATTATCCTAATTGTTTTTTTCGTGTTGTTCCTAGCAACCGTGTTATTGCCGAAACTTTAGCTAACTATCTGAAAAAACAAAATAAATTACAAGCTGTAATATTTTTTAATCCCAACAATAATTATAGTAAATCTCTGCAAGCACAAATGAAAGGTAGACTTTCTGAATTAGGTGGAAAAGTATTAGCAGATATCCCTTTTGATAACAATATAGAATCTACTATAAATAAAGTTAAACAACAGAAAGCAAATGTAATTATTTTATTCCCAACTACCGATGGTCTAACCTCTGATTCCGCAGTTCAGGTAATTGAATATGCGAAGAAAAATAAATATTTAGTAGTCGGTGGAGATAGTCTAGATAATAATAAGCTTCTCAAAGCATTAGTAAGCAATCAAGCAGGTGCAGTAGTGGCTATACCTTGGCATTCGAGAAGTAATTTAAATCGAGATTTTCCGAAACAAGTAGAGAAAACTTGGGGGAAAATAGGGAATTGGCACACTGCATTATCTTACGATGCAACTCGTGTATTACTAGCAGCTTTAGAAAAAATACCATCACCCAGTCGTGAAAATGTGCAGCAAGCGATCGCTGAGACTAATTTTAAAGCAACTGGTGCCACCGGCGTAATTTCTTTTAAACCAAATGGCGATCGGCAACAGGATAATATTCATTTAGTCAAAGTTGTACAAAATCCCAATACAGGACAAATAGAATTTCTACCTTTGAATTTATCAAAGCAATTTCCAGGTGATTAAATTCTAGGTTATTGGCAACCTGAGATTCATAAAACAGCAGATTGCAAATTTAAACTGCTGGAATTTTCTTCCAAATATTTGATCCAATCAGGATGTGAAATAATAGTCATAATTAAATAATTATTAAAGTTTGTGTGAAAAATAGGTGGTATTTTATGCAATTACAAACACAAAATGGTGTGTTACGGAAGCCTTAACACACCCTACAATACCTAATACCATTTCCAAAAATCTTTGCAACACATGAATCGATTGTAGGGGCGTACAGCTGTACGCCCCTACCTATGTATCTGTATCAGGTATTTCGTGAAATGGTATAACCTTGTTCAAAAATCAAACGGATTGCTATAGATTATTTGGCTTGGTTATCAAACTCTTCTGAATCCGTTATATCAATCATCTATGCGTAGCAGCTTGCGATAAAACGCTTGTGAAAAATCGGTGGCACGATAACGTTTATAGTTTTCGATAAGTTCAATTAAAAAATTAATAAACTCGAAACTGGCCATCATCAATTCGTAACTCAGTTCAGCATTACCATCAAACTGTACTCGGCAACGGGTTAAATCTGAAGGTAGAGTAGCAACATTCCAGGAAGCGACAAAAGGGACATGCTCACTAGCTTCTATCTTTCGGTGTCCCTCTAAAACCCCTTTTTGATAAAGACTCATAGCATAGGGTAAAAAATTCCTCTTAGCGCCCTGAACGTAAGGTAAGTAAACGCTGGCTTGTTGTTGAGTGGCAGGCTGGAGTTGCTCAATAGACATTGTTAAATATTCCTCAAGTTAGTTGGCAACTGGCGATAGGCTCTTAGTAGTATTCCCAAAAAATCTGTCTAAGGCACATAGTGGGGAGTGGGGAGTGGGGAGTGGGGAGATAAGGGAGATGAGGGGAACGCGGGGACGGGGGGAATAACTAATGACTAATGACCAATACCCAATAAATGAAGTTACTGCTAAGAAATATTAAAATTTCGGTTACAATAAGGCTGCATTAACTTTTATCGAAGTTGGGGGCAATACACTAAAAAATCCCTGCTTTCAAGTGGCGGTGGATACTGTTACTGTTATTGCTGTTTCTCCCAAGGACAAGGTGCTGCTAACTTGCTATCACTTCGCCTAAACTGGAGTCTCCGTTAGTGAAACTCCATACTTTACAAGCTTCCTGGCCAAGGGGCTATCAAAGGAATCAAGCCTGTGTATAAGAGTGGCAAATGTGGTTGATGCGAGGTCACTAAGCACAGTACCAGTGACAACAACGGTAGTCCCGGAAGCTCTTGGCTTAGGGATAGCGGGTATTACAGTTTGCCCATTCCGATTAATATCGGGAAAAGTAGTCAGGGATATTTTTCCGTAAAATTACTAACTGTAGACAAATAGTGGTTTTTGAATCAAGCAACGCAACCTATGCCAGCGAATTCCTGGCCCGAAAAAGATTCTTATCAAGAGCTTGATCCACTCAACTCCTTGTTGTCTGACCTCTCAGTAGATGAGGAGTCTGTGTTAGAGACAGAAACTGTGTCTCTACCATCCCGGTTTCAAGGTCGTAGACGTAAAGCAGCTCTGGTCTTGACTATCGTCTGGAGTGGCACGATCGCTCTACATTTAGTTTCTTGGGCATCCATATTTATACTAGGATTGACCACCGTTCTAGGCCTTCATGCTTTGGTGGTAGTGTTTACTAAACCTCGTCGCTATCCAAAAGAAATGCAGGGAGATTATCCCTATATATCTGTGTTAGTGGCTGCAAAAAATGAGGAAGCGGTAATTGCTAAATTAGCCCAAAATCTTTGTAATCTGGATTATCCAGATGGAAAATACGAAGTATGGGTAATTGACGATCGCAGTACCGATAATACCCCCCATTTATTAGCAGAACTACAGCAGAAATATGACAAACTGAAAGTACTCACGCGCTCAGCAGACGCTAGTGGCGGTAAGTCTGGAGCTTTGAATCAAGTATTACCCCTGACCAAGGGCGAAATCATTGCTGTGTTTGATGCTGACGCCCAAGTGACACCAGATTTATTATCACAGGTAATACCTTTATTCCAAAGAGAAAACGTGGGGGCGGTGCAGGTGCGAAAAGCGATCGCCAACGCCAAAGAAAATTTTTGGACTAAGGGTCAAATGGCGGAAATGGCACTTGATACCTGGTTTCAGCAACAGCGGACAGCCCTTGGTGGCATTGGCGAATTGCGGGGCAATGGTCAATTTGTCAGGCGTTCAGCCCTAGACAGCTGCGGTGGCTGGAATGAAGAAACCATTACCGATGACTTGGATTTAACAATCCGCTTACATTTGGAAAAATGGGATATTGAGTGTGTTTTCCATCCAGCAGTCCAAGAAGAAGGAGTGACAAAGGCAGTTGCACTCTGGCATCAGCGCAACCGTTGGGCAGAAGGCGGATATCAGCGCTACTTGGATTATTGGGATTTAATTCTCAAAAACCGCATGGGAGGGCGCAAAAGCTGGGACTTGCTGATTTTTATGCTGATTATGTATATTTTGCCCACAGCAGCAGTACCAGATTTATTAATGGCGATCGCTCGTCATCGTCCACCAATGTTAAGTCCCATCACAAGCTTGTCTGTCACTATGTCAATGGTGGGCATGTTTACCGGCTTAAGGCGGATACGTCAAGATCAGAAATTCTCATTTTCTACGTATTTTATCTTAGTTCTACAGACTATACGCGGCAGTTTATACATGTTGCATTGGCTAGTAGTCATGAGCAGTACTACCGCCCGGATGTCCGTCAGACCAAAGCGCCTGAAATGGGTGAAAACCTTGCATACGGGGAATGGGGAATAGGGACTGGGGACTGGGGACTGGGGACTGGGGATAAGGGAGATGAGGAAGTGTTGGGAGAATATAAAAAAGCTTCCCACACCTCCCAATACCTAGTCCCCAGTCCCCAATCCCCAATTTATTCGTCATCAACTTCTGATTCTTCTACCCATTCAGGTGTAGTCATGGAATCAGAAAATTCTGTTGAGTCATCTGTGAAGCGGATGACTTGACCGTTGAAAAATGTTGCTAAATGTTGAGCTGCGATCGCCACTTCATCCGGTTCCCAATTAGCTGGGGGTGCTTGGGTTGGTTGTGGAGGCAAAGTTTTTACCCCATTTCCATTCATCCCATTGCCATTCCTTGCTGGCGACTCGGTTTTGACTTGTGCGGTTGGTGTTGCTGGTGGTGGAGTAACTGGCTGTGGTGCTGGTGCTGGAGGCGAAATTTGCTGGTTGTAACTGGGAGTAGGTGGTTGCTGAGGGCGAGTAGAGTCTTTTGGTGCAGGATTATTTCTGGTTGAAGTAGGAGTTACAGAGGTTACTTGTTCTAGATTTACCTGAACTTCACACCCAAAAGTCTTATGGAAAGCTGCCTTTATCATCGGCAGATCAGATTTAAGTGTTTCATACCATTTAGAGCCTTTAACAGCAACACGCGCTACAGTCCCGTTAAACTCTATTAGCTGGCACATTTGCCCCAGTAAAGCTTGCCTGGAAGGCATCGGAAAATTAGCCCGTACCTGTTGCCAAACCTGGCCTAAGTCATACTGTGCCGCACCAACAACTTCTGAAGTTACTGGTTCAATGTCCACAGGTGGTACAGGAACAGCTACAGGTTCTGGAGTTGGTGATGAAACCGAGTTAGCAGCAGAATTGTGATTTGTTTGCCTATCATTTGGGGGAGATGATGTGATGGGCTGATTTTGGGCAGTTGTTTGATGATGGTTTGCAGGATTATGATTTGTTTGCCGTTCATCTGGGGAAGATGATGTGACGCGGTGATTTTGGGCACCTGCTAGATGATGGTTTGCTCCGTTGTGATTGGTTTGCCCATTAGTTAAAGGTACAGAAGAGACTGGATAATTTTGGGCAACTGCTGGAGGATAATTTGGAGATACAGCAGGCGTATTAACTTGGGGTTGGATACTTGGGGCTTGTGGCTGAATATTCGTTGCACTGGGTAACAAGCCTAATATTGTTACCTCCAACCACAAACGCGGCTGGGTGCTGTTTTTGATTTGCACTTCAGCTTCTCGCAGGTGTTTCTGTCCGGCTAAAATCATGCTCATGTGCCAGTTTTGGGCAAACTCCACCAGGGCTTTCCAAGTTTGCTGAGTACAAGCAACCAAATCATGGCGGTTGGGTGCTGTTCTGGCAATCAGTAAATCGCGGTAAAAACCGCCGAGATTTTGCAGAATAGTCAACGGTTCTCGACCACGATCTAAAATGTAGTGGGTACAGTCGAGAACTGCTTCTGGTTTATCTTGAGCGATCGCATTTAAAAGACCCAGTAAGTCTTGTTCGCTTACCGTCCCCACCAAATCCCAAACTTTATCCGGCGTCACTTCACCCGGTAATAAAGCCAATTGGTCAAGCAAACTTTCAGCATCCCGTAACCCCCCCTGAGCAAGTTGGGCTACCAAAGTAACAGCATCGGGTGAAATATGAATGTTTTCTTTAGAGGCGATCGCACTTAAATGCTTAACCATCGCCTCTAACTGAATACGTCTAAAATCAAACCGCTGACAACGTGAAATAATTGTCGGTAAAACCCGTTGTGGATCTGTTGTCGCCAATACAAAAACTACGTGCCTTGGTGGCTCTTCTAGTGTTTTTAATAACGCGTTAAATGCCTGATTACTGAGCATGTGGCAATTATGCACCAAAAGTCCATTTGCCACAAAGTTATGATTATCCGCCACTTCAATGTCATAAACTCGCTCAATCCCAGCGAGGTGAACAGATTCGACTGTTTCCAAACTTGTAATCCATTGATGGGATGGAATATGGATGTTTTTCCCAGTGAGACTTGATGCTGATAATTCCCCAGCGTTTTTTTTGTAACAAGTTTGGGATATCAAGTTTTTCGCCACACCGGCAGGCACACAAAGGTCGGAGTAATTCGGCTTGTTCAAGGATAGATTGTAAATCGTATGATTTTTGCCCAAATGTATTGCCTTTAAACTGGTGTCCCCTAACAAATCTCCGGGTACGTCCATCGATACCAAATTTGTAAATGAGGATGCCACACCCACATTCACAGGGGATAGTATCTTCACTCCTTCTTTTACGTCCTTTGCTGGTATCCATCCCTGGTTTGTCCTGATTAAATGATTATCCGTACATCTAATTTCTCGATTAGTTGTCTTGATAACCAGGGTTTGCCGTTTTCCTTGGTCTAACCACCTGACAACTTTCTTAAATTCCCACTTGCGTGATGAGTCGTTGTAACTCAGAACCTTCTTGTCTTTAATTTTAGGATCGTCAATTCTTTGAAGTCCCTCATCAGTCAAGACTAGAGAATCTCCGGTTAAGCATTCATCAATCACATAAACTTTATAGCGACACTGGACAGGAGCAAACTGAGCTTTCTCAATCAACTCGCGGATATTATCGACACCAGTGTTGCTGGCGGCATCGATTTCAATTACATCTAAGGAATAGCCTTTGGTGATTCCCTGGCAAACATCACAGACACCGCAGGGTTCAGCAGTGGGCTTGTCACTTTTGAGACAATTAAGAGATTTAGCTAAAATTCGCGCACTAGAAGTTTTCCCTGTACCTCTAGGGCCAGTAAACAAATAAGCGGGGGCAATTTTCGATGTGCCGATCGCATTGGTGAGGGTGGTGGCGATCGCCTCTTGGCCTACCAGTTGAGCAAAACTCTGGGGGCGATACTTGTGGTGCAGGGGTTCGTAAGACATGGAAATATAGACTTCAATGCCTTTTAACGTTGATTAATAGCACCGAGTCGAATTTGGGATTCAATAATTTTAATATCTTGCACCTGCTTTGTTTGTCGATGTTGCCATTCCGATTGGACTAAATTGAATTTGTAAATTTTGGCACTAAGAGAAGCAAGGCAAGAGAACATATCTTTGAACTATGATTTCGCCATCAATGCATCCGAATTATAGCATATCATTTAGTACATTTGTTCTAATATTTTGAAATTTGGGGAGTGGGGAGTGGGGAGTGTGGGAGGTGTGGGAGGAGGAGGAAGTATAAATTCTCTTACTCCCCACACTCCCCCATCCCCCCACACTCCCCACACTCCCCCTCTCCCCCACTCCCCCACACTCCCCACACTCCCCCCACTCCCCACTCCCCACTCCCCATTCCCTAAAGAATTTTCTTGACGGAACTAACGCCATAGCGCAATGCGATCGCTACAATCTTAAGGATAAACACAATACTCAATGGTGTAGCAGATGCTCAAGCGGCTAGTTCAATGGCTCAAAAAGCTCTTTGCGGGCTTGTTTGGTGGAAAACAGAGTGGCTCAAAAGCTAGAGGGAATGTGCAAAAAGAACCAGCACCACCCCTCGGCGATACGGATCTGGAATTTCTCTTCAACGAACTGTTGCAAGGAGTACATCAAGCACGAGGAGAAGCTTGGGCACGCAAGTGGCTGCATAATATTGAACATCGTATTACAACTGAACGCTGGGTTGAATGGTTGGAGCGCTTTGGTAAAAAGTTGCTAGCATCACCCACACCTAATAATGAAATGGCTGCGCGGTTGGTACAACTGGGTGAGTTGGGCATCGGAGAAATTACAGATGTTGCCTATAATATCGGGATGCAGTTGTTAACACGCAATCAAGGCGAACCAATTTGGGAATATGAAGGGCCGGATGCTGTGAGTACAAATTTACCATCTCAACCAACCGCCCCAGCACCCCAGGAAGCATATCAAGAAGAAAATCCACCAGAGGGAGAATATCAAACTGTCACCCTGGAAGAACTGTTTGTGATGTTGCAGCAGGATGAAAATTTACGCCAGCAGATTGCCCAGCAGTTGGCTGTTGAGACCGACGATCCACAAGTTCTTGTGCAAGCATTAATTAGCCAATTATATCCCGGTGGTCAATCCACTACCGAGCAAACAGAAAATTAACTACTTCCCAATGTCAATCTATTTTGGATTTTAAATTTTGGATTTTGGATTGAAACAGACTACTCTGGGTAGGGGGTTAATGGCACAGCGTAAAGCCTTCTCTACGAGACGCGCAAGGGACGCTATCGAGCGTCGGATTTTCATAAATTTTGGATGAGAGGATTTTTTAGACCCTAACGTGGCCGGGGATGAACCGAAATAATCTAAAATCTAAAATCTAAAATCTAAAATTAGCACGGTCAACAGAAGCCATTGCATTGCCTAGATTCTTTCGATTGTATTCCTCACAAAAACAGGGACGGTAGTATCTGGCTTGTAAAACTCCAGAGTTGAGTTTTGGAATTGTAGCGTTCTAACGCTGTAATCTTGAACTTTTGTGTATTTTTTGCTAGCCTGCCACAGAAGCACTGTACGGATATAATGGGTTTTTACGTAATTCATGACTTTTTTAACACAACGATGGCTACAATCTAGAAAAACAAAATCCAAGAGTGTGGCAGATGCTCAGGCGGATATCGCAGTCGCTTAAAAGGTTTTTAAAGCGCCTAATTGCAACTAAGCAGACTCGTTCTCTCAAGGGTGCAAGAGGACACAATCTGGTAGAGGTTCTACCAGAACTAACCAATGCTGATTTGGAACAATTATTTGTCCAATTACTGGAAGGCGTGCATCAAGCACGAGGACGCCAGTGGGCATTGAGGTATCTGCAACGAGTCGAAAATCGTATTCCGGCTGAACGCTGGATAGATTGGTTGGTGACGTTTGGCGAAAGCTTGCTGGCTTCACCTGTGCCAAATCAGCAATTAGCAGTACAGATGGTGCAGCTGGGAGAACTTGGTATCGGCACAATTGGAGATGTTGCCTATGAGATTGGCATAAGGCTGATGCAAAACTTACCCACAGAAATAGAGTATGAGGACAACCAGGCCGAAAATCTAGTTGAATTGACTCCTGGGCAAGAACTGATCCGCGATTTAGGCGAACAGTTATGGGAATATGATGAGCTAGATGTCACAGAAACTACTCCTGGACAAGAACTGATCCGCGATTTAGGCGAACAGTTATGGGAGTATGATGAGCCAGATGTCATAGAAACTACAGCAGATGACGAAATTTTCCTAACTTCGCCAGGACAAGAGTTAATCGGTAATTTAGGCGAACAGTTATGGGAGTATGATGAGGCCTATGCCCAAACAATAACGCCAGTACCCGAAAATGCCTCTGTTGAAGAAATATTGACCGAGGACTCAGAGGAAATGAGATTGGAGTATCAAAGACAAGATACCCAAAGCACAATACCCGCAAATCTCCCTCTCCCCCCAGCGAAAGATTCAATCACTACATTAGCTCAGCTGAGGTGGGACGACCAAGAGGAAGATACTCAAACTAAAACAGCGACAAATTTCCTTCCTGCTAAGCAAAGGACTGAATTAGCAACAACTGACTCAGAGGGAACTTGGGATAACACTTTGGCGAATTTAGAACCAAATGTAGCCAATACTTTAGATGAGTTATGGGTGAGGTTGGATCAAAGTAGTAATTTAGTCCAGCAACTTGCTTCCAATTTGGTAGTTCAAAGCAACAATTCTTCAAGTATTATTGAGCGATATGGCAATGATCCTGTTAGCCAAGCTCAAGGGTGGTTTTACCAAGCTCTTCAACAAGCGAGAACAGGTGATTTGTCAGGCGCGATCGCCTCTTACGATCAAGCTATTGAACTGCAACCAGAATTTTGGGAATATTGGTTTAATCGTGGCTTAACGCTGTTTCATTTAGAACGTTTTGAAGAAGCGATCGCATCTTATGAAACAGCCATCGAACTGAAACCAGACTTCTACAAAGCTTGGTACAACCGGGGTGGAACTCTGGGAGAATTGGGATACTTTGAAGAAGCCATCGCTTCCTTTGACAAAGCGATCGAAATCAAGCCAGACTACCAAGAGGCTTGGTCTAGTAAAGGTTTAGCATTGCTGAAATTAGGCTGGCTACGGGAAGCAATTTCTAGCTATGACCAAGCCCTCGATTTGCAACCACAAGACCAAGAAAATTGGTATCACCGAGGCATCGCCCTAGCTGTCGGCGAACAATTTGCAGAAGCGATTACATCTTACGACAGGGCGCTAGAAATTGACCCAGACTACCACGAAGTGTGGATCGACCGGGGTGTAGTGTTGTTTAATTTAGGACGGTGGTCAGAAGCCATCGCTTCCTGGGACAAAGCCCTTTCAGTCCAAGCCGACTTTTATTTGGCTTGGTACAACCGGGGTATAGCCTTAGATAACTTAGGACGCCGCCAAGAAGCCATCGCTTCCTATCGCCAAGCGATCGCCATTAAACCCGACTTCCACCTAGCTTGGTATAATCAGGCAATAGCATTGTTTTATTTAGAAGAATTTGCCGAAGCGATCGCTTGTTATGACAACGCTTTGCAAATTAAACAAGATTACTGGGAAGCTTGGATTGGTCGGGGAACCGCCGTTGGTAATTTAGTAGATACTAACTTATTGCGGAACTTGTCCAGTAGTATCACAGCGACAAATCCCGCCTTACAACAAATAGGCTACGAAGGTAAATTAGCCAGCTACGAAGAAGGGTTAAAACATCTGCGTACAGATACCCACCCAGAAGGTTGGGGTAGATTGCATGTGGCGATCGCTAACACTTACTATGAGCAAGGCAAGAAACAGCCGAATCCCCGTGATTATTGGCGTAAAGCTGCATCCGAGTACCATCAAGCACTGTTAACCCTGACATTAGAATATTTTCCCCAATTGCATTTAGAAGTTTTGCAATCCCTAAGCAAAGTGCTGATGGGTTTGGGACAAACAACACAACTTCAAGAATTACTGCAACGAGGCAGAGATTTATTGCAACAATTACTGAGTGAAGAAACTCGTTCTGAAGAAAGTAAAAAACAGTTAGCTTTGAAATTTATCGGCTTCGACCAATTGGCAGTTGATTTAGCTGTGGATTTTGGTGATGTGGTAGAAGCCTGGGAAATTGCCGAACAAAGCAAAAATGCTTGTTTAAATTGGCAGCTTTTTGGCTGGGATCATAATATTTATTCACCGCCTTATGGTGCGATTCAGGAACTATTCAATCCCACAACAGCAATTATTTACTGGCATATTAGTCCAGTGTCCCTCCAAACTTTCATTCTCAAAGACCAAGCGCCATCACCGATTCTACTCTTTACACCCATCCAAGATGTTGGCGCGATCGCTTTAGGAGAAGAGGCTATCCGTCTCAACAAATTGCCCCTACCTGAAGCAGTGCGACGCCTGATTGAATTTGAAAATTGGCTAGAAGATTGGCATCAACAATACCAAGAATATCGCACCACAGCCCAAGATAAAGAAAGTAAAAGTCAGCATCCTTGGCGAGTGGATATGGAACAAAAGCTGTTGCAATTGTATGAAATCTTGAATATTTCCACAATTGCCCAGGAACTTGAAGGCATCACCCAACTGATTTTAATTCCTCACCGCGATTTGTACAGATTGCCTATTCATACCCTTTTCCATATTTCTTCTCAATCCGAGGAAGGTTTACCAAATATCGAGTCAAATTTCACCGTTACTTATTTGCCTAGTGCCCAAATAGGTTTATCAATACAAAATCAAGATATTTTGCAGTGGCAAAATCAGTTCTTACTCAGTGTTGAACATCCTGAAAGTGCAGGTTATCCTGGGCTGAAATTTGCCAAAATGGAGTCGGAACTTGTCAGCGAAATGTTTGATAATATCCAGCGAATTCAGGGTTCCCAAGCTACGAAAAATATTGTAATAAATGCATTATTTGATAATTACAATATTTTTCATTTTACTGGTTATGTCACTAATAATTTAAATGAACCGAAAAAATCAGAGTTGGCATTAGCAGGTGAAGACAAACTGATTTTAGAAGAAATTTTTCAACAAAATCTAGGAAGTTACAAGCTTGTCACTCTTTCTGCTTGTGAAAATGTCAGTAGCAGTACCTACATTAGCAGCAGCGAATATGTAAGTTTAGTCAATGGTTTTTTAAATCAGGGCGTTCCTTATGTAGTGAGTACTTTGTGGACTGTGGAATCTTCTGCGAGTGCCTTGGCGATCGTAGAATTTTACCGACGATTACAGCCTGATAAATCACCAGTTATAGCCTTAGCTGAAGCAACACTATGGCTGAAAGAACTAACTGCCGGAGAATTGACAAAATGGTATGAAGATGTCCTAAATAATCTCCATCCTGAGGAAGTACGAATTAGAGCTTATTTAGCAACGCAATTATATAGAAATAGTAAAATGCCATCAGAGAAAAAGCTTTATAATCATCCCTATTATTGGGCAGCATTTACGATTACGGGTAAGCCAAATTGAAGAATTCAGAATTCAAAATAGATAATACTATTATGATTACTATTTGATTTTTCATGAATTAGAGGCTATTTATAAAGTAAAAATAAAATTATTGTAGGGGAGCCAGTGCGTTGGACGGGTTTCCCGGCTTGTACTCCTTCTCTACGAGACGCTATGCGAACGGAGAACCCGTAGGGTAGCAACTGGCGTTGTCTTAGGCGCATATTTTGAGATTAATGATCGCGAGAAATATGAACTGCGCCTAACAGCGATCGCCACTAGGCTCTGCATTGGTATCGTAATACTGATGCTTTACGGGCAGCAGACTGGCAGATTAGCTTTAGAGAAACTGTCAGAGCGATCGCTCATCAACACAACCTCACAGCCTCCTTCTTACCGAAAATTTTTGCTGATGCAGCTGGTAGTGGTTGCCACATCCATCTTAGCCTTTGGCGCGACGGTCAAAATCTCTTACCAGACCCCCAAGGTATCTGCGGCGTCTCCCAAATAGGTGAAGCATTTATCGCTGGCATACTAGACCATTTGCCAGCACTGATGGCATTGACTACCCCTAGTACTAATTCTTACCGCGCATCCGTCCTCACGGTTGGAGTGGTGCTTTCCGCTGTTGGGGACTAGTACCGCGGTGAAGTCACGCATTCAAAAGTCAAAAGGTTGATATATCAAGGCTTGTGGCTGTTTGAAATGGTAGGTTTATTTACGCCGCGCTGTACTAGATAACCGTGAAGCCACTGTGAGAGTACCAAGCAATCCCGCATTCAACGGTTCCACCCATTTCGAGTTAAAAACCGTTGATGCATCAGCTAATCCTTCCCTGGCTTTGGGTGTCGTGATTGCAGCCGGACTTGATGGTGTGCAACGAACTCTCAAACCGGGGAATCCTGTTGCACAAGACCCTAGACATTTGCCAATTGAAGAACGTCAGGCCAATGGTATTGACCTTTGACCACAAAATTTGGGGGAAGCTTTAGAGTATTTAAAACAGGATAGTATCCTTCTAAATGCTTTAAATTCACAGTTGTCACCAACTTTTTTAGCAGTGCGCCAAACAGAGTGGGAAGCGATGAAAGATTGGGAATTACAAGCATAAATTAAGCTTTTGTTAGAGAAATACTAAATTTATAGTGGTTTTGACAGCAATTTTTAGGTCATGATAATAAGGGGTTCTTTACTTCGGATTCTCAATTGCACTGCATCCAGGTTTCATTATGAGTCAGTCTTTTTCTCAAAACCAAGCAGGACGAAATCGTCAACAAAACCTGTGGCAACAAAAATGGAATTTAAAGACTAAAGCAATAATTTGGGCACTCAGCATCAGTGTCCTGCCTGTGGTTGCAATTGGAACAGCTACTTACTACTATGGCGTTGATGTAATTACCAAAAAAATCCCGCAGGTCAAACAAGAGAGTGGGAAGAGTTCAACAGAAACTGAAGTAGCTCTAGAAAGACAACTATCACTCTTGTTAACTGGTATGGGGGTAACAGCAGTTTTAGCAGGTGCGATCGCAACTTTTGTAGTTAATCGCACTATTACTCGAATCAAAAACGCTGCTGAAACTACTAATACGATCAAAAATAAGCTACGTCCAAATAGTGAATTTACCCAAGTTTTCATCGCTACCAAAGATGAATTAGTGATGTTAGAAAGAAACATCAGCTTATTCACAGAACTGCTTTCAGTTTTGGAACAGGAAAAAGCAGCCGAAACTGATTACTCCCAACTATTGATGAAAATTACTCGGTGGGTTCGAGAATCATTCAATGAAGAAGATGTTCTCAAAACTACCTCAGAAGAAATTCGCAGAGCTTTAAGCCTTGATCGCGTGAGCATTTTTTGCTTTAATTCTGACTCTAATGGCACCTTCATCACAGAATCAGCAGCACCAGGTTTCCCCAAAATATTAGGGGTTACAGTCTCTGACCCTGGGTTCGAGGCAGGGTACAGAGAAAAATACCAAAATGGTACTGTTCATGCTATTGATAATATCCATCAATCCGATCTGACTGATGGTGATATTGAGTTGCTGGAGCAATTTGCTGTCAAATCTAGTTTAGTAGCACCTATTCTCAAAGACAAACAGCTATTCGGTTTATTAATTGCACATCAGTGTTCGAGACTGCGTTTTTGGCAGCAATCTGAGATTGATTTATTCGCTCAAATAGCTATGCAAGTGGGATTTGCCCTTGACTACGCCAACGTTCTAGAACAAGTAGATACCAAAGCAAATAAAGCTCAGATATTTATAGAAATTACCCGCAGCATTCGCCAATCCCTCAACGAAGAGGATGTCCTCAAAACCACCGTCGAAGAGGTTCGCAAAGCACTAAGTACTGACCGAGTGCTAGTTTATAGCTTTAATGCTAATTGGTCTGGAACTGTGATTGCCGAATCAGTTGTTCCAGGTTATCCCAAAGTTTTGCGGTCTGAAATTGAAGACCCATGTTTTGGTAAAGGCTACGTACAAAAATATCAGTCTGGTCGCGTTCAAGCCACAAACAACATTTACCAAGCCGGTTTGACTGATTGTCACATTAACTTGTTGGAATCCTTTGCTGTCCAAGCAAATTTAGTCGCCCCAATTATTAAAGATAAACAGCTATTTGGCTTGTTAATTGCACATCAGTGTTCTAGACCTCGTGATTGGGAACAGCCTGAAATTGATTTCTTTGCTCAGATAGCCACCCAAGTGGGATTTGGTCTTGACCATGCCAGGCTGCTGCAACGAATCGAGGCTGAAGGTGTGCAAAGTCAATTGCTGGCGGATATTATCCGCAGCATTCGCCAATCCCTCAACGAAGAGGATGTCCTCAAAACCACTGTAGAAGAGGTTCGGAAAGTACTCAGCGCTGACAGAGTGCTGGTTTATAGCTTTAATGCTAATTGGTCTGGAACTGTGATTGCCGAATCAGTTGTTCTCACCTACCCAAAAATTTTGCGATCTGAAATCCAAGACCCATCTTTTGATCAAGGCTATGTACAAGACTATCAATCTGGTCGCGTTCTAGCCATAAACAACATTTATGAAATCGGTTTAAGTGATTCTGAAATTAGCCTGCTGGAATCCTTTGCTGTGAAAGCAAATTTGGTCGCCCCCATTATTAAAGATAAACAGCTATTCGGTTTGTTAATTGCACATCAGTGTTCTAGACCCCGTGATTGGCAACAGTCTGAGATTGATTTCTTTGCCCAAATAGCCATCCAAGTGGGATTTGCTCTCGACCATGCGAGGCTGCTGCAACGAATCAATGCTGAAAGTATGCGAAGTCAGTTACTGACGGATATTACCCGCAGCATTCGCCAATCACTCAAAGAAGAGGATATCCTCAAAACCACCGTGGAAGAAGTTCGCAAAGCACTTAGTATTGACCGAGTACTGGTTTATAGCTTTTACGCTAATTGGTTCGGAATTATCATTGCCGAATCAGTGGTTCCAGGTTATCCGAAAGTTTTGCGGTCTAAAATCCACGACCCCTGTTTCACTCAAAGTTATGTGGAAAAGTACCAATCTGGTCAGGTTGTCGCAATCAAGAACATTTATAAGGCAGGTTTGGCTGATTGTCACATTAGCCTGCTGGAATCCTTCGCGGTGAAAGCAAATTTAGTCGCACCCATTATCAAAGATGAGCAGCTATTTGGTTTGTTAATTGGACATCAGTGTTCTGCGCCCCGTGACTGGCAACAGCCTGAGATTGATTTGTTTGCTCAGATAGCCATGCAAGTAGGATTTACTCTCGATCATGCTAGGCTTTTACAAGCATATCAAGCTGCTGAAACTAACTAGCTAGATATACAGCAGATTGCAACAGGCGTGAGCTACAGATAATCTTAGGGAACATGGCTATGCCCTTAGATCCCCGACTTCTAGTAAGAAGTCGGGGATCTAGACAGTCTTTAGCTGATAGTCTCAGCCGCCAAAGTTTCTATCTTAACGATCAAATCGTCAAAGTCTTGATCCCCTCCCCCGTATAGATCCTCAAAACCGTATTCATTTGACGATAACACTCTGACATGATCTTTGCGATCGGGGTTAGCTAGTGGATTAAAGAAGTAAGCTTTAGGAGTTGCCCATTGTTTTTCCTCATTTTTGGGATTTTGCTCTAAAAATTGGTTTGGAGTTCCGTTAGCAATTAGGAATACTCCATATTTTGGCCCACCGAGTAACTCCCCTTCAAACGTATCTCCTTTTTGATACGAACCTTCATCTGCGCCTGGTAAAGGAATGCGATTTTTGACCACAGTTGCTGCATAATCAGGATCGCCTGGTTTGACTCCAGCAACACTTCCATCATCATCCATTGCAAAAATACCAAAAGTGTTGTTGTAGCCAATACTGGTAGGAACAAAAACAGTTATCTTAATCTTATATCTTGTCTGAGGATCAGTGATGATATTACCATCATCCCCTGGAATTATCGGTCTTTCTTTGCGAATTACATCGACAAATGCTCTCACAGAACCGTTATTTTCTCTGTAATTCACATCCCAGTGTACAAATTTAAGTGTACCTGGGTTTAAAACTGTCAATTTTAAATGGGTTCCTACAGGAAAATAAGTCTTGCCATCATCCAAAGTTCCAACCAAACTACCATATGTGAAGTTAAAATTGTTAGTTAACAATCCACTGGCGTACCTGGTTTTATTGTCTTCAGCTACACCGTTAGCATTTACATCCCATACTCTATTAACTGAGAGTATACTCCACAAATCTTTAGGGTAAACATCAACTGTTAGTACATCCTCTGGCTGTAATTTAATTTTTGTATTTAAATGAGTTTCTGTACCCGCTTTGCCATTCACACTATGTACTTTAGAATGAATATCAAAATGCTTCTCATATTGCGATAAATCATTGTCAATTGTGTCGTCGTCATGGTTAAACGCTTTTTTGACTTCGACATTCGCTGTTATCGCTCCATCATTTGTGTTGTGGTCACCACCCCAAAAGACCAATTTCAGCCTACCTGGTTTTAAAACTGTCAATTCTAAATGGGTTCCTACAGGAAAATATGTAACACCATTGTCTACAGTACCAATCAGACTACCAAAGGGAAATGCAAAATCAGCATATTGCGTTATTCCTCTTGCTATCCCTGCGGTTTCTTGATAGATACCATCATAGGTTTTTGGCTCAACAGATATCCCGTTAGCATTTACCCATGATTTTGAAGAACTTTTATATGGAGTCCATTTTTCTTCGGGGTCTACATCAACTATTAGTAAGTCCCCATCCTCTAAGTCAATTTCTGTATCGAAAAATGTGTTTTCGGTCGAGCAGTTGACTTTTGCCTCAATTTTAAATGGTGTTTTTGGTACTATTCCCATCGTTTTCTCCTTATTTATTGATAGCAATCCAGCATCTTGATATGCTTGTATCCCAATAGCGATAACTGCATTAAAGCAATCTCATTTAGGATGTGAACAAAGATTATCTCTAAATTTGTTCACATTCTATTTAAGAATGCTATATGTCCAAATAAGTAAGTCGGTGCTAATATTTCAAGCTATATATAAGAAATTTAAATGTAGGGAGCCAGTGCGTTGCTTTAGTTCCCAAAGTTGAAGCAATTGGCGTTGTGTTATCGGGCAGCCCAATGCACCATTAAGAATTCAAGGTGCGTTAGCCTACGGCATAACACACCCTACAGACTACAGACAATTTATATTTCTTCATATACATTGAATTTTTCTCACCGATCTACTTACGATTCAGTTAATAATTAATCCTCCATAACCCTCTTTAAAAAGCAGGAAATTGAGCAAGCATTTTTCATAGGGTTGAGGGAGTCTTCTGAAGGCAAATCCAAATACTACTAACTGAAGTTTATGGTAGTTTGTCAAGTTTAAATTGATGAGTAAGTAAGTTTGTAGTAAGCACTAATTTCCTTATTTTATAAGCATTGTAATGCTTACTACAAACCATCAAAACTAGCTTGAAAAAGTACTACAGATATTGTATTTGGCTTTATACTCTTAGTTACACAAATGCTTTAGTACTGTTATTAAATACGTATTTTTAACGTATTTGGTATGCACAAAGCTTAATTTGGCTATCTTTAGGCTGAGAAATTTACAAAGACCAAGAGCAATTTATTTGCGGTCTACTTTGACAAATGCTCTCACAGAACCAGTGTTATTTCTGTAATCTTGATCCCAGTATATAAATTTGAGTGTGCCGGGGTTTAAAACTGTCAACTTTAAATGGGTTCCTACAGGAAAATAAGTCTTCCCATCGTCAAGAGTACCAATCAAACTACCGTGTTGAAAGGTAAAATTCTTACTTGTCCATCCAGTGCTATACCTGGTCTTATTGTCCTCACCTAAACCGTTAGCATTCACAACGTACGCTTGACCTGTCTCCGTGTATATATTCCACAAATCTTTTGGATGAACATCAACTGTTAGTACATCCTCTGCCTTTAATTCAATATGTGTATTTAAATGAGAGTCTGTATCCGCTTTTGCAGACACGCTATGTACTCTGGCATGAATATCAAAATGGTTGCCATATAGCGATATATCATTTTCAATTGTGGCGTCATGGTTAAACGCTTTTCGGACTTCGATATTCGCTGTTATAGTTCCATCATTTGTGTTGTGGTCGCCACCCCAAAAGACCAATTTCAGCTTAGCTTTATCTCCACGTAAAACTGTCAATTCTAAATGGGTTCCTACAGGAAAATAGGTGAGACCATCGTCGATAGTACCAATCAGACTACCAAAGGGAAATTCAAAGTCAGCAGATTGCGTTACTCCTCTTGCTACTCCTGCTGGTTCTTGATAGATGCCATCATAGGTTTGTGTTGCAAAAGATATACCGTTAGCATTCACCCATGATTTTGAAGAAAACCCATATGCACTCCATTTCTCTTGGGTGTCAACACTAATTATTAGTAAGTCTCCATACTCTAAAGTAATCCCTGTATCATAAAAGTTGTTTTCAGTTGAGGTGTTGACTTTTGCCTCAATTGTAATTTGCTTTTTTGCTACTATTCCCATCGTTTTATCCTGTGGTTTAGTTGTTGAAATAATGCGAAAAAGCTGTTATTAAACAGCATTTTGCTTCTTCGCTGACACTATCAGGTTTTTAGTGAGAAGACAAGGCAGGGATAATTAAGATAGTTGAAAAAATATTTTATATAATTAAGATAGTTAAATTTTCCGACATTTAACGTGCAAAAATTTTGTCGAGCTGGTTGTGGATTGCAGTCACACCGCTAGTGGATAAATATTCATTGAAGCCTCAATTAAAAACCCCTGCCAATAGCAGGGGTTTTAGTTTTATAATCTTCATTACGAATTACGAATTAACCCTCTTGTTTAACTTTCGCCAGAGAAAAATCGAAAACTCTTAGAGGATGTCTGAGAAGTCCCAAAAGAGTAATAATTCAGAATTCAGAATCCTGAATTAATAAGGTTTAGTTACATAACTCATTGCTATTACCCAATGATGACAGTTGCAACTCGACTGCGCTAAGGTAATATTCATCATTGATAACTTCTGCTGGTAATTTGTTAGCCTTAACACCAGCCTCAACTACATCTTTTGCAGTCACCTTTCCTATTTGATATTGATATAACAAAGTGCCCATACTGGGAATACCCTGTCCTTTCAAATAACCTTGATAAGCTAGAAAGACAATATTAAAAGGTTGGAGATAACTACCATTATTGTTATTGCTCGTTGTTTGAGCGCTAGCAATTCCAGGTATCAAAGTCATAGAAGCAATAATCAGCGCAGAATTGATTAAAGTTGTGAGTTTCATAAGTTTATCCTCATGAGAAAGTTTTTGCTGAACACGAAAATATTTACAGATGATTTATAGACGCTATAAATCGCGTCTTCAAAGACAAATTATCTGAACCAGATTGTCCTATGAGTCATATCATGTTTGCGAAATCAAGGATGTCCACAAACAATTTTGGATTGCTGTAGGCAATTTAAAATCTTAAAAATTGCCAAACCCCATCATGTAATATGCAATCACAGCAGTGTCAAAGGTTTTGAGGTAATTAACCTTTGAAGAATGGTTAGGTAAAGTTTTAAAATTGGCTGCTGTGTTTATTGATGTCTTATTGTTGTTATTTTCGGGTAGAAAAAATCTAGCAATTTTTAGCATAAAATTACTCCAAGTAAGAATATATTTAGAATTCATCAAGTTGATAATCTGAATTAGTGTCTGCTCTGTTCCAGTTTTTTAGTTCAATTCACTGCTAAAAGTTAACTGGGTTTTAGCTAATTCAATTTCCATAACAACATGCTAATAAATCCCCTATACAAAAGCAAATATTTTTAGTGTTTAAATTAATAAATAAAATTAATGAGAGTTAATACTGGCATCTAACAGTTGACGAGCAAGCTTACTAAAGATTGATTTGAGCTTATAGCGTTTCCCCACAAGCGTGAGGTACACCTGTAAGGGCACGGCAGTGCCGTGCCCCTACACCTTGCGATATGATGTTGATACTGTTGGCGAAAGTGTTACAAACGCACAAACAAAAGTATTACAACTAAAAAACGCAACAACAGATTGAAGGTTTGAGCTTAAGCAATACTTTTGTTAACAAATATGTAGTACATTCGCCAACAGTATCTGATGTTGTACTGCATCTGAATGGTAACCGCTATAATTAATTCTCTTGTATGCCATCGTCAGGCGTGAAAAAATCCGCTGAAAGGATCATTATTTGAGTGTCCGACGCCCACTCTTTAACTACTTTTTCGACTCAAATAAAACCAGTACAACATTCCTATTTCTAAATTTTCAATTGGAGAATTCTTCTTCAAAGACATTACTTTTTCAACGCCAGAGTCAAGCCATCGGCGATCGCAATTACACTCAGACTCACTCGCTGGTCTTGATGCAACTTCTGATTAAAGGCACGAATTCTTTTAGTTCTATTATCCTGCACTTGGGGGTCGGCAACCCTGCCTGACCACAGGACATTATCGATCGCAATCACTCCCCCCGATCGCACAAGTTCCAGCGATCGCTCATAATAGGCATCATAGTTGCTTTTATCTGCATCGATGAAAGCAAAATCAAAAGTTTCTCTTTCTCCTGTTGCCAATAGCCAATCTAAAGTATCCAACGCTGGGGCAATGTGCAGCCCAATTTTATCTGCTACTCCCGCTTGGTGCCAATAACGTCGAGCGATCGCTGTAAATTCCTCACTAATATCACAGGCTACCACCTTGCCGTCACTCGGTAACGCCAATGCCACCACCAGGGAACTATAGCCTGTAAATACACCAATTTCCAAAGTTTTCTTCGCTCCCAACAACTGCACCAGCAGTGCCAAAAACTGCCCTTGTTCAGGAGCAATCTGCATTCTACCCACTGGATGCTGGGCTGTTTCTTGTCTTAGTTGAGTTAAAATTTCCGGTTCGCGCAGAGAAATTGACAGTAAATAATCATATAAATTTTGTTCGAGTCCTAGTGTTTGAGTTGTCATAAGATTGGGCATTGGGCATTGGGAATGAGGCTTTGAACTCCATTAATGAGAGTCTTTAAGACAAGTAATATATTTAAAATAAACTCGGTAGGATCGGCAAAGCGATCGCTGAGGATATTTAAATCATGCCAAACCTCAAAGAAGATGATAACGCTCTGCGTGAAGTGTTGAGCCAAGCCAAAATTATTGCTGTTGTGGGACACTCTGATAAACGCGATCGCATCAGCTATCAAATTGCCCAATTCTTACGACAAGTTGGCTATACAGTTTATGCAGTCAACCCTCTAGTTAAAGAAATTGACGGTAAGCCTAGCTATGCTGGACTTCAGAATCTACCAAAACCTGTAGATATTGTCAACGTATTTCGCCGTTCTGAGTACTTGCCAGAAATTGTAGATCAAGCAATTGCTGTTAACGCTAAAACCGTGTGGGCACAATTGGGCATCTGGCATCAACCATCAGCAGAAAAAGCTTTAGATGCAGGAATCAACGTGGTTATGGATGCCTGCATCAAAATTGAGTATCTGCGGCTAAAAGTAGATTTAACAGGCGATGTCTAAATTTTGGGCGTTGCATATTTGCAGGATGATTTAGCAAATTATAAAATCTCTCCCCCTGCTTCCCCTACTTCCGCTGCCTGCCTAAATTTATCCCACTATTAAGGGATGCAAAATTTTACATCTCTCATTATGCGTAGAGATGACTCGAAAAGTGATGCAGATTGTAATTATTATGTAATAAACCAGCGTAGAGCGATTCTATGTGTAGAGATATTGCATACCAAGTGTTTGTTTGAGTTACTTGCCTAAACCCTTCTAGAATGAAAACTATTGTGGGGGAATTTTATTACTAAACTAGTTTTTATTGTGGGAGGTAGAATGAGCCGTCCAATAATTCTTGGTATTGTAGGGGACAGCGCTGCTGGTAAAACAACGTTAACGCGGGGAATCGCTCAGGTACTCGGCCCAGAAAATGTGACGCTGATTTGTACAGATGATTACCACCGTTACGATCGCCAACAACGTGCAGAAATTGGCATCACTGCCCTCCACCCAGACTGTAACTACTTAGATATTATGCAGCAACACCTGTCGCTACTACGCACAGGACAGCCGATTCTCAAGCCAGTTTACAGCCATAAAACGGGCACATTCGAGCCACCGCAGTATATCAAGCCCAATAAATTCGTGATTATTGAGGGATTACTCGGTTATTCCACCCGCGCCGCCCGCGATTCTTATGACGTGAAAGTTTATCTTGCGCCTCCTGAAGAACTACGCGCTAAATGGAAAGTCAAACGAGACACGCAAAAGCGGGGCTATAGTGCTGAACAGGTGCTAGCGGAACTAGAAAAGCGCGAACCAGACTCAGCAGAATTTATCCGTCCCCAGCGGCAATGGTCTGATATTGTTATTAGTTTCTACCCACCCATCGAGGAAGAAGATGAAACCAATGGACACCTGAATGTCCGCTTAGTACTGCGTCCGACAATTCCTCACCCAGATTTTAGTACAATTACCAACACTGGTGGTAATTCTGATTCAGCCATTCGTCTGGGACTAGACAGAGATATGAGTAAGCCTGTAGATGTCTTAGAAGTTGATGGTCATGCCACCCTAGAACAGGTGAATAAATTAGAGCATATTATATGTTCGGATATGCCTCATTTAAGAAATATTTGCGATCGCGAAAGTAACCCAGAACTTGGCAAAATTGCTGGTACAACTGGGGAAACGCTCCAAAGTTACCCCCTCGCCCTTACCCAGTTAATAATTACCTACCACATGCTCAAAGCAACGCAAATGTATTTATAAAATACAAGGGGTTAAATGCCTATATTCAGCCCAAAATGAGGGACTTCATAGTTGGTCATAATCCAGTGGATTAGCCTGTCCCTCAGCAATTTGTTGTTTAGCACGTTGTGCAGCAGCTACAATTTTTTGTTGCGTTCTGTTGAAAGATTCGCTCGACTGAATTTCATCTTGCAAGTCATTAATGTATTCTCGAAGATGCTCTGCAACTCTATCCTGTGCGTCAACAGATAGAGACTCCATCATCTTCACTACTGTAGCGATCGCTGCGGATGACATGGTGTGCTGCTCCCATATAAAATTATCTTATTAAAGCTAGCCCCAATTGCATTTTAGTTGAACCTTGGGCTTTCTGTTCAAGTATGAGCAAACTACCGAGTTTGACTGGACAGCAAGTAATTACAGCGTTAAAAAAGCAGGTTTTGAGGTAGCAAGAATCCAAGTTACCATCATTTTTTGATACATGGTGATGGTCGTCGAACTGTTGTTCCAGTACATTCTGGTGAAACAATTGGTTCTGGCTTGTTAGCACAGATACTCCGCGATCGCCAACTCATCTGTGAGGAATTCCGGGGACTCTTGTAAAAATAGGCAAAACGTACTCTTGCCATGTCATGAGTTCCCTATCCATATAGAGTTAGATTATTCCGTTTTTTGTGGAACTGGAACTACTACAATTACTATTGATGCTAGATAATGGGAAGGCTTTGACATTTACTTGCCAATCTAGCCCCGGAAACCAGAACTAACACTTATGCGAACTCACTATTGCGGCGAAGTCCGAAAAGAACATATTGGAGAAACTGTTACCTTTTACGGATGGATAGACCGTCGCCGCGATCATGGGGGCGTGATATTTTTAGATTTACGCGATCGCTCTGGCATTGTCCAAATCGTCAGCGATCCGCAACGCACCCCCGATTCCTATGAACCGGCCAACGCCCTGCGAAATGAATATGTTGTCGCAATCACCGGTAGGGTGACGCAACGTCCCCCAGAATCCTTAAATTCCCGTCTCCCCACAGGTGAGATCGAAATTTACGCAGATCAAATTCAACTACTCAACGCTGTTCGTAAACAGTTACCTTTCCAAGTTTCGGTAGCCGACAGCGAAACAGTACGAGAAGATTTGCGCCTGAAATATCGCTATTTGGATTTGCGACGCGAACGCATGGCACAAAATTTGCAACTGCGTCATCAAATTGTCAAAGCCATGCGCCGTTACCTGGAAGATTTGGAAGGTTTCATCGAAGTCGAAACCCCCATACTTACCCGTTCCACTCCCGAAGGTGCCAGGGATTATATCTTACCCAGTCGTGTCAACCCTGGTGAATGGTTTGCTCTACCCCAATCACCCCAGCTATTTAAACAATTGCTGATGGTCTCCGGCTTGGATAGATATTATCAAATTGCCCGTTGCTTCCGCGATGAAGATTTACGCGCCGATAGACAACCAGAATTCACCCAGTTGGACATGGAAATGAGCTTCATGTCCCAAGAAGAAATTATCGAACTCAACGAAGAGTTAGTTTGCCATATCTTCAAAACCGTTAAAGGCATTGAATTACAGCGCCCTTTCCCCCGTCTCACCTACGCCGAAGGCATGGAACGCTACGGTAGCGATAAACCAGACACCCGCTATGGCTTGGAATTAGTCAACGTCTCGGATATCGTCAAAGACTCTGGTTTCAAAGTCTTTCGAGACACTGTAATCAATGGTGGCGTCGTCAAAATCCTGCCCATTCCCAACGGAAACGATGTAATTTCTAATGTCCGCATTAAACCAGGTGGTGATTTATTTAAAGAAGCCAGCGAAGCCGGTGCTAAAGGTTTAGCTTATATCCGCGTGAGAGACGATGGCGAAATTGACACCATTGGTGCAATTAAAGACAACCTAAGCGAAGAACAAAAACAGGAAATTCTCCAACGCACAGGTGCCAAAGCTGGACATTTGTTATTGTTTGGCGCTGGTGATGCTGCTACCGTTAATAAAACTTTAGATAGATTACGGCAAGTTATTGCTAAGGAATTTGGCTTAATCGATCCAGACAAAATTAACTTGCTGTGGATTACAGATTTCCCGATGTTTGAGTGGAACGCCAGCGAAAAACGCCTAGAAGCATTGCACCACCCGTTTACAGCACCCCATCCTGATGATTTGGACGACTTAAAAACAGCCCGCGCCCAAGCTTATGATTTGGTACTCAACGGCGTGGAAGTTGGCGGTGGAAGTCTGCGGATTTATCAGCGAGAAATTCAACAACAGGTGTTTGATGCGATCGGTTTGTCTCCTGAAGAAGCACAAAATAAATTTGGCTTTTTGTTGGAAGCATTTGAATATGGTACACCGCCGCATGGTGGCATCGCCTACGGTTTAGATCGTTTGGTAATGTTGCTAGCTGGGGAAGAATCCATTCGGGATGTGATTGCTTTTCCGAAGACGCAACAAGCCCGTTGTTTGTTAACGGATGCACCTTCTGGTGTAGATGTCAAGCAATTAAAAGAATTGCATGTTGCTTCGACATATAAGCCGAAATCTTAACAAAACAGTCCTGATGAAAAAATTTCACAGCCAAGCATGAAAGAGGGGCTAGGGACTGGGGACTGGGGATTAGGGATTGGGTGCCAAATCGAAAAATTATGGTGCAATACAGTTCAGTTAAGCATTTTTTCCTTCTCTTTCTCTCTTTTCTCTGTGTCGCGCCAGTTGCTTCTCCTGTGGTCGCCGCTGCGCGAACAAGTCGGGGAACCCGCCCAACGCACTGGCTTCTCTGCGCCTCTGTGGTTCGTAAAAAAAATGACTTTGGCAAAGAGTGCTAGCCTTAACCCAAGCGTATTGAATTATGGTGGGGGCTTTTAACCACCACCAAATTTTCAAAAACTTTTCCCAGTCCCCAGTCCCCAGTCCCCAGTCCCCAGTCCCCAGTCCCCAGTCCCCAGTCCCCAGTCCCCAGTCCCCAGTCCCCAGTCCCCAGTCCCCAGTCCCCAGTCCCCAGTCCCCAGTCCCCAGTCCCCAGTCCCCAGTCCCCAGTCCCCAGTCCCCAGTCCCCAGTCCCCAGTCCCCAGTCCCCAGTCCCCAGTCCCCAGTCCCCAGTCCCCAGTCCAAAAACTCTCTGAAACATAGTTTTTGGCTTGTCAAACTTAAGCAGTTTCAATGGAAACTGTCTGCCGTGTTGATTGTGGCAACGAGTTAGCTCTTGTGGCGCGGAACATCCCGAATCGGCATAGACCGGTGCCGAATGCTAGCCGCATCAGTAGCAGGGTAGGTACTTCTCGCAGAGATTTAATGAAACCAGAGAGACCAAAACGCACCAATCCTTCTGGTCGAATGACTCCTTGCCAGATGGAATCTAGCCAAGAAGGAAGGGTTTGTTGTGTCCAGTCTGCTGTTATTACCTCCCCCTCCACTAATCCCGTTGCTACCAAAAGTTCGCTAAAGCCTTCTATGCTGGAAAAAGCGGGATGAGACCACTGATCTAATAGTTGCCGCATTACCGGTTTCTCCCAAAAATTGAGCGGATTTTGGCGATCGTCTCTCTGATTCCAGTCAGCTAAAACCATTATTCCACCGGGCTTTAGCACCCGCATCAATTCTCTGGCAAAAATGGCTTTATCTGGCATGTGTGGCCCGGCTTCAATGGACCAAACTACATCAAAACTTGCATCTGGAAAAGAAAGTGCCATAGCATCATCCACAAGAAACTGCACATCAAGTTCCTGAGAAGTTAATTGCTGGGCGCGTTCAACTTGTTGGGGACTGATGGTAATACCTGTGACTGCAAAGCCGTAATCCCGTGCCAAAATGCGACTGCTACCCCCAATTCCACAGCCAACATCCAAGACGGTACTGCTAGGGGGTAATTTATCTAAACCACCCCAACGCACCATTTCATGCACAAAGTCAGATTTGGCAATCAGAAAATCCTTGCGTTGCGGCGGCGAACCATAATGACCTAAGTGGATGTGTTCGCCCCAGTAAAACTCCAAAATCCCGTCTTCAGTCCATTGATCGTAGGAATTAGCTACGGAATTAGATGATTGATAACGACGAGCAGTAATTAGATACAGTGTGAGTGAGAGCGTTAGTAGTGCTAGGACAACTCCCAGCCCAGGAAAAAACCAACTCATGGAAAATTAAGCCTTAATATTTGTTTACAAATTTATCTTAAGGGACTGACAAATAAAAAAATATCCAATTAACTCTTGTGGGGTGGGCGTCTTGCCATTGGTGTCAACTTAAGCTTAAACGCTTGTCCCTCCCACATACGCTTTACCCCTCCCCCAACCCCTCCCCTTGGCAAGGGAGGGGCGGTTTTGGCTTTAGACAAAACCGGGGTGGGGTGACGCGGTGAGTAACCGTAAGTGAATGAACTCAATATCACCTCTTCACAAGGGTTTCACGTTAAGTTAACACCAATGGCGTCTTGCCCGCCCGTAGCCAAAAGCGGACAAGACTTCGGCGTGAGCGCTCAGTCGAACGCTGTCCACCCCACAAGATTGAATAATTTATTTGTTGGAAGTCCCTTATATGCTACAGCCAGGGCCTTCAAGACCCTCTGGAAAACTGATTAATTCCAAGTAATCTGGATTTGTGAGGAATTTTTTTGCTGCTAGTAATCCGGCGATGCTCCAAGTTTGATAAATTCTGGCTTCTTTGCCAATCAAACGACCATTGTTGCCATCGTAGTATTCGGGGAATTTATCTTCAAATAAACGACTTTCGGCAATGGCGATCGCTTCTTCGGCAAGTTCTATCCTACCTGTTTTCTGGGCAGCAGCGGTAAATAACCACAATAAAACAGGCCAGTTACCACCGTTGTGATAAGACCAAGCGATGTTCTTAGAATCACATCCTGTAACAATTCTCCACTCTAAACCTTCCAAAGCTGGAAAGCAGATTTTAACAGGCATGTAGCCAATCAAGTCTGAAGAGCGTTCGGCGAACAAATTCATGATGCTTTGAGATTCTGTTTCACTGGCTAAGGAAGCTAAGATTGCCATCAGATTTCCCAAAGTAAAAAAGCGAAAATCCATCCGTCCTGGCCCCAAATTTCCTGCTAAATATCCTCCATTTTCGGGTAACCACTCGGTTAACCAACTGGGGATAGATTCTGAATGGATGTTGAATTTATTCGCAACTTCTTTCCCAAATTCGTTACCTTTATAACGATAAATTTCTCGCAATCGCTGCACGTCTAACCAGTAGTAATTGCGGATATGATATTTTAAAGCTCCCAATCGCCTGTTGACTTTACCCAGATAACTATCACCATCGCCATCTGGTAAAAGTAATTCCTTAGCTGCCCTCAGGAAAGCATAAAATAATACCTGAATTTCTAAAGGATGTTCGTAAACTCCCAGGCGACGGTCAATCATAAACGCACCGTCGGGAACTAACATTGTTGGGTACATAGAAAAGCGATGTACCAAGAAAAGATCTAAAATTAACTTGATTCCTGCTTGAAAGTCTGGCTGACGCGCTAGAGCCAAATCGCCTGTAGCTTTTTCATAAGCCCGTAGCAGCAGAATCCACCACATACCAGAATCAACTGGAGGAACACGGGCGATCGCTTGTTCACCAAAATCAGCAACCAAAAATTCCTCACTTCCATTGGATTGTACTTTGAAACTGGCAGGCATTAACCCCGCTCCTGGCTCAAAGCAGTCCATCTGCTTTTCATGACTTTGTAATTTCAGTGTTTCTATTAAGAAGTTGCGGACAATATCTGCTTTGCCGTACATCAAAAAAACTAAAGCAGAAGGCACAAAATCCCGCAGAAAACACTGGTCATAATTGAGTGCATCTGACTTTGGATCGTGGGCGGCTACCGTACCGATGGGTTTTCCTTGAAAATAAATTATCGACTTTTCCAGAAATTTCCAGGCTTCTGCTTCTAGCAAACTGTTCTTATTGCTTGTGGGAGTCATGCGTTTAATTCCACTAATGGTATGTATCGGCTCAATTGTGGAAAGCACGCCAGCTAAACTCTTAAGCCGACCAGGTTTCCCGGAAATCAGCATACAGAGTCAATCCACCATCTACAAACAGCGTTTGTCCGGTGATATATGCGGCTTCATCCGAAGCTAAAAAAGCTACTGCGGCTGCCATTTCTTCTGTAGTCCCAGCCCGCCCCATTGGGATGTGACTTTCCACCATCGCCTTTTTTTCCGGGTCATCTATCCAGGCTTGATTCATTGGTGTGATTGTCGCTCCGGGGGCAACGGCGTTAACACGAATACCTTGACTAGCGTATTCTAATGCTAAAGTTTTGGTGAGATTTTCCATGCCACCTTTGCTAATAGAATAACTGATATACATCGGTCGAGGAATAATTTCATGAACGCTAGAAATATTAATAATTACTCCCCGACGATTAGCAGATAGCAGGTGTTTAATAGTTTCACGGGCGCAGAGATAAGCACCCCGGAGATTGACTGCAATCACTCGGTCAAAATCTGCTGTGGTAACTTCATGAGATGGACTTTCTGTTTGAATACCGGCATTGTTGATGAGAATATCTAAACTGCCAAATTCCTGAATAACAGTGTTGACCATCTCAACAATGTCTGATTCTTGGGAAACATCTCCCTGAACCAACAGGGACTTCACACCACAACTGTTAATATCTCCGCAAGCTTTTTGCAATGCCATCTCTTGCGTTTGTGCCCCGGCTTCAGAGTCTTTACGGTAATTGATAGCGATATTGCACCCTTCTTGAGCAAATTTGATGGCGATCGCTTGACCGATACCTGATGTTGCACCTGTAATTAGGGCATTCTTTCCTTTTAAGCCTATCATATTTTCTTAACTCCAAGGATTTTAGATTTTAGATTTTGGATTTTAGATTAAAAGTCTTATAACAGAATTCAGAATTCAGAATTCAGAATTCAGAAGTAGTATTTGTAGGGTGTGTTAGGCGTAAGCCGTAACGCACCCTACTTATTTGATATCAATCAAAGAATTTTGGATTTGGATTTTAGATTATTTCCTCAATCCAAAATTCAAAATCCAAAATCCAAAATTGTCACGGTTTCTATCGTAAATTCGCTGGGATCTCTTTAGGAACTACCCAATAGTAAATAGTTTTGCCCTCTACATTGAGTGTCTGCTCTGGTTTCCAGTCGCCCATATCAAAAGCGTGGGAGACAATGCGAGTGCCAGGTTTGAGTTCTTTCAAGAGTTTGGGGCGGAGTTTGAGATTGATTTCTGGTAACAGGTAAAGTGTAACTACCGTTGCTTCACTAAAATCAGTGTTGAACAAGTCCTGCTGAACAAACTTCACGCGGTCTGTGACTCCTGCTTTTTGGGCATTTTCATTCGCTTCTTGGATGCGTTGGGGGTCAATATCTATGCCGATACCCCGCGTACCATACCTTTGTGCCGCAGTATTCACAATTCGCCCGTCACCACTCCCAAGGTCGTAAAGTACATCATTCTTGCCCACTTTTGCCACTTTCAACATTGCATCTACCACTGGTTCTGGTGTTGGCACATAGGGAACATCACCAGGGCGTTCTTGGGGTTGATTTGTCGGCGTAGCTGTAGGAGTTACTGTTTCAGTCTCAGCCGTTAAAGTAGAAGGTTCTGTCACAGTTTCAGCATTACGTTGTTCCGTCGTACATCCAGCAATTCCCAAGCTGGTAATACTAACCCCTGTAACCAGTAAAAACAGAATTTTCTTGAAGTTCATGAATTTTCTCCTTTGTCATTTATCATTTGTCATTGGGCATTGGTTATTTCTCCCCCTGCCCCCTCATCCCCCTCATCTCCCCGCATCCCCCCGCCCCCGTTGGTTATTCCAGAGCAACAGCGGAATACCTGCTGCGACAACTAAAACACCTACGATCGCTCCCACGCCTGTGTAAACTACGCTGGAATACAGTAGGTAACCGCAGACGGCGCAAAAAAGTAATGGCGTAAAGGGATAAAATGGCACACGAAAGGGGCGGACTATGTGGGGTTCCCGGATACGCAAGACGATTAGAGATATGCCTGAAAGCAAGAAGAAGAACCAAAACACAGGGGCGGTGTAGTCCACCATTGTTTGAAAGCCTTTGCGGGTGAGAGTGCCTAAAACAACTAGTGCCAAGGCGATCGCTGCTTGCAACAATAAGGCATGAGTAGGGCTGCTAGGACGTTGCTGCCAGCGTCCCATAAAACCGAATAGGGAAAAATCTTGTCCGAGTGCATAGTTGGTACGCGCTCCAGTAAAAATTGTGGCGTTGGTTGCGCCTAAAGTAGCGATCGCAATCAGGATGCTGATGAATAAGGCTCCCGGTGCGCCCCAAAGTGAGCGCATTAAATCTGCGGCTACTGCTTCTGACTGTGCCATGTTGGCTAATCCCAGTCCCCGCAGATAAGCCAGGTTGATCAGCATATAAATGGCGGTGATGATACCAATACTCCAAATGAGCGATCGCACGATGTTACGTCGTCCATTCTGGATTTCTGCGGAGATGTAAGCGGCTTCATTCCAACCGCCATAGGACAACAGTACAAACACCATCGCCAGTCCCCAAGTTCCTGATGATGCAGATTCCACAGGGGCGCTAGTATTAGGAGTGGCGCTAAGACCAATAATTACTACGAGCAACAAACCCAGAACTTTGGCAACACTCAGCAAGTTTTGTGTCCACTTACCTTGTTGCAAACCAACCATGTTCAAAGCAGTTAAAAGGGCGATCGCCACTGCTGCATAAATAGAAGATGAAAACGCGCCTAGTCGCCATATTTGAGAAACATAATCCCCAAAAACAAATGCTAAAAGAGCAATAGAACCAGTTTGAATTACTGTCATCCGTGCCCAGGCAAATAAAAAGGCAACTCCTCGCCCAAATGCGCGTTTCAAATAGTAGTAAGCACCTCCAACATCAGGATAAACCGTTGCTAATTCTGCATAGCAAAGCGCTCCCACGAGAGATATTACACCACCAATGAACCAAAAAAGTAGCACCGCAATATTACTACCCGCTTGATTTGCTACTAGAGCCGGGGTTTGAAAAATCCCCGCCCCGATGACAATACCGACAATCAGAGCTACTGCGTCTGGTAATGTCAGTGATGGCTTGGGTGATGGTATTTTAGTTATCTCTGTCTGATCAAGCAAATCGTAGTCTTTAGGTCTACTCACATTAATTCCTCATTTAGTGTTGAGCAGAATTTTTTTGCTTTGTCTCATCAAAAATTACCTCAGATAATCAATTTTATTGAGATGGAAATATAAAGCTATATCTATATCTCCATATAGAATATTGTTAAATATAAATGTGACGCAAAAATGACAGTCAGAATAATCAACAATTACTAATTCAGGATTTATAATCAATACAAAATGTAGATAGTGCCAGTTATTTTGACACTACCACTATTTGCATATTAGCTTGATTTCAATTCTTTTAAAAGATTAGAAAATCTCACTTCTTAAAGCTTCTTCCACGAGTTGGATTTTAACTAGACTAAAGAAGGATTAATGAAGTAACTAAAGAATGATTGACTAATAGTCGATAATCGTGCTTTGTTTGATATAGCAGATAGAGACAGCGATTGACCATTGGGCTAATACAGTTAAGATAAACCCAAAACCTCGTGTAAAGACGTGATAAATCACGTCTCCAATGACCAATTATCTACACCAACAACCCTTAACCCAAGCCTATTAGGCAATAAGCAATTAGTACTTTTCCTATTCCCTGCTTACGTAAGTTCTACAAATTAAAGCGGATTACTAGAATTAAAAAAATCTCTCAAAATTTGCACAAATGCCAAAGTATTCTCAAAGTGAATATTATGCCCAGCATTATCAACTATTTTTAGCTGGGCAAGTTGACATACTTTAGCCATTTCTGTATTAACATATACAAATTTTTCATCATATTCACCAGCCACTAAAAGTATAGAAATTGTATTAGCTGGCAACTTTGACCACAAATTAGGCTGACATCCAGTACCCATAAAGCGCAGTGATTTATCTAATTCTTGCGGATTGTTCTGTAAGCGATTTTCTAGCATTTTTTCATATTGTGGATGATTTTTTATATAACCAAAAATTGCTTGGTTATACCAATTGGAGAGGAAATCGCCAAAAGCAATTTTAGTAGTCATTCTTGTTAATTTCTTGCCTATTTGCGTATCACGCTTAATTCGTTCTAATCGTTCCGTGTTTGTTGCCAAACCTGAGGAAGCTGATTCAAGTATCACTTTGAAGAAACGTTCCGGAAAATGTAGGGCTAGGTATAAAGCCAATCTTCCACCCATTGAATAACCAACTAAAAAGCATTTGGCAACTTTTAATTTATCCAATAATTTAATTATGGCGTGGGCAGTGTTGGGCATTGTATAGTATTCATCCCCACCCAAAACTTGAGTTTTCCCGTGTCCGGGCAGGTCAAGTGTTAAATAAGAAAATTCATCAGATAATAATTTTATTGCTTCATCAAATTCATCACTGTTACCCATGAAACCGTGTAGAAAAAGAATTACTGGTTTTTCTGGGTTGTCAATTAAAGAATAGTGAAATTGATAATTTTCTAAAATCATAAATTTAGTTTTTAATTTTGACTTTTGATCATTTGTATGTAAATCAATTGCAAAACCTATGCAAGTTAATAACTATTAAGGTATGTTAAGTGTAGGAACATAACAAAAAGCTAAATTAAGTCTCAAATGTTGGATTTACAAATTTCTACAGCTATAGAAAAAAAAGCTATTGTTATCGGGGGAAGTATTGCCGGACTGTTGACAGCTCAAGTACTGACAAAGTACTTCGATCGCGTGATAATTATAGAGCGCGATCGCTTTCCTGAACAACCCGAACAACGCCACGGTGTACCCCAAGCTCATCATGCACATGTTTTGCTCATTCGTGGTCAGCAGATTTTAGAGCAGCTTTTTCCTGGCATCATCGCAGAATTAACTAATTCAGGGACACCAACAATAGACTGGGCAGCAGATTCTCCCTGGCTAGGTTTTAGCGGCTGGGCACCACGTTTTTCTTCTGATTTAACTAGCCGCGCCTGTAGCCGAAATCTCCTAGAGTGGACTATCCGCAGCCGTTTGGCAGCTAATAATCGTATTGAATTTGTGCAGGGAGGACAGGTAACTAGCTTGCTGTCCAACTCTAACAAAACCACCATTACAGGTGTACGAGTCAGTTTTCGCAACGAACCCGAAGCAGAGATACTGGCTAATTTAGTCATAGATGCTTGTGGTCGCAATTCTCAAACACCGCAATGGTTAAAGGAATTGGGTTATGAATCACCCCAACAGACAGTTATCAATTCTTTTTTAGGCTATGCCAGCCGCTGGTATCATCCTCCTGAGGGGTTTGAGAGAGATTGGAAAGTTTTGCTGGTCGGGTCAAAACCACCAAAAAATACTCGCAGTGCTGTGCTTTATCCAGTTGAAGGTAATCGTTGGATTGTCACACTGATTGGTGTAAGTCGAGATTATCCACCAACTGACGAAGCTGGATTTTTCGACTTTGCCCAGAGTTTGCGATCGCCTATTATCTATGAAGCCATAAAAGACGCTCAACCCGTATCGCCCATCTACGCTTATAGGCGCACAGAAAATAGCCTGCGTCACTACGAAAAACTTTCTCGATTACCAGAAGGTTTGATAATAGTAGGTGATGCCGTTTGTGCCTTCAATCCCGTCTACGGTCAAGGTATGACTACCGCTGCTTTAGGCGCTTTGACTCTGGATGAGTGTTTAAGCAAGCAATTATCTAAGCAATTCAATGGTAATTTAATCGGTTTGCCACGATATTTTCAAAAGCAACTAAGCAAAACCATTTCTGTACCTTGGTTGATGGCCACAGGCGAAGACTTCCGTTGGCCAAGTACCGAGGGAGGAAAACCTGATTTGATTAGTAAACTTACGCAACGGTATCTAGATCAAGTATTATTACTGCAAACTGACAGTGCAGAAATTCAGCAGCTGATCTTAGAAGTGATGAATTTACTCAAGCCACCCAGCGCATTTTTTCAGCCAGGTATCCTCATGCAGGTTTTAAAGCGGATAATCAATTCACGTCATCAATCTGATGAGTTGATTGATGGAGAAAATATTCCCAAATATCAGCCCTTGGTGATTCGTAATTCCTAATTTCCCACTCCCCATTTTTACAGCCGTTTTCATCTGTTTGAACCACAATCCTTTGTAGGGGCGCCAAGCTTAGCGCCCCTACCCTATGTTTTACAGCTATTTTTAGGTAAATAGACCACGCGGCAAGGGCACAGCAATGCTGTGCCCCTACGACAGATGTGGTTCAAATACATGAAAACTGCTGTAATTACCTGAAAATTGCTGTAAGAGGATGTTTGTAAAGTCTACTCCTTCTCCCCACTCCCCACTCCCCACTCCCCACTCCCTTTCCCAAAATATCTCTAATGCCCAATAGCACACCGTCGCAAGTAAGTGTAGCATTGTGACATGATTAGAGCAGGTCATATGAAGATATTGGTGCTAAACGCTGGTTCGAGTAGCCAAAAGAGTTGTCTGTATGAAATTGCAGATGAGGCTCTCCCCACCCAAGCACCCCAACCTCTTTGGGAAGGGAAAGTTAACTGGACTCAAGACAAGGGTGTGGCAGAAGTTGAGGTCAAAACTGCTACGGGTGCAAAGCTGCAAGAATCAATTCCTGGTGACTCTCCACAAGCACACCTCACCTATATGCTCAATACACTGACTAGGGATGTTACCAAAGTAATTAATCAGTTGTCAGAAATCGATTTGGTGGGACATCGTGTAGTACATGGTGGACAAGATTACCGAGAAAGTGTGGTAATTACGGAGGATGTCAAAAAGGCGATCGCTAATCTATCTAACCTAGCTCCAGAACACAATCCTAGCGCTTTGGCAGGCATAGAAGCAATTGAAAACATCTTAGAAAAAGTCACCCAAGTTGCAGTTTTTGATACAGCATTTCATAGCACTCTCCCTGATGCAGTAGCAATTTATCCCGGCCCCTATGAATGGGTAGACCAAGGTATCCGCCGCTATGGCTTTCATGGTATCAGTCACCAATACTGTTCTGGTCGTGCTGCCCAAATTCTCGGTAAAGATTTGGCATCTCTACGATTAATCACCTGTCATCTCGGCAACGGTTGTTCTTTGGCAGCGGTTAAAAACGGTCGCAGTATTGATACTAGTATGGGATTCACACCTTTGGAAGGATTGATGATGGGCAGTCGTTCTGGATCAATAGATCCGGGGATTTTAATTCACTTGTTGCGGTACTGTGATTACTCTATAAAAAAGTTAGATTATATACTCAATAAAACTTCTGGATTGCGAGGAATTTCGGATATATCTAGTGATATGCGTGAGGTGACAAAAGCGATCGCCCAAGGCAACACCCGCGCTAAACTAGCGTGGGATATGTACGTGCATCGCCTGCGTTCTGGTATCGGTGCAATGCTGACCAGTTTGGGGGGATTAGATGCTTTGGTGTTCACCGCAGGCGTGGGTGAAAACTCACCAGGAATTCGCCAAGCCGCCTGTGAAGCTTTGGGATTTTTGGGATTAAAAATAGACCTGGAAAAAAATCAACAGCAGCCAGTTGATGAAGATATTGCCACAGACGACTCAGCAGTGAGAGTACTAGTAATACATACTAAAGAAGATTGGGCGATCGCTCAACAATCTTGGCAACTACTGAAATAACCCTTGTACAGACGCGATTCATCGCGTCTCTCCCCTACGGTACACGGCTAAATTTTGGTTGTTCAAAATAGCCATACACGACTTGAGAGACTTGACGAATAAAATCTCTTGCTCTGAGGTCATTATTTGGCCTTCTTACCAAAATTCCTGCTAAATAACGCTTACCCGAAGGAGTTTGAATAATACCCGCGTCACCCAATACAAAACGCAAAGTTCCTGTTTTGTGAGCTATCTTTGCACCAGAACCTAAACCAGATGGAAGCAATCTTCTATTGTGACAACCATACATAATACCTAGAACTTGAGACTGACTTTTATCAGAAAGTAGTTGATTATTTATCATCAAAGCTGAAAGTCTTACTAAGTCTTTTGCACTAGTTTTATTAGTTCCATTGAAGTCCCCTAACATTCGGCGCAGAGCAGTACTTTGCAATCCCCAACTGCGAAACCGTTGATTTAATTTAGCAATTCCACCCAAGCGAGCAATAATCATATTTGTCGCAGTATTATCACTAATAGTCATCATCATAGTTGCAGTTTTTAAGACACTAAACTTGCTTCCTGCCCGCATATATTGCATGTTACCGGAACCGCCAACAACATATTTACGCTGCATCACTAAAGTTTCGTTTAGCTTGATTCTTCCTGCATCTACTTCTTGAAATAAAGCAATCAAAATTGGGTACTTGATTGTACTGGCGGCGGGGAAAGCTTTATTTCCATTAACACTGATATAGTCTCCTGTTTCCAAGTCCATAAAAAATATTCCAGGAGTCAGGAATTTGTAGCGAGCAACTAATTTATTAATTGGAGTTTTTAGTTCTGATATCTCGTGTCCTAAAGGAACTACACCAGTATAATTAGGTGTATTTGTTGGATTAACAAGATTACTCGGAACTGGAGGAATAAATTTCAGTGGCGGTAATTGTAAATTTGATTGATTTCTATTCCAGCCATCAGGCGAGTAAACTTTATTACTATCAGGATTTGCTTTGACTGGTGATGAAAATAGAAGAATACTGATGAGGCTAAGTGAAAACCAGCGTAGTTTCATGTATTATTGCTAAATTAGTCTTAGATTTACTTACAAGAATTTTCTAGTAAGATAAATAAAATCAGGACACCGAAAATGATAATCAATAAAATATCTCATGTCAATATTTATGAATAAAGACTCAAAAATAGTTCCATTGATATAAATGAAAACTTAGTTGATTCAATTTCGAGTAATTTAGATAACATTAATTTAAAAAATAGGTTTAAAAGTTAATACTTGTAGTAGAAACATTGGCAAACTAGTACTCTGTTATTTGTAGAACTTATGCAAAAAATCTCTCTAATATCATTTCACTAAAACCCTGATACATATAGATTTCGCGTAGGGGCACGGCAATGCCGTGCCCCTACCAACGTATTTGTATCATAATTAAAGTGAAACGGTATAACTCTTATTCCCACCCTACCCCTACAGGGAAGCAGACTACGCGTAGCGTCTCCCTTAGAGATTTATAAGGAACTTAAATTCTGTGGTTCGATTTTCCGTTACCTATACGTAAGTCCTGATTTGATAGGGTCTATCGAAAGGTAAATGAACTTTAGACAGTATCCCTCTCATGATGATTGTGTTTTAATGAACAAAGAGACACGTTGTCATGGTCGATACCAAAACAGCAAAATTATTCACTGTTGTATTCATATTTTCATTCAGCAACACCACTGTTCTAAAACACCTTTGGAAAAACTGTATGAATCATTCATTGATAGTTAAACCAGGGCTACTACTTATTATCCTGACAATAGAATTCCTGAACTATTCTCCTGTACAAGCAGGCGTCAGGGAGGCGATACCTCAAAACCAAAAGCAGCTAAAACAACAATCTTCTCAACAAATATGGGAACAATTTCGACGCCAGCAAGATGAAGTCAGACTACGACAACAACAGCGGAGTGAGCAATTTCGCCTACAAAATAAACTAAGACAACAACCGTTGGGACAATCTAGAATAGACCAACTAAGACAACAACAAAGACGGGAAATGGATACATTTAAACTTCAACAGAAATTTAGACAACAGCAATAAATAGTGCTGAATTCCGTTAGCGGGGTGTTGAGCCAGTGCTAAGTACTGAGTTAAAAGAGTAAGTTTTAATTTACTAAAGCCGAGGAAGTCAGTACTTAGCACTGAGTTTGGTAAATGGCATGATTTGATAGCTATAAACACACCTTAGCTATCAATATAGAAGCCGACGCAAAATTAATTTACCAACTCGCGGCTGGATAAAACTTAAAGCGTATTCTACCAGCTTTGGTGTAACAACTGACAAAAATGGCAATAATAAAACATTAACTTCACTAAAGTGATTAATACCACCAATAACAATGCTAGAAATTAAACAAACTAGCGCCCACGCCAACCAATCTAGAAATTTAGAGTTGATAGAAGTAAGTCTTTGAAACTGATTAACAAGCACATAGCGGGTAGTAGCAAATAATATAGTTAAGCCTAACCAATCAAATATTGATAGCATCCCATTTGCTGGATTAAGATTGTAGACTACAAAACCAGCAGTAAACGACGAAGCTACCTCCCAAATTAAGAAATTGGGGTTAATCTGAAAACCACTGATTAATTGTTCAGTCAGCCAATAGTGAGCAGATACAACTGTTGAAAAATTAGAATTCTGTAAGAAATTACACTTAATTTTGTGAAATATATCACCATCAAAAATTACAGTTGTTTGCAAAATAATATCTTCATCTTCATAAGCATCTGAAGCTGATTGAGCCTGTTTGTAGTAAGAATTGAAGGTGATTCCAGACTGTAAGCTTGTTTTTTGTTGTCTGCTTTTACTTAGAAAAATCTGTAAAATATCGAATAAAATATATAAATTTATATTATTTGAATTTTTGTTTTCAAATTCCAGATGATTACTGAAACAAGTATAATACCAGAGATAAATTATCAGCTTTGGGGGAATTTTGAGAGAAACACCATCTTTTTTTGCTTGCTGAATCTGTTCTATAAGTGTGTCATTTAAATAAAAACTACACTGTCCTTGGTCAATCTTAAGTTCAAAGCGATCGCCTTGAGGAATTTGTAGTAATATTTTGTTATCTATTTCTTGCAAATTGGCATTCATTATCAAGATAACTTTGCAATATTTTGCACCAAATTAATCAAAAAACTAAATGTTCCACGCCACTGTTTTTCTCCAGCAACCAGGCCTTCGTTATGTGTATTAATGATGGAAGTTTTAACTTCTTCAGGTAAATTAAACAATTCTTTATTGTAACGAGTGATAATATCCCCATCTAACTGCATCACAGTTTGGGCATAAATAATATCAGTTTGAGTACTTGTAATGTTACCACCATCAAGTGCTGCTTTTAGTTCAGCTATTTTACGCAAAGTACGAACAAATTTACCATTGTTTAAAAGTTTTTGAATTTCTTGACAATTTTCAATCCAATCTTCTTGATTATTTCCATCGTTTTCATCAATAACTGGAGTTGGAGCAGGTAGTATTGGTTTAGCTAGCTTGATGTTATGTTCATCAGCTTCAACTAGATTTTCTTGACGTTTTTTCGCCTCTTCAAGGTTTTGACGATATCGTTTTACCCTCTCATCGTGAGGATTATAAAAACCTGAACCCTGTTCCAGCAAAAGGTAAAAATATTCTCTTTCAAGTTGGTCAAATAGATTTTTATAATGCTGACGCAGTTCTTTAGCTTGAGAACCTTCTTTCGGAATTCCTTTTGCGTCAAAATAGTTTGGGTCATGTATAGAATAAATTTCTTGATATGCTTGCCAAGGATTAAATTTTGACCCATTAATCCTATCCACAACTATAGTATTCACTTCTAAAGCTGTGATGTCACAAACTAATGTCTGTACAGAGGATACTAAATTATTTAACAGTCCTCTCGCTAGGTTTTGAATATCTTGGGGTTCAGCACGATTTCTGCTTCGAGTCTCAATTCCATTTCGGTCTTTAGTTTGAATATCGTTAGACATATAGCAATCCGATTTGATTTCTGAATGACTTGTAGAGGTAAGGGACTGGGGATTGGGGACTGGGGACTGGGAAGGAGCAATAAAGGTGTACCTAGCTTCCTAAAAATCAAATATGAGTCCTATATAGTATTTCCTATACTTTGGTCACAGCAGTAGGTTTAAATCAAAACTAAACCTATTTTGGGACACTGTTAAAAATTTTAATGGCTTTAGCTGTGTGTTGTATACCCTCAACGATAGGGAGCATCCCAATTTTGCAAAAAGAGGGGGAGAAATCCCTGTTATTCGCGATTACTGCTTGCGAATAACAGGGGACTGTACATCAACACAAGAATTTGCGTGTATATTTTATTTCTGAAAGTCCCTTTTTGTACGTAATAAACGAAATAGTAGTTATAACGAGCTATAAAGTTAAAAAAGTATAATCTTTATCTAAAGAAAAAATAATTGCACTATTGTTCTTGATAGCTATAAACCGCATATTAACAAAATAATGCAGACAAGACCAGCAAATTTCACTCCTGCGTTAAAAATTGCTGTTTCGCACGAGTTGAACCCCTGGCTGGCACAGCAGAATCTGAGTCTTGCTTTCACTACCTACCAAACCAACCGACTTTTTTTCGTCAGTAGCCAAGCCAACGGACAGCTTCAGCTACAGGAAAGACTGTTCGATAAACCGATGGGGCTTTTTGCTACAGATAATCGCCTATACATGACTAGCCGTTACCAACTGTGGCATTTCGATAATCTGCTGGGTAGTAGCAAAAATTACGGTGAAGGCGTTAGTGAAGCGCTGCTGCAAGCAGATCGCCTTTATGTGCCGCGCACGGCTTACACTACCGGTGATGTCAATGCCCATGAAGTTGTGTTAGACAACGCCGGAAAAGTTATTTTTGTCAATACAGATTTTAGTTGTTTAGCCACCCTCAGCCCAGACTACAACTTTGTCCCCATTTGGCAACCGCCCTTTATCTCCAAACTCGTTGCCGAAGATCGCTGTCATCTCAATGGGTTAGCGATGGTAGAGGGCAAACCGAGCTACGTCACAGCTTGTAGTACTACAGATATAGCTGCCGGGTGGCGCAATCATCGCCATGATGGCGGAGTCGTCATCGACGTTAACCAGAACGAAATTATCGCTACAGGCTTATCCATGCCCCATTCACCGCGTTGGTATCAGGGGAAATTATGGTTGCTCAATTCCGGCACAGGAGAATTAGGCTACATCCAGGATCGTCAATTCCATCCCATCACCTTTTGTCCTGGATTTGTGCGCGGATTAGCCTTTTGGGAAAACTTCGCCTTTGTCGGACTATCTAAATTACGTTCCCAGAGTTTTACCGGATTAACCTTAGAAAAACGCTTAATTGCCCAGGGAAATCGCCCCGAATGTGGTTTGATGGTGATTGACTTGCAGACAGGCACGCCCCTGCACTGGCTATATTTTCAGGAAGTCATCGAAGAACTATTTGATGTAGTAGTTCTGCCGGGTGTGCTACAACCCCAAGCCATTGGGTTACAAGGAGACGAAATACAGCGGCTAGTCACATTTCCCAACAGTGGCGGCATAGTCACCACCAAACCCACCGCCCACCGTCCCAGTTTAGGTACAGCCGCCCCGGTGGCTGGTTTACCCTCACCCAACCCGATTGTAGGGGCGCAAGCCTTGCACCCAGAGGTTAAGTATCAACGGGTATATCACCTCAACAGTAGTAACGCCAAAGACTACAATCACCTGACCTATCCCAACTTACAAAAACGCTGGCGAAATCAACCGCCCCAAGGGGAATTAGTTGGGCTTTCGGCTTCCGTAGGTGGGGCAATTGTCGGGTTGGCCATCAGCGAACGTATAAACCCACAGCTTGGGGAAATTATTTCTCTATTCGTCTTACCCGAATACCGCCGACAAGGAATTGGCACTCGCTTAGTGGCTTATTTAGAAAAAGACAGGACTTACGCAACTGGCACAATGCGATCGCTAACAAATAGTACTAAAGTACTATAAAAATGCAGATGAAATGAACTAGAGTACAAATGTAAATTGTTCCTTTTCACACCAAATTTTTGGGCTGCTGCTCAGGCTACTGTAACGAATACTTTTGAATATGAAGTTTACTAAATTAGATTATTGCCAGTATCTACTTAGTAGCCAAATTAATTATACCATTACCAATTTGGCAGAGCATTTAGAGAGTATTAGCCATGATACAATTAACTATTATTTGAAAAGAGAAAAATTAACACCTCGTTTACTATGGGATAACGTGAAAGAGGTAGTTGAGCCTGATGACAATGGTTACATAATATTTGATGATAGCATTTTAGATAAAAGGTATTCTGAAGAAATAGAAATAGTCAGAAGACAATATAGTGGTAATGAGCATGGTGTCCTTAAAGGCATTGGCGTAGTTAGCTGCGTGTATGTCAACCCTACACTTCAAAGATTTTGGGTCATAGATTATCGAATTTTTAATCCTGATGTCGATGGCAAAACCAAGATAGACCATGTGAAAGACATGCTCCAAAGCCTTGTGTATCATAAGCTTTTACCATTTGATACTGTTTTGATGGATACATGGTATGCGGTACACAGTTTAATGCTATATATTGATAGCTTAGACAAAATTTATTATTGCCCTTTAAAAGACAATCGGTTAGTTGATGATACATTTGGTCAAGCAAAATATAAACGTATTGAATTATTAGAATGGAGTCAAGAAGAATTAGATTGTGGTAAGATAATCAAAATTAAAGGGTTCCCAGCTAATAAAAAAGTGAAACTATTCCGGGTTACTGTTTCTACCAACAGAACGGATTATGTCGCAACTAACGATTTATCTCAAAGTTCCACGGATGTTGTACAAGAGGTGTGTAAAATTCGTTGGAAAATCGAGGAGTTTCACAGAGAAATTAAACAATTAACTGGGATTGAATTTTGCCAATGTCGGAAAGCTAGGCTTCAAAGAAATCATATCGCTTGTGCAATGTTAGTTTGGGTTAGGTTAAAGAATTTAGCCTATACAACTGGTCAAACTATTTATCAAATCAAGCATAACTTGCTTTCTAATTATTTAATTCAGCAACTGAAACGCCCAAGTATTCTTATGTGCTTGGTTTGATTTAAATTGTCGCCTGTCAGGGCTGCGCCCTGCCCGCTATTTGTGCCAGTTGCGTAAGTCCTGAAAGAATTAGCCCAACAGGGATGTGTTGAAATCATTCTCAGCTATCAAACCAGTTTACTGACCAATGTTGCCTTAGAACCGCTACTACAAAAACTAGATTGGCAACAGCCGCAAATCACCTTGGTGCTAGGCAAAACCGCCACAGAAAAAATTGCCTCAGCCCCCTGGTTACACAAGTATTCCCTACCTCCAACCTTTGAGGTATTTCCTTGGTTAGAAGTGGGTTTATCGCTGCCCTCTGGTGTAGAGTCACAGCGATTAGAACCCCTAAATAGCTTGGGATTGCGCTATGGGGGGGAGGTAATTGGTTGGGTGTTCACCCATCGGGTGGCACCTGACACAATTCGCTACACCACCGTTGCAATTGCAGAAGCATTTGAGAGACGGGGGCGAGGGGTTGGTCTGTTAGCCGAAGCGATACGTCGTCAAGTTAACAGTAATGTTCCCTACCTGACGGGTTCGGTTTCCCACCGTTACCCGCGTTTGTTGCAGTTTGTCCAACGACACCTGACACCGTATTTAACTGGGGTAGGGGAAGTGCGACAAACGAGTAAGTTGATTAAACCTACATTTGAATCAAAAGAAAACTAACATGGCTGACCCGAATTTTCTGGCTCCAATTACCAGCCCCTTCGGACTGATGGATGTGGGGCTTTCTGCTGCACCCACCTTTGCCGATATTGATGCAGATGGCGACTTGGATGCTTTTGTGGGGAATTCTAACGGCAATACCGTGTTTTACCGCAACACAGGAAGTGCTGCTGCTGCCACTTTCACACTAGAAGCTACCAACCCCTTCGGACTGACGGATGTGGGGCTTTCTGCTGCACCCACCTTTGCCGATATTGATGCAGATGGCGACTTGGATGCTTTTGTGGGGAATTCTAACGGCAATACCTTGTTTTACCGCAACACAGGAACTGCTGCTGTTCCCACTTTCACACTAGAAGCCACCAACCCCTTCGGACTGACGGATGTGGGGAGTTATGCTGCACCCACCCTTGCCGATATTGATGCAGATGGCGACTTGGATGCTTTTGTGGGGAATGACTCTGGCAATACCTTGTTTTACCGCAACACAGGAACTGCTGCTGTTCCCACTTTCACACTAGAAGCTACCAACCCCTTCGGACTGACAAATGTGGGGCTTTCTGCTGCACCCACCTTTGCCGATATTGATGCAGATGGCGACTTGGATGCTTTTGTGGGGAATAATGACGGCAATACCTTGTTTTACCGCAACACAGGAACTGCTGCTGCTGCCACTTTCACACTAGAAGCTACCAACCCCTTCGGACTGACGGATGTGGGGTTTTTTGCTTCACCCACCTTTGCCGATATTGATGCAGATGGCGACTTGGATGCTTTTGTGGGGAATCTGGACGGCACTACCTTGTTCTTCGAGAATACACCTGGTACCTCTAACAATCCTCCCACCGCCACTGACGACACTGCCACCACGAACGAAGACACTGCTGTTAGTGGTAACGTCTTAACCAACGACAGCGACACCGATACTGGCGATATCTTGACAGTAGCCGCTGTTAATGGTGTTGCTGCCAGTGTCGGCAACCAAATTACCTTAGCTTCCGGTGCTTTACTCACCCTCAACGCTGACGGCAGTTATAACTACAACCCCAACGGTCAATTTGAATCTCTGGCTGTGGGTCAAACTGGTAGTGATAGCTTCACTTACACTATCAGTGATGGTCAAGGTGGGACTAGCGATGCTACCGTCACCATTACGATTGACGGAGTTGACGAGATTTTAGGCACTGATCCGAATTTTATCGCCCCAATTAACAACCCCTTCGGACTGACGGATGTGGGGTATTTTGCTGCACCCACCTTTGCCGATATTGATGGGGATGGCGACTTGGATGCTTTTGTGGGCAATTATGACGGCAATACCTTGTTTTACCGCAACACAGGAACTGCTGCTGCTGCCACTTTCACACTAGAAACTACCAACCCCTTCGGACTGACGGATGTGGGGTATTTGGCTGCACCCACCTTTGCCGATATTGACAATGATGGCGACTTGGATGCTTTTGTGGGCAATGATGACGGCAATACCTTGTTTTACCGCAACACAGGAACTGCTGCTGTTCCCACTTTCACACTAGAAGCTACCAACCCCTTCGGACTGACAAATGTGGGGAATTATGCTGTACCCACCCTTGCCGATATTGACAATGATGGCGACTTGGATGCTTTTGTGGGCAATAGCTCAGGCAATACCTTGTTTTACCGCAACACAGGAACTGCTGCTGCTGCCACTTTCACACTAGAAGCTACTAACCCCTTCGGACTGACGGATGTGGGGCTTTCTGCTGCACCCACCTTTGCCGATATTGACAATGATGGCGACTTGGATGCTTTTGTGGGCAATAATGACGGCGATACCTTGTTTTACCGCAACACAGGAACTGCTGCTGCTGCCACTTTCACCCTAGAAGCTACCAACCCCTTCGGACTGACAAATGTGGGGTTTTCTGCTAAACCCACCTTTGCCGATATTGATGCAGATGGCGACTTGGATGCTTTTGTGGGGAATGGGGACGGCAATACCTTGTTCTTCGAGAATACATCCGCTACTACCACTACTCCCACTGTGAGCATCACGGCACAAACAGCCACAGCCACAGAAAGCGGCAGTAATGGTGTCTATCGCATTACTCGTACTGATACCACAGGGGATTTAACCATCAACCTCACCCTTGATGGCGGCAGCACGGCTGCTACTGCTGACTATAACCTCAGTGGTGGTAGTGTTACGGTTTCTGGCAATACCTTAAGTGTCACCATTGCTGATGGACAAAGCTTTGTTGATATTAACCTGGCTGCTATCGACGACATTCCTGCCGAAGCAGACGAAACCCTCACCCTTAACCTAGATACTGGCACAGGTTACACCATTGACAGCACAAATAATACAGCCACCGTCACCATTGCCGCCAACGACACCGTAGTAACTAACACCAACGATGACGGCGAAGGTTCCTTGCGGCAAGCGATTCTCAACGCTAATGCCAATCCTGGTGCAGATACCATTACCTTTGCTGGCAGCATTTTTACTGATGCTACCCCAGATATTATTACCCTAACTTCTGGGGAACTGCTGATTACTGATGATGTCACCATCTTAGGGACTGGGGCAAATCAACTGACAGTGAGTGGCAACAATGCCTCCCGCGTGTTCAACATTTCTAATACCGGAACAGACGCCACGATTGATGCTTTGACAATTGCTAATGGCAATTCTTTGAGCGGTGCTGGCATTCGTATCAACTCTGGTGCTAGTTTGATTTTAACAAATAGTACCATCTCTAACAATTCAGGCCCAAGCGGTGGTTTTGGCGGTGGCGGCATTGCCAACATAGGCGGCACTGTTAACGTCATAAACAGTACTATCTCTGGCAATACGGGAGCGGCTGGTGGCGGCATTGCCAGTAATGGTACACTCACTCTCACCAACAGTACCATCTCTGGAAATACAGCAAACGTGTTTGGTGGTGGTATAGCTGTCGTGGGGGCAGTTACTGTGATTAGTAGCACTATCACTAATAATACTGCTGACTCTGATAACGATGGTAATGGTGACGGTGGAGGATTCGCCAGTTTTGGAGGCACTATTACTGCTCAAAACACCATTATTGCTGGTAACTTCGATACTGGTAACGAAGCCCCCGATGTATTAGGTGATATCACAGGCGATGCCAACAACCTCATTGGCACTCTTGCAGGGGCATCCGGCACTATCGGCACTGGCAGTGATATCGTTAATCCCAACCCAGGACTAGCAGCTTTAGCCGATAACGGTGGCCCTACCCAAACCCATGCCATAGTCGCAGGTTCAGCCGCCATCAACGCCGGCAATAACGCCCTTGTCCCTGGTGGTGTCACCACTGACCAACGGGGTACAACTCGCATCATTGGCGGTACAGTGGATATCGGTGCTTATGAATCACCCTTCATTCCTCCGGTTGCTACCAATGATACCGCTACCACAGATGAAAATACTCTGGTTAACATCAACGTTCTTGCCAACGACACCGATGCTAATAGCGACAGTTTGACTATCACTCAAGTCAATGGCAACAGCATCACAGTAGGTACACCCATTACCCTGGCTTCTGGTGCATTGCTGACTCTCAAGACCGATAGTACTTTTGACTACAATCCCAACGGTCAATTTGAGTCTTTAGCTGCGGGTGCTACTACCAACGACAGCTTTACTTACACAGTCAGCGATAATGGCAAAGGCGGCACAAGCACAGCCACAGTTAACCTCACCATCAACGGTGTCAACGATGCGCCCACAGGTTCACCCACAGCCACATTAAGCAACACACTAGAAGATACTGCCATTACCATTACTGCCGCTAACTTATTAACAGGTTTCAGTGATGTTGATGCTGGTGATACCCTCTCAGTTACCAACTTGACTGCCACTAACGGGGCATTGGTAAATAACAATAATGGAACTTATAGTTTCACCCCAAATGCTAACTTTAATGGTACTGTTAACCTCACCTACAATGTGACTGATGGTGTAGCAACTTTAACCGGACAAACTCAAAGTTTCTCTGTCACCCCTGTTAATGATGCCCCTGTTGCTGTTGATGACAGTACTAGCACATTCTTTGGTACTACCGTCAACATCCCAGTTAGTAGCCTACTGGCAAATGATACCGATGTCGATAGCACCTCTTTGAGCATCACTGGTGTCAGCGGTGCTACCCACGGTACTGCCGTCCTCAACAATAACGGCACAGCCAGCAACACCGCAGATGATTTCGTTTCCTTTACCCCAAATCTTCTGTTCTTTGGCAATGCCAGTTTTAACTACACCCTCAGCGATGGTAGCCTCACTGATACGGCTACGGTGACTGTGGCTGTCGGTCTGAACATTTTTGGCACTGTTTTTGCTGATTACCTGACTGGCACCCTTGGTAACGACATCATCAACGGTGGTAATGGCAACGATACCATCTACGGCGGCGCGGGTAACGATAGCCTCGACGGTGGTAATGGCAACGACATCTTGTATGGCGATGGCCTGATGGATGGCGGCGCGGGTAACGATACCCTCAACGGTGGTAATGGCAATGATACTCTCTACGGTGGTGGCGGTACTGATAACCTCACTGGTGGTAATGGTAATGACCTATTGTATGGTGGTGTTGCCAGCGATACTCTCACAGGTGGCAACGGTACTGATACATTTGCCTTTGCTGCTGGGGAAGGTACTGATACTATTACTGATTTCTCTGACGGTAATGATTTGATTGGACTGTATGGTGGTTTGAGCTATGGGCAACTGAGTTTCTCTGGTAACAATATTCTGGTGACTTCCACTAATGAAATTTTGGCAACCCTGACTGGTATTAATACCACAACGCTGACTACTGCTGATTTCGTAACTCTTTAATCATCGCTGTTTTATGCAACGCCGACTTGAGTTGCATGAACCTTTATAAACACTGCTTTGGGGCAAACCTGGGGCAGTGACAAAATTCCTGAAATAGCGGCAAAACATGGTTATGGTGCGACGTTTGCTCTGATCTCTTCGCTTATTTATTAGCTTTACTTATGTTTCTATTTCAAAGTAAGATATGATGTACTAGTATCTAAAAGCACGACATTTTCGCAAAAATCCACTGGAGCAGGCATTCTTGACAGAGCGATCGCAAAAGTTTTCGGTCTACTGCCTGTTAGAATCTTAAGGTCATTCTCTGCATCCTGATATGACTCGTTGGCTGCAAGTAATAAACAGCACTTTTCAAGCAATGGGCTAAATCGCCGATACGGTTCTATCCCCAAACGAGATGCTTGTTTATTAGCGACTTTAATCTTATTTTTCTCTCTTTTTGCCAAATTGGGATGCTCCCCAACGATAATCCTTTCTTTTTGGTATCTGTGCAATTATTGGATGGTATTGGTGCAGGAATTTTTGGCGTCATGCAGCTTTTGGTAATAGCCGATTTGACAAAGGGAATAGGACACTTCAATCTAGCCCAGGGAGGAATTGGCGCTGCCGTTGGCATTGGTGCGTCCCTGAGTAACTCCTTGGCTGGTTTTGTAGCTAAAGAAGTTGGGTACAAAGCTAGCTTTTTGAGTATAGCCGCGATCGCCGCCTTTGCCTTGGCTTTCTTTTGGTTCTTTATGCCTGAAACTAAATCTACATCCCATTCGGTAAACTCTCAATCTGAGTTAACTACGGTGGGGGAGTAGGCAATGCTAGTTCTGCGATACCTTGTGATTTTACTAACTTACATCGGGTTGGGACTGGGCTACTTACCTGGACTGCGGATGAATCGTGCCACAATTGCCATTGTGGGTTCGGCTTTGTTGATGGCATTAGGATTGTTGGATCTGCGTGCGGCATGGAGTGCTATTGACTACAAAACAGTCATCTTCCTGTTCGGCATGATGATAATTAGTGCTAATCTCGCCGTTTCCGGTTTTTTCCGGTTGGCTGTTGATTACACTATCCGTAATATACACAGTCCCTTAGGATTATTAATAGTACTAACTTTTGGTAGCGGTTTTCTCTCAGCACTGTTCCTCAATGACACGATCGCCCTAATTCTCACACCTCTAGTAGTTAGTCTGACGCAATTACTCAACCTCAACCCTGTTCCCTACTTGTTGGCACTAGCTGGGGCAACTAATATTGGTTCTGTTGCCACCCTCAGCGGCAATCCTCAAAATATCTTAATTGGTTCGTTCTCTAGCATTAGTTATCTAGACTTTGCCAAAGCTTTGACACCCCTAGCTTTGGTAAGTTTAGTAATCCAAGTGGGTTGGTTGTGGTGGTTGTATCCAGAGGTGCGTTCTCTTCGTCCCGATCTGAAAGTAGAACCACCCAATTACCGTATCTTCAAACCACTGCTAATCAAGAGTCTGCTAATTACAGGCGGATTACTAGTAGCTTTTTTAATTGGCATTCCCACTGCCGAAGCAACCTTAATTGCCGCTGGGCTATTACTAGTAACACGTCGCCTCAAGCCAGAGCGAATTCTCCAAAAGGTGGATTGGGATTTGCTGCTGATGTTCTGTGGCTTGTTCATTCTCACCGAGGGCGTGCAGAAACTTGGTGCGCTGGAATGGTTTTCACGTTTCGTTCACGATCCCTTGAGCATTCTGGGAGTAACCGTGTTGTTGTCGAATCTGGTATCCAATGTGCCGGCGGTACTGCTGCTACATCACCTAATTCCTCATCCCGATACGCAAACTTGGCTACTGCTAGCGGCAGCTTCCACACTGGCAGGAAATTTGACGCTGCTGGGTTCTGTTGCCAATTTGATTGTAGCGGAGGCAGTTGCCAAGCGAGGATATCGGCTGACCTTTGGGGAGCATTTACGATTTGGACTACCGTTAACTGCTGTGACTCTGGCACTTACTTATTTCTGGATTTATGCTAATCCTTTATAGTGGTTCCCATTCAGATGCAGTACAACATCATATCGCAAGGTGTAGGGGCACGGCAGTGCCGTGCCCTTACAGGTGTACCTCACGCTTTAAGCTAAAATGCCAGGATTCTAAGTATAATATAATACTTTATATTTGGTACAAAAAAGGGAAATATGTTGTTATCGCGTAAAGCTATTGTTACACCTTTTATAATCTTTGCGTGTATTTTAGGAGTTGGCTTCATTCAATTTCCCCGACTGGAAAAACTGCTCAACAGTCAAAAATCTGCTTCCCTAGAAACTCTAGAAAAAGATATTAAATCAGAAAAAATCAGTCTTGATTTTCTCAAAAAAATGCCTAGTTTCGGTTATAAAAACTTGATTGGAGATTGGGTATACCTCAATTTTTTACAATATTTTGGAGATGATGAAGTCCGGGATAAAACAGGTTATAGTTTAAGCCCAGAATATTTTGAAGTAATTCTAGAACGTGACCCGCGATTTTTAGCAGCGTATCGCAGTCTTTCCATTAGTACTTCATTGTATGCTGCCATGCCAGAACGGGCGATCGCTATATCAGAAAAAGGCTTAAAATCTCTATCTCCCTGGGTTCCCGAAAAGTCTTATTACGTCTGGCGTTTTAAAGGAACTGATGAGTTATTATTTTTAGGCAATCCTCAAGCTGCCCAACAGTCTTTTGCAACAGCGGCAAATTGGGCGAGAAATTTTTCAGATGAAGAAAGTCAGTTTGTAGCTGCTAGTTCTGAAAAAACTGCTGAATTTCTCAGCCGAAATCCTAACAGTAAATATGCTCAAATTGCTACCTGGGCAATGGTTTTAAATAATCAAGTTGACGAAAAAACTCGTAAACGCGCAATTAGGGAAATTGAAGCTTTGGGAGGAAAAGTAATTCAAACTCCTGAAGGAAATTCTAAAATTGTCTTTCCGCCAAAAGATTAATTTATTCTTCATAGCGTTTTGCTGTAAGAGAAATAAACTTTTGCAAAATCGCGATCCAATTGATAGCTGAAAAAGAAAACACACAATAAATTTAGGAGCAATAGCGGTGTCAATACAATTGGCAGAATCTGATTTTCAAATATTACAGTGTTTTCCTGTCATGTCCCAGTTGCGTCCTCACCTTGAAGAAGCTAAGTTTATAGAACAAGTTCGATATCAGATGAAAGAAGGATATCAAATTGCATTCTTGGAAATAGACGACCGAACTGTCGCAGTTGCCGGATTTCGCATTTCTACATGTTTAGCATCGGGGAAATTTTTATATGTTGATGATTTAGTTGTTGATGAGTGGAAGCGGTCACAAAACTATGGTCAACAGTTATTTCAGTGGCTAATTGAATATGCAACAAATAACTACTGTCAATACCTGAGTCTTGATTCTGGTGTTCAGCGATTTGCAGCTCACAGATTTTATCTCATGCAGCGCATGAGCATTACAAGTCATCACTTTTCAATAGAATTGTAGCGACAAACAAGATGAGTGTGAACAATGATATTTTTTGGTATGACGGGAAATTAATTCACTCCCAAACTCTGGAATTAAATATTAACGATCCAGGGTTACTTTATGGGGCGACTGTTTTTACAACGTTGCGAGTTTATGAGAACTCCCTAGATAGTAATTTAACTAATTGGCAAGCACATTGCGATCGCCTACTTTCCTCAATCCAATCTTTTGCTTGGCAACAACCCGATTGGAAGCGTGTACGCCAAGGTGCCCAACTTCTCCTCCCACACTTCCCGGTTCTCAGAATTACCCTGTTTCCCGATGGACGAGAGTCGATAATTGGCAGATTTTTACCACCAGATTTGACAGAAAAGCAAAAAAATGGTATTGCGTGCTACGTTGCCAGTTCAGAATTTTCTCGTTCTCTGCCTTCTCATAAAACTGGAAATTATTTGAGTGCTTGGTTAGCAAAAACTAGCTCAAATGCCCAAGAAGCAATATTAGTAGATGCCCAAGGAAATTGGCTAGAAACCAGCACAGGTAACCTTTTGGGATGGTGTGATGGTAGTTGGTGGACGCCGCCAATCAAGGCTGGAATTTTGCCGGGAATATTGCGATCGCAACTTGTAAACTGGTTACAAAACCAGCAACAACCAATGCAGCAGGAACCTTGGAGTGTAGAGCTAGTCCAGAAATTTGAAGCGATCGCCTACACTAATAGTGTGGTAGAGATTATCCCCATTCATACCGTTCATCAGCCAACAGGATCGCTACAATATAATCCACACCATCCTAGTTTTCAGCAAATAAGGGGTCTTTTTTGAGCATGACAGCCACGCCAATCTGTTATATCTTAAGATAAGTTAACATAATTCTTAATAATGACCTCTCCGCTTACAGACGCTACGCGATGGCGCGAAAAATACAGGAGGATAGACCTTAGTGAATAAAAGATGGAGAAACGCAGGGCTGTACGCGCTGCTATTTATTGTTGTCATTGCCCTGGGTACAGCATTTTTTGACAAACAACCCCAAAGCAGAGAGACATGGCGATACAGTCGCTTTATTCAAGAAGTTGAACAAGGCAGAGTAGAAAAAGTCAGTCTGAGTGCAGACCGTTCTACAGCATTGGTTACACCCAAATACGACCCAAATAAACGGCTGGTAACCTTAGTCAACGACCCAGATTTAATCAATACTTTGACATCAAAAGGCGTTGATATTTCAGTTTTGCCCCAAACCGACGAAGGATTTTGGTTTAAGGCACTGAGCAGCTTATTTTTCCCTGTATTGCTTTTGGTTGGCTTATTCTTCTTGCTACGTCGCGCTCAAAGTGGCCCTGGCAGCCAAGCCATGAACTTTGGCAAATCCAAAGCCAGAGTACAAATGGAACCTCAAACTCAGGTGACATTTGGTGATGTAGCTGGTATTGACCAAGCCAAATTGGAATTAAACGAAGTCGTAGACTTTCTGAAAAACGCCGATCGCTTTACCGCCGTTGGTGCAAAAATTCCTAAAGGCGTACTCTTAGTTGGCCCTCCTGGTACTGGTAAAACCCTCCTAGCTCGTGCTGTAGCTGGTGAAGCGGGTGTACCATTCTTCTCAATCTCTGGTTCGGAATTTGTGGAAATGTTCGTGGGTGTGGGTGCATCCCGTGTCCGCGATTTATTTGAACAAGCCAAATCCAACGCTCCCTGCATCGTGTTCATCGATGAAATTGACGCCGTAGGTCGTCAGCGGGGTGCAGGTTTAGGCGGTGGTAACGATGAACGCGAACAAACCCTCAACCAGCTGCTCACAGAAATGGACGGCTTTGAAGGTAACACCGGCATCATCATTATCGCTGCAACCAACCGTCCCGATGTCCTAGATGCAGCATTGTTGCGTCCAGGTCGTTTTGACCGTCAAGTTGTAGTAGACCGTCCCGACTATGCTGGACGTAGCGAAATCCTCAAGGTACATGCCCGTGGCAAAACCTTGGCGAAAGATGTGGACTTAGATAAAATCGCCCGTCGTACCCCTGGATTTACCGGTGCAGATTTATCCAACTTGTTAAATGAAGCCGCAATTTTGGCAGCACGGCGGAATTTAACTGAAATTTCGATGGATGAAATCAACGATGCGATCGATCGCGTATTAGCTGGCCCAGAGAAGAAAGACCGGGTAATGAGCGAAAAGCGCAAGACCTTGGTAGCATATCACGAAGCTGGTCACGCCTTAGTTGGTGCTTTGATGCCCGACTATGACCCAGTACAAAAGATTAGCATCATCCCTCGTGGTCGTGCAGGTGGTTTAACTTGGTTTACTCCCAGTGAAGACCGCATGGACACTGGTTTATACAGCCGCGCTTATCTGGAAAATCAGATGGCTGTGGCTTTGGGTGGACGCATCGCCGAAGAATTAATCTTTGGTGAAGAAGAAGTTACCACAGGTGCTTCCAACGACTTGCAACAAGTAGCCCGTGTTGCGCGTCAGATGATCACCCGATTTGGGATGAGCGATCGCTTAGGCCCAGTCGCCCTTGGTCGTCAACAAGGTAACATGTTCCTGGGACGGGACATCATGTCAGAACGCGATTTCTCTGAAGAAACCGCCGCTGCTATTGATGAAGAAGTCCGCAAACTTGTAGATATAGCTTATACCCGTGCGAAAGAAGTGTTAGTCGGCAACCGCCACATTCTAGATCAATTAGCGCAAATGCTAGTTGATAAAGAAACAGTAGATGCTGAAGAATTGCAAGAAATTCTGGCAAATAACGATGTGAAAACTGCTGCGTTTGCCTAATTAATTCAGAATTCAGAATTCAGAATTCAGAACTTATGAATCAAAGTCGGTTGGATTGGGCGTAAGCGTTACCCAACAAGTTAAAACAACGGGGTAATTCTGGCATTTTCCAGAGTTACCCCGAATTTTTTCCGAATAATTAATTCTCCAAAATTCCATTACGAGTTGTGATGCGTAAAGCCCCCGTCATTTATGCGGGGGATATAAGCGGATGGCTGAAATTTATTCAGCCGTTAATGGTAAGATATACATCCTGGGCAGGGCGTTGTCCAGTGGGCGAGGCAATGTAAGACGGGTGTACCTGCAATTGCTGCTTGAACCCAGAATCCCCCGTCATTCATGCGGGGGAGTGCGTCAAATGTGATTCTCTGTATCCCTGCGTTTCCTATCCTCTGTGCCTATATATCAATACGCTTGGTGTTAAGGCTAAAACTCTTTGTCAAAGTCAGTTTTTTTTAACGTAGACGCAAAGCGGCTTCCCGCAGGATACCGCAGAGGCGCAGAGAAGCCAGTGCGTTGGGCGGGTTCCCCGACTTGTTCGCGCAGCGTCTCCCCTTGGGAGAAGCAACTGGCGCGACACAGAGAGAAGAAAAAAATGCTTAACTGAACTGTATTGGCCTATATATATCAAAAGCTCGGTCATCAAGACCGAGCTTTTAATATGGAACTATTGACTATTAACCTTCTTAATTAGAACTCACCAGGGTTATCATCAAGCGCCAGTAAGAAATTAATCAGGTCTGTTTGTTGTTTAGGATTAAATCCAGCTTGACTGTCTACATAAAATTCATGACCTGTACCATCAAGGTTACTACTTACTAAATCCGGGTCAGCTTTGTTAGCTTTGATGACTTTGGCACGAAGTTTACGATCAACTAAAGCCCTTAAGCTGCTAGCAGCATCGGCTGGTATGCTTTGGCGCAGAGTGCCAGGCAACCCTAACCCAGTCGAATCAACAACAGTGAAATCGGCATTAGAGTCAAATTTTAAACTACCAGCCCGTACTGCTACACCACCATCATGTAAATAGGGTGGGTTTAAATAAAGGCCACGTAAGGAAGTAGTTTTGTAACCACCATTTGGTCGTTGATTAATAGGGGTATCAGATGGGGTTGGGACATCCAACACTTTTGCATCAGCAGGTATGGGAACAGGATTATTGAAACTGTATAGCTTGGTAGGCACAAAGAATTTCACCAGTGCCAAGCGAGCCTGGGCGCGGGCTGGATTAGTACCAATTTTATCAGTTGGGTAAACCTTATTGTCAGTGAAGAAGGGAGGAATATGGCAAGTTGCACAATTAGCCTTTTCAAAAACTTTCGCCCCACGTTTGACTGAATTATTATTAAGTGCTTGCCAGTTTTCAGGAGTCTTGTTAGCAGGTGGTACTAAGCTATTTTGATAAGCAGACATGGCGTTATTAGCAAACATGAACTTACCACTAGCATTATCTAAAGGATTGCCAGTCGGGGGACTAAAAATTAGTCCATTAGCTGTTAACAAGTTAGGTTTCAAATCTGGATAGTTACCTACACCAGGAGCAACAACTTGATCTTGTAACTCTGCTCGACTAGCATCCGGTACAATTGTCCGCAACCATACTGAGGGTTGAACACCTTCTGGGAAACGTATTCTTTCGTCGGCAGCATTTTGAAGAGCAGTACCAAGATATACTTCTGGGTCAATATTGAGACTTTTGGCGATTAGTTCGTATGATGCAAGGATGTTTATTTCTGAAGAGTGAACAGCACTGTTAAAAGCGCTCAATCCAGCAAACGGGCCAATAGCAGCTTCTCCAGAGGCAGCGTAGGGATGAGTTTTAAAGGTGAAATTGTTGGGAATTTGAGTAGTATTTTTAATCCCATCTGTGGAACTTTCAAAATTACCAAAAGGTAATTGCCATAAAATATCATCAAAAGCCTTCTCAAACTTTTGAGGATCGGGCAATTTTACTAAATTACCTTTACTGTCAATAATAGTTTTGCCATTGCCTTGGTATTTTGGATCTAAGGGATTGAGTTTGGTGCGTGAGAAAGCAGCAGATGAATTTGGCGCTAAACCGAGAAATATCGGAAAGGCTATTTCACCATTTGCTACACCAGGAAGAAGTTTACCTTCTTTGGAAATAGAAGCATGGCAAGATGCACAGCTACTTTGCCCATTTGCGGCCGTTCCTATGGGAGCAGTTCCGCCTTTTTCTAGCTTTAAGCCAGTATTTATGGCTGTACCTTTTCGTAAAATCCGACTACCTATAGGGACATCTTTCTGCAAGATAATTTTTAAATTATTGGTTGGCTGACCCCGCAAATTAATAACTGCTGTGGTAATTTCATCCGCAATAATGGCTGAACCTTGTCCAAGACCAAACACACCTTGCAAGCCAAATAAATCCCCTATAGGTCGATTGAAAAATATATCTTCACCTTGGGCAATCAATTCTTTAGTAATATGAACTGCGCCTATCTTTTCATAAGAAATAGGGTCTTTAGGATTAAGCCCTTTACTGGCAACAAGTTGTGATGCTTCTTGGGGGCTGAGGAGTTTACCGAAATAATCGTAGTAGCCTACTGGTTGAGTTGGTGCTGGTTGTAGTGGGTCAATCTTTGCGAAAGCTGGCTGGCTTGTTATCAACAAATTTGATAACACAATACCAAAACTAGTAGTAATAAAAATGCACAGTAATAATAAAATCTTAGTTTTCAACGCAAATAACCATCTACTTAAACCATATTTAGGGTTATTTTTTTTTTGTTTCATTGACCCGACTGTTACTAAAAAACTATAAGTAGATATACCACCTTATTACATAGTTATCAGGACACTAAAAATTTTTGTTATATTCGTTCACGACAAAAAAAAGATTTGTTCAATTCCGTGTATATATTATAGTTTTATAACTTTGTAAAATATTGTAAATAATAATTTAAATTATTTGCCAATTTAAACTATTTTCATCTGACTAGCGGACAGCTTTAGTGATACCAAGTTGCGCTCAAAGATACAGCACATTCCAAGTTGGTAAGGTACACAACGATTCATCTGTTATCCAGGCATAAAAAGTGTTTTACTCTCCGAAGTTTTGAGCGCTGGCTTGGGGCGCTCGAACTTCTCTCTGAATTCTGTTAGCGCAGCGGGGCGTAGCCCATTCTGAATTCTGCTGTATTACTTTTTGTTTGGAATATACGGAGCTGGGAGTCAGAAGAAAGAATATTGTGACTCCTACCCGAATTTTTACTTTATTTTTTTGGAGAATTATTTTGATGGAATTAGTCAAGAAACTTGGCATTGCTACCGCTAGCGCTGTTATCGGCTTGACTGCTGTCGGTGCGTCTTCTTCAGCGCAAGCTGCACAGTTATTTGATTTTCAGTATTCTTTTCCCAGCTACGAAGCAAATGGTACGCCTATTTCAGCTAGCGGCATCCTTACCACAACCGATCTAGACCCCATAAACAACAATTACACAATCACAGGTATAAGTGGGACAAGGACAGCTCAAGGAATTACAGAGACAATAATCGGGTTACTCTCACCGGGTACATACGGTGTCAACGATAATCTCTTGAATCCGAGTCAGCCATTCTTAACCACCAACGGTTTTTCTTACCTGGTTTCCGGTAGCGGAGAAGACGGAAATGGGAACGTTAACGTATTCTACAGTAGTTTTAATGAAGGTTATTCAGAGCTTTCAAGTGATGTAGATTATGGCAGCTTTAGTATCAATCCACGTTCTGTTCCCGAACCTAATGCAGTAGGTGGCTCATTAATTGCTCTTGGTTTTGGCTGGTGGACAAAACGAAAGAAAGCCTATAAAAGCATCTAGGGATAAAAGAAGTCTATGAGCAGACTATTGCTCTCACAGCAATAGTCTGCTCATAGACTTCTTGGCTCGACTTTATCCAAATCGAACATCGGGATAGAGGTGCGGTGCGATCGCTCCTTGTCTCCCCAAATTAGCCGAACTTCACGCTAACAATGATGTCATTGAAATCTTGATCGCCGCCGTTGGACAAGTCCTCAAACCCGAAAACATTGTTGCCTAATATCCGCACATGGTCTACTTTATCCGAATTTGCGCCCAGATACGGGAAGTAAATTGCCGGGTTATTATTGGGGTTGCTGTCAAGAATTTGTGCAGGTGTACCATTCACGATGAGAAATGGTGCAAATATTGAACCAGCTTCAAACTGACCTGTAAAGGTTGCTTTACCCTGATTCCCCACACTCAGGTCAATGCCGCCGACACGGTTCTTTACTGCCGCCTCTCCATAGCCTGCTTGTCCGGGTAGCAAATCCCCTATACCGTCACTGTTGGTATCGATGCCGCCTGTGGCATCCGCCACACGAAAGAAACCGACAAAGTTGTTATATGCCGCCTCACGGTTAACCGTAAACGTTGCATTCTGCGTACCTATTAGTCCACGCAAGTCCAACACCTCGCCTTCCTGCTGGTCTTGTAGGGCAGTGCCTATGGGTTTGTCAGCTTGTGTTCCCAGTTGCATTTGCACTACCGCATCGTTGAACTGACCACTCCCAGGACTATCCTCAAAGCGCAGGTCAAAGTTGCTGTTACCTGCATCAGAAACTTGCAAGGAAGTAGGAGAGGAGAGCCGCAATTGTGACAGTGGTACTGTACCATTCCGCAAACCATCGAGGGTGCCGTTTTGTACTAGTAATAGGCGGAAGCGAATACCACCATCGAGGTCAAGAGTCCGGGTGAGGTTGCTATCAAAGCCGTTGGGCGAATTTCCTAAAGTTGAGAAGATACTGCGAGAACGTGCCAGCGCCGCTTGAGTGTAGTTGGAATCGTTGGGCGTAATGCCGTCGATGGTGCCTTTGTCATCGTCTACGGTAAACAGTCCGATTTCGTTGACAACACCAGGACTGGCACTCTTAAGGAGAAACTGTACAGGGGTTGCAGCACCGCTAAGGTTGAATACACTATCAGTATTCTCAGGTGCGAGGGTAATTTGAGTGTCGTCATTGGTAATCTCACCTGTCACTGCCTCCGATGTAGCAATGGCGTAACCTGTTCCTGATGCCAGTGTTAAGCTCACTGTTTCATCAGCCTCAAAGGTTGTGTCAGCAGTTGGATTAATGGTGACAGTAGCAGTGGTATCACCAGCTTTAAAGGCGACAGTGCCATTAAAGCCAGTAAAGGTGTCAGTTCCAACTATTGTGTAGTCAGTGTTGTAAGTAGCATTGCCGCCAATATTGAAGTTGACTATCTGGGGGTTAGTTGTGTCGCCATCACGGGTGAAGGTATAAATGAAGTTGTTGCTACCATCTTCAGCAACGCTGTTCGGTGTGAGGACGAGGCTGATTTTTGGTTGCTCTACCGTATCACGACTGGTGAGTATCAAATTACCACCATTAATTGTAACACTGCCCGCATAGAGACTGGTGATTATATTGCCCCCATTGGTAATCTCACCTGTCACTGCCTCCGATGTAGCAATGGCGTAACCTGTTCCTGATGCCAGTGTTAAGCTCACTGTTTCATCAGCCTCAAAGGTTGTGTCAGCAGTTGGATTAATGGTGACAGTAGCAGTGGTATCACCAGCTTTAAAGGCGACAGTGCCATTAAAGCCAGTAAAGGTGTCAGTTCCAACTATTGTGTAGTCAGTGTTGTAAGTAGCATTGCCGCCAATATTGAAGTTGACTATCTGGGAGTTAGTTGTGTCGCCATTACGGGTGAAGGTATAAATGAGATTGTTGCTACCGTCTTCAGCAACACTGTTGGGTGTGAGGGCGAGGCTGATTTTTGGTTGCTCTACCGTATCATGACTGATGAGTATCAAATTACCACCATTAATTGTAATACTGCCCGCATTGAGACTGGTGATTATATTGCCCCCATTGGTAATCTCACCTGTCACTGCCTCCGATGTAGCAATGGCGTAACCTGTTCCTGATGCCAGTGTTAAGCTCACTGTTTCATCAGCCTCAAAGGTTGTGTCAGCAGTTGGATTAATGGTGACAGTAGCAGTGGTATCACCAGCTTTAAAGGTGACAGTGCCATTAAAGCCAGTAAAGGTGTCAGTTCCAACTATTGTGTAGTCAGTGTTGTAAGTAGCATTGCCGCCAATATTGAAGTTGACTATCTGGGAGTTAGTTGTGTCACCATTACGGGTGAAGGTATAAATGAGATTGTTGCTACCGTCTTCAGCAACACTGTTGGGTGTGAGGGCGAGGCTGATTTTTGGTTGCTCTACCTCATCCCCAAGCTTGACGACAAAGGCATCTATGCTGCCCGCACTGGTGAGAGTGATATTACCAAAGGTGCCGGTATCTGAGAAGCCTCCCGTAGCGTTGCCATTGCTATCAAGCTTAGTGATGAAGCCATCCTCATTACCAGTGCTAGTGAGGGTGGTGCTGCCAAAAGTAGCTGTACCTGAGAAAGATCCTGTGGCGTAACTGTTACCAGCCTCATCGACGGTGATGCCCAAGCCGAAATCAGTTAACGTGCCGCCTAATTTCTGTGCCCATAGGACGTTTTTGTTGCTGTCGAGTTTAGCGACGAAGACATCACTATAACCAAAACTCGTACTGGTGAGGGTGGTATTACCAAAGGTGGCAGTACCGTTAAAGGCTCCTGTGACGTAGGTGTTGCCGGAACCGTCGGCGGCGATGTTAATGCCAGTGTCGGGGAATGTGCCGCCCAATTGCTGCGCCCACAGGACGTTGTTGATGTTGCTCATGATAGATGTGTATTGCTTGGGACTAAATTTTCTCTTGCAGTGTGTTGGGGCTTCAGAAGCGATCGCCAACACTAAGCTTCCAATGGGTTGATAAGTTACATTGCTACCGCAGATTTAGATGCCTTAGTGAAAGCTACTTCGTCGGTTCAGGTTTAGCTTGTGGAACTTCTGCTTGACGACCGGTGATTTTTTCTAACTGCGATCGCATTTCTCTACCAGTCTCTCGCCCAACAACTACCCTTAAGGAGTCCACACTTTGTTGTTCTTGGCTGGTGTCTTGGGGAGTTGTTGATGTGTAATTAATCTGAATTTCCGACACCTTTTTGTTGGGAGTGAGCAGCAACCCAGCAATTCCAAATAGAAGGGTGTTGAGAACCTTTGCATCTGTATTATTTTTTTCGTCTTCACGATACTCAATTCCACTGACGCTGGTTGCGGTAATCTCTATGGTAAGAGTAGGTTTTTGATCGTTAATAATTTCCAGTTTTTTGCCAGTTTCTTGGTAAATAGTAATACCTGTTTCGTTCACAGTAATCTTGCAAAGTCCTCGGTTTTCTACCTCATTCTTCTTAAAAATACAGTTACCTGTTTTTCCTGAACGATTACCCAAAGATATAGGTGTTTCGTAACCCTGACATTGAGAATTCAGAGGAAAGCGAGAACATAGCTGGTATAGCTTTTCCCCATCCAAAGCAATCGCTGCGGGTACAAATACTGCCTCGACTAGCAGCAAGGGAACACATACGATCGCACCGATTTTTCCTTTTGGCATAGCTTTTAAACGATTAGCGATCGCTTTTTGTGTATGTTTCATGGGTAATTTGCCATTTTTTAAATTCACAACTCAAACCCTCGAACTCGCGCTCATTGCAGTAAGTAACCAGGATCGGCAGGCTATTCGTTATGTCCTGTTAATATACATACGCAGCTTATTTCCGAGATTATGCAAATACATAAGTAGTTTGTGTGATTTTTTTACTTTCAAGTCCACAATCGCCGAAGCGCCATGCAATGGACACTGTTCTGAAAGGCTACAGCTATTTATACATTTCATTCTCCGCATCCCTATATCAAAAGCCCGGTCGTTAAGACCGAGCTTTTAATATGGGGTTATATACCCCGGAGGTTTCGTTATAGAGTTTCAGTATAAATCGCTTGTCTGATAGAGACTACCACCCCTTCATGACCAATTCCGGAAAATTACAAAATTTTTTTAGCTCAAACGAAAAGAAGCCCCACATCTCACCCGAAGGGGAGTGTGGGATGAATTTTTGGGCGGTGACGAGTTGACCCCTAACTAATTCAATCCTACGGATTGAGAGGGCGAGGCGTCGAGGAGGAATCGCCCCTCTCTGTTAACGTAATCGAGTCAATGAATTCTTCAATAATTTGTGTCATGGTCTTATCAACTGCTACAGCGTAGTTACGAAGTTTGTTTAATCTGCGTTCAGATAATCGCAAGTTAAAATATTTCTTCTTCATGTCGTGATATTGTCGTTACGTTGTGATATGCTTGCCTTCTGCTTGTCGGTGACTGAAAGTGTTGAAAGCAATTCTTCTAATACCAATTTAATATGAAGCTGCATAGAATAAAGCTTCCAGGATAAAGTTGTAAGAAGAGACGGAAATTACCTGCTCAAGTGTAAGTTGATCAAATATTTCTTGGATGCGATCGCGTAAAGTTTGTAAAGAAGAGAAAAGCTGATTTTTGAGTGGTTTCTTGAGGAGCTGCCAAAGCCTTTCAATGGGATTGAGTTCAGGGGCTGAAGGTGGCTGAAACAGAGGAATAATAAACTCTTGCCAACGAATCGCTGAACTTGTATGAGCAGGTGCTTGGTCAACCTGTAAAATAGCGTAATCCCCACCTAATTGTTGAGATAGCCAGTCCAAAAACTGTTGAAAACACTCGCCATTCAATTTCGGATACTCGTAATGTTGTGATCGCAAGTCTTTGGTTCAATCGCACCATAAATCCAAAAATTTTCCCGTGGCCATTTCACCTCAACAGTAGGCTTGACTCCAGAGGCAGTAATCACTTTTCCTGTGAGAGTTTTCAGTCCCACCCTCGTTTCATCCTGGCACAAGTAGCGAACACACTTGCCAGGTGCTAGATGTTCTTCTAGACAATTAAGAATGATTCCAAGTTTTTTTTAAATTCAGATACCAATTTCTCGTCTTGCTTATGGCTTTGAGGGCGAGGCACTTTTAGTTTTGCTCCTAATCGATATCGAACCCACGCATAAACCGTTGCATACTCTATATCTTGTCCATGTTCTTGTTTCAACCACTCAACTATTGCACCATAGCTACTAAAGCCTTTTCCTGTTTTTAACTCTTCCTCCAGTGCTGCGATCGCTGCGTCATGAATTTTGCGTTTTGCTCCTGGAGCTTTTTTCATTTCCAGTAATTCATATAGCCCGCCTGCTCTATACTTTTGCAACCACCTTGTTACAGTTGAGGTATCTTTCGCCAAGCGTTTTCCAATTTCTTGCTGCTCCTTAACCTGTCCGCTTTTTATCCACCACAGCATAATAAGTTTTTCTTTCTGGTTTCCTAAGTTAGCTGTTTGTAGACGTTTTTTAAGTTCTTCTTCGCTCTCTGCGATTTCAATCTTAAAAGGGCGGCTCATGGTTATTTTAATTTATCAAGTTTGTTTTCTCTATTATATGCAGCTTCATATAAAATTGGTATAAGAGTATATCCAACATCTGAGCAGCAAATAGCATTATCTAAATCTTTTGGATGCGCTAGATGGTATTGGAACTATGCACTTAATGTTTGCGTTCAACACTATGAAGAAACTGGAAAGTCATTAAAGATGAGTGTATACAAGGGTTTATTGCCTCAATTAAAAGTGGAGTACCCTTGGTTAAAGCAAGATTGCTATTCGTCAGTTTTGCAGTGCGTAGCTATTAATCTAGACAAAGCTTACAAAAACTTTTTTGAAGGAAGGGCTAGGTTTCCCAAATTTAACAGGACTTACGCAACTGGCACAATGCGATCGCTAACAAATAGTACTAAAGTACTATAAAAATGCAGATGAAATGAACTAGAGTACAAATGTAAATTGTTCCTTTTCACACCAAATTTTTGGGCTGCTGCTCAGGCTACTGTAACGAATACTTTTGAATATGAAGTTTACTAAATTAGATTATTGCCAGTATCTACTTAGTAGCCAAATTAATTATACCATTACCAATTTGGCAGAGCATTTAGAGAGTATTAGCCATGATACAATTAACTATTATTTGAAAAGAGAAAAATTAACACCTCGTTTACTATGGGATAACGTGAAAGAGGTAGTTGAGCCTGATGACAATGGTTACATAATATTTGATGATAGCATTTTAGATAAAAGGTATTCTGAAGAAATAGAAATAGTCAGAAGACAATATAGTGGTAATGAGCATGGTGTCCTTAAAGGCATTGGCGTAGTTAGCTGCGTGTATGTCAACCCTACACTTCAAAGATTTTGGGTCATAGATTATCGAATTTTTAATCCTGATGTCGATGGCAAAACCAAGATAGACCATGTGAAAGACATGCTCCAAAGCCTTGTGTATCATAAGCTTTTACCATTTGATACTGTTTTGATGGATACATGGTATGCGGTACACAGTTTAATGCTATATATTGATAGCTTAGACAAAATTTATTATTGCCCTTTAAAAGACAATCGGTTAGTTGATGATACATTTGGTCAAGCAAAATATAAACGTATTGAATTATTAGAATGGAGTCAAGAAGAATTAGATTGTGGTAAGATAATCAAAATTAAAGGGTTCCCAGCTAATAAAAAAGTGAAACTATTCCGGGTTACTGTTTCTACCAACAGAACGGATTATGTCGCAACTAACGATTTATCTCAAAGTTCCACGGATGTTGTACAAGAGGTGTGTAAAATTCGTTGGAAAATCGAGGAGTTTCACAGAGAAATTAAACAATTAACTGGGATTGAATTTTGCCAATGTCGGAAAGCTAGGCTTCAAAGAAATCATATCGCTTGTGCAATGTTAGTTTGGGTTAGGTTAAAGAATTTAGCCTATACAACTGGTCAAACTATTTATCAAATCAAGCATAACTTGCTTTCTAATTATTTAATTCAGCAACTGAAACGCCCAAGTATTCTTATGTGCTTGGTTTGATTTAAATTGTCGCCTGTCAGGGCTGCGCCCTGCCCGCTATTTGTGCCAGTTGCGTAAGTCCTGATTCTATCTAGCACCCCCTAGGGCAATCAAAAGTTTTCTCCTTTAGATTAAGTTTCTGAATTTTTCCAAGACTAGTGTGAACACTGACTGGATACTCAAGCAGTCGCCGCCCTTAAACTCTGGATGCAGGCTTTAAAAATAGCCATGCTACAAAGAACGTCGCCGCTGTGAATAGTTGCGTCAAATCTAAAGCTGATAGATAGCCATCTGCAAATGAAGCAATACTGCGATCTGTAATCCCAAATACCCAAGATGACAAACCAAACAGCCAAATCCCATTCTTGAGATTTCCGACGAATTCCTTAGACTCTGATGGTTTTTGGTCGTTCATAATCTTCTACTCCGTTGGTGAAGAATCTGGTGATTGATGAGAAATACCTGCCTTGAGGAACTTTTTCTGACTCCTGAGGCTAAATTTACACTCATCTATTAATAATATTAATAAATATTTCACCTACTTGACTTCACTCCCCAAAGGTACATGTCCTAATGTTGACATTCTTCCTTTGGTTCTGTCACCTGGGATAGACGGTAATGGGTTGAGTTTCAAGCTTTACAGCATGGGGCTTCAGTGCTGAGATTACACAATCTTTAAACAACTATATAAATATTTATTTATTTTCTAAATAAAGTATTTCTTAAGATAGATGTGTTTCAAACTAAATACGTCGTAGGGGCGCACATCTGTGCGCCCCTACAAAGGTGAACATTGGACTAAAAGCTAGATTTCTGGGTCAGCTAAGCGGGTGGTGGGACGACTTTGATACAAATCCTGAACGACTTGGAGAGCAGAAACTACGGCTACAAGGGTGATGACTGTGACAGGTAACAAACCTTTGCCAAAAATGGCGATCGCCACCAACACAACTGCACCCCCAAGTCGGTACTGGGAACGGATTTGGCAATAACGAATCACCCCAAATCTATGGAGAATACTGACAGCTAGGGAGCATAATGCTACTGAACCGCAGATGAGCCATCGCTGGGAATCCGGTAAGGCTAAAGTTGGTTTACTCAACAAGATTTGTTCTACTCCGACTCCAGCCGCAGCAATCCCAATCACTAGGGGTAAATGAGTGTAAAGCCAGAGATTGACAACACCAACTTTTCCGTGTGCCCGGGCTATCTCAATCGGTTTACCACCCAGATTATCAAAATAGACCCACCACCAACTAAAAGCAATAATTAAACCAAACACGGCGGAAATTACGGTTAAAACATCCCATTTCTGCTGAGAAACACCATTAACCACCGCAATAATTGCTTCGCCCAAAACAATAATCGTAAACAGTCCGAAACGTTCTGGTAAATGCGAAGCGTGGGGGAGTAATCCTAGTTGAAACTTGCGTGCTGTTAAGGGTGTGGCAAAGTCAATAACGATCGCTAATGTCCAGAGTGCGAATCGCCAAGGAATGGGTATAAATACCGAAATTAACCAAAGCAAAGCGGCGATCGCAAAACCAATTGCGTAGCGAGTCGTCAAAGGACGTGCAGAAGGGATGTGTATTCCAGCACGGACGTATTCTATCACCAGCACAGCCCGACCGAGAGCATAGGAAAGGGCAAAACCAGGAGAACTTTCGCCTAAACCGTGGTGTATGTTCACAGCCATTGCTGCTGCTGTCAGCATTTGTACACCAATCAGCAGGCGATGTGCAATATCATCACTATCAAAGCGGTTGGCGTAAAATGTAGTACCAATCCATGACCACCAAACAGGTATAAATAAAACAACAAACCCGAATAATCCTGAAAGTGAGATATCTTCATTGAGATTGTGAGCGAGTTGAGAAACTGCAACTACAAACACCAAATCATAAAAAAGTTCTAGCCAGGTGGCATGTCGTTCTTCTTCAGTTTCTTCACCAATACGTAACCTTGGCGGTTGGATAAAATTTGCCATAGTGCTAAGAGCGAATAGCTAAGGGACTTCCAATAAAAAAACATCCCATCGTAGGGGCGCACAGCTGTGCGCCCCTACAAATGTACAAATAATTTGGGACAATTTATTTTTTGGAAGTCCCTAATAACTATCCGTTACTAATTTTTTCATCCCAAGGAGCAGGTTTTCTGACTTGTTCCCACACAGGACTATACAAGGCTTCATGCAATTCCCGTGCCAGTTCTACCAGCCCCGTATAACCAGCATAGGCATGATGACGTTCATGGTTAATATCCAAAAAAGGAATTTGTGCTTTCAATGCTGTGTATTGATTACCAGCCCCAGCAATCAACACATCAGCTTTTGTATCCTTGAGTACTTGTAGTAATACCTGGGGAGTTCCTTGGGACAAAACAATGCCATCTTGGCCAAGGAATTGCCTAATTTTGGCTTTCTCTTCTTCTGAAGTCTTTCCTTCAGTAGTAGCAATAACTTCCATTCCTAAGTCTTTGGCGGCTAAAATAAGTGACCAAGTTTTTACACCACCAGTAGAAAGAACAATCCGCTTGCCTTTCAACTGAGAACGATAGGGAGCTAAGGCAATATCTAGGGCTGCGGTTTCTTCTGTTATTAATCGTTCTGCACGTTCTTGAAGTTCGCGTGCAGCGAAACTATCCCCAAGAAATTCGCCTAATGTTGCTGCAATATTTCGCAAGCAATGATTAAGGTTTTCCACACCATAGAAAGATTCTTCTATATAGGGAATTCCATAACGTTCTTCCATTGTTTGTGCCATTTGTATTGCTACATTTGAGCAAAGCACTACATTCAATTTGGCACGATGAGCATAGCAAACTTCTTGATAACGAGCATCACCTGTAATTTTGGAGAGAACGCGAATCCCTAATTTCTGTAACAGTGGTAAAACATTCCACGTTTCACCTGCAACGTTATAGTCACCAACAAGATTAATATCGAATGGCGTAGTAAATTCTGGTTCTCCCGTACCTATGACAGAATTCAATAAAGTTTCATTGCCGATGCGGTTACCTAAATTTTTACTCCCAAGGAATCCCGGTGAATCGACATAAATAACTGGAATCCCAACTTTATTTGCAGCCAGTTTACAGATACTATCGATATCATCACCAATCAAAGCAGTGACACAAGTAGCATAGACAAAGATAGCTGGAGGATTATAGCGTTGAGCAATTTCCAGAATGGCTTTGTAAAGCTTCTTTTCACCACCAAAAACCACATTACTCTCACCAAAGTCAGTAGTAAAAGCAGTTTGGTATAGTTGAGAGCCTGATGAAAGGCTACCATGAGTTGCCCAAGGGTTATGAGTGCAGGCAACTGGGCCATGTACTAAATGAACAGCATCAGTAATTGCTCCCACAGAAACCATTGCCCCATCAAAAGGACAATTCCCTTGGGTTGCACCTGGTTGTGGTAAGTTTTTGCAAGATAGTTTTTTCTTGTCATCCGATTTTTTTCGGTTATGTTTGCAGGCTGTCTCGTTAACTAGTTCGTTGATTGTTACTTGACTATTTTTCATGTCTTTCCTCGCGCTGGAGATGAATACAAAAAAGGTAAAGTGATGTATCAGACAGTGTGACCAAAAGAGTGCAGAGATACCGCAGGGTAGGGCATTGAGAGTGGGTGCAGACAAGGGTTAACCCTTGTCTGTACAGGAGTTAGCAGTTATTATTCTCCCCATTTCCCCATCTCCCTACTCCCCCAAAGTGAAAGTTACAGTAAGATGTGCAGACTAGTATGAATACTTTTTGCTTTTTGCCTTCTTCAAAGAGTGACAAAAAACCGTGACTGAACGATTAGCACTTTCAGGTGAAACAGCCAACTCCCCTCACATATCCCGTTTCCGAAGAAAGACCTGTTAATGCTTTTGCTATTTCTAGCTTCTTTAATGTCAGCATAACATATAGATTATCAAATAATTTGCTTTTTTAATTATTTGCTATACAAATACTTTGTATGCTAAATATTTAACAGATTTGGATAATGTAGCTTAGCTAACATAATAGTAAAATTATATCCGAGAACAGCTGGTTTACTTGAAATATTACACCTGGTATATTTGTGCGATCGCTCAAGAATCCAGATAGGAAAAAAGTTTACAAAATAAAATAACGACTATCTAAACGGTTGTGCATAAATTGCTAAAAATCTACTGAAATATTAAACTTCATCTATTAGCGATCGCCACTGTGTTAAATGTCCTTTGATAACCTCTGCAAACTCCTATCGGAAAAATATCCAGAACCTTTTGCTAGTTGGGTTTTGGGTACACCGCAAACTGATGTCAAAGTTCTGAAAACCGAATTGAGCATTGAACCAATTCGCGCTGATTATGTCACATTTTTACAGCTACAAGGACGCATTCTCCACCTAGAATTTCAAACCAAACTAGAATCTACACCGCCACTACCCTTGCGGATGCTAGATTATTGGGTGCGGTTGTATCGTTTGTATCGCCTACCGATAACGCAAGTTGTCGTGTTATTACTTCCGCCTGCGCCAGAAACGGTAATTGAAACTGCCTTTGAAGTCGAAACTACTCGTCATGAATATCGGGTGATTTGTATGTGGGAAGAAAATCCCGAACCATTCCTGAATGACGCCGCTTTATTACCGCTAGCACCACTGGCAGCAACCACCCAACCCCAAGCCTTGTTACAAGAAGTAGTAACCAAAGTTAATCAACTTGAGCCAAGACAACGACCAGAAATTTCTGCTTACACCCAAATCTTAGCGGGACTAAAATACAATCAGGACTTGATTCGACAACTATTTCGGGAGGGTATGATGCGCGAGTCAGTAATTTATCAAGAAATTCTCAGAGAAGGAGAACAACGAGGAGAACAACGAGGACGGGAACAAGGACGGGAACAAGGACGAAAAGCAGAAGGGCAATTGCTGATTCTCCGTCTGCTGACTCGACGCGTGGGAGAATTACCCCAAGAGGTGCTAGAGCGGATTGAAACTCTCTCCTTAGAACAATTAGAAAATCTTGGTGAAGCTTTGTTGGATTTTCAGGCGATCGCCGATCTAGAAGCCTGGTTTAATACATTACAGTAGCAACTAATTAAATCTAGTCTCTGTGTCAATCGTCAATGTCCTTTGATAACCTCTGCAAACTCCTGTCGGAAAAATATCCAGAACCTTTTGCTAGTTGGGTTTTGGGTACACCGCAAACTGATGTCAAAGTCCTGAAAACCGAATTGAGCATTGAACCAATTCGCGCTGATTATGTCACATTTTTACAGCTACAAGGACGCATTCTTCACCTAGAATTTCAAACCAAACTAGAATCTACACCGCCACTACCCTTGCGGATGCTAGATTATTGGGTGCGGTTGTATCGTTTGTATCGCCTACCGATAACGCAAGTTGTCGTGTTATTACTTCCGCCTGCGCCAGAAACGGTAATTGAAACTGCCTTTGAAGTCGAAACTACTCGTCATGAATATCGGGTGATTTGCATGTGGGAAGAAAATCCCGAACCATTCCTGAATGACGCCGCTTTATTACCGCTAGCACCACTGGCAGCAACCACCCAACCCCAAGCCTTGTTACAAGAAGTAGTAACCAAAGTTAATCAACTTGAGCCAAGACAACGACCAGAAATTTCTGCTTACACCCAAATCTTAGCGGGACTAAAATACAATCAGGACTTGATTCGACAACTATTTCGGGAGGGTATGATGCGCGAGTCAGTAATTTATCAAGAAATTCTCAGAGAAGGAGAACAACGAGGACGGGAAGAAGGACGAAAAGCAGAAGGACAATTGCTGATTCTCCGTCAACTTACTCGACGCGTGGGAGAATTACCCCAAGAGGTGCTAGAGCGGATTGAAACTCTCTCCTTAGAACAATTAGAAAATCTTAGTGAAGCTTTGTTGGATTTTCAGGCGATCGCCGATCTAGAAGCCTGGTTTAATACATTAGAGTAGCAAAACTCTTAGCACTAAACCAGGCAAAGTCAAAGAATTTGGGATTGTTGTTACAAGACAATAATTGCCCACATACTAACACCAAAAGCGATCGCTGCTAAATGTTGCCCAAGAAGCGAACTCAAGGATTGCCGTGCAATTTTTTGCGTTAACAATATCGTTAATAACACTGAGAATATTAAAGTTACACCTTGCAAAAAACTAATCACAGCAGGATGAGCAATCAACATTGGCAGTTGTTCGCCATTCAAACCAAGAGTAGCAAAAGTCACAGGTAAAATCCGTCCGCCTTCACTCAAGCCCAAACGCAGATAATGAGCCAAGTTCGCCCCCAAAACCAATGGTAAATAGCCATAGGCAAGCTCTACAAATGATTTTGGTTTACGGTTAAAGTTGAACAGTTTCAGCAAGCCATAAGCCACCAAGGCAAAAGCCACTGGGATAATTAACACTAGCAGTGATAATCCTAAGTGTTGCCAAAAATTAGTTAAATCTAGTTGTAAGCCTAACCAAGATTGCAACTCTGGCAAACGATGCAGATATACTCCACCTAACAGCAAAAACAACAATGCCACTTCATAGGCGCGGGGTACATGGGTTGTCCACAATTCAATACCAGGGGGACGCAAGTTGAATTCTACGGAACGATGGGGACAGGCTTTGAGACAAGTCATGCACAAAACGCAATCTCTGTTATCTTCTAACTGCGCTGGGTGAGAATACAAAGGACATCCATTTGTTTCCATTCCTTCACCTTTTTGTGGTCCACCTTTATAGCATTGATAGGTGGTACAACTGGCAGAACAAATGCCTTGTTGTGCCCGAAGCTCCGTCATTGAAAGTTTGGCAAATAAACCATTCATGCCACCTATGGGGCAGAGATATCGACACCAAAATCGCCGCTCAAAAATGGCGGAGAAAATCATCGCCCCAGCGGTAATTAATAACAGCAAACATGCACTCAGGTAAGCTGTATTTTCTAAATGCCAGAGTTCTTCCCATAAGAAAATCAGGGTGAACAAACCAAACACAAACCATCCGCCCCACTTCTCAGCTTGCTGTCTGGGCCAGCGCTTCAGTTTTCGAGGCCATAACCATAAAGATAACTTTTGGGTAATTTCTCCGTAAATCATGAAGGGACAAACAGAACACCAGATACGTCCCAAAAAAGGAAAGAGAAATAGAAAGAAAGGCCACCACCAAGCCCAAAATAAATTTAAGACAAAATTGCGATCGCGGGTTTGTGGTCCAATAAATAATACCGCAACAATAATTGCAAAAGCTGTTGCAGTAAAACCATAATTAATGCGGTCTGGCCACCAAGCACTCCGTAAAAATTTGCGTAAATCAGGATAAACATTTAAAAGATTGACTCGAAATCGCTTTTTCTTGGTTTCGGCTGGCCAAAAAATTTCTTCTGTTAATTCACTAGCATTTTCAGCTTGGACGATCGCTCTTTCAACCAGATTTTTTAATTCTTTGAGATTACCAGGGAAATCATAAGACTGTAAGCGGCGCAAAGCTTCTGGGGTGATGTGCGGTTTGGGAATGCCTCTAGCCCGAATGTAGAGACTGGTGTAATATTCCACCTGGGCTTGAATATCAGTTTTCCGCAACCGTAGTGGTGGTACTTTAATAATGTGACCAACAGAGCGATCAATTCTTGGCAGAGTTTTTTCGGAAACAATGAGAATTCTGGCTCTGCTAGGACGAGGTTCGGCTTCTGGTTCTCCTGAACGAGTCACGGGGGTATATGTGCCAGTTTTTAGCAACTGCGTCACAGCAGGTAATAACTCTTGGGGTAAGTCTTGAATATTGTTGAGAACGAGAGTACCTTCTCCGAGCCATTCCAAGAATCCTGGTTTACCGCCGAGGCGACCAAATAAATCTGCACCACTGGTTTGCAAAATACCACAATTCACTTTAATAATTGGTTCTCGCCTTTTGGGAGAACCAAAGTGAATTAAAGCTGCGATGTTGTCTTTTTCTAACCCTGGTTCGCCGAAAATATCCACTGACTTGCGGTCATTAGCGGCTTCTCGAATTTGCTCCCGCAGACGTACAGCATAGCGACTTGTACCGACAATTCCCCGTTGCGCTTTGGTGACTAAATATGGTCGCAAAGCTACGGAACGTTCTTGTTCATAGCCAAGTGCAGACGTGGCTTGAGCTAATTCTTGAGCCAATTGGCGGGAAAAAGCCTGAGCAATTTCCGGGTATTGGCTGACTAATTCCCGAAATTTTTCAGCGGGTACAACCCACAAGTGACATTCTGTGAGGGTAACAATTGTGAATGTGGCTAACTCATCTAATACCAACTCTTGGAGGTGAATCACTTCTCCGGGAAGGAATCCACGAACTAAAGCTGAGTTCCTGTGATCGGTATTGTCGCATTCAAGTTGACCATCTTTGAGAATGTAAAGTGCTTCTGGGGAAGTACCTTCTTCAACAAGGTTTACTTGTGCTGGTACAACTTGTTCTTCCATAACTTGGGCGATCGCATTTAACACCTCAGGTGAGAGAATTCCTAAAGTCGTGCGCTCTTGTAGCCATGTAACCGTTGGAGATGTCATATTCGGTTCTCCGTGCAGGTTGTCGTATTAAGGGAATTATCCCTTGAAACCTGGGTCAAGAATTCAAAATTCTCAATTCAGAATTCACAATCAAGTTCAGACCTGCCTACACTTTACCTTTTCCCTTAAATTCTGTAGTAAGTTCCAAGACTTTTTTTCATTCTCAGAAATAAATAGAGGAAGCCAGTACACTGCTTTTTCTATCAATCTATTAGTATCATCATTCAAATCTTCAATCAATCTTACTACTGATTTAAATCCCAGCTTCGGAATTGCAAATTCTAACCAGAGCTTAATAGATTGAGCATTAGATTTTAAAATTCCATCTTTGAACAATTCTGTTACATAATTTTTTGTGTGCAAAACCTTCTTGGCCATTGCAATAGTAATTTGACTTTTGTGTTCAACCATGCTCTTAATAATTACATATGCTTCAACTTCAGGTATTGACTTCAAATACTCCAAAATTACCTTTTCTTCATTAGAAGATAAGGATTTATAAATGCTGGTGTGTATTAACTGTTGAATATTATCATTCATAAGTTATTGTAAAAAATCATACGGTATGAAAAGGTCTAATGGCAAACCTGCGTTACCTGCTGAATTAGCTGATGGTTTGTAGTGTCCAGAAATATTATTCCAGTACTTAATTTGACCTTTATTGTTTTTATTGTGTCCAAAGGGGATTTGACCTGCAAAATCAACGTTGTTACCTCTTGCAATATCAATATGACCTCCCAAAGCAAATTTTTGCCTTGCTATATATATCTTGCCTCCCTGTACTACAAAATTGTACTCACCATTAGGTGTAAACACTTTTTTGTCAGGTGTTTGATATCTCCACTTTTTGCCATCAAAGAAAAGCTCGTTACGTTGAATATAATTAAGAATATCTTCGGGATATAGATTCGGAAAATATCCCGATGCTGAACTCCCTGCGGATGGCAGCCCTGAATCAATAGTATGCCAAGGGCTAGGAAATAGTGGAGGATATTTTGTTAAATAAGAAAGTCTAAGTTGCACATCTGATGAACTAATTTTGACAATCGATTCAGGAAAATTATGGCATTATATCTAGACTCGGCGATCGCATCGGAAGCTGAAATAGTCAAGCATTGGGGTTGGGTAAAGGGTATTACAACTAATCCCACGCTTTTAGCTCAAAGTGATACCCCACCAGAAACTACGCTAAAAAAATTAGTTACCTTGACAAACGGGCCGTTATACTATCAACTGATGGCATCTGATAAAGCGGGAATGTTGGCTGAAGGTAGAAAAGCTTTCGAGATTATTGGTTCGCAAACAATTTTGAAGATTCCCGCAACACCGTTAGGGTTTGAAGTAGTAGCAAGTTTGTCCTCAGAAATCACCTGTTCGGTGACAGCAATTTATAGTGCAGCGCAAGCAGTAGTCGCACGGGAAGCCGGAGCAAAAATCGCTATAGCTTATGTTAATCGCGCTACCAGGTTGTTAGGTGATGGTATTGGCTTAGTCCGGGAGATGGCTAGTGTACTCCAAGGTAGCGACACGGAAATTTTAGCAGCTAGTATTAAATCTCCCCAAGAAGCAGCCGCTTCATTGCAAGCCGGAGCGCATCATTTAACTTTACCATTGGCAATGTTGCAGGCGATCGCTACTCATGAATTATCACAAAAGACTGTTGAAGAATTTGCCGAAAGAGGTATCGGTTTAGAATAATTCAGAATTCAGGAGCGGAGCCGGAGACGCTCCGCCGATCGTCAGAATGGGCTACGCCCGCTGCGCTAACAGAATTAGAATAAGGCTCTAGGTCTAGCTACCAGACCTAGATGGTATACTTCATTAACTTGAAATGTGCTGTAAATATGAGTTTGTCAGATATCCCTAATCTCTGGGTTCCTTTAGTGCTTTTAGGTTTGATTGTCCTAGCTGCTGTATTTTTCAGTCGCAGTAGTTAAGCTAAACATTACAGTGGAGATGTCAGTACAATGTTTGCTGTTGTCACACCAGATACAATCCATTTGCCCCCAGGCGCGGTAGTCCGCCTGCCGGGAAGTTGGCAAGACTATCAAGCACTAAATCAGCAACTAGGCGATCGCTCCTCGCCTCGGATTAAGTATCGAGATGGAGAAATTCTTTTGATGGCACCGCTACCAGAACATGGGCGAAAAGTAAGTGTAGTTGCAGATTTAGTCAAAGTTTTGCTTGATTATCTCCAACGCGAATATGAGTCATTTACCCCAATTACAATGGAATTGCCACAGGAAAGTGGTATAGAACCAGACTACTGTTTTTATATCGAAAACTGGGAAGCAATTGCAGGTAAAAATCGCATCAATTGGGGCGTAGATCCATCACCTGACTTGGTAATTGAGGTAGACATCACCAGCTACACGGATGTTAATGATTACCTGCCTTATCGAGTACCAGAAGTTTGGTTGTTGAGAAAGAACCAGTTGGTGATTTACAGATTGCAAGGCGATCGCTACATTGTTGAAACTAGCAGTCACTATTTCCCAAATATTAATGTATCAGAAGTAATTACAGAGTATTTGCAAATTGCCTACGAGCGAAATACCAGCGCAGCCATTCGCCAATTGCGGCGGAAATTAGCGAGTGAAAATTAGGGACTATCAAGGATAATTGCCCAGAGAATTTTTATCAACGGCGGCTACTTGGTACGATAAAGTACAGGTTTTGCTGTTAAATGGAATGGCTTACTTCATCCTTACCCGTGCTTTAATTTATCATCATGGCAGTGATTCTGCTTTGGCGATCGCAGTCGGTCGAGACTTCAAAGGAAAAGTATCGGTGGTTATTTATGCTGTAGCAATTCCACTTGCTTTTCTAAATTCCTGGCTTGCCTGTGTATTATACATTTTGGTCGCAGTTATGTGGCTCATCCCCGACCGTCGCATTGAGAAGACTTTAACTTCTTAATATTGCCCTGCACCTTTGATGCATCGCCCTGCACCTTTGATGCATCGCCCTGCAACTTAGATGCATCGCCCTGCAACTTAGATGCATCGCCCTGCAACTTAGATGCATCGCCCCGCACCTTTGATGCATCGCCCCGCACCTTTGATGCATCGCCCCGCACCTTTGATGCATCGCCCTGCACCTTAGATGCATCGACCTGCAACTTAGATACAAGTGCAATACCTAAATACAAAAAATATCACAACTGCAAAACCCGTCGCCGCATAATATACGCTACTAATGCCGCCGAAACCAAAGGCATAGCCCATCAACAGCGGTCCTAATGTTTGCCCTAAACCGAAGAATGTCCCGTTCACTGATATGATTGTCGCCAAATATTCTTTTGGTGCTAAATCTGCTAACAGTGTTTGGATACTAGGAAAACCAATGCCAAGACCAATCCCAAAAATTATGCTGGGGATTAATAGTAACCAGAGATTTGGCACAAAAGGAATAATTAACATCGCTAAAGCGTAAAAAACATAGGATGCACTAATTAAATTAGTGGCGGGAAATCTCCTAGTTAATCTGCCTAACTGGGAAGATGCAATAGTAATTGATAGAGAAACACTAGAAAGTAACAATCCAATGATACTAGGTGGCGCTTTAAAGGTATCGTTAAGTAGCTGTGGTAAATAGGTGACATAAGCACCATAAAGGAAAACAAAGTTAGCTGCACTGACAATAAAAAGTCCGAATAATTGGCGATTTTTGAGGACTTTTACCGCATTCCTTAAATATTGTTTTAAATTGCGATCGCCTTGCGGTTCTGGATTCTTGAGTCCCAATAACACCAGCAACCCCAGAGGAATCGCTAATATCGGCAGCATAAAGGGATAATACCAACCTATTGTTGCCAATGTACCACCAATTATGGGATAAGTTGCGGTGCCGACACTGCTGATACTAGCAATGTAACCCATTGCTTCAGTACGTCTATCTCCTATATATAAATCGCCGATTAAGGTGATACTCAAAGAAAGCAAAGGAGCCGCGCCAATTCCTTGTAGCAAACGATGTTCGACATCCAGCGATCGCACTTCCTCCTTAACAGCAACTGCGATCGCTAAAAACTCAGCTAAAAATTGCCAGGGGACGTTTCCAGCAACACCGAAACGTCCCCTGGGTTAAAAGGGATGTCATCGGGGTCAGGTTCCTCCTGGGTCAGATGTTCAAATGATTCTCTTTCTTCCTTGAATCACCCCACGGGCAATTCAAGCTGTTTGGGCATGGCAGCAGCAGCTTCTTGTTCTTTCACCAAGGTGTTAGCAATTTTGGCTAGAAACTTCAGGCGCTCGTTGTATGTAAGGCTACCGCAGTAGTTAATAACCACCTCTGGCAAGTCGAAAAAGGATTCCGAGTCTTCCATGTCCCAGGTATACTCAGGATTTTGCAAACAAATTACCAACAACTCACATGCAGAAAGTAGTTGTGATAAGTTGAGTTGTTCAATGATTGTTTGGTTGTCCATTTATTTCAAAAACCTGACATCAAACTCAACGCCTGGTGAATCTTCCCTTAGGGTTGCTGCATAATGTATGGCATTCCAAAAGGTTTTAAACCGTTTGACAATGGTGGGTTGATGAAGATTCACCTGCAATACAGCCCAAGGTGCTGATCGTGTCATCTCTTACTCCTCAAATACCAAAACAAAATGAGCATCTGGGACTTTTTTACGTAAAAAAATCAGCTGTTGTTCGGCATCAAAACGGTTAAAATACCGTGCAAAAGGTTCAGGCTTACAAGTCTCAGTCGTGCAGACAATTGCCCACGGCTTATGAGTAAGGTTAGATTGCATAAATGAAATTCCTTTTTTTCAAAAAAAACACGACTCGCAACCAAGACCAGTCACGAGTCGTGACTTCCCTATATAAAATCCAAGAAACGTCTGATAAATTTATTGCTGCATAGGCAATTCTCCCTCGGTAACGAATTGATTTTGACCCCAACGGATCTGATTAATTAGCGCTTCAATCAACCCAGTTCTGTCATCTGATGACAATTTGGTGTTGATTGAAAGTGGCGATCGCCACCAAGTTGGTCTTATGGCGATGCCTGCGGCGGGCTGCGCCTACGCGTTGAGCATGACAGGTTTCAAGTTATTCTTTCGGTTCAGTTTTGGGTAGTAGGTCTGGGTAGAGTAACTCAACTTCATCCCAAGCCTGATTGCTCAATGCCTCCAGTGCCACTGCCAAATCGAATGGGTGGTCATAGCAGCCGGCTTGGAGTTGGCAATAGAAAAATTCAATTCTCACAAATAAAGCATTGTTCATAGAATTGCGATCGCTCGTTTAACGTCCTCGTCTGAGACTTCGATATAGCGGGAAAGCACCTTTAAATCGGTGTGACCAGTAATTTTTTTAATAGTTGCTAAATTGATACCCTTGTCCGCCAAATTGGTGATGAAAGTCCGGCGGGTAGAATGGGTTGAGATGCCTTTGGCTGATAATCCAGCTTTTTCAACCGCGCTACGTAAAATATCATCAGCCCATCGCAGAGTAATCGGCCGATCAAAAGTTCGGCAAGGGAATAACCACGGACAATCAAACTCTGGTTTATATGAAAGCAATAGCTCAGCTAAAACTGGATGCACTGGTACTTGTCGATTTTTCCTTTGGGACTTGGGCTTGTCGCCAGTGTTCTTTTTGGGGCTGGCCTTACGTGTTCTAGCCCGAAAATTGATATACTCACGGGCGGTACCATCTTCGTTGTACACATCAGCTACTCGTAGCTTGACAATTGCACCCCACCGCTCACCGGTGTACCATGCTAAATCAAAAAGTAACTTGTATTTGCGGCTTTTAATCTTGTCGCGAATTTTCGAGTAATCCGCATTTGTGAGAATAGCCGCTTGACCTTCTCTATCGTTTTTCATTCGACCTATATTTCTCTTCTTACTTGTTCCGGTTTTACCTTTTGGCATGGTAAAACCGGAACATTTTATTTTTCAGCTATTAGCTAAATTCGACTCTATCCTAATCAGGGTAAGCTTTACACGTCCTCAGTGATTGTTCTTGTTTTACATAAAAGAAGAAGATTTACATAATTTTCGCTACAGCATAAAACGGATTTATTCACTTATTGGAAAAATCTAGTTTTATGGCTGAACCATCACTTACTGCCGTATTTGGAGCTAACGCAACTCAAACATCCACTGACCTAGTTATCAAAAAGTCCGATTTAACATCAGTCGGATTGACTCCCGATGCCAACAACACTGCTGAATCTTTGCTCTTAGGCATTAACTTGAAAGCCCAACAGGCGTTAAGCGAGACTGCACGAGAAACAAACATTGACCAATCCCAATCGGTTGCCCTCACGGACGGATTTAGCCCCAGCATTACTACTCGGAACAATGCTATTTACCTCAGAAATACTATCAGTATTGAGGTTGACAAGGAATTAGAGAACGCTGACGTTATTGACCCAGACGATTACTAAAAAATGCAGACATTAACATTGCAAGATTTATTTGGTGTTAATGCTGTGCAAACTGCTACTGAATTGGTAATCAAGAAAGCCGATTTGGTAGCAGTTGGACTAACTCCCACAGCAACCAACCACGCCGAACAACTACTCGTTGCAATAGTACTAAAAGCACTTGAAAACTTTCAAGGAAAGCTAACAGACCAAAACGGAAATCTTGTTACCGACCAAAATAATACCCCTATCACCTACGACAATCGAAATCTTTGGGAAGTACTAGAGATTTATCAATGGCGTGTAAGCCTCTACTAATTGGCTGGCAGGTTACACCGGACCAGACTATGACTCTGATTTAGCACGTATTGAATCTAAAATTGATGCTCTTTAAATATGAAAGGTTTCACAGCAGGTGATTTAATCGCTCTGGGCGGTTTGATATTGGCAACTGTAACCACTGTCATGGGCGGGGTCTTATGGTATGCCAATGCTGAAAAAAAGAAATATGCAGCTGAAAGAGACTTTGTTCACATCCGCCGAAATCAAGAGCAGATGCAGCAAGGCTTGAACAACTTACTGCATGAACTAGACAGACGTTTTGATGTTGTTGAGCGGGATATTCTGGAAATCAAAGCTTCTTTGAAACTTCCTAAGCGCGATTAACTCATGCTTGATTTTAGCTCAAGAATCAAATTAATTAGCCCATAGTAAAATGCAAAGCCTAAACATAGTATCCCAAAGAGTCGAATTCGTCCCCAAGGATACCCGTACAAATCATCGGAATAGGCTATAAGTGTTGAAGGTACAGATAGCAAGTATTCGCCAAGATTCTCTAACTCTTTTATTAATTTTTCAAGGTTGAGCATGATTAGTAAATTTACACTAGAAAATTATTTTCAGTTACACGATGGAAAAGCAATAGATTTTAGGCTTAGAGTTCAGAAAGACCAAAACAATCAGTATAGCTTCTACATTCATCCCCAAGATGTCGATGGTGAAACTTGGGATTTTAAGGTTATTGGTAATTTCCTAGAATGCACTACATCAACAAGTGAAACTTTGAACAGTCTGTTGGTAGACGCTGAGACACTTTCTAATCTTGATCAGAACGTATTGTTTTTGATGATTAAGCAAGTAGCCACCAAAATCAACGAACTAGAAACCGTAAACACTTCACAAAGAGATCAGCTATTTAAAAGAGTGGAAGCTCTAGAACAGTTTCAGCGTGAGTACGAAACGGCCCAAGAGTACGAACGAGATCGCAGTTAGTCACTAGGGGATTCTGATTAAGCCACCTCAAAATTACAACTTGCTTGGTTTCTAAATTACATTTTTGTAATTTGAACTCAAAGGTAATGAATTTACAATGGAGTCATGATTGTCAAGTAATCAATATTATTTGTGAATATTCTGTTTGTCGAAGATGAAGCCAAAATTGCTAACTTCGTCCGGGCTGGATTGAAGGAGCAGGGATTTGTCGTAGACTACTGCGACAACGGTGATGACGGATATCTGCGGGCATTAGATAACGAATATGATGCGATCGTACTTGATATCATGGTGCCAGGTAAGGATGGGCTATCGATTCTCAAACAATTACGGCACTCAGGGCGGAATACACCAGTGATTTTATTAACGGCTCGTAATGAACTGGACGATCGCCTGTCCGGTTTGAATTTGGGAGCCGATGACTATATAGCCAAACCGTTTTTTGTGGAAGAACTAGCAGCTCGAATTCATGCAGTTGTGCGCCGGAGTGTGGGCGAGCGCCAAAATTTGCTTGTGGTTGAGTCGCTCAAGCTCGATCGCATCACGCGGGAAGTCACCTACAATCAACGAGCGATCGAACTTACCAGCCGCGAGTTTAATCTCTTGGAATATCTCATGCGCTCTCCCGGACGAGTTTTCACCCGTACTCAAATCCTAGAACACGTTTGGGGCTACGACTTTAACCCCAACACCAACGTCGTTGATGTTTGTATCCAGCGAATTCGCAAAAAAATTGACCCCATCGATGAAGCAGACCCCATTGAAAGCATTCGCGGTGTTGGATATCGGTTTCGCAAGCCAGACGATAAACTATGAAACGCCGTTCGTTTCGACTGCGGATTGCCCTGTTGTCTGCGGGTTTAGCTGGAAGTGCATTAGTTGGATTTGGTGCAGTCTCTTGGTTTCAGATTTACGAAGCTAAAATCAGCCGCCTTGACGCAGAACTGTTAAATCAATTAATGCGGGCAAGCCGTCCACCTGAACGCCCACCCGAAGCAGAACGATGGCAGCGCTACGAAGACTCACTAAGCTATACCTTAGGAACAAATACAAAAACTCCCGTTGCACTGTTAGTGCTTGACGCAAACAGCAACAGAATTTATCAATCCGATGAAGTGCAAGCCGACCTCGACTTGAATCGTCTGTTACTTGGGCGAATTGGGTTGACACCTCAGCCACCGTCCCTGAATAGAGAACGACCTCCAAGACCTCAGAATACAAATCCACCTTTTCCTCCCCCACGCCCACCTCAATTTGTCTCCCAGCAAACAGCGACAGCAACTTGGCGGATTGCGGCAGCCCGATTTCCCAATGCTCAGGTTGCCATTGCCGTTAGCCTAGAAGCCGTTAACCAAGAGATGGCTAGCATTCGCAATATCTTTCTTGTATCAATTCCCGGAGCGCTTTTGCTGGTTGCCGTCGGGGCATGGGTAGTTGCTGGTAGTGCCTTGCGTCCCATCCATCAATTAACAGGCGTCATTCAACAGGTAACCGTCAAAGGGCTAGATCAGCGGATTCCCATTGGCACAACGGACGTTGAATTTGTGGAACTGATTCGCGTGTTTAACCAAATGCTGGAACGCCTGGAACGCAGTTTTACCCAAGCTTCTCGCTTCAGTGCTGATGCTGCTCACGAACTGAAAACCCCACTAACCATTCTCCAAGGCGAACTAGAACGAACACTGCAACAAGTTGACCCTGGATCGGAAGTGCAACAGCGCTTAAGCAACCTCTTGGATGAGGTGCGCCGCTTGAGCGGCATTATGCGGAAACTTTTGCTGCTGTCTTTGGCAGATGCAGGACAAATGAGCTTGTATTTGGTTGAAGTGGATATGTCTGAGTTGCTGATGGAGATGCTAGAGGATGTGGAACTGCTGGCTCCTCATTTGAGTGTGCAAAGCGATATTCCTGATGGTTTAAAAGTACAGAGCGATCGCGATCTCCTGATTCAAGTTCTGCAAAACCTCTTGAGTAACGCCATCAAATATAATCTCCCCAACGGTTGGATAGAAATTCACGCTCATCAAACTCAAACAACGCTCCACGTCACAATTACCAACGCATCAAAAGATATTCCAGCCAGCGATCGCTCCCGGCTTTTTGACCGCTTTTATCGTGGCGATCGTGCCCGCACCCGCAAAGTCGAAGGAATTGGACTCGGACTGAGCCTAGCCCGTGAAATTGTTCGGGCACATGGTGGCGATCTCACCCTTGACTCAACAACATCTGTTGGTCAAACAGCATTTACCCTTAGTTTGCCGCAGAGTGACAAATTTGTGTCATCAAGCTGAGCCTTACCGAAACAGCGATCGTTGGTCTGTTGTCCCCTTACAGCCAGTGCGATCGCTTCTTAGATTACAGTACTGAGGAGTGGAAAGCCCTGGGAGAGATGGGTATTAAGGATGCTAATGAGTTTATAGCTATTCTCTGGCAGGAATTAGAAAGTTTAAATTTATAATTACATTTTTTTAATCCCGGAGATTTTCATGCATCATTACCTAACGTACGTAAGTGATTACCCTGAATATCTCGAAACGAATGGAAATAATTTCTAACACCGAAAATTTGTCTATGGCATCTAGCCAAGTAGTAGAAAATAATCACCAACAAGGAAAGGTGTATTTCATTCGACATGGTGAAAGTACCAGCAATGAACGCAATATTTTTGCAGGTGTATTAGATGTAGATTTGACTGCATTTGGTAGATTGCAAGCGCGTCAAGCAGGTTCTGATCTCAAGAAAAAAGGTGTGAAATTCGATGCAGTATATGTCTCTCACATGAGACGCGCCAGGCAAACTTGTGAAATTGCACTTGCTGAAAGTCAGGCGCTAAAGTCTCCTGATACTCCCATTCACATCGATCATCGAATTAGCGAAAAATCTTTTGGTATTTTTGCAGGTTGTAACCTGAATTTGCTGCGTCTAGCTTGTAACTTCAACTGTGAAGTATATAGTCTATGGATGGACATTACTGAGATGGGTATTTGGGCTATTTTTAATATTTTCTGGAATTTTGTATCAAAGCCCTGGTGATTTGTACAAAGTTATGTGGGTGCTTTTTTTGATGGTTCCACCCGCCCTTACTTCCCCAGTTTTATCAGTGCTTTGGGGCGGTAATCTTTATCCCTCAGCTATCTTATCAAAGACTTTATCAATCATCACTCCAGTGGCACTGGTTGTGACATTTGGCTTGGCAAAACAATTACCAATTAACTCTTCCAGCCTGATATTTTTTGGTGTCATTCTAATTGTTGGTTTGGCAATACCGGGAGCTTTAGCTCAGTTTTGGCGTGATAAATCTCCTGTTGAATCAAACCACCACAGCAAGAACTGGAAATTTATCGGAGTGCTTGCTGTTGCATTAATGGCTTTGGCAACTGGGTTTCAGTTTACTCCATCAACATTCATTTCCGACTTATTTTCTTCAACAGATGCAAACCGTTCTCTAGCCTGTTTGCAACAACTGGCTCTAGCAACATTAGTCTTTATCTTAATACGCCTTTTTGCCGTCTTAACTTCAGTATTGACAAAAGGCAAGCTGAACAAGGCAGAAGCTAGGGATGCTTATATTCTGCTTGTGAACCCCAACTTTTTTTTTCCTTTGGGCATCTCTTTTTCTTGAAGTTAGTGCAACTGCAAATCCCGAAGCCGTAAGATATGCAATTTTTTGGGCAGCCTTAGGATTTTTCTCCATACCACTAATAGAGCAGATATTGTTTATGAATTCATTTGGTAATCAATTATTGCGAGAAACACTGCGTTCTTCGAGAATGGCAACAGAAGATATCAAAAAGCTTTTCCTGGAATTGGCGACTTCTTCAGCCAACCATAATCAGCTGAATTTTACAAGTGATATAGGCAACTACAGAGGGCAAACTGTTCAGATTGCTAATATCATAGGCTGAGGTATAAATCTATCTCGGTTGATATTGAGTCTGGAGTAAGAAATATTACGTACATATGAAAAGCCAAATTCTCGCCACAGCCACATTTTTAACTTTCGTTAGCCTCGCAACAACCGTACAAGCAGCGAATTCTGAACACGTGAAACAATTATTGGCAACTAAACAATGTCAAAACTGTGATTTGACTCATGCAGGTTTAGTGATGGCTGATTTATCTGGAGCCAATTTAAGCGGTGCTAATCTTGCAGGTGCAAACCTCAGCCGTGCAAACTTGAGTGGTGCTGATTTGCGGGGTGCAAACTTGAGTGGTGCTAGTTTATTTGGTGTTAACCTGAGCGAGGCTAGATTTAGCGGCGCAAATTTGGCGGGTGCTGATTTGAGAAACAGCTATTTAACAAATGCAGAATTAAATGGTGCTTACCTGAATGGTACTAACTTCCAAGGTGCAGTCGGTATACCATCACAAATTGCTTCGCCAGAGGATTTTTATGCTTTGGGTGTAGCACAAGGAGAAAAAGGCAACCACCAGCAAGCAATTAGTTATTTTAGTCAAGCGATCGCCATTAAACCAGAATATGCAGGTGCTTATCTAGCTCGTGGTATCGCCCGCTACCAAATATTAGATAGACAAGGTGCATTGGTAGATGCCCAAGTTGCTGACAAATTGTTTACATCCCAAAAAAATACCTCTGGAACCCAAACAGCCCAAGCTTTTATTAAAGAACTGCAAACCCCCTATACTGAAAAAGTAAGCTCTGGTAGCCCTAGTTTCGTTGACTTTTTCGGCAGTGTTGGCTCAATCTTGCTTCAGTTTTTGCCTTTTTAGGGAGTGGGGAGTAGGGAGTGGGGAGTGGGGGATCAGAATTAATAATCAATGCCCAATGCCCAATGCCCAATGACAAATGACAAATGACCAATGACTAATGACGTTATCCAATGAATTATGGACGGCAAATCAAGATTTAGCCAAAGCGTGCCTAGAGCATCCTTTTGTTCAAGGCATTGGCGATGGTACTCTTGAACGAGTGAAGTTTGCTTACTACGTTGGGCAAGATGCTTTTTTCTTAGAAGCTTTTGCCCGTGCGTATAGTATCGCCGCAGCTAAAGCACCAGATTGGGTAGGTTTCACGACATTTCATAACTTAGCTGGAGGTGTGTTAGCAGAACTGCAATTGCATAGCGGCTATGCTTCCCAGTGGGGAGTTAATTTGCATTCTGTGGAACCTGGAACCGCTACCCGTCGCTATACTGATTTTTTGTTAGCAACTGCTTGGGGTCAAGATGTGGGTTTAACCGCTGCGGCGATGTCTCCCTGTATGCGTTTATATGCTTTTTTGGGAGAACAGTTGGCTAGTAATGGCATTCCTAATCATCAATATGCAGACTGGATTCGGACTTACAGCAGCGCGGATTTTCAGCCATTGGCACAGCAATTAGAAAATTTGGTTGACAATTATGCCACGGTTAATGCTGTTGTGCATTCAACCTACCGTTATGCGATGTTGTGTGAGTATGACTTTTTTCAGGCTGCATGGAGTTTGTAGGAATTTAGGCTAGAAAGTGGTTTGGACAGTTGGGGGATGATTTTTTGCACGCAGAGACGCAGAGGCGCAGAGGGAAGAAGAGATGAGGGAGATGAGGGAGATGAGGAGTTGACAGTTATCAGTTATCTGTTAACTGTCCAATGCCCAATGCCCCATACTTCGGCTTCGCTCAGTACAAGTGCCCCATGCCCTATGCCCAATAAGTATCTAAAACAGTACTCTTGTTCTACTATAAACTGATTAAAGATAGTATTATTAAGGACTGTTTCATAAGAAACTCCTTTTTTGCCGCCCAATATGTCAGACCCACAGCTCACAGTATCCCCGAAGTCTCGTTCAGAGCAAGCCAATGCTCAGGCTTCTCTGTTGAATGGACATCTCCCCTCGCACAATAGCCAGAATACCATTCGGATTCGGGGTGCTAGGCAGCATAATCTGAAAAATATTGACTTGGAATTGCCACGCGATCGCTTGATTGTGTTCACTGGCGTTTCTGGTTCTGGTAAGTCTTCTTTGGCGTTTGATACGATTTTCGCTGAAGGTCAACGTCGCTATGTGGAATCCCTCAGCGCCTACGCAAGGCAATTTTTAGGACAATTGGATAAGCCGGATGTGGAGGCGATTGAAGGCTTAAGTCCAGCCATTTCCATTGACCAAAAGTCAACGTCTCATAACCCCCGTTCCACTGTGGGTACGGTGACGGAGATTTATGACTATTTGCGGCTGTTGTTTGGTCGCGCTGGCGAACCCCATTGTCCGATTTGCGATCGCTGTATTGCACCCCAGACAATCGATGAGATGTGCGATCGCATTCTGGAATTACCAGATCGTACTCGTTTCCAAATTCTTGCACCCGTCGTTCGGGGGAAAAAAGGCACACAGCGTAAGCTTTTGTCAAGTCTAGCTTCCCAAGGTTTTGTCCGTGTGCGTGTTGACGGCGAGGTGCGCGAACTATCAGATTCCATTGAATTGGATAAAAATTTAACTCACACCATCGAAGTAGTCATTGACCGCTTAGTGAAAAAAGATGGTATCCAAGAGCGTTTGGTTGATTCTTTATCTACGTGCTTAAAACAATCCGGTGGCATTGCGACCATAGTCATTGGTCATGAGTCATCTAAGGAAACCCCGTCTAGTACCGAAGGCGGGGGGTCTGAGGAAGAATTAGTATTTTCGGAAAATTTTGCTTGTCCAGAACATGGGGCGGTGATGGAGGAATTATCGCCGCGATTGTTCTCGTTTAATTCACCTTACGGTGCTTGTCCCCATTGTCATGGAATTGGTACTTTAAGAAAATTTGCGCCGGATTTAATCGTACCAGACCCGGAAGCACCAGTGTATGCTGCGATCGCTCCTTGGTCGGAAAAAGATAATTCTTATTATTTGGAATTGCTCTACAGTGTAGGGCAAGCTTATGGATTTGAATTACAAACAAATTGGAGCAAGCTGACAGCAGAACAGCAGCAGACTCTTTTGTATGGAGAAAAAGAAGAAACTACAAAAACAGATAAAAAACAAATTTTTAAAGGTATTGTTCCAATTTTACAACGGCAATATGAAGGTGGTTCGGAGTTAGTTAAGCAAAAATTAGAGCAGTATTTAATCGATCAGCCCTGTGATGTTTGTGGGGGAAAACGGTTAAAGCCTGAAGCTTTGGCGGTGAAGTTGGGACAATATGGAATTTTAGATTTAACTAGTGTATCGATTCGGGATTGTCGAGAGAGAATTGAGCAATTCAAGTTGAGCGATCGCCAGTTGCAAATTGCTGATTTAGTCCTCAGAGAAATTAAAGCCAGATTGCAATTTTTGTTAGATGTCGGTTTAGATTACCTCACCCTTGACCGTCCAGCAATGACCCTTTCTGGTGGCGAAGCCCAACGCATTCGTTTAGCAACACAAATTGGTTCTGGTTTAACAGGAGTTCTCTACGTTTTAGATGAACCAAGTATTGGTTTGCATCAACGAGATAATGGCAGATTGCTGAAAACTTTAACGAAATTGCGCGATTTAGGTAATACCTTAATTGTCGTTGAACACGACGAAGAAACAATTCGTGCAGCCAACTATATAGTTGATATTGGCCCTGGTGCAGGAATTCACGGCGGAAATATTATCGCCCAAGGTGATTTAGAAGCATTATTAGCAGCAGAAGATTCGTTGACGGGTGCTTATTTATCAGGAAGGCGAGTAATTAATACGCCACCAGAACGCCGAGACGGAAATGGACGCAGCTTAATCATTAAAAATGCCCATCGCAACAATTTAAGAAATATAGATGTAGAAATTCCATTAGGGAAACTTGTTGCTGTGACTGGTGTATCTGGTTCTGGAAAATCTACCTTAATTAACGAGTTACTTTATCCATCATTACAACATCATTTAACGAAGAAAGTTCCCTTACCGAAAGACTTAGAGAAAATTCAGGGATTAAATGCAGTTGATAAGGCGATTGTAATAGATCAATCGCCCATTGGACGCACACCACGTTCTAATCCTGCAACTTACACAGGAATTTTCGATGCCATTCGGGATGTGTTTTCCCAAACAGTAGAAGCCAAAGCTAGGGGTTACAAACCTGGACAATTTTCTTTCAATGTTAAAGGTGGACGTTGCGAAGCTTGTAGCGGACAAGGTGTGAATGTTATTGAAATGAACTTTCTCCCTGATGTTTACGTGCAATGCGAAATTTGTAAAGGTGCAAGATACAACCGGGAAACATTGCAAGTGAAGTATAAAGACAAATCTATTTCTGATGTTCTCAACATGACAGTTGAGGAAAGTTTAGATTTTTTCCAAAATATTCCCAAAGCGATCGCCCGTTTGCAAACTTTATTTGATGTCGGCTTGGGTTATATTCAATTGGGACAACCTGCGACAACTTTATCAGGTGGTGAAGCGCAACGCGTAAAATTGGCAACAGAATTATCTCGACGCGCCACAGGTAAGACACTGTATTTAATAGATGAACCAACAACAGGGTTATCTTTTTACGATGTCCACAAATTGTTAGATGTATTGCAAAGATTGGTGGATAAAGGCAATTCAATTTTAGTAATTGAACACAACTTAGATGTGATTCGTTGTGCAGATTGGGTGATAGATTTGGGGCCAGAAGGTGGCGATAAAGGTGGAGAATTGATTGCTGTGGGGACACCGGAGGAAGTTGCAGCAAATCCGAAGTCTTATACTGGGCAATATTTGCAGCATGTTTTGCAGCAGTATCCAGCGGTGAAAAAGTAGTAATGATGCATTAGCTTGACTCTTGTGGGATGGGCGTCTCGCCATTGGTGTCAAGTTAAAGCTGAAGCCCAAATGTCAAGCGACCTGGCGGCGTTGCGTCGGTGTCGTTGACGAGCAGCTTTGACTTGACCCATAGAACGTTGATGCTCAACCAACCAAGGAATGAGCTGTAATTGTGAATTCTGCGATCAGTAGGCAAACTCTCAAGGCGTTGAGATAACGCTTGACGACTCACTGACATGGCCTCTACCCACAATAATCCTTCGACTTCTAGGCAGCGCAGCACATCTGTTAAATAATGTATTTGTCGGTACAGTAAACTCAGTACTATTGCTGCCATCACAGGTAGGGTTAGTACGCGTAGGCTTTGCCCGCCGAAGGCATCGCGCAAGCTCCGTTCTTTATCTTTTACCCCTTTGAGATTGGCAAATGTCCCTGGAGTGACTAGCTCAATCAACCGTGATTCTATTTCCTCACTTGTTGGGGCAGGGGAAGTTACCTGATGTCGAAAGTCTGGATTTCCTTGTTTCTTTCGTGGCTTAGTCATGGCTATTCTCAACACCATTGTGTTCAGTTTAGCCATTGAGTTCTACCCACTTGACAAGAATCTAATTTTCTTAACTTGACACCAATGGCATCTTGCCCGCCCAGTTCATAGGGCGGGCGAGACGCCCACCCCACAATAAATAATTGGATATTTTTTTATTTGGAAGTCCCTTAGTTGAGTGCAGCAGCGATGTCTACGACAAGGCTTGCGCCAACGCATCCCCTAACTGTTTCAATGTTCTTTCTTTTACAAAGTCAGCCGCCGCCCGTGCAGACTCCGCTAAGATAGTGTCTGTGTTAGGTGTTAATTTCAGCGCACCACCCAAGTAGCCGAGTGACTTGACATAAGAATCAGATAAATTAGTCGAAGCCAGTCGTTTTACAGTCTGATAATCGCCGTTACGAAAGGCAGATAGAGCATGAAGATGTAAATCATTTTCAGGATTTCCCAAAACATTCAGAATTGCAACAACAGCTTCATTGACTCGTTCTAGTGTTAATTCTTGCATTTGTATAGCTTGCATAGTTATCTCCAGTTTTCAAAATTTTCACACATCACCTGGGACAAGTACAGTATGTCCCAGTTAGCATCCAAGTGTTCTTTTACAATAATTAGAGCAAAAAGCTTATAACTGATGTTTGGCAAACCGATTTGTCACCAACGTTTTGACAAATAATGTTGTTGTCGTCAGTGAAATTTATTGCCTAGCGGATTCATCCCTGGGCTGGTTTTGTATTCTGACTTCTGATTTTTAACACAGTTTGGGGGTTTAATTCCCCTGCCTCTACAGGCAGAACGTTTTGTGTCGGGGTTAAATCCCCGTTACAAAACGTAATTACGAATTACGAATTACGAATTACGAATTATTTTAAATTTCCTATGTGTAAGTCAAGTAGAGAATAAATCTCTATTAATCAAGATATAACCTGGCGTTAATTTTGACTCATTAGATTGTATGACAAACTTAAAAATTTTTGTCTAGTTAAGTGACCTAAATTGCAAACAAGCTTTTGTTAACACGAGGTTATTAACTATTCAAAATCTGTGGCATTTCACGTCAAGAATTGATGGCTTTTTCTGTCAGTAATCAAGATTTGCCTTTACGAGATTTTTTATGTCGCAAGAGAGGATAGTTTGATGTCTACATTCAGTCGCAGACAAATTTTAATCTTTTTTGCTGGCAGTGCTGGTGCTGCTGTGTTGGGAGACACCATTCTAGATGGTATTTCTAGTGTTGCAGGAGCAAATAATACGCCACTGAGCTTTACACCAGTGCGTTTACCCCATCCGCTACCCGCTTATCAACAGCAGAAAAGTTTCTTGCCGACGGGAATCGGTCAGGGACAGGTACTCAATGCATCTGCAAATGCAAAGTTAAATAGCTACAACGTACTTGATGATGTGGTAGTGCCACCAGAGTACGAACGTTATGTAATTGTCAGCTGGGGCGATCGCGTATTTCCCAATAACGATGATTATTTCGGCTACAACTGTGATTATACAGGTTTTATTCCCCTTGGCAGAACCAATGACGCAGGTTATTTGTGGGTCAATCACGAATACGTCAGTTTTCCTTTTGCCGATCTAGTACCAGAAACTCCAGCTGATGTTAAAGGATTCCCTACGGCCTTTGAATCAGTAATTGGCTGGGCTTTACCTACCACCAGAGGTCTTGAATTTGACGGGGAAGCTTTATATAACTTAGGCGGTTCAATCGTCCGTATCTCCAGCCGTAATTCCAATAACCGTTATGCTGTGGTCAAAGGTGATGCGAGAAATCGTCGCCTTCATGGCCTTTCTGGGTTGGGAATTAATAGCCAAAGGAGTGATGAATATAAAAATGTCACTTCTTGGGGAAGTCGCAGCCACCAGAAAGGTGACCAAAACTATTTAATCGGAACTGGCCCAGCCGCAACTCAAGTATTTAACCTCTCCTCCGATGGACTAGGTAACAAAATTATTGGCACTGCCTATAACTGCTCTGGCGGTACAACTCCTTGGGGAACTATTTTAAGTGGTGAAGAAAACTTTCAAGGAAGTACGGCATTTTTCGTTGGTGTCACCGAATCGGTCACCTCTAATGGTACTCAAACAGGTTACACCGATGGTACCACTGGTAAGACCTTCGGTTTAGTTGGGGAAAAATACGGTTGGATTGTGGAAATTGACCCCGTTAATCCCAATTTCCGCCCTCGCAAACACACTTGGTTAGGTCGTTTCCGCCATGAAAACGTCGGTATCCGTGCCGAAGCTAAAAAACCATTAATCGCCTATCTGGGAGATGACAGACGTGGGGGACACACCTGGAAATTTGTCAGTGCAGGTGTGATTTCTTCGCCAACCAGTAAAGCCAACAGCAGCTTATGGGAAAGCGGTACTTTATATGTCGCCCGTTACAATCCAAATGGTACGGGTCAATGGATACCCTTAAATTTGAACACTCCCACTAATCCCATTCCCCCATCGGTAATTTCTTCTGTGGAGTTTGCCGCTTTGGGTTCGGCTCAAAGAAATGGTCTTTTATCCCTACCAAGACGCAATGGTGTTGCAGGTCAAACCACAGATGGTGGTTCCCTCCCAGTCGATCGCACCAATGAAGCAGAGAGACTACCTGCTTATCAAGGTAAGAAGCTATCTGATTTCTACACTTCCCAAGGTGCTATCCTCACTGATGCTTTCTTAGCAGCCAACTTGGCCGGCGGCACCCCCACCGCACGTCCAGAAGATTTGGAAGTGCATCCGACCACCAAAGAAGTTTTCATTGCTTATACTGATGGTGCGCCGGGAAGCGACGGTTATCCAGATTCCCGCATTTTCCAGGTTGCCAAGTTAAGTACAGATCCTAACGCGACTCAGCAATCTGGAGGATTGTACAAGATTATTGAAGATAGTGCCGATGGTACAGGTCTAACCTTCCGTTGGCAGAGATTTGCCCAAGGTGGAGAAGCCGGATCTATTTCTGGTGCTGGTTTTGCCAATGTAGATAACCTAGTCTTCGATAATAAAGCAAATATCTGGGGTGTAACGGATATGTCTACCGACACTCACAATGGTTTTGGCCTTGGTGCTGCCGGAACTCCGACTACCATCAATCATGCAGTTGCTGGTAATGTTTCTTCCTTTACCGGAGTTTTTGGTAATAACTGGCTATTCTACATTCCTACTACTGGTACTCATGCCGGAAAGTTAATACCTTTTGCTCATGGACCAGTGCGTTGTGAGATGACCGGCCCAACTTTTGTAGGAGATACTCTAATTATTGCCGTACAACATCCTGGTGAAAATTGTCCGATTAATGACGGAACAATACTGAGTCGGGATATTGAATTACTCGATTTGAATGGTACTACATTCAATCAGGTTCGCACTGTACCTCGTGGCAGTAGTTGGCCAAGTAACATCACAACCGCTGACGGTGGTAAGGGTCAACCTCAAGGTCTACCCAAACCATCTGTGATTGCCATCAAACGCAAGAATCCTACTGGTAGTTTTATTTAGGAAAATTAATGTAGAGGCGTTAAATAATAACGTCTCTACATTAATTTTCACGTTGACTCTAGTTTGTTACTCCAAATGCTTTTTTCTTGCGCTTCATCCCTAAGGCCATAGCAGCGGCGATCGCTATACCACCAACAGTCATCGGTTCTGGTACGGGTGTACTCTTAGTATAGGTCACTGTACCCACCTCTGTTGTAGACAATAAGTCAGCACTGAGAATGCTATAAAATTTTGTTCCTCCTGTATTTGGGTTACCAGGATCGTTACCAATAAAAAACTGATCTTCAACTAAATAGCTCAGTCCTGACAGGTTACCATTTGCAAAGCTGACTACAGGAGATACTGGGTAATCAAAATCACTCGCCTCTGTATACTGAGTACCCAAGTAGTCGAACAAAATGGATAATCCATTGCTAACCCCTAAAGTTTCGTCACCTATCCCGGTTAAGGTGGAGTCATCATACTGAAAAGAGCCAAAATATTGACCAGGATTATCGCCAGATGTCGCATTCACGCTGAAACCGTAATTAACCAAGGCAGCTTGTGTTGGTTTAGCAACAGCACCAACCGAGATAGCAACTGCAAAAGCAGCAATACTAATATCTTTAGCTAATTTCATCAGAAAATACTCCAAAGCTCAAAAGCGAATAATTCTGTAATTTCACTTAAATAAGCTTTGAACCAATGTGTGTAGGTTAAGAAATAACCAACAAAAGATGATCTTCGTTAAATCTTCAATTTTGTCAGGTAGATATAAACTTTGTGTAAACAAACATCCCTGTGCAAATTGCCGTTGTGATAATTTTGGCATTGCCAAAACTTCAGATCGCAATCATCTTCACCAAGGAGGCCGTTAATGACTGTTAACCGTTAACAGTCAACACTCAACGTGAAATCTTTAAGCAGCAACAAAAATATCTGCATTAGTTAAGGCTAGTGCAGTATTAAGCGTAGCAAATTGAATTTTGGCGATCGCTCCTGTACCATCTTGATCGAAGAACAGAGCGCCAGTGCTTCGATCATACATGAATCTCTGACTACTTGTAGTGGCTGTTGAACCGATCGCAAATCGGCTAGCGGCGATCGCCGCACCAGCAACTAACCCGCCACCAAAACCAGCGGCAGAAACAACAATCGTATCATCAACAACCCTAAAATCAGTAATTCTATCAGTCCCTTCACTACGGGAATTGAAAGTAAAGCGATCGCTCCCCGCGCCCCCTGTCAGTGTATCGTTACCAGTACCACCGATGAGGATGTCATTCCCATTACCACCAAGGAGAGTATCAACACCAGAGCCACCATTGAGGGTATTATTGCCGCTATTACCAGTAATGACATTATTGAGACTGTTACCTGTACCATTAATTGCGGCTGTACCAGTCAAAGTCAGGTTTTCTAAGTTAGCGCCTAAAGTGTAACTAATAGAAGACTGGACAGTATCCGTACCTTCATTCAAGTTTTCTACAATTACATCTCCAGTGCTATCGATAACGTAAGTATCGTTACCAGCACCGCCACGCATTGTATCATTACCTCTACCACCATTGAGCGTATCATTGCTTACTGTTGATGTAGCAGGAAAGCTCAAGTTCAGCGACCAGTTCTTAAGTGTCCCTACACCTCCAACATATTTATCAGTAACTTCTAGTCTCCATGTACCATTAGGATTTTGATAATCAAAAGCTGATAGTAATCCCTGTGGTCGAAAAGTGCCAGTAAACGGAGCATTACCAGCCGTAATTGATGTTGTGGCTTCATCATCTAATACTGTGGAGGTGAAATTACTGAAAATACTCCCCACACCTGTGAATAATGTCACACGAGTTCCTGTAGGACTAATCAGGAAAACATCGAGGTGAGAACTATATGTCTGGGTAATATTTAAGGTGACGTTGACATCGGCGATCGCACCACTTAAAGCACTGACTGTGAGATTAGAATTAATGGTAGATTCATCAGGGATATTGAGAGCAGATGTGTTACTGAACGTATAAGTTTGGTAGGTGAGCGGTATATCACCAATCAAAATATCATTGCCCCTACCACCAGATAAAACATTGGCAGCACTGTTACCAATAATAGTGTCATTGCCATCGCCACCAAAAGCATTTTCGATAGTAGTTCCTGAACTGATGGTTAATTTAGTTCCATTGAGGGTACTTGTAGAACCTGGAGTCAAATTTATGGTGGAGTTAGAAGTAATCGCCGCCGCATTAATTGTATCGATACCAGAACTATCAGTCAGTGTAGTTGCGCCATAGATGCCATATTCATTGGTGTAGAAATAAGTATCATTGGCGGTATCTGTATCCCCATATAAATGCAATTTCCAACTATTAAAAATGCCGGTATCTGTAGGGCCTAAATCCTTGATTCTGAGTGTCCAAGTACCAGCACTGCTTTCTCCCCAATGTTGCGTACTGGAGAGTTTAAATATAATATTATCTCCATCATCTTGCTTATTACCTGGACGGTTAATCAAACTGCTTATAGTTCCACTAGGAGAAATCAGTTCAACCACCAAATCACCCCGATAAGGATGAGTTAGATTGAGTTCTACTTCTACCCAATCAATTTCTAAACCCGCAGCAACGGTAAAAGAGCGACTAATTCCTGTTGTATTATTATCTGGAATAGCCAAGCCTAAATTACCAGAATTATAAGAAAGAGATTTCTCATTGTTAAATCGACTTTGTTTTTGCCAAGTCTCAGCTAAACGCACAGCAGCAAGAGCATCTACCAAGCCAAATCCATAGTCGTGGCTGACGTGTAAACCTCTTCCATTCCAGTTGTTAGCACCGTTATATTGCCAAATATATTTCCCCGCATAGTTATTAGGATCGTTGCGGCGAGCAGAATAGGCGAGAATTTCTTGGATATCTCGATAACCTAAATTGGGATTGGCTTCCAATATCAAGGCGACTACCCCAGAAACTTGAGGAGCAGCAATTGAAGTGCCAGTCAAACGAGTATAGTCTGTAGAACTATAGCCAGCAGATCCGAGGCGATCTGTAGTGAGAAGGCCGACACCACCATATGATTCACCAAAGGCAGAAACTAGAATCGAAGCACCAGGAGTACTGTAATAAGTTGCCCAGCCATACTCAAGATCAATTGCAGCTACTGTAATGACGTGACGAGAATTTTGAAAGTTGTGATAGTTGGTATTATCGCCTGCTCCACGACCATCTCCGGCAGCAAAGATAATCGCAGTTCCTAATCCATTACGTCCATTAGTAACAGCATTAGTAAGTGCTTGCCCTGCTTGTGGGAAAGTATAAAAATTATCGTCAAATCTCTGAAAACTCCAGCCATTGTTGACAACATCGAAACTCGCAGCACGCGACAGAGCATCAATCACATTAGCCAAAGAACCAGGAACAGCTCTAATACCTGCAATCTTGGCATTATAAGCCACACCCACAGTACCAACACCATTCGCTTCAGCAGCAATAATACCTGCTACTGCTGTCCCGTTATTATCATTAGCCAGAACTGGTAAAGGATCAGAATCTTGGCCGATAATGTCATAATCTCTCGTTTTGTCGTAATTATTATCCAAATCGTAGTGGTTATAGTCAACTCCATCGTCAATCACACCAACTAAAACACCACGTCCTGTATAGTCGTCCCACACATTCACTACATTGAGATCAAGACCACGACGGCCATATGTGTACTGGTAGAGATAGATTTGATTCTCAAGCTCAGAAGGGAAAGTAGGCATAAGTTTCTCTCTTGTATTATGCGAATATTTCAATGCCAGTAAATAGCCTGATGATCTGAAAATGCTGGATGTTTACTCTGACTTTATGAAAATTTTTGATACTTAAAATCTTTAGCAATTCACAGAGTAAATAAAACACAGAAATTAGTCCTTCAGCTTTTATGCAAACTTAGATGCAACTTTCAGTATCGATATCAGCATAATTGTGTATGTAAAATTGCATAAAAGTGTATTGCCTTTTGCACTCATCTATGCAACGTTGCAATTGCTCACCCCAAGCTTCAGACTAGATATCAGTTGCTACAACTGACACGCAAGAGAAAAATTTATGATCCAGCAATCTAATTGCAATTGGTGGTGGCGTTTAGGACTATTGCTCAGTTTGACTGTCACAACAAACGCCAAAGCCTTAGCTCAAGTCACAGCCGACGAAACATTAGGAACACAAGTTATAGATATTGGTTTAAATTCTTTTATTTTGGATGGAACAACAGTCGGTAACACCAACTTATTCCACAGTTTTAGCAATTTTAATGTTCCTAATAGTGGTGCAGCAATTTTTATCAATGAACCCAATATCGCCAATATCTTTGCACGAGTAACTGGTGGAACACCCTCTGATATTCAAGGATTGATTAGCGCTCAAGGTAGTGCTAATTTATTTTTGATGAATCCCAATGGAATTATTTTTGGCAGAAATGCTCAATTAAATATTGGTGGTTCCTTGGTAGCGACTACAGCTAACACAATTCAATTTCCTGGAGCTGCTGAGTTTTCTTTAAGTTCACCAGTTGCACCAGAAAACACATTACTCAGTGTTAATCCTAGTGCATTTTTATTTAATCAAATTGCGAAGCAAGGTGCGAACTCGATTGAAAATCGGGCAAGTTTATTCGTTCCTACTGGTAAAAGTTTAATACTGCTTGGTGGTCTTGTTGCACCTACCTCTGAATCTAGTGGGCAAATCTTCATGGATGGTGGAACAGTTAGAGCTTTCGGTGGTAGGGTAGAATTTGGTGGATTAACAGCACCAGGAACAGTAGGACTCAATTTTGATGCTAATAATCTACGCCTGAGTTTTCCTGATGGTGTAACAAAAGCAGATATTTCATTGGTGAATCAATCTTCTGCTATAGCTGTTGGAGCCAATGATGGCGATATTGTAGTTAATGCCAACGATTTTAATTTACTAAATTCCAGTAATTTGTATACAGGTATAGTTGTTAATCAAAGAATTCCATCAGTCCAAGCAGGTGATATCTCAATCAATGCAACTGGAATTGTAACTATAGCTGACCAAAGTCATATAGGGAATGTTGCTCTAGAACCTGGAAATACTGGAAATATCAATGTTGTTGCTGAATCGCTGAAAATAATCGATGGTGGTGAAATTCGGGCAACTGCCACGCAGGGTAATTCAGGTGTTGTTAACATCAAAGTTAACGATACAATTTCTCTATCAGGAAGAGGTGGAACTCTTCCTGATGGAAGTTTGAGTCCTAGTGCGATTACAAGTAATGTGTCTCCTTCGTCGGCAAATCTTTCAGTAACAACTAGTGGAAGAAGCGGTGGCATTAATATTCAATCACAAAATCTTTTACTGACAGATGAGGCTTTGATCAGTGCAACCAATTTGTTAGCAGATGATTCTGGATATATTAAAATTCAAGCTGATAATTCAATTAGTTTAAACGATTCAGCAGCTATCTTTTCAAGTGCTTATGGAAAAGGAAATGCAGGTAATTTATCAATTATTACCAATCATTTGATTCTAGAAAATAGTTCTCAGCTATCAACTAATACCTTTGGCAGTGGTAATGCCGGGAATATTAATATTGCAGCCAGAGATATTAGTATAGATAATTCTTTTATAATTGCATCTGCACTTTCTCTTCCAGGAGTTATTTCTAATGTTGGTAATGCTGGGAATGTAAATATTCAAACTGGGAAGATTAGTTTAACAAATTCTGGATCTATATCTTCTGTTTCTGGAGAACCAGAACCCGGTGAAATAATTGGACGTGGTGGAAACATCAATATTACAGCTACTGATTCAATAGAAATCGATTCTCAAGGTTCAACAGATATCCTTACTGGTATTGTGGCTAGAACTTTTAGCAGTAGCCGTGCTGGTGATATAAAACTAGAAACTAAAAATCTCCTTGTAAAGAATGGCGGTTCTATCAGAGCAGAAGCAGGTAACAATTTAGGAGGCAATGCAGGTAATATTACTATCAATGCATCGGATTATGTTGATTTGATTAGTTCAAACCGTAATTTTCCTAGCTTGCTTATTACAGGAGTTTACCCTTTCAGAGAAAATATAGTTCCTGTAGGCAATGGCGGTGATATAACAATTAATACTAAACGTTTGCAGTTAACAAACGGAGCTATAAGCGCTGCAACTTTTGGCAAGGGGAATGGTGGTGATATCTCTATTTTCAGCAATGAGGGGGTTATTGTTGACAACAGTACAATTAATAGTCGCGTAGGAGTCGGCGGAGTCGGGAATGCTGGAGATATTCAAATTCAAACACGAAGGCTGACTTTAACTAACGGTGGTCAAATTGATGCTCTAATTTCTGAAGCAGAGAGGGGTTTACCTGCTGGACAAGGTAGAGGTGGAAATATTCGCATAGATGCTGCTGATGCAGTGACTATATCAGGAACAAATACAGATGGATTTTACAGCTTAATATCAACTGAAACCCAATGGGGAGCGTTTGGTCAAGGGGGAGATATTATAATTAATACAGATTATTTCCTTGTAGCAAACGAAGGCGGTGTATCTGCATTAACAGACAATTCTAGTAACGGAGGTAATATTACAATTAATGCTCGTGTATTTGAAGCATCTAATGGTGGAGTTATAATTACAGGAACTCTCGGTAGTGGTAAATCTGGTGATATTACTATCAATGCCACAGACAGGATCGCTATTTCTACAAATTTAGATAGTGTGACTGGCTTATTTGCAGGTACTAACTCTACTGGAAACGGTGGAAAAATATCTATATCTACAACTAACTTTAATTTATTTACAAATGATTTAAACTTGCCTAATAATCTCGCTGTAGTTTCTACACGCAGTCTGGGACAAGGTATTGCAGGCGATATCAATATTACTGCAAAGGAAAATTTCAATGCGAGTAATGGTGTTATCAGCGCCCGATCTGAACAAGCAGGCGGTGGCAATATTGATGTCACTGCGAGAAATATTAACCTGCGAAATAACAGCGATATCCGCACTGATTTATCTAGTGGTAGCAGTAGAGGCGGTAATATTTTCCTCACCGCAGATACTATCATCGCTTTAGAAGATAGCGACATTGGTTGAGTCGATGGGGGATATTATTCCCCGCACCTCTCAGTTAGATCCGTGCGTACCCGTTTCCGTGTACACGGCTCCCGATGTTCTCAGCTTCTCAGCTTTCGCTTTTGCTCATGTGCTTGTAATCGTGGCAACTCTCGTGAATTGCTTCCAGATTATTTTTCTTCCAGTTGGCGTGATTTTCGTCGATGTGATGCAGATGAATCCGTTCCTCATCGATGAACTTTAAGCCGCAAGAGGCACATCTATGGTTTTGCTTCTTAAGAGCAAAAGAAGTTTCGCCGTCATAGAGCTTACTTTTGCGTTCGCTCCAGTAGGCTGTATCTCCGTCATAGGGGGATTTTGTTCCTTTAACCATGACGTGGCTACTTTCGGAGTAGGAAACTGCTGGGAATGCTTTGTCTAGTAATTTCTTGCTAGCGTAGCGATTTTTCTTGGCTTCCTTGTTGAATACCGTATAAGCTCTTTTTTTGATGTGGTATAACGAGTTTCTAGACCCGTCCATCTTGCAGAACTTATGGTAATTTCTCCAACCTCTTACTACCGGGGCTAATTTCTCAGCCTTTGTGGTAGCACCATAATTCGAGTTGTTGACGATGTGTTTTACTTTCTTACGGAATGCTTTGAAGTTGTCCACTGAGGGAATGCTTCTAAACTTTCCGTTTTTCTGGACTTTAAAGTGCCAGCCGAGGAAATCAAACCCATCTGTCGCGGCGGTAACTTTGGTTTTCTTTTGGCTTACATTCATTCCGCGTTTGCGGAGGAACTCGCTGATTTTCTCAAGTATCTCTATCGCATTATCTTCGGGTCGGAGTATAATAACCATGTCATCCGCGTATCGGATTGATGGCTCGTTGATTTGCCCGTTGGCTCTGTATCTGTGGATACTTTCAACCCCGTTGAGTGCGATGTTTGCTAATAGTGGGCTGACTACTCCCCCTTGAGGTGTACCCTGTTCGGGGAATTCTGGGTTTACTCCTGCCTTGAGGCATCGGTATATTCCGAGTTTTAAGCCTTTGGGGGCGATGAGTTCGTCCATTATTGCTGAGTGGTTAATCCTATCGAAGCATTTTTCGATATCGAGTTCTATAACTCGTTTCTCTGTTCCATTGCAGGAAGAGCGTAGGTTATTGTAGATGTACCGTTGTGCATCGTGAGCAGAGCGCCCTGTTCTGAACCCGTAGCTCCTGGCGTGGAAAGTGGCTTCGTGTGCTGGTTCTAGTGCATATTTTGCAAGGCATTGCCAAGCTCTATCCGCTATGGTTGGTATTTTAAGCATTCTGGTAGTCCCGTCCTTTTTGGGGATGGGGATTTCCCTTAGTCCTTGATGCTTCCAATTTCCACTATTCATTTTCAGTAATTCTTCAAGGTTGAAGCGTTCCTCAAATGACAGGGATTTCTTACCATCAATACCCGCCGTTTTTTTACCAGCGTTTAGCTGAGATACAAGTCTAATTGCAAGAAATCGAGCCGAGGTGGATTTAAAAATAAGCTTTTGGAGAAACCTAGCTTTCCGTTTGTCTCCAACTTGAACCGCTTTAAATACGCGCTTTTGAAGGCGGAAAAGATTTCGGCGGAATTTCTTCCACGGTAAGGCTTTCCAAGATTCACTAGTATGTCTACTGTGTCTAATCATTTTCTCTTCTAGAGTTTGTATTTTCTGAACACCTCAGACCAATTACGGTCTGTCCTACCCGAATTGTGAGAGTTCCGCTTCTCGTCTAGCCTACTTGGGGAACGAAAGCCCCAGGACTCACAAATCGTTTTTATTCGTTCCCTCGGAGAGATTGATTGTTCCGTTAGATGTAGCCAATTTGACCGTTGGATTCCCTAGACTCTTGCCGTTATTGGCGATATTACGGCGGGAATTGGCTCCAACGAAGTCAGGGATTTTAGTGTTGCGCCCTGCTCTACGATGGGTCACTTTTTGAGGCTCTGTTTCATCATAGGAACTCCCTATTAGCGCCAGTGTCAACCCGCAACGGTCGTCTGATTGCGCCCTGTTCCCAGCTTCACTCTACAAGAACCGAGCTTGTTCGGTGTGGGCAGATAAGGAGTCAATTCTGAGTCTGAATGGCAAGGCTTACACTTGCATCTGACCGAGAGTTCAGCCTTTAGTGACAGTAATCTGCTGTCGGGCTGGCTTAGTTATGTGCGGACTGACTACCGTGATTCACTAAGCAACGAATCGCACCTCGCCTTCGCACCAGAGGGACAAGGTGGAGATATTACATTTAACACCAGCGCTGTATTTAGTGATTCTCTATTTGACCCCAGACAAACATTAACTGATAGAAATAGCTTTCAGTTACTAAATAATAATGGTAGCTCTGATATTAATGCCAGTGGTGCAATCTCTGGAAATATTATTGGTGTACCTGATATTAGTTTTATCCAAAACAGCCTCACAGAATTACAAAACAATCCCATTGATACTAATGCACTGATTGCTAATAGTTGCATTGCCCGCAGTCCCAAGCAAGAAGGGACTTTTATAATTACAGGAACTGGCGGTTTACCTCATCGTCCTGGTGAAGCTGCGGCTTCTAGTTATCCTACAGGTGATGTGCAGAATGTTACGAATAATAGTGCAACCAGTTCCTGGAAAAAAGGCGACCCCATTGTGGAACCCGAAGGGGTGTATCGACTAGCGAATGGGGATTTAGTCATGAGTCGTGAGTGTCGTTAATTTTGTTTATGGGAATGGAGTTGTTGCATCAATAAAGTATACACGGATTAGTTTCGATATAATAATGACTCATTCTTTGTTTTGCTAACTGGAGAAATTAATGGGTCGCGCCAAAAAGGTTGTTCTGGCATATTCTGGCGGAGTGGATACCTCTGTTTGCATCCCCTATCTGAAGCAGGAGTGGGGTGTGGAAGAGGTGATTACCCTAGCAGCAGATTTAGGTCAGGGAGATGAATTAGAGCCAGTCCGAGAAAAAGCTCTGAAATCGGGTGCAAGTGAATCCCTAGTAGCGGATGTTAAAGACAGTTTTGTTAAAGATTACGCCTTTGGAGCAATTCAAGCTAACGCCCTTTATGAAAATCGTTATCCTCTAGGAACCGCCCTTGCTCGTCCGCTGATTGCCAAGGTATTAGTAGAAACAGCCGAAAAATATGGTGCTGATGCGATCGCTCACGGTTGTACTGGCAAAGGTAACGATCAAGTCCGCTTTGATGTCTCTGTTACCGCCCTCAACCCCAATCTAAAGATCCTCGCACCAGCCAGAGAATGGGGAATGAGTCGTGAAGAAACCATCGCCTATGGTGAAAAGTTTGGCATTCCCTCACCAGTCAAAAAATCTTCTCCCTACAGCATTGATAAAAATTTGCTCGGTCGTAGCATTGAAGCTGGTTTACTCGAAGATCCCTCCTTTGAGCCACCAGAAGAAATCTATGAAATGACCAAAGCGATCGCCAACACCCCCAATGAACCAGAATACATCGAAATTGGTTTCTATCGTGGTATTCCCAACACCCTCAATGGTGTAGCCAAAAAGCCAGTTGAGCTAATTGAACAACTCAATCAACTTGTAGGAAATCACGGTGTTGGGCGGATTGATATGATCGAAAACCGTCTAGTGGGCATAAAATCGCGGGAGATTTACGAATCACCCGCGATGTTAGTCCTAATTCAGGCACATAGGGATCTGGAAAGTTTGACTTTGACAGCAGATGTCACCCATTACAAGCGTGGGATTGAAGAAACCTATAGCCAAATCGTTTACAACGGTCTTTGGTACAGTCCACTCAAAGCTGCACTTGATGCCTTTATTCAAAAGACACAAGAGCAAGTGTCTGGAACTGTGCGAGTTAAGTTGTTTAAGGGTAGCGCCACCATCGTTGGACGTTCGAGCGACAATTCCCTTTACACTCCCGATTTGGCAACTTACGGAGCCGATGACCAATTCGACCACAAAGCGGCTGAAGGCTTTATCTACGTTTGGGGACTACCAACTCGCATTTGGTCACAGTTAACTAGGGGTTAGGAAAATGAGGGGGATGAGGGGGATGAGGGGGATGAGGAAGAATAATAATTTTTCGGTTGCTACCTCATCTCCCCTTACTCCCTCATCTCCCCCTACTCCCTCATCTCCCCCTACTCCCTCACTCCTCACTCCCCACTTCTTTAACTTGACGAGACTCCAGCCATATTGGCACGAAAATTAAAGCAGCCAGGATCAGTAATGCTGCGATCGCAAATTGACCCACCCAAGCAATCAATTGCTCTAGGGGGATAATTTTGCCAGCAAAGAAAGCCAATGTCACCATCAAACTAGCCCAAGCAACTGCTCCTAAGAAGTTGTATAAAAAGAATTTTCTAAAAGGCATTTCGGCTATACCAGCTAGTGGTGCAGCAAAAACCCGCAGCAATGCTAAAAAACGTCCAACAAATACTGCTTTTGCACTATTTTGAGTAAATTGCTCTTTAATGCTCAATAGTCGCACTTCGGAAATCCGAAATATGCTACCAACTTTTACCAGGAAAGGCCAACCGCTAAGCCTACCAACCCAATAGCCACAAACTCCCCCAATGACAGCACCCATAATTGCGTCACCGAGAACCAGCCAGAAATTTAGTTCATCGCTACCAGCTAAAAATCCGCCCACTAAGGTCACGGTTTCACCGGGAACAGGAATGCCTAAATTTTCTAGCAAAATTCCCAAAAAAATTGCCCAATACCCGTAGTTGTGGGCGACTTCCTGGATGTTTTCTAGTGAAATCAGCTCTAAAGACATCCCGCACCGCCGTCTTTACAAATTTTTACTTTTACTATATCTTTGCTTGTTTTTGGCTAGGGTGTCAATCAAGCCGCTACACGGATTTATTGACTCATCTTAAATTCTGAATAATCCATATATTATTATCCATGATAATTATTAAATTTTGAGTATTAATTATAAGATTTTTCGCATCCCAATACCACAAAGCTATACGTCTGTAACAAAACTAAAAATAATTTATACAAAATTTATAAATCCCCAGTTAAATTATGAAAATTTAGTAAAAGATACGGTTGATACCGAATTTGTTAGGCGCTTATGCCTATATTGGGAAAGTTATTACAAATTATACGACATGAATACTGAAAAAATCTCTGTTAACTTCACGGCTCGAATTACCTAAATATCTGGGTAAAACAGTGATTTTGCTGTTGAAAGAGAAGACGTATTTATGTCCTGTTTCGGTTTTTTGTCAAGTGTTCCAACTACCCTGTTAAATTCATGACTCTCACACAAGAACTTCAAGTTATTTTGTTCAAACCCCAAGCAAGCATCGATTTGGAAGGTGGTATGGCTTTGAGTGAACAGATGGCTGGAGTCGTGCCCCAACCCCATCAACTCTGGGTTATCGACCTAGCAGAAGTTAACTTTATGGACAGTTCTGGTTTAGTTCCTTTAGTAAAAGGGCTGAAAGCTGCACGTCAAAGAGGCTGTCGTTTGGTTTTATGCAACGTGCAAACTCCTGTACGATTAATTTTGGAACTTACACAGTTAGATTCAGTGTTTGAGATTTTTGACACTTACGAAGACATCATCACCACTGTTAAAGATAAGAGTCTGGTGCTAGCAGGCTAATAAATAAATCTACCTTAAGAAGGATGGTGGAGTCAACCAATTTTGCATTCATTTAATCTTTTTTGTTTATCCTTACATCGTCAAAGATAAAAGTCTGATGCTAGCAGGCTAATTTCCTATCTTAACTTAGACAACAATGTTGAGGAAAACTCATAGCTTTCGAGCTATCCATATAGTACAGGAAATGGCCAAAATCGGTCAAAGCAGATGCAATTGTTTGTCAGACTCCCCAGCCTCTTGAAAACACAGCTTTTCAAACTACTCTCAGACGATGTTTGAAAAGTACACGGTCATTATAGATATACCTCCGAATAAGCCCTAAAATCCTCCTAGTCCTCCTTTTTAAAGAGGAGGGCAGGGGGAAATATAAAGTTTTTGATACATCAGCTACTACTTTTAAACCATCCTCTTTTAGGCATTCTGGGGTGTTGAAATGTGAGTTTGTTCGGATGCTGTTCGGGGGAAATTTGGCAAATCAATGCCGCTGTGACTAGCATTGCGGGTTTTGATTGCTAAACGGTAACTTACACTTTGCAGTTCCGCCTGTAGTTGGCGGTTTTCCCGTTGTAGCATTGCTACTTTTTCTCTCACTGGCGTCATGCGCTCCTCAAACTTACGACGGTAAATTTGAGGCAACTCTTGTACAACTTGCTCCAACATCCGAGTGCGATCGGTAAGTTCTTGAACTGACTGTCGCAATTGGTAAATTTCGGAGTCACGAGTTGTAATTTGCTCTTGGTAGAATGCCACCTGCTGTTCCACAGCTTGGAGTTGTTCTTGCAAAGCTTGTAACTGCGTGATATCGCGCTCAAGCTCCGGCTGTTGGGGCATAAAATTAGTATTACCCTTAACCAGCCGGAAGAGTTCTTGAGATAGCTGTTGCACTAATTGATCGCGAAGTTGCAACTCTTGGCGTAGTTGCGATACTTCGGTAGAGAGGGCTTGAATGTCGGGTGTATTAGATTGGCTCACAGTAGCTTACCGCTCCCATTCAGAATCTTGTCCACTCTTAGGTATAACTGCGGGAGTACTACCTTTGGCAAGTATTTGTTAATTTAGCATTACGAGCCAAGTCACTGGTAAATAAAAAAACAAAATTTTATTTAAGGGGAGTGGGGAGTGGAGAGTAGGGATAAGGGAGCAAGTCTTTACCCTGTGCCCTTCATTTCGCGTTGGTTCCAGCCATATATCTCTGCTACCTTGCTCCCCCACTCCCTATTCCCTATTCTCTACTTCCTACGCAGTTGCAGTTGCAGTTGCAGTCGCAGCCACTTTGGCAGGTTTAGCCTCTTCGAGTTCCTGCTTAATTGTGAGATAGCGAATTACTTCTTCACTCAAGCGCATGGCGCGTTCAAAGGGAGCGATCGCAGTTGCAGGTGCAGTGTAGTTCAACTGGATGTAAATTCCATCCCGGTGTCTGTTAATTTCATAAGCTAGACGACGCTTACCACGATTTTGAATTTGGATATCCTCGGCGCCTTGTTCCCGAAGCAAATTCTGATATTTCGTAACTGCTTGCTCTACCTGTTCGTCTCCCAAGTCAGGACGCAGGATGTACATTGTTTCGTAACTTGTGGTCATATTTTTCAGTCTCCTTATGGACAAAAGTGGCTGCCAGTGTCAAATTATACTTAATTTATTTCAAAATAGTAGTATTCATCAACATCTGAAGCAACAAGGAACTATAATCTTACCAGTTTTCAATTTTGTTTCATTAGCCAATCCGCCGAACTTTGGATTTCATTTCTTGGATGTCCCTATTGAAATACTAGGTCGGAAAACGACCCCAGGTTTCTTTAGCAAGTAAGAATCCAGCTTTTGGTGTTCGCCAGCATCGATTCAGCTATCAGCTTAGCCTTTTCCACAGGATATCTATAGCGATCGCTTTTTTGCTCAACAAGGCTCAATCGGTTCGCCAAAAAGCTAACTGAGGTTTGCTAATAGCCGCTTACAGGTTTTAATCAAAGACAAAAGGATATTCATCAAGGTTATGGCGCAGCGCTATGTGCGAATTCAAAATCAAGAAGGACAGATTTTCTATGGGTTACTACAACCATCCTTCAACGTCCAGTTGCTAGATGCTCCCCCCTGGTTACAAGGGCAACCCACTGATTTGACTTTGACGCCAGAAAATTACCAAATTTTGGCTCCCTGCGCTCCGTCGAAAATTGTGGCGGTGGGCAAGAATTATGCAGATCATGCTGCGGAAATGGGAACTCCAGTGCCTTCTGAGCCACTAATTTTTCTGAAGCCACCCACTTCGATTATTCCGTCTGAGACGGAAATTAAATATCCTCCCCAGTCCCAACGAGTAGATTACGAAGGAGAGTTAGCATTAGTGATTGGCGATCGCGTTTTTGAGTGTACGCCAGAAATCGCCCAAACTAAAATTTGGGGCTACACCATTGCTAATGATGTGACAGCGCGGGATTTACAAAAACAAGATGGTCAATGGACGCGAGCCAAAGGTTTTGATACTTTCTGTCCCTTGGGTCCTTGGATTGTGCGGGAATTAAATCCAGGAGCGAGATTGCAGACTTTTCTGAATGACGAGGCCAATCCAGTCCAATCTGCCTGTATCGATCAGATGGTATTTCCGCCGGATGTTTTAGTGTCTTATATCAGTCAGGTGATGACGCTACTACCGGGGGATGTGGTGCTTACAGGGACGCCAGAGGGTGTAAGTCCATTGCAACTAGGCGATCGCGTCCGTGTAGAAATTGAAGGTATTGGTCGCCTGGAAAACACCGTAGCGACCCGTTAACAGCTAGCGCACTTGCATATGCACCGCATCAGAAATCGCTGGAATTTCTGCATAACGCCCGATCAAAGACTGGATGACTGAATATCCAACTGCTACCACTACACCTAAAAAGATAGTGTTGGCTACTGTTTCTATTGCAAAGCCAGTACCAGGAACCTGTCCTAAAATTCGCACCAGTATGGAACACAAAAATATAACTACGTCCAGAAGAATTGCCTGCATTGTGTTGAAACGAATGAAGTGACTGATTTTTTCGTTTCTGACCACCAATAGGAACAAGGCAAAGAACACGATTAGTTGTCCAAATTGTCCCAAACTACCGTAAATTATTAGCACTGGTTGCAGCGGTAAAAGCAGGACTTGTAGTACTGGAAACTCTCTTAACAAAAAGCTGCCAAAGACTAAACCATCAACTAGGGGCAGCAAGTAAGGCAAGCAAGCAAAAATCCGATCCCAAACCGTTGTAGACCCGCGCCAAGTCATTATGCATTCTCCTATGGTTATATTTCAACAGCTACTTGACCTTAGGATAACGCAGTTGCTTGGTCTTGCTGGTAAATCCAGTTATTCTATATGGGCGATGCGAAAGCCCATTACACACTCATATTGGTCTGGCTGCTGTTGAGTAAGTTTGCTAATGGCTTGACCACAACGCAGTTTACCTGCACGCCAGCGGGGTTGGCCGCTGCCATCAGCGAGTAAACAAGACTGGCAAACTTGCTCAGGGGCAAGGATTTGCTCGTCCATTAAAATGACTAGCATCTAATCCCTCCTGTAAATTTTTATTGTCACCTACATTTCACTATGAGGAGGACACTCGTTGTAGCGGCTTACAAGGACAGCGCGTCGTCAGTTATGGTGATTTGCCATCGCAGAGCGTACTTAAGAGCAGCCGTACTAGCGGCACACCACCCGCTACGAATGAAAGAAACACTTTAATCCCCCACTCCCTACTCCCCACTCCCCATCTTTACTTAAGAGCTACATCCTACCTGTTTGTAGCAAAAAGTTGGGCTTCACAATTCAATCAAAGTTGTCAAGTGAATCTTAATTTATTGTATGTTCTGTTCTGTTGGAGATTGGGTTGTTGACTCAAAAAAGGCTGATTCCAGGGTATTGACTTTGCGAAAATTTAAGTATATGAAACTAAGTTAACTTGATAGCCTTTTTAAGGATGCAATTACAAATTACTGAGGTAAACTTGCAAGCAAGCTAATACACAATATTACTGGGCGGCTTGTCGGTCTGGGCATCACTCACAATGGAACACTGGCAATTTCTTATACAGAAGCAAGGCGATCGCTCGTGGCATATCCTGGAATCGCCAAATTTAGAAATTTTGGAAGGGCAGTATAGAGTTCTGGCTCGTTCTAGCCTGCCCAATACAGATGTGGAAGTGCGCGTCACTCACTTTTCAATAAAGGAAGTCACGCCAAAACGGCGAATTTTCAAGCGATCGCGTCGCACTAACTTAGAAGGGTTAATGGCGGTAATTCCTTTTACTTACTTTGAGCCAGGAGTTTGGGAACTGCGCTGTTCGGGCGATTTGATGTCGGATATGCTGGGTAAATCTTGGCAATACACCGTCCAACTGCAAGTTCTGTCCCAGGGGGCAGGGGGCAGGGGGCAGGGGGGGGGGGAGATGAGGGAGATGAGGGAGATGAGGGAGATAGGGAGCAGGGAGCAGAGGAGAAGTTGCAGTAAGTCTTTCCCCTGTGCGTCTTTCCGATGCCCCATGCCCTGTGGAAACGCTAGATCGGGCGATCGCCGTTGCCAGTGAACTACCAATTCCTACAGATGGCAGCCCTGACAGTGCTGTTGTGCCAGATGTAAGCAAAGAAGAAGCTACAGCTAGCAGCCCTGACACCGCTGTTGTCCTAGATGCAAGCAAAGAAGAAGATACAGCTAGCAGCCCTGATACTGCTGTTGTCCTAGATGCAAGCAAAGAAGAAGATACAGATAGTAGCTCTGACACCAATGTTGTGCCAGATGCAACCAAAGAAGAAGATACAGCGATCGATGAGCCTGTCAGTCCTGTATGGTTCAAAGGTGAGACGGCAGAACAGATTTTACAAAATTTAATAGAATTAGCTTTACCAACTGCTGAATTGCTATCCGAAGATGAAAAGGTTACAGATTCTTCAGGAACACAACAGCCACTGCCATTATTGCTGACTTTAGATCGGGATAGTTACATTGCTCGTTGGGGACAAGCTCTAACAATTAGTGGGCACGTAGAACTGAAGGAAAAGACGAATCTAGAACTGGCTGAAAGATTATCCTCAAAAAGCGTCCGTGGACTCGAACTAAAAATTGAACTGCGATCGCCCTTAGAATCACAAATCCTGACCCAGGTACGGCGACCCTTACCAGACCAAGTACTGCCTTTCACTATCAATACCTCAATTGATATTCCTGCTGAGTGTGAATCCAAGCTAATTTTGGCAGATATCAGTTTGTATGGTAGATTCACTGAAATTAGTCAAGTGATAGAGTTAGCCACGCAGTCCTTCACCATTACAGCAGATGTAACCGAATTACTGGCAATCACAGCCGCAGCAAAATCTAGTACATCAAATGAGGCGATCGCACCATCGGTGTCCTCTGACAGGTTCACGGAACCAGAAGCAACTGTTAAGCTCGATTTAAAACTATTAAATCTGGTCAAACTCCGAAAAACAGACCAGCCTCCGCTAGTCAATCCATCCCCAAACACACCCCTACCACCGCAAATTAACCTGCAAGTTCTCCGAGAAGCCACTCTACGGACATCTGATCTGAAAAATTCAGCGAGTTCGCCTCAATTACCAAAACTGCCCCCCATTCAAACTGATGTCAATACCCCCATAGATGTTGTTGCTGAATCTCCCATACAGAACGAGCTTTTAGAAAAGGATGCTACCATAGCTGCCATCAACTTGGAGCAGTTAGTCATCAGGCAACGTCGAATCCCAATACTCGACAAAACTTTTCCATACTTGAAGCGGCTGCAAACTGCGCCAAGTGCTACAGAAGAAGTAAAAGATAATGCCCCAGATACATTGGAAATTCAAGCGGCTGAGGACATACCCCAGTTGGACACAATTATCACTGAAGATAAAAACACAGCCCAAGTAGTAACTGAGGGAAATTCAGAATTCCAAGAAGAATCTGTTGCTCAAGTGTTAACTGAGGCAAATTTAGAATTCCAAGAAGAATCTGTTGCTCAAGTGTTAACTGAGGCAAATTTAGAATTCCAAGAAGAATCTATTCCTCAAGTGTTAACTGAGGCAAATTCAGAATTCCAAGAAGAATCTGTTGCTCAAGTACTAGTTCAGCCAAATTCAGAATTCATAAAAACAAACCTTTACTCATCTCCCTTGCTCAGGAAGTGGATGCAGAGCCAAGGATACTCTTTGCCTGAATCCATAAATGAGCTGCCACCCCAAGGGTACGATAACTATATTCCAGCCCAGCAGACACCGCTTTCTATTAGTCCAGAAATTCCCAATGGTGATGTTGATGTTGTTGATGTCGATTTGCTGTTAAGTTTAGATGCCAACACAGAAATACTGGAAGACACAGACACAGTTAAAAAAGCAGACCTGGTTATAGAGGAAAATACGGAAGTAGAAATATTACCAGAAGAACCAATATTTTCACCACCTTTGTTATCACAAATACCGCCCCCTCCTCCTCCGATAAACAGAAATACAGCGTCAGCTTGGTTGGCGCAAGAAATTGTTGTAGATGATACATACAGTGAATTAGAAGCCAATGCAATGAAGAGTTATGCCTTGGAACAAGAGGAGCAAGCAGCGTCAGATTTATCTCGTCTCCTACCTATAAATACGGTAGCCATTGAGCCTTTGCCAATTCCACAACTACATGTGCCAGAGGGCGAACTAATAGCTGGCAAGTCTGCGATCGTGCGCGTAGTGGTGCCTGAAGTAACTCGACAAGTTGCTGTCAAGTTATGGGTTGAAGATTACCAAACTCGTTGGTTGTTAGACGGCCCCCATTTACTGACAAATTTATTACCTAACGCCTTGTCCGGGTTGGAAGGGATCACGCAATTAAACATTCCCTTTGGCTGTTTGGAAATTCGCTTAGAAGCGATCGCTCTCGATCCGACAACCCAACAGGAGAGTCACAAAGTCACAATAGTGCGAACTGTCATCCCTCCAGACTTGCCAAATTTAGAGCTAGATGAACTATTGGGTATTTGACTGGGGACTGGGGACTGGGGACTGGGGACTGGGGACTAGGGACTGGGGACTGGGGACTGGGGACTAGGGACTGGGGACTGGGGACTAGGGGCTTGATAAAGGGTACACTTTCAATCCCCAATCCCCAATCCCCATTCCCCAATCCCCAATCCCCAATCCCCAATATCGCCTGTGTTAAAAATCTTTAGAATTTAAAAAATCTGGCGCACTTTGCAGTAAGCTCATTTTGAATTGTAGTGTGATTTAACAGGAACCTTAACTATGGCATTTGAATTTTTGCCTACGATCTTGGCTAGCACTTCCTACTTGCCTGCTATCTTCGTTCCGATCATTGGTTGGGTTTTACCAGGCGTGGTATTCGCATTTCTATTTTTATACGTAGAAAGCGAAGATATTGCTTGATTGGTTTATAGCGTTTCCCATTTAGATGCGGTACAACATTACATGGCGATGTGTAGGGGCACGGCACTGCCGTGCCCCTACAGGTGTACCTCACGCTTGTCGGGAAACGCTATATAGTAATTGGTAATTGGTAATAGATTACTTCGCTTTTTACTAATTACCTAATTATTAATTACAGTAGAATTCAGAATTCAGAATTCAGAATTCAGGTATGGGGTCAATCGAAAATCCAAAATTGATTGACCTTCCTTAAAATTTGCTGTAACAATGCCGCCTATCTCAGAGAGACAGGCGGCTTTTTAATGCTGATTTCTCAACAAATGCTAGAAAATTCAGACTTTATAGTATTGGCTTCAAACTAGTTTTAGATTGAAGAACCCAGTCCGGCGTAGGCACCATAAAAGAAAATGCCCAAGACTGTAATTACACCTAATCCTGCGACCGTAGCGACGACCCACAGGGGAATTCTCCCACTTCCAGACACAGCTTCTCTCCTCCCTTAACAACAAATCAACACACGTTCAATAAACAAAGATTAACAACATTTGTTCTAGTTAGTTAAAGAAGTAACTAGAAAACAGAATCCCTAGAACAAAAATTAGTAGTAGTCCCAGGAATAGCGAAGTCCGGTTTAGTTCAACCGGTTGATTATTAGGATTGGGCGATTTTTCCATAACTTGCTCCTAGCGTTGAATAAATTGCATTGCAGCGATCGCGCCCAAGAAGAATACAGTTGGCACACCTAAGGTGTGAACTGCCAGCCATCTAACGGTAAAAATTGGATAGGTAACTGGTTGATTGATGTTATTGCCGCTAGTCATGATCTCAAACTACTTTCCAATAAATTGTTCAACTTGCTTTTTCGCTTCAAAACGGTTCTTCACAATTGGCACTTCTTGGCGCGCTGGTGTGAAATATTCATTAGGACGGGGTGTGCCAAAAGCATCATAAGCCAGTCCGGTGCTGACAAATAACCAACCAGCAATAAATAATGCGGGGATGGTGATGCTATGAATTACCCAGTAACGAATGCTGGTAATGATGTCCGAAAACGGACGTTCTCCAGTGGTACCTGACATTTAAATACCTACCTTCATCAAAGAATGTATTGAGTTTATTATCCTACAAAGTTTAGAAAGAGTTACAAGTTGCAACGTTCTTCTCAGAAATAGTGACTGGGGAATGGGGATTGGGTACTGGGTACTGGGTATTGGGGATTGGGGATTGGGGATTCGGGATTGGTTACTGGGGATTGGGTATTGTGAAAACTTTTCCCTAGTCCCCAGTCCCCAGTCCCCAGTCCCCAGTCCCCAGTCCCCAGTCCCCAGTCCCCAGTCCCCAGTCCCCAGCCCCCGTTAAGCTGCTTCTTTTGAAGTTGTTTCAGGGTTTGGTAGGTATTTGAGCAAGATGCCGCGATCGCCAATGACAAATCCCTGTTCCGGTTGGAAGAAAACAATCTTGTACAAATTAGTAGCTACTTCTTCTACCTCACGGTCTTTTTGCCAGGTTTTGCCGCCGTCGATACTTTGTAGCAAATTACCGCTACCGCCACCTATCCAAATTTCATCGGGTGTGCGGTATGCCAAATCCAGTAAACCCCAACTGGTGGATAACTCTGGATATTCTGGTTTTTGCCACTCCTCAGGTTTAGTTGGTTCACTAAACTGGATTTGACCTCCTCTGGCTAGCATCCACAACTGACCACCGTCAGCAAAACCCATATTTTCTACTCGCCGAGAACTATTGCGGTTATGAGGAACCCAAGCACTTTGCCCTGGTTCCCAAGTTGAGTAGAAGTTACCCTTAGCCGAAACGGCAACATATTTGCCATCAGCAGAACGTTCTAAGTTACGCACTACACCAACTGCTGATTCCACTTGGGCTTTCCAGTTTTTGCCGCCATCTGTGGTTTGATAGATGGCTCCCACATCAGTAGCCAACTCAGCTGTGTTGTCTGCTAGTGCTTTAACTGCGATCGGGTTACCCGGTAGTTTTTCGCTCAGAGAAATCCGCGACCAAGAAGCACCTTCATCAGTGGTATGGACTAAAAAGCCAGGTTCTCCGGCAATCCAGCCTTCTTTACCGATAAAACTTACTGAGTTAAAGCGATACTTTTGCTCATCTAGTTGCAGTGATATTGGTTTCCAAGTATCACCTGCGTCATTGGTTTCCAACAGGGTGGCATTGCTACCCACTAAGTAGCCATGCTGAGGATTACCAGTAAAAGCAATATCCAGCAACTTCGCATCTGTTGGCACAGAAATGATTTTCCAAGGGTTGTAGCTAACAGAGGGCACTTTGCTACAACCTATACACATCAGGACTACGAGTAACAAGGCAAATATTCGTTGCCAACTTTTCACAATTGAATGCATCAGTATCTCTTAGATTGGTTCTAAATTTGTGTAGGGGTTTTCTAAAAGGTTTACCTTAAAGGCTCCAGTTGCTCTACAGAGTTGAGAATTCAGAATTCTTGTAGAGACGCGACGCCAGTCGCTACAACGGCGAGCCACTGCGTTGGGCGGGCAATGCCCGACTTGTTCGCGCAGCGGCGACCACAGGAGAAGCAAGTGGCGTGGGAACCCCCGCAACGCGCTGGCTCATTAATCGCGTCTCTATTCTCAAGCGGGTCTTATTGTAAGCCGTAGAGACTGAGAAAAAACAAAAAGGCAAGAGCCAGGGCACCAAAAATTAGGATATTCTTTTGGGTTGGCGTTAGGTTGTTGACACCCAAACCGTAACCGAGATTTTCTTTGAAGCCGGATGCCGCACCCACAGGCCCGATGTTGGCAAAAGCCGTTCTCTTGGCGGTACAAACTGGACAGCGCCAATTAACGGGCAGTTCTGCAAAGGGCGTTCCTGAAGGAATGTCATGTTTGTCATCTCCCTTTTCAGGTTCGTAAACATAACCGCAGGCGCGACACTCATAGCGGTCTAACACTGAAGTCTCAACAGCTGGTTCGCTCATGGCTAAGGCCTCGCAGAGGAGAAATCTTAAATATACGTTAAAAATTATGACATAACTGTTAGACTTTTCTATCAATACCAAAAACGAATCAAATACCTGAAGTGCATTTGTTTCGTAGATTTCAGAAAAATCAAACAGATATAATGTAAAAGAAAGTAACGCAAATCAAGGGATTGGGTACTGGGGATTAGGTATTGGGGACTGGGCATGGGACATTGGGAAGAGGTAGAGGAGTAGAGGGGCAGACGGGAAAACTTGCTGCAACTTCTCCCCTGCTTCCCCACTCCCCAGTCCCTAGTCCCCAATCCCCAGTCCCTAATCCCAACCTAAAATACTCCATAAGCGGTAGATACTCATTGTGTTTGTCCTCAGCGGTTACGAGTACTTACTAGGCTTCTTTATCGTCTGTAGCCTAGTTCCTGCCTTAGCGCTCTCAGCATCCAAGCTCCTACGACCCAGTGGTTACAGCCCTGAACGGCGTACAACTTACGAATCTGGCATGGAACCCATCGGGGGAGCCTGGATTCAGTTCAATATTCGCTACTACATGTTTGCTCTGGTCTTCGTTGTCTTTGATGTGGAGACTGTATTCTTGTATCCTTGGGCGGTAGCTTTCCACCGTCTAGGGCTATTGGCATTTATTGAAGCGCTAGTCTTTATTGCAATTCTTGTAGTCGCTTTAGTTTACGCATGGCGTAAAGGAGCTTTGGAATGGTCTTGAATTCTAACTTAATAACCCAGGACAAAGAGCGAATCATCAACCCCATTGAGCGTCCAACAATCACTCAAGACCTTTCAGAAAATGTGATTTTGACCACGGTTGATGACCTCTACAACTGGGCGCGGCTTTCTAGTTTGTGGCCGTTGCTGTTTGGTACTGCTTGCTGCTTTATTGAGTTTGCAGCTTTAATTGGCTCACGATTTGATTTTGACCGTTTTGGACTAATTCCTCGTTCTAGCCCCCGCCAAGCCGATTTAATCATTACGGCAGGGACAATTACCATGAAGATGGCACCCCAATTGGTGCGTCTTTATGAACAAATGCCTGAGCCGAAGTATGTAATCGCAATGGGTGCTTGTACAATTACTGGCGGTATGTTCAGTGTTGATTCTCCGACGGCAGTGCGCGGAGTTGATAAACTGATTCCTGTGGATGTGTACTTGCCTGGTTGTCCTCCTCGTCCAGAAGCAATTATCGACGCGATTATTAAGCTGCGGAAGAAAATCGCTAATGATTCGATGCAAGAGCGGGGTAAAATTAAGCAAACTCACCGCTATTACAGCACGACTCATAACCTCAAGCCAGTGGAAGAAATCTTAACTGGTAAGTATATGCAGTCAGAAACTCGCTTTACACCACCGAAAGAATTGGCAGAAGCGATCGGTATGCCGATACCACCTGCACTGCTGACAGAAAAGGCGCAAAAGGAGGAACAACCCCGTGGCTGATGAAGAATCTAAACCAGTACCAGCAGCTAAAGAAGAGTCATTGGTACAAGCCGGTAAGGTTTCCCAGTGGTTGACGGAAAATGGTTTTGGCCATGAGTTTTTGGCACCAGACAAAAATGGGGTGGAGATAATTAAGGTGGAGCCAGATTTCTTGCTCCCCACCGCTACAGCCCTTTACGCTTATGGGTTTAATTATCTTCAGTTTCAAGGTGGGATTGACCTTGGGCCAGGACAGGAATTGGTGAGTGTATATCACTTGGTGAAAGTGGGTGATAATAGCGATCGCCCTGAAGAAGTCCGCTTAAAGGTGTTCCTACCACGAGAAAATCCCGTGGTGCCTTCAGTGTATTGGATTTGGAAGACCGCTGATTGGCAAGAACGCGAGTCTTACGATATGTACGGCATTATCTATGAAGGACACCCAAATCTTAAGCGAATTTTGATGCCGGAAGATTGGGTGGGTTGGCCTTTGCGGAAGGATTACATCTCGCCTGATTTCTACGAGTTGCAAGACGCTTATTAATTAAGTAGTGCTGAGTTTCAGCAGTGATTAACCCCTTTCCGGTGGCGGAGAGGGGTAATGTTTTTGGTGTTCCAGATAAACTGATATTAGGTTGGAGTTGAGAGGCGATGTCACAGGTTGAATTTTTTTAAAACTTCATTACTTTCAATATGAATAGCGTAATAGAAGTCTTGATAAGACAGGGATTGAGCATAATGCCACAAGATAACGGAGTTAATTTCTTTAAATTCATCTTTATTTGAATACTTATTAAAAAATACAAACATGTTTTTTAAGTCTGTAAAACCCTTTAATTTTGAGTCCTGGCTAAACTTGCTAAATGTATTTTCCTGATATAAGTTTTGAGATGGTTCTAAAGTAATTACCTGGATTTGATGTAACTTACAGCAAACTTCCTGTGCAAAATATCTATCTTGGGCTGTTTGTAATTGTTCATCATCCGTTAATTCATCTAGTAAATCATATAAAGCATCGACAGCTTCTTGTTTGAATTCCTGTACTTTTCCCAAGCAAGAAGCTGCTTGTAATCGATCTGATTTGTGATGATTAGGATATAAAAAACCTCTTAAAACTCTTATAGCTTCTGTATGATTGGGATTATTATCTATTAAAAGACAAGCAGCTAAAAGAGGAATATTAAGTAATTCATCACTTTTACTAATATTTAAAAAATAATTAAGTGTATCAATAGCTACGGTGTCAGATGGATTGATGAACTGTAGTGAACAGGCAGCTGTGAAGCAATAAATACCATTATTTTGCTTGATAAAATCTGTGAAAAATTTAATCACATCTTGGTTACATAGGTTAATTTTGCTTAGAAATGAGGCAGCTTGTAGACGTATTGATTCACATAGGGAATTATTCAAATATTGCTGTTTTAAGAAATCAATAGCTACTTGGTTATCACAACCAATGTTACCTAATAAAAACGCTGCTTCATTTCTAAGGTCTTCATACAAAAAAATTTCAGTAACTAGAGTATCATTAATTAATTTAGTGAGCGCATCAATAGCTTCTGTATTACCTATAGGACTCATATTTGATTTTTGAACAAAACTCAGTACACCTTTATTCCTCCTTCCCAGTCCCCAGTCCCCAATCCCCAGTCCCTTACCTCTACGAGTCATTCAGAAATCAAATCGGATTGCTATATAGAAATTTGTACTATTTTATTAAAGACTTTCGTCCGAACAACATCGTTTAAAAAAGACCGATGATTTAAAAATTCCTTAAAAAACTCTTTCAGCAAAATTTTAATAACTTTTGAACGGTTGGTTTCCTGTAAGGTATCCCAGGCTGCTTGATTAACAACTTCATCAACTCTTGAGGCAGGATTATCTTCTATGGCATATTCAACAAGCTTTTCCACAATCCAATCTGTATAACTACAATCTTTAAACTCGGCTATTCCAGCAGCCGCTAAAAAAAATGCCCGATAGTGATAAAAGTTCCAGCAATCATCCTCAAACTCTACCAACGCCTTGAGAAATTCTTCTTTTTGGTGCTTTTTTACATCCTCTTGCCCTAACCACAGCAAAATCACTTCTTTCCACTGAGGTTCAAATATGCGATATGTTCCCTGTTCTGGGTTTTCAGGAACGTGATTCAGAAAATATTGCCAATCATCCTCAACAGCTAACGATGCGAAATACTCTTCAAAGGCGGCATGGTAGAAAGCATAAACTTTTTCTTTGCTGGGAGATTCAGCCGCAATACCTACATCATTTAGCCAGCCGAGTTTCAATGCTTTGTAAAACAGTGAAGTTTTATCATCTGGATAACCTAGTTCTTCGCTGATAAAACTTTCCCGCAGCCGGAACCGTGAACCACTTTCGTTGATATCCCGCAGTGCTAAACGTCCCAAAGCTTTATTTAAATCGCATTGCTCTTTTTTGCTGGTGGGGAAACGGTTTTGTTTCCACCTGTAGAACTGCTGCATACACTGATGGTACAGTCCCGCTTTTGTTTCTGGTAAATTCCCTTCCTCACTTTGCCAGATACCACACAACAATGCTAAACGTAGGGGAGTTTGCACCAAGTCTCGTAACCGCAACCGTTCAGGAGAGCCTAATTCTGTTTTTAACCGTTCTCCTTTTTCACTCAGGTTCCCAAACCAGTTATCGATAAACTGATGCACTTGTTGGGGATAGTCAAAGTCTAGTAGGCGATAGGTTTCAAAGGTTTCTAGAGCGTTGACATCCGCTTGCCAAATATTCAGCCGACAAGTTAACACTACTCGTGATGAACTTATCCATCCAGTTAACTGACGGGAAATTTCCTCTAATGGCTGGTGAGATGCTTCAGACATTTCATCTGCGCCATCCAACAGCAGCCACACTCGTCCCTGCTGAATTTGGTTTGTAAAATCTTCGCGCACTTCCTGAGTTAGATGTATTGCAGGAATTGCTTGCTCAAGCCAGCTATTACATATATATGTTTGAATATCTGTTAAAGTACCATTTCGACCCAAGTCTGCCAGAGAAATCCAGACTGGTAAACCTAAATCTTTCTCTAATACCCAAAAAGCGATCGCTTGCAGTAGTGTTGTTTTTCCTGCACCTGGTTCCCCAATTACGGCTATCTGCTTACCTTTGGTTTTACCTTCGCCACGTTCTAAAATTTGACTCAAGAAAGCTTTATGCTCAAATCGCTGCTCTCTTTCATACTGGGGTTCATAAAGCCGTGTTCCTGCATCTGGAAAAAAGTTATCTTTTTCGCGTTTATCTGGTTTTTTCCGCTGCACCAGCGCTAGAGGAACATAAATTTGTTCTTTGTCTTTTCTGGCGCATTCATCTTGCATTAGGAAATTGCTGGTTATCCGCCGCTGCGGTTCCAGCATTCTTTTACACACTTCGTGCCAGTTGATAGTCTGTGCTGATGAACTTTCATCAACAACATCATTCCAATTTAGACTCAGAGCATCAATAATAGACCGCAAACTACTTTCATCTACAGCCTCTCCTCTGAGAAATCTTTTAACTGTACTATCGTCTACAAAAGACTTTTTTGCTAAGTATTCCTGAGTCCAGGACTTTTTACCACGCTTATTCAGGATTTCGTCGTCTGGCTTTTTAAGTTCAGCCATTCTGTGGCGAACTTTTTCCAGTCCTTCTGAGGTTGCTGCGATACTACGAGATTTTGGCGTTCTACTCATAGATGGTAGATTACTCAGATATCACTCGTTACAGTGTACTACTTAGCTGTAGTTGATACTAGTTCAGAAAGGTTCAGTTTAGTTGCACTGTTTTGCTCTGGAGAAACACCTTGTTGTCAAACTACCTTTGTCTCAAGAGCAATTGAGATGAATGAGGTCAAAATAAATGTTTAATAACCAAACAACCGCTTTTCAAGCACAACACAGTATTAAATCTGTCCAATCGACAAATCCACAATACCAGGTTGATGTTACACCTGTATTGCTACAACAACCTTTTAGCCCATTTGCGATCGCTCTCAGCATCTCGATCGTACTTGGTGCGATCGCTGGATTTATTAAAACCCTAAAATCAGTCAACAAAAATCAGTAATTCGTAGGTTGGGTTTCGTTTTTTCACTACCCGAATTAAGGAGATTTAGTTTCAGGTATCCGGGTAAATAAAATCCCTTTTACAGTCGGTTCTAGGGGAAAAGTAACGCTAGTAATATTGCCTTTGGTATCAGTTAAGAAAGATATAAGTTCTGGTTGTTCGCTCAACTCAGATTTAACAAAAATATCATAGTGGTAGTGTTCTAATTTATAAATAATTGAATTATAAGTTGCTCGTAAATAATTATCATTAATTTGAATTGATAAGACTCCGTATGCTGGATGCTCAAAATAACCTGTGTAATCTTCTAGAGGATGAGAAGGTTGAGTGCCAGTTTTACAGGCTGAGGCGATTTGTTCTTTGGCTTTTGCAGTAGTTTCTTTGGCTTGAGCATATTTTTCTTTCATTCGTTCATTCCAAGGAACTTCGTTTAAACCAAGTAAGCGATCGCATACATAATAAGTCACAGTATTTATGACTGGGTTTTTATCCAAATTAGTCAGAACTACTATACCAATATTGTCTTGAGGCAGCAAAGTTGTCCGCGCAGAAAATCCATCAATATTGCCGCCATGCTGAATTAAATTATGACCTCTGTAAGAGGTAATCGTCCATCCCAAACCATAAAATTCATAAAAAAGTTCTTTATATTCCAATGTTTGAGTCATCACGATTTGTGGAGAGTGCATCTGACTCAGATTACTTGATGAGATAATTTGTTTATCGCCAAACTTACCCTGGTTAAGCTGGAGTAAAAGCCAGTTAGCCATATCAATAACGTTGGAATTGATTGAGCCTGCTGGTCCAGTAATATCGATGTTACAAAAGGAAATGCTCTCAATTTTGTCTTCTTTTTCTTGATAAGGAAGTGCAAAATCATTAGCTTTTTGGGATGTCTCTACAGAGAAATTACTGTCTCTCATTTCTAAAGGATTAAAAATTTCCTGTTGCACAAAATCTTCCCAATTACTTTGTGCAATTTCACCAACCAAATACCCCGCCGCTGTGTACATCAAATTTTGATACTGAAAAATAGTACGCAATTCGTGAGTGGGTTCGAGATATTGTAAGCGCTCAATTATTTCTTGACGGCTGAAGGGAGTTTTATACCACACAGCATCGTGACGAGGTAAGCCAGAACGATGAGTCACTAGGTCACGGGGTGTGATATGTTCGGTTGCATAGGAGTCATAAAGTTTAAAAGTAGGCAGATAATTTCTAACAGGTTTATCCCAGTTTAATAAGCCTTTTTCTACTAGGATACTCATTGCCATTGTGGTAAAGGCTTTCGTACAAGAACCAATGGCAAAAAGAGTTTGTGGTGTAACAATTAAATTCTGTTCTACATCTCGCTTTCCAAAGCCTTCACAAAAAATTATTTTGCTATCTTTAATGACTGCGATCGCTAGCCCAGGTACTTTCCATTCTTGCATTGTCTTGTTGATAAATGCCGTTATACCTTGCATAGTAACTCTCCATACCTCTCAATCAAAAAGCATATTCAATTTCATTTTTCTTAACATTCAATACTTTGTTTTGTACCATACCAAGTTGATGTTACAACCTCATAGCATATTTACGATCGCCCTTAGCATCTCCATTGTACTTGGTGCCTCAGCTTTGAGTACATGCGATCGGAGCATATTTTTCTTTCATCTCACAAGGTTTTGTTATTATCTCGTGGAAAGTGGTCTAGTGGCCGATTAACTCTCAAAAAAGGCAGGTACTTAGCTTTTCACGAATGATGTAGGATTTCTATATTTGCAGGTATATATCAAACTAAACACTCTACAAGTTTATATTTCTGCAAAACTATATCACTCATATATCCAAGTTTAAATATTAATTTATACCTTGTTTTCCTTAACCAAAAGCTTCATGATTGACTTGAAAAGCACATATTCATAAACCAGTAACTAATTCTGTATCTTTTGGTTGTTGACAGAAACATATCTAATAATCATTTCCACCTAATTCATGTCGGAGTTCGACTAATCCAATGCTACAAGGATGGATTCAAATTATATTAACGCTACTAATTGTAGTAGCAATTACTCCATTTTTTGGGCGCTATATGGCGCGGATCTACTTAGAACAAAGCACTTTTCTCGACCCAATTTTAAATCCGGTTGAGCGAGTGCTTTATTCCTTGGTTGGGGTTAAAACCAAAGAAAATATGACGGGTTGGCAGTATGGGCGAGCAATCTTGTATAGCAATGTCGCAATGGGGTTGCTGATTTTCTTGATTATCATGAATCAAGGATGGTTACCATTAAACCCAAACAAAATAAATGCCCCAACTTGGGATACAGCGCTGCATACTACTATTTCTTTTATTACTAACACCAACCAGCAGCATTATTCTGGTGAAACTTACATGAGTTATGCCAGTCAAATGTGGGGACTTGGTTATCACATGTTCACCTCAGCGGCGACTGGTTTGGCTGTGGGAATTGCCTTTATTCGGGGTTTAACTGGTAGACCGTTGGGCAACTTTTATGTAGACTTAATTCGCTCGATTACGCGAATTTTGCTGCCTATTTGTATTGTCGGCGGGATTGTCTTGATGGCGGCTGGTGTGCCAGAAACACTGGCGGGTGTAGCGGTGTTTCCCACTTTGGAAGATCCTAACATTAGTCAGGCGATCGCTCGCGGTCCCGTTGCCCATTTTGAAATCATCAAGCAATTAGGGGAAAACGGCGGCGGCTTTTTTGCCATCAACTCGGCACACCCCTTTGAAAATCCCAGCGGATTTTCTAATTTAATTCAAATTGTCGCCATGCTTTCGATTCCCACTTCCTTTATCTACACCTATGGCTTGTTTGCTAACAACACTAAGCAAGCTTGGTTAGTCTACGGCATGGTGGGTGTGCTTTATGTAGTATTTATTATCGTTACCGCCATTGGCGAATACAACGGTAATCCGGCTGTAAATGCTGTGCTGGGAAGTCAGCAACCGAATTTGGAAGGTAAAGAAGTCCGGTTTGGTTGGGCACAATCTGTGCTATTCGCAGTAAGTACAACTGGCACCATGTGCGGTGCAGTCAACAGTTTACACGACTCCTTCATGCCCAACGGCGGTTTTATTACCCTTTCCAACATGTTCCTGCAAATTATCTGGGGTGGACAGGGTACTGGAACGGCTTACCTGTTTGCTTACTTGATTCTGGCTGTGTTCGCCACAGGGCTAATGGTGGGACGCACACCAGAATTTCTCGGACGCAAAATTGAGAAGCGGGAAGTTGTGCTGGCTAGTTTCTTGATTTTGCTAGTTCACCCGATCGCTATTATGATTCCCGCAGGTATCGCCTTAGCATTTCCTGATCAATTATCAGGAATTAGCAATCCCGGCTTCCACGGTTTTGCTCAAGTGATTTATGAATACGCCTCCGCTGCTGCTAACAACGGTTCTGGGTTTGAAGGCTTGGGCGATTCTCAACCTTCACCATTAGCGATCGCTACAGGCACACAACCAACTTTAACCGCCTTGTGGTGGAATCTAAGTACCTGCTTCAGTTTACTAGCAGGACGTTATATTCCCATACTGGGTTTACTGTTCTTAGCAGATAGTATTTCTCGTAAGCAAGCTGTTCCCTACACCACTGGGACATTGCGAACCGATACCGGATTATTTACAGGTGTTACCGCAGGCGTGATTTTAATTCTAGGCGCACTTACGTTCTTCCCAGTACTTGCATTAGGTCCCATTGGTGAAGCCTTTTTTATCGCAAAGGGTATTGGGTAGGGAGTGGGGAGTGGGGAGTGGGGAGTGGGGGGATGAGGGAGATGAGGGGGATGAGGGAGTAGAAAAACATTATAGAAACTCGTTTATCCATCTTTGATACTCGTTAATCCACCTCAGAACTCCATTAATGAGTCTTTGATACTCGTTAATCCACCTCAGAACTCCATTAATGAGTCTTTGATACTCGTTAATCCACCTCAGAACTCCATTAATGAGTCTTTGATACTCATTAATCCACCTCAGAACTCCATTAATCCACCTCAAAGACTTATGCCCGATGCCCAATGCCCCATGCCCAATGCCCCATTCCCCATTTCCATAATTTAATCTATGCCAATTACTACTAATTCTCCTTCACCCCGTGTTCCTCATGGAACTCGTGACTCGCGTAAGCACACCCCCAAGGCAGATATGCGGGGACTTTACCAAAGAGCAATTCGTGAGTCATTTGTCAAGCTCGATCCGCGAATTACTGTCAGAAATCCAGTGATGTTTGTTGTTTGGGTGGGAACAATTGTCACCTTTCTAGTAACCCTAAACCCAAATTTGTTTGGCACAATTCAGGCAGATGTCAACCAACAACGCTTGTTAAATGGGTTGATTACCTTTATTCTGTTTTTCACACTGGTTTTTGCTAACTTTGCCGAAGCTGTGGCTGAAGGACGAGGGAAAGCTCAGGCTGATTCACTCAGAACCACGCGATCGGATACGATCGCTAATAAAATCCTCCCCGATGGTTCCATAGTACAAGTCAATTCTACGGAACTGCGGCGGGGTGATTTAGTCAAAGTGATTGCAAACAATATGATTCCCGCCGATGGGGATGTCATTAAAGGCATTGGTTCAGTAGATGAGTCTGCGATTACTGGGGAATCTGCGCCTGTATTGAAGCAACCAGGTACAGATATTGCCAGTTCGGTAACAGGAGGTACACGCCTACTCTCCGATGAATTGACGATTCGCATTAGCGCCGATCCTGGACAAGGCTTTATTGACCGGATGATTGCCTTAGTAGAAGGGGCACAACGCACCAAGACTCCCAACGAGATTGCCTTGACGGTATTGTTAGCAGTGCTGACACAGGTGTTTTTAATTGTAGTGGCGACGATGCCACCATTTGTCAACTACATCGCCAATTTTATCAGCACCGTATTTGGGGCTGAAGCAGCAAACAGTTTGCGTGCGGGTGCTAGCGTTGCGATTTTAATATCGTTACTGGTAGCTTTGATTCCCACAACTATTGGTGGTTTACTCAGTGCGATCGGTATCGCTGGTATGGACAGAGTTGCTCAATTTAACGTCATTGCGACCTCTGGTAGAGCAGTAGAAGCTTGCGGCGACATCAACACTCTGGTGCTAGATAAAACAGGGACAATCACCTTGGGGAACCGTATGGCTGATGAGTTTATTCCCCTGGATAATCATTCACTAAAAGATGTGGCGCGAGTTTCCTTAGCTGCTAGCTTATTTGATGATACGCCGGAGGGCAAGTCAATTGTGGCATTAGCAGAAAAGTCCCAAATTGCGGTAGATTTCAATATCGATAAAGCCGAAGGTGTGGAATTTTCCGCCAAAACCCGGATGAGTGGTACAAATCTACCTGATGGCAAAGAAGTTCGTAAAGGTGCGGTGGATGCCATTAAAGGATTTGTCCGTTCTCGTGGCGGTTACGTTCCCGATGATATAGATGCAGCTTATGAGCGAGTTTCCCGGTTAGGGGGTACACCCTTAGCTGTTTGCCAGGATGACAAAATTTATGGTGTGATTTACCTCAAAGATATTGTCAAACCTGGTTTGCGGGAACGATTTGACCAACTGCGCCGTATGGGTGTCCGCACCGTCATGCTCACAGGCGATAATCGAATTACCGCTTCAGTGATTGCTCAGGAAGCCGGAGTTGATGATTTCATTGCCGAAGCGACTCCAGAAGACAAAATCGAGGTGATTCGCTCCGAACAATCCCAGGGTAAACTGGTGGCAATGACTGGGGATGGCACCAACGATGCACCCGCCTTAGCTCAAGCAAACGTGGGTGTGGCAATGAACTCTGGGACGCAAGCTGCCAAAGAAGCTGCTAACATGGTGGACTTAGACTCAGACCCCACCAAGTTGATTGACTTAGTAACAATTGGTAAACAGCTGCTCATTACCCGTGGAGCATTAACAACATTCTCCATCGCCAACGATATCGCCAAGTATTTTGCCATCATTCCGACAATCTTTGCTGCGGCTGGAATCGGCGCACTTAATATCATGGCACTCAAAAGCGCTCAATCTGCGATCGTCTCGGCGCTAATTTACAACGCCTTGATTATTCCGGCACTAATTCCCCTAGCACTTAAAGGAGTAAAATTCTTGCCTCTTTCGGCAGATCAATTACTACGCCGTAACATCTTTATCTATGGCGTTGGTGGTATCATTGCTCCCTTCATTGCCATCAAACTGATAGATATAATCTTACCCTTGTCTTAGAACTTCCAAATTAAAAAACATCCAAAAATCCCCTCTCTTCTTAATCTCTCCGTGCCCTCTGCGGTTCGTTTTCTTAGATAATTTATTTCTCTAGGACTTAGGCAAAAACTCTCTGAAACTTTTATTTCTTTGTGTCCTTTGCGTCCTTTGTGGTTCGTTTTTTCAAAGTCCTGTTCTTGAAAACGCCTAAATTTACTTATGAAACCCGTTCATATTCGACCAACCATCCCCATATCCCAACTATCTGAAGCAATAACTGAAATTTGGTGTCAATGGCGTAGACAAAAACTGCCACTGTATTTATTCCTAGCGATGTGCTTCAACTTAGTAGTTGCACCTGTAGTTTATGCAGCCACAAGCGAACAACTTTCCCGCAGTCAAGCTTGGGGAGTGGGACTGCTAGGACTGGTAACAGTAGGACTTTCTATTTATTTATTTTTTGTAATGTTTGTACCGGAGAAATTCTAATGAGTTTTGCACGCGAAGCCGGTAGAGCTGTTCGTTCTACCTTGGTACTCTGGGTAATAGCAGCAATTATTTATCCTTTTTTGATGATTGCCATTGGGCAGATTGTGTTTCCCTTTCAAGCCAATGGTAGTCTACTGACAAATAGCACAGGTCAAGTTGTGGGTTCTGCGTTGATTGGTCAACCTTTTAGTAGCGATCGCTATTTTAACAGCCGTCCCAGTACCACTAGCTACAGCACAGCCGACCCCAAAAAAGATGATGCCGGAGTTTTGCAAACCGGAGTTTCCGGTGCTAGTAACTTAGCTCCCAGTAATACCGCATTACTAGAACGCATCAAAGGTAAAGATGACCCAGACCCCAGCAAAAAAGTTGAAGGTGACTTCAATCGTCTGAAAACAGCAGGCGTCCAGCCGACTGCGGATCTAGTCTACACCTCTGGTTCCAGCCTTGACCCCCACATTACCCCCGAAGCCGCCAAAGCCCAAATTCCACGAGTAGCCAAGGCGCGGGGAATTGAGCCGAACCAACTCGACACTTTAATTGCTCAAAACACCGATGGTCGCTTTCTCGGCATCTTTGGTGAGGCTGGAGTTAATGTTTTGAAGTTGAATTTAGCTCTAGATAAAATCAAGGCATAAAACTATGAGAAGTGCCTAAAAGAGCTTTTTAAGTTCTGATTAAATACAGCATATTTCAGGTAAATGAAGTACACGGGTAGGGGCACAACATGTTGTGCCCCTACGATTATCTGTGTCTGACCAAGTTGCAATCTGCTGTAAGTCGGGGATTTTGTTGTTTACGAAATAATAATTTGATGGAAAATAGACCTGTAATGTAGGGGTTTAGCAATGCTAAACCCTGAAAACAATGTAGGTTTTCAAATGATTTATATTTGGTATTTACTGTCAAGGTATAAATCCTAATAAACCAGAAATATAAAAATATATCTCTAAATATATGCTGGAATAAACATATTTTTAGGTGTTGAAAATATATCAAAGATAAATATTATTTTCTGTAAAATATTGGACAATATTATTAGAGTTAAATACAAATGTTTTGTGTTAAAAAATAACAAAGCTTTAGAACCAAGCCTCTTTGGTGTTTTAATCCAAGCAAATAGTATTTACTGCGGCATTCATTTAACTGAAATTCAGTTACCGGAACGATGTGCTTTTTTGGGAATCTTAAGAGAAAGTCAAGTCCTTTCAGCAACAGATAATCCTATTATTTGTGCTGGAGATTACATCTTAGCGATCGCAACTCATCCGATGATGGTTCCCGCTCTTAAAGTCACTCTCAAAAAAATTCATTCTCTTTACTATTCCCTCAACAATTGCTTATTGGAAGCTCGACCAAAGCAAATCTCTTACAAAACCTGGGATGGAAAGTAAGCAAACCATTAGGTTTCTAAAGATGTTTAACCTGAGTTCGACTAACTAAAGGCTTTGAATATGCATACTTCGGAGCTTTTGATACTTTATTTATTGGCTCAAAAGAGTGTTAATCAGTCTACCTTGATTGAAGTTAAATCCACTGAAATAACACATAATGAAACCACAAAATCACGGGACGGAGATGTTCCCTTTGTAGCAGTGTTTTTGGCTCACGTTGCCTTCATGATTGTTTGGGGAGTTGTGGTTTATATTGTTTCATGTTTCTGCAAAGGATTAGAAGATCCCCAACAAAATTTAACACAAGATAAAGACGAAATAGTAAGTATCAAAAATGTACAGCAACATCCCTGTAAAAAGTGTCAATTTTTTCACAATAATTATTATCTGAAGTGTGCAGTGCATCCTTCCATTGCTCTAACCAAAGAAGCCCTCAATTGCTCTGACTACAAATCTCAGTAGAGTTGTTTGATTTAGCTTGAATTCAGATTTATGAATCCCTAGAGAACCTAATATTTAATGCAAATCTGCAATAATTCGCTCAAAAATTTGGCTACATCAGCAGTTTATAAACTAGTGGAAAACTATCTCCTGAAGAAGCTTTGAGGGAAATTGATGCACTCTGGCAACATTTTAAAGCCAGTAAATACAAACTGGGAATTGGTTGTTGATACAGCGATTGATTTAGAAACCAACACCACCAAGGGTTACTTTCGGGAAAACAGCCTTTTATTGCAACAGGGTAGAGTATTGAATAATGCGATCGTCAAAATTGCCCAAACTTTTCGCACCGGAACTAACGATATTGATACACTTGATTTCGTTCATATGTATCTCAATGATGAAAACCAAATTAGTCCAAATGACCTGAATGATTTTTATATTCTCACTAATTTTAGACCTGTTATTACTAACAAAAACTGGAGAATGGATTGTGGAGTCGCTGGATATGACAACCAGTTAGGGTTACCACCCTTTTTCCCAACTCGCCTGAGATTTGAAGATTATATTTACAGGCTTTGGATACAGCAAGAAGGCATTGTGGCTGCACATGTTGATGCTGTCCAAAACCACATTAGAAATAACTACATGCGTAATCCTTTGGCTAGTGAACTCTTTAATGAAGAAATATGTAGCTTGCTGAAAAGGAAAATTAAGCAAAGTGTTTACCATCTTGATGACCTGGGAATCAAGTTTGATTACTCTGGCGAGGTTACCTTACAAGACTCTGAGGAAATTCTGCAAAAAATTTCTGCCATCCACACTCAGGTACTGAAAGCCTCAGCATCTACCCAAAATGAAGAACGTAAGCAGTCCCTTCAGTTGTTTGCGGCGAACTTGTCGAGAGTGTTTTATGGGTTTGAACCCGACTTTTTTCAGCAAAACGTTTCCAGAATTATCGACGATGTTATTAGCCAATTTCATGGCTCTCTAGAAATATGGCCGACTCTGGTAGAAATCTGTTACTTTTACAAAGATAAAAAAGACCTACCGCAAATCAGGGTCAAAAATAAGAAGGTAAAGTCTAGAAATGGGTCAAAAGCTAGCGAAATAGCAGGATAAAGACTTTTTGAGAATTCAGGAGTCAGAATTTAGGAGAACATGATGATGAATCCTTGCAACCAATCATAACTAGATTCTGACTTCTGGGTGCTGAATGCTGACAACCCTTGATTTGGCAAAGAAGCCATTTGCAACACTTTACGATTCTTCATCGGTAAAAATTCTGTGAGACATAGCTGAGGTCGCTACAATCTGATAAGATTTTCAACAAGTAGAATAATTGCTTATTCTCTTTTTCTTGAACCCACTGATTTTGGGTCTTTTTTGGGAAAGGAAAATAAAAAAATGTCTCATTTATTGTGGAAAACTCTGGTACTAAGTCCAGTAGTTTTGGGAGTGACGGTATTGGTTTCCGCTAGGGCTATAGCTACTGAAATAGCAAGCTCTTCTGAAGATGCAAAGGCAAAAGCTATTCAGACGGAAGCACCAGAAGCTATTGGCGCTTCACTATCAATGCAAACACAGCAACCAACTGCCGATAAATTTTTGGTTGCCCAAGCTAAGACTGATGATAATAAAATCCTAGAACAAGTTAACCGCTACAGCAGCGAAGGTAAGAAGCAGAATTCACTGTCTCAAGTTACATCAGTTTCTCAGTTTTCTGACGTACAGCCGACTGATTGGGCATTCCAAGCTTTGCAATCCCTGGTTGAGCGCTACGGCTGTATTGCAGGATACCCCAACTCTACTTACCGTGGCAACCGGGCACTAACCCGTTATGAATTTGCCGCAGGTTTGAATGCTTGTTTGGATAGGGTTAATGAACTGATTGCCACAGCAACTGCTGACTTAGTGACAAAACAGGATTTGGCGACCCTCCAGCGTTTGCAAGAAGAATTTTCGGCAGAACTGGCAACTCTGCGTGGTCGAGTAGACGCTTTAGAAGCACGTACTGCTGAATTAGAAGCAAATCAGTTTTCCACTACCACAAAATTGGTGGGTGAAGCTATTTTTGCCGTTACTGATATATTTGGCGGTAACACTGGCGATGCTAACAATACTGTCTTCCAAGATAGGGTACGTTTAGACTTGCAAACCAGCTTCACGGGTAAAGATGTGCTACACACCCGTCTGGCGGCTGGTAATGCACTAGCCTTTAGTCAATTTGACAGCGCGAATAATCTGCTCGATACTGCTGAAGGCACACAAACGTTTCAACTCAACGGTGGAAGCACCAATAACAGTGTCAACATAGACTGGTTGGCGTATTACGTACCTATAGGTCCAGCCCAAGTTTACATTGCGGCTACCGGAGGTATTCACAGCGATTATGTTGCTACCAATAACCCTTACTTTGAGGATTATGACGGTGGTAATGGTGCGTTGTCTACCTTTGCTTCTGAAAGTCCCATCTATCGCATTGGTGGTGGTGCAGGTGCGGCATTTACTTTACCCTTTGGTAAAGGTGGTAACATTTTCAAACCAAGTTCACTGACCGTAGGTTATTTGGCGTCAAATGCTAGTAATCCTGGAGTAAATCAAGGTTTATTCGAGGGCAACTATGCTGCTTTAGGACAGTTGAACTTTAGTGTTGGGGATAGCATAGCGATCGCTGCCACCTACGTTCACGGTTATCATGGTGCTGGAAGCACTGGTTTATTTGATGCAGGTCTTGGTTTAAATGCTGGTAGCCCGGTCGTAGGTACTGGTCAAGCTAACACCCTCATAAACGCAGGTTCCAGTAATTCTTACGGTATATCGGCAGCCTTCAGACCCAGTGACAAACTGTCAGTTAGTGGCTTCATTTCTTACCATGATGTCACAGGCTTCGGTGTAGGTGATGATTTTGAAGCTTGGAGTTACGGTCTTGGGATAGCCTTGCCTGACTTCGGTAAAAAAGGTAACGTATTGGGCATTTTTGCCGGTGCGGAACCTTATTCCCGTAACCGAGGAGGACAGTTTGCTGGTACTGGCAATGATGTACCTTATCACTTTGAAGGCTTCTATAAATATCGCGTGTCAGATAACATCTCAATCACCCCTGGCGTGATTTGGTTGACTTCTCCTGGCCAAAACAGTGGTAACGATGATGCAATCATCGGTACTCTAAGAACAACTTTCACGTTCTAAAAATTTAGCAAAACATTAGAGTAGAGACGTAGCAGTGCTACGTCTCTACATTTATTTTCACCATATGTTTATTAGTTAGAGCGTTTTTCATCTATTTGAACCACAATCCTCGGTAGGGTAGCACAGCTGTGCTACCCTACAACCTGGTATATTTACCTGAAAATAGCTGTAAAAGTTAATTGTTGAGTTGAGGAACTAAACCGAACCTATTCCTAATTTGCCATGCCCTCTAACATATATTTGTGCAGACAAAGTTAATGACATCTGCAAGTCCTGACTGAGTTTTCAAATTAGTAAAAATAAAAGGTTTATCGCCGCGCATTTTTTTAGCATCTCGTTCCATGACACTTAAATCTGCACCGACATAAGGTGCAAGGTCAGTTTTGTTAATCACCAATAAATCAGATTTAGTAATGCCGGGGCCACCCTTGCGGGGAATTTTATCACCAGCGGCAACATCGATGACGTAAATTGTTAAATCTACCAATTCTGGACTAAAGGTAGCAGCCAAATTATCACCGCCACTTTCTAAAAATACTAAATCCAAATCAGTAAAACGTTCCTCTAGTTGTTCAATTGCTGCTAAATTCATAGAAGCATCTTCACGGATGGCAGTATGAGGACAACCTCCAGTCTCTACACCCAAAATGCGATCGCTTGCTAAAGCTTGAGAACGTACTAAAAATTGAGCATCTTCTTGAGTATAAATATCATTTGTCACCACTGCAATTTGATACTTTTCGCGCAACGTCTTGCACAAAGCATCCACCAAAGCTGTCTTCCCCGAACCAACGGGGCCAGCAACACCTACTCTAAATGCGTTCATATAGTCATACCATTTTGGATTTTAGATTTTAGATTCTAGATTTTAGATTTTAAATTGTTCAATCGAAAATCCAAAATTTAAAATCTAAAATTCTTCTGCTCCCTAACTCCTAAATAACCTTGTATACTGGGTTTGGTGCTGCATACTCGCTAGGGATAAACCCCAACTCCAACAGCTGAGTTGTTCGTCTTCCAACGCTAGTATTTCCAATGCCATAGTACTAATTAATGGTTGCAAATCTAGTAATAATTGCTGTCCTGCTGTTTGTCCCAAGGGGATAAGTTTGACGCCGGCTGTAATCAAATTACTTGCCCAACTGTGCAGATATGCTAATAGTCCGGCTTGGATGTTAATTTGCCAATAGGCAAGGGCGATGCCAAAAGCGATCGCATAATTGCATGGATTACCTACACTATTGGTTATGGGTAGAATCTCCGGTTCTAGTTTACCAAGTAATTGGATCAGCGATCGCCCCATTTGCCAACTAGAGGCGCGTAATTCTTCTGTTTCCCTAGCAGCGGATAACCAGAGGTTCCAAGAGCATAAAGACTCGACATCACCGATTTTTGCAGATTTCTCAGCTCGCGCCATTACCGCTGCCTCTAGCCGAATTGCCCCGTAAGTTAATTGGGCTTCTAGCCAATGTTTGAGATGTGTGTGGTTAGCGATCGTACCATTTTCTACCAATGTTTCCAAGCCTTCAGAATAGCTATATGCTCCCACAGGCAAAGCAGGGCTAGCCAACTGTAAAATATTCAAAAAATGGCTATCAGTGAGCGTGATGGTGTTGTCCATAAGCTCCTAATTCTGGCTGAAACGGTAAAATTTCTTCTTTAACTTCTAATCCCAGTTGTTCCAACATTGTGCGTAAAACTGAATCTGAAGACAAGCGTAAATAAGTCGGGGTAATTTCTACAGGTACATGGCGATTTCCTAAATGATATGCTGCTCTAAGTAATAAAAGTGGTGTTTCAGCAAAGGCAGTCATTACTAGTTCTGGTTTTGCAGTTATTCTAATTAAACTGCGATCGCTTTCTTCTTGGAGAATATCGCCATCGTGTAAGACAGTTCCTCTGGGTAAATGCAAAAATACAACCTTCCCATCTTCGGTTTCAAAGCGATGACGACTGCGGGTACGTTCTTCTGCTGTTAGCGCCAGAGTCAAAGTTACTGCTGTATTGTAATTGGGTGGCTTGAGTTGGGTAAATGTCAGCATCAGAGTTTCGCCTGTTCTAAAATCATCGACTCATTATCTTAACGTTTTTTACGTAAATAATTAGCTACAAGATTTGATGAATACTTTCAACAACTTGCTCAATAAAGTCAACTGCATCATTAACCAATAATTCATCGATGTTCCATCTATTTCCTATATTAAAGGTAGGATCTATATCAGCTTTATGAGCAATTTTTTGAACCATTGTACTATGCCTGCATAAATTGGCTTTCAGGTTTCAATTCTAAGTATAGCTTGGAGCTTTTCTCCAAAAGTAGCTAGTTTACACAGAAGCTGATAAGACAATACGGATTGGGCATTAAACAGCACACTCTTACTAACATTGGGCATTTGTACTAGGGCAATTAGCTTTGTTAGCGTCTAAACATTAAATTTTGAGAAAGCTTATTGACCCAGAAAAATAAATAGCTTTATAGTTATGAAATGAGCTTAATTCCCTAAAAGTCAAAAATTGCAAAATGATAAATTTTTACCAGCAATTTAATTGGTAAGTTTTTGCATATTTATTTCATTTGACATCAATTAGCAAACATTTATTTATTCATAAATCTTTCTCGCTTTGGAATTTTGTAGAAGCGAAGCTGTTGCAAGCTGGATATTTTCAATTGTTGAGTCCTCTGGTAAGAATTAGGAGGTAGATTATGCGGATTCTGATGATTCAACCCAATTACCATTCTGGTGGTGCAGAAATTGCTGGGAATTGGCCACCAAGTTGGGTTCCCTATGTTGGCGGGGCACTGAAGACAGCTGGCTTTAGCGATATTTGCTTTATTGATGCCATGACGGATTATATTTCGGATGATGTTTTAGCGAAGATGATCGCCAAACATCAGCCGGATGTGGTGTTGGCAACAGCAATCACACCGATGATTTACCAATCTCAAAAAACCCTAAAGATAGTTAAAGAAGTTTGCCCCCAAGCCAAGACAATTATGGGTGGGGTTCATCCTACCTATATGTATAATGAAGTTCTGAATGAAGCTCCTTGGGTAGATTATATTATTCGCGGAGAAGGGGAAGAGATTACAGTTAATTTGATGAATGCGATCGCTAATGGTACTTTAGAGAGCGATCGCCGGAATATTTTAGGAATTGCTTTCCTCGAAGATGGGCAAGTCATCGCTACACCAGCCCATCCCCCCATTGCTGATTTAGATACCCTTACCCCAGATTGGGATCTATTAGATTGGAAGAAATATATCTATACTCCTCTCAACGTGCGGGTGGCAGTTCCCAACTATGCTAGAGGATGTCCCTTCACCTGCCGTTTTTGTTCTCAGTGGAAATTCTGGCGCAAATACCGTTCTGGTAGTCCCAAGAAATTCGTCGATCAAATTGAAATCTTGGTGAAAAAACACAAAGTTGGTTTTTTCATTCTTGCCGACGAGGAACCAACCATCAACAAACCCAAATTTATTGCGCTATGTAACGAATTGATCGAACGCAATCTGGGTGTTTACTGGGGAATCAATACACGGGTGACAGATATCTTGCGGGATGAGCAAGAATTACCTCTTTACCGCAAAGCCGGACTGGTTCATGTTTCCTTGGGTACAGAAGCAGCAGCACAGCTAAAGTTGAATTTGTTCCGCAAAGAAACGACTATCGAAGAAAACAAGCGGGCGATTCAGCTGTTAAAGAAAAATGGCATGGTTGCTGAGGCTCAATTTATTATGGGTTTGGAGAACGAAACCCCAGAGACAATTGAGCAAACCTATCAGATGGCTTTGGATTGGAAAACAGACATGGCCAACTGGAATATGTTTACACCTTGGCCATTTTCCGAGTTATTTGAAGATTTAGGCGATCGCGTAGAAGTTCGGGATTATTCCCAATATAACTTTGTGACGCCAATTATGAAACCAGACGCAATGGAACGGGAGGATGTACTCAAAGGAGTACTGCGAAACTATGCCCGTTTTTACCTCCGCAAAACCATTGAGTACTGGTTTGTAAAAGATCCCTTTAAACGCAAATATCTTTTAGGTTGCTTGAAGGCTTTTGTGAAAACTACTCTCAACAAACGTTTTTACAACCTCAAGCGAGTTAAGTACAAGGGTTTACACACCGAAATCGAGCTTGGTTTTGATGAATCGAAGATTCTCACCCGCGAACAAATCACCCAGCGTCAGCAGGAACATCCAGAACTGATGGCGGATGTAAATTTTACAGGCAATATTTCTGCCTGCGGTGCCCCCAATGAATTACCAGAATTTGTTGAGGAAGAACAAGTTTCAAAAAAGTAGTCACAGAGTTACAGTGACTCAAGCGCAAAGTCCACGAGTTAAGGCAAAAGACGCAATAAATCGCCAGACAACGATTTATTGCGTCTTTGCGATCTAGAATTTTCATCAAAAAACCTTAACCGATCTACGAAACGCTTTGCAAATGGCGGGCGTAGCCATAGCTAAAAAATAGTAGTTCATGATACCGTAATTTTGTCTGAATATGGAATCATATCGCCCTGTGAATGGGAGATGATGTATAAAAGGAGTTGCTGCAATGTCCACAACACCGACTACTCGATTAATTTTAGAGACTTTACTTCCCCATCTGAAAGTAGCAGCAGCCTATGCCAGTTTTCTACAACCAAAAATTGCTGCACTTCCCGCTAAAGAAGAAGGAAAAAATTTTTTTGCGGCTGCACTTACTGATGCGGATTTGGCAATTCAAAATCTGGTGGAAGTAGTACTGCTGGGTACTTTCCCAGAGATCCGCTTTTATGGGGAAGAGTATGAAAGTTCTAGAAACACTAAGTATTTTCGTAGTACTGAACTTGGTTTGTCAGGTGATTATTTAGTCACACTCGACCCAATTGATGGCACGAAGTTTTACATGGATGGACATTCTAATTACCAAATTATTCTGACTATTTTAAATGCGGATGATTTTGAGGCAGTACTGGCGATTTCTCCTGCTCAAAATGTTTATTTTTATGCTTTTCGAGGCGAAGGTGCTTTTAAAGGAACGCTGGCAATGAATTTAGAAGCCTGCATTCCCTTGGAAATTACATCACCCAAACCTGCTGTATTGTTGGGATGGGGAATGAATGCGATCGCACCTTTAATAAAAGACCGCTATCAAGTAATTGATATTGCCAATGACTATTCTAGTGATATTCAAATTCCCAATCTCAATGGTATTCTGAGTGGTGATTTGAGTGGAGCAGTAATCAGAGCGGGCAAATTTATTGATGGTGGCGCCCTGGCTTTTTTGGCAAAAGAAGCTGGCTATCTTGTCACTACTCTGGATGGTTCTATTTTACCGCCCCTGCATACTTGTAAAAACTATAGCCTGCCTGGATTGATCGTAGCTGCGTCAAAATCGGTTCATCAAGATTTGCTGTCAGCAATGCAAAGCTTACCCGAAAGCTAAAAGTAATACTGACTGCATTCTGAATTCTCTTTTAACAAAGTATGTTCAGTTTAATTCCCCTGCCTCTACAGGCAGAACGTTTTGTGTCGGAGTTAAATCCCCGTTAAAAAACGTAATTACGAATTACGAATTACGAATTACGAATTATTTTAACTTTTACCTTGTAAAAATTCTTGAATGCGGTTGACAAATTCTTCTACTTCTGAAATTAACTTAGTCGTACCTTTATGCTCCTGCTGGAGAGCTTGTTGTTCTAGTTTATCAACTGCTAAGTACATAGCTGTGGCTCCAATGTTAGCACTAGCACCTTTAAGGTAATGAGCTTCTCGGACAATTTGCCCAAAATCATAAAGTGCGATCGCACTTTTAATAATTTCTAAACGGGGTTGAATATCTTGAATAAAGATTTGTAAGAGATTTAATTCAAATTGTGTGTCATTATCCGATACCTGATGCAGGTGTTCCCAATTGATTGTTGAGTCAGCTCCATCGTTATTGGTGGTAGAAACTGTCTGCTCACCTTCAGCTACTACCTGTTGTGAAAGGATGATATCTGCCCAATGCTCTAGGATAGCCGCCAATTTTTCTTTCAACACTGGCTTACTGAGATAATCATCCATTCCGGCATTTAGACACTTTTGTTTGTCTTCTTTCATGGCATTAGCTGTCATAGCAATTACCACAGGCCGACGATGACTAGCAAAAGCACTCTCTTGCCACCGATGAATTTGTTTTGTAGTTTCTAAACCGTCGAGAATTGGCATGTGGCAATCCATTAAAATCAAATCATAAGGAATTTTTTCTAATATCTGTAAAACTTCTTTTCCATTAGCAACGACATCAGCTTTATAGCCTAAAGTTTGGAGTTGTTTCAGGGTGACTTTCTGATTTACCAAATTATCTTCAGCTAGCAAAATTCTTAACTTTGATTCAGTAGAGGAGTTAGGGCTTATACCTGAACTTTTTCTACTTTGGACTTCTTCAGTAGCCCCTTGTTCTGGTTCCGGCTGAGTTTGTAGAATAGTTGTCATTGTATCCACAAGTCGGGATGTCTTAACAGGTTTGATTAAATAAGCAGCAAATCCGATTTTCAGAGCTTCCTGTACTTGATTCCGTTGATTAGTTAAGGCGAGAATAATTAAAGGTGTCTCGGCAATTGCAGAATTGGCTTTAATTTTTTCTCCTAGCTTGATACCATCTATTTCCGGCATTTGCATATCAATTAAGACGGCATCATAGGGATTTCTTTGCTCACAAGCTTTCTGAATAGCTTTGAGTGCAGCGGCAGCAGTGTTGGCTCGATCTACCTGCATTCCCCAAGCAGTAGCTTGATAGTGGATCATTTTGCAATTAGTAGAGTTATCATCTACTACTAAGATGCGGCGATTGATTAAAAGTGGGCATGACTTCAAAACAGGCTCAATTTGCTTGGCGAAAGGCACTTCAAACCAAAACTTAGATCCTCTCCCCATCTGACTTTCCACCCCAATTACTCCTCCCATCAAACTTACCAGTTGTTTACAGATGGCTAATCCCAAACCAGTACCACCATACTTGCGAGTGGTAGAAGCATCGACTTGGGTAAATGCCATAAACAGTTTAGGTTGGTCTTCAGGACTAATACCAAGACCCGTGTCTGTGATGGCAAAGTAGATGCTGACTGTAGTGGAGGAAAGGGAACGCAATTGTACTTCAACTACCACTTCGCCAGCACTGGTAAACTTGATAGCGTTGCTAATTAAGTTCATGAGAATTTGCCGCAGCCTACCAACATCTCCTTGGATGTGAATGGGGACATTAGGATCAATCAGCGCTGCAATTTCTAATCCCTTATTGTGGGCTGAGGGAGCCAATAATTCTAAAACTTCTTCAACACAGGTAGATAGGTTAAAGTCTAGTGTTTCCAGAGCCATCTCTCCAGCCTCAAGTTTGGACAGATCTAAAATTTCGTTAATTAAAGTTAATAAAGCTTCTCCACTGATGCGAATCGTTTCAATAAAATCTCGCTGTTCTGGGTCTAAGGAAGTATCTAAGGCTAAACTAGTCATTCCCAATACAGCATTCATGGGAGTACGAATTTCATGACTCATATTTGCCAAAAAGGCGCTTTTGGTTTGAGAAGCTAATTCAGCTTGGTAACGGGCAATTTCAAGTTCTTGTCGTTGACGAGTTTCTGCTTCTAATAGTTGGGCTTGGGCTAAGGCTATACCTACTTGGTCGGCGATTTGGCGCAAAAGATGAGTTTCAAAGCTAGACCATTGGTGGGAATGGGCACACTGATGAACTATGAGCAAACCACGGAGTTCTTCTTTGACGAGAATGGGTACAACTAAATTGACTTTTACCCCAAACTGTTGCATTAATTGCAGATGAGTTTGTTCGACTTCCAGCAAATCCAAATTAGCTAGTCCCAAAATCCGTCCTTGACGATATTGCTGTAAATAGTATTGTTGTAGGTATTCGGCTTGAAAGTAGGGGGCGACGGTGTTTTGTTCTTTAATTGCTGGTAAGCCAGAAACTACCGCTTCGATAACAGTGGTTTTAGACTCATCTGGCAATAGCTGATAAATTAATACTCGGTCGGTTTGGAGAATTTTTTGCACCTCATTGACAGTGATTTCCAGAATTTCTTCGATTTGCAAAGACTGGCGAATTTTCAGGGTGATTTCGGTAAATAATTGCGATCGCAAGTTTTGGCGTTGTAATTCTTCTTCAGCCTGTTTACGCTGGATAAATTGCCCCACTTGCTCACCAATAAAATTCATCGTTTTTACCAAGTCTTCGTTAGGTTGCTGGATTTCACGGTTAAAGCAGGTAATGACGCCGAGGATTTTGTTACCAGTGCGGAGGGGAAAACCGAAAGCAGCGTGTAGTCCTACTTGAGCGGCGATTTGGAAGCTAGGAAAATTCAGATCTTTAACGACATCAGCAATCCAAACAGGTTCACAACTAGCCCAAACACGGCCCGGTAGTCCAATTCCTGGGGCAAAAGTCGTTTCTCGTTTCACGGCTGCAAACTCTTGTACCTCAAGGGATGGTTTGTGCCAGATATCGAAAAAACGCAGCACATTTGCTTCCCGATCGACCATCCAGATTTCGCCCAAATCCCATCCTAAACTTTCACAGATTCCTTGGAGAATTTGGGGCATAGCTTCGTCGATTGTGGTGGAATCTGCTAAAACGCGGGTTGCTGCGTATTGTGCAGTCAGATGTTGTTGGGTTCGTTTGCGCTCAGTGATATCAATCCCTGTGCCGACAACATATTCTACTGAACCGTCATAGTTTTTTAAGATGGTATTCGACCAAGCAATTAGTCGTTGAGTCCCATCTTTCATTAGCCAATAGTTTTCGTGTTCGTGGAAACTCTTAGCAGTTCGCAATTGCTCGAAAACTGCTTTGACTGACTCCACTTCTTGAGGAAGTAAAAACAAATTCCAGAAATACCTACCTCTTACCTCGTCGAAGGAATAACCTGTTGTTTGCTCACAAGCTTGATTGAAACGAACGATTTGCCCTTGGGAGTCGGTAACTATTACCAAGGCGCTGGCTGTATCAAGGACTGCTGAGATAAAGTTCCGTTCTTGGTCTAAGGTTTCTTCTGTTCTTTTGCGCTCGCAAACCTCACGGTATATCAAGTAGTAGACTACAGCAAGAACGAAAAAACTTAGGCAAATGGCGATCGCAATTGTCACAGTTGTTTTGCGAGTCCAAGCTTTTGTTGCTTGTGACAGTTTCTGACGCCGCCCTTTTTCCTGGTTCTCTATCTCATGAATCGCTGTATGGATATCATTCATGAGATTTTGACCATCATTTGTCACTAGTCCCTGCAAGGCCGCCTGTAATCCCTGATTCTGGCGCAAGTTGATAGTCTGTTTTAGTTGAGTAAGTTTAGTTCCAATTAAAGATTCAAGCTTTGCGATCTGCTTTTGTTCGTTTGGTTGATCTACGGTTAAATTCTTCAGTTTTGTAATTTCTTGATCGACGTTAGTCAGTGCTGCTTGATATGCTTTGAAATAAGTTTCTTTTCCAGTGAGGATGTAACCACGTTGTCCAGTTTCAGCATCCTTTGTCTGCGACAGTAGTTTTTCTAAGCTGTTGATTTTTTTATTAATGTTTTTTATTACACTACTATTATTAATAGATACTCTTGTATTTTGATAAGAAACAGCACCAATCACAACTAAAATTGCCGACGCCAAAGCAAAGCCTGTGGCAATTCTTTTGAAAAATTGCTTGCGGACTTTCTTTGATTGTTTACCTTTATTAGTCACAAGCACTAAACTTGCTAAATTGCGACGCAATTCCAGTTGTTTGATAACTTGACGAGCCAGAGTTTGTAATGCTTCTATCTGATCTGGATTAAGTTCCCGTGCTACGTAGTCAATGACGCAAAGAGTTCCTAGTGCGTATCCCTCAGCATTAGTTAGAGGTACACCAGCATAAAACCGGATATTTGGGTTAGAAGTGACCAGTGGATTTGCGGCGAACCGTTCGTCTTTTGTAGCATCAGGCACAATAAGAATATCAGGTTGTAGAATAGCATGGGCACAGAACGCCTGGTCTCGATGTGTTTGGGAGACATCCAAACCCACCTTGGCTTTGAACCACTGGCGATTTGTATCAATTAAGCTAATTAAGGCAATGGGAGTCTGACAAATATACGAGGCTAAACGGGTGAGATCGTCAAAGGCGCCTTCAGGTGGCGTATCGAGGATTTTATACTGCAAAAGTGTCTCAATTCTCTGTGCTTCGTTATCAGGTAATGGTGCTTTCATCCTTAAGCCTTATCTACGGGGGAATGGGGACTGGGGATTAGGGACTGGGGACTGGGGACTGGGGAATAGGAACTTGAGACTAGGAAATAAATATTTAGGAACATTTTCTCAATACCCAATACCCAATCCCCAATCCCCAATCCCCAATCCCCAATCCCCAATTCGCTCAATAAACTTACTTTAATTAATGACAATAGTTGAGTTAAAAGCGTTAGCGTAATTTTACTGAGTTCAACCTTAGTCAAAAATTGGTCAAATGATTAAGTCGCTGTTGTATTTTTTGTGGGCTGGTTTATTTGAAATCACGGGTGGTTACTTGGTGTGGTTGTGGTTGCGTGAAGCTAAGCCATTTTGGTGGGGGATGTTAGGTGGAATTGCTTTAGCTGTCTATGGAGTTATTGCAACTCTTCAACCAGCAAATTTTGGCAGAGTCTATGCGGCTTATGGCGGCGTGTTTATCGCAATGGCAATGCTTTGGGGTTGGAAGGTAGACGGGGTAATTCCAGACCGCTACGACGTAATTGGATCTGCTTTAGCTTTAATAAGTGTATTAATTATCATGTTTGCACCCAGGGCTTAAGTAAGATTACTAAACTACTGCTGACCCATAAATTTTATGATGATTTATTTTCAAAAGACAATAACCCCAGGCACAATTGCCAAGCTTTTTGTGGTGACTACGCACTCACAAGCAACTATACGGTTATGTACGCACTTATGCGTAAAATGGAAAAAATATAATCATTCTATATTTGTGCAAATTCTCGGAGAACACTGTAAAAAAGTCCTCATAGTTACAAATTATTGAAATTACGATTAAACTCTCAGAAACTCATATCAATTATGATAGTTTTGTTAACATTTCAAAAAAATAAAATTAAGGTAGCTTCCAAGACAAAAAAAAGTATCAAACAGTACTGAAAATATATTAATGTAATACAAATTTGTTGGTGCTAAAAAGAAGTGTTGAAGAAAGTTGTCACGATCGGGGCTATCAGCATGGTAATTTTGGGAGGACTGACGGGCAATGCTTTTGCCCAAACACCAGCCGCCAGTCCGCCTCCTGCTGATACTGGAGATACAGCATTTATGCTGATTTCGGCAGCACTCGTGCTGCTAATGACACCAGGATTGGCATTCTTTTATGGTGGATTTGTACGATCGCGCAATATCCTAAATACATTGATGATGAGCTTTGTGTTAATGGCGATCGTGGGAGTTACCTGGATTCTGTGGGGTTATAGTCTTTCCTTTGCGCCAGGTTTACCGTTCATCGGTGGATTACAGTGGTTGGGGTTGAATGGTGTCGGTTTAGAGACAACCGATTATCTCAAAGGTTCAAACCCTGCGGAAGTTGTTTCTTATGCAGGGACGATACCCCACCAGGCATTCATGATTTACCAAGCCATGTTTGCCATTATCACCCCAGCCTTAATTTCTGGGGCGATCGCCGAACGGATGAGTTTCCGCGCCTATTGCCTATTTGTCCTCCTGTGGTCAACCTTTGTTTACACTCCCCTCGCCCACATGGTCTGGGCGAAAGGTGGATTCTTAGGTTTGGCTGGTGGTTTGGGTGCCCTGGACTTTGCAGGCGGTACAGTAGTTCACATTAGTTCTGGGGTTTCAGCTTTAGTAGCAGCGATCGTCCTTGGACCTCGGAAAACACATCCTGACCGCCTTAGCCCCCCCCACAACGTTCCTTTCATTTTGCTGGGTGCTGGCTTACTGTGGTTTGGCTGGTTCGGGTTCAATGCTGGAAGTGCACTATCCGCTGCTAGCGGAACTTCGGGTAACTTAGTCACAAATGTGGCAACATCAGCCTTTGTTGCCACTAACACAGCGGCGGCAGCGGCGGCTTTAATGTGGCTAATTTTGGAAGCAACTTTACGAGGTAAACCAACCGCAGTAGGAGCTGCTACAGGAGCCGTTGCTGGTTTGGTGGGCATCACACCTGCTGCGGGATTTGTGACACCGCTATCAGCGATTTTTATTGGTTTTATCACCGCCTTTGTTTGCTTCTATGCTATTAGTTTCAAACACAAGCTGTTAGTTGACGATGCTTTAGATACCTATCCTGTACATGGCGTTGGTGGTACTGTGGGGGCGATTTTAACAGCAATCTTTGCTACCACCCAAGTCAACTCAGCAGGTAAAGACGGTGTACTGCGTGGTAATTTTGCTGAATTGGGAGTTGAACTAGTAGCAATTGCGATCGCCTATGTAATCGCAGCTGCTGGTACCTGGATTATTCTCAAAATTATCGATGCTACAGTCGGGCTGCGAGTCAAAGAGGAAGCAGAATTGCAAGGTTTGGATATCAACGAACACGGCGAAGAAGGTTATAATTCTGAGTTTGGTGGCGATCGCCCCATTCAGTAATGAGTAGGGAGTAGGGAGTAGGGAGTAGGGAGTAGGGAGTAGGGAGTAAGGAGTTATTATTCTCCCTCATCCCCCTCATCCCCCACTCCCCACTCCCCACTCCCCATTCCCTATTTTCATCGAGTGTGATTTTTGACTGCTAGCGTTAAAATTTGATTCAAATAATTGGTAAATTTCGCTAGTCGTGTCTACTTCTGTAAAAACATTTCCTATCTGGGCATTTTTCTCGCTGTTAACCAACGGCGTACTATTGTTGGCGGTCATTCTGCTAATTTGGCAACAGCAGAAATTGACCGATTTTTTTGGAATAGTAACATCCCCAGATCAAATCAACCTGAACAACTCAGACCCAGTTGTTACACCTGATTTAGGTCGCCGTCACCAACTAACTTACCAACAATGGGTAGATATCCTCAAACAAGAAGCTAAGGTAGCCGCTGATCGGCGTCCTGTGCGCTTAACTATACTGGCTGGAGATTCTCTGAGTTTGTGGTTTCCTACTGAGTTATTACCCGAAGGTAAAAATTGGCTCAATCAAGGAATTTCTGGCGAAACCAGCAAGGGACTTTTGAAAAGATTGAATATATTTGACCGCACCCAGCCAGAAGTGATTTTTGTCATGATTGGGATTAACGACCTAATTCGCGGGACGAACGACAAGGTTATTTTAGATAATCACCAGCAAATTATGAGTTACCTGCAAAACACACATCCCACAGCCCAAATTGTTGTCCAATCGATTTTGCCGCATAGTGGAGAGGAAGCAACTTGGAAAGGACGAGATAAACTTCTGGCTATTGCCAATAGTCGCATTCGCCGATTGAATGAGCAACTGCAAAGCATATGTGCGAAAAAAGGTGTGAAATTTCTCGATTTATATCCCCTGTTTACCAATACCCAAGGCGATCTTCGGCGCGAATTTACTACTGATGGCTTACACTTAAGTCGTGAAGGCTATATAGTTTGGCGTTCTGCATTGCAGATTTATAGCGACATTGAATTAAAACCCCAACCTCAACGTGTTTCGGCGAGGGAAAACGATAAGAAGTAATATGTTTGAACACAAGTCTGTATAAATCGCGTCTTGGCGCGAGAGAATAAAAAATAGTGGTTTAAGTAGACAAGTCTAATGGATACAAAAGCTTTTAAGCGCACGCTCCAACATTCGGAAAATTACAATCGTAAGGGGTTTGGTCATCAAGCAGAAGTTACCAGCCAGTTGCAATCTGAGTATCAAAGTAACTTGATTCAGGAAATTCGCGATCGCAATTACACCCTGCAACGAGGTAATGTCACCATTCGACTAGCGCAAGCCTTTGGCTTTTGCTGGGGTGTAGAACGTGCTGTGGCTATGGCCTATGAAACCCGTCAACACTTCCCCACAGAACGCATCTGGATTACTAACGAGATTATTCACAACCCTTCTGTTAATCAGCGGATGCAGGAGATGGAAGTAAAATTTATCCCGGTGGAAGCAAATCAAAAAGACTTTTCTGTTGTTGATATTGGTGATGTAGTCATATTACCTGCTTTTGGGGCTAGCGTTCAAGAAATGCAGATACTTCACGAAAAAGGCTGCAAAATTGTTGATACAACTTGCCCTTGGGTATCTAAAGTTTGGAATACAGTAGAAAAGCACAAAAAAGTTGATTATACTTCAATTATTCACGGTAAATATAAGCACGAAGAAACAGTTGCAACGAGTTCCTTTGCTGGCAAGTATTTAATTGTGTTGAATTTGTCAGAAGCGGAATATGTTGCTAACTATATTATGAACGGTGGAAACCGTGAAGAATTTCTGAAAAAATTTGCCAAAGCTTCTTCCCCAGGATTTGATCCCGATCGCGATTTAGAAAGAGTCGGTATTGCTAACCAAACTACCATGCTTAAAGGTGAAACCGAGCAAATCGGCAAGCTTTTTGAGCGTACTATGTTGCAAAAGTATGGTCCTACCGAATTAAATCAGCATTTCCAAAGCTTCAACACTATTTGTGACGCCACCCAAGAACGGCAAGATGCAATGTTGGAGTTGGTGGAAGATAAATTAGATTTAATGGTAGTAATTGGTGGGTTTAATTCCTCAAATACTACTCAATTGCAACAAATTGCTTTTGAGAGAAGAATTCCTTCTTATCACATTGATATTGTTGAACGTATTCAATCAGCAAATTCGATTGAACATCGGCAATTAAATGGACAATTAATCATTACAGAAAACTGGCTACCAGATGGAGAAATTGTTGTGGGAATTACTTCTGGTGCTTCCACCCCAGATAAGGTAGTAGAAGATGTAATTGAAAAGATTTTCGCTTTGAAATCAACAGCAGCGCTGGTGTAAAAGGGACTGGGGATTGGGCATGGGGAGATGAGTGAGTGTGGGGAGATTATAAAAAAACTTCCCATCCTTGCCACACTTCCAATGCTCAATGGCCAATACTTCGACTTCGCGGTTCCTGAGCGTAGTCGAAGGACAGTACAAGTGCCCAATGCCCAACAGGACACAAATTAGCATGACAGAGAAATGGCTTTCTATCGTCGGTATTGGAGAAGATGGGTTAGAGGGGTTAAGTGCGATCGCTCTTTCCCTAATCGCTCAAGCTAAAGTAATTGTAGGAGGCGATCGCCATTTAGCAATGCTGCCTTCAGATGACCAACGTGAGAAAATAGTCTGGGCATCTCCTATCAGCATTTCTGTAGAAGAAATCATCAAGCGGCGGGGTGAGTCAATGTGCGTACTTGCCAGCGGCGATCCCATGTGTTATGGCATTGGTGTCACCTTAGGGCGGCGAATTCCCATTTCGGAAATGACAATTATCCCCGCACCTTCAACCTTCAGCCTCGCCTGTGCCAGGGTGGGATGGTCTTTAACTGAAGTGGAAACCTTGAGTTTGAATGGTCGTCCATCCTCCCTGCTCCAATCTTACATTTATCCGGGAGCTAAGCTGTTGGTTTTGAGTGAAGGAAAGGACACACCCGCCATTGTTGCTGAAATTTTGACAAATCGCGGCTATGGTAGCAGTAAAGTCATTGTCTTGGAGCGTATGGGGGGCATTCATGAAAGAATTGTGGGAGGTACCGCCGCATCTTGGAGTGAAACTGAAGTTGCAGTGTTGAATGCGATCGCAGTTGATTGTATTGCCGATGCTGGGGTTATCCCTTTACCAAGATTACCAGGATTACCAGATAACGCCTACCACCACGATGGACAGTTAACGAAGCGTGAAGTTAGGGCAATCACCTTAGCAGCTTTGGCACCGACACCAGGAGAATTATTGTGGGATGTGGGCGCGGGTTGCGGTTCAATTTCTATTGAATGGATGCGGAGTCATCCTCGGTGCCGGGCAATGGCGATCGAGCAAAATTCATCTAGACTACTATATATTGCCGATAATGCCGCCACTCTCGGTACTCCAAATCTGCAAATTATTGAAGGTAAAGCGCCCCATGCCCTCAAAGACTTGCCTACACCAGATGCCATTTTTATTGGTGGTGGGGTAACAGCAACAGGACTTTTTGATGTTTGCTGGGAAGCGCTGCGGCTGGGTGGACGTTTGGTGGCAAATGTGGTGACGGTAGAGGGCGAGCAAACTTTATTTCAATGGCGTGAACGAGTCGGTGGTGATTTGACTCGTATTGCCATCCAGCGGGCGGAACCTATTGGTAAATTTTTGGGCTGGCGAGGAATGGCACCTGTGACGCAATGGATAGCTGTAAAGTCTAATTAACATGAGTTCGATGAACCTCTCCCCAACCCCTCTCCGAGACGGAGAGGGGCTTTAGTATCCTGAGTTGGGCACGAAAAATTAGGGTTTTTCAGCCTCTCCCCGCTTGCCGTTATACCGTTTCACTTTAATTATGATACAAATACGTTGGTAGGGGCACGGCATTGCCGTGCCCCTACGCGAAATCTATATGTATCAGGGTTTTAGTGAAATGGTATAACGGCAGACTAACGCCAACGGGGAGAGGAATGGAAGCGGGATTCTTTGGAATCTGTAGAACTCACATTAATTAGAATGATTACGGAAGCGCCTGGGGCATTTTGGGGAGTCTAAATGCAGTCCTCTGAAAGGTTTGGAATAGCTTGTGATGTCTTCATACCAATTCGCATTCAAAAGCGTAATTTCTACTCCCTACTCCCTACTCCCCCAAAGTGAAAGTTACAATTTAGAAAGCAGATTGGTATCACATCAAGCTTGTGTTAGAATTTAATTGCTTGCAAAGCAGAAGTATTTGAACAATAGAGAGAAAAACATTATCGCAATCCAAAAGCAACAAATTAACTCGCAAATCAAGTCACCTCAAGTGTTCCTGATCGACCATGAAAATAACAATCGTGGTTTGATTGACACACGTGAGGCTCTACAGCTAGCGCAGAGCGTAGAACTTGACTTAGTTGTAGTCTCCGAAGGCAAAGAAGCTCCAGTAGCGAAGATCCTCAACTATGGCAAGTTTCAGTATCAAAAGAAAAAGCGTCAGACACAGAGTGCTAGACCAACGGTAAAAGAAGTTCGGTTGCGTCCCAACGTGGGAGCAGCTGATTACAATTTACGCATCGAGCAAGCGATTGGTTGGTTGAGTAAAGGCGATTCAGTGAAGTTTGTTATTCGTTTACGAGGCCGCGAAAATCAATATCGTGAACAGGCTGGAGAAATGCTAGAGCGGGTTGTAATTGCTCTGAGCGAAGTAGGTAAAGTTCACACACTTGACAAACGCTCATTGATTGCTCAAGTCGTTCCAGCCTAAATTAATTTTTCAAGGATATCTTGAAAGCTGTGGTGCGCTGAAGCTGAAAGCCGAAGCGCACCACAGCTTTTTAGGGAGAAATGATGCTTTTTGAGAGTCCCAGCAGGTAAAAAGATAATCCCCATAAATATAGCGCTTCTCGGTTGAGTGCAATACAGACCTAACAAGAACAGCCCCTTCCCTACAAGGTAAGGGGAGTAAGATTCAAAGCCTCTCTCCTTTTAGGAGAGAGGTTTGGAGACAGGTCAAAGTGTATTGCATACAAACGAGAAGCGCTATAAATTTAGCGTAAGCATCGCTTTAGCCCTTAGAAAATAAACCAAGCGATAAATCTGATTATTTAGTCAACACATTAAGTAATATTTTTGTCAATAACAATTTAGATGCGCTTAATCTACTTTATCTTTGATTTATAAATATTCCATTATGGTTAAAGTTTTAACGAGTGGGTTGAAGTTTCAAATTTTTTAGGGAACTATTAGATACGCAGAACAAATAATATTTAGTTTATGAACTTCAATTTACAGGCATCAAGCAAAACAACTCAGTCAAATAATAACTGGCATAACTTTGATAATTCATCGATGAATTTTAGCTATCAAGCCGCAGTGAATGCACTAGGACAAAAAGCACTTTCAGGACTGGAATTATTGGATTTGTTCCAAAATACAGTTGCTTTAGTAACTCAAATACTCGATGTCAAATACAGTAGAATTTGGCAAGTACTTTCAGATAGTAATGCTTTGCGTAAAGTAGCTAGTATTGGGGATAAACCTTTAGCAAGAGGGTTTTAATTAGTATCAAAGATAATGGTCTTGGTATGAAGCCAGAGGTTCAGGAACAGATATTTAATCCCTTTTTCACTACTAAACCTGTTGGTCAAGGAACTGGTTTAGGATTATCAATCAGTTATCAGATTGTTGTTGAAAAGCACCAAGGAAAACTCAGTTGTATTTCTGCATTAGGTGAGGGAACTGAATTTCAAATTGAAATTCCTATTCAGCTTTTAAGGAGTCAGCAATAAGCCAAACAGTTCAGTTAAATATTAGCTATTTCATCACTGATTTTTTAGGTATAGACAGTGATTAAATGAAAGAACATAATCTTAGTTAGTGATGAGCAGAGGTATTCATATTATGAAACGTGGCATAGTAAGTTTGTTTGTGATTGGGACATTAGGTGCAACACTAGGACCAATGGTCTCTGCAAGCCTTACGGAGCAACGCTACTACATACAAGCGAAGCATAGCGGCAAGTGTGTACACCAGCATGGGGGAATTAGAAACATCGGAGGACTTGTCACACAATGGGAGTGCATCAATCAACCAAACGTTCAATTAACGCGGGGATGGACAGACAATGGTTATTTTGTTCTCCGTTTTAAACATAGCGACCTCTGCCTGACCATAAAAAATGGACTGTCAGCAAATGGTACTGATATCATCCAATCGACTTGTACAGGATCATCTTCTCAAAAGTGGCGTGAAGTTCGTGTTGATGGATCGTATGTAAAGATTCAGTCTGCGATCGGCTCATGCTTGCACCAACACGGAGGCATTATGGACAATGGCGGTAGAATCACCCTATGGGAGTGCGTCGATCAACCGAATGTCATGTGGAAAATTATTCGAGCCAACTAACCGCCAATTTGGAATAATTTATTTTTTGGTATTACCTAAATAGAAAATAGGAGGAACTATGAAATTTAACTGGCTAAAAAAATTCTTGAGTATTTCAACTTTAGGTTTGTCAGTCTGTGGGATATTGCTGACATCATCTTCGTCAGTTTATTCCCAAAGCAACGGTGAAGTGGTGTCCTTTAGGTCGTATAACTTTGGCGATCGCTATATTCGCCACAGAAATTTCTTAGGCTACTTAGAGCCAATCAGTGATGACCTGGGAAGGAAAGACGCAACCTACAGACTTGTTTCAGGATTGGCAAATAGCAACTGTACTTCATTTGAATCCGTAAACTTTCCAGGTCACTTCTTGAGACACGAAAATTTCCAGCTGAAGTTGGCAAGGAGAATCAATCAGCGGCTTTTTAGGGAAGATGCTACATTTTGCATTAAGACTCGGCTCTTTGGTAATGATGCTTCTAGTTGGTCATTTGAATCCCTGAACTTTCCTGGACACTACATACGGCACAAGAATTTTGAGTTGTGGGTAGAACCCGCAGATGGTAGCGATCTATTCCGCAAAGATGCGACGTTTAGTATCATTAGTCCTCTGTATCGGTAAGTTTTTCATATCTTGCACCTAGTGTGTGTTTTCAAAGTCTTAGATCCCCCCTTTTTAAGCAGGGCTGTTTCATTCCATTTCAAACAGGATTTGTCAAGATGGTTAGCGAGAAAATTGTAAGTAAGGGTGACGATGAGATGAACATTTAAACATTGAAATATCAGTAAAATAGTTCATTTTCTGGGCACGCTGGTAACAAAATAACTAATTTTTAATTGCTAGAACCCTTGATTTTTAAAGCTCTTTGGGGAATGAAACAGCCCTGCCCTTTTTAAGGGGGGCGAAGAGTTTCTTAAGCAGTAAGACAGAGCCAGAAAAAACAGGCGATCGCTAATCACTCTTGGACTGGAAAGGTATGTCTAAAATCAAGTCCGCCAGACAAATTAATCTAGAGAATAATAATAAATCCCAAATGGCTTATAGCATTGTCGGGGTTGTTGTATTTTCTCTGGCTCAATTTGTTTTACCTGTGGCTGCAGAAATAAACAACTCAAATGCAACAGACAACACACAAGCGGAAATTTCTGCTCATAAATGTCAATTTACAGGGCATTTTAATGCGATTAACTCCGTAGATATTAGCCCAGATGGAAAAACATTTATCAGTGCTAGTAACGACGATAATATCAAATTTTGGGATATTGCTACAGGCAAGTTAATCCACACATTCCAGGGTGCGGGATATCGAGGTTTAATTAGTCATAATGGCAAAAATTTGATCAGTGCGAACAAAGATCAAACTATCAAATTATGGGATATTTCTACAGGAAAATTAATTCGGACATTAGAAGGACACTCTGACTTGATTCAGTCCTTAGCTGTTAGTCAAGATAGTAAAATTATCATTAGCGGTAGTTGGGATCAAACTATCAAACTCTGGGATATCTCCACAGGGAAATTAATTCGTAGATTTAGGGGACATTCTGAGTGGGTGAATTCTGCAATTATCGCTCCAGATGGCACTACTGTTATTAGCGGTAGTTCTGATAAAACTATTAAACTCTGGGATCTTAAAACTGCTAGGGAAATTCGTACAATTAAAGGGCATTTGGATGGTGTTTCTAAATTAGTCGTTAGTGCGGATGGTAAAACTCTGTTTAGTGGTAGTTACGACAACACTATTAAAGTGTGGAATATGGCAACTGGAACAGAAATTCGCACACTTAAAAGCCATTCCGGGATGATAGAATCATTAGCTATGAGTTCAGATGGCAGTACTTTAGTTAGTAGTGCTTGGGATAGTACGATCAAACTGTGGGATGTTAAAACCGGAAAGTTACTCCGCACATTTGGTCAACCTATCAAAGAATTAGATTTATCAGAATCATCACCTAAAAATCCTCCGAGTGGCACACTGATTTTTAGTTATAGTAGTTCTTCACCTCGGACAGTAGCTATTAGTCCAGATGGAAATATCATAGTTAGTGCTAATGCCAGTGATATTCAACTCTGGGATGTGAAAACTGGAGAGCAAATTCGCACCATTGCCGGACATTCTGATTGGTTTCAATATGTTGCCATCAGCCCAGATAACCAAACTCTGGTTAGTCTCAATTCCGACAACAGCATAAATTTATGGGATGTTCGCAGCCAGCAGAAAATTCGCAGTATCAAAGATATGTGGGTTCGTTCTCTTGCTATTAGTCCTGATGGAAATACGTTAGTTACTGGTGGTTGGGGCGATGAGACAATTAAATTATGGGATGTGCAAACTGGCAAGTTAAATCTGACATTTGCAGATACTGGGGTTGATAATGTAGCAATTAGTTCAGATAATCATATCCTCATTAGTTCTCATGGTGAGAAAATCAAATTACGAGATATTCGTACTGGTAAATTGCTCAACTACTTAGCAGGGCATTCATTCTTGGTGAATGCGATCGCTATCAGCAAAAATAGCGGTACTCTTGTGAGTAGTAGTGTTGGTGACGAAATTATCCTCTGGGATATTCCCACTGGCAAGTTGATTCGTACCCTGAAGCAAACAACAGTAGAGAATGGTTATCCTGAAGATGTAATTTCAGTTACTTCTATTAGTATCAGCCCAGATGGTAGTACTGTTGTTAGCGGTTATGGAGATGGGACAATCATACTACAAGATACTCACACTGGAGAGCAGATTCGCACAATCAAGGGGCATTCCGGTAGAGTGACTGCTGTAGCTATGAGCATAGATGGTAATACTCTCGTGAGTGCTAGCTCAGACAAGAATATTAAACTGTGGGATATTCGCACTGGCCAACTAATTCGTACTCTCTCAGGACATCTCTACAACATTTCTGCTGTAGCTATTAGTGCCGATGGTAAAACTTTAGTCAGCAGTAGTGCGGATAATACTATGAAAATCTGGAACATGAGCAGTGGAAATTTGATTCACACATTTTGTAATAGTATTTCACTTTAATAATCTAGAAATTATATCATGTCCGGTAAAAGACTTATGATTTAGGCTGACGCGGGGACACGGGGACGCGGGGACACGGAGATATTTTAATGATAAGTGATTAGCCGGACATGATATTACAGGTCAATTTACAATCGGATTAATGTAGACTCAGCAGTGCGCCCAAATTCTTCTGGTGCATATTGCAGGTAAACTTGGGCACTAGGTCAAGAAAATGTCCCGGAAGTAACAGAACGGACTAAGTAATGTAGATTATAAACTCCTGGTTCTAAGTGGTCGGCGTAGGCGATAATGCCCGCCAGTCATAGATCATCTTTTATTTATCAGCTTTTATATGAAAAATCAGGATGCACTGCATAAAACCAAAAAACCAATCATATAAATCAACATAAAGCCATTCACACAGAATTGATAGACCCAATTCACACTATCAATAAACACTCACTACTATAGAATATCGGAGATGTCCTATGTCCTGTATGAAATTATGTATTTCGCCAACCTTGATTGCAACTTTGACATGTAGCGTATTAGCTAGCTTTACAGCCATAGCGAATGCTCAACCAACGCAAACTATACAGTTAGCTCAAAAATATCCAAGAAGTCAAAGAGTTCAAAATACTGTCACAATTCAAGGAAATATAGTGAAAGGAGGAGAAAGAATTGGTGCAATTCCTTGCAGTCAAATTCAGGTGACTCTGAAAGAATTCATTCCTACTAAACCTGCTGAGGGTCAATTATTTAACACTGCTACCGAGAAGAATTTAGCTCAAGTCAACGCTACAGGTAGCAACATTGATAACGGTTGTAGTTATAGTTTACAATTGCCTGACTTCAATAGAGATATATATGTCAGACCTTATGGAGCTAGTTCTTTTCAAATTATCGCTCAGACTAATGGGATAAGTGGTAGTCAAGCTATAAGTTATCCTTTCCCTAACAATATCGACCTACAAGTGTTTGCTCCCCCTATTATCAAATAGTATAATCATTGGATATTTCATGCCGTTAGATAAAAGGAGTATACAGTATTGATGGCAGGAAATTAAAACCTTTTTTGTAAAAAATCAGGATACACTGCTCAAAATTGAGGGTGCCTATCAGTTGAGTATTGTTTAATAATTCAGTAGGTTGGGTTGATGCAAGGAAACCCAACCTCAAAGATCCATGACTTAGTTGTTTTTTTTTCAAAGCCTCCGACCAACCGAAAACACGGACTTTTAAAGCTTAGTCCTTGCCATGACCCTTTAAGGATAATTCTTTCCACATCTTTCAGGTGTCGGTTTTTTTTGTTAAAAACAACTGCATCTAAAATTTCTAACCCTTCTTCCCAGTTCATTCTTCATCCTGAATAGATATGTAGGATTCCTATTTGAGTTTTAAAAAACGACCTACTTTTGAAGACGGGCAAAATCAAAAGCTAAGTAATGCAAGCTATAAACTCCTGGTTAGAGGTGGTCGGCGTAAGCGATAATACGTAGGCGTAGCCCAACCTAGACATCGCCTCTTTCAATCGTTCACTGTTCAATTAAAATGCTCAAGAAGCAGCCATCGCCAAAAATCATTAAAAATAGAAAAGTAAGTTCATTGCCAAGTTATGAAACTCAAAGTTGTATTAGAACCTAGTGACGAAGGTGGATATACTATTTATGTTCCTTCACTTCCTGGTTGTATCAGTGAAGGAGAAACTGTGGAAGAAGCATTAGAGAATATCCAAGAAGCAATAGAACTTTACCTAGAGCCATTGGAAGATGAATTGATTACTCAAGAAGGAGTAATTGTGAGGGAATTGGTACTGTGAGTAAAGTTCCCAATTTACCCTACACTCAGATTATCGCTGCGCTAAAACGGGATGGATGGATAGTTGTACGCCAGCGAGGTAGTCATATTAGATTGGAAGAAACCTTACCAGATGAAGTTTTAAAATTGACTGTTCCGGCTCATCTAACAGTTAAGCGTTCCACTCTAGCCAAGATTTTAAAACAGGCTCGTATAGACTTGGAAAGATTTTGAGATTTGTTTTAGCCAAAGATGGCATAAATAATTACTTTCCATCCTCCAATATCAATGTAGATTCAGCAGTACGCCCAAATTCTTCTGGTGCATATTGGAGGTAAACTTGGGCACCAGGCCAAGAAAATGTCCCAGGTGTCACAGAACGGACTAAATAATGCAGGCTGTAAACTCCTGGTTCGAGGTGGTCGGCGTAGGCGATAATACGATCGCGGTACACATCCCTAAACCCAAGTTCCCAATTATCGGCTTTTGCTTGTAATGCAGCCGTAGCAGTTTGAAAACTCGCATCCACCGCCTCAAAACCTGCGGGTAGGGGATCTTTTATTACTATATGATCCACGGGGCGATCGCAGATAATTTCTAAACCAATATCAAACACTTGTCCAGGGGCTAAAGTCAAGGGTTTATCCAAAGCATAAAGCCCTGTTTTTTGTAAAACTTTCTCTTCATTTACTTGACTAATTTCTCGCGTTATGCGTAACCCATTAAATCTGCCTGGTTGATTTCCTTGCAAGCGATAATTATAAGCAACCAAATAATGTAGATTGCCATTACCTGATTTTTGTAGTGTTAAATCATTACGCCCACGAGGTAATTGATTCATCGGCACATTTAGCTGTAAGCTAGGATTTTTGTAGCCTTCAAAGCGATTTTCTCCTAACTTTTTCCCAGCTAATTGTACTGTGGCAACAAAATTAGGTGGCGTGGGTTGCAGTTGGCTATATTCTACCAAAGCTGTTAATGCTTGGGCATTATTATAGTTAGTTTGCCATGTACCATTCCGCCGCAATACCAGAAGACTTTCCAATAACTTATCTATGACTTCGGGTTTACTTTGTTTGGCAATAAATAAACGTAAAGCTTCCGCCTGGGTTGCGGTAGATGAACTCATCCATCCCCAGCTAGATGGTAAACTCACAACTGCTGTACGACCAGTTTCATATATATTTTGTTGCAGCTTGTTCACTAATTGTTGAGATTCGTCTTGCCATTCTGGGAATTGAGATAAATATCGCGCAAGTTTAATTTGAGTGACTACATCAAAATTATTGCGCTGTTCGTAAATATCTCCAAGGAAAGTATTGCGTTTTTCACCTAGTTCTGATAGAGCAATTAAAGCTTTCAGTTGCAGTTGTCTTTTACATAGTAGTTGTTTGCAAAAATCGTATTCTCCAGGATTGGCTAAAACTTTTTGCAAATAAGTTTTGAGGCGAGACAACATTCCCGCATCAACTAAATTAGGAAACGCCTGATTTGCTTTCACTAAAGATTCAGCCGCATAGGAAGAAACCCAAGGGTCAGATTTTTCTTGTCCGGGGAAAGCTGCAAAACCACCATCAGCTATTTGCAGTTTTTGTAATTTTTCAACGTACTGATTTACATTCCCTAGTCCCCAGTCCTCAGTCCCCAGTCCCCATTTTTGAGAAAGAGTTTGCAGATTAGCCGCAATTATTAATTGACTCGCTGCGGGTTCTGCAAAAGGTAAATCATTATCTGCTAAAACCTGCTTTGCTGGTGCTTTAATTTCGGGAATTAAAGTACTCGCCAATTGAATATCTAAACCTCCGGCGTCAGGGAAGGTATTTTTGTCAACATTCAAGGGAATTTGTACTTGTTTTTCAGTTACACCAGTTTCAACGACTTGTTCTGTTATTTCAATTGGCTTAACTTCCAAAGGTAATTCAAAAGCATCTGCGGCTGTATTATTTAGCTGAGTGGTAAAGCGAACTTTCCCGACTCCGACATTATCCGCCACCATTGGAAAGCGATAAGCGTGAGTTGCAGATTCAGCTTTGGTTTCTAAAGCTGTAGTTGTGGGGTTTTTCTCGGCAAACTTAACTGTACCGCTAACTTCGCCATTAATTGAGAGATTTCCGGTATTCCCGGTGTTGTTGGTGACGGATAAACCAGCGAAGATGCGATCGCCTGGACGGGCAAATTGTGGCAAGATAGCATTAGTTAGCAGTGGTTTGGTGCTGATAAAGGTCGCATCGCCGTTACCAAAACGCAGATTTCCATCAGTCGCCACAGCCATCACTCGCCATGTCGTTAAGTCATCCGGCAATTTAAAGGTTATCTGTGCATTACCATTGGCATCGGTGAGAACAGAACCATTGTAGTAAGCTAAGGCTTGAAAGTCTGTGCGAGTGCGAGTATTTGCTGCACCACTTGAGAAACCACCGCCATAACCCCAACCTTTTGGTTTCGCTACATCTTGTGGTTGTAAGATAACATCTGGTCGATTATCACTAAAGCGGGTAGAAATCGGCTGTTCTGCATAAACTGTATTTACCAAATCTGGCGGACGATAACCAGAAAGTTGTAACACCGCCTCATTCACCACCATGACTGTAAACTGTCCTTTGGTGGGATTTCCTTGATTGTCCTTCAATTCTAGTTGTACTGTTTCCTGGGCACCAGGTTCTAATGATGCTTGTAATGGCTTAACTTGCAGGTTTAAATATTTATCTGCCAAGTTAACTTTAAAAGGTGTAAAACCAATCTTCACCAAGTTATCTAAACTTCCCGCTTCCACTTGGTTAATCGGTTTACCTTGCCGGACTAATACAGCTTCCACGGCTGCATTCGGTAACATTTCTGGCGTAATTTGGAATTGAATTTGTGGTGCGCCTCCCTGAACTTTGGTAATTTGCTGAAAAAGAGGTTTGTCTTTGATGACAGCAAAGTATAATTCTGCATCTGGATAGGGAGATTGAATTAGTGCAGTAGCAGTTTCACCAGGCCTATACTCTTTTTTATCTAGGTTAACTTCTAAAACATCTTTGTCTCTCGAACCCCAGAATACTGGATTTCCTCCAGTTACCCAAACTTGTAAATCTGTGGCCCTTAATTCGTCTTTATCATCGCTAAAATTAGCTCTAATACGATACGATCCAGATTCAGGAGGTATCAAACTTACCGATTGTACATCGTTACCAGATATAATTTCTAGGCGTCCGACTGTTTGATATTCGACTTGATTTTTTGGCGTCCGGCTACCTTCAACTAATTGTGTGACACTGCTGTATTTTATCTTTTGTAATTCTACCAGTACACGTTGATCTGTGATTGGTTTTCCTGTAGGGTCAGTAACAATCACGTTAATAGGGAAAGCCTGGCCAGCGTCAGCGATAAAATTGCTTCTTAACCCAATAAGACGATTACTTGGTAAGGCTGTAAAAGTTTGAGAATTTGCTACAGATAAATTAGAAACATCTGCAACTTGCACATCAATTCGGTAAGTCATGGGATATGGTAAATCCTTAGCCACGGTTACCGTTTGACTACTTTTACCATTAGCATCTAGTTGGGCATTAGTTTGCAATACATCACTAGATACAGTCGGAGATTCTTCCGGCCAAAACCATTGCCTACCAAAACTAAATTGCTCCCAACCTTTGGGAATGAAATTAGCCTGTTGACGAGTGACAAAGTATTTTGCTTCTCCGCCTTCCACGGGTGCGCCAAATAAATAATTACTACTTGCCTTAATATCAACTTTCTCATCAATGAGAGCAAATTCTTTATCTAAATTGAGTTCAACTTTAAAATTGGGTGGTTTAAACTCAGCTACCCGAAATTCCCCAGAAATTTCTTGCCCATTCTTACCTTTTGCTTGGATTGTATAGTAACCTAAGCGCTGAGTTTTTTGGATGGGCAATTCTAGAGAAAATGTACCAAATTCATTTGTCGTTTGCGTGCCTAAGTTAGTCTTTTGTCCATCGGGATTGAGGAGAGTTAGCTGATAAACAGCATTTTTATCTTGCTGAATAGCACCATTTTGTAAGTAGTCAGCAAAACCCGTCAACCAAGCTTTTTCACCTGGTTGATATAACTGTCTATCTGAGAAAATTACCCCGCGTGATTCTGGTTTATTATCTTGCCAACCTGCGTCAATTCCGTAGCCATAAACGCCGCTATATTCTTCGACTCTCGCAAATGCCCAATCTTGATTTTCACGGGCAATTACTAATACTTGGGGTGATTTAACAGAACTTTGATTTTCCGAATTACATTGCTGTAATTGTTCACGGTTAACTCTAAGAATGCCATTTTCATCAGTTTTACCTGTTGCACAAGGTACAGGTTCAGGACGAGATTTTGCTTGTAATTTTGATTGATAAATTTCAATACTAGCCGCTTTCACTGGCGAACCATCAGTAAGATGATTAACGCGAATGAATCCTGACTCTGGAAACCATTGAGTAAATACGCCCAAATTCGTCAATTCAACCATCCCATAAGTCGTAGGTTCCCGCCACAATTCCTTGCCATTCTCCTGATATTTATTCGTGCGGGCTTGGACTCCATAAGCTAACATTCCCGTAGGAGAATTTATTTTTTCTGGCAGAGGAACAGTAACATCAACTGATTGATTTTTCTTACTTGATACTTTGAAGCTTTGCCACTCGGCAGGTTTTGGTAAGAAATCATTACTATAGTTAAAATAAACTAAATCTGTCGGTTTAATTACTTGATAAGCTGCTTTATATTGCGATTCTGGCAGATTTACCGTACTAATATTTAACTGTAAATCTTTACCTGCGGGGAAAATATTTAAATCTGATGGTACCCAGATATCCCCGGCTAAATCTCCAGTATCGTATTTAATTGTGACGGGTTTACCTAAAGTCTGCCCAAATTTATCTTTGAGATTGCTGTTAATAGTAATTGTATAAGTTTTAGCTGGTTCTAGGGCATAAGGATTGATACCGACAATTCTATCTTCATCGTTGACTTGCAGAATTCTCGCAATATCTTTTGGTGCTGGATTAATGGTAATATTTTCTTTGGCGGAATCTGCTATTAAGACGTTATTAAATTCTAACTGGGGACTACCTTTAATAAATCTTCCATAGGTTCCACTTGCATCTGGCTGTCCGTAAAAGTTAATTTGCCCAAATGCTAAAGGCGAATAAGTTGCTAACTTAGTGGCAAATTCTTTTTCTGTTGGAAGATTGCCATAAGCAGGAAGTATTCCAGGAGAAAATACTAGGCGATAACGGGTTGCTTTTTCGAGATTTTGTTGTGGGGTGAGGTTATATATCCAATTACGTGCGGAAGGGTCAAATTTTTCTACAGGTTCTTCGTCTTCTGATGGCTTTTCTTCTTTATTTAATTCGACTTTGAAGCGTACACCTTGATTTTTACCTTCAGGAATTAACTGTAAATGTTCTTGTACAGAACCTAAATCTAATTCTACATTGGAAGTTAATTGTAATTTCTGTTGTAAATCAATGGGTTCGGCGTCAGCTTTTTCGATGGGGTTGACGCCGGGTAAATTAGTTAAGTTGATAGATTCGGTATTGAATGTCCAAGCTAAATCTTTGTCTAGTCGATGATTTTTTAAATCGGCTAAACCTGCTTTGAGGGTAACTTGTAATCGCGTGGCTTTTGGCAGTGCTTTCTGGGCTTGAAATCCCACCATGCGCGGTGTCAAAAAGCGAAATTCTCCGGGTAAAGGCGGCCAAATGGCAAATTTTTGTAATAATTTTTGTTGTTCTGGACTGTCAAGACTCTCAACTGGGATTAAGGCTTCTTTAAAACGGATGCGGATTTGGTTGAGGGGTTTGGCATCTCCGATGGGGCTTATTTGTTCAATCCAGTCTGGTAGTTTTGGCGGGGTGAGTTGGGAAACTGTTGGAAGTTGTTCTTTGGTTGAGTTGATACCAAAGAAATTACACCCTGCCATTCCTAGCATAAATGTAAACAGAAGAAGAAATTGTATTGTTCTCTTCTTTCTCGAAGAACGACTGATTTTTTTTAACAAACCGCCAAGGACGCGTTCTCTGCGAGACACTACGTGAACGCGCAGCGTCTCGAAGAGATGGACAATTGTATAGTGCAAACGGAAGAAAAATCTGATAAGCATATTTTTAGTAATTCAAAATTAAAAATTAATAAATTATGGCGAATACAAGTTGGGATTTCCTTAATTAAGTAGGCAATACCAAGACGAATAAAGGACGCGATCGCTAATTATTTGTGCCCAAAGTTTGAATGTAATTGTGTTTATTTATATAGATAACTAATTCAGTGTGATTGTTCCAACAAATAACTACAATTCTTAACTATTAAGAAGTATTGAATTTACGCGAACATTAATTTACATTTCCTAAGTTATTGCGAATTAATTATTAAGGGTTTGACATATTTGCTGATGTAGATGTAATCGGTGCGTCAGAATTAAGGTAAGTTTTGTTGGGCACTGATGAAACGAATTTTACGATCGCTAACTAAATTTAAGCACACTAAGGTTATCCTGGCTGTGCTGCTAATCTGTCTGCTGGTGCGCTTATTACCTTATTTTGCGCCAATTCGTGCCGCAGATATAGCCCAAAATCAACTAGCAATGCAATTTAGCGATCGCAATAATTTACCATTAGGCACGTTGCTGACTCGCGATCAAGAGCATACATCAGTAATACCCCTAAATCAAGTTTCGCCGCAGTTTATTCAGGCGATTTTAGCGGCTGAAGATGCTAGCTTTTATCAACATGGCGCCTTGGATATGAAAGCAGTCATCCGCGCCACCAAAGAAGCTATCCACGCCAAACGAGTTGTTTCCGGTGCTTCCACTATCACTATGCAGTTGGCGCGGATGTTAGATCCCGTCCCGCGCAACTTCTCAGGTAAAATGCAAGAGATTTGGCTGGCTTGGCGGTTAGTAGCAGGGATGAATAAAGATGAAATTCTCTCTGCATATATTAATCGGCTGCCAATGGGAGGGAATATATATGGTGTAGAAGCTGCGGCGCGGACTTATTTTTCCATCCCAGCCAGTGATTTGAATCTTGCCCAAGCGAGTTTGTTAGCTGCTATTCCTAATAATCCCACTTATTTTAATCCTTACGAACATTGGGAACGACTCAAGCAGCGACAAAAATATGTGCTTAATCGTATGGTACAGGAAGGGTATGTGAGTGAGGCAATGGCAACCCGAACATCCACCGAAAAAGTTGTCTTTCAATCTCGCCCACCGGGAATTATCGCCGCACCACACTTTTTATTTTGGTTAGCAAATCAGTTTGATAAGACGCAAACACAAGAAATTTCTCCGCGTCTCGAAAATTCTGTGATTCGCACAACCATAAATCGTCCTTTACAGCAATTTGTGGAAGCACAGGTACAGCAAGTAATTGCTTCTCTCGCCCCTAACAACGTCCATGATGCAGCGGCGTTGGTAATTGACAACCACAACGGCGAAGTTTTGGCTTATGTCGGTTCACCCGATTATTTTAATGAAGCCAAACTCGGACGCAATGATGGAGTACAGGCGCTACGTCAACCAGGTTCTACCCTCAAGCCTTTTGTCTATGAACTCGCTTTAGAAAAAAATCTCATTCGCCCAAACACCATTTTGGCAGACGTACCCGCCCATTACGCTATTCCCGGCGCGAAACTTTATAGCCCAACAGATTATACCGAAAGTTTTCTAGGCCCGGTACGGGTGCGAATCGCTTTAGCAAATTCTCTCAATGTACCCGCAGTGCGCGTGTTAGAAAAAGTAGGCGTGGAAACTTTTTTACAACGTCTGCATCAACTGGGGTTTGAACACCTCAATCAAACTCCAGAACATTATGGTTTAGGTTTGACTTTGGGTAGTGGCGAAGTCACTCTCTGGGAATTAGCCCGTGCCTACCTAACCATAGCACGACAAGGAGACGCCATTCCTTTAGTAACCACATTTTCCAATTCCCCAATCCAAAATCCAAAATCTAAAATCCAAAATTCGCCGATTTGGCAATTAATCACCAATATCCTCAGTGACAACCATGCTCGTGCAACAGCTTTTGGTGTAGACTCGGTGTTAAATTTACCCTTTGCCGCTGCTGTTAAAACTGGCACTTCTTCTAATTTTCGTGATACTTGGACAGTTGGCTTCACCACAGATTACACCGTCGCTACTTGGGTAGGTAATTTCAATGGCGAACCGATGCGTCAGGTTTCAGGTGTTACAGGTGCAGCACCGTTATGGAATCGAATTATGTTACATCTGCACGAACATCAAGAACCAGCAGCTTTTCCATCTCCAGAAGGTTTAATACAATTACCTGTTTGTGCAATTTCTGGTTTAAAACCAACATCAGATTGTACCTCAGTAGTGCAGGAATATTTCTATCCAGAAGATAAGAATAATTACGAAACTGCAAATAAATTTGATTTGCCGCCAGAGTATGATGAGTGGTTGGCAAAACAACAGCGATCGCATTTAATTTCTCATAATTTGAGAATTTTATCTCCCCATCATGGCGATTTATTTTTGTTGTATCCAGGTGAAGCAGGAAAGCAAAAATTAGAATTCAAATTAGGGGGAAATAAATCGGCATCTGTGGAGTGGTGGTTAAATGGTGAAAAGTTAGATACAAATTCAGCTAATTCTTTATTTTGGAATTTGCGTGCAGGTAATTGGACTTTGGAAGCGAGAAGCGGCGAAATGAGGGATAAGGTAAGTTTTCAGGTGGAGTTAGCTAGTATTAAACCCACGCGTCGAGGATTTTCTATTAGTAATTCTCAGGTAAGGGGAAATCGTCCATAATTATAAGAGAATTCAGAATTCAGAATTCAGAATTCAGAATTCAGAATTAAGCAACAGAGGTAAACATCATGACATTCACACCCACGGAACATAAATATGTAGAACTTGATGAACGTGGTGTACCCATCATCAAAGGTACAACAATGAAAGTTGTTGAATTGGTAACTTCTCGGTTTGCTTATGCTTGGAGTCCTGAAGAGTTACATTTGAACTACCCTCACATTAGTATGAGCGAAATTCATTCTGCACTAGCTTATTACTGGGATCATAAACAAGAAATAGATGCTGATATGGAACGACGCTTCGAGTATGCAGAACGAATGCGAAAGGAAGCAGGAGAATCTCCTTTAGTTGCTAGACTCCGCGCCCAAGGACTCTTGATTCTGAATTCTGAATTCTGAATTCTGAATTCTTATTTAAAATCTTGTTCCATTTGCAAATATTTAGGAACGCCGACGAGTTCTTGAAAATCTTGAAAGTTAACTAAGTTGGGTAAATTAGCTGTGGTTCCTTGTTCTTTGAGATGCCCAAAACAAGTGTTCATTACTTGTGTGACAGCGAGTAAAGCAGTGAGGGGGAAAAATGCAATTTTGAAGCCTAACTTTTGTAATTCAACAGTAGAAAGTTGCGGAGTTCTACCACCTTCAACAATATTAGCTACTAGTGGCACATCTGGGAAAGCAGCAGCGATCGCCTTTAACTCTTCAACAGATTGGGGAGCTTCCACAAATAGTATATCTGCTCCAGCGGCAATGTAAGCTCGACCACGGGCGATCGCTTCTTCTAAACCCAGCGGCGCACGCGCATCAGTGCGAGCAATAATTACTAAACCGCTATCGCCACGCGCTGCTACTGCGGCGCGAATTTTGCCCACATGTTCGGCTTGGGGAATAACTCGCTTCCCTTCAAAGTGTCCGCACTTCTTCGGCCATTCTTGATCTTCCAACAGCACCCCAGCAACACCCAACTGTACAGCATCTTTAATAGTGCGAATCACATTTAAGGCATTACCATAACCTGTGTCCAAATCAGCAATCAGCGGAATATTAATTGATTGAGCAATCCGCCCCACACTATAAAGCATTTCCGTAGCCGTGACAAAACCATAATCTGGTAAACCCAAAACAGAAGCCGCAATTCCAAAGCCACTGGTAGCCACGACTTCAAAACCTTGTTGTTCGGCTAACTTGGCTCCCAAACAATCATAAACACCAGGAATCACGATAATTTCTGGACGCGCTAGTAATTGCCGTAGTTTTTGGCCAGAAGACATAAAATAGATAAAGTAAAAGCATCCCCCTTTTCAGAATACCGTAGGGGCGCACAGCTGTGCGCCCCTACGCCCGCCTACCCGATCAAAATTACCATTTGGAAGGATTTTCCGGATGCAGTTGGTCTTTCATCCAAAGCATTGGATTCACTTGCACATACTCACGAATTTTTTCCAGCGATGATTCATTACGAATAACATGGTCGTAATAATTACGCTGCCAAATTTTTATTCCAGGGGTATTACGGACAAGATTAATACGTTTAGTTGTAGCCGATTTAAATCCAGCAACAAATGATGATAGCAATCGCGGTCTGCGGTGTAACATACCCGTTGGTAGGGGCGCACAGCTGTGCGCCCCTACATCGTGCGCCCCTACAGTTGGTTTTGCAGATTGTTTAATAACCACAATACCGTGTAGGTGATTGGGCATTACAATCCATTCATCGAATTCAAAATCAGGACGAATGTCCAATGTTCGTATCCATTCATCCGCCACCATTTGTCCAAATTGGTTTAATTCCATGATGCCATCTGCGATCGCTCCAAACAAACATTCTCTTTGATGGGTGCAAATGGTAACAAAATAGGCTCCAACTTGAGAATAATCATATCCCTGCAATCGAATTGAGCGCCGATGATGTTTTTCAGGATTATATTTCATGCAATTTGTGATGGTATCCTAACTATCAACTTGCCCAATTGCTCTGCAATAATTACATGTCACACCACGGTCAAAAATTTTTGCAACACATCGCCTGTAGGGGCGCACAGCTGTCCGCCCCTACCGTGTGGATTCTGACAATAAATCTAGGCAAGTGTCAAACTCTATACAAAACCAACAAACTCCAATCATGACTCAGCAACCAACCAATCTAGACAATAAAGCTGTATTTGAGCAGTTGTGGGAAATTACAAAAGAACTCCGCCAAAAATTGGAGGCTCGTTTTGAGTTAAATCCAGATCCTTCTGTAGAAGATTTACAGCAATACAGCAGTCTTGATGGCAATATCAACGGTTCCCTGAGCGCATTTTCAGGAACAGAAATTGATTGGCTAGTGCATTCATGGTTAGGAAACCCCGAAAAATCCAAGTTTAGCACCATGCGTCTCACTACTTGGTTAGCGTCGCATATCCAGGTTCCCCATTTGGCCTTTGAGTTTGGCACACTTCCAAATGCAGATATTTTATTTTATATAGATTACATTCCTCGAACTGAGCTTTTAACGGATTTGGCATATCTCGATCGCTATTATGAACCAGTTAACCAAGCATTTTTGCAGTTGCAAGAAGATGCGCGGCTAAAGGCATTTACCAGCAAAAGCGTCTATGTTCGCCTGTTTCAATCCCCTGTTAATTTCTGCTACACCGGCGCACCTACTTCTGATACACTCGAAATCACTCGCGCAGTTGCACACGAAACCCTAGAACGCTGGCTAACGTGGATAAACACAGCTGAACCTATATCAGAAGATTCACGGACAACTTTAGCAATTCGTGACTTATTGCTACGCCGAACCGCTGCTGAACGCGATCCAGGTAATAAATTTGCCGCCCAACTTTTTGGCACCCAATTAACAGATAAACTAATACGATCGCTCTGGGGTGGCGACAGAATAATTCGTAATGCGTAATTCGTAATTCGTAATTATTAGTCCATACCTAAAGGTAGTTGCTCTGAATAATGATAATTTTTGATTTTTTAATTAAAAAATTAAAGAGCTTCTACCCTCAATGAATCAAGATTAAAAATTTAATTACGAATTACGAATTACGAATTACGAATTAGTTCTTTATTATGACTCCCCATGCCCAATCCAGAATCATACCGTGCCTTAGCGCTGCAAGTTACCTGTCATGCAGTCAACCAAGCAAGCGATTGCCAGGAAACGCGATCGCTCATGCTAAACTCCATCAATCGCCTAGCCTCACAAATTGCAGCTAGTATTGCTTTCATTGGTTTTGATTGTCGTTTAATTGTCCTGCCAGAATATTTTCTCACTGGTTTTCCTATGGGAGATTCTCTCGGAGGATGGGCAGAAAAAGCCTGTGTGGAAATGGCTGGTGCTGAATATGAAGCACTAGGAAAAATTGCCCAAAAGCATAAAATATTTTTGGCTGGTAACGCCTACGAAGTTGACCCCAACTTTCCTGGACTATACTTCCAAACCTGCTTTATACTTGACCCCTCTGGCTCAATTATCTTACGCTATCGGCGGTTAAATTCTTTATTTGCTCCCACTCCCCATGACGTTTGGGATAAATATCTTGATTGCTATGGTTTAGAAGGAGTATTCCCCGTTGCTAAAACTGAGATTGGTAATTTGGCAGCTTTAGCATCAGAAGAAATTTTGTATCCAGAAGTCGCGCGGTGTCTAGCCATGCGAGGAGCAGAGATTTTTGTCCATTCCACCTCAGAAGTGTATAACAAAAACCTCACACCCAAAGACGCGGCAAAAATTTCTCGCGCCGTAGAAAATCTCGCGTATGTCGTATCAGCTAATACCGCCGGCATCGCTAATATTGCTATCCCCATTGCTTCCGCTGATGGTGGTTCCAAAATCATCGATCATCGCGGAATAGTCCTAGCAGAGACAGGTGCAGGCGAAAGCATGGCAGCATTCGCCGAGATAGATTTAGCAGCATTACGCCGCGATCGCCGCCGACCAGGGTTAAATAATTTACTCGCCCGCCAACGATTTGAACTCTACGCCGAAAGTTATCGCCAGTCACACTTTTACCCCGCTAATACTATGCTGGATAAAGAAGTAGACCGCAAACACTTCCTCCAAACACAGCAAGCCACTATTGAACGATTAGCGAAGCTGGGGATAATTTGAATTAGGCATGGGGCATGGGGGGATGAGGGAGATGAGGGGGATGAGGGAGATGAGGGGGATGAGGGAGATGGGGAGATGAGGGAGATGGGGAGATGGGGAGAAAATTTTACTCCTAACTCCTAAGTTTTAACTCCTAACTCCTAACTCCTAACTCCTAACTCCCAACTCCTAACTCCCAACTCCCAACTCCCAACTCCCAACTCCCAACTCCCAACTCATGACAAAACCAATAGAAGTCCGCAACCCCCGAACTGGCAAATATGATTACGTAATTATCCCGCCGCCTCCCAGGTTGTTGGTACAGCAATGTAAGCGCACGCGTCGGGCGCAGGTTCATTGGCAACAACTGGGTATCGAGGGGAGAATTGAAGCTTTACAACAGTGGAAAGAAGCGATATTATCTGAACGCGATCGCTTAACGGAAGCTTTGGTAAATGATACAGGCAGATTATCAACTTCAGTATTAGAAATCGATTCCTTCTTTTCTAGCATTGACCGTTGGTGTAAGTTAGCACCGGAATTGCTGCAAGAATCTGCAAAAAACACAGCAATTCCCTTCATTGCCTTGCAACAAACATCAGTACCTTATCCCTTAGTTGGCATCATTAGCCCGTGGAATTTCCCCCTATTGCTATCTACCATTGATACCATTCCCGCATTGTTGGCGGGTTGTGCTGTAATCGTCAAACCCAGCGAAATCGCTCCCCGCTTCCTAGCACCGCTAATTACAGCACTCAACGCCGTGCCCAAATTGCGCGATGTCTTAACTTTTGTTGAAGGAGCAGGAGAAACCGGAGCTGCTTTAATTGAAAATGTAGATTTGGTATGCTTTACAGGCAGTGTGGCAACAGGACGAAAAGTCGCCCAAGCAGCTGCGAAACAATTTATTCCAGCTTGTTTGGAATTAGGGGGAAAAGATCCCGCGATCGTTTTAGAATCAGCCGACTTAGAATTAGCAACCTCAGCCATATTGTGGGGTTCCGTCGTCAACGCCGGACAATCATGCTTATCAATTGAGCGAATTTACGTTGCCGAATCCATATTTGAAAAATTTTACCATCTACTATTAGCAAAAGCCCATCGGCTGAAGCTAGCTTATCCCACAGTTGAAAGTGGAGAAATTGGCCCCATCATTGCCGAAAGACAAGCAGCAATTAAGTAGCTAAACAAAATTAATTACATAGTTTTTACCAAATTCTCGGAGAATATTTTCGACAGATGCGACAAAGGTTTGCCAATTTTTGTAAGCATCTATTTCGAGCCATTGATACTTAATAAACCGCCACAAAATTTCAATCAAATTTAGCTCTGGTGAATAGGAAGGTAATTGAAAGATGGTAATGCCACGTTCTTGCCATTCTTCAACTTTATCAATAATCATATCACTGGTATGAATAGAGGATTGATCAACAACAATTACCGTCGGTTTATCTACTTGGGGAAAGAAAGTATCAATGCAAGCAATAATCACATCTGAATTGATACTTTGAAAAGAGACATAAGCTTCAAGGTGATTATTTCGATTCATGATTCCTAAAACATTTAGGCGCGCACTACGGCGACTAGTAATAGTTAAGTACTCTCCGATATCTTGCCATCCATAAGGAACAGAAGGAATTAAACAAAATCCGGTTTCGTCTAAGTAATATAAGTTAATTTTACCTTCGTCTTCTAATCGTTTAAACTCTGTTAACTGTGCAGATTTTTCCTTGTATTCTATAGGATCTGGCTCTCCTCCAACATCTCGTCGCATTCGATGCCAAGTCATATAAAAATTTCTTAATATTCTTTTAATAGTTTCAGTGCTAACTTCAATATCCCATTCTGATTTAATTTTTTGTAGCGTCTTTTTTAATTGTCTTGGTTCAAGTTTCGCCCACTCTCTAATTTTTGCTTCTTGTTCTGGTTTAAATATTCGTTTTCTACCTCTTCCTAGTTTATTATAAAGTCCAACCATCCCTGATGATTCCCAACGATTTATCCAGTTATAGATAGTCTTATAACTAACATTAAATATTTTCATTAATTCTTGTAACTCTACTCCTTGATTAGCTAAAATTAAGAAATGTGCTCTTTGGCGCACCTGATGATATCTGCTTTGGCGATATATTCGCTCCAGTAGTTTCAAAGAAAGAGGATTGATTTCTCTCAAAAAAATCATTTTAACTCTAATTATTATCCAAAATATTCTGAGAGTATATTATATATTCATTTGTGTAATTAATTTTGTTTAATTACTTATTAGCGATCATCTTTTAGATGCAGTGGAAAAAGGAGCAATAATTCACTGCGGCGGTGTAGTTGAAGACTTAGGAGGCGGTTGGTGGTGTCGTCCCACAGTGCTTACTCAAGTCAATCATTCCATGAAAGTGATGACCGAAGAAACTTTCGGTCCCATTATGCCAGTCATGGCTTTTGCCAAAGTTGAGGAAGCAGTATCTTTAGCAAACGATTCAATTTATGGACTGAGTGCTGCGGTATTTGCCGAATCAGAAGCAGAAGCCTTAGAAGTTGCCCAGTATATAGATGCAGGTGCCATCAGTATCAACGATGCTGCACTCACCGCCATCATGCACGAGGGAGAGAAAAACGCCTTCAAATTCTCCGGACTGGGAGGGTCACGCATGGGTGCAGCAGCCCTGAAACGGTTCATGCGAAAAAAAGCTTTTTTGATTAAAACCAACGCAAGTAATGACCCTTGGTGGTTTGGCAATGGGGAGTGAGCAATGCCATTATTACCGAATTTTAGATTTTAAATTTTGGATAATGGAATTGAAGATTCTTGCATCCAAAATTTAAAAAGGATCGGTTGCCATGATTGTGGGATTTAAAGAAGACGCGATGAATCGCGTCTCTACAATAGCGGCTATAAAAAAACGATCGCATTTTCATCCTGTTCAAAATATCTGTTTCATAAAAGGCGATCGCGTCAATGCTTCAATACTCAGATAAGCTCCACCAAGTATGGGTAGGTTAAGATTAATGTAAAAACTGGCAGCCATTTGGTTGAACTTGTTATGGCGTTAACACCCCGTATTGTTCACAGCGACCCTGATATTCTGGGGGGAACTCCTGTTTTTGTGGGAACTCGTGTACCAATGAGAACTCTACTTGATTATCTTGAATCTGGCGATTCATTGGATGTGTTTCTAGATCATTTCCCTAGTGTTAGTCGTGAACAGGGGATCGCAGCCCTTGAATTAGCAAAAGAAATGCTAACAGCCTATGCGAATCCTGCTTGATGAATGTACTCCACGACCTTTAAAGCCACATCACCCGCTTAAAATCCACCGCAGACTTAAAAGCGGCTTCTACACAGACGGCGTAACGAGCAATAAGTAGGTATCATTTACCGTAAATGATGCCCATTGGTTTGCAGACGATTCAGTGTTGGATCAACTTTAAACCAAGAGGAACATCAAGATTCCTAACACTCCTAAGTTGAAGTGTCACTAGTGAGAATAGTATTAGAAATAGGCATTCCATTAGTAGAAACTACCCGAGAAAAATAGTGTGAGGTTGGAGTAATGGATGAGCAGCATCGGTACTTGCGAATCGCCCTTGTTGTTGTTGGAATTGCTTTTCTCCTGGTCTATCCGTTGATGAAGGTCTGGTCATCGGGCTGGTCATGGCAACCAGGTCAATATGAATACGAACAGATGATCGTGGGTGTTTATGCGACGCTCGGTATCTTTTTACTATGGGCTTCTCGAAAACCAGAAGCGCATCTGAGTTTAATCTGGTTCACCGTTTGGTCGAGTTTTGTCCACGGACTGATCATGGCGGTACACGCAGTGATTGATCCTGCGGAACGTGGACACCTGTTCGGCGATATTCCAGCATTGATCTTGGTAGCAATTGTCCTTGGTTTCCTAGCATCACGCGAAGTAGCGCCAGTGCATGAATGAGCGCGGCATAACAAATTAAATGCAGTGGATAGAGTTATCTGCCTCCAGTCAACTTCATCGCTATACTACGGTGAATGATGCTTATTGCTTTGCCATCGCACTCTTGAGAAGATGCGATCGCATCAATGCTTCAATTTGGCACTTCCCATGTCTTTATTCAAAGTATTAAGAAAACCTATAGGTCGATTTCTACAATAGCGTTACACTCTATAACGGACTAAGCCTTTATGTAGATCCTGTAGCGCCTGATGAACCTAGCCGATATCCTCAAAGACTCAAACTACAAACTGTCGCAGTTTACTGTGGCGGAAATTGAGCAGTTAGAGCAGAGCATTACTCTGAAAGCAACCAAAAGTGGCGAAGTGCCTTATATCGTTTGTTTGGTGCGTCAGAAGGCAATTAAGCTGACGCCAGAGGAAGCAATTCGGCAGCTATATTTACAGGTTTTGAATAAACGCCTCTACTATCCTCTCAATCGCATTCAAGTTGAGTATGGGGTGAACTTTGGGCGGGAGGTGAAACGGGCGGACATTGTGGTGATGGACAAAGATCGTCCGAACACAGTCTACATGATTGTAGAGCTAAAGAAGCCAAAGTTAAAGGATGGCAAAGATCAGCTTCGCTCTTACTGCAATGCTACGGGTGCGCCGATCGCAATTTGGACGAATGGCGATCAAATTTCCTACTACCAGCGCAAAGATCCCAATTATTTTGAAGATATCCCCAGTTTGCCCAACGCTAATCAAACCCTGGCAGATATTCTTCAGATCAAGTTCACCCTGGAAGACTTGATTGCCAATGACAAATTGATGAAGGAGAATAAATCCCTCAAGACGTTGATCGAAGAAATGGAAGACGAGGTGCTGGCGAATGCTGGGGTAGATGTATTTGAGGAACTGTTTAAGCTGATTTTTACGAAGCTCTATGATGAGTGGTATTCTGGGCAGGGCAACCGCCGTAAAACCCGTTCTCTAGAGTTTCGTAATACGGGACAAACAGAAGCGGCACTCAAAAGCAAGATTCAGGATTTGTTTGATGGGGCAAAGAAAAAGTGGGAAGGGGTGTTTAGTGAAGATGCTAAAATTAGCCTCACGCCTTCGCACCTGTCGGTCTGTGTGTCGTCGTTGGAGAATGTGAAACTGTTTAACTCCAATCTGGATGTAATCGATGAAGCCTTTGAGTATTTGATTAACCAGAGCAGTAAGGGAGATAAAGGGCAATATTTCACGCCGCGCTATGTGATTGATATGTGCGTAAAAATGCTCAATCCCCAAGAAGATGAGTACATGATCGATACGGCGGCGGGGTCATCTGGGTTTCCGGTGCATACGATTTTTCATGTGTGGCGGCAGATTTTGGCGGATGAGGGGTTGCAGGCAAGTCATTTGTTTTCGTTGGAAGATAAGCCACCCCGTTGTAGTGAATATGTAGAAGAGAAGGTGTTTGCCATCGACTTTGATGAGAAGGCGGTGCGGGTGGCGCGGACGCTAAACCTAATTGCGGGGGATGGGCAGACAAATGTATTGCACTTGAACACGCTGGACTATGAACTGTGGAATGAAGTAACGGAACAAGAAGAATGGGATAACGTTTATAATGCTGGGTTCAAACGGCTAAAACGGTTGCGACCGAAAGGGAATAAGGATTTTCGAGAGTTTCAGTTTGATGTGTTGATGGCGAATCCGCCCTTTGCCGGAGATATCAAAGAACCGCGGATGATTGCCCGCTATGATTTGGCAAAGAAGCCCGATGGTAAGTGGCAAACCAAGGTGGGGCGCGATATTTTGTTTATTGAGCGCAATTTGGACTTTTTGAAACCGGGGGGTAGAATGGCGATCGTGTTGCCCCAAGGACGGTTTAACAATTCATCTGATAAGAATATTCGAGATTTCATTGCGGAACGCTGCCGGATTTTGGCGGTGGTGGGGCTGCATGGTAATACGTTTAAGCCGCACACGGGTACAAAGACTTCGGTGCTGTTTGTGCAGAAGTGGAATGATGACCCGAAGGCGGGCGCACTCTGCCCACGACAAGATGACTACAACATCTTTTTTGCGACGATGCGGAAATCGGGGAAGGATAATTCTGGGGATAAAATCTGGCGCAAAATTTCATTTTCTACCTCACCGCCTGATGACGAACTGGGCGAATTGATGCCGCCTTCTCCGATGCAGCGAATGGTGGGGGTGGAGGGCGATTTTTTGCAAGATGTTCACGGTCATTTAGTGGTGGATCATGATTTGTATAACCACGAAGGACTGACGGAAGACGGCATTGCGGAAGCGTTTATTGAGTTTGCCAAAAAGGAGAAGCTCAGTTTTTTTGAATTTAGGCCATCTGTTGCGCCGTTTGATGCTGTGAGGTATCAACAGTTAATGAATGGGCTGGAAGTAATTGAGGCTAAATTTTGTGATACTCAAGCAGAGAAAGTACATAGATTGGAAGCAGAATTTTACATTGCAAAAACAGGTAAATTTAATCAATTTTTGAGTGGGGGAGAAGTTATTGATTTTGTTCAATATGGCACTTCTAAAGACTTGAATGAAAATTGCATAGGCTATCCAGTATTACGACTCAATGAGTTTGAAAGTAATTTTATAGGAACTCCAGCTAAATACTGCCATCTTATTGATGAAGCTACATTTCAATCTTTGAAACTTAGAAAAGGCGATGTGGTGATATGCAGAACAAATGGTAATCCAAAGCTTGTTGGCAAAAGCGCATTAGTTCCAAAAGATACTAATTTTGCTTTTGCCTCTTACGTATTTCGTGTGCGGCCAAAAAAACATCTGATAAGTTCTGAAGTTTTAACAGTTTTTCTTAATTCTCAATATGGAAGACAGGAAATTGAGAAATACTCTATGACGGGAAACCAGACAAATTTTAGCCCTGCCAAGTTTAGAGAAATCCAAGTTCCTCATTTTCTTGATGCTTTTCAGAAGATTATTAACGAGTTAGTTGAAGCCTCTTATCAAAAGCGGGAGCAATCCAAGCTACTGCTAGAAATTGCTAAAACAGGAGTAGAAAGAGCGATTGAAACTGATGAAGCGACAGCAACGGCTTGGATCAATCAGCAGCTTGAAGCGTTAGGAATCAATCTATCGAACCCAAACTAACCTAATGGAGGCACAATGTCTGAGATTACTATAAATCCAGAGCAACTTAAGGAAATCTTCAAAAGCGCGATCGTCGAATTAATTCGTGACAATCGAAAAGAAGTCTCTGAATTTCTGACAGAAATTATTGAAGACGTGGCAATGGAGCAAGCGATCGCTGAAGGTGAAACAACTGAACTGGTTAGCCGTGAGTCCATCTTTCAACTTTTGGAGCCGAAAGCGTGAAAGTCGAGTTTAGGAAATTTTGGAGTAGCAATGAAAGCAGTTAAAGTCATGGCAACGATTAATGAGCAAGGACAACTAACCTTAGATCATCCTCTCATAACAGATAAAAACAGCCGCGTAGAAGTTATTATTCTAATTCCAGAAGAGGAAGTTTTAAACGATCAATCTCAAGCAGAAGTCTTAGCAGATTTCCGGCAAGCTTGGCACGAAGCCATGACTGGGCAAACTATCCCGGTGGCTCAACTTTGGGAAGGGCTGGAAAATGACTGATCAGCCTTTCATTCAAGTTGAAGCTTCGCCAACGTTCAACCGAAATCTACGCACTCTTGCCAAGAAGTATCGCAGTATTCGGAATGATATACAACCCGTCATCGAACAACTTGAGCAGGGAGAGTTGCTAGGAGATAAAATACCTGGGGTTGGTTATGCGCTCTTCAAGTTAAGAGTCCGAAATAGTGACATTCAAAAAGGTAAAAGTGGTGGCTATCGTCTGATTTACTACGTCAAGACAGCAATGGGAATTATTTTGCTGACTGTTTATGCAAAATCTGAACAAGTCGATATTGCCGCAGATGACATTCAGAGCATAATTACAGAATATGAGCAACGGGCGATTGAAGATAAAGAGGATATCTAAACAAGAGCCACCGAACCTCCTTACAACGTCCAAATTCCAACCGAAAGATAGTAAAGCGATGCAAGCCAAACTCCAAGAGCAACTTTCCCCCAATGATGCCGAAGTTATTTTAGGATGCTTACCTGAACGAATTCGCGCTGCTCTAATTGCTCGTGCTACTGAAATTGAATATCCAATCGAAGCAGTTATTGAGATGGCGTTCACGTAGTGTCTCTGAAAGAGAATCGCAAGTTTTCTCGACACAGAGGCATTGAGTTTTGCAGATTGCAAGCCAGGGCGTGGACAATGAAGAGAGCAGGGGGAGCAGGGGAAGCAGGGGGAGCAGGGGGATTAAACTAAGCCACCCACAAGGGGTGGGGTTTCTACCTACCTTGAGATACAAGGATTTATTCGCACCACTTGCGGGCGAGGTTTTGAACCTTTACTTTTTTCATAAAAGCGTCAACTTGCAGTAATTGCAAAATCAAGCATTGTAAAGAACTTGTTGAGATTAATCAGAAAGTAATTTAATTGTCAGAACAGAAATGACAAAACCATATAAATATTATTTTATCCATCAAGCTGGAAGTTTTTGGATATAAAGATATGGGTACAACCTTACTGCTTTCTGAATTTTTAGTAACTGGCTTGATCGCGCTCCTTTCAATTTTTTTTACTGTCCTTTCATTCTTCAATATCTATGATATATCTACCTGGGTTCAGAGTAATAATCTTGACAAATCTATTCCCCTAATAGTATTCATTATACTCCCTTTGTCTTATATTTTGGGAGCATGTTTGTATCGTTTTCTGTCTCCAGATACTTGGAGTGTTTTTATAAAATTTTTCTTTGAAAATCATTGTGTCGATAGGAAAGAAGATAAGAAGTTAATCTTGATATATCAAAACGGCTCAGACAATTTAGTCAAGAGAGTTGAGTATATACAAAATTTAAATAGATTATTCAGAAATTCATTGCTTATTACTCCATTGTTCGGAATAAGTTTTACGTGCTGGATCACCAAAGGCTGGGTAACCAATTGGAAAGCTGGAGTCCTTTCAGTGATGATTTGCCTTGTTGTCTTTTGTCTATCTGCTATTAACTGGTTAGGAACGACACGTGAATTAAGTTACACGTTAGATAGAGCAACAAGTCTTTTAACGGAAGTCAAGTAGTCAAAATACAATTTGATGCGTGATTTTGAGGTTTATGCCAGTGGTGGCTAACAATACGCTAGCAAGTACTGAAGAACCATAATTATAGCGATTCTCGTTTAGATGCAATACGCTGTAGGGGCGCACAGCTGTGCGCCCCTACGAACGGGCGTGTTTATCTTCTAAAGAATTTACGCCAGCGCCAGCGATGATTAAAGCCGTTTTTCGATAACCCTCCCCAATCCCCAATCCCCAATCCCCAATCCCCAATCCCCAATCCCCAATCCCCAATCCCCAATCCCCAATCCCCAATCCCCAATCCCCAATAATATGCGAACATAATTAAGTCGTAGCTGACCACCTACACTGAGGTTTAAAGTGGATACCATTGAAATCCCTGCTCTGAATCGCCCAGTAGACGCCACGGTAGAGATTCCTGGTTCTAAAAGTATTACTAATCGGGCATTACTTGTCGCAGCCTTGGCACAAGGTGACTCTATTTTAGAAAATGCCTTATTTAGTGAAGACAGCAATTATTTTGCCAAATGTTTAGAACAATTAGGCATCCCTATTACCCTAAATCCTGACCTGGCTCAAATTCAAATAGCAGGAAAGGGAGGCGAAATTCCGGCGAAGCAGGCCGATTTATTTGTAGGCTTAGCAGGTACAGCAGCAAGGTTTATTTCGGCGCTGGTAGCACTGGGTAATGGCGAATATCGCCTAGATGGCGTTCCCCGGATGCGAGAACGACCGATGGGTGACTTGCTAAAAGTCCTGCAAAGTAGCGGAGTAACCGTTAACTTTCAGGGAAACCCTGATTTTATGCCCTACACCATCTACGGTGGGCAGTTTTCTGGGGGACATTTTCGCTTGAAAGCTAACCAAACAAGTCAGCAACTTTCAGCGTTATTAATGATTGCGCCTTATGCTCAACAAGACACAATTATTGAGGTTGAGGGGACATTGGTTTCTCAATCTTACGTCAAAATGACTTGTAAGTTGATGGCCGATTTTGGCGTCGATGTCAATCAAATCGGCGAAAATCAATTCAAAATTCCAGCAGGTCAGCGTTACCAGCCTCGACATTACACAATAGAACCTGATGCGTCAAATGCTTCTTACTTTTTTGCCGCCGCCGCCGTTACTGGTGGACGAGTGCGGGTTAAATATTTGACCAAACAATCTTGTCAAGGTGATATTCTTTGGCTCAACGTTTTAGAACAAATGGGTTGCCAAATTCGTGAGGGTGATGATTACACCGAAGTCACAGGCCCAGAGCAATTGCAGGGTATCGATATTGACATGAATGATATCTCAGATTTGGTGCAAACCTTAGGAGCGATCGCTCCCTTTGCCTCCTCACCTGTTACCATCCGTAATGTCGAACATATTCGCTATAAAGAAACCGACCGCATTCACGCTGTGGTGACCGAATTGCGTCGCTTGGGCGTTCAAGTTGAAGAATTTGCGGATAGATTGAAGATTGAACCTAGCCCAATTACTCCAGCAGCAATTGAAACCTATCACGATCATCGCATGGCAATGGCATTTGCTGTCACAGGCTTAAAAGTTCCAGGAATTGTAATCAAAGACCCAGGTTGTACAGCGAAGACATTTCCTGATTACTTTACCCGATTTTTCAAAATGTTAGAACAATAAAAGGTGAATTGTCATGTCTAATATTAAAAAAGGAATGCCCGTGCTTGCCCGTCATGAAGGAGATTGGGTAGGCACTTATACATTAGTTGATACAGCCGGAAAAATCCTCGACAGCTACGAATCTCACTTAACTTGTCAATTCCCAGAAAACGGCGCTCATCCCTATTACCAAATCAACCGCTACAAATGGGCTGATGGGAAAAAAGAAGAATACGAATTTCCCGGAATATATAAAGATAATAAACTTTGGTTTGACACCGATCGCATTGACGGCAAAGCTTGGGAAGCCGACGACTCTATTGTGATTTTGTGGTTTGCTTATAAAACAAACCCAGAAATGAGCTTATATGAAATGATTTACATTAGTCCAGACAATAACAATCGTGCCCGTACTTGGCATTGGTTTAAAAACGGTCAAATATTTCAACGCACCCTCATTCAAGAACAACGGCTAAAATGAAGAAGAATTCAGAAGTCAGAATTTAGAAGTTTCGTAGAGTGGAATGTCGCTTACTTAACCTGGATTTAGATGCCCGACTTTTTCAAGAAGTCGGGCATCTGGGCAGCTACTTTTGCTTAAATAAGCGACATTTTTTCGTAGGGTGTGTTATGCCAATCCAAAATCTAAAATCTAAAATCCAAAATTGTATAGCGACATTCTTTCGTAGGGTGTGTTATTCCAATCCAAAATCTAAAATCTAAAATCTAAAATCCAAAATTGTATATGGCAAAAGGTGACAAAATAAACTTTTCTACTCCTAGCGGTTTCCCAGAATTTCTGCCTAGCGAAAAGCGCTTAGAATCATATTTATTAGACATCATCCGTAGAGTTTATGAAAGCTATGGATTTACGCCCATTGAAACCCCAGCAGTAGAACGTTTAGAAGTCCTACAAGCTAAAGGAAACCAAGGCGACAATATCATTTATGGAATTGATCCCATCTTGCCACCAAATCGCCAAGCCGAAAAAGATAAATCTGGCGAAACAGGTTCAGAAGCAAGAGCCTTAAAGTTTGACCAAACAGTGCCATTAGCAGCTTACATTGCTCGTCACCTCAATGAATTAACCTTTCCCTTTGCCCGCTACCAAATGGATGTAGTGTTTCGCGGAGAACGGGCAAAAGATGGGCGTTTTCGTCAGTTCCGCCAATGCGATATTGATGTAGTTGCTCGTCGTGAATTGAGTTTGCTTTATGATGCTCAAATGCCTGCAATTATCACTGAAATATTTGAAGCCATAAATATCGGTGATTTTCTCATCCGCATCAATAACCGCAAAGTTCTTACAGGCTTCTTTAAATCACTGGGAATTGCCGAAACCCAAATTAAATCCTGCATCAGTATTGTTGATACCCTCGAAAAAATTGGTCAAAATAAAGTAAAACAGGATTTAGAAAAAGAGGGAATTTCAGTAGAGCAAGCTGAAAAAATCATTGAATTTATTAAAATAGATGGTTCAGTTGATGAAGTATTAGATAAACTCAAACACCTTGCCAACAATCTCCCAGAAACCGAGCAATTGGCCTTGGGAGTTACCGAATTAGAAACGGTAATTGCAGGCGTGCGTAATCTGGGAGTTGCCGAAAATCGTTTTTGTATTGATTTATCCATTGCCCGTGGACTTGATTACTATACTGGTACAGTTTACGAAACAACTTTATTAGGACATGAAGCCTTAGGTAGTATTTGTTCTGGCGGCAGATATGAAGAATTAGTCGGAGTATTTTTGGGCGAAAAGATGCCTGGTGTTGGCATTTCTATTGGCTTAACTCGCTTAATTAGTCGATTGCTCAAAGCAGGTATTCTGAGTAGCTTAGCTCAAACACCAGCCCAAGTAATGGTAGTAAATATGCAAGATGATTTAATGCCGACTTATTTAAAAGTTTCTCAACAACTGCGTCAAGCAGGAATTAACGTTATAACTAACTTTGATAAGCGTCCTTTGGGCAAACAGTTTCAGTTAGCGGATAAACAAGGAATTCAATTCTGCGTGATTATTGGTTCTGAGGAAGCAGCAGCACAAAAATCTTCCCTCAAAGATTTGAAATCAGGCGAACAAGTAGAAGTGTTACTGGAAAATTTGGCAGAGGAAGTTAAACGTAGGCTGACGTAAAACTTTGGTTAAGGCAATAGACGCGATAAATCGCCGTCTCTACAATATCAATCTTTTGTAGAGACAGCGATTTATCGCGTCTTTACTCCTATATTAATAAGTGGATTTAGCTAAACTATTAAAATCAAATTTTCTCAACATTTCTAAAAATGTAAACACCGCAGGTACTTGCAAGCCATTAGATAAAATTGCCGTTGCAATTATTCTTTCAATAGGTACAGGTAAACTGTATACTTGTACCTTTGGCGGAATGGGTACAGCTGCTAAACGCGGCATAATAGCTGCTCTCAGTCCTTGATTTACCATACTTACAACTGTGGAATCTTCTTGAATGTCGGTAGCAGTAGTTATGGGAATCGCTAAAGTTTTAAGATGGTTGTGAACAATGCGTCCACAGGGTGTACAAGGAAGTAAAACTGGTGGATAGGCTGCTATGTCTTCCCAAGTAATTTCTTTGCTGTTAATTTTGGTCTGTGGTGGTAGTAAAGCTAGATATTCATCCCGAAAAATTTCCCAAGTCTCAAAGTCATCACTAGTTGGTAGACAAGTAATACCAATCTCAGCACGTCCGTCACGCAAACATTGTTCTACGTCGGTGAAAGCAGCACACTCTATAATGGTGACAGCAACTTCTGGGAATTGATGGTGAAACTGAGCGATCGCTTTTGGTAATAAATGAGTAGCTACGCTGCGAAAAGCTGCAATTCTTACATGACCACCATGTAAACCTTTATGTAGATTTGCTTCCTTTTGCATCATCTCTAGATGTTGCATTGCCTGACGCGCATGATATAGTATACGCTCACCAGCAGGTGTCAACACTGCACCGTGACGACCTCTAGCAAATAAAGGCACGCCTAATTCTTCTTCTAAAGTGGCGATCGCATGACTAATTGCAGGCTGAGAAAGCTGCAATTCTAAGGCTGCTTCACTAAAATTACCACGTTCTGCTACTGCAACTATGGCTCGAAGTTGGGAGAGTTTCATGGGCAATTGATGAGAACAACGGTATACGCATCCTGATTTAATTGTGACAAAAACCTTGTATTCATGATTTTTCATATCTATAAATTACATTTATAGAAGCTATGCAAGCCATGATTTGATTCCTCGCTGCAACGTTGCTACTGTTTTATTGACAGCAGAATTCAGAAGTCAGAAGTCAGAATTCAGAATTTTGACTACTTCAAACAGCAAGTGTCAGGAATAGTTTTATGAATAATCACATTAAATGTCTACAAACGAAAAAAATAGACATAAATTGTAGCCTCTCATTCCAGAAAAAAGTCAACTCAAAATTTTGGGAATCTCTACATAGTATTTGGAAAAATTTTCTCAATCAACTTCTAGCAGACTCTAATGAATTACAAGTTAGACAAAAAGTTGACCGCCACGGTAATATTTATTGGCAAGCTTACGATCCTGTAACCAGAAAATCTTTTGCTTCCGGTTCGGAAGCTGACATGTCTATGTGGATTGAACAGCTTTACAGGTACTAAAAATATGACACAACTAACTTTGGTAATTGGCAATAAAAATTATTCATCTTGGTCACTTCGTCCTTGGCTGGCGATGAAACAATTTGGTTTAGAATTCGATGAAATTCGGATTCCGCTTTACGGTTCAGATTCTTCATCAAAAACTCGGCAATACTCGCCATCAGGAAAAGTACCTATACTAATACACGATACGCTAACTGTGTGGGATTCTCTTGCTATTTGTGAATACCTAGCTGAAACATTTCCGACTTTGCAATGGTGGCCAGAAGATAAAACAGCAAGAGCATTTGCTCGTTCTATCACAGCCGAAATGCACTCAGGGTTTCAAAACTTGCGTCAGAATATGCCGATGAACTGCCGGACTAAATACCCTGGTAAAGGTTTAGCATCTGGCGTACAACAAGATATCGATCGCATTACGAGTATTTGGCAAGAATCACGTCAAAAATTTGGAACTGCTGGCAATTTCTTGTTTGGCAACTTCACAATTGCTGATGCGTTTTTTGCCCCAGTTGTCTTGCGGTTTGTAACTTATGATGTGCAGTTAGATACCGTTTCTAGAGATTACGTAGAGACAGTTTTGGCACTAAGCGCCATGCAAGAGTGGATAAATGCAGCAAAGAGTGAAACAGAAATTCTTCCCCAATACGAGTTTTAAGGAAATGGCAGGCACAAATATTTTAATTCGACATGCAAACCAGCAAGATATTCCTGCCATTATGGAATTGATTTATTTGAAAGCCGAATTTGATGGTTGTCCTGAATCTGTAGAAGCAACTCCTCAAAAGCTAGAAGTTGATTTATTTGGAGAAAAGCCTCTTGCTTTTGTTCTTTTGGCTGAGGTTGATGGCGATGCTATTGGCTTGGCAACCTATCATTTTATTTATTCAACCTTTTTAGCCAAACCTGGAATTTGGCTTGATGATTTATATGTGAAAGCTGAATATCGAAATCACAAAATTGGTGAGGCGCTAATACTACGTTTGCGTCAGATAGGGCAAGAAAAAGGTTGTGGCAGAATTGATTGGACTGTGGCTGTATCCAACGAGCGTGGAATCAAATTTTATCAAAGAATAGGTGCAAAAATTATTAACAAAGTCAGATTGTGTCGCTTGGATAGTCAGGCAATAATTGAAGAATTTCATGAGTCAGAATTAGGGACTTCCAAAAAATAAATTATCCCAAATTATTTGTACATTTGTAGGGGCGCACAGCTGTGCGCCCCTACGATGGCTTCGTTGATATACACAACTGGTTCAGACCCTCATGTTATTTTTGTATTTTTAATTCACATTGTTGAAAAATATAATTCACGGCAGCAAATAATTTATCTAAATCTTGAATTACATACAAATTTTTATTCCGAGTAAACACATCAGCAATCAACTTTCCAAATTGCCATATTTTGCCGTTAGAAACAATCCCAAAAATCTCACTGACAAAATCATCATTAATTCGCTGCACTGCAATCATTTCCGCTAAACACTGACCCCAACCTTCTTCAAATTTGTCTTGTTTAGCTTCAACCGTCAAAAAATAAGGTTTATCAAAAACAATTGTACCCAGAGGATTTCGCTGTGTCACCGTATAATCTGGAACGCCTGATAAATCTTCATCGTAAGCTAATGTTTCATGACTCCAAAGTGTTAACTTACTTCGGTAAGGTTTCCATACTTCTTTCAATACTGGATAGATGAAATTCTCACAAATAGCATTTTCAGAATTATCAATAACTCCATCTGTAAATAGCAAGTCTAATTCCTCTTTGAAAGATTCTTTCACTGGAAAATCTACTTCCAACATAAAATTAGACTGAACATATTTAATTTGAAATTTTTTAATGACTGCACTAATATTTTTATAATTACTAAATGCCATTTTAATTTACCTTGCCAAAGATGATGAAATTATTTTGGATGTAGATTAAACCCTTCACCTAACTAACTGCGCGGCGGAATTAAAAAACTGACGACACAATCCCTTCGTAAGTAAAACTGTTGTCATTAAGTTAGCAAAAGCAACCATAAACGTAATTAAAATTTCGTAGGATACAGCATCCAAGGGTTTGATACCAGCTAGTAACTGTCCGGTGGTAATTCCTGGTATTGCCACCATACCTATAAGTATCATTTGATTGAGAGTCGGAATCAAAGCGACTCTGATGGCGTCTTTGCGGTACTGACTAACTGCTTGCTCTGGAGTTGCGCCTAAGCTCAAGTGGGTTTCTATTTCCAAATGGCTGGAATTAATGGTGCTGACAAGGCGTTCCCCGGCGATCGCCGCTGCATTCATGGCATTACCTATGACTATCCCTGCCAAGGGAATCACATACTGCGCTTGGTACCATCTGTCTGGTTGAAGAATCAAGAAGTTGGTATAAAGCACTGTCAGGGCGGTACTGATGAAAATTGCACCCCACACCAAAGGCAATACATAAGGAATTTTTTGGCTGATGCGATTTCGTGCGACAATCGCCGTAATTGTCAGCATGATTGCTAATATCGCCAAAACTGCCCAAGCATTGCCCAAAGCAAAGATGAAATCTAAAATGTATCCCAATACAAGTAGTTGTAAGATGGTTCTTCCAGTAGCTAGGGCTAAGTTCAACTCTAGTCCTAATTTTTCCCAGCTAGATACACCAATGGCGATCGCCATTAATCCTAAAGCAATAGCTAAATCCACGAAATCCAGCTCGATCAGATCCTGCATGGGTTTTCTATCTCCTGGTATTTTTTTCTCCAAGCAGCACGCACAAGAGGAACTTTGATTCAATGTGTTGGCTCTTGGTTGATATATATCACCTTCATCAATTCAAAATTCAAAATGGTACAACCTTAACATGGCAAAAACTTAGTAAGACTATTATCTGTAAATTAAACGTGCGGTAGTTGACTACACCACAATTTAAGCAAAAACCCTAATAGATGCGTAATTTGGGCGATAGTCTTTTAACACCTCTTTGAGTAACAATTCAATCAGCAAAAATTGACCTCGAAGTGCATCCTGTGTATCTTCCGATAAAATAAGAACTCATGATCCAAAGCGTAAATCCCGTCCCTGCTTTTGATATCAAGCAACAATACACCAGCATCGAAGCAGAAGTAAGTGCAGCCGTTTTAGAAGTTCTAGCTTCTGGCCGTTATATCGGTGGTCCCTTAGTCGAAGGCTTTGAGCAACAGTTTGCCACCTATCATGGTGTTAATCAATGTATAGCTTGTAATTCCGGTACTGATGCGCTCTATTTAGCTCTACGAGTCTTGGGAATTGGTGCAGGCGATGAAGTGATTACAACGCCTTTCACTTTTATCGCTACTGCTGAAGTGATTAGCGCCGTGGGTGCCAAGCCTGTTTTCGTTGATATTGATGCTACCACGTTTAACTTAGATGTAGAGCAAATAGCAGCGGCAATTACACCAAAAACCAAAGCGATTATCCCGGTTCACCTATTTGGGCAACCAGTGGATATGACATCATTGATGGCGATCGCACTTGCTCACAACTTGTCAGTCATTGAAGATTGCGCTCAATCTACAGGCGCAATTTGGGCTGATCAAAAAGTCGGAAGCATTGGACATATTGGTTGCTTTAGTTTCTACCCTACCAAAAATCTTGGTGGTTGCGGTGATGGCGGAGCAATCACAACTAACGATCCAGCGATCGCCACAAAACTGCGAATCCTACGGGATCATGGAAGTAAAATTCGATATTTGCACGAAGAAATAGGTGTAAATAGCCGCTTGGATGCTCTACAAGCGGCTATTTTGCAAATTAAACTGCGTTATTTAGATATTTGGAATGAACGGCGCCGAGAAATTGCCAATTATTACTATCAATTCCTGAGTCAAATTCCCGGAATTGTCCCGCCCCAAGAATTACCTGAGGGTATTGGGGTATGGAACCAATACACTATTCGCATATCAGGCGAACAACGAAATGGTGCCAGCGCCAAATATCGAGATTGGGTGCGTACTCAATTGCAAGAGCAAGGTGTCAGCTCAATGGTTTATTACCCCTACCCTTTACACTTGCAGCCAGTTTATCAAAGCCTGGGCTATCAAATTGGTGACTTCCCATTGGCAGAACAAGCCTGCCACGAAGTCATATCCCTACCTATGTTCCCAGAACTGACACAAAAACAGCAAGATCAGGTGATTTATGCGCTGAAAGATTGTTTGAAGTGAGGGGAGTGGGGAGTGGGGAGTGGGGAGTAGGGGGATGAGGGGGATAAGGGGGATGAGGGAGATGAGGGGGATGAGGGAGATGAGGGGGATGAGGGAGACAAGAGGACAAGGAGAATAACTTCTCACTCCTCACTCCTCACTCCTCACTCCTCACTCCCCACTCCCTACTCCCTACTCCCTATTTCTCACTCAACACTCTTGCAGTTGCCAACGCTTCCACCAAACCACGCACAGCGGCAATCATTGCGACTTCGCTATTGAGTTGGTTGATGGCGGAACCAACACCAACACCAGCAGCACCAGCAGCGATCGCTAATGGTGCGGTAACGCTAGAAATGCCTGAAGCACACAATACCGGTACTGTCACTGCACGAGAAATCTCAAAAGCTGCTGCCAAGGTGGGGGCGGCTTTTTCAATTAATCCTAAAGTTCCAGGGTGAACTGGATTACTGCTAGTACCGCCTTCGGTTTGGATAATGTCCGCTCCAGCTTTCACCAGTTCCTCTGCTAGTTGTACCTGTTGATCTAGTTCCAGGATGTGGGGAACGGTGACAGATAAGGTAATTTCTGGGAGGAGAGCGCGGGTTTGCTTAGTCAAGGCTAGAACTTCCAAAGCCTCGAAACGGCGTCCTTGAGCATAGAAAGAATCAAAATTCCCGATTTCAATTAAATCGGCACCAGCTGCCACAGCTTGTACAAATTTCTCTGGTTCTACTGCTGACACACAAACTGGCAAATTTGTCAAACTCTTAGCTAACTCCACTAAGGTGCGATCGGCGGCGATATCAACAAAAGTAGCACCGCCAAATTCAGCAGCTTTGACAGTAGCGGCGACGCTAGCGGCATCGAAATTATTTAAGCCGCTGATCACTTTCAGAACGCGGCGGTTAGTAAATGCACGTTGGAGTGTGGAATGCATCGTCATAGTTGGGCTTTGAAGCTACGAAAATTAGGTATATTCTACCGTCCCTTAGTCGATCGGGGACTAAATCACTACGGCTGTTGTCAAATCTTGATAGTTTTATCCTACCTGCGACTAACCAAAGGTTGCCATCTGCACTCAAAGCGATCGCCTAAAGTTCGACTGAATGTCTAATAAAAATTACGAATTAGGTTAGCGTTCGCGCCGCGTCTCGTAGAGAAGCGGGGCTTAGCCCATTACGAATTACAAATTACAAATTACGAATTACGAATTACGAATTACGAATTATTTAAACATCGGTTCCGTTTTCCCTTCTTTTTCAACACTATCTTAGTCAAACTCTGGAGGCCATAAATCTACAATTGGTACTTCCCATCCTGGAAGCAATTCGGGAACTGTTAAAATATCGCCATCACGAAGTATTATTGCCTCTTGTCCAAAGTTGTAAACTTCAACAATCCGCTCATCTGGATTGAGCAAAATTCCTACCTTAGTTCCCAAACTCAGAAATTCTCGAATCTTGGCTCTGAGATCCTCTAAATTATCACTAGGGGACTTCACCTCTACAGTCAAATCGGGAGCTAATTGAGCAAAAGACTTGGGACTCCGACGCAAGCGCTCAGCTAAAACAAATGAGGCGTCGGGCGCACGCAAATCTGAATTTGGCAATCTGAAACCAGCGCTAGAAGCTGCTGTTCTTCCTAGTTTGCGCGGTCTAACCCAGTTACGTAACTGGGCTACCATTTCAGCTGCGACTTCATCTGATTCGTATCCTGATGGACTCATAACAATAATATTACCCTTGACTAGTTCCATGCGATAGTCGGGATGCTGTTGCTGCATTTTTTCCAAGTCTTCAAGCGTCAGAGACATAAAACCTCTCTAGGAGCGATCGCTTTATTTTGCCTAAAATTACTATATCGTAATACTTATAGACCTCTCCAGGAGCGATCGCCCCATAAAGTTACTCTAGTTGATGATGATATTGCAGAAAATGCTTCTTCTGCAATGTCAGAAGCATCTTCTTTGCTACCAGAATATGAGTCCTGTATAATCAGTCTATTTACGAGGCAAACTCTATGGCAATGGTTTTAGATAAAGTAGTTCCTTTTGGCAGGTCAATGGATGAATATATAAAAATCTTCAATTTAACAAACGCGGATTTAAATAAAAGAATTATTGGGGTTGGTGATGGTCCCGCAAGCTTTAATGCTGAAATGACACGTCAGGGTAAAAGTGTAGTTTCTGTAGACCCACTGTACCAATTTTCCGGTGATGAAATATTGCAAAGATTTAATGACGTGGTAGATAATATTATTCACCAAGTCAAGGCTACACCCAACGATTGGGTATGGAGCTATCATAAATCTCCAGATAACTTACGACACAATCGAGTGAAAGTAATTGAAGAATTCATATCTGATTATGATAATGGCAAAAAGACCAACAGATACATATTTGGTGAATTGCCAAACTTGGTATATCGTCATCAAGAATTTGACATAGCTCTTTGTTCACACTTATTGTTTTTATATTCAGACCATCTGGATTATGATTTTCACTTAAATTCCGTGGGCGAAATGCTGCGTATCGCTGAAGAAATCAGAATATTTCCCCTAATAACTTTAATGTCAAAGCCTTCGCAACATTTAGATAAAATAATTAAATATTACACTGCAAAAGGTTACAACATAAATATTGAACAAGTGGAATATGAACTCCAACCGGGTGGAAATCAGATGTTGAAGATAACCAAAGATGCGAATAGAATTCAGAATATGTAAACACTATAACCATAAAGACATAGAATTTTAATAAAAAACAATATTTAAACTTTGTTTCGCCCCCGATTAGGCTTGGTTTTAAACCAATATTCATCAAAGAATCGGACTCAAATTCATTCTGAATTCTGACTCCTGAGTTCTGAATTCTTCTTAATAAAGATACAATGGCATTCAGTGTTAGTACTCTTTTTCACCCTATGCTGCCAGTCATCTATTCCGACGAATTTTTAGATCATAAGACTGGAAAATACCATCCGGAAAAACCAGAACGGTTGACGGCGATCGCTAACGCCCTCAAAGCAGCTACTTTTGCAGATAAAATTGCATGGCGATCGCCCACACCAGCACCAGAACAGCCACAGTTGATGTCTTTGTTAGTTAAGGCTCACAGCCCAGCCTACATCAAAAAACTCTCTTTAATCGCTTCTAGTGGTGGCGGCCCTTTGGATGGAGATACACCAGTTTCGCCACGCAGTTATGATGTGGCATTATTGGCCGTGAGTGCTTGGTTAGATGGAGTTGAGGCTGTATTAAAATCCGGTAATCCGGCTTTTGTACTGGCGCGTCCACCAGGACACCACGCTGAAAGTGATGCGGGTATGGGCTTTTGCCTATTTTCTAACGCTGCCATCGCCGCTTTTTTTGCCCTAGAACAACCCGGAATTAACCGCGTTGCCATCCTCGATTGGGATGTGCATCACGGTAATGGTACTCAGGCGATCGTCGAAACTCATCCGCAAATTGCCTACTGTTCCCTACATCAGTATCCGTGCTATCCCGGTACTGGCAGAGCAACAGAACGCGGCTTTTATAATAATGTCTTGAATTTACCAGTACCCCCCGGTAGCGATATTACAGTCTATCAGCCGTTATTTGAAAACAAGGTAGTACCGTTTTTAACTAGCTTTAATCCGGATTTACTGATTGTCAGTGCTGGTTATGATGCCAATGCGGCAGATCCTTTGGCAAGTATCAACTTGGAATCAGAAGATTATGGTTTGTTTACCGATTATTGTCTGGGGCTAACTCGTAAAATTCTCTTTGGCTTGGAAGGTGGCTACGATTTTGATGCACTTTCTCAATCGGTTCTAGCGACCATTGAACGTTGTTTACTTTAGGCTGCCTAAAAAATTGCAACATTTCTTTACATTTATCAGGGGCGTTCGCGTAGCCTGCCGGAGGCAATCGCCCATCAACAGCTTTTATCGGTCTGGGAAAAAATAACGTCTTATTATTTGAAACTTTTTTAGAGCTTTCTTTTTTCTCAGTATAAACTTGGGAGCATTGATTGTTCGGCTTTTGTATATGCACTGAGATAGATGCACATGACTAGTAATCTTATCAGTAAATTCTCTAGAATATTTTTTTGGAATTTCACAAAATAGCCTCTAAAAATAAGCTTTTTGTCGATATTTAGTTTATTTACTACTTGTAACTGAATTAACGAATTTCAGAATAATGTTTACGTAAGTTTCAGGTGTCACAACTTTTGTTTGAATTTCCGCCTCAGTAATTTCTTTTACAAGTTATCCCTAAAGTTCATCAAATCTTCAGAAATAAAAAGTTTGAGCAGTGTTCTGAAAGAGCTAAAGTTTTGTTAAGATGCAATTGCTAGCACTTTTTGAGCGAAATTCACCTATCACTATGTGGAGAAATAAAAAGTACTAGCGGCACAAAGTTTAGAGGGTGAAGCAATGACCACCTACATTTTTTTCGACGAAGCCCTGCGAATGCTGACCAACGCTTTTTTGCTATCAGCAATACTGTTAATAGCAGCTTCAGGTATAGGTTTGGCAGTAATTGAAACAATAGAAAAGACAGGAGAACGTTAAGTTCACGGTTAGCAGTGTACTTATTGTCAAAAACCATTGGGTACAAGTGTTCGCCGTGAAACAATCCTGGGAACACTAAACTATAAAAGTCTCACAGCGTTGCAGTCTCACCTGTAAGTCCAGCAAATACACAGGTAACTGTATCGCTATTGAGACCTTAACCAAGGAGCTACTACAATGGGTCTACTCGATGCTGTGTTGGTTACAGAAAGTCAAACCCAACCAGTACTAAATTCAGCGGAAGCTTTTGCTGTTATAGTCTTGACGGCAACAGCCCCAGACGGTTACCTTTCCGTTGAGCAAGCAAATTCTATCACTTGTGTGCTATCTCGGACGAAACTTTTTAAAAGTTATCCCCAGCAAATGATCAAGAGCATGTTTGATCAAATATTATCTATTTTCCAGGGGGATCATTTTAATACTTTATTTAATGTCGCAAAAGATTCTCTATCTCAAGACTTGCGCGAAGCAGCCTTTGCAGTAGCCACAGATTTGGTCTTGGCTGAAGGCATAGTAGCTGAAGAAGAAAAAAACTTCTTAAATGATTTATATCAAGCTTTAGGCGTTTCCAGTGAGATAGCAATACAAATTATGCAAGTAATCTTGATTAAAAACCGGTGATAGGGTAGTAGAAAATATACCTCATTTAAACTATATAAATAGCCGATAAACAAAGTCTGTCAAATTTAATTAGGTGAAAAGATGCCTTACACCATAAGGGAAGGGTCAATAGATAACTAATTTTTCCCTATTGCCTCTTGCCTATTGCCTATATTAGAAAAATCCGTCAGATTCACAAATTGGTTGTTAGTTTAAGCGATATTATTTAACAACCGATCGCAAATTATTTTGAGATGCTCTTGAGTCTTAATTGGATCTCGTGGTATTGGTAATTCGGTATTAGGCCAGTTAGGTAAATCATTGCAGGGACACAACAAAGGTGGCATCCCAATGTTTCGCGCAGCTACTGGCATTGTGCAGCGACAGCAAGGCAGCATATCCCATGCCGATGTCAACAGTTCGGCAATGGTTTCCTGTGTACCTTCCAAATAACAGTCACCAGAATCTGGGGAGAGAATTTTTTCCCAGCACTCTTCAAATTCTTCGCTATAGCGATCGCCATCTAACACCCGTTGAGGCAAAAAGCTTGCCTGACTGTTGCCCACGATCACTTTTTTACCCAACTGAAACCAGTAGGCAAGATATGCTTTAACTTCTTGTTTGGTAGCCATAGCATAATTCTAGATTTTAATTGAGGATATTTCGGAGATTGAATGTTTAATTTTGAATTAAGACTTTGGCGCTGGTAATGGTGAACCAAGAAGACTGAGATTGAGAACGTGGCCGCCAGTTATTAGATAAACACTATCACACAGCGCACCCAGCTGACGTACTAAAGAACCCAGGCGATCGCGGAACGTCCTGCCAATGATATAAGCTGGCACTACACCCCAACCCACTTCTTCTGCTACAAACAGCATATCAGCAGCCACCAGATCCACTGTCTCTAAGAACTCTGCGATAATATTTTCCCAGGTTTGGTCATCTTGTTCTAGGAAATTAGCAACCCAAGTTCCTAAAGAATCAACTAAAACACAGGTATGGGGTTTGGCATCAGCGAGGGTAGCAGACAATTCCACAGGTACAGACAGGGTAACCCAGTCTTGGGGACGACGCTTTTGGTGTTGTAAAATCCGTTTGTGCCATTCTTCATCGTCTGGGTTATCAGTAGCTGTTGCTACATAAATAACTGCTTTCCCCGACTGTATGGCCAGAGTTTCTGCCCATTCACTTTTACCAGAACGGGCGGGGCCTGTTACTAAGATGACTTTACCCAAAGTTATTTCCTGAGTATCTTCACAATATAGCCGCACTTGCAGTTTATCATCACAGCAGTGTCCAGTGGGGAGTGGGGAGTGGGGAGACAAGGGGATAAGGTGAAAACTTACAACAAGTCTTTCCCCGCATCTTTGCGTCCCCGCGTCCCCGTGTCCTCTTCCTATGCCCATTATCTAAGGAATTTAACTTACAGCGTATTTCAGGTAAATGAGGTACACGGGTAGGGGCGCACAGCTGTGCGCCCCTACGATTATCTGTACCTCACCAACTTGCAATTTGCTGTAAGACTGGGCATTACTAAACGCAGTTTTTCATTTCAAAAGTAAGATTTTTGATTCTAAATAACTTTTAGGAGATAAAATTAGCACCAGCATCATTAAAAATTAATAATTACAGTAGATTTTCAGTTGGTGAAGTAGACAAACTAAGTCTGGTAGCCAGAGATAAAGCTTATTTTATTTCTGACTTTTGAGAATTCACCAATTCTGCTGTATGTTTCAAGTCGGGATTCAAACCCCACCGATAACCGCACAGCAAACTTTAGGATATATGAAAACAGGCTTAAAACGTATTGAAGCAACTCTACACGATCTGAAGACTCGCGGCAGTGCTTCTGCTGGCGAAGCAGGAGATTCAACCAAACGGCCTTTCTCCTTTAGAATCAGCGTCACAGCTAACGAATCTACAGGAAGTACACAGACTTCATCTTCTGGGGATGGTGAAGCAAAGACACAAGAACAAACAGTTGGTCTTGGCGTCGATACTGAACAAAATTTATTTCCCCATCATGACTCTGTGCAAACCTTTCAAGCAGAAGATAATGGTAGCAAAACACCCAGCCTACCCAAGTTCAAAACTCCTAGCATCAGTAGCCATCGCCACGGAGCAAATCCGGGCTTGGCGATGAATCTACTGCAAGAAATTCAGGAAAGTGTCGCTGGTTGGCAAACAGAACTACAAAATATTTTGCAGGAAATTCAGGATATTTACTTAGAAGGTCCAATTGTCAATGGCTGGTTAGAATGCAATCCCACCGAACCAGAACCAGGAGGAACTGCAACACTCCGCCATGCAGAAATTGACCGCCTCATGAACTATGTGGAAGAAATTTGTGCCAATGGTGGGAAAGTATCCTACCAATCGTCTGCTACTAGCTATCGCCTCTGCGGTGTGGACGATTCTGGTAAAGTTTGGTCGCGCCCATGTCCAGCAGATCAGGTTCCTACTGTTAGCATAGCGATCGCCCGTTACCAAAAGTTACGTCAGCTGTTGGGGCGTAAGCAAACTTTAGAAACCCGTCTGGCTCAACTTGCTCAAAGTCTTGTAGTTTTACATAGTCATATTCAACAAACGTGAAGTTTTAAAGATTATTTCCGAAAAAACTCGGTTGGTGGGTGGATCAATTTTGGTTTAGATTAACGAAGAGTAAATGTGCATTAGATTTAAGATTTTAATCTAAAATCCCAAATCTGTCTTAGAAAGTTCTGATCTAAGGAAGCCTGAGCTCAGACTTTCCGCAAAATCCCAAATTAAATCTATGCCAGATATCCAAATCTCTGCCATTATCTGTACCCACAATCGAGATACCTACTTAGGGGCTGCAATTGATAGTCTTTTAGCGCAGGATTTTGCTGCTAATTTTGAAGTTGTAGTAGTTGATAATGGGTCTAGCGATCGCACCCGTGAAGTAGTAGAACAAAGGGCTGACAATCCTCGCCTGAAGTATGTCTTTGAACCCACCATCGGTTTATCTGTTGCCCGCAACACCGGGGCAAAAGTGGCTAGTGGTGATATTCTGGCTTATCTAGATGACGATGCCGTTGCGAGCCAGGGCTGGCTACAAGTTTTATATTTTGCCTATTACAATAACTCTAAACTAGCGATCGCAGGCGGCAAAGTCACTCTCATCTGGCCCGAAGGAATCCAACAACCAAGGTGGCTATCCTCAGGACTAACTGAAAATCTGGGTGCATACGACTTGGGCGATGATATCGTTTACATTCAGCAACCTGGCTCAACACCGAGAGGCTTAAATTACTCCATCCGTCGCAGTTTCTTAGAAGAAATTGGAGGTTTCGATCGTCATCTTGGTCGAGTGGGGAAAAATTTATTATCTAACGAAGAACTACAAATGACCGAATTTGCCCTACAACGTGGTTGGCAAGTCGCTTATCTTCCCGAAGCACTAGTCGCTCACAATGTTGCTCCAGAACGCCTGCAACGCTCTTGGTTTTTAAACCGAGGCTGGTGGCAAGGTATCAGCGAGTGCTATCGAGAACAACTCGCTGGCAAAGCTGGTATCGCTCAATTGCAGCGAGGTAGCGAACGATTTGTGCGCGGCTTGTACAAATCATTGCAATATTTTTGGGACCCAGCAGAACGGTTTGATAAATTTGTGTATGCTTATGGTCAAATTGGCTACTTAAATGCCGCTATTCAAGGCCTTTTATCCACATCAAATAAGAAGTAACGAATATCATAAATTATACTCATATGTCATCTAAAATACCAGTTTCCGTATTAATTCCAGCAAAAAACGAACAAGTCAACTTGCCAGCTTGTCTCACTAGTCTCAGCAGAGCAGATGAAATATTTGTAGTCGATTCTCAAAGTACAGATAATAGTGTTGAAATTGCTAAAAGTTATGGTGCAAATGTCGTCCAATTTAAATTCAATGGACACTGGCCTAAAAAGAAAAATTGGTCTTTAGATAATCTACCTTTTCGCAACGAATGGGTGCTAATCGTAGATTGCGATGAACGCATCACTCCCGAACTTTGGCAAGAAATTGAGCAAGCAATTCATGACCAGGAATATACTGGTTATTACCTCAATCGCCGGGTATTTTTCTTAGGAAAATGGATTCGCTATGGTGGTAAATATCCCGATTGGAATCTGCGTTTATTTAAGCATCAAAAAGGGCGCTACGAAAACCTACATACAGAAGATATTCCCAACACTGGTGACAACGAAGTTCACGAACATGTAATTTTGCAGGGAAAAGTTGGGTATCTCAAAAATGATATGCTCCACGAAGACTTCCGCGACCTTTATCATTGGTTAGAACGGCACAACCGCTATTCAAACTGGGAAGCCCGGGTTTATTTTAATATTCTCACAGGTCAAGATGATAGCGGCACCATTGGGGCAAATTTATTTGGTGATGCAGTGCAACGCAAGCGCTTTTTGAAAAAAGTATGGGTACATTTGCCATTTAAACCCATTTTGCGATTTGTGTTATTTTATATCATCCAACGCGGTTTTTTGGATGGCAAAGCCGGATATATATATGCACGTTTGTTGAGTCAATATGAATATCAAATTGGCGTTAAACTTTACGAATTACGGAGCTGTGGTGGTCATCTAAATACTGCAAGTACACCAAAGCAGGAAGTTCTTGAGCAGGGGAGCAGAGGGGTAGAGGGAAAGCTATTGACCATTGACTCCTAATTCTGGCAATTTTAGATTTTGAATTTTGAATTTTGGATTGAAGGAAAAATTGAAAATCTAAAATCTTAAAATCTAAAATCTAAAATCTAAAATTGAATGACTAATGACAAACCTTTCGTAGATTTACGCAAATATGACCAATCTTGGTTCCATCGCGGGCGTCCAGGTTGGTACATTTTATTATGGTGGTTTGTACAAGCGATCGCCTTTCCCCTGACTCCTCAACCGTTAAATATTCTACGTTGTACTCTACTACGATTATTTGGCGCTCGTATCGGCAAAGGCGTATTAATTCGACCCACCGCCCGTTTTACTTATCCTTGGAAAGTTACCATAGGCAACTACAGTTGGATTGGAGATAACGTAGTTTTATACAGCCTCGATCAAATTAACATCGGTGAACATTGCGTAATTTCCCAGAAAAGTTACCTATGTACTGGTAGTCATGATATCCAAGACCCTACCTTTGGCTTGAAAACTGCGAGTATCACCATTGAGAATGGCGCATGGGTGGCGACAGATTGTTTCATTGGACCGGGAGTCAAAATTGGGGCTAATGCCGTTATTGGCGCTCGTAGTAGTGTTTTTAGTAGTATGCCCTCTGGGCAAGTTTGTTGGGGAAGCCCTTGTCGTCCCAATAAAATCCGGATAAAACTCGATCCTGTCACAACTCCGTGATTTATTTAAATAGACATTGTAGGGTAGCACAGCTAGTTGTGCTACCCTACAGGTTAAAGTAAGACACTCGATAAATCGCCGTCTGTACGAAAGATTGATTATTGTAGAGACGGCGATTTATCGCGTCTGGGGACGGCGATTTATCGCGTCTGGGAATTTATTTAAATTTTAATCCCTAGTTTGGATTGAATATTAATCGCAAATATTTTATTTATTCTGACAGTGTTATAGCCAGGAAAATTGACAAATAAATTTAGATATATATTTGGAGTGCTGGCTTACACACTTCGTTAAACATTCGTCAAATTGCTAATCATCAAACTCAAAAGATTTTTATTAAGCAGTTATAGGTAAAATCGGCGAGCTAAAATTGCAAGTAGTGTGATCTGACCCAGACATCGCCTACTATTGAATTCTAAACTTGCAGTTCTTTAACTTAGAGAGTATGTACTTTTTATACACATAAAGTTAATAAAGTACAGCAACTGTGTTAGTACTTACGCGCTCAGATCCCCCAACCCCCTTAAAAAATGGGGCTTTGTAAGTTCCATCCTTTTTAAGCACAGTAAGATCTAGGCTTCAGTGCGTAAGTCCTATATGTTTCAAAACTAGGCATAAAACCTGTTTTAATTACCAATTATGACTTGGAGAATTCCCTTTTAACTAATGGATGTATTTTATACAAAGTCTGCTTGAAATATGTAGGCATTTTCTGGAGAGAGTTTACTTTTAATTAAATCTTTTAACTTTCAAGTACACAATTCGTGCATATCTCAAAAATTTGGCAGAAGATGTGATATCCAAAATTAGCAATAATCATAAGTAACTATGAATTTTAATAAAAATGAAAATAATGTCATTTTAATAGTGGATGATATTCCTACTAATTTAAAAATATTGTGCGACTTGTTAGAAAATTCTGGCTTTAAAGTTTTAGTAGCTGAAGATGGAGAAAGTACAGTAAAAATCGCAGAATATGCTTTACCTGACTTGATTTTATTGGATGTAATATTGCCAGGAATCGACGGTTTTGAAACTTGTCGAATTTTGAAAAACAATCCAGCTACTCAAGATATTCCCGTAATATTCATCAGTGCCCTTACTGATAAGATAGATAAAGTCAAAGGTTTGAATATTGGTGCAGTAGATTACATCACAAAACCCCTAGAAAATCAAGAGGTATTAGCTAGGGTAAATATCCATTTAAGCTTACGAAACCTGACAAAAAAACTCACAGAACAAAATGACCGTTTGGAGGTGGAAATCTTTGAGCGCCAGCGAGTGGAGGAGAAACTGCGATGTCATTCAGCAGCATTAGGCGAATGGAATAATCGTTATCAGGCACTAATTCAGGCAAGTGGTCAGATTCTCTACGATTGGAACTTGGATACAAACGATATCAAATATGGTGGAAATGTAGAGGGAATATTAGGTTATTCCATGTCTGAGATTTCGGGAGGTTTAAACCGTTGGTTAGAGTTAGTTCATCCTGAAGATAGAAACGTATTTAATGAAGAGATTGACCGCGTTTTATCTACAAAAGATCGATTCCACCTAGAATTTCGCGTATGTCGCAAAGATAGCACTTACATCACAATTGAGGACAACGGATATATCTTTTTAGACTCTACAGGCAAAGTTACTCGGATGGCAGGCTTTGTCATTGATATTAGTGAACAGCAAGTCGCGCTGCGGGAACGGAAGCACGCAGAACAAAAAATTCGTGAGCAAGCTGCTTTACTTGACATCACTACAGATGCGATTCTCGTTCAAGATTTGGGTAACCAAATTCAATTTTGGAATAAAGGAGCTGAACATTTCTACGGTTGGATGGCAGAAGAAGCTTTGGGTAAGAATGCTAATCAGCTTTTATATCGTAAACAAAGCTTTTGCCAACTGAAAAATATTCAGAAAACTTTAGCTGACAGTGGTTCGTGGGAAGGTGAGCTACATCAAGTCACAAAACAAGGCCAAGAGATGATAGTTGCTAGCCGCTGGACACTTGTAAATGATGAAGAAGGGCAAGCTAAATCTATTCTCATTGTCAACTCTGACATTACAGAAAAAAAACAACTCGAAGCCCAATTTCTCCGCGCTCAGCGGATGGAAAGTCTGGGCACATTAGCAAGTGGTATCGCCCATGACCTCAACAATGCACTGACACCCATCATGATGACAATGCAACTTATAGAAGCAAAACTTCCGGATGAAAAAAGTCATCAATGGCTGGGAATTATGGAAACAAATGTCAAGCGTGCAGCAGATTTAGTTAAACAAGTGCTGTGGTTTTCACGCGGTTCTGTAGGTAATTTTAAAACATTACAGGTGCGGAATTTAATTTCGGAAATAGAAAATATTGTTAAACAAACATTTTCCAGAGCTATTGAAATTCGCATTGATATTCCTACACAAAACTTGTGGAATATCTTTGGTGATGCTACTCAGCTGCACCAAGTTTTGATGAACCTGTGTATTAATGCCCGTGATGCTATGCCTGATGGGGGTATTCTGGGGATTTCTGCAAAGAATTTTTGGGTTGATAGCCACTATGCTCGGATGAATATTGATGCTAAGGTGGGTTCTTATGTGATGATTACCGTCTCTGATACAGGTACAGGAATACCCAGAGAAATAGTAGATAGAATTTTTGAACCATTTTTCACGACCAAAGAAGTGGGTAAAGGCACAGGGCTTGGTCTTTCAACAGTGCTTGGGATCATCAAAAGCCACAGCGGTTTCGTAAATGTAGTTACTGAAGTCAGCAAAGGCACAGAATTTCAAGTTTGCTTACCCGTCACTCAAACAATCGAAACAGATAGTAAATTATCTCGAGAAAGTGAATTACCTCCAGGGCATGGAGAATTGATTTTGGTTGTTGATGATGAAGATTCAATTCGAGAAATTACTAAAACCTGGTTGGAACAAAATGGCTATAAAGTTATAGTGGCTAATGATGGTATTGATGCGATCGCACTTTACACAAAACATCAACAAGATATTAGTGTGCTGTTGATTGATATGATGATGCCATGCATGGATGGACCAACAACTGTCAATGTCTTGAAAAAAATTAATCCAGACATCAAAATTATTGGTGTTAGTGGCCTAGCCTCCAACCATGAAATGATTAAAACCCTTGGTAAAAGCGTCAAAACCTTTTTATCCAAGCCCTACACTTCATATGACTTGTTAAGAAATTTACAGATGGTGCTTAATACAAAGTAGATTGGGCATTGGGCATTGGGCATAAGTCAATAATCAATAGTTCTTCTTCCCCTGCTCCCCCTGCTCCCCCTGCTCCCCCTGCCCCATGCCCCATGCCCCATGCCCCATACCCCATCTCCCTCATCCCCCAATGAGTGGTAATATGTTCTCATGGCTGCTCTAATCCTTGCTATTGATGAACAAATTATTGGATGAAACGCTGTCAATCAAAATTGCTCAACGCATAAACAGCAGAGCTAGCACCCCGTTTGATAATGCTTACAAAGCAGCATTGTCTACCGAGGGAGCAAGATATGTTCAAGGATTTTTAACTTTTGCTGGAAAGCCATACAGACCAATTGAACACAGTTGGATTGAGGTAGGTGATACTTCCAGCAATGACTCTTTTATACGCATTATCGATCCCACATTACCGCACCTGAACAAAAATCCTCAAGAACTTTGGTACTTTGCTGCACAAAAGCTGACGGTGAAAAAACTGAAAGCCATTATTGAAGAATCAAAAGAAGATTATCCAGAAGACGATCCGTTACCTATTTATGGTGACCCACCTTATGAATATTACGGTGATGTGATGTTAGGTGGTCAAGACTATTTAGCAGCATATCAAGCAGCGGCAGCTAAATGTAAAGAAATTAATGAACTTAACCCTGAGAGAAACTAATACAATTTTGAATTTTAGATTTTAGATTTTGGATTATAGGACTTACGCAATACTAAGCTAAACCACATCTAGTTTGCATAATTTGAAATTGTACATTTCTTGTGGGGTGGGCGTCTCGCCCGCCCAGTATATGCAAGTTAAATGTGGAACAGCTTACTCGGTTAAGAATATTTGTAGGTTGGGTTGAGGCAATGCGTTACCCAACAAATCCCGCAAAATGTTGGGTTTCGTTCCTCAACCCAACCTACATATTTTTATTTTTTCGGCAAAACTTACGCAGTATTGAGGACTTACGCATCGACAATAAAGATAAAATATGGGTCATTGTAAAAACCACATCTGTCGTAGGGACAATTCATGAATTGCCCCTACGACAGATGTATTTACCAAATTCATAATTCTGAATTCTGAACTCTCTTTTAATATGATTTTCCATCACTACCAAAATATTCCCGATAGCCACAAATTTTGTCTCCACGCACATCAAAGGAAACTGCTACTCGATTTTTGTAAGGTTGTCCGAACAAAAGTCCTTCATCACGAAATTCAAAGACAGCGGTTGTTTCATTGCTGGTAACACGGTCTAGGCCAGTTAGCTTCAAACCACTGAAGGATTCAGAAACATACTCAAAAAATTCTCTTGCTCGGTCTTTTCCCACATTCAAACCGTGGAATTTTCCCATAGGAAACCAAAGGGTAAAATCTTCTGAGAGCATATCTAATAATGCTTCCCATTCACCTGTTGCTATACCGTGTGTCAGATTCTCAAATGCCTGGTGAGCAACTTTTAAAGTATTTTCTGAATTTTGTGTCATTGTAGTTCCCGTTTAATATCTAACTCTTATACAATTTTGGTTTTTATGTTTTAAAATTACTAGCAGTAGTTACCTTGAAATAGTTACATATATTGCATAATTTACACATAATTTAATGAAATGAACAAGAATATCTTTACAGGGCGCAAACATGTAGAAACTGAAGAGTCACTTAACTCAGTTCTCAACTTTCCACAAGTGCCTTTTGATGTAAAAAACTTTGTTATCGCTCAAGATGGTACTGCCCAAGTTCTATCTGTCAACGAAAGTACGGGTGAATCTACGCAGCGAGTAGTGCTGAAAAAGGGTTGGAGCGCACCTGTTGGTCATTTTACTACCAATGTGGAAATTTTTGTTTTAACCGGCGCACTTTGTCAGGGTGGGTTTGTATTACGCAATCTCAGTTATTCTTTCATCCCGGCTGGTATACCTACTGGCCCTTGGAAAACCCAAGAAGACACTATTCTGTTGTGGATGCCGGATGCTACGCCCACTTATGTGACTGAAGACTACGCAAATCTTCCGCAAATCCCGGAAACTTCTGTATATCATACAAATATGCAGACCCATGAACGGATGACTGAGTATGTTCCATTGCAAGAACTCCACGCAATGAAATGGGAAAGTACAACTTTTTTGCCTGCTGGTTCAGCGCGTAAAAGTTTGTATACCAATAAAAAAACTGGACGTGCTACGTGGATTCTTGGTTTAGTACCTATGTGGATTGAAGGCAATTTCTATGCTGGTCATCCTACTACTGAGGAGGCGTATGTTATTTCTGGAGATGTGCTTGGACATTGGTCTATGAGCGATGATCCTTTTAATAGACGCTATACAGCAATGTGCAAAGATGGCTATTACTGGCGACCTGCACACATTCCACACGGGCCGTTTTGGACAGAAAGTGGGGCACTACTTTTGTTTCGCACTAACGATCGCCTAGATTGTTATTGGATATTGCATAACCCAGATATTACTCAGCAAGATCAGGCACGTCTGGAGGCTGCAATTGATAAGGACAAGTAAAATCGCACTTATCAAAGCACAACTACCAAAGATAACGTTATCCAGGGGAATTTCACAATGACGGACGCCTTAGGATGGCGAAAAAAATTCGGAGTGCTTGCACCTAGCACAAATACCATCGTCGAACCAGATTTTCACGCGATGGCTGTACCAGGTGTTACGTCCCACATGTCTCGGATTCATATTCGCGATCAGGATTTGAGTAGCGATGAAAAGATGCTGCGTATTTTGCAGGAAATCGACAACGAAATTCTTTTCGCAGTCGATCGCGTCATGACTGCGGGTATCGACTACCTAATTATGGGAATGAGTGCTGAGACTTTTTGGGGAGGAATCGAAGGGAATATAGCGTTCACCAAACGGCTTGAAGAGTATACTGGACTGCAAGTGGCTACCGGCGCTTCGGCATGTCAGGCTGCTTTGGAAGCGTTCAAAATAAACAAGATTGCCGTCATCACCCCTTATCAGGCTGTGGCTGATGATAAGTTACGCAGCTTTTTCAGTGACATCGGGGTGGAAGTTGTGCGGCTAAAAGGACTGCGTTGTTCCACTGCAATAGCGATCGCTGAAGTCTCTGAAGATACTCTTCGCAACTATCTAATGGAAATCGATGGTGATGATGTAGATGGTATCGTACAAATGGGTACTAATTTGAGTATGCTCCGGCTCGCTGACGAAGCAGAACGATGGCTGAAAAAGCCCGTGATTGCTATCAATGCAGCAACTTGGTGGTATGCCTTACGACATAATAATATTGGCGATCGAGTGTACGACTGTGGCAGACTTCTGAGAGAATTTTGAAAACTGCGAAATTTAAAAATTCTCCGAATCAAGATAAAGCTGACGAACTCAGGTTAATTAATTACGAAGCCTACACCCTACCGTCAGATCGGTGTAGGTAGGTAGTTCACAACCAATTTCCTACTAAAACAAAAGCAGCCCAGTAATATGGATGAGAAAATCTACTATCTTGTAAAACAGTTTGTTGAGCGCGACGAAGAGCTTCAACTTTCATGATTTCTGGGTTGGCTAATTCTTGATAGAATGTAGACATAAACAAGGCAGTGGCTTCATCATTAACAGACCAAAGAGATGCTACAGTCGTGCGTGTACCAGCTCTGACAGCTATCCCAGCTAATCCTAAAGCAGCTCGCTGATCTCCTGATGCTGTTCTACAAGCACTCAAAACAAGTAATTCAATTGGTTGCATTTGCCGTGAATCACTACGTAGAAGAGTGTCTAATTCCTTGGCATTAATCTTTTTATCCCAAGTCAGAATAAAAGTGTTTTCAGCTTGAGAACTGAATTCTCCATGAGTTGCCAAATGAACCACTGGGAAAGAAAAATTTTTAACTTTTGTTTGAAAATTAGAATTAGTAAAAGATTGATTAAGTATTATTTGTGTAGGAATAGAATTCTTGATGCGCTGCAATTCTAATTCTACGTTAGGAAGTCCAGCAAAACCTTGGCGAGGTTCAGTTAATCCAGCAGTAAGAGCTTGAATTTTCCGCCATTTTAAAGGTTTCGGTTCTAGCAGTTGCAGACCAGGCGTCAGAGCAATGCTATACTTTTTCATGAGATATTGTTGACCATCGTGCAAAGCAGCAATTGGAATGTTTCGCAATGCACCATCTAATACAAATACTAAGGTTTTTACTTGGCTGCTAGCAAGTTCTAATTCTATAGGTTTGATTAACCAGTTGTAAACTTTTTCCAAGGATTCCAGAGATGGTTTGCGTATCCTGTTCGTGACAACAGCTTGAAACTGATTGAGAGATGCTTCTATTTCCTGCTGGCTGATAGGGTGAGAGTAATGACGCAGAGATTGTCCAGGTAGTGCAACTATTATTTCTAAACTACGGGGCAAAATGATTGTATAGAATACTGCTGATGTTGGATCTAATTGGTCGATTTTGACTGGTTTGGCATTTAAACAGGCATCGCGGAAAAAGTTATCTAGTTCAGCTAATTGCAGAGATTCAATTAAATTTCTAGCTTGAATTAAAACAGATTGTTCTACATCCTTACCTGATGGCAACAGTAACTCTACTAGCTCTCGATAAACAGGTTCAACACTCTCTTTAAAAGAGTATTGGACTTTGGAACTGACTGCTAATAAATCCTGACGCATAGATTGAAGAAGATTCACAGCTTCAGTATAGTTAGCGATCGCAGTTTTAATATCTCCTGTACTTTTATAAATACGTCCTAGCTGCCAAAATAGCTCATAGCTGACATCTGGTGCCTTCAAGTTTGAGACTAATACATTTAAAGCTTGCTTCGTCAAGTCTGCTGCTTGAGGCCACAGTTGATTATTTTCGTACAGTTTACCCCGTACTCCCAAAGCATAAGCATAAGTTCGCCGATCGCCTAAACGCTGTGCTTGTTCTGTAGCTGTGATTAATATTTGGTCAATGTCTTGAAAAGTCGGTAGTTGCGAATTGGGGACTTTTTTACTTACCAGTTTCAGCAGACTATGAACTAAGTTAATCTGGGCATAAATTCCTTGTTTACTCAGAGGTAGATCATTTAACTTTGATCTTAAGGGCAACCATAATTGTTCAGCTTCTGACCATTTCTCACTTTCCAAAAACAAACTTAGTTGATTGACTTGGGCAAAAAGTTGCGTAGTTGGTGATGTGGAAATCTTGGCGGCTTCACTATAATAATATAACCCTGCTTCTCTGTACTTGGTTTGTTTACCAGAATCAAAGGCTTCTGTAAAAGCTTTAGCTCGTGCTGCATTGCCTAAACTTATATAGGCAGCTTCAATATCTGGAGGAGAGTTCAATTGTTTGGCTAAATTCAAACTTTCTGACAAGATTTCTTGCGATTGTTCGCTGTTACCAACTACTTGCAAAACATTACCAAGGCTACGTAGGCTGACAACTTTGAGAAAAGAAGGTGGTTGTCCTTTGAGGCTTTGCAAATCAGCATCGGATAGTTTGCAGTCTTGATAGTCCAGCTCTAAAGTTTGCAATAATATCTTGCAAGCCCTTGGGTAAAGTCCCAAATCTTGCATTACTTGGGCTTGGTTAATCCGGCTTTGAGTCAGCCCCTGTTTATTACCAATTCGAGCATAGTTATCAGCAGCTTGCTGCCAAGTATCGATGGCCTCTTCGGCTTGTCCCACTGCTAGTTGTAATTGCCCTTCAATATCTTTGGTTTGAGCCAGGATTCGCAATTGTTCTGGCGTACTTTTTTGGGTTTCCAGTAGGTTCAAACTTTGAGTGATGGCGGTGCGTGCTTGCTCCCATAATCCTACTTGCTGAAGAGTTGATGAAAGATTACTCAACGCCATTGCTTGGTTGAGATCATCCCCAAGGGTAGCAAAAGCAGAAGCTACTTGTTGCCAAACTCGTGCTGCTTCCTGAAAACGTCCGGCTTCATAGAGTATTTTGCCTTGTTTTACCAGTTCGTAAGGTGGCTGTTGATTGTGAATAACAGGGCTAGATACCGTAACCTTGGCAATCGCTGGCTGGATTGTCATGGAGAAGACAAATAACAAGGCGAATAAAATTAGCGACCGCCTCCAACTGGGTATAGCCCATCGCACAGCAGGCTGTTTGTTAGTATTTTGCCACAAATTTGGGAATACATGAGCAAATTTCTGCTGTTTTCTGGCCATATTAGTCGCTTTTGTTCATTTAAGACTATTTTGATTTGATTTAAGACCCAGAGCAACTAGTAGGCGATCGCCAATAATTCTGGTAATTTGTAGCTGTAGAATTGTACGCAGTCAGCATAATTTCGCCTTTGTCATTAATCACCCACCCTTGAGCCTCCACAATTGGATTAGTCATTTTGGCTTTTTCCTCAGTTGGTGTTTGCGGTTGATTTACAACAGAATATTTAATTGTTGATTGTGCTTGAGTCGTGAGTGAAGTAGGTTCTACTAAACCAACTCTTACCCCTGATGGTGTCAGGGCAAGGCTTGGATTTGTCGGTAAGCCACCGTGTCCAGTAATCACAAACCTACTGCCCGCAACCTTTTGGCAAGGATTTTGAGCGATGATAGTGGCAGGATCAATCATAATCTCTGGCAATGGTGTTAACCCTTGGCTAGGGTCAACATCAGGTGTGTTAATTTGTACCGTACCATTTAACTGTGAATTTGCTCCGGTGGCCGTGATATCACTTTCTGTTGTTGGTGTATTACTAAATCGAATCCCAAAAATACCCTGAGCATTGATTGTTACCCGACCTCCACGAAAGTCAGTAGAATTAGCACTAATATCGCTGTTTCCAGCTGCGCCTAGAATGTCGGTGTCAATGTTGATGTTGCCACCAATGAGATTGCTGCCTGTGGCGTTGGTGGTGATTCTACTGCCACCAAGTAAGAACAAATATTTGGCGCTTAAGGTGATAGTTGCTTGTTGTTGACTGGTATCAGTGTTGCTACTAATGGTTGTAGCGTCTAGGCTAGCATTATTGTCTAAACGGATAGAGCGAGCATGGATTTCTAGGTTCCCTGCATTGCCTTTGCCCGCAGCACCCACTAAGATACTAGCGCCGTCTTGCACAAGCAACTCACCAGTTTTAATTCTGATGTTTCCCCCATCGCCTGTGGTGTTTGGATAATTTCTAAGTAAGCCAATACCGGATGTAGTAGACAAACGGCTGCTTAATTGACCATCGGCAAATTTCCCGATTATTTGCACAGAGTCAGCATCAATGAGTAAATCTCCTGCTTTGCCTGCATTTGTAGTACTAGAGGTAACAACGCCCCCATCTAAAACGAGCAGTTGTTGAGCTTTAATCGTTAAAGTTCCGCCATTGCCCCCAGCCTGAGTTTGAGCATTAATAACTCCCACATCTCGAACGACCAATTTTTGAGCATTAATTGTCAGATTTCCAGCTTTTCCTGTTGCATTTCGCTGGGATGCACTATACAAACCGCTAGTATATGTATTTTCACCGATAATCTGCAATAGACCAATTACTTCCACAGAGTCAGCATTGACTGTGAGATCCCCACCCTTACCTGAACCAGAAGTGCCAGTACTGATCTGTGCTCCATCTTGCACTAACAATGTACCCGTATTAATAATTAAGTTTCCCGCATTTCCTGTTGAGCCTGGTTCAGTTTGAGCAGACAAGGCCGTATATTTGACAGAGCCATCAATCAGTTGCACGGAGTCGGCATTGATGATTACATTCCCTCCCTTACCTGTACCAAAAGTGCTAGCATCAACGACTGCCCCATCCTGCACAACTAACTGACCAGTATTAATCCTCAACTGTCCCCCATCCCCTGTTGAGCCTGGGTTAACCAGAGTAAACAAGCCACTGGGATTATCTCTTGCAGAAACACCAATTACTTGCACTGACTCTTTTGCCGTAACATTTATACCTCCTCCGGGTTGCGCTCCCAAAGTATTCGCCTCTATTTGGGAACCATCTTTAAGAGTGAGGCGGTTGCTCCAAACTTGCACATCACCGCCCGCACCACTAGCATCAACGGCTGCCTCTTGGGATAATTGGATGTTTTTGAAAGTAGAAATGGCTTCATATCCTAAGGAAAAACCTTTATTTATCGAAGTGAAGCTGACGAGACTGTTTTCTCCCACACTGCCCAATTCTATCCTTCCTCCTGCTGTCTTGATGGTTGCCCCTTCTAAGAAGATGTCACCACCTACTAAGGCCAAAGTTTGATTGAGTTGCACCCGTAAGCCAGATGTCGTATCAATTACATCACTGTTTTCAGTTGTTGCTCTAATTCCTTGGCCATCACCCTTTACCTGAATGGAACCAGGATTTCCTCCAAATTGCAATCCTATAGGAACATTAATAGTTAACAGTGGTGTCGTTGGGATATCATTGGCACTAAAATCAAAACCATCCGCAAACTTTACCGCACTAGCTGTACTGGCAATAAATGAACCACTAATATCTAAACGTGCATTCTTACCAAAGATAATTCCGTTGGGATTGATGAGAAATAGATTAGCTGTACCTTGAGTTTTAATCAAACCATCAATCTGAGAAATTGACTGACCTGTAACCCGACTGATAATGTTTTGAATATGTGCGGCATTTTGAAAGACAGCCTCAGTACTAGTGGGAATAGAAAACTCTGAAAAACTGTGAAACAAATTTGTTCCTGCTTGAGTTCCGCCTGTGATATTTAACCTGTTACCGTCTCGTGTGATATCGGAATTATTCGCTAGAGTTGCATCTGGGCTGATTTGGGCATAAGCTTCATTTAACCTGGATATATATAAGCTGGCGATCGCTACACCAAACCACCACACCCAACGATTACTCATACCAGATATTTCATCCTGATACACTGATGTGACATCAGGCTACCATGTTATGACCCAGAGCAACTAGTAGGCGATCGCCAATAATTCTGGTAATTTGTAGCTGTAGAATTGTACGCAGTCAGCATAATTTCGCCTTTGTGGTTAATTTCCCACCCTTGCGCCTCCACAATTGGATTGGTCATTTTGGCTTTTTCCCCAGTTGGTGTTTGAGGATGATTTGAAACAGAATATTTATTTGTTGATTGTGCCTGAGTGATAGTTGATGAAGTTGGTTCCACTAAACCAACTCTTACCCCTGGTGGTGTCAGGGCAAGGCTTGGGTTTGTCGGTAAGCCACCCCGTCCAGTGACAACGAATGTGCTGCCTACACTCTGTTGACAAAGATTTTGAGTAATCTGCTCCGAAGCGTCTATAACTGTGCTAGGAAGCTCGACTAGTCCGCCTCCAGGGTCAATATCTGGAGTATTAATGCTGATTTGTCCTGCTACTCCAAATTGAGAACTAGCGGTAATATCGCTTAAAGAGGTTTTTTGATTGCGTGGTTCAATGCCAAAAATGCCTTGAGTCAAAATATTGATGTTGCCACCATTTCCTTCAAATGCATCGGCGGTAATGTCACTGTTTTCTTGAGGAACAGCCACAATAAAAGGAGTATTGATAAAGATGTTGCCACCATCTCCACCTGCTCCTGCTGTACCCGCAGTGGTTGATATTTGGCTGCCATTACGCAATAGTAATAAGTCCTGCGCGTTCAGAGTAATGTCACCGCCTCTAGTGCTGGCTGTTGTTGCCGAAATCGTTCCATTATTGAGAGTAACGTCGCTGGCTGCAATCTCAATGTTGCCACCTCTACCATTTCCCTGACTATTCACCAAAATCTGAGCGCCATTCTGGATTATGAGTTTTTGGGAGTCGATGAATATATTGCCACTATTGCCTATGGAACCCTTCCTACTGTTAGCACTCAGTCCAGTATCTTTGCCTGATAAGGTAATGCGATTTTGGACGTTCAAGTTTATATTACCTGCATCACCATTACCTACAGTTGTGGTTTGAATTGTAGCCCCATCAATAACCGACAGCAATGGGGTATTTATGTTTATCTGACCTCCCTTACCCGTTGCTTCTTGTAGTGCAACCCGAGCATACAAGCCAGTTAGTCTTTCCCCTACTGGGGGTTTTCCACTGAGTTCTACAGCCTCGGAAGCATGAATAATTAAATTGCCTGCATTACCTTTACCACCTGTAGTCACTGAAATTTGCCCTCCATTTTGGAGAATGAGGGTTCCTGTATTAATCGTCAAATCTCCTGCATTTCCTTTGCCAATCGTTAATGCTCCCAAACGACTGGTAAAGAAACCATTTGGCGAAACTCCGGCTACCTTGACAAACTCTGTTGCTTTAACTGTTAAATTTCCACCTTTACCATCTGCATAAGTCTCAGCAGAAGCTTGCCCTCCATCTTCAACAATTAACCGACGAGTTGAGATTGTCAAATCTCCAGCCGGCTGAGAGCCTATCTCATTGATGGTAAACAAGCCACTAGAGATGTAGACACCTGCCCTAAACATTCTCGTTCCCAGGAGTTCTACAGATTCTGTGGTCTTGACACTTAAATTGCCTGCCTGTCCTTGTCCGGAGCTGATGGTGGATATATATGCGCCCTGACGAATTACTAATTTTTCCGCATTAATAGTTATATTTCCTGCTTTGCCTGTTGCTGTCGTTTCGCTAAATATCCCAGTATTGAATTGACCGTCGATGCCAACTAACTCAATCAGTTTTGCAACATTCATAGTGATGTCGCCACCTTTCCCCTGACCAAAGGTTGTTGCATCAATGAAAGCTCTATCTGTCAGAAAAAAGTTGCTAGCTTGGATATTAACATTTCCAGAATCCTTAGAACTAAAGGAAGTTGTTGCGATCTGAGCATTATTCCCAGAAATTGTATTCTTAGCTAATAAACGAATATCTCCTGATTTCCCACTGCGAGAAGATGTGTTAATTGTCCCAAAGCTGGGAATATTGATGTCACCGCGAGAGTCTATAACTACATCACCGCTATTACCAGAAAATCCATTAGAGAAGTCGTTGGTAGAAATTGTTTTCACCCGAATGTTGCCACTGGCTGAAGGGTGAGACTGGTATTGATTGGTTAAAATAACTAAACCGTTAGCTTGAGTAATGTTAATACTATCGATATCAATATTGGCAGTTGGCACTGTATAAGAGTTGCTATCATCAAATGAGTTACTTGTCATTCCTAAAGCGCTACCCACAGCAGTTGTTCCAGCACGAATATCGAGAGTTGGTTGTGTACTTCCATTAACTTCGGCTTGGGTCTTGCCATCGGATAGCGTAATGGTTTCACTAACATTATTTGTGGGATTGGTTCCGTTAATCACAACTGTATCAATGTTGACACTACCACCAGCGAAAATTTGCAATGATGTTCCTGTATAACTGTTAAAGCTGACATCCCCACTCGCTTGAATAATGGGGACAGAAACACTCTCTAAATTGCCTAAAGTCCCATCTAAACTTTCAACCCGAAAATCTTTTCCACTCCAAAAGTGTGCATTGCCTACTACAGAACTAGGCGATCGCAATATCAAATCTTTCCGAGCAAAGAGTCCACTTTGGGGATGATTCAACGTCAAAATATCAATGCCTTGATTTCCCTGGACTAGCAGTTGTCCCTGAGTTCTTGCTATGAAAGGATGACTCTGGTTGTCTCTGAGTTGCACTGTATCTAATGCCTTGAGAATTAAATTTTCTCCTGAGAATAGTTGTCCTTGTAATTTTAAATTATGTGCAGCTAAAGTTAAACTTTTTCCAACGGCTAAGTTGCCTTGATTAATAATTTCTGTTTGATGATTTGGCAGGGCATTAAAGAATAAAGCACCTGGTTGTATTGAAAGTAATTGACTATTTTGAGGTGCAGTAACACTAAACAAGTCAAAATTTTCCAACTGAATGGCGTTAGCAGTTGTGGCGACAAATGAACCTTTAATATCTAAACGAGCGTTACGTCCGAAAACAATGCCATTGGGATTGAGCAAAAATAAATTGGCATTACCGCTTACACCAAGAGTGCCTTGAATTTGAGAAATATTATTGCCGGTGACGCGAGTGAAAATGTTTTCTACACCGTTGGGGTTAGCAAAATAGACACTACCACCGTCTTCGATATTGAAGGATCGAAAACTGTGGAATAAGTTGGCTCCTCGTCTGCTTCCGCCTTCAATATTAAAATCGATGGGGCTGCGTTGGATCGGGATGGAGCCTTCCCCAGCCAAGGTTTCATCTGGGGCAATTTGGGCAAAACTAGGGGTTGTGAATGTAGCGATCGCCCCTGTTTGTAATGCCAATATTCCCAGCCTCATAATAACCTGCCATTTTGCAATCATCATAATTTACCTTTTTTGCGAACTGATTTTACTATTAGGGATACCCAAAATGCAATTCAATTTCAGCAATTGTTTTTGGGCTGAAAACATCTAAATTTTACAAAAAAAGTAAAAATTTTGATAAATAAATATTTATTTTGAGCAAAAATCAAAAATCTGACCGCGCTTTATAAAACCACAAAATCCATCTTTTTGGGCATCAGGAAGTAGTCCAGGTTGATAACCATACAACCACATTTTATTTTTTAATTCTGCTGGTAATGTCAATAATTTATTATAATGAGCATGGATAGAAGTAGGAAATTGTGAAGTCTCACAATCTTGAAAAATTATGTCTGCTTGCTCATAATATTTGCCAATTTGCTCTAAACATAATTGAGTATCTGTAGTTATAAATATTTTTTTTCCGTTGATTTCAAAAAATAATCCATAGCTGGGCATGACAAAGTACCCATTATTCACATGGATAACTTTTACTAAAATAAATTTAGTTTCTGCCCATGTAAAACAACCGTTGCGTTCAATTTGATTCACATCAAAATAAGTTTCTAAACTAGCAATATCACCCTGTATAGACTTCATTCCGCCAGATAAAGTATTTTCCCAAATTGCACTGGCTAATTCTTTGCTTAAGTAAAGCTTTGGTTTCTGGCATCTGGAATCAAACTTGGTACTAAATCCAATATATTCAAGCCCACCAACATGATCGGCATGGAGATGACTAATATAAATATCGGTAATATCGAGATAGGAAAAATCAGCCGAATGTAATGAAAATCTTATGTCTGAGCCACAATCAATCAAAAGTTTCTTCTCTTGGCCGTTAACTAACAGTATATTGGATTGAAAATTATCTGCTCCAACAGTGAAAGCAGAACCTGAACCTAGAAAAATTAGTTTTATCATGATATCATAAATTTAATTGGGTGATATTATTTATTTTCATATTGATGAACTTTATAAGTATAAAAAAGATATAAATAAAACCTATACAGTTACCTTGATAGCTTGATAAAGTTCGCTAAAAATTGCTTCTATATCAGAGTTTTTCGTGGTAAAATAAATATAAAATGTTCCCTTTTGGACTGATTTTTCTAACACTTTAGCATAAATATCAACGCTTAATTTTTTTGGAGAATTTGACGACATAGTTAATTTAATATTACTTAATAAAGAGGGGATAATGTCCTCTTCTAGATCGTTGGGACGTACTAGGGCGCCTTTAGTGGACAGTTTAACTAAACTGCCTTTAAAAAGGGTTTCACCAATGTGCTTTTCATCGAGAATTGCATATTCTATTGGTATTTCTTCAGCTAACGGTAAAAATATTTCTTCTTCTGGAGTCAGAAAGAGATTGTATTGTCCACTAATCCCGCTAATTTCATAAATGTTTATCGGCTGTTTAATTCCTTTTGGTTGTACTTCCTGTTGTCCACAGACTCTGACGATTGACCCTACTTCTGTGAATGTCGATTCTGAAATAAAAATTTGACCTCCAATTGTATAAGATTCAATGCGATAGGTGAGATTTACCTGGCTACCAACTACACCATATTTAGTTCGTATATGAGAACCAATATTTCCAACAACAACTTCGCCTGTGTTAATAGCTATGCCCATTTCTAGTGGCGGCAGATTCCACTGCTTCATTTTTTCATTTACACTTCTCATTGCTAACTGCATAGCAATAGCACAAGCACTAGCCCTTGTAGTGTCGTCTTCTCTGGCAGTAGGCGCACCAAACAACACTAAAATACCATCACCTGTAAACTCATCAATGGTTCCTTGATACTGAGTAATGATATCTGCCATTGATGCCAAATAAAAGTTGAGAATTTGAACAACTTTTTCCGGGGGTAATTGTTCAGAAATACTGGTAAATCCTCTTAAATCAGAGACGAGTATGGTGATTTTGCGCCGTTCGCCGCCAAGTTTTAAACCTTGTGGACTTTCTAATAAGGTAGTAACTACTTCCTTGCTTAAGTAACGCCCAAATGTATAACGAATTTCTCCAGCAGTGCGGGCGATGTGGGCTGTAATAGCGATCGCAGATCCCAACAAAGTTAATAATGGTGGTATTACAGGTATCCACCAACTAATGAGAAAGGCAGCATAGGTACTAGCTAATAGGACGCCTGCTGCCAAAATTGGGCTAGTTATCCTCTGGAAAGATAAAAATGTTACCCCGCCTGCATATCGCCACTGCCAAGTTAAACTTGCGCCAACAAAAGACCACAGCAAAATCCATCCCATTTCCATTGGCTGCGACCAACTCTTAATTAGTGGACGACCTTCTTTAGCTGCACTGATAATTTGGCTAGCAATATTTGCATGAATTTCTACCCCAGCCATAGGTTCTGGGGAAGTCAACAAATCACTACTATGGGGAGTGAAGAATAAATCCTCAAAACTTTCGCTGACGTTACCAATTAAAATAATGCGATCGCGTCCCCATTCTGGTGGTATTTTATCTTCCAAAATATCTGTCATCGAGACTGTGGAAAAGTGCTTGGCTGCTCCCCGGTAATTAATTAAAATTTGGTAGCCACGGTCATCAGATCTCACATAGCCACCATCATTGGCTGCAAAGGGGATAAATCTTGTTTTTCCTAACTGCCAATTTTTTGTTTGTCCAACAGTTTCTGGAGTAATACCTTCAGCATCAAGATAAAGTAAAGCTAAATATAATGCGAAACTGTAGACCGTTTTGCCATTTTTATCTGTTAAGTAAAGCAAACCGCGTCGCACCTTTTTATCTGCATCCAAAATCAAATCATTTGTACCTACTTGCCCTTTATTTTTGAGTACTGGTGGCGGGTCAATTGGCTCACGTTGGTTATCCCCCACCACTCTTTGAATCCCAATTAAATTGGGCGTAGATGCAAATACTTTGACTAATTCTTGATGTCCTGGTTCTACAGGTAAATCGCGGTAGATATCTAAACCGATAGCTCGTGGTTTTCTAGCTTTTAATTTTTGCAATAATTTAGCATACACATCATCTGAAATAATTGGCTGACGAATTTTTTTGATATCTGCAAGATTTATCCCCACAATGACAATCCGTTCATCAGGTGGTTCCTGGGGTCGTAGACGCATATATTGATCAAAAGCCGCCCACTCCCAAGGCTGCATTAAACCAGCAAGACGTAATAAGATAACTACACCAGCCACACTAGGAGTAGTAATCAAAACACTGCGCCATTGCCACAACAGCCTTTTCCACTTTCCCCACATCATCTTTGCACCAACATTAATTTTTAAGCGTAGCTGAACTTAAATAATAATAAGAATCACATAAACACTCCCTCTATTTTCTACGGTGTGTCATTAACAAAAGGTTGTTGAGCAATATCTTTTAAACCTACTGAATTTAAGAGTTCTTCCCATTGCCTTGATTGAGAACTTTGCAAAGTGGCAAGGGTAGCGATCGCCTCAAACCAAACTTTAGCTTGTGCATAAATTTGCGCTTTTTCTAAAGGGGAAAGTGCTTGCTGTAGCTTGGTTTTTAGTTCTGAACTCAGTTCATTTCGGCGGATAATTCCCTCAACTAACTCATCCCGACTGCGGTCTACATTGTTGCAAATCAACGCCAAACCCCATGTATAATCTTGGCCTACTTGTAGAGATACAGTTGTTGGCAGGGTAAATTTAACTATACCCGCAGTGCTGGGAATAGCAAGATTTGTGACGTAAACTTCATTATCTTGCTCGTCTTTAACCACAAATTCTGCTGACTTGGCTGTTGTTTTCGGAACATACCAAAAAAAAGTAGGATTGGCGGTGACTGTTGTTCCCACATTGTCGCGTGTTGGCATTAAAGCCGTTAAAGGAGTAGTGTTTGGCTCAGTACAAAAATGCTCAGGCGATCGCCTTCCCCCCCCTGCTGTGCGCCCTGGTGCGCTGCGATCCTCGGTAGGAGGGAATTTTACACTGATTCTCAACTCTCGATCGGGCTGTGCAGATACCTGTTCTGACATACCAGGAAAAATTAGCACTGCTGGAGACAGCAAACTCGCAAACATTCCCAACCCACGAATAGTCTTTAGCAAAAGCATAGTTTCATTATCCTTTCCCTTAATTTAATCACTGAACCGCCTCTAAGGGAACGTTACTAATTATCTCAATTTATCTCAGTAGAGACGTAGAGACCTAGCATTGCTACGTCTCTACATCTGGTGGAAAATGATTTGTCAGCTGTATCCTTGCAGGGGATTAAGCATTCACAAAAACATCAGCACTAGTTAAACTTAGTCCGGTACTAAGAGTAGCAATTTGGACTTTTGCAATTGCTCCTGTGCCATCTTGATCAAAGAACAGAGCGCCATTGCTGCGATCGTACATAAATCTATGACTAGCCGTAGTGGCTGCTGTACCGAGAATAAATTGACTAGCAGCGATCGCCACACCAGCAACCAACCCACCACCAAAACCAGCCGCAGACACAGCAATGGTATCATCAACCACACTAAAATCAGCAATCCTGTCAATGCCTTCACTGCGGGAATTGAAAGTAAAGCGATCGACTCCTGTACCACCTGTGAGTGTATCATTGCCAATTCCGCCTACGAGAATGTCATTGCCATTCCCACCTAAAAGGTTATCATTTCCGGCACCACCATTCAGGGTATCATTACCATCTTTGCCGTCCAGGGTATTGTTCCCACTATTACCTGTAATATTGTTGTTGAGAGTGTTGCCTGTGCCGTTGATGGCAGATGTACCAGTGAGAATCAAATTATCTAAGTTACTGCCTAGTACATAGCTAATAGATGACTGAATTGTGTCCGTGCCTTCGTTAATATTTTCTACAACAACATCCGCAGAACTATCAACTATATAGATATCGTTACCTGCTGCACCAACCATCCTGTCATTACCAGTATTGCCATTGAGCGTGTCATTACCCGCGCCACCATTGAGGGTATCATTACCCCCACCGCCATCGAGGGTATTGTTGCCGCTATTACCTGTAATAGTGTTGTTGAGACTATTGCCTGTACCATTGATGGCAGCTGTACCAGTGAGAGTTAGATTCTCTACATTTGCACTCAGGGTATAAGTAACAGATGACTGAACCGTATCTGTGCCTTCATTAGGGTTTTCTATAACGACATCCCCAGCACTATCAACTATATAGATGTCGTTACCTCTGCCACCTCTAAGAGTATCATTACCCGCGCCACCATTGAGAGTATCATTACCCCTACCACTAGACAAAGCATTAGCAGCACTATTACCGATAATTGTGTCATTGCCATCGCCAGTAAAGGCATTTTCAATGACTGTTCCTGCACTGATAGCTAAGGTGGTTCCATTCAGAATACTTGTAGAACCTGGATTCAGATTGAGGTAAGAGCTGGAAGTAATCGCCGCAGCGTTAATTGTATCAGCACCAGAAGTATCAGTCAGCGTAGTATCGCCATAAATGCCATACTCATTGGTAAAGAAATAAGTGTCGTTGACAGTATCTTTATCGCCGTATAAATTTAATTTCCAACTATTGAAAATGCCGACATCTCCAGGACCAAAATCTTTTATTGTGAGCGTCCAATTGCCAGCACTGTTTTCTCCCCAGTGTTGAGTACTAGAGAATTTAAACACGATATTGTCTCCCTCATCTTCCCCATTACCAGGTCGATAAACCAACACACTCTCAGTTCCACTGGGAGAGGTCAAGTACACAACCAAATCACCCCGATAGGAATGAGTCAAATTGAGTTCTACCTCCACAAAATCAATTTCTAAGCCAGCAGCGACGGTAAAAGTATGACTAATTCCCGTGGCATTGTTATCTGGAATAGTCCGGCCTAAAGAACCTGAATTATAGGAAAGAGACTGCTCGTTGTTCAATACACTCTGTTTTTGCCAAGTCTCCGCTAAACGCACAGCAGCAAGAGCATCTACCAACCCAAATCCATAGTTGTGGCTGACGTGTAAACCTCCGCCATTCCAATTGTTAGCGCCGTTATATTGCCAAATGTATGGCTGCCCCCCGTAGTTATAAGGATCGTTTTGACGAGCAGAATAGGCCAGAATTTCCTGTATATCTCGATAACCTAAATTACGATTGGCTTCCAACATTAAGGCAACTACTCCAGAAATCATCGGGGCTGCTGCTGAAGTGCCATTAAACTCGCCAGTGTAGTCTCCAGAAGTATCTCCTTCCGATCCTTGACGATCTGTAGTCACAATACTGCCAGGAGTCCCACTGCCAAAACCGGAAACGAGAATAGAAGCCCCAGGAGTGCTGTAAGCAGATGCTGTACCATCATCTTGCAGTGCTGCTACAGTAATGCCGTAGCGAGAGTTGGTAAGGTTAGAGTAATTGGTATTCAAACCTTCTTCTCTGTTATTTCCAGCAGACCAGACCACCGCAGTCCCTAATCCATTACGTCCATACTGAGCAGCATCTCGAATAGCTTGGCTTATTGGGGCAAACGCAGGATTGAGAAAATTAAGTCCAAAGATTGATGTGCTAGCCCAGCTATTGTTGGCCACATCAACGTTGCGTAGGCGCTGCAACGCTCGAATCGTGCTATCAGCATTCCCGTAATTAAACCGGAAGGAAGCTAAGGTAGAGTCATAGGCTACACCCACACCACCAATGCCGTTTCCAGCAGCTGCACCAATAACGCCTGCAACACCAGTGGCATGATAGCTTTCTCCAGGTAGAGGGTAGGGATTACCACTGTTGGTAACGCCATCATAGTCGATCGCAGTATTATAATTGGGAGCTAAATCAGGATGATCGTATTCAACTCCACCGCCTTCAAAAACACCAACTGTAACACCGCGTCCTGTGTAGTTATCCCAAACATTAACTACGTTGAGATCCATACCAGGAACGCCGCCGAGTTGGCCTTCGTTGTAGAGATACCATTGATAAGGAAATAAGGGATCGGAAGGAAAAGTAGGCATAAGTTTGTCTCTTTATTTGTGAAAATATTTTGATACTGAAAACGATTGCTGCACGAATGGGAAAAAAGTTAAATGTTACTTATTCGTTTTTCTCTGGCATTTTTGTACTCCTTTAATTGTTGGGAAAAGTAAGTTTTCAGCTAGTGCTGAAGCTAGTCATTAATCTATTAGGGGCTAGTTAGCTTGAGTGTTTGAGTTGAGGTTTACTTAACTCATGCCTATAGTTTCTGAGATCAAGCCTTGAGAATCTATAGATAAAGTTCGTTTACCAAGGTGATTACACATAGTTAAACTTCGTATTCCTTGCCAATCTGCTTTAGAACTGTTGATTTATCAGCAACACAGGCTAGAAAGTCATATCAATCCCAAAGCGAAACGGGCGGTTAGAAACCGCGTCTACACTAAACTTTACCTGCCTATCGCGCTTGCGCTGCGCTTGGCGCACCACGCAGGTTTCAAAACCCTTCATTTTCTGTTATGACAAGGTAGGTCGACTTTGCCTGTGTAGCCGCGAATTCCATTCGCCCAGGCAAAAGTAGACACGTATAGCTGTGCTAGCGTACCCTATGGTTTAACTACCTGAAAATTGCTGTAATGATGTTGTTTGTCATTTCACGAAAATTGAGCTGTGAGCGATCGCCACAATAAAAATATTCACGAAGTTTATCTCTTGACAAACTAACAAAAACGTGAATCATACACTAATTTTGCCTGAAGTTACTGTTGATGTGCGTATTATTTAGGCTCACAAATTCACCAATTATCTGCTAATGGCAGCATACGAACTTTATCTATGCGTTAGCACAATGACGACACGAAGTTTATTTATGGACTCTCAAGAGTCAATCCATAACACTAAAGATGACCTTTCTACTGCACTAGAAAGTATTTAATCTTCAACTGCTCCCAACAATTTTAATGTTGCAATAGTTGCGTCTGTTAAACCTGTAATCCCAGTGATATTCATACCTTCATAAGTCCTATCAAACCTTAAAGTTTTTAGACATTCTTCTGTGTTGATATCCCAAAACTTTATTGTTTCGTCATGGCTACCAGTTGCCAGAATTTGCCTATGATGCCAACTCATATCATCAGATGTGTCTGTAGTCAATTCAAGAGAAACAGGACTAAAAGCAATGGAAGACACTATATTTGTATGTCCTTGTAATGTTTTTAGACATTCCCCTGTAGCCAAATTCCATACTTTGACTGTTTGATCGCTACTAGCACTAGCTACGATATTTCCTTGAGGACTAAAAGTGACTGCATATATATGTGACGAATGTCCCTGCAAAATCTTCAAGCATTCACCAGTCTGAACATTCCATAAGCGAATGGTTTGATCAAAACTCCCACTGGCAAGTATTTGCCCATCAGGACTAAAAGCAACTGCACGAACCCGATTCATGTGTCCTGTGAAAGTTTTCAGACATTCTCCGGTGCTTGCGTCCCATAGCTTCACTGATGAGTCCCCGCTACCACTGGCTAGAATTGTACCTTGAGGGCTGAAAGCGACTGACCAAACAGCATAAGTATGACCAGACAAAGTTTTCCAGCATTGTCCAGTGCGGATATCCCATAAGCGTATAGAAGAATCAAAGCTTCCACTTGCCAAGGTATTACCATCTGGACTGTAAGCTACCGTAGCTACCCAATTATGATGACCATTCAAAGTCTTGAAGCACTGTCCGGTGCGGATATCCCATAAACGTATGGAAGAATCAAAGTTTCCACTTGCCAAGGTATTACCATCTGGACTGTAAGCTACTGACCAAACCCAACTGGTGCGACCTTGCAAGGTTTTCAGACATTGGCCTGTCTTTACATCCCATATTCTCAAAGCTTGGTCAACACAACTTCCACTAGCTATAGTGTCACCCTGGGGACTGTAAGCAATTGAATGTAACCAGTCAATACGCCCTTGCCATGTTCTGATGCAGTTTCCTGTTTTAGCATCCCATAATTTAACTGTTTGGTCGCCACTGCCACTAACTATGGTTTGGCCATCTGGACTACAAGCTACTGACCAAATCAAGCTGGTATGTCCTTGTAAGGTTTTTAAGCATTCACTAGTGTGAAGATCCCAGAGTTTAACGGTTTTATCTTCTCCGGCACTAACTAGGATATTACTTTGGGGAATCAAAGCGAGCGATCGCACTAAACTATTATGTCCTGGCAATGTATTCAAACATTCTCCTGTTTTAGCATCCCAAATTTTGATCGTTTGGTCTTCACTGCCACTCACCAAAATGTCTTGAAAACTAAAAACTATTGACCAAATCCGGCGAGTATGTCCCTGTAAGGTTGTTAAGATGCTTCCTGCGACAAAATCCCAAATAATAACTGTACAATCATCGCTGCTACTAGCTAGAGTTGCACCATCCGGACTGTAAGCGACTGCATAGACATGACTTGTATGCCCCTGCAAGGTTTTTAAGGTGCTTCCTGTTGCAACATCCCAGATGATGATTGAAAAGTCATCACTAGCACTAGCCAAAACATTACCTTGAGGATTGAAAGCCACTGACCAAACACTAGCAGTATGTCCTTGACAGACTTGGAGACATTCACCTGTGGACACATCCCAAAGCCTAACTGAACAGTCAACACTGCCACTAGCCAGTATTGTACCTTCAGGATTGAAAGCCACTGACCAAACCCAACTGGTATGACCTTGGAAGCTGAGTAATTGTTCACCAGTTGCCAGTAACCACAGGCAAATCCCACCATTGAGATCGCCTGTTGCTAACAGTTTCCCATTGGGGCTAATAGCAACTGATGCTACACCACCAAGAGTTTCTGCAAAAACTGTTTTAGCTAAATCTGTATAAGCAAAGTTAACAGAATGCAGTGTCACGTCTCGAAGATAGGCTTGCCAGACACTGAGGTGGGAAAAGTCGTAACCTGCTAAATTTACTTTCAGTTGACGCAACAAATTAATAATATTTCCACCACCGTAACCTGGTGTATTGGCATACTTTGCTTGTAGTTTTAAAAGTATTCGCTGAAGTTGATGTTCCAGTTCAGATTTTGATTTAAAGTGAGCTAGTAGCTTATTAGTCAGGGGTTCTAATATCAGCCTGACTTGGGTTTCCCGAATATCATCTTTGACAATCGCTTTCACTAAAGCATGGCTTTGCAGTAAATCAATTTCTGAATTGACAATTTCTTGATCGACTTGTTGAATTAACTGTTCAGTTATATACTCCATCACCACAGCTTGCTGGGTAAACCGAGCTGCACCTGTATTCATTTGTGTAGCTTTTTCGATTAGAGATCGCCGCATTAGCGACTCTAGTATTTCTAGTAGTTTCTGTCTTGATAACGGTGGAGATATATCTGCGGACAACTCGGCAACAGTTACCCATTCACGATTGATAGCTAGCCAGTACATCACCTGTAATTCCTGCGCTGATAAGCGCTCGCATTGTTGATTTAATAGGTTACGAATGCCATTAAAAACGATAGTCCCTTCTTGTAAAAAATCAGCTATATTCCCATTAAATAATTCTCGAATTGATGTAGAAACAATCTTTAATGCTAGAGGGCTACCACCATAGTGATTAATTAATTTTTGGCAATCGCTCTCTAATCCTGAAAGACCTTTTATCTGTAAAATGCCTGTACCTTCTACTTCTTTTAAACCTGTAAGCTGTAAAGTTCTAACAGGCATATTTTCACCTTCTAGTACGGCTATAACTTCAGGTTTTTCTCGGCTAGTAATTACTAAACAACTTTGATGAAAGATTTCTCCCAGTAGGCGCAACATCTCACCATAATTTTCATATCCTTCTCGAAAATACCCGGCGCTATGACCGCTTTGCAGGATAGATTCAAAATTATCTAGCACCAGTAAACAACGATATTCACGCAAATGATCGATCAGTCGGGAAATTTTACCATCTATGGTTTGAGGTAAATCAGTCTGTTGTTGACTACATAGAAACTGTAATATTTGTGTCAAAATATCTTCCAAGGATGGGGCGTTACGTAGCGATCGCCAAACAATGAAGGAAAATTCTTTTTGTATCTGTTGTGCTAACTTTACAGACAACGCTGTTTTCCCAATGCCACCCATACCCAATAATGCCACTAGACGGCAATGATCTGTTGCAATCCACTGAGTTAAGGTAGACAGTTCCGTTGTCCGACCGTAGAAAACTGAGACATCAATTGCTTCACCCCAGTTACACTCAGGATTCAAAGAATTTTCTAAGGTGTTGACAATGGGGCTAGTAGCTAGGGTTTGTCTTGGAGATATACCACTGTCCAATTCAACAATAGAATCAGCTTGATGATTTTGCAGATGCTGACCTGGAAATTCCCATGTATTTAAGGCTATCGTTTCCTGCTGCCCTATGTGTTCCAAACAGGAGCGAAAACTTTTTTTACTTACAGGTTCACCGAGAGCATCGGATAATAATTGCCACAACTGCGGACAAAAAGTGCGGCTCAGGTAGCTTACCGAGTAGTTTGTAGTTTGTGCAATCTGTTCATAAGTCTGCCCTAACCAGGTACCTTGCAAGACAGCAATTTCTACTGCATTCAGTTTTCTGCTGATTTTTGAGAATACTGCTTGATTGGCGATCGCAAGTCCTTGCTCAAACTCCATGATTTTTGATGGGCAGTAATGATACGTAAACAGGTTTAAAGTTGTAACAATTTTAATTATTCAAGAGTTTATCAGAATTTTTCCGAATTTTGCCTAAAGTCTTAAAAATTACTAAATGCCTCAGTATTAATGTTCGGCGATCCACAACTGGCCCAAAATGACCGAAAATAATTGAGTCAAACCAACAGGAGTAAATTGATCATGTCTCGTCTGCTAACAGCAATGCCTAAGTTGGGCTACGCCTACGCCAAGCAACTCTTGTGCAGTCTCACTCTTACAATACTCCTAACTTTAATACTTCCTAGTGCTACTTGGGCTGCTTCTAGCTTGGGAGTTGACAATGGTAATCTGAGTTCTTGTCCAGCTTCAAACAACTGTGTTGTCAGTCAAAACGCAGATGCCAAACACGCCATTGACCCCATTGCTTATCATGTAGACCGGGATGCAGCAAAAAAAACCTTACTCAAAGTTCTCACTGTTGTTCCCCGTACAGAGGTTATCGAACAAACAGATAATTACATCCACGCTCTTTCTAAAAGCCGCATCTTTCAATTTACTGATGATGTGGAGTTTTATTTCCCTCCCAATGAATCAGTAATTCATGTGCGATCGGCATCTCGCGTCGGAGAGTCCGATCTCGGCGTTAACCACAGACGTGTGGAACAAATTCGTTTAGCTCTACGCGATTTAAATATTTGATTTTAGCGATTTCTGATTACTGATATCGTTTAGTTGTTTGAGTTGGTGAACGTTGAGTTTTGCCTTCGCTGTAACCTAAGTCATACATACTCGCCGCTTGAGAATGTTGTTCTGGTGACATTTTAGACCGTCCAGCCCAAGCATCAGATTTGCCTAAGCTAAACCAATCTTCATCAGTCATCTCAGAGGCAAATATGTTAAAAGTTGTTTTTTTGATGTAGGTATCCATATAACTATCCCAGAGTGCTACAAAGAGGGCTTGTACATTACCCTATTGCCATAATGACAATTATCTTGGTGAAGATTACCTCTTCCCCAAGTATGAAAAGATATATGACTCCTATTTGATTTTTGGGCTTATATCATGTCCCGGCAATTAAGCATAATACTCGAAACCCCACCCCCCTAAAGCTGTGCTTTAGCTCCCCTCCCCTTATTCTTGGGGAGGGGTTGGGGGTGGGGTAAAGCGTATGTGGGACAAGCATTTGAGCTTAAGTTTACACCAATGGCAGGATGCCCACCCCACAAGATTTATTATCTTAGGGACTTCCAAGGAAAAAAATATTCCATAGTAGGGTAGCACAGCTGTGCTACCCGAAAAATGTACAAATAATTTGGGATAATTTATTTTCTGGAAGTCCCTTAAGATGTCTACTTTATTGACTTACAAAGTGCTTTATTTGGAATCTCTAATTCTTATAAATTCACCGATTCTCGATTAGAGGATTCTAAATTTTACGAAAACCGATATAAAATATTTCCATTTTCACCCACTTCAAAAGAAGCATTGAGTTCCTTCGCTTTATCATCTAAATATTCTTTAGCTTTCTCAGTTGATATCTCGGCATTTTTCGCCATTCGCAATACCGTTATCGTTCCAGAATTGCTCTCAACTAATTCTAAAAACACCACCTGAAGATGCTTTTGTTCTGATTCAACAAGTAACGCTTTTTCTTTTTTGCTTTGCTGCACTAAAGACCAACTCAACCAACCTCCTATGAGTGTTGAGGGAACAGTTAAAATAGTTAAAGCAGCTACAGCATTTTCTTTATCTTTCGGGGGAGTTTTGGGATTAATAACTTCCCAGAACATTGCCGCAGACAATGGAACGCCAAATAAGAGAAAACAAAATGCTAAAAACTTCTTAATTAGTTTCATATAACCTTGACTCACTTACTCATAAATATTCAATCTCTGAACTAATCAAAACTATTTTACTCGGTCATCTTTCTTGATCTTCTCCATCACCAGTTATCACTCCTTGGAATCTGCATAGAGAAAATTAAAATTGACAAAGAGCTTTAGCCTGAACTCTATTCATCTATATTATACAACGTATAATCTAATACGTCTCGCTTTCAAATTTAGCCCAACCTGGTTTTGCTAGTTTTCCTGAACCAGTAAAACTGATTTCACGGGTCGCTTAATGGAATTTCCCTCCAAATCAATTTTTCCGTAAAAGGTTTTACCCTTGTAGTAGACGGAAGACGAACTACCCCCATCTAAATTCATTGCTTTTTGAATACCAAGGGTTTTCATGAAATCTGCCAACGCTGGTAAGGATATACCAGAGTTAGTCCTAGCTGAAGGTTTTTGAGCCACCATGACTAAAACAATACTGCCATCATGGGTAATTCCTACAGCAGTTCTAGCATTGGGTTGATTGCTACCAAGTGCATCTCGTTTATTGGCATTATCCACAAAAGCTTCTTGTACTAAGGTGAGTTTTGGTAATAGGCGCGGCCCAGCACCTATAGCATCCACCAACTGACAACCAGTTGGTGCTGATTGATTGTGTAAAGCAATATCATATTTGATAGTTTGCCCGCATAGGTAGCGACGGAATTCTGTACGGTTGAAAATTTGACCCAGGTAAGGTTTTAAGTTGGGATTGTTTACTAAGCGATCGTTTTGTTTGGGGTCAGCTACCAATTTTCCTTGTATGATGACATAGGATGTAGATTTTTGGTTAGCTGGGTCAAAAAAGCCTGCATTGAAAATGGCGATCGCTCCATACTTCTGGGCAAATTCTTCTACAGTCCCTACCTTCTCTGATAATGCAGGAGTTACCAAAAATCGGCTATTAGCTGGAATCAATAGGATATGCGCTATACTTTCGGGCAAGTTGCGCTGTTCATAGAGGATAGGTTTTGGTGGTGGAGCTGCAACAGTTGGTATTAACCTTGGCAAAGAACGCACATTAAACCACAACACGATCGCCAAAGTAACCAATGTCAAACCCAGTAGCCAAATTTTCCTCACTTTTTACCCCCAAACATAGCTGGCATATTTTTATGGATGGTAGCTTATAAACGTGTTTAAGTTTCCTGGCTTGAAAAGCTGCTTTTGCGACATGAAAAGCTGCTTTTGCGACATGAAAAGCAGCTTTTGTGACATGAAAAGCAGCTTTTGTGACATGAAAAGCTGCTTTTGCGACATGAAAAGCTGCTTTTGCGACATGAAAAGCTGCTTTTGCGACATGAAAAGCTGCTTTTGCGACATGAAAAGCTGCTTTTCTCAATAAATTTCAGCAAATATACTCACATCTATCAACTTAACTAATCCCATCCAATGCTCTCAAAATTCTGTAACATCACTGTGGCTACTACATCTGCTAATTGCGTATTTTGATGATATATAAATAACTCAGTGTTTGGCATCATCAGGGTTATTTATAAATTAATCAAAACAGGAAAACCATATGACGCAGCGGAAACGAAACTCCATCGCACTGACTAAAGCTGAACGACGGATTGAAGGAATGCAGACAATTAACCCTGAATTAGACTTTGGTAATGGGTTTTCCATTGCTACTTACAACACCAAAGTCATTCAGTTACGAGAGAAACTAGCCGCCTATAACCAAGCTCAAACAATAGTAGACAAGACACATAATGCATTAGTAGAAGCAGAACGTGAGTTGAATGCTTATTCCGAACAGATGCTACTGAATGTTGCATCTCACCACGGTAGAAATAGTGATGAATACGAGATGGCTGGTGGAACACGCAGATCAGTCCGCAGGAAAGCACGCCCAGTGGTCAACCAAACGGTGAAGTCTACGGAGTGATTGTCTTAAGTCGCCTACGCATCCATTCTGTAGGGTGCGTTGTCGCAAAGCGCAACGCACCATTTATATTGATATAAAACTAATCAAACTCTTTTTTGCAAGAAAAGCCAGAGCTTTTTTATTCAAAAACAACGCTGCGATAAATTTCTGTCAACGGTAATTCCATCCCAACTGACTCCAAGGAAATAGATTGCTCTAAGCCGTTAAAATCACTGAGCAACCAACCTTGTTGACTCTGCTTGCTATAGTGTTCAACAAAAGGTTCATCCTGTTCCACTAATAAATATTCACGAAAACTCGGAATTGATCGATACATCCGAAATTTACTTTGTCGGTCGTAATCTGCGGTGGAAGGGGATAAGACTTCAACAATCAAAATGGGGTTCAATACTTCATCCAAGCGATCGCCATTCAGTTGCGGTTCGCCATCAAAAATCATCACATCTGGATATACTCCGCGTCGATGTTCCGGAATCCACAACCGTAAATCGCTATTAATCGGCTCAAATTGAGTATCGCGCAGCAGAAACTTGAGAAAGGCAAAAATATTACCACCGATGCGGCTATGTTTAAGCGTTCCTCCTGGCATAGGTACAATTTCTCCATCTCGATATTCGCTGCGTCCTTCTGCTTTTTCTTCGATCGCGCGATATTCATCCAAAGTGTAGCGGCGCTTGATGGCAGAAATCATAGGCCGTGGCTGATTACATTGTTTTGAGGACAACAATATTATTTTGTCACAGATTTAATCAGTCCAGCGATCGCACCAAGTACGATGGAGATGCTGAGAGCGATCATAAATGTACTATGAAAAGAATAGAAGTTGAACAAAGAACTATTTTTATTGGTTTGGCAGGTAGCCACGGCTATGGTTTAAATCGTCCAGATTCAGACTTGGATTATCGGGGAGTGTTTATCGCACCCAAAAGATACTATTTGGGATTCGACCACATAGAACAAAAAGATGCTGGTTGGGATGAGCCAGGAATATTTCCATTTATAGATAACAACAAAGATACAGTTATATATGAATTAAAGAAAATCCTCCATTTATTATCGGGAGCCAACCCCAATGTTTTAGAATTACTGTGGTTAAATAACTATCCTTTTCTAACTCCAGTAGGACAGCATTTAATTAACCATAAACAATTATTTTTGAGCAAAAAGGTAAAGCATACTTACACTGGTTATGCCTTCGCTCAAATCAAAAAAATGGAAAGTCATCGCAAGTGGTTATTAAAGCCACCGCAAAAAAAGCCAATACCATCTGACTTTGGCATAGAAGACGAACCAGCGCTAACCAAAGATGAGCTAAATGCTTTTTTGGAATATCTTTATAACTTAATCAGAGGGCGGATTGAGTTTTTGGAAGAAGCTGAGCAATTATACAAATTGCTGACAGCAGATATTGATTTTAAGGGAGTATTAAAACAATATACTTTACCCGATGAGACTTTAGAATATACCCAAAAGTTAACTAATAGCCGTAAAGATTTTATCCGCCTGCTTCAGAAAAGTCAAAGTTATCAAACAGCCCTAAGAGAATGGAAGGCTTACTTATCTTGGCAGGAAAATAGAAATCCAGCTAGAGCAGAAATGGAACTCAAGTCTGGTTTTGACCTCAAACATGGGATGCACTGCATTAGATTGTTACGCAGTGGATTAGAAATATTGCGTCAAGGGGAAGTGATTGTAGATAGAAGAATAGCTGGTGATGTTGATGATTTAAAAGCTATCCTCAAGGGTGAGTATTCTTATGAACAGGTGATGAAAATGGCAGAAGATTTAGTTGCCGAAATGGAAATTGTTTACGAACAATCTGCCCTACCTCACAAACCCGATTTAGAGCAAATTAATGATTTGTGCATGGAATTAGTAGAAATGCAAAATTGGTAAGTCATTAGGCATTGGGCATTTGGACTTCGGAGTTATTATTCTCCCTGAGTCCCCACTCCCTCATCTCCCTCATCTCCCTCATCTCCCTCATTTTCCCCACGCCCCATTAGAGAGTGTGCATTAAATCAGCAAAGCCATAAAGGCTAATAATCAGTAATAGTAATGCTGTGACTTGGGTAATTCGTGTTTGGGGTGAGGGGGCGATCGCTTCCCGCACTAAAATCGAAATAGATGCCCCAACTACTAAGCTCAAACCTAAAATTAAATATGGTCTCTCGGGTAAAATAGTCGCTATTGCCAACATAGCGATCGCTAAAAACAGCATCAATAATTCTACAAACCGGGGCGGGTTGTATTGGCTAGATAAAATAAAGCTGTTGAACCAAAAATACCAAAATCTCATAGTCAGTATTGAGTGCTGAGTGCCCAGTGCTGAGTCAAGAGTTAGGAGTTAAGAGTTAGGAGTTAAGATTTTGGAGTTAAGAGTTATAATAATTCTCCTCATCCCCCTCATCTTCCACTCCTAACTCCTCACTCCTAACTCCTAACTCCTAACTTCTGACCCGTACCATTTTTTTGTGCAGTATCATCTTCCTGGAGTTCGACACCAAAGACGCGGCTAAAAGCTTTGGCGACTTTGTAGCCAGAGTCAATTGATTCTAACGGGTCTTTCCGCAGTCTGTGACGCAAACATAGTGTAATCACGCGGCGGATATCATCAACTGTAACTTCAGTGCGTGCTTCAAATGCCGTTAAGGCTTTGGCGGCGCGGTTACTTACAATGTCACCCCGTAAACCATCTACATCCAGTTCAGAGCAGACTTCAGAAATTTTCACCCGCAAATCATACTCGATTTTTACTTCTGGTAATAGTTGCTGGGCATTGACAATTTTCTCTTGTAATGCTTCTTGCTCAGGTTTGTACTTTTCGAGAAATCCGGGCGGATTTTGGTCAAATTCCGCTCGTTGTTCGACGATTTGTACTCGTAAGGCGGGTTCTTTGACTGTATGAATTTCTGCGTGCATCCCAAAGCGATCGAGTAGTTGGGGACGCAGTTCGCCTTCTTCTGGGTTTCCAGAACCCACAAGAACAAAACGTGCTGGGTGACGAATTGAAATGCCTTCCCGTTCTACAGTGTTCCAACCACTAGCGGCGGAATCGAGTAGTACGTCTACAAGGTGGTCATCTAGTAAGTTGACTTCATCCACATAAAGAATGCCCCGGTTAGCCTTTGCCAGCAATCCTGGTTCAAAAGCTTTGACACCCTCAGATAAAGCCTTTTCGATGTCGATGGTGCCGCAAACCCGGTCTTCTGTGGCTCCTAAGGGCAGGTCTACCATTTGGACTTTTTTGTGAGCTACGGGAATTTCTGCCCCTTGTTCTAACAGTTGGCGGACTTCATCGCTCATCAAGTCAGGGTCACTAGGATCGCTACTAAACGGGTCATTGGCAACCACAGAGATTTCTGGCAGCAGATCCGCCAGCGCCCGGATAGTTGTGGATTTACCGGTACCGCGATCGCCCATAATCATGACACCACCAATTTTGGGGTCAATCACGTTCAACAGCAGCGCCAGTTTCATCTCTTCCTGGCCGACAATTGCCGTAAAAGGAAACACCACGCGACGCGCACTTGCCGTAGATTGAGCAGTTGGACTCACTAAATTACCTAAAAATATTTTTCTGATTACAGTTCTTTATTGTGACACAGGTGGGGACTGGGGAATAGGGAGTGGGGAGATGAGGGAGATGAGGGGGATGAGGGAGATGAGGGAGCGGGAAGTAGGGAGTGGGGCAATACATTTCATAAAAATCCAAAACCCTCATGTAGAGACGCGATTTATCGCGTCTTCTTATCCCAATGCCCCATGCCCCATACCCCATGCCCCGCCCCAGATACATTGGGCACTAATGCCTACTTGCTACGTCAAGTTTCTTAACGTGCATAAGTTTGATTTAGTTTTTCTGGTGCAAAAGTTCCATACACAAGGAACCAACAACTACCAATCTGTCAATTTTTTAGTAAGTATAAATGCTTGTAATATATGACTAGTAGATTGAATCACAAAAGCAAGCAATGGCGTGTGTGGGTAGCTAATGCATCATTCAAACCTATGAAATCAACTTTTTTTGTTCAAGGTTGGCGACGAAAACTTAAATATATTTTCCCGCTCCTGATTTTAATATCGTTTGTTACGGTATTGTTGCTAGATAGCTTCACGCCTGCCGTTGCCCAGCTACCCCGTCAGGAAATTCGCGGGGTTTGGATGACCAACAATGATTTTGACACTCTGAAGAATCGTGCCAAAGTGCAAGATGCCATGAATCATCTGCGGCGGCTGAATTTCAACACAATCTATCCTGTAGTTTGGAATTCTGGCTATGTGATGTATCCTAGCGCCACGGCACAACGGGCAGGTATTCAACCTTTTGTGTATAGAGGTTCAGATGGACATGATATTCTCGCCGATCTCATTAACCAAGCCCATCGCAAGGGACTGCTAGCAATTCCCTGGTTTGAGTTTGGATTTATGGCTCCCCCAACATCGGAACTAGCACTGAATTATCCAGATTGGTTCACACAAAAGCGCGATGGTAGCCAAACTTCCATCAGCGCGGCTGGTGAGGTGATGTGGCTCAATCCCTTCCATCCACAAGTCCAACAATTCATCACCAATCTCGTGCTGGAAATTGTCACTCAATATGATGCCGATGGCATTCAGTTTGACGATCACATGAGTTTGCCCCGCGAATTTGGCTACGATAAATACACAGTTGCCCTGTACACCCAAGAAACCAAGAGCAATCCACCAGCCAATGCAGAAGATCCGGCATGGTTACAGTGGCGGGCAGATAAAATTACCGCCTTCATGGTAAAACTTAACCAAGCTGTGAAGCAGAGAAAACCCCAGGCGATTTTCTCCGTTGCCCCTAATTACTATGACTTTGCTTACAAGTTCCACCTGCAAGACTGGCTGAATTGGATGCGGAAAGATATTGTGGACGAGTTAATTGTGCAAATTTATCGTCCAAATCTGCAAAGTTTCATCGCCAATATTTCCCGCCCAGAAATTCAAGAAGCGCAACAAAAAATTCCTACTGGAGTTGGGATTATGACAGGGTTACGAAATAACCCAGTTCCGATGCAACAAATTAAGTCTCAGGTGCGAGCTGCCCAAGAACGGGGTTTGGGTGTAACCTTCTTTTATTATGAAAGTCTTTGGAATTCTGCTCCAGAAACTTTAAACGAGCGTCAAGCAGCATTTGAAAATCTTTTTCCATCTCCCGCACTCCGCGCCAGAGTTGAATAACTTTTTTAATGGGATGTTTAGTAGATTTCATCATTAATATCGTTTGGAAATAGTAACTGTAGTTGAGTTCGATAGATTTTGAAGAACCCCTCTCTAAACCTCTCCCCGTTGGCGTTAGCCTGCCGTTAGGCAAGCGGGGAGAGGCTGAAAAACACTATTATTTCCTACTAAAGCGGTTTTCAATTGAATGAAATACACTCTTTAAAAATTAAGTCATTGTAGGGTAGCACAGCTGTGCTACCCTACGTTTATATCAACTGGAAATTGCTGTAAGTTGTAGATTTTTTGCCTCAATGCTAATCGCCGCTACACTCAACCAGAGCAAATACCAACACAGCGCGTTGCCATCGTCTTTGGTGCAGGAGTTTACCTTGATGGTACACCAACACCGATGCTCGGCGATCGCGTTTCTGCTGCTGTAGAACTTTACAAATTGGGCCGAGTCCAAAAGTTATTGATGACGGGTGACAATAGCCGCGATGACTACAACCAAGTCCTAGCAATGCAGAGTTACGCAGTGGAACGGGGCGTACCTGTCCAAAATATTACCTTAGATTATGCTGGATTCAGCACTTATGAAAGTTGCTATCGATCTAAAGATATTTTCGGACTCAAGGAAGCAGTTTTAATTACCTAGAAATTCCATTTACCCCACGCAGTTTATACTTGCGATCAACTTGGTGTCAAAGCGATCGGCTTGGGAACACCAGATTGGCAAAGCTACAGTTTTCAAACTGTTATGTACTCCACACTGCGGGAGCAGTTGTCTACTTTCAAAGCGTTGTGGGAGGTTCATATTACTCAACCTCAGCCAACTTTCCTCGGCTCATTTGAAGGAATAAGGGAATAGGGAATGGGGAGTAGTGTAATTCAAAGTAATTCTGACTTCTGACTTCTGAATTCTTCTTCAAAAATTTTAAATTTACAAAAACTACATTTGCAGTATTGTATAAAAATAATTCTCATACCACAGCAATATTGACAATAATGCTTAACTGGAAAACAACACTCCTAACTACTGCTTCATTGTGGCTAGTTTTGTTATCTACAACGCAGCCAGTCCAGGCTAAACCAACCCAACAAAAAAAACCAGCTTCTACAACCACAACAATCTACCAGCAAGCTAAAAAAGAATTACCTGAAGACTTTTATAGCCTTTATCGCGTCATAGATAGAATTGCCCGTGCCAACGGATTAGATGATCGTCCTTGGCGGGTTATGGCTGTTCCCGAATATAATGTCAATGCATTTGCAAGCGATGTGAATCTAGTCGCCATTTACGATGGCATACTTGATCAGTTAGCTGGTGATTCTTCAGCATTGGCTTGCGTGGTTGCCCATGAAATGGGACACCACACCAAACGTCACATCGCTGTTGGCGCAGCTCAAAGAACTGAATTAATTGCAAAAATTCAGGAAGAAGCAACCAAAGAAGTACTGGGAGAAAAAGAAGCTGCTAACCAAGAAGCAACAGCCGCTACCGTTGGTGGTGTCGTTGTCAATAATGTAATCGGGGGACGTGTTGGTGGTTTGATCGGTTCAGTTCTTGGCAATCAAGGCGCTAAACGACAAGCGGATTCACAAAGACGCATCAATGAGATTGTCGAGAAAAAGAAAAAAGAGTTAGAGGAACGTCTGGCAGCGCAAGAACGACAACAAGAGTTTGAAGCCGATGAAATTGGCTACATAGCTTCTGTGAAAGCAGGCTTTGAAGCAGAAGGATGTTTGAGAGTAATGCAGGTTTTGGCTCAAACTCCTGGTTCTGAATTTGATACAACTCATCCAGCAGTACCCAAACGAATTGAGGCGATTAAAGCTTTACTTATTAAGTATCGACCTGAAACTTTGGCGAAAGAGGGTCAAGCGCGGATATCTAAAACGAAACCTTTAACTTATAACATTTCTAAAGATAAAACCTCGTTACGGATTAACTCTGTTCGCGGTGGTTCCCAAGCAGATGATATCGAGCGTCGGTTTGGTAAATAAAATCCGTAGGAGTACTACTAATATCAGGTTCGGTTAAAGACTTATCATTAGTCAACAATCAAAACGAAATCCCATCCCCTTTTAGGGGATGGGATGAGCTTAATCTTCTCGACTTTTCTCCTGAAGAAGCGATCGCCAATCTGCAATTGCTTCTTCTGTCCATAGCCAATTTTTAGCTAATTTATCTACCTGGAAATTTACGCGATCGGACTTCATTACCATTTGTCGCAACTTTATCGCTTCATTCATATATTGTGCTTGTTTAGCACTAGATTCATCTAGTGCAGATTTATACAGTCCCAGAGCTAAACCAGCATAGGAAGTTAAAGCATCCTGAGGTAGTGCTGTGTTTGTGGATGCTGTGCTAGAAGCTGTATTCTGTGGTTTGAGAGCTAAATTTAAAGCCTTGAACCAAGAATCATTAGCTCGATTCAAATTACCTTCTGCGTAGTAAGCAAATCCTAAAGCGTTATTATACAAAAGCGAATCTGGTTTAGCTTTGGCGGCAGTTTCCCAGTAACGACGAGCATCATCAACGCTATAGTTATTGTCTCCAGTTTGGATCGATTGCCATGCTAATCGCCCCTTTAAAAAGTTGACAGATGGATCGTCAGCTTGCTTGTTTATAACTAGTTTCAAAGCAGTTTCAGCCGCAGCAAAGGCGCCACGATTGAGTAATTCTTCCACAGCAAACAACCCACCTTGCAAATCGCCTTGGCTCAATTTTTCAGTGGCGGTGGCGGTGACGATTCCAGTTGGTGCTGTTTCCAAATCGATATTCGGTTGCTTTTCGATGGGTAAAGACTCGGAGGGAATTGGTGGTATCTTCGGTACAGTTGCCTGGGGTCGATTTTGCCACCACAAATTTAAACCGATCGCAATTGCGATCGCACTCATTCCTACAATGCCAACAATCGGCGACAGCTTGCGCCGCCGGGTACGATTTCTAGATGGAGATGGGGTTGGTTGCGGCCGGAAAAAATCAGAATTTTCCCGATCTCTTTCTAAATTCCCAATAGTTTGAGGAGGTGGTGCTGGGACTTCTCCCCACAAATCTGCTTCTTCAAAAGAAGAAGTCATCTCTTCTGAAACCTGCCTATTTTGAAGACTATTTTCGTGATTTTGTTGCTCGGTTCCCGTGGAGCTTTTTTGCTCATCTAGTCGCCGAAACAAATCGGAAACGATCGCAGAATCTTCTGCATAACTTGGGTCATCATACTCGATTTCATCAACGAGATCGCCCCAAGTATCTTCGCCTAGCCAATCCAAGCCAGAAGAGTCACGCCCCAAATCAGCAGGAATCATTTCCTCAATTCCTAAGGGCATCTCGGTATCATCTGCCATAGCAGCATACATGGAAGTGGGAATTGCTCCTAAAGGCGAACTATACTGATTGAGCGACTCTGGACTTTGGGGTAAACCAGTTTCGTGGCTAAGAAAACCGTCAAATTCGGGCTGGAGATACAAAATTGGTAATGCCCAGTACATTTGGTGAGAACCATAGGCAGAAATTAATCCTTGGCGCACCCGACTCACGCATAAATCTACTGGATATCCCTGACTCAAGTTGCGGTAAAATAATTGCGTGAGTGTCAGTGCCACTTCATCAGGAATACGCTCTGACATAGCCAAAACACTGGCAATTCCTCGTTTCACCAGACTTTCTGCCAGGTTGCGTTCCCCAGTATCTCCAGAAGCTCCCAAGGCAGCTGTGTAAGCCCCTAAGCAGGAATTAAACACTGCCATCTGAATGTTATTGTTGACCAGCAAACCCGCCAAATCATCTCCAGTCAGAACTTCCGTTAACCCAGTTCTGCGACTAGCGAGATAAATTTCTCCGCCATTTGGGCCTAAGTTACTATGGCCAGAGTAGTGTAGAACCTGATATCTGCCTTGTTCTAGAGCCTGGGTTAGTTCTTCCCGTCCTGGTTGGTCTAACACAGTCAGTTCAATTTCTGGGAGATGATTGCTACCTTCAGCAAATCTTGGTACTGGACGCCCAAGTTCCGCTTGCAGTTTGATAGCTTCCTGTTTGAGCAAGTCAAGGCGGACTTGATCTAAAGGTGAAGCAATTACCATCAATACTTTGACACCACTTTCTTCTAGTGGTGTGGGCATATTTGCCGTAGGCGTAGCCCCCCGCAGGGATCGCAAACGAGAACCGCCCAAAATTCCACTTTGAAACCGAGAAAAAGCGACATAAGGTCCAGTGGCCAAAGGGCGATCGCCTGCGTGCATCACTTCCCAAGGCAAACGAGCTAACCTCGTCTCTTTCAGCCCCAAGCGTAAGCGGAGTACTTGTTGGTGATTTTGGGCAATACCTTGGGCAGTAATCCAACTATCTCTGAGAGTGCCTTGAAATAGTGCATTATATAATTGTTGACCCAACGCCACCAAGTTCACAGAATTTCTCGCGATATCGCTTTCCCGCCCGCTAGAGGCGAATACATCTCCCTGTAACACCGACTTCAACGGGTCATTCATCAAATGCCCAGCAGCCATTAACCAATCAGCTACAGGCCAAGTTACCAATTCTTCTGCCAATGGCACCCCAGGCGCGACTTGTTCCGTCCGCACCAAGTAGTCGTTTTGCCCTACTGGAGTTACGGATATGTGGAATTCCTGGGTCACAGCTTCTCCTGTTCGCCTCCTAAATTCGGATTGAAACGCGAAAGTTTCAAGTCGATTTTTCGCTCCCTCTGATAACTTAGATGCATCCCACCCCTGAATGTTTCTGATTTTTAGTTGTTTTGCTTTTTCTACCTTTACAACTTTATCCGGATTGGATTACTTGGGTCTAGAACAGTTTATTGGTAGATGCACCTTGATCTTCAACTCCCCTAGTCGGCTAACACCCACTGGGGGTTTTTTTATTTTGGCAAACAACAGCAACTTCTAATATCAAGTTCGTGTGAACACTTATACTTAAAGCTAACACCCAGACACAAAGAAAAGTCGAAGAACCGACTTTCCGCCATCGGAACATCAGGAAATGTTCTGACGTAGAAAGTTTAAAACTATCAGTAATTAACCCTCTTTAATCACTTTTGGTAGATAAAAATCTAAAAGCCTTATTTTTACGGACTTTTATGAATTTAGGTGTAGTAGGGGTTGAAGAACGAAACCCAACACCTAAAACCATTGGTTTTGTTCGGTTTCACTTCGTACCCCTGGGGGGAAGCAAGCTACAACCCAAACTACATTCATTTTTATTTTCCCAGACTGACACAAGAGGGTTAAACGAACTTGACATAACGCAGATATTCTCCACCAGAAAATAGTGCTTAACTTTAGAATACTTGATTGGCAGATGGATGTACCTCGATCTTTAACTCCCTTAATTCCCTCAATATCCACTAGTACAGCACGGCAAAAATCTAAGTAGCATCTTTAATTAACCACATAAGCGGCTTCAGCCCCCGTCTTCAAGATAGGCAAACTTCCACGAAGGTGTACTAGTTTTTTCTTGAGACAAAACAATAATCAACTTTCTCGGAAATTTATCCGGAGCATGATGATTAAACCTAGAACATTTAATTGGTAGATGCACCCTGATAACTAGCTCCCCTGGTAAGCTAATAGCCACTGGGGGTTTTTTTTACTCATCAAACACCTATTTTTCAGGTAGCGCACTCATCATTGAATAATTGGTAGGTTTGACCGTACCGATTTGAGATTTGAGATTTGAGATTTGAGATTAAAAATTATTTCAGTTCATGCCCGCGGTATTGGGCCGAACAAATCCAAAATTTAAAATCCGACCCTCCCAAGCGTTGCGTTAGGGACGCAGGAGCCTCTGATTCACTAACGCTGCGCTATCAGCCACATAACCTTGTGGTCTCTTTCAATCCAAAATCGGTAATCCTTGTTGAAAAGTTCGATCTAAGGCTTCCTTAGATCAAACTTTTCGCAAAATTCAAAATTGCTTGACCTGATAACTAACCCCTCTGATTGGCTAACACCTGTTGAGAGTTTTTTTTCTGGTAAACAAACAACAACAATCTCAACTTCTGCATAATTTATCCGGTCGATAGCCATTAACTTGAGAAAACATAATTGGTAGATGCACCCTGATAACTCAACTCCCCTGGTTGGCTAACACCCACTGGGGGTTTTTTTTAGTTGGAAGCATTGAACAATTTTAGATTTTAGATTTTGGATTAGGGTTTTCCGGTTGAGAGCAACATCGCTTGTGGATAAAAGACATCTCAAACCGACAATCTAAAATCCTCAGGGTACAATTACCATTGTGCTTGGAGTGAATCTAAAAGACGCTCGCCAAATCCCTAACGCTACGCTGTCGGCAATTCGAAATCTTGTTAGAGCTTGAGCATTTTCTCCGGAAAATAGTGGCTGCCCCTAGAAAACATAATTGGTAGATGCACCCTGATAACTCACTCCCCTAGTAGGCTAACACCAACTGGGGTTTTTTTATTTTAAAAAATAACTGACCTTTGTACAAATTTATCCGGAGTATGGTGTTCAACGTCAGAACATTTAATTGGTAGATGCACCCTGATAACTAACTCCCCTGGTTGGCTAACACCCACTGGGGGTTTTTTTATGCCTAGATGCGTCGGAGCTTGTTGTTAGACATCACTAGTCTCTATAATCTGCCTACATAGCCAGAATGCACCTTGTTACTACTGGTGGTAGACCTTGAGTATCTCCTTGTTGCCAGTATAGAGCAAAACCTGGTCACTCAATCCCTGAATCGCTTTCTTTTTATTGTCACGTACAGAGGCAACTCTAAAATGATTGCTATGATATTTAATCACATTCTTAAGTTTTTTTCTAGATTCCTACTTTCTCATTCCTAGACTAGTAAAGAATTGGGCATGGGGCACGATGCAGGGGAGAAGACTCTGTTCCCTGTTTCCTGCTCCTCTGCCTCCCCTACCCTCACAAGTGTAGGTTTTTCACATTCAGTCTGAAAAAGCCCATTTTTTCGTTCCGAAATCTTTCCCCGCGTCTCCCCGTCTTTGCGTCGATCAAAACGCGAAATCTAAAAAACCTACACCTGTCAGTCTCCCCTACCTCCCTCATCCCCTTTTTGTTGACATTAATAACACGCTATATGGTATATTTCATGGCGTTATGCTAAGATGTCTAGCCTAAAACCAAAGAGTTGCCAACCGATGAGTTTAGCTGTAATTAAGTTCTCTTCTGAAGAGTGCGGCATCTGCCACAAAATGTCTTTTTATGACAAAAAGGTGGCGGAAGAACTGGGTTTAGAATTTATCGACGTGAAAATGCAGGATACAGCTGCTTACCGCAAGTATCGCAAGATTTTATTGACTCAGTATCCTGATAAATCAGAAATGGGATGGCCTACCTACATCGTTTGCAATTCTCCAGAAGGAGAATTTCAGATTGTGGGTGAGGTGAAAGGAGGTCATCCCAAAGGGGAATTTAGAAGCCGTCTCCAAGAGGTTCTAGATTCTGCATCTAGTCAGAATTAATTACCTCAAAAGATTTAACCTCCAGGACAGGGCCAATCATGGCAGCTGTCATGACATCTTCACGCACCTGTCCTTTAACTTTTGCTTTTTGTCCAGCTTTAAGTAATTCTTTATCAGCCCCTCTGAGGATTTCGTAAGTATCGCCGTCTTCTGTAACTAATGCCCATGCACCCGGGCCAATATCACGGTGTTGAATTGTACCTGTAAGTGTAATGCTCATAAGTAGTAGTGCTGAGTACTGAGTAGGGGAGTGGGAAGTAGGGAGTGGGAAGTAGGGAGTAGGGAGTTATAAGACTTCTTCCCTCATTCCCCACTCCCCACTCCCCTTCTATGCTGCTTTTTCTTCGTTTTGCAATGCTAAACGAGCAAGTCCAAAACAAAGTATGGCGTTGGCGACGAGGAACAGACGTGCTAAGTTAACATTTCCGAATCCCCAAACTGCTGGGTCGTAAATAGCACTTACTGCCAAGCAGGCTGCCACTCCTAGTGTTGAACCAATGGCAAACCATTTCCAACTAGGATGTCCTAACAGTAATGCCATTAACACAATGGGAATCAATACGCTGGCAAACAGGGGATTCAATGCATCAGTTCCTTGGAGGGTATTGCCCAGTTCCGGAATTGAACTGCCCAAAACCCTGAAAGGCCACTGGGGAAGGTCAAAGATATAGATTCCCTTGAGGAAAAATAACCCAGAACTGCCAGCAATTAAACCGCTGAATAAAGACCAACTCCAAGTAAAGGGGAAGTAAACCCGTAAAAACCAAGCCAGCAGATAGGAACCAATTACCATTAAAATCTTAGGTAACAGTGCTATCGCACCACCGTCAATCCAAAAGCCGGGATTAAGATAGCCATTATCCCGTAACCACCGGAAGAAATCTTGGAAATTGATTTGCCCTTGAACAGCTAGTTTGACTGCTGCTTCTGCATTGAGTTGTCCAGCGCCATAATAGTTCAAACCATCATCCTGGATAACTCGTGCTGACTGTTTGAGGATTTTTAAAACTTCATCTGGTTCTTTAATACCAGTAGCTCTGATTAATGCTGCAACACCAGCAACGTGGGGAGAGGCCATGCTTGTACCTTGGAAGCCAAGAAATACGCCTTCGCCTTTTTCGTTGATAGTTTCTTGGAGAATTTTACCAGCTTCACTACCACCAGGAGCAGAGATATCAACCCCTGCACCAAAGTTAGAATAAGGTGCTTTTTCTCCGTCTGGGCCGATTGCTGAAACGCCAATGACGTGAGGATAGCGGGCTGGATAGCCTGCCCCATTGGTACTTTCATTGCCAGCTGCGGCAACGATGACTACACCTTTTCTATGGGCATAGTCGATCGCTTCTTTCATCAATTTACTTTCACCACTACCACCCAAGCTCATATTAATCACATCTGCGCCTTTATCAGCAGCAAATTTAATCGCTTCGGCAATATCGGCTACGGTACCGCCTCCATATGAACTCAGTACCTTCAACGGCATCAGACTGGCTTCATAAGCAATTCCAGCTACGCCATATTTGTTATTTGTAGCTTGGGCAATGGTTCCGGCAACGTGAGTGCCGTGACCGTTATCGTCTTTGGCTTCTTCTGTGTCGTTTACAAAATCATATCCTTTGACGAATTTTGTCTCATACAAGTCCCGCACCTTAGTAATCCCAGTGTCAATTACCGCAACGGTGACGCCACTGCCTTTGGTTTGAGTCCATGCGCTCTCGATGCCGATTGTGTGTAAGTTCCACTGCTTGCTGTAATATTGGTCATTGGGACCAGTTAATGAGAGATTTACCTCATCATTTTCCTGGGGTCGCAAAAATTCTCCTAGCCAAGCGGCTTCACCTGGTTGTGGAATTTTTCTGTAGATATAATTTGGCTCTATGAATTCTGTAGCTTGGGCAAACTGAGATTTTTTCAGTTCTTGGAGTCGCTGGCCATCGCCCTTGATAATATACACATGATCTTTTTCGGAAAACTTGTTGTCTAATTGGGGTGTAACGTTGTATTGTTTGGCGATCGCTTGTAAATTCTCTTGCACTACAGTTGATGCAATATCTTCCCGAAAATCAAGCAAAATCGTCTCAAACTCACCTTTAGCTGCCAGTCCCTGGAAATTCAGGAAACCAAATACGGCAGCTAACAGCCCAATGACAAACAAGCACAATAATATAAGCTTTCTCATATTAACTCATCACCGCTTTTTGCCAGTTTGCTCACTACCATAACTTATCTTGATACCTTGTTGGTGGATTTTGCACTTTAGTTTACCTTCACTTCATTACTCAGGACTGTTGAAACAATGGAACATGGTCTTTTGTGGTTACCTCTGTTAGCAATGTTTTTCTGGCTAGCTTGGCAAGGCTCTAAGGAGTATCAAAAAGTGGAAGCCTATCGTGTCTGGGCAGAACAATTTGAACGAGCTAAGTATGATATTTATTCAGTATTGGGTCAAAAAGGCAACTCTATAACCTGGGGTAAACCCACGCCTCAAGGACCAATTAAATTAGAAACATTTTCTTTAGTTAATGTCCAAGAAATATCTCTTCTGGTAGATGGCAAATCAGTAAATATAGAATCACCACCTGAGAAAGGTCGTTCTATAGAGTTAGAATTTGTATTTTCCGAATCCGCTGATTCAGTGCGCGTTCCGTTTACAGAAATTCCTTTAGCGGCCCAATGGGCAAAGTATTTGCACTCAGCATTAGAAAATTGGCGATCGCCACAAAATCAGTAATTATAAGCAGGAAAATTCTAGAGGCACAATAAATAGATTGTGCCTCTATGCGTGTGGTCTATTTAATTCAAAACCGCATTGAAAGTGGATTCATGTTTGCGTTACACTTGCACTTTCAATTGAACCATTAACCAACTATGCTTGAATGATGAAGTCTGAGGCTTTAAGAGTGGGGGCACCAGTCAGTTGTGCAAATTGACCACCACTGCCCAAACCAGCAGCGCTACCATTTTGATTGTATAGTAACTGCCCAGTCACAGGATCGTAGACTATCACAGCACTGCTAACTGCCCCTAAGGTAGTGATTTGAAAATTAGTGGCGTTACTGAAACCTGTTCCTGCAACAGAAGTAATGGCAGTGAAGGTGGTCTTATCCAAGATAATCTTGTCACCAGCAGAACTATTGAAGTCAGCGATGGTATCAATACCCACAGCAGCGCTGCTAAAAGCAGCGTTGGTGTTGTAGAGGAAAGCATCAGCACCCCCATCACCGACGAGAATATCATTGCCTGCCCCACCGATGAGAGTATCATTGCCGCTACCGCCCCGCAGCAGATCATCACCACTTTTACCATCGATAATGTCATTACCCCCTAGAGCATTAATCACATCGTTGGAGTTATCAAAACCTGCAACGTTATTGTTTAAGTAATTGAGGAAAGTAACGGTGTTTCTGTTGAAGATACTAGTTTGGGTCGATCTACTATCAATCACATCAAAGCTCTCGGTAACACTGCTTTGTCCGTCAAATATGATATTACCGATGCCTGGCCTTGTTCCTGATGCAGCTAAGTTTTCGAGGTTCTCTAACTTAAAGTTTTCCAAGGTGACTTTAGTATTAGCCACACTTAGAAAAGTGATTTCTAAATTGTCGCCACTTTGAGATAATTGCATATTTTTCGCAGTTAAGCCAGCCCCAACAAATTGCAAGGTGTCTATTTGAGCAATGACCTCGGCTGAAGGATCTAAGCTAGTACCTGCACCACCAAAATTTGTGATGATGTCATGGCCATTCCCTAGCGGGGTAATAAAAGTGTCATTGCCTGTTGTACCATTGATAATTTTGGGTTCAACTTTGCCAGTGATGGCAAAGTCAAAGGGGCTTTCGTCGCTGTCGTTGTTGCTTAAACTGAAGTTGCCACTATAGGTACCGATTCTACTAGTGTTGAGTGCCACTGTAATATTTGTGGAGGCATTAGCTGCAACACTAGTAGGCAGAATTCCAACTAGGCTAAATCCGCTAGGAAGTTTGAGATTAGTTAGCTTGAGTGGGGCTGTACCGATATTCTTAATCGTAAAAGTTTTAGTCCGGGCCACACCACCAGTGGTACTGCCAAAGTCAATGGCGGTCGTACTCCCATCTGTAATGTCTACTGTGCCGTTGAGAATTTGAATTTCCGGAGTAGTAACTTTGCCAGTAATAGCAAAGTCAAAAGGACTTTCGTCACTGTCGTTGTTGCTTAAACTGAGTCTGCCACTATAGGTACCGACTGTAGTGGTGTTGAGTGCCATCGTTATGGTAGTGGAAGCATTAGGAGCCACACTAGTGGGTACAGTTCCTACTAAACTAAAGCCATTGGGGAGTTGGAGATTACTCAAATTGAGTGCTGCCGTACCAGTGTTCTTAATCGTAAAGGCTTTGGTCAGAGTATTGCCAACATTGGCCTCACCAAAGTTAATGGCAGTCGTACTCCCATCTACAATATCAACTGTACCGTTGAGAACTTGAATTTCGGGACTAATAACTTTGCCAGTAATAGCAAAGTCAAACTCACTTTCATTACTATCGTTGTTGCTTAAAATCAGAGTGCCACCATAAGTGCCTGGTGTAGTAGTATTGAGTGCCACCGTTATAGTAGTGGAAGCATTGGCAGCCACACTTGTGGGGACAGTTCCTACTAAACTAAAGCCATTGGGAAGTTTAAGATTACTCAGATTAAGTGCGGCTATACCGGTGTTCTTAATCGTAAAGGTTTTAGTCAGAGTCTGACCAAGAATGATCTCACCAAAGTTAATGGCAGTCGTACTCCCATCTACAATATCAACTGTACCGTTGAGAACTTGAATTTCGGGAGTAGGAGTCTCATCTGTTGGAGCTTCGTAGGCACCAATATCGATGACTGCGGTGCCATTACCATCGCCATCCAGAGGAACATTTTTAGTGATGCTATTGAAGGCATTAGAACCAGCATCGATGGCAGCACTTCCAGCTTTGAGGGCAAAATTGCCTTTAGCTGGATCAACAAACAACGGATTTTTACCCAAAATATTCTGCAAAGTAAGAATAGCTTTTGGATCGTCCGAAGCTTGAAATATATTCGAGTTATAAACAAGGTTGTGATCGAAAGCTACATTTGTGGAGTATTTGACAAGATTGGCATTTTGATTGTCACTTGCATACATTATGTTGTTATATACATCTACATTGTCCGAGTAAGTGACAGCAATCTCTCCATGAGTTGTAAGAACAGTAGCATTTTGGTAAGTTGTATTGTTGATAACATCTACATTTTTGGCTTTAAAAACGTGAATCCCAGAGCCACCATTGTTGTAGGAGATGTTATTTTCAATTAAAGCCTTACCTGTATAGGCCACGCCTTCCCTAGATTTAGAAGTCATATCAAGCATAATCCCATGCCCTTCAGAAATACCACCAGTATTCCAAACAGGAACTAGGCTTTGATTGTCGTAGACAATGTTATCTCGAAAAATCATCCTGTAGTCAGTAGTGTTGTTATCGTAGTTAGAACCGTAAAGAGCAGTAATAGCTTGACATCCATAAGGAGAATACCAAGCGTTTCCAGACACAGTATTTTTCTCAACAGTGATGTAATCTGCATTAGTCAATCCAATACCTGCACCTGGAAAGTTACGGATTGTGTTGCCACTGATGACGATGTGATGAGGGTTACTAGGGGCTAGACCTTCGCTAGTTTTTGAAGGTGAGGGGGTCACCATAATTCCATAGGCAGTAATCTTAGTATCAGATTTACCTTTATCCGAAGTAGAATTAATGCTATTCAATGCATATTGTAAAGTGACATTTTCTCGATCGCCTTCTATATCAAGTCCTTCAATCCGTACATAAGATGAACTAAATACAGTAATGCCACTAACACCCGCAGGAAGGTTTAGTTTTGGTTGATGTCCTGGATAGGCTTTGATAGTTGTCCAGTTGTCTGGAGAACCGTTTTTGTCAACAATGTTAGCTCCTTTTTCATAAGTGCCATTCATCACATAGAGGGTGTCGCCTGTTTCCATCTGCCACACGGCTCGACCCAGAGTGCGAAATGCACTTGTTTCTTTCAAGCCATTATTGTTATCGCTACCTGTTCCAGAAACGTAGTATACTTGGCCAGCCATAGGTTTACTCCGAATATATATAAGGGAATTGCTCGTGGACTCTTAGCAACTGTGTTAATTGCTAAGTAGTTAGTAGAAGGGTGATTTGTCTTGAGTCTGAAGGACAGTCACAGTTGTCCGATCGCAACTTCAAATTGCCTCGGTTCTAGAAACGCTGTTGTCAAACTGGAAATTTTTTCTCCTGTCAACCGCTGATGGTTAAACCAGGAATGTAAATACCGTCAATCGTCAGGCTGTTGTTGGGAGTAATCGGACGATTAGCGTCTGCATCTGATTGATCGCCTGGGAGTGGAATTAAATCCGATCTCCACCGCGTAGGCGCAGCCTGCCGTAGGCATCGCTGTTACTATATTTCGATACGGTGATCATATTTGGTATATAATTCCTCTGAACTTTATCCGTTGTCTGAGGTCAGAAGCTGCCAAATCGGCATGGTAAAGGGCACCCCTGGCTGATAACTGGGGACTTAAAGTTACAGTGGTCAAAGCTGAATTGTTTCAAACTTTAGTAGGTTGACCCCTTAATTTAAAGGGACTAATGTAACAACTTAGTCAAACCTGTTTTAATCTGTGTAAGCGAGTTTTGTGAACTAAATTTAGACTAACCTTCACAAACAGTGATTGATATCAGTGAATACTCAGAATTTTGTTAGATTTTTTACAACAATAGGCAAAAAAACTATGGAAGTTTTGTGGTGATTCCTATTAATTTGTAGTCTGAAGAAGGCTTGATACAAGGATTTGATGAAGTTTGTCTCAATTAAGTCGGCGTGGTTCACAAGGCATTAGTTATAGTCAAGTCGCACTGGACGCTAAAATCAATTGGAAGCGATCGCCAAGCAACTAACATCTCGCCAGTAATCTTCATAATATGAACGCCCAAATAAACTCCAGAGTACCTGTTGCTTTAACCATTGCTGGTTCAGATAGCGGTGGCGGTGCAGGAATTCAAGCTGATTTACGCACCTTTGCTTTTCACTGTGTCCACGGTACTAGCGCTATAACCTGCGTCACTGCACAAAACACTCTCGGAGTTAACAGGGTTGATGCCATGCCAACAGAAGCTGTTGTAGCGCAAATTCAGGCAGTAGTTGAAGATATTGGCGTACAAGCAGCCAAAACAGGAATGTTGCTGAATCAGGAAATTATATTTGCTGTTGCCCAGCAAGTAGAAGCTTTACAAATCCATAACCTGGTAGTCGATCCAGTGATGGTGTCACGTACCGGGGCACAATTGATTGATAATGATGCTGTGAAGACTCTGTGCCATGCTCTTATCCCCAAGGCAGCTATTATCACGCCCAATCGCTACGAAGCCCAGATTTTGAGCGGTTTAGAAATTAATTCCTTGGAAGATATGCAAGCCGCTGCTGAAATTATTCACAAGATTTTACGGACAAAGGCTGTTTTGGTCAAGGGTGGAGGTATGCAAGGAAATTTGCGTGGCGTTGATATTTGGTTTGATGGGGAAAAGTTGGAAGTTTTGACTTGCCAGCAAGTAGAGACAACAAACACCCACGGTACTGGTTGTACACTATCAGCTGCGATCGCAGCTAATCTGGCAAAGGGAAAAAACTTGTGGCAGGCGGTGCAACAGGCAAAGGAATATGTAACCACTGCCCTGACTTACGCTTTAGATATTGGCGAAGGGCAAGGTCCTGTGGGACACTTCTTTCCATTGTGGGGACTGGGGGCTGGGGACTAGGGACTAGGGACTGTTTTCCCAGTAGCCAATACCCAGTCCCTAATACTTAGCCCCCAATAAAAAATCTTTGCCGTCTCGGCATTTTTCTATTATTCTTGGGCATAGTTTCAGGGCTGACTTTCTCTGTTAGCATCTCTGTACGATCTAATCACTTTGATTTTTAATACCAAGCCCCAATGCGAACAACCACAGGTTCTGTTCACAGGAATTCGTCAACACGGACTAGTCAAGCGTACCCTCCCTCTGTACCACTATCTGTATACCGGGAATTGTCAATGGAGTTGCAAGCAACTCAGGCGAGGCTAGATGCAATCACCACTAAAAATCACGAATTAACCCAAGAAAATCAACTATTACGCCAAGAAATCACCAAAGTTGTTGAGTCTTTTTCACACTTGCAAAATTTTGTAGATTCCTATGGAATGTTTACTGAACATCAAGCTTCCCAAGTTTCTAGCAACGTTAAAAGCTCCGCCAAGCAGCCAGTAACACAAGCGCCTCCACCTCAACAAGTTTCTCGTCCGCGTCCACCTCAAAAAAACCGCCAGGAGTTTTCTACACCTATAAGGGAAATGAAGTTTCCGATACCAGACCCAGTTTTTATAGAAGAACAAGAAGTAACTTACTATTCTACTGCAAAGCCAGATGCCAAGGAACTTAGTGGCTGGTGGTTAATTATTACCATCTTGTTAATTATGCTTACTGCCTTCACTGCTGGGTATTTAATTGTGCGTCCCTTGTTTGAACATCAAAAACGTTAGTTGACCAGAAATAAAAAGGTACAAGCCCCTAAATTTATTTATGGAAAATAAAAAAATGTATTTCGAGACACGTAGTGCAAGAAATACTACGTCAGTTGACTCAGAGCAACTGAATTTATTTATGGGCTTGGTAAATTTTTGACTTTTGACTTCCCCGAACGCGAGTGCGTCTCGCTCCAGAAGGGGCTGACATTCCCACAGTCAGCAGCAATATTTAGGGCTATCGTACCATTTCTGTTTCATCACTGTTTTGAATATCTGAGATGATCTACTCAATAGCAGAATTTATCTATTTTTAGGTCAGAAATACTACATAAAAAATGATAATTTGACAGCAAATTCCTCATGTTACAAGTTCAAGGATTATCAAATTACTTAATCGAAGCTGCTTCTAGCTTCAAAAGCACCCACGGAAACAATCCTGAGTGCTGAGTAACGAGTACTAAGTAAAAAGTAAAATTAGACAGACCAGGGACTCTTAGCTTTGAGAGCAACTACATCCGGTATGGAAGAAAAAAAGATTTATTTCGAGCGTCACGTGTCACAAGAAATAATGCGTCCTTACTTCAATCCCCCCGTTTCTCTCAAGAGTTACTCAGCAGGGGCTAAACGCCCCGCTATCCATGTACAGCACTCCTGAAACCAAGCATCTACAATTTGAAAAAAGTGGCAATTATTACATATGTTTTAGCAAAGGCGCTACTAGTTACAGTTTCAGACAACAGATCTGGTTAGATAGATAAACGAAGCTAGTACAAGTCACAAATCAAAGAAATGAAAAAAGTAGAAGCTATTATCCGCCCATTTAAGCTTGATGAAGTGAAAATTGCCTTGGTTAACGCTGGGATTGTTGGCATGACGGTTTCTGAAGTCCGGGGGTTCGGACGCCAGAAAGGTCAAACTGAAAGGTATCGCGGTTCCGAGTACACCGTTGAGTTTCTCCAAAAACTCAAAGTGGAAATAGTAGTTGACGACAATCAGGTTGATATGGTAGTGGACAAAATTATTGCCGCTGCCCGCACTGGTGAAATCGGTGATGGTAAAATTTTCATCTCGCCTGTTGAGCAAGTGATTCGGATTCGTACCGGCGAAAAAAACACAGAAGCGGTTTAAAAAAAGTTATGAGTGAAGAGTTAGGAGTTAAGAGTTACGAGTCAAGAGTTAGAAGTTATTATTCCTATAATTCACAACTCATAACTTTTAACTCTTAACTTTTAATTCCTAACTCTTAACTTTCTCCAGTTGCGGAAGTAAAGCTGTAAAGGCCTTGCCTCGATGGCTAATTGACCCCTTTAACTCCCGTGTCATCTCGGCAAAAGTCAATTGCAACTCTTGCACGTAAAAAATTGGGTCATAGCCAAATCCACCATCACCACGAGGCGCATGAAGAATTTCGCCACGACAAATACCTTCAGATTGTAATGCGATCGCACCATCCGGACGAGCGATCGCCACTACACAAACAAATTGGGCTTGGCGATTTACTTCGTTACCTAATTCTTCGAGTAACCTAGCAATGCGTTCTGAGTCTGTTTTGGCGTAGCGTGCCGAATACACACCTGGTGCGCCATTCAAAGCATCTACTTCTAAACCAGAATCATCTGCTATCGCCCAGTTTCCTGTCGCTTTGGCAATTTGGGACGCTTTGAGACAAGCATTGGCGGCAAAGGTTTCGCCTGTTTCTTCAATTTCTAATTCTTCAGGTTTGAGGATTAATTCCCAGCCAGAATCTGCCAGGTAAGCTTGCATTTCGCGCAACTTACCTGGATTTCCTGTGGCTACTACTAGTAATGTCATGAATTTTAAATATTAGTTAGGAGTTAGGAGTGATGAGTTATGAGTTATTTATTCCTAACTCCTAACTCTCAACTCCTCACTAATTTTACTCCGCCCAGTGTTTTGCCCAAGCAAGAGTTTGATGCACTTGCTCAAGTGTTGGGGCTTCGCAGTAAAGGCGTAAAACTGGTTCAGTTCCGCTAAAGCGAATCATTAACCAGCTTTTATCGGCGAGGCGGTACTTGTAGCCGTCAATTGTTTGGCAATCAATTACTGCTTTACCAGCAATTTCGGTTAAAGGTTTGGTTTGGAGTTGTTGCAAAAGACGCGATCGCACTTCCATACTTGCTAAGGGTAAATCAATGCGATCGTATGCTGAATTAAATCCTGTCTGTTGCTGCAAGTGGCGATAATATTCACCTAAATCTAAACCAGATTCCACGATCGCCTCTAGCACATACAATGCTGATAGCAGTGCGTCACGTTCGGGAATATGGCTACCATAGCCGATACCTCCCGACTCTTCGCCACCCAGCAAAACTTCTGCTGCTAACATTCTGTCGGCGATGTATTTATAACCAACTGCTGTTTCAAATACTGACAGTTGATGTAGTGCTGCCACAAGGGGTATTAAATCTGAACCACTGACAGTTTTGACTATTTCACCCTTAAAGTCCCGTCGTCGGGTTAAGTGGTCAATTAGTATGGGAATCAACACCTGGGAACTCAAGAAGTTAGCTTCCCCGTCTACAGCTGCGATGCGATCGCAGTCTCCATCAAATACCAATCCTACAGATAAACTTGATGTATTTGTTTCTCGGTGAGCTTTGATAACTTCAAATAGCTTGGAAAGGTATTTAGGCAAGGGTTCCGGCGCACCACCACCAAATAGGGGGTCGCGTTCGCTGTTGATTTCTATGACCTTATCGCCTAGAAGTTGTGCCAATCCGCCAGCCGCAGCGCCATGCATGACATCGCCAAATACTGTTAGTTTACCAGAGGCGATCGCTTCCCTAATTTTGGCAATATCAACTTTACGTTCTAGTGCTTGGGTGTAACTCGGCCAAGGATCGAACTTTTCTTGCTTGCCTGGGGTAGCCGCAGGTGGCACTCCTTGGGGCAACAGTGCTTCTATCTCCTTTGTGACTTCTGGCGACACTGAACCGCCAAAATATCCCTTGACTTTTAATCCTAAGTATGCGCCTGGATTATGACTGGCTGTAATTACTAGTGCCCCTAAGGCATTAAGTTCTTTTGCTGCCCAACTAAAAGCTGGAGTTGGGGCAAAAGTTTCACTGAGTAAAACATCAAATCCGACAGCGGTGACGGTATCAGCCACAGCACGAGCGAAGTCTTCGGCCATAAATCGGCGATCGTAACCGACAATTATTGTCCGGCTACCCACCGTAGAATAATATGTATTATATAGTACTTTTGCAGCGACTGGCGCGACTAGGGCTAGGCGTTCAAAGGTGAACTCATCTCCAATTACGCCCCGCCAGCCGTCTGTACCAAACTTGATTGAGTTAGCTACAACTGCCATCTAGGTATCCTAACTGTCTACCTGAGGATTTTAGCATTTCTACAGTGTGCAGAGTAAAAAAAGAATATAGTATTAATATGTAGTACTGGTATTCGGCTGTTTCAACACAAAAGCGATCGAATTTCTGGATGCAGAGTGCCTAGACGCCCAGTGACTTGTCGTCGTTATACAGCGCCTTTTGGCTCACAATTCAAATTCGCCTTCCTAGACTTTTGATATAGTATGTACGCAGGCTTGGTTTATGTAGCGCGAATTCTAGTTGCTAGGTATTCCAGTGTTATCCAGATTTGGATACATTAGCTGTTCTACCTCGGCAGCTTTTTCACTTAAATCAAGGTCTCTGTAGATTTGTAGACTTTCAGTGAAAAACTGGGTAGCAGTTACCTCAGTACCTGATTGATGATGCTGGAAGCGGTTGAGGTATATTTCGCCCAAGAGTTTACGAGCTGAAGCTTCTAGTTTCCGGCGATCGTACTCCTGAAAAACTTGGAGGGATTCTTGGGCTAGTTCTTCGGCTCGGTCAAGATTTTTTAAGACGCTGACTTCCAGATAAACACGGGCGATATCAAGAGCTTCATCTGCTCGATTTACTGTCTGCCCCAGTTCAGCAAGATATGTCAAGCCAGTATTGTAATATTCTTCAAATTGGGTAATTTGTTCTTGCAGTGATGAGTCATCAAAAGACGATAGGCGTAAGCGTTCTGACCAGATTAAGCTAAAGATAATGTAGTCGTAAGCAAGATTTTCTTTGTAGTCTCCTGTGGTGTTTATTTGGATGGCTTGACAGATATTTTGTTCAGCTTGCGTCAGTAAGTCAAAAGCTACTGCTCTATCTGAGGTATTTTTGGCTAGCAAGCGTTGGGTGTTACCAATTCTTCTATAACATCTAGCTACATCCTCACCTAAATCTAGTTGCTGGTAAAAGTTATAACTGTGTTGAAAATACTCTATTGCCTGCTCATATTTGTCCCAAGCTCTATAAATGCGTCCTAGCCAATAATAGGCATTAGCTATTTCGGGTTGGTTGTCTAGGGCTTGATTTAGCAAAAGATATTGTTTTTGACATTCAACTCCCTGTTCATATTTGCCCCAATTCAAGTAGCAATAAGCTAACCAGTCCCATTGAGTAGCCACCCCCTTTTCGTTATCTAATTTTTCGTAGAGGTCACGGCTTTGGTGGAAGTAGGCGATCGCTTCTTCGTATTTGCCCCAAGCTTGATAAATTCGACCTAGTTGATTGTAGCCATCTGCTACATTTGTTTGGTCGTCCAGTTGTTGACAGATTGCTAAATCTTTGAGTTCATATTCAAGTGCCTGCTCATATTTACCCCATTCTCGATAGCAACTAGCTAGCCAGTAACACTGGTTTGCTACATTCTTGTTTTTACCCAATTGCTCATAGAGGTCATGGCTTTGTTGGTAATGGACCATCGCTTGTTGATATTTGCCCCATGCTTGATAGATACGTCCTAGCTGATGGTATGCAAAAGCTACATCTGATTGGTTTTCTAAGTTTTGATGTTTTGCCAGACACTTTTGCTGACACTCAAGTGCTTGTTGATATTTGCCCCATTCCTGATAAGAATTACCCAACCAGTACCATAAGTTAGCTACATCTTTCTCTAAACTCAATTGCTCATAGAGTTCACGGGTTTGTTGGAAGTAGGCGAGCGCTTGTTCATATTTTCCCCAAGCTTGATAGATGCGACCTAACTGAAAGTAGGCACTAGCTATACCTGCTTGGTCTTCTAACTTTTGACATTTTGCTAAACACTTTTGCTGACACTCAAGTGCTTGCTCATATTTACCCCATTCCCAATAGCAAGTTGCTAAGTTGTACCACTGATTAGCTACATTCTTGTCTTTGACCAATTGCTCACACAGGTCACGGCTTTGTTGGTGGTAGGCGATCGCTTGTTGGTATTTGCCCCAACTTTGATGAATCCAGCCTAGCTGAAAGTAGGCACTAGCTATATTTGCTTGGTCTTCTAGCTTTTGACGTTGTGCTAAACACTTTTGCCCATACTTTAAAGCTTGCTCATATTTACCCCATTCTCGATAGCAACTAGCTAGCCGATAACACTGGTTTGCTACATTTTTCTCTTGACCCAATTGTTCATAGAGGTCATGGCTTTGTTGGTAGTGGGCGATCGCTTGTTCATATTTTTCCCAAGTTTGATAAATGTAACCGAGTTGAAAATACGCCAAAGCCACTTCTGATTGGTCTTCTAACTTTTGGCAAATTTCTAAATCCTTGAGTTCGCACTCCAAAGCCTCTTGATATTTACCCCATTCTTGGTAACATTGAGCCATGTTGTACCATCGAGCCGACACAGATTTTTGTTTTCCCAATTGCTCATAGAGGTCACGGCTTTGTTGGTAGTGGGCGATCGCTTTTTCATATTTTCCCCAAGCCTGATAGATAAGACCTAGCTGGTGGTATGCCAAAGCTATATCTGATTGGTTTTCTAAATTTTGACGTTTTGCCAGACACTTTTGCTGACACTCAAGTGCTTGCTGATATTTGCCCAATTCTTTATAAGAATTACCCAACCAGTACCACAAGTTAGCAACATCCTTCTCTAAGTTCAATTGCTCATAGAGGTCATGGCTTTGTTGGTAGTGGGCGATCGCTTGTTCATATTTTCCCCAAGTTTCATAAATTTTTCCTAGCCGCCAGTAGGCGAGAGCTATTCTGGGTTGATCATCCAACTGCTGGCGAATTAGTAATTCTTTTTGCTCACATTCAAGTGCTTGTTCATATTTATCCCATTCGCAATAGCAATCACCCAACCAGTACCACAGGTCAGCTACATCCTTCTCTAAACCCAATTGCTCATAAAGGTCACGGCTTCGTTGGTGGTAGGTGATCGCTTGTTCATATTTTCCCCATTTTTGATAAGTTCTACCTATATTCCAGAGATCGTTTGCTTCATCTTCAGACTTGCAAAACTCTTTGTCTATAGCTAATGCCTGCTGGAAGCATTCTAGTGACTGCTCGTATTTGGTGTGTAAACGATGACAAACACCTCGATTTCTCCAAAACAGCAAAAAAGCAGATGGATGAATGTATATAGCTAGTTTTTCAAAGCATTCCTGATAGTAGTCAATTGCTCGATCAAATTTATCTTGTTCCTGGTAACAAGTTGCAATTGACCAAGCTATGTAAGCACTGAGACTGCTATTTTTCTGAACATTTATTTGTTCTAGAAGCTCAACAGCTTTGGCATAATTATCTGTACGAATATAAGATATTGCCGTGAGGAAAGTTAATGCTTTTTGAGAGTCTTGATTGCTGCTATGATTTTGCCGACTAAATTCTAGAGCAGGTGTCATATCTTCACCTAGTTCTTTAACCAATTCTCTAAGACGACAAAATATAGTAGGCTCTAGCTGATTCACAATATCGATCGCGCGACTAACTAATAATGCTCCTGATTCACCACAAGCAATATAAAGAATAGCTACCTGTGCTTCTATCCGTCTCTTCTCAGTAATTATTGAATCACTAGCAAATTCTTTCAATTGTTCTATAACTTCACCTTTCTGGTTAAACAATTCAATTTGGCGTAGCAGTCTCAGCAGTTGCTTAGTTATATCATCATCAAAGTCTGTATCCAAATTAAGATAGGTTAAAATTAACTTCTGAATTATCTTTTTACGAGTACTAGGATAAACTTCAACTTGAGTTAAAACTTCCCCAGCAAACAATAAATCTTTTAACCGTAATTCAGACTGTTTAGAGTTAGTAGTTATTAATTCTTGCTCGGAACCTGACCAAATGATAATCGCATCCTGGGAAGATGCATTTTTTATTTTTAACTTCCCACCTTGAATTGCAGGTTCATAAACTTCAAGATTGCTGAAAAGCTGCTCTACTAGCCTATTAACCAATTTACTAGAATTGCTATACGAACCTAAAGCTAGTAAAATCGGCTCATTCCAACGTGGCTCATGCAAATGCTCGCGGATGATTTTTAAGATATCGCTTGGCTCATTATCAGCAATATAAAGTGCAGCAAAATACTCTTCAAATGTCAGGTGCATAAAACCGTAGATTCCAGGCGCACGTTCGACAAATAGACCTGTAGTTTCCCGCACCTTCCGCAAAAATTCCTGCACGGCTTGGCGTACTGAGTCTGATTCTGGGTCAGTAGCATTGAGTTCTGCTAGCTTTGCTGCTAACTGTTGTTCAACTTCTGTTTCGGTGACTAAACCAGAGGGCTTCTCCTCATGCATCCAGTAAGCGAGCGGTGCTAAAAATGCTACTACTTCATTTTGCTTCAGCAGCACTTTCGGAGCATCTGGCAACTTCTTTCCTAATTGCCAATCTTCGCTCAAGGTTTGCACTGCTAATTCATAAAGTTTTACCCGACGGTTAGGTAGGCGATCGCCATTGCGGTGAATCAGTGCCAAGATTGTCAACAGTAGAGGGTTCGCTGTCAAGCGCTTTACACCCTCATTGTCTTTAATCGCCTCTAAAATCTTCCTTGCTTGATCATCTCCTGCTCTTTGCCATTGCGCCTCACTAGCTTCTGGCTGCTGCGCTCGTTCTATCGCCAAACACCAGCGATGCAGAAATTTTTCTACTTGTTCGCTACCCATATCCTCGATAGTGAACTCAGCAAAGCGGCTGCTCAGTTTCACATCGCGGTAGCCAGCTATCCGACTGGTAATGACAAACTTATTAGTAGAGAAATCATTGACAAAGCGATCGATTCTTTCCACTATCAGCCTGCGGCTTTCTTGTTCAAATACCTCATCTAGTCCATCCAGCAGCATTAAGCACTGCCCTTGGCGCATTTTTTCTAGAAGTAGCACTGCCATCTCAGTTCCCGCTTCAATTTCATCTTGAAAGTAAGCTTCCCATTGGCGGTAGAATTGGCGCAGATAGTCGAGCAGACTCAAATCAGGTTCTTGTTGCAATCGTTCTGCATAATCAGCAATGCGAAAGAAAATTGGTAACAGAGCTTTACCCAATTCTTCTTGGGGTTCGCCACCTGTAACTTTTTCATTGCGATCGCGTTTGGCTGTGGCAAAATGTAATGCCAGATAGCGCAGTAGCGTTGTTTTCCCAGCACCAGGAGCGCCAAGAATCACGCAGTACTGGTTCTCCCGCACTGCATGGGATAAATCAATTCTTTGTGTAACTGTTTTGGTGCTGCTAGTGGGTATTGAACTTAATAAAACTGGTTCGTAATGAGAAGGTTCGTCTAAATCGTAGAGGCCAGAGATGCTCATGCTCAACCTATGTTCGGCTTTGCGAAATGTAGTCATCTCTTGGTCTAGTTTCGAGGTTTCTGTAACCTCCTGTCGCCTGACTGCTTGTAGTGAAATATAAATTTGATCCAGAAAAATATCTACTTGGCGCTGGACTTGCATCACACCGCTGATTTTGAGATAGGAATTCTCAGCTATCAACCACTCCAGATAAGGATAAAACAGAGAATTTACTGGCGGACGTGCCTGAAATTTCACCAACTTACCCCGCCAATCCCAAAAATCAGGCGCACGGTTACGAAATTCTTCTAAAAATTCTTCTTTATTCAGCCAAAAAATTATGACTAATTCGCGATCAAATAACGAATCTCTCCCTAAATTCAACTGCTTCATTTCTTGTTTGAGGCGTGATGTAGGCAGTTGATCGATTCCAAACGCCATTAATAATTGGCGTTGATTTGGCAATTTTTTTTGTTCTGTTTCATTTAAACTGTAGATAAAATTATATAGTGAGTTATCGCTGTAAAAAAAGTTTTTAGGTTCATTAAATTCCTCAACCCTAGCTGCTAAAAGAGACTTCACTTCCTCTACCACTGGATGTTGCGGCCCACTTTCGGGTGCAATGGCAAAAATCGTCGTTGTCCCACTAGATAATTCTAGGAAGCTAACTAATTTGTTTACTTCCGCTATATCATTTGCATTTAGAGAATAGATGTTAGATTCGTTAGAAGCCATTTTTCATCGATGAATAATTGCTGACTATAAGAGAAAAATCTATTGATTATTGGGATTAGCAGCTTGCCAACGTTGTAAATCTTCTAACAGAATAGGATTGATATCAAACCAGGATTTTTTATTGCGATTGTAATAACCTAATACAAATTTGTTTTGCAAAAGCTCATCACAAATCACAAACTGACCTTTATTAGGCAAACTATGGGTGTTAGTAGTTAAGCAACCTGTGCGATGAACTTTATCTAGTTCGGGGAAATGGTAGTCACTTAAATTGTATTCTCTGCGGACTTCTTGCACAGCCTCTTTAGCAACATCTAAGTCTACAAATATCAAATTTAGCCTTAAAGAAACTTCACAAGCGGTACGAGCCAGTCGCACCAAATCACGCATGACACCACCACTCTTTTCAGAAATGAGTTCTAGCGCATCTGGATTAAATAAACCTTTATATGCATCACCCAAACTTACCAAACGCTTATGAATTACACTATTAAGAATGTCTCTACCAGGCTCATTAGGAATTCTAGTAGGACATAAATTTTCATCGCACTCAAATACTGGTGGATTAGTTAAATCTAAGCATTTTTGAAAGCTTTCCATCGGTTGACGAAAGCTCGGAGAATACCTCAGTGAAATCGGAATTGCATAGATAATATGACAACTTAATTGAGTCAGCAGTGGACTAGCGAACATTTCCAACGCTGTCGCTTGATCGTGCCGGTCAAGACCATCTACAATCACCAGTAATTTCTGCTTGTTTCTTTTTTCAGCAGCTTCTATGATGGCGTTAACTCTCTCAATGATTTTACTAAGCTGCGGACGAATGTTGAGAGTTGTAGTAACTTTTCTAGTTAAACCTTGTTTAAGAATTAAACCTAGCTTTTTAATAATTTCTGGAACTTCAAGACCAGTATTTTCAGCGTCTTCATCTTGATAAACTACAGTTTTGAGGCTTTCAAGTAAATCATCTAATAAATCCTCTTTTAAACCCCATTCTGGTTGAATAACCTTTTCAAAAATTTTAATTCCAATTAGTACTACAACCTCAGCATAGCCAATATTGTACTGGTCAAGAGCAGTTACAGTATCAATCCAAATTACTGTATATTTATTATTCAAATTTTGTTCTAATCGTCGTAATTCTGTAGTTTTACCACCACCCCTGTGACCTGCTAGTAAAAATTTAGCTGGGTCGTCTTCCATATCCAGGAAAGTGATTAAATTCTCTACAGGACTGTTATCTCGCTGGACATAAAAATTTTTCAGGTCTTCGGGTGTAGTAAGTGGTTCCTCTGGCTTAAAAAGCTGGTAAGCAGGCTTCCAAAAACTGGTATTACTCATGCTGGTAAATCCTAACTGAGGTTAAACGGTGTCTTGGCTTACACTTGTTTATCTCAGTATAACTGAGTAATTTACTGCTATAGATTGCGATGAAGAAAAACCTGACACCACACTCCAAAACAAGATTTTATGCCACTTTTTCGGCATAAAGGAACAATTTATAAGTTACCTTAGAGCTTAAAAATTGTGTATTTCTATTGATAAACCTTATTTAAAGTGCCGATCGCACACTAAAAATGTATGCGTGATCGCTTTTTTCCCAAACTTAATTACTTGCAAAGACGCAAAGCGGCTGAACGCCAAAAATCCTATTTATAAAAAATATATATAAACATTAATAATCCTTAATAGTAAAGACTATTAAGGATTGATGACAGGAGCAAAAACTGCTCAAAAACTTGATTTTTCCTTAAAAATCATCGAGAAACTGACTAAGGCGGCTGATTACAGGGTCAACCTCTTGAGGAGGAGCAGGAACAGTATAAGAAGTATTATTGACTACTTCTACTTGACTTGGAGACTGAATTAGCGATCGCTCATTGACTATGAGTGCCAATTGTGCAACTTGTTGAGAAAGTTGCAGTAAATGGTGTTCCAACGCCTCCAAACGATTAGATCCCTTGGCAAAAAAACGTTCCTCAAGGCCAGCTACTTGACGTTGCAGCTCACCGATTTGTTGTTCAATCGGTGTTGTTGCTGCTGCTGTTTTTGGAGCAGGTCGTACAGATTCCGGTACACATAAAGATTGCCACAGGGCTTCTTTACATAGGTCACTGAAAGTTTTTTCGGGTTGTTTCTCCAAATAACTTTCCACTTGCGCTAACAAGCTTTCATCAGCAAGCCCTGGGTTGAACGTGACGGATTTAACTACCTTTTTTGACCATTGGAACATTAGTTTTAAGCCCTAGCAGCGCGAACGGCAGATAATTGCGCCTCTCCATAAATATACTGCCCCAAAGCATTCGCCTGCCTAGAAGGTGCAGATAAATGAGCATTAATCTTTGCTTCCTTGAGCAGACGTTGAACATCTTCCCAGAAAAACTCACCGCCGCCACCAGTCAGAATCACATCGGTGACGCGTTCTGGTAGCCAAGCTAGCACACGGCTACAAATTTCCCGTGAAAACATCTCAATGAGATTCGGCAGAAAATCGTCTAGGTTGGCAGGCTTGCTAGCACCTTTAGGGCGGTAAAACCGTTCACCTTTGGGTTTGTTAACAGCGGAAATGAGCGCTAGAGATTGGCTATCTGCTCCGTCAATTTCAGCGGCTACCAATTCATAAAACTTATTCATACCGAAGTCTTCACTCTTAGAAGCACCTCTGGCAAAGCGGAAGTTATCTACCATCAAAAGATCAACGGTTTGATGTCCGATATCCACGATCGCCACCGATATTTTTGTAAAATCGGGACTGCCGGGACTTTTCTTTGGTTGGGCTTCAGACCACAGCAAGCTACCGTAGCCTTCTGGCATGACCCAAACCTTATTGACGTTCAGCGACACAGATTCGCCTCGAAAGTTTAACACATGAGGCCCACCTACTTGGCTGATTAACTGTGCTTTTTCCTTTTCAAATTGCTCTAAAGAAAGAAAAGGCAGACCCAGGACAACTGAAATATCGTCTCTGAGTTTGAAGTAGCCAGCACTTGCTAACACTTTTATCAGTGCAGCCTCTACCTTAGATTGCCCTACTCCTAAATTCGCCCCAAAATCTGCTGCTAGTTGACCTACAGCATATCCATTACCTTGATACTCCAACCACAAATCCATTAAAGGGTCAGTCGCGCGGGCTTCAAAAACACCACCGCGTACCTGTTCTATTGACATTTGCTTGACGTTGGCAGGTACGAACACAACACTACCGGGTTCGCGGCTCACACAAGTCTTTGTGGAAGTTCTGCCTAAATCAACACTCAGAATGGTTTTCCCTGAAGTCGTAGCTGGCTTGGCAGTATTAACAGCATTTATGGGAGTCGATGCCGATACTCTATTCATCGGTATGGCAGCGGCATTAATTGGGGTGGCGGCGGAAGGTTGGTCTGTCATGAAAGCTCCTAGTTCTAACTTAAATGTAAAAAGTTGTCATGCTCATCTTACAAAAATGCGAGCAACCAGAAATTCTAGGTTGCGTCAAGTGTAGCTAGAAATACGCCAAAAATTAATTCTGGCGATACCTCCGGTAAGCTCTGCCAACGCAAATCTAGTATTATTTGGCATAGTGTAGGCGAATTTTGGTCAGATGTAACCCCTGCTTTCACTGCTTTCAAACCAAAAGCGCCCCTGTTTATCTTCTGGTGCGTCTGAGCTGGCGCTTGAATACCCAGAAAACAAATGCTAAAACCAAACCCCCAAGCACAATTTTGGACACAGGAGCAAGGTACTTATCCACAAGTTCATACTGACTACCCAATATGTATCCTGAGTATGTTAGCAAACCCACCCAAGCAGCGCTACCTAAGGTACTGTAAAACAGAAATGGTAGCAAGTGCATATTGCTGATCCCCGCAGGAACAGAAATCAAAGTGCGGATTCCTGGTACAAGGCGACCAATCAATACTGCTTTGTTACCTTGTCGGTCAAACCAGCCTTTAGCCTTAGTAATATCTTTACTGGATATGGCCAGCCATTTACCATATTTGTCAGCCCAAGCTTTCAAGCGCTTTTCGCCCAAAAACTTACCTGGATAGTACCAAACAAGTGCGCCCAACACAGAACCCAAAACTCCTGCGAAAAACACACCAATGATATTCAGCTTTGCCCCTCCTGGTTGATATGGGCTTGCTGTAAATCCAGCCAGTGGCATAATCAATTCTGAAGGAATGGGTGGAAAGAGGTTTTCTACGAACATCAACAGGGCGATTCCCCAATAGCCCAAAGAGTTGATAGTGTTAGTTATCCATTCAAGCATTGAGTCAATTCCTAAAAATTACTGCACTAGTTTTTTATTGGGCATTGGGCATGGGGCATGGGGCATGGGGCGTGGGAAGAAGCAGGGGGCAGGGGGCGGGGGGCAGAGGGGAAGATTTTCTCTCCTGCTCCCTGCTCCCTGCTCCCTGCCTCCTCATCTCCCTCATCTCCCTCATCTCCCTCATCTCCCCACTCCCCACTCCCTGTTTTCAAACTAGGTTTTGTTTTCTAAATAATTTAGATCCCCCTTAGCCTGCTTTTTCAAAGGACTAAAAAGGATCTAAAGATTTGATGGCAAATTGGAAAGCACACTCTAGGGTTCTGTTCTAGGATATAGGGTATTGGGCATTGGGTATTCGGTATCAGGCATTGTTTATTCCCCCCATCTCCCCATCCCCCTCATCCCCTTGTCCAGTTCTAGGCTGTCGGAGTCAATGATTGTACTCTTGGTTCCGATTGCCAGTCTAAGGGATTCCAAACTCTGTCTTCCAATGCCATCTGCTCAATTAAGCTGGCCAATCTCAGGGCTTTCAGAGCTTGTTCACCACCTACTGAGGGTTGATTGCCACCATGTACGCAGTTGACAAAATGTTCCAATTCTGCACTCAGAGGTTGAATATTGCTGGTGTAGACTTTTTCAATCACCCCATCCTGCCTGTAAAGTACTTGTCGATGGTCGTTAAGAGAGTTAGCATTTGTTTGTCGGTGAATCAAAATTTCATTCTTGAGAAAATCTGCCTCAGTGAATGAATTTTTGCAGTGGGCAACAATCCGGCGAATTTTGCGGTGAGTGACTTTACTGGCAGTCAGGGTGGCGACTATACCATTAGCAAAGCCCAGGGTGGCAGTTACATAATCTAAATAACCGGAATCTAGGGCACGAGTACCGCTAGCGGTTAATTTGGTCACTGGAGAAGCTGCTAATTCTAAAAGTAGGTCAATGTCATGGATCATTAAATCCAGGACAACCGAAACATCGTTTGCTCGGTCTGAGTAAGGACTCATGCGATGTGCTTCTAATGCCAGTAATTCTTCTGTTTTCAGGACTTGGCTGAGTTCCCTAAATGCTGGATTGAAGCGCTCAATATGACCTACTTGGAGGATACATTGAGACTCAGCTGCCGCATTTACTAGGGATTCTGCTTCAGAAATACTGGCTGCGATCGGTTTTTCAATCAAAACATGAATTCCCGCTAACAGACAGCTAATGCCCACAGCGTAATGCAGCCGGGTGGGAACAGCAATACAAACTGCTTCCACCAGGGGTAGCAAGTCACAGTAGTCTTCAAAAAAACGCACTTTGTACTTGCTGGCAGTTTCTAACCCTCGTTCGACGTTAATATCTGCTACACCGACTAGTTCAACATCTTTCATTGAACTCAAGACGCGAGCGTGGTGTTGTCCCATGTTACCCACCCCAATCACGCCTATGCGGATCGGTCGTGGCTGGTTGCGCTGTGTATATGGATTCGGTTCTGCCAGTGACATACTATTTTGCACTATTATTCTCTCCTCAACCACCAAATTTAGAGACGCTACGGCCGTTGGCCTTTATACAAAGAAAGCCAGTTACGATCCGTCTAAAACCATCCAGATGGTAACATAGAGCCTATGTTTATGAAGAATTTCAAAGTTTGCGATCGGTTCCCGCAATCCAGCTATCTTTTGTATAGATAGTTCGGCTTTGGTTTGCATTTTGCATTTTCTAGAAAAAAATGTGTGTCTTTTTATTAACTTTAGAATATTCGGTAAGACTTAAGTATGAATTCTCTAAAATTCTAGGGATCGCTTTCTTGTGCTTCGATTTTCCTTAAGGCTACAGTTAGGCAATTAATTAGCATAGCAATTTTGGATTTTGGATTTTGGATTTTAGATTGTTTTGGGGTTCAGAGCAACCTCCTTGGTAGACAGAACAAATCCAAAAGACGCCTGTTCCGAGCCTGGTTCTGGCTTAGCTGCGCTATTGTCAATCTAAAATCACTGAGCAATCTACCCTTATAGTCTCTTTCAATCCTAAATTCCCAATCTAAAATTGATTAGCAGCATTAAAATTACAAGATAATAAACCAGTAATACTTATGCTTTTTTTACCAAAAAATGGTATTGGTAATTACTGCTGCTGATTAGCTGAAACAGTTTTTGGATGATTATTTGCAGCATCAGTCGTAGACATCGCACCGCTTTTTGAGAGAAACTCGTATGGATTGTTTCTTTTGAATATCTGGGGTGCAAAGGTGTTTACAATCACTCACAGAAATTAAGGAGTATTTTTGCCATCGCTTGTTGGCATCTTGTTGAAGCGTGATTTAGCGATTTGAAATCCCAAATTTGCAACCGAGATGAAAGCTGTAATTCTCTTATCTGGGGGATTGGACTCTTCCACAATTTTGTATAAAGCTAAGGCTGATGGCAATTCATGTCATGCTATTTCTTTTGATTACCAGCAGCGACACCGACGAGAATTACAGTCAGCCTTGCTCGTTGGTCAAAAAGCTGGGGTCGTAAAACATCAGGTGGTTAATTTTGATTTACGACAATGGGGCGGTTCGGCACTTACAGATGATGCTATTGATTTACCTCAAGAGCGTTCCCTGGATGAAATGGCTCAAAATATTCCTGTTACCTATGTTCCGGCTCGCAATACGATCTTTTTAAGCTTTGCTTTGAGTTACGCCGAAGCGATCGCAGCTGAACGTGTTTATATTGGCGTCAATGCCTTAGATTATTCAGGATATCCTGACTGTCGCCCCGATTATATCCAAGCTATGCAAGAAGTTTTTCGTCTGGGAACTAAACAAGGGCGTGAAGGACAACCAATTAACATTGTTGCACCCCTGATTAACCTGAAAAAAACCGAAATCATTCAACTAGGCAACCAATTGGGAGTTCCTTGGGAGCTAACTTGGTCTTGCTATGCCGGTGGTGATGTTGCCTGCGGTGTGTGTGATTCTTGTCGTTTGCGGCTAGCAGCTTTTGCCGAATTAGGACTCGTCGATCCAGTGGCTTATAGTTTTTAAGTGAGGAGTGAGGAGTGAGGAGTGAGGAGTGAGGAGTAAAAAAACTCCTAACTCTCAACTCCTAACTCTCAACTCCTAACTCTCAACTCCTAACTCTCAACTCCTAACTCTCAACTCCTAACTCTCAACTCCTAACTCTCAACTCCTAACTCTCAACTTCTAACTCCTCCAACCGTCGCAGTTGAATTTGATGTAGGCGTGGTCCCATAACTGACACCACAGTGAATTCAAGATTTTGATAATGGAAGGTTTCGCCTTTGGTCGGAATTTTCTGTAACTGATACAGCAAAAAGCCTCCCAGTGTCTGGTATTCTCTTGTCAAGGGTAAATCGAGATGCAAAACCTCGTTGAGGTCTTCGAGATTGATTTGTGCCTGCACCAGAAATTTATCTTCGCCTAACATCTGGATTAGCAAATCGTCGTTGTTTTCAGGAACGCTGGCGTCGCCAATGATTTCGGCAATGACATCTTTGATGGTCACCAGTCCTACGGTACCGCCAAATTCATTGACCACCATGACCATAGCTGGTTTTTCTTGCTGCATCATCGGCAATAGTTCACTCAAGGGGGTGTGTTCTGGAACAAACCGAGCCGGACGCATCCAAGGTTGAATTTGTGTCTCTAAGGTTAGCTTGCCTACAGCTAAAGGTTGTGCCAAATCTTTAAAATAAACAATGCCGCGAACATCGTCCAAAGATTCACCAATCAAGGGATAGCGGGAATAACCAGTAGCAGCCATTTCCTTGAGTAATGCCTGGAAAGTAGCATCTTTTGGCAGCGCCACAATACTGGTGCGGGGGATCATCACAGCTTGAGCCATGACATCCCCAAACTCAAAGACATTATTGAGCAGTTCTCGCTCCGCACGCTGTAAACCAGTAGAACCCCATTCTGTAGAGATAATCACTTGCAATTCTTCGGGAGTTACAGGTGGTCTCCAGCCTTGACCTGTGTATTCAATACCAAAAAGTCGCAACAAACAACGAGTTGATTGGTTGAGAATCCAAATGAAGGGGTTGAAAAAACGAACGATCGCTTTTACTGAAGGCCCTAAAAACCGAGCTAGCTGTTCTGAATACAGCATAGCTAATGATTTAGGACATAATTCCCCTAAAACAATTTGCAAGTAGGCAATTAAGAAAAAGGCAATGGGAATTGATAAGGAATGGGCGATGAAGGTAGTCATTCCAATGGGTAGAGGCCAGGATTTTAACCATGCATTCACCAGGACGACAATTGTACTTTCTCCAATCCATCCCAGAGCCAAGCTAGAGAGTGTAATACCTAACTGGGTGGTAGATAGCAGTCGGTCAATACTGCGTTGTAGCATCTCCACAGCTCTTGCTGGAACATCCCCAGCTTTAACTAGCTGGTGAATACGCGATCGCCGCACGCTCACCATCGAAAATTCCGCTGTCACAAAAAACGCATTTATGGCAATCAGCAGTAAAACTGACAACAATCGCAGCCCCGCCTCCGTCCAAATTAAATTAGGAAAACCACTCACCGCCAAAGCTCGTGTAAAATTCACGCCCTCCATTTAGGGGGACTGGGGACTGGGTATTCGGTATTGGGTACTAGGAAAGAATGTCTCAGTCCCTAATCCCCAGTCCCCAGTCCCCAGTCCCCAGTCCCCAATACCCCGTCCTACCTTTCTACAGGAATATTCAATGCCTCTAGCTTTAATTCTTGAGCAGGATAATCAGTCAAAGCAAGTGATATTTTCTTGACATCATCAAGCAAAGCTGTGGGAATGCTCACTGTACCTGAAAATGCTGGCCCATTGACAGGCAATTCTGTTGGTAAACCTTCTGTACTAGCGCTCAGGGTTCGTCCTTTATCATCGGTAACATCTAAAAAACTATACAAGAAGCGGACAGAATCCTTACCTTTGTTCTCCATTTTTACTTTCAAAAGCAAATCACCACCAGAGTAGCGGGCAGATTGCACAGACATGGTTACGCCTTCACTCTGGGCAACCACTGGAAAACCTGGCTGGGGTTTTTCCTCAACCACTTCTTTTGGTTTTTCCTCTGGCTTCTGTTTGCTGGTATTGGTTTCTTCATCATCTTCCTCTAGCTTTTCGGATTTAGCAGCCTTGGTCTTACCCTCAATTCGCGCCTTGACAATTTTCAGGATCTCTTGCTCTTTTAATAGCACTACCCCTCCCTGTTGGGAGTTATTTGCTTTACTGCTGGCAAATTTAGTTGTGGGACGCCCATCTGGTGTACTCACGCCTTTGAGGGCTGAACTTCCCAGTTCAAACCCCAAAAACGCGCTCACAGAACCTGCTCCCATCATCAGGATTAACAAAATCAAAGTAAGAAGTACAGTAGAATTTATTTTCATCGCTGACAAGCTAATGCATAAGAATGCTGGTTTTTTAAGAAGAATGAAGCTTGACGCCGCAATCCTTAAAGGAACTTAATCAATATTAGTTTGCACTATTTCATGATTAGATTATGTAGTATAAAAATCTGGTTAACTATTGTCGAGTATTCACAAGCATTAAATTTGTGCTAAAATCAGACAGCTTGCTAAAATTAAGTACGTAAGCCACTGTACCTCACTATAAAATTAGCAAATAAAATTAAGTTAAGGGTTTAAGTAATTTACTCACGCAAACCCTAAGTCCAACAAAATAAGCGCCTTTGGCCGATTGGGGAGGCAACGAACTCATAATTCGTCTTCAGGCTGGTTCGATTCCAGCAGGGCGCACTAACATTAGGGACTTCCAATGAAAAAAATGTCCCATCGTAGAGGCGCACAGCTGTGCGCCCCTACAAATGTACAAATAATTTGGGATAATTTATTTTTTGGAAGCCCCTTATCAAAAAATAGAGGGGAATGGAAAAGAGGACACGGGGACGCGGGGACGCTCTTACGCGGAGATAGCATTTGATTGTTTCCTTGCTCCCTCATCTCCCTCATCCCCCTCATCTCCCTCATCCCCACTCTTACCGGGGTGGTAAAGTTTCAAACCTGAATTCAGTTCCGACTCTGAGCTTGTTGGCATTCAAGCGAGGAGACATCATTAGCGATGTGTCATAAGGATTTGGTAAATCAGGTGTGCGAATATAGGGATCGTTGCCTGCTTGCTGAGTCAGGGCATCGTGATATAAAGTATTAACCAACTCAGCATCACGAGCTATTTCATTTTCTGGGAAAGAACCACCAAAACCGGAACCAGCGCCGAAAAATGAGTCTAGTTGGCGCTTGAGGCTGCCATTTTCGTAGAAATTGCGATCGTGTCGAAAAAATGCCCGTTCAAATACATCACTTGTAGTTTCACTTTTAGGCGTTTGTGTTTGGGCGGCTACTACAGAGGGAAAAGCAATACTAGCAGCAAGCAGGATTAATAAACCACCAAAGGTTTTTAATTTTATACCCACGTTCCTTACTCCTCAACTTTTTGGCGAATCTTAATTTATGCTTAATTTGAGAACTCTGATAAGTTCAACCTTTGGTGTAGCACAACTTTTAATGTTTTGTAATGACGTATCCTACTGAAACTCTTACCCCTTCAAATATTTGGGCAACCACACCTGATTTGACTAACTTACGCCACAACCTATTAGATTTATTTGCTCAACTGGCTTATCAAGAGGGTGATTTCGTTCTCGCCTCTGGGCTACGTAGTTCTTATTACGTGAATAAGATGCAGGTAACACTCCACCCCCAAGGAGCTTTGGCGGTTGGACGGTTGCTGTTTCCTTTACTACCTGTAGATACTCAGGCTGTAGCAGGTTTAACAATGGGAGCTGATCCACTTGTCACAGCAGTGAGTGTGGTTTCTGTTTATGAAAATCGACCGATACCAGCGCTGATTATTCGCAAGAAAGCCAAGGGTTATGGGACAAAAGCTTATATAGAAGGCCCGAATTTACCAGAAGGTGCAAAAATTGTAGTTTTGGAAGATGTTGTCACAACTGGGCAATCTGCTCTAAAAGCAGTTGAGCGTCTTCAAGGAGCAGGTTATACCGTTAGTCAAATAATTACACTGATAGACAGGCATCAAGGGGGAGCAGAGTTGTACCAGTCAGCGGGGTTGAAGTTTGAAGCGTTATTTTCGATTGAGGAAATTCAGGAACGCTTCCGACAACTGGCCAATTCATAAACAATAGGATTTATACTAATTCGTAATTACAAATTACGAATTGGTAGCAGTTCTGAATAGAACGACAGAATAAAGTAAAGCTGAGGATAGAGGTAATTCAAAGCTTTACTAAACCATGCGATCGCACAGCAGAATTATTCCTACTGTTGATGTTATGTGACCGAGATCGCCACAATTTGCTGCCCGCTCAAATCATCATTTTTCAATAAATTACTAGAAACCTCATTTACAACCTGTGTACTAATAATTATTCCTTCAGCTTCCGTGATAGTAATAGCAATATTACGCTTTCTTTCTCTTTCTACAATTTCTATTTTTTGGTCGTCAAACAAACGATAAAACCAAACATTCGTATCAATGAATGATGCACCAGATATCATAATTATCGATTGTAAATTTCCTCACGGCTGATAAATCCATCCACTAGCACAGGATTCTCTGTCAATTCATCAATTATGTCTCTTTTTCGAGACGATTTTTTCTTCACTAAAACAATTACCTTAATATCATCTCCTTCACCGAGTTATTGTTTGTACTGATCGGGAATTTGAATTGAACTATTTTTAATTTTTGCTTGAAATTCGACTGCATTCAGCATATTTAAGGACTCTTATATGGACAATATAAATCAATTATAACCTCATGTTTTCATCACTCGTCTCTTTCCAATGCTTGGATGAATTCAAATTTAAAATTATTCGGCACACCACCGATATCTGCCATGAGTTTTTGATGCTCTGCTAACATATAAGTAGGTCGGCGTAAATAATTATTGTTGGGATAAGGCAGAGAGCAGGGGGAAAAGTTTGAGCCTTGTTTACTTTTATTCACACAGTTTGATTTTATTGTGCCGACTTACCTAGCAAACACCAAACCCATATAGCAATCCGATAGCGAAGCGGTAGCGAGTCATCGAGCGTCTTTGATTTGGAGAATCACTCGTAAAGGTAAGGGACTGGGGACTGGGCACTGGGGACTGGGAAGAAGGAATAAAGGTGTACCTAGCTTCCTAAAAATCAAATATGAGTCCTATATGTTCAAAGCCAAATTAGCTACTAAAGGACATTAATTTGTCAACATGGAGAAATAATTTGACAATCGGCAAATAGACATATTGTAGATTTAAAGCCAGCAGTCGGATTTGAACCGACGACCTTCCGATTACAAGTCGGATGCACTACCACTGTGCTATGCTGGCAAGTTTGGCGTAGGCGTAGCCCACCGTAGGTATCGCTCTCGATTAGCAACCACAATTTCTAATTGTACCATAATAAAACTATTTGTCCAGAGGCGATCGCTAAAAAATATCTGTCTGGAAAATGGGGAGTGGGGGAGGAAGCCTTTTTGATGTTTTGTTGTGGGACTTTACCCTAAATTTATCTGGAAAATCTGATATATATTTTGGCAATATCGCGGTTTTTTCAAGTATATATGCTTGAATGGGCGTTGCAAATGCAACAATCCAAAAAATCAGTGATTGTAATGACTAATAAAGTTGGTAAATTAATATTCATAGCAAAAGCTAACTCAAATCCTGGGCTGGACGCCAAAATATCTGGTACATTTTGAAAATTGTACTTTTTTGACACGGCTGGGTAAAGAAACAGAACTATATAATTGTTCTTTACACATCACAAGCATGACAGCGTTGAACGGACGAGATTTATTAAGTTTGGCGGACATCAGTCCAACGGAACTTCAAGAACTTCTGCAATTGGCAACTCAACTTAAAACCAAACAGCTGAAGTTGCAGTGTAATAAAGTCTTAGGGTTGTTGTTCTCTAAAGCCTCAACTCGCACGCGGGTAAGTTTTACTGTGGCGATGTATCAACTTGGTGGGCAGGTAATCGATCTTAACCCCAATGTCACTCAAGTTAGTCGCGGGGAACCTTTACAAGATACGGCGCGAGTCTTAGATAGATATCTGGATATTTTGGCAATTCGCACTTTTGCACAGCAGGATTTGGAAACTTTTGCTAACTATGCGAAAATTCCGGTGATTAATGCGCTTACTGATGCAGAACATCCCTGTCAGATATTAGCTGATTTATTGACGATTCAAGAAGCTTTTGGCACCCTTGCTGGGTTAACTTTAACCTACGTGGGTGATGGAAATAATGTAGCTAATTCTCTGATGTTGGGCTGTGCTTTGGTGGGAATGAATGTCAGAATTGCCACTCCTACAGGATTTGAGCCAGATTCTAAAATTGTAGAACAAGCAAGAGCGATCGCTAATAACAAAACTGAAGTCCTACTCACTGATGATCCAGAATTAGCCGCCAAAGGATCTGCTGTACTTTATACTGATGTTTGGGCAAGTATGGGACAAGAAGCAGAAGCAGATAACCGTCTGCCTATTTTCCAACCTTACCAAATTTCCGAGCAGTTATTAAGCCTTGCTGACCCGGAGGCAATTGTTTTACACTGCTTACCAGCCCATCGTGGTGAAGAAATTACTGAGGCAGTTATTGAAGGTTCTCAATCACGAGTTTGGGAAGAGGCAGAAAATCGCCTCCACGCCCAAAAGGCTTTGCTTGCTAGTATCTTAGGGGCAGAATGAAGGAAATAGAGACGCGATTCATCGCGTCTGTACAAGAGTTAGGAGACGCGATTCATCGCGTCTGTACAAGAGTCAGAATAGCGATGTGCGGCTGACTCTTGACGACTTATAAGTAAAAAAATCAAGAATAAATAGGCAAAAGAAAATAAAATATTCTTACTTTTGCCTTTGATATTTTTACTTTTCTATTGCTTATGGGGAGTTTTTTGTAGTACTAATGTTCTAGAGACATTTATAATTACTTCCCACAAATTTATGGAACGTCTAACGGAAGCTCAACAAGAACTTTACGAATGGTTGGCAGAATACATTAGAACGCATCAGCATTCGCCTTCAATTCGGCAAATGATGCAAGCGATGAACTTGAAGTCACCGGCACCAATTCAAAGTCGTTTAGAACATTTACGTACTAAAGGATATATAGAATGGACTGAAGGCCAAGCAAGAACGATTCGGATTTTGCGTGCTGTTAAACAAGGTGTACCAATTTTGGGCACGATCGCTGCTGGTGGTTTAATAGAACCATTTACTGATGCTGTAGATCATTTAGACTTTTCTAATTTGGAGTTACCTCCCCAAACCTACGCTTTGCGGGTAGCTGGCGATAGCATGATTGAAGATTTAATTGCTGATGGTGATGTGGTATTCTTGCGTCCAGTACCAGAACCAAATCAGTTGAAAAATGGTACTATCGTCGCCGCGAGAGTCGATGGATTCGGTACCACATTAAAACGTTTTTATCGTCAAGGCGATCGCGTTACTCTCAAACCAGCAAATTCTAAGTACAATCCCATTGAAGTCAGCGCGATGCAAGTGCAGGTGCAGGGTTCCCTCATTGGTGTTTGGCGGGGTTACAACTGAATTGGGGAATGGGGAGTGGGGAGTGGGGGAGATGAGGGAGATGAGGGAGAATAATAACTCCTAACTCCTCACTCAGCACTCAGCACTCCCAATAATTAAGGTTCATCACCACGTTTGTGCTTAACATATGTACCTGACGGCAAATCCAGTGCGGCAACTGCCCACTTTCCGATTAAAATTACCAGTTGCTAGGGAAAGTAAGGGCAGTTATCAAACTTCGCAACCATTACCAGGATGTCCAACAAGGCCTCCATCTTTGCAATTGCGGCAATATCAGCAAGAAGCGATCGCCAGCTGGTTTGCTAATAATGGTAGAGGGACGCTCAAAATGGCTACTGGTAGTGGTAAAACTATTACGGCTTTAGCGATCGCTTGTGAATTATATCAGCAGATTAATTTACAAGTTCTGTTGGTGGTGTGTCCCTACCGTCATCTTGTCACCCAATGGGCGCGAGAATGTGAAAAATTTAATTTGCAACCGATTTTAGCCTTTGAAAATTTACGCACTTGGCAAAGTCAACTTTCTGGGCAAATTTATAATCTGCGTTCTGGTTCTCAACGGTTTATCACGGTGATCACTACGAACTCCACTTTAATTGGAGATGGCTTTCAATCTCAACTCAAATATTTTCCTGCCAAAACTTTAATTATTGGGGATGAAGCGCATAATTTAGGCGCACCCAAGTTAGAAGAAAGTTTACCGCGTCGCGTTGGGTTGAGATTAGCTTTATCTGCCACACCGGAGAGGTATTTTGATGATTTTGGTACGCAATCTTTATTCGATTATTTTGGCCCAGTTCTTCAACCGGAGTTCACTTTGAGGGATGCGATCGCTCAAGGTGCTTTGGTACATTATCTGTATTATCCTGTGTTGGTGGAGTTAACAGAAGCAGAAAGTATTGCTTATTTAAAGTTAACTAAAAGAATTGGGCGATCGCTTTTATATCGAGAACGAGAAAATGGCGGAGATTTTGAAGATAATGAAGATTTAAAGCCGTTGTTGATGCAAAGGGCAAGGTTAATTGGTGCAGCAGAAAATAAATTAAATGCTTTGCGGGATTTAATGGCAACTCGCCGCGAAACTACTCACACACTTTTTTATTGTAGCGATGGTTCACAAGACGCGGGACAACGTTCATCGCTACGCCAACTCAAAGCTGTTGCCAAAATTCTCGGAGTGGATTTGGGATATAAGGTAAGCACCTATACGGCTCAAACTTCTTTAGAGGAAAGAGAAATATTACGTTGTCAATTTGAAAGTGGTGAATTGCAAGGTTTAGTGGCGATTCGTTGTTTAGATGAAGGCGTCGATATTCCGGCAATTCAAACTGCGGTGATTTTATCAAGTTCTGGTAATCCTCGTCAGTTTATCCAGCGACGGGGGCGAGTTTTACGCCCTCATCCAGCTAAAGAACGCGCAACTATATTTGACATGATTGTTTTGCCGCCAGATTTAGATCGAGAAACTATAGAAGTTGAGCGGAATCTGTTAAAAAAGGAGTTACGTCGCTTTGTCGAGTTTGCTGATTTGGCTGATAACGCGGGCGTTGCCAGAATGAAATTACTGGACTTACAAAAGCGATATGGTTTATTAGATATTTGATGATGAATCAGATAGGATTTGTATTTTTTTGTAAAAATTTTTCGAGTTTGGTAGAAAGAAGCACCAAGCATGAAATAATAAAATTATGGATTTGATCATAATGGGATGTAAGTCAAATTTTTAAGCCGACTTACATCCCATTATAATATGGTTTAACTAAAACTAATAATATCAGAAAACCTTGAGATAATAAAGCGTTTTTTGAAAAAAAATTCAGATTTAAAAACACAGCGTATTTCCCAGAAAGTGAAGTACACAATCTGAGAGGATGTTTGAAAAGTCATGATTGATCTGTCAAATATTTTTACCCCACCCTAACCCTCCCCTTGGAAAGGGGAGGGAACCGGATTTTCTTATTTCCCCCCAATATATCGGGGGGATTAAGGGAGGTAATAATTCGATTAAAATCACAGCCAAGCACTTTTCAAACACCCTCTAAGTGTTAAACCTGAGCATCAAGCCTATTTTACTTCTGTTCCCGCAGCCGGGCATAGCCCATTCTGACTTCTGACTCCCGAATTCTGACTTCTGAATTCTACTCTCATAGTTTCTCGAAATTTAAAGATAAGGCTAACAGTGGCTTTACCGAGGCGATTCCAGCACTAGAGAAAGTTAAAATATAAAAAATATCTTTAAAAATTCCAGATGTCACAAGAGGCGAATATCGACGATGTGCAGGAGCCAATTACCAGCGCCCCACCGGAAGTACGGCAAATTATTGAGCGGGTGTGGAAAGAGGAAAAAGGTAGGCTAGATAAGAAAAGTAATGGCCCGATTAATGAGGAGATTTTGAAAATTATTAAGGAAGAGGTGCGATGAAGCTGACTTCAATCAAGCTATGCAACTTTCGCTCCTTTTATGGTACGACACCAGAGATGATTCTGGCTGGGGGAGATGCTCAGAATACAACGATTATTCATGGCAATAATGGCTCAGGAAAAACCAGTTTACTCAATGCCTTTACGTGGGTATTATATGAGAAATTTAGTGCGGCATTTGCATCTACAGAACAGTTAGTAAATAAAAGAGCGATCGCGGAAACTCAAAGAGGCCAAGCTGTAGAATGTTGGGTAGAGATTGGCTGGGAACATGAAGGTAAACGCTATCGAGTCAAACGCGCTTGTCGGGGTTACAAAAACGAAAGCGAATTTGAAGCTGGTAAAACTCAATTAACCATGTGGGTAGGTGGGGACGATGGCAAATGGAATATACCAAATCAGCAACCAGACGATATAATTAATCAAATTTTACCTGCGACTTTACATCAATATTTTTTCTTTGACGGCGAACGAATTGAAGAAATAGTTCGTTCTGATAAAAAAGCTGAAATTGCCGAAGCGACAAAAATTTTCTTGGGTGTAGAAGTAATCAACCGTTCCATCAGACATTTAGGAGATGCTAAAAAAACTCTAGAAAATGAGTTAAAAGCTATTGGTGATTTGCAAACTAAGCAGTTGTTACGACAACAAGAAAAAATAGAACGAGAGCGTGAACGCATTACCAAACGCCAAATAGAAATTCAAGAAGAGTTAGAATATCAACAAACTTTTAAAAAAGAAACAAGTAGCCGTTTACGAGAATTGAGTGCTGCTAAGGAATTACAAGAAAGATGGCAAAATTTAGAATCCCAGAAAGCAGCAAATCAAGAAGAATATAAAAAAACCAAGGAAACGCTGAAAAAAATTATTTCGGCGCGGGGTTATACAGTTTTACTGTCACAAACTACATCCCAGTTCCGAGAAATTATCAACGATTTGAAGCAGCGAGGCGAGTTAACATCGGGAATTTCGCGGGAATTTGTCAATGATTTACTCAATTCTCGACGCTGTATTTGTGGTGCCGAGTTACATGAAGGTAATCATTCTCATATAAATGTGCAAACTTGGTTAGATAAAGCAGGTTCCTCTGCGGTGGAAGAAACTGCGATTCGCATGAGTGCCCAAGTAGATGAAATTGATAAGCAAGCCATAGGATTTTGGGAAGAAGTTGATAGAGAACAAGCCAGGATTAATCAACTCAGGCAAACTATATCCCAAGTTGAAAACGATTTAGAGAATATTCAAGAACGGTTACGAAAAGATGCTAATGAAGAAATTAGCAGTTTACAAAAACGGTTAGATGAAATTGAAAGTAAAATTGACGAATTAAATCGAGAACAAGGTGCAAATCAGCAGCAAATTGCTCAACTCACTACTGAAATTGAAGGTTTGAATAAGCAAATCAGCAAACAAAAGCTGAATGAGGATAAGCAAACTTTAGCACAGCGACGGATTAACGCTACTCAAGATGCCATCGAACGATTAACAGAAGTCCGAAATCGTCAAGAACAACAATTTCGCCTGCAATTAGAAAAGCGAGTACAAGAGATATTCACAGAAATTTCTGTGACTCCATATATTCCTAAAATTAGCGATAAATATGAACTGACATTAGTAGAAAATACCACAGGTATGGAAGCGTTAGTTGCAGCTTCCACTGGGGAAAACCAAATTCTCAGTTTATCCTTTATTGCCAGCATCATTGACAAAGTAAGGGAATGGAGTGAGAAGCGAAAAATGATGATGATTCCTGATAGTAGCACTTTTCCTATTGTGATGGATTCGCCTTTTGGTAGCTTGGATGCGAATTCGCGGCGACACATTGCTAAGACAATTCCTAAATTAGCGAATCAGTTGATAGTGTTAGTCACAAAAACTCAATGGCGGGGTGAAGTTGAAGAGGAAATAGCAGATAGAATTGGCAGAGAATATGTGCTTACTTACTATTCTTCTAAACCTGATTGTGAGCAGGATTATATTCAGTTAGCTGGGGAAAGATATCCTTTGGTCAAACAAAGTCCCAACGAGTTTGAATATACTGAAATTATCGCAGTTGAACGTAATGTTTAAAGGATGAAGTTATGGTTGCAAATCCAGACAGAAAGTATATGACTCCTCAGGAATACCTGGAATGGGAAGAACAGCAAGATATTAAATACGAATATATCAATGGTGAAGTCTTCGCCATGACTGGCGGTACTATTCCCCATACTACTATTGCCTTAAACTTAGCTTCGGCGTTAAAAAGTCACCTGCGAGGGAGTGGCTGTCGCGCCTTCATGGCAGATGCAAAAGTAGGAGTAACTGAGAACGGGCCGTTTCACTATCCAGATGTTGCAGTGAGTTGTGATGAACGAGACAAACAAGCGATTAAATTTATTCAGTATCCTTGTTTAATTGTCGAAGTTCTCTCCCCTAGTACAGAAGCTTACGACAGAGGTCGTAAATTTATTCAGTATCGCCGTATCCAGACTTTACAAGAATATGTCCTGATTGATGCTGAAAAGATTGGTTTAGATTGCTTCCGGCTAAATGATAGAGGGATTTGGGAGTTACATCCTTATGAACAGGGGGATGAAGTTCATTTAACTAGCGTTGATTTTCATTTTCCTATTTCTTTAGTTTATGAGGATGTGCAGTTTGTAATATAAGTTTTGGAGAGACGTAGACGCGTAGCGGCTTGCCGCAGGCTACCGCAGAGGCGCAGAGGACGCAGAGAGAAGATTGTTGAATTGAGATTATCGCTAATTAATTAGAAGATATTTTATGAGTATTAAAACTGAAGCAACTATTGAAGATTTGTACCATTTACCTGACAATTGTAAAGCAGAGATTGTCAATGGAAAATTGGTGCTGATGTCTCCAACTGGATTTTTACCAGGACGTGCAGGCGGTGAAATTTATGCAAGTCTACGGGATTATGAACGTCTGAGAAAAAGTGGTTATGCTTTGCCTGATAATGTCGGTTTCATTGTCAATCTCCCTAACCGCCGTTCTTTAAGTCCTGATGCTGCGTTTTATACTGGCAAACCTACAGGCGGAAAGTTTCTTAATGGTGCGCCTGTGTTCGCTGCTGAGGTGCGAAGTGAAAATGATTACGGTGATAAGGCTGAGAAAGATATGGCTAGTAAACGCCGTGATTATTTTGCGGCTGGTACGTTGGTAGTTTGGGACGTAGATGTACTTAAAGAGGAAGTTATTAGAGTATATCGTGCTAGTAATCCTGAAGAACCCCAGGTTTATCGCCGTGGTGAGGTGGCTGGAGCTGAACCTGCACTGCCAGGATGGACTATGTTAGTGGATAATTTGTTTGTTTAGCGATCGCCTTTATATTAGTATAAAATAATTCAACTAAAGGTGCGTAGGCGTAGCCAGCCGTAGGCATCATTTTTGGGTTTAGGTTAAAATAGCAACACAGTATATATAAAAACAATGGCTGCAAATAGAATCAGGGTTGCTAAAGATAAGGCTGAGTTGGTGAAATCTTTAGTCGCATCAAAAGACACAACTGGGCCTTTTCAGACTTATGTAGAAGTTATGGTGTTTGCAGCAGCATTGGGCGTTAAATATAAAAAACGCGTTCCTTTAGACGTAATTTCTAAAGATTTATCCCCACTGCGACAAGATTATTTTACTAGCAGCTTCACTCTATTAATTAATTTGTTGGCTATCACCGAAACAGAAAACATTAAGATTATAGGTGATGATAATGTAGCTGACGAGCAACGTATTCATATTTTTGAAGAGTATGCTAATGCGGGTTTAGAAATTATACAAAATGAACTGCGTGGAGCAGTAGACTATTCAGAGCGACTTTTATTGATTCTTAGTTATGAGAGAACGAATACGGAGCAACAAGATGAGGAATTTGATCTAAGCAAATTCCTCTCTTGATTTTTAAGTAATACTTAAAAGCAATAATTTTACATCCAGCCTAGTGCAATCTTTACTATTTTGACTGCATCTGTTACTGCACTAGCAGCAGCAGATATTTTATAAGGCTTGTCTGGATTTTGAGGTTTGGGATCTATTCTAATTACATTATCCTTCCAAAGTTGGTTTTCTCTTGACCAATCTAGCTGTGCTAGTTGTAAAATCTTTTCTTCGTTAAAAGAATTGTTTTCTGGCTCGTATATGTAGTGCAATAAACGCCCTAAAACTTCCAGCCCCACGCTTACACCTAGAAGACATTCTTCTTTAAATGCAGCTACTTCATCTATTGTTAGTTCTTCAACAGTTGTATCAGAAATATACTCAGTATTACTGCATTCCGAAAAAAATCTATTAAGACAAATAACCAAAGCATCAGATGCTTGATAAACATCATAATCTCGAAGCTGATTACTTGGATCGTTAGTAAAAACGCAACTTACAAACCTAGCTATAAAATTAGTTGTGTAAATCAGCTTTTGTTTAGTAGTAGGACTTAATTTAATCTTCTCTGTCTTACCCTGAAACATTGGCACTCGTTTTATTAATTCTTTAGTAATGCCAACTCGACCAGAGAACTCGCCAAATGATAATAACAATGATTTATCTAATTGTTTTGTTTGAGCCATATCTCTGAAATCTGCCTGACACTGCTGAAAATCACCCTCCAAAACTAGAGTAATTGCAAAATCATCATCACTGATTAAGTGGCTTTCAGTACTTTCTATCAATTCGTGAATTGCACGTTTACGATGTTGTCCATCAGTGATGTCTAACTTGACTCCACGACGAATAACAACCAGACAAATACCCCTACCCAGTTCAAGAATTGTTATGTCTTTTGGAGCTACATTAGCAGTCAAAGTTCCTACAATCCAAGGTTTTTCTTTTCGAGAACGGTCAACAATATATTTTTTAATTTCATCAGCATGACCTTTAACCTCTGGGCGATTTTTACCAGAATCAGGATCATTCCCAGTGGATGGTTTGGCTTGCAGAAGACCAGAAAAGTCACTAGCTGGAACATTAATTTGCAGCATAGTACGCTTTCCCTGCCTAAAAATAAGTCCTGGATAGCAGCGATCGCGATGATATTGTGAGAAGAATGGCTCAATAAAGGAGCTAAACTGAGCTTTTATCTGAGGAGAAATGCTATTATTGTCGTCCTCAATCGGTTGAGCCATATAAATACCTAATATAAATTAGTAGATGTTAGCAAACATCATATGCAACCCTTGTAAAAGATAGCATCAGTAAAAACAACAGTGCAAAATACTACTTAATTTTGCTAGTTCAATATATGTGGAAGCCCTACAGCTTTTGGATCAACAAACTTGCCATCAAAACCTATAGTTTTATCTTCCATAGTCCTAGCATCCGCCAAAGCCTTACGAAGTTCAGCACGTTCCATCTGTTCCTGAATTCCACCCAGGATATAAACCAATAACTTCGCCGCCAAATCTCGTCCCGCAACCTGCACCCGCTTTTTATTTGGGTCATACAAAACCCCATACCAGAGAGATTGGGGATACTCCATACCACTAAAACCGCCTTGCTGGTCAAACTTCCGCAGCTTCTTAAAAATATCTACCAGTGTGAAACCTTTTTTAAATACTAAAATTCCCAACGCTTGCGCTAATGCAACTTGAGCAACTGGACGAAAAAGCATATTTCCTTCACCTCCATCCTTCTCAAAGCTGAACCGCCGCAAAGCTGGTGTATCCTCATGTTCCAAAATTTTATAACTGGGAAGATTTGCCAAAGAATCAAATAGCTTTCTGAATTCTTCAATCCCTTGCTCAAGTTCTTCATCCTCTGGACGCATAGGAATTAGACCTTTCTCCAAGGGTTTCCAATGAGGAAACTTTTGACTCAAATATCGCTCAGACATGTCTTGCAGAGCTTGTAATGTCGTCAAAACTGTAGAATTGGAAGCCACTGTTGCACTATTCCAATTAACACGGGGATTGCGCTCTTGTCGTTGTTCTAATAATGGATGTGTAACTGCGATTTTTCTAGCAACGATCGCAAAACCATCATCTTCATTCAACTGTGTTAGCTGACCTTTAGTCAACGGTGCAGCCATCAAGTTGACATGAACAAAAATCGATCTCACCCTCCGCCGTGCCTCGGTGCGAGTTTCCCCAGCCGCTACCGCACAGATGAACTCAATACCAATTTTTTCCTTGGGTAAATTTTGTAAGTAAGCAAGGTCTACTTGGTATTTTTGTATCAAATCATTGACTGTAATAAAACTGTCATCAGCAGCTTTATCTTTTTTATAGCGTTGGAGTTTACGAGTTTTAATTAACTCCATCAACCCCTGTACACCCATTAATCGATGTTGACCATCTAGTGCATAAATGGTTACATCATCTTCAGAAATATTTAGCAGACCTACTTTAGCGTCTTTATCTAAGGGGATGAAATCAGTGGTAGACTTGGTGGCGCGTCCTTCACTATCCCACTCAGCAGCTTTGGGATTATCCACCCACGGTTGATTAATTACAACCAACACCGGTGGAAACTTGTGATTGTGTCGAGCCGCTAAATACTGCACTAGCGGTGCTTGACGTGACCAATCAAGGGGACGCTGCTGAATTTCATCAATACTATCCGCGTCAATCTCGATATTCTCTGTCTCTGGATTGTATTTTTTTTGAAACAGAGGTAAGCCAGACGCGAAGTGAACACGACCTGCAAACCATTCCAATGTAACAGAGCTAACATAAGCCTCAGTACCACCCATCTCGGTTTTTTGAACGAGAATTTGATCCTTTTTACCTAAAAACTTCTCCAGCAGTAAAGCGAGTACCTGTTTTTCCTTGTTTTCTCGTTCCAGATACTCTCTAGCGATGTCAGCGGTTGGGTCAGATGTACTATCTTTCATGTTAATTTTTAAAAACGAAGTAGTAATATGTAGTTTGATTGTCCAAAAAATTGAGTATTAGTAATAAAGTTTTTAAAAACTTTTTTCTAACGCGAGTATATACGTTGCGCCTGTGTAGCCGATAATTCCATGCACTTAGATGGAAGAAATGAAGTTACACCCATGTTTTCAGAGAGAGAGGGAGAAATGACTACAGCACAACAAGCAGAAAATAAAGGTCAGCAAACACGTACTGTAGCAGAGTTAGTGGACTACATCCAAGCTCTCAACACTGAAATTCAAGAACTGTATTGTTTAGATGAGATACCTTGGGTTTTAGGCGTGTCTTGGGGAAAAGATTCTAGTACAGTATTGCAGCTTGTATGGAATGCGATCGCTGCTCTTCCTCCAGAAAAAAGAAGTAAGACTATTCATGTTATTACAACAGATACTCAGGTAGAAAATCCTGTAGTGTCTACTTGGGTTCGCAAATCCTTACAGAATCTTAAGGTAGCTGCTAAAAAATATGGGATGCCAATTGAACCACATTTACTACAACCAGTAATTGAAGACACATTTTGGGTAAATCTTATTGGTAAGGGATATCCAGCACCCCGTAACCAGTTTCGCTGGTGTACACCACGCTTAAAAATTAATCCTGCCAATCAATTCATTCGTGAAATAGTTAGAGCTAACGGTGAAACAATTCTTGTATTGGGGACTCGCAAGGCGGAGAGTTCCAAACGGGCTGCAACAATGAAAAAGCATCAGGCTGATAGAGTACGAGATCATCTGAGTCCTAATGCCAGTTTACCCAACTCCTTAATCTATACCCCCATTGAAGATTGGAGTAATAACGATGTCTGGATATACCTTAATCAGTATGAGAATCCTTGGGGACAAAACAATAAAGAATTATTCACTATGTACCGAGGTGCTACAGCAGATAATGAATGCCCACTAGTTGTTGATACTTCTACTCCTAGCTGTGGTGATTCCCGATTTGGCTGCTGGGTTTGTACACTAGTGAATAAGGATAAATCAATGGAGGCGATGATCCAAAATGATGAAGAAAAAGAATGGATGCAGCCTCTATTAGATATTAGGAATGAACTAGATATTCAAGATGATCGAGACAAGAGAGACTTTAGAAGAATTTGGGGAGATGTCCAACTATTTGAACGCAATAAAAACGGGGAAATTTCTGTAGAACCAATTCCTGGCCCTTATACTAAATATTGGCGGGAGCATTGGCTCAGACGATTATTAGAAGCGCAAACAAAAATCCGTCATACAGCGCCAGAAAATATGCGCGATATCACCTTAATAACTGTAGAAGAAATGAGCGAAATTCGGCGCATTTGGCTAGAAGAAAAACACGAATTTGATGATAGCTTACCTCGTATTTATCAAGAAGTAACTGGCGAAGAATTTCAAGATCCCCGTCCTGGTGCTGACTATAGCCTACTAGGTCGTGATGAATGGATAGTATTAGAAGAAATCTGTGAAGGTGACGCGATGCAATTGGAACTCATGGCGAAATTGTTAGATACAGAACGCCAGTATCGCAAAAAGACTCGTCGCGTGGGAATATATGAAGCTCTAGAAAAATGTTTTAATACAAGTTCTCGTTCCCCAGAAGAAGCGATTAAGAATGCTCGTTTGAAACGCGAATTAAGCGAAGCAGTTAGTCAAGGTGATGTTGCAAAGGTCAAGCAGATGACTTTGGGTGATGTTGCCGCAATGAATGAGGTAAATGAAGCGAAAAGTGATGAACAGTTAACTTGGGGAAGTATGAAATTTAAAAAGAAAGATTCAGAAGAATAGAATACCGGGCGAATGGAATTCGCTGCTACACAGACGAAACCCACCTTCGTGGGTTGAAGAAAAATGAGAGCAAGTTTTACGCAATTGTATTTACATTATGTTTGGGCGACGTGGGATAGATTGCCCCTAATTACGCTTGATATTCAGAAGTTAGTTTATGCAGCGATCGTTCAGGAATGTGAACAATTAAAATGTACCGTAATTGCAATTGGTGGTGTTGAAGATCATGTCCATCTGCTAACAGGTTTTCCGTCAACCATCAGTGTCTCTGAATTGGTTAAACAAATTAAGGGAAGTTCTTCCCATTTCATCACTCACGAAATCAAGCCAGGTGAGTTTTTTAAATGGCAAGGTAGCTATGGAGCTTTTACAGTTAGTTATGATGCCATTGATAATATAGCCAATTACATCAGAAACCAAGCTATCCACCATAGCCAAAAATCAATCATTCCTATCTGGGAACTAACTCCCAAGTAACCTAAGAACTATGAATTTATTTAGTCCGCGGAGGCGGACTTTGCCTGTGTAGCCGCGAATTCCATTCGCCCGGTATTTCTAGATATTTAATAATCTTAAAAAATCAATGATATTTCTTGAACTCGTTCTGCAAAACTTCGGCCCCTACGTTGGGAAACAGGTAATCAATCTAAACCCAAAAATTGATGAGGAAAACTCACGCCCAATTATCCTTTTAGGTGGAATGAATGGCGGCGGAAAAACTACCCTTATGGATGCTATTCGTCTCGCCCTTTATGGACCCCGTGCCCAATGTTCTACCCGTGGTAATTTAAGTTATAGCGATTTTCTCAACCAATGTGTTAACAACAAAATAGATCCAGTTGCAGACACCCGTATTGAATTACTTTTTGAACATATCGAAAACGATAAGCCAATAAAATATCGTGTTGTGCGTAGTTGGACAAAAAATCCTAAAGACGGGAAAGATACATTAGGCATTTTAGGTGATAGTGATACATGGCCTGATGCTTTAGTTAATATCTGGGATGAATATATAGAAAATCTTTTACCATTAGGTATTTCTAATTTATTTCTCTTTGATGGGGAACAGGTTAAAGAACTTGCAGAACAGGAAACACCACCACCAGTTGTAGTAGATGCAATTCGCGGGCTTTTAGGTTTAGAATTAGCAGACCGTTTAGCAGTTGATTTAGATATCTTAGTTAATCGTAAAATTAAAGAAGTTGGTACTAGTAAGGATTTAGCAAACCTAGAGGAAATTGAAACTAGGTTAACCCAACAGCAAGAAGATTATCAAACAACACTAGAAAAATTAGAAACTCTCAAAAATCAGGTAGAAGAGTTAGAACAAAAACAGCAAGAAGCCTTTGATAAATTCATTTCTGAAGGCGGTAAAATTGCAGCACAACGCAATCAACTAGAATTACAACAGGATACAAAAACTGCGGAAATTGAACAAGTACGTCAGTCGATGTGTGAATTGGCGGCTGATGTTTTACCTCTGGCATTAATTGCCAATTTGCTTACTCAGGTGCAAGCACAGGGAGAAAAAGAATTTCGCTACCAACAAGTACAAATCTCCAAAGATTTGTTAATTGAGCGAGATCAGCGCTTACTCAGTTGGTTAAATGAAGTGGAAATTTCCTCGGCACAATTGGAAAAAATCCAATCATTTCTAATCCAAGATGTAGATAATTTATATGCTAAAAATCGACCGATAGAAGCACCTTGGTTATTAGCTGATCATGAAACTTTAAGTCAGCTAGATAATCTCATATATCACTTGCAAAATTCTCAACTTTCTGCGAAAGAAAAATTAACTATTCTCAAAAATAAAGAAGAAGAAATTCATACTCTTGAAAGACAAGTGCAGACAGCAGCAGCACCAGAAGATTATACAAAGCTGCGTCAAGCATTAGAAGCGGCGCAAAATCAAGTTGTTGAAGTTAAAGCAAATTATGAAACGATCCGCCGTCGTTTAGCTGAATTAGAAACTATTATTGCCAAGTCTAAAAAAGAATTAAGTGAATATACTGTAGAAAATATCAAGTATAAAAATACCGAACATATTATTACGTCAGCAGCGAAAGTTCAAGAAACACTCAAGATTTTTCGTGAAAAATTAACCCTACGAAAACTCAATAAATTAGAAGAAGAAGTTAAAAATTGCTTCCTTTATCTCCTCCATAAATCTGACTTAGTGCATCGGATAACCATTGATACTAAGACTTTCAGCCTTTTGCTTTACGACTTTAATGGGAAACCAGTACCTAAACATCGCCTTTCTGCTGGTGAAAAACAACTATTAGCGATCGCCTTTCTCTGGGGTTTAGCCAAAGTCTCCGGACACCGCCTACCAGTAGCCATCGATACGCCACTCGGTAGACTAGACTCCTCACATCGCAGCAACTTAGTAGAACGTTACTTTCCATCCGCCAGCCATCAAGTCATTCTGCTTTCTACGGATACTGAAATCGGTAAAAAAGAAGTAGAAACATTAAGAAATAATGAAGCGATCGCCCGCGAATACCTCCTCAAATACGACTCTGCTACCCGTCAAACAACCATACAACTGGGTTATTTTTGGTAATTCGTAATTCGTAATTCGTAATTCGTAATTATTTGCCTTTGAGTCGTTTGGTGGAAGCAACTAGAATTTTACCAATTTCGTTTGCCTCTTGGAGAAGTAGTTGAAATTTGTGTCTATCCACTAGTTCGGATTCAATTAATATTTCTAACCAGTATTGTGTTTCTCTTGCTTCTTTCAAAGCAATTTCTAATTTATTGATAAAATCTTTATTAGATTGGGCGGACTGTGCTTCTCGAACATTTGCACCAATCGAAGTCCCAGAACGAAATAATTGTTTAGAGAGAATTCGATAAACTCCAGGCTTTTCATCTAAAAAGCAACAAGCTTTAACAATTCTTACCGCAAAACTTCTTGTCCGGTCAGTAATGCTACTATTAGTTACCATATTTTTCTTTTAAATCATAATATCTATGCTTCCCACATCTAAAAGAAAAACTAGAATCTCACTCTAAATCAATTACGAATTACGAATTACGAATTACGAATTATCATGGAATCCCCAATCGAAAGAATAAAACTTTCCCAAACAGCCAAAGACCAACTCCTCAAACTCAGACGCAACACCAAAATTGACCAATGGAATATCCTCTGCCGTTGGGCGTTTTGTCGTTCCTTAGCAGAACCCACCCCACCCTCCCCCGTCCCCATTCCCCAAGATAGTAATGTCGAAATGAGTTGGCGCGTCTTTGGTGGCGAAATGTCCGATATTCTCCTCCTCGCCCTCAAGCAACGCTGTCATAACGACGGTTATGACACCGACAAAGAAACTCTCGCCACCCAATTCCGCCTGCACTTACATCGCGGTATCGGTTACTTAGCAGGCGATCAAAATATCAAGAAAATTGAAGATTTAATAGAACTAGCCATCAAAGATTGAAACCATATTAGGTAATCGGTAAAAAAAACGGCATCTACCCGACTTTCTTAATTACGAATTACGAATTACGAATTACGAATTACGAATTACCCTTATGCCTGAAGCTTTAGAAATCGATCGCCATAGAGCCGCGATCGCTCGCACTGACATCTCCCGCCCCGTGCGATTAGCCATAGAATGGGCAATCCTGGATCAAAACACCACTTTTTTTGACTACGGTTGCGGCTACGGTGGTGATGTGCAGCGAATAGCAAACTTAGGCTACACCAGCGCAGGCTGGGACCCTTACTACTATCCCGATGTCCCACTCACCCCCGCTGATGTCGTCAATTTGGGTTACGTCCTCAATGTCATCGAAGATGCAGAGGAACGCCGTCAAAGCCTCATCCAAGCTTGGGAACTCACCCAGCAAGTTTTAATTGTCGCAGCTCAAGTGCTGATTAATGCTCCCAGCAAAACTCAGGTGGCTTACAACGATGGCATTGTAACCCGTCGCAATACTTTTCAGAAATATTACGAGCAAGAGGAACTCAAAACTTACATTGATGAAGTGCTAAATGTGGATGCGGTACCCATAGCGCTGGGTGTCTACTTTGTTTTTCGAGATGAAGCCCAAAAAGAAAGTTACAAAGCTATCCGCTTCTTTTCTACTTCTTCTACACCGCGAGTCCGCATCCCCACCAAGCGGTTTGAAGATTACCAAGAACAACTGCAACCACTCATGGCTTTTTTTACCAAGCGCGGTAGACTGCCTGTGAAAGGCGAATTGGAAAATGAACAAGAATTACTGATAGAATTTGGTAACTTCCGGCGTGCTTTGGGCGTAGTTTTGCAAGCTACCGACGAAACAGAATGGGATGCGATCGCTTATCGTCGTTCTCTAGATATCCAAGTTTATCTCGCCCTCACCCATTTTGATCGACGCCCCGCATGGCAGAAACTAGCGCCAGAAATGCGTCACGACATCAAAGCCTTTTTTAGTAGTTACGAAGAAGCTTGCCAAGTCGCCGATCAAAAGCTTTTCAGCTTAGGCAAACCGAAAGTGATTCAAACTGCTTGTGAAAAAAGCAAAATTGGTAAACACACGCGCGGTGCCCTTTACGTGCATGTTTCGGCGCTTGCTGCACTCGATCCTTTGCTGCGAATTTACGAAGGCTGCGCTAGCCGTACCATTGGCCGTGTAGATCAAGCCACATTGATAAAATATCACATTGATAAACCGCAAATATCCTATCTTTTTTACCCTGATTTCGATACTGACCCTCATCCAGCTTTAAAAGCAAGTATCGGTATTGACTTAAAAACCCTAGCTGTTACTCACCGAGAATATCAAACTAGAGCAAATCCGCCAATTTTACATCGAAAAGAAACATTTGTTACCAATATATACCCGCGTTACGAAGAATTTGCTAAACTCACCCAACAAGAAGAGGAATTAGGATTGCTCAAGCACACAAGCGATATTGGTACTCGTGAAGGTTGGGAAAAATGCCTTGCCGCACACAAAGTACAAATAAGAGGGCATGAGGTTTATCCAATTCAAGAAAGTTAATACGATTTTGGATTATCGAAGAATTAGGGACTTCCAAAAAATAAATTATCCCAAATCATTTGTACATTTTTTGGGTAGCACAGCTGTGCTAACCTACGAACGCGAGTGCGTCCCGCAGGGATGGGATGTTTTTTTCACTGGAAGTTCCTTACTGGCGATCGCTTTGAGTACTCCGTGTGTCGCAATCATTATTCAAATTGATATCAGGTAAAGCACTGCCCAATAAAGGTATCCTGAATTTGGATTTAGGGCGAGTAAATCTTGGTGAGTTAGTGTGTTTGCAGAAAACTACACACTACCTTTGCTAAGTATTAATGCTCAATTAGTGCTGCGGCGATCGCGCAAATTCTTATAGGTATTAGTTTAGATGATACATTTTTTCATTGCCTTGTTGTACTTTATCCAAACTCCAATTACCATGACTGAGATTTCCTCAAAAGAGGCAAAAAGTTGAAACCATGAGGAAAATTGAATCGCTGCTGCAAGTTTTCGGTAGTCGCAAGATGGCGGCTTTGTTATTGTTGGGCTTTGCATCGGGTTTACCGTTATTGTTAATCGGTAATACCTTGAAGGCTTGGATGACCGTGGAGAAGGTAGATTTAGCCGCTATTGGGTGGTTTAGCCTCGCTGGGTTACCATATTCGTTGAAGTTTCTCTGGTCGCCGTTAATAGATAGATTCACCTTGCCAGTTTTGGGACGACGACGGGGTTGGTTGATTTTGACACAGGTTGGCTTGATTGTAGCGATCGCCATCATGGCATTTCAACAACCCAAACAAGCATTACAGCTTTTAGCCATCAACGCCATAGTCATTGCTTTTATCAGTGCAACTCAAGATATCGCCGCTGACGCCTACCGCACCGATGTTTTGGAAAAACTAGAAATGGGGGCTGGTGCAGCAGTTTTTATCTTAGGTTATCGAATCGCCTTGTTAGTCGCAGGTGCTTTAGCCTTGATACTTGCTGATAAATTACCCTGGTCATCAGTTTACTTGTTGATGGCAGGAATCATGTTAATTGGTATTTTTGCCACCTTGTTAGCACCAGAACCCAAGGAAATTAGTCCTCCTGCTTCCTTAGCTGATGCTGTTGTCTTGCCCTTTGGTGAATTTTTTCAGCGTCAAGGTATCTTATACGCTATTTTAATTCTTGTGTTCATTACCTTATACAAACTGGGTGATGCTTTGTTGAGCAATATGACCACGCCCTTTTTGCTGCAAACAGGTTTTACCAAAACCGATATTGGGGCAATTCAAGTCGGCATGGGATTAGTTGCTACGATTGTCGGCGCCCTAGCAGGTGGTTCGATTTTGAGTGCTATAGGCATCAATCGATCGCTTTGGGTTTTTGGTATTCTACAAGCAGTAAGTAATTTAGCTTACTTTTTCCTAGCATATATCGGTAAAAACTACCAAGCTATGGTACTTGCCATCAACATAGAACAATTTTGTGGTGGATTGGGGACAGCAGCCTTTGTTGCCTTTTTGATGAGTCTTTGTAACCAGCGGTTTTCCGCAACCCAATATGCTTTGCTCTCCAGCTTGATGGCTGTCAGCCGCGATATTCTGTCAGCCCCAGGAGGCGCCATTGCCCAAAGGACGGGTTGGCCGATATTTTTCTTAATAACCATCGCCGCCGCTGTGCCAGGACTACTTCTATTGCCAGTATTTGCTCCCTGGAACCCTCGACCAGTGGCAGCATCCAGACCAGGACTTGAGGACGAAGAAGAGGATATATGGGGAATCAAGTAGTTATTGCTGTCGGCACATTCATCCTCTTGCTTACTGGTTTATTACTTGGGTATGTTCTCTCGCAGTTAGTTTTAGGATTTCTAGCATTTAACCTCCTAACTTTTTTCGGAACACTCAGCCTAATTTTAATTTTTGGTACACTTTATTACGTTTTATTTTGGCAATTGCGGAGAGAGCAGTCTCGGTCATCATTAGATCAAGGAATAACAAGCCAGGTAGACGAAGGTGTATCTGATAGCTATCTCAAAAACAGGCTAATTGCCAGATTATCCGGTGATACCGCCGCTGCCGAACGATTAATTGAACAGGCAAAAGAGACTTATCCAGGAATGCCAGAGAATTGGTATTGTGAGAGAGTGCTTGATGACTTAGAGCGCAATCGGGAATAGTACTGCGGGAGTGGGGAGTGGAAAGTGGGGAGATGAGGGAGATGAGGGAGATGAGGGAGATAAACAGCTCCTCTGCCCCCTGCCCCTCTGCCTCTTCCCATGCCCAATACCCTATTCCCTATACACAGAAAATCGCTAAAATAAATCAAGAATACTTTACAAATCTTTAGCTGGGTTCTCATAAAAGTTCCGAGCTTCCTTAGAATTAAAATATGGCTATTTTTCGTCAATACATCGCCCCACTGCTTGTTGTTTTGGTATTTGTCTTTGCCCTAGTGGCAGTCAGCGCTCGGATCTTTTTACCCTCCGATATGGCAGCACCCGCACCAATTGAAGAGGTAGGGGTAAGTTCTCAACTTACTCCTGCTGATTTACCACCTGCACGCAACTCAGCTAGCTAAATCAATATCAGAAGTGTCTGAGCAATTACTACCTGGGTACTTTATTCGCCGTGGCTCAACTTTAGATCGATCGCTGCTGCTAAAATTCATGCAGCAGACTTACCAAGATCTTTTTCCCAATCAGGATTTTTCCCACCTAGAGCAAACAGTTAAGCAATACTTCTCCAGCGATACGCCCTTGTGGTGGGTCGATTTTTCGAGTCAGGGAGATGAGGGGGATGAGGAAGCAGGGGGAGATGAGGGAGCAAGGGAAGTAAATTCTTCCTCATCCCCCTCATCTCCCTCATCCCCCTCATCTCCCTCATCCCCCTCATCCCCCTCATCTCCCTCATCCCCCCATCCCCCCATCGCCTGCGTCTGGGTGGGCAATGCCATAGATCAAGTACAGGGTAACCGTCATGCTCATATCTTTGTCCTCTATGTTGCGCCAGAACATCGGCGGCGAGGTATTGGCACAGCCTTGATGCAATATGTGGAAAATTGGGCGATTCAAAGAGGCGATCGCCAAATTGGTTTACAAGTTTTTCAATCAAACAAACCTGCATTAAATCTTTACCACCAGTTGGGTTATCAAACCCAATCCCTATGGATGGTAAAATTCCTCAATACACAAAAATAAATTAGAGGATAGCGATAAAATACTTTAGCGTCTGAGTTATGGCCGTTCTCGTTTGGATCAAAGTCAACGAGAGACCACGGAAAGTGTACAATAACGCAACTGATATATATAAAGCTTTAACTTATTGGCGCCGGGGATTACATGTTAATCCCCAGAAGGGATTGAAATTAAATTATGTATGACGAAGACGATCTAAGCCTACTTGATGCAGAGGAGGAGCTAGAAAGCCCCTTAGATAAAATAGAGCCGCTAACTGCCTCCTCGGAAGTGCCTAAGCCCGATCCAGAAGTAATGTTAGCCCTGCTAAACAGTCCCCAGCCCCAGCAAAGAATGTTAGCGGCGCGTGCTTTTTGCGATCTTGAAGATGCTCGTGCTACCCCCCTTTTGATTCGCTTGTTAACTGATACCTGTCCCTTAGTTCGGGTGAGTGCAGCTTATGGCATCGGACGCAATCCCAGTTCTGAGGCGGTGAGTCCGTTAATTGCTCAATTGAATCAGGATTGGAATGGCTATGTGCGTAAAGGCGTTGTTTGGGCTTTAGGAAACTGTCGCGATCGCCGTTCTTTAGCACCCCTGGCAGATGCCTTAAAAACTGACATTTCCGCAGTGCGTTTGTGGGCTGCTAGCGCCCTAGCACAAATGGCAGAAGTCAGTTATGAAGCAATTATTGGGGCGATGCCACCATTAATACAAGCCTTAGTCAATGACCCAGTAGCAGCAGTACGGAGTAACAGTGCTTGGGCAATTGGTCAACTGTGCCGCGAACTACCTTCTAACGTAGTTTACGCTACAGCGATCGATGCTCTCATTCAAGCCTTTGCCGAAGACCAAGATTTGGGAGTACGGGAAGACGCCAAAGCCTCACTCTTAGGAGTAGGCGATCCGCGTGGCTTGCAGTTGATTGAAACCCTGGAACAAGAAGGGTGGTTTTGATTTATTTGGGCATTGGGCATTGGGCATTGGTTATTAATTCTTATCCCTCACTCCCTCATCTCCCTCATCTCCCTCATCTCCCTCATCTCCCTCATCTCCCCACTCCCCACTCCCCACTCCCTCATCCCCTACTCATTTTCCCCTACAGACTTGATCAAATTTAGGTCATAGGGACGCTCTGTGTCATCCTCACCCAAATACTCGCCATTTTGAATTTCTAAAATAACTAACGGAATATGACCAGGATTTTCTACCTTATGCAGTGTTGCTGCGGGAACATAAGTTGACTGATTGCGATTTAGTAGTATTTCCTCATCACCACAAGTGACTTTCGCTACACCTGAGACTACAACCCAGTGTTCATTGCGATGATAATGGATTTGTGATTTAATGCCGTGCCTGGGCTTGATTTCAACGCGACTAATTCTATAGGTTGCTCCCTCTTCAATAACCTCGACATTACCCCAGTACCGTGTACCAGAATGTGAAGACGCTTCATTAATATTTGACTGAGTATTATTTTCATTCAGAGTCATAACTAATTTCTCAACTCAATGATTATGAATATTTGTCAATAATCTACCGCAAAGGAAGTAAATCTGGGTAACCATTCCCGATGAAACAACGAATATACCCCACTCCCTCATCCCCCTCATCTCCTTCATCTCCCCCACTCCCCACTCCCTACTCCCTACTCCCTATTTTCAAACTAGCCTCCCGTATACTGAATCCTATAAATCCGGTTATTGGCTTCTTCTGTTAATAATAGACTGCCATCTGGTAAGACAAGTAAACCCACAGGTCGTCCCCAAGTACTTGGTACAGAAGGATTGAGCAAAAACCCTGTGAGAAAATCTTCGTAATAGCCTTGTGGTTGTCCTTTTGTATCAAAGGGAACAAACACAACTTTGTAACCAGTACCGCGATCGCGGTTCCAAGAACCACGAAAAGCAGCAAAAGCACCGTTACGGTATTTTTCTGGAAATGTTTTACCATCATAAAACTGCAAACCCAATGCTGCTGAGTGCGCCTGAAACAGCACATCCGGGGTTTTGGTACGGGCTGCTAAGTCGGGGCGTTTGCTTTGTTCTTTGGTTTTTTGACGCGGATCGAGGTTCTTTGGCGTCAGGTAAGTATAAGGCCAGCCGTAAAATTCTCCCTTTCGGATGCGTGTCAAATAATCTGGCACCAAATCATCACCGATTCCATCCCGTTCATTAACAGTGGTGTAAAGTTCCTTAGTTACAGGATGAAAATCCAAACCAACAGGGTTACGCAAACCGGAGGCGAAAGTCTGCTGCTGCGAACCATCCAAATTCATCACCTGCACCGAAGCCCGTGGTAAGGGTTCTTCATCGACGTTGGTTCCTGAACCAATTGAAACATATAATTTATTGCCATCAGGCGAGACAACAACATTGCGTGTCCAATGATTGTTATAACCTTGGGCAGGCAAGTCAGCAATTTTTTGCCCGTTGCCCGTAATTTGGTTTTGACCTTGAGTATAGGGAAAACGCAATACAGCATCTGTGTTCCCCAGAAAAAAGGAATCGCCTGCAAAAGCCATGCCAAAGGGGCGGTTGAGTCCGTTGTCCCCAGTAGCAAAGGTTTCTCGAACATCGGCTACACCATCACCATTGGTATCACGCAATAAACAAATGCGATTTTGCCCGGTTTCAGTTACCAGTACATCACCATTGGGGGTTAAAGCTAGCCACCGTGGGGCATTTAAACCTTCAGCAAAAATGTTAACTGTAAAGCCTGGTGGTACGCGTAGTACCGGGTTTTGGGGAATGGGCACAACCTCAGGCCGCTTAGACGCACTTTCTGTTGCGAAGGGTGCCGGTAAGTTCTTGAGATTGATTTGGATAGGTTTAGGTGAAAATGCTTCAGTCCGGATGATATTTTTTGACTGTGTAGTATTTTGTGTCAGTTCGGTATCAGATACAGATGTTTGCGGTGGTGGATTATCTGAGGAGGCGCGAGTCTGGTTACAGGCTGCTACCAAGGTGAGTAAAAAAACTGGTAGCAAGAAACGCCCAGGAACTTTCATGGCGGTAAACACTATACACAATTTTTATACTCTAGACTTGAAACTTAATAATTGTCGCCAGCCTAAAGTCCGATTTTTTTGAAGGGATTGGGTATTGGGGACTGGGTATTGGGGATTGATACTCCCGATTGAGGATTGGAAATATAGTATTTCTAATCTTAATTCCCTAATCCCCAGTCCCCAGTCCCCAGTCCCCAGTCCCCAGTCCCTAATCCTCACACATATAAACATTTATTTGTCAATAAAAAATTTTCAAATTCGGCTGCTGGTAATGGACGACTAAATAGAAAACCTTGCATGGAATTACAGTTGTGTTGGCGCAAAAAAGCTAGTTCTGCTTCGGTCTCTACACCTTCAGCAACGACATCTAGATTGAGATTGTGAGCCATTTGAATTAATGCTTTGGTAATGGCTGATTTTTGGGGGTCGTTGGCAACATTATGAATAAAATAACGGTCGATTTTTAAAGTATTAATTGGTAAATTTTTCAGATAAATCAAAGAAGAGTAGCCTGTACCAAAATCATCGATCGCTATTTTTATACCCAGAGAACGCAATTTATTCATAGTAGCGATCGCACTATTGATATCTTGCATAATCATACTTTCAGTAAGTTCTAATTCTAGGCAATATGCTTGCAATTTATTGGTTTCTATAAAATTGACTATTTTCTGAATAAAATCTGGTTGATTAAATTCAAGTACTGACAAATTTACAGCAACATTCAATGAATAAATTCCAGCATCACGCCAGCTTTTAATTTGCTCGCAGACTTTTTTTACTACCCATTTTCCAATAGGAACAATTAAACCTGTAGATTCTGCTAAGGGAATAAATTCTGTGGGATAAATTACCCCCAATTCCGGACTTTGCCAACGCAGCAAACTTTCAGCGGCTACTATTTTACCAGAAGCAATATCCACTATTGGTTGATAATAAATCTCAAATTCTTGAAAATTATCTTGTTTAATTGCCCGATGTAAGCTAATTTCTAACAACTGCATTTTCGGAGACAAGTTGTGAAGTGCAGTTTGAGGAGATAAATATCTTTTTAAAGTAGCGTGCTTTTTCAACCTGTTCATGATGGCACTTAATAACTCAGCCCGAGTGAATGGCTTAGTTACATAGTCATCTGCACCCAGATCCATACCTCGACGAAAGTCAGATTTGGCAGATTTGGCAGTGAGAAAAATGAAGGGAATTGTTGCCGTCATCGGGTCTTGACGTAATGCTGTTAGCACGCCATAACCGTCAAGTTCTGGCATCATCATGTCACACAAAATTAAATCGGGAACTTCAGAAATAGCAAAATTTACGCCGATTCTGCCATTGGGGGCAGCAATAGTTTCAAAATCTTCAGCTTCTAGCAAATCTAAAATATTTTCTCTGACTGATTCTTCATCTTCAATTATTAAAATTTTCGTCATAATTAACCTCTTATTTATATTTTATTATTTAACGATATAATCACAGTAAACTTTGTGCCTAAACCCACCGTGCTTGTGACAAAAATTTCACCTTCATGGATATCTACACAGTTTTTAACAATTGCCATTCCCAATCCAGTACCTAGTATATTGCCGACATTACTGGCACGATGAAACGATTCAAACAGTAAAGGTAGATCTTCTTCTGGAATACCAATTCCCCAATCTTGAATTTCAAATACTGCTTGTCCATTTTGACAACTCAGACTAAACTTGATAATGCTATCATCTGGGGAATATTTAATTGCATTTGATAGTAAGTTATTGAAAATATGTCCCAATAATTTGTCATCCATGCAGCAAGGTATAGATTCATATTGACTGATGAAAGAAATCAAGCGCTGGTTGTTGGAATTCATCTGTATTTCTTCCAGCAGTTGTTGGCAGTATTTGACTAAATCAAAGGATGTTGGTCTATACTCTAATTTCCCGGTTCCCGCTTTCCCGATAAGTAACACGTCATTCAACATTTCAGTCATCCGCTTGACGGCCGTTTGAATCCGATGCAAGTGAGTGAGTTGTTTTTGTTCGGTCCATTTGTGGCGGTAGTGTTCGAGTAACTCACAAGAAGAAAGGATAGTAGTCAACGGTGTGCGGAATTCATGAGAAGTCATGGAGACAAAGCGAGATTTAAGTTCGCTGAGTTGTTTTTCTTTTTCTAGTGCTATTGTGAGTTTTTGTTCTAATTTCTTCCGTTCTGTGATATCTACCCAGTAACCCACTATTTCCATAGGGTTACCAGTTTGATCTCGGGCTAGCTTACCTTGGTCGTATATCCAACGATAGATGCCGTCTTGGTGTAAAAATCGGTACTCTACAGTGTACTGTCCTTGCTCTAATATCTTTGACAGTTGAGCAAACACTTGGGTTGTGTCTTCTGGATGAATATGACTAGCCCAAAAATTAGAATTTTCAACAAATTTTCGTGGTTCATAGCCCGTGATTGTCGTGACATTTTCGCTAACAAATGTCACGCCGAAGTCTCCAGAAATCTTGCAGGTATAGATGACAGATGGGCTAAAAGAAAGTAAATGTTGCAGCTGCTTTTGTTCGCCAACTTTGCATTCTTGTAGCGCCGCTTCTTGTTTATTACTAGCGTAGCAATTGAAAATTTTTCCTTGGCAATCGCATAGCGGCAAAGCACGTACCAAATACCAGGAATAGGTTTTGTCAGTTCCTCTAGACCAAACTTCAGCGATCGCTAGAGATTTTTGCCAAAAGTTGGGATGATAACCTAAGAAAACCGAGTCTCTATCTTTGGGAAAAACAGCCTCCGGGATAGTATCCATAACTAGCTGCAACATTTGCTGGGATTGCCACAGTTGTCCCTGTTTTGCCTGTACATGGGAGGTAATATCCACAGAAACTCCAATGAGGCGGGCGGGTTTGGCTGTGGTGTCTTTAAGTACTATAGCGTGTATTGGTAGCCATTTGTACTTATGCCATTGCCCTGGAAACAAAATACTGTACTCTACCCCAAAAAAACCAATACTAGCGATGTAGTTTTGGACATCTTCTGAATAAACACCTTGTGTCAAACCACTACCTAATTTCTGTTCTAGAGTTCGTCCAATAAACTCTAGCCATTTCTCAAAAAAATTCCCCAAAGTGTAACTATCTGACATCGAAATCAGCACAGGTAGTGTATCAGCTATGATGCAAAAGCGCTGTTCACTTTCACATAGTGTTTCAAAAGCCGTGATATCCTTGTCAATCTCAGTGGATTCGTGAATTTTTTCCGATTCATTCACTACCGCTGACTCTAGCAAACGCCGTTGTTCTTCAGTTTGCTTGTTGTTATCTGTAGTTTTCTCTATTTCTTGTGCCAGTGCTTGACAAATACTCTCAGGAGTGATCACACCGATAACTTGCCCTTGGTTATCCACAACTGGCAGTAGATCCAACTGCTGCTGGCATAGGAGTGACAGGGCACAGGACATTTCCTGAAATTCTGACACCTTCAATGTTTTCACCGAGGTATGCATCACCTCAGAAATCTTGGCTGTTTTCAAGTCAGTCCCTGAAGCTATTAGCTGTACAATATCATGCTTTGTGAAGCATCCCACTAACTGTGAACAAGAACTGACCAAGACACTTTTGCTCTGTGTTGCCATCAAAGCGATCGCATCTGATAGTGGTGTTTCCGGCACAACCATTAGCGGCGAACAGTCTATTACTGACTCTAAGCTTTCTAGCCCGAGAAACTGAGATAAAGCTTGCATAGATTATTACTATAGCTATCATCAAACGATAGTTATCTAAAGCTGCTCACTTAAGCATTCTCTAATATTTTGACGTGAAAGAGTTAGTAATCTCTGAAGTATAAACACTGGAAAAATAGTGTTAAGAAATACAAAGTGGTTTATAGGTTAGTTGGAAATGGGAAATGGGGCATGGGGCATGGGGCATGGGGTATGGGGTATGGGGAGATTATAAAAAAGCTTCCCACCCCTCCCAATGCCCAATGCCCAATGCCCAATGCCCAATGCCCGACTAACGCAACTCTACCCGCCTTTCGCCATAACGCAGCAGCCTTTCTATGGTTGCAAGCCGATTTTCCCAGACTCTGACCTGGTAGGAATTTGACTTGATTTCTTCCTTCATCAACACTCGAAATTGAGACTGGAACCGAGTCAGGGAGGCTCTGGCTACTAGTAATTTACTAGCAGAAGGCGCAGTGGCAAGTTGATTTAAAGCAGTACGTAAAACTTCTGCTTGGTTGTTAAAATCTGAAATTGTTCGAGCAGGCATTGGCAATTGCTCATTTTGCCAAACAAATTTCCATTCTCGTTGCAGCGCAGCATAACGAATGGCAGCGGTTTGAAAAGGCTGGCGGTGAGGAATAGGTTCAGTTGTTGTAGATTGAACTTTACCTTGGGTGCTAATAAAAAGTTTTTGGAGTTCATTGTTAAAATTCTCGGCGGCAAAGAGTGCATAACCACTAACTGGCAAATCCCTTACCAATTGCAGTTGGTCGAATGCTCCAATTGTTGGCAAAGAAAGTAAGCGAATTCCTGGTACTAACAAGGTAGCCCCCAATTGTTTAGAGGCAATCCAGGGTTGAGCCAGTCGTTGAAAGCGCGATGTATCCAGAGCATAAGTCATGGGAACGATTAAATCTACATCCCCTCGCCTTGCCCAAATTTCCCAGTTTTGTTGAATTTTTTCAACCCGTTCTATTTGTGGCAAAGGAAAGACTGCAACTGACAAAATCAAATTTGCTCGCTTTTGTCGCAACTGCTGTGATAGGTGAGCAACAAAGCTATCAACTTGCTCGGTGCGAAATGCCGTCCACTTTTGCCAGAGTTCTGGTTGGCTAGGAGAAATATTCAGTGGATCTACACCAGTCAGCTGCTGAAACTGCGCTCTTGCAGCTTTACCATAACCGTATGTTCGACCTGCAAGTGGGTCTTGGAAGGGGTAACGAATGTAATCTAGCTGTAGACCGTCCACGTCATAACGGGTGACGATTTCCTCATATAGCTTGAGTAAATACTGGCGCACTTCGGGGTTGGCTGGGTCGAAGAATGGCTTAGTCTGACCAACGGGAATCATGTTGCCCAGGTTATCGTAGTTTGCCCAATCGGGATGAGCAGCCAGTACTGGCCCTGGGTAATTAGGATTAACTTTGATAATTTCATTGTGACGTTGGTTACCAGCCGCAAAAGTCCAAACCCAAGCGTGTAATTCCATATCCCGCTCATGGGCTAGTTTGACTGCATCTGCCAAAGGGTCCCAACCACGAATTAATGGGTTTTGTTCTTTGGCAACTTGGCTGGGATAAATTGTGTAGCCAGCGTTAACAGTTTCAAAAAAGATGGTATTAATCCCGGTTGCTGCCAGTCGGTCAAAAATCTCGGCTAGTCCCGCCTTGCTACCAGCACGGACAATCGTCCCCCGATCTAACCAAACCGCGCGGATTTCTGGCTGAGCTAGTCTGCGATCTACAGGAAACTGTTGCCACAAAATTCTCTTGGCAATTAGCCATTGCTGACGAGCCAAAGCGTAATTTTTTTCGGCAATCAATTGGGGTAAGTTTTTGGCAATTACTTTCGCCTGTGCCAAGGCTTGCTCTCTGCTGGTTACTAGTGCCCCTGGTCTGGTTGAGGCTAATTGTGTTTCTTGTTTGACAGACTGGACATCTATGCTCTCTGAATTTGCAGAAGCCTCCCCAAAATCGGCAGCATTCGCTGATACGGCTAAATGGGCGCTTTCCACGCGACCGATCAGATTTTCTAACTCTTGCTGGAGAGCGATCGCTTCGTTTTGAGTAATCGGCTGATTGGAGTTCGGTACAACATCCAAACGCACCGCTTCTTCCAATTGGTCAATGGCCTCCTGGGAAGTTGGCGGTTTGACTACAGGAAGCGGCTCGGTTGGGGAGCAGTGGCAGTTTTTGGAGGAGGAGGGGGAGTGGGGGATGAGGGAGATGAGGGGGATGAGGGGGATGAGGGGGATGAGGGGGATGAGGGAGATGAGGGAGATAAACTGCCCCTCTGCTCCTCTGCCCCCTGCCCCCCTGCCCCCTGCCCCCTGCCCCCTGCCCCGCTACCGTCGCCACGCTGGTAGAGCAGCTTTGAGAAGCTCCTTCTACTTTTTTCATGCGATTTGATGGCGCTGGTGTGCCATCAAATAGTAATTGACGGTAGTTTTTAGCCAAGCATTATCTAATTCTGCTGCTGAGGCTGTATCTGTTCCCCAACGCCAGCCTAAAAATGTGGAACGTTCAGTTGTGACTACTGCGGCAGGATTATCTTTGGAATTCCAAATGGCAGGAGATTGGGCGCCCATATCGTTGGGAATTACAGCACCACCGCGCACTTTGCCAAAGAGTGCAGTTTCACTTGCCCATCCTGGAAGTTTGGTTTTTGCAGGTTTGATTTCTTCTGTGCCGCTGAGGCTGAATCCCCAATAACCTCCTAAGAGCGATCGCAATAACTGGCGCACTCCTGGGGCTGATAAACTACCCGCAGGGCCACTGGCAATTAAACGCCCTCCTTTACTCATCCATTCTTCTAAGGCGATCGCTTGGCTTGGGGTTAATGTCTCGACGTTTGGCAAAAATAATATCCGGCGATCGCCCCAATCCGCCGCACTCCTTACATTATCTAGAGGAATTACACAATATTTCACCCCAATTGTTTGTAGGCGATCGGTTATCCCTGTCCATTGATTCGCATTTTCTTGGCTATGCACTACGCTCAATACAGGTTCTTCTGTTGCCGCGTTTACTGGTAAAATACTAAATAAATTTAAAATTAAAATTTCCAACCCTAAAATCAATAATTTTCTAGTTTCTTTAATTTCTAAATTTATATTTTTTGGGTTTTCCTGATGCTTCACCAGTCACTCCTTACTTAATTATTAATTAATTCACTTAGTTAATCATAATTCATTAATACGTAATAGACTATTCGTAAAGCTACTTAATAAATATGCTTAATTAATCTAGCGTATCAAACACGATCAAAAATACCAAGCTTGATACTCAAATAGTTACAGGCGATTCCACATAAATTGTTGGTTCTTGCATTGTGAAATTAATTCCGTTCTTGACTAACTGTTTAGAAATTTTTTCATTTGCCAATTCCAATAAGCGCTTGCGTAATTGCAGAGAATTTTCACTAGAACCCAAGATAAAGAATGTGATTCTTGTTCGAGTTATTTGCTTTTGTTCGTTGTGATTTAAAAAAGTAATACTAGTGCTGCCTGGATCGATACCAAATAGGGAGTTAGTACTTTCAACAATTACCTGCTCAACTAAAGCTTGTTCTCGTTCTTCCAGCAGTTCTAAAAAATCGAGGTAAAGTAAAACCATAATTTTCTTACCTCTAGTAATATTTTCAATTTCTAAGTTTGCCAATATTGAATTGGGAATAATAGACAATGTACTTTTAGCAGCAGTGCGAATTTTAGTTGAACGAATACCAATTGATTCAACTCGCCCAAACAAACCTTCAGGAATTTGTTGAGATTTCTGTAAACGAATATATTCTCCAGGAACAAACGGACGATCCAAATACAATACAATTGTTCCTAACAACTGTTCTAGGGTTTTTTGAGCAGCAAAAGCTACAGCTAATCCCCCAATTCCTAAACCAGTTAGTAATCCAATTAGATTAAATTCTTGACTCTGAGCAAAAGCCAAGACGGCAATAAATCCAAAGATGACATTTGCTAGGGTTTCAAATACTAAAAGCAATTCATCTACTTCTCTACCAAACTTACGCACTAGCTCAATTCCATAGGCTCGAATAAACTGTCGGAATAAGCGAGAGGATAGCCAGGCCATGCTAAGAATTACAGCTAAATCTATAATCGTCGAAAGAAATTTATAGATAGATTGATATTCGACAATCCACGCTAAAGAGAATGAAATGAGAATTAAACTACCTGTGATTCTAAATAGATTTCTAATTGGGTCAATTAAATTGTTATAAATACTAGCAACTTGCTGCGGTGCAAAACGTCGAATGATAATTCGCAAGAATGTCGGGGTATATCGTCCCACCAGCAAAGATAGGAGAATAAAAACTAAAAATACTCCAAAACTAGACAACGCCGATATTGTGCTATCACGTTGCAGAAATTCCAGAATTATCTGTGAAATATTTTTCATCACTTCTAAATGGTAATGGGCGAGTCAACATAAATTGTTGGTTCTTCAATATCAAAAGCGATACCATATTCTTTTAGACAGTCAGTGATGCTTTGAGTTGCCATATTTAGGAGTTGACGACGTAATTCCATCGACACATCTCCAGAACCTAAGATAAAGAAAGTAACTTGTGCTTGGGTTTTTTCTGTATCTAATAAATTATTGATAGCTTTAAAAGTCACTTCTGTATTCCGGGAATCAATGCCAAATATACCATTCGTGCTATCTAGAATAACTTGACGAATTAATGCCCGTTCTTCACTGCTAAGTGTTTGGTGAAAGGTCAAATAAAGAATAGACATCACTTTCTTTGCACCAGTAAAGTTCTCAATATTCAGTTGAGTCAGAGAACTATTGGGAACTATCATCACAGTTCCCTTCCCAGATGTTCTAATTCGGGTAGATCTGAATCCTATAGATTCAACTCGTCCAAAAGTACCATCAGGAAGGCCAATATAATCATCAATTACAAAAGGGCGATCGAGATAAAGAACAATACCACCTAAAACTTGTTCCAGGGTTTTTTGAGCAGCAAAGGCTACTGCTAAACCACCAATTCCTAAACTTGCTAGCAATCCTAAAAGATTGATTTGATGTGTTTGGGCATAGATGAGAATTGCTAAAAAGATAATGATGAGATTAGCAACCCATTTGAAAAGGATTAGTAGCTCACCGCTGATTTTTTGTCCACTTTTGAAAGCAGCATTTAATAAATAAAAATCAAAGAATTTTTGAAAGATTTGTGAAGCTAACCAACTAACGGCGATCGCCAAAACTAAGCTAACAATAATTTCTAGTGGATTTGTCCAGCGATTTTTGGGTAGGAAGGATACAAACAACTCAAAAATTGCAATTCCCGTTACCACAACTAATAAGTCTTGATTTGGCTTAATTAATTTTTGATACACATCAGTAATTGGCAGAAAATTCAATCTGTTCACAAGTAAATTTGTCAACGAAACCATGAGACGACCAAATATAAATATGCAAAATCCCACTACCAAACCTATGAACCCAATTTGTAGTTCTCTGTTGGTAATAATTTCTGGTAAAAAACTAAGCATTTCTCAAGTTGCTATGGAAAGCCTATTTGAAAAAACAATGTGATAGATGGGTAGGGGCACAACAATGTTGTGCCCTTACGAGCAATCAATGTGTCGCAAACATTATTTGAATTGGTATCAGCATATCTAGCTGAACTGTTTACAGTAGTTTGCTCTGGGTATCTCTTGCTGAAATATTCACCCCAGTTATTGATGGATTTGTTTTCAACATGATAGGATACACTGTGCTATTGAAGACTAACTGTGCAACTATTGAAATTGCACTAGATATTAGAAAGCAGTTAGAATCCTGAATTGAGAAGACTTTGAGAAATAAGCCTAATAATCAACAAGAAAATCGAGAATTCATAGCACCCTTGATTTTTTAATTACAAGCTGGATTCTAACTGCTTACTTCTGTACTCTTAGGGTTGTTGTAGCTATCAAATCAGTCATTTGAGTTCTGAGAAAACTCTATCCATAGGTAAATGCTAGATAGATAGCCTACCGCTACAATACAGATAGTTAAGATGAAGTTAAAATCAGTCATCAGATTCAATCAAACGTAAAAGTGGGCAACAAGCTTACAAATTTGGGGTTGTAAACTTGGAATCTCACATCCAAAATCTTAGATGCAAAAAAATGAGTTTTAGTCCAAACCCTTGGACTAGGTAAACTTAATTAGGTCACTCAATTGATGAAACTTCGTATTTAGAGGGATAGCCTAAATACACTAAATTCAGATTTGGGAAAGTACACAACTTCAGCTTCAAAACCAAGCATAAAGCTTGTTTTACTTCTGTTAGCGCAGCGGGGCGTAGCCCATTCTGACTTCTGAATTCTGAATTCTGCTGTATGACTAACCAAAGAAGCTATCTATTTAAAAATTGACCACACAAACACGTGCAGTTTGTGGACTGCTTGCCCTCAATTCTATTGAGGCAAGTGGCTTAAAAGGGGTAATGAATTAAGCTCGTTTTGCTTTTGGCTGGAATTTTAGATTGAAGAAAAGCCTGTTTTAGATTTTTTTGGCTCATAATTCGCCCTAGTGGGTGAAACAAATCCAAAATCCAAAATCCAAAATCGTTAACTAGTTAGCTTTGATTAGCTGACTAGTTTAATTATCTGCACGCTATTGCTCTATTTAGTTACTGACTCCCAGTCTACACCAGAAGGGATCAAAAAACTAGGCAAAAATTTTTTTTCTAAACACCAACTAACAGAAGTTGCACAATCTTTTTAAATTGTATAGGCTAAAGAGTTAACAAAAATAAGTTAACTAATACAGGTATTAATTAAATCTTCAACGCCTGCTACTGGTAAAATATTTGTCTTCAATTTGCTTGCTAATTCTTCAACACCCATATCATCTAAAAATACCAACTCACCATGCTTTAACATGACCTTTGGCAGCAAAATACCATCACCTAAATCTTGCCCTGCTAAGTTTAAAAGCAAGTCATGACCAGTTAGTAATCCCGTGACACTAATATCTTGTCCCCAGTAATCACTAGACAAAGCACGCATATTTACTTCTAAACCTTCAACCAAATTTAAACGCTTCAAAATCGGTTGAAATGCTTTTTCGACGGTGTTACCTACTACCCAAGTAAACTTTCTCGGATGAGAGATTTTTGGCGGTAGTAATTCTGCCGCTGCGGTGGCAAATTCTTTGAGAAATAATTGAATCGAACCAACACCGTTATCAATTTGGGGATATTCTTCATATTCAGATTCGCTTGGTAATTCCTCACCTGCAATCAAAAACCACTCATCAGCTAACCAAGCAACGCTAGAGTCGAATTTTTGACGAAATTCTTGCGAAAGCATTTTGACTTGGGAAATAACTTCTTTAGCTTTTTCCCTAGTTACGTGTGTGAGTTCATCTTCTTGGGGACGAAACCGTGTCAACCCAACCGGTACAACTGCCACAGATGCCACCGTAGGCACTTCTCCAGTATGAAAGGAGGCTAAATCTTTGAGAGTTTGTTCGAGATGTTCGCCATCATTGATACCTGGACAAACAACGACTTGAGCATGAATTTGTAGTCGCCTTTGTTGAAACCACTTGAGTTGTTGCAAGATTTGTCCCGCACGGGGATTTTTTAGCAATCTAATTCTGATTTCAGCTTCCGTAGAATGAACGGAAACATACAACGGAGATAAACGCATTTGTTCAATGCGCCGCCATTCTCTTTCTGGTAGATTGGTGAGGGTAAGATAAGAACCGTATAAAAAGCTCAGACGATAATCGTCGTCTTTCAAATACAAACTAGAACGCTTACCTGGTGGCTGTTGGTCGATAAAGCAAAACGGACAGCGGTTATTGCACTGAATTAAGCCATCAAAAAGGGCAGTTTCAAATTCTAGCCCCAAGTCTTGGTCGTAGTCTTTTTCGATTTCAATGTGATGTGTTTTACCAGCAGCGTCTAAAACTTCTAGTTCTAAAACTTCATCAGCACATAAAAATTGATAATCAATTAAATCACGGGGATGCGTACCATTGATAGCAACGATCGCATCTCCCGCTTCAAAGCCAATTTCAGCGGCTATGGAATCAGGTAGTACTCTGGTAATACGGGCAGGTTGAATGGTAGACATGGGGCATTGGGCATTGGGCATTGGGCATTAGGCATTTGGTTATTCACCAATGACTAATAACTATTATCTAATTATCCTTGCCAACCTGCTGCGATCGCCAATAAGATAGCACTGCCGAATGCTAATCTATACCAAACAAAAACCAAAGTGTTTTTAGTTTGTAAGTATTTGATCAAGAATGCAATTGATAGGTAGGAAAAAATAAAGGTGGAAATAATCCCTACAATTAACAGTGCAACAATGTTATCTGGTAACTGTTGGGCTTGAAATAATTTGAAGATTTTCAGACTTTTATATAGGGTTGCAATGGTAAGAGTTGGAAATCCTAATAAAAATGAAAATTTCGCCGCTGTATCCCGTTCTAATCCTAAAAATAACGCAGTTGTCAACGTCGAACCAGAACGAGAAACACCAGGAATCAAAGCGAGTGTTTGTCCCAATCCCACTAAAATACCATCCCGAATCTGCAATGAATTAAAACCTCGTTTACGAGTACCGATTTTTTCGGCAAAAGCTAGTAAAAGTGCCATGATAATTGACATGATGGCAATAATTAAGGCACTCTCAGGGATAATGTCTTTCAAAATAAAACCGACAATTAAAGCAGGCATTGTTCCCACTGCAATACCTACAAGAATTTTCCATTCCTCGCGTTCCCAATCTTTCTGTTTTAGTGCTTGGATACCACCTTTGATAACACTAGAAATCAGCGACCAAAAGTACAATAAAATCGCTATAACACTGCCAAATTGAATTGCATCAACAAAATCTTTAGAACCTAGTTCTTTCCAACCAAATACCTTTGTCACAATCAGCAGATGTGCAGTGCTGCTAATTGGCAAGAACTCCGTAATACCTTGAACAATACCCAAAATAAAAGCTTGAATAAATTCCATATCTAACTTAATACCTTTTTTCTGTTATAGATATGATGATGTTGCTTTCTATACTCTTGACTGCACCCAATTTTGTAGAAAATTCAATTTTTCAGATCGCTAACATCATCTGAGACGCTGACCATGTTCTTACACCCATCTCAATAAGTCAACGCAATTTTGGGAGTTCATCAAACTTTAATATTTAGCGAACCGATGGGATTCACTTTTTAACTATTAAATTTTACCTCTCAACTCTCTGTAATCCCTTGTCCCTTTCTCCCCTCGTCCCCTTGTCCTCTTCGACGATGCCAGTCCTTTGGGAAATTTCAGTATAATTTAAATGCCCCAGGGGGGGATTTAAAAGTGTGATATCTTAAATAAGATAAAGTTTAGTAACAAATATTAAAAACTTTGATTAATAATACATTATCCTCCTACACCGCTTCTATCCCTCCTCTGGATACTGAGTTTGATGTGTCTAATACGAAGCACGGGGATATCAAAAAATTGGAATCTACACTCTCATCTTCTCCCTCTCTGCCTTTATCTATATCTTCTCGACAAACATGGCTGGTATTTGTGGCGGCAGTATTTTTGGTATCAGTACCAGTATTTATAGAAGCACCAATAGTGCGATCGCTACCAAGTTTGAGTTTAGCGCTGACAGCATTTTGGGTGTGGTTAAGTTTTAGATTAATGTCACGTCCTGCAACATATGTTTGGGGAGATTTGCTTTTCGGGTTTAGCTGGAGTTGGTTAGCAGGAGCAATCTACTGGGGTTGGTTACGTTGGGAACCTTTATGGCACCTACCGATAGAGTCTATCGGCTTACCATTTGCTTGTTGGTGTTTGGCAAAAAATTGGGGCAAGGTGGGTAACTGGTTTTATTTAGGTTCTTTATTCGGTACAGTTTTAACAGACGTATATTTTTATATTGTGGATTTGATGCCTCATTGGCGGCAAATCATGAGAGCAGATGCAAATAGTGCGTCACAAATTTTACATAATGCTTTAATACAAGTAGAAACACCTTGGGGACAAGCTTGGGCAATAATTCTCGCCCTAGTGCTGTTAACAGTGGGAATTTTATCTTTAGGGCGAACCCAAAAACACTGGTATGCCTTTGGTGGCGCAGTTTTAAGCACAATTTTGGTAGACAGCTTATTTTTGCTAGCGGCGATCGCAGCGTAAAAATACGGCAGAATTCAGAATTCAGAATTCTGAATTCTGAATTCTGAATGGGCTACGCCCCGCTGCGCTAACAGAAGTAAAACAGAGCTTGTGTACTTCACTTTCCTTGAAATCTGCTGTATGGCATTTGAAGCATAGTTTACGACATAAACCGATCGAAAAACCCAACACCAAGAGACTTTCAAGCCTATTCCCTGCTGTAACAAAACTTTTCCCAAACGAATCTACGGCACACCAGTGATGATGCTGTAGAGCATTGTTTAGTTAAGAAATATTACAATAATCATCCCACAGCATAAACTCGCCTTAGCTGGAGTTTACGGCATTGGATATCCCAAAATCTCCTATCCGCTTGGGATATAGAATCAGCCACCCAAAAAGATTTTGTGCAGCCGAGAATGATACCGTAGTCTATAGATGCAAGGCTATTGTGGCTGGAGCAGGCACTCTTAGCACTGGGAAAAATTTTTACTAAAAGTACAGTCAAACCCAGTAACAGTAAATATTGTGGACATTAATACGCTGTATATTAGTTTCTGATGACTGCTGTGTTGATTAAGCTATCAGATTTTGTCTTTTGTCCTTTGTCCTTTGTCCTCTAAAGTAGACGCATTAGCGGCTACTCTTGCGAGAACGCCTAAAGGCGAAACCGCAGGGTATGACCAATACTTCGGCTTCTCCTAACGGAGACGCACTCGCGTTCGCTCAGTACAAATGACTAATGACCACTGACAGCTGTTGGCTTAAAACTTTTATTTCTGTTTGATGGAAAGAGGTAGAAAAATCGTGAAAGGATTGGTGCGTTTATTAACAGTGTTTAGTTTGTTACTTGGTTGCTGGGGATGGCTGGGAACAACTCAGATAGCCCAAGCTGCTAGTTTCAACAGTTTTGCTTTTCCCCAAGTGCCAGTTTTGGCAATTGAACGGCAGAATAGCGCAGATAAAAAGCTAGCAACGGAATTCGGTAAAAAAATTGATTTGAATAATACCAACGTCCGAGCTTTTCAACAGTATCCAGGGCTTTATCCCACCCTTGCGAAGCTGATCATCAAGAATGCTCCCTACAAGAGCGTAGACGATGTATTAAATATTGAAGGATTGAGCGATCGCCAAAAACAAACCCTGCAAGCCAACTTCGATAACTTTGCCGTGACAGAACCAGAGTCTGCCTTCAACGAGGGAGACGATCGCTTTAACAACGGCATCTACAGATAACTGCACATTGCAGGTAATGTAGCAAATAGCAGCCCACTCCTGATTCTAGGGAGTGGGATATTCTATTAGAGATGAGGGGGATGAGGTAGATGAGGGAGATGAGGGAGATAAGGGGGATGAGGTAGTATTTTCTTCCTCATCCTCCCCCTAGTCCCTCATTTTCCCCTACTCCCTCATCTCCCCCTACTCCCTCATCTCCCCCCTCTCCCCCTCCCCCTTACCTTGCCTCAGATAGACACTCCTAGCCAATTTGATGTTTTAGTAGTAGGCGCTGGTGCTGCTGGACTCTACACAGCGCTGTGTCTGCCAGAGTCCTTGCGAGTCGGCTTGATTACCAAAGAAACTGTGGCTTTATCCGCCAGTGATTGGGCACAAGGTGGTATTGCCGCAGCAGTTGCCCCGGAAGATTCTCCGACGCTGCATATTGAAGATACAATCCGGGCAGGTGCGGGTTTATGCGATCGCGCCGCTGTGGAATTTCTCGCCGAACATGCCCCTAGCTGTATTCAATCTTTAGTTAACTTGGGGGTTGCTTTTGACCGTCACGGTCAAGCTTTGGCTTTAACTTTGGAAGCCGCCCATTCTCGCCACCGCGTTCTCCACGCCGCCGACACCACAGGGCGAGAAGTTACTACCACCCTCACGGCCCAAGTTCTGCGCCGCCAAAATATTCAAGTCATCCAGCAAGCTTTGGCTTTGAGTTTGTGGATTGAACCCGAAACTAATCGCTGTCAGGGAATTAGCCTGTTTTATCAAGGGAAAATCACATGGGTAAGAGCTGGTGCTGTGGTACTGGCAACCGGTGGCGGCGGTCAGGTATTTGCCCAAACCACTAACCCCGCTGTGAGTACAGGTGATGGCGTAGCGATCGCAGCTCGTGCTGGGGCTATCCTCCGCGATTTAGAATTTGTCCAATTTCATCCCACCGCCCTCACCAAACCTGGTGCCGATCGCTTTCTGATTAGTGAAGCTGTACGCGGCGAAGGGGCGCACTTGGTCGATAACGAAGGGCGGCGTTTTGCCTTTGACTACCACCCAGATGGTGAACTTGCGCCCAGAGATGTGGTTAGTAGAGCGATTTTTAGCCATTTACAACGTACCGCCCTCGATCTCGCCACTGCCCATGTGTGGTTAGATATGCGCCCCATTCCCGCCGAAAAGATTCGTCATCGCTTTCCCAACATCATCAAAGTTTGTCAGCATTGGGGCATTGATGTCTTCAGTGAACCAATTCCTGTAGCGCCTGCTGCCCATTACTGGATGGGTGGAATTATTACGGATTTAATGAATCATACGAATATTCCTGGTTTATACGCAGTTGGTGAAACTGCCAGTACTGGAGTGCATGGGGCAAATCGTCTTGCTAGTAATTCCTTACTAGAATGTATTGTGTTCGGTGCCCAGATGGCTAATATTGAGTTGTCAAATATTGGGCTACCCTTAGAAACACCAGAACTACCATTGCAGAAATTTACTGCTGATGCCAGCGAGTGGCAGACTCAGCAAACACAGCTAGAAACCCTCAGGGAAAAGTTACCGCGTCTAGTGTGGCAACATGCTGGTATTTGTCGGGAACAGTCAGGATTAGAAACTGCGATCGCCACTGTAGAATCATGGCAGCAAGATTTGGCTGCCTTGCCTTTAACTCAATTTTTGCTAGCTTTACGCCCAGCAGAACCAGCTACTTTTGACCTCCCAGACGTTGAAGCACAGTTGCGACTTTGGGCAGAAACCCGCAATTTATTAGATGTAGCCCATTTAATTCTCAAAAGTGCGGCCTTTAGAACCGAAAGCCGCGGCGGACACTACCGCCTAGATTACCCTCAACCAGATTTAAATTGGCAAGTCCACACACTTGTGCAAACACACCACTGGTGGAAATCTCCAGTCTTGCATAATGAGCATAGGGCATAGGGCATAGGGCATAGGGCATAGGGCATAGGGCATTGGGCATTGGGCATTGGGCATGAGTCAATAATCAATAGTTCTTCTTCCCCTGCTCCCCCTGCTCCCCCTGCTCCCCCTGCTCCATTTAACGAGTACCACTACCATGCTGACTGTCAGGGCCACCATAATTTGGTGGGATATATGTGTCTTTTAAATCCTGAGAATTGACTTTACGGGCAATTAAGGTGTTAGTGACATTACCGTTAAAACTACTAGCACTTGCCGTACTGAACACGACTGTGTAAATCAAAATTTTCGGTATAAATATGTAAGCACCTATACAGAATATCATAAACTTTGTGATTCCCAAGTTAATTTTCATAATCATCAGTAAATTTACTAGTTTTTTTCTGAGAAAGTAATTTTTGTATAATCACGTATATTTACGCAATACTTTTGAGAATATTCCAGAATTATTAATTTCGGCTGCTAATAGACAAGTAATTTGCCCTATTAGTTTGGAGATCAGCGGTAATTTGCTGGTATTAAATAATCTTAATACTTAAGAAATATTCCTAAATGTCCTGTTTATGCATCAGTCTAAAGTTAGATATCTTGATGGATTGCCATGAGAAGTTTGCCCAGTTCACTATTTATTAATAATATCTTAATAATCTTAAGTATAAACACTAAGTTCAAAGAATAACTAACCTCATAAAGCTATAAAATAATACTTTAAAATTTGTATAGTAATAATTTAACGAAAGTAAAGATATATAAATTAAAATCCCATAACTCTTATATTACAGGGATTACACCAATTATTGAACTATCAGATTCCGTAATGATTACCTAAGTATAGGTATATATTTTTAAGTAAAAATATTTGCCTAATAAAATTATTTTTTTTAATTACTGATAATGACTACTTTCTTGTTTAACTCTTTTCAGGTTTAGTTTTTAGATCCAAAAGCCTTGCTGGGTTGCAATTTCGGCTCAAAAGCTACCTCCATGCCTGTATGCAATGTTTTTGCAAAACAGTGCTTTGCACAGTCTCAAGTTCAGATTCTTAATTTAATGGTAAAAATATTTACTGCCTGTAGAATAATTCTCAGGTAAATTCTTGATTACTTAAGCAAATTCGTAGCGATTTTTACCCAAGCGCTTGGCACGGTACATTGCTGCATCTGCTTGTTTCATCAAAGTTTCACTGTCTTGGCTGTTGTATGGATAGACACTAATGCCAATACTGGCAGAGACTCGAATTGCATAGCCATCCAAAACAATTGGTCTGGTAATGCTGCTTAAAATTTTTTCAGCGACTTTAGCAGCTACCTGGACATTGGGAATTGCTCGTAAGATCACAGTAAATTCATCGCCACCCAAGCGAGAAACTGTATCACTAGCGCGTAAAGAGTTGCTTAGTCGCCCAGCAATGGTCATCAGCAGGCGATCGCCTATCTCATGGCCAAGAGTATCATTAACTTGCTTAAACCCGTCTAAATCGATAAACAGCAGTCCCAGCAACAAGTTATTGTGTTGCGCCCAGTGTAATGACTCGTAAAGTTGTTCTGCAAAAAATTTGCGATTGGATAAACCTGTCAGGGGATCGTGATATGCTAAATAACGCAAATGGTCTTCTTTGAGTTTTAATTCATTGTTAGAGCGAAATAACTCAGCAGCAGTCCGCTTGAGTTGTTCCTCCATCAACTTCCGTTGAGTAATATCTCGAATTACCCCAACTAAAAAGAAATTGCCAGCCGAGTCTTTGTGGAGCGATCGCTTAGTGGCAATTTGATGAGTCTGACCATCTGCATTTGTAAATTCTTCTTCATGTTCCTGGGCTTGCTGAGTCCGAAAAACCAACTCATCCTGTTGTCGAAACACATCGGCTTCATGTTTAGGGAAAAAGTCATAGTCTGACTTTTCAATTAACAACTTATTCGGATAACCTATAAATCGACAATACGCCTCATTTAAAACAATCCACTGATGTTGTTCATTTTTCACAAAAATAGGATCGGGGATCGTGTTGATGACGTGATGCAAAAACTCCTTAGAGCGTTTCCACTCTTCCTGCATATGGGCAATATGGCTCGTCATCCAAATAGCTGAAATCCCAAAGGTAAACAGCCCAGGAACCAGCGGTACCCACCAACCGGATAAAAAAGCTACATAGGCACTCAGAGTCAATACTAAGCAAGAAACGAGGATACTGAGAAAGCTTTTAGTTGCGTCACGTATCCGCCATGTCGTAACAGCCCCCACATAAGACCAAACAAAAATCCACAAGTATTCCAGTAATTCAGGCCAGACTTTGAGTAATGGTCTTCCTTCAAGAGCCGCTGAGATTAACTCACTAATAAAATAAGCTTGTAATTGAATACCAGCAACAGGCTTCGCCGTACCCATCAGGCTGCTGGAATAGGGAATAAATACAAAATCCTGGAGACTGGGTGCAGTGGAGCCAATAAGTATAATCCGATCTTTAATTAAGTTTTCTTGGACTTTATCTGCGAGTACATCGCTCATCGATACCTGGCGAAAATGAGAAAATTCTACAGATGGATTTTGAAATTTCGGCTTGGGAAAATTGGACAAAATTTGGTAGCCTCTAGCATCAGAGCCGACATAAGCACCATCATTAGCCTCAAAACGAGTAAAGGCTGCTTTACCCAATTGCAAATACTCAGGGTTACTTTTTGCTTGGGTAGGAGTAATGTCCTCTGATTTTAAATACAATAAAGCCAGCTTCAAGGCAAAACTTTCGTGTACCTTATCCTCGATGTGCCAATACAACAAGCTGCGACGTACTTTCCCATCAGGGTCGTACAGCACGTTGTTAAAACCCACTTGATTCTTATCGAGTCCCAGTGGAGGTAAAACAGTAAGGTTTTTGTTTTTTTCATTTGCCAGTAGTTCAATACCAATCAAGTTTGGCATTGACTTATAAGCTTTACGTAGTTCCTCATTACCAGGCTCTACTGGCAAATTTCGGTAAATATCCAAGCCAATAGCACGGGGTTTGTGGACGTTTAATTTTTGCAACAACTGAGCAATATTCCGATCTGGAATCGGCCACGAACGTACTTGGTCTAAATAAGCTTCATCAATCACAACAATAGTGATACGTTCTTCTGGCGGTTCATTTGGACGTAAGCGAAAAAATTGATCCAAACCTGCCAACTCTAAGGATTGTAATAATCCGAGAGAGCGCAAAAATAGGACGCAGACTGCAACGCCAGCAGCAGTCATCAATTCCTTGTGTTCTCGACTAAGCGATTGTTTCAGTCCAAAGATTAACTTTATAAAACGCTTGCCTAGCTGCTGATTCATTAAGCCGCTCCCAAAGTTCTGAAACTCGGCTTTTGACTCACCTTCCGGAAACTCCCAGAAGTATCTAAAAATTTTTCTTGACATCTACACAAACATTGAGGAAGGCGATTTTGCTGATTGGACTCGCGTTTTTTCAGTAATAACAAAAGCATATTGAGAGTAACTTCAACAGACACACTTTCGCATTTGACGCTGACATAATTACACCCGAAGGCGGCTTCCATGTGCTGCAAAAATAAATTAAAGTACACATTGCATGAGAGCCAGTATACTTAGTCAAGTTTCTTCAGCTTGAAATGCTTGTAAGTGAAAGCCGCAAAAAAATTGATACAGGGGTTTTGGATCTGGTGAAGTACACAAACTTGGTGTTAAAGCTAGGCATCAAGCCTGTTTTACTTCCCAACACCCAATTGAGACAACACTTATTACCCATCACCAATATTACCAAAAACAAAAAAGTCAACCGGAAACGGACTTGCTGTCTTTATCCAGTTAACTATAAGGGACTTCCAACGAAAAAAATATTCCATAGTAACGTGAGTTCGACAGATTCCAAAGAACCCCGCTTCCATTCCTCTCCCCGTTGGCGTTAGCCTGCCATTAGGCAAGCGGCGAGAGGCTTAAAAACCCTAAATTTTCGTGCCCAACTCAGGATACTAAAGCCCCTCTCCGAGACGGAGAGGGGTTGGGGAGAGGTTCATCGAACTCACGTCATAGTAGGGTAGCACAGCTGTGCTACCCGAAAAATGTACAAATAATTTGGGATAATTTATTTTCTGGAAGTCCCTAAGGTCTAAAAGCCAAGTCACCAGAAACAGGCTTATTGGCAATTATTTAAAATATTGGAAGTTACGAGGGCCTGTGTAACCAGAAACTTTTGCTAGTTCCTCTAAATTTTGTACTCCGCTATAGCTTTTACCATCGATAATCCAAGTCGGGAAGCCTTCAATTTTTGCAGCTTTACACAGTTCTGGTTGAGCTTTGAGTCCATCAGGGGCGCACTCTACCTTAACTTTCTCGTTGAGTTCTTGATAAGCTTGTTTTCCAAACAGCAACTTCTGTTCATGGCAGTGAGGACACCAATAAGCGACGTATTCCTTAGCACCTATCTTCACCAGATGTTGTGCTAGGGCTATTTCTGCCTCACCAGAGGTGGTAGTAATTTCCCAACCGAATGCTGGGTTAGGATCTACCTTGGGAGTAAAGGAAATTTTTACAGGTTCTCCAGGAGTTCCAGTTGTAATGGGTGATTGATTTACCCCAGCATAAATCCCTAAAGTACCAATCAGCGTCACCATCCCAACAATCAGGGCGGTAAACAAGATTTGTCCAATATCCTCCCAAGTACGACCAATAATTGTCAGTACCAAAAGACTAGTAGAGAATAAAGCTGAGCCGATACAGTAAGGACAAAGGGCTTTAATTTGGAATGCCAGTAGGTACATTAAGTAGCCGCTAAATACAGACATAGCGATCGCACCCACCAACAGTAGCCACCACGTCCAATTTTCCAGCTGCTTGCGACTATTATTATCCCCTGAGTTCAATACCAAAGGAGCCAAAGCTAATATCACCATACCGGTGTATGCCATAAACCCAAACAAAGCTAACGGCTGACCAAAAATTGTTGCCCAAGGACTGGAAAGCACATCATTACAGCCTTTGACACCAGCCTGTGCTACACAAGCTGCACTGCCTCCTGTTAACTTTTCTATGGTGAGATAACCGGTCGTCAGGGCACCACATCCAGCGATCGCGGCAATCAATGGACGTGACCATTTATGAATCCAAGGAGTAGAACGGCGGCGAATCATAAATATTGGGGAATGGGGATTGGGGATTGGGGATTGGGTACTGGGGATTGGGTACTGGTGATTGGGCATTCAGAAAACTTTTCTCCAGTCCCTAGTCCCTAGTCCCCAATCCCTAGTCCCCAGTCCCTAAGAATGCAATTTCACTTGTCCTGCTGACTTGCTTTCACCTTTGGAGTTCCAACTGCGACGCGCGGCTTCCACAAATTGACTGACGCGAATGGGGTCAATTGGTTGATCTATCCGTCCGTGGCGTTTCAGGGAACTGGAAACTATGACACCATCTGCTGCCTGCATCAATGTATCAATATTTTCCCAATTTGCCCCACTACCAATGAACACTGGCGTGCCAGCTGCGGCACCACAAGCTAGTTCCAAATCTTCTAAGTTGGGAGGGCTACCAGTAGCCCAACCAGACAAAATCACCCCGTCTGCTAAACCCCTTTCAATGGTGTCTTTTACAGCGACTGTGAGATTTGGAGAACTCAAAGGACGGGCGTGTTTTACCAACACATCGGCCAGGATTTTAACATCGCTGCCTAACTCCCGTCGATAGCGCAGTAGTTGATGGGCTTCTCCCTCAATTAATCCCTGATCGGTTGCCATCACTCCCGTGAGGACGTTGACGCGGATAAATTGTGCTTGGACACAGCTAGCGATCGCCATTGCACTTTTGCCGTCGTTTCGCAACACATTTAACCCCACTGGCAAGGTCACCAAGTTCTGTATCCGCTGCACTACCATTGTCATGGCACTCACAACCACCGGATCTACTTGGTTTTTAGTAAACGGCGCGTCGAAAAAATTCTCCACAATCATCCCGTCTACACCTCCGCTTGCCAAGGCTGCGGCTTCTTGTTCGGCACGGTCAATTACCGCTTTGAGGCTACCTCCCCAACGCGGTGAGGTTGGCAGTGGTAGCAGGTGAACCACGCCGATAATCGGTGAGCGAGTTTTAAATAGCTGATATAAGTCCACGTCTTTAATTATTGCGAGGGATTAGGGATTACAGACTAGAGATTAGAGGCTAGTACTACAAGACCCAAATATACCTACAATTCAAAATACCCGAAAAGCTTGACTCATCAGCTTTTTGAATTTTGAATAATTTTGCATAAGTTAATTTTACAAGGCGTTACTAGCCCCTAATCCCCAGTCTGTGTAAGCCATTCCCTTGGTTAGCATTAAATCTGTTTTATGTTGGCCGGTTTGCTGCCTCCTTCCTAAGATGGAAATTGGCGTGAAACCTCTCATAAGATATGTTAAGATAAAACCTGGCTACAAGAGGAGTTTGCCACTCACAACACGCGAGGCAGCTTTGGGTGGTTTAGGCGTCTTGTCCGCGCACAGTCGTAGGACCAGCCAATCGCCAGGGCAACATTACTGCTTTATAGGCGTAGTCGCTTTCGTCGATTTCCCTGAGGGTAGCGACTTCTCACAACAAGCCCTTTGGGCGGCTTCCCGATGGGTAAATTAACAACGCACACGCTATGGTAATGTAAAATACCAATAGACGAATTGTTAAAAAACATTACAAGTGTCAAATGTACCCAAAGACACTTCAATTCACCCTGGGGAACAGATTGATAGGAATATCATAACATGACCTCTATTTTTATTATCAATAGGGTCATAGATTAGCGGGCATTTGCTGACAGTGGGAATTTGCCACTGTTAATGTTCTCATGAGGATGCTGATAGCAAAAAAGCAATAGTTATGTGCTGGAATGATTTTGATTACAAGAAAGGAAACTGAAAATTTTTTCAAAATATGGGTGACAAGCCAACAATTGCCATTTCTCACTTGGGCTGTGAGAAAAATCGAATTGATACAGAACACATGTTGGGAATGCTTGTAGAAGCAGGCTACGGTGTAGATACAAATGAAGAGTTAGCAGATTACGTTATTGTTAATACATGTAGTTTTATTGAAGCAGCGAGACTTGAATCTGTCAGAACTTTGGTAGAACTGGCAGAGGCAAACAAAAAAATTGTGATTACTGGCTGTATGGCGCAACATTTCCAAGAACAACTTTTGGATGAGTTGCCGGAAGCGGTAGCTGTGGTGGGTACAGGTGATTATCACAAAATTGTAAATGTAATTGAGCGTGTTGAACTTGGCGAACGGGTCAAACAGGTTAGTATCGAACCAACCTACATTGCCGACGAGACTACACCGCGCTATCGCACTACAACAGAGGGTGTAGCTTACCTCAGGGTTGCCGAAGGATGTGATTATCGTTGTGCGTTTTGTATAATTCCTCATTTAAGAGGGAACCAGCGATCGCGTACTATTGAATCGATAGTCGCTGAAGCCGAGCAGTTAGTGGCTCAAGGGGTAAAGGAAATTATTTTAATTTCCCAAATCACGACTAATTACGGTCTGGATATTTATGGTCAGCCAAAGTTAGCCGAATTACTCCAAGCTTTGGGGAAAGTCAACGTACCGTGGATCAGAATCCACTACGCTTATCCCACGGGATTGACACAAGGCGTGATAGCGGCAATTAAAGAAACACCCAACGTCTTGCCTTATCTCGATTTGCCGTTGCAACATTCTCATCCAGAGATTCTCCGCGCCATGAATCGTCCTTGGCAAGGGCGTGTAAATGATGGGATTATAGATCGCATCAAAACGGCGCTACCAACAGCCGTATTGCGGACAACATTTATTGTTGGTTTCCCAGGAGAAACAAACGAGCATTTTGAGCATCTACTAGAGTTCGTCAGGCGGCATGAATTTGACCATGTTGGTGTGTTCACCTTCTCACCAGAAGAAGGAACCCCCGCCTACAACCTGCCAAATCAGTTATCTCAAGAAGTCATGGACGATCGCCGAGATCAACTGATGGCACTCCAGCAACCGATTTCCCAAAAGAAAAATCAACAGGAAGTAGGCAAAATCGTCGATGTCCTGATTGAGCAAGAAAATCCTGAAAGTGGTGAATTAATCGGTCGCTCAAGTAGATTTTCCCCAGAAGTCGATGGTCAAGTTTATGTCCAAGGACAGGCAAAGTTGGGAACCATCGTCCCAGTAGCGATTCACCACGCTGATGCATATGACCTATTTGGTCAAATTGTCAATAACTAATTTGTCATTTGTCATTTGTCCTTTGTCATTTGTAACTGCAAAAGACCAATGGCCAATGCCCTATGACTAATGACTAATCCAAAAATCCTTAGATAAAATTTAGGAGAATTAATGAATCTTTCGTTTCAAGAACTAGGTATTTCCCAAGAACGCGTTGAGCAACTAGAAAAAATCGGCTTTACCGAACCTACTAATATTCAAGCCCAAGCAATTCCCCAATTGTTGGCTGGTCGTGACGTGGTGGGTCAATCTCAAACTGGGACTGGTAAAACAGCAGCATTTTCACTGCCAATTTTAGAACGGTTGGATATTAATCAAAGAGCCGTCCAAGCCTTGGTTTTAACACCAACTCGTGAATTAGCAATGCAAGTTCACGATGCGATCGCCCAGTTTATCGGCAATGACGGATTGCGCGTCTTAGCAATCTACGGTGGTCAATCAATTGAGCGGCAAATGTTACAGCTCAAACGTGGCGTTCACATCGTTGTCGGCACCCCAGGACGGGTAATAGATTTGCTCGATCGCGGCTGTTTAAAACTCGATCAAGTGAAATGGTTTGTCTTAGATGAAGCCGATGAAATGTTGAGCATGGGCTTTATCGACGATGTGGTGAAAATCCTCTCCCAAGCACCCACAGATCGCCAAACAGCTTTATTTTCGGCGACAATGCCACCCTCGATTCGCTCCTTGGTGAACAAGTTTTTGCGATCGCCAGCAACAGTCACCGTTGAACAGCCAAAAGCCGCACCCAACAAAATTAACCAGGTAGCTTACCTGATCCCCCGCCACTGGACAAAAGCCAAAGCTTTACAGCCAATTCTGGAAATGGAAGATCCAGAAACAGCTTTAATCTTTGTTCGCACCAGACGTACCGCCGCCGAACTCACCAATCAACTGCAATCTGCTGGTCATAGTGTAGATGAATACCACGGTGACTTATCCCAACAAGCGCGGGAGCGGTTATTGAGCCGATTCCGGAATCGTCAAGTACGCTGGGTGGTAGCAACTGATATTGCCGCACGCGGATTAGATGTCGATCAACTCTCCCATGTGATCAACTACGACTTACCTGATAGCGTAGAAACCTACGTTCACCGCATTGGTCGTACTGGTCGTGCTGGTAAAGAAGGAACCGCAATTTCTCTAGTGCAGCCATTTGAACGGCGCAAGCAGCAGACATTTGAACGTCATAACCGCCAACCTTGGCAAGTGTTGACAATTCCCACACGGGCGCAGATTGAAGCGCGGCACATCCTGAAATTGCAAGAACAAGTACGAGAAGCTTTGGCTGGTGAGCGTTTAGCCTCATTTTTGCCCATCGTCAGCGAATTGATTGAAAAATATGATGCTCAGGCGATCGCCGCAGCAGCATTGCAAATCGCTTACGACCAAACTCGTCCTGCTTGGTTGAACTCAGATGTGGAAATTCCCCAAGAAGAACCCGCCACTCCCAAACCCAGACTCGGCAAGCGCCGCGAATCTTCTGGCGATCGCCCCCGTTCTGCGTGGAAATCAGATAGCAGCAATGGAGATGAAGAAAGACATTCTTCTCCCAAGCCCAAACTGCGGACAAATGGTCGCGAGTCTTCTGCATCCCCTACAAGTAAAAAGCTAGGTTCACCTACAGCTAGGGAATCAGCTTCTTAGTTAGAAGTTAATGAATTTTGGATTTTAGATTTTAGATTCTTGCTTCAATCCAAAATCCCAAATTCAAAATCTAAAATTGAAAGAGTTAATGAATTTTGGATTTTAGATTTTAGATTCTTGCTTCAATCCAAAATCCCAAATTCAAAATTTAAAATTGAAAGAGTTAAGAGTTAGGAGTTAAGATTTTGACTTTGGACTCTTGACTTTTTGACTTTTTGGGTAACTTCTTCTACAAGTTTGTAAGAAGATGAATTAAAGATGCATTCTTCGTGGTCTTATGCCAAATTGGGAAAGAAAGTAAGTATTATTTTTGGAACAAGGTGAGGTTATGAAAAGCCGCTATATCAAGCTTTTTTGAATGTGTATTAATTACGAATTACGAACTACGAATTACGAATTAGTATTATGTTCACTATTCCAGACTTAGAGCAACTACAAGCAGAGCATCCAGAATGGCAGATGGAGCTGGTAGACGGAAACATACTTGTTATGGGACCATCAGATTATGAGTCAGAAGAAATAGGTGTAGAGTTTGCGCGGCAGCTAGGTAATTGGGTGCGTCCAAAAAGACTCGGATGGGTGACTGGTTCTAGCGCTGGTTTTATTTTGCCTACGTTAGAAACGGAAAATGGCAAAGAAGCTGATAACGAAAAACGAAATCTCCGCTCTCCCGATGTGTCTTTTGTTCGTGCTGATAGACTTAAAATCAGCAAGCGGGACTTTGTGGAACTAGTGCCTGACTTGATGGTAGAAATCAAATCTAAGTCAGACCGAATCAAACCATTAGTAGAAAAAATTCAGCTATTTTTACAACTGGGATCTACAGTTGGTATCCTCATTGATCCTGACAAATTGACGCTCACAGTTTATCGCCTCAACCAAGAGCCAATAGTTTTGCAGGACAACGACAAACTGACACTACCAGACTTATTACCAGGTTGGGAGCTAGTAGTGTCAGAAATTTGGCCTCCGGTGTTTGAGTAGAGACGTTGCATTGCAACGTCTCTACTACAGCCAGGGACGGCTAACTTTTTCTAACTCTTGAATTTCATCCTCGTTCAATTTCCAACCTAAAGCGCCAGCATTTTGACGTACATGTTCGGCTGTCTTCACTCCAGCAATGGGAATGACGTTACCCTGAGAAATTAACCAATTGAGAGCAACTTGGGCTGGGGTGCGATCGTATTTTTCTCCAAAACTGCGTAGCAAAGATATTACTGGTGCAATTTTTTGTAAGCCTTCTTTACTAAATCGTGGGTCTATTTTTCTCGCACCAGTGGGAATTTCAGCACTATCAATAGTGTATTTGCCTGTGAGTAATCCCTGAGCTAAAGGACTATAAGCCAACAGAGTCACACCCAACTCACGGGCAGTTGCCACAATACCCTTGCTTTCAATTTGGCGACTGAGTAAAGAATAGCGTACTTGGTTCACAGCCAAAAGCACTCCACGGTCTGCCAATATTTGATGAGCGTCTCGCATTTGCTCTGCTGAGTAATTACTCACGCCGACTGCGGCAATTCTACCCCGCTTCACTTCATCGGCTAAGGCATTCATCAGAGTTTTTTGGCTTAAAAAGAAAGCAAAAGGCCAATGTACTTGGTAGAGGTCGATTTGCTCTACTTGTAGACGTTTGAGACTCTGCGTTAAAGCATCAGAGACGGATTGACCTGTAAATCGCCACGGTAGAGGACCAAATTTGGTGGCAATTTGCACAGGTTGTTGTGTCTGTTGCATAAATTGCCCCAAAAATTTCTCTGATAATCCCATTCCGTAGACTTCAGCAGTGTCGAAGAAGTTAATACCAGCTTGTAGCGCTGCGGTGAAGGCTTCTTTTAACTGTTCTGGGCCGTAGTCATTGCCATAATTCCAAAAGAGTTTATCACCCCAAGCCCAAGTACCTATGCACAAGGGTGTAACAACTGGGCCATTTTGCCCCAATGTGATATTTTCCACGGTTGCAAAATTTAATTTATTTACATTTCTTTACTTTTTTAGTGTAGCGTTACAGACAAAATTGGGTGTGGGGCATTGCACACGATCACTCAAGAAGTACGAAGGCAGAAGGGAACCCACGTTTTTAAAAGTGGGATTGAAGCAAGGACGCTTTGTATCTGGCGCTACGTGTCTCGATACAAATTTTTTTATACTAATGGGCTTTAGACCGACAACTAAAGTTATTATTAATACTTCTTTCTGCCCTCTGCCCTCTGCCCTCTGCCTTTCTTTGTAAATTGTTCAAACATCCCATAATTCTTAAACTCGATGCCTGATAGCTATGATTTAACCCAGCTAGATCCAAATACTTTTGAGCATTTGGTAAATCATCTTGCTTTACGTGCCCTTGGGCTTGGACTAACAGGATTTAGTCCAGGATCTGATGGTGGGCGTGATGGATATTTTGAAGGAGAAGCGCCGTATCCAAGTGAAACAGACCGCTGGTCTGGATGTTGGTACTTACAATCTAAGTTTCATAAGCCTAATCTTTCTAAGGATAGTCAGAAATGGTTATTAAACCAGATTCAAGCAGAGTTAAAAGAATTTAAAAATCCTGAATCTGGACGGAAATTACCAGACAACTGGATTGTTGCAACTAATATCGATCCTTCAGGAGTTCCAGAAACTGGTGCATTTGATAAAGCAAGAGAATTGGTGGCTAACGAATTCCCTGAACTGAAAGATAACTTTCATATATGGGGTGGGCGTAAAATCCTTGATTTATTAATACTTAATCCTGAAATTAGCGATCATTACAGGCATTTCCTAACACCAGGAAATATCTTGACCGAAATTTTTAATCAACTTAAGGATGCACAAGCTGAGGCTAAAACAATCCTTCGCTTTTTAATATTATCTCAACTTGATGACCAACAATACACCAAACTAGAGCAAGCTGGTTCTGCTGGAGAAAGCCCAGGTATTCACCAACTTTTCGTTGATCTCCCATTTCGTTGTCATAAATATAACTGTCAAGACTTAGTAATGCCCTGGTTGGTAAAAACATCTGCCAGATGTCATCGTATTGATGAGCAACAACCAGACACCAAGGATTGGCAAATTTGGAGCAAGCATCCATCACGAGCTAGAGTCTGGTTTATAAAAGGTGGTCCAGGACAGGGAAAATCAACAATTACTCAATTCTTTTGTCAAATTCAACGGGCAGCATTAATTGTAAATAAAGATATATCTCAGATTCCAACAAAACAAAAGACCTTAGCATCTGAAATTCGCAAAGCTACTGAAAAGAACGGTTTTTGGCCTACAGTACCTAGAATACCTATTAGTATTGAGCTAAAAGAATTTGCTCAATGGTTTGGAGAACAAGAAAGAAATAAGCCTCGTGGTATCTTAACATACTTAGCCTATTTTATTTCTGGTGGTATTGAGCAACAAGTTCATGTTGGAACACTCAAACGATTACTAGGAAATCGTAGCTGGGCGATCATTTTTGACGGACTTGATGAAGTTCCTCAAGATGTTAAAGACGCCGTTGCTACAGAAGTGTGTCGCTTTGTAAATGATGTGGCTGTGGAAATCAATGCTGATTTTCTAACTCTATGTACATCTCGTCCTCAAGGATATTCAGGACAATTTGAAGATTTAGATGGCCCCACTATCGAATTGATAAATCTTTCTCCACAACAAGCTATAGAATGTGCCAAACCAGTACTAGAACTAAATCGCTCTCCAAGTGAAGCAAAAAAAGCTCTACAAATATTGATATCTGCTATTCAATCTCCAGCCGTCCGTGAATTGATGACTACACCTTTACAGTCTCATATAATGGCAATTGTAGTACGAGGTGGTGAAAAACCCCCTGAAAGAAGATGGAAATTATTTACGAATTTTTATCAAGTAATTAGAAAAAGAGAAGCAAACAGGAATCTGCTGGATAAAAGATTAGCTAAACTTTTAAGTGAAGAAGAGCAATTACTGAAAACAGTACATAATCGCCTTGGATTTGTTTTACATGCTAGAGCAGAATTGAGTAAGGGCGCTCAGACAAAGTTAGATCGTAATCATGAGTTTAAAAAACTCATTACAGATGCAGTATCGCAGATGGTAGAAACAGAAATAGATGAAACTGTTGATGTGTTAATGCAAGCGACAACAGACAGACTAGTTCTGGTCAGTACACCCGTTGATGGTAATTATGTACGTTTCGATATTCGCCCATTACAAGAATTTTTTGCAGCAGAATTTATTTATGAATCTGTGAGTGCAGAGGAATTACGTGAAAGAGTTGAGCTAATAGCTGGTGATGCTCATTGGCGTGAAGTTATGCATTTTTTGTTAAGTGCTCTAGTTGAGAATGGGCGTAGAACAGAACTAGCAGTAGTAGTTGCAGTGCTAGAAAATTTTAACGAAGGAGATGATGAAAATTTACGTCTATTGAAACGCAGGCTTGGGCGTGGTGCTATTCTAGCTGCACGATTGCTACAGGAAGGGGTATTAGAGCAAGATAAACGTATTCGTCAGCAATTCCGAAAATGCCTTGAACCATTAACTGCTTCTTTAGAAATTGAATTGCTTTATCCTTTAATACAAGTAAGTCGGCCGAATTCACAGTCATGGCTATACAGTTTTTTGATTTCATGCTTACACGACAAGAATCTGACTGAAAGTGTAGGTGCAGCTATTGTCTTAGTTAATATATTGCCAGACAATCATGAGAAAGTAGAAGAAGTTAGCAATTTTATAATTGCATCACCATCTGATTACATTTCATGTGTTTTAACTTCAAATCTATTAACTCGAGATGGCAAAATGGGAAGACAATCTAATCCTGTTAAGCATTGGGTTCTAACAACTATTGTAAAAATTATACTAAGTCTAAAATGGGCTTCTCTTACAAAGCAAGCATTTGAATCATGTATAGAAATTCTTAACTTTAACATTGAGAATTCTTGTAATATTGCTAGTGATATGGGTCTTTCATCCAATCAATTGAATTGTTTCCAGATTCTTTTAGAATCTCAAAAATATATATTTCCTAATAATAAAAATAAAAATATTAGAGATTATTCGATTGTCGAAATTTTTGATAGCCAGCTAAATTGGAGAGAAAAAAAATATGAACTTAACGTTTTAAATGATTTTGGTAATACTCCCAAAATTTTGCAATTAATCTATTTAATTGTTCGTTATAGTCAAGAAAAACAGCGTTCAATTTTAGCGCAGATTATAAGTTTGTTTTCAGATGAAGGAGAGCATTTGTTTAATACAGTACTGTCCAATTTAGGGATAGGTATATTAGTAAATACGTCCAAGTCAGAGACAGAAAAAAAACAATACTTGAATAATATGGAATATCAATACTTTGAAAAATTATTTGATAATAAAGATATAGAACTGTCGTTCGTACAACGCCAACAAATGGTTATTAGAAAAACCCGAAAAAGATTTAGCATAGATTTATGGAAAAATTTAGTAGATGAATATACATTTGCTGCTATTTTTTTGTGGAGAAATGAAGAAGTCGTTAATAATTTAGAAATTTTAAATATAATTCTTAACAAGATTGTACAAAACCCCAAAATTTTATGTGCATACCCAGGAATATGGGGACGTTTTATAAAAGAAGCACCTGAGCGCGAACATGAATTGCGTACTGCTTTCTTATTAGCATCTTTAGAACCTATATGTGAAGATACATCATTATTGGATTTTTCATCTTTTAAGATAAATCTGCCATTAGAGGCTCCTTTACTACCCCATATAATAAACTTTTTACTGAATTCATTTATCAACCACAGGAATGCTTATCGTAGTAGAAGGGTTGACGAAGATCTTGAAGTTATCAGTAAAATAATTTATGAAATGATTCATGAAACCTCTTATTTGAGTCAAATTTATCAAAACTTGAGTTTAGCTCAAAATATTAGAGCAGCAGCAATGATAGCACTTCTTTTACATCCTGATGGAACTAGGGATTTTTTGAATTTCAAACATCAAATAGTAGAATTCTACAATCCTGAGGTTGGAACTTGGTATGTAAAAGCTATTACATCTTGTCTATGTCTACTTACTAAAGAAGAGGACACAGCCGCAAAATGGATTGTTAGTAATTTACTTGAAGCTGCTAGAACAGATTATGAAGGTAGGCAATATATTCAAAAGCTGTTAACTCTCTGGCGCGAGAGTTCTTCCACACCTATTCAGAAAGCTAATGTACAAGAAAAATGGTTATCTGGAGCATAAACAACAGCTGTTTATTACTTTGAATTGAAAAATATAGCGGCTTAAACAGGGAATTTTTTTATGTCCCACCCTATTGGCATGGCAAGGCTAAAATGTTGCAATAGATTTTATTGTGGGATGGGTGTCCTCACCCCTCCGGGCGGGCAGGATGCCCACCCCACAAGAGTTTATTAATGCACCATTTTAAGCTTGCCACGCCACTATGCTCAGTAGCCATTTTGCAAAAGCCAGGTTAGAAACATAAAACGCCTATTCTATGCACCTTGCTGTGCAGCAATCTGGACAGCTTCTATATCAACGTTGAGGTGTTGAGCAATCTCTTCCATACTCATCCCTGTTTTTAGTAACAGAGGTACAGTAAGTTTTAACATTTCAGCCTCTCGTTCTTCTCGGCCTTCTTCTCGACCTTCGGCTTTCGCTTCCTGATAAACCCTTGTTTGCTCCAAAGTCAGTCCTAGCATAGCTTCAACTTCCTCTCTACTCAAATTAGAAAACTTATAAACGACGATTGTGGTGATGATGTCTAGTATTTCGTTTTTCGGCAGCGTGTCCGTTGACTCTAATTTTACCCGCTCAATCAATTGCTTTGCTTGCTCTGCCATCACTTGATCTGATGCTAGAGTCAACTGCATTAAGTTGATGCCTATTGGCTGCTGATCAGTAGCGGCTAACTCATCTAAATAGATTCGCTGTACTTGGTCACTGTTGAGAAATATTCTATGAGTTTTTTGATCCCTTGGTTCCAAAGAGCGTGATGAAAAAATTACCACACAGAACCAGTCATCATATTGAGAACGATTCCGGTTCAGGTACATCAGCGACTCAGTAAATAACCGATGGTAGAGGGCTTCATCTCTTTGGAATTGAACTTCAGCAAAAAAGATTACTCTGGATGTTGCATCCTCTGGAGGTAAAAATACACCATCGATACGAAAAGCGGTTTCTTTGACTTCAAGTGATTCAAATCGATAGTTTTGCCCTTGAAGAGGAGGGCGATCGACTAGTTCAAAGAGTAAACCAGGAAAACGCTTAAAAATTTGATAGTAAATGGAGTCTCGTTTCACTACTTCATCCTAAAATTCTCTGGTTATGCGACGCCGAATAGCCCGTCGTAGACATCGCGGATTACAACCAACCAAGCCACAAAAATTAATCCCAACTTTGCCAAAGCATACACTAATGGAGGTGTTGGTATAACTGGTTGCTAAATAAGTGCGATGTCTATGGCGGGCGTTCGCGTAGCGTCTCGAAGAGAAGCCATCGCAACTTCAACTTTTCGTTCGCTGATTTCGAGCGGGTAGGGTTTATGTTTATTTAAAGAGAGAAATTAAATCCTAGAAACGATACGAAAAAGTAGCTATGGCAAGCGGTGAAGTATTTGATACCAAAACAAAACCCCAATCTGTGCCAAGAGTCAACTTGCTGACCATGTTCCGGCTGGGCTTATTTCAAATGGGGTTGAGCATGATGTCAATTTTGACTCTGGGAGTACTCAACAGAGTCATGATTCAAGAAATAGCAATTCCTGCAACGTTGGTATCAGTAATTCTAGCACTGCCTTTATTTGTTGCTCCTTCCCGGATCTGGTTCGGGCAGATTTCAGATGCCAAGCCGTTATGGGGTTATCACCGCACAGCTTATGTTTGGGTGGGGGCGGCAATATTTGCGATCGCCGCATTTTTAGCTGTAAAAGTAATGTGGCAGCTCAATCTGACTGGAAATAGTGCAGACGGCTGGGTATGGACAACCCAAACAATTGGCTGGACAGCACTTTTAGCTTTGATTTTTGCTGTCTACGGTCTAGGAATTTGTGCTAGCGGTACTGCTTTTGCTGCTTTGTTGGTGGATATATCTGAAGAAGATAACCGTTCTAAAGTAGTCGGTGTTGTTTGGTCAATGCTGATGGTGGGAATTATTGTTGGGGCGATTATCAGTTCCAAGTTACTAGAGGCGTTAACAGTAGGCGCTTCTCTAGAAACGTTACAGGCATCCGTCAACAGACTATTTACTATCATCCCAGCAATTGTATTTGGGTTAGCGATCGCCGCAACATTGGGTGTGGAAAAAAAATACTCCCAATACTTAAACCGTTCTACGGTGGAACAGCGAGAAGACAGCATTACTCTGGGCAATGCTTGGAAAATCTTGACGGCTAGTCCGCAAACAGGTTTGTTTTTCACCTTTTTATTCGTGATGACTATCTGCTTGTTCATGCAAGACCCAATTTTGGAACCTTACGCCGGTCAAGTATTTAAGATGCCCCTCGCTGAAAGCACTAAACTAAATGCTTTTTACGGAACAGGTATACTGATTGCCTACGGTGTCACTGGCTTTTTCGTTGTGCCACGTTTGGGTAAGCGCAGAACTGCACGCCTGGGCTGTGTTTTAGTGGCATTCGCCGCCGGGTTGTTAGCTATATCGGGATTTTCTGCTAATCCAGCCTTCCTGAAATTAGGTTTAGTTTTGTTTGGTTTGGCCGCGGGTTTCTTAACCACAGCAGCAATTAGTTTGATGTTGGATCTCACAGCAGCCGAAGCCGCAGGTACGTTTATTGGGGCGTGGGGGCTAGCGCAGTCCCTATCCAGGGGATTAGCGGTGGTTATCGGCGGTACATTATTGGATTTGGGGCGCAAACTTCTACCCAACTTAGTTTTAGCCTATGGACTAGTATTTGCCTTAGAAGCTGTGGGAATGGTGCTGTCGATTTGGTTTCTCAACCGAGTGAATGTGGCGGAATTTCAAACAAATACCAAACAAGCGATCACTTCTGTTTTACAAAGTGATTTAGACTAAAGTGAAAACTTCACCAGCCAAAACCCGAATCTACCAATCTTGGCTCAACAGAGCCTTTGCGCGAGAATTAATCAATGAATGATTTTTGGACAACAATTCTTGATTTTGCCCAAACAACCACTACCAGGGTGGGTAAGCAGCTAATGCAAGATTTTGGGCAAGTACAGGCTTCGCAAAAAGCCGATGGCACTTTGGTAACCCAAGCTGATAAATGGGCAGATCAGGAAATTCGGGATGCGATCGCTTCTAATTTCTCTGGCTACGGTATTTTGAGCGAAGAAAGCGAACGCTCTTTTCCCGGTACTGAGTGGTGCTGGGTAATTGACCCTCTTGATGGTACAACCAACTTCACACGCGGTATTCCCATCTGGTCGATTTCTCTGGGTTTACTGTATCAAGGCACTCCAATTTTTGGTTATGTTTACGCACCACCCCTGAATCAAGCTTTTCATGGTTTTTGGCCGGGTTCATCTGGGATAACCACACCAACTGGAGCATTTCTCAACCATCATCCCATCCACACCAGTAGTGATAGTCCCAGCAACAATCATTTTTTTAACCTCTGTTCCCGCAGCACGGCAATTATCCGCAACGGCTTTCCCTGCAAAATTCGGATGTTGGGTGTGGCTAGCTATAACTTTTTGACAGTTGCTACTGGGGCGACTCTGGGCGGAATTGAAGCGACACCAAAAGTTTGGGATTTAGCAGGGGCTTGGGTAATTGTCCAGGCTGCTGGGGGGGTTTGGTCATCACTGAATTCTGAACCATTTCCTTTATCAGCGGGTGAAGATTATAGCGATCGCTCTTTTCCCACCCTCGTGGTTAGTCGCCCAGAGTTAGTTCCGATATTTGAACCTTTTCTCGAAGGCGTAAAAATTTAAAGTGCTAATTGGCTGCCTAGAAAGAAAACTCTTTAGGCAGCATCCCTTGAATAAAATAAAACAAAATGAAACCACTGACAAAGAACGGTTTCAGTATAATTAAAAATCCCGTCCATCATTTGGCAAGTGACAGTAACAGTATAAATGGTAATTTGCAATGTGTTGGGGCTTCCCTTACACTGGGTCACTGACTATAGCAAAGTGCCCAGTACCTAGTGCTTAGTGCTGAGTATAAACTCAGTTACTTCATTGCTCTCTTGCAATTAACACTGTCCTAACCCATGTGACTACAACGACATATAAAACTTTATGTTGTCTAATCTAGATTTGATTCGAGAGTTTATCCAAAACTCTATCCACAAAAAAGACATTTTGTTATCAAACCCTTCTTTAACAGCGCAAACAGTTTATAAAACTAACCAACTGACTGCAAAATCTGAAGGTCTGATTGCGATCGCACAAATATCTAACACACCATGTCAATTCTCGATTTCTCCAAACTCATCCCATTGGGAATTGATCAATCAGGCATTAGCAGAATATAGTTATATCCTCAAGGGAGAAATCGATAGTCGGGGTTTCTATCAGTATCAATACTGCGAAATTCCCAAAGGCTATGAGATGCAGTGTACTAAATCTGTGCTGCTATGGCGGGCTTGGTGGAAATATCGCAAGTATACCTTAAGGCCAGGTATTCCCTTGGAACTTTTGATTAGGACGCGAGATTCATGGTATCCAATTAGAGATTTAATTATTAGTGATGGACTTCTTTATATCAAAACCTTAGGAAGCGAGATAGCACTTGACTCAAATGATCTGGTTACTTGGTTAAAAAAAATTGAAGTGAGTTAAACGATTTTGGATTTTAGATTTTGGATTATTTCTGTTTTAGGAAATAAAGGGAGTAGTACCGCCGTGAAGTTAAAAGTCAAAAGTTAAAAGTCAAAAGTATTAAGGAATGGGCTTTTTAGCGGGTGGTGCATCGCCAGTGCTGTAATTTCTGATTCAAAAGCTGCTTTTGCGACTTCAAAAGCAGCTTTTGCGACTCGTAAATTAAATTATTCTGGACAATTTAGGCAATTTTATACGCATTTTTGCTGTAAGGAACTTCCAAATAAAAAAATATTCACCCACAATAGTAGTCTGTCAACTTAGTTTTGTTAGATAAATAAACGAACCACAAAGGGCGCAAAGAACGCAAAGAAAGAGAAAAACAAGAGACTCAAAATCATCTTGACAGACTAATAGCCGCTTTTAGCGATCAATTGTTGCAATCATTTTTCAAATCGGTATTAAAAGCCAGAAGCTTATTGTGCTGCTTCTAGCTTTATATTTCATCCTGGAGAAGTTGTTATACTATATACCGATTGATCCGGCGCATACTACCTTTTTTTATTACCCCTGAAACAGTAATGAAAGGACTTTGGCTCGAAAACAACCAATTGCAACTACGCACAGATATTCCCATTCCTGAGCCGCCACCGGGAGAAGCTTTGGTGCGCGTCTTGCGTGCGGGTATTTGTAACACTGACCTAGAATTACTCAGAGGCTACTATCCTTATACTGGTATTTTAGGTCATGAATTTGTCGGCGTTGTCGAACAAGGGCCAGAACACTTAGTTAACCAACGTGTAGTTGGAGAAATCAACGCTGTCTGTGGTCATTGTCGTTTTTGCCGCAGCGGACAACCGACTCACTGCGAAAACCGCACTGTTCTTGGAATTGTTAACCGCCACGGGGCTTTTGCTGAGTATCTCTCCTTGCCAGTGGAGAACCTACATTTAGTACCTGATAATGTGCCAACAGAAGTAGCAACTTTTACTGAACCTGTAGCAGCAGCTCTGGAAATTCAGCAACAAGTGCCGTTGCATCCAAATAATCGGGTGCTAGTGGTTGGAGATGGCAAACTAGGGCAGTTAGTAGCGCAGACACTAGCCTTAACAGGCTGTGAACTCTTAGTTGTAGGGCGTCATCAAGACAAACTTGCTAACTTAGAGGTACGGGGAATTAAAACGGGTCTCGCTAATGCTGTCACAGATGGATATTTTGATATTTCAGTAGAGTGTACTGGCAATCCAGAAGGATTTGCGATCGCCCGTCGTGCCCTACGTCCCCGTGGCACATTAGTACTTAAAAGTACCTATGCTGGCAACCTCAGCCTTGATGCTTCTTCTTTAGTAGTGGATGAAATCACCCTCATCGGCTCTCGTTGCGGTCCCTTTGCTCCAGCACTCCAGTTGCTAGCCAATAAACAAGTGGACGTACAACCCCTAATTCACGCCAGCTACCCGCTAATTGAAGGGCTTGCGGCTTTTGAACAAGCTCAGAGTCGCGGTGTTTTGAAGGTTTTGTTAGAAATTAGTCAGTAGTCATTTGTCATTTGTCATTGGTTATTTCTCCCCAGTCCCCAATCCCCAATCCCCAATCCCCAATCCCTAGTAAAGATAAGGATTCGTCTTCGGTTGATAGTCAGAACAATCAATTGCTTCTTCTGTGTTGGCAATAGATGGGCGGACAGTGCATTTAAGTCGGTAATTGTCGGTAAAATATTGGCAACCAGTACAGGGGATTTGATGCATTTGCTTGGCTGTAGTCACACTATCTCGCGCCACCGCCCAAAGATTCAAAATAGCCAGAATAATTACAGTCCAAGCAACGACAAAGCAAATCGGGACTAATAAAGGTTGAATTCCATGAATGAGGAAATAGATTACTTCTAGCACGGCATTTCCTGATACAACTTAGGAGTTAGAAGTATATTACCTCCTAACTCCTAATTCTTTACTTCTCACTATAGAAGTATAAGTTTATTTGTTGAGTGCTTAGGGAGTGGGGAGTCGGGAGATGGTAAGAATAATAACTCTTAACTCCTCACTCGCAACTGGGCACTGTTTTCTTAAATGCCAGCGTGACCGAGCGCTAAACCAACAACGAGCATTCCCAGAACTAGAAACGGTTGGGCACTGGCTTGGTATTTAACATCATTAGCCACAGGATCGCGCAGGAAATACATATTCTGTAAGGTGATTTGCGGGATGATTAACAACAGAAGTATTCCTGCATACAAATTCTCATGGATGTAGAGGAGATAAGCAGCAATCAATCCTTGAAATACATCTATTGTCAGTACACAAATCCAGGCGGCGGTGGTGATGCCAAACATGACGGGTAGTGAATTTAACCCTAGCTGGCGATCGCCTTCTACACTTTTGAAGTCGTTGACAATGGCAATACCCAATCCAGCTAAGCTGTAGAACATTGTCAAAATCACAACTGTAGAATTGAGTTCACCAAACAAAGCGTGTCCTGTAGACCAAGGTAGGGTAATATAGCTTGCACCCAAGGCGTAGCTACCCAGCCAGCCGTTTTGCTTGAGTTTCAGGGGAGGCGCAGAATAAATATAGGCGATGAAAGAACCGATAATGGCGATCGCTGTGATTGTGGGGAATTCATGACCAGCCCAGACATCGAGCAAAAATGACAACCCAATACCAGCAATTAGTAATACCCATATCTGCGTAATTACCTGGGTGAGAGAAATTGCTCCAGAGGGTATAGGGCGATAAGGTTCATTGATGGCATCGATTTCGCGATCGTAGTAATCATTGAGGATTTGGGTATAACCTGTCATCAATGGCCCAGCCAGGAACATACAGGCTGCTACCTTCAACACATTTTCTACTGTCCAGGTATAGTTACCAGAAGAAGCCGCACCACAGACTACGCCCCAAATTAGGGGAATCCAAGTGATGGGCTTCATCAGTTGCAAACGGATTTTCCAAATCGAAGTTTCTCCTGGTGATGCGCCTTTCATCCCTAGCAATTGCCGAGTTTTAGCAGTGCGATCGCCAGTTACTATTGCTTCCTCGCTGGGATTATTTGCCACTGAGTCTAATGCTTCAGCCGATTTGGAATCTGGAGTAATGGGAGTTAATTCTGACATAATTCTTACTTATTAATAGGGCATTGGGGATTGGGTACTGGGTATTGGGTATTGGGCATCCCTTCGGCTTCTCTACGAGACGCACTCGCGTTCGCTCAGGGCAAGTGGGCATTGGGCATTGGTTATTAACTTTCTTCCCTATTCCCCAGTCCCTATTCCCTAGTCCCCATTCCCCATTCCCGATACCTTAAAACGAAATTATCAAATAACTATTCTGAAACTTTGCTCCAGCAATGGGTTTACCACTTAGGGCTGGGGGTAGGGAAATATTCCGCCGCTGGTCTCCTGCTTCTACCGTGACTTCTGGCCCATACTGGGTGAGTTTGACTTGTTTTTTGTCAAATCCTGGTAAGAATAACCGTACCTGACGATTGTGGATATCGATTTCAATTGGTTTGGGAGCCTGTGCTGCTTGGGCTTCAAAGTTGGGTAGGGCGTCTATGAGTATTTGCCAGTCACCTGTTGGGGAGTCAGGAATGACGCTCACAGGTAATGGTATAAATTCCTCTGATAGGTTGACGTTGATCTCGGAAGATACAAGGAGAACACCACCAACAGTTAAACCAATTTGCTGAGCGCTACCCCACAAATAACGGGTACTTGCCACTTCAATGGGGTCTTGTGTCGTCACCAAAAAAGCAGCAACACGCTTGGGATCGGTAAGAGCGGCTCTCCCTTTGTCTAAGAAATTATTGACTTGGTTAGTGGGAGCTGCAAAGTTGTCTGCTGTCCAATTGACGTTGAAAAAGCTGCTAATTAGTGGCTGAATCAAAGGCGATTCAACAATTGTCTTGCCTAAGTCGGAGTTAACAAACAATTGCCGGAATCGCCGGACATACCAACTCAGAGACTCTGGTAATCCCAGCATCCGCAGGGTTAAAGAGTCACCCGTGCCATCGTAAACGATCGCATCATATTTGCCACTGGCATCATATTCGCGGATAGCATTCAGGGCAAGGGCGCTGTCCATCCCCGGCAATACTACCAATTCTTGACCAAAAACGTCTTTGAATATGGGGGTGCGGAGGTATTGCGCCTCAAGTTTCTTTGCTTCTTCCCAGTTGCTTTCTAGTAGTACAGATGCTTGAAACTGTACTGCTTGCAAATTTGGTGCGATTTCCTGAGGTTCAGAACCAATGGGAGTACCTAGCAGGATTGGCAGTGCTGGTTCTGCTAGTCCTGCTAAAAGTACGCGTTTGCCTTGGCTTGCCAATAATTTGGCGGCGGCGATCGCAATTTTGGTACGAGCGATGCCGCCTTTGCCCAAAAATGTCAATATTAGAGCCATTACTTGATTCCCAATTACCGCCGGTGTTTTCAACTCCAACTTAGCACTCAACAAAGACTCTCAGCTTGGGCTGTCAACTTCAGATTCAACAGAAAAATCCCGATGTGAGTTCTTTCTCCTACACAGGTTTAATTTCATCTTCAAAAAACCAAGTCGAAGAATTATCCTCAAACAGCACCACTACACCGATTCCCATACCATCGGTGACTTTGTAGCCTTGGATAACACCGACTTGTCCTAGTTTTTTCGCAATGGGAGAAGAAACGCGATCGCGCAAACGATAGACTTTAACCTTTTGTCCGATTTCCATGCCTGATTACAATTCAGATAAACCAAGTCTCAGTTTAGCTGAATCCGTGACTCAGCTTTCATAAATTCAGGGAGAAGTGGGGAGATGGGGAGTGGGGAGTGGGGAGATGAGGGAGATGAGGGAGATGAGGAAGGGGACGCAAAGAAAAACAAATGACTAATGACCAATGACTAATGACAAATGACCAATGACTAATGACAAAAAGCTTAAAATTAAATCAACAACCAAACAGGTACAACGATAATGTTTGTCACAGCGCAACAGCTAGAACAACAGATGCCCGATGCAACTCGGTTGTTAAGTGATGAGCCGGAGATGGAAACTTCCTTGCATTATATGCAGCTACTGCTGCTAGTAACTTCCCTTGAGTGGCTGTGGCGTGACTGTAATGATTTCTTTATAGGTGCGAATTTAACAATATATTTTAGCCGTCAGCAGTTGCGAAATCGAGATTTTCGCGGCCCAGACTTTTTTTTGGTCAAAAACACCGAAAAGCGATCGCGCAATTCTTGGGTAGTCTGGGAAGAAGATGGTCGTTATCCAGATTTGATTATTGAATTACTTTCAGAAAGTACGGCTGATATTGACCGCAATTTGAAGAAGAATCTTTATGAAAATCGATTTCACACACCAGAATATTTCTGGTTTTCGCCAGAAAATTTGGAATTTGTCGGTTTTGAATTGGTAGGCAACAGGTATCAGGAAATTACACCAAATGCACGAGGATGGCGTTGGAGCGATGTGCTGGGGCTGTATTTAGGAGTAGAAGCAGGTAAACTGCGCTACTTTACACCCGATGGTGATTTAGTTCCAACACCAGAGGAAGCTGCAATAGCAGCACAACAAGTGGCTATTGCAGCACAGCAACAGGCCTCAGAAGCACAGCAACAGGCCTCAGAAGCGAAACAACAGGCGTCTGAGGCTCAGCAACAAGCATCTGAAGCTCAGCAACAAGCATCTGAGGCACAATTGCGGTTGGAACAAGAACAGCTGCGATCGCAACGGTTGGCGGAACATTTGCGATCGTTCGGAGTAAATCCCGATAGCTTGAGTTAAGCAACAAAGGTAGCAGTCATGTATCAAACAGATCCTCCCCGTCCACCACAATAAACCATGCCTACGATGTATGATTTACCCAGTGAATTAATAGGGGAATCAGGTTTGCCAGATGAATTTCACTGCATTCAGGCGGATTTGCTGACTGAGACTTGTCAACCTCTGACTTATCCATCTGAGGAAATTTTACTTGCTAGCGATTTAAATCTTTACTACGACCCCCGTCATACTTTATGGTACAAGCGTCCTGATTGGTATATGGTTTTAGGAGTACCTAGTGCTAGCCAACAGCAAGACCTACGCTTAAGTTACGTCATTTGACAAGAGGGAGTTGTTCCATTTTTAGTCGTGGAATTACTCTCACCTGGTACAGAACAAGAAGATTTACGAAAAACACTGCGCGATGTAAACCAGCCCCCAACCAAGAGGGAAGTATATGAAGGCATTTTGCGGGTTCCTTACTACGTTATCTACGATCGCTATGAAAATCATTTGCGTGCCTTTCAACTCACAGGCACTCGCTACGAGGCAATATCTTTACCAGAGAACCGCTTTTGGTTGGAAGAATTAGAATTAGGATTGGGTCTGTGGCAAGGTTCTTATCAGCAGACAACAGGCTTGTGGTTGCGTTGGTATAATGCAGCAGGTTGGGTGCCGACATCAAAAGAAAGAGCCGAACAAGAACGCCAACGGGCTGAACAAGAACGTCAACGAGCTGAACGATTGGCAGAATATTTGCGATCGCAAGGAATTGATCCAAACAATCTACCCTAGTAAAAGGTAGCCATGACTACAACTATCAAAATAGTCAATCCCAACATCGAATATCCCAGTTCCGACGGTGAACCATTGGCAGAATCATACTTACATCTCTACGCAATTCTCACCACCTTAGAAGTAATTAAACAATACCTAACAGGCAGACAAGCTACAGTTTTAGCAGACCAATTTCTCTACTATGCTCAAGGTTTTCCCAAATTAAGAGTTGCACCAGATGTGATGGTAATTTTTGATGTGCCGCCTGGGGGTCGGGATAGTTATAAAGTTTGGGAGGAAGGTCAAGTTCCCCAGGTGGTATTTGAAATGACTTCTCAAGGAACTCAAAAACAAGACCAAGAGCAAAAGAAAAATCTCTATGAACAATTAGGGATTTTAGAATATTGGTTATTTGACCCGAAGGGGGAATGGATTGAAGAAAAGTTAAGGGGATATAGGTTAGATGGTGAGACTTACCAGTTAATTACGGATGGTATATCTCAACCTCTAGGATTAAGAGTGGCGGTAGAGGGGGAAGTATTAGGATTTTATCTTCTAGATACGGGGGACAAATTATTAACACCGACGGAGTTAGCTGAACAATTACAACAAGAACGCCAAAGAGCGGAACAAGAACGCCAACGGGCTGATAGACTTGCAGAGTATTTGCGATCGCAGGGAGTTGATCCAGATACTTTGAGTTAAGCAAAAACTTGCGCCCCTCACAAAGAAAGGAGTGTTGCTAACAAGATTTCTATTTGTTATAGAAAAATACACTTGCCAACAGCATATTTGTTGTATAATCACCAAGATAAATTGGCTAACATTTTTTCTAAATGATGCGTTCAACTTACACAAGGAACACAAAGCTGACTGTCATTACAATTAGGCATTACATAAAGAAACTGGGTGTGTAGATAGGGGGAGTAAAAATTGCTGCGAATTTTACAAAGAATTGTACGTAAATTAGGCAGTCTCAGATGCATCCTGCCACTAAATGAACAGTTTTGGACAAAGTTTGACTTGCTCAGAACTTTGGTTAGACGGGATTTAGAAGCGCGTTATAAGGGTTCTGTTTTAGGAAATTTGTGGCCTTTGCTAAATCAGCTATCGCAATTACTGATTTACACTTATGTGTTTTCGATTGTGCTGAGAGTGAAGCTAAGTATCAAAAACTTACCAGAGAATAACTTCACCTTTGGTTTGTGGTTATTTGCAGGGTTGCTTCCTTGGATTGCTTTTACAGGCGGGTTAACGCAGGCTGCTACTTCAGTATTAGGACAGCAAAACTTAGTGAAAAAGGTGGTATTTCCCTTAGCTTTGCTACCTTTAGTACCAATTTTATCAACATTTATTGAAAGTTTCTTTGGTTTAATAATGTTGATTTTTTTTGTAGCTGTAAATACTCATATTTTACATCCAACTTTGGCATTATTACCATTAGTCTGGCTAACGCAGTTATTATTAACGGCAGGTTTGGGTTATTTAGCGGCAGGAATAACAGTTTTTTTGCGAGATGTTCCGCAGACTTTAGGAGTGATTTTAAATGTTTGGATGTACTTGACACCAATTATTTATCCGGCATCTGCAATTCCTGTAGAATTGCAGAGTTTCATATTTTGGTTAAATCCCATGACAGCCTTAGTTGAAGTTTATCGAGATTTGATTTTGGTTGGGGAGATAAAACATTGGGGTGAATGGGGAGTAGCCTCAATAGTTGCATTCTTGATTTTTTGTTGCGGGTTTTTCGTGTATAGACGGTTGCGACCAGCATTTGCCGATGTATTGTGAAGCCCTATTGATTTTGATAACGCAGAATCATTTGTTAAAAAAATTAATATCGTGTATCCAACCTTCCTACCTTCTATGTGTTATTAAATTTATCTAAATTCAATATTCAAGCATAATACTTATAAAATAAATTTAATATCAGGTCAATTAAGGTGACCAATACAGGTAAAATATATACCATTCACTTTGAGAGTATTTTGGTGGTGACGAATGCGAAAACAATAAAAGCCATACTTGAGGCAAACTCCAAAAATATTTATTTAACGGTGGTGTAGGGGTATTGAGGACTGATGGTAAAAGCATGGGAGAAAAAATTGTAATTTCTCTAAAAAATGTCTCGAAGTGCTACAAGCGCTATGTTCGCCCTGTAGATAGGCTTAAAGAAGTTTTTCTACCTCATAAAAGTAGATATGATGAATTCTGGGCATTGCAGAATATCAATCTAGAAGTATTTAAGGGGGAAACAATTGCAATCGTAGGCTCAAATGGTTCAGGAAAAAGCACCCTACTGCAAATTATTGCAGGGACATTGACACCAACAACTGGAGAAGTACAGGTTCAGGGACGGATATCAGCGCTTTTAGAACTTGGTAGTGGATTTAACCCAGAATTTACTGGTCGGCAGAATGTATTTTTTAATGGGCGATTATTAGGATTAAGCCAAAAGGAAATTGAAGAAAAATTTGATGAAATTGCCGCATTTGCAGATATAGGAGATTTTATAGATCAGCCTGTAAACACTTACTCTAGTGGTATGTTTGTCCGTTTGGCTTTTTCTGTAGCAGTCAACGTAGTTCCCGAAATTCTAATTGTTGATGAAGCCCTAAGTGTTGGTGACATGTTTTTCCAAGCCAAATGTATGATCAAGCTTAAACAAATGCTAGATAATGGCCTGACGCTTTTTTTTGTTAGTCATGACACAAACTCAGTAAAAAGTATATGTGAAAGAGCAGTTTATTTAAACAAAGGTAATATTGAAATTATTGGTGATAGTGGTTTAGTTATTGATACTTATATAAAAGCTCAATTTGCCAAAATGAAGTTATTAACAAACAACAATTTGCAAGATAGCAAAGCAATAGCAACACCTGTTGTTGAAATACCAGAAATAGCATTTTTAGAAACAGGCAACCATGTTTTCCTCCAAGAAGCAAAAGAGTTTGAGGAACGGGTTAAAATCTTTCGTCAAGGTAGCGGTAAAGCAAGAATAATTAATGTAGCCGTACTTGATGAGTTGGAAAGACCAACAACAGAAATCAAATTTGATGATTATATTAATGTCAAAATTTATTATGAAGTTTTTGAAATTTTACCCGAAATAGTGATTGCTTTCTATATTAAAGATAAAAATCAAGTTGAAGTTATAGGTAATAATAATGCTTATGAAAATCAACCTATTAAGGATGCGATACCTGGTGAACAATATTACATAGAATTTAAATTCCATAATAAGCTGAGAGCGGGTAACTATAGCATTACCACATTAATTGCTGATTCTTTAAAAACAACAGCTTATTTTGATTGGGTAGAATACTCTTATGTATTTAAATCAGCAGATTTAACTAATAAAACTATTTGGAGTCAGGTATATCAGCCAATGCATGTGTCTGTATCTAAGCTAGATCATACTTCTACGGTCAGTATATGAGGCAAACAATGGAGATATGTAACTAAATAGTAAAATTTCTAGATAATTTAGATATGTCTGTTATCAATAATAAAAACATATTTTCAATAGGTTAATTATTATGTTACAACCCCAAGAAGAGTTAGAAGAATTTTATCAAAAATATGATCCTTGGGATTATGAGATAACACCAGACGACCATACAAGAAAAAGCATTATTTTAAGTGAAATTCCTGAACGGCAATACCAAAATGTTCTTGATATTGGTTGTGGTCATGGGTTTATTACACGCGAATTACCAGGTACACATATAACAGCGTTTGATGTTTCAGCTAATGCTATAAGCCATGCGAAAAAATTTGAATCGAGTAGAATCAAATTCATGCAATCATCTATTTTTGAGATACCGAAGCACACAAAAGATAGTTATGACTTAATAACTATCACTGGGGTTTTGTATTCGCAGTATATTGGAAAATCATTCAATTTGGTATATAAACTTGTAGACAGTATCTTGAGAGAGGATGGAATATTGCTATGCTGTCATATAAATGATTGGTACTCAGTTCGCTTCCCATATTTAATGTTAGATTGTTATTATTTTCCATATAGAGATTATACGCAAAGATTAGAGGTTTACATTAAATGACGATTTTAATGTATCACAAAGTCTACCTAGAAAGCCCTAGTATATGGTGGGTAACAGTAGATGATTTTTATAGACAAATGCTTGAATTAAAGCATAAAAAAATTGTTTATTTAGATGAATACAATCCCAGTGATCCTGAACATGTTGTAATTACATTTGATGGTGTTTACAAAAATGTTTTAGACTACGCTGCGCCTATATTGAGTGAATTTAATTATCCATTTGAACTATTTGTCACTAGTGACTATATAGGCATAGATAATTTTTTTGATACATCAGAGCCACAAGCACAATTTGCTAATTTTCAAGAGTTAGAAATTCTAGTTAAAAATAATGGCCGATTACAGTGGCATACAAAATCTCATTGTGATTTAACAAATGAAGAAATCCCAGTAAATTTTGTAGAGGAACTAGAAGTTCCTCATAACTTAGAAAAAATAGACCCAACTGGGTTTAAATGGTTTGCCTATCCCTACGGAAAATTTAATGAAAGACTTATTGATCAAGTAAAATTAAAGTTTGAGGGAGCAGTATCTTGCCATCAAGGTAATGACCATGATCTGTACCGCTTGAATCGTATAACTGTCACTAATGAGACGACATTTAAAAAGGCTACCATTACAGTTATTATCCCATCCTATAACTACGGAAGTTTTTTAGTTGAAGCTATTGAATCAGTGCTGCGTCAAACTAGAATGCCTGATGAAATTTTAATTTCAGATGATGCATCTACTGATGATACAAGTGAAATAGCTAAATTCTATCAGGCAACTTACCCTAATTTAATAAAGATAAATATAAATGAAAATAATCTAGGTGTAGTCAAACATTTTAACAAAGCTGTGTCATTAACTAAGTCTGATTATATTACCTTTTTGGGCGCCGACAATAGATTTAGAAGTGATTTTATTGAAAAAACATCACTGATATTAGATACATATTCAGATGTAGCGATCGCATATAGTGATTTTGCACTATTTGGGAAAAGAGCTAAGCTCGTTTATGATTCTTTTCCACAAGATAAACGGGGATTGATTAAAAATGAAAAATTTTTCATTATAAATTTTCCAGAATTTAATCATGTGTCTAAACAAACACTATTAAATGATGGTAATTTTATACATGGCTCTTCAATGTTTAGACGCCAAGCTTTTGATGAGGTTAGTGGATATTTTGAAAAGCCAAATGTGCCTGAAGATTATGATTTATTTCGCAGGATTGTAAAAGCCGGATGGAATGCAAAGAAAGCACCTTTTCCACTTTTAGAATATAGGCAGCACTCAAAGTACCAAGCTAATGTGCAGTTAGGTTCATTTAATGAACTACAATTTTACAAAAAATTGTTAGCACAATCTCAGTCTAACTTAGAGCAGTTGCAAATCTATTTGCAACATAATGAAGCCGAATTGGAAAAAGCACAGAAAAAAATTATAGAGAAGGAAAAAATAATTACAGAAATGGAAAATAGTAATTTTTTGAAAATGCGTAAAACATGGTTAAAATTAATCCAATTACTGGGAATAAAATTCAAACAATAATTAGTGATTAATGGCGACTTTAAATCTGTAGGTGAAATATGTCTAGTTTAACAAAGTTACTGTAATCTTCAAGGGTACAGCCGTGAATACATTAAAATCGCATCTACCGTTACCTCTGATTGATATTTCTCTCGTAACTTATAATTCAGCTGAGTGGATTGATAATTTTTTTAGAAGTCTATTAAAACAAAGTTACCCTACAAAGCTAATTAATGTTTTATTAACAGATAATCAGTCTAGTGATGATACAGTTAAGTTATGTAATTTAATTTCAAAAAACTATTCGGAATCTTTTCATAGCTTTCAAATATTTGAACGCCCAAATCTAGGATTTGGTTGTGGTCATAACTTCAATTTATTAAACAGCGAGTCTCCATATTTTCTAGTCTCCAATGTCGATTTGGAATTTGATCGCGATGCTATTTTAACAGCAGTAAACACCGCAACGACAGATGATAAAGATGTAGCATCATGGGAATTTCGTCAAAAACCTTTTGAACATCCAAAGTATTATAATCCTGTTACTCTAGAGACATACTGGTCATCTCATGCTTGCATTCTTTTTAGGCGTTCTGCTCTTGAAAAAGTAAGAGGTTACGAGGAAAAGATTTTTCTGTATGGAGAAGATGTAGAGCTTTCTTACAGATTGCGAGATAATGGCTTCCGTATTAAGTATTGTCCTTCATCTGTGTGTTGGCATTACACTTATGAATATCCAAATCAAGTTAAAAGACTACAGTTCTTAGGTAGCACTTTGGCGAATAGTTATATAAGACTACGTTATGGTTCTTGGAATGAAATAGCTACTATACCCTTAATGTATTTACGGTTATGGTTCTCACCTCCTTGTATATCTCAACAGCGATTGGGACTGCTGATAAATATTTGGAAAATTCTGCAAAACTCTTTATATTTTATATTTACTCGTAAAGGTAGTGAGGAATTATTCCCTATAAATAAATGGGATTATGGATTTATTAGAGATGGTGCTTTTTATGGACATCAAAAGAAAACTTTTGATTCTCTACCTTTAGTTAGCGTTATTACTCGTACTTATAAAGGAAGGTTGCCATATCTGAAGGAAGCAGTAACCTCAGTCTTGAACCAAACCTATCTTAATATCGAGTTAGTAGTTGTAGAAGATGGTTCTGATGAAGCACAAGATTACATAAATCAGGTTGCTCAAACCACTAGATTAAAAGTAATCTATAAAGCAGAACCTAAGCGTGGGCGTTGTCACACAGGAAATGTAGGTTTGTCTCTGACAACTGGTAAATTTATAGTGTTTCTTGATGATGATGACCTATTTTTTGCAGATCATATTGAAATACTTACAAATGAGTTAATAGCTAATCCAAAGATTGCAGCTACCTATTCGCTATCTTGGGAGGTTGCTACAAAGTTAATTTCTTTAGAACCTTTCCGTTACGAAGAGATATCACATAAAACTATTTATCGTCAACCCTTCTCTAGAGCCATCATGTGGCATCATAATTATATTCCAATACAATCAATTTTATTTAATAGGCAACTGTACGAGCGTCATGGGGGTTTTGATGAATCTCTAGAAAATTTAGAAGATTGGAACTTATGGACTCGTTACTGTTTAAATGATGAGTTTTTACTAATTGAAAAAACAACATCAATGTATAAAATTCCCTATAATCTTAATGATTGGATAACGCGGAAAAAAAAGTTGGATGCTTACTATGAAAAAGCAGTAGAAAAGCAAAAAGAACTTAAATTAACTTTAACAATTCCGCAATTGATGAATTTATATCAAGATTTAGTAGGTTATGAACGTACACTCATAAATTCTCATTGGCAATTACAGTTGCAGCTGCAATCCAATTTTAGGTATAGATTGAAGACCGTATTTTTTAAATATAATTTTTTGAAATCCTTATATTACTTTGTTTCTGCTATCAAGCATAAAATTATGTAAGTAAGTTTGTACTTAAGCCAAAATATATCATCCTAACCAATGTTTAAAGTTATTTACTTAGTATCTATTATTTTTCATTGTTTAAGGTAAGATACTACTGAATAGTTTACCCTTCTCCATTTCTATCTAAGAAAAGTATGTTTAAAAAGTTTTTTGAAAGAAAATCAATTGTAAAAGCCCAGTCATTAGAGATAGAGTTATTAAAATCTGAAATCGAGCGTTTGAAGCTAGAAAAAGCTGAATTTACTACATGGATGCCGCCGGGACATTTTTACTCTCCTATACCTTCAATAGCAGAAATAAAATTAAAAGAAAAGGAAATTTTTGGTGATCTTCCCCAGGAATTATCAGGAATTAATCTGTGCGAATCTGAGCAAGTAGCTTTATTTCATCAGTTTCAACACTACTATCACGACTTACCTTTTGAAGCACATAAAAAAGAAGGGTTAAGATACTTTTTTGAAAATCCTGCATATTCTTACTCAGATGCAATTTTTTTATATTGCATGATCAGATATGCTCAACCAAAAAAAATTATTGAAGTAGGCTCAGGATTTTCTTCTTGTGTAATATTAGATGTAAATGAGCTAAACTTTAGCGAAAAAATTTCATGTACTTTTATAGAACCTTATCCAGACTTACTTTTGTCTTTGATGAAAAATAAAGATCGAGACAAAGTAAAAATTATCGCAAGTAAACTCCAAGATGTAGAACTAGAGAAATTTTCTGAATTATCAGCAGGAGATATCCTATTTATAGATTCAACTCATGTTTCTAAGGTGAATAGTGATGTGAACTATATCTTGTTTAAGATACTGCCATATATCAGTAGTGGCGTTTATATTCATTTTCATGATATTTTCTATCCTTTTGAATATCCAAAAGCCTGGATTTATGAAGGGAGGGCATGGAATGAAAGCTATCTCTTAAGAGCTTTTCTCTCGTATAATAATAGGTTTAAAATAGTATTTTTTAATACATTCTTAGAACATTTTTACAAAGATATGTTCCTTTCTGACATGCCTTTATGCATGAAAAATCCAGGTGGGAGTATCTGGCTTCAAAAAATTTAATCATAGATAAACTGAAGTTGTATACGTAAACTATTCAAAGTTCAATTTATTATGTAATCGTTTATAACAACTTAAGTTTAGTAACTCACCGTAATATCAATCAATATTATTGATACAATGCTACTTAGGCAAGCCTTAGCTAAAAATCAATGAACCAGCAGGAACCTATCTGTGTATCTATTCTTTTAGTTAACTATAATGGGGCAGAAATTTTACCAGATTGCTTAAATTCTTTAAAAAAATTTATTGATATACCTAGCTACGAAATTATTGTTGTAGATAACGCCTCTAGCGATAGTAGTGTTGAATTAATTACACACAAATTCCCTGAAGTTCATTTACTTAGACAAACTGAAAATCGCGGTTTTGGAGCAGGAAATAATGCAGGTGCCAAAGTTGCAAGTGGAGAATTCTTATTTTTATTAAATACTGATACTGTACTTACTAGTAATATTCTACCCCATCTAATTGAGTTAATGCAAGCAGACCCACAAGTAGGAATTATTGGGCCAAAATTGCTGAATCGAGATGGTAGTTTACAAATTTCTGTTTCGCCGGCATTAGGAATTAAAGGAGAATATCAAGCTCGGAATATGCATCGAGATTATCTAAATAACTCTGAGCAAAATTTGATTGAGCAAAGATTTCAAGAAATTCAAGAAGTGGATATTATTGTCGGGGCTGCTTTTTTTATTCGTTCAAGTTTATTTCATGAATTAGGTGGATTTGATGAAAAATTTTTCATGTATTTTGAAGAATCAGATTTATGTCAGAGAGCGCAGTATCAAGGATATAAAATTATCTACACGCCTCATGTATCTTTGATTCATTTGCAAGGATATTCAATTGAAAAAGCTGCAAATAAAATGGCTATAGAATATAGACGTAGCCAGATTTATTTTTATCAAAAGCATCGTCCTTGGTGGGAGCAATTTATATTACGTGTATATCTTTTTTCTAAATTCTTTGGTGAATTTTTAACTACAGGTAATCCTAACAGTCTAAAAATTATTAGATTGTTATTTACTGCCAAACAATCTGCCATTGAAGTATCTCATTAATCAGACAATGATTTTATTATGGCGTTTCCCCATCTAGTGAAGTACACCTGTAGGGGCACGGCACTGTTCCCTACACCTTGCTATATAATGTTGTACTGCATCTGTATGGGAACTCTATATGTCTATTTTAGCAAATTTATCTTTTGCTCCAACTCAACCGACAGGTTGGTTAAGTTATAGTTTGAATTTATTAAAAGAGCTAAAAGAGTTAGATATTGAGGTATTAAGTCCAAGGGAGTTTCCTGGAATTAAATGTCATCACTCGCCACCAGACATGACGACGGATTTTGGCATGAAGGGACATTTAAAGCGCCTGCTATGGACGCAATTTAAACTGCCGAGTTTTTATGAAAATATGAAGTCTACATTAATATTTTCCCCTATCCCAGAGGCTCCTTTATTTTCTTCGTGTTCTTATGTTGTTACTGTTCATGATTTAATTCCTTTAAGATTTCCCCAATGGTTTTCGAGAACACAGCGACTTTATTGTAGTTATTATATTCATGCTGTCATCCAACAATCAAAACATGTTATTTGTAATTCTCAGGCAACGGCTGAAGATTTAAGCAAATTTTTGGGAGTTTCTGAGGAAAAAATGACTGCGATCGCACTAGGATATGACAGCGAAAATTTTCGTTTTTTAAATTTGCCAAGCAAAAATTATTTCCTTTATTTAGGACGGCATAATCCTCACAAAAATCCTGAACGTTTAATTACTGCCTTTGCTGAATTATCTAACTGCAAAGATTATGAACTGTGGTTAGCAGGACCAAGCGATCGCCGTTACACCCCAACTTTAACAGCCCAAGTTGCCCAACTCGGCATCACTAATCAAGTAAAATTTCTGGACTACATTCCCTACAGCGAATTGCCAAAAATCATCAATCAAGCGATCGCCCTTGTCTTCCCAAGTCTCTGGGAAGGCTTTGGTTTACCCGTCTTGGAAGCAATGGCTTGTGGTACCCCGGTAATTACCTCGAATCTTTCCTCCCTACCAGAAGTCGCTGGGGACGCGGCGATTCTCATCGATCCTTACAACACCAGAGAAATTACAGAGGCGATGGAGGCGATCGCAACTGATTCAGCATTGCGATCGCGCCTTTCCAACCAGGGAATCACTCACTCCCAACAATTCAGTTGGGAAAAAACCGGACAAGCAACCGCCGAAGTATTATCCCGCTACGTGTAGAATATTACCGTTGAGCAGAGGACGCGGGGACACGGAGACGCGGGGACGCGGAGAATAACAAATGCCCCATGCCCCATGCCCAATGCCCAATGCCCAATAACAAATCCTTATGAAAGCACTAATTCTCTCTGGTGGTAAAGGTACACGTCTGCGTCCCCTCACATACAGCGGAGCAAAACAACTCGTACCAGTTGCTAACAAACCTGTTTTATGGTATGGCATTGAAGAAATGGTTGCTGCTGGTATTACTGATATTGGTATCATCATTAGCCCGGAAACTGGCGCAGAAGTTCAAGCAAAAACGGGAAATGGAGAATACTTTGGAGCGAACATTACCTACATATTACAAGACCAGCCAGCCGGACTTGCTCACGCTGTCCAAATCGCCCGTCCATTTTTAGGGGATTCTCCGTTTGTGATGTACTTAGGCGATAACCTAATTCAATTAGGCGACTTAAGTTACTTTTTGCAACAATTTAGCCAACAACAGCCTGATGCTTTAATTCTTTTACGTCCTGTTGCCAATCCTACCGCCTTTGGTGTAGCTGAGGTCGATGATACAGGAAAGGTATTGCAGTTAATTGAAAAACCGAAAGTTCCTCCTTCAAATCTGGCATTGGTAGGGGTTTATTTCTTTTCTCACGTCATCTTTGATGCGATCGCCAATATCCAACCTTCCACTAGAGGCGAACTCGAAATCACTGATGCTATTCAATATCTAATTAATCAGCAAAAGCAGGTTGTCGCTCACAAACTCCAAGGCTGGTGGTTAGATACTGGTAAAAAAGATGATTTATTAGAAGCTAATCGTTTAGTTCTCGACACCTATTTAACAGCATCAGTTCTCGGCGAAGTCGATGCCCAAAGTCAGATTATTGGGCGAGTTCAAATCGGTGCAAAATCTCAAGTAATTAACTGCACAATTCGTGGCCCAGTAATCATTGGTAACAATTGTCATTTAGAAAACTGCTTTATTGGCCCTTATAGTAGCATTGCTAACAATGCTACTCTCGTTGATACAGATTTAGAACATAGTGTAATTTTAGAAGGTGCTAAAATTGCCGGAATCCATCAGCGGATTATCGATAGTGTCATTGGACAACGGGCACAATTGACTCTTGCACCCCGTCGCCCGAAAGCTTTACGATTCTTAATTGGCGATGACTGTCAAATTGAACTCACATAATTTACTCAATTTTGGTACGGTCAAGGTGTTATGCTACTAACTATACTTGTTGTGTTGAATCATTCAAAAAGTTAGTAGTGTAGCAAATCATTCTTAATAATATTAATGAGCATTACGTATACTAAAATTCCCGAAGTTATACAACTCGAACCCAAAGTATTTGCAGACGATCGCGGTTTCTTTTTTGAAGCCTATAACCACCAAAAATTTACTGAAGAAACTGGTATTGCTGCCAACTTCGTCCAAGATAACCACTCTTGCTCTAAGCAAAACGTCCTGCGTGGATTGCATTACCAAATTCAACAACCCCAAGGTAAACTCGTTCGTGTAATTTTCGGTACGATATTTGACGTAGCCGTAGACATTAGAAGAAGTTCGCCCACATTTGGAAAATGGGTGGGTTATGAACTCAGTGCTGAGAATAAACGTCTACTTTGGATACCACCAGGCTTTGCTCACGGCTTTCTCGTGCTTTCAGAAACAGCTGAAGTACTGTATAAAACTACAGATTACTACGCACCCCAAGGCGATCGCACAATCTTATGGAACGATCCAGATTTAGCTATAGATTGGCCTTTGAATGGTTCACCGATTTTGTCAGCCAAAGACGAAGCTGGTAAATCTTTGAAAACTGCTGAAATCTTTGATTAAATGCTCTGAAGAAACACAGGGAGTAGGGAGTGGGGAGTGGGGAGATGGGGATATGGAGATACGTGGGGACACGGGGACGCGGAGAATAACCAATGACTAAGAGTAAATCAATTCTGCTAATTGGTAACAACGGTCAAGTCGGTCAAGAATTGCAACAAATTCTTCCATCCTACGGCAATACTATCTCAGTTTCACGCCCAACAGTAGACCTTACCGAGCCTGACACTCTTCGTAGCATTATCAGAGCAAAGCAACCGCAAATCATCATTAACGCCGCTGCTTATACAGCTGTAGACAAAGCCGAAAGCGAATCCGAACTTGCTACCGCTATTAATGCTACTGCACCTCTAATTCTTGCCGAAGAAAGCCAAAAATTAGGAGCTTTTCTAATTCATATTTCCACCGATTACGTTTTTGATGGCAATGGGTGTCGCCCATATCAAGAAACCGATGCGACTAACCCCTTGAGTGTCTATGGCAAAACCAAACTTGCAGGAGAACAAGCAATTCAAGAAAATTGCACGCATCACCTCATCCTCCGCACAGCTTGGGTTTATGGAAATTTTGGCAAAAGTAACTTTGTCAAAACCATGTTACGACTAGGTGCAGAACGCCCAGAACTCCGTATAGTCGCCGATCAAATTGGTAGCCCTACTTGGGCAAAAGATATAGCCGCAGTCATAGGCGAGATGATTCCTAAGTTAACCACAGATATTGCAGGCACATACCACTACACCAATAGCGGCGTTGCTAGCTGGTATGACTTTGCCATTGCCATTTTTGAAGAAGCCCAACAGCTAGGGTTTCCTTTGAAAGTTGAAAATATTATCCCCATTACAACCCCCGAATATCCCACACCCGCCCGTCGCCCTGCCTATTCCGTCCTTGCTTGTGGCAAAATTTCAACACTTCTAGGAAAATATCCCCCCCATTGGCGACAAAGACTTAGGGAAATGCTCAAAGATTGGGGATGAGCGGGATGAGAGAGATTATAAAAAAGCTTCCCACCGTTCCTACCCCAGTCCCCAGTCCCCAGTCCCCAGTCCCCAATCCCCAGTCCCTATCCCCTTTTTAAAACTCCTATTTCTTGTTGTATTGGCAAGACATCTAAAATATCAGTTTGGGAACAATATTTTAAATCTTCTTGACAGTCAAGACGCAATAGGCGTTGACCGTGACTAGCTTGGTGGAATAATCCTAGTAAGTTATCTTGCCATTGAGAGTAAAGAGCGATCGCACTAACTACTTCATCATTACCAGCTAATTCCTCTGGTGAAATCTTGGTTTGCTCTAAAAGACTATGAGCGATCGCACCCGCACAAACTGTATCCTCTAAAGAAAAACTACCTTCCCAGCCTGAGCCGACAATCCACACTGTCTCTGGTTGCTTTTCTAGAAGAAATTGCACCACCGCAGCTCGGTTGATTAAGGCTGCTGCAATTACATTTGGCGAGTCTTGTACCCGTTGTAAAGCACGAGTGCCATTTGTGGTACTGATAAACAACCGACGCCCCTGCACCAATTCCGATGTACAGTCGAGGGGAGAGTTACCCAACTCAAAGCCCGCTACTTTAGCGCCGCCGCGTTCTCCAGCCCGCAGACGTTTTTCAGGAGGCCATTGTTCACTAACTGCGATTAGTTGATCTAAATCGCTGAATACTTGTACAGCTTCGCCTCCAGCTGCCAAGACAGTCGCTATTGTGCTAGTGGCTCGCAAGACATCGACTGCGATCGCACATTCTGGCGGTTTATCCGTTGGAGTCAATTCCGGAGTGTGGTATACAAATAGCTTCACGCGCTGGATACACCTGCTTTTATACTACTGCGGCAAACAAATAACATTCTACCTAGTTAGTGTCACTAACTATAGTCATAATTGCTCCCACAATCTTTTTTAGCATCAAAATACACAATGTATCTCATTGAATACATAAATTACAGCCTATTTTAGGTAAATTAAGTACACCGGTAGGGGCACAGCCATGTTCCCTACAATTATCTGTACCCCACCAAATTGCAATTTGCTGTAAATCCTTAAAAAGCTCATTTTTATGTTTTTAGACTTTTAGACTTGCTGCACGATCTTGTAATCTAAAACAAGAAACCTAACAGTTATTGGACATTGGGTATGGTGAAGAAGCAAAGGTAAAGGGATGGAAGGTTTCAAGAAAAGACTTACTGCAACTTCCCCTCATCCCCCTCATCTCCCTCATCTCCCCACTCCCCACTCCCCACTCCCCTTCAAAACTATGGCACCTTTACCCGATTACCGCCCTAAACAACTATCTTTAGGCCCCTTGGAAGCGGAAATTCTAAATATCATCTGGGAACTTGGTTCCGCCACAGTCAAAGATGTCCACGATCGCATTTTGTCCGATCCCAACCGCGAATTAGCTTATACTTCTGTAACCACTGTTCTGCGACGCCTCACGGACAAAGGTTGGCTGGCCTGCGATAAAAAAGGGCGGGCATTTTATTGGCGGCCGTTGCTGAGTAAGCAACAGTCACAGGTAATCAAAGCCCACGAGCAGTTACAGCGATTTCTCGCAGTGGGTAACCCTGATGTGATCGCAGCCTTCGCCGATAGTCTCGATGAAGCAGCCAGTGAACAAATAGCAGCCATCGCCAAACGCATACAATCTGCACGCCAAGCCAGGGAGGAAAAATGATGCATCTAGTGATGATTTTGATTGCTTTGGCAGTTGCCTGGTGGTTAAGATCCTCTTGGAGGGAATCCGAAGGCACTTGGAATTTGCGGTGGCGGCGATCGCTATTTTTGTTTCTCTTCCCGCCCTTGTTAATTTTTATGACGGCGATCGCTGTGCTGTTCATGGGACCCAAAGGAAATATGGGCGGGATGTACACAGGCTCAATCAGCTGCATACTGGCATTAATTTATTTAGGAATTTTTGCCATTTTATGCATTCAACTTGCCTTTCAAGGTTGGCAGTCTGTGGAATCTGCTCGGAACTGTCCCTTAGTGAATTTGGGGGACAGACGAGCCAGACTACTGCAAACAGAGGCGATGTTTGCAGGTCAAATTGGTTTTTGGCAACCTGAATTGGTGGTAAGCGTTGGATTACTACAAACTCTTTCACCAAATCATTTAGAAAGCGTCTTAGCACACGAACAAGGGCATTATCAGTACAGGGATACATTCTGGTTTTTCTGGCTTGGTTGGGTGCGTTCCTGCACCGCATGGTTACCGAATACAGAGCCTTTGTGGCAAGAACTGTTAGTTTTACGCGAACTCCGCGCCGACAGTTATGCAGCATTACAGGTAGACCCTCTGGTGTTAGCAGAATCACTGCTGTTGGTGGTCAGTACCAGCCCTTTATCATCAGAAATTTGCTGTGCTGCATTGGGTTCTCCTAGTGCAGATCGCTTAGAACAAAGAGTAGAAGCTTTATTAGCACCACCAGAACCAACCACAGAATCTCAATTGCAATCTTGGCATACCTTTTTATTAGCGTTTCTACCTTTAGTAAGTGTGATATTTCACACTTAAGTTAAATTTAACGGGTCGCGGAAGTCCCTTCGCTCGTATCTGTAGTGACTTCCGTCATGTCTGTAGCGACTTTCCTCGTGTCTGTAGCGGTGTCGCTGACGACGATAGCAATGAGAAAATTTACTTCACGACTGGATAGGCGATCGCAGCCTCGTTACATTACTGGTTAATCATCTATTAACCTTTTACTGGATGCAGAAAATTGGCTTCTATGTCATCCTAGAAAAGGAGAGTTAATTCGGTGAGTATTCTTGTTTTTAGTATTGATAGGTTTTTCCCTTTTGGTATTTACAGACTTTTCTCCGAAATTTAAATCTCTACACACTAATAATTTTGGAGAAAATCAATGTCAATTTATGTAGGCAACCTCTCTTACCAAGTTGCAGAAGATGATATTAAGGGTGTTTTTGCAGAATATGGTACGGTAAAGCGGGTTCAATTACCTACAGACCGGGAAACAGGTCGTCTACGCGGCTTCGCTTTCGTGGAAATGGGAACAGATGCTGAAGAAACTGCTGCCATTGAAGCCCTTGATGGTGCTGAATGGATGGGTCGTGACCTGAAAGTTAACAAAGCCAAGCCCAAAGAAGACAGAGGTCCGTCTGGCGGCAATCGAGGAGGATACGGCGGTGGTGGCGGTGGACGTAACCGCTACTAAGTCTTGAAACCGGAAATTTCAAGAGCGAATTTTTAGGCCATTGATGAATTCAATTTAGTAGGAGAGATAATGACCCAAATAATTGTGGGTGAAAATGAACACCTTGAGTCAGCCTTACGTCGATTTAAGCGAGAAGTTTCCAAGGCGGGAATTTTTCCAGATATGAGGAAGCACCGTCACTTTGAAACGCCTATTGAAAAATCCAAGCGCAAAAAACTTGCCTTACAAAAGCAGGGTAAAAGACGCTTCCGCACTTGAGAAGTGACTAGTATATAAATGAAAACCCTCATAAACACTATGAGGGTTTTGTTTTTTATGATACTCTGCAAAAGTCATACCAATTTGAAATAAGAATGCGACAGATATATGGGTAGGGGCGTACAGCTGTACGCCCCTACAGTCGATTCATTTGTTGCAAAGATTTTTTGGGCGTTGCATAATTGCGGGATGATTTGACAATTTGGATCAATACATAATCACCGCGTCTCCGTGTAAGAGCGTCCCCGTGTCATACAATTTCACTAAAACCCTGATACATATAGATTTCGCGTAGGGGCACGGCATTGCCGTGCCCCTACCAACGTATTTGTATCATAATTAAAGTGAAACGGTATCAGCCCCAATCATCCCACTATTCAGCAACGCCATTTTTTGAATTGGTATCAGTTTTTTGGTGGTTGCAGTTATAGCGATCGCAATCCTCATTAATGACTTAATACAGTTATTCTAGGCAAGAACCAAAGGTGATTATTCTTCAATTTATATGGGCTACGGTGACACCACTCCCGCCATCTGCTTGTTCTGCGGCTTCGTAGTTATTAACTCTAGGATGCTGGTGCAAAAAGGCGTGGACACCTTGTCGCAATTTACCAGTGCCGTGTCCGTGAATAATCCATACTGGGCCCGTAGCTTCCGAGATAGCTTTATCGAGAATGAATTCCGCATCAGCTACCCGCTTACCACGCAAATCAACGGTATTTCGGGAGGTGCGAATTGCTGGGACATTTTGCGGTGGTGGTGTGACTGCGGCTGGGGCTGGTTTCGGTTTGACAACTGGTTCAGCTTTTTGACCATCTAAAGATTCTACGTCTTCCAACTTCACAGTCATTTTCATTAGCCCAAACCGGACGCTTAACTCTCCATCCGCGTCAGGGGCGGTTAAGACTTCCGCTGTTTGTCCGAGTTTGGGAACACGAATGCGATCGCCTACTTTGGGCATAAACCCAGGTTTGGGTTTTGCTGGGGTTGCTGGCTGGTATTGCTGGGCAATTTGATTTAAAGCGTTAGTCGCTTGCTGTGCCTCTTGGGCGGTGGGCGTACCTTGTTGCAAGCGGCGGATCACTTGGGCAATTTCCGTTTTTGCCTGGGCGATCGCTTGTTGCACTGCTACTTCCTGTGAAGCCCGCAAAGCGCTTTCCCTCTCTTCCAAGGCTGTAGCTTTGGCGGATACTTGTTTGTATAAACGTTCGGCTTGCTGCAACAAACTTTGGGCTTCCGCAGCTTTGGTTTCCTGGCGGCGGCGTTGGGCTTCTAACCCAGCAATTACCTGATTAACTTCATCTGTTGCTTCTCCCACTTGAGTTTTCGCCTGTTCTACCACTTCTGGTTTCAATCCCAAGCGCAGGGCAATTGTTAAGGCATTAGAACGCCCAGGTATCCCCCACAGTAGACGGTAAGTAGGCGAGAGAGTACTTTCATCAAATTCTACAGAGGCATTTTCAAACCGCTCATCGTCATATTTTAGGGCTTTGAGTTCGCCAAAGTGAGTGGTGGCAATGGTTAGCTGGGCGTGATTAGCGAGATATTGGAGTAAGGCGATCGCTAAGGCACTACCCTCAACTGGATCAGTACCTGCGCCGACTTCATCGAGTAAAACTAGGGATTGGGGATTGGGTATCGGGGATTGGGGATTAGGAAGTTCTTCATCCCCAGTCCCCAGTCCCCAGTCCCCATTCCCCAGTGCTTCCAAAATCCGACTAATCCGCCGAATGTGCCCAGAGAATGTGGATAAACTTTGCTGTAAGGATTGTTCATCGCCAATATCTGCCAGCACTTTGTCAAACCAAGGAATTTCTACTGGTTCGCGGGCGGGGACAAATAAACCCACTTTGGCCATCAATGCTGCTAACCCTAGAGTTTTTAAGGTTACAGTTTTCCCGCCTGTATTTGGCCCAGTAATTGTTACTACCCGAATGTGGGGACTGATGAGTAAATCCACGGGAACCACTGGCTGCCCTTGTTCGTGCTGTTGCTGCCACACTAACAGAGGATGCCGCAAGTTCCGCAAGGTAATCATTTCATTTTCTTGCGGTTCGATGAATCGCGGCGGATTGGCTCCTAGCCAGTAACTATATCGGGATCTAGCGGTTGCTAAATCCAATGTGGTGACAATTGCTAACAACCTTTCCAAATCTGGTTTGACTGCGGCTACTTGTTCTGTCAAAACGCGGCGAATTGCTTCTTCTTCGGCTTGCTCTCTTCTGATGATTTGCCGCAATTGGTTGCCCAGAGGCACGACGGAATTCGGTTCGATGTAGAGCGTCGCACCACTGGTAGAGGTATCGTGAACAATGCCGGGAATGGCGTCTTTTTGGGGTGCTTTGACAGGGATGACAAAGCGATCGCCCCGTTGGGTAATAATCTGTTCTTGAACTGCCCCAGATTTTGCCTGTATGATATTTTGCAGCTTTTGGGTAATTTGCGTGCGTAATCGCCGCAAGTCGGTGCGAATTTCGCCGAGTTTTTGACTGGCGCGATCGGTTACCTGTGAGCGTTCATCAATACAGCGGTGAATTTCCTGTTCTAGTTCTGGGTAAGTCCGTAAATCGGCAACCAAATCAGTAAGTATTGGTAAATCTTCCTGATTATCGATGACACGGCGCAAATTTCTTGCACCAGCCAGAGTGGTGGCGATCGCTAAGAGTTCATCTCCTGTCAAAATTCCGCTGCGTTCTGCCCGTTCTAGGGAATCCCCAATATCTTGAATTCCTTCAAATGAGAGTCCTGTAGTCAGGCGACTTTCCAGTTGATAGACTTCTTTGGTTTGCTTTAACAACTGTTCGCTTTCTGCCTGAAAATCGGGGATTTTCAGATGACGCGCGGCTATAACCCCCAATTTAGTTGCCGCAAAGGTGGAAAGGTGCTGGCACAGACGATGCCATTCTAATAGTTCTAAGGTTTCAGATTGGATCAAGGCTTCAACGTCTAATCTGAAACTATCGTAACAATTCTAGCTCCTTCATGGGTAAACCTTAAAGGATCAGGATTTACGCACAGGTAACGGAAAATCGAACCACAGAGAACGCAGAGGACACAGAGGAATAGGAGTTTGAGAGGTTTATTGCGTAAGTCCTAAGGATAAAATACAGATATTCACTGATGGTCAAGACGGTTTCAAGAGGGTGTAGCTCAGGATATAACTACTCATATCTACGTAGTAACATAAAACCGCATGTGGGGTAAGTGCTGCTGTGGCAGTGATGTGCTTCATCCATTTACGAAAAACCCGCCTCAATCATTTTGGCGATCGCATCTGGGTCAAAATTATTCAATGCTGAAACAAGTTCCTGAAACTGCTGATATTTTTGTTCACAGTAATTTCCTGTTCCCCATCCCATCAGTTCACAAAAATTGATGTAGTCTGTCCGCCAATGAAATGTTCCGAGATAGAGAACAAATTCTTCAGCTAATTTCTGGGATTCTGGACTAGGGTCGGGTTTGTCTGTAGCGTAATTCTCTGGTAGTTCTGATGTCATGCTGTTTCACTCTACAACTTTGACTGAATTGGTAAGGCGATCGCATTCTCTGAAAATCTCTTCATAAGTCATACTAACTGCTTCAGTCATAATTGAGGGGCAATCTCCCCATGCTTGCTTTCACTAATAAAAAGCATTCACAAGGCGATCGCCCCTAAATATTTTGAGCGTTTTTAGCACTCGCTCTTTCCCCAGAAACACTTATGAATTATCTTTCATCAGTCTATCTGGAATAATGACTCCACACTCCACACTCCGCATTTATTACTCAGCGCTGATCATACCAATTTGAAAAATGATTGCCACAGTATGGATAGCCAAAAAGCTGAACTACTAACTATTTCACAATCTAAAATCTAAAATCCAAAATCCAAAATGGTATTACTCAGCAGTAGCAAGTTCAGTACTACCACGTGTACGCCGCCGTGTGAGGCTGTTGTACAGCATGATACCGATCGCTTTGATCAAATTGCCTTCCAATTCTTGGAACATCTTCATGTTCACACCAAAGGCGGCGTTAGCTTCATCAACAATGCGATCGCCTGTAGCATCATCCAAGGGTAATTCATCCAAATTCTGGCGATATTTGGCTTTGAATGCCTTTTCGTCAGTAATATCTGCAAATTCATAAAAGGCGGTACCTTGCCCATCAGACAAATTCATTGCCGTGACAGCAATATTTTTGAGAATTTGTCCCCCAGATAAATCACCCAGGTAACGAGTATATGAATGGGCGATTAACAGTTCTGGTTCTGTTGCAGATATTTCCCGAATCCGCTTGACATAAGCTTCACCCGCAGAAGATAGTCGAATTTGCTCTTTCCAATTCGCACCAAAGTAATAATTTAGGTCTTGTTCTAGGGTATGCTTGCGGTTTAACTGGGGAAAATAAATTTTAGAAACAATTGGATGCTGGCGGTGCTTTTCTATCTCCTCTTCCATCGCTGAGTAGATGAAGTAGAAGTTAGCAACTAGTTTCCGGTAAGAGTTTTTCTCGACTACTCCTTTTAAAAAGCACTTGACAAAACCGACATTTTCTGCCATTGTGTGGGCTTTTTTAGTGCCTACACGTAATTTGGTTGCTAAATTGCTGCTCATGCTAAATTTCTCAACTTTAAAAAGTCAACTGCCGGAGTTTTAACCGACCAACGGCTAAAAAGGCCATTAAAACGTTACCTTAAAACTATTTGATGAGAATTTATATTAAAATTTTTTAAGCTTTGATTTTTTGTAGCTTTTTACACAACAAACTCACGAAATGAATAGAACTTTATATTGCTGGAATTTTGCTTTTTTGTTTTTATCAGTTAGATTTTACTTGCATTCTCAAGTTTGTTGGCAAAGCGATCTAATTACTAAAAGTAATATATATTACTTTTAATTTTAAAAAGACTTTAAGTATTAACGAATACACATAAGAGTCAAGATTAAGATAGAGCGCATAAAAATAAGAATTAGCTAAAATGGGTAAACTTTACTGATAACGTAAAAACCAACACTGACTTCATGAAATATTTACAATTACAGAAGTAATCCTTAAGTATTTTTACGTACAATTAAGTTTATCTAGAGCGAATTTTTAAAGAGAATAAAGAATGTCGAAATTGCTGAATCAAGTCTCAAGTGCTATTTTTCAGTTTGTTGTGTGGAGTGTTTAAGCATATGGTTTCATCTGTAACTCGGACATCTGGCATTGTTGGGAATTCTGCTTCCGAAGCTAATGGATTAGGCAAAGGGATTGAGAGCAGTTTTGGGCTGAATTTACTACCACTACCAGCAAATGCGTTATTTGGCACAGATGGTATTCGCGGACGAGTGGGAGAATTACTGAGTGCGCCCCTAGCATTGCAAATTGGATTTTGGGCGGGTATTGTTTTACGTAACCATGCTACTGGTGTGGGGCCAGTGATTTTGGGACAAGATTCTCGAAACTCTAGCGATATGCTGGCAATGGCTTTGAGTGCCGGGTTAACAGCAGCAGGGTTAGAGGTTTGGTATTTGGGATTATGTCCTACTCCTTGCGTTGCCTATCTCACCAGCATCAGTGATGCCATCGGTGGAGTGATGATTTCTGCCAGTCATAACCCCCCAGAGGACAACGGCATTAAGGTTTTTGGTGCCGATGGTGGGAAGTTACCCCAATTATTGCAAGCAGAAATTGAAGCCGGACTGCGTGGCAAGATTTCAACTGCTGGTACTGAGAGTAATTGCGGCAGACATTACTCACGTTTCGAGTTAATCAGCCATTATGGCGAGGCGTTGAGAAAACCCTTGGATGGTGGCTTCAATCTTGAAGGAATGAAGATTGTTTTAGATTTAGCGTGGGGAGCAGCAGTAGGATTAGCACCAACAGTATTTACACAGATGGGTGCAGAAGTAATTTGCTTGCATAACGAAGCAGATGGCGATCGCATTAACGTCAACTGTGGTTCCACCCACCTAGATATTCTGGCAGCAACCGTACAAGAACACAACGCCGACTTAGGCTTTGCCTTTGATGGCGACGCCGATCGCGTCTTAGCAGTAGATAATACTGGCAGGCAAGTTAACGGCGATTACATTCTCTACCTCTGGGGACGCCACCTACAACAAAAACAACTACTCCCAGATAACTTGATTGTATCCACAGTCATGGCTAACTTAGGCTTCGAGAAAGCTTGGAATGAAATAGGTGGGAACTTGATTCGCACCGCAGTCGGGGACCAATACGTGCAAGCCGAAATGCTGCGGACAGGGGGAATGCTGGGCGGCGAACAATCAGGTCATATACTTTGCCGTCATTATGCCGTAACAGGGGATGGCTTATTAACAGCCTTGCATTTAGCAGCTTTAGTCAAACAAAGTGGTGTTTCCCTAGCAGAATTAATAAATCAAAGCTTCCAGACCTATCCTCAATTATTGCGGAACGTGCGAGTTATAGACCGCGATCGCCGTTTAGGATGGAAAGATTGCCAACCTGTGCAAAAAGCGATCGATCTTGCCGAAGCTGCAATGGGTGATTCTGGTAGAATCTTAGTCCGCGCCTCTGGTACCGAACCAGTAATCAGAGTTATGGTGGAAGCCGCCAGTGCCGAACTTGCCAACCACTGGACAAATGAATTAGTCTCAAAAGTCCAGCAACATCTGATGGACTAAGGGACTTCCAATAAAAAAACATTCCATCTCCGGGGCGCACAGCTGTGCGCCCCTACAAATATATAAATAACCAAGGCTGGTGAATTTGTAGGAACTGTGAAATTGTGAGATAGTTTCTGCTTAATTAATTGCCACAAAAACTCACTGCATCACAATCAATACGGTTCGGTTAAGGTTTTTTTGATGAAAATTCTAAATCGCAAAGACAAGGGTAAATCGCCCTCAAGACGAAAGATTGATGATTGTAGAGACGCCGATTTATCGCGTCTCTGAATGTGTTATTATTTCCTTCGAGATTCTTAGCTATTTATTGTGATATAAAATAGTGCTTGTTTTTGTTATTCCACTCAAAAGCGCACAAGTTTCCAATTCCTGGGAGCGTGTTACACAATTGTTTGAAAGATGCATTAAATCAGTTTGTAATCAGACCTCACCCAATTTTCACGTTATTGTTGTTTGTCACGAAAAGCCCAAAATAGAATTCACTCATTCCCAAATTACATACATTACAGTTAATTTTGATCCTCCAAACGAAATTAACCCTATAGCTAAAGGAGACACAGATAAAGGGCGGAAAATCCTAAAAGGATTGATTTATGCTCGTCAATTTTCTCCCACTCACACTATGACAGTTGATGCTGACGATTGTGTAAGTCAAAATTTAGCAAAATTTATTCAACAATACCCAGATTCTAATGGATGGTTTATCAATAAAGGTTATAAATATCAGGAAGGAAGTAACTACATATATCTGAAAAGAAACAATTTTTATAAAATGTGCGGCAGTTGTAACATTATCCGATATGATTTGAATGATTTGCCCCAGAACGGAGAATATAATCGTGGCTATGGATACTATAGATATTATATAGACCATGCCAAAGTTAGAGATATTTTAAAAAACAAAGGAAAAGCTATTAAATCATTACCGTTTCTAGGTGCGGTTTATATTTTGGAAACAGGAGAAAATCTTTTTGATAATTCAAAAAGACTGAAATTTAGCATTTTTAATCGGAAATTATTAAATCAATCAATTAGAGATGAATTTGGATTGTACGACTTACAGCAATCCAAAGAAATTTGTCAACTATAATAGATTCCTTGAGGCTGATAGGCTACAGCATTACTATGCGAAAAAGCAATTCAAAATCGCGATCGTCTAAAAACTCGAAAAAGCAGGCTAAAAACGAAACTCCTACCCTTAGCCTCAAAGAACAGTTAGCCCAGAAGCGCAAAGCAGCCCAAGCACGTAAAGAACTCACCAGCTTACTCACCACCGCCACCTTTGGCGGTGTCTTCTTAGGCATTGTGCTTTTTTTCGTAGCTGGAATTAAAGCAGCAGTTCCTGGTGTCTTGGGGATAATTGTCATGTCCCTTTCTTACAAATATCCCCGCCAAGCCCTATATGCCTTCATTATTTACGTACCTGCTGGTGGTACTATTACTTACTATTTGGGCAATAGTCCCATACTCCAATTAGCTAAAGATGCTTTTTACGTTCCAGCCCTGATTGGACTTTGGCAAACTTGCCGTAAACAAGGGATACCAATAATTATTCCCCCAGGAATTAAAACTCCACTTTATATTGTTTTGGCTTGTAGTGTGTTAACACTGTTGTTTGTCAATGGTGGACAGCAGTTTAACCCCCCTAGTGTCGGACTTTTAGAAAAGGCACCCAAAGAAATACCCTTAGGTATGGGAATTCTGGGACTGAAAGTACTTTTAGGCTATGTGCCTTTGATTGGTTGTGCTTACTATTTAATTCGAGATAAGCGAGATTTTCTATTTTTATCGCGCCTGCAAATAGGCCTCATACTGACTTGCTGTGTGCTGGGATTTATTCAATATTTGTTACTACTAACTGGTATATGTAAAGGCACTAGAGGTCTTGAAGGAAATGCACTATTTGTCACATCACTAGAAGCTCGGTGTTATTTTGGTGGAGCGCTCTTATATAGTCCTGAAGAAGGAGTTATTCGCTTACCAGGAACATTTGTAGCCCCTTGGCAGTGGGCATGGTTTTTAATTTCCAGCACCTTTTTTACCTTTGCCACCGGCTTCACCGACCCCTCGATAATATGGCGGTTAATCAGCTTAGGTGCTTTAGGTTCAGTATTTATTAATGCTGTCATTTCTGGACAGAGAATCGCCTTAGCTTTAGTACCAACCTGCTTTGGAATTTTGCTATTGCTCACAGGTCAAATTGGCAACCTCAAACGGTTTATTCCCATAGGAATCGGACTAGCTTTGATTTTGGGAATAGCGATGATAACTAACCCTGCTGTCGTCCAAGAGAGAACCGCAAGTTTTACTAGTCGTTGGGAAGCTTCACCACCTCAAGATTTTATCATCCAGCAATTTGAAGAAAACTGGAAAGACGTAGACGGCCCTTTAGGTAGTGGCTTAGGTCGAGCAACTAACTCCGCCCGTGCAATGGGTGAAACTAAGCTGGTAGAAACTTATTACCCGAAAGTACTTTATGAAATTGGAATTATTGGGGTATTAGCGTTTTTAAGTTTAGTCACAAGTTTAACAATTATTGCCTTCAAAACCTATCGCTCGATAAAAAACCGTAATTTCCGCAGTTACGGAGCAGCTTTATGGGTGTTTATATTGTTTATTAGCTATAACACCTACTACTATCCCTTGGATGTAGATCCAGTTGCTGTCTATTATTGGTTTTTTGCGGGAGTTCTTTTTAAATTGCCAGAACTAGAAAAACAAGAAAAAGAAGATGCCGACCCGAACCAAAAAAACCAGAAAAAACGTCTCAAAACAATTTAAATGCAAACAAAATGCTAAAAGTTATCATCAGAGGTCAGCCCCTTCTCTGCGAGACGCACTCGCGTTCGGGGAAGTCAAAAGTCAAAATTCAAAAAAACCTCAGCAGTCAACACTTCCAATGACTATTAAAATAGTAAAATTATTTAAGAAAAATTATGAATAATTGGCCTTTAATTACTGTGGTTATCCCGACATATGGTCGAGAGGAACCGCTACGGGATAGCATTGTAGATGTCCTGAAACAGGACTATCCGAATTTTGAAGTTTTAGTAATAGACCAAACTGCAAAACACCAACCAGAAATTCAAGCCTACCTAGAAGAAATGGCGGAGGCAGGTAAAATTAAATGGTTGCGGTTAGATTGGGCGAGTTTGCCAGGGGCGCGGAATTATGCTGTGCGGCGGTCATCTGGTGAAATCATATTATTTATTGATGATGATGTGCAGCTAACGCCTGGATTGTTATCAGCCCATGCGAAAAATTATTTGCAAAACCCAGAGGTGGGGGCTGTTGCTGGACGGGTATTTGACAGAATGAAATTGGGTGATTCTGGAGGAGATTTAGAGATTGAATATCTGCCTCCCGAAGCTATGGACCCTGGTATCGCTTGGTATCATATTGATTTAGTACATACGATAAAATCCCAGCAAGTACTGACAGCAAGGGGGTGTAATATGTCCTTTCGCCGGGAAATTTTTACTAAGTATGGATTGAGTTTTGATGAGAGATTTGGCGGTAGTGCAGTGCGGGAAGAATCAGATTTTTGTTTGCGGGTGCGACAGACGGGATATAAGATTTGGTACGACCCAGAAGCCCATTTGGTGCATTTAGGTGAGGAGACTGGGGGTTGTCATGATATTAGTATGCGATCGCTTAAATATCAACTCACCTTTTACCACAATCATTTCCTCTTGGGGCTAAAAAACCTCACTGTTACCCAAGCTTTACGCCTATACGCGCGTTTATTTGATTGTCACGTCCTGGGACGCCCACCTTGCCATAAAAGCGGTTCCCCCATCAAAATTCTCACTCGCGGTATTTTTTACACTTTGGGTTTTTTCAAAGCCTTGGGTACTGTCATCCAATCAGTATGGAATGATGGTCAAATTTACACTCGTTTGGATCAAAAAGTTTAGTTAGTGCTAGAGACGCGATTAATCGCGTCTGTACAAGAGTTAGGAGTTAGGAATTACTGAATAAAAAATCACAAATTACAAATAACAATGAAAATCTTAGTTGCTAGTCACACTTATATTGTAGACCTCAACTGTGAAAAATTACGCGCTTTATCTCAGCTAGAACCTGACATTGAAGTGACAGTTGTAGTTCCAAAACGCTGGAATCCTGGTGGTGTACAAAACAAAATCATTGAAACTGAATACCGCGATGAAGGCTCATTTAAAATAGTTCCGCTTTATAACTTCAGTCAAAATCATCAGGGATTCCTTACCTTTGGCGCTGATTTGATATCTTTATTAAAACAATTTCGCCCCCAAATCATCCAGGTAGAGCAAGGGTCTAGAGGATTGGCTTATACTCAAATGATTGCCTTAAACAAACTACTAGGACTCAAGGCAAAAAATGTATTTTTTACCTGGTGGAACCTACCATATCAATTAAAATTACCAGTTGCCTTATTAGAAAAACATAACCTCAATCACAGCCACGGCATTATTTCTGGTAATCAGGATGGGGCAGAAGTTTTGCGACAACGGGGATATGAAGGGCCGATTAAAGTCATGCCGCAATTGGGTGTAGATGAAAGTTTATTTACTCCCAAACCACAACCAGAGTTAGCAGCTAGTTTAGGTATTGAAAAAGAAGATTTTGTGGTGGGTTTTGTTGGGCGTTTTGTTCAAGAAAAGGGTTTATTAACGCTTTTAAAAGCCTTAGTGAGGTTAAAAAATAAACCTTGGAAATTACTCCTCTTGGGACGGGGAGAATTACAAGGAGAATTAATTAAAATAGCAACAGAGAACAATATTGAAAACCGATTAATTTTAGTAGAAAGCGTTCCCCATAATGAAGTAGCAAACTATATCAATTTAATGAGTACTTTGGTACTGCCTTCAGAAACAACTTACAAATTTAAAACCTTAACCTCTGCTGGTTGGAAAGAACAATTTGGTCACGTGCTAATTGAAGCAATGGCTTGTCAAGTGCCTGTGATTGGTTCTGATTCCGGTGAAATTCCCCATGTAATTGGTGATGCTGGTTTAATTTTTCCTGAAGGTGATGCCGAAGCCCTTGCTAATTGCTTACTTGAATTAATGGATAAACCATATTTTGCTCACACTCTTGGTGAAATGGGTTATCAAAAAGCAATGATTAAATATACAAATAAAGCTTTAGCTAAGCAGCAATTAGAGTTTTATCAAGAGTTGGTCATTAGTCATTAGTGATTGGTCATTAGTGAATAACACAGGACAAATAACAAACGACAAATGACAAAAAAATGAAAATATTACAAATTGTTCCCTCAATTTCTCTGATTTACGGCGGCCCTAGTCAAATGGTACTGGGATTAGCTCCAGCTTTGGTAAAAGAGGGAGTAGAAGTTACAATTCTCACAACTGATAGTAATGGTGATAATGGTCAAATACCTCTGGATGTTCCCTTAAATCGCCTGATTAAACAAGATGGTTATGAAATTATCTATTTTCGTTGTGCGCCATTTCGTCGCTACAAATTTTCTCTAGATTTACTCAAGTGGCTAAAACTTCATGCCCACGAGTTTGATATTGCACATATTCATGCTTTATTCTCACCCATAAGTAGTGCTGCTGCTATTGTGTGTCGTCAGCAAAAACTACCTTATATTTTGCGTCCTTTGGGTACTCTCGATCCGGCTGATTTACGCAAAAAAAAGCAATTAAAACAGATTTATGCTGCAATTATAGAACGTCAAAATTTAGCAGGTGCGGCGGCAATTCATTTTACTAGCGAACAAGAAGCTAAAATATCAGAAAGATTTGGAGTATCGACGCCAGATTTGGTAATTCCTTTGGGTGTGATTCCGCCTCAATCCCCTGGTGAAAAGGGGAGAAATTTTGTATTTAGTCAATTTAAAATACCAGAGGATATCCCGTTGGTGCTATTTATGTCACGAATTGACCCAAAAAAGGGGTTGAATTTGTTGATTCCGGCGCTAGAAAAATTGTTAGGGGTTGGTTATAAATTTCATTTTGTTTTAGCTGGAACAAATCCCCAAGAACCAGATTACGAAGAAAAAATAAAATCCCAAATTCAAAATTCATCACTGCGATCGCACACTACAATCACTGGCTTTGTTACTGGTGAATTAAAAGCTAGTTTACTACAAGCTGCTGATTTATTCGTCTTACCTTCCTATTATGAAAATTTTGGCATTGCTGTAGCTGAAGCGATGCTAGCAGGAATACCCGTAGTCATTTCTGACCAAGTGCATATTTGTCAACAAATACGTGATAGTGAGTCGGGTTGGGTGGGTACAACAGATGTGGAAGCACTAGTAGATTTATTACAAGCAGCTTTGGAAAATCCCGCAGAACGCCAACGACGGGGATTAAACGCCCACAAATATGCTGATGTAAATTTTAGCTGGGATGCGATCGCAAAGCTTACAATCCAAGCCTACCAAAAAATTCTGGCAAACAAATCAATCAGGACTTACGTACAAGTAACGGAAAATCGAACCGCAGAGGACGCAGAGGGCACCCAGAAATAAGAGTTTTGGAGGGTTATTGCGTAAGTCCTATCAATTTAACCCAAGGCAGACAACAGCAGTTTTGCCAAATAGGTGTTAAAACTACTTTGACAAGTACAGCAGATTGCAAGCTAGTGAAATATACAGTAGGAGTCAAGAGTCAAGAAGGGTTTTTATCTGGCTTGTAGACCAAAACACTATATATACACAAATTCTGTATGAAAGTTGAAAATGAGAAGATGCCAATATCTGATACCGTTGAACAACCAAAACTTTTCAGTTTCGGTGGCTTGTTTAGTGGACTGCGTGGCGATTTTACGGGAGGACTGACAGCAGCTGTCGTAGCACTACCCTTGGCTTTAGCTTTTGCGGTGGCAAGTGGAGTAGAACCAAAGGCAGGACTCTACACCGCTATTGTGGCGGGAATTGTAGCGGCAATCTTTGGAGGTTCGCCGGTACAGATTACAGGCCCTACAGGCGCAATGGCTGTCATTTTGGTGGGAATTGTTGCTAAGTATGGCATTGAAAAAGTTTGGATTGCTGGGGTGATGGCTGGAATTATCCAGATTGCCTTGGGAGTTGCCAAACTGGGACAACTAGTGAAGTTTATTCCTTATCCAGTGACGGCAGGTTTTACTAACGGTATCGCCGTGATTATTTTTTGTGGTCAATTAAATAATTTCTTTGGCTTACAAGTACCACGTAGCGAACATTTTCTGCCAGGACTTTGGCAAAGTATAACTCATGTAGAAGCTTTAAACTGGGTAGCAGTCGGGCTGGCAGTGGTGGTGATTGCAACCAACGTTTTATGGCCCAAGATTAATACTACTATACCGGGTTCTTTAGTGGGGTTGGTGTTGGCAACAGTGATCGCTGCTTATTTTCATCTGGATGTGCCAACAATTGGAGTCATTCCTCAATCTTTACCCATGCCCCAAGGTATTCCCCACTGGAATGATTTTAGCGTGATTCGAGAACTAATTAATCCGGCTTTGGCTTTGGCGGCACTGGGAAGTATTGAATCGTTGCTGTCGGCGGTGGTGGCTGATGGAATGACGGTGAGTGAGAAACACAATAGCGATCGCGAATTAATTGGTCAAGGATTGGCAAATATCATTGTCCCATTTTTTGGTGGCATCCCAGCAACAGGGGCGATCGCTCGGACTGCTGTGAATGTCCGTTCTGGCGGTAAAACCCGACTGTCTGGAGTCATTCACGGCGTTGCTTTAGCCATTATTGTCTTAACTTTGGCACCCTTAGCGGCGCAGATTCCCCTAGCCGCACTTGCTGGCATTTTGATGGTAGTTAGCTTGCGGATGATTGAGTGGGAAGCCATTGGCTTATTAATGCGTGCTACCTACTCCGATTTTGCTGTGATGATTCTCACCTGGCTGGTAACAATTTTGTTTGACTTAGTTCTCGCTGTGGAAGTCGGATTAATTGCAGCCGGAGCCTTGTTTATCAAACGTATGAGTGATTTGACCCTTGCCAAAATACCTGAAACCGAAGTGTTTCCCCCTGGTATTCCTCTAGAATTAGGCAAAGAAATTGCTGTTTATCGGGTAGATGGCCCTGTATTTTTTGGTGCTGCGGAAAGGTTCGTTACCTTCTTGCGGGAGCAGCCAGAAGTGAAGTATTTAATTCTGCGGTTACGGTATGTACCAAATATGGACACAACTGGCTTAGTGGCCTTAGAGGATATTTACCACGATTTGGAACGGCATAATTGCCGCTTAATTCTCACAGGTTTACAACCCCAAGTTCGACAAATACTAGAACGTTCAGGATTGTTGAAAACAATCGGATTATCAAATTGTTTTGAAACAACCACAGATGCTATTTGCTCTCTCAATCCTCAGATTGAAAGACCATCTCAGCTTGTAGCGACTAATTTAAATTGAACTCAGCCCCCTCATTCTGTATCTAAGAGTGCTGACAACCTAAAATTTTGTTTCAAACCGCTAAAGCCCGATTGGGGAATAGGGGTTTTGTGTCATGATGACAAAGTAGAACACATATGCTTTTCTAACTACAGGGAATCTCACATGGCTCTCCGTTTAGGTGATACAGTACCCAACTTTAAACAAGCCTCAACACACGGCGACATCGATTTTTACGAATGGGCAGGTGACAGCTGGGTTGTGCTGTTCTCTCACCCTGCTGATTTTACACCTGTTTGCACAACAGAACTCGGCACAGTTGCCAAGCTGAAACCAGAATTTGACAAGCGCAATGTCAAAGCGATCGCACTTAGCGTTGATAATGTTGAATCACACAATGGCTGGGTGGGAGATATTGAAGAAACTCAAAGCACCACTCTTAACTACCCAATTTTGGCAGATGCCGATCGCCAGGTTTCTGACCTTTATGATATGATCCACCCCAATGCCAACGCAGCTGTAACGGTGCGATCGGTTTTCGTAATCGACCCCAACAAAAAACTCCGTCTAACTTTCACATATCCCCCCAGCACAGGACGCAACTTTGATGAACTTTTGCGGGTGATTGATTCTCTGCAATTGACTGATAACTACAGCGTGGCCACACCAGCCGACTGGAAAGATGGAGAGGATGTCGTAATTGTCCCCTCACTCAAAGATCCAGAAGTTCTCAAAGAGAAGTTCCCCAAAGGCTATCAGGAAGTTAAACCTTATCTGCGGTTAACTCCTCAGCCTAACAAGTAAATCTAAAAATGATTTCCTGCATTAGACGCAAAGCCGCCAACCTATATCTTGGCGTCTTTGCGTCTTTGCGTGAGAATAAAGTCATTGGGCTAGAAATCGGAACCTGGAGGAAATCCCCATGTTTTCATCCCCTTTAGTTTTACAAATTCCGTCATCAATGCAAATCACAGACGAACAATTTTTTGAGTTCTGTCTGGCGAATCGTGATTTACGCATTGAACGCAATAAATTTGGAGAATTGGTAATTATGCCTCCTACTGGTTCAGAGACAGGAAACCGAGAAATTAATATCTCAGGACAGTTATGGGTGTGGTCAGAACAGGATGGCACAGGTATAACTTTTAGCTCTAGTACTGGATTTAAGTTATCAACAGGTGCAGAGCGCTCTCCAGATGCTTCCTGGATTAAACTAGAACGGTGGAATTCTCTGTCTCCAGAACAACAGCAAAAATTTGCCCCCATTTGTCCAGATTTTGTAGTCGAACTCAAATCTCCCAGCGACAACCTCCAAACTCTGAAGGAAAAAATGGAGGAATATATGAATGAGCCGGGAATACAGTTAGGCTGGTTGATTGACCGTAAGCAACGTAAAGTCTATATTTATCGTCCTGGATTATCAGAGGAATGTTTGGATAATCCTGCTAGCGTTAGTGGCGATCGCATATTGCCTGGTTTTATTTTGAATATGAGTAAAGTTTGGTAAAAAAGTAGGTATGTACAGCTGTAAGCCCCTACAAAACAAAAAAAACCCGCCGTAGCGGGATACACAACAAAACTATGAACGATGAAAACTTGATTTAGTAGGAATACTTCATCTCAGCTTCGAGCTGACGAATCAGTTGTTCGTCACCTTTCGCTCTGGCTACTTGCAAGCGATGTTCTAAGCTTTTTTGAATATTCTCTCTGTGAGCTTCTCGCGCTTTCCTGGCAGTCTGTAATCTACCTTGATTCATAGGAATTACCTCTTTAATTTTTGACTTTATGTCTTGTATTCTTAACATAGCATAGGTTTTGTAGCTGTTGCTACAGAAATTTTGAATTTTATCCAAATTTTAATCAAATCATGTCTGAGAACCGTATCGGTCAACAACCAGTGGTGACTTTGCTGAGCGATTTCGGCGATCGCGATGTCTATGTAGGGGTGATGAAAGGAGTAATAGCCCAAATCAACTCTCAAATCATGGTGGTAGACTTGACGCACCAAATTCCGCCGCAAGACACAGCCGCAGCCCGGTTTTGTTTGATGAATGCTTACCCCTATTTTCCAGTTGGGACAGTGCATGTAGCAGTGGTAGATCCAGGTGTGGGGAGCAAGCGACGGGCGATCGCAGTAGAATTTGCTCAAGGGTTTCTTGTGGGACCTGATAATGGCATTTTCAGTGGAGTATTAAGTCAAAGTCCGGCGATGTCTACGACGGGCTACGCCTACGCAGCGGTGGAACTCACAAATCTTAACTATTGGCGAACTCCCGAACCAAGCAAGACTTTTCACGGTAGGGATATTTTTGCACCAGTGGCAGCTAATCTTGCCAGTGGTGTCCCACTCGAACAGCTGGGACAAAAAATCGATCCAGCAAGTTTGGTTAAGCTGGATATCGGCGAGTGCAAGCAGACAACAACTGGTGTAGTGGGTTGCATTCAATATATCGATGGCTTTGGCAACTTAGTGAGCAACATTCCTGGAAGTTTCGTCCAAGGTAAAAGCTGGTACGTGCAAGTTGAGCGGTTGAATGTACCAGGGTGTGAAACTTATAGTAATGTCAAAGTGGGAGAGGCAATCGCTTTGGTTGGCAGTCACGGCTGGGTAGAAATTGCCGTCAATAGCGGCAATGCTCATTCACAGTTACAGCTTAATTTACAAGATGCCCTACAAATTTTGTTTTTTGACTGATTTATATCCTAGAGCATAGTTTTGCAGATACCCACATTAAATTCGTCTTATTGCCCATAATAATAAAGGTAACCGTACCACTCGATTAACGAATCATAACTATATTCTTCACTATGACTACGCAAATACTACCTGCACCAGAAGTTTATCAAGGTCAGTTTGGGGAATTTACAATTACCCAGAGCGATCGCACCGGAGTAATGATCTACCGCGCTGGCTTAATGATAGCTGCACTCAGTTTTGCCATCGGTAGCGCTTTGGTTTTGCTCAACAATAACCCAACTGTTTTAAGTGCGCTGACACCTCTATATGCTTGTTTTATTCTGGCTCTTGGTGTAAGTTTATTTACCATTCATATTTACATGGCATCACTACACCGAATGTTGCAAGTTTTTTGGGCGATCGGTACTATCGCATCGCTGATATTGGCACTATCTAGTAGTGAACCTTTGGCTGTTACTGTTTACAATCAGCCTCTTACTTTATTTGGAGTTGGTTTTATCTTCGTTGCTCTGACAGGTATTTATTTTAAAGAAGCTGTTTGCTTCAATCGCCTGGAAACTAAAGTATTAACTCCAATAGTACCATTACTATTGTTAGGACATTTGGTAGGAGTTTTACCAATTCAGTGGGAAAGTGTTTTATTAGGAATTTGGGCAACGTTATTTTTGGTATTTGCTCTGCGAAAGACAGTGCAAGCAATTCCCGCTGATATTGGCGATAAATCTGTATTTACTTACTTGAAAGAACAGCGTTTAGCTAAGGTTTAATGCAGGTAAAAAAACTTAGGCGTCTAAAATTTCCCAAAATCAAACTCGTAAAACGCCAAGAAATATGGACACTTACGGCTCCGGGATGGGCAATTGCGATCGCTGTGATTGCCTATTTAATGTTTTTCAGTATTACTCATGTACATTCATATCTCGCCGTAAGTTCTCCTATCAAATCAGCAGAAATATTAGTTGTTGAAGGATGGCTACCAGATTCTGCTATAGAACAAGCTTTGATTGAATTTCAAAACGGTTCTTATCGTCAAATAATTACTACCGGAGGTTCATTCGGAAGAGGAAATTATCTGACTGAATACAATAATTTTGCAGAAGTGACAGCCGCCACCTTGAAGAAACTCGGTTTACAAGCAGATAAAGTGGTAGCTGTTCCCACACCTTTTGTAGTCAAGGATCGGAGTTATGCCTCTGCTGCTGAATTTTATCGCTGGCTATCCAATTCCAATTTAAAAGTGCGATCGATTAATCTTTTTTCTTTGGACGCTCATACCCGTAGGAGTTGGTTAATTTTCAAAAAACTACTGAATCCTGGCATTCAAGTTGGTGTGATTGCTGCCAAAACCAAAGATTACGATCCAAATAAATGGTGGGGTTCCAGCGAAGGTGTGCGGACAGTTCTTGATGAAATAATTGCTTATACTTATGCCCGGTTTTTGAGTTGGAAAAACTGAAAGTTGTCGGAATTCAGAATTCAGGAGTCAGGAGCCAGAATTCAGATCAGATCCCCGACCTCTTCAAGGATACTTTTGGCAAATCAGGGGTCATACCCTACGATTTTTCGTTATTCCAACAGATGTAGAGATGTGGCAATGCAACGTCTCTTGGCGATCGCCTTCTTGAAAGTTATTTTTTAGCCGATTCTGGGAACTCTATGAATACGGTTCAGTAATTCGCGCAGAGTTAAGCACGAAAGCTGAATTTATAGGTAGCAATTGAGACTGCTTACCTGTGCCAATCTGATCCGTGTTGTAAGAATCGTTTAGAGTTTTGAGGATCGGCTGATGGATAAATCAATTATTCAGTTGGTTGACGAATTACCAACTGACAATATCACTATCAAAGTTTTAAAGGCTCTTGATTACGTAGCGCCAGGTGAATGGAACAATTTGGTGGGGTTTGACAATAACATCCGCGCCATCACTGGAGAAAGCGATCCTCAGGTAATTCAGAAAATCCGCGATCGCGCTGTTGCTTTATATCAAGATCCTCAAAAAGGCTACCAGGCTGCAATCAAACTTTATCAAACAATTGATAAAGCAGATACAGCTATGGCGACGGCGGCTTTAGCTAATAAAGTTGGTGAAAAAATTGGCTTTCTTTCTTTTTTAAGCAAAGTTACTCCCAAAGCTGACGTAACTCAATCGATTGATTTAGTCCTGAAAATCGCCGTTGAAATCATCGCTTTCTGCAAACTAAATGGTATTCCTCAACCTAACCCCCAAGAGTTTGCCAACTCCCTGACTAACAACTATCAAAATGCATCTCTCATGCGGATGGTTGCTTTAGTTTGTCTAGATGGAATTTTGCCCTTAGGGCCAGATTTCTTAAGCAAAATCCACTCAATTATTAGTGGCGCTGATACTAGCGTAGTAGCTCAAAATCCTGTTTTCTTAGCTATTAATAATTCTCTACCAGGTAATAACCCATCTGATAAACTTGGTTTTATTAATCAGGGTTTTAACGCTGTGCAAGGGTGGATGAATAACTTAGTATCCAAAACAGGTATCACTCCGCAATCAATTTCTAGTCATTTGGGTAATTTTATTCAGATTGCTGATGATAATTTAGATTTTGTAGCAGCATTTCTAGACCAAACTACAAACTACTACGAACATACAGGAATTCAAACTGTTGCTCGCAGCGTGATTTTGGAAGCATATCCTTTAGTAAAAGAGGAAATTAAACAACATGCGCAAAAGCCTATTCAAGATGTTTCATCTGCTGTGAAGTCAGATAATAGTCAATATGGAGTCAGCAAAACAGTAGAAGTTTGGGATGGTGATGATGAAGATTGGTATCAAGGAACAATTGAAAAAATCCAAGATGACCAATTTTTTATTCATTACCTTGGTTACGGTTCATCTTATGATGAATGGGTAGGTGGAGATGATATTCGTACTCGCGATCTTTCCTCTGCTGATGGCAATGGATATGCAGTTGGTCAAAAGGTAAAATGTTGGGATGATGACCAAGAAGCTTGGTATTCTGCTACCATTCAGCAAATCCAAGGTCAGCAATACTTTCTTCGCTACGCAGGTTATGACTCATCTTATGATGAGTGGGTTGATAGCGATGAAATTCGCTAAATATTGAATGAATACGGGGCGATGGCGCCCCGTATTAACATACAGTATTTTTCAAAATTCATTATTTAAAAATAATTCTCCAAGTCACAATTCTTTCGCCGAGAGAGAGACGCGATAAATCGCCGTCTCTACAATCATCAATCTTTTGTAGAGACGCGATTTATCGCGTCTGTCGATTTATCGCGTCTGTTACTTTTTGTAGCATTGCCAGAAAAACCCTTTTTAATTACGAATTACAAATTATCTTGATACTTGCGCTACGATATCCCCTATTGCCTTTGTGCAATGTGAGGAGTAGTCAGGTCAAACACGAACATGATAGAAGAATTCAATACACAGGGTGCAGAAAATCTAGTTGCGATCGCCGATCAATTCGCCCGACTGGGAAAGGTTATAAGTACCAAAGCATTCGGTAGTGGTAATATCAATGACACCTTTTTGGTAACTCTAGATTGCTCAAAACAACAGCATTTTGTTCTACAACGCATTAATACACAAGTATTTCATCAGCCAAAATTGATTATGCAAAATATGTGTATCTTCACTGAGCATGTTCGCAAAAAATTACAATCTACTCCTCTAAATCGTCGCTGGGAAGTACCGCAAGTACTACTGACTAAAAACGAACAAGACCACTGGCGAGATGCTGACGGTTCCTTTTGGCGGGCAATTAGCTTTATTGAAGATTCACAATCCTTTGATACCATGCACGATCGCTCACATGCACAAGAAATCGGTTATGCATTGGGAATGTTCCACAATTTGATCAGCGATTTGCCACCAGAAAAACTCGCTGATACCCTCGAAGGATTCCATATTACACCGCTTTATCTTCAGCATTACGATGAAGTTTTAGCAACTACCAAAGTGTGTAAAACTCCTGATGTTAATTATTGCTTGGAATTTGTTAGCGATCGCCAAACCTTTGCACATATCCTCGAAAATGCCAAAGCACAAGGCATTCTACCGCTGCGTCTGATGCACGGCGATCCAAAAATCAATAACGTCATGTTCGACACTGCTACCCAGCAAGCCGTCAGTGTCATAGACCTAGACACCGTGAAACCCGGTCTGGTACATTACGATATTGGCGATTGTTTGCGATCGGGTTGCAATCCGGCTGGAGAAGAAACGCAGAATTGGGAAGATGTTTATTTTGATACCGATTTGTGCCAGGAAATTTTAGCAGGTTATCTTGGTGTGGCTAAGGCTTTTCTGACAGAAAATGACTATGCCTATATCTACGATGCAATTCGTCTCATCACCTTTGAACTAGGATTGAGATTTTTTGCTGATTATTTAGCAGGAAACGTCTATTTCAAAGTGAAGCACCCAGAACATAATTTAGCAAGAGCGATCGTCCAGTTTAAACTCACCGAAAGTATCGAATCCCAAGAAACGCAGATTCGCAAAATCATCAAAGATATTAAATGAATAACCAGACATTTTCCTTGCAACCATTTGTTTCTAGCGAATCCCCAGCGAATTTGCAAATCGCAGGTAATATCAGCCGAAATATTAATCAACTTAGCATCTGTTATACCCTCACAGGTGATTTGAAAGAAATAGCGTTAGCAAAGCCAGCTACACCATCACGCAAGCATCAACTGTGGGAAAATACTTGCTTTGAGTTTTTCCTTGGCATCAAAAACTCTCAACAATATTGGGAATTCAACCTGTCACCCGCCGGAGACTGGAATGTTTATCGTTTTGATGGATACCGTCAAGGAATGCGGGAAGAAACAGCCTTGACAATACTTCCGTTTAATGTTGAAAATCAAACCGATAAATTAGTACTTACTTTGAACATTGATTTGGATAAAATGATTTCGCCAGAACAAATAATTGAAGTTGCCATTACCACTGTTATTAAAAATAGAGATGGTGGCGTTACTTACTGGGCATTAACTCATCGAGGTGCAGAAGCTGATTTTCATTTGCGAGACAGTTTTATTCTTGAAGTGTAAGTTATAGCTGAACTTAGAATGGGAATACTATTAGTGGTTTAGCAATCGAAAAGGCTTGTGAGAATGTCTGATAATTTTCCGTTTCCCAATCCTAGCGAACTACAGCAATGGCACCAGGGTATAAAACAAGCAAACCGCAATAATATTTTCTGTCACTGTCGTAATTGCGGTTATGAATGGATAGATTCAACTTTTGATGTTACTTGTATTAAATGCAGTAGCAAAAATGTAGAAAGTATTTCATCTTGGCAATTTCCAGATGATTAAGTGAGAGTATTAGATATGCAACAAAACTGGTCACAAGAAACTTATATCAAAGCCTTAAATAAAGCAGCACACGCACATCAAGGTCAGAAAATGCCAGGTTCAGAAAAACCTTACATTATTCATTTGAGTTGTGTCTGCATGGAAGTAATTGCTGCCTTAAATGTCGAAAAAAAACGTGACGAAAACCTAGCAATTCAATGTGCTATTTTGCATGACATAATTGAAGATACTGTGACAACCTTCGAGGAAATAAAAACTGAATTTGGTGAAGCGATCGCTAACGGTGTACTTGCATTGACTAAAGATAATTCTTTAGACAAAAATCTGCAAATGACAGATAGTTTACGAAGAATAAAAAAACAACCACCAGAAATATGGATGGTAAAGCTAGCCGATAGAATTACTAACCTCCAAGCACCACCACATTATTGGAATCAAGACAAAATTATTCGATATCGAGAAGAAGGTATTCAGATTTATGAAGCTTTGAAAGATGCAAGTCCGTTTCTCGCGTCACGCTTGGCTAGCAAAATAGAAGACTACAAAGCGTTTATTAAGTAGGGACATATAGGACTACTATTTGATTGCGTTAAAAAATGACCTACACCTCGAAAAAGCTGATTCCCTACTCCCTACCTACGCAAATAATTTCAAAAATCAAAGCGGATTACTATAACAATGCTCATTGGTATCATAGAGCTTTATCCCACTCTAATTGATGAGCTAAACCATACTTAATAAAATCTTCTATTTCAGCTTTATCGCTTTTACCAAAAACACCTAAGCTGTAAGGATTGTCTTGCATACGTTGTGTAACTTGCTCTTTTTCAAATTGCATCACCTCCTCTCTAGACCGATCTGGTTTAAAAAAGTCTATAACCAATACGGTTCTATCATAATCAGTGTAATTATGCGGACAGTGGGGATAGCTGTGATCTAAAACCATGATTTCTCCTTCATGCCAATAAAGCTGTTCATGACATATTTTCATAGCCACATCCCCCTCTGGCACAATTAATCCTAAATAGCCACGATTCATGTGAGGATTATAGTTCACATGTAGCTTGATATCTAGGCCTGGATGAAATGTACCAAAATACGCATTTCTGATGATTTCATCATGATTAAAGTTGACTTTTTCTATTACTTTAGCTAAATTTGTAAAATATTTTTCTCTTAATGCGAGTGCTTTTTGTGATGCATCATCTGACGCAAAATCAGGATATTGTATTTGATGCACTTGGATATATTTTTCAATAAAAAGACCTTGAAATAAAATTCCAAAAGCACTGTATTTGGAATTTCCCTTTGTTTTAATTGTTTTATTTTTAGGACCGAGAACATCGTAAGTAAATGTTAACTCTTCCTGAGATGCATTTTTAATAAAGTGTGTAAACTCATCTCTAATTACTTCCCAGTTATCTTGGAAACTTTTGAGAAAAGGAAATTGCTCTGAGTCTAGATGATATTCATTAAAACTTTCCATTGTCTTTTCTCCTGAAAACGATTTCATAAAAAACTGTTACGCGGTGATGGTATTTGGTCTGCGTCCCGGTAGGATGTGGAAATTCCTAACTAAACTCATTTTAGTGTGAGGTCTACTGTGTCTGAAACTCCCCTATTAGATCGAGTGATCAAAAATGTGCGGGTAGTTCGTCCCCATGATAATGTGATGTCTACGACGGGCTACGCCTACGAACTACTTGATTTAGGAATTAAGGATGGAAAATTTGCTCAGATTGGTTCTTATATTAGCCCAGACACAGCTAAAGAGGTATTTGATGGCAAAAACTTGCTGGGCTTTCCTGGGGTCGTGGATGCCCATATGCACATCGGTATTTATCAGCCCCTCGACAAAGATGCTGTAACTGAAAGCAAAGCAGCGGCAATGGGAGGCGTGACTACCAGCCTAAATTACATCCGTACAGGACAGTATTATCTCAATAAAGGCGGTTCTTATCAAGATTTTTTTCCAGAAGTGTTAGCGTTATCCGCAGGTAATTTTTTTGTCGATTACAGCTATCACATCGCACCAATAGCCAGCCAGCACATTGACGAAATACCTTTATTGTTTGAGGAACACGGTGTATCTTCGTTTAAAATTTTCATGTTTTATGGCGGCTATGGCTTGCATGGTTTGTCAGACCAGCAAAACCTTTTTTTGATGATTAATAAAGAGGAAAGGTACGATTTCGCCCATTTTGAATTTATTATGCGCGGTCTAACTCGCTTGATAGAAAAACATCCCCAAGCGCGAGATACTATCAGCTTAAGTTTACATTGCGAAGTTGCAGAAATTCTTAATGCCTATACCAAAATAGTTGAAAATGATTTTAGTCTTAGCGGACTCCACGCTTACAGTGCAGCGCGTCCACCTCATTCCGAAGGTTTAGCAATTTGCATTGCTTCTTATTTAGCACATGAAACAAACTGTGTAAATATTAATTTATTGCATTTGAGTTCGCGTAAGGCAATGGAAGCAGCTTTGACTATGCAAACTGCTTTTCCTCATATCAATTTTCGTCGAGAAGTTACTGTGGGACATTTGCTATTAGATGTCGATACTCCTAATACAATTTGGGCAAAAGTAAACCCCCCTATTCGTCCCCGTGCCGATGTGGAATATTTATGGCAAGCAGTTCTTAATAATCAAGTAGATTGGATAGTTAGCGACCATGCTTGTTGTTCTGCGGAACAAAAAAGAAGTGTTAAAGATCCTAATAATATTTGGTTAGCAAAATCTGGTTTTGGCGGTACAGAATATTTATTTTCTGGTGTATTTAGTGAAGGTAGTAAGCGAGGAATGTCTTACAACCACATGGCTAAATTACTATCTTGGAACCCATCGCGGCGTTTTGGTTTGTTGGAAAAAGGTGACATTGCTATTGGCTATGATGCTGATTTGGTGTTGATAGACCCGAATGAAAGTTTTGTGGTACATGCAACGGAGTCGGAATCACAACAAGGTTATACACCTTTTGAAGGGATGGAGTTAACTGGAAGGGTAAAAAGTACCTTTTTGCGGGGAAATTTGATTTACAACAATGGAGAGGTTCTAGGTTCACCCATTGGACGGTATTTAAAAAGATATTCTAGTGGTTCATCGCGTTAATTTTGAGGGTTTTAAGGAACGAACCGCAAAGTACGCAAAGTACGCAAAGAAAGAAAAAAGAGGAATTAAAAATGGGTTGAATTGATTTTTATTGGTGTGGATATGATAATACTGTTCCAAGCTTTGACAAATCCCTGTCAACTCGGATAAAGAATAAGCAACCGTCATCTGTTCTGTGCCAAGGAGAAGTTGTAAAGCTAGGACAATAGCCGAAGCAATCTTTTACAAATCGAAAATCTCCAATGTCGCAGTATCCAGCCAAGCAATATGCTTCTTCATTATAAGATTGAATCATTGGATATCTGCCATCATAATGTGGCAAGATAGCAAGCAACCATACTCCACCGCCGTTACTATCTTTTCTGAGGTACTTTTTTTTAGACACCTCAAATTGAACTGTATCCGTCTTACTCCACGGTAGCAATTTGCTATCCAATGCCGGAATAAAATCCCTTAGTCTAGCAAGGGGATGATTATTTAATGCATTTTTATACTCTAATATAACTGAGCCGTTCTCCATCCAGAGAATTTCAACTTCTTCATTGCCTAGCACTTTCCAAGGGCCGATTTTCACACCTGCGGGAATAAAAGAGTAGCCATGCTTGTTTAATTGCCACTCACCTAATTGAATTGCACCCCTCAATACAAAAATTTCTAAATCAGCAGTAAAGAAGCCAGAAGGTGCCTCAAAGTGAGGTGGTAAAACTACTTTTGAAGTGGATGCACCACAGTCATGCCACGTTAGCGATCGCCTACTTCCAAATACTACATCATCTGGCATTCCACTCACTCGCCAATCGTGTTTTTCTGGTACGGCATTTGTATCAAAAAATTGGTACTTGCGAGGTACATACTCTGGGGAGATTGCTGTACGCCTTCCTGATAAATTCATCCGCCCTGTTCCATCTCCGCCCCAATCTTCTTTTACAGATGCTACATGCAAAAAATCATCAATTTGGTTTTCTTGTGCGGAGTTAAAATTTATATTCTCTTCGCCCACGACTTTACATTCTCCTGTTTATATGATTCTCCTTGGGCAATCATTTTTATATTGCGTTGACTGGATTTTTGTCTAAAAATTCAGTTGCTAATTCAGTAAATTACCTTTTTTGTGGTGTGTTTTGTAGCCATTCAATCAGGGGTCTTAAAGTCCCTGGTAATGCTGCTTCGCTAACAGTCACTGTATGCTGCCTACCGTTATCTTCCACTGTTAATTTATATTGAAAGCGATCGCTCTGGGGATTAGGCGAGGTAATTTGTTCAGGTAGCCTAAATAAATCAGCAGCTTCCACTAGTCTCTTAAGGGTGTTGGCTTCGTTTGCTGGGAGTTCGGCTGTATCAACGGTTGTTTTCTTACTGATTCCAGCAAAGCCGCCCGTGCGTTCAAACGATATCCGCATTTTTTTGCTCTCCGTTGTGCTATTTAGTTGGGAGAAATGCAAAGACGGGAGATGACAGTTCTCACCTCCCAGTTTAGCAACAACAAATAGCACAGCTAAAAGTAAAGTTAGGAATTAAGAGTTAGGAGTTAGAAGTTGTGAGTTTTTCTCAACTCCTAACTCCTCACTCCTAACTCCTAACTCTAGATAACCCCTACCTTTTGCCAAGCATTCTGCACGACTTTCTGCTCATTACTGTCATTACCGTAGAGTTCGCCAGCAATTTGAATGGTGACGTTGGCAGCTTTTTTAAAATCTGCTTTGGCACGCAGGCGATCGCGTAAAGCTATGTACCAGATTTTACCAACTGTTTCCCAGGCATAGCCATCAATCTCAACAGCCGCCAGATAAAAGGCATGGTTAGGAATTCCTGAGTTGATATGCACCCCACCGTTATCATCACCGCCAGTATATTTATCTTTCATATGCCCTGGTTGGGGATCTTTACCCAGTACTGAGTCATCATATGCTGTTCCTGGTGCTTTCATGGAACGGATACCGACACCTTTGACAGCAGGTGCCAAAAGACCTTCACCAATAATCCAATCTGCTTCTTGTGCAGTTTGATTTTTGGTCTTTTGTTTCACTAGGGAACCGAAGACATCAGAAAACGATTCATTCAATGCCCCTGGTTCGCCATAATACTGTAAACCTGCTTCGTACTGAGTTACACCATGAGCTAACTCATGTCCAATCACATCAATTGACTTAGTGAAGCGTTGAAACAGTTCTCCGTCACCATCACCATAAACCATTTGGTCGCCGTTCCAAAAGGCGTTATCGTAGTTGACGCCATAATGCACGGTGGAGTCTAAACGCAGACCCTTGTCATCAATGGAATTGCGATCGAATATCTCATAAAACAAGTCATAAGTAGCACCGGCAGCATCGTAGGCTTCATTCACTGCTGCATCACTGCTGGGAGGATCGCCTTCACCACGCACCAGTGTACCAGGAAGTTGCTGCCCACCTTTGGCATCGTAGATAGTACGGCGCTTCTCACCGGGAGAAGGCGCAAATGAGATACTACCTATGATCTCTCTCCGTCCGCGAAGCTGTGCCGAAAGATTTAATGTACGAAAAGCCCAACTCCGCTGCTGGGGATTCCCATTCACTACAACATTTTCCAGCATGTGAGGCGGGACAATACAACAAATTGGGCATCTAGAGTAAAGTGGATGCTCATGCTTAAAACCGGCTAATTTCTTTTTATTTCGAGCCATCCAAGATATTCTCCTTTTGAAACTAAGTGATGGTAAACCAATTTTGGATTTTAGATTTGCGATAGCGCAGCGTTAGCGAGTATTCGAGCGTCGCGTCTTTTGGATTGACCCCGACCACGAGGGTGCGGGGCTTGGAGATTTTAGATTGACGATTTTAGATTTTTCCACTCCATGTGGGGTGGGGCTTGTACCCCAAAAAATCCAAAATCCAAAATCTAAAATTTAAAATTCGGAGGGTAAACAGTGGCTTTAACTCCACTTTTGAAAGAAGCAGAAAAACGAATCCAATCCTCTGCCCCTGGTGTCTTTTTGCAAGCAAATTTTCTACTCTGTATTTTCAGATAACTCTGTGGAGTATGCATAGTACCCTTATGGGGTACTTTTGCTAAATAAACAAGTTCCTTGTTCAATCCCCTAACTTTAGTTAGGAGGTTTCACTCAGCACTACTTCTAAACATAATGCGTTTATATAATAGTTCTTCTCAAGGCAAATAATATTATTTATTGCCGTTTTGTTACTATATTATTACTTAATAATTTGTGAATAATAAAATTCCCGACTTATTAAAAAAGTAGGGAATCTGAACCTTTTATCAATTTCCAATCCGGGCATCCAAAATCTAAAATTTTTGCAGCCAGCCACCAAATACGGTCAAACCGTAATATTTCCAAGGTACTGCCACTGTCTTAAACCCAGCTGTGGTTAACATCTGTAAATGGGCATCTAAAGTAGCTAGCTGGTCTTGACTAGAGTAACCTTGGGTGCTGCTGGTGCCACGTTTGGCGCGAATCTCTGTCAAATTAATTTCCTCTTGAACTGTCCATTCTTCTCGCGCCGTTTTGTAAACATCTAATAAGATTGGTGATTCTGGTAGAAGGGGGTCTGCATTCCAAAAACAACCGTTTTGAATGAGACTAGCAGCAATTTGCCCAAATAACTTCAACTTCATCTCATCCTGAAGATGGTGAATTGCTAAGGATGAAACACAAGCATCAAATTCGCTACCAACATCAAACTTTTCTGGATTATTTGCCCACTCGCCGAAGTCAGCTTCTATACCAGTCCACCGTTGTTGATATCCTGCTGCTGCAATTTTATCTTCGGCAAATTGTAGCATTCGAGATGAGTAATCTAAGGCAATTACTTCAGTATCTGGACAGCGATTGAGTATTTTGAGACTCAGTTCACCTGTACCACAGCCTAATTCTAAAATACGCCGACTTGTGGAAGGTATACAACGGGTAATTACCTCCAACATCTCATCGTATCGCGGTAACAGTTGGCGAATACCAGTGTCGAAGTGAGCAGTGTTAGCGAATACTTCTCCAGGAAATACATTTTGCATGGGACTTAGAATAAATAGACACACTCATCAATATTAATCATCCATCATTACTGAGGTACGTGCTACATCAGTGGGAATCATTTTTAGTCTTATAAAGATTAGACTAAAATATACTCCTGATTAAATCGGGAAGAGAATATAGTTTTGCGCCGAAATCAAATAGAAAAAGAGTTAGGGAAAATTTGGTCATAGATTTTAGTAATATTGCCCATTCGTGTCACAAATAACTGTGGTGCAATCGTCGAATTTAATTATTATCTTTAGCGATTCAAAAACAACGTACAATATTACTAACAAGTCATTGGGGTGGGGGTAATTCTGTGGAATTGAGGTTTGAATGGCATGAAGAAAAAGCCAAAGAAAACCTCAAGAAGCATGGAATTAGCTTTGACGAGGCGAAAACTATATTCAATGACCCCTTTTCCATTACTATCACTGATCTTGAACACTCACTTGCCGAAGAACGATACATTGATATTGGTCTTTCTTCGCGAGGACAGTTACTCGTTGTAGTTTATACAGAACGTCAATCCAAGATTCGCATTATCAGTTGCCGCCAAGCCACAAAAGCAGAACAGAAGGTTTATGAACAAAGCTAATTCTGAGCAGCCTGACATCACAGATAATGATATGCTCCCAGAATACGATTTTACAAATGGTGTTCGTGGGAAGCATTATCAAGCTTATCGACGTGGACATACTGTTACTATTCATCAAGCTGATGACACAACTGTTGTACAGCATTTTACCCTTGAAGATGGAGCAGTGATGCTCGATCCCGATGTACGAGAGTATTTTCCTAATGGAGAAGCTGTCAATCATGCTTTACGCGCATTGATTAGTCTGTTCCCGAAAAATAGCAAATCTGTTACAGCTCAATCTGTTGAATAATCTCCATTGTTTCCACACTGACGGTGCAGACTCTTTGTAGTAAATCTATTACCTGTTCTTTGTAATCTGCAAAGCAATATGTATTGAATTTTTCAGCAATTGTCGGGTCTTTAGGTTTCTTTTCTTTGTATTGATCTAATATCCACTCTAAAGCACAACGGTTGCCAAGGCGATATTCCCAAGCAATTTTTGGGACACCTTCTAAAGTTGTGACATCATCTAAAATAATGGTTCCATTGGCTATATCGGCTTTAAGTTTTGCCTTTGGTGTCCTATTTTTAGCCAAAGACAAATCAATTCGTTTTAAAGGATAGGGTTCGACAGTTTCATAATTGATGTGCAAATCCATCAACTGTTTACCCCAGTTAACCCATTTGTGAAAGCCATCATAGAAGGGTATACGGGGAAATTCTCGTTTCAAATTAAGTTCGTATTTAGTCCGATAGGCGGGATTGTGCAAAACGGAGTAGGTGTAGTAAAAAATATCTAATTTGGTAATTGTGGAGTCATTGTAATGTGTTTGGAATTGTGCTAATCCCCAGTCGGTGATGTTGTCGATGCCTTTCCCATCTTTGTCGTAGCGATAGAGAGGAATACATTGAGAACCACCATTAGTTAAGACATCGGGTATATATTTAATACCAATACAAAAATCAGCCGCATCAATGCCTGATTTTATCCAAATCGCTTTGTTTTCAATACTAGAACTTGGAAAAATTTGAGGTAGTTGATAAGTCATTCCATTAAAATGCTTATCAAAATAAAGATACTTTTTAATAAATGGTCTATACGTACTTCTAACTATTAATCCTTTATCAAAGTTTTTGCTGATACCCCGCTTGAGATAATTATTCAACTCCCTATCCCACTTAATGTCAAACCCCAATTCTTCAGATGTTCTACGTTTGCGTTCATACACATCTACAAAGAACTTCATCCGATTCTCTAATTCTGATTTTGAGAAATCATACACCCATTCATCACGTTGAGTAGCAATTCCTCTAGAAAATAATTTAAATATTGCTTGCTCTCCTTGACCAGATTTGACATTTTTACTGATAATAGGAATAAGGCAATCAAAGTCATTATCTGATAAATTAATCCAGTTACTTTTATCATCTGGATTAATGTGCAAAAACGAAACTTTATCAAATGGTGTTTTAGCTAATAAATTCAGCTTTGCTTCGGCTGAATCTTCTGAAACTTTTGTATAAAAAATTAGACAAGGAACTTTAGTTTTCCCTTGTTTCTTTACCATAAAGCTGATAGCTGTACCAACCTTTACTCCAAAAACACTACCAGATTTATCTCCTGTGCGGATATTTCCACCTAAATCGATAATATAAATTTCACTAAATTCATCTGAAACAACTTTTCTAAATCCGTCAAATGTCTTACTATCAATAAATGAAGAATTAGTAATTAATGCCACTATACCATTTTGACTCAGACGGTCTGATGCCCAGCGCAAAAATCGCACATACATATCGTAAAGCGCAATTTGATTTTGTGCTGTACCACGCTTGATGTATGTTTCTTTAATACGCTTATCTACTTCGGGATAGGCAAGATTTGCGTTATAGTCGTTAAAATTTTCTTGTTTGGCATTATATGGGGGATTGCCCATAATTACAGAAATATCAGTTTCATTTTGTCGTTTAATTCTCTCTGTATTTTCTACACTCATGGCAAACAAATTCATTTGCTTACCTTCAAAAGATGTATGCTCAAGTGTATCAACAAAACATATATTTTTAAATTCTTCATATACACCCATTTTTTGTTTATAGGTGTATTCAATATTCAAGTTAGCAATATAATAAGGTAATATTGCTACTTCGTTGCAGAGAATTTCATGCTTATACTTGTATTCGAGTTTATCTTTGGGTAAATAATCTATTAATTCGGTGATAAAAGTTGCTGTGCCGGTCGCTGGATCTAAAATTTCAATATTTTTATCAGCTAGCAGCTTACCGAAATTTTTGTGAACTAAATAATCTACACTTTCAATCATGAAGCGCACAACTTCATTCGGCGTGTAAACAATACCTAACCTATCAGCTGCTTTCGGATTATATGCTTTGTAGAAATTCTCATAAAGGACTTTTAAAAACTTCTGCTTTTCATGATGATTGTAAATATTCGCAGCAGTTCTTCTAATGACTCCATAGTAACGCTCAATAGTACCAAGAGTATTTTTTTTAGTGCTACCTGTAAAAAAAGTATCGATTATACTTTTTAATTCACGAGCAATATTATTTTCTCGATGAAACTGAGATTCATTGAAGATGCTAATAAAGATATCTTCAGTTAAAATATGCTGAATCATCATTTCTCTAATATCCAGCAAAGTAACTTCAGGATTAATTGATTCTTTGCAGATACCCCAAAATTTAGCCCTCGCTGTTTGAAAAGCCGCGTTTGTTTCGATTTGACTATCGATTAAGTCACGCAAAGCATTTAAAACAGTTGGTAAATCTTCCTTAAAAGTTTCAATTGCCTCACGAAAATCTTTAACTTCTGGGCGAACATAGTTAATAAAATATGTAATTATTCCATCCAACGCGTCAGCATCTTTCATCGGGACGCGCATGGTTTCTTGTCCACCCTGAATTAAAACCGCTGTTTGCGAGTCTTCAAACAGAATGTTACTATCTGGGTAGCCTTTTATGAGCTTTTTGGAAATTTCTTCGTCGAGATTGTCATATTCATCTTTGCTTTCCCAGTAACCCCAATCTAAACGCAAAGCATCTTTAACAGTGCCATCTGGATAAACAAGTTTGCCGCTAGGTGTTTTATAATCTAGTTCAGGAATAAGTCTAAATTCTCTAGGTTTGCAATATTCATTAACTAAGTTTTGAAATGCAACCCGAATCGATGTTTCTTTACGTGAACCGCCATATTGAATAATTCTTTCTACTTCTGTGTGATATTGACTAACCAGAAGTTTGGACATACTTTATCAAACTTTTATAAATTTAAAGTATGTCAAAGTTACCTTCTGTATCACCTAGAGAACCTCAGGATATCTAACTAATAAAAATTAAAGTTGTTTTGGGATGTCCGTAAAAACTAAGAGACGCGATTAATCCCGTCTCTGCAAAAGATATCTATATAACAATATGTTTGGTGTTGGTGAGATTTTGCCCAGGAAGATCCCCCCAACCCCCCTTAAAAAGGGGGGCTTAATTGTTAACGCACTCTACCAATTACCTACTCGTCAATTTGACCAACGCGGCGGATATTCAAAATGTCGCTCATCTTCTTAATTTGGATAAATACTTGCTCTAGTTGAGGGCGATCGCGTATATCTATTCCTAAGTCCATCAATGCAGGTTGACCAATAGCAGTTTTCACCTGGGCATGGCGTACATTGATCCCCTGGTCACTCAACCTTGATAAAATATCCTTTAACACTCCTACGCGGTCAAGTGCTTCGATTTGAATATCCACTGGGTACGTGTGTGGACGACCACTATTTTCGGTTGCTGGGTTCCACCTAACAGGTACTAGGCGCTCATACTCGACACTTTCCAGATTATTGCAGCCTTGGCGATGAATTGAAATCCCCCTACCCCGCGTCACTACGCCAATAATTGGTTCGCCAGGAATCGGGGTACAACACCCAGCTAAATGATACACCAAACCTTCTACGCCAACAATCGGCGAATCTGTGGAGCGGGAGGTAGTTGGAGGTGCATCTCGTAAAGCTTTTGCTGTAGATGTCGATTCTTTGGGAAGAAATGGCGGCGGGGTTGTAACTGGTTGTTGTCCCTTCGCCACTTCTCGCCAACGATTTAGGACTAAATTCAATGTCACTTCACCGTAACCCAAACCAGCTAGTAAATCTTCGACGCTGTGGTAGTTACACTTTTCGGTGACAATCTGCATTGCATCGGACTTTAAGAGACTATCAAAACCTGTTTTACCAAGTTCCTTTTCTAACAATTCTCTTCCACGGGCGACATTTTCTTCCCGGCGCGATCGCTTGTACCATTGTTTAATCCGATATTTCGCTGCTGAAGTCCTGACAAAATTCAACCAATCCAAACTCGGATGACAGTTCTTTTGGGTGAGAATCTCCACAATATCGCCATTTTGCAGCCTTGTTGACAGAGGTACCATTCGTCCATTCACCCGCGCCCCTGAACAGTGGTTCCCCACTTCTGTATGAATGCGATAAGCAAAATCTATACTTGTAGATCCAGGGCTTAAAGGTACAACATCCCCCTTAGGGGTGAAGACATAGACATCATCTTCAAATAGATTATCTTTGACACTATCAAGATATTCTTGGGCGTCCTTGAGATCCGTCTGCCATTCCAGCAGTTGCCGCAGCCAAGTAAACTTTTCATCTGCCCCTGTCAAATGGCTAATGCTAGAACCACCTGTTTCTTTATACTTCCAATGAGCGGCAATCCCATATTCGGCGATATGATGCATTTCTATCGTCCGAATCTGGACTTCCAAAGGACGACCAGTCAACCCAATCACTCCAGTATGCAACGACTGATAACGATTAGGTTTTGGCAGTCCAATATAATCTTTAAATCTCCCAGGAATTGGGCGAAAAGCATCATGAACCACTGCCAACGCCCGATAGCATTCTTCATTGGTTTGGACAATAATCCGCAGGGCTGCCAAATCGTAAATTTCGTGAAATTCCTTTTGCTGCCGATGCATTTTTTGGTAAATGCTATAAAGATGCTTGGGGCGGCCGCTGATATCTTGACAGTGAATTCCAGCTTGCTGCAAACGCTCCCGCAAAATTTCTGTAGCTTTGGCCAGCTTCTCTTCTCGCGCCGTCCGTTTTTCGGAAACATGCTGCTGAATTTCTCGGAAAGCTTCTGGCTCCAAATATTTAAAAGCCAAATCCTCCAATTCCCATTTAATTCGCCAGATTCCCAAGCGATTGGCTAAGGGTGCAAAGATATCTCGCGTTTCCTGGGCACTGCGGCGGCGGCTGGCTTCAGACATGTATTGTAAGGTTCGCATATTATGCAAACGGTCTGCCAACTTCACCACAATCACTCGAATATCTTGCGCCATCGCCAAAAACATCCGTCGGAAATTTTCCGCTTGGCTTTCCTTTTTGCTAGTGAAATTGATTTTAGAAAGCTTGGTGACACCTTCCACCAATTGGCGAACTTCTGGGCCAAAGCGTTCTTCGATTTCTTCAATAGTGACTTCTGTATCTTCAACTACATCATGAAGAAACCCAGCTGCTATCATAGCAGCACTACCTCCCAAGTCCCGCAGCAATCCAGCTACAGCAATGGGATGAGCGATGTATGGCTCTCCCGATTTGCGGTATTGACCTTGATGCAGTTGGTAAGCAAATTCAAATGCTCGACCAATCAAAACTGCATCACTATGCCTTCGATCATCTTCAGCTTCGCCGCTACTTGTCGATAACTCCTTCAAACATTTTTTTAACCATTCCGGAATGGCAAGATCAACTGATGAATTAATAGCTATACTGCTCATACAATTGGCTCTTAAGGGGATCGGTAGATAAGTAAGAGATAGAAAAACTGCCAGCATCACCGTCAGAAAATGCTGTAGCCGCTAGAAGGCTGGAAAAACAATGTGAGGATGGTTCTCCAATTGGCAATAGCGCAGCGTTAGCGACGCAGGAGCGTCTGGTAGTCATCCAGTGGGAATTTCAAGGATCATAAACTTGAAAATCGATTGATTGCAAACAAAGCCTCAAATCACGATTTGAGGCTTTTAGTAGTGATAAGCGGTTAAGAAAGTTTATTGTAGAAGAAAAATTACTTGACATTAATACTATCTTAACTAGCACTCGATGTCTTCAAACTGTGAGAAATATCAGGCATTCGTAACCTTGCTAGAGCATTTACGCTCCGACGCCACAACTAACCAAATTGTTGCACCCGAACTGCGGCGGCGTGTAGCCTCGTTGCAGCAACTGTTTGGGGAAGAAATTGTGCCTTTGGCTGATGAAAACTGGCGAGTGCAGTCTTATCAAACCGAGATGAGTAAGCAACTGCGCTTGTTGGAAATAGATGTGATGTTTTTCCAAGGAGCGCGGCAGGCATCTACTGCACAAACGAGACTGCAAACGATTAGCGATCGCTTGACAACCCTCATCCAATACTGTAACGCCATTTTGCAACCAGAAGCGGAGGGAGAAAAATAACAATTGTTCACCTTTTTCTCTAATTAATACATCATCTCATTTACGAGGATTGGTGAAAAGTTAGTTTGACAACAAGTTGGAATGGGGAGTGGGGAGTGGGGAGTGGGGAATGGGGAATGGGGAATGGGGAATGGGGAATGGGGAGTGGGAAATAAAATTTAGGAATATTTTCTCAGTACCCAATCCCCAATCCCAAATCAGACTTTTCACGGTATCTGGAAAACCTCTCTCTAAATCTCTCTCCTAGAAGGAGAGATACTTTGAATTTTCCCCCTTCCCGCTTCGGGAAGGGGGTTAGGGGGTTAGGTTAATCGTTAGCTTTTCCACATAACGTGAAAAGTCAGATCCCAAATCCCTACTCCCTACTCCCTACTCCCTACTCCCTTCATCAGAATCTCTATCGTGCGACGCATATACGCTTCTACCGGCTCGGTTGTGGGTTTGAAAATCAGTGCATAATACAGTGACCCACTCACAAGGTCGATAATTAGGTCTACGTCGGCGTCATTGTGAATTTCTCCTCTAGACTTGGCACGCTCAAGTACTTTAGCAAAGGCTTCACGTCGGAGTTTTGTATATTTTGTCCAGTAAACTTCCGCAAACTGAGGATTGCTAGATGCTGTGCTGATAATCAAGGCAAGTGTCTGGCGACCAAGGGGACTATCTATTTTTTTAGCTGCATTTTTGATGACGATATCCATGTCTCCCCAGAAGCTACCGGTATCGGGGATCGCTAAATCATCTCTCAGACTTTCTATGGCGTCTGCAACTAGTTCTTCTTTGGAAGTGTAACGCCGATAAATGGTGGTTTTTCCAACCCCAGCACGAGAAGCGATCGCTTCTATACTCATGCTTTCATATCCTACCTCTGCAAGCAAGTCTAAGGTCGCTTGCAAAATAGCTTGGTCGGCGTGGATGCTGCGTGGGCGTCCAGAAGAAGTTGACATGGGGATGAGGGGGATGAGGGGGATGAGGGGGATGAGGGGGATGAGGGAGAAGGATCGGTGGTGCTTTCCTTGACCTTGATTATACAATACGCTACCGTATCGTATAGATGTTGTATCTAATTTGAGCTTTGTCAATAACTAAGAAGGGAAGCCAGATAACATTTGACGAATCTTAATTACGAATTACGAATTAGTATGACATCTTCCAAATAGTACTCGTGCTGACAATGGCTACCAATATTAAACGTTCCACTTTTGACGAATTTGGTTATGTGCAGGGGCCTTTGAAGTGGGCGATCGCTTTTACGGCTGCCCTTGGTGCCATCTTAGAAGTGATTGACACCAGTATTGTCAACGTTGCTTTAACCGATATCCAAGCCACTCTTGGTGCAACTGTGAGTGAAGTGGGTTGGGTGGTGACTGGATATGCGATCGCCAACGTTGTTTTAATTCCCTTATCTGCATGGCTGGGAGATTATTTTGGGCGCAAAACTTACTTTATCTTCTCCTTGATTGGCTTTACTGTTGCCTCGGTTTTATGCGGGTTGGCATTCAATTTACCGATGCTGGTGATTTCTCGAATTCTTCAAGGTTTATGTGGTGGCGGGTTACTAGCTAAAGCACAAGCAATTTTGTTCGAGACTTTTTCACCTGCGGAACAGGGTTTAGCACAGGCAGTTTTTGGGGTGGGTGTAATTGCTGGCCCAGCCATCGGCCCAACTTTAGGCGGATTTTTGGTAGATGGTTTGGGCTGGCGCTGGATTTTCTTTGTTAATATTCCCTTTGGGATCGTTGCAGTGGCAATGTCCTTAGTATTTTTGCCCAAAGACAAAGACAACAGTCAGACACAAAGCCAAGCCGTGGATTGGTTCGGGATTGGGTTTTTGGTGATTGCGATCGGCTGTATGCAAACTTTGTTAGAGCAAGGAGAGACAGAGGACTGGTTTTCCTCCGGTTTCATTACCACGTTGGCTGTTGCTAGCGCCATCGGATTGGGACTATTTATTTGGTACGAATTAAAAATAGCCCATCCAGCCGTTGATTTGAGAGTTTTACGTCATCGTTCTTTAGCTGCTGGGAGTGTTTTATCAGCAGTGGTGGGGATGGGGCTTTATGGCGCCCTGTTTGCCGTACCGATATTTGCTCAGAGTGTACTGCACTTCACCGCAACCCAGACAGGACTATTGTTAGCGCCTGGTGCTTTGGCATCTGCGATCGTCATGGTTTTATTAGGTAAATTATCCACCAAAATCGATGCCAGAATCTTAATTGCAATGGGTGCTGTTGGAACATCTGGAGTCATGTTTCAATTAGCGGCAATTACCCCACAAAGCGGCACAGATGATTTATTTTGGCCATTGGTATGGCGTGGGGCTTTTACTGTATTGATGTTTCTCCCCTTGAGTTTGGCAACTTTAGGAGGGCTACCCAAACAGGATATTTCTGCCGGTTCTGGGTTCTACAACCTCACCCGACAACTAGGTGGTAGTATCGGCATTGCCTTACTTACCACCCTCCTTGACAGACGAGAAGCTTTTCATCGAGCCATCCTATTGGCAAACCTTAGTCCTTATGATCCAGAAACCAATCAACGCCTTGATGCACTCAAGGGCGCACTCCAAAGCCAAGGTATGGATGCCACAACAGCTCAACAACAAGCACTAGCTTTATTAAGTCAAACAGTAGATACCCAAGCTGCTGTTTTGTCTTACGCAGATTGCTTTCGAGTGGTAGGTGTCGCCTTCCTTTGTTCATTACCTTTGTTATTATTCCTGGGCAAAGGCGGCGCAGGAGCAAAAGCGCCAATAGGTCACTAGCACCGCCGTGAAGTCAAAAGTCAAAAGTCAAAAGTATTATGGAATGGCTTTTTAGGGTTTTTAAGTGGTTGCTCTATTTACGTACTGGTACTGGAAGGTGGATCTGTAAACAAAATGCAAAAACCCTACTCAGTTTTGAGCAGGGCTATGTAAACTTTTGTTGCTAAAATTAGAATTTTTTATCTTAGAAAGCGTTCATGATCGTGATAATACTAACGCTGGTCAACGCGATTAAAGCGCCCATAACTATAGATTCACTTAATGGATTGCGGATTTTTGAATTCTTCATTTAAGTAAAATCCCTTTTATTAATTGTTCCTTAACCATATCAAAATCAGTATATATATCCATAAAAAGACAGTAAAACTTAAATTACCGTAATATCTCTTAGTAAAAACCACAGTATTTACTAACGTAATGGTTTTTACTGACATTGGTCATTGGGAAAAGGTAGAGGGGTAGGGAGCAAGGGGGAGAATGAAGAGAGCAGGGGGAGCAGGGGAAGCAGGGGGAGCAGGAGGATTAAACTAAGCCACCCACTTTCTTGTGGGGTTTCAACCTACCTTGCGATACAAGGATTTTTTCGCCCACTAGGGGCGAGGTTTTGAACCTTTACTTTTTTCATGAAAAATTACCTCTTTCCCCTCTGCTCCCTGCTCTCCATCTCCCTATCTCCCATGCAGACAAATAATTACCTGATCTCCTAGCGGAATACGCGCCTTTATGCAGTAAAATAAATCTTAATCAAGGTAAAAATTATTTGAATAGAAAATTACCATGACAGCTTCCACAGCATCTAAAAACGAAACGATCGCTTTTGACTTAGAAAAATTAAATCAAGAATTTGAAACTGCCACTCCCAAACAAATCTTGGCATGGTCTGTAGAAAACATCCCAACCGGACTGGTACAAACCAGCGCCTTCAATGTGGATGACATGGTAATTACCCATATTCTTTACAGCGAACTCAAGTTTCCGGTTCCTGTGATATTTCTCGATACCCTCTACCACTTTGACGAAAGCCTAGAACTAGTTGCTAAAGCCAAACAAATATACAACCTGGATCTGAAAACTTACAAAACTCCAGACGTGGACAGCGCCGAAGCTTTTGAAGCCAAGTATGGCGATGCACTCTGGGACAAAGATATTCTCAAATTCCACGAAATTACCAAAATTGAACCACTGCTACGGGGTTTAGACGAACTCAACAGCGTGGCTTGGATCACTGGACGCCGCCGTGACCAAGCAGTAACCCGTGCTAATATGCCGATATTTGAATTCGACGGCAAGGGTCGTTTGAAAGTAAATCCCATAGCTACCTGGACACGCAAAGACAGCTGGCTTTACGTGGCTGAACATGGAGTTATTTACAATCCCCTACACGACCAAGGTTATCCCAGCATCGGCGACAAACCCATCACTACAAAAGTAGGCGAAGGCGAAGACGAACGCGCCGGACGCTGGCGGGGAAGCAATAAAACAGAATGTGGAATTCATATTTAGTCACTGGTCATTAGTCATTTGTCATTAGTATTAGACAAAGAGATAAGTCTGATATCGGGCTTTGTGAAATCAAAACCTCAAGGACAAATGACTAAGGACAAAGGACAAATATGATCAAAATCCTCCACCTTTCCGATATCCACATGGGAAGCGGCTTTTCCCACGGACGAATTAATCCGCTAACTGGATTAAATACACGATTGGAGGATTTTGTCAATACATTATCTCGATGTATTGACCGAGCGATCGCAGATGCCGTAGATTTAGTGATATTTGGTGGCGATGCTTTTCCGGATGCGACACCACCACCTTATGTACAACAAGCTTTTGCTACCCAATTTCGCCGTTTGGTAGATGCGAATATTCCCACAGTGCTGTTGGTGGGGAATCACGACCAACATTCCCAAGGACTAGGAGGCGCGAGTTTATGTATTTACCGCACCTTGGGGGTGCCTGGTTTTCTTGTTGGTGATACCTTAACTACACACTGTATCGAAACCCCCAATGGCAAAGTGCAAGTAATTACCCTTCCTTGGCTGACTCGTTCCACGTTAATGACTCGTCAAGAGACTGAAGGTTTGTCCTTGGCAGAAGTCAATGAACTGTTAACGGAACGCCTGCGAGTTGTTTTGGAAGGAGAAATCCGCCGTCTTGACCCCGATGTGCCAACTGTGCTTTTAGCTCATTTGATGGCTGACAATGCTACTTTAGGTGCAGAACGCTACTTGGCTGTGGGTAAAGGCTTTACTCTGCCGCTATCTTTATTGACGCGACCTTGTTTTGATTATGTAGCGTTAGGACATGTGCATCGTCATCAAAATTTGAATAAATCCAACAATCCGCCAGTGATTTATCCAGGGAGTATTGAACGGGTAGATTTTAGTGAAGAGAAAGAAGACAAAGGCTATGTCATGATAGAACTGGAGCGGGGTAAGGCAGAGTGGGAATTTTGTCCGTTACCAGTTCGGGATTTTTGCACAATTGAGGTGGATGTCTCCAAAGCAGAAGATCCCCAAGCGGTATTAATGAAAGCGATCGCCAAGTATGATATTGAAGATGCTGTAGTGCGGCTAATTTATAAACTCCGCTCGGAACAGATGGATTTAATTGACAGTTCCTCTATACATACTGCTTTAAATCTGGCTCACACCTACACCATCCAAGCAGAATTAGTGAGTCAATTGGCTCGGCCGCGAATTCCCGAATTGACTGCCAGTAGTAGCATTGACCCAATGGAAGCCTTAAAAACTTACTTGAACAATCGTGAAGACCTCAAAGACATCGCTGCATCAATGCTAGAAGCTGCACAAAAGTTGCTAGCAGATGATGTGGAAGTCTGGCTAGAAGCAGCAACTAATGAGTAGAGCGATGTCTACGACGGGCGTAGCTGCGGCACTGCTTTTTCTAGTTTAGCTTTGAGGGGCGATCGCCTTACTTATTTAACAGTATTTTTCTGCGCGTAGCTGAGATTTTTTTGATATTCTATGATTTTTTGCTGGGCTATTGCATAACTTTGGCTAGAAGATGGCACATTTTTCATAAGTGCGTAGGCGTAGCCCGTCGTAGACATCGCTCCTTGCCATTCACTCACAACTGTCTTCCATTCATCTGGAGATTTTGCTGATTGAGTCAGGTTAGCTGCCTTGATTGCCTTATTTACTGCCTCTCGAAAGGTATCAGTTTGAAGTAATACAGTCGGCGATTCTGAAGTTACTGGTGAGGGTGTAACTAATACGGTTTTTGATGGTATTTCTGTTTGATTTTTAGAAGATATGGGAAATATTTCTAGTACTTCTGAAGATAGATATATTCCTACAGAAATTAAGAATATCAAAAAAAACAACAGCCAATATTTATTTATATTACGAGATTTTCGTCGATTATTAGTAGTTTTAGTTTCTTGGTCATTTGATTTTATTTTGTTTACATCCATCTCTACGCCCAATCTATTAAGTTCTGTGTCTGTCTTTAAATCTGTATTAGATTTATTTGTGCCTGTTGCTTTATTGCCAGAATATGCAGATATTATTCGCTGTCTTACTAAATATTCAAGTTGATAAATGAGTGCCCCAGTCAAAATATAAAACAAGCCAAATAGTACTATTATTTTATTGTGAAACCCTCTGTAATATTCAAGTGGTTGGGCATAGCTCAGATTAAAATCGGGCAAAAATATTGTACAAAAAAAAGTTGCTATCAGTGTAGAAATCACAATCACAAGCCAAGCGTATAATCCTTCCCACCAGCTCATGATTCCTGGAAAAAATCCTTGCGTTTTACCTATTTCTGGTGCTTGAATTTCTGATATAAACCGACTAAGAAGCAAGTGTAGACAGTGATGGGTAAAAGTAATTATTATAATTGGAGAGAGAATTAACAGTATTGTAAACATAACAAATAATTCTAAGCTGTTTACAAAATATGCGATCCGGTAGCCTACCTTTCCTGTACTATCAACTACAAATATAATAACTCTCAACAATAAAGCCAAAATCAATGCTTTTAGCCAAGAACTAGGATAAGGAAACCATAAAGGCCAGTGGAATTTTTGTACTTTTTGCTTAGTAGCTTCCATAATATTAGGCTGTGTCATAACTAATAAACGCGAAAACCTGATAAAATATCGTCTATCTTAGGATTCCCTATTTACAGATAAAACCAACATATTCACAAATTTTATAACTATATGTTTAAAATATATATTGATTATATTTCTTGTAATTAGACTCTTTATCCGCATCTGGAGCCTCAGGAAAATTGAATACTAGCGTTCCTTTGAAATTACACAATTATCATTACTAATGCTTACTTTTTGAATAAAAACATCCTTGCAAGATGATAAAATATCATTGATAATTTTATTTGCAATATTTTCAAAATCTTGGCTTTTTAATTCGCGGACACTATCGCCATTTAAGTTAATAGAAACAGTTAGCATCTGAGGATTATTAGAAGACTCGTCATCATTTTCTGCTTCTGCGAAGCCTAGCTCAAATTCTTGACTCCAAGCTGGAAACTCCTTACCTGTGTGCTGTCCGTAAACCTTCACTCTGTCAACAGATGCAGCCCCTAAGTTAGTTAACCCTCTACGGAGAAATGCAACCCAGGTTTCCTGATTTGGTATTTCAGCAGATTCTAGTATTATCTCTAAGCAAGCATCCTTGAAGGCAACTTTTGCAGTGATCCCTTTGGGTTGTAGATGGCGGTTCATCAGAGATGCGATCGCCTCTACATCTCCCTGTTTTGCAAGTTCCAGAATATTTGGCTGCGTCATAACCAGTAAATGAGAAAATCAAAAGAAAATAACCTTATATTCTCAGGATTCCCTCTTGAGAGACTCAAGTAACATTATGATGCAAGGTATCAACAAGCCAAAGCTTTAATGTCTAATATAAAAGAGGAGTCAGAATTCAAAATTCATGATTTATAAGACTTCGAGACCATAATTTTATAATTGGGAGAAAATCAAGCAGCCCTACCACTCTTGATTTTGCAGCGATTCTGACTCCTGAATTCTGACTCAAAAACTATTGTTTTCTGTGCTAAGCAAATTACCACGATTAATATTAATTAAATTCCACTCTTAATTATGAAGATTTATCAATATCATGCTTGGCCTTCAACTGTGGAGGAAGCCATAGTTATCCAAGAACAGTTGCGAAATCAGGTAATTACATCAGATCAACTGGAAGAACCTGTGCAGTATGTCGCTGGAGTGGATATGGGTTTTGAAGCCGATGGCACTATTAGCCGTGCAGCGGTGGCAGTACTGAGTTTTCCTGATTTGCAAGTAGTTGAGACAACCCTAGCACACCGTCCTACGACCTTTCCTTATATTCCTGGTTTCCTTTCATTTCGGGAAATTCCCGCAGTCTTGGATGCTTTGGAGAAAATTAAAACAACACCAAATCTGATTCTGTGTGATGGCCAGGGAATTGCCCATCCCCGCAGATTCGGTATAGCTAGCCATTTGGGGGTACTTGTGGATATACCGACAATTGGTGTAGCTAAGTCATTGTTGATAGGTAAGCATGAAGAATTACCAGAAACTAGAGGTAACTGGCGATCGCTCATACACCAAGGTGAAATAATCGGAGCAGTTTTGCGATCGCGCACAGGAGTCAAACCCCTGTACGTCTCCAGTGGTCATCGAATCAGTTTACCGACAGCAATTGACTACGTGTTACGCTGCACACCCAAATATCGTCTGCCAGAAACTACACGCATTGCTGATAAATTAGCGTCGGCAAGATAAAGGTTATTGAAGTTTTTTCTAAATACTTGCTTGCGCCTACTCAATCGTGTTAGGAATCGCACAGAAAGAAGTTGAAGTAGCTAAATACGAATTCAGAAGTTAGAACAATGAACGCACTAACTTTACAGTGGCACGATGCAGGTGCAGATAAAACTCAGAACATTTACGAACAACAGCCAAGTAAAAATCCTGGCACTGTCCGCATCGGTCGCGATCCCCTCCGGTGCGATATTGTTCTGAGTAATCCCACAGTATCTGGTTTGCATATTGAAATATTTTTTCATCCCCAGCAACAGCGCTTTTATTTGAGGAACTTGCGATCGCAAAATCCCCCCCTTGTCGACGGACGGCAACTAGTCCAAGGTGAAATGCCTTTAACTGAGGGTACTAACATCTCTTTGGGACAAATACAACTCAAAGTTACTAGCATTTCCACAGGCAACATTCCCGCAACAATTTTGATGCCACCGCAACCGCCAGTGGTTAACCCCCATTCACCAGCAAATATCGGACATCACCATCACCATCATCCAGCACCACCGCCAGGAGTTTATGGTTTAAAATGTCCCAAATGTTACAAAGTTTCCCCACCAGAGAATCTGCAAATTGGTTGTCCGTGGTGTGGGACATCTTTGGCTGCGGCAGTCAGTGTGTTAGTAGCACCTGGTAGTTAGGGAGATGAGGGAGATGAGGGGGCAGGGGAGGCAGGGGAGGCAGGGGAGGCAGGGGAGGCAGGGGGAGAAATAACCAATGACAAATGACCAATGACAAATGACCAATGACTAATCACCTACAAATCCAATTAAGTTGGGAAGATCCAACAACCGGAGAACGGCGAGAACCAATGTTGAATATACCGATCGCCTTTGGTCGGGAATTCGGGCGGTTACCTGCTGAACTTGGAGGACAGCGGGTTTCGAGGATGCTGCTAAATAGTAATGAAGTTTCTCGCTACCATGCCCTAATTGAGTGGGAACAAAATCATCTGGTGGTGATTGACCAAGGTAGCGTTAACGGTATCTATGTCAACGGTAAACAACAAAAGCGCAGTGTTGTGGCTAATGGCGATACGTTACAGATTGGTCCCTATGTCATCACAGTGAAGTTTGGTGCTATTGCTTCTGCACCAGATACCACCCCTCCTTCGACGATTCGCTTCAACCCAAATACAAATATCCCAGACCCCAGTTTGCCTGTAGCCCAGCCTGGGATCACCGCAGGCACTAATTTTCCGCCAGCAGCATTTCAAGCACAAAAAGTTCCCGTACTAGCCCTTTATGCTACTGGGCTGCCAGTGGATGAAACTGATTATCTGGCGATCGGGGCGGGACTGGGTAGCTTTGTTTGGGTTGATTTGCTGCGACTTAGTGGTGTGCGTGCTGAAAAAATTGTCGCTGTGGGATTAGAAGGCGAACCTTATGCCCGTTATAAGCGCCTGTGTATGAATTCCCAGATTCCCTTATATGAAAGACTGCGGTCTAATTCCGATTCTTGCCCTGATAATATTTGGGGCTGGCCTAGTTATGCCTTGCGCGAAGCTTGGGCTGACTTGGCCAAGGGAAAAATTAACTCAGCATTTAAATATTTGTGGCAGGTGTTTGCTGAACCAACATTTGCCGAAACTTATACACCCCGTTCCGGTAATGTCTTTAATTCCATAGACAGAGAGGCCAAGCGTATTGGTTGGAACCAAATTTATCGCTATGGGCGAGTCAGGGCAATTCGCAAAACCGATGATGGCAGGTATTGTGTAGCCTATTCTCGCGCCCCTGGAAATTATGCTTTTTTAGTTACTCGTTATTTACATTTAGCTACTGGATATCCAGCAATTCAGTTTCTCCCAGATTTGCAAGCTTATAGAGAAAAATATCAAGACTTTAAAACTGTTGTGAATGCTTACGAAGCACACGATCACGTTTATCAGCAATTAGAGGATCGCGGTGGTACAGTATTGATTCGCGGACGGGGAATTGTGGCTTCGCGGATTTTGCAGCGGATTTTTGAAGCCAGAAAGCGCAATCGGAATATTTCAGTTTTGCATTTAATGCGATCGCCTAAACCCCAAGGCAACAAATTTCAATATGCCCAGCGCCTAGTCAAAAATCATTACGAATTTCAACCCTTTAACTGGCCGAAAGCTTGTTGGGGCGGCGAACTCCGCACAATGTTAGAAAAAGCCAGCCCCGATGAACGCAAACGTTTACTAACAGACTGGGGTGGTACCACCACCGCCGACCGGCACGATTGGCAGCGCATCACTGCCCAAGGAATCAGCGAAGGTTGGTACCAAATTACCTTCGGTGAAGTCCAGGACGTAGAACGAGACGCCCAAAACCGGACTATTACCCATATCCGAGAACAAAGCTTTGGCGAAATGAAATTGATAGCTGACTTTATTGTTGATGCCACTGGACTGGATGCCAAAGTAAATGCTAGTCCCCTGCTAGAAGATTTTGTTAAACATTACAACTTGCCACTCAATAATCTGGGGCGATTGGCTGTAGCGAACAATTTTGAATTAGTAGAAATGCGTAGCGACAAAGGACAAATGTATGCAGCAGGGGCGATTACCCTTGGTGGCCCTTATGCCGCAGTTGATAGTTTCTTGGGCTTGCAATACGCCGCATTAGTCGCCGTTGATGGACTCGCCGCCGCCCGTGCCCCTGGAGTTCAGAGGTTGAATTTTGTCAGTTCCTTTGGGCAGTGGTTGAAGTGGGCGTTAAATCAGTCACCCTAATAGGATTTTAGATTTTAGATTTTGGATTTTGGATTGGGAATTGTGCGTCTGGATTTTGTAAATGTAGAACAGCTTAGCCATTTTGAGTTCCGAACATCAAACTTGAGATTCAAAGGTGCAATTTCCAGGATAAAAGATGCAACTTCGAGGATAAAAGGTGCAACTTCGAGAATAAAAGGTGCAACGTTGAGGATAAAAGGCTCAGCGTTGGAGTTCAAAGGCTCAACGTTGAGGTTCAAAGGCGCAACGTTGAGGTTCAGAGGCTCAACGTTGGAGTTCAGAGGCTCAACGTTGAAGTTCAGAGGCTCAACGTTGAAGTTCAAAGGCGATACCTTGAGCTTGCCTGGGATTCAAATCGCAGGCTAACAGCAGAACTCAGTTAAAATTGACTCAAATTTCCTAAAATTTAGTCCGTTTGAACGGACTTAGGTTATTAGCCTCGGAATTAATTCCGAGGCGGGATAGCAACGAAGCGAAGAATTTGCCTTTAGCAGTGCTTCTACTTAGTTTTTTCGCTTGTTGGGTGCACTAAAGCTTTAACTAAACCCGTAATTGTGACAATCACAGAGGCAATTCCGCCGATGGATACTGAAGTCAAAATTGCCACTGCAAGAATGATTTCACCCGGACTGTCCCCGTTTCGCATCCAAGTAGATGGATTCTCTACCGATGTTGGCGAGGCGGGGATTAATTGCGAAGTTTGGGTGGTTTGATTAGCGTTGACTGGAGTTGTTAAGGCAGTTTTCATGGCTGAACCTCTTCTAAATGTTTCTATGCAAATCGTATTACTGGCTAAAGAAGAGGAAATTCCCTAGAAATGGAGACAAAGTAGAAAGAAAGTAGAAATTAAGTAAAATCGAGAAGAAATCTCACAAGCTGTCTATGGAATGGGCTGATTTTTTAGCCAATGAAGCTGTTGACCGTGGCTTATTGGAAGAGCAAACGGAAGCTTTTGTAAAGCGTTTGAAGACTCAAAACTCAACTAATAGTGAGGCAAAAGTTGCCAGCGATTTGAACATCGGTATTGCTGCTGTTAAAAAGCGGATGGCTGAGGTGTATGACAAGTTCGCCAAGAGTTATCCTGAATTAGCCACTTCTAAGAGTCGGGGTAAGCTGGAAAAGTTACAGGCTTGCCTGAGGGCGAAATATAATGGCGGGCAAAATGCCCAGTCAACAATTAAAGAAATTCATCAAAATATTCCCCCTGCTGTTCCATTTGAAAAATTTGTGGGACGTGAGGCGGAACTAGAAAAACTGCACCAGCAATTACAAACATCTCGGCAAGTTGCAATTGTAGCTGTGGCGGGTATGGGTGGTGTCGGCAAAACTGAACTGGCTACCCAATACGCCAAACAGCATTTGCAGAATTATCAAGGTGGGGTTTGCTGGTTATCTGCACAAGGAATAGATGTCGGCATTCAGATTCTCAGATTTGCTGAATTAAAATTTAAACAATTAAAATTTAAACTCATTGCACCGCATGACTGGGAATTAGCAGATAGGCTGAATTACTGCTGGCAGAATTGGCAACAAGGTGAAGTGCTGCTGGTGTTTGATGATGTCACCGACTACAAAAAACAGGTTCAGCCTTATCTACCACCAGAATCACCCCGGTTTAAAGTATTGCTGACAACGCGCGAAGAATTTGATAGAACTTTGCCGCAATTACCTTTGGGTGTTCTCAAACCATTGGCGGCGATGAAATTATTAAAATCGCTGGTTGACAGAGAACGACTGAAAGGTGAACCTTGGGTTGCGAGAAAAATTTGTAAATCCTTGGGATATTTGCCTTTGGCGTTAGAGTTAGTGGGGCGATATCTGGATACAATGCCAGATTTGTCTCTGGAAAAACTGCTGAAGCGGCTAAACAAAAAGCGACTAGAACACGAAGCAGTAGCCAAGGCTAACCCATTAATGCGTTATGAATACGGCGTTGCTGAAGCTATTGCATTGAGTTGGGAACAGTTGGATGAAAATGCACGCTTTGTTGGTCGTTGGCTGAGTTTGTATGCTTTGGCTGATATTCCTTTTTCTGTTGAGGGGATAGAAGATGACAATGAACAAGAACTCTGGGAGAAAGCTATAGCTGATTTGCGGAAACTGCATTTAATACAATGGCAAAGTAAAGGAATTTATCGTCTACATCCACTGATTCGGCAATTTTTCCAAATGAAGTTGGATGAGTCGAGTGAGGCGGATAAGGTGAAAACAATCTTTGCAACGCAGATGCTAGAGGTGGCAAAGCAAATTCCTCCACAGCCTAACCATGAAGATATTTTCAAGCCAACTCCGTATATTCTCCACCTTGCAGAAGTTGCAACCCACCTATCCCAATATCTCAGCGACGAGGATTTAATTGTGCTTTTCACAGGCTTAGGCTGGTTTTATCAAGGTCAAGGACTTTATCACCAAGCAGAACCTTGGTACAAACTATGTAAAGAAGTAGCTGAAAATCATCTTGGTTTAGAACATTCCGATGTTGCTTATAGCCTGAACAATCTGGCATTACTCTACGGTTTTGCAGGACGCTACAGCGAAGCTGAACCGTTGTTTCAGAAAGCTTTAGAACTGAGAAAACGCTTACTGGGAGACAACCATCCCCATGTTGCCTCTAGCCTGAACAATCTCGCAGAACTCTACCGTTCTATAGGACGCTACAAAAAAGCTGAACCTTTGTTTAAGCAAGCTTTAGAACTCAGAAAACGCCTGCTGGGAGAAAATCATCCCGATGTCGCTAATAGCTTGAACAATTTAGCAGGACTTTACGAATCTACAGGACGCCACAGTGAAGCCGAACCTCTGTTTAAGCAAGCTTTGGAACTGAGAAAATGCCTGCTGGGAGACAATCATCTCGATGTGGCCACTAGCCTGAACAATCTGGCATTACTGTACCGTTTTACAGGACGCTATAGTGAAGCCGAACCTCTGTTTAAGCAAGCTTTGGAACAAAGAAAACGTCTACTGGGAGGCAACCATCCAGATGTCGCTTATAGTATGAACAATCTCGCAGGACTCTACTGTGCTACTGAACGCTATAGTGAAGCCAAACCTCTGTTTAAGCAAGCTTTGGAAATGAGAAAACGCCTACTGGGAGACAACCATCCAGATGTCGCTTATAGCATGAACAATCTCGCAGAACTCTACCGTTCTACAGCACGCTACAGTGAAGCCGAACCCCTGTATCACCAAGCTTTGGCAATTTGTGAGCAGACTTTAGGTGTAGGCCATCCCAATACAATCACAATTCGGGGAAATTATGCAATCTTTTTGAGAGAAGCATATCGCTAACGATCGCCCCCTTTCTCCCAAAATCACACAAAATTGACGCCACACAACAGTTGTAGTTCAAATTTTAGCAGCGATGGCTAAATTTTAACGCTCTTGACTCTAAGCAGAGGAATGCTATCTAATAAACTGAGGATAAATTTATGCGAACAGTACCAATTCAATTACCAGAAACAGTATTTTCAGCACTTCGTAAAAATCCTGAAGAATTTATCCAAGAAATGCGAATTGCAGCAGCAGTGAAATGGTATGAATTAGGCGATATCTCACAAGCCAAAGCAGCAGAAATCGCTGGGCTAACTCGTGCTGAATTTATTAATGCCTTATCACGCTACCAAGTAGATTTTATGCAATATACTGCCCAAGAGTTAGCCCAGGAACTGGCAAATGTCGATTAATCGTGTAATTATTAACTCTTCACCTTTGATTGTGCTTTTGAAAAGTCAACAAGCAAAATTAATTCCACAATTATTCACAGAGATTTTAGTTCCATTAGGTGTTTTTGAAGAAGTCACAACCAAAGATGATGTCGCATCAACACAACTACCCAGTATTTCTTGGATAGAAATAGTAGAAGTTAATACTATTGCACCAGAAGTAGCAGCTTGGGATTTGGGAAAGTGGCGATACCTTCTCTGTGAAATGCTATGCGAACGGTAACCTTTGCTAACCCTCCCTCTTTTCTCTTCCTTTGCGCCCTTTGCGTCCTTTGCGGTTCGTTTCTCATGCCCCCTTATATCTAAAAAATAGAGCGTAGGCCTATCCCTTCGTAAACATGACTTACCCGTTTCGAGTTCAAAGGTGCAACTTTGAGGCTCAAAGGTGCAACTTCGAGGCTCAAAGGTGCAACTTTCACCTTCAGAAGCTCAACTTTCACCCTCAGAGGCTCAATTTTCACCTTCAGAGGCTCAAATGGCGATCGCTAAAGTCAGCCACTGCTTTAAAATGCTTCTATGCAAATGTATCTTTACCTCAAAAAGAGGAGATTTGCAAATCGAGACAAAGTAGAATCAAAAATAAACTTCACAAACTGTTTATGCAATGGGCTAATTTTCTAGCCAAAGAAGCTGCTACTAATGGCTTATCTCTAGAGCAAACGGCAGCTTTTGTAACCTATTTTAAGACTGAAAACTTAAGTAAAAGTGAAACTCAACTTCCCAGCGAATTAAACATTGATATTGGTGCTTTCAGAAAGTGGATGGGTGAGCTATATGACAAGTTCGCCCAGAATTATCCTGAGTTAGCTATTTCCAACAGTCGGAGCAAACTAGAAAAGTTACAAGCTTACCTGAAGGCGAAATATAATAGCGAATTGGATGTCCTCAAACCATTGGCGGCGATGAAATTATTAAAATCGCTGGTGGTTCGGGAACGACTGCAACAAGAAGCTTGGGTTGCGAGAAGAATTTGTAAATTTTTGGGATATTCAGCTTTAGCGTTAGAGTTAGTGGGGCGATATCTCGATCAAATGCCAAATTTATCTCTGGAAACACTGCTGAAGCGGCTAGAGAAAAAACGAGAGGAACATAAAGCAGTAATCGATGCTGACTTATTGATGCATTATGAATACGGTGTAGCTGAAGCTTTTGAATTGAATTGGGAACAATTGGATGAGAATGCAAAAAGTTTTGGCCGTTTGCTCAGTTTGTGTGCGTTAGCTGACATTCCCTTATCTGTGGAGACGATAGAAGATGACAAAAAACAACAACTCAATGAAAAAGCGATCGCCGATTTACTAGAATTGCATTTGTTACAACAGAAAAGTCAAGAAATCTATCGACTAAATCCCCTAATTCAGCAACTTCTCCAAATGAAGTTGAATCATTCAAGTGAGGCGGATGAAGCAAAAACTAAATTTGCAGTGATGATGTTAGAGGTAGCAAAGCTAATTCCGCAACAGCCTAACCCTGAAGATATTCTCAATTTCACTCCACATATCCCGCACATTAAAGAAGTTGCAACCCATCTATCCCAGTATCTCAGTGATGAAAATCTAATTACTCTGTTTACTAAATTGGCCTGGTTTTACCAAGGTCAAGAAATTTATCAGGAAGCAGAATCTTGGTTGCAACGGTGTGTAGAACTGACTCAAAATCATTCTGGTTTAGAACATTCCTATGTCGCTGCTAGCCTCAACAATTTAGCAAAACTCTACGAATCTACAGGACGGGACAGTGAAGCTGAAGCTTTATATCAGCAAGCTTTAGAACTGAGACAACGCCTGTTGGGAGACAACCATCTTGATGTCGCCACTAGTTTGAACAATTTAGCCTTACTCTACGAATCTACAGGACGCTATAGCGAAGCCGAACCGTTGCTTGAGCAAGCTTTAGAACTGAGAAAACGCCTGCTGGGAGAAGAACATACCGATGTCGCCACTAACTTGAGCTATTTAGCATTAGTCTACGAATCTACAGGACGCTATAGCGAAGCCGAATCTTTGTATCAGCAAGCTTTAGAACTGTGGAAACGCCTAGTGGGAGAAGAACATCCCCATGTCGCCACTAGCCTGAACAATTTAGCAGCATTGTACTGTTATACAGGACGCTACAGCGAAGCCGAACCCTTGCTGAAACAGGCTTTAAAACTGAGAAGACGCCTGCTGGGAGAACAACATATCGATGTCGCCACTAGCCTGAACAATTTAGGACAACTCTACGAATCTACAGGACGCTACAGCCAAGCCGAACCCTTGTATCAGCAAGGTTTGGAACTGACTAAACGCCTGCTGGGAAACAACCATCCCGATGTCGCCATTAGTTTGAACAATTTAGCAGCGCTCTATCGTCATACAAGACGCTACAGGAAAGCCAAACCCTTGTTTGAGCAAGCTTTGAAAATTTGTGAACGGACTTTAGGTGTCAGTCATCCTACAACTATGACGGTTCGGGCAAATTATGCCAGCTTTTTAAGAGAAGCATATCATTAGCGATCGCCCACCATATCATATCCTGCTGAATACTTATCGTTTAGACTGACGCGGGGATAGGGAGACGCTCTTACGCGGAGAATTTTTTTAATTACGGCGATTTTCAGGTAATTAAACCATAGAGTAGGGTAGCACAGCGGTGCTACCCTACAAAGGATTGTGGTTCAAATACATGAAAATTGCTGTAAAGGGGGCGATATTTCCCCCCTGTTCTCCATTATTCAAATCCTGACTGAAAACTAGTATCTTTAATTACTGCCAAACAAACACTTTAGCTTCGTATGGTCCCAAATCAGTGATGATGCCATCGTCACCACCTTCCACATCATAATTCGCAGTCCATTCGTGCCATGTACCACCGCTAGGAAAGTTAGGAACATGATAGCCAGCTAGGAAATTTTCTGAGAAATTCGCTACCACGACTACGCGAGAACCTTGTTCGTTCCAACGGCTATAAGCTAACACTTTTGCCTCTGCATTTTCGTGAATAAAATCAATATTTTCTGTGTAGAGAGCATGATTACTTTTACGCAGGTTGGTTAAACCTTTGTAATATTCAAATAAACCACGATTTAAATCATTACCCAACAGCGTCCAATCGATTTTAGCTGACTCAGGTTGCTTAGGTTTGTACTCGCCAAATTCCTCTCCCATCCAAATCAAAGGTACACCAATAGCAGTCATCAGGATAGCTACTCCTAATTTAATCCGCCTAAAAGCTTCTTCATCAAAAATCTCACGGTTCCCCAGTTCTACCATGAGATGATGATGGTCATGGTTGGTGAGATAATTTACTACATTAGTAGCACCCAAGAAACCTTGACGTTTGCAGTCAATAACATCTTTAAGACGCTCTAAATCAAATGTATCGCCGCAGATATGCTCTAAAATGCAGTGATAAAAACTATCATGCCAGCAACCATCCATCGGCCCATCGACATTGGTTATGCTGGTAGTTTCAGGAATGTGTTCGGCGACGTTATAAAAAGGTTTTGCACCAGCAGTATTTTTAGCTTCTTGCACAATCCAGTGCATGAAATCATAGTTAGCAATTTGCCGCGCTGCATCATAGCGAATACCATCAAGATGAAATTCCGTAATCCAATAACGGATTGTTTCACCAATAAATTTTCGCGCTGGAAAAGTATCTAAATTTTCGTCGTAATGTTCATAATTAAACTCAGGACCCCAGTTATTATCAGGGTCACGGGGAGAGTGATGATACCAATAATCATGGTCAATTTGTGTTAATGGACTGGATGCTTCTGAGTGGTTATAAATTCCATCATTAATTACACGAATGCCTCTAGCATGACACTCATCAATCAAGTTTTTCAACTCAGCAGTAGTACCATAACTAGATTCTGTTGCAAAGAAGTGGCGGGGATTATAACCCCAGCTATGATCGCCAGGATATTCTTTTATTGGCATCAACTCAATAGCATTGATTCCTAATTCACACAAATAATCTAACTTTTCAACAACATGTTTGTATTTGCCTCGTGCATAAGGGTCATCTTCACCACCAGAAAAATCACCAACATGCAGTTCATAAATTACTAATTCATGGTCAGCAGGTAAAGGTTTATCATCATGTCGCCAAACATAGGTATCAACAATTCTTTCCCCATCTTTGACGCGGATAATACCATTATCTTCTCCACCCACTTCATCTATATCAGTTGCATAGGGATCTGTGACATCAACCCATTGTTCTGGTTCAAAAAACCATGAATTTGTTTGCACACGGAATTTATATTGATAAGCGCCATCTTCTAATTCAACACTTGTGCGGAAATAGCCATCTTCACCTTTTTCCATTGGAATTTCTTGCCAATCAGAAAAAGAACCAATTAGTGCGGCTCCTTTGTTGTAGGGTGCAAATAAATTAAATTCAATTGGCTTTGCCATAGAAGTGTTTGTAATATCAAGGGTTGATAGAAGTATTCTCTGATGGTTAATTAAATTTGCAAATCACTCTAGAGAATGAATTGAATAAGTAGTGCTTCTATCTTCAGGAATAATTGATAAATATTTTTTCGGAAATTTAGCTGTTTTTATTGAATTTTGACTTTTTATAGTATCTAGTAATTAAAACATCATGGAGATAGGAAACATAAAATTCCTTTCAACAAGGCAAAAAATGATTCAGAATTCAGGATTCTGAATCAATCAGTAGCGATTCTAAATTATCCACTTCAAGCATTGCTGAACTGAGAATTATGAATTTGATTTTAATCAATTTTGCCGCTATTTTGTTGGAGATAACTTAACAACCAATTCGCAGCTGTGGCCCTGCGAGTTTGTCGAGGCCCAAATTCACCAATTTTGTAACCTTTGAAGCCCAGTTTTTGTTTGAGTGATTGTTTATTTTCAGTAGGAATAGAACGAGTTAACTTGACTGTTGCGGGGCGAGAGTCAATAAAATCTGGTGGTTCTGGGTACTCATCCTGCCATTCTGGTGCAACTTGGCTAGTATCCCATTGTCCAGTTGATGAATCATAGCGATAGCCTAAATAATGCCATAGCAACTGATTAACTGTGGCATCATCTAGTTCTTCGTTGAGAATTGCCCAAATTGTGTCTGTATTGAGTGGTGGCAGATTAGACATAAGTAAGTAAGAATTCAGAATCCAGAAATTAGAATTTAAGAAAACCTTTATGATTAGCCTATTACACTTCTAAAGACAGGGGCAATTTTATTTTTATCTACACCTGCTGGAAGATTTATCTACTACAAGCATTAGACAAACTACTAAAGAGATCCTAGATCAGGGGATTCGCTTTCCTCAGGAGGAAAATTATGGGAATAGGCGATTTGTTTAGAAATATAGTCGGTGGCATCCAGAAACGACGTGATGAAGAGTGGGATAATCGCGATCGCACTCTATACAGTTATCGCCCCGAAGACGACGATGAACACCGCGACTACAGATATCGCAGCGAAGATGACGAGGACGAAGACTACGGGTACAGATATCGCCGCAATGACGACGAAAACACTGATTACACATATCGTGACGAAGACGAAGAGGAAGACCGCGATTAATTTCCCAAGTTCGAGTTAAAAACAGGTTGTGTATACAAAACTAGGTAGACTGGAAATCGTAAAGAATAAACCAGTCTATGCAGAATTCCACAGCACTGCCAAAGATCATCCGCGCCCATGTATTCATTTCTGGCCGAGTCCAAGGAGTGGGCTACCGCTACGCCACTGTGGATACAGCTAGCCAGTTAGGATTAACTGGTTGGGTGCGGAATCTCCCCGATAATCGAGTAGAAGCAGTTTTTGAAGGGGCGCGAGAGATTGTAGATGAGATGGTTCGCTGGTGTCACTCCGGCCCACCTGCTGCTGTAGTCAAAGAGGTTGCAGTTGAGTACGAAGAACCAGAAGGGCTGCGAGGATTTGAAGTTAAGCGGGCTAAATAGTTCGGCATTGGGCATTGGTTATTTACAAATAACAAATGACAATCAACTGCTATGTTTTTTAATTATCTGGTGGCAAGTAGTTTATGGTTTTGTGCAAAATTAAAAGTTGAACGAGTGAAAATTTAATCTCGGTTTAAACCACAACCCAAACAACGCATACAAACAAAAAAAGCCGCGAAAACTGAGATAATCTCAAATGGCAATTGAAATGATAAGGGAGCTAGACAAAATCCCCAAATCAGAGAAATTGTCCCAGTTATCATAGTGGCAATCCGATGAATTTCGTCTTGAGATTTCCAAGCTAAAAACAAAATTCCTAAACCAATTAATAATAATACTAAACTACTCATAAAAATATTGATTGTTCAAACCCTAAAAGTTAATCATCCAAACCTGGAATGCTGGCAGAAATGGTATTATTTTGCTGATTTATATCTTCACTCTTGCTGCGATTATACCACCTAGAGATCCCAAGCAGGCGATCGCTTTCTATGTCCTTGACCTTTGCTGACAGCATTGGCAACTATCTAATCTGATTTGATTTGGAGAATCACTCGTAGAGGTAAGGGACTGGGGACTGGGGACTGGGGACTGGGAAGAAGGAATAAAGGTGTACCTAGCTTCCTAAAAATCAAATATGAGTCCTATAGTTTTACCACACAGCAAGGGTGGATTAATTGTATAGGCATACAATAATTGGGATGATGTTACAAATAGATTAACTATTTTTTATACCAAATCCAGGCACTATTTAACTACGTAAGTAAATTTATTTGCTTGATTAGAGTTTTTCAAATCTTTATCAAAGTAAGTTTGATTACTAGTAGTAATAAACTTACAAAACAAGTACTTATAACCAGTTTTATGGCTAATTAGTTTTTCTATGAAGATGGAAACAAACTATTTTAATTAGTTGAAAAATAGTGTCAATATATGAAAATAAGATTATGAAGCAGAGGAATCTGACATACATAGTACATTGTCAATGAATTCTCAGCAAGGCATAGGAACCGAGTTTAAGATTGCAATTCTAAGCGCGAGTAATTTACGAGGACTATACACAGACCGCCGTGTAAGGGATTACTAACAAATAAATTACTACTACTTTTGGGGTGGGCGTCTCGCCTTGGCTACAGGCAGGCAACACATCCACCTCACAAAAAAATTGGATGTTTTTTTTATTTGGAAGTCCCTAATCGTTAAATTGCCAAAAATTTAGTAGTAAACCCTTTGCTAACTCTCAACTCTGAACTAACATTTATGCAGCTGAATCAGAAACTTTTTCTATACTCTTCTCTGGCTCAATTTCGATTACTCAAAAAAAGTTATACTGCCAAAATCATGGTAGTGGCGTTTTTGGGAACTCACGTACCACTTTTGACTTTAATCTTCAATTTCGTAACTTCCAACTCCTATTCTTGGGAAATAGCCATCCGAGTGCTGCTGAATGCTCTTTTAGCTACACTAGCAGGAACAGCAGCTACTCTTTGTGCATTACACTACCTACTTGCTCCCGTGATTTTGACATCTGCGGCATTGCAAGACTATTTGCAAACCAAAAAATTACCACAACTGCCCACAGAATTTGGTGATGAGGCAGGCACACTCATGGCAGATACTTCACAAACTCTGCACAAATTAGATGAGTTGATTCACCAGATTACTAATTATGATAATTTGACTGGGTTACCGAATCGAGATTTATTCGGCGATCGCCTTTACCAAAACGTGTCACAATCTCAGAATCCCCAGCAATTGGTTGCTGTTCTTGCTCTGGGCATTGATGATTTCACTGGTATAAGTCATGGGTTAGATCATGAAACATCCAATCATCTATTAAGAGCAGTTGCCCAACGTTTGACAAACTGTATGGCTAAAACAGATATCCTCGCCCATTGGAGTCAAGATGAGTTTGCGATCGCTCAGATGGATATCTTATCCTTTGAAAAAGTGATTAATTTCACAAAAATCCTACAGAATACACTATCCAAACCCTTCTTTATAAATGCTCAGCAGATTCACATCACAGCTAGCATCGGTATTACAATTAGTGACTTAGGCGATCGTAATAGTGTGGATCAACTATTGCAACAGGCTCACATAGCACTGTATCAAGGAAAACAACAAGGGTCTAGCCAATACCAGTTTTATTCACCAGAAATTAACGCTCAATTGCAAGAGCGATTAGCATTGGAAAACGAATTACATGGAGCGCTGGAGCGCGGCGAAATGGTAGTTTATTACCAACCGCTGATTGATTTGCACACCAAACAAGTCACAGCAGTGGAAGCACTATTGCGCTGGCAGCATCCTACCAGAGGTTTGGTTCCTCCAGCAAAATTTATTCCCATTGCCGAACATAACGGTTTAATCGTACCTATTGGTGAATGGGTGTTGCGAACCGCCTGCGCCCAAAATCGAAATTGGCAACTTGCTGGACTACCGCCAATTCGGATGTCAGTTAACCTTTCGGCTCGACAATTTGAACAAGTAAATTTAGTCGGCGTTGTCAAACAAATCCTAGAAGAGACAGGATTGCAAACATCTTACCTAGAACTGGAAGTCACTGAAAGCTCTTTGATAAGTGATATTCAGCACTCCGTTAAAACCCTCAAACAATTACGAGAACTAGGAGTATGGCTAGCTTTGGATGATTTCGGCACTGGTTATTCTTCTCTGAACTATTTGAAGCGCTTTCCTGTGAACATGCTGAAAATTGACCGCTCATTTGTGCAAGACGTGACATCAAATTCTGATAGCGCCGCCGTCACCGATGCCATCATTGCGTTAGCTAAAAGCCTCCAGTTGAAAATTACAGCAGAAGGGGTGGAAACTCAAGAACAGCTTGACTATTTAAAAAAACGTGGGTGTCAAGAAGGCCAGGGATTCTACTTTGGTATCCCTGCTCCCGCCGACAGAATCACCGAAATAGTCAAGCAGAATTCTCTGCAAATACACGAGATAGCTGCATAATAACTATAGCTCTCAATCGTGCTGTATCTATATATTTACAGCTGATACGTTGAGGGCTTTTTAAACTTCTTAAGAGACTATTCAAACATCCTCTGAGAGGATGTTTGAATAGTGGTTGGCTGTGATTTTAATAGAATGATTACCCCCCTTAATCCCCTCGATGTATTGGGGGGAAACCGGAAAATAATCTAGTTCCCTCCCCTTTATAAGGGGAGGGTTAGGGTGGGGTAAAAAATATTTGATACATCAATCATGACTTTTCAAACATCCTCTCAAGGATTGTTACCTTATTCCCAATATGTCTTCCAATCATCCTTGAAAGCTTGCTGTAATTTCTTCATATAAGAATACGTTTTTATTTTCACCATCCATAGCTTATTACTCTTACTGCCGCCTCCTTTACAAATAACACCTTCAGCTACAGCATATTTACCTTCTCGAACATCATCAATAAATTGACCTGTTAATTTACCACGATAGACAACCCGTGCAATGTTTAAGTGACTAAAATCTCGAATAAATTGTTCGGGACTAATAATACATTTATCAGTTTGTACATCAAAGAGAATTAGTTGTTTTGGGTCATCTTTTCGATGCATTCCTGCAAAGGAGTTATTCCCAAAAAACTCTGTAAACACAGTAATTTCTGGGTATTGATAATTTAAATTTTCTTGAAATACTGTTTTTAAAGAGTTAGCAAAGTCTCTGTTAAAAATCTCAGGAGCTTCTTCTAAACCGGGATGTGCTTCGTTAAATTGTCCAATTCCCATATCATCCAAATCAAAACGATCCCGACGTGTACCAAAGGCATACCACCCAAGCTCCAAATCCCAAACCCAGTGGAGATTTGTACCATCATATTTCTCGAAAGCTATACACCGCTCCCAAGGACAATTTTTGCTGTCTGGGATTTTAGGATAAACAAGTTGCACTCGTGCCATTGTGATAAAAATACGTTTATCTATAGTTCCTGCTTCACCAAGGATTGCCAACCATTGTGAATCCAGCCCAATAATAAGGATGCATCAGTGATTCATCAGCTTCATCAATACTTTCAGCAGGCAAAGGCAAGTTCCCGACTGCTCCCAAACCTTGGATTTGACCATCCTTGACGTAAATTTGCCCTTTGGCCATAGCTATTTGAGCTTGTCTCAAAGCCTCTGCCTTAATCGGAGCTGTCTTTAAATTCTCATAAAATTTGGTCATTAATGCTGCTGTACCAGAATCATTAACCGACCAAAGACTGGCAACACTAGTTTTCACACCTGCCAGCACTGCTAAACCCGCAAACCCAAGTTCTGATTCTTCATCCCCCAAGGCTGTCCTACAAGCACTCAACACCATCATTTCTACTTGGGGTTCGTTCAACCGCAACTGCCGTAACTGGTTCAAGCGTAACTTGTCTTCCCACAGTTGAATATAAGAATTACTCAAGCCACCGGTCGCAAAATCGGCATGGGTTGCCATGTGAATAATGCCAAAAGGTTGTTGACGGCGAACACTTTTGAGATTTTCTAAGGTGGCTTGTTTGTCTAACAACAATTTGCCTTGCCAGAGTTTGGATACCAATGTTGAAATCTCCACGGGAACTGCTGGTAAAGGATCTTGCCCTTGAGTACTCTGAGAAACCCCCAGGGCTAAAATTTGAGATTTTCTAATGTCTGTGTAGAGGGTGTTGGTCAAGCTGAGACTTGGCATCAAGCCAATGCTGTATTTTTCTACCAGAAACTGCTTACCATCGTGAAGCGCTGCCATTGGAGTTGAACGTAAACCAATGTCTGGTAAAAAGACTAAATTGTTAATTTCTCTCGTTTGTAAATCTGCCTCCAGTGGTGCAATTATCCAGCGATAAAGTTGTTGAGATGGACGCAAATAACCAGTGCGGCGACGGTTTTGTGGACTTACAATTTGGTCACGAAATTCTTGAGCTACTTGTAAAACTTTGGCTCTGGTGGTTTCTGGGATACGCTTACGAATGGGGTCACCTTTGCCAGTGACTACCACTACTTCCAGTTGATCGCTATCCTGTTCTGCTAGGGTATTCAACTGTTTAGTTCTCTCTGGTATAATCTCCACAGGGACAAAACTAAGGTAGATAAATGCAGGTTTTACACCAGTAGCTTTTTCAATTTTGTTAGCAATTTCTTTGGCATCATCTAGTGTTTTAATTTTGGGATTGGGTATGCCTAAATAATTGCCAAAATCATCTGTGAAGTTATCTTCGGGAGTAGGATTGGTATTAATTACAGGGTCACCAATCTTAGGATCGCCAGGGTTAGGGTTACCTGGGTTACCTGGATTGCACTGGAATGAGCAGGGAGGAACATCGGGGACATTAGGCTCATCAGGAACATCAGGAATATCGGGGACATCAGGAACATTAGGCACATTCACGTTAATTGCTACTTGTACAGGTTCTGAGGATGAAACAACATCGCTCGCTCTAAGTGTGAATGCATTGATTAGCCCTGTACTATCAGTTGGTGGTGTGTAATTTAATGTTTCACCTATAGTTAATGTGTCTCCCGCAGCTAAAACCGTATCGCCTCGCCTCAAGGTTCCTGCCTGGATGGCATCAATGACAACGGTAGTATTATCTAGATTGACATCGCTAGTGCTGGCTGTAAATGTGAAGCTCAAGGTTTGATTGACTTGGGCATTGGATGAAAGGGGCGTGTTTGTTGTCAGTGTAGGCGGGGTATTTACGGATGTAATGGTGATGCTGGCTGGCGTGCCAGTGGCATCTCCGCCAGTTGGCAAGACTGGAAAGCTCACAAAACCACCGATGCTTTGACCATTTCCAGTGTTAATTGTTCCACGTGTGCCATTGATACCCGGCCCATCAGGTACAGTAAATGCAACATTGTCTGGGCCACCATCATGTCTAATTGTGACAGTACCTCCGGCAATGCTAGAACTTCCTTCTCCAAAATCCAAAATTCCGCCGGTAGCGATGGTGATACCGGTATCGTTCTCTCCCTCAAAAATTGTCCCTGTTCCTTGAACCAGTCCATTTGTCAGCACTTGCACATCGCCACCAGTGGCTGGCCCAGCAGCCTGGGTTGTTGCCTGTGTGTTGATGGTCGTAAAACGAATTGTGCTGCCAGGGGTACTGTTAGTCTGTAGGGTAACGTCGCCAGCTGTCGCAGTTTCTGTATCAAATCCAGTGGCGATCGCTGAAGCATTAATAGCGTCATTCACCGTAATATTATTTGTAGCGCTTAAGCTGACTGCACCGCCTGTAGCACTTGTATCACCATCCACTCCGGTGGTGCTGGCTGAGGTATTAATACCTCCATTCACAGTGATATTATCTGTGGCAGTTAAGGTGACCGCACCAGCCGTGCCAGTAAATTGGCCACCTCCTTCCTTGACTAGAGACGAGTTTATTGCCCCGGTGGTGATACTACCTGCGGTGGTTGTTACTTGTACATCGCCACCAGTACCTAAGCCACCAGCATCATTGGAAAAAGAATCGATCGCATTAGTGAAGATATTGCCTGCCGCAGTCAAAGTCACCGTCCCAGCTGTGGCATTGCCAACCCCTCCACTATCGCTGGTGTTGATCTGATTCAGAGTAATTCCACCATTGCTGCTTATGACTTGAACATTACCTGCTGAGTAGCCCTGTCCACTGGCAATGATGTTGCCTGCACTAATGTTGCCACTCCCAGACAAGGTTATATCCCCGCTTCTACTGAAATCAGCAGTTGTGTCTAGATTTCCTAGTGATAGGCTGGCTCCAGAAATATTTATTGCTCCTCCAGTTGTGACAATTGTGTTGGTAGGATCGACAAAGTTTACAGAACCGGTTTGTGAGGTCAGGCTAAAGCTACCGCCACTACCCAAGTTTAATGTCGCAACACCAGCGGCGGTAGTGACTCCAGGTGTCGCTCCGGTGATGTCATTGATGGTAATATTGCCTGTGGCTTGTAAGTTGATATTTGCACCTGAAGTGGCGATCGCACCCCATGAAACTGTATTACCCCCAATATCTGCATCGCCAAAAGCAATGTTACCAGCTGTGGCATCAAAAGTACCTGCTCCACCATCGATAATAGTCAATGTGCTGGGGTCTAGCAATAATGTACCAAAGCTGCCATTGGCGGCTGAAGTATCTACCACACCGTTGAAGGTCAAGAAATTTTTGCCCGATACTTCGACAAAACCACCATTGCCAGCATTTGCTCCTCCACGAGCTGAAATGTTACCAAAAAATTGGGTTGTGTCGTTCCCCCAAACAATCACCCGTCCGCCATTTCCATTCAAATTGCTATCGGCATTAATCGTGGAGTTGGAGTTAACATAAGTCTGCTCTGCATTCGGTAAAGTTCCGTTACCTTGGTAATCGCCACCAATTAGTACCGTACCGCCACCATTTGTTCCAGAGGCGTTAATATTGCCATCAATCACCGCCACTTTTGTACCCAAAGCAGTCACTGTCCCGCCTGTTTGACTTGATACATCCACTGTGCCAGAAACAATTGTTGTACCTGGAGTTGCAGGAATTTTGACGTTAGAGCCTGTTAGTTGTACAGTACCATCAGCATTGGCAGTTAACCCGGTGTTAGTGTTACCGACTGTGAGCAATTCTGGTAAAGATGCAATGGGAATTGTCCAGTTATTGGGTTGGTTACTACTAGAGACGAGGGGCTGAATTTCCAGACTCAGCACATTTCCTGGCTGACTGAGACGCACCCAATTTTGACCGGGTACGGATGTGACAGTTATTTGTCCTCCTGGTGCTGAAACTTGCCCGGTGTTTACCACCGTACCACCCAATAAATTCAAATTCTGCCCCGTACCGACTGCCAAATTTCCAGCATTGACGATCGCCCCTGGCTGGCTAGTACTAAAGGCAAATCCATTGGGGTTTCCCACTAAATTAATGTAATCATTAACACCAATACCATTAAACCAACTGCTACCAAAACCGATGCCGTTGGCTGTTGTCACCGTGAAAGCACCAGGTACATTTAAGCTGGCGTTTGCTCCAAAAATAAATCCGGCTGGATTCATCAAGAACAAGTTAGGGCTACCACCACTCACCTGAATTAAGCCATTGATGATGGAAGGATTACCACCCGTAATTCGACCAAGGATATTTTGCAACGCTGGGCTGGCTTGAAAGTTGGCGATTTGTTCTGGTGAAATCCCAAACTGTTGAAAGCTGTGAAAGAGGTTGGCACCATCACCAGAAGTTGTACCGCCGGTGATATCAAGTCGGTTGCCGTTGGGAGTTACAATTGTGTTTGTACCATCGGCAGCAGGAACAATTTGCTGTGCTTGGGTGGGACTGATGCCACCGAGCAGCGGGGCAATAACTAGTAGAGAAGCGGCAATGCTAGACAGTGAAAGTTTTTGACAAGAAAGATCTTCTTTCCCCTCTGCTCCCCATCCCCTCTGCCCCTGTGCCTCTTTTTTGCGCCGCAAGATGAAGCGACCTGCGGGCAATTCTACATCGATTTGTAACTTATTTGCTAATCCGCGTCGCCAAAGTGCTTGGGCGATCGCCTTTTTTGACCAGAGTATTTGTTCTGTTCTTTTAGTAACAGAGATGCTTTCGGAATGAATTCGGTAGAAGTATAGAGGCTGTTTAACTCTGCGTACCGGGGCAATTTCGGAAAGTCTTAAACACAAATCGTAATCATAGGAAGTACCAGTAAAGGACGCATTGACACCCCCCACTTGGTCGTAAATACAACGACGCATGAGGCGGAAGTGGAAAGTCATGAAGTTTACCAACAGACCTTCTTTTGAGTAGGGGATATCACAGCGATCGCCATAACCAAGAACTTTGCCGTCTGCATCGATATTTAAATAGTCAGTGTAAACAAATCCCGTTTCTGGGTGGCGATTCAGAACTGCGGCGGTTTCGGCTAAGGCCGTAGGGGCGAGGATATCATCACTGTCAACTATACCGATGTAACTGCCACTAGTTTCGTTAATTGCTGCTTTGCAAGCCGCAGCAACTCCTTGATGGTGTCCTTGGATTACCCGGACTCGTCCATCTTGTTGAGCATATCTTTTGGCGATCGCCACTGATTCATCACAAGATCCATCATCCCAAATTCCTAGCTCCAAATCTTGCCATGTCTGCGCTAAGACACTGGCGATCGCTTCTTGAAGGTAAGCCTCCCGGTTGTAATTAACGATGACAATGGAAATCAGTGGTGACATCGAAGTAATCCCAAGTTTTCTACCTGTTACCAGAATATAGTGTTAAGGGCTTTCACTTAGGTAATCATTGCTGTTTATTATTTTTTAGTTACAAATTTTCTTAAATTGGAATGTCAAAAATATGATATTCAAATATTCATGCATCCATAAAAAGGGAGTGGGGAATAGGGAATGGGGAATGGGGACAAGGGGAAAGACTTGTTGCAAGTTCCTACTCAAGTCACCTTGTCCCCTCATCTCCCCCATCTCCCTCATCTCCCTCATCTCCCTCATCTCCCCCATCTCCCCACTCCCCAGTCACCGGGCACTCTAACGAAAAGAAATGACAAAAGGAACAGAAACTCGTGTTAAGCCGAAAGCAGTGACTCAGCCAAGAATTGTCTATCTCTCTCATCAGTTAGACGCTTGGCAAAGTCTGGCAAATACTAAATGGAATCAGCACAGTTTCAGTTTCAAGTGTGGCTTGTTAATTCTGCCCGTCCTCTGGATTCTAAGTGCCAACGGACTTAGAGCTACAGCCGATATTTCGACATCAAATAGTAGTTACCCAGAGTTACAAATCGTACAGGAAACAGAACCTTCGCCGGGAACTGAACCTAATCAACCACAACCAAACCCCGAATCATCGCCACCAGAACGCATTCGAGTCCGCAAAATCCAGGTTACGGATAGCACAGTTTTTAGTGAAAATGACTTGAATGCAGTTGTCAAGCCGTTTGAAGAACGAGACTTGACTTTAGAAGAAATCAGACAAGCAGCAGACGCCGTTACCCAGCTTTACCTAAATAAAGGGTATCTCAATTCCAGAGCGATTCCAGAGACTCAGCAACCTAGTAGTGCGGATGGTGTTGTGGTGATTCGGGTGATTGAGGGGCGTTTAGCAGAGATAGACATCCAAGGAACGCGGCGATTAAACCCATCTTATATTCGCAGTCGTATCGAATTAGGTGCTGGTATTCCTCTGAATATTGGTAAGTTGGAAGACCAACTAAAGCTATTGCGACTCGATCCCCTGTTTACAAATGTGGAAGCGCGTCTGCGTCCCACGGGTAAAGTTGGTCAAAGCGTTCTGGTTGTGAGAGTTGAAGAGGCAAATCCTTTAACTGGTAGCTTGGGTGTAGATAATTATTCGCCTCCCAGTATTGGTGCAGAAAGATTGGGTGTTGAACTGCGTCATCGAAATTTAACTGGGATGGGGGATGAGTTAGCAGGTTCTTATTTTCACTCGTTCACTGGTGGTTCCGATATCTTTGATTTTAGGTATCAGGTTCCTGTCAATGCTATGGATGGCAAGGTGCAAATTAGAGCTGCATTTAATCGTAACAGAATCACTGAAGCACCCTTCGATGCCTTTGGCATTCGGGCAAACCAGGATCTTTATGAAATCAATTACCGCCAACCATTGATGCGATCGCCAAGAGAAGAATTTGCCTTATCTTTAGGATTTACCTATCAAGATGGTCAAACTTTTCTCTTCGATAACCTTGCAACCCCCTTTGGTGTCGGTCCCGATGCCAATGGAGTTAGCCGTACCAGCGTAATTAAGTTTGGTCAAGATTATATCAGACGTGAACCCCAAGGTGCTTGGTTCTTGCGATCGCAATTTAGTTTTGGCATTGACATCTTAGACGCCACGATCAACAATGACCCCATACCCGACGGTCGCTTTTTCAGTTGGCTAGGTCAAATACAGCGCGTACAGCGACTCAGCAACGATCAATTATTGATTGTCCAAGCAGAGTTGCAGCTAACACCAGATAGCCTCTTACCTTCCCAGCAATTCGTCATTGGCGGCGGACAATCAGTCAGAGGATATCGCCAGAATGTCCGCTCAGGTGACAATGGATTTCGTGTGGCGATCGAAGATAGAATCACAATGCAGCGTAATGAGTCTGGATTATCGACGATTCAAGTAGCACCATTTGTTGACATGGGATCTGTGTGGAATAAGTCTAATAATCCGAATTCCCTACCCGATCAAACTTTTCTCATCGGTGCAGGCTTAGGATTATTGTGGAATGAAGCCTTTGGTATTGATAATTTAAATTTACGACTTGATTATGGATTTCCATTTATCGATTTGAGCGATCGCGGTAATAACGCTCAAGATGATGGCTTTTATTTTAGCCTACGGTATCAACCCTAATGGAAAGTGGGGAGTGAAATGAGGGGAATGAAGGAGACAGCGTAGGTAAAGCCCGCCGAACCCGAGTGCGTCTCGCTCCAGAAGGCATCGCTCCAAAAACCAAAAGTCCTTTGTCATCGCTTATTTCTCCCCCTGCACCCCCTGCCTCCCCTGCCTCCCCCCCCCCCTGCCCCCCCCCCCCCCTGCCCCCCTGCCCATCTATCCCCACTCCCCCTTGATGTTCGCACTTAAAACCTCGATTCTGCCAATCTGGCATATCTACTTGACTAAGTTTGATGATATTTGAGCATTGTGGTTCAATAATTTGACTTAAAATCGCCCAAAATAAGCTGCGGGTTAAATCTAGTCCAGTTTTGAGCCAAGATTCATGATTACCAGGAACACCCAACTCTCGAACGATTTCTGGCTCTACCCAAATACCATGAGCGCCCAAAAGAATCTGCGCCATCCATTTAGCCCTTGGTAAATGAGTCGGAGACGTAATAAGTTTTACCTTATGTACACCCCATTTACGCAGCAGAGGAATACTATAATAAAAATTTTCAAAGGTAGAATTTGCACACTTTTCTAACCAAACGTTTTCTAGGCTTGCGGATTCCCGCTGAAAAATTAACCATATACAAGGATCTGGTGAACCATGAGAAATTAAAATTGGGATTTGCGGGTATTGTTTTGCTTGCTGGACAATATATGTTTCTCGACGAATACTCCCACCAAGCACAAAGAAGGCATCCACTGGCTGCAAAGAAGCAAAAACTAAGGTTATAGTGGTAAAAATCAACCAAGCACCCAAAACAAAGCACAATCCAAGAGTTAGTTTTTGTAACAATTGCCACCGATTAACCAAACTTTTTTTAATGGAAATTAATGATTTGATAATAAATTTATGTTTCATGACTGATATCAAAAAAGCCGATTTGATGACTGTCCAAGATCACTGCAATTAAGCGATCGAAGTGCTATCTTATAAAAGTAATCTAAGGTACAAAGATGACGGCGATCGAAGTGTCACATCGTCAGTATAGCCTTCCGGAGAAGGCAAACAAACTCAGAAATGGTTATTAATAACTAATGCAGTATTTTCGGCATTATCACAATGCCAAAGGATCGAGAAAGCATAGCTGAGTTTGGGGTATAAAAACTTAAAAATTTTTAGAAAGCCTGATTGCTAAACTGTCAACAACACAATTATTCCAGCTAATATACATGAACCAATCTGCGAAAAGTTACTCGCCGCTCCAAGTAGCCTTGATTGGTGGAGCGATCGCTACGACTGCTACCATGTCTGTGTTCGGTTCTGCTTGGACTCGCGGTGTACGTGCAGCCCTAAGTCTACAAGACAGCCCAAAAGCGATAGTTGACCAAGTTTGGCAACTGGTGAATCACGAATATGTTGATGGCAAATTTAATCAACAAAACTGGCAAGCAACTAGGCAAAGCTTGTTGAGCAAAGACTATTCCACTCGTGAAGAAGCTTATGCTGCTATCCGCGAAGCTTTACAAACCTTGGGAGATCCTTACACTCGGTTCATGGACCCCAAACAGTTTGAAGCCCTGACTAGCCAAACCTCTGGAGAAGTCTCTGGTATCGGCGTCCGCATGGAAGTCAACGAAAAAACTCAACGCCTGACTGTTGTCGAAGCCATCGAGAATTCTCCGGCGCTGAAAGCTGGAATCAAAGCAGGCGATGAAATTGTGGCCATTGACGGCAAACCCACTCTCAAAATGAAAGTGGATGACGCCTCCAAACTAATTCGCGGCAAAGCCGGTACTCCCATCAGCCTACGGCTCAGACGTGCGGGGCAAAATGCCTTTGAACTGAAGCTAACGAGAGCAAATATTGAAGTACCAACAGTACGTTACACCCTCAGGCAAGAAGGAAATCGCCGCGTTGGCTACATCCGTTTGCGGGAATTTAGCGCCCACGCCGCAGAGCAAATGCAACGAGCCATCCGCGATTTGAACAGTAAGAAAGTTGATTCTTATGTGTTAGATTTGCGGGGAAATCCCGGGGGTTTGTTACAAGCCAGCATTGAAATTGCTCGGATGTGGTATAATGACGGCGGTATTGTTAAGACTGTAGACCGTGTAGGAAGCACTGAAGAAACTAAAGCCAATCGCACTGCCTTAACAAATCGTCCCTTGGCAGTATTGGTAGATGGTAATTCAGCTAGTGCTAGCGAAATCCTCACAGGCGCACTCAAGGATAATAAGCGAGCGGTAGTTGTTGGCGGTCAAACCTTTGGCAAAGCCTTAGTACAATCAGTCCATGAACTAGCGGATGGTTCCGGCCTAGCAGTCACCATTGCTCACTACTACACCCCTGCGGGAACCGATATCAACCATAAAGGGATTACGCCAGATATCAAGCTAGACTTGACAGAGGCACAAGAGCGTCAGTTGGCTTCTAATCCAGATTTAATCGGAACTAAGAGCGATCCCCAATATGCCAGAGCGATCGCTATTCTATCAGGTAACAACTTCGCCCAACCGCCAATCAATCAAACTAATCAACCCATGAGCGTCCGCGCTGGCGATTTGAAATTTTAGGATGAACAGAACTCAGAATTCTGAATTCTGAATTCTGAATTCAGCAATATTTGAGAGTCTTAATTAATGAAAGAATAAAAGCGTTTAATTATAGCGTTTCCTGGCCTGAAAAGGTACACCTGTAGGGGCACAGCAATGCCGTGCCCCTACACCTGGCGATATCATACTGTACCCCATCTGAATGGGAACCGCTATATGACGCCTTGGCAAAGCTTCTCTAGCTTTGCTTGTTGAATTCTGGCTCCTGATATCATGTCTGGCTAATTAGTTATGATTCCCGAATCTATGCACAAACCCAAAAACCCTGCCCCTCTGCCCCTCTGCTGCCTTAATGATAAGTCTTTAACCAGACATGATATGACTCCTGAATTCTGACTCCTGACTCCTGACTCCTGAATTCCGATTTGGATTGGGAATACTATTTAGTAGTTCCATCACCAAAATCTCAAATTTATGAATTATCAGCCAGTTGATGCAACCACCGCCACCAGCTTTTTGCCAATGGTATCGGTGGTTGTTCCTATTTATAACGGCGAGGCAGATTTACCAGATTTGCTCAATTGTCTGTTATCTCAAACTTACCCAAAAGATCGGGTAGAGTACTTATTGGTGGACAATAACAGTAGCGATCGCACTCTCAATTTTCTCAAAACAACTGCCGAAAATTGCCCAATTACAATTCGCCCCTTGAGCGAAAATCAAATTCAAAGCTCCTACGCTGCTCGTAACACTGGAATTCGTGCGGCTGTAAGCGAAATTATAGTTTTTACTGATGCAGATTGTCGTCCCCAACCCCAATGGCTAAATGCATTAATTCAGCCTTTTGTCAACTTGGAAGTGGTAATTGTTGCCGGGGAAATTTTGGCACTACCAGGCAAAACTTTGTTAGAACAACACGCAGACCGTGAAGAAACTCTGTCGCAAAAACACACCCTTGGCCATTCCTTTCGTCCCTATGGACAAACCGCTAACTTGGCAATTCGCCGTATCGCCTTAGAAAAAGCGGGTTTATTTCGTCCCCATCTTACCACTGGTGGCGATGCAGACATTTGCTGGCGGATTTTGGCCGAAAACATTGGGCGTTTGGAATTTGCCCCCAATGCCATCGTCCAGCACCGCCACCGCACGACACTTTTGGAACTGCAAAGTCAGTGGCGGCGTTATGGGCGTTCCAATCGCTATTTACACGAACTGCATGGTGTAGATTTAATGCGAGATATTACACTTGGTGAATGCGGATATCGTTTAGCGCGTTGGTTATTGAAAGAACTACCAAAAGATATTAGGAAGGCGATCGCGGGTCAAGCTACTCTGGTAGATTTATTAAATACTCCCATTGGTCTGTTTACAGCCAGGGCGCGTGCCGTTGGACAAACACAGGCCAAACTACCAGAAAATGCCAAGATCATTGCTCGACTGTAACAATAGTAGAAAGCTTTCCATACTAATAGGCAGCCAAGGCTCTGGTCAGTATTTGACAAAAGTTTTTGATTTAGTAAATGTATCTTAAGAGGTATTTTAAAAAATAAGTAAAGCGAATTATAGTATTGCTGACTAATATTCAACTATCAACAAAGCAAGTTCTGTTCTATTTATTTAGAATCTGTCTGCTCTTGCAACTATCCGCTGCTTCCCTGCTCAACAGGGTCTCAAGCTTAAGGAAGGCATAGAATCTGCTTATCCTTTACAGCTACCCTTCATAATTTTCCGAATTGAGCCGCATGAACGTAGACGGGTTTGGCCAACACATAGAAAAATTGCGCTCACAAGTACAGGAACTACTGCAACGCAGTGCAACTAAGCCCAACTTAGAGCAAGAAATAATAATAGAAGCTTTTGAGGAACTTCACACCACAGTGGAAGATCTATTGACAGTTTTCCAGGAGTTAGAGCTAACACGAGCGGCACTAGACAAAGAGCGCCAGCGTTACCAAGATTTGTTTGAATTTGCTCCAGACGCTTACTTGGTAACTAACACCGCAGGGACAATCCAAGAAGCTAACAATGCAGCAGCAACCTTACTTTATGTCCCCCAAAATTATCTGGTAGGTAAACCATTAATTCTCTTTATTGCTCAAGAAGACCGCCAGTTCTTTCGTTCTCAAATGAACAATTTGCAGCAGTCACTCAACTGGGAAATTAATCTAGAGCCACGGCGAGGAAAGCCATTCCCTGCCAGTATTACAGTATCTGCGGTGTACGACGAAAAAGGGAAGCAAGTCGGCTGGCGTTGGCTGCTGTGCAACATCACTGAGCGCAAACAAACTCAAGAAATGTTGCACCGAGCTTATGATGAGTTAGAAATACGGGTAGCAGAACGGACAGCAGAATTGGTAAAAGCAAATCAGAAATTGCTGACTGAAATTACAGAGCGCAAACGAGCCGAGTCACAACTGTTGCACCTTGCATTTCACGATGCACTCACCGGTCTGCCAAACCGTGCTGCATTTATTAACCGCTTAAGACATGCGATTAATTATTCCAAAAGGCATTCAAATTATGTATTTGCCGTACTGTTTATCGACCTAGATCGATTTAAGGCGATCAATGACAGTTTTGGACACCTCAAAGGAGACCAATTTCTACTTGCCATTGCAAGTAGGCTAGAAGTATGTGTACGCTCCATAGATACAGCAGCACGGCTTGGAGGAGACGAATTTACAATCCTGCTAGAGGGAATTCAAGATGTGTCAGACGCCATCAAAGTCGCTGAGCGGGTTGAACATGAACTGAGGTTACCCTTTGAGCTTGACGGACAAGAAATTTTCACAACAGCAAGTATTGGCATCGCCTTGAGTTCAACAGTAGATTATCAACAGCCAGAAGACGTGTTGAGAGATGCTGATACGGCAATGTACCGAGCTAAGATGCTGGGTAGAGCGCGTTATGAACTATTCAACTCAAATATGTATGCCAATGCCCTGGCGAAATTGCAGTTGGAGACCGATTTGCGCCGAGCAATTGAGCGCCTTGAGTTGCAGGTTTATTACCAGCCGATTGTTTCCCTGACTAGTGGCTCCATTTTAGGTTTTGAAGCTTTGTTGCGCTGGGAACATCCAGAGCGTGGTCTGCTGAATCCAGCAGATTTTATTCCCCTAGCAGAGGAAACTGGACTAATTTTCTCCATTGGCAAGTGGGTGTTACATGAAGCCTGTAGCCAAATGCAAACTTGGCGGGCGTCCTATCCTGACAACTTGCTCCAGAAAATCAGTGTCAATATCTCCCTCAAGCAATTTTCCCAGCCGGATTTAATTGAGCAGATTAGGGAAATCTTGCAATCAACTGGTTTGAATGCTGACATATTAGTGCTGGATATTACTGAGAATGTAATTTTAGAAAATGGCGATCGCGTAACTGCTGCACTCTCACAACTTCGAGAGATGGGCATTCAGTTATCAATTGATGACTTTGGTACAGGCTACTCTTCATTAGGTCGTCTTTATAACTTTCCCATTAGTCTGTTGAAAATAGACCGTTCTTTTATCAGTTCAATCAGCACTAATAGTAGAAATTTAGAAATTATTGAGATACTTGTGACATTAGCACACAAGCTGGGTGTGGATGTGCTTGCCGAAGGAATAGAGACTAAAGAGCAACTAGCACTTTTGAGAAAGTTGAACTGTGAATATGGCCAAGGCCATTTTTTCTCCGTTCCATTAAATAGTTTAAAAGCAGAGGCATTAATTATGGCAAATCCTCAGTGGTAAGAGCTGATTCGTAAACAAAAGCTTAAGCCGCCATTCGCTTTACCATTAGACGAATCAATGAGCCATAAATCATTGCTTCACTTAGCTCGGTCTACAACTCATAATCCTTACTCAAACGCCGAAATCGATTGAGCAAGTCTTATGTCCGTTCCACAATCCACATTCAGCATTGCTTAAATCACTTGGGTAAGGTTTGCGCTCTTGGTTCTCAATCGCGGGTAGACGGCTCATCGACAACAACATAACTACACTCGATTTAGCCTATAACCTGAGTCAACCCAGATTTAGTTCTCTTTAGATTTTCTTTACGAATCAGCTCTTAGGTAAAGCGAAAGATGCCATTTTTGACCTGATGGACGCAGTACTAACAAGTCCACAGGTCAACTCATCCTGTAATTATTACTTTAGCCACCCCTCCGTTAACTTGACAATATCGCCTACAGCAATGGGAGAGCGCACTGTTAGCTAACTACAAGAAACTTTTTAGAAAGGCCACCAATCAAACCCTCCACCTCCCTGCAAACCCAAAGAAGCAAGAATATTGAGGACTTCAGACTCAGATGTTCCGATAGAAAAAAGCGCATTAACTACATTCTGTACAGTACTACTTTGAATACCATTCCAAATAGCACTAGCCACATCAAACCTAGTACTATTTTGAATGCCATTCCAGAGTGCGCCAGCAATCGTATTAAAGTTTTGGCTGACTTCTTTATAAACAGCGTCGGCAATCGTCACAAAATTTTGAGTGACTTCATTGTAAAGAGCTTTCGCTATATCAACTGCGGTACTGCTGGGAATGCTCCAGAGTGCATCAGCAACATTCAATACCGTACTGCTTGAAATGCTCCAGAGTGCGTCGGCAATCGTATTAAAGTTTTGGCTGACTTCTTTATAAACAGCGTCGGCAATCGTCACAAAATTTTGAGTGACTTCATTGTAAAGAGCTTTCGCTATATCAACTGCGGTACTGCTGGGAATGCTCCAGAGTGCATCAGCAACATTCAATACCGTACTGCTTGAAATACTCCAGAGTGCGTCGGCAATCGTATTAAAGTTTTGGCTGACTTCTTTATAAACAGCGTCGGCAATCGTCACAAAATTTTGAGTGACTTCATTGTAAAGAGCTTTCGCTATATCAACTGCGGTACTGCTGGGAATGCTCCAGAGTGCATCAGCAACATTCAATACCGTACTGCTTGAAATGCTCCAGAGTGCGTCGGCAATCGTATTAAAGTTTTGGCTGACTTCTTTATAAACAGCGTCGGCAATCGTCACAAAATTTTGAGTGACTTCATTGTAAAGAGCTTTCGCTATATCAACTGCGGTACTGCTGGGAATGCTCCAGAGTGCATCAGCAACATTCAATACCGTACTGCTTGAAATGCTCCAGAGTGCGTCGGCAATCGTATTAAAGTTTTGGCTGACTTCTTTATAAACAGCGTCGGCAATCGTCACAAAATTTTGAGTGACTTCATTGTAAAGAGCTTTCGCTATATCAACTGCGGTACTGCTGGGAATGCTCCAGAGTGCATCAGCAACATTCAATACCGTACTGCTTGAAATGCTCCAGAGTGCGTCGGCAATCGTATTAAAGTTTTGGCTGACTTCTTTATAAACAGCGTCGGCAATCGTCACAAAATTTTGAGTGACTTCATTGTAAAGAGCTTTCGCTATATCAACTGCGGTACTGCTGGGAATGCTCCAGAGTGCATCAGCAACATTCAATACCGTACTGCTTGAAATGCTCCAGAGTGCGTCGGCAATCGTATTAAAGTTTTGGCTGACTTCTTTATAAACAGCGTCGGCAATCGTCACAAAATTTTGAGTGACTTCATTGTAAAGAGCTTTCGCTATATCAACTGCGGTACTGCTGGGAATGCTCCAGAGTGCATCAGCAACATTCAATACCGTACTGCTTGAAATGCTCCAGAGTGCGTCGGCAATCGTATTAAAGTTTTGGCTGACTTCTTTATAAAGAGCGTCGGCAATATTCCCTAATCCAGCACTGAGTTCGTTTTTTAAAACTTTAGCAACATCAATTATCCCCATGTCAAATTCTTGGAACAGGAGCTTAGCTACGTCAGCTAATCCAACATTAAGCTTGGTAAATAAAGTCTTAACTGTAAACACTCCCCAATCAAAAGAATCCCACGTTTGAACTCCGTTCAAATCACCACTATTTACGAGATCAGAAATAATTTGTGGGTTTTCAAGGACTTTTTTGGCAAGTGTTAAAGCAAAATTTACTGGATTATCAGTGGTCAAGAGTTCAATTGCAGGTGCCAACAAAGTACCCAGAAGCTCTCTAGAAGCTTCAACTGTCGCTCTAGTGCTTAAGAGTGTAGGAATTTGTCCTTGAGACAAAATCGCTAAAGCAATATTCGCAGTTATCCAATCTTCCGTCGGCTTAGACCAATAGCTAAATGAAGGACTAGAGAGGTAATCTTTACTAATGAAATTACTAGTTAGAGTAACTCCATTTCTCCGTGGAATATCTGGCAGATTTGGATCATTTGGTGTTAGATGATTAGAAAGATAAAATTTTTCGCTGCCTGCTGTATTATGTTTATCACCAAAAGGAAAGAAACTCTCTACACCTGTTGTGTTCCACTGAACCAATTGATAGTCACCGGGTAAATACGCCTGTCCTGCCAAGCTAACTAAATCATTGTTAACAATATAATGTGTAACTTTTTCAACGTTTTTTGCGTTAAAATTTGTTAGGGAGGCCACTGAAATTCCTGGTGAATTCAATGTCACAACCGAACCAAATTTATAGCCTTTACCAGTGAAGTATGCAACCGCTTGCTGAGCATTAGCTCCTCCTAAGCTATATCCAGTAATATCAACACGCTGATTAATTCCATTGTCTTTCAAAAACTTATTAGCAGCATTAATGAATTCCTGAATTTTAGCAATATTGTTTGAAAATTGATTTTTCCCTATCCCGGCAGCATTAAGATCATCTAAGATATCCTTCCCCAATCTCTCGTCAGGATTCGTTCCATTAAATACTAAAACAGGCGGGGCACCTGACTCTGATATAAAACCTGCGGCTTGAAACCCGCTAATTGAATCATCTATATAATCAAATAGTCTATATATTTGTCCTGACGGAGTTTTAATGCCTTCGTTTCCTGAGGTGCGGGGATCAACATCAAGAGTTTTGTACTTGCCAATTGTTTCCTTAAAGATTATACGATTTAGAAATTCATAATCTGCGTGACTTCCTTGAATTTCAAGATATGGTTTGATAGTGATAGTAGCACTAGTACTTGCACCTAACACATAGCTATTATTCGTGGTCAAGTTGATGATAACTGATTCTGTTATTTCAAAAACTGTGTCATTGATTGGCGTAACATTGACATTGGCTGTAGCTGAACCCGCCGCAAAGGTAACTGTTCCACCCAAATTGCTATAGTCTGTTCCTTTAGTAGCTGTACCACTGAGGGTATAGTTCACGGTTAAAGCAGCTGCTGTATTGCCGGTGCGTGTGAGGGTAAAGCGTCCAGGATTGGCTGTTTGTCCTGTGGTGGTTTCTGCTGCACTTGCATCCGTCGCGGCTACCGTAATCGTGGGTAGATCATTATCGCTCAGGGTAACGGTACTCGATTTCGCTGTTCCTAAGTTGTAACCTGTTCCTGTTGCCAGAGTCAGAATAACGGTTTCATTCAGTTCTACTGCTGTGTCATTGATTGGCGTAACATTGACATTGGCTGTAGCTGAACCCGCCGCAAAGGTAACTGTTCCACCCAAATTGCTATAGTCTGTTCCTTTAGTAGCTGTACCACTGAGGGTATAGTTCACGATTAAAGCGGCTGCTGTATTGCCGGTGCGTGTCAGGGTGAAGGTTCCGGGGTTGGGAGTTACACCCGTAGCGGTTTCTCCAGCACTTGCATCGGTAGCGGCAATGGTAATAACGGGAGTTTCATTATCAGCAATGGTGACGATGGCAGTGGTTGTTGTTCCCAGGGTATAACCTGTGCCTGTTTTTAAGGTGAGAATGGCGGTTTCACTATTCTCAGCAAGGGTGTCATCGGTTGGAGTAACTTTTATAGTGGCAGTGTTGGCTCCTGCTGCAAAGCTGACGGTGCCAGTTAAGTTGCTGTAGTCTGTGCCCTTGGTAGCGGTTCCTGACAAGGTGTAATTAACGGTTAAGGCTGTGGCTAAATTGCCTGTGCGAGTCAGGGTGAAGGTTCCGGGGTTGGGAGTTATACCTGTAGCGGTTTCGGCTGCATTGGCATCGGTGGCTGCAATGGTAATAACGGGAGTTTCAGCAATGGTGGCGTTTGCACGGAGGTTCGGTGCTTGACTCAGGCTATTCGACTGTTCAACCGCGATCGCTTTACCATCAATAGTAATGAAGCCACGATCATCCTCTGAATTAATCAGCAGCTTCTCTGCATTACTTAGAGGAAGTCCCATCACAGTTGCGGCGAATAATTCTCCCTCATCTCCAGCAGTATCACTCCCTGGATTAATAAGGGTATCGACAAAGTGTCCGATTTCTTCTAATAAGACACCAGTAATACTTCCCGTCAGGGTATCAGGATTGCTTGAACCTTGGGAAAGATAGTTTGAAGACAAATAAATTGTGCGAGTCACTTCTGAAAATGCGCCATTTGCACCATTCATGGAATTACTCAGCAGCACCTGAATAGTCGGTAATTGGCTGAAATCACCCATTCCCCAACTAGAAGATAATGCTTGCAGTCTGCTTAAATCTCTAGTTCCACCAAAGATTCCCGCCATTTTAGGCATAAAATCGTCACTTTTCGAGGCAGCGATGAGATTGCCGTAAGCATTTTGTAGAGATACTTCAAGATTATTCGCAATTTCTGTGCCAAAATCGGACTCGTTTCCATTAAACATAAGGTTAAAAAATTTCTCTAAGTTGACTAAAGAAAACCCACCTGAATACTTGAGTAATCGGTAAGTCCTGTGAGCGTTTAATTATTGTGCAGACTTCTTTTTCAGGCACTTTCAAATAAAAAATAGTGATACCAATTCTGTATGAAGATCCATAGAAAGAACCCCACTGCCTGCGGCACTTTCCCTTAGCAAGGGGAGGTTAGGAGGGGTCAAAATAATGTGCAGCTTCATAGAGAATTGGTATCAACTAGTTCTTGTGGGGTGGGCGTCTCGCCCGCCCCTAGCCAAAGGCGGACAAGATGTCCACCCCACAAAATTGGATCATTTATTTGTTGGAAATCCCTAAAACTGCTTTTCTAAATACTCTACAGCCTTGTATCAACTTTGTAGGTCGGAAAAGGTCGGGAAAAAGTCGGGTTTTTTTGGTAGATTTACGTAAATTTTTGCGAAAAATCCAGTTTGGCGTGGGAATATTGTAGTTAACCTGTATTACTACCGAATAAATGACGGTTGATGAAGCGATCGCACTCGTTGAGCAATTATTGAAACGAGGACGCTTAACAAAGGCGCAACAGCTTGTATTTCGCCACACCTGGGAAGGAAAAACTTACCTAGAAATGGCGCGAGAAGTCACATATGACCCCGGACACATCAAGGACGTTGGTTCGCAACTATGGCGATCGCTTTCTCAAGCTTTAGGTGAAAAAGTTACTAAGAATAATCTCCACGGTGTCCTGAAGCGAGTCGCACACCATCAAAATCGTGCAAACACCTCCCCAACCTTCACACCTCACATCGACTGGGGAGAGGCGATCGATGTTTCCCGCTTCTATGGACGTAGCACTGAATTAGAAACCTTGAGTAAATGGATTGTGGGCGATTCGCCTAAAGGCGACAGCTACGCTTCACGCTGTCGCCTGATAACTTTACTTGGGATGGGCGGTATTGGTAAAACCACCCTTGCAGTTAAGGTTGCAGAAGATAACCAACATACGTTTGAATATATTTTTTGGCGTTCTCTACGCAATGCACCGCCTATACAAAATATATTGTTAGACCTAGTTAAATTTTTATCTAATCAGCAGGAAATAAATTTACTCGACACTAACGAAGCACAACTAGCTTTGTTAATGAAATATTTAACTCTATCACGGTGTTTAATTATCTTAGATAACGTTGAAACAGTTCTCGTTAGTGGTGTAAGTGCCGGAAATTACCGAGAAGGATATGAAAATTATGGACAACTATTTCGGTACATTGCTGAATTACCCCATCAAAGCTGTTTATTACTAACTAGCCGCGAGAAACCGAAAGGTTTAGGATTTAAAGAAGGGGAAAATTTACCCATTCGTTGTCTTAAAGTTACAGGGTTAAGCAACTTGGAAATACACGAAATTTTTCAAGACAAAGGTTTTTCTGCTTCCCCACAACAAGAGGAATTATTAACCGCACGTTATAACGGTAATCCCTTAGCTTTAAAGATAGTTGCCAATACAACTCAAGACTTATTTGCTGGAAATATTTTACAATTCCTAGAGTGTGATACCTCTGTTTTTGGTGATATTTGGGAACTTTTAGACCAACAGTGTAAACGCTTATCTCCTCTAGAAAAACAGGTGATGTGCTGGTTAGCAATTAATCGAGAAGCAGTTTCTCTAGCTGAATTACAACAGGATATTGTACCACATATATCGATCCGAGAACTTATTGAATCACTAGAGTCTTTAAAAGCAAGGTCACTAATTGAAACAAGTCATCATGTTGCTAACCACAGCGTCAACTTTACCCAGCAACCTGTTGTCATGGAATACATCACAGAAAAGTTAGGTATTGCTGTATTTAATGAAATTATCATAGATGTCATTTCAATTTTTAACTCTTACGCCCTGATTAAAGCTACTGCCAAAGACTATATTCGAGACTCTCAAATTTGCTTATTATTAAAACCATTAATTAATAAATTAATAGCACATTATGGCAATAAAAATAGACTAGAAGCTCATATTTATAAACTTATTAATAAAATCCAAATCTCTTACCCAATTCAACCCGGATATGCCGCCGGAAATCTGATTAATATACTCTGCCATACTGGAGTCAATTTAAAAAATGCAGATTTTTCAAACCTCGCCGTTTGGCAAGCATATCTGAAAAATATTACTTTAAATCACATTAACTTCCAAAATGCGGATTTATCGAAGTCAGTTTTTACCGAAACTTTTGGCAGTATTTTGGCAGTGGCATTTAGTCCCAATGGAAAAGTTTTAGCCACTGGTGGCGTTGCAGGTGAAGTTCAATTATGGCAAGTAGCTGACGGAAAACTACTTTCGAGATGGAATGCACATACCCGTTGGATTCTTTCACTGGCTTTTAGTCCCAATGGTCAAATGTTAGCTACCGGTAGTGATGATAAAAGCCTAAAGCTATGGGATGCCAAAACGGGTATTTGCTTAGAAACATTTCAAGGGCATACAAGTTGGGTATATGATATTGTCTTCAGTCCGGATAGCCAATCACTTGCAAGCATTGGTGATGAATGCAGTATTAAATTATGGGATATCCGCAAAGGCAAACTATTAAGGACTTTTACAGGACACAGCACCCAACCCCATTCAATCACCTTCAGTCCTGACGGTCAAATGCTAGCTAGTAGTGCAAATGAAGGCGCTATTAGGTTGTGGAATGTGCATACAGGTGACTTACTGAAAACTTTCCCAGGACAAAGCAATTTTGTACAGGCTGTTGCCTTTAGTCCTGATGAGAAAACTCTTGCGAGTGTCGGCGATGACTATATTATCCAGTTATGGAACGCAATCACCGGCGAACTACTCAATACCTTCCAGGGACATGTTTGTTTTGTGCAATCAATCGCCTTTAGCCCTGACGGTAAAACCCTTGCTAGTGCTAGTCATGACAAAACCGTAAAGTTGTGGGATGTGGCTGCGGGTATCTGTAACCAAACATTGGAATTGCATACTAGTCCAGTTTTGTCAATAGCATTTAGTCCTAATGGGGAAATAATTGCTACCAGCAGTGAAGACCATACTCTTAAGCTATGGGATACTGTGACGGGGCAATGTATAAGAACTTTCAAAGGATACACCAATGGATTTCGATTAATTGCCTTTAATCCCGACGGAAAAACCTTGGTAAGCGGCAGCGGTGACTCTGAGGTGCGATTGTGGGATGTCGAGGGAGGTATATGTCTCCAAACCTTGTCGGGACATACTGCCCCAGTTGTATCGGTTGCCTTTAGTCCGAACGGCAAGACTTTAGCAAGTGGCTGTACCCTAGTTAAATTATGGGACGCTAGCACGGGTAAATGCCTGAAGACTTTGCACGGACATAGTAATTGGGTTTGGTCAGTGAATTTTAGTCCTGATGGCAAAACTTTATTGACTGGTAGCGCCGATCGAACTCTGAAATTGTGGGATGTGCAAACAGGTCAATGTTTAAAGACATTACAGGCTCATACTAGCTGGGTTTGGTCTAGTGTTTTTAGTCCTGATGGTCAAACTCTGGCAAGTGCCAGCGGAGACTATACTGCGAAAGTGTGGGATGCTAATACAGGTGTATGCTTGATAACACTCGAAGGGCATAACAATAGTGTATTGTCCATCGCCTTCAGTCCTGATGGTAAAATTGCAGCTACCGCCAGCGATGACCGCACGATCAAGTTCTGGGACTTAACGAGAGATAATAGCGATTGCCTACCACCCGGTAAATGTATCAAAACCCTAGAAGGCCATAGCAGTGGTGTTTATTTTGTGACATTTAGCCCCGATGGTTCCCTACTTGCCACAGCCAGTGATGACCAAACAGTGCGGATATGGGACGTAAATACAGGAGAATGTCTAAAAATTTTAACAGGACATACAAATCGGGTGTGGTCAGTGAAGTTTAGTCCCGACGGTGAGATACTTGGGAGTGCAAGCCACGACGAAACGATTAAACTGTGGAATGTCAGAACTGGTGAATGCTGCAAAACACTTCAAGCACCACGACCCTACGAAGGAATGAATATTGCCAAAGTGCGAGGGTTAACCGATGCACAGAAAGCTTCGTTAAGGCTACTAGGCGCAGTTGAAATTGAATCAGAGACTTAAGTTATCAAAGAATCCCTTGCAAATTCAAGATAAAGCCTGGTAGTACATCCTCCCCTGATAACTGATTTGGGGAAATTAGCACTTCCTTTTCTTTTCCTTGGCGATAAATCTCTACTTGCTTTGCTTTAGGGTCAATCAGCCACCCCAAGCGCGTACCATTCTCCATATATTCTTGCATTTTGTCTTGGAGAGACTTGAGCGTGTCAGAATCAGACCGCAGTTCTACTACAAAGTCGGGACAAATGGGAGGAAAAGTCTTTCTTTCTTCAGGAGCTAGTGCTTCCCACCGCTCTAAAGGAATCCAAGCCGCATCAGGCGATCGCAAAGCTCCATTGGGAAGCTGAAACATAGTTGAAGAGTCAAAAGCTTCTCCAGTTTCGTCTTCATCCGTCCAAGTTCCCAAACGTTGGGTTAACCTGCGGTTTCGACTACCAGTTTCTCCACCAGTCGGCGCCATGACAACTAATTCTCCTAATGCAGTGCGTTCCAGTTTAGCATCAGGGTTGACTCGACATAGTTGATAAAACTGCTCAGCAGTGAGATTGATTACTGGTTCTAAGTTCAGGGTAATGGCAGTCATAGCTTCTCCCATCTTCATAATCACATAATAACTGGAGAGAGGATGAGGGGGCAGGGGAGGCAGGGGGAGAATAACTTTTACTCTTAACTCTTAACTCCTAACTCCTAACTCCAAACTCCCGTTCAATGCCTGTCAAGTTTCGCTAAATTGGAAAAAGGTAAATTTAAGGATATTTTCAATGTCAGCACAATTGTTACTGGTGGATGATGAACCAGGCATACGGGAAGCCGTGAAAGATTATTTGCAAGAGAGCGGTTTCAGCGTTCAAATCGCCAGTAACGCCGTTGAGGGTTGGGAATTGATGCAGGTGAATACACCCGATCTAGTGATTTCCGATGTGATGATGCCCCAGGTGGATGGCTATCAGTTCCTGAAGCAACTGCGAGAAGATCCTCGTTTCCAAGCACTCCCCGTAGTATTTTTAACTGCTAAGGGGATGACAGGCGATCGCATCCAAGGCTATCAAGCTGGTGTTGATGCTTATCTACCCAAACCCTTCGATCCAGATGAGTTAGTCGCCATAGTCGAAAATTTGCTAGCCCGCCGCAACGCCAAAGCTGCAACTACGGGAGATGACACTGAAACCCCTGATATTGCTGAACTTGCCAATCAAATTGCCCAAATCAAGGCGTTATTAACTCAAAGAAATGCCATTTCCCAATCGCCAGCCCCTTTCAAAATTGATTTGACCCCCAGAGAACAAAGTGTTTTAAACTTAGTCGCCCAAGGGTTGATGAACAAAGAAATCGCCCGTCGTTTGGAAACCAGCGTCCGCAACGTAGAAAAATACGTCAGCCGTTTGTTTAGTAAAACCGGCACCAATAGCCGTACAGAGTTAGTTCGTTTTGCTCTAGAACACGGTCTTGCTAAATAGGGAATGGGGAATGGGGAATGGGGAATGGGTAAGAGGTGTGGGAGGAAGGGGAGGAAGCATAAATTCTCTTTCCCCCCACACTCCCCACACTCCCTCATCCCCCTCATCTCCCCACTCCCCACTCCCCTCCTCACAGCGTAATTGGTAATTGGCTGCTAAACCACAACCGATTACCAGTAATAGATAAAACATAAGTATTTCAGCAAACCAGGCACTTAGCTAAAGTAAAAAGCTAAAAGAAAGGCTATTTATTTTTACTTTGGTCTTTTAGGTTTTCATTTGACTTGCACCTATTGTCTAACGCCCCATCTGTAAAGACACAGGGTTTTATTTTTCCCCAATGTTTTGATGTTAACTCGGTAAAATGCACCCGGCTGAATTTGCTTTGAGATTCTACCAGTAACCTTTGCTACAAAGTTTTTAATTAAGGAAACTGTTCCTGGGACTTTGTGCTGCTAAATAAGACTTTCACAAAGCAGAAATCAAAATATTTTATGAAATCTACTGACTGCTTAGTTTTTATTGCAACTAGTGTATATGGGGTATGAGATCGCTATTTGATTTGATACCTAATTCACGATTTTTGCTACTTAAATTACACCTTTAAATTTGGGGATTTTCAGCAGCATTACGCAAGCGCATTAGCTGCCGTCGCATTTGAGGTGAGGCTTTGAACTCTGATATTTCCTGGGCTTTAACGGACGCTTGTAGCGTCTCTAGAAAATCGTCAGAACCCTCGGTCAAAGCATCGAGTAGCACCTGTAAGAGTTGCTCGCGATCGCCCAATAGACTCTTTTCCTCAATCAACCTAAATTTGAGATGTATTTCGCACTCATAAACACCTACTTCGAGATTATTGATTTGGCGTGGTAATGCTTTGGAGTTCATAGCTATTGAGATTCCTTTACTTGGTAGTCATGAGGGTAAGGAGGTAGATGTCCAGCAAAAGTTCTTTATATCTTTTTTGAATCCAAAGTGCTTGAATTAAGAATTTTTCTTCATCAAACACCAATGTATTCCATTTCACTCTCCTGTGTTTTATTTTCAAGCTCAATTTTCACTGTCTAGATTTTGCTCTCACTGTGCCAGATGTAGCTTATGGTAAGCCATAACTATTATTCAGTTTTTAAGATTCTACACAATAAAGTTTCTGTAAGAAGTTGTGCGAGCTTTTTAAAGCTTTTTACATCAACTTTATGTTAACGTCAATAACAGTTTGACTTGTTACTCTATTTTTGGTGTTATTACGTAAGTAAAACCGCTTGATTTTTTTCCTTTTCTTAATGCCAGAGGTCGATGTAGCCCTATTCCGTAAAATTACTAGATGTACGTTTTTTTCAAGAGCAAATTTAGGAGAAATTGATCGACATAGTTATTAAGGTAAAAATTTTTGTTTTCGATCAAAAATGTACACAGATCAAATTATTCCAGTCCAAGACCTCATCCTACTGTCTTCTAGACTTAATAATAAGTACAAAAAGCTTAGCAATAGGCAAGATTAGCATACCACTGAGACTAGTTTGTGTCCCCCTAAATGAAAATACTCTACCCAATAATTCTGGTGTGAAAATCATGAGGCTACTGTCAGTACTACCAACTAATTGCGACTTCCACTACTAGCACAAGTAAAAGCAATAATCAGTACAGGCAATATTTTTACTTATGTCCATTAAATATACTCTTTTGAAACTGCCCTCAAAGCTTGTAAATTAAGAGCATTTAACCTCGAATATAAGGTTTACAATAATTTCAGTGTAATCCACCCAAATCTTACACCCTTTTATGGATAACCCGACGCTGCTCAAGTCCACAACCCGGCATATCCGCATTTTTGCGGCTGAAATTGACCAAGATGGCGAACTTCTTCCAAGCGATCAAGTTTTAACGTTAGATATCGACCCAGACAACGAATTCAACTGGAATGAAGATGCGCTCCAAAAAGTTTATCGAAAATTTGATGAACTAGTGGAAGCTTCTAGTGGCGCAGACCTGACAGACTATAATTTACGCCGCGTAGGGTCAGATTTAGAGCATTATGTGCGATCGCTCCTGCAACTCGGCGAAATCAGCTACAATCTCTCTGCGCGTGTTACCAACTACAGCATGGGAATCCCCCAAGTTGCAATTGACGACAATCAATAAGACGAGTTAAACCTATCTAGGGAGTAGGGAGTGGGGAGTGGGGAGATGAGGGGGAGAGGGGGATGAGGGAGTGTGGGGAGATTATGATAAAAAAGCTTCCCACCCTTCCCATTCCTCCCACACTTCCAATTCCCCATTCCCCATTCCCCATTCCCCATTCCCTACTCCCTATTCCCTACTCCCTAGCCACGCAAATTAAGTTCAAAAATAAAAGCCGATCGCTATATCTTAATTCTTAATTAAAGTTAATTATTGCTATCTTACTTATAAACTAGATAAATACCAATATTATCTGCCTATTGAACATGGAGTAATTCAGCAAAAGCAAATAGCACAGTTATGCTTGAGTTATGCTTTGGTGACAGGGTTGGAGTTGGTTGCTTTATTGATGGAGAGTCACAGAGCAATAGAAGCTATGATGGGGCTGTAGGTTAACTTGGGAGCCTATTCTTTAAATAAGTTAAGTATTAGCACCTGCTGATAACCGCCAGCTAAAATCATCATCTAAAATCTGGAGATGTCAAGTTTAAGAAAGATGAGCGGTCTAGATTGTCCCTACTAATGCTGTTAAAGAAATTGCCAATCGCTGATCGGTGGGAAAACTATGGAAAATGACGCGGCAACGCTCCAGTGTCCACACGAAAATTGTCAGGCTGCCAATCCCCTGACTCATAAGTTTTGCCAGCGATGTTCCACGCCCTTACCCAAAAATTATCTCTGGGCTGTGGTGGATGGCCAGAGTTTGGGTAGCCCTGGAAAAATATTAGCCGATCGCTATTTAATTGCTGATAAATTTCTTCTATTAGATACGAAGCCTGGTTTATTAACCCTAACACCAGAGTTAGAGAATTTACAGATCCCCAGAGCTTACCTAAGACTCATTCCCTACCGCTTACACGTACCGCAGGTATATGGAGTCCTTCCCCTAACTAACGACTCACCCCAGCAGGAAATATTACTTTTAGAAAAACCACCAATCATGGTGGATGACACAACCCAACAAGTGCATCTCGGCAGCGAATTAACCACTGCTTGGCATGATGCGACATCCATGCGCCAACTCAATTGGTTGTGGCAGATAGCTCATTTGTGGCAACCTCTGGCCAGTGAAGGTGTCGTCTCTAGCTTGCTTGACTCATCTGTTTTACGGGTAGAAGGCTCCCTAGTCCGTTTGTTGGAATTGCGCTTCGACGACACTACACCACCAGAATTGCCTCAATTAGGGGAATTCTGGCGGCAATTGATCGATAACGCCAAACCAGCAATAGTGGAATTTGTCGATCGCGTTAGTCTTTCTCTGACTCAGGGCGAAATTCACTCATCCGAACAATTAATTACAGTTTTAGATCGCGGACTGGCACAATTGGGGCGATCGCAAACACCCACAATCAAAATTATCACTAAAACCGATACTGGGCCTAGTCGCCAACGTAACGAAGACGCCTGTAGCCCACCCACTGGCACTCTAGTGAGCAAACCACCCCAGCCCACAGCCTTAGCAATTGTCTGTGATGGCATCGGCGGACACGAAGGCGGCAATGTCGCATCAAATTTAGCCATTGAAACAATCCAACAACAGGTACAGCAACTCACCAAAGTTCCCTACGACCACATAGACCCCTCACTTTTGCTGAATGACTTAGAAAAAGCAGTAGCAATGGCTAATGACAAAATTAGTCAGCGCAATGACGGTGAAAATCGCCAAGGGCGTCAGCGTATGGGCACAACTTTAGTCATGGCGTTGCCTGTAGCTCACGAAATGTACATTACCCACGTCGGTGATAGTCGTGCCTACTGGATTACACGCCAAGGCTGTTATCAAGTGACCCTTGATGATGATGTCGCTTCCCGCGAAGTACGGTTGGGCTATGCCATTTACCGCGAGGCTGTGCAACAAAGTGCTGCCGGCTCCCTCGTCCAAGCTTTGGGGATGGGTCCTAGCACTTCATTGCATCCTACATCTGCACGGTTTATGCTCGATGAAGATGCAATTTTTCTACTCACATCCGATGGTTTAAGTGATTTCGATCGCGTAGAGGAATACTGGGAAACAGAAATCTTACCAATTTTGCTTGGGGAAACAAATATCGTAAATGTTGCAGATAGATTAATAGAAATCGCTAACACGAAGAATGGACACGATAATGTCACCGTCGCTTTAGTACACTATCAAGTCCAATACTGGGAACCTGAAATCACCATCAAAGCAGTCATTCCAGAAAGTTACTCTGCAAAAACTGTTGATTTGGCATCCAGAGGGGCAGATGCATCAGTTTTAAGCAGCCCAAACCAAAAAACTCAGGTCATTGAGGAAACTCAACCTACCAAAACTCGCCAATTACCTCTACAGTGGATAGTTCCGTTAATATTGGTCATAATCGCTGGTTCTCTGGGATTGTTCGTCAAGCAATTGCAATCAAAATCCGGCCAGTCTGAAGTTGCGTCCACTCCCACACCAACTCAAAGCCCTACTGTTGCAGCCACACAGCCACCCCGAACCCTTGCTAACCTTTCTCCTGGCTGGGTTATTCAAACCACCAAGGAAATTCGTTTAGAAGACAACCCACCCCTTGCTGCTAAAAGTTTTTTACAAGTTATCAACACCGAACCAAATCCCAAACCTACATCTGAAGATTTTTCAGTTCGGATGCGAGTCTGTACCAATAAACCTACGCCAACTCCAGCACCATCCCCAGCAAAACCAATATCGATTAAATTTCAACAACTGAAGAGTTTTGGAGTCTCTGTTTTGCAACCAGGCGCAGCAAATCCATGTAAACCCCTCACCCAGCCACCAGCTACTCAACCAGCTGATACCAGTCCAACTTAGACAAATACTCGATAAACTAGTAAAAACCTGGAATAATAACAGGTAACAACCAGACTAAAAAACTGACAGGGTAAAAAAGTAAAAATTTGTTACCTTGGAGAATTGTTATGAATAAAGAATTCAGGAGTCAGCCGTCAGAATTCAGCATGAATTATTTACGACTGGCTGATGAATAAACGGTGAAACACCACACCAAATCTATGACTTGGTGCAAAACAATCAGTCGTGGGTTCCAATCCCCCATTAATTAATTCTGAATTCTGTTAGCGCAGCGGGGCGTAGCCCATTCTGACTTCTGAATTCTTCTTCATTTGAAATTATTTGTTTTTAGCTTTTAGTTTTATGAATCCATGCCATCCCTGAATTTGGCGATCGCCCGTCTCTTAAACACTGGCACTGACAACTTCGCCATTTGGGTGGTCAAGGCTCCCTATCCCAGTGGCTATGTTTTACGTGACTGTGTGTGGCCTGTTGAACTCACCCAAGTCTGGCAAGAATGGCAGCAGATGTTTGCTGATCATAGCCGTTTAGATCTTCCCCCAAACTCAACATCTCAAAACAACAACCCATTGCCCATTGATGCGATTTCATTCCCTTCAAGTCAGACTACTGGCCCTTACAGCAGCCGTCTAATGCAATACTTGGGAATGAATTTATGGCGCTGGGTATTCGATGGACAAATTCTCGGCAGTCTAGAACGCAGTCGCGGGATTGCTCAGGGTCAGCATACACGTTTGCGCTTTCGACTGGAAATTCGTGACCCCGATCTCATTGCTCTACCTTGGGAAATTATGCAGCGTGAGCCTGGTCAATCAGCAATGTCCCTTTCCCAAGATTTACTATTTAGTCGCACAAGCAGTGAAGTTGATCCCTTACCGTATTTGCGAACTGACCAAGCTTTAAGTATCCTGCTGGTTTTAGGTCATGATGAAAACCTGCAACTAGAACAAGAAGCGCTGATTTTACAGCAAACTCTTGTAGATACCCCAGTGGATAGCAATTCCCAAAGATATGCACCTTGCGTAGTGAATCAACTCTTACAACCAACTCCAGAGGAATTGATTCAAGAATTAGAAACCAAAGCATACAATGTCTTCTTTTATGCTGGACACGGGTTGCCAGATCCAGACGGTGGATTGCTGTTTTTGCGACCAGATAACACCCTCAATGGTATAGAATTAGCCCAAGCATTGACCCGTACAGGTGTGAAGTTAGCAGTTTTCAACGCCTGTTGGGGAGCTAGACCAGCTGATAGCAATCATCAAGCGATACCTGCCAGCAGTTTAGCAGAAGTATTAATTCGGCATGGTGTACCAGCGGTTTTGGGGATGCGGGATCAAATCGCTGACCACGAAAGCCACAGTTTTATTCAAGCCTTTGCTGAAGCTTTGCGATTGTATAAGCCAATTGATGAAGCTGTCACCCAAGCGAGAAAAGAACTATTAACACTATATAGATTCAATCAACCTGCTTGGACTTTGCCAGTTCTTTACCTGCATCCAGATTTTAATGGCGAACTTGTTAAAAATCTGGATGAAGGAATTACCGAATTACCAGACACAGCCATTCCTGATGTTGGTTCGGCGCTTCCTAGTGCAAGTTTGCGATCGCTCTCTTCAAAAGATAAAACCTGGTTATTGCGTTATGGAGTCACTCGCATCGGTCGCACCAAAGATAATGATATTGTCATCCCCGAACCGTCTGTTTCTAAACGTCACGCTGAAATTTTCTGCCGCAATACTTTGACTGATGCTACACTGGTGCGAACTTATTATTTGCAAGATTTTTCTACCTACGGAACAACGTGGTTTTTAGGACCTAATGGCTGGCAGCAAATCCTCCGAGAGGAAGTACCCTTGAAATCCGGTATGCAGTTAAAGTTTGGAAGTGCTAGAGGTGAGACCTGGGAGTTTATTATTGAAGACTCCTAGTACAGCTATTGCAGAAATCAATTTTGGTCTTGAGTATCAATTTTAAAAATCTGTTTTTACGAAGAGAAAAAATCAACTTTTTTGCGGAAATCTCTTCTCGGCGGTTGTAGCTGTCAATACCACTAAATAATCGTGAGGCAATAAAAAATGACTAATAAAATTAACGGCTCAGACACTTTCTCTTCTTTGCAGTCTCAAGTAGATTTAGAGTTATTAGAAGCTTTACTAGAACCAGACGATGCTACCTATCCTTGGAATCCGGCTGATGAAGAGTCAGAAGCTTATTTTCAAGAACTAGAGCAACAATTCGAGATCGAAGATTTAATAGATGAAGATCTGACAAAGCGATCGCAAGATTTTTACAACCATTTAGACACACTTTGGTCTGGTATCTCCTTTAGTGAAAGCGAAAATCACAATCCCCAACAGTCAGTAGTACTTAATCTGCAAGAAACATTACGCGCTACTTTTTGTACCTGCGTTCCCCAAACATTACTCAACGCCATCGCCACTAAAGCTGCTGAAATATTCTCCCATCATCAATTAAGGGGCGAGCAACTAGTTGAGTGCGTTCAGACTATACTACCAAATTGGGGAGAAGAGGATCTTTTAGTCTTAGCTCGTCCTTTCGCTTATGCCATGCGAGGTAGCGAATCACATAACCCTGAATCTACCATGACTAGCCTTAACAATAGGGAATGGACAAATTTATCGGAAATAGAGCAAGCAAAGGTTAGTCTGGCGATCGCTTACTATGCTTTGACTCAACTCAATAAATACCAGTCCGAACCATAATTTCATTCTGCCATTTATTTTTGAATAATTTAACTTCCGAGACAAGTAGATTTATCTGCTGGTATTGTGTTGCCTTTTAAACGTTTATTAACTTTCAGTTTTTAAGTACAGCAGCACTAGGGTAGACTAAGAATAGGGTAATCTAAGAATCAGACCATCTATCCCAAGACATATATTTTTTATAGTCATTAGGAATTGGGAATTGGACAAAACAGTTTTGAGTGCTGTTAGCGGAAGCGGGGCGTTTAGCCCGTTAAGAGTTAGGAGTTAGGAGTTAGGAGTGATTCTCCTTGTCCCCTTGCCTCCCTCATCCCCTCATCTGTTATCTGGGTCCAAGAAATCTGGTCGCAAAATTTTGCGATCGCGTCGGTGAAAGCGCCCGTGCCTTGAGAATTGCCGCCATCAAAAAGGCGTAAGATAACACACCAACAACTACTAACAGCAAGGCATTAATCGATCCGGTAGCATTCCAGAGAGCGTGGAGTGCAGAGGCACTCAGATAACCAATAGAAAGAATTTGCCAACTTCTACTGGGTTTGAGGACAGCCAAACCGATAAAATAGCCCAAATAGCCACTGTAAGCCATGTGTCCAGCCACAGAGCCTAAAATTCGCGGAATTAGCAGTTGTAAACCCGCCAGTTGACCAGCAGCGCCGATACCCACCTGTTGTGTAACATTTTGAGTGATATCTGGCACATATTGACCGAGAGTTTCCAATAAAGTGAAGCCCACAGCCGAAGCCGTTCCCAGGAGAATACCATCTAGAGGTTCCCAAACGCCGATGCGTTCCCGCCAAGGTGAAGACAATATTCTACCGATGGCAAATGCTCCAAGTACAGGCAATGCTTTCAGTAATTCTTCCATCAACCCAGCACCAAAAAACATCCGCACCAGCAATTCTGTGAAGGTGGTAGATTCTTGGGGGGAGGGCAAGTTTCCAGGTAGGATGCCGCGAAACACGAAGATAAATAAATCCAACAGCGGGCTGAGTAAAATCAAAGTCGTACCTATTGCCGTAGCCATTAGCACCCACCACGGCTTTTGTTTACCGCAAAGTTGGTAAACAAAATAATAGGCAGCGAAAGCGATGTAAGTTGCGACGATTACTTGATTTGCTTGGGGACGACCGACTGTAGCAAACATCAGCACTACAAAGATTACGGTCAGTATTCCCGGTACGAGGTAAGCTTTACGAGTTAAATCTTTACCTGTGGAAATAATCGGAAAAAGCTGAGTGAAGCTAACAGAATCAGGCTGCTTTAATTGGGTGTGGTTGTGGTAGTTGGTTGCTGACGGTAGCGGTGTCAGTTGGTTTACAGTCGTCGCCGGGGCGAGTGAGGTCAACTCGTACTCAAAAACGTATTGCGGCCCATCAGAACCTAAAGAAATGCGATCGCCTGGGTGCAATTCTTGACATTCATACAAGCGTTGTCCATTTAAATAAGTGCCATTAGCACTATTCAAATCGCAAAGCACCCAGCTAAATTTGCTATCTGGAGATAAAGACAGGGGACGAACCACCGCATGACGACGAGATACCATTCGGTACGTCATGGCATCCAAGACAACTTGGCAGCTGGGGTCGCGTCCAATTACTATCTCTTTACTGGGGGGCAGGGAGAACCGAGATTCCGATCCCGAAGCTGCTCCATTACCAGACACTAGCCGCAGAAATGCATTATGTCTTGCGTTTTTGCCTGTCATTGAGTTAGAGTGCGTTTCTAAACTAATTCTTAAAATAATTGGGCAGCAGGACTAACCTTAGCCACATCAACAGCAGCATTGCTAAATCCACTATAGCTTCACTTCCTGCTAAGAAATTTAAATTTCTAGATGTAAAATTTCCCATTTTTTCATTCATCTAATGTTAATAAGTATTTCATCTGCTGAGACTTTCTCATAAACCTGGGTTATTGGGCACATCAATTCAGATTCTATGGGTTCTCTACTCTTGACATCCTAGCTGCAAATGAAACCCACGGCAATCTCTTAAAAAAGTAATTTTTACTGCATTTAGTTTGATTCAAAAAATATATGATTGCCAGTGGTCTGTTGTCAGTTATTTTAGCCACTTAATGATTGACTAAGCTGTTTTGGGATAGGAAGTAGGGAGTAGGGAGTAGTGAAAGAAACTGTCTTGAAGGTTGAACTAAAAGATTTTTGATATCTTCTGTTTAAATAACTCTAGCTAGTTCTGGGTGTTCAATCTTTGTTCCAAGTACTGTGAGGAATTCTGCCAGCCAACGGGGATGAGCTGGCCAAGCTGGTGCTGTCACCAAGTTACCGTCAACTATGGCCTCATCAACAGGGATATCAACATAGATACCTCCAGCACTCTTGACATCTGGGCTACAAGCAGGGTAAGCAGTACATCTTTTGCCCTGTAATACATCAGCCGCTGCCAATAACTGTAAGCCGTGGCAAATAGCAGCAATCGGTTTATTTGCTTGGGCAAAGTGACGGGTAATTTCTAGCACCTGGTGATTCAGACGGATATATTCTGGTGCCCGTCCTCCAGGAATTACTAGGGCATCGTAGGTTTCGGCTTTTACTTCTGCAAAGGTAGCATTTAAAGTGAAATTGTGACCGGGTTTTTCGCTATATGTCTGGTCACCTTCAAAGTCGTGAACTGCCGTTCGCACCTTGTCGCCAGCTTTTTTATTGGGGCAAACTGCATGGACAGTGTGTCCCACCATTTGCAGCGCCTGGAAAGGAACCATTACTTCATAGTCTTCTACATAGTCGCCAACGAGCATCAAAAGTTTCTTGGCAGCCATATTTTTACTATCCTCAGTTATTTGTTATTTGTCATTGGTCATTTGCAAAGAACAACTCACAAATGACAGTCTTAACGTCAAAATGTGTAATTTAGACGCACGTCAGCTGATGCGCTTATACGCGAATTTATCGATATATTACAGCACTAACTGTGCCGTAATGCACCATTTGACGGTTGTGAGTTAACAAAGTTTAACGGATCGTTGTATATTATTTGCTAGCGAGAAAAAGGCAAGGGGTTTTCTGAGAAAGGACAAAAGAACCTATTGCTTGTTACCTGGTAATTAAAGCAGATGGAATTCTGCGATCGCTCTGGGAAAGTTTTTGTTTTCATGCCCGGAACGACTCAGTTTAATCAAGGCAAAACGCTGTAAGGGCCTTAAAGCTGCCCATTTTTGCTCTGTCAGGACTACTCCTATTTCTTGAGCTTTTTCCTGGACACTGGGTGGTATAGTGCCAGAGTCCAGCCATGCAGGATGGGGTTCTATGGGCAATTTGGCAGCTGCTGTGCCTGTGTGTTGTAGAATCAACTCCTGGATATATTCGCGGTAAGACTGAATTTCGGTTTCTGTAGTGCAAGGCAATTCGACTAAAGCTTGACGCTCTGCTGTAGTCATTTGATTCCAATCAGACAATTTTAGCTTGATGCCACAGGTATCTAATTTGCAACGCACCTGCATGGGAATACAACGCAGTGAATGAACAAAATCTGCTTCAAATTGAAAGAAATCTGCCATAAGAAAGTATTGAAAATTAGCTCATTATGATATGAATTGACTAAGCTATAATTTTTGGGTGAGGGTGGGGAGTAGGGAGTAGGGAATAGGGAGTGGGAAAATATTTTTTGAAATGCCCAACAAGCTGTTATGTCTCTGATTTAACGTTTTTACCTTGAATTACTAAAACGAATTATTAAATAACTAATTGACAGGGAAAGAATAGCAACCCCTAGACCAATTATATCAATACCTGGTACTTTTTCTAAATCAAGAATAATAATTTTTCTAGCAACAGCAATTAAAGAAGTGACAATAACTAATTCCACCTGAATAACGTGTTTTCGCAAATAACCTGTGATATTTTCTAAGATTTCTAAAGCAATTAAAATATTCAAAAATAAACCAAATATTTTATACAAAGTTGTGTTAAATTTACCATAAGGTACTGTAAATAATTCTTTAAATAAAAAGACTCCTAAATCAGTGATCGCCACTAAAATTACAATGACCATTAAAATAGATAGAACCTTAGAAACCAGGACTTCTATATTTTCAATCATGTGCATGAAGTTCTGGTCTTTGGTAATTCCTAAAATTAGTTTCAGTAGCCTTTTCATCTCTTGCACCCGATTCTAAAATAAAATCCCATAGATAAATCTAGAGGATTAAAAAAGACCACTTACCGATACTTGGTAAGTTTTTTACCTATTTTTTATTTCCCCGATTAAAATTGGGGCTAGTAAAACTTCTTGTTGCTAAAAATTTTACCTCTTTAGATATGGTAATTGGTAACAGTCAAAAGTTGAGAGACAGAAAAAATTATAATAACTATTTACTACTGACTATTGACTAAATTACCTATTGCTGATCGGCAATTCGTTGTTAATAGTTATACTTAGCAGCTTACGATTGTGAAGATTGGAGTTGATAATTTTTGACTGTAACTTCCAGAGAAATTGGTATCAACTGCACCGCACAGGCTTTTAATTCTGGTTGCAGGGAATCGGGGCAAGATTCGGGATGGGTGAGGGCGTTAGCTTCGGCATTATCTGCCCAGAGTGAACCCCAGTGCATGGGGACAAAAACCGTACCAGGTGCGATCGCCTTTGTTACTTTAGCAGGAAATTTAGCTTGACCACGACGCGATCGCACTTCTACACATTGGTTATCTATAATACCTAGCCGAGCAGCATCACGGGGATGAATTTCGATAAACGGTTCGGGATGCATTTTGCAAATTTTTTCAATGCGCCCAGTGCGCGTTTGCGTGTGCCAATGACCGTAAACTCGTCCAGTAGTTAATACAAAAGGATAATCAGAGTTTGGTGGTTCTGCCAATCCCTTAGAGTAATATGCCCCAAATCGAGCGCGTCCGTCAGGGGTGTGGAAGCGGAGATTGGTGTAGAGTCTTTTGGAGTTAGGAGTTAGGAGTGAGGAGTTAGCAGTTGAAGATTCTAATTCATCACTCTTAACTCTTAACTCATAACTTTTTTCTGGGTGAGGCCATTGAGTCGGGCCTTGTGTTTGTAATTGGGCGTGACTGATACCCGTCATATCGCAGGGGCGATTTTTAGTTAGTTTGGCAAACTCAGCATAAACTTCAGCGGAGTTAGCAAAGGCAAATTCTTTGGTAAAACCGAGCCGGCGACCAACTTCAGCAAAAATTTCCCAATCTGCTTTAGCTTCTCTTGGCGGTTGGCGGAAGGCTTGACATAGAGTTACCACGCGTTCCGAGTTGGTCATCACGCCAGTTTTTTCGCCCCACTGGGCAGCAGGCAACAGAAGATGAGCATAGGCGGAGGTTTCTGTGGGATAATAGGCGTCTTGGTAAATGGTAAAAGGCGATCGCAACAACGCCTTTTTTGTCCGTTCTAAATCTGGCATACTCACAGCCGGATTCGTAGCAGCAATCCACAGTAACCCCACAGCATTATTTTCCAGCCCAGTAATCATTTCCCAAGCACTCAAACCCGGATAGGGCGAAATCTGTCCTGGCTTGAGTCCCCAAAATTCCTCAACTTCTGCACGGTGCTGGGGATTTTTTACCACCCGATAACCCGGTAATAAATGGGACAAACCCCCGGCTTCCCGTCCTCCCATTGCGTTTGGCTGACCGGTGAGGGAAAAAGGGCCAGCCCCAGGTTTGCCAATTTGTCCGGTCATCAGATGTAGGTTAATGATGGTTCTCACCTTAGCCGTTCCTTCGGAGGATTGATTCACACCCATTGACCACAACGATAACACCCGCTGTGATTGACCCCAATACCGAGCTGCTGTTTCTAAATCTTCAATACTGATCCCGCATTCACGAGCTACCACTTCTGGCGGATAGTGGCGAATTACCTCGGCGTATGCCGGAAAATTGCTGGTACAGTCATCCATGAACATGGTATCAACGTAGTTCCAGCGCATCAATAAATGAGCGATACCATTTAACAAATCGATATCTGTACCGGGACGAATGGCTAAATGCAAATCTGCGGCTTCTGCGGTTGGTGTGCGACGGGGATCAACCACAATCATTTTGACTTTGCGGTTCTTTTTGTGATACTTTTCCAATCGATTGAAAACGATCGGGTGACATTCGGCTGTATTAGTGCCAATTAAAAATGCACAGTCGGTTAACTCCAGGTCTTCGTAACAGCAAGGAGGACCATCTGAGCCAAAGCTTTGAATGTATCCAGCCACAGCGCTAGACATACATAAACGGGAATTTGCATCAAAATTATTGCTACCCAAACACCCTTTCATGAATTTCTGGGCTATGTAATAATCCTCGGTTTGAAATTGACCAGAACCGTACATACATATAGCTTCTGGCCCTTCAGTTAAACGCACAGTTTGAATGCGCTGGGTGATTAAATTGAAAGCTTCATCCCAACTAACACGGCGAAACTCTTGATTTAAAGAGTCTCGCACCATTGGGTAATGTAATCTATTTTTATCTAAAGATTCGGCGATGGTTGCGCCTTTGACGCAAACCATACCCTGACTGGATGGATGAGCTTTATCGCCCCGTACTCGCCAAGTTGGATTTCCTTGGTTATCTCGATTGGTTGCTTTGTTGGGTTGGGCTGGGGGTGAAACTTCTAGTCCACAACCGACACCACAGTAAGGGCAGAGGGTTTTGGTAAATTCACTCATATCAATTTTGGATTTTAGATTTTGGATTTTGGATTAAAAGTTTTAATTAAAAAGCTGTTTGGTGGATTTATGAAAAATACTAATTATTAGAATTTGATATCAGATATAGTGGCTAAAAATTGCGATTTTATTTGATAATTTTCACTCTAGGCGCAGAGTTGCAGAGAAGAGAGGTAAGCTGTTTCACATTTAACTTGCATATACTGGGCGGGCGAGACGCCCACCCCACAAGAAATGTACAATTTCAAATTATGCAAACTAGATGGGGTTTAGCTTATTAATTGAAAATTGCGATTCTTCCTCTCTGCGCCTCTGCGACTCTGCGCGATCTTGATTATTCTTCGGTTAAAAAGATAGTAGCTGGGGTTTCTGATGGTTCACCTTCAGCAGCGAAGGAGTTTTTCGGTTCTTTGAGGAAGAAGGCACACATGAAGGCGCAAATTATCGCAGCTAAACCCATTGTGCTAAATAGTGTGGGAGCGTCGGTTAAGCTAAAAATTGTCAGGTAAACTACGCCGCCAAAATTACCATAAGCTCCTACGTTTCCGGCAATTTGTCCAGTGGCTTCTTTTTTAATTAAGGGTACGATGCTGTAGGTTGCACCACAGCCAGCTTGGGCAAAGTAAGCGGCAAACATTGTAGCTGCGATCGCCAGCAGAATCGGCCAGTTACTATTAATAAAATGTACCATCAAGTAGCCAATACCAATGCCTGCGCTGATAATTGTCATTGTCCATTTCCGGGAGCGGAGTTTATCAGAAATTAAGCCACCGCTGGGGCGAGAAACTAAGTTTAAAAAGGGATAGGTTGCAGCAATCATCCCGGCTACAACATGTTCTAAAGCAAAGGTTTTCTCAAAAAATGCCGGCAACATGGAAACGGCAGCAAGTTCGGAACCAAAGTTAGTTATGTAAGTAAATTCGAGTAAAGCTACTTGACCAAATTGATAACGTTCCGCTGGTGGGTAAGTTTTCTTGCCAGTTAAAAGATCCCGATTTACTTCCCAAGCTTTGTAACTTTGGTAAGCAAACAATCCTGCTAAGAATAACCAAGCCAGATACATTTGACTCAAAGTTAAGAAGTGAATATTCTTTTGTTCCAAGCGCCAAGCTAATAAACCTAGAGCGAAAATCAAACCGAAATTTGAGACAATCATCGCCCAGAAACTTTTAATGCTGGTTACTTCTAAAGCTCCATTTTTCTTAGGTTTTTTGTAGATTTTACCAGTGGGCGTATCTTGGACGCTGTTGTAATAAATTACGCCATATATGGCTGCAACGATTCCTGTAAAAGCGATCGCTAATCGCCAATTAGAAGCCCCACCAGCCAAAAAGCTTGTAGAAACTGCAAGTATCGGCAAGGCAAACTCGGCACCAAAAGCCCCAAAGTTCCCCCAACCGCCATAAATACCTTGGGCAATTCCCATTTCCTTCGGTTGGAACCACTCCGCCACCATCCGAATACCGACAACAAACCCAGAACCGACAATTCCCATCAGCAGACGACTGATGACTAGTTGATTAAAATCTTGTGCTAGCGCTGTCGCCAAACAAGGAACAGCCGCAAACATCAGCAGCATTGAATAGGTAATTCTAGGACCAAAACGATCCAAAAGCATCCCAATAATTAACCTTGCCGGAATTGTTAAAGCCAGGTTACAGATGGCCAAAGTTTTGATTTGTTCAGGCGCTAAATCTAATTGTTTGCCAATAGTTGTAGCGAAGGGAGCAAAATTAAACCAACAGACAAAGGTGAGAAAAAAAGCAAACCAAGTCTGATGTAAGATGCGATAGCGATCGCTGAATGAAAATAACTTTTTAAGCATTCTAATTTCGGAAGAAGTGGGGACTGGGGACTGGGGACTGGGGACTGGGGACTGGGGACTGGGGACTGGGGAGTGGGGAGTGGGGACTGGGGACTGGGGAGCAGAGGGAGAATAATAACTCCTCACTCAATACTCCCAATGCCCAATGCCCAATGCCCAATGCCCAATGCCCAATGCCCAATGCCCAATGCCCCATGCCCAATTTTTTTATTCGTCGGCGTGAGCGAATCGGCAAAAGAGGAAGTCTAGGGCGTAGTTCCGGAGGTTGTAGTATTCTGGATCTTCCATGATGCGGCGACGATTGCGGGGGCGGGAGAAGGGAATGTTCAGGATTTCGCCGATGTTGGCGGCGGGGCCGTTAGTCATCATCACAACTCTGTCGGCGAGGAAAAGTGCTTCATCAATGTCATGGGTAATCATGAGTACGGTGACTTGATGTTCTCGCCAGATTTGCAGGAGTTCTTCTTGTAATTCTTCTTTGGTGATGGCGTCTAAGGCTCCAAAGGGTTCATCGAGAATCAAAAGTTGGGGGCGAATGGAAAGGGCACGGGCGATCGCTACTCGCTGTTTCATCCCGCCAGAAAGCTGACTGGGTTTCTTGTCAGCGGCTTCTGTCAGTCCTACCATTGCTAAATGTTCTCTGGCGATCGCCCGTTTTTCTGCCTGGGTTTTTTTCGGAAACACTGAATCAACAGCAAGGTAAACGTTATCAAAGGCACTCAACCAAGGCAGTAGACAATAGTTTTGGAATACCATCATCCGATCGGGGCCTGGTTCGGTGATGGGTTTGTCTTGCAGCATAACGACGCCATCGGTGGGTGCGTTAAACCCGGAAACCATATTGAGCAGTGTTGATTTGCCGCAGCCAGAGTGACCAATTATGCAAACAAATTCGCCCTCACGCACTTTTAAGTCAACTCCATCGAGTACGGTGTAGGGCCCTTCGGGAGTTGGATAAATTTTGCTTACGCCTTCGATGACTAGAAAATTTTCTGCTTTTTGGGTTGGCTGTTGATTAATTTGAGTTTTGCTGCTGGTTCCGTTTACTGTTTGCATGATGAATTTATACCTTTAATTACAAGTTTTTTTAACGAACCGCCAAGGACGCAAAGGGCGCAAAGGAAGAGGTAAAGAAGTAATGGAGTTCAAAGGCTCATTAATGGAGTTCTAATACTCATTAATGGAGTTCAAAGGCTCATTAATGGAGTTCAAAGGCTCATTAATGGAGTTCAAATACTCATTAATGGAGTTCTAAGCCTCATTAATGGAGTTCAAATACTCATTAATGGAGTTCTAAGCCTCATTAATGGAGTTCTAAGCCTCATTAATGGAGTTCTAAGCCTCATTAATGGAGTTCTAAGCCTCATTAATGGAGTTCTAAGCCTCATTAATGGAGTTTCTTTCTTGCCCTTTGCTTTTTGCCTCTTGTCTTGTCAATAACTAAATGAATACTTCTTCAACCCGGATTTGCCGTTTAATTTCCAAACTTTTGAGATATTCTATCGGTTCTGATGGGTTAAAAACTTTACCATCAAATAAGTGAATCGGGTCATCTTCTCCGATATCGAGTAAGCCGAGTTCGCGTGCAGCTGCACCAAATATGTCTGTGCGACAGACTCTTTCAATCACCTCTACCCAGTTTTTGGGGAAGGGTGTTAAGCCCCAGCGTGCCAGCTGAGTAAGCATCCACAAAATTTCGGTGCGGTTGGGATAGTTAGTTTTATTGACAAAAAATTGATTGTATGATTTAACTTCTTGTGGTTCTGTACCGTCGCCGCGATCGTAGGGGTCAACAAAACCAGGACGAACATATACAGGATCGATGTCCAGGTACTCAGAACGGCAGAGTATTTCTAAAATTTCTTCGCGGTTGCGGAGATCGTCACAGTATTGGCAAGCTTCTAATAGTGCTTTAACGAGAGCAAGATAGGTTTCTGGGTACTGTTGCGCCCAATCTTCGCGCACTCCCAAGACTTTTTTTGGCTGTCCTGACCAAGTTTCTAAAGCTGTGGCTGCAACAAAGCCTAAATTTTGATGAACAGCAAGGTAGTTCCAGGGTTCTCCAGCACAGTAACCGTCTATATTTCCAGCTTTGAGTTGAGAAACCATTTCCATTGGTGGAATCACCGTTAAGCTGACATCTCCATCGGGATCTATACCACCAGCCGCCAGCCAATAACGCAGCATTAAGTTGACCATTGAGGTTGAATGAGGTACACCCAAAGTCAAAATTTGGTCGGGAGTAGCGTTAATCGCCGTTTTTAGGTCAGCGAGATTTCTGACACCTTGGCTATATAATCTTTTACTGAGGGTGATGGCGTTAGCATTGCGAGAAATATTTAAGGCATTGATTACAGGAATTGGTTTTTTATCGCCAGCGCCCAAAGTCAGGGCTAAGGGCATTCCCGCCAGCATTTGGGCTGCGTCTAATTTACCAGTAGCAATACCTTGAGCAATTTCTTTCCAGCTAGAGGCACGAGTGAGGGTGATATTATCTAAACCGTACTTGGCTAAAAAGCCTTTTTCTTGAGCAACGATTAAAGGTGCAGCATCAGTTAACGGCATAAAGCCAATTTGCAGATTGACTTTTTCTAAGCCGTTGCGGGATATAGCGGCTGGTGCTGGAGTCTGCTGTGCTTTGCGTTTTTTGAGCAGCTTTTGTTGGTTGAGGAAGTAAATCATTTCGTTCCGCAGACTGTAGTAGCTGGGATGTTTGACGACTTCCAGGCGTTGACGCGGGCGAGGAATTGGGACTTCGAGAATTTGTCCGATGTGCGCTTCTGGGCCATTGGTGAGCATGATAACGCGATCGCTCAATAAAAGCGCCTCATCCACATCATGTGTCACCATTACACAAGTAACGTTGTGTTCGTTGCAGATTTTCATCAGTTGTTCTTGCAAACTCCCCCGTGTTAGGGCGTCCAATGCCCCAAAGGGTTCATCTAGCAATAACAACTTGGGACGAGTAGCTAAGGCGCGGGCGATCGCTACCCGTTGTTTCATTCCCCCAGATAACTCACTAGGACGTTTATTCGCCGCTAACCGCAGCCCTACCATATCGATATGTTCTTCGATAATAGTTTGGCGATCGCTTTTGGATTTACCCTTGTACACTTCATCCACAGCTAGGGCGACGTTTTCCCGTACTGTTAACCAAGGCAGCAAAGAATAGTTTTGAAACACAACCATCCGATCTGGACTGGGATCTCTAACTTCTCGCCCTTCCAAAGTCACACCGCCAATACTTGCTCTATCTAAACCTGCGATGATATTGAGCAAAGTAGATTTACCACAGCCAGAATGTCCAATTAGAGAAACAAATTCCCCTTGTCGAATTTTTAATTCAATATTTTTGAGAGCAATATATTTGCCCCCATTCGGAAGTTCAAATACACGGTCAACGTGGTCAACTTCAACAAAAGTACTCATAGCAATTTTTGATTTTAGATTTTGGATTTTGGATTGGGTATTAGGGATTGGGTACTGGGTATTGGGTATTAGCAGTTAAAAGAATTATTTCCTAATCCCCAGTCCCCAGTCCCCAGTCCCCAGTCCCCAGTCCCTATTCCGGTACAACTTTACTGGCGATAAAACCAACTAATCTATCTAACATTAAGCCGACTAAACCAACATAGATGAGTGCGAGGATGATTTCACTTAAATTAGTTTCTGTGGTGGTATTGTAAGCATCCCAAATAAAGGAACCAATTCCTACACCGCCGACTAACATTTCTGCTGCAACAATCGCTAACCAAGATAAACCAATGCCAATGCGTAACCCTGTGAAGATATAAGGAACAGTGGCAGGAAATACAACTTTCAGAAAATACTTTGCCCCTTTCAAACGTAAAACTCTAGCTACGTTTACATAGTCTTGAGGAATTTGTTGTACCCCTACAGTCGTGTTAATGATAATTGGCCAAATGGACGTAATGAAAATTACAAAAATAGCTGAAGGATTAGCTTGTTGAAATGCTGCTAGGGAAATTGGCAGCCATGCAAGAGGCGGTACAGTCCGCAACACTTGGAAGATGGGATCTACGGCATTATAAAGTAACTTATTAGCACCAATACAAATTCCCAATGCAACACCAACAATTGCCGCTAGAGAAAAACCTAAACCAACTCTTCCCAAACTACTAAGTATTTGCCAGCCCAAGCCTTTATCACTTTCACCATTATCAAAAAAAGGATTAATAATAAAAGGGTCCCAAGTTTCTGAAAATGTTTCTATTGGACCAGGTAATTGAAAGTTAGGATTTAGACAAAGTAATTCCCAAATCACTAAAAAAATAGCCAAGGCTACCAATGGCGGCAGAATTTTTTGTGAAACTAATTTATTGAACTGCTTGCGGGGATTTTTTCTGATAGTACGACTTCCCAGGATAGCTGCCATTATTATTATTTCTCCCGTTGCCAATTAACTAGGCGTAAAAATTCAAGTTGGTAGTAAGGACTTTAGTCCTGATAAACTTTTTGATGAGCGATGAATCGCTCACTACAAACTAAACTTTCTTGATTTTTAAATTCTGCAAATATTCTTCTGGTTTTTCTGGATCAAACTTCACACCATCAAAGAAAGTCTCAACGCCACGAGAACTACTCTTAGGAATTTCAGAATCAATCACACCAATAGCTTTAGCTGCTTGTTTCCACAAGTCCTCTTTATTCACTTGGTTGACTATTTCCTGAACTTTGGTATCTTTTGGCAGATAGCCCCAGCGAATTTCTTCTGTTAAAAACCAAATATCGTGACTCTTGTAAGGATAGGAAGCGTTATTTGCCCAAAACTTCATGCGATATGGGAAATCTTGTTGAGTACGTCCATCACCGAAGTCAATATTACCTTTCGACCTTTCTAAAATATCTGACGCAGCAACATTAAAGTATTTTCTATCAGAACAAATTTTACACATTTCCTCTTTATTTTCGGGGCGATCGCACCATTGTTGAGCTTCTAGAATTGCCATCAACAATGCTTGTGTAGCATTAGGATTTTTATCAACCCAATCTTTCCGCATTGCAAAAGCTTTTTCTGGATGATCTTTCCACAACTCGCCTGTAACTAAAGCTGAATAACCTAATTTTTGGTTAACCAATTGAGCATTCCAAGGCTCTCCCACGCAAAAAGAATCGATAGTGTTAACTTTCATATTTGCCACCATTTGTGGTGGTGGTACTGGTTCTAAAACCACATCTTGATCTGGATTTATGCCACCAGCCGCTAGCCAATAGCGCATCCACAAATCATGAGTACCGCCAGGAAATGTAATCCCAAATTTCAAGGATTTTTTATTGGCTTTAGCTTTACTAGCAGCTTCTTTCAGCCCTTTACTTTGTAAATTAACATTCAGTTCTTTAAATTTATTCGCAACAGAAATAGCCTGACCATTAGTATTTAATCTTGCCAAAAGATACATCGGCACTTTATCGTTAATGGTCATCAAGTAAGGCATAGGGCTGAGGATATGTGCGCCATCAATACCACCGCCATCTGAGCCAATTTTTAAATTATCACGGGTGACAGGCCAAGATTTTTGTTTGATAACCTCAACATCAGTCATACCGTACTTAGCAAATAAGCCTTTTTCTTTAGCAATAATCAGAGGAGCAGAATCAGTTAAAGCGATAAATCCTAATTTGGCTTTTGTTGTTTCTACCTTAGGTGCATTAGCCACAGTAGAAACATTAGCGGCTGGAGCAGCAGACGGAGCATCGCTACTTGTTGAGCTATTGCTATTAGAAGAACAAGCGTGAGCCACAATAGAAGCCGCAGCCACAGTAGTAGTGGTGAAAATAAATTTTCTTCTTGAAATATTTGTCATTTGTTATTTGTCCTTTGTTATTTGTCATTTGTCATTGGGCATCGGGCATTGGGTACTGAGAAACTATTCTTAAATATTTATTTCCCAGTCCCCAATCCCCAGTCCCCAGTCCCCAGTTACTAACTACCAATTACTAAAGCTTCTTGCTTGAGTTTTGCCCCAAAGTTTTTGATGAGTAAATCTTGCAATATTGGCTGTAAATCTTCGCAGGGTATGCCTTTGATAATGCAAGTTCCGAGATGGGCATCTTTGCCAACTTTGCCGCCCATATATATGTCAACGCCTTCGAGGGTTTTGCCATTTTTGCGGGTTTTAGTCCCCATCAAGCCGATGTCTGCAACTTGAGGCTGTCCGCAGGAGTTGGGGCAACCAGTCCAGTGAATTCGCACGGGATGGGTGAAGGTTAAGTCTTCTTCTAAGGCTTTAATCATTGCCAAGGCGCGGTTTTTGGTTTCGATGAGGGCAAAGTTGCAAAATTGTGCGCCTGTGCAAGATACTAGCGATCGCGTCAACAAACCTGGGTTAATCGAAAACCTTTCTAGTAACGGTTCTGTGAAAAATGTTGCTAATCGGGATTCAGCAATGTTGGGGATAACGATGTTTTGCTCAACCGTGAAGCGGATTTCCCCACTACCGTAAACTTCTGCTAGACGTGCCATTTCAAACATATCTTCGGCATACAACCGACCGACAGGAATATGCAAACCTACGTAATTTAATCCTGATTGTTTTTGTTTATATACGCCGATGTGGTCGCGTTTTTCCCAGTCGATTTCGTCTTTTGCCGCTGCGGGTAACAATGATTTACCCAAGCGGTTTTCAACTTCTGCCCGAAACTTTTCTAAACCCCATTCATCAATTAGCCACATCAGGCGGGATTTTTGCCGATTAGCACGTAAGCCGTGGTCACGATAAACTTCTAGAACGGCTCTACATACAGCTACCACATCTTCTGGAGCCACCCAAGCATTCAGAGGAATCGCCGCTTCACAGCGTTTGGCGGAGAAAAAACCACCGACTAAAACGTTAAACCCAAATACTGGGGATTGGGGATTGGTGATTGGGGATTGGGAAGATTTTTCCCCAGTCCCCAGTCCCCAGTCCCCAGTCCCCTCCTTAAATGCCGGCACGAATGCTAAATCATTAATCTCCGCATGAACTGAATTGTCTCTGCCACCGGCGATCGCAATGTTAAATTTCCGTGGTAAATTGCTAAACTCTGGGTTTCCTTCGCCTTTGTTGGTGAGCATATCTTGGATTTGCTGTACCAACTCTCGTGTATCGTACAACTCATCTGCATCTAACCCCGCCACAGGGTCACCTGTGATATTGCGGACGTTATCCATCCCTGACTGGACGCTAGTTAAACCAACTGCGTGAAATCTCTCAAAAATATCTGGTAAATCAGAAATCCTGATTCCCCGCAATTGAATATTCTGTCTCGTAGTAATATCAGCACTACCTTCATCACCGTAACGCTGCACTACTTGGGCTAAAACACGCATCTGAGTGCTGGTAAGAATACCGTTAGGCATCCGCAACCGCATCATAAACTTACCTGGAGTAACTGGGCGAAAAAATACACCCAGCCATTTGAGTCGATGATCTCGGTCTGTTTCGTCCATTGCTTCCCAGCCCAAGGCGGCAAATTTTTCAATCTCACTTTTAACGGCGAGTCCATCTTTTTCTGCCTTGAATTTCTCGAACTTATTGAGGCTGGCGGTGGTAGTTGCTGTGTCTGTCATGAGGCTGACTCTCGTTGCAAATTACTAATAAGCGTGAAAATTTGTGGTCATTACCCAATATCAATCAACCCGTAGTCCCATTAGGTGCTATATCTACGAGGATTAGAGATAAAAAACTTAATATGTGGTTACGGTTGATTATTTATACTTCAGAGTATTCCAATATGAAACTTAAAATGCGTGATTAGTTAAGGAGAATTTGTTGCCATTTACATCTTGGGAATTTGTCAAGGAGTTTTGGCTACTGTTCATGTAACAATTTCGATACTCATAAGTTAAGGCGAGATTTTTGTTAAAATCGTATAAATTGTTACGGTTTTTTAGTAAAATTGCAGAAAATGTATTAAAGCTATGCATTTTTTGCATCAAAGTCAGCCATAAGTAGGGCAAAGCTCTGACATCAAAGGTATTTGAGATGACCGAAGCGATTTTCAATTACGATATAGCAATCCTATTTGATAAGCAAAATTCTTGTGAAAGTCTTCCTTGGTAGTTTGTGATTACGGACTAATGACTAATGGCAGCCAAGAGAAAAATATTTGACAAATCATTTAGGACTGCTATAGTTCCAATTCGGAATCTAAAATCTAAAATCTAAAATCCAAAATTGGCAAAAACTTAGATGTTATTTCAGCAGCTATGAAACGTCGTGATTTTATTAATTGGGTAGGTTTGGGTTGGATAGCGAGTTCTCTACCTATAGAACCCATTTGACATCTTGTGAGGTTTTGAATTAAGGTACTCCTCAGCATCTAAAATCCAATACTAATGGCGTATTCCAGCAACCTCACTGATGCAGAATGGGAAATTTTTGAACCCTTATTGCAAGAGATATTACCGACTAAGAAGCAGACTCGACCGACCAACTGGCCAAAGCGAGATATCTTCAATGGAATTCTCTATCAACTAAAAAATGGATGCAATTGGCAAGACTTACCTAAAGACCTCCCCCCTTATTCCACTGTATATTGGCACTACAAACAGTGGCGAGCAGCCGGGGTATTTGAGGAACTGATGAGTGTCTTACATGGACAAGTGCGTGAACAGGTAAAAAAAAAACCGCACTGGACGACATTGATCATCATTGACTCCCAAGCAGTGAAAAATACCTGCAACGCCAGTGTGGAGTCGAAAGGTTTTTGCTTCTACAAAGCCACCAACGGTATTAAAAGGCATTTGGCTATTGACACCCTTGGGTTTCCCTTTTTTACGCTCTGTACTCGCGCCAATGTCTCGGATGATGCCGGATTAATTGAGATGTTTACTCTCAACATCGACTACTTCAAGTCAAAACCTATCGATATTCCCAAGATTACTATCCTGCTAGATCATGGGTATCACCCAGAATATTTGACTCAGGAGTTAGAGCGAATTTACCCAGAGATCATGACCAAAATTCAGTTTCAACTTTCTACGAAACCCTCAAAACAAGAGAAAGCGGCACAAGGAAAATCTGGATTTGTTCCGGCAATAGCTAGATGGGTGATCGAACGCTCCAATGCTTGGATGGAGCGCTGTAAAATTCTGGTTAAGAACTTTGAACGAACCCTGGTTAGTGCCACTGCCAAACTCAATATCTGCTTCATCAGGCTAATGATTAAGAGGCTTGCAGCACCTTCTTAGATGTCAAATGGGTTCTATAGCGATCGCAGCTTGTTCTTCCCAGACAAATTCAGCGTCAACCGATTGGCAAACGGTAGGCACTTCGGCAGAATTAGATAAAACAGGTCAATTGCTGGCGAAAAACTCACCTGCTGGGCCTGTGTTGGTAGTCGGCACCTCCAAATCCCAAAATCTGACGGCTGTCAACCCTACCTGTACTCACTCAGGTTGTACGGTGGGATGGAAAGCTGACACCAAAAAATTCGTCTGTCCCTGTCATGGTTCAGAATTTGGGGTTGACGGTAAAGTGCAAAGAGGCCCAGCAGCAGAAGCGCTAAAAACTTACGCTGCCAAAATTGAGGGCAATTCAGTTGTAGTTAAACCAAGTTAGAAGGGATTGGGGACTGGGGACTGGGGATTGGGGACTGGGGATTGGGCATGGGGCACTTGTACTGAGCGTACCCCTACGGGGAAGCAAGCTACGCGTAGCGTCTCGTAGAGAAGCCGAAGTATGGGGCATTGGGAGTGAGGAGTTTAGAGTTAGGAGTTTAGAGTTAGAAGTTTAGAGTTATTCTCCCTCATCCCCCTCATCCCCCTCATCCCCCTCATCCCCCTCATCCCCAGTCCCCAATCCCCAGTCCCCAATCCCCAGTCCCCAATCCCCAGTCCCCACTCCCCACTCCCCACTCACTTTTACGATCGTGAATAACATCAACCAGCTTTTGGTGCAAGTCCAGACAGCACATAATGCAGGTGATTGGTCATCACTAATTCAATATTTACAACAATTAATTTTAGGGGCAGACTCTGGACATCCAGAGATAGTTAAAAATAGAGAATATCTGCTCTCATTAACACTTTCAATGTTAGACATGGGAGATTTTCAGCAACGCTGGGAAATAACCAAGGTGTTAACTAAATTGGGAAATATTGCCATACCACCACTCATTGAAATATTAAAAGATGAAGACGCAGAGGAAGAATTACGCTGGTATGCAGCACGGACTTTGGGAGAATTTCAGCACCCAGATGCCATCGCATCTTTAGTAGAATTATTGAAAAATGATGATGATGAAGAACTTAAAGCGATCGCAGCTACAGCACTGGGGCAAATGGGTACTGTTGCTATTACTTCACTAACAGAACTTCTCTTAGATGAAGATACACGACTTTTAGCAGTGCGATCGCTTTGCTGTATTCCGCAAACAGAAACCATTGCACCACTGTTGAGTGTAGTCCAAGATCCACAAGCAGAAATCCGCGCTGCTGCAATTGAAGCCCTCAGTAGCTTTCATGATGAACGCATACCACCAGTTTTGTTAAACGCTTTAGATGATGTAGCCCCCACAGTTAGACGTGCAGCAGTGGTTGGTTTAGGTTTTCGCCCCGACTTACGCCAAGCATTCGATTTAGTAACGAGACTGCAACCAAAACTTTACGACATTAATCTTGATGTTTGTTGTGCAGCAGTAGTTACCCTTTCTCGCATGGGTTGTGATGACGCTGCAAAACACTTATTTGATTTGCTGATTTCATCCCAGACACCGATAACCCTGCAATTAGAAACTATCCGCGCTTTAAGTTGGATGGGAACACCATCGAGTTTGGAATATTTACAAACAGCATTTCATCAAAGTACATCAGAAACAGTGTGGCAAGAAATTATCACAGTTTTAGGGCGAGTGCAAAAGCCGGAGTTAACGACACCAGCCACAGAAATTTTACTAGAAGTACTACGATTGCACCGTCGAGCTACAGAAATTGCCACTATCAAAAGTGCGATCGCTTTATCTTTAGGACAGTTGGGCAAAATCGAAGCAATTGAAGCCTTGATTTGGCTACTAGCTGATTCTAATACTTCGGTGAGGCTACATGCGATCGCTGCACTGAAAAATCTGGATCAAGAAGCCACACATCAACAATTGCAGGAGTTAGCAACAAATAACGAGGCACTCACACCAGATTTGCAACAAGGAATAGCGATCGCTCTGGCAGAGTGGTAAATTTTGTTAAAGAGAATATTTCTGAAAGCTTTATTTTTAATCTCAATCCCTCGTTCAAAATATTTAGACTTGCGTTTACATCTCTCAAATTGCGGTTCCCACATGGGTGAGGTACAGAAAAAAATAGATCCTCGTAGGGGCGCACAGCTGTGCGCCCCTACCCATGTACCTGATTCAAATGAGAATCGCTATAGTTGAGTAATACAAACTCAAGTGCAGAATGTGGTCAACTATGCTTGCAACAGAAAATTCGATGCTGTAAGAGTTGGCGCACCAGTCAGAGTTGCAAATAAACCACCACTGCCGAAACCAGCCGCGCTACCATTTTGGTTGTAGAACAACTGCCCACTCACATAATCGTAGACAATTGTCGCCGTGCTAGTCCCCCCTAAATTGGTGATTTGAAAATCATTGGTATTACTAAAACCTGTTCCCACAGCAGAAGTAATTGCACTAAAAGTAGTCTTATCCAGTGCAATTTTGTCACCTTCAGAACTGTTGAAATCAGTAATGGTATCAATACCAAAAACAGTGGTACTAAACTCAGCATCGCTGTTGTAAGCAAAAAAGTCAGCGCCTACACCACCGATGAGAACATCATTACCTTTGCCACCCACAACAGTATCATTGCCTTGTCCACCGATGAGAATATCATCACCTTCACCGCCCCGTAAGAGGTCATCGGCATTATTACCATTAATGATGTCGTTACCCCCTTGACCATTAATTACATCATTGGAGTTGTAAAAACCCGCGACATTATTGTTAAGGTCATTCAAGAAAGTGACGGTATTCTTGTTAAACAGATTAGTTTGAGTCGAGTTGGCATCGAAGACATCAAAACTATCAGTAACGCTGGTTTGTCCATCAAACAGGATATTACCAATAGCTGGTCGTGAACCACGTGCTGGCACATTATCCAAGTTTTCTAATTGGAAGTTTTGCAGAGTAACTTTCGTAGAAGCCGCATCTAAAAAGGTGAGTTCTAAGTTACTACCATTTTGAGTTAATTGCAGATTTCGAGCAGTTAAACCACTACCAATAAATTGCAGCGTATCCAGTTGGTTAATCACCGTTGCTGATGGATTGGAGCCAGTGCGTATTCCAGCAAAATCGGTGATGGTATCATTGCCATCACCAAGGCGGAAAATAAAAGTATCCTTCCCAGTGCCGCCAACAAGAGTATCGTTGCCGCCATTGCCGGAGATGGTATCATTGCCTCCACTGCCAGAGATGCTATCGTTGCCGTCACCGCCAGAGATGTTGTCGTTGCCATTACTGCCAGTGATGTTAGCACCAACTGCGATCGCCACACTAGCAGTACTACTGAGGTTCCCATCGCTGATGGTGTAGTTGAAGTTGGCATTGCCACTCAAGCCATTAAATGGGGTAAAGACAATGAAATCATCCGCCGAGTTGCCCACAGTGCCGTTATTATTGAACACAGCAGTACCGTTGGTTGCACCAGTTACAGCAGTAATGTTGAGGTTATTGCTATCTATATCGGTATCATTAGCTAGCAGAGTACTAGTGAGGATGGTTACAGGAGTATTAAAAGCAGTAGTCAGGCGATCGTTGACGGCGATGGGTGCATCGTTGACAGGCTTGACGTTGAGGTAAAATGTACCGATGGTGCTACCGCCATTAACATCGCTAACAGTGAAGTTGAAGCTGTCAGTGCTGTTGAAGTTGGCATTGGGGGTGTAGATGAAGAAGTCATCGCTGGGGTTGTCTGGAGTACTGTTGTCGTTGAGGGTCAGTGTGCCGTTAGTGGGGTTAGTAAAGTCACTGATGGTTAAGGTATCTCCATCTATGTCTGTATATCTACGTAGAATATTGCTAGCAAGAATGTTAACGGCGGTATCTTGGTTGGTGGTAGCCACAGTCTGAAAGCCAAAGACCACGTAGCTCTCCCCTGCCCCAGACTGAGCGTTGGGGGAAGCACTTGTTGCCCCAATAATCAGGTCATCAAAGCCGTCGCTATTGATGTCCCCCGCACTGCTGACCGAGTAGCCTGAGCGGTCATCCGCATCAATGCCGTTAATCACAAAGCCGTTGCTGCCGTTAAGGGACGAGAGGTTGAGTTGGGCACTAAAGCCACTACTGCTGCCAAACACCACGTAGCTCTCCCCTGCACTATCCTGACCGTTGGGGTCGGCATATCTTGCCCCGATAATCAGGTCATCGAAGCCGTCGCCGTTAATGTCCCCCGCATTGCTGACCGAATTGCCTGATGAGTCATCCGCATCAATGCCGTTAATCACAAAGCCGTTGCTACCATTGAGCGATGAGAGGTTGAGTTGGGCATCAAAGCCACTACTGCTGCCAAACACCACATAGCTTGACCCTGCCCTATCCTGACCGTTGGGGTCGGCACTTGGTGCCCCGATAATCAGGTCATCGAAGCCGTCGCCGTTGATATCCCCCGCACTGCTGACAGAACGTCCTGAGAAGCCACCTCCACCAAAACCATAAATGCTGTTAATGCCGTTAATCACAAAGCCGTTGCTGCCATTGAGCGACGAGAGGTTGAGTTGGGCATCAAAGCCACTATTGCTACCAAAGACCACGTAGCTCTTCCCTACACCGTCTTCTCCGTTGACGAAGGCACCATCTGCCCCGATAATCAAGTCATCAAAGCCGTCGCCGTTGATGTCCCCCGCACTGCTGACAGAACGTCCGAAAAAACTATAACTACTACTGCCGTTAATCACAAAGCCGTTGCTGCCATTCAGGGATGAGAGGTTGAGGCTGGCATCAAAGCCACTATTGCTGCCAAACACCACGTAGCTTGACCCTACATAACTACCGCCAGTACTATATGCCCCGATAATCAGGTCATCGAAGCCGTCGCCGTTGATGTCCCCCGCATTGCTAACCGAGTAGCCTGATCTGCCTGGTCTGTTGTCACCACTTATAGAACCCATTTGACATCTTGTGAGGTTTTGAATTAAGGTACTCCTCAGCATCTAAAATCCAATACTAATGGCGTATTCCAGCAACCTCACTGATGCAGAATGGGAAATTTTTGAACCCTTATTGCAAGAGATATTACCGACTAAGAAGCAGACTCGACCGACCAACTGGCCAAAGCGAGATATCTTCAATGGAATTCTCTATCAACTAAAAAATGGATGCAATTGGCAAGACTTACCTAAAGACCTCCCCCCTTATTCCACTGTATATTGGCACTACAAACAGTGGCGAGCAGCCGGGGTATTTGAGGAACTGATGAGTGTCTTACATGGACAAGTGCGTGAACAGGTAAAAAAAAAACCGCACTGGACGACATTGATCATCATTGACTCCCAAGCAGTGAAAAATACCTGCAACGCCAGTGTGGAGTCGAAAGGTTTTTGCTTCTACAAAGCCACCAACGGTATTAAAAGGCATTTGGCTATTGACACCCTTGGGTTTCCCTTTTTTACGCTCTGTACTCGCGCCAATGTCTCGGATGATGCCGGATTAATTGAGATGTTTACTCTCAACATCGACTACTTCAAGTCAAAACCTATCGATATTCCCAAGATTACTATCCTGCTAGATCATGGGTATCACCCAGAATATTTGACTCAGGAGTTAGAGCGAATTTACCCAGAGATCATGACCAAAATTCAGTTTCAACTTTCTACGAAACCCTCAAAACAAGAGAAAGCGGCACAAGGAAAATCTGGATTTGTTCCGGCAATAGCTAGATGGGTGATCGAACGCTCCAATGCTTGGATGGAGCGCTGTAAAATTCTGGTTAAGAACTTTGAACGAACCCTGGTTAGTGCCACTGCCAAACTCAATATCTGCTTCATCAGGCTAATGATTAAGAGGCTTGCAGCACCTTCTTAGATGTCAAATGGGTTCTATATCAATAACGCCATTAATTACAAAGCCGTTGCTGCCGTTAAGGGAAGAAAGGTTGAATTGGGCATCAAAGCCACTATTGCTGCCAAACACCACATAGCTTGACCCTTCCTCAGACTGACCGACACCAGTTGCCCCGATAATCAGGTCATCGAAGCCGTCGCCGTTAATGTCCCCGGCACTGCTGACAGAAACGCCTGAGCCGTCACCCTCATCAATGCCGTTAATCACAAAGCCGTTGCTGCCATTGAGGGACAAGAGGTTGAGTTGGGCATCAAAGCCACTATTGCTGCCAAACACCACGTAGCTTGACCCTGCATTAAACTGACCGTTGGGGTCGGCACGTCTTGCCCCGATAATCAGGTCATCGAAGCCGTCGCCGTTGATGTCCCCCGCACTGCTGACAGAACCGCCTGAGGAGTCACCCGCATCAACGCCGTTAATCACAAAGCCGTTGCTGCCGTTAAGGGAAGAAAGGTTAAAAACTGAAATAACCTGAGGTGCATCATTGACTCCGTTAATGGTCAAGTTGACGCTAGCTGTATCAGTCAAGCTGCCATTGTTGGTGGTGTATGTAAAGCTGTCAGTGGCGCTTTCACCAACATCCAAACTTTCAAATGAAGCATTGGGGTCATAGGTCAAACTGCCATCAGCATTCAGGGTAACTAAAGCACCAGAACTCAGGGTAATGGCAGTGCCAACAGCAATTGTATTACCATCGACAGCCGACACCGTTAGAGAGTTGCGATCATTAGCTAAAACCTCTATGTTAACAGCAGTATCTTCGTCGGTGGTAGCGCTGTCATTAACCGCAACAGGAGGTTTATTAGCAGGTGTGGAAGATGCAAAACCAAAGACCACGTAGCTTGACCCGGCAGCAAGCTGACCGTTGGGGTCGGCACTCTCTGCCCCGATAATCAGGTCATCAAAGCCATCGCCGTTAATGTCCCCCGCACTGCTGACAGATCTGCCTAATCTGTCACCCGCATTAATGCCGTTAATCACAAAGCCATTGCTGCCATTGAGGTCAGAGAGGTTGAGTTGGGCATCAAAGCCACTATTGCTGCCAAACACCACGTAGCTTGACCCGGCATAATTCTCACCGTTGGGGTCGGCACTCTCTGCCCCGATAATCAGGTCATCGAAGCCGTCGCCGTTGATATCCCCGGCACTGCTGACAGAAACGCCTAATCTGTCATCCGCATCAATGCCGTTAATCACAAAGCCGTTGCTGCCATTGAGGTCAGAGAGGTTGAGTTGGGCATCAAAGCCACTATTGCTGCCAAAGACCACGTAGCTTGACCCGGCTGTAAGCAGACCGTTGGGGGAGGCAACTGGTGCGCCAAGAGCAGTTGATGCCCCAATAATCAGGTCATCGAAGCCGTCGCCGTTGATATCCCCCGCACTGCTGACAGATCTGCCTGAGAAGTCACCCGCATTAATGCCGTTAATCACAAAGCCATTGCTGCCATTGAGGTCAGAGAGGTTGAGTTGGGCATCAAAGCCACTATTGCTGCCAAAGACCACGTAGCTCTCCCCGGCATAATTCTCACCGTTGGGGTCGGCAGTTGCTGCCCCAATAATCAGGTCATCGAAGCCGTCGCCGTTGATATCCCCTGCACTGCTGACAGAACCCCCTGAGAAGTCAAATCTATCAATGCCGTTAATCACAAAGCCGTTGCTGCCGTTAAGGTCAGATAAATTTAAAACTGCATTAGCCATTGTTGTTGATTATCCTTATGATTTTGCTTGTCTTGTTTATCTGCCTGAAAAGGTGAAATTTCACCTTTTTACTCATCCCATCGTCACCGGAAGAGGCAGGGGGAAAAGGAGCAGGGAGCGGGGGGAGCAAGCCCTTTCCCCCTGCGTGGAATGAAGGGGGGAACATGGGTACAAGCCCCGTCCTAAAAGGACGCTTATACGGGGCGGAGTCCAGAGAGCTTCTCCGTCCCGGTCTTCCCCTCCGCTCCCTGCCCCCTGCCCCTTTTCCTCTTGCTGACCATCCGCCGAATCTCATCACTTTAAAAGCCGATCGCCATTGGACGACGCACCCCCCCTAGTGCCACTACGTCGTATAATTCCATTACCACCCCCTCCATTCGCAGAGAATGCACAATATCCCCACTCCTCAAATCAATCACCAGTAGCCCACAGCGAGGTTCGGCGTTTTTTTGTTGCAATTTCTCATCTAGGGGTAACCCGCTAAAGGTCTTGTTGTGCCTGGGTTGGGAAACTCCCACGATCGCAAAGTCGCCATGAAATGCACAACCGCACATGTATCCGGCACAAAAAGCCACGGGTTCAAAGCTGCCTCGTTTCAAAGGTACGCTCGAATACAGATAGGTTACCGCTCGGCTGCAAGCCGATGAAAAATAATTTACCTGCTTGATAGGTGGTGAAAGCTAGACTGAAATTCTGCTCCAACAGCCAGGGCGTGAACTGCCGTGAGGCATTCATTCCCAAGCTATTAGTTGCAGCCACAGGATTTTGATTCATTTTTTCTACAGGAAGGAGCATAAAACGTGATTTCTTGCCGATGCTGGCTCCTTCTCGTTCCCTCTTGAATTATCTATCTCTTAAGTAAAATCACGTAACCTACTTTACCAAATCTTGAGGATGTGACTTTTTGTCAAATCTAATACATCACAAAATTAGCATCAGCTGAACTTTAACCTTCCCACAGATATATTTTGTTCGCTTATTTAAAGATTCGATATCTGCTGAAATTGCCTGTATTTGTTGACGAAAACGCATTTTTATTTTGCCGCTAAAAATCAATATGTGATATGAATTTTGGCGACGATACATAAGTAAATTTTATCAACATCAACTAAAAATCAGGTTTACAGATTCTTAATATAATGCTATTGATCCTGATAAATCCGCTCTATGTGATGAATTAAAAATCTTATCTAAAAATTTATATATTTCACCAGAAAATAGTCAATTATTTTTTGACGATATTTGCCGAAAAATTCCCTGCAAAGCGGATAATTGACGATAAAACCAGAAAATTCTGATTTAGGCAAATGTAAATTAGAGAAAAAGACCTGTAACAAACTCTACTAAATTGTAATGAAAAATCCGTTAACTTAATGAAACCGATAAATGTAATGCAGGCTACATAAAAATGCGCCTAGAGCAGTTGCAAGCCTTTCTAGCGATCGCCCAAACCGGCAGCTTTCAACAAGCAGCGCGAACATGTGGTGTCACGCAATCGACGATTAGTCGCCAAATCCAAGCATTAGAAGCAGATTTGGGGATAGAACTGTTTCACAGAACCAGCCATGCCAAGCTGACTCTGGCAGGTGAACGTTTGATACCTCGTGTCCGCAAAATTTGCCAAGAATGGCAGACTGCTACAGAAGAATTAGCCGATTTAATCGCCGGAAAGCAGCCAGAACTTTGCATTGCCGCCATTCACTCTCTCTGCGGATCTTACTTACCACCAGTGTTACAAAAATTTTGTCGTGATTATCCAGATGTGCAATTGCGGGTGACTTCATTGGGAAGCGATCGCGCCCTGAAAGTCCTCAAGGATGGATTAGTAGATTTAGCAATTGTCATGAATAATCGGTTTCTAACCACTGGTAGAGAAATGGTAGTAGAAACACTTTATGATGAACCTATAGAAGTTTTAACCGCAGCCAATCATCCCCTAGCCCAATATGAATTTGTCCCTTGGTCAGAGTTAATTCGTTATCCCCAAGTGGTTTTTAAAGATGGTTATGGGATGCAGCGTTTAGTACAAGATAGATTTGAGCGAATGGAGGCTAAACTCCAGGCAGCTTTAGAGGTAAATACCCTAGATGCCTTCCGGGGAGTAGTGCGCCAAGGCGAACTCATAGCTTTACTACCTCAATCAGCATTAGTAGAAGCACGCCAAGACCCTACCCTAGCTATTCGTTCCCTAGCCGGCAATAGTACTGGTGGTGTACCAGATAGTTCTAGTTTGACTCGCCGGGTAGTAATGGTCACAACTCAAGACCGGCTGCAAATTCCTCCCATCAAGCACTTTTGGCAACTTGTGCGGGAAAATATCCCACTGCAAATTGACCAGCAGCGATCGGCTTCTTAAATGTCATTGGGCATTGGGCATTGGGCATGGGGCATTGGGGATTGGGTATTGGACATGGGGCATTGGGCATTGGGCATGGGGCATTGGACATGGGGCATTGGTTATTGTTAACTAACAAAGGACTAATGACTAATGACTAATGACAAAGGACAAATGACAAATGACCAATTTTAGGGAATTCGTGCAAAAAGTAGGCGGTGGTAAGCACACAGGGGAAAATTTAACTCGTGCCCAAGCAGCCACCGCTACTAAAATGATGTTGCTGGGTGAAGCTACACCAGCCCAAATTGGAGCGTTTTTGATTGCTCATCGAATCAAGCGTCCCACGGGGGAAGAGTTAGCGGGAATGTTGGATGCCTATGATGAACTCGGCCCAAAACTGCAACCAATCTTCTCTTTCTCTGAACGACCACCGATCGTTTTGGGCATCCCTTACGATGGCAGAACGCGCACTGCACCAATTAGTCCGGTGACAGCTTTACTACTCGCCGCAGCTGGACAACCAGTGATAATGCACGGTGGCGATCGCCTTCCAACTAAGTACGGATTACCCCTGATAGATATTTGGCAGGGTTTAGGAGTCGATTGGACTACCCTACCCCTAGCAAAAACCCAGCAAGTATTTGCACAAACGGGAATTGGCTTTATTTATCTACCTCAGCATTTCCCCTTAACTACAAGTATTTGGGAGTACCGTGACCAACTTGGCAAACGTCCGCCCTTGGCAACAATGGAGCTAATTTGGTGTCCTTATGCTGGAAATGCTCACGTAATTGCTGGGTTTGTCCATCCACCCACTGAAGGGATGTTTCAAATAGCTTTAGGGTTGCGGGGGGTAACAAAATTTACATTAGTGAAGGGATTGGAAGGTAGTTGTGACTTACCGCGCGATCGCACTGCAATCATCGGCTTATCTTCATCGGTAGCATCCCCAGAGATAGAACGATTGCACCTCGTACCGCGTGATTACCGCTTCACCACCAAGAATGTACCCCTTGGAACTACTGAAGAACTGGTGGCGGATATTGGGGAAGTTTTGGCAGGTAAACCAGGGGAATTAATGCAAACCGCCTTGTGGAATGGCGGATTTTACCTATGGCAAAGCGGTATTTGTCCAAATATGCCAGAGGGTTTAGCTAAGGCAGAAGAATTATTAACCAATGGTGTGGTGGCAGCTAAACTCCAAGAACTACAAGCCTTGCAGTAAATTCAGTGTCAGCTGCGGCCATACCCTTTAGGGTGTGAGCGACTTCTCCAAAATAGATTTTTGTTCCAACCAATCTTGGCCCACTTGGATACTGATATCCGAGCCGAGATTGCCAGTACTTTCCACACGCACTTCTCCAAATCCCAAAGTGTTGCGAATTGATTCGGCACTGTCACCATCACCTTGTTGGGCGACGATGTGAGTTACGTCTAGAGGTTCACCCCATGCCTTGGCTATATAAACATTGCGATATCCGGATTTTTCCAAGGCTCGAATTAATGGTTGGAGGTTAGAGCGATCGCCACCTGTACTATCTTGAATTGCCACACGTAAAGAACGTGGTTCAGCCATCTGCTGTTCCTGTTCTGATTCCAGACCAAAGTGCTGAACCATGAGTTTGGCAATACCATTTTTGCTGGGTAACCAATAGCTAGCATCAAACTCATTCTTCTCGCTAAAGCGACCTGGTAGCATGAGCATTTGCATATTGGAGCGATTTGTCCGCACTCCAAAACCCAATAATGCCACTAACTCCTCAACCGTCAAGTTAGTGTCAATGTGTTCTTTAACGACATCAAGAACTTTAGGCAATTGAGCTACAGTAGCTGGGTTGAGAGTCTGATCCATCAAAGCACGCATCACCATTTGCTGGCGTTGAATTCGACCAATATCTCCGAGTTCGTCATGTCGAAAACGTAGCAATTGTAGTACCTGATCGCCGTTGAGATGCTGCTTACCCGCCTTCAAATTGATGTACAAGTGCTGAGAATCATCTTGATACTTCATATCTTTGGGGACGTAGACTGTTACGCCACCCAAGGCATCAATTAGCTTGCCAACTCCCAAAACATTAATTCGGACATAGCGATCGATTCCTACCCCACCCAAGAGATTACTGATGGTTTTAGCAGTCAAAGCTGGCCCGCCATCAACATTGGCAGCATTAATTTTTTTGACTCCATACCCTTCTATTTCTGTGCGGGTATCTCTGGGAATGGAGAGCATAATTATTTTTTTCGTCTCTGGATCGAATTTGACCAAGAGCATCACATCAGAAAGACCATCAAAGGAGTTGACTTGGGGCAGGTATTTGAGATCTTTAGTTTCTTCGGGAGGGTTTTGGATATCTGGCGGTAGTACGCTCATGCCCATAACCAACAGATTAACCGGGCGAGTTAATTCTGAAAATCGCAGCACACCTCCAGAAATGCGATCGCCATCAAACACCGCTTCATCCTGTGGACTTAGCTGGGCTTGCTGCAAAGGCGTACTAGTCAAAGACACCGCCAACAACGCCCCCGCTGTTGCTGACACCATCGCAATCCCACTCATACCCACCCAAAACCACAGCCAACGTCCGGATTTCGAGTTGTGGGGAATTTTTTTAATGGACTTTGAGGCTTTTCCCGATTGGTTTTCTTCCGCCGAACTTCTTTGAATGGTCACAGACTTCCTCACACTTACTCACTAATCAAATTCGGTAAATTTGCAGACTAAAAATATGCAGACAAATCAACCCATAATATCTAACTCTTAATTATTAGTGCTAACTTTTTTAATGTAGTGTCAACCACAACACTTATAGCAGCATTTTTCCTTCTTTTGGGTAAATCTGGAGATGTTTTACTGAAGTATGGCAATAATAAACTGGATTTGACTAGATAATATGAAGAAATCAATTGTAATTTTTGACAATCTAAGTAAAAATACTGCTAATTTTCACCCCAAAAAATTAAGATAAGTACTTGCCGATCACCCGTTCTGCGAAAGTAGTAAACCCTGGTAAACGCCCAGATTTCCGCTGTATCAAACGGAAAATCAACCAAACACTCACTAAAAAATAACCTGATGTGAGAAAGCTATTCAGGATAAATAGACGTAGTGTAAAAAAATCTGAAGTTGCTGCTCCGGTAGCCAATAATAGATATCCTAACAGCCAAGTAAGTGCCAAAGTAATAGACAGACGACTAATAGCGAGTTGTTCCCGACTACCCTGACGGCGATAGAGAGTCCACAGAGATGGGAAAAAACCGATAATCGGAATTAAATATAAAAGTAACTGTGTTTTGGGGATTGGGGATTGGGGATTGGGGATTGGGGATTGGGGATTGGGAACAGGGGGAAAGAATTCTTGTAAGTTGTCTTTCTGTCTCCTTGTCGCCTTGTCTCCCTCATCTCCCCCAGTCCCCAGTCCCCAGTCCTCAGTCCCCATTCCCCACTCCCCAGTCTCTTTTGGTTGATAATTTTCCATTGGGCTTAGTCTAACTCCTAAACTAGAAGGATGAATAAGACTCGTATAGTCAGAGATAATAAACTGTAAAGAAAGATTCTATTCAGTTCTATCCCGCAATCAGCTGAAAATGCAGACACGCAAGCTACTCGACTGGTGGCAAACATTTACACCAATAGCGCGAATCGGGGCGATCGCGTTATTCGTTCCGCTGCTAGTTCTCAATGGTTGGGCAATTTCGGTATTTTTTAATTATTTCCATTCTCTCATAGTCATTCTAGTCGGAGCCTCGGTGCTAGCATTTCTGCTCAACTACCCCGTAAGTTGGATGGAGCATCAGGGTGCGAGGCGAGAGCAAGTTGCTATTTTAGTATTTCTCTTGGCTTTATCGATTTTATTGGCGTTGGGTGTGACACTTTTTCCTCTAGCCCTTACCCAAGCCCAGCAACTAGTGGCTCGCTTGCCAGAGTTAATTGACTCTGGACGCTCTCAGTTAATGATTCTAAACGAAAAAGCTGAGACTTTCGGCTTACCCATCAACCTGGATGCTCTGGTAGTGCAAATCAACGATCGCGTCAAGGGACAATTGCAAGCGATCGCTGGACAAGTTTTAAATCTGGCTGTAGTTACATTCACTAGTCTGCTAGATTTTCTCTTGACGATGGTTTTGACTTTCTATCTTTTACAGCATGGGGGTGAACTTTGGCAAAGTCTAGTAGAATGGCTACCCGCTAAATTTCGAGATCCTTTCTCTAAAACTGTGCGCTTGAGTTTCCAAAATTTCTTTATCACCCAGCTAATTTTATCTACCTGTATGGCCTCAGCCCTGATTCCGAGTTTTTTGTGGCTGAAAGTACCATTTGGCCTTTTATTTGGCCTAACTATTGGCATCATGGCTCTCGTGCCCTTTGGTGGTTCTGTAGGCATCGCCCTGACTACATTATTAGTAGCGCTGCAAGATTTTTCAATGGGTGTGAAAGTTTTGATAGCAGCGGTAATTGTACAACAAATTCTCGAAAATTTAATTGCTCCCCGAATTTTAGGTAGCTTTACTGGCTTAAACCCAGTTTGGATATTAATTTCAGTTTTAACAGGAGCAAGAATTGGCGGACTTTTGGGTGTAATTGTGGCAGTACCCACAGCTGTTGTGATTAAGACCGCTTTAAGTGCAGTGCGTCTTGGTGGGTTCACTAGTGAAACAGGGGAAGAAGACACCACAGGAGAAATAACTGCGCCGATTGCAACAAACGAACCTCCGAAAGCTGATGCCAAAAACACTCTCAGCATTTCGGAAGCGACATCACCTTAATACTCAAGCAACCTAAAATTGCTGGGTGAGGGTGGGGAGTAGGGAATAGGGGTGGGGAGTAGGTTGATTTTTCTGTTCTCTGGTTGTTACCTGAATCTTCAACACCCCTTGAGCAACTTCACCATCAATGATTCTTCAAAAGGTTACTTCCCCACTCCCTACTCCCTACTCCCCACTCCCTATTTTCACTTTTGCTCTGCTTACTGCGGCTCAATAATTGAACCCATAAACAAAACACTTCCCGTTTGATTATCCCGAATTGCACAAAAGAAGGGACGATCTACAATCATTCGGAATGGTTTTGGCTCTTGTCTCAAAGATGTTGCTACTATTCCCACCGAAGTAGCCGCAGCCGCTTCGGTGCCTTCTTCGTTCACTTCCACAAAAGTTTTATGCTTCACTTGGCTAATGGCAAAGTTTTTACCCATGCCGGAAAAATTAGCTTTGTTGCTGAAAGCCTCTTCCATACCTAAAGCTTTCAAAGCATTGTTAAGTGTAACATCGTATTCTGTTTTGAAGCGGGGTAAGCGAATAAACCCTTTTTGTTTGTTGAATTGAGTCATCCATTTTTCCCAGTTCTCAACATTCAAGTTTTGCGAGAAGGCTTTGAGGTTAGAGTTTTCTTTGGGCAAAAAGATATAAAAACTGACTTTACCATCTTTGCCGTAAGGTAAACTCACTGCCTGAAATTGTTCGTTTTCATAATATCTGTAGTCACCGTCTTGTGACATCATTGGGTGTTGTTTTTCTCTGCCAGATGTAACGTAAAAAGGATGTTGCGCGGTTTGATTTTTATCAAATTCGTTACTCCAACTACCTTTAAAATATATGGCATTAATTAAAAACAACACTTGATTGGGTTCGATTTTTTCGACTATTTTATCGATTTTGCCGCCAGTATTATCTTTTACCCATTTATTGATGGCATTGGAGGCTGTAGCATCTTGAAAATTTAAATTGCTGACCTTGGCTTGATAGAAATCCTCTGTTCTTTGGAGGAAGTCTGGCTGAAATTTCACCTCTTGATTTGCCCAAAGTGAGTTAGCAATCTTGAGTTGCACTTTGGCATCGGGATTGTCTAAAAGCTGCTTTAAAGCTGCTGCGTAAGCAGAGTTAATTTCTGACAGATTCATCCCCTGTAATTCCAGGATTTTTGCCATTGCTTGTTGAGTCGAGCCGCTAGCGCCATTGTAGGTCATGGCTAGGGCGATCGCTACACTGGAAGGCGAGATAAAAACATTTTTTTCTCCACCATCACTTTTCTGAACTTCTGAAAAAAGTTTGAAGCCAAACTTATTGTTAGACTCAACGATTTTAGTATCAGTCTTGACTGTTTTTTTTTCCAATGGAGTTTCTGGCTGAGGTAAACTAGATTGAGCAAGGGCACTTTTATTACTATCGACCTGAGAACACCCCAATACACTAAAGAGAACAACACTTGCAGCTGCCAAAACATAACGTCTGCCGAGACTAACTCCGTAACGTCTTTGCAGAAAATTTTCTTGGACATCACTAAATTTTTGCCGATTCATTCTGCTACCTCACTTGCCAAAGATTGTTAATCTGTGTCTCAGGGTTGACTTAAAACCGTTTCAATGATTAACTATTGCACTTGCTGTAATAGAAGAATGGCACTGTTACAGTTTTTGTAACAGCAAGTAATTAGCTCAGAGAAATTAGACACATATTTTAGGGTTGCGAATTCCGAATTGCTGCTTGAGGCGGCTATACACAGGAATTATCAAAAATTTCGATTTCTAGAAAATTGCCTAGTTATCTATAAATGTATTGTAGACTACGCAATTATCAAATAAGTAATCCAGCAGAATTATTTACAGGACTTACGTAACTGGCACAGCGCGATCGCATTTTGAGAATATTTATGTACTAAAGCCTATATGCTTTCCATTGGAGTAATTTTAAGGCTGATCTGGTGGCTCGTCACCAATCAAGAGTCCTTTTTTACTGGATTTCAACTGTTTCCAAAGTGCTTTAATCTGTTTGTAAGCATCTTCTGGCTCAAGCTTACCATTAGTTTCTAGATTGGTAATGTAGCCAACTTTTTGAGCAAATTCTTGAAGATTGGCATTAAATACTAAATTCTCTGGCTTAACTTGACCGTAATAGCGACTACGAGGATAAAGAAATTTATTTTTGTCTTTTTGGTTAGGCTCGTCCATTACTTCACCCCCAATAAGTGACTTTTTACTAAAAATAGTCATAAGTGAGCTTCAATGAAGAAATTGCCGTTGACTGAAAAGGAGGACAGGAAGGAGGAGTAATACCATTTCACGAAAATCTTGGTACATATAGATTTACCGTAGGGGCGCCAAGCTTAGCGCCCCTACCAAGGTATTTGTATCAACTTTAAAGTGAAATGGTATAAGGAGTTATCATCCTTCACTCACCCAGCACTCTTAACAGCAAGCCTTGTTCAAATAACTTTCCCTTAACAGGGAAAGTTATTTGAACCGGATTTACTCAGTGAGAAAAAATAATCGCACTGCTAATTAGTATCGGAACTATTGCAAACAATGAGCGAGTCTTAAAGGGAACACAAAAATATTATACAGCAACTAACCATTCATTAGCTGTGATAACAGTAAGACTTTTCAATCATGGACATAAAGCGCAAATCATACCTGCGATCGCGCCATGTGTTGCAAAGATCAGCAAGTTTCATCAGCCAACGAAATCATGAGGATTGTACCGTTTGCGATTGATAAGTTGGATGCGTTTGGACAATAGCTTTTGACTATTCCCTGTTGTCTCCTTGGCTGAGTTTGATGTGTACTTGTGGATTTCTACTTCAATTAATAGGCACACTCCACCAAGCTAAACCATAGGATTGAGTAGCTTCATTTAACTTTTGACGAAACTGGACGCGGATTTTGTAATTTCCAGTAGCAGCGACGGGGCAGAAAATATGTTCTACACTATCGATTTGGCTGATTGAAGAACAAACAGCGCCACCATCTGAGTTTTGAGCATCAACTTTGACTAGGTAGAGATCGAGGTTATTCAAGCCGCGATTGCGAAAATTTTCACCCACGTCATACTGCTGATTCTTATTGCTATCATTGAGTTCTACCAATCGATCCCAACTCAGAGTAATAGCTACAAAACTACCCTGCTTCAACGGTTTCCCTAAGGCATAATCAACGTAGCTGCCAACATCGATTGTGCGATAATCCCAACCAATAGACGCCACCGCAGCTGACGGCTCCCATTGACCACCATTAAATTGCTGATAAGCGCGAAATACATTTAAATGACCCGCTCCCATTTGGGCATCCAAGGGAATTTTTGGATCTTTGTAAGCATCAGAACCTAGCCAATCTTGATTTTGTTTATCAATTAGCGTCCGAGTCATTCCCAAACGCAAACCATCGCCGCTATCTTGGATTTTGTCTGCTGAATTAAGCAATACAGCTTTCATCACTTGATGACGCCGGGAATCTGTACTCCAATGGGGTTGTTTTGTTCGCATCTGTCGGTCACCAAGTTCCTGCAACAAAGCAACACTAGCGGTAACTTGCGGTGCGGCAAAACTTGTCCCTGTGACTTTATTCAATTTGCCATCGGGATTAAGTAAAGCAATGTTATTACCAGGAGCAACTAAACTGATAGCGCGACGCCCACCGATATTAAACTCCCTCCCGGCTAGTCGCCGGCTTGCTCCTTGATTAGCACCCGCCAGATTAGCAACATCTACTTTGTTAAAAACTCCTCCTCTGCGGGATGAAAAAGCCACGTTCATTCCGTTAAAATTATCTGTAGGAATAGGAATACCGCCTTTTCCCTGGTTGCCAGCGATCGCATACAAAACATCATGAACGCGACTAGACCAGTCAACACATAAAGTTAATAAAGCATTACCGTCTAGAGTCGCCTCCGGTCGAGGATCGCGCCCTAGAGGTTCACCAAAACTAAAGTTAATCGCGCGGACATCGCCACTATTTTGCAGCGCTATATGCTGCGCCGATAAGCACTCTTCTGGCTGACCCATATTTTTAGTAGAACCGACAGCAGACGAGTAAAGTCGCGCTCCCGGAGCAACTCCTGGTATACCTTTGTCTTGACTCACCATCACACCAGCAACATTGTAGGCATGGGGGTCAACACCGCTATTTGACTTAGCCGGGCCATTGCGTAAGAACACCGCAGCTAAAGAGATGGCACGGTTTTTAGACACTGCCTTATCCCAGCCAAACATTCCCGGCCGGCCAATTTCCACCTGACCAATGGCAATCTTGCGACCGATTAAATTATAAGGAGTTTGGTGTAGCTTGAGAGCATCAATGCCGTTAGTTCCCAAGGGGGATTCTAAAGCTGAAGCAATTACCGGCGCACTCAGACACGAAGCACCCAATCCCCAAATTATCCAGGTTAGTTTTTTAGTCATTTGTCATTTGTCATTTGTCATTTGTTATTGGGCATGGGACATTGGGCATTCCTTCGGCTTTGCTCAGGGCAAGTGGGGATTGGGCATTGGGAAGAGGATGGGGGGACAAGGGGAAAGATTTGTCTCCCCCTGCTCCCCCTGCTCCCCACTCCCCACTCCCCACTCCCCAAAAAAGCCGGGATCAAAGTTATGAGATCAGGCTCAATATTTTGTTACAATGCTTACAGACGAGGACGCTTAAAAACCCACTAGCCATGACCCAAAACCTATCTCAAAAGCCCATTGTAATTGCTCCATCTATCTTATCAGCCGATTTTAGTCGTTTGGGTGACGAAGTTCGCGCCGTAGACGAGGCTGGAGCGGATTGGATTCATGTTGATGTAATGGACGGTCGTTTTGTACCTAATATTACGATAGGCCCTCTGGTTGTGGAGGCGATTCGTCCAGTTACGACCAAGCCACTGGATGTCCACTTGATGATTGTGGAGCCAGAAAAGTATGTAGAGGGATTTGCTAAAGCCGGTGCTGATATTATCTCTGTACATGCAGAACATAATGCTTCCCCACACCTACACCGCACTTTAGGACAAATTAAAGAGCTTGGTAAGAAAGCTGGAGTTGTACTTAATCCTGGTACCCCTCTAGAGTTAATTGAATACGTTCTGGAACTGTGCGATTTAGTACTGATTATGAGCGTAAACCCTGGCTTTGGTGGTCAAAGCTTTATCCCTGGTGTGTTACCCAAAATCCGTAAGCTGCGCCAATTGTGCGACGAACGCGGCCTCGACCCCTGGATTGAAGTTGATGGAGGTCTGAAAGCAAATAATACCTGGCAAGTTTTGGAAGCGGGAGCCAATGCGGTGGTCGCTGGTTCAGCCGTATTTAATACCAATGATTATGCACAGGCTATTACAGCAATTCGCAACAGCAAGCGTCCTACCCCAGAATTAGCTAAGGTTTAATTCATTTTTGGATTAATATAGAACAATGCAAAAACAGGTTGGGCAAGAAATTTGCTCAACCTGTTTTTATTTACAATAAAAAACTGGAAGCTATTCAAGTTTTGAACTTCCAGTTATTACTATATAAATTGAAAATTTATATACCAGAGATAATCCAGGTTGGGAGGACTAGGATTACAATAGTCGAAAGAGAAGCGTATAAGCTACTAGTTCTACCAGCCACGACAAACATTTAACCGTAACTTTTCTATTTCCGTTCTTGGTGTTGGTGCTAAGCGTTTGCTTTATTAATTAAAGCAACACCAACCACAATATAGAAAGCTTTATCAGCATGACTCCCACCGTCTGCAGTTCGGTGAAGACTGTATAAAATTTGGTTTGGGGGAAGCCACCTCTCCAAATTTTCTTTGCTTGGACTTTCTCGGAAAAAGAACCACCAGTAGCAACGGTTAGATAATTGGTCTTGGTGTAAGAATTATCTAGTACATGAAATGCTGACTACTTTTATAGTCAGTTTGACCTATTTCATGTTGAGAACTAAATCATTGATTTTATTTTTTAAATTAACTTACCTGCCACTCACCTCTATTTCGATTGAAGTTGTTATTTTGAGTATACCAATCTCATCAGTATAAATTTGCCATTTTGGCAGATTTATGAAAAATCTGCCACGCATTAAAAAACAGCATGGCAGTATCTTAGAGACTCAACCAAGTCTCAAGCAAAATCTATTGATGCAAAATATTTTTTAATTGAATCTCAAGTATCTCAAATAAATGTCTTTCCTTCCTTTCAGTTTGATTTGTGATTCGATGGATTGATATTCCTTAATTTACTGTGCCAATCTCCGATCCAAACTACTACCACGGACTTCTGTTTTTTGCTTTCCAACTACTTCAAGATAAGGTATATCTTTAATTTTAGTTAAGCAACTTGATGATAGATTACTATCAGATCTGGAATCGTTGGGCTGTTTGAGCAGTTTTATGTTTTCACTTTGCTGTTGGTTTACTCTGCTAGCTTGAGAGTTTTCTTTGAGCAATCGATTATAGGTACGATATGGAATGTAATGAAGAGGATTATAACCAGCAAATCGCAGCATTAAAACACACGCCCAGGAATACTTTCCAGCCAGAATTGCTTCAACTACTTTATCAAATTGTTGAGCCTTCATTGTCTTGTCTAAGTTACTACTAATACTAGCAATGTCTTGATTCATAGTTTTTAGTTCTCTTGGGTAAAGTAAACTAGTTTGGTTTCTGCAATTCTTGGTGTTTCGGCTTACAAACTACACTTACAGGTGTTTAATCGCTTCGGGAAAATAATCGGTAAGGGGCGATGTTGGATGTTGATAAACAATTCCATCAACAGGCGCGTAGATAAATTTCCCAAATTCTCACTGGCTATCAGAGCTTTCAACTCTCGGCGTAGCTATTGGTAGATGCAGTTCTTTGTCCTCTTAAACTTTCTCAACTCCTAATTCAATAAATTTTTTCTGAAATTTAGCTTGTATAAACTATTACTAGTAGAATCAAAGCATTTCCGGTAAATTTCTAAACTTTTTTAGACTAGTAGAAAAAATTATTTATCCTTGGGCGTTAACAACGCCATTTGTATTTATACTATTTTTTGCGGTTAATGTCATCTGCTATATTAGCAGATTTATAATTTAAATTTACTGATCAAATCTCAATATTTACTTATGTATTGTGCAACTTTTGATTTTGTCCTCTTTGTTAAATAATGAGGGGTCTTACCCCTCAGGCAATATCAATTTAAACCCCTTATTATTGTCTAGTAACTAGACGATAGTAACACTGATTATTAAATAAAAAACTTCTATTTTTAGGGAGAATGTATAGTATTACAAATAAATTCACTGGGAGTCTTTATTGAAATTTTTTTATGTATTTTCAAATAAATAATCTTATTAGGTTTAGCCTTAATCCTTCTATTTATAGGCTTTCAGCATATTTCTTCAAAAGAATCTACAGAAAAATCAAATAATAATTATCTAATAGTTAATATAGCTATTGAATTGAATCTTTTGATACTATCCAGATATTTGTTCAAGCCTAAAGTAATTCTTTTACAATGTGTTAAGAATTTCACGGCATAAACAAAGAGAAATCTGTGGCAAGTTAAGCGTATATATTATTTAGTAATTAATTGTGAATTGAGTTATAAATAAATGATGTAAAAAATAATTAATCCAAGAGCAAACTCTATTTAAATCTAACTTTAAAATATTGCAATATATAAGATTAAAAATTTATTTATAGGGTTGTTTTTTTTAATAAAAATGTTAATTAGCATCAATTATTGATGAATGCCTTATTTAAATAAGATACCTCGGTCTAAAACAAGGTATAGTCTGCATGACCAATGGTGGAGAGACCGTGAGAGATGATGAATTTAGTAGGATATTCACTAATTTGGGTTAATTTCTCTTGAAATTGGCGTTCCTACTCAATGTTTGGGTGCTAGTTGCTTGATTCAAAATCAGAATTGTCTTAATTCAGTGGGCGATGCCTGCCTGGGTTGGGCTGCCCCTACGCAATTTTTTCTCCTTGCCAGACAAATAGATCAGAAATTTCTTGCCAATAAGCTATCTACGGGTTATGATATTAGTCCGGTTGATTTGGACTTGCCCCAACTACTAGCACTTCACATCCCAAAGTTTGGGCTACTTCTGCTACAACAGAGAGAAAACTACCTGTAAGGTCTACCCACCCGAAGTTACGCAAAGTCTAGAGGTCTTAGCGTTTGTCTTTGGAATATGGCCAGTTTTCTCCTGAACATAGCCTGGAAAATATTAGCAATGTTTATCGCTAAACCTAGAAATATTTGCATTTTTTGAAACAGTAGTCTTGAATTCTCAATCCTTTAACTCTTACAATTACTGAAATTTTCCTTCGCCTCCGGAAACACTCGGAAAATAAAATCACAAATGTAGACTCTGACTTTTCACGTTATGTGGAAAAATCGGGGAGTGGGGAGTAGGGAGTAGGGGAGAAGAGAGTTAGGGAAAACTTTGTTGTTGGAAGGGGTTGACAACTCTCCGTCCTATAAGGGCGAAGATTCTTCCTTCAACCAACATCGCCTCTAAAGGCAGTGCCCTTAGACGGTCTTACACGTTGTCCAGAAGCAGTAGCGAGATGCCCTCCCGCCAAAAATCGTAAACCTTCATCTCTAATATTCGTGGCTGCATTAATATCCCTATGGTGTACAGTGCCGCATTTAGGACATTGCCAGCTACGAATATCTAAACCTAAGCTATTTACTTGGTGCAAGCAGTGATTACAAGTTTTTGAACTGGGGAAAAATCTATCGACTTCGATGTAAACCTTTCCTTTCCATTCCGCTTTGTATTTCAACATGGTGCAAAATTGACCCCACCCAGCATCACTAATAGCTAAGGCAAGTTTGTGGTTTTTGACCATGTTCTTAACTGCTAGGTTTTCTACAACTATGACTTGGTTTTCGTCCACTAATTTACGACTTAGTTTATGAGGTTTTAAACCCAATTTTTCGATAATTTAAAACCTCTACCCTACAAGGATGCATCTGCCGAATCAAGGGTCAGACCCCTGGTTTACCCACAAAATGGTTGGTAGAGACGTTGCATTGCAACGTCTTTACATGTGTTGGAATAGGGAAAAATTGTCGAGTCTGGGGTGTGACCCATGATTAGCCAACAGTATTCTAATCCTACCAGGAGCAAGGTTTTGCAGATAACAATGAAAAGTCAGCTATTTTTCCAGCCGAAGAGAGAGTACATTTGCCAAATTAATTAATCACTAAATAAATTCCCCAGATTGCCATTGGCCGCAGGTAAGTGCAGGCGCGAAAAGTACCAGCTGCGGTGATAGCTTCAGGTGTGCGAAATTGCAGCCCATTATCGTAAATTTGCTGCACTACAGCTTGTGTCAACTTCAATGCTTCATCTTTCATTCCCATCTGCACAAGAAAAGCGGCCAAACCAAAGTTTATTCCCGTCCAGACTTCCAAAGGATGAGTAGCTTTGGGGTTTTCTGGGGAACCGTCGGGACGAACACCGTTAGCAGCACCAAATTTACCATCGCAGAATTTCAAAAAGCAGGCATCATAAACAGTTTTGAGGGCAGAGAGGGCGCGATCGCTCGGTACAATATCAGGTAATCCTAGCAACCTAGCGTAGAACTGTCCGCACAATTGATCTGCCATCACCACATCAGAACCACTTTCACTATCAAGTCGATAATATTGTCCATTCCAAAGTTTTTCTTGATAGATTGGGCGGGATTGTTCTAACCAAGTTTCATAGATGGATTTTTGTATCCTTAACTCCTCTGTGTTCTCTGCGCCTCTGCGGTTCGTTAATAATACATCACTAATGGCGATCGCAGCTTCTAGCGCCGCTAACCACAACCCACCACAATAGGCACTGACACCTTGCAATCGCCAATCATCAAATGTTTGGTCAGGGGCACCAGAATTTTCGGGAATACCATCGCCATCTAAGTCAAAATTTTTCAGGTAGTCGAGGGTTTGAACGATGGCATTCCAACAGTCTGCTAAAAATTCCACATCCTCAGCACCCGTAAGCAGAAAATCTCGGTATACTTGCAATACAAAATCACTACCTAAATCTTTCCATAAATTGCAGTCTTGATAGCTGGTGTAGTTAGTTTTCTCCCAAACGTGTTCATTAGGTGCGCCTAAATCGTGGGGTGTTGCACCAACGGCTTTACGGACAGCAAGGGGACTTTCGGCTTTGATTGTCATGTAATAGCCAATGATTCGGGGAGTATCATCACCTTGGGGAATTGCCCGTGCAAATGCCCGCATCACTGACTTTTCTAATTCTGGAAACAGCATCAGCAGGGCAAAAGAACCATACAGCCGTACATCTAGACTTTCATACCAGCGGTAATCTAAGCACTCTAACACCGCAAACTGACCGATGGGGTCAAGTTTTGATGCCGCACTCCAGAGAGTACCACCACTGGTGAGGTCGTAAAGCTCATTAAACAACGCCATTTTGAACCAACAAGGTAAATCTTTGCGGTCGAGAATGGGTTGTTGCCAACTTTGAATTTGCGATCGCCAAGTTTGGTATTGTTCTAAGGCAGTAGATGCGATCGTCCAAGCATTACTACCATCTTTACCAAAAAAGTCTGTGTATCTGCGATAATAATTTATCCCGGCGGCAAATTCTGTGATGGGCAAATCCCAAGCCAGCACAAAGGGGATTTCTAGAGTTTCGCCTGGTTGGAGAGTAAAACGAAGTGCGATCGCAGCTGCTAGTTGTGTATTTTCTGTTACTGGAGTTGTGTCTTGATAATTAGGTAAAGAACCATCTTCAGCAAAGCTTTGCCAGACATCTTCACCCGTACCAGCAGGATTCCAGCGGGTGTGATAAAATAGTTCTAATCGGGGATCTTTCAACGTCGCAATACACCAGGTTCCATCCCCTTCTTCCAAAGGCTTTTCACTACCAACCCGGCCTAAAACACAAGCAACCTGTTGTGTATTTTCCACAATGTGATTGTAGTTTCCTTGACTTTCGCCCCAGCGCGGTTGGTATTCATAAACTGGACTCCCATCATCCCGCACCTGCACTTGAGGAGATTTGAGGGCATTAGTAAACCAACCCACCATATTTTCCCAGGTAAACATGATGCCCAGAGTAATAGGTGCATTTGTGGGGTTGTGAGCATTCCAAAGAAACACCGCCACAGGGTAGCTAGTTTCCTGGTAATTGTTTGCCCATACAGGGGAAAACTGCTCACAAGTCAACTGGGCTTGAAAAATATTTTCATACACAAACCAGCTACGGGGATACAGCGCGTGATATTCGCCAGTTTTGTGTTGTTTGATGGGGTTAACTTCTCCCCTGCTCCCCTGCTCCCCTGCTCCCCCTGTTCTACTCCCTGGATACCATTGCCATGCTTTGAGGCTACCATCCTCAGGTGCTTGGGTAGATAAAGCATAGGCTTGGGAAGATGTACCATTGGACTCAAATACACTGAATTGACAGGCGGGGACGTTTCTGAAGATATGCTCACCGCCATCAATGTGCCATAAATTAAAGTCTCCCCGCGAAGAACGACCGATGCAACCTGCACCAAAGCCACCTAATGGCATACCATGCCAAGGGCCATCATCAAGATTACTTGGGTAGCGCACAGTGTAGGGCTTATCCCAGCCTAAACCGATGGGACGATTCCAAGTGCAAGAGGGAATTTTCGGGGAGGATTGATTTGTCATCGCCTAATGTCACAGCGTGCAGTTACGTCAATGAAGACTAGCGCGATGTGCGATTTTTATCAAGTAGCATTTGTTAGGCAACAAAAATGTTCATTACACTTGTTGCATGAATCATTGCTCTCACCCTGAATCTCTCTCCCAAACTTGGGAGAGCGACTTTTAAAATGATTCTGATTCCTGAATTCTAAATTTTCCCTATCAGTGCATTTCGTCGTATTCTGGGGCTTCAACTCGTCTTGCTTCTACACGAGAAGCAGGCAGAAACTCAGCGCGACGTACCGGAACCAAGGGTGGTGTCGCTCCTTGATAAGGGTGAATCACTTGTACAGTACGGCTTGGACGCTGGCGTGGCGAGAACAAAGCCAATACTCCAGCAACGACGACACCACCGCCAATAGTGAGAGTAGCGCCTCCCACTGCCCAAAGCATTGGTGAAGACCACCAAGGATTTTGCGGTTGGAATGCTGCTGTTTTTTGTTGGTTATTCTGCTGGGCTAATTGCCACTGCTGCTGAGTATTGAAATTTTGGACTTGACCCTGGAGTTGTTGGTTGAACAACTTCAGCTGTTCATTGTCCTTTTTTAAACTCTCCATCTGCATGTTCAGCTTTTCCATTTCTAGACGCTGGTCAGAATTTGGAGGCGTTGGCTGGGTATTAGGATAAATTGGTTGTTGCCCATAATACCCAGGAGGATATTGCACTTGTGGCGGCATAACCTGGGGCTGTACTACACCGGGTATTTGCGGAGCAACAGCGAAGTTAGGTTGTAGGGGGGTATTTGTCCCTTTGAGCAATACCAGAGCCGCCAGTCCAGCCACAGCGACCCCACCGATAAATGCCATACTCTCACTCATCGCCTTTGCCCCTCAACTGCAACATAACTATAACTATCTCTGACTGATTCACTCTCACACTCATAATTTTTGACCACTTCACATAATACTCAGACTATAAGCGACTCTATCAGCTAGTTTTTTTACATCTTGATATCTGATGTTAATATTCAAGACCAGAACAGTCAAATTGTCTACTAAACTTAGGATAAAAAAACTACGCTGTTACACTTTTGTAATCTACTTTCCCGCTCTAATCAACATGAGTATTTGTGCTGTGAGTGGTTTTGATGGCTGCTTTGAGACTTTGGCAAAATTGGCCGATCGCATTTAGTCCCTGTTCTGGTGTACCTTCTGCTAACCGCTTCACAAAAGCGCTACCTACAGCCACCCCATCTGCTCCCCATTCCCGTACTTGACGGGCTTGGTCAGGCTCGGAGATTCCAAAGCCTACACCAATGGGTTTATCAGTAACACTACGAATCTGTTTTAGTAAATCTGATACTCGCGTTTGGACTTGCGATCGCATCCCCGTCACGCCTGTGACGCTGACTAAATAAATAAATCCTTGGGAAGACTGGGCGATGGCTTGTATCCGTTCGGCGGAACTGGTGGGAGCTACCAATAAGGTGACATCAATTCCCATTTCACCAGCTGGTTGTAACAGACCCGCAGCTTCTTCTAAGGGTAAGTCAGGTACTACCAATCCTGCTACCCCAGCGGCAGCGACTGAAGAGAGAAATTTTTCAATGCCACGGTGCAAAATTGGGTTGTAATAGGTAAATAGGACGATGGGCGATCGGATTTTCGGTGTAGTTGCTTGCAGCATTTCTAGCACCGACTCAAATTTCGTTCCCCTTTGCAGGGCGCGGGTAGCAGCTGCTTGAATCACTGGTCCATCCGCTAGAGGATCGGAATATGGTACACCCAGTTCAATAATATCTGCCCCACTGCGATCGAGAATTTGCAACGCTGCTGCTGTTGTTTCTAAATCTGGGTCGCCAGCTGTGATAAATGGAATCAAAGCACACTCACGATTGTGCCTGAGGGTTTCAAAGCAATCAGAAATTGCAGTCATTAGTCATTAGTCGTTGGTCATTGGTCATTGGTCATTGGTCATGAGTTATTTGCAAATGACAAAAAACAAATGACAACTGACCAATGATCACTTTACACCTGAGACTGCTCTTCTTGTTCTATCTGGGCTTGAATTCGTGCTAGTTCTTCGGGAGTTAGTTCTTCCAAGCGCTGTTGCAGAAATTCTTGCTCATACTGTTCCCGCTGTTCGTGGTAGGTCATTTTTTGTCCCACCGCGCGGAAAAAATAGGTAGCTAACCAGCCAACTAACGCAGCCACTAGTAAGACTTGGCTCCATATACCAGCTTGCTGATTATCGAAGCCGACTAGCTGTAATCCTACATACGCCAAGCCGCCGGCAATAAAAACGCCTAAGCCAATTCCAATAGCGTCAATCCGTCGCATGAGAGTTATGACCTACCAATCTAGTTAAACTTCAATTTGTCGCGGCCGTGGTCGCAAATTTACCACCGGCGATAAAACCAATAAACCCGGAAAGAAGAAAAACACCAAAAAGTACATAAACAGGCGCTCGATGGAGCTAGCCACATACCAACGCTGCTTCAGGTAGAACAAGACAGCGATCGGGATTACCAAAAGGTAGGCTCCAGCCAAAATCAGATACAGCAGGGCGACAATCATAACTTTTGTGTCTAAGCATCTATTTCTCATCATAGGCTGAACAGACAAACTCAGGGAAGTATAGTCATGATGCTTTTAAGAAATGGGGGGAGTGGGGAGTGGGGGAGATGAGGGGGATGGGGGAGAATAACTCTGAACTTCTCACTCAGGACTAAAAGGATTTTGAGAAAAACCGCTAGTAAAATTGACATATGTCTGGTGTATGATGCTATGATGATTAACTCAGTAGCAAATCAATGCTATCCACTAGCAAACAAATGCTATTGTCAGACAAGCTCGAAAATATCCATCCAAATTGGTTAGGAAAAAACAAAAAAACTTCCAATTGGAAAAAATAATTTCAATCTAGTTGGACAAAAGACACAATTGATGGTGGAATAGATGAGGAGGTATTTGCTGCCTCTACAAAATAAATAGTTAGCAAACACCTGCGGGGGTGTGGCGGAATGGTAGACGCTACGGACTTAGATAACTGAGCCTTGAAGGAGAAATCCCTCAAGTGGAAGCTCTCAAACTCAGGGAAACCTAAATCTGGTAACAGACATGGCAATCCTGAGCCAAGCCCGAAAATTTGAGATTTGCAATTTGAGATTTGGGATTAGTTTTCAATCCAAAATCCAAAATCCAAAATCCAAAATTGAGGGAAGGTGCAGAGACCCGACGGGAGCTACCCTAACGTAAAGTCGAGGGTAAAGGGAGAGTCCAATTCTTAAAACTTGAAGCGGCTATTGCCATCAAGTAGCAGTGAAAACTGCGGGAGAATGAAAATCCGTTGACCGTAAAAGGTCGTGTGGGTTCAAGTCCCTCCACCCCCATTAAATTTACTGAAAACTGATAACCTTGCTGTCACTTAAAGGAAAAGATGGCCGGAATTAAAGGATAATGTGGCCGCCCTAAAAAGCTGGAATGCTTATTTTTCTGTCGCCCTACTTTCGCTATACTTTAGAAGCGATCGCATTCAATTCTTTCAAATACGCTTGTGTCATAGGTTCTGTCCTGCCGCCACTTTATGCTTTAAAAACGGCCACATTATCCTTTAAGTGACACTAAAATCCTCGCTTATGCTTCCAGACCCTGACAACTTTTGGGTCTGGTTACATTAATGTTGGCGATCGCACCAGCAACCTTTGTAACTGGCAGATTTTGTTATCATCTACTTACCCTGCTACTTGCGAAGTTTCGAGTTGCATTTGGGATCAGCCCAAAAGCAATCTATTTAGATATATCATGGGCATAGCAAAAGCCGGATGAAATCAAGCTTAATGCTTGGAATTTGGGAGGTTGAAAAATTAGATGACAGCGCCTCAACCAACAGTCTTTACAAACTCTCATCTTTACGACCAAGATTTTTATTTGTGGATAGAGACAACTGCTAAACAATTAAAAGAAGGCAGATTTTCTGAGGTTGATTTAGAAAATCTGATCGAAGAGATTGAAAGCATGGGTAGAAGTGAAAAACACGCGCTTGCGAGTAATTTAGTTGTTCTACTAATGCATCTACTAAAATATAAATATCAGCCAGAAAAACGCTCTAATAGCTGGAAGGGAACTATTAGAGAACATCGCCGCAGGTTGAGAATAACTTTTAAAGATAGTCCTAGTTTAAAACCATATTTTCAAGAAGTTTTACCAGAGTGTTATCAAGATGCCAGAAAGCAACCCAGTGATGAAACTGGTTTATCACTTGATACTTTTCCTCTAGAGTCTCCGTTGACTGCGGATGAATGTTTAGATGAAGAGTTTTTACCTGATTAGTTGAATTATATTTAGTAGCGATCGCATCCTCAATTTAACCATAAATTGCCACTGGACGGTCGCATCTTTTGGAAATCAAGCAACCGCAAAATCAGTGTATTGTCTAACATCCTCTGGATGAAAAGAGAACAAGTTATCTCACTCACGTTCACAATCCAAAATGGTGTTAACTCAAAACTCATGACTTGGCAAAGCGTTCGTGTAACCAAGCTAAGGCAGCACCGACAGTTTCAGCTAGAATACTAACGAGACGATATAGAGCGATCGCACTAAACACTAAGGCAGCTGGAAACTGGTGTCGCAAAAGTTCATAAGCAGTCGCTTCAAACACACCTAACCCACCAGGCGCACCGGGAACCACTAACCCCAGCAACCAAGCACAACTAAAAGCCCCCAGCAATAAAGGAATTTGACTCCAATTAAGAGAATTTAGTGCAAAGACAGTTAAAATGAAGCCGATGCCACGCAAACTTAAAAAGCCCAATTCCCCTAACAAAGGTCGTAGGGGATAGCGTTTAATAGTTAAAACGACACTTGGCTGAGTATTAGGATCGGATTTTTTTGCCTTCAGTTTGTACGAAAAGCGAATAGCTGGGTTCAAAAATCGCGGATGAACTGCACAAAGCACCACAGCTAAACTCAGCAATTGTAAGATTTGTACAACCGATGTGGTATTATTCGCTGCAAACTGACTACTGAATAGAATAATGATAATTAAAGCAGCCGTTGCCATCAGTAGCGGTTCTAGTAAAACGCTTAAGGTGGCTGCACCAGCAGAAACATTGGCATTTTTGGCGGCGAGAATTCGTCCGTAGTAATGCCAGATATTACCTGGTAAATACTTAGCAATATTAGTTTTTAGGTAAACTCGGATAAACTCCGAAGATGACACGGGTTGATTTAACTCTTGCAAAACCCAAGTCCAGATCCAGCCAGCCCAAGTGTGTGCTAGTAAAGTGACGAGTGTAGCGATCGCCATAACTGCCCATCCTAACCCATCAATGTGGATAGCAGTCACTTCAATCCAATTATCCTTCAGGGCTTTCCCTAAAAAAAATAGTGTTCCGCCTAAAATTATCCAGCGTAAAAATTGCTTCATGGATTTGGTATTAATTCTGACTTGTGGATTCTGGATTTTGAATCCTGAATATTATTTTATATCTCTCCAAAGTTAGATAAAAATATTGTTTTTGTGCTAATTAAAATGTGACCTGCGCTAGAGGTAAAAGTTATTTTATTCATCCTATTCTTAATAAAGGTTATTCAAAAAAAAGCAAGGAGTTAGGAATATGAAAAAAGTAGGTACTTGGCTGAAAAATATTCGCCCGTTGAAAGTGTTAACTGTTTTTTTAGCAGGCATATTCCTCTTTCTGACACAGGCTTGTGGCGCCCCTGGAGTAGCAACACAGCCACCCCAGCCTCGTGCCCAAGCACCGAATGTGGAACGATACGATCCCACAAAAGATTATCCTCTTTCTTCTCCCTCTGGTGGGATAAATAATTTTAGTGATGTAGATCCCAGAGCGAGACTAGATGAAAAAGCAGCTAACGACAGAGCTGAGGCGCTGATCAAAAATGCTCAAAAAAATATTGAGCAAAAGGGAATTGACTCCCGCGAGCAATATGTCCGAAATATCCAACAGGGTACGCCCTTGGGTGAAAGAGTGAAAAACCTGGGTGAAGATGTTGGTAGCTCTGCTGAAGAATTACGCGAAGGCTTAGTTAAGGGGACTCAACGCGGATTTGAAAATATCAAGGGAAATACTCAGAATGCAACCACTGACTTGACAAAAAATGCTCAACGTGTTGGTGAAGATGCCAGCAAAAATATTCAACGCACTGCTGAAGATGCAGCTGACACAGTGAACAAGGCTGTCAAAAACATTGATTGAAATTAACCGTTTAACTGGTGGCAAAAATCCAGTTTAACAATAAACAATAAACGCACCGCTCGTCAAAATTCAGCATGAATTCTGACGAGTTTTAATTTCAGAATTCAGGAGTCAAAATTCAGAATTCAGAATAAGGTTTCCTCCCCTACTCCCCACTCCCCTTTTTAAGTTAGGTTTATTAATTGTCAGACGAGGTTAGTTTTGATTTTCTAAATACCAACGCTGTAGCGCCAGCCGTTGAATTTCCCGCCAGGGAATATTATGTTTTCGGGCTAATTCTGCACAATCTTCATATTCTGGCTGCACGTTAGCAATAACTTTTTCTGGCGATCGCCCTTTCCATGCTACTTTGACACGCACTTTGCCATATTCAGTTTCCACTTGTTGAATTTCTCGTTGTAAAATCGAGCGTTGCTGATTAGTTCGCCGAATACCCAAAGTTGTGGTTTCACGGAATATCACCGCTTCACAACTGAGTAAATTTTCTGGATGACAAATCACAGTCAGCAAAATTCCTGGACGTGATTTTTTCATAGCGATCGCCACAGTAAAAACATCCAGCGCACCAGCCGCAAACAAAGCCTCAAACACATAGCCGATGGCTTGAGGATTTAAATCATCAATTTGGGTTTCTAGTACGGATATGGTTTCGAGATTTGAGCTAGTATCGCCAGAATCGCACAAATCTGACTCTAAAATTGCGCTTTCGCCCAGCCAGAGGCGTAAAATATTTGGGATGGGTAAATTTATGGTTCCTGCTCCCAATCCTATCTGCTTGATAGCGATGGGGGGCGGTGAACCAAATTCTCTTGCTAAGGTAGTGGCGATCGCGGCACCTGTTGGTGTCACCAGTTCTCGTTCAATGCCGTTGCTATAAACTGGGCAACCCCGCATTTCCCACAGCTTTAATACCGCTGGTACTGGTACAGCCATTTGACCATGTGCTGCCCTCACAGTGCCGCCACCAGTCGGAAACGCCGAGCAATATAGTAAGGGCAACCCTTCGTCATTACTCTCAATCCCCAACCAATCCAACCCCAAGCAAGTACCCACAATATCTACAATGGCATCTACAGCCCCCACCTCATGAAAATGAACTTTTTCAGGAGAAATCCCATGCACTGCCCCTTCTGCCACAGCTAGCTGCCGAAATACCGCCAAACTCCAAGCTTCTGCCCGTGTCGGCAACCCCGCTTTGAGAATCATCTGCTCTATTTCTGGCAGGTGGCGTGCGTGATGATGAGCGTGTTCGCGATCGTGGTGGTGATGATGATCTACTAGATCCACATGAACTTTAGTCGCCTGCTGACCATTCCGTTGCACAAATTCTGCTCTTAACTTATATTCCTGTTCAATTCCCAACCCATTAAGTTTTTCAATTAAATACTCCACAGGAACACCCAAACTGACCAAAGCACCCAGGCACATATCACCGGAAATTCCTGTCGGACATTGAAGATAAGCAATTTTATTCATAGTTATTAGTAATTAGTCATTAGTAATTAGTCATTAGTTTTTCTCCGCGTCCCCGCGTCTCCCTCATCTCCCTCATCTCCCTCATCTCCCTCATCTCCCCCACTCCCCACTCCCCACTCCCCACTCCCCACTCCCCACTCCCCACCTATGGCAAAAATTTTCCCAGTTCATCCGGATAATCCTCAAATTCGCCGAATAGAGGAAATAAAGTCAGCGCTCTCTAGTGGTGCTGTCATGCTTTACCCTACTGATACAGTTTATGCGATCGGTTGTGATTTGAATGCCAAATCGGCGGTAGAACGAGTGCGGCAAATTAAGCAGCTAGCAAATGATAAACCACTGACATTTTTATGTCCCTCGCTTTCAAATGTGGCAACTTATGCCTTCGTAAGTGACACAGCCTATCGGATTATGAAGCGCCTAATTCCAGGTACATACACGTTTTTGCTCCCAGCTACTAAGTTAGTACCGCGATTGGTGCAAAGTCCCAAGCGGAAAACTACAGGAATTAGAGTCCCAAACCATACTGTGTGTTTGGCTCTGCTGGAAGCCTTGGGTAATCCGATTATTTCAACTTCTGCACATGTGCCACCAGATGAAGTAGATAATGGCTTGATTCACATAGATCCAGAGACTATTCAATCACGGGTAGAGCTATTTGACCGTTTGGACAAATTCGTGGACATAATTGTAGATACTGGTGAGGAACCTACGTATGAAGTGTCTACCATTTTGGATTTAACGGGGGATGAAGCAGTAATGATACGGAGGGGTTTAGGTTGGGAAGCAGCAGCAGCGTGGGTATAACAATTCAATTTCATCAGCGCACTTCTTGGTTTCGGAAATTGTGATTAAAATAACTCCAGTTTTGAAATTGTCATAATTAAAGGCGATTGCAGTGGGTATAACAGGATGGTGGCAACACTCGCTAGAGCAAGGCATTTGACAAATTGAAAAAAATGGTGCGTATCCATTCACTAGCATCAATGTGGTGGTTTGTGGAAAAACCGACACATTGTCATAGCTATAACTCTTTCGTATTTCCTACAGTTTTAAATATGAGCTTTAGATCTGAGCATTACATGGGGCAAATCTTGATGGATGAATGCCCAAAGATTCTCCAGCCAAGACTAGCCTCGATCGCTGTGTCTGCTTAATTACGGTGCAATACTACTCCCTGGAAAAGTCATGAAAGCTAATGTCGCCAATCTACCCAACTCTACACCAATTTTTGAGGACCACGTTTCTGGCGAAGAATTGCCAGCTAGCAGCAGTGATACGTTGATTGAATTGCTGTGTCAGGAAATGCAAGCACAAGTGAAAGCAGCACCCAGGTGCGTACAAGCTTTAGCAAAGCGCATTGCCAAAGAAGTAGAACGCATTTGCGATAAAAGCTCCCGTATCCAAACATCTGGACAAATTAAGTCTTGGCAGATGACGTTGGCAAGACATCGGATGCAAAAGTGCTTACGTTACTACCAACTAGGTTCAAAGCAAGGGCGGGTGGAATTACATAGCAATTTGGGTGCGATGGTTTACCGCCATGTAACTATATCTGGTTCGGAGTTGGGTTTTGACGCTCGCTACAGCCTGATTGAAGATTTTTTACAAGCATTTTATATTGAAGCCATTAAAGCTTTCCGCCGCGAAAACGAATTACCTGAGGATCACACGCCGCGTACTCAGCTGCAATTAGCTGAATATATGGCGTTTACAGAACAGTACGCCAAACGTCGCATCAATTTACCTGGCGGTGCAAATCAGCAATTAATTATCTTGCGGGCGCAAGGTTTTGCTCGTCGTCAGCCCCAAGAAACTACTGTGGATATTGAAATGGCGGTGGAATCTGCTAAGGGTGAAGAAGCAGAATCTTACCAGCGCAATTCCGCGGTGCAACAACTGCGATCGCAAATGATCGCCAAAGCCAGTTTCGATCCATCAGAAGAATCAGAACGCGATCGCGTCATCGCTGAATTGATGAAATACTTAGAGTCTCAAGGTCAATCTGACTGCATGGACTACTTAAGCCTGAAACTGCAAGACCTCTCAGCACCAGAAATTGACCAAATTCTCGGTTTAACCAGCCGTCAGCGCGATTATCTGCAACAACGCTTTAAATACCATGTAGAAAAGTTTGCCAAGCAACACCATTGGCAATTGGTACATCAATGGTTAGGTGCGGGTTTAGAGCAAAAATTGGGTTTATCTTCCCAACAGTGGGAAATCTTTATCGGTCAACTCACAGAACAACAACAGCAAATTTTACAGCTCAAAACTGCACGAGAAAACGATCAAGCGATCGCCAAAGTCATCAAATGCACCCCCAAACAAGTGCAAAAGCGCTGGACTCAACTTTTAGAGATAGCATGGGCTATCCGCAACGGTAATACTGAAGCACAGACAGGTTGAAGTCCAAAGGAAAATTATTACTTCAATTAATAACTCATTTTTTATCCAAACTATTAATACATTTGTATTTATTTAGTACATAAATACCAAATTTATGTACTTTAAACAAAAATTCATATTAAGCAACTGACCATTTATTACTGCTTCTATGGAATCCTAGAATAAGCGGTACTTTTGGCAGAGGAATTTAGGATGGCTCTGACTCAAGGTGGGCGGGCAAATAAGGCAGGGAAAATTCTAGAAATTAATGTAGAAGCAATCTTGAATGGACATAATTATTTTCAAGTAGGAAATTATGTCTCAAAAGAATTTGTATTAAATGCGGCTTTATTGCCAAAACGCTATGGGAAAGAGGTTTATATTGGCACTGGAATTTATCATACCGATTTAAAGGTTGATTTTTACGTTGTTGGCTCACCTGCAATGCCATCTGGTTTAATTATTGAGTGCAAATGGCAAGAAAGCCCTGGTTCGGTTGATGAAAAATTTCCTTATTTAAATATGAACATTCAGCATTATTACCCTGCACCGACTATCGTCATACTAGGTGGTGAAGGTATGCGAGAAGGTGCAAGTAAATGGCTGAAAGCAAGAGTTAATGATAATCATAATTTATTAGCAGTTTATAGCTTAGACAGATTTATTGCTTGGGCAAATAAAAATCTTTGAAGAAGGAGTCAGAATTCAGAATTCAGAATGTAATGGTTAGATATATTGGGATACATCACTTTTTTATAGTGGTTTCCGTATCGGTGAGGTACAGAAAAAAATAGATATTCATAGGGGCGCACAGATGTGCGCCCCTACCCATGTACCTCATTCAAATGAGAATCGCTATATGGCTACTAAATCTTTAATTTAATAACGTAATTAAACCCATTTATTCACTACCAAGGCATACAGTATTCATGCTGAATTCTGAATTCTGACTCCTGAATTCTTTATTATCAAAAGATGTAATTAATAATTCGTTAATCATGCCTCGATTTTTTATGTTCGAGTTAATCGATCGCGCTGCTTTGATTGTGTGTGTTTCAAAATTGATATCTGTATAAATTTTTTTAATAAATTCACTATCAGAATTACATACCATAACTTTGACACCCCGACTTGACAACTCTGCACAAGTGTCTCTCAAAACTTCCTGGTCTTTTCTAGTAAAAGAATTTGAACTATAGGCAGTGAAATAGCTAGTGTCACTGATAGGGTGGTAAGGGGGATCAAAAAATACAAAGTCATCACTGCTAGTGGCATAGTTAAGCACTTGCGTAAAATCTGCTTGTTGAATTGTTGCGTGAGAAAGTGCTGTGGAGGCTAGTTGCAATAAATTTTCAGGACAAATGTTGGGATTGTCATATCTGCCTAAGGGCACATTGAATTTGCCCTGTGAATTCACTCGATAAAGACCATTGAAACAGGTTTTATTCAGATATATTAAACGAGCAGCTTTTTCTAAATCAGTACCAGCAAAGTTGTTTCTTACGCTATAGTAATAATCTCTAGTATGTCTTTTCTTATGTTCTTTCAGGAGCAATATTAATTCATCAACGTTATCTCTAACGCAGCAATAAGTATTAATTAATTCGGCGTTAATATCAGTTAAAATTGCTTTGGTTGGTTGGAGATAGAAAAAGACAGCACCGCCTCCTAAAAATGGTTCATAGTAATTTTTATAATTATTGGGAAAATAAGGAATATATTGCTGAATCAACCTACTTTTACCCCCTGCCCACTTCAAAAATGGACGCGGGCTAGTTTCTTTGGGGATTTGAATAACCATTTACCTAAAATTTTACAGAAATAATGGCGACCAAATATAGTTAATATAACTGACGAGCCGTATTTTATATTAACTGGTTAATTTTCCAGCCGCATAGATTACAATTGAGTAGATAAAGCATATCAAAACAAACGTAAGTTTATAACAAGGCAGTTTACATTCAAATGTTTGACGGATTTTGGGATAACGTCTTTCGCTACCCCCGCTACTTCATTACTGTCCTCTTAGGGGTATTTATCAACACCTTTGCGCCATTAGTGCCACTGTTCAAACGCCCAATCACCCTAATCGCCCTTTTGGGTTTGCTTGTTAGCAGTCTGGTGTTCGTAACTTTCACCTTACGTGCAATGCTGGGCTTGAGTACAATCTAGGCTAGGGCGATGCTGTGGCTTGCGCCCTAGAGACAGTTATTTTTGGCGTTGCTTGCTATACGCCAAATACTATCTACCCAACTTGCATTTATATTATGTCGTACAACCTCTGTGAGGAGGCTAAACTTTTATGGCTACAAATCGCCGCGTCTCCCGCGTTGCTGAACTGATCAAACGGGAAGTTAGCCAAATGCTGCTCAACGGCATTAAGGATGACCGTGTGGGTACAGGAATGGTAAGTGTTACTGATGTTGATGTTTCTGGCGACCTCCAACACGCCAAAATCTACGTCAGTATCTATGGTACAGATGAAGCTAAGGCTGAAACAATGGCGGGCTTAAAGTCAGCCACAGGTTTTGTCCGCAGCGAACTTGGTGCTAGGGTACGGCTACGTCGTACACCAGAGGTGATCTTTGTGGAAGATCGCTCCATAGAACGTGGTAATAAAGTACTGGCACTATTAAACCAGCTGAACAATCAGCGATCGCCAGAAGATCCCACAGCAGTAGAAGACACCACAGATCCCGATGATGACAAATTCTCAGAATCAGTAACTTAAAGAACAATGTAACTTCAGAACAAATTGATCTCAGCAAATCCGCCAAACACTTTACAGACGTGACTAGATCACGTCTGTTTTAATGTGACCATAAGCTAATTCAGTCATTTGTCATTAGTCATTTATCATCTGTCATCCTCCTTCTCTCTTCATCCCCACGTCAGAGCGTTTCCCCCTTCCCCATAGATAAATAGCATTACTCCCCCCTTCTACAGATGTTTATCTAAAAAAAACCATGTAACATCAGCGCTGAAATTAACCAAGTAATTGCGGATTTGTTTAAGAAATTGTTAACAGTTGCTAGCCTAAAAGCCTTCATAGTGTAATTTAGCCGTTAGCTTTGCCATAGTTTATACCCTAGTTGCTGCCAAATATCCTTATCTTGTTTACCTTGAGATAGATACCAACACTTCTAGATACAGCTTTCAGGTGATTATTTGATCTGTGAGCGATCGCTATATGGACTCTTCTCACCAGCAAAATAATGCCTCAAGGCACTAATGGCATAGCTTTGGAACCCGTTGAATAAAACTCACACAACTAGTACAGCAGGTTTCGTTAACTACTTTGACATTGTTTTGTGAAGCTTATTTTTCGGAAATGTCAGCTTTTGTTGACTTTCTTAACATTTCTTGAGATAATTTCAGGATGTGTAGCGTCAAAATGAAATTAGTTCCGTATAGCAAACTACAAAAGCATAGCCACAAGTCAAATCTCTGTCATGTTTGTTCCTTATAGCTAAACGGGAACACTATCTAAGTGTTAATTTGTGAGTAAAAACCATGAGTGTGAATACGGTGCCTTCTATTAATTACTACTCTCTGGATGTCATCCAAGACGAAGCACGCCGACTGGTGCAAAAGGGAATGGTCAGCCGACAACAGCCAATATATACACTCTGCCAATACATCCCAGCGAGAGAGTGGGTTTGCGTTGAATGTGAGTTAGAAAAATGTGACTTTTTGTTACGCGATCGCATTGGTGACTTGATTGGTCGTGAACAATGGGACAACGACTAATCAATGTTAAATTTCGGATTTGAGATTGGGGTTTATTTTTGATGTGTGGATTTCACAATCAACGATTCTACGCCCAATATGGGGGATAATCTCTGGCTTTTGGTAAGCATTGCCCAATCTAGGATCTTGCGTTTTTCATTAATACGGAAACATTAGAGTCTCAATTTATACAAGTTTTCAGGTGAATTTAGGCATCAGAACCAAGAGTGCTGATGCCGCAACTTGAGTCTGGAATGTGGATTCTGTTACCGGGGCGGTTCCTGATGTTGGACTGCTCCGGTAATTTTTCTAGAAATGCAGGGGATGGGGCATGGGGCATTGGGCATTAGTTATTTCTCCCCCTGCCTCCCCTGCCTCCCCTGCCTCCCCTAGCTCCCCACTCCCCACTCCCCACTCCCCCTCATCCCACTTGGTCTAAATATTGATTAATATCATCAATGATGCGAGTCAATTCGGCTTCTGTAGTTACGCGGATGTTAATGTTGCGAACAGTCAGCAGGACTTTGGCTGCGAAGGGAGTCGGCCAAATATTAGGATTGCAGAAAACTTCTAAAAAGACTTCGCCAGTGTAACGATATTCCAAGGGAGGCTGGGGAGTGGCTTTACCGCCGCCAGGAATGGGTTTAGCAGCCACAGCTTTGAGGCGTTCCATTAACTGGTCTATTGCTACCTTTAATTCTCGTGCTGCTTGGGGTGAAAAACTGAAGGACACAGAACCTTCAACTAAGTTGAGTGTTAGAGGAGTTGAAGACATTAGCTTTGTATTAAAACTTCTTGGTAATTACTAATGTTACCCCAATCAGTGGTTCACTTTAGAACTTGGTCAATTATCGAATAATCGATTGGATAGTGGCAGATAATTAACTATTTTTCCGGAAAAACCTTAGGGATTACATGTATGAATTACACAACTATAGCAATCCGATTTTATTTGGAGAATCACTCGTAGAGGTAAGGGACTGGGGACTGGGGACTGGGGACTGGGGACTGGGAAGAAGGAATAAAGGTGTACTTAGCTTCCCAAAAATCAAATATGAGTCCTATAGAAAATTTACTGGCAAATAAATTTAATTAAAATATTTCTCCTATTAATGCTAAAAATCTGCTGCGATCGCCAAAAGCATTCTCTACATCTGTCCGCTTTCTAGCTAATTTTAATTATAAATATTGTCAATAATTAGCATAAAAATTGTCAGTTAAAGAGAGAGTTAATTCTTACTGTGTAAGACTTTGATACATTTTATTTGTATTTATTTGTGTTTTGAGTTTTACATTAGAAGTCATAGAACTTGATGTAATAAATAATCTATGATTTCCGATAACCGCGCTGAAGTGCAAAAAGTTTTAATTATCACCCTAGTACTCAACCTATTTGTAATGGGATTGAAAGCACTTGTGGGGTACTGGACGGGTTCTTTGAGTTTACTAGCTGATGCTTTGCATAGTGTGACCGATAGTGCTAACAACGTTTTAGGATTAATTGCGAGTAAATTTTCTTCTCCACAACCCGATCGCGAGCATCCTTATGGACACAGCAAGTTTGAAGCGGTGGGAGCATTAGGAATCGCGGCCTTTTTGGGAATAGCCTGTTTTGAAATTCTCCAAGGAGCAATTGAGCGAATTCTCAAAGGCGGTGGTGAACCTGTGAAAATATCGCCCCCTGAGTTGTGGTTATTACTAATTGTGTTGGGTGTAAATATTTTCGTAGCGTTTTACGAACGTGGTGTAGGTAGGCGGGTAGCTAGCCCGATTCTCATTGCTGATGCTACACACACCATGAGCGATATTTGGGTGACAATTTCTGTAATTGGCGGCTTGATCGGAGTTTGGCTGGGTTATCAATGGATGGATATCGTGTTAGCTTTTCCTGTGGCTTTGTTGGTATTTTGGAGTGGCTGGTCAGTTTTAAAAGAGAATTTACCTTGGCTGGTAGATCAAATGGCGATCGCACCAGAAGCAATCCATGCCATCGCTACTTCTGTCCCTGGTGTGATTAACTGTCATGCGATCGCTTCTCGCGGTGTTCTTGGTCGTCAAGTGTTCATTGAAATGCATTTAATTGTAGACGCACCAGATGTAGAAACTGCCCACCAGATCACCGAAGAAGTCGAAAGCCGATTAGAAGAACGGTTTCGTCCTGTGAGGATTTTAATTCACGTCGAGCCACCGGGATATAAGTCTGAGCAAATTAGTTTTGAGGCGAAGGGATGAGGGGGAGTGGGAAGCAGGGGAGGCAGGGGAGGCAGGGGAGGCAGGGAGAGAAATAACCAATGCCCAATGACAACATTTTCGTATTAATTATTACAATTGTTAACTAAATTGGCGACGATCGCAACTAGTTCGCTTGGATCGACTGGTTTAGGTACATGAATCTGAAAGCCTGCTTCTAGGGCGGTATTACGATATTCGCGATCGCCATAGGCGGTTAAGGCAATGGCGGGGAGTTTTCCGTAAATGTCCGGTTTGAGCGACCGGATTTTGCGGATGAGGGTGTAGCCGTCTTCACTAGGCATAGCAATATCACATATCAAGATATCAGGCTGCAATTGGGGTAATACTTTCAATGCGGCGGCTGCGGATGCAACTGCTGTGACAGATGCTCCATCTGCTTCTAGTACAGTTGTGACATAAAAGCGACTATCATCATCATCATCAACTACGAGGATGTTTAAGCCAACAAGAGGGAGAGGAGGTTCCATAACATCTCCATATAACGTTGATAAGATAAAAATTATTGCTAATGACCTGCTTGTTTTATTTTCTCACTGGCCACATCATTGGTAATTTTACTGCGATCGCGCCTTTTTTTCTAGAAAATAACTCAACTCCTTGACTACTATTCAATTTACAGCTAATTTTTCGCTAGCATTTATATTCTTGCTACCTAGATAAAATTCCCTTGAACTCTATATTTATTTACATAAAGAAAATTATCTTGGATAAATAGTATTTTAATCATAAAATCTGATCGTAAAGCTTTTATAATAAATTTTGGTCGGATTTATTTAGATAGATTAAACCAAAAAATTGACAACTAAATTAGAGACTCTGTTAGAGGATGTTTGTCTGTCAGGTTATATGAATATCTCCCATAACCTTCCTTAGAGGATGTTTGAAAAGTGGTATGTAGTGATTTGAATCGAATTATTACCCCCCTTAATCCCACGCCACTTGCTACAACGGAGGGAACCTCCGCAACGCAGTGGCTCCCCGATATATTGGGGGGAAACAAGAAAATCCGGTTCCCTCCCCAATACATACGGGGAGGGTTAGGGTGGGGTAAAAAATATTTGAGACATCAATTATGACTTTTCAAACATCCTCTTACCAACCCGCTGTCAGATATTTATCAAATTAGTGAATAACGGTTTGAAAGTCCTCATTTTTAGGAGATTTTAGGAGGTTATAAAGTGTTTAATAGACCACCAAAGACTTTTAAAAAATCCTCTGAGATTGAGGTACATTGCTCAGGCATACTAGTCATCATTGGTATTAAAGCGTGAACACTAACGATATTACCGTTCCCTTTGAAGTTGATCTCACCAACTGCGATCGAGAGCCAATTCATATTCCTGGCTCTATTCAACCTCATGGAGTCCTTTTGGCATTAAAAGAACCAGAGCTAATTATCCTTCAATGTAGCAATAATACTTACTCTTTATTTGGCATTAGTCCGGAACAATTACTAAATCAACCTTTAAGTAACTTCTTAGAATCTGAACAAATTAATTTTTTGCAAGATTGTTTATCTCAACAGGATTTGCAAATTGTCAATCCTCTGGAATTTACAATCAAATCTGGTGATGAAAATTTACATTATGATGTGATTATTCATCGTTCATCTCAAATTTTGGTTCTGGAATTAGAACCGACATTCTTAGAAAAAAGTAACGCCTTTTTTAAATTTTATCATTTACTTAAACAAGCTATATCTAAATTACAGGTGGCATCGAGTGTCATAGAACTAAGTCAAATTCTTGCCCAAGAAGTAAAAAAGATCACTGGTTTTGAACGGGTGATGGTCTATCGCTTCGATGAGGATTGGAACGGCATAGTTATTGCTGAACAAAAGCCAGAATATCTGACATCTTATTTAGGCTTACACTATCCAGCTTCGGATATTCCCGTACAAGCTAGGGAACTCTACAGCCAAAATTGGTTGAGGCTAATACCGAATGCTGACTATCAACCAGCAGCAATTTTACCTGCAAATAATCCCTTGACTGGGCAGCCTTTAGATTTAAGTAAGTCGGTGTTGCGGAGTGTTTCGCCTTTACATATTGAGTATATGCATAATATGGGCGTAACGGCATCAATGTCAATTTCCATTATGAAAAATCAAAAATTATGGGGACTAATTGCTTGTCATCATCAATCGCCGAAATATGTTCCCTATGAAATTCGTCATGCTTGTGAATTTTTGGGACAAATTACATCTGTAGAACTGAGTGGAAAAGAGGATAGTGAAGATACTGAATCCAAAATTAATTTGAAATCAGTTCATAGCAAATTAGTAGAGTTCATGTCGGCAGAAAATAACTTTCTTGAAGGTTTAATTCAGCATCAACCGAATCTACTTAATCTTGTCAATGCCGACGGAGCAGTGGTATATTTTGAAAAAGACTATTTTTCAGTTGGCAATACTCCCGAAAAGCTAGATATTCAAAATTTAATCGAATGGATTTATCAAAATGTCCAGGAAGAAATTTTTTACACTGATTCGCTATCACAAATTTATCCAGAAGGAGAAAAAATCGGTGACGTGGCTAGTGGCTTGATGGCGCTTTCATTTTCCAAAATTCAGAGAAACTATGTTTTATGGTTTCGCCCAGAGGTAGTGCGGACTGTCAATTGGGGAGGTAACCCGAATAAACCTGTAGAGGTAACGGGAAATGGCAGTTTGCGTTTATCACCCCGGAAATCCTTCGAGTCATGGAAAGAAACGGTGCGGTTAAAATCTCTGAGTTGGAAACCTTATGAAGTGAGTGCGGCACTGGAGTTGAGAAGCGCTATTATTGGTGTGGTGTTGCGAAAAGCAGATGAACTAGCGCAGCTCAATATTGAACTAGAACGTAGAAACAACGAATTAGATGCCTTTGCCTACATTGCTTCTCATGATTTGAAAGAACCACTGCGCGGTATTCATAATTATTCCAATTTCCTCATTGAAGACTACGGCGAAATTCTCGACGAAGAAGGTAGGCACAAGCTAAGAACTCTGATTCGTTTGACTCAGCGTATGGAAGATTTAATTGATTCGCTGCTACATTTTTCCCGCTTAGGAAGGATAGATCTTTCTATGCAGGATACTGATATTAATAGTATTGTTCAGCGAAATTTAGACTTGTTGAGCGCCCGAATTGAGGAGATGGGGGTAGAAATCCGGATTCCTAGACCATTACCAACAGTGTATTGCGATCGCGTCCAAGTAGGCGAAGTCTTTAACAATCTCATTGCCAACGCCATTAAATACAACGACAAACCCGAAAAATGGATTGAAATTGGCTATGTTGAAGCCGCTTCACCTGCACCAGTAACATTTTACGTCCGAGATAACGGCATTGGAATTCGAGAAAAACACTTTGAGGCGATTTTCCGCATCTTCAAACGGCTACACGGGCCAAGCAAATATGGTGGCGGTACAGGGGCGGGATTGACCATCACGAAAAAAATTGTCGAGCGACATGGCGGTAAAATCTGGGTGGAGTCAACCTACGGCGAAGGCAGTACGTTTTATTTCACATTACAAGGAGTAGACTGAACTCATGATTGGCAAAACCGCCCAACCTTTGCTTGTGATTGAAGACAGCGATGAAGACTTTGAAGCGCTATGTCGAGTCATGCGCCGAGAAGCTGTGATTAATCCCGTCTTTCGCTGTACCGATGGTGATGAAGCGTTGGACTTTCTCTACCACACTGGTTCCTACAGCGATTCTCAGAAATTTCCTTGTCCCTCGATTATTTTACTCGACCTGAATTTACCAGGAACCGATGGGCGAGAAGTCTTAGAGCAAATCAAGCAGGATCGAAACCTCAAAAATATTCCTGTGGTTGTATTTACGACTTCTTCTAACCCTAAAGATATTGAAGTATGTTATCGATATTGCATTGCTAGTTATATATTAAAACCAATCGACATCAACAGATTGGTACAAACTATTCAAAGTTTTATCACTTATTGGTTAGATATCGTAGTTCTCCCTGATGCTGTTAGCAAGTAGTCATGGCACAGCCGCTAACCATTTTAATTATCGATGATTCTCCTGAAGACCGACAGGTTTATCGTCGCTATCTCCTGCAAGACCAAGAACACAGGTACACAATTCTCGAAGCAGAATCGGGAGAGGAAGCGTTGGCATTATGTCAAGAGTTGCAGCCTGAGGGAATTTTATTAGACTTTCTTTTACCAGACATGGATGGACTGGAATTTCTGGCAGAATTACGGCAGCAGTTAAAGGGAAATACGCCAGCTCTAATTATGTTAACAGGATATGGCAACGAGTCCGTGGCTGTCCAGGCGATGAAAAGTGGTGTCCAAGATTATTTAATCAAGGGACAGACAACAGCAGAACGTTTGCGTTCTACTGTCTACTCAGCAATCAAAAATACTCAGTTACGTCAGCAACTACAACGCAGCGAAGAACGTTTTCGCACTTCGGTGGAAAATATGCTCGATTGCTTTGGTATTTACTTAGCCATTCGTAACGAGACGGGTGAAATACTTGATTTTTGCGTTGATTATGTGAATGCCGCAGCTTGTGAATTTACCCAGATGAATAAGGAGGAACAGCGGGGCAAAGGATTATGTGAAATTTTACCGAATTTTCGAGCCAGTGAATTGTTTGATGAGTGTTGCCAAGTTATAGAAACTGGTAATCCTTTGGTGAAAGAATCACTCATCTACACTTCAAATTTTGATAGCAATCAGGTGTTAACCAAAACCATTGATATTCGCATCACCAAAATGGGAGATGGCTTTGTTGCTTCCTGGCGGGATGTGACTGAGAAAAATCAAGCACATGAACAATGGCGCGAGAGTCAGCAGTTCATCGAACGCATTGCCGAAACTACTCCCGGAATTTTGTATGTTTACGACTTAGTTAAACAACAGAATGTCTATATTAATAGTCAGGTTAGTAAATTGCTTGGCTACACTCCAGAGCAAGTTCAAGAAATGGGAACACAGTTCTTACCCAAGATCATGCATCCTGAGGATTTCGCTCAACTTCCTAGTGTGTTCCAAGAACTTGGCTCAATTCAAGATAGCAATATCGTGGAAAATGAATATCGGATGCGACACGCCAATGGAGAATGGCGCTGGTTTTTTAGTAGAGATACGATATTCACCAGGAATTCTGATGGTTCCCCACGCCAAATTATCGGTACAAGCTTTGATATCACTGAACGTAAGCAGACAGAAGAACAGCTACGTTTAAGCAACGAGCGTTTCCAACTAGCAGCAGCGGCGGTTAATTGCCTAATTTATGACTGGGATCTAGAAAACGACAGAATTGACAGGACTGAAGGACTAACTAAAATTTTGGGTTACTCCTTAAAGGAGGCACCAACAACCCATCAATGGTGGAAAGAGCAAATTCATCCCGAAGATAGAGAGGGTTTAATTCATCACTTCCACGCTATAGTCTCTGCCAATGAAAATCACTATACGGTTGAGTATAGGGCACGACACAAAGACCAGGAATATCGATATGTGCTGGATCAGGGAGTGATTACACGAGATGCTAGTGGCCAGGTAATTCGGGCAGTGGGTAGTACAACAGATATTAGCGATCGCAAACGTGCTGAATTTGCTTTGCAAGAAAGTGAAGCTAAATTCCGCCGCATTGTCGAATCTAATATAGTTGGGATTTATTTTGGTGACTTCAGCGGTCGAGTCTATGAAGCAAATGACGCTTTCTTAGAAACCTTCGGTTACACCCGTGAAGATTTGGCAGGCGGAATCATCCGCTGGAATTCCATGACACCGCCAGAATATCAAACCCTCGACCAGCAAAAAATTCAAGAACTGCAAGTTTCTGGTGTTTGTACTCCCTTTGAGAAGGAATATCTTCACAAAAATGGTACTCGGATTCCAGTTCTACTAGGAATTGCCCGGATAGAAGGCACAAAGGACAACGGTTATAGCGTCTGCTTCGTTCTCGACCTCACCCAACGCAAACGTGCTGAACTAGCGCTACGCGAAAGCGAGGAACGCTACCGCTACTTATCCAATGCCATGCCACAACTCGTTTGGATCTGCAATCCTCAGGGTGAATGTGAACATCTCAATGAACGCTGGTATGAATTTACTGGACAATCAGTTGACGAGGCAATGGGATTTGGCTGGACAAAAACTATCCATCCAGACGACACCGAAGCAGCTATGGCAGGATGGACTCAAGCCTTGCAAACAGGGGAACTTTACCAACAGGAAATCCGCTATCAAAAACACGATGGTAGCAGTTCTTGGCATTTAGTACGAGGTGTGCCCATCAAGGATGAGCAAGGAAGTATCATCAAGTGGTTTGGCACGAGTACAGATATTGACGATCGCAAACACTTAGAAGCCGAACGCAATCAACTTTTGCAACTTGAGCAAGCCGCCCGCGCCCAAGCTGAAGCTGCTAACCGCACTAAAGATGAGTTTGTGGCAATGGTATCCCATGACCTACGCTCTCCACTCAACGCCATTCTCGGCTGGGTGCAACTGCTGCGGAGGAGCAAATTCGATGAAGCCAACCTCCCTAAAGCTCTCGAAACCATTGAACGCAATGCCAGGTCTCAGGAAAAACTTCTCGAAGACCTACTAAATATGTCTCGCATCCTCCAAGGGAAGCTACAACTTGAGGTCAGCCAAGTTAATCTCGGAGTAGTTGTAGGCGCAGCAATAGAAACTGCTTACCCATCGGCAAACTCCAAAAATATTCGTTTAGAGTCCATAATTGACAGGTCAATTTCCACAATTTCCGGCGATATCAACCGTTTACTGCAAGTTCTCGGCAATTTACTCACCAACGCTATTAAATTCACCCCCTCAGGGGGAAAAGTAGAAGTTAGATTGTTTGGCAATGGCTCTCATGCCCAAATCACAGTTAGCGATACAGGTATGGGCATCAGCCCAGAGTTTGTGCCCTACGTTTTTGAACGCTATCATCAAGGACATCCCACTCACAAACAAGCTGGCTTAGGACTGGGTTTGGCGATCGCCCGTCATCTTGTCGAATTACATGGCGGCTCTATTCAAGTTGCTAGTCCTGGCGTTGGACAAGGAGCTACTTTTACCATCAAGTTGCCGTTATAAAAATTAAAAATTAATACCTTTAATTTGGTAAAACTCAAAAAAGTTATAGCAGTAGCCAATAATAAACAAGAATTTGAGTATATCAAAAAAGCCTGTAATTAGTCAACTCCTCAAAGCAAGTAAATTCGTAGATTTATTGAGAATAATTCGCGTAAAATCAACATAACTTAACCAAATTTATAATTTTTGTAAAGTTTTGGGCAGCGGAATTCAAAAGCTAAAATCAAGTTGCATATAGAGTCTTGATAAAGTCCATAAATTGTGAATTTTTCAATAAAAATTTTGTGTAAAAAATTTATATATTTCTAGACAATTTTATCAAATTTAAATATTCAGCATTTTCGATAACTGCCATTATATTTACTTTAAAAAATACAATGTTTTACTTGGCTTGAACTTCAAAAAACACGCCAAGATATAACCAAAACTACTGAAAAAATTATATTTAAGTCTCAAAAAACATTATTTATCATTCTAGTAATCTCACTCTGGCATCCAGAAAAATTTTCAAGTGATAATGATTTTTCATACTCAATTTTATTGCCTGTAATATTGTGACACTAGGATGTATTTGTCATCCTTTATTAATTAAATCTGTTTTTGCAAATGTTTGTCAAGTTAGATTGGTTGATGAAAACAGCGCAGTCAGATATATACCTAGTGTGAATAATAAATTAGCAGTCATAAGCTAGAGTTAAAAAACTAGTAATTCCAGTTGTGAATATTTTAGTAATTATCTGCAAATCTTCCAAAAAAATGATCGAAAAATTCGACTTTACGTTAATTCATAAATTAGTAGAAAATCAAGTTGAAAAATCTCCTCAAGCTGTCGCTGTTATTTGTCAAAATGAGCAACTAAGTTATGAAGAACTTAACCAAAAAGCGAACCAAGTAGCGCATTACTTACAGAAACTAGGAGTTAAACCAGAAGTTTTGGTTGGCGTGTGTGTAGAGCGATCGCTAGACATGGTGATTGCACTACTAGGCATTCTCAAAGCAGGTGGAGCTTATATACCTGTCGATCCTAGCTATCCCCAAGAACGCTTGGAATTTATGCTGGAAGACTCCCAGATGCCAATACTCGTGACTCAAAAGCATCTGATTAAGCAATTACCACGGCTAGAAAATGTACGGGTTGTGTGTATTGATACAGATTGGCAGGTAATTACTCAATACAGCACAGAAAATCTCCATAGTAAAGTAACTGGCGAAAATTTAGCTTATACCATCTATACTTCAGGTTCTACAGGTAAACCTAAAGGTGTTCAGATTAAACACCGCTCAGTAGTCAACCTCCTAAATTCCATGCAGAGGGAACCAGGACTAACGGCAGAAGATACGTTGCTAGCAATCACGACAATTTCCTTTGATATGGCAGTCCCAGACCTATATTTACCTTTGGTCGTAGGCGCTCGTATTAAGCTGATTGAACGGCAAGTAGCATCCGATGCGGCGGAACTTGCCAAGGTTCTATCTGAGCCAGAAGTCACATTTGTACAGGCAACCCCAGCGACATGGCAACTGGTTCTTGCCGCAGGCTGGCAAGGAAATAAAAGACTGAAAATATTATGTGGTGGAGAAGCCTTAATGCGATCGCTAGCCAATCAGCTGCTAGAGAAAGGAGGCTCTCTTTGGCATATGTATGGACCCACGGAAACTACTGTTTGGTCAATGATTTACAAAGTAGAACCTGGGAGCAATTCCTTACCTCTTGGTCGTCCCATTGATAACACACAAATCTACCTACTAGAGCAACCAAAACGCCGAGAAAACGATCCAATGAAAATAGCTCCTATTGGTACCCCTGGCGAAGTGTACATAGGTGGAGAAGGAGTTGCGCGAGGTTACCTCAACCGTCCAGAGTTAAATCGTGACAGGTTTGTTCATCACCCCTTCAGTAACGAACCCGAAGCACGCCTTTACAAAACCGGAGATTTAGCTCGCTATCTACCAGATGGAAATCTTGAGTTTATTGGTCGGATTGACAATCAAGTCAAAATCCGTGGCTTTCGCGTGGAATTAGGAGATATTGAAAGAGTTTTGAGCCAGCATCCATATATCAAAGAGACTGTTGTTATTAGTAAAGAAGATAATTTTGGTAATAAACGCCTGATTGCCTATGTTGTTCCCAATACTCACCACGAGAAATTAGTATCATCACAACTAATAGAACAGTCATATACTGAGCAAATTCAGCAGTGGGAAAAGGTTTGGAGCAGTACTTACAGTCAGTTTCCTGAAGATTGGGCTGGCTACAATGATAGTTTTACTGGTCTACTTATACCAGCAAATGAGGTGTGTGAGTGGGTTGACGACACTGTTGAGCGGATTCTTTCTTTATGTCCGCAACGAGTATTAGAGATTGGATGTGGAAAGGGACTACTTTTATTTCGCATTGCTCCTTACTGTAGTCATTACGTAGGTACAGATATTTCGGCAGAAGCTATCCATTATATAGAGCAGCAACTGAAGAACGATCCACAGCATTGGTCACATGTAAAGGTATCTGACAGAGCTGCCCATGAACTTGCAGGATTAGAACCAGCCAGCTTTGATACGGTGATTATCAACTCTGTGATTCAGTACTTCCCCAGTGTGGATTATCTGTTGCAGGCGATCGAGAAGAGTGTCAAATTGGTCAAACCGGGAGGGCAGATTTTCATTGGTGACGTTCGTAGTTTACCGTTACTAGAAACTTTTCATACCGCAGTTCAACTGGGCCAAGCTACTTCTTCTCTTTCCAGTCATCAACTCCAACAAATGATCCGGGAACGAATTTTCCGCGACAGAGAACTAGTGCTTGATCCAGACTTCTTTCCTGCTTTGAAGCAGAGAATTCCCCGTATTAGTCATGTTCAAACCTTACTTAAGCGAGGTCACTCTCAAAACGAACTTATTAGGTTTCGCTCTGATGTCATTCTTCATATTGAGACAGATGTCTATCCAGATGCAGAGCCTTTATGTTGGGATTGGCAACAACAGGATATATCAATACCACAAATCTGCAAATTTCTGCAAGAGAAACAACCAAAAACTCTCAAGATTATCAATGTGCCTAATGCTCGGGTTTTCCGAGATGTGAAGGCAGTGGAGCTGTTAGCGAGTGCCAATCAACCGCCAACTGTAGGACAGCTAAAACAAACCCTCTGGCAAATCCCTGAACAAACTACAGTACATCCAGAGGAATTTTGGAATATAAGCCAATATCTACCCTATAAGTCCCATATTACTTGGTCTGAGTTAAACACTCCAGACACCTATGACGTTGTGCTGCAAAGCCAGTTGAAAGCAACAAACCAAAGGGCTATTGTTGTCCTGCCGGAGCAACCATTAGAGTTAAAACCATTGAGTGCTTATGCCAATAATCCTCTTCAAGTAAACCAGAAAACCAATTTGGTTCCCCAACTACGTACTTACCTGAAGGAAAAACTACCTGACTACATGGTTCCTTCAGCATTTGTAGTTATGGAAACCCTACCCTTGACACCAAATGGGAAAATTGATCGGCGATCGCTCCCTGAACCTAAAAAAGAGCGACCCATGTTAACAGAGGCATACGTCCCACCTTCTACTTTACTAGAAAACCAGCTGGCTGAAATTTGGTCTCAGATTTTAGGAATAGAACAAGTTGGCGTTGAGGATAACTTTTTTGAACTTGGAGGACATTCTCTGCTGACAGTTCAGCTACTTGCTCAAGTAGAAGAGATCGTTCACATTAAATTACCCTTGTTCTACCTGCTTAAAGAACCGACGATATCTGGATTAATCAAATCCATTGATGTTTTACAAAATTTGGATTCTATGAAACCTGTTGAGGAATTCACAAAGGTAGACTTACTAGCCCAAGCCGTCTTAGACCCAACAATTCGCCCGGAAATACCGTTTGTTGAACCTACAACTGAACCAAAGCATATCTTGTTGACAGGCGCAACAGGTTTCTTGGGTGCTTTTCTCTTACACGAACTTCTGCAACAAACATCAGCAGATATTTACTGTCTTGTTCGTGCCTCTAATTTTGCAGAAGGTCGGTACAAAATTCAAACCAATCTAGAGCGTTACATGCTCTGGAGTGGCGAATTAAATTCCAGGATAATTCCCCTATTAGGCGATTTATCAAGACCTTTTTTAGGGTTAAATCATCAAAGGTTCCAAGAGTTAGCTCATAAGCTCGACCTAATTTATCATTCTGGGGCTTTCGTAAACCTGATTTATCCGTACAAGGCACTACGAGCTACCAATGTGTTAGGAACTCAAGAAATTCTCCGGTTAGCCAGTTTAGGCAAAGTCACCCCTGTCCACTTTATCTCCACCATTGATGTCCTTGAGCCTCTAATCTTTAACAATCCAACACCGATCCCAGAAGATGAACTATTGGTAGATGGTGAAAAACTAACTAGGGGTTATGCCCAAACTAAATGGGTTGCTGAACAGTTAGTAATGGCAGCCCAATCGCGCGGAATTCCTGCTTGCATCTACAGACCAGGAATGATCTCAGGTCATAGTCAAACAGGCACTTATCACATAAATGATTTGATAGCCAGAATCATCAAAGGCATGATTCAACTAGGAACTGCGCCCGATCTGGATCAATCGATCAATATAACTCCCATAGACTATGCCAGTAAAGCAATTGTGCATCTCTCAAGACAACGAGAATCGCTAGGGAAAGCCTTCCATATTGTCAACCCTCACCCATTGCCCTGGAAAAAGCTTGTGAGCGAAATCCGCAGTTTCGGCTACTCAATTCAATTGCAGCCAAATGAGAAATGGCAAACAGAGTTACTTCAATTGGATATCTCCCAAGAAAATGTTTTAAATCCTATTAAATCACTATTCACCGAGAAATCTTCTCAAACCCATATGACCTATTTTGAAGCTTTCCTACTAACGGCTCAAGCTTTTGACTATCAAAATACCCTCAATGGGCTTAGAGAAACTTCCATAGTTTGCCCACCCGCAAATACCAAGCTTTTGAGTACATACTTGTCTTATTTCATACAGTGTGGTTTTTTAGTACCTTCCCTTAGCAATTTTGAAGAAAATAGATCAACCGCTAAAGAATGGCTGGGAACAGCAACCAAATGGGATGATTGCAGCGGGATATCTGAATCCAACAACTGTTACCAAGTGGCATTTTCAAGCCTGAATGAGTAAACTGCCATGTTGATTTAGGAACAAAACCCCAGTTTGTTTTTAATGTGGAGTATAAATGATTAAGTAGAAATTGATGTTGGGTATTACCCTGGAATATGCGGTAGGTTAAGTGATTATGTTGCTATCTAAAGATTTTTGTAGCAATTGTTATTTGGGCAATCAATAAAGGAACTATTAATGATGAATACTTAGTAGATACAAGTGAGCAACATCATGCAGTTGCAGCAGGGTATTACTTATGAAAATTAGAAAAAAACTCATACATAATTCTATTGGTTCGAGGCTATTTTTTTATGTTTTAAGCGGTGCTTTAGTAGGATTAAGTGCTATGTCATACTTCTTCTATAAAGCGATGGAAAGTCAGGCAGAGAATGAGATCAGAGGTAATCTAAGTAAGCAAGTTAAGTTGATTGAAGGAGATCTTTCTAGAGTAGAGCAATCTGTAAACGATATATCTGCTTCAGTTAAAACTATACAGCGTCAGGGAATCATCAAACCAGAAACCTATAAGCAATTAGCTTTTGATCTCTTCCAGGAACGTTCACCCCTGACTATGGGTCTTGGTTTTGGTCAGACTGATTTTCAGTTAGCAAAAGACCGTCAATGGTATTGGCCATACTTTCATGTTGACCAAAAAGCACCAAATGAAATAGGTCAGCTTTTACCAGCACCCCATCAAGATATTCGCTACGTGGATGTTCAACAGGATAATTACTCCAAACAATACTATTACACATCAGTTGTAGCATCCAGAAAAGATATTTGGTTAGAGCCATATCAATGGTATGGACTGACTTTGACAACCTACACAGGTCCTATCTTCGACGATCGTAATCAACTTATTGGTGTTACAGGAATAGATATTAGTGTGACGGCTCTAGGTAAGCAACTCAAAGAATCTGTAACTAGAGGAGAAGGTTACTTTGTAATCGTAAGTGAGAAAGGCAATTTGTTAGCATATCCACCCGACGCAAAGAAAGCTAAATCACTAGCAACCTATAAAGACATACCAGAGTTAAGGGATGTATGGCAGCAGATTGAAACCGATGATGACGGTTTTATCCAGACACAGGGTAAATACTGGGTATTTCAAAGAGTCAAAAGTACCAACTGGTTGATGCTAGCAGTAGTACCCCAGTCGGTTGTGTTAGTCCCAGTATTATCCATTGCAGTTGGCGGTGCCTTAGGTGCCGGTTTGGTACTAGCGTTAGTCGTCACTTTGTTTATCCGTCAACTCAATAACCGCTTGCAACCTATTCTTGAAGAGTGCCAGAAGCTGGCAGAAGCTGATGCCCAAAGGGCAATTCGTTTGGGTCAAGATTCTGGAGTGGTTGTTAATAGCAAGCAAAACTATCAATCTGAGTTACAGGATGCTGATGAAATCGAAATTTTGGCACAGTCCTTTAACCAAATGGCATCGCAATTAAAAGAGTCTTTTGAGGACTTGGAACTGCGAGTAGCGAAACGCACAGCCGAACTGCAAGCGGCCAAAGAAGCAGCTGATAGTGCTAGTAAAGCCAAAAGCGAATTCCTCGCCAATATGAGCCATGAATTACGCACACCTCTCAATGGTATTTTAGGTTATGCCCAAATCCTTCAAGGTTCAAAAAATCTCACTGCAAAACAGCAAAAAGGTATCAGTGTGATTAGTCAGTGTGGTTCCCATTTACTGACTTTGATTAATGATATTCTTGATATTTCCAAAATTGAAGCTCAGAAGATAGAACTGTATCCGACCAATTTTCACTTCCCTTCCTTTCTTCAAGGAATTGCGGAAATTTTTCGGATGAAAGCTGAACAAAAAAATATTCAATTTATCTACGTAGCTGATGAACATTTGCCTATAGGTATCCAGGCTGATGAAAAAAGGTTGCGGCAGGTTTTAATTAACTTACTAGGTAATGCTATCAAATTTACCGATCAAGGTTTCGTGAAATTTATAGTTCAACAAGAAAAATTGAAAAGCAACAATAATGGAGAACCATCAATCTATCGAATTCGTTTCCAAGTTGAAGATACTGGTGTAGGTATGTCCGATGAAGAATTAGAAAAAATATTTTTACCATTTGAGCAGGTCGGCGATATTAAAAAGCAATCACAAGGAACAGGATTAGGATTAACTATTAGTGAAAAAATTGTTGGCATCATGGGTGCTAGTTTAGAAGTGCAAAGTCAATTAGATCAAGGTAGTATTTTTGCGTTTGATGTAGAGGTAATTGAAGCAAGAGAGTGGGCAGAAAAATCTAAAGTTTTTTCCCAAGGAACTCTCGTTGGTTTCCAGGGTGAAAAACGAAAAATATTAATCGTAGATGACCGTTGGGAAAATCGCTCAGTGGTTGTTAATTTGCTCGAACCTCTAGGATTTGATGTTATAGAATGTGGTGATGGTCAAGAAGGTTTACTAAAAGCAGCCGAGTGTAGACCTGATTTAATTATTACCGACATTTCAATGCCTGTGATGGATGGTTTTGAATTGATAGACCGTCTACGAAACGATGCTGATTTAAAATATGTAAAAGTAATTGTTTCATCAGCCAGTGTATATCAAACTGATATTCAAAACAGTTTAGATGCAGGTGGTGATGACTTTCTTAGCAAACCTGTACAAGCAATTGATTTGCTAGAAAAGCTGCAAAAATCTCTAAACTTACAATGGATTTATGCTCAAAACTCTGAAAGTCAAAATGCAGATGTCTGTGATTTAGAAATTGATGCACAAAACCCAAATTTTTTATCTGATAAAAAACAAATAATACCTCCGCCATCAGAGGCTCTGTCTAAGTTATATAAACTTGCTTTACAAGGGCGGATTAAAGCTTTACAACAAGAATTAAAACAACTGACACAAGAAGATAATGAATTAAATGCATTCGCTCAAGAAATTTATCAATTATCTCAAGAATTTCAAATTGAGAAAATTCAATATTTTATTCAAGAATTTATTCAAAAAACTGAATTTTAAAATATCAGATTTTAAATCACATTTAATAATTTGGCAAGGTTCATAATGCATCTATCTGACACCAATGTAATTTTAATTGTTGATGATATTCCCACCAACTTAGAAGTACTTTCAGAAGCCCTAACAGATGCGGGATTTGATGTTGCAGTGGCAACTAGTGGTCAAAGTGCCCTCAGACAAGTTGAATACGATTTACCAGCATTAATATTGTTAGATGTAATGATGCCGGGAATTGACGGATTTGAAACCTGTCGGCGATTAAAAGCTAATGCCAATACCAAAGATATACCAATTATTTTTATGACTGCTCTTAGTGACTCTGTAGATAAAGTCAAAGGGTTGTCGCTAGGTGCTGTAGACTATATCACCAAGCCGTTTCAACAAGCAGAAGTATTAGCTCGTGTCCAAGTTCATGTACAACTGCGAAATGTAACCACAGCATTAGAGGAGCAAAATCTGCGTCTGAAAAAAGAAATTGACGAACGTATTGCCGCAGAAGCCGCTTTGCAGCAGCTGACTCAGGATTTAGAACAGCGGGTAGCAGAAAGAACTAAAGAACTTTCACAAGCTCTGCACACTTTACAAAAAGCTCAAGTGCAGCTTGTACAATCAGAAAAATTAGCTACTCTAGGCCAATTAGTTGCTGGTGTTGCTCATGAAATTAATAATCCAGTCAATTTTATCTATGCCAATATTCATCACGCTAATTACTATATCCATAACTTAATAGAACTAATACAGCTTTATCGAATTCAGTCTCCTCATTCCACTGCTGATATTCAGAAAAAAATTAAAGAAATTGACTTAGAATTCTTGATTGAAGATTTACCAAAACTTCTTTCGTCAATGGAAATCGGCGCTGAAAGAATTAGTGAAATCGTCAAGTCTTTTCGGACTTTTTCCCGCCATGATGAATCAGAACTGAAAACAGTAAATATTCATGAAGGTATTGACAGTACTTTGAGAATTCTCGAACATCGCCTGAATCCAAAATTGGCGCATCAGACTATTCACGTCACGAAACAATATGGTAATTTACCGAAAGTTGAATGCTATGCAGGAAAAATGAACCAAGTGTTTATGAACATCCTCAGTAATGCAATTGATGCTTTGGAGGAAGTAATAGGCACTTATGATTCTTTTATTCCCCCTACTATTTGGATTCACACGCATATTTTCAAAGAAGAATATGCTGTAATTAGGATTATTGATAATGGTCCAGGAATATCACAAGAGGTTCAAAAACGGTTATTCGATCCTTTCTTCACAACTAAACCTGCTGGTAAGGGTACAGGTTTAGGGTTATCGATTAGTTATCAAATTGTTACTGAACAACACGGTGGTTCATTGAGCTGTATTTCTAATCCAGGTAAAGGGACAGAGTTTGTAATTCAAATTCCACTCCGGCAGTCAGTATTATCTGATTATCAATGGCAGGTATCTCCAGACTTACTTGAATCGATAACACACAGTGAACTAGTTCCTGTTTCAGGAAGCATACACCAGAATTCAGGATTCAGAATTGGTGAATTTTGAAGTAAAACAAGTTTTATAGCTGGCTTTGAAATTTAGCTTATGAAAAAGGGAGTAGGGAGTGGGGAGTAGGGGAAGTTTGGTTGTGGGATTTTTCGCGTGATTAGCTTTCTGGAAATCTGCTGTATGGAAAACTCGACAGTAGGTGCATAGTATTATTCCATTATTTCATCGGTTGCAGATGCACCTGGATAAAAGCGATCGCTAATAATATTCTCCAATGAATATAAACATTGCCCCGGAAAAGTTGACAGGGGCAGATTCGTCTCACCTGATGCTAAATCCTTCGCATTCTCATAGGCTTCCTGGAGTAATTCTGCCAGATAAGGCTTTAAACTAGGATTTTCACTCAGTAACTTCAGAATCTCCCGCCGTTGGACGCGAATTGTAGCCAACCAACTCCGACTACGTTGTTCTGGTTGATATTCCCACTTCAGTAAATGTCCAATCAAGACGCTGAGGCGATTTCTCAATTCTTGACGTTCTTTTCTACCCAAGGACGCAATTTCCTCAATTAAATTGGACAAATCCAATTGACTCCATTGGTGATGACGCAACAAGTTAGCCTGTTGTTGAGTCCAGGCGTAGAAATCAGTTTCATAGAGGTTTTGGTTCGCGCTTTTTGCTGTTGGCGTCTGCATTGTGGGATCAAAACCTGGCGATGTTTTCCCAATTCTAGTACTATGTCAACCCAAAGATGACGGGTGGAGGTGGGGAGTGGGGAGTGGGGAAAGAAAAACTTATCTTCCCCTCACCAAAAACTAAATTATTCCCACTCAATGGTTCCAGGCGGCTTGGAGGTGATGTCATAAACCACCCGATTCACCCCTTTGACTTCGTTCACAATTCGAGTGGAAATCACTTCCAGTACATCGTAAGGCACTCTTGCCCAATCAGCAGTCATCCCATCTTCACTGGTGACAATTCGCAAAACAATGGGGTAAGCGTAGGTACGTTGATCTCCCATGACGCCAACGCTACGAATTGGCAGCAACACTGCAAATGCTTGCCAAAAATCGTGGTACAAGCCGCGTTGGTTAATTTCTTGCCGCACGATTAAATCGGCATCGCGCAAAATATTTAACCGTTCGGCGGTGACTTCACCCAGAATGCGAATTGCTAAACCAGGGCCAGGGAAAGGTTGGCGTTGAACAATTTCTTCTGGTAAACCGATGGAACGCCCAACTTTGCGGACTTCATCTTTAAATAGTTTCCGCAGTGGTTCCACCAATTTAAATCGTAAGTCTTTGGGTAAACCACCGACATTGTGATGGCTCTTAATTTTCACTGCTACCCGTTCACCAGTTTGGGGATCGACGTTGGTATCAGCCGATTCGATGACATCTGGATAAAGAGTACCTTGAGCCAGATAGTCAAAGTGACCGAGACGTTTGGATGTTTCTTCAAATACCCGAATGAATTCGTGTCCGATGCGGCGACGTTTTTCTTCAGGATCTGTAATACCAGAAATGGCAGTTAAAAAGCGATCGCGAGCATTCACATATTCTACAGGAATATGAAACTGCTCTTGGAACAGCTTCACCAATCGCTCTGGCTCGTACTTCCGCATAAAGCCTTGGTCGATAAACACACAAGTCAGTTGTTCACCAATGGCTTTATATAACAAGAAGGCCAAAGTCGAAGAATCCACACCCCCAGACAATGCCAACAGCACCCGCTTTTCGCCGACTCTGGCGCGAATTTCCCGAATTGATTCTTCCACAAAGGCCGCTGTTGTCCAAGTGGGTTCACAATCGCAGATATGGTAGACAAAATTCCGAATTAATGCTATGCCGCCAACTGAATGTACTACCTCTGGATGGAACTGCACGCCGTAAAGTTTCCTTTCGTGGTCGGCAATGGCAGCACAGGGGGTATTTTCTGTATGCGCCAGCAATTCAAACCCTGGTGGCATTTGGGTAACTGAGTCTTGGTGACTCATCCACATGGTGGTCCCATCTTCAACATTGGTGAGCAAATCTGTGGGATCATCTATATATAATGATGCTTTCCCGTATTCGCCCCGGTCGGCTTTTGCCACTTCCCCACCGAGTTGATTCACCATTAGCTGCATCCCATAGCAAACACCCAAGATGGGTATTCCCAAATTCCAGATTTCTGGGTCACAATGGGGAGCGTTATCCCCATAAACCGAATTCGGTCCACCAGAGAGGATGATTCCCTTAGGATTGAGTTGGCGCAAATGTGCAGAAGTAGTGCGATAGGACAAAACTTCAGAGTATACTTGAGTCTCGCGGATGCGACGGGCAATCAGCTCGGAATATTGGGAGCCGAAGTCCAGAATCACAATCAATTGACGATTCAGCCGTCCAAAATTTTCTAATGTTTGGGGAGCCTGTTCTGTTGGTAGAGTCACCGCTGTATTCATGACGGGGAGAGTTATGTCTGTGAAGGATAAATTGATGCCCTGTAACCTATAGCTCGATGCTATTATTCAGCCTGGGCAGGCTGATAATGGTATAAATAACCTTGACAAACGCGCATTTATATGCGTTAGCCTATGCCCTGAGTCGGAGATGGTATTAGAAGGATAAACTTATCCGAAAGTGATTACTTAAAAGGTTATTTATGTGAATTGTTTACGATTATTCATAATAAGTTAACATAATTTTCCCATCAACAAACGGGCTGTTTTACTCTTCACGATAATTTTGCGATCGCGATCAAAGAGCATCGAGCCACAGACTGTAACTTCTGTGCCGCTTTCGCTATGACTTTGGATGTATTCTTGGGAACGAGCATCGATGGTTTCGGCGATCGCACTGTAAACTTGGTTTACCCAATCACTGCCTGTGGAAGCATCCAGGGATCTGAGGTGTGCGAGTGCGGCTTCAGCGGTAGGACTGTGAAACACAGTTTGAATATCTGGTGATTTTAAACCAGCGATCGCACAGTGGGCTGCTAAAATTTCCCTGCGTCCATCTGCTAAGTGATGATGGGTGTGAAAAATCCCTCCTGCTAATTTCATCAGCTTCCCGTGATAGCCAAATAATAAGATTTCTTTCACACCCAGCACATCAGCTTCTACTAGCATTGGCCCAAGCCAGTTAGCAGTTTTCACCAATTGTTCGGGATTAATCCCTAGTTTTCGCGCTAAATCTAGGCCATTCTCGCCGATACAAAATACCAAACTCTCAAAACGACTGGCTTTATTTTGTAATTCAGCCCGAAAAGCTGCAAGTTGATCTGGTGTACTCAAAGGTTGGGAAATGCCGGTTGTGCCTAAAAGCGAAAGTCCTTCAACCACACCAAAAGCAGAATTGGAAGTTCTAACAGCAAGCGATCGCCCTTCTGGTAGAATAATCGTCACTGTGATTTTTTCCCCAGGTGCCAACATTCGTTGCAAATTCTCTTGCAACAGCCTTCGAGCATAGGCATAAATAGCCGGCTTGTCATCAGCATTCATCTGTCTGCCAATGCCTTCCCCACCTTGAATAATTACAGCCTCTTCACCCTCTTCTCGCCATTCCACCATTGCCCAAATTGGTGTATTTCTAGTTAGGTCGAGATTATCACCAGGATCGCTGCGAGCGATCGCTAAAGCTGTATTTTCAGATAGTCCAGCTACCTGTTCAATGGGGATTTCTGCTATTTGGCTTGGTTCAATTAGATCTACAGATGCTAGAGTTAGGGGTTGGCGATCGTGTAACCAGTGTAAAGCTGCAACAGCAGCAGCGCAGGCAAAGACGGGGAGTGTGTATCCAGAACGGGACATTTTGTAAATTCAAAAATCAAAATAATTCTTCAAAATTGTTCGCGTAGCGTCTCCTAGAGAAGACAATTTCAGACGGCAATTTAGATCCAACTGTAGTTTGCTTCTCTCAGGGTAACGTTCCCGCTCATCGGACGCAGATGATTTGTGCCCCTCAGCGATTGCTTCGCGGCGTTCTGGTGCAACGGGATTATTAGGCTGCGGTTATTCAACAAGGGGTTAACTGAGGGAATTCTCAATAGGACGTTTAGTTGCTTCTTCAGCACGCATCTTTCTAAATCTGTCTCGAATCTTTTGTAAATCTTCTTCGGTTTTAACTGCGTCTAAATCTTCAATTAACTCCTCAGCTTGCACAATATATCCTGGGTAAAACGCTATCTTCTCTTGAACGTTATAAAGCTTTTGAACGCTAAGCAGTGCTGTAGATATTAGACCTAACCATGCCGCAGCACTCACGCCCAAAGGGTTTGCCCAAGGATTTTGTGAGTCTTTGAATACAGGGCTAGTGCCACTAATAGCAATCAAAATAGTCAATAAAATGGAAGCGCCTATGATTGTGTTATTTGTGTACTGATTACGCTTAAAACGAGCTTCGTATGAATCTCTGTATCGTTCTATTCTTTTCTTCAAATCTCCAGGCTTAAGACTATCCATCTCAGGCGACATTTTTCTCCTCACTTTTACCGTTTATCGTTGCAAGTCCAAAACTAGCAGGTTTTAAAACATCTTCTTAGATCGCGCTGGGAGAGCAGTTTGGGAACTCTGACTCAGATAATATAGCTAAACTATAAATATGAGAACAGGAATGATGAAAGAGCTATGCTTAAGAACTCCTCAATCATTAGTGCATCACCCGAAATTATGGGCGGGACTCCGGTTTTTACTGGTACGCGGGTTCCTGTGCAGACGCTTCTCGACTATTTAATGGCGGGAGAGTCAATTGATGATTTTTTAGACGGCTTCCCAACTGTAACTAGAAAGCAAGTCCTTGGATTCCTGGAAGAAGCTGGAAGACAGGTCATAGCTATGGTGGCATAATATGAGGCTGCTTCTAGATGAGTGTATTGATCGCAAATTTGCGAGAGAATTTTCTGGCTACGAGGTGAAAACAGTTCCACAGATGGGATGGGCGGGAGTCAAGAATGGTCAACTTCTTGCCCTCGCTGAGGCAGAGTTTGATGTTTTCATCACAGTCGATCGCAACTTATCGTTTCAACAGAATCTACCACAGTTCAATATTGCGGTAATTGTTTTGCAGGCATCATCCAACCGATTAGCAGATCTAAAGCCTCTGGCATCGGCAGGGCTGTTTCATTCCATTTCAAACAGGATTTGTCAAGATGGTTAGCGAGAAAATTATAAGTCAGGGTGACGATGAGATGAACATTTAAACACTGAAATATCAGTAAAATAGTTCATTTTCTGGGCACGCTGGTAACAAAATAACTAATTTTTAATTGCTATAACCCTTGATTTTTAAAGCTCTTTGGGGAATGAAACAGCCCTGCTGGCATCGGGGGTTTTAGCTATTCTAAGTATAGTAACTAAAGGGCAAGCTACGATAGTCAGTGAGTAAATACAAATTGTAATTAGTTAGACTCCCACCTCTGATAATAGAACTTGCATAGCTTCCCAAGAAACTCCTTGTTGAATATAACGAGGTGCTTCAGGATTGTAGGGACTAGCTACTCGGTCAATATTGAGAATAATTGCCCCATCTGGTAGAACGGGCACATCGGGATCAAATGCTGTTGGGTGCATTAAAGAACTGGAAAAACCTTTAAAAACAGCAATTGTATCTTGCTCACCAGCAATTTCTACCGTTACCAGTAAGACTTCTTGGCGACGTTTAGCGGTATATTCTTCCAGTTGCTTGCCAATGGAATTCATTTTTTGAATTTGAAATTTTCAATTTTGAATTGAAGCACAACGACGATTATTGAGGTGTAGCTGTGCGTCCTTGCTTGCCTAGCTTAATCAGGACAAAGTAACTTAAATAAAGCACATAAATTACTAAACTAGTTATGCCGAGAAAACCTAAGAACTCAGCTTTGCTATTAGCATGGAAATATTCTTTGAACATTAACGGAGCCTCGAACCAGACGCGACAATAGGGCGTCTTGAGCGCACTGGCTGAAAAAGCACAACTTAAAAAAAGTGTAGAAGCTACTACGCCTAAAAGACAATAAACAGTTGTAGCCCAGCGCCAAGAAGTAAAAATAAACTTTAAAGATCCACTGGTTTGATACTCAATTTCATCGTTGATATCCACCCAAAACCATAGCGAAATGGGGATCAAAATCCGAGCCATGAATCCGGAAAGAAAGCTAACTGGATACTGGGCAATCATGAGATAAACGGTGATTGCCAGGAGGCTTGATACTCGCCAGTATATAGCTAATAAGCGTTGTATGCCTTCTGCTTTTTGCACAAATGCCCAAATCAGCAGAATCAACGGAATAATTACCAAAAATAATACTGCCAGTCGGTAATCAATCCAGACAAAAGGGCGGAACCAAACATTATAATCCATAGTTTTTCTCAAATGATAATTGAACAAAAAGGCAGAATTCAGAATCAATAAGTTAGGAGTATCACCAAATTTTAAATTTGGTGTGGTGTTTCACCGGTTATTCATTCGCCAGTCTAGAGAATACCCAACTAAATTATGACCAAATAATTACTAATTCGTAATTCGTAATGGGCTTCGCCCCGCTGCGCTAACGTAATTCGTAATTAGTTGGAGTCATAGCCCCCACTAAATATGCAGATTTAGTGGTCTACAATCAGTGGTGGGTTCAAGCCCCCACTGATTGTAACTACGAATTACGAATTATCAATTACGAATTATGTTGACGCCTTAGTGGAGCGTTTCCGGCTTTGTTCCTGACTCCTGAATTCTCTTTGTACTATAAAATACGTTTGTAGGGGCGTACATCTGTGCGCCCCTACAAAGAACTAATTTGTTACAAATATTTTTGTAACATGTATTCCGAAATAAAACTTTGCCGATTACTTAATTGACTTTCCTGAATTTCTGCATTTGCCAAAAAACAAGCAACTCAAAGATTCTAAATTTTGATTTTGTACTTACTTATATGTAGTAGTATCAGGGAGAGTTAGAAAACTTACCCAGAGACCATACATTTGGTAGTTTTGGACAAAACTCCGAGTTTATTAGGGTGTAAAGGTTTACTTCCCAAATAAAAATGCTTAGCTCTAGATATTTCACCGATTCTCCACACCTTGACAAAGATGGTGAAAAGGCGAGAGTTCGATTCTAGACGGGAGTGATATCAAAGTGCAAGATATCAGCTAAGTAGATCCTGGTTGCCTGCTGAGCAAAGAAACAGAAAATTCAGTTGCCTCAATTTCTAGTCGTCGTAAACTCGGCATTCAATCGCGTCTGGATTATCATCACAATACTGTTCAAAAGAGTTTTTTGGCTTGCTTTGGCGCTGGTGAGAAGCTTCGGCTTGCAATTCTTCTACTGCATCCCAAGCAGCAGCACACTCTGGTGAGTTGCTACCGTTGATATCACAGACAGTACGTGCTTGTTCGACTTCTTCTTGGATTTTTTCTTGGATGTCGGCCTTTGCTGTTTCTTGAATGTTGGTCATTGTTTTAGTCTCGTTGTGTGTTGTTAGTACTAGTATAGAAAAACTTCAAAAATGGTAGTTTTTGGTTTGATTACTAACCATTTTAACCACTTGGCTGATAATTAAGTTAGTGTTGGAGTCTATTGATTTCTAACCAATACAGCAAACTGCCACATGTATAATGCATCCACCTTTATTTTTTAAGATTTTATGGAATCAGTACTATAGATAGACAATCATACAATATATTTAGATGCATGTATTAGGGAATGACAACCCCAGCTTCCTGGGATGGTGAATACAAACAACTGGGGTCAACTCTTGTAGGATGCAATTCTTTTCAAAATGAAAAATCAAAAACTACTAGCCTAAAAAGCAGAAGAAGCCCAAAACTCATGGCAGACCAAATGCAATGGGCAAACGCCCTATCAACCCATCATTCATTGGAAGCAGCAGTTACAGATGTGGTACAACGAGCTGTCTCGTCGTTAACAGCACCTGCGGATTTAGGGCTGGTCTTCATTTCGTCTGCTTTTACGAGTGAGTATTCTCGACTATTACCTTTGTTGGCTGAAAAACTTTCTGTGCGTGTGCTAATTGGCTGTAGTGGTGGAGGTGTAATTGGCACAACAGTTAGCGGAGAAACCCAAGAACTGGAAGCTGAACCAGCTATCAGTCTGACTTTAGCGCATCTTCCAGGGGTGGAGATTCAGGTATTTCATGTTGTTGCTGAAGAATTACCTGACTTGGACAGTTCACCTGATGCTTGGCTTGATTTGGTTGGTGTACCACCCTTCCCCACACCCCAGTTCATTTTGCTGTCTAGTTCCTTTGCCTCTGGAATCAACGATTTGTTGCAGGGGCTGGATTTTGCTTATCCAGGATCGGTAATAGTGGGGGGACAGGCTAGTGGTGGGGGTATGGGTGGTCGTGTTGCCCTATTTTGTAAGGATGACTACGGCGATTTGGGTCAAAGCTTGTATCGTGAGGGGACTATTGGCATAGCTTTGACTGGCAATATTGTTTTGGAAACCATTGTCGCCCAAGGATGCCGACCCATTGGCAAACCGTTGCAAGTCACAAAAGCCGATCGCAATATTATTCTAGAGTTAGATGAGCAAGTACCTTTAGTAGTATTGCGAGATTTGATTGCCAGTCTCAGCGAAGAGGAACGGACTTTAGCACAACACTCTTTGTTCGTAGGTGTGGCAATGGATGAATTTAAGCTAGCTTTACAACAGGGAGACTTTTTAATTCGCGGTATTCTTGGTGTAGATCCTACAGCAGGAGCGATCGCAATTGGCGATCGCGTTCGTCCCGGTCAAAGGCTGCAATTCCACCTCCGCGATGCTGAAGCCTCCGCCGAAGATTTAGAATTACTCCTCCAAAGCTATCAAGACCAACGAAACTCCGAACCCTCTGCCGTAGCTGCTTTGATGTTTGCCTGTCTGGGAAGAGGTGAAGGACTGTATGGTAAACCAAATTTTGATTCCGAACTATTTAGGCGCTACCTCAGTGACATTCCTGTAGGCGGCTTTTTCTGTGGCGGTGAAATCGGCCCTGTTGGTGGCAGAACCTTCTTACACGCCTATACTTCAGCATTTGGAATTTGTCGGCAAAATCAGTTGTGAGTGGGGAGTGGGGAGTGGGGAGTGGGGAGTGGGGACGCGGGGACGCGGGGAAAACCAATTCCCAATCCCCAATCTAAAATCTAAAATCTAAAATCCAAAATTGCCTAACCCAGCAACAGTGTACTGTTATTATCAATCAAGGTCAGAGTTCCACCAGTGGTGATACCTGAGTTTGGCTGTGATGCACTATATGTTTGAATGTAGTGCCGCACTTCTAGCGGAAAATGAGGGTAGTCTAACATGGCATCGCCATCGGCAATAGTTGCCCAGAAGTCACGCAGACCAGGAGCTAATTCTTTTGCCTGTGATAATGGTAAGTTTAAGGGAGAGTTAGTTAGTAGTTTGATTAAAAATGGGAAAGAGCGATCGCCCATCCACTGCCGTGATGACTGCTGCAAGTCTGGAAACTCCGGCACTGACTCTACCCTATGGGATAAAATTTGCAACCATTCCCCACCTTGGTTATCTCGATGAAACTCCAGCACCCGATAAGGGTGAGGATAACTAACTAAAGAACCAGTGGTAATATCATATACTCCGTCTGAGTAGGCAACATCCTGAACGTGCAAATGCCCGGTAAACACTAGTTTTACTCCGTAGCGCTTGAGCAATTGCAACAATTCTGCTGAATTTGCCAACATATAGCGATTTGCCAGGGGGTGACGCGATTGATTGGGCAAATGCTCAACCACATTATGATGCACCATCACCAAAATTAATTCATCAGCAGACGCCGCCAGCACTTCTTCTAACCAGCGTAGCTGTTTGCTATCCAAACATCCGACCTGCTCACCTTGGTCATTAAAGAAGTTAGAATTCAGTCCAATGAGTTTCACTCCAGGTAGCAACTGACGAATGTAGTAAATCTGTTGTGGATCTTCATAGCCACACTTAGTGTAATAGTAGGGAAAATCAGCAAAAGCGATTGATTGCTGGTCAGCCAACACTACAGGAACGTCATGATTGCCAGGAACAACATAGACGGGAAAAGGTAGCTGGGCTAAGCGCTGTTGCAACCAAGCGTGATTTTCTGGTTCGCCGTGCTGGGTTAAATCTCCTGGTAACAACAGGAAATCTAAATCGAGTTGTGTTAAATGTTCTAGTACACTTTCAAAAGCCGAGATACTGACTTCCACGAGATGAAACCGACTAGGATGATTCCAGATTGTGTGGGGAAGTGCTAGGTGTAAGTCACTGACTACCGCAAAGCGAAAATTGAGAGTCATCGATTTAGGAAAATGTTAAAAGTAGGAGCTAAAACAAGTCTTTTCCAAAAAGTATAACCCTTACTTTATATTCCTGCTCAGGAGTGCGATCGCTTAACATTTGTATACATTCAGCATCAATTACACGCTATAGTAACAATTGACTTCAAGACTTATGAGATGCATTAAATCTGCAAAAATCAAAAAAATTTGATTACTAAAAATTACGAATTACGAATTACGAATTACGAATTACGAATTACAAATAAGGAGAATAAACTTTGGCCGCAGTCCGAGTCCGCCAACATGTTAATCCACTTGCCCAAAAGTATCAAACACCAGTAAGTCCTCTTGACTGGGAGAAAGTTTATGCAAAGCCAAATCAATCACTACATCTAGATATTGGCTGCGCTAAGGGACAGTTTTTGTTGAATATGGCCAAGATAGAACCAAACTGGAATTTTCTCGGCTTGGAAATTCGGGAACCGCTCGTGGTGGAGGCGAATAAGTTGCGTTCTAAGTTAGGTTTCACAAACCTGCACTACTTATTTTGTAATGTGAATAATTCCTTGGAATCGCTGTTATCTTCCCTGCCTCCAGGAAGTTTACAACGGGTGACAATTCAATTTCCCGATCCTTGGTTTAAAACCCGCCATGCTAAACGTCGTGTAGTCCAACCAGAACTGGTGGCAGAATTAGCTAATTATCTTGCGGTTGGGGGAGTTGTATTTCTGCAATCAGATATGGAATTTGTCGCCGTGGAAATGCGCGATCGCTTTGCAGCTCATCCAGCTTATGAGAAAATTGGTACAGGAGAATGGCTGCCTGAAAATCCCCTACCAGTCCCCACAGAACGGGAAATATATACTCAAAACAAGGGTGAACCTGTTTATCGAGCTTTGTTTGAAAAGATCAGAAATTCAGATTAGTACACTGTGGTACAAGCTAGTTTAGCAGAGCTAGCTGTGCCAACCTACAAATTGCTATACCTCATGTAATTGGGAACTGCTATAGTACTTATAGACTTAAGTCTTACTTGCGATCTTGTAGTTAGACATTGCCCAGAGATTGGGAAAACTTTTGGGACTTAAATGTTTTATTAAGGGTCAAAAAATTAATAAAATATCTTCTAATAACTGCCGTAAAAGTTTTTGAATAGATTAATTTATAGATATCTAAGCTATAGAATGAAATACTTTTGATTAAAAGCTGTCGATTTATTATTTGGTGACATAAAAGTTTTATTTCTGTCTAGTCGAAAATTTATAAAACATAGTTAAATCATTTGGCTGATGCCTAGAATATAGACAGATTGGTGAATTACATTAATTTGTAATTAAGCCTATATCTTATATTTCTGAGGAAAAGCACAATGGAAAGCAAAAATTCAAATATTCGATTGGAAATTAACAATCTAATTGATGACGCTGTTAATAATGCAGTAGCACGACGGAACTTAGGTGAGGATTCAGAAGATGTTTTGCTAAGTCTGTCTGATGAAGAAACGACAAACGTTGCAGGTGGTCTTGCAAGTGCTTCTCTTGTGAGATTCCCGATTATTTGTGGATTGATTGCACTACCACAGATCGAGAAAACATCGTTTTATTAAATTAGCAATCAATATTAAACTCTTGCACATTTAATTTGCTTATTTAGGTTGATGAAGAAGAGTTTGACGAGAAACTAGCTGTAAATCTCCATCAGCTTAAAAATAAAATTCACTATAGGTTTAATTTATGGAAGACATCGCTACAGAAAAGACTACACTTTGTCCTAGTGCCAGACCAGAATGGCAGGACAGCGTTGTTTTCGGCGTCATCAGTGGCACAGTCACAGAACCCCGCGTAGCTTATCTCAAGCAGCCACAACCCGTCACAGATGAACTGATAGCAAAAGCTAGTCCAGTGACACCCACTGAGATTTTTCGGACGGCGGCACCCTGTGCAACCAAGAGTTGCCAACATTTTGATGGCAAAGATTGTCGTCTGGCAATGCGAGTTGTAGAAAACTTGCCAAAGGTAGTAGAGGAACTGCCACCTTGTTCCATACGCCGAGACTGCCAATGGTGGCAGCAGGAAGGCAAGGCAGCTTGTATGCGTTGTCCACAAGTGATTACAGATAATTACAACGCCTCTGAATTACTAGTGAAAGTAGCCACACCAACTGTTAGTTAAACAAAACCAGAAAGTTTATTTAAGTTAAGGAGAAAATCATGTCAATGAACATTCATCAGAAACATCTCACAAATCAAATTGAAATTAGCAACTTGATTGAAGAAGCAGTTGTGAATGCATCTGCCAGACGAAACCAAGTTTTAGATACACAAGAGGTACTGTCAGAATTATCTGAAGACGAACAGAAAAACATTACGGGTGGTGGAGTAGCAAGAGATGTGATAGATACAATAATTCGCATTGGTGGCTATCTACTGGGTTAGTGCTGCTGCACGTAATTCGTAAGTTCTATACCGCAGACATTTGATTAATTTGTAATGGATATTTTAGTGATATCGTGCAGTACTAGTTTTCAGAATCCTTGCGGAAACAGCTTGTGGTAGTAACTCAACTACCACAGCTTTCTCTAGATCAAAATTGGGTGATACATTTAAAGCTTATGACATTTATTTTAAACTCTCATAACGTTGTTGATTATTTAGTTGAACAAGACCTATGTCAGCAGTCTGATAAACTACTGATTACAGTGGAACCAATTGCAGCGAAAAATTTTAATTTATTAATAAATTTACCAGGCGATCGCAAACTTCTAATCAAGCAAGAACGACATAATCAACAAGGCCAAGCAACTGGTGAATTTTTCGGCGAGTGGCGAATTCAAGAATTATTCCAACGATTTGCGAATTTAGCACACCATCGCCCATTTTTGCCAGAAGTATTGCATTTTGATGCGGAAAATTCCATTATTATTTTCACATACCTAGATGACTATCGAGATTTAATAGATTTCTACACCAAAGAAAATAGCTTTTCTCCAGAAATTGCTACGGCGATCGGCAAGTTTATAGCGACTATTCATCGTGATACTTTCAACAATCAAGAGTATAATAATTTCTTTTCTGCAAACGCAAATAATCTCATAGTTAATCAGATATCGTATTTGATTGAGAAATTAGAAAGGATAGAGCCAGAGGTTTTTGGTTTAGTGCCTAATGATGGTTTAAAATTCTTTGCACTGTATCAAAGATATGATAGTTTAGGAAAGGCGATCGCCGAATTGGGTAATGCTGTAATTCCTTGTTGTCTAACCCACAATGATCTCAAACTAAATAATATTCTCCTGCAAAAAGATTGGCAAAATTCAAGCAATAATATTATACGCCTAATTGATTGGGAACGCTCTAATTGGGGAGATCCAGCTTTTGATTTAGGCATACTTATCAGCAGCTATGTACAAATCTGGTTAAATAGCTTAGTTATTAGTAATTCTTTAAGTATTGAAGAATCTTTGCGTTTAGCAATAACGCCTTTAGAAAAACTTCAGCCTTCAATTGGTAGATTAACCCAAACTTACTTAAACACTTTTCCCGAAATTATAGAACACCGTCCAGATTTTTTGCTGCGGGTAGTGCAATTTGTAGGTTTTGCCTTAATTCAACACATTCAAGCTGTAATTCAGTATCAAAAGTCTTTTGGAAACACAGAGATTGCCATGCTTCAGGTTGCGAAAACATTATTATGTCGTCCTGAAGAATCAATACCAACAATTTTTGGTAGTGCAGCTGTTGAATTAACTCGCCTTCATGCTTCTGTTGCTTAATATATTTTGTCACCACTCAACTATGATGTCATTATTAAATTCTACTCAATCACAGCCCTTAACTGGACGATTCCCGGAAGTTTTAGAAGATATTGTTCACAACATTGAGATTCGATCTGATTTCTCAATTCGTCATCCAGATTACAAACCCTTGGAATTACCATCAGAAGCGGTTAGTCGTTTCCAGAAAATTCCCAAGCAGATGCAGCAGAAATATTTAACTCTGCAACTACGGAGTTTTCTATATGGTATTTATTACAACGGTTCAATGCGAAGTGCCCTAGCACTCGATGGAGAGGAAAAGAGTTTACCCCTTGATTTGGAGAATAATACCGTCTTAGGGGTAGATGTAGGATTTTATCAGCGATTACATGAAAGTAATTATGGAGAGGGATATTTTGACCCTAATTGGTCTGTTGTCAGAAAAGAACCTGATGACACTTTAGTAGTAAATAAGAGTGGTTTAAGACTATATGTTCAGCCAGATAAGCATCTTCAAACTATCGATAAACCAGCCGTAGTTGGTGATAATATCTCTATTAAAATGCCCAAAAATCGGGTACAAAATGGGTTTTATATGGCGGTTAGTAATGTAGGTTTCAATCATATTGAGGACACAAATAATCACTTTGAAACAGTGCGAATCTATTTCAATATAACTCCTGAAGGTGCTGTTGCAGTCATGAGTCATCTGACACAACAGTTGAATAGGTTAGCGATTCCTTTCAGTTTTAAGGTCTTGTACAATCCTAAGGAATACCAACGCTATGATTCCGGAGTGCTTTACTTTCATAAGAGAGACTATGAACTAGTTAAGCAAGTTTTAAAAACTCTTTATCAAGAATATCAATCAATTTTTAAAGCAGAAATTCCTCTATTCACCAAACATCTAGCACCTGGATTAGGGTTAGCAGAAGAACCAGACCAAAAGTATGGTAATCAGGAAAGTTTTGGCATGAATCGCTGTCAAATTGTGGCAAATGGTTTGCTGACAGCTTGGAATCAAAGTGATGACTCACCACAGGAACGAAAACGAGCTATCCTTGATAAGTTTTCTCTTTTAGACATCAGCTTAGATCGTATATACTTGAATTCTAAGTCTCAAGATATTTACGAAGTTTTTGATATATAGGACTCATATTTTATTGTTTAAAAAATTCGTGAGACTATACAATTTATATTTGATTTTTGTCCTCAGTTCAAGATAATTCTTGGACTGATTTTTTATATGTAAATCCCATTAGATTGATTGCGTGAAAAAAGTAACTACACTCTAAAGCAAGAGCTAATTAATTTTTCGCTCTTGGCTATTAGAAGTAGGATAAAAACAGACTTACAGCAGAATTTAGGAGTAGAGCCTCTAGTCAAAATTGGTCAATTCACGAGCAGAACAGGCTTTATACCTAGTTACCATACTTAGTTTGTGTACTTCAGTCACTTGAAATTAGCTACAAAAAACAGGGAGTTTAGTGAACTGGAATTAGTACTAGAAATGAAAAGAGACATAAATGTTTTATTTCTGTATTAAAAAACTATGTATATTTTAACAAGTTTTTATTTATATTAAATCCTACCCAGATTTTCGCATATATTTTTCAAATATTTTGCTGTCAAATTAGACGCTAATAACAACCAGCTTTTAATCAAAATATTTACAAAATACGTGAGTTAAATCTAAGTTAATATTACGCTGCTAATTTCCTTAATGTGCTTTTGAAAATAACATCTAAATGCATTATTTATGGCACACATTAGACTAGCTAAATCCTTGAAAATATCAAAAAAATCACCGATGATATAAATGTGAAGAGGAAATACAAATCCTCCCAATAAATCAAACAAATTTACATTAGGAATAAACCTACTATGTCTAACATTGCAATCTCTAACCTACGTCCTGCTGGTGCTGACTTGTTTCAAGATTCCGAAAACTTTTTACATGAATTGACAGAACAAGAAATTGCGGATGTTTTAGGTGGTGCTAGAGTCATCATTTTATTTACAGCACTTTGCTTCGAGTGGTAAGTATCTAAGTTCTAAATTTTAGAATTTAGATGAAAATCCTAGCCTAAGGTAACAAACTTGGGCTGAACAACAAATAACAATCCTCCAATCAACTCAAATCAATTTACTTAGGAGTAAACCTACTATGTCTAACATTGCAATCTCTAACCTACGTCCTGCTGGTGCTGACTTGTTTCAAGATTCCGAAAACTTTTTACATGAATTGACAGAACAAGAAATTGCGGATGTTTTAGGTGGTGCTAGAGTCATCATTTTATTTACAGCACTTTGCTTCGAGTGGTAAGTATCTAAGTTCTAAATTTTAGAATTTAGATGAAAATCCTAGCCTAAGGTAACAAACTTGGGCTGAACAACAAATAACAATCCTCCAATCAACTCAAATCAATTTACTTAGGAGTAAACCTACTATGTCTAACATTGCAATCTCTAACCTACGTCCTGCTGGTGCTGACTTGTTTCAAGATTCCGAAAACTTTTTACATGAATTGACAGAACAAGAAATTGCGGATGTTTTAGGTGGTGCTAGAGTCATCATTTTATTTACAGCACTTTGCTTCGAGTGGTAAGTATCTAAGTTCTAAAATCGAGAATTTAGATGAAAATCCCAGCCTAAGGTAATCAAACTTGGGCTGAACAACAAATAGCAATCCTCCAACCAACTCAAATCAATTTACTTAGGAGTAAACCTACTATGTCTAACATTGCAATCTCTAACCTACGTCCTGCTGGTGCTGACTTGTTTCAAGATTCCGAAAACTTTTTACATGAATTGACAGAACAAGAAATTGCGGATGTTTTAGGTGGTGCTAGAGTCATCATTTTATTTACAGCACTTTGCTTCGAGTGGTAGTAAATACTTGTAAAAAGTATCTAACTTTTCAAACTTAGAAGTTAGATGAAAATCCCAGCCCAAGGCAATCAAGCTTGGGCTGTTTTGCGCTATTGATATAGTGGTTGCCAACTAGATGAGGCACAGAAATTTTTAGGGGCGCATAACTATGCGCCCCTATTTGTACCTGACGAAAGCGATAAATGCTATAACTCAATACGCTTGAAGGGTTATTAGTGTAGATAATTGGTCTTTGAAGACGCGATTTATCGCGTCTCTACATGAGGGTTTTGGGGTTATATCAACTGTATTGTCTAAAAAAGTAGGGTGGGAATTTTAATCCCCACCCTACAAGGTCAAAAGATGAACTACTTGGTGTAGTCTATTTAATTCAAAACTTTTGTAATTTCAACTTGAGCAACTTGTGGTTTTAGCCATTGCTCGAACAAATCTATGCCAATTTTATGGCGCAGTACATTATCCAATTGGGGTTGAATAATTTCTTCAACTAAAATCAGATGTATTCCTTTAGAAGTTACTATTGGTTTGAGAAGCTGTGGTGGCTTAGCAGCAAAAACAGCGGCAGAAATCTCTGGCTTTAAGTCTTTGCGGTACACTATCCCCCGATATCCGCTTTTTCGGCGTAATTCTTTATCCTGGATGTATTTGTGAGCAACATCATAAAAACTGATCTCGCCTTCCTGAATGGCATAGAAAAGTTCTATTGCCAAGTCTTCATCATCTAGGACAACTTCATACATTACCACACCAACATAATCGAGTTGATTTTCAAAAAAGTAAGGTTCAATTTTATCTAAAAATAGATGAGTTATTAACTTAGTAGAAAGAAGCCTGTTGTAGACAACTATTTCAAAACCATCTAAAGACAAACCATGTTTTTCTAGCCACGCCCAGGTATCCTCAGCACTTTCTAGTTGATACATTAATCTGAATTTATCTGCTGCTTGCTGAAGTTCTTGACTTTCTACTGTGATGCCTACTGTAGCTGCTGCATTTTCAATAACTTTGCGATTAATAATCTCTTCAATTATCTCAGGAATTTTACAAGATAACTTGATTTGATTAAGAATATCTTCGTTGGTAATAGTGATAGATTCTGACATAATGTTTTTCTTCAAATTAGGTAAACAAATTGAAAGTGCAATAATCGCTTTTTTGTGTCCTGAAAGCTGAGGACAATGGATAATGAGGTTAATTACTCTGAAATATTTACAATTTCACACCTCCCTGCTGCAATTTCTTAAAGGGATCGAGTAGAAAATCAATAATTCGCCGCTGGCGTATAATCACTTCAGCTGTTGCTGTATCCCCAGGACGCAAGGGAATACATTTGTTTGCTGAGGGAATACAATTCTGTTTTAGGGAAATATCTAAGTTATAAGCTGCCACTTTTCCATTAGGTGTATCTATTTCTGTGGTAGTAGGAGAAATTTTAATTAACTCACCTGATACAATTCCATAATCTTGAAATGGATAAGCATCTAATTTAATTTTTACTGGCAGTCCTGTCCGCAAAGAACCACTTTCTGTGGTTGCCATTTGTGCCCGAATGATTAGAGGCGAATTTAGCGATGCAATTTCGGCTACCATTGTCCCCGGTTGCACAACAGAACCAGCTTTTTCAATCGGTAGATGAAATAGTGTTCCACTAGTGGTAGCTCTGATTTCTCGTTGCCCTAACTGAAATCTTAATGATAGAATTTGCCTTTTATTTTGAGCAATTTCTGATTGTAATGAAGTAATGTCAGTCTCCAAGCTTTTCTGTTGTTCGGCGATTTTTAGCACGGCTAGCTGACCAGAACGAGTCAAAGTTTCATAACTTCTTTCTTGTTCTTTTAGCCGTAATCTAGCCTGTTCTATATCCGCATTAGTTTGGCGAATACTCCGTTCGTAACTACTCTTTTGTTCTGCCAAAGTTAATTTAGCTTGTTCAATATCTGACTTACTCTGTTCATATAGTTTTTGTTTTTCTTTAGCTATATCTTCCTTTTCAACAACATTAATTTCTGGAACGACTCCTTCTTGTTTTAACTTGCTATAGCGTTCAACTTCCCGCTGAGTACTTATCAAACTACTCTCGACTATCTTACTACTAGTCCGACTATGTTCAAGAGTTTTCTGTGCTTGATTAACTTGAGCTAATTTTTCTTCTTTTTGTAATTCATAGGCATTCCTCAAAGCATCCAAATTCTGGCGTGCTTGATCGATTTGGGTCTGCTTTTCTAATTGTTGGGATTGATTTTGTTGCTGTTGAGTTGCTAAAGATACAAATATTTGATTTTTAGATGCATTTAACTGAGCAAGTCGATTTAATTGTCCCTCTAATTTATCCTGTGCCTGCTGCAAGTCTGCTTTGACGAGTTCGGATTCTAATACCAATAAAGTCTGTCCAGCCCTTACTGTATCACCTTCTTTGACTCGAATTTGGGCAACAGTTCCCGCCACAGCAGCATCGAGCTTAATTGTTTTTTCTTTAGGCTCAGTTCGCCCTCTTGCTGTACCAGTTTCATCAACTTTAGATAGCATTGCCCAAGGTAAAACTATAGATACAAATATCACTAAAAAATACAGTAATCCTCTTGTCCAAACCTGGGGAAAGCTATCAAGTGATTCCTTGGTAATTTCAGACCAATCATCAGTTGATTTGGCTGATATTTCGGAAGGTAACATTTCCTGCTGAAATATTTCTTCTGGTACTGAGTTAGTCACTCGTCCATTCAATATAGTATCTGGCATAATTATTCGTGATACAGATTTTTAAAGGTGGGTAATTTATGAACCATTAATTATGACTTTTCTAATTTCATAGTTTACGCTGCCACCTGTAATTGCTGTTGATTAAGATAGAAATAATGTCCCCGTTTTGCCATCAATTCTTCATGATTTCCACTCTCAATTAACACACCTCTATCTAGTACCAATATCAAATCGGCATTTCGGATCGTTGAAAGACGATGGGCGATTACTAATGTGGTTCTTCCCCTAAGAATTGTGTTGAAGTTCTGCTGGATAATTCTCTCTGATTCTGTATCTAGATGGGAAGTTGCCTCATCTAAAACCAATAACTCAGGATTACCTAATAAAGCCCTGGCGATCGCTATTCTCTGTCTTTGTCCGCCAGATAACAATCCCCCGCCTTCACCAATTTGGGTTTCATACCCCATTGGTAATTTTTTAATAAATTCATCAGCACCCGCTAATTTTGCTGCCTGCATCACTTCTTCTAAAGCTGCCCCAGGATGCCCTAAGCTAATATTGTCTCGAATTGTGCCGCCGAATAAAAAGGTATCTTGATCGACTACCCCAACTTGTTGGCGTAAGGAACTCAAGGAAATGCTAGTAATATCTTGTCCATCAATCAAAATTTTGCCATCTGTGGGAGGATACAATCCTAAAACTAATTTAGAAATGGTAGTTTTTCCAGAACCACTACGCCCCACCAGTGCCACCATTTGCCCCGGTTTTACTTCAAAGCTGAGATTCTCTAAAATATTCATCTCGCTTTCTGGGTGATAGCGAAAGGTCACTTTTTCAAAGCGAATATTTCCTTGAAGTCTGGGTAAATTTTGCCGTGGCTGGTGATGTAAATCTTCTTCTGGTTCTGCATCTAATACATCATTAATACGTTCTATAGCAATGACGACTTCTTGAAACTGATTCCACAATACAGTTAAGCGTTGAAAGGGCGTAATAATATTACCCAATAGCATATTAAATGCTACTAGTTGTCCAATGGTTAATTGGTCGTGAATAACTTGGTAAGCCCCGAACCACAGCAAAGCAGTAGTCATCAGCGCTTGAATTGTGTTACTGAAGATTTGCAGCCTATTGCTAATAACTTGTCCAGCAAAATTAGTTTTTACTTCTTTATTTAATAACTCTTCCCAATGCCAACGTACTGTTTGTTCTACCGCCGTAGCTTTCACTGTCCGCACACCAGTTAGGGCTTCAATTAAGTAACTACCTTCTTTGGCGGTACCATTAAATATTTCTCTGGAAATTTTTTGTAAAAAAGGTGTGGCAATCAATGCTAGTAAGGCAAAAGGCGGAATTATTAACAATGCCAGCAACGCCATTTTCCAACTGTACCAAAACATTAATCCGACATAGATAAAGACGGTGAGTAAATCTAAGAGGATTGATAATGCTTCACCAGAAAGAAAGCGTTGAATTTTACGGTTTTCTTGGACGCGAGAGATAATATCGCCGACGTAACGGGACTCGAAGAAATTCAAGGGTAGTCGTAGGGTATGGCGAATAAACCCTACAATTAGTGCCAAGTCTATGCGATTGGCTGTGTGATCTAGGAGATATTGGCGCAACCCTGTCATGGCTACCCGGAACAGGTTAAACATTAGCAACCCTATGCCTACGGCTGTTAAGGTGAGTTCCGATCGCTGCACCACTACCCGATCTAAAATTAACTGGGTGAATAAGGGAGTTACAAGTCCAAATATCTGGATAAATACCGAAGCAATAAACACCTCCACCATCACTAAAGCGTGAGGCCTCATCAACTCAAAGAACTGCCAAAAGGGTGTAGAACTGTCTTGAGTCTCTTTCAACATCGCTGTCGGTTGCAGCAGCAATGTGTAACCAGTCCAATTAGCTTTAAATTCAGCGTGGCTGAGGGTGCGTTGACCGATCGCCGGATCGGCTACAATCACCTGTTTAGGGGTAACTTCGTAGACAACGATGTAATGGTTGCCTTCCCAATGCACAATGGCAGGTAAGCTTTGCTTCGCTAATTGCTGAAGTCCAGCTTTTACAGGTCTTGTGGCAAAGCCGAGACTTTCGGCTGCTACTAATAATCCCCGCAAAGATGCACCATTACGGTCTACGTTGGCAATATCTCGTAAGCGATTGACGCTAAAGCGTTTTCCCCAATAGCGAGACACCATCACCAAACAAGCTGCACCGCAGTCAGATGCACTCTGTTGGGCAAAAAACGGATAACGCCGCGTCACTCGCTGCCATAAATGCCCTACTTGCTGAGTGGGATTGGGAAAATAGGCTTTGCTAATCTTCTTCCCGTGGGGTAAATCGGCTGGCTGTGACGAAATGTCTGTTTCATAATCCGTATTTGACTCAACTGCGTCCACAGCAGAGTTAGCAGATTCCTCTTGTTGGGGTGTGAGGGATAGTGCCCTAGCCCACAAATTTTCCCGAATTTGAGGATATTTAGCCATTAATGACGACAACACCCCACTGGGAATAAAGCATAGTTGCAGATTTACCGAAGCCCTAGCAGTGTAGGGCGGAAATTTTGCATCTGGGAACAAGGTACATTCCCCAAATGAGTCTCCGGTTTCTAAAGTAGCGATTAATTCATCGGCACTATCGAGCAATCTTACCTTGCCAGCGATCGCAATATATATACCTGCTTCGGCTTCTGTTGCTTGCCAAAATTTACCGACTTTGGGGTTACTTTCTTTAAATTCTCGAAGATATCGTTGATATTCCTCTGTTGGAATAGAATACCCCAGGATATTGTTAAGCTGTTGTAGAGAAACCAACTGATTCGCTAGATGGTGTACCATGAATCTCTAAATCTTTTGCTAATTTTGTGAATTTAAAAGTTAATAGTTAAAAGTTCGGAATTTTCCCGGATATTTGCCGATTTCAGGTCACTAATCAAGATTTTGGAACTCGTAGCCTGTTCGATGTTATTTGCTTGAGGATTGTTAGCTTTCGGTCGTGTGGATAATCCCATCTGTTTGAGTAGTCGCTTGAGATGGCGATCGCTTACTTCAATCCCAAATTCTTTTGCCAAATGTTTCCCTAACCAATTTGCTGTCCACCGCCGAAAAGAATAGCCATGATCGCGGGGACTACTATTAATCAATTCTTTCAAACGTTCTAAATACTCGTCATTGACTGCCTTCGGGCGACCAATGGGGCAATCTTGCCATTGATGCGCCATCCCCGTCCGGGCTATGTGCGTCCAATGCCTTGCTGTTGCTGGACAACATCCCAAAATTTGACAAATCTGGGTTTGAGTTTTTCCCTCATCTGCCAACAACATGATTTCAATGCGCTGTCGGTAAGACTCTGGTAAACTTTTCTGTAAATTTACTAGCAGTAGTTTACGCTGAAATGATGTTAAATACTTACTAGTAGTCCCATTTGTATATTTTGTTGGAATTTTAGTTTCACAGTCAGACATATACGTACAATCACTTAATTTACAGACACGTAAATATCTTATGCTTGATGCATAATTTGGCAGATATTTCTAACATAAGTAGAAATAGCTAGAGATATTGCAAAAACTAGTTTTACCTTGTATCTGTATTACTTATCACCTTTGGCTTTTCATTTTATGCAAAAAAGAAAATTTTAAGCAAGTGATATTTATTACAGCAGCTTTTGGATGTTGCTTTTTGAGGTATAGGTTAAGCTACAAATCGTATTTATATAAATTCCGAAAATAGTCGCTCGATCTTAATAAACTTTTTGTAAAGATAAATGAATTTCTGGTGAACAGAGAAAAAAGGAGTCGTGGCGGGATCGCTGTCACTACGGATGAAAATTTCTTTGAGAGCGGTTTTCAATTCCATAGACCACAGGCATTAAGGCACAATTATTGTGCCCCAACAATGAACTGTATTCTGTGGATGTGAGAATTGCTGTAACGGCTTAAACTTCCAGTAAAGGCAGGGTGACGGTGAAGGTTGTACCGACTCCGACTTGGCTATTGACTACAATCTCGCCTCCGTGTGCCTCGACACACTTTTTGGCGATCGCTAGTCCCAAGCCGGTACCAGGAATGTTTCCCACGTTGTCTGCACGCCGGAAAGGCTCAAACAGTCGCTTTTGGTTTTCTTCAGGAATGCCAATTCCCCAATCTTGAACTCGGAAAATTACCGCTTCTTCCTGGCCAATTAGTTCAAAGCGCACCATCCCGCCTGGTAATGAATACTTAATAGCATTGCTAAGTAAATTGCCCAAAATGTGCCGTAGCAGGCTTTCATCCCATAGTGCTTCGCCTAATTGCCCAAAACTGGCGAACATCAAACTTAAATGCTTGTCATTAGCAGTTAATTGAGCTTCATTGACCAGTTGACGGCAAAAAGCTTCTAAGTCTAAACAGACGAGTTCACACCGCAGTCTACCAGAATCAGCTTTACCGATGAATGTAACTTCATCCAATAGCTGCGCCATATTTTTGATCGCTAAGCGAATCATTTGCAAATGATTAAATTTTTTCTCTTTGGTCAATTTTTCATCGTGATTTTGCAGCAATCCAGCAGCCAAGAGAATAGTATTTAGGGGATTGCGGATGTCATGGGAGAGCATCGACACAAATTCAGATTTGAACTGATTGAGTTCTTTAGCTTTCACCAGTTCAGCAGTTCGTTCTTCAACCCGAGTTTGTAACGTTTGATTGACCGTGCGTAATGATTCTAAAACCTGCTTGCGCTCGATCGCATAACGTAGCGATCGCACCAACACATCTACATTTACCTGTCGCTTAACTAAATAATCTTGTGCCCCTTGACGTACTGCCTCAATTGCTAGTTCTTCATCATTCGTATTTGTGAGTACAACAATTGGTGTACTTGGCGCTTGACCAATCAGAGGAGGCAAAGATGATAATCCTTCGCTATCAGGTAGAGTTAAATCTAACAAAATAACATCATAATTACACTGACTTAGTTCCTGGAGTGCTTCCTCCAATCGCTTCACATGAACCAAAGTAAAGTCTTGCGACTGGGCTTGCATGAGAAACTCTTGTAACAACCTAGCAGAAGCGAGGTTATCCTCAATTAACAAGATTTTTACTGAGTAGCTGACAACCATAATCTTCGGGTTTCACCCCCTATTGCTCCTCTATCTTTAAAATGGGCATTGAGAGTTAGGAGTTAGGAGTTAGGAGTTAGGAGTTAGGAGTTAGGAGTTAGGAGTTAGGAGTTAGGAGTTAGGAGTAAAATTTTCTCCCCATCTCCCTCATCCCCCTCATCTCCCTCATCTCCCCAGTCTCCAATCCCCAGTCCCCAGCCCCTTCAATCAGATGGTAATGTCACAGTACAAAGCCAAAAATCTTCAATACTCTTGACAATTTGAAATAATTGGTTGAGGTTGCGGGATTTTGTGATGTAGCAATTTACATGCAAATCGTAGCTGTGAAAAATATCATCTTCATTTTTTGAGGTTGTTAACACAACAACTGGAATACGTTTTAGTACTGGGTCGGCTTTAATTTCCGCCAGCACTTCTCGACCATCTTTTTTGGGCAAATTCAAATCCAGAAGGATGAGGTCAGGGCGTGGTGCATCGGCATATTCGCCTTCTTGGCGTAAATAAGCCATAGCATCTATGCCATCCCTGACAATCACTACCTCGTGTGGCACCGAACTATTTTTCAATGCTTCTTGAATTAAGCGGATGTCGGCTTTATTGTCCTCGACTAAAAAGATGGTTTTGTGTTTTTCTTCCGTTTCTACGCTCAAGTTCGCGTCCTCCGACTGGAATCGTAAAGTAGAAGGTTGCGCCTTCACCCAGTTCTGACTCTACCCAGATCCGTCCCCGATGGCATTCGACAATCTTCTTACATATGGCTAAACCCATACCTGTACCAGTATATTCATCTCGTGTATGTAGTCGCTGAAAGATGACGAAAATGCGATCGCTAAATTTGGGGTCAATGCCAATTCCGTTATCTCGCACTGAGAATAGCCATGCATCCTCTATTCTTTCTGCTCCCACATGGATTTGTGGCGGCTGGTCACTGTGGAATTTAATGGCGTTACCGATGAGGTTCTGGAATAACTGCATCAGTTGGGTGCTGTCAGCCATGACTATTGGTAAGGGGTCGTGGGTAATGGTAGCGCCAGTTTCTTGAATGCGTTGACGCAAATTGCCCAAAGCCCGATCTAAGGCTTTTTCGACCTCATTCATTTGAAATGCGATCGCTTGCATATCCACTTTCGAGTATGCCAACACATCATCAATCAATGTCTGCATCAGGCTAACTCCCTGTACAGCATAGCTGATAAATTCCTGGGCATCTTCGTCGAGTTCTTCGGAATAGCGCATCTCTAACAATTGCACGTAATTCACTACTTGATTGAGTGGTTCTTGCAAGTCATGGGAGGCGACGTAGGCAAACTTTTTCAATTCCGCATTGGAACGTTCTAAATCTTGCGCTAACTGAGCAAGTTCATCGGCTTGACGCAGCACAATATTCACAATTGCTTTTCGCAATTCTAATGCTGCTTTGATTTCTACTTCTTTCCAAGGTAAAGAAGTTAAGCGGACGGTTTCTTTCCACAGTTCAAATGATTTGCGCGGACACAGACGCACATTTCCATCTGATTGGTTAAGTTCGTATGCTTTATTCGGATCGCCACCCCAATTTACAGTTTGAATTACTTCTGGTCGGAACCACAAAACATAATTGCGCTTGGCGATGGGAATAGCTAACAAACCGCTGGCGACATTTTTAAAACTTTCGGCATCTGGATAAATCTGTGGCAGAGAATCCGTGTAAAATACTTCTTGCTCAACGTTATTTTTGAGCCATTGAACTAAAAAATTCAGTTCTTCTTCTTTGGGAGTTTCACCAACTATCGTGCAATTGCCGCCAAAACACACAGCTGCACCTTGAGCGCTGGCTAAATCTAGAAGATTTTGGGGGTTTTTAACTAAACCATCAATAAAGTTTTCTTCTTGGGACATATATTCAATCAACAGTGATTGAATATGTGTCAGATTTATCCGGTGATAGTAATCTTCTGTTTCTTCTCTAGCTGATATTTCTGTGAATATTACTCGCCCTAAAAATTCGCAAGCCTTACGCAATTCATAAGAAACATATTTTGGGGACTGATGATGACAAGCAATTAGTCCCCAGAGTTTTTGGTCTTTAATTAACGAAATAGTCAGCGAAGCACCCACACCCATATTATGCAAATACTCCATATGACATGAAGCAGCACTTCTGAGAATAGAGTTAGTTAAATTAATCGGGCGATCGCTAATCGGATTATTTACCGGAAAAAGCTTTACTGCTTGAGAATAAGCATCCGGAATGATTCTGATGGAATTGGAAGCAAATAACTTTCTCGCTGGTTTGGGAATATCTGACTCTGGGTAATGTAGTCCTAAATATGGTTCTAAGCTTTCTAGTTTTTCTTCAGCAACAACACAACCATGACCATCATCATCAAATTTATATAACATTACCCTGTCGAATTCCGTTAGTTTCCGGACTTCTTTAACAATAATTTGACAAAAATCATGGAGACTTGCTGTTTTTTCGAGTTGATTAATGGAGGCTCTAGCTAGATGATAAAAACTTAAAAATGGGATATTTTCCTGAGTAATGGCAGGTTCTAATTCTAGAATTAGAAATCCTTCTAGATTGCGGTGAAAAACTGCATCAAATACTATGTAGTCATCACCTTTTTTTCTTACCCAAACTTTCGTCGGATTGATAAAATCCAGATTCTCCTCAGATAGTCCTTTTTTAATTCTTTCTATTTGGAACGAATCGAGTAAATCTTCTAATTTTTTTTGCAACATATTTTCGGGAGCAATTCCGAAAATATTTAACGTATTAGTGCTAACTTGTAATATTTTTAGCTCAGGCTCCTCCAACACCAACAGAACACCATGAGGCTGAATTTGACTAGAAGTATGAATCGGTGCTTCTTTCAAGCTAATTAAGTTAATACCTGGCAATTGTATGTTCATTTCCACGACGACGATCCTCCTCTGTGGTTCGGGAGCATCAAAACTAGAGTATCTATAATCAACGAAAATGATGAATGTAAAATATTTATAATTTTTAATTCATCATTTTTACTTAGTATCTAATTTCCCATGCCCTTACATTGCGTTTTGCAGCGTTTTTATGATCTGCTTGCGCTTTAAAAGTTTAACAGTGACAAAAGTTAGATACTGATAAGAAATATGAAAACTATGTGATTAAAAAAATCTATATATATGTAGCTATGTTAAGTATAAAAAAGGATAGCACTCTCCTGACCGAAGAAGCAGGGGAGCAGGGGGCAGGGGGCAGGGGAGGCAGGGGAGGCAGGGGAGGCGGGGGGAGAGAAAAAAGCTTAACTGAACTGTATTGGGAGATGGGGGAGATGTAGCTTTAGCTTCTCTTTCAGAGACGCTAGCGCGAAACCGCAGGGTGGGAGATGAAGGAGTGGGGAATAATTCTTTCTGAATTCTGAATTCTGAATTCTGAATTCTGAATTCTCATATATGAGTTAAATCCAAGAATTGAACCACATCCGCAGTTTATAACCGTCAGGGGAGAGAGGTAAACCTAAATAAACGGGCATCCAGAAAATAAAAGCAATTAAGATCATAAAACTGATGCTGACGCCTACCGCCCGGAGTTGTTGATAATAGCTGCGAAGACACTGATCGACAAACCAAGCGATCGCTAAAAATACAAATACCACTGCACACATATAATGGTAAATAAAAACGCACCTCGTCACCTTTACCCAAGGTAATAAGTTAGCGGCATAATTTATAACTAAATACAAGGCAATCCAAGTATCAACGCTAAGAGTTGCAGGCACAGAAAAACGCTTTTCCTTTACCCAAGGAATCATGACTTGTGACACCAGCATCCCCATTAAAAATAACATGGCAGCCATACCAAACCACCACAAAAATGGATTGCCCATTGCATGGACATCATAAACGACTTTTACCGCGTCAGAAGGCAAAGGCGGCCCCATAACCGGTAGGGGTTCGTTGATACTTCCAGCCGTTTGATAATAATATGCCATTGGTCGAGTCATCAAAGGCCATTTGTACCAAGCAGCACAATAAGGATGCACGTCTGAACTATTACCACCCAAATGCAAATGAAACTTCAAAATTTCCTGATGTACTGCGATAAATCCGTATCTTTTATCTAATTGAAGGTGAGGAATCCAGATAATACTATAGATAAAAGCTGGAATTATTCCTAGATAAAAGAACATCTGGAAAACATTAAGTTGAGTTAGGTTTTGTAATGGCGTTTGAGGTGAGGGAGGTAAGGGGGATGAGGGAGATGAGGGAGAATAAGTACTAACTCCTGATTCTCTACCTCCCTGCACCTCTGCTTCCCTGCTCATGCGCCCTAGACCTCTGCTTTCCTGCACCTCTGCCTCTCTCAATGATGGGGATATAGAAATAAGTTTGGAGTTAGAAAAAGAATGAATTTCTTGAATTAACCATGCTGTTATCCAAATGAGATAAGCTCCGAAAAGAAACCATAAACCATTCCATTTAGTACCGACTGAGGCACCAAAATTAATGCCAGCAATAACCAACCAAAATGAACGACGTTGATTTTGGTTATCCAATGCTAGTAATAAAAACCACTGCCCTAATAGGCCAAATATGATAATATAAATATTGCTTAAGGCATAGCGAGATTCAACGAGAAATATGCCATCGCAAGCAGTGAAAAAACCTGCAAGTAAAGCAAAGCTACGACGATAACTTAATTGATAAGCGATCGCAGCTACAACTACAGGAATAAATGAGCCAGTCAGGGCATTGAACCACCGATAAGTCCAAGGCGATCGCAATGAACCTGTCAGCCCATTTACGGTATCATGCCAAAAAGGAATGTGACTGCCAATCCAAATGCCGATACCAATCATATATTGACTCAGCGGCGGATGAGCATTAAAAAATGGCGTATGCGTGAGATAATTATTACCAAATTTGGCAAAATAAACTTCATCAAATACCAGGGTGTTGAATCGCTCCAGTCCCCAAAACCGTAAGGCAAGTGACATCAGAAATACACCCACTATTCCAATTCGGAACCATTTTTTAGTCATTTGTCATTTGTCATTTGTCATTGGTCATTTGTCATGGGGCATGGGGCATTGGGCATTGGGCATTGGGCATTGGGCATTGGTTATTAATTCTTATCCCTTACTCCCTCACTCCCTCATCTCCCTCATCTCCCTCATCTTCCTCATCCCCCCACTCCCCACTCCCCACTCCCTACTCCCTACCTTCAGATGCATTTTGTTCAAACAGGAGCAGTTCAATACCGTAATATTTTTTTGTGCTACCTACTGGCTTCATACCCAGTCTTTGGGTAACACGGATTGAGGCATGATTTTCTGGGTTTACTACTGCATAAATCACTGGCAAATTCAACACATTAAATCCGTAGCTGAGGATACCTCGTGCTGCTTCGGTTGCATATCCTTTACCCCAAGATGCTCGCCGCAAGTGCCAGCCCACTTCATAATCTTGAGTGGGTAAGCCGTCTTTGTCGGGCAATTGTTTGAGAAGGATAGTTCCGACAATTGTTGTGGCTTCCTTTTCGACAATTGCCCAAGATCCGGTACCATTATTGCGTCGTTGCGATCGCTCGATGTTTTCCACCAGACGCTGACGCTGTGACTCAATGCTCGTCACACGAGAACCATTACCAAGAAAATAGGTGACTTCGGGGTCACTATAAATAGCAAACGCTTGTTCGGCATCGCGTTCGGGTATCCAACTGCGAATTATTAAGCGATCGGTTTCTAACAGGTTTGTCATCTTACCTTTGACTAAACAAAGTTGCTATTGTGCAAGATATTAGGATAATTATGCTTGAGAAGTCAAAAGCAATAGAGACAATTACACAAGCAGAATACTATATAGGACTCATATTTGATTTTTAGGAAGCTAGGTACACCTTTATTCCTCCTTCCCAATCCCCAGTCCCCAATCCCCAGTTCCTTACCTCTACGAGTCATTCTCCAAATCAAATCGGATTGCTATATTATTGCTGCTCATTGAATTGGTTATGCAACAGCAAATTCTGAATCTTTCCTGAGTTCCTCAGACCGGAATCCTAACACAATCCGATCCTTTGGTATACCTGCCCTGACAAATTCTGTTGCAATTCCCTCTTCTGTACCATCACGTTGAATCCAAATTTTACCATCAATAATATCAACGTGAATCAGGCAGCCATGCACGCGGCGAGTTGCAGTTGGAGAGAGTTCTGGCACTGGTTCTCGACCAACAATCATCACCAAATATCGATCCTGTTCTTTATCAAAAATAGTTTCATGCTGAATATTGCCATAAGAGTAAGGAATCTTGGTATGTTCGGTAAGAATGTTACAAATTAGCTGTCTGTATTGCTCTAGATTACCCATCGGACTATAACCTCCTGCTTTGGATTAAAAACGATCAGAGGAATTTTGTAGTCTTCCAATATAAGTTTACCAAGTGGCTCTTCCTCAAAAATGTCAGTAAAAATATCCTCATGAACAGCAATATACAAAACTCTATCTGGATGATTACGAGTCATGACAGCAAGGTAAGTAAAATACTGACCAATTGCCTGTTCGAGGTCTGCCACTTCTGAGTCACCGCTGAAGGTCTTAATTTCAACAGCAATCTTCTGGGTTCCTTTTTCTGCTATGAGTAATTTTTCAGCTCCCAAATCAACGTACAAATCTTTTTTACCCCATTTCAGATGAAAAGGGTCGTCGGTAATTGTCCAGCCATCTTTAATTAAGGCATTCTTTAAGTTTTGGTGATAGCGGTCTCTAGCTGGCATAAATTTACTCGAATTACAAATTAGTATCAGTACCTTCGGCTTTTGCAACTTCTAACATTGTCTTTAATACCGAATCTGGATTTAAACTCATAGAATCAATTCCCTGTTCAACTAAAAACTGGGCAAATTCTGGGTAATCGCTGGGTGCTTGTCCACAAATGCCGATTTTGCGGCCGCATTTTTTCGCAGCTTGTATCGCCATTTTCACCATTCGCTTCACACCTTCACTCCGTTCATCAAACAACCGCGCCACCAAGGCTGAATCTCTATCTAACCCCAATGTCAACTGAGTTATACCAATTTAATATGAAGCTGCATAGAAAAGAGCTTCTAAAATAAAGTTATAAGAAGAGATGGAAATCACCTGTTCAGATGTTAATTGCTCGAACAATTGTTGTAGGCGAGTGCGTAAGTCTTGCAAGTCAGAAAACAGTTCATTCTTGAGAGATTTTTTGAGAAACTGCCACAGCCTTTCAATGGGATTAAGCTCAGGAGCATGAGGTGGTTGCAGCAGGGGAATAATATTTTCAGGCCAATTAATCGCACTACTGATATGAGCAGGAGCTTGGTCTATTTGTAAAATTGCATAATCTGAACCTAATTGTTGCGATAACCAGTCTAAAAACTGTTGAAAATAGTCACCATTGAGCTGCGGGTATTCTTGCTGAAAATGTTGTCCTGTTAATGGTTCAATTGCACCATAAATCCAAAAATTTTCTCTTTCCCATTTCACCGCTACAGTTGGTTTGACTCCAGGGGCCGTAATTACTTTTCCCGTTAAAGTTTTTAATCCCACCCTGGTTTCATCCTGACACAGATAATGAATACACTTTCCTGGTGCTAGATGTTTTTCTAGCCTCTCGATAATGATACCGAGTTTTTTTTAAACTCAGATACTAACTTCTCATCCTGCTTATGGCTTTGCGGACGTGGTACTTTGAGTTTTGCTCCTAATTTATATCTCACTAACGCATATACTGTTGCATACTCTACTTCCAGCCCCTGTTCTTTTTTTAACCACTCCACTATTGCACCATAGCTACTAAAGCCTTTTCCTGTTTTTAACTCCTCTGTTAGTGCCGCGATCGCTACCTCATCAATTTTTCGTTTTGCTCCCGGAGCTTTTTTAATTTCTAATAATTCATCTAGTCCACCGACTCTATATCTTTGTAACCACCTTGTGACAGTTGATGTATCTAGAGCCAAGCGTTTTCCAATTTCTTGCTGTTCATGAACCTGCCCGTTTTTTATCCACCACAGCATCATCAGTTTTTCTTTCTGGTTTCCTACGTTGGCTGTTTGTAGACGTTTCTTTAGTTCTGCTTCGCTTTCTGCAATTTCAATCTTAAAAGGGCGGCTCATGCTTATTTTTATTTATCCAGTTTATTCACTCTATTATATGCAGCTTCATATAAAATTGGTATTAGGTCATTGGAACCAATGGAGAAGCCATCAAACACCTCAGCAAATTCTTCAGCCATAATCACATTGCTGGGCAATTCACACATCACATAAACTTGCAAGTCATTAACACCTTGCTTTAAACCATTTTTTGCCATTTCTGCTAACACTAACCGCCCTTCATCGGGAGTGCGACAAAAAGGGATCATGGGGATGACATTGGTCAAACCCATTTCTTCCCGTACCCGCTTCAGGGCTTGACATTCTAAAGCGAAAGCTTCTCTGTAACCTTCATCATAGTAACGCGCCGCCCCCCGCCAACCGAGCATAGGGTTTTCTTCTTCGGGTTCAAATTGTTGACCACCTAACAAATTTGCATATTCATTACTCTTAAAATCTGACGTTCGTACAATCACTGTTTTCGGATAAAATGCTGCGGCAATTCTGCCGATACCTTGGGCTAATTTATCCACAAAATATTGAGGTTTTTCATCATAAAGTGTGGTGAGATTAGCAATTTTAGCTTTAACAAATTCATCTTTTAATAAATCATAATTAATCAATGCCATTGGATGAACTTGGATTTGGTTAGCAATAATAAATTCTGTCCGTGCTAAACCGACTCCATCGTTGGGAATTGCTGATAAACTCAATGCTTCTTGGGGATTACCCACATTCATTAAAATTTGCGTGCGGGTACGGGGTAAGTTTTCTAGAGGGACTTCTTCAACTTCAAAAGGTAATAAACCTGGGTAAACTTTTCCTTCTTCGCCTTCGGCACAAGAAATTGTTACTTCTTGACCCGTTTTCAAAATATCTGTAGCATTGCCACATCCAACGATCGCAGGTACACCCAATTCTCGCGCAATGATTGCGGCGTGACATGTCCTACCACCAGAATTGGTGACAATTGCACTGGCACGTTTCATAATTGGTTCCCAATCGGGGTCAGTCCTTTCTGTTACCAAAACTTCCCCAGCTTGAAACTGTTCGAGTTTTTGAACATCTAAAATTAGACGTACTTTCCCTTGACTAATTGCTTCCCCAATGGCCCGTCCAGTAATAAGAGGGAGTGGGGAGTGGGGAGTGGGGAGTTGGGAGTGGGAAGATTTTTCCCCATTCCCTATTCCCCATTCCCTATTCCCCAATAACAACCGATAACTCCGCAACACATTTCCCTTCTTCTGCGATTGCACAGTTTCAGGACGTGCTTGGACGATAAAAAGTTGGTTAGTAATTCCATCTTTTGCCCACTCGATATCCATTGGGGTGTAAATATCGTGGACTTGGGAATAATGGTCTTCAATTAAACATGCCCAAGTTGCTAATTGTAAAATCTCTGCATCGCTGAGGGCAAATTTCCCTCTTTCTCTGAAAGGAACAGAGACATTTTTCGTAAATTTTGAGCCGTCATCATAAATCATTTTCAGTTCTTTGCTGCCCAATTTTTTATCAATGATTGGGCGAAAACCTGTTTTTAAAGTTGGTTTAAAAACATAATATTCATCTGGATTTACTGACCCTTGGACAACGTTTTCACCTAAACCGTAGGCGGCTGTAATTAGCGCCGCATCTTTAAAACCGGTTTCTGTGTCAATGGAAAACATTACTCCAGAGGTTGCTAAATCAGAACGCACCATTTTTTGTACGCCAACGGCAAGGGCAATGCTAAAGTGATCGAATCCCTTGGTGTGACGATAAGAAATGGCGCGGTCTGTAAATATAGAAGCAAAGCATTTATGACAAGCTGCTAAAACTCCTTGGGCACCGACGACATTCAGGTAAGTTTCCTGTTGTCCGGCAAAACTCGCATCCGGGAGGTCTTCGGCGGTGGCGCTAGAACGGACTGCAACATCTGTCTCTGCATTGTATTTTTCGCAAAGACTTTGATAAGCTGCGGCGATCGCCTCTCGCAATTCTACAGGAAATGGGGTGTGGATTAATAGCGATCGCGCTTTTTTTCCCCGTTCTCGTAAATTTTTTACATCCTCAACATCCAAGTCAGCAAATAATTTGCGTAGCTTTGCTTCTAACCCCGCTGATTCGATGAAATAACGATAAGCATAAGCGGTGGTAGCAAATCCTGTAGGCACATTAATGCCCTTGGGTGTTAATTGTTGAATCATTTCACCTAGTGATGCATTTTTCCCACCGACTAAGGGAATATCATGAATACCAACTTCATCAAACCAAAGAATGAGCGATCGCTCCTTAGAAGATTGAGATAAAGTGCTTGTAGATACTATCGCCATCTGTATTACCTCTTTAGTTGATGTTTAGTCTATGAGTGCGTAATCGCTAGTGTGTTTTTTCCCTGTTCAATTTTAGTGTTTGTAGCAACTGTGTTGGGGCTAGCGTAAACAGAGTCAGTAAATTTATTACAAAAGTATTAATATTTTGCCTAATGCTTACGCCTATGTTACTCTTTTGGTGGATAATATAGATTACACTTACGTAAGTAATACTACAAAAACTCAACTTTATAGGTGGAGCAGTGTTGAGCCATATCTAGATAATTTTCAGCTAATGAAAATTATTTCACTGCTGTCTTTTGTTATAAGTATTGAGATCGTATTGAATTGATCCAATGCAGGATAAGGAAGCCACTCACCAGAATTCATCAGAATTATGTATGACTAGTGAGCCAGCGCAGTCTTCTTCCAAAAGGACACCTTAGAGGATGTTTAAAGTTTGAATTTTACGCCACTTTCTCAACTTGGCGAAAGACTCCTATGAGCAGGTTTCTCGATCTGTGTAGAGTGGCGTGAAATTTCAAAACCACAGTGGCTCCTGATTATTAGTTATTGAAAACAAGAAGTTTGTTTCTTGATTTCTAAATCCCCAAATTTATCATTGGGGTAATTTTGAATGCTTGATTTTTCACCAATCATTATACATTTGATAGGACAATAAACAGATGAAACGTTTTATTTCCTTGTCGATTGCGGCAGCTTTCTTATCTACTTCGCCGAGTTTGGCACAGACAACACCAATCACTAAAGCACCAAAAAAAGCCGAACAAACTTTGGCACAAAACACACTGCCAAGCCAATTGCCTATTTACAACGTTACACAAAGTGGCGCTTCTGAACAATCTGCTAAAGCACTTGCTGATTTTCTTGGGCTACGTGCTAGCCCCATTGGGAAAAATGGTATTTTGCGTTATTTAGACCCAGAGAAATTTCAAAAAATACCAACCAAATCAATTGTCACGAAAGTTGGTGAACCAGATGAGGATGGACAGAAAACAGTTGCTGAAGGTATTGATTTCACTGCCTTGAAAAACACCAGAATTTTGGATAACGAAAAAGCTTTAGCTCGTACCAAAGAAGCACTCCAAAAAGCTGGTTTAGTGCTGATAGGTGGTAACGCATCTATAGGACATTCAAACTTTGAAGCTATTAGCGTCAAAGGTGAAAAAGTAGTCAGCACTCCTTTGGATACTCAGGTAAACTACAGTTTCGTCTTAAATAGACTCAAATTGGTAGGGCCGGGAGCAAAAGTTAAATTTGTTTTTAATGGCGAAGGAACTGTGACCCAGCTATTTTATGCCCAACGTACTTTACAACAAGGTAAAACAGTAGGCATCATATCACAAGCAGACGCAGACAAACTAGCAACAACTGCATATCAAAAACAGGGTGCTTTAGGTAGACTGCAACTAAAATCGGAACTTGTCTATTATGCTCCTTCCTTGGAATTGGTGAACGCCAAGCAAATTTTGCCGCATTATCTCTACAGTGGCACTGCAAGCGTTAAAGGACAACAGGTAGTGCTGCGGCAAATTCTGATTCCAGCTGTTCCCAATAGCGCACCTAAAGTAGAAATTGCTGCCAGCAGCCAAGACTCAACAATTAGCGCCAAAGCAAATGTCAGCGGTGGAACAGGGCCATATACCTACGTTTGGAGTTCTTCAACCACCGCACTCGATCCGAAACTAGCCCAGAGTGGAGCATCAATACAGTACAAAGTCGAAAGACGGCAAAAAGGCTTAGTAGCACCAGAAATTGTTAGTGTCACCGTCACTGATGCTAACGGGCTGAGTGTGCAAGCAAGTCAAACAGTACAAGTAACAACTGCCTCAGTTGTGCCAACATTGCCCGAACTTACATCATTAAAAAGCTTGGGACGAGTGGATGTCGGTATTGAGTGGATTGGTGTATCTCAGGGGTTAGGTGGTTCGGCGGGGAACGCTGGTGGTTTTGTCACACGTTTCTCGGCTGAGGGTATCCCAGTGCAGTTTAAGTTTGGTGATTTCAGTGCTTGGGAGAGGGATTTTAAAGAATCCACTTTGGGTGGCAACGATCGCAACTACGTAGATGATGTAGACTTGGTATTCTACACTGGTCACGCTAACGGCAATGGTTTCACCTTTTCCAGCAGTCAAGACGACGGTTTTTTGGACATTCCCTCAGAGGGTCGCTGGGGCGATCGCGATTTAGAATGGATTATTCTTGCAGCTTGCGGTCCATTGCAAGCAGTTGAGGGTGGTGTATCAATCAGCCGTTTGTTCCCTGCATTTAAAGGACTGCATATTTTGAATGGTTATTCTACCGTCAGTAACGATAATACTGACGAAGGTCGATTATTTGCGAATTATATACTGCGAAGCCCTTTCCTGTGGTGGTTTAATCCGCTGAAAATCAGGGAAGCATGGGCGCAAACAGCAGTTGATGTCCAGCCAAGTAGCGTCTACTACGGCTTCATGGGCGTCTACGGTTCTGGCGGTGTCAGCAGCTACAATGATTACTTCTGGGGTAAGGGGTCTGTTAGCCCTGACCTCCGGGGTAGCAATATTTACGGTTTTTGGATAGTGCGTGCGCCTTCCTAATTCAATAGACATTTCCAGAAATTAAATATGCGTTATCCATAAACCTTGTAGAGACGTAGCACTGCTACGTCTCTACATTTGTTTACTGTTCGGTTAAGCAAGAGATAAGGGTAAATCGCCGTCTGTACAAAAGACTTCTTGCATAAATCAAAAAAAGAACCCCACCCCGCCTTTGACTTACGTCATAGTCTCCCCTCCCCGCTCTTCGGGAGGGGCTGGGGGTGGGGTATTAGGGGACTTTTGCAAGAGACTCCATGAACATAGTTCACAAGGAAGGAATGAAAATATCTCTTTCCCAGTCCCCAGTCCCCAGTCCCCAGTGCCCAGTCCCCAGTTCCTATTTTCAAGGCAGGTCTAAAGAATTGATGGTTGTAGAGACGCCCATTTACCCTTGTCTTTGTCTTTGTCATGTAGAATTTTGAGCAAAAAACCTTTAGATTGTGCAATTAAATGCCAAACTTTAGTCCAAAAATAACAATTATTCGAGATAATGGCTGTATCGCAATACCAGATGCAATGCACAATGGCGCAATTAGAAAGACTGCTGCTCATGGCAGAAGATGAGCTAACTGAGTACAGTACTGATGCTCGCAAAATGGAAAAACTACGCCGTAAAATAGGTTTATCAGTATCAGCAGCCGAACAGCGACAAGTTAAAGAAGCATTATTAACTACAACTAAATCTAATATAATTACTCAAATTGTCGAAGAACAAAGACAAACCGTAGCCTTACCATTTTGGGGAATTGCTGGCTTAGGTTTGTTGCTGGGAATTTCTTTAAATCAACCCATAGGCTTGTTAGCCGCCGTAGCTGGGACTGCATCAGCTTACAGAATTCAGAAATGGGGTTGGCAATTGCAAGCAAGGCGTTTATTGTTACGAACTTTGGAAGATATTGAAGCCCGTGTTGCTCAACCGAATAAATGATATTAAGTTGATTGTCGTAAAGATTGACGCGGGGACGCGGGGAGGGGGAGACGCGGGGAGGGGGAGACGCCGATTTATCGCGTCTTCTTTTCTCCACATTCCCGCGTCAGCCTTAATTATCCGGCTTTACGTGCAATAAACACCGCATGACCCAGTGATAGTTGGTATTCACCATAACTACGTGTGGTTTGAACCTCAAACCCTACCTGCTGGAGTTGATTTGTAATCGTTGCTGTGTCGTATAACCGCTGGTGGTGTACTTCGTCATCTCGTCTATAGTATTCGCCTACTTTGCGGAAGGTGATAATTCGACGAGTCAAAGTTTTTTCTTCCCCATCCTCGTGCTTTTCAACGAGTACTATCCAGTCTTCTCCTTCAGTGAATCCTTTGGTTGTGGTTCCTGGTGTAACTTGTCCCGTCTGTGAAATGTCGAAGATGAATACACCCCCAGGAGTTAAGGCATTATATATGCGGTGGAACAGCTGAACAAGGTCGCTATCTTCGTCAAATACATAGCTGAGACATTCACTAATCGATGTCACAGCATTGCACGGCGGAATCTCTGTTTGAAATAGCGATTCGATGCGAAACTCAGCATTTGGGACTCTAGTTCGGGCAATATTAATCATCGACTCAGAAATATCGACTCCCAAAACATCATAATTAGCTTTGATAAGTTCTTGCGCCCATAAGCCGCTACCGCAACCCAAATCAACCACTAGTCCATCAGATATTTTGTTTTCAGCCAGGATTTTTAGTATGCCGGGAGCAGACTTGAGAGCATAGTCACGGAAACCGACATCATGAATAAAAGCCAGGTCTTCTTTGTACCACTCATTCATATATATAGATAAAAATCCGGTTTTATTTCTGATATTACTTGCGTAGGCCTACCGTGTATACACAAGTCTGAAATATACCCCACCCTAACCCTCCCCTTTACAAGGGGAGGGAACTAGATTTCTGGCTTCCCCCCTTTCCAAGGCAGGGCTGTTTCATTCCCCAAAGAGCTTTAAAAATCAAGGGTTCTAGCAATTAAAAATTAGTTATTTTGTTACCAGCGTGCCCAGAAAATGAACTATTTTACTGATATTTCAATGTTTAAATGTTCATCTCATCGTCACCCTTACTTACAATTTTCTCGCTAACCATCTTGACAAATCCTGTTTGAAATGGAATGAAACAGCCCTGCCTTTCCAAGGGGGGATTGAGGGGGGTAATTCCCGAATTCAATAAACGACACCCCGAATTCAATAAACAACATCCCGAATTCAATAAACGACACCCCGAATTCAATAAACGACTGCCCAATTTTTTATGTCTTGCCCTGATCGTAACTTTCAACCAGGCTTTGGGGAAGTCAAAAGTCAAAAGTCAAAAATATGCATAATTTATTGTCATTAAAACTTGAGAATTATTAATAAAAATTCTGCACATAATAATTAAGTATAATTTTAGACTTTAATATAAAGACATCGCACTTATCAAAACCCCAAGATCGATAAAGGCGATCGCTTCATCCCGCAAAGAAGTGTGCGATTGATTGGTTGTCTTACAATGGACACTAAACCTTAAAATTGGGAGGCAACAATGGATAGTACAGATAATTCTCCAGTAGAGGATAGATCGTCAGCAGATTTGGTATCTGTGACAGAGTTACAGCACCAACTTAATGATTTACTCAAGCAACTATCACCAGAGCGATTACAGGTGCTTGCTGATTTTGCAGCTTATTTAGCAAATGCTGAAAGTGAAGCTGCAACCCAAGAACTTTTAGCAATTCCTGGCTTGTTAGAACGAGTTAAGCACTCATCAGCAACTCCTAAAACCGATTACACAAATTGGAGAACCCTTCGCTCTGATGTATGAAGTTCTTCTCCATCCTGATGCTCAAAAGGTTTATATTAATGCTGACAAAGCTCTAGCTAAGAAAATTGCTCGATGTTTGCAGCAGTTAGAGCAAACTCCCCAGTTGCACCCCAACATTAAAGCCCTTAAGGGAGATTATGCAGGGTACTATAGCAATCCGATTTGATTTCTGAATGACTTGTAGAGGTAAGGGACTGGGGATTGGGGACTGGGGACTGGGAAGGAGCAATAAAGGTGTACTGGGTTTTGTTCAAAAATCAAATATGAGTCCTATATCGCTACCGAATTGGGGACTACAGGGTAATCTATTCGATAGAGGATGAACTAGTACAGGTATTTGTTGTGGCGATCGCCCATCGCAGTGAGGTGTATGAATCGTGAAGGTGAATTGGTAAAGCTATGGGGGGATCTAAAAGTGCTACCTTTGCGCCTCTCTTGCCTCGTGCGTGAGATTCCATTAACTCCCCCCCATTTCCACCCCAACCTTTGCTAAATTCTCCCGCATCGCTACACACCGAACATGCTCAACACCCCAAACTCGCTGACAAATCTCCAACGCTTGCAAATAAAAAGATTCTGCTTCAATATAACGCCCCGTTGCCCGATAAATTTCCGCTAAATTATTCAGACTTTCGGCAACATTAGGATGATTTTCTCCCAACAACAGCTTATCAAGTTCCAAGGCTTTTATACATAAAACTTCCGCCTCCTCATAACGTCCCTGTTCCCTATACAAATAACCCAAAGCATAGATAGTATCTGCTAACAGCGGATGCGCCTTTTGTAAAACACGCTGCTTCACTTCCAAAGATTGCAAAAACAAAGATTCCGCCTCATTGTAGCGTCCTTGAGCGCGGTATATCAAACCTAAATTGTGCAAATCTGTCGCCACATCAGGATTTTCTTCACCCAAAAATTGCTTATCTAATTCTATTGCTTGTTGCGACAAAGGTTCAGCTTCAGTGTAGCGTCCTTGATGATAATAAAGTAGCGCTAAATTATTCAATATCAAAGCAAAAGAAGGATGATTTTCCCCTAGCAAACTTTTAGCAATTTCTAGCGATCGCAGATACAAAGGTTCTGCCTCATCATAACGTCCTTGTTCATCATATAATAATGCCAAATTATTGAGACTAGCGACGACATCAGCATGATTTTCTCCCAATAAGCGTTTTCTCAATTCCAAAGCTTGTTGATAGAGAAGTTCTGCTTTGCTATATTGTCCCGTAGATTTGTAAATTCCTGCCAAATTATTCAGACTAGTAGCGTAAGCAGGATGATTTTCTCCCAACAAGCGTTTCCTTAATTGCAAAGCTTGTTGATATAGTGGTTCAGCTTCACTGTAGCGTCCTGTTGCGCGATATAATCCTGCTAAGTTGTTGAAATTAGCAGCTAAGTCTATTTGCAAACCTAATTCATTTTGCAATTCAATGGCTTGACGCCAATACTTGATTGCTAATTCTTGTTCTTCTTGATAATTCTGAGACTCACCCCGTTCTAATCTGCTGCGGTAAATATCGCCCAATCTTGAATATAAAGTAGCCAAGGTGGGGTCTTTAGTTCCGCGTTCCTGTTCGATATTATCAATCAGCCTTTGTAAATCTTGGATAGGCAAGAAAAAAGCATTATTTTCATTAGTATCTGTGCTGGCTAATTCTGTGTCTCGAAAAACAAAGCGTATAGGTTCTAATTCTTTACCAGCAATAGCATTAGTTTTTTTAGATGCAAACCGAAATACACCGTTACGCCAACTCCAAAAATCAGGAGCTTTTTTAATCAAGTTGATTAAAATTTGATTAGTTACCCAAAGCACAATTGCAAAAGGAAAATCGCGCAATCCTTCCCTTGTCCACTGTAAGTAACCAAAAAATTTTTCCTGTTCTGATTGCTCTTTTCCTAATCTGAGAAAATAAAGTTGTTCAGCACCCGTTACAGTAATTACCGCCGGCTGACGCTGACGGAGATATTCTTCTTGCTCAACCAGTTGATTGAGAGCAGCTTTTAAACTCGGCTCATGACGTGCTAATATCACTCGATATGTATGAAAATTAGATTGAAGTTCAGCTTCATATCGAGTAATAATCTCGTCACGAAAGTTAGGATCATCGCAAACAGCAATCAGTAAATTTAATCCCTGGTTTTGAGCTTCAATAGAAACAATTAAATCATCATATGCATCTTGATTTTCTCCTTCATCATCTAATAATTCTTCATTGAACATTTATGGCTCCCTGTCTTTTTAAACTTTCGATAATAATTGGATGAACATCGTACCATGTTTCTTCGGTGCGATATTCTAAGACATATAAACCATGTAGCAAATCCAAAAATTCAGCTTGTTTCGGGTCATTGGGCATAAATTGTTCATAAACACTTTGCAAAATATCTATATCAACTTTTCCTAAACGTATGGAAAAGTCATTGCGAATTTTATTGATTGCTTGGGCGAGAATTTTATCATCAATGATAACTTCGGCGTTGGGATTTCGTCGAATCATCCGTAAACAAATACGGCAACACTCCTTAGAAATGCGAATTAACTCTCGCAATACGCCGCCACTGTAAATAACAATTTTTTCAGCTGTTTCTGGTGCTATTAATTCACTAGTAATTCGCTTGCGTAAAACTTCACCGAGAATCTTTGTTGCTTCGGGACGCGGTTGAGCGCTAAGAAAGCGATTTTTACCTTTTTCAAAGATTTTGAGGACAGGCATTGCTACAATTTGGTCATTAGTTTCTGTAGCAATTATTGTGCTGATAAATGTTTCTCGAAGAACTGCGATAGGAATGGTGTAGATAATCCGAAAATTTGGTTGGCAGAGAGCTTTAATATTATCCTTGTAAATTTCGTTAACCCTGCCTAAATCGAGTTTATCCAAATCATCAATAATGACTAAAACATCTTGTTTAGTAGCAGTTTGAATCAAAGCAGCAATTTCGTTAATTCTAGCGACTAAATCTGATATTTTGCGCTCAAACTCTTGTTTAATTTCATCGCGGACGCTAGCATCAGCTTTTAATTTAGAGCTAATCAACTTGAGCAGGTCAAAACCTATTTCAGCCTCTAGCTGCAAATTTAATTCTTCAGTGCGAGTGCGGGTAGCAAACCATTTATAAAGAGCTTCTTTAGTACTTTGAGGAATATCAACTCGGCGTGCTTCTGCCTCTGCCATTAAATTAACTGCAATGGCAAACAGAATATTTATATGGTTAACTGCCGACATTTCAATTTTGTCAGCAATAGAAAATAGGACTACAAAATATTTATTTTGAATTTGCCTGCTAAATTCAGCCAACAAAGTTGACTTACCACAACCGCGATGTCCTGTAAAGACAATTTTGCCATCTTTATTGGGACTATCTTCAACTAATTGGTTGAGGTCTGCAATTAAATCATCACCATATTCGACTCTAAATTTCTCCATTTCGTTCCGTTCCATTAACGGAAACAGTTCGAGATTGCTGTATGCCGACTGAAAGGAGATTAATAGTTCTTTAGACATTGGATAGTGCCGTAAAAGTGCTAACTATTCATATAATGCCTCATCCTTTATGTAGCAAAAGCTCAGGCGGTGTCTAGGAGAGATTATGCCTATATAAATTCTCAAATTTCGTTCATAAATGACTACTAGGTGAGCGATTTCTTATGTCTTCAAAAGAGATGCTCTATTGGCAAAATGCCAACGATAAATAAGTAATAGAGGTGAATAATAAAGGAGACTAAACGATAGATTATACATACATTCATTACCAGTGAATGATAGATTATACATATCAAATAGTGAAAGTTACTTAATAGATAAATAAAATAAAATTTTCAGTTAGAAAAATAAATTTTTCGTGTGGTTCCCTTCATCCCCCTCTAGGATGGAATGTCACTTACTTAAAGCTATTTTCAGTTAAATAGACGATGCTTTAGGCCTTTAGCATTGCTAAACTCCTATGACATCAGTGACATTCCATAATAATTTAGGATTGCCATAGCATGATTAATTTGTACAGTGCGTAAGTCGTATAATTAATTCTCGAAATGGGTATGGGGCTTTGGGAGTGCTGTTAGTGGTAGCGGGGTGTTGAGCCAGTAATGAGTTAGGAGTTATATCATGTCCGGGCAATTAAGCATAATACCCGAAACCCCACCCCGCTAAAGCTGTGCTTTATTTAGCTCCCCTCCCCTTGGTAAGGGGACGTGTTGGGGGTGGGGTTCTTTTATTATGGGTAATTTGGCGGATATGATATTACGCTGTCGCTAACGCACCCTACTGGCGTGTCAAGGCTAAAATAGTGCATTAGTAGGTTGGGTTGAGCTTTCGCGTTACCCAACGTGGATATCGGTGTTGGGTTTCGTTCCTCAACCCAACCTACAAATTTATTGCAACATTTTAGCCTTGTCACGCCACTACGTATCTTTTCAAAAATCAAATAGTAGTCCTATATTAGGAGTTAAGAATTATTCCCCTTGTCCCCTTGTCTCCCTACTCCCCTCTCTCGACAAGAGATTTGAGAGCATGTAGTAATTGTTGTTTAGTAAAAGGCTTTGTTAAATAAACATCTGCACCTTGCCGCATTCCCCAAATTCTGTCTATGGGTTGATTTTTGGAACTGCAAATAATAATTGGTACTTTTTTAGTTGTTGGATTTTTTTTCAGTTGGCGACAAAATTCAAAACCGCTAACTTCTGGCATTACCACATCAGTAATTATAGCATCCGGCTGATGGTTGATTGCTTTAATCATGCCATCTTTAGCATCATAAGCTTTAATTACCGTGTGTCCATTTTCTCTTAAAAAACTATTGATTAACTCCAACTGAGAAGGAGTATCTTCCACAACTAAAACTTTAGCCATATTAATTTGTACCTACTAAGTATAACTCCGTACATCCATGAATTTAAGTTAAATGCATGAAAACTATTTTCAGTAATTCCGCGCGAGTAAATGGTTTCGTTAAATATCCAGATGCCCCCACCAATCTCGCTTTTACTTTGTCTACAATTCCTTTACTACCAGTGACAAAGATAATGGGAGTCTGTTTAAACATAGAATTATTACGTATAATTCTACACAATTCATAACCATCAATTCCGACCATGTTTAGATCCAGCAAAATTAAGTCTGGTTTGTGCCTAATAATCGACAAAACAGCTTTTAATGGATCGTTGATAGTCACTACAGAAAAATTTTCATTTTCTAAAAAATGGCTAATTTCTTTGAGAATTGTCGGGCTATCATCTACAGAAATGATTTTGTGGACTTTTTGTGCAGTTACAGTAGCAGCGGTTACTCTTTGGGAAGCAGAATTTATGTTATTTGATATTGTTGGTTCCTGAAAGTTTGCTTTTGGAGGAGTGGAAATTTGTGGTAATTGCTCAACGATACTTGTATTCTCTTCAGAAATTTCTGAGAAACTATTGACTTCATCTTTGGTATCAAATAATCCTGTAGTCAATTTTGGCAAAAGCGAGTTTTCTTCAAATATTTTTGGTAATTTATCAAATGGTGGATCTGGTTCATGCAAGATAATTCCCCCTTTGACAATGTAAGGGTATAATTGGCGAGCGAGTTGAATTTCATCTTGATTCAAAATTGCAGCCAAATGACAAAGACTAAAACCTTTCATCCAGTTAGTTAAATTTGGCTGGAGGCTTGGTAAATCTTTTTCGTCAAATTGGTTGTTAGCCAAAAGATGTGGACGTTGATATGGAGAAGAAATTTGCGGCACAAAAGACTGCCAACTCTCTAATCTTGCTTGGCAGCGTTCTAAAATTTTTTCTATATCAAACCTGCAAATTTTTGGCATTCTACTAAGCGGTTCTGTTAATTCATAACTACCTTCTTTGATGAGCAAAAATGATTCAATCACTTCTTTGACTAGTTCTTGAATCAGCACTGCTGCTTGCGTAGAATGTAGATGTTGTTGAGTAACAAGCCAGTATATAGCTTGATATTCAGGAGGCTGGCTTCTCGGTTGACTATGATGTTCGATTAATTGACTGTGTGAGTCAGGTTCAAACATCAGACGAACTTGAACGCGAACTTCGTTGGTAAGTAGTGGAATTTGATGGCCTAGACGACGCAAATGGCGTTCTAGTCTATCAAACGGTTCCACTGAATGGGTTGCGTAAGTTATTTTGCCCTGTTCTAAGTAAATTGTCCAAGAAACTGAGTTACTCAATGCTTGTAAACAAGTACTGTCGGAGCAATTAGATAGCTGTCTTAACAAACTTGAAGGACGTAATTTGGTGAACACACCTGAATTATTCATATTTTTCTACTTTTTTGCGGAATCAGCAATCTAACATTTGTAAACTACAAATATCAGCCATGAAGTATTTTCTTCTTTGTAATATAGCGGTATCACAAATTATTTCTTGGAAATATGTATATATATTAAAATTTATAAAAATTTAATTCTCTGGTTTTATTTTATACGTTTGAATTGGGGTCTGAAAAATATCTAGTTGTCTTTAATTATGTACACCATTCACGAACCAACTTCTCCTTCATTCTGTTCCCAGCTGTTTTCAAATGAGGTAGGCAGGAATAAACAAACGTAAAAATCGTTTGTGAATAGAATACCAGTACATGTTCCCCACTTTTAATTTGACTTACCACTGATAAATCTTGACTCAAAAGCGTCATCATCTACATCTTAAGTTATGCCAATTCACTTACGAGGTAAATCTGATTCCCAGTTCGGACAATTACACAGGCACACTTGTAAAGTAAGCGAACTTAATTATGCTTAATTACTTTTCTATAAAGGAACGATTATCCTACATAAAATCTTTAAAAACTTATGTAGGAAAGTCTACGTATTTATTGTACTCTAGGTTTGATAGATATAAATTTTTGGTAGATACACTACAACAGGTAATGCTCAGTTTTGAGAAACTCTTTTTTGCAAAACTAGATGTCGGTCAAGCTCTACTTAAATATGTAGAGAACTTGGTCAAAATAATTTGTTTCATGACAAGTGGAGCATCTACCCTTAGATACTATATCTGTAGTCGCGTCAGTGACTGAAACTATATACTTTGAAAACAGGGAAATAAAACTTTGGATTTTAACATAACACAAAAAGTTATGCATGACACATTAAGACTTGATGAAGTTGTAGAATTTGCAGAGAACCCAGAACCGCGTTGTCCGTGCGTCCTCTTACTAGATACATCTGGCTCGATGCAAGGAGATCCGATTGAGGCTTTAAATCAGGGTTTACTAAGCTTAAAGGATGAATTAGTCAAAAATTCCTTGGCAGCCAGACGGGTGGAAGTGGCGATCGTCACTTTTGACAGTAATATCAATGTAGTACAAGACTTTGTAACCGCCGATCAATTCAATCCGCCGATTTTGACAGCCCAAGGATTGACGACGATGGGTGCAGGAATTCATAAAGCTTTGGACATCATTCAAGAGAGAAAGTCTCAGTATCGTGCCAATGGGATTGCTTACTATCGTCCTTGGGTATTTATGATTACCGATGGAGAGCCACAAGGTGAGTTAGATCATATTGTAGAACAAGCATCGCAGCGTTTACAAGGAGATGAAGCGAATAAACGAGTAGCATTTTTTACTGTTGGTGTGGAAAATGCGAATATGACCCGCTTAAATCAAATAGGTGTGCGTACTCCGCTGAAACTCAAAGGGCTAAACTTTATCGAGATGTTTGTTTGGCTCTCAGCTAGTATGTCAGCTGTTTCGCATTCCCAGGTGGATGAACAGGTAGCACTACCGCCGATTGGTTGGGGGACTGTTTAATTAAAAGATGGCAGCTAGCTGTTGGAAGAAAATCTTATGAACCTATCAAAACAGATTGCTCAATGGCGGATTGTGGCTGCGTCAGTATGTGGTACAAGTCACTTAAGAAACAAACAGTTATGTCAGGATGCTCATCACTGGCAGATATTGTCAGATAACGTTTTAGTGGCAGCGGCGGCAGATGGCGCGGGTTCTGCAAGTCTTGGGAAAGTGGGAGCGATGATTGCTGTGGAGACAGCGATTGAAAACATTTCTAGTCAAGGACTAACCCGAAGTACTTTGACTAATGATGCTTATGTGCGATCGCTCTTAAATGATGCCATGCTAGCTGCCAAAAAAGCTGTAGAAGATGAAGCTGTTGCTTGTGAAAAACAACTCCAAGACTTAGCAACTACTTTAATTGTTATGGTTGCCACACCAAATGTTGTGGCTGTAGCACAAATCGGTGATGGTTTGGCTGTGGCCAAAGACCAGATGGGCAACCTCTTAGCACTCACTATGCCTGACAGTGGCGAATACATCAACGAAACCACCTTTTTGACTTCGCCTACTGCTTTAGATACAGCACAGATGAGATTATGGCGTACAGACATAGTAAATGTTGGTATAATTACTGACGGGCTACAAATGCTGGCTTTAAATATGGTTGTTGGGGAACCTCATAAACCGTTCTTTTTGCCGCTGTTTGAATTTGTAGCCAATGCTGAGGATAAGACAGCAGCAAAAGAGCAGTTAGTAAAATTTTTGCGTTCAGAGCGGATCACCCAACGCACTGATGATGATTTAACACTGATAATAGCTGCATTCAACAACTCATAAGCATTAACTTTACTTTAAAAGTTTGACATTTTAAATACTCCCGTTAGCGGTAATTTGACTATGCAGGTACTACGTTGTTCCCCGAAAAAAGAAATCCTCAGCCTCAATATGAGTTTGGGGCGTGGCGGTGAAGCTTGTGTTTATGCACTGCCATCCGATGGCAACTTGGTGGCCAAAATATACCACAAGCCAACCACTGCCCATGCTGAAAAACTCCAAGCGATGCTGGCTAACCCGCCGGAAAACCCCACAGCTAATTTGGGGCATATTTCCATCGCTTGGCCAGAGGATTTATTGCGGGCGGCAGATGGTAGCAATGGTATCCTGGGGTTTTTAATGCCACGCATTCAGGGAATGCGTCCAATCATTGACTTTTATAACCCCAGAACCCGCCGCCAACACTGCCCCTTATTCAACTATCAGTACCTGCTCCGCACGGCTCGTAATTTGGCGGCGGCTTTTGCTGCTTTGCACGCCAGTGGATATTGCATTGGCGATGTGAATGAGTCAAACATCCTCGTCAGTGACACAGCATTGGTGACCTTGATAGACACTGACTCTTTCCAAGTACGTAACCCAGACACCAACGTTGTTTACCGTTGCCCAGTGGGTAAACCAGAGTTTACTCCTCCAGAACTCCAAAATAAAACTTTTGCGGAACACGATCGCGAAATTTCTCACGACTTATTTGGGTTAGCAGTACTGGTATTTCAACTATTGATGGAAGGTACGCACCCATTTTCGGGGATTTTTCAAGGCGCCATCGAGCCGCCACCCTACGAAGCACGTATCGCATCCGGTCATTTCACTTACAGCCAAAAACGACGCGTACCTTACCTACCTACACCCATCGCCCCTCCTTGGGAAATTCTTCATCCCAGCTTACAAGAACTATTTGTGCGTTGTTTTGAAGACGGTCACAACAACCCACAGCTGCGTCCTAGCGCCCAAACTTGGCTTTCAGCAATAGCCGAAGCCGAAGATTCCCTGATTACCTGCACTACTAATCCCCAACATCGCTACAACAACCACCTAAATATTTGTCCCTGGTGTGAACGTAGCGTGCGATTAGGTGGACGCGACCCATTCCCATCACATCGAGCAATAGAAGCCAGAGAACACCTACAACCGCGACTCAAACCGAAAAAGCGTTACACCCAAACACCGCGTTTGCCGCAACGAGTCATGTCATCGCATTTAGCGAATTGGCAATCAGGAATTACTCCAAGCAGTTCACCTTATAGACGTTCCAAAAAGTCAAATTTGTACCCGATTGGTTTTTGCTTGTTGGGTTTAGTTTTATTGGGATCTGCGGACTTAATGATTAAATTTACTGAGCCGTTAGTTTCTCACAATGCTTACACTCAACAAACATTGAAATCTGGTCAGACAATTAATAAACTCAGCTTTGCAGACTACTATCAGCAAGGTCATAGTGCTTACAAACAGCGAGACTATGAAAAAGCAGTTGCAAATTATAGCCAAGCCATTGAACAAGAACCATCACATGCCAGAGCGATTGTAAATCGTGGCAATGCTCGTTATAACTTGAAAGATTATGAAGGGGCTGTTGTAGATTACAGCCAAGCCCTGAAAATCAAGCCCAATGAAATTAAAGCTCTAGTGAATCGGGGAAATGCCCGGTTTATGCTCGCCGAATATAGCAACGATCCCGATACAGAATATAATCTAGCCCTCGCTGATTATAATCGCGCTATTGGTCTCGATCCCAATGAAATCGAAGCTTATATTAGACGCGGAATTGTCCGCGCCCAAATGGCTAAATATAGCGGCGAATCTCAACAAGTTTACAGAAGAGCGATCGCAGATTTTACTCAGGCGATAAAAATGAATTTATCCAAAGCTGAAGCTTATTTTCAGCGCGGTGTTGTCTACTATCAAATTGCCCAATATAGTAGCAATTATGAGCAAGAATATAGTCAAGCGATCGCTGACTTTAACCACGCATTAACCATCAGCCCCAGACTAGCAAAAGCCTTTCTCAAACGAGGCATGGTTCGTTATGAACTAGCACAATATGGTGGTAGTGAATCTAACCAAAACCAAACGAAGGCGATCGCAGATTTACAGACAGCCGCTAAAATCTTTCTTGAGCAAGATGATATGGATAATTATCAGCAAGCACTCAGTAACATGTGTGTAGTTGTCGAAAACAAATGTGACCCTTTATTCCAAGGCTCAAGTAGTACGGAAAAAATCAACTAAAAACAAGTAAGTAATTAAACCATAGGGTAGGGGCGCACAGCTGTCCGCCCCTACAAAGGATTGTGGTTCAAAGATAGGACTTACGCACACTTTACGAATTCTTCTCTACGAGACGCTTCGCGTTGGCGGAAGCCTCTCGTAGAGAAGGCGTCTTGGTGAAGCAGTCCGGTCTTGGGGGTTTCCCCCATGAGGAACTGCTGAACCCGAAAGGTGGTTTGATAAATTAAGCTTTTTGGCAATTTTTGCGTAAGTCCTGAAATAGATGAAAACGGCTGTAATGCCTACGCAAAAAATAAAAGCGGATTATAGTTATAGGAATTAGACCATTTGTAGAGACGCGATGAATCGCGTCTTCTTCACCCAAGAATGTGTTGCAATCATTAATTGAATTGGTATTATTTTATATCTAACATTTTTATTTAATTGAATAATTTATTTAAAAAAAATCAAGAGTAATTTTATACTTGTCTGATTGATTCTGAATTCTGAATTCTGAATTCTGAATTCTGACTCCTGAATTCTGACTCCTGAATTCTGCTATCTAGATATTCATAGAGCTTTTATATAGAAAAGATTTTAATTTATATCTCCTTCATAATTTTGCCAAAAAATACAGTTAGATTATTGACTGAGAAAAATAAATCAGAAATAAATTTTTCTCCATATGTAAGTGCATCCTCTTCATGTCAGTAAAGACAAATAATATCCCTACAAATCTCCGAGGTAATTGCATGAAAGCGGTGATTTTAGCCGGAGGGCTTGGTACACGCCTCAGTGAAGAAACTAGTATCAGACCCAAGCCGATGGTTGAGATTGGTGGTAAGCCAATTCTGTGGCACATAATGAAAACTTACTCTGCCCACGGCATTAATGACTTCATCATTTGTTGTGGTTACAAAGGTTACATAATTAAAGAGTATTTTGCTAACTACTTTTTACACATGTCAGATGTAACCTTTGACATGCGATTTAACCAGATGAATGTCCATTCTGGATATGCTGAACCCTGGCGTGTCACCCTAGTAAATACGGGCGACCATACAATGACAGGTGGGCGCTTAAAACGAATCAGCGAACATGTTGGAAATGACACTTTTTGTTTCACTTATGGTGATGGTGTCAGTGATATTAATATCACCGAACTAGTTAAATTTCACAAAGAACAAAACAGCTTAGCAACACTCACAGCCGTGCAACCAGCAGGACGTTTTGGTGCTATTTCCTTAGGATATGAGCAAACTAAAATCACCAACTTTCGGGAAAAACCTGAAGGCGATGGCGCTTGGATTAATGGTGGTTATTTTGTGTTAGAACCAGAAGTGATAAACTTGATTGCTGATGATTCTACCGTGTGGGAGCAAGAGCCATTAGAAAAGCTAGCTTCTATGGAACAGCTATCAGCTTTCAAGCACTATGGTTTTTGGCAACCGATGGATACTTTACGCGATAAAAACCACCTAGAGGGGCTATGGAACAGCAGTCAGGCTCCTTGGAAGGTATGGTAGGGAGTGGGGAGTGGGGAGTGGGGAGATGAGGGAGATGAGGGAGATGAGGGAGATGAGGGAGACGCGGGGACGCGGGGACGCGGGGAATAAGCAATGCCCAATACTTCGACTTCTCTCCGAGACGCTACGCGTAGCTTGCTTCCCCCCAGGGGTACGCTCAGTACAAGTGCCCCATGCCCAATGCCAAATAAGTTTATAGTGTAATTTGAAGTACGATAATACTAATGTATGATTTTGCAATTATAGGTGGGGGAATAGTTGGACTCTCTACGGCGCTGGCTTTAGGAAAACGCTATCCCAATGCACGTATTTTAGTACTAGAAAAAGAGAGTCAATGGGCATTTCACCAAACCGGCAATAATAGCGGGGTGATTCATTCTGGTATTTATTACAAGCCAGGAAGTTTCAAGGCTAAATTTTGTCGTGATGGTTCTCGGTCAATGGTAGATTTCTGTCAAGAACATGGAATTGACCACGAAGTTTGTGGTAAAGTAATTGTTGCGACTGAAGAACAAGAGCTACCACGCTTAGAAAGTCTCTACCAACGCGGCTTAGAAAACGACATACAAGTCCAGAGAATTAGCCCCGAAGAAGTCAAGGAAATTGAACCTCATGTTAGTTGTGTAGGTGGAATTCGGGTATTTTCAACTGGTATTGTTAACTACAAGCAAGTTTGTTTGAAATATGCCCAGCTGATTCAACAGCAGGGGGGAGATTTACACCTGAATACAAAAGTACTGAAAATCTTGCCAAGGGCTAAAAATCAGGTACTAGAAACAAACAAAGGTAGCTTTGAAACCAAGTTTGTAATTAATTGTAGTGGATTGCATAGCGATCGCACTGCGAAATTAGGTCAAGTTGAACCCCAAGCCAAAATTGTCCCATTCCGGGGAGAATACTACGAACTCACACCAGAAAAACGCTATCTAGTCAAGACTTTAATTTATCCAGTACCCAACCCAGATTTTCCCTTCCTGGGCGTCCACTTTACCCGGATGATTGATGGTAGCGTTCATGCAGGGCCAAACGCGGTTTTGTCTTTCAAACGCGAAGGTTACAAAAAAACCGACTTTGACCTCGGCGATTTTCTGGAAGTCATCACTTATCCTGGTTTCTGGAAATTGGCAGCCAAACACGCTGATGAAGGCATCCAAGAAATTATTCGCTCCTTTAGTAAAGCAGCCTTCGTTAAAAGTTTGCAAAAACTAATTCCCGAAGTCCAAGCAGAAGATTTAGTTCCCACCCATGCTGGAGTCCGCGCCCAAGCTTTAATGAACGATGGCAAGCTTGTAGACGACTTTTTGATTGTTTCCGGTCAAAACTCCATCCATGTTTGCAATGCTCCTTCTCCTGCTGCAACTTCTTCTCTAGAAATTGGCAAAGCAATTGTGGCGCAAATTCCCCAACTCTCGCATCTAGATAGTGTAGTAACTGCATAGATGGCATACTTGCTTGCACTTTGAAGGATGAATCTTGTGGGGTCAATAAAAGAATCGGGTTTTTAAGCCTCTCTCCTACAAGGAGAGAGGTTTGGAGAGAAGTCAAATTCCAGCTATCGAACTCACGTTAAGTACGTAATGACTGTGAAGCGAGTCATATAGCGGTTGTCTTTTGGATGCAACACGCTGTAGGGGCGCACAGCTGTGCGCCCCTACAAAATGCGCCCCTACGAAACGAAATCGAATTTAACTCTTCAATACAAAGGCATTAACCACAATGAAAATATTAGTAACTGGCACAGAAGGCTATCTGGGTTCATTATTGCCATCTCTGTTAATCGAACGGGGACATGAAGTTATCGGTCTAGATACTGGTTTCTATAAAGTTGGTTGGCTGTACAACGGTACTGATGTCACACCCAAAACCCTCAACAAAGATATCCGCAACATCACCCCTGATGATTTGGAAGGTGTAGAAGCAATTGTTCACATGGCGGAACTCTCCAACGACCCAGCTGGACAATTGGCACCGAATATTACCTACGAAATTAATCATATAGGTTCAGTTCGTCTGGCTACCTTGGCTAAGGCTATGGGTGTCCGTCGTTTTGTGTATATGTCTTCGTGCAGTGTCTACGGTGTTGCTACCGAAGATGATGTCACAGAAGAATCTCCAGTTAATCCCCAAACAGCCTACGCAGAGTGTAAAACCCTTGTAGAGAGAGATGTTAGACCATTAGCTGATGATGACTTCTCACCCACCTTTATGCGGAATGCAACTGCTTTTGGTGCTTCTCCCAGGATGCGCTTTGATATTGTTTTAAACAACTTGGCAGGGTTGGCTTGGACTAGCAAACAAATCAAAATGACCAGTGATGGTACACCTTGGCGTCCATTAGTCCATGCATTGGATATTTGCAAAGCAATAGTCTGCGCCTTAGAAGCACCACGGGATATTGTACATAACCAAGTCTTCAATGTAGGAGATACAGCGAACAATTATCGGGTTAAAGAAATCGCTGAAATTATTGCTGATATTTTCCCAGATTGTAAATTGTTCTTTGGCAACAACGGCGCAGATAACCGCAGCTATCGGGTATCCTTCGATAAAATCAACACAATTCTACCTGGATTTAAGTGTGATTGGAATGCTCGACTTGGTGCCCAGCAACTACTTAATTTATTCAATCAAATCGATATGGCTGAAGATACTTTCTTGTTTAGGGGATTTACCCGTTTAAAACAGCTAGAATATCTGATTCGTACTGAGCAAATTGACAAAGATTTTTTCTGGAATAAATAGAAAGTGTTTGTAGTTTGTGCTTCAGCACTCAAGTGCAAACTACAAACATATATTCTTGATTATGACTGATTTCACCTAGCAATTTATTCACTATTAATAGGGCTTGAAATTATGGCGATCGCCAAATGTCGTTTCAGTGGTCAACCTTTACGCCAAACCTTTATTGATTTGGGCATGTCACCTTTAGCCAATGCTTATCTGAGACCAGAGCAGCTAAATAATGCCGAAAAATTTTATCCTCTCCACGCTTATATTTCTGAAGATACTCTCTTAGTTCAATTAGAACAATTTGAAACTCCAGATCAAATTTTTAGTGACTATGCTTACTTTTCTTCCTATTCAGCAAGTTGGCTAAAACACGCCAAAACTTACACCGATATGATGGTAGAAAAGTTTAACTTTAATCATCATACCCAAGTTATTGAAATTGCCAGCAACGACGGCTACTTACTGCAATATTTTTTAGAGAAAGGTATCCCAGTTTTAGGAATAGAACCAGCAGCGAATATAGCCAAAGTTGCTCAAGATAGGGGTATTCCCAGTATTAACAAGTTTTTTGGAATTGAAACTGCCAAAGAACTGGTTATGCAAGGAAAACTCGCTGACCTTTTGATAGGTAACAATGTTTTAGCTCATGTGCCAGATTTAAATGATTTCATCGCCGGGATGAAAGCCATCCTCAAATCAAATGGCATCTTGACGATGGAATTTCCCCATATTTTGCAACTCATTGAACAAAACCAATTTGATACTATTTATCACGAGCATTTTTCTTACTTCTCATTCCTCACAATCCAAAAAATCTTTGCAGCACACAACTTGCAAATTTTTGACGTGGAGGAATTACCAACTCATGGCGGTTCCTTGAGAATTTATGCCAGACATGACTATGCTGATTATCCTAGCATTCGGGAACGAGTTAGGCATTTGAAAGAAAAAGAAATCGCTGCTGGACTACATCGAATAGAAACTTACGTCACATTTGGAGAAAAAGTTAAAGCAACAAAGCACAAGCTATTAAGTTTTCTCTTGACAGCTAAAGCAGAAGGTAAATCAATAGCTGGTTATGGCGCACCTGCTAAAGGTAATACTTTGCTCAATTACTGTGGTATTGGTAAAGATTTTCTCGATTACACAGTAGATTGCAATCCCTACAAACAAGGTTTGTTTTTACCTGGAACTCATATCCCTATCTTCCATCCGGATAAAATTCGTGAAACTCAACCAGATTATGTACTAATTTTACCTTGGAATCTCAAAGAAGAAATTATGGAACAAATGGCATTTATTGGCCAATGGGGTGGACAATTTGTAGTGCCAATTCCTGAAGTAAAAATTTATCCCTGTCCTGTTCCTGATAGGCTTTTAATAGCGTTGTAATTACTAAATAACAGAATTCAGGAGTCAGAATTAAGAATTCAGAATTGAGAATTCAGAATTAACTAGTGTGGCTAAGCATCGGCAACAGTTAGAATCATTAAATTTTCTCTATGATAAGCTACACCAATAATTTAGTGTGTTGTTTCACCACTGACTCCTGAATTACTTCTTGTTCAAAGGCATATTTGCCATAAAAATATTTGGCATCCAACCACCAATAAACTATTTACAAATTTCATTACTCTACTATGCCTAAATTACTGACCATTGCCATTCCTACTTATAATCGTGCTGAATTACTGAATAAACAGTTAGCATGGCTGGCTCAAGCTATCAATGGTTTTGAAGACGACTGTGAAATTTTAGTTTCTGATAATTGTTCCACAGACAATACTCAGGAAGTTATACAAAAATGGCAAAAAAAACTTAGCAGTATAACATTTAAATCGAATAAAAACTCGAAGAATTTAGGCGTAGTTAAAAATATTATGTATTGCCTAAATTCTGCAACAACAAAATATGTTTGGACAATTGGTGATGATGACCCAATTCAGGATAGAGCCGTTGCTTATGTTATCAGCAAACTCAGAGGACATGAAGATTTATCATTATTGTTCCTCAACTTTTCTGGCCGCAACCAGATTACTGGTGAACCAGTTCATCCACCCACTATTGTTGGTAACCGCTGGTTTGATATAGATAGTGAAGATGGTCATGGTGATGGTAAAGCCATATTTGAACATTGTTTTTCAAAAAGTGTCGGTGCAGTTATCTTTTTAACGGCTACAGTCTATCGCACTGATTTAGTAAAACGTGCTTTACAAATTTGGCCAGACGCTGAAAATAACTGGATATCTTTAGCATATTTAGCCGGGTATTGTGCTGCTAATGGTGGTGTAATTGTCACTAAAGAAACTTATTTAGAATGTGTTGTTGGTGTGAGTTATTGGCAAAAAGAACCAAAATCTGCACTATTAATGCAATACAAACACATACCAGAAGTGATTTTGAAACTGCAAGAGAATGGATATTCTAAGCAATTTTGTAGACGAATGCTGTTGCAAAACAGCAAAGAAGTCAACTGGAAAGTTTTCTTGGGTGCTTTAAGAAGATGGCCTATGTCTGCCATCAAAACAGTAGTTCCATTTGTGGCTTTAGTCGGCTTGTGTGCTTTTGACGTGATGGTTTCTAAAGAGTTGAAATTAGCAGAATCAAGTGAAATATCTAGTCAAGAAATGCGGAGTTATGAGCCTTAAACTACTCGATGATTGATAATTCTACATCAATAATTAGGAGGGATTTACGTCATGTTAAGTATAATTAAACGCAAAATATCTACATTGTATTCTGACTTTGAATACTACGTAGCCCGTTGGAAGCATAGCAGAAAATTGCCAGCATTGGAAGCAGGCGATCGCCACATCTTAAATGCTCTTAAAAAAGACGGTGTTTATGTGACAACACTTGCCGATTTAGGGTTAAACTCTAGCTCTGAACTACTCAAGGCTGCTTACCAGCAATTATCTGAGATGGGAAATCCAAATAACGACCATCTAAATGAAAAATTGCCACAAATTTCCACAGTTACAGGTTTACCAGAATTTTCTAACTGGGGAACAGAGAAAAGGCTACTGAATATCATTGAAAATTATATTGGTCTTCCCGTTGCTTTTCACGGTGTACATTTACGCAAAGATTTTCCTAGTAAACATCAATTTGGGACGCTGCTATGGCATAGCGATGCTGAAGACCGTCGCATTATCAAAATCTTCATTTACTTGAATGATGTAGAACAAAAAACTGGCCCGTTTGAATATATTCCCCGTTCTTCAGTCCCTTTATTTAGTTGGAAATATATTCAGCTTTACTACAAACTTTTCAAGTCAGGTTATATGGGTATTGACGATGAACAAGTAAAGCCAGTCATCCCTAAATCAGCTTGGAAATCCTGCCCAGGCCCAGCAGGTACAGTGATTATTGTAGATACGAAAAATGCTTTGCATCACGGCACAGTCCGCATAGAAGAACGGTCAGCACTATTCTTTTGTTATACGGCTAACCCTCCGGAAAGGCCAGACCTTTGTACGCAATATTGGGATGATACTTATCCGAGGGTAGAGTTAGGTTCTGTGTTAGATGGGGTTAAGGTTTTGAATTAGTTGAATTTGTCTCACGCAGAGGCGCAGAGGCGCAGAGAGAAGAGTGAGTAAGTATTTTCTGTAATCAAGATTTATCTTAGAGGAATCAATATGATCTTCACTGAAACTGAACTCAAAGACGCATTCATTATTGACTTAGAAGAAAAGCCAGATCATCGTGGTTTTTTTGCTCGGAGTTTTTGCGCTCAAGAATTTGAAGCACGCGGCTTAAAGCCAACAGTAGCTCAATGTAACTTGTCTTTTAATTACAAAAAAGGCACCATTCGGGGAATGCACTATCAAATTTTACCAGCAGCAGAAACAAAATTAATTCGCTGCACCAAAGGTGCTATCTATGACGTAATTATTGATATGCGTCCGGAATCTCCTACCTTTTTATCACACATCGGCGTAGAACTAACTCCAGAAAATCGCCGCGCCTTGTATGTTCCAGAAATGTTTGCCCACGGTTATCAAGCACTTACAGATGAAACCGAAGTTGTATATCAAGTCGGTGAATTTTACACACCTGGATATGAACGCGGTCTACGCTACGACGACCCATTTTTTAACATTGATTGGCCTCTAAATGTAACTGAAATCTCCGAAAAAGATTTAAATTGGCCACTATTAAGAATGATGACCGTCGGCGCCACAACTTCCAAATAACCTCACCTTCTCCTCTCTGCGCCTCTGCGTCTGTGCGTGAAAACAAATGCCAAATATTATCCCATCCCCTATCAGCAACACCATCTCTTTTCTCTCCCAAAAAATCCAAGCCCGCATCAATTACGCCAAAACCTTACAAGTTATTTCCCTCAAACCCAAACAGCCTTCTAAAGGAAACGTACTCCTTTCTTATCGAATTGAGCCATTCTTATTAAAACCAGGCCAGCCAATGCCAAATGACCATACTTGGTATTGGGAAGTTTGGCAAATAGCGCAAACTTTTTTAGACATGCGCTACAACGTTGATGTCATCCAGTTTCACAATGATAAATTCGTTCCTCAAAAAGATTACGCATTTTTCATTGATATTCGTCATCGAATGGAAGCACTTGCATCGAAACTGAATAAAGATTGCATCAAAATTTTTCACGTTGACATTGCTAATATGGTATTTCGCAATGCAGCTGAATGCAGTAGGCTTCTAGAACTCCAACAGCGCAGAGGAATTACCTTACGTCCACAGCGATTTGAAATGCCCAACTTGGGAATTGAATATGCTGATTGTGCTACAGTTTTGGGCAACGATTTCACAGTTGGTACGTTCCAATATGCCAACAAACCGATGTATCGTATCCCCATTTCTTCGCCTGTTGTTTATCCCTATCCCGAACAGAAAGATTTTGAAGCAGTCAGAAAAAACTTTCTGTGGTTTGGTGGTAGCGCTCTAGTTCTCAAAGGATTAGATTTAGTTTTAGATGCCTTTGCCCAAATGCCAGAATACCATTTAACGGTTTGTGGCCCAATTAGTAATGACAAGGAATTTGAGCAGGCTTTCTATAAAGAACTCTACGAAACACCAAACATTCATACTTATGGCTGGATTGATGTTAGTAGCCCTGAGTTTATAGAGGTTACAAATAACTGTCTGGGACTTGTTTATCCTTCGGTTTCTGAGGGACAATCGGGAGCAGTAATCAGTTGCTTGCAAGCTGGGTTAATTCCGATTTTAAGCTACGAATCTGGTGTGGATGTTCACGATTTTGGTGTGATTTTCGATAACCTATCCCTGGAAGAAATTAAGGCGAAAGTTAGAAGTATTTCCAATTCGTCTGTAGATGACCTCAAACTTATGTCTCGCAAGGCATGGGAATACGCAAGAACAAATCATACCAAAGAAAAGTTTGCTCAAGCGTATAAAAATGCTGTAGAGCAAATGCTCGAACACCAGAAATCTAAAAAACAGAGTTATTTCATAGAGTCTAGCAAACAACTAGTACCGCAAGGCGGAATTCGTAATTCGTAATTCGTAATTCGTAATTACCTGTTCATAAGGGTTTGAGATATTTCAAATCGTTGGTTTGTTTACGCCGTGCTGTACTAGTTAATAGCGATCGCTAATACCAATCGCCTATGAAAATGTACTTAATAGCAACTTGTAACGAATTATTAAGTACAAAATTATTCGGAATTTGTAACACAACAAACAGTTCTATAAAGGAGTTTAGTTCATGATTATTATCGATCGCGCCTTACAAGCCAGAGCAGCAGCAGGTAATCCTATTAAAGTTGGGATGATTGGTGCTGGTTTTATGGGTCGAGGAATTGCCAACCAAATTGTCAATTCAGTCCCAGGAATGGAGTTAGTTGCTATTTCCAATCGCCAGATTGATGCAGCGAAACAAGCTTATTCAGAAGCAGGAATTGAAGATATTCAAGTTGTTGCAACTGTCGGCGAATTAGAAGATGCGATCGCCAATGGGAAATATGCAGTCACAGAAGACGCTAAGTTACTGTGTCGCGCCGAGAGTATCGATGCACTCATCGAAGTCACAGGTGCAATTGAATTTGGCGCTCAAATCGTCATGGAAGCGATCGCCCATTGCAAACATGTGATTATGATGAATGCTGAACTCGACGGCACCATCGGTCCCATCCTGAAAGTGTATGCCGATAGAGCAGGCGTCATCCTCAGTGCTTGTGATGGCGATCAGCCAGGGGTGCAAATGAACCTCTACCGATTTGTCAAAAGCATTGGTTTAACTCCACTATTGTGCGGTAACATTAAAGGACTCCAAGACCCCTATCGCAATCCCACCACCCAGGAAGGATTTGCCAGACGTTGGGGTCAAAAGCCTCACATGGTGGCTAGCTTTGCCGACGGAACCAAAATTTCCTTTGAGCAAGCGATCGTTGCTAATGCCACAGGTATGAAAGTCGCCCAACGAGGAATGCTCGGCTATGACTTCAACGGCTACGTCGATGAAATGACCCAAATATATGATGTTGAACAACTCAAGGAACTGGGTGGTATCGTCGATTATGTAGTTGGAGCAAAACCCGGTCCTGGCGTATACGTATTTGCCACTCACGACGACCCCAAACAACGCCACTACCTCAACTTATACAAATTAGGTGAAGGTCCCCTTTACAGCTTCTATACTCCTTATCACCTCTGTCATTTTGAAGTTCCCCTATCTGTAGCCCGTGTAGTATTGTTCGGTGATGCGGTCATGTCTCCAATCGCAGGCCCCTTAGTAGATGTCATCACCACCGCCAAAATCGACCTGAAAGCTGGAGAAACCCTCGATGGCATCGGTTACTACATGACCTACGGACAATGCGAGAATTCCGATATCGTTCAACAGCAAAATCTCCTACCAATGGGTTTAGCCGAAGGATGTCGCCTCAAACGAGACATTTCTAAGGATCAAGTCCTCACATACGACGACGTAGAATTACCCGAAGGTAGACTTTGCGACCAACTACGAGCCGAGCAAAACACCTATTTCGCCCCAGAAAAAATCCTGGCGACAGTTGGTTAATAGCGTTTTCAAAAATATTTGCAACAAATGAATCGGCTGTAGGGGCGTACAGCTGTACGCCCCTAACAACGTAATTTGTAGCAGGAATATCGTGAAAATAAAGCTTGCTTGTGGAGACAGGATGTAGATAAGAGTGTAAATATTTTTCTTTGAAAAGAGGTTTTTCCCACTCCCCATTCCCTACTCCCTTCTTAGGTAAAATCCATGAAAATTGCTCTAGTCCACGATTATTTAACCCAGCGGGGTGGGGCAGAGCGTGTATTTGAGCTGCTTTGTAAGCGTTATCCCGAAGCAGACATTTTTACATCTCTGTACGATCCGCAAAAAACTATCGATCTTGGCGATCGCATAGTCAACACAACATTCTTACAAAAGATTCCCTGTGCAGCAAAGTATTTTAGGTCAATGGCTCCTTTATACTTTCCTGCTTTTCGTGCATTGGATTTGCAAGACTACGATTTGATTATTAGTAGTAGCACTAGCTTCGCTAAAGCAGTGCGAAAAAATCCCAATGCTCGACACATTTGCTTTTGCCATAATGTGACTCGTTTTTTATGGGATACGGCAACTTATTTAAAGGAGTATGGAGACTATAAATATTTTACTCCTTTAATCGAGCAAGTCTTCCAAGTAATGAGAAAGGTAGACCTGAAATATTCACAAGAACCTGACCTTTATATTGCTAATTCTAGTGTTGTTGCCCGCCGAATTCAAAATATTTATGGCAAACAGGCAATGATGGTTAACTATCCAATTGATACTAGTAAGTTTGTTTTTTCTGATATTAAAGATGAATATTATCTTGCCTCTGCTCGCATGATTAGCTATAAGCGTCTTGATGTCATAGTCGAAGCTTTTAATTGGTTGGGCTGGCAGTTATTAATATCAGGTGATGGACCAGAACTAGAACGCTTAAAATCCAAAGCATTACAAAATATTCAGTTTTTGGGACACGTAAGCGACAAGACACGCAAAGACTTATTTTCTAAAGCAAAGTCGATTATCGTTGCAGCTTTAGAAGACTACGGATTAGTTCCAGTAGAGGCTAATGCTAGCGGCACACCAGTTATTGCTTATGGAGCAGGTGGAGTATTAGATACTCAAATACCTGGTGAAACCGGAGTCTTTTTCAAAAGGCAAACACCCGAATCTTTACAAGTTGCATTACTAGAGGGCAAGGGAATTTCTTGGGATTACGATCGCATCCGTAATCATGCAGTAGCAAACTTTTCTGAAAATGCATTCTTTAGTAGAGTTGAGCGAATTATTAACCAAGCTTGTGGCGTGCATCTTTAATAAGAATTCAGGAGTCAGAATGGGCTACGCCCCGCTGCGCTAACAGAATTCAGCATAATTTCTGGAAAGCTGGCTAAATAATTGATTTAAGTTGCTGACTAAATCCAATACTTATTAGTTTACCAACAATTGATTAAATTCTGAATTCTGAATTCTGAATTCTGAATTCTGGATTCTGAATTCTGAATTCTGAATTCTTTTTATCTCTTAGCGTAGATTCTCGGAAGGATAATAAAAGTGGTTCAACCTAGTCTAAATCCTCATATAACTCCAGTTTCAGAAACTGAACCAAGCTATGGACAAATGTTTACTGTCTTGGTGCGGAGATTTCCTTGGTTTTTAGTAGTATTTATCGGTTCTATTAGTATTGCAGGCATGGTAACTTTCAATACCAAGCCAACTTTTAGAAGTTCCATGCAACTGCTAGTAGAACCTAACTATCAAGGTAAGAAAGAAGCAGGTGGAGTAGAAAACCAGTTTACCGATTCTAATGTGGTGATAGATACTGCAACCCAGCTTAACTTGATGCAAAGTTCGGGTCTGATTCAAAAAGCAGTTGATAAACTCCAGTCTGAATATCCAGATATCAGTAGTGGTGAGATTAAAGGTTCTTTGAACTTAACTCAATTAAGAAGCAAAGAAGATAATGTTGCTACTAAAATATTTCAAGTTGAATACACCGATAAAGACCCAGAAAAAACCCAAAAAGTTTTAGGTGCAATTCGACAAGTTTATGTTGAATACAACAAACAACAACAGGATTCGCGTTTACAAAAGGGTCTGCAAATTATTAGAGAACAATTAGGTAAAGCCAGTGAAGAAGTAAAAGCGGCTGAGACAAACCTCCAAAGATTTCGCAGAAACCAAAATTTAATCGATCCCGAATCACAAGCTAAAGCGATTGAGACAGCTTTAAATAATATTGGTCAAGAACGGCAAACAACTCGTTCTCAATATGGTGAAGCTTTAGCACGGCAAAAATCTTTAGAAGAACAACTTAATCGTTCTCCACAGAATGCTTTAGTAGCTTCTCGTCTGAGTCAGTCTATTCGCTATCAAGGCTTACTCAACGAAATCCAAAAAACAGAACTGGCGTTAGCACAAGAACGCTTACGTTTTACAGATCAAACTCCTAGTGTACAAAAGCTCAAAGAACAGCTTCAAAGTCAAAAGGAATTATTGCAACAAGAAGTAGGCAGAACTTTAGGCGAAAAGTCTGCTAGTTCATTCATCTCTGGAGACTCTCTCCTGGAAAAAGGACAGCTTGGTCAAATTGATCTCAACCTTGCTGGTCAGTTAGTAGAAACGCAAACAAATTTAGTTGCTTTAAGTGCGCGGGATCAAACTTTAGCCAAGAAAGAGAACGAACTGCGTTTTGAAATCAAACGCTTTCCACCTTTGTTGGCTTATTACAACCGGATGCTACCCCAGCTACAATTTAGCCGTGAAAGATTAGAGCAGCTTTTAAGGGCAGAACAACAATTGCGGCAAGAACTCGCTAAGGGTGGATTTAATTGGGAAGTCGTAGAAGAACCTCAAAAAGGCGGACAATTAGGCCCTAATCTTCAGCAGAATTTGCTGTTAGGTGGAGTGGTTGGGTTAATGCTAGGAGGAATTGCTGTCTTTATTCGGGAATCGATTGATGATTCAGTTCACACCACTGCTGAATTAGAGAAGCAAATACCCTTACCATTGTTAGGAACAACTCCCAAATTACCGCCAGCCAAACCGAGAGAATCAATGATTAAATTGCCTTTTGGCAAGCCAGAAGTTCTCGCACCTTGGACAATTCAAATATTACAATCTCCACCGCGTTGGGAATCGCTGGATCTGATTTACAAAAACATTGAACTTTTAAATACTGTTTCTAATTTGAAGTCTTTGATGGTCACCTCAGCTTTGCCAGATGAGGGTAAATCAGCTTTAGCGTTGGGTTTGGCAATGAGTGCTGCGCGTTTACATAAAAGGGTACTGCTAATTGATGCCAACTTACGCGACCCTAGTTTGCACGAACAGCTAAATCTTCCCAATGAACAGGGGCTTTCAACTCTACTGGCTAGCGATGCAACTTTACCCAACCAGATTAGTGTTCAGTACTCAGGCTCAGCCTACATCGATATTTTAACCGCTGGTCCAAAACCTGCTGACCCAGCTAATCTGTTGAGTTCTCCCCGGATGATGCAATTGATGGCAGCATTTGAGGAAAACTATGATTTGGTACTCATAGATGCTTCGCCAGTTCTCGGCATGGTGGATGCTATGCTCACTGCATCATCTTCTCGTAGTGTGGTCATGGTGGCAAGCATTGGTATTGTGACCCGAAGCCAGCTAAGTCAAGCTACAGCCATGCTCAGCAAGTTAAATCTGATTGGAGTTGTAGCAAATGGGGTATCAAACTCTAGCAGTAATTACGTACCTTATGTAAAACAACAGCAATTAGCCCTGCGCCAAGCTGTGGAAAAATAGATTCGGTATGGGGCATTGCTGAGCCAGTGAAACCCAACATACAGCGTATTCCAGGTAAATGAAGTACACGGGTAGGGGCACAACATGTTGTGCCCCTACGATTTATCGTGTCTTTGGGATCTAGAATTTTGATCGCAAAACCTTAACCGAACCGTATTGGTGCGCTATGCACATATCTTTTCAACATGGTAGGGTAGCACAGCTGTGCTACCCTACAAATGTATCAAAAACTATTAAAATTTAGATTTATTACTATCAGGAAAATTTCGGTATATTTATGCTATCTTTATAGGTTTTAAGAGAAATCACTGAGGAATTAAAGACTGAATAAAGAATTTATTTGAGCGATCGCTATTTCTACAGAGTCCTATATTCTAGAGATTAAAGCACTTCCAAAAAGTTAGAACACAAGAGTGAACTCGTTTTGTTAAATTTATCGACACAAGAAACACCTCAGCAGAATTCAGAATTCAGGAGTCAGAATGCGCTACGCCCCGCTGCGCTAACAGAATTACAATAAGCTCTAGGTCTAGCTACCAGACCTAGATGGTGTAATTCACACTTCTTGAAATCTGCTGTAGATTCATAGGTAATTTTTCTCTACACCTCTCTCCTATGAGTAGCTACTTGAAAATCAATGATTGTATACCTGCTTGATTTTATTCAAATTATCAAGTTTGGTCATCTAAACCTTATTAATTCAGAATTCTGGATTCTGAATTCTGAATTCTTACTTACGAATTAGCTTGATAGCCTTTGGTAACGCCTCAGCAAATCACTCTTGTATAAACCCAAAGACGTATGACAACTTCAATCATTCCAGCTCTAGAGAATTTCTATGATCTAAACTCGCAACACCAAGATCATCGCTCTGGGGACTGCACACTCCTGTGGCGACGGGGTAAACTGTTGGTAAAGCCGCTAGGACGAGCTAAACTACCATATTTGCCTTCGTTAAATAGTCAGCGATCGCTAGTAGAATGCTTAAAACATTCTCCTGTAAATTTGGTCAGCATAGATGCAAAACTGGGTGAAGATTTGCTACAGTTTTGGGCAGATGCATGTGAACAAGCTCATAAGCCAATATTCCTCCACATACCCGCTAGGAATAAACAGCTAAAACAAGGTAATCAAACCTTGAGATGGTTACAGCGAATAATTGATTCGATTGTTGGTTTTTTCTTGCTGTTATTACTCAGTCCAGTTATCCTGGGATTGATTATATTGATGCAAATTTTCTCCCCAGAGTCACTTTTTTGTCATGAATGGCATGTTGGAGAAAGAGGTAGACTTTTTCGAGCAATTCGATTTTCCACCACAGCAAAGTACAACATCACACCGCTAGGACGCTGGATGCATAAATACAGCCTCGACAATCTACCACTTTTATTTAACGTATTGCGCGGTGACATGAGTTTAATCGGATCTCGTTCTTGGACTTTAGCAGATGCAATACAAATAATTGAAGAAGAATACAGAATTCAGAATTCAGAATTCAAAATGGGCTACGCCCCGCTGCGCTAACAGAATTCAGAATTCAGAAATTTATCTGTACGGTAATTGATGGTTTCATCGTCAGAATTCAGAATCTAGAATTCAGAAGAATTTGATATCCAAGTTGAAGAATTTGAATAAAATGATTTACCAATGATTCTGAATTCTGACTGTGCAAATTTTAGATTTTGAATTTTGGATTTGTAATTCAATCTAAAATCCAAAATCTAAAATCCAAAATTCGATCTCCTTACGTGTCAAATTATTGTTAGAAAAATACATGCTTTTCAAAGTTCCCCAAAAACTCCGCAAACTGCTAAAAGCTACCAGCTTCTGGCAGGAAAATTATTTGATCTTGCGAGAATTTACACACTTTCGCAAGATTGCAACTTTAGCTCTCATATTCTCGATTCTCGCAGCAACATTTGAAGGTGTCAGTATTGGTTTCCTGCTGTCATTTTTGCAAAGCTTAACTAGTCCCAATGCTCAACCCGTCCAGACAGGAATAGGATGGTTTGATATTTGGATTTTGGGAGCTAATACATCGGCACTTAATCGTCTGTATCGCATATCTTCGCTGATTTTACTCAGTACTTGGCTACGTGTTGCCTTCAATTATTTTGCACAAGTTTATATTGAATTATCTCAATTGCATCTTGGCGATCGCTTACGTAAGCAAATTTTTGAACAATTACAAGCCTTATCGCTAAGTTACTTTTCTAAAACTCGTTCTGGTGAGTTAATTAACACAATTACCACAGAAATTGAAAGAATAAGACAAGGTTTCAGTGGCGGAGCATTTTTAGTTACTAGAGGGCTAACAACTGTTGTCTACTTAATATCAATGTTTTTGATATCATGGCAGCTAACTGTAATTTCAGCACTACTATTTACACTTTTAGGTGTAGGACTATCCAATTTAAATGCCAGAGTCAGAGAATCAAGTTTTGGCATGACAACTGCTAATGCTAATTTTACATCAACAGCCGTAGAATTTATTAATGGCATTCGCACTGTTCATTCCTGTGGTACTCAAGAATTTGAGCGCCAGCGTTACTACAAAGCTAGTGACAAGATAGTAAGTACTACAACTAAAGTTGTCTTCACTTGGACACTTGTCAAGCCAATTGCTGAAGGGGTGGCTACTACAGTCTTGGTGGGAATGATTATTTTGGCATTCACTAGCCTGGTTAGTAATGGAACACTACAAGTTGCTTCTTTACTAACATTTTTCTTTGTGCTATTTCGTTTTATCCCATTCGTTCAAGATATTAATGGCACAAGAGCATTTCTCAGCACTTTACATGGCTCAGCAGATAACATTAAAAACCTCTTAAAAAGTGATGATAAAAATTATTTTCAAAATGGACATCTTAAGTTTAATGCTTTAAAAAGCTCAATCAATCTAGTATGTGTAGATTTTGGCTACGACGATAACAATATAGTGCTACATAATATTACCCTAACTATTGAAAAGGGAAAAATGACGGCATTAGTCGGAGCATCTGGGGCTGGCAAAACAACACTTGCTGATTTAATTCCCAGATTTTATAATGCTACAGAGGGAAATATTTACATCGATGAAATTGATGTCAGATTGTTTGAAATTAACTCTCTACGTCGCAAAATAGCTGTTGTCAGTCAAGATACTTTTATCTTCAATACTACTGTTTGGCAGAATATTGCTTATGGCACTCCAGAAGCTACGAATGATGAAATTCAAGAAGCTGCTAAATTAGCAAATGCACTAGAATTTATTTTAGAAATGCCCGAAGGTTTTAATACCCAATTAGGAGATAGGGGTGTTAGATTATCTGGAGGACAAAGACAGCGAATTGCTATTGCGCGGGCGCTACTAAGGAACCCAGAAATTTTGATTTTAGATGAAGCAACTAGCGCTTTAGATTCTCTATCAGAACGCTTGATTCAAGATTCATTAGAAAAGCTATCTGTTGGGAGAACAGTAATTGCGATCGCTCACCGTCTTTCTACTATTGCGAAAGCAGATAAAGTCGTGGTACTCGAAGCAGGAAGGATAGTAGAACAGGGTAAATATCAAGAACTGCTCGGACGCCAAGGCAAGCTTTGGGAATATCACCAGATGCAATACCATAATTCGTAATTCGTAATTCGTAATTCGTAATTTGGGAATTACGAATTCATTATCCTACCCAATTATTTACAATTTTAACGAGGAAAAATCAATGGTAAATCTAGGCTACCACACTGCTAAAATTCAGGGTAAATTTAATCGCTCTTTATATAAAGCTGCCCTTTCTCAGATTGTCAGCATCCCGATTAAACAAACTCGCCAAGTTCCGATAAGTGTTTATGCCTTATCATGCGAACGCGATTTGCCAGAACAAGTAGCAAGTATTCGCTCATTCATCCGCCATGTAGGGATTCCAAATACATTTACAGTGGTTTCTGATGGCAGTTATACTGACTCTAGTTGTAATTTACTCCGCCGCATCCATCCGTGCGTTCAGGTAGTACTTTTACAAAACTTTGTAAGAACGGATTTACCTCAATGTGTTCTTGACTATGCCCAACTCCATCCAATGGGCAAAAAATTGTCGGCCTTAATGTCAATTCCTATTAATGGAACTACAATTTATACCGATTCAGATATTTTATTTTTTCCCGGTGGTATAGACTTAATCAATTTGAGTAACTCCGATAACAAATACTCTCTTTACCTACCTGATTGTTCTATGTCATTAGACGAAAGAATTATTTATGATGATTCTGAGAAGTCAAATCCAGTAAATGGCGGATTTATATTATTTAGACATGAATTTGACTGGACTTTTGCCATTGAACGTTTAGCAAATCTTCAAGAAAATCCTAGTTATTTTACTGAACAAACAATTGTACATTTGACAATGCACCATAATCATGGTCAGCCTTTATGCTCAAACAAATATGTCCTCCATGTAGAAGATCAGTTCATCTATCCAGATAAATCTGCAAGTAAAAACATTGCTCTCAGGCATTATGTAAGTGATGTCAGACATAAATTTTGGTTTAATGTTGGGATTTGAAGAAGAATTCATAAGTCATAATCTAGAACTCAGAATCATTCTATCTTATGGCTAATTCATCTTAAATTTTTATTCTAAACTGATTAATTTTAGCCTATGCTAAATTAATTAAAAAATAAAGTAAATAATAAGTGATAGTTAATGCCTAAAATAATTAATCATACCAAGCAGTTGCACAAGGAAATTTTTGCAGAAAACCTGATTTACCAATGCTCAAATTTTGAGGTTGGTGAGGGCGGAGGTGTTGAAACTTATTTAGCTTCTCTATTTGAACATCGTACACCTGATATTAGCGATCGCGTGATTAAATCGCTCAATAATGTTGACCAAAGTCAGTTCAAATTATTGCACCTCCATAGTCCAGATTTACTGTTGCAGCTCACAGGCGAATGTCCTACAATATTCAGCGTTCATAATCACTCACTGTATTGTCCTAGTGGGACAAAGTATTTAGCTGGACAGCAAACAATCTGCGATCGCAATTTTTCTTACTTAGGATGTACCTGGGGTAAATTAGTAGATAAATGTGGTAGCCGTAAACCCTTAAGAACTGTTAGAGAAATTCAACGAACTCAGCAGTTTTTAGATATTTTAAAAAAGATAAAAGTTACTTTTATTGCTAATAGCGAATATGTACGTCAACAGTTAATTAAAAACGGCATACCAGCCGAACAAACTGTAACAGTACACTGTGGTATTTCTGTACCCCAAACACCAACTGCACCTTTAAGTTTAGAAGTCCACAAAAATCAGAGAATTTTGTTTGCTGGTCGGATTGTTTCCGATAAAGGTTTGGAATGGTTGATTAAAACCTTAATACATACAGACCCGCAAATTCAACTTGATATTGCAGGGGAAGGATGGGAACGACCACGGTTAGAAAAGCTAGCAAACACCCTGGGATTGAATCACCGGATTACTTGGCATGGTTGGTGCGATCGCCATAAAATAAATCAACTTTATCAACAGTGTTTTGCAGTCATTTTTCCCAGTGTTTGGCCTGAACCTGCCGGTCTTGTAACCTTAGAAGCTTATGCTCGTTATCGACCTGTAATTGGTAGTGCAGTCGGAGGAATTCCCGAACATTTACGAGATGGAGAAACGGGTATTCTTGTTCATCCTAATGATATCAAACAACTAGCCCAAGCAATTAATTATTTGTCTACAGATTATCAAAAAAGTAGAGACATGGGCAAACAAGGTCATGCTTTATTGATGAAAGAATTCACAATGAATTATCATGTGAACAATCTACAAACAATTTATGGAAAAACAATAGCTGAATTTGATTATTCAGGGAAAAAGTTATATAAAAATCCTCAATAAACTAAGAGAGAAAAATATGTCATTGCATCAAGAACCATTGGTCAGCGTTATTATCCCGACTTATAATCGACCAGATTATCTGAAGCAAGCGATCGCTAGCGCTGTTCAACAAACTTATCAAAATATTGAAATTATTGTTTCTGATAATTGCAGCCCAGAAAATCCCCAAGCTATTGTCGCATCTTTTGGTGATTCACGCATTCGATTTTGGCGACACGAGCAAAACGTAGGTATGCTTGCTAATCAGCAACACGCCTTTAAAATGGCACAAGGTAAATATGTTGCTAGCCTTCATGATGATGATATGTGGAATCAAGACTTTTTAGCCAAGCTTGTACCACCATTAGAAGAAAATCCTCAGTTAATTCTCGCTTTTTGTGACCAATATATCATAGATGCAAATGGCATAATTAATTATATTGGAACTGAAGAGAATACACGTGGTTATCAGCGGGACAAACTAACACCAGGAATTCATCAAGCTTTCTCTAAAATTGGGTTAATAGATAAAAGTATACCCACTGCCGCATCTTGTGTAATTCGTAATCACTCTGTTGATTGGGATAGTATTCCCCCAGAAGTTGGTGGAATGTGGGATTTATATTTAACCTACCTCTGCTGTATATCTGGTCGTGGTGCTTACTACTATCCAGAAAGATTGACGCGATATCGTGCCCACGAACAAACTGATACCATGCTCAGTGGTAGTCGAGATGTACAGGCAAAAATTCGCAAAGCTAAAAGCGAAATGTTTTGTTATCAAGTCTTTATGGAAGACAGTCGTCTAGAAGAATTTAGGACGCACTTTCAACAAAAATGGTCGGAAGCTAATACTACATTGGGAATTGGTTTACTGCGAAGTGAGCAGATAGCGGCAGCACGTCCTTATTTTTGGCAGGCATTGAAAAAACAAAAATTTAATTGGCGAACTTTAGCTGCACTGATTCTCAGTTTTACTCCGCAAATTTTGACTAATAAGTTAATAGGAGTATCGAAATAATATAGCGGTACACCTGTAGGGGCACGGCACTGCCGTGCCCCTACACCTGGCGATATAATGTTGTACCGCATCTGAATGGGAACCGCTATATAGCAATTATTCTGAAGTAAATTATTTTTTTTAACGAACCGCTAAGGACGCAAAGTACGCAAAGAAAAGAAAAGAAAAGAAACTCTGCTCAACTTTCTCTGCGCCTCTGCACCTCTGCGTGAGCTTTTCTCCCTAAATAAGGTAGTATATGAAACTTTGCATTGTTACCCATAAAATCAAAAAAGGTGATGGTCAAGGCCGAGTCAACTACGAAGTTGCTAACGAAGCAATTCGTCGCGGTCATCACCTAACATTATTAGCAAGTGAAATCGCCCCAGAACTAGAACACAACACTCAAGTTAATTGGATTAAAATTCCAGTCCAAGGGTATCCCACCGAATTTCTACGTAATTTCATCTTTGCCCAAAAAAGTGCAAATTGGTTGCGTCAACATCGCTCAAACTTTGATTTAATCAAAATCAATGGCGCCATTAATATGGCTGCTGCTGATGTGAATGCTGTACATTTTGTCCATAGTTCATGGTTGCGATCGCCAGTTCATATTTCCCGCAACCGCCGAGATTTATATGGTTTATATCAGTGGCTATTTACTGCTTTTAATGCTCGTTGGGAAAAACAAGCTTTCCAAAAAGCTAAGGTCGTTGTAGCAGTATCCGAAAAGGTAGCCCAGGAATTAATTAATATTGGTGTACCTCGTTCTCGGATTCGCGTAATTGTGAATGGAGTAGACCTAGAAGAGTTTACTCCTGGTAAAAGCAATCGCCAAAAATTAGGTTTACCAGAAAATGTCACCCTCGCACTGTTCGCCGGAGACATCCGCACACGCAGAAAGAACTTAGATACAATCCTCCACGCTTTAACTAAAGTTCCCGATTTGCATTTGGTGGTGGTGGGTCACATTGAAGATAGTCCCTTCCCTCAGCTAGCAGCATCTTTGGGGTTAAACGATCGCGTGCATTTTGTCGGATTTCGCCGTGATATCCCCGAAATTATGCGATCGGTAGATTTATTTATTTTTCCTTCCCGATATGAAGCTTGTAGCCTGGTATTGTTAGAAGCACTTGCTTCAGGGCTGCCAGTAATTACTGCCACAGCTACCGGCGGTGCAGAGTTAGTAACGCCAGAATGCGGCATCGTCTTACCCGACTCAGATGATATCGATGCATTGGCAATGGCGCTGATGTCCTTAGTGAGTGAACAACCGCTGATGCAACAAATGGGTCAAGCTGCTCGTTCTGTGGCAGAACAACACAGCTGGACTACTATGGCACAAACTTATGTGGATTTATTCGAGGAGTTAAGCAAAAATGCGGAACACCGTTCTCATACCAACTTATCGCCGTCCACAAGACCTCTCACGCTGCCTTTTGGCGCTACAGGAGCAAATCAAACCAGTTGATCAGGTGATAGTGGTTGTCCGTGATACGGATGCACAAACTTGGGAATTTCTAGCCCAATTCAAGGCAGACAACTTGCCACTACAAACTGTGACAGTCACACAACCGGGGGTAGTAGCAGCCCTGAATGCCGGACTTGCAGAGGTTGAGGGCGATATTGTTTCCATTACCGATGATGATGCTGCACCCCATCCCGATTGGTTAGAGCGCATCGCCGCTTACTTTGCTTGTGATAGTCGCCTTGGCGGTTTGGGTGGGCGTGATTGGATACACCACGGGAGCAAATTAGAAGACGACTCCCGCCCAATAGTTGGTAGGTTGCAGTGGTTTGGGCGCGTAATTGGCAACCATCATCTGGGAGTAGGAGAAGCCCGCGAAGTTGATATTCTCAAAGGCGTAAACATGAGTTTTCGCAAAGAAGCAATTGGGCAATTGCGCTTTGACGAGCGGATGCGAGGTACTGGAGCGCAAGTACATTTTGAAATGGCATTTACTCTGGCATTAAAGCGAGCTGGTTGGAAGATAATTTACGATCCTAATGTTGCCGTAGAACATTACCCAGCACAACGTTTTGATGAAGATCAGCGAAACAATTTTAATGAAATTGCCTTGATTAATTTAGTTCATAATGAAACCTTAGTTTTATTAGAACATCTATCATTTATCCGCCAAATAGTATTTTTATTCTGGGCAATATTAGTTGGAACCTGCGATAGTTTTGGCTTCATCCAATGGTTGAGATTTTTACCCAGCCAAGGACAGTTAGCAAGTAAGAAATTGTTAGCATCTTGGCGTGGACGTTGGCAAGGATGTAGAGAATTCGTAATTCGTAATTCGTAATTCGTAATTGAATGATTTATAAGCAGATACTTTACAATAGTTTTTCACAAGAAAACTATTCTCCTGAGGAGCGATCGCCACAGGGGTGGATGGCGATCGCCGGCTTTATACTATTAACTGTAGTTTGCTATTTTGCTGGTGCTACTGCTGCATTGCGCCTAATTTTTCCGGTGACAGCTTTAGTAGTAGCCGTGTTTTTATACTTGCGCCATCCCATTCTCTACGTCGGCTTTACCTGGTGGATATGCTTTCTCACGCCCTTAGCTACCCGCTTAGTTGACTATCGCGTAGGTTGGGACCCTACCCGCCAGATGCTCATAGCACCATATTTAGTAGTGTTTGTGACCATCGCAACTTTTTTGCGCCGCTTTAAAAGCGCCTCTCGCCAAGGAGGTTTACCGTTTGTTTTGGCTTTTATCGGAGTCTTCTACGGCTTTTTGATAGGTCTTATTTATAATGCACCAATCCCTGTAGCACGCGGTTTATTGGATTGGCTAGGCCCAATTATTTTTGCTTTTCACTTATTTATTAACTGGCGAGATTACCCCGTATATCGGCGAAATTTTCAGCGAACATTCCTCTGGTGTGTGTTGATTTTAGGAGCTTATGGTGTATATCAATTCGTAGTAGCTCCTGAGTGGGATAGGTACTGGCTCATAGAATCAAAACTATTCATGAGTTCTGGAAATCCTGTGCCTTTTGGAATGCGCGTCTGGAGTACATTACATTCAGTCGGCCCCTTTGGTTCCGTGATGCAAGCTGGGTTGCTATTGTTATTTACCAGTTCCGGAAGTTTAATTTTTCCTGCCTCAGCCGTTGGTTATTTATCTTTTTTATTGACACAAGCGCGTACAAATTGGGGCGGCTGGTTATTCGGAGTAATTATGATTGTGGGTTCAGTCAAAACCCGTATTCAAATGCGCCTAATAACCATAATTGTGGTGATGGCAATTTGTGTTGTGCCATTGACAACTATCGAACCAATTTCTCATGTTGTGTCAGAGCGGTTGCAAACTTTTTCTAATCTGGAAGAAGATAACAGTTTTAAAGATAGATCCCAAAGTTACGACAAAAACCTGAGTCTAGCTCTTTCTAATGCTTTAGGTAACGGATTAGGAAATATCTGGAAGGTCAACGAAAAAACAGGTCAAATTGAAGTAGTGGTAATTGACAGTGGCATTTTAGATATGTTTTTTACCCTTGGTTGGTTTGGAGCAATTTTTTATATGGGTGGATTAATCTTGTTAATTGTTAGTGTTAGCAAATATAGTGAAGGACGGTTTGATAGTTTTATCAGTGCTGCCCGCGCTATTGGCATTAGCTCTGCTACGCAATTAGTTATTGGTAGTGGGATGTTGAGTGTAGCAGGTATGATTCTTTGGGGATTTTTAGCTATGGCTATGGCAGGACATAAATATTATCTTCATCAAGAAAAGTAAACAGGAGTCAGGAGTCAGGAGTCAGAATTCAGAATTCAGAATTCAGGAGTCAGAAGTAGAGAAACACTTTTATTAAATAGACGGGTTAAAATTATGAAAGCAATTATTGTAATGCCACTGGCCGAACAACGAGGCGGCGGTGAAATGATGCTCTGGGATTTGATGCAGCAGGGACGTAATGCTGGTGTCGAGTGGCTAGTGATATTTTTAGAAAACGGCCCGATGGTAGAACAAGTAAAGTCCCTTGGCATCGATGCGCGAGTTGTGGAAAGTGGACGTTTGCGCCAAATTCACCGTTTTATTGCTGCTGTTTTCCGGATAGCTGCGATCGCCCGCGAGGAACATGCAGATATAATTGTTAATTGGATGTGGATTACGCACATATCTGGGGGTTTGGCGGCGATGTTGGCGGGGTTACCTGCTGTGTGGTATCAGCTAGAAGTGCCTAGCGATAAAACTTGGTTAGTACGGCTGGCTACTTTAATCCCAGCACGGGCAATTATTACCCTCTCCCAAGATGGCAAGCAAGCACAAGCGCAGATTTGGCCGCACAGACCAACACCATTGGTTTATCCTGGTGTAGCACTAGACCGATTTGAACCTGATGCTTTACCTTCTCCTGAAGAAGCACGGCGAAAGTTGGGCTTACCTTTGCACGGGCCATTGATTGGAATTGTCGGACGATTGCAACGATGGAAGGGAATGCATGTATTGGTACAAGCAATGCCCAAAATTTTACAGCAGTATCCCGATGCCCATTGTGTTGTGGTTGGCGGTAAGCACGATTTGGAACCGGATTATGAGGACTTTTTAAAAGCAGAAATCGCCGCTTTAGGCTTGAAAGAGCAAGTAATTATGGCTGGGTTACAGCGCAATATTCCAGAGTGGGTGCAGGCGATGGATGTATTTGTCCATGCATCTGATAAAGAACCGTTTGGTATTGTGATTATTGAAGCGATGGCGTTGGGAAAACCTGTGATTGCTGGCGATGCAGGCGGGCCAACGGAGATTATTACAGATGGCATCAATGGACTATTAACACCTTACGGCAATGCGGATAAATTAGCGATCGCTATTCTCCGCTATCTTGACGAGCAAGAATTCGCCCAAAGTGCGGGAGTCGCTGCACGACAACGCGCCCTCGATTTCTCAACCCACAGTTATGCTCAAAATTTTATCAACGCCGTTCGTTCTGTAATACCCAGCGTTTCCTAGAAAACTCAACTTTTATTTTGCACCGACTAACTGAATCTTGACCAATAGAGAGGTTGCATTGCAACCTCTCTATGTCCAAATAATCGTAGTAGGAGCATAATATCATGTTCGCCTAATTAGTTATAATTCCCGCATCTTTTGAAAAATCAGGAAACCCTCTTTCCCCCTGCTCCCTGCTCCCTGCCCCCTGCTGTCTTAATGATAAGTCTTTAACCGAACACAATATAACATATTGTGCCCCTACCCGTGTACTTCATTTACCTGAAATAGGCTGTATCATGCGATCGCAGTAATCTAAATTGTATCTGGATCGATATTAAACTCTCGCAATTTTGCTGCCAACCGTTCTGCTTTTTGTTCTGCTTGTTCTAATCTTTCTTCTGTCTGTTCTGCCGTTTCTTCAGGTGTTGGTACTAGTCGTATATCTGGTGTAAAAAACCGCAATAGTCCCTGATGAATTCCTAGATATAACCCTAACTGTTGACTCCATAAATATCCTTGTTCATTTAGTTGCAGAGGTTGATATTTTCCATCTACTAAATGAAATCCTGCAAATTCTAATGTGTATGGGTCAAACCAAAAATAATCAGGAGTGCGGAAAGTATCTTGATAAATTTCTTTTTTTAAACCTTTGTCTGTCTTCGCTGTTGAGTCTGACAAAATTTCTAGAATGAAATTCGGATATTTACCATCTTCTTCCCAGACTACCCAACTCTTACGGGTTTTGCGTTGGGTTCCCAACACTACAAAAAAGTCTGGCCCTCGGAAAGATTCTGATTTGCGTTGGTGTGGACTGTAGTAGATAGTCAAGTTTCCCGCTGCATAAAAATCATTTCTATCTCGCCAGAACAATTCTAGACATGTTAAAAGTAAAATTATTTGTCGTAAATGTAGTTCGGTTTCCAAGGGAGGTTCATCACTATATAAATCACCAGGGGGAAATATAACATCACCAGGGATGCCTTCTTGAGAATCTAATTCTTGAGCTATGGTCATAGAATGGATAGGGCATCAATTAGTTATGAATTTATTTTAGCCTTGACACGCCACTAGGATAATTCAAAGTTGACTCGTCGGTTCCCTTTATGATATGTGTGCAAAATACGAAGAAAAGATTAGCATGGGGGATTGTTCTGCTAGTCTAACGTAGTAGGATTGTTCAAGTGAAAGGCTATGAATTGCAGAGTGAATAGCGATCGCTACGCTAACAGACACTCTAAAATGAGAGCAACAGACGATTCCTAAAACCAGCACACTCCATGCGTATTTCTCTCAATTGGCTGCGCGAACTAGTAGAGATAAAACTTAGTCCAGAAGAATTAGCCGAAACCCTGACTATGGCGGGGTTTGAAGTAGAAGATATTGAAGACCGCCGTACTTGGGCCAATGGCGTGGTTGTGGGTAGAGTGCTTGAGCGTCAACCCCACCCAAATGCTGATAAATTAAGTGTTTGCCAAGTCGATATTGGCGCAGATGAGACTTTAAATATTGTCTGTGGCGCTGCTAACGTCAAAGCAGATATCTATGTGCCAGTGGCAACTACGGGTACTTACTTACCCAACATCGACTTAAAAATTAAACCTGCAAAACTGCGTGGTGTCCCCTCCCAGGGCATGATTTGTTCTTTAAAAGAACTTGGTTTACCCACTGATGTAGACGGAATTCATATTTTTACCCAGGAAAATTTACCCTTGGGCAGTGATGTGCGTCCGTTGTTGGGTTTAGATGATGTCATTTTAGACCTCACGGCAACTGCTAATCGCGCTGATGCGTTGAGTATGGTAGGTGTAGCACGGGAAGTAGCAGCCTTAACTGGTGGAAAACTCAGCATTCCTGTACCGAGTGAAGTGCCAATTACCAAAAATACAGGAAATTTAACTTTAAAAATTGGTGACACCCAAGCTTGTCCTGCTTACATTGGTACGGTCATTGAACAAGTTAAAATTGTCCCGTCTCCCGAATGGTTGCAACAGCGTTTACGGTCTGCGGGAGTACGTCCCATAAATAATGTCGTGGACATTACTAACTACGTGTTGTTGGAATGGGGACAACCACTGCACGCGTTTGATCGCGATCGCCTAAAATCAATTACAAGTAGCGAAAATTTAACCATCGGCGTCCGCTTCGCCACTGCTGGAGAATCACTCAAAACCCTGGATGGGCAAACTCGCACTTTAGCATCCCAAAATTTATTAATCACCGCCAACGAAAAACCCGTTGCACTGGCGGGAGTCATGGGTGGAGAAGAAAGCGAAGTCCATGAAGGTACCGAAAGCCTAGTTTTAGAAGCCGCTTTATTTGATTCCGTAGCAATTCGCCGTTCTTCTCGCAGTGTTGGCTTAAGAAGTGAAGCTTCTGGTAGATACGAAAGAGGAGTTAACCGCGCTGAATTGGAAGTCGCAAATCGCCGCGCCTTGTCGTTAATTAGCGAATTAGCCAGTGGAATTATTATCCACCAAGAAATCGCCGACACCCGCCCCGATCCATCTACCTGGACTCGTTCCATTGCACTGCGTTTAGATAGAGTCAATCAGATACTAGGGCCAATCGATTTGGGAGAGGATACAGGAGAACTCCAAGAACAAGACGTTGAAAGGATTTTGACTGCATTAGGCTGTCAGTTGACTTCTTCAGGCAATGTCTTAGGAGAAGACAATACACTCCAACCCACATGGTCTGTTTCTGTACCACCCTATCGCTACCGGGATTTAGAACGGGAAATTGACTTAATTGAAGAAATCGCCCGTCTGTATGGGTACAACAGATTTTGTGATACCTTACCAGAAAAAGCCGAAGCGGGTTATCTGCCTTTAGACCAGGAATTGATTCGCAAATTACGAGCTTTTTTTCGTGCAGAAGGGTTAACAGAATTAATTCATTACTCTTTAGTTAAACCAGGAGAAGACAGACAGATAGTATTAACAAATCCATTATTTGTTGAATATTCAGCGCTGCGAACCGATTTAATATCCGGGTTAATTGACGCCTTTCAATATAATATAGAGCAGGGTAACGGCGCCCTCAACGGCTTTGAAGTCGGGCAAATTTTCTGGCAAGAAGAAGACGGTTTCCAAGAAGCAGAAGCCCTGGCTGGTATTGTGGGAGGCGACACCTCCATTGGCAAATGGTCAAAAGGCGGTCGAGAACAACCCTTGAATTGGTTTGAAGCCAAAGGGATTTTAGAAAGTGTATTTCGCCAACTTGGCTTGCAAGTAGAATATCAGCCCGATCGCCGAGATGAACGCCTACATCCTGGACGCACCGCCTCTTTATGGATTAGAGGTAGTAGACTGGGAATTTTTGGGCAAATTCATCCCCAACTGCGGCGAGAAAAAGGCTTACCTGATTCAGCTTATGTTTTTCAATTAGATTTAGATGTACTTTTAAGTTCTCTAGAAGAAGATGAAATTCTTACCCCCACATTTCATCCTTATTCCACCTATCCAGCAAGCGATCGCGACATCGCCTTTTTCGCACCCGTCAAAGTCTCAGTTGCCGAACTGCAAAAAGCAATCACCAAAGCTGGCAAAGATTTGCTCGAATCAGTGGAATTGTTTGATGAATATCGTGGCGAAAACGTCCCCGAAGGCCAGCGGAGTCTAGCATTCCGCCTAATTTATCGGGCAAGCGATCGTACTCTTACTGAGGCAGAAGTCGAACCAGTACACAATAAAGTCCGCGAAGCCTTAGTGGAAAAATTCGGCGTCAACCTCAGAAGTTAGGAGTTAGGAGTTAGGAGTTAGGAGTTAGGAGTTAGGAGTTAGGAGTTAGGAGTTTTTTGGTCTAGTTCCCAGGTTCAACCTGGGAATACTCTACTTGAGGCTTTGCCTCATATTCTTCTGTAAAGACTAGCCAAAAATTTTTAACTCTAGATCGGGGCATATTTATGAACACGCTGGAAATAACTCAACAAATTCAGCAGATCCAATCACAGATGTCTCTGACACTTGATAGTCCTAAATCAGTCAAATTACAGGTTAAGCAAATTTCTCTATTACAAAAGCAACTCAGAGCGATTAAAAAGGAGGTTAATGCAAATATACGTAATATTAATCAGGAAGCAAGTCAATCTCGTACAGATAGTGTTGTGTCAGTTGGCTTGGACATTTTTGGGAAACACAAGTGGGCTGGAAGGTTGAGGGCAGAAACTCGACGTGCAATTGAACGAGAAAAGAAATTCTCTCGTCAGCCATACCTTGAAATCAAAGAAGCAATTGACAATCTCATTTTAGAAGGCGATCGACTCAAGCTCTTGGCAGAGCAATATCTTATTAACCAACAGGAGTAATAAGCAATTATGCCTAAGTATATACTCTGGGGAAGTTACAGCGAAGACGTTCTTGAAAAACGCGTTCCCCACCGTCAAGCTCATTTAGACGGATTAGCAAAACAGAAAGAATCCGGTGTGCTGATTACCATTGGCCCCACCAAAGATGTCACAAAAATTTTTGGAATTTACGAAGCCGAAGACGAAGCCACAGTCCGCGAATTAATTGAAAACGATCCCTACTGGAAAAATGGCATCTGGACTGAGTATTCTGTTAAAGAATGGATTCAGGCTGTTTGAATTTGGTATGGGAGATGAGGGAAATGAGGGAGTTTGGCGTTTTGAACCTCAAAGTTGCACCTCTGAACTAGAACGTTGCACCTCTGAACCTCGAACATTGTACCTCTGAACCTCGAACATTGTACCTCTGAACCTCGAACATTGTACCTCTGAACCTCGAAGTTGCACCTTTGAACCTCGAAGTTGCGCCTTTAACCCTCGAAGTTGCACCTTTTAACTCGAACGTTGCGCTTTTTAACCTCGAAGTTGCACCTTTTAACTCGAAGGTTGCACCTTTGAACCTCGTAGTTGCACCTTTTAACTCGAACGTTGAGCCTTTTGACTTCAAACTCCTAGTTTTAACTCTCCTCCATCTCCCCCTGCCTCCCCTGCCTCCCCTGCCCCCACTTCCCCCCACTTCCCCCCACTCCCCACTCCCCACTCCCCACTCCCCACATTATGAAAACTTGGCAGGCTGATTTTTATCGTCGTCCATCACCAGATGCATCTGGACAAGTGTTATGGGAGTTGTTGATTTGTGATGCAACTCGCAGTTTTGAATATGAAGCTACTTGTCTTCAGTCAGCAGCAAATTCTAATTGGGTTACTACCCAACTTCAGCAAGCAGCTGGTGAAAAATTGCCGGATGTAATTGAAGTGTTTCGTCCTCAGTCTCTCAGTTTAATTGAGGCAGCTGGACGGAATTTAGGTATTAATGTCCAACCTACTCGCCGCACTTTGGCACTCAAACAGTGGTTACAGGAAAAGCAATATCCTTCAGCGCTAGATAAACCACCCCCTGCACCATTACCAGAAAACCTCTGGGGAGAACAATGGCGTTTTGCGACACTCCAGGCTGGTGAACTTGTGGATGTGTTTGCAGAACGCCCAATTCCCATTTTGCACATACCGGAATACCTCAAACCGCTCAATTTAGGTTTGGCATCAACGATCGCTGTTCCTGGTGTGGTAATTTATGGTGGACGGCGATCGATGCACCTAGCACGGTGGTTACAGCAAGCCCGTCCTGTAGGATTGAACTACATTTCTGGCGCACCAAATGGCTTAGTATTAGAAGCAGGCTTAGTGGATAGATGGATTGTTGCCACTTTTGAAGATTCAGAAGTTACCACAGCAGCCCAAACATATGAACAACGGAAACAACAAAGCCAAGGATTACATTTTTTGTTAGTCCAACCCGATGATTCTGGAATAACTTACAGCGGCTTTTGGTTATTGCGAACAGAAGATTGATGTAACAGAATTCAGAATGGGCTACGCCCCGCTGCGCTAACAGAATTCAGGAGTCAGAATTAGAATAGGCTCGGAGCTTAGTTACCAGACATAGATTGTGTACTTCATTAACTTGAAATCTGTTGTTACGTGAACAGCGATCGCAGAGAGTAAGAGTTGAGATTCAAATTCAGCAACACCGAAATTCTCAATCCAAAATCTAAAATCTAAAATCCAAAATGGTATTACCTGTGTTGATATGACTCTTAGCCAATTTCACCCCTATCTTTCTCCAGAAGCATACCTTGAAGCTGAAAAATCTAGCCTGAATAAACATGAATATATTCAAGGGCGAATTTATGCAATGTCAGGGGCAAGTGATGCCCATGTAACAATTACCACTAATCTCATTGCCCTCCTGAGAAATCATGTTCGCGGTACAGGTTGTCGCCTTTACGCTACGGACATGAAAGCTCGCATTGAATCACTAAATATTTTTTATTATCCTGATATCTTGGTTACTTGCGACCAAAGAGACATAAAATTTGAATATTTTAAACGTTATCCCTGTTTAATTATTGAAGTTCTTTCTCCATCCACGGAAGCTTTTGACAGAGGCGATAAATTTATTGACTATCAAGAATTAGAAACATTGCAAGAATACGTCTTAATCAGTCAAACCCGCCAACGCGTTGATTGTTTTCGTCGCAATGCTGAGGGAAGATGGGTTTTGTATAGCTATAAAGAAAATCAGGAATTACAGTTAGTCAGCCTCAACTTTGCCTGTTCCCTAACAGATATTTATGAAGATGTATCCTTTCCCGAAACTTTTAATCCTACTGACGCTTAATTTATCTAAGTAAATAAATAGACTCAGGCAATGTCTGACAACAAGCTGCTACGCGTAAATTTGTCTATTCAGATACTAAAGTATATGGGTTTGGCAATTTTTAGTATGATGATAAAATCATACTAAATAGTGATATCAAAAATTAGTATAGATGCTAAAAATCACAATTACCTTAGAAGAAGACATTCTGCAATTTGTAGATCAGTATGCACAGGGAAATCGTAGTGCATACATCAATACACTGCTAGCAGAACACCGCCGCCAAATTTTGGCAGCAGAAATGATTGCAGCCCTCAAGCAGGATGCTGAAAATCTAGAGTATCAAGCTGAAATTGCTACTTGGGATGGCGTTGTTGGAGATGGCATAAATATTTTTAATATCGCTTCCTGAGCCACAGCTTTAACTACATTAATACTCACAGAGTTTCCTAGTTGATAATAAGCCTTGTCATCATTAGTATGAAGCATAAAACTATCTGGAAAACCTTGCAGCCTTGCCGCTTCTCGCGGAGTTAATCGGCGTACTCTGTGATTGTGATAAACTCCCAATCTATTGGCATCACTAGCAACCAACGTTACCGAAATTTTATTTGGATCTACAAATTTATAAACTTCAAATGAAAAGTTACCAGATAGAGGTTTATATTTATCATTAATAAGTTTTAGATATTTTTTCTTAACCAGTGAATTCAAAATTCCTCCAAGATTGGGATGTTCAAAAAAACTAGCTATTTGTTCCTTAGTTAATAATTTACCATCTTGCTCTTGTCCAAATTCTTTATTCCGTCTTTTTAAAATGAAACGGTTCATCAGTTCAATTTCTTCGGCACTACACTCGCCACGCAATCCTAAATCCCACGAGTGAATAGAGTTTCCGCCCCGATAATCAATTAGTCTGACTCCGTGTAAGCGATTTAATTCATTATTAAATATTCGTTTTAAGGCATTAACAAACTCTGGCGAACAATCATACTTTTCATCTGGATTGTCTTCCAAAATATCGCCAACAGTCACAGATTTTTTTTGTGGATAAAACAAAGATAACTGCTGAGGGTTATATGAATGAGAATCTTTTGGTCCCACATCAGAAATCAATTCAAAAGTGGGAGAAGCATTTAAAATGCCTACCAAATATATACGGACACGATTTTGTGGTAAACCAAAGTTTGCACTGTTGAGTAAAAAGGCATCAAAGCTATAACCTCGTTTTTGAATTTCGTGCTTAATCGTTGCTAGAGTTCGCCCTTCGTCGTGACTATAAAGCCCCCGGACATTTTCAAAAATAAAAGCTTGTGGTTTATAGGTATCAAGTAATCTGATTATTTCAAAAAATAGTGTGCCTCGCGTATCGCCAAAGCCTTCTTTTTTGCCAGCATGAGAAAAAGACTGACAAGGAAACCCAGCTAATAAAAATTCATGTTCTGGTAGTTCATCAATTAATCGAATATCACCTAAAGGCGTTTGACCAAAGTTTTTTTCATAAACTAATCGAGCATCTGAATTAATTTCGCTACTGAAAACGCATTCACTTTCTATATTTAAAGAATCAGCCGCTTGTTCAAAAGCTAATCTAATTCCCCCTATTCCTGAAAATAAATCAACAAACCTAATTTTTGGCATAGATATTATGTTAGTTTTCTACAAAACTTTACCATATTGTATAGATTTATTTGTTTTGTTTTTACAAAACATATTCTCTTATAAAACTACAAAGTACATCAAGCTCTTTAAGAGAAAATGCCACTGTACAATGACTGTATGAACAAATTATTTTGAGAGCATTTTCTCTTTGGAAGTTACCAGCACCATCCAAAACATAACCTATTTTATATCCAAGTTTTTCAATTTGCTCAAAGCGAGATTTTGCTTGTCCTGCCTTACGTTCAATCACACTATTTGTGGTTACCTGAAAGCTGACTTCTATTGCTACATATTTATTTTCCTTGGAAACTACAATATCAAAATTTGTCGGGCGATTATTATCTTCAGTATGACTTATGCCTGGTAAATGACCATTTTGTTTAATACTAACGCTAGGAATATCCAGATTGTCTTCCAAATATTTTTTAACCAAAGTTTGAGTAATTTGCCCTAAAGTATTTGATTGAGATCCAGCAGTGATACGGCTAACCCATATATATCTTTGCTTAATAAACTTTTGCAATTTATCTGGTAAACCTATGTAGTTACCAATTTCACACTTTGCTAGTATTTCTGCTGTTTTTTCATCTATAGAACTACCACTAAACAACACTACGGCTATTATGTCTTTATGAAGTTCCGAAAGAAGTTGATTTACTAGTAGTTTTTTTCCACTAATGCCAAGTTTAGTATTATTGAGTTGACCTTGCACAGGCAAAACTCGAAATATATAGTTATAATTTTGTGTATTCCATAAATAATGTAAGCTGCCTGAAGGAAAGATTGAATTAAATTGACTGTTTAATCGTTGAAGCATTTCACCACCAAAGTCAGCCAGGACTAGTAAATGTTTTAGAAATAGATTTGCTGGCATATTTGAAGAATCAATAATTTGAAATAATCCTTCTAAACTTGAAACTTCAACGCTCAGAATGGCAATAAATTGGTCTTGAGTTTCAATGAGTTTTGGAATTATACTAAGCTCAGCTTCTTGTTTTGATAATTCTGAAGGCCAAAACATAGAGGCTAACTTACGCAGTTCCTCAACAGTTCTCTGATAATTTGAATTGAGCATAATAAGTATGTCATTGAATTGAGTAGCTGATACAAAGGCGCTAGCACTTATTTTCACAAAGCAATTAGTCAGGGATTGCTCACCCATCAGTACGATTGCTTGAGAAAACCAAGATTCTTATAACGTATTGCAATACGCTATCACACCCTAAATACAGCTGCTCGTTTATGCCAAATATAACTATTATTTGACACTTTTAGAAACTAGAGTTTTGAGAGTATCAATACATAAAACCAATTCGATTTTATCTGAAGCTATTTCTACTTTGCCTGCACCCGTGCTTGCTTCACCATTGCAATCAAAGTTTGATGAGCATCTTCTGAATCCGCTAAAACATGATCGAATTGAATACGAATTGGCACATCTTCCCCATTGACTTGCGCTGTTAAATCCATGCCTTGTGCATCAATTGACAGCATTTGCGCTGCTTTTGCATCTGCGACACCACCAAAAGCTTTAGCATAAAGAGCTACAGCATCAGCATGATCCTCATTCATGTGGTTGCAGATGCGTGAACTAATTTCAGTAGAAAAATCGTTAGACATTGTGAGATTGAAAGTCAGGTATACAGCAACGCCTTAAATTCTAGGCTAACAACTTAGATAAAATCTACTGGTTTTTAAATTGTCACAAAAATCATAGACTATACTATATAGCGATCGCCAATCAATCTTATCCCTAGCTGGGATAATAATTAAATTTAAATAAAACTTTAAATTAAAATAAAGCTTATCCAGTGTTTTTACCTGTCATTGCGGAAACCAGACAGCTTAAACTGTAGCAGAAGTATTAGCCAAAATTCCAAATTATTGCAGCCAAGAGACAATGAGCGAAACTAACCCCAGACGAATTGTAATTGGGGATGTACATGGTCACTATGAAGGTTTGATGACATTGTTGGAGGCGATCGCCCCCACATCAGACGATCAAGTTTATTTTTTGGGAGACTTAATCGATCGCGGACCTCATAGTGCACAAGTAGTTAATTTTGTCAAGCGAAATAACTACCCGTGTTTGCTGGGAAATCATGAGCAGATGTTATTGAGCATTCTCACTGATGAAAAGACTTCCTCCCCAAGGATGCAAGCATGGCTGTACAGCGGGGGGCAAGCGACCGTAGCCAGTTACCACGAGGCTCCAATTCCAGATGACCATTTAGATTGGTTCAGGGCTTTACCTACATATATTGACTTGGGCGATATTTGGTTAACTCATGCTGGTGTTGACCCTTCTAAGCCAGTGATAGAACAAACAGCCGATCAACTGTGCTGGATACGAGAAGAATTTCACAGCATTTCCAAGCCTTACTTTCCTGATAAGCAAATTATCATCGGTCACACCATTACCTTTACTTTACCAGGTGTTTCTCCTGGTCAACTGGCACAAGGACAGGGATGGCTAGGCATAGATACTGGTGCTTATCATCCCCGGAGTGGCTGGTTGACTGGACTAGATATTACAAATAATTTAGTATATCAAGTTAACATTTTTAGAAATTGTCTCCGTGCCCTGCCCTTAAAAGATGCAGCGATCGCAGTTGATCCGACCAAAATTAAAGTTGATCGACGTAATTAGAAATGAGGGGAGTGGGGAGTAGGGATTAGGGAAGAGTTTTCCCAGTCCCCACTCCCCAGTCCCCAGTCCCCAGTCCCCCCATGCCCTCAAGACCGCGCTAATGGGCGAATATTGGCTCTATAACTAGCAGTATCTAAACCATAGCTTCCATTACTGGGTTGGGACTCAATTGCACGTTTGAGGCCAGCAATGCGATCGCTGGTTCCGGGGTGCGTACTCAAAAATGTCGGGACAGAACCACCCTTTTTCAGCAGCTTTTGCATAAAAGAAACCATTGCAGACTGGGCATAACCAGCCCGTGTCAAAGTTCTTAATCCTCTTTTGTCGGCATCATATTCATCTTGACGACTGCGGGGACGATTCAAGGCAAGTTCTACACCAATATTTACGGCTGTGTTGCGATCTAAGCCAGTTGCAGTTGCTAAACCACTGGCGATCGCTTTTTGGCGCATCTGTTTAACCAAGTGTCTTCCGCCAATGTGACCAATTTCATGGGCCATAACACTTGCCAGTTCCGCTTCATTATCTGCGGTTTTCAGCAAACCTGTGTGGACATATACATAGCCTCCTAGCGTGGCAAAGGCATTAATGGCATCATCTTCAACTACTTGGAAAGTATAGGGAAGATTGGGGCGATCGCTATTAGCTGCTAAGCGCCGACCAATTTGTTCTACATAGCTATTAACTTCAGCATTCCGGTAAAGTTTGACTTGACTCCCCAATATTTCCTGATTAATCTGCTTGCCAATATCAGTTTCCTGGCGATCGGATATATTAGAAAGCTGAAGTACCTGAACTCCCTGCAATATCAGAGGCAAGAATTCTAAAGTTCTTCCAGGTAAGGCTGTACTCAGGCACAGACTCAAAGCAACTACCAGCGAAATTAGTGGATAAAACCAGCGGCGCCGCCACATCCGGTAATTTACAACAAAACCTTTCCAATTCAACATAATCTGCACTGAAGATAATTTCGGGAGAACGTAACATGACAAGACAAATTATGAGACGGATTTAGAGTATTCCAAGTTGCATTGTTAGCTCAAAACGAAAGGGGCTGTTATACAGCCAATACTTACGCAAATATACCGAAATTTAGATGGCTCACGATTCCTTCTAAAGATAGGCTTAAACATTAGATTTTACCTTTTAGGTACATCAGTTCTAATAGGCAAAAATTTGAGGGTTAGCTGCCACCGCTCGAAACTTACGAACTCGTGATAAACTGTCGCATAAACACAACCCCCAGTCGGTTTGAGTTATTAGCAAATAGGGAAAACAGCCGTTCCCATCGATAACCTTCTTGCTACAATCAATTACTTCGCTATTACCTTGGAAAATTTTTTATGGCTATTTTAGATTCAAAAGGTCGTTTGTTCGGCAAAATCAATCTCCTAGATTTAGGTGCTGCCCTGGTAACTCTATTAGTTATATTTGTCATCTTTTCTAGCATCTTGTCTAGCTTGGGTCTTGCCCAAATCGGTGAAAAAATAGCACCCATAGAGGTAGATTTAGTAGTCCGTGGTTTGAATGTACGTGACCCTGAACAATTATTCGATAACGGATTCAAAAAAGGTGGTAAAACTAATGTAATTATCCGGAATCAACCCTATGGGCAGATTGAGATTAAATCCATTCAACAGCTACCCAGAACAGTCAATGTTTTCCAACCTGATGGCACTGTTAAAGAATTGCCAGATCCAAAAAGCAATAATTTTAGTACAGATTTCCTTTTAACTTTAGATGGCAAAGCCAAAGTCACCGACAGTGGCCCAGTTCTTGGTAACAGTAAAGTCAAAATTGGGATGCCATTTGAGTTAGAAGGTTTTAATTACAACTTCAATGCGACTGTCATTGATGTCAGATTAAAAGATAAATAATATTTTTCAGAATTCAGAATCCAGAATTCAGAATTCAGAATCTAGAATCCAGAATTCAGACTTCAGAATCCAGAATCTAGAATCCAGAATCTAGAATCTAGAATTCAGAATTCTGAAGGCTTTGATATTCAAGCTTAAGCTAAAAAAATCAATAATTCATAGGGCGTTTCGTTTTCTAATTCAAGCTTGATTCTGAATTCTGAATTCTGAATTCTGAATTCTGAATTCTTAGATTAATTAAGCAAAGGCAAAAATCGCCGAATTAACCCAATTGTGACTGCTGGTAATTCCAACTGCGGTGTTAACCCCACATCTTCCAATTGTTGAAAAAACCGGATTGCTTGGGGATTGATTTCGGCGAGGCGGCGACCAATTGAAGGCCCTGTAAATTGCGATTTTTGTCCCCAGATTATGGCGGTGGGAGTGGTCAATTGTTGAATATAAAGGGATAAATCAAAGCACAAATCGCCACGTACAAAAGACAGTGCTGCATACTCAGCATTGGGCTGTTGGGCGGATTCTAGATAAGCATCTACAATTTCTTGGTAGACTCGATTAGACTGAGCAAATTGTCGTTGCTCTAAGAAGCCGCGAATACCTCCACTGGTAGCAACTCCAGTACTGTATAGCACGCGGTCAATAATAGGAACACTGACTAACTGAGCAAAAAAGCTGCGGGAGTAGTCTTCGCCAAAGTCAGAAAGTCCGGCGGGAGTAGTGAGAATTAAAGACTTAAATAAATCCGGATGAGCGATCGCTACTCTAATTGTAAATGCTGCGGTCAAAGAAGAAGCGATCGTTGTTACTGGCCCAGTACAAGTCTGTTGTAAAAATTCCCGAATCGTTGTCAAATAATCGTCAATTTTATAACTACGTGCTGGATGCTCCGATCTACCCCAGCCGATTAAATCTGGCGCAATAACCCGATATTCAGCAGCAAAAGCCGGATACACTTTCGACCACTCATAAGCAGAAGACCCACCACCAAAGCCGTGCAGAAACACCAAAGTTTCTCGGTCATCTTTGGCAGTTACATCGTTTTGCCAAGGCGATCCAGCAGCAGTATAATAAACAATTTTACCTAATGAGGTAATTACGGAGCGTTGTTCAAATCCTATGGGCTGAAACATAAATATTTTTCTTCACTCTAATGATTAACTAACACTGGTAACAGGAAGGACGCGGGGACGCGGTGACGCGGGGATACGGAAAAATTACTCTCCGCGTCTCTTACTTCCTGCGTCTCCTACAGAGCATCTTTATTTTTATTATCGGTGAACCAGCTACTTCAGGACTTCTGACCAGCGTCAGATTAAGTAGATGTAAAACTACTGAATTAGTTGTAAAGATTTGGTGTTTATTTTTTCATAGTCAACAATAAACTAACGTTGTAATTACTGTGCTTCAAGGATTCTAAGTGGTAGCGAGTATCACTATAGACATAAATACAGATGAGTTGTTTATGGTACTCTATGAAGAAACTGATAAATAATTTTGAGCGTCAAGAATAGTCAAAACGCTAATTTTAATAAGCTATTCATTCTAGTTCTACATCTAAAAAGAATAGCTTTTGATATATTACTAATCTAATTATTCTCTAGGTAATGGTAAGGCGGAATGTCATGGTAAAGCAGGCTACTCTTCAATCAAATAAAGCACCAAGGATTGAAGACCCTAAATTTGCGCTTGACAATTTTAATATACAAAACCAAATTACAGCTTCATCTCGCCGCGATCGCCTCGAGCCAGCCATTGACCTTGCTAAGCTGAGTATACCTACTTGTATTTGTTTAGACTTGGAAGAGTTGAAGTGTTTTGAAGTAGTAGAGCGCCAGTATGAACAATGGGGAGTCATTTTTCATAATTCTCTAGCAATACAGCCATCAAATCCAGCATTTCCAAGCCATTCAGGGCTGACAGTCTTAATGGGAGCGCCCAAAAGCGGATTTTTAGAAGCTACTTTCTTGCATCCTGTGAACTCAGTTAGTGCCTATGTCACTAGTTCCCAGCGACTGGTGCTTTCCGCTTACGATGGCGATCGCCAACTCCTTGGACAAACTGTACTACCAGGCGCTAATCTTGCCAATTCTGACTCCGCAATTTCCCCCAATACGTTATTATCTATAACTGGGAATAACATCTACAGCGTAACCTTCTGTGCTTTTGACGGTCAATTCATCCTTGACGACTTTCGTTTTTGTCTCTAAAACGGAAACGTTAAAAACTCAGTAGCAAAATTAAGCTTACTCGTCCGAGTCCGCGTATTCTTTTAGATAATCGCAACAATTCGCCGATAATATAATATTATTCATGGATCTCCCCAAGGGTAGAAACTAGGGTGCCATTTCTAATATCCTGGTATTTTTACCAATTCGGGATGCTTCCTGCTTTCTTCGTCTCTAATAAAACTTCTACAATAGGTAATTTCGTAATCAAGTAGGTAAACACTGTGGCACAGGCTTCGTCTTCTTGGCAGCAATTGATCAACCAGATCCCCAGCTGGTCGCTTCCAAAGTTCAAGATAGGAGGAAGCTCAAAACAACAAACTTTTAAACGCTTCTGTGGGCCTGGAGGCTTTCTTGGGTTCCTGACAATCGTCGTTGCTATGTTGTTGTGGAACTGGAAACTCCTATTAGCTCTGTTAATTGGCGTTGGAGTAATGGTATTAGTTTACTCAATGCAGGCGTGGGACTGGCAATTGCGCTGGTCTAAAATACGTGAGTTTTTAGATAGTTCAAACCGTCGGCTAGTTTTAGCAGTCCTCAGTGGTGGTGTTGCTACTGTCAGCACTTACATGGCGGCTGCAATTTGGGTTGACTCTCACAGCCAATGGATTGCTGCTGGTGCGATCGCCCAAGGCATGGCAACCCTACTAACTTTAATTTTATTGGTATGGCAACTTGTCAACTTTTATGGCAATCGAGAAGAAGACCACCTCGATCAGTTGTTAGTCAATTTAACAGAAAAAGATCCATTAAAGCGGTTAATTGCCCTGCGTCAACTCACTAAATTAATCGCCCGTAAGCGAGTTGATTCTTCAGTGCAGCAAGATGTAGTCGAATGCTTGCAACTCCTACTGAGTCGAGAGGAGGAAGTTGTGATTCGAGAAGCAGCTTTTAAGAGCTTGCAAGCCTGCGATCGCCTACAAGTACTACCACCCAAAACAGCCAAAACTTTCATCCCCATATCAGCAAAACTCAAACACCGCGTTTATTAGTCATTAGTCCTTGATCATTACCAAATGACAAATGACTATTTTCGAGACAGCCGTCCATTGCGAACTTGCACTACCGGATGATTGCACCGCCTGACCAATTGTTCATCGTGGGTGGTAACAATCACCGTAGCGCCAAAGGAATTTAGCTTCTGGAGAATTTGTATAACTTGCCAAGAATTATCTGGATCGAGATTTCCCGTTGGTTCATCGGCTAACAGCAGTGGTGGTGTGCTAACGATGGCTCTCGCAATACTCACCCGCTGTTGCTCTCCTCCAGACAGTTGATCTGGAAAGCAGTCAGCTTTACTCAGTAAACCTACCAACTTCAACGTTGGTTCTAAGCGGCGTTGAATTTCTTTACGGGTATACCCTTGAGCTTGGAGTACAAAAGTTACATTTTCTGCTACTGTCCGTTGGGTAATTAGTTTGTAGTCTTGAAATACAATGCCAATACGTCGGCGCAATAATGACAAGCGATCGCCCCTTAAACCCGCTACATTACATTCATCAACAATTACTTCTCCCTGTGTAGGTAACTCCTGTCCATACAGCAGTTTCAAAAGCGTTGATTTACCAGAACCGCTTGGTCCTGTGATAAACAGAAATTCCCCCTTTTTAACCTCAAGGTTCGCATTCAACAAGGCATGACAGCCATTAGCGTAGGTCTTGGTTACAGATTGCAATTGCACCTTTGCAGCAGTGTTGCTAATGTGCTGTTGAGTTTCACTGTTCTGTTGATCGACGGATTTCTCTGTCTTAACTTCAGTTGTTAATACTGGCATTCTTAAATTCTCCTCATACCCACAACCAAACACTTTGCCAACGTAGATTTGACATTCCCCCCAAAATCAGAATTCCCAGGTTTTGCCTGGGAATTTCAAATCCAACAGAGAAATTTAAAATTTGTTGAAGACTTCAGTATCGGCTAAGTATAGCAAGGGACTGGGGACTGGGGACTGGGGACTGGGGACTGGGGACTGGGGACTGGGGACTGGGGACTTGGGACTGGGGACTGGGGACTGGGGACTGGTTATTAATTCTTATCCCTCACTCCCTCACTCCCTCATCTTCCCTACTCCCCACTCCCCACTCCCCACTTAGCACTTAATTGGACTCCTTGCAGTCCAGCGATAAACAAAGGCTTTCATCGCAAACTCTGGCAAAGCTAACATCCGCCGCCAGCGCCAAGGTTCTTGATACAGCCGATATAGCCATTCCAAGTTGTTATTTCCTAACCAAGCGGGAGCGCGAGTTTTAGTTCCAGACCAAATATCAAAACTGCCACCGACGCCAATCCAAATTGCTTGGGGGCACAAATGGCGGTTTTGGGCAATCCATAATTCTTGACGTGGCACTCCTAAACCTACAAAAATCACTTGTGGCTGCAATTGGGCAAGTGTTTGTTGCAATTGTGCTTCTTCTTCAGGGGAGTGGTAACCTGAGTAAGTGCCTACCATATTCAAATCTGGAATTTGCTGCTGCCAGAACTCTGCTGCTTTTGCAGCTACTCCAGGCGCGGCACCATAGAAAAATATTTTTGCTCCTGTCTTGTGCTGTCCAAGTTCTTGCAAAAGCTTTTCTGCTAATTCAATTCCCGGAAAACGCTGCACTTTTTGCCATAACAGCCAGCGTAAATACAGAACAACCCCAGCTCCATCTGGAATAACTAGTTCAGCATTTTTAATGGTCTGAGCTAGGAATTTGTTACGCTCTGCCTGCATAGTCATTTCTGCATTGAGCGTTACCACATGAGTTCCTCTGCCTTGTTGCAAGCACTCTAACAACCAGCCTGGATAATTAGTCATCACATGAACTGGTATCCCCAACACTGAAAATGCTTCAGGCGATTTAGACATAGCCTATTTTTGATTGATTTTACACCACACTTCCTTGAATGTTAAGTTTATCAAATGTTTTTATCAAGGAAAAATTTAAGAGGAGCCACTCTGGTTTGTGTCATGAGGGTAGGGGTGAGGCATGGAAGCCACTTCCTACCCTATTGTACGCCCGTCTGCTATCTGAGACAGCAACAGTTGTAACAATAGAAAGCATAATTTAACCTCTTTCGCGGAATTCCCCACCCGTCTATACGGTGGGCAACAATCAATGATGCGTTTAAATATGACGCGTAAGCTAGCCTAAAAATTGTGTTTTCTCCCTCGATTTGAGCAATCTTTTGAGTAAGATTACTTGTTGACAATTGCTCCTTAACTTTAAATTGACGCCAATGGCAAGATGCCCACCCCAGAAGAAATAGTTGGATATTTTTTGATTTGCAAGTCCCTAAACCGCTCGTAGGAATCTGGACATCAAGTGCCCTTAATTGTCAGGACTGTGTTGCTTTTCGACGTAGGATTTGAGTTGCTCAAGTGTGACACCTCTATATTACAGATGTGTTTAATCTGGGTCTCTTAAGACTTTTTAGTAAACTCGACTTTACAGTTAAGGTAGTGTAACGGGCTGAAGTTGGCTATGAGTAAAATTCGTATCGCTCTGATTGAAGATCATGACCTGACTCGTGTGGGTATTCGGACAGCACTACTACAAAAGGATGAAATTGAAATTGTAGGGGAAGCTGCCAATGCCGCCGAGGGACTAAAAATGTTAAAACTGCTACAACCAGATATTGCCATAGTAGATATTGGTTTACCAGATAAGGATGGCATTGAGTTGACACGGGAGGTAAAATCTACTACTAATAGCGAAGAGTTAAGCACAAAGGTGTTAATTTTGACACTGCGGGATAATCGAGAAGCGGTATTGGCGGCTTTTGCCGCTGGGGCGGACTCTTACTGTATGAAGGATATTAAATTTGATAATTTGCTGGAAGCAGTGCGAGTCACTTACAATGGCAACGCCTGGATCGATCCGGCGATCGCTCGAATTGTATTACAACAAGCGCAACAAAATCCCCAAAAGTCCGAATCGGCTTTTGTAGATACCAAGACCGTTGCCCCTAATCCTGATTTTGCGGAGAATCTGGAAGGAATTGAACCCTACACCCTGACAGAAAGGGAGTTAGAAGTGTTACAGTTGATTGTCGAAGGTTGTAGCAATGCAGTAATTGCGGAAAGGCTTTACATCACTGTCGGAACTGTTAAAACTCACGTCCGCAATATTTTGAATAAGCTATGTGCCGATGACCGTACCCAAGCAGCAGTCCGCGCCTTGCGTTCTGGGTTAGTGGGATAAAAGTTAAATTCAGCTAACAGTCAGCAGTTATCAAGGTTTCAAACACTGATAACTGATAACTGTTGAAAATGATTAGGTCTAAATTTTCGTTGGTTGTCAGGTGGGATAAACATCATATTATCTCGCCACTAAACATAGTTGAAAAATTAAAGTCAAATATGGCTGAGACAGGGGTGGACAAACTCAAGCTCATGGTGGTAGACGATGAGCCGGATAACTTAGATTTACTCTACCGCACTTTTAGACGGGATTTTCAAGTATACAAAGCTAATCATGCTCTTGGTGCTTTGGAAATGTTGGAGAAAGTTGGCGAGATGGCTGTGATTATTTCTGACCAAAGAATGCCAGAAATGAGTGGGAGCGAATTTTTTAGTCGCACGGTGGAACGGTTTCCGGACACAATTCGGATTTTGTTGACTGGTTTTACTGATGTGGAAGATTTGGTAGATGCGATTAACTCTGGTCAAGTATTCAAGTACATCACCAAACCCTGGAATCCGGAGCGACTCAGAGCGCTAGTTGAGCAAGCCACGGATACATACCGCGTAGTCAAGAAACGCACCCAAGAGTTACGTCGGGCTTTACGGCGAGAATCTTTGTTTAATGCGGTAACAACGGCAATTCGAGAGTCTTTAGACTACGACAGTATGCTGGAAAAGACTGTAGCAACTATTGGACAAACATTTGAAGCTACCAGTTGCTTGCTTAGACCTGTAGAAGGCGATCGCCTAACATCAGACCTGTTCTCATACTACGATCCTCAATCCGATGTATTGGATTGTGCCTTCGACCCCAATGCTTTAATTGAAAAAGCCCTGCAAACCCGTCATTATCAACTTGCTCAAGAAATTTACGACGGTAACCCCTGTCATCATCTGGTTGTGCCACTTAGCTACCAGCAACATCTGGTGGCTGTGTTGGCTCTCCATCAATGGGGACGCGATCGCCCCTGGGAAGACGAAGACATCCAACTGATTGCAGGTGTAACTGAACAAGCAGCCTTAGCTCTCTCTCAAGCAAAACTCTACCAGCGCCTCCAGGAAAAACAACAGCAGATTCACAATGAGTTAGAGGTGGCTCGCCAAATTCAATATAATCTGCTACGCCAAAGTTTACCTGATATCAAAGGTGTGAAGGTACAAGCCTGCTGCTATCCGGCACGGGAAGTAGGAGGAGATTTTTTTGAAGTGTTTGTCCATCCCAAAGGCGATTTGTGGTTGGCTGTAGGTGATGTTTCTGGTAAGGGCGTTCCAGCTGCTTTATTTATGGCTAGTGTTATTTCCGTTTTGCGCCGGGAATTATCTCAAGAAGCGCCAGCCCAGCCAAATATCGTCATGCAGAACCTTAACCACGCTCTGAGTGAAGATTTGATTAGCAATAATTATTTCATCACTCTTGTGTTGGCCTGTTATACCCCTAGCACTAGGGAACTCGTTTACACTAATGCTGGTCATATTTATCCACTATTATGGTCACACAAAGCGGCATCAGCCGACAGTCCCAACTACCTCAAAGTCCGCAGCGTTCCTTTAGGGATATTGCCCAAATGGCAAGCACAGTCTTGTAGCTTGGTTCTCGATCCTGGAGACACATTACTACTAGCTAGTGATGGCATTACAGAAGCAATGGTATCAAATCACTCAAATGGTTCAGCAAAAGCCCTATCTGGCATTGAGCCAAGCGATCGCTCTATGCTAAACCAAGATGGTCTTTGGCAACTCTTACAACAAGAGCAAAAACCGCTTTCTCTGAACCATTTAGTAGCTCGCATCCAGGCAGATAACCACGTCCAAGAAGATGATCAAACTATACTCTCGCTGGAGATTTTGTAAGTAATGAAAAGTGAGCTTCATGTACCAAGTGATTTGAATTTTCTCAATATTGTCGAGAACTGGTTGCTGGGATGTTTGAAAATCCAGCTAGGTGACTCAGTGGATTGGTCGCGCCAATCGAGTCGTTTGAGATTAGCTTTGGTGGAAGCTTACTCAAATGCAGTACGCCACGCCCATAGGGATAAACCAAACTTGCCCATTCTACTACGTTTGGAACTCCAAGACCGAGATCTTGCCCTAGAAGTTTGGGACTACGGCGAAGGCTTTGATATGTCTACATACTATGCTCCCGACCCTGTTGAAAAACAAGAAGGTGGTTATGGTTGGCTGATTATGAATCGTCTTATGGATAAAGTAGACTACAAGTTGCAGATTAATGGCGCTAACTGTCTCAAGTTAGAAGCTACTTTACCCGAATTAGTCAAATGAGTAGGTCTTAAGCCATGATTAGTTACTTGCTATTTTTGAGGGCGTAAAGATAGTAACTCTTGAGGTGAGGCTAAAAGTTTGATTCTAGTATATAAAATTTGCCGTTGTTGGTTGAGGATAAATATCCACAAGACATTTACGCCGCACCAAGAAGTTTGTGCCTTGCCTGTGACTTGGACTTGGATGTTACCGTTTTCCAAAGTGTCGCTTATTCCTCTATTGGGGTAAGCTTTAATGTTTTGGGCTTCTTGTTTTAAGTAAGCTGCGATCGCATCACATCCAACAATATCAGATTCCAATGGTGGATGCATCACACCATCCTTGGCAAATAAGGCCGCAGTTTCCTCAAATTCTCCTGCATTTAATGTTTCAAAATACCGCAGTACCCTTGTTTCTGTAATTCCCTCAATCTTGAATTCTGATGAAGGCTGTACTGGGGATATTTCAGCAGATGTCATAAAATTACCTATATGTAGGTTAGCTAAATATTAATTTCATTACAAAAATCAGTAAAAAAAAAGCCGCTATTGAGATATATCTGATACATCTACAAATATTTCTCACGGTGGAAGTAGGGACGTTGCATTGCAATGTCCCTACTTCTGTGGGAATAGCAATAAATGTTAATCAACAAGAATAACTAGATGATGTATAATTTGTGTGCCTGTAGATAGGCAAAATCAAAATATAAAACAATGAATCAGTGTTCCGTAACCAGCAGCCTAGTGAAAGAAAAAGCCAGCGAGTTGGGCTTTCATAAAATTGGGATTGTTGCTGTAGACAGGGTAGATGTTACAGAAGCACAGAGGTTGAAAGCATGGCTAGCGCTGGGTTATCAAGCCGATATGGAATGGATGGGAAACCCAAAACGTCAGGATATTCGGTTAGTAATGCCAGAAGTGCGATCGCTTGTGTGTGTAGCACTGAATTACTACACACCACATCAACGTCCCCAAGGCAAAGAATACGGCAAAATTTCTCGTTATGGCTGGGGAAGGGATTATCACAAGGTGATGCATAAAAAACTCAAGCAGCTAACCACATGGCTAAAATCACTAGATGAAAGCGTGCAAGCCAATTATTATGCAGACACTGGACCGGTGCAAGATAAAGTCTGGGCACAACAAGCGGGAATTGGTTGGATTGCCAAAAATGGTAATGTAATTACACGCGAGTATGGTTCTTGGGTGTTTTTGGGAGAAGTGTTGACAAATTTGGAACTAGAAAGCGATCGCCCCCATACAGAACACTGCGGTAGGTGTACTCGTTGTCTTGAGGCTTGTCCTACCGGTGCAATTACTCAGCCTTTTGTCGTGGATGCTAATCGCTGCATTGCTTATCATACCATTGAAAATCGGGCAGAAGAATTGCCACAAACACTCACACCCCATTTGCAAGGCTGGGTTGCTGGTTGCGATATCTGCCAAGATGTTTGTCCTTGGAATCAACGTTTTGCCAAGACAACTGATATTGCAGAGTTTGCGCCTTATCCTGGGAATCTTGCTCCACAACTGCTAGAATTAGCGCAAATCTCAGATAGGGAGTGGGATGAACGATTTCCAGCATCTGCCTTGCGGCGGATTAAACCAGAAATGTTACGACGCAACGCTCGTGCTAATCTTGACGCATCCAGGCGAGAGATGACCCAAAAAGTAATTATTTTTGATTTTGATGGCACAATTGCCGATACAGTAGATGCCCTTGTTAGTATTGCTAATCGTCTAGCTGTAGACTTTGGTTATATCCAAATCACTCCAGACCAATTAGCTCTATTCAAAAACTTAACATCTAGGGAAATTATTAAGTATTCCGGAGTTTCACTGTTTAAAATACCTTTTCTAGTTAAAAAGGTTAAAGGAGAATTAAAAAGCAAAATCCCCGAATTAAAGCCCATTCCTGGAATTCAAGAAGCATTAATAGAACTCCAAGCTCAAGGCTATAAGCTGGGAATTATCACTTCTAATTCCAAAGAAAATGTGACGCAATTCCTCGAAATCAATGATTTAAATCACTTATTTGATTTTATATATTCAGGAATTACAATTTTTGGTAAAACAACGATTATTAATAATGTATTGAGGCAAAAACAACTCAAGCCTCAAGATGTAATTTATGTCGGAGATGAAACTAGAGATATAGAAGCTTCAAAAAAAGCAAATATTCAAGTAATTGCAGTGACTTGGGGCTTTAATTCACCAGAAGTACTAGCTAAGCAAAATCCAGATTATTTAATTCACCAACCTAGCGAATTACTGGAAGTTATGAAGTGAGAATTCAAAATTGAGAATTGAGAATTCAGAATTCAGTTATACCAATAGAAAGAACCCCACCGCCTGCGGCAACCCCCCTGTGTCCCCCCTTAGCAAGGCAGGGCTGTTTCATTCCCCAAAGAGCTTTAAAAATCAAGGGTTATAGCAATTAAAAATTAGTTATTTTGTTACCAGCGTGCCCAGAAAATGAACTATTTTACTGATATTTCAGTGTTTAAATGTTCATCTCATCGTCACCCTGACTTATAATTTTCTCGCTAACCATCTTGACAAATCCTGTTTGAAATGGAATGAAACAGCCCTGCCTTAGCAAGGGGGGTAGGAGGTTGGAAGGGGTGAAAATAATGTGCAACTTCACAGAGAATTAGCATTACTTACAGCAGTTTTCATGTATTTGAACCACATCTGTTGTAGGGGCACAGCATTGCTGTGCCCCTACCGCGTGGTCTATTTACCTGAAAATAGCTGTAAACTTATTTTTTCGGTTGACCTTTTTCTAAAGCTTTTTCTACTAAATCGTCGTTGACAGTAGTTACACCCTCGGTTTTGGAATTTCCAACTTCCTTTGCCAACTCTACATAATCATCAGGATTGCCACTTGACTGGGGTTGAGTTTTTATCTCTTTTGTCTGAGGGACTTTTTGTTTGGGAGCGGTTGCGGCTTCGGCTGCGGCTGCTCCTTCACCTGTGCGGTCAACTTCACTAACGCTGAATTGTTGTGCAGCTGCATAATCAGCTTCAAAATCTACCTTTGGTGCTTTTTCTTCACCACTAGCTATGTTTTCGGCAGCTAATTGAGCATCATGGGTGGGAGCTTCATTAACATTGGGTTTTACTTCATCTGGCATAATTAAAACCTTAGGTAAATTTTTATTGCTGGGGCAATCATAGCAAAGGAATTCGCTACTTTCTTGCTTCCTTGCGAGAGATTTTTACCTCTATTAAAAGGTAGATTAATGCTGCATTTACCAATTAATTTAACTCTTTCTATTGATAGTAGAATCTGATTCTCAAACTCTGGTAACTCTTAGTTTGGCCTGCTTAAATTACCTTGGAGACAAATTATGACTGCTAGTTACGATAAAACTATTTCTCAAGCTCAAAGCAATGAAACTCAAAAACTGGTAGATGCGTTTAACAAATTAGATACTGATGCCAAATTAGCTTGGTTCTATTTTGTTTATAAAAAAATGGGTGATTCCATTACTCCAGCTGCTCCCGCTGCGACCGATCCAGAATTAGCACCACTTCTGCTAGGAGATTATTTTGATTTATCAGATGACGAGCAATTGGCAATCATGCGGGATATAGTTAACCGCAAAGATACAGAATATTCCCGCGCTTATGGGGCGATTAAAGAAAACAATCAGCTGTTAGTTTGGTATGCTTGGGCAGTAGCTATGGGGAATCAAGTGGTTGGGTTACCAGGTAGCTACAAGCCAAGTAAGGCGATTAATGATTTGCTTTCTGAAATTGAAGGACTGGATTTTGATGAGCAAATTTCGGTGTTTCGGACAATAGCTGGTGAAATGGGTTACACCGATGTGAAGCCAATTGAGACACAAGCACAAACTGGTAAAACGGCGAGTTTATAATTAGCTGTGGCGACTAGAAGTCGCGGTTCATATCCCATCGTAGGCCACCACAGCTGTGCAGTGGTGTCAACTTAAGCTTTAACGCTTGTCCCACATACGCTTTACCCTACCCCCAACCCTAATACTGTTCGGTTAAGACAAGAGACGCGATGAATCGCCGTCTCTACAATAATCAGTCTTTTGTAGAGACGGCGATTTACCCTTGTCTTTGGAATTTAGAATTTTAATCAAAAAACCTTAACCGAACCGTATTGCCTAATAACCTATGAGACAGCTAACTGATGCAAGTCAGATGGTGTCAGGTTGGAGTGTACCACTTGACCATCACGGAACCAAACGATGCGCTGGGTTTGACGGGCTACTTCTGGTTCATGGGTTACCATGACAACGGTGATTCCACTGGCGTTGAGTTCGCCAAAGATGTCTAAGACTTCTTGGGTCGTGCGCGAATCAAGTGCGCCAGTGGGTTCATCGGCTAGGAGGACTACGGGACGATTGACAATGGCACGAGCGATCGCTACTCTTTGTTGTTGTCCCCCAGATAGCTGAGTTGGTTTGTTGTTGAGGCGATTTGCTAAACCGACTCGTGTCAGTGCTTCGGTGGCGCGATCGCTTCTTTCTTTGGGATTTACACTAGCATACACCATCGGCAGCATCACGTTTTCTAATGCTGTGAGTTGGGGCAATAAGTGGAATTGTTGGAACACAAATCCCAGCTTTTTGTTACGAATGTGTGCTAAGGATTTATCATCCATTTGCGCCACATCAATATTATCTAAGTAATAATGTCCGCCTGTGGGTCGGTCTAGACAGCCGATAATATTCATGGCTGTAGATTTACCTGAACCAGAAGGCCCCATAATTGAACAATATTCGCCTTCGTGGATAGTCAAATTTACATCGTTGAGGGCTTTGACTTCGGTTTCGCCACTGCCGTAGATTTTATATATATTTTCTAGGCGAATGATTGTTGATTTTGGTACAGGATTGGGAACCAGAGAATCCGTAATTGAAATAGTGTTTGCCATAAGGATTTTTGTTATCAATTGTAGAGACGCGATTCATCGCGTCTTTATCCAGTCAAAGACGCGATGAATCGCGTCTCTACAAGAGTTGTATCATTTGTGTATTTACTTGTTATCTCTAGGATAATATTGGCGCTTAGTTATCAGCAAACCTATGCCAATAAAAAACAATGTAGCTAAAACACTCAAGAATAAAGATGCGTAAAACGGATGGGGTGGATTGTTGGGAGATATCGCGGTTAGGGGTTGGTTGATTTTGTCGATGTGTTGGACGATGACGCCGGAGATAATCGCACCACCGCCAAAGCCGATGCCTAGTACTTGGATGGTATTGTTTAAAGTGCGATCGCTTTCTGCTTGTTCTATTTCTACTATGCCGCGAATTGAGTCTATTGCTCTACCCAGCAACTCGGAACCGTGACGAAAATAACCTAAGTCGGCGTTGATTTGTTGTTGGAAGAAAGGGCTATTTTTTTGATTGAAGTTTTCTAAAAAACTCATATCTTCACCTATTATAGCATGAATCTTCTGTGACCTCTACTGGTAATTATAAGCATTAATGGCGATGGTATTTTGGTATTCTTCAAAGTTTCGCAACAGGCGGCTATATGTTAGTACTAGCTGGGGTAAAGTTTTTAATTGGTTTTTTAAGTCAGTTAAATTAGCTACACCAATAAATTTTTGTTCGCCGACTTTAGGAACTTTATCAATCTCTGCTTCTATTTGCAGATAAGCTGCATCTAGTTGCTTATAAATTTCTCGGCTATCTTTATAAGCTTTGACAACTTTGGTGCGGAAGAAAAATAAATCTAATAACTCTTGATAGCATTGGTTAAATTTAATATCAGCTTGTTCATCGGCAAATAACCAAATCAGCACATGCTGATAGTTAGATATTTGGCTAAATAAACCATATTCAAAAATCGGACTCCCAAATAATTCACCTTGGCGATTGAATGGCGGTTGTTTTTGGCTATCTGGGAAAACTGCTGTTAAACATTCTTGGGCTATTTCTTTAGCATTTTGTTTATCTTTTGCGCCTGTTAACCAAGCGGTAATCAGCAGAGTTTGTCCAAAAAAAAGCGGATGTTCTTTGAAAGTGAGACAGTTATTTTGATTTAACTGACTTAAAAAAGTAATATCTACATCTGGTGTTGGAATATTATTTTGTTTTTCAGGACGACGGAAATTTAGCCACAAACTGTAGCTGTCATAAATCCGCAATGGATGAGCAAAACCTTTAATTAGTACATCTTGAGTTTGGTCTAGGGGAACTTTACCCGCAAATGATATTGCATAATTATCATCAATAACTTCTGCATCTGTGAGCAAATATACACGAGGGCTTTTAGGTTCTTTGTTTTCGTCTATATGCTGGCTCAGATCCAAGTTTTGATGTAAGGTTGTGTCAACTATTGCATCACCAGTTTTCCAGATAAAGTTTTTATTAACCGATGGATCGTTTGAGTTTTTGTCAAGTTGAAAAGCAAAGAGATGAACGTTAGGTGCATATATTTTCATGGTTGGTTTTGCCCAGGTGCAACTGTCTTTCTATCTTGCAACTTTTGCAGTTCATCTTGCAAAACTCGGTAGCGATTTTGTGGGGTATTTTCTTGAGATTCTGGCTGAGTTTTACTGACTTTCTCAATTTCTCTTTCTTCAAGTAATACAGCATCTCTCACATCTTCGTGATTGATGTACCAGTTGCGAATTGCTTCTGCTAGTTCCTGGGAATAATAAGCAGAGTCCAGGGATATGAAAACGCTGATGACAAAGCTGTATAACCAAACCTCAGAAAAGCAAAAACGGTAAACTCTCAGAAACAATATGCCCCCATGTGAAAAAATAGTTTGGGCAAAACTTAGAAATCAACAAATTGAAAGCTGTAAATTTCGCAGACAATACAGTATTGACAGATTTGTAGTGGATTTTTATTCTTCGGAATTGAGACTTGCCATAGAAATTGATGGTGATAGTCACTATCAAGATGGAGTTCCAGAATATGACCGCGATCGCCAAGCTTTTTTGGAATCAAAAGGTACGAGGTTTTTGAGATTTACGAATCAAGAAGTTTATCAAGATATTGATGGTGTGGTGGAGAAGATTAGGGAAGTTATTTGTAGGTTGAGGGAAGTTACCCCACCCTAACCCTCCCCTTATAAAGGGGAGGGAACTAGATTCTCTTGTTTCCCCCCTTTCCAAGGCAGGGCTGTTTCATTCCATTTCAAACAGGATTTGTCAAGATGGTTAGCGAGAAAATTGTAAGTAAGGGTGACGATGAGATGAACATTTAAACATTGAAATATCAGTAAAATAGTTCATTTTCTGGGCACGCTGGTAACAAAATAACTAATTTTTAATTGCTAGAACCCTTGATTTTTAAAGCTCTTTGGGGAATGAAACAGCCCTGCTTTCCAAGGGGGGATTAAGGGGGGTAATTCAACTTGTGTATACACCGCTTATAAAGGGGAGGGAACAAGATTCTCTTGTTTCCCCCCTTTCCAAGGGGGGATTAAGGGGGGTAATTCAACTTGTGTATACACCGCCGTAGCCTTTATAAGAGGAGGGAACTAGATGTTCTAGTTTCCCCTTTCTAATGTTATTTTGGAGTTCGCATTTGCTGATTCGGCGTTCGCATTTGTTGATTCGGAGTTCGCATTTGTTGATTCGGAGTTCGCATTTGTTGATTCGGAGTTCGCATTTGTTGATTTAGCGTTCGCATTTGTTGATTCGGAGTTCGCATTTGTTGATTTAGCGTTCGCATTTGCTGATTGCACTCATTCTCAAAGAACAAATCGATATAAAAATGAGTAAAAATACAGATAAACTCGTAATTATTTCGTTGAAGTTTTAATGAAATAAATCCACAAAACTACCCATCTCAGGCAAAAGGATACTCCACTATAGCAATCCGATTTGATTTCTGAATGACTTGTAGAGGTAAGGGACTGGGGATTGGGGACTGGGGACTGGGAAGGAGCAATAAAGGTGTACTGAGTTTTGTTCAAAAATCAAATATGAGTCCTATATGTTGAAAAAGGAATTCTTTGCCGGTGCGTTCGGCTAAAGCCATAACGCACCCTACTTCAGATTGACTTTATAAATAGTTTCTAAGCGCTTCTTAATGCAACGATGGGGTCGAGTTTAGCGGCGCGGCGTGCGGGAACGACGCCAAAGAATAAACCTATACCGCCAGAAACACCCACAGCCATAGCGATCGCCATCGTGGAAATTCCTGCATCTAAAGGTGTTAAAGCTCCCACTAACAGAATACCACTGACACCAACGGCAGTCCCAACTAAACCGCCAGCTGCGGAAACTATCACTGCTTCAATGATGAACTGTAGCAAAATATCTTGTTCTGTTGCACCGATCGCTTTTCGCAATCCAATTTCTTGGGTGCGTTCGGTGACGGAGACTAGCATAATATTCATAATGCCAATGCCGCCGACAAATAACGATATGCCGGCGATCGCTGCTAGCATAATTGTCAATGCACTTGTAATTTGACCAACAGTTTGCAAAGCATCTTTTTGGGTGCGGAGAGTAAAGTCATCTTCACCATTAATTTTGTGTCGTAGACGCAGCAAATTCGTAATTTGAAACTCTGCTGCATCGACGCTATCACTATCACGAGCAGCGGCGACGAGGTAATCTAAGGCGATACCATAGGGAGAATTCTTTCCGACAAGGCGGTTTGCAGAGGTTGTAATCGGTATTAAAGCAGCTTCATCATAATCTGCTCCCACGCTGGAACCTTTGGCTGTTAATGTCCCAATCACTTGAAAGCTGGTATTGCCAATTCGCAATTGCTGACCGATGGCGTTATTATTACCAAATAGTTTTTCTGCTAAGTCTGCACCTAATACAACTACTTGGTTGCTTCGCTTGATGTCTACTTCGCTGAAAAACCTGCCTTTCTCAGTTTCAAAATCCCGCACTGATAAAAAGCTGGGAGTTGTGCCAATGATATTAACATCAGTATTTCTGTTACGATAAGTCACCACTTGTCTTCTATTTAACTCTGGTGCAACTCCTATGACTGTTGGCACCTGAGAGGCGATGGCATCGGCATCTTGCAACACCAGAGTTTTTGGCACTTCAAAGGAAATGCGTTGAGTTTCTTGATTTCCTGGAATCACAAACAGCACATTTGGCCCTAGTGATTCCAGTTGTTTATTAACAAACTTTTGCCCACCTTCCCCAATGCCAATCATGGCAATCACTGAGGCGTTGCCAATAACTATACCCAACATCGTCAGGGCGCTACGCAGCTTATTTGATAACAGGGTTTTCCCCGCCATTTGGACACTTTCTAAAAAATTCATGCCTATTTTGGATTAAAAGGACTGGGTATTGGGTATTGGGGACTGGGTATTGGGGACTGGGTATTGGGTATTGGGTATTGGGTATTAGGAAAACAGTCCCCAGTCCCCAGTCCCCAGTCCCCAGTCCCCAATTTGAGATTATTTATTTTCCTGTTCTTTAGCCTTTTCGATTTTGTAGTCTTTGGGTGGGTTAACAAAAATGCGATCGCCTTCTTTAACTCCTTCTAAAATCTGCGTTTGATCTTTGATTTGTGCCCCCACTGTGACTTCGCGGAATTGGGGTTTATTGTCTGCATCTGGTACGAGTACGCCAGTTCTACCTTTTTCGGTGACGATGGAAACTGTTGGTAATACTAAGGCATTATTAACGCGATCGCCTAAAAACGTCAGATCCACATTTAAGCCAGAACGCAGTTTATCTATGCCACTATCCAGAGCAACTCGCACCTGGAAGGATGTCACACCTTGTTCAACTACTGCTTCGGGAGCAATCAGGCGCACGCGTCCTTTAAAAATTTGATCGGGATAAGCATCGGCGACAATTTCCACTTGTTGTCCCGGTTTGATTCTGCCAATATCGGCTTCGGGAACTTGAGCTAATATTTCTAAACCCCGTGCTACGGCGACAATTGAACTGGAAGTTGCTGATGCACTGGTAGAAGCAGAAGTTGTGGGCGTGACAAACGCACCAGGATCGGCATACTTTTGGGTGACGATTCCGGAAAGGGGAGCGCGAATAATTGTATCTTCTAACTGCACTTGCACACCTTTCAACTGAGCCTCAGCGGATGCGACAGCTGCTTGACGTGCAGCAATTTCCTCGGAACGGGTGCCATCTTCCAACAGTACTAATGCTGCGCGTGCTTCATTCACAGCTGCTTGACGTTGGGCGATTTCTTCACTGCGAGTCCCACTTTTGACTAACGACAATCGTTTTTTCGCTTCTTCTAAATTGGCTCTGGCGCTTTTGTCTTCGCTGATGGCTTGATCGAGTAGTTGTTTATTTTCTGCGCCTTCTTTATATAGATATTGATAACGCTTGACTTGCTCGGCAGTGTAATTCACCTTTGCCTGAGCTGCATCCACTTGGGACTGAGATTGGGCAATTTCTTGGGGACGATTACCCGCACGGGCTTGGGCTAGCTGGGCTTGGGCTTGGGCTAATCGCGCTCTAGCTTGAGCAATTTCTTGAGGACGACTACCAGCAAGGGCTTCGGCTAACTGTGCCTGACTTTGCGCTAAGTTGGCAAGATACTGGCTTTTTTGGGCATCAATGCTGGCGCTATCCATACGGGCGAGTATTTGCCCTTTTTGAATGCGATCGCCTTGTTCAACGTACAATTGCGACAGCACACCAGGATTCTTGGGACTAATATTCACACTCTGCACTGGTACGACTTTACCACTAGCCGTTATCCGCAACGTAACGTTTTGGGCTGCAACTGGGACAGTTAGGCGATCGATGTCTTGTTCCTTTGTCCCTTGAGTGATCAAATTATAATTTAGGACTGTACCAACAACCAAGGCACCCCCTGCCATCAGCCCAATCAGCCAGCGTAATGGATACTTAACTTTGCCGATAACTGGAATTTCTATGTGCGTAACCATATTATAGAAACCTGTAAATATTGCTGTATGGGAGTAGCCTTTAGTTAGAGGACAAGTGCAGAATACCGAGTTTTTAAAGTTTTGGGATTAAATTTTTATAAATCAACTGAACAACCAGACGCATGATTAGCTTCATAGTTGCTTAATCTTCCTTCATACTAGGCATTAGTATATCTGTATGCCTTCACCTGAATGGGTGACTTTAGCCACATTGGCAGATATTATTTCGCCAGATGATACACATTTGATTTTCAAGAGGATTATTTTTGAAACTCAGTTAATAACCAAGCACCAACTTGACTTTGATTCATTTGACGAGTTCGCCGTAATGCTTCGTTTAATAAAGAAATAGCTAATCCTGGTAATACCTGAGATTCAGTAATTCGCCGACTACCTTGGTTTTCAATTGCAAAGGTCATAATTTGCACATTCTGAACATCTAAAATCCAGTATTCTTTCACTCCTAAATCTTCGTACAACAGCCGTTTTTCGCCGCGATCGTCAGCAAGTGAAGTATTGGCAACTTCAATGACTAAATCTGGTGCTGGATAGATATCTAAGTTAATAATAGAAGTGCCGTAGGGAATAACATCAGCGTTCTCGCCAATGTAGTAAGATACATCAGGTTGAGCTTCATTAAAGCCTGTTTTTCGATATGTACAATTATCCTTGCCATTTAGAGCAATGTCTTTGATGGTGGCAAACAAGTTAACAGCAAACAGAATAATAGTATGGTCGCTGGCGTGGTCATTTCCGATTGGTGGCATTTCAATCCTCATGTATCCATTGTGGTAGTAGCCCTTAGCTTTTTCGTAGGCAGGATTTTCAATTATTTGGATATATTCATTCCAAGTTACTGCTATCCAGGTATCAGTTACTAGTTGTGTTTGTAATTCGCTCATAATATTGCTAAAGGAGAACTTTAACAACGATCATACAAGTTTTATTTTCCAGCACTAAGCTGACACTAAAGCTTTATAGCGGTTCTCGTTTACGTGAGGTACACCCGTAAGGGCACGGCAGTGCCGTGCCCCTACACCTTGCGATATAACGTTGTACCGCATATGAATGGGAACCGCTATAAGGGACTTCCAAAAAATAAACTATCCCAAATTATTTGTACATTTGTAGGGGCGCATAGCTATGCGCCCCTACGACGGGATATTTTTTTAACTGGAAGTCCCTAACCTGAAGGATTTGAAACCCAGGTCGGTGGGTAAAGTTTCGTGTAGACGCGGTTTCTAACCGCCCGTTTCGCGTTAAGTTGACAGCTATACACAGCTGTGCTGCCCTACAATGTGGTCTATTTACCTGAAAATTGCTGTAACTTGTACATTTACCTAATCGCTGATGAGTGTCAACCGTCAAGGGATATCAATTTTTGCAGATGTCTACTGTCAAGCTACTACACCGTGGCGAAGATTTTGCGCTACCTCACCCTGTATGAGATTTTTAATCATGGAAACCAATTCGTCAAGGTCGAATGGTTTAAGTAAATATTCTTCAAAGTCTACATCTGGGATTTGATCGTGAGTACCTGTGGTGCATGTTGAAGTCACAATGATTGGGATATGATTACCATTGTCTGCTTCCATAGCACTCAATATATCTAGCAGTGTATAAACGCTTTCACCTAAGAATCTAATTTCACACACCAGAATGTTGGGCTTAAACCAACTGAGAATTTCTAAAGCTTCCTTTACGGAGCTAGCGGTAATCACGTTTGCGCTCAGGTCATTGAGCAAAAAAGTGTACAAATCTCTACTATCGCGATCGTTGTCTACAACGAGTACTCGTACACCTTTGAGTATCCCAAGTGTTAAGCAATAGCTATTGATTAAATTCATAATTAAGACCTGCAATTAGGATTTTAAATGCAAAGTGGACTGAAAAATCCGTAGCCTTAAAAAGGTGAGACAACCGGATAGGTCAAATAAAAAGTACAGAGAACTACTAGATGCCTACAATTAATTGGTTCTGTTCATTTACTATCAGCGGGTATTGTTTGATTTGCTAAATGAGTTGATTAATTACGACACAAAACGTAATAAAACTTTTCAAATAAGGGTATACACAACAGTTTTCTGGATCTATTTCATCAATTTCTACTGCCTGAAAGCTCTGTTATGGGGGTTCCCGTTCAGATGCGGTACAACATGATATCGGGAGGTGTAAGGGCACGGCAGTGCCGTGCCCCTACAGGTGTACCTTATTAGGCCAGGAAACGCTATATATAAACTTGGTGTTCTTTGATTTTGTGAATGAGTTGATTAACTACGATATAAAATGTAGTCACAATCATTTTTGCAATACAAACCTCTTTGGGGACTTAAGCAAGAAAACTATTGCCATTCCCTGTCTTCAATTTCCTTTTGAGGCAACAATAAGGTGGCTTCAATTTCCTCTCTGATCGCAGGCGTCACTTCACAATTGCTATGCAAGCAATCAAGTAATAATTGATTGGCATCATAGTAGCGTTGCAAAACTTGCTGTTGTTCAGCGCTAAATTGCCACTGATGGTTGATGTTGCGATAATTAACGATCGTCATCTTTAACTGTTCAGCCCAAGCTGAATAGTTTGTCTGCCACCATAGCTGAAACCGTTCTTGACTTTGACGACAATTTGGAAATTGGTCGGAGAGTTGTTGCAGAGATTTATAAAGTCCAACATCCAAAACAATGCCTAAAATATTCGAGAGAGCATCTCCGCAGGCGTGGATGTGGGCAAAGTCTTGGCTACCATCAATTGCACACTCCAGTAGTAGGTTATCTAATGCCGCATCTAGAAACATCCCCTGGTCCAGGCTGCTGGCTAGGGCAAAGTGAGAAGCTATGTGAGGAGTCCGAGTTAAGGCAAGGTAAAATGCTCGAACTGTCGCATCTTTTGGTTGGGTTGGAATAGTGCGGGACTTTTGGCTAGCCCAGGTCAAAAACTCTTGTAAATAAGGATCTTCGCCAACCAGTGCATCAATCTGTTGCTTCATCAACTGTACCAGAGAGTCTGCACTCCGGAGCATGGTAGCGGTTAACAAGAAGATTTCCCGCCAATGTGGGTCAGTGATATGACTGACCAAACCTCCCAGGGCTTGCTCTAATGCCTGTAGGTTATGGCTGGCAACGATTTTCCTTGCTGTGAAGTATTCTTGAAAAGCCAGATAGGAGAAGGAAAAAATTCCCCGCGCCCGTTCTGCTAGTAACCCATGTTGAGCTTCGATCGCTTTAAGTGCTGCTTCGCTTTCTATTTGTAGTTCTTCTGCATCCATCGGCACTTTAGTCAAATTCTGAATATAGTCACCGATGTATTGCTCAACGACGCGTTGCTCAAAAAAGTACTGACCTTGCTCAAATGTCGCTGCTGCAATCTGACTTAACAATTTGAGCTTTTGTGGTAATAAAAACCCCCGGTAAACGTTATCCCGTTCAATACCTCTGGCTTCATCCCATTTACCCAACAGCAGGTCTAAACCTTGTTTATAAAAGTCAGTGCGCTTAGTGGGAAATTTTTCTTGACCGTGGAACACCCAGCAGGCAAGATGCAGAAATAGGGGTGTGATGACTAGTTGGCGAAATTGCCAGTTTTCAGCTAAGTCCAGCTTTTGAATAAACTCAACGGACTGTGCCTGACCATCTTCAGTGTTAGTTTTGCTAAAGGCCACAAACCATTTTTGAGCAAAGGCGATGATTTGTTCTGAGGTAAATGGGGCAATTTCAACATCGGTAAAGCCCCGGAGTCTGAGTCTTTGAGCTGCTGTTCGACAGGTAGCCACCAACTGATTTTTGTGATACTTCTCTGAAAATCTGCGAATTTCGCCTAAGACAGCATTGCTTTGTTGGTTAACAACTTCATCCATGCCATCAAGCAATAGTAATACTCTGCCTGCGTTTAGCAAGGTTTCTATGACTGAGGGATCGTAAATTCCAGATGTGAGAAACTCCTGGCGGATGTAGTTTAATAGGCTGAACTGGTTGTTAATCTTAGACTCTTGGGCAAAATTCCTCAGTGTGATGAAGATTGGCACTTGATTCCCGGCAAATGCGCCTTGGTTACACTGAATGGCAAGATGTTGCAAAAAGGTGGTTTTACCTACTCCTGGTTTACCTAGCACCCTGAGTTTGGAATGTGTTTCAACTGCCTGTGTACCAGGTATCTGATTCTGGTTAGCTTCACCTAAGCCAAAACGGTCAAATTCTTTGGGATCGAGGTTTTGCAGTTCAGTGATTTCTAAGTATTGTTGACTGGCTATTTCCTCCAAAATATTCACATCTATATATATGTCATCGATCGCAACAGGACGGCTGATATCCAATAACTGCAAGATACCACACTGGTCTTGAATTTTCTCGAAGCGTTGCGATCGCACTTGTCGCACTAATGCATCAATATCTAAAACAGGGGGCTGGATATATTCTTCCAGCTCTAAGAATTCTGCCGGAGGATTAATCGCAATCTGCCGCCAATTCAGTTCCAACACCATACAAATTTCAATAAAGGTATGACGCTCAACGGCACGACCACTGAAAAACCGCCAAATTGGTTGTCTAGTTTTGAGGTTGACTTCTGCTGCTAGATTGTCTTGTGTCCAACCCTTGCGACCAAAGGCTGTTCTAGCCTGTTGAATTCCAGTGAGTGATGCTTGGAGCGATCGCTTGACCATAGGACAAAAACCCTGCTCCTCAAATCATGAACTTAAACTTTAAACTTTTATTAATATCTCGAATCTTATAGTTTTTACTCTGCTGTCACAATTCTAATCTTTTAAACTTATACAAAACCTAACACATACTCTGATTTTTTTTAACTTTTGTGACAAAATCAAACGTTATACATTGATCTTATATATTTCAGTCCTTTCGCAATACGTGAATTCAAACACTGATCTGTAATGCTTAAGTACAGAATGCAGGGTTACTTACTAACTACTTGCTTGATTATTAATCATAGTTGCATTACATAGATATTATCTGAGTATATCTTTCTATTCAGAAAGTTTTGGTCACAGAAATTGTTAATTTATCTCTAGTGATAAATTTCTGCTGATTGACTCAAACCCTAACATAAAAATATGATCTTATTGTCAATTAACAAAATATCGAAAGTTATTGAAACTGCTGAATTAATCTATGGAACAAGGGGAACTGCGATCGTAAATCGACCAGAAACATTTATAGATAAATTGTCTAATTATTTAGAGGATTTCAACATGACAGGAAGATGTTCAGTCAACATACTACATAAATATATTGACGAATTATCCCAGGAACAAAAAGCAGAGATAATAGCCTTAATGTGGCTTGGTCGGTCTCTATCAGATCAAGCACCAGAAGACTTCCCCAATTTGGTGAAACAAGTAGTAGAGCTTATCCCTAAAAATTATGCAACAAATTACATTATCGAAAAACCGCTTTTAGCCAAATATCTGCGAATTGGGCTGCAAAAACTAAATATTTGTCCTTCTATTTCATCCTGAAATTAAAATCTGCTGTATCAGATTTCAAGTTTGTGAAGTACAAAAATACCCCACCCGCGCTGTCGCGCACCCTCCCCTTGGCAAGGGGAGGGTTGGGGAGGGGTGTACTTGATTTACTTGCAAAGCGCTGTATATAGCTAGTTTTTATGTTAAGTATTAAATGAGTAAATTTATTCAGATAATCAAATGCGATCGCCAATAATTTTATAATTTTATCTACTCAAACTACAGTGTTTAGCATTGTTTGATGATTTTATCATAACACTTGAGATAATAGTTTTTACCTAAACAAACAACACACTCAAAGTACAAATTTTTAATATTCGTAATCCGAACAATCTCAACCTAGCGAGTGTAATTGACGCAGCAACAGAGAATTCGATTAGCACAATGAGCAGGCAAATCCAGCATTTGAGGCCAGAGGATGAATTTTGAATCACAGATTAAAGGGTAGTCCCATATAGAGACATTCTTCATTTTTTTGGTCTCGTTTTCTAAACAGGTATTTTCTGATAAGTCAAACAATAGGCCTAAGACTACAGTCCCCTTAGCCCAGTGTTAAGGGAAAGTGAGCAATGTTTCCTAACGTGTATCGTGGTGTATTGCATGGAAACAAGAAGTGATAAACGCTATAATTTTTAGCCCACAGACATTATTCGCTATCTATATGTTTATTTACCGAGGAATCAACAATGATGTGGATGATACCGTTATCATCAACAACATTGGGTCTTGAAACTGTGGGACATAATCTACCTTGAGATTATAGAAAGGATCAATTTTCAAACTTGGACTTTCAAAGGTATTTATTGGCATCAGCTTGCCAGAAACAATGTGATATGTCAAAAGTTCCTGGAGCTTGTTAATATTCTTCAGCAATGTCTCTACAGTACCTGCTGGCAGTTTTGCAAAAGCTTGATCTGTAGGTGCAGATATGATAAACGAGTCAATATCTGTGAGAGTATCTATCAGATTTGCTGCCTTGATTGCATCAACTAAGGCGCTAAAAGAACCAGCGTTAACGGCAGGATCAATAATATCAGCCATTTATTTCACTTGGTTTTATGTAATTTGGTAATTCTTGTTAGCATGACATCCTAGTGTTAGAAATCATGTTTCATAAAGCGGTTGAATAGCGTATAATTTGTATAATACCAGCTAAAAAAAGTTAAATAAATAATCTAGCCAATGTGATTGTCGCTCAGCAGCCAAAGATTCCCCTAGCCCCTCCCCCCTGGAAGTGGGAAATAAGGCAAACGGATCAATTTTTTCTGAAGGTAGAGATGATTTTTATCACAAGGGCGATCGCTCATAATACCAATTCAATTAATGATTGCAACACATCCTTGGGTGAAGTGAAGACGCGATTCATCGCGTCTCTACAAAAAACAAACAATCAATTATTTATAGAGACGGCGATTTATCGCGTCTCTTGCTTTTTGGGAAGGGTTTTTGAGATTTTGGTGGTGGGTTTTATCCACCACTAGAATTTTTTGATTTAGCACCCAGTACCCAATCCCCTTGACTTCACTTTTTCAAAACTATCTGAAAGGAATTTAAATATCCCGTAATAGTTTTAGCTAATGTCTTTTGCTGTTTTTTCGTCGTTATTGCCATTACTTGATATAATCTGCCTTGGGCAACATACATTCTACTTTTAGTGATTTTTCCTCCAGAATTGATATACTCAATTTCTTTGCCGGGATGATTATTTGAACTCCGAATGTTTCGTTGACTAATTAAATTACTTTGCGTAGTTTTCAGAGCCATATCCCGCGCATTATTAAGTACAGCTTGGGGGTCTGTCATTTCTCCATAGCTGTAAGGAAAATCATTGTAAGTAACGATATATGCTACTTCTTGTTTTGGTGGTTGAGCGACAAAAATTTCTAAGTTAATTTCCCCCATGTAAGTTTTTTGGAATTGGGTTTCTCTGTTGGGTCTTCCTGGCATCAAAATACTAAAGCGCCCATCTGGAGCAGTGAATAATTTCCATTGTGGTTGCACAGGTTGAGAAACAGTTGGTTTGGGTTTGACAATGGCCGCCTGAGGTTTGGGTTGACGCGCTTGGACTAAAACAGATCCACCACAGACAAAAGTAAGGGCTATTAATGGCAACAGACTTTTAACTGTCATATTTTTTGCCTTTTGAGATGCTAATCTCACTGATGATGCCAGCTGTTATAACCTAGCAGCACATAAAGCAGCACCTATTAGCCCGACTTGGGAGTTGAGAATAATATACACGGGTATTTCTTCGAGGAGCGATCGCATCCTACCCTTTTGGGTGAAGTTCAATAAGAAATCGCTGTTTTGAATTAATGGCAGAATTTTGGGCGCAATTCCACCAGCGATGTACAAGCCACCGTAAGGTAGGAGTTTGAGGGCGAGATTCCCGGCTTCTGCACCATAAGCGTCTATGAATAATTGCAAGGTTTGTTCGGAGAGGCGATCGCGTTTTTGGAGTGCGGCTGTACCAATGGCAGCACCAGGATCGACGCTTTTCTCTTCCTGTCCGGCTTCTTGTTCCCAAGTTCTGACGATTTGGGCGATGTCTGGTGATTCAGTAGCAAATTTGCGATCGCGCAAAAATTGGTAAATTGCCACAACTCCCATTCCTGAAACCACCCGTTCCACAGAAATGCGCTGGATATCATGTTTACCCAGCAGGTATTTCAACAATTGAAACTCGATTTCGTTACGGGGAGCAAAATCAGCGTGTCCGCCTTCTGAGGGAAAGACTTGATAGTAATTTCCCGTTTTAATTAAAAATCCTTGCCCTAAGCCGGTACCAGCGCCAATAATGGCAACGGGGGCTTCTGGTTGAGATTTACCAGGTTGTAACGTGTGCAAATCTTGTTTTTGTAAACCAAAAATCCCATAGCCGACGGCGGCGAAGTCGTTAATCAAAGAAATGTACGGGATACCCAACTCAAGTTGTAGACGTTCGGTATCCAGGAACCAGACTAAATTTGTCAGCTTAGCAGTATTTTTGACAATGGGACCGGCGATCGCAAAACAAGCTTTATCTGGTAATGGTGTGTTAGCTTTAGCCAAAAACCGTTGCACTATGGGTACTAAATCCGGAAAATCTGCACTGTGGTAACTTTCCTGATAAATAGTGTGTAAGCTTTGCGAATCGGATGTTTCAACCAATCGCAGAATAGTTTTCGTACCGCCGATATCTCCCGCAAGTAACAAAGTCATAGAATTTATTGGGGAATTAATTCTTTTTTTTGGAGGATATACCCAACATAGCGAAAGGTGCGATCGTAAATCCTGATGAAGGATTTAAGCGAATCGAATAACTTCTTCTATGTGAGTTAAATGGGAAGTATCTCCCTTTAGTTCTAATAACCATTCTGGTTCCTGACGCACCACTTTTACCAAAGAACATAAAGAAGCTTTGACTTCGGTTTTGGCAATTTCCCCCACCAACCCCATTGCTGCGCCCAACACAGATGCACCATGCGCTACTAGCAGAATATCCTGTGGGAAGAATTCATTGGCTAGACATCTAGCAGTTTGTCCAGAACGTTCTCGTACTTTTTCGTGAGTTTCAGGATAATTGACGCCGATGCGCGGAGTGTAGCCAATATCAATTCTCTGGAATAATTCTGCTAAGGCTGGAGTTGAGAGTCTTTCAGGTTCTTCTGTCATCCAAGCTGGATTTAGCCATTCACTCAAACCTGTTTCGAGTTTGATTGGTAAGTTGAGAACTTCTGCAACTGCGTTTGCTGTTTGTACGGTTCGCAAGAAGGGAGAAGCAAAAATATGGGCAATCTTTTCTCCTTTTAAGCGCTTTGCTAACTGTTGGGCTTGAACCATACCATCATCAGACAAAGGTGGATCGTAGCGTCTTTCGGCGGTGAGAAACCAATCAGGGTTTACGAAGTCGAGGCGGTTGGCGTGTCTTGCAATCCAGACTATTTGACTCATGGGTTTAAATATTTTGCCGAATGGAATTCGCCGCTAAACAAATATAGATATCTGCAAGCAGGGCTGCAAATATTAATATATGACAAAACTTGTAATAATTTGTAATAATATTACCTATAAAAATCCTATTTGATTTTTGAAAAAGATTACGAGATAATACGGATGGATTGACAAGTGTAAGAGCAGACAATAATAAACCAGCATCTACAATCGGCAATACTAGCTGGAGGAGTGGCAACTCCGATGCCTTCGGCGAGCTTCGCTAACGCTCAGTTACAAGATTTCATAGCAGCTTGTCGTGATGCCCGTGATCTTGAAAAGCTTTGGCAGTTAAATTGATTTACCAAGATTACTTGTACGAAGAAATCCAAGCTATTCTAGATGTGTCTTTAGGCTCGATAACAGGCTGGAAACAAGCCTACGAGCACGATGGAATTAATGGACTGTGCTTGAACTACAAAGGCAGAAAAAGCTACCTGAGTGCTCAACAGCGAGAAGAAGTGTTGAGTTGGCTGCAAACCAAGAACTGCTGGGAACTGGGTGAACTGGAGTACAAATTAGCTTTTGAGTACGACGTAGTTTATGATTCAAAACAAAGTTACTACGACTTATTTGATGCCGCTGACATCAGTTGGAAGAAAACCACAAAGCTGAATCCCAAAGCCGACGAGAATGCTGTTGCAGCAAAAAAAAAGAGATTGAGACATTGCTGGCACATCACCGAGAGGAAATCGAAACAGGAAAGTTGAGAGTACTGCTAATTGATGAATGCCATTTAATGTGGGGAGATTTAAGTGGTTGCGTATGGGGAAAAAGTGACCAAGAAATAGCAGTCCCAGTTGTTAATGAACGAGATAAGCAGACATACTATGGGGCAATTGACTATCTGCAAGGAAAATTAGTTCTCAAAGCTTATGATGCGGGAAATTCAAAAAATACTATTGATTACCTACAATATCTGCTAGCTGACTCTCCCGATCAGCAATTACTAATTTTTTGGGATGGCGCTAGTTACCACCGTTCTAAAGAAGTTCGAGGTTTTTTGTCCGAGGTAAATCTTGGGTTGTCATCTGAACAATGGAAAATACATTGCGAACGCTAAAGCTCCCAATTGCCCAGTACAAAATCCCATTGAAGATATTTGGTTGCAGGCTAAAACATCGGTTCGACGTTTTTGTGCTTTGGTTCCTTCGTTCTCTCATTTAAAGTGGATGTTTGAATGGTTTATCTGACACACTACCTTTGATTTCGCTACTCTCCAGATGTACGGAGTTTTTTCAAAAATAAAATAGGAGTCCTATACCTGATATGAAAACTAAAAGATCCCACTATTATTTGATAGTTGATTTGGAGGCTACATGCTGTGACAGTGGCACTGTTCCCCGTCATCAAATGGAAATCATCGAAATCGGTGCAGTGATGCTCAATCGAGCAACTTGGGAAATTGATTCAGAGTTTCAGCAATTTATCCAACCTGTTAGACATCCACATCTGACAGTTTTTTGCACAGAATTGACTAGTATTCGCCAGCAAGATGTTGATGAAGCACCAAAATTTCTAGAGGCGATTTCTCGCTTTAAAGAATGGATTGATTTATTTCCCAATCATATTTTTTGTTCTTGGGGTAATTACGATAAAAAGCAATTTATTCAAGATTGCGCCTTTCATAATTTTCCTTATCCTTTTAGTTCAGAACACATAAACATCAAAGAGGAATTTTCCGAATACCTTGGCGTGTCTAAAAAATTTGGTATGGCACAAGCTCTCAATGAGTTGGGGATAGAATTGAAAGGCACACATCATCGTGGCATTGATGATGCCCGTAACATTGCATCAATCTACAGACATATGGGGACTGGGGACTGGGGATTGGGGACTGGGAATAAGGAGCCAAAGGGATGAGGGGTAAGGGGGAATATCCAATCCCCAATCCCCATAGGTGTCAACTTAACGTGAAATCCTTGTCAAGACGCGATATTGAGTTCATTCACTTACCATTACTCACCGCGTCACCCCTCCCCTTACCAAGGGGAGGGGTTGGGGGTCTCACAAGTGTAGGTTTTTCACATTCAGTCTGAAAAAGCCCATTTTTTCGTTCCGAAATCTTTCCCCGCGTCTCCCCGTCTTTGCGTCGATCAAAACGCGAAATCTAAAAAACCTACACCTGTCAGGGGTTGGGGGTGGGGTAAAGCGTATGTGGAACAATTGTTTGAGCGGAAGTTGACACCAATATCCAATCCCCAGTCCCCAATCCCCAATCCCTTTTAGAGACTGCTAATTGCTTCTGCAACTAACTTGGAAACAAAGGGCAAAATTTCACGATTCTTAGCCTGGGCTTTGCCTTCAGTAAATACTACTAAAAGGTAGGGGCGCTGGTTTGGTAACTCAATATACGCGGCATCATGGCGAACTTGGCTTGTCCAACCGGCCTTTGACCAAATTTGGGCATCTTTAGTCAGTCCACCGCCCAAAAAACCTGTTACTTGATCTTCCTCGAAATAAGTGGGCAAATCTTGGAGATTGCGTTTGAGTAAAGCCATCATCGCTTGCGATCGCGCACTTGAAACTGCGACTCCACCGATAATACTATGCAGTAGTCTGGCGATCGCATTTGTGGTCAACATATTACGATTGTCCAGTAACTCTCCCACAAACGCCCGCTCCCGTCCATAGGGACCATCACCCCAAGTTTTTTGACAGACGTTAATCGTCTCCATTTCTTCCCATCCCAAGGATTGGTAATAGCGGTTAACGATATTACGCTGATATTTCCAGGTTTCAAATGGGGCTGCTGGTAGTTCTGGGCCTGAGGTGGTGCCACTGAGAATGTCCACAACCAAGCTGGTAGCATCATTACTAGAGTCTACAATCATATCCCGCAAGGCTCGCTCCAACTCCTTAGAAGTTTGGCTCATGCCTTTTTCCAGCCATTCATTTACTGCTACCAAGTAAAATAATTTGACTACACTTGCAGGATAAATCCGTTCAACACCGCGATAATTAAAACCCCGAACTGGGTGATTCCAAAAAGCGTTGGGAGTCAGGGCACCGCCAGTATTTACCGGCACAGGTGGATCGTAAACAACCCAAGTCAAGGCAATTTGATTGCGGGCTAAGGAGGGAAATGCTGCCCAAGTTGCATCTAAAATGCCTAACCCAAGATTTTCGAGTTGTTCGTCTTTATTAAAAAAAATCATTCTTGAATAATGTCCTTTAATCTAAAATCCCAAATCCAAAATCTAAAATCAGGAGAGTATCAGTGTCTAGCTGACTTGAACTTATACGATTCTCCTGAGTGTACCCGCTTAGCAACTCAAGCCGCATCTGGGCGACATTTATGGGTAACATCAAATCATCAGAATTCGGCGGTTGAGGTGTATTTGCGTGAAGATGACTATCCGGGATGGGTATCTTTTTCAGATTTGGGTGTATTACAACCTGCTACTGTACTTTATCAGGCTGCAACATTTTCTGAATCTGAAATTCAAAAACTGCTCGCAGAGGTTATCGATTTTACCCAAAAAGCGATGCAACAATCAAATTATTACCTTTGGGGTGGTACCGTAGCGCCAAATTATGATTGTTCGGGGTTAATGCAAGCGGCGTTTGCTTCGGTGGGTGTTTGGTTACCGAGAGATGCTTATCAACAGGAAGGATTTACTCAACCAATTACCATTGCAGAATTAGCAGCTGGGGATCTGGTATTTTTTGGAACTAGTCAAAAAGCAACCCATGTGGGGCTTTATTTGGCGGATGGTTATTACATTCATAGTTCTGGGAAGGAACAGGGACGCAATGGAATTGGGATTGATATTCTTTCGGAACAGGGGGATGCTGTTAGTCAGTCGTACTATCAGCAGCTGCGAGGTGCTGGTAGAGTTTTTAAAAGTTACGAACCACAGAGACGCTGAGGACACAGAGGAATATGGGGAGTGGGTTGGTTTATGAAGGGTTGAATGGGGCGATTTCGGCAATTGTCCCAGATGTTTCGGTGGTGGTGCCGATACATAATGAAGTGGAAAGTTTACCGTTTTTATTAGAGGCGATCGCATCTACATTATCTTCTAGTCAGATAAGTTATGAAATCATTTGTGTAGACGATGGTTCTACGGATGGTTCCGGGAAATTTCTCAAGGAAGAAGCGCAAACCCGTTCTGATTTAAAGGCGGTGATTTTGCGTCGCAACTACGGCCAAACTGCGGCTATGGCTGCTGGATTTCATTATGCACTAGGTAAAGCGATCGTTTCTTTGGATGCTGACTTGCAAAATGACCCAGCTGATATTCCGATGTTATTGGCTAAGCTGGATGAAGGTTACGATTTGGTGAGTGGTTGGCGACAAAAACGCCAAGATGGTGCGGTAAATCGCTTACTTCCTTCTAAAATTGCTAACTGGCTAATTCGCAGCACCACTAGCGTGAATATTCATGACTATGGTTGTTCGCTCAAAGCTTATCGTGCAGAACTCTTAGCAGATATGAACCTCTACGGGGAATTACATCGGTTTTTACCTGCTTTGGCATATATTGAAGGAGCGAGAATTACTGAAATGCCCGTGCGTCATCACGCCCGCCGCTTTGGTAGCAGTAAGTATGGAATTTGGCGAACTTTTCGGGTGTTGATGGATTTGTTAACCATTTTGTTTATGAAAAAGTTCCTCACACGCCCGATGCATGTTTTTGGGCTGTTGGGCTTGATTTCAATGGTTTCGGGGACGGTAATCGGCATTTATTTGACGTTCATCAAATTAGCTTTCGGTGAGATGATTGGCAATCGCCCTTTACTGATTTTGGCAGTTCTGTTGCTTGTAACTGGAGTGCAGTTGTTTTGCTTTGGCCTTTTAGCAGAATTGCTCATGCGTACATATCATGAATCCCAAGGACGGCCTATCTATCGCGTGCGAGAGGTGGTAGCAAAAAAGGTTAACTAACGTAACAATAGTAATGGTTTGTCATTAGTCATTGGTCATTGGTCATTAGTAAATAGTTAAGAGTAAATATTGGTTGACTCTAAACAAAAGACTAAGGAAAAATGACAAATGACAAATAACAAAAAACTCATTAAATTGCATCTACCTTGAAACTATTTAATACCTTTGACACCGAACTGCGGTACAACCTGCTGATTTTATTTACAGCAGGTTTATTATTCTGGTCGAGCTTGACTTCGCTCTTACCAACTCTACCGCTTTATTTTGAGTATGTGGGCGCAACTAAGCAAGAAATCGGGATTGTAGCGGGCAGTTTTGCCGTTGGTTTATTGCTAACTCGGCCGATGCTGGGACGATTAGCTGATGAACGTGGTCGAAAATTTGTCTTGTTGATTGGTACGATAGTAGCTGCGATCGCACCTTTTGGTTATTTGGCAACTCAATCCATTGGGCTATTGATCTTGGTGCGGATTTTTCACGGTGTTAGCATTGCCGCTTTTACCACTGGCTACAGTGCGTTAGTTGCAGATTTAGCTCCACCGGAAAAACGTGGTGAAATCATTGGTTACATGACTCTAGCAACTCCCATTGGTTTAGCAATTGGCCCTGCCTTGGGAAGCTATTTAGAAGCTACAACTGGTTACGGGGTGTTGTTTCTATTTGCTGCTGAGTTGGGTTTTGTCGCTCTCTTGGCAATTGTACAAGTCACGAATCCACCAATACAGACAACAGAGCAAACTCAAGACAATAATCAGAAGTTTTGGCAAATTCTCAGTAGTCCACGGGTGAGAGTTCCGACTTTAATAATGTTGCTGGTTGGTTTATCTGCGGGTACTGTACATACTTTTGTGTCGTTGTTCATCAAATCAACTCAGATAGATTTTAATGGTGGGTTATTTTTTACAGTTGGGGCAATTGCTAGTTTTAGTATCAGGGTATTGGCTGGTAAGGCCAGCGATCGCCTCGGTCGTGGTTTGTTTATCACCATTGGTATAATTTGTTATACTCTGGCGTTGATACTGCTGTGGCAGGCTCAGAGTGTAAGTAGTTTTTTACTGGCGGCGATTTTTGAAGGTGCTGGTGGTGGTACAGTTATACCGATGACTGTGACGATGATGGCAGACCGATCGCTCCCACAAGAACGGGGGCGAGTTTTTGCTATCTGCGTAACTGGGTTTGACCTGGGAATTGCGATCGCTGCTCCTCTTTTGGGTTCCATTGCAGAAGTTGTAGGCTATCGCAATATGTTTGGCTATGGTGCTGTGATAACTTCTCTGGCACTTGTGATTTTCTTCACCAAGTCCAGCAAAGATATCTCTAATTCCTTGCGCTTTGCACTAGGTCGCGCTCCAGATACATACGCTTTAAAGTAAGTTAGAAGTTAACAGCTAGGAGCTTAATTCCTAACTGCTAACTTCAAAAAACGGGCGAGGAGGGATTCGAACCCCCGACACCGTGGTCCGTAGCCACGTGCTCTAGTCCACTGAGCTACACGCCCTTGACAAGAAACTATATTAACACTTCTCACTAAATGACGCAAGATAATTTTCCATCTAATTTTGGCAACTTAACCCACCTAGATGATCGAGGACAAGCACAGATGGTGGATGTGTCTGAAAAAGCACCCACGATCCGCCAAGCAGTAGCCGCTGCCAAGGTGCGGATGCTGCCGACAACCTTTGCTGCAATTCAAGCCGGAAATGTGCCAAAAGGCGATGTGTTGGGGACTGTGAGGTTGGCTGGCATTATGGCGGCGAAGCAAACATCTGCCTTAATTCCCTTATGTCATCCGTTACCTTTGCAAAAAATTGCGATCGAGGTTACACCCGATCCCGAACTACCTGGTTATGAAATTCAAGCCACAGTCAAAACCAAAGCTGAAACCGGGGTAGAGATGGAAGCTTTAACTGCCGTTTCTATTGCGGCTTTAACTTTATACGATATGGCCAAAGCTTTGGAAAAGTCGATTCAAATTGAATCAATTCGGTTAATCAGTAAAAGTGGCGGGAAATCAGGAGATTATTCCCCGCCAGGGCAATAATTTACGTTATCTCACCTAAAGCTTTATTCAGATCCGTGGGGCTTTCAAACTCTTTGTCTCCTGGCACTTTCTCTAACAAAGAGATAATCTCCTTATCTGCTCCGTGCTTTTTAGCGTGTTGAATCAAATCTTGCCTTTTAGCAGGATAGTCAACACCTTTCAAGTGTTTTTGGATTTCAACTGGGTTTGCCTTAGCCATTTTTGTCCACCTCTAAAGATTATTCCCATCTTCACAAGTGGATATATTTGCTCCCTCTATCAAACAGATGAATCATTTGTAACTTAAAAAATGCAAAGGTCATCCACTGGGTTGATGAATCATTTATGGGGCATGGGGAGTTAGGAGTTAGGAGTTAGGAGTTAGGAGTTAGGAGTTAGGAGTTAGGAGTTAGGAGTTAGGAGTTAGGAGTTAGGAGTTAGGAGTTAGGAGTTAGGAGTTTGGAATTACCTCCTCTGTCCCAATCTCCTCATCTCCTCCCTCATCCCCCTCATCTCCCTCATCCCCCTCATCTCCCCCAACCCAGCCGATTCATGGAAGGTTGTCAGGGTCGATGCCAAGACTACGTAAGTGTGCTGCCAATTGTTCGGTGCGTAGGCGTTCTTGTTCCAATAAGAACTCAGCCTGTTGTGCGCGTTCATTGAGTTCCAGGGTGTTCAAAAATTTTCGTCCATCTGGATGGTAAATTACTAACTCTCCCTGCCCAGTTTCAAATTTAATTCCCAAGCGGGGACTCATCCAACCATCCATTTGCCATAGTTTATTTAAATGGTTATTTTGCCGCAACCAACCATCTAATTGAAAACTTTCAGGGTCGTATAAGTAATATTCCTCAACACCATAAGTATCGTAAAACTCTAGCTTGCGATCCATTTCCTTGGTATCGTTGCTATGGGAAAGAATCTCAAAGACTACTTGGGGTGAAATATTGTCTTCTTGCCACTGACGATAGGAACGACGTTTGCCTTTTGGTCTGCCGAAGATAACCATGACATCAGGTGCAGTTGGCGTAATCAACTGGGAACGGACGGGATACCAAAGCAAATCTCCTACAATCAAAACATTATTATTATTCGCAAATAGAATCTCCAAATTCTCCTTGATCAAGACAATCCAACGATACTGTTCTGTGTTTTCTGCCATTGGTTTGCCATCGCTGTCTGGATAGAGGAGGTCAGAGTCTATTTGCCCAAACATAGTCATAGGATTTAAAAGAGCTAATCTTAACCTTCAATTTCGATTATGACTGCTTTCTGAGGAAGGATAGCAACCAATACTGCGTAGGTTTTGGAATTTCTTGGTTGAGGCAAGCAGGGGGAGCAGGGGGAGAAATGGGGGCTGGCGTTGAGTTTTGCCTCCCCTGCTTCCCCTGCTTCCCCTGCCTCCCCTGCTTATCCGAGCAGTATTGGGATAGCAACGACATACCCAAAAACCTTAGAATGAGTAGGGTGTATTTAAATCTGTAACAAATATTTATGCCTCCTCGTTGGCCTCGCAAACCCGATCGCAATGACCCAGAGTATCGCAAAATCGATGACCGGATGAATTTTGCCGTGCATGTGGCGATCGCTGCTACTATCAATTCTGGATTGTGGTTCTTCCACATCTTGAAAGGCACTAGCTGGGAGTGGCTGCCCTGGTTGACTGTCAGTTGGTTAGTGATATTGTTGGTGCATCTAATTTATATTAGTGCGATCGCCAACTACACCGAAACTCCACCCAAATCCACCTGAAGATGGACTACTGATGCTAGGGCGATTGTAACCTGTGGCAGTGGAATCAGCCTCGTTAATTGAGCAATAATGTAAATAAGCCTGAAATTTCGCGCTCTTTCTCAATATAGGGTTATTTTTATGGCTAAGACTAACACCGCAGAACTACTTGAAGCCCTAGCAGCTGAAATTGGTGAAAACGTCTATATAGACGTTGCCAAATGGCATCTTTATTTATCTAATGCCAAACTGCATACACTTGTTGCCGAACAACTATATCCTTTAATTACTTCCAACACTGTAAGTGAAGACCGAGTTACACAAGTCTTGCAATCAATTACAGTAAAAATTGGTGGCGGCAAACGTGAACTGCCTTTAATCGATTTCCTGCCGTTGCAATGCCAGGTCAACTTAGTAGATATTTTGGAAAAATATCAACGCGAAATTTAATCGCTAAAACCAAAATTCTATTTTAGAAAAACAGAATTCAGAATTCAGAATTCAGAATAAATTCTGTAAGTTGGGCGAGTTTATATTGAGATTCGCTGAAAGTTTTAATGCAAACTTATTGAGGATTAGTTATATGCTGTTACAACTCAAAGGTACTAGTGATTTGGTAAAAATTCTGGAAATTGAAGAATTACTCGACCCTAATAGTGATGTTGTTCATGGACAAGACCAAGAAGGTCAAGAAGAACAGGAACCTGATACTTTTAAAAAAGAAAATCTCGTTTTTCCTTCTGGTGAAGATTTACCACGCTGTTGGTTAGATGCCCATTACCGAACTGCCAATGCTTAATTACAGTAGAATTCAGCTATTCTGAATTCAGGAGTAAAATAGCGACAGATGAGTAGGTTAGAACGGAGTGAAATGCAACATATACACGATTGTGAGATGTTAGCTTTCGTACCTGAATCCAACCTACATCTGTAGCTAAAATCCAAAATCCAAAATGGTATAACCCAACATCAAAAATCCGTGTTTTTGTTGGATGTAATTAACGGAAGATAATAGAAAAGAACCTTAAACAAAAGTTACTGCTCAGATCCCCGACTTCTTGAAGAAGTCGGGGATCTGAATTTTCACGTATTAAACCTCATATAGGACTTACGCACTGTACAAATGCATCGTGATGTGAATTAACTATGCTCCCGGTTGTTTCAGGCTTTTGTTAATTATCCTGCGATGCCTACGGCGGTAAACTACGTAAATAGACCATGTTGTAGGGGCACAGCAATGCTGTGCCCTTACGAAAGATGTGGTTTTTAACCTTGCCCATATTTGGCATTTCTTGTCAATGCGTAAGTCCTATCATATACAAAACATTTATAGTACATATATACTATTTTGCTGTTAAAATGCCTTACAAGTCAGCTAGCGTTGCTTGAGGTAGTATGAAAAAAATCCCAGACAGCTACAAACAGCGTATTTCAGTCAAAGTTTCACTGTTGCAACCGACACCTGTGACTACTGCCATAGTGCCATTGCAACCACAAGAGGAAAAAATCATCGGTGAGGAGGAGCGTTTAATTGCACAAGTCGAACGCGTCAACCGAATGGCAGGGGAGCTAGAAGCAGCGATACTGGAGTTGAAGGCAATAACTAACGCACTGATCAAGCCCAAGCCATGCAAAAATATTTGTCAGTATTTGGCAGTTAGCGTCCCTTGGGTAAGACAAAAATCAGACCAGTCTTTTATTTTGACAACGCGAAGAGTTGATTTATTTCGAGCAGAAAGGGAAGCAGCACTGCTAGCACAGCAACTGCGTCAGCAAACCAACAAAAAAAGATTAGCGTCCCAGCGACATAGAAAAAACAAGGATGGGACTGAGGCTGATACAAAACGATTCTTCAAAAAGCCATTAGTCAACAAATCTTAAAGCGATCGCCATTTAAAGGTAACCCACCTCTGAGGTTGTAACAGTTATGCTGATTGAAGTGGTAGAAGGAGCATATTCTCTTTCATTGCCAGCTACCACAAGACAATTGCTAATTGCCACAAAAATTGGTAGTAATTGGCACATTTGCCCTCAGATTTGCACTTATGTAAAACCAGAATGCAACATCAGGGACGATCGATCAGCGCTCAAAAGGGGTAAAAAGAAGGTGTTAAAGACACTTTTAGTGATTGCCGTTGGTTTTTTACCGTCCCTGTTTTCTCTGTGGGTGATCCGCAAAACGCGATCGCGATCGCGCTTACCTGACTTTTCACGGGATGTGGAAAAGGGGATTGGTTCGCGATAGCTGGTCGCGAACCAATCCTCTGGACTTAAGATAATTTGCGTCCTCTAATATTAAGGTGCTTGTAGTATCGTATTTTGGGGTGCAAATGAAACTATTAGAAGCAAACCCGTACCGCGATTGTGATTTTGGTGACAAACGTCTGACCGACAGAGCAGTGTTAATTGCGGAGGCTTTAAAAGTAAAATATGGTCATCCTCTATCAGAAATATTTCAAAGCGCTAGTGACCTCAAACGTGGCTACGAATTCTTTTCTAACCCCAAAACAACTTTTGAGAAATTGACCCAACCATCTTTTAAACAGACGGCACAAGAGATTTATGGCATACCAATAGTATTAGCGGTAGGAGATACTACTTATCTGGATTATAAAAAAATATTAGAAAAAAGAGATGATTATGGGCCTACGGGCAATGGTGGGAACGGACTAATTTTACATAGTTCTTTAGCACTAGACCCAGACTTTGGTCAGCCACTAGGACTATTATGGGAGAAATTGTGGCATCGACAGCACAAAGCATCTCCACCACCAGAGGAAACATCTACGGCAAAAAAAAAGCGATTAAAAAAAGAACGTTTAATCGCCAAGAATAGAGCTTTTAAAGAGAAAGAATCTTATCGATGGGTTGAAGTTTTTCAGAAAGTAAACAAATTATTTAAAGGTTTAGAAATGCCTGATGGGGGACTACTCTCAAGAGTAATTCATGTCTTTGACCGTGAAGGAGATATTGCAGAAGTATTCGCACTTCAACGTAAAAATAAAAATACAGGTGTAGTTGTCAGAGCCGCTCACAATCGTTGTTTAGAAGGAGAAAACTCTTATCTATGGGAGTATGTAACATCCCAGAAAGTGCAGTTTATAAAAGAGATTGAATTACCTGAAACTAAAAAGCGAAAAGAAAGAACTGCCACCTTGGAGATCAGGTATTGTCCAGTATCAATAAATCCTCCTTCTCGGTTAAAAAAGTCAGGCAATTTTAACGTTTACGCGCTCTTTGCAACAGAAATTAATGTGCCAGATGGATGTGAGCCAATTACGTGGATGCTACTGACAAGCGAGTTAATAACAACACAGACAGAAGCATCTCAAATTCTTCGATGGTATACGTATCGCTGGCGGATAGAAGAATATCACAAAATACTAAAATCTGGCTGTAAAGCGGAAAGTTACCGCTTGGCAGGGGAGAGTATGTCAACAATGTTAGGTTTTTTAACAGTGATTGCGGCACAATTACTGCGAATGACTTATCTACACCGGAATTCCCCGCACAGTTCAGCAGAATTGGTGTTAACAAAAATACAAATGGACGTGCTACTTGCTAGTACTCCACCCAAACAAAAAAAGCAGATACAGCTTACAGTTGACTGGGCAATTAGAGCAATTGCACGTCTCGGCGGATACTTAGAACATAGGAAGAATAGCCCTATTGGGATACAAGTTTTGTGGCGAGGCTGGTTGGAATTAGAAACTTTATGCCAAGGTTGGTTGCTACATGAAAATCTAAAATCAATATATTGATTTTAGTTACTCGCCTTTGTTAGGAGGAATATGGTTCGCGACAACAAGTCGCGAATCTAGGAGTTAATTTGATGTCGAAAGACCGAAAAACCATAGCCCAAGAGGATTTACACAAGCGTATAGATTTTGTGATCTCGATGAAGGAGCGTCTGGAACTTGAAGTAGCTGCCATACACGACTCAACGCCTGTTGCGCCACCTAGTTGTAGAATCGCTCGTTACCTAGCAAAGGGGCGTAAAGAATTTTATTGGTACTATAAACTACATGCTACAACACCAATATTTACGACTCGAAATGATGGCAAGCTATCCAAGTACAAGCATTTAGGTAAGGCTGGTAGTCAAGCCTACATAGATGCCATTGAACAAATTACTGCAAGGACTAAAATTGAAGCTTTAGATCGTTCAATTGAGACTCTCAAACAGGGTTTAAAAGATTTAGTCGAAGAAACTTCCAAATATAATAAAGAATAACAAGTGGTTCGCGATAGATTATCGCGAACTACTCTTTCTTTTCCACATCCCGTGAAAAGTCAGTCGCGCTTACGGATGAGACAAGCAGCCATGAATTTTCCCAGGATGCGGGAAGGGCGAAACTTCACATCACCAGAGGGCGATCGCTATTATTTAGAAGGGGTGGGTTACCTGATTGGCGACATCAGCTGCAAGTTTAATGCGCGATCTGGCTATATCCGCTGTGCTGTGAATCCTGACGGGCCATGTAACGGTTGTCGTCACTACGAGCCAAAAGAATTAGCTGGTGAAAAAAAGGCGTAGGAATTCAGAACAGACATCTGGTGAAATTAAATATGCGTTGCCCAAAAGCCTTGATAGGGGGGTTCGCAATACGGTTCGGTTAAGATTTTTTGATGAAAATTCTAGATCCAAAGACGCGATAAATCGCCGTCAAGACGAAAGATTGATCCTTGTAGAGACGGCGATTTATCGCGTCTGGTGCCTTAACCGAACCGTATTGGGCGCGTTCGCTCTTAGCGTTACCGTTGGCGTAGCGTCTCCGTCAGGAGAAGGTTACCGCCGTTCGCCTTTACCTCATTTTCACCATTAGTACCACATTCCCAAATTGAACCTGGGAATGATAAAATCATTGCCTACTATAATATTTGTATTTACAAACACTTTGAATATTTGTCTTTGTATGGTCAAATAAAAATGATTTAATATACAGCAGATTTCAACTTTGTGAGGTACACAACTTGGTTTAGTAGCTAGACATCAAGCCTGTTTTACTTCTGAATTCTGCTTTAATTCTTGCAAAACTGTAAATTTGCCTCATATTGTTTGCAGATTCTAATCTTTACAATTTTGCAAACTATCTAATAACTACATGATTATTTAACGATGAAAAAAACTTTTTCTGGGATAACAGCATTATTATCAACTTGCACTTTGCTACTGACGGGCTGCGGTGGTGATAGTTCCACTGTGAAAAGTTCTCCAAGTAGTAGTCCACCGACTACTGCAACTGAGGCCGCAGCAACCACGGGTACATTATCGGGTGCGATTCCCATCGGTATTGCCGTTGCCCAAACTAGCAATGTGGCATTATTGGGTCAAGAACAAGTGGCTGGAGTCAAAATTGCCGAGAAGTATTTCAATGCTAAAGGTGGTGTCAACGGCACTCCAATTAAATTGGTGTTTCAAGATACTAGCGGTGATGAAGCAGGAGCAATTAACGCTGTTCAAACTTTAATTAATAAAGATAAAGTCATTGGTATTGTTGGCCCAACTTTATCACAGCAAGCCTTTAGTGCTGACCCGGTTGCCGAGCGTGCGAAAGTACCAATAATTGGGCCATCAAATACTGCGAAAAATGTTCCTGAAATTGGTGATTATGTTGCTCGTGTTTCCGCACCAGTTTCTGTTGTCGCTCCTAATTCGGTGAAAGCTGCACTCAAACAAAACCCCCAAATTAAAAAAGTCGCAGTTTTCTATGCTCAAAATGATGCATTTAGCAAGTCAGAAACGGAGATTTTCCAGGAAACAGTTAAGGATCAAGGACTGGAATTAGTAACAGTCCAAAAGTTCCAAACCAGTGATACAGATTTTCAAAGCCAAGCTACCAATGCGATTAATCTTAAACCAGATTTAGTGATTATTTCTGGCTTGGCTGCTGATGGTGGTAATTTGGTGCGACAATTGCGGGAACTGGGTTATAAAGGTTTAATTGTTGGTGGTAATGGTCTAAATACATCGAATATATTGCCAGTTTGTAAGGCACTTTGTGATGGCGTATTGATTGCCCAAGCTTATAGTCCAGAACATCCAGGAGAAATTAACGCGGCATTTCGCAAAGCCTATACTCAGGAATATAAGAAAGAACCACCCCAATTTAGTGCCCAAGCTTTTGCAGCAGTGCAGGTTTATGTTGAAGCACTTCAAGCTTTAGATAAAAAGAGCAAAGTTAATAAATTACAAATACCAGAATTACGGACGCAATTAAATCAACAGATACTTAGCGGAACATACAATACCCCGCTGGGTGAAATTGGTTTCACTCCGGTGGGTGAGGTTGTGCAAAAAGATTTCTATGTAGCCCAAATCAAAATGGAAAAAGATGGAAGTCAAGGTAAATTTACATTTTTGAAATAATTGCTACATGAATATCAGTCTATTGTTGCAGCAATTATTAAATGGCTTATCCATTGGCAGTGTATATGCAATTTTTGCTTTAGGATATACCTTGGTTTATTCTATTTTGGGCATCATTAATTTAGCTCATGGGGCGATTTTCACCTTGGGTGCATATTTCACCTATACACTCATGGGTGGTAGCTTTGGATTTAACGGCTTATTAGCTAATGCAGCCTTGCCGATAAAATTACCATTTGCTATAGCCTTGATTTTAGGAAGTAGCTTGGCGGGATTGGTAGGGGTGGTGATGGAACGAGTTGCTTTTCAACCTCTGCGGCGTCAAGGATCTGATCCTTTGCTAACTGTTGTTTCCAGCTTGGGCGTAGCAGTGGTAATTGTGAATTTAATCCAATATTTAGTAGGCGCAGAAAGTTACACTTATCCAGCAAATACTTATGGGAATTTACCACCTTCTATTAACTTTGGTACTCAAGAACAGGAAATTCCCATTCGCACCGTTCAAATCATAATTTTTGCTGTATCAGTGGTGATTGTGGCAATTCTCAGCTATTTTATCAATCGCACTAAATATGGTAAAGCAATGCAGGCGATCGCGGAAGATCCAACCACTGCTAGTTTATTAGGAATTAATAGCGATCGCTTTATCATTTTAACATTCTTCATCAGCAGTTTTTTAGCAGGATTAGCGGGAACTTTAGTTGCTTCTAGTGTTAGTATTGCTGGCCCTTATTTCGGCATTGCCTTTGGTTTGAGAGGTTTAGCGGTGATTGTCTTGGGTGGTTTGGGTAGTATTCCCGGCGCAGTTTTAGGAGGATTACTCATTGGATTAGTTGAAGCTTTCGTGCCAGCGGAATATTCCGGTTACAAAGATGCTGTCGCCTATGGAATATTATTTATCATGTTGTTAGTTAGACCCCAAGGCTTGCTAGGACGGCGATTTATTCAGAAAGTTTAAAGAGACATAGCGCTATGAAAACATACACCAAACAAAAATTAACTTTCGATGATTTTTTGGAACAGTGTCCAGAGTCAGGTTTATATGAACTTGTGGATGGAGAAATTGTAGAAGTGCGTGCAACTAGAAATCATAATGATGTCGCTGATTTTATATTGTTTGCTTTCAAAGATGAAATTAAACGTCTAAATCTGAATTACGTAGTAAAAAACACAGCAGTTTTGAAAACTATAACCACCAATGGAATAGAACAAGGGCGCAAGCCTGATGTTAGTGTAATAGATAAAGATGTATGGCGCTCAAATCGTTCTGCTTATTCTGCACTTGAAGAATCCATTCAGTTAGCTATAGAAGTAACATCAACTAATTGGGAAGATGACTACATTGATAAATTAGATGAATATCAACGGTTAGGTATTACAGAATATTGGATTATAGATTATTTGGCAATTGGTTCAAGGGAGTATTTGGGAAATCCAAAAGTTCCGACTGTGTTTGTTTTTCTCCTAAATGCTGAGGGGAAATACCAATGTACACACTTTCGAGGTTCCGAACGAATCGTGTCACGAACTTTTCCTGAACTGGCGCTGACAGCAGAGCAAATATTAACAGCTTGAAAAAGAATACAGAATTCAGAATTCAGAATTAATTAGTCGAGAATTCAGACCCACCAATCATTGTAGACCACAAAATTGAAAATTTCCTGTGAAACTTAAAGCCTTTTACTTCTGACTTCTGACTCCTGACTTCTGACTCCTTAATCAAAATATTTTACAATGGCTGAATTTTTTTCCACTTATGAATCACCAATAGTCTACATGGTATTGGAGGCTTTATTAGGATTATCGCTTTATTTACCACTGATGGCTGGACAATTGTCTTTGGCTAGTCCTGGATTTTATGCTTTAGGCGGATATATTGCAGCAATTTTATCGACAAAAGTTTTCCCATCTAGTAATAATTTATTTCCGATTCCATTACTTTTATTGGAGATGTTGATTGCTGGTTTAATTTCCAGTATATTGGCTGTAATAGTCGGAATTCCGGCATTGCGGTTGCGGGGAATTTATTTAGCGATCGCCACTATCGCTTTTGTAGAAGTATTGCGAGTTGTATCCTTAAATCTAGATATTACAGGCGGTGCCGTCGGGATTTTTGGTATTCCTCAACCATTCCAAAGCCAACTTGAATATTTGTGGATTGCTTTACCATTACTATTAATTAGTATGGTATTATTTTACCGTTTAGAACGCATTCGCACAGGTAGGGCATTCATCGCCATCCGCGAAGATGAATTAGCTGCCAGTGCAATGGGAATTAAGCCCACTTACTACAAAGTTTTAGCCTTTACTCTCGGAGCCATTCTTGCCGGCATTGTAGGTGTAATCAGCGCTCATTTTCTCAATACATGGAATGCTCGACAAGGTACTTTTGATGCCAGTATTACCTATTTAACGATTGTGTTAATTGGTGGTTCTAGAACTTTTTTAGGTTCTGTGGTAGGTGCGATTGTCCTGAAAGTTTTATTAGAAATTATTTTGCGAAGAGTTGCTGATATAGCGGGTTTACCCACTTGGTTAGCCCAATTTTTACGCGATGGTAGATTAATTATTTATGGTTTATTAATAGTCTTAGGAACTATATTCTTTCCCCAAGGATTTGTAACTCCAGATATTTTGAAAAAGCTTAAAAGTCAATTAAGAAAATTAATTTTAAAAACATCAAGACAGACAAATTAATAAACAAATGACAAATAACATTATTTTAGAAGCCAAATCACTGACTCGCCGCTTTGGAGGTTTAGTGGCGGTGAATAATGTATCTTTTACAGTCAATCAATATGAGATTTTTGGACTGATTGGCCCTAACGGCGCTGGGAAAACAACACTGTTTAATTTGATTACAGCTTTTATTTCCCTTTCTAGTGGAGAATTACGCTATCAAGGTGCTAATATTTCCCAACTACGCCCGCATCAAATTGCAGGTTTAGGTATCGCTCGAACTTTTCAAAATATTCGCTTATTTGGTGAATTATCAGCGTTGGAAAATGTAATAATTGCCCGACATTTGCATAATAAAAGTAATGTATTAACAGGAGTTTTGGGATTACCACCAGCGCGTCGAGAAGAGAAAAAAAGTAGGCGAAAAGCTTTACAATTATTGGAGATGGTCGGCTTGAGCGATCGCGCTGGTGAAAAAGCTAAAAACTTCGCCTATGGTGATCAACGCCGCCTAGAAATTGCCCGTGCGTTAGCCCTAGAACCGCAAATTTTACTTCTTGATGAACCGGCTGCGGGAATGAACCCCAATGAAAAGCAACAACTGAGTGAATTTATCCGTAGTCTGCGAGAACAGTTTAGTTTAACAATTGTGCTGATTGAACACCATGTACCATTAGTGATGGGTTTGTGCGATCGCATTGCTGTGTTAGATTTTGGACAGTTGATTGCTTTGGGTGAACCAGCTGTAGTTAGAAATGATCCGGCTGTGATTGAAGCTTATTTGGGTAATGAGTAACTGGGAAATTTAAGCAGACAAAGCTGTGATAAATTCTTCTAAAGAATTTACTGCGATCGCACTATCCATTAAACTTTCTAATTTTTCCACACTTTCGCCCTCAAGCCTTACTTCCACCTCACGGGGAATTTCGCCAAAGCGTTGTTGCAATACTCGGATTAACTGCCGTTTTACACCTTGTTGAAGTCCTTGCTGGAGTCCTTGCTGGAGTCCTTGCTGGAGTCCTTCAGTTAAAATTTCTTGATACCAAGGCGATTCTCGCAATACTGCCATATCCCACCTCATGATTTGTTGCACTAAAGGTGTGTCTAACACAAAGCTAGCAAAAAATGCCAGCAACGATTCTAATTGATCTAACTGTGCATCTGCTCGTAGTACCTGTAATGCCCGTTGCACTACTGATGCTTCTGCGCCTCCTCGCAGAATGGGCACAAACGGTAACAACGACGGTAGTGGTTGCCCAAAGACTATTTCTGCGTCCACTTCCCACAAATTAATTACGCGATAATCTTGAATAGCACGTAATCCCAAAAATTCCTGCTCGTAACTACTGACAATAGTTAAGCTAGATGGAGGCGGTAAGATGTTGACGAGTACTGGGTAAATTGGCAGTCGGTAGCGTTCATGTGCCAAGGCAGTATAGGCTCTCATACGTAATGGCATATGTGCTGTATAACGCAACTGTAGTTCATTTAATACCAGAAAATCTCCGTGAGTAGGACTGTATGCTTTCACCAAAACATCTGTTTCGCGGCTAATCCATTGAAACTCCGAACCAAGAATTTCTTTTGCCACGACTTCAGGACGCTGTGTCACCCACTGCACCCATGCATCGGGAGCTAAATTAATTAGTCGCTTGCCACCAATATCTGCTGCTTTTGCCACAGGACGCTTGATATCGTTATCAATAATTAATGGTACAGCACAAAGATAGCAGTATTTCCGCGTTGATTTTTAGGTTGAAGCAATCCTACTGTTTTAGGAAACGTATTATTGATGTATGTTAGGTGTTGTGCCAACATTGAATATTTATAGATATCAACTGCCGATGAACGCTGATACTAGACCAAATTACACTATTTTAGAAATTCAAGAACTGGATGTAAATTATGGCGGTATTCAAGCTCTGAAGAAAATTAATTTAATGATTAAAAAAGGCGAGGTAGTTACTTTAATTGGCGCTAATGGTGCTGGGAAAACTACTACACTGAGGGCTATATCTAAAATAGTTAATCCGAAAAGTGGTGTAATTATTTATGATGGACGAAATATTACGCGCTGCCAAGCTCATGAAGTTGTGCAATTAGGTATTGCTCATTGTCCAGAAGGACGAAGAGTATTAGCGCGGCAAACAGTATTGGATAATTTACTTTTGGGTGCTTATATTCGCTCAAACAAATCAGAAATCAAAGCAGATATTGACCGTCAATTTGAGCTATTTCCACGTTTGTCGCAAAGACGCAATCAACTAGCAGGAACCTTGAGCGGTGGTGAACAACAAATGTTAGCGATCGCTCGTGCTTTAATGAGTAGACCAAAACTGTTACTTTTAGATGAACCTAGCTTAGGTTTAGCACCTGCGATCGTCCGGGAAATTTTCTCGATTATTGAAAATCTGCGGGCTACCGGTGTGACTATTTTGTTAGTTGAACAAAACGCTAATCTTGCTCTACAAATTGCAGATAGAGGTTATGTTCTAGAAGCTGGTTCTATCACTTTAACAGGTGCAGCATCAGAATTAATTAGTGATGAGCGACTGAAAAAAGCTTATTTAGGATGATTAAATTAAACTACCTGCAATCCAATAGTATGGATACCAAAGCGTCCAAATATCCATTAAATGTCCAGTACCGCAGGCAATGATAAAAGCACCAAATAACAGAAAAACTCCATTGAAAGGAACGTCTTGGCGCTTGTAAATAAAGTAAATTAGTAGGAAGGGAATGGAATAATAGGCAAGAGCAATGGTGGCATCAGAAATAATGTGGAGCCAAACTAATCCAGTTTTCCAGAGATAACAATGTCCGTGGGGAATAAAACCGTCGGACTGGAAAGCGTAGTTGAAAAATATCGGCATCATACTGGGGGTTGGGGAATTTGAAATGTCTACCCATAAACCCAGTATTCCCAAACCATCAAGTGTAAAGTGTGATCGCTACTTTTTTATACTCGTTTTCATGATTACTTAAAATATCAACCCACCAAGATAAAGATGGTGTCTAATTTGCGTAGGCGTAGCCTGTCGTAGACATAGCCTGCAAAACTTACAATATCATTGATAAAAAAGTCTGAGCTGCCCAATCCCTGTATGATAAACATTAGAAACCTTTTGTAATTATTTGAAAAGTGGGACTATGGAGATTTTGACACTAGGTTGGGTATCACTGTTAGTTGTGTTCACTTGGTCAATTGCAATGGTAGTCTGGGGACGTAACGGACTGTAGAGGTATGGTAGAAAGTCCATTCCTGAGTATTTTGGCTTTAGTTGCTGTAGTGCTGCTCGTAGTAGTCACTGGTGGTATTGGTTATTTGACCCTGGCAGATTGGCGCGATCGCCGTCGTCGAGATGAAGAAAAACGCACCACTAGCAGCACCACTCCCAAGCGGCGCTAATCCCCTCGTCGTTGAAAAATCTTTTTGTAGGGACATGATAATATCATGTCCCTACATTATTTTATACAATCTTTGCAACACATTGATCATCTGTAGGGTAGCACAGCGGTGCTACCCTACCCAGTGTATTTGTCGCATTTTTTTCAAATTGGTAAGCTGTTCGTCATCTAGTTTTACAAGGCAATTTAAGACAGGAAACGGTTTCAAGCGCTAAATTATCAAATTTAAATGTGCGACAGCTTATTAGCACTCAGCAATGGCTAAACGCCCCGCTACCCCTAACAGCACTCACCACTCTTCATCCAATTCCCAGTCCCTAATCCCCAATCCCCAATCCCTTTTACACAGATAATTGTTACCTTTGCGATGGTTGAGGGAATTATGAGATGTAGAACTTTTAATATTTAAAATTCCCCAGGGAATGGAAAACTCCTCTATTATTCAACCCATAGAACCAAATTCAGAACAGCAAGAATCTCATTGTGATGTCACATTCTCCTGGCGTCAGAATGAGCAACAAAAAGCTTTGTCGGGAGTTGTTGCCCGAATTCGTGAATCTTTAGATATAGACGCGATTTTTAAAATTACAGTTACTGAAGTCCGCCAGCTTCTGAAAAGCGATCGCGTCGGTGTGTTTCGTTTTTATCCTGATTTGGCATGGGAAGGAGAATTTATCTATGAAGATGTGGGAAGTGAATGGAGTTCAGCACTAGCAGCCAAACTACGGGATCACTGCTTTGCCGAGGAGTTTGCAGGATTATATCAGCAAGGCCGAATTAAAGCAACAGCTGATATTTATCAAGCTAGCGCCAGTGATTGTTACGTCCAGATTCTGGAAAGATTTCAGGTACGCGCCAATATAGTTGCTCCCTTGTTGAAAGGTAAAGATTTATGGGGATTATTGTGTATTCATCAGTGTCATAGTCCTCGGCAATGGGAAGCATCAGAAATTGAGTTTGTGCAACTAATTGCTGAACATCTAGGAGTAGCTTTACAACAAGCAGATTACTTAGAACAAGTGAAGCTACAATCGGCACAACTAGCACAAGCAAAAGCTAAAGAAAAAGCAGCAGAATGGCAGAGAACTATAGCCATAACTATTGAGAAAATTCGTCAGTCCCTGGACTTGGAAAGCATTTTCCGCACCAGCACCGCAGAACTTAGACAGTTACTAAAGGGAGCAATGCGATTTTGTGAGGTCTGGTCAAAAACAAGCGATGCCTGCGGCGGGCGTAGCCATCGCTAAAAATTATATTTAGGTACAAGGTGATTTTATTTGCAAATAAAATACTGGTTTGCACAAAAATTCATCTTGATGAAATATCTCAAAAAGATTAATAGCAAGTCATTTGACGATTTTTTATAAAAATATCTGCAATCAGCCTTTCATACTTAGTATGAATTATGTCAAAAAGTAAATTAAAGGCAAGATTAAAGTATAAAATTTATCAAGCAGCTTGGGGTTTGATAAAAGAATTAAAGATAGAACCACAAAAATTATCCCAACTTCCAGCCATCCATTGACAACGCAGATGTAAGATAATTTCTGCATTTTCTTTCAACCAAAATTTACTGTTACCCTTGATTCTTAAGTTGACAACTTGACGAATTAAACTCTCAATTGCTCCACTACCTATTGGTAGTTTTTGGTCTAGTATCTTAGCGTAATTTAAACGCCTTTCACGATAGGCACGTAAAAGGTAATTTCTCTGTGTGACCATAGTTTTACAACGCTCTCCCGTAGCTTCAGATATAAATTCATCCATCTGCCTAATTATGGTCATGGCATTACTTTTTTTTAAAGTTCTCCGTGCTTTTTTAAACCAATTATTCCGCTCCTTATCATCACTAAACGCTACATCAGCAAATTTCTGTAGCCGTTCAGTAACATGGTAAAAATCAAATAATTGATAAGTCGCATCGGGAGATTTCAATTTCTTTAAAAGAGGGGGAATATGCTTCCAAATCCATTCAGCACCGTCAGCAACTAATAAAACTTGTTTTGCTTGACTAATTCCCAAACTAATCAGATGCATTTCTAAAATTGGCAAAAAGCCTTTATAGTCTTCATAAGTGCCATCATTTACAATGTTTATTTCGCCATTTTTAACTTTTTTACCCTGTTCATCAACCACATAAATTGTTAATAATTTTGGCTCAACCCATTCCCCTGTAAAGCCGTGCTTGTTTGTTTTGAGATTTTTTCTACCTTTTTTATTAATCCTAATTCTACTCCTGCCACCATCTACAGCAATCACAACTCTCTGGTCTTTAAGTATATTCCCACCAGGTAATTTACCTTGTTGCAAGTTAGATATTTTAGTTTGACGTAAATCAATGCTGATTTGACCAAATTTATATGTCAATCGTTCAATTCGTTTAAGACTAATATTAATTCCCCAATCACCCAGGATTGTATGTGCGGCTTCAAAAGAACTAGCTATGGCACCATATTTTGTAATATCTGACCAAACTAATGGGGTCAAGCCTTCTGACATTCCTAACCATTTTAGCAAGGGGCAGAATCCAACATTAGTAGATTTATTCTTCGCTTTCTTTTCTCTTTTTTGAACAACGTATGGTAATTTAAGATTTACTACAACATTACCTACTGTTAATATTTCCCTCTTCGTATAACCGTGTCTTTGTGTGTCGGTATGCCACCATCCTTTGGTTTGATTAATTGCTGTTTGATGAGCCGACTCTGATTGAGAAAGCTTATGCAATAATATGGCGATACATTGACCCGCTAAAACTAAGGCAGCCTGTCTAATTTTTTCTTCTCTTTCTTTAACTATTTTTCCAGACCACTCCTCGATATTTTTCAAATCTAAAAGGTTAGTCACATCCTTTTGAAAATCTGATAATGAATCGGCAAAATTTAAATTTGCAGATATATTTTTTTTCATAAAGGTAGATACTTCCTATTTCAAAACTATTCCTGAAAGGAAATTTTACCTTTTTTTCTAGTAGCAACAATGTACAGAAACTTTGTTTTTGGTAGCAGGTTGTATCTTCTAAGCAATATTGCTGCAACTTTTGTATAAAATACTAAATATATACGTAAGAGTTTATTAGCGATCGCTCTCCAGGTGGGGTCATCTCACAAAATCGCATTGCTCCCGTTACTAAATGCCGATCGCGTGGCGATTTATCGCTTCAATTCAGATTGGAGTGGTAAATTTGTCTTTGAATCAGTGGCAGAGGGTTGGATATCGCTGATAGATGAGCAATCGCGCCAGCCAGAATTGAACGAAAACATCAGCGAATGTAGTGCTAAAAATTTAGCTAAACCCCCAGCTGCTGATACTTATTTACAAGAAACGTCAGGAGGTCGCTTTAGCAGAAGTGAAGTATACCGTATTTGTAATGATATTTACAATGCAGGCTTTAGCGACTGCTACATTAAAATCTTAGAAATTTATCAAGCAAAAGCTTACGCGATTATTGCTATTTACCACGGTCAAAAGCTCTGGGGCTTGCTAGCAGTATACCAGAATGCCGGAACTCGTGATTGGCAAGAAGATGAAGTTTACTTGCTCACCCAAGTTAGTACCCAACTGGGTGTAGCTTTGCAGCAAGCGGAATTTTTACAACAAATGCAACTCCAAGCAGCACAGATTAGCAAAGCTGCTGAAAGGCAAAGGGCGTTAGCCAACACCGTCGAAAAAATTCGTCAGTCGCTGGAAATTGAAGCTATTTTTAAAACCACTACTCAAGAAGTCCGACGGTTATTAGAAGTAGAACGAGTAGCAATTTATCGCTTTTATCCTGATTGGAGTGGCGAATTTGTCGCCGATTCTATTGTTGATGGCTGGACGCCAGTGGTTAAGCCCCAGCCTGTGACGGAAGGCGTTCTTGTGCAAGGAACTCAAGCAGGTAAGTATGCACGTAATGAGGTTTTTGTACCTATTTCTCAAGGTGAAAAGCTTTGGGGATTGCTAGTAGCTTATCAAAACTCCCAGCCCCGTTATTGGCAAGATGAGGAAATTAACTTGCTGGCGCAAGTTGGTGTCCAATTAGGGGTAGCATTACAGCAAGCTGAATCTTTGAGACAGGTGCAAGTGCAAGCCCAGAAACTGGCTAAAGCTGCTGAAAGGGAGAAAGCCTTAGCCGCAACCGTAGAGAAAATTCGTCAATCTCTTGATATTAACACCATCTTTGCTACCAGCACAGAAGAAGTCCGACGGCTATTAGAAGTCGATAGAGTGACAATTTATCGATTCCGGGCTGATTGGAGTGGGGAATTTGTCGCTGAATCCTTAGCCCAAGGTTGGATACCAGTCAGGGAACTTGTAAGTGCCATTGCAGATGATTACTTGCAAAAGACCCAAGGCGGAAACTTTGCTAATGGTAAAATACTAGTCATTAAGGATATTTACAAGATTAATTATTCTGTCTGTCACATTGCCTTAATCGAGCTAATTCAGGCCAGGGCATATATGATTGTGCCAATTTTTCAGGGGGAAAAACTCTGGGGATTACTAGCAGCATATCAAAATATGAAACCCCGTGATTGGCAAGAAGATGAAGTTGATTTGCTGATGCAGATTGGCACTCAGTTAGGAGTAGGACTTCAGCAAGCGGAATTACTGGAACAGACTCAACGTCAAAAAGAAGAACTCACCCAAACTCTCAAAGAATTACAGCAGACTCAAAGCCAGTTGATTCAAAGCGAGAAAATGGCAGGCTTAGGACAATTAGTTGCTGGTATTGCACATGAAATTAACAATCCAATTAGTTTCATTTACGGGAATATCACTTATGTTAGTGAACATGCCGAAAATTTATTCAAATTACTCCGTTTCTATGAAAAACAGCATCCACAAATAACAGCAGAAATTCAAAAGCAAGCAGCAGAAATAGACTTAGATTTTATCGCCGATGACTTACCAAAAATTCTCACTTCAATGACAATGGGTGCAGACCGGATTTCTCAATTGGTATTGTCCTTACGAAGTTTTTCTCGACTCGATGAAGCCGAAATGAAACCCGTTGATTTGCATGAAGGCATCGACAGTACTTTGTTAATTTTACAACATCGGCTACAACCACATACCAATTCTTTTGCCATTGAAATAATTAAGGAATATGGTGATTTACCTGCGGTGGTCTGCTATGCAGCGCAGATGAATCAGGTATTTATGAATATTCTCAATAATGCCATTGATGCTCTGGAACACTCAGTAAATTTTGGTCAAATAATTGAGAATCCTAAAATATGGATTCGGACAAAAGTCCGAGAATGGAATACTATTTTAATTTGTATTGCAGACAACGGTTGTGGTGTTCCAGAAATGGTGCGATCGCGTATTTTTGAACCTTTCTTTACTACTAAGCAACCTGGTCATGGTACTGGTTTGGGGCTATCTATTAGCTATCAAATTATTGTGGAAAAACATGGCGGTAATATCAAGTGTGTTTCTGAACCTGGTAATGGCTGTGAGTTCTGGATAGAAATTCCCATGAAACACAGAGTTCGTTAAAAAAGAGCTACCGACCATATCATGTCCCGTAAAAGACTTATGATTTAGGCTGATGCGGGGACGCGGAGAATTTTTTTGATAAGTGATTAGGCAGACATGATCTGATAATCTTGGGCTATTGCTGGCGCTTGCGCTTATGGGACTGCCAAAGTTGATCGCAACCCCAAATTAAGATTCCGATCGCGAAGCCAAAAAGTAAACTGTAGGCGATCGCAGCAGTAAAGCGATTGGTCACCGGAGTGTGCAAAACTTGGAGAATGGGGTCATTTTGCACCAAGCTGTAACTAGATGACATGATTCCCCCAGCGCCAATGCCAGTACCGACAGCTAAGATGGTAATTTGTAAATTGCGATCGCTGATCTCTTTCTTATCTTCCGCTAAGCGATCGCTTTTTGCTCTGTCTATTTCTACGCGTCCCCGGATGGAGGCGATCGCTTTGTCTAGTAAGCTGGAACCATGAGTAAAATAACCCAACTCTGCTTTGATTTGTTCTTGGAAATCAGGACTGTTTTCTAAGCTAAATTTTTCTAAGAAGCTAATATCTTCATCTTTGACGATGCCGCGCATTTGTTGCAGTCTGTCAGCATAGTTTCGCCCATTGATGGCGATGGTGTTTTGGTAAGATTCTAGATATCGTAATAAATTGGCATAGTCTAATGCCATTTGGGGAAGAGTTTTTAATTTTTGGCTTAAATTATCTAATTTTTCGTCATTTAATAGTTGAGCATCAATTTGTTTAAAATTATTGATTTCAGCTTCGATTTTTTGATATTCTTTATTTGTATCTTCATAAACTTCGCGGCTTTTTTGAAAGGCTTTGACTACTTTGGCGCGAAAGAAAAATAAATCTAATAATTGTTCTTGATATTCATTAAACTTTTCTTCGGCTTCTGGGTGGCTGAAGAACCAAACTAAAACATGGCGGTAATTAGTTAATTGACTAAACAATCCGTATTCAAATATTGGGCTGCCAAATAAAGTAGCTGAACCTGCAAATGGCGGAATGGGGTAGTTGTTGGGAAAGAAAGTTTCAAGACATTCATCAGCTAAAGTTTTCAAAGCTTTTTGGTTTTGGGGATCGTGTTCTGATGACAGCCAAGCAGTAATTATCAGGGTTTGATTGAGAAAGTTTTCATTTCCTCCCAACAGTAAGCAATTGTTTGGATTCAGCTTTTTGAAAATTTGAATATCTACATCTTCAGTGCGTTGATGATTTTCGTTTTCTGGACGACGTAGATTTAGCCATAATCCATAACTGTCATAAAGTCTGAGCGGATAGGCAAACCCTTGGATTAATAAAGGTGAGTTGTTATCTAAATATATCTCACCGTTATCAATAGGAGCTATATCCATTTGTTTCTCAGCTTTGATTAAAGAAACAATGGGATTATCCAGGTCTTTATCTAAATCCAGCCATTGCATTAAATCAAAATTTGGCTGCAATATTTTCTGGATTATTTCATTGCAAGTTTGCCAAAGCCAATGTTTATCTCGCTCATTTGCATTATCGCCATTGGCGCTTTTTTGCAGATGAAAGGCAAATAAATGAACATTGGGCGCGTAGACTTTCGGACTCATTTTTTATTTGGTTCTGGGGGTAGGTTATTTTGTCGGTCATCAATTATCTTCTTATAGTCAGGAAATTGATTGATTAAAGTCCCCTCTTGGTTGGCTGGATTTCGCTTTTTAATAGTAATTTCTTTGGCGGTAAATAGCACAGCATCTCTGACATCTGGATATTTCCTATACCAAGCGATAATCGGAACAGCAGCTTCTAAAACTGATTCATTTTCCAAATTTGCCAAAGTTGTCTTGATTGTTGATAAATCCGCCTGACTTTCTTCATCAAAAACAAACCCTTGCTCCTTTACGACTTGAAAAAAAGCCTCAACAATCGCCTTATCTTCATCAGTTGCCATAATCATACCTCCATCAAGATTTTCTAGTTGAAATTAATTCTGCATTACCCGAAATCGTTGTAGAGACGTAGCAGTGCTACGTCTCTACATTGCGAACGGCATAACGGTTTAATTTCCAATCGCACAAAAACCAGCCCAAGCCGCAGGTTTAGCAAAGGGTTTATCATTGGGATTCTCACATCCATAGTGTTTTTCTAACCGATTCTGAATTATTTGTTTATTTTCTTCATTAATATTTCGGTGTTCTTCTGTCCACTTGATTAAATCGGGTTGGGTGGCGTTGCGTAACCACTGCTGGGCTTCACAAAGTCCTTGGGCAACCGGTAAAGACGGCAGATTGTCGTAAAATCGAATCATCAACAACGCCGTAGCAAAGTCATCCACTGACCACAGACTACTCACTACACTAGAACTCCCGGCTTTAAGAAAGCCACTTGGTAAACCAATATATTCATCGCTGGTAGTGGATTTGGTGAGTCCGGTTTCGCAGGCGGAAAGGGTGACGAGGCGGCATTCTGGTAAGTTGAGATTGAAGATATCAACTAAAGTTAGGCATTTTTCTAGGTCTAGAGTATTACCATCTGCTAATGTTATCTGACGACTTTGGGAGTCTGCACCGGGGATAGGAGAAACACAATTAGCTAAAGCAATGGCAGAATTCACAGGGGTTTTAATATCAAAGTAGCCGTGACAAGAAAGGTGAATGACTTGCACATCTGGGGAATTTGCCACGGCTTGTAATAAAGCTTGTTTGGTGGCTTGGGCTTTTTTTAAAACTGTCGTGGGATGAAAGTGACGCTGAATCGCTTCAACTTCCATATTCGTATAAATCAGGTTGTCGCTGGGATCTTGGATGGCGAATAAACTTTGTTGCGGCTGATATGGGCGTTTTTTGGCTAACTTCAACAGCTGACAACTGGGTGCATATCTCACGCCGTTAGGAAATCGATCTAGGAGATAGGATGAGGAGGATGAGGAGGATGAGGGAGATGAGGGAGAGACTGGTAAAGCGTGAAGCGGTAATAAATGCAGGTAGCGATGGGGGACGAGAATTACAGCGTTGCAGGTATTTGGAACTAAATGAAGTACATCATTAATATGTAGGATGTCTGCTAACTCCTGGAGTTTCCCAGCTAACTGATGTCGCCACAGAGGTTTATTTTTGTCGTAAGTTTTGAGATACTCATCTGACCATTTATTTAAAGCGTCGAAATCTTCAGCAGTAGATTTCCAGATTCGGGGTGTTTGATCTTGGCGGGTGATGATCAAGACGCGAAAGCAATCATTAAATATGTACCATTGCAAAATCGCAGTGTGGTTATCTAACAGCCCTTGAATTTCGGCAAAGCGGATGTGTTCTAGGGGGATGACTTGCTTAATTAAATCTTGGCGTTGTTGGCGCAGTTGGTTTAGGGATGTTGGTTCAGAATTGTCTGCGGCTGCTAAACGGCGTTTTTCTTCAGCGATTTGTTGTTGTAGCTGGTGCAGTGCTGGTGAACCTTGATTCGCCAACAGTTCTACTAAGTTACGCGTCTTGCTGCGTTCGATGTATTCAACTGCTTGGTCATCATATTTTAATTGCAGACAAACTTCCACCATGCTGCGATAAAGCTGATTCCATTCTTCGGCGAGTTTTTGTTTGATTTCATCGCCAGAGAAAATTTCACCCCGCAGAAATTCTACTGTGTCAATGGCAGATTTAAAAATGTTGTAAGCTTCTGTAAATTGTTTCGCGTCTACGTAAGCTAACCCCAAGTTGAAAGCAGTGTCAGCATGGTTTTGCGGCAAAGCCTGACGGGTGCGAACTTGCAAAGCATCTTCGTAGCATTTGATGGCAAGTTCTAAATTATCTGCCCTCTCCCCTCGGATGCGGTTCCTGTAAGCAGCGCCCAGGTTGTTTTGCGTCATTGCCCAATCTATGGGAAAGCGATCGCGGGTGTATTCTAGCAAAGCATCTTCGTAGCATTTGATGGCAAGTTCTAAATTATCTGCCCTCTCCCCTTGGATGCGGTTTCTGTAAGCATTGCCCAGGTTGTTTTGCGTCGTTGCCCATTGTATGGGAAAGCGATCGCGGGTGTATTCTAGCAAAGCATCTTCGTAGCATTTGATGGCAAGTTCTAAATTTTCTGCCCTCTCCCCTTGGATGCGGTCACTGTAAGCATTGCCCAGGTTATTTTGCGTCGTTGCCCATTGTATGGGAAAGCGATCGCGGGTGCGTTCTCGCAAAGCATCTTCGTAGCATTTGATGGCAACTTCTAAATTATCTGCCCTCTCCCCTCGGATGCGGTCACTGTAAGCATTGCCCAGGTTGTTTTGCGTCATTGCCCAATCTATGGGAAAGCGATCGTGGGTGCGTTCTAGCAAAGCATCTTCGTAGCATTTGATGGCAACTTCTAAATTATCTGCCCTCTCCCCTCGGATGCGGTTCCAGTAAGCAATGCCCAGGTTGTTTTGCGTCGTTGCCCATTGTATGGGAAAGCGATCGCGGGTGCGTTCTCGCAAAGCATCTTCGTAGCATTTGATGGCAACTTCTAAATTATCTGCCCTCTCCCCTCGGATGCGGTCACTGTAAGCATTGCCCAGGTTGTTTTGCGTCATTGCCCAATCTATGGGAAAGCGATCGTGGGTGCGTTCTAGCAAAGCATCTTCGTAGCATTTGATGGCAACTTCTAAATTATCTGCCCTCTCCCCTCGGATGCGGTTCCAGTAAGCAATGCCCAGGTTGTTTTGCGTCGTTGCCCATTGTATGGGAAAGCGATCGCGGGTGCGTTCTCGCAAAGCATCTTCGTAGCATTTGATGGCAACTTCTAAATTATCTGCCCTCTCCCCTCGGATGCGGTCACTGTAAGCATTGCCCAGGTTGTTTTGCGTCATTGCCCAATCTATGGGAAAGCGATCGTGGGTGCGTTCTAGCAAAGCATCTTCGTAGCATTTGATGGCAACTTCTAAATTATCTGCCCTCTCCCCTCGGATGCGGTTCCAGTAAGCAATGCCCAGGTTGTTTTGCGTCGTTGCCCATTGTATGGGAAAGCGATCGCGGGTGCGTTCTCGCAAAGCATCTTCGTAGCATTTGATGGCAACTTCTAAATTATCTGCCCTCTCCCCTCGGATGCGGTCACTGTAAGCATTGCCCAGGTTGTTTTGCGTCATTGCCCAATCTATGGGAAAGCGATCCTGAGTAAAAACGGTGAGTGCGATTTCATAACCTGTGATGGCAATTTCCAAATTATTCGCCCGGTTCCCCAAGGGAAAGTCCCACATCCGGTTACTGAAATTGATGATATCTACTACAGTGTTTCGCGCTGTGTCTATTTCTAAGTCTGATAGAGTTGCCATTGCCCAACTGCGTAAAATTTGGGCAAAGTTCATGTCTAGCTTCTCTCGGTTTGCTTCCAGCAGTGGGTGGATCACCTTGGCATCGCCGTTGCTGTCTGCTGTAGCTTTGAGTACCTGTAATAAAAACTCAAGCATGGGAGTCAGATATAGGGGCTGTGTTTGCGCCTGTGTTGCTTTTAGACGAGGATAATCCTAGCTTTTCAGTTATTTGACGGCGAATTGCTTGTAAAACATTCCACAGCATTGGTGATTACCCTAACTTCCAGCATTCTCGGCATTCATGGATTTATTCTTCATTTTACAAGCTTGCGATTCCGCAAATCAGCATTCAGACGCGATGAATCGCGTCTCTACATGATATCAATTTGTATTTGGAAAGGTAATTTCACAATTTTTATTCTCCATCTCTGCCACAGCAAAAATTACGTTTTAGAAAGCGGAATAGGATGAATACTTTTTGACCCCACCCTAACCCTCCCCTTATAAAGGGGAGGGAACAGGATTTTCTTGTTTCCCCACTTTCTAAGGCTATGGTGTACACACAAGTTATCGAATGACTACCAGTCCTCGAATTACCCCACCCTAACCCTCCCCGTATGTATTGGGGAGGGAACAAGAATCTCTTGTTTCCCCCCTTTATAAGGGGGGATTAAGGGGGGTAATAATTCAAGTCACAACATACCACTTTTCAAATAACCTCTTAGTGCCCCAAAAACAGATCCCCGACTTTTTAGAAAAGTCGAGGATCTGAATTTTTTCAACTGCTTATTGCATTAAAATCTGACGGATTAAAATACTCATCACTTCGTCAGCATTACCAGTTGGTACTAATAGACTCCAGTCGCCGGCGCTGGCGTAGCCAATAACTTGCAAATAATGAATTGTGCTGGTGACAGCTTTTGAAGAACCAATCAATGTATGTTTTATCGGTTCTCTTTTGGGTAATGGATTTTGAGCAGGTTGATTTAAGGCAGGTATATTTAAGTTTTCGCCACTCAAGTATTGTTGCAGCTGGGAACGCTCTTGTAGAAACTCTTCTTCTTGTGCCATGATGTCAATTATCTCTCAGAATGAGGGTTTAGGGAAAGGCGATCGCAAGCTCTTGGCGGAGGGCGATCGCCTTTCTTATTTACATATTAAAGTATAATTTTATACACATCAATTACTTGAATGAAAAAAAATCAGCATTTATCAGCAATTTTTTGAAGAATTTTATCTAAATTTCATGTTTTGGCTAAATTCAATCAGCAAAAGCTGCAATTACTTTCTCAAAACAAGCTTTTGCTTTCTCAAAACAAGCTTTTACTTTCTGATTTTGGTGTTTTCCGCAAGCAAAAGCAGCTTTTACTTTCTCAAAACAAGCTTTTGCTTTCTCATTTCGGTGTTTTACGCAAGCAAAAGCAACTTTTACTTTCTCAAAACAAGCTTTTGCTTTCTCATTTCGGTGTTTTCTGCAAGCAAAAGCAGCTTTTACTTTCTCAAAACAAGCTTTTGCTTTCTCATTTCGGTGTTTTACGCAAGCAAAAGCAGCAATACGGTTTGGTTAAGGCACCAGACGCGATAAATCGCCGTCTCTACAATAATCAATCTCTTGTAGAGACGGCGATTTATCGCGTTTTTGATTGTCAATTCTGTATTCTTCTTCAACAAGGCATTAAAGCATCTAATCTCCCCAAAACTGCCATATCTTCTGCATCTAACTCTACTGGTGTTCCACTGCGAATTAATTCAGAAAAGTCTTCATTAGGCACCATCACAGTTAGGGTATACAAGCGAGTGGAACCTGTATTTTTAATCAAATGCGTACCAGTGGGAGGCACTAATAAACTATCTCCAGCTTTGATGTTAGCAATCTTGCCGTCACACATGGCGATCGCTTCACCTTTGAGGACAAAGAACATTTCCACTGCCCACTGATGGCGATTTGGGGGTGTTTGTCCACCGACATCAAAGATTTCTATGCAGCAAGTCAAGGAAGTATTGGCATTTGTGGAATCGAAGATAATCGCTAACCGATTAGAGTCATCGGGACTGATGCGATATACTTGGTAATCTTTGAGAGATTTGATAACCGGAATTACACAACGAGTAGCGTGCATTTATTTATCCTTATAATTAATTAATCTCACGCAAAGGCGCAAAGGCGCAAAGAAGGATTATCTTGTACAGACGCGATTCATCGCGTCTCTTCATTCATCGCTTTTAAAATCTCTTGGGAATCGGTGACGAAACCGAAGCATTGTTTGACGTTGTAGAGTGTCGCCAACCAACAATATTCAGGCGATGTTGTGGCGGTGCAGTCTTTGACTAATATGCAGTCATATCCTAAGAAGTTGGCATCACATAATGTAGTTAGCACACATTGATCGGCATTTACACCAGCAAAGAATAGTGTCGTTTTTCCGAGATTTTTCAAAATACTATCTAAGGGAGTATCCCAAAAGCCACTCATGCGGTATTTATCCACAAGAATATCTTCTCTTAACGGTTGTAGTTCGTCTACTACCGCCGCCGCCCAACTACCCGCCATGAGTACTTTAGCACCGTTTTTGGGCAGAGGATCGCCTAAGCCTACGCCGTCGCCTGTGGGATTGTAGACGTGGAGTGAAGCTGCACTAATGTTGAGTAAATCGGGACGATTCCCCCAATTTATCCAAATTATCGGCACACCAAGGGCACGCAGTTGTGGAAGTAAGTTGTTTAAAGGTTCGATGGGCTGACGGGCTGGAGTGACATCCACGCCGATATGCGCTAACCAACCGTCGGGGTGACAGAAGTCGTTTTGCATATCAATGACGAGGATAGCAGCTTTTGCTAAGTCTAGGCGCAGGGTTTTTGTTTCTGTTGCTAAGATAACGGGTTGTGGGGTTCTTTGAGGACGAGTAATATCTGCAATAGCATCATTCACTGTCCACGCATTTGGCGGAACCCCCAATGTCCGTAATGGTAAGTTCATAAAATTGCAATAGCCAATACCATTTTCTATTTTGTAACTTGAAACTCAGTTGAAAATGCGATCGCTTAATCAAGGTTAAATATGTTAAGTTTCACTATCCAAAATGTTTTAATTGCCACTACTGATGATTACGCAACAGTAGATGTACAAGTTGTAGATGGTACAATCGCTGCCATTGCCCCGAATCTCCAGGTAATCGGTACAGCCATAGATGGTAAAAATAAGTTGCTGCTTCCTGGCTTTTTCAACGCCCACACCCACTCTTCGGAGATGTGGCAACGGGGGATCATGTCGGTTTTGCCTTTAGAATTGTGGTTGGCGGAACTGTATGATTTTGCACTCCTAGATACTGAACAAGTTTATCTTAGCGCTTTGGGAACGGCGGTAGAAACTTTACTTTCCGGCGGGACGAGTGTAGTAGATCACTTGGTGTTAATTCCAGGACAAGAGTTAGAAACCATCGCCATTGCAACTCGCGCTTACAAAGAAGTGGGAATTCGGACTTTTATCGCGCCCCTCATTCAAGATGAATCCCTCACCGCAGGTATCCCATCTGGGGAGTCAACACAAAATCATGAGCCTTATTATCGCTCAACTGCGGCCACATTGGAAATCATCGAAGAAGCGGTGAGACAATTTCATCGCCCAGATGAGGGTGTGAATATTTTAGTGGCACCAACGGGGATACAATTGTGTACAGATGCTTTGTTTGCAGGATGTATTGAATTAAGCGATCGCTACAATCTTTGTCGTCATTCTCATTTACTAGAAACCAGGGCACAGGAAAAACTCGCCCAAGAAAAGTACGGTTGTACAGCCGTGGAACATTTAAAAAGAATTGGATATTTAAGCAATAAAACTTCTCTAGCCCATTGCGTTTGGTTAAATGATGCTGATATTGCTATTCTCGCCGAAACTCAATCTACAGTTGTTCATAATCCCTTAAGTAATTTACGTTTAGGCAGTGGCATCGCCCCGATTTTAAAATATCGTCAAGCTGGAGTAAATGTCACTTTTGGTTGTGATGGTGCCTCTAGTAATGACTCCCAAGATTTGCTAGAAGCTATTAAAATTGGTTCGATTTTACATAACGTTACAGATTTAGATTATCAACACTGGATTACACCCCGACAATCAGTAGAAATGGCATCATTAGGAGGTGCAAAAGGATTGAATCTTGCAGATAAGCTTGGTTCTTTAACTGTTGGTAAACAAGCCGATTTGGTACTTTATGACCTCACAAATTTATCATTACTTCCCCGTACAGACCCCATTGGTTTGTTAGTTTTAGGGCGTCCTAGTAATGTTGTTCATAGTGCTTGGGTAAATGGCAAGCAAATTATTAATAATGGTAAATTTACAACAATTAATGTTGATGAATTGCAGCAAGAATTATTTAACCGCAGTCAATGGGAGACCAAGCGAAAATCTGAAACCGTGGCACAAATTGAAGCACATTATCGCACAGTTATGGAATTGTAAGCTGATGTGCTTGGAAGTTGTATAATTCCCTTAACCCGAAAGGTGCAAAGACACAGAAATACAATTCAAGATACCAACAAATCCGAGAATTTATCAAACAGAATTCAGGAGTCAGTCGTCAGAATGGGCTAAACGCCCCGCTACCGCTAACAGAATGAATTTTGGCCGAAAAAGCGGATAGCGTAGCGTAAAGCCTTCTCTTCTCCTTCTCCTGTGGTCGCCGCACTCGCTCATAGCGTAGCGGTAGCGAGTATTTTCGAGTCGCGTCAAGATTGCTGACTTCTGAATTCTGAATTCTTCTTCAATATTTTATTCTTTTTTGTTTTTCAGAAATGAATTTGGGAGGTACTGTGGTGAATGCATTTACCAGCATCAAGCAACTGCTCCGGGCTTATGACCCTTTTGGCAGAGGAAAGGTTTATTTTTGAAAAACTTCTGCACCCCGGCGTATGTGTGTGCCTTTCTTCGGTCAACGAAAATATGTCGTTTCAGGCTGTTAAGCTATTCCACATTTAACTTGCGTAATTAGGGCAGGTTTTTCAGTCCACCCTACAAGAGTTATAGCAATCCGATTTGATTTGGAGAATCACTCGTAGAGGTAAGGGACTGGGGATTGGGGACTGGGGACTGGGAGGAAGGAATAAAGGTGTACTGAGTTTTGTTCAAAAATCAAATATGAGTCCTATAGGACTCATATTTGATTATTGAAATACACGTAGGGTGTGTTAGCCTTTGGCATAACGCACCACACAAAGGTTCGGGTGCGTTAGGCTACGCCATAACACACCCTACATACTACTTAGATTTTTTCAAAAATCAAATACTACTCCTATATATATAATTTTAGGTATGCAAACTAGATGTGGAAGAGCTTATGAAGCATCCTTTGATAAATAGCGATCGCCAATTATTTACGATTACTATATAAATTAAAGAAATTCCATAGACGGGATAAAATTCAAATGCTCACTATTGTACCGCAGAAATAAATGTGCTTTAATACACAGTAAGTACTAATACAGAGGGTAATGTATGTCTTTAACAGCAAGATTAACCAAGTCAATAACAAATTACAACAGTCAGAATTCTATAGGTTCAAAACTCAGAGCCAAACGTATTGCTCCCTTTATAGATATGATGGAAGCGGCTTATCAAGAAAATGGCTCCGTCAATATCATAGATATTGGAGGAACAGAATCATATTGGGGTATATTACCAAGCGATATTCTTGATAAATACAATGCCCGTATAACAATTGTCAATCTTCCCAGTGTTACTAGGCCAAGCGACCACGGGCGGTATACCTTTGTCGCAGGAGATGCATGTAATCTCTCAGATTTTGCCGACGGATTTTTTCATATTGCTCACTCTAACTCTGTTATTGAGCATGTAGGGGACTGGAACAATATGGTTTCATTCGCAAAAGAAATTTCCAGGGTGGCATCAAGATATTATGTTCAAACTCCATATTATTGGTTTCCCATTGAGCCACATTTTATGACACCGTTTTTTCATTGGTTTCCTAAGTCAATTCGTATTTGGTTGATTTTAAACTTCGACTTGGGGAATTGGAAAAAGGTAGAAACAGTAGATGAAGCTGTGCGAGCAGTAGACAGCGCTCGTCTTTTGGATACAAGAAAGTTTAGAGAACTATTCAAGGATGCTCACATATTCCACGAAAAGCTTTTTGGGCTACCCAAGTCACTGATAGCCATAAAAAATTGAATACTTGACCTCACAGGCAGGGTAAGCGTATCTTCTCAAAAATAACCCTTCAGTGTCAATAAAGCAGAAAAATCTTGCTTATTGACAATATTTTAGGCGCTAGCGTAGCCTCCCGTAGGCATCGCTTTCACCGTTGGAAAGTCAATCAAACGATAAATCCTGATTTTTTAGTTCATACATCAACTAACTATTTTGTCAAGTCTAATTCTAGATGCGCTGACCCTAACCTCAGAGGTTGTTTGAAAAGTTGTTTTGAATACTCGAACACTAGCCTTAAGGGAGTAGATGGTGATTATATTTATATGTAGTGCCCAATTACTCCTGTTTAATTGCAAAAATACTTCAATTTTGACGAACCGCTCCAGGTGCAGAAAACACAGAGAACTGAATTAGGCTCGTGTGCGAAATAAGCCTGTCATACTAATACCAGTAATCAACAAGCCGACTAATCCCAAGCCATTTAAAAGCGGATAAATTTTTTCTAAATGCAAGATTTCCAGGGTGTGTAGTCTCAGGAGAAATTCCCCCAAGTCATCTTGATGCAACCATTCATGGGCAATGGTAAAACTCATGCCAGTTAGTACGGTGAGAAATAAGGGCAGACACAGCACGATCGCAATCTGACGATGATATCGTCGAAACATTCGAGTCATAAAAAATTCTTGAAATAGTAACTTTCACATTAGCAGTTTGGCAGTACATTTAAATCGGAATTTGAATTACAAATTCGGAACCTTCTCCCTGTACTGAATTTACCTCCAGAGTACCGCCATGTTTTTCGACAATAATTTGCCGAGCGATCGCTAATCCTAATCCTGTACCTTTACCCACAGCTTTAGTTGTAAATAAATGCTCAAAAATCTTTTGTTTTACCTCGTCAGACATTCCCACACCATTATCTTGAATGCGAATTAAAACTTGATGTTTATCTTCATTCAAACAAGTGTGAATCTTAATTTGATTATTAATTTCGTGAAAATCACGTTCAATATTTGCCTCTTCTAAAGCATCAATAGCATTTGCTAACAAGTTCATGAATACCTGATTGAGTTGTCCAGGAAAACATTCTATCAAAGGGATATTTCCATAATCTTTGACGACTTGAATATCTGGATGATTCTCTGATGCTTTGAGGCGATGCTTGAGAATCAAAATTGCACTGTCGATACCTTCGTGAATATTAAAAGCAACTTTGTATTCTGTATCTGCCCTAGAAAATGTTCGTAAACTATTACTAATACTGCGAATGCGATCGACACCTAATTTCATGGAATCAATGAGTTTTGGTAAATCTTCTCGCAGATATTCTAGGTCAATTGCGGCAATTTCTTCTGCAATTTCTCTACCTGGATGTGGAAATTGTTCTTGATAGAGATCGATGAGGTGAAATAAATCTCCAATGAAATTAACAGCAGGTTCGATATTACCTGCTATGAAGCCTACAGGGTTATTAATTTCATGAGCTACACCTGCAATTAAGTTGCCCAATGCTGACATTTTCTCACTTTGCACTAGTTGTAATTGCATCTCTTGTAAATCTCTCAGAGAGTGTTCTAATTGTTGGGCATTTTCTTGCGATCGCTGATACAGATAAGCATTTTCCAAGGAAATAGCAGCTTGGGAACATAATAGATTGATAACTTGTAGTCTATTGCGTGTAAATACTCCGGCAATTAAATTATTTTCTAAGTAAAGAATGCCGATTAATTTTCCTTGATGGAGAATTGGTGTACACAATAAACTTTTTGGTTTTTGTTGGATAATGTAGGAGTCTGATGCTAAGGAATTTTCTAGAGTTGCATCATCAATTACTAATATTTCTAAGGTATTTTTGACGTAGTTAACGGGAGTTAGGGGAATATCTTTGCTGAGTTCAATAGGGATAGATTGCAGGATAATTGGGGATTTATCGAATGTGGCGATCGCTTCAATTACCCAAATATTATTTCTCAGTAAAATTAAAGCAGATTTTTTCGCCCCGGTATTCTCCATCACCACTTGTATTAATGTCGAAAGCAACTTATCTAAATGAATTTCACTAGACAATGCTTGAGAAGCTTTGAGAACAGTTGCTAAATCCAAAGCATCTGAAATACTGGTGCTGTTGGATGAGATTGTTGCAGTAGAACTAAAAGTAGACAGAGATATACTCTGGAGAGTGGATGTTTTTTCTGTGGAATTGAAGCGAATTGTTTCCCATTGTAAAATCGGGGCGAGTAATTGAGGATAGCGTTTTTCTAAATCAGAGACTTTGGCTTTAGCGCCCCAACGAACATAGCAGTAGTAAGCTTTCGTCAGATAAGTTTGGGCAATTTGCTCTTTACCCCATTTCAAATAAAATTTAGCAGCGAGTTCCTGGGCAAGGGCTTCTTCTTGAACATATTCGTTTTCTTTGGCTCCATGAATGGCGCGATCGTACATTTCCATTGCTTGAATATATTCACCCAGAATGCAATAGCGTTCAGCCTCAACTAAATAAAACTTATGTAAATGATTCATGGGAGCATGATCCGCCCACATTTGCATTTTTTGTTGACTCTCTGTAATCCGTTTGAGGATAAATGCTTGTCTGTCTTCCGAAACATCAGGATAAACAGCTAATTGGCTCAGAGAATCATAGAAATAAAATAAAGGAACAGTAATACTTCCAAGCACACTTTCTAAATAATTTTTCGCTAATTCAGCATTTTCCACAGCATGATGATATTCAGCAAATAAATAACAGAGAACTAATTTGTTAAAATACAAAAAACAAATTATGGTTTGATCATTTCCTTGCTGATGCAGCGGTAACATAATTTCTTCATTGTAAGCTTCGCCAATTAAACAACAAGGATTTTGATTTTTTGAAAGTAAGTTAAGTATTACCTGCCGATAAAGTTCATTTTTATGTAGGGATGGTTCTTGGCGAAGTTGCCTGAGTACCTGACTATAATTTGCTATCTCCTCTGATAGAGAAACTAGTTCTTTTCCAGCCAAATATGCATTAAATGAATAAATCCATACACAATAACCTGCAAATTCTAAATCTCCTGTTTCTATTCCATTAGAATAGCCTAGTTGTATTGGATGCAACATTTCTCTAATATGTTTCTTCCAAGAACTCAAAGAACCATAAATAATTGTATATGTCTTAGCTATGAATTCTTTAGCATTCAATTTATCTAATAATCTGAGAGTCAGTTGACTGAACTGATAGCCAGATTCGACATCTCCGACAACAGCACACAAAATCAGTCCGTAACATGGATATCCATAGAGAGAATTAGCATTATTTCCATACTGTAGCGATAAATTAACTTGTTTAAATAATATTAGGGGATAAAGTTCTGGGATAACTAAATAAGCAGCAGCAGCTATATTTGTCAAGATATTCATAGCTGCTAACTTATCTGGCTCAGTCATTAACTCTAAGTTTAGTAAATCCTCAACAGATTTACCCTTTAAAGCTAATTGTGTCTCCTGTAGTCCATTGCCAATATCTGCCATTGTTGGCTGTTCTGGTAGTTCTACTCCCAACAGCTTCAGGACTTGGAGTCCTGTTTTAATAGCTGACAACATCCTGTTTTGTGCTATCTGAGATAAGATTCTCACTTCGTAGGCTTTGACTTTATCAATCAGTATTTTGCCATGTTGTAATATTAGTTGTATCCACTGTTCTGTCTGCTCAAAATTACCATTCAGATGAGCTGCCTCGGCAGAAGTTGAGTATAATGCTAAAGCCAAATCATACTGATATTGCCAACAATCTTCTCTCAGTAAGCGAATTCCAAAATTTGCGTATTCTACAGCAGCTTCGTAAGCAGTTGAATTTCTGGCTTTGTGACTTGCAGTTAAGTTTAACTTTGCCAGTTCTTCTCGTTCCTCTGGCTGAGTAATTAATTGACTTCCTAAATTTAACTGATTAACTAATTTAAACACATGTTCTTCGCGCTGTTCCGGCGAAATATTTTTCAACATTAATCGCCCAATTTTTAGATGTACTCCCTGTTTTTGGTCTTCAGGAATTAGAGAATAAGCAGCTTGCTGAACGCGGTCATGTAAAAACTTGTAGGAACATAAATCAGGAGAATTGTGTTGCTGAAATTCTGAATTATGAATTCTTAATTCTGACTCTTGTTGATAAAACTTGTAAACTTCAGTTGTGGGTATGACCAAACCTTCTTGTAAAGCTTTCCATAAATCTACTGCTGTCTCAGCACTTGATTTTTCATGAACAATTGCTAGAGTTGCTAAGTCAAATTGGTTATCAATACAAGCCGCAAGCTGTAAAACTTTTTGAGTCGCTTGGGGTAACTTATGTAATTGAAGCACCATAAATTCTATCAAATCATCAGTAAATGTTATTGCTTTTAACTGAGCAATATCACATTGCCAATAACCTGCATCCAAGTTATAGTTAATTAATTTTTCTTCGTGCAGAAGCTTGAGGAATTGATTAGTAAATAAAGGATTTCCTTGAGTTTTTTGATAGACTAAATCTGTGAGATGTCGGGCGATATTTAATTGACATTTGAGAACATCTGCAATCAAATAATTTAAATCTGTGTGCTTGAGAGGAACTAAAGTAATAGTATGAAGATTCGCTCCAGTTTTCTCAATTTCTCCTAAGGTTAACATTAACGGATGTGCTGGATAAACTTCATTATCTCGGTAAGCGCCAATAAGCAACATATAGTTAATGTCAGCTTCACACATCAACAATTGCATGAACTTCAAAGATGCTGAATCTGCCCATTGCAAATCATCCAGAAATATCACTAATGGATGGTCTTTCGTCGTGAAAACTTGGATAAATTTATGAAATAATAAATTAAAGCGATTTTGTCCAGCATTGCCTGAAAGTTTAGGTACTGGCGGTTGTTGTCCAATAATTTTTTCTAATTCCGGAATAACTTCGATAATTACCTGAGCATTTTCACCCAAAGCTGCCAGAATTCGGCCTTTCCATCGTTCAAGTTGAGTATCAGTTTCACTCAACAATTGCCCTATTAAATCTCGAAATGCTTGGACGAAAGCTGCTAAGGGAATATTACGTTGAAATTGGTCATATTTCCCTTTGATAAAATAACCCCGCGATCGCACAATGGGTTTATGCACTTCATTGACAACAGCAGTTTTACCAACGCCAGAGAAACCTGCTACCAAAACCATTTCGATTTTGGATTTTGGATTTTGGATTTTGGATTGGACGTTGGGAGGGCAGGAAGCTTTTTCGATTTTGGATTTTGGATTTTGGATTTTGGATTGGACGTTGGGAGGGCAGGAAGCTTTTTTATAATCTCCCCACACTCCCTCATCCCCTTCATCTCCCTCATCTCCCTCATCCTCCCCTCCTGCTATCCTCTCGAATGCTGCGAGTAGGCTTTCTACTTCGGCTTGCCGTCCGTAGAGTTTTTCTGGAATGATAAAGCGATCGCAAATATCCCGCACTCCTAACTCAAACACGTCAATACTGCCAGTTTCTCGCCACTGACGACAGCAAATTTCTAAGTCATATTTTAAACCTAAAGCACTCTGATAGCGGTCTTCGGCATTTTTCGCCATCAGTTTAGCGATAATCTCAGAAAGAATCGGGGGAATGTTGGGATTGAGACTATGGGCTGGTGGTGGAAGCTTTGCCAAATGACAATACAGCAATTCCATCGGTTCATCAGATTTAAAAGGTAACTCTCCGGTGAGGAGTTCAAAAAAAGTGACACCCAAAGAATAAAAGTCGCTGCGATAGTCAATTCCTCGGTTCATTCGTCCAGTTTGTTCGGGAGAAAGGTATGCTAACGTTCCTTCCAAAATATTTGGATTAGTCAGAGTTTGGGTTTCCCTAGAAAGTAGAGAAGCGATACTAAAATCGATGAGTCTTATTTCTTTTGTGGTGGGATTAATTAAAATGTTGGCGGGTTTGATGTCTTTGTGAATCACTCGGTTCTGATACAGTCCATCAAGAATCGAGACAATTTGCAAAGCAATGTGAAAAAATGCCTGCAACCCATCGACAGTTTCCCCCATTCCCAGGCGCCATTTCCCCATCTCCTCTTGGAGAGAAATACCGCCTAAATCTTCCATGATTAAGGCATAGCTGTTTTGATAATTTTCCAGACTATAAGTTTTGATAATGCCGTCAATATCCAGGTTTTTCGCAATGGTGTACTGATTGCGGAACCGCACGAGTTCATAAAATGTAGGATACTCACGCCGCAACAGTTTAATCACTACTGGCTTTTTATCTGATTCTCTAATGCCACGATGGACTAAAGTTTTAGAGCCAGAATAAATTAGCTCATGTATTTGATAACCAGTGAGTGCTACCATACTTTTATTTTTTCCTAGAATATTAATGTTTTCTGGTTTACATAGATTGTTCCCATTAACACGGATGTACTTAGCATTGGAAGAGACAATTTTGTCACAAGATAACGAATGTGCGATCGCTTTTAAGAAAGATGGGAGTAGGGAATTAGCCTTTTCGAGTTGAGGGCGAGTTTTTTCACGCAATCAAATAGGAGTAAACATAATTAATTACACCTAAACACTGTAGGGGTTTAGCACTGCTAAACCCCTACCTCCTGTTTTTCTGGGAAAAATGCATGTAATCAATTACACAATAAAACCGAAAAATCTCTTCACCCCCACTCCCAATACTGCGTAGGTTTTGGAATTTCTTGGTTGAGGCAAGCAATCTTTAGCAGGGGGAGAAATGGAGGCTGGCGTTGAGTTTTGCTTCCCCTGCCTCCCCTGCCTCCCCTGCCTCCCCTGCCTCCCCTGCCTCCCCTGCTTATCCGAGCAGTATTGCCCCCACTCCCTACTCCCTACTCCCTCCCTCACCAGAATAAAACTGTTGGGCATAAAAACGGGCATAGCGTCCTTCTTGAGACAAGAGGGAGGTGTGGGTACCAGCTTCAACCACTTGTCCTTGTTCGAGTACGAGAATGCAGTCAGCCCGGCGAACGCTGCTCAAGCGATGGGCGATAATAAACACGGTACGGTTTTGCATCACTCGCTCGATCGCTTCTTGAACTAGTGCTTCTGATTCTGAATCCAAAGCGCTTGTTGCTTCATCGAGGATGAGAATTCGCGGATCGTTGACAATTGCTCTGGCGATCGCTAATCTTTGGCGTTGTCCTCCAGATAGGTTAACCCCACGTTCGCCTACCCAGCTATGGTAACCTTGGGAAAACTGGGTGATAAACGAGTGAGCGTTGGCAATCTTTCCTGCTTCTTCGATTGCTGCTAAATCTAATTCTTCCTGACCGTAACCAATATTTTGGGCGATCGTTCCCGAAAAAAGCGTAATGTCTTGGGGAACAATGCCAATTTGATGGCGCAAACTGGTGAGTGTGACATCGCGGATATCAATATCATCAATCAGAATTTCGCCGGCTTGGGGGTCGTAGAAGCGAAGTAAAAGGTTAATTAACGTCGATTTCCCCGCCCCAGAAGAACCAACCAAGGCAATAACACTACCAGGAGAAGCGTCCAAGCAGAGATCCTTGAGGACTGGTTGGCCGGGATCGTAGGCGAAATTCACATGACGATACTCTACCTTGCCAGCAACTCGCGGTAGTTCCCTAGCATTTGACTTTTCGCTTAAACTAGGCTGCTGAGCCATCAATTCAAAGATGCGTTCTACAGAAGCCTCAGTTTGTTTGTATTCGTTGTAATTGCTAATCAACAGATCGATTGGCTGAATCAGGATAGCCACAGCAGCTAAGAAACTGATAAAGCCTTGAGATGTCAGCTGATTTTGAGAAATCTGCCATCCTCCCAATAGAAACAGCAGCATAATACTGACTGCTTCTAAAAAACCAACAACGGGAAACTGAATGGATTTGAGTTGTAAAGCGCGATATTTAGCTTGGCGATTGTGTTCTGCTTCTTGATTGAATCGCTTGACTTCATACCCTTGTGCTGCAAAAGCTTGAACGACGCGAATCCCGCTAAAAACTTCAGTTAACAGTGCCGACAAATTGGAAACCTGATTTTGACTCTGGCGAGATAGCACAAGTAATCGCTGACCAAATAGCCCGATTAACCAAGCCATCAAGGGAGCCAAAACAAAACTAGCAAGGGTGAGTTGCCAATTCAGGTAGAGCATGTAAATGGGAATCGCAATTAACTGCAAGAGATTGGAAAGAAACTGATGGGATAACTTGTCTACAATCTCGCCTACGCGATCGATATCTTCAGTCAGCCGATAAGTTAAGTCACCCGTCTGTGTGGTTTCAAAATAATCTAATCCAAGTTTGTGCAGGTGAGCGTAAACCCGCTTACGCAAGTTTAAAACCATATTGAGAGCGGCAGCGATCATAAAGACATTCTGCCCGTATTGACAAAGCCCTCGAAACAAAAATACTAAAGCACCTAGTCCGAGCCAGTAGGCAATCTGGTTAACATTTCCCTGGCCGACAAAAAGAGCGACCTGACCTGCTAGGTAGGGCAGTGCTAGGGTGAGCAACACAAATCCTAAGATACAAGCTAACCCCCGAACTAACAGCGGCCATTGGGGCCACAGATAAGGCAACAGTTGCCAGTAACTAGAGCGGACTTTCATAGTTCAATTCTGTATTGTTATCCTTTAGGACTTACGCACTGTACAAAAGAATCATCTTGTAAATCAACATAAATACGTAGTAAATAGACCCGCGCTGTAGGGGCACAGCATTGCTGTGCCCCTACGACAGATGTGGTTTTTCAAATGACTCATATTTTGTCTTTCCTGTCAATGCGTAAGTCCTATCCTTTAGCCCTTTCAAGGTGGGTAAAAATTTTGTTCAAAAAATTCCTCTTTAACCTCTTACCTCTGTGTCCTCTGCGTCTGGAGTGGTTAGATAAATTACTTTTAAACCGCAAAGGCACAGAGAACACAGAGAAAAAAAAGAGATTTTTCAAGTCACCTTGAAAGGGCTAGTCTTATCCTTATACCAATTTGAAAAAAGAATGCGACAAATACATTGGGTAGGGGCGCACAGCTGTGCGCCCCTACTTAATGTGTTAGAAAGATTGTTTGAATTGGTATTAACTTCATTATTAAAATTTGGCAGCACCAGTAATGTTGTAAGAATTCTGAATTCTGAATTCTGACTTCTGACTTCTGACGCAATTTCTACTCAATTTCTCCTAGAGAGGTTAGCAGAAAGCGGGCAATTCTTTCAGATGCGCCGGCTGGGCCAAATCGCTCAGGGCCATTTACTTGGCACTTAGCGAGATAGTCTGCATCTTGTAAAGTGTCGATTATTCGTCGAGCCGCTTGTTTGAGAGTCTCTGGGGTTGCTGGCCCAGTGCCGATGGTTTGGGCAGAAATGCCCAATAGCCGCGTTTGTGCCTCTGCAAATTGATAGGTAAATTGAGGGCCTTCTCCGGGAATTTGAACGATCGGTTTACCGATCGCCACTGCTAAATCCACTGCCAACCCTGCCATACCAATAACAAGATCAGAGTAATATACGATATCACTGAAGGCATCTGAGTAACATCTCACTTCTACAAGCGGTGATTCCTGGGCAGAACTTCCTGGCAAAGAATAGGTGAGTGTGCCTTGATTTAGTTGCCAACCTTGACTTTTAGCAATGTCGTCTAGTTCCTCCATCAACTTTGGTACCAAGGCGGCGCGGAACTGGAATCCAGACTCAGGCATCACCTTGGCAATTTCTACCACCAGCTGCAACTGCAAACAGAAATTTCGCGCGGCTTCTGGCATCCGCGATCCTGGGAGGAGAGCGATCGCCGGCATGTCCGGTTTCAAGTACAACTCAATGCCTGCCGGGACAAGGCGATCTAAAGCCGGAATCCCACCAAACTGAGCCTTAGCTATACCTTGCCGTTGGAGATCAAAAGCCGTATAGGAATCTCTGGTAAAAACTGTCAGACATCGAGAAGAATTCAAATCGTGCCACAGCAGCGGATTGATACGCAATCGCCCTTCATAGAGGGCAGAAAGACAAGAGATAAACGAGACGAAGGGACGCTTTGTGAGATAAGCAAATGTCTGAGAGACAAAATCCCCAGTAGCCATAATCAAATCGCAGCTGGGAGCATACTCCAACACTGCTTGTAACTGTCGCCACGTTAACCCAATCAATCCCGATTGAAAATCTTTGAGCAAATAGAGGCGCTTCATGTAAAAGAATCCCCCAGAGGGCATTATTTGTGTAGGCCCAATGATCGGAATATCCAAGCTGCGGTAAGCTTTTCCTTCCCCCACAATCGGCATTGCCGCCATGTCAAGAGAAGGGCACAATTGGCGCAGGGTCTGAATAACATGAGAGGTGTGATTGTCCTCTCCGTGGCCGTTACTGATAAACAAGATTCGCTTAGAAGGCATCTTGGGGTTTGGATAGATCTAAAATGCTTGTCTGGTGAGATTTTTAACCTACATTGGCTGAGTAGGCGAAGAGATTGATAGTATTTTTACTCTTGAGAGTTTGTAACTTTATAGACAAATCTACAAAGTTACTTTTACAGGCGTAAACCTGAATGGAATTACTGCTAATCTCTGTTTTGCAGACGCTAATTTATCAGAGAATACAGTATTGGGAGTGCAAACGCTATGCCTACATTAATCTGAGTTCATAAATTTGAACGGAGTAATAGTAATTTTAAGTGTTGACCAACAATTCTTTGATGGTACAGAGCAAGCGGATTTATCCATCAGGTTAATCCAAAATCCAAAATCTAAAATCTAAAATTGTCTGACGACAAAGTGATAAAAAAGTTGTATCGCAAGGGTAAAAATGGAACGCGCCATTTCTGCGTTGGGAATTTTAGTTTTTCTCGGCATATCTTACGCCTTCTCGGTGAATCGTCAGGCGGTGCGTTGGCGAATAGTGGCGTGGGGCTTGGGATTAGAGTTTATATTTGCCCTAGTGATTCTGAAAACTCCTTGGGGTTTGAATGTGTTTAAATCTCTTGGAGATATTGTCAGCCAGTTTTTGGCATTCTCTGATGTTGGTGCCAAATTTGTCTTTGGAGAAAATTTTAAGGATCATTTCTTTGCTTTCCAAGTGCTGCCCACAATTATCTTTTTCTCTGCCTTCATCAGCGTCTTGTATCACTACGGCATTTTACAGCGAGTGGTAAACATAATGGCATGGGTGATGATGAAGACGATGAAAACATCTGGTTCTGAATCTTTATCCTGTGCAGGTAACATCTTTTTGGGGCCAACAGAGTCAGCGCTGATGGTTAAGCCTTACATCGCCAATATGACGCAATCGGAACTCCATGCACTGATGACGACTGGCTTTGGGACGATCGCAGGTGGAGTACTAGGGGCGTATATTTCCTTTGGTGTACAAACAGAACACCTGATTGCAGCTTTTTTTATGACTGCTCCCACATCCTTGGTGGTATCAAAATTGCTGTACCCAGAAACAGAAGTATCAGAAACGGCTGGTAAGGTAAAGGCGAATGTCAAAACTAATTATGTAAATGTCATTGATGCAGCTAGTAGCGGAGCAATTGACGGCGTAAAGCTAGCGGTTAATGTTGGGGTGATGATTATTGCTTTTTTGGGATTATTAGCTGCTGTAAATGCGCTATTGGGATGGTTAGGGGGATTTGTTGGTTTACAGCAACTTTCATTACAGTGGATTTTATCTTATTTTATGGCTCCCGTAGCATTTTTAATGGGTGTACCTTGGGCTGATTGTCGGCAAGTTGGGGCGTTATTGGGTACAAAGACAATTCTCAATGAGTTTATTGCTTTTTTGGATTTGAAGGCACTCATTGAGAATGGTAAAATTTCCCAACGGTCAGTAATTATTGCGACTTACGCATTATGTAACTTTGCGAATATCGGGTCAATTGGCATTACCATTGGCGGCATTACTGGCATAGCACCCAACCGCCAGCATGATTTAGCTCGCATGGGTGTCAGGGCAATGATTGGCGGATTGTTAGGGGGTTTTATTACCGCTTGTATTGCTGGGATGCTGATTTAAAAGAGGTAGGAGAGCAGAGGGGCAGGGGGCTGATAAAATTGAAACAAATTGGTTCAGTGGCATAATTATTAGCGATCGCTCTCATAGTTCCGGGATACATCCAGTTCAGAGGTGGAATTAAATTGATTGAGGTTCTTTTTCAGAGTAAAGGCGATCGCAATATACTGCCCAGCTAGCGGCAAATAAACCAGTGATAGATGTAGCGATCGCTACTGTAACACCCCATCCTACCGGGCCTAGCCAGTCTGCGATCTCAGAAGTGATGGCTGTGGTGGTTTTCCCAACAATATAAGCTGTACCTGTAGCAGCCAGGGTAACTAAACCCAACTCCGCCAACATCTCCAAGATTCCCTTACTAGATAAATCATCATGAAAATAGATTTTCCAGATAGTGGTATACATAGCAACATCAGACGCCGTTAACACAATCTGTTTCGGAATTTCTATCCCAGGGGTTGGCGCAGCGGAAGCAGTACCATTACCAATAGAATAAGTGGCGATCGCCAAAACAGCTTCCAATCTTTTCTTACCCAGATTACTCACAGTCTCATCTCCTGTAAGGGTTGCATTTACATCATCAACTTTGTACAGTCGGCTCCCTAACTAGGTTAACTGAATCTTGGGCATGGGGAGGTGTGGGAGGGGGAAGTATAAATTCTCTTTCTCCCCCATCCCCCTCATCTCCCTCATCCCCCTCATCTCCCCTCACTCCCTCATGCCCAATCACTGTCATCTTCACCTTTCAGGTAGAAGAATTTGCCCTAAAATTTATGTAAACATGAGCCACTGAATCTTATATTTATTCACTTTAAATTTCTTTAACTTTAATAGAATGCCAGACGCGGAAAAATCCCAAAACCAGCTGGCTAGTGACAAGCTGCTGTATCGGCAAGTTAATAAAGAATTAAATTATTCGTTGGTAGCCACTAAAGAAGAAGGAATGATTCTTCTGTTATCTGATGGCAGTATTCAGGCTTGTAATGCCGCTGTTGAGAAGATTCTGGGAGTGACAACTGAGGAGTTTGTGGGGCAAAATTTGCTCGAACCCAAATGGCAATTTATTGATGAAAATGGCTCGCCTTTGCTCAGTGAAATTCACCCAGCTATGGTTGCCCTGAAAACGGGTAAACCTTGTTTGAATATCGTGTGTGGCTTTTATAAGCCCAATAGTCAGCTAGTCTGGCTTTTATTATCTTCACAACCGCTATTTCAGCTTACAGAAACTACTCCCTACGCGATCGTCACAACTTTTTCGGATATTACTGAATCTCAACATCTTCAGGTTGAGGATAACAGTAGCTTAGCCCAAGATACTAAAGCAATTGAGGTAGATGATTTTCGGTCACGCTGGGATAGTCTACGTCTGTTTCAACAAATTGCTGGCACTCTTCCGGGCATACTATACATCTATGACGTAATTGAGCAGCGAAATTGTTACGTTAATTATGAAATTGCTGAAGTTTGGGGCTACACACCAGAACAAATCCAAGCTATGGGAACTGAGTTGTTTATTCAACTTCTACACCCTGAAGATTTAGCTCGACTCCCTAGCTATCTGGAAAAATTTAATTCTGTCGATAACGGGGAAGTCCTCAGTTTTGAATACCAAATTCGACACGCTAATGGAGAGTGGCGCTGGTTTTTTAGCTATGACACTGTGTACAGCAGAACTGCTGAGGGATTAACACATCATATTTTAGGGATCGCTTTCGATATTACAGACCGACGACGCACAGAAATTTCCCTGCGCCAAAGTAACGAAAGGTTTGAACTAGCAGCGGCAGCAGTTAATTGCCTAATTTACGACTGGGAAATTCAGAGAAATAGCGTCGAAAGAACTCAGGGTCTAACCCAGGTTTTTGGCTACACCCAAGAAGAAGCTAAACCTACCTTGGAGTGGTGGCGAGAACGCATCCACCCTGATGACCAACAAATGGTCGATGACGAATTCATGACTAGTATGGCCAATGGAAACCGTTATCGCGTCAAATATCGGGTGCGTCACAAAGATGGCCGCTATTTGTGGGTGGAAGACCAGGGGTTTGCTGTCCGCGATGCAAATGGTCAGGTAGTCAGGGTAGTTGGTGCTACTACTGATATTACCGAACAGCAAGCTGCACTACACGATCGCCAGCAAGCTGAAACAAAACTGCGGGAAAGTGAAGAACGGATTCGATTAGCAACTACCGCTGCTGAAGTTGGTATGTGGTTTTGGAATCTCACCACCAATGAGTTAATTTGGACGGAGAAATGTCAGCAGCTGTTTGGACTATCGCCAGAAACCGAAATTAGCCATGAGGTTTTCCTCAACTGTGTCCATCCAGAAGACCGCCAATTCATCGAGGAAGGAATCGGCCGTTCTCTGGAAGAAAAAGTTGATTGTGATATTGAATACCGCATTGTTTGGCCTGATGGTAGCATTCATTGGATTGATGCCAAAGGTCGTGTTTTTTATGATGCCGATGGAAAACCAGTAAAGTTGATGGGTACTGCCCAAGATATTACCCAGCGCAAACAGGCAGAAAATGCTTTGCGCCAACGCGAAACTCAATTAAGGCGGCTAGTTGATTCCAACATTATTGGCATTATGTTCGCTACTCCTGACTACATTTTTGAGGCAAACGAAGCTTTTCTAGAAATGGTAGGTTATACGCGAGAGGATTTATTGGCAGGTAAGATCCGCAGAAAAAATATCACTCCGCCTGAATATTATCCTCTTGATGAGCAAGGGCTAGAGCAACTTTTTCAAGTTGGGGTATGTAGTGCTTATGAAAAAGAATACATCCGCAAGGATGGTTCCCGCATTCCCATATTAATTGGTGGTGCCTTGGTGGAGCGATCGCCCATGTCTTGGGTCTGTTTTATTCTTGACCTCACCCCCAGAAAGCAATTAGAAAAAGCACTGAGGCAACAAGCAGAGGAACTCAAACAAGCAAACCGCAATAAAGATGAGTTTCTCGCCATTCTCTCCCACGAATTGCGATCGCCCCTCAACCCGATTCTGGGGTGGTCATCTCTACTCAGAAGCCGCAAGTTTGATGAAGTTACTACAAATCGTGCCTTGGAGACCATCGAAAGAAACACTCAATTGCAGATTCAATTAATTGATGAGTTGCTGGATGTGTCCCGAATTATTCGCGGTAAGCTGAATTTGACTTTTGCGCCTGTCAACCCGGTAGCTGTAATTAATGCTGCCTTGGAAACAGTCCGGTTAATTGCAGAAACCAAATCCATCCAAATAAAAACCCAGTTTGACCAGAATGTGGGTAAAGTTTCTGGTGATTTTTATCGTTTACAGCAAGTTGTGGGGAATTTAGTCTCCAATGCTGTCAAGTTTACTCCCTCTCATGGAACAGTGGAAGTTAGCCTTTCATTGAGTCGTGATTTGACTTCCCACTGGGTAGTGATTCAAGTCAAAGACACAGGTCAAGGTATTTCAGCCGAATTCCTACCCCACGTGTTTGAATATTTTCGTCAAGCTGATAGCAGTACAACCAGGAAATTTGGTGGATTAGGACTGGGATTAGCAATAGTTCGCCATTTGGTGGAGTTGCATGGTGGTAGTGCGATCGCCGATAGTCCAGGAATTGGACAGGGAGCAATTTTTACTGTCAGACTACCCGTGATGAAGGAGAATAGGGCAGAGGAGCAGGGGAGCAGGGGAGCAGGGGAGAGATTTAATTCCTCACTGTTCAATGGACTACGGGTATTAATTGTTGATGATGATGCTGATACTAGGGAGTTTGTGTCTTTCTTGCTGCAACAAAATGGGGCACTGATAACTATCGCCGCATCGGCAACTGAAGCCTTGGCTGCCATAGGACAGAATGTACCTGATTTATTAATCAGTGATTTAGCAATGCCTGAGATGGATGGCTATGATTTGATAAAGGAGATCAGAGCAATGCCAAAAGAGCAGGGTGGAGAAATTCTGGCGATCGCTCTGACGGCTTATGTGGGAGAAAGCGATCGCGATCGAGTTTTGGCAGCTGGCTTTCAAAAACACGTTGCCAAACCAGTACAACCAAATCAACTACTGACCTCGATTGCAGATTTGATCGGGCAACAATTCTAAATACTGGGTAAGCCTATTCCACAGATGCCCAAGATGAAATTACTGAAATAAGAAAGCAAACCCCAGTTTGAGAAAGCAATATCTGTTTTTGCTTGCTGAATCTACTGAAATGAGAAAGCAAACCCCAGTTTGAGAAAGCAAACTCCAGTTTGAGAAAGCAATATCTGCTTTTGCTTGCTGAATCTACTGAAATGAGAAAGCAAACTCCAGTTTGAGAAAGCAATATCTGTTTTTGCTTGCTAAATCTACTGAAATGAGAAAGCAAACTCCAGTTTGAGAAAGCAAACCCCAGTTTGAGAAAGCAATATCTGTTTTTGCTTATTAAATTACTAAAAGTCAAAATCTAATCTAATTCCCGGCGTCCTTCTAAGGCTCTTGCCAAAGTCACTTCGTCAGCGTACTCCAAATCACCACCCACTGGTAAACCAAAGGCAATTCGTGTCACCTTAGTAAATGGCTTCAGCAGCTGACCGAGATACAGTGTCGTTGTCTCCCCTTCCACACTCTGACTAATTGCCAAAATCACTTCTTGGGGTTGTTGCTTACTCACCCGGCGCACCAAAGCTTCAATGTTCAACTGTTCTGGGCCAATTCCATCAATGGGAGAAATCACCCCACCCAAAACGTGATACTTGCCCTTGTACTCGCGGGTTTTTTCCAGCGCAATTACATCACGAGAATCAGCTACTACACAAATAGTACTGTTATCACGGTTGACATTGCGGCAAATTTCACAAACTGGCTCAGCAGATAAGTGAAAGCAGACAGAACACAAACCGATCTGTTTTTTTGCCTCTACCAAAGCTTGTGCTAATGCTTCTACTTCTGCTTCTGGTCGCTTCAAAATATGCAAAGCCAGTCGCTGGGCAGATTTGGGCCCAACTCCCGGCAAGCGTTGCAATTGCTCAATTAACCGTGCTAAAGGACGTGCGTAAACCGTGGTTTTGTCTCCAGAATGTTTTCAGGGTAACTGAAAGTTTATTGAATTTTAAAACCCTTTATACAAATGAAGGGTTAGTACATCAGATCATTTTACACAATTCACCAAACAATAGGTTTACAACCTTACTCATGAGCTTACCTTGGATGTGCTTACCGCCTAGCAGCTTCTGACTTTGTTCACTAACATTAGCCTTGAGTGAGTCGCGGTAGTTGATTAATTCCTTGGTCAGTTCATTTTTTGGTAGCCTGCCAGTTTCCACGCCCGTTAAGACGTACTGCCATAAGCTAATTCGACACAACTGCGAACCGCTAGCCTTTTCAACAAGTCCATCCCCCGACTGTTCTAAAACGGTACCCATTCCTAATCTCATTTTAAAAATGTCGCGGCTGCGGTTACGTTTAATCCGTTTTGTCTCACCAGCTAAGCGCTTGACAATGGTTTCTCCGTTTTGACGATCGCGCTCAGTTTTTTTAACCTCCCGAACCTCATACTCAATCACGGGTTTACCGTTTACACCCAGGAATGACTCAAAGGGGTAAATTCTGGTGAGTAAACGCGATCGCACTCGTAAACCAAAACCGAAATTATCAAACACCTTCATGTAAGGCTTGAATGCTTCCTCAGAGAGCATTTCAACGATTCTTGCCTCTAAGCGCTGCTCATAGAATGAGATATCGCACATCCAATCAGCGTGCAGTTCCAGGATGGAATCAATTGTAATTCCATATTCGTGAGCAATTGATTTTTTGTACAGATTGTCAAGTCGAGTTTTGCCAGCGGGGGAAATTTCCAATCTCTTGGCTAACCATGCCCACAGGGGGGGTAACAAGCCTGGTTTACTAGATACACTCTTGGTGTGGGCTACTTCGGGGAACTGCCAAGATAAAAGCTGTCTGCCATAATTGGCGATCGGTGACTGCACCCGGTTAAGGTGTTCAAGCTGTTGGCAGAGGTCGCGAAGTTCATCAATGGGTTCGGGGCGATGCATGAGGAAATACCTCAGATTTAATTCCCCAGTCTCCAGTCGGTGATCTGGGTCATGTCCGTAGGCAGCCATAGCCAAAGCATCTGCGGGGTCACTTTTATTCGGGAGGTTTTTACCCCCGCGATAACGCCGCAATTCGACGTGACCAACCCACAGAATTTTGATTTCTAATTTATTGAGAATGGATGCCCACAATCTGGAATAGTGGTTTCCGGTTGGTTCTAGGATTGCGTAATCAGGCTTGATTTCTGCTACATAATCAGCAAAGTCAAAAGCTGATTTTTGCTTCTTTTTAACATTGGGATTGGAGTAAAAAGCCGGATATAAAGTAGATGCTTTATTCCTAGTTTTATTCCAGATCCACCTCGCGCGTTGGTTGTTATAGAATTCGTTGAAAGCCCTACCAGATGGTGGTTGTGGTGCAGCTTCCAAAAAATCAGCCAGTTCTTTCTGCCTTTGAAACCCTTCTGGTCCACATTCCATAGACTCAATCCACTCATGCTTCATAGAAAAGCCACCCACCGCGGTTGCTTCTTGTGCCACCTCACTTGGGTCAGCACCGCAGTGGTGGGCAATGGTTTGGGCTAGGGCAATAGATTGAACGCTACTCAGGCGCTCTAAATCCACTATCCACAGCGCCACTTGTTCACCTAAAGCTGTGGTCACGCGCTCCAGGGGAAAAGGATCGCGCATGGGTATCATCCCGTCGGGGAATAAATCTAAGATTGGTTCATAAGGGTTACCGGGTTTGAGTTTCACCCAGGTGTCGTGTTTGGTCATGAGATTCTGCGGTTTTTGAAACGGTAATTACTACCGGCTTCAAGCCAAGCTTGCATAATGGCTGTGGCATTCTCGCCGAAAAAATTCTGGATATCGCCGTTGTGCCAGGTGACCACTGCAATTGGGTTGGGCAATTCGTCAAATTGCAGTTGGCGGACTTGGGCGAAGTTTATCCATCCGGCGGTGGGTGTTTTACAACTAAACACAGTGGGAACCGATATAATGTTGTGCATCTGCTTAAATCGACTGCCTTTGTGATTTGAGCGGCGATCGCACTTCCTCCTTAACAGCAACTGCGATCGCTAAAAACTCAGCTAAAAATTGCCAGGGGACGTTTCCAGCAACACCGAAACGTCCCCTGGGACAAATATCGAGTACGGAGATACGCCTGCTGGGAAAATCCTCCAGCGCCTTGATCAGTTAGAGGATACCCATTATCAGTACGTTCATGCCCATCAAGATCGGTTACAGGCGCGACTAGACGAAAGCAAAAGACTAGAAGAAAAATTCCGCACGGAAGCTATGGAGCTAAGGAGTCAGATTCTCGCTCTAGCACAGTCCGAGGAAACAGAATCAGAAAATCCATAAACCGTCCTGCCAGTAGAGGTGAGGGCGGTTTTTGCTGTTAGAGCGATCGCACTTATTCTTCATGGAGTGGCGATCGTGGGGTGGTGGGGGGGATGAGGGGCGATCGGGTTGCCAAAAGGAGCGACTAAATGGAAATTGACAACTTAGAACACCCAGAAGAGCGTGACAGCTATCCAGAGGGTGAAGGGGCTGTCACTGTAATTATAAAATGAGCAACTCTGAAAGCATAAGTTGAGCAACAGATTGCTTGAAACAGTATTAATCCCGTCAGAAGGAACAAGCAAACAGAAGAGTATTGAAAGCATAAGTTGAGCAAAAATATGATTGAGAAACTATAAGTTGAGCAAACATTTTCAACACTTCCATGCAAAGATTGTTTATTTTTATTTGGTTGATTTTGGCGTTCAACTACATACGGTAATTTTAAAGTAAATTTAACATTACCACAGGTTAATATTTGTCGCTTTTTAGAACCATGTTTTTGTGTTTTATTGTGCCACCATCCCTGGGTCTGCTGCATTGCTTTGTCCAAAATTTCTTGAGATTTAGACAGTTGATTCAGCAATAACGCAATACATTCTCCTGCTAGAATTAGAGCAGATTCCCTAATTTTTTCTTCTCTTTCTTTGAAAATTAGTCCATCCCATTCTAGGATGTTCGTTACTTCTAAAAGTTTCGTAACTTTTTCTTGAAAGTCTGACAAAGATTTGCTTAAATCGAAAGTAGAATAGATATTATTTTTCATTGAGTGTAGGTATTCCCTGTTTTGATGTGAGATATCAAAACCTTTACTATTCGGGAATCCTACCTTTTTTTGTCTCAAAAAAAGGAGTTATTTTTATCTCTTAGAATCAAAAAACCACTTGTCTTAAGCAAGAATACTAGAAGTAAATGTAATAAATAGAATCAGTACGTAGCATCTGGTTTTTAGCGATCGCACGTTTTTTATGTGACCTCACCAAATCGCGTTGCTCCCATATAAGGATATGTTTGAGATTAGCTCAAGCTACTGCCCAGTGAGACCCTGCCCGTTAAATCCTGAATTGTAGCAATGACCACATACCACCAATTAACAATTTGGGATGTGCTTGATGAGTTGTCCGAATCTCCAACGACATCAACACTAGCACCGATGTGGGAATGTTTGGATGCGGAGCTTGAAAAATTACCCTTGGAGGCACAGTTATTAACCGCAGCGCTTGCCTTCAGTCAAATTGCGGATATTCTTAAGTCTCGTGCCGAAGTGCTGTTGCAAGATACCCGCGATCTCAATAGCCCAAAGGGGCCAATTGTTAGCACCGATCTCTTTGCTGGTTTAGTGCGGACAACAATGCACTTAGATTTAGATGATTTGATTGAACCGCAAACACCACAAACCTTTAAACCACACGCCCCACACCAATTTTCATATCCTACTGAGTTGGGTAATTCTGTAGTAGCACCTGTTGAAAAAGCGAATGTTTTGGCAATGCTCGATGAGGTGACAACTTTAGAAGATGTCCGCAATTTGGCATCAGATGAGGATGTGCAAAAATGGCAGAGCGCGATCGCTAACTACCTGATCAATGTCAAAGATGAGATTTCTTTAGTTAAACTGCAACGTGTGTTGCAAATGCCGATGGTAGAAGTATGGTTGGGATTATTGCTGGGTGGGTTTACACTAGAACAGCGTGGTGATTTTTATCACAACCAAAATGTCTGGGTGAAAAGCTCAGAAACTATGACCAGTAACAACAGCATTGTACAGCATTCATAAGTCGCAAGTCGGAGGTAATTCACTTCCTAATACTACTCGGTTAAAAATTGGGTTTGTGCAAAAGGAGTGGAAGGCTCAATATATAAGTTTTTTCCTCTTTAACATGAGTCCCTTTCCTCCAAAACCCGACAAGTATTGATTCACTTCCGACTTCCGAATTCCGAATTCTGACTTAATTTACAGTGAATATCTTTTTCTAAAACCTCTTGTATTATTTTGTGTGCAAGACGTTTTGTATAAGTCCTTTTTCTTCTTCTTACATAATCAAAGTCTTAATCGCAAATTTGCCAAAGGCCAAAGACTTAATCATATCACAAAAAACTTTTGCAAGAGTTCTTTAGAGTGCGGAAGGTCGGTTGGATGCATTTGCCCTACTGGTCGATCTATGCCTTAAGATTGATATATATCTTCTAATTTATCAATAAAACTTATTCGTAAGATACTTTTATTTTCTATGTTAATACGCCTATTTTAAATATAAATATGAAAAATTTTGGGATAAATCGTAATTAAGAAAAAGTTGTGCCTCATTCCTGAAAATTTAAATAACTACAGTGCTTCCGGCTATTATACAATATAGTTTTCTCCTTGCCCCTCTCCTATCATTGCTTTCAGCTTTTAGGATGTACCTCATAGCTGCCGGAAGTGCTGTAAGCAAGTAAAACTAAGTCTTGAAATCTTGTTTTGAAGACTAATTCTGTTATCAAAGTATTGCCTTTATCGAACACTATCTTGAAAAAATATGGCTAATCTATCAGGAAAACACATTTCTTACTGGATTTACTCGACACCCACAGCTAATTTTGCACCACTTAGCAATAATTTATCACCCGGATTTCTCACAAGCAGGAAATCTGGGCTTATGCACAGCTTGTCACCTCAGTTTTATATGCGATGGAGGGGAAATGTCTCGTCAGAAGAACTATCTCTCTTTTAAGCGGGCATTTAAGAAATTTTCATTGCCAAAATCTTCCTCCTCCCCTGGTTCTGAAATGGGCATCACTGATAACCGATTTACTGGTTCGAGAACCATTAGTTCTTCAAAGCTAAACTCCTATCGAAGGATTGACAACAAGATGGGCTGAGAAAAAGTTTCCACAAATTCCACCACAACTGTTTGCCATTCACTTATGAGCCAGTATATTTACAGTAGTCTCACAGATGATGAAGAACTTAATTTTTCTGAGGAAGCAGAGGTTTTCGTTTTTCCCACTTCTTTCGCCCAGCAGCGATTGTGGTTTCTCGACCAGTTAGCACCGGGGAATCCATTTTACAACGTGTCAACAGTACTTCACCTGACAGGTTCCGTCAACTTCACCGCCTTAAAGCAGACATTCAACGAAATTGTACGTCGCCACGAAACGTTACGTACTAGGTTTGTTATGGTAGAGCAGCAACCAGTACAGGCGATTTCACCTAGCTTAACCATACCTCTTCCCTTAATAGACCTACGCAATTTCGACAGCCCAGAACGCGACACACGAGTGCAGCAAATCGTAACCCAAGAGGCTCAACATCCTTTCAATCTCACAACTGGGCCATTGCTGCGAGTAAAACTGCTGCAACTGGATGAAGCAGAATATCTGTTCCTGCTAAATCTACATCACATAGTTGCTGATGGCTGGTCAATTGGAGTGCTAATTAAAGAATTGGGGGTATTATACAAAGCCTTGGCAGGGGATAAGCGATGTCTGACGACTAGCTACTCCGTATCTACGCTCCTACCAGAACTACCCATTCAATATGCAGATTTCGCTCAATGGCAACGGGAGTGGCTACAAGGAGTGGCAGCAAACGGCACCTCGCCCCTACAAAGCCAGTTAGTTTATTGGCAAAAGCAATTAAACGGGATTTCGGTATTGAATCTCCCCACCGACCGACTAAGACCAGCAGTTCCTAGCTACAGGGGTGCAAAACAATTTTTAGAGCTACCACACTCCTTAACTCAAGCGCTAGAGGCACTGAGTTCCCAAGAAGGCGTTACCTTGTTCATGACAATGCTGGCAGCGTTTCAGACTTTGCTCTATCGCTACACGCAGCAAGAGGATATTGCAGTTGGTTCACCTATTGCTAATCGCAATCGTAGCGAACTAGAAGGATTAATTGGTTTTTTTGTCAATAGTTTGGTGTTACGTACAGATTTCTCAGGCAAGGCGACGTTTCGAGAATTGTTGAATCGAGTGCGAGAGATAACTTTAGAAGCATACAGTCATCAAGATTTGCCTTTTGAAAAGTTGGTGGAGGAACTTCACCCAGAGCGAGATTTGAGCTATCATCCTTTTTTTCAGGTTGTATTTAGCCTACAAAACACTCCTATCGAAACTCTAGAGTTATCTGGGTTAACGCTTTCGCTATTTGAGTTCGATAGCAAAACTGCAAAACTTGATTTAGAATTCCATTTGTGGCAAGACTTGGAAAGTTTGAAAGGACAAATGGTTTATAGCACCGATTTATTTGATGACAAAACCATTACGCGAATGCTAGGACATTTCCAAACACTGCTAGAAAGCATTGTTGCCAATCCAGAACAGCTGATTTCAGATTTGTCTTTGCTTACTGAAGAAGAACGACAAGAGTTATTAATTGATTGGAATGACACTAAACGAGACGATCCAGAGAACAAGTGTTTTCATAAGTTATTTGAAGCACAGGTAGAGAAAACTCCCGATGCGATTGCGTTAAACACACGCTCCGCGATGTCTGCGACGGGCTACGCCTACGCACTAGTTTTTGACGATGAACAACTCAGCTACAAAGAGTTAAATATACGCAGCAACCAACTTGCACATTATCTGAAAAAATTGGGGGTAGTCCCTAACGTTTTAGTAGGTATTTGCGTAGAGCGATCCCCAGAAGCGATCGTCGCCCTATTAGGCATTCTCAAAGCAGGTGGAGCATACCTGCCTTTAGATCCGAGCCTACCTCAAGAACGTCTTAACTTCATCCTAGAAGATGCACAAGTTTCAATCTTGCTCACTCATTGCTCTTTAGCCCCTCTTTTTAAGGGGGGTTGGGGGGATCTCTTGTCTATAGTTTACATAGATAAAGATTGGGCAACTATTACACAAAACAGCCAAGAAAATCCAACTAGCTGCGTAACATTTGACAACCTAGCTTATGTTATCTACACCTCTGGATCAACAGGAAAACCTAAAGGTGTTTTGCTCCAGCATCGAGGATTGTCAAACTTAGCGGCATCTCAGATTGAGGTTTTCAACATACAGCCGATTAACCGCATTCTGCAATTCGCATCATTAAGTTTCGATGCCTCAATTTTTGAGATTGTCATGGCACTACAAACAGGAGCAACTCTTTATTTAGCAAACAAAGAATCTCTTCTACCCGGACAACCTTTGCTAAAATTATTGCGAGAAAAAGCTATTACTCACGTCACCCTTCCGCCAGCAGTATTAGCAGTCCTACCGACAGAATCACTACCGGCATTGCAAACTATTATCTGTGCAGGTGAATCCTGTACCGATGATATTGTAAAACGTTGGTGGAACTCTCAGCGTCGGTTTTTTAATGCTTATGGACCTACTGAAGCAACAGTTTGGTCAACCGTTGCAGAGATTAGTACTATGAGTGAAAAACCGCCCATTGGTCGCCCTATTGCTAACACTCAAATTTATATATTAGATAAGTATTTACAACCTTTACCAATTGGAATTATTGGCGAATTATATATAAGTGGTGAGGGATTGGCACAAGGCTATCTTAATCACCCTGAATTAACTATTGAAAAGTTTATTCCCAATCCTTTTAGTGATAAAAAGGGGGCGCGACTTTACAAGACAGGTGATTTAGCTCGGTATCGCCCGGACGGTAATATTGAATTTTTAGGACGCATCGATAATCAAGTAAAAATTCGTGGATTCCGCGTTGAGTTGTCAGAAATTGAAACAGTCCTGAGTCAGCATCAAAGTGTGCAAAAAGTAGTAGTAATTGTTAAAAAAAACGTGTTTGCTGATAAGTACTTAGTGGCTTATATTGTTCCCAATATAGAGACGCAAAATTTCTCATCTCTACTACGTAAATTTTTAAAAGAAAAATTGCCAGAATACATGATCCCAAAAGCTTTTGTAATGCTGGATTCTCTGCCGCTAACAGTTAATGGCAAAGTAGATCGTTATGTGCTAACAGCACTCAACACTCCAACTAGCCACTTAATAGATAAAGCATTTATCGCTCCTCGGACTCCAACCGAGTCAACCTTAGCAAAAATTTGGGCTGAAGTGCTTAATATTGAGCATGTGGGTATTTACGATAACTTCTTTGACTTGGGAGGAGATTCGCTGTTAACTGTACACCTGATGAAGCAGATACACAAGCATTTTGAGCGCGAATTGCCGCTATCTAGCTTATTTTTAAATCCGACAATTGAAAGTTTAGCAACTGCTCTATCCTCAAAAGCAGATTCTCTTCCCTGGTCGCCCTTAGTTCCGATTCAACCTGCTGGTTCAAGCCCACCTTTTTTCTGCATACATCCGATTTTTGGTGTTGTTTTTCCTTATTACGAATTAGCTACTAATTTGGGAAAAAATCAACCATTTTATGGGCTACAACCTATTGGACTTGATGGGAAAACTGCTCCATTAACTCACATTGAGGATATGGCTGCTCACTACATTGAAGCATTGCGTAGAGTTCAGCCTAAAGGCCCTTATTTTTTAGGCGGTTGGTCTTTTGGAGGTTGGGTTGCTTTTGAAATGGCTCAACAACTCCAAAAGTCTGGGGAAGAAGTAGTTTTACTCGCTGTGCTTGACACTTTAGCACCAATTCCAGGCAATATACCTTCTTTGGGTAATGGTTTCAAGTTTATGCTGACGACAGTGGCGCGATATATATGGCCCTTTTTCCTCGATTATTTTTATCTAATCATCGCGATCACTAAGAATCGAATTAATAGTTTAACTTCTCGGTTGACTAATTTTAATAAAATTGTGCAAAACTCCTTTTGGGAGTCGCTAACGCGATCGCTTCAAACAAATCTCTTCTCTCACTTCATCCTAAAAGAGGATGCCCCAGTTAACGTTATACCTGAAAAATCCAAGTTAAGACTTTTAAGCGAGTTAGCAATTCGTCCAATGCTTCATGTTTTTTATGCCAATAGCCAAGCAGTTCTTAACTACGTTCCGCAAGCTTACTCTAAACGAATTCATCTTTTCAGAACAAAGGTTCAATCAAGCATTGCCAAGGAAGATCCGAGTCTGGGTTGGGATCAGCTAACTGTAGGAGGAACAGAAATTCATCATATTCCTGGCAATCACCTAACTATGCTGAGAAAACCACATATCCCAATTCTCGCCGCACAGCTAAGAGCTTGTATTGAGAAAGCACAGAATTTAAAATAAGGATCAATATGTCTTCTGAAGAAGTCTTCGTTTTTCCAGCATCTTTTGCTCAACAACGGCTATGGTTTCTCGATCAGTTGATCCCCGACAATAGTATCTACAATGTGCCGACAGTAATTCGTTTGACAGGTTCGCTGAAATTAACCGCACTAGAAGAGGCTTTTAACGAAATCGTGCGTCGCCACGAAACCTTACGCACAACTTTTATTGTGTCGGATGGGCAACCCCTACAGGCTATTGCACCCAGCTTAACAATACCTCTTTCTGTATTAGACCTCCAGCAATTGCCAGATGATGAACAAGAGGTTAAAGCAAAGTGCATTATTACCGCAGAGATAGAACATCCCTTCGATTTATCCTCCGGGCCATTGCTGCAAGTAATACTCCTCGTCCTTTCTGAGACAGAACATATTCTATTACTGAATATGCACCACATTATCTGCGACGATTGGTCTATGGGGGTACTGATTCGGGAACTGGGAACGCTGTACGCAGCTTTTGCACAAAACCAGCCTTCTCCTTTATTAGAACTGCCTCTTCAGTACGCCGATTTTGCTCACTGGCAGCGCGAGTGGCTCCAAGGAGAAGTACTTCAAACCCAGTTAGCTTACTGGCGGGAGCAATTAAACGATATTTCCATACTGCATTTGCCTACTGACAAACCAAGGCCAGCTATACAAAGCTATCAAGGAGCAACCCAATTTCTAGAGTTACCGCTCAAGCTAATTGATGCACTAGAAAAGCTGTCACAGCAAGAAAGTGCAACATTATTTATGACGTTGCTGGCAGCATTTCAAACATTACTTTATCGCTATACACACCAAGAAGATATCGCGGTAGGTTCGCCAATTGCTAACCGGAATCGCAGCGAAATTGAAGGAATAATTGGTTTTTTTGTCAATAGTTTGGTGCTACGTAGCAACTTATCTGGAAATCCCTCTTTTCGGGAACTACTAGGCAGAGTCCGGGAAGTAACGTTAGGAGCATACAGCCACCAAGATTTGCCATTTGAAAAGTTAGTTGAAGAGCTACATCCAGAGCGTAACTTGAGCTATCATCCGCTATTTAAAGTAGTATTTGGTTTTCAGAATGCGCCAATGTCAGCGCTAGAACTGCCTGGATTAATACCTAGCTTCATGAATATTGACTTGAAAAAAACACGTTTTGATTTGGAACTGCATTTGTGGAAGTGTTCTGAGGATTTTAGGAGCTTATGGGGCGGAAATTGGGAGTATTCTGAAGGTTTTCGAGGCGTAATGGTTTACAACACAGATTTATTTGATAAAGCTACTATTAGCCGGATGGTGGAACATTTTAAAACTCTGTTGTCAGCTATTGTTGCAAATCCAGAAGAACGAATTGCAAATTTACCGTTATTAAGTGAAACAGAGTTACATCAGGTATTGGTGAAATGGAATAACACCCAAGCAGATTATCCTCAATATAAGTGTATCCATCAATTGTTTGAAGAAAAGGTACAGCAGTATCCTGATTCTATAGCAGTAAACTTTGCTAACGAGCAACTGACTTATCAAGAGTTGAATACTCGCAGCAATAAACTAGCACACCACTTACAAAAAATCGGAGTATCTTCAGAAGTTTTAGTCGGCATTTGTATCTCACAGTCTATAGAAATAATAATCGGGTTATTGGGAATTCTTAAAGCAGGGGGAGCGTATGTTCCATTAGACTCCAGTTATCCTCAAGAGCGTCTAAATTTTATGCTTGAAGATGCACAAGTTTCAGTGTTGCTAACACAAGAAAACTTGCTCAAGTATTTTGAAGGTTTCTCAAATCCAATTATTTCTATAGATAAAGACTGGAAAATTATTACGCAAGAAAAGGAAGACAATATTAAAAGCGATTTAAATAGTGATAGTTTAGCCTATATTATTTACACCTCTGGTTCTACAGGAAAACCCAAGGGAGTTGCTGTACCTCACAAAGCTGTAAATCGGTTAGTGTGCAATACTAACTATATAAAATTGTTACCATCTGATAAAGTCGCCCAAGCCTCAAACGCTTCTTTTGATGCTGCTACATTCGAGATTTGGGGAGCGCTACTTAACGGCGCTCAACTTGTAGGAATTAGTAAAGATGTAACCCTTTCGCCTCATGAATTGGCACTACAATTACGAGAAAAAGATATCAACATTATATTTTTGACTACCGCCTTACTTCAACAGATTGTTAGAGATGTTCCGCAAGCTTTTGCGACCTTGAAATATTTACTGTTTGGTGGTGAAACCGTTGATAAGAGATGGATTAAAAAAATTCTTCAATCTGGTGCGCCAAAACACTTAATTCATGTTTATGGGCCTACAGAAAATACAACATTTTCCTCTTATTACTGCGTAGAAGAGTTACCATCGTCCACATCTTTACCTATTGGTATTCCGATTACAAATACGCAGATTTATATATTAGATACCTATTTACAACTAGTGCCTATTGGCGTTACTGGCGAATTATATATCGGTGGGAAGGGGCTAGCGCGAGAATATCTCAATCGCCCTGAACTTACTACTAAACACTTTATTTCTCATCCTTTTAGCAATAATCCCCAAACACGGCTTTATAGAACCCATTTGACATCTAAGAAGGTGCTGCAAGCCTCTTAATCATTAGCCTGATGAAGCAGATATTGAGTTTGGCAGTGGCACTAACCAGGGTTCGTTCAAAGTTCTTAACCAGAATTTTACAGCGCTCCATCCAAGCATTGGAGCGTTCGATCACCCATCTAGCTATTGCCGGAACAAATCCAGATTTTCCTTGTGCCGCTTTCTCTTGTTTTGAGGGTTTCGTAGAAAGTTGAAACTGAATTTTGGTCATGATCTCTGGGTAAATTCGCTCTAACTCCTGAGTCAAATATTCTGGGTGATACCCATGATCTAGCAGGATAGTAATCTTGGGAATATCGATAGGTTTTGACTTGAAGTAGTCGATGTTGAGAGTAAACATCTCAATTAATCCGGCATCATCCGAGACATTGGCGCGAGTACAGAGCGTAAAAAAGGGAAACCCAAGGGTGTCAATAGCCAAATGCCTTTTAATACCGTTGGTGGCTTTGTAGAAGCAAAAACCTTTCGACTCCACACTGGCGTTGCAGGTATTTTTCACTGCTTGGGAGTCAATGATGATCAATGTCGTCCAGTGCGGTTTTTTTTTTACCTGTTCACGCACTTGTCCATGTAAGACACTCATCAGTTCCTCAAATACCCCGGCTGCTCGCCACTGTTTGTAGTGCCAATATACAGTGGAATAAGGGGGGAGGTCTTTAGGTAAGTCTTGCCAATTGCATCCATTTTTTAGTTGATAGAGAATTCCATTGAAGATATCTCGCTTTGGCCAGTTGGTCGGTCGAGTCTGCTTCTTAGTCGGTAATATCTCTTGCAATAAGGGTTCAAAAATTTCCCATTCTGCATCAGTGAGGTTGCTGGAATACGCCATTAGTATTGGATTTTAGATGCTGAGGAGTACCTTAATTCAAAACCTCACAAGATGTCAAATGGGTTCTATAAAACGGGTGATTTAGCTCGTTATTTACCAGATGGCAATATTGAATTTTTAGGTCGCATTGACAATCAAGTAAAGATCCGTGGCTTCCGCATTGAGTTGTCAGAAATTGAAGCGGTGTTGAATCAATATCCAGCAGTGAGAGAAACTGTTGTCATTGTTGGTGAGGATGTACCTGATGATAAGTACTTGATAGCTTATGTTGTTCCAAATCAGGAACAGATACCGATGCAAGAGGTGCAAAGCTTTGCATCTTTACTTCGCCAATTACTGAAAGAAAAGTTACCAGAATACATGATGCCAAGAGCTTATGTGATCCTGGAATCTCTACCTTTAACACCTAATGGCAAAGTGGATCGGCGTGCTTTACCCATGCCTGATACAATTTCTTTCAATAATCAAGATTATGTGGCACCGCGATCGCAAGTTGAAGAGTTACTTGCCCAAATTTGGGCTAAAGTCTTGGGAAAAGAGCAAGTAGGTATCCACGACAATTTCTTTGAATTAGGTGGTCATTCTCTCTTGGCGACTCAGTTAATTTCTCGAATCCGCGATACTTTTCAAATAGATGTACCTGTACGCAATTTGTTTGCAGCACCAACTGTTGCACAACTTACTAAATACATTGAAACAACTTTTTGGGCGGCAAAAAGTTTAGATAAAGTTGGAACTACGGGTCAGGAGCGAGAAGAGGTAGAATTTTAAGGATAAACACTTGAGTTTGAGCAGTCGGCACAAAACGCGCTAACCGCTTCGGAAAACTGCTGGTTTTGCTCCATTAATGCCATGTGTCCGCCTGGGTTAATGGTAACTCGTTGAGAGTTCTGCAATTCAGCTTTCATGCGATCGCTCGCCACAGGTTTAGTTGCTATATCTAAACCGCCGCAAACAACCAACACAGGAACCTTAATAGTCGCAAGTGTGTCTGTTTCATCAAAGTTGAACATTGCCAGTGTGCCACGAGCCAGAACACCAGGCGAACCCAATGCTGATAAGAAACCTGCAAAATTTAGTTGACCCCGTGTTTCAGTACCCGTAAATCCAGACAGTTCTACGGTAATGTACAGCGAACCATTCAAATACGAAAGCCAAGTCATCAACCAAAAAATTGGCCACAGCACAGTAGTTAGGTACAGCACAGGTTCAAGTATTGGCTTTTGTAATTTACGTACCAAATTACTAAATATACAGGTTTTAACCGGATTGGTGTAAGTAGTATCCACAAGAATTAAGCCAGCCACCCGACTCCCTAATTGCTCTGGAAACAGCCTACAAAATGTGAGGTTAATCATCCCGCCCATGCTGTGTCCTATCAAAATAACAGGTTTATCCCCTGCTATGGCGATAACAGCTTCTAAGTCACGGGCATATTTTTCTATAGAGTGGTCGTTATTTTTCGGTTTTGAGGATTTTCCTAACCCTGGTAGATCCCAGACAATTACTCGGAAGCGATCGCTCAGTTGTCGTTTGGCATAATACCATACAGTACTATTTGGCCCCCAACCGTGTGACAAAATAATCGGTTGACCATCTTCAGGGCCAAAAAACTCTACTTGCAGTACACTACCATCCGGTCGTGGCAAACGCTGCACAGTTTTGCTACGGATAAACTTAGGTTCATCGGCTCCAGGACGGCGCAGCATTGGCAAACTGATAAAACGACCGCCAAAAGTCCACAGAACCATTACTAGCCCAGCCACTAAGTAAAATGTTCCTACAAGTTCTCCTTCGTACCACTCATAGAGAATGTAGCCCCCCCCGCCAATTACCGCAATCGACAGCAGTTGAACCAGCCATATAAGCAGAAAATTATGAGGCATGAATATCATGAGCCTAAACCTTGCGATACCTTGTTCACTGCGTTGTCTTTTAGCTTCATACCATAGTTATAATCATCCAAGTTTCATTCCCAGGAATGATTTATCCAGTCTTAGAAGTATGATAAAAATGCTGGGTTAGCTAATAAGCAGTGCAGCTTGGCAAAAATAACTATCCAGTTAAAACAATGTTAAAAGGCTTATGACACAATCAATATTCCTATAGCATAGCTGCCTACTAACTTCTAATAAATAATAATACTTGCGAAGGGGTTTAATTTTGAATACGGTTGAGTTTTTAACTTATCTTCGCAGCTTAGATATTCAAGTTTTTATTGATGGTGAAAAGTTTCGCTGCAACGCTCCTGATAAAATTCTTACACCAGAACTGCGTGCAGAAATTCAAGAGCGTAAAGCAGAAATTATTGAATTTTTAGAAGCATCTAATCGTACTAATAACCAGAGTTTTAGACCTCTGGCACCTATTTCGCGGTCAGGAAATCTTCCTCTCTCCTTTGCTCAACAACGTCTCTGGTTTCTTGATCAATTAATTCCTAATAATCCTTTCTATAACATTCCACTAGCACTACATTTAACAGGTTCGCTGAAATTAGCCGCGCTAGAGCAAACTTTTAACGAAATCGTGCAACGACATGAAGCTTTACGCACCACTATTGTTGTACAGACAGGGCAACCAATTCAGGTAATTAATCCTACCCTGACAATACCTTTACCAATAATAGATTTACGGCAACTGCCACAAGCCGAACGAGAAATACAAGCACGACGACTCACTACACAAGAAGCCCAACGTCCTTTCAATTTATCAACTGATTCGTTGCTGCAAGTAAAACTGCTGTGGCTGGATGAGACAGAATACATCCTGTTGCTGACTATGCACCACATTGTCTCCGATGGTTGGTCTATTGGGGTGCTGATTCAAGAGATAGCAGCATTCTACACAGCCTTTGCCAGCAATCAGCCTTCTCCTCTACCGAAACTTACAATCCAATATGCAGACTTTGCATACTGGCAACGCCAATGGTTGCAAGGAGAAGTATTAGAAAAGCAACTGAGTTACTGGCAAAAGCAATTAGACGGCATTTCTATGCTAAACCTGCCAACCGATAGACCAAGACTAGCTGTTCAAACTTATCAGGGTGCAAGGCAACCTCTGCAATTATCAAAAAGTTTGAGCAAAGCACTTTTAGCTCTTGGGCAACAAGAAGGGATAACTTTATTTATAACCCTACTAGCAGCATTCCAAGTTTTACTTTACCGCTACACACAGCAAGAAGATATTGCTATCGGTTCTCCTATTGCCAATCGCAACCGTAGTGAAATTGAGGGATTAATTGGTTTTTTTGTCAATAGCTTAGTACTGCGTACCGATCTATCAGGAAACCCAACTTTTCAGGAACTATTGAGTCGAGTTAAAGAGGTAGCTTTAGGGGCTTATGCTCATCAAGATTTACCTTTTGAAAAACTTGTAGAAGAACTGCATCCAGAGCGTAATTTGAATCAAAATCCGCTATTTCAAGTTGTTTTTGCGCTCCAAAATGCGCCAATGACAGCTTTAGAGTTACCTAGTTTAACTTTAAGTCCGCTACCTTTTGAAACAGAAACAACGCGCTTTGATTTGGAGTTCCACTTGTGGGAGCCAAATACTCAAAATGGGTTATGGGCAGATAGCACAGAAGGAATTAGTGGTTTTGTAATTTATAGCACTGATTTATTCGATGATGCTACGATCGCCAGGATGCTAGGACACTTCCAAATATTACTGGAGGGTATAGTTGCAAATCCAGAAGACCAAATTGCACATTTACCACTTTTAAGCGAATCTGAGCTACATCAATTGTTAGTTGAATGGAACAATACCCAGGCAATTTATCCTCAAGATAAGTGTATTCATCAGTTAATTGAGAGCGTAGCAGAGCAAAATGGTGAGGCAACTGCACTAGTATTTGACGATGAGCAACTTAGCTACAAAGAGTTAAATATACGCAGTAATAAACTTGCACATTATCTAAAAAAATTAGGAGTTAAAAGCGAAGTTTTAGTAGGACTCTGTGTAGAACGCTCTTTTAATATGGTAATCGGGATGTTGGGCATCTTGAAAGCAGGTGGAGCTTATGTACCTTTAGATCCAAGCTATCCATCTGAACGTTTAAACTTTATGCTTGAAGATGCTCAAGTCTCAGTTTTATTAACTCATGAGCGATGGCTTGAACGCCTGAAAAACTATAATTCGCAAATAATCTGTTTAGATAAAGATTGGGAGATTATTTCTCAAGAGATTGAAGATAATCTTACTAGTAAATTTACAGTAGAAAACCTTGCTTATGTCATTTATACCTCTGGCTCAACTGGAAAACCTAAAGGGGTTAAAATTGAACATAGAGGATTGTTAAATTTAGTATTTTGGCATCAAAAAGCATTTGCAGTTTCACAGCTTGATCGAGCAACGCAGATTTCTGGAGTTGCCTTTGACGCTTGCGGTTGGGAAATTTGGCCTTATCTGAGTACTGGGGCAAGCATTTATTTTGTAGATGATGAAACCAGGCGATCGCCTGAGTATCTCCGAGATTGGCTAGTATCAAAAGCGATAACAATTTGTTTCATACCAACACCTTTAGCAGAGAAAGTTTTATTATTAGATTTTCCTCAGAACGCAGTTTTACGAATATTGCTCACAGGTGGAGACAAACTAAATCAATATCCTTTAGCTTCTCACTCTTTTCAAGTATTTAATAATTATGGGCCAACGGAGAACACAGTTGTTACAACTTCTGGTCATATTTTTGTTAAGAATAAAGATAATTTAGCACCTGTAATTGGTTGTGCGATGCCTGCGGCGGGCGTAGCCATCGCCAATACAAAACTTTATATATTAGATAAACATTTACAACCAGTACCTATTGGCGTTCCGGGAGAGTTATACATAAGCGGTGATGGGTTAGCACGAGGTTATTTAAACCATCCTGAGTTAACTGGTGAATCTTTCATTTATCATTCTTTTACTAATAAGTTAAAAGCGCGACTCTATAAAACAGGTGATTTAGTTCGCTATCAAGTAGATGGCAACATTGAATTTTTAGGTCGCCTCGACGAGCAGGTAAAAATTCGTGGCTATCGTATTGAATTGGCAGAAATTGAAGCGGTGCTGAGTCAGCATCCAGCAGTGCAGCAAACTGTAGTAATAACTCGTGAGGATGAAGAACAAAAGCGCCTAGTAGCTTATGTAGTACCAAAAACTGAATACAGTAACGAACAGGAGAATTTGCAATTAATGCAATTGCAGAATGAGCAGGTTTTGCAATGGCAGATGTTGTATAACGAAACTTATAATCAATCTACTGATTCAGATTCTACATTCAATTTTGTCGGCTGGAATAGTAGTTATACAAATCAGCCTATTCCAGCAGAGCAGATGCGTGAGTGGGTGGATAACCAAGTCGAGCAGATTTTGGCTTTGCAACCCAAACGAGTGTTAGAAATTGGTTGTGGAACAGGCTTGATTCTATTTAGAATCGCACCTCACTGCACTAAATATTGGGGAACAGACTTTTCCTCAGTTTCACTTAAGTGCATTCAGCAACAGCTACAAAAACAAGAAATGCCGCAGGTAACACTGTATCAGCAAATGGCTACTGACTTCGAGAAAGTAGAAACAGCAGCTTTTGATGCAGTAATTCTGAACTCGGTTGTACAATATTTTCCTACTATTGATTATTTAATTAGTGTATTAGAAGGTGCTGTACAGGCAACTGCTCCAGGTGGCTTTATCTTCATAGGGGATGTGCGTAGTTTGCCACTCTTGCAAGCTTTCCATGCGTCAGTCCAACTGTATCAAGCTGAACCTTCTCTTACCTGCTTGGAGTTGCAACAACGGATACAAAGTCAAATATTTCAAGAAACAGAGTTAGTTATTGATCCAGCTTTTTTTACTGCAATCAAGCAACGCTTTCCGCAAATTAATCATGTACAAATCCAACTGATGCGGGGTAAACATCACAATGAGTTAACTGAGTTTCGTTACAATGTGATTCTTCATATTAATGCCGAAATTGTTAGTAATACTGGAAATTATTTAGTGTTTAACTGGTCGGAACATAATCTAACAGTCTCAGCAGTGCGCCAGTTATTAATTGAGAATAAACCAGAAAGATTAAGCATTATCAATGTACCTAATGCGCGGCTGATGTCAGCAATTAAAACAGCAGAATGGCTATCAGACGTAAAAGGTTTTAAAACTGTAGGTCAAATACGTAAAGCTTTGCAAGAATTAGAAAATTTCGGAGTAGAACCAGAAGATTTATATGCGCTGAACGTACCTTATAGGGTTGATATTACCTGGTCACATTCAAGTACTGAAGGACATTATGATGTAGTTTTTGTCCGGCAAGATGAAGTAGGTAAAAGAACTATTTTTTCCCATCACACGAATCTCTCTCGGCCCTGGCAATCTTACGGCAATAATCCCCTACAAACAAAAGCAGCGCGTAAGTTAGTGCCGCACTTGCACACTTACATAGCACAAAAACTGCCTGAGTACATGATGCCATCAGCTTTTGTAGTATTGGAGTCTTTACCTCTAACAGCTAATGGTAAAGTCAATCGCCGCGCCTTAAGAGCATTCCATAATGGAATCAAGCCCCAATTGCCTGAAAATTACATTGCACCTCGAACTCCTGTTGAACAAGTGCTGGTGAAAATTTTTGTTGAGGTTTTGGGACTTAAGCGCGTAGGAATTTATGATAATTTCTTTGAATTAGGGGGTCATTCATTACTGGCAACTCAGCTTGTTTCTAGAGTGCGCGACGCCTTACACGTGGAGTTGCCTTTGCGTAGCGTATTTGAGGCATCGACAATTGCAGAATTATCTAAGGTGGTGGAAAGCTTTAAAGAAAGCAATGCTCAAAGTCTTGCCCCAGTTTTAGTACCACTATCGCGTGAAAGTCGGCGGATTAAGTTATCTTCCTTAAACGAAGAGAGCGTAAAACTTTAAAAAAAGATCAGGCACTAGATTGAATTGTTACATTGCCCCCAACCTGTATGAAGGATGGGGTTTTTCGTTGCTTTTTATATTTTGCAGCCTTAAAGTACTACCAAATATAAAACTCATTAAAAAATCTCATAGACAGAGAGAGAGAACGGATAGAAACAGAAATACGTGAAAGAGAAAGGCAAGAAATAGAAAAGCTTGAAAGGGAAATTTTAGAAAGAAAAAGACTCGAGAGAGAAATCGCTTTGGAAGAAGAAAGAAAGTGGTATGAAGAACATAGTGATGATGATTTCGATTATGAGGAAGATGAAGATTGAAGAACACCGTGTTTTACTTGCACTGTCAACAGTCTCAATTATCTGTGTGTTGGTACGAGTTCTGTCTCTGCACTACTGACAGAACTCGCTCAACAAACAGACAACCAAAAGTCCCCATCAATTATTTTCTTCCTGCTCAAGGAACGCCCTCAACCTGGAGTCGGATGGGAAGTCACCACCAATTCTGGTGATGCAGAACTAGCCCTGGCAGGGCATTTGCTGAAGATAGGTGCAACAGAATACAGAATACGTTGCTCCTGTGTTGTCCGCATTGCCACGAACAGAAGCTGCTGCTGCTTGGTAAACAAGCCTAGGCTCTTTTGGCAACGGCGGCAATATCCGTATCGACACAGACATCCTGAGCGCCTCGAACAACAGCGCGATTACAGCGAACGCATACCGGGGAGGTGGGGGCAGCATCCGCATCAACACAAAAAGGCTATTTATTTCCCCCGACACACAGATTACAGCCAGTTCAGAGCGAGGAATTGACGGCACAGTACAGGTCAACTTCCAAAACAGAAATCCCAGCCTTACCAAAGTACAACCACAGGCGATCGCACAAGCTCCAGAGATTGTATCAGTATGCCAAGGTCGTTCTCGTGGAATAGCAAGTACATTTGTGAATGCTGGTGCTGGGGGACTAGCAGCTAGTTCTGGCAACCAGTTAGATAGCAGTTCTACTTGGCAGAGAAATTCTACTCCTCTTGGGGCGATTGATAATTTGGAGCAATCAAACCTATCAACAACTGAAGAACCCATAGAAATTGTAGAAGCCCAGGGTTGGATAAGAAATGCTGATGGAGATGTAGTCTTGACCGCAGAAGCCGATCCACCAAGCCCCTACGCTGAGGTGTCTGCTTCTAAATGCCATGAGCTAACTTCTACGCAGCCAGTATCATCAGTAACAGAAGCGGTACGGTTAAAATGATTAGTTTTTGGCGTTTATTCAAGTACTTATTGTTATGCATTCTAGGATTATCCATAGCTATAGGACAGCCATCTTTGATTCTGGCTCAGGAAGTAAGCAAACAAACACAACAGCATCAAGCTGAAGTACTGAACCAGAGAGGGCAGAGACAACTGGATCTAGGTCAGGCAAGAGAAGCCTTAGAGTCTTGGCAGCAAGCTACAAAACTTTTTGAACACCTAAAAGATGATTCTTCAGTACATAGTATGCTTAACTAATAGTTAAAATGCCAATTCAATAAGCATCTAACGCGGAAATTGTCAAAGTTTCTAAATCCATAACCGGAACGTTTAATCAACTTGATCTTGTTATTAATACCTTCCACAGCACCACTATTTGTCCCATTATCAAAGTAAGCAATTATCTCATCAAACCAACGGATAATAGTATTGTTACTCTTGGGAAAATGTTTTTTAGCTTTCGATAACCACATACCAAGTTTATAAACTCCCGGATACCAATTATCTGTCTGATTAAAAATCTTTCTAAATTTTTCTTTTAATTCATGCATTTCTTTTAAGACAGGAGATACATTCTTGACTTCAGAAAGTTTATTTATTTGCTCTTCATTTAAGTCTGACTCATTTTTAAGTAAAACGTACTTACTATTTTTTAATCCCGACAAAGCTTTTTCATATTCAGCTTTTTTTGATGATAATTGCGCTTTTTGAATTAATTCTTCTAGACTCCGCTTCTCTCGTTTTCTCTGTGTATCTAATTCTTGATTAATCTGTGTCATTACATGAAATCTATCTGCTACTACTTGAGCATTGGGCATTAATTCTGTGACAACGTTTTTATAACCAACCCACAAATCTATACTCACTTCCTCAATTTGTTCTAAGACCTCATATCCCCATTCTAAAAGGGTTTTTTTCACTACTTCTTGCGTGCGCCCATTTAAAATAGTTACTAGCTTAGATGTATCTAAATCTATTAGTACGGCGCAGTAATTAGCCTTGCCCTTAACCAGAGCTATCTCATCGATTCCAAGTCTTTTTATCAGAGAAGGTTTGTCATCAGATAATTCTTTAGATGCGTCTTTTAACAGTAAAAATCATGGGTTTTAGAGATCTACAACGCTACCCAGCACAAAAGGCGCGGTACGACAAATATAAAGAGTGGTTAGAGGCTACACCTCTCGAACGCCAACAAAAATTTGCAGCTATTACTGACGAAACTAAACGCGCCAAGGCAGAAAAAGAAGCAGGTTATGTTTCTCCGTTTGGCACTGCTGGCAATACTAAAATTTATCTTCCTACGCGGTTAATCAAGGATAACCAAACTGGGCAAGGGTCTGGCGTGGCGAATGTTCTTCGTACAATACTTGCCCCTTACGTTACCACTGCTGAGGAATTTGCAGCGCTGCAAAACCCGCTTGTGATTGAAGCCAAAAAATTTAAGTTTGCCAAGTTAACGCTAACGGCTGTTGTACCTGGAACAGAAAAGAAACCTAGCCGGATTACCGGCGCTCAATATAAAAAGCCCGATGTAGATTCCGTCACAAGTCCGTTTGGGCAAACGACAGGTGGGCAACCTTATGACGGTGCAGTATTGGGAATCAAGGGTATAGCAGCCTACGGTACTTTCATTGCAGCAAACAGCGGCAAAAACCGAGCTAGATTCACTCCTGAGGGCTGATGAGCAAGATAGCAGACCGCACCGGAATTATTTGGACTCCAGACGATCCGTTAGATCTGCTATCCGTTGATATTGATGGTAACTGTTCCGAGCAAGAATTCCAGGGAATGCTTGCCATCAACCAAGCGGGTAGAGATTGGCTAATCGGGAAAATTGATATCGTTGAATATCTCGATAAGCTGGAGTATTACGGTATTCCTAATCCGTTTGAAATAGTAGACGAGTTTGCGGAACACGTTGATTTTGTAATTTCTCACGGATGATTAGGCAGTGAGAGTAGTTGAATTAAGCAATAGTGATAACTGGCAAAGCATATATTCTACTAACATTAATGCTGTCCAAGTTCCTATGCAAAATGGGAGTTATTTAACTAATCCCATTCCGGAAATATTAGTCCCAATTGTGCTAGATAAATTTATTCTTGCAGTTAGTGTGGACACGGATGTTCCCTCAGGCTCGATATGGCGATTTGCAGGATACATCAATCAAAAAATCAGCACAGGGCTTGTAATTGGTGGGGGTCAAGATGCAACCACTGTTAAAGGTCAGCCATTATTTTTAGACCAAATTAACCTGATTCTTTTCAATAAAATTTCCACATCTTATGGTGTCAGCGTCAAAGTACCAAAATGGTTTACTCGTGCAGCTGTAACTGTGTGGGAATACACAGGCACAGACGATACCTCAGAGGAAATATTGCTCACTCAGGAATTTGCAAATATTAACTTTAAGCTAGACCAATTACTCAATGGCTGAGAAGCAATGAAAATTGATATTAACAACGCTCTCACTATTATTATCGGGCTATTAACAGTAGTGGGGGCTATTTATCGATTAGCCCAAATTGAAGCCAATATTAACAGTAAGATTGACAAGGTAGAAAATAGATTGCTATCGGCTGTCGATCAGCTGAAAGATAATTTCGTGGATCGGCTTTACAAAGTAGAGAAAAAATTGGATGTTCATCTAGTCGAATACAAAGAAAAGAAGCTCTTTGTAGAGTATCGGCTCAGTGGTCTCGAATCGCTTATTAAACACAAATTTGATCGACTGGCAAACTGGGTCAAGCAGATTGTTGGATTCTTGAATAAAAATTCTGGGTTTCAAATCCGAGACGACAAGTTTTAGTCACTGGGGATTCACCTTAACTATGATGACATTCCTACAGAATTTTGGAGTAGTTTTTAGCCTAAGGGGTCGGGGAGATTAATTGTCAGCAGCGATCGCTTGGGTAAAATTGAGTCAGACTTGCAGAAATGATATGAAAACGCTAGCCAAATGGTCTGTAGACGACTATCATCGCATGATTGAAGCGGGGATTTTGCGCGATCGCCGTGTGGAGTTGTTAGCAGGCGAAATTGTGGAAATGACCCCAGAAACTCCAATACATTACAGCACAGCAAAAAGAGGTGTGAAATACCTAGAGGAGTTACTCATCGGTAAAGCCGATGTCCGTTTCAATGGCCCAGTCACACTAGTAAATTCTGAACCCGAACCAGATATTGCGATCGTTCGGCTACCAGAATCCAACTACAATAATCGTCACCCTGCTCCTGAAGATATTTTTTGGATTGTACAGGTTAGGTAAAATTAGCCCAGTCAATCTTCCACCGTGACAAGCTCCAGTATCGATCCCGTAAACCTTCCCTGCAATGATCAGTGGACGATCGCCAACAACGTGATGACCAAAGATAACTGGTTTAGCACCAGAATACAATTCGCTCCAATATGTATTTCCATAGCGTTTTTCGAGATGCTTTTCACCCGCCGTGCAACCACACAAAACCTCTTCTCTTTGTTTTTCAATGGATATACCATCTTCCACCGCAGCGTGAAGTAAAATAGCCTCGTCAGTTTCGTGATAGTACGGTCTATGACTCACCCATTCTAAAAACTCTGCATAGCGATCGCCAAACTGTAACTTGACGATTTCCTGGGAGTAGGAAAGAGTCTGACGTAGGTGTTTGCGTTCGTGATTACCCATCAAAACAACAGTGTTGGGGCGATTTTGGAGAAAATCATATACCTTGAATGAATCAACTCCGCGATCGACAATATCTCCTAATGAGATTAAACAATCATCCTCTGTCAGCTGCACTTTGGCTAATAGCTGAAGAAGTTCATCATAACAACCATGAATATCACCAACTACGATTGTTCGCATTATTAGCCTTCCAGCCTAATGGTTTTCCATACTTATACTCATAATTTTTTAAATCCCACCATAGCTTAGTTGAGCCATGCCAACGCCTGCAAGTAACTCATACCCCTTCACCCCCAATTTTAAATTGACACTAAAAAACGCCCCCCTTTTGGGAGAGCGCTTTTTATTCTATTTAATTTTCACTCAACTTAGGTAGTGATTAACCGTTGATAGCAGGAGCGGTTAGAGCTACAGGAGCAACATCAGCTGCTGCCAAGTCTAAGGGGAAGTTGTGAGCATTGCGCTCGTGCATCACTTCCATACCCAGGTTAGCGCGGTTGATGATGTCAGCCCAGGTGTTGATGACGCGACCTTGAGAGTCGATGATCGATTGGTTGAAGTTGAAACCGTTCAAGTTGAAAGCCATTGTGCTCACACCCAAAGCGGTGAACCAGATTCCAATCACAGGCCATGCAGCTAGGAAGAAGTGCAAGGAACGGCTGTTGTTGAATGAAGCGTATTGGAAAATCAAGCGACCGAAGTAACCGTGGGCTGCAACAATGTTGTAGGTTTCTTCTTCTTGACCGAACTTGTAGCCGTAGTTTTGAGATTCGCTTTCGGTTGTCTCACGAACTAAAGAAGAGGTAACTAGAGAACCGTGCATTGCGGAGAATAAACTTCCACCGAATACACCAGCCACACCTAACATGTGGAAGGGGTGCATCAAGATGTTGTGTTCTGCTTGGAACACGATCATGAAGTTGAAGGTTCCGGAGATACCCAAGGGCATACCATCGCTAAATGAACCTTGTCCGATGGGGTAAATCAAGAATACTGCGGTTGCAGCAGCAACAGGTGCAGAGAATGCTAGGCAAATCCAAGGACGCATTCCCAAGCGGTAGGAGAGTTCCCACTCACGACCTAAGTAGCAGAATACGCCAATCAGGAAGTGGAACACTACTAGCTGGTAAGGACCGCCGTTGTACAACCACTCGTCTAAGGATGCTGCTTCCCAAATTGGGTAGAAGTGCAAACCAATAGCGTTGGAGGAAGGAACAACTGCACCGGAGATGATGTTGTTTCCGTAAACTAAGGAACCTGCAACAGGCTCGCGGATACCATCGATGTCTACTGGAGGAGCAGCGATGAAGGCGATTACGAAACAAGCGGTAGCAGCTAGCAGGGTGGGGATCATGAGTACACCGAACCAGCCGATGTATAAGCGGTTGTTGGTGCTGGTGATCCAGTTGCAGAAGCGATCCCAGACGTTGGCGCTTTCGCGGCGTTGAATGGTTGCTGTCATTGTTTTATGATTGCGGTTGAATTTATGTATGAATCAGGCGGCTTTGTTTTCGCCTGTGAATGTACTTTACACTGCTTTACAAAAATTAAGCAAGTGTTGGGACATTCACAAAGCTGGTGTTAGTTATTAGTTTTACTTATTTAAGGCTAAGCAACGAGGTTTAAGATATGCCGCAGCTACTATATATAGAAATTTTTAGTTTTATTTTCGTTCTATTGCTTACTTACCTGGGAATAATACCTTTGTAGATTACCGCTATTCCAAAAAAAATTAACCCTCAGCTTACTACTGGGGGCTTTTTTGTTTGGCAAAATGGCAGATCTGCAAATTAGAGGCTTGCTATGGTATTGAAGTAGGATACATTCCATGCGAAAAGTACTGACTTGCATTACCCCTGGCTAACTACCAGGGGTTTTTATTGAAACTTGGTAGTAATTCAGCACTCAGTAGTGAAGAGTCAGAATTTACAGCAGTTTTCAGGTATTTAGGATTAAGACAGGGAATGGGGAGTAGGGAGTAGGGAGTGGTCATCTCCGACTAATCACTTATCATTAAAATTTCTCCACGTAAGAGCCTCCCTGTGTCTTTGCTTAGGTCTAAATACAGCGTATTTCAGGTAAATGAAGTACACGGGTAGGGGCACAACATGTTGTGCCCCTACAATTATTTGTACCTCACCAAGTTGCAATTTGCTGTATTACTTCCCAATTCTGAATTTAGCTATATTTTCCAAAACCAAATTACCAATTACGGTAGAGTTTTTCTGCATAGAACATAATCTCTTCATTTGGCAATCTAATTTTTGGTTTTTGCCGGGGATACAAACTTTCCACTGCACCTGTATCCTGTTCTATGACTGTAGCTGCTGCTTGTAAAACTGAGTTTTTAAAGAACAATTTCATCAAAGGATTGTTCACTTGAGCATACATCAGAATAAACGTCTTAGTTGTTTTTTCTGTTTCAGGATAGAGAATGTGAGTTTGAGCAATATCACCAATAGGGGTTTTAGCAAAAAAAGCTGTAGTCGAAGGAAAAGCGTATTCGAGTGTGTTACTTAGGGTTTTAGGGAAGATTCCCAAAACAGGATTTTGAATAATTTCTCCAAGTGTGTTTTTAGCTCTTGTCAAATCTTGCTTTACTGTCGCATAGTATCCCTTCTCTTCAAAAGAGCTTACATCACAAGATGTAATTTTAAATAGGTCTTTATGAGTACCATTTTGGTGATTATAGTCGTAGTTGACCATTAGATTACTCAAAAAGTCTCCCTGAATACTTTTTTCGCCAGTTACTCCAAGAAATTCGTAGTCATCTACAATTTTTTGATGTAAATCCGGGATAGGTAATCTTGGCTCAAATCCGCCATATGTCCAGATGCAATCGTTACTAATAATTAGCTCTAATGGCTTTGTAATTGGCTGAGTATCTTTTTTATCCTCTTGATAAAGTCTGCCTTGTCCATCAAATTCTAGTGCATGAAAAGGGCAAGTAATAGTATCTCTTTCTTGACAAACCCAGCCGGATGATAAGGGTGCTTGCATATGTGGACAGATGTTATCAAGGGCAAAGACTTCATCTTTTTGGTTTTGCCAAATGACATAATCATGTCCATTTAAAGTAATTTTATGAGGTTTATTCACTCCTAATGTAGATTTGTGCGCGATTAACCAAGGCGCACCAGGTAAAATAGGTTGCATTTTTCCTCCAAAATATTGTCAAATTATTTATCAAACAGAATTCAGGAGTCAGGAGTCAGAATTCAGAATGAATTTTGTGCGACTGGTGAATGAATCCAGGGGTTTAAGACCCCCACTAAATCTGCATATTTAGTGGTCAACAAGACAGTGGTGGGTCTCAATCCCCCACTGATTCATTCTGACTCCTGAATTCTGAATTCTGACTTCTGAATTCTGACTTCTGAATTCTTCTTCAACAACAGAGGACTCAATAGTCAGGTGTTAATCTCTAAAGTTAAAAGTTGTGATTGACGACCTAGTATCGTCTGTCCTACATTGCTATGAATGAATGTCAATTGGGATAATTAAGGTTTGCTTGGTAATGGACGAAGTAATACTACCGAGCATTGCTCGGCTAACTTCGACTACTGTATGGCTAGATTATGCAAAAGATGAGTTAACTAAAAAATTAGTTAACAACTATTAATTTAATAAAGTTCATCTTGTATGTCAACTACTAACCAATTTTTTAGTTAAGATGTTTTCGTTAAGCTGATGGAGTACCGTGGGTCGTTCAACACAATCAAAACTTTCATATAAAAAACCTCGCCAGGTGCGGGATGCAGAGGCGACGAAAAAGCAGATTCTCGATGCAGCGGAAGTAGAGTTTGCTAGAAATGGGCTGAGTGGGGCGCGGACAGAGGCGATCGCCAAAGGTGCAGGTGTCACCACAGCGATGATTTATTACTACTTCCAGAGCAAGGAAGGACTATATCAAGCTGTCTTGCAACGCCCAGCGGTAGAAATGCACGAAGGGTTTCAGCAGTTAGATTTAGATCAGTTTCCACCAGAGGAAGCTTTGAAGCTGCTTGTTAAGGAAGCGATCGCCTACGAAGCAGCCCACCCACACCGAGGGATGCTTTGGTTCCAAGAAGCAAACCAAAATCAGGGAAAGTATTTCAAACAAGGAAATTGGCAAGAAAATTTTGCCTATCTCATCAAGATTTTAGAACGGGGGATGGCGGAGGGTTGTTTTCGTCAACTCGATCCATTTCTCACCACCCTGCATATTGTTGGTGTTTGTAATTTATACTTCAACGCTTACGAAAACATCAAGCATACTAGGCCTGATTTAGAATTGCTAAGTCCAGAAATGATTGAGCAGCATACCCAAGCAGCAGTTAATTTTATTTTGGCTGCTGTGCGACGTAGTGAGAATTAAAAAGTAAAAGCGGTTGGGGACTGGGGATTGGGTTTGGGTATGTCCAGGAATGAGTGATTTTGATCGAAATTATCAACAGATATGCGTAGGCGTAGCCCGTCGTAGACATCCCAATTGGGGAAGATTAAGCTGCACCTCGCAAAACTTTTGCTTAGTTGTGGCTTTTTCTCCACTGTCTGCTATACCAAGATTGTTAGACCGCCGTCTCACCATTATTGCCTGCTGCTTGCATCTGCTTTAGAACTGCTGCTTGGATTTTGGCATCAAAGTCGGGATCATCTACAGTTGTTATAATACTCCGTGGGCGATCGCCAAGTCTATCCAGATATGCTCGCAGAACCATTTTGTCCTCACGATGTAGGAGAAAATATTGTCTCAATTCCTCATCAGACATGGCTGCATAGTTGACTTGACTCATTACAACACCTCTCCATTCGGCGTAATTTGGAACTTGCATCATCGCGCTACAAGCTCTCTTATTTCTATTCTGTGAGAGCATCAAGTTTAGCCAGTATTCTTAAGTCTTCTTCTGGGTTACCAGTTGCAGCCATTGCTTTAAATCTGGTATTGGCATCAAATTCTGCTAGAGCTATGGTGGAAAGTTCTTCAATCAGCTTATTGACACTTATGCCTTTGGCTTGAGCAAGTTCTTTTAATCTGTTGTGTTTTTCGTCTGGTAAACGAATAGTTAAAGTAGCCATTTTTGTTTAACTCCTAATAATATTTTTTGGTTTTAAGATTGATAAATTAGGAAATAAAAATTCAGTATTCTGAAAATATTTAATTACGAATTTCGCACAGCACCATTAGCCTTCAACTTAGGATAAGCAATCCGCTTGTGATTAAATTGCTGCCAAACATCCACAAATATCTCGGCAATTTGTGACATTTCTTCCCGTGTTAATCCGGAATCTACGAGTTGATTGTCTTGCCATCTGGCACGCAGAATATTATTCAGCATTGCTAAAGCTTGTTCGCTGGAGACATCTTTGGGCGATCGCTTGTCTTCTCCCTCAGATGTCCCGCGTGCCTTGCTTTTCACGGGTACGGGACGCTTCGCCGAGGCTTCGAGCGATCGCAGCGCCGCTTCGCAAGCATCCGCCAACATCACAATTCCTGTTTCCCGTGACTGAGGAATCGGCCCATCGTAGCGAAAATCTGCTTCGTCTACGGTTAAACTCGGATCTTCTTGAGCCATTTGCTGGGCTTGGTGATAAAAATAAGCAATTAGCATTGTTCCCTGATGTTCGGGAATAAAAGCTTGAATTGCTGTGGGTAAAAGGTGTTTACGCGCCATCACCAACCCTTCACTTACGTGCTTTTTGATAATTTCTGCACTCTTCCAAGGATCTTTAATTTCTGTATCGTGTTTATTTGGTCCCCCCATTTGGTTTTCAATAAATCCAAGGGGGTCGTGCATTTTTCCAACATCATGGTATAATGTACCAGCCCTGACTAATTCAACATTGCATCCTAGTTGTTTGGCAGCAGCTTCGGCAAGGGTAGCCACAAACAGCGTATGTTGAAAAGTTCCGGGAGTTTCAGTAGCGAGTCTTTTTAATAAGGGGCGATTGGGGTTCGCCAATTCTGCTAGGCGGATGGGAGTGACTAAATCAAAAAATCTTTCTAGATAAGGACTCAACCCTAAAGCGACAACACTCCAAACAAAACCCGATGAAGCAAATAACCCTGCTTCTCGGAGGACGATATACCAAGTTGAACCAAATGCTTGACCAATTAAGACTTTTACAATCAGGTAAATGATGCCTTGAGTTAAAGCGATCGCCACACCTAATAATGCCAGTTCCTCACGCGATCGCAATCTTTGGGCGATGCAACTACCTAATATCCCTCCCCCTACACCAGCTAAAAGCGCAGCTTTGCTCATATCCAAGCTGATTGCTAATATTGGCGACAGCAGTCCGACGACTGTCAACCCCAAACTCGGGCCGTAGAAGCTTCCCAACAATAAACCAAGGGCACTCCAGGTAGTGTAGGGCAATCCCATAACGATTACTCCTGGTACACTCAGAGTGAGCAGTAAGACCAAAAGGCGATCGCGTTGTCGCAATTCACAATTAATATGTCGTTCTACCCAAACAAAAATGCCAATGGCGATGGTAATAATGGTTCCTAACTTCACCAACTCCACCCACTTGATCTCGCGGCGAATCAGGTGATAATGCTGCAATAACTCAAAATCCCAGGCACTAATCTGCTCTCCTTTTTTGACAATCACCTGACCACGCTGTACATTCATCATTACAGGTGGCACCCCAGCAGCAGCTTTTTGAGCTTTTTCTCTGGTTTTTTCTTCATCTTTTTGCAGATTTGGCTGGAGTACAGCTAACAACAGTTTGCTTGCTAAAGGTTCGGCATCTGCTGGTACAAATGTCTGGATTTGTAAGCTGACCGCATCCTGTAAGATGTTTTGTGGTAGTCCGTGGGGGATACCTTGGGTGAGAATTCGCTCTGCACTTTGATGAATTGCCGTTTGTGTATTTTCCCACTCCATATCTGATAAGTCTAGGAGCAGAGATTCCTCGTATATTGTTTCTGGACTAACACTCTCCAACTGTAAAAGTTTTGCAGTAGCGAGTGTGTATTTTTGGCGTGCTTGGGAAATTTGGGCAATGAGTGACGAAAAGCTTTTCTCAGAACTTGTCAGTTGGTAAGCTTCTAATTCTTTTATTGCTTGAGTAAAGTCAGTGTTTTGAGAAAAATCAACAGATTTCGTCTCATCGGACTCTACTTCGGTATTCTGGGAATTAGATTTGGGTGGTGTTTGATTAGGTGCAGCTATGGATGAAGCGGTGGTTCGTCCTGTTATTTTTTGAAGGTGGTTTCGATGATTTTCTAGAGCCAAAAGCACCGCTTCCCATTCCGGCTCAGAGCAAGAACGCAGGTAACGCTGGCTAGATCTAGAGAGGACTATACTATCAAAAAAAGGAAACTCTCCTGCAATGGCACGAATTTCATTACCATCATCCAGAAGTTGTTGTAAATTTTGATTGATTTCTTGATTGATTCGTGGATCAACCATTAACACTGGTATAAAACTTTTACTGGCAGTTCTGCGCTCAGCTTCTGTTTTTTTCTTATCTTCAATGCTATCTGTATAAGGCGCTCTAATTGTCTGGGGTGAGGGATTGCTTATTTGGAGTTGGGTTTGATTGTATAATTTGTTGCCAATTACGCCTGTGAGTGAGACGACAGCGATCGCCAAAATAACGAAGTAACGCTTTCCATGTACCCAGTTGCAACCAACTGTATAAATACTACTCTGAGTTTGAACTGATTTTGCCATTGACTTTAGCGCTCTTTCTTGTTTTCGCCGTTCGCTTTTGTCATTGGTTTTTGAGAAAAACAAGATTACATTTCTCTGGATAGCTTTTAGAAGTTCCCTTCTATGGTTTCTGGTTTTAAGTAGTTTTCCCTTACGGCGTAGTAATCTGTACCATCGCCGCCAGTAAGACAATTGCTGGGTGAATAACTGCAAAAATTGCTCAGTCGTTTTCATTATCTCTGCCTGCAATTGCTGACTTCGATCAGCTAATGATCGTTAGATTTTTCCAGGATGGTTCCTTTGTAGTAACATTAAGTCCAGGTAATTACTTAATTATTAAAGTATCTGAACCTCAGAGGGTTAGCCCTAATGATAAGTCTTCAACCGGACATAAAAGAAGCGGCTTCAAACCTGGTTCTATGGAACTTGAATGTTCATTAGCTTAGCTCAAAACAAAACAATCATCAGGGAATTCCAATCTACGGCTACTATTGCAACTACGTTTGGCGGAACTTACCTACAGAATCAAGTCGAGGGTTTGCTGGAAAATATTAGTATAGAATACTGTTAAGATTGGGAGTTTGGCATCCGCAGTGTTGTTTGCTGAAAATAGCATTAACGCAACCGCATAACACGAGGGGCTGCGTAAACTGAAAGCAAAGCTACCCTAGACATGGCACATCCTCCCTCTGTTAACTCCTTTGGATCTAGGCGAACGTTATCATACAATCCTGACCACACAGCCACGAGTGCATCAGCCAATTCTAACATTTGGTCAAAGCTTGTCAGTTCCGATGCTGGATAATTCCTTTGCAGAAGCATGACTCGCCAATTGAGAGGAATTCCTGCTGTAGTGTTATGTGCGCCTGATAAAGCAGCAGTAATTGCACCTGTAGAGTGTCTCATTAAACGGTTAGCATCTTGGAGTTTGGAATCACCGTTGTGAGTAGCTCGCAAAACTGCAAGGCGAAAATCTTCCAATGTACTCAGAAAACAGTAAAATGCGATCGCAATACTATCACTGAGCTTTTCTTTGCCAGCAAACTCGGCTTGCACCCTTTCTAATCCAGCCCCTTGTTCTAATAAATTCTGAATTCTTAATAATTTTTTCGGTATTGATGTCGGTGTTTCTTGGAGAAATGAAATTATTTGGGGAATGAGGGTTAGAGGGTCGAGTTTCTCATTCAACGCTAGAGCGATGGCATACCCTACTGCTAATGTTCCATCCCGTACTACTGGGTCATCATCCCAGATTTTTAGTACATGCAGCAAGTTTTGTCGTAGCTTAATTGGATTTTCGTGAAAAAAAAGTGCCACTGGTAGTGTGGCAATAATTATGTCTGTTGGAGCTAAATCAAGAGAAGCTTGTTGCTGACGCGCTATCCAATCATCTAAATCTAATCTACCCAAGCTAATTAAACTCTCGGTGCCCAGAATCGCCATTCTGCCAAAATCGGGGTAATTCTGAGGCTGTATTCCACTATCCGAAGCTAAATTTCCCCCCAGGAATGCTCCGAGTAAAGTACCTCTAAACCGACTTATAAGGGAGTAACGCATTAAATATCGACTGAAAAGTGAGGAGTGAGGAGTGAGGAGTTAATTATAAAAATTTTTAATTCCTGACTTTACTATCAATATCTTAACTCCTAACTCTTAAATAATTTACTAGTGCTTGTAAGCCCAACACTGTCAATATCTTAACTCCTAACTCCTAACTCCTAACTCCTAACTCCTAACTACTAACTCCTAACTCCTAACTCTTAAATAATTCACTAGTGCCTGTAAGCCTAACAAATAACTTTGAGAGCCAAAACCACTGATTTGGCCGATGGCTACTGGGGCGATGTACGAATGATGGCGGAAATCTTCCCGACGGTAAATGTTACTCAGGTGTACTTCTACTGTGGGTAAATTAACGGCAGCGATCGCATCTCGTAATGCCACACTTGTGTGGGTATATGCCCCTGCATTAATCAAAATTCCTTGATGTTGCCCCAATGCTCCATGAATAGCATCAACCAAAATTCCTTCATGATTTGACTGCAAAGGAAAAACTTTCGCCTGTAATTTTAATCCCTCTTCTTCTAACAGGCGGTTAATTTCTGCTAATGTCAACGATCCATAAATTCCAGGTTCTCGTTGTCCTAGCAAATTTAAGTTTGGCCCGTGCAGTGCCAGAATACTTAAGGGTTCTAACGTCGGGTTTAGCACTTTCGGGGCTACTAGCGACGGCGTGAGCGATCGTTCACAGGAATCGGAATCAGTTCCGGTTCCGGCTCAGCCTCTGGGCCTAAAAGGCTCTCAATTAGCTTACGTGCTAATTCCTTAAGCTTTTCTAGCACCTTTTCTATATAGTCCATGAACTGACCGCTCCTGAGATACTACCTCAATTTTGATTAACAAATACGCAGTGAATTGCGTATTTTTGCACCTCTAGCTTTTAACAGAGCTAACATACAATCCCATTTTTGGGACATCAGCTACTTTGAAGATTTCGACTTGTGTTCTACCTTACCTTTTAGAGTATCACACTTGCAACCTACAGAACTGCATCCTATCAAGGATGGGTATCAAGGGTCAAGAGTCAAGGGGAGTTAGTAGTTTCTCAAGCCAAAATTGCCTAGTTATGACTGACGCGGGAAAGGGGAGAATTTTCAACTTCCCAAGGTTGCCTCGGTAGATCATCCAAAATCCAAAATCCAAAATCCAAAATCCAAAATCGTTAGCTTTCTGTGGTCTTTTTTTTCGTAGCTGTGCTTGATGACTTAGTAGTTGACTTGGATCTCGAACTCGTCGATTTAGTGGTTTTACGGGTTGATTTTCCCGTGGAGGCCTTAGCAGCCAACAATTCCAAGGCCGCAGCCAGGGTGACATCTTCTACCGATTGACCTTCTGGGATACTAGCATTAGTTTTGCCATGCTTGATGTAAGGGCCATAGGGACCATCGTAGATATTCACTGGTTCGCCGTCCTCTGGATGTGTACCCAATTCACGTAAGGCTGCCTTGGACTTGCTGTTGGTGGAACTGCGTCCCTTTTTTGGCTCGGAGAACAATTCCAATGCACGTTCTAGGCTAACTGTCAATACATTATCAGCAGCTTTCAGAGAGCGGTAATCTTTTCCTTCCTTACCCTGGTCATGAACAACATAAGGGCCAAAGCGTCCCAAACTGGCTTGGATTTTGCCGTTAGTGACTGGATGAACTCCTAATGTCCGGGGTAGTGCCAACAGACCAACAGCCGTTTCCAAGGTCAGGTTTTCTGGGGTAACACCTTTGGGTAGAGAGGCTTGTTTCGGTTTGGGGTTTTCCTCAGTCTTGTCACCTAATTGGACATAAGGCCCATAAGCGCCAATTTTCACATAAATTGGTTCGCCAGTTTCGGGATGGCGACCCACCTGGTCAGGGCCTGTGGTTTTTTGCCGCAGCAATACTTCTACTTGTTTGGGGTCGAGGTCAGCTGGCGTCAAGTCTTTGGGAATTGAAGCGGTGATAACACCCTCACCATTTTCAACTTCAATGTAAGGACCATATTTCCCGATGCGGACTTTGGCTGCCAAATTTTCCAGTTCTACAGTTCTGGCTTTGGTAGCATCAATTTGGCTTTCCTGTTCCCTGACTAGGGTTTCCAGACCTTTGTCTCCCAAATAAAATTTCTGGAGGTAGGGTAGCCATTTAGCTTCACCTGTGGCTATGTCATCGAGGGTTTGCTCCATTTTTGAGGTAAAGCTGGGATCGACGATATCCGGGAAATATTTTTCCAGCAAGTCGGTGACGGCGAAAGCAGTGAAGGTGGGTATGAGGGCGTTATTCATCAATTGGGCGTAACCCTTGTCGATGATGGTGCCAATAATGCTGGCGTAGGTACTGGGACGACCGATACCTTCGCTTTCTAAGGTTTTCACCAGAGTTGCTTCACTGTACCTAGCTGGGGGTTGAGTTTCATGACCAACTGCTTCTAGTTCTGTGCAATTTGGATGATCTCCCACTTTTAAGCTAGGTAAAATTACTTCTTGGTCTTCTAGTGCCGCTTCCGGGTCATCTGAACCTTCAACGTAAGCGCGTAGGTATCCCGGAAATTCAATGCGCTTGCCAGAAGAACGAAAACCAGCGTCCTCAACTTGCAATTGTACGGAAATTTGGGTTTGCCGAGAATCAGCCATTTGGCAGGCGACGGTACGTTTCCAAATCAAATCGTAGACAGCAAGTTCTCGACCGCCCAAACCGGTTTCTTGGGGAGTGCGGAAGCTGCTACCTGCTGGGCGAATTGCTTCGTGCGCTTCTTGTGCGCCTTTGGATTTGGTAGTGTATTGCCGGGGCTGGGGGCTGAGATATTGTTGACCGTAGAGTTTTTCTACACAACTTCTAGCAGCTGCGATCGCCTGATCTGACAAATGCACCGAATCTGTCCGCATATAGGTAATATACCCTTGTTCGTACAAATTCTGGGCAATTCGCATGGTATCGCGGGCTGAGAGGCGCAGTTTCCGGTTAGATTCTTGTTGCAGCGTCGAAGTAGTAAATGGTGGCGCCGGTTTGCGCGTCACTGGACGTTCTTCAATGTCGCTGACACTCCAAGTTTTTCCACTCAGGCGTTCCTTGAGGGCTATGGCTTGGTCTTCGTTGAGCAACAAGACATTGCGTCCTGCGACAATTTGTCCGGTTGTGGGGTCAAAATCGCCGCCATTCGCTACTTTAGTTCCTCCCAGCGTTACCAACTGGGCAGTAAAAGGGGTTTTTTCCTTTTCTAAACTGGCCTTCAAATCCCAGTACGTACCTTCATGGAAGGCACGGCGCTGGCGTTCCTTGGTGACCAAAAGTCGCACCGCTACAGATTGCACCCGCCCAGCAGATAATCCCCAGGCGATTTTTTTCCATAACAGGGGAGACAAAGTATAACCCACCAATCGATCTAAAATCCGCCGCGTTTCTTGGGCGCGAACCAACTGCTCATCGATATTGCGGCAGTTTTTCAGCGCTTTTTTGATCGCATCTTGGGTAATTTCGTGAAACACCATCCGCTTAGTCGGAACTTTCGGCTTCAGCAATTGGTATAAATGCCAACTAATGCTTTCACCTTCCCGGTCTTCGTCCGTTGCCAGAATCAGTTCATCTACATCCTTGAGCGCATCTTTGAGCTGGGTGACAATTTTCTTTTTGTCTTTCGGGACAACATATACCGGTTCAAAGTCGGCGTCCACGTTTACCCCTAGCTGCGCCCATTTTTCCCCTTTAACTGCGGCGGGAATTTCACTAGCAGACTGCGGTAAGTCACGCACATGACCCATAGACGCCTCCACCCGATAGCCTGATGGCAGGTAGTTGCGAATGGTACGAGCTTTGGTTGGAGATTCGACGATGACGAGAGTTGACATGGAAATTTCAAAAAAAAGAATAGCTGCTAAGCTAAACAGTCAAATTGAGGTAATTTTTGCAAATTGTCAAGATAAAACGTCACGCTTAGGGCGGTGATTTAATCCTCACACAAACTGCCTGCTTGGGAGAAAATCCGCCCTAAGTTAGGGCGCAGTCTTTCCCAGAGTATAGGAGAAGCAAACGCTGAATGTGAATTTCCAGCTATTTCAATCTTTAACTTATCTAGCGCATAATTGGCGACTACAGTTTTTCAAATTTGGGGAGTGGGGAGTGGGGAGTGGGGATGAGGGGGATGAGGGAGCAGGGGGAGCAGGGGGAGAAAGAATAACCAATGCCCCATGCCCCATACCCAATGCCCTATGCCCTATGCCCAATTATTAAGAGCTTGTGCCAAAATTAAATCAAACTTGAGAGCAAAAACGACGTGGGTTTATGCCCATGTCAGGAAAGCAAAACCATGCAACCAATTCGTCAAGGTGATGTTATCTTACTGCCTGTGCAGCAAATTGAAGGACAAAAAGTACCTCATTTAACTTTGGCAGAAGGCGAAGTGACGGGTCATAAACATCGGATTACTGAGGGGAAGGCTGAATTATACGAGAAAGATAGCACGCTCTATTTACGTGTATTTTCAGAGTCGGCATTACTAGCTCATGAGGAGCATAAAGCTATTTCGATTCCCCAAGGTGACTGGATGGTGAAAATTCAGCGAGAATATGAGCCTGAAGGTTGGCGTTATGTCGCTGATTGAAAAGTTAACACCTGAGCAAGAGGCTTTGATTCCAGTTTATCGGGACAAGTGGAGAGCGATCGCCCTTTCAACTGAGCGAATCGATCGTGAAAAAGCGGCGGAAGCCGTCAAAGCTGCTTATGCTATTATTCCTGAGCCAGAGCCGACAATAATTTTCTGTGATAGTCCTTATGCATCTTTGTGCCTCGAAATTGATCTTCAACTAAAATACAGTAATGACAAACTTTACTCTGACATAGAGTACCTACTATTCGCTCAGTTAAAAAACCAATTAGGTTACAACACTTTATATGTGTTAAATCGAAGATTAAATATTGATATTAATAGAATTAATCAAATAGAATTTGAGTTGGCAGTTTTACTAGATAGAGAACTTAAAATAAATTGCTTAAGGTATTTTGTAGATGGCAGCATCAGATTAGACGGTTTGCTACGCCCATATAGTCTTTTTGAGTTTTGTATTTATGTATTAAAATGCAATTATAATCAAGAAATATGGGAAGTTTTACAGAATATATACAAGCATTGTGGTCGTATTTTTGCCTTTGATAATGTTTGTATGATCTGCGATCGCCCTCTTCATCTGCGCTTCGACAATCAAAATCGTCTCCACGCTGAAGGTGAACCCGCCATTGAATTTATTGATGGATTTAGCCTCTACTCATACCACGGTGTAACCTTACCTGAAAAATACGGTAAAATTCACCCGCAGCAATGGCAATCTCAATGGCTTTTATCAGAGGAAAACGCCGAACTACGACGAGTGTTAATTCAAGGTATTGGTTACGCCCGAATTTGCCAAGAATTACAAGCTATTGAATTAGATACTTGGGCTGAATACACACTATTAAAAATTGAAGCTGATGTTGATGAAGAACCAATTTATTTATTAAAAATGACTTGCCCAAGTACACAATTTATTCACGCCTTGCGAGTTCCACCTGAAATTAAATCAGCACGTGAGGCAGTCCGCTGGGTAAATTGGGGAGTAGATCCAGAGCAATTTGGCGTGCAAACCTGATGAATGAAATTCAACAATAAGCTAAAAAATATAGTAAGTATAGACAAAACCGATGCATTTTACCATACATGAGGACAAATGGACGAATTCGGGCTTGGCCAAATCGAAAGTTATGGTAGGATAATTTTGGAGAAGTTAAGTTCGGCGATACGAATCTTGTTGTTAGCAATAATTGCAAGCGGCTCGACCGATGAACATCTCTGCATCAATGGATTCTGGAGAGTTTCATGTCAATCTACGTAGGGAACCTATCCTACAGCGTCACACAAGACGACCTTAGTAAGGTATTTTCCGAGTACGGAGCCGTCAAACGCGTTCAATTACCCACAGATAGGGAGACAGGACGCGCTCGAGGCTTTGGTTTTGTCGAAATGGAATCATCAGCCGCAGAAGATGCTGCTATTCAGGCTTTGGATGGTGCCGAATGGATGGGTCGTGTAATGAAAGTTAATAAAGCTAGACCAAAAGAGGAGAAAGACACTCGCTCTGGCGGTGGTAGTTGGCAAAAAAATAATAGCGGATACTCACGAGGCTATTAAATTCCGGGAGGATTTAGGAAGACAAAAGCATCATAAGCGATGTCTACGACGGGCTACGCCTACGCCAAGCAAAAACTATCCCCAAGCAGGTTAGTAGATAACTAAATCTGCGAAATTCCGTATAAGCAGTTCAGGAAATAGCTGAGCTGCTTACTTATTTTAGATATGAATGTTGATTGCAAAGGAGCCAATCCTAGACTTAAACATAATTTAATTTGATGGTAGCCATAGTTATTACTCCACTTTCTGATTCTGAATTCTGAATTCTGAATTCTGAATTCTTCTTTTTAATGCAATTTTGGTAAAGAACAATAGATAGAATGAACAGAGTTAGCCTTAATGTCTAATCCCCAAAACCTATACATCTCATGGATTTTGCTAATCTTGCATCCCAGTTAAATGCTGGAACGATTTTACCAGAGGGGATTGTAATTCTCACCCTCTTGGGGGTTTTGATTGTTGATTTGATTTTGGGGCGTACATCCTCGCGCTGGATTGGATATCTAGCGATCGCAGGTTTACTGGCTTCCATTGTCGCCCTGTATTTTCAATGGGATGCTCTCAATCCCATCTCTTTTAGCGGCGGCTTTAATAGTGACAACCTGAGTATCGTCTTTCGCGGTATCATAGCGTTGTCTGCCGCTTTTACTATATTGATGTCAATTCGCTACATTGAGCAGAGTGGCACCGCTTTAGCCGAATTCATCGCTATTTTGCTGACTGCTACCCTTGGAGGAATGTTTTTATCCGGGGCTAGCGAGTTGGTAATGATTTTCATCTCCCTAGAAACCTTGAGTATATCCTCTTACTTGCTAACAGGTTATACTAAGCGTGACCCCCGCTCCAACGAAGCGGCGTTGAAATACCTGTTAATTGGAGCTTCCAGTACAGCAGTATTTTTGTACGGTGTATCATTGCTGTATGGATTATCAGGTGGACAAACTGAACTAAGTGCGATCGCCACTGGCATTGCCACAGCGAAGGCTGGTCAATCTTTAGGTTTAGTGATTGCATTGGTTTTTGCGATCGCAGGTATTGGCTTTAAAATCTCCGCCGCACCCTTCCACCAGTGGACACCAGACGTTTACGAAGGCGCTCCCACTCCGGTAATCGCCTTTTTATCTGTGGGTTCCAAAGCAGCTGGATTTGCTCTAGCTATCCGCTTGCTGACAACAGCCTTCCCTCTGGTTGCAGAAGAGTGGAAGTTTGTCTTCACTGCTCTGGCCGTTCTCAGCATGATCTTGGGTAACGTAGTCGCCCTCGCCCAAACCAGCATGAAACGGATGCTAGCTTATTCATCCATTGCCCAAGCTGGGTTTGTGATGATCGGCTTAATTGCTAGCACACAGGCAGGTTACGCCAGCATGATATTTTACCTCCTGGTCTACCTGTTCATGAACCTGTGCGGCTTTACCTGCATCATTCTGTTCTCCTTGCGGACAGGAACCGACCAGATTGCCGAATACTCCGGACTATATCAAAAAGACCCACTCCTAACACTGGGGTTGAGTATCTCCTTGCTTTCCTTGGGCGGTATTCCACCATTAGCTGGTTTTTTTGGTAAGATTTACTTGTTTTGGGCTGGTTGGCAAGCAGGTCTTTACGGATTAGTCTTGCTGGGCTTAGTTACTAGCGTCGTCTCCATATATTACTACATTCGCGTAGTCAAGATGATGGTAGTCAAAGAACCCCATGAAATGTCAGACGCAGTGAAGAATTATCCCCAAATACGATGGAATTTGCCTGGATTTAGACCTTTGCAAGTTGGCTTAGTTGTCACTTTAATCGCCACTTCCATTGCAGGGATTTTGTCAAATCCACTATTTACACTGGCTAACCATTCCATCTCCCATACTGCAATTTTGCAAGCAACAGTCAATAACGCTGCACAAGCACAAAATCTACGACTTGCACCAAAGGTAGATTCAGTAAGTCAGTCTCAACCCTCAGTTGATTCGACTGCTAAGATTTAACAATCTGAATCTCAATAAAACTTTGTGCTATTAAAGAAGCGCCTGTTTGCTAATTAGCAAACAGGCGTTTTTCAATTTAGATTCACTAAATTGACGTGAGTTCGATGAACCTCTCTCCAACCCCTCTCCGAGACGGAGAGGGGCAATAAGATCCTGAGTTGGGCACGAAAAATTAGGGTTTCTAAGCCTCTCCCCAAAACGGGGAGAGGAATGAAAGCGGGGTTCTTTGGCATCTGTCGAACTCACATTAAACTGAGATCCAGACCACTATTTACAATCTAAAATCCAAAATCTAAAATCCAAAATACTATGAGTTAACAGGTATCTTAATTACAAATTCTGCACCTTTTCCTGGAGTAGAAAAACAGCTAAGCTGTCCGCCATGTTTTTCCACTATAATTTGATAGCTTATAGATAGACCTAGCCCAGTACCTTTGCCCACGGGTTTAGTAGTGAAAAATGGGTCAAATAGCTTTGAGCGAACTTGTTCACTAATTCCCAAACCATTATCAGCAATAGTAACCACTATCCAATTTTTATCAATCACTTCAGTTGTAATTTGAATTTGGGGATTGTCATTTGTTTTTGAATTGACTGCTGACCACCGACCACTGAGTGCCGACTTTTCCAAAGCATCGATCGCATTAGCCAGGATATTCATAAATACTTGATTGAGTTGACAAGGGTAGCAAGTCACATTAGGTAATTGCCCATATTTTTTAATGACTTTGATTTCTGGGTACTCATGTGTAGCATGCAGCCGATGATCCAAAATCATTAAAGTACTATCAATTCCTTCGTGAATATTGACTTGCTTAAGTTCAGCTTCATCAAGTCGGCAAAAATTTCGCAATGATTTAACAATTTCTTGAATACGCTCTGTTCCCACCGTCATAGATTTGAAGAGTTTAGTTATATCTTGAATCAGAAAATTTAAGTCTATTTCTTCTATTTGCTTTTGAATTTCTAGAGGAGGATTGGGGCAAATTTGTTGATAAATTTCCAACAATTTCAGTAAATCCTGAGTATATTTATGGGCGTAATGAAGGTTACCATAAATAAAACTGACGGGGTTATTCACTTCATGGGCAATACCAGCGACCATCTGGCCTAAACTAGACATTTTCTCCGCTTGGATAAGCTGAGTTTGGGTAAGTTGTAGTTCGTTTAATGTTTCTTGTAAAGCAGTTGTACGTTCCTCAACCCGAATTTCTAATTCTTCATTTGCTTTTTGGAGTTCTAACTCCGCCTGTTTACGTTTTTGAACTTCTTTTGCTAACTCATCAATTTTCTGGTTTAGAAGGACGAAATTATTGCTGGCTACAGTTCTATTTTCCAAGCGCAAAAGAATTAAAGCTGAAGATTCAGGAGACCAAGGTTGAATAACTGCTCCTTGACTCCGGCATATTAATGTCTGCCCATTATTTGTACGTAAAGTTAAAGAACCTAAAATCATTGCTCTGCTAGTAGAACAAGCTTGCAGGTACTTTATAATATCGTTGGCAGACTCAGTTACCAAATCAAAGAGCATTTTCCCTTGCAGCTCCTGCCGGCGTAATCTCAGCATATCTGCTACTGGTTGATTGGTAGCTAACACTTGACCCTCACTACTCACCAAAAGTAAAGGCTCTGGTAAAACTCTGGCAAGTTCAAGAAATTGTTCAGGAGTCATGAGGCTTGCAATTTCAAGTTGGACTACAGTTTACCGATCTACACCAGAGTTGGTATGCTGGGGTTATTTTAGACAGACTCTAATCCTCTAAAGTATTCTCGACCTTCTGCATCTTCCGCTTCTGGAGTAAATTTTAAATAAACAATAACTCTGCATCCAGAAGCACCCTCTGCTATGGTATCTTGCAATTTTACTTTCGCATACCCTAGATTATTAGCTGCGATCGTTCCAAAGACGTTTGAAGTCATCATACACATAGCAGGGCGATTAAGAACTTTATCGCCAAATGGGCAAACGCGGTTGCCAAAAACAATTTTTTCATCATCCTGTTCAATCACATAAAAATCGCCTTGAATTCGTTTTTTTAAATCAACTAAGACATCAGCTACTTGCTTTGGAGAAAGATTTGAGACCTCCAAAGCAGATTTGTAATATTGGTTAATCTGCCTACCCATTCTTTCACCAACTACGCTAATAAATCCAGAAGCTTCTTCTAAGCCAACTACATCGTGCAAAGTACCAGATAATTCTCTGATTAATGTACGTAAAAATATGTCCCGTTCTAAAGGAAGATTCAGGCTACTGATTGAATGATTAAGGGAATTTGTCATAGACTTTAAGGACACAACTCTAGAACTACAGTTCTAGGATTCCCCAAAATGTCTAGAAAGTAACTGCTTATGGCAGTTTTAAATTGTGTGAACTACAGCAATTCCCAGAAGCCCACAGCCGTGCGCCTCTACCATTCAAACCGGATATAATCTCTTTATTGAGAGAATTTAATACTTGCTTATCTGATGAATAGCAATAGTCATCATTAAGCCTTCAAGCTTTTGTCATTCAATAATATACTCTAAAGTTATTCTATTTTTTGACATCATCGTTTAACTGGCGATTGATAACCCTAATATACTTCCTGATATCAACTTGTGTTATTTATGTAAAAATCAATTAATTGATACAGCAGAATCCAGAAGTCATAATCCTGAATTATGCTGTAATTTTGCTATTTTAATAAATTGGAAGAGTTATTATAAATTCTGAACCTTCTCCCAACACAGAATTTACTTCCAAAGTTCCCCTATGTTTTTGGACAATTATTTGATAAGAAATTGATAACCCTAATCCTGTTCCTTTACCCGCTGGTTTTGTTGTAAATAAATGGTTAAAAATTTTTTCTTTTACTTCGGCTGATATTCCTACCCCATTATCTTTAATCCGAATCAATGCGTGACTTTTATCTTCAGTTAAAGCAGTATTAATTGTAATTTGATTGGGACTTGCCCTAATCTGATCAAAACTCAAGCCATAATTAGACTCTTCTAAAGCATCAATTGCATTTGCTAATAAATTCATAAATACCTGATTTAGTTGTCCTGGAAAGCATTCTAATATCAAAAATTCACCGTAGTCTTGAATTACTTGAATAGCAGGACGCATCTTATTCGCTTGTAAACGGTACTTGAGAATAACCAGAGTACTGTTAATACCTTCATGAAGGTTAAAGAGAACTTTTTGTTCTGTATCTGATCTAGAGAAAGTTCGCAAGCTCTTGCTCAGATTGGAAATCCGATCTGTGCCTTCTTTAATTGAGGAAATGAGTTTAGGCAAATCCTCGCGCACATATTCTAGATCAAGAAATTCGATTTTTTCTTGAATTTCCTGAGATGCTTTGGGATAAATTTGCTGATAAAGATCTATCATATCTAATAAATTCTGAATATACTCTTGAGCCGGAGTAAGATTACCTGCTATAAACGCAATTGGGTTGTTAATTTCGTGAGCTACATCTGCAACCAGACTTCCCAAAGTAGACATTTTGTTCTCCATAATTTGAAGATTAAGAAGCATCGTTTCTAATTCCTGACTTCTTTCCTCTAATTTGCTTTGATACTCTTGTAACTCATCAATTACTTTTTTCAGCAGAGATTCTTTTTTTTTATTTATATCTTCTAGTTTCATCCGGTCTGTCTCAGAGCGTTCCAATTTTTTTTGGAGAATTCTATTCGTTTTTTTGAGTTGTTGAATTTCTTTTTCACAATCAAAACTTGCCATCAGCTTTTACTGAACTCCCAAAATTAAAGTTACAAAAGTTTCGTTGTGAAATTGCGTTTGACTCATTAGATCTATAGGAGCAATCTCTCCATTAGAATAAAATCCACAGGCAGGTAAAGAGTTTTTCAGACAAAGTTTTGTATTCTCGTACTCTTCTTGTGCCCTCGTACCAAGTATTTGCCGACGAGCTACACATGAAAAAAACAAAACTGCACTTGGTTCTGTACCTGGATAATTATCTAAAGCATTCATAAATGATGCTTTAGAAGCTGCGAGAATATCTTCATAACCTGCTTCAGAAATTTGAATAAGTGCTTGGTCAGGAATATCCGCAAAAAAGGTGATGCTACCAGATTCTTGATTATAAGCAATGGGCGCTCTGATATAAAATTTGTCTGAATCTTGCTCAAAGACTGCTAGGGGATATTCCATTGAAGGAGGAAGCAAACCTAAATAATGATGATAAAAATCTAGGGCTGCCTTACCATCTATTTCATAGACAATGTTCTTATCTACTTTGGTTATTTTACTGATTTGACCGATGGGATGCCAACCACTTGCAACACCATGAGAAAATAATATTTTTCCACAAAAAAGCAGAATTGGTACAGAATCACTTAAAACTTCTGTTTGAAAAAATTGATATGTATTTTGATATTTGGACTGGTCGGCTGCTAAACCACCAAATATGGGTACATTTTGACCAAGAGCTAACTTTAAGCCATTTAATATAGAGACACCACTAGTTGTGAGACTTTCTGGATGAGTTAAACATAGGCTTGGTGCTGCTGTACTTTTTGCTTTGGCCTGCTCTACAGCTTGTTTGGTTGCAGTAATTGTATCGGCTGAAATTTGGCGTCCAACTCCTGCATGAATTTCTACTTCATCTGAACAAAACAACATCAAAGTGATTGAGTCTTGCTGAAATTCTAGAACTGAAGAAATTTCGCCATCTGTTGTTCCACCAATTAACTCAATCCCGCGAAAAGCTTGATGAATTTGCTGCAAAATCAGGTAATGATCGAAGTCAATTGCAGCAAAAAGAATTCCAGCTTGTGGAATATATCCTCCAAGAGAAGTGATGCATTGTTGAATAACTTCCTCAACTGCTGATAGAGAATCTGGATCGTTACTATGACCTACTACTGCTTTGAACATATATTGATATATAAACAATTATTTTTGCACATAATTAGAGTTCCCAAATTCTCAGCAACATTTTATGATTTTTGAATGGGAAGCTTAATGATAAACTCCGAACCTTCTGCTGGTGCTGATTTTACTTCCAGAGTTCCTCCATGTTTATCGACAACAATTTGACGAGCAATAGATAGTCCTAATCCTGTACCTTGACCCACGGGTTTGGTGGTGAATAAGTGGTCGAAGATTTTTTGTTGAACTTCACCCGACATTCCCACGCCATTATCTTTAATCCGAATGAAGACATGAGTTTTATCTTCATTCAGGCTGGTTTGAATCCAAATTTGATTGGGATTGACCTCAATTTCAACATAGCTACGCCCTAAATTAGACTCTTCTAAAGCATCAATAGCATTAGCTAATAAATTCATAAATACTTGATTTATTTGTCCGCTAAAGCATTCTATTTCAGGTATATTATCGTAATTTTTAATAACCTCAATATTAGGACGAGATTCTGATGCTTTTAAGCGATGCTTGAGGATCATGATTGTGCTGTCAATACCATCATGAATATTGCAATAAACTTTGCGATCGCTATCTCCTCTCGAAAAATTTCGCAGACTGGTACTGATGTTGCGAATCCGTTGAACACCTTCTTTCATCGAAGAAATTAAGTTAGGTAAATCGGAAAGCATGTACTGCAAATCCATCGCTGCAATTTCTTCTTGAATTTCTGCAACTGGATGAGGATAATGCTGTTGATAAAGCTCAATTAGCTTAGTCATGGCTTGGAAATATACCCAAGCGTGACCGAGATTACCATGAATGCAACCAACTGGATTATTAATTTCATGAGCAACCCCTGCAACTAATTGGCCAAGGGCAGACATTTTTTCTGTCTGTATAAGCTGGAGTTGTGATTCTTGTAAATCTTTTAGTGCCTTAGACAATGCTGCTGTTCTTTGGGCAACTCGTTTTTCTAAAGTTTTTGTGAGATTTCGTAATTGAAGATGGGTTTTAATTCTTGCTAATAGTTCTTCCTCGTTAAAAGGTTTTGTGATGTAGTCAACTGCACCGATATTTAGACCTTTGATTTTACTATCTGTATCTGAGTTGGCTGTCATAAAAATTACAGGAATATCACAAGTTTCATAATTTTCTTTCAACTTTTTACATGTTTCAAAACCATCTATTTTCGGCATCATTACATCTAGCAAAATCAAATCAGGTAGTCTAGATTCAACATGTTTTAGTGCCCTTTCTCCATTAACTTCTGTTACCACTTCAAAGCCTGCATTAGTTAATATTTGAAAGACAATTTCTAAATTAGTAGTAGTATCATCTACCACTAAAATTAAATTATGTTCTGAAATATTAGATATGTTTATATTTTGTTTATAACTCATGTATTTAAATTAATTTAACTCCTTATTACTTGTTTATCATTAGCTCTGGGATTGTAACTAAGCCAGTTCTATTTTTTTAACGAACTGACTGAGAAATTTACAGTGTGACAATTCTATAGTTCCCAAAAACTCTCATAACAGCAACATTCTCACACCAAATTGTCATATGCCACCAGGGGGCGATCGCCACAGATAAATATTAACCACAAATTTTTGCTTTTACCAAAGTTTAATACGTTATTTTCTGAAATTAATCATTATTACCCTTGTCTTTTTATAAAAGTAGCGCTAGCCCAAAACAGTATTTTTATGCCATAGGTTAAGTTTTTTAGTTCGTCAACAGCATTTATGATGAGCAGACAAAACCAAAATGTAACTATTTTTATGAAAAAAATATAATTAGAGATAATTACGGTTATGTTTTTTGAAAAAACATTGAACAATAGCCAAGTAAGTTTTGAAATATTCATATACCTTTACGCACCAATACTCATGACTTAACTATGAGTTACATGCTTTAGAAAACACGGTGCTACAGTGAAATTTTTCAAAATCACTCTGTCATAGACTCTGAAAATTGCTATTGCCTTTGTTGTCTTGTAATAAATGTTTGCTTTATGAAAGAATTACTTTCTCCTAGTTTGTACTGTCCATTTCCACACCAAATCAATAAGCATGTTGATATTTTGCAAGAATATGCTCTTGAATGGGTGCTTCGCTTTAACCTACAAGCAAGTGAAACTGCTTTTGCGCGTTTATCCAAGTCAAAATTTTTCTTGTTAGCTGCAAGTGCCTATCCAAACTGTGATTTGGAAGAACTTAAGATTGGAAATGACTGGCTTAGCTGGGTGTTTATTTGGGATGATCAATGCGATATGTCCGAGTTCAAAAAACAGCCGGAAGCACTCAAAATTTTTCAGCAAAGATTTATAGAAATATTGAAAGGATCGGAACCAACGAGCCAGGATATGCCCATTAATCATGCCTTGGCCGATTTGCGACAACGAACACGCCAAAGAACAAACGAAAAATGGTTCAACCACTTTCTCCACTGCTTTGAGCAATATTGCCACGGATGTGTAGAGGAAGCAGCTATTCGTGCCCAAGGAATTGTACCTGATATTGACACTTATATGAAGTGCAGAAGGTTCAGTGTAGGCGGATATCTTTTTCTAACGGTAAGTGAATTTTGTAATCAGTTCATGCTCTCTGATGTTTTACGAAATCATGAAATTGTCAAAAAATTAGAACTGCTAACAATTGATATTCTTGCCTGGTGTAATGATGTTTTTTCAGCATCCAGAGAAATGGAGAGTGGTGATGTTCATAATTTAGTATTAGTGCTACATTATCTCCAAACAATACCTTTGAATGAAGCAATTAATCTTGCTGCTAGTATGCATAATAAAAAGGTCAAAGAGTTAATAAATTTAGAAGCATCTATTCCCTCTTTTGGAGAAGAAATAGATGTGGAAATGGCAAAATATATATCAATAATGCACTCCTGGATTAGTGGCAATCTAAATTGGTATTCTCTTACTGGCCGCTATGAGACTACAGAGAAACTGGAGCTAGTTAATTGTTAAGTTCATTTCTAACTTTCAGATAAGTAATATCAAGTTCGCTTAATTACTTATAATTCAAAATTCTCCGCGTCCCCGCGTCAGCCTTAATTATAAGTATTCATCCGAATCTGATATAAATTTTAATGCTCCACTTCTGAGCATAATTTTCAAATGAAAAAACAGATTCAACTACCAAATATTCTCAAAACTCATCCTTTTATCCAAAAGCTTCAATGGGTTGTTGATCCTGTTAGATTTATGGAAAAAGCGGCTCAGCAATATCCTGGCATTTTCACTGCTAAAATAGTTGGGTTTGGGGATACCGTAGTATTTGTGAACCATCCCCAGGCAATCCAGGAAATTTTAACTAACGATAGAAAGAAGTTTGTAGCCGTTGGTGATGCGAATAGAATTGTGGAACCCTTGGTAGGGCAATATTCAGTTTCTTTGCTGGAGGGTATTCGTCACAAACAACAGCGACAACTTGTGATGCCTGCTTTTCATCGAGAGCGAATGCGAACCTATGGTCAACTGATCTGTACCCTTTGTACAAAAGTTTTTAGTCAGTCACCACTAAATCAACCCTTCTTGGCCCGTAATTTAACACAGGAGATATCTCTACAAGTTATTTTAAAAGTTGTCTTGGGTTTGCATGAGGGAGAAAAACTTCAAAAACTTAAGCATCTATTGCCGCAGATGTTGGATCTTTTTCGATCGCCTTTTACTTGTAGTTTATTCTTTTTATCATTCTTGCAAAAGGATTTAGGAGCTTGGAGTACTTGGGGAAAATTCTTGCGCGATCGCCAACAAATTGATGAATTGCTCTATGCTGAAATTGCTGAACGCAGAGAGCAACCTGATTCAGAACGCATCGATATCTTATCCATGCTGATGTCCGCAAGAGATGACGCTGGTGAATCGATGACAGATCAAGAGTTGCGCGATCAGTTGATGACCCTAATGCTTGCTGGATATGAAACTACAGCAACAGCGATCGCTTGGGGATTGTATTGGATTCACCAAAACCCGCTAGTCTGTGAAAAGCTAGTTGAGGAATTGGACACTCTTGGTGATTCTCCAGATCCCATGAGCATTGTCCGACTCCCATATCTCACAGCTGTTTGTAATGAAACCTTGCGAATTTATCCCCCGATAATGTTCTCTTTCCCTAGAGTAGTGCAAGAACCTGTAGAACTACTGGGACATCCTTTAGAGCCTGGAACTGTACTGCTTCCGAGTATTTATCTGGCTCATCAGCGTGAAGATTTATATCCCCAACCTAAGGAGTTTCGACCAGAGCGCTTTATAGAACGCCAATTTTCTCCTTATGAATTTCTGCCTTTTGGTGGCGGTGTCCGTCGTTGTATGGGTGAGGCTTTGGCCTCATTTCAAATGAAACTAGTATTGGCAACCATCCTCTCACTCTATGAGTTGGCGCTAGTTAATCAGCAACCTGAGCGAGTTGAGCGCCGAGGTTTTACCCTAGCACCTGCTACTGGAATCAAGATGGTAATTACAGGGCGGCGTGTGCGTCCAGAGTCTTTAGCGAAGATGACAACGACGCCAATATTTTAATGGTCTATGGCATTAGTTCTGAGGAGTTGAAACAGACACGGAGACATTCTTACGCAGAGGATTTTAAAGCCATCAAAATTAATGGGACAGACTACTATTGGTTCATCGCATTAGTTTTGAGGTGTTAGCGGTGGTCAAATACCAGACTTATTGAAGAAGTCGGTGATCTTGCAGCCCATCAAAATTAATGCGATAGACCACTATATAGTAACTTGTCAAAGTTGTTTTCATCGGTCTTAGAAACCCAGTTTTCCTAACAAACTGGGTTCTTAAAAATTGAATCTTAAGATCGACTGACTGACGCCGCACCACCCGCTACAAATCAAACAAACACTTTCTTGCCCTAGTCCCTATTCCCCACTCGCCGTGTTTCTTGAAAAAACTGGTATTAGTCTAGATCCTTGACTGTTGCATCGGTATCTCAATCACGAACTCAGTTCCTTCTCCTAGTGTGGAATTACAGGTTAAATTACCCTTGTGTTTATCCACGATAATCTGATAGCTAATCGACAACCCTAAACCCGTACCACTTCCTACTGACTTGGTGGTAAAAAATGGGTCAAAAATTTTCTGCCGCACGGCTTCTGTCATACCAGAACCGTTATCAGCAATCCGAATCATCACGCTATTAGAATCTGTTAATTGAGTAAATATACGAATTTTTCCGGAAAAATTTTTTATTTTTTCTTTACCTTCTGATGGTGGCAAATCTCTGGTGGAATTTCTCTGTTGGTGATTTACGAATGACTGATGACCAATGACAAATGACTCTTCCAAAATATCGATCGCATTACTTAAGATATTCATAAACACTTGATTAAGTTGACCTGCGTAACAAGTAACTTCTGGGATATTTCCGTATTCTTTGATGATTTGAATTTCCTGGTGATCGTTCTTCTCTTTAAGCCGATGCTGCAAAATCATCAAGGTGTTATCTATTCCTTCATGAATATCTACAGGCTTCATCTCAGATTCATCCAGGCGGGAAAAGTTACGTAAGCCCAAAACAATATTGCGGATACGTGAACTTCCGATTTTCATTGAATCTAGAGTTTTTGGCAAGTCTTCTGCTAAAAAATCAATGTCGATTTCCTCAGATTTATTCTCAATTGCAGACGAAGAATCAGGATATTCTTGCCGATAAACAGCTATCAACTCCAGCAAATCATGCACATACTCGCTAGCATGAGAAATATTTCCATGAATAAAATTAATGGGATTATTAATTTCATGGGCAATTCCCGCTACCATTTGCCCTAGTGAAGACATTTTTTCACTTTGAATTAATTGAATTTGAGTGTGTTTTAATTCCTGTATAGCCTGTTGTAATATTTCATTTTTATCGTTTAGTGCTTGCGTTCTTTCTTGGACTTTTTGCTCTAGAGTATGGTTATATTTTTCTAAGCTTTCTTTAGCTTGTGCCAAATTTTTGTAGAGGATAGCATTCTTTAGTGATATTGCTGCTTGGGTAGTGAGGAGTTTCAGAACTTCTACGCGATCGCGTGTAAATGCTCCTGTCGTTAAATTATTTTCTAGATAAAGAATACCAATCAATTGACCTTGATTGATAATAGGTATAGACAATAAACTCTTAGGTTCTTCACAGATAATATAGCTATCAGCTGCTAAAAAAGAAGCGGCTATTGCGTCATCAATAACTAAGATTTCTCTGGAACGTTTAACATAGTTAATCAAAGTAATGGGAACGTCGTAACTTGATTCTAGAGAAATTGCTGGAAAATCTGTACATGTATGTTCAAAATTTGAATTTGAACAAACTGCCGTAACAGTTAATTGTAAGCTATCATCTTCACTTAAAATCAAAGCGCATTTAGAAGCTCCTGCATTTTCTATAACAACTTCCATTAAAGTAGAAAGCAGTCGTTCAAGCTCAATTTCCCCAGACAGTGCTTGAGATGCTTTCATAAATGTGGCTAAATCTAGAGAATCAGAAATACTTGTCTTTGAGCCAATCACAGTTTGTTGATTACTCAAAGTAGATAGAGATATGTTATTTAAAGAAGTACTTTCTTGACTAGAATGGATATTCAGTTTTAGTTTTTGTTGCTGAAATACAGCAGCTAGTAATAGGGGATAGCGTTTTACCAAATCGTCAACTTTGGCTAGCGCTCCCCAGCGAGCATAACTATAGTAAGCATCTGTTAGGTAGGTTTGGGCAATCTTATGTTTACCCCATTCTAGATAGAATTTTGCTGTAAGTTCTTGAGCGAGGGCTTCTTCATGAATGTACTCATGTTCTTTGGCTAGGGAAATAGCGCGATCGTAGAATTCTATTGCTTCGAGATATTGAGAGCCAATCCGATACCGTTCAGCTTCTACAAGATAATATTTGTGTAAATAATTCATCGGAGCATGAGCTGCCCAATGTTTCATTTTTTCCTGATTCCCTTGAACCTTATCCAGAATGCACTTTTGCTCAAGACAAGATGCATCAGGGTATACAGCTAGTCGTGCTAGTGAATCATAAAAATAAAAAAGAGGAGTCACTAGTTGTCCTGTTCCACCATGTAAATATTTTTCTGCTAGGTTGGCATTTTCAATCGCTTGATAGAACTCTTGAAATAGGAAATACAGATGTATTTTTGTAACATATAAATAGAAAATTCCTGTTCCATCATTGGCTTCTACATGAAGCCGCAGCATTTCATTGTAAACTTCACCAATTAAACTACAAGGATTTGCTACAGAACCTAGTAAATTCAACATACTCTGCCGATAGATAGTACTCCAGTTAAATACTGTTTCTTGCTTCATTTGTTTGATAGCATTGCTGTAATTTGCCATCTCCCGTTCTAGTCCTGTCAGTTCTCTACCAATGAAATATGCAGAGTAGCAATAAGCGTTAAGACAATAAGCAGCAAATTCTAAATCTCCTGTTTCGAGTCCAACATAGTAACCCTCCATTAAAGGTTTTAATATTTCCCTAGTATGTTTTTTCCAATGCCAAATAGCTGTGTTAAATATCAGCAGAATCTTAGCTTTAACTTGTTTGGCATTAAGCTTATCCACCAAACTTGCGGCCAGTTTGCCAAATTGATAACCAGACTCAATATCTCCCACTACTCCAGTGAGTATTAACCCGTAATTAACGTAGGCATAGGCAGATAGAGGAGTATTACCATGTTGGAGTGATAAATTAATTTGTTTAAGAGTAATCAGCAAAAACAGTTCAGGAGTCACTGCATAAGCAACAGAGGCTCCAGTTGATAGGATACGCATAGTTGCCATATGTAAGGCTTCACTCATCTCTGGCAGATCAATTAAATCTTTAATGTGTCTTCCATTCAGATTTGATGTTAATTCTGCCATTGCTAACTGAATATCAGAATTGCTTGGGTGTTCAGGAAACTCCACTCCCAAAAGCTTCAAAAAGGTGAGTGCAGTATTTACGGCCTCCAGTGCTTGGTTCTGCGCTCCATAAGCTTGAATTTTAACTTCATAAACTTTTACTTTTTCTAGCAGTGGTTTACGTACCAACACTACCTCTGCTAATTGCTCCATCTGTTCAAAGTTGCCAGCTAAATATGCTGCCTCTGTGGCAGTTTCATATAAAGCCAGGGTGAGATCATGTTTCGTCTCCCAGCTATCACCTGCCAATAGTTGGATGCCTGTAGTTAAATATTTAACCGCAGCTGGATAAGCTGTTGATGCTAAAGCTTTACGTCCAGCAATTAGATTCATCTGGGCTAGTTCATCTCGTTTAGCTTGATGAGAGATGAATTCCACTGCGATATTAAACTGATTGACAAGCTCAAAAATTCTTTCTTCTTGTTCTGCAACTGGAATATTGCTCAATAACAGTAGCCCAATTTTCAAATGAATTGGCTTTTTTTGTTCTTCGGGAATTAAAGAATAAGCGGCTTGCTGTACCCGGTCATGTACGAATTTATATTTAGGTATTTGTAAATTCAGACTTGCAAATTGTGTAGATTCTATCCCCTGAACAATTAGCTCTTGATTACTATTCTCTGCTGTAAAAATGTTGTAAATTTCACTCTGTGGTAAGATTAGTCCATCAAGTAATGCTTGCCACAAGTCTGATGCTGTATCTACTACAGATTTCTCATGTACGATCGCCAAACTTTTTAAGTCAAATTGATTACCAATACAAGCAGCAAGTTTTAGTACTGTTTGGGTGTTTATTGGCAACTTTTCTATTTGAATTGCGATAAATTCTACGACATCATCTGTGAGAGCTAATTCTTTGATTTTATAAATATCATACTGCCAATAACCAACATCAAAATTTAATAAAATTAGTCCTTCATCGTATAAAGACTTGAGGAATTGAATGGAAAAGAACGGGTTACCTTTAGTTTTGGCAAATACCATTTGAGTCAGAGGAACAGCAACTAATTCCGGACAATGAAGGGTATCAGCAATTAAATGATTTAAATCACCCTGATTTAAAGGTGCTAGGGTAATAGTACTAACACTTGCTCCAGCTTGTTCAATTTCTTGTAATGTTAAATAAAGCGGATGTGCTTTTGAAACTTCATTATCTCGATAGGAACCAATTAATAATAAACCTCTTTTGATTTCACCTATTTGTTCCGTTTCTTCTGAAATATTAGACAGGCTACTTTCACACATTAACAACTGAATTAATCTTAAAGAAGCTGTATCTGCCCATTGTAAATCATCGAGAAAAATAACCAGAGGATGTTCTTTAGTAGTGAAGATTTGAATGAATTTCTGGAACAATAAATTAAACCGATTTTGGGCTGCACTGCCAGAGAGTTCTGTTACGGGAGGTTGCTTGCCAATAATCTGTTCGAGTTCAGGAATTACATCAATAATTACCTGAGTTTGTGTACCCAATTCTCGGAAAATTTTGGCTTTCCATTGTTGAATTTGAGCATCAGTTTCTGAGAGTAATTGCCCGATTAAGTCTCGAAAAGCTTGCACCAATCCTGATAAAGGAATGTCACGTTGAAACTGATCGAATTTTCCTTTTATGAAATAACTCCGCTGACGGACGATGGGTTTGTGGACTTCGTTGACTACAGCAGTTTTGCCAATACCAGAGAAACCCGCGACTAATATCATTTCTACGCCTGTGACTCCCACCTGGCTAGGGGGACACACTGCCTTGGGGAGCCACTGGGTTGAAGGAGTTTCGTAGCCCAAAACAAGTGGTGTCAGTTCTGTTGACTTGTACTCCTTTCCTACGGGAGGCTGCACCAACGCAGAACCACCAGAATAGGATCTGGCATGAGATTCAAGGGGATTAGCAACTCGCTCAAAGGCAGCGAGTAGGGTTTCAACTTCATGTTGCCGACCATAGAGTTTTTCGGGGATTACAAAACGGTCTGAGATGTCGCGATCGCCTAATTTAAAAGCTGCAATATTTCCTGTCTCTTGCCACTGCCTTTGACACACTTCCAAATCATGCTTTAACCCCAAGACACTTTGATAGCGGTCTTCGGCATTTTTGGCCATCAGCTTGCTGATAATATCAGACACAATTGCGGGAATATCGGAGTTTATCCGGCTGGCTTTTAGCGGTTGTTTGGCAATGTGAGAGTAAACTAACTCCATCGGATCTTTACTGGTGAAGGGTAACTGTCCGGTGAGGAGTTCAAAGAAGGTGACACCAAGAGAATAAAAATCGGTGCGGTAGTCAATACCTCGGTTCATCCTGCCAGTTTGTTCTGGGGAAATATAAGCCAGAGTGCCTTCTAAAACGTTGGGATTTGTGAGAAATTGAATTTCTCTGGGCAGGAGTGTCGCAATACTAAAGTCGATGATTTTTATCTCATCGGTGGTTGGGTTAATCAGAATATTGGCAGGTTTAATATCTTTATGAATAATGCGATCGCGGTGCAGTCCTTCAAGGATAGAAGCAGTTTTAATAGCAATGTCAAAAAATTCGTTTAGCGAAATCTTATTTTCTTTTTTTTCCTTGTAGTCCAGTAGCCATTTTTGCAGGGAAATACCACCAAAATCTTCCATCACTAGGATGTAGCTGTTACGGTAATTATCTAAACTGTACGGTTTGACGATACCAGGAAGGTTAAGGTTTTTAGTGATGATATATTGATTGCGAAACTGGGCAATTTCTCCAAATGTAGGATATTCATTTCGCATCAATTTGAGGACGACTAATTTTTGGTCTTGTTCCCTAATACCGCGATAAACTAAGGTTTTACTGCCTGAGTAAATTTGCTCAGTGATGCGATAGCCAGGAAACGCATATAGTGTATCTAGTACTACTGACATTGCAACCTATGCTCATAATTTTTGTTTCTATGGCTTAGTATTCCCGTGTTCTGACTATCGTTATCAAAAAATAGTAAAAATTATTGTTTTCTTTGTATTTATAAATACAAATTTAAATTTAGTATTTTATCTATAACTTTCTGATTTTCAAAATTTTATTTTTAGGATAAAATGGTTAAATTTTACAGCTATATTAATAGCTAATATATGTAGTTTATATTTTTAATTACTGTTTTTTTGGTGATTAACTATCAGTATTGCTCTAAAATTTTCATCATTTAAATAAAAAAAACCTGCCATACTCTTGAGTTAAAGAGTAAATTTTGGCAGGCTTAATAGGTCTAGGGATGCTTTACTAGACTAGCAACTGAGGTTAATAATATCCTCCCACCCTGACCAAGTAATTAGTAATTATTAATTCGTAATTGAAGGTGCAGAGGATAATAGCGATCGCCAATTCTAAGCTAATTTGTGTCCAACTTGCGTATTCTCTTGAAGACTGTCGTTTGTCCTTAGTCATTTGTCCTTTGACCAATGACCAAGGACAGTAAGATGAAGTAGTTATGCAATTTAAATGTGTTTTAGCTTATTTTATTTTTTGTTTAATAAAAGTCACAACCTGAGTCAGCTGCTTCTTCAAGCCCTCTATTTCTGCTTGCATTTTCGCAATTTTATCGTTCAACGCCTCAATTTCTGCCTGGGAGACTCCTGGGGAAGTAGAGGTTGGTATTGTAGTATTTGCGGGAGGTGGGGTTGTTGCTATGCTATTTGTCTCACTAGAAGTAGCTACCGTAGCACTGGTGACACTAGAGGTTGTGACAGTACCATTTTTAGCGGCTGCTGCTCCCACTGCAACTAGTTCTGGGCGTGGCTGTTTCGCTTTTGTCATAGCTAACTTAATTGCGCCAATTAGTTGCTTTTGATCAAAAGGCTTGCCCAGAAATTCAAAATATTCAAATGGTTCTGGGATTTTTTCAGTCACCTCCTCTTTGCGACCAGACATGATCACCAAAGGAATTTTCCTTAACTCTGGGTGGGCTTGAACTTGCTGGAAAACTTCCCAGCCACTCATTTTAGGCAACAGGAAATCCAGCATAATTAGGCTGAGTTTTTCCTGAAGGATGAAATTTAGTCCTTCCAAACCGTCTTTTGCTTCCAGTACCTCAAAATTGCCTGGAGGCAACATTTCTCGTACTTTTACCCTGACAACTGTAGTGTCATCGATAACTAAAATTTTATTGCTTGCCACGACTGTTCGCTCTAACAGAAACTTTAAGTGTAAATAGGGGCTTTGCCGATTGTCCTTGAGAATTCTCCCACTATATACAAAATATCTATGAATTGGGGGATAGTATATTTCGGTATAAATGACACTACTAGACGTGTTTTGCAAAACTTTTGCTTGTCTTCTTTTAAATTTGTGTCATTGTGATATTTAAAGCTTTAGCCTTGATCTAGGGCATCACGGACAGGGGCACACAAAGAGTTTTTTTCCACGTGACTGCACATCCGCATTTTACGAAGATACGCCGTTTCGACACTCCCGGAGATTTTTAGATGATTTCGTCACAAGAAGCCGAACTCAAGTCTGAAATTATGGCAATGCCTAGCTGGTTACGTCGCCCCATTGGCAAAGCCAGCGAAATCTCTACCGTACAACGCATTATTAAACAGCGCCAAATTCACACAATTTGCGAAGAAGGGCGTTGTCCCAACCGGGGAGAGTGCTACGCCCAAAAAACCGCAACTTTTTTATTGATGGGGCCTACTTGCACACGCTCTTGTGCTTTCTGTCAAGTAGATAAAGGTCATGCACCAATGCCTATTGATTTAGAGGAACCACAAAAGGTAGCCGAGGCGGTGCAGCTGTTAGGATTACATTATGTGGTGTTGACTTCTGTAGCCCGTGATGATTTGCCCGATCAAGGCGCTGGGCATTTTGTGAAGACAATGGCCACTATCCGCCAATTCAACCCAGAAACTCAAATTGAAGTGCTGACGCCAGATTTTTGGGGTGGTGCGGGGAGTGGGGAGTCGGGTCAACGCCAGCGGATAGCGATGATTGTCGAAGCTAAACCAGCTTGTTTCAACCACAACATTGAGACAGTGCAACGGTTAACCGGGCCAGTGCGCCGGGGAGCCAAGTACGATCGCTCACTACGAGTGCTAGCTATGGTCAAAGAAATGGATTCGACAATTCCCACCAAATCAGGTTTGATGCTGGGACACGGAGAAACGACCGATGAAGTCGTGCAAGCAATGGCCGATTTAAGGGCTGTGGGGTGCGATCGCTTGACTATCGGCCAGTATATGCGTCCCTCTTTAGAGCATTTACCAGTCCAAAAATATTGGACTCCAGAAGAATTCGATCAACTCGGCTCCTTGGCATGGAAAATGGGATTCAGCCACGTCCGTTCCGGGCCTCTGGTTCGTAGTTCCTATCATGCGGGAGAAGAGGGAGTGGAGAGTGGGGAGTAGGGAGTGTGGGGATGAGGGGGATGAAGGGGATGAGGGGGATGAGGGAGATGAGGGAGATGAGGGAGTGGGGGATAAGAATTAATAACCAATGCCCCAGTTCCCAGTTCCCAGTCCCCAGTCCCCAGTCCCCAGTTCCCAGTCCCCACTCCCCATTCCCCAACTTCAAATATTTCTAAAGAATTTGGGGGATTGGTACACATAATTTGGTATTTCTTAAAAAGTCCTGACATTAGGAGAACCGCATTATGACTGCTAAAGCTAAGAATTCCGCAGTTGCCGACAGTGGAGCTAAACCTCCCTACGCCTTTCGCACAGGCTGGGCACTGTTCTTGTTAGCTATCAATTTCTTGGTAGCAGCTTATTATTTCCACATTATTGAATAGTTAGAAGTGGAACGGTGCTACTCAAATCGTGCCTTTAAATAAACCTTTAGGACGAATGAGTAGCACCAAAATCATAATCAACAGTGCCACGCCTTGTTTATATTGAGAACCGAGCCAAGGAGTGCTGACTTCTTGGACAATGCCAATGATAAAAGCTGCGGCGATCGCACCGTAGGGGTTGCCAATTCCTCCCAAAATCACTGAGGCAAATAATGGTAAAATTAAAAACCATCCCATATTCGGGCGCACGGCTGTAATCAACCCGTACATACTGCCGCCCAAGGATGTAAGAGTACCAGCAATTAACCAAGTCCAGAAAATTACTCGGTCAACATTGATACCGGAAACCCTGGCTAAGTCGAGATCGTCAGCAACTGCTCGCATGGCTTTACCAATTTTGGTGTTTTGCAGGAGATAGTGCAGCCCCAAAATTGCTAGCACCGCCAACCCCAATACCAATAATTGATTTTGCGGCACCTTCAAGCCGAAGATGTCTAAAGCCGGGGTAACAGGTAAATCGTAATTTTGATTTTTGCCACCCCAGATAAAAATAATTCCATTGCGAAGAAATAAAGCAAGTCCGATAGAAATAATAATCAGCGTGGTGGAGGTAGCACGAATAGAGCGCATCCTTGACCAGAGTAACTTTTCTGATAACAACATTGTTGCTACCGTTCCTCCTGCTGCGAGGATCATTGACAGCCAAATATTTACTCCAATAGTGTTGATCAGCCAAGTGAGATAGGCTCCTAAAGTCAGAAAGTCACCATGAGCAAAATTAGATAGACGTAAAATTCCATAGGTAAGTGTGAGTCCAACTGCGGCTAGAGCAATAATGCTCCCCACTGCAATTCCATTGACGATGAGTTGGGCGAATTGTGTATCCATAAGTCTGAAGTTGCCAGAAAAATTTTTAAATCAGTCCTTCATACAATATTTTTTTGTGGTTTAGGTGCTAAACCCGACACCATAAGTTATGGTTTATAAATAAAAAAGGATTGCCCGCCCACATACATAAAATCCTATTCGGATTTTTATGCGAAGCTAAACTTGTTCAGCGGTCTAGTTGACCATGCAGCAGTATTCAAGCTTACCAGAACAGAACTCACAGATAGATGCAACGCCAAAACTTTTGACAACAATTCAGCAACTTCGCGCCGACTTGTGGCTGGAGAAAAGCTTAAACCAGTTGCAAAGTCGCCTTAATGATTTCCTGCTTTCTGCTTGTAATACTGTCTCACAGCCACTAGCCGCAGAAGCAGAAATTTTTCAAACTGTGGTCAATGAAATTAACACTGCTGTGGACACCAGTCATCTAGCGTTCGTCCAATTTGCCGTAGGCGTCGCTCTGCTTGAGCCACACAAAACATTTGCCAAAGTTTGCTATGTTTCTCGTTCCCCATTTTCCGGCTCACAATCTCCACTGTTGGAAGTGACACTGACACCGGCGAAAAAACTGCCGTTGACATTGGAACAGACTATAGAACTCAAAGATTTGCAGCAGCTTGAGAATCAACAAACACCGAATGCTTGGCGGTTAGCTGATGATTTTGGCGGCGTCATTGGCTGGCTAGTTATTGCCACGGCATCGCTAGGGTCTGATTCTGAGCCATTCATAGGATCGCAAGCTCAGCTCACATCCCAATTGATGGCCAGGTCTGCTAAGCAGTGTACTACAGCTTTGATCCAACTCAGGCACGTACTATCTTGGCAGCAGCGGTATGAAAAGTTAAGTAGCTCTAATCAAGAACTAGAGCGTACTAATCAACTTAAAAATCAGTTTTTAGCAAACACCAGTCATGAAATTCGCACACCGCTGAGTTCGATTATTGGGTTTACACACTTGCTGTTAGCTCAAGGCTACGAACCCAGTAGAGAACGTCAGCAAGAGTATTTAAATATCATTCAGTCTAGCGGCAAGCACTTGCTAGCTCTGATTAATGATATTTTAGATCTCTCTAAAATTGAAGCTAATCAGCTAGAAGTACAGTGGGAAACAGTAGATATACCACTGCTGTGTAGCAATGTTTTTGCACTGGTGAAGGAGAAAGCCGCTAATAAAGGTTTGAAACTAGTCCTGGAACTCGACCCTGATATCACAACCCTAGTAGCCGACTCCTTACGACTCAAGCAAATGCTGTTGAATTTACTCTTCAACGCTTTAAAGTTCACCAGCAAAGGCAATGTTGGCTTACAGGTTGCTTGTCAAGGTTTATTTGTGCATTTTACAGTTTGGGATACTGGCGCTGGTATATCCCAAGAAGACCAAGCTCAACTGTTTGATCCCTATTTCCAAATTGCCAATGCTGTAGCTGGTATTGAAGGTACTGGTTTGGGTTTAGCAGTGACTCGCAAACTCGCCGAAATTCACGGTGGTTCCGTGAAAGTGGAATCTGAAATAAATCATGGCTCCCGTTTTACGCTGGTGCTTCCCGTGAAGGTAGCACAGGAAGCAGGGGGAGCAGGGGAAGCAGGGGAAGCAAATTGTTTTTTATCTGATTTGGTTGTGACTCCTAGTTCGTCTTCTCAGATATTGCTGGTAGAAAATGACTTACCCAACGGTGATTTGATGCAAATTTATCTATCTAAATTGGGATATCAGGTGACTTGGGTCAAGAGCGCTGCAAAAATGTGGGAAGCTTTAAGACAGCTAGAGCCAGCAGTAATTTTAATGGATGTTTACCTGCCAGATGGAAATGGTCTGAAGTTGGTGCAGGAACTACGAGAAAATCCCCAGTATCAGAATATTCCAGTGATTGCCCAAACAGCAATGGCGATGAAAGGCGATCGCGAAACTTGTCTAGCAGCTGGAGTAAATGATTATATTTCTAAACCGATTGATTTACCGCTTTTAGCCCGTCTGGTGGCTAAGTATAGTAAACCGATTGATGGGGAGTAGGGAGTAGGGAGTAGGGGGATGAGGGAGATGAGGGAGATGAGGGAGATGAGGGGGATGAGGGAGAAGAAGGAGCAGGGGAGCAGGGAGAAGGGAGCAGGGGGAAAGAAGTAATTTTTCATTCTCCCCCTTGCCCCCTGCCCCCTGCCCCTCTGCCTCTTGTGCCCCATGCCCCATAACTAATGACTACAATAGGATTTGTTTGGTGATATAGGGTTTTGGCAGGGTTGATAAATGATGCTGACAGAAAAATTTGAGCAATTAAGAGCTTTATTTCAAGAAATGGAGCAGGCTTTGATTGCCTACTCTGGGGGCGTTGATAGCACTTTGGTTGCCAAAATTGCTTATGATGTGTTGGGCGATCGCGCTTTGGCTGTGACTGCTGTTTCTCCTTCGCTGTTGCCAGAAGAGTTGGAAGACGCCAAAATTCAAGCTGCAACTATTGGGATTCCTCATCAAATCGTTCAAACTCACGAGATGGAAAACCCCAATTACACTTCTAACCCTGTCAACCGCTGTTATTTTTGCAAAAGTGAGTTGCACGATACTCTCAAACCTTTGGCTTTACAGTTGGGTTATCCCTATGTAGTGGATGGTGTGAATGCTGATGATTTGCATGATTATCGCCCAGGAATTCAGGCGGCTAAAGAAAGAGGTGCGCGATCGCCTTTAGCTGAAGTTGGTGTTACCAAAGTTGAAGTCCGGCAACTTTCGCAACAACTGGGTTTACCTTGGTGGGATAAACCTGCTCAACCTTGTCTGAGTTCCCGGTTTCCTTATGGTGAAGAAATTACTGTTGCTAAGTTACAACGAGTTGGTAGAGCGGAAATTTTCTTAAGAAAGCTGGGTTGGCAGAATTTGCGCGTGCGATCCCAAGGCGATACAGCACGTATTGAATTACCACCAGAACAAATTAAAGAGTTTGTCTTAAAGACTGATTTACAAATATTAGTTGACGCATTTCAAGATTTTGGATTTATTTACGTAACTTTGGATTTAGAAGGTTACCGTAGCGGGAAGTTGAATCAAGTTTTAAATCCGGAAGTCGTGGGCGTTAAACTATAGGATTTTTTAGCTTCTAGACTTGCATCGCCTCTTGGGGAGAAGCGATCGCTCAATTCTTACTTACGCTGAGTAAGCTTGTATTCTATCTGCTGTAGTGCCGATCGCCATACATCATACCCCTCTTGCGACAGGTGCAAGCCATCTGTGGTTAACTCTGGGCGCATATTGCCTTCCATATCTGTAAACCAACTATAGATATTGAGATAATTAGCGCCTTCTTGTTTAGCAATTTGAGCTAGTTGGGCGTTAATGTGACGAATGCGGCTATTGGAAAGTTTTGGTAGACGAGTCGGCAAAATTGATTGGACAATTATTTGAGCTTGGGGGTGAGTTTGTCGTAAGCGGCGGACAATTCGGCGATAATTACGCAAAATTGCTTGATCGGTATCGCCTTTTCGTAAGTCGTTAATCCCAGCCATAATGTAAATTACATCCGGTCGGGTTGCTGAAAATGCCCCCAATCTTCTCAAAACGCCAGCGGAAGTGTCTCCAGAGATGCCTTGATTGAGCCATAATTTCCCAGTAGGCAGTTTTTCTCGAGGAAACCACATGCTCAAAGAATCACCAACTAAAATACTCAGATGATTTGCACCTTGACCTTGGGCGATGGCTCTGGCTTCTAAAGCTAGTAAACTTTTCCAGTCTTCATAAGTTAGTTGACGCTTCTTGATTGACTCCCACAATGATTGCAAATTATCACTATCCCCGCGTGTATAAATCTGACCTGTTTTCAGAGCTGCCAATCTTTGGTAGTAAAGTTGATTGCCAGATGTCAGTGAAATAGTAGCTGCTTGGGCGCTGGGGTTAAGTAATGATTCTGTTGGAGCTGGTAATCCCTGGCTACTGAGTTCTGGTGATGAGAAATCAATGCTCTTGATGTTTTGCTCATCTAGCATTGTCTGGGAACTTTCTAAGGGTTGCAGTGCTTGGCCACTGAGTTCTGGTAAGGAAAGATCGACATTGTTAATAATTTTTGTACTGACTATTGTCTGAGAACCCTGTTTTAAATCCCACAGGAATCTAGAATTTTCTGGCAGGACTATCGACAGATGTGGAAGAGCCGATGCTGGTATTGCCAATCCTGTTAACAAACCTGCTGCCAACAGATAAGGGTCCCTCATCGCTTTGTCTCTCCTCTACTTACTGCTTTTCCCTATGACAGCATTAGTCGCCTGTATTCAGGAAAATTTTACTTAGGTTAAATTAATATTCTTATTTACACTGTATATTTCTGTAAAGCGTGTTCACGAGATTATATTAGACAATTTACGATCTCTTTAAAGTAGGGTTTTCCCGGTGGTATATTAGTGCGATTTGTGAGAATACTTTTACTCAAAGGATTATTTTCACCAAAAGACCACTTTCCACGAGTTAGTTGTGACAAATATTGCAAGTGGTTGCTCCCCTCAGCTACTAGTGGATGATTTTTGACGATCTAAGGATAGAGGTTTTTGTTTTTGATGTTGCTAATATAGTGACTAACCATTTGATTTCAGGTTTCCAGATTTCAGTAGACTGTGGCGATACTCTTTCAGAGTCACTTCGTGAACGCATGAGAGTTTGATTAACCGAGAGGCGATCGCTTTTTATCAGAAAGAAATATCAGTTGGTACGGCAGTTTTGACTGTGCCACAGAGGGTTTTTGTCTGGAAGAATAACTGCAAAAAACGTAGAACTACGGCTTTAGCCTCTTTCGGTGTAACAGTTTGAATCACCCCGGCTTCAGCCTGGTGAGAGTCAATTCTCATATGAAATTGAGCGGTGCAAATGCATCAGTTATCAAATATGGGATTAGTCAGATTGAAGATTCGAGAACTAGCGCAAGAAAAGGGATGGACACTCAAGGAAGTTTCTGAGCGTTCTGGGGTAATTTACAGCACGGTTAGAAGTTATGCTCGTCGTCCGGCAATGACAACAGTTGACTTTACTGCTATCCACAAATTGGCTCGCACCTTTGAGGTGACCATCGAAGAGTTAGTGGAAATTTTAGAAGAATAGTTGAAAAGTTACCTGTTCATGGTGTTGATATCATACCTCAATCAGCCAGCTTCAGTTAAAAATACTGGAACTTCGAGAACTCGCTCAAAAAAAAGTTATACCCTCAAGTCGGTTTGGGATAACTTTGGAGCGTTTAATGGCGTTGTCGAACACTATACTTGTAACTTTCATATTACAAGAGTTAAATTTATTTTCATCCAAAAGTTAGTTTTTAGCTTTGATGTCATGATTGAGGGTTTGATGAAAATTTTCTTTCTACAGGAAGGATAATACTGTGTACTTCTGTTGTAGTTCTCTATGTACAGAATTTCAAATTTATGTTTGCTCGTGGAAGTATGAGTTGAAACACATTTGAATTAAGTTTTAACTATAGAGAATAACTTCATTGGAAGTGCTAAGATTTAGGCTGAATCATTAGCGTTTTTTCTTCCGTGGCTAGAGCTAGTACAGCGATTGGTGTTAGTCCCATTATTAAGGAGATTGTGCAAAAACAGGCACATTCGACACGTTTGACCCTGAAAGAAGTTATTCTTATGGGTATGTTAGCGATTGATAAACTAGATGACCAAGGTCGTCAAGAGTTAGCAGATCAAGTTCATCAAATGCAAGTGAATGGAGAAATTTGAGTGAGTACTCACTTATTTATGAGTTATAAATTTTAACTCTTCACAACTCGTTACTCCCCCTTCACCTAATCTGAATCTTGACTAAAACGATAACGACTTCCCATTACATAATCCTCATTAATTTCAAAAGAAATCCATCGGCGTTGTAGACTCTGAGCAACAAAGCCTGTTGTATTAGAACCTGCAAATGGATCTAATACAATATCATCTTCATCAGTTAAAAATTTGATGAAGAACTCCGCGAACCCTTGAGGAAAACGTGCCGGATGGGGTCTAATTTCTGCTGCTTTACAGCGTCGGAAATAAGCACTATTCGATTCAGTATTAGCAATTTCAATCAAATTTGGTGGAATTGCACCTTGATTATCTTTTTGAAATTTGTCAGAAATATCATGTCCGCTAGGACGTATTTTGGCCTTATAACCATTTTTAAGTAATTGCTTCATACTTTGGCTATAAGGTTTTAAAACTTTTTTGTTATCTGCTTTAGGATTTGGTGTTTTAGACAACCACCAAACTGTATTCACTGAATCTTTGACACGAATGCGCCTGATTGTCACCCACTCAGCAGGGGTTGGCAGTCGAGCCGGATTATAGTGGTAGAATTCTTGAGCCAGAAAGAAACCTACCTCTTTGCATAATCTAACCAAAAGTTCGTATTGATAGATACTCCGCACGGGATTACCAGGTAAGTAAGCACCACCTAAATCCAGTACAAATGAGCCATTATCTGCTAGTACTCTTTTAAATTCATAGGCAAAAGGCAGAAACCACTCGATATATTTTTCAGCAGTTTCGTTACCGTATTCTTTTTTGCGTGTGAGAGCAAATGGCGGTGAGGTGAGAATTAAATTAATACTATTATCATCAATGAATTTAATCAGTTTCAGGCTATCACCTAAATATGCTGCTCCCTTTTGCTGGGTATAATAGGGATTAAAAATTATTTCTTTTGCTGGCTTTATTTGTTCTTCTTGCAAGATTTATCAAGTTATCTCAGTTTTCTAGTTATAACTTGTTTTGATATTGTCTCGATATTTTATTTAAAAAATCCTGATTTCAGGGCAGAGTAATACAGAAAAGTATATTAATTTTGTATTCCTGTGCATGAGAATATGCCTCTGAAATATTTGCCCTGAGGTCAGTACACAGGTTGATATAACTTATTGAAACACTACCACTTTTTGTATGGTAGAAATTTACCAGACATAATGATTTTAACGCGATCGCCTTTGGGGTCTACTTCTTTTTCCACATCTAAAGTAAAGTCAATGGCGCTCATAATCCCATCGCCGAATTTGTCCTGAATCACGGCTTTAATTGGGAATCCGTACACCTGCATAATTTCGTAGAAACGATAAATCAGTGGGTCGGTTGGTACAACTGGGCCTAATCCTTTTAGAGGATATTCAGTCAACTCATTAATATAACTTGCATCTAGCCCCAATGCTTCGACTAGTAACTTGGCTTCTTCTGGGGAAGCACTAGCTTGACGGTAGATTAAAGCAGCAATCCATACTTCATCGCGTCCGATAATTTTTTCTAAATCGGCGAAGCTTAGTCCTTCGTCTTGTTTTGCTGCTAATAGCTTTTGAGTAATTTCGGGAATGGACACCTGATAACTCCTCTGGTGAAAACTTTTGATTTTCCATATATGCTATCACTGCGATCGCCGGATTCGGGTCTGTATTTCATCTGCCACTACAAATTATGTAAGTTTCAGAGCTTGAAGAATCACTGTATTCAACTGCTGAACTTGATTTGCTCCCAATTTACCTATCCTTCTGGTGATTAGTCTACGCTCTATGGTAGTTATTCTTGTCACGCTAACTTTAGATATAACCCGTAATCCAGTACTAGTAAAATCTGGATCTGAAGGTTCTAAGATGAATTCTTCTGGACTCAAACTACTTATATTTTGAGATGAAATAAAACATAAAGTGACATCATCGCCTATAGTGTCTATCCATAAAACTAAACCAGGGCGTAGCTTTGTTCCACTCAAGTCTGTAAATGGAAATGGAACCAAGACTATATCACCTTTTTGGAGAGACATTTAGATAGCTTCTTCATCGTCAAGTGAGTATATGTCTGGTTCATTTTCAAGAAAGTTAAAGGCTCCTCCAGTCTGGGCAAGTAGCATTAGATCGCGAGTTGAAGGCTCTGATGAATCGAAAAATAGTTTTTCTTCCAAAAGAAAGCGATCTTCATCAGAGAGACACAGGATAACTTGTATGAGAGATTCTACGAGTTTAATGTTCACTATTGATAAATTAACAAACAAGGGTTGTAAAGGTAGCTTCTATTTATCAGGACTTACGCAACTGGCACAATGCGATCGCTAACAAATAGTACTAAAGTACTATAAAAATGCAGATGAAATGAACTAGAGTACAAATGTAAATTGTTCCTTTTCACACCAAATTTTTGGGCTGCTGCTCAGGCTACTGTAACGAATACTTTTGAATATGAAGTTTACTAAATTAGATTATTGCCAGTATCTACTTAGTAGCCAAATTAATTATACCATTACCAATTTGGCAGAGCATTTAGAGAGTATTAGCCATGATACAATTAACTATTATTTGAAAAGAGAAAAATTAACACCTCGTTTACTATGGGATAACGTGAAAGAGGTAGTTGAGCCTGATGACAATGGTTACATAATATTTGATGATAGCATTTTAGATAAAAGGTATTCTGAAGAAATAGAAATAGTCAGAAGACAATATAGTGGTAATGAGCATGGTGTCCTTAAAGGCATTGGCGTAGTTAGCTGCGTGTATGTCAACCCTACACTTCAAAGATTTTGGGTCATAGATTATCGAATTTTTAATCCTGATGTCGATGGCAAAACCAAGATAGACCATGTGAAAGACATGCTCCAAAGCCTTGTGTATCATAAGCTTTTACCATTTGATACTGTTTTGATGGATACATGGTATGCGGTACACAGTTTAATGCTATATATTGATAGCTTAGACAAAATTTATTATTGCCCTTTAAAAGACAATCGGTTAGTTGATGATACATTTGGTCAAGCAAAATATAAACGTATTGAATTATTAGAATGGAGTCAAGAAGAATTAGATTGTGGTAAGATAATCAAAATTAAAGGGTTCCCAGCTAATAAAAAAGTGAAACTATTCCGGGTTACTGTTTCTACCAACAGAACGGATTATGTCGCAACTAACGATTTATCTCAAAGTTCCACGGATGTTGTACAAGAGGTGTGTAAAATTCGTTGGAAAATCGAGGAGTTTCACAGAGAAATTAAACAATTAACTGGGATTGAATTTTGCCAATGTCGGAAAGCTAGGCTTCAAAGAAATCATATCGCTTGTGCAATGTTAGTTTGGGTTAGGTTAAAGAATTTAGCCTATACAACTGGTCAAACTATTTATCAAATCAAGCATAACTTGCTTTCTAATTATTTAATTCAGCAACTGAAACGCCCAAGTATTCTTATGTGCTTGGTTTGATTTAAATTGTCGCCTGTCAGGGCTGCGCCCTGCCCGCTATTTGTGCCAGTTGCGTAAGTCCTGTTTATGCAATTTGCAGTTCTTCCATATTGCTGCTTATCACTAAGTTAATTTTAGGCGATCGCTTTCTTTTTAGATAGGTTCTCCATCTGTTAGTGAGTATATGTCTGGTTCATCGTTAACAAAGTTACTGCTTGAAGGCTCTGATAAATCGAAAAATAGTTTTTCTCCCAATAGCGATCGCTCATCATCAGAGAGAGATAATATTACTTGAACGAAAGATTCAATCAGGGACTGACATATAAAAAAACATCCAATAATCTCTTGCGGGGTGGGCGTCTCGCCCGCCCATCACCAAGGGCGGGCAAGATGCCCACCCCACAAGAGAAGAGAGAATGTGATGATTGAGATTATTCAGGGAGTTGCCAAAAGAAGGGGTAATTTTCTGGGGTTGATGAGAGTCCTGCTTTTACAGGATTTTGTCTGATATATTCCCAATATTGTTGAAACTCTTCATCATTCCTAACAATACGGTCATATCTTTCATCTTGCCAAACTGTTCCTATATGTTTCATCACTTTAGGAATTTGTTTAGCACTATAACCTTTAATACTTTTCATAATGCTACTCAATGACCAAAACTCATTTTCCGATTTGAGTAATGGCTGAATAAGCAGATGCACATGATTTGTCATCACTACAAAAACAAATATTTGATATCTATTTTTATCAAAAAACAAGCATGAATTAAAAACTATTTCTCTAGCTTCTACGCTAAGTTCTAACTTTTCCCAAGTATTAAAAGTAATGAAATAAACTGCCCCACCTAACTCCCAATGAGGTAATCTTCTCCGAAAAATTTTCAACTTTGGCTCTTGCATTCAATATAGTATTTCTAATATTTCTATAACTTTTCTTGTGGGGTGGGCATCTTGCCCGCCCCTTCCTTTATTTTTCCCACCCAAAACCCAAAAAAATCCCCCACCTTGCAGCAGGGGATTTTTATTACTTATCTACAAAACTAGGAGCCGAATTAACCGAACTTACCAGCGGTAGAAGCAATCAAGAATGCGGCGTAAGTCACAACATAACCAACTGCAAAGTGGGTTAGACCAACTACGCGAGCTTGAACGATGGACAGAGCAACGGGCTTGTCTTTCCAGCGAACCAAGTTAGCTAGAGGAGTGCGCTCGTGTGCCCAAACAAGGGTTTCAATCAACTCTTGCCAGTAACCTCTCCAAGAGATCAAGAACATGAAGCCGGTAGCCCAAACTAGGTGTCCAAATAGGAACATCCAAGCCCAGACAGACAGGTTATTCACGCCGTAGGGGTTGTAGCCGTTAATCAACTGAGCTGAGTTTGCCCACAGGTAATCGCGGAACCAGCCCATGAGGTATGTAGAGTTCTCATTGAACTGAGCAACGTTACCTTGCCAAACACCCAGATGTTTCCAGTGCCAGTAGAAGGTTAACCAACCAATGGTATTGAGCATCCAGAACGCAGCTAGGTAGAAGGAATCCCAAGCGGAGATGTCGCAAGTACCGCCACGACCGGGGCCGTCACAAGGGAAGGCATAGCCGAAGTCCTTTTTATCGGGCATCAGCTTAGAACCACGGGCATCCAAAGCACCTTTGACCAAGATCAAGGTGGTGGTGTGCAGACCTAAGGCGATCGCATGGTGTACCAAGAAGTCGCCAGGGCCAATTGTTAAGAACAGGGAGTTAGTACCAGCGTTGATGGCACTTAACCAGCCTGGTAACCAAACGTTAGCGTAGTTGGGCCATGCTGTGTAAGCAATACTATCTGGGTTAGCTAGTAGGGTATCTAAACCGTACAGTACCTTACCGTTAGCAGCTTGGACGAACTGAGCAAACACTGGCTCGATGAGGATTTGCTTTTCCGGAGTACCGAAAGCAACTACTACATCGTTGTGTACGTACAAGCCCAGGGTGTGGAAGCCTAAGAAAAGGGATACCCAGCTGAGGTGGGAGATAATCGCTTCTTTATGCTTCAATACGCGGTCAAGAACGTTGCCTTTGTTTTGTTCTGGGTCGTAATCACGTACCCAGAAGATTGCTCCGTGAGCAAAAGCACCAAGCATCAGGAATCCAGCAATATACTGGTGATGCGTGTACAACGCTGCCTGGGTTGTGTAGTCCTTCGCAATAAATGCGTAGGCAGGCATGGAGTACATGTGCTGTGCTACCAAGGAGGTTACAACACCTAGCGCTGCTAAGTGCCAACCTAATTGGAAGTGCAGGGAGTTGTTGTAGGTGTCGTAGATACCTTGGTGAGGTAGGTTGAACGGACCTTCAACGGGAATACCAAAGAAACTCTTGGCATTCAAGGCTTCTTTGAGACTGTGACCAATCCCAAAGTTTGTCCGGTACATGTGACCGGCAACGATGAATAATACTGCGATCGCCAAGTGGTGATGAGCGATGTCAGTCAGCCACAAAGCTTCTGTCTGGGGATGGAAGCCACCCAAGAAAGTCAGAATTGCAGTTCCTGCACCTTGGGATGTGCCAAACACATGTCCAGGAGTGTCAGGATTTTGAGCGTAAACAGCCCAGTTACCTGTAAAGAAGGGTGTTAAACCTGCTGGGTGGGGTGGGGTGTTGAGGAAGTTATCCCAACCTACGTGCTGACCGCGAGCTTCGGGAACAGCAACGTGAATTAGGTGACCTGCCCAAGCCAAAGAGCTAACACCAAATAGACCTGCTAGGTGGTGGTTTAGGCGATGTTCAGCGCTCTTAAACCATGCCAAGCTAGGACGGTACTTGGGTTGCAAGTGCAGCCAACCAGCAAACAATAATACCGCTGCGAATATTAGCAGGAATACTGAACCGTTGTACAGTTCGCTATTTGTCCGCATACCGATGGTATACCACCAGTGGTAGATACCAGAGTAGGTAATGTTTACTGGATTGCTAGCGCCAGCTTGGGTGAAAGCTTCGATCGCTGGTTTGCCGAAGTGGGGGTCCCAAATCGCGTGGGCGATGGGACGGATGTGAAGGGGATCTTTAATCCACTGTTCAAAGTTACCTTGCCAGGCTACATGGAACAGGAGGCTGGATGCCCACAGGAAGATGATTGCCAAGTGACCGAAGTGAGTGGCGAAAATCTTTTGGTAAAGATTTTCCTCAGTGATGCCATCATGGGTTTCAAAATCGTTACCTGTTGCGATCGCATACCATATCCGACGAGTAGTCGGGTCCTGTGCGAGATCCTGGCTAAATTTTGGAAATTTTGTTGCCATAGGTTTAATAATTCCTCTGACCTTTAGCCATCAAGTATCAGCTGGGATAGTTAGGAGTTATGAGTTGTGAGTTATGAGTTGAGAATTATGAGTTGTAAGTTATGAGTTCTAAATTTTTATTTCTAACTCCTAACTTCTAACTTCTAACTTCATTCCTAACTCCTAATTCCTAACTCCTAACTTGTAGAAAGCTGATTGCTACCCTACTGAAAGGATGTGTGCATGGAAGAATGCCCAAGTAGTAGCAATTCCTCCTAGAAGGTAGTGAGCTACCCCTACAGCGCGACCCTGAATAATGCTCAGAGCGCGGGGCTGAATTGCTGGTGCTACCTTCAGTTTATTATGCGCCCAAACTATGGACTCAATTAATTCTTGCCAGTAGCCGCGACCACTGAACAGGAACATCAAGCTGAATGCCCAAACAAAGTGAGCGCCTAAGAATAAGAGTCCATAAGCAGATAGCGCACTGCCGTAGGAGTTGATGACTTGTGTAGCTTGTGCCCACAAGAAGTCACGCAACCAACCATTGATTGTGATGGCGCTTTGGGCAAAGTTACCACCAGTGATGTGAGTCACAGTACCATCTGGATCTACTGTTCCCCAAACATCTGATTGCATTTTCCAGCTGAAGTGGAAAATTACAATCGATAGGGAGTTATACATCCAGAAAAGTCCCAGGAATACGTGATCCCAACCAGATACTTGGCAGGTACCGCCACGACCAGGACCGTCGCAAGGGAAGCGGAAGCCCAGGTTTGCTTTGTCTGGAATCAGACGAGAGCTACGGGCAAACAGCACACCTTTGAGCAGAATTAGGACGGTGACGTGAATGGTGAAGGCGTGAATGTGGTGAATTAGGAAGTCCGCTGTACCCAAAGCGATGGGCGCAGCTGCCACCTTGCCGCCAACAGCCAAAATACCGCCGCCAAAGACATAGCTAACTGGTTCTAGGGCATTAGGTGCAGTTGAACCAGGAGCCAAAGCGTGGATATTTTGTACCCACTGGGCAAATACTGGCTGCAATTTAATTGCCGTATCAGAGAACATGTCTTGGGGACGACCCAATGCACGCATTGTGTCGTTGTGGATGTAAAGTCCAAAGCTGTGGAAGCCAAGGAAAATAGACACCCAGTTCAGGTGAGAAATAATCGCATCCCGGTGACGAATCACGCGATCGAGCAAGTTGTTTTGATTCACAACTGGATCGTAATCCCGCACCATGAAGATGGCAGCATGAGCCGCTCCACCAACAATCAAGAAGCCACCGATCCATATATGGTGAGTGAATATGCACAACTGCGTAGCGTAGTCAGTTGCCAAGTATGGATAGGGGGGCATCGCGTACATGTGATGCGCGATGATGATGGTCAGTGAACCCAAGAAGGCAAGGTTAGTTGCCAACTGAGCGTGCCAAGATGTGGTCAGGTTTTCGTAGAGACCTTTGTGACCTTCACCAGTGAAAGGACCCTTATGGTTTTCCAGGATCTCTTTGATGCTGTGACCAATACCCCAGTTGGTACGGTACTGGTGACCAGCAATGATGAACAGGACTGCGATCGCTAAATGGTGATGGGAAATATCTGTCAACCACAAGCCGCCTGTTACTGGGTTTAGACCGCCCTTGAAGGTGAGGAAGTCAGCATACTGACCCCAGTTCAAGGTGAAGAAAGGTGTTATACCAGCAGCGAAGCCTGGGTACAGTTCCGTCAACAAGTCTTTGTTCAAGATGAACTCGTGGGGCAAGGGTATATCTTTGATGGCAACCCCTGCATCCAAAAGCTTGTTAGTCGGTGCGGACACGTGAATTAAGTGACCCGCCCATCCCAAGGAACCACAACCTAACAATACTTGTAAGTGGTGATTCAGCATCGACTCCACATTCTGGAACCATTCCAGTTTGGGAGCTTTTTTGTGGTAATGGAACCAGCCGGCAAATAGGAATAAGCCTGCTAATACCAAGCCACCGATCGCAGTGACGTAAAGCTGGAAGGAGTTTGTGATACCCCAACCGCGCCATACTTGGAACAAACCAGAGGTGATTTGAATACCGTGGAAACCACCGCCAACATCACCGTTTAAAATGTCTTGTCCCACAATGGGCCAAACGACTTGGGCACTTGGCTTAACGTTTAACGGGTCGCTTAGCCAAGCTTCGTAGTTAGAGAACTTCGCGCCGTGGAAAATCATCCCGCTCAGCCAGATTGTCACTACGGCTAAGTGGCCGAAGTGCGCTGAGAAGATCTTGCGGGAGATGTCTTCTAAATCGCTTGTATGTGTATCAAAATCGTGGGCGAGTGCGTGAAGGTTCCAAATCCATGTAGTGGTTTTTGGACCTCTGGCTAAAGATCTGTCAAAGTGTCCAGGCTTTGCCCATCTTTCGAATGAGGTAGGAACCGGGTCGTTATCGACGATTACTCTTGCCTTTTTTTCCTCTCGCTCCGGAGGACTTATTGCCATTCGACCTCCTCTCTGATAAGGAATGAGGAATCATGATTACCACATAGTAATGTTTTACCGCACACTCCAGTGATTTGCTGAAGCCACAGTGAAGACCCATGTGGAGAGTTGTTTCTCGTTGAATTATAGAGTCTTCACTTGTACATTGTTGGAGATATTTTAACAATAATTCAAAATCGCTGAAATAACTGCCTTTTCTGCCTTTTAACCTCCAAACTAATTGTCCAAAAGTCAATAGATTATTCATTTAATTTACAAAGAATAACAATTCGTAAAATATATGGTTGGGGATTGGGGATTGGGGATTGGGGACTGGGGATTGGGGACTGGGGATTGGGGATTGGGGACTGGGGATTGGGGATTGGGGACTGGGGATTGGGGACTGGGGATTGGGGACTGGGGACTGAGGGCTGGGGGCTGGAGGAAATGAGGAGGGAAACAAGGGGACTCTTGAGAATTAGGGACAAGAGGAAAGACTTGTTGCAAGCTCTCACTCAAGTCACCTTGTCCCGTTGTCCTCTTCCTACGCCCAGTCTCCAGTCCCCAGTCCCCAGTCCCCAATCCCCAGTCCCCAGTTTTGGGCTATATTTCCCTATGGAGATGTCAAAAAGGATTGCAGGGTGCAAGGCATGAAATCGTGGCAGAAAATGGTGTTAGAGAAGCTCCTCCCTTGGAGTTTTCCGATTCTCAGGCTCGTAATGACATTGGTACTGGTATGTGGCTTAACCAGTTGTGGCGATAAGGCTGCCAGCCAGGAAGTATCTATTGGCAATCAAGAAAAGGGTGTGCGAATTTCTCAAGTTTCTAAGGAATTTTCGGAAGTTGCCCCTCCTGCTGTTATCCAAGAACTGCGTCCAATTTTGGAAGTTTATCAACCACAAGTGACAATTGTTACTCCAAAAGCTGATGAAGTATTCTCAGATAACAAAGTCACAGCCAGCTTTCAGGTTAAGGATTTACCAATATTTAAAGACCCACAATTACAACTAGGTCCACATCTACACGTAATTCTTGATAACCAACCCTACATACCTGTTTACGATCTGAATCAGCCTTTAGTTTTGCCAGACTTGTCCCCAGGTACTCATACCTTGCGCGTCTTTGCTTCGCGTCCTTGGCATGAAAGCTTTAAAAATGAAGGCGCCTATGCTCAGACAACATTTCACATCTTCACTAAAACTGACGACAATAACCCAGTTCCCAATCTACCGTTGCTCACCTACAGTCGCCCTCAAAGTAGTTACGGGGCAGAGCCAATTTTACTTGACTTTTACCTGACTAATGCTCCCCTGCACTTGGTTGCGTCGGAAAATGCCAAGGACGAATTTAGCGATTGGCGCATTCGCTGCACGATTAATGGTGAAACTTTTATTTTCGATCGCTGGCAAGCAATTTACCTCAAAGGTTGGAAGCCTGGTAAAAACTGGGTAAAACTAGAATTTCTCGATAACCAGGGAAATCCTCTCAAAAATGCTTTTAACACCACAGTTAGACTGATTGACTACCAGCCGAAGGGTAAAGATACTCTGTCGAGAATTACCAGAGGGGAACTCACAGCAAATGAGTTACGTAGCATTATAGACCCGAATTATAAATTCACACCTACGCCTGCTATTGAAAAAACACCCGAAATACAACCGAAGATAGAAAAACAGCCAATTCCGGAAATTGAAATTCCAGAAGCATCGAAAACACAGCCAACCAAACCAGAACAACCAAAATTAGAACCTCCAACGGCTGCACCATCCCCTAGTTTGTCACCAACACCACCAAATATTATTGAGTCTCCTGTACCAGAACCACAGCCAACGGTAACCCCAACTCCAGAATCAACGCCATTACCAGAAGAAGTTACGCCTGAACCAGTAAAACCAAGATTTGGCGGATTTTTCAACCGTCAGGCTGGTAAGACGCCCACCCCAGAAGCAACAGTCATACCATCTCCTAGTTCCCTACCCACTCTGCCAGAAATCATTGAGTCTCCAGCAGCACAGCCAACAGTAACGCCAACTCCACAAGCAACACCAGAACCACAGCCAACAGTAACGCCAACTCCACAAGCAACACCATTACCCGAAAAAGTTGCGCCTGAGCGAGCAAAACGGAGATTTGGTGAATTTTTCAAGCGTCGAACTGTTGAGACACCCACCCCAAAAATAATAGTTGCCCCATCTCCGAGTTCGCCACCCACTCTGCCAGAAATCATTGAGTCTCCAGCGCCAGAAAGAGTTACGCCGTCGCCAGAACCACAGCCAACACCTGAATCAACACCGTTACCCGAAGATACTCAACTCTAACTTTTGCGATAAAGCTTCAAGAAAAACAAGCCCTGCTATTGGATTTCCAATTGTATCTAAAGCGGGGCTGTAACAAGCGATCGCTCCCTCGCTTGGTACTATTGCTACAAGTCCACCACCAATGCCTGATTTCATCGGCAGACCAATCCTAACTGCAAACTCGGCAGAAGCTTCATAAAGTCCACAAGTTGACATCACAGCATTGACAATTTGGCGATTTTGTGATTTCAAACGGTGATATTCACAAGCTAGGAGTTTTCCTAACAGAGCTAAATCTTCAACTCGCCCCGATAAACAGCATATTTGTTCGTATGTGTCAAGGGATGTTTCCAAATTTTCGAGATGTCCGATTTCGGCAAGATAATTGGCGATCGCTTCATTGGCTGTTGAACGTGTTAATCGCACAGAAGTCAACATAGCTTCATCTAAATTTACTTGACAACCTGCTAATTCATTCAACCATTGACAAAATAAAAGAGTGCGAACTCTAGGGTCTTTTCCTGGTAACTTATCAGCGAGGGTAATTGCCCCACTATTAATCATGGGGTTGCGGGGGCGGCCGCGATCGCTAACTAATTGTTCTAAAGAATTGAAGGGTGCATCTGATGGTTCCACTCCAACCCAGCTGAAAACTGTTTCTGTGCCAAAATGTTCTAGCAGATATAGCAGGGAAAATGTTTTAATAACACTCATCAGCGGAAACACACAAGCCGTATCTCCAAAACTGATGGTTTTTCCTGATTTACAGCAGATGTGAACTGCAAACCAATCGGGATTGGCTAAAGCTAATTGGGGAATGCGATCGGGAATTTGTCCGCGTTCAGCTTGGGTTTTGGCTTGTTGTACCCAAGCTGATAATTCTGTAGTGGTTAGTTTATCAAGTCTTTTCAAAAGTGATATCCCCTAAATCATTTCTAGTTTATGCGGTTACTAAGTGTTAGTAACTGGCAGTTCTCAAGAGTAGCCAGTTTAAGGATCAATCTTTTGTAGAGACGGCGATTTATCGCGTCTCCTGGCTTAACCGAACTCATAGAAATGTTCTGTAATATAGACTTAATATTTATGTAGCAGCATATCTGCAACTTCACAAAAAGAAGCTGCGCTCTTAATATTTGCTGATTCTATATCACCGAATCCATAGGAGGCGTGAATAAAATCAACCCCTGCTCTCATTGCTGCTAATCTATCACTTTCTGTGTCTCCAATATAAACTGCATTTGTTAAGTTATTACGCTGACAGATTGCAATGATATTTTCAGCTTTGGGTTTTTGAGTTCTACCAAAACATTCTGAATCTAGAAATATATCGCCAAAAGTCTTGCTTGAATTACTACTGTTTAAAGGCATAGAAAGAAATACCTGCAAGTACCAATACTCGCAATTGCTAACTAAAAATAAGGAAAATTGAGCAGATAAAATATCTAAATATTCTGAAACACCTTTGTATAAAGTCCCCCCTCTAGTTTTGATCTCTTGCTTTTCACAATCTTCTATTAAAAGAGAAAGTTTATCAATATTTTCTTCTGCTATATCTGGAAAAATCTTTTTTATACATTCTATAAAAGGTAGTCCACTTACCCTGTTAATATCATCTTCAGTAATAGGAATTCTTGGAATATTAGCAACTTTAATTGCTTGATTCCATGCATTTGCACATACACTAGATATATTCCAAAGAGTTCCATCTAGATCAAATATTACCCCAACCATATATAACTCCCAAACGAAGCTAAGCAATTTCAATATCTACAGTGCTAGCGTATGTCACAGTCCAATTGAACAGTACATCTGTTTGACCAATCTTGATGAATATATTTAACAACGCTGTCTTCTGTGTTTGAGCCAATTACTAATGTTGCGTAACTCTTGAGTTGGGCATCTGCGTTAGCAACTGCAATGGCGCGATCGGCAACTTTGAACATTTTGATGTCATTAATTTGATCCCCAAACACCACAATTTCACTTTCCTCTAATCCATAATTTTCTACCATAGTTTGAATAGCTTGGTCTTTTGTTGCTTTGCAGTCATGAATTGTTAACCAATACCAACCTGGAGAATATTGGTTTTCCATCAAGTGTGTCTCTACACTAGTTCCATGTATTTCAATAATTGCACCTTGAAGTTCGAGCAGTTGTTGTGCGTGACCAATCACTGTTAGACAAACGATTAAATCGCTAAAAGAATGTGTCAAATCTTCAATTGCTCGCCATCTGGGGTCTTTGCTTATGAGGCGATCGTTAAGATACCAAAGCATACCATCGTTGATTACATCCTTATAATAGGCACAATCTTCTATACCATTAAAACTCGATACAAATGGAACACAGCCAAACTCCAGGATGAGTTTGTAAATACTTTCAACTACATCAGGACTAATAGAATTGATGATTTCGTGTCTGCCAGAATCAAAATCAGAAATAAAAGCACCATTAAATTCGATAACCGGGAGACGAAGATTCAAACCCTTGAGCATCGTTTGCATAAAAAAAACGCTACGCGCACTGGCTACAGTAAACTGTAGTCCTTGTTGTAAGAGCTGATCAAGAACTTTCTTGCTGAACGAAGAAAGTATTGCATTATTTCCAAGCAATGTACCGTCTAAATCTGAAATATAGACAGTGTTCATATATCTTAGCTGGCACTAGTTGAAGTAAGAATTATACCTCAAATTAGAATAACTAGCTAGATTTGCTGTAATATACAATAATTAAGTTTAACTGCTTGTGGATTTGATTTGAGTAAGCTCAAATATATTCTGATTTTTTATGTTTAAATATTGTGTATAACTTATAAATTATGGATAAACGCAGCAATTTATGCATTAAAACTGCTCTAAATTTAAAATAAAAGCAAGAAGCGAACTTTAGCAAAAAATATTTTATGATTCCCCGTGTGAGAGCGCCAGAATTACCACAAAATTACTCGTGGCTCAATACTGATAAACCTTTATCTCTTAAACAAATGAAGGGTAGAGTTATCATTTTAGACTTTTGGACATACTGCTGTATTAATTGTCTACATATTCTGCCAGACCTGAAATATTTAGAACAAAAATATAAAGAAAGCCTGACCGTTATTGGCGTCCATTCTGCTAAATTTGACAACGAAAAAGAAACCGAAAACATCCGCCAAGCTATCTTGCGCTACGACATCGAACATCCAGTTTTAGTTGACAGCGGTTTTCGAGTTTGGGAAGAGTATGCTGTGCGTGCTTGGCCTAGTTTAATGATTATCGACCCAGAAGGTTACGTGATTGGTTCTGTCTCTGGTGAAGGAAAACGTGACGTTTTAGAAAAATTGATTCAACAGTTAATTCAGCAACACCGCGAGAAGGGTACAATTAATTTTCAAGAACTTAGCTTGACTTTAGAAAAACAGCGCCAACCGTTAATCACACCCCTAGCTTTCCCTGGTAAAGTTCTAGCTACCGAAGGGAGTTTATTGATAGCTGATTCTGGACATCACCGTTTAGTGATGAGTAGCTTTGATGGCGAAATTCTTCACTTAATTGGTACTGGGAAATCTGGTTTAGTCGATGGTGCTTTTCACGAAGCACAATTTTTTGCACCCCAGGGAATGGCATTTGATGCAGAAAATCAAATGCTTTATGTTGCTGATACAGAAAATCATGCCCTGCGGCAAATTGATTTGCAGCGCCAGGTAGTAGAAACTATTGCGGGAACTGGCAAACAAAGCCGCAATATTCATCCTCACGGTGGTGCTGGTTTAGAAACTGCGCTGAATTCGCCTTGGGATCTAGTGAAAGTGGGAAATTTCTTGTTCATTGCAATGGCGGGGGCGCATCAAATTTGGCAGATGGATTTGGAAACAAGCATCGTCAAAACTTATGCTGGTATTAGTGCAGAAGCGTGTATTGATGGTTCACTTGCCGAATCTGCGTTTGCTCAACCCAGTGGTATTAGTAATAATGGGCAAGAATTATATATTGCTGACAGTGAAGTTAGTTCAATTCGCGGCGTTGGAATTGTAGAACCTTATCAAGTGCGGACTGTTTGTGGTAGTGGAGGTTTATTTGGTTTTGGCGATGTTGATGGACAAGGTGAAGATGTTCGTTTGCAGCACTGTTTGGCAGTGGAATACGCTGAGAATTTTCTGTGGGTGGCGGATACTTACAATCACAAAATTAAATTAGTCAGTCTTAGTGGTAATTGTCAAACGGTTTTGGGAGATGGTATCGCTGGTTTGCAAGATGGACGGGGTAAGAAGACTCGGTTTTTTGAACCTTCGGGATTGAGTGTTATGGGTTCATATTTATATATTAGTGATACCAATAACCATGTTATTCGACGTGTGGATTTGGATAGTTTTGAGGTGATAACGCTGGAACTTGTTGGGTTGTGTGCGCCAGATGTTTGCATTCCGGCGAATTTGTAGAATGATACAGCGTATTTCAAGTAAATCAACACGGGTAGAGGCACAGCCATGTTCCCTACAATTATCTGTACCCACCAAGTTACAATTTGCTGTAAGTTCACGCAGAGATGCAGAGGCCCAGAGTTTTTCTTTGTGTCTCTGGGTTTAATTTTGTTGTAGGGCGATTTTATTTTGTGGTTTGAATATCAGTATTTTCACTAGTTGATGTGAAAAATAACAGATTAAAATGGTTGGTTAGTTTAAATTCTCGAGTAGAGACTTCTTCATTTAGATTAACTAGTAGGATTAACATGAACAAGATATGCCAACTATTAGAATTTGATGCTGATGTTTTGTTATTTAATCAAGATACATATATTGTTAGCAGATTCAAAGAATTGATATCTGAAAGCTTTAATCATAAATTTCATACAGTATTAAGGGAACATCATAGTGATTTCTCGGTTTCAGGACTTTTTAAAATGCTGTACATCAACGAAGTTAATTTTCAAGTTGAGGATATCACATGGCAATCTTCTAGTGAAGGCATAAACTGTCAAGTTTTCAGAGTTGGCTCTACAAACTGGCAAGCAGGGAAACTCAGAATAAAAGTATCTACAGAAATTGTTTCTGCATTAGCTCGTAAGGGAGGTGGTAAGCTGAACATTACTGTAGTGTTAGAATTTTATCCTAATAATCTTAATGAACCAGAATCGCCTTTAGATGATATTCGTAAAATGATACAAACAACATGAATATTACTACCTTATCCTGCTGTTTTTTAATTCGTTAAACTCCCCTCAACTTAGTATCAAAACATGACAGATGTAGAGTAGTTAGCAATCTCCAGGATGTTGTTCTTCAACTCAACTTGCCGAATTAATTAAGTATAAATATTTAATTAATTCGGCAAACATTTAAGTGAGCATTGTCATAGTTGAGTAATACAAACTCAAGTGCAGAATGTGGTCAACTATGCTTGCAACAGAAAATTCGATGCTGTAAGAGTTGGCGCACCAGTTAGAGTTGCAAATAAACCACCACTGCCGAAACCAGCCGCGCTGCCATTTTGGTTGTAGAACAACTGCCCACTCACAGAATCGTAGACAATTGTTGCCGTGCTAGTCCCCGCTAAATTGGTGATTTGAAAATCATTGGTATTACTGAAACCTATTCCCACAGCAGAAGTAATTGCACTAAAAGTAGTCTTATCCAGTACAATCTTGTCACCTTCAGAACTGTTGAAATCAGTAATGGTATCTTGACCAAAAACAGCAGTAGTAAACTCACCATCGCTGTTGTAAGCGAAAAAGTCAGCGCCTACACCACCGATGAGAACATCATTACCTTTGCCACCCACAAGAGTATCATTACCTTGTCCACCGATGAGAATATCATCACCTTCACCGCCCCGTAAGAGGTCATCGGCATTATTACCATTAATGATGTCGTTACCCCCTTGACCATTAATTACATCATTGGAGTTGTAAAAACCCGCGACATTATTGTTAAGGTCATTCAAGAAAGTGACGGTATTCTTGTTAAACAGATTAGTTTGAGTCGAGTTGGCATCGAAGACATCAAAACTATCAGTAACGCTGGTTTGTCCATCAAACAGGATATTACCAATAGCTGGTCGTGAACCACGTGCTGGCAGATTATCCAGGTTTTCTAGTTGGAAGTTTTCCAGGGTAACTTTCGTAGAAGCCGCATCTAAAAAGGTGAGTTCTAAGTTACTACCATTTTGAGTTAATTGCAGATTTCGAGCAGTTAAACCACTACCAATAAATTGCAATGTATCCAGTTGGTTAATCACCGTTGCTGATGGATTTGAGCCAGTGCGTATTCCAGCAAAATCGGTGATGGTGTCATTGCCATCGCCAAGGCGGAAAATAAAAGTATCATTGCCATTGCCACCAACAAGAGTATCGTTGCCGCCATTGCCAGAGATGGTATCGTTGCCTCCACTGCCAGAGATGTTATCGTTGCCGTCACCGCCAGAGATGTTGTCGTTGCCATTAGTGCCAGTGATGTTAGCACCAACTGCGATCGCAACACTAGCAGTACTACTGAGGTTCCCATCGCTGATGGTGTAGTTGAAGTTGGCATTGCCACTAAACCCATTAAATGGGGTAAAGACAATGAAATCATCTGCCGAGTTGCCCACAGTGCCGTTATTATTGAACACAGCACTACCGTTGGTTGCACCAGTTACAGCAGTAATGTTGAGGTTATTGCTATCTATATCGGTATCATTAGCTAGCAGAGTACTAGTGAGGATGGTTACAGGAGTATTAAAACCAGTAGTCAGGCGATCGTTGACGGCGATGGGTGCATCGTTGACAGGCTTGACGTTGAGGTTAAATGTACTAGTAATGTTACCGCCATTGCCATCGCTAACAGTGAAGTTGAAACTGTCAGTGCCGTTAAAGTTGGCATTGGGGGTGTAGATGAAGAAGTCGTCGCTGGGGTTGTCTGGAGTGCTGTTGTCGTTAAGTGTCAGTGTGCCGTTACTGGGGTTAATGAAGTCACTGATGGTTAACGTATCGACTTCTGCATCTGTATATCTACGTAGAATATTGCGAGCAAGGATGTTAACGGCAGTATCTTCGTTGGTGGTAGCCACAGTCTGAAAGCCAAACACCACGTAGTTCTTCCCTCCTCCACTTAATGTCAGATCACCGAAGCCATCGCCGTTAATGTCCCCCGCACTGCTAACAGAACGGCCTGAGAACTCACCTCTGTTACCGTTAATCACAAAACCGTTGCTGCCATTGAGGGACGAGAGGTTGAGACTGGCATCAAAGCCACTACTCCTGCCAAAGACCACGTAGCTTGACCCTGCCCGAGACTGACCGTTGGGGTCGGCATCTGGTGCCCCGATAATCAGGTCATCGAAGCCGTCGCCGTTGATATCCCCTGCACTGCTGAGGGAAATGCCTGAGCGATCATCTCTACCAATGCCGTTAATAACGAAGCCGTTGCTGCCATTGAGAGATGAAAGGTTGAGACTGGTATCAAAGCCACTACTGCTGCCGAACACCACGTAGCTTGACCCTGCATCACGCTGACCGTTGGGGGAGGCACCTGGTGCCCCGATGATCAGGTCATCTATGCCATCGCCGTTGATATCCCCCGCACTGCTGACAGAATAGCCTGAGAGGTCACCTGCGTCAATGCCGTTAATCACAAAGCCGTTGCTGCCATTGAGGGACGAGACGTTTAACCTGTCTCCAAAGCCACTGCTGCTGCCAAAGACCACGTAGCTTGACCCTGCATTAGGCTGACCGTTGGGGTCGGCACCTGGTGCGCCGATAATCAGGTCATCTATGCCATCGCCGTTGATATCCCCCGCACTGGTAGAAGGGAATGAGTCGTTATACCCAACAGCGCCGTTAATCACAAAGCCATTGCTGCCATTGAGGGACGAGAGGTTGAGTTGGGCGCTAAAACTACTGCTACTGCCAAACACCACGTAGCTCGTGGCACCACTTGCCCCGATGATCAGGTCATCAAAGCCGTCGTCGTTGATATCCCCCGTACTGCTGACAGAATAGCCTAAGCGCTCATTAATGCTGCTAATTACAAAGCCATTGCTGCCATCAAGGGTTGAGAGGTCGAGACTGACATCAAAGCCATTACTGCGACCAAACACCACGTAGCTCGTGGCACTACTTGCCCCGATGATCAGGTCATCAAAGCCGTCGCCGTTGATATCCCCCGCACCGCTGACAGAGGTGCCTGAGAGGTCACCTTCATTTATGCCGTTAATTACAAAGCCGTTGCTGCCATCCAAGGAGGAGAGGTTGAGTTGGGCAGCAAGGCCACTGCTGCTGCCAAACACCACGTAGCTCTTCCCTGCAAAAAACTGCCCGTTGGGGCTGGCATATCTTGCCCCGATAATCAGGTCATCAAAGCCGTCGCCGTTGATATCCCCCAAACTACTAACAGAACCGCCAGCACTGTCATCACTATTTATGCCGTTAATCACGAAGCCGTTGCTGCCGTTAAGTGACGAAACGTTAAAACCTGAAACCTGGAGTGCATCATTGACTCCGTTAATAGTCAAGTTGACGCTAGCTGTATTACTCAAGCTGCCATTGCTGATGGCGTATGTAAAGCTGTCAGTCCCGCTTTCACCGACACCCAAACTTTCAAATGAAGCATTGAGGTCATAGGTCAAACTGCCATCAGCATTAAGGGTAACTAAAGCACCAGAACTCAGGGTAATGGTAGTGCCAACAACAACTGTTTTACCATCGATAGCCGACACCGTTAGGAAGTTGCTATCGTTAGCTAAGACTTGTATGTTAACAGCAGTGTCTTCGTCGGTGGTAGCCGTGTCATTAACCGCGACAGGAGGTTCATTAGTAGGTGTACCAGATGCAAAACCAAAGACTACGTAGCTCTCTCCTGCATAAGGTTGACCGTTGGGGCTAGCACCACTTGCCCCGATAATCAAGTCATCAAAACCGTCGCCATTGATATCTCCTGCACTGCTCACAGAACGGCCTGAGTAGTCAAAGCTACCAATACCGTTAATCACAAAGCCGCTGCTGCCATCCAGAGATGAGAGGTTGAAGACGGCACCAAAGCTACTGCTGGTGCCAAACACCACGTAGCTTGACCCTGCCCAAGACTGACCGTTGGGGGAGGCAAATGATGCCCCGATAATTAGATCATCGAAGCCGTCGCCGTTGATATCTCCTGCACTGCTGACAGAATTAACTGAGGAGCTACCAATACCGTTAATCACAAAGCCGTTGCTGCCATCCAGGGATGAGAGGTTGAAGACAGCACCAAAGCCACTGCTGCTGCCAAACAACACGTAGCTTGACCCTGGATAAGATTGATCGTTGGGGTTGGCACCAGTTGCCCCGATAATCAGGTCATCGAAGCCGTCGCCGTTGATATCTCCTGCACTGCTGACAGAACCACCTGAGATGTCATATGTATCAATGCCGTTAATCACAAAGCCGTTGCTGCCATCCAGAGACGAGAGGTTGAATTGGGCACCAAAGCCACTGCTGCTGCCAAAGACCACGTAGCTTGACCCTGCCGTAAGCTGACCGTTGGGGTCGGCACCACTTGCCCCGATAATCAGGTCATCGAAGCCGTCGCCGTTAATGTCCCCCGCATTGCTGACAGAACCGCCTGAGAAGTCATTCGCATCAATGCCGTTAATCACAAAGCCGTTGCTGCCATCCAGAGACGAGAGGTTGAGTTGGGCACCAAAGCCACTGCTGCTGCCAAAGACCACGTAGCTTGACCCTGCCGTAAGCTGACCGTTGGGGTCAGCACCACTTGCGCCGATAATCAGGTCATCGAAGCCGTCGCCGTTGATATCTCCGGCATTGCTGACAGAATTACCTGAGCCGTCATATCTATCAATGCCGTTAATCACAAAGCCATTGCTACCATTGAGGTCAGATAGATTTAAAACTGCATCAGCCATTATTGTTGATTCTCCTTATTGTTTTGATTGCGTTGTTTGCCGACAGTAAAGACCTGAAATTTCACCTCCAGACTCATCCCATAGTCACCAGGCGGCGAATTTCATCACTCTTAAAGCCGATCGCCATTGGACGACGCACCCCCGCTAGTGCCACTACGTCGTATAATTCCATTACTACCCCTTCCATTCGCAGAGAATGCACAATATCCCCACTCCTCAAATCAATCACCAGTAGCCCACAGCGAGGTTCGGCGTTTTTTTGTTGCAATTTCTCATCTAGGGGCAACCCACTAAAAGTCTTGTTGTGCCTGGGTTGGGAAATTCCCACGATGGCAAAGTCGCCATGAAATGCACAACCGCGCATGTATCCCGGACAAAAAGCCACAGGTTCAAAGCTGCCTCGCTCCAAATCTACGTAGCCAAAATCTCCTGTACCAGAGTTGAGTAACCACAATTTGTCTCGATACCACCGAGGAGAATGGGGCATGGAAAGTCCCTTAAGTATGATCTCGTTACTCTCCACATCAATGACGCAACCACCATCAGCCCGCCTGTCCCGCCATCCCTCAGCCACATCCGATTGACTGATAACGGTCACGTACCTGGGTTGACCATCTCGCATTGCCAACCCATTGAAATGACACCTGTCTTCTGCCGCCAGTTTGCTAATAAATGGCGGTTGCCACAGGGGAATGAAACTGTGGGTTGGACTAACTTTAGCTAAACAGCTAAATAGGGTATTGACAAATATCAGATTCTCTGAGTTATTTAACTCCCGTTCAGGAATTTTGCCGTTTGCCTGTGGGGAATTACTCAGGGCGATATCATGGATATCTAAATCTCCCGTCACATAACTCATCTGCGGCAAATAGACGGCATCGTAGTTGTCGTGAATTTGTCCTGGTTGTAGGATGTTTTCAAAGCGCCACAGTTGATAAAGGGAACTCATATACAAAGTGCTGCCACTGGCATACAAACCCATGCAGCGTTCAAAGGTGCGCTCGAATACAGATAGTTTGCCGCTCGGTTGCAAGCCGATGAAAAATAATTTACCTGCTTGATAGGTGGTGAAAGCTAGGCTGAGATTCTGCTCCAACAGCCAAGGGCTAAACTGCCGTGAGGCATTCATTTCCAGACTATTAGTTGCAGTTACAGGATTTTGATTCATTTTTTCTACAGGGAGGAGAACAAAACGTGATTTCTTGCCGATGCTGGCTCCTTCTCATTCCCCCTTAAATTATCTATCTTTTAAGTAAAATCACGTAACCTACTTCACCAAATCTTGAAGATGTGACTTTTTTTTAAGTCTAATACATCAGAAAAGTTGCATAAGCTGAAGTTTAACCTTCTCACAGATATATTTTTTTAACTTATGAAAAATTCGATATCTGCTGAAATTCTCTACGTTTGTTGACAAAAACCCATTTTCTGATTGCGCTAAAAATCATTATGTGATATGAAATTTTGCCGACGAAACATAAGTAAATTCTATCAACATCAAATAAAGATTAGGTTTACAGATTCTTTATATAATGATGTTAATCCTGAGAAATCGGCTCAGAACTCACATTAGCAAGACTTATCTCGCTCTCGTCCCTGTAGTGCTACAGCAGCATCAGCAGCTTCGCTAGTATTGCTATGTGTCGCGCCAGCAGTTGCTTCGCTTCCTTTACCGAACCGCGCTGTTGCTGGTGAATCGCTTGGTGCAGTCCTGTGTGGACATTACTCGTGCGGGCAATTAATGAACGTATTGAAATAGAATCAACCTTAGATGATATTTAGATAATGATGCAAGCAAGATGAAAATTATCCTCCACATCACTAAACGCCAACAATGGGAACAAGCAAAAAACTTGGGCAGCTACCGTGCTGATTCACTGGATTCTGAAGGTTTTATTCATTGTTCTAAGTCAACGCAAATCGTTAAGGTTGCAAATAGATTTTTTAATAATCAAAAAGATTTGGTTTTACTTTTTATTGATTCGGAGAAAGTTGAAGCTGAGATTCGGGATGAAGAGGCGGAAATAGGAGAATTATTTCCTCATATTTATGGGGAGTTGAATATTGATGCTGTGTATCAGGTGATTGATTTTGAAGTTGGGGAAGATGGTTTATTTAAGTTGCCGCAAGAAGTTATAAATTTATAATTAACGAACCGCAGAGGCGCAGAGGAGGAGAGATGGAAGGTGAAGGGTTTGATGTGGGTGAGTATGTTAAGCAGATGGGGTTATTGTTGGATTTGCAGATAAGAGATGAGTATTTTGATGAGGTGGTGGCAAATTTTGAGAGAATTAAGGCGATCGCTAATGTCGTAAATTCTTTTCCTCTAGCAGAAGAAATTGAAGTAGCACCAATATTTGAACCATAGTCGCTTCCAGAATTGGCTAATTTGTAGTAATTTTACTGAGTTTTAAGTATAAATGCAACACTAACATATTAGCCGACGATGCTATGGGAAAGATGAAATGAATAATTTGAATGATGCTGAGTCGTTGAAGTCAGCGGGTGTGGGTAAGTTGTTGGTGCGTTTGCTTTGGCTGGTTTTGGGAATTGGGCTGGTATCTACGCTGTTCTCTTTGTTGCAAGTAATCGCACAGCCGATTTATCAGCTACTCGCTTTCTTTGATGGATTGGTATCAATAGTTTCGTTGATTGTCGGTCTAATTTCAATGATTGTTTTTTTAATTTGGCTACATCGTCTCCATGCAGATTTAAAGAATCTCTTCCAAGAATATCCAATTACGCCAGGAGGTGCGATCGCCAGATTTCTCATTCCGATATACAGTCTTTGGGGAATGGCTAACACTTTATCGACTTTTGCTGACCGATTTCAAGGCGAAGGTGGTGATTTAACGAGTTTAAGCGAAAAAGTGCGCTCGCTCATAGCACCACTGTATGGTTTTATCATTGGCTCAAATGCTTTGAATCGTATTGCTTTTACAGAAGCTGCTAAAAATCCTGAAGATAAATTTCTGCCAATTTGGTTTCTATTATCTTGTATTTTAGATCTAGGTCTAACAGCTATTTTGCTGCAACTAGCAAAAACTATGCGGACTGCTATTACTCAAAAAGCTAAACGTGGGATCTCCTAAATATTCCAGCATGAATTTTGATTCAGCCGATGCTTTTACAATATCAACTGCTGTACGTGAAGGCAATGTTAGCGCGGTGGCTGTTACTAAGGCAGCCTTAGCACGAATAGCGGCACGAAATCATCTATTCAACTGTTTTACAACTATAACTGCTGAGGCGGCTTTGGCTGATGCTGCACGCATTGACAGGGAAATTGCCCAAGGTAATAACCCTGGAATGCTTGCTGGTGTGCCTTTTGCTGTGAAAAATCTCTTTGATATTGCTGGTATAACAACTCTGGCGGGGTCGAAAATTAATGCAGAAAACCCAGCAGCTACCCAAGATGCAACCGCAGTGGCTAGGTTGAAACAAGCGGGTGCAGTGTTGCTTGGGGCTTTGAATATGGATGAGTACGCCTATGGGTTTGTGACAGAAAATTCCCATTATGGTGCTACTTATAACCCACACGATTTATTGCGAGTTGCTGGGGGTTCGTCGGGTGGTTCAGCGGCGGCTGTTGCTGGTGGGTTGGTTCCGCTGACGCTGGGTTCTGATACTAATGGTTCGATTAGGGTTCCGGCGGCGTTGTGTGGCGTTTTTGGTTTGAAACCGACTTATGGTAGGTTGTCTCGCGCTGGGGTAGCTTTATTTTCTAGCAGTTTAGACCATATTGGGGGTTTTGCACGTTCGGTGCAGGATATCGCAACGATGTTTGATGTGTTGCAAGGCAAAGACGATCGCGATCCAGTTTGCACTCAGCGTCCTCCTGTAGAAACGTTACATGTAACGTCTCTACATAATGTAACATCTCTGCATCAAGATATCTCTGCAATCAAAATTGCGATCGCTGCTGATTATTTCACCAAAGGTGCAGAACCGGCAGCTTTAGCCGCTGTGCAAACAGTTGCTGATGTTTTGGATGTAACTGAATATGTCACCATACCAGAAGCACACCGCGCCCGTGCAGCAGCGTTTGTGATTACGGCAAGTGAAGGGGCAAATCTGCATTTAGATAAGTTGCGTAGGCATCCTGAGGATTTCGATCCAGCAACACGCAATCGCTTTTTGGCTGGGGCGTTAATTCCTAGTAGTTGGTATCTGCAAGCGCAACGCTTTAGAAGATGGTACCGCGATCGTGTGCGGGAAGTGTTTCAAAATGTGGATGTAATTATTGCCCCAACTACACCCATTTCTGCGCCGCTAATTGGTCAACAAACTATGATTTTGGACGGCGAAGAAATTCTGATTCGTCCTCATTTGGGGTTATTTAGTCAACCATTATCTTTTATTGGTTTACCTGTTTTATCAGTGCCAATTCAACGTCCTAATGCTTTACCTTTGGGGGTGCAATTGATAGCAGCACCATATAATGAAGCGTTGATTTTAAGAGTTGCGGCGGCTTTAGAAGCAAAGGGTATAGTTTCAGCACCAGTAATTTTTAATGGCTAATCTCATATCATGTTCGGGTAATTAATTATGATTCCCACAGTTACTGCACCCCACCCTAACCCTCCCCGTATGTATTGGGGAGGGAACTGCATTTCTTTTTCCCCCAATAAACGCTACCGTGTGTACACAAGTTAGTTAGTAAGGGCACGGCACTGCCGTGCCCCTACGAGAAATCTATCTGTATCAAGGTTTTCGTGAAATGGTATTAGGCATTGACAGGAAATACCAAACATGCATTATTGAAAAGCCACATCTTTCGTAGGGGCACAGCACTGCTGTGCCCTTTATTGAGGACTTCGCTAGCGCTGCACTCGTAATGACAATTTATTGGGTCTAGAAGGCTTGAAACCCTTACAGCTACTACTTGTGTGTACACCGTAGGTATGTATTGGGGAGGGAACAGCATTTCTTTTTCCCCCAATAAACGCTACCGTGTGTACACAAGTTAGTAAGGGCACGGCAGTGCCGTGCCCCTACGAGAAATCTATCTGTATCAAGGTTTTCGTGAAATGGTATTACGCATTGACAGAAAATACCAAACATGGATCATTCAAAAACCACATCTTTCGTAGGGGCACAGCACTGCTGTGCCCTTTATTGAGGACTTCGCTAGCGCTGCACTCGTAATGACAATTTATTGGGTCTAGAAGGCTTGAAACCTTTGCAGATAGAACTTGTGTATACACCGTAGCCGTTTATTGAGGGGATTAAGGAGGGTAAAACGTATGTGGGACTAGCATTTGAGCTTAAGTTGACACCAGTGGCGTCTTGCCCGTCCGGTGGGGGCAAAATGCCCACACTACAAGAAAAATTTATCGAGATTTGCTGGACTCAAAGCAATAAATAGCAATCTGGATCTTGGAGATAATTGCAACATCACAAATCTAACACAATTAATTGAAGAGTTACGTACTAAGTTAGAAAATCATAATAATATTCTCACGACGATTCACTCTTCCAAAATAGAAATTGAAGAGTTAGAAGAAAATTTGGTGAGTTCCTGTGAGAAGATGCTGATGGGGGTTGGCTTTAAATACGGCAAAGACAGCCGTGAATATGAAATGGCTGGTGGAGTTCGCAGAAGTGAAAGTTTGCGTAAAAGTAGAGCGACTCGCTTAAAAACTGTTGCCAAAAAAGCAGCTAGCCAAAGTTCTGAATCTGCGTAACATGCTAGTAAGAAGACACCCCAAACAGAATTAAAAATTAGTCTAATATAGCAATATGGTTTGATTTTTGACCAAAATTAACTATTTGTAGGGTGCGTTACGCTGTCGCTAACGCACCAATTCCTTAAGAATACTATACTCCATCAAAAGTAGGTGGATAAACAACTTTTCCTTTGTACCTTTCCTGATAACTTTCCAGTGTTTTAACCATGAAGAATTCCTCTGGTACTGGAAAGGGAGATTCGATTCCATAAATCACAGAAGCCTGAAAGCCAAAGCGAGTATAAAATTCTGGATGACCTAAGACAATTACTATGGCTTCTTTGTTTGCTTCTGCTATTTCTAACCCTGCTTTAATTAATGCACTACCAATTCCTTGTCTTTGAAACTCGGGACGAATTGCCAAAGGTGCTAAACCCAGTACTTTTAATGTTTGTTCATGCACCAAGTCAATATAGCTAAATAAAATATGACCGACTACAGCAGCTTCAATTTCAGCAAGTAGGGCAAGTTCTGGAATATAGCGGTCAGAACGGCGAATTTGCTCCACAAGTTTAGCCTCGTTATCTTGACCAAAGGCTAATGTATTTACCTCGGCTATTGCTGGGTAGTCTGTCAACGTTTCACGACGGATATTCATCATTTGAGAATCAATTCCATAAAAATCTAGTTTGCTCGATATTCTAACGAAATGTCTGTTTTTTTAAAATATGGTTTGATATCCTGAAAGCAAAAACCCAATAATTCCCCTAGCTCAGAGACGCGATAAATTCCCTAGCTCAGAGATGCGATAAATTCCCTAGCTCAGAGACGCGATAAATTCCCTAGCTCAGAGACGCGATAAATCGCCGTCTCTACAATAATCAATCGTTGGTGGAGACGTGGATTTGTTGCGTCTCTTGCTAAATTGTTAATTATTAACAGAATATCTTGAATAACCAATGGTTACAATTCCAGTAATTGATTTCAGTGATTTTACCAATGGCAATGCAACAAGTCGGCAAGCTGTTGTCAAACAAATTTATCAAGCTTGTCATGAAATCGGTTTCATGTACTTGCAAAATTCAGGAATATCAAAAGATTTAATCGAACAAGTATTCACTTATAGTAAATCTTTTTTCAATAAACCTTTGGAAGTTAAGCAAAAGCAAGCTTGGAGTGATGAATTTAGTAATACAGGATATGTTGCTATTGAAAGAGAACGTCTTGACCCCAATCAACCAGGTGACTTGAAAGAGGCTTTTAATGTTAGCAAACAAGGTGCTGTCGGGATGGATGCTTCTATTCTTGCTTTTTATGATAGTTGCACAGAACTGGCTAACACAGTATTGCAAACATTTGCTTTGGCGTTGGACTTGCCAGAAGATTTTTTTACAACAAGGCACAATCAATACAATCATACATTGCGATCGCTCCACTATCCCCCTTTGCAAACACCACCCAAACCTGGACAAGTGCGTGCTGGCGAACATTCTGATTATGGCAGTATTACTTTACTTTTCCAAGATGACGTTGGCGGATTGGAAGTACGAACAACAGCAGGAGAATGGATTGAGGCGGCTGCAATTGATGATACTGTTATAGTTAATACTGGTGATTTAATGCAGAGGTGGACAAATCACGTGTTTTGTTCAACTAAGCATCGGGTAATGATTCCCAACGACGACAGGATAAACCAGTCTCGGTATTCTATTGCTTTTTTCTGTCATCCGAATGATGATATAGAAATTGCTTGTTTGGAGAGTTGCCAAAAAGAGCGATCGCCTATTTATCCCCCTATCCTTGCGGGAGAATATCTTTTAAGTCGTTTACAAGCAACTTATGGGAATTCGTAATTCGTAATTCGTAATTCGTAATTCGTAATTCGTAATTAGGAAAGATATTTAGGATGAAAACTTATGATTGGATTGTGGTTGGTGGCGGGATTACGGGTGCTACCCTTGCTTATGAACTAAGGAAAGCAGGCTTTGGTGTACTTCTGGTAGAACAATACGCAACACCAGACAATGCAACTCGCTTTAGTTATGGTGGGCTTGCTTATTGGTCGGGTACTACAGCGTTAACTGGGCAATTGTGTGAAGATGCGATCGCTCGTTACCACATCCTATCTCAAGAATTAGACGCTGATATCGAATTTCGGGAATTAGATTTATTACTAACGATTTCAGCCTCTAGTGACCCAGTGGCGATCGCTGCATCGTATAGTAATTGTGCCGTTGTACCGCATTTACTCACCCCACAAGCAGCTGGTGAATTGGAACCACTGCTAAATCAACAGGCTATATCTGCTGCTTTAACTGTTAAACACGGTCACATTCATCCACAAAAAACAGCACAAGCTTACATTCAAGCTTTTGTACGTGCTGGGGGAGAAGTGCAAATTAGCCAAGTATTGCAGATATTGCAAAATGGTGTACAAACCACCACTGCAACTTATCACAGTGCAAATGTCGTTATCTGTGCAGGTGGACTTAGCCGGCAACTATTAAAAGCAGCTGGTATGTCCCTTAAAATATATTTTACCCACGCAGAAATCATTGAAACTCCACCAGTTGATGTGAAGTTACGCACCTTAGTTATGCCAGCGAATGTGCAACGATTTCAATTAGAAGCCCAATCTGCTCAAGTCGATGAATTGTGGGATGAACCAGGTAATGAACCAGTACCAGCTATTTTAGATGCTGGTGCAATTCAGTTTCAAGATGGTAGCTTACGCTTGGGTCAAATTAGCCGCGTTCTCACAGATCCTGATGCTAAAGTCAACTCCCAAACGAGTGAAAAATGGTTGCGAGAAAGTGTCGGGGAAGTGTTACCAACTTTGGAAAAGTTACCAGGAACTTGGCATCATTGTTTAGTAGCATTTAGTGGTAATAAGTTTCCTTTAATTGGTGCTATTCCAGGATTTGAGAGTGTTCATGTTTTTAGTGGATTTAGCAACCCGCTAGTAATTGTACCACCTTTAGCAGAGCGTTTTGCTAAGTTTTTAACTGGCAAGGAAGATAAAATTATTAGACAAATATTCCAAGAGAATTCTGAATCAGGAACTGCATAGCTTGGAAAAGTTATATCCCCAACTTTTTTAATAATTCGGGGATCTGGACACCGCAAAAAAGTACATAAATATTGCTTTTTAAGAGACTATTTATAGAACCCATTTGACATCTAAGAAGGTGCTGCAAGCCTCTTAATCATTAGCCTGATGAAGCAGATATTGAGTTTGGCAGTGGCACTAACCAGGGTTCGTTCAAAGTTCTTAACCAGAATTTTACAGCGCTCCATCCAAGCATTGGAGCGTTCGATCACCCATCTAGCTATTGCCGGAACAAATCCAGATTTTCCTTGTGCCGCTTTCTCTTGTTTTGAGGGTTTCGTAGAAAGTTGAAACTGAATTTTGGTCATGATCTCTGGGTAAATTCGCTCTAACTCCTGAGTCAAATATTCTGGGTGATACCCATGATCTAGCAGGATAGTAATCTTGGGAATATCGATAGGTTTTGACTTGAAGTAGTCGATGTTGAGAGTAAACATCTCAATTAATCCGGCATCATCCGAGACATTGGCGCGAGTACAGAGCGTAAAAAAGGGAAACCCAAGGGTGTCAATAGCCAAATGCCTTTTAATACCGTTGGTGGCTTTGTAGAAGCAAAAACCTTTCGACTCCACACTGGCGTTGCAGGTATTTTTCACTGCTTGGGAGTCAATGATGATCAATGTCGTCCAGTGCGGTTTTTTTTTTACCTGTTCACGCACTTGTCCATGTAAGACACTCATCAGTTCCTCAAATACCCCGGCTGCTCGCCACTGTTTGTAGTGCCAATATACAGTGGAATAAGGGGGGAGGTCTTTAGGTAAGTCTTGCCAATTGCATCCATTTTTTAGTTGATAGAGAATTCCATTGAAGATATCTCGCTTTGGCCAGTTGGTCGGTCGAGTCTGCTTCTTAGTCGGTAATATCTCTTGCAATAAGGGTTCAAAAATTTCCCATTCTGCATCAGTGAGGTTGCTGGAATACGCCATTAGTATTGGATTTTAGATGCTGAGGAGTACCTTAATTCAAAACCTCACAAGATGTCAAATGGGTTCTATAAAGTAAATCTTAAGTAGTCTAACGCACCCCCACATAAAACGGTGCGTTAGGCGATCGTGTCATATTTTTGGTGACAAATCATATTGAAATATGCGGTACAACATTATATGGCAAGGTGTAGGGGCATGGCACTGCCGTGCCCTTACGGGTGTACCTCACGTAAACGAGAACCGCCATAACTTTATAAATAGCTTCTAATTCTGTATTTTATTTGTTATTTTTAATTTAAAATAACTAAATTACTAATGAATAATAACCAGTAAATATATATTTGTATGTTGTAAATACTACATTGAAACTCTAGTTTTTAATTTATCAAATCGTATACTAATCAACACGAAGGCAATATTTGCGATCGCCATGCACTTGACAACAAAATAATCCTCAATTACTTGCCAGGAAAAACTCAGTATGATACTCTAAAATCAAGTTATGTACAAATAATATTTGTGTGTTAGTTGCTACCTTTAAGTCTGTAGACAATATTGATTTACAGCGAAACAACAAACGAAAAAAGCCAAGACTTAAGCGCTACAGTATATACCTAGTCTTGAGTTTAATTATTTCCCCTAGCGTTGTGTCTGCTCAATCCACTCCTCCACCTGGAGTTAATATCCCCCCAACAATACCGGAAACTTTAGACGAAACGATTCCCAAACCAAACCCTCCAGCAACTCCTCCTCCGACTGCGCCTTCTGCTTCTCCTCCGATTCTGACTTCTCCTGATACACCAACACCATCAGATACGAATTTTCCCAGTAGTGAAAGTTTTTTAGTTAAAAAAGTCGAAGTTTTTGGAACTACAGTTTTAAAAGATGAAATTGGAGAGTTAATTAAGCGATTTGAAAATCGTCAAGTCACTTTTGGAGACTTGATTCAATTACGTTCAGATATCACCGAACTCTACATCAAAAAGGGCTATGTCACCAGTGGCGCATTTTTGCCCAACAATCAAAACCTGACTGATGGTGTGGTAGAAATTCAAGTAGTAGAAGGTCAACTAGAAAAAATTGAACTAGGTGGATTAAGGAGATTAGAACCAGTATACGTGCGATCGCGTCTGCAAAAAGCCTCCTCGGCACCCTTAAATCAAAAACGTTTAGAAGAAGCACTGCAACTATTACAACTCGACCCTTTAATTGAACGGGTAAACGCACAGTTAACCGCTGGTAGCACTCCCGGTAGCAATATTTTACAAGTCATAATTACCGAAGCACCTGCATTTCATGGCGGAGTATTTGCAGCCAACAATCAAACTCCCAGTATTGGTTCTACCCAAGCAGGAGTATTTCTGAGCCATGATAACTTATTGGGTTTTGGCGACAGTTTAAGTGCTGAATATGGAATTACTGAAGGGCTGAATATATATAATATCAGCTATACAATTCCGATAAATGCCAACAACGGTACTCTTGCTTTTCGCGTCAATAACAGCGACAGCCGCATTATTGAAGATCAATTCCGCGACTTAGATATTAAAAGTGAAGCCCAAACCTATTCTTTTAATTATCGTCAACCTTTGTACCGCAAACCGCAATCTGAATTTGCTATTGGTTTAGGCTTAGATTTACGTCGCAGCCAAACATTTCTATTCAATGACATTCCCTTTTCATTTTCTGAAGGCCCCGAAAATGGTCTAACAAAAGTTACAGTCATTCGTTTTTCACAAGATTGGGTAGAACGCAGCGCTACAAGAGTTTTAGCTGTACGTTCTCAATTTAGTCTTGGTATTGGTGCATTTGATGCGACAGTTAACGACTTAGGTACTGACGGACGCTTCTTTTCTTGGCTAGGACAATTTCAGTGGGTGCAGCGGTTATCACCACGAACAATATTATTAACAAGACTCAACGCCCAATTCACAGGGGATTCTTTATTATCATTAGAAAAATTTAGTATTGGTGGAGTTGATACAGTACGTGGCTACCGTCAAAATGAATTTGTCGCAGACAATGGAATTACAGGTTCAGTTGAAGCTCGTATTCCCATAACATCTTCCAATGCATTGCAAATTGCACCTTTTTTTGATGTTGGTACAGCATGGAATAATGGTGGTAATAGTTCCAATTCAGAAACATTTGCAAGTTTAGGATTAGGTTTAATTTGGCAACCAATTCGAGATTTTAATTTACGTTTAGATTATGGTATTCCCCTAATAGATGTTAATAGGGAAGGTAATACTCTGCAAGATAATGGTTTTAGTTTTTCGCTGCGGTATCAGCCGTTTTAAGGCGTGATATTTTAAGAGTACAAACCCAAAATCCTCATGTAGAGACGCGATTTATCGCGTCTTCTCCAGACAAGAGACGCGATAAATCGCCGTCTCTACAAAAGATTTATTATTGTAGAGATGGCGATGTATTGCGTCTGGCTGTAATTACAAAACCATTAAATAAGTATCTTTTCCTTCCACTGGCAAAACTCGCAATTTTTGATTAACTAAATCGGGTTCTAATCCTAAATCTTCTAAAGGTATTAAACCTAATAAAGGATCTGAACCTTCTGGTAATTCAATACAATTAAATGTCCCTTCTCTTCCCTCAACTGAAAGATTTAACATTTTAAAAATCCGAGCTTTTTGTAATCCTGTAGCAATTTTAACGTCTACCTCTCCTTGAAGAGGCAATCCTAAGTCAAGAATAATATTTTTAGGTAAGCACAGCCTAGTTGCACCTGTGTCAACTAAAACATCATGTAAAGTAATTGAGCGTATTTGCTCTGCTGGAATAAATCCTCTTTCTGCAAGAGTCTGGTCAATTTGGTTAGTAATGGTGATTGTCGTAGTTACTTTGCCCATTTTCTCAGTTTTGCTCAGTGTCATATTATTTTCTTATAAATTAGTGATACCGTTTCTTTGTGAGGCTGCGCCAAATTTTCTTGGCTTCTTCTTTCTTTCTTTCTTTCTTTGTGTCCTTCTCTACGAGACGCTACGCGAATGCGCCCTTTGCGGTTCGTTCCTCATATAGTTTGGTGCATCTTCATACAGAATTGGTATGAGGTTGATGATTGAATATATATTTACATTTTATTTAATTTCATGAAAAACAAGATAGCCGACTTATTTAAGAAGTCGGGTATCGAAAACTCTCAAGTTTTAATAAATTCAACGACATTCTCGACTCATCACCAAATCGCCATTTGCTAGTCGATAGACTCCTTCGGGTTCAATAATTAAATCACCTTTCTTCCACTGGCGGCTAACATTTTGCACATCACCTGTAGGATAAGTTGAAGCTGAAGCATCCCCAGGACGGATAGGTAAACCACCAGTACCTGTAATTAAAAAAGTGCCTTCTTGCTTGGGATTGCGGGCAATGCAACTATTAGCAATTAGCGCATTAGTATCAATAGAATTCTCTTGTAATTCTGTGAGGCTGTTTTGGATAAAGCTGATATCGGGTACACCGATGATATTACCAGAAATTGCACCACTGGCGTTGATATCAACACGGCCATTACTAATTAATGACCGAAGACTATTTGCATCAGTTGCTGCTTGTGTCTGGCTGTATAATGGTGAACTTAATAAACCACGAGTATTAAAAGTAATATTGCCACCTTGACCCTCTGGTGCAAATGCCAAAATGTCACTATCTTCTAAGGCAATGATAGTATTAGCATTGAGGGTGATATTACCTCCACGGCCTTCACCTGTAGATAAGTCAGTGCGGATGTCACTGTTATTAAGCAAGCGAATGTTTCTCGCAGTGATGTTGATGTTACCACCGCCTGCTTGTTCAGAGCGTGCGTTTACTAAACTATTACTTGCCCTGTAATTTTCTTTGGCAGTAATATTAATATCGCCTGCAATACCTTGTCCCTGACTGCGTGTAGAAACTACGGCGAAGTTATTAGGCAAGTTTAAATCACTTGTGAATAAATTAAAGTTAGTTGTAGATAAGGATATTGTTCCACCGTTTCCAGGAGAATTAGTACCTGCAAATATGCCAGTGACATTATCTGAGTTAGCAGAAATAGTGATACTGTCTGCGGCTTTGATAGTAATATCACCAGATTTCCCACTGTCGAAAGTTCCTGTAGTCAGAAATCCACCATTTGATGCTTCAAATATACGAGCATTGACAGTTATATTACCTCCGTTACTTGAATTCAAAGTTGCTGCTGACACAAGACCATTGTCTGTTAGATGGAAATAATCTGTGTTGACTATAATATCTCCTCCCTGACCAAGCGCCCCCCCTTGGGTTTCAGTCGATATTGCACTTCCATTTCCACTTTCATCAGTTCCTGAGATAGTTATCGCATCAGCAGCATCAATGCGGATACTTCCACCCTTACCTTGTCCACCGGGTAAATTTCCTGCTGGTTCAGCAATTTGAGTATCAATTCCACCACCGTTAGTTAAAGTCAGCCTTTGTGTCTGAATTTTAATATCTCCAGCATTACCGACTCCGCCAGATCCTACACGACTATTGATTGTACCGTTGTCAACAATAACCCCATCATTGCTCAGAATAAAAATATCACCAGCATTCCCCTTACCGAAAGTTCCAGCGGTTATAGCTCCGTTTGTTAACTGCAAACGTTTAGTATTAATTGTTATATCACCGCCATTGCCTATGGGAACTATATTATCTTTGGCAGCTTCAACTCCTGTACTAAGGTAACTGCGAAAATTACCGTTAGAACTAATCAACTGAATAGATTCTGATGCATCGATATTAATATTACCAGCATTACCTCCTAAATCACCAACAGCATCTGTGGTGATAGCACCGCCATTTCTTACAAGAATATTTCTGGTTTTTAGTGTTATATCACCTCCACGACTATTACTAAAAGTTCTAGCGGTAAAACCAGTAATAAAATATGTTGAACCTTTTATTGAATCTTTGGGATCAATTTCTATAAAATCAGTAGCTGTAACATTGATATTTCCCCCACGTCCAATTGTTTCTCCTAGTTCTGGTTCTCCAGAACTAGAAGAGATATTTCCATTGTTCGTTAAATAAATTCGTTCTGTTACAATGTTGATATCGCCAGCATTACCCACGTTAGAGATAATTCCTGGATAAGAATTTGCAGATGCAAAAATGAGAGAATTATCTAAACTAATATCATGAGCAGTAATATTGAGATTACCACCGTTACCACCACCCAGATTACTAGTTGAAATCTGAGAACTATTTTCCACCCTCAAATGATTAGTAGTAATTGATAAATTACCTGCATTTGCTCCAAAACTATTTGTCAAAATTCCGGCGGAGTTGTTCAAATTAATTGCATCTGTCGCTTGGATTTTAATACTTCCAGAATCTTCTGCAAAGTAGTTAGAAGCACTGATGAAACTACCATCCTCAATTGCAAGATTTCGCGCTTGTATATTAATACCACCGCTTTTTCCACGAGTTGGCGTCCCTAGAATAATTTGCTCTCCAGATACAGAAGAATCGCTTGGTCGAACAGTACTTAAAATCCCACTAGGTATATTTTTAGCATTTGTCCCAGATAGAGAAACTGTATCCTCTACTTGAATATTAACAATACCTGAATTACCCTGTGCGGCAGTTGCTTGAATAGAACTAGCATTAATTTTTAGCGATTGAGCAGCAATATTGATATTTCCACTATCTCCAATACCTAAAGCACTATTTCCAAAAGCACTATCTTCATTGAGGGTTACAACTCCGGTAGCATTCACAGTAATATCACCTGCTTTAGTTTCAGGAGTTCCTTGATTTCTATTTATACCAGTAAAAAAATAACTGGAGTTTAATTCGAGATTATTAGCATTAACTACAACATCGCCACCAGTTGCGCCGCTAGTAAAAGCAGCAGAGGTATTTTCAAGTAAGATATCTGCTCTGGCTACACCATCAGGAAAAGTCAAGCTTAATTTGTTGCCATCAACATTGAGTCCTACTGTTCCAGGTGCGGTTAATCCACCGATTTCTACTCTGCCATCTGATGCCCCAAGTATTCCTCCATCTATCACAATTTGTCCTGTAGATTCAGGTGTAGGCGTAACACGACCACCAAGCAGTATTAAACTTTTATTATTAGGAACTGCCAAAATGGCACGATTTTCAATTGAGTTTACACCTTGGTTAGCAATTTGATTAAACAAAAATGCTGTAGGATTGATACTTAATAAAGTATTATTTGCTGTAACTGGTGAATTTAAAGAGAATTCAATACCGCCAGGAAATTGAATTGCATTAGCTGTAGTAGCTACAAAAGAACCACCAACATTTAATCGGGCATTTTGACCAAATATAATGCCATTGGGATTCATCAAAAATAAATTAGCAATGCCTTGGGTACGAATCAATCCTTGAATATCAGAGGGTGTTCCACCAGTTACTCGTGCAAATATATTGGTAATACTGGAATCGTTGAGAAAAATTCCCCCACCACCATTGGGAATACTAAAACTGCTGAAACTGTGGAATAGATTTGTATTACCAACTGTTGTCCCACCTGAAATATAAGAACTTAAGCCAATATCTGTAACTTGTGTTCCCAATGTTTGGTCAGCTGTTACTTGAGCAAAAGCACTGACATCTGTTGTCAAGGCAGCGCTCAGTAATAGCCCGAAACGTAAACACCAATTCCAGCAATTTTGATTAATCACAGTTTTTTCAATAATTCAGGGATATTGTTGCTCACGAATGATTAAGTAGGGCTATATCAGACGCCGTAATAATATTACCAGAAATTGCACGGCTCACTAGTATTGATATTGGAGCGATCGCTATTTTTGAGTAATCCAACCCTCATCGCTAATTCTTTGCACACAACCGACTAAATTCCAATGCAGTTTTCTGCAATCTTACATTCACAATAGTGCAAATAAGACTGCATGAAAGCTGAGCGAATAATTTTCCTGCTTTCCTTACTCTGTATTTTATCGATCGCAGACGCTATTAATCGCGTCTCTACACACTTCCTGCCTACATTAGTAAATTAAAAAATCAAAGCTGATTAATATATTTATGGACTTCCAGAAAATAAATTATCCCAAATTGTTTGTACATTTTTCGGGTAGCACCGCTGTGGTATTTTACAGAGATGGAATATTTTTTTCCTTGGAAGTCCCTTACTCCAAAACTAAAATAACCATCTCATTTTGATTCCAAAGAGGAGAAACAGATGTCTAATTTTGTTGGTTCTACTAGCGGTGTTCCTAAAACTGGTTCAATTTATGTAGACAGTTTACTATGGGGTAGCCGTTGGAAAATTGAAAATGATAATAGAAAACTTACTTACTCTTTTGTTGATAATCAGTCTTGGGATGACACTTTCTATAATGCTGAAATAAATGCTTATACTAATGCAATAAAAGCCTGGTCAAATGTAGCTAACTTCCAGCTAGAGTATTCTGGTTATAATGATTCTCAAGCTGAATTAACTTTTCATAGTGTTGATTCTTCTACTCTTGGCAGTGATAGTATACTAGGTCGAGCGCTGCCACCAGGAGAATCCTCTGACCTTTTTGGGCAAGGAGATGTTCTAATTAACTGGGAATTTTATGAAGACGATCCTGATGCAGAACTCGTGGTTGGTAGCTACTATTACAACACTTTTATCCACGAAATTGGTCATGCTTTGGGATTAGCTCATCCCCACGATAATGGAGGAACTTCTTCTATTTTTCCTGGCGTTGAAGACTCTGAAGATTTTGGCGATTTTGGTCTCAATCAATTTGTGACAACAATAATGTCTTACGTTGATATTCAAAGTCCCTATTCCCCTGGCTATAGTACAAATTGGGGTTATGCTGCGGGGCCAATGGCATTTGATATTGCAGCCATCCAACATATTTACGGTATCAATAAGACATACAACACAGGTAATAATGTTTATTTGCTTCCATCTTCTAATGGTGTGGGAACGTATTGGACTTGTATTTGGGATGCAGGCGGAACAGATACAATATCTGGTCAAGGGGCAAGTAATTCGGTAATTATTGACTTGAACAATGCGACTCTGGCCAATAACGATCCTGATGCTGGTGGCTTTATTAGTCAAGTTGTTGGTATTAAAGGAGGATTTACCATCGCTAATTCCCAAGGCGGTATATCTGTTATCGAAAATGCCATAGGAAGCAACTTTAATGACACTTTAACAGGGAATGAATACAAAAATTATCTCTCTGGGGAAGGCGGAAACGATGTCATCGATGGAAAAGCTGGAAATGACAGTCTTGTAGGTGGCGCGGGGAATGACACGCTCTATGGCGGCGCTGGTAATGATACCCTCAATGGCGGTACTGGCAATAATACTCTGTATGGCGGCACTGGCAACGATCGCTATATACTCAATAGTCAAAGTTACATAAGTATCACGGAATACCTTAATGAAGGTACAGACACAGTTGAGTCTGCCTACACCTTTAACTTAAGCCCAGCTTATTTAGAAAACCTCGTTCTCACAGGCACATCTGCAATCAACGGCACTGGTAACAGTCTCAACAACACAATTACAGGTAACGGTGCTAACAATCAACTCAATGGCGGTAGTGGGAATGACACGCTATATGGTGGTGCTGGCAATGATAGTCTAGTTGGTGATGGGGTTACCAACCAAACCAAAACCTTTAGCAATAACACTCCTGTTAGTATCCCTGACTTGTCTACAATTATATCTAATTTAGCCGTTAGTGGTTTTACTACGTCAATTATTGATGTCAACGTCACTTTAAATATTAAGCACAACTGGGCTTCTGACTTAGATGTATTCCTGATTAATCCAACAGGCACTCGTGTTGAATTGTTTACTGACGTGGGGGGTAGTAACAGTAGTTTTACTAACACGAAATTGGATGATGAAGCAGCAACATCAATTACAGTTGGGACTGCTCCTTTTACCGGAAGTTTCAAACCAGAAAAAGTGCTATCTGCTTTTGACAATCAAAACCCAAATGGGACATGGAAGCTAGAAGTCACGGATGATGATAGTGCAATTACTGGTACGCTCAATAGTTGGTCGCTGCAATTTACAATTCAAACAGTTGACGTTGGCAACGATTTTCTAGACGGGGGTACAGGGAATGATACCCTAACTGGCGCTGCTGGGAACGATACACTAATTGGTGGTAGTGGTAATGACACCCTGAATGGTGGTAGTGGTAATGACATTTTGGTTGGTAGTGCTGGCACTGATACACTAACTGGTGGTAGTGGGAGCGATCGCTTTACATTCAACTCCCGCACTGAAGGCATCGACCGGATTACTGATTTTAGCGTAGTTGATGATACGATTTTTGTCTCTGCGGCTGGTTTTGCTGGAGGCTTAGTTGCTGGTGCGGCGATCGCTGCTAATCAATTTTTCATCGGTTCCGCAGCAAATACAACTAGTCAAAGATTTCTTTACGATAAAGGTAACGGTTTTGTGTTCTTTGACCAAGATGGGATAGGGGCGATCGGTAAAATCCAAATTGCTACACTCAACACCGGATTATCCCTAACTAACGCAGATATTTTCGTTGCTGCTTAGGAATTTTTACAGCAATTTGCAGTAGGCTAGCACAGTTGTGCTAGCCTACAATGATTTAATTTTCAAACATGTATATTCAATTCAATTAAAAACCCTTAACTACACTCTCGACTCATCACCAATTGTCCGTTTGCTAGTCGATACACGCCTTGGGGTTCAACAATCGAGTCGCCTTTTTTCCACTGACGTGTTTTACCATCATTAGTCACACGTTGCACATCACCTGTAGGATAAGTTGAAGCTGAAGCATCCCCAGGACGAGTAGGTAAACCACCAGTACCTATGATTAAAAAAGTACCTTCTTGCTTTGGATTGCGGGCAATGCAACTATTAGCAATTAGCGCATTAGTATCAATGGCATTAGATTGTAATTGTGTGATACTATTTTGAATAAAAGTGATATCAGGCACACCGATAATATTACCAGAAATTGCACCAGTAGCGTTGATATCGGTGCGATTATTATTATATAGTGACTCAAAACTATTTGCGTCGGTTACTGTTTCGGTTGGACGATATAGCGGTGAAGTTAATAAAACACGAGTGTTAAAAGTAATATTACCACCTTGACCTTCGGGTGCAAAAGCGAGAATATCGCTATCTTCTAAAGCAGTAATAGTGTTAGCATTGAGGGCGATATTACCTCCAGTCGCTTGCCCTATAGATAAGTCAGTGCGAATATCACTATTGTTGCGTAGGCTAAGATTTCTTGCAGTAATATTGATATCGCCACCGCTTGATTTTGCAGCAGTGGCGCTGACTAAACTATTATTCGCACTGTAGTTATCTTTAGCAATAATATTAATATCGCCTGCAATACCTTCTCCCTCACTGCGTGCAAAAACTCTAGCACTATTAGCTAGATTAAAGTTATTTGTCTTTAGAGATATCGTTCCGCCGTTACCAGTAGAGTTTGTTGTAGTAGTTGTAAATATCCCACTAACTAAGCCAAAGATAGTGATTTCATCTGTAGCATTGATAGTGATATTACCAGCATTGCCAGCACTGTTAGTTGTTGTAAGAACTTGCCCTTCAGTAAATGCTTCAAATACACGAGAATTAATGGTGATATTACCTCCACTACTAAAATTTGCAGTATCTGCTGTTATGCTGCCGCCGTTTTCTAAGCGAAAATAATTTGTATTAACTGTAATGTCTCCTGCTTGACCTATACTTCCTCTAGGGCTTTGAGTAGATAATAAGCTAGGGAGTCCATTTGCATCACTTCCTGAAATAATTACAGCATCCGCAGCATTGATGAGAATATTTCCACCCTTACCTTGTCCTCCAGGGAGATTATCTGTTGAGCCACTAATACCTGCAATAATTTGACTACCATTAGTTAAAATTAGTCTTGGAGTCTGAATTGTAATATTGCCAGCATTCCCCGCCCCACCTTCTCTGATCTCACTAGAGATATCAGCATTATCAATAACTACACCATCTCTGCTGTTAACAATAATATTGCCTCCATTACCTTTCCCAAAAGTTGCAGCATTGATAGCTCCGTCTGTTAATTGTAAAAAGTTAATATTAAAAGTTATATTACCTGCGTCACCACTATCGCTTGCAGTATTTATTTCTTGACTACTATTCCAGAACACTTGTTCTGCATCAATAGTAATATTACCTCCATTACCTATTGTAGGTGAATCAGCACTAAAAGCATAAATATAAGAATTGTTTTGTGCATTCAATTCTCTAACTTTAATATTAATATCTCCAGCATTACCACCAAATAAATTAGCTGCTGATATATTAGAGTCATCCATCAAACTCAAACGATTAGTAGAGATTGATAAATTACCTACCTTTTCTAATTCTAAATTATCTGTATTAATCCTAGCTCGATCGCTCAAAATAATTGATTCATCAGCTTGAATATTCACATCTCCGATTCTGCTTGCTAAAGAGCTAGTATCTTTCAGTAAAATATTTTGTGCCTGAATATTCATACCACCAATACCTTCATTGTTGATTATGCTATTCTCACCAGACAAAGCCATTGTCTCCTCGACTTTGATATCAATCATACCTGTATTACCGTTGATAGCAGATGTAAAAATTCCGCTACTTATAATTTCTAATGATTTGGCAGTAATGTTGATATTTCCTGTCTCGCCTCTTTCTACTCCTACATTACCAATAATACTTCCGTTTTCTAAACTAATAATCCCATCAGCATTAATTGAAATATCTCCTCCTGGAATTTGAGATGAACCTTGGTTGGTTATACCTGTAAAAATATTACTAGAAGTTAGTAATTTCAGATTATTAGCATTCACTGCAATATCACCACCAATGGCATCAAAAGCAGCAACAATAGATTCATTTTCAAATGAGATATCTGTTTTTGCTATATCATCAGGAAAACTCAGGCTGAAATTATCGCCATCAATATTTAGTCCTACTGTTCCAGGGGCAGTTAATCCACCAATCTCGACTCTACCATCTTGTGCTACAGTCAGCCCTCCATCCATGAGAATTTGCCCTGTAGATTCAGGTGTGGGTGACACACGACCACCAAGTAGTATTAAACTTTTATTATTACTAACCTGTAAAAAACTGCGATTTTCAATTGAGTTTGTACCTTGATTAGCAATTTGATTAAACAAAAATGCTGTAGGATTAATACTAAGTAAAGTATTGTCTGACGCAACTGGTGAAGTTAAAGAGAATTCTGCCCCGCCAGCAAATTGAATTGCATTAGCTGTGGTAGCTACAAAGGAACCGCCAATATTTAATCGCGCGTTTTCTCCAAATATAATTCCATTAGGATTTATCAAAAATAAATTAGCAGCACCTTGAGCGCGAATCACTCCTTGAATATTAGATGCTGTTCCACCAGTTACGCGTGCAAATATATTAGTAATGTTAGAATCGTTGAGAAAAATTCCTCCCCCTCCATTAGGAATACTAAAACTGCTAAAACTGTGGAACAGATTTATGTTATCAACAGTTGTTCCACCTTCAATCAAAGAACGAGAGCCATTATTTATAACTTGTGTTCCCAACGTTTCGTCAGCTGTTACTTGAGCTAAGGCGGTGATATTTGTTGTTAAAGCAAAGCTCAGGATTAGCCCAAAAGGCAAGCACAATTTTGAATAATATTGATTAGTCATAATTCAAGTTAACCGCATCCTTGATTTTTCAATTCGTTACCCTCTAACCATTTTGTATCACTTTCAGCCAAATCAATTAAGTGAGGAATACATAATGATATTGGAATGATTGCAGAAAACTACATAGTCAATATACCTGAATTTTGCTATGCCTGATAACTTAGGTAAATATTCTTGCCATTAGTTGACAAATATACAAGTTATCTGTTCTTATTTATAGTAAGAATATTATTAACTCTATTTCACTGTGGCTAAAAATTTTTCTAAATCAACTACTCATTATTGGTTAACAGTTATATTTCTTGTCAGCTTCACCCTTTGTGTATGGTTGAATAACGTGCAATTGACAACTCCACAACTGAGTATTGGAAAGTTAGTCCAAGCTCAAGCTCTTGATGCCGAACAATTGGTTAACAAAGGTGTTGAAAGCTATAAAAGGGAAGACTTTCGTGCTGCAATTCAATCTTGGGAAGCAGCTTTAGAGGTATACAAACAAAATAAAAACTATAATAATGCGGCAATTGTTAATGAAAATTTAGCAAGGACTTATCAACAGTTGGGTGAAAATGAGCAAGCACTGAATTATTGGGAAAAAGTTAATACTTACTATGGCTCCCAAAAAGACTGGCAAAAAGTAGGGCGAATTTTCACAGAGATAGCGCAAGCTTACAGTAGTTTAGGGCAAACAAGGAAAGCAATTAGTTTTTTATGCAGTGTTTCTGATGAAAAAAATATCGAAAACCTAGCATGTCAGCAAGGAAGTGCATTACAAATAGCTGCCGAACAACAGGATAAAGAAGGAGAAATTGCAGCGTTAGGAAGTCTTGGGGAAGCTTATCGACTTCGGGGTAATTATGATGTAGCAATTCAATACCTGGAAGCTGCCAACAAAATTAATAATGAAACATATAATTTTGCAATATTAAATAGCTTAGGCAATGCTCACAAGAGTCGCGCACAACTTTGGGATCTACGTGCTAAATCTGCTCAACAGCAGAATCCTTCTAAAGCAACTGAATTCCAAGAAAAGGCAAAGAACGATCATCAACAAGCACTAGAATATTTTCAATCAAGTCTCAAAGAAGCTCGCCAACAAAATAATAAATCTAGTGAAATGCGAAGTCTGCTGAATCTGATTCAGCTTTTTTACCACTCCAGAACAATAAATTTGATTGATAAAGCTCAGGTTGATATAAATATCCAAGAAGCTTTAGAATTGTTCGATAAATTACCTGATTCTGTTAATAAAATATATGCAGCGATCGATTTAGCAAATTTACCTGCTTTTGATGATGAATTAACTTCACCGTTAACTCAATGTTTGACAAATCCAAGACTACCAGACGCACAAGCAAAGCAATTATTTAACAAGTCTATAAAAATTTCTCAAAGATTGCAAGACTCGCGTTCTGAATCTTACGCTTTAGGAGCGCTTGGTCATTTCTATGAGTGTCGAGAAAAAAAATATCAACCAGCTTGGGAATTAACTAATCAGGCAATTTGGCTAGCAGATCAAAAATTAAAAGCTAAAGATAGCTTGTATTTATGGGAATGGCAAGCGGGAAGAATTTTAGAAGCAGATAATAAAAATATTGAAGCACTTCCCTTTTATCAACGAGCATACAATACTCTAGAGCAATTACGCAGTGACATTCTCATTGCAGACCGTGATTTTCAATTTGATTTTCGGGACATCATCGAGCCTGTTTACCGTCAACTAGCACAACTTCAATTAGAGTTAGCCTCATCAAATAATAATAATAATAAACAACTTACTAATCCAGCTTTAACTGCTGCATTAACTACAATAAATTCACTGAGATTAGCAGAAATTCAAAATTATTTTGGCAATGATTGTATTTTAACAGCAATTAATAATCCAAAAGTTACTGAAGTTGTAGAAACAAATACCGCATTTATTAGTTCAATTGTTTTGAAAGATAAGACCGGACTGATATTGATTTTACCTAACCAAGAAAAACATTTGCAATGGATAGATCAAAACCAAGAAACTCTCAGAAAAGAAATTGAAAACTTTTACACTGGATTAATTCGGGGGAAACGAGATATTAATTATAATACAAAAAATGCAGAAAATCTCTATGAATTAATCATTCGCCCATTTGAAAAATATTTAAATGATAATAAAATTAAAACTTTAGTATTTATTCAAGATAGCTTTTTACGTAATGTACCAATGGCTGCACTCTATGATAAAAAAGACCAGAAATATTTAATTGAAAAATATGCGATCGCTACTACTCCCAGCTTGCAATTGACCTCAACAGAAAAAATCAATATCCAATCAAGTCGAGCTTTAGTTTTGGCTGTCAGTCAAGAAGCAAAAATCGACAATCGCTTATTTAATGCATTGGTGAATGTTCCTTCAGAAGCTCAAGCAGTTCAGCAACAATTTGCTAATAGCAAAAAGCTAGAAAATCAAGATTTTACTATTAGTAATTTAGAAAAAGAAATTCAAAACGCAGCCTATTCAATTATTCACGTTGCAACTCACGCGCAATTTGGCACTATTCCAGAAGATACATTCTTAGTCACAGGAAATAATGACAAACTGACAATTAATCAACTGGAAACCTTGCTACGTGAAACTAGTAATGGTTCTAACTTTGTTGAATTATTAGCACTAACGGCTTGTCAAACAGCAGTTGGCGATGATAGGTCAACCTTGGGGTTAGCGGGTGTGGCTTTACAAGCGGGTGTCAAAAGTGCAATGGCTTCGTTGTGGTCTGTAGCGGACGAGTCTACAGCTAATTTGGTGACAGAGTTTTATAGTAAGTTACGTGAATCAGGAATAAGTAAAGCACAAGCTTTACAACTTGCTCAATTGAAACTAATTAATGCTAAGGAAACCCAGAGAGACATCCAACATAATCACCCTTATTACTGGGCACCATTTATTATTATTGGCAATTGGCTATAAATTGAAAGTTATAGATCCCCGACTTCTTAAAGAAGTCGGGGATCTAAATTGATCTGGATGAAATATCACCTTTCTTGATCTGCAATTGTTTGTAAATGTTGGATTCGTTTTTTGACTAGTTCTTCATTCTCTGTGACTCTGGCTGATTCATATTTGGCAAATTCTTGTACAAGATTTGAACCTACCTGTCCCAACTTTCCAGGAGTGGCTGAGTTTAAAGCTTCAGCTAAGGCTTCGTACCAAAGATTTGCTGCGGCATAGGTATTAGATTTTTGTAAAGCATTCGTTGTAGTCAATAATTTATTTTCAACTGTAGATGGCATTTCTACAACCATAAATTCTGCTCTTTCTACTAAATCATCCCCTGAACAACTAATTGCTACTTGCCAAAAATATTTTTTACCTACAGTTAATTTTGGATAACTTTCAGGGAGAGATACTTGGAAAATACCTGGTGATATTTCTTGTTTAATCGGATCGCTGAATGCCTTGACTGTATTGTTGGAAACAAACTCAAAAATTTGAAATTCTATTTCATGAGAACTAGATAGATAACCTACAAAAGTAGGACGTGTAGAAGCTGTGTAGCCAATATATGTTTTAGGCGCAAGTAATGTCAAAGGAATTTCATTAACTGAAGTGGAACATCCTCTACCACCTCCGCTTGTAGTGTAATCACTTGCAGGTTGGCGATCGCCTCGTGGTGCATTAGCAGTTACTACTGGTGTTAAAAACAAGAATAAACCCAGAACACAACCACTTGCTAATTTCAAATTGATAGCTTGGTTAAATAATTGTGACATTTTATCCTTCAAATTTTATCAAACTAACATTGCAATAAATATTCTGACCCCTGAATTCTGACTCCTGTTAGCGCAGCGGGCGTAGCCCATTCTGAATTCTGCTGTATTGCTATTTTCTTAATTTCCAACTTATTTCACACATCGTTCCTGTGGGAAAAATACTTTCACGTTTAAAATCACCTCCCAAATTTTTGGCAATATTTCTCAGTTGTTTTGTTCCTTTGTTTTCAACGTATGAAACAACTCCCGGTCCATTATCCTGAATTTTCAAAATATACAAATCTTCATTTTTTTTACCAATAGCTTCGATGCGTTTGACACCTTTAGCATGTTTACCCACATTGCATAAAGCTTCTTCCAGAAATAAACAAAGTTCTTGTTTGTTATTAACGCTCAAGTACTTATCATCTACTGGTTCAAATGTACGAATTTTTAACTTAACATTTTTCAAGTATTCCAAGTCATGTCGTTCAAGTGTGCTAGTGTACACTGCATAAAAAAGCTCATGTATCGGGCGTTTTAAATCAAGTTTTAAACCGCTACCCAAACGCAGACTTTCATCTTGAGATAAAGCCTCAAGCTTTAGATATTCGCCAATTTCTCGAATTTCATAGTTGAGTTTTTCTAACTGTGATTTTAATTCTTGATATGGCAAATCTTGAGTCTGCATCTGTCTCAATACATTTGCTAAAGTTTGTAGCGGTCCATTATGAATTACAGTAAATGCACGTTCAATTGTATTTTGACGTTCGTTCATTTGAATTTGAAATAGTTGGTTATGTTTATATAAAGCAAATGCGAATCCACTCAACCCCAAACCATTTATGGTTAAGGTTAATAAACTTGGTGCTATGGGAATCCACCAGCCGAAGGAAATCAGTAATAAACCCAAACTAAATAAGGCTAAAGCTATGATTACAACCGCCAGTAAATTTTTCCATAAAGATTGTGTTAGCCAAAAAATAATTATTGGATAACAGCCCCAAATTATTATCCAAATATATTCCCATTCGTCCGACCAAGCTTGTAACAGTGGTCGTCCGTTAATCACTGCATTAATTATCTGAGAACAAGCATGAGCATGAAATTCTATTCCATAAATTTGTCCAGACTTTTCTTCATTAACAATTGCAGAAGTATTGACAAAATCTTTAACACTGGTGGCAGCAATCCCAATTATGACTATCTTCCCTTGTAGCAAACGGGGATTGAAATTTTCATTTTTAATGTCATTGAGCGATAAAAAATTAAAGGGTTTGCTACCAGCACGAAAATTAACTAATATCTTGAATCCACTATCATTCGCATTAATATATCCTCCAGTGTTCGCTAAAAAACGAGGTAGTTCTGTAGTTTGAAATCTGATTTTATATTCAATTATTTCACGTTCAATATTAATACCTTCATGAGATAAATAAGCTTGTGCTAACTTTAGTCCAAAGGAATCTTTATCTTCTTCGGGATTTTGAGGGTTTTTAGCTGATGGTGTGGAAAGCAGGTAGCGGCGATATTTACTATCTTTATCTACTACTGTGTCAGAAAAACCTATTTGATTTGGCGGTAGTTGTGGCGGTGGTGAAATTGGATCGGGGGGTAATAATTTTTCAATACCAATAAGATTTTTATAGTTTTGAAATACCTCTACTAATTCTTTATTACCAGGTTCAACAGGTATATCTCTAACTATGTCCAGACCAATTGCAATCGGTTTATGTTTTTCTATTTCATTAATCAGCGCTGCAATTTCTCGATCTGGAATTGGATACTTACCTACACTGCGGATATCTTCTTCATTAATACCAACAATTACAACTTTATCATCGGTTGCTTCTCCAGGACGCAAACGTAAAAATGTGTCCAATGCCATCAACTCAAAATCTTGCAAGAATCCATAAAAACGTGCAATGACTACAATAGTTAGAAATGTTGTTCCTGGAAGTGACGCCAGCAACAAAATTTTTATTTCATTGTGAATTTTTCTCCAATTAACCCACACCATAAGTATTTCAGCAAATCAAGCAAAAGTTAAAAGAAAACTAAATCATTAATGCAAAAAATCTATTGCTTATTCCCTACTCACTACTCCCCACTCCCTCCCTATGTAGATAAGTTCCAAAATCAAAGCCGATTACCATAACAAATAACTAATCAATTAATCCTTCTTGTCGAGCGCGAATTTCTGTTTGAATGCGGATATTTTTACCTTCCTTTTTGCAATCTTCTGGATAAAGTCCGAGAACATCTTGAATTTTTGTCCAGTATGCGCGTACTGCACGTTCAGATCTATACATCCGCTCGGATATTAGTTTATCTGTTAATCCTTCTTCAAAGGCTAATCTTAAAACTTCTAACCACTCTGGTTTTAGTTCTAAGCCGTTTTTGATATCTTGTGTGTGAGTTGCACCTTGGAGTGCTATGTAGACACGGGCTAACATTTCCTGTTCTGATAATCCTTTGTCAGCGATCGCAAATCCACCTTGATGCTCATCTATCTCATGTTTTATCCTCACCAAAGCCTTTACATAACTGCTTTGTACCATCAAATTCTGCTGGGGATATTGCTTGAGTAACTGTTGAATTAAGTTGATCCCTGTATCAATTTGGGCTATCATTCCTGTTTCTTCTGGTATGGATAAATCCATCACAATCAAGTCAAAGAAAGAAGTCCCAACCTTGCTGAGAGCCTCAAAAGTCTCAATTTTTCTGAGAGCTTCAAATGCCGTTGTCACCTTAATGATATCTGCGTTTGGATATTCTTGTCGCAGTAAATTAAAAGTTGCAGTCAAGATTAATTGGTGATCATCAATAAGTAGAATTTTCATCGCTGGTGATTGAGGTAAATCTTGACTTTTGATCAATTTATCAGCATAAACCTTAAGGATCTCTCTCTGGGCAATCAATCAACTTTTTTATACCTTCACGTACTGCATCCTGCGCGATCGCATTTGAGTTACTCCCTGTTTTTACTTTATGGATAAATCCTTAACCAAGCCTAGATTCAGCCCCCAAGCTTTAGCTTGGGGCTATGAAATCTAGCTTATCTATCCCTTTTACCCTAAAATGCATACCGCTGCACGTAGCTTCTCGTAAAGGTACGGGAATGCTTTGCCAACACAGTAATAGTTACTGTCAATTCTGACTGCTTTTCAGAGGTTATTGTAATTTTTGCAACACATCTTTCAAATTACAATGCAGTTTTCTGCAATTTTTTATATATCATCCTACATCCAACGATAATATTGCATAAAAGGAAGTATCAAATGTGAATCAATAATATTGACGCCTAACTCTCCCGAAGACAGAGATAATACAATAGGATTCCTATTTGATTTTTGAAACACACCTAGAGTGGGCTTTGCCCACCATAAAACCCATCTTAATATTATTTAGTAGAGGAGGAGCAGCGATGTCAATTGAGGACAACAAAATAATTGCTCGACGTTGGATAGAACTTATTAGTGAGCATAGGATTGAAGATATCTGCGAGATAACTGCACCGACATGGAAGATGCACGGTGGCCTACCAGGGCTTCCCCAAGGTCCCGACGGGGTACGCAAACTCTTTAATTCATTTGGACCTATCGAACAGAAATGGATAATTGAAGATGTAATTGCTGAAGGTAATAAAGTTGTTGTGCGTGCAACTAATAACTGCGTCCAAGATAGTTTTCTTGGCATACCTAGTCATGGTCGGCAACAGACCTTCACGGCTACATTCATTCATTGCATTGCTGATGGTAAGATCATTGAAACTTGGCGAAACGCTGATGATTTGGGACGACTTCTTCAGCTTGGGGCACGGATTGAGCCAGGAATATGTGAACAATAGCGTGTTTATATCATGTCCGCTTACAGTTTTTATTTATCTATTTTGACCACAATCTTTTGTAGGGTAGCACAGCTGTGGCACTCTACAAAAGATTGTTTAATTAACCGAAAATTGGTGTCAATACTTGTCATAGTTAGCGTAGCTTGATAATCTCAAACCTTTGTGATGATTGAGTTAACAAATTTTAATATTAAAATTTGAATTTTTTGTTACGAAAACAAAAGTTTTTGTATAACAAGTCACTTTTTACTAGTAAACTATCGCACTAATATCACAATCTAATGATTGATATTGTCAGCTTTCCATAAGTTGGCTGATTCATAAAGAGGAAAATTCATCAAGAATTATGACAAGAGAATTTAACCGACGCAAGTTTTTAATCTACGGTTCTGTAAGTTTCACAAGCAGCATTTTTCTAAAAGCTTGCGCTAATCCTAATACCCCAGCAGCTACAGAAACCCCCTCTAATACTGCTTCTCCTGTGGCTGCTGCTAGTGGTGGCACTATCAAAGTAGGCATATTACACTCCCTGAGTGGTACGATGGCTATTAGTGAAAAAAGTGTTGTTGATGCTGAAAAATTAGCAATCAAAGAAATTAACGCTAACGGTGGTGTCTTAGGTAAACAAATTGAAGCAGTTACCGAAGATGGTGCTTCTAACTGGGATACTTTTAGAGAAAAAGCAACTAAGCTCATCGATCAAGATAAAGTCGCCGTAGTTTTTGGTTGTTGGACTTCTGCTAGCCGCAAGAACGTCAAGCCAGTATTTGAGAGCAAAAATCATATGCTCTGGTATCCCGTACAATACGAAGGTCAAGAGTGTTCTAAAAACATTTTTTATACAGGTGCTGCGCCAAACCAACAAATCGAACCTTCTGTTGATTGGCTGTTAAAAAATAAGGGCAAAGAATTCTTTTTAGTTGGTTCTGACTACGTTTTTCCCCGGACTGCTAACACAATTATTAAAGCCCAATTAGAAGCTTTAGGTGGTAAAACAGTTGGTGAAGATTATTTACCTCTGGGTAACACAGAAGTTACACCAATTATCACGAAAATTAAACAAAATTTACCCAACGGCGGCGTGATTTATAACACCTTAAATGGTGATAGCAACGTTGCTTTCTTCAAACAATTGAAAGGGGCTGGATTAACACCAGACAAATATCCCTCTATGTCTGTTAGTATTGCCGAAGAAGAAGTCAAAGCAATTGGTGTAGAGTATCTCAAAGGTCACTATGCTGCTTGGAATTATTTCCAAACAGTAGATACTCCTGCTAACAAAAAGTTTGTTGCCGCTTTCAAGAAAGAATACGGTGAAAATCGGGTCACAAATGACCCAATGGAAGCAGCATATATCGCAGTTTATTTATGGAAACAAGCAGTAGAAAAAGCTGGCACTACTGATTTAGAAAAAGTTCGTGCTGCGGCATTCGGTCAAACTCTGGATGCACCTGAAGGTAAAGTGACAATGGATGCCAATCACCACATCTCTAAAATTGTACGAATTGGCCAAGTTAGACAAGATGGTTTGTTTGATATTGTTTATGCTACTCCTGCGCCAGTTGAACCAGTTCCCTGGAATCAATTTGTGAAAGAAACTAAGGGATTTGCTTGTGATTGGACTGATCCAGCGAAGGGTGGTAAATATAAGAAAACCTAAATAATTCGTAATGGGCTACGCCCCGCTACGCTAACGTAATTCGTAATTCGTAATTAATTACAAATTACGAATTAGCCAATCTTAACTTTGTAGTGTGCGTTATGGCGAAGCGCAACGCACTATTTCACTTAGTGCGTTACTTATGCCGTAACATAGCCTAAATTTAATTACGAATTAGTATATGGAGAAGTAAACAAGTGTTAGCAGGCTTTTTAGAAGCTATCTTTAATGGCATTAGTATTGGCGCTGTTTTATTAATCGCAGCGTTGGGATTAGCCATTATATTTGGATTGATGGGCGTCATTAATATGGCACATGGCGAATTAATGATGTTTGGTGCTTATACAACATTTGTTGTGCAGAATAGCTGCAAACAATTGGGTGGTGTGTGGTTTGAGTCTTATATATTTTTGGCTTTGATTATTGCTTTTATTTTCACAGCCATTGTGGGATTAATTTTAGAAAAAGGTGTAATTCGTTATCTGTATGGACGCCCCCTCGAAACTCTCTTGGCAACTTGGGGAGTGAGTTTAATTTTTCAGCAGTTTGTTCGCAGTGTAAATTGGGTTTTAATAATTGGGTTAGCTATATTTTCTTTGTTGTTTTTTGGCGGGTTATGGATTTTAAATTCCCGCACGAATTTAGAAAGAGTTCGTAGTTGGGCTGTGGCGGTGTTGTTATTACTATCGCTGGGAATCACAATCATAACAGGCAATTTATTGAGCCAAACTTATCAGTTGGCGGTGACTCAGCCTTGGTTTGGCGCTCAAAATGTGGATGTCACCGCACCTACTTGGTTACAAGCGGGGATGTCTTTAGGTGGGGTGCAATTACCCTTTGCGAGGTTATTTATTATTGCTTTAACAATAATTTGTGTAGCAGGAATTTATCTATTTTTACAACGTTCTAGTTGGGGTTTAAGAATTCGCTCGGTGACGCAAAATCGGAGTATGAGCGCTTGTTTGGGTATCCCGACTCAAAAAGTTGATGCGGTTACTTTTGCACTGGGTTCGGGTTTAGCTGGTGTGGCTGGATGTGCAATTAGTTTACTCGGTTCTGTGGGGCCAAATACGGGACAAAACTATATTATCGATACTTTTATGGTTGTTGTGGTTGGAGGTGTGGGGAATTTAGCTGGTACTATTGTGGCAGCTTTGGGTATTGGGACGGCTAATTTTTTAATCGGTTCTGGGACTTTGGCTTTGTTGTTGAGTCCTGTTAAACCTTTGGCAGATTTCTTTACTTTTTTTGCGACGACGAGTATGGCGAAGGTGATGGTATTTGCGCTGATTATTGTGTTTTTACAGTGGAAGCCTGGGGGAATTTTTCCGCAGAAGGGACGTACTGTTGATGTTTAAACGAACCGCAGAGACGCAGAGGGCGCAGAGAATGAGGAAGAGGGGAGGATTGTTGATTGAGGTAGGGGTGGTGGTGGCGATCGCACTTTCCCTGATTATTATTATGCCAGTGGTGCTGTCGCAGTTTCGTTTGAATTTGTTGGGCAGGTTTTTGTCCCTGGCGATCGCCGCTTTGGGTATTGATTTGATTTGGGGGTATACTGGTTTATTGAGTTTGGGTCATGGTATTTTCTTCGGTTTGGGTGGATATGCGATCGCTATATACCTGAAGCTGCAAGTTCCAAGTGGTGAGTTACCTGATTTCATGGGGCTTTATGGAGTTACGGAACTTCCAGGTTTTTGGCAACCTTTTTATTCTTTTCCTTTGACAATGGCTGCTGTGGTACTAATTCCAGGGTTATTGGCAGGATTATTGGGATATTTAGTATTTAGAAATCGCCTCAAGGGTGTTTATTTTTCGATTTTGACTCAAGCGGGGACGATTGTATTTTTCAACTTTTTTAACGGTCAACAAAAGTTATTTAACGGTACAAATGGGCTGATAGATTTTACAACTTTGTTTGGGGCAACGGTCAGCGATACCAAAACGCAATTTGTGTTTTACACGTTGACGGTGGTGTTTCTCGCCGCTACCTACGGAATTTGTCGCTGGTTGACAAGTGGACGCTTTGGGAGATTGTTAATAGCGATTCGGGATGATGAAAGTCGGGTAAGATTTTCTGGATATGATCCTACAGATTTTAAGGTGTTGGTGTTTGGAGTTTCGGGAGCGATCGCAGGCATAGCAGGAGCATTTTACACCATTCAAAGTGGTTCTGTTTCACCCAGAGCGATGGATATTGCCTTTTCCATTGAAATGGTAATTTGGGTAGCTGTAGGAGGACGCGCTACTTTAATTGGCGCAGTTGTGGGAACTTTATTAGTCAATTATGCCCGGACTTTTTTAAGCGAACAATTTGCTGAAATCTGGCTATTTTTCCAAGGCGCACTATTTTTGATAGTCGTCACAGTGCTTCCTGACGGCATAGTAGGATGGTTGCGTAGTCAGAATATTTCCCTTTTCAAACGCCGTCAAGAAATTATTACATATCCTGCTTTAGAAGAAGACCCCGAAGTGGAACATGAACGCCAAAATATTGGAAACTGAAAATGTAACTGTGAGCTTTGATGGTTTTAAAGCTTTAAATCAACTAAATTTTAGCATGGATGTGGGTGAGTTACGAGTAGTAATTGGGCCAAATGGTGCGGGAAAGACAACATTTTTAGATGTAATTACCGGGAAAGTAAAACCAACTATTGGGCAAGTTCTATTCAAAGGTAAAAACCTGCGTTCTTTTTCTGAACATCAAATTGCGCGGTTGGGAATTGGGCGCAAATTCCAAACACCAAGAGTTTACCTGAATTTGACACCCCGTGAAAATTTAGAAATTACCAGCAACCGCAATAAAAATGTATTTTCTACTTTGTTTGGCAGTTCTGGTGCAACTGAAAAGAATAATATTAAAGGTTTGTTAGAAACCATCGGTTTAACTCCCAAAGCAGACATTCCCTCAGCTTTACTTTCTCATGGAGAAAAGCAACGTTTAGAAATTGGGATGTTAGTAGCACAGTCGCCTGATTTATTACTCGTTGATGAACCGGTTGCCGGTTTAACAGATGAGGAAACCTACAATATTGGCGAATTACTTTTAGCTTTAGCCCAGAGTCATTCAATATTAGTCATTGAACACGATATGGAATTCGTGCGTCAAATTGCCAGGAAAGTCACAGTACTGCATGAAGGTTCGGTGCTATGCGAAGGGAATTTTGAGGAAGTGCAAAATGACTCCCGCGTGATTGAAGTATATTTAGGAAAACAGGAAGAATGAACTGGGGACTGGGGATTAGGCAATACGGTTCGGTTAAGGCACCAGACGCGATAAATCGCGTCTTTGTGATTTAGAATTTTCATCAAAAAGCCCTAACCGAACCGTATTGGGGGATTAGGGACTGGGGACTGGGAGGATTATGGACGAATGGCACTAAGTTAAGGGTTGAGACTGACGCGGAGAGTGGGAGACGCTCTTACGCGGAGATATTTTTGAATGAGTTTTCCCCGTGTCCCCGCGTCGGCTTATCTTAGTGCCATTCGATTATGGACAAAGCGATCGCACTTTCTATTTACCTGGCAATTCTAGTCGATTTGCACTATTAAACACCTGTTCTACTGTTAGCGCCCAATCAGCAATTACCACTGATTCCATGCAAGTTGCACCTGTAATCGCTACAGACTTGAGAGTAATCGTTACAGACTTGAGAGTAACCGTTACAGACTTGGGAGTAGTCGCTACAGTATTCTTATTTAACGCCGATTTGCTACTATCAAAGCAATGAATTTGAAGGCGCTCATGACACTAGCGATTATGGCTGAACCTGCTCCTCTGAGATCTAATAAAGATGGTGTAGTTCTCGTGGGAAGCACTCGTGTAACATTGGATACTGTGGCTGCTATTTTTAAGCAAGGCGCGACAGCAGAGGAAATTGTTTATCGCTATCCATCGCTGAATCTGGCCGATGTTTACGCCACAATCGCCTTCTACCTCAATCACCAGGCAGAAGTAGAAGCTTACTTGCAACAGCGACAGCAACAATCACAAGAGATTCGGGCAATGAATCAAGCGAGATTTGATCCACAAGGCTTGCGCGATCGGCTGCTTGCGCGCAAAACAGCGCCAGAAGCATGTTAAAATTACCAGCTGATCAAAACTTTGATAATACGGTTGTTAGAGGAATATTCCGCCGTAACTCAGAAATCGACATCGTTCGTGTGCAAGATGTTCGATTGTCAGGCAAGGACGATCCAACTATCCAGGAATGGGCAGCCCAAGAAGAGCGCATCCTGCTTACCCATGATGTTTCTACAATCACTCGCTATGCATATGATCGAGTTAGGCAAGGGCAGAAAATGCCGGGAGTTATCGAAGTCAGCCCAGATGCACCAGTTGGGCGGGTCATTGAAGATATTCTTGTGCTTGTAGAGTGTAGTCAAGAGGGAGAGCTAGAAGGTCAAGTTCAGTATCTCCCGTGGTGAATCTGATTATATAGACATAAAGCCCGCTCCCAAAGTGACAAGTATGACTCAAACCCTACCCAAGTTAGTAACCTTTGAACAATTTATCGAGTGGTACCCCTCAAACGGGGCGCGATATGAACTACATAAAGGAGTCATTGTAGAAATGCCACCCCCAACTGGTGAACACGAAAATGTTGTTGGATTTTTGGCGGCACAAATAACCTTCCAGTTCTTGCAAATGGGACTTCCGTTTCGCATCCCCAAAACTGCCTTTGTCAAAATTCAGAGCAATAACTCAACCTATTCTCCTGACATTTTGCTATTAAATCATGACAATCTCGTGAATGAACCTCTGTGGAGCAAGCAATCTACTGTTATTCAAGCTGCATCTATCCCACTAGCTGTTGAAGTTGTTAGTAGCAACTGGCGAGACGACTACTATGACAAGTTCAGGGATTACGAAGAGATGGAGATTCCTGAGTATTGGATTGTAGATTATGCTGCGATCGGTGGCAAAAGATTTACTGGTAATCCTAAACAAAAAACCATTACAATTTGCGAATTAGTTGATGGAGATTATCAAATGACTGTGTTTAGGGAAAATAATTTTATTACATCGCCTTTATTCCCCCAACTCAACTTGACAGCACAGCAAATTTTTGATTCTGCTTTGTAAGTTTCGGTTTAAATACAAACTGAATTTTATTATGCTAAAAATCTCTAACCTCAACGTTTACTACGGCGAAAGCCACATTCTCCGCAACGTAGATTTAACCGTACCATCCGGGCAAATGGTCTGCCTAATCGGACGCAATGGCGTAGGAAAAACCACCCTACTCAAAACCATCATGGGATTACTCAAACCCCGCAGCGGTACAATTAATTTAGCTGAACAATTAATCAACTCCAAATCTCCAGACCAAAGAGCCAAGTTAGGAATTGGTTATGTTCCCCAAGGACGAGAAATTATCCCCCGTTTAACAGTCAAAGAAAATCTGCTGCTGGGGTTAGAAGCCAGACGCAAACCAGTCAAAAAAGCAGAAATTCCCGAAGAAATTTTTAGCTTATTTCCGGTGTTAAAAACCATGCTTTCACGGATGGGTGGTGATTTGAGTGGGGGACAGCAGCAACAACTGGCGATCGCTCGTGCTTTAATGGGAGAACCTCAGCTACTTGTCTTAGACGAACCCACTGAAGGTATTCAACCCTCCATCATCCTAGAAATTGAAGCCGCAGTCCGTGGCATCGTCAAAACCACAGGCATTTCTGTATTATTAGTAGAGCAACATTTACACTTTGTCCGTCAAGCTGATTACTATTACGCCATGCAAAAAGGCGGTATAGTCGCCTCCGGTTCCACCGACGAACTCAGTCAAGATGTGATTCAACGTTTTTTAGCGGTTTAGCAAGAATTCAGAAGTCAGAATGGGCTTCTCTACGAGACGCTACGCGTAGCTTGCTTCCACGAAGTGGTACGCCCCGCTGCGCTAACAGAATTCAGAATTAGAGAGTATTACGCCTTACCAGAAACTCTAAAGATTGCTGAATTTTCAAGTTTAAATTCTTCTTTAATTTCTGATTTTTTTAGCTCAATTGTATCGGAAGCAATCAAATCTGCTGCTTCTTCTAAAAGTTCATGTTGTTCTTTTTGAATAGCTTCTAAACGATTAGAAATTTCTGCCAATCTTAGTTGCTTATTTGTTGGCAAATTTTCAGCTAATAAAACTGGCAGATTATCAGTTTTTTTGGTATTGTTAATTCGTTGTGCAGCAAAACTACCAACTTGAGTTAAAGAAAAAAAGCTAACTTGAACTAAAGCCTGAAGTAACTTTACTGGAAATTGGAGTATTGACCAACTAGCTGTTTCGATAACGCGAACAATTGCTTTGATAATACTCCAAAGTAGAGCAAGGGCAAAAATCAGAATTACAACACTAATAATCGGATGATTAGCTGCCCAACTGACTATTTGAATTAACCGCAAAATTACAGTATGTTGTATCAGCCAATCATGAAAAGAAGAACTAATTGCTGTTTCAACTGCTCCCGATGTGGTCTTTTTCAACTGTTCAGCCGTTTGCCAAGTTTGTTCTAAACTTGTCGTCACCGTATCAATTGCTGTATTGGTCGTTGTCGTCGCTTTTGCTTTTAAAGACTCGCCAACTTGTTGCATTGAATCAGTTAGAGAGCTAACATTTTCGCCGACAAAATTTTTGGCATTTTGCAAGCGTTGTAAAACTTCCTGAGGCAAATAGATGTCTAATTGGGCTATCATAACAAATTTCACCGCCGTTGAAATCGAACTCGCAACCCATCTTTCGGGTGATTTGTGGGCAACTGCACAGAATCTAAATTTTGGTTAGGCAAGATTTCCCAATGATAGTTCCTCAGAAGATGGGAAGCCACTATTTTCATTTCCATTTTGGCAAAAGCTATACCAATACAAACACGGGGGCCACCACCGAAACCAACTAAACTAAAAGGATATTTTTTGTGTTCTTGGCGTTGAGGACTGAAACGCTCAGGATCAAAACGTTCTGGCTGAGAATAAATTTCTTCAATTTGGTGAGTAGTTCTAATTGAATAATATAGCTGCCAACCAGCAGGTACATGAAAACCTTTAAATTCAAAGTCTTTAATTACACCTCTAAATCCACCGCCCACAGATTGATACAATCTTTCAACTTCCCACAAAACCTGCTCTAAATAAGGCATTTTTCCTAATTGTTCTAAATCTAAATCACCTTTATTTGCAAGTTGTAATTGTTCTTCCCTAGCTTTTTCCAAAACTTCAGGATGACGCGCTAATTCTACACATAACCAAGTCAGCATCGAAGTCGTTGTTTCATGTCCAGCAAAAAGTAATAGCAGTGCTTGGGCTACGAGTTCCTTTTCACTTAAACTGTTACCATCTTCATCTCTAGCTTGGATTAACAAACTCAGAGCATCCTTGGTTGGATTTTGTTGGCGTTCTCGGACAATTTGAGTTATCTGCTCTAAAACTTGATTACGAGCCGCTAAAGCTTTCCCAAATGTTGTAAATGGTAAAGGCAAGGTATTAATTGCAAACAGTCCATTGGTCAAATTTGCAAACAACTTGCTCAGGCGCACACCTTCGGCGCCGGGAGGCGTACCCAATAATAATTGACTAGCAATATCAAAAGTAAGTTGTTTAAACTCTTGAAACCAGGTAAACTCCTGCTGCTTCTCCCACTTTTGTAAATAACTACGTGTAATATCTTCCATAGTGGCGACATAGTTCGCCAATGCAGGGCCATGCAACGCCGGCATCATCAAGCGGCGATTTCTGCGATGTTCTTCTCCATCTTGCAAAAACAGCGATTCACCCAGCAATATTTTGAAATTAGCAGGCCATCCCTCGCGCCAAGAAAAATTCTCCATATGGCTTGACAAAACGAACTCTAACGCCTCTGGCCCCACCATCACCACAGTTGGTCTACCAAGAATATGAGTTTTGAAGATAGACCCATACTGGCGATAGCGCTTTTTGCCAAAATCGGGGTCAAGAACAAAGGAAAGTGTTTCACCTAATACAGGTAGACCAAAGCTTCCAGGAGGAATTTGATTACTTTTCATATGTTAACTTAACTACCTTGTTACAAAAATTACTAAGATATCATCTTAAGGCAAGCAAATTCACCAATCACAGTCAACCCCTTTTTAAACATCCTCTTAGGAGGATTGAGAAATGCTATAGATATATTTCTCTTTTGATTTTTGAAATTATTTGCCTAGCCGGGGAGTAGGCAATCAGCCTTTTCGAGGTGTATCGAATTTTGTCAAAAATCAAATCGTAGTCCTATATTTATTTGATCGTAGTAAATTATATCGAAATACGTGCCTAATGAACGCTATAGGTTAGCACTCTTTTATTCCTATGAAAAAATAAAAACATTTTTAGGTTAAGTTCAGGAGTGTAGCCTGCTTACCGGAGGGTAACCCAACACCAAAATCCTTGCTTTTGTTGGGTTTACCAAAGCCTCAAGCCAGCCTACACCTAAATTCAGCAAACCCTTAAAAAGATGGCTGATGATTTTTATTTGATGATAGTAATTAATGCCGTGGGAATAAAAAGAACTATATTATAAAAAACAAATACACCTGACTATGCTTGCTATTTAGTCGGACAATGGACAACCATAGCCGGAGCTGAACAAAAACGTGTAGGTAATCTTTTCTAGCCCTTTCAAGGTGGTGAAATTTGGAACGAAGATTGGTTATTTCAATCTTCAAAAAGCCCAAAATGTGAGCGGATGATTCAAAATCCTAGCACTGAAACAACGTCTGTTCGTTGGTCACCTTGAAAGGGCTAGTCCTATATAGGTTGGGTTTCGTTTCTCAACCCAACATTTTCATATCAGTCCTCAATTTCATGCCAATTTCATTTTGAGATGAAAGACTAGGTATGAGGTGCAGAAAAATCCCCCAAAACAAAGCTAGCTTTGTTTATCAAAGATTCCGATCGCAGTTTTTTGCACCCATACTTCAGATTTTCTCATCACAATGCCCAACTCTCTGCGTTTCCACCCAATTGTAACCATGCGTTATGTTTCTGGTACACTTGTCGGTTTACTGTTATTGGCAAATCCCGTACTAGTTTTAGCCCACGCCGGACACGGAAATGAATTTCATCAAGAAGGTGAAGCCACCCCAGCAACTGCTTCTATTCAAGTTGACAGTCAAACTGCCCAAAGGTTAGGAATTAAAGTTGAGCCAGTTAAAAGTCAGCGTTTAGCTGTGGGTATAAAAACCACGGGACAGATTGAAACTTTACCTAGCAAGCAAGTAGAAGTAACCACACCGATTGCAGGCGCGAAGGTGATTGAGTTATTGGTGGAACCTGGTGCATTAGTTAAACAAGGTCAACCCGTGGCTGTGGTATCTAGTCCTGATTTGGTAGAACTGCGGGTTAACTCCCAAGAAAAACTAGCTCAAGGTCAGGCTGATTTACAACAAGCTTTAGCTGATTTAAGATTAGCGCAACAAAACCGCGATCGCTATCAACAAATTACCACAGCAGAAATCGCCCAAGCCGAAAGTCAAGTGGCATTTTTTCAAGAGAAGTATGACAAGGATCGAGAATTAGTTACTCAAGGTGCTTTACCACGGCGTAATGGCCTCGAATCGCAAACCCAACTAGCAGAAGCTAAAGCCAACCTTGCTAAAGCCAATAGTCGCCGAGAGGTGATTGAGGCTGAAAATCAACTTAAACGCGCTCAGGCATCTGTTGATGTCGCCAAATCTCGAATCAATCTCAGTAACAGCACGTATGAAACTCGGCTGCAACAACTAGGAATCCGGGGCAATGCCAAAGGACTGGTGACAGTAACATCTCCCATTTCTGGGAAGGTGGCAGATCGGGAAGTGACTCTTGGTCAAAGCTTTCAAGATGCAGGTGGTAAGCTGATGACGATTGTTAATGACAATCAGGTTTTTGCCACAGCGAATATATATGAAAAAGATTTAGACAAAGTTAAAACAGGACAACGGGTTAACGTCAAAGTTGCTTCTGTCCCCAATCGTATTTTTACGGGACGAATTGCGGTAATTAATTCTGTAGTAGCAGGTGATACGCGGGTTGTACCTGTGAAAGCCGAAATAAATAACCCTGGTGGTGTACTAAAACCAGGAATGTTTGCAGAGTTGGAAGTTTTGACAAATCAAACATCATCAGATGTACTGATTATTCCCAGTGCGGCTGTAGTTGAAGTTAATAATAAAAAAGTTGTCTACATCCAAAATGGCAATAGTTATCAACCAGTTGAAATTATATTAGGTCAAACCTCTGGAGACATGGTTGAGGTAAAAACTGGTTTATTCAATGGAGATATGATTGTCACCCAACGCGCACCGCAACTTTACGCCCAATCTCTGCGGGGTGACACCAAGAAAAAAGCAGACGAACATACCGAAACTGCTGTACAAACAACAGAGACTAAAATACCCTGGTGGATTGCAGCCGGGGGAGGAACAGTACTAGTTACTATCGCTTTTATGGCAGGTAATTTCTGGGCTAGTCGTCATGGCAAATATCAATATCAATTAGCCACAGAAAGCTACCTTACAGAAGAACCTCTAAACGATGCTGCATCAGAATTCAATGATAACCATCGTGGGGCGAGTCAAGATTCAGAAATTAAGATTGAGAAATAACAATGCTGAGTGCCATTATTAAATGGGCGATCGCTCGCCGTTGGTTAGTCATTCTGGGGACAATTATCCTCACCATTTGGATATTTCGGACAATCATCCAAATGCCTTTAGATGTTTTTCCTAGTTTTGCACCACCCCAAGTTGAAATTCAAACGGAAGCACCAGGACTCGCCCCCGAAGAATTAGAATCTTTAGTAACTTTACCAATTGAAAGTGCAATTAACGGTACTCCGGGAGTAACAGCAGTCCGCTCATCTTCAGCAGCAGGAATTTCTGTTGTTAAAGTCATTTTTAACTGGAATACTGATATTTATCAAGCTCGCCAACTAGTAACAGAGCGATTACAACAGAGTTTTAGTAAGCTGCCATCAGGGGTGGAAACTCCGCAAGTTTCGCCTACAAGTTCCCCGATTGGGACTGTATTACAATATGCTTTTACTTCCCAAAATACTCCTTTAATGGAAGTGCGGCGCATTGTTGATTGGCAAGTAACAAATCGCCTTTTAGCTGTGCCTGGTGTTAGTCAAGTAATAGCTTATGGTGGCGATATTCGTCAATATCAAGTATTAGTCGATCCAGATAAACTAAAAGCTTTTAATGTCACCTTAGAAGACGTAGAGCAAGCTGCCTCTGCTGCCAATGTTAACGCTCCTGGCGGCTATTTAATTACTCCTGACCGAGAAAAATTAATTCGGGGGATTGGGCGGATTGAATCTATCGAAGAATTACAGCAATCAGTGATTATTGCTCGTAATGGTACGCCTGTCAAAATTTCAGATGTTGCTGATGTGCAAATTGGTGCGGCGATTAAACGGGGTGATGGGAGTTTTAATACTCAAAAAGCAATTATTCTGATGATTAATAAACAACCCCAAGCCGATACTCCTACTGTTACCCGTGCCATAGAAGAGGCGATGGCAGAGGTACAAGCGGGATTACCTGAAGATATTAAAATCACCCCCACTTTTCGTCAAGAGAACTATATTGATTCTTCTATTAAAAATGTTCGAGAAGCTTTAGTTGAAGGCAGTATTATTGTTGCTTTAATTCTAATTCCCTTCTTAATGAATTGGCGCAATTTAGCTATTTGTTTAACAGCCTTACCTTTATCTTTATTACTAGGAGTACTATTACTAAATTGGTTGGGACAAGGTTTAAATACCATGACTTTGGGAGGGTTAGCCGTAGCCATTGGTTCAGCCGTTGATGATGCGATTGTCGATGCCGAAAATGTCTACCGGAACCTGCGAGAAAATAAATATTCTGCTAACCCCCGCCCGGTTATAGATGTTGTATTTGACGGTTGTCAAGAGGTACGGGATTCGGTATTTGGAGCGACTATCATTACTATAGTTGTCTTCTCCCCAGTTTTTGCTTTGGGTGGTGTAGAAGGCAGCATTTTTATCCCAATGGGATTAGGCTATATGGCAGCAGTTATCGCTTCTAGTATCACAGCATTAACGGTAACTCCGGCTTTATGTGCAATTTTACTACCTTATGGTAACTTGCCAGAAAGAGAACCTTGGGTGGCGAGATTTTTTAAAAGGCTTTACTATCCTTTATTAACATTTTCTCTGAAGCATTCAGGAATTGTTTTAGCTAGTGCGATCGCTAGTTTGGTAGCTGCAACTATAATTGCCCCATCCTTTGGCAGAATATTCTTACCAGAGTTTCAAGAGCAAACTTTAGTAAATACCCTAACTCTTTATCCGGGGGTTTCATTGGAAGCGACTAATGCAGCCGGTGAAGCACTTCAGCAAGCCCTCAAAGGAGACTCTAGATTTCCTTATGTGCAATTGCGTTCTGGACGTGCGCCAGGAGACTCCGATGCCGCTGGGGTAAATTTGGGACACTTGGATATCGAGTTAAGTGACGCAGCGATGAAAGATCGCCAGGGGACGATTGAAAAGTTAAGGGAAGAATTTGCAAAGTTACCGGGAGTAGCACCGAATATCGGCGGTTTTATCTCGCACCGCATGGATGAAGTGTTGTCTGGAGTGAGAAGTGCGATCGCAGTCAAAATCTTCGGACCTGACTTAGAACAACTCCACAGCATTGGACAGGAAATTAATGATGTCATGAAAACCGTTAATGGGATTGTAGATTTACAACTAGAACCCCAAATACCCATTGAACAAATCCAAATAAAATTTAACCGACCTGCTGCTTCGCGGTATGGTTTGACAGTAGGCAAACTTTCGGAAATTATTGAAACTGCTCTGAATGGACGAGTGGTATCTCAAATTTTAGAAAAACAACAAACTTTCGATTTAGTTGTGTGGTTAAAGTCAGATGCAAGGCAAAATTTAGATACAATTCGCAATTTATTAATTGATACTCCTAACAGTCAAAAAATTCCTTTAACACAGGTTGCCACAATTGAAAATGCAACTGGGCCGAATACTATAAATAGAGAAAATGTATCCCGCTTGATTGTTGTTTCTGCTAACGCTAATGGTAGAGATTTACGCTCTATCGTCAATGAGATTAAAGACAAAGTTAATCAACAAGTACATCCTGCCACTGGTTACTATATCCAATATGCAGGGCAATTTGAAGCAGAAGAAAGAGCAACTCAGAACATCTTAATTTCGAGTGCGATCGCCTTTGTTGCAATTACAGTCATCATGTACCTTTCTGTCAAATCTATCCCGTCTACTGCCATGATTATGATTAACTTACCTTTGGCTTTAGTGGGAGGAGTATTTTCAGTAGCTTTGAGTGGTGGTGTTATTTCTATTGCCTCCTTAGTTGGGTTTATTACTCTATTTGGAATTGCTACCCGCAATGGTTTGTTACTTGTGGATAATTACAACACTAAATTTGGGGAAGGTCTACCACTTAAAGAAGTTTTAATTAAAGGCTCAATGGAACGTTTAAATGCTATTTTGATGACAGCTTTTACCTCAGCTTTAGGATTAGCACCTTTAGTAATTGAAAGTGGAGCAGGAAAGGAAATATTACAACCACTTTCAATAGTAGTGTTAGGTGGGTTGTTTACTTCTACGGCATTAACCTTAGTAGTTCTCCCTGCACTGTATGTCAAGTTTGGCAGGTTTTTGCTCCCTAAGCCTGCGACGGGTATTTTATTGTTCAGTGAAAATTCTCGAACTACCAAAATATCATGACTGGAATAATTTCATGTGCTAAAAGTTTGTTCAAATTATCAATGAATTTAAATCAGGAGTAAATTAATGAAAAATCTCAAATCTGGCTTGATTATTATCGGGAGTTTAGGACTAATTTTCTTGGGTGCTTGTAGTAATAGTAATCAAACAGCTAATACAGAAAATAGCCCAGTTGCTTCTACCTCAAGTGCCAAGACTCCATCAGTTATAGCTTCACCTGTGGCAAAAAAAACAGATAGTCCGCATGGTGAATCTAAAGGTGGTCAAGTTGTAGAGACAGGAACTTATCACTTGGAGTTCTTAGCAGAGAAAGAAACCAATGCAACCCACATGGATTTATATTTGCTAACAGGTGATAATCACGAATCAGTAACTAATGCAAAAGTAATCGCTCAAGTCCAGCTACCAGATGGAAAACAGAAGTCAATTCCTTTAACCTATGACGTTAGTGGTAAACACTACACGGCGGCGCTATTTGAAAATATAACTGGTCAGTATCAGGTGAAAATTACTGCCGATGTTAAAGGTGAAAAGGTAAATGGGCGTTTTAATTTTAATCGGTAACTTTTTATAATTAGAAAATATCGATGGAAATTGTTATAGATATTACAGGCGAATTCTATGAGAGTGCTACTAGTTGAAGATGAACCAGATTTAGGTGGTGCAATTAAGCGAACTCTCATTCAGCAAAAGTATTTGATTGATTGGGTACTGGATGGTAATGAGGCGTGGGAATATCTAGAAAATAGCTGGACACAATATACACTAGCTATTTTTGATTGGATGCTACCAGGAATATCAGGATTGGAGTTGTGCAAACGACTACGTTCCCAAAAAAATTCTCTACCTGTTTTAATGTTGACAGCTAAAGATAGCATGGAAGATAAAGTTGCTGGGCTAGATGCAGGGGCTGATGATTACTTAGTCAAGCCATTTGGCATGGCGGAATTACTAGCTAGGTTGCGGGCATTGCAGAGGCGATCGCCCCAATTTCAGCCCCAGAAATTAACTGTTGGCAACCTGACTTTAGATTACGGTAATAATTTAGTTGTCAGCCAAAATGCTTTGGGAAATAAACACGAGATTACTCTAACTAATAAAGAATTCCAGTTACTAGAATATTTTATGAAGCACCCAAACCAAATTGTGACTACAGGACAAATTCGTAATCAGCTTTGGGAAGTAAGTGCAGAACCAGTTAGTAATGTGGTAGCTGCTCAAATGCGGTTGCTACGTCGCAAACTAGCTAATAGTGGCTGCGAAAATATAATTGAAACTTTGCATGGGATGGGATATCGTCTCAATCTCACCATTGATACTTCCCGTTCTCAAGAGCATAATTTATAGCTGTAATTTAGGGAACTGCTATTACAGGCAGAACTTACTAACAGTTCAAGTAGACCAATTTATTAATTTTACATTCTCAAGCTAACACTAATACCAAAATACTTTCCACTTGACTATTTCCAAACTGACTGATGGTGTCAAAGTTGTCTCGTAGAGTTGTAACAATTTTGGATGTTGGATTATTGCCAATACGGATATAGATAAATTTTGGTGGATGACCATAAAGAAGACTGCGTTGATGGAAATCAGAGTCTTTGGAGACAATCACAAAATCATTAGCTTTAGCATATTCCCAAATAACTAAATCATCAGTATTGGTAAGTGCTAATGCTTTAACATGACAGGAATTGGGGTACAAATCCAAAATTTGGGGAATAATCCGATCGGAAAGGTTTTCGTCCAAAAGCAGTTTCACAGGGATGCTACAAATAATTTTTTCTCACGATCAGCAGCAAAGGCAAGACAGGCTTTTATATCTTCGGATGTGAGTTCTGAAAAATCCTCTAGAATTTCTTCTTCGGTCATACCACTTGCAAGATATTCTAAAATGTCATACACGGTAATCCTCATTCCCCGAATACAGGGTTTGCCACTACGTTTGCCAGGTTCGATTGTTACAATGTTGTCGTAGTTCATGGTATCAGTGAAATTTTATATTTAGGGCTTGCTGAAAACAAGGTGTTGCCAACAACAAGACATTGACCCGAGTTAATCAAATCTATATTGTAGGCATTACTCTCACTAAATTATAGTTATTATAATTTAGTTAATTCTAATAATCACTATCAAACTACTAGAAGAACCAGAAATATTAGGCTGCTTAGTTTTGGCTGGGAGTGCTACCTCGGTGCTTTACGCCAACCATTTGCGAGCGCTTCTGATTCGGTGCAAAACCATCTTTCTCCACGCGCTGGATCAATTACTGTTGATTCATAATCCTCGGCTCCTGGAACATGGTAAACCTTAGCTCCGCTATCAATAGAGATGTTACCTTTAATCTGACATCCTGGTTTAGTTACTAATTTAATTAGAGAAGGAGAGCGACTACGATTAAATTCTTGTGAAAGAATCACAATCATAAACATAACCCCAATGCCAATAAATTTTGGCAGTAACCTGTGTTTATTGACATTTTGTTTCTTTGGCAAAGTTTGAGCTAAAACCCCTTCAATTGAGGCATTAGAAGCACTAAGTTTTCCATTTGCTTGAGTTGTTAGCTGGTAAAGAATCGTATCTCCCACTTTCGGACGGCGAGATGCTCTCTTCAATGCACTGATATGAAGAAAAATTTCTTTACTTCCCTGAGCAGGTTTTATAAAGCCAAAACCCCTATCATCCTTCCATGTTGTTAATTGACCTTTTTGGAAAATAGGTTTCATGCACAACCCTCTTTCTATCTGCCTATTTTGTAGTGTTCCCATACAAAGGCCAGATGAATCAAAATAAACTGTTTCAGCAAACCCGCTTGCGTTTAGCGCTGTGGTATGCGCTCGTCATGGCTCTGATTTTAAGCCTGTGCGGATTCGGTATCTACAGAGCAATTTCTCATGCTCATTGGATGACATTAGACCGTGAACTGGAATCTGTCGCAGGAACATTACACGATACAATTGAACTTAAATTACAGCAACCTGGTAAATTAGAACCAGTTATACAGAAGCTTTTACCTAATATTTGTGTAGTTGGCACTAGCTGCATTCAAGAGCAATTAAGTTCTAATCGCCATATTTTAAGTGCAATTAATCAAGGTAATTATTATGTCCGTTTTTTCGATAATTCCGGACGCTTAATTGCGATCGCAGGAACTTATCCAGAAGGATTACCTATAGTCTTGAATAAAGAACTTTGGCAAACCCTTAAAGACAGCAAAGGCAACTTTTATCATCAAATTTCTTTTGTGCTGCATACCCAAGAAAATCGTGATTGGGGTTACATTCAAGTAGGGCGAAGTCTAGCAGAATTTAATAGTTATCTCACTGCGGTAAAACTCACTTTAGGATTGGGATTGCCAATCATCATGCTTCTGGTTGGCGTTGCTAGTTGGTGGTTAGCAGGATTAGCAATGCAGCCGATTTATCGCTCGTATAAACAAGTCCAACAATTTACAGCAGATGCCGCACACGAATTGCGAACACCTCTAGCAGCAACACAAGCAACAGTAGAATCCGCACTAATGATGTCTCAATTAGATGAAACAGAAGCGCGGGACATTCTACAAACCCTACACCGTCAGAATCTACGACTCACAACTCTGGTTACAGATTTATTGCTGCTGACTCGCTTGGATCGTCAATCTGTGCCAACGCAACAAGAAATTTGTTGCTTGGATGATATTATTAATGACTTAATAGAGGAATTTGCAGCGTTAGCGATCGCAGCAGGTGTAACGCTAACATCTTTTGTACGGGTGTCAACTCCTTTGGATGTCATTGGTAATGCAGATCAGCTTTATCGCTTGTTTTCTAACTTAATTATTAATGCAATTCAATACACACCACAAACAGGAAAGGTAACTGTTTATTTAGACCGTAGTGAGCATTATGCTGTGATTCAGGTTCAAGATACAGGCATTGGTATTCCCCAACAGGATCTGACTCGGATTTTTGACCGCTTCTATCGAGTGAATAGCGATCGCTCTCGTAGCACTGGCGGTTCTGGATTAGGATTAGCGATCGCCCAAGCAATTGTTTTGGCACACCAAGGCACTATAGATGTGCAAAGTCAATGCGGCAAAGGTAGCACTTTTATTATTAAGTTACCTTTCGATATCCGCCCACTCCATAGTGTACGCTCTATTTACCCATTTAATAGTTTCCGAAGAAAATTATTGGGCAGGATGATAAGTACTTCTAAAGACAGTTCCCAGTAATTGGGGATTGGGGAAGAATTTAATCCCTAGTCCCCACTCCTAGTTTAAAACAAATTCAAATCCGTCACCGCACCAACACTACTAGAAGATACCAACTTGGCATATTTCGCCAATACGCCTTTAGTGTAACGTGGTGCTGGAGGTTGCCAATTTGCACGACGCCGGGCTAATTCTTCATCAGAGATATTCAACTGCAATGAGCGAGCGGGTGCATCAATGGTAATGCTATCACCTTCTTCGACAAGAGCGATCGCTCCTCCAACTGCTGCTTCTGGTGCAACGTGACCAACCACCATCCCGTAAGTACCGCCAGAAAAGCGCCCGTCGGTAATTAATCCTACGGCATCGCCCAAGCCAGCACCGATAATTGCTGAGGTAGGAGCCAACATTTCCCGCATTCCAGGCCCGCCCTTAGGTCCTTCGTAGCGGACGACTAGAATATCACCAGCTTGAATCTTACCCGCCAAAATCGCATCTAAAGAAGCTTCTTCCGATTCAAATACCCGTGCAGGCCCGGTAATTACTGGGTTTTTTACCCCGGTAATTTTAGCTACAGCCCCTTCCGTTGCCAGATTTCCTCTGAGAATCGCCAAATGTCCTTGGGCATACATCGGGTTATTCCAAGGACGAATCACATCTTGGTTGGCGGATGGTTCTTCTGGAATGTCTGCTAATATCTCTGCAATAGTTTGACCTGTGATAGTTACGCAATCTCCATGTAATAAATCATGCACAAGTAGCATTTTCATCACTTGGGGAATCCCACCAGCTTTGTGCAAGTCTGTAGCTACATACTTCCCACTTGGTTTTAAATCGCACAAAACGGGGACACGACCGCGGATAGTTTCAAAGTCGTCTATAGTTAACTCTACCTCTGCGGCATGAGCGATCGCCAAAAAATGCAACACTGCATTTGTGGAACCACCCACCGCCATAATTACAGAAATGGCATTCTCGATAGATTTGCGGGTGATGATTTGCCGCGGTAAGATTTGTTTGCGAATGGCTTCCACTAAAACAAACGCCGATTTTTCTGTACTGTCGGCTTTTTCGGCATCTTCGGCTGCCATTGTGGAAGAATAGGGCAAACTCATGCCCAGCGCCTCGAAAGCAGAAGACATGGTGTTAGCCGTGAACATCCCCCCACAGGAGCCAGCACCAGGACAAGCTAGACTTTCAACTTGTAATAATTCCTTTTCGTCAATTTTTCCAGCACTGTATTGACCAACAGCTTCAAAAGAACTGACAACAGTTAAATCGCGTCCGTTGTAGTGACCGGGTTTAATGGTGCCACCATAAACAAAAATAGCCGGAATATTCATCCGGGCGATCGCCAGCATTGCTCCTGGCATATTTTTATCACAACCACCAATGGCCAGCACACCATCCATACTTTGCCCGGTACAGGCGGTTTCAATGGAGTCAGCAATCACTTCCCGCGACACCAGGGAATATTTCATCCCTTCAGTTCCCATTGAAATTCCATCACTAATGGTAATGGTACCGAACACTTGCGGCATCGCGCCAGCCGCTTTAATCCCAACTTCTGCTCTTTGTGCCAGTTGATTTATCCCCATATTGCAGGGAGTGATTGTACTATAGCCATTGGCAATACCTACAATGGCTTTGTTGAAATCTTCATCTTTAAAACCAACTGCACGCAGCATAGCTCGATTTGGCGATCGCTGCACTCCTTGGGTGACAATTTGGCTTCTCAAATTCTCCGACATCTTTTTTCCTTCCGTGCCATCATCGCAACTACTGCGATTGTATTACCTAATTTTCTCATGCTTGGGCGGCGCGATCGAACAACATAAAACAGAGAGGCAAGTTAAACTTACCTCTCTCCACGAAGGAGCAATGCGATTTTGTGATGCCCACTCCACAATATTGGATAATTTATTTCTTGGAGTTACGTTAAATTACAGGATAATATCGCTTGCGGGATTTGCTGCTGCTACGAATAGCACTGGCGATCCTTGGAGCTGAATCTCAAACTCGGCGGCAAAATCGAAATTGGTGTTACCTTGGATAATGCCTCCTGAATAACGAACCTGACCCACTCCAGAAAATGCAGCAGCCCCAATGTAAGTGAAGGCTTGGTTACCTGCTAGGAAGGGGTTAGCATCAATGCCAGATAGATCGAGTTGATCGCCTAGTAAGTTACCGTTGCCAACGAAGTCAGTGATCACATCTCGCAACACACCAGGTTGACTGTCTGAAACAAAGTCGAAATCGAACACATCGTTACCTGAACCGCCCGTGAGAAGGTCAGTTCCACTCCCGCCTCTGATAGTATCGTTACCGCCATTGCCATTGAGGACGTTATTGCCGAGGGAGCCAATAATTGTCTCACCGCCCTGACTACCTTCAACGTTCTCGAAGTTGAGGATGGTTTCAGTATTACCACTATTAACCGAGGTGACAGCTGTCGCCAAATTAATGGTGACTGCTCCTGAAGCAAAGGTAGTACCTGAATAATCAATTGTATCAACACCAATTCCACCATTATGGACATCGAAATTCACACCGTCGCTATCAACGATGCGATCGTTGCCACTACCTCCGTTGGTTGAGTCAGCCCCAGCACCACCATTAATGGTATCGTTGCCGCCATTGCCGTTGAGGACGTTATTGCCAGAGGAACCAATAATCGTTTCACCGCCCTGACTACCTTCAACGTTCTCGAAGTTACTGATAGTTTCAGTATTACCACCATTAACCGAGGTCACACCTGTCGCCAAGTTGATGGTGACTGTTGAACCGAAGGAGACACCTGAATAATCAATTGTGTCGATACCAACTCCACCATTATGAACATCGAAGTTCACAGCGTCAGTATCAACGATGCGATCGTCGCCACTACCGCCGTTGGTTGAGTCAACCCCAGTGCCACCATTGATGGTATCGTTTCCGCCATTGCCATTGAGGACGTTATTACCAGAGGAGCCAATAATTGTCTCACCGCCCTGACTACCTTCAACGTTCTCGAAGTTGAGGATGGTTTCAGTATTCCCACTACTAACCGAGGTCACACCTGTAGCCAAGTTAATGGTCACTCCTGGAGCAAAGGCGACACCTGAATAATCAATTGTGTCAACACCAATTCCACCATTATGAACATCAAAGTTCACACCGTCGCTATCAACGATGCGATCGTTGCCACTACCGCCGTTGGTTGAGTCAACCCCAGTGCCACCATTGATGGTATCGTTGCCGCCATTACCATTGAGGGCGTTATTACCAAAGGAGCCAATAATTGTCTCACCACCCTGACTACCTTCAACGTTCTCGAAATTATTGATAGTCTCAGTATTTCCACCACTAGAAGTAACGCCTGTAGCCAAGTTAATGGTCACTCCTGGAGCAAAGACGACACCTGAATAATCAATTGTGTCAACACCATCTCCACCATTATGAACATCAAAGTTCACACCGTCGCTATCAATGATGCGATCGTTGTCATTACCTCCATTGGTTGAGTCAACCCCAGCGCCCCCATTGATGGTATCGTTGCCACTACCGCCAACAAGACTATCGTTGCCGATACCACCATCGATGATATCGTTGCCCAAACCACCATTAATTGTATCGTTACCGCCATTGCCGTTGAGAACGTTATTGCCAGAGGAGCCAATAATCGTTTCACCGCCCTGACTACCTTCAACGTTCTCGAAGTTGAGGATGGTTTCAGTATTGCCACTACTAACAGAAGTGACACCTGTTGCCAAGTTGATAGTGACTAATCCTGAACCGAAGGTCACGCCTGAATAATCAATTGTGTCAACCCCATCTCCACCATTATGATTATCGAAGTTCACGGCGTCGCTATCAATGATGCGATCGTTACCACTACCACCGTCGGTTAAGTCAGTCCCACTGCCGCCATTGAGGGTGTCACTTCCCGTCCCACCAAAAAGACTATCGTTACCAGCCCCACCATCTAAGTTGTCGTTACCAGAGACACTATTGGCATTATCACCAAAAGCCCAACCAAATATCGAATCATTTCCCGCTGTTCCAGGTAAAGAATCACCATTTATAGTGCCGAAAATAACTGCCATATTATTTCTCCTAAATTTATAAGGTAAAAAAATCATCCCATCACTTCCTCACAAGCAAAGGAGGAAGAAAAATGAACAGACAGCTCAATCAGACGTGATTGAAGCAGTTTGTTACCGCCAAGTCTGAAGATTTGAGAAGCACTGCATATATCAATGATGTTGGCATCAAAAACTGTGCCACCAGTTAATGTCTTCGCTGGTTGTAAGACCAGGCTGCTAAGGAAGAAGCAGCTTTTCTCGTGTCCATCTGTATGCGTTTTTGAGATGCTTTTACTTTATGTCGGAGTAACAGGTGATGGTAGTACCCCCAAGGGTACTATTTACATTCGTGAGAGAAAAATTCGGTCGAGGAAAAATTTTTTCAGTTTATTGGACTGTAGAGAATTCACCAAATCCTTTTGGAATCTGCTTTTCAATCGATTCTAGTCTGCTGAGCGATCGCCAGTCAATCAAATAATCTTCAGGAGTGCTGTTTCGGTGATTGTTAACTCTAAACCTGATTATTTCCCTTGTTTGTTGCTAATTAACAGTGTTCAGTAAATTACCAACCTCAACCTTGAACTAAACTTAGTTGGTATTTAATTGGCTACTCGCCTCTATTTAGTAAACATGGGCTACAAAGCTCATAAGTCCATAGTTTTAACCTTTATTCAGATATCACAGGATTTTTATTAATGCAACTGACCTGAGTAAATTACAAACTCATACTTCAATTGTCATGGTTTATCTACCAAATAATTTGGTAGATACCTACTTTACTGGTACAATTTCATCATTCTATCCCTTTTACTCTCTATTTAGGTAAACCTACTGGAAAATCATCAATTTCCATCGTCAGAAACGCTTTGGGCGATTCTGGCTCGGTTGTTTGTTTCCAGGTATCAATGATGCGAGTGATGGGATTTCATCTCAAACTATAACTTTCATGAACAGAAGAAGACTTGTTGCTTGGATGGCTACGGCAGTTGCCAGCATGATGCTGGTAATAGGCTTACAGTTTGTCAATTTATCGCCAGCAAACTCTACAACCACACTTAACGTGTTTGCTGCTGTCAGCTTAACAAACGCGCTCAATGACATTAAGACTCAATACCAAAGTGCTAACCCAAGCGTCAACATTGTTTATACATTTGGTGCTTCTGGTACCTTATTGAGCCAAATACAAGCAGGAGCAACAGCAGATATTTTCATTTCTGCTGCTACCGACCAAATGGATGTCTTGCAGAATGCAACCCCAAGTAAATTGGTTGCAGGTAGCCGTAAAAACATTGTCAAAAACCGTCTAGTTTTGATCGCTCCTACAACACCTCCTGTTAGTGCTGGTAGTGCTGCTCTCACTAGCTTCAATGGTTTGACTAACGCCAACATTACCGGCATCGCTATAGGTGACTACACAGGTACTCCTCCACTTGTACCAGCAGGAAATTATGCCAAACAAGTTCTTACTAGCCGAGGTATTTTCACTACTGTTAGTCCTAAAACCTACCTTGCTAGCAATGTGCGTAATGTCTTAACTGCTGTTGAAAATAAAACTCTTGTAGTTGGAGGCGTAAATAAAACTATTGATGCAGGTGCCGTTTACAAAACCGATGCTGCCATTTCTAGCAAGGTAAGAGTCGTAGAAACTGCCTTAACAACAGAGAGCGATCCGATTGTCTATCCACTGGGTATACTCGCCAACACTACAGTTTTATCGACGGCACAGAGTTTTTCTACCTACTTAAGTGGTACTACTGCCCAGAATATCTTCAAAAATACTTACGGGTTTATCTTGCCTTAATCACCAGAAAGTAAATCAATCAAGTACTCGTCGTCGTGAATTTTGAACTATTTGGAGTTATGTCTCGTGAAGTTCACTAAAAAACTCTCAATTATTGTTTGTAGTTTGACCACTGCTCTCCTTCATACTGCTGTGATTACCAATACTTATAAATCAGCAGCACAAGCAGAAGGATCAGAACTGATTATCAACGGGGGATTTGAAAACGACCAACTCGTAGATCCTAATAATCCCAACGCTACAAATCCTAATGTTACAGGATGGATTAAAACTGGCGATCCGATAGATACATCAGGTACTAGGATTGACAATTTTGCTAATACTGGTAACCAAGGTTTATCGCTTGGTGGATTTACAGCCTTGAGCTACATATCACAGACTATCCCTACAATTGTTAATCAACACTACCGACTTACTTTCTATTTCGCATCCACAGAGGAAGCACCTGACCTGGATAATAAATTTAAGGTTTTTATACGTGGAAACAGGGTTTGTTGGAAAAAGAATACTTATCACCAACCCTACACACCATACACGTTTTATTTTAAAGCCAAAGAAACATCCACCGAGATCAAGTTTGCTTCCAGAGCCAAATATGCATTTTTATATTTGGATGATGTGAGTGTCAAATCTACAGAACAACAAGGAGAAAACTCTGTATGTGACGATCCTGAGAATGAATAAACCACAAATCGCAAGCTAACCTTAATTCTCTTAAACTCCCAAACGATATCTGGCTCTATTCTGTTGAGAATACCACTGAAATTCATCTGATTAAAAAACTCCATAATCGGTTTATGGAAAGATTATCTATGGTGCATAACTAACTCTCATAAACCTGGATAAAGTGTTTATTTTTATTAACACCAATTAGAGCCAGCATAGATGTAACTATCAACTTGTTTTAACTGTCGGAATTTGGAATGATTTGGAGTCAAGTTTCATGAAATTAACTAAAAAACTCTCAATAATGGTTTTTAGTTTTACCACTAGCTTAGCTAGTACTGCTGTGATTAGTGGTACATATATTCCAGTAGCACAAGCACAATACGATGCCAACTATGTTCTAGATATTAGAGACATAGTTTATAATGGAGGGTTTGAACTCGACCCCCTCGTAGATCCTAACAATCCCAACGTTACAAATCCTAATATTACAGGATGGACTAAATCTGGCGATCCGATGGATACATCAGGGATTAGAATCAGCAATTTTCCTCAAAGCGGTAATCAGGGTTTGTCACTTGCTGGATTTTTAGACCTCAGTTACATATCACAGACGCTTTCCACACAACCTGGTCAGCAATACGAACTTAGTTACTATTTAGCATCTATAGCTGAGGCACCTGACCTTGATAATCAGTTCCAAGCATTTGTAGGTGGAAATAAAATTTTTGATCAAACAAATATTTCTTTCCAACCCTACACACCATATAAGTTCAATTTCACAGCAGACTCATCATCCACAGAGTTAAAGTTTGGGTCTGTAGATAAATATGCATTTTTGTATTTAGATAATGTGAGTGTCAAACCTGTGCCTGAGCCATCAACCATTGGAGGAATAGCAGTTGTAGGATTACTAGGAATTTGGCTGAAGAAAAAGCGATCGCTACCATTACCACCTGATAAACTCTCGAATTGATTAACCTCATTGCCAAAACCGTAAACCCCCCGAACTGGCAGGGCTGACAAAACAATGAAAATCTGGAATCGACAAAATTGCTACCGCCAGCGAAGATGAAACATTAAGGTTTGGGATCTGAACATAGGAGGGAGTTTAGCATTGCTAGACTCCTACTCCCTTTTTCAAGCTAGAAAAACTAATTGCAAAAGAGACTAGCCTTGAGCAAATTTGTATGATATACTAGTAAATGACTAAAAAGCATGGCTCAGTAGCTCAGTTGGTTAGAGCACGGGACTCATAAGCCTGGGGTCGTTGGTTCAACTCCGACCTGAGCCACTTTAAAAATTATCAAAATACGGCTAATATCCTGTTTTGTACTTTTGCTCTCCCTAGATCGCGAAAACAGGGTTAAATAACTCTGTCGGCGCATTTGAGTAGCCCCTAGCTATGGGGATGCTCACAACAGTGCTGCCTGTCGGGGTGACGCACCGAGCATTAGCTTTTACAGCACCCTGAACAAGGAACAAAAAGAGCAAATTCCGCAAGTTTTACGGGAATGGCTGCGTTACGTAATGAGAAATACTTTGGCGCACACCGAACACCGCCCAAGTCAGCCGATAAACTCTTTTTCCCGATCTGAAATCATAAGACCTGCCTTGAAAATAGGGAGTGGGGAGTGGGGAGTGGGGAGTAGGGAAAAGAAATTTTCATTGTTCCTTGTGAGTGCAGCTCATGGAGTCTCTTGCAAAAGTCCCCTAACACCCCACCCCCAGCTCCTCCCCGCAGGCTCTTAGGGGAGACTTTGACGTAAGTCAAAGGCGGGGTGGGGTTCTTTTTTTGATTTATGCAAGAAGTCTATGGTAGTAGCCCAGCTAGGGCGATCGTTCTCTAACCTGACTGGGCTGAAACAGAACGTAGGGTTACCAGGGTCCCCAAATAGCAAAGGTTATTCCTGGACTCTGTATGTTGACAAACATCGTCTGACCATCGGGGGAGAAACACACCCCGGCGAACTCTGATGTGTTGAGGGCATTCTTAGCAAACTTGTAAAGACTGCCACTGGAAGTGATGCCCAGAATGTAATCCGTTCCATCCCCATCTTCACAAAGGAAGATGTCCCGGTTGGGGAAAACCACAAGATTGTCTGGATTGTCTAGCACACCAGAATTGTTGGGTTCAATATAGAGTTCAACGGTATTATTAGCGGGCGAATAACGCCAGATTTGCCCATCTCCAGAACTACCCCCACTCTTGCAAGTGAAGTAGACATAACCACTGCCATAAAAGATGCCTTCCCCACCTGAAAACCTGGCAGCACCTTTGTTATACCCTTCTGTTCTAACGGTATCAGAGGTAGGATCGGGATTGTTAATCTGTACCCATTCGACCGCTCTAGGCGTATTTTTTGGGAAACCTGTAGCTGTGTTAATTCCAGACGACCCCGTAATCTTTAATGCGTATAGCAAGCCGCCAGCACTCAGATTGTTGCTTTGGTTGGGAATGAAGCGGTAGAAAAGCCCGTTTCCTTGGTCTTCCGTCATGTAGATATACCCTGTGTTGGGGTCTACAGCGGCAGCCTCGTGATTAAAACGCCCCATAGCTGTTAGTGGGACGGGGGTAACAAAAGTAGTTGCGCTACTGGGAACTTCAAACACATAACCATGCTTCTTGCCGTTATTAGTTTCAAAAGTTTCCTCACAGCTTAACCAGGACCCTGAAGGCGTAGGACCACCAGCACAATTGCGAATGGTTCCCGCTAGGACTCCCCGATGTTCTACCAAGGTACGGGAAGGACTAACAACCAATTTAGTACAACCGCCCCTCGCATTTGAGTTGTACTTGCTGCCACTGGGAGCGCTCAAACCATTGCTAGAAGTGGGAGTGAGTTCGTGGTTGCGAATTAGAATCGTATTGCCATTAGATCCTGCAAAAGCACCCATACCATCGTGACCACCAGGTACCCGGTAAGTATCATTCATCGTTTGACCTGTTTCGGATAGTCTGCGGTAGGTGAATCCAGGTGGTAAATCTAATACTCCGTTGGGGTCGGCCACTAAATTACCGTAGGGACCCGCAGCGATCGCGGGTTTAGCATAGAATGCTTGCAAAGGAGATAGAAGGACAGCACCTGTAGCTGATGCCCCTGCCAGCGTAAAAAACTGACGTCTAGATAGATTCAATGTATACTCCCTAATGTTTTGACGAGGCTTAATTTATTGCAAATGCCAGCCTCAATTATCTGGGAGGAGCAAGTTTTTTTAATTAATAAGAGGTTAAAAAAAGATTATTCAAGCACAGTGATTTCCAGGAGGTTCTATGGTAACTTTTGACAACTCGTTTTTTGTCTTAAAGCTTTTCGCGGCACTGGGCTGTGGGCTGATGGCTGGAGTCTTTTTTGCCTTCTCCACCTTTGTGATGAATGCCCTTGCCCGACTTGAGCCGGTGCAGGGCATTGCGGCTATGCAATCCATCAATATCACAGCGATCAATCCGTTGTTTATGCTAGTGCTGTTTGGAACGGCTGCGGCTTGCATCGTTCTTTTAGTCTTTTCACTGTTAAAGTGGCATCAACCCGGTGCTGCCTACTTGCTACTCGGTAGCCTGCTCTATCTCGTCGGCACATTAGGCGTGACTATCGTGTGTAATGTGCCGCTCAATGATGCGCTGGCAAAAGTCGAGCCAGGTAGCACCGTAGGCGTGAATTTATGGTCTAGCTATCTTACCAACTGGACAACCTGGAATCACATTCGAGCAGCGGCGGCGCTAGTAGCAGCGGCATCCTTCACCATCGCCCTCTGCTATCGAGCAATCCAATCATAACTTTGCTTATGCTGACTGAGGGAGCTTCAGAAGTAGAGGGGAAGTTGTAGCAAGTCTTTCCCGTCTGCTCCAGAAGTTTCTTCTCAATAGACTTCTTGCATAAATAAGTTTTTATCTCACGCAGAGGCGCCCAGGCGCAGAGAAGAGAACGCAAAGAATGACTTTTGCAAGAGACTCCATAAGCTGCGTTCACAAGGAACAATGAAAATTTCTTTTCCCTACTCCCCACTCCCCACTCCCTACTCCCTATTTTCAAGGCAGGTTTAATGCACCACTCACCACTATTTAATATGGCGGATGACTTCGGCAATTGACCAAGCTTGAGCGATCGCTCCTCTGGGTGTATGAGGTGGATCGCCATCAAAAATCTCAGAAATGGAACCAATACAAGCAGCAAATAAAAAGTGATCTATCAGGGGTTGCCAATCAAAAGGCAGCGTTTGTTGTGGATAAAAACGTTGCCAAGCGCGAATATAAGGGCCAATTAACCAAACCCAAACACTGCCTTGGTGATAAGCGCGATCGCGTTGCTCTTGGTTGCCCTCATATCTCCCTTTGTATTCAGGATCTCCTGGATCGAGACTGCGAAGCCCGTAGGGAGTCAGCAAGCTGGAAGTTGCCAAATCTAGTATCTGACACCCTTGCTGTTCAGAAAACCCACAATGGTGCAGCGACAGCGCCAAAACAGCATTGGGACGAATTTGAAAATTTCGGCGATCGTCCGGCTCAATAACATCGTAGAGATAACCTAGCTGAGGATTCCAAAACTTTTGCAGGGAATTTTTTACCTGTTGTGCTTGCTGAGCATAACGCTGCGCTTGTTTACTAAGACGCACTGGTTCACCAAATTCAAGTTGGCTCAACCGTTTTGCCCACTGACTTAGCCAACATAAAGCCGAATACCACAGCGCATTGATTTCCACTGGTTTGCCACGACGAGGAGTAACAGGATGTCCCCCAATTACCACATCCATCCAAGTCAGGGCTACACCGCGAGCATCCCAACCAATGAGTCCATCGGTAGCATCAGCCTGGATATTATAGCGTGTACCACCGACAAAAGCTTTATGAATTTGCTGCACTACAGGAAACTGCTCTGCCAAAAACTGCCAGTCTTGTGTAGCTTCCAAATAAAGTCCTAAAGTTTCAATCCACCAAAGGGGTGCATCGATACTGTTATAAAACGGTTCACTATCGACATCAGGAAAGGCATTAGGAATCAAACCGTGGCGACAGTAATGCCCAAAAGCTCGCAATAGTCCTTTTGCTAAGTCAAAGCGCTGGGGAACTAGCGTCAATCCTGGTAAGGCAATTAATGTATCCCGCGCCCAGTCATTAAACCAGTGATAACCAGCAATCACCGTCGGACCTGCTATTGAGGCTCGATAGACGATAAAGCGATCGCTGGCTTTGAGTAGTTGTTGCCTGATTAGGGAGTGGGGAGTGGGGAGTGGGGAGTAGAGATTGGACAACTCTTTCCTAGTCCCTAGTCCCCAGTCCCCAGTCCCTCCCTCACTCCATCCAAAAATCTGCGAGAGCCTTTGTTGCTCTGCTTCCACGGCTTCTGCAAAGGTTTTGGCGGTAAGAACGCCTAGCACAGAATTGGGAAGACCTTCTCGTGCTTCTAGAGTCACCGCATCTCCTGGTTGGAGTGTAACTGTTAAGTAACCAGGACTGTGGAGGTCTTCCTTGTCACCTAATCCCCGTTTTGTCTCCTCCAAGAATCGATAATTCCAATACCAAACTGCATCTGGTTGATAATTGCCTTGTGTCCAACGCAGATGCCAAGGTATACCATAATGCTCAGATTTTCTTGCTTGGAGGCAGACTTGCTGTTGCCCAAGCAATTGGGAGAACTGTAATTCTGGGCTAAAAGTCTGTTGATGATGAAAGTTACGTTCTGCTATCAGAAGTCGCAGCCGTAAAATAGCTTGTTCGCTTCCCTCATAGCGATACTGAATTAAAATCCGATGAGACAATTGGTTAGGGGCATTGGGTACGGGGGAGAATGAAAAATTACCTCTTTCCCCTCTGCTCCCCACTCCCCACTCCCTACTCCCTTCCCAACCATAAGGCATCACCAATTGTCTAGTTAATTGCCAGTTATCTTGACCCCAAATCCATTTTGGAACTGGGTTAATATCAAAAGAGCGCAACAGTTCGTAGCCCGATCGCTCTATCCGACCGTTACCCCAAATATTTGTCCCCAGCGCCACAACATTCCCTAATACTTCCAAGCTAGCTTCCAGGTGTGATAACAACAAGGTACGCTCAGAAGGGGGGTTTGTAGCAGCAAATAACCAACCGTGATAAGTGCGTGTGCGGATGTCAGAAACCGTGCCACTGGCAAAACTTCCTAGACCATTGGTAAGCAACCATTCTCTTGTATCTAAATCAGACATTTGCTACTCAAAATCGTTATGAGTATGATATAGTCGTAACAGATCGTAATCAAACTGTGAGAGCGTGGATGGGTGAGTTTTACCTGACCCAAATTCCAACGCTACTAAACCGATAAAGGAGAATTGAGTTAATGTCCCTAACTTACGGAACAGAAGGAAGCCTCCGCGTTGGTCAGCAAGCTCCCGATTTCACAGCAACCGCTGTGGTAGACCAGGAATTTAAGACAATCAAACTTTCCGATTATCGCGGTAAGTACGTCGTCCTGTTTTTCTACCCCCTAGACTTTACCTTTGTTTGTCCTACTGAAATTACAGCATTTAGCGATCGCTACGAAGAATTCAAGAAAATTAATACGGAAATCCTTGGGGCTTCCGTTGATAGTGAATTCTCGCACCTCGCTTGGATTCAAACCGATCGTAAGTCTGGTGGCGTTGGCGACCTGAATTATCCTCTAGTCTCCGACATCAAGAAAGAGATTAGCGCTGCTTACAACGTGCTTGACCCAGCAGCAGGCATTGCCTTGCGTGGTCTGTTCATCATCGACAAAGATGGTATCATACAGCACGCCACAATTAACAACTTAGCTTTTGGTCGTAGCGTTGATGAAACCCTACGGACATTACAAGCAATTCAGTATGTTCAATCTCACCCAGACGAAGTGTGCCCAGCTGGTTGGCAACCTGGTGACAAAACAATGAATCCTGACCCAGTGAAGTCCAAAGTTTACTTCTCTGCTGTCTAGATTAGATTTACTGGAGTTAATTCGGTAATCAACAATAACCACAGATAAACAAAGAATCTATCTGTGGTTTTTTCATCAAAAGGGAATGGGGCATGGGGCATGGGGCATGGAAGCAGGGGGAGCAGGGGAAGCAGGGGAAGAAAAACTATTGATTATTGACTCATGCCCAATGCCCAATGCCCAATGCCCAATACCCGATTATTTTAAATGATCTAAAAAATATGCTGACTTCAACTGATTTTACCGGCTTATTAAATGAGCGATTCTTTCGTAACTTTTTACCCGTTCCGGCTACAAATCAACTTAGATTAGGGGTAGGAACACCAGATTTCCAGTTGCCAGATATCACCAACGGTACTTTAGTAAAACTGTCTGATTATAAAGGTAAACAACCAGTGTTACTTGCCTTTACTCGCATCTTTACTGAAAAGCAATATTGCCCTTTTTGTTTTCCCCACATCAAAGCTTTGAATGAAAATTACGAAGAATTTAAAAATCGTGGTATAGAAGTTTTAATGGTTACTAGTACTGATGAACGGCAGAGTCAAATAGTTGTGAGAGATTTAGGCTTACAAATGCCGTTACTTAGCGATCCTAGTTGTCGAGTGTTTCGTACCTATAATGTAGGACAAGCTTTGGGAGCGCCTTTACCAGCCCAGTTTGTATTAGATAAACAAGGTAAACTCCAGTATTTACATTTATTTTCTTTCCTGGATCACAATGCTAGTGTTGAGACATTGTTAGAACAATTCATCGATGATTAAAAAAATAATTGATGTTTTGCCATTTAACCCAAACAGATGAAAGGTGACTCAATTATAAATTAAGTTATCGCTGGAAATGGCGAATTTAAAATCTATTTTTTTGGTTGTTTTTCTTTGGTGATTTGATGAGCGATCGCAACAATTATGACTTTGAGTAATGAATTGTGTTAAACTGTATACTCTAATACCCTTGGTTTTGATTTTAGCGATCGCTAATCACCCAGACCACATATACAGCGCTTTTCAGTAACTCAGCAGCTATACCACTCCCCACTCCCCATTCCTTACTCCCCTCCTGATTCGTTTGCCTTAGGCATTGCGATCGCTTATGCTAAATGTCAGTCTAATTGGCATGATCTTCTGTGGACCAAAACCGCGAACCGTTTATTAGTCTGGCACTTTACCACGCCTTTAAATGGTCAGTCGTCAGCCCCATGCTTCACACTTACTTTCGGGGTAAAATTTATGGCGCGGAAAATGTCCCTCATTCAGGGCCATTGGTGGTGGTAAGTAATCACGCCAGTTATTTTGATCCGCCAATTGTCTCTAATTGTGTACGCCGTCCAGTAGCGTACATGGCTAAAGAAGAATTATTTAATATCCCAATTTTGGCGCAAGCGATTAAATTGTATGGTGCTTACCCAGTGAGTCGAGGAAGTGCCGATCGCAATGCCATCCGTTCAGCCTTAGAATACCTGAATAACGGTTGGGCTGTCGGTGTTTTCTTGCAAGGTACTCGCACACCAGATGGTCGAATTACAGACCCCAAAAGAGGCGCACTACTGTTAGCAGCGAAAGCCAAAGCCCCAATATTGCCAGTAAGTGTTTGGGGTACCGAGGCGATTTTAGAAAAAGGCTCGAAAATACCCCACGCCGTTCCCGTGACAGTCAGAATTGGTAACTTAATTGATGCTCCCAGTTCCAGCAATAAAGAAGAATTGGAGGCGTTGGCACAAAAGTGTACCGCTGTGATTAATCAAATGCATGATTTAGGACGATGAGTTTGAGAAGTCCAAATATATACTTTAGGGGGGTGGCGATCGCTATTACATTTCTCTAACCTTAAATTCAATAGTTTCAGTAGTCTCATTTGAAATTCTAGTAACAGTTTTTTCTAAAGACTTTATGGCGTTGCTGATTTCATGTATGAAAACGATTGTGCATCATATCAAAATCCTTGTAGAGACGTTGCAATGCAACGTCTCTACATCTTGATTCATACCACAATTCAACAACGCCGACTTTATAATCCAAAATCCAAAATCCAAAATCCAAAATTAATATGAGCGGCTTTGAAGCCAAAAACTTATGGCAACGATTAAATAATCTGGCGTTAGTCCGCTTTTTGCTCTTAGTTGCTTCAGGATGGGCAATTGTACAACTTTTAGCTTACTTTGAAGCAGTCATCGTTATTTTCACATTCGCCGCGATTTTGGCTTTTTTGCTCAGCTATCCTGTAGAATGGCTGCGGCATTTTTTGCCCCACGGCGTAGCAGTTGGTGTAGTTTTCTTACTCAGTATTGTAATTATTGGGGGTTTGATAATTACGGTAGGTTTAACGGTTTTATCCCAAGGACAACAATTAATTGATACTATAACTGGATTTTTAAATTCTTTATTACCCCTATTAGACCAATTAGAAGAATTTTTCCGCAGCCGTAATCTTCAGATAGATTTAAGTTTTGTTCAAGAACAATTGCGAAATCAAGCTATTTCAAGTATTGTCACTAGTCTAGCTATATTACAAAGTTTTTTGACAAATTTCGTCACTTTTACCTTGATTGCAGTTGTAGCTTTTTTCATGTTGTTAGACGGAGAAAAGCTATGGAACTTTATATTAAAAATAGTACCAAAACAACGCCGTGACAGATTTACTAAGGTCATCAGACGCGCCTTTCTCGGATTTTTTCGAGGTCAGTTTTTATTAAGTTTATTCCTGACGAGTACGACTTTCTTAGTTTTCTTAATATTACAAGTACCTTTTGCCTTATTATTATCAGTAATCGTTGGGATTGTTGATATTATTCCTGGCATAGGCGCAACATTAGGAATCAGCATTATAACTTTAGTTGTATTATCTCAAGGCTTTTGGTTGGCATTGAAAGTATTGATAACTTGCATTGTGCTTCAGCAGATACAAGACAACTTGATTGCACCAAGAATTATGCAAGGTGCGCTAAATCTCAATCCTGTAGTGGTATTCTTTGCGTTGCTAGTAGGCGCTAGAGTAGCAGGATTATTGGGTGTTTTTATATCTATTCCCATAGCAGGAGTAATTGTGTCTTTGTTTGAGATTGAGGAAATGAAATCTGAAGCTTAGTCAAACAATTTTAGATTTTAGATTTTGGATTTTAGATTGACCCCATACCTTCTTCCTCGCTTGAGTAAAAAATTGTATATTTTTGATTTGTTCCATAAATAAATTTGGTGGCTTCTCTACTAGACATTACGCGAATAGAGATTTTTAGAGTTTGAATTTTTAATCCAAAATCTAAAATCTAAAATTCGGTCATTTGTCATAAACTACGAACTAGTGAATAATATAAAAATGGTTATCTAAAAATAGAAATTGAGGAATAATGTCGGATTTAAGAGCAGAATTAACAGAAACTGTGGATGAGGCAGAGTGGGAGTGGCTAATTCCTCATGTGCAGCGAGATGCAGTAATTTTAGTGGCGCTTGAGTTAAGCTTAGTGGATGTTGGAGTAGCGATCGCAAATGATAATACTCCATCAGTGCAACAATGGATTGATGAACAATTGATTACCAAACCCACCACAGCACAGTTGGGAGAATGGAATACCGATGCCACCAAGCGATTTAATACTCTCATCGTCCAACCTTACGTTTTAGTCCAAGAAATCATCGCAGCCTAACGAAGATAGTTTCTTTTTCCTACCTCAAAAGGTATTCATAAAGTATTTCGCCACCATCTCACTGGCGTTTGCAACTCCTCCGATAACCAGTAGTCAAATTGCGGATAAACTGGTAAACGCTCAATTAACTCCCACCCCGCAGGCTGTAAAATTTGTCTCAATAGCTGCTCCTGAAGATGAGGATAATCAGGATTAACTTCATCTTTTGGGCTAATCCCGCCTAAATCTCGCGCACCAGCTTCGATACAAGCAACTAACCATTGGTCATCCTTAACTAAATTCGGCGGAATTTGAATTGTAATATCTGCTGGTAGAATTTCACGTGCTTTAGCAATGACTTCTGGCAATTCATGGGGGTTAAAAGGCGGTGCATTAAAACTCTGCTGATTTCCTGGACTATGAGGTTGCAAAATTACTTCTTGGATATGATGGTAACGCTGATGAAATTCAGATATTGCTGCTAATGTTTCCCACCAATCATCAGCAGTTTCACCAATTCCTAAAAGTAATCCTGTTGTAAAAGGAATCTGCAACTCTCCAGCCCATTCTAATTGTTGCAGCCTTACTTCTGGTAATTTGCTCGGTGCATGTCGATGTACAGTATTTAACAATGTCGGCGTTAACTGTTCCAACATCAGCCCCATCGAAACATTTACACGCTTGAGCTTTTGCATCTCTGCAAAACTCAATGGACCTGCATTGGTGTGAGGTAGAAACCCCATTGAAAGTGCTAATTCACACAAATCATAAATCCGACTAAACCACTCCTGACGCTTTGGTGAATGGGGATGAACTTCACCACTAAGAATAAGAATTTCACAAACTTTTTCAGTTTGAAGTGGTTTTAAAATACTTTCTGCATCCGAGATATTCATCCAGGGATTTTTACCTGGTTCAGTGCGAAAGTTGCAGTAGCTACAGCGATTGAAGCACTCATAAGTAGGAACAATCGTATAAGCAGGGCTATAAGTAACAACGCGAGAATTATTAATTGGCATATTGCATGTCTCGCTTTTGTGAGGTAAAAGGTAAGGGCGGATAGCTATGCGCCCCTACAAATTTCTCTATCTCATGTAATCGGTAACCGCTACAGAAGGCCATTTATCAACTGAAAATCAAATTATTATAAGGTGTGTTACTCCTTGAGCCTAACGCACCACTAGATACAGCAGATTTAAGCTTATTGAAGCACAGCTTCTAGGTTTCAAAACGATGCATAGAGCCTATTCTAATTCTGTTAGCGCACCGAGACGTAGCCCATTCTGACTTCTGAATTCTGCTGTAATACCATTTCAAGAAAATCTTGATACATATAGATTTACCGTAGGGGCGCACAGCTGTGCGCCCCTACCAAGGTATTTGTATCAACCAGGACTTACGCAAAATTATGAAAAAACGAACCGCAAAGGACGCAAAGGACACAAAGAAATAAGAGTTTCAGAGAGTTTTTGCGTAAGTCCTATCAACTTTCAAGTGAAATGGTATAACAATGAGCGAACGTACAACCTCTGATGGCTATTCCCGGATTATTTAATCTTTTTGTGAATTCCTGGTAGTTGCCACCAGGGAACATGGGGATATTCATGATGTTCTTTGTGGTAGCCAAAATGATAACACGTAATAAATGACAACCAAGTTGGACAGTCAATAGTTTGGGCACAATGAGGTTGAACATAACCCCTTATTGGCTCACTGTGGGGTATAAAAGTACCAAAATAAAATAATTGTAATGAACTCAAAAGCGAGGGAAATACCCAAAATAAAATTAAATTTTCATGGGGTATGTGGAGTATACGATTAGCAAATTGATAGCTCAAAGTTATGGCAATCATTTGTCCCCAACTCCAGTAATTTATCATAAAATTACAATACCAAGCCCAGAAACTTTTGTGTTTCCCATCATGGAAATCTGGATCTATTTGACTCGCAGGATTCCGGTGATGTAACCAATGTTTGGTCAAGAGTTTTTGATATGGTAAAAGGGCATAAAGAGATAGGCTCAACCTGCCAATCAAATGATTAATCTTAGAGTTTTGCGGAAAAACTAAGCCATGCATAGCATCATGAGATGTAATAAATAATCCTGTATATAAAAATGCTTGCCAAGGGATCAAAATGCATATCCAAAAATTTAATTTGGATATATCAACTAAAATTAAGAAAACTAGACTTATAAGCCACACGCTAATAATAAAAATAGCAATGAAAAGTCCCCTAAAAGTAGATTTATTTTTTAGTAATGGGGTTAGTTTTGTTTGATGATTTAGTGGTTGTTCTAACTGGATCACGCCTTTACTCCGCCTAGCATTCAGGTAAAAATTCTTAAAATCTAGTCCAATACAGTTCAGATAAACCCAAAACCCTCATGTAGAGACGCGGTAAATCGCGTCTTCTTATCGCGTCTTCAAAGGCCAATTTCTCCACGAATAATCGTTAACTGAGCCATATTGAAATATAGTCATGACAAAACTACTAACCACTAGCCAGAAAATTCTATTAGTGGTCAGTTTTTTGGACTGGAGAGTGCTAGCACTCTGAAATTATTGAAAAATATTAAGATACGTTAACTATTATTACACAAATAGGCCTATACGAAAAACTGTTTTTGCTTGGAGGACTAAGTAAATAAGCAAAACAACTCGTAATAATTAATACCTCAAATCACTAATGTCTTTGATTTGATTATTGTGACTCGCATTCTCGTTTTGTTACATAGTGGCGATAGCGAAACATTGCTTCTAGCTGTGCTTGGACTAACCAACCGCTGATAAATTCAACTGTTCCTCCACCAGGCATTGAAAAGGAAATAGCATCAGTCAGCCTAGTTTTATCAGCATCTTGTGGTTCAAATTCATGTCGATGTACCCAAGACTCAAAAGGGCCAGATATCTGTTCGTCGGTGAATAGGCGATATTTTTCGTATTCAGTATGACGCGCCAGCCAAGTTAAGGGTAATGGGCCGAGAAACAAGCGAAATTCTGTGATAGCACCCACATCAAGCCCTCCATCACGACGGACTACTTGGAGTGGCTGCCAAGGTGGAGTCAGCAGTTGCAAAATGTCTGGTCTTTCGTGAAATTTCCAAACTACTTCTGCTGGTGCGTTGATTAGTGATGAATGTTTAAAGTGCAGCATGGAAAGAAAAACCTAAAATTCAACTTTCAGATTCAGTATCAATCTCAATATCCAGAGTTTCTTCATCAACCCGGACATACAAAATATTTGGGTTACAGCAAACTTGACAATCTTCTACATAGGATTGTTGTCCCCCAGCACTCAAATCAATAAAAGTTAAGTTTGGTTCGCCGCAATAAGCGCAGTAATACTCAGCTGTGGTTTGCATCAAGTTTTCAGGTATGAATTCAAAGGTCTTGGGGACTGGAGACTGGGGTCTGGGGACTAGGTATCATGTAATTTTTCAATTTGGAACGCAATCCCTAATGCCTAATCCCCAATCCCCAGTCCCCTTTTGGGCTGAGTCGAAATAACTCCTAGCTTCAGCCAAATGCTTTAGTAGTGTAGACTGTGGCAGAGGTCCTTGCAAGTGACTCCAGGGTAATATTTGCTCTGTTGACCAATCGGCATGGACGTAAAAATCTAAGTCGGGGATTTGTCCTTTGAGTTGTTTGAAAGCACGTTTGTAGCTACCCAAGGAATCACCAAAGTTACGAGTTAGTTGCAGAAGTTGGGAGAGTCTGCGATCGCCCCTGGATAACAAAGCCTGTATAATCGACCAATTATAGCTTTCTGGGCGAAATTCTATCCCCTTTGGTTTGAGTTGTTTTTGTAAAAGCTGCAACCGCTTTTCGGCTTGACGATTCACTCCCAACCATTGAAACGGTGTATGTGCCTTGGGTACAAACGTGCTACATCCAAACGTTAACCGCAATCCCGGTGCAGCTTTTTTGATACTGTGCATCATCGCCACGGTTTGTTCTAAATCTTCTGCTTGTTCACCGGGAATTCCCGCCATACCGTAGAGTTTTAAACCTGTGAGTCCACCAGCCTTGGCATTGATGGCTGCTTGGATAATTTCATCGTTATGCAGCTTTTTGTTGATAATTTGCCGGATTTTCTCGGAACCACTTTCTACAGCAATGGTAAGCGATCGCGTGTCTCGTTGCGCCAAAGTTTTTGCTAACTGGACTGTTACAGTATTGGTGCGGACTGAAGCAATACTCAGACGAACATCATCATACTTTGGCTGACTAATATAATCTAGTAACGCTGCAAATTCTGGGTGTTGAGTGACAGAAGCCCCCAATAATCCCAAACGATTTGTAACTTGTAAACCTCTTTCAATAGCTGGAATTAATGAATCTTCCAGACTCGCAGTTCTAAAAGGTAATGTCAGATAACTTGCCAAACAAAAACGGCACATTTCTGGACAACTTCTCACCACTTCCACCATGTAAATATTTTCCCAAGCTGCTTTTTCAGTAACTACAGTCGAGGCTGATAAAGTATTTCCTCGGTAAGTTTGTTTTTGCACCACTGCGGGAATTTCTGCGGAAATTGGTTTAATTGACTTTACTGCACCATCTTTTGTGTCATATTCCACCTCATATAAACTCGGAACGTAAATACCTGGTACTTGTGCCAGTCTTTGTAGTTGAGTTTGTCTTGAAGCATTTCTTACTTCTTTGTAAGCTTCAATCAAATTACCCAATAAATTTTCGCCATCCCCCAGTAGAATGACATCAAAAAAATCTGCAAATGGTTCTGGATTAGCAGTGAGAACTGGACCACCACCAAATATTATCGGATGAGAATCATCACGAGAAGTTGCCCAAATAGGAATTTCTAAAGATTCGAGCAAATTTAGAATATTTACATAATCCAATTCCCAGGAAATAGAAAATCCGACAATTTCCGGATTTCTGGGGAGTTGTTCATGAGTATCAGTAAATAAGCGGCTTACCTGTACATCATCACGCATTGCCAAAGTCGCCCAAACTACCTGATAGCCAAGGCTAGTGATACCAACGCTGTATTCATTGGGAAAGGCGAATATCAGGGGAATAGCGTTGGTGTCTGGGGTAGTGGGTGTAAATAAAAGGCGTTCCAAGTCAAATACAGATGATGTCACAGGTGTTATTTACGAGCAGAGTTATCTATATTTAATTTTAAGCCATAGAATTATCAGATTAAAAAATAATGTGAGACTGTTAGCAAGAATAATTGGTAATGCTTGGAGATAAATTCCGTATATTAACCACAAAAAAATACCGCTGATAAATGTAACCAACATCACAAAAGAAACGTCTTTTGCTGACTTGGTTTGCCAAATTTTAAACATCTGCGGTAAAAAGGCGATCGTGGTTAGTGTGGCAGCAGCTAATCCTAGAACCATTAAAAAGTCCATTCATGCAAACCTATAAAATAAAGCGTTTATTCGTCGAAAAACTTAACAATTGATTTTGATCATACTGTATTAATGTCTTCGAGTTTACATTCTACCGTCAAGTAAAAATTGGAAAAAATTAAAAGGGGAAAATTTAAATTTTTCCCCTGACATCAAAGTATATGTGATAAGCTAAAATGCTTTTAGATTGAATAAAAGCCGATCTAAGATTTTTTTTAATGCTTAACCCTGATGGGTGAAACAAATCCAAAATCCAAAATCCAAAATGGTTTGACACTAGCGAAACCTATCAATTAATTCTTCACGCGATAACTGCAATAGTAAACGCGTAAACTGTTCTGGTGGTAATGCCAATAAAGGTTCAATAATGGCTTGAAGCTGATTATCTATTTCAGTAAAGCGAACCTTGAGCAAATTTTCCACCACCAAGCGTTCCCCTTCTTGTATCGCCTGTTCTCGATCTTGTTGGTAAAGTGGTGCTAATCGCATAAGTAATTCCCTGTCTTCTTCGTCTTGATTTTGGGTAACTTGTAAGTTTTGTTGCAAGTTGTACAGCAATTCTAACGCCGCTTTGCGGAAAGGATTATCAGGAGTCAGTGCTTCTAATTCATCAATTGCTTGCTTTTGAACATTCCCTCTACCAATAATTCCAAATCCTGATAAGAGTTGCGCTGATGCTGTGGGTGTAAAAATCCATAATTTGGGTAAATCCGATTCAAGAATGCGAGTGTTATTTCGATTTGCTTGTCGTTGTAAATCGCCGCGTACCTCTAATAATTTTAAGATACAATCGCAAATTTCTGTAGCCTATGCAGTGTTACGAAAAGGCTCAAATAACGATGGGTTAGTGGCAAACTGACTTAATAAACCTAGTGTGTCTGAAATAGTGCTTGGTTGTGGTTTGGGGATGAAATAAACGTCAATTTGTCTAACTTCTCCTGCGACTCGCCGGGGTGCTTGAACTTCACCGTATGGGGTGAGTAATTGTTCCAGGTAGTCTTTGGTAAATTGGTCATGAATGAATCTGGTCATTTCTTGATATTTTGGCGATGCAACCCAGTTGATTTACTATTATCTTGGGATTTTTTCAGATAAGACTTAGCCCAAGAGTAGCGTTTGGAATCTTTTTTGAGTAAATATTCTGCGGCTTCATGTCGTTTATTCTCATCTTTTGTACTTCGGAATACTCGTTTTAGTTCATCATCTATATCTTCAGTTTTAGCACCACGTTGTATAGCTTGTTCAAACCAATAGTCACCTTCAACATAGTCACCACGATCGTAATAAATTGCTCCCATTAAAGTATAGGGTTGATAACTATTAGGCTGACATTCCATAGCTTTTCTCGCACAACTTTCAGCATCAGCTAAGTTTTCCATATCTCTGAATGCTGCACCTCTAGTCACTAAAATAGCTGATTTTAGATTACTTTCTTTGATTCTTCCTAAGTCCAAATTAGTAATTTTTAATGCCTGTTCGGGTTGTTCAGCTTTTCGCCAATAACTACTAGCAGTAGGTATATGCCATTTATGACCAGTACGCTGAATTTCCTGTTCATAAAACTCTGCTTCTAGTCTGTAATGTGCAATCGCAATCTTGCCCTCACGAGACAACATATTTTTTTCTATTAGTTGAGCTACTAAAATAAGGTCTAAACGTTCTTTTTTCTCCAGCTTGACCATAATTGTGTAATATGGCTCCATTGTGAGAGTAGGATCTATCAATCCATATTTCCTCTTGAGGATAGCAAAATGCTTTTCTTGAGCTAAAATAATAATATCTTCACGTCCATGATTGTTCAGCCATTCAAGTTCTGAATCACTTAATATTCCTACTGATTCAATTTTTTGCTTCAGACTAGAAGCATATTTTTCATCAACAATTTCAATTGTTTCAGTCAGTTGATATTTTATCAAAAATTTAATATCATCTTCATTGAGGCGATTCTCTGTATCAAGTCGTTTGAGAAGCGGATATAAATAATTAGCAGGTGATGAATCTTCATATTGGCTTGCATTATACTTTACCTTCAATGTAATAAACTCTCGTTTCTGTTCGAGTTCTTTTGCAATAGCAATTGTTTCTTTCAGTCCTTGCTGTTCTAACCAGTAAATTTCTTCATAATTTAGTTTTTTATCTGCATCAAGTTTTTCCAGTATTTGATATAGCTTACTAGCTAGAGATTTATCTGGGTGTTTGCTTGCTTGGTACTTAGCCTTAAGTTCTGTAAATTTAGCTTGTTTTGCAGACTCTTGGTGTTCAAATATTTCTATGGTTTCAAAAAGTTCATGATTTAGCAACCACTCATATTCAGATTCACTTAAACTTGCTTCCGTATCTAGTTTTTTTAGGACTTTATACAATCGGCTATCAGGGTATGAATCTTGATGCCTGGTGGCTTGATATTTTTCCTTTAAAGCCACAAAATTTCTTATGTCTTGAAGAATTGCAATTGTTTGAGTCAAAATATTATCTTGCAATAATTTTACTTCTGAATCAGTCAAATTATTTCCCGATTCCAGTTTCCAAAGTATCGGATACAAAAAACTATCTACTGAATATTCCCAAGGTTTACCAACCTTATACTTAGTTTTCAGATGAGAAAATTCAGCTTCTAGCCTTTTGGCTTCTCCAAGGCTAAATTGCTGTAGATGAATATTTTCTATAGTTTCAAAAAGTTCTTGCTCTCTTAACCAATCAAACTCTAATTGAGTTAGCTCAATTGCTAAGTCAACTTTTCGCAAAATCAGATATAGCAGACTAAAGGGTGATGAATCTTGATAATTACTAGCTTGGTATTTAGATTTTAGTGCAGCAAAGTGTTTGAGCCGATTTTCAGATTCTTTGTCCATGTTGATAGTAGACGCGATCGCACTTAACGAAATGTGTTATTCGCTACTATAGCAACACTAATAAAAAAGGGCGAGTCAGATACCCACCCTAGAAAAATAAAAATTTTCTCGTAGTCACAGAGTACTCTACAGCACCTTACACTGACCGTGATGCCGCAGTAAATGGTCGCACAATACCAACGCCACCATCGCTTCAACCATCGGAACTGCACGCGGTAACACACAAGGATCGTGTCGTCCTTTTGCAGCTAATAGTGTTTCTTCGCCTTCACGAGTTACTGTTTTTTGTTCTTTTCTAATTGTTGCTGTCGGCTTAAAAGCAACTCGTAAAATAATATTTTCTCCGTTGGAAATTCCCCCTTGAATGCCACCAGAACGGTTTGTTACGGTGCGAATTTCGCCATTTTCATCAATATAAAATTCGTCGTTATGCTCAATTCCCGTTAACAGCGTCCCGCCAAAACCGGAACCAATTTCAAAGCCTTTACTTGCAGGGAGAGACATCACACCCTTAGCGATATCAGCTTCCAATTTATCAAATACTGGTTCGCCTAAACCTTTGGGCACATTTCGCGCCACACATTCTACTACACCGCCAATAGAATCACCTTGTCTGCCAGTTTGCTCGATTAATTCAATCATGCGTTCAGCGCATTCAGCATCAGGACAGCGGACTATGTTGCTTTCAACTTGTTCTAAGGTAACAGTATTGGGGTCAACCACACCTTCCAAATCCTTAATGCGCTTCACATAACCGATAACTTCTACATTGGCAACTTGGCGGAGAATTTTTTTAGCGATCGCACCTGCTGCTACTCTTCCAATTGTCTCACGTGCTGACGATCTACCACCACCCTGCCAATTGCGAATCCCATATTTTGCATCATAAGTTGCATCCGCGTGAGAAGGGCGATATTTTTCGGCCATCTCGTCGTAGTCTTGGGGACGAGTGTCTTTGTTCCGCACCAAAATTGATATAGGTGTTCCCAAAGTTTTGCCTTCATATACGCCTGATAAAATCTCGCAGGTATCTGCTTCTTTCCGAGGTGTGGTAATTTTACTTTGTCCCGGCCGCCTTCTATCTAGTTCTACTTGAATTTCTTCTGCCGAAATTTCTAGTTGTGGAGGACAACCATCAATCACGACTCCTACACCACCGCCGTGAGACTCTCCAAAAGTAGTGATCCGAAATAGATGACCAAAAGTGTTACCCATGATATTGAGGAAAAAGGGTGAGGCTTATGTATTCTACAGAGTTTTTGCCAAAGAAACTTTTGACTGACCAAAATCTACAAAAACAAAAACGCTCCCTGTTTCCAGAGAGCGTTTTTGATTTAGCTAAACTTGAGAATTAACCGTTGATAGCAGGAGCGGTTAGAGCTACAGGAGCAACATCACTTGCTGCCAAGTCTAAGGGGAAGTTGTGAGCATTGCGCTCGTGCATTACTTCCATACCCAGGTTAGCGCGGTTGATGATGTCAGCCCAGGTGTTGATGACGCGACCTTGTGAGTCGATGATCGATTGGTTGAAGTTGAAACCGTTCAAGTTGAAAGCCATTGTGCTTACACCCAAAGCGGTGAACCAGATGCCAATCACAGGCCATGCAGCTAGGAAGAAGTGCAAGGAACGGCTGTTGTTGAAAGAAGCGTATTGGAAAATCAAGCGACCGAAGTAACCGTGGGCTGCAACAATGTTGTAGGTTTCTTCTTCTTGACCGAACTTGTAGCCGTAGTTTTGAGATTCGCTTTCGGTTGTCTCACGAACCAAGGAAGAGGTAACTAGAGAACCGTGCATTGCGGAGAATAAACTTCCACCGAATACACCAGCCACACCTAACATGTGGAAGGGGTGCATCAAGATGTTGTGTTCTGCTTGGAACACGATCATGAAGTTGAAGGTTCCGGAGATACCCAAGGGCATACCATCGCTAAATGAACCTTGTCCGATGGGGTAAATCAAGAATACTGCGGTTGCAGCAGCAACAGGTGCAGAGAATGCTAGGCAAATCCAAGGACGCATTCCCAAGCGGTAGGAGAGTTCCCACTCACGACCTAAGTAGCAGAATACGCCAATCAGGAAGTGGAACACTACTAGCTGGTAAGGACCGCCGTTGTACAGCCACTCATCAAGAGATGCTGCTTCCCAAATTGGGTAGAAGTGCAAACCGATAGCGTTGGAGGAAGGAACAACTGCACCAGAGATGATGTTGTTTCCGTAAACTAAGGAGCCTGCAACAGGCTCACGGATACCATCGATGTCTACTGGAGGTGCTGCGATGAAGGCGATTACGAAGCAGGCGGTAGCAGCTAGCAGGGTGGGGATCATGAGTACACCGAACCAGCCGATGTATAAGCGGTTGTTGGTGCTGGTGATCCAGTTGCAAAACCGCTCCCATACGTTGGCGCTTTCGCGGCGTTGAATGGTTGCTGTCATTGTTTTATAAATGCGGTTGCTTATTTAGCGAATGAATTAGGTAGGTTTGACTACCTTGTTACATATCTTAAATCGAATATTGAGTTTTGTAAAGTAATTTGAGAAAAATTTTTTTCTTAGGATTTATGCACCTGCACTAGGCTGAAAAACTGGAGGGTTAGCGTAAAGTCTTATGGAAGAGGCAGAAGGGATGAGGATATGGCATGGGGTCACAAGCAAACAAGTATCAGCCTGTTCAGTGGCTCGAATTTTACGCCTCTCCTACGAGCCTATCAATTAGCCACATCTTTCTTAACAATCTTGTAACGCTTGTTTTGTAGGTATCTTGAACCCTGGGGTCTGAGTAATACTTGACAAATTGGAAACCCAGATTTAATCTGACTTTCAAAAATTAGGAATTACGAATTATATTTAGTATGTCTCTTGCTCCTTGGCGAGGTGCGATCGCCCATGCCCTACATCGCAACCGCAGTCTTGTTTATGCTCGTTACCTGCAACTAGCAACGGTACAGGCGAACGGTCACCCCGCTAATCGGACTCTAGTCTTTCGCGGCTTTCTAGAAGATACCAACCAGCTAAAATTTATCACCGATAGCCGTAGCGCCAAAGCTGACCAAATACAGGAACAACCTTGGGCAGAAATTTGCTGGTACTTTCCCAATACAAGAGAACAATTCCGTATTACTGGCTGTTTGACTCTGGTAGGTAATGATGATTTTCACCATGATTTACAGCCAGCACGCATTTCTATTTGGCAAGAACTCAGTGACGCGGCGCGTTTACAGTTTGCTTGGCCTCATCCTGGTAAACCTAGAGTCAAAGAAGCAGAAGCCTTTGAGCCACCAGCACCCGACCCTGTGCAACCATTACCTAATTTTTGTCTACTGCTACTCAACCCAGTGCAGGTAGACCATTTAGAATTGCGTGGTGAACCACAGAATAGAAAATTGTATCACCGCAATGAAAATCAAGAATGGTTTTGTGAAGAAATTAATCCGTGAACACTAAAGACGCGCAGATGTGCTAACGTACCCATCATTTAATTATCTAAAATTGCTCTAAATTAAGGAAGAATTTCAACAACTGTACCTTTTTGTACCCATTGATATAGTTCATCAACATCTTTGTTTTTTAAAGAAGGACAACCCAAAGTCCAATTGTAGCGATCGCTAATCATCTTATCTCTGCCCACAGGTACACCGTGTATACCAAGTTCCCCTCCAATAGGAATATACCAAGGTAGCTTACCAGTAATTTTAGCTTGAAAATAGTTTCGCCAAGATTGAACATTAGGATAGTCAAGCCACAGAAACTTCGACCATTGCGGGTGGGGATAAAGGTCTTTGATTCGCAGAATACCTTCAGGAGTCTTGCTGTCACCTTCTGCTTGTTTGTCGCCTACAGGGTTACTACCAAAAACTACTGGGTAAGACTTGAGTGGTTTTAAGTTATTGTAGACCGTTAGTCGGTGTTTAGATTTTTCAATTAAAAGAGAGATTTTCTTGTTGTTACCAGTAGTAACTAATTGCTCAAGAGATTGGTCGTAATTCAATAATTGGTTTCCAGCTAGAGGAGTATGAAGTTGTATTTCAGGTTGACAATCTTGAAGACACAACACCTGATAAATTTGCCCCACCGGAACCATCAGCCCTAGTCGAACCAATAGCAAATAGAGTAAAGAGCCACTTATCAGCACTAGAAGAATAATTAGTATCTTCTGACGAAGCAAATGAGTTTTGCTAGGTGGCTCTTTTGTCATTGCATTAGATTTGTCGCAGCTAAACAGAGATACACAAAAGTGCTGATTACTTTTTTAAATACCAGCACCATCTAGAAACTGTTGTATTGCTTTATCTCTAAGGCTACACATAGGAGCATTTTGTGATAAATCAGCTTCTTTCGAGGCTACAGAACCTACCAATACAGGAGTTTTTCCATTTGAAGAATGGGTACGCTGAAGATTTTGTATTTGTTCTTCAAGCAACTCAATCCGATTTACTAGAGCGCGAATTACTTCAGCTTCCGAGTCTGGTAAGTTATTGTGTTCTAATGGGGCAACTCTAGCTCCAGAACGATACACAATACGACCAGGTACTCCTACCACAGTGCAGTCAGAAGGTACATCCCTGAGGACAACTGACCCAGCGCCAATACGGACATTATTGCCAATTTGGATATTTCCCAGGACTTTTGCTCCCGCACCGACTACAACATTTTCACCCAATGTAGGATGGCGCTTGCCGCATTGTTTACCAGTACCCCCAAGGGTGACACCTTGATAAATTAGGGCATAGTCTCCCACGATCGCAGTTTCACCAATTACTACACCCATACCGTGGTCAATGAACACACCATGCCCAATTGTTGCACCTGGGTGAATTTCAATTCCAGTCAAAAACCGAGCTAAGTGAGAAATCAGGCGCGGGATAAAGGGAAGACCAACACCATAAAGCCAGTGAGCCAGCCTGTGCAATAACAAGGCTTGCAAACCAGGGTAACAAAATAAAACTTCCAGCCAGTTACGAGCAGCCGGGTCACGTTCAAATATGATACGAAAGTCAGCACTCAGAGTAGATAGCACGAGATAGTACCCTCGGAAAGCACAACAAGCTACTATCCCATATTATCCTCTCAGGTGTTTATAAAAATGGGGCATTGGGTATTAGGAATGTGGGCAGCTTTTTTATAATCTCCCCACACTCCCCCATCTCCCCATCACTGCTGCTCCACTGTCAGAGTATAATCCCGCTTCATCCCAGGATTAAATGTGCCTACCCAAATCCGATAGGTGCCTTTTTTCCAGTTGCGATCGCTAACGCTAGCATCTTTAATTTTGCCAGTGTCATCGCCGCAGCGAATCGTCGTTTTATCTGGGCCTTGGATGAATAAAGTGGTATCGTTGTTATTGCTATCAACTTGTATTGTTAGCTGGGAAAAGTCATTTTCCAAAATCATCATGTGATCTGGATTGGGGTCGGCAAAACCAATACAAGCTTTTTGATCGCGATCGCGGTTACTAATAGCAGACAAGGAGTAAGAACCACCTGTAAAGCCCTGCACTTTTCCTTGTGCTGGTTTAAAGTTGGATGAGAGATTCAAAGTACCAAAATTTGCTGTATCTGCGATCGCTGAGGTAGCTGTTAAGACGGTAAGTATGCCTAACAGCCAGCCGCCACAATACTGAAGTCGGGGGCGACAGTCTTTCATAGTAGCCCTCCAACAGGCTTTTAAAATGGTAATGATATATACATATTATTGTAGTGAAAAAATTACAGTCAGATTGCAGTTTGGTGTGCCACAATCAAATGTGACACAATTAATGACTTTGAATGCAGGCAGCTAATTGCTAGGTTGTATCTTGAGACAAACAGCAGCTAAAACTCCTCAACTGATGATTTAGATGTAATTACCTCTGTTAGACGCAGGATTTTTTCCCCTAAAGGAAAGCCTCGACGGATGATTTGAGTTTGAAGGAAAAGAAGCCCCACATCTGACCCGAAGGGCAGTGTGGGATGGTTTTTTGGGCGGTGACAAGTATTGATTCTGTATTCTGTATTCTGTATTCTTCTTCAACCTTGTGTACTTTGAGTTTGCGTGAAAATCTCAAGAATTATTGAGTTGGAAAAAGACGCCGCCTTTGAGTACTCCTGTGTTAGTTCCGTAACTACTGACTGTGAGCGATCGCAGGTTATTAAAAAACGGTTTCCCTAAAACTTCCACTAACTTGAGAATTGGGATTTGACGCTCTAATAAATTCTGGCTCTTTGTCCAGTCAAGATAGATGTAGCCTTGGTTTGGTCGAGGAATCGCACCAATACTATCTTGGAACTGGGGATTATTAATTAAGGAATTGCCCTTAGTTGTGATGACTTGATCCATTGTTTCAAGATCGGAGGTGAAAATTTCGTAATTTCCTAAGGTTGTATGCGCCCCTCGCACTTTTGTCTCAATGGTGAATGATGCTCGCTCTTTGTCATTGGTTTTTTTACTAGCTGTGGTTAACTCTGTCCAAGCGGAAATTTTTTGGTTGTCTATGGACAGAGGACTGATGGTGAGTCCATTAGATGAAGCGATCGCATCTAAACGCGCTACACCTTGTTCTACATCCTGGGATTTTTCCGCGACAAAAATCCAATGGGGAGTTGTTTGTTCTTCAGGTAACAATGCTATGGCATATTCTCCCTGTACCCAACTGAAAATATCTTCTGGCAAATTTATCCCCCAGCGTTTTTGAGCATCGCCCAAGGGTTTTACAAATCGAGAAACCACATCTTCCTGGGAACCGTATATAGTTGCTGTTGTTTGTTTCCAGAGTTTGGCTACATCACTGTTACCCAAATTACTCAAATTTGAGCCGGAAATTGCCAAACTTGCTGATGCTGGCACATATTCCAATGCTCCTAGAGGTTTGGTTAGTGGTGAGGATGGAGAAACAATTTCTGATGAAGTCACAAAGGCGGTTTCTGCTAGCAATCCTTTGGGGTTCAACAACAGGGAAATGATTTCACTGTTATATGTTTGTTCTGGTAGTTCTAATCCTTGCCATTTTGCCACGATGGGAAGATTCAAGAAAGCTACAGCTATACTACCTTTGGGCAGTTCTTTGGTAGCTTTTTGGTATTCGGGCGAGCTAGTCAAATTTAAATCGGGAGCTTGGACGTTATTGATAGCCTCTCGTAGTACTTTGGGATCATTAGCAAACAACACAAAACCTTCGCCGACAACAGCACCAGCTAGATAATTTTGGATTTTATTTCCTGCGATCGCTTCCTGATTGTCATAAATCAGTTTTATGCCTTTGTATTCTTCAACATTTAAATTTGCCCCAGCTAACGCTCGTTTGGAAAATAATAACTCCACAAACTCGCGGCTTTTTTCCGGTTGCTTGGTTGCAAGTGCTAAAATATACCCTGTTTGTTGTCCATTTTCTGGATCGCGATCAATATCTAAGGTGGCGATCGCCAGTGTAATTTCGTTACCTAACCAGGGTTTAATATCTTGTTGGTAGTCTATGCCACTCTTACCCAAGAAACTAGTTTTGAGTTTAGATAGTTCTCCTTCACGCTCCAACGCCTGTAAGTTATCAGGATTTGTCAGTAATGACACCATCACAGGGGCAAGTTTCGACACAAATATCGTTGCACCAGGTTGAGAGGTAGAAGCAGTGAGGTTAGCCGGACTTTTAGGAAAAAACCAGTAAAAGCCAGCGATCGCAATCACTAGCACTGCGATCGCACCAGCTACGATAAAACCGGTAAATGAGCGTTGTCTATTCACGTTAAACCTATTAAAAAAGACTGTTCACAGCCATTTAAGCAGAAACCCTAGCCCATTGATGAAGAGGACGCGGGGAAGGGGGGACGCAAAGTAGCAAAAAGGTAAGAATGCAAATTTCGCTATCCCCCTGCACCTCTCCACATCCCCCGGTCTTCTTGAGAATCGATGCTCATGCCAAGATAGAGATTTTCTGTCAACATAAATAAATTACGATTGTCTACAAAAACCCATGACAGAGAACTCTTTTAGTCAATCCATTGCCCATATTAGTGTAGAGGAACTGGCACAACGTCTCGCTTCATCTGATGGAAGCATACAGTTAGTAGATGTACGAGAACCACAAGAATTGGCGATCGCTAGCATTCAGGGCTTTGTCAATTTACCTCTGAGTGAATTTGCCGAATGGGGAGATCAAGTACCTACTCTCTTCAATCCCCAAGTTGAAACCCTTGTGCTGTGTCACCACGGTATCCGTTCTGCCCAGATGTGCCAGTGGTTAATTGCTCAAGGGTTCACTAATGTGCAAAATATTTCAGGTGGTATTGATGCCTACTCTAAATTAGTAGATCCTTCAATTCCCCAGTATTAACTTGTAAGCTTACGAATTGCTTCAGATGGGACTTACCCTTCCATCTGGCTTTTGCTCTTGTGAAAACAGCTTTGAATCCATTTAGGGGTTTTCTGGTAAAGCTTGCAACTTTAGAGATTGGGCAGATGTTTGTGGAGTTTTTAAGTCCCAATATAGCAGCTATCTCCAGAATAATACGTATTCAATAATACTGTTCACAATATATAGTTGTGCAAAAATACGGTTATGAAGCTACGAGCTTGTAGATTAAGATGGTCGCTCTCTATAGCAAAAAACGAAATTATATTTGCCGGGGAGTTTCAACCGTGTTATACGCAAACCTTAAGATTATTTATCACAATATAATTGTATAATCTATTAAATTAATTAATTATTAATAATCTCTCTTTAAAATCAAATACCCAAATTTTTTTTCCACGTTTGATTAAAATTTGCACTCAGCAAAGCATACCCTATGGAAGTCCAGTTGACAAATCGACAACAGCATATACTTTGGGCAACGGTACGTCACTACATTGCTACAGCAGAGCCTGTTGGTTCAAAGGCTTTGGTCGATGAGTACGATTTGGGTGTTAGCTCAGCCACAATTCGCAATGTCATGGGTGTTTTAGAAAAGTCTGGGTTACTTTACCAACCCCACACCTCTGCTGGACGAGTACCTTCAGACTCAGGTTATCGTATTTACGTTGACCAGCTAATTACACCTTCAGAAACTTTAGCCAAAGAAGTAGAGGTGACACTGCAAAAGCACCTCCACTGGGAAGATTGGAGTTTAGAAACTTTACTCCAAGGAGCTGCACAAATTTTAGCAACTTTGAGTGGCTGCATTAGCTTGATTACCATGCCCCAAACCACTACAGCGCTAGTGCGACATCTACAATTAGTGCAAATCGAAGCGGGAAAGATCATGCTGATTGTAGTGACTGATGGTTATGAAACACATTCCAAGTTGATGGATTTGTCGCCAGTACCAGAGGAAACACAACGCGAACCAGAAGTAATAGATCGCGAGTTACAAATAGTTTCTAACTTTTTGAATAGCCACTTGCGGGGGCGGAGTCTGTTGGAATTAGCTTATCTCGACTGGAGTCAATTGGATCGAGAATTCCAACGCTACGGGGAATTTTTGAAAAACTCAGTTGCAGAATTGACTCGTCGGACTCTTGCACCCACTGCAACGCAAATTATGGTTCGGGGTGTTGCAGAAGTTTTGCGTCAGCCGGAATTTTCCCAGCTACAGCAAGTGCAAACAATTATCCACCTGCTGGAAGAAGAACAAGACCAACTGTGGCGATTAATATTTGACGAACCAGACTTGGAAGATGTAGGTAAGCCAAAAGTAACCGTTCGCATTGGTGCAGAAAATCCTTTAGAACCGATACGCACCTGTAGCTTGATTTCTTCCACCTATCGCCGAGGCTCAATACCGGTAGGAAGCGTAGGAGTTTTGGGACCAACGCGCCTAGATTATGAAAGTGCGATCGCTGTGGTGGCTGCTGCTGCTGATTATCTCTCAGAAGCTTTCAGTTAGGTTGCTGAAATTAGGGACTTCAGGAAAATAAATTATCCCAAATTGTTTGTACATTTGTAGGGTAGCACAGCTGTGCTACCCTACGAACGCGAGTGCGTCCCGCGGGGATGGAATATTTTTTTCTTGGAAGTCCCTTATGGTTAGAAAAATTGTCTTTGGGTTACTGTGGCTGGGATTCACTATCTATGCGTTTTTCCTCACGCCTCCTCAACAACCCGACACATTCGAGTTGATTAAAAAGCTTTCTATTGGTCAATGGCAAGGTATTAATCCCTTAGTAATAGCCCTATTCAACCTCATGGGCATTTGGCCTATCATCTATAGCGCTGTAGTGTTTATCGATGGTAGAGGGCAAAAAGTACCTGCTTGGTTATTTGCGATCGCTTCTTTTGGAGTTGGTGCTTTTGCCCTACTGCCCTATTTAGCCCTTAGGGAATCAAATCAGAAGTTTGTTGGTGAAAAGAATACTTTGTTCAAGCTCCTAGATTCCCGCGTCACTGGTTTTGCCTTAACTGTAGCTACCGTTATTCTAGTTGTCTACGGTTTAACAGCAGGAGATTGGGAAAATTTTGTCCAACAGTGGCAAACTAACCGCTTCATCCATGTAATGAGTTTAGATTTCTGTCTACTTTGCCTACTATTTCCCACATTAGTGGCAGATGATATGGCGCGTCGTGGTTGGGTAAATCCCCAAATGATATGGATAACAGCCTTAATACCACTATTGGGACCATTGATTTATTTATCTATCCGTCCACCTCTGCCAGAAGCAGGTACAGAAACTATACCGACTGAGCAGCCAGGGCTGAATTAAAAGAGAATTCAGAATTCAGAATTCAGAATTCAGCAATGCTTGAAGTGGGCGATTTAGACTAATGAAAAAAAACATCGCATCGTAGGGTAGCACCGCTGTGCTACCCTACAAATCTAAAAATAAATTGGATAATTTATTTTTTGGAAGTCCCTAAGAGCGTCCCCGTGTCCCCGCATCAGCTAAAAATAAGTCTTTTACCGGACATGATATGACAATCAGTCTGAAGATAGAGAGAAAATTTACTCATAAAATATTTGTGATAATTAAAACTTAGTAGAATAACTCCACTTAGGAGTGGTGAATATTATATATCATGAAGTTCTGTTGCAATTAGTACGGCGTAGCGCTAGCGTAAAGTGGACAATTTGACAATCTTTAATCCTAAATCTACTTGGCGTATAGTCATAATCTGTTCGCACGCAACAAGACTTGATTTATGGTTCAGAAGCTTGAAAGAAAACGCCAGAGCGGAGGGTTTCCAGAGACTGCCCCTGCTGCTAATCCTGTATTTTTTAGAACCTATAGCCGCCGTACAAAGGCAGGGTTGAGGGAAACATGGGATGAAGTATGCGATCGCACTTTAGAAGGCTTAATCGAGTTAGGAAAACTCCGTCCAGAAGAAGTTGCCATATTAGATCGTATGCAGCGCAACCTGAAAGCCATGCCTAGTGGACGCTGGTTATGGGTTGGTGGTACAGACTGGATAACCAAACCAAAGAATTTTTCTGGGGCTTATAATTGCACCTCCACCAACCTAGAAGACTGGAGTGCCTTCGGATTAATGATGGATTTGGCAATGATGGGCTGTGGTACTGGAGCCATGCTAGAACCACAATACATTAACCAATTGCCCCCCATCCGTAATCAGTTGAACGTCACTGTACAAGGTGAAATTGGTAGTACTGTTAAAATTGGGCGTCGTGAATATACCCAAACACGTATAGAAGGTAACAAGGTTACTATCTACGTTGGAGATAGCCGTGAAGGCTGGGTTGAATCATATCAAACCCTATTAGAACTCTCCACAGATGAACGTTTTTCAGGAAAAGTTGAAGTATTAGTTGATATCAGCGATGTCCGCAAAGCAGGAGAAACTCTCAACGGCTTTGGGGGAGTTGCTAATCCTGTGAAATTGCCAGGACTTTATCAGCGTTGTGCATCTATCTTAAATAAGGCTAAAGGGCGACAATTAAATTCAGTTGAATGTTGTCTATTAATTGATCAAGCTGCTGTCACAATTGTTGCTGGAAATATTAGAAGAAGCGCGGGGATACGTCAGTTTATCGCTGATGATCGCCTGGGAGCAACAGCCAAAGATAACTTATGGCAACAGGATCAACAAGGCAACTGGCGAATTGATCCAGAACGTGATGCTTTGAGAATGGCCAACCATACCAGAGTTTTTCACCGCAAGCCAACATTAGAAGAATGTATTGATGCTGTCCGTAAACAATATTACAGTGGCGAAGGTGCAATTCAATGGGCTGGTGAAGCAGTAGCCAGAGCAAATATAGATTTGTTGCCAACACAGGCTTTAAAAGTTGATTTTTTGAATGCTTATAACCAAGGAACAGCAAAACAATGGTTGCAAGAACGCTATCCTCAGCTTGATGCTAATGAGCTAGAGCATCGCTTGGCTCGCTATGGTCTAAATCCGTGTGGTAAGTGATTTTGCCTCACGTTAAAAACCTCGCAAAAACGGGGAAAGCTGAGATGCTAATCCCGTGGTAATCAAAGGAAGTAAAAAGCCTTTGACACCGTACAGCGTAGAGAGTGAAACTAGATTACACCGAAAATTAGTGTCTAGAATATAATCTCTCCAAGAGTGCGGGGGCATATGTAAAAAGCACTTTTATTATTGAAGTCACATATGCAAAATGTACGCGGAGCTACTGCAAATTATCAAGCAGTAGAACTAGGGGATAAAAAGCCTCTAGGGTAACAAAATGGAAATCATTGGTAGTAACTTTCACTGTAATTTGTCTGAGGTTCACCTCAATCAAATTGACCCATATAACTACAAAGAACAAGAGGAGGCTTTCACCGCTGGGGCACTATCTGTAGCAGCACTTTTAAATCACAAATTTCAAGAGCCACGTTATCAATACAGCCGTGAATTAGACCCAATTGTCGGGGTTTCTTTTACAGGTTTATTTGATTTCTTTGTTCATGCTTTTGGTGTTGATTGGCTGCGCTGGTGGGAAGCAGGAAGGCCTGCAACTCCCCAAGGATTAGCTTTTAAGCGCGAGGAAGAGAAGTATTTAAGTTTTTGGAAAGATACTGTGCATCGAGTTGTTTGGGATTATTGCGATCGCCACAATCTCAAACGCCCAAATCGCTGCACCACAGTCCAACCCAGTGGCACTAAAGCTTTATTAACTAATGCTAGTTCCGGATGGCATCCGCCCAAAGCACAAAGATTTATCCGCCGTATCACCTTCGGCAAAAATGACCCCGTAGCTTTAGCTTGTATTGACTATGGTTACAACGTTATTCCCTCGCAATCAGACAAAGACGAACAAGGCAATTTACTCAACGATCCCTTTGATCCACGCGTCAGTGAATGGCTGGTGGAAATCCCCGTTGCTGTATCTTGGGCTGATTTACCTGGGGCAGATGAAATTGATGTTTCTAAATTTTCAGCCCTAGCTCAATTCGATTTTGTCCTCCAAGTTCAGCGTTATTATGTGAGTCACAACACATCAGCAACTCTAGAACTCCGCTCTGATGAAGTCGAGAGTCTTGGAGAGCGCATCTACGAAAGCATCCACAACGATGAAGGATATATTTCCGCAGCACTTTTAGCCCGCTTTGACGATTTGCAATCCTTCCCACGTTTGCCGTTTGAACCAATAGATAAAGCAACTTGCGATCGCTTAACTAAAGAAGTCAAAGCACGCCGCAAAACAGATGATTTCTGTGCAGTGCTAAGCCGCTACGATTTAGGCGAAATGTCAGAAGCTGGCCCTAGTGGTTGTGATTCCGATAAGTGTATGTTTCCCGATCAGCAACCAAGTTCATAAGGGCAGTGGGGAGTAGGGAGTGGGGAGTGGGGGGATGAGGGAGATGAGGGAGATGAGGGAGAATAACTCCTAACTCAGCACTCCCAATACCCCATACCCCATGCCCCATGCCCCATGCCCAATGCCCTAACACGTTACGATTGATTAAAAAGTAATAATTTTTTATGGCAAAGCCAGGAGACTCTTAATGTTCATTGACGAATTGTCACCTATATTCAGAGAATTTACTCAGCATCCAGCTTCATTTCTTGGTGGGCTATTCTCCGGTGTGCTTCGACTCAACCTTAGAGAAGATCCCGTTAAAAGCTGGCTAGATCAGCAAACCCACTCAAGTAGCTACACTGCCAATTCAACGGAGGCACATAACGGCAAAGCTACTGGACCTCAGCGGATTGCGATTGACTAAATTCTTGGGGAATCACAAATCCAGTTAATCATTTTGCCAAAGCGAACCATCTCACCCCATCTGTCAGTGTCCCTTTGTTTTTTACCTACAGGGGAATCAAAGACTGTAGGGGGGTGAGAAATATTGATTTTGTGTAATAAGAGTTTGTAAAATCTCGTACTTTGAAAAACGTCACAATCAGTTATTATATGAGCGTATGTGTAAGTTCAGCCAATAGTACCTGATTTACTGCTCCCCTCAAACATTCACCAAGCCGTTGGTGAATCAGAGAGGAATATGCAATATTTGCAATTTTGTTAAATCTGTTTTTCAGCTGAACTGATCGCTCTTTGTTGAAAATTACCTGATCTCACATGACTATTTACGTTGGAAATCTTTCCTACCGCGCTACTGAAGCAGACTTAAGAGCAGTGTTTGCAGACTACGGCGAGGTCAAAAGAGTTGTTTTGCCTACTGACCGCGAAACAGGGCGACTGCGGGGCTTTGCCTTTGTTGATATGAATGAAGACGCTCAAGAGGACGCAGCCATCACAGAATTAGATGGTGCAGAATGGATGGGTCGTCAACTGAGAGTTAACAAAGCTAAACCACGAGAGGATAATCCACGAGGTAGCTGGTCAAAGAAACAAGATTTTTAATCAAACACGAGTTTCTAGTATAGCAAATTATTTCCTAGTCATGTAAGACCAAGTGGCTAAAATTGACTAGAAACAATTTAGGTAGGGATTTCCAAATAAAAAACATTCAACTTTTCTTGTGGGGTGGGCGTCTCGCCCGCCCGTAAGTAAGGGGAGACTTTCTGAAGCACGCCACAAGATTGGATAATTTATTTTCTGGTAATCTCTTAGGCAAGAAACAACTTGATAGAACTACGCCCGATTAGTTGTGATCGCTTAAATATGTATCCCAACTAGTCGGCTTTTATCCAGCAAAAAATCCTATAGCCACCCTGACATGGAAACATGGAATCCCTAACCTCTCGTATGCAAGCGATACAATCGCCGATTATTCCTGTGGTTGGGGAACTAATCAAAAATTCTCCTGGAACAATCTCTTTAGGACAAGGTGTTGTTCATTACAGTCCCCCACCTGAAGCAATAGAGTTTTTACCAAAATTCCTCGCCGATTCTGCTAATCATCTGTACAAATCAGTTGAAGGAATTCCCCCATTGGTGACAGCACTTGCAGGAAAATTGCAAGCCTTCAATGGTATTGAAATTAATGGGGAAAACTGCATCGTCGTGACAGCGGGAAGCAATATGGGATTTATGAATGCCATTCTTGCAATCACCAACCCAGGCGATGAAATTATTCTGAATACGCCGTACTATTTCAACCACGAAATGGCGATCGCAATGACTGGTTGTCGTCCGGTGTTAGTAGAGACGGATGAAAATTACCAACTGCGTCCACAGGCGATCGCTCAAGCAATAACTCCTAAAACACGGGCTGTGGTGACAATTTCACCAAATAATCCCACTGGGGTTGTCTATGGTGAAACAACCTTGCACCAGGTAAATGAAATCTGTAGGACTCACAACATTTATCACATCAGCGATGAAGCCTATGAATACTTTACCTACGATGGGGTAAAACACATCTCACCTGCTAGATTTGCTGGTAGTAGCAAGTACACCATTTCTCTCTACAGCCTTTCCAAAGCCTACGGTTTTGCAAGTTGGCGCATTGGCTACATGGTGATTCCTCAACACTTGCTTGGCGCCGTCAAAAAAGTCCAGGATACAATTTTAATTTGTCCACCAGTAATTTCCCAATATGCAGCCTTAGGAGCATTGCAGGCAAAAGAAGAGTATTTGAAGGAAAATATTGGAGCGATTACCCAAGTACGCAAACTAGTGCTAAACTCCTTGAACCGTCTCCAAAGTTTATGTACCATTACACCCGCCAATGGCGCTTTTTATTTTTTCCTCAAAGTTCACACCCAAATGGATGCTTTTGAATTAGTTAAAAGACTCATCGAAGAATATAAAGTAGCAGTTATTCCAGGTACAACCTTTGGTATAAATAATGGATGTTATCTGCGCGTTGCTTATGGTGCGCTACAACAAGAGACCGCAAAAGAAGGTATAGAAAGATTAGTACAAGGTTTGCAAAATATAGTTAAGAGTTAATCAATATTGGATTTTAGATTTTGTTGACAATCAAAAATTATTTGAAGAGATGCCAATTATTAATAAATTAATTGAAATTCAAACTGAACCCAAAATTAATATTCATAATATAACGCCACAAATTCAAGAGTTGATTATTTCAACATCAATCAAGAATGGACAAGTTTTAGTATTTTCTCGACACACTACAACAGCTTTAGCTATCAACGAAAATGAAGTCAGATTGCTAGAAGATATAAAAGTTTTCTTGCAAAAATTAGCGCCTGAATCAGACCGCTATTTGCATAATGACTTGCATTTGAGAGATGTTCCAGAAGATGAACCGATTAATGCTCACTCTCATTTGATGGCAATGATGCTCACCACTAGTGAAATAATTCCCATTGTGGATGGTAAATTAGCTTTGGGAACCTGGCAATCTGTGTTGTTTTTTGAGTTGGATGGCCCGCGGAAAAGAACAGTATTTGTACAAATTTCTGGTGAATAATGTAACCTTATACCTACAATGCTCGCAAATTATCTCAAATCTAAGAGCATTAGGAACATGACTAAAAAATTCATCAGTTAAATAGGCTTTTTCAACATATCTTCTATCAAAGTTAATGGATATTTATCAAGTTGGAATTCGTCCACTGTTGTTTAATCTGGTAAAAGCAGATCCAGAGTGGTTACACCAGCAGACAATTCGCAGTTTTAATTGGCTATTAGAAACTGGCACTTACCCGCCTGCTAGTTGGGTAAATCACCGCCTACAAAAATCTTTGTGTTTGTACGATTCACGCCTAGAACAAAATTTGTTTGGGTTAAAGTTCCCAAATCCTGTAGGTTTAGCGGCTGGGTTTGACAAGGATGGTGTTGCTGCTAGCATTTGGTCTAGCCTGGGTTTCGGTTTTGCGGAATTGGGAACTGTAACTTTTCATCCACAGCCAGGAAATCCCCGTCCCCGCTTGTTTCGCTTGCCGTTGGATAAAGCTGCTCTCAATCGGATGGGCTTTAATAATAATGGTGCAGCAGCAATGGCAGCAAGGTTAGCAGGCGAAAAGCAAGAGTTAACTCGATTAATACCCATAGGGATAAATTTGGGTAAATCTAAGATAACTCCCCTAGAAGCAGCCGCACAGGATTATCTTGATAGTTTTCGCCTACTCAAGAATTTGGGAGATTATTTTGTTGTTAATGTCTCTTCGCCAAATACACCAGGGTTAAGATCGCTCCAAGATGCTACCATGCTCAGTGCCATCTTAGAATTATTACAAACAGAGAACACTTCACAAAAACCTATTTTTGTCAAGATAGCGCCAGATTTAGAATGGCAAGCGATCGCTGACATTATAACTCTTGCTAAAACTTACCAATTGGCGGGAATTATCGCTACTAACACCACTATCCGCCGTGATGGACTGAAAACCCAGGTGATTGAGCAAACTGGCAAATCACCCCAGTCAGAAGCTGGCGGAATTAGCGGTGAACCATTGCGCGATCGCTCCACTGAGGTAATTCGTTTTATTTGGCAGCAAACTCAAGGAAAAATCCCCATTATCGGCGTTGGTGGCATTTTTTCCGCAGAAGATGCCTGGGAAAAAATTATTGCTGGTGCTAGCTTAATCCAGGTTTATACAGGCTGGATTTACGAAGGTCCACTGATGGTACGCCGGATTCTTACAGGTTTGCTTTCCCATTTAGAACAAAGCGGATTAAATTCCATCAGCGAAGCTGTAGGTTTGGAAGTAAAAAGTAAAAAGTAAAGTCTGAAGTTCTTTACTTTTGCCTTTTGCCTTCTTATTCTTCCTCCAGAGGGAAAAACTCTTTAGTTCTTTCCGAGTAAGACCAGGCGATACCATCGGGGTCTCTGCTGCGACTCCACTCTGGAAATTCTGGGTCGTTACGACGTTTATAAACCGTGCTGGAATAGACATTTAGCCGCTTAGCTAGCTCAGATTGAATCAGAGAGCCAAAAACTAATTGTTTTTCCAGCGTTCCTGTTACTTGGTTATGGGTTGGCTGTGGGAGTGATTCAGTTTCTAGTTCTTCCTCCTGTGGGGTTGGTGGCGGTGGTGCTAAAAGCGATCGCGCAGTTTTGGTAACTGCTTGAGCTGGAAGTTGTCTCACAGGCTCGCTACTGTCAAGAATATTGCCCAGAATGCTGGCAGTTATAAAGTAATAATACTGAGTTTCCTCTTCAGAATTTACGATACTAGCACCAAATTCCTGAGCTTTACTATCTAAGTAGCGTTTTGCCGTTGTTCCAGGAAAATTACCCCTGATCGCCAAGTCCATTGGCGTCAGTCTGCCCTGGTTTTCCCGAACTAACTGATGAAAAAGCGGGTTAACTCGTAGAGTCCACTGTTGCCATTGATATTCCTGCCACAGTTTGAAGGCAATTACCAGCACAATTACTGCCAGTAAAATTCTCCAGGTGGCAACCAGGAAAATAATCAAAAACGAGAGGGGCAAAAGTATAACGAGAAAAGCCTTACCGTTACCTTCTATGGATTGTTCACTCATGCTGATTTTTGCCAAGTGAATTTTGGAAAATAATATTATTATCTTGGCAAAAATTTGTCCGTTTTTTTGTATAGTTTGGCAAATTTGCCGGCAAAAAGTTTATTTGCTAGGTATTATAGTCCTCTAAACCCTAGAAATTGAACGCTGTAAGTGAAAAATTAGGCAAAATTTGTTTGCCAGATGACCAGATGAGATGAGAGTGTAGCGATCGCACCTGCGTACACGAATACAAATAAATTAGCTTGCCAGACACTTGACACATTGTATTACATGTACTACATCAATATACAAGCTATTAAATTCAATCCAAAATTCAAAATCTCAAATCCAAAATTTTCATGTGGTGGATAGCTCAGTCGATAGAGCGCCTAAATATCCTTATTCACCCCTTGCCTGCAAAGGCCGACGAATTGAGGGTTATCGCCTGCCAAGCGGGAGGTCGCGGGTTCAAATCCCGCTCCACTACACCAAATAATTTTAGATTTTAGATTTTAGATTTTGGATTGAATCTAAAATCCAAAATCCAAAATCCAAAATTTTCATGTGGCGGGTAGCTCAGTGGTAGAGCGCTAAACATCCTTGTTCACCCCTTGCCTGCAAAGGCCGACGAATTAGGGTTATCGATTAGGGTTCGAGAGGTCGCGGGTTCAAATCCCGCCCCGTTACACCAAATAATTTTAGATTTTAGATTTTAGATTTTGGATTGAATCTAAAATCTAAAATCCGAAATCCAAAATTTTCATGTGGCAGGTAGCTCAGTGGTAGAGCGCCGAAAAACATCCTTGTTCACACCTTGCCTGAAAAGGCCGACGAATTAGGGTTATCGCATTTTAAGCCGGATGTCGCAAGTTCAAATCCTGCCCTGCCACCTTTCATTTTTGCCTGCAAAGGCCGGGAGATGAAGCGATGAATTACAATTTTTTCACTAAAAAGAAAACAACTACACCACAAAATCAGCCAATCCCTGGACGGGAAGCCGAGATGATTCAAGGACGTTCCGGCGGTTGGATGTTTGATGCTGGTATTTGGAAAATGCTGCGTCGTTGTCTTTTGGTTGGCACGGCAAAAAGTACTTACTATGCCGGCAAACAAGAATTAACTGAGGATTTTGTGACAGTTGTCAAACAAGCCGTTGCTGAAAATCCCAGCCGTGTGGCGGAAGAAATTCTTTATGCTAGCGATGGACGCGCCATCAATAACAGTGCGCCTATTTTAGCTTTAGTTTTGCTGTCAATGGGTGAAGCACCAGAAGCAAAACAAGCATTTGGTGAAATTTTCCCCCAAGTTGTCCGTACTGGTAGCCACTTTTACGAATGGCTAAACTACACCAAATCTCTGCGGGGATTTGGCAAAGTGGTGCGAGAAGCTGGTAAAACTTGGCTATCACGGGAAGATGTCAAAGGTTTAGCTTATCAACTGTTGAAATATCAACAGCGTCAAGGCTTTACCCACCGAGATGCATTGCGGTTGTTCCATGTCAAACCGCCTACAGAAAATCACCGTCAACTATTTGAGTGGGTAGTTAGAGGCTGGGAAGAATTGCCAGCAGATATTCCCTCAGAAGCGTTGGCGCAAATTTGGTGGTATGAGTGGCTCAAGCGGAATCCCAGCGAAACCCATGAAGCTATTTTGCAAGGACGCCTAACCCATGAAATGGCGGCACCCGTGGGCAAAATGGACAAAGCTGCTTGGCAGTTGCTATTTCAGGAAATGCCAATCGGTGCGATGCTGCGTAACCTGGGTTCTTTGACTGAACTGGGTGTGTTGCGAACTGACGAGGGCGCCAACTTGCTGCGAGTGGAAGCAGTTCTCAACAACAAAGAACATCTGCGTAAAGGTCGCATTCATCCGATTGATGTTTTGAAAGCACTCAAAACATATAAATCTGGTGGTAAATTAGGACGCAGCCAAAAGACTTGGAATCCGGTTTCTCGGATTGTGGACATTTTAGAAAAGGCGGTTGAACTGTCTTTTGATGTTGTGCAACCCACAGGTAAAGTGTTCATGCACGCTGTAGACGTTTCTGGTTCTATGGGTAGCTTGGTTGCAGATATGGGACTGAGTTGTTGTGAAATTGCCACCACAATGGCACTAGTAACAGCAAAAGCAGAGAAAAACTACATGATTCGCGGGTTTGCTAAGGAATTCCGGGAATTGAATATTACAGCCAAAGATAGTTTTAGTTCTGCGGTTCGCAAAGCTAGCAACCAAAACTTCGGCGGAACAGATGCCTCTGTGGCTTACGACTGGATGATTAAAAACAAGTTCAAGGCAGATGTTGTTTGCTTTTGGACTGACAGTGAGTCATGGGCTGGGTATAAACATCCAAGTCAAGCGCTGGCGCAGTACCGCAAAAAGGTAAATCCCAAGGTCAAGGCGGTGTATGTCACCCTGACACCTTACCAGATTACCTTGGTAGATCCTGAAGATTCGCTGTCTTGGGATTTGGCGGGATTCGATCCGGGTACACCTCGCATTATCCAAATGCTGGCTACGGGTGAGTTGTAGAGATTCGTGGAGGATAAAGTTTTCTTTTATCCTCCTTACTTCATGGCGGGTTACCCTTGTTCACAACTTGCCCTTTGGGGACGAAGAATTTAGGGTTATCGGTTACGTCTCCACCATTGTGGGGATAGCGGGTTCAATTCCCGCACCCGCCTTTTTTATCTCACGCAGAGGCGCAGAGGCGCAGAGAAGAAAGGGATTTAATTTTTGAATGGTCGTTTTTCTATTTCAGCGATGGGTAGGAGTAGGGTGTCTTCGATGTGCGATCGCATCTGTAAAACTTCCTAGTTACAATTATGCTAATTAAGTCAAAAATATTGCCACGAATCTAGTATAATATTTTTCATTTATTCTTAGACTATGAATTGCTTGTTTTACTTCCTCAATTTTTTGCTCAAATGACAGGTTAGGAAATATTTGTACTACTTTTTCCAAGTTTAGTTTGATTTCATCAAAAATTTCTTTACTTTGGTTATTTTTTGTAATTTGATGTAAAAATGTTCCCGTAAAATCCTGAGATTCAGCTAAATATCGAAGTAAACTAATCATTAGTTTATCCTCTTTAACTCTCGTCGCTATCAGCAAAGCTGTTTGAAAAAAACATTGGCTTACTTTCAAACTTCTCTGGTAATACTCAAATTCCTTGGTACTTGCTATAAAATTTCCTTCACTTTCATCAATTATTCCTAATACTTGTATATTTAATGCAAACTTATAAATTACTAAACCTAAATTGGAATAATAATCAACATATTCAAAAACCATATTTTCGATAGCTTTAAAGAAAGGATTATCTAATACCTTTGGTTCTTGCCTTAATTCTTCAAAACAACCTACTCCATAAAATTCCATCACATGGTAAACAACTTCTAAGGCAATAGTTTCCTGTTTACTCAGGTTTTGTTTTACGGCTGTTTCTGCATTCTCTATATTTAAATAGATTTGTTCTTGAGTATTATTAACTTCCGTAAAAGCAATTTTTGGTATAATTGTTTGGCAGTTATTAGATATTAATGTAGATAAAAATATTCCGGCTTCAGCATGAGATTTTTTCCAATCATCTGTTAATTTAAGTCTTTCTATCGCTTCTTGGCGGATAACTTCATGTGAATAGTATCCTTCACTGCTAAACTTCACTAAAGCTCTGTTTTTTAAATCCCTGATAAATCGGCGTTTATCCCGCTCATTTTGCTCATCCCAAAGTAAGCAAAAAATTCCTTCTTCAGATATAAGAGAAATATATTGATAACGGTAACACCCTAATCGACATAAAAGTTTATAGGCTTGGGCATTATCTCGTTTAATTTTATCAAACTGACGTTTAACAAGGTTTTCTAATTTTGCATTTAATAACAAATCGTTCTTGTATTTCTGCCAATATGCACTTAAATTCCCTTTAAATTCGACATCTTTAATATCAGCACACATAAGAGACATAGCCTCGGCATTTCCACCATACGCTTGGTTAATCTCACTAATAGCATCTATGTCTATATTGATATTATGAATTTTAAAAAAATCTTTCCATGCATCTACTTTCAAACCTTCCAAGTGATAAAATTTAATATCCTCTGATTTTAATCTATCATCATACAGCGGCTCACGGCTTGTAATAAGTGTAATTGATTTTACACTACTATCGGCTAGAGCTTTTAATATTTCTACATAGTCGCTTTGATGTGGTTCTATGAATTCGCCACTTATAAGATATGATTCTAAGTTATTAATTAAAAAGCCGATTTTTTGAGTCTGAAGCTCACTTTTCAGTTGCTCCAGCATCTTTGGGAACTTTAGTTCGAGTATTTTTAAACCTCGACGCTCAAACCATTTTTTAGCTAACTTAGTTTTGCCTACACCACCCTCTGCCTGGATTAAGATAACTTTTGCCCCTTCGTTAACTAGTTTATCAAGGTCTGCGATCGCTTCCTCACGCCCCAGAAAATCAGGATTTTCAGATATCGTTTTATGTTCACTGAAATTTTCTTTTTGTGGTAACTCTGAAGTATTTTGATTTAATAACTCAGGTTTATACTTAGCAAATAGAGCGATTAATTCTGGAAGCTTTGAGCGGCGTTCGTCTGGAAATTCATTATTTAAACCAAATAACTTACAAATTTTCTCACGATGTTTTCTGACAGTTGATTTCTGAATGTGCAAAAAGTTGGCGATCGCTTCATCTTTTTCGTTAGCCAGTAGTTTCAGCAGCACCTCTCGCCGCCTTTCAGTTAAGCGATTAAATATTGCATTGAAATGTTGTTGATTCATAAGTATTAACGCATCACAACCACAGTACACATCTGTGTACTCTATGTAGTCACAAAGACTCACAGCATGTGTATTACTTGTGTACTAAGCTAACGCAAAAGTTGATGTAGTAATTCATCACTCACAAATTATGAAATCTACTTACATCAACGGACAATGCTACTATCAAGGCAATGATGGCGTTCTTCTTCCTGCTGTCACCACAGTTTTAAAAGCAACACAGCCGCCTGAGTCTTTAGCCGCCCTTTCCTCTTGGCGTAATAAAGTCGGCGACGCAGAGGCAAATCGAATTGCAGCTAACAGTCGTCGTCGAGGAAATGCTTTGCATCAGTTAATTAAGGAACACTTGCAAGGTTACTTACCCAAACCTGATAACAGTCTAATTCAGCCTTACTGGAATAGCGTTCAATCTGTGCTAAACCAACTTAGCGATGTTCAATTGGTTGAACAAGTTGTGCCTAACTATCAGGAACTTTACGCTGGGAAAGTTGATTTAGTTGCTCGTTACCAAGGTGTTCCCCATGTAATTGAATGGACAACAGCCGAGCAACCAAAACTGAGATTTGATAAGCTTTATGACAAGCCTTTACAAGTAGCTGCTTATACTGCTGGGATAAATCGGTATTATAGCGATCGCCTTTTCAACTCCAAAATTCACCATGCTCTCATTGTCGTAGCTTTACCAGATGAAGAAGCAGAGATTTTTGAATTTGATCGTGCAAGGCTAATTCATGTCTGGCATCAATGGCTTAATCGGCTGAATTTTTTCTTCATTTCTTCAGTGTAGCTGCTGCCTAAAAGTGCGATCGCATACCCGCGCACGGTAAGCGATCGCCAACATTGACCTATTGTAGAATGGGTATCTTGATCTGTTCTACAACAAAATGTAATTTAATTTAGCAATAATTGGGCGATCGCTATTGCCTACTTGGCCAAATTAGGCAATGGACATACAAAACTAGGGAATTTTAGATTTTAGATTTTGGATTTTGGATTGAACGATCTAATACTTCAAAAATGCTCATACCTCTCCCTTTAGCAAGCCGTGTATAGCCTGCAACTCAGGCAACTTTGTTTAGCCAGGCGATCGCCAATCTAAAATTAGTGTGCAGATTTTAGTAAAATATAACTTTGCCGTAAGATAGTACAGCTGTGCTACCCTGCCAACATAGCCAACATATTTGTATCAACTTTTTGACAATCCAAAATCTAAAATCCCAAATCCAAAATTGATTGTTTCATGCCGCAAAATAACAAAATAGCTGTCGAATTCCGCGATGTCACCTTTAGCCGCAATCATCGCCCTTTGGTATCAAATCTCAATTTCACCATTTACCAAGGAGAAGCACTGATATTACTCGGACGCAGTGGTAGCGGCAAAACTACAACAATGAAGTTAATTAATCGCCTATTTACACCTACACAAGGCGAAGTTTTATTTGATGGTATTCCCACAACTCAACTGGATGAAATTAAACTGCGGCGAAAAATTGGTTATGTAATTCAAGAAACTGGTTTATTTCCCCATTTTACTGTGGAACGAAATGTAGGTTTAGTTCCTTCTTTGGAAGGTTGGCAACCGAAACAAATTAAAACGCGGGTTTATGAATTGCTGCAATTAGTAGGTTTAGAACCTGCACAATTTGCAGGGCGTTACCCACACGAACTTTCAGGAGGACAACGGCAAAGAGTCGGTGTAGCCAGGGCTTTAGCAGCAGATCCGCCAGTGTTGTTGATGGATGAACCTTTTGGCGCACTCGATCCAATTACGCGGCTAGAAATTCAACAAGAGTTTCGACATTTGCAACAAGAATTAGGCAAAACAGTTGTTTTTGTCACCCACGATATTCAAGAAGCTTTTATTTTGGCGTCGAGAATTGGTTTAATGTATGGCGGAGAATTGGTAGTATTGGGGACAATAGATGAATTTATGAAGTCACAACATCCAGAAAGTCTTGCTTTTCTCGCATGTTTGCCTTCTTTGAAAAATGCTTGATCAAGAAGAATTCAGAATTCAGGAGTCAGAATTCAGCATGAATTCGAGTACGACTCGGTGATATAGTAGCGATTTGCTGTCGTGTCCATGAGCGTCTGAATATTGGTTTAAAATCTTGCGCCTTGTGGGCGAAAAAATTTAAAAATTATTTCTTATTAAAACTCTATCCCTTTATGGGTAGAGTATTCTGAATTCTTTATTCTGACTCCTGTTTATGAAAGATTTCTTTCTTGTTAAGTACGCCCCAGAAATTCTTGAGCATACTATAGAACACTTGTTTTTAGTAGGCATTGCCATTGGAATTGCTATATTTGTAGGCATTCCATTAGGTATTTTAATTACACGTAAAACGTCTCTGCGTCAACCAATTCTCGGTATAGCGAATATTCTCCAAACTATTCCTAGTTTGGCGTTATTTGGTTTACTGATTCCCATTGCCGGAATTGGTGTATTACCTGCAATTGTGGCGTTAACTTTATATTCTTTTTTACCAATAATTCTTAACACTTACACAGGTATTACTGGTGTAGATCCAGCGATTCGGGAAGCTGGTATAGGCATGGGAATGACTGATAGACAATTATTATTACAAGTTGAAATTCCCTTGGCAATGGGAGTGATTCTGGCGGGGGTACGAGTAGCAACTGTCATTGCTGTTGGTATTGCGACTATTGCAGCGGCAATTGGGGCTGGTGGGTTAGGAGTATTTATTTTTCGTGGGATATCACTAGTCAACAGTGAATTAATTTTAGCTGGGGCTGTGCCGGCTGCGGTAATTGCATTACTGGCTGATTTTGCAATTGGCTGGATGGAGAAGAAATTAAAAATTACTAACTGAACATTTTTGCGATTGTATCCATGACGTAGCAAAGACGCGATAAATCGCCGTCTCTACAAAAGATTGATTATTGTAGAGACGCGATTTATCGCGTCTGTTGCCTTAACCGAACAAGTAGCGTATAAAATGCGCCGCTAGGCGGTAGCCTAATAAATATCAAACAAAATGGCATAAAAATGCTTACTGTTGCCAAACCGAAGCGAGTTGCAATCGCCATCTTTTCTTTTAGCGTTGTTCTTTACAGCCAAGTAGCATCAGCGGCTTTTTTACCCCTACGCAGCAAAAAGGGAATGGTGGTTTCAGCCCATCCCCTAGCCAGTGAAGCGGGAATTTCCATGTTACGCAAGGGTGGTAATGCTGTAGATGCAGCGGTAGCCACAACCTTTGCTATTTCTGTGGTTGAGCCTTTTTCGGCGGGAATTGGCGGCGGCGGATTTTTGCTGGTGCATTCTGAGAAAACTGGCGACATGAAAGCGTTAGATTTCCGCGAACGCGCCCCCCTAAAGGCTACAAGAAATATGTATTTAGACGCAGCAGGAAAGGTGCGTCCCAATGCAAGTATTAATGGTTATTTAGCAGTGGCGACACCAGGAACGGTGGCGGGACTTTATGAAGTGCATCGTCGCTATGGTAAGCTTTCTTGGCAAGAGGTAGTAAAACCTGCGATCGCCCTTGCTAAAGATGGCTTTATTATTGGCGATGCGTCAACTTGGCGTTCTCTGCAAACAAACCAACTTTATCAGCAACGAATTCTCAACAATCCAGCAGCGCGGGAAATCTTCACTGACAACGGCAAATTCTACAACACAGGCCACAAGCTGGTGCAGCGTGATTTGGCCCGCACTTTAACAGCAATTGCCGAAAATCCCCAAAATTTTTACACTGGAAAAATTGCCAAGGCGATCGCTGCTGATATGGCAAAAAATGGTGGTTTAATTACTCTAGAAGACTTAAAAGCCTATAAACCAATCTGGCGGACTCCAGTTTGTGGAAATTTCCGCAAAGCTAAAATTTGCTCAATGCCTCCACCCTCATCGGGAGGCGTTCATCTATTAGAGATTTTAAATATTATTGGTGACACTGATTTGAAATCTTTGGGATGGCATCATCCCGACGCCATACATTTAATAGTAGAAGCAATGAAGATTGCTTACAGCGATCGCTCACAATATTTAGGCGATCCAGATTTTGTTAAAGTCCCCGTACAAGAACTAACCAGTCCAGCATACGCCAAAAAACGCCGCCAAGAAATTAAAATCGATCGGGCTAGACCCTCCACCGAAGTCAAGCCAGGAAACCTCAATCCCAAATGTCTCCCCTCATCCCCCTGTCCTCGCTACGAATCTCCCGAAACCAGCCATCTTACCGTTGTCGATGAACAACGCAATGCCGTAAGTTTGACTTTCACAATTAACCTGAGTTTTGGTGCTGGTGTGGTGACACCGGGAACGGGAATTATCCTCAACAATGAGATGGATGATTTTGCGGCTGCACCAGGAGTTCCAAATGCCTTTGGTTTAATTGGTAACGACGCCAACAGCATTGCACCCCGAAAAACTCCCTTGTCTAGCATGACTCCCACAATTGTCACAGAAAATAATCGTTTCCGCATGGCCGCAGGTGCCCCTGGTGGTAGCACCATCATCACCCAAGTTTTGCAAGTCATCCTGAATGTATTGGAATACAACATGGATGTTGGTGCGGCTGTCTCGGTTCCACGCATACATCATCAATGGCTTCCCGATGAATTGCGCGTCGAATCGTGGGGTTTAGATGCTTTGACTTTGGAAGATTTACGCCGTCGAGGACACAAAATCAAACAAACTGCACCTTGGGGTAATAGTAACGCGATCGCACTGACAGCCGACGGAACTCTAGAAGGGGCAGCCGATCCTCGCAGCGAAGGTTCCCCAAGAGGGTGGTGAGGGAGTGGGGCATTGGAAGTGTGGGGGGATGGGGAGGATGGGGGAGATGAGGGAGATGAGGGGGGAAAGATTTCTTCCCCATCCTCCCACACCTCCCACACTTCCAATGCCCCATGCCCAATGCCCCATGCCCAATTCCCCAATCCAAAATCCAAAATCCAAAATCTAAAATCCAAAATTCTTTGACTCTACATAGCTACTGCTGCGAAACTCGTTTGCCCGTGCGCTAGGTACTAGTGTCCAACCTGCTTTGAGAAGTTTTTGATAAGTTGCCCAACCTTTAGAACCACCTGGTATCGGATAATCTGGGACTGCCAAATGTCCAAACGCTGTGTAGGGACGCCAGGGTTGACCGGGTTCTGTCTGCAAATACAAAATTTTTTCTCCATCGCCGCCAGACTTCGGTAACCAGCACATTTGTCCGTGCATTGCAAACTCCTTTACTTGTAGCTAAAAAGCATAATGGCAAACTTTTGTCAAGTCAAGCCTCGGCCTTGTGGTATAGTTTTTTGCCTAATACTTTAGACAAAATGTAATTAATTTCTATGTACTTCAGGACAATTACTTAGAAATTCATACCCATGAAGAAAGCTGCTAAGAGGATATAAAGATCAACAGCTTTCCGTCACTTTGTTTCTAGGATGAGGTTTTTCTAATATTATCCGCGCTCTTGATGATTGTATGTAACAAGAAATACTATTTTCTGGAGGTTCGCAATTAGACTATTTATTGTTCTAGTTACATAAGGGCAGATTTTGGAAATTACTTACAGCACTTACGGCAGCTATGAGGTACATCCCCAAATCTGAAAGCTTTGAAAGGAGAGGGCAAGGAGAAAAACTGTATTGCATAATAGCCGGAAGCGCTGTATAAAATTCAGTTGATTAAACACCATGAGCAAACAATATAAAATCTATCTTGATGCTTGTTGTTTAAATCGTCCGTTTGATGACCAGACACAATTGCGTATTTATTTAGAAGCACAGGCAATTATGACAATTCTGAGTCAATGTCAATCAGGAACTTGGAGACTTATCAATAGCAGTGCTTTAATTGCAGAATTAAACCAAACACCCGATTTAGAAAGACTCAAAAATGCCAAAAAATTACTCTCTATTGCTAAGATCAAAATTATTAATAGTGCCTTCATTGAAGAGAGAGCCGCTGAACTCCAAAAATTAGGATTCTCCAGCTATGATGCCACCCACATTGCTAGCGCCGAAAGAAGTCAAGCTGATGTATTTCTCACAACAGATGACAGACTCTTCAAAAAAGCCCAAAAAAGCTCTCAATTAATTAACGTTAAGATTAATAATCCCATTCAATGGCTGACAGAAGTAATACAAGCCGAGGAAAGCAATGATGAAAACCCAAAATGAAATTATCAAACAGGGCTACGATGCTTTAATCAATTCTCTGGGAGTTACCGATACTATTCGGTTTATTCAATATTTCAGTTCCGGCAAAGGAGATTACACCAAAGAACGTCATCAATGGCTAGATGAAAAAACTTTGGCGGATGTTTTCATGGAAATGAAAACATTGCAGGAAGACGACACCAATCAATATGACGAAATTATTGAGTAGCGACTTAGAGAATAATTGAATTCAGCAGATTTGATTCCTGAATTCGTTATTATGCTGCTATAAGTCGCACTCGTTCGCATTCAAGAGAAAATTGATATTTGATCGCCGATAACTTTGGTTATTAGAACAGCGGAGCATACAATTTATCACCAACAATCCCGCGAATTTTCTCTACTAATTGACTGTATACAAAATCAGAGAAAACTGGTTTTGCTCCTTCTAATTGAATTGCTTGGTCTAAATCAATCCACGACTTACAGCCGCTGTATTTAGCATAATAAGCAATTTCTTGTTCTTGGGGTAGCTTATAAGTCCGTAAGAGCAGAATATATAGGGGTTGGCGTGGTTTCCATTTGAGGCGATCGCTAATAAAATGCTCGTTCCAAATATGAAAGGGAAGTAAGCTGTTGACAATAGACTCGTCACTAACTGGCAAAATATCTGTAATTTCAGCCCAACTACCGATGCGAATTGTGTCTGGATGCCAGCCTGATGTTACTGGATAAACATCATTGGCATACTCAGGTTTGAGCATGAAAGCTTGTTGATGTTCATAAGTAGGGTAAAGCAAAATCTGGTTGTGGGCAACTTGGAAATGTCCATTTCGTTCATGAATACCGCCTTTGCGGAGCAACATAATTGTTTTGCCAGTTTCCAAGGCATTTACGGCGACTGCCCATTCTTTGAGAGCATGAAAAGTTGTAGTCAATTCCATCATGTCTACTGTAATTCTGATTTAATTTCAAGCTAAGACCGATAAAGTATATAACTGTCCAGGGAGATGAATTAGGAAGCAGTTATGGAAAAGCGATGTCTAGGTACAACTGAAGTGCAAATCACACCCATTCTGATGGGAACTTGGCAAGCCGGTAAAAGAATGTGGGTGGGAATTGAGGATGCTGACTCCATTAAAACAATTCGAGCAGGATTTGAAGCTGGTATCACAACAATCGATACTGCTGAAGTTTATGGTGAAGGACACTCTGAGCAAATTGTAGCTGAAGCTTTATCTGATGTGCGCGATCGCGTGGAGTATGCCACGAAAGTTTTCGCTAACCATCTAAAGTATGAACAAGTGATTCAGGCTTGTGAACGTTCCCTAACAAACCTAAAGACTGATTACATCGACCTTTACCAAATTCATTGGCCCTCCGGCGCTTTCAATAGTGAAATAGTACCTATCGAAGAAACTATGAGCGCTCTGAACTTGCTCAAGGAACAAGGTAAAATTCGAGCGATTGGTGTTTCCAATTTTTCTAGCGCCCAGTTGGCTCAAGCCGCGAGTTATGGACGTATTGATAGTTTACAACCACCTTATTCTCTATTCTGGAGACAGGTAGAACAAGATGCACTGCCTTATTGTATTGAACACAACATTTCTATCCTTGCTTATTCGCCTCTAGCACAGGGATTGCTGACAGGGAAATTTGCGGCCGGTCATCAATTTGACCCAGCAGATAACCGTGCTAAAAATAAACTGTTTCAAGGCGAAAACTTTGAACTAGCTCAACAAGCACTAGAAAAATTGCGTCCTATAGCCCTCCTTCATAATTGTACCCTTGCTCAGTTAGCTTTAGCGTGGTTAATTGCTCAACCTCAAGCAAATGCCATAGCCGGGGCGCGTTATCCCCAGCAAGCCCAAGACAACGCTTTAGCCGCCCAAATTCAACTTTCTGCCGCCGAATTGGCAGAAATTGATGCCATTGGACGTATTGTTAGCGATCGGTTTGATAACAATCCAATTATGTGGGAATTTTAACAATAGAGTTTGCTTGAGTAAGCCGAACGCTCGAAGATCCCTTCAACTCTCTTAAAAACAGGGTTAGGGATCAAATCTCCACAACGAGATTGCAAAACCTAACAAAACGTCAACTTTGGTAAACTAAGGGTTGCAACTAACAAACCTAGTGATAAATTAAATAGTAGGACACCAAACAAAGCAAAACCAAACAAAAAGGGTAAATGACTTAGTGTCCCCTGTCATCAACCCAAGTAAACTTCAGCATATCAAGATACAAGTGGCGAAAAGTCTAATTGTAGAAGACAAAGCCAAATCCTAAAACGGAAAAACGTATAAATGCGAAGTTTGCTAGTTATTCTGTCCACCTTAGTTATTAACCTTCAGTTAGTTAATTAGTTTAACAATTTGAAATCTGTAAACTCGATAAAACCTGGTCAATCCTGACCAGGTTTTTGGATTTTTATAATTAGAATACTTTACCCACCTTATATATATAAACAAGCCCGTATCAGTGGGCTTGTTTTGTATACTCTAAGAGGATGTTTTAAAAGTCATGATTGATCTATCAAATATTTTTACCCCACCCTAACCCTCCCCTTATAAAGGGGAGGGAACTAGATTTTCTATTTCCCCCCTTTATAAGCAGGGCTGTTTCATTCCATTTCAAACAGGATTTGTCAAGATGGTTAGCAAGAAAATTGTAAGTAAGCGTGACGAAGAGATGAACATTTAAGCACTGAAATATCAGTAAAATAGTTGGTTTCATCGGCATGGTAATTTTCCACCAGGGAATAAAATAGAACAGCAACATATCCGACTGTGAGAGATTGATGAAAAACTATAGCTTTTTAAAGAAAATTACTACAGCTATTATCATAGGCGCTGTTTCTTTTTCCTGTGAATCCAACGTTACCAGAAAAACCGAACAGGCAAAAGCAACTGACAAACCCAACTCACAACCAAATATTACCTATGGCAATTTAATTATTAAAGAGCAATCGGATTATCTCATGATTCCGGTTAATCTTCCAGACCAGTCTCAAGAGAAAGAAAGTAATTTAAGTCTTTCACGTTCTTATGAAAGAAATAACAAATTATTGTATAATCTCATCTTTTATCGTAAGCAAGATGGAGAAGCTCATCTTTTATTAAATAAAAAAGCCATTATTAACTCATTTGATTTATTAGAAATAAAAGCCGCAGACAAACCAATTACAAGAGTTTGGTTGTATAGAATTATTGACCAAGATACAAACGCAGATAAAAAAATCAACACCGAAGATGCCATTGTTGGTTATATTTCTGATTTATCGGGTAAGAATCTCCAGCAAATTACCCCAAACAACACGCAAATTATTAATTGGGTTGTTCTTCCCAGCCAAAATGCAATTTTTCTCAAAATTCTCAAAGATTCCAATAACGATAAAAAATTTACTGGAGAAGACAACACAAATTTTGTGAGGGTGAATCTAGATCAACCCAGTATTGGAACTGAAATTATTAGCGATAAGATAGAACAAGAAATTAAATCATACGTTTTTAAATAATTGAAGAAGAATACAGAATAATCATAGGACTTACCCAAGATGTGAACGAAAACCCAATACTGTTCGGTTAAGGCACTAGACGCGATAAATCGCCGTCTCTACAAAGGAATGATTATTGTAGAGACGGCGATTTATCGCGTCTTTGGAATTTAGAATTTTAATCAAAAAACCTTAACCGAACCGTATTGAACGAAAACCTTATTCTTGCGTAGCGGTAATTCATGTAGACGCAAAGCGGCTTCCCGCAGGGTATTACCGCTACTTTCGTTATCTTTTGCGTAAGTCCTGAATCAATGTAGTGAGGCATAGAGAAGAGGACACGGGGAAAGACTTATTACAATTTGTCGCCCCATCTCCCCACTCCCCATTCCCTACTCCCTCATCCTTGAGTTACACATCTCTGTTCAACATTTATCACTGGGCAATAGACAAAACCCAATCTTGTAAAAGTTGGTTTACTTTATCGGGAACTTCGTCATGGGGACAATGGCCAGCGGTTAGGAAATGTTCTGTAAGTTGAGGATAATATTGACGAAACTTTTGAGAACGTTCTCTAGCATTTATCCAAGGATCGGCTTCTCCCCATAACATTAACAAAGGACAAGTTAATTGCTTGAGTAGCACATCAACTTTTTCTCCTTGAGGCGTGCTAAAAACTGAAACAAACACATCCATTGCCCCAGGATCGTAAGCTGGACGATAAATTTCTTCTACTAATTGGTCTGTAACTGCACTCTTGTCAAGATAAACTTTTTCTAAGGTTTGGCGAATTACCCAACGTTGTCGCACGTATTGAAATAACAAAGATTGGGCTAAAGGTTGTTGAAAAATCCACTTAACCGAGTCACCCAAAAGTTTTTCTAAAGAAGAGGGTTGTTTGGGAGGCTGAATTTGGCTTTGTAAAGCTTCAGGTTCAGATGTCGGCTGACTTTCGCTAAATGGCCCAGCACTATTGAGTAACACTAAACCAGCCGCACTATCAGGACGTTGTGCTGCAACACACAAGCTAGCATAGCCACCAAGAGAATTACCTGCCAAGACTGCTTTTTGACCGATCGCTTCACTGATAAAATCGTGAAGTTGGTCGCGCCATAAGTCACCACTGTACTGCAATTTCGGTTTTGCCGATCGCCCAAATCCCAAAAGGTCGATCGCAAACACTTCAAAATCTTGACACAATCCCGTGATATTCTTACGCCAGTGGTCTGTGGAAGCACCAAATCCATGTACCAAAAGCAAAGGCGGACGTTGCGCTTGCTTCTCTCCCGCACGCACATAGTAAACATTGTGCCCGCGCCACTGCCAATATTTACCAGGAATTGGGTTTGTAGAGGGGGCTGTAGTTGCCTGCATGATTTAAACAAATGTGAAGTAGCTTTTAATAATTGTAGAGTAGGTGGAGAGTGGGGAGTGGGGAGTTAGGAGTTAGGAGTTAGGAGTTAGGAGTTATTATTCTCCCCTGTGCCCCTGTCTCTGCCTTTTTTGCCCAATGACAAATGACAAATGACTAATGACTAAATTAATTACAGGCAAAACTAAACTTTTAGGAGTAATCGGACATCCGGTGGAACATTCGCTGTCGCCGGTGATGCATAATGCGGCGATCGCTCATTTGGGATTAGATTATGTTTATCTGCCGTTTCCCATAGCACCAGAAAATTTGGAGATTGCGATCGCAGGTTTCGCAGCTGTTGATATTGTGGGCTTTAGTGTGACGATACCTCACAAACAAGCAATCATACCCCTGCTCTCAGAAATTACCCCTGTTGCTCAAACTATCGGTGCGGTGAATACTGTTAGCCGCCAAAATCACAAATGGGTAGGCACAAACACAGATATAGAAGGATTTATCGCTCCTTTGCAGACAACATATCAACAAGATTGGAGTCAAAAAGTAGCAGTAATTTTAGGCAACGGTGGTGCAGCTAGGGCAGTTGTCGCAGGATGTCACCAACTAGGTTTTGCCAAAATTTATGTGTTGGGGCGCAATGTGCAGAAATTACAAGCATTTTGCGATAGTTGGAGTAATTCAGCTATAGAAGAGAATTTGCAAGTCGGTACATGGGATGAACTAGCAAAATTGATTCCTCAAGCTAATCTGCTGGTAAACACAACGCCCATAGGTATGTATCCCAAGGTTGATGAGTCGCCTTTGAGCGTGGAGGAAATAGCGAATTTACCAACAGGTGCGATCGCCTACGATTTAATATATGTTCCTAAACCCACGCTATTTCTAGAGCAAGCAGAAAAACAAGGTGCAATTGCGATCGATGGATTAGAAATGCTAGTCCAACAAGGGGTAGCAGCATTAAAAATTTGGTTACAGCAGGAAAATATACCTGTAGAAGTCATGCGCCAAGCTTTACAAAATCACCTGGGTTTAGGGAGATAAGTAATTTTAAAACTTATGACTAGACATGATTTAACTATTGCAAGCGGTAGCATTAACGGATAAATTGTAGTTATTTTCAATTATTGTTACTGCTTTTTCATACATGTTCCTTAAACCGGAATTCCTTTTCTCATGGCTTGCATTATTACTAAGTTTGACAAGCCTATTTCTTAGCTCTTGGATTATACTTCCTGCTCCAAATATGTTTTTACTCACCCTAGCAGTGGGAGCGCCAGAAGTCAGTCCTTGGTTATTTTTATTAAATTTGCTCTCTTTATTACTTTCTTTTTTCTGCATTACTCAGCGTCAACTACAGCCTTTAGCTTGCATTGTCAGTTTAATCGGACTGCTAATTTGTGGATGGGTGCTAGTGAATATTCCACTCACTCAAATGCAGATGGCTCAAGCGATGAAACAAGAGTTAGGAGCAGATTATCTAGAAAAAATTCCAGTTCAACTAAGCACCAAAATGCAAACTCATCCCTTTAACTTAGTTAATTTCTTCCGGGGTATTGCATCAGGTAAAACGCGCCATCAAAAAGATATTATTTTTGCTGCTCCTGGGGGAGTACCTTTAAAAATGGAAGTTTACCAACCACCGCAGGTGGGAAAATATCCAGCACTGATAGTAATTTATGGTGGAGCTTGGCAACATGGAAATCCTAGCGCTAATCCTGAGTTTAATCAATATATTGCTCAGCAGGGATATACGGTATTTGCGATCGACTACCGACACGCACCTCAATATCAGTTCCCAGCACAGTTAGATGACGTGCGTACAGCCCTGAATTTTATTCACAAACATGCAGCCGAATATGAAGCCGATCCAGAACGTATTGTACTTTTAGGACGTTCTGCTGGGGCACACCTAGCAATGCTAGCGGCTTATCAACCGGATGCACCGCCCATCCGTGCTGTGGTCAGCTATTACGGGCCTGTTAATTTGACTGAGGGATACAAAACACCGCCAAGTCCCGATCCTATTAATACCCGTGCTGTTTTAAAAGCATTTCTCGGTGGTTCATTAGATGAATTACCTAATCAGTATAAAATTGCTTCACCGATAAATTACTTAACGCATCCTTTGCCGCCAACTTTATTAATTTACGGCAGGCGCGACCATTTGGTAGAAGCTCGATTTGGCAGACAGATGTATGAACGTTTACATGGCTCTGGTAACACTGCTGTTTTCCTAGAAATTCCTTGGGCAGAACACTCTTTTGATGCCGTTTTTAACGGTGTAAGCAATCAACTAGCGTTGTATCATACTGAGAGGTTTTTAGCTTGGGCGTTGAGCATTGGGAGTCTTCACTGATGACTGTTGACTGATAACTGTTGACTGAGAAGTTATTTTCTCCCCCTGCCTCCCCTGCTCCCCCTGCTCCCCTGCTCCCCACTACTTCTGAGACCAACGCCAGTTATAGCGATTCCATTCGTAAATTCCTTGAATTTCATACTCAGCGCCGTTGAAGAAGCGGACGACGCAATTAGTAGAGGAATTATTGCGTGGGCGTAGCCCGTCGTAGACATCGCTAATTTCATCAACCTGAATCACAATGGATGGAAACCACTCCGGTTTACACGGCCCATCTTCTTGCACCCATTCCCATAATGCATTGCAAACTTCAATGCGATCGCCTACTTTCAACTTTAATGCATCTTCAAAATAAGAATACTTATCAAAATGGTATGACTCAACACGGTTAAGCCACTGTAAACCGTAGCGCTGGCGGATAAATTGTACTGTTCCAGAGTCATTTTCCAACAGCCAATCGTTGAGTAATTGGACTTTCCAAGTACGGTTACGTTGTTCCTCGGTCTTAACAAACTCTAAAAATGCTTCTAACTCCTCTGGGGTAAGTTCGTCCAAAGGATTAGCAATATCTGACGCTTCAGAGTTAAAATTTCCCTGGATTTGCTCAACCACTTGCAATAATATCTGTTTCTGTGCGTCAGTGAGAGGACAGCCTACAGCATCACAACTATTAAAGGCTGCTTGCATAGCTGTTTCAATCTCATCTGGTGTCATAAAAGTTAATAGCAATCGCGGGCTTGTTTACTTAATTATTACAAAAGTTAAATTAAAGTTTCCAATTCACCTGTAGTTATTAGGACTTACGCAACTGGCATATTATTTTTAGTTCGTAGTTTACAAACGCACGTAATATGGGGCTAGAGGCATTAGCGAATACTGGATTGTCGATGCAAAGTTCAAACAAATCACCCTTTGTAACTGGGTGGAAGTCCCGTATGAGGATACGGTGTTGCAGGGTACGGCGACCATTGCATCAGACGTGGTACCCAATTGGGAATTGATAGTTGAGCAGGTGTTTGTTGTTTGACCGTTAACTGTTGACTGTTAACTGTTAACTGTAATTCCGTTGTAAGCTGAGGTTATCAGTTACATAATTTATTGAATAAAATTACGGGGTCGTTTATGCAGTTGCGATCGCTCACGGTCATTTTTATTTCTTGTCTCATCACTTTTCTATCGTGGGTGCTTACTCCCCCCGCTCTAGCGCTGACACAGATTAAACTATTTGATATTTCCTATAAAGATTGTCCAGCAGAACTGGCACAAGGAGCTGTTATCAGTAGTGGTAGCGCCGCTGCCAATTGCTTCATTGTCATTGGCAAGGCAGAAAATGGTACTAAGAAAACAGTTTATGATGCAGATATTTTTGGACGCATCTATGATGCCAATAATGACTCAGTAATGCAAAACCGCACTCGTCTTGGTTCGATTGCTGAGGTACCACCAGGTCTTAGCGATTTTGAATTGAGAATTTCTGTGCCTGCAAATCAGCCTACTCCATTAAAGCTGAAGCAATTCAAGGCAGCTGGATTTAGCGCTGCGGTGCGGAAATAATGAAGAGTGCTGAGTGAAGAAAAAAATACTCAGCACTGAGTACTGAGTAGGATAAATTTTAAGTAGCATAGGTTTGGGCTGGTCAGCCTACACCTAAAATTCTTTAGTTGAACATCGAGCAAACTGCTAATTCTGCACTACACGAGGAAGGCTAGACAGGTAGACCGCCTATAAACCCACCTAGAAATTGCAGCAGTAAAATAGCTAACATTGGCGAAAAATCTATGCCGCCCAGGGGGGGAATAAATGAGCGAAATACATTCAGATAAGGGTCAGTTATCTGGCTCAAAGCGGCAAATGGTTGGTCATACCAGTTGATTGTTGGGAACCAGGTTAAAAGAACCCGAATTAGCAACAGAAAAGTATAAATCTGCGTAAAAGTAGCAAGAGTGGTAATCAGTAATTCCATAGATAACTAGGTTTCCTACTAAGTGTCAAATGCGGTCTTATCTATTGATTTTAATTTAGTCTATGTCATGGTGTTTGCAGGTAAAGCAGTTACCACACTTGGCACTTTTATCATGCCTAAGGAAACTTTAAGAATCTTTAGTGAAAGAGCGATCGCCAATTGTCTGTGGTGAGCCGCCATTCACATTCCCCAGCTGCTTTCGCACTTCATCAATTGTGGCATTTAACTGGGCAATTTTATCTTCTAGCGATCGCCGAGCTGTTTCTATGCTCACACTCTCAGCTTCTGAGGCTTTCATTTGACGCCGCTTTGCTGCTATTCTCTTAGCTTCGGCTTGGCTATCTGTTTGTTCTATCTCTTCCTCTGCTAGCAATTCGGAATCGCGTCGAGAAGCAATCAGCGCTCCGACGACACCACCAAATACACTACCGACAAACGCCCCTGCTAAAAAACCACTGGCAAAACCATCTCGCTGACTCATATATTTACCACCTTCAACAACCTTGCAACTCTTACAGTAGTTATGCCATGAATCTATCCTAGCTGCATACTAACTTAAGTCCCAAAGATGCGATCGCCTGCATCTCCCAATCCCGGTACAATGTACCCCTTGCTGTTAAGTTTTTCATCAATAGTAGCGGTGTAAAGTATTAAACCTGGATAACTAGCACTCAGCTTTTGCAAAGCTGGTGGAGCCGCCACCACACAAACAATCCGCGTTAGAGTTGGATCGACACCCCGCTGTGTCAATTCTGCCATTGCCGCCATGATTGACCCTCCTGTTGCTAACATCGGATCGGTAATTAATACTCGTGTTTGGGGGTCAAATTTTTCTGGTAACTTGTTCAGATAACAATGAGGTTGCAGTGTCTCTTCGTCTCGTGCCAATCCCAGATGATAAATTGATGCCAAAGGTAGTAAAGTCTGCGCTCCCTCTAGTAATCCTAGCCCCGCCCGGAGAATGGGCACTACCGCCACTGGTATCTGTGGATCGATCACAGTTGCTGGACAGGTATCCAAAGGACTCTGCACTGCTATTTCTTGGGTCGGCAACCAGTCACGTGCAGCTTCATAAGTCAGCCATCTTCCCAACTCAGTCATAGCACTGCGGAACAATACTGAAGGCGTGCCTGCATCACGGGCAACTGCCAGCCAGTGTTGTATTAGGGGATGAGGTGGTACATAAACCCGTAATTGTAGCGTCATAGCCAGAAGTCAGCGCCTTTCTATTGTACAAGAACTGAAACACCATAATACTCTTTCCCGCATCCGCCTGACCAGACGGGGACAAGGGGATTGGGGGGGTGTGGGAGGTGTGGGAAGCTTTTTTATATTCTTCCAAGTCTCCCCACGCTCTCCCATCTCCTTAATCCTCTTGGATGACGGCTAAAATTAATCCCTCAATTTTATTGATAAAAATTTTCATTAGTAGTTGACATCAATTCTCAAGCAAGGTTATATTGTTATACAGTGTTCTCCTCTCTTTAAGGATCGGCAGACGGGATTAGCCAGCAGCAGCAGGCTTGTCCCTCTTTTTTGTGATTGGGCATCGGGCATTGGTTATTAGTTAATATTTGGTTGACTCTAAACGAATGACAAAGGACAAATAACAAAGGACAAATAACAAATGACAATTGATGCGATCGTGATTGGGTCTGGGATTGGCGGTTTAGTAACAGCAACTCAGTTAGCAGCCAAGGGAGCGAAAGTGCTGGTACTGGAACGTTATTTGATTCCAGGTGGTAGCGCTGGTTATTTTGAACGCCAAGGCTATCGATTTGATGTTGGGGCATCAATGATTTTTGGGCTAGGGAAAAACGGCACAACCAACTTACTCACCCGCGCATTGTCAGCGGTGAATGTTAAGCAAGAGGCGATCGCAGATCCAGTGCAAATTCACTATCATCTACCCCAAGGTTTAGACCTGAAAGTTGACCGGGTTTATGAAAAATTTTTGCAAAACCTTACTGCTCATTTTCGCCATGAAGAACAAGGGATTCGTCGCTTTTATGACGAATGCCAAAAAGTATTCAACTGCCTGAATAACATGGATTTGCTGTCACTGGAAGAACCTCGGTATCTACTGCGGGTATTTTTCCAGCATCCTTTGGCGTGTCTCGGTTTAGCTAAGTATCTGCCCCAAAATGCGGGAGATGTGGCGCGACGCTACATCAAAGACCCCCAATTATTGAAATTTATCGATATGGAGTGTTATTGCTGGTCGGTGGTTCCAGCGGACATGACCCCAATGATTAATGCTGGGATGGTCTTTTCTGATAGGCATTACGGCGGAGTGAACTATCCCAAAGGCGGAGTCGGACAAATTGCCCAAAAACTGGTCGAAGGTCTAGAGAAGGCTGGAGGTAAGATTCAGTACCAAGCCAGGGTCACAAAAATTCTCACAGAACAGGGACGAGCGGTGGGTGTGCAACTGGCTAATGGTAAAGTATATCGGGGTAAACGCATAGTCTCTAATGCTACACGCTGGGATACATTTCAACAATTACTACCAGCAGAACAAATACCCCATAATGAGAAAGAATGGCAACAAAATTATCAAAAATCACCTAGCTTCTTGAGTTTACATATGGGGGTAAAACAGTCAGTTTTACCTGAGGGGACAGAGTGTCACCATATTTTGCTGGAAGACTGGGAAAAGATGACAGCAGTGGAGGGCACAATTTTTGTTTCGATTCCCACATTGCTTGACCCAGATTTAGCTCCAAGCGGATATCATATCATTCATGCCTTTACACCTCATTGGATTGATGATTGGCAAGAACTTTCTTCGAGTGAATATCAAGCTAAGAAAGAACAGGCAGCTGGGCGAATTATTGACCGCCTAGAGAAGATTTTTCCAGGCTTAGGCGTGGGATTGGATTATTTGGAAGTGGGTACACCCCGCACCCATCGCCGCTTTTTGGGTCGTGAGGATGGTACCTATGGGCCAATTCCCCGACGCAAATTACGCGGGTTGTTGAAGATGCCCTTTAATCGCACCGCCATTCCAGGACTTTATTGTGTGGGGGATAGTACCTTTCCTGGTCAGGGGTTGAATGCAGTAGCTTTTTCTGGGTTTGCTTGCGCTCACCGCATTGCCGTAGATTTAAGATTATAAATTAGGCGTAATTTACAAAATTTTTTATAGTGTGCTTTAATGGTGAGCGGCTTTTGTTCGTCCATGAAGTTTGATCGCAGGAAAAGCAATCATCAATGCTCCTCACACACAAAGAAATTATTCTGAAAGCAAGCTGGGTTCTACCTAGCTTGTTAAGTTTGTTCATGTTTGGTTCCACTGTCAAAGCTGCGGCGATCGCCAATTGGCATTTCAATCGCAATAACAACCATCTGGACTTTACCACAGATGAGAATGTTCAACCCAAAATACAACTACTGGCTAACCCTACTCGTCTGGTAATTGATTTGCCTGGAGTTACACTGGGATATCCGCAGACTAGCGAACAAGTAGGGTCAGTAATTCAAGACATTCGCATCGGGCAGTTTAATGCACAGACTACCCGCATGGTAATTACCTTAGCACCCGGTTAGACCTTCGATCTAGCAGAGGTAAAACTGCAAGAAGAATTGCCCAATCATTGGTCTGTGCAGTTACCCCAGCCGATACCACTGACTGCAACCCAGCCAAAATCTCTAGAAATAACTGCCGCTAGTACTTCTGCAAGAGTGGGTGATTTTCTGTTTGCTGGCGTGGTTCCCATGCATTCACCGATGAAAGCATTGGAACCTCAAGTTAAAGCCTTGATGAGTCGCTACAGTTTTCTGAAAACAGGAATGTTTTTTTTAGATTTGGATACTGGCGATTATCTGGATATTGGAGGCGATCGCGTTTTCCCCGCTGCTAGTACGATTAAACTGCCAATTCTCATGGCCTTTTTCCAAGATTTAGACGCTGGTAAAGTCACCCTTGAGGAAAAGCTGACCATGCGCCGTGACTTAGTGACCAACGGTTCTGGAACTATGCAGTATGAGTCAGTTGGCAAGAAATACACGGCTTTGGAAACCATCACCAAGATGATTACCATTAGTGACAACACCGCCACCAACATGATTATTGATCGCTTGGGTGGCGCAGCGAAACTAAATCAACGTTTCCGCAGTTGGGGACTGAGAGACACGGTAATTCGGCATCTCTTGGCTGACTTGAGAGGAACTAACACCACCAGTTCTCAAGACATGGCCCGGGTGCTGGCTTTGTTAGTCAATAACAAGCTAGTTTCTCCACCAAGTCGGGAGTAAGCCTTAGATATTCTCCGTCACACCACAATTCACACACTGCTTCCCGCAGGTTTGGGGAAAGGTGCAGTCATCGCCAACAAAACGGGAGATATTGGCTTTCTCATCGGCGATGCAGGATTTGTGACTATGCCTAATGGTAAGCGTTACCTGGCGGCTATCTTCGTCACACGTCCCTATAAAGACTCCAGGGGAAGAGACTTTATCCGTCAAGTTTCCCGACTAGTCTACGATTACCTGAGTCAGCCGAACCCAGTGGCAGCAGCTGATTCGCCTAATAGTGCTACAAGATAGAATAGGCGATCACTTCTATAGCATTTGTAACGCGATCGCAGATAAATAACGATAAACATCGTTGCTCAGCCAACGGTGTTTTCAACAAAAAACGTCAGTTATGACTTGACTCTGTTCTTAGGAGTTTTGTGTTTTACTCTACCGTCAGCCTTTTACAGGACAGGATAGTAACTATCCCTTGGATTTTAAGTTTCTCAGACTGCCTTTTGCCTGCTGCTAAGAATTCCTCCGGTTCTGCATAACCTCTAATGATTACGATACGCGATCGCAATTGCTCCGCAGGTTGGGTTGGAGGAAATATATATCGGGAATACCCAAACGAATTGTATGCTTGCCAATTCTCAGGGACTTACCTGCTAATGGATAAATTAAACGTACCTGATTTACTGGTAGCCGAATATGAAGTCTAGAACTTCAGGTCAGATGAATTACACCATACCAACAGAAAATTTCTGTCGTAGCTACATGATCATTTCCACAAAAGAAGGAAAGTATTTATACAATTCTGCATAGCATTTAACATCCTTGAGAGGGATACAAATTCGCTTCACAGCATCGCAATCATCTGTAGGCATTTGACTATCTAGATAGTGAATTTCCTTACGTGTAAGATTGGGCACGTTTATTTCATAAGGATTATCTAATTCTGTTGCATTAAAATTCTTACTAAACTTACATTGTTCTGCCAGATTACAGTAGCTCTGTTCAAAAAGGAGCCATCCAACTGTTAGCATCCGAGAACCATCAGCATAACGAAAATCAAAAATCTGCTTATAATTAAGCTTTTCGTCTTCTGAACGTGCTGAATTAGCGTTACTAACACTTTGTTTCAGTTGATTATTAATTATTCTTTTATACAGATTTCCTAGATTCTTCCCAGTTAAATCAATCGGTTCGTGTATGGGAATTTTTTCATTAGGAAGTCTTTCGCGTAACTTATCTTCTCTAAATTTGTTTATTTCTTTTATATCCCAACCTTCCTTTGGGGGTCGGTCTTGTTCTGCACTAGCTGTAACAATTAAAACGCTTCCAGATACTAATTTGCTTGTAAGGGTATCAATATCATCTAGAATTGTTTTTTCTAATGGGCTATCATAATCAAGCCATACAATCGATTTTTTATTCCATTCAATTGTCGGCAGAACTTCATAGGAAGCTCCATACTTGATTTCAATACACCCAAAAGGTTTATTATATTCAAAACGATCTTTAGCATTATTGTCTTTTTCTATACTTATCATATCCTCAATATGTAAGGATTTGTGAAATAGAATAAAGTCACTAAAGTAAGTTGAGCCAAAACCTACATATCTATAATTTGTCAGTTCTCCGAACGGACTTAAGCATCGAAGAGAATCGCATATAATCTTTCTTTCAACTGCTTTTGCAGGACGAAGGCTGTAATTAATTTTTGAATAGCTACCAGCCATCATCCTTATCCTTCGTTGTTTAAATAGTAATCAAAGGTTTTTTCACCGATCTCTTTATTCGATGAAACATTTAATAATTCTTTAACTAGCTCAATTTCTTCAATTGGTTTGTTATATTGTATAGTGCCACGGTTCTGACGAGGCGGTATTGCTGATTGCTCAGGAATTTGAAAGGTTGTACTTGTATCTGCTTCAAATACAGAGTGAAGTGAAGTTTGTAAATATGCTTGCTCAAGTAAACTCTCAGATATTTCACCACGCTCTACACGGCTCTTTTCATCTGCCATTTTTCTCAAGAATGTAAGAACGGGAACCGTTAGTTCAGATACTTGTTGTTTGATTGCTTTGTAGATTGGTGAGTCGTAGTCAATCCCTGTTTTCGTCGTTGTCCAAGGCAAATAAACAGCATCATCAGACTCGAAGAAAGCGTAGCCTCTAAAAAATGCAAAATCAGCATGATATTTTGGGAAACCACTTTTTGTACCCCAACCCATTATTTCAGTTTGGTCAGCTTCAAGAACCATACGTTCATTGCAGAATACATACCATCCACCTTCATTTAGACTTCTATCGGATACACCAGCATACAAGCTAACCCGCACTGGTGTATCTATTTCACAACTTCCAAAGTACTTATACTCTTTTTCAAATTTTGCAACTTTAATATTGTCAGAAGTACGAAAATTAAGGGGAGTTGGACGCAGTTCCTCATTATTTATACTAATGCTTAATCCCTTTTTTAGTTTTAATGAATATGCAATTGTTAATTCTTGCCTTAATTGCGATAGGAAATTTTCTAATCCTAAGTCTTCTGACACGCTTTCATGCAATTTTTCAATTAATATTCGAGTTCCAATCTCACTGGATTCGTAATCACCAATTTCTTGAACTTCTAAAAATTCAAATGTCCATTCATTTTTCTTTTTCCATTCTTCTACATCTTCTGAGACTACAAATTTTGAGCTAGAGGTAGTTGATTCAACTGTAAATTTTCTTCCGATCTTGAAAAAAGCTCGCTTCATCCCAATTCCGAATCTTCCAATCGATTTTGGCGTTAATGCAGCATCATTTGCTCTTCCAAATTTGAAAGCATACTCCTCTGCCTCCTTTACCTCTATTCCTCCACAATTATCTTGAATTTCAAATTTTTCTTTGTTAGCTAAAATTTTTATCCAAAGCCCTTCATAATTCTCATTACTCTGTAAATGAGTTGCGCCATCTACTGAGTTGTCAACAAGATCAATGATCGCACGAATAAGCGGTATATCTCGCACCAACATATATATGAATAAATCTTTAGTAGGTTCGGCATGAATTACCCGTTGATTACCACTCATTTGATTTCACTTATTTATGAGATATGCTTTTTATAGCCTAGTTTAGGAATAAATTTAGCTTGCGTCCATTGGCTTTTGCGCCTAACCATAAAAATAACCCCTGAGAGCGATCGCATATCTGATCAATACAAGCGTACTCTGTCAAGGGTTATTGTTCAACCGTTTTATTTATTGTTGAATCGAATTATTTATTGTTTAACCGAAGTATCTTTCCACACATCTATAAAAAGTATAAAATTATACTATTCCACAGTTACACTTTTAGCCAGATTGCGAGGCTGATCCACATCCAAACCACGACGGGCGGCAATATGATAAGCCAACAATTGCAAAGGAACTACTGTGAGGAGGGGAGAAAGCAATTCTTCCACATGGGAGACAGGGAGTAAATCGTTAAAAATTTCCGCAGCTTCGCCATCGTTGACGGGAGTCACGCCGATTAACCGAGAATCTCTGGCTTTGGCTTCTTGGGCATTGGAAATGACCTTTTCATACACACTACCAGGTATTGCGATCGCCACCACCGGCACTTTCGCATCTAAAAGCGCGATGGGACCGTGTTTCATCTCGCCAGCTGGATACCCTTCGGCGTGAATGTAGCTGATTTCTTTTAATTTCAACGCCCCTTCTAAAGCAATGGGAAAGTTAATTCCTCTACCTACAAAAATGAAATCTTGGGTTTCAGCAAATTCATGTGCCAGTTGTTCGCTTAAACGTTCTTGACTTTCTAATGTTGACTCAATCTCTTTAGGAATTTGTCGCAAGCCATTAATAATTTTCTCTAAAGTTTCTTTTGAAACTGTCTGACGTTGAGCGGCTAAATCTAATGCCAATGCATAAAACGCCATCAGTTGGGCGGTAAAAGTTTTTGTCGCTGCTACCCCAATTTCAATTCCCGCTAACGTACTAATAATATGTGGCACTAGATGGCCAAGGCTGCTTTCTGGACGATTCGTAATACCTAAGAGTCGCGCTTCATATTTGGCTTCTTTGCCTTGGCGGCGTTCTTTTTCCATCGCCAAAGCTGCTAGGGTGTCAGCAGTTTCCCCTGATTGAGTGACACCAATAATCAAAGTATTGGATGTCAATGGTGATGGTGCATAGCGATACTCAGAAGCGTAATGTACTTGAGTTGAAATTCCTGCTAGTTGTTCAATTAAATATTTGCCGATTAATGCAGCGTGCCAACTTGTACCGCAAGCGACGATGTGAATTTGTTCTAAATCTGTATATAAATCTTCAGGTAAACCAAGATTAATTGGCGATCGCACATTTTCTTCTACATTATTAAAATAAGCTTCTAAACTAGCTCTCACTACCCCTGGTTGCTCATGAATTTCCTTGAGCATGAAGTGTTTGAATCCCTGTTTTTCTACCATCGTGGGATTCAAGTTGAGTAGTCGGGGTTGTTTTTTAAGCCTGTCCCCAGCAAAATTGTAAATTTCAACGCCCAAAGGTGTCAGGCGGGCAATTTCGCCATTTTCCAAAGGTAGCACTGCACGGGTGTAAGCAACGATCGCTGGCGTGTCGGAAGCACAAAAGAATTCTCCTTGACCAAAACCAATCACCAAGGGTGCTTGTTGACGAACAACAATCAATTCATCAGGATAATCAGCACAAACCACTGCAAGTGCAAATGCTCCTTGTAGGTGGTTAACAGCTTGGCGAATTGCCTCTAGGAAAGAAGATGAGGGAGATGAGGGGGGAAAATTCTTTAAAAATTCGGCTATGAGGTGGGGGATAACTTCGGTATCCGTTTCAGAACGAAAAACGTATCCTTTGGCTTTGAGTTCTTCGCGTAACTCGCGGTAATTTTCGATAATGCCATTTTGCACCACCGCCACTCGCATTGCGGTATCCATGTGGGGATGGGCGTTGTATTCTTCTGGCTTACCATGAGTCGCCCAGCGAGTGTGACCAATACCAATTTGGGCAGGGGTTTCAATTTGTTCCAGTTTAGAACGTAGGTTATGCAGTTTGCCCTTGGCCCGCACACAATGAACCTCACCTTCCCAAACAGTGGCGATTCCAGCGGAATCATAGCCCCTGTACTCTAGTTTTTCCAGCCCAGCCAGTAAAATGTCTGTCGCCGCTTGAGTGCCTATATATCCAACGATTCCGCACATTGCTCACACCACTTTTTTTGAGGATGATTAAATCCAGTATAGTTGTTACCACAAATTGGGTGTTTTGCAAAGAAAAAAGGGAGTGAATTACTCCCTTTACCACTAGGTATTGTCATAGATTTTCGGTTTTTTCAGCAGATTCCCCGCTTTTGACCTGACGGTACAAGGGAGGCTGCGAGAATTTAGATAACCAGAAATTTTATCCCCAATCTAAAACTAAGGTGGGCAGTACCCAACGCCAGTTGACGCCATCTTTGGAGACCAAAGCACTTCAATGGCTCCCCTAGAATGCTAAAGGTGCTTGCTATTGAGACACTTTAAAGTTTTGAGTGCTGAGTTCCGAGTCCTGAGTGAAGAATCAAGAAATTGTTTTTTCAATTTACTTGTTTGTATCTCAGCACTAGGGACTCAGCGAGAACTTTGAGCGCCAGGTTCCGGCGCTCAAAGTTCGGTGACTCGGCACGAGCTTTTTAGTAAGCCAGACCCATACTGCGAGTTGTTTCAGCGCCCAGGTAAACCCGGATGCTCAAAAAGTCGGTGGGGCAGGCAGTTTCACAACGCTTACAGCCAACACAGTCTTCTGTACGAGGTGAAGAGGCAATTTGAGCAGCTTTGCAGCCATCCCAAGGAACCATCTCCAGTACGTCTGTGGGGCAAGCGCGGACGCATTGGGTGCAGCCAATGCAGGTATCGTAGATTTTTACGGTATGAGACATTGAAAAAACGGCTCCTTTCGAGTGTTCTTCTCTGCGAAAGAATCATAATCAACGCATAGTTTACCGCAGTGGTTGATAGGCCGTAGTCAAAAGGCTACATAACTTCAAACAATTTAATAGGCACGTTAGAAAATTTGTTTTTGCGAGATCGTCCCTATTGACCTCTAAATTAGCAACATTATAGGAGCGTATTTACCCTACTCATATACCATAATTAGGTTATATAGTAAAGTCATTTACAAGAAAAATCACTCAAAAAGATTTAGATCAGAAGGTTATCTATAGTACTTATTTATTAGCTGCTATGCTACTGTCAAATACAGTAAATTTGTAACAAAATATTAAATATGTAGCATTAATTTTAAATTAAGTGTATTTGTAATAATGATTTGGCGATCGCACACCCGTCCAAACTGAAGCGATCGCAACTTTTAGGGTAAAGAGTAGGAAATCAGCCTTTTCGATTTGAAGACCAGTTTCTTCACGGATTCAAATAGGACTCCTAATATATCCTCAATAGCGAACTATGTCTTGAAAAAGGCAAATTACAGAGTCTTAGAAAACCAATAGTTACAACTAAGACAATTCGTCATGTGATTAGCTCACATAAAAAATCGAAAATAGGACGATTCGCACTGAGCAATTGTCAGCGATCGCTCTCCGATAATTTGTATATTTGACTTTTTAATTTTGGTAAATTCATAATTTTTACTCTGATATATTTCAGAGTATTTCAGAACTAGCAAACTCATCATTGTTCAGAGAAAAGTTTGTTGTAACTGTTGGCTCACTAGCTATTTCTACTAGTTTTTCTGGCGGATATTTGGCATCGTCAAATTTATCTTTTGTATACTCTTTTTCTCGGATTTCACGAGCAATACTTTCCAGTAGCCAAAGTTGTTCTTCCACAGACAAGGCACGGATGGAGCGCTCAATTTCTAGTAAATTCGGTGATATCATTTTGCTTGTAATTTCCAAAAACGTGTATTTTTCAAAGCTATTATACTCAGTCTATCTGGTTAATCCAGAGCATCGCCAATTCCCCATCATTTTTCCCACGCCTATCTTTTCACAAATCAAATGAAATTGCTATAAACAACCATAAGCCAGTTTTATGACATTTTAATTAAGTATTACTGCTCAATCAAAATGTACGGTAAGCTTGTTACATGAATTACGAAACAGCTCGGAAACTCCTGATAGATCAGACAATCACAACCCAGGATTACCCAGATGCGCTGTTAGAGCGTATGAAATATGGGAAACCGCCAGTACCTGGTCAGATTACCTCAATTTTGTTGGCATTGAAAGTGGTGTTTGAAGCCCTCAAAGATGCTCCCACCCTAGACCGAGAACTAGTTTTGGCGCTTTATCAGTTAAGCATCAAAGCGCAACAGCTATTTGCCGCAGGGCGTAAAGCCGGCATTGATTGGCCACCGCTATTGAAAGAAGATTTGCTACGAATTTCCTTAGGAGCTGAAAGTATCTTTTCGGGTACATGGCAAACCTTAGCTTCTGTGGGCTTGGAGAAACTCTAGAGAAGGGAGTGGGGAGTGGAGGGATGAGGGGGATGAGGGAGCAGGGGAGGCAGGGGGAGAAAGAATAACCAATGCCCAATGCTCAATGAATGCCCAATGCCCAATGCCCCATGCCCCATACCCAATGCTCATTACCGAATTTGCAGTTCACTTTCCAATTTGTCTAGGTCTGTTTTGAGCAAAATCGTCATTTGGCCGGTAAAAGCTTTGCCCGTTTTGGGTTGGGCGATTTCTACCCAATATACATAGCGTGAGCCTACTCGTAATTCTCCTTTTAAAGCTTCCCGAATCGGAGTTTTGGCAAGACGTGCTGAGTTAACGGCCTTTTGGTTGGGATATTGGTACACGACTTCGGCGCGATCGTAGTCTTGATAAATTTCTAAGCCATAAATCACCCGCAACGATTCTTGCAGGCGCTCAAATGTCATACCGTTAATGGCATCATACATAGCAATGCGTTCACTGCGAATTCTGCCACGGTCTTTGGAAAATTCCACCCTACCAGGAGGCAATACCGAAGCTTGAAAAGTGAATCGTTGAGCAGCTGTATCAGTCTTTTGCACAAACAATTGCTCCCCATTCCTGGGGCGGAGTGTGGGATGTGCTTTAATCCAAGTGCCTACCTCTTCTGTACTTTGCCCTGGTAAAGCATTAACTTGGGAATCAAAAAGCGTTCCTGCACACAGCCAGGGCATTACAGAAAAAGGCAAAATTAAAAAGTTAAGCAGAGATTTCTTAAGCATTTTCCTATTCAGGATTTTCATGGAAATTTCCCCACTAGGGAATAACCATAGCTTTCCCGCTTTTGGGCAAGATTATTTCAAATGCCAACTCAATTTATACCAATTCTCCACGAAGACCCACTAACATTATTTCTCCCTCATCTTCCCCGCTCCCCACTCCCAATGCGGTTCGGTTAAGGTTTTTTGATGAAAATTCTTAAAAGCAAAATCGCCCAAACTACCTAAAGTGTTAACAGCTGGTTGGGCTGTGGAAGCGATCGCTCGTCTTGGCGGATATCTTGAACATCGACATAGAACTTCTATTGGTATCCAGGTACTGTGGCGAGGTTGGTTAAAATTACACGATCTCTGTGAGGGTTTGCAGCTTGCAACAGAGACTTAACGGGAAAAGTCAGCTATCTACCACCTCCAGTTAAAGAAATAGCTGTGCTTCGATCATCTTCAGGAGCGCCTTGAGTATCACGTACACCATTGGAATTATTACCTTGCGGATCACGAGGCGAACCATTTTGGTCTTGCCATTGTGGGTCTTTCTGTGTGACTAAACCAAGTTCGCCATTAGGTTCACTTAAGGTGCGGTCAGCCCCACTCTCTTTACCCAAATCCAGCAAGAACTGCTGGACATATGGTGAGGGTTTGCGAAAAACAGTGGGTTCACCAAAGGGACTAAATGGAACCCAGTAGCTATTAAACTCACCCGACCAATCAAACAGGCGATCGCCGCCTGTATTACCAACTAGCACATCTAGTCCACCGCCACCGAAAGCAAAGTCAGCATCAGCGAATTGAGGTGTATCAGAGTTGTTGTTCAGTCCACCAGCAGTATCGTGATTGTCATCAGCGTTGATAACATCGTCGCCCATACCACCGAAGAGGCGGTCATTTTGTGTACCACCAACTAACCAATCGTTGCCCAAATCACCAAAGATGCGGTCTTTACCATCATTCATTTTGTTCCCAGAGCTATCAGTAGCATCAAAGTTCAAGAAGAAGTTATTAATTTTCTTTAAGGGATTATTCGCATCGTAAGCTGCCAATTTTCGTGTTACTGGGTCGTAGCCTAGTGGATTAGTGTTAGTAACTGGATTACTGTTATAAAAAGCGGTTTGGGCTTCCGCACCAGAAATACCATCATCACCTGCACCACCGTGGAGGAAGTCATCTCCTAAACCACCATATATTACGTCATTACCACCTATTGACACAGCAGCTAGGTCAACTGTCTTGTTTAAGCGGCCAGTGATGAAAATCCAAGCACCTGTGAACGGGCCAGGCAGACTAATTTGAGTTTGGACATTAACAGTATTAATCCCGTAGAGGGTTTCTGTCAGTCCATTGCGGCTGGTGAATATCTTACCATCATCACCTAAGATACCGTCCTCACCTGCACCACCATAAATGCGATCGCTACCTGTACCACCGTAGATATCGTCATCTTGACCTTCCCCAAAGATGACATCATTACCGCTCATGCCGTGGATAACATCATCACCAGATTCACCATGCAGAATATCACCTGTACCGGGATCGCTACTAGCGCCACCTTGGGTATAATCCAACAACTCGATAGCGCGGGGAATCACTTTTAAAGTACCGTAGAAGTCGTAGGTGAAGGTCAGGAATTGACCATTACTGCCTATCAAGCGCAGAATATTGCCGTTATCGCCTAAAATATAGTCAGCATCTTGAGCATGGCCGTTAGCAGAGGTATCGCCTAAATCATTACGAGCAATATCCGTACCTGCACCACCGAAGATAGTATCAGCACCGTCGGGTCGTTGGCTGGGTGTAGTCAAGCTAAACAAGTTAGAACTGCCACCAATAATGTCATCTTGACCCAAGTTACCAAAGATGCGATCGCTACCACCATTACCTTCAATATAGTCATCACCGTCAGTACCAACCCCAGCAAAATCTTCTACAGATGCGCTAGTAGTGTTAATAGAGACTGAACCGTCACCTTGAATAGTATCATCACCCAGTTGACCGAAAATTACGTCAGCTTGTGCGCCACCTGCAATGTTGTCATTGCCGAAAATGTTGGCACTTGGGGTATCGGAGTGGTCAAACAAGACAATTTGCCGTTCTTCTACACCATTGGGATTGTTTTGAGCGTTAGGGTTTACTTGGGCATTGCCGTTACCATCATAGATGACTTGACCTTTGAGGGTACGGATACGGGGACTGAGGGCATCACCACGCCGGAGGATAGAAGCATTATCACCTGCGATCGCATCATTACCAGTGCCACCATCTAATATGTCGTTACCATCGTTACCGCCAGCTACATTGTGTCCGCCAATAATGTCATCATCACCAGCTTCACCGTAGACTGTATCATTGCCTTGACCACCAAGGGCAATATCCTTACCTACACCAGCATAAATTATGTCGTTACCACCCAGTGGATTAGCGGAGGCGTTGGTGTTGGTGGTATCGATGGAAGTAAAGGTGAATGGTTTAGTGAGGGTGGAAAGTGGTAAAAGGTTGGCGTTGACGCTGCCTTCTACCTTACCGTTGTCACCAAAGATTAAATCATTGCCATCACCAGCGTTAATTTGATCGTCACCCACACCGCCGAGAACAATATCATTCCCAGCACCGGAGTTAACAGTATCGTTACCACCGTCCTTAGCATTGGTGGTAGTGATGCGGTCGATGTTAGTTGGGTCGTTATCAATTTCCACATAGCTGATATAGCCGTTGTCACCTAGCACTACATCATTGCTTGCGCCTGTGGTGAGGTTGTCGCTACCAAAACCACCCAGGACTATATCTTCACCACTGCCTGTAGTAATTGTGTCATTGCCGCCCAGATTGCTATCTGTGGTTTCAATGCGATTCACCTTACCAGCAGCAATTGTTACCTTACCGCTATCGCCAATTGCAATATTGTTGCCGTCACCTGCATTGATGTTGTCACTACCATTACCACCCAGGATGATATCGCGATCGCCTCCAGTGGTAATTGTGTCGTTACCGCCAGCTGCGGGGTTAGCAGTTTCTACTTGTATGACATTGCTAGTGGTAAGTATTCTCTTTGTTCCTGATGTTTGGGTAATAATACCGTAGTCACCAACGATAATATTTTCGCCAATACCGCCGTCGATGGTGTCATCTCCAGCCGTTAATGAATCGCGGGAGCTATTAGTACTGGTATTGACATTGACGACTGTGAGTTCTCTGGTTATCGGATTCACGTTGAAACCAGAATCACCGTAAATGTGGTCATTTCCTTGTTGTCCCTCAATCTTGTCATTACCAGAACCGCCTGCTATGTGGTCGCCAGCTTGAGAACCGTAAATCGTGTCATTGCCAGCACCACTGTAGATAGTCAGACCCACACTAGGCAACTGCCCAACTGGGATATTCTTAAAGAGATTGCGGGCATCAATGGTATCGTTACCTGCCAGTGCAAAAGAGTTAGCTATGGGGAACTTGAAGCGATCGCTTGCTGTACCCGCTTGGTCGAAAGGCTTCAGACCGAGATCGAGGCTTTCAACAGCCGTTGGGCTACCAGCGTACCATGCACCATCTTGGGAAGTATCGCCATAGACAACCAACGGAGAATTTGTACCGCCACCACCATTGATGATGATAGTATCGCCACCAACAATTTTCTGACCTGTATTATCTGTAATGAAAGTTCCAGTTACCGCATCAGTGAGGTAGCGGTTGCCGCCGCCGTGAACTGTGGTGATGCCGCCGTGTTTGGCAGTAGTACTCAAAGTACTGGCGATCGTCAGCTTGTCATTACCACTACCCATCAGCAGATTGAGGACTTCAAAGGTTGTTTTACCTGTTGTAGCATCGCCGTATGTAATGCCGCCCTTAAATACATTCGGTTCGCCAAAGGCAGTTGTGCCGGAGAAGGTCAAGTCTGCTGCCATGTTGAAGCCGGATAGATTGGTGGCAGTTAGCACTCCTACTTTATCTTCCTGGCTGGAGTCGTCAAAGATGTTGAGGGTGTCGATTTGTTCGTTTTCATCTGGTTGAGCCGCGATCGCAAATAGAGGTGCATTCGATTCCTTGGGCAAGATGACTGCAACCTTGAGCGATCTATCTGCGTTGGTCGTACCACCGATTACTTCCACAGGCCCACGTATCTTGTTCAGTAGGTGGTCTGTGACTAGGTTTTTGGTAGTGACATCGCTGGCGATATTGACGATATCGCTACCTAGTCCGCCGATGATGCGGGTGGCAACACCAGGGGCAGTGCTGATGACGAAGAACTCGTCATCTCCTTCCAAGCCATCCACTTCGACTACTTCAGCATTATTGAAGGTAGTATTGATGCCAGCGCCGGAAATACCCTGTTCGCTGATGATAAAGGTATCGGCAAATTCTGTACCCAAAGCAACAATCTTGTCAAATCCCGTGCCGCCATCAATCGCCACTGGTGCGTTAACGTTATATTGCACTCGGTCATCACCTGCACCAGTATTGACTTGAGTATTGCCACTAGTCGATACATCACCCACAAGCGGATTGCTATTCTCATCAGCTAAGACAAAAGCACGGATGACAAACTCATCATTGCCATCGTTACCCTGTAAGTTCAATTGTGCTTGGTTACTGTAGACCGTGAAGGCATCTTCACCTGTACCACCTTTGACGGTTGTGGCAAAGCTGTTGCCTCGGCTAAGATAACCACGAGTCGTTCTGACTGTATCGAAGACATCGCTTGCTGCTAAGTTGCCTATAGCCGTATCGCGTTCGGTTCCGAATAATTGTCCGATTTGAAATTGGTCATTACCTGCACCGCCATCAAGGTTGGTGACAGCACTGTTGTCGTCGCTGGCGAAGTAGTCATTACCGCCTAAACCGTTAACGTTGAGACTGCCGTTAATGTTAGCATCGTAGTTAATGCGTTGGACTTGTTGTGGGCGATCGCTTGCCAGAGAGCTTGCCGTTTGCGTCTGTGCTAGAGTGCCATGCAGTAAGGAAACTGATGCTGGCGTATCGGCAGTTTCACCAGGAATAAAGTTCATGCGACGCATTAAGAATATGTCATCAATGGCATCGTTAGCACTGCTGTCTGCACCGTTAATCGTCAGCGTATCAGCACCATCATTTTTGGCTCCCTTGTCCAGCACATTGATGATGTAGTCGCGGTAAGCTCCCTGAGAACCTGTAGTGTTGATAGTGTAAGTATCGGTGTCTGCCTGTCCATCCAAATTGAGTGTGTCGCGCTTGCCATTTCTGGATGTGGTCATTGATTGCAGTTGGTTGACGATGAACTGGTCTTCTCCGTCATCGACTCCAGAAGTCGCCGTTGCCCCACCATAAACATTGGTCTGACCGCCGAGGAAGGTTTGGTTAAAGGTGAACGTATCGTTATCGCTATTGCCGAAAATCTCAGTCTTGTCGTCAACACCAGATCCGGGCGTAATTGTCCCTCGCAGATCCATATTAGTGCCGACAGCCGCATCGAGATTGAGATAGTCGCCTTGGATAGTAACTGTCCTGCCGGCAACGATTTCGCTGTTGTCAGTTGTAGTAACGTTGTCACCAACTCGGAGTTTTACAGAACCCGATGCGGCAATCCGTCCCTTGGAAATGTTTGTGCCTGTAGAGGTTTGACCATTTGCTAACAGTTTGAGGTCTTCACCTCTTGCTGAGGTTTCATTCACCGTCAACCGCACAATGCCATCTACCGCTTCTGCTAACAGCACATTAAGGGCAGTGCTAGTCTCTGTTAAGTAGATATTACCATCGGCTGTTGTACCGCCATCTGCCTTGGCTACTAAACGTCCTGTCGTTGAGGTATTAATTTCCAGGTCTTCCGTGCTAGTACCGATACTACCACCCAGAGCATTGAGGTCTATGTTAACAGCATCGATATTGCTATTGCTATCTTGGTTGAAGTCTAGAATCGAACCGTTGCTAGTTGTTAAAGTAGTATTGCCAGTTGAGATGACTTTATCGACATTCAAGTCGCCTGAGATTTCGGTGATGAAAATATCTTGCCCAGCCGTAGCTTTGAGCGCTCCTCGATTGGGATTAGAGGAGTCAATTTCTAGGAAATTAGAGCTAGAACCAATGCCACCTGTTTGACTTGTTAAGGTGATATTTACACCTGTAACATCACTTGCTGCATCGTTGAGAGCATCGACAATCGAGTCAGGGGCTGTCAAGGTCACGTTGTTGAAGTAAGATTTGACTAACCCAGCCCGGAAGTCGCCAGTCTTTTCACTCAAGTTAATAGAACCATCGGTTTCAACACTGACAGAGCCTGTTCCCAAAATGTCTACGATACCCTGGATGTTAATTGTGGGATTCAAGGCTGTCTTCGTGGCTGCATTCACAATGATACTGCCACCAGCTACAAGTCCTGGATTGCCGATGAAATTGCCATTAGCATCTCTGGATTCAAAGCGATACAAGGTAGCAGCAATTACCTCTGCATTTGGGTCAAGAATAACGCCCGGATCGAGAGTTGGTGACGGTACTGAATCATCGTCAGGTCGGAAGTGATTGGTGAATACACCGCTAAAGTTATCATCACCAGGAACTTTGACAGTCACACCATTGATCGCAGTGCCAGTTTCAGAGTCTTTCAGGCTATCTTGCAGCAATAGATCGATATTGTTGCCTGCTTTAATAGAATCGACATTCACCGTAAAGTTTGTAACTGCATCGTTACGCAAACGTCCTTTCAAGTTGAGGGCAACATTCCCTTGGGCATCGGCGAAAACCTGTTCTGGACGGTCGGCACTCTCAACTAGCTCGACATTAATTCGGTTAGTTGTAGTACCAATATTTCCACCTGCTTGTGCGTCGAAGATATTCGTCCGCACTATTGCTTGTGAACCAGAGGAAAGAATATTTCCCTCTGTCTTAATCAGAGTTTTACCAATTGGATTGTCGATTAAATCGTTGAAGAGAATATCTGAGGACTTGCTGTTTTCGATATCAATTAAAGTCGGCTCGACAATGCGGCGGATATCGAATTGCAACCCTACTTTATCTTTACCACCCCTGAGATAGACAGTTGGCGAGCTGGTACTGTTGACAACATCAATCTTGTTAATTGTTAGTTGCTTAGTAGAAGCATTAGATATCTTCACTTTTCGCAAAGTGTCGCTGAAGTCGAAGGTGCTGTTACTACCATTAATTACACCGCCGTTAGCTTCAAACAGTACCTCGCCAGCACCATCATTGTTGATATCGTCCACCGAAATGTTACCTGCGATCGCACCCGATTTCTGTCCACCATTCACGGTGACGTTAACAGCTTTGGTAATATTGCCGTTAGCATCCACTTCTAGGTCTGGGCTAGGGCCAGGTGTAATCACCACATCGGCATCCCAGGTAACATTACCTGATTTCAGCCCGCCGCTAGAATCGCTGTTGGCTGCCTCAACCAACAAGGCAAGGCGATTAATGCCCGATTTTTTGGTAAGTGGTGTTGTGGCATTGTCACGAGATCCGGCGGTAACAGTTGCGCCTGCGTCGGCATCAATATTTGTGTTAAAAGATTGGGTGATATCTCCCGGTTCTCTGGAAGGGCCGATGCCGATAAATAGGGAATTTTTGTTGTTGGCAATAGTTACGCCATTCGTTAGCGCCTGGATGTCAACTCCATAATTGCCGACAATTGTTGTATTTGTATTAGCACCGCCTTCAATGACGACATCCACATTTGAGGTAACATTTCCCTGACCGCGAGCGGTAGAAGCACCAAAGAGACCGCCACCTTTAGCTTTTGAGTTCACCGTATTGTCTAGTTTGGAAACCGTAGCCGCGATCTTAACAGTATCGGCAGTAATGCTGGCACTGTCACCCACAGTTGTCTTAGTGGTGTTAGTCGTGTTGGCGGTTGCCTCGCCCGTAATTACACCGATGACACCTCCACCATAGGCAACCGTACTTGCTTTGTTGGTATTGACGGTATCGGCAGTCAGTTTGAAGTTGCCTCCGGCGATAATTTGCACTCCATTAGCACTGATATTGCCACTGCTGTCCTCAACCCCTACAAAGGCTTTACTGGTGTTATTGAGCGTAGTTGTTACCTTGGTGATGCCAACTTTAACGACTCCCCCAGCGCGGTTGTCGCCACTACCAGTAATATTGGCATTAGAGCTAGATGCGATCGTCACGTCACCGCCAGCATTGATTAATTTGGCAGCAACATAAGCTGTCACTTTAGGCGATGCAGTTAATTCGCCTTTAGGAACTGACACTTCGACTACACCGCCAGCACCGCCTTGTACAGTAACTGAAGACTTGCCATCACCAGAAGATGGTTTAATTAAACTCAGAGGCACGCTACCAGAACCCAACAGACGATGTTCACCTTGAGGCTGAGAATTTAAATTCATATAGATGGATTGAGTTCCCGCAGCTGCTGTGAGGTCAATTCCTTCTGTGCCGATGAAGTGCAAACCTGTCAACCCGGCTGTATCTATATCGATCGCCGAGCCATTTGGAGTTGCCGCCAGTTTAAAGTTGTTATCATCTTGCTTAATTACGTAGTACGTAACGCCACTCTCCAGTCCGCCTAATGGTAAGTCACTGACTCTTACCAGACTGTGGGTAACGCTTGGGTCTACTCCATTGCGGGAAATTTCTATCGCTAGTCTATCGTCACCAGCAACATTAGGATCATCTATGGCATTATCCAAAGTTGTTGCTAACTTCAGTTCATTGTCATTAACTTTGATAACGAAGTAGCGTCCGTCGTTGACAAGATTGCCGATTACCGCTCCAGTCGAGCGATACACGACCTCATCGCCTGTCACAAGTCCATGATTTTTAATCAGAATATTGTTGTTGTTAACTTCAACGCTGTTGCCCTGCTCGTTTGTTTGCGGTACGACTTCTCCATCTTGCGTCGTCACATTCACATCGACAAGTCCGCTACTAAATTTCACTGGTTCTGGCGAGCGGTAAGTAACAGCTTGTTCGTTACTGAATCCGTGATTGTTAATGTTGATAGTGTCAGTATCTTTGTTAACAGCTGTCGTCCAGAATCCAGCTAGCGGTGCGGTGGCTTCTGCTAAGGTACGCGCTAGTTTGATGGTTGTGTCGTCTATCTTGCGAACGTAGTAAGTTTGTGATTGGTCGAGTCCGCCGACAATCGGATTGCTGCTGCTACTGTACTTAACGCGATCGCCTGTCTCAAAGTTATGCGGCCCCTCAAATTTAATAATGTCCTTACTAGAATCAATGCTAGCTGCATTAAATGAGGAACCTAAGCGGATCGTATTGTCGTTGGCATTTGCTACCAAGACGTTATATTCGCGTCCACTGACAAGACCGTTAATGGCCGAGTTACCTTGAGCATCGTAGACAACGGCATCTCCATCTTCTAACTTGAAGTCAAACTTGATGGTATCTGCATTCGTGTTGACATTGGCTGGCTGAATGATATCGCTGGGAGGAGTAGTGTCAACTTTGGGCGCGATCGCTTCTACAGTGACATCCCCACCCGCAATTATGCTGGAGTTGCTGCCGATATAACTGGTGACTTCAGGCGAAGCATTCACCTTGGCAACGGGAACGCCGATATCAACAACACCGCCGCCGAAGCTCTTACCGATGGCATCTCCTTCCGCTAATTGGGAGTTTGCTCTGACGGTGACATCATGCGCTATGTTTTGGGCAGAAACGTTATTGGCGATATAAGCGGATATCTTAGGAGTAATAGTAACGGTTGCTTTCGATTCTCTGACTCCCACAATACCGCCCGATCCTGTGACTACCTGAGTCGTTGCCGTATTAGCACTAGTTGCCAGCACCTCTAGATTGTTTACCTTGACAATCTGAGTTCCGGTGCCGAGATAAGCTTGAGTAGAACCTGTCACTTGAGCATCGGCTAGCATTACACCAACTGCAACAAGACCACCAGAGCCTGCTTTTGCTTGGCTATTAATGGCAGCGTTTGAGTCGGCTTGAACCTTCACATTACCTTTAGCAGTAATTGTCGTACTGTTAATGTACGCAGTAACGTCATTACTAAGTGTGGAATCGGCTTTGCCACCCGCACCAGAACCGCCAAAGGAGATAGATGCGGCAGTGGCAACAGCCAGAGCTTTAATACTCGATGTGGAGTCAGCACTAACAGTTACGTCACCATTAGTTGACGTAACATTACTACCGTTGATGAACGCCGTCACGGTATTGTCGATCGCGTTCTTTGCTAGCGAAGTGCCAACTGATGCACCGATAAGTCCGATCGATAATGCGCCCGATCCCACGTCGGAATTGATTGTGGCGCTATCGATTGCCTCCAGTTTCACCGAATTTGTTGCAGTTACCGTACTGTCATCGATCACACTAGAAATTGTGTTGGTTATAGAGTTATTCGCCGACGCGCCGCCACCGGATAAGCTGCCACCACCACCGATCGCCGCTGAAGCAGTTACAGCAACTGATAGAGCCTCAATCTGGGCAGTTGAGTTGGCTGCCAATTCCACTCCACCACTCGCTGTCACAGTACTGTGAGAAATGCGAGCTTGTACGGTATTGCCAATTTCATTGTCGGCGATCGATGCCGTTACTGTTAAACCTCCAGCCCCGATTCCACCTGCCACAGCGATGCTGCTGCCTACCGTCTTGGAACTTATATCAGAACTGTCCTTGGCGTTCAATTTCACCGAGGCTCCAGTTACCCGGCTGTCATTTTGGATAGCAGCTGCGATCGCGTTGTTAATTCTATTGTTCGCCTGGACACCTGCACCCGCCCGTGCCACGCTACCCCCACCGATGGCAACTGATAAACTGCCTGCCAGGGACAAAGCTTTTACCGTTTCGTTAGCAGTTGCATTCAGGGCAACATCCTTGTTAGCAGTAACAAAAGAATTGTCGAGCGTCGCTTTCACTTTATTAGCGATCGTGTTTTCGGCAACTCCGGCTCCTACCGATACCGTACCACTGCCGCCACCGCCACCGGCACCGGCGAGTCCAAAGCCGCCTACATCAGCTGTAATCTTAGAGCTATCATCGGCACTGAGGATGATGCCGCCGTTTGTCGTACTGACATTATTAGCGTTGTTGCTGTTGTTAATCAACGCTTCTACGGCGTTCTTAATCGTGTTAGTTGAGCTTGCACCCGCACCAGAACCCGCCAAACCGCCGCCTGCACCGCCTGTTACGGAGAGTGCCACGCCTACAGCGAGGGCATCGATTTTGGCAGTAGTCGTTGCGCTCAGGTTAATGTCGCTGGAGGCAAATACTTTGGAAGTATCGATGAAGGCTTTAACCGAGTTGTTCTTGATATCTGTACCGATGGTGTTTTTGGCAAGCGAGGCGCTGACTGCTACGCTAATGCCACCACCAGCACCGCCTGCTATTGACAGCGCACCGCTACCCGCATCTGCCTTAATCGCGGAGTTGTCTGTCGCGCTCAAGTTGAGCGTGCCACCGTTAACGGTGACTTGACTGGAATTTTTAATCGATGCTTCTATTATGTTGGCGATCGCGTTTGTGGATTGAGAACCTGCTCCCGAAGCAGTGATGCCACCACTAGCACCACCTGCAACTGCTGCTACGCCTGTAATCGTTAGGGCATTAATTTTTGCTGCCGAGTCTACCGTCAGGGAAGCAATACCAGATGTCGTCACCTTAGAATCATCAATACTGACTTTCAACGTATTGCCGATATTATTGGTTGCCAGGGACGCGCCAACAGAAACGCCTATGCTGCCTGCTTGACCTCCAGCAACGGCGATCGCTGCTGCACCTGCTGCTGCGTCGATGCTAGAAGTATCCTTGGCAAATAGCGTAACGGCTCCGGTAACATTGACATCCGATTGGTTCTTGATCGATGCCTCGATTGTGTTGTTAATAGTGTTATCTGATGAAGTTCCAGCTCCAGAAGCACTTAAAGTAGTTTGACCGAATGCGGCTGAAATCGATCCGGCGAGCGTTAAAGCTTCGATTTTGGCTTGAGAAGTCGCGCTTAAATCTAAGCCACCACCTGTAGAATTAACAATCGCGTCATCAATATTTGCCGTAACTGCATTTTGAATATCGTTTTTGGCTAGTGAAGCACCAATTGTAGTTGCACCGCTAAGTTGCTGTCCAACAGCTATGGCAATAGCAACGCCGCCAGCATCCGCTCGAATCTTAGATTCATCTTTAGCAGATAGGGTAACATTTCCACTTGCCTTTACATTTGCCTTATTTCTAATTTCCGCTTTAGTCTTGTTGCGGATTGTATTGCCAGACCCCGCACCAGCACCAGCAAACGCCCCAGCTAATTTGCTTTCCGGGGTTTTACCAGTAGGAATGTTAGCGACAAGTGTGCCACCGATGGTAACAGCTTCGATTAAAGCTAAGGAAATAGCCTCTAAATTGACATTATTGACTGAAGTAATTGATGTGTTATCAATGTAGGCTTGCAGGTTGTGTGCAATGTCATTTTTAGCAAACGATACGCCCAGCCCTGCATTACCTCCACTGAAAGTTGCATTACCAGCCGCCGCCAATATATAGGAATTGTCAGCGACATCAAGGGACAAATCGCTGCCAATATTGAGTCCGTTTAATTTCTTACCAGCGATATAAGCATTTGTACCAGCCCCGGTAATTTTGTTAACCGAAACTGAGAAACTTGCTGCTCCTCCCGAACTGGCAGTGCTGGCAGCGATCGCCGCCGATACCGCCACAATATCTGCGTTAAATTTTGCCGCAACGTCTACATTTCCTGTTGTTGTGATATCGGAACCATTAATGTAAGCTTGAGTTTGGTTATTGATCAGGTTGACACCAATGGAGGCTCCAACGCCTGCCGTACCACCATAACTTAATGCTCCGGCAACGCCTATTATTGATGACTCATCTGTTGACTCGATTTTAATGCTACCAGCCGTAACAGAGGAATTGTTGATGTAAGCAGAGGTATCACTGTCAATCTGGTTAACAGATACCGACCCAGCTACAGCTATACTGATGCCACTCGTTCGCGCTGCACCCGATCCGCCAGCCGTAACTGTAACCATGCTGCCCGATACTTGGGCATCAAGCCTCAGCTCGCCTGACATAGTTACAACAGAATTGTCAATGTAAGCTTTTGTCTTACTGTTGATCGTATTTTGCGAATACGATCCGGCGATTCCGGCTGAACTTTTACCTCCTACAGAGATTGCCGCCGCACCAGCTACAGCAGTGATGTCGGTGTCGTTAATCGCAGATATATCGAATCCAACAGCATTATCAATCTTGGCATTACGAATGTAAGCTTCAGTAGTATCGGTAATCGTGTTGATAGAAACATCGCCAGAAATTGAGATTCCCCACTTAGCTTTTCCTGCTTCCTCTGAGGGTGCCTCAACGCCAACTGAAGGAAGTGAAACTTCTGGAACTTTTGGAGTTTCTGGACCCGTTACTGCTGCTGCCAAACTGCCACTACCAATCAAACCATTATTCAAGGCGACAATTTTAACTTTACCGCCGGCAGTTAAAGAACCCGCATCATCCGACTCTGTACCTTTATTACCAATTAATGCTTTTGTATCGCGGGTAATGTCATTAAATCCTAAAGATGCACCAACACCAACGTTGTCTGCAACTGCAATACCCCCAACAAATTTAAACAGTTGTACTTCATCTTCAGCAATCACTAACTGATTTAGATTAGTCTTGTAGGCGTTATTTTCAACAGCCAATATACCATCATCGTCTATTGTTAATTTGCCATCTTTGTTACTATCTAAACCGAGTATATATTGCTCTACTTCAACATCTAATAAATCTCGTTCTTTTGCTACAAAATAATGTTCTTTCCCTGTAGCAAGTGTTGGATTTAAGTTGATGACATTGCCAGCAAATGCGTCGGCTTTGGTGGTGGCAAGCTGAATTTTCTTAGGATCTTCCGTAGCTATCACATAGTAAGTTTCGTTATTTAACAATCCACCGACGGGATTGTTACCGCTAGTGTTGTATGTAAAAACATCTCCTGTTTTTAAGACGGGGAAAATATATTGTGGCTGCAGATAGGGAGGCCCGTACTGAGGCTCTAACGGCTCTATATGAATTGCCTTACCGTCTTGTGCGTCGGCTTTAGTTTGAGCTAGCTTGATTTTTTTAGGGTTCTTACTGTCTACGATAACATAGTAAAGTTGACCATCAGACAATCCACTAACGGGGAGAAGAATAGCAGAGGGTACGTCATATATGATCGCATCTCCAGTTTCTAAACCAAGTTCGCTTCCCACAGTGATGGTATCCGTAGCCCCATCCACATCAAATTTGGGAGAGAATGTAATAGGACTGCGAGTTGGATATTTGTTGAATGTGATTGTTTCATCATCCCCATTGACATCGGTAGAGGGGTTAAAAGTAGCAGCATCATCCGGATATAATAATTTTTGGAAACCGTTTTGTAGATTGTCTTGTCCAAAAGGCTGGCGAAAATCTTTATCGATTTGGATGAAACCATCTCCTGTAACAATAGTTGCTCCATCATCAATCTGAGATATAGTGTGATTATTAACAGTAGCAATGGAAACACTGGCATTAACTGCTGCCTCTTCTGCCTTACCACCTGACTGTGTAAAAGAAATCTGTCGCTGCGCCGTGTCGCCTCTAACAAACAATGTCTCGCCGTAAACACTAGCACCTTTTTCGATCAGCGCCGTTGTATTGTTGTTGTAAACTGTCTGTAGATATGAACCTCCAACACCTTTTGCTGACTCTGTACCAAAGAAGAGAATGTCAGCGTTGCCGGACAGATCCACCGTCTCAACATCAGTTTTTGCCTGTATCTTAACGTGCTGTTCTTCAGAGCGATAAGTTTCCTGCTGATTTATCTTCGCATTCTCATGAATAATGGCGTTGGTAGTATTGTTTAACTCAAAATAATTACCCGAACCCGCACCGGCAAATTTATTGCCTACTGCTGCACTTTGCGCCCAAGATGAAAATAACCCATTTTGCAGACCAAAGTTGGTATTCAGTTTCTCAATGATATCTGCAGCTCCTGTTAGCTGAAACCACTGAAGATCGTAAGGAACTCTTGTTTCAGCCGTTACGGAAAGAGACTTCTTCGCATCAACAATTGTATTGTCGCCAATAAAGGCGCTAGAGTTATTATTAAACCTGCCAATAGTAATGGCACCACTAACGGAGTTGTTGCTATTGTTGCCCGAAGAACTGGGTGTTACTTTTTCAGAATCAACAACACTAATAGCGGCTATTTCGGGAACGAATGAAAGTGAGGAGTTAACTTTGAGATTCCCTGTTTTGGATACAACGTAGGCGGAATTAGCAATATTAGCTGTGGTATTGTTAGTATCATCTGCATAAGCAAATGCTCCTCCTAGCTTGAACGCTCCAGTAGCCCCACTTCGTGCATCCAGGAGATTAAGACCCTTGGCTTTATAGAAATTACCAATTGCTTTCAGAGGAGCCAAATTAGTAATTATCTTACCTACAAGACCGCTACCGACATCTGCATCAGCTTGCGTATCGTTCTTAGGTGTATTGGATTGTGCCTCAATGTTAATATCACCTCCAACTGTGATATTTCCACCGATAGTAGCTGTCACATTACTGTCATACAAAGAGACAGCTGCACTCAACGCCACTGAACCATCGTTATAGGCAGCCGCAGTAGATAAAACTCTGTGTTCTTTATCCATCCGCGCTTTGACATCCAGCCTGCCACCAACATTAATATTGGTATTATTACCAGCAATACTAGAAGTGGCTTCAATGTCAGAAAAACCAAGTGCTAGTGTGATGTCACTTGCGGCTTGGGCATCAATAGGTATTAGTAACTGCCTAGCACTAGCATACAATACACTATCAGCACGAGAATCGATTGTTAAGTCACCTGCTGTATTAATGGTTACGTTATCTTCGACAATAACTTTAGCTTTAGGGCTGGTTTGGGCATAAGCAATTGCGATTTCGCTTGATAATGTATTAACGATCGCCTCAGCTTCAGCTGTAGATTTGAGTGTCACCGATGAAGCATCGATGTTACTACCCTGACCAATTGTAACTGTGGACTCAGCTTTAGATAATGCCCCTCCACCTAAAAAGCTTATGCTCCCTAGAAAATCAATAGCAGGTTCAAATGTACCTGCAACACTATCTCCATCAAATGTATTAGCAGCATTTGAGTTCGTTTCTAATAGAATATTCTTACCCTTTAGTGTTGCACCAGTAAGAGTGATGTCTGTATAGGCATACCTAACCCGTATAACTGGTGTTATCAGCGCACTATCATCCCTGGCATTTAAAGTAATGTCACCAGCTGTATAGGTGCTACCATTCTCTACTTGAGTGAGAATTTTTGCTCCATTACCAACATTGATAATTGGAGCGCCAAACTCTAAATTTCCCGAATTACCTATAGAATTCGCTGTTAAATAATCCGTACCGTTAATTTGGCGAGTTGATACAATTACGTTATTTTTAACAGTAATTTTATCTGCTTGAATTACCAAATTGGGAAGACCACCACTACCTAAAAATCCCTCTATGTTAACGTTATCATCAGCAATTAAAGTGAGCTTGTCGGCGATGTTATCTCCATTACCTCTAATTTGTAAATTATTAATATTGACGCTACCATCAATCTTTAATTTTCTATCACCACTAACAACTATTTCTTCATTAATATAGTTAGTATCGCCATTGATTTCTTGGTCGCTTGTAAGATTGATCAGCAATACAGAATTAAAATTGCTTACAGATTGAAATAATGAGCTTGTCTCAATTCGTCCTACAGTAGATTCTAACTGCCAATTACCGCCCAAGGCAGCACTACCTGTCAAATCATTAGATGCAGCAACATCAGCATCTGTAAGTTTGCTTATATCTTGAATAAACTCAAGACCTTGCTCTCCTTGTGCGACATCACAACCATAGAGAAGAATATCAGCATCTGCTGTGAGAGAGTTAGCCCAACCGAGTAAACTATCTTGATAATTTTCAAGATTGTTCTTATTCAAAACTCCTGAGCCAAGTTGTAGGCTACCAGAACTACCATGAGAAACAATATGAATAGAGGATATACCTTGATGTTGTGCTAACGCATCAGTTATTTGTTGTACTCCATCCCGCTTTGCATCCAAAAAAATAATTTCTGCCAAAGGATCTATAGCTGAGATTAAGGTTTGATAATTCTGAACACTGGCAGAATCAATAAATACTAAATCGTGTGATTGAGTGGAAATTTGACTATTTTTATATGTAATAGGGTTGTTAACAGTGTTATTTAATTTGAGATCAAGCTGAGAACTAAGAATGTCGCTAGATGTATTACTCAGACTAAATTGTTGGCTACTACTTTTATCTTCTGGAAGAAGCATATTTTTTATTACTAAAAATTTACAGTCAATTACATTGAGAAGGCTGACCAGCAATAATCATGTCAGTCAGCTTAGTTAACTCTTGAGAGGTTGTTGAAAAAGTTCTTAGCGGTCTGTAAAGACTTATTATTTTCTCTTATGTCCCCTTAAAAAGTGGAGAAAACTTTTTAAAGCCCAAATTATTAAGGAGAAGTAGATAATTTAAAATATTTTGCTATCATCAAGAAGCTTTGACAACCTCATTTTTTAGCTTTGGCTTACCAATAATTGAGGAAAAACATCTTCAGTTGCTGGTGCATCATTTATAATCTGTCCAGATGACAAAAACTTACTATTAATTATGTTTTGATATAGTTCTGTATCTGTTTGCCAATTATCTAATAAAGTATGGAGCGAATGCAGACGTTCTTCTTTACTATTACCCTTAACTCCATAGCTGAAGTTACCTTCAAACAATATTATGGAAACAGTTTCTTCTTCAGTTAGATAGAGCTTACCTTCATTGATATTTAGGTTTAGCTGTCCTGCTTCTAATGTAAAAGCTAGTTGAATAACAGATTTGACTGGTGCAATACCTACTTCTTGCCAAGGTGCTGGCGCTAAGAGAGAGCGCATATAACTTTCAACGGATGCCTCTTGATTTAAGTGATTTGCAGTAATGTAGCCTCTCAGGTCAATACCTACTGCTTGATATTCTAAATTTGGCAAAGCTCTGACGTAATTGTGAGCGATTTCTGCTACTTGTATTTCGTAAACTTCTTTTGAAGTTACAGCTTCTACAAAACTAAGAATATTCTGTTGTGCAGTCAAGCTTATACCGTTACGGAAAACCACTTGTGAACCTTGCGTACCCATAATTGGCTGTCGAGCTAGTTCCCAATCGTCAGGGACAATATTACTGTATTTGAGAAAGTCATAATTGAGAAGATTAGAATTATGATTTTTTACGGCAATAGCAATACCTATATTTTGCAGCACTAAAGTTTTGTTCATTTGATACATCTCTTTAAATTTATGCCAAACGGGATTTAGGACGATTTGCGTAACCGTCTAATGCACAGCCTTGAATATTTATTTATCAAGTGTGGCATTTCTGGCACTTTGCAGATTTACCTTGGACTAAAATAAAATCCAAATTCTTGCTAGTGTGATCGCCTAATGTGCCGGAGGCGATTATTGTTTCCATCCTTGTTTTGCTGTGTTCTTTCCAGAGAACTAAGCAGTATGTTAATGATAATTGCATTGTTCAGTAATCACCGCAATCCCAAGTTTAAGAAGTTACTTTCAACTTAAGAGATATGATGGCAACTTAAGAGAAGACATTGTAAGTTAAGACCTTACAGTACATTCTTGCCAAAGTCTAAAAGTTTTTCTGGGTAAGACTTTTAAGATTTTACTGGACTTTTTTAACTTGCAATTTGAGAAAAATGAAGTTTTTTGTATTTAAAGTTATATAAAATAAATCTTAATTTTATATAAAGAAAACCTGTATATAATAAAATTATAGACATAGCCACACCCTTGAGGACATACTCAAAGCTTGAAAGCCAGGAATAGTAAGACTTTACCTCCTGCCTCCTGCCTTTTGCCTGTAGTAGCAAATTTAAGGCTGATTATTATTTGCACAGATGTCTATGTTGCACATCAACGTTAGTTGCAAGATAGTCATGCACCCACTCACAACCCACCATCAGCACAGTATTCAAATTTACATCGCGTTCCAAATCCCAAATGATTAAAGTCTTATCTAGTGATGTTGAAATTAAGCGATCGCCTTCGGGAGTAAATGCTAGTCCAGTTACACCACTTTGATGTCCTTCCAAGGTGACAATTGGCGTTCCGTCTCGTTGCCAGAGCCGCACAGTGCCATCAATACTTGAGGAGGCAAGTAGTTTTCCATCTGGGCTAAAAGTCACGTACATCACCATTCCCTGATCACCTTTGAGGGTTTTTAGCAGTGTGCCATCACGCCTCCAGAGTTTGATAGTGCTATCTGCACTAGCCGATGCTATGGTTTGACCATCTGGACTAAAAGTAACGCTCCAGACTGAACCTAGATGTCCTTTGAGGGTCTTAAGGAATTTACCCTCCAATGTCCACAATTTAATAGTGCTGTCAATACTTGATGTAGCGATTGTTTTACCGTCGGGACTAAAAGCTACTCCCCAAACTGGCTCCTGATGTCCTGCTAATGTGTGCAGTAATTTACCGTCAACACTCCAGAGCTTCGCTGTATTATCTGCACTAGCAGAGGCAAATTTACTACCATCAGGACTAAATGCAATCTCATATACCTCGCTGTCGTGGGCGGCAATCGTGCGAATCAAAGTACCATCTAATTTCCACAACTTGATAGTACGATCTGCACTCCCCGATGCCAACATTTTACCATCAGGGCTAATAGCAATGCCGATCACAGAAGAACGATGCCCCCTCAAGGTTTTTAGGGGTACGCCATCCCGACTCCAAAATCGAATTGTTTTGTCTTCGCTGGATGAGGCAATAATCCAGCTATCACGACTTACGGCTACTCGAATCACAGGACTACTGTGTCCCCTCAAGGAAGTTAGCAAAGGGTTTTGCAATTGCCAAAGTCGAACGGTTTCGTCTTGACTTGTCGATGCCAATATTTTCCCATCAGGGCTAAAAGCTACTTCCCGCACACGATCATGATGCCCTAACAAGTTAAGAACTAAGGTTCCATCCACTCTCCATAGTTTTACTGTTTTATCCCAACTACCAGATGCTAGAAATTGACCATCAAGACTAAAGGCGATACTCCACACCCAATCAGTGTGTCCTCGGAGAATGGCAATCTCACTGCCATCAAGTTGCCACAATTTGATTGTATTGTCGGCAGAGGCAGAAGCCAGCATCTGCCCATCGGGGCTAAAAGCAACAGCATTGACGCGATCGCTGTGTGCTGGGATTGTCCGAATCAGTGTGCCATCGAGTTGCCACAATTTGATAGTACCATCCCAACTACCGGATGCTAGTATCTGACCATCAGGGCTAAAGGCAATTCCCCAAACCTCATCGTTATGCCCAGATAAGGTGCGAATTTCAGTACCATCAGTCCGCCATAGTTTAATGGTGCGATCAGCAGAAACCGAGGCAATGATTTGACCATTAGGGCTAATTGCTACATTATTAACTCTGCCATTGTGTTTAGTAAACTTTGTTAACATAGTGCCATCTTGTCGCCAAAGTCTAGCAGTTTTGTCCCAAGAGGCCGAAGCGATTAGTTGACCATCTCGGCTGATATCAATACCCCAAACATCACTATTGTGTCCGGTTAGAGTTTTCCATAATTTACCGTTGCGTTTCCAAAGTTTTATCGTTTTGTCAGCTGAAGATGTAGCAACAAATGTAGCATCCGGGCTAAAAACGATTCCGCGAACTTCTTCTGTATGCCCAGATAAACGGTTGTACTCAATAGCCCCATAAACTGTTCGTCTCAAGACAGTTTCTACCTGATTGGTTGTGTCTGCATCGCCTCGACCTAGCTGTTGTAGCTTGCGTTTGGCTGCAAGTGCAGCAACTAAGGCATCTAACTTTTGATAGGAAGCAAACAGAGATTCCGAGGAAGTAGAAATCGCTCTAACTTCACTGATAGTTGCCTGCCGATATTGAAACCAAGTGATGCTTCCCAAGATCATAGAAATCAGCAGGGCAATACTGACTAATATTAATAGTAAACGTTGTTGTTTAGCGCTCTTTCTTTCTTGTATCAGCTGTTTATGCTCGGCTGCTAGTCTTGCTTGTGTCTCTATTGCTCGTTGGGCTTCTAAGTTTTTTTGAATTTCTCGGCGATCAAGTTCTTGGCTAGCCGTAAGAAATCTGTAGTCTAGATCGCTGAGGCTTTTACCCTGCGCCCAATTTAAAATGTCTTGCAGCGCTTGCCCCCTGAGTAAGCGTGACTCGTCTTGGTAGCCAGAAATAATCCAAGCATTTAACCCTTGGGAATAAGGACGCAGGTAACTTAGCTGTTTAGCAACCCAATCAAGATTGAACACAGCTTGGTAAATAGCGTTCTTTACTCGCAGTCTTCCGTCATGCTTCTCGACTAAACCGGACAGCAATAATTCAGTTTGCTCACGACTATTATTTACAGGGATGCCTTCTCCTTCACTACCAACAGAAGATTGTAAGAGAATTTGTTGATAGAATGCTAGTAAACGTCCTGCTCTTTGTTCATTGTGCAGTAGGCGATCGCGAATTGTCTTCAAATGTTCTGGCTCATCTTGAGATTCCCAGTTATCAATAATGTGAGTATGAACTAGGTAATCAATTGTTTGGTAATTAGAGTCAAGATTTTTTTGATTACCCATCTCCACTACCAACTGACAGAGTTTCTGCGTTAAAAACGGTTGTCCTCCAGTCCAGAATAAAATCTGACGCAGCAATACTTCGGGATTACTGCTAACTTGATTTAATCCAGGTAACAAAGGCGTTGCTTCAGATAAGCTAAATCCCTGTAATGCAATGGCTCTCCCGATATTAAAGGGAGTACGGCTTTTATCGGCAATTAAATCAGATGGTGTAGCTACACCTAAAAGGGCAAAGCTGAGACGACAATAGATAGGTTTTTCTGCACGTTTGTTGTAACAAGCACGAATCAGAGCAAAAAAATCATCGATAGGAAACTTTAAACCTAGAACACTATCGATTTCGTCGATAAAAATTACAATTGGCTCATTACTAATCTTTAATAACAGCGTTTCTAAAAATTGACTAAAGCGACTAACCAAGGATAAATCTGTACGTTCACGCCACCAAGTACGTAAGTTTAAATCTATTTGAAAGCTATCAACTAAACTACCTACGGCACTAATATACCATTGCTCTGGGGACACCTGTTGCGTGCCGATGCCTGTAATGTCCAATCCGCCACAGCGCACTCCGGTGGCTTGCAGACGAGACATAGTTTGTACTCTTAGGCTAGACTTGCCCATTTGTCGAGCATTGAGTACATAACAAAATTCACCATTTAATAATGCTTGATAAAGTTCATCATCTGCTTGACGTTTTACATAGGTGATAGCGTTATGGGGTAGGCTGCCACCAACTTGATACTCGTAAGCTGGATTCTTACCACTTTGCATTGAATATAGTTAAGAGTTATCAGAGTTTGATGCTCGTTCAATTTGAGGTAAAATCGCCCTAAAGTACTGGCGATATAGTTCACAACTAGGGGTGACGAATTGGTTGTGTATTTGTACTAACCCCATGCTTTGCAATTTGAAAGACTGCATTAATTCCATCTCGACTGGTGTAGATGATGTTATCACTTGCATTAATGCCTTCAGCAAGTCAGGATACTGTTGCAGATATCTCAGTTGTCTTTGGAGATGTTCGCTGTAAATATTATTTGGAGAGATCGCCTGCTGCATAAGTTGCTCTAGGGTAATTGTTTGATGTTTGATCTGCTCCAATCCCATTTGGACTAAATAAGGATTACCTCCAACTAAGGTAATTAGTTGATTTGCTTGCTCTACATTCCAATCTAGTCCATGTCTTTGAGCTAAATCCTTTACCTGTAAAGGAGTTAGCTCAGGTAACTTGATGGACAGTCCGACACTAAAAGGTGATTGGTGAATATTCAATGGAATATAAACTTCAGTCGAATGAGCTACAACAAGTCGTAACTTTTGCCAAATATAACTGCTACTATCTCCATACTTGGCTTTTTCATACCATACACGCAATAAACCAAAGAAGTCATTGGCGATCGCTGGATACTGAAATAAAACATCAACATCATCTAATGCTACTACTAGGGGACTGTCGATCTCAGCCAGCACATACTTTTCAAAGTAGTGGGTACAGTTGTAATTAGCCCCAAACAATTCGTCCCAATATTCTGGTAAATGATTGTGTAATCCTAAACCACGGGTGACAACTGCACAATACCAATGCAACAATCGGTCAAGATTGGAGAATAAAGAAGTATCGGCTAGTCGCATACTCAGCATCAGTGTCTGTAAACCAGATTTCCTTGCTTGATGAAGTATGCGAGTAATTAATGATGTCTTCCCCATTTGCCAAGGGGCCTTGATCCGAATCAACGCCCCTGGTTTCAATATCGCCTCATAACACTGGTTTTCATTCAACAATCGCTCAATATAGATTGGCGAATCAAGCGGTACTGGTCCTTGAGGACTTGCTTGTAACAATTTTACTTTATTGTCTAGGCCTACATTAACTATATGTCTAATATAATCATTCGGCTCTAACTTGAGTCCGAAGCCTTGAAAGTAAGCTTCTAAAGTACCACGATCTACAGTAACTTCACGACGATGTACTTTAATTAAAGTGTTGTAACTGAGTCCTGTGCGTTTACTAATCTCTTCTAGCGTATAAGGCTGGTCAACTGCATTTTGAAGATGAAATTGATGTTTAGCTCTCTGCAACCTTTCCCAGCCGTAATCAGTTATGATAACTCCTCTCAAACGTTTCAATGACACAGAATTTCCAAACATTAACAATATTTTAAATTTAATTAGAATCTATTGAATTACAAGAATTTTTAATAATTTATCCATTACATTAGGCATATATTCATTTAGTTCTTTAAAAAGTAAACTTAAACTTATTAATAAAATTTATACGTTGCATAGCTCAGTATGTTATTTGAATTATTAGAGACTTGTACATCTTTCTTTAGGATGATGTTGTTAATGATAACATCATTTATGTATGGCGTTGGGCGTTGTTGCGTGAATAGGCAAAATGGTAAATTTTACCTATCTCCTATGTTCGCTCGCCACCTAGCCCTGCATATGAAGACAAAAACCCAGTACAAAGTTAAGAATTGGAACGCTTATGATGCTGCCCTCAAGCAACGAGGCAGTATAACTTTCTGGGTGAACGAAGAGATCATCGAGCAGTGGCGCAATCAGCAAAAAACCGGGAAAAAGGGAGCATCGAATTATTACAGTGATGTGGCGATAGCCACAATGGGAACGATTCAATCTGTATTTCATTTACCAGGGCGGCAAGCAGAAGGTTTTTTAGAATCGCTGTTTACGCTGATGGGGATTGAGCTAGCAGTGCCAGATCACTCTACCTTATCAAGACGTTTAAGCAAGTTGTCGGTAGAACTGCCAGTAATTCCGAAGAACAAGGCAGTCCATGTAGTCGTAGATTCAACTGGGGTGAAAGTTTATGGTGAAGGCGAATGGAAAGTGCGTACACATGGGGTTGGTAAAAGGCGGACATGGCGTAAGTTGCATCTAGGAGTTGATGAGGGAAGTGGCGAAATTTTGGCTGCTGTAGTTACTACTAATGATTTAGCGGATTGTGAGGTGCTGCCCGACTTATTGGAGCAGATTGATTACCCGATAGAGCAACTATCTGGTGATGGTGGCTATGACACATTTGACTGTTACGATGCGACGCAGGAGCGAGGTGCCACAGCAACTATTCCTCCGCGCAGTAACGCCAAAATCCAACAACACCCACAAGAGATAGCACAGCCACATCCTAGAGATGAAAACCTGCGTCGAGTGAATCAAGTCGGGCGTAAGCAATGGAAACTTGAGAGTGGATACCATCGACGTTCATTATCCGAAACCGCAATATTTCGACTTAAAACCATTTTTGGCGGTAAGTTAAGACGACGCTTTTTTGATAATCAAGCTGTCGAGTTGTTCTTGCAATGTGCTGCCCTTAATCGCATGATCCAGTTGGGCAAGCCGGACAGTTACAAAGTCGAAGCCTAATTACTGCTCCAACCCAGGAAAAGTATATCTTTTTTTCCTTTCATGCAACAAAGCCGTAGATCTGTGGTGTGCGATTGGTTGGTGGGGGTGTAGGGCAAATCATGTATCCATCCACAGCTTTCATAAATCTCAAGTAGCTAGCCCATTTGCCGAGCCATTAACTGGGCAAATAGACCTTCAACAGCGGCTAGCTCCTGAAAAGTTCCCTGTTGGACAACTCTACCTGCTTGGAGTACATAGATGCGGTGAGCGTTACGGATGGTACTAAGTCGATGAGCGATCGCAATTCTGGTAACTTGTAATTTATCTAAGCTTTCACTCACAATAGCCTGAGTTTTATTATCAAGGGCGCTGGTAGCTTCATCAAAAAATAAAACTCGTGGTTTTAATGCCAAAGCACGAGCAATCAACAATCTTTGGCGTTGTCCTCCAGAAAGATTACTACCCCCTTCACTCACCACAGTATGCATTTGCATGGGCATGGCGGTAATATCGTCAGCAAACCCAGACATCCGCGCCGCTTCCCAAGCTTCATCTAAGGTCATCTGTGCGCCACCTGCAATATTCTCGAAAATGGAAGCTGAATTTAGCTGACCATTTTGTAAAACTACGCCCAATTGTCGGCGCACTGCATCCACATCTAACCCAGACAAATCTTGACCATCGTAGTAAATACCGCCTGCTTGGGGAGTTTCAAATCCCAGTAGTAATCGCAGTAACGTCGATTTACCACTGCCAGAAGCGCCTACCAGAGCAATAAATTCTCCTGCTTCCGCAGAGATACTCACGTCATCTAATATTAGTGCGCCATCATTGCGATAACAAAAGGTCACATGGTCTACAGTAATTTTCCCAATGAGCTTACCAGGATCGGCTTTGTACAAATCTACCTCTGGGATAGTTGCCAAAATTGGCTGTGTGCGTCGCCATTGGGGGATGACTTGCAAAATTTCTGTAACTGTGTTGCTGAGGTTTGTAGTGCCTCTGGTAAAGTTACCAAAAGCTGTGTTAAAAGCCAGGAATGTGCCAAGAGATAATTCCACGTTTTCTGAAGTTTGCGGAGCTTCCAGCAGTTTGATCGTAAACCAGAACAATATTCCAGAAGTCAGTATGGGCATGACTGTATTGAACAGTAAAACGGCATCTTCCACACGTTGAGTACTCAGTTCCAGTTTAATTTGCCGAGTGTAATTTTTACTCCAAGCGGCAAAGGCGCGTTCTTGTGCGCCAGCAATATGCAGTTTAGAAATACCATTGATTAGCTGCACTGTCTGCCCAAAAATACTACCCCGGATTTCCAGCAACGGACGCACTTTGGTTAACAGCAGCATACCAGAGAGTGTGGTGACTGCGATCGCAACTACTGCCACTCCAACGGCAATAAAAGCTAATTTGTAGTTGTAATAAAATAACTGCGCCAAGTAGAACAGCGCAAACAAACTGGTAATTAAATTAATTAGAGTTCTACCGCTGAGTTGGCGACGAATTGTACTCACCGAGGTGATGCGGGAGAGTAGATCCCCGGTTGTGTATTGTCGGAAAAACGACACTGGCAAATTTAGCAGCCGATCCCATACCGCCGCTTGGGTGGAAGCATCGCCAGCCGATTCCATCCGCAACAGAGCAAACCCCTGTGCTAGCTGAAATAAAGCTGTACCCAAAGTTGCAACCAGCAAACCTAATCCGATTTGCAGCAATAAACCGCGATCGCTATCGGGAATTGCATTATCTATAATAATTGACGTGGCATAAGGTGTAATCATCCCCAGCAGCGTCACAGCAATGCCACTAAATATAATTAACAGCAGACCTTGGTTATGTCCTTGAAGTGTGAACTGGATTATATCAATAGCTTGGAGCGCTTTATCCGGTAAAGAGCGATAAAACATATAAGCAACGGGAGCCAAGCTTGCAGCTATCTGTTCATCCACTCCGACACGGGTACGTTCAACCGGGTCAAAAATTTCATAACGAGTTGCAGAAATCGGCAGTAGCGCTACTGGGCGATTATCTTGGGTGTAGGCTATTAAAGGCCCAGAATCCTTTTCCCACCAGTTATCTCGCAACAACACCCGCCGCATCCGAACGCGTGAAGCTCGAACAATTGCTTCCAAAGGTTCCTTGAGCCGCTTCAGGTTTTCCGAACGAGACGGAGGGCGAATTTTTATACCCATCGCTCTACCAACTGCACCAGCCGCCACCAGCAAAGGTGTACCTTCTAAGAAAAAGTCCCCGTCTTGGGAATTCAACGTTGATGCTAGTTCACCTAAAGCTTCCATCGTGACTTGACGATTTAGGCGTTGGCGATCGCGCAAACGGATTATTTCTGTTTCTGCTTCTTGCTCATCTATAATATTGATGCATTGCAAGAGTTGAGTATGCAACTGAGATAACCCAGCCAGCAGTGTATCTGGATTTGAGAATTCCCTGGTTGTGTTAGTTGTCAGTTGAACTCCCTCCACAGCTGACAACCACATTTTCTCAGTCAGGGGAAAAATTGCAGTGGTTGGCGTTAAGGTGATTTCCTCAAACCCCAAAAAGCGGACAGTTCCTTCGTGAAGCCGTACCCAACAGGTGACACCCGCTTCTGGTTGAAAAGTCTGAGCATTATTTAAAGAAAATCGTAGTTGTTCTTTAGCCTTCACCTGAATTTTTGGCATGGTAACTTGAGAGAATACACCACCGAGTTGCAACAGCCAGCTTTCTATCCAAGTGAAGACTCTTGCATCTGCATTGGCTACTAACTCCCGAAAACATTCTTGATGCACTTGTAATAATTCAGTTTCGCCAATTGGAACTGCTAAAATCTGATGCTGTTGATTAGCAATTCCAAAAAGTGCTTCACCTTGATTAATACTGCATAGATAACGGCGAGTTCCTTCAACAACCCCATCTTTGAGTGTGACAGCAAACAAAGCTATAGAGCCAGACTGAACCACCCAAACTTTAGAAGGGTCATTCAATAGAATCGGTTCATTACCATTAATTATGTAAACCTGACCGTGCATTAGCATTTTGGAGTAGAGAGTGGGGAATGGAAATGGGGAGTGGGAGATAAGGAAGTTTGAGCCTTTGAACCTGAATGTTGAGCCTTTGAACCTGAACGTTGAGCCTTTGAACCTGAACATTGAGCCTTTGAACCTGAACGTTGAGCCTTTGAACCTGAACATTGAGCCTTTGAACCTGAACATTGAGCCTTTGAACCTGAACGTTGAGCCTTTAAACCTGAACGTTGAGCCTTTGAACCTGAACGTTGAGCCTTTAAACCTGAACGTTGAGCCTTTGAACCTGAACGTTGAGCCTTTGAACCTGAACGTTGAGCCTTTGAACCTGAACGTTGAGCCTTTGAACCTGAACGTTGAGCCTTTGAACCTGAACGTTGCACCTTTGAACCTGAACGTTGCACTTTTAAACCTGAACGTTGAGTCTTTGAACCTGAACGTTGCACCTTTGAACCTGAAACATTAAGTCCTAACTCTCTACCACTTCCCCTTCAGTGCGAATTAACCGCGAATATACACCGTCAACTTGCCACAATTCTTGATGAGTGCCTTGTTGTACAACCTTTCCGCGTTCTAGAACAATGATTTGATCGCAATCGCGGATAGTGCTTAATCGGTGGGCGACAATTATGCAGGTGCATCCCCGGCGACGGAGATTTTGGTCAATGATTTGTTCTGTTTCTGCATCTAGGGCGCTGGTGGCTTCATCCATGACGAGTATTGAAGGATTATTCACCAAAGCGCGAGCGATTTCTAAGCGTTGTCGCTGACCGCCACTTAAATTAGCAGCACCTTCTATAAGTTCGGCATCAAATCCTCCAGACATAGAAAGAATTACATCAGCGATCGCTGCATCTTGACAAGCGCGCATCAGGTTCTTATCTGGTACAGTAGTATCCCAGAGGGTCAAATTGTCTCGAACCGTACCGCCAAACAGCAAAATTTCCTGCTCTACCATTGCAACAGAATTTGTAAGCAGTTGTTGGGAAATCTCCTTTCTCGGTTTACCATCAAAGCAAACTTCACCCGCCCAAGATTCATAAAGTCCGCTCACCAGTTTTGCAATAGTAGACTTCCCGGAACCACTTCCACCGACCAAAGCTACTCGCTGTCCCGGCTTAATTGACATATTAAAGTTTTCAATTAATGGCGCTTCCAGGCGGCTATAACCAAAAGTGATATTCTGCAACTCCACATATCCCTGCAATTTGGGAAGAAGATAGGGAGAATTTGCTCCCCCTGCCCCCTGCCCCCTGCCCCTGCCTCCCCAATGGGATTATCCAGTACGTCATCCAGCCGAATCAAATTCCCCTCCAATTCCTGGAGAGTAGTACCAAAGTTGACGAGATTGTTAACAGGTTGCTGGAAACCTAACATTAAACCTTGAAAAGCAATGAGCATCCCGATGCTGAGATGTCCATCCATTACCCGTAAACCACCAACTACCAACAAAAATATCGAAGAAAGAGCGGATAAGAGCGTGGGTAATACAGAGAATGTCTGGTTTGTTACTCCTAACTCCTGCTGAGAATTGAGAGCTTTGGTATAATAACCCGACCACCGGGAAAAAAAATCTGACTCCAACCCCGATGCTTTAAGTGTTTCGATACTTTGAAGTGCAGCAATGGATAACCCAGCCGCTTTACCATACTCTTGTATCAATCTTTGATTAGCATCTACCCGTTGTCGAGAAATCCACTGCAAAGTTAAGACGTTTACAGCAGCAAAGCTGACCACCATTAAGGTCAGCACCCAGTCATATTGCACCATGACTAAGGCATAAAAAACCACCATCAAAGTATCAATAATTGTAGTTGCCAAGCGTCCCGCCAAAACATCAGCAACTTGGTCATTGAGAGTAGTTCGGTTACTAATTTCTCCAGCGAAACGTTGTGCATAAAAGCTCACAGGTAGCCGCAGGATATGCCAGAGAAAACGGCTGGACATACCTACACCCAGTTTGATTTTCAAACGGCGCAAATAGCGCAACCGTAATAGTGTTAGCGATCCTTGGAGTATAGCAGCGATCGCCATTCCCACAAGCAAAGGACGCAGCCATAATTGCCGCCCCTGCACCAAGATGTCATCTACAAACACCTGGCTGAACACAGGCACCACCAACCCAACCACCGTTAAGAAAAATCCCGCAACCATAGAGTAAACTAAAGCATCTCCAGCACCCTGTAGCCGTGACCACAGAGATAAAATCATGCTGGGTTTGCGACCACCTTTAGTAAACTCCGCCCCTGGCTCAATCACCAGCACAACTCCCGTATACCCCTCGTCAAATTCCTGTAGAGATACATGACGCGGCCCCGTAGCGGGGTCATTGAGAAAAACTCGCTGTTTATTCCATCCCTCTAGGACAACGAAGTGGTTGAAGTTCCAAAAAACAATATAGGGAGGACGCAGTTCTTGCAGTTTTTTTAGTTCTTTTTTAAAGCCTTTGGCTTCGAGTCCATAACTTCTGGCAGCTTTAAGCATATTAGATGCCTTACTACCATCGCGGGAAACCCCGCAATCTCGCCGCAGTTGTGGCAGTGGTACAATGCGATCGTAGTAACCCAGAATAATTCCCAAAGCCGCAGCACCACATTCCACAGCTTCCATTTGCAAAAGCGTAGGTGTTTTTACCCGAATGCTTCGGCGTGGCAGTAATTTTTGTAAATACTGCCAAGGATTAAACGGTGTTACTAAAGTAGATTTAGTAGATACCACTGACCGACCTCAAGATAGGTAAAACGAAAGTGATAGGAGCGCGTTCTTCCACGTTCACTCGCACAACAGTAGTAGTTCCCGAAGAAATTTTCAGGTGTGGCCCTGTAGAAGAAGACCACTTGTAGCCACTCGGTGTATTGGTATCTAAATCGAGGTCAGAAAAAACTTGTATTAAACCTTGTTGTTGAGATACTAAACCTTCCAGCACTTCTGAATTGCCCACCTCATTAGCCGCTGCTTCTTTGGTAATGGGAAAGCGTGAGATACTCGTAACATTACCCACAATGCCACCAAACCGTTCCCGCTTCACAGTTTGGGGAGTAATTTGTATTTTCATCCCCGGTTGAATTTTCTTCCCATCAGCAACAGGAAAATAGGTAACGCCAACCAGCTTGCTTTTAGGATTTTCCGCCTCAATGGTTGCGAGGCGAGTTCCGGCGTTGACAACTTGTCCTGGTGTCAGCGTAATTTCTAAAATGCGTCCGCTGTATTGACTAATAATCTGGCTATCATTGCCTAACTGCACTTCTAATTGGGCAATTTCTCGCTTAACATCTTGAATCTCTTTTCTTCGGGCAGTTACACTTTCCAGGTCTTGTTGAGCCACAGAAGCCTGTTTGCTGTCCAATTCTTTCAGTTGAGCTTGCAGGTCAGAAATCGTATTCAGGTTTTGACGATAGTTTCGTTCTGTTTCTGTCTCCTTCACATCCAGTTCTTTCAACTGAGCTTGGATATCAGCAATTTTTTCCAGATTTTGCAAATATTCTTGTTCAGCCGTGAGAGCTTCATCACCGGAAATCGCCCCTTCTTTTTTGAATAGCTGTCTGCGGATTTCCATTCTCTGGAGGAAAACAGGAGTTAGAGCTTGAGCTTGCTTGAGGCGCTGTTCTAAACCTTGGCGTTGCTGTCCAATAGAGGTATTGCCTTTGGTTTTGAGGAGAGGCGTTGTAGCTCGCAGTTCCAGTATACGTTGCTGTAGGTATTGGCTTTGTTGGGATTGCGACCTTTGTTCTTGTTCCAGTCTTTGCCCTTGTAGCGAACCAACTGCCTGGTTTTGTGATTCTAATTCCGTTAGTTTAGCTTGTTGCTGTTGCAATTGCTTGCGGAGTTCAGCCTGGTCAATGGTCGCTAATACCTGCCCCTTTTTGACGACATCTCCAACTTTGACATTGAGAGCCATTAATTGCCCAGAGCTTTTTGATTGCAACGGTACAACATTGCTGGGATAAATCAGTACCCCTTGACCTTCGACAGTGATAGGAATGCGACCGTAAATACTCCAGATAACAGCTACTCCGACGATGGAACCCAAGGCGACAAGAGGTAGCCAACTTCTGGGGCTAACTACCTGCATCAACTGGTCTAGTCTTTCTGGAGAAGATAGACGCTCTAGAGATTCTTTGCGGAATATACTGCGCTTTTGGTTTAACATCTGGTTGTGAGTGTAAAAGATACGCCTTTCTACTTACATAGCGTTATATTTTATTTGAACTACGTTACCTATAGCCATGAACTCATATTCTGAGGGTAGGACTTGCTTTTTAGGTCTTTTTCATAAGACAAGAGGTATAATAATCTTGCATAAGTTTTATGACACTGGATCCACTTAATTAAAACAAGCGATCATTCATTTTCAAACCAGATACGAAAACCTTTACTACCGGAATATTAAATGGTGGTTGCGTTAGATTGACACGAAAAATGTTTTTATTATCAGTTTGAGATAGGCTTTCCAAAATCTGGGTATAGTCCTGGAGTAAACTATCTCCTGCCATGTCGCTTAACGTCCGCCAGTTGGTATTACTTTCTATTAGATTAAAATAAGCATAAACTTTAGAAGCCACATTACTCGATGTATAGCAAGCTTTGACTGCTAGATCCTCACGAGAACCATGTATAAAGGTTAGGCGTGACTGAGCTGCCTCGGTAATTGCCCTAGTAGCTGCTACAGAAACATTAAGATGTGAGCCATAACCAATGTTGACCATTGAAGAGTGACTGAAAGGATTTCTATCAAGAAGAACAGCCCAGAAAGTGTGGAATGATGGTATGCAGCTTTTCACCCAGATCAAGACAAGTTTAATATCAGCCTGTAGAAGCATCTCATACAATCCTTTAACAGATTCATCGTCCACAGTACTTAGATCAATACATTTGCAGCGCTCTTGAGTGAGACATATGCGACCATTAGCACTTAAACGTGAGATCGCATCCCGTTCGATTACCTCATAAAGTCCATGAAGCGTCGCCTCTAACAGATGATTTCCACTGGCAAGACCGTTAGTATCAAAGGGATACAGCATTGGTGAACATATATAAACAGCGCTAGCTGGGAGCCATACTTCTTCACCTGTAAGCAAGTCTTCTGCTTTAATCCAGTCAATAATAAAATCACTGCTAAAGAAGTTCTTAGCCTTGTATTCAGGGAGAATTTCGGGTTGAACAACACGTTGACCAGTCCCTTGCATTAATTTCAAGCTACCGCGTTTGAGATCGCTGCTGGGATTTTCAGCATGAAAAATTTCAAGTGCTTCCATTAATGCCGAAACTTTAGCATCGATATGCCGCAGTCCTTTGCCATTAGTAACTTGAATAACACGACCCCATGGCCGGATGGCACAGTAAACAGGAATACCTATACGATCTAATCCTGTAACATCAGCACACCGGGTAACACCCATCGTAGCCAAATGAGGCTTTAACCTGGCAAAGGTGCATTCTGGTTCTATCAAACGGTGTGTTCCACTAGTGTAGCCCTTGGTAAGGGGCTCCATGCTTCTTACTATATTAGGCATAGTTCTTTTCTACCAGTTGTGTGACTCTACCAGTAATCTGCAATTCTCTGATTAAGGCTACTTTAAAATTCCAGACACGACCAAAGTAACTTGGCCTTTGTTCCACAATCCACTCTGCAAGAGCACGTTCTGCCAATAATGCTCTGTAAGATTTCAAATTCAAGCCTGTAGCTTGTAACCAATTAGCATCGTCAGTAATACCATGTGCTACCTCCCACTGCTTTACGTAACTGTTCAAGCAATCTGGTGGATATGAAACTCCATTTTGTCTAGCCCATTCTAGGAGAAATCGACGTTGTGATAGCTCTAACCAAATATCGGCTAGTTCAGCAGACCATTCGTTCTGCACATCAACTTTAAATAGCCTAATAAATTCGATTCCAGTACTTTCGTCAATAATAGGACTACTCTTGGAAGAAGCAACTAAAAACGCAGGATCATCTTGGGACTCTTGCTTGCACTCTTTCCAACTAACCATTCTTAGTGGTTTGATTTTAAAATATGCTTGCTCTTTAGAAGACAGTTGAATAGCGCTTCCTATAAGCTGCAATTCTTCCTCAAGAGCTTGTTGAAAACTCCAATTCAGTCCAAAATAGTCAGGTCCTTGTCTGATTATCCAATCGAGGAAGGCGTGTTCTTCCAGCAGCATCTTGAAGGTTATGGACGTCAAGCCATTAGCTCGCAACCAGTCTCCGTCTTCAATCCCGTGTTTTTGTTTCCACTGCTCGACATAGGCATCTAAGTTTTCCGTATAGCATACGCTATTTTGTCTAGCCCAATCCAGAACAAAGTATTGCTTTGATAAGGTTTTATACATAGCACTCACCAAGAGCGGATCCTTTTGTGCTTCTTGCAAAACCTTTTCTCCAGTGATCAAACCCTGGGAACTCATAAAGCCATGAACGAGAAGTTGGTCACCTTGCCAAATTGCACTTGTTGAGGATAAAGAGTTAAGGTATTTTTCTGGCTTTCGTTTCCCTTTAAGACTAGCGCAGTGATTAAGCACTCCAATGGCATCAAGCCTTTTAAGGTCAATGGATTTTGTACGGAAGTATTGCTCAAGCTTTATCAAGTCGTCCTGAGACCAGTTCTTTAAGACTGGACTATTTAGAAGCTGGCGATAGGAGCGATCTGGATAGTAGGTTCGTTTGGCATATTCGGTCAGTTGTTGTGCTTGCTCACTTGTGAGGTAATGGTCTTCAATCGCTTTGAGTAAGGTGTAGCGGATATTAACCAACGGCTCGGAAAGGGGACGAAAGTCAGCTTCTTGAGGAGCATGTAAGAGGGCTACTTCATCATCACCATCAATAACACCATCACGATACCATTCAAAGATCGTGCCATAACCAATCATGCCGAAATTGTGTAACTCCGCAGCTCGCAATGCTCCCATGCTTGACGCACCAAGTACCTGAATACCTTCTTCTATAGCAGCGAGGAGTTCACGCTGCCAGACAGACGGTGTGCTATGAAAAAGTCCATCCACTAAAACGATAGTTTCTACACCAAGCGCCATAATACGGTAAACATCGCCTTGACGAGCTGGAGGGTAGTAGTCCGCATCAAGTACCTCACGAGCCTGATTCTGTGGTAATGAAGAACCCAGGAATACAGCTATAGATTTGAATGCATTCACTGTTTCATCTGCCCATTTCCAAAAGTTTATTCGTTAATTTCTCAATGGCATTGATTTAAAAATGTTCTATTCCCAAATCGGAACAGTAATTTATTCATTATTGCTATTATTGGCGATCGCATCGCATTGCCTCAGCACTGTATGTTAATAAACAATACAACCACTACTAAGCCGGCTAAAAAATTTTGTGTCCACTTTATAGTAATTTTTCTTTTTACAGAATCTACTGAATATCCCTAGTAAATACAACTACTATGATATTCATACCTTACAGATAAAATCACTATTGGCGGCTTTACCAATAGTTATTATGGAAAGAGTTGAAAGTAAAAACAGCCAGCAACTTTTGCCGCGTTAACAAGCTGCTTACTGGCTGGTTTCAAAGTAAACTGGTCTACAAGCAAAAAATACCCTAGATTTGAAATCTTAACTTGAGATTTTTGGATTTTAGATTTAGTTTTGCTGAACTCCTAAATTACAACTAGTTTAGTGTATGCAAGACTTTATCCAGTTTATCTAGCATATTTTATTGCTCACTCTACCACAATGTGAATCTTAATTTTCAATCCGCCTGCTACAGCCTCCAATTCATCCTCAGACAGTTCTGCATCTGCTGCAGTAACTTCTTGCATAAAAACTTGTAGTTCCTCTGTAGTAAACTGATAGCCCCGTTCATTGGCCATCTGAATTATGCTTGTTGAGCTATTGCCAGCTTTGAGCTTCTCTTGCAGTACTTCATCATTTTCAGCGACTTTAAAAAAGCCTCTTACTGTTTCTTTTGACATAACTTTAATTAACCTTTTCTAACCGCTCATAACACCAACATCTTTAAATTGGTGAGGAAGCAAAGCGGGATATTTATGCTTCCTTATTTCTATATTTGATAATACAACCACTCGCAAAATTGATAAATAATATTCTGTATGCTCTACAGTATTTTTTTATTGGCAAGCTGACAACTTGAGAAAAATCACCCATAAGCTTAGGTAGCTTTGCAGGGGAAACGCATCTAAATTACTCTTGATCACAACGAAGGTTAAGAACCAACTAAAAAAGCAGCATTTACCCTTTAGTTTAGTTTCCCAGATTTGAAGGCAAAGTTTATCGCAAATTTATTACTTTATTTACTTAGTCTGACAAGAGTATTTCCTATCTTCATCATCAAAGTCTTGCTTTCATCCAAAAATGAACTATTTTCAATAGGTTGTTTCCATTTTTCCACTTCTTTATGCCGAATAACATCGAAAATTTCTTTGTAAGGAAATCTGAAAATAAGAGGGTCTTCTATTTCTCCTTCATTTGGTTTAATAATTCCATGATTAGTTGCTAAATATATTTTTTTAAATCGGCGATAATAGCCACTTATATAAACATAATCCCATCCTTTAATTTGTTTTAAAAGTCCATAAAAACTTGAAGCTGTGATAATGGTAAATAAATTAGCAAAAGTATTACGCCCTAAGCAAGCTTGAATGTTATCTTTTGAAAAGTCAAATGACCATTTATAAGAGGAATCGGGAAAAACAACCTCTAGTTGATAAATCACATTCCAGTGGCAATGTTCTAGAAATAGAGAATCTTTATTATCTTGAAGAAATTTAGTTAGATTTATGTTGACTTCTTGTTCTATTGCTTCTTTCATCTCATTAAGATTATAATTATCGTGATTTTTGTCGATGAGATTAGCTCCCACCTTCACAGGAGAAAAATCCAAGCTTTCTCTATTATCGTCCATCTTATTTACAAACTGAGACATTTCTTTTAAGTAGCTAAATTCGCCATTTTTAAATGCGAGGATGTCACCTGGATCTAGAGTAAATACGTTTTCTTTTATTTCTGGGCAAACCATCCTTACATCTCTACAAAATTGTTCTCGCGTTACAGGAAATAAAATCTGATTCAGCCAAGATGATTCATTGATAAGTTTGAAACCATTAGAGCCAGGAGCGATCGCTCTTGGTTTAATCCTGCTAATGTTCCTAAGTAACTTATTATATGAAGAGTAAGGAAAGGATAAACTCTCATTACATTGGTAGTTGCTCTCTAACATTGGTTGCCAGAGTGCCAATAAGAAATCAACTTGGGGATAGCGAGATTTTACAAAACGAATTGTATCTGTGCTAACATCTGAATCTACTTGATTCCAGAAAACGCCTGATTTATCGGCAAATACTATGCCATATTCAGGTAAGCGGTATTCTGAGCGAGTGGTAAGGATATTGGTAGAGCCAATTTTAACTTCACTGAAATCTCCCAAAGGATAGATTTGCGAATACCCCAATTTACGAAGACAGGTTTCTAATATTTTGTCTTTAGGAATTAAGACATCAACTGTTTTTGGTAAATAAGCCAGAGAACGAACATCAAAGTGATCCAAATGTCTATGAGATATGATTAGCAAATCAAATTCTGGAATTCGTTCATGAATCACTTCCCGCGTTGGAAATACTTCTTCCATTCCTTCGCAGTGTGGATCCCATAACACGGGATCCATAAGAATCTTGCAATCCTGCGTTTCGACAAATATTGAAGCATGTCCAATCATGTGAATTTCCATAGCTCACCTCTGTTGTTACTAAGTTTTTAGCTAGAGTGGAAGTAGCAAGAAAAATTAGCCGCTTCCTTATTAAAGATTGAGATTAAAACATAACCCTATTCAAACTGGCTTAACACTTTTTGTTACAGGATCTAATATTTAGTATTTAAAAGTAAAAATAAATCACTTAAACTCTAAGCAGTGTAAAAGTTCTACTAATAAATCTTCGTTTGATCCAGCAATATTCAAGGTAATAGCCCTTAAACTATCAACATAGCTAAGATATGTTTCATACTGTTCGCGTTTATCTGAAGGGATTTTGTCAAACTCAACTCCTTTCCCCCATCGGTGAACAGTATTTGGTTTAATTTTTAATACTTTTGCAATTAATTTGATGCATTTCTCCCTATAACCGTGTTCTGACTCTATTGCTAAAATAAGTTTTTCTGTATAATATGGTTGCCGATTATCATCCAAGTCTTCTAGTCCAAACCACCGACGGCAAAATTTTCTTGGGTGTATACCTTTTCCTTGAAAAACACACGTTTTCAAAATTTTATCAACCTCCAATACTGATTGAGAATTTCTAATTTTTGGTAGCAAATATTCTGTGTTATGCACATCTTGAAGACCTGCATTGCGTTTAGCTACTTCTATGACTTTGAAGCCATGAAAATGTTCATAAATCTCTGACTTAAGATTTCCTGTCTGTAACATAATAATTTATTAACTGATGTCAATTCTTCCTTTTAAATATGTGCAATAAGTTTTTGGTTGCCAAAGAATGGCAGTCAATTCTGCCATGTCCAAAGCTTGTTTAGCCCTAATTATTGCTTTTAAAAAAGCTTGTTCATCTTGCCAGCCAGAGCGAGGTAAGAGGGGCTGAGAAATTAACAGCTCTTCAGATAAACGTTCATCAGTTTCTTCGTTTAAATGATTCATATTGCTACAGAATAAGAAACTTCGAGTTTGTCTTGCCAAGTTTCTGGCCATTGGATGGAGTCAGCAGTAAAGTGAAGTGGATCATTCTCCGGCCAAGGCACGTCAAGGGGTTCTTCAATAATGCTAAACTCGCCGTTGTCGAAGGGAATCCCTGGTGCTGACACTTTTGGATAAACCCGTTCCCGGATGCTGCGTTTTGCCAATTCGAGAGCGCGGTGGTGGCAGTAAGGATTATTGCCTCTGCGATTGAAAAATACATGTGCTGTCCAAGTGCAGCCTCCGCGACACAACTCAGCAAACTTGCAAGTCTTACAGAATCCCCATAAGTGAGCTGTTCCTTCAGGCGTACCAGCATTAAGATTAAACTGCAATTCTTCAGCTTGTTCAATGACTTCTTGCAAAGAGCGATCGCGGATATTACCACCTGCATAAGCAGCTGTAGGCAATGAAGGACAACCTTTAATCGTACCGTCTGCCTCCAACCCTAGAGTAGACAGTCCAGCACCGCAACCCCGCCAAAATCCCCATTCATCACCTTGTCCCCGCAGCAAACGTTCGTAGGGACCGTAGTAACCAATGTTGTTACCAGCCGCAACTTTTACTCCTTCAGTGTTAGCCTGTCGAACGACACGAGCCACCATAGGGTAGAGGTCTAATAGTTCGCTGGGTTGGAGAAGAATATCCGCATTGTCTGCGGCATTTCCCATCGGCACAGTCAGTTGAATTTGCCATGCTCGCGCACCTGCATCGCGGATATGCTCGTAGATGCGAGGGAATTCTGGGGCAGACAGACGGTTGATTTGCGTATTACAGCCGAAGGGGATTCCGACTTCCTTTAGGTAACTCATGGTTCTTAGTCCAGATTTCCAAGAGCCTTTTCGTCCCCGGAGGCGATCGTGAGTTTCTTCCATTCCATCCGTAGAAACGGAAACTTTAGCAATTCCGGCTTCTTTCATCTGGTACGCCATTTCCAGAGAGATGCCGTAACCCCCGGTAGTCATACCGCAGAGCATACCAGCCTGGGTAATGGCTTTTGCAATTACCAACCAATCGGGGCGCAGAAAAGCTTCTCCTCCAATGAGAGTTACTTCTTTAATCCCGACATCAGCTAACTGCTGAACAAGATTAAGGGCTTCTTCAGTGGAGAGTTCTTTATGCCGTGCCTGTCCTGCCCGCGAACCACAATGACTACAAGCAAGGTTGCATTTCAAAGTGATTTCCCAAACAGCATAACTGGTTCGATGGTACTTTTCAGACATTGTTTTGCCCAGGTTTTGGTATTGGCTTGGTAATAGCAGTGCAATAAGTATTAAATTGTGTCGTATGGGGCTGGAAATATACCGTACAAAGCTACAGGACCTGGATAGCAGCTTTTTTTTATCCCACCTGCGATCGCCTCTAATTCAGCTTCGTCTAGTTCCTCGGTGGAAGTTGCCTCTAACATTTCAGCACTAGTAGTTTCCCATTCTTCTTCAGTGAAAGCATATCCTTCTGCTTGTAAGAAAGTTCCACGTTCTTCAATCGGATAGCTTTCAACTTGAGTACGGAAAGCTTCATCTGTTGTGACTCTCTGATAAAAAGCTTTTGCACTTTCAATAGACATATAATTTCCTCCTATTAATATCTAAAACATTAGGAAAAACAAGATAAAACTACAATGCACAATTTTTGGGTAAGACTATGATTTTTTTCGTTTTGCTTCGTGCCACTATGAATTCACTGTAGTTTATCTAAACTAGGAGATTTGTTCAGCGAGCTTTTTATATCCAGGAATTAACTTACTTTTAACCGTCTTACCATCCACTCAAATCTTTTTGCTGCGATCGCCACACGATCTAAAACGTTATCATTCAATTCATCCTCATATTCTACATCTTTCACCAACGGTGAACCTTTACTATAAACGCGTCTACCATAACCAAGTTGACTCAGCATTCCTTGCAATCTTTGAGAAAGCAAAGTTGCAATAACCTGATAAAAACGAGATGCAAATCCTATATCTTGCTGTAACTTTGCTGCTAATTGCTGTCGGTCAATTGACAACACAATTGAATCTTCAATAGCTTTAACTGTTGCCAAAGGTAGGCGGCCATCAATGAAGGGTGTTTCGCCGATGATTTCGCCTTTGGACAATCTTGCTAGTTCTTTACCAGAAACTTCACTACCTTCTATAGCAGCAAAAGCACGAGCTAAGGGGTTACGCTCATTTTCATCAATAGATAAAGACATTGCTCCATCTAAAAGAATATACAGCCCATCCACAAGCCCTCTTTCACGGATAAGTACTGTATTAGCAAGAATTTTTTGCACTTTACCACAAGTCGTCATCCAATCGATGTCACTATCATGTAATCCTCCTAAGACAAATAGTACATCCCTCAAAGGTTGACTTTGTGCGAAGTTACTACGTCCCTGTTGATTAATGGTGCTTTGAATTCTATCGGAAAGTATAATTGCGATCGCTCGATAAAAACGCGAAGCAAAACCAACATCTTGCTGCAACTTTGCTGCCAATTTCTGTTGGGAAATCGACATTACTAGAGATTTTTCTACAGCTTTTATAGTTGTGGCTGTAAGACGAGTTCCTACAAATGGAAGTTCTCCTACTACCTCGCCACTAGATAATCTCGCAATCTCTCGACTGAAGACTTCATCTCCTTCGATAGCTGCGAAAGCACGAGTTAAAGGATTATTATCTGGTTGAGAAATACTAACTGTTAAAATGCCATCTAGTAAAATGTACAAACAATCGGTAGCTTTTCCTTCTTCGATAAGTATAGTGCCAGCAGCTATTTCTCGTTTATGACCTGTTGCAATCATCCAATCAATGTCACTGGTAGTTAATTCTTTGAGTAGAACTTCTGTCATAACTAATACCTATTTTTAATTTTATCAGAACTTACGCAAAAACTCTCTGCAACTCTTATTCCTTGGCGCACTTGGCGTACTTGGCGGTTCGTTTTTTGATGATTTTGCATAAGTTCTATTTATATTTTGGATTGTTCTAGAGACACGTTAGCGTTCGCGCAGCGTCTCGTAGAGAAGCGGGACGAAGTGCAATTTTGCGTCTCTACACACGAAGTATTCAGCAATCTATCTAAGTTTTGTTGAATAAGTGAGTTCGCCTCTTTTGAAGCTAATTCTTCCAATGTTAAATAAGTCAATGCCATTAACATCAAAGGTTGAATATTAGTATCAGTTAATTTCTGTGCATACTCAGTGTGAAAACGCTGCAAATTTTCGGCGGCTGCTTTCACTAATGCCTGTAGAGTCCTAAAAGCCCCACCGGAGAGTGGTGGATTACCCTGATAATTTTGCAGTCTACCTCCCTCGCGGTAATCAGGAAACGACTCTAAGCCCAGAAATCGCAAACACCAGTCGGCTCGGTAATACCCTCTAGCGGCTACAATGCCCCTGTAGTCAGCAATTAGCTCATCAAGTATATTGTTCCGCATGGAGTTAAACAAGCGGCGTGTAAAGTAATGCGTACATTCATGTTCCAGCCGAATTGTTAGTGATAGCTGCTGCCATTGGGACTCTTCAAGTCCCATATCGCTGGCTGAAACGTTGCTATAAGCGCCATCACTCAAAATAACAAACTTATCCTGATAAAGTTGCTTTTGTGGTATCAACCTTTGAAATTCTTTTGCCCAATTAATTTCTGAGCGAGCAAAATTTTCTGCCTCCCATTTTTGGCGATACTGACGAATCCGATCCCAGTTATTAAATCCGCTAATTATGCAGGCTCCCATTGAGTTAGGGACTGGCTGGGGTTCATTTCGCTTTGTCAAGGCTTGTACTAAAGAAAGAAAGTCCTCTCGGTTTCCAGGTAATAATACTGGTATGATGCCAGCCAAGCTTTGATGCAGTATTAATTGGAGTTTTTCAGGTTGTTGTAAAACTAAACCAGTTGCTTCAGGCATTCCATCGGTAGTAGCGCCCCTACGAGTGGCAGACAGATAAGCTTCAGTTTGGCTGATACCCTCTTCAATGGGGAATCGTAACTGAACCAGTCGTTGTTTGAGTTCTTCAAATACTCCTACGACTCTGGCTTCAACGGCGTATTCTTGCCAAGCAGCCACAAAAAATTCAGGAGTAAGGGGAAACTTGAGAGGATGAGTTAATGTGTTGTGATCAAAAACGTTTTGATTGTATACCAATAATTCTTCCGTCTCTGTAGCATTAGCTCCAAAGTAGGCGAGGACATCGGTACGGAATGATTGTTGAATCATAGGCGAGTGGGGGAGATGAGGAAGCAGGGGGAGCAGGGGAAGAAATACTATTGATGATTGACCAATGCCCAATAACTAACGAGTAACGGCTAAATCAGCAATCTCGTCGGTAATCCCTGCAATTGTTTGACTGATGGGATGTTCAGAGTGACGTAGGGAGAAAATACCAATGCTTGCTAGCTGCATCATTTCTTCGGAAAGGGGCAAAATCCCGGCTACTGGGACGTTGTAGATTTTCTCAACCTGTTGTTGCAAGTCTGCAAAGTTCAAGCTTGGTAGCGCCTTATTGATTACCAACAACATTTTTGGCACTCTGAGCTTGCGAGCTACATCCACTGTTACCGCAGTACCTTGGAAGTCTTGATTATCTGGACGTAAGAGAATTATTAGAACATTGGAAATACCAATGGAAAGTAAGGTTTCTTCATTCAACCCTGGATGTGTATCAATTAATAGGTAGTCTAATTTAAGGCTGCGAATAAGTTGCTGAAAACCATCGTTAAGTCGGATTACATCATACCCTTCACGGAGAATTCTGGCGATTTCACCAGCTTTAATACTAGAAGGTACTAAGTAAAGTTTACCCTTGACTGTACCTGCATTTCCTTGTTCTGCAATTAGAGTATCAGTCACGTCATAGGCAGCGTCTTTAATATCGCATTGTCCCCATAAATAATCATTGAGTGCGCGTTCTATTTTATTCTCGTTAAGTCCGAAAATAACGTGAATTCCTGGTGATTGGATGTCAGTATCAATAATACCTACACGCTGTCCTTGAAGCGCCATAATCGCTGCTATGTTGGCAATCAAGTTTGATTTCCCAGTACCGCCACGGAATGAATGAACTGCGATAATTTGTGCCATATATTACCTCTTAATTAATATTTATTGGACATTGGGCAATTCAATTTTGGATTTTGGATTTTGGATTAAATTTCAATCTAAAATCTAAAATTCCTGCTCCCTCATTTTTCAGACAGTAAGACCTCTGGGAAGGTAAATTTTAACCAGTAGCGATCGCCCCCCAAGGGTAACAAAACTCGTCCGTTTGATAGCTGCAAGTTAAACTGCATATTCTTGTCTCCATTTTGGACTTCTACAAGTGCAGGCAAACTTTTGGAGTCAACTTTTGAGTTGCTCGTGTGCGCCCACACTCTAAGTTCTTTTTCTTGCTTTTTTGGGAACTGAAAGGTGGCATAGCGCAGGGCTGAGAGTGATGGAATCTCAATAGTGGCTGCTTGGTGATGTTGCTCACCATCGGCATATCCCAGCAGCACTTGGGCAATTTTTGGTTGTCCGCCTGCTGTGATTGTGAATACGGAACTACCTCCCAAATGTTTATCTTCTCGTAGTTCTACAACCACACGAGAAGCGAAGGCTCCATAGTTTTTCATCACCAGAGTTGCTCCCAAGGAGAGTGCAGCAATGGACAATGCAGTGAGCCGCGCCAGGGAATTTTCCCAGATAACCAAACCGTGGATGAGCAGGATGGCTAAGAATAAACTGTATACACCCACGCTGAACAATGGATGGTTGAGAATCTGCAAGACTACTCCGGGTATAAGCTCACCTTTGCGCCGACTAGAAACCAATAATAAAACTGGGAAAATACCACCAACAAGAGAGTTGCCAAGTATACCGGCAAAGGCGAGGATATTGGTAAAGGATTGGACACCAGCTAGGAAAAGCCACTCTGTCAACAGAAAAACTAACAGTAACGGGCTGATGGATAAGAAGAAGCGACGTTGGTTGAGCAAGGTTGTCCAAAATTTTCTCGTCTGACTCTGATGCTCAAAAGCAAAATTTCCGGCATCAGCTTTCAAGCCTCCTTCATAAACTAAGAGCATGGGTGAAATGACTTGTAGACAAGCTCTATCGTGGTTAGCTGACTTGACCTCTAGAGCCAAGCGGGTATCCCACTTGCGTAAGTCGGGGAATTCATTGCATAGCTCTTTAATGTCCCAATGTTCAGCAATTGCAATTTCTACAGAGTCAACTTTGCCGCTTAACTGAATATCTACACGAAACTTAGATTTAGTGTTTTCTTGTCCCAAGTAGGTTAAACCAATATGGGGAATCTGGCTAGATTCTCCAGAGGGATGTAATATTAACATTCCTTGCTGGCGAGGTAAGCTTAATAGAGATTTCGGTCGGGGTGGCAACCACTCTTTAGCTAAGTTGACTAGGAGACTGGAACTACGTAGCCAAGCCATTCCCAAAAGTAGGGTGACTAAAACTGCACCCAAAACTGTGACGATGGAACCTACTTCTCGTGCTAGTGGTTCTAAAGCGGTGCCTGATTGTCCTGCTAGCAATTGGGGGGCGATCGCTCCATTGACTGCTAACACCCAAATGCAAAACAATATAGTCAAAAAAGCAGTTCCCGCGATGCTACCCCAAATCAAGGAGGTGGCGCTAGAGTCACGCGGAAGTATGAGTTTGCCACATTCGCCTACATACACATGGCCAAAGTAAAGCATCAGGCTGACACCGAAAATCCTCTGTAGTATCCCCGGCTGGAAATGACCATCAACAAAGGATAAGTTTACATATAATAAATTTTCTAGTTGAACATGACCCAATGCCAGCAGTGAAAGGATCAGCAGCAAACTTACGTTGACTACTGCCAAAAATACCATTAAGGCAACGGTGAAGTTCAAAGATTTACGCGATCGCAAATACAATCCTGCACCAAAGAGCAATGCTGCCCATAATGCTGCCGGTATGGGTGTAAAGCTGGCCATAGTGACCGACAAACCAATATAACAAGCTAATGCAATCAGAAAAACTCGGATACCAACTGCAATAGAAAGTATAAATGAACCTGCATTTCCTAAATAATTAGAGACTAATTGTTTGATAAAAGAATTCCCATAACGGAAGTCACCACTGCGCCCAACGGCTTCTGCCATACAAGCCATCGTCAGGATGTTGATAGTACCGATAATCAGCAAAAAGGCAATGGTAACTAATGGCCCAACATCAGCGACAGCAATGGGTAAGGCTAAAAACGCTTGGGGAAGACCTAACGCAACGGTGAGGATCGAGGCTAGCCAGAAGGGTGGCAGAGATTCCAAACTTTGGGCGATCGCTGCACTCATCCAGCGCCACTGTTCAATGAGTGGCAATTGGGATGCAAAAATAGTCAACAGTTGTTTTCTGTAAAAGCGGGAATAAGCCACCTGTACGGTTTTTTCATCCAAACCCAAAGCGGCGCGGATGTGAGGCACTGTTTTCTCAGTGAAAGTGTATTTCTGTCCCAAAGCATGGGCGATCGCAGCTTTCAGTTTGGGGTTTTCTGGTACTAGGGATGCCCACTGACTGGCGTAGCGTTCTAAGTGCTGAATAGTGGGGTGGAGTGGTGGGGCATTTCCTAAAGCAAAGGCTTCTAAGAAAGCTAAATCGCGCTCATTGGTGGCTTGCTCTGTTAAGGAAAATTCCACCAGCGATCGCGCCACTATTTGCGCCGTCCGACTCTCGATCAAAAACAGTAGCGTATTCGCTCGTCTCGCAGGTAAACCCGCCAGCACTTCCTCCCGTGATATCAGTTCGTCGTCGGATGACATGATTTATACCTCAGTATTTAGCGATCGCTCTTTCAAAGATTGGACTTTACTCTGCAATCTCTGGTAATACTCCGTCTCAGTTTCACTAATAGTTACTGGGGAGCAATGCGATTTTGTGAGATGACCCCACCTGGAGAGCGATCGCTAATAAACTCTTACGTATATATTTAGTATTTTATACAAAAGTTGCAGCAATATTGCTTAGAAGATACAACCTGCTACCAAAAACAAAGTTTCTGTACATTGTTGCTACTAGAAAAAAAGGTAAAATTTCCTTTCAGGAATAGTTTTGAAATAGGAAGTATCTACCTTTATGAAAAAAAATATATCTGCAAATTTAAATTTTGCCGATTCATTATCAGATTTTCAAAAGGATGTGACTAACCTTTTAGATTTGAAAAATATCGAGGAGTGGTCTGGAAAAATAGTTAAAGAAAGAGAAGAAAAAATTAGACAGGCTGCCTTAGTTTTAGCGGGTCAATGTATCGCCATATTATTGCATAAGCTTTCTCAATCAGAGTCGGCTCATCAAACAGCAATTAATCAAACCAAAGGATGGTGGCATACCGACACACAAAGACACGGTTATACGAAGAGGGAAATATTAACAGTAGGTAATGTTGTAGTAAATCTTAAATTACCATACGTTGTTCAAAAAAGAGAAAAGAAAGCGAAGAATAAATCTACTAATGTTGGATTCTGCCCCTTGCTAAAATGGTTAGGAATGTCAGAAGGCTTGACCCCATTAGTTTGGTCAGATATTACAAAATATGGTGCCATAGCTAGTTCTTTTGAAGCCGCACATACAATCCTGGGTGATTGGGGAATTAATATTAGTCTTAAACGAATTGAACGATTGACATATAAATTTGGTCAAATCAGCATTGATTTACGTCAAACTAAAATATCTAACTTGCAACAAGGTAAATTACCTGGTGGGAATATACTTAAAGACCAGAGAGTTGTGATTGCTGTAGATGGTGGCAGGAGTAGAATTAGGATTAATAAAAAAGGTAGAAAAAATCTCAAAACAAACAAGCACGGCTTTACAGGGGAATGGGTTGAGCCAAAATTATTAACAATTTATGTGGTTGATGAACAGGGTAAAAAAGTTAAAAATGGCGAAATAAACATTGTAAATGATGGCACTTATGAAGACTATAAAGGCTTTTTGCCAATTTTAGAAATGCATCTGATTAGTTTGGGAATTAGTCAAGCAAAACAAGTTTTATTAGTTGCTGACGGTGCTGAATGGATTTGGAAGCATATTCCCCCTCTTTTAAAGAAATTGAAATCTCCCGATGCGACTTATCAATTATTTGATTTTTACCATGTTACTGAACGGCTACAGAAATTTGCTGATGTAGCGTTTAGTGATGATAAGGAGCGGAATAATTGGTTTAAAAAAGCACGGAGAACTTTAAAAAAAAGTAATGCCATGACCATAATTAGGCAGATGGATGAATTTATATCTGAAGCTACGGGAGAGCGTTGTAAAACTATGGTCACACAGAGAAATTACCTTTTACGTGCCTATCGTGAAAGGCGTTTAAATTACGCTAAGATACTAGACCAAAAACTACCAATAGGTAGTGGAGCAATTGAGAGTTTAATTCGTCAAGTTGTCAACTTAAGAATCAAGGGTAACAGTAAATTTTGGTTGAAAGAAAATGCAGAAATTATCTTACATCTGCGTTGTCAATGGATGGCTGGAAGTTGGGATAATTTTTGTGGTTCTATCTTTAATTCTTTTATCAAACCCCAAGCTGCTTGATAAATTTTATACTTTAATCTTGCCTTTAATTTACTTTTTGACATAATTCATACTAAGTATGAAAGGCTGATTGCAGATATTTTTATAAAAAATCGTCAAATGACTTGCTATTAATCTTTTTGAGATATTTCATCAAGATGAATTTTTGTGCAAACCAGTATTTTATTTGCAAATAAAATCACCTTGTACCTAAATATAATTTTTAGCGATGGCTACGCCCGCCGCAGGCATCGCTTGTTTTTGACCAGACCTCACAAAATCGCATTGCTCCCTAGTTACTGTCTGTTCTCTCAGCTTTTGGATTTTCATTTGTAACTGCTGAAAGTGCTCATTTTCCGTAATTTCCGCAACGTGGTTAGCTCTTTTGGTTTCGTCAATTTCAATGCGAAGTTCTTGGACTTGCATTTTCAACTTTTGGTCTCGCATTCTGACTTGTTCAGCCATCTTCAAAAAAACACGCACCAATTGGCCGATATCATCTTGGCTATGAGTTGATTTCGCCAAATTCTGATGCAGTTCCAATACATGAGAATCAAAGTCATCATGTTCTAGTGCTTGAGCTGCTTCTGTGAGGGCATGAATCGGTCGAGAAATTCTTCTGGCTAAGAGTAGCGCCATTATCGCTGTGATACCGCCCACAACTACCACACTGCTACCGTGCAGCCAAATCAGACGGTTCAAGGGTGCAGCAAACTGTTCCTTGGGTTGGCTGATTCCTAACACCCAAGGTTGTTCTGCTAAAGGTGCAAAACCGACTATTCGGGGCATCTCTTGGGGTGGAAAGCGATAGGTTGCGTGACCTATTTGTTTGGCTTTCACCATCACTTTTAACTCTGCAATGTTTAAGCTCTGAATCTGCGCCAGTCCATAACGTCTATCGGCGGCAATCTGCTTTAAAATATCGGGGGGCAGAGGGATGAGGCCATGGTACAGCAGAGATTGATCGGTATGACTGATGATTACCCCCTGTTGGTCAATTAAAAATGCGTTGCTTTGGGAGCCTACTTGCAACGTATTGACCATCGCCCAAATATCTGCTCCCCTGATTTTGAGTACTAATACTCCGACGATTTCACCACTAGGCGATCGCACTGGGTGAGAGAGAAACATTCCTGGTCGTTTCGTCGTTTTACCCACCAGAATACTAGATATATAAGAGTTACCCTGGATGCTAGAGCGGAAATACTCACGGAAAGCGTAATTTTGACCAAGAAATGTGGGATCGGTCGCTGCAACAGCACGCCCCTGTTTATCCATGATAAAAATAGCATCAAAGTCTGGATTAGAGCGGAAGACATTTTCTAGGGCTTGTTGCATATCATTACGCAAGCCTGCTCGTTCTCCAGAGGAAGTAGCAGCGAGGAAATTTACCACATTGCGATCGCTACTAACTTGAACCACAATCCGCTGAATATCAATAATTAATTGGTCAAGGCGACTAGCAACACTAGTAGCTAATAGTTCTAACTTGCGGTATTCTCCAGCCTCTACACTATCTAAGCTTTGTCGCAGATTGTAATAGGAAATGAAGCTCATCGGTATCAGCGCCGCCGCAACCAATGCCGCCGAAATCTTAGCAGCGATCGGCCAAGCTGGAGGGTAAAAAAAGCGATGAAAATGCTTCATTTTAAAATCTAATACCTGTTGAGCTAAAATTTTTTTACATAACCGTATAAATAGGAAGCTTTAATCCCAAAATTTTTTACTGCTTCTCATCTTTAGCAGCTTAGAAAAGGTAACTAACTACTTCAATGCACAATCTTTGTATAAGACTCACATTTTTTTAGTTTTTACCAAAACACAATTCAGCAGTCAGAATTCAGAATGGATTCTGACCGAAAAAGCGGATAGCGCTCAATACAGTTCAGATAAGACCAAAACATTTGTAGAGACGCCGATTTATCGCATATCGAAAACCCAAAATTTCGTACCAGTAGCCTTTAACTGAACCGTATTGGGATAACGTTAGCGAGTCCGCTTACCCCTACGGGGAAGCCAGCTACACGTAGCGTCTCGTAGAGAGCATCATTTTGAATTTTTAATTGTTAATAATTCTGCCTTTCTCCAAGCTTGGGGAGTAGTCTTGTGATACTGGCGAAACTGGCGGAAAAAATGGCCTTCGTGCTGATAACCTACTGTTTCAGCAATCTGATTCACGCACAAATTACTTTCAAGTAATAAGGTACGTGCTGCTACCATCCGACGTTCCACAATCCAATGATTCACTGTTTGTCCCGTATGACGGCGTACTAAATCGGTTAAGTAAGCAGGACAGTAACCAACAGCAATAGCCACATCTTGCAAGCTAATTGGTTGATGATAATTTGCTTCAATGTACTCAAAGACTTGGCTCAGATGAGAGTCAGAAGGAAATATCGATTGCGAATTTACCGATTTTGGAGTTTCAGATAAAGGTGAAACTAGAGTTTGTGGGAAATGTGCAGCATAATACTCTTTCATTGCTGCTTGTTTTTGCAGTCGAGTTGCGATCGCTCCCAATAATTCCTCTACCGTCGAGGGTTTAGTAAGATAGTCATCAGCTCCCAAATCCATCCCTTGACGAAGTTCAGCCTTCGTAGCTTTAGCAGTCAGAAAAATAAAGGGGATCATAGCTGTAGTAGGATCTTGGCGCAGAGTGGATAGAACACCGTAACCATCAAGTTCTGGCATCATAATGTCACAAAGCACCAAATCTGGTAAGTTTTCTAGCGCCTTCTGCACACCGATAACACCATTTTTTGCACCGATGGCTTCAAAACCTTCTGCCTCTAAGCTATCTAGAAAGATATCTCTGGTTTCTGCCTCATCTTCAATCACCAAAACTTTTGTCATAATTGGCTCTGATGTTCACTGATGAATTATTAGTCAATCAAAATGATCCAAATTATGCAAAAAAAATACATTTTAATTAGACCGCGTGTAAAGTTTACAAACTTTAGCGATCGCTGCTAGCAAACCCTCGACTGTACAAGGCTTAGTAACATAGGCATTTGCTCCTAGATCCATACCATAGGATCGTTCCACATCAGTAGTCCTACCCGTCAAAAAAATTAACGGAATCTTGGCTGTCAAAAAGTTCTGACGCAGCGTAGTCAGAACACCGTAACCATCAAGTTCTGGCATTATAATGTCGCAAATCACTAAGTCAGGCAAGTACTCTTGTGCTTTATTGACACCAACACGACCATTTTCTGCACAAATGGTATCAAAACCTTCTGTTTGCAAACTTTCTACTAATATGTCTCGCGTTTGCGCCTCATCTTCAATTACTAAGATTTTTTTCATCATTTAGCAGTCCATCGGTCTTTTTACATTAGCGGATGCCAAACTCAATGACAATGCTTTTTCTTTAAACGAGACTAGCGCTTTTTTAGCTTCCTTAGCAGAAGTCTCGTACTGTAGTCATTACTCTTTTCAGTTTTTTACTCTCTCACAAATGATTTGGCATTGCTATAGTGGTTGTTTTAAGAGTAATGTAACTGTAAAAATAGTACCTTTCCCAACTTGACTCACCACGTCAATTTGACTATGATGCAAGTCTACAAGCTTTTTGACAATTGCCAGCCCTAATCCATTACCTGGTACGTCACCTACATTCCCACCTCGATAAAATGGCTTAAACAACTGTTGTTGATCTTCTAGCGAAATGCCAATTCCCTTATCCTTAATTTGAAAAATGACTTTTTCATCTTGATAAGACAATATCAAATCAACCTTACTACTTGTTGGAGAATATTTAACAGCATTTGAAAGTAAATTCATTAGAACTGGTTGTAGCAACTTTTTATCTACCCAAACTGGTTTACAATTACCTTTGCTAACGAAGTTAACTGCACTTAGGCTATTTGTTTGTAGGTTTATTTCTGCCAATATCTCACGGCAGAATAAGTTTAAATCAAGCGGTTTTAGCTCACACTGTAGCTTTCCGGCTTCCGCACTGCCAATCAGGAGAACTTCATCCATTAAGTGACTAATCTGTTCAGTTGCTGTTTGAAGACGCTGCAAATACTGGAGTTTTTTCTCATCACTCCAGTGGTGACTATGACGTTTCAATAAACTAGTGGAATACGAAATTACATTCAGGGGACTGCGGAATTCATGAGAAACCATAGAGACAAACTGCGCTCTACCTTCAGCAAGTTGTTTTTCTTGTTCTAGAATTCGGCGATTTTCTGATTCTGCTTGTTGACGTTCAGTGATGTCTCGAAAACTCCATACTATCCCAATAATTTCTTCACTGAGCCGTAGAGGCTTACTACATCGCTCGAAAAACCTGCCATCTTTCAATTCCAGAATATCATAGCTTTCAAAATCCTTTTGGCTATTGAGTTTTTGGATATCTCTGCACAATATTTCTGGATTGTTAATTTGGTTTATGTAAAAAGTTATATATTGCTGATAGTTACATGAACTAATAATAGAATTTGGAACCTGCCACATTTGAGCAAACTTTCCATTAGAGCTAATAATATCTCCGTCACATCCAATAGCAATAACACCGCAATCGATAGATTCTAGAGTTGCTTGAAGTAAGGAAAGGGAATTCTCTAGTTTTGCTTTTACCCACTTGCATTCAGCCCTTTCATGAGATAATATCTGATTAACGTATTTTATTTCGGTTAAAAGCTCCTGTACCCTGTACTCTAGTACCTGATTAGCTTTAGATAAGACGAATGAAACATGCTTGCGTTTACTGATATCTCGGATCAAGATACAACCATACTCTCTGCTTTCATATTCCATATAGCTAGCAGTGATTTCCACTGTTAAGCGCTGGTTTTCTTGAGTCTGATGTATAGATTCAAAGTATAAGGAACCCTGTTGTTTAATAGTTTTCCAGCAGTTGGGCCATACTTCTAGTGAAAAGTCTAGTATTACATCATGTATGGTCATAGAAAGTAATTCGTCGTAGGAATCACCTACAAAATTACAAGCTGCGTGATTGACATATATAATCCGTGCATCTGAACTGATCCAGAAAACTGGATCTGTTAAACGTTCCATTAAAAACTTGCTAAATTGCAACTCTTCTTCTAATTGCAATGTGTCGGCTTGAGAATTGTGTAGCTCAGAAAACTTGTTTGTGAAAATCATAAGTTTCAATGCTAATCATTTATAATTAACCGAATTTATTTGATGACACAAAAAACTTCTTGGCACTCTACCTACTCAATGTATTCCTTAATTCAGTTGATGTAATAGAGAGTATTTTCCAAAACTTAGAAATACTCAAAATATAGAATTTGGAGGTTTAAAAGTGCGAACAATTCATCATGAAAACATTAATTTTCGTTGACTATAGATTTAAGTTTTGAAAAAACTAACTTGTTTTTTGATAATCTTTAGCTGTTTTATGGTAATTAAGATAAAATCTGTTAAACCTATATATTTAGTAACAAGATACAACAAACTACCGCCAATTAATCATAGGCTTTGGGACACTCAAATTTAGTTGCTTCAAATCAGAAAATAATCATATCGCTCTGCCAAGTTCGTTCGACAGAACAATACTTTTTTCAATACACTAAAAATTTGTTTGACTTGGGCTTTCTAGAAAATTCAATTCTAACCATACAGCTATTCGATTGTTAACGCAATACTATTACAGTAATATTACACTTTGCAAACAATATCAGGACTTACGCAACTGTCACAAGCAATGGCGCGGCGTAGCCACGCCGCGCGCGAAGCAACTACACGATAAACATAGGAACAGCCGGACGTTTTAGTTGCTGAACTAAATAATTTGATAACAATCCATGCTTAATTTGGTAGATTGTTTGACCTAACTTTTCCCGTTAAGTCTCTCTTGCAAGCTGCCAACCCTCACACAGGTCGTGCAATTTTAACCAACCTCGCCACAGTACCTGGATACCAATAGGAGTTTTATGTCGATGTTCAAGATAACCACCTAAACGAGCGATCGCTTCCACAGCCCAATTAACTGTCAATAACTTAGGTGGTTTGGGGGATTTAGCTTTCAAAATCCGAAGTTGAAGAGGATTAAGAATCTCAATAGCGGGGGCTTGATGCTGAGTGCGGTGTAGATAAGTTAACTGCAAAAGCTCAACAGCAATCACACTCAAGAAACCAATTAAAGCTTTCATACCGTCAGCAGCAAGTCTGTATCGTTCCACTTGACATCCTGACTTGAGAATTTTGTGATATTCTTCCACATGCCAACGATAAGAATAGCAACGTAAAATCGTAGCAGCCATCTGGATATCTTGTAACTGATTCTATCCTTTGTGTTCCAGTTGACCCACCAGAAATCCTCCAATTAGATCCTTATCCCTTACTGTTTCATGCAAGGGACAATGCCTTGGAGACTTGCGACGACAATGAAGACAACCGCCGCAAGGGATGGCAACGCATTTCATTGTTTGCACTTTACTTCCGTCCAAGTGCGCTGGAACTTACTCCAATCGGACAGATGTTTCGTGATGCTCTCAAAGCACCACAGCGAACCCTAAAAACGTACTTTGGTTTATTTCCTTTCCGCTGGCGAGAAACTTGGAAGCAGGCATTCGATGCTCTACAAGGTCAGGGGCGGCCATTTGTCGCACCGATTCTGCAAATCCTTATTTTTCCACAAGCACCAAGACAAGTCCTCAACTGGGCTGATACAGTTGCAAGTTGGGATTTTCAGCAGATTATCCCCTGTCACTTTGACTCGCTAATTTTTACAAATCCGCGTCAATTTCGGCAAGCTTTTGCTTTTCTTGAAAAAAATCCCTCTGTAAGTAATGACTTTTCTTCTAGCAAAAGCCAGCCTCTATTGGAGGAAGACTTAAGATTTATTAAGCAACTGGAAGCGAGTCTAGTTAAGCGCGGTATCGCAACTCCAGCTAAAGAGAAGGTCTAATCAATACCCTAGCTGTAGAAACACACAGTTGTGCATTAGTACCAACTTATAAGTACTCAGACAAAAGACAAGTTTGGTCAGATGATGGCATATTCTTATTGGATAAAATTATACCTTTATTTCAAAATCTCTCCTAATCTGGCTTTTAGCCTATTTTAAGACAATCGATCTCAAAAGAATTGACTTTTCTGTTGGTATTCCTGATGGTGAGCCTTACACAGAACGCATACCTGGGGCAGTGGCTCCTTTGGGTTAACAATGGATCGCGGGTGTAGGTCTGTGGTGTGCGATTGGCTAGTGGTAGTTAACTGAAATCACACTTTCGACCAAGTTAATTTTGAGTCTAAACCAGAATCGGTAAGGTAATCACAAATTCTGTTCCAACGCCTGGGGTAGAATTCACATCCAAAGTTCCACCATGTTTTTCTACAACAATAGATTGAGCGATCGCTAATCCTAATCCTGTTCCTTTACCAACACCTTTGGTAGTAAACAAGTCGTCAAATACTTTTTGTTTAATTGATTCACTCATCCCTTGACCATTATCAGCAATCTTCACTTCAACCTGTTTGTTTTTCAATGAGGTGGTAATCATTATCTGATTAGGATTGGCTTTAATCTCCCTAAAACTCCGGTCTGTATTTGATTCATCCAAGGCATCAATAGCATTCGCTAGTATGTTCATAAATACCTGATTTAATTGCCCTGGAAAGCATTCTACTTCAGGTAATTTCCCGTAGTTTGTGATAACTTCAATCTTCGGACGTTGCTCATTTGCTTTCAGACGATGTTTGAGAATTAGAATGGTACTATCAATGCCTTGGTGGATATTGAAAGGTATTTTGTAGTCTTGATCGGCACGGGTGAAAGTGCGGAGACTGGTACTGATATCTTTGAGTCTGTCACAGGCTATCGTTATTGAATCAATCATTTCTGGTAAATCTGATAAGCTATATTCCAAGTCAATTTCTTCGGCATGGATGAGAATTTCATCTCCCGGAGCGGGAAACTTTTTCTGATAAAGCTTTAAGTGGTCAACAATATCAGCAAAGCTAGGTTTAGCTTGTTTTACACTGGCAGCAATAAAGCCCAAAGGATTATTCATTTCGTGAGCTACTCCAGCAACCAATTGACCAATAGAGGACATTTTTTCGCTTTGGAGCAAATGAGCTTGGGTGCTTTGAAGTTCTTTAAGAGTGCGCTCTAAATCTTCCGCTTTTTGCACCAAAGTTTCTTCCGCAGCTTTGAGTTGGCTGATATCCCTTGCGATCGTCGAGAAATATTCAACTTCCCCCTCAGGTGATTTGTGAGCAATAATCAGTTGGGATATGGGAATTTCTCGTCCATCAGCTTTTAAAACAGCAGTTTCCCCAACCCAATCACCGACTCTAACTGATTCTGGTAATCCTTGATTCTGGATAATCTCATTTGCCCATTTCGGATGATTTTGGGACAAATTTCTCTTATGAAGCGATTCTTCTTCCCCTAGCTCCAACATTCTACGAGCTGCTTTATTAAAGTAAAGAACCTGCCCAGTTAAGTCAGCAGTGCTGATAAAGTCTGGTGCTGCTTCTAGAATTGCTAACAACTTCGCCTGTTCTTTCTGAGCTTGTTTATGCTCACTAATATCACGAGATACGCCAACAGTCATTATCACTTGACCTAGTTCGTTACGGATCGCAGATTTGATTGTATGGAATAAGCGTACTTCGCCATCGTACCGATTTACTGGCTCTTGGGGAATTTCTAGTGTCTGTCCACTTTCAAATACGTAAGCATCATCTTTGATATATTGCAGGGTATGATCTGGTTCGCTGAAAGGTGCATCAATCATATTTTGAAGCTGTGACTCACTCATCCCGTAATAATCACGAAACGCCTTATTTGCCCAAATAATTCGAGATTTAGCACCTTTAACCAGTACCATATCTGTAATTGCATCAAGAATTTGCTGATAGGTCTTTTCGTTTTCGTGCAGAGTGCTTTCAAAAGACTTTACTTTTGTAATATCCTGTACTGTTGAGACAATACTAATTACCTTGCCATCCACATTAGTTATCGGAGTGTGACACCAATCACAAATAATCACTATTCCATGTTTTGTCAGGTTCTTACTGAGATTATTACCTTCCACTTTCTCTTTAATTAATAACTCCATTATTTTGATGGCTTGTACTCTCTCAATTTCTGGCACAATTATTTCTGATAGCTGACAACCAAGTACTTCGCTTTTGCTGTATCCAAATAGTTGTTCAGCAGCCAGATTCCATTCTATTACTTGAAACGCTGTATCCCACTCAATTAAAGGCAAAGGATTTCGTTCTATAAGTAATAAAAGTTTATCTTGCAACTGTTTCAAATCTGGCTCTGCTAATTGATTTTCAATCTCCTGACCATTTCTACTGACTTCATCAACTTTTAGCACTTGGTTGACAGAAAAATTGTTACCGGATTGAATGCCCTGCTGTTGAAAGTTCATCCTGTCTAACTGACTAATAGATTTGCTTGCTACTTAAATCTAGGATTCCCTATTCTTTAGATAATGTAACATTCCTGTTTCTAATAATATTCATCTGTTGGAAATCGTAGTAAAAAGAGAACAATTATAAAATCCCTAATAATCTGATACTACAATTCTCCAAGTCAATTGACTCAAATAGGTTTTGTCTTCCTGTAACTTTATCCTTTAAGGTATATGTATTGAGGCTGTGGCGAGATATACAAGACACTTTTGCGATGAGCGTAACCTCGCAACCGGGTCAGATCCAGGTGATCCCCCAAAATTAAGTTTACGCAGCTGATGAACGGCTGGTTTCGGCGCAATATGATGGCTGTACTCGTACTTACTTGAAGACTGAGCGCGATCGCTATGGTTGGTATCTCAATCGCCCTCCGGTAGCAATGCCACTGCCGATGTTACGCGATGCTTTACGTAATTGGGGGCAACCGACTTGGCGCAAAGTTAACCAGAGTATACATCCCGAAGATGAGCGTAGAGCAATAGACTTCTTGCATAAGTCGGGAAAAGGGGAAGGGGGAAGGGGAAAAAGTTCTGTATTGTCCCCTTCCCCTTTAACCTTTACCCTTTTCCCACCTCTTGCAAAAAGCACTTTTGCAAGAGGTCTAATGCAAAACTCTCTATTAATTCAGCTCTTTGGGTGGGGCTATGCCTACCCAGCTTGTTGACTCAAGACATTTACATACCCAAACGTATTGTCAGATCCAGACTGATCCCTCCAATTAATCGGTGCTGAAAATTTTTTCTGTAATTGCAATTATCTCCCCTATTTCTCCCCTATTTATCTTTAAATTCAAATCACTTGAGCAGAGAACACCATTCAAAACAGGCGGACACTCTCTGTCGGATTAATAAGTTAACAAAAATAGAATTGCAGGAGCTTAAATTGTCTTATAATTTCTCTCGCCGCCAAATTCTCAAGACAGGTGGCTTTATTACTGGCGCTGCTTCAGTAGGGAGTACACCGCTACTAGGCAATTTTATTACTGGTTCTAATACTGATAGTTCGGCACAAGCTGAAGAACCCAACAAGCTTGCAGCCCCGCAGATGGTTATTAATAGTCGAATGTTATATTTCGGCTGGATTCCGGAAGATTCTACCGCTGTGAAGTCCTTAGTTCCAAATCGTTTCACACCAAACTACAGGGGCGCAGTCTTCATGAACCAATATGTAGTCGATACTGATGAACAGACTTCTGGCTTTGGTGCGTACTCGCTGACTTATCTTGGTGCCGATCTCCAAAACCTCGATGCCCCTGGCGGTGTAAACCCCGGTAGATGGTGGACTCATTACTTTAACTCCAGTTCTACCGTAATCAAATATGTTTTAGAGCGTGGCGTCCCTGCAACACCGGGACGTACAACTCTGAGCCTTAATGGCAATACCTTAATCGCTACAACCGAATCTAACGGTATTCCCATCATCCGCACTACTGCTAGGGTCAGTAACACCATTGCTAATGTGGCTAGCGGTCAATTGCGATACATTACTAAAAAAGCCAATGGTTCATTCTCCAGTGGTGTTTATCCTTATGTTGCAGAGATCGTTACCCCTTGGCAAATTGTTGATTTGGAGTTCCTTCAACCAAGCCATCCTGTCTATGCTTTACGACCAAGACGACCGCTTGAAATTACCTTTGGCTTCTATGCTCCCCGTTCTTCCTTCTGTTATCCCGGTGGCGAACAGGTACTTTAACTGTAACAGATGATGCTGTCGTCTGTGAGCGGGGATGTGGTTATAAACCGAATGTCACTAAGAAAAGATGAAACGTCGTCAGGGCAGGGTGTAGGGTGTAGGGGGTTGGGTGTAGTGGTATAATACAATTGAATTTTAGTGCGTCAAACAAAACAATATCCAATTTATTCCCTACACCCTACACCCTACACCCTACACCCAGAAGGCTTATAAATACTGGGTTTAGCGTTATCTTAGTGCCATTCGGTTTTAAATCCCTTACCCTTTCCCCAGCCCTGACAAGCGCATTTTTGGGTTGATAGACTACTACTGAAAACCTTACATGGCTCCCGTCTGTGATTTACTTCATCCATGTCGAAACCTAATTTTAGTTTTTCAATTTTTTGGAGGAGAGGATAATGTTGAAGTTGACCTGTTTGATGATTGTCGGGGCAGTATTGTCGATTAGTGCGCCCGCTGTGGCTGAAAGTCGTGCGGTTAATATTCGTGCGGTTAATATTCGTGCGGTTAATATCAGTATTGGCAGTATTGGTGGTTCCTTAGATAATGCCGCTTTGCGAACAATTCGCCAGGTTATCGGGTTTGCAGTTGGTACTAGCACCGTCGATAAATTCATTGTATATAGTCCCAGGGTCGGTTCTCCTATTCCCATCGAAGTAGGTTTATCTGCTTGTGCTGAAGCTGGCTTCGGCATCAGCAATACAAGATTTAATGCTTTTATCCAGGAGTTGCGTTCAATTAATCCCAAACCAGGGACTTTCTACAATCTAGAACTTACCGCAACCTGCAAACCGAGATAAGAATGTCGCTTGCCAAAAAGCGCGGTAGGATGGGCTTCATACCTCAGCCCATCCATCGAGTTACACGTAAGCTTGATGACACTTTCTTTGTCTAAACGCCATTTAATTTGTCACTGTACAGCACTATAACCCTTAAACAAAATTTCCAGTTCCCATGAGCAAAAAATCAATTTACTACAAATACCAACTCATTGCAAGACGCTCTCTACGAGATGCTACGAACACAGTAATTCGTAATTATTTGCTCACAGGAACATTTAACTAAATCGCCATCCCTCTAGACTTCACATTGGATAAACTTTTGTCAAGTTTCGTATTAGCTTCTTCAAAAAATTGAAATATTTTATTGTTAAGCTGATTAGTTTTTATCTGACCAGATTGAATATCAAGAACTACTTCCCCATTTTTCTGAGCAATGGTTAAATCTTTCTGCTCAGGATTGAAATAAATATCGTACACTTGACCCTGAACCTGAGTAGAACCATCTTCAGTTATGTCACCCAAGACTGTACCAATTTTCTGAGCAATTTTAGTCAACCGGCGAATAGAATGCAATTCTTCCCTATCCAAATTCATAGCTGTCAACGCTTTTGATGACAACTGTTGACCAGATTTAAATTGATTGGCTACCTCCACAATCCGTTTTTTGTATTCATCGGGCTTACCCAACTTGTCAGCAGTAGTATACCAATCCCTCAAGTTGTCAATAGTCACTGGTTGTTGTTCAAGGAGAGAAGGATTTAATGCTACTTGGATTTTTGCTTCCGGGAACGGAACAATTTTACCGCCGATATAATTTTCGACTTTGGTTTGTGTCTCATTTATTATGGGTGGTTTTTCTCCCTTTATCAACGAAATTGGGTAGAAGTTTTTTATCGAGAAGCTAAGGGATGGTTAGGACTCAAAGAATATCAAGTCAGAGAGAAAAGGAGTCTAGTGAGGCACTTTATCTTGGTATTCTGTGCCTATACTTTTATTCTTTGGCATCAGATGACAGGCGGCTTGAGACGCAGGTGGGCAAACAAACCTTTGAACACTTTTACTGAAGCTTTAGAGGCTTTTAGAACAGCTATGTCTTATCGATTTTTCGATTGGTTGACCCTTAACCGTGACGTGTTTGCTGCTTATAAAGCCAGTTTAGGCTTTATTTGGGCTTAGTTTTTGTTTAAGTCCCAATAAATCACCTGCCAACAAGCCTTTCACGTATCAATTATGAAAATTTAAGCAAAAAATAATTACCAACCGGTCAAAATTTCCGGTTTTTTTGGCTTTGTGATGATAAATAAAAATAATAACGTTGAAAGTCATGCTTCGTACCCCGAAGAATTGCTGAAATTCTTCGCTGCTTTCAGGATGACTACTTACAACATCTGCCGCCAATCAGTTTTTTGCTGGGGATGCTAATCCGCTACAAACAAAGGAGACAGAGCTGCATCAAAAGGCTCTACCACAAAACTTACTCTAGATGTGTCTAAGTAACTATGCTGAGCAAGTGTAAAGATGTCACGGAGTCATGGAGGCAATTTTAAAGCAATTATAAAGAGCTTGGTGCCATTTTGGCAGGTTTTAATCGGAAATATGCGATATTAGTAGATTGTACAAATCTTTATTCTTATTCGCACACTAGTTACTATCTACCCAAAATTGCTAAGACTAAGCTAATTCTGACACGGATGAATTTACGGTAGTTTACGAAGTAGGAAATAATACATGGTATTATCACTGTCTTCTCACAACGTTATCCAGTATCTGCAAGATGTAGGTCTGTATAACTCAGAAGGTGGCAGATTGGATGAATCTGACTTGCCAAGGAGTAGCAACAAAAATTTCAATTTACTTGTAACTTTAGCTGATAATCGCAAACTGCTCGTTAAACAAGAACGTAAGATTAACAGTGAAGGCCTGCCCCATGAGTTATTTAAAGAGTGGCTGTTTCATCAGTTGCTCCAGCAGTTTCCAGTTTTCGGCAATGTTTCGGCTATCGCACCATTGGTAGTGCATTTTGACGAAGAAAATTCCATTCTTGTCCGCAACTACTTGAGTGATTACCTGGATATTGGGACATTATACCACAATAATGAAATTTTTCCACCAGAAATTGCCTATGCGATCGGCACTACTTTGGCAGGACTACATCGTGCAACCTTCCAACGTCGGGAATATAGGGATTTTATGGCAACTGCTCCCCAAGGAGAGTTTCGCTATGGCTTTTACAATCCGGCTCAAGGGATAGGGTCAATTAGTCCAGAGATTTTTGGTACTGTTCCCACCGATGCCTTGAAATTTTATGTTCTTTATCAACAGTACGAGAGTTTGGAATCTGCGATCGCAGATTTGGCATATGAGTGGAACCCTTGCTGCTTGACTCATAACGACTTGAAATTGAACAACATTTTAGTTCATTCTCGCTGGCAGCAACTAGACAATTGCCTAGTGCGACTAATTGATTGGGAAGCCTGTGCTTGGGGAGATCCAGCTTTTGATTTAGGAACTTTACTAGCAAGCTATTTAGGAATTTGGCTCAAGAGCTTGGTAGTAGATCCTACCATCGAGTTAGAAGAATCTCTACATCTGGCGTTGATACCGTTAGAGATTTTACAGCCTTCAATTATTGCTCTCATCAGGTCTTATCTCAATGCTTTCCCGATGATTTTGGAATACCGTAGTGACTTTATTTCGCGGGTTATCCAATTTGCGGGACTGGCACTAATTCATCAAATTCAGGATATGATTACCTGCCGGAAATACTTTAGCAATGCTGATATCTGTATGCTGCAAGTAGCTAAAAGTTTACTCACTATGCCGGAGCAAGCTGTGCTGACTATTTTCGGGATCTCAGAATCAGAAATTGTCAACCCTGTGGCCAAAATCCATAAACTTCCTCAGCCTCAAAAGGAGCAGCAGTTACTTCGCATTTATTACGAAAAAACTCGGCTCCGTGGTTGTTAATGGTAGGGACTAGAACAAGAATCAGAATTCAGAATTCAGAATTCAGAATTCAGGAGTCAGAATAATTAAAGAATCAGGAAAATATCCGACCAATGAATATAGCAATCATACTGTATTTTTTCTGAATTTTGAATTCTCAATTTTGAATTCTGGGTATTGAATTTTTATGAAATTTTAAATTGTTCTGCATATTATTTACCATATGATAAATCTCAGAGTATTTTGCCCCATAGTATTTTTATAAACAAGAATAAAAATGTCAGTTTCTTCATCAATTCTGAATTCTGACTCCTGTTTTATGATTTTGAATTTTCTTTCTTTGAGTTCTAAATGGATTAATGCTATATTCTGCCAATCAACCGCTGACTTCTCTGTTGGACATTGCTAGGAATATCCAGATTGAGTCAAATTTTTGTATTTACCATCCCAACTATCAACCCTTTGCTCTGCCGACTAAAGTAGCGGATAGATTTCAACAAACCCCGGCAGATTTACAACAAAAGTATCTGGCTCTACTACTGCGAAATTTTCTCTATGGGATCTATTACAATGGCTCCCTACAAACTACTTTGGCAGTCAATGCTGATACTATTAATCACACATCAAAGCATCATTTAGAAGATAGTTCCATTTCCGAGATTGATTGGGACTTCTACAAACAACTGCACGAAAGTAATCATGGTGTAGGTTACTTAGACTCAAAATGGCAGGTCTTGCGGCAAGAACCTGATGGTACTATGGCGGTGACAAAAGGCGGTTTAACACTTTATATTGAGCCAGACTGTCACTTAGAATCCAGTAAGAAATCTACCAAAGTGGGTGATATGGTAGCAATCTGGATGCCTAAAAATCGCCTGCAAAACGGTTGTTACATGGCAGTCAGTAATGTGGGACAGGAACAGCAAAGTAATCCAGACAGTGATTTGGGAGCAGGGCGAATTTACTTTAATTTAACGCCATCTGGTGCGATCGCTCTGATGGATAGCCTAACACTGCAATTGAATGCAGCCTCGATTCCCTTTAGCTTTCAGGTTCTCCACAATCCCTGTGCATACGGACGCTATGATTCGGGGATACTCTACTTTGAACTCCAGGACTATCCAGCAATTCGCACCATTCTTCAGGCTATTTATCCAAAAAATCAATTTCATTTCCAGCCCGAAATTCCCTTGTTTACCAAATTTTTAGCACCAGGGTTAGGTTTAGCTGAAGAACCAAGCCAAAAATTTGCCGCACAAGAAAGTTTTGGTATGAACCGTTGTCAAATCGTTGCTAATGCTTTGTTGGAAGCTTGGCACAAAGGCAAGAATGCGATGGAAGAACGGATGAGGGTGATTGACCAACATTTTACACGCCATACCATTGACTTGCAGCGTCCCTACCTGAACCCTAATTCTCAAGATATCTATATTCCCCTGAAGTTAAGTAGCATTTAAGTAGCATGTAGGACTTACGCAATAACTCTCTGAAACTCTTATTTCTCTGTGTTGCGCCAGTTACTTCTCCTGTGGTCGCCGCTGCGCGAACAAGTCGGGGAACCCGGACGCCAGCGCACTGGCTTCTCTGTGTCCTCTGCGGTTTGATTTTCCGTTACCTGTGCGTCAGTCTTAGCATGATTAAAAATCTGGACAGTTAGCATTTATAACGTTGAGATGTGTGTTTGGATGAATGAAAAAGCGATCGGCTCTCAGTTAGAATAAATGTACAAAATACCAAAAATGTACAAACTGTCAAAATGTCAGATACAATCAGCGCTACAGAAGCTCGCGCCAATTTTCAAGAGCTAATCAATCGTGTTGAGTATAAAGGTGAGCGTATCGTCATTGAGCGACATGGCAAGGCTGTCGTCGCTATAGTTGGACTGGAAGACCTAAAACGCCTAGAAGCCCTAGAAGATGCCATTGACTCTGAACTATTACGCCGAGCCATTGCCGAGAATGATGGCTTTACAACTTTAGAGGCGATTATGCAAGAGCGTGAAAATGAGTGAGCGCTACACTCTCAGGATTGCTAAAACTACAGAAAAGAACTTGCGGGATTTGCAAGCCAAACAATTTAAGCAGATCGTCTCTAAAATCCTTTCTCTTCAAGGTACTCCTAGATCCCAAGATTGTAAAGCTCTTAAGGCTTATGAAGGCGGTTATCGTGTTGATTCTGGAGAGTACAGAATTCTCTACACCATTGACGATGAAAACCAACTAGTTGACGTGTTCCGTGTTGGCAAACGGAACGATGATGAGGTATACGAAAACTTGTGACAAATACCCAGTCCCCAGTCCCTTTTATAATTCCACAATCACCGGTACATGATCGCTGGGTTGGGTTAATTTTCTCGGTGCAGCATCGATGATGCAACTTTTTGCGCGTTCATACAGTACGGGTGTGAGATAGTGATGGTCAATCCGCCAACCTAAGTTGCGACGAAAGGCGGCGGCGCGATAATCCCACCAACTATAATTTCCGCCTTCGCTAGTAAATTTACGAAACGCATCGGCAAATCCCAAGGCCAGAATATCCCGTAAGGCTTGGCGTTCTGTTTCTGTTGCCATAATGTGATTTTCTGTACTGACTTGCTCGTGAATATCTTTGGCTTCCAGGGCGATGTTGAAGTCGCCGCATACGCAAATATCAGGTTGTGACAATAGCAGCAATCGCAAGTACTCACGCAGGGCTGTCAACCAGCGCAGTTTATATTCGTATTTTTCAGTTCCTACAGCTGCGCCGTTGGGAACGTATAAATTTACAATGCGAATACCATCAATTACACCTGTGATGACTCGCTTTTGATCATCCCATTCGTGGTGTAGATCGGGCAAAATCGCCCTAAATCCGCTGCTTACGTCTAGAAGTGGTTGGCGGCTAATTAGGGCTACGCCGTTATAGGATTTTTGCCCTGATAGATCGAGATGATAGCCCATTTGCTCAAAGGGCGATCGCGGAAACTCAACATCCATCACTTTGGTTTCTTGCAAGCAGAGAACATCAACGGGATTATGAGTTAACCAATCAGTAACCTGTTCTAGACGAATGCGAATTGAGTTGACGTTCCAAGTAGCGATTTTCATGAGTAGGCTATCAAAACTTTTGTAAATTCATAATACAAATTATGTAATTTTTATACAATTATTTAATATTTATAATTTATATCCTATTTGCTCATTGCCTTTAAACCAAGCTGGAATAATTTGATCCCATTTAATAATTTAGTATTTTCAGCTACCAAATATTCTATTTTGTAAGTTCTGCTACAAAATATTCTACTCGATTATGATCCCCAAGACAGATGCAACAACTAATTGATTGGCTATAGGTTATAAGTGTAACTCAGGGTTGAGTTTTAACGATAGTGCTGAGATTTGTCGGGAGAAAATTTCCAGTGCGGTTAACCGAATATTGTGCCTTTGGTAGCCTGTTAGGTTAATTTAAATTTCAAAAAAGTAAGTACAAATGCTTTGTTCTCATAGAATAATGAGGTAATTCATTATATTGAGGACAATTTCACAGACTGAACCAAAACAATTTATGAAAATCGCTCAAGTTGCCCCCTTATGGGAAAGGGTTCCACCTCCTAGTTATGGAGGAATAGAACTGGTAGTAAGTCGCTTGACTGATGAACTTGTTCGTCGTGGTCATGAAGTAACTTTGTTTGCTTCTGGTGATTCTCAAACTCTGGCTCAATTAGAAGCAGTTTATCCGCGTGCATTGCGCTCAGACTCAAATGTTAAAGAGTATGCAGTGTACGAAATGCTGGAACTGAGTCAAGTTTATCAAAGCGCTGCCCAGTTCGATATTATCCATTCTCATGTAGGGATTTCGGCATTAGCTTTGGCGAGTTTGATAACAACAACTTCTACAGTGCATACACTGCACAATAATTTTACAAAGGACAACCGTAACGGATTTAGCTACCACCAAAAGCAACCATATATCAGCATTAGTAATTCCCAGCGTGAAATCGATCTTAACTATATTGCCACGGTTTATAACGGAATTGAGCTAACAGATTATCCATTTGTAGCCCAACCGTCACAGCCTGCATATTTGGCATTTTTAGGTCGTTTTTCGCCAGAGAAAGGGCCACAACATGCGATCGCCATTGCTAAGGAAACTGGTTGGCGCTTAAAGATGGCTGGAAAAGTTGACTTAGGAGATTCTAAGTTTTTTGAACAAGAGATTGCCCCCCATATTGATGGTCAGCAAATTGAATATTTAGGCGAAATCAACCACGCCGAAAAAACTGAACTTCTGGGCAATGCTGCCATTACTCTTTTCCCCATCGCTTGGCAAGAACCTTTTGGTTTAGTAATGATCGAATCAATGGCAACTGGTACACCAGTAATTGCCACGAATTTAGGCTCTGTACCTGAAGTGATTGCTCACGGAAAAACAGGTTTTATCTGCAAAAACTATGCAGAAATGGCGGCAATGATTCCATTAGCAATGGAGCTCAATCGTCAAACCTGTCGAAAATATGTAGAAAACAATTTTAGCGTTAGCCAAATGGTTAACGGATATGAAGCTGTTTACAGACAAATTATTAAAGACCGCATAGAATCGAATGGCCGCATTCATGCGGGCAGTATCCGCTTTTAATCAACTGCTTTTTTTGCTTAGCTTAAACAACAACTTTTATTTCAAGGAGGACATTGGTATGAGTACGAGAGCCAACACCTGCCCATGCTGCGGTGGTTCCCTCCTGCGTCATGTTCGTCATGGTGAACTGTATTGGTTTTGCCTGTCGTGCCGACAAGAAGTACCACTGTTAACTGTAATCCGCTTGCCGAATGCGGAAAGCCGAAATACCGGAGTCCTTCCCCAAACAGCTGCGAATTCGTAGTTTTTCAGCATTTAAGATTGATAAAAGTTTACTAAAAATCAAGACCAAATTTAGTTTAAACCTATCAAATAGGTTCAACTGGTAAAATCAGGTGGATCTAATTGATAGGTTTAAAACTTTGTTAGCAGCATTACTTTACGGGCAAGAAGATTTACGCCTAGAGGAGGTTGCCGATCCCACTCCTGCGGCTGGCGAAGTTGTGATCCAAGTGGGAACAGCAACAACTTGTGGTACAGATTTGAAAGTCTGGCGGCGCGGTGGTCATGCCAAAATGTTGAAACCACCAACGCTGTTTGGGCATGAAGCTGCTGGGCGAATTGTTGCCTTGGGAGCAGGTGTTACAAATTGGCAGATAGGCGATCGGGTTGTCGCTAATAATTCCGCTCCATGCATGAAATGCTTTTTTTGTCAACGTGAAGAATATTCATTGTGTCCCAATTTAACCTGGAATAATGGGACTTTTGCCCAATATCTGAAAATTCCTGCACCCATAGTACAGCATAATTTATTGCAGATTCCCGATGACTTGCCGTGGGAATTGGCAGCCATGACAGAACCCCTTGCTTGTGTGTTGCATGGCGTAGGGCGTTCTCATATTCAGCCCAAAGATAAAGTAGTCGTTTTAGGAGATGGAGCGATCGGGCTGATGTTTGTAGCTGCTTTAGCGGATACTGCTGAAGTGTTGCTGTGGGGAGGTAATGACCACAGACTAGAAATTGGTAAGAAATTGGGTGCAGCCCAGACCTTTAATTATCATCAAATCTCGGATATTCCCAGGGTGGTGAAAGAACTCACCCAAGGATGGGGTGCAGATGTGGTGATTGAAGCCACTGGAGTGCCTAGTGTGTGGGAAACTGCGATCGCCTGCGCCCGTCCTGGTGCAACAGTCAATTTATTCGGCGGTTGTCCACGAGATACTAGCATTTCTGTGAATACACAACAACTACACTATAGCGAACTAACTATAAAAGGTGTGTTTCATAATACACCAGAGTATGTGCGATCGGCTTTATCACTAATAGCTAGTCGGAAAATTCCCTTTGAATTACTTATTAGTGAACAGCGGCCATTAAAAAATTTAGAACAGGTTTTTTATGAGATGAAAGCGCGTCAAGTAATTAAAGTAGCGATGATTCCTTAAATTGTCTGAGTTACAGTGTGAGCAAGGAGACAAAATGTTATTTATGGTAGTCGAGCGATTTCAGGACGGTAAGGCAAAAGAAGTATACCGCCGACTTCAAGAGAAAGGGCGTATGATGCCTGAAGGTTTAAAGTATGTAGATAGCTGGGTTGAAGTCAATTTTGATCGTTGCTTTCAACTGATGGAATGTGACGATCTATGTTTATTCCAGGAGTGGATATTCCAATGGCAGGATCTTGTTGAATTCGAGATAATTCCTATCCTTCCGTCGAAACATACAGCAGAGATAGTTAATAAGATGTTTTAGTACCAGGCAGATGCATAAGACATCTCCAAAAATGAATGTAGAGACGTAGCAATGCTAAGTCTCTACAAGGGTTTCGGGTAACGGATAATTAATTTCTGGAGATGTCTATCGTGATAGTATTTAAACGAAAAGCTGATGCCTTGAGGTGGCTTCAGCTTTGTTGGTTTAATAGCTGATTTGCCATCTTTGGCAACCTCAGTCTTTTTAATCTTCTTCTTCGACACAAGATCCGTAGTACTCCTTCATCCACTCCTTCTTTATAACTTCATTGGAAGGTGCATCAGGTGGTAGATTTCCTCTAGCCAAATTCCAGGGTGCTTCGACATGAGTCATCTGCTCAAGTTCATAAGCATCGCAGGCGAAGTACTCTTGTGCAACTTCATCTAGAAACTCTTCAACCTCTTGGGACAATTGGGGGTTAGCATCCTCTAAAATTGGTTGCCATCCAAAAGGCTTGTACTTCTGGTACAACGCAGGTATTACGGGGCCATGTATCCAAGCTTCAAAATCCTCTTGGAATAAAGGAGTGTCATAGAGTGCAAGATGCCAAGCCTGAGCATAGTACACAAGCTTTTACAGCTTGAGATTACTGATGAAAGACCCTGTTTCATTTGCTAACCAGAGAAAGTAATCTGCTACCTTAAAACATGACAACACTATAACCACCTCCTTCGGTCTGCTACACAATACATCAACGTTATTACGCCAAGAGCTATCAACAATTTCCTTAATTCTTATATAGGAATCATATTTGATTTCTGAAAAAATCTAAGTATTTGTAGGGTGTGTTAGGCGTAAGCCGTAACGCACCATTCTTAAGGCTTTGGTGCGTTACGCTGTCGCTAACGCACCCTACTGGCGTGACAAGACTAAAATAGTGCATTACAAAACTCTTGTGGGATGGGCGTCTCGCCCGTCCGGTGCGGACAAGATGTCCACACCACAAGAAAATTTATTGCAACATTTTAGCCTTGTCACGCTACTACGTATCTTTTCAAAAATCAAATAATGGTCCTATAGTTTAATTGTACTACTTTAATCTTTTATCTGGGAAGTTATAAACTATCAATAACGTTAAACAGATGCAAAACCAGTGAACTGCCGGACATAAGGCGATCTGAAACCTAAAACAATATCTGTTTTTGGCACACCTAATTCTACTAACTGATTACCTATTCCTTCTTCAGTAAAATCTCGCTGAATCCAAATTTTTCCATCTTTAATATCTACATGAATAACACAACCATAAACCCGTTCTTCATTTTCCCATCCTACATGAACTAAAAGATAGCGATTTCTCTGGCAATCAAAAATTAACTCTTTTTCTGTATCTTCCGATAGATGATTTGCAGTATGTTTTTCTAAAACAGTTTGTACTAATTCTGAATAATTCATTCCTTCCATAAGATAACCTCCTGCTTGCTTGGTTCAAATACAAGTAACTTTAATTTATGTTCGGCAATAACTTCTTGAATAAACTGGATCAGAAAAAATTCTCGGTACACTTCATAAGGAACTGCCAGATATAAAAGGCGATTGGGTTCTTTTCTTCTCAAGGCCGAGCGATAGTTAAGTGTTTGTCCTAAAGCTGTATGAAATTCGCTTACCTCAGATTTACCTATGAAAGATTTGACTTCGACTGCTATTTTTTGCCCCTCCTTTTCTGCTGCTAAAAGCCTTTCTGCTCCCAAATCAATATAAAATTCGATACCGTCAATTGTAATAGACAAAGGATCGTGAGTGATATTCCAACTATCTTTTTCTAAAGCTAAACGAACTGCATGATGAAAGATATCTTTCGCTGACATTGAAAGTCAAAATAATATTTTTACTCTCATTTTACCTAATTTTGGAATTAAGCTGTTGCACTTTGTGTCTACTCTGTGGGAACGCTTCGGTAAAATGGGCGAAACACAAAAAAGGGATAAGCTAAAACGCTTATCCCCAAAAAAATCAATTAATCAATTAAGATTAAGTTCCAGTAGTCCAAGAATTGATGTACTCAATTTGATCGGGTGTTAAGGTATCGATCGCAATTCCTAACGCTTGCAACTTGAGTCGAGCAATTTCTTGATCCACTTCGGTAGGAATTGAGTGCAAACCAGGTTCCAACTTACCTTTATTCTTCACGAGGTATTCAACAGCTAATGCCTGGTTAGCAAAGCTCATATCCATAACTGCACTGGGATGTCCTTCCGCAGCGGCGAGGTTAATTAAGCGTCCTTGACCGAGAACAATAACTGATTTGCCGCTTCCCAATTTATACTCTTCGGTAAAGGGACGGACTTCTTTGATTTCTTTAGCTTTATCAGCTAAGTATTTGAGGTCAAGTTCAATATCAAAGTGACCAGAGTTACAAACGATCGCACCGTCTTTCATCGCATCGAAATGTTCGCCGCGAATTACGTGCTTGTTACCAGTGACTGTGATAAACAAATCGCCAACTTGAGCAGCTTCTGCCATTGGCAGAACGCGGAAGCCATCCATTACGGCTTCAATTGCTTTGATGGGGTCAATTTCGGTAACAACTACGTTACCACCCAAACCACGGGCGCGGAGTGCTGTACCTTTACCACACCAGCCATAACCAACAACAACGATGGTTTTACCAGCTAGCAGAATATTTGTAGCGCGGATGATGCCATCAAGGGTCGATTGCCCAGTACCATAGCGGTTATCGAAGAAGTGCTTGGTATCAGCATCGTTGACGTTCACTGCGGGGAAGGTGAGAACGCCATCTTTGAACATGGCTCTCAGGCGCACAATTCCCGTTGTGGTTTCTTCTGTGGTGCCAATCAAATCGGGAATTTGGTGTTGGCGCTCTTGAATTAATGTTGCAACTACGTCACTACCATCATCAATGATGATGTTGGGGCGGTGATCCAGGGCGATTTGGACGTGGCGGCTATAGGTTGCGTTATCTTCGCCTTTTTGGGCAAAAACGGGAATTTCATGATCGACGACGAGGCTAGCAGCTACGTCATCTTGGGTTGATAGGGGATTGCTAGCAATTAGTACTGCATCTGCACCACCGGCTTTCAGAGCGATCGCCAAATGTGCTGTTTCTGTTGTGATGTGGGCGCAAGCCACAAGGCGTAACCCAGCAAAGGGTTTTTCTTTGGCGAAGCGATCGCGGATTTGCCGCAAAACTGGCATTTCGCGTCCAGCCCATTCAATGCGCTGTCTTCCCAAGGCAGCTAGGCCGAGGTCTTTAACCTCGTGCTTTAATCGGGGAGAAATTGCGGTCATGAAAAGTTACCTCAAAAATGTGAAAAAGCTACGTAAAAGCTACGCACTCTACTAGGTTATTCTACTACAGGTAATTTTTGCTTGAAAGAAAGCAAATTACTAGTCAATAGTCCTGAAAACTAGCTTGACGTTTCATTAGCCTAATGTCAACTTCATCGTCAGCTTTTTCTTTTTTGTTTTATCTTTGGTAAGAGTAAGACTGTTCTTAGCTTTCATCGCTCATTGTCAGTACAATGTCATCTGTCTAAAGAGAGGTTATCACAAAAAAAACATCAAAATTTCATGGTTTAATAGCCAATACTTAACTTTAGATAGGTACATTTACTCAGATTAATTGAGGAGGATGGTTATAGAAATAGTCAATAGTAAATTTTACTCAAGGAGGTGTTTGAGTGCGCTTTCAATTTTTGGCGATCGCAAAGGAAGTTCTGTTACCCAGTTCTGCTAAAGGTTTAAAGGATCGGGGACGGGTATTTTCACCCAAAACATACCTCGGCAATATCGCCAAGCCTGTGGCACACTTGGAGGCTCCCAATCAAGCGTCCAACTTGTCTAAAACGAGTGTGTTACCCAAAGGTCGCAAAGGTTTGGGTGTAATGATGGCGATCGCCGGTTCAATGGCTGTAACCGTTGTATCTGTGCCAAAAGCCACCGCCCAGATTCCTTTTTTCCCGGAATTGCAAGCTCCCAGCAGTGTGAGCAATGATTCCAATGACAGAGTTGTTTCCGGCTGGATTTATTTGGATGGTCGTCGCCTATTTCAGATAGCAGGATCAAAAACCAACTTTCCTGAGCGTTCAGAAGACATCCAAAAGAAGTTGGAGGCAATTAGCCAAAATTACTTTCAGTCACCAGCAAACACGCCAGTCAAGGTAGAAGTTCGCGAAGTCAACAAATTACCAGTAATTTATGTCAACAACCAATATCTGATGACCATCACTTCTGAGGATGCTGGGCTGCGACAAGTAGATATCTCAACATCAGCAAATCAAATTGCTGACTCATTAAAAGAAGACTTGCAACAGGCAAAACAAGAGAGACAAACTCAATTTTTAATCGACCAAGGTAAGATTGCTGGGGCTACGGCACTGGCAATGATTATCATCAGTTGGGGAGCATATAGCTGGCAGAGACGTTCCAGCAAAAATTCAGACTCCGTTACCTTTCAAGCCCAAAATGGACTCTTCACTTCTCCAACTCCAACAGCGGCTCAACCAATTACAACACAACTAAATCAACAGCAACACCGACATCTCCAAGAAGCCAAGAGGCGATTGTTCCAGCTAACTCAAGCCGGAATTTGGGGGGGTGGAAGTTTCTTTATTTTGGGTTTGTTTCCCTACACACGAGGATTTCAAGTAGCGATTCTCACCGCTGCCCAATTTCCTTTGCGATTAGCTTTTGTTGCACTGGTAACTTATGTAGCTGTGCGTCTCAGCTATGCTTTGATTGACCGTTTCGCCTCCACTCTCATCAGCAGTAGTGCTTTCCTCACCCCAGAAAGTTCGGCACGTCTGCAACTGCGAGTTTCCACATTTTCTGGTGTGACAAAAAGTATTGCTACCGCTATCTGTGTGGGAGTAGGCTTTTTGCTAGGGTTGGTATCCTTGGGTATAGATATCGTTCCCTTGCTAGCCGGTGCCAGTTTGGTTGGTGTTGCCGTATCCTTAGCTTCGCAAAACTTGATTAAAGATGCGATTAACGGTTTCTTGATTATCCTAGAAGACCAGTACGCTTTGGGTGATGTGATTAATGTGGGAGATGTGGGAGGCTTAGTAGAAAATCTCAATCTGCGGATGACCCAGGTGCGAGATTCCGAAGGGCGCTTAATCACAATTCCCAATAGTGAAATTAAAGTTGTTGCCAATCTTTCTAGTCGTTGGTCACGAGCCGATTTGACGATTCCTATCGCTTACCAAGCCGATACAGATGAAGCTTTGAAGTTGATTAAAACCGTTGCAGACAAGATGAGTCAAGAACTGCAATGGCAGCGTCAAATTTTAGAACCGCCGCAAGTTTTGGGAATAGATCAATTTGGCGATCGCGGTTTGATTATTCGTGTCTGGATTAAAACACAGCCCCTTAAACAATGGGATGTAGCACGGGAGTTTCGCCGCCGCCTGAAAGTTGCTCTTGATGAAGCCGGAATTTCGATTTCTGTGCCTCAACAAGCAATTTGGGTGAATGATACTGATTCGTTAAATTTACAGAGTAATGGCAAATCTAATTAGTTAGTTTCACCAAGAGTAGGGCATTGGGCATTGGGAAGAGGCTTCAGGCAGGGGGGAGAATGAAAAATTACCTCTTTCCCCCCTACTCCCCACTCCCTACTCCCCACTCCCCTAATTTAGTACAAATATACTATAATAGGGATAGCGTTCACAAAGCCTAGTCAAACGCACAACGGCTCTGTGAAAACCTTGTGGAAGATGGGTTAAAGGGTTAGTTCAATGATGAAGCATTATATTCTCAACCTCAATCCGACTGCCAAGCATGAATGGGATCGGTGCATTTTACGTGACCCGTTGACAGCCAAGCGTCCGGATATTGCCAAATTAATTGCTGAAGCGGTTGGTGCAGATACAGGCAGTTATTTGGTGAGTGTAAATATCGAAGTTCAAGTGTTAGAACAAGCTGCGGTACCTCAAGCCGAACAACTCTCGCTTTCGTTTCCAGAGGTGAATGTGCCGTCACAACTGCGAGAAGCGGCTTGAGGTAGATACAGGATTTCGCAAGAGACATTGTTGGGTTGCGTTAAACCAAACGCAACTTCAATTTTTTCTACAACCAAATCCAAGGTAAATCTGACCAAAACAGAGTCTTTGAGTCAGTTAAAATCAGTACGTTTTTACTATAATAGATATATAGGTTTACAGACCTGATTAAGTATAAACTTCTCTGTGACAGCCTTTTGGGAAATGGATTCCGGGGTTAGTTTTATGCTTAAGCATTAAATTCTTGACCTTAGAGGAAAGTTATTAGATGATGCAACTGAGTCATTATCCAGGTGCCATCGCTCAAGCTGCCCAACGGGCTAATGAAATAGATTCTCAGTTAATGGCAGTGCAGCACCAGATTAACCGATTTGAAGGCAATGCGGATCGCGTCGCCGCCTTTGAGATGGATTTGAAAAATGATGCTCAACGGAAGGCGCGGCGTTTTGAAGTGCTGCTTGTGAATCAGGAATATCAAAAGGCAATGGATACTTTAATCCGCTTGACTGGGGAAAAGGCAAATGCCATCGGCCATTTAGAATATCTGCGTAATCAGTTTAGTGTAGCAAAGTTGGAAGCTAGATTAGCGATCGCTCAACAACTCACTGATTTTGAATCGCGCGAATTAGTCGGTTTGTAATCACATAGCAATTTGCAGTAAGGTAGCACAGCTGTGCTACCTTACAATGATTTAATTATAAAACTGAGATTGCAGATTAAGCGCGTCACTATAATCTCTGGGACAACAGTTGAGCAATTTGCTGATTAATAGTTGCAACATCAAAACGTTCACTAGCAGTAATTCTGGCATTCTTGGCTATAGTTGCAGTTATTTCCCTTTCTTGAAGACAGGTGATAATCGTTTGTGCAAGTTCCTGAGGTTCTCCTGGTGTTACAAGAAAACCATTCAGTCCGTGTTCTACTAATTCCATTGCACCCCCAGCTTTTGCTGCAATTACAGGTTTTTCACATAGCATTGCTTCGACAATCACTCTACCAAAAGGTTCTGGACAAGTCGAACTATGTGCTACTAAGTCACAAGCTGACATTAATTGGGGAATATCTGAACGAAATCCTAAAAATTTGACGCGGTTTTCTAATCCCAGTTTAGTGACTTGTTGGTGTAACTCTTGGACGTAATTTTGTTCGCCAAATAATGCATCACCGACTAAAATTGCTGTTACCTGTGGCGGACATAAAGCAAGGGCATCAATTAAAATATGCTGCCCTTTCCAAGGTGCAAGTCTGCTAAAATGTCCAACTACAAATTTTCCTGCTAATTCTAAATTTTGTTGCAATTGATTGATGTCAGAATCATCAATTTGATAATTTTTAGGTTCAAAGCCATTATAGACAACTTCGATGATGTCTCGGCGTCCTCCTGCTTCTAAAAAAGCTGATTTACTAGCTTGAGAATTAGCAATTACTAATGATGCAAAACCATTAGCCAGGTTAACAGCTATGCGAAGATTAGTTTTGCTAAAATGTTCGGTGGAGAGAATATCATGTAAATGATAAACCAGAGGACGACGACTGAAAAGACTTGCTATCGCTCCTACAACTAATGCTTTTTGGGTGTTGGCGTAGATTAAATCGTATTCACGCGCTTTTTTAACTACTTTAGTAATTAGAGGTAGCAGTTGTCCTAAGCTATTTAAACCTTGTATTAAACTGCTTTGTTTGCGAACTGCGATCGCTTGATTTGTAAGAACTTCTACCGGAATATTATTTTGTTGTAGTAAATGTTTAAATGATCCGTCTGCAAATAAACCGACCAAAGCATCATGTCGATAGGGTTTAGCAATATCTATTAAACACAATTCTGCACCGCCTGGTTTACCACTTTGGTCTAGGAAAAAAATTTTCATAAAACTTCCTTATAATACTATATAATTCAGACGCGATTTATCGCGTCTCTACAAAGCAATTTTCGCGTCTTTACTTCTTTAATTTAATAGAACATTCCGTACTTGCTGGGCAACTTGATTCCAATCATAATGTGTAACTGCGTAGTGACGACAGGCTTCTTTTGAAGGGATGGGGATGTTTCCTAGTAGCGCCTGTTCTAATTTTTCGGCAATTGCTGATGCTTCGGGGGAAGTAGTAATTAAATCGGGTGAAAATTCCGTTAAAATTTCTGGCATTCCCCCAACTGGAGTACATAAAACTGGAGTCCCACAAGCTAAAGATTCAACTATTACCAATCCAAATCCTTCAAAAGATTGACTAGGCATGACAGTTAATTCAGCAGCTTGATAAGCTATCGGTAATTGCTCATCAGGTAGAAAACCTAAAAATTTAACGTTGTCGTCTAGTCCTAATTCTGTAGCCTGTTGTTGTAGTGCAGCTTGGATGTGACCACGACCGGCGATCGCTAGCCAAATATCTGGTATTCTGGGCTTAATTATAGCGATCGCTTGTAATAATTTGTCAACACCAGTTCGATGTACTAAGCGGCGTGATGTAAAGAGAATCCGACGATTATTAGGCCAGTCTAATTGTCTACAAGCTTCCTGGGCTGATAAATTTGGTTGAAACCAATTAATATCAACTCCACCAGGGATAACATTAATTTTATTCCACGGAACTTGATATTTTTGATGTAAAATACTGCCAAATGCTTTGCTGAGAACTATAAAGCGATCGCAGCGATTATAAGTGGTTTGTTCTATCAGCCAATGCTTAATTAAAAGACTAAGATTTTTATTAACTACTTCCTGCTTACTCTCAGAAGCCCAAGGGCCATGAAAGTTAAAAGTAACTGGTACTCCTTTTGGCAAAATATCTAAAATTGGAAAGCTGTATAATGCAAAGTGCAGATTAATCGCATCTGGTTTATTTGTTCTGGTTTTCTGGAAGTTTTGGCGAATTGACCATAATCTTTGACAAATATTAGTATCAGCAGACGCTAAGTTAGTCAGCTTAATCGGGGAATTTAGTTCTGCATCTGGTAAACCGACTCCGCATAATTCAATGTGGTCTTTATTTGCTGCTAATTTATGAGTTAGTTCATAAATATACCTTTCTAATCCTCCGGGATTTTCAGGAAACCAGCCTAATCCCAAGGTAAGAATAGATGCAGATGGTGAAGCTAAATTTTCTTTTTGATTTTTCATAGATGTTTATCCTATAAATGTATTAAAACAATATATACATTATCAATAAGATTTTTTGGAGAGAACACCATTTTATAAACTATTTATATCTTCATGTCAACAAGCAATTCCAATCTGTGTTTTAATTAACTGAATAATACTGAATATGATAAATATGATACCTGTTGTTGGAGTAAGGCGAATGGTAGGCAGTCAAAGAGAAAAACTACTATCAATACAGTTCGCTTAAGGTTTTTTGATCAAAATTCTACATGACAAAGACGCGATAAATTGCCGTCTCTACAACAATCAATTCTTTGTAGAGACGGCGATTTATCGTGTCTCTAGCTTAACGCAACAGTAACAGTATTGAAACTACTATCAATTAATGGATAGTTTCAAATTTTGTATTTAAATTTACTATTTATGCTTTGAATAAGAGTAAATTTTAATACATTGAATATTTTGAAGATAGAATCTGTATATTTATCAATTCAAATTAGTTATATTTTTGGGCGGATTGAGAAAATAATGATTGTATATACAGTTATCGTATTTAGATTGTGGACAAAATCTCACGCAGGAGCGCAGAGAGAATAAAAATATTAATTGTTGGTGAACAAATAAATAAAGTTATATGAATAATAAATTAATTATCAAGTTAAGAAACCTGTGTCAAGAGTTCAAGCAGGAAATTAAAAAATTATCTAATTTAAAATATTTGCAAAGAAATAAAACTTTCAAATTTTTATTTAGTCTAATTGTTGGAGTTTTGGTTACTACCATTGGCATTACAACAGATTGGGCGACAACTGGAACACCTACACTCAGCTATCAAACATCCTGGATAGGTAATAGTATTGGCAGTGGAAATCTGCGGATACAAAACAATATAGAGGCAATGTATGTTACCGCCGATGGTACGGTGTATACCAACAGCCATTGGGATGAAGCCGGAACAGAAGCAGGAATATATAAGGATGGTAAAATTGTAAATGCCCTTGGTGATACTCACGGTTGGGGTCGTGGTGGTGGCAAAGCTGTTACAGCAAATAGTAAATATATTTACATTGCCATGACTCAGGGATCGACGGGCAATACAAAAGAAGATTATCCAGCAGAAGGAACAGCTTGGCACTCCGTTAGGCGCTATGATTTGTCGGGAAAACCTGCACCGTTTCCTGGGGGACGTGGCTGGGATAAAAGTATGTTAATTGTCAGCACTAAAAGCGAAGTTGCTGGATTAGGAATTGTCGGAAGTGAATTGTATGTGAGTGATTTGGCTGCTAACCGGATTCGGGTTTATGATACTGAGACGATGAAGGAACTGCGCAGCTTTACTGTTGCTAATCCAGGAGCGATCGCAGTTGATAAACAAAAAAATCTGTGGATTATTCAAAACAAAAATGGTACTAATCCTGCAAAGATTTTACATTATTCCCAAAGTGGAAAGCAATTGCCCCAACAAATTGCAGATATTATTGAACCAACAGCGATCGCCATCGATCCTCAGGGTAAGCTGTTAGTAGCAGAAAATGGTTCGCGCCAGCAAATATTGATTTATGACATCAAAGATCAGCCGATACAAGTAGGCAGTTTTGGCTGTAAAAACGGTATCTATACAGGAGTTCCTGGTGAAGTCCGAGATTTGAAACTTTATGGACTTACCGGAGTTGGCACAGATGCATCAGGTAATATCTATATAAATAGTAATGGTTTCAACAAATCAGGAACAGATTTGCGGAAATTCTCGTCATCAGGTAAATTGATGTGGCGATCGCTAGGATTAATATTTGTCGATAATGCAGATGCCGATCCCAAAACTGATGGTGTAGACTTATTCACCAAACAAGAACAATATCAAATGGATTATAGTAAGCCTGCTGGTAAGCAATGGACTTACAAAGCCTACACCTTAAATCCTTTCAAATATCCACAAGATCCACGTTTGCACACATCGCCAGATGCAACCTTTGTGCGTCGCATCCAAGGCAAACCGTTTTTGTTCCTCACAGATATGTATAGCAGCTTTCTGCAAATATATCGCTTCAATCCCACCACAGACGGTAAAATTGCCATACCAGCCGGAATGTTTGTTGGTACGAATGGCACAGATAAACAATCTCTTAGCGGAAATTGGCCACCCTATCAACCAGAAAAAGGTGAATGGATCTGGCGAGACAGCAACGGTAATGGCAAATTTGAAAACAACGAATATGATACCAGCAAAGACTATCCCCATCTTGGCGGTTGGTGGGTAGACAGCAAAGGAGATGTTTGGAAAGCTTTGCGAACCCAAGATGGTAACGGTATCCGACATTATCCGTTACAGGGAATAGATGCTAAGGGTAACCCCATCTACAGTTATAGTTCGATGCAAAAGCAAACTACCCCTGAGATATTTAACGATTTGCGGCGCATTGAATATTTCCCCCAAACAGATACCATGTATTTGTCTGGTTTCACAGTAGATCATCCCGCATTCGGCGATGATACTGGTGTTGTGGGATCTGAAATTGCCCGCTTTGACAATTGGAGTAAAGGAAATCGCACTCCCAAGTGGCGGGCTGTGATTCCCTACGACACCACCGGCAAACGCGAAGTCTCCACAGCTGCAATGAGTGTGGCGGGAAATTATGTCTTCGCTGTCACAGTTAAAACCGCAGAGGTATATGTCTACAATGCAACCACAGGAGTCGAAGTAAAACAATTAAAACCAGGCCCTGAAGTTGGAAGCGAAAGTGGCTGGATTGATATACCCTACGGCATCCGCGCTTTTCGGTGTTCTAATGGCGAGTACTTAGTATTTGTAGAAGAAAATTGGAAAGGAAAAGTGATTATGTATCGCCTAGCAGGGTGAGCATTTATATCGATTTTCTACTGCACATGATATCATTTATAAAGGCTATGTTTTTAGTTCAATAAAAACAAGCCTTAATTTTTTGTTTCACTGCGTAATTCCTATTTAAGCCAGAACTTTACATCAGTTGGCATTCCCTACTTAAGCCAGGGAATAAGAAATTAGGAGCATGAAACAGTGTTTTGGAAATTTGTAATCAGTGTTTTATTATTGCCCAGTTTCCTGGGATTGGAGATAGCCGCAGCATCTGAAAAAAATGAGTTGCAGATGCTACCAACTTCAAAGGAATTAAACGCCCCAGTTGTCCAGACAAAAACTAATCAAGATATCCTGAATTCCTTGCCAAATTCAGTTACAGAATATTCCTCAGTTCCAAAAGATTCGGAAGTTGATACTGAAAAATTAAAACATCGAAAATATCGACGCTATCACCGGAGGCATCGTCGATATTATCGTCATCGTAGGCACTATCATCAAAGGTACAGAAACTATTACCGTCAAAGGCTTAACTATCCCAAAGATATTTATTACCGTAGACGGCATCACAATCGATACAGAAATTCCCATCAACGGGTTCATAACCCTCTGTATTGTCATTACCTGAGAAACTATGATTATCTACATAGCAATTACCATCAGCGTTGCTATTAACCTAATGCGCGTCATTAGTCATTTGTAACAAATAAAATCCAAATGACTAGTGATTGAGGTACAGATAATCGTAGGGGCACAATATATTGTGCCCCTACCTATGTACTTCATTTAGCTGAAATACGCTATAACTAATTATCTGAATTTAATATAGGAATCCGATTTTATTCCTGAAAAAATCTAAGTATGTGTAGGGTGTATTAGGCGTAAGCCGTAACGCACCAAAAGCTTCGGGGAAGGTGCGTTACGCAACGCTTTTACATCCTACGTGTATTTCAAAAATCAAATAAGAGTCCTATATGACATATTTTTATTAAACTACCTTTTGTTGCTTTTGAGTTAAATGCATTGCAATTCCTTTTTCATAATAGGCTGCTTCATTAATAAAAATAGGATAAACAGTAGATACCCCCTCATATAAAATATTTTTTCCTGCAAAAGTCAGAAATATTGGCTCACCTGGATTCAGAGGGTGATAATCCCGAAACTGAACATGGGGATGAATCATGGCTTGAATTTCCCCGCGTTCATCTCTGGGATAATCAATAGTGCTAATGTATTGATAGAGTGTCAAGCTGCTGTTTATCTGTGGAATATTACCTTGGTTACACCATTCAAAATAGTCCAAAATTGCGTAAATAAGCTGTTCTGTTTGTTGAAACAATTCAGCATTTAAGACATTTTGAGCTACAGCACCAACTTCGATTACAAAACCTAATTCGCACAAAGAACGTAGAAAACCACCTTCTTTTGATTGTGGATTAATACACACTCTCACTAAAGGATTTATCGAACTTAAATAAGCAGCTAAGCTAAGTAATAAAGGATGCATCTCACAAAAAATTAAACTTAGCCCCATGTTGGCAGTTGTGCTATGTAAATCAATGATTACATCTGCAAAAGACTGATTTTGTGGTTGCAGTATCTGTTTAATTTCTTTCGCCCGCTTATCTTCGTAACTTAAGAGATTTGGGTTTTGTAAGTCTTGATTGCTGAAGCAGCGATTTAAATCTTTGTCAATGTAACGTTTACCTTCTGTAATAGCTTTGGCATTACCAAGTAACACCAAAGTTTCTAAACTTTGTTTGTTAATTAAATTTGGATGTTGCTGAAACTTTTTGACTAAGTGTACTCCTGTTAATTCATTACCGTGGGTTCCTCCAACGATCGCCACTCGTTCAATCTGACTCATAAAAACCTCGCAATCAAAGTTTGTAGGCTAGACATTATAATGCCCACCCTACTGTGGTTTATTAATATATAGCGGTTCCCATTCAGATGCAGTACAACATCATATCGCAAAGTGTAGGGAACATGGCTGTGCCCCTACCCGTGTACTTCATTTACCTGAAATACGCCCTCATATAGCGATCGCCCACACCTGAGTCACAAGTGTGGGCGATTCGTTACTACAAAGAATTAACTAAACAACAGTAGATAGTTGCCGTTTAAAGAAAGCTGACAAAACTCTCTCTGCTATTTGATGACTCGTTAAACCTAATTCTGTCTTAGATTCATTTGGTTCAGCATGATCTACTAACACATCTGGCACACCAAATCGCTTGACAGGAACGAGAATATCTGCATCTAATAAAGCTTCGGCGATCGCAGAACCAAAGCCACCCATGATACAGCCTTCTTCTAAGGTGACAACGCGTCCGATTTTCTTAGCTAAAGGCAAAATCAACTCGGTATCCAAAGGCTTAACAAAACGGGCATTAATCACAGTTGCTTCAATGCCATGTTCGCTCAAGATTTCAGCAGCTTGCATTCCCGGATAAACCATTGTGCCATAGCCGACGATTAACACATCATCGCCTGTACGCAGAATTTCGCCTTTGCCAATTTCCAGAGGTTCCCAGCCTTCTTCCATCAGAGGCACACCGTAGCCATTGCCACGCGGGTAACGCATGGCGATGGGGCCGCTAGTATGGTTAACACCAGTTACTACCATGCGTTGGAGTTCTGCTTCGTCTTTCGGCGCCATCACTACTATGTTAGGAATACAACGTAGATAGGCAATGTCATACATACCTTGGTGGGTGGGGCCATCGGAACCAACAATTCCTGCCCTATCTAAGCAGAAGAAGACTGGTAAGTTTTGGATGCAGACATCGTGAATTATCTGGTCGTAGGCACGTTGCAAGAAGGTAGAATAAATGGCGGCGATGGGGCGCATTCCTTCGGTTGCCAGTCCGGCTGCTAAAGTGACAGCGTGTTGTTCAGCAATGCCCACATCAATATATTGATTGGGCAGTTTTGCTTGAAGTTTATCTAAGCCTGTTCCCGTCGCCATCGCCGCAGTAATGCCGATGATTTTCGGGTTTTGTTCGGCAAGTTTTACCAAAGTGTGAGAAAAGACTTTGGCATAAGCCGGCGGTTTGGGTTTGCTGGAGGGAATGGCTTTGCCAGTGGCTACATTGAAGGGGCTTTGGGCGTGGTAACCAACTTGATCTAATTCAGCAATTTCATAGCCTTTGCCTTTGATTGTTGCCACATGTACCAAAACTGGGCCTGGTATTTGATGTGCTTGTTGGAAAGTGGCAATCAATTCTTCTAAATTATGTCCATCCACTGGGCCGATGTAAGTAAAGCCGAGTTCTTCAAACACTGCACCTACCTTGGGAACAGCTAAGCGCTTCATACCTTCTTTGATGCGTCCGAGTTCGGGAGACAGAGATTCACCAACGAAGGGAATTTGCTTAAATTGTTCTTCAAGATTATCTTTAATGAATTGCACCGGTTGGCTGAGGCGCATTTTGTTCAGGTAGCGAGGAATCGCGCCTACGTTGCGAGATATGGACATGTCGTTGTCATTGAGAACAACCAGCAAATTAGTTTTCGGCATGTGTCCGGCATGGTTGATGGCTTCTAAAGCCATACCTCCTGTAAGTGCGCCATCGCCAATGACAGCTACCGCTTTAAATTTTTCGCCTTTTAAATCTCGTGCCAAAGCCATACCTAATGCCGCTGAGATGCTGGTAGAAGCATGTCCCGCACCAAAATGATCGAATTTGTTTTCGCAACGCTTGAGATAACCCGCAACTCCGTCTTTTTGTCTGAGGGTGTGGAAGTGATCGTAACGTCCTGTAAGTAGTTTGTGGGGATAAGCTTGGTGTCCTACATCCCAAATGACTTTATCCCGATCTAAGTCTAATGTTTGATAAAGCCCTAGTGTTAATTCTACGACACCCAACCCTGGCCCCAAATGTCCACCATTAACCGCTACGGTTTGGAGATGCTTATCTCGAATTTGACGGGCAATTTGTTGCAGTTGCCGAACGGATAAACCGTGCAACTGATTGGGATGGGTAATTTCGCTCAGATGCATATTACAGGGTTTTCCTCTCTAATTTCTGGTTTCGGTATCTTGATTTTCCCACGGTCGGGTTATCCACATAATTAGACTGTTACATTGTTACTAAGTTGTAGCGGAAAGTATAACTTCGTAATTAATAACGCCCAAAAATGGGTTACCCATTAACAATTCGTCAAAAAAAGAATTCAGAATATAGCCAGTCTTTGGTGTGAATTCTCAATTTAAGTAATAGGCATTGGGAGTACTGAGTGAGGAATGGGGAGTGAGGAGTTAGGAGTTATTTTCCTTGTCCCCCCACCTCCCTACTCCCTACTCTCCACTCCCCATTCCCTTCTAAAGCTACCTCATTAATGTTTCTTCTCTTGGTTCGCTATCACCAGATATTCTGCTGCGCGATCGCCACTGCATCTGGAAAGGATAGGTATGTAAGTAAAGTTACTCAATTATTTCCTCCAAATTCAGTAGTAGTTTAGTAAATTAAAGTTTATATTTTCTTTACAAATTTTATCATATTTTTTGCATAATTGGCAAAAAATATAGCGATAAGTACCATAACACAAGGTTTATAAATTCACTTGTGGAATAAATTCCATCTACTAATACTGAGACATCGAGGAAATAATGCCTACATATACTGCCAGCGTGCAAAAAAGAACTACAGGTACAAAAGAACACTGTTCTGTAGACCCGCAAAAATTAGCAGCCATTGGTTGTGCTGTTGGTCACCAAGTTAGGATTAGACGTACTGCTAACGAATACGCGCTTTACACTGTCAAGCAAGCACCCCAAGAGAATCCAGAAAATATCGTTCGCGTCACAGACGCAGGGCGATCGCGTTTAGCAGCAACTTCATTCCCATTTAATGCTACCGTAGATTCACAGGTAGTTCACCCCACATTCACTGATGCACAAGCAGAAGCCAATAGCGAATTTGTTGAGCGTCTAACAGACAACAACACCCATGTTGGACTTGTGGCGATCGCTCCCCACGGTGGCATGATTGAAGAAGGAACTGATCTACAAGCACAACGCGTGGCTGCGGTGCTAGCTGCTAAAGGTGTATCTTGTTGGCGTTGCAAAGGTTGGAAACAAGGCGGTGGTGCTTTGGAACGTTGGCACATCACATCTACAGATATTCATGAAGCATCATTTCCCCTACTCGGTAAAATTATTCATCGTGAATTTAGCTATGCAGTAGCTTTTCATGGCTTCTCCCAAAGTAAAATTTTAATTGGCGGCGGTGCTAGCCTTGCACTTAAACAAGAAATTCAGCAAGCAATTCAAAATGCGATCGTTGGTAGTGGCATCAATGTAGAAATTGCTACCTCAGGCAGTGAATTTGATGGCGACGATCCTAACAATATTGTGAATCGATTAGCTAATGGTAATGGCATCCAAATTGAGCAGTCTAAAGTAGCGCGAATCAGCTACGGGCAGCAAATTGCTGATGCTGTTGCGTCTGTCTATAGCTCGAAGATTTAATAGACTTGTTGCTAGATAAATTTACAAGTTTGCGAATACATATCGTTAGGCAACAAATCTAATATTTTCTATGGCATTCCTATTTGATTTATTACAGCGTATTTCAGGTAAGTGAAGTACACAGGTAGGGGCATAACTGTGCCTCTACGATTATCTGTACTCATTCCTGTGGGCAAGCAAGGGGCAAAGATTAATTGCCTCTTGTCTGTTGACATTTGTAGGGGCGTACAGCTGTACGCCCCTACTGTCTTACTTTTGACCTTTATCTTAAAAGTGCTAGCTAAAAATACTAATCTCCAGTTCCCAGTCCCTGTTTCATCAAAATATAATTTCCAGCTTGTTGACGAAAATAATCGAAAAATGCTTGTTAGTATTAATTAGGATGTCATAATTGGTTTGTGGAACTGGAACAAGTTACAGTCAAATAACCAAAAGACCTGACAAATCTCATAATGCGACGAATCTTACTGATGTCACACGTTCAACAGAGGTAATTATTGTGATATTAAAGGCTCGAATGAGTCTTGTTTTTAGGTTTAAAGTTGTTAAATAATCCACAATCCACTGATGCTATATAGACGATTTGGACGCACAGAATTACAGATGCCCGTGTTTTCTTGCGGCGGCATGAGGTATCAGTTCAAATGGCAGGATGTTCCTGAATCGGAAATTCCTGCTGATAACCAGACAAATTTGGAAGCGACTATCAAAAAAGCTCTGGAAGTTGGGATTAATCACATTGAAACTGCCCGTGGTTATGGGACTTCTGAGATGCAATTGGGGAGAATATTGCCCAAGTTTCCCCGCGAAAAGTTGATTGTTCAGACGAAAGTCGGCCCAGAAAAAGATGCAAAACAATTCCGTGAGACGTTTGAAAAATCATTAAAATATCTCGAGCTAGATTATGTTGACCTTTTAGGTTTGCACGGCATTAATACTCCTGAATTGTTGGACTACAGCATTCGTCCTGGTGGCTGTTTGGATGTGGTACGTCAGTTGCAAGCAGAGGGAAAAGTCAGATTTGTTGGCTTTTCTACACATGGACCAACAGATGTAATTGTGCAGACAATTAATACTAACCAATTTGATTATGTAAACCTGCACTGGTACTACATTAATCAATGGAATTGGGCGGCAATTGAAGCAGCTAAACGCCACGATATGGGGGTATTTATTATTAGCCCATCTAATAAAGGAGGTTTGTTGTATCAACCACCGCAAAAATTAGTAAATCTTTGCGCTCCTTTGAGTCCAATGGTGTTTAATGATTTGTTTTGTTTGAGTCACCACCAAGTGCATACCTTGAGTTTGGGAGCAGCAAAACCAGAAGATTTTGATGAACATCTGAAGACTTTAGAATTAGTAGATAGAGCATCAGAAATTCTGCCACCAATTTTGGCACGATTGCAAGCAGAAGCGATCGCCATTTTGGGAGAAGATTGGGTAAAAACCTGGGAGGATAATTTACCCACACTTGACGAAACGCCTGGTGAGGTAAATATTCGGGTGATTTTGTGGTTGTGGAATTTAGCGATCGCCTATGATCTGGTAGACTATGGCAAAATGCGTTACAACCTGCTTGGTAATGGCGATCATTGGTTTCCTGGTAATAAAGGCGATCGGTTAAACGAATTAGACTTGCGCCAATGTCTAGCCCGCAGTCCCCACGCTGAGAAAATCCCCCAAATTCTGCAAAAAGCAGATCAATTGTTGGGGGGTGAAGAAGTGAAACGATTGTCTCAACAGTAAATCTGAGGTTAGGGACTTGGAATGTTGTAATCCAACCCATCCCTAACCTCATGCATAATTGCTGTATATATTAATTCATCAAAACTGCTTGATTTTTTCCAAAATTACCTGTAGTATGCCTGAGTATTCAAAAAAATAAGTTTTGTCAAATAATGCTTGCAAATACAGCAAGTAAAACCCTGTTATTTTTTGCAGAATAAACATATCTAAAGGTAGATATGTTTGTCTTATTTTCATAGCTCATAAACTAAGTAATTCCGAATAAAGCAAACTAAGCAAAGGTTGAGAAATCTTCCCTATGGCTAAATTTAGAACATTTTAGGCCGGTTTACAAAATACAACATAATTGATTTTAATATTGCCTATTAAACCTCGTCCATGTTGAAACCTCGAGTTTTGAATTATTGTGTTGTGTCATTGCGACGTTCGCTCTTAGCGTTCCCGCAGGGTAGGAAGCAATCGCAAAAATTTGGTAAAAAATTACAGTTTTCAAGTTAGATGAGGTTTATTTAGCTTCTCTCTTGACTTAAGTAATAGTAAATTTTTCCTGAAATTTCTTAGACAAGTTTTCCTTTTTATTTTTGGATATATTTATGGCATTAATCAACGGTGATGGTGGTAACAATACGCTTACAGGTACTTCAGGCAATGACACCATCAACGGTGCTGGAGGAGACGATATTCTCAACGCCGGCTTAGGAGTCACAGACCAAATAGATGGCGGCACTGGTACAGACATCCTAGTAGTAGATTACTCCTCCTTGACCGTCAACGTTGGCAGTTATGGCAACTCCTATCAAACAGTAAACAACACTAACCGCACCTACTACAGCAACATTGAGCGGTTTAACCTCAAAAGCGGCAGTGGTAACGATACCTTAGTGGGTGGCACACTCAACGACACTCTTAACGGTGGGGCAGGGAATGATAGCTTGATTGGCGGCGCGGGTAATGACAGCATTATCGGTGGAAGTGACAACGACATCATTACCAAAGGCACAGGCAATGACACTGTAGATGGCGGTGCAGGTATAGACACCCTCATCGATGTTGACTTGTCAGCAGACACCACTGGCAGAGTTTTGAACGTCAACGGTAGCACCATTGCTGCCATCACTTCTGGCGGTAACTCCTATCAAGGATTTGAGTTTTTTGTTAACATCAGTGCTGGCAGTGGCAACGACAATATCAGCTTGACTTCGCCTACTCCAGCAAACAACATTATCAACGGTGCTGGAGGAGACGATATTCTCAACGCCGGCTTAGGAGTCACAGACCAAGTAGATGGCGGCACTGGCACAGACATCCTAGTAGTAGATTACTCCTCCTTGACCGTCAACGTTGGCAGTTATGGCAACTCCTATCAAACAGTAAACAACACTAACCGCACCTACTACAGCAACATTGAGCGGTTTAACCTCAAAAGCGGCAGTGGTAACGATACCTTAGTGGGTGGCACACTCAACGACACTCTTAACGGTGGGGCAGGGAATGATAGCTTGATTGGCGGCGCGGGTAATGACAGCATTATCGGTGGAAGTGACAACGACATCATTACCAAAGGCACAGGCAATGACACTGTAGATGGCGGTGCAGGTATAGACACCCTCATCGATGTTGACTTGTCAGCAGACACCACTGGCAGAGTTTTGAACGTCAACGGTAGCACCATTGCTGCCATCACTTCTGGCGGTAACTCCTATCAAGGATTTGAGTTTTTTGTTAACATCAGTGCTGGCAGTGGCAACGACAATATCAGCTTGACTTCGCCTACTCCAGCAAACAACATTATCAACGGTGCTGGAGGAGACGATATTCTCAACGCCGGCTTAGGAGTCACAGACCAAGTAGATGGCGGCACTGGCACAGACATCCTAGTAGTAGATTACTCCTCCTTGACCGTCAACGTTGGCAGTTATGGCAACTCCTATCAAACAGTAAACAACACTAACCGCACCTACTACAGCAACATTGAGCGGTTTAACCTCAAAAGCGGCAGTGGTAACGACACCTTAGTGGGTGGCACACTCAACGACACTCTTAACGGTGGGGCAGGGAATGATAGCTTGATTGGCGGCGCGGGTAATGACAGCATTATCGGTGGAAGTGACAACGACATCATTACCAAAGGCACAGGCAATGACACTGTAGATGGCGGTGCAGGTATAGACACCCTCATCGATGTTGACTTGTCAGCAGACACCACTGGCAGAGTTTTGAACGTCAACGGTAGCACCATTGCTGCCATCACTTCTGGCGGTAACTCCTATCAAGGATTTGAGTTTTTTGTTAACATCAGTGCTGGCAGTGGCAACGACAATATCAGCTTGACTTCGCCTACTCCAGCAAACAACATTATCAACGGTGCTGGAGGAGACGATATTCTCAACGCCGGCTTAGGAGTCACAGACCAAGTAGATGGCGGCACTGGCACAGATATCCTGGTAGTAGATTACTCCTCCTTGACCGTCAACGTTGGCAGTTATGGCAACTCCTATCAAACAGTAAACAACACTAACCGCACCTACTACAGCAACATTGAGCGGTTTAACCTCAAAAGCGGCAGTGGTAACGACACCTTAGTGGGTGGCACACTCAACGACACTCTTAACGGTGGGGCAGGGAATGATAGCTTGATTGGCGGCGCGGGTAATGACAGCATTATCGGTGGAAGTGACAACGACATCATTACCAAAGGCACAGGCAATGACACTGTAGATGGCGGTGCAGGTATAGACACCCTCATCGATGTTGACTTGTCAGCAGACACCACTGGCAGAGTTTTGAACGTCAACGGTAGCACCATTGCTGCCATCACTTCTGGCGGTAACTCCTATCAAGGATTTGAGTTTTTTGTTAACATCAGTGCTGGCAGTGGCAACGACAATATCAGCTTGACTTCGCCTACTCCAGCAAACAACATTATCAACGGTGCTGGAGGAGACGATATTCTCAACGCCGGCTTAGGAGTCACAGACCAAGTAGATGGCGGCACTGGCACAGATATCCTGGTAGTAGATTACTCCTCCTTGACCGTCAACGTTGGCAGTTATGGCAACTCCTATCAAACAGTAAACAACACTAACCGCACCTACTACAGCAACATTGAGCGGTTTAACCTCAAAAGCGGCAGTGGTAACGATACCTTAGTGGGCGGCACACTCAACGACACTCTTAACGGTGGGGCAGGGAATGATAGCTTGATTGGCGGCGCGGGTAATGACAGCATTATCGGTGGAAGTGACAACGACATCATTACCAAAGGCACAGGCAATGACACTGTAGATGGCGGTGCAGGTATAGACACCCTCATCGATGTTGACTTGTCAGCAGACACCACTGGCAGAGTTTTGAACGTCAACGGTAGCACCATTGCTGCCATCACTTCTGGCGGTAACTCCTATCAAGGATTTGAGTTTTTTGTTAACATCAGTGCTGGCAGTGGCAACGACAATATCAGCTTGACTTCGCCTACTCCAGCAAACAACATTATCAACGGTGCTGGAGGAGACGATATTCTCAACGCCGGCTTAGGAGTCACAGACCAAGTAGATGGCGGCACTGGCACAGATATCCTGGTAGTAGATTACTCCTCCTTGACCGTCAACGTTGGCAGTTATGGCAACTCCTATCAAACAGTAAACAACACTAACCGCACCTACTACAGCAACATTGAGCGGTTCAACCTCAAAAGCGGCAGTGGTAACGACACCTTAGTGGGCGGCACACTCAACGACACCATCAATGGCGGGGCAGGGAATGATAGCTTGATTGGCGGTGCGGGTGATGACATCATCACTCAAGGGGCTGGATCTGACACTGTTGATGGCGGTACAGGTGTAGATACGCTCGTAGATGCTGACTTGTCAGCAGATACTACTGGCAGAGTTCTGAACATCAACGGTAGCGCCATTGCTGCCATCACTTCTGGCGGCAACACCTATCAGGGATTTGAGTTTTTCCTCAACATTACTGGTGGTAGCGGCAATGACAATTTCAGCTTTACTTCGCCTACTCCAGCAAACAACAGCGTTAATGGTGGTGCAGGCAATGATACCATCAACGGGGGCGGAGGCAACGATACCATCAACGGTGGTACAGGCAACGACTCACTCCAAGGTGGCACTGGTAATGACACTTATATTATCGATAGTATCTCAGATGTAATCAGTGAAACTTCTACCCTAGCGACGGAGATTGATACTGTTCAGAGTTCAATCAGCTATCTTCTGGGCGCTAATCTAGAAAATTTGACCCTAACTGGTACTGGAGCTATTAACGGCACAGGAAACAGTCTCAATAACATTATCATTGGTAATAGCGGCAATAATACTCTTGATGGTGGAACTGGTAACGACACCATCAGCGGAGGGTCTGGTAATGATACCGTCACGGGTGGTATTGGTAATGATTCCCTTGATGGTGGAACAGGAGACGATAGCTTAATTGCTGGAACTGGCAACGATACCTATGTGGTGGATAGCGTTGGAGATGTGGTTATTGAAAATCTCAACGAAGGCACAGACACAGTTCAATCTTCAGTCAGCTATACTCTGGGTGCTAATGTAGAAAATCTAACCCTAACTGGTACAGGAGCTATCAACGGCATAGGGAATAGTTTAAATAACACCATCACTGGAAATAGTGGCAATAATACTCTTAATGGAGTAGGCGGTAATGATATTTTAATCGGTGGCGCTGGTAACGACACCTTATTAGGTGGAGATGGTAACGATACCCTGAATGGAGTTGGAAGCGAGAATGGCACAGGGTTTAAAGACACCCTTACTGGTGGCAACGGTAATGATTTGTATATCTTTGGCAATAGCGGTGCTGTATTCTACAATGATGGAAATAACGCCAATGCTGGTCTAAACGACTACGCACTAATTGTAGATTTTAATACCAGCCAAGACAAAATACAACTCCAAGGTTTAGCTAGTTCTTACTTGCTTGGAACTTCACCGATTAGCGGCATCTCTGGCACAGCAATTTACTTAGATACTAATACAAACTCAGTCTTGAACTCCACTGATGAACTCATTGCTATTGTCGAAGGAGTCACAGGACTGAATTTGACAGCAGGTTATTTTAGTTACGTTGCTTAGTTGCAAAAACATAGGGGAAGCACTGCCACCAAGGTCAAAAACTTTGATTTTGACCTTGGTGGATAGTGCCCACTTTGCTCAACCTAACATTCATCGCAGTGTTGGGTTTCGTTCCTCAACCCAACCTACAAATTTTTTTTGCAACATTTTAGCCTTGACAGGCCAGTATGGTGCGTTAGGGCTTTAGCCTAATACACCATGTGACATTGAACACAGTGCTACCAATGCCCAATGGCCCATACTAATCAGATTCGGATGTTGTAGTAGGAGCTGATTTATTTCCCCTTGGCACGACTAGCACCTTATCAACGCGGTTACCATCCATATCCATGACTTCAATTCGCATACCCTCCCATTCAAAATGATCTGCGGCGGCGGGAATACGACCAAGATGGGTGATGACAAAACCGCCTAAGGTTTGATAACTGCCACGTTCTTCAGATTCCCATTCTTCCATTTCAAAAAGTTCCAAAAACTCTTCCACAGGTAACATTCCATCCAAAAGCCAGGAACCATCTTCTCGTTGCACGGCTTGTGGTTCATCTTGCCCATCCATAGAAGGAACATCACCCACGATTTCGCTCATGATGTCGTTGAGAGTGACTAATCCTTGAATCACGCCGTATTCATCGACTACTAGCGCCATGTGAGTAATGGTTTGCTTAAATAATTCTAAAACTTTCAAGCCACGGGTGCTTTCTGGTACAAATACTGGTTGCCGCAATCCTACTGTTAAATCTAGCGGTTCTCCTCGGAAACTCCTAGCTAATAAGTCGGTAACTGGGATCACACCCAGGACATTATCCAGTCCCGCTTGACAAACTGGATACCGAGAGTAAGCGCTATCAACCATTTTTTGGCGATTTTCTTCAGCTGTGTCATCTAAGTCTAGCCAGACGATATCAGGACGGGGTGTCATTAAATAGCTTACAGGTCGATCGCCTAAACGAAAAACTCGCTCTACCATATCCTGTTCGGCTTCTTCAAAGGTTCCCGCCTCAGTACCTTGCTCGATTAAGATTTTAATTTCTTCTTCGGTGACTTGCGGTTCAGTTGACTGTGTAACTCCTAACACTCGCAGGATCAAATCTGTAGAAGCACTTAAAAGATATACCATTGGGGAAGCGATCGCCGATAAGGCACGCATGGGAATAGCTACAGTCGATGCAATTTTTTCTGGGTTATTTAATGCCAGACGCTTTGGTACCAATTCGCCAACAATGAGTGACAAATAGGTAATAATCAAAACCACGATTCCAAAAGATATCGGTTCACTATAAGGTGCTAATAAGGGGACAAGTCGCACATAGACTGCGAGTCGGTTAGCAAGTGTTGCTCCTCCAAAAGCACCAGTCAGGATACCGATTAGAGAAATACCTACTTGAATGGTTGACAAGAAATGATTTGGAGACTCAGCTAGTTTCAGTGCTACCCTTGCCTTAGCATCCCCTTGATTGGCAAGCTGCTGTAGTCTAACTTTCCGTGCTGAGACAATTGCCATCTCAGACATCGAAAACACGCCATTGGCAATAATTAGCACCAAGATGATTAAAATTTCAAAAGTGATGGAGGACATGTTTAAAGTTGCCGCTTATCAGAGCGAACGTAGCTCAATCCTTAGTATCTAGTATTAAAGGTGCTTCGATAAATGGTTTGACTGTACACAAAGTAATAGTTATAGATTCTTGAGTTTATTATTTGTTGTGCATTATTCTTCCGAAAAATGAATAAGACGGCTGTTAACACTTTTAAAATGGTGGACATAAACTGCCTGAAGATTTTCAACAAGCGCCAAGACTTCCATTGCTAGTAGAACTTATGTCATTTTCTTCTATTGTGCGTGCCTTAGGGCGATCGCCGCTCACTACTGAATTTATTTCTAAGTTAAATCGCCAACCAGAATTGCGGTTAAATGGCATTCCCCGGCTGCCAAAGGGTTTGGTGGCTTCGGCATTGGCGCAAACTCAGGGCAGGAATTTGTTGGTGGTATGTGCCACTCTGGAAGAAGCTGGGCGCGTTTACGCACAACTTGAGGCAATGGGATGGCAAACAGTACATTTTTATCCCACCTCCGAGGCTTCTCCCTACGAACCTTTTGACCCGGAAACTGAGATGAGTTGGGGGCAAATGCAGGTGTTGGCGGATTTGGGGACTGGGGACTGGGGACTGGGGACTGGGGAATGGGGAATGGGGAATGGGGAGAACGGGGTCAATAAAGGAATAACCAATACAATACCTAATCCCCAATCCCCAATCCCCAGTACCGGAGCGAAGCGACCTTTGGCGATTGTGGCTACTCAAGGGGCGCTACAGCCACATTTGCCACCACCAGCAGCTTTTCAAGAATTTTGCTTGACGCTGAAGCGGGGAATGGAATTAGACCTGAATGCTTTTAGTGAGAAGATAACTATTTTGGGGTACGAACGAGTGCCTCTGGTGGAAACTGAAGGGCAATGGAGTCGCCGTGGCGATATTGTTGATGTGTACCCGGTTTCATCGGAGTTTCCAGTCAGGCTGGAATGGTTTGGCGACGAAATCGAACAAATACGGGAATTTGACCCAGCAACTCAACGTTCTGCCCTAGATAAAGTTGACCAGTTAATTCTCACCCCCACTAGTTTTGCTCCCATCATCACGGCACCACTCAAGGATAGTGCCGAGTTTCGAGTGCTGAGTGCCCAGTTAAATTCTGACTCAGCAATAGGTAATCAGCACTCATCACTCATTGAAGGTAGTCGTCGTTTTTTGGGTTTAGCGTTCGAGCAACCAGCATCCCTGATAGACTATTTACCAGAAAATACCTTGATTGCCATTGATGAGCCAGAACAATGTCATGCTCATAGCGATCGCTGGGTAGAAAATGCCGAAGAACAATGGAGATTGGGGACTGGGGACTGGGGATTGGGGACTGGGGAAGAGTCTAACCAATTACCGAAAATTCATCGGTCGTTTGATGAGTGTTTAGCTGATGTTGCGAAGTTTCAAACTTTATATTTATCGGAACTGGCGGAGGAAAATGATGGAATTAATCTTGCCAGCAGATCTGTTCCAGTTACGCCGCACCAGTTTGCTAAACTAGCTGAAACTATCCGTCATGAACGCGATCGCAATTTTTCTATCTGGCTGATTTCTGCTCAACCTTCGCGTTCTGTGTCGCTGTTGCAAGAACATGATTGTCCAGCTCAATTTATCCCCAATCCCCGCGATTACCAAGCGATCGATAAGCTACAAATCAACCATACTCCCATCGCCCTCAAATATTCTGGGCTGGCGGAACTAGAAGGCTTTATTCTGCCTACGTACCGATTGGTAATCGTTACAGATCGAGAATTTTATGGTCAGCATTCCTTAGCAACTCCCGGTTTTATCCGCAAGCGCCACAAAGCTACTTCTAAGCAAGTTGACCCCAATAAGCTGCGTCCAGGGGATTATGTGGTTCACAGAAATCATGGTGTTGGCAAATTTGTCAAGCTGGAAAGCCTGACAATTAACAATGAAACCCGTGATTATTTGGTGGTGCAATATGCGGACGGGTTACTGAGAGTTGCAGCCGATCAATTGGGTGCGTTATCTCGGTTCCGCGCCGGAGGCGATAAAGCACCAGAACTCAACAAGATGACTGGTAAAGCTTGGGAAAATACCAAGAACAGAGTCCGCAAAGCCATCAAGAAATTGGCGGTGGATTTGCTGAAATTGTATGCGGCGCGATCGCAACAACAAGGTTTTAGTTTCCCAAATGATATGCCTTGGCAGGAGGAACTGGAAGATTCTTTCCCCTACCAACCCACAACAGATCAACTGAAAGCTGTACAAGATGTTAAACGCGACATGGAAAGCGATCGCCCGATGGATCGTTTAGTTTGTGGCGATGTCGGTTTCGGAAAAACGGAAGTGGCGATTCGTGCTGTTTTTAAAGCAGTCACCGCCGGTAAACAAGTGGCACTCCTTGCGCCAACGACCATATTAACACAGCAGCATTACCATACACTCAAAGAACGTTTTGCTCCCTACCCGGTGAATGTCGGCTTACTCAACCGCTTCCGTTCGGCTGAAGAACGCCGCGATATTCAAAAGCGATTGGCAACGGGTGAACTCGATGTAGTTGTTGGCACACACCAACTCTTAGGCAAAGGTGTATCATTCAAGGATTTAGGACTATTGGTGGTGGATGAAGAACAGCGGTTTGGGGTAAACCAAAAAGAGAAAATTAAAAGCTTGAAAACTCAAGTTGATGTGCTGACTCTCTCCGCCACTCCCATTCCCCGTACCTTGTATATGTCTTTGTCGGGAATTCGGGAAATGAGTTTAATTACTACACCACCTCCAACCAGACGCCCGATTAAAACTCACCTTGCACCACTGAATCCGGAAAGTGTCCGTACTGCAATCCGTCAAGAATTAGACAGAGGTGGACAAATATTTTATGTAGTTCCACGAGTGGAAGGAATTGAAGAGACAACCGCAAGCTTGCGAGAAATGATACCGGGGGGTAGATTTGCCATCGCCCACGGTCAAATGGATGAAAGCGAGTTAGAATCAACCATGCTCACCTTCAGCAATGGTGATGCAGATATCCTCGTTTGTACAACAATTATTGAATCTGGTTTAGATATTCCGCGAGTCAACACCATTTTAATTGAAGACGCTCACCGTTTTGGCTTGGCTCAACTGTATCAATTACGCGGTCGTGTCGGGCGTGCAGGTATCCAAGCTCATGCTTGGCTATTTTATCCCAAACAGCGGACATTATCTGATGCGGCACGGCAAAGGTTACGAGCAATTCAAGAATTTACTCAACTGGGTTCTGGGTATCAATTGGCGATGCGCGACATGGAAATTCGGGGAGTGGGTAACTTGTTAGGTGCTGAACAATCCGGTCAAATGGATGCCATCGGTTTTGATTTATACATGGAAATGTTAGAAGAAGCAATCCGAGAAATTCGCGGACAAGAAATTCCCCAAGTTGACGATACCCAAATTGACCTCAACCTAACGGCATTTATCCCAGCAGATTATATTACCGATTTGGATCAGAAGATGAGTGCTTACCGAGCGGTAGCTACAGCTAAGTCTAAATCAGAATTAAAGCAGATTGCAGCTGAGTGGAGCGATCGCTATGGTACTTTGCCAGTCCCAGCCAATCAACTGCTGCGAGTTATGGAACTCAAACAGTTAGCGAAAAAAATCGGATTTAGCCGGATTAAACCAGAAAACAAACAGCACGTTGTTTTAGAAACACCAATGGAAGAACCTGCTTGGAACTTGTTGGCGGCCAATTTACCAGATAATCTCAAGACGCGCTTTGTTTATTCCCCAGGCAAAGTGACAGTGCGCGGTTTAGGAGTTTTTAAAGCCGATCAACAATTGCAAAGTTTAATTGATGCTTTTGGGAGAATGCAAGGTGCGATTCCAGAAGCGGCTGTTGTTTAATCAGTAGTTGACTCGCCCCCGTTTGAAAACCGGGGGTTCAAACTGTTGTTAAAAGCCATGAAGACAGCCATCGCTTCTAGCTTTTTACTACGGTTTGGTTAAGTTTTTTAATGAAAATTAAATATTATAGGACTTACGCAAAAACTCTCTGAAACTCTTATTTCTTTGTGTCCTTTGCGTCCTTTGCGGTTCGTTTTTTCATGATTTTGCGTAAGTCCGATATTACTAGGACTTACGTAAAAACTCTCTGAAACTCTTATTTCTCCGTGCCCTCTGCGTCCTCTGTGGTTCGATTTTCCCTTACGTGTGCGTAAGTCCTGATTACAAAAACGCGATAAATCGCCGTCTCTACAATAATTAATCTTTCGTAGAGATGGCGATTCATCCCGTCTAGTGCCTTAACCAAACGTGAGTTCGATTGAACCTCTCCCCAACCCCTCTCCGTCTCGGAGAGGGGCTTTAGTATCCTGAGTTGGGCAGGAAAATTTAGGGTTTTTAAGCCAATACAGTTCAGTTAAGCTTTTTTCTCTCCCCCTACTTCCCCTGCTTCCCCTGCCTCCCCTGCCTGCTTTAACAAATAAATTTCCTTAACTGAACCGTATTGGTTTTTAAGCCTCTCGTCGCTTGCCTAATGGCAGGCTAACGCCAACGGGGAGAGGAATGGAAGCGGGGTTCTTTGGAATCTGTCGAACTCACGTTAACCAAACAGTATTGCTAAATACAAAAAACTGTAAGATTACTAACTAAATTATGTTATTTTCTAGTCAAGTGTATTTGTAGTGGCTGTCTTATACTAATATGTTCCTCAGTCTCAATTTCTTGTCCAGTAAAGAAATTGAGAGATTACATAGTGTAAATTTACTTGAATATGTGGAGTGAGACTGCTCATGCTTTTTACCAAAGAGCCTAACTCTAATAATGTAAATATTGGTATAAAAACTAGTAATATATCATCCAAAATACCTGATATTTTTGATGATTCTAATAATTACTTTAGCTCCAGTGTGAGTGGTATAAATACTTTTAAAGCAAGCGATCGCAGTAGTTACACACCTGGGGAAGTTTATACTTCGGGAGGAGAAAATAAAGCGTATAACTACGTTAACAATAGTAATGAAAGCAACAAGCTTGTTACACAAGCGAACACTATTGCCGCTGACATTCAACCAGACCTAATTATTCAAAATGCCGTTAATCCCAGTGTTGGGTCAGTGGGTGGTAGCATTCAAATCAGCTATCAAGTCAAAAATCAAGGCGCGGGTAGTGCAGGTTATAACTACACCTACTTTTATCTCTCCAAAGACCAAACTCTCAGTTCTGAAGATGCCTACTTAGGCTATGACTACATCAGCAGCATTGCTGGGGGTGCTTACAGTTCCGAGTCCAGTACACTCAGCATCAGCAATACCATCGCCACAGGTAGTTATTACCTGCTGTATCAAGCTGATGGCGATGGAGATGTTGCCGAAAGTAATGAAAATAATAACGTCCTTGCCAAAGCCATTAGCATTAGCAAAGCTGATTTAATCATTCAAAATGCCGTTAATCCCAGTGTTGGGTCAGTGGGTGGTAGCATTCAAATCAGCTATCAAGTCAAAAATCAAGGCGCGGGTAGTGCAGGTTATAACTACACCTACTTTTATCTCTCCAAAGACCAAACTCTCAGTTCTGAAGATGCCTACTTAGGCTATGACTACATCAGCAGCATTGCTGGGGGTGCTTACAGTTCCGAGTCCAGTACACTCAGCATCAGCAATACCATCGCCACAGGTAGTTATTACCTGCTGTATCAAGCTGATGGCGATGGAGATGTTGCCGAAAGTAATGAAAATAATAACGTCCTTGCCAAAGCCATTAGCATTAGCAAAGCTGATTTAATCATTCAAAATGCCGTTAATCCCAGTGTTGGGTCAGTGGGTGGTAGCATTCAAATCAGCTATCAAGTCAAAAATCAAGGCGCGGGTAGTGCAGGTTATAACTACACCTACTTTTATCTCTCCAAAGACCAAACTCTCAGTTCTGAAGATGCCTACTTAGGCTATGACTACATCAGCAGCATTGCTGGGGGTGCTTACAGTTCCGAGTCCAGTACACTCAGCATCAGCAATACCATCGCCACAGGTAGTTATTACCTGCTGTATCAAGCTGATGGCGATGGAGATGTTGCCGAAAGTAATGAAAATAATAACGTCCTTGCCAAAGCCATTAGCATTAGCAAAGCTGATTTAATCATTCAAAATGCCGTTAATCCCAGTGTTGGGTCAGTGGGTGGTAGCATTCAAATCAGCTATCAAGTCAAAAATCAAGGCGCGGGTAGTGCAGGTTATAACTACACCTACTTTTATCTCTCCAAAGACCAAACTCTCAGTTCTGAAGATGCCTACTTAGGCTATGACTACATCAGCAGCATTGCTGGGGGTGCTTACAGTTCCGAGTCCAGTACACTCAGCATCAGCAATACCATCGCCACAGGTAGTTATTACCTGTTGTATCAAGCTGATGGCGATGGAGATGTTGCCGAAAGTAATGAAAATAATAACGTCCTTGCCAAAGCCATTAGCATTAGCAAAGCTGATTTAGTCATTCAAAATGCCGTTAATCCCAGTGTTGGGTCAGTGGGTGGTAGCATTCAAATCAGCTATCAAGTCAAAAATCAAGGCGCGGGTAGTGCAGGTTATAACTACACCTACTTTTATCTCTCCAAAGACCAAACTCTCAGTTCTGAAGATGCCTACTTAGGCTATGACTACATCAGCAGCATTGCTGGGGGTGCTTACAGTTCCGAGTCCAGTACACTCAGCATCAGCAATACCATCGCCACAGGTAGTTATTACCTGTTGTATCAAGCTGATGGCGATGGAGATGTTGCCGAAAGTAATGAAAATAATAACGTCCTTGCCAAAGCCATTAGCATTAGCAAAGCTGATTTAGTCATTCAAAATGCCGTTAATCCCAGTGTTGGGTCAGTGGGTGGTAGCATTCAAATCAGCTATCAAGTCAAAAATCAAGGCGCGGGTAGTGCAGGTTATAACTACACCTACTTTTATCTCTCCAAAGACCAAACTCTCAGTTCTGAAGATGCCTACTTAGGCTATGACTACATCAGCAGCATTGCTGGGGGTGCTTACAGTTCCGAGTCCAGTACACTCAGCATCAGCAATACCATCGCCACAGGTAGTTATTACCTGCTGTATCAAGCTGATGGCGATGGAGATGTTGCCGAAAGTAATGAAAATAATAACGTCCTTGCCAAAGCCATTAGCATTAGCAAAGCTGATTTAATCATTCAAAATGCCGTTAATCCCAGTGTTGGGTCAGTGGGTGGTAGCATTCAAATCAGCTATCAAGTCAAAAATCAAGGCGCAGGTAGTGCAGGTTCTCAACAAACTAAGTTTTATCTCTCAACAAATACAACATTCAGCAATGATGATATTCTATTAGGCTCTGACTACCTCAGTGCGATCGCTGGCGGTGCTGTAAGTGCCAGAACAACTACACTCACCATCAGCAATAACATCGCCACAGGTAGTTATTACCTGCTATATCAAGCTGATGGTAATAACAATATTGCCGAAAGTAATGAAACTAATAACGTCCTTGCCAAAGCCATTAGCATTAACAAAGCTGATTTAATCATTCAAAATGCTGTCAATCCTAGTACTGGGTCAGTGGGTAGTAGCATTCAAATCAGCTATCAAGTCAAAAATCAAGGTGCTGGTAATGCTGGTTATAGCTACACCAAGTTTTATCTATCCAAAGATAAAATTCTCAGCAATGAGGATACCTTATTGGGTTCTGAATACACCAGCAGCCTTGCATCTGGGAGTTACAGCAGCGAAACATTGTCACTCAAAATCAGCAAAAGTATCGCCGCGGGTAGCTACTACTTGTTGTATCAAGCTGATGGCGATGTTGATGTTGCCGAAAGCAATGAAACTAATAACGTCCTTGCCAAAGCTATTACCATTATCAAAAATATCGGTTATAACTCCACCGATGGCTATGGCTTAATTAATGCAGCAGCAGCAGTTGCTAAAGTTCTTGGCCAGACTACCTTTGCCGATGTTGCTGACCTTGGTGGTAATGATTGGGGAGCCGACCTTGTAAAAGCCCCGGAAGTCTGGGCAAAGGGATACACAGGTAAGGGTGTTATCGTTGCGGTGCTAGATACTGGTGTCGATCGCAATCACTCAGACTTGAGCAATAATATCTGGAAGAATACCAAGGAAATTGCTGGCAACGGCAAAGATGATGATGGCAATGGCTACATTGATGATGTTTATGGCTGGAACTTTGTCGATAACAACAACAACACCCTAGATGTAAATAGTCATGGCACCCATGTCTCTGGCACCATCGCTGGAGTGAAAAATAATATTGGTGTTACAGGTATCGCTTATGATGCCAAGATTATGCCGGTCAAAGTATTGGGTGATAATGGCTCTGGCGAGGATCTTGGGGTCGCTCAAGGCATCCGTTATGCAGTGAACAATGGAGCTAATGTCATTAACCTCAGCTTGGGTAGCGATGAACCTAACAGCGACATCGAGTCAGCCGTTCAATATGCCGCCAGCAAAGGGGTAATTGTCGTCATGGCAGCAGGCAATTCTAGTGGTTCAGAACCTATTTATCCTGCCCGCTATGCCAATAAATGGGGGCTGGCTGTTGGGGCAGTTGATAAGTATGAAGAGATGGCTTACTTCTCTAACGAAGCTGGGCCAAATACACTCCCCTACATCACGGCTCCAGGAGTCGATATCTACTCTACATTACCAGGCAATTACTATGGTTCTAAAGACGGAACATCTATGGCAACTCCCCACGTTGCTGGAGTAATAGCCTTGATGTTAAGTGCAAAGAAAGGTCTAACTGATGCCCAAGTGCGTCAGATTGTCACAACAACAGCGGAAAATAGTTTGGCATAGAAAAATCTCACGAATTGCGGACTGGGGATTGGGGACTAGGGACTGGGGACTGGGAAGATATGAACTACCAGCCCTGACTTCGTTGAAGGGCTGGTTTTTACATCCAACTCGTAAAAATGTGCAGAAAACTGTAATATTACTTGCTAATTACGTGATTTTATAGTTAATTGTACTTGTAGCATCTGTCTTACCAAGAAATATATTTTTCAGGCTCAATCCCTCAGGCATTAAAGATTTGAGTACTTGTTGTTGTGCAAATTTACTTGAATATTCGAGGTGAAACTACTCATGCTTTTGACCAAAGACCGTAACCCGATTAACGAAACTTCTGGTATAAAATCTAGCTATTTATCATCACAAATATCAAATATTTTCGATGATGCTAATAATTACTCTGCCTCTGATTTGAGTGGTGTAAATACTTTTTTTAGAGCTAGCGATCGCACTACTTACACTCCCGGTGGCATCGACACTCCTCAGAATGAATACGTTGTTAAAAGTAATAATAGTAATAAGAGTGATAGCCAAGAATTCGCTCTTGCTGCCCTTCAACCAGACTTGATAGTGCGAAACGCCTCAAATCCCACTTCTGCCGCTGCTGGCAGTACGATTCAACTAAACTATGAGATTCTAAACCAAGGCAGTGGAAGTGCTGATTATAGCTACACCAAGTTTTATCTCTCTAAAGATTTGACTCTCGGAAATAGTGATGATGTCTTCTTAAACTATGACTACGTTACTAGCCTCCTCTCGAATTACTATAGCCAAGAGTCAACTACACTCACCATCGGCGATAGCGTCACCGCAGGTACTTATTATCTGGTGTATCAAGCCGATGGCTATAACTATGTTGCCGAAAGCAACGAAAGCAACAACGCCATTGCTGGCACCATTAATATTACTAAACCAGACCTCATACTACAAAATGCTGTAGCTCCTAGTTCTGCCTCCGTTGGCAGCACCATTTCAGTCAGCTATCAGGTAAAAAATCAAGGCAATGCCAATGCTGGCTATAGCTACACCAACTTCTATTTGTCCCAGGATTTGACTTTAGACAGTAACGATAAGTACATCGGTTATGATTACGTTGCTGACATTGCAGCGGGTATTTCTAGGTCAGAATCAACTACACTCACTATCGGCAGTACCATCAATGCTGGTAACTATTACTTGATTTATCACGGTGATGGTGATGGAAACGTTAGCGAAAGCAATGAAAATAACAATGCCATAGGCAAAGCGATCGCCATTAATCCAGCAGGGAAACCAGACCTAATAGTACAAAATGCTTCGGCTCCTAGTTCTGCTTCAGTTAGTAGCACTATTCAACTGAGCTATCAGGTGAAAAACCAAGGCGTTGGTAGTGCCATTGCTAGTACCACCAACTTTTATCTGTCCAAGGATAACGCTTACAGCACAGATGATGTGTTGCTCGGCTCAGATGCCGTTAACACCATTGCCGCAGGTGCCACTAGCTCAGAAACAGTGTCTTTGGCGATCGCTAATACTATTGCCACAGGCAATTATTACCTGTTGTATAGAGCAGATGGCGATAGCAAAATTGCAGAAACCAACGAAAGCAATAACGTTGTCAGCAAAGCCATTACCATTACCAAAGCCGACCTAATAATACAAAACGCTGTAGCTCCCAGTTCTGTATCCGTTGGCGGCACCATCAACATCAGCTATCAGGTGAAAAACCAAGACGTTGGTAGTGCCATTGCTAGTACCACCAAGTTTTATCTGTCTAAGGATAACGCTTACAGCACAGACGATGTGTTGCTCGGCTCAGACGGAGTTAACAGCATTGCCGCAGGTGCCACTAGCTCAGAAACAGCATCTTTGGCGATCGCTAATACCATCGCCGCAGGTAATTATTACCTGTTGTACAGAGCAGATGCCGATAACAAAATCGCAGAAAGTAACGAAACCAATAACGTTGTTAGCAAAGCGATCGCTATTAATGGCCCTAAACCAGATTTAATCATTCAAAATGTTTCATCTCCCGGTTTGGTTGACCCTGGTAGCTTAATCACTCTCAACTATCAACTGGCTAATCAAGGTACTGCCACCGCTGGTACGAGTACAACAAAGTTTTATCTGTCTAAAGATGCCGCTTTGAGCAACGATGACACACTCTTAGGCTCTGACCAAAACTACTTATACAATGGGCTGAAACCTGGTTACTATAGTTCAGAATCTTACTATGTCAGTATTAGCAGTAGCACCACTAATGGAAACTACTATCTACTATTTCAAGCAGATGCTAATAACGAGTTAACTGAAACTAATGAAAACAACAATGTCACTGCCAAAGCAATTACAATTACTGCCCCAGACTTAGTAATACAAAATGCTTCGGCTCCTGCTAGCGCTAGCATTGGTACTACAATTCAAGTCAGTTATCAGGTGAAAAACCAAGGCAATGGCACCGCTGGTATTTTCTCTACATACTTTTATCTTTCCAAAGATCAAAGCTTAAGTAATGATGACGCTTACTTGGGTTCTGACTTAATTAACAACTTTGACCTTGCACCTGGAAGTGTAAGTTCAGAATCTACATCTTTTTCCCTTCCTAGCAAACTTACTGTGGGCAATTACTATCTGCTCTACAAAGTAGATGGCTCAAGTTTGGAGAGGGAAAGCAATGAAAACAATAACCTCGTTGCTAAAGCAATTACCATTACTGCACCAGACTTGGTAATAGTAAATACTTCAGCTCCCACTAGCGCCGCCATTGGTACTAAACTTGAATTCACCTATGAGATCAAAAATCAAGGTAATGGCAATGCTGGTAGTAGCAAAACAGGTTATTCTCTTTCCAGAGACACAATTCTAGGCAATGACGATGATATATCGATAGGCTATGACTCTGTTGCAATCCCAAGCCTTGCACCCTCTGCTACATTTTCAAACTCTATATCTTGGACTATTGACACCATAATTGCTCCAGGCGAATACTATTTGATGTTCAAAGCCGATGGATTGGGAAATGTTGCCGAAAGCAATGAAAGTAACAATGCCATTTACAATACACAAGCAATTACTCTCACTCCTGCCAATGGTGGTGGGTTTAATTCCACTACAGGCTATGGCTTGATTAATGCCGCAGCAGCAGTAGCAAAAGCCCTTGGGCAAAGTACCTTTGCTGACGTTCCTGACTTAGGAGGGAATAATTGGGGAGCCGACGCGATTAAAGCACCAGAAGTTTGGGCAAAAGGATACACTGGTCAAGGCGTTCTCGTAGCTGTGGTAGATAGCGGAGTAGACTACAATCACCCTGATTTGAGCGCTAATATCTGGAAGAATAGCAAGGAAATTGCTGGCAATGGCAAAGATGATGACGGTAATGGTTACATTGATGATGTCTACGGCTGGAATTTTGTCGGCAACAACAACAATACTTTAGATGGCAGTGGTCATGGCACTCACGTTGCTGGTACTATTGCAGCGGTGAAAAATAGCTTTGGTGTTACAGGTATTGCCTATAATGCCAAAATTATGCCAGTGAGAGTTTTTGATGATGGTCAAAATGGGTCAGGTTCTGATAAAGCGATCGCAAATGGTATTCGTTATGCAGTCAATAACGGAGCGCTTGTCATTAATCTCAGCTTAGGCGGACCTTCTCCTACCAGTGAGATACTCTCAGCTATTCAATATGCTGTCAGCAAAGGGGCAATTGTCGTCTCGGCAGCAGGTAATGAAAGTGAGTTAGCACCAGCCTATCCCGCTCGATATGCTGACAAGTGGGGAATTGCTGTGGGAGCAGTCAATTATAATAGAACATTGGCCGACTTTTCGCACCGTGCTGGAACAACTACACTGGCATACGTTACAGCTCCAGGAGCATACAAGGACGACTATAGAGGTATCTATTCGACATATCCTGGTAATCAATATAAAGATATGCCAGGGACTTCTATGGCGGCTCCTCACGTTGCGGGTGTAGTTGCACTGATGCTTAGTGCTAAGAAAGGTCTGACTGATGCTCAAGTGCGTCAGATTCTCACAACAACTTCAGGAAATGGTGTGAAATCATCCAGTTCTAGCTTAAGTACCAATTCTATTAGTAGTGATAGCAATGCGAAACTATCTAGCTTGAGCCTCAGTTCTACAAGTCGGATCAACTCAGTCATTTCTAGTTATCCAACTGAGAAGAAAGTTGCAACTTCTAATTTCAGTCCAAGCTCTAACAAACAGAGTGAGATTGCAAATTTTGAAAATCCTGACAAATTCGCCGATCAACTTTTCTGGGAAAAGTCAGTGAAATTCTATGACAGTCAGGATGGTGGCGAAAATAGTCTTGCTGAATATGATTGGGAACAGCTATGGGATTAGTATTTGATTTATAAATCAAATATGATTCCTATATAATTCTTACTCCTGAATTCTCCTGTAAATCTGGGAATGCAAAATTTGGTAGTTCAAAAGTTAATTTTTGAACTACCAAATTTTGCTGTTAAAACTAATACAGATTTGAATACAAATAGTCATACGTCTAGATTCCAAAACAATCAAATTTTGCATCATAGATTTTGTAAAAAAAATAGCATTTTACTATTGATTTTCATAGTAATTATTGGCAAAGGAGACAAAATTAGTCTTTAAAACCTTGGTGAAAAGGTTTTAACAGTTAATGCTGCTAAAAAATAATTTATTTATTTGAGGAGAAAATACTTATGCCCATTAATGACACTAGTAGCCAATTACTTTCTCATAGCGGGCTAAATTCTACTTCTATCTCCTCAGTAGATACTTTTCGTGCCCAAGATGACTATACCTTGAACCTCAATAGTAGTAGCTATTACCCAGAAGCTACTGCCACAAGCACCGGAAATTACAATTCTACTAATGGTTATGGCTTGGTAAATGCAGGTTCAGCAGTCAGTAAAGCTGCTGGTCAAAATCCTTTTGCTGATGTGCCTAACCAGGGTGGGAATAATTGGGGGGCAGACCTTGTGAATGCTCCAGAGGCTTGGAAAAATGGATACACAGGTAAAGGTGTTGTTGTTGCTGTTGTAGATACTGGGGTTGACTACAACCACGAAGATTTGAGAAATAATATTTGGACGAATACCAAAGAAATTGCAGATAACGGTATAGATGATGATGGCAATGGTTATGTTGATGATAATTATGGCTGGAACTTTTCTGGTAACAACAACAATACCTTAGACAGAAACGGTCATGGAACTCATGTTTCTGGCACGATCGCAGGAGAAAATAATAATTACGGTGTCACTGGCATTGCTTATGATGCCAAAATCATGCCTGTCAAAGTTTTGAATGACTCTGGCTCCGGTTCCTACAATTCCATAGCCAAAGGTATTCGCTACGCTGTGGACAATGGAGCCAATGTGATTAACCTCAGCTTAGGAGGCACATCTTCTAATCGTACTCTAGAGTCAGCCATTAACTATGCCAGCAGCAAAGGAGTAGTTGTCGTCATGGCAGCCGGTAATGATGGTGACTCATCACCAAATTATCCCGCCCGCTATGCATCAAAATCCGGAATTGCTGTTGGGGCAGTAGATAGAAATAATAATATGGCTGACTTCTCTAACCGCTCTGGAACAAGTCAAATCAGCTATGTCACAGCCCCAGGAGTCAACGTCTATTCATCAGTTCCGGGTAATCAGTATGACACTTATAGCGGCACTTCTATGGCTGCTCCCCACGTCGCTGGTGTAGTTGCCCTGATGCTGAGTGCCAACCCTAATTTAACTGATGCCGAAGTACGTCAAATTATCACAGAAACCGCAGGAAATAGTACACAAAGTACAAGTTTTAATTTGAATATTTCTAATGTTAATTCTCTGGCGAATCAGGTAATTAAAGAAACGGCAGAATATTTAACACCAAAGATTATCTCTAGTTTTAATAAATTCGATATTGGTTCTGTAAGCAATCAGCCAATTACAGAAGCAACAAAATATCTGATGCCACAAACCATTGCTAATTTTAATAGTTCTGATTTTCGTTTTGTGAGTAATCAGGCAACTACAGAAACAACAAAATATCTGACATCATCTGAAGGTAATGAGAGATTAGTTAATCCAGAATTCTGGTCTCAATCTCTAGACTATGATCCGATATTCAGCGGCATCAATATGAATAGCAATGAGAATAATCTTGATTTTGGCAAACTAGTAGAGCAAATGCAAAAACAATTAGAACAATTAGATCAGGTGAGAAAATTCTTGGGTCTCGGTTGAAAATTATAGTAATTTGCTAGACAATAATACTTGGGTAAGGGTAAAGCGCAATGCTAAACCCCTACTACAAAACTACCTCACTGAAAAAGCCTCGCTGAATCGCCGCGTCACAGGCTCAGTAATAAAGGTCAAAATTGACTTTTTACGAGTCACAATTTCACCTGTAGCAGCCATCCCTGGTGTAAATTCCACTTCTTGACCCCGGACGTTGACTGAGTGTTTAGTTAACTTAATTCTTGTGGGGAAAACTAAGCCCAATTCTTTATCAACAATTGCATTGGGGCTGACTTGCACAACTTCGCCTTCCACAGTACCAAATTCTTGGAAGGGGAAAGTTGCCATTTTCACTTTCGCTCTCATCCCTTGACGAATAAACCCAATATCGCGGTTGAGAACTTTCACCTCTAGGAGCATTTCTTCTCCTTCCGGCAAAATTGACACCAATTCTTCACCTGGTTGTACTGGTCCCTTGGTGGCTTTGACTCTGTAAATCGTACCACTAACAGGAGCATCGATGGTTTCCAAAGCTTGCTGCTTTCTCGCTTGCTCTAATTGACCTTGAACCGTTGTCAGTTCTTCTTTTCGCTTGTTTAACTGGGTCAAAATTTCACTTTGGCGTTCTGATGCTACGCGCTGGGCCTGATTTTGTGCAGCTTTGTAAGCTTCTTGGGCTTGGCGAATTTCTTGGGCTTGAGCAGCAATATCTTTTTCTAATGATGTGACTTTATCTTGAGCCTCAGTTATTCTATTCTGGGCATTGGTTACTTCGTCTTGTGCCCTGGTGATTTCTGTCTTTGTACGAGTTAATCTTTCTTGGGCTTCTAGGTAATCAACTCTTGGTACAGCGCCGGGAGTTATGAGGGTGCGTAGGCTTTTTTCTCTTTCTTCGGCGATCGCCAAATTACTTTCAACTCTAGTACGGATGCTCTCGGCGTTGACAAGGTTAGTTTTAGCATTGGTGACGCTGCTTTTTGCAGCTACTAAGTTATCTTGTAACCTAGTCAACCGGACTTTGGCTTGATCGATGAGTGCTAGTTGGCGATTTGCTTCGGCTTCGGCTCCGGCTTGACGTGCTTGGAAATCTTGCAAACGGGAACTTAAAAGTTCATCTTGCAGTTTCGTACCAGCAACTTTACCTCCAATGCGTTCTGCATCTAAACGTTGCAAATCGTCCTGAATCAATCTGGTAGATTTAGCTAAACGGGAAACATCAGTTTTTTGCAAGTCTGGATCTTTTTGAACCAAAATCTGACCTTTAGTGACGCGATCGCCTTCTTGCACCTTCACAGCTACAATTGAGCCTCCCCCCAAGGATGTCACCGGTCTTACCTGTGTAGAAGCAATTAATTCCCCTGGTGCTGTTGCGACTTCATCAATTTGGGAGAAGTGCGCCCAGGCGATCGCCCCAAATACTATAACGCTAATCGTTCCTGCTAATAATCTTGTGTACAGAGGTGGTAATTCCTGTACCGCCTTCCCCAATTCATAAGTAAGTTGTTCCTCAGGTTGGGCGAATCGCTCTTTTGTCTGACGTGCTTGAGCAGCATTTACAGTTAGGGGAGATCTCATAGAATTTTGGATTTTAGATTTTGGATTTTGGAATGGGGAGTGGGGAATGGGGAATGGGGAGTGGGGAATGGGAATAATTAATTTATTCCTTTCACCTTCTCCCTACTCCCCACTCCCTACTCCCCATTCAAACTGCCAGATAGCGCCGCAAAAAATTTTCTAATGTCTCCAATTGGAAGTTAAAAATCGCTTCTAAATTGGCAATTTCATCTTTGGTACAGAAAAATTCATTTGCTAGCAAAGTGCGATAGGTTCCCAAAGCTTTTTGGATTTGGGGATTAAATAAACCCAATGCCCCTTGTAACCCATCAACGAGAAATAGTGGTGAATTAATTATTACTGGTTCTTTGGCGAAGATCCGACCAAAAATTCGGGGAATATCTTCTCTTAATAAAATCTCCGGCCCTCCCACTGGTAAAATCTGGTTGCGAGCGCCTTCAACTGTAAAAGAATCCACTACTATCCTTGCCAAATCATCGGTACTGACAATTGAAGTCCGATTTTTGCGATCGCCAATTAGCAGATACAATCCTGTTTCCCGAAATCTTTCTACCAGTGGTAGCAAGTTAGATGCTAATCCAGCTGGGCGTAAAATTGTGTAATCCAAGCCACTAGCTTCTAAATATCGCTCTACTGCTCGTTTGGCTTTGAAAACGGGAGCATCTTCATAACCGCGATCGGCTCCCAATACAGAAATGAAGACAAAGTGCTGCACCCCATTAGCTTTTGCTTGGTCAATCAGTTCAATATTGGCACGGTAATCTAAGGATAAAGCATCGCTATCAGAACCGTGGGCGCTGATAACATACTTCACACCTTGACTAGCTTTTTGAATGTCTCTTTCTCGCTCCAAATCACCGATGAAGATTTCTGCACCCCGGTGTTCTAATTCGCTGTAGCGCGAGGTAAGACGGGCAAATGCCCTCACAGACTGCTCTCGTTGACGTAGGAGTCGCACAACTCTGCGACCAATTCCTCCCGTTGCTCCAGTTACTAGAAACATATAAATACCTAAATTCAATAGTTACAGCGTTTATAGTTCTCGAAATGCTCGGTATATGCTCAAAACCCGCTTATCAATACTTAAACAGGAAATATGTGCATATTTTATACTTTGTAACCATGCTCAAGATATCCTCACGCCAACTCAGTCAATAGGTCACACCTTATTTATCTTAATACTCTAAAAATTATCCCCCACATCTTTGTAGATGCGGGGGGAGTGATAACAATTCAAAATTCAAAATTCAAAATTGTTTCAGATGGGGATTTAAACGCTTTGCACAAACAGTTCATCTCAAAACTATTCAGAGACTTTGTTGCTAGCTCTATTGGCACGCGCCTCAGCTGAAGCCATGACCTCAGCGAAATTCTCTAGCACTTCGCCAGGGAAATTTTCCAAAACTCTGGTAGAAAGAGCAACTCGCCCTTTACCTTCATCCAAGTCAATAATTACAGCTTTAATTGGTTGACCAATTTGAAATACCTTTTCCAGAGATTCAATGAATTTTTGGCTTACTTGCTTGATATGAAGTAAAGCGCTCATGCCATCTAAATCGACGAAAATACCAAAAGGCTTGATACCAGTGACTTTTCCTTCTACCAATTGACCTAGTTCTAACAAACTAAAGTTGCTAGAACGAGTTGCTAAACGTTGGGAAAGAATAAGTTTATTGGTGTTTTTATTAATTTCCAAAAAGCCCACAGTCAGAGTTTGACCTTTGAGTGCTTCTAAATTATCACGCTCCGCCAAGTGCGATCGCGGAATAAATCCCCGCAAAGACAGAACCTCCACTGTGACACCACCTTTATTCACACCCATAACCCGTACTTGGACAGTCTGGGTATTTTCCTGCATTTGAGCCAATCTTTCCCAGATATGCTGAATTTCCAACTGCTTTCGAGAAAGAGTAACTTGACCTTCTGCATCCTGATCTCGGATAATCAAAAACTCCAGTTCCTCTTGCAATGGCAGCACCTCTGATAAATCGGTCACTGCTCTCAAAGAAGCCTCATCGCGCGGTAGAAAAGCTGACGATTTGCCACCAATATCGACATAAGCTCCATCATGGTCAAATTGGAACACTTTGCCACGTACAACCTGTCCCTTTTGAAACTGGTAGTCGTGTTTTTCTAGTGCTTTGGCAAAATCGTCCATTGTAAACGGCGAATTAGCTGTTTGAGAAAGTTTCGATTCGGAATTCATGACTTTTGAAGATTAATTTTTATTTGAGCTGATGCCACTGGAGTTTAGATTGTGATTTGTCATTTGTCCAAAGTCCAATTGCTAATGACCAATGACTAATGACCAATGACAAACTTGGCTGTATGGACTTCAGTTCAGTTGACTAAAGAGTTGTTGCACCTGCTCCCAAGCATCAGCAGCAGCTTTAGGATTATAACTGCCACGATGGTCACAGAAAAATCCGTGGTCAGCTCCATCGTAGCGAAACAGACGATGAGGAATTTTATATTTTTCTAACTCTGCTTCAATCTCATCTACTTGTTCGGCTGGGATGCTAGCATCTTCTTTACCAAACAAGGCATAGAGAGTGCCTGTGATTTCTCTGGTGTGGGTGAGTGTGGCAGCACCACCTCCCGGTGTGCGGGTGGTAATTCCAGCACCGTAGAAGGAAGCCGTAGCTTGAATATCTGGTAGGGTGGCTGCAAGATAGGCGACATGACCACCAAAGCAGAAACCAATACAGCCAAAGCCATCTTTTTTAACCTTGGGGAGGTTTTTAAGGTAGTCAATTGCTAGTTGAATATCGCTCAATAACTCTGATGCTTGAGTCTGTTCCCAAGCGTATTTTTTGCCAACTTGAATATCTTCTGGGGTATAACCGGTTTCAAAACCAGGGGCAATACGTTCAAAAAGTGCAGGTGCGATCGCTACATATCCAAGTCTGGCAATCCGTTCTGTAACTTCCCGAATGTGAACGTTGACACCGAAAATCTCCTGCAACACCACGATTCCTGGATAAGAACCAGATTCTTTTGGTTCTGCCAGATAAGCAGACACTTGAATATTATCTTGCAAAAGTTTAACCGTTGTGGTATTTATTACTTGCTCTGTCATAATAATTTTTACCAGTGTTATGTAATTATGAGTGTATTTCTTTGATATAACTATGCCAGTATGTCTAAGTTATTTCCAATAAAATTATCAACTACCATAGTGAGCGCATTCAAAGTTTGTATCAGAAAAATTTCATATGTAAATCAAATATTTGACATCTAAATGCAGCCGATCGCCAAAGGAGTGCTGACTTCAAAGTGCTAAGTACTCAAGTACGAAACTAGCACTCAGCACTCAATACTCAGCACCCAGTATTCAGGAGGTTTGGTGATGATTCAATTCCGTATTCAGCCAGACAGCGAAATTCCCGCATCAACTCAGCTGTTTAATCAAATCCGGTTTGCCATCGCTTCCCGGCAATATCCACCTGGTTACAAATTGCCAAGTACACGGGCGCTAGCAATGCAAACTGGGTTACACCGTAACACCATCAGCAAAGTTTACCGTCAACTCGAAGAAGACGGATTTGTAGAAAGTCTGGCTGGTTCCGGAATTTATGTGCGTGCCCAAGGCCACGAGGGCGGTAGCAGGCTACAATCACCAATTCTCAAACAACATCCCAATGCATATCAAATTGTCCAACAAGCACTAGATGAACTACTCTCCCAAGGTTGTTCGCTTAGTCAAGCTAGAGAGTTATTTTTAGCGGAAATTGACTGGCGCTTGCGTTGTAGTGCGCGGGTATTAGTTGCAGTTCCATCTCATGACATGGGTGCTGGTGAGTTGATGGTGTATGAATTAGAGCGATCGCTGAAAATACCAATACAATTGGTAGCAATGGAAGAATTAACAGCTGTGCTAGATAAAACTACTTCTGCCACAGTGGTCACAAGTCGGTATTTTATCAGTGATGTGGAAGCGATCGCTGCTCCAAAAGCTGCACGGGTGATTCCCCTGGATATCTACGACTACAGCAAAGAACTCAACTTCTTGAAAACCCTGCCAAAAGAAAACTGTGTGGGCATCGTTAGCCTCAGTTCTGGAATTGCCCGCGCGGCGGAAGTTATTCTCCACGGTTTGCGGGGAGATGAACTACTAATCATGACTTCTCAACCAAAAGATGGTTATAAACTTCAAGCAATGGTCAAGCGGGCTGAGGTGATTATTAGTGACCAAGCCAGTTTTGCAGCTGTGCAAGCAGCCGTGCAAGCAGCGGATGAAGATATTATTCGTCCGCCAAAGCTGATTAAAGTTGATAATTATATCGGCGCTAACTCGATTAACTTGCTAAAACGAGAACTCGGTTTGAGTTAATCCCAAGGTTGTGATTTCGATAGAACACACGTAGGGGCGTACACATTTGTGATTAAATCTGTATAGCAATACCTTCGCCTTCTATGGTCGAGGTGGTTTTACTCTCGAAGAACCTGGGTATGCTTCTGGTACACCAGATGAATCTTACTGCATTGGCAGCAATAAAGAAACGCCAGATATTGTGATTGAAATCATCGTTACTAGTGGCACTATTAACCGCAAGGAGTTATTCAAACCCAAGAAAGTACCTGAAATTGGATTTTGGAAATCTGACCAAATAAAGATATTTCGGTTAAATGCGGCTGGCGAGTATGAAGAAGTAAACCGTAGTGGTTTCTTACCGAATTTAGACCCAGCTTTATTGCTGAAATATATCGCCCATCCTGACCAGTACGATGCTATTGCCGAATTTGTGGACGCTATCCGAAAATAAACAGGAGTCAGAATTCAGAATTCAGAATTCTGAATTCTCTACCCATAAAAGAATAGAGTTTTAATCAGGAATAATTTATCAACTTTTTCGCCCGCAAGGAGCAAGGTTTTAAACCAATACAGTTCAGTATGAGCAACAAAAGCCTCATGTAGAGACGCGATTCATCGCGTCTGAAAGACCAATATTCTACCCCACATTCCGCACCCTAACTGTCACAAAGGGGTTATTACTGAGTATTGCCTCTAGAATGAGAGTAAAAGAATACTTTATTGTTTATGTAGGGAGATTATTGACCTAGCCTAAATAATATTTATATTCTCAATAAGCAGCAATAATTATTTATGTTTTCTCGATAGATAAAAACTTATGATTGTTACGAAAATATTTGTATTTAGCTTATGAGATGTCGATTAAAAACCATTATAATTTCTAACTATTAATTTTTATTAATAGTCTCTATCACAAATAAGTTTTCGATATAGTCTGATTACAATTTATAATAGTAGTGACAATTCTCTGGCAGAAAATTTAGAATATATTCTCTTTCTGAAGTCAAATTTGATATTGATATTTCATTGCTTTGACCACATGTCCTGGGCTGATTTTCTCTCCTGGCTCTTGACCGATTAATTCATTAATAATTTCCACCAAGCCTATAGAGTCTATAGGACTAGTATTTGATTTCTGAAAAAGCTCCGTACATCTGTAAAGTGTCAAAATCAAAGTTAGTGTGTCGGAGAAACCACTCAAACATCCATTTGAGATGAGAGAACGAAGGAATCAAAGCACAGAAACGCCGCACCCAGGTTTTAGCTTGTAACCAAATATCCTCAATTGGATTTTGTGATGGGCAATTAGGAGCGAAGCGAACGCAATGAATTTTCCACTGGTCTGGAGACAAACCTTGGTTTATCTCTCCTAAAAAGTTTTGAACCAGATGTGAACGATGGTAAGAAGCACCATCCCAAAAAAGCAGTAATCGTTGGTTGGGAGACTGGTCTAATAAATAACGTAAATAATCAATTGTATTGTCTGAATTGCCAGCATTGTAAGCTTTAAGAAGCAACTTACCATCGAGATAATCAACCGCCCCGTAGTATGTCTGCTTCTCTCGTTCGTTAACGATGCCAATTGCTATTTCTTGGTCAGTTTTTCCCCAGACATAACCAGTTACGTCTCCCCATAACAGATGGCACTCATCTATTAGTAATACTCTCAGTCTTCCTTCTTCTATCTCCTCTCTATTGCTGTCCAACAATTTTTCAATCTGTTTTTTTTTGCAGCTACAGCCTCAATGTCCGCCTTTGGGTTTAAGCCAGTAGTTTTTTTCCAACTAATTCCCGCCGCGTCAAATAAATCATAATAACTCCGTTTCGATTCGTAGATGACATCATATTCAAAAGCCAATTTGTATTCCAGTTCACCAAGCTCCCAAATCTCCTTAGTTTGCAACCAACTTAATACTTCTTGTTGCTGTTCATCGCTCAGGTAACTCTTTCTGCCTTTATAATTTAAGCGCAATCCGCAAATTCCATATTCCTTATAAGCTTGCTTCCAGCTTGTTATTGAACCAACAGAGACATCTAAAATTGTTTGAATTTCCTCATACTTGTAGCCTTGATAAACCAGTTTCACTGCCAAAGCTTTTCTCACCTCACGGGCATCCGGGCGATTATCTATAAATTCTTGTAGTTCTGCGTTAGCGAAGCTCACCGAAGGTATCGCAGGTTGTAGATGCTGCTCTATCATTGTTCGCTCTTAGACAGATATCTCTCTCCGTATTATCTCGTACACTTTTTCAGAAATCAAATATGATTCCTATATAATCCCTGCTATTATACCCAAATGGTCTAGATTTTGAATTTCGATTTCTTTCAGATTAGACATAGCGATAGAACAGAGTAAACAACATCTGTTCAAATTTTCATATTTTATGTACCTAAAAATCTATTTACTCTTCCGTCAGGTTAGTTCTGACCATTTCTCGACCAACTAATCATAAGTAATCATCATTTATACTATGTCTGCTGGTTAGATAATTGTGTATCAATAAGTATCAAAAAATATAAGTATTTCCGCGATCGCTCTTTGGAGAAAAACTTTTTGGTTTACTGCTAATTATTCTTATTAAGTTTTAAAATACTACTCCTCGTTATAGTTCATAAGTACTATTTAGTGAAAATTAGTTAAGTACTAATGAACTTGTGACAGTTAGGGTGCGGAATGTGGGTTCTACGCCAATAACCCTTAACCCAAGCGTATTGGGTTTTAAACCAATATTCACCAATCCAGTCGTACAGAATCACTCTGAATTCTGACTCCTGAATTCTTCTCCAGAAATTAACTTATTTGTGGCTCTGGTGTGTTAATTTGCAAAAACTCTTGTACTCGCCGCAAATAAGTTGATGCATCTTCCAACATCGGAAAATGCGCTGTATTAGGAATCATTACAAACTGTACTTTGTCACTTAATGCTGCTGCTTGACGCCCCATTTCGGCTGGAATAATCTTGTCATACTCCCCCGCCACCAGTAGAGTTGGTACTGTCAGGTTCGCAAATTCTTGGGGCATCAATTCAGCTTGTGCCTTAGAGACTGAAGTAAAAATTGTACCTAATGCTGCATCATAATCGGCTTCGAGAAAATCTTGCAAAAAAGCCTGTCGTTCGGATTTTGGTATGGTACTATACAGAAATCTAGCCATAAACATCCGGTCAACAAATGGTATTTTACTTAACCATTTGGGACGGAATTTAACTACATAACCACCGAATTTATGAAAGGCAGTAAATGCTTTTTCATCGTACTCAAAAACACCGCTACAAGTTAAAATTCCTCGTTCCACCCGTTGGGGATAGCGGTTAAAAAATAAAGTAGCAACAGAAGCACCCATTGAATGGGCATGGATATAAACACGCTGAATATGCAGCCCATCTAGCAAAGCTGCCAAATCATCAGCGTATTCTTCTAATTCGTAGGTTAGCTCTTTGATTGCTTCTGATTTTTCCTGAAGTGACTGGGACTCGGCAACAGATTCACTCGCTTGGACTATGGTTGGCTTGCCACGGGAACGCCCAAATCCCCGCATATCGTAGAGTAAACAATCAAATTGCTCAGATAAAGCATCAGCGGTACTTTGCCAATATCTAGCGGAACCAGCCCAACCATGAATGAAAACCATCACTGGTTTTACTAAAGAACCAGATGGTTTTTTCACCCACTCGTAGTAATGCTCAACCCCACGAACATTAATGTAAGGCATTTGTCTTTTGTCCTTTGTCCTTCGTCATTAGTCACTTGTCCTGGGTACATTGTTATTATTCCTTAGTTTTTGACTAATGAATAATGACCAATGACTAATGACTAATGACTAATGACTAATGACTCTTAAGCTGATTCTGGCTTCGGTAGTGAAGATGGGTGCATGATCAATTCGGCAGTCGATCGCTTCTCGACCATCTCGCGTGTTACTGTACAGCGTGTCACGTCTTTACGAGACGGTAACTCGTACATGACATCGAGCATCAATTCTTCCACAATACCACGCAAAGCTCTAGCACCAGTTTTCCGACGGTAGGCTTCTTGAGCGATGGCTCGTAGAGCATCTGCTTTAAAGTCTAACTGGACATTATCCATCTTCAGCAGTTTTTGGTACTGCTTCACTAAAGCACTGCGTGGTTGGGTAAGAATCGCCATCAGCGCTTCTTCATCTAGGGGTTCTACCACTGCTACCATTGGCACGCGTCCGATAAATTCTGGAATCATGCCAAATTTGACTAAATCATCGGGTTCTAGATGGCGGAGAGTGTCTGCTGCCCGTTTTTCCTTCGATTGGCCTTCTCCGGGCTGCACAAAACCTATTGCCTTTTTGCCAACTCTCTGATCTACAACCTTTTCTAAGCCTACGAAAGCCCCACCACAGACAAACAAAATATTGCTGGTATCAATTTGAATGCAGTCTTGGTAGGGATGCTTGCGTCCTCCTTGGGGTGGTACGTTAGCGATCGTTCCCTCTAACATTTTCAGCAAAGCTTGTTGCACGCCTTCGCCGGAAACATCACGGGTAATCGAGGGATTTTCACTCTTGCGGGCAATTTTGTCAATTTCATCGATGTAGATAATTCCCCGCTGGGCTTCCTCTATGTCCAAATCTGCCACTTGCAACAGTCGTAGCAAGATATTTTCCACATCTTCTCCCACATACCCTGCTTCCGTCAGCGTCGTAGCATCAGCGACGGCAAAGGGTACATCCAGGATTTTCGCTAGGGTTTGGGCTAAGAGAGTTTTACCGCAACCAGTCGGTCCGATGAGCAAAATATTAGACTTTTGTAACTCTACCGCATCATCAGCACCAGCTTTGCCATTGGCTTTAGACTGGAGGATCGCCAGCCGCTTGTAATGATTGTAAACGGCGACTGATAACACTTTCTTGGCTTCATCTTGACCAATAACGTGTTCGTCTAGATATTTTTTAATCTCTCTTGGCTTGGGTATTTGATTAAACGAAATACTCGAAGAGCGCGTGCGGCGTTTTTGAGGTGGTTCCGACTTAGGTGCAGGTTGGGCTGCTGCACCATTTGTATCGAGTAACTCCTCGTCTAGTATTTCATTACACAAGTCAACGCATTCATCGCAGATGTAGACTCCCGGCCCCGCGATTAATTTACGCACCTGCTCTTGAGACTTGCCACAAAATGAACATTTTAAATGGGAGTCGTACTTAGACATACCAGCCTCTTATTTCAGAATGGTGACGTTTTCCCCTGCTGTGGGAAGATTTTGCCTGGAAATGACCTGATCGATCAAACCGTAGTTCTTGGCCTCTTCTGCCGACATGAAAAAGTCGCGCTCAGTGTCTGCTTCGATTCTTTCTAAAGGTTGACCAGTATGCTGAGATAGTAACTGATTTAACTTCGCCTTAACGTAAAGAATTTCTCTGGCTTGAATTTCAATATCAATAGCTTGGCCTTGAGCGCCACCAAGTGGTTGGTGAATCATAATCCGGGAGTCGGGTAGAGACATTCGCTTACCGGCAGTCCCTGCTGTTAACAAAAATGCCCCCATGCTCGCGGCTAATCCAAAACAGATGGTAACAACATTGGGGCGTATTTGTTGTATTGTATCATAGATTGCCATCCCTGCGTAGACCGACCCGCCAGGAGAATTAATGTACAGTTGAATATCCTTTTCTGAGTCTTCAGCGTCCAGGAATAATAACTGAGCAACAATTGAATTGGCAACGGCATCGTCTATTGGCGTTCCCAAAAAGATAATCCGCTCTCGCAGCAGGCGGGAGTAGATGTCGAAAGCCCTTTCTCCCATACCGGATTGTTCTACCACCATCGGCACGATGTTGTTAGGGCTGCTCAACTGGGAGTTAATGTTTATTCGACTGAAGTTGCTGATGGGATTATTTCCCGACTGCGATACAAGCATAGAAGATTTAACGATAATTGGGATAGAGGTCTCAGCAGCAGATGCTGCCTTGTTGACGAGTGGGATTTTTATTTAAGCTACGTGTTAACCATTATGCCTCATATAAATTCCTCTCGTGTAACACAGTATCAAGCCCAGACGCAAACGATGTCACTATTTCCTGAAAATTCTTTAATTGTGGGGACTGGGGATTGGGGACTGGGGACTGGGGACTGGTTATTAATTCTTAATCCCTCATCTCCCTCATCCCCCTCATCTCCCTTATCTCCCTCATCTCTTTTAGCTTACCCATTTCACCAGTACTTTAGCTCAAGAGTGGTGAATGATGCCTGTGGGGTTTTCACTACTCTGGTGTGGCTTCTGCGGAAGGTTCGCTGTTTTCTTCTTCTGTCTCAGGTACATCACGATCAGCATCTGATTCTGTTGCTTCAGCTTCCTCTGCTAGATTCAAGGAGCCTTCGGGTACAAGTTCAACTGAGGAGTGTTCTAAGAGCCAGTCAACGATTTTTTCGGTTAACAGTTCATTTTCGACCATTGAGCGCAGTCTTTCTTCATCAATATCTTGCTCATCTGGATATTCTTGTAAAAGTTCTGTGACTCTGGCTGCGATTTCGTCTGGTGTGACTTCGATAGATTCGCGTTTACCGACTTCGCGTATAGATAAAGAACGTTTAAGGCGTTCAATTGCTTCAGAGCGCGATCGCTCCCGTAATTGAGGAATAATATCTTGAGTAAACAACTTCCTCACATCTAGTCCTTGCTGAGACAAGCGAATCGCTGTTTGAGTCAGCATTGCATCCACTTCTTTCTCAATTAACGTTGCTGGCAAGTCAACTTCTACGTGCTTGAGCAGTTCCGTTAACAAGGCTTCTTGCTTGTTGGTTCTGGTTTTTTCCTGGGCTTCTTTTTGATATCGCTCTACCAGAGACGCGCGCAACTCCTCCAAAGTTTCAAAGTCGCTGACTTCTTGGGCAAAGTCGTCATTTAATTCTGGTAGCTCTTTTTCTTTGATTTCTTTGAGCGTCACGGTGAAAGTTGCTGCTTTTCCTGCTAAATCTTCATTAGCATATGGATCTGGGAACTGCGCCGCAATTTCTCTGGTTTCTCCAGGATTCATGCCCACCATACCAGAGACAAAACCTGGAATAAATTTATCTTCCTGCAACTCCAACTGAAAATCAGTCGCTTCGGCTCCGGGAATCGCTTCTGGTTCGCCTGCTTCCTCTTCGCCCTCGACTTTTGAGAACACACCTTTAAAATCGACTACGCCAATATCACCGATTTGGGCTGCACGTCCTTCTACAGGAATCAATGTTGCCAGTTCTTCACGTTGCTTGTCCAGAGTGTTCTCTACTCGTTCTGGCTCGTACTTGATTTCCTCAGCTTGAGCTTGCAAATCAGTATACTGCACTAAATTTACTTCTGGTTCGACATCGACAGCCGCCGAAATCGTCAGGGGTTTTCCAGGTTCATAATTATTAATCAAATCCTCAAATGACGAGCGCAATTGCGGCTGGCCGATTGCCTGGATAGATTCTTGTTTAACTGCTTGCTCAATGCCATCTTGAATTAGTTCTTCCAAGGCTGCTGCCTTAATTCGAGTCGTACCCAGTCGTTGTAGCAATATTGGCCGAGGCACCTTGCCTTTGCGAAACCCAGGAATATTGGCAGTACTCGCTAAGTTTTTAATGACTTGTTCGTAAGTTTGCTTGGTAATTTCCGGCGTAATTTCTATTTCCAAGCCAATTTGGCTGGCGGGAAGTTTTTCCTGGGTGACTTTCATGCTTCGTCTCTAGTTTTCTGGTATTTTAAACTCCGAGTACACACAAGACGCAAGTTCGCGTTTATGGCTTGATGTCTCTTAGGGGCAATGGGAGGTTGCCACAAGGCTTCATGATATCCAAAAATGGATAGTTGTCCTGGGGCAAAGTTCCAGTGTACTGCCAATGTCCAGAGAGTTGACACTTTAGCTTCATAACAATTAGTCATTGGGCATAGGACACTTGTACTGAGCGTATCCCTACGGGGAAGCAAGCTACGCGTAGCGTCTCCAAGAGTTGCCGTTGGCGCAGCCTCTCGTAGAGAAGTATTGGGCATTGGGCATTAGCAGTGCTGTTAGCGGTAGCGGCGCGTTTAGCCTGTGAGGAGGTAAGAGTTTTTCTCCCCACACTCCCTCATCCCCCTCATCTCTCCACTCCCCACTTCCACAAACAAACTGAGAATTCACGAATTAATTATTCAGTGGGCTGACGCCGTGATATCCTGGTTCTCAACCACTAGTAGTTAGTAGTCTAAAGTTATAGTTATAGTATTGAGTCTAGCTATTAACTTGTTGTAGCACAGCGCATCTGTTGTCTAGCCCAATAGCTAAGTTTAATGTTGTACTAGCTTGATTACGTTTGAATATACAGTATATTTGTGATTTTGATAATTCATTTTGCAACTAAGACGTTTATTCCATATTCTACGTAGAAGACCTCTGAAAAGCTCAAGTGCAGATATGTCAATATGTTAAATTGCGGTTTGTTGTATAGTAATATATAGTTTAAAATTAATGTCAAGATTGAACAGGTAATGATTCTAATGTGGAACATCACTTAAATTTATGAAATAGCCAAAAAAATAAATGTCTTAGATTGATAAATATAGACTAAATTAGAAAAAAATCTAAATTTATTCAAAATGTATTTCCCAAGTGCGATCCCCATTTAAATATAAGTAAATTAACAATTGTTCCAAAAAATTACACACAAACCTCTTAAAGGAGGAAGCGAGTTTGTCTAAATCCTATCGTGTAGCCATTTTGGGAGCAACTGGTGCCGTTGGTACAGAGTTGCTGGAATTATTAGAAAGCCGTACTTTTCCCGTTGCTGAGTTGAAATTATTGGCATCAGAACGGAGTGCAGGGCGATCGCTACGGTTTAATGGGGAAAATATACCAGTAGAACCAGTAAGCGATCGCGCCTTTGAAAACGTTGATATAGTATTGGCTAGTGCAGGTGGTTCCACATCTAAAACTTGGGCAGCCATCGCCGTGGAAAAAGGCGCAGTGGTAATTGATAACTCCAGTGCCTTCCGGATGAACCCCGAAGTTCCCTTAGTAGTACCAGAGGTAAATCCCCAAGCCGCAGCCAATCACCAAGGCATTATTGCTAATCCCAACTGCACAACGATTTTAATGACTGTGGCAGTATGGCCATTGCATAAAATTAAACCAGTGCAACGGATTGTAGCCTCAACTTACCAATCTGCTAGTGGTGCTGGGGCAAGAGCAATGGCAGAAGTGAAAACCCAAACCAGCGCTATACTACAAGGACAGCCACCAGTTGCCGAAGTATTGCCTTACCCATTGGCATTTAATTTATTCCCCCACAACTCGCCATTAAACGATTTGGGTTATTGTGAGGAAGAAATGAAAATGGTTAACGAAACCCGAAAGATTTTTGGCAGCCAGGAAATCAGAATTACTGCGACTTGTGTACGGGTTCCCGTACTCCGCGCTCACTCAGAAGCAATTAATTTAGAATTTGCAACTCCCTTTAGTGTAGAAGCAGCCAAAGAAATTTTAAATTCTGCTCCTGGAGTAAAATTGGTAGAAGACTGGGAAAATAATCACTTTCCGATGCCAATTGAAGCAACAGGTCGGGATGAAGTTCTAGTGGGAAGAATTCGCCAGGATATTTCTCATCCTTGTGGTTTGGAGTTATGGTTATGTGGCGACCAAATCCGGAAAGGAGCAGCATTGAATGCAATACAAATTGCCGAATTATTGGTAGAGAAAAATCTACTCAAACCATTAGTTACGAGTCATTAGTCATTGGTCATTAGTCATTAGCAAAGGACAACTGACAAAGGACACTTGAAATCAATTTGTAAATAGATTATTACAATAGAAAACCACCAAAATATAAAAACATGGGTAATTAGGAGTGACAAAGAGGGTGGGAGATTTTGGCAATGTTTTAACCGCTATGATTACGCCGTTTAAAGCAGATGGTAGTGTCAACTACCATCTAGCGGCAGAACTAGCAGCGCATCTAGCTAACAATGGTACAGATACTTTGGTGGTATGTGGCACAACAGGAGAATCCCCTACCCTGAATTGGGAGGAGGAGTACCAGTTGTTTGTCGAAGTATTGCAGTCCGTGGCAGGAAAAGCCAAGGTAATAGCAGGTTGTGGTTCAAATTCCACCAAAGAAGCGATCGCTGCTACCCAAAAAGCGGCTAAAATAGGAGTACACGGTTCCTTACAGGTTGTTCCTTATTACAACAAACCACCGCAAGCGGGATTAAAAGCACACTTTCAGGCCATAGCACAAGCCTGTCCCGACTTACCACTGTTGTTATACAACGTCCCCGGTCGTACCGGACAAAACCTCCAGCCAGAAACAGTTGCCCAGTTAGCTGAGGTGAGTAACATTGTCGGGATAAAAGAATCCACTGGTAGCATAGATCAGGCAAGTGAAATTCGCCGCTTGACACCAAAAGAATTTCAGATCTACTCTGGTGATGATTACATGACTTTGCCCATGTTAGCGATTGGGGCAAGGGGTGTAGTAAGTGTGGCATCTCATCTGGTAGGCAACCAACTACAGCAGATGATCCAGGCTTTTAGTGCGGGTAAAATTGAGGTAGCAAGCGACATTCATCTCCAACTCTTCCCGTTGTTTAAAGCTTTATTTCTCACTTCAAATCCCATTCCAATTAAAAAGGCACTGAAACTTCAAGGTTGGGAGGTTGGTTCAACTCGTCCGCCGCTATGCGAAGCGGACTCAGAAGTAAGTCAAAAGTTAGAGGCGGTTCTTAAAGAACTTAGTTTAATCTAGCCACCAGCTGGTTGAGTGCTACTAATCTGGTGCTTGCCAAACATACATATAAACAATGACCATAATTGTTAACAGGTCGCTATTTAAAAACCTGTAATAGGACTAATAGATATACTATGAACCCTTTAGTCTACCGTCCTTTTTATTGAATAAACAATTGAAAATCTCAATTAAAAGAAGATCGCTTTGGGACTTATTCAAAAGACAACTGAGGTTGTTTGAAATACAAGTTCGTTAACTATCAACTAAATTAACAAAAAGTAACAATCAAAGGAGAAAATGGCTAAAAACGAAGCTAACAATTCCGCCTTGAAAATTATTCCTTTGGGCGGTTTGCATGAAATTGGAAAAAATACCTGTGTTTTTGAATATGACGATGAAATTATTCTGTTAGATGCAGGATTGGCTTTTCCCACAGAGGCGATGCATGGAGTCAATATTGTTCTTCCAGATACGACCTATTTGCGGGAAAATCGCCACAAAATTAAAGGGATGATCGTTACCCACGGTCATGAAGACCATATTGGTGGAATTGCTTTTCATCTCAAACAATTTGACATACCTGTGATTTATGGTCCAAGACTAGCAATGGCAATGCTAGAGGGTAAATTAGAAGAAGCAGGAGTACGCGATCGCACAGAATTAAAAAAAGTTCTACCACGTGATGTGGTGCGGATTGGCAAAAACTTTCTGGTGGAATATATCCGTAATACCCATTCCATAGCTGATAGTTTTACTGTTGCCATTCATACGCCGCTTGGTGTAATTATCCACACAGGGGATTTTAAAATTGACCACACCCCAGTGGATGGTGAAAAGTTTGACCTGCAACGACTAGCAGAACATGGGGAAAAAGGCGTCCTGTGCTTATTAAGTGATTCCACTAACGCAGAAGTGCCAGGGTTTACACCTTCAGAACGTTCAGTTTATCCCAATCTGGAGAGAGTATTTAGTCAAGCCACTGGGCGATTGTTCGTTACTACCTTTGCTTCCAGTGTCCATCGCATCAACATGATTTTGGATATCGCCAAGAAGCAAAACCGTGTAGTAACGGTGGTGGGGCGTTCCATGCTCAACTTGATTGCTCATGCCCGCAATCTAGGCTATATCAAGTGTGAGGATAATCTGCTGCAACCATTGCACGCAGTCCGCAACCTGCCAGATGAAAGCGTGTTAATTCTGACTACAGGTTCCCAAGGCGAAACAATGTCAGCAATGACCCGCATTGCCAATAAAGAACACCCCCACATAAAAATTCGCCAAGGCGATACAGTAGTATTCTCGGCTAACCCGATTCCCGGAAATACCATTGCTGTAGTCAATACCATCGATAAATTGATGATTCAAGGGGCAAAGGTAGTCTATGGTCGGGACAAAGGAATTCACGTCTCCGGTCACGGCTGTCAAGAAGAGCAAAAGCTGATGATTGCTTTAACTCGACCGAAGTTCTTTGTGCCATTCCACGGCGAACATCGAATGCTGGTGAAGCACGCCGAAACGGCTCAGAGTATGGGTATACCAGCAGAAAACATGATCATTATTCAAAATGGTGATGTTGTAGAACTAACTGAAAACTCCATCCGGGTTGCTGGTAAGGTCTCATCTGGTATTGAATTGGTAGATACCACAAGTTCTGGTATGGTGAGTGCCAAAGTCCTGCAAGAACGGCAACGCATGGCAGAAGAAGGTATTGTCACTATTGCCGCCGCCATTGATTGGAATGGGAAACTGTTGGCAAAACCAGAAATTCACCTCCGGGGTGTTGTTACAAGTTTAGAGCGATCGCTCCTGCAAAAATGGGTACAACAGCGGATTGAAGAAATTCTCACTGTGCGCTGGTCAGAATTTTCTGCTGGGGGAGGTGAAGCAGCAGATATAGATTGGGGTGGATTGCAAGGAACTTTGGAGCGAGAATTGCAACGTTCCATTCGTCGAGAGCTGCAATGTCAACCATCTGTGACTTTGTTGATGCAAATTCCTGATGAACCACCAGTGAAAGTTGCCGATGGGAGAAGACGGCGGACACGGACTGCTGCTCAGGTGGCATCTTAATAATAAGCTCACGCAGAGGCGCAGAGGCGCAGAGACGCAAAGTTTTTCTCAGCGTCTTTGCGCTTTTGTGTGAGATTGAGAGAAGGCATTGAACAGTATCAAGGCGATCGCTAGTAAATAAGGAATCGGATTTAAACCCAAAGTTTAAGTCTGACTCAACGTTAAGGGTGTAAAAATTAGCGCTATGGTGTCATTGAAAAAAAAGGCCGTGCCATGCTTCCTGTAAATTTAGAACATCTAAAGCAATAGTCGCGCGGTTCATGCGTAAACCCGGAATATAGCCTAGTGATAATCCCAGGTAAGTTAAGTTAGCCCTAACACGCTATAGGTTGCAAATTGTAGCAAAATCACTAATATTAGCCTGATTATCCTAGTTAGGCAGACTTTGTTGGGTTAAGGGAAATTTTTTTCTCTGTTTCTGCCGCATTCAGCCAGCAATTAACAGAATATAAATAAGCAAGAACGCACAAACACGGAGAGTAAAGGCTGCCCACCAGGGTGTTACCGTTATTTACACTTACAAAAAATACTTTCAAAAACCTTTTATTTTAAGTTTTGTAAATGTTACACTAAAACCTACCCAACGGTGGATGTCTTCACTAAAATTTAAACTGTGTCAAGCTACGAACAAGATTACATTACTACACTACCGATCCCGCGAAAATTGCGGTTAACTTGACGTAGTAATAAATTAGGTTCTGACTTAAGTGGCTAATCAGGTATTAAATTGTATCGTAGTCAGGACACGAATCTTCCGGAAAGTTCGTTGCCACATTGTATAAATTCACCAGATAGGTGAACAGCCTCAATAACACAGAGGATTAACCATGAAGGTATTTGATAATACCACAAAAAAGATTTTTCTGGCAAGCTGGGTCTCAATCAATCAACCAGAGACTAGTGACGATCGAGGAACTCAGCTAGGCCGTTCTGTTTCCAAGTCCTACTGGAATATTCTCCAACCTTTAAAGCAGCGGGTAGATTGCATTCAAGTCCGCGATCGCCAACTAGCTCACCGCTTGTGCCAACTGATTCCATCTCAGTGTCCCTTTGAACGAGATGTCAAATTATTCGGGAAAACCCTGTTTCACATTCCGCCCATGTGTAAGCTCAATCCCTTATATGAAGAAGTGGTTGGTTTACGTTTCCGAGCGTTGTGCTACCTAGCCGACGAATGTGGCGAAGATGTATCGCAGTACTGTTGAGTGGGGGATGAGGGAGATCGGGAGATGAGGGAGATGAGGGAGATGAGGGAGATGAGGGAAAATAATAAATCCTCAATCCCCAATCCCCAATCCCCAGTCCCCAGTCCCCAGTCCCCAGTCCCCAGTCCCCAATCCCCAATCCCCAACTATTTTTTTCGCCATTTTTGGATGGCATCCTGAGCATCTTCGTAAGAAGCTGTTTCCTCTGGCACTAAAGTAGCAGTTTCAATTGCCGTATTGAGTTCTCCTTCTGCGGCGCGACGCTTGGCCAGATCTAAAATTTTCTCACTCCATTTATCGATTGATTTTTGAGCGGTATCGAAGCCTGGTTCACCTGATGGTACTTTTTTAGCAACTTCGATCGCACGGTTGTAAGTAGATGCCTGTCCGGACTTAATTAAGGCATTAGCTGCATCTAAAAGAGTTATGTTGCTGACATACTGCTTGCCTTCTAGCCGCCATAAATTAATTGCCGCTTGTGCTTTGGCATAAAGCGGCTCGTCTTTGGTGATTAATCGAGCGGCAGCAATAGCATTAGCATACTGTCTTTGCTTAGCACGACCCTCTGCTAAATCTAAAATCATCCGGCTCCAAATCTTAATATTTTCCTGAGCTTGCTCATAGAGTGGTTCACCAGGTTTTATTCTTCTAGCTGTAGCGATCGCTAAGCTCAAATCGCTAGCCTGAGTTTCTTGGAGCGACATTTTCGCCAGATCTAATACTGCTTGATTGCGCTTTTGCGACTCGGAATTCGAGGCTGTTTGAGCGCTAGATTGGTTTTTCGGTCTAACTGATGGAATGGTTTTATTTATCGAGGGGTCATTTGGTAAATTCTCCATCGCCTTGGGACTACTAGCAGCAGCATTGGGCGTTCTGCTTGATATTTCCTTAATTCTAAAAGTTTCTTGATTACGCAAAAAAACTACCGCGATTAAACCTGCTACTAGCAAGCTGCCTCCACTCCACAAGATAAACTGTTTCCACAAAGGGGTGTTTGGCTGATTCCCTGACCGTCGAGAGGCGTGGGCTTGGGGAGAATCAGGGATAAATCTTCCCCTCGTGTTTACTCCTATGGAAGTTTCTGGTGGTGGATTTGTGTCTGCTTGCGGCTGGGAAACTAAACCAGCAGACGACTTATGAATTTCTTTACCATTAGACTTCTGCACTTTGGAGTTAATAGTTGTTTCTCCCCATCTGCCCGGATTTTTAGAGTAATCGTCGAGGGGAGGAGCTGCAAGGGCAATGGCAAAGGATTCTTCCGGATAAATCACCGCTTCTGCTTGAAAATCGGCTTCCCCCGCCAATTTTGGCAAGATTACTTGGGATCTTGATGGGATGATAACGGCAGGATTTTGGATGGGACGCCAATGGTGCTGGCATAATTTGGGCACTAAAAGGCTCAGGTAACTTTCTAAATCTGCCAAATTGTTGCCATTACCAGAACGCAAAGCTTCTAACAAAGCTGCTGTAAAGAATCCGTGACCTAGTTCGCTACTCTCGTGGGAAAACTGCTCTGGTTGACAAGAAAAAATTGTGGCAAGTTGTAATTCTTGAGCTAGTTCTATGGTTTCTTCGCCGACGGGAGCATCTGCTTGTGTGCCAAAAGCACGGTTAATATCAAGCAGCAGTAATACATTTATTTCAGTCAGTTGCAGACTTTGCATTAGCGATCGCAATTCTATGCCCGTCTCAGGCACGAGTTCGGGGTTACCCTCCGCTGGCATTAAATAATCTTTGCCTTTGTAGTTGACCCCATAGCCGCTAAAAAATAACCATAGATAGTCTTCGGGTTGCCAATATGTTGCTGCCAAATCCTCAAGCAGCAGCAAAATATTTTCTTTAGTTGGATAGGTGGATCTATCTGCGATTGGTGGTGAAGTATCCGTCATTAGCAGGCAATGTTCGGGGACAAAACCTGCTTGTGTCACCAAGATATCCTTTAATGCCTCAGCATCTGCTTGGGCACAACTTAAAGGTTGAAATAACTGATATTGATTGATGCCAATAGCGATCGCCCAGTAATTTGCCATCCCGCTCTTTGTCGGTTATTGTTTGCTGGTCTGAAAATTGGGGCTGGCTTTGCCGAAAAAACAAAGCTAACCTGATGTTTTATAGTCTAGGTGATTCTCATCGAATCTTAGGATAAAATGTAATTTTTATTACGTTAATAGACCGGAAAATACTTTCACCTAATTTCAATTTACAGATCATCAGTAAGGAGCTACAAGGTCATGAGCCAAATTTCTGCTCACATACCATCATCGATCACTCCCTTTTCAGTTATTAGCCAAATTGCCAGAAGAATCCGGATAGTTCCTTTAGTAGTTTTGCTCATATCTACTGTTCCTACGTGGTTTTTGACAGAAGCGATCGCGCCTCAAGTTGTACGAGCTTACACCGCCAGAGTTGACCTGACAATCGATCGCCTGCCAGAAGAAAACTACGAAACCATTCTCCGACGAGCGGAAGCGGCCGCTAGAGCAGCTGCTCAGCGGAGCTTCGATCAAGATATTTTAGTGACAGATGTTTCAATTATTGTATCCGTACAAAATTATGGAGCGATCGCACCAGTTCTGACATTAGAAGTCGGTCGTCCAGAATGGCGCAACCGCCCCGATGCTCAAAATTGGGCAACTTACTTCAAAACTGCGCGATCGCTACTGTTCTTTGAAAAATAGCGATAACTCCAATCTAGTTCTAACAGGATCGTGGGGAGGGGAGATGAGGGGGATGGGGAGCAGGGGGCAGGGGGCAGGGGAGCAGGGGAGGCAGGGGAGGCAGAAGGAGAATATCCCCAATCCCCAATCCCCATTCCCCAATCCCCAATCCCCATTCCCCAATCCCCATTCCCAATACCTTTACTTAATTCTTGGCTAAATTGGCATCCTTGGCGTCAGTGAATGGCCTAAAATAAAAAGGTTGTCAAAAATCACGATATCTGCTGACATGGCTGTTCCAAAGAAGAAAACTTCCAAATCAAAACGAGATAAACGCCGAGCTACTTGGAGGCACAAAGCCGCCATCGAAGCTAAGAAAGCTCTGTCTCTGGGCAAATCTATTTTGACCGGACGTTCTACATTCGTCTATCCAAGTGCTGAAGAAGAGGAAGAAGAATCATAATTTTCCAGTCAGGAAAAGCATGAACAGCATCGATAGATTTGATTGGCAAAACTCTCCGATCAAACTTATCACTAATGGATAAATGCTTTTTCTTAGCTTTCCTGATTGGACCGTAAATTATAGATACTCTACGCAAGCTTATTAGATCCAGAAAAATTGGTAGTGAGTAATTGGGAACATCCATTACCCATTACCTATCATTTATCAGTAATGCTTAAATAAGCTAATGTGCTTTTGAGTTATACCCTCTCTGGTTAAGACCGTCATGAGTTATTTGTCCTTTGTTCTTTGTAAATATGCCCAATGACAAATAACAAAGCACAACCAAATAAAGTAACTATGGAACTTAAATGTGTTTTAGCCTAATCATATTCAAGGGTAAAAGTATCTAGGCTTATTGGCAACTCAACACAAAAGCTGGTAAATATCTTGAGAAAACTTATTTTTCTCCCATTATGTTAGGAAAATTTTTTCAGAAGCCAGGAAAAGAAGACAACGAACGTGTTCCTCCAGGTCAACATTTAGCTAAAGGTTTCCCCGTATTAACTTATGGTGCAACTCCCCAAGTCAGCACTGAAGAATGGGAGTTTCGGGTTTGGGGTTTAGCAAAACCTGCTACCTTTGGTTGGTCAGACTTTATGGCGCTACCTCAACATGAGTTCACAGCAGATTTCCACTGTGTAACGCGCTGGTCTAAACTCGATGTCAAATGGACTGGTATTAAAGTAACAGATTTTATGGGTCTAATTGAGCTAGACCCCAAAGTAGCCCACATTATGGAACACTGCTATGGCGGCTACACTACTAATATTTCCATAGATGACTTTATGCGGGAAGAAAACTTTTTTGCCTTTAAAGTTTTTGGTGAAGATCTTCCAGTTGAACACGGTGGCCCAATGCGGCTAGTTGTTCCTCACCTCTACGCTTGGAAAAGCGCTAAATGGATTAATGGTTTAGAATTTTTAGCTAGTGAAGAATTTGGTTTTTGGGAGCGCAATGGCTACCACCGCCGTGGTGAACCTTGGACTGAAGAGCGTTACAGCAGTGCGTTTGGGTTTTAAGAGTTAGGAGCTATTGAATTTTGGATTTTAGATTTTGGATTTTGGATTGAAGGAGAAATCTAAAATCTAAAATCTTATAATTGGCAGGGTTAGGAGTCAATAAATAGCCTCTTAACCTAGAAGTTTCTTTATTAGCGGTAATTTGCTTTTATAGGGAGCATACCGCCATTTTAAATCCAGCCAGAAGGAGTTTTGTAATACACTTTTATGATGAGAAAAGGTGTCAAAACTAGCTTTACCGTGACAATTGCCAATACCACTATCTCCTACTCCACCAAATGGTAAAGATGAAACTCCAAACTGCATCATTGTATCGTTGATACAGACTCCACCTGATGAAGTTTCCTGCAAAACTTGGTTTTGCAGGTTTTTATTTTGAGAAAATAAGTATAAAGCTAGGGGTTTTGGTCTAGAGTTAATCAAGGCGATCGCTTCTCCAATATCACTGTATTCAATTATGGGCAGAATGGGGCCAAAAATTTCTTCCTGCATTACAGAATCTTCTAAGCAGACATTATCAATGATTGTGGGGGCGATATAACGCTCTGAAGATTTAGTTTCTCCGCCAATAATAACTTCACCATCTTCAAGGAATTTAACCAATCTGTCAAAGTTTTTTTGACTAATAATTCTGGCATAATCAGGACTATTTGCCGGATTGTCTCCATAAAATTCTTTTAGGCATTTTTTCAGTTCATCTATTAAATCTTTTTTGATTTTTTTATCCACTAAAAGATAGTCAGGGGCGATACAAGTTTGTCCAGCATTGATAAATTTGCCCCAAGTAATTCGTCTGGCTGTGTGTTCAAGATTAATCTCAGTATCGACTATACAAGGACTTTTACCACCCAATTCTAAAGTAACTGGTGTGAGATGTTTTGCCGCTGCTGCCATGACAATTTTTCCGACAGATGTACCACCAGTGAAAAAGATATGGTCAAATTTTTCTGCTAGTAGTTTTTCACTGGCTTCTATGCCTCCTTCAACCACTGCAATATAAGCTGGTTGGAAATATTTGGTAATAATTTTGGCGACAATACTGGAAGTATGGGAAGCAATTTCTGATGGTTTAACAATTGCACAATTTCCGGCGGCGATCGCACCTATTAAGGGTGAAATCGCTAACTGAAATGGATAGTTCCAAGGGCTAATAATTAAGACAACTCCGAGTGGTTCTGGATAAATGCGGGCGGAGTAGGAAAAAAATTCTAAGGAAACGGCTACTTTGTGGGGCTTAGTCCAGGTTTTGATATATTTTATGGCATAATCAATATCCTTAATCACTGCAATTTCTGTCAAGTAAATCTCCACTTCTGGTTTATGTAAATCTGCTTGTAATGCCTGGATTATTTCTTGTTCATGCTCAATGATTGCTTGCTTGAGTGTTTGGAGTTGCTCAAGGCGAAAATTTATATCTTTAGTTTTGCCAGTTTGAAAAAAATTACGCTGATTCAGGATAATATCGCCAATGTTAGATAATTCAGTGGTAATCATTTTTTCGTGCCATAAACAATTACTTATTTAATCCTATCGCTGTGGTAGCATATTTGTGGTAACACTTCACAGCTATGCTACCCTACGAAAAACTTTTATTAGACAAAATTTAAAACACTAATCGATTGATAATTGGTAAAATTATGATGTTTTTCTTGGTAGAAGTACAATAAATGTACTACCTTTGCCTAACTCGGAATTAAGCAAAATAATACCTTGATGTGCCTCAACAATTCGTCGAGTGAGGTAGAGTCCTAAGCCACTACCAGAACTTTTGTGACTGCCCTGGCGAAATCGTTCAAATATGGTGATTTGTTCTTCAGGGGGAATACCTGGGCCAGTATCTGCGATCTCAATGCTAATGTACTCAGCAAAATTAGATTTTCCAGAGAATTGATATTGATTATTCTTGTCAAATTGGGTTTGAAAAGTAAGACGAATATTCACCGAACCAGACTCAGTAAATTTGATTGCGTTGCCTAGAAGATTAGTGAATAAACGATGTAATTCTAAGCGATCGCCTATCACTCTGTTTGTTTTTAACTCCTCAGCCAATTCGAGATTTAGCAACAGCATTTTCTCTTGAGCTAGAGGTGCTAATTCTCCAGCTACCTCCTCTAGTAATTGTGCTAAATTAACAGGCTGCAATGCCAAAGTTTTGCGACCTGCTTCAAAGCGATAAACTTCTAATAACGTATTGACCATAGAAAGTAGGTTGATATTGCTCCGGGCCATGATGGCGATTACTTCCTGCATTTGGGGTGATAATGCTCCCAAAGCGCCTTGTTGGAACAGCATTAACATGCGGTCAGCCGCTACTAAGGGAGTGCGTAAGTCGTGGGTGAGGCGGGAGACAAAATCTTCTCGCTGGCGGGCTATTTCATCGCGTTCATCCATACTGCGCTTCAAACGCAAAAGCGATCGCACTCTTGCTAATAATTCATCTACTGTTACAGGTTTGCGGATAAAATCATCTGCACCCAAGTCTAATCCGTGGGCAACGTTGGGCGCATCGTGGGCAGTAATTAGCAGTATGGGAATATATTGTGACAATTTCATATCACCGCGAATGTGTTTAGTAACTTCGTATCCGTCCATACCTGGCATCATCAAATCCAGCAGCACCAAGTCACATGGAGATGACTGCAATTGCGCCAATGCTGAAATACCATTTTCTGCGGTGCTAATGGTGTAACCTTCTTCCTCCAAAATAGTTTTGATCAAAAACACATTATCAGGAGAGTCATCGACAACCAGAATTTTGTCAGAGCGAGAAGATTGTGAAGTCATGTCACGACTAGGTATGAGGTAAAAGTAAATTTTTGTAATTTTAGTTGTGTTTGTATCAATTTGTCTGTGAATTCCTTTAATTGACCTCCTACCTAAGAGATATTATTTACTCGCAACTTGGTATTTACGGACTCTATAATTTACTGCCCAATTGAACTGGGCTGGATTTTTGCCACAAAATAACTCACTAATAAAATTATGGCTGGTAAAATTTAAAATCTGGATACAGTAAATGGTACTAATAAATAGGTAATATTTTGATATAGTAACTACTATCGGAAGCTGAAGATAAAATCGCGTAGGCGATCGCCCTAATTACACAATTTGTGCTGATTAAGTATTAATTTATGTTAAGTTAGCTCAACAGACTAGTTTAAATTTATCAAGTATTCTCAACAGAATCACAACTCATAACAAGAAACGCAAGTTTAGCGGATATGGGTGGCGTAATTAAGAGTTGGGCATCGCTTAACATTTAGATAAAGATTCACCATTATTTTTATGACAATAGCACCGAACATCACAAAGCAATATATCGAACAACGAGGTGAAGGCTATTGGCTCGAAGGTACACGCATTTCTCTCGATTCAGTCGTATATGCTTTCTTAAATGGAGAATCTCCAGAAAGTATTGCTCAAAACTTTCCATTACTCTCACTAGAACAGGTTTATGGTGCTATTACCTTTTATTTTGCCAACCGAAAGCTAATTGATGGTTATTTAAAAGCAGGTGAGCAAGAGTTTGAGAAATTGCAAGAATCTTTTCGAGAGAACAATCCGCTTCTGTATCAGAAATTAAAAGCTGCCCCATTCTGAAGAATGACAAAGTGAGGGTGCTTAAGTCAGGAAATCTGGACACCAGTCATTTACAAAGGAAAAGCCTTGATTTGTGGAGGCTGCTGCAAAAGAGTTCTCACTTGATTGTGGCAAGCTAAAAATATCTTGTGTAGAGTTTTACTAATTGACAAAGGTACGTTAACTTGTGTGAACTCACCCTACGGATTTAAGATTGACTTCAGAAAAACATTATATCTTAGCTTTTGTCTAGATTTTTACCAAGCAATTCAATATAAAATCTAAAACTTAAAATCCTAAATCAACATGGCAAACCTAACTCCTAATTCTAGTTTTAGTTTGACGCTACGCTTGCAGATTCCCAATCGCGTGGGGATGTTGGCGTCGGTAACCCAAGCGATCGCCACTACGGGCGGTAATCTCGGTCAAATTGATTTAATCGAGCAAACCCGCAAAGAGTCTACCCGCGATATTACCGTTGATGCTGCTAGTACCGAACACGCTGAGACGATTGTGCAAGCAGTCAAAGCCCTGCCAGATATTAAGTTACTCAGTGTCTACGATCGCACCTTCAATTTACATCGCGGTGGCAAAATCAGCATTGCTAGCCGAATTCCCTTAAAAAGCGTGTCCGATTTAGCAATGGCCTACACGCCAGGAGTCGGCAGAATTTGTACTGCGATCGCCCAAGACCCAGAGGAAGTTTACAAATTAACCATTAAACAAAATACTGTTGCTATTGTTACAGATGGTAGTGCAGTTTTAGGTTTAGGAAATCTCGGCCCCGCTGCTGCACTGCCAGTTATGGAAGGCAAAGCGATGCTATTCAAGGAATTTGCCGGGTTGGATGCTTTTCCCATCTGCCTTGCTACCCAAAATACAGATGAGATTATTCAGACAGTCAAGAATATTGCTCCGGTGTTTGGTGGTGTGAATTTAGAAGATATTGCTGCACCACGTTGTTTTGAAATTGAACAGAGATTGCGACAGGAATTAGATATTCCGGTTTTTCATGATGACCAACACGGTACCGCAATTGTCACCTTAGCAGCCTTGTTTAATGCCTTGAAGTTGGTACACAAAGCACTCGGCGAAATCCGCATCGTGATTAACGGTGCAGGGGCAGCTGGAGTAGCCATCGCCCGCTTACTGAGGAAAGCTGGGGCAGAAAAAATCTGGATGTGCGACTCTAAAGGAATTATCTCCACCAGTCGTACAGACCTCACAGAAGAAAAACTCGAATTTGCCGTGAAAGCTCAAGGTACCCTAGCAGGTGCTATGCAAGGCGCAGACGTATTTATTGGAGTCAGCGCACCAGGAGTTTTGACACCGGAAATGGTGCAATCTATGGCCAAAGACCCAATTGTATTTGCAATGGCAAATCCCATTCCCGAAATTCAGCCAGAATTAATTCACCAAAGTGTTGCTGTCATCGCCACCGGTCGCAGTGATTACCCGAACCAAATCAATAACGTTTTAGCTTTTCCGGGAGTATTCCGTGGTGCCTTAGATTGTCGGGCACAGGCAATTACCACCACAATGTATCTAGAAGCCGCAAGTGCGATCGCTTCTTTGGTCAATCCTTCAGACTTGAGTCGGGAACACATTATTCCTTCAGTCTTTGATCAGCGCGTCGTCACTGCGGTTGCTGCTGCTGTGCAACGCGCCGCACGTCAAGAAGGTATTGCTCGGAATTGATCGATTCCAAATATTAGCCCAGGCTTTTATAACGTTTCCCCACAAGCGTGAAGTACAACTGTAAGGGCACGGCAGTGCCGTGCCCCTACACCTTGGGATATGAGGTTGTACTGGAAAAGAATCCCTCTCCAAACCTCTCCCCGCTTGCCTAACGGCAGGCTAACCCCAATGGGGAGAGGCTTAAAAACCCTAATTTTTCGTGCCCAACTCAGGATACTAAAGCCCCTCTCCGTCTCAAAGAGGGGTTGGGGAGAGGTTCATCGAACTCACGTTCAGTTACTATGTTTTAGTACAACTTGGTATTAGCTACCGACACTGGCGATATTTGATGTGATAAACCAAACCACGGTGGGCAAGGTCAAAGGAGTCAACAGTCGCCATCCCTTGACCACTGGCGGTCATCGCAGCATTCACCCGCATATTTACACTATCACCACAACTTGACCAGACATCAGCCACAGTCACTAATTTATGCCGAACGTTGTAGTCACTTTCGCCTCTAAATGTCCGAGAAAAAACAGGGCCACGCTGACCAGCAAAAAAGTATTCTGCTCTGAATCTGCCAATTGTGGAGGGAGCAACATACCCCCGATAATCAGCATCGTAGAGCGAAATTTGAAAGCCTTGAGGTACTTTAATTGGAATGCTCAAGTTACAGCTTTTGCGTCTTTCTGCTGCATTATTTCCTAGAGCCATAAACTTATCAAATAGAATACTTAGCTCTTGACCGTCAGGGCTGACACTCACACTAGCAGATCCTCCAGGGCAACCATTACCACCGTAATCTGCACCTAAAATTTCCACTTTGTCGCTAGCAAAGACAGGTCCAATAGAAGCAGTCATTAATGTAACCGCAGCCAAAAAAGCTTGTGCAAACCTCATAGGTGTTTGCGGGGAATTTTGATTATTCATAACTCACCGTTTTTGGGTATTTATAACTAGTTATCAGTGAAAATTTCTAACCATACTTGGTACGTCAATTTTCGTATGTCCTACGACTTACACAAGTCTCAATTTGTTTCCCAAGCAAATAAACTTAGGCTTTTTAGATGAAATTTAACTAAAATATCAGAAATCTAACACTGTCAACTTTGCATTTGTTAACTTAGTTAGAACTTACTCGTAGTTATTGCCAAATCTAGGTTTTGGGCTAGGCATAGGCCATAAAGCCAGATTATAGAGGAGTAAGTAAAACTACTATCGTGAAAAATAGCGATCAGATGATATGTCAATCGTTATAAGTTAAAGCAATGCATTTAGAACATCACCACTTTCACTTTGTCAACTGTTTGTAATGAAATACCAAGCTGGAGACGAGTTTTTCCAAAGACTACCGCTAATTTTGGCAGGGCCAATTCTCAAACATACTGAACATGAATCAGTAACGGTATGGGTGGCACTCAAACAGTCTTGTCAAGTTGAACTCAAGGTTTATGACACAACAAATGATGGTGAAGTACTGGGAAATTGCTTATTGTCAGGGGAACGCTCTACTATTGCGTTGGGTAAGTATCTTCATGTTGTTGCTGTCACGGCTCGGTCTACAGTTGCACATCGCCTAACTAGCAATAGCATCTACGCATATGACCTCCAGTTGACTGCCGCTAACCAGACTCCGCAAACGCTACAACAAGCATTATGCTCAAACTCCTATCCTACGGCTAGCATCAGCTACTTTAACCATCAAAAACCAACCTTTACCCTACCGCCCAGGCGTCTCGAAGATTTGCAAATTGTCCATGCTTCCTGTCGTAAACCTCATGGTTCTGGGTTTGATGCCCTACCGATTCTCGATCGCTTAATTGAGGCATCTGCAAATCAAGCCCAGCACCGCCCTCACCAGCTATTCCTCACGGGAGATCAAATTTACGGTGACGATGTAGCTGATCCATCGCTGTGGGTTGCCAGTACCCTTGGGGATGCCCTGCTGGGTTGGGAAGAACAATTGCCTGTGGGTGGAATGTACTGCACTCCCCAGGAATTGCCCCCCGGAGAACGAGCTGGAGTTGCTACAAATGAAGCTGGTTTAACCGCAGGATTACATAATAAATCTGAGAAAGTTACCAGTCATCTCCTGAGCCTGGGGGAGTATTGCGCTACTTATTTATTAACGTGGTCACCAGTGTGCTGGCCAGTGGTATTTCCTAAAGGACGCCAAGTAACACGCGATCGCCGAGCCATCAAAAACTGGAATCGGGCAGTCCGGGATTTGCGGCAATTCATTTATACCCTGGGGAAAGTGCGTCGCGCCCTTGCCAATATTCCCGTGTACACCATCTTTGACGATCATGATGTCACTGATGACTGGAATTTGAACCAAGCTTGGTGTTTGCGAGTCCTGGGGCGTCCCTTGGGGCGGCGAGTTGTGCAAAATGCCCTGTTAGCTTACACAGTGTTTCAAGGGTGGGGCAATACACCAGGGCAATTTGAAATCGGTCAACCAGGGGAAAAACTGCTGGCTGCTACACAAGCTTGGTCAGCTTCCCAAGGAACGGATACAAAAGCTGATGAGGCGATCGCTCGTTATGTTGGTATGCCACCCAACGATCCCCACACAGGCTTACCTCTGTTAGTCCGAGACGGTTCAGTGTTCATTTTGGCTCGATATCCTGAAACACTTACTTGGAACTACATAGTCCAGAGCGATTGTCATGAAGTGATTGTCTTGGATACACGGACTTGGCGGGGTTACCCAGCCGATCAAAAAGCGATCGCTCCACCGATGCTGCTATGTCCAAAAGCCTTTGAGCAACAACTAGTTTTGCCTTTACAAAAAATAGCTCAAGAAACTCAGATTCAAGCCACATTTGTGATTGCACCTACTAATGTATTTGGTTCACAAGTGATTGATTGGATTCACCATTGGAATTTACAGCAAGAGAAAGTTTTTTCCACAGATGTTGGTGATGCTTGGAACATCAATGTTGAAGCATTGGCAAAATTCCTCAACACTTTGTTTGGGCAACGTCAACAAGTGATTATTTTGTCTGGAGATATTCACTACAGTTTTGCAGCTCGCTTGTCTTATGCACGTACCGATTCTCAATTGCGATCGGTTTTAGTACAGCTAACTTCTAGTGCCATCAAAAATGAAGAACCAATAACGCAGTTGATTCATACACGAATGAAAGATTGGTTATTAGCAGAAAAGCTGCGATATTGGATTGGATGGATGAATCCAGCCAATATGGTAGAAATTTCTGACAAAAAATTACACCATGATGGCTTCACTGCCAAACGCTACCCCAATAGTCGGCTAAGGCAACGCCAGCAATTAACTGACCCTGACTGGTATTGTGTGCTGGAATGGATAATTCGACAAAGCGCTCAAACTTCTAACTGCACAGCAGATTTGTCATCATTTATAGCTCCTTGGAAACGAGCGAAAATTGCCAAAAGGCGATGTTTACAACCCCTAATGTTTTGGAAATATCGCTGGTTTCAAGAAGGACGAGAAGTAGTTGGATTAAATAACTTAGGTTTGGTTCAGTTTGAGTTGCCAGATGCGGGTAGTTCTTATCAAATTATTCAAGATTCCTACTGGTTTTCGTCTTGGTATCCAACCCAAATTGTTTATAGTCGTTTTGAAACTCAGTTAACACCCAATCAATCATTGTTGGGGAATTTTAGATTTTAGATTTGGGATTTTGGATTGATCTTGTGTCGCTCAATCTAAAATCCCAAATTGTTTGACATAAAAACCTCTCCCTGGTTTTACTACGCAAAACCTGTCCCTCTCCGAGTCGGAGAGGGACAGAGTTGAATTTTAGTTCAAGACAGGGGGAGGTTCGTTGAATTCACGTTAAATTTGAGTTGTATATGTGGGCACTCTAGATTCAAGAAATATACTAGAGAGTGATTTCTATGTCTAAGACCCGAATTAGTGCAACACTGGGACAAACAGAGAGAGATGCTGTGTTGCAAGCGATTAGCACCATTAAAGAAAAGCTACCGTTTTTAGTTGATTTGAGTCCCGACGATCGCATGGCTTTACCCAAGATGGGGGATAAGAGTCGGGCGTTTGTCAGCAAAGCATTAGAGGTGGCGGCGCAGAACCCGGAGTTTTTACCGCGATCGTTTGACTTGGATGAAATGCGGAAAGACGTGCAATTATTTGAAGCGTTATATCCGGTGTTGTTGTCCTTGACACAATTGCAAGAACTTGTGGATGATACTTCTTTGGCAGTGGGCAGTGAAGCATATGCAGCCGCGTTGCAAGTGTATAACTACGCCAAAGCCAGTGGACAAGGGGCGGGTTTAGATGCAGTAGTTCTGGAAATGGGACAACGATTTGCCCGTAGAACTGTAAAAGTCGAGTCTAAAGAACCAATGTTGTAGAAAATAAGTCCGTAGTTGCACCTCAAAAGTGCAAAGTTAAAGCTCAGAAGTTGGATGTTGGAGTTAAAAACACGACATTCCCAGTTCTGAGCTTTCTTTTTGGAGTTCAGAGGCTCAACGTTCCAGCAAAAAGGTGCAACTTCCGAGTTCAAAGGTGCAACGTTCGAGCTAAAAGGTGCAACTTCCGAGTTCAGAGGTGCAACGTTCGAGCTAAAAGGTGCAACTGCCGAGTTCAAAGGTGCAACGTTCAAGCAAAAAGGTGCAACTTCCGAGTTCAGAGGTGCAACGTTCAAGTAAAAAGGTGCAACTTCCAAGTTCAGAGGTTTAACGTTCCAGCTAAAAGGTACAACTTCCGAGTTCAGAGGTTGAAAGTTGAGATTTTGAGAGCGATCGCAGAAGCATAATATCTTAAAAGCTCCTTTCTCATTGAACAACATTAAGGATTGGGTGCGGTTAACATAGTAAAAATATTCTCAGCCTGTTGTAAGTAAAAATGCCAAGTCAGCTTTACACATGGAAGCGCTTCTGGTGTCCCCGATCAGGTCACATTGATTTACGTGATGGTGGATATTTAGTCAATCCAGATTCAGAGTGGGGACATTTTTACAAATCTGATTCAGTTGCCTTTGAAACTATATCTGAGATGCCCTGTTTAGTGCTGCTAGGTGAAGCTGGTATGGGTAAGACCACAGCAACCGAACAAGCATATCATCAAGTTTCTCACAAGTTTAGTGGCTCAGAAAATGTTTGTTTGTGGTTCAGACTTGGTGATTATGATTCAGACAAGCAGTTATGTGATGCAATTTTCCGCAATGAAACATTCCAAGCTTGGCGCAAAGGAACAAATAAACTACATCTTTTTCTGGATAGCCTAGATGAGGGATTACTTTCTATCAAAATACTTGTCAGAATTCTTAAACGTGAAATAGAACAGCTACCTTGCGATCGCCTGTATTTTCGGATCACTTGCAGGACGGCTGATTGGAAGGATAGCTTGGAGCAGAAGCTAAAAGACAAGTGGGGAGAAGCTAATGTTGCGGTATATGAGCTAGCTCCTCTATGTCGAGTAGATGTAATTGAAGCAGCAAATAGGCGTAACATCAACTCTGGTGATTTTTTACAGGAAGTCTTTAATAAAAATGCTATTCCACTTGCTATCAAGCCAATCACATTAAAATTACTTCTGGGTACTTATCAAAATAAACGATTCTCTTCCTCTCAAAAGGATTTATACGAAGAAGGTTGTTTACAACTATGTGAAGAGGTGAACTCAGATCGCTGCGATTCTGGCTTCACTGGAAATTTAGATGCAAAACACCGATTAGTTATAGCAAGTCGAATTGCAGCTTTACTTCTATTTTCTAATCGCTCTGCCATCTGGATAAGTCCAGAATATGGGGATATGCCCAATTCTGATATTGCTATTCGGGATATTTCCATAGGTAAAGAAAGTATTAATCAGCAAGAGTTTTCACTTGACGAAAACTGTATTAAAGAGGTTTTGTCTGTCACTGAGCTATTTTCTTCGCGCGGCCCGCATCGAATTGGTTTTGCTCATCAGACCTATGCTGAGTTTCTTGCTGCACGATACTTAGTTCACCACGAAACACCTTTAGAGCAAGTAATGAAATTAATTGCTTCCTCTGAAGATTCTGAATTTAGGTTAATTCCCCAGCTTCATGAAACTGCTGCTTGGCTAGCTGGTATGCTTCCTGAAGTTTTTAGGGAAGTAATGAAAACAGATCCCGATGTACTACTCCTAAGTGACGTAGCCACTGCTGGAGAAACTGATAAGGCCGCTCTAGTTGAATCCCTTCTGAGATTACACAATGAAGAAAAATTAACGTACCAATATCATACTTGGCTATACCAAAATCTAAATCATCCTAAATTAGCCGAGCAGGTTCAACCTTATATTTCTGATTCAACAAAGAGTATAAATGCAAGGAACGTAGCTATTGATATTGCAGAAGCCTGTAATGTAAAAGCCGTACAGGAATATCTTGCCGATGTTGCTCTTGATCATCAGCAACATTCTTGGGTTCGCATCAATGCAGCAGTGGCTGTATGCAATCTTGGTGATGAAAAAACCAAAGCAAGATTAAAACCTTTAGCAGTTGCTAAAATCCAAAATGATGAAGAGGAACAGCTAAAAGGGTGTGGACTCCGAGCAGTTTGGCCAGGCAACATCACAGCAGAAGAGGTTTTTAGTACCTTAATGCAGCCAGTATCCAAATCCAGTGGTGGGAGATATCAGGACTTTATAGCAAAAGAGCTTGGACAACATCTTCAAATATCTGATTTACCAATAGCTCTAAGATGGCTAGAAAAACAATTTAATAGTCGTGGGCGCGATTTACATTATAGTTTTGAGCATTTATCAGATGCAATTATGTTGAAAGCCTGGGAGCATCTGAATCAACCAGAAGTAATGCAGGCATTTGCTAAGGTTGCTTTATTACGGCTGAATAATCATCATGCAATTGTATCTGATGATTCATATCAAACAATCAACTTTAGCCATGTTTTAAGAGATGAGTTTCAAAAACGTTATCAAATTATAGAGTCAATAATCTCTATCGTTTTACAACCTAATCAGGATTATATAGGCTTTGCTAACTATATTAGAGAAATAATTTATGAAGAAGATTTTTCCTGGTTAATTCAACAATTTAAAATATCAGATACTGAACATAAACAACGAAGTTGGGCAAAATTGATACTTTGGAATTTTAAACTTTCCCAATTTGATCATGTCGAGCCAATATTACAACTAAGCCAAACTAACTCAGTATTAAGAGAAGAATTTGCTTATTATCTTGAAACGGTTGAGTTAGACTCGCTAATAGCACAGGAAGAAAAAGAAATTTATTTGGCAGAACAGGCTAGGCGCAACAGAAATAAAAATAAAATTATTTTAGACCCTTCAGCAAAGGAAAGAGTGCTTGATGTTTTGAGTCAGATTGATGCTTCCCAGCCTAATATTTGGTGTTCTTTATGTTGTGAATTAGCTCTTAAAGTTGATAGTACTCATTATGGAAATCCATTTGAGTCAAGTCTGAAAAATCTTCCTGGTTGGATTGAAGCAGAAGATTCAACTAAAAAAAGGATTATTCAAGCTGCAAATTTGTATCTAGCTCATGCTAACCCTGATCTAGATTGGCTGGGTACAAATAATTATCCCTACTCTGTATTAGCAGGTTATCAAGCATTACTTTTATTAATACGAGAAGCACCAGAATATATACTCAGTCTATCCACCAAAGAATGGCAAAAATGGACACCAATAATTCTTGCACATCCTAACTGGGATCGAACTGAAGACAACAAGAAGCATCGCCAAGAATTGATTAAAAAAGCTTATTATAATGCTCCAGATGAATTTATCAAAACATTAATATTTTTGATTGATAAAGACAATGAACAACATGGTTCTATTCATATAAATAATCTAGTAAGTCATTGTTGGGATGAGCGTCTATTAAGAGTATTAATGGATAAAGTCAAGCATGAGACACTCACAGCTACAAGCATGGGTGATTTACTAAGAGATTTATTAATCAATAAAGTAAATCAAGCTCAAGATTTTGCAGAATATCTCGTTTCTTCACCTCCTCCTAAAAGCGCTGAGGAAAGAGCTAAAGCAATTGTTGCAGCTCAGATGTTGATACTTTATGCAGAAGATGCTGGATGGTCAGTTGTTTGGTCTGCGATTCAGAAAGATTCTGCATTTGGGCGAGAAGTTATGCAGTCTGTATCATATTCCATTAAGTATCAAGGAAGTACCGAACAGAAACTGAAGGAAGACTGCATTGCTGATTTGTACATTTTTCTCACAAAACAGTATCCTGATCCAGAAAAAAAACAAAAAGAAAGCTCTCAAGAAGAAGAACTCACGGATATTGAGGATTATGAAGTAAGACCTGAAGATAGTGTTAGAACTTGGAGAGACTATATCCCACAACGCCTACAGGAGCGTGGTACTCCTCAAGCCTGTGAAGCACTTCGTAAGATTATTATTGAGTTTCCAGAATTAAAAGACAAATTGCAATGGAGATTGCTAGAGGCTGAGGCTTTAATTCGTCGCCAAACTTGGCAACCACTTAAACCAGAGCAGATTCTTCAGATTGTGAGCAATAAGCCAAAAAATCAAAGTACATATATAAATCAGACAGGAGTTTTTATCACTATGCCAGATTCAAACAACCCAAACCTAAACTTTAGTGGATCTGTGGGTGCAGTCAATCTCAATAGCACGGTCAATGGAGATCAGATTGGAACACAGCATAATTATGCTCAAGAGCAAAATCTCATAGAGGCTTTTGAAGAGATTCAGCAAATCGTAAATCGTATAACTCAGAATTATCCCACTCAAACTGAAGTAGAGAAACAAATCATTATTGCAGAAGCAGTAGAACAGGTGAAGCAGAATCCAACTTTGAGGAAGCGCTTGGAAGTCGGAGGAAAAGCATTGATATTTGAGGGACTTCAAAAAATTTCAGATTTGTGGTGGGTCAGCCCATTAGTGAAAGCAATCGAGGCTGGGGTGAAAGGAGAATAAACAAATTGAGAAAATAAGGCGATCGCCTTTCAACCCTCATCATCCAGACTCGGACATGGAAGAAGAAGGTAAAATTAATAGAATGGTAAATTTGATGCGAAATTGCCAAATATGAGATGATTTAGGAGCGAAGCGATCGCCTTCCAACCCTCATCATCCTTCAGAGGTTAAAGAGTTGAGCTAGAAGTTTAGAATTTGAGTTACAAGAGATATAGCTTAGTGGCATAAGGGTTAGGCAATGAGTGAAACTCAGACCCAGTTACCGACAGATACATGGATTTGTGCTTCTTGGCAGGAGTATGAGCAAGCGATCGCTAACTTGCTCAACGAGAAGGGAAAAAGCTACTACTACAAAGGACACATGAGGCTGGAAATGCCACCAGTTAGTTTTGCTCATGGTAAAGACCATGTGGTGATTATTTTTGCTGTCACTCTATTTGCGACGATTAAAGGGATTCTAGCCACAGGTTTAGACACTACCACCTTTCGCAAAACTGGTGTTCAGGATTGTCAGCCTGATGTGGCGTATTACCTCAGAGAACGCGCCCAAACGATCCCAGCAGGTACAGGGATTGTTAACCTCGATCGCTACCCCGCACCAGATTTAGTGATTGAGATTGCGAAAACATCTCTGCTGGATGACTTGGGTACAAAGCGATCGGTTTATGAAGAATTGGGTGTTGCTGAATATTGGGTAGTGGATGTCCAAAATGCCCAAATCATCGCCTATGCGATCGCAGATCAAGGTAGTAAACGTATACGCGAATCAGAGATATTGCCGGGATTGGCGATGTTTATTTTAGAAGAAGCCTTACGCCGAAGTCGTGAAATGAGTCAATCTGAAGTTGGAACTTGGTTATTGAGCCAATTTCATAAAATTGTCTAGCTTTTAAGTCTTGAACTGAAAGAAGACGAACATAATGTGACCAAGGTAAGGGAAATCCTTGAGCTAAAGCCGATAAATCCAATTTCCCAGACGGTGCCTGGGCAATTTGCCATTGTAGATAAAAACGCCGCATCTGTTCTAGATTAGTTTTTGAAAAACCTTTACCAAATCTCCCTGTTAAGTCTTCTGAAAGCCTTTTTATGACTGCTGCTCCGTATTCTGCTCGCTTCTCTCCACCCTGCTCAAGTTCTACAATGCGTCGCCCAATTTCCCAGTAGGTAGCTGTCATAATTGCATTGACTGAACGAGCGGCTGCACGGCGAGATGATTCCAGGAGTTGAATTAAATCAGTTAAAGTGTTTTCGTAACCGTTAATCACAATGTCTTTTTAACCTGTAATTTTCTGTTTTAAAAATTAGTCTATTGTGTGATTTTACGACTTATCGAATAACTCTTATTAAGATATTTAGCAATCTGATTTTGATTGTCAAAATTGCAAAGCGCCGATCCCCGACTTCTTAAATAAGTCGGGGATCATGTTGAACGCGAATGATTTAGGATTGCTATTTTACGCAGAGACGCAACTTTACCCCCATCTCTACAATAGACCTGCCTTGAAAATAGGGAGTTGGGAGTGGGGAGTGGAGAGTAGGGAAAATAAATTTTCATTGTTCCTTGTGAACGCAGCTCATGGAGTCTCTTGCAAAAGTCCCTAACACCCCACCTCCAACCCCTCCCCTCGATGTACACACAAGTCGAATTACCCTCCTTATTCCCCCCTTGGAAAGAGGGGGGAAAAAAGAAATCTAGTTCCCTCCCCTTTACAAGGGCAGGGTTAGGGTGGGGTTCTTTATTTTTGATTTATGCAAGAGACTCCATGAACACAGTTCACAAAAAAAGAATGAAAATATCTCTTTCCCAGTCCCCAATCCCCAGTCCCCAGTCCCCAGTCCCTATTTTCAAGGCAGGTCTAATGTGTTTGCATGGTTTTATTCTGCGTTGACAAATTCCAAATATCCATTGCTGAGTTCTTTCACCGCCAACTCATAAAATTGTTTACCGTGTTCAGGTGTTGCTAAAGCCGGATTTGATCCCATGCGTCCATCTGGATAACGCACTCGAAAGTCTGCTGCACTATAAATCCTGTGTCCCCTTGCAACTTCTGGTGAAAGGGGTGCTTGCTTAATCGCTTCTGGATAAACGTACTGGGTGAGGGCTACTTCGCTTGGGGTTGCGTGAGAACCTTCTTGATCCCCATATAATTCTTTGGCTAGTTTATATACTGAACTGCACATAAACCAGTTAGCCACTTGACATTGTACTTGTTGGGCATTGGCTATGTGCAAATCTTCTAAATGAGCGTAAGTTTCCGAGAAAGCGGCTTTGAGGGTGGCAATGTTACCGCCGTGTCCGTTGATAAAGTAGAACTTGGTAAAACCAGCTTTGGCTAAACAGGTTATATAGTCTCGCACTACTTGAATTAAAGTACTGGGGCGCAGACTGATTGTGCCAGGGAAAGCAGTATGGTGCAGTGCCATGCCTACATTGATTGTAGGGGCAACGATCGCTCCAGTTGCATCGCCCACACCACGAGCGATCGCTTCTGCACAAATAGCATCAGTACCAATTAATCCCGTTGGCCCATGTTGTTCTGTGGAACCAATGGGAAAAATAATACCCTTTGACTGCTGTAAATAAGCTTCAACTTCTTTCCAAGTACTTAAATGTAGTAACATTTTTGATGATTTTCCTCTGAGAAGGGATCTTCTGTGATTCAACTTCTACTAAAGCAGAATTCAGGAATCAGGAGTCAGAATGGGCTACGCCCCGCTGCGCTAACAGAATTAAGACAGGCTTGATGCTAGGGTTTGAGACTTCAATTGTGTACTTCAACAATTTGAAATCTGCTTTATGAAGTTTGTTTGGTTTTAGTGGTGGTGTAGACGCTAAGCGGCTTGTCGTAGACATCGCCACAATTTTGATTTGTGATAACTCCAAACCACAGATACCCGAATTCTTTAAGAATTCGGGTATCTTATTTACAGCAGATTTCAAGTTTTTGAAGCAGACAAGCCAAGTTTAGTACCCAAGTATAAAGCCTGTTTTACTCCTGAATTCTGACTCCTAACTTCTGACTCCTAACTTCTGAATTCTGAATTCTGAATTCTACTGTATTTCTCACCAATTATTTAGGATTGACTTATAAAATATTGCTTTTCTAGATCGTCAAGAAAACAAAGGGTATCAATCTCTAATCTTGATTAATCAAAGTAATAATGTTTTTTTACGTTACTTTTAATTTCCCATATGCAAGACATACCAGAGGGAAAAATTACCAAATCGCCTTCACCCATTTGTACTGGCTGTCCACCATCAGGAGTAACAACTACATCACCTTCCAAAAAGTAGCAAGTTTCTTGAGAATCATAAGTCCAAGGGAATTTTGAAACTTCCTTTTTCCAAATTGCCCATTTAGACACACCCAATTGTTCGAGACGTTGTTGACTGGGTTGATGCTCAACTTGAATTTCCATACAGTGTTTTCTCTAGTATTCTTCAGCAGTAAGATTGGATATCCTCTCCACACTGATCTACTAAATAACACAAAGCGCGAAAACGCAAGCCTATAAGTTCGTCATAAAGCGGATTGAGCTTGCACATTGGGGGAATGTGACCTATTGTGCGACCAAAAAGCATGATATCACGCTCAAATGGGCACTGGGCAGGAATCAGTTTAGCGATAAACTTGGCCAATTTGCGATTCTGAATCTCGATTTTGTCGAGCCATTGACGTAATGGTTGCAGTAAATCTAATTTCCGCACAGCAAATTGTTTTTTAGTACCTGCTGGATTACTTTCTTGTAAAGGGCTAATAAAAGCAGGTAGAAAAATTCGCCGATTATTTGTTTTAAGCATGGTTTTTAGCAAGGTTTGCCTTGTGTAGATGAGCTATTTGCCGACTTGCAATGCTGCGCTGTAATTTGTCTGGACAATTTGCATTATGCTTGGAAATCAAAGGTCAATTCAGCAGAATGCAAATAACTTACATGCATCTTTGGGGGGAAATAGTTTGATTAATTGTTATTTAAACCCACCAAATGTTCGAGAACTGTCCCGTTAAATACAAAATAACAAAGAAAATATAAAAATTGCATTTCTTTAACTTATTGATCGCTAATGGCAAAGATAGCAATTTTATATCTAAAATATAAAACCTTGGTGACAAAACCGCCTAGTATCTGGAGATGTACTTTCAGGAAGAAAAACAAAGCTTTGCTGTGACTGTATATACACTCCGCTAGGATTAGCGCCTACTATCTATAGATATTATGGTGCTGAATATTCAGTCATTTGTCCGATCTACTACACAAGGTAACCTAGATATTATCTAATAAGTGGCAGAAAATCCTTTGATAAGTTGAAACTAATATCTAGGAGTGCCATATCACAACACAGCACAGTTGGTGAAATTAAAATGGTGACTGGGGCAGTGGTATTTCAAACGAAAGATTATACCAATAAATTCAAACAATCTTTGCAACACATCGATCATTTTTCGGATAGCACAGCTGTGCTATCCTACCCAATGTATTTGTCGCATTATTTTTTTCATTGGAAGTCCCTTATGTGTGTCTTTCGCACACGACTTCATCACGCCACAATTGATATAACCGCGTGGCTGGCATTGTCATATATAAAATATCCCCAGGACTGAGGTTGGTTTCTAGCAAATCCCAGCCGTGGAGGGTTTGGTGATTTGTTTCTACGTATAAGGGTACACAGTCGGCAGTCATGGCTACATCTTTCACCCATTGACCGCAAAAGGCATGTGAAGGTGTGATCGCTGTGGCAAAAGCTACCCAAAGGCTATCTGCTGTGATGCCATTACCAAGGATTCGTCCCCCTAGTGCCGCTGCGGCAAAAGCTGGGGCTGCCAATTCAGCGGGACTGAGTACAGCCTCGAAGTCAAATAGCTGTTGCGCGATCCCAGCAAAATCGGGATCGGCATAATGGACAATCACCGGAATACTTGGTGCCAAGCTTTTGGCTTTGAGGGCAATCTCTAAATTGGTGGCATCGTTACTGGTTACAGCCAGCACTGCGGCGGCAGAATCTATATTGCTGGACTTGAGTATGGTACGGAAGCTGGCATCACCTTGAATTACTGGAATACCTAGTCCTCTGGTGGTGTTGACAAATCTGTTATTGGAGTCGGTTTCAATCACTACCACTTCATGTCCGCTGGCGTGGAGTTGCTGGACGATTTTGACGCCAATACCACTCAAGCCACAGACGATGTAGTGATATCGCTGGGGTATTCGTGCTGCATCCCAAAATTGCTTAAAGCGGCTTCCCAGGACAAAATCGGTGAGCATGGCGTACCAAATACCAATCACCACTGCGCCAACCAGCATCATGACAACGGTAAATAATTTGATGCTGTTGGGAGCATTTTCTATTACTTTGTCATTACCGCCTGCTCCGGTAATCATGCCTACAGAAAAATATAAAGCATCGATCAGAGACAACTTCAGTTCAGCAGATGTGTAGGTGAGTGTCGCCACCAGAATCACTGCGAGTAAGACAACAGCGCCTACAACTACCGATCGCCCATGTTGCTGAAACTGTCTGAGATTAGTTATAACTTTCAGCAATTTTCTAATTAGCGATCGCCTGGGAGGACGGACGTGGGGTTGTGTGCCGACAATTAAGCGATCGCCCACTTTTAACCGTTGTCCTGAGATGACGGCGGATACCAAATCTGTTTCACCTTCTACTGGTAGATAATAAATCAACATCCGCGATCGTTCTTCCCACAATTCACTCAGCTTTCGACCTTTCCACAAATGATTTTCATCAATGTATTCTTCGTGAATTGGCCAAGTTTGCTGAAATAACTTGATTTGCCCGATCGCTCTACTTCCCAGTGCTGCAAAAGTGAATACTGGTGCTGCCAAACCCACAACACTCATACTCAAATGGTCTGACAAAGTTTGATCTAAGCGCTCTCCCAAATTTGTATTATAAAAGCGGTTGATAATCCGAATCTGGGGATTCAGCACTCGCGCTTGCATCATAATTGACAAATTCAGTTCGTCTTTAGATCCAGCAATTACTAAAGTGTGCGCCTGCTCAATTCCTGCCGCTTTGAGAGTAGCCGCTGCTTGCAAATCACCGACAATCACATCTAGTGCAGTTTCCCCTGGGATGGGTTGGTGATGAATGCCAACAACAAATGCTCCCTGGTGTCTGAGCAAACGAAATATTTTATATCCAGTACGTCCTAAGCCACAAACAATAATTCGGGGTTTCATGAAACGGCAGCATCTTTTACAGGCGGGGCTGCATTTCTAGTTATTCATCCAAATTATTACCTGCTTTTTTGGCTTTAACTGTAACTGACAACACGATTGCTGTGAAGTACCCCAACCTGCTTCGCTCTCTGTTGGGGCTTCCAACATCATTGAATCAGTGACGGTCTTATTCGTCCTCGGAGTTTCCCGTCTCAACCGCCCTTGCCACGTTAGGAACTTCCGAGGAAGTCGAGAACTAAATCTCGTGATGGTCTTACAAAGCGTCCACAGGCAGCCGCCCGTCTACCACAGGCAGTTTGATTTTTATTTGCACAACACCGCTTGGATTCACGACAATAGTCAACCAGCTAACAGTGTTCCTTCCCCGATCTACCGATTTATCGCACGTCTTGTATCTTACTACTACTTTGAAGTTAGCCTGTCTGTTCAATACGGTCGGGAGGGTTAGCAACCATTTATATAATACCATAAATGTATCCATATAAGTGATACATCATGAAAGAAAGATCCATCAGAGTTAGGTTATCGCAGAAACGGAACGACAAGCTGAAGGCTTATGCACAAAGCAAAGAAAAAACAGTTACGCAGTTGGTTGAGGATTGGATCGATAGATTGCCTAGCCCTAAGATTGACGACTCCTTATCCACCCCACTCCCTAACCAATCTGACGATTGATGTTGGTTGTCGCTGCTTTCGTCATCGTCCGGCTATCCATCCCCGCCCTGTAGAGGGACGGGGAATTCCGCCGACTTACTTAAATGAGAGTGGGGAGTGGGGAGTCTACTGTGTACACACAAGTCTTTTAAAATTGCTGCCTAACGTAAGATGGGTTAATTTTTGCTCTTTGATGCATCTAAGGTGCAGGTCGATGCATCTAAGGTGCAGGTCGATGCATCTAAGGTGCAGGTCGATGCATCTAAAGTGCAGGTCGATGCATCTAAGGTGCAGGTCGATGCATCTAAGGTGCAGGTCGATGCAACTAAAGTGCAGGTCGATGCATCTAAAGTGCAGGTCGATGCAACTAAGGTGCAGGTCGATGCATCTAAAGTGCAGGTCGATGCAACTAAGGTGCAGGTCGATGCAACTAAGGAACTTCCAAAAAATAAATTGTTCCAAATTATTTGTACATTTGTAGGGGATCACAGCTGTGCATTGGTGTCAACTTAAGCTTAAATCCTTGTCCCACATACGCTTTACCCCCCTTAATCCCCAGGGCTGTTTCATTCCATTTCAAACAGGATTTGTCAAGATGGTTAGCAAGAAAATTGTAAGTAAGCGTGACGAAGAGATGAACATTTAAGCACTGAAATATCAGTAAAATAGTTGGTTTCATCGGCACGCCAGTAACAAAATAACTAATTTTTAATCGCTAGAACCCTTGATTTTTAAAGCTCTTTGGGGAATGAATCAGCCCTGCTTTACAAGGGGAGGGTTAGGGTGGGGTAATGCGGTGAGTAACGGTAAGTAAATGAAGTCAATATCACGTCTTGACAAGAGTTTCACCTTAAGTGTTGTGCTACCCTACGAACGCGAGTGCGTCCCGCAGGGATGGGACGTTTTTTTATTGGAAGTCCCTAAAGTTAGAGGTCAAAAGAATTTTGCACACTACTTCTTCTAAAACACAAGATTGGATTGAGGCAAATTAACCGGAGGTAACATTACTCCTACTTCTGTAGATACTCATCACTTATAGCAAAACTTATTAAAATGAAACAAGATCAATATGTTAATAAATGAAATTAATGACTGCAATCCAGTTCCAGAATTTACCTCATACACAGCGGCAAAAAGGCACTTTACCCCACTTGGGGCTGGTTTGTATCACCATTGATAAACAAGTGCGCTTTCGGACAATGACGCGCACGCGCTACTTAAAACTGACTCTTGAGCAACGTGAAACTGCTTTAAGAGAACTGTATGAGCATAATTTACAGCGCCTACATGACGCTCTGTCTTTTTGTCAAGAAAATCAGATTCAACTCTATCGAATGTCCTCTGCTTTGTTTCCTCTCAGTGACATGGAAGACGAAATCGGTGCAAATATATTAGAGGAAATGAGCGATCGCCTAGCCAAGATTGGCGAACGTGCAAAAGCATTAAACATCAGAATGGTGCTGCATCCAGATCAATATGTAGTGCTGAGTTCTGATTCCCCAGAAATTGTCAAAACAAGCATCAAAATTCTCGAACGACACGCCCGCACCCTCGATTTATTAGGCTTACCCCAATCGCCTTGGTCATTGATGAATATTCACGGTGGCAAATCTCAACGCACCGAACAACTTGTAAAAGTAATCTCAGAATTACCAGAAGCAATTAAAAGTCGCTTGACTTTAGAAAATGATGAATACGCCTATAGTGCTAGCGAACTTTTAGCAGTGTGTCAGCAGGCAGGAATACCAATGGTGTTCGATGCTCATCACCATATTTGCCACGAAAATTTAGACAGCTACGACGATCCAAGCGTAGCATCTATGTTGTATGCAGCACGAGAAACTTGGGTGAATCCAGATTGGCAATTAGTTCACATTTCCAATGGCGAAGAAGCTTTTAATGACAGAAAGCACAGTGATATGATTACCGCTATGCCCAGTGTTTACCACGAAGTACCTTGGATAGAAGTCGAAGCCAAACACAAAGAAGTAGCGATCGCTCATTTGCGTTCTTGGTGGCTGATGGAGTCAGGAGTCAGAATTCAGGAGTCAGAATTCAGAATGTAATTAGTTTGGAGTACGACTCACCAATGTCTTGTTGATTCCTAAATCAAAGATTTAGTGTAATATTTCACTATTTGCTCAACAGCCAGTCAGACTCCTGACTCCTGAATTCTGAGTTCTGAATTCTTTCTTGATAAAATATGGCGATCGCAATCGATTTTGGTACTAGCAACACAGTCATTGCTCGCTGGAACCCTGTAACCCAGCAACCAGAAACCCTGAATCTACCAGGTTTATCAATTAAACAAAGTCTCAATCCGCCACTGATTCCGAGTCTAGTTTATGTTGAAGACGCATCACAAAGTAAAATCTTAGTAGGTCAACAAGTACGCGATCGCGGTCTTGACCTCAAAGGCGAAACTAGATTTTTCCGCAGCTTCAAGCGCGGTATCGGTGCAAATATTCAAGGTTTCTTACCTGAATTAGATGGACAAATTGTCACCTTTGAGCAGGTAGGGCAATGGTTTCTTACCCAGGTGATTGAAGAACTAGCACCCCTAGAAGGTGGCTTAGATTCTCTAGTGTTAACCGTACCTGTAGATAGTTTTGAAGCCTATCGTCATTGGTTGGGAAAAGTTTGTCAGTCCCTGAATGTTGAACAAGTGCGAATGCTGGATGAACCCACAGCCGCAGCCTTGGGTTATGGCTTAGCAGATCGAGAAATTCTCTTGGTAATTGACTTTGGTGGCGGTACTTTGGATTTGTCTCTTGTGCAGTTAAATCAAGGCGTGCAAGCGACTACAAAACCCGTGGGATTTCTGCTGAAATGGGGTAATAAATCCTTAGCTGAAGATTCCAAACAAAAAGTTAAAACAGCCCGTGTCTTGGCGAAAGCTGGGCAGAATTTAGGCGGTACTGATATTGATAATTGGTTAGTAGATTACTTTGCCAAAACTCAAGGGTTGGCGGTGAGTCCTTTGACAACAAGATTGGCAGAACGGGTAAAGATTCAGCTATCAACTCAAAATCAAGCCAGTGAAGTTTATTTTGACGATGAGACATTTGAAAGTTATGAACTGGAATTAAACCGCGACAGTTTTGAAAATGTCCTCAAAGAACACGCATTTTTTGAGTTATTAGATGAATCGATGACGACACTGTTGCAACAAGCAAGACGCCAAGGGATAGAAATTGCAGATATTAATGCAGTTTTGTTAGTTGGTGGAACTGTACAATTGCCGGCAGTGCAGACATGGATTAAACAGTATTTTGAGCCAGACAAAATCCGTTGCGAACGTCCCTTTGAAGCGATCGCCCAAGGTGCATTACAAATCGCCCAAGGCATTGAAATCAAAGACTTTCTCTACCATAGTTATGGTATCCGCTACTGGGATCGTCGCAATCAACGCCATCATTGGCATCCGATAATTAAAGCTGGACAGCCATACCCCATGAGTCAGGCAGTGGAATTAGTTTTAGGCGCTTCAGTGGAGAATCAGCCCAGCATTGAATTAATTATGGGAGAATTGGGAGCAGATACAGGTAATACGGAAGTTTATTTTGATGGCGATCGCTTAATTACTCGCCGCCTTGAGAGTAGGGAAACCACCGTCAAACCCCTCAACGACAGAGAAGGCGCCAGAACAATCGCCCAACTGACACCAAGCGGATATCCTGGAAGCGATCGCGTTAAAATCTTCTTTCAAGTTGATCAGCAACGCTTTTTGCGAATTACCGTTGAGGACTTGTTAACTAATGACACACTTTTAGAAAATCAACTTGTGGCACAGTTGAGTTAAGGGACTTCCAGAAAATAAATTATCCCAAATTATTTGTACATTTTTCGGGTAGCACAGCTGTGCTACCCTACTATGGAATATTTTTTTCCCTCTATTCTGTTCGATAACTAAATTAACCGGACATGATATTACCCGTCCGCAACCATTCTTCGACTTTTGCCGGCACTTTTGCTTGACTAATATATTCCCGCAGTTCTAAACCTTCCAAAATTTCTTTTTGCAACAGTTCTTCTGCGGTTCGCTCTAATAACTCATGGTTATATTGCAGAATACTCAAGGCGATATGGTGAGCATTATCCAACGTTTGCTTAACTTCTCGGTCAATTTCCTCAGCCACCTTGGGACTAATAGCACGGCGTGGGTTACTATAACCTTCAAGAAACTGCTGTTGAATTTTCTCAAACGCCACTGGCCCAAGTTTATTGCTCATTCCGTAAAGAGTAATAGCACGTTCGGCTAACTCAGTAGCCTTTTGAATATCGTCTGTAGCACCAGTGGATACCTTGCCAAAAACGATTTCTTCGGCAGAACGTCCACCTAAAAGGGTAGCAAGACGACCGCGAATTTCATCTTCGAGCATCAAAAAGCGGTCTTCTTCTGGCATCTGAATTGTGTAACCCAAAGCACCAACACCACGAGGTACAACGGAGATTTTTTCAACTTTACCAGCACCAGGCATCAAGGCACCGATAATAGCGTGGCCAACTTCGTGATAAGCGACGGTCTTTTTCTCAGTCTCATTCAACACGCGGGAGCGTTTTTCTAAGCCAGCCACCAGACGTTCGATCGCTTCGTTGAAATCTGCCATTGTCACGGCTTGGCTATTTCGCCGTGCGGCTAAGAGTGCGGCTTCATTTACAAGGTTGGCTAAATCTGCCCCAGCAAAGCCAGGAGTCCTGATGGCGATGGTACTCAAATCGACATCATCAGCCAATTTGACGTTTTTAGCGTGGACTTTGAGAATTGCTTCTCGACCAATTTTATCAGGGCGATCGACGACAACTTGCCTGTCAAATCGACCAGGACGGCGTAAAGCCGGATCGAGAATTTCTGGACGGTTGGTGGCGGCGATGATAATTACGCCTGTGTTGGCGTCAAAGCCATCCATCTCGCTGAGTAACTGATTGAGGGTTTGTTCCCGCTCATCATTACCCCCCATAATCGGCCCAGCACCACCGCGAGATTTACCCAGCGCGTCTAACTCGTCGATAAAGACAATACAGGGAGCTTGTTCTTTGGCTTGTTCAAACAAATCCCGGACGCGTGCAGCACCAACACCTACAAACAGTTCGATAAATTCCGAACCAGAAATACTGAAAAAGGGAACAGCAGCTTCACCCGCGATCGCTTTTGCTAGTAGTGTTTTACCAGTACCCGGAGGCCCCACCAACAGCACACCTTTGGGAATCTTTGCCCCCAGTGCGGTATATTTTCCAGCGTTTTTCAGAAAATCAACAATTTCTTCTAATTCCGCCTTGGCTTCATCTACACCAGCTACATCAGTAAATTTGACGCCAGTACTACCTTCTGAATAAATCCTAGCTTTGCTTTTACCCACGGTAAGTACACCGGGGCCTCCTTGGCGACTCATTAACAAGCCCCAAATCCCAAAGAAAATTAATGGCGGTGCAATCCAACTAAGTAAAGTAGCAATCCAGGCATTTTGGTTTGGCGGTGGTGCTGCAAACTGAACATGATGCTGACGGAGTATTTTCGGCAAATCTAGATCGATACCTACTGGTATGGTGGTGAATACTTGTTCGCTCGGTTTGCCATCTGGAGTTTGAGTTTTGATGGTATACTCAATGCGATCGCTACCAACAATTGCTCGATCTACTTTTCCGGCTTCTACCTGAGCCAGAAAAGTGCTGTAGGGAACTTGTGGCATTCCCGATCTAAAAAAACTTGGAACAATAAAGTTCAGTAATAACAACAGCGTTAGTAAAGTTATGAAACTGCTACTAAACTGCTGAACTTTGGGCGGTTTAATGGGTCTTTTGTTATTAGTTTCAACAGGCATTTTGATGTACCCTCAATTTAAATTTGTCATTTGTCCCTAGTCATTTGTCCTTTGCAAATAACCAAGGACAAATGACAAATGACTCTTTTGGCTTTAGACCCAATTTTTCGGTAAATCATAAGATGAAAAAATTATGATTGTGTCAGATTACACAAAAACATATCAAAAGATACTATATGAGTTAATCCAACAAATGCTTAAGTAGTAATTAAGCTGCTAGGAATTTTGGCAGTTATAAGTGAAAAATATAGGTAAGAAAGACTTTTACAGTAGATTTCAAGTTACTGAACTACACTATCTCAGTCTCAAAGCTAGGCAGAAAGTCTCTTCTAATTCTGACTCCTGAATTCTGACTTCTGAATTCTGACTCCTGAATTCATATCTCTTGGTTTCTATTCTAGAAACTAGATGGTGCAGTCTAAATTCGTGTATACCCAACAGAAAAATGTGTATTACCGTACTGTTATGCAAAATCAGCTAGGATTTGTTCTGAAATTACTTCTACTTTCGGCTTTGATATCGGCATTAATTAAGTACATTGCTCCAAGTCTATCAATTTCGGCAACAGCAACTAATGCCTTAATTATAGTTTTATTGCCGAGTGGGATTATGGCGATCGCTCTACTGTGGCGATTCCAAGCATACAAACAAAGTTAACTTCAACTATATAGGCACTAGTGATTAAAATCAGCTAACCTAGCTGAATTACAACAAAATTGCATCTCACCAAGTGTTGGGAGTCAGCCTGTGAACCTGGGTCAATGGATCGGCTTAATTGCGATCGTTCTTTCTCTATACATTTTGTGGCAAATTCGGGAAGTACTTTTACTGATGTTTGCCGCTGTTGTGTTAGCCACCACCTTAAATCGGCTAGCGAAACGCTTCCAACGGTCAGGCATGAAGCGCGGATTCGCTGTCCTGTTGTCAGTCGCTATCTTTTTTGCACTAATCGTGGGTTTTTTCTGGCTAATTGTGCCACCTTTTGCACAGCAGTTTCAAGAATTAACTTATCGGGTTCCCGAAGGGTTTGGGCGCTTTAATAGTTGGCTTGACGGTCTAAGAACCCGCATACCTGCTGAGTTGGTTCCCTACATTCCAGATTTCAACAGCCTGATCCAACAAGCACAGCCCTTCGTAAATCGGCTATTAGGAAACTCCTTCGCCTTCGTGTCTGGTTCCTTGGAAGTTGTCCTCAAGGTTTTACTAGTGCTGGTTTTAACAGGAATGTTATTAGCCGACCCCGTAGCTTACCGCAAAGTCTTTGTGCGGCTTTTTCCCTCATTTTATCGGCGACGGGTGGAAGGGATTTTAACTAAATGCGAAATTTCTTTGGGGGGGTGGGTGATAGGCGCTGTGATTGCTATGGGTGTAGTGGGATTGATGAGTGTAGTTGGCTTATCAGTTTTGGGTATCAAAGCAGCACTTGCTTTGGCGGTTTTGGCAGGATTTTTGAACTTAATTCCCAACCTCGGCCCGACGATGAGTGTATTACCAGCAATGGCGATCGCTCTCTTGGATGAACCTTGGAAAGCGATCGCTGTTTTGATTCTCTACTTTATTATTCAACAGGTTGAGAGTAATTTCATCACGCCCGTTGTCATGGCGCATCAAGTCTCATTGCTACCAGCTGTCACCTTAATTGCCCAATTATTTTTCGTCACTTTTTTTGGCTTTTTAGGATTATTTCTCGCACTACCTTTAACCGTTGTCGCTAAAATTTGGGTGCAAGAAGTATTGATTAAAGATGTTTTAGATGAATGGCGTAATGAACATCGACAAGAAACTGAGTTGGTTATGGTTTCTGAATCTCCTGAACTAGATGATCCTTGGACAACAGAAACTCCAGCTATTGATCGAGAGCGACCAATTGATGACACTTTAACCAAAGACGATTAATAATTGATAGATATAAGACTCCGATTTGAGTGTGTGAAAAAACTTCATAAAACTCCCAAAAAGTGATTCTCTATTCACTAGGCCAATACAGCATGAGCTAAAAATCTTTTAATTTGCATCCTCAAAAAAATGAATCTCTTGTGGGGTGGGCATCTTGCCCGCCCTACTTGTGCAAATTAAATGCGCGACAGCTTATTTCAAGTGAGTGGCTTACATCATCTAGTTCTGGTAGCTAGGTCAATAGCCTATTCTAATTCTGAATTCTGCTGTAAGTTCAAAAATCAAAGCTGATTACTAGATGTTGGAGGGTAAAAGTTGAAACTTAATCAAGTGATAGCAGTTTTACAAACTGTTAAAGCCAATAGCGCAAAAGCAAAAACAAGTGTTTATCATCTGATTCAAAAAAATACAATATTTCAGGGGATTTGCCGGACATTCCAGCCAGTAGCAGAAGATGGTTTCGTGTATCCTCCAGAAAATCAAACACTGCAAATGAAAGCAGAGGATTTGCTGACTCAATTTGAGCAAGCTTGTACAGAATTATTTAACTTATGTGCTACCCAAGACTGGGCTAACGCCCAAGCCAAAGCAGATATAGTAGTTGATGGAACTACGATTTTACGAGAAGTACCAGTTTCTTATCTACTGTTTTTGGAAAAGCAATTAGCTGATATCAAAACCTTTATCTCAACGCTACCCATCTTGGATACTAGCGAATCTTGGGTTTATGACCAACAGCAAGAATGCTTTGCTACGGAACCGAAATACACCACCAAGACCAAAAAAATAGTCAAGCCAGTGGTGCTATATGAAGCCACAAAAGAACATCCTGCCCAGGTGAAAGAATCTTCTGAAGATGTGCCAGAAGGAACTTGGCGAACAGTCAAATTTTCTGGCGCAATTTCCCAAGCTAGACAGAATGAATTATTACGGCGAGTAGATAAACTGATGCAAGAGGTAATTTTTGCTAGAGAACAGGCAAATAGTTTAGAAGTTACTCAAAACAATCAAGTTGCCCGCTCAATCTTTGGCTACTTGTTTGCACCCTCAACATTCAGGTAAAATAGTCTTGGAGCGCAAGTTTAGTTTCAGTGTCTATAGGAAAATGTGTAGGTTCGAGTCCTACTCCCTCGACTTAATTAATTAAACCGAGGGATAGCCAAAAGGTAAAGGCACTCCTCGACACAATCAAGATCATATTTAGTCTTAGGCTATTGCTCCAAGCTCATGTTAAAAATTCACTTTCTGCATCAACCCCTGTGAATTAATGTCAGCGGTACACGAGTTCAAATCTCGTCCGGGTCTCCAAATATTTGACCTGGTAGTTTAGCGGTAAAACACCACGACTTAAAGATTAAATTTGCAGGAACCGGAAATTAACTAGGTAGAAATTGTGAAACAACAACTGAAAGTTTTAAGCTTTTAGTATCAACCCCCAGGCATGGACATTGCTTGGGGGATTTCAATTTTCAGCAATTGATTAAACTAAAACTAAAAACCTGATTTTGCGTAGGTTGGGTTCAGGAACGAAACCCAACATCCTGAACATTTTGTTGGGTTTGGCTTTCACTCAACACAACCTACTTTAACGACAGACAATAGCTAAGTAAAATCAATTCATTAGGCTTGTTTCTGATTAGTTGCCTCTTTGTCTGACTCATTGGATGATGCCGATTCTGTTTTCTCTGATTGCGTCTCGCCCGTTTGTTGCACTTGGTTGAGATGAATATTATTTACTTGAACAATAAAGTATTCTAGTGCCTGACTTGCTTTTTGTTGCTGTTGGATTTCGTCAGACACATCATAGCAACGATAAGGTTGAGTTACTCCCAATATAAATTTCTCTTGTTCAGCTTCTAACAATTCAACGGCTGTGTTAGCAGCAATAGAATTCTTTTGAAAAGGAAAAGAGGTAACTATACTGGCAAGTATGGAAGCAAGAGCTGGGCAGAGAACAGGGAGCCACTTTAGCCAAGGTTGTCCTGATTCTAATTTGTCTACTAGAACTAAAATTGGTGTGACCCCTGATAAAATAACTGTTGCTATTTGCAAACTGTAGTAAAGGTTCCTTGATACACCCCTAATTCTTTTATAATCATCAATTAAGTCTTGGCAATATTGTAAAGCCTTGCCTCTAGCTAAAGTCAGAGTATTTTGATTCCAAGAGTTATTATTAGCCAATAGGTAAGTATATAGTTCAGCTTTTCTAGACAGTTCGGATCTGTCAGCCAATTTTTTAGAATCTTGAAAGACTTGTCGATTGATTAATAACAAAAAGAACAAAAAAGTTAGAGATATTACTCCATAAATTACTACTGTTTTATCGGTTGAGAAAAAATTAATAAATAGAACGGCAGAAACAAAAATAGCAAGTAATAAATACTCAACTACCTTTAAGGTAAATAACTTTCTTTCTTCTGCTGAAGAAGATAAATTTTCAACTTTATCAGAAATTGGACTTTGGTTTTTCTGTTCAAGATTAGTTAATTCAGAAGTAGTCATTGTCTGTTACTCAGTTCATTAACGGGTAAAATGTAGTAAGAGGAAAAACAGCAATTAGTAGAATTGCTTTTAAAGGGTATCAGTTAGAATAATTTCGCCACAAAGCAGCTAAAAGTCGCTTCCTAGAGATTTCAAGTTTGACTTTGCTTGTAGATGCATTCTACTTTCCCTAAAACTTCCATACATTTGCCATCTAAATCCCACTTTGCCTTTGCCCAGTTGCTTTAATAATGCTTGACAAAAACCATAAGTGTTTGTTTGGGTTGATGTAAAATGATTTAAGTCCACTGACTGTAGTCAATCCTAACCATACATACATTTGATTGATAAATCAAGACTTTTGTTGTAGTAATTTTACGGATCTTTAGAGGATGGCTAGGACAGGATACTTAGCTGCGTTGTGTGGATTTGAGTTAAAAATTTTACTTTTGGATATTGTCTATCGTCATGATAGTTACGGTCTTGTGAAGATCATGCGTGCGATCGCCCCCAATGGCATTTGCGAGTCCAACAATAGGCTATCAGCTTGTTGTATGGCTTTTGGCTGGCCTGCGCCTTAAAAAAAACTTGAGTTTTACAACTATTTCAAGAGGAAATCATCTCAGAGTCTGTCATTGATAAAAGAAGACAATAAAAGGCGCAAGTCCCAATTAAGATGCGAACAATTGCAGAAATTAACGACAAAATTAGCCGCCAACGTGCGGTAGTGTTGACAACCGAAGAATTAAAAGCACGAGTTATCGAAATCGGTGTTACTAAAGCTGCTAAAGAAGTTGATGTCATTACCACTGGCACTTTTGAGCCAATGGAATCAAGTGGTGCAATTATCAATCTTGGGCACACTGACCCCCCGATAAAAATTCGCCGTTGCTGGTTAGATGGCGTTCCAGCTTACTCTGGTTTTGGAGCAGTAGATTTATATTTGGGTGCCAGTTGTGCTGTGGAAGCGATGGATGGCGAAGAAGTCCGAGAACGCGGCGGTGGTCATGTGATCGAAGATTTGATCGCCGGCAAACCCATACACGTCAGAGCGCAAGGACAAGTAACAGATTGTTACCCCAGAGCGACATTTGAAACTACAATTACTAGTCAAACAATCAATCAGTTTTATTTATTTAATCCGCGTAATCTTTATCAAAATTTTATTGTTGGTGTGAATGGTGGCGATCGCCCACTTTTCACTTACTTGGGGCCTTTACAACCACGTCTGGGGAATGCCGTTTACTCTAATCCCGGTGCGATTTCCCCCTTACTCAACGACCCCGATTTACAACTCGTTGGTATAGGTACAAGAATTTTTTTAGGCGGTGGTGTTGGCTATGTCGCCTGGGAAGGCACTCAGCACTTTCCCTTACAAAAGCGTTTAGCCAATCGCACACCCATCGGGCCTGCTGCTACTCTAGCTTTAATTGGGGATGCCAAGCAAATGGATGCTCATTGGGTGCGGGGTTGCTACTTCAAAAGTTACGGGCCTTCATTGATGTTAGGCGTTGGTATACCACTTCCTGTATTAAATGAACAAGTAGTTGAACACTGTGCCGTACAAGATCAAGACTTAGTAGCCCCAATAGTAGACTTTTCCATTCCCCGGCGTGTCCGTCCCACCTTTGGTTTAGTGAGTTACGCCCAACTTAAATCTGGCCGGATTACCATCGAGGGCAAAGCAGTACGCTGTGCCCCCTTAGCGAGTTTGTTTTTTTCCAGGCAAGTTGCCCTAGAGTTAAAACAATGGATTGAAGCAGGTAAATTTACCCTTACAGAACCAGTTTCTCCAATTCCGATGGAGCGTTCTTTTCTACCCCAAGATCGTTGGACGGATTTTTGATCTTGGGGATTGGGGATTGGGGATTGGGGACTGGGGACTGGGGATTGGGTATTAGTTATTCTCCGCGTCAGAGCGTCCCCCTGTCCCCCCCATCTCCCCATCTCCCCATCTCCCCATCTCCCCATGCCCTACTCTTGGGGTGGTTTCGGTCGCTTGATGGGCTTAGGAGTGGGTGTCTTGGGTATAGGTTTTGACACTATAGGGGTGTCGCCGCCTGCGCTGCCTTTTTTGATGGGACGGGGGGTGTCGCTACCGCGTCTGGGTGGGAATGGTTTTCTACCACCACCACCACGAGGAGCTCCTTTAAATCCTGGTTTGCGTTTTTTGGGCAAATCAGCGATCGCCTCAGCTTTTTCTACGACTAAAACATCAGCTTCCCGTTTGGCTTGAAAGTCCCAGAATTTTCCCACTGCTTTGGTGGTCAGCACACCCCTCAATTTCAACTTAAAATATTTGGGTTTGTCAGTTGGTTTGCGTGGAGCTTGCCTAATTTTGACTACCAAGCTCTTAGCATCAAAAGACTGGTATACTACCTCACCACGAACAGAAAAGCCACCGTCTGCAATTTCTGATGAGGGTATCAGGGCATCTGTATTGAGTTCAGAGTTTTCGGATAAGCCATCATCGGGCGTTTCTACCTCTTGTGACTCCGAGTCTGGCTCGTCCTCATCTATAAAGTTCTTAGCCAGATTTTCTGGCTCCCAAACTCCAACGATTTGGATGTGCAAAGTATCATTTTCTTGTCTTGTACGTGGATATACTACCCACAAATGTTCTTTCTCTAAGTCTAGGTGATTCTTGACTAGGCTCATAATCCGCCCTAAAAGGACGGCGTTGAGTTCTACACCATCTGGGGTCAGCAGTGTACCTTGGGTAAATTGTTCGCTGCTAGCGTGATAACGGCCTCGGACTAAGCCGATCGCTCGATATTGCATCGGCTCACTGGGAGGCGGAATCGGTTGTTGTCGATTAATTAAGTTCCCATTTGAGTCAGTTTCGGTGGAGTTAGCAGGGGAATTTTCAACTTTAGAGGACAGGGCTGCTACTGTATTAACATTAGCGGCTGCCTCTATTTTATTGAGACCCTGGTTAGAGGCAGAAGAATTAGAAGGTTCAGGCAACGGCATCAGGTCGGAATTCATAAAAACTCCTTGCGGCGGAGACACATCCCATTGTGGGATTTTACAAAGGCAGCTGGAAAGAGCGTTTGTGCGGCTGATGAAAGTATATTTACTTTTCACAAAGTCACACCAGAGTACTCTACACAATCCTAAAGGCGCTAAATTTAGTGTGTAAACACTAAAAGTCTAATTTAGCGCCCAGACACTAGTTTCGGAAGCATATCATAGCTACAATTCTGACGGCTCCTCCTAAAGTCATCACTTACTTTAGCAGTGTGGATAGTTAATTGTTATAAAATTCACAGGCAATGGGTGATATTCCGCAAAGTTTTGGAAATTTTTAACTTTACAAAACTTTGAGCAGAGAGCCGTACTCCTTCTAGGGGTAGGAGCGTCAACAAATTTAAATCATAATGTCATTAGAATTCAGGAGAAAGACAAAACTGTGTCTCAACCGCGCAATCGCTGGGTAGTTCAAGTTATCTTGGTGCTGGCAATTCTTGCTTTTGTGGGTGTTTCGGTGATTCCCATATTTGGAGCGCTTAATAATACGCCATCTTCAAGCCAGAATAACCCTAGCACCAGAGGCAGTTTAACTTCCTCTGACCAAAAATCAAAACTAGAAGACCAAGTACGGGGATATGAACTGGTTTTACAAAGGGAACCAGAAAATCAAACTGCGCTCAAAGGCCTATTAGAGGCGCGGCTACAATTACTCAGTCAAAAAGAAAAAGGTGAGGTTAAACCATCTGATATTCAAGTTGTTATTGAACCTCTAGAAAAGCTTGCGAAACTGAATCCCGAACAGTCAGAATACGCAGTGTTGCTGGCTCAAGCCAAACAGCAAATAGGCGATCGCGAAGGAGCCGCCCAAGCTTATCGCTCGGTTTTAGACACTAAACCTGGTGATTTGAAGGCTTTACAAGGAATGGTGGCTCTGTTGATGAGTCAGCAACGCCCCGAAGCAGCCATTGGTTTGTTGCAAGAAACCCTCACTCAGGCAGCCCAAACAAATATAAATCAGCCTGGAAGCATCGACACAGTTGCTGTGCAAGTGCTGTTAGGTTCTGTTCACGCCTCCCAGAAACGCTACGCCCAAGCCGCCTCTGCATATGACCAAGCAATTAAGAAAGATCCTAAGGATTTTCGCCCCGTTGTCGCAAAAGCAATGCTCCTGAAACAACAGGGCAAAAACGCACAAGCAAAACCTTTATTTGATAGTGCCGCAGCTTTAGCACCTGCTCAATACAGAGACGAAATTAACAAAGCTGCAATTACTCCTTCGGCTCCTAATCCTGCTGCACCTAGCGCATCTTCACCGGAAAGTAAACCTAAGTGATGGGGATTGGGGATTGGGGATTGGGGATTGGGCATGGGGTGATGGGGTGTAATTCTCTCCCCTTCTCTCTCATTTCCCTCATCTCCCTAATCCCCAGTCCCCAATCCCCATGCCCCAGTCCCCTCACACTCCTTCAATGGCAGCAACGATACCAAAGACCAAAAACAGGCATCCACCAATTAGGGTGAGTTGACGCTCGGAAATGCGACCAGCGATCATTTTGCCGCCGATAACAGCGATCGCTGCACAAATAGCATGTCCTAAAATTGCACCTGTGGTTACTCCAATTGGGTTATTCCCGGCTGCTAGGGCAATGGTGGCAATTTGAGTGCGATCGCCCCACTCTGCCATAAATGTTAATCCAAAAGCCTCTATTAAAATTGCTAAGGAACTTTTCTGCTTTGGTAGCTGCAAATCTGCCTGTTTCACCGCAGCTTCCGCCTCTTCTACAACTTCAGTATCACAACTAGAGGCAGACATTTTACTCGCGTCGTACAACAGTTTGAGACCAAAGGCGATAAACAAAGTTATTTCCGCATAATGAATATAAACTTTTGGCAATAAAGACGCTGCTTGTCCAAATAGCACCGAAAGGATTGTCATCGCGGCTAAAGCAGCTGTCACTCCTGCAAATACCAACCTACGGGGGTGGTGCATTGCCAAAATCACAGCAATAAAAAATGTTTTATCGCCTAGTTCTGAAACTGTAATTAATAACAAACCTGCGGTAAAAGCTGTTAACACTCTCTCAAGCTCCTGAAGAATCGTTTACCGATGTGAAGCTTGATGAGAACCAAAAGACCTCACCAAGTTTACACTTTTCGGTGTGAACTTAGTGAAGGTCTCGCTTTCAAATATTTATTACTTGCCACCTGAACCAGGCTCATCGCCAGTATGTTGATTCAGATGTACTGGCTTTTTAATTTTTTGCCAGCAGCTACTCCCCTTCTATGCGAGTCTGATTATACATCTATTTCAAGTACAAGTCAAGGCGGCAGATAACTGAAAACATGCAGTTGGATTCAGTGGTTACGGAGGTAAAAACTCATCATTTGTGACTTCTGGCAGTTGATATGGACAGTTCACAGCAAAGGATTCCACTGACAAACCAGTTTCAGCTTTTGCTTGCTTAACCGCTTGTGTATAACACTCCGTAAAAATGCTCTCAAGATAGGATTTGAGACTGGGGGAATCATTTGACACGTCTACGATGTTCAATGATGCTTCCTTCCCAGCTACCGCTTCTCTTTTCCGGTTGGAATTGCCATTTGAGCAAATGCACTAGAATTACAATCAGATTACTCTTGAGACTCCGGCGTTCACTCGTTCCCATGTCGGCAATTTCCTCTATGAGGTTCTCCCAGTCGACATTCGCGTAGTCTTGACTTTGCAATTTTTCCACAGTTGTTTCTATCCATTGCAAATAGTCAATTCCATAGAGTGTTTGGGAATGCGGCTTTAGGGAAGACATGGCAGTTTCCATAGGAAATGGTGATTGTAGTCTGGAAAAGTTAGGCAATCACAGTAATATTTGCATTAGTAAGCATTACCTGGTTCGAGAAGTGGGCGATTTGAACTTGTGCTGTACCACCAACTCCATCTTTATCAAAGAATAGGTTACCAGTAGTTTGATTGTAGATGAAGCGATCGCCAGATGTTGTTGCACTAGTCCCAAGTCGGAACAAGCTCGAATCTAGTATCGTATCTTGAGATTGGCTCAGTCCAAATTCTGCTTTGGAAATGGATATAGTATCATCTCCAACAGTAAAATCAGTAATAGTATCATAGCCTCCGGTGCGGGTATCAGCCAGGTTGAAGCTATCTCGCCCCGTTCCACCAGTCAGCACATCTCGACCAATTCCACCGCTGAGTACATCGTCAAGAGTACCTCCATCCAAGGTATCATTGCCTGAGTTAGCAAAGAGGCGATCGTTGCCATCAACTCCATTCAAGATGTTAGCACCAGTATTTCCCACAAGGATGTTATTGAGGCTGTTACCAGTACCATTGATTGCTGTGCTTCCAGTCAAAGTCAAGTTTTCCAGGTTATTTCCCAACACCCAAGTTATCGAAGACTTAACTAAATCTGCGCCTGCATCTAAGTCTTCAGCGATCGCATCGCTGACGCTGTTTACAGTGTAAGTGTCATTGCCGACTCCACCATCAAGACTGTCAATTCCCGCACCTCCATCCAAGTCATCGTCACCTGCACCACCGAACAAGGTGTCATTGCCCGAACCACCAATCAGGCTATCATTGCCATCAACTCCATTTAAGATGTTAGCTGCACTATTTCCTGTGATGATGTTATTCAGGCTGTTACCAGTACCATTGATTACCTTGCTTCCAGTCAGGGTCAAGTTTTCTAGGTTATCTGTTAACACCCAACTCACAGCAGACTTGACTAAATCTGTGCCTGCATCTAAGCCTTCAGTAATCGTATCGTTGAGGCTGTCTACGGTGTAAATGTCATTGCCGGCTCCACCATCAAGGCTATCATTACCGACTCCACCATCTAAGGTGTCATTACCAGAACCACCAATTAAGGTGTCATTGCCAGAACCACCAATCAGGCTATCATTGCCATCAACTCCATTCAAAGTGTTAGCGGCAGTATTTCCCGTGAGAATGTTATTCTCTTTGTTACCAGTTCCATTGATTGCTGTGCTTCCAGTCAGGGTCAAGTTTTCCAGGTTATCTGCCAACACCCAATTCACAGAAGACTTGACTAAATCTGTGCCTGCATTTAAGCCTTCAGCGATCGCATCGTTCGGGTTGTCTACGATGTAAGTGTCATTGCCAACTCCGCCATTGAGACTGTCAGATCCCAAACCTCCATCCAAGGTGTCATTGCCTGCACCGCCCAACAAGGTGTCATTGCCGTCACCACCAATCAGGCTATCATTGCCATCAACTCCATTCAAGATGTTAGCGGCAGTATTTCCCGTGAGGATGTTATTAAGGCTGTTACCAGTACCATCGATCGCCTCGATTCCAATCAGGGTCAAGTTTTCTAGATTAGCTCCCAACACCCAACCCACGGAAGACTTGACTAAATCTGTGCCTGCATTGGCGGATTCAATAATAGTGTCGCCGATGCTGTCTACAGTATAAATGTCATTACCTTTACCACCAATGAGACTGTCATCTCCTGCACCACCATCTAAGGAATCATTTCCATCACCGCCATCCAGGGTGTCGTTATTACCTAGCCCTTTGAGGGTGTCATTGCCCTGGAATCCGGAGATGATATCCCTATTCTCCGTACCAGTTAGGTTGTTTGCACTTAAAGTGCCATTAATCACACTAATGATTTGATTAATGGTCAAGTTGACAGTGGCAGTACTGCTGGCTCCTTGCCCATCACTGATGCTGTAAGTGAAGCCATCAGACCCATAATAGTTTTGAAAAGGGGTATACGTGTAAGTACTGTTACCATTGTCAACTAAGCTTCCTTGGCTAGGTTGAGTCAAGGCAGTAATGCTCAATACGTCACTGACATCCACATCTGTATCATTGCTCAGGAGAGTAGTAGCGTTAATGATAATAGGTGTGTTTTCGTTTGTGGTGATGCTGTCATTAACAGCCACAGGAGCATCGTTGGTATTAGCCACCGTCAGTGTAAAAACATCGCTGACACTTGCCGTTCCATCACTGGCAATAACTTTAATGTTGAAGCTGCCAACGTTGTCATTTGTGGGAGTACCACTGAAGGTGGTGCCGTTGAAGGTCAGCCAAGCAGGAAGTGGGTCACCATTTTCCAAGGTGGCGGTGTAGGTGAGGTTATTTCCTGCATCCACATCGGCGAAGATGTTTGCTGGTAGGGTGAAGTTGAAGGTGGTGTCTTCTGCCGCTATTTGGTCAGCAATGCTATTCGCCACTGTTGGGGCATCATTGGTATTAACCACTGTCAGTGTAAAAATATCGCTGACAGTTGCCGTTCCATCACTGGCGATCGCTTTAATGTTAAAGCTGCCAACGTTGTCATTTGTGGGAGTACCACTGAAGGTAGTGCCGTTGAAGGTCAACCAACTGGGAAGTGGGTTACCATTTTCCAAGGTGGCACTGTAGGTGAGGTTATTTCCTGCATCCACATCGCTGAAGGTGTTTGCTGGTAGGGTAAAGTTGAAGGTGGTGTCTTCTGTCGCTGTTTGGTCAGCAATGGTATTCGCCACTGTTGGGGCATCATTGGTGTTGGCGATCGCAAGCTCAAACACATCACTTGCAGTCAATCCATTGCCATCCGTTGCCGTGACTTTAACGTTGAGACTGCCAACATTGGCATTGTTAGGCGTGCCATTAAAGGTATGAGTAGCTGCATTAAAGGTGAGCCACCCAGGAAGTGGATTGTCATCCGCTAATGTGGCACTGTAGGTCAATACATCGTCTGCATCGACATCGCTGAAGGTATTTGCTGGCACCACAAAGCTAAAGGCAGTGTCTTCTGTCGCTGTTTGATCAGCGATCTCTGTTACTAGGGTCGGGGCATCATTGATTGCAGAAACAGTCAAGTTTTTTGTAGCACTAGTGCTGCCGCCATCTCCATCTGTGAGAGTGAATTGAATTGTGCGAGTCGCGGTAGAAGGCGATTCAGAAACATTGGCAAAGGTGATATTTGAAATCAAATAACTAACCATCCAAGGTTGAGCAATAGCATTGAAGGTGATAGTGAGTGGCGTTGTGCCTGTACCTCCAGTAAAGCTGCCAATGGTATTTACTCCGTTGTAAGTAATGCTGTTGCCAGAAACACCAATCTGTTCACTTCCAGTTCCTTGATTGTGAATAGCTAGACGATCATCTGCTGTGCCATTCTCAGTAAAACTAACGGTGAGGGTGCCATCGCTAAAATTAGATGAATCAAAATCGCTGACAGAAGGTGAGTACGCGATCGTAACAGGCGAACCGTTTTCGGAGTAGAGAGGATTGTAGTAACTTAAAAGTTCTAGAACTGGATTGGCATTAGTGATGCTAACAGCACCATAGAAGTTACTGTAATCAGAGTAGCCCCCGTAGTAGCCCCCGTAGATGTATGGGGTGTATGCATAGCTATTGGAAAAGGTAACACCAGTACCACTGACGGTAGCTCCTCCATTCGCAAAAATCGCAGCGCCCGCACCGCTGCCACTACCACTGACTTGGTAGTAGTAACCACCGGAATAATATCTGTATTGACCGCTTGCTCCATAGGCGGAGTTAGAAGAAAATGCAGTATTGGTCATGGACAGGGAACCAGAGCGGACGAAGATAGCACCACCTAATCCTGCACCGCCACCACCCGCTCCTGTATAACCACTTGAGCCACTCTCTCCATAACCACCAAAGCTGCCACCGCTGCCACCGCTACCACCGTAGCCGCTAGAGCCACTGAGAGGTTGTTGGCTACCGTAGTAGCCGCCCCAGCTACCGCCACCGCCGCCGCCACCGCCGCCGCCGCCACCACTACCAAAGCCACCCGTTCCTCCAGCACTGCCATTTCCACCATTTCCACCATTCCCGCCGGTATAACCATAGCCACCGCCGCCGCCACCGCCGCCGCCGCCACCGCTACCCCCAGCACCGCCACCATTCCCAAAACTACCTGTACCACCAGCACTACCTGAAGAGCCAACAAGACCACTACCACCGGAGGAGTAGGTAGGAGCATAACCCCCAGCACCGCCAGCACCGCCAGCACCGCCACTGCCGACAGCTCCACCAACAGTTCCGGCACCGCCGTTACCACCGCTACCACCAGAGTAACCCGCATAACCATTAACCCCAGGGTAGTAGTAATAACCATAGAAAGCCCCTTGATAGCTTCGATAGCCAGCGTTGCCGCCACTACCGCCACTGCCTCCTGAGTAAAAACCAGAACCACCAGTACCACCGATCGCCGTATTGTTAGCAAGGCTAACGCCATTGAGTGTGACGTTGCCGTTGTTGATAAACAGTGCGCCACCCATGCCCGCACCGCCGCCACCGCCATTACTACCATTTCCACCAGCAGCCCGACCGTTTCTGAGGGTTAGGTTGTTGAAGCTAACAGTGCCACTGTCAACGAAGAAAAGCTGAACATCTCCAGTATCGTTGGAGCCGTTGTTATTAGCATCACCGCTCAAAAAGTAATTGTTGCCGACAAAAGAGATATTGCTATTGATATGAGGCAATAGTGTAGTCAAGCGAATAGAGCTAGTGAGCGTAATGGTATCGTCACCTGCTTGAGTATTGGCGTTATTAATTGCGGCTTGTAGTTCAGCAAAGGTTCCAGCTGAAAAGTTCGCAAGTACTGCATAGTATGACTTGATCGCTGTTGTCTCAAACACTATTAAGTTGCTGCTATTACCCGTCCTCACGTCCAACTGCCAATCGCCGCCGAGGGCTGTACTGCCGATCGCCGTAGTCGAAGCTGCTACCGTTGCGCCTGTCAACTCACTCAACTGATAGATAAAGGATCGCCCCTTCTCTCCCTTCGCCACTTCACAGCTATAGAGCGAAATTGACTCAACGCCCCACTCCTGCAACAGTGCCGATCGCATCTGCACCTGCTCTCGATTCAAAGGACTAGCACCGATATAAACCACACCAGGTTCGCCGTGTGCCACGATCGCCAATTGTCTTGCGCCCGTTCCTGTCAGCAATTGCGTGATTACCGACAGCGCATCGTCTTGAGGATTCAGCGTGTAGGCGATCGCCCCCGGCACTAACCCCTGATAAAGCACTTCCAGATCAGACACCCGGCAATCAAACACCACCAACAGTGGTGCAGAACCTAGCCGTTGCGGCAACAAATTTGACACAGCAAGTGACTCAACCGGGGAGAGGGTGAGAATTTGTTTACTACTATCCATTGAATACTTCCTTAGAAAGATTAAATTTAGACGTTATGAGCCAGGTGAAAAAAGCATTAGCCTTTCACTTTTGTTTTGGCGAGCAATCAACAGAATTTGATGACAAGAAGTCAGAATTTAGAGAAAACTCTGAGCGGGGGAACGCCTCCCTCAAAAGTTGCGATCGCTTAGTCCTCTAGCTTCGCTTTTTTTAAAATTAAACAGCCTCAGCAAATATGTTGAATTTTATATTCTATTTATATAAAGTCGATTTAGTTTAATTTATTAAGCACTCAAAATAGCTAAATATCTATATGGTGCAGCATAGTAGTTGATGGCATTGTTATGAACAAGCAGGAAGCAGCACAATTTTTCAGTATCAGCGCCCTAAAACATGACGTGCAACAGGGGCGAATTAGCGTCACTATAATTTGTAATTAACCCATACATGAATGCATGTTTTTCGAGCCGAAAATGTGTTTTTTTATTTTTGATAACTCCAATTAGTTGAACGGAAACTTAAATGAATTACGAATCCGGTAAATAAGATATTATTCTCTACTTTCTAGAAAAACCTACATATCTAGAAAATTCTGCATGTATTAGACTATGCTATTTATGATTTTATCGCCAATTTATCATCGGATATTCTCTGCTTTTACTGAAGATTATGTCAGGGTTAAAGCTTACACCAAGGAGTGGAAATTAAATAAAGCTATCAATAAAGTTATACCGTTTCACTTTAATGATGATACAAATACGTTGGTAGGGGCACGGCAATGCCGTGCCCCTACGCGAAATCTATATGTATCAGGGTTTTAGTGAAATAGTGTTAGAGGTGATTCAATACAGTTCGATTAAGGTTTTTTGATGAAAATTCTAGATCCAAAGACGCGATAAATCGGCGTCTCTACGAAGGAATGATTATTGTAGAGACGCCGATTTATCGCGTCTCTTGGCTTAACCGAACCGTATTGAGAGGTGATTTAATAATCACCTCAATCATTACTTACCTGCACATAATCGATTCATTCAAAAAAGTGGATTGATGAATCTATGAATCATGCACAAGAGTAACGCCAAGTCTTAGGGACTTCCAAAAAATAAATTATCACAAATTATTTTTACATTTTTCGGGTAGCACAGCTGTGCTACCCTACGTTCGCGGAGCGTCCCGCAGGGATGGGATGTTTTTAATTGGAAGTCTCTTATTTGGTCATGCAAGTCCAACTAACTTTGCACTTAGTTCCCACATGCGATCGCCTTTTTCATCATCGCGGGCTTGAGGAGAAACCTTTTGAGCAAAGGACTTGCCATCTTTTTTCTGCCGATTTCCCCAACTCCAATAAACACCGGATTGATTATATTCAGGATCGGCAACCACCGCAGCAACCCGTTCTCCTGCCAACTCCTGAGACACATATCCCCCGGTGATGTACTTTTGGAATAATGGGAAAAGTTTCTGAAACAGGGGATAGTGGTTTCTAAATAGCGGCGTTTCTGCAACACATCCCGGATAAAGAGAACTGAAAACTATATCGGTTGACTCGTGATAGCGCCGATGCAGTTCTTTCATGGTCAACACGTTGCATACCTTGCTGTCTTTGTAGGCTTTGACTGGTTCAAATTTCTTGCCATCAATCATCGAAATTGGGTCTTTAAATCCCTCTGCAAAGCCCTGAAAATCGCCCAAGTCTGGACGCGGCGGAATCTTCCCACCGAGTTCGTCTGGATTGTGGGTAACAGTTCCCAAAATCACCAGCCTTGGCTGTGAAGATGATTTCTTCAAATCCTCTAACAAAAGGTTGCACAAAAGGAAATGCCCAAGATGATTGGTGGTAACAGTTAACTCGTAACCTTCTGGACTTCGTAATGGTTCCTTTATTAAGGGCATATAAATTGCCGCGTTGCACACCAAAGCATCTATGGAGTTGCCACTTGCGCGGAAGTTTTTCACAAACTGTCGAACGCTTTCTAAGGAGCCAAGGTCAATATGTATGCTGGTATAGCTGTTGTAAGGGATGTCCACAGCTTGGGCAGCTTGTTGTGCCTTTGCTAAATCCCGACATGCCAACACCACATACCATCCCCTTTGGGCAAGAGCTTTTGCAGCGTACAAACCGACCCCCGAAGAAGCGCCGGTGATTACAACTGTTGATTTCCTATCCTGTGCCATTCTATTGAGACTCTATGAATCACCTTTTTCTATCTTCAGGATTTTACATCACTGAGTTACCACCTCTGATTGTTCCAGGTGTTATGGTTGGCGATCGCTTGTCACTAAATAACAGATTATTTCAACCCTCACTCTCAGCAACTAGAGACTATTGACGCTTTACTCTCGTTTTGAGAGTATTAAAGAGTATCCATTTTTCTAGCAGGATTTGCACTTAATTGCTTCGAGAGTTGTGATTTTGTTTCGCTTTTTCTCTTATTTTTTATACATCTATTGTCTATACTGTCAATGATTAAATTCCATATTATAGATAATAGATATGCATATAATTTCAATTCGCAATCTTCGCACTGATGCGGCTCAGTATTCCGATGTTAAGAAGCAAATCGATAACTGGTATGTAACTGTTCAGAAGGCAAAATGGCAGAACTTGGAGGATGTTCGTAAGATTTACCGAGATGCTGAAGCGGTTGGCAATTTCACTATTTTCAACATTAAGGGTAATGATTATCGCCTGATTGTTGGGATTGATTATGACGACCAAGTAGTTTACTACAAATACTTTCTCACACATGCCGAATACGATAGAGGTAAATGGAAGAATGACCCTTACTTTTGACCAGGCTGCTTATAGCAATCTGCTAGCTGAAGTAGCTCCCAAATTGATTGAAACGGAAGAGGAATACGAACGCATATTAAAAGTTGCAGAGCGTCTAACTTTTGCGAAAAATCGTACTCTTGAGGAGCGAACTTTACACAAGTTGCTAGTGAACCTAATTGAAGCATATGAAGCACAGAATTACCCAATGAATGTGTCTGCGCCTCATGAGATACTTCAACACATTATGGAAGCAAGTGGAACTCGTCAAGCTGACTTGGTAGGGGTTATTGGATCGAGCGGTGTGGTGTCTGAAGTAGTAAATGGTAAACGTTCAATTAGTAAAGCACAAGCCAAAATACTTGGTGATTACTTCAAAGTTTCACCTACCTTATTCATCTAAGCTTCTCACTAATACTTCCGCTCTTTTGGTTCAAACATAGTAATCGCCACAGGTCGATACTGTATATCAATTCCCGCTGGTGAATAGTAAGCCATTGTGTGTTTGAGAAAGTTAGCATCATCTCGCTCGGAATAATCTTCGCGGAAGTGTGCGCCGCGGCTTTCTTGGCGATTTAGGGCTGATGCCAAAATTGTCTGTCCCACTACCATTAAACTTCGCAGTTCTAAGGCTTCCACAAGTTCCGTATTCCAGCAACTTCCTTTGTCATCTAAATAAATTTGTGGATATCGCTGTTGGATTTCTTCTAATTTTTGTAACCCTTCACTCATTAATGCCTCAGTGCGGAAAACACCGCAATACTCAGTCATACAATCTTGGAAGGCTTCACGAACTTGATTAATGCGATACTCTCCTGGTTGTTCTAGCAAAGCTTGGATTTGTTGCTGGGCTTCTTTGAGATAGCGTTGCTCATCCACAGAGGGCAATTTACGTTTTTGCACAAATTGGGCGATCGCCGCCCCAGTCCGTTTACCATAAACTACACACTCCAAAAGTGAATTACTCCCCAAGCGATTCGCCCCATGTACGGAAACACAAGCTGTTTCCCCAGCGGCAAAGAAAGCTTCAACTAAGCCATCGCCACTACTGCGGACTTGACCATCGATGTTTACTGGGATACCACCCATACAATAATGAATTGTCGGGCGTACTGGCATAGGTTGAGTTACAGCGTCAACACCTACTAGTCGATGGGCTTCTTCCCAGCAGAAGGGAACGCGACTCATAATTTTTTCTTTACCCATGTGTCGCAGATCCAGATAAACAAAGGGACCGCCAGCGCTACCGTCAGAATGGACACCACGACCGGCGCGAATTTCATAAGCGATCGCCCGTGAGGTAATATCACGAGGAGCTAGTTCCATACGACTGGGTGCGTAGTTAGCCATAAAGCGATCGCCTTCGCTATTAATCAAATACGCCCCTTCACCGCGTACTGCTTCGGAAATCAGGACTCCTACCGGATATAAGCCAGTGGGATGAAATTGGACAAATTCCATATCTTCTAAGGGTAAACCGGCGATCGCAGTCATTGCCAGACCATCACCCGAAGAAGCGTAATCATTGGAGGTGGTGTTATAAACGCGGCCATAGCCGCCAGTAGCAAACATCACTGCCTTAGCCCGCAGAACCTCAACATGCCCATCCAACAAATGGAACATCACCACACCCTTAGCCTGCCCCTCTTCTAAAATGAGGCGCATCACGTACCACTCTTCATAAACTTGCACCCCATAACGCCGCAGGTTGTTAACTAATTCATGCAAAATTGCGTGACCAGTCTTGTCTGCCGCGTAGCAAGTGCGGTTGTGGGAATGTCCGCCAAAAGCCCGTTGGGCAATACGACCGTCGGGTAACCGCGAGAACAAAACGCCCATGTGTTCCAAATCAATTACTACATCTGGCGCTTCCTGGGCGAGAATTGCCACAGCATCTTGATCTGCTAAATAGTCAGAACCCTTGACAGTATCAAAAGCATGTGCTTCCCAGCTATCTTCGGAATCGACATTTTTCAGCGACGCAGCCATACCACCTTGGGCTGCCACCGAGTGGGAGCGAATCGGGTGGGTTTTGGCAACCACAGCGATATTTAAACTAGGGTCGGTGCGGGCAATTTCCACAGCAGCGCGACATCCCGCCAATCCACCGCCAACAATAATCACATCGTGTTCCAGCATAATTAGTCCCCGACTGCAAACCACTGCTGTTCTATTGTAGAAACCCAATTCAAGTGTTTTTGAACTACACCACTTCTTGCCTTAACCATGCATCTCTACAAAAAAATTCCCTGCCCATAGACAGGGATGTTATTACAAATTTTGAAGTTAGTTAAAAATCAAAGGCTCAGACTTCCTTAGAGTCAGATGCGACTTGCTTATGGGGAAGACCCCAAAGACCGCAGTGGCTCAACTTTCCAAGACGAATCTTAGATTCAAGGAAAAATCTAAAATCTAAAATCTAAAATCCAAAATTGAATGACTCCTAACTATGCTAGCTAGCTAGTTGTACAGGTTTTTGCTGAGACACATTCCCTGGGATAGGTTCCGTTTTGGTTCCAGGTTCTATAGGAACCATTTCAATATGATTTAACAATGTAGTCACAAACGCAAACAGCAAGAAAGGCAGCGATAGCAGAACGACGAGACCTACTGTTGCTAAAGCGTACACCGGTTTCTTAGCACCCATTAGCGCCAAGGCTGATGCCAAACTTAGAGTAATTGTAATTAACCAAACAATTATTTGACCGTAGATATCACCAAAGGTCAGGGTACAGACATACCGATAGCTTTGAATATTATTTCCGCTCATCACATTTGCCTCAAGTCTCTCTTATAGGTTCTACCTTAGAGCCATGTTTGGCTTGTAGACAATTTCTAAATATTTTTGCAAAGTTCGTAATATAACTTCATACTTGATTTTTTTTGTTACATAAAGAAAATTCTGAGATTGGCTTCCATACCAGAAAATATATGTGTCACTTGCGTCAGTCCTGGTAAGGTCTAAGTTACAGATTTAAACCTGAACTGAAATCAGCCATTGAATAGTTGTCGCTTGCTCGAACTCTCTGGGATAACTGAATAAGCGATCGCTAATAGCTAATTATTGAGTGTTTACAATTTTTCTGTTGAGTCTCAACACCAGAATCAACCGTATTACATGGGAAGTTAGAGTTACAACAACCAAGCTTCAAGTCACGGCAAAAATGCCAGCTTGCTCAATCATTCAATCAAAGACCAAGAGCGCTCGATGTTGACGTAGGCTAAGCTTTTGCCTAAATTTTTAAGTAATTTCCTAATTGCTTCTTCTATAAATAGAGGCTTTGCTCTAAAAGACAAAAAATATAATAGTGCATAAAGCCAGGATAATTTTTGTCATCTGTTAAATTCCGGATATTTAGGATATAGGATTTAATTTTTTGCTACTCACTGTTAAGTAAATAAATCCATTCAAACCAGGATGTAAAAACGGATTTTTTGATGTTAAATTTTGAGTATTGTCCGAATTTGTTGATATAAATCAACAAAACCTTTTATTCTTCGTGGCAATAATTGTTTTAGGAGTGAACGTGAATACTAGCTTTCTTCGTAAAGGTGTTTTTTGGTTACCAAGTATAGCTACTCTTACAGTCCTGAGTAGCGGCTTATCTGCTATTGCCCAGACAGTGGATGCGGTAAACACTCAGCCACTAACCGAGTCTCCGGCAGCTGTAGTGTCTGGCAATGAATTAAGTACTGAACTGGAGGTTACAGAAACAACTGAGCCATCTACAGTAGCAAATGTAACTAGGATAGATCAGTTGCCCAATGGTGCGGCAGAAACCCTCACACCCATTCCAGGGACAGTTGCAACCTCATCTGCAAAGCTTATTTCTGAGCCTGTGCAACCCAATTCTGAGTCTATTTCTCAACCATCTGCTCCCAAAGTGGCACAATCAGATATCGATCTAGGTACAACTACTCGTGGCGGTAGTAGCTATGTTGGGGTTGCTGGGAATATTGGTTTGAGTGGTGGAGACTCATCTTTAGGCGATGGCAACTTCGCGGTAATCAGCAAAGTCGGCTTAACAAGTGCTATATCAGTCCGACCATCCGCTATCATTGGCGACAATACCACAGTTTTACTTCCCGTCACCTATGATTTTTCTTTCAAGCCAGCAGATGTTTTTAGCGAACCGTTAGGCATTGCACCTTACGTAGGAGTGGGTGCAGCCTGGAAAACTGGTGATGATTCCCAATTTGCCTTTTTAATATCTGGTGGGGTTGATGTGCCTCTTAGTTCTCAATTTACGGCAACAGCGTCTGTGAATGCAGGATTTTTCGATCAAACTGACGTGGGCTTGTTACTAGGTGTTGGTTATAATTTCAATGGCTTTTAAAAGTTAGGAGTTAGGAGTTAGGAGTTAGGAGTTAGGAGTTAGGAGTTAGGAGTTAGGAGTTAGGAGTTAGGAGTTAAGAATTCAGAATTGATAACGAGTCTAGATCTGATTAGCGTATTCATTGATCGTGAATTCTCCTGATTCTTGAATTATTCTGACTCCAGAATTCTGAATTCTGAATTCTGAATTCTGACCTTAACTCCTAACTGTTAACTTTCTACTTAGGGGTAACTTTATCAATTACCTTGATTTTGCCATCGTCTCCTACAGTCCAGACATCGTAAACACCGATGACATCACCGTTAGCATCAACATCTACATTACCGCTGGCTCCTTGGTAGTTAATATCTTTACCTTCTTTGAGCAACTTCAGTCCCTCGCAGACATCGGTAACTTCTGTACCAGGGCCGCCAGCAACTTCACGGATGTGCTTGGCTATCCCAGGGCCTGTATTTTGTTTAGCAGCTTGCGCCGCCAATACTAATAAAGCAGCAGCATCCCAAGCTTGGGGAGCGAATTCCCCTGGTGAACTATTTTTTTTCTCTTGCCAAAGCTTTTTTAAAGCGTCTAATGCTTTACCATCAGAACCAGGGACTGTGCCGATGGTTCCAGATGCAATGTATTTACCGTCACTACCTTTGCCAACTTGACCAGGAAATTCGTCTGATTTCATACCATCTGTCAGCATTACCTGCACGCCTTTACTTAGACCTTGCTGATATGCTGACTTGAGCAACAGGCTACCTGTTTCTACATAAAAAACTCCAAGGACTGCATCTGGCTTGCCAGCAAAAGCAGCAGTGGCTTCACTTTCAAAGGTAGTTGCTTTGGGGTCGTAGCGGACAGGATTCTTTTTATTGACTATGGTTCCCCCCAATTTTTCAAAAGCTTGAACAAATGCTTTTTCAAAACCCACACCATAGTCGTTATTAATTACGACGGTGGATACTCGCTTGAAACCTTTTTTAGTGGCGAGTTGGGCTAAAGCTGGGCCTTGGTAGCTATCAGGGGGAACTGTACGTGCCCAAAAACCTTTGAAGTCGCCTTTTTGTGCCTTTTCAGTAAATACAGGGCTGGTGCTACCTGGTGAAATTAACATCACTTGATTTTGAGCAGCAATTGAAACGGCGGCTGTGGAAACACTGCTAGCAAAAGAGCCAACGACGCCTGCAACCTTATCTACTGATGCTAGTTTAGTCATACCGGCAGCACCAGCTTTCGGGTCTGTTTGGTCGTCTACAGCAACAAGGGTAACAGGTTGGCCATTTACACCACCGCAAGCGTTGACGGTTTGCACTAGCAAGGGAACACTAGCAGCCATCTGCTGTCCAATAGATGCTAAATCGCCTGTTGTTGGCAGCAGGGAACCAATTTTCAGTCCACTAGCTGTAGGGTTACTTCCATTACCATCTTCACAAGCCCCTAACAGAAACCCACTTGCTAGGGTAATTATACTCAAGGTTAAGGCTGCACTAATTCTTTGCATAAGTTACTTTCACTCCTCAATATATTTAGGAGCCTAAAAGTAATATTCAAACTACATTTGCAAGTTAGTTTGATTTTATCAGGACTCCAAAGGATAAATCATATCATCCCTCTGAAGAAGTAAAAGTCCTTACTCTTAAGTGCGAGTATTTTTTGCACACAATATAGTGCGATATCTATGTCAAAGTCTGAAAAACGGAGAGGGAGGGATTCGAACCCTCGGTACGGAGTTGCCTGCCGTACAACAGATTAGCAATCTGCCGCTTTCGACCACTCAGCCACCTCTCCTGGGTCACGAATAATAAGGTTAGCAGATTTATTTGGGAGAGTCAATAGTCATTAGTCATTTGTCTTTTGTTTTTCTCCAATGACCAATGACTAATTTCTCAAAGGACTTGCGATCGCATCCAGGCCACGGGCAAAGAACGTAACTTTTGCCACTGAGGCACGTAGGCGCGTTTCGTGAAGGCATTATAATCGTTACGTTCAATTACGGTTAAAATCCCACTGTAATGCATCAGAGCCGCCCACACAGGCCAACGACCATCATAAGCTAGGCAGGAGATTCCTTTTTCTGCCTTGCGATAAAACTGTCGTGCCCGAGCAATTTGAAAGCGCATTAAGGAACGCCAGCGATCGTCAACTATACCCGCAAACAAATCTTGTTCGGTATAGTTGAATCTTGCCAAATCTTCTAGAGGAATATAAATTCGCCCACGTCGCGCATCCTCGCCTACATCCCGCAAGATGTTGGTGAGTTGCTTGGCAATTCCCAAGGCAATTTCTTCTTCGGTGGGATTATGTGACTGTTGTTGACGATTCCACGGAGCTGTATTTTTGCTAGTATCCAATCCCATGACTGCTGTTGACATCAAGCCTACAGTGCCGGCGACACGATAACAGTAGAGATATAACTCCTCGAAGGTTTCATAGCGACTTCGGTATAAGTCCATACGTTGACCAGCTATCATATCCCGAAAAGGCTCAATGTCCATCGGGAAGCGTTGAACAGTATCTACCAAAGCTACGTCGAAATTATCCAATGGGCGTCCAGCAAAAATCGATTCTAGCTGCTGCTCCCATAGGTCTAGGGTTTCTGGGGTGGTAATAGCAGATGCAGGACCATCCACCAGTTCATCTAAACGGCGACACCAAGCATAGATTGCCCAAATAGCAGGACGCTTTTCCTTGCTCAGAAGCAAAGTACTGAGGTAAAAAGTCGTGGAATACTTGGCTATGAGATGACGACAAAGTTCGTAGGACTCGTCCACAGAGACCAGCGTTTTCATGCGGGCTTTCGATTCAGGCAGTTGCAGCATTCGTTGCAGGCGGTCGGGTGAGCGTTTGCAGGTTTGAGGATTTTGCTACCGGGAAGGCCTCAGAAATCGCCTGTGCTGTCAGCTTACCAGAAAGTACGGCACCTTCCATACTGCCTAAGTAGCGTTGCATGGTGTAACTTCCGGCGAGATAGAAGTTGACAATTGGCGTGACTTGTGCAGGACGGTACTGTTGACGACCGGGGGTCGCTTTGTAAACTGAACGCGGCGTTTTCACCACATGAGATTTCAGCAGTTTTGCTGGGTTGTCTCCCCCAAAGTGGTCGGGGAAGAGTTTTTCTAACTCGGCAATTGTTGCAGCCACAATCTCCTCATCGGATTTGGCTATCCAATCTTTTGCCGGGGCTAGAACTAATTCCAGCATCGAGCGGTCAGGGTTGGCGTATTCACGGCAGGTATTGCTCATATCAGCATAAACGCTCAGGAGTGGCGATCGCGAAAATAGCAAGTGATCAATTTCTGTCAGTTTCCGGTCAAACCACAGATGCAGGTTGATCACTGGTACTCCTTCTAAGCCTTCTAGCTTCTGGAAAAACTCCATTTGCTTCCAAGACCCAGGCAAGATCGCTTTCAGGGGGTCAACTGATATGGCTGATACATAGGAATCAGCTGTGATAATTTCATCTTCTGCTCCATTTAACCCCCGAATCAAGAATCCTTTAACCGTGTTATCGGGGTTGAGCAAAATTTCTTTCAACGGTGCATTTAACCGCACTTCGCCACCACGTTCTGTGATGTAATCTACGATAGGGTTGCATAGGCGTTCTGTGGGAGAACCGTCCAAAAATGCAATCTTAGAACCGTATCGTTCTTGCAGAAAGCGGTTTAGCGCAGTTAACAGAATCGTTGCAGAAACTTCATCGGGATTGATAAAGGTGAGGGCTTTACATGCAGCGATAAACACGTCACTAGTTACTCGCTCATCAACACCTTGCCTTTCCAACCACTCTAAGAAGCTGTACTTGTCCATGTCTTCAACATACTTTTGACCCCGAACCACTGCTGGAAGTAGGCCAATTGCAAATCGAATCTTCTGCTCCCAAGTCAACATGTCTTTGTTGCGAAGAATCGATGCAATCACGTTGAATGGAGATGGAATGTCTGGAACATCAAAACGTGAGAATGTCCCAGGCTTGTCTGGTTGATTGAAAATCAGTGTGTGCTCTTTCCACTGGAGTCTGTCTTCAATGCCCAACTCCTTGAGCAATTGGAGCATATTCGGGTATGCCCCAAAGAAGGCGTGTAACCCGGTTTCGTACCAGTCGCCATCAGAGTCTTTCCAAGCCGCAACAAGGCCACCCAGTACGTCCCGGCTTTCCAAGACAATGGGAGTATGACCTGCGTCTGTAAGATATTTCGCGCAGGAAAGCCCTGCTAGACCAGCACCCGCGATCGCTACTCGCATTTAACCCTACTGCCTTTCAATATTTCTTAATGGTTTTGCCGTTTTCATTATACGTTGCAATCCGTTACATTTAGTGGTCGTTGTGCGATCGCTTTCCCAAAAAACTTGTTTCAAAGGGAATTTTGCCTAACACACACCCATCAAGACAACCATTGTTGACAATGGCTTTGCAGCCTTGATTTCATCTAAATTTAGACTACCAGATGTAGAGAAACAAAATTCATTACCTCTGACTAAAAAAACTACTTATTAACTGTTGTCTCAAAGTAGTTGATTTCTTTGGTAATCCGTGTATTTGCTCTCAGGAAATGTTTGCGGCATTGCTGAAGACTCCTAATCCATTTCCAGGTTACTTTCCTGAAAATTATGTTTAAGTAAAAATAAATACTTTATTTGTTTATGATTAAGTATTTTGACTATTGTAATTGAGTTGCACCTGTGAGATGTAAAATTCAATGGAAAGCTATTAACAGCTCGATTTGAGGATTAGTCGCGATCGCACAATTTAAACTAAATACATTTCAGTAGAGAAGGCGATCGTAAATCGTGCTGCATCCCATAGTCAGTTCTAGCAAATTCTATTTGCAATATTAAACGGTCTTGATGACTAGGGGTAATTCCCTTATGGAAAGAAAGCGGATCTTCCACAAATCCAAAACCAGCTTTGCCGCAAATCTTCACTAAAGATTCGGAACCATAATAATCGATGATATCTTGGTCTGTTTCTCGTTTGCGTAGCCAAAGATGTGACCATTTTTTCTTCTTATGACTACTACGAACACAAACATGAGGTCCACTGCGATCATCCACATCAGTTAAATAGAAAAAAAACTTCAAAAAACGATAATCGTCTATATCATAGTGAAACAATTGAGCAGCTTGACTTTGCTGATAAAATGTTGTTTGTCCGGAAAAGCTCCACCACATCAGATTCCCTTGATGTATTGGTTCAGCATCCAAAAATGCAGCAGCTATTGCCAATAATTTTGGATCATTTTGGATTTTTTTGATAGCAGGGCAAAACAAAGCTGTATTAAAATAACTTCCAATGATAAACTGCTTTCCTGACTTAGTTTGGGCTTGTTCTTTTTGATGGTAATGGAAACCCATATCTGGTTTTCTATTACCATAACAAGCTGTTGAATGAGCAAATTCGATGATTTCTTTAACAATGTCTTGAGGCAGATGAATCCCCAAATGTAAACCTTCAGTTTTAAGATGGTTAACAACTTCATCTACATTGACATCTGGAAAACAAGAATTGCTCTGATTAAAATCTAATTTAGCTGAACGCTTTAAGAAATAAATCATGATAGCTCGCCCAATTTTAAATCGAGCAATTTTACGCATCAAAAGCCATCTAGGATTTTTAATCAATCCTTTGTAATTTTCGTAACAAATATTATAAATTTTGGAAATAATTCTATCTAAACAGTTATTAAATAAGCTTATTGACATAAATCTCCTGGGATGAAAACAGCAGGATGCAATGCCTGTAGCAAGACACTCTTGGATCTAAGCAAAAATACTTTTGCCGAAAAACCGATTTAGACTTACGTAAGTAATACCATGTAACTGGTATCTTAATTCTTAAAAATGAATAACGATATTTACTGAAAGATATATTTACTGTTTCTTTTTATAAGTCACTCTTTTTTTAAAGAGTTACTGAAAGTTTGAAGGAAATTGAGCATTGGGAGTGCTGTATATGGATAGCAGGGAGTTTAGCTTGTGAGAAGTTAGGAGTTAGGAGTTAAGAATTATTCTCCCCTGTGCCCCTCATTCCCCTCATCTCCTCCACTCCCCACTCCTGATAAAGGTATAGGATTAGAGTTGATATTTTGAAGTTGAGCATCCCAGTTGTATTGCTACACAACTATAGGTAAAGGATTATGGCACGATCGCAAGAGCTAAACCGCTTTGGACATCACCTGATTCTAGGTATTTCTAGTACTACATTAAGTGATGACGATAAACGGGCACTCAGTGAATTAAAGCCGATAGGGGTGATATTTTTTGCTAAAAATTTTCTGGATGGCACCCCCTATGAGGTTTGGCTACAAAAGTTCAAGGATCTAAACAACCAGATACGAGAATATACTGGACGTGATTCCATGTTTTTGACTTTGGATCATGAAGGAGGTCGTGTTGTTCGCACACCAGCGCCGATTACGCGATTTCCTCAAGCGTTATTGTTGCGATCGCACGCCTACGAAGTAGCAAAAGCCACAGCCGTGGAGCTAAAATCACTAGGAATAAATTTATCTTGGGCACCCGTAGCAGATATTTTTTCCCATCCCAATAATCCTGTAATTGGCTCTCGTGCCTTTGGTAGCACTCCCGAAACTGCTGCTCAAGATGCCCGTGACTACTACCTTGGACTTCGAGATTCAGGAATTATTGGATGCGCCAAGCATTTCCCCGGACATGGAGACACAAGCCAAGATTCTCACATCGAGCTACCAATACTCAATTTGACCTTAGAAGAATTGCGACTTCGAGAACTGATACCTTTCAAAACCCTCATCGAAGTACAGATTCCTCTAGTTATGACTGTCCATATCTTATTTCCCAGGATAGATCCTGATGTGCCAGCAACTCTTTCCCGTCCTATTCTCAAAAACATACTAAGGGAGGAACTGGGTTTTCAGGGAGTGGTTGTTTCTGACGACTTAGATATGAAAGCAATCTCAGATATGTTTATTCAAGCTGGTACTGTGGCGCGGTCATTTAATGCAGGCTGCGACCTGTTTATTGTTTCACGTAATATTAATTCATCATCTATTGAAAGAACTTATCGGATTGCTGAAGATTTTGCCGATTCTCTGAGTAACGGTAGCTTAGATGAAGCAGTCGTGGAAGCAGCTAGAGAAAGGATTGAGAAACTACTGGCAGTAACACCGCAATATACCGTCCAGGCTTTGAATAAAGATATCTTATTGCAACATGCTCAACTGGCGATCGCTAGTTGCTATTCATAAATGGGTGGTATAGGGGTCGAACCTATTTCTGCGGGTTAAAAGCCCGCTGCACAGCCGGTATGCCAACCACCCTAGTTAATTTGAAAAAGAAATGAGCAAGTGCGATCGTATTACATCGCAAATCTTGTAACACCAAACTTATACAGGAGATTTCAAGTTAATGAAGTACACTAATCTAGCTCTCAAAGCTAGATAGAGAAACTATTCTAATTCTGAATTCTGACTCCTGAATTCTGAATTCTGCTGTATATAAATCCACCAGGGAGGTACTGCCCCTCCTATTTCTGTGTTATCAGCACAGCGCCTCGCTTTTCGGCTCCAGGTGGAAAAAGAGGAAGATGGAGGAATCGAACCCCTACAGTTGCCCGTACTCCAAGGTTCAAGCTTGGTTGCCGTCCATTCAGCAGCATCTTCCATTCAAGGGCGTCTGACGGGACTCGAACCCGCTGTGACTGGTTCCACAAACCAGCGCCTCGACCACTTTGGCTTCAGACACCATCAGTGGAATCAATGGGATTTGAACCCATAACCTCCTGCTTGCAAGGCAGGCGCTCTATCCATTTGAGCTATGACCCCATATTTGGTGGATACTGGTCGGAATCGAACCGACAACCTTCTAACAGCCAGTTAGACGCTTTACCAATTAAGCTACAGACCCATAGGCGGGAGTGGTAGGACTTAAACCCACAACCTTCAAGGTAGAAACTTGAAGCTCTATTCCATTGAGCTACACTCCCAAGATTTGGTAGTCCTGGCAGGAATTGAACCCGCGACATTCTTCTTGTAAGGAAGACACTCTACCAATTGAGTTACAGGACTACACAAGCGAGTGGAGGGACTTGAACCCACGCACTGAGTATGGCGCACTCAGATGCTACCGATTACATCACACCCGCAAGTTTCAGAGCGGACGGCGAGATTTGTAGCTTGCTTCCCGGAGGGTACTCGCACGAAGACGGTGGAAACGTCTCATGCTGCCGTTACATCACACCCGCATCAAGCTGGTAACAGGAATTGAACCTGCAACCTACTGATTACAAGTCAGTTGCTCTGCCAATTGAGCTACACCAGCACTATTTTTGGATTTTAGATTGACCCCATAGCTTCAGATATGAGTTTGAGTAAAGAATTGTAGATTTGGGATGAAAGTATTTGTTGCACAAATAAAGCAAGCTTGCTCTCACACCTTTTTAAATTTTCAGTTTGAATCAACAATCGAAAATTTAAAATCTAAAATCTAAAATTTGGTGACGGGGGCAGGAGTCGAACCTGCCGATGTTCAGGTTATGAGCCTGACGAGCCACCGTTGCTCTATCCCCGCATATTCACCAATACCCCTGACTGGATTTGAACCAGCAACCTCTTCGTTCTAGGCGAAGCGCCTCTTCCGTTGGGCTACAAGGGCAAAGTCTGAGTGGCAGGGATTGTAGACCCCTTAGCGGCTTCCCGCAGGGTTTTACGACCTGGAGTTCCCGAAACTCCCGCGCTCCCAACTGCGCCACACCCAGATATTTTGGTACTCCCGACAGGATTTGAACCTGCAAAAAACTAGATCCTCGGTCTAGTGCGTCTTCCGTTCCGCCACGAGAGCTTAGTACCCCTGACAGGATTTGAACCTGCAAAATCTGGACTCTGATTCCAGCACGTATGCCAGTTCCGTCACAGGGGCATATCGGGATGGCAGGACTCGAACCTGCGACTCCATGCTCCCAAAGCATGGCTTCTCGCCGCTGAATTACATCCCGTTGGTACTCCTGGTGGGAGTCGAACCCACAACTAAACAGATTTTAAGTCTGCCACCTCTTCCAATTGGGCTACAGGAGCAAATTTTGGTACTCTTGGTGGGAATCGAACCCACAACTTACCGTTTTTGAGACGGCAGCCTCTTCCAGTTGGGCTACAAGAGCATGTTTGGCAGCCCCACCAGGACTCGAACCTGGAATCTTCGCCTTCAAAGGGCGCTATGTTGCCAATTACACCACAGGGCTTTATTGCCAGGGCAGGGTTTGAACCTGCAACCTCATCGTTCAGAGCGATGCGACTTACCAATTCGTCCACCCGGCATTAAAGAATTCGTAGTTCGTAATTCGTAATTCGTAATTATGTTCTGTGACGGGGATTTAAACCCCGACTAACATACAAGCCGTTTATAGAAACCTGGGTATCAATTTCTATTTAATTACGAATTACGAATTAGTAATTACGAATTATGATTGGCTGCCTCAGTAGGACTCGAACCTACAACCGCGCGGTTAACAGCCGCTTGCTCTGCCATTGAGCTATGAGGCAACGAAGCCCCCCAGGTCGGAATCGAACCGACGACCTCCTGTTCTTCAGACAGGCGCTAACTACCAACTGAGCTACCGGGGGATAAGGAGGAGAGATGGGTTTTACCCAGTGGACTGGTTTAATTCAACTCGAATCAGCCACTCCATCATCTCTCCCATGTAACGAGAGCGGAGGGATTTGAACCCTCAAATCTTCAGTTTCGTAGACTGAGATGTTATCCAGTTACACCACACTCTCAAGGCGGAGAAGACAGGATTTGAACCTGCGTCGGTATTATCCGATACTGTTTAGCAAACAGCTACCTTCGGCCACTCGGTCACTTCTCCTCAGTGGGTTGGGCAGGAATTGAACCTGCAACCAAGAAAGGACGCTTTTACAGAGCGCAGCCCACACCAATAGGCGAGCCAACCCAGAATAAGTCATTCCCCCGACCGGATTTGAACCCGCAATCTCTGGTTTGAAAGAACAGCGACTTAACCATTCGTCCACAGGGGCATGATTGAGAGAATTTTAGATTTTAAATTTTGGATTTTAGATTTTGGATTAAATTTTTTAATCTAAAATCTAAAATCCAAAATCCAAAATTGTCTGACGCAGGGACTAGGATTTGAACCCAGAACATCGGATTTGGAGTCACGAGGTGTTGCCGTTACACCATCCCTGCATTTGGTAGCAGTGGCGGGACTTGAACCCGCATCGACCCGGTTATGAGCCAGGGGCTTTACGTTAAGCTACACTGCGGTACCAGAGGCTGAGGTGAGATTTGAACTCACGATGTCGGTTTTGCAGACCAATGCCTTCAACCACTTGGCTACTCAGCCGTTTGGGAGTCCCGACGAGATTTGCACTCGCAGTCTTCAGCTTGAGGAGGCAGCGCGTTGCGGAGGTTCCCTCCGTTGTAGCGACTGCCGTAGGCTGACGGCTTAAACTATTCGCCTACAGGACTTCAACCAGGGTGACGGGACTTGAACCCGCAACATTTCCGCAGACAACGGAACGCTCTAGCCAATTGAGCTACACCCCGATTTTTGAGAATCTGTGCCTAAAATTTGAGGTTTTTAGGCACATGTTTTGTTGGTGAACTTGCCCATTTCTTATTCAGTTTTCAAGGTTCAGATAAATTATTTTTTACTGTTAGAAAATCTTAGGAAAACAACGGAAATTCTAGGTAGTAAATCTGTTGTATATTCCTGATGTATTCAGTCGTTTGTAACAGTGCAAACTTTGAACTTTTTTCGTTTCTTGCCTCTACTTCCGATGGTTTGCAAGTAGAAGCCGCTTTGTTGATTGGGGACTTTGGTTTATTCCAACGTCTGTCCTTAATTTGTATGTAGAACATCACTTTGACCTTTGCGAAGCTTGTCTTTCGCTTCACTACATTTATACTACAAAATACTACAAGAGGTGTCAAGGGGTTTGAGAAAATTTTTTTTAAATTGCCCACAAGAGTTTCTGTGCTTAGGTTTTAACTGACTAAGCACTCTAAAAAGTCACACTACAACTGATGAGATGATTGGGTGAGGGGTTAAAAGCTTGATTACAGAGACAACTACATCAAGCGACAAAGGATAATTAAGTCTTCAGTACGTCACGAGTTTGCCAAAATCAGCGGTATTGTCTAGGCTTCTAAACTAATGGGTTCTTGTGTCTGATTACCGATGGAGCGATTCAGGCAACAAACATCTAAATATAGCGGTTCCTGCATGGGTGAGGTATAGAAAAAAATATATCCTCGCAGGGGCGCACAGCTGTGCGCCCCTACCCACATACCTCATTCAAATGAGAATCGCTATAAATTAAAAACTCCATCGGTACGTTTTGCTCGGTATGATATTTGATCTGCAAGCATTTACCAATAGAAACGAGCTATGACCCAGAACTACCGCATTACCCTACTCCCCGGCGATGGCATTGGCCCTGAAATTATGGCAGTGGCGGTAGATGTGCTGAAAGTTGTAGGGAAGCAATTTGATATTCAGTTTGAATTCCAAGAAGCCCTCATCGGCGGTGCAGCAATTGACGCCACGGGCGAACCTCTGCCTTCTGCGACTTTAGATACTTGCCGTAATAGTGATGCTGTATTACTCGCTGCCATTGGTGGCTACAAGTGGGATTCTCTACCATCCAATTTACGCCCAGAAGCAGGTTTGTTGGGGCTACGTGCGGGTTTGGGATTATTTGCCAATTTACGCCCAGCAAAAATTTTGCCCCAGCTAATCGATGCTTCGACTTTGAAGCGGGAAGTTGTGGAAGGCGTCGATATTATGGTGGTGCGGGAATTGACTGGTGGGATTTATTTTGGTAAGCCCAAGGGAATTTTTACTACGGAAACTGGTGAAAAACGCGGTGTAAATACGATGGTTTACACTGAATCAGAAATCGATCGCATTGGAAGAGTGGCTTTTGAAGCAGCCCGCAAACGCGGCGGCAAACTTTGTTCGGTGGATAAAGCGAACGTATTAGAAGTATCTCAGTTATGGCGCGATCGCATTACTCAACTTTCTTCAGAATATCCAGACATCGAACTGTCTCATCTTTATGTAGATAATGCTGCCATGCAGTTGGTACGCTCTCCCAAGCAGTTCGATACCATTGTCACAGGTAATTTGTTTGGCGATATTCTCTCTGATGCTGCTGCCATGCTCACAGGTAGTATTGGGATGCTGCCTTCCGCTAGTTTGGGCGCTGAGGGGCCTGGTGTATTTGAACCAGTTCATGGTTCCGCCCCAGATATTGCAGGACAAGATAAGGCAAATCCTCTAGCACAGGTTTTGAGTGCGGCCATGATGTTACGCTACGGTTTAAATCAGCCAAAAGCCGCAGACCACATAGAAAAAGCCGTACTACAAGTTTTAGAACAAGGCGATCGCACTGGGGATATCATTTCACCTGGAAAAAATCTCTTAGGTTGCCGTGCTATGGGCAATGCGCTGATTTTAGCTCTTGAAGCTGAATAAATTCATAATTCAACCTGGGCAATTTGGCAACCTTTACCATAAGTTTCGGGTAGACTAGAGAGAAATCTAGCAATCAAATAACAGTCGATAGTGTACGCATTACGACAAGGCCAAACAAATTTCACCGTTCCAAAGAACCAGCCACCTTTGATTGATACCGCCGTAATCAGAGCCGCTGGGCAGATCTACTATACTCACTGTGAAGTACATCCCGAAATAGCTGGGCAACCTTCCGGTGTAGCAATTAATCGCATGACTCATCGAGGTAAGGTTATTTTTACTAACCAACCAGTTCTCTTACCTCAAGAATGTTTTGTGCCCTTGAGTCAAATTGAATCCCACATGTATTAAGCATTGGGCATTGGGCATTGGGCATTGGTCATTAGTCATTGGTCATTGGTCATTAGTTATTAGCCCTCGACAAAGGGCAAATGACAAACGATAAATGACGAAGGACAAATGACAAAGGACAAATGACTATATGGACATTTTATTCGCCGCCTTGGCGAGTGCAATTGTCTTTGCTTTGGGTGCATCCGTTGGCAGTTTTATCAATGTTGTTGTTTATCGGCTACCTGCTGGGTTGTCAATTCTTTGGCCGCCTTCTCGTTGTCCGCGTTGCTTAAACCAGCTAAAAGCCTACGACAATGTACCAGTCTTCGGCTGGATTTCTTTAAGAGGGCGGTGTCGATATTGCAAAAGCAAAATTTCTCCCCGTTATCCTGTGGTAGAAGGGATAACGGGAATAATTTTTTTGCTGGTTTTTTTAGTATTCAAAGCTTCAACTTTCACAATAGGCTATTGGGCTTTTTGCAGTTGGTTATTGGCGCTATCGCTGATTGACCTGGATACAATGACCTTACCCAATGCACTTACTAAGTCGGGTTTGGTGGTGGGAATTTTATTTCAAATGGTGGTTGGTTTTTTACCAGAGGCTAGTTCTGTAGCACTGGTAAATCACTTGATGATGGGCATAGTTGGTGCAGTATTGGGCTTATGGCTATTTGATGCGATCGCCATATTAGGTTCAATTGCCTTCGGTAAAGCTGCTATGGGCGCAGGTGACGCCAAGTTAGCAGCGATGATGGGAGCCTGGTTAGGATGGAAATATTTGCTCTTGGCTAGTTTTATCGCCTGTGTGCTGGGAGCGTTAGTGGGTAGCGGTGTGATTGTGCGATCGCGCCACAGACTCGGACAAAAGATGCCTTTCGGGCCTTTTCTGGCTTTAGGGTATGTAATTACTTTATTTGTTGGTGAAATTATTTTATCTAGCTACCTACGGTTATTTTTTCCAGCGTCATGAATTGGGATTGGGGACTGGGGACTGGGGACTGGGGACTGGGGACTGGGGACTGGGGAAGAGGAATTAAAAGTTAATATCCAATACCTAGTACCCAATACCCAATCCCCAGTCCCCAATCCCTTCATAATAATTCGTGACTGTAACTTGCATTACGCCATCTGCCCTTGACATTTTGATAATATTCAGCTCGTGACTTGTATTACCCTCTTAACGACGATTAGCTGTTGGCAAGCACAACTAATAAAACAGATACTGATTGCTTATGACCCAATACGGTTCAGTTAAGCCTTTTTTTCTCCCCCTGCCTCCCCTGCCTCCCCTGCTCCCCCTGCCTGCCTTAACAGATAAATTTCCTTAACTGAACTGTATTGGCTTATGACCCAGCAAAAAAATAATTAATTTGGGTAGGAGAGGGTAAGCATCTTATTTGGAGGTTAGTCTTTGCATGGCTTTCTCACTAGATTCATATAAAAAGTCCTCTAAAAAAAGAGCAAGAGACTTGTGTTGGCATGAGTATTTTCGTTAAGCTGGCAACCAAAGATGAAAATTAAGGTCTGAATTGCTTAAAAGCTTAATTTGACGATGTAGTCATTACTCATTGGTAAAAACAAATGGTTAATGGCTAAGGACAACCCGATAGGGCTTCAGATGGTTTCGACCTCATACCCACTTAAAATAAAATAAAAATGGCTAACAACGAAGAATCACGCGGTTTAAAGTCTTTATTTGATTGGTTTGCAAATCGACGTAAATCAGGATCTACCAGCCTCGAACGCCAAGAACGTGAAATTGCTGATGGTCTGTGGCATAAATGTTCTAATTGTGGTGTGTTGACATACACAAAAGACTTGAGAGCTAACCAGATGGTTTGTGTCGAATGTGGTCATCATAATCGTGTAGATAGCGATGAGCGTATCCGTCAATTGGTAGACCACAATACCTGGAAACCTCTAGACGAGCATTTGCGTCCAACCGATCCGCTGCAATTCCGCGATCGCAAACTCTACAGCGATCGCCTACGAGAAACCCAGGAAAAAATTGGCTTAATAGACGCAGTTAAAACTGGTTTGGGTCAAATCAATGGTTTACCTGTTGCCCTTGGGGTTATGGACTTCCGCTTCATGGGTGGTAGTATGGGTTCGGTTGTGGGAGAAAAACTCACCCGCATGATTGAGCAAGCCACTCAGCGACGGTATCCTGTAATTATTGTCTGCACCTCCGGTGGCGCGAGAATGCAAGAAGGAATGCTTTCCCTGATGCAGATGGCGAAAATCTCCGCAGCCTTACAACGCCATCAAGACGCCCGACTGTTGTATATTCCTGTTTTGACAAATCCTACAACAGGGGGCGTTACCGCTAGTTTTGCAATGTTGGGCGATATTATTTTGGCAGAACCCAAAGCAACCATTGGTTTTGCAGGTCGGCGAGTGATTGAGCAAACCCTACGGGAAAAACTGCCCGATGATTTTCAGACCGCTGAAGATTTACTCCTGCACGGCTTTGTCGATGATATTGTACCGCGTACCCAATTAAAGAACACCTTAGCCCAGCTGATTGCCCTACACCAGCCTGTGCTAACACCACCTCATATGGTGTTATGGGAAAGCATGACCTTGACTTCTACTGCCGCAGAATAAAGGATGGGGCATGGGGCATTGGGCATGGGGCATTGGGCATTAGTCATTAGTTATTTCTCCCCCTGCCTCCCCTGCCTCCCCTGCCTCCCCTGCCTCCCCTGCTCCCTCATCCCCCTCATCCCCTTCCCGGTTCTTGGGTAAAAATCAACGGAATCAGGGCTGTTAGTCGAAATACAGTAGAGAGGGCAAATAACGCCAATGAGCCTCCAGATTGAGTAAATTCCAGGATGAAGCTGCCTATGGTTGTGCCCAAAGCACCACTCGCCCCAGCAACGGCAGCTGCGATCGCAAAATAGATAGACTGATTTTTAATCGGCGCAATCCCTAATTGAATATTGTTATTACATAAATCCATTGCCGCCCCTGTACCTCCAGTCAAGATGTGTAACAGTGGCAACCATAGCCAGATATCAAGGCGATTAACACCAATCCCCAGCCACAGCAATGGTGTGGCTGCAACCAGAATTCCACCAAAGATCAGAATGGGGCGATTGCCTATCTTATCTGCTAATTTGCCCCACAGAATCAACATCAGCAAATTCGCCCCCGCCTGAAGGCTGGTGTAGATAGTCACGTAGCTAACATTCAAATCCAAGGTGTCCAGCATGTAGAGATTAAAAAAAGGAGCGCTGAGGTTAAAAGCCAGCGTCCACAAGCCGAAATACCACAGAAATCTCAAAAAGTTAGAGTTTTTCCAAATACTAATAGTTAACTGGTCTGGTGGTGTATAAATTAATTGAGTTTCTTGGGAAGATTCGTTTTTTGTAGCGTCTGATGGAGTCTCATTTGTTTGAGGTAACTTGCCAACATAAGTGTTTTGCGCCAGCGGATTCATATCCACTTGAAAATACTGACACCCTAGCCCGACAATTCCAAAAATAATACTCAATAGCAGAATCACCCCATAACCTTGTAAAACTCCCCCATACCAGTGAGATACAACTAAACCAGCTATTGGTAGGCAAATCAAATTGGTGAGGCTAGCGGCGCTATTGCGTATACCAAAATACCTGCCTCGCAATCGTCGGGGAACTATCATTGCCAACCAACTTAGCCACGATGCAGTTCCTAGTCCTGCTAAAAGATAGCTGAATAGAATAATTAAGAGTGTTAATATCACTAACTGGTTAGTATTCAACAGTCCCCAGCTTGCGCCTGCAATTCCAATTACTAAAATTAGCCACAATAGGCGAGCAATTCCGTGCGTCCGCAGTGCATATTGAAAGCGGCTAGTGCTGCGTTCAGACAAGTAAGCACCCAAGGGCTGAATCAGATTCACCAACATGGGGATAGAGGACAACATCCCAAATACCACTGGACTAGCATCTAACTCCACCAATAAATTGCCAAGTAAAATACCGCTAGTACCAATGGAATAAACCGCTGCTAAAACAGAATCTACTGTAGAGGCTTTTAAACTTCTGCGAATAGCATCCTTGGGAATGCGAGAAGTTGGAGAAACTGCTGTTTGCGGTGTAGTAATCTGGGCAATTTCCAGACTCAGAGGCGCAGATATTTCAACCGGAACAAAATCCATAATCTATGTTTGTGGGTGAAGCATCCTGGCATCAATCGAGTTGTCGAATAATTCAGTATGCTTTTAGAGAGATGTTTTAAAAGTCATGATTGATGTATCAAATATTTTTTACCCCACCCTAACCCTCCCCTTATAGAACCCATTTGACATCTAAGAAGGTGCTGCAAGCCTCTTAATCATTAGCCTGATGAAGCAGATATTGAGTTTGGCAGTGGCACTAACCAGGGTTCGTTCAAAGTTCTTAACCAGAATTTTACAGCGCTCCATCCAAGCATTGGAGCGTTCGATCACCCATCTAGCTATTGCCGGAACAAATCCAGATTTTCCTTGTGCCGCTTTCTCTTGTTTTGAGGGTTTCGTAGAAAGTTGAAACTGAATTTTGGTCATGATCTCTGGGTAAATTCGCTCTAACTCCTGAGTCAAATATTCTGGGTGATACCCATGATCTAGCAGGATAGTAATCTTGGGAATATCGATAGGTTTTGACTTGAAGTAGTCGATGTTGAGAGTAAACATCTCAATTAATCCGGCATCATCCGAGACATTGGCGCGAGTACAGAGCGTAAAAAAGGGAAACCCAAGGGTGTCAATAGCCAAATGCCTTTTAATACCGTTGGTGGCTTTGTAGAAGCAAAAACCTTTCGACTCCACACTGGCGTTGCAGGTATTTTTCACTGCTTGGGAGTCAATGATGATCAATGTCGTCCAGTGCGGTTTTTTTTTTACCTGTTCACGCACTTGTCCATGTAAGACACTCATCAGTTCCTCAAATACCCCGGCTGCTCGCCACTGTTTGTAGTGCCAATATACAGTGGAATAAGGGGGGAGGTCTTTAGGTAAGTCTTGCCAATTGCATCCATTTTTTAGTTGATAGAGAATTCCATTGAAGATATCTCGCTTTGGCCAGTTGGTCGGTCGAGTCTGCTTCTTAGTCGGTAATATCTCTTGCAATAAGGGTTCAAAAATTTCCCATTCTGCATCAGTGAGGTTGCTGGAATACGCCATTAGTATTGGATTTTAGATGCTGAGGAGTACCTTAATTCAAAACCTCACAAGATGTCAAATGGGTTCTATAAAGGGGAGGGAACCGGATTTTTTTGTTTCCCCCCTTTATAAGGGGGGATTAAGGGGGGTATTAAAATCACAACATACCACTTTTCAAACATCCTCTTAGAGCAGAATTCAGAATTCAGGAGTAAAACAGCCTTAATATCTGGCTACCAAACCTAGATTCTGTAACTCATTTAGTTGCAAACTGCTATATCAGCATTATTAATAATTATTCGTTATTTTAACTTGTATATGTTAATAAAAAGTCCAAAAATAAAAATATCAGTCCTTAGCTACAGACGATACAAGTAAGAAGAGAGAGTTTGATATGAGATTAGCAATTCTTAAGAGGTAGAGCGAATGAGGAGCAGAAAAGCAGATAATAAATATAGCAGAATTCAGGAGTCAGAATTCAGGAGTCAGAATTGAGAATTAGAATAGGCTCTATGCCTCACTTTGAGACCTAGATGCTGTACTTAACTAACTGAAAATCTGCTCTAAGGGAGCGAAGTTATGAGGTTTATTAACAAGTATTAAAGACTCGTCGCCGAGTATCAAAGACTCATTCACGAGTATCAAAGACTCGTCGCCGAGTATCAAAGACTCATTCACGAGTATCAAAGACTCGTCGCCGAGTATTAAAGACTCGTCGCCGAGTATCAAAGACTCATTCACGAGTATCAAAGACTCATTCACGAGTATCAAAGACTCGTCGCCGAGTATTAAAGACTCGTCGCCGAGTATCAAAGACTCATTCACGAGTATTAAAGACTCGTCGCCGAGTAGTAAGCCCAAAAGTCCTACACCAGATTAAGGCACAGCCAATCCCCAATCCCCAATCCCCAGTCCCCAATCCCCAATCCCCAATCCCCTTTATTCATCAGTGATTAAAAGCAAGTTATTAACTTTTTTCGGAGTGGCGATCGCCATTGCGATCGCTTTTATTGCTTTTCACAACTTACAATTAACAAGCAAACCCTTAGCCTCTACCACAATTACCGTTAAACTCAGCGGTTGGGGAGGTAATCCTGTTGAGCAAAAACTCTTGAGACAGGTATTGCAAGACTTTGAAGCACAGCATCCAGCTATTAAGGTCAAATATGAAGTGATTTCTGACCAATATATGGATGTAATCAAAACCCGCCTAGTTGGAGAAGCTGCACCTGATGTCTTTTATTTAGATGCATTAGAAGCTCCTTTTTTGATGAGTCAAAATGTTCTGGAACCACTCGACAATTACATCACTCCCGAATTTGATCTAGCGGACTTTGAAGATACTCTACTCGACAGCTTCAAATACGAAAACCAAATTTATGGTCTTCCCAAAGACTATTCCACCCTAGCGCTGTTTTATAACAAAAAATCCTTCGCAGCCGCTGGCTTGAGTAATCCCCCAGCGACTTGGGACGAACTACGCAGCTACTCAAAACAATTAACAGGCAAACTTAACAGATACGGGTTTGGAGAAATCCCCGAATTGGCGCGTCAGGCTTACAAAATCAAAGCCTTTGGTGGACAAGTCATAGACCAAAATGGCTATGCAACTTTTGCCAGTGAGGCAAGTTTGAAAGGTTTACAGTTGGTAATAGACCAGTATCAAAAAGATCGTTCCTCTGCCCAAAAATCTGATGTGGGGACAAACTCAGGTAGTGAAATGTTTGGTCAGAGTAAAGTGGCAATGGTAATTGAAGGTAATTGGGCAATTCCTTACTTAACTGAAACCTTTCCCCAAGTCGAGTTTGCTACTGCCCAACTGCCTACGATTAATGATAAAAAAGGCACGATGGTGTTTACGGTTGCGTATGTGATGAACAAGCAAGCACAGCACAAAGCCGAAGCTTGGGAGTTGATTTCTTATCTCACAGGTAAAGCCGGAATGCAGAAGTGGACAGGAACAGGGTTTGCTTTGCCGACACGTAAATCAGTAGCAAAGAATTTAGGCTATGACCAAGATCCATTGCGATCGCCATTAGTGGCTGGTGTTGATTATGCTACACCTTGGCAGGTGGGTAAATATCCAGGGGCGATCGTGAATAATTTTGAGAATCAGTTTATCAGCGCCTTATTGGGGCAACAACCATTAAAGCAGGCGATGGTGCGGGCAGAAAAGGCAGCTAATCAGCAGATTAGGGCAATGGATTGATGCTTACTTTAAAATGAAATGAGGTTTACTAATTCTTTGGCAATGGAAGTTTTAAAACTTACGACTAAAATCGATGAATCAGGATATTTGAATCTTAATATTCCAACACAGTTAGCAGCTGGAGAAGTAAATATTGTAGTTGTTGTGAATCCAGTTGTGTCAGAGACAAAGCAGCAACCAAATTATGATTTCTCTGATTTATTGGGGCGATTAACTTGGCAGGGAGACGCAGTAGCAATGCAGAGGACTCTACGCGATGAGTGGTAATCGCTACATGTTGGATACGAATGCGATTGTGTCTCTGCTTCAAGGAAGTTCTCAACTTATTCAATTACTTCAAGGTGCTGTTTGGATTGGAGTTTCAGTTATTAGCCAAATTGAATTTCTAGCTTTTTCTGGGCTTACTCAACAGGATCGTCAGCTTTTTGGCCAGTTTCTGCAACGAGTTGAGGTTATCAATTTAGTGGCGAGTGATACTGTTTTGATTGAGAAAATCATTGAAATTCGCCAGCAATACCGATTGAAACTACCGGATGCAGTGATAGCAGCAATGACAATCCAAAATTCAGCAACCTTGGTGACTGCCGATCAAGAGTTTGCGAAGGTATCAATTTTAACGGTTATCAATTGGTAAATTTAGCTGAACAAAATCATGCATCACAAAGAGCGATCGCTTTCTTAAACCAGAGACTTACTTAATCAGGTTCAAGCGATACAGCAATTGAGTATAAAAGTGAAACAGTATGACTCCTAAATTCTGCTGTATTAAACTTGCTTAATTCCCTTGCAACCACTCATCCAAACGAGACATTTCCACTGCCCGGTTCAACAGCAATCCATTCACCTCATTTGAGCCGGAGTGGAGGGCGAAAATATAATAATTGCCGTTTATATTACTGATAATTGCACCTCCAGAAGCTCCCTGATTAGTATCACAGTTGTGGTACAAAAAATTATCCTGACGGCGGAGGATACTGCATTTTAAATGAACGCCAGCAGTCATACTTTCACCAGCAGTTAGAGTTTCATAACCTTTTTTCTTGGGATTAGGAAAATCACCAGAATAGCCGACTAAGGCGAATTTTTTCGTATCGCCAACCAAACCAGAAGATGGTAAGGATTTCCAGCCCAAATAACCATATTTGTTACCGATAGGCTTGTTGAGTTTCAAAATCGCCCAGTCGTTTGCGTAATCAGTTAAAGTGCCATTTTTAAAGTCTGTGCCGTAATAAACATTAGTGGCGTAAGCGACATCATTTTTACTTTTGACAACACCATTAACTAAGTTTGGCAGAAAGGCGATCGCTTGACTAACTTTTCCGGTTTCAGCGTTAACTACACAGTGAGCATTTGTCAAAACAACATCTTCAGAAATCAACGTTCCCGTGCAACTGTAACCGCCACCATCAGCACCTACCCCCTCGATTTTACCAATGGCTGACCAAGGGTAGTCTCTACTAGTCATGGGAATACGGTCATCTGAACCAACTTTTTTAGTTGATAGTTCTGATAATAATTTTTCTTTAGCATTGATTTGCGATCGCAAACTAGTTTCTTCTGCTAGGATTTGTGGGTCAATGCCTTTACGGATATCTATGTTTGCTTCGGTTAGTAGTTCAATTAGAACACGGGCGCGAGAGCGATCGCTAACTTCCAGTGCCAATGCATCGTATCCTTTTTATGGGACTTTTTTTTGCAGTTCCATCAGCAGGTCGTTGTAGAATTTGTAGTAGCCTTGGACTGAGGCAAGGTAAGAAGCACGTAGTTCTTGGTCAGCTATTTTGGCGTGTAAATCTTCAATGATGTCGATGGCGGCTTGAATATGTGTCCGGGCTTGTTGTAAATTACCCCTACTGCGTTCTAGGAAAGCCATATTAAAGAGAGTGATAGCTTCCACTCCCCTGTCCCCCACTGCACGGAGTATTGGTAAAGCTTGGTTGTAGTATTTAAGGGCTTCTTGCTTTTCTCCTAATGAGTCGTAGACACTACCAATATTGTTGAGGGTGGTGGCTTCCACTCTTCTCTCCCCCACTGCACGGATTATGGGTAAAGCTTGGTTGTAGTATTTGAGTGCTTCTTGCTTTTCTCCTAGTGAGTCGTAGATTAAGCCAATATTGTTGAGGATGGTGGCTTCCCCTCCTCTCTCCCCCACTGCACGGATTATGGGTAAAGCTTGGTTGTAGTATTTGAGTGCTTCTTGCTTTTCTCCTAAATCGTCGTAGACTCTGCCAATATTGTTGAGGGTGTTGGCTTCCCCTCCCCTGTCCCCCACTACACGACGTATGGGTAAAGCTTGATTGTAGTATTTGAGCGCTTCTTGCTTTTCTCCTAATGAGTTGTACACCTTGCCAATATTGGTGAGGGTGGCGGCTTCCCCTTGCTTGTCCCCCACTGCACGGAGTATTGGTAAAGCTTGGTTGTAGTATTTGAGTGCTTCTTGCTTTTCTCCTAAATCGTCGTAGACTCTGCCAATGCCAATGAAGGTGACGGCTTCCGAGCGTTTATCATCAACTTGTTGCCAAAGCTTCAGCGCTTGTTGCCATTTCCCGATCGCCTGTCGCAGTGATTCTATTGTACCTTGTTGAGAAAGTTGCAAACCTTCTTGAGTAAGCCGTTCCGCAGCAGCGCGAGTGGCATTTTGTTGAGTGGTTTCTGGTTGCTGTCCTATCTGCAACCCTCGGTTTCTCGGTGTCGCCCCCACAGCATCAGCAAGCATTACCGCACTCAGCAATAAAGTTAAACTGTAGCGGGTCAATTTTGGTAGAAACCACCAGCAAACCCGTTGAGACTTTGCACTCCTCTTCATTCTTTAGCCTCATAGCCTCAATCAGTGATTATTTGCAGCCCTATCCTGTCGGCATCAATTCCGATTATCAGTAAATTATTTAATTGTCGCCAGTAATATTGCTGAAACTTTAGATTGATTTTACGGTTGCGGTTGAGAGTTATGGTTCTGGTTTCTGTTTTTGTAACGAACTCTCTCAGCAAAGTCTGATTTTCTCCTTCTCGCGCTTCCTAACGGGAGATGAGGGGAGATAATAGCAGGACTTACGCAACTGGCACAATGCGATCGCTAACAAATAGTACTAAAGTACTATAAAAATGCAGATGAAATGAACTAGAGTACAAATGTAAATTGTTCCTTTTCACACCAAATTTTTGGGCTGCTGCTCAGGCTACTGTAACGAATACTTTTGAATATGAAGTTTACTAAACCCAACGATGAGCCAGCAAGTCTTTTGGAAACACTGCTTTGGTGGTGGGTTATACGTCCTGATTTGGGCGCAGCTATTGCTAATGAAGCACCCCAAGAACTAAAAGAAATTATTAGTCAGTACATCCTTAGAAATTAAGATTTAGTAGGAAGGAGAGAGAAAAGGATAAAATCTATAAAACTGGTAAATTTAAACTATGAATACAAATATTGTTGCTAAAGTGACGGCTGAAGGAAAACTCGAAATTCCGCCAGAGGTGTTAGTTAAACTCCAACCTTTGACAGAATATGAAGTATTGGTTACAGAAGATGAAATTGTCTTCAAAAAAATTAGTAAACAATTGAGTTGGGCAGAATTATCAGAAAAAATCGAAACTTTAGGAGTAGATGCCGATGAACCTACTCTTCAAGAAATTAGTGAGATGGTCAAAGAAATGCGACGGTAACGACGCTCTTAAAAATGAGAGTTGTTTTAGATGTTAATGTTTGGGTTTCTGGTTTACTTGTGTAGCCGCGAATTCCATTCGCCAAGGCAAAAGTAGACACGTATGAGATGCGATCGCCGATTACGAATGTCGTTGAAGCTCGGATTCTGTTTCTCGGCGATCGCAACATTCTCACATTTCAACGATCCTGAATGGGACGGTGAACCCCTAGAACCTGTTCTCGTCAAAATTTCCAGAGGCCAGACGCGATAAATCGCCGTCTCTACAATAATCATTCCTTTGTAGAGACGGCGATTTATCGCGTCTTCGGAATTTAGAATTTTAATCAAAAAATCTTAACCAAACCGTATTGGGGAGGAATCAGATAATTAGCTTATGATTAATCCAATCCCCATTCTAATTTCAGAGTTTCCAATTTAGGATTCTTCACACTCATTCTTTTACACTCTTCCAAAAATTCCTTAACTTGTTCCTCATTAAGACTTAATCCGCCATCTTGCAGATTATTGATGTAACTAATAACATCTGAAGTTGTCAAAGCTGAACTTATTTCCTCTAAAATAATAGCATTTTTAAGTTCCCGACAAACCAATTCAATGTCAGATGAAGTAAATTTTGCACTTTTGTCAGCTAAAATCTCAAAATTCACTAGCTGATTCATATCAATTTTTAACAGATAATGTTTGAATAAATCTATTCTTTCTACTCGATCCGGTGGAAAAATAGGAATCTTCCAATCCAATCTTCCAGAACGTTTCAAAGCACTATCAATACCACTCAAATAGTTAGTAGCAGCAATGACAATTACATCACTATTTTGCAGATTATTTAATTCTATGAGTAATTGGTTGATGGTTGCCTTTTGGTCTGTGTGTGCGTTGTCTTCGTTACGGTTAAACCCAATACTGTCTAACTCATCAATGAATAAAAGCGAAGGAGCTTTTTTCTTAGCCTGAGCAAAGATATCTCGGATATTTTTTTGACTTTGACCAATCCAAACACTGACAATATCAGCAGGGGAGAACTTAAAGAAATATCTCCCAGACTCATTAGCAAAGGCATTTGCTAGTAGAGTTTTACCGCATCCTGGTAAACCATAGAAGAGAATTCCGCCAATTGAACCTTTGTATCCTTTAGATTGCAGCTTTAGGAGTTTAGTTAGTTTTTCTTTTTCTTCATTTAGCCCTTTAACTTGGCTAAAGTCAAGCTTCAATTCTTTGACGCGATTAGTAATTGGATATGCTGGTACTAAACTAGGTTTTTTAGCTGCATATTCAAAAGATGGATAGTCGATAGAATCAAATGATACTGGGACTAATTGGTGATTTTCATAGTCAGGAGCCATGATTATAACCTGGAAGCGATCGCCATAATATCCAGAAAGCTTATATTCTAATATTTCCTTGGCTTTTTTCAGCTGATAATAGTTGCGTGCGATCTCAAAACCGGGAATTACCAACCAAAGGCTTTCTAGTTGATTCGGCCACACTTTTGATTTTCTCAAAACTCTTTTAATTTGATCTAAAAAGAGGTTATTATCCTGAAATTCATGATATTGGAGAGTTTCTATTTCAACTACTACCTGATTTTTAACATAAACTTCTATGATTTCACTTTGGTATTCTTCATCGTCATCGGAGGTATCTTCATCTATTGTTTCTTCATCTCTGGAAGTCAACTCAACTTCACAGCCAATCTGAGATAATTCATATCCTAGACTCTCTAAAGTTTTAATAGCAAAATACTTAAGATAGATATATTCTTTACTTTCCTGTTGCCACTTTAGACTATAAAAATGTTCACATTTCATCTTTAAGAATAACTGTGATTCAGCTTGTATTTGAGCTTTTTGTAATTCTAGAAAATAATCTCCTAAAGATGCATCATCTTCCTCTATTTGATAAGATGGAAGTTCTAGTAGTAGACGGAAATGGGCGTATATTTCTTCTTTGTATTCAATAGACGCTTCATTTGGGTATTTACATCTGAGAGTAAAAGTAAAAGGAATTTTGTGGGCAACTCTATCTACTAAGTATCCGAAAGCATCTTCTTGCTGATGCGCTTGAATTTCTAATAGGGATGGACAATGAAATATAATAAAGAATTGTTCAGAATTATATTTATTTGCATATAATGATATCTGTTCAAACTGTTGGTCAAATTTTTCCGAATCAAGTAATTCTAAACCAGTGTTACCAAGGATGATGCTGTCCATAGTTGAGCGAGAAAACTGAAAAATATTAGCATCGGTGACAGAATTTTCTTGTTCATTTTCACAGTCTTCATCTGAAGCCAGACTGGTAGCAATTTTCCGGTGAGCATTTTTCGGTATACTATTACTACCTCCATATTGATACTTTCTAATTAATTCATAATTAAATATTTTGACAACAATATCACAAAAGAAATCATCTACTTGTGGAATCAAAAAAATACCCACTGGCTGGTGAGAATCTAAACACGCTTGGAATCTTTCATATTCTTCATCAGAGCCAAAATCAAATAAATAGTAGAAAAAATCATGCTTGACTGTAATTTCCTCTCTGAGTTTGGCTGAAATTAATTGAGAATCATTTACTTGATTTATTGGCTCTACACCTTTAACAGCAATAGCTATTTTTGTATCTAAGGGAATATGCAAATCTAATACAGGATTTGCAGAAAGCCCCAGTTCATCAAGAGCAGTATTAAAATCATTGACGAATGATTGGCTTCTACGCTGGTAGCCAAACTGTTCTATGATAGTTTTGACTCGTAGGCTTTTTTTGGTTTTACCAGTTCTCTGAAGTTCATTTTTAATCGAACGTAAGTAGGCTGTATATGACATTTTGTATCCTATTGCTTGAGTAGGGTTAATTAGCATCCCCAAGGAAACCAAATATATAGTTCCCTAAGTTACATAGCAGCTAACTCATACAAACGATGTCTCTTGACCTGACGCTTTGCATCTATGCTTTCCAAAAATAGAGACTTATTATATCTATTGCAAAACTCTTTATTTTCAAGGCAGGTCTATTGAATAAGGTTAAATATTTTTTTACAGCAGTACGAAAAATAATCATGCACGAATCATCGCTACAGCCTGGTTAGTGCAGGATTAAACGGAGGTTCAACAGTGTTTGAAATCAACAGGCGGCAAAGTAACCCCAGGTGGAACATTACAGAAGATTTGGCTGGGTATATGTTCATGATGCCTACCATTTTGGTTTTAGGAACTTTTGTAGTCTTACCCATTCTTTTTGCCGTTTTTCTTTCTCTGCAAAAAGTTCAACTTCTGGGCGGTATTCAGTACGAGTTCATTGGTTTTCGCAACTTCACGCGATTAGTTGAAGATGAACGGGTTTGGGTTGCTTTGAGAAACACCGCCGAATATGTAGCCATTGTTGTGCCAACTCAAACAGTCCTAGCTTTGATTTTGGCGGTAACTCTCAATTCTGGAATTCGCGGTAAAAACTGGTGGCGCATCCTCTACTTTTTGCCCACAGTCACTTCTTCAGCAGTGCTGACGCTGATTTTCATGTGGATTTATAACACCGATGGGCTACTAAACGATTTTCTGGCTTTTGTGGGGCTACCTACTTATAACTGGTTGGGTGACCCAGCAGTTGCCCTCAAAGGCATTATGATTATGAACATTTGGTCAACTGCGCCGTTTTTCATGGTGATTTACCTGGCGGCTTTGCAAGATATCCCCCAAACAGTTTATGAAGCCGCCGAACTCGATGGCGCCAATGGGTGGCAGCAATTTATTTACATTACTGTTCCTTTACTCAAGCCTGTAACCTTCTTCGTGGTAGCGATGGGGGTGATTGGCACTTTTCAATTGTTTGACCAATCTTACATTTTCTCTGGGGGTACTGGCGGGCCAAATAACGCTACTTTAACTGTGGTGCTACTAGTTTACCAAGCTGTGTTTCGGAATTTACAGATGGGATATGCTGCTGCGATCGCCTTTTTATTAGCAGCAGTCATCATTGCCCTTACTATAGTTGGGCGGCGACTTTTTGGAGGCGAACAGATTTGACTAGAATTTCTGGCTTGTCTTGGTCCAAAGTCCTGTTATATATCTTGCTGACACTCTATGCCCTCATTACCCTCATTCCCTTTCTCTGGGCACTTTCAGCATCATTTAAACCGCTAGCAGAAATTGTCAGCGGCGAACCCAACTTTTTTCCCAAAAATTTCACTCTCGACAACTACAAGCAAATATTTTTACAAGAACCGCTATTTTGGCGGTGGGTGTTTAACAGCGTGGTGATTGCCCTCAGTGTCACGGTTTTAAACTTGTTGTTAAATTCAATGGCGGGTTATGCCTTAGCCAGACTACGCTTTGTCGGCAAACGCTTTTGGTTCTTTCTAATCTTGGCAGTACTGGCAGTACCAGCCCAAATTACCTTAATTCCCACATTTTTGATTTTAAAGGCGATCGGCTGGCTAAATTCCTACCAAGGGATGATTGTCCCCAGCATGGTTAATGCCACTTTCATCTTTATGATGCGACAGTTTTTCGTGAATTTTCCTAAAGAATTAGAAGAAGCAGGTCAACTTGATGGCTTAAATACCTTTGGAATTTTCCGGCATATTGTTTTACCTTTAGCAAAACCAGCACTAGCAGCCCAGGCAGTTTTTGTGTTCATGGGAAGCTGGAATAATTTCTTGCTGCCTATAGTTATCCTATTTGACCCAGAAATGTTTACCCTACCCTTGGGGCTAAACACCTTCAAAGGTCAATATATCAGCTATTGGAACTACATTATGGCAGCGTCAATGGTATTTACCCTGCCAGCTTTAAGTATCTATGCCTTCTTTAACCGCTACTTCATCCAAAGCGTTACATTTACTGGCGGGAAAGGTTAACTGTCATTTGTTCTTTGCCATTTGTCAAAATTAAAACTCTAAGCTCAAAGGTTCATTAACGAAGCTCAAAGGCTCATCGCCGAAGCTCAAAGGTTCATTAACGAAGCTCAGAGGTTCATTAACGAAGCTCAAAGGTTCATCGCCGAAGCTTAGAGGTTCATTAACGAAGCTCAGAGGTTCATTAACGAAGCTCAAAGGTTCATTGCCGAAGCTCAGAGGTTCATTAACGAAGCTCAAAGGTTCATCGCCGAAGCTTAGAGGTTCATTAACGAAGCTCAAAGGTTCATCAGCGAAGCTCAGAGGTTCAAATTTCACTATCAAAAGCTCAAGAATCATTAACTTGTTGAATTCAATTAACTCTTTTACTGCTACAACACTTCCCCTGCTCCCTCATCTCCCTCATCCCCCCACTCCCCACTCCCCACTCCCCATTCCCCAAAACCGTATTTTGTGCAACAAATTGCACTCCTAACGTGATATTGGTATTACAGCGACTCAATCTCTATCTATCAGTTAACAAGCATTATGGGTTTTGCAAACCTATCGATCGCAGAGATAGCAGCCGACTACAGCATTCCTGTAGAAAAATTGTTTTCTCTGGACAACCAACTCTTAATTGCCGACAAACACCAAAAGAGCCGTTTGGCGTTAGAGGATGCAAAGGCAATTATTTTCCGAATATCGTCTGATACACGCCCAAAGGGTTGGCGAATCGGTGGGTGGTACCGAAGTCACCTCAAGGGCTATCTCACGCTTTGGATACGAGATTGAGCATCGCTTTATTAGCTGTGTTGAGCGTCAAAATCTTTAAGGGGAAACATGTTTAGAAGACTAATTGGCGTTGTTGTGGCTACTTTTCTACTCACGTTTGGGTTGATTGTCGGTAACGCGACAGCAGTGGAACTGGACAAAGCTACCCGAACAGTGCCATTAAACGATCAGGGTGATACTGTCGTACTTAGCCTCAAACAAGTCAAAGAAGGCAAACGCTTATTTGCTTACGCTTGTGCCCAATGTCATGTTGGCGGCGTTACCAAAACTAACCAGAACGTGGGACTAGAACCAGAAGCTCTGGCATTGGCAACACCAAACCGTAATAACATTGAAGGCTTGGTGGATTACATGAAAAATCCCACTACTTACGACGGGGTAGAGGAAATTTCCGAATTACACCCCAGCACTAAGAGCGCAGATATTTTCACAGAAATGAGAAATCTGACCGATGATGATTTAGTAGCGATCGCTGGCCATATTCTCCTACAACCCAAAGTTGTTGGCACTAAGTGGGGAGGCGGAAAAATCTATTACTAAATCCTGGAATTAGCACTTAGTGCTGAATCTTTGGGATTGGGTATTGGGTATTGGGCATAGAGTATTGGGTTTTGAACGGATGGGGTAAACAAAGCAAACTATTCTTCACTCCTAACTCATAACTCCTAACGCCCAGTCCCCAATCCCCAGTCCCTTGTTTTCATCCCAAAAACATCAGAGCTATAGGACAATACACTTGGGTTAAGGGTTGTTGGCGTAGAATATTGGTCTTGAAGACGCGATGAATCGCGTCTCTACATGAGGGTTTTGGGCTTAACTCAACAGTATTGAGCTATAGGACTCATATTTGATGTTTAGAAAGCTAAGTACACCTTTATTCCTTCTTCCCAGTCCCCAGTCCCCAATCCCCAGTCCCTTACCTCTACGAGTGATTCTCCAAATCAAATCGGATTGCTATACCCTTCTTAGCATTTAACTTAATTCACATACTTTTTGTGGTATGTCAGTCTAGCATCTACAGCAGATTGCACAGCTTTTTGTTATATTTTCCTGGCGATTCTTAAAAAAAAATTGTATCTACGACATATTGTCATACTTTGGCGTTGATTTTATTTAAAATGAGAAAGGAAAAAAATGTTTGTTTAGGAGAGAGTCATGAAATTGATCTCGGCAAGCTGGCGACGGCTGAGTTTGGCTGTGTTGACAATTGTTTTAGTTGTTAGCAGCTTCGCTGTTTTTACTCCCAGCGCTGCGGCTGAAACATACCAGGTGAAACTTGGTAGCGATAAAGGAATGCTGGCATTTCAACCGAAAAAATTGACAATTAAAGCAGGTGACACAATTGAGTGGGTGAACAATAAAGTTCCTCCCCATAATGTTGTGTTTGATCCCGCTAAAAACCCAGGCGGAAACAAGGAATTAGCAGCATCTCTGTCTCATAAGAAGCAGTTGATGAATCCTGGTCAAAAAGTAGCAACTACCTTCCCCGCAGACGCACCTGCCGGTGAATACACCTTCTACTGCGAACCTCACCGTGGTGCTGGCATGGTTGGTACAATCACTGTCGAATAGCTAGAAATATCGTCGTTGACACTAGATGATTTTTTCAGCTTCCCCCAGTAAAATCAGCTCATAAGCAACGCGCTAAACTCCCAGAGTGACCCACACAATGGATAATGGCGGTAACGAGTCATCTGCCCACCGAAGACGCTAAGCACCGCGTGCTGACGCAGGGGTGAACTCGTTACCGCCAATTTTGATCAAATTTGACTTAATCAGGGATTGATCGCGTTTATACTCTTCCTGGAGGCTTGTTGCGAGGAAATTCTCTTGAGAATATTTTTATTAATTTTGCTGTTAGCGATCGCCCTATTCAAATTAACACTCATTAGTCCAGCACTAGCTGCCGAAACGTCCAACGGTGCTAACATTTTCGAGGCTAACTGCGCTTCGTGCCATATCGGTGGCGGTAACATCCTGATTAACCAGAAAACCTTGAAAAAGGAAGCACTGTCAAAGTACCTTGAAAATTATGATAGCGACTCGATTCAGGCAATTATCCACCAAGTGCAGAATGGTAAAAATGCCATGCCTGCCTTTAAAGAAAAGTTAAGTCCTGAGGAAATTTTAGAGGTAGCGGCTTACGTTTTCCAGAATGCAGAACAAGGCTGGTAAAGTAGCCAAAAGCTAATCGCCTTAGCCAATGAGGGACTTTCAAATAACAAAATATCCAATTATAGCAAGGGACTGGGGACTGGGTGAAAAGTCTTTTTGTGTCTAGGTTTTATCATCTGTTAATGTCCTAATCACCAAGGCTTTTGCTACAACTCTTGTGGGGTGGGCGTCTCGCCCGCCATATAAACTGGGCTGGCAGGATGCCCACTCCACAATATTGGATAAGAGACTTCCAAAGAAAAAAATATTCCACCATAGGGTAGCACAGCTGTGCTACCCGAAAAATGTACAAATAATTTGGGATAATTGATTTTCTGGAAGTCCCTAATTTATTAATTCGACTTTTCTCTATTTTGCTTCAGTTGCCGCAACTGTTGTAGTAATTCTTGCTCAGTTGCAGAAGTGGGTGTCGGCTGATTTTTATTCGTTCCTGGTACTAACTGTTCAGAAGAAGTAGCATTTGCCGATGAAGGCGTAGGCTGGTTTTTTCTCGTTCCCACTTCAGATGATGGTTTAGAAGTAGCTGCTGGTAAGGGCTGAGATTGATTGCTATTGATTCTTGGTAGAACTAATGGTTTGAGAGTACCTGTAGACGCAGGCTGATTATTCCTAATTTGCACTTCGGATGATGGTTTGGCGGTACCTGACGATGAGTTGCTATTGACTCCTGGTACAACTAATGGTTTGAGAGTAGCTGCGGGTAAACGCCCAGGCTGATTAGTTTTGATTGGCGCTTCCGATAATGGTTTAGAAGTAGGTGCTGGCGATGGCGTCAGCTGATTGCTGTTGCTTCCTGGTGCAAATGATGGAAAGGGCTTTTGGTCTTGAGTAGCTCCAGTTGTGTTGCTACTGTTGTTTTGGAAAACTAGGTTAAATGGATAAGAACTGATCTTTTTATCTCCCTTGAGGGATTGTTTGCTAAAGTATTCTCTTGCTTTTGTTCGCAATTCTGGGGAGAGTAATTTGTCTTGGAACTTGATATCTAAGACCTTGCCATCAGGATCTACCACTAATACACCCAAAACAGCCCCTTCCACATTCGGCTTATCTGTGGCTAGTGTTTGTCGAATAACTGGTTTTTGTTCAGCATTGGGGTATTGTTGCTGGACTTCTTTTCTGAGGGCATCGTAAGAATCGAGTTGTGCGATCGCCTGTTGAGTTCCTTTGGGGGATAAATCCCTTGCCTGGGGCGCACTTACCCTAGTTCCGATTAAAGTATTGCTATTTCCTCGACCTTCTTTTAGAGAGTTGACGAGCAAGTTTTGAGAAATTTTAGACCCATCAATACTTGGTTGGGTCATTTGTGGAGTTGGATTTCCCTGTGCTGTTGTAATGGGGGGAGTATCAGAAAGGTTCCGGGATTGCGCATTTTGCAGAATATCATCAGGTATGTTCTGTGACTGCAATTGTGGCAACCTATTTACAGACAATGGCTCAGGTGTCTCGTATTTGCGATCGCTCTCACTCAAACGAGGAGCTGGAGGAACTGATGACGAGAATTTGGGGCTGTTATTGTATTTAGAACTGTCAAATTTAGAAGCGTCAAATCCCAAATTATAATTAGGAATCGTCCGCAAAGACTGCCTTGTAGGCAAAGACGAGACCCGATAGTTATTTGATGATGGAGGTAGAGGAGGCAGTACTAATTGACTCGATGGCGGTGGCGCCAATGGAGCTAATGCAGTCTGGGCGTTAAAATTCGGTGCAGAAAGTGGCGCTATTGGCGGTAATTGTTGTAAGCCTATTCGAGGTGTGGTTTGCGGCAAACGGCTTTGGTCGATTTGACTCAATTCCATCAGTCCGACTGTTTTTGATGATGCCGTTTCTTTGGGCTTGCTGGAGTCCATAGGCATCAATGGTACAATCATGGCGATCGCACCGTGAATGCCAACAGAAGCTATAGCTGCTATTCCAATTGGCTGGCTAATGATTTCTGGTATATTTTTCAGCAGGGAGACGTAAGACATAGCTGTTATCGTTCACTCGGCTCAGTTGCAGTTGACTAACAATTTTCTCTTTGATGACTATATTGCAATATATTGCAATAGATGCGTCCCTCTAAGGAAATAATAACTTCCTCAGCTGGCAATCCAGACGCTAAGATTACCATTTCCTCAACTTTTTAATTTCTTAATGATGCTCTCTCATATTTTCAAGTTGCGTTTGCTAAAAAGATGTTTTAACTATTACTACTTTTGATTTTTTATTGTTATAAAGCGCACAATTAAAAATGATATTTCGCTTATTTATGAAGTTTCATATCTCGTAGGAACTTAGACTCAATCAGAACATCTGCTCAGGTTGCCCTGTTATTTCTACTGTTTTTTGCTCCGCAAAACTGACGTAACAAATAGCACACTTAATTCTTATATACTACGCCCTTTGTGACAATATTACCACATCAAGAGACCCTAAAACTGTTGTATATTGTACCATTTTCTTGACATTTTAACCCTAAAACCCATCAATATGTGTTTGGGTTTTGATCCCAAGAGTGAGTCAGAGAATCGCAATTTGAGCTTTTAACTAGTTACTACTTCTTAATTAAAAGATTATAAACCTTCAGTTCTTGCAGCCAGAAATTTTCAATGCCCTTACCAACAGTTATTGTGCCTGGATATCTAGAAAGCGCGATCGCCTATCGCCAACTAGAACAATCTTTACAACAGTTAAATTTTTCCACTATCACAGTACCACTACGGCGGCGTGACTGGCTACCCACTATTGGAGGAAGTCCTGTAACGCGGATTTTGCAACAACTCGATCGCACGGTCAAACAGATATTGCAGCAATATAAAGCTACTCAAATTAACTTAATTGGTCACTCAGCCGGAGGTTGGATATCACGCATCTATATGGGAGAAAAACCCTATTTAGCACGCGGTGATGTCAAGCCATCTCTCTGGGAAGCCCATCCCTTAGTTGCGACTCTCATCACCTTGGGTACACCGCACATCAGCCAAGAACGCTGGACGCGCTCAAATCTGGATTTTGTCACCAATAACTATCCTGGAGCTTTTTACAGCAAGGTTCGTTACGTCTGTGTTGCCGGCAAAACTATCTTTGGACAAAGGCGGCGCGGTAGCTGGTTAGCTTACAGTAGTTACCAATTAACCTGTGGTAAAGGTAACACCTGGGGAGATGGAATTACGCCCATTGAAGCAGCTCACCTCGAAGGCGCAGAAAATCTTGTGATTGAAGGTGTGAAGCATTCTCCCAGAAGCGCCGGAATTTGGTATGGCTCACCAGAACCCTTAAAAGCTTGGGTGGAATATTTGATTTAAAAAACTTTACTTTTATATAAGAAAAGTAAAATTTATTAAAATTTCTTAGCTAAAATAATCGTATAAGAATAAATACCTACTTAAGAACAGGAGAGCTGAGCTATGGAAAGCACCCAGTTCGATAGGATTTTGCGACGAGTAGCGACGATATTATCAGTTGTACTTCTGACTCTGTGCTTAATTTACTTTTCTACCGGAGTTTTGCTTTCTTTTTACTACGAGCCGACAGCAGGCGGTGCCTATAACTCCCTAAAGATGATTAATACCCAACTGCCATATGGTTGGTTGTTTCGGAGAGCGCACGATATTGCTGGTAACGGGTTAATTGCGATCGCTCTCATTCAAATTGTAGTGATGTTTTTGAGTCGGCAATTTCGCAAGAGTTGGCTGACTGCTTGGATTAGCGGCATTTTGTTGACCCTGAGTGCGATCGGGCTAGATTGGACAGCAATGATCCTAGACTGGACTCAGGAAGGATACTGGCGTTTTAGCATTGAGCTAGGAACCATCGAAGCAATTCCGTTTATTGGCGTGCAACTGCGCGACATCCTCACAGGCGGTGGAGCCATCAGCACAGTTACTGTTGAACATCTTTACACAATACACAGTTATCTGATTGCTACGACGACACTAATTCTGGCCATAGTGCATTTATCTGCTTTACTCTGGCAAGAATGGCAAGAGAGTGCTGAGTGCTGAATGGGGCATAGGGCATTGGGCATTGGGCATTGATTATTTCTCCCCCTGCCCCCCTGCCCCCCTGCTCCCTCATCTCCCTCATCTCCCTCATCTCCCAGCACTCTCAGTAGTGGAAAGTTCAGTTAACTGGACAAGGGGTAAGTCTTCAACTTCTGGTAACTTTTCTAGAGACAGGGGAGTGGATTGGGTAGCGCCAGATAAGCGTTTTAAAAGGCTAGGCCTGGGGTCATGCAATAGGTAGATAATGCGATCGCCAATTTCCCACTGTTGGTTAGCTGGGATTACCTGTAAGCGTTCTTCACGTTCTACTAATAGCGGTATTAGTACCCCAGTGCGAATTTTCTCTTGGATGCGATCGTATTGAGTCGAAAATTCCGACTCATTAAGCGTAGTTGTCCCCAGTTTGACTCGTCCATCATTGAGATATTCATTCCAAGTCTTAATGGCTAAATCTGGGATAAAAGCTTGATTAACTTTATTATTGGCTGAGCTACTCGCTTGGGGATCACGTGGAAAAACTGCTAACACACGGGGCGGATTAAACTCCTCAGCTGCCCGTTGAGCCAAAACAAAATTCACCTCGCCGTTACTTGTCATCGCCAAAAAAGTGCCCATAGAGGCAAGTCCAGCTTCTTCCAAAACAGCCGCATCCAAAGCACTACTAGCAATCACCCGAAGATTTTGTGCTTGGGCTTGCAGAAGACATTGGGGGTCAGTATCAATCATCACCACGTTTTCTCCCCGTTCTTGAAAGAACCGGGCAATCAAAAGACTCAAGGGATTACAACCCACAATCACTGCGCCAGTTGCGTCTTTGGAGGTAATTTCCAGGCACTTAGCAACCCAGCCAGCCGTTAGTCCTTGGCAGACAACAGTCATGATAATTGTCAGGAAGACTAGAGCTTTGATGGAGTCACCGCCATTTATACCCCGCTGTGTCAACAAAATCGCAAATAGAGAAGCAACGGAAGCGGAAACAATTCCTCTAGGAGCAACCCAGCTTAAAAACAATTTCTGTCGCCAGTTTAGGTCACTGTTCCAGGTACACAACAGGATATTAATTGGGCGAACGACAAACATTAGTACCAAAACAGTGAATAAACTACCCCAACCCAAAGCGAACACACTGGCAATGGATAGGTCAGCCGCTAATAGGATGAATAATACCGAAACGCTGAGAATTGTCAGCTGACCTTTAAAGCTCCTTAACAAACGTTCTTCTGGCACTGAGGAATTAGCAAATACCGCTCCAGCAACTACTGTTGTCATTACTCCCGATTCACTGCGGATCATTTGCGATAAGGTAAACAGACTCCAAAGTATGGCCAGCACCACTAAGTTTTTGAGCTCGAATGACAGAAAACTGGCGCGTTTGAAAATCCAACTCATCAGATAACCACCAACGCCACCAATTGCCGCACCAACACCCAACCGCATCAGTAAACCGGCGATCGCATTGATTGGATCAGCATCCCCGTTCAAAATCGTATCCAGGACAACGAAGGCCAGGATCGCTCCTACAGGGTCAATTAAAACCCCTTCACCTTCTAAAAGTGTTGCCACCTGCCGGTCTACATTGATTTGTTTGAGTAGGGGGCCAACGACCGTCGGGCCTGTAACCACGACTATAGAAGCATAGAGAAAAGCTATGTTCCAAGGAAATTCACCCAGCCAGTGAGCAGCCATACTCCCACCAAGCAGTGTGATTAGAGTTCCTTGAGTGACGAGCAATTGTAGGCTGACTGAAACTCTGCCTAACTCTCGCAGATCTAAATTCAGTCCACCTTCAAACAAAATGATTGCCGTTGCTAGGGCGACAATAACTTCCAGTCCACTACCAAGTAACTGGGGATGTAACAGTCCTAAGCCATCAGAGCCAAATAGGATGCCCAACAGCAATAACAAGACGATGCTGGGCACCCGGAGGTACGCAGCCAGCACTTGGGCGCTAATGCCCGCTAGCACAGCGATCGCCATCTGGAGAGTGATTTCAAAAGATGCTTCCATGTTGTAGATTTTGAGCCATTTATTTCAAAATCTTTTGTAAAAAAACTGTAGATATTAACTCTACAGGGTACAACATCATACCCTTTCTCCTTTGGGGAATTTTGCGTTTTTTCTATTTAGGCATCCACTAGAATCAAGAGCCCTGGATGTTGAGCTACTCTGCCCAAAGCCGCAGAAGCGTCTACGGACTTTTTTTTGTGTATCCATGTCTGTGTATCCTATTCAAACTTTCGCCTCCACCCAGTTTAGCTGCCACAAACTTTTTTTGGCAAAAACTATTGACATCCCTCAGAAAATTCGTTAATTTATAAAAGGTCTGAGTCCGATGCCCCCATCGTCTAGAGGCCTAGGACACCTCCCTTTCACGGAGGTAACGGGGATTCGAATTCCCCTGGGGGTACTAGAAAGTAGAAGGTAAAAGTATTTCTTTGTAGAAACTTCGCCAGTAGAAACTAACACTCAGAGTTAACTCTGAATGATAGCTTATCTAAGCATCAGCTTTTTTGACTGGCGAGTTCTTCTACACGTTGATAAATAGCCAGAAGATTCAACCGCAGATCTTTACTGAGACGGTTTTCAATGATTGATATTGGCATAGTGAGCTTAGGCCAAACTTGAATTGTGTAGCAAAGATTGGTTCCCATATGTTCACCAAGGGAACAAGGTTCTAAACACCAGCTACCTGAAAAGCCTTTAAAATCTCCTTCTACCATGCGGAAATTAATTTCTTTAGGGAAGTATTCTTCGAGATCCAGAACTACCCGCGCACAAAAGTTGAAATTGAGTAACCGCTGGGAGCCGACTTGTTCGAGTCGAATACCACCGTCAGGATGCTCAATGAGGCGACTTTTGGCTAGGTTGGGGATGAAGTCAGCCAAGGCTTCATAATCTGTCAAAACTTTCCAAATTTGTTCCACTGGTTGGGGGATTCGGAGCTTAGCACTAATTTGCCGCTGTCGCTGTGCTAATTTCTCAACTTGAACTTCTACTTTAGCCAATAAAGCGACTGCATCAGCAGACAAATGGGCTTCTAAATTAGTGTCATCAGTGGAAGACTGGAAATCAAGATTATCTGTTGTGTTGTGTTCTTGAGTCACTTTCGCCAATTATGGTTTGCTTTCGTCAGAAAATTGGGGCAGAGTCAGGGTGAAGCAGATTTCGCTCTGTTGAGAATCCTCTATTGGTAGACTTTCAACTGCGATCGCTCCATTGAGATGCTGCACTAAAGACTTGACTAGAGCAAGTCCCAAGCCAGTTCCTGGAGTCCAGCGTCCTTTTCCGCGACGGAACTTGTCAAAGATGTAGGTCGCTTCTTCTTCAGAAATGGCACGTCCGATGTTCGTCACTTTCATGATAACTCGATCGATTTGTTGATCGACTTGATGAAAGGCGTGTAGGTGAACTATGCTCTCATGCTCTGAGTATTTACAGGCATTGGTGAGCAATTCTTGGAGAATGCGGTCGAAACTTTCTAGTTCAGTTTGCAGTTTTAGCGACTCTTGTGGTAAATCTAAGGAAATTTTTAATCCTTTTTCAGCAAGTTTTTTCTCAAAAGATGCTGAGATATGGTGGATTTTGGTATTTAAATCTATAGTTTCTAATTGCGGAGCTTCGTGAGGCGACTCTAGCTTCTGGAGTGTCAACAAGTCGTTAATTAAGTTAATTTCTTTTGTACATTCCTGTTCTAGGATATCGAGATATCTAACCTGACGCTCTGGGGCTATTCCTGGCAAACGTAAGTTGCGAATTGACATCAGCATGTTTGTCAGGGGATAGCGTAGGCGATCGCTCATATTACTCAAAAATTCATCTTTGAGTTCGTTCAGCTGCCGCAACTGCTCAACATATTGCCGCGTTCTTTCATGCAATTTTGCTTGCAGCTCTAGACTGCTCTGTAGCTTCGCCGTCCGCTCATCTACCAAAGTTTGCACTTGACGCAATGTCTGTGACTGAATAATGGCATTACTCACTTGAGCGCAAACCATTTCCACAAGATTTAATTCTGCTGGTTGCCAACTGCGAGTAAAAGATTGCTGTAATACCAAAAATCCTAAAATTTTACCTTGACTTTCTAAGGGCATTAACAGTACCGCAGGCAATTCCTCTAGTGCAAATAATGGAACAGCAGAGGAGATATCGTTTTGGGCTGTATAATCATCAAAAATTACTGGTCTTCCAGAATCTATGAAGGCACGCTGGCATAAACCACAGTCGGAAAGCAAGAAAGACTGATTTAAGATGTCTGGTTTACTGGTGCGGGAATTTTGTGTTGTCTTTGCCCATTCACCAACTACCGTAGCTTTGGCTTTAGGAACTTGTTTCTTGGCTTGAGTCCTAAATAGTGGATCTGTATATTTCAACAGGATCAGCAAACCCCGATCTGCCTGTAGAGATTCAGCAGTGGAGGCGATAACTAATTGGAGCATTTGATTAAGCTCCAAGTTGCTGCGACTTAATATAGTCAATTGCTTGATCAAGTTTTGATGCTGGTTGGTCTTTTCTAAATACTGTTGTTGACTGGCAATTAGCTGGGCTTGTGCGACTCGAGAAAAGGCGATCGCGCAAGATGATTCGACTTCTTTGAGCAGTTGTTTTTCTGACTCACTCCAATCATAGGGTTGGAATTTAATCAGACAAATCACCCCGTTGTTATTACCACCAAACCGAGTGGGAATTGCCAAAACTGCTTTTATCGGTAGTGGCAGATATTGACAGCCAATTACCAGACTGTTTTGAATAATGGAAATGTCTTCAATAGTCAATGGTTCAGCAGCACATTGCAGCACTGGGGAGTGCATCAGCAACTGTTCCATCGAAAATATCTCTTCTGGGTGTGGTAACCCTAAATATTCATCAGCGCACCAATTAATAGCAGTTGGTTCGTTGGAGACCTCACCTGTTACTGAAACCAAGCAGCAACAATCTACTTGAAAAGTAACTCCTACCAATCGGGCAATATCTTGGAGCATCGATGCCGTTGCCGAGCTATTAGCAATGATTTGGTTAATCTTTTGTACCAACTGGCGGGCAGGTTCATCCTGATGCTGCATCAGCTTGACTTGGTAAGGTTGTAGTCGATCTACGTCATTTAAGTAGTGTGGCGGCGACGATAAAGGCTTTTTCATTCTTGGCACGCCCTTGGATAATAAATCCATTGTTCTTGCACCCAACCTTTTGGCATATTGTTCACCGTTAGTTGTGTTGCGACACCTTGATAATTGACAAATTTTGTATGAATACTTTCTCTCACCTGTTATAGCCCTTTTCTATGTCAGATGGCCAAGTTTCCGAATATATTAAGCAAATTGCTACATGGATACTGAGGTAGTTAAGATATGCTAAATTCCCTGGTCTGCATTATTTTTGCTTTTTATATTGATATGATTAACTAACTTTGACTTAGAATATCCTGTCTGTAAGTATACATAAACCGTAATTTCTCTGGAATCAAACCACGACCCTCAGTAAATTTAACAGTAATTTTACCGAATTAATTTAAAAATTTTTGTAAAATATATTTCTATTTTCCTGTGCCTCACAGGCTACTTTTGGCTGTGTGTTGGTCTCAATCACATCAAAAGCTTAAAGCTTGAAAAAAATAGACATAGAACCTGTCCTAAAGCTCTCATGCTCAATAGAGCGAAGTGCAGTCTAGACGCCAAATGTTAACTTCCAGGAAAAGCTAAGGGCGATCGCTATACTTCGTTTTTTTTCACAGCGATCGAGCAGGCTTTGGAGTAAACTCTCTGTGGATATTAGGCAAGTGTCGCCTTTGGCTTTGGGAATTGTGAAGAAATTATTAATTATTGGCGGTTATCGATTACCAACTTCACAATTATAACTATAAATAAATGCAAATCAATAAACTATAAGTTCTAATAATGAGTTTTACTCATCGGAGGAAATAAAGCTAGATTTTGAATGCAGCCCAATTATTTAGCCAGAATAACCGAGCTGCATTCGCCTGGATATAAGACTATCCAGCCAAACTTTCGACACTCAGAGGAACCATATCGCCATTCCTCGTTAGTCCTAACAACATCGGTTGTTGGGGTTGAATGAGTTGACCTGTGAGTACACAGCGTTCTTCTTGCTGGGCTGTGGCGGCTATGCTAGCCCGAATATCGGCTCGGGAAAATCGCGGCTTCCACTCACCGGATTTTTGCTGGACATAATTCCAAAGGATATCTCGGATCAGAGCTTGATATCCCTGATTGCCGGCGATTTCTTTGAGTTTATCTTTGAGTTCCCGTTCTAGGCGGATGCTGGTAACTTCCATATCGGTGGTTGGGGTGCGAGCGATTGTATGCATGACTTTTTCTCCTTGAGGGTATAGACAGGATAGTAATACAAGTGTAGTATGTTTAAAGGAATGTTCAATAGGTGAAATTTTCTGTGAAATCCATTTACCCCATCTCTACTTCCTTATGCGCTACCAATTGCCGAGCCGATTGGGAATCAGCTGCTGTGGGAGTGGAGTATTTATTTATGGGCGATAGTAGCCGAAATCATGGGCAAATCACAGAGGGTAATCATGAGTTTAGATATCTGAGCATTAGTGGGCTGATTGCGAAACCACAACTAGATGAAGAAAGCGGGGGGTACAGGCGAAGAAATGCTGTACCGATATAAGACCAGAAAAACTTTCGGTCAATTTCCAACCCCCGCTTCAGGCAAACAAGAAGCGGGGGTTTTTTATGAGGAGTAAAGCTGTGACGACTGCAAGGCAAGTGTTAGAGCAATCCGTAGTGATGTTTTATCAGAATTATTTACCACTATGTCGGATCAATATCAAGCGGGCAATTGAATTGTTGGTAACAAAACAAACTGAACCACTGGGTTTTACTACGGAAAGTGAATGGCAAATTCACTCAACCAAGTTGGGAAAGTATATGGAAGATTCCAGCAATTAATTGGCGCTAAGTGTTACCACGAGAGGATCGCAGTTGCTAAGGCTCCGGTATCAGCAAACATCTAACGCTAGATTATCTGATACCGCGATATCGAGGCTCAACAGTTTTGAATAAATGTGCAAGCAAACCTGGAATAACAGGAGAGCATGAGGAATGCTGAAATTAACTTACACTGAAAACAGCTTTTATTTAGAATTTATCACTCAGTCGCTAGAAGAATGGGTAGCGCAGCGAGTGATTTTGGCGCTACGAGTTGGGCAAACTCTCAGCGTTGAACCGAGTACAGCTTCCTTTTTGCTTCCTGTTGATTTACCGGGAGTAGAAGTGCTGAAGGGTGAGGTGAAAAGGGATGACAGAGAAATCATTGCTCTGTGCGTCTGCGATAGCGAATATGTGGAAGTCACCTTGCGGGGTTCTTGGCTATCAGATGGTTCTGAGGATGCTGTGGGTGTGTTTGTCACCACAATGAGCGATCGCGCTGAGTTCTTTTTGCACAAACTTTGGCAGGAAGCTCAAGCCTGTGCTTCTGTAATGAGTGAATAAACAGGGAGTAGGGAGTAGGGAGTAGGCAGGAAGAGAGAAAATACCCTACTCCCTTATGGTTTGAAGCCTCCCCCTAAAAGGTGGAAAAGAAGAGGAAAAATTGTGTGGACAAGCACGCAGTGCCGACACACAATCGGTCAATATCAAATCCCCTGTTTTCTCTCGCTTGGGTTTCCCTACTTCTTCTTCCCTACTCCCTACTCCCTCGTTAACCTTTCTTGTCCGATTTCTATAAGTTTGGGAATTGTTATAAATTGGTAACCTTGGTGTTTGAGTGTGTTGATGATTTGTCGCAGCGCAATCGCCTATTTCGTCAACAGCCAAATAAAAATTAAAAAAAAAGTATTGATACGTGGTTTTGATGCAATTTCTTGTATGTTGATTGTGTTTAAGAATTCACAATCAAAAAAATATGGATTTTAAGCAGATTAGTCAGGTTGCTAGTCAACTTTTAACTCAGTTTGGACTGAAAATTTTAGGTGCGATCGCTCTGTGGCTGATTGCTCAACGCTTGATTGATTTTGGATTGAAGCTACTGCGACGTGCTTTCCGCAGTCAACACGTTGATCCGACACTGATTAACTATCTTCTGAATATCATTGGCGTGACGCTGAGAATTGTTCTAATTGTGGCAATTCTCGGCTTTTTTGGCATTGAAACAACTTCCTTTGCCGCATTGCTAGCAGCAGCGGGTGTAGCAATTGGTGCAGCATGGGGCGGATTACTGGCAAACTTTGCAGCTGGCGCATTTTTAATAGTTTTTCGACCATTCAAAGTTGGTGATTTCATCACAACGGCAGGTGTCACAGGCACTGTTATAGAAATTGGGCTGTTTACAACCAGTATCAATACACCTGATAACGTTTTGACAATTGTCGCAAATAACAAGATATTTGCTGATAATATCCAAAATTATTCTGCCAATCCTTACCGTCGGGTCGATCTGGTGGCTCAACTGCATCAGGATGTGAAACATAACGAAGCGATCGCACTTTTGAAAGCCAAAATTAGCCAAATTCCGAATGTTCTCCAAAATCCAGCACCGGATGTAGAAATTCTGGATTTCAACTTTGCAGGGCCAATACTAGCAGTACGTCCTTATTGCAATAATGACCACTACTGGCAAGTTTACTTCGACGCTAATAAAGCTATCCGTGAAACATTTGGCGAGGCTGGGTATCCTGCTCCCGAATACCGTTATACAGTTAGTGGTTTATCTGGTAATGGAATTAATGCCGTTATCCCACCACTATCGGAAATAACTTGACAGGCAATTTTGGATTTTGGATTTTAGATTTTGGATTGACCCCACGGATAAATCCGGAGGCTTGGGAATTTTGGCTCAAAGGATTTTCCATTGATTCCACTGATAAATCCCCTTGTTCTGTTCCATGAAGGAATCATTGGTCAAGTTTTCATTTGCAAATCTTTGCTAAATAGAAGAATCACAATTAAAAAGTAGTTAGGGTATATGCCTTAACTACTTTTTGATGTCGTAAATTTTCTTTAAAACCAGTTTCAATTTCCGAAACGAGCCTGACAAATGCTGTAGAAACAGGTTAGGTTAACTGTTAATCACAAGCCGCACCCCCAGCAGCGATGGTAAAAGAATTAGCAATTTGCACCCGTGGACTAACTAAGCAATTTGACCGACACGTTGCTGTCAATGATGTTGATTTAGAAATCCAGGCGGGTGAAGTATATGGATTGATTGGGCCGAATGGCGCGGGTAAAACGACTCTCATCCGGATGTTGGCGACTGCTGAGGAACCTACTACGGGTGAGATTTATATTAATGGCGATCGCCTTTTACGTGACAAGAGTAACCCCAAGCTCAAGCGTCGTCTTGGTTACTTACCCGATGACTATCCACTGTATGAAGATTTGACGGTCTGGGATTACTTAGATTATTTTGCGCGTTTGTATCGCTTACGGGAACCGCGCCGCACCCAACGCCTACATGAAGTTTTAGAATTAATCCAACTTGGTAACAAACGCCACAGCCAGATTTCTACTCTCTCACGGGGGATGAAACAGCGTTTGAGTTTAGCGCGAACGATTATCCACGAACCGATTTTACTACTACTAGATGAGCCTGTTTCTGGGCTTGACCCCATTGCGAGAATGCATTTCCGGGAAATCATCAAGGCTTTACGAGAAGCTGGGATGACAATCTTAATTTCCTCCCATGTCCTCAGTGATTTAGCGGAATTGTGTACTTCTGTGGGAATTATGGAACTTGGTTTTTTGGTAGAAAGTACTTCCCTACAGCAACTTTACCAACGTCTTTCACACCAGCAAATTGTGTTATCTACTTTGGGAGAAATGGAGGCACTTTTGAGTGAATTGAAGCATCATCCTTTAGTAGAACAGTGGGAGGTGATACCAGGAAAAAACAGCGTGCGGGTGAATTTTTCGGGGACACAGGAAGAATGTGCTGATTTGTTGCGATCGCTCATTGAAGCAGGCATTCCTCTGAGTGATTTCCACTGCACGCAAGAAGATTTAGAAACTATTTTCTTAAAATTAGGTCACAAACAAGCATCTTAATTCGTCAGACAATTTTAGATTTTGGATTTTGGATTTTGGATTGGTACCACAGATAAGTCTGAATTTTTGGAGATTTTTTTCCTATGATGCTCAATTTGATAGACAAAATCGGCGATGCAAATCCGCAACTATTGCGGGAATTGAAAGGACGCCTGAAATTTTTTAATGTGGCGATCGCTGTTGCAACATCCCTACTACTGCAACTAGTAGTTTTTTTATATCAGTTGCGCGAATTGCCTAATAAATATCCGCTGACTGGCACATACTGCCGTTTAAGTCCAGTATATGAGGGGCAACGAACACGAGCTTACCAGCTATCAGATCAATTTAAAATTGCTGAAATAAATAATTTCCTATCCAAGAATTTCTGCCCGCACAACGAAATTAATTTCCAGTTATGGTGGCGAGATCATTGGGAATATATATTCCTTTCTTTGAGTGTAATTTTTATATTTACACTATTAGTTGCAGGAACTTATTTACTCATTAATGATTTAGCCAAAGAAGAACGTCGCAGTACGCTGAATTTCATTCGTCTGAGTCCCCAATCAGAAACAAGTATATTAACTGGCAAGTTGCTAGGAGTTCCGAGTTTAATTTATCTCGTAGTCTTAGTAGCCCTTCCTTTACATTTGTGGGCTGGACGTTCCGCCAACATAGCTTTGAGTTACATTTTTAGTTACTACGCTATTGTTGTTGGTAGCTGTATTTTCTTCTACAGTGCTGCATTACTCTTTGGATTAGTTACTCGTTGGTTCAGTGGTTTTCAGCCGTGGTTAGGTAGTGGCACTGTTTTATTTTTCTTGTTTATGACGATGATAATGGCGTCGTCTTATAGCAATAGTTTAAATAATTCAGGTGCTTGGTTGAGACTTTTTAATCCTTGGGATGTAACCAATTATCTGTTTCCGAATTTATTCCGTGTATACAATGGCTCTCCTGTGAAAAGCTTGCAGTTTTTCTATATACCATTGGGAACAAATGTTGTCAGCGTTGTTGGCTTCCATTTATTAAATTTTGGATTGTGTAGTTACGGAATTTTCCAAGCACTGAAACGCTGCTTCCGTAATCCTGAAGCCTCAGTAATCAACAAGGGACAAAGTTATTTAGTAGTAGCTTTTTCCCAAGTCATGATGTGGGGATTTACCTTACAAGATTGGACAGAAGTTTACACTTTTAATCAACAAATTGAGCGAAACTTTGCTTTTATTGCATTATACGACTTGATATTGCTTTTCAGTTTGATTGCAATTCTTTCGCCTCACCGTCAAGCTGTACAAGATTGGGCGAGATATCGACATCAAGAAGTTTCTAGGCACAAGAGTATTTGGTGGGATTTAATTTCGAGCGAAAAAAGTCCTGCATTAGTGGCGATCGCCATTAACCTTACAATTGTTAGTATCCCTTGGCTAGTCTGGATTTCACTGACATCTGTTTTAGATACAGGCGGTAGCCTAAGTTGGGCGGATGACACCGTTGACAGGTTGAAATTAATTTTAGCTGTGGCTTTGTCAATCAGCATGATGTTGATTTATGCTAGCGTTGCTCAATTGATACTTTTGCTAAAAACTCCCAAACGTTCTTTCTGGGCAATTGGAACTATCGGTGGAGTAATGTTTTTACCACCGATGATTTTAGAATTTATCGGCATGTCTTCGTGGAAACATCCCACTATATGGCTGTTTTCAACTTTTCCTTGGTCAGCGATACAATACTCTGGAGCGACAACAATTTTTATGGCATTCCTAGCCCAGTTGAGTGTTCTCACATTGTTAAATTTTCAGTTAACAAAACAGGTGAGATTAGCAGGTGAATCTGCGACAAAAGCATTGTTAGCAGGACGGTAGTTCGCTAGTTGAGGCAAAAACAAGAACCCCGATTTATTTCAGAAGTCGGGGTTCTTGTTTTTGCTATATTATTTATTAGTTGCTTACATTGAAAATTATAGGATTTTCAAAAATATTTGCAATCCAATAAATCGGATCTAGTGGTTCACATCTGTACGTGCATATTCATCTATCTTTAGTAGTAAATTTATTGAATAATCTTAAATTTTTATTCAGCATAAATATTACAACAACCTGAAAATTATGCCAGATATTTCTCCTGAAAACCTACGCCATATAGCTATCCAATTTTTAGAACAAAACCCTCCACAACGTCTGCAAATTCTCAAAGAATTGGGCATAGCTCGTTATGAGTGTTTAACTAAAATATGCCTCAATGAAGCAAATATAATTTGTATGATGCGATTTTTAAAATATCCAAATCAGCTAAAATTTCCCAATCTTGAACAAGCGGATTTATCTGGTTTAATTTTAGATGGTTTAAATTTCATCCGAGCAAATTTATCAGCAGCAAATCTGCAAGGCAGTAGTTTAGTTAATGCCGACTTATTGTTTGCAAATTTGACAAAAGCTAATTTAAAAAATGCAGATTTAACAGGTGCAACTTTGAATGAGACTATTTGGTTAGATACCTTAGTAGAACAGTGTCAGCTTGGTGTAGGTATTGGTTTAACTCATCTGCAACGCCGAGATTTACAACTGCGCGGAGCTAAATTTAACTCTTGAAAAAAAGATAATTAAAATACAGAAAGTTATAAAATTATTAGATTGAGATTGAGTTGGATAAATTAATGAGTATTAAGCTGCCCCAAAAATTGATGCTGCTTGGTTCTGGAGAACTAGGCAAAGAATTTACAATCGCTGCTCAGCGTCTTGGTAATTATGTGATTGCTGTTGACCGCTACCCTGATGCTCCAGCGATGCAAGTTGCTGACTCTTTTGAAGTGATTTCTATGCTCAGTTCTGATGATTTAGAAGCTATAGTTAAAAAACATCAACCAGATTTTATTATACCAGAAATTGAAGCAATCAGAACAGAAAAACTGATCGAATTTGAGCAGCGAGGGATTACAGTTATACCGACTGCGGCTGCCACGAACTATACAATGAACCGCGATAGAATTAGGGAATTGGCACATCAACAATTAGGCATCAGAACAGCCAAATATGGTTATGCAGTCAGTCTAAAAGAATTGATTGCTGTTTCTGAGGAAATTGGGTTTCCTAATGTTGTTAAACCTGTGATGTCATCATCTGGAAAAGGTCAGTCTGTAGTGCAGGATAAGACTGAGGTTGAGAAGGCTTGGAATTATGCGATCGCTAATTCTAGAGGTGATAGTCAAAAGGTGATCGTAGAAGAATTTATTAACTTTGAAATTGAGATAACTTTACTAACTATTAAACAGTGGGATGCCCCAACAATTTTCTGTTCTCCTATTGGCCATCGCCAAGAAAGAGGCGATTATCAAGAATCGTGGCAACCCGCAGAAATTTCTGAAGACAAGATATTAAAAGCCCAAGAAATAGCCATAAAAGTCACTGATGCTTTAGGAGGAGCCGGAATTTTTGGTGTTGAGTTTTTCATTACCAAAGATGAAGTAATTTTTTCCGAACTTTCTCCCAGACCCCATGATACAGGGATGGTGACATTAATTTCCCAAAATCTCAACGAATTTGAATTACATCTACGAGCTATTTTAAACTTGCCAATTCCTCATATAGAACAATTAGGAGCATCAGCTAGTGCAGTAATTTTAGCTTCAACAAAATCTGATTCTATTACTTTTGCTGGTGTCGCTGATGCTTTGTTAGAAAAAGACGTAGATATCAGATTATTTGGTAAACCTAATGCCCATCCATATCGGCGAATGGGAGTTGCTTTAGCAAAAGGTGTGAATGTCCAAGATGCTAGAGAAAAAGCTACTAAAGCTGCAAATAAAATTAAAATCATTTAGTTTTGCAATATTAGTAAGTACAGGAATCAAGAATATTCACCACTGCATGAAAGTTTACTCCGAGCATATATTGATTGCTATTGGGTAAATTTTCTAAGCTTAACAAGACTGTTTTTGTACCCTGAAAATCGCTTTTTTGAGGTTGGATTACAATTGCTACCTCATTCACTCCAGCGGGAATGATTGCGAAATTAGCAATTGGTTGATAATCTACTCCAGCCTCAGCTGTTCCCTGGATGCTATACTTCACCGTTAAATCTTGAGTCGTATCACCATTACGAGTAATCACAAACTTGCCAACTTCTCCAAATTGAGATGCATACATTTTTGTAGCCGTAATGTTCACAATGGTCGGGTAGCTGGAGGTAGAGTTTAATTGATTATATTTATTTGTGTTCTGATTGCTCGATATTAAACTCAAGTTAGTTAATAGTTCGTTTTTAATAGAAAATTTATCAAAATTGACAGTGTTATTTAGTTGTGAATTATGAACCAGGCAACTTGATTCTAACACCTGATTTTTGGCTTCGTAATTCTTCATTATTTTCCTCATTTGAGTAGTAATAACTGTAGCGTTCATGCTGGGGAATAACTCCATTTACTACCTGTCCTAAGACATTCTGACCAGATTTTTCTAAAAGTTCTTTTGCAATGGTGGCACTAACACAATCAACTACCCCCGGACGAACGACAAATAACACACCGTCAGCCATTTGTCCTAGAGTAGCAGCATCAGCCGCAACGTTCAATGATGGAGCATCAATAATTACGAAGTCGTAGTAAACAGAAAAAGTTTGAATTAACGCAGCCATTTTTTTTGAGTCAAGGAGAGAACCTGGATTAGGAGGTATAACTCCACAAGTAAGGACATACAAATTATCCATTACTTGTTGGATAGCTGTACTAATTTCAGCTTGTCCAACAATTAAATTGCTCAATCCTTGATTATTAATTAATTCCCAAATTTTATGCTGAACTGGACGGCGCATATCCGCATCTACTAGTAATACTTTGCGCTCCATTTGAGCCATTGTAATCGCTAAATTAGCTGCTACTGTAGATTTGCCTTCTCTGGGTACAGAACTAGTGATAACTATAACTTTTAGTTCCTTATCAGCACTCAGAAATTTGAGATTTGCTCGCAGCATACGGTATGCTTCATTAATAGGCGATCGCGGTGCATCTCGAACCATAAGTCTTTTACTATATAATTCGAGTTCTTCGTTGCCACGAAGAGACTTTTTCGAGTTATTAAAAGCAGGAATAACCCCTAATAAAGTAAATTTCAATAATTCCTTAGCCTGATCGGTAGTCTTAATTGATTTATCTATTTTTTCCAAACCATACACAATCGCCAAAGCTGCTAAAGTAGACAATAAACCTGCACTCAAATACAAAAACATCGGAGAGGAAATTGACTCTTCTGGAACTTCAGCTTCCGATATCATACTTGCATTGCCTAAATTTTGATTTTCTGCTATTCGGCTTTCTTGCAGTTTTTGTAGTAAAAGTGAGTAGGTAGATTGTGCAGCTTGTACTTTACGTTCTAATTGTCGCTGTTGTTGTTCTAATCTTGGCAGATTGTTCAAGCGTTGTTTATAAGCAGCTTGTAACTCAGATAAAGTAGTGATTTGACTTGCTAAACCCAGACGATTTGACTCTAAATCTACAAGTTTTGCAGAAAGTTGCTGTTGTAATTGTCCTAGTTGAAAATTATTATTTAGTTGGGCTGAACTTATGCCTACAACGTTTTTGACCCGTTGTTCTAGTAGCCTATTTAAAGAGCTTAATTTGTATTGCAAATTGATAATTTCCGGATGATTGTCTTGTAAAATAGTCTGCCTAGCCGCCAATTGTGATTCTAGCTGTTGGATTTCTTTGAGAATATCTTGTACCCCTGAAGTTTGACTAAGGGAAGTCATAATTACAGCTTGCTGGGAGTTCATACCCAATTGTTTGCGGATTCCTTGAGTCTGCGCTTCAGCATCAGCAAATCTAGATTGAGCTTCACTAATTTGCTGTTGTAATTCTGTAATGAGTTCTAGTGATTTATTTGCTTCTTCTTGTAAGGACACAATTTTATATTTTTCTTTAAATTGTGCTAGTTCTGCTTCTGCTTGTCGAACGATTAATTCTGCATTTGGCAGTTGTTTTTCTATGAATTTGCGAGCAGTTGTAGCTTGAGTTCTATGAGCAGATATATTGTATTCTAAATAGACATCTATGAGAGTATTAACAACCTGTGCAGCTATTTCTGGGTTTGTATCTTTATAAGAAATACTGAGAACATCGGCTCCTTTAACTTCCTTTATTGTCAGCTGTTGTAGAAATCGTTTAGTTTTTATATGTACATTTTTATCTTTTAAGTTGAGTCTATTTATAGTAGTGTTTATAACTGGGACAGAACGAATAACTTCTGCTTCTGTATTAAGAGGATTATTTTTATTATCAACTAATGGCTCTAATTTACCCATTTCTGTTCCTACTCCTGTTAAAGAAGAAGTAGTGTTTATTCTTTGGAATTTTAGTTTGCCTTCTGCTAAGTAATAAGGCTTTTTGAAAAATGTAGCTACCTGTAAGGTTATGAACACACAGATAAAAACACTTAAAGCAGGAATCCAACGACGTTTTAGGACTTGCCAATAGTTATCAAAATTTGGAGAAGATTCTTGTATTTTCATAAAATAATTGCGAGTTTTTGATAAATGATAATTCAGGAGTTAGGAGTTATGAGTTATGAAAGGCATAAATTTGCTATATTTTTTTCTCACGCAGAGACGCAGAGGCGCAGAGAAGAGAACGCAAAGAAGTAATTTTGCTATAAGTTTATTGAAAAATGCGAAAAGTAAAAGAGAAAAATTTGGTATTTATTTGTAATTGATAATTATTTATCTAGCAGTTTTGCAGAAGTTTTATTAAATTATTGCAAGTGAAGAATTGATAATTTGTTGGTGATTTTTTAGAGTTTGATGATGGACTGTTTCAATTTGATTAATTACTATTTCTAAATCCTCATCTGTGAGATTAGACCCAGAAGGTAAGCAAAGACCGTTTGCAAATAAATCTTCGGATACTACGCCACCAAAACATTCACATTCGGCAAAAATAGGCTGCATGTGCAAAGGTTTCCAGACAGGACGGGATTCAATTTGCTGTTCAAGAAGTGCTAGGCGCAGTTGTTCTCGGTTGGCACCAAAAGCCTCAGAATCTATTGTTATACAGGTCAGCCAGCGAGTAGCATATCCATAATTTGCTTCTGGCATAAATTCTATTCCTGGTAAATTTTTCAAAGCCTGGTAATAAATTTCAAAGTTGCGTCGTCTAGCTGCTACTCGCTGATTTAATACATGCAACTGACCCCGACCAATACCAGCTAAAATGTTACTGAGACGGTAATTATAGCCAATTTCTGAGTGTTGGTAGTGAGGAGCGCGATCGCGTGCTTGGGTTGCTAAAAAATGCGCCTTTTTTACTAATTCTAAATTCTCAGAAACTAACATACCCCCGCCAGAAGTAGTAATAATTTTATTACCATTAAATGAATAAATACCAACGCGGCCAAAAGTTCCCAAACAACGTCCTTTGTAGGTAGCTCCTAAAGCTTCAGCAGCATCTTCAATTAAGGGTATATCGTAATGATTACAAGCCTGCAAAATTGGGTCAATATCTGCACTTTGACCATATAAATGTACAACCACAACTGCTTTAGGTAATTTGCCTTTTTTGGCGCGGCTATCTAGCGCTTCTGCTAGCAATTGGGGATTCATGTTCCATGAAGTGCGATCGCTATCAATAAATACTGGTTTTGCCCCTAAATAAATGATTGGGTTAGCACTAGCAATAAACGTTAAGGTAGAACAAAAAACTTCATCCCCAGCCTCAACACCAACTAATCGTAAAGCTAAATGCAAAGCTGCTGTACCGGAAGTTACAGCAACAGCATAACCAGCATTAGTTACTTGACAAAATTCTTCCTCGAAAGCATCAACATGGGGACCAATAGGAGCAATCCAGTTTGTTTCAAAAGCTTCTTTGACTAATTCTAGTTCGCGATCGCCCATGTGTGGTGTTGAAAGCAGGATTCGTTTATTCATGCACATTGCCTGAATGAGTTTGCTATCGATTGACTTGTATATTTAACAGTTTTCAAATCACAATTTAGTGTGAATACTGTTAGTTTTCACTCAATTAAAAGAACGATACGCAGGAAAAAAATTTGACTCAAGTAAATTTTTGGGCTGGGTTTTTAAAGATTTAGCTCGTAATTCTACTAAAGAATCATATTTTTCTGCGTCTGTAATTAGGCGGAGTGTCAAAAATAGATGTCTTTGTTTAGAAAACCCTGCTTTAAAATTGTAGAGGCTATCTTTAGCTGAGCCAACACCACCACCTAAATGCAAAAATTTATTTCCGCGTTCTTTAGCCCAAAATCGAACGTAATCAAACATTAATTTACTCGGAGCTTGTTTCAAAAACTCGTTTTTTGTTCCTCCAAGGTGGTATTGAACTATTTCACAGCATTCGCTAAATATTCCAGCACAGGCAATTTTATTATCCAATTCTATGAGACATAGGTAAATATTTTTATTTAAATTTGCCAAAGCTTGAAAATAATCATAATCAAAATAAAAATATTCTTTTGCTTCTACGCGGTTCATGGTTTCGTGATATACAATCATAAATTTATCTATATACTCTTCTAATCGAACCATTTTTGCAGTAAATCCATGACGTTTACATCTATTGATATGATTGCGATGCTCTGGTCTAGTTTGATGCCAAATTTCTGATGTTGATAGGCTTAAATCTATCGACACAGTTTCGCCACTTACTTGACACAATCCAAGTGGTAAAACTTGATTTAATCCTTGGTTTAATATTGGATGTAGCCTTAAAAAGGCTGAACAAATTTGGCGATCGCTCAATCCAACTATTAACTGATTTAATGCCAATTCCAAAAACTCTGGCGTATTCGCTGCGGCTTCACTCAATAAAATTCCAGGGTAACCATAAGGAGATACAATATCCCAAATCAATGGAATTTCAATGTGCGTCTCAAATAAATTATTTACACAACGCAATAAATAAGGTAAAAACAATATTTTTTCATTTTCAAATATCAATATAGCTTCGGCAATAGCATTAATTCTTTTTGCTTCCAAATCTACATATTCCGGCAAATGATATATATCATGATTTAATTTATCTAAAATTTGCAGCCACAATGGATCTGACAAACTAACTATTTTATAATCCATTAAGTTCTCCTATATTCAATATTTAATATAATTTCCTTCTTTTTACTGAGCAGTGTTTTTTTGAATATCAATCGTGGCCGGTCAACCGATAGTATTTATGTGGATATTTCCAACGGATAAATTGCTCAACGATGGGATTTATCTGCACTTTGGTAGGGATATATGTGATGGGAAAGCCCATTCCTTCTTTGAATTCAACTATTCCCGGCTTTTCGCGCCAGTGCTGGCCAATCGCAAACTCATAAATTCCATCAGAACGACGGCAAACTTGCACAAACTCAAAAAGCAATATTCTATTCATATTGTTTTTTGATGCCTCAGTGGTGATGTAGAGATCCTCTCCATATGCAGTGCCGTTGATAGCATAGCCGGTGATATAACCACAAAGCTTTGCACCACTAAGTCCTGCGAGAATCAGCCGACGTTTGGGCACAACATAGTCTACAAGATTCACCATATATTTCTCTCTAGAAAGCAATGGTTTCGATCGCGTTCGTGTAGTCGCTGAGAGAAAAACATCATATCCCTGCTCTTGTAGCAGCTGTGTACCAGTTAACTCCACAATGTTAAACAGATGGCGATTTTTGCGGATATTTTGTCTGCTGTTCTTGTTGACGCTATATAAATCGTAGTCTTGAAGATTAGACAATAAATGAATAGGGATTGACCCGTTAGCATTTACCGCGTCATTTTCACACAATGATGCTTGGAATCCCCAGCATAGTTGCATCGGGGGACTTACTTGTTGAACCTGTAAGCGGGCTAACAAATGGATTGGCTGGTAGAAACCAAAATGTCGTTCTTCCCAATAGCACCCACGATGAAAGATAACGTTTGCGCCTTCCTTGCAGCGCCAACTGGCAAATTCTTCTTCGGTCATTGAGGTCAACACTGCTTCGGATACATCTCGCATTTGTTGAAAACTCATACTCCTTTACTTTTCGTATTTTGAGTATTGGTGAAAATCTGGTGCGATGTCTACGACGGGCTACGCCTACGCACCTGACGACCAACCAAGCGATAATATTTATCTGGATATCGCCACTGGATGAATTGCTCAATCATCGGATTCATCTGTACTTTTGCAGGAATATGCTTTATTTGGAAACCCATTCCTTCTTTGAAGACACAGAGTTTTTCATCTTCTCTTGAGTGCAAACCGTTAACAAGTTCACGAATTAACCCAGACCGGCGACAGACTTGTGCAAATTCAAATAGTAATCCGGTACCAATATTAGTAGGCAATGCTTCAGTAGCTATGGTTACTTCATCAATGTAAGCGATACTGTTGACAGCGTGTCCTGTCACATAGCCGAGAAGCTCATCACCATTAAGACCTGCAAGAATCAACTGCCTTTGAGGGACAACATAATCAGCAACTCCCGTCAGATACTCTTTTTTTGAAGGTATCTGACGGTGAGCTGTTCGCTTCAATGCTGATAAAAAGACTTCATATCCCTGCTGCTGCAAAAGTGTGGGTTTATCTAATTGCACGATATTGACTCGCTTATAACACCTTCGCAGATGATTTCGGCGATTTGATGTCAGACTGTGGAAATCATAGTTTTCCAAATTGGGCAACCAATGAATTGGCATTGAAGCGTTAGCCGCTGTTGCGTCAACTTCAGATAATGTTGCTTGAAATCCCCAAGATAGCGGCGTTGGAGAGTTTGCTTCTTGGGCGCTTAAACGTGCTAACCAATGCAACGGCTGATAAAAACCCCGGACTGTTTCCTTCCAGTAGCGATCGCGATGCCGAATCACATGGGTTCCCCGTTTGCGGTACCAATCAGCGCATTCTTCTTCTGTCATGGAGGTTAGCACCGCTGCGGATACATCTCGTATCTGTTGAAGACTCATGCTTTTTCACTTCCTGTACATCTATTGGCGATCGCTTTTAAGTTGACCTGTGAATTCCTCTGATGTAACGTGACCTTCTTGGCTGATACTTTTTCGCTGAATTACTTGCCATACAGTCATGAATAAAATTTTCAAATCAAGCCACAAACTCCAGCGATCGATATACCAAACATCCAACTCGAATTTTTTATGCCAAATTTGATCCAATGTGCGGCGACCATTAACTTGTGCCCAGCCAGTAATACCCGGCTTGACTTCATGACGACGTGCTTGTTGAGGTGTGTAGCGGTCAAGATACTTTACTAATAATGGACGAGGACCAACAAAACTCATGTCTCCTTTCAAGACATTCCAAAGTTGAGGTAATTCATCAAGACTTGTTTGACGCAGGAATTTACCGAAGGCTGTGAGGCGTTTTTCATCAGCAAGAAAATTGCCTTGGGCATCACATTCATTGGTCATCGTGCGGAATTTATAAAAGTTAAAAATCCGAGCATTTTTACCGGGACGAGGTTGGGTAAAAATAACTGGACTACCCATCCGCAAATAAATGGCGATCGCAACACCCACAAATAAAGGACAAAGAAAAATTAAGGCGATCGCTGCCACAACTCTATCCAATATAGATTTAATTAACCTGCTATACCTTTTCCAATCAACACCCTCAAACTTCTCACCATTCATAAATACCCCCTCCACTCTCAAAATCTTTCTCATTCCTCTTCTCTTTGCCTCTGCGTCTCTGCGTGATTTTTTTTACGAACCGCAGAGAACGCAGAGAACACAGAGAGAAATCAAGAGGTTAATAATTCTTTTTAACTAATTGATCGCTGCTTGGATAGTCAATAAATTCCTAACTCTTGATAGTACTTATTAAGCCGTTTAAAAACTAATTTTTCATCATAATCAACTTCGACACGTTCACGGCTAGCTTTACCATAACTTTGTCGCAACTCGTAGTTAGACAATAGTATCCCCAAAGCCTCAGCTAACTTTTCACTATTTTGAGGTGGTACAATTAAACCCGTTTTTCCATGAATTACTGCTTCTCGACAGCCACGAATATCTGTAGCGACAACTGGTAAACCCATTGACATTGCTTCGACAATAGATCGCGGTAATCCTTCATGGGTGAATGTCGGCAAAGTGAAGATATCTAATAAACCTAAAATTTCTGGTATATCTTCACGTTCTCCTGTCAAAATCACATGTTTTTCAAGTCCCAAATCATGAATTTTTTCAATTAGTTGCTTTTGGAAAGGTTCAGGGTCACTACTAAGTTGAGAGCCAATTACTAAAACTTGTAAATTCGGAAAATCAGGCAGTAATTTGGCTGCGGCTTCAATTAAATATCCGCTACCTTTTTTATGAGTTATGCGTCCAATTGTGCCAATAATTAAGTCGGTATTATCGGGTATGCCTAAAGATTTTCGTAATTCAATTTGATGAGTGGAATTGAGGCGCTCGCGTTGGAATCGATTAATATCTACACCGTTACCCAAATAACGCAATTTTTCCGGCGGACACATACCTAATTTTTTAGCCGTGGCAATATCTTCGTAATTTTGGGTAAGAATCAAATCAGTAATGAAAGCAGCAAGTTTCTCAACAGTAAAATAAAAACGATATTCATTAGGTGAGGAGCGATCGTGAAACGGAAAGCCGTGAGCAGTATAGACAATTCTTTTAACACCAGCTAGCTTAGCAGCAATCCGACCTAAGACAGCAGCAATAGGAGTGTGTACGTGAACAAGGTCATACTGATTCTGCCTCATTAATTGTGTCAATTGATAAATGCTTCTCAAATTTCTAACAGGAGAAATCCGGCGATCAATTTCAATTGGATGAATTACATAACCCCGTTGTTGTAGTTTTTCAACATCTAAACCTGGAGAACAAGCTATTTCAACCGATAGATTATGGGACAAAAAATAATCAATTTGAGGTCGTAAAAGCGTCTCAACAGTGCCTCCAATTGCACAAATATGCAGTATTTTCATTATTCCCTACTCCCTACTCCCGACCTTCACCCAGAAATTTTGGGTTGTTGGATTACTAGCTTTTTGATAATAAGAACAATACCAAGCTACAAAACGTTCAATTCCTACTTCAATAGGCGTACTCGGTCTAAAGCCTACATCCTTGACTAAATCATCAACATCGGCATATGTAACGGGGACATCACCAGGTTGCAGAGGTAGCAAATTTTTTTGTGCTTTTATTCCCAAACAATCTTCCAGTACTTCTATAAAGCGCATTAATTCAACTGGTTGATTGTTACCTATGTTGTAAATTTTATAAGCAGCTTTACTCGTTCCTGGGTCGGGTGTATTTGCTGACCAAGCGATATTTGGCTCAGGAATTTTATCCATCACTCGGACAACACCTTCTACAATGTCGTCAATATAGAACCCATTTGACATCTTGTGAGGTTTTGAATTAAGGTACTCCTCAGCATCTAAAATCCAATACTAATGGCGTATTCCAGCAACCTCACTGATGCAGAATGGGAAATTTTTGAACCCTTATTGCAAGAGATATTACCGACTAAGAAGCAGACTCGACCGACCAACTGGCCAAAGCGAGATATCTTCAATGGAATTCTCTATCAACTAAAAAATGGATGCAATTGGCAAGACTTACCTAAAGACCTCCCCCCTTATTCCACTGTATATTGGCACTACAAACAGTGGCGAGCAGCCGGGGTATTTGAGGAACTGATGAGTGTCTTACATGGACAAGTGCGTGAACAGGTAAAAAAAAAACCGCACTGGACGACATTGATCATCATTGACTCCCAAGCAGTGAAAAATACCTGCAACGCCAGTGTGGAGTCGAAAGGTTTTTGCTTCTACAAAGCCACCAACGGTATTAAAAGGCATTTGGCTATTGACACCCTTGGGTTTCCCTTTTTTACGCTCTGTACTCGCGCCAATGTCTCGGATGATGCCGGATTAATTGAGATGTTTACTCTCAACATCGACTACTTCAAGTCAAAACCTATCGATATTCCCAAGATTACTATCCTGCTAGATCATGGGTATCACCCAGAATATTTGACTCAGGAGTTAGAGCGAATTTACCCAGAGATCATGACCAAAATTCAGTTTCAACTTTCTACGAAACCCTCAAAACAAGAGAAAGCGGCACAAGGAAAATCTGGATTTGTTCCGGCAATAGCTAGATGGGTGATCGAACGCTCCAATGCTTGGATGGAGCGCTGTAAAATTCTGGTTAAGAACTTTGAACGAACCCTGGTTAGTGCCACTGCCAAACTCAATATCTGCTTCATCAGGCTAATGATTAAGAGGCTTGCAGCACCTTCTTAGATGTCAAATGGGTTCTATAAGTAAAATCTCGACGCATTTTACCGTAATTAAACACATCAATTGGCTGTTTTGCCAAAATTGCTTTAGTGAACAAAAACAGCGCCATATCTGGACGACCCCACGGCCCATAAACAGTAAAGAAGCGGAGTCCAGTTGTTGGTAAACCATATAAATGGCTATAACTATGAGCCATTAATTCGTTAGCTTTTTTAGTAGCAGCATATAAACTAACTGGATGGTCTACATTGTCATGAACAGAAAAAGGCATTTTAGTATTAGCACCATAAACAGAACTAGAAGAAGCAAATACTAAGTGCTGAACACCTGAATGACGACAACCTTCGAGAATGTTAATAAACCCCACTAAATTACTGTTTACATATGCATGAGGGTTCTTGATGGAGTATCGAACACCAGCCTGTGCTGCTAAGTTGACCACTACATCAAAGCGTTGTTCGGCAAAGAGTTCAGTTATTGCTACCGAGTCTGCCAAGTCCAGTTGATAAAAACTAAAACCTGGTCTTTCCTGTAATTGAGCTAAACGGTCTTTTTTCAGGAAGACATCGTAGTAATCATTGAGATTATCAAGACCAACAACTTCGTCACCCCTGGTCAATAGACGTTGGCTGAGGTGAAAACCAATAAAACCAGCAGCGCCAGTCACTAAAACCTTGACCATGATGTTTCTCCTATAAGCTCCAGTAATGAATATGGGGTGGTAGTATAGCTTTGCTAAAAATGGATTTGATATCCATCAGTACACCACCTGGACGCAAACAGTTCAGAAGTTGTTCACAAGGCATATCTAAATAAGCCTGATGACTGACTGCAAGTATTACCCCATCTAAATCACACAGGTTATCCCAATCCACTAAATCAATCCCGTATTCATGCTGTGCTTCATCAGGATCTACCAGAGGGTCGTGTAAGAGTGGTTCAATGCCAAATTGCTGCAACTCTTTTACCACATCTGGTATGCGACTATTGCGAATGTCAGGTACATTTTCCTTAAAGGTCAGACCGAGAATTCCTACCCGCGCTTCTTTAATGGACAGGTTGGCTTCAATTAAGAGTTTGACAAAACGCTGACCAAGGTAAGTACCCATACTGTCGTTAATTCGACGACCAGCTAGGATGACTTCGGGATGATATCCCAATTCTTCTGCTTTGGTGGTTAGATAGTAAGGGTCAACTCCAATGCAGTGACCACCAACAAGTCCTGGAGTGAATCGCAAAAAGTTCCATTTGGTGCCCGCAGCTGCCAAAACATCATGGGTACGGATACCAAGGCGATCGCATATTAGCGCGAGTTCGTTCATCAAAGCAATATTTAAGTCTCGCTGAGTATTCTCAATGACTTTGGCAGCCTCAGCTACTTTAATTGAGGAGGTGCGATAAACACCGGCATCAATAATAGCTGTGTAGACACTTGCAACTCGTTCTAGAGTTTCCGCATCTTCCCCAGCTACTACTTTGACAATTTTTTCTAGTGTATGAGCTTTATCACCCGGATTTATCCGTTCTGGAGAATAACCCAACTTGAAATCAACACCTGATCGTAAGCCTGATACTTTGGCCAAAGTTGCTTTGCAGATATCCTCGGTCACCCCTGGATACACTGTGGATTCATACACCACGATCGCTCCAGGTTGTAAGACTTTGCCAACGAGTTCAGAAGCTTTAATTAGCAAAGTCAAATCAGGATTATGGTTGCGGTCAACTGGGGTTGGAACGGCAATTACAAAAAAGTTTGTGTCTACTAAATCGTAGAGTTCTGAAGTGATAATTAGACTAGAGTTGATTAATTCATCGGTGGAAATTTGATTTGTGCGATCGATGCCTTGCTTTAAACTTTTAACTTTCTCTAAATTGATATCAAATCCAATAGTATTGGGAAATTTTTTAGCAAATGCTAGGGCAACAGGTAGACCAACGTAGCCAAGACCAATAACTGCAATGCGGTTGCTCATATCTCAACAGGGGTATATTCTGAATGTGTCATTAGTTATTTGTCATTTGTCATTTGTAAATACTTTTGAATAATGGCAAACGATGAAAAATAACCAGATTAAAGAATTTTCAAACAAATATGGTTTGTAGCTGATTCCAAATATTAGCTATTGTTTATTTTTGATTCCCATCTCAATTTTGTAGCACCGTTTTGTTGTTTGAGTCATGCCAAATTGGCGTAGCTTCTACAAATAAAAAGACATAATCACATCTACGAAATTCTCTACAAGTAGTTATTTTTATATGGACTTTCTATTGAATTTTGGAAAAAATCTGTACACTGATTGTGTGCCAATACTGTTCGGTTAAAAAAGAGACGCGATAAATCGCCGTCTCTACAACAATCAATTCTTTGTAGAGACGGGGATTTATCGCGTCTTTGTCATGTAAAATTTTGATCAAAAAACCTTAACCGAACTGTATTGGATTGTGTGCTTACTTTCTATCCTGAGCATAAGTCATTGCATAGATGCTACTGAAATGTTGTGTATGATGAATTACATGCAAAATTACCCGCTTTAGTGTCGATGCTGACATCCGTGCAGGGTATCTGTAGGAAAACCCGACAACACCCAGCCTGATATACGTGAAAATTAAACTCTAATACCAATTTCTAAAATCATTACGACAGATGGATTCACAAAACCTAGATTCAGAAAGCTATTCCCAATCCAAAATCCAAAATCTAAAATTCAAAATTGTATAAGTGTTGCAAAAGCCTTGCCCAATGGATGGAAGAGAGTTTTACTCAAGCTTAATTCGACTTCATATTCTGCATCATGCAGTTCAGGAGCCAATTTTTGGGCTGGGCATTATTGAAGAATTGGCACGCCACGGCTATAAACTCAGTGCAGGAACACTCTACCCAATGCTGCACGATATGGAGCGTAAGGGATATCTATATTCAGTTGAGGAAAGATCCGGGCGACAGAACCGGCGCCTCTACCGAGCTACCGATTTAGGAAAAATGACATTAGAGGATGCCAAAGAAAAGGTACGGGAATTATTTGGCGAATTGTTTGAGGAGTAGTGATAAGTGCTGAGTTACAGCCTTTTGCAAGTAAATAGTAATAGCCTTAACAGTATTTAACCGTATTTTTCATGGAATAATTGTATATTTTTTAATTTATGGCTGTGCCATAAAATTACACTTTTCACTTACTTAAATTCAAGTTTAGTTAAGTAAACGCTAAAAACTATCAGTGTGTTGACCTGAAAAAGCAACTATTACACTACCAAGTAAAAATTATGGGACAAAACACTTCACGTCGCTCAGTTTTACGAGGTTTGATTACCAGCACAATTGTTATCGGGTTTGATTTAACTACTCGTTCCTGGGTAACATCTGCCAGTGCCACATCTGTTTTTGAAAGCTTACCTCCCCTAGATGGAGTGCTTTACACTGATAATGCGACACTTGCTGATGCCAGTATAGATTTTGGTAATATTGTGCATCGTCAACCGCTAGCAGTACTTAAACCAGGCTCAATTGAGGATATTGTTCAAATTATTCAATTCGCTCGGACTTACAAGCTCAAAGTTGCCCCACGCGGTCAGGGTCACTCTACCTACGGTCAGTCACAAGTAGAAGCAGGCATTGTGATTGATTTAAGTACGCTCAACAAGATTCATTTCATTGGTACAGACCGAGCGATTGTTGATGCTGGCGTGGTATGGAGTCAGTTATTGCAACAGACACTTGTGCAGGGATTAACACCGCCCGTTCTCACTGATTACATCGAACTTTCTATCGGCGGTACTTTGTCAGTCGGAGGTATTGGTGGTGCAACTCATCGCTATGGTGTGCAAGTTGACAATGTTTTAGAACTGAAGGTAGTGACTGGTATTGGTCATCTCGAAACTTGTTCACTATCGTACAATCGCAATTTATGGGAAGCAGTACTAGCAGGGCTAGGTCAATGTGGAATTATCGTACAGGCAACTATTAAGCTAATTCCCGCCACTACCAATGCCCGTGTGTTTCAGTTGTATTATGACGATTTAGCTACCTTTACTCGTGACCAACGCGAAATCATCAATGATGAGCGCTTCAACTATGTAGAAGGTCAGTTAGTTTCTAATAATGCTGGTGGATGGCGTTATCTACTAGAAGCGGCTAGCTTTTACAGTCCTCCCTCTGTACCTAATAACAGTTTGTTACTTGCAGGCTTAAACTACACTCGTGGTACACAACAAATAGAGGATAAAACTTACTTTGATTTTCTCAACCGTTTAGCTCCTACAGTTGCCTTTCTCAAATCTATTGGTGTTTGGTCTTATCCTCATCCTTGGTTAAACCTGTTTGTCTCAGGTAGTGCAGTTAACAGTTTTGTTGGTGAAGTCGCTGCCAACTTAACGCTAGCTGACACTGGTCAAGGGCCAATTCTGCTGTATCCAGTTAAAACTAAACGCTTCGGGCTACCCAATTTCCGGGTTCCGAACGAGAAGGTTGTGTTTCTGTTTGCCATATTGCGAACAGCAGTACCACCAGACAATTCTGTAATTACAAAAATGCTCAATGATAATCGTAGACTCTTTGAGCAAAATCGTGATTTGGGTGGTTATCAATATCCTGTAAACGCCCTGTCCTTCTCCAAAAAGGATTGGCAGCAGCATTTTCGTCCAGTTTGGGGAAATCTGGTAAGTGCAAAGCGACGTTACGATCCAGATAATTTACTAACGCCAAGTCAGGGCATTTTTGTGAACTGTTAGCCCAAAGTTTTCCTCTCGTAGAGAGGAAAAGATGAGCGTAGGCGCGTTCTGTCCCCAGATCAAGGGAGGTTTTCCAAAAATTGTTTGAGGTGAGCTTGGTCTGGATTGATGTCAAGTTCCTTGGCTTTTGCTAAAACTTGTTCGCGGTTCAGTTGATGTTGAGTTGCAAAGGCAATGAGCGCCAAAGCGCTGGCTCGTCCGCCTACACCACAATGAAAATATACAGGAGTCGGTAATTGCTGTAGTTCTGAGAGAACTGTTGCTGTCGAGTTATCGTTGGCTTGGGTTGGCTTGAGTGGAACATTGACATATTCCAGTCCTACGGCTTGAGCCTGTTGCTGTTCGTCTGCTAATGCTCCAGTTTCATCGAGCGATCGCAAGTTAACCACAGACTTATACCCCTGATCAACAAGTTGTTTTAGCGTCTCTGGTGTTGGCTGTCCACCGGCTGAAAACTCATCGCTCACCTTTTTAATATCACTCATACATACTCCATAAACTCGATTGCATTACCGTATTTTATATTCAATGGCATGGTAACATGGATTAACTTCTCAGTATATAGATTTTCGATATCGAATTTCGATATATTGATGCTGTCAACATCATTAAATCAGGAAAACCACAGTGACTCAGGAAGCTGAGGATATCCAGAAATCCGATAATGCTCTGACTCCCACACAGCAGAAGCAGCGATTAAGGGAACTGGCAATGGTGTTTTTGCGATTGGGGGCGATCGCCTTTGGTGGTCCGGCTGCCCACATCGCCATGATGGACAATGAAGTGGTGAATCGTCGTCAGTGGATGAGCCGGGAAAAACTGCTAGATTTACTGGGGATTACGAATTTGATTCCAGGCCCCAACTCAACGGAATTAGCAATTCACATCGGCTACGAACGAGCCGGATGGCGCGGTTTACTGGTTGCAGGAAGTTGCTTTATTTTGCCTGCGATGCTGATTGTTTGGGGATTAGCCGTCATTTATGGCCGCTATCAAACTGTTCCCCAAGTGGAATGGCTGCTTTATGGAATTAAGCCTGTAATTATTGCCGTCGTGCTTCAGGCTGTGTGGAATCTGGGTAAAAAGGCAGCCAAAGATGCGCCAACAATTATTGCAGGGGTGGCCGCAATCGCCGCCTATTTTGCTGGATTGAATGAAATTTTGGTGCTGATTTTGCTAGGTATTGCTGTTATGCTGCTGAAGAATTGGCAAAGCAGAGGACGTATAACGGGAGCATTCCTATTACCCTTTTCAGGTGTTTTGGCTCAGGTTAGTAGTACAGCAGCAGTCACATCTGTTAGTTGGATTAATGTCTTTTTCTTCTTTCTCAAAATTGGGTGTGTTCTCTATGGCAGTGGTTACGTGTTGCTGGCATTTCTGCAACGGGAATTGGTTGAGCGCAACCACTGGCTTACGTCACAGCAGCTTTTAGATGCGGTGGCGATCGGGCAATTTACACCAGGGCCTGTTTTCACCACTGCAACATTTATTGGCTATTTGCTAGCAGGAAATGCTGGGGCGATCGCTGGTACAATCGGTATTTTCTTACCAGCTTTTGTACTGGTGTGGGTAGTTAATCCTTGGGTTTCTAAGTTGCGTCAATCTCCTTGGGCAAGTGGATTTTTGGATGGCGTGAATGCGGCTTCTCTGGGATTAATGGCAGGAGTTACCTACACATTAGGACAAGCTGCACTGGTGGATTGGTTGACAATTACTATGGCGATTGTGAGTGCGATCGCTGTGTTCCGATTTAAAATCAATTCTGCTTGGTTAGTGCTAGCAGGAGGAGCGATCGGACTTGCCTCACGTATGTAGCATTGGGCATGGGGCATTGCGAGTGTGGGAGGGGTGGGAAGCTTTTTTATAATCTCCCCCTGCCTCCCCTGCCTCCCCTGCCTCCCCTGCCTCCTCATCCCCTCCTTGGCAAGCGGAACCAAAATCTAGAACCACCTTCGGGACGGGGTAAATAACCAATACTACCTCCCCAACGTTCTAGTGTGATTTTACAAAAATAAAGACCTAAACCTGCTTTGCCTGATTTATCTTTGCCTTGGGAAAATTTTTGAAATAAATTTTTGACCATTTCTGGTGGTACGCCTGAACCGCGATCGTCTACATTAACTAAAACATATTCTCCATCAAGTTGGAGACTAATAGTTACAGTAGAATCTTGAAAACTGTAACGATAAGCATTTTCTACTAAATTAGAAATCACTCTATCCAAACGAGATTTTTCTCCAATAACTGTCCAGTCTATTGTCATGTCAATTTGCTTATCAAGCTCTAACTGTATATTTTTCAGGTAAAAAGTAGGCTTTAAAAACTCAATTACTTCTTGTATACAAGTTACAATATTTGGTGTATCCTGAATATCAACATGAGAATTTTCTAGTAAAATTACTTCATGAGAAAAAATATCTAAAATATCCTTAATTAACATCTCTTGCTTTAAACACTGCTGCATTCCAATTTCTAAGTAGTCTTTACCTTTAGGTGTTAATTTTTCAAATTCTAGTAGTGATAAACAACCATTGATAGCACTTAGTTGTCCTGCTATATCATGCATAATACAATGGAGCAAAACATCTTTTTTTTGATTATCTTTGAGCAATTGATGATAGATTAATTGATATTCTCTACCTTTTTGTATAAGATATTGCTTATCTTCATAAGTCTCTTCTAATAGCTCAATCAATAAAATTTTTCTGTTATTCACAAAAATTGCATAAGCTTCAAATTGATATTCTTGTCCAGTTCTATCTATTTCAGTCCACAAACCTGAACTGAGTTTTTTACCACTATTATTCATCCAAAATTCTTCAGCATCAATTAAAAAATTTTTTAAAAAGCAAAATTTTTCCTGTGGTATTGATATGTTCATTCCTGAGATTAATTTCTTATGACAAACTTGATTTAACCAATCAGGTGTATTACCAATAATTTTAAACAAACCTGCGTTAATATACTCTAAAGTTAGAATGTTTAAAGCACCCAGCACATCATTTATAATAGATGTATTCATAATTTAATTTTTGGATGATTAATTAATTTTGATTGCAGCTAAATAATATAGTTATTTAATAGTTATTTATTTAATTTTTCTTGTAAAAGAATAAACTCATTAGCTTTTTGTTGAGTAGCGAAGAGGTGCTTTTCATCGCAGCTACTATCTAACAGCAATACCCAATCTCCTTCCTTTGTAGGGAATATATGAACGTCTGCACAACTGCCATACTCTGTTTTGATAAATGGCAGAAATAAGGAATTATCCTCTAATGGTAGTAACCCTTCCAGAAAACAAACTTGCTCTTTGATATTTTCTCCTTTACTAAGGTTAGTAATTCCATATTCTGCTAACTTACCTCCCCAATCCAATAGGCTACCATCTTTATTCACCAACAGATAGGCAAGAGAACGTTCTGTTGTGAGAAAATTGAGAAGATAGGTAATCACAGAAGTAGGGACATCTAGCATTTAGCAATCCAAGATTTTCTTAGCAAGAGTTTGAAAAATTTCTTCTACACCGAGTCCATTTTTGGCACTTGTTTTAATCACAGTCCAACCCTTTTCGATAACATCATCTATTTCAGCAGGTTCAATTTCCCATTCATCTGTAATGTCCCATTTGTTCATCACCAAAATAAATGGAACCTTACCAATGGCATCTTCTACTCTTGTTTGTAGATCAAAAGCTTTTTCTAAAGTATTACGTCTTGTACCATCTACAACTAATAAATAACCAGCACAACCCCGTAAATAAGACATTCGTATTTTCTGAAATTCGTCTTCTCCATAGAGATCCCAAAGGATAAGGTTTAACTTATTTTCTTCAATATCTAGAATTTTTTTATCAATCTTTACACCCACAGTAGTATGGTATTTTTCAGAAAAAATACTGTGGACAAACCTCGATATTAAACTAGTTTTACCTGTAGCAAATGCACCTATCATACAAATTTTTTTCTGGAGAATCATAAAATGATATAAATTTAGTCAGACTGATCAGCTATAAATACTTTAAAAGATACTCGACGGCTACTAATATTTTGAGATTCTGATGTTACTTGTGGCTTGAAAGGTTGGCTAGAACTTACACCCATTGCTTTAAGTTGTTTTGTATTGATTCCTTGGGATTTTAAATAAGATAGAATTTTATCAGCGCGGGCTTGACTGAGGAGCATATTTGTTTGCTCTGTCCCGGTACTATTAGTATGTCCAATTATTTTAATTTGCACCTTTTTCTCCAAATACTTAGCAATGTCTAGAAACTTGCGTGTTGATAGGGTTAAATTACGTAGCTTGGTAACTTCACCAGAATTCAGTTCATCAGTTCCTTCTACAAAAAACAATATTTTTTGTTCTATTTGTTTTTTATATAACTCTAATTGACTAAGTTCTATTTCTACAAGATTTTTATCCTGAATTTGAGTAATGCCGGGAATAAAATGGCATAATTTCCGTGCTTCTAAAATCCATTGACGAGATGCATAACCTGTGATGTGTAGAATACCGTTTTTATCAACTTGTAGTGATACACTTGTGGGCGGACGTAACAATTCTTTAACTCTTTTCGTAGAAAATTGTGCTTCCAAAGACAAGTAAGGTTGCCATTGGCTGATTACTGTTTTGGGGTTGAGATTTGTTTGCTGTATAAGTGTATTGGGATCTACTGCTAAAGGATCGCGCATTCCCCAGATAAAGTATTTACCAAAACTTTGCTTGGAGTTAATCACAACAATTCCTGGCTGAGAGTTGAGTTTTTGGAGATAGGCTTGCCAGCGGAGTTGTTCTCGAATGCTAAAAAAGCCCCAAGTTCCACAAGCGATCGCCATTGCACTTAAGATAATCCAAGCATAAGTATAATTTTTTTTAGCAGCAGATTTATATTGAACTACCAGGCAAGCTTCTAGATCGGGCTTAGTTAACTCAAATGATTCTGTATCTCCGGCAAAATTTTTAATTTCTCTACTAAATTTGAGATGAATTTTTTCGATTGCTTCTTGTAAAACTAACCTTAATTCTTGGGGAGGATTTCCCCGAATCATCGCTGCTATTAACGCTTGTGGTCCCTCTTCAATCCAAATTATGACTTCTCCAAAGCGTAAACTTTTGATCCCATCTCCTTTTTGGACATTAAACGAATCTTTGATAAAATCTTGGATAGCTGTCAACATAGCAGCTACTAAATCTGGATCTTGAATCGCAACCTGCTTTGTTACTAAATGTTGAAGTAATAATCCAGATTCTTTATGAATCAGAAATATTTGTTCCACTCGGTAAACTAGCGTCCGTAGCAGCACAATTTCGGCAAATGATTTTCCTGTGCGTTGGGCTTCTAATCTCCACTGAAAACTTTGTGGAGACAAGCTATGTTCTAGAGTTTGATTCAGAGATTGAGTCATTTGCTCAAGAGCTGTAGAAATTGCCTTACGAGTAGCTGGCCCAATAACTGGAAATAATGTATCTGCAAGCACATTATGGTCTTGTTTAACAGAAACTTGAATGGCTTCTTCGACAGTTGACACCATTACTTCTCCAAGTTGTTTATCTTGCTTTGAGCGCAGAATTACAGCTTCTGGAAGCATGTCGCTAATATCTTCTGGTTGAATTTCAGGGTTTTCTAGTCGCTCATAAAATCTTTCAAGTTTAGTCGGCTCAATATCCAGCAGCAAACTACGGAGTATAGTTAATTCATCCTTGATTTCAGAGGTTTGGCTGTTCCTGTTCAAACGTTCAGGAGATACTTTTGGTATTTGGTTTATCGAAGAATCATTCATTACCAAAATCTCCAAATTCACAATTATTATGAAGTAACATTCTGTTGTTAATAGGAGAACTATGCTGATGCTAAAATATTCTACTTTTTACTTCCTAATTTTGAGTTTAAGACTTGTTTTCTGCGTTCAAGCGGACAGCTAATTCTGTAAACATAGCCGCAAGATTAGAACGATCAGTTTTGTCCCTGCGAAGCTCTTGAGCTTCACGATCTAGTAAAGCTAAAATTTCCTCAGATTTTTTTTGAATATCATCTTGTAAGCTTTTCGATTGTTTGAGAATTTGCTCACGTAACTCTCGTTGTGTATTCGTAGTTTGTTCATCAAATTGAGTAAACTTCTTTTCTAAAGTTATAGTTATACTTTTATTCTCTTCTGCAACCGCTCTCACCTGCTCATCACGTTCTGTCTGCTCATTTTTTAGGCGCTGTGTTAAGGAATCAACTTCTTGTTTGACATAATTTTCTAAAGAATCTAGGCGTTTTTTAGTCTCATCTCGCACGCTACTAACTTCCTGAATTAATCGTTCTTCTAGGCGGGTAAATCTTTTTTCGATATCTCGGATGTGATTGCCAACAAGAATTTCTCTAACTTTATCTAAATTTCTACTTTCGCTAATGCTATTACTAAATTGCAGATCATTTATTGCTGAATTCGATCCTTGTTGTTCTAGATTCAAGGAATTATGATTCATGTATTCTTCTGGTGGATTCATATTTTTAATTCCTTTTGAAACTAAATCTGGCTTTGGTTGTTAGTGGTGATACTATACTTATAGTGTAGACACTAACTAAGTATAAAGTATATTTAAACACGAAAAAAATATATCCACTTGGATATATTAAAAAATATCTAAATTTTAGTCAAAGGAATGATAAATTTTTCAAGATACTTATTGAGAAGAGAGTCTATGTATTTCCTCCCCCAACTGTCGCCGGACTGATTCCAGTAAATTTGTATCCCGCGTCCAGTGCTTCCAGTCAAGGCCGACACGCCGAGCTAATGGAAACGCCCAGTGTTGGCGATGGCGATTTTTAAGTATTTCGAGATACTCGTAGTCTTCTACCCCTTCTCTGAGCCACTTCAGTCTTATAGAAGGAACAACTCCTTTAATACCTACCTGTTTCCCCGGATAAAACAACATCCCTTCACCAGGAAAATAGTGTTTGTATTTTTTCTGGAAATAAGTTTGAACGTCCTTCCAAGGGTCTTTTGTCCATAAGTCAACTCGCCAGTATAAAATTCCTGTTATCCCAAGGCTTTGGCTAATGAAGCCTGGATGAATTCTGTAGTTTATTGGTTCAAAATCTATCTGCCATTTGGGAGAGTACCCATCTTGTACCAAAGCGTTGTAAGACCAAACTTTATCTCCTTTTTGCAAAACCTCAGTAATTCGTTCAGGAGCTTCATCATAGGATTCTGGTAATACTACCCATATATCTACGGCTGAACGTCCAGTTCCGGAACCATCATCATAAAGCGTAGGTGTGGGAGTCATTGCTAAAGCGGTTGCGATTCCAGCTTGATGAAAATTTCGCGCCCATTGTTTTACTGGTTCAATTAAATTTGCACAGTTATCAATTTCATCGGCATATCTGGCGTAGAGAAATAAACGAGATTCATGTTTAGCAGCAGTAGTTTTAATCTTTTTGAGAGAAGGTGCTGGAGCCATTTTACAAGTACTAACGTTAGCCCCACTCCAAAAAGGAAGACCCCGAGAACCCAGTCCCCACTGGTTGATTAACTCAGGTTCATCTGCTGGATTAAAATGGGCATCAGGCATTAATTTATGTTTGAGAAGTTCTATCATGTCGCTTTTATCTTGATGTTCATAGAATGTGAACTCAGAACTAAGCGATGGTTTGATTGGCAACTCAAAATTCCAAACTTTCAAGTGGATTTTACCCGCGATCGCTCCTTGATCGCTGGTAACGGTAAAAGTCCCTTGATAGTCACCAGTTTGAGTGCCACGGGGTACAAAAATATCTACCCAAATGGGTTGGTTATTCCCAGCTTTCAGATTGAATGGAACAGCGTCTAACTCGGCATCTTTAATATCTTTTTTGTTTTCAGGGTTAATAAATGGAATGAGTCCGTCTGCATACCATCCAGTACCTAAAGATAGATTGGTACTGCCTTTTTTGTTGGGGCTGGAATGAGTAACGCGAACGTAATGTTCACGGTACAGTGTAATGTTTGTATTTGAAATTATTCGATTATTTGAAGCAGACAAATCTGAAACCACAACATTGACATTTGTCAAGCCACTATTGGGTGCGCGAATTGCTATCTGAAAGGGTTCATATTCTCCACGTGCCGCGTACAAATCAATTTCGGTTTTAGTTCCTGGTGGGTCTTTTTGGTTTATTCTTTCTAGATTTGAAGCCACCCATACAAAAGGGCGATCGCCTAAGGATGGATTATTAGCTAATAAACCAATAGTTGAACAAGCAAATAAAGTAAATACGGTCGCCAATATTCCTAAGATAAGTTTTATGTTGTTAACAAATCTTGTCTTCCTGTTTAAAAGAGACATTTTAAATTTTCCTGATTCAAATATTATTCCAGCGATAAATATTTTTGGGATGTTAGTAAATAATTATGTTTATTCAAAATCATTCATAATTCATAATTATTTGGTTATACAGTGACTCGTATTCAGCCACAATAGAGTCTAAAGAAAAGCATTTAATCACTCTTGCGCGTGCCGCTTTTCCTAAGCTTTCTCTGCCTTCTTTTCCTATATCGATTAATGCTTGCCAAGCATTTGCTAATGCTTCTGGATTCCTTGGGGGGACGACTTTTCCAGTATCACCGACAATCCAACCTGAATCTCCCACATCTGTTACCACACAGGGAACACCACAAGACATAGCTTCACCAATTACATTGGGAAAACCTTCTCCAGATGAAGAGGAAGAGCCGATATCTAAAGCAGCGGTTAAACGGGACACATCATGACGTTCACCTAGTAGATTTATGTGGTTAACAAGCCCTAATTCATGGATTAGTTCAGATAAAATTGGATTTTGCCAATCAACTTTATTGCCAGCAAGAACAAATTGGACGTTGGAATATTTTTTAACTAGTAATGTGGCGGCTTGAAGAAAATTAAAATGATCTTTAATGGGATGATAACGACCTATCAAACCAATCAACAAAGTATTTTCAGAGGTATTTAGTTCTGAACGAACACTGAGGCGAGCCTCTGTTGATGGGGTAAATTTTTCTGTTTCAAATCCGTTGGAAATTACACAGGTTTTATCAATAGAATACCCAATTTTTTCATGCTGTTTAGAACTATTTTGAGAGTTATAAATAATTTTTCTAGGCAAGTGAGAAAATCTGGCACATAGTTTAATAATAATATTTGTTCCTGGTTTCTCTAACTCTAAAGAATACAAGGAATGACGTACATTCCAGATAACAGGCACTTGTCTGAATATAAAAACTTTGGCAACCTGTGCAGCTAAATTTCCATGATACATCCAACCTTGAATTAAGTCAGGTTTGAGTTCACGTACTATGTGAATCATTCGCCAAATGTTAACTAGTTTGAGCTTTCCTTGTTTCATTCCAATGGTGTAAACAGGAATGCCTAAATTTGCAATGCGATCGCCCCATGTGCCACTATCTATTAAAGAAACAACAACTGGATTAAAACGCTGTCGATCCATCCTGGAAAGAAGTTTATAAAGCATGACTTCAGCACCACCCGTGGAGAGTCCGGTAATGATATAAATAATTTTCATAATTGATGTCCTAATTTCAATTTTTGCTCTAACCGACTTGCTCCAGTCATCGCAGCCATGAATGAAAACATGATCAGGATATAGCGCTCCTCTAAAACGTTATGGCTAAATAGTCCCCAGAGAAGAATAAAAGCAGCAAAAGCTAAGCCAATATATTTAGTTTCTCCACGGGCGTGCTGTGTTACTGCATATAGAACCCATTTGACATCTAAGAAGGTGCTGCAAGCCTCTTAATCATTAGCCTGATGAAGCAGATATTGAGTTTGGCAGTGGCACTAACCAGGGTTCGTTCAAAGTTCTTAACCAGAATTTTACAGCGCTCCATCCAAGCATTGGAGCGTTCGATCACCCATCTAGCTATTGCCGGAACAAATCCAGATTTTCCTTGTGCCGCTTTCTCTTGTTTTGAGGGTTTCGTAGAAAGTTGAAACTGAATTTTGGTCATGATCTCTGGGTAAATTCGCTCTAACTCCTGAGTCAAATATTCTGGGTGATACCCATGATCTAGCAGGATAGTAATCTTGGGAATATCGATAGGTTTTGACTTGAAGTAGTCGATGTTGAGAGTAAACATCTCAATTAATCCGGCATCATCCGAGACATTGGCGCGAGTACAGAGCGTAAAAAAGGGAAACCCAAGGGTGTCAATAGCCAAATGCCTTTTAATACCGTTGGTGGCTTTGTAGAAGCAAAAACCTTTCGACTCCACACTGGCGTTGCAGGTATTTTTCACTGCTTGGGAGTCAATGATGATCAATGTCGTCCAGTGCGGTTTTTTTTTTACCTGTTCACGCACTTGTCCATGTAAGACACTCATCAGTTCCTCAAATACCCCGGCTGCTCGCCACTGTTTGTAGTGCCAATATACAGTGGAATAAGGGGGGAGGTCTTTAGGTAAGTCTTGCCAATTGCATCCATTTTTTAGTTGATAGAGAATTCCATTGAAGATATCTCGCTTTGGCCAGTTGGTCGGTCGAGTCTGCTTCTTAGTCGGTAATATCTCTTGCAATAAGGGTTCAAAAATTTCCCATTCTGCATCAGTGAGGTTGCTGGAATACGCCATTAGTATTGGATTTTAGATGCTGAGGAGTACCTTAATTCAAAACCTCACAAGATGTCAAATGGGTTCTATACTAATAGAGGTAGAATCAAAGTGCCGATAACTCCATGATCGGCCATATAATATAAGTACATATTGTGTGTAGATATTTCCATATTCCACGTTAGAGTTGAGCCAATTCCATTACCTAAAAAAGGATGTTTAGTAAACATCTGCCAAGCTAATTGAGCCACTTCTAAACGTGAATCAGCGGAATCTTCAGAATCAGAAGCTGAGATATTTTGAAACCATGCAATTCTTTCCAGTGAATTGGGATTCAAATTGAAATTTTGCAATAATTCTTCCCACCATTGTGAACCTAAGCTGATAATAAAAGCTCCTGTTCCCAAAGTCCAATAAAGTAATTTGTTCAAATGAAGTATACGGGCGATCGTAAAAATAAAAACTGTCACTAACCAGCCAAGAATAGCACCCCTTGAAAATGTCAAGAGAACCCCAATACCGACGAGAGAGACAAAAAGTAAACGATATATTGGCTGTAATATACTTACACTAAAAATCATCCCAAGTATCAACGCACAGCCATTACTATTGGGATTTAAGTAAAATCCAGTAGCGCGGCCACCATTACCTAATGAGCTAAATGCAACAGGGTTAAAAAATTCGTAAATGTTGTTAAGTACAGCCATTAATACTGCTAAAAATATAGCCCATCGAGTCAAGTAATGGATTGTCGTATTTCGAGAGAATATTAATGTCATTGTGATGATAAAAATCACTGTTAAAATTCGTTTTCTTAATTCTTCAAAAGCAAGTTCTCCAGATGATGAAAATAGTAAGAACCACAATAATGAGATAAAAATAAAACCAAAACACCAAATAATCACAGAAAGTGGTATGCACTTATTCTGTGAGAAAAGTAATGGAATGGAAGCTATAGCAAAACCTAAGATCCAATATAAAGGAGGTTGAGAAACAATACCTGATGTATATAAATACGAATTAATATCTGTGAAAAAGGTGAAAATAGCACCTATGGCTAGGGCACATTGATAATAAAATAGAAAATCAAATTTTTTATTTAGAGATTGATTCATGGGATAAAGCAAGTAAAGCAGCTTGGGTTTTCAAGACTAATTTAGCTACTGAAAACTGGTCAATTATTCGCTGTCGAATTTGAGTGCGATCGCAACCATTAATATTAAAATTTTCTATTAATGTCTTGAGCGCAATTTTTAAAGCTTCTGGATTTTTAGGAGGTACTACTACATCGGGATTTCCAACAATCAAAGCTGAATCGCCTACATCTGTCACCACACAAGGAACACCGCAGGCCATCGCTTCTCCAATTACGTTGGGAAATCCTTCTGTATAAGACGAAGAAGCAGCGATATCTAAGGCGTTGTAGATTGCAGGCATATCTGCACGCGCTTTTTCCCAGATAACTTTCTCAGAAATACCTAGCTGATAAGTTAGTTCATGCAATTCCCGTGTATAGTGTTCTGAACCACTACCTACGCAAACAAAATACACGTTCTGGCTATCTTCACACAGTAATGCTGCTGCTTTAAGAAATGTCGGATGATCTTTTCTTAAATCTAGTCGCCCCACTAATCCAATCAAAATTGTATCTTCTGAAATCCCCCACTGCGATCGCACTTTTTTTCTAGCTTCTAAGTCAGGCTGAAAAAGTTCGATATCAATACCATTAGAAATTACCATCATTTTATTTGCAGGGAATTTATAAGCGAGATAGTATGTTCTACCAGCATAAGAATTAACAATTATCAGGTTACTAAAATGGGATAAAAGACACTCTAACTGAAAGATGAAACGCCCTAACCAATCAAAAAAATTAGAATCACTATTAGAATTACGTAATCCCCAAACTATGGCGGTTGAGGGAAAAAACGGCTTTAAAAAGATAGTGAGCAAATTTGGTGTTCCACCATATCCATGCAACACATCGGGATTTATACGTTGAAGATGTTGAACAAGATGCCAAAAGAAGCCAAATAAATGCCATCGTCCTTGTTTTTCTAAATAAATTATCGGGATATCACTGTTTTTTAAGTCTTTATCTAAAGATAATGAACCACCAGTGTAAAAACATAAAACGCTTACATCAAACCATTGTTTATCCAGAGCTTTTGCTAGTGTGACTAATTGCCTTTCTGCTCCTCCATAATTCAAATCTCGAATCAGAAATACAATCTTCTTTTTCATTTAATTAACCTCGGAAATTGTGTAGCGGTATTTGCCAGAGTGATTTACAGAAATGTGATTTACAAATTCAAAATCTACTACACAATCCTTACCCATCATCAGCTTGCATTTGGCGACAATATCATCAAGCTCTTCAGTGAGATAATCAGAATTAGATTTAATAATTTTGATGGTAATTTCTAAGTAGCTTTTTTGAATAATTTGAAATTTATGCACCCAATCTTTGAAGTATAGAAGATGAGTAAAATATTCCCCATCTATTAAAGTTCCATTTTGAGTTTTAAAAATATCAACATTTCTACCGGAAACTTTTTCTAATATTTGTCCAGATTTATATTCAGGAGATAAAGTGCCGCGATCGCCAATTTTATAACGAATCAGCGGCATAGCAAAGTTCGTGAGAGAAGTAATCAAAATATTACCTTCAACTCCTGTCGGCACAGGGTTATTGTCATCATCAACAATTTCAATATAATTACCCCAAGGAGCTACCCACAATCCTTGCTGTCCTGGTTTTTCACAAGCTACATCGCTGACTTCTCTAGAACCATAACGATTAAATACTTGGCACTGAAATACACTCTCAATCTTTTGCCGCATCCAACTATAAAGTGTCCCAGCAGAAGTGATAATTGCCTTTTGAGGAACAAGTTTAATTTGTTCATTTTCAGCAAATTTTGCTAATTCATAAATTGCCTGAGCGTAGGCAACAATCAACTTTGGTGGTTTTGTATTCAGCAATTTTAGAAAATCTCTCATTTTTTGAGGAGTCATCTGAAAGGCATTCATATATGTAGTATTTCTCAAAAAATTAAAAAAGTTTGCCTTCCATCCCATCGTGCCATTAAAAATGTCTTTTTCTGAACCCCATAAACGTACTTCTGGCTCTCCTAATTCTCGCCCAACTAAATAAGAATAAAATAAGCTAATTGCTGTAGAATGGTCATTATATTCAGCATCTTGAATTAACTTAATCGGTTCTCCAGTTGAACCACCTGATGTATTGAAATACCACTGACGTTGTGCTAAATCTGTAGATTTTAGTTGTTCAAAGTTGGCACGAATAATATCTTTTGTGAGAATTGGTAATTGATAAAGATATAGTTCTGGTTTTTGCTCAATAATTGCATCATTAGGCAGGCTATTGATTAGTTGGGCATAGTATGGAACTGATTGATGACAGTGAATTAGGAGCTTTGTTAGCAAGCCTCTAGTGATGTCAATGGAGATATTAGATAAACTTTCTTTGACGAATTGATTATAAAGTTGAGGAAAATAGTAATTTCTAGAAGAGGCATAATTGAAGTAAATAAATTTTCGGATATTCATCATAAAAGGTTTTTAAAATTACTATAAGTTTTAGAACTTTATGAAAAAATGAACCGCAAATTAGACAGATGAATAGATAAATATTGTGTATTTAAAGAAAGTATTTTTTTCTATTGAATCATTTAACTTTTGCAGTATTTGATTCTGATTTATGAATTTTGAATTTTTCTTCAGTAACTTCAGCTAACACTTTTTCCCACATTTTCATTATTTTTTCGACACCAAATCTTTCAGTTATTTCTGGTGCGTGAGCAGCTAAAGATTTTCGTTCTTGTTCATTAGATATCAGTCGTTCCATTGCTGCGGCTAATGCTGAAATATCTTCATTGGGAACCAAAATACCATCTATACGATCACGAATAATTTCTCGTGGCCCACTAGGACAATCTGTCGATATAACTGGTAATCCACATGCCATTGCTTCGCAAAGAGCATTTGGAAAACCTTCAAAGCGGGAAGACATAATAAAAAAATCTGCCTCTTGTAAAAAAGCATAGGTATTGTTCACCATTCCCGGAAAATGAACGCGATCGCCAAGTCCGAGTTGATTACGCAGAGATTCCAATTCTGGACGTAGTTTTCCATCTCCTAAAATAGTTAATGTCCATTCTGGATAATTATCTTTTAGTTTTGCAAAAGCTTGTAGTAATAAATCAAAGCCTTTTTCTCGGACAAAACGTCCCATAGCAATGAGCGATCGCTGTGCTAACAATTTTTCTGATGACTGTTTATTTATTGGCGGTAATATAACCATATTAGGGATGATACAGCTATTATTTTGCAGTCTGTATGGAAAATAATCTCTTGCTTGCTGGGTTTGAAAAACAATTTTATCTGCAAATAAATAAGTCAATTGTCGCAGTTGTTGCCAATTGTGACCTAAATAACTTTTTTCGGGATTACTACGTTCAGAAACTATTACTGGTATGTTTAACCACCGCGTTGCTAGTAAAGTGATAATATTAATTTTAGACATGAAGCTAATTACAACATCTGGTTGGCTATTAATAATTGCATCTCGTAGAATTTGGATACGTTTAAAGTTTTTCCAAATGCCAATAATTGCATTAGGAGATTTTTCAGCTATAGCCAAGGGAAAATAAATTATATGAGAGTCTAAATAGAAGTTGGGTATTTTATTGCCATCAAATGTTAATAGAGTAATCTGCCATCCCTTAGCTGACCAGTAATTTGCCATGATTGACATAATACGTTCGGCACCACCGTAGGTAAGGGAATGAATAATTAATGTTATTTTCATTGTGTGGTAATATTTAAAATCACGCAGAGGCGCAGAGAAGAGAGATTAAGAGACGAGTATTTGGAAATTAGGTTACTAGGGTAGCAGAATTTTTTTTGAGTTTTTTATTAGCAAAATATAATAAAAATAAGAATGCTAAGGCGGAAACACAGGCTGTTGAGAGAGCGATACCTGTAACGCCAAAATAATGGATAAATAAATAGTTTAAAACAATATTGTTGATGAGATTATAGGCGGAAGCCCACATCAATATATGATTAGCTTGCATTGCTGAAATTAACCTGACTACTAAAATGCCTGCTACATGAAAAGGTATTTGGAGAGCAAAACAATTTTGAATTTGAGCTACTAAATGAGTGTCGGTAGCGGTAAATGAACCTCTTTGAAATAGTATTCGGACTATAGATTCAGAAAAGATAAATAAAAATGCTGACAGTAGAGTAGTTGTGACAAAGATGATCTGTATATATCGCTTAAGTGTGCGATGCGTCTCTGTCCAATGATTAGCAGCTATCATTTTGGAAAAATAGGGAATCACGGCAGTACTCAATGCTGTAGTTGCTAGAGACATCGGAAATGCAATTACTTTGTTACCGTAATTGAGTGCTGCTACACTACCAGGTAACAACATTGCTGCCATAGATTGATCTACTAAATTTGTACTACACATTAAAAGTCCCCCTGCAATCATGGGGAAATATTGACGAACAACTTGATGCAGATTAGTATCAAATCCATACCATTTAGGAAGCCATGAAGCGCCTTGTCGGTGCAATCCTATTCCTAAAATAACTATTTCTAGTACTGCACCGCAGACTAAACCAGCGGCTAAAGCGAAAATACCCCAGGATTGGAGAGTTAAAAGTAATACGACGGTAACAGTCGGAGTAATAATTGGTGAGAATGCTGCTAAAGCAAAACGCTCCCCTGCATTCAATACAGCACCCCAGATAACAATGATCCCACTTAAGAGAATAAAAGGTGCGATCGCGCAAAGCAAATGAAAAGTCAGATCTAGCTTTTCCGAACTAAATCCAGCCGCAATTCGTGGTAAATACAAAGGTGCTAGAACTACCATCAATATTGTTGTAATTACTAGCAATCCCAAGCCGCTAATTGTGGCTCCACAAAAAAGCTTTTGAGCAGCTTTTGTACCTTCATGCTCTCTTACCTGCATATAAGTAGGTATGAGAGCAGTATTAAAAGAACCAGCGACGACATTAATAATAAAAGAAGGAATCAGCAAAGCAATTAAAAACGCATCTATGTCATCTCCAGTGCCAAACCTCTGAGCAACCACCAATTCTTTACCAACAGCCGCGACTTTAACCAATGCTGTCAATAAACCAACTATCATCGCGGCACCAAAAATTTGGCGATTGATAGAGCCACTTGTCAGCTTCTTCCAGTAATCAACTAAGCTTTGCATTTCTTACTCTCTCGGCGCCTCTGTATTGAAAAGTTCAGCCGGCGCTCCGACTTTTCGTTGCGTCTCTGCGTGAGATAAAAAATAAGGTATACGCAGTAAAGATAATTGAGATAAACTCATATATATCTTCAGTAAACGTAAGTATAATTTCCCCTTCAAAGTAATTCCATTAACACAGTTAAAGTTCTTAACAACTTCTCCACCAAACTTTTCTTTAAACTGATTAATACCTAATTTTTCTTGATCTGTATTTCCGGTATACCAGCCACCAAAATCATAAATTGAAATTCCTAAATTCTTAAATCTCACAATATCTTGCCAGTGATGGTAACGATTTGCTCGTCCTAAAATCGATTGATAGGAAGTATCGTTATTATTTTTCAGTGATGCAGAATGCAAAAGACGGACTCTATTTTTACTGCGATAATAAACATGCCAAACTAAAGAATCGCCATCTTTTAACTTGACACGTGAAATATCAATTACACCAGCATCTATACGATTTTTTAGTTGAACACGATTAATTTTTGTCAAGCCTTTTTGGGAAGCAAATAAATCATAAAAATCAGAAAATTCATTGAGTATATCAGAGTCAATTTGTTCCCAGTATTCATAAATAACCTGGTCTTTTTGCTCTGCTCGCCTAATCTTATATCTATCGTTACTACTGATACTTTCCCAAAGTTCATCATGACTTTTATTTAAATCAATCAATCTTGTGTAAAATTCATCAGACTGACCACCTTGAATGGGGTGTATCCATTGCCTGTAGTGGAGTACATCAACATTATTTAATTCTTGTGGATTTTCATCAAACCAGACTTCTCCCACTGAAAATATAAATTTTTTTGTGACAATTAACATCTCTTCTATCCCTTGCTATTTGATTAAAATTCAACTTCTTGAAATATACTTATAGCTAGCAGATTTTAATTCTGATTGCTTACATGTACTAATAAATAACAACCTCTCTTTCTTCTTCTCTCTGCGTCCTCCGCGTCTCTGCGTGAAACAAAAAAATCATTTTTCTAAATCAGATCAAATAGCCAAACTTTCAATTGTTATTGAATCTTGGGTCAAAAACTAATCGATAACGCTTTCCGTCCACACATGCAATCCATTTATCTTGATCAATTTGGTGGGCATCAATATGGTGCATACCTATTTGATTCCAACCCACTCCACTTGCTTTAATAACTGAATTAGTTTTGACTTCTTTTTCTTGATAATTTATTTCTGTCAATTCAGTTATTTCAAAAGCTCTAACTTGATGACCATATATCCGCTCACAATCCTGGGTATATCTAACAATTTTGCCATCGAATACTATAACCCTACCCGCTGGTCTTGCTATGTTTTTATTTCCTTGAATCACTGGGCTTTTCGGATGTTCAATCCAACCATCCATTAAATCTTGAGAATAATAAAGACGTAATGTATTTCTTGCTTCTGATGTTGCAGTTAACAGCCACCAAAGATTATTGTGTTGAAAAATACTAGGATCTACAAAATCACTTTGAGCAAGTAAAGTTTTGACATAAGACCATTTTGTGGGGAAATTAACTGCTTTATATAAACGAATAGAACTAGCTTCAGAAGTTTCTGGAATCAAATAATAGTCATTTTGATATTTGAATACATATGGATAAGATAAATGAAATGGTTCATCAAGTACAATTTGTTGGTAATTCCATTTGTATGCATCATTGCTAGTTGCTAGTCCTATTACTCCTTTATTTTGTAGACCATTCAAGACTTCAAAAAACATATACCACATGCCGCCTTCACTAACCATAAATGGATCAGCAACAAAGTGCGCTGGAACATCTGTTATATCCTTGGCAGTCAAAACTGGATTAATAATTGTGTCTGGACAAACAAAATCAAAAGGAGATTCGCCTGTATAAATTCCAATTGACCACTCACTTCTTCTTGTGATAAAAATCTTGGCTATGTTTTTAATCCCAGCCAAATATCTATTATTAACCCTAGATACTCTATCGAATACCTGTGAAATACTGTTGAGATTAGAATTTTTGTACATATTTATTCTGTCGATGAAGGTAGATTTCGAGGTAATACCAATCCAATTTAAAAAAATCTGACAGAGAAATTGCTAAAAAAAATGTATCACTAGGTTTCCACAATCCAAAATCTAAAATCTAAAATCTAAAATTAAGATTTTGCCTGTGCCAGCATATTCATGTTCGGCTTGACTCTAAGCGAAGAATTGCTAGAAGTATTTGCTGTCATATAAGTATCTAAGTGTTTGGGTTTATATCCTGGTACTAATTGTTCAAGTAAAAACAGAATAAAGTTAATATCATTTTTCACTGCTGCTTGACACAAAGTTGCTACAGTAACATCCAAATTTTCTGGAATCATCCCACTAGCATTTTTTACTACTAACAGTTTTTCGTGTTCAGTTGGTTCATATTCTTCGCCGGGAATAAATAATTCCTCAAATAACTTTTCTCCTGGACGCAAACCAGTAAACACAATCTCTATATCTTGGTTAATTTCGTATCCGGAAAGGCGAATTAATTCCTTAGCCAAGTCAACAATTTTTACAGGTTTCCCCATATTTAGCATTAAAACTTCACCACCACGGCCAAGTACCGCAGCCTGCAAAACGAGTTGAACTGCTTCGGGAATAGTCATGAAATAACGACGAATATCTGGATGAGTAACGGTTACTGGTCCGCCTGCTGCAATTTGTTTTTTAAAAGTGGGAACTACACTACCTCGACTGCCTAAAACGTTGCCAAATCGCACGGTGACATAAGGATTGCCACTTTCCTTTGCAGCTTGCAGCACCAACATTTCAGCAACTCTTTTACTAGCACCCATCACATTGGTAGGATTAACTGCTTTGTCTGTGGAAATCATCACGAAATGTTTCACATCATATTTCAAGGCTAGTTCTAGTAAATTTTTTGTTCCCATTACATTGTTCGTGATTGCTTCTACTGGATTTAATTCCATGAGTGGGACATGTTTATGAGCCGCAGCATGAAAAATTACATCAGGTTGAAAGATTTCAAATGCATGTTCTAATCGAAACTTGAAGCGAATATCAGCAATAAAGGTAGAAATATGAGGAGTGTTGATTGATGATTTGCCCTCATTTTCGAGTACTTGCACAAGTTGTTCTAATTCTTGTTGAATATTGAATACAGAGTTTTCTCCATGTCCCATAAGTATCATTTGGGCAGGATTACATTTAAAAATTTGACGGCATAGTTCGCTACCAATTGAGCCACCTGAACCTGTGATCAATACTGTTTTGCCTTTGAGAAATTGGTAAACTTTTTCAAAATCTATTTGTACAGGTTCACGTCTGAGTAAATCTTCAATTCGTACATCCCGAATGCTGTCAACTCGCACACGACCATTGAGGATTTCATGTATGCCTGGTAAAGTGCTAGTTTGAGTTCCAGTTGCTTTGCAAATATCTACGATTTCTCGAATAACTCCACCTGTAACTGTCGGCATAGCAATGATAACTTTGTGGATTTGGAGAGATTTTAAAACATCAGGAATTTGGTAGCGATCGCCAACTACAGGAATCCCACGTATGTATGCTCGAAATTTATGAGGATCGTCGTCAATAAAAGCCACAGGATGAAACCCTAATTGTGGATTTCTTTGCATTTCCTGTACCAAAGAAATTCCAGCATTACCAGCACCAACTATTAATACACGTTCTTGTGGGTTAAATACTGCACGTTGCTGACTAATTCTTTCTACAATCCGAATACTAAAACGCAGTCCCCCAATGAAAATACACGAAAGTAACCCATCGATTAATGGGAGCGATCGCGGCAGTATATCCAATCCTAAATATGCTATAAATCCCATAGCATCAAAGAATACTGCTTGGATTAATACCGCAATACCCATGAGTATAGTTATATATAAAAGTTCTTCAATACTCGCATAGCGCCAGTAAACCTTATAAAAACTAAAATTCCACAATACAGTCAGTTTGACTGATAAAAAAAGTATTGTTGCAATTCCTAATTGTGATTTATATTCTTCGATAAAAAATTTTCCGTCTAAACCTAGATTCAGAGCTAAAAAAGTTGTTATCAAAAAAACAAGAATATCAAAAATAAACAAATGTCTATTTCTGATATTTAGCAAATTTTTTAATAACTTACTAATTAATTTTTGAGGCAGCCAATTGGAAACAAGTAACAATAATAAATTCATGCCTGTCAAAACCTCTAGGATAATCTAAATAATCATCGGTTGGATTAGACAATCAAATATAGTCATTTATCCCTAAAACAAGTACCTTTACGATAAATCACCCTATAAATGCACATTTTAGGGATTTGAAAATCTAACGAATTGTCTAACTTAGATTAGATTATTAATGTCTAGCAAATTAACTATCTCAAGTTCAAAATTGGGTGTATATCTTGTTGAACATTATCGTTTTTATCAAGGAGATATTTTTGCTCAAAAGAAATACTCCTAATTTTTTAAATCAAACATTTAAAATCAGGTGATAGTCGTTAACACGACTATTAAAACTTGTTGTTGTTGTTAATGTTTTATCGTTCTAACAACTTTGTAGCAGTTTCTTATCTGTTGCGTCATGCCAAATTGGCGTAGCTTGTGCATATAAAAAGACATAACCGTATATGCTTATTTGTAGGCTAGTAGTTATTGTTACCGAATAATAAATCCCTGATGAATGAAATTCGCAGTTCATTTTGCAGACAAACAAAACCCGCCTGCGCGGGTTAAAAAGTTTACTGTTTCATAAATCTAGGTTAGTAGACTTTGCTTGTATTCTGACTTCTGACTTCTGACTTCTGACTTCTGAATTCTACTAAACCTTTGCTTCCAAAGATTTTAGTAATTCGGTATTCACACCCGATTCACGAGTTAGGGCAATTTTGCCAGTGCGGGCGATTTCTCTGAGACCAAATTTTTGTAAAACTTGCACGATCGCTACCATCTTACCTGGATCTCCCACAACTTCTAAAGTCAGAGAATCTTCCGCCACATCTACGACTCGTGCCCGGAAAATCTGAGACAGTTCGATAACTTCAGAACGATTGCTGCTGGTAGCATTCACCTTTAACAGCATCAATTCTCGCTCTACACAAGGAGTTTCAGTAATATCCTGTACTTTGAGGACATTGACTAACTTGTATAATTGCTTGGTGAGTTGTTCGATCACGCGATCGTCACCGGGTACAACCATCGTAATTCGTGAGACTCCTCCCTGTTCAGCCGGGCCAACAGCAAGGCTTTCAATATTAAAACCACGACGCGCAAACAAACCAGAAATGCGGGACAGAACACCCGCCTCATCTTCTACGAGAACTGAAAGAGTATGTTTCATCTTCGCCAACAGAGGCTAGAGCAGGATTTGAGTAACGCAGACACTAGCTAAGGCTACGCTAGACATACTGCCGCACTAAATTTCTCAGTGCGACCTTTTATTTTAAACTTAATAGCTGCACTCATTGCATATCTAGAAAAAAATTGTTCAAAAATCATCCTCTAAGTAGGAATTCTAGTGAGTGCATATCTTTTTATTGGCAGATGCAGCATTTTTGTAAAGCTTTTATACTCAGATATGAATCAACCTCTAAATACGCTAATAGGAGAAAAGCATTTATGTCTTGGTTAAAAAGACTATTTGGAATGGAAAAACCTCAAAATGCCGAAGTAAATCCTACCGCCCAGGCAATACCCCAAACTCCTAGTCCTACTGCTGCGCCTACCGCTACACAATCAATACCGCCAGAACGTCTAGGATTAAATGGAGAATATGACCAGAGTGGTTTAGCAAAGCGGGTAGCATTGGCATTCGACCAAGATGCCGAACTAGATGATGTTAATACTCTTTGGGTTGCTCAAACAGGTAGCACTGTAGTGCTAAAAGGTAAAGTTCCCAGCCAAGAAATTCTCACCAGAATGATTTCTGTAGCCCGTACTGTGAATGGTGCTACAAATGTTGACAGCAGCCAAACTACCGTCGGATAACAAGAGGGCACAGGAGACAAGGAAAATAACTCTTGTACAGACGCGATGAATCGCGTCTTTCCTAATTCCTCTCAATCCAATCTAAAATCGCTTGGTTCACTTGTTCGGGACATTCATCATGGGGACAATGACCCACATTTTCTAAATTCAGCACTTCCAATCTCTCGTTATATTGAGCAAATTGGCTAGCTAAAGCTGGCGGAACAAACCGATCTTTTTGTCCCCAAATTAACAGCATGGGAATTGTTAAGGTTGGTAATACTGCCTTGACATTGGGACTAAAATTAATTCCAATTGTCGCTTTGAACAAAGCACTAAAAGCTCTCGCCGAACCTCGGTCTTGGGGAGGGCCAGCTAAAATTTCTATCAGTTCATCGGTGATTGCTTCTGGGTTAGCGTAGGCGAGACTAGCCCAGCGACGCAGCACGCCAGGTCTGCGGACAAAGTTAAATACAGGTTTGAGAATCAATGGCGAAGCGACAATATTTTTAATTCCTCTGACCAGTGGTCGCAGAACAGGAGGAATTGCTTCTTGCTCCAGTGAAGGATCGGGTAAACTCATCATCACTATACCCTGTACCATGTCCGGATGAGCGGCGGCGGCGGCTAAAGAAATCAGTGAACCGTTGGAATTGCCGATTAATATTGCTGGTTCACGGATAAAAGTTTGCCAAAAATCGTAAACTTGTTCTACCCAGAGTTCGACGCTGTAATTAGCTGCGGCTTTTTCCGAAGCGCCAAAACCTAGCATATCTAGCGCATAAACTGTGTGATGTTCAGCCAACACCTCTAAATTATGTCGCCAATGACCAATGGAAGCGCCAAAGCCATGTAACAGAATTAGAGGTTGTGTCTTTTCGTCATTTTTGGCAGAGCGAATATAAGTATAGCGAGTTTGCCAGCCTCGCCAAACCCAATCTCTTTGATTACCAACTCTCTCTTGCCAGTGTAGTGTAGTGGTCACAGTCGCCTCTGATTCATCAGCGTGAAAATACTATTATAGAAAAATTGCTGAAAACCCCGCTCACATAGCAGTCCTAATAAGAGTGAAGTACAAAGAAAAACCTCACCCCCAACCCCTCACCTTACTAAGGCTACCGTGTATACACAAGTCTGAAATAGCTGATTAACCAAGGTTTTACCCCACCCTAACCCTCCCCTTATAAAGGGGAGGGAAAGAGATTTCTTGTTTCCCCCCTTTATAAGGGCAGGGCTGTTTCATTCCATTTCAAACAGGATTTGTCAAGATGGTTAGCGAGAAAATTGTAAGTAAGGGTGACGATGAGATGAACATTTAAACATTGAAATATCAGTAAAATAGTTCATTTTCTGGGCACGCTGGTAACAAAATAACTAATTTTTAATTGCTAGAACCCTTGATTTTTAAAGCTCTTTGGGGAATGAAACAGCCCTGCCCTTAAAAAGGGGGGTTGGGGGGATCTCCGAGAAGTACGGCATCAAATCGCGTTCTAACTCAGCGCGAGTCTTCAGAGGACGAGTTCCTTTTTCATCGGTCAGCAAATACAGTAATATGTCTGCTGTTTGCTGATTTTCTTCACCACAATCATTAACAACTTCATTTAAATAACGCTTAACCAATTCGTCTTTAGTGCCACGCTGCCGATATTCTGCCAGAGTTGTAATATTCTCCGTTTGCAGTTGCGCCCCCATAACCTGCAACTCAATGGGACGCACTTCACCCAATTCTTCGGCTAATTCCTGCACCAGTTGTTCAACTAAAGCAGGTTCCAACCGAAAACTAGTATTTTCAGTTAAACGCTGGATAATTGACTTCGCATCATCAGGCGAGAAGTTCCCCAACTTGTACAGCACATTATTACTGAGAATGTCATTGCTAATAATCTCCAGGCTGGGCAAATCATTGCACTCCAGTAAGTAATGGATATAATCCACCCGCAGCGATAAGATAACTTTCAGCGATGGAACATTCAAACATTCTCCCAGAAACTCAAAAAACTGCTTCCTTTGCGCTGGTTCGGTGTAAATAAAGAAAAATTCCTCAAATTGATCAAAAATTAGCACCGTGCGGAGGTTACGCTGTTCGTTTTCGCGGAGTTGGGAGAGGAGGGAGTGGGGGAGACGCGGGGAGTGGGGATTTTGAGGTTCTGAACTAGAACGTTGAGGTTCTGAACTCGAAGTTCCGAGTTTTGAAGTCAAAACTTGAAGTTCTAACTCTCCCTCATCCCCCTCATCTCCCTCATCCTCCTCATCTCTCCCCAAAAGCTGCCCCAACTCCTCCACCCAGTTGGTGTAAACGCGCATCCCTACAGGTAAATTATCTTGAATACCGATCGCTTGATTCTTTAAAGCTGGCACCAGTCCGGCATTCACTAGCGAACTTTTACCTACACCTGATTGTCCATGAATTACGATCAACTTTTTATCTGGGCGGCCAATGCGTTCAATTAAGCGTTCTACATCCAATTGACGACCAGATGCAGCAATTTCTGGGGCAATACTATCTTTAGTATTAACGCGCAAGGGTGCAAGTCCTGTTGCTCCTAATTGTTTTGTCGCCTGTAATCTCCCAGCACCAATAAACGCCCGCAAACCAAATTGCTGTTCCACGGAACGCTGTTGCTGTTTCATTTCATAGGCTGCCAGATATGCTTTTTGCTCAAAGTAAAGCTTTTGCAAATGACTGAGAATCTTGAGATAAAGCCTTAAATCTATCTGGGGGTTGCCGATATTTTTTGCAGTTTCTAAGTTACGAATTGCCTCTTGATAAGCGCCTAAATGATATTGAGAACGAGCCAAAAGAAATCGATAGAGGCTCAAATCATTTGATATGAGGACACTGGTGCTGTGTCCCTCTACAATCTTTATGGCTTGCTGTGCAAATTGATTGGCTTCTAACCAGGATTTTTCAATTAAAGCCACCTCAGCTAAAAAACCGTAATCCTTTGCTAATTCTATTAGTTGATTATCAGCACGATGTATTTCTAATACTTGTTCAGCAAGATTTTTTAAGTGTTCCCATGCTTGTAAATCACGCAAAACAACACCAAATTTAAAGAAAAAATTTGCAATTAATCGTTTGTTTTCCCCAATCGAATTGATATATTTTTGAAGATAATGCCGAGTGTTATTCCAATTTGGATGATTAATATCTTGATTTTTAAAAGCTTTGAGATAATAGCAAAAAGTAATATCACCAAGGATTTTGATTTGTTGTTTTGTATAATTAATTTGCCGAAAAAGCGCTAAAGCAACTTGATAATGTTCTAAGGCGATATCGATTTTATTATTAACTTGTTTTGCCAAGCCTAACAAAGATGAGAAATTAGCTTTCAGTTCTGGATGAGAATCCTGTAATTCACCTGGTAAATCTCTCTGAGCCGCTGCTAATTCTGTTTCTAAAACTCCATAATCATCTAAAGTTAAGTTGAGGGTATTGTTAAAGTATTGTTCGGCAATTTGTTGTAGTAAGTTGATCAAATCATCTTGAGCGATCGCAAAATTCCTTGTAGTAGCCCAACTCTCCAAATCTGGAGCCAGTTGCATCAATTGTTTGTAGATTTCATCATCAATCCACAACACCAAAGGAAAAGCAAAATTCTTGCGAAACTCCTCCCGCACCTGATTAGCAGAAGTCAACATCACAGCTAAATTCTGTACTGTCTCTAAACCGACAACCATCACGCAGGCTGGTAGGTTCTCGCCAAAATCCTCCCGAATGGCTGTATAAAGAGTTCTGTGAGATTGCTGCATCACCAACAGCCGAATTTCAACTTGACAAATTTCCTGCAATTTTTGGATCAGGCGATCGCGCAAGCTACCATAATTACACCGTGCCAAAATCAGCTTAAACTGTCCCACAGAGGATTCGATCGCCCAAGCTAATTGTGCAACAGAGCGTAGGCGTAGCCCGTCGTAGACATCGTTGTTTACAAGATTATCTTCTGGTGGTTGCGAGTCTGTCATATCTAACCGCGTCTACACGTTTTACCCCACCCTAACCCTCCCCTTGTAAAGGGGAGGGAACTGGATTTTCGGTCTCCCCCCTTTCCAAGGGAACTGGATTTCCAGTCTCCCCCCTTTCCAAGGGGGGATTAAGGGGGGTAATTCGACTACTAATATCATGTCCGGCTAATTAGTTATGATTCCCGAATCTATGCACAAACCCAAAAACCCTTCCCCTCTGCTCCCCTGCCCCTCTGCTGCCTTAATGATAAGTCTTTAACCGGACATGATATAACCCCCTGATTCCTCACTGCAACTCCCTCGCCTCAGCCAAAATTGGATTCACATCAAACCAAGATTCGCCGCTATCTCGATATTCAAAGACAAAGCGACTACGAATCAACTTTTGGTATCCTTGGTCATCGCTGACTTTTTTGTTTTGCTTGACGTGTCGTAGCAGTTGCCACTCGTCATCGGAAATTGGCATAATCATTTCATTGCGACGGGCGCGAACAACTTGGTCTAAAGTCTCACGGGAGAGGGGAAGCGCCATTTCTTCCATAATCCAAGTATTCAGGAGTCTGAGCAAGTCTCGCACATGACCGCCACTCAATCTACATAACCGGTCTAGGGCGGCGCTACTATCAAAAATTTCAGTAATTTTATTTAAGCGTTCATCTGTTTGGAAGTCAGGAAAGGCTCTTGCTAGCACCATCTTTTTCATTAGTCTCATTCCTTCTTCATGAACGCTGCCATCTGGCCATTGTACTGGCACCATTGGCAATACTTTGGGGTCTTCTGGGAATCGCTGGGTAAGCATTCCGTAATCGTTGGAAAACTTCAGAGCTAAAGGCATGGTATAAATTAAATGACAATTGAGTTTTGTCAAAAATTCACCCTGGTCTACAAATAAATATTCCTGCTGTGGACGACCCCAAGCTTTAACACGATTATCGATACGGTCGAGATTATCGACAATTACCACTAAACCATTTTTACCTTGCTGTTTGAGTTTAGCGATCGCAGGTTCCAATAATTCCCGATTAATCGCTTCTAGCAAGTTAGCTTTTCGCGGCGCTAAATACTGATTGAGTTTTGTCCGTAGCGTCGGGTCACTTTTCATCTTTGTAGTGATTTCGCCAATACCAAAAGCTAGAGACAACTTTTCTTTGTCGCTAGTGACACCAACATCAACACCACCCACCTTAATTTTTGCCCCTGTGACTTCAGAATTTAAGACGTTCCAAGCACCTTGCAGTAACTCATTAAATTTGTTGGGTGTCTCCAGTGTAATTTTATCCAGACTTTGACTGACGCGACGAGCGATCGCTAACAACACATCAGCAATATCCACATCAGTCATTTCCAAGTCTTCGCTAGATTCAAAATACACCACATGAAAGCCTAATTTTTCCAGTTCTCCCTGTAGCTTTAATAGTTCCGTCGATTTTCCACAGCCAATATGCCCAGTAAATAGTGTGCAGGTAGGTTCATCTGGCTTGAAAAAAGTAATTTTTTGCTTCAGCTTGCCGATAATATCTCCGCCTCGCACCGAAGAAAAGTCAATGTAGTATTTCACATCTGACAGATTATTGACGAACAGGGTTCGACTGGGGTCAGTAGCCTGAAAAAATGCTCGTAAATCTATGGACATAAAGCTAGTAATATGATTATGTTTTATGAAGAAGAATTCAGAACTCAGGAGTCAGAATTCAGTTGGGAATTGGAGTCCGACTGGGTGATAGCGTAGCGGTAGCGAGTATTCGAGGGTCGTGTCTGAATATTAGTTTAAAACCTCGCCCGAAGTTAAACGAAACTAGGATTAAATATTTTTCTTCTTAAAACTCTATCCCTTTATGGGTAGATTATTCTGAATTCTGAATTCTGACTCCTGTTTTATAGCAATGCTCAAAATTAAACAAGTTTATTTGTATCCAGTTAGCAGTTAATTCATCAGCGCAGCAAGCATTGTTCTGACGACAACTTCCAATTCTTCAGTTACTCGATAAAGGTTAATTGCTTGTTCAATACTTATACATGGAAAACCCGCCTGCGCGGGTTACAAAAAGCTTGATTTTCTCTTACCCTACCTTGGTAAGCTCTGTTTGTGTGCAAGATGAACCGCAAATTCTATTCGCCCTGGCTCTGCTCTAAACTAATGTTATTTATCCACTGGAAAGTTCACAATTATAGGTGGAATACCGTTTTCTGTGGTTGGTTGGCTTTGGCTTATCGGTTGTGGATGCAAAGGCGTTGGTTTCACCTCACCATTTTTAGCAGTTTGATTCCATAAAATCATCGACAGTAGACCATCTACTAAGCCGTTATTACTGCCGTTACTGCCAACGAGAACATCTGGAATTAAACGGACATGGCGATCGCCTATAATTTGCATCAGTTGCATTGCTGTATAACCTTGTGCCCCCAAGGCTTCCACACCAGTACGGTAGGTTTCAGCTTTGGCGTTACCTGTGGCCCGAATACCTTCAGCCTCCGCAATTGCTCGGAGTTTTGTTCCCTCAGCTTCACCTGTGGCCTGCTTGATTTGGGCTTGGGCTTTCAAGTCGGCTATATGCACACTCTGTTCTGATTTCACCATTTCTTGCTGAATTTCAGCTAGGGCTGTTTCTCGAACAAGTTGTTGGCGTTGGGTTTGCGCCATCTGCTGGACTTCATAAGTCTTGCGTTCTTCTTCGGCAATTTTCCGGTCTGTCTGTGTTTGCATTAATGACGCCGGTGGTTGAATATCACCAATTAGAGTATCGATCGCTTGCACATCATAAGCCCGCAATGCTGTTTTAATATACTCAGCAGCCTCAGCTTGTCGCTCACTCCGAGCTGTCAAAAAGTCTAATACTGTATAATCTTGGGCTGAGTTGCGGAAATAATTACCGATAGTTGGTTCTAATACATGGTCTACGAGATTTTGCATTGCACCAACGCGGGAAATTACCTTGGGTGCATCCAAAGCGCCCACATGGATGATTTGTGCTACTTCCAAATCAAAGGCAAATCCATCACGCGATCGCACTGTCAGGGATGCTAGTTGAGCATCATAACTGTGACGTTCGGTGCGGTCTGACCAGTTTAATACAATGTTGGTCGTTGGCACAAGTTCCATTTTCATGATCCGAGAATTAATCGGGTGCTTCCCAGGATACAGCGGTTCGACCCATACACCCTTATGTCCAGGATTCACCAAGTTACCATGTGTGAAAGCTGCACCGCTGACATCTTGATGCGCTTTACCTACGAAAGAAATCACCACACCCACATAGCCAATGGGAATTTCCGTCATCGGTACTTGTTCAACCTGGACAAACCAAGGATTTAAATTCCAAGAACCAGAAAGCAAAGTCTGCTCTTGTAAGCCGCGTCGTCCACCGCCATTAATAAATTTCTGACCATTTTGGAAATTGTCGTGTCCCTCAATTATCGGTCCTGCCAGTTCACCAGCGGAAATTGGGACACCATCTAAGGTAGTGACGATGCCAACCTTGTCAGATGCCAAGCTGTATACCCGTAATTGTTCTGGAGTCATGCCATGAGCCGTAGCATTTGACGCCATGATGACTTTAAACAAAGCAGTGTTAATCCGGTAAGTACCAGCCGTGAGAAAACCCATTTGGCGACCTTTTTCGCCACCGTTGATGAGGAATTTCCGGGCATCTTGGTAATTGTCACAATCGACGATTTTGCCCAGAATGCGTTCTGGTGGGTTGGATTCGCCATCTGCGGCCACAATTAAAGCGATTTCACCTTGGGGGACAACAACAACCGATTCTTTGCGAACTGAGTATTGCCAAGGCCAATAGCCCCAGTGCCAACCAGGAGCCAGAGTATCTGCCTGTAAGCCCGCTTCACCGTTGAGGGCAATTAACCTTCCGGCGGGGAGTCCGCGCCCAGAAAGGGTAAACTTTCTGACAACAATCCCAACTTCCCGTTCGCCAATCACCACCAGTCCGCCAAAAAACAGCGGTACAAATATCACTAAACCACCGACAACTAGGATGGGAATCAGTACAAAAGGATCAATTCCAGCAGTTTGATACTGAGTTTGATTAGTTTGTAACTGGGTAATATTTGGTTTAGCTGGACTCAGTTGGACTGATGCCAGAGTAATTTCTTTTGCAGTAGTGATTTTTATGGGAGTAGCACTGGCATAATTAGTAGTGCCTGCGATCGCCAAAGACGCTGGCGCAGCGATCGCCAACGTTGCTACAACAGACGCTGCAAAACGGGCTACCTTATTTTTTTTACGCGTACCAACACAAGATTGAAAACTTTTCATAATTTTTGCCCACTTGGGCAACTAATTAGTTAAGTTAACACTTCAACAAAGACATACCTCGATTTCTTAAACTTGCCTTCAGGAGTGGGGAGTGGGGATGATGGGGATGAGGGAGATGAGGGAGATGAGGGAGATGAGGGAGATGAGGGAGATGAGGGAGATGAGGGAGATGAGGGAGATGAATCCAGTTCAAAGGTGGATGAATGAGTATCTGAGGTGGATGAATCCGGTTCAAAGGTGGATGAACGAGTATCTGAGGTGGATGAATCCGGTTCAAAGGTAAATGAACGAGATTCTAACTCCCCCTCATCCCCATCATCCCCACTCCCCACTCCCCATTCCCTGTAAAAAATAACTAGGATCAAATAGCGAGGTTAACCGAGAATCTAAATTATGACTTCCACATTGCCCGAACCTCATCACAGCAACTCACCCAGTTGGGAGGAAGAACTAGATAGTGCCATTTTCAGTTTTGAAGATATTCAGACGGAACTGAATTATAAACAAGCACAAACAGCGCTGCGAAATTTGGTGACTAATCTTGACCTTAGCCCCCAAGAAAAAGCGGGATTAGAGGCAGAAATTAATGATTTGGAAACCATGCTCTTAAAGTTAGACCGCATGGTGGTGCAGATTGCGGCTTTTGGCATGGTGGGACGTGGTAAGTCTTCGCTACTTAATGCCTTGGTTGGGGAAACAGTATTTGAAACTGGGCCGCTGCATGGCGTTACCCGTGCTGCCCAAAGAGTGAATTGGAGTATTAGCGAAGAAATTGTTGGAGAAACTGAACGGGCTTTGCGAGTCACTATCCCTGGTATCGGTCAATCACAGGTGGAATTAATTGATACTCCTGGATTAGATGAGGTAGATGGGGCAACCCGCGCTGCATTAGCTGAACAGATTGCCAAACAAGCGGATTTGATTTTGTTTGTCATATCCGGCGACATGACAAAAATAGAACACATCGCCCTTTCTCAGTTGCGGGAAGCAGGTAAACCGATAATTCTGGTATTTAACAAAGTAGACCAGTATCCAGAAGCCGATCGCATAGCAATTTATCACAAAATCCGCGATGAAAGGGTGCGGGAATTACTCACACCCCTAGAAATTGTCATGTCAGCAGCATCGCCATTGGTGAAAACGGCGGTTTTTCGCCCTGATGGCACTAGGGGCATACAGTTGCGTCCAGGTAATGCCCAAGTGGAGGAACTGAAGCTGAAAATTTTGGAGATTCTCCACCGTGAAGGTAAAGCTTTGGTTGCTCTCAACACTATGCTTTATGCTGACACCGTGAATGAGCAATTGATAGAGCGAAAACTGATGATTCGGGAGGTAAATGCTAATCAGTTGATTTGGAAAGCTGTGATGACGAAGGCACTGGCGATCGCTCTTAATCCCGTAACTGTGGTAGATATTCTTAGTAGTGTCGTAATTGATATCGCTTTAATTTTAGGTTTATCCAAACTCTATGGCTTCTCCATGACCGAAGCAGGAGCCGTACAATTACTACAAAAAATTGCCCTGAGTATGGGCGGCATCGGTGCTAGTGAACTCTTGGCAAACTTGGGTTTGAGTGGATTGAAAACTTTACTTGGCATCTCTGCAACCGCTACGGGTGGTATTGCCCTTGCTCCTTATATATCCGTTGCACTCACTCAAGGTGGAGTCGCTGGTGTTTCTTCTTACGGTATTGGACAAGTTACCAAGGTTTATTTAGCCAACGGGGCGACTTGGGGACCTGATGGGCCAAAAGCGGTAATTAATCGGATTTTGACAAACCTTGATGAAACTTCAATTCTCAACCGTATTAAAGATGAATTGCTCCACAAAGTAAAGCTCAGAAAGTAATGCCTTGACACGTATTTACAACTCGGAACTTGAGCCTCTGAACTCGAAATGTCAAGTTCTACACTCAAACTCCGAGCTTCTAAACTCTAACTTTCAACTTCTTAGGCAAAATTAGCGATAGATTGTCTCTATTATTGATGCTTACGGCTGTATTTTCTCAGATTTATAGCAAAAGCCTTGGTGGTTAGGACATTAACAGATGATAAAACCTAGACACAAAAAGACTTTTCACCCAGTCACCAGTCCCCAGTCCCCAGTCCCTTGCTATACATACGAAATTGCGCCTTCATCAACTTTTAGTTTCTACCTTTGAAAGAATTGAGCCACTCTTGAACTTGTTCGCGGGCAATATCACGACCTCCTAAACCAAAAGCTAGGGCAATAGCAACAGCGATCGCACCTAATAATAGTCCAAAGGCTAAATTCACAATATCACTAGCAACTCCAATCTGTTGCAGTGCCATTGCTGAGACTAAGGTAATGATACAAATCCGCGCTACCTGTCCTAAAATCTGTGCTTGACGGTCGCCAGAACTGGTAATAATGTTAAAAGCCAGATTTGCCAGGAATAAACCAATGGCAAATATTACCAAACCCGCCAATATCCGCCCGAATATAATCAAAATACCAGACACTAAGGCTGTCAAGGCTGGAATATTCAGGATATTTACTGCCGCCACCGTTGCAAATAGCATAATACCCACTAAGGTAACAATGCCTGCAACTTCCGACGGAGTACGGGTGGGAATGGAAGGAGGTGTTGGTTCTGTTGGTTCTGTGGAAATGACGATTCGCCTAGTAGGTGTTGTCAGACCCAATACAGTAAAAATGTTATTAAAGCCTAAATTAGTCAGGATACTTGTAACCAAATCTGCTACAAACCGTCCCAGGAAATAGGCAACAATCAAAATTGCAAGAGCTGTAAAGATGGCAGGTACTGCGTTGAGAACCTGTTGTAACATAGCGATCGCTGGCTGTGATATTGCTTGAATTTGTAAAGCATCCAGCGCTGCGATCGCCACAGGAATCAAAATCAAAATATAGACAATTGTGCCGATAATACTTGATAGAGGTTGCACTCCCGCAGTCGAAGATAAGCCAAATCGACTACCTAAATGGTCAATACCAGTACTTGCTAGCAAGTTCGTCACAATCCGCCGCACCACATTAGCGATGAACCACCCAACTGCGGCAATCAGCGCCGCTGCTAAAATGTTTGGCAGAATTACCAGAATCTTTGTAATTAGAGCTTGTACTGGTTCTAGGGCTTCCCTAAGTCCGAGAGTATCCAGAATCGGAACCAGAAACAGTAAAAATATAAACCAATACAGAGCATTGCCAATGGTTTCACTGAGAGACAATTGATTGAGACTGGGCGCACTATCTGCGGGTTGAGGATTCAAGCGCTCATCGAGGTTAAATGTCCGTAATAAACGCACAGTAACAATCTTGACAACGCTCGCTAATACCCAGGCAGCTGCCAAAAGGATTCCAGCACCAACCAACTTTGGCAAAAAGCCAATAAGTTGCTCAAGAAAAGTATTGAGGGGTCGAGACGCTATCTCTAGATTTAGCGTTTGTAAAACAGCTACCGCCGTCAGCAAGATAATGCTCCAAAAAACCAAGTCGGAGATTAACTTCTCCACCTGGGGAAGATCCTGACGACCAGTTATCCCTGCGGCAATCCGGTTATCTAAGTTTGTGCGGTTGAGAATTTTTTGCGTCACCGTCGCTGCGATCGCTGCAATTAGCCAACCTACAAACAAAATTGCCACTGCTCCCAGTACACGGGGCATAAACAGAATTAACTGTTCAACAATTCCTTGCACATCAGCGACACCTTGGTTTACTGCTCCTTGACTTGGTTGCAGACTGGGCGATGATTGTGCCAAAAATTGCTGTCCCCTCATCGATAAACCAATATCTATCAACTGGGTTATTCCTTGCCAAGTTGTGTTCATGGTTTTCCGCTATTAAGGTTTTAGTTCGCCAAAAACACTTGAGATACTTATCGGGTAGCTTGATTTGAACTAGGGACTGGGGATTGGGGACTAAGTACTGAAAATATAAGTATGTAGATTCATACCCGAACCAAATTTTACAGCAGTTTTCATATATTTGAACCACATCTGTCGTAAGGGCACAGCAATGCTGTGCCCCTACCGCGTGGTCTATTTACCTGTAAATTGCTGTAAAAGAATTTCGTTGCCAGTACCCAGATCCAAAGCGCCCATTTCTCCCCAACTTGTTCTACTAAAATTGGGGAATCGTGGACGCCGCCCATTGAATAATTCTGCATCCCAGTAAGTTTACTAGTGTTTTGCCTATCAATTTACCAGCAAATTACCTGTAAACTCATTGTCTGTTTGATATAATCCAAATTTTTTCGCTTTATCGAAAAAAACGTCAAACAATTTTGGATTTTAGATTTGCGATAGCGGGGCATGTAGCTTGCTTCTGGGTTCGCCTAGCGTTCCGCAGGAAAGGAGTACCGAAATAATCTAAAATCTAAAATCTAAAATCTAAAATTGGCACGGTCAAAAGGTGAGTAGGGAGTGGGAGATTATAAAAAAGCTTCTCACCCTTCCCACACGTCCCAATACTACGGCTCCACTTAGTACAAGTGCCCAATAACTCATTCCCCATTTTGCGTTACTCTAATTGCAGCAACAGCTTAAAATATCTGGAATGTCCCAAGTACTGGAACAATCAATTCAAATTAACGCTACAGCCACGGTAGTCGACCGCTGTATTACTGATTTAGCCCTCATGCACCGTTGGCTAAACCCCGTCCTTAGTTGCGAACCTGTGGGCGAAGTTTGGAGTACTGATGTAGGTAGTAAAAGCCGTTTTATCATTCAAATTCCTCTACTCCAACCTACTTTGAATAGCGTAGTTGTGGAACGACAACCGGGTTTGGTAGTCTGGGAATTTAAAGGATTTTTTCAAGGGCGCGATCGCTGGGAATGTCAACCAACACAAAAAGGAACACTCCTACTGAACCGCTTTGAGTTCGATATTCCTAACCCCTTAGTAAGTTGGGGTTTCAAAACCTTTGCCGCATCTTGGACAAAACAAGACATGGAAGCCCAACTCCGCCGCCTCAAACGAGTCGCAGAACAACAAAATTAGTCATTTGTCATTGGTTATTTCTCCCCCTGCCTCCCCTGCCTCCCCTGCCTCCCCTGCTCCCTCATCTCCCTCATCACCCCACTCCCTACCCACCCTTACCCAACTCGCCAAGTAGCCGCCGAATCACTGATGCATCCTTAGCATCAGGAACTTTTACTAAATAAGTTTGTAAGTCTTTTGCAGCTTGAGGATAGTAGCCGAGTTGATAATAGATTAAACCGCGATCGCGCAATTCTAAAGTTAAATCAGGAAACAGCAGTAAAATGCGTTCAACTGCTGCTAGTGTTTTTTCTAACTCTTGTTGTTTTAAATAAATAAATTTTAGATTTGTCAGCATCCTTGCCAAAAATTGCCGATTAGTTACTACAGCCAAAAATTCTGGTTGTAGCGTCACTGGTTGCTGATAAAGTTGAGATAGTCTTTCTTGGCAATCTTCAGCAAATATTATTTCACCACCATTAAACGCATCGACGAAAATTTCTATATCTGGAACATCTGGGCGAATCAAGAAATGTCCCGGCATTCCTACACCCACCATCGGAAACTCTATCCGTCGGGCAACTTCTAAGTAAACCAACGCTAAAGTAATGGGAATCCCCAATCGTCTGTCAATTACATCATTCAAATAACTGTTGCGCGGGTCATAGTAGTCAATTTTATTACCAGAAAATCTTAAATCATCGTATAGATATTGATTAATAGTTTGAATCATCCGCAAAGGATATCGCTCCTGAGGCAGGCGTTCTTGCAGTTCCCATGCCATTGTATCAAGGGCATTGATATATTCCTCTGGGTCTAAATTAGGATATTCTTCTTGTGCAATATATAAAGCTGCCTTTGCTAAATTAATTCTCTCGTCAGACTGCTGAATCTCCTGATAAAAATATTGTCGCACTAACGAGAAATTCATAAGCTATTGCTCGGTGGAGGTGTGAGGATGAACCGAAAGTGTCAAGGCTTAACTAAAAACAGTTGCAAAGGAAAGTTATGTTCGCCAAAAGCCCGTTGCTGGGACTTTCCGCTTTTTGTACCTATTTTTATATTATGGATATTCACAAGATTTGAAAATCTAGTTTGTATATAGATTTTATGAAATCTATCTATCTAAGGTATGAAAATAATTTAATATAGCTTTTTGTTATTGACTCAAATACATATTTATAGTACTTTATGCCCTCGATTCGTTTACGTCAGTGCAAAATGTATATTATGAAACTAAAAATTAGTAATTACTGTTTTATCCAATTCCGAAATGGCATGAAGAGCATTTGTATTCACTATTTGAATGAAATGGCATGGCACTGCTCTTTGAAGCGATCGCTAGGAAGAGCAGATTTTTTGTGTAGGTTCATTTAATCCCACTTCGCTTTACGAATTGCTATGTTGGCGATGTGCCAGGATGACTGCGCTTACGCAAAGCGCGTATCATACTATTATGTATTTGTATATAACTTTACTATAAATTTATAAAGTTTTTGGTGTTGATTATTAACCTAATAGCTTAACAACGGCTATACAAGCTTTATAAAGTCAGGCTTTTAACAGGTTTTATATAAAAAAGTACAAATCGATATTATAAATATTGAGTAAGCTTCAGTAATAATACTTGCTTTTTTAACTCCATTTATTAATAATACTGGTCATTATACAAGCAGCTAAAATCAAGCTAAAAAAATGCTAGCAACCTCATAAATGTAGTGACATTGAGGGATTAAGTTATTTTCATCATTGCTTGTGTGTGCGATCGCCCACTGTAAGCGTCTGAATTGGTATGTGTTGCGTGTAAGGCGTTGTGTGCAATTTCGTTTTTGATCTTTGCTTAGGCAGTTTGGAGTGTACCGACTGTTGACATACACCTTTTTGGAGAAATCAGTTTTATGGCTACTTTATCTGTAATGAAGTTATCAATAGCTACCATCGCCACAGGGTTCATAACGCTGGGAACCTTTAGTGCAGCGCAGGCGGGCTTTATTAACTTTGACACTGATGCCAATGGTAATCCTATAAATGCTCCACTTTTATTCATTGAAACCACTCCCCTTACGAACTTGTATGCGCCCTTGGGTGTAACCTTTAGTGGCCCTGGTCAACTAAGTGGAGGCTCAATACTAAATCAGTCCGGGAATTTTGGAGTTGATGCACTCAGTGGCTTTAACTTTCTGGCATTCAATCGAGATGTCATCCTATCAAACGATGGTGTACCAACAGATCCAGAAACAATCAGTTTTGCTGATCTGATAAGTGATTTTTCTATTTTTGCTTCTGGAGGAGAGCCTAATACTTTCCAGCTACAAGCATTTGATATCGAAAACTCGCTACTAGGTACTGAGACTATTACTACAGGATTGGGAGAGTGGGGAGAGTTGAGCTTTTCTTCACCTTTAGGTAACATTAGCAAGGTCGTCCTCACTGGAATAGGAGAAGATCCTGCGTTTGTCTATGATAATCTTTCTTTTACTCCTGCAAGTAAGTCAGTTGCCGAACCTGCTTCTCTCATCGGTATACTAGGACTAGGTGCTTTTGGCGTTATCTCTCTCTACAAGCGCAAAGAACAGCAAGCCCCAGTTAAAGCATAAATTTGTTATTAATTTAATTTAATCCTTGCCATGTCAACTTCGTATTGACATGGCAGTTTTGATTTTGATACTTAAAAAAGTTGTACTTTTAAGTATTTTATGTATCCTCAGAGCCACTTTCACAAACAAGGCGAATTTTTGATCCCCAACCTCAGTCTTAAGAATCAATTTAAGGCGAAGGTGGGGGCGTTCAGTGCTAACCTGAAAGATGACATTGCATAATCTTATGTCTTCAACGACCTTATCTGAAATATAGCTTCAATCATTAGGCGCAGCATGGTCACAACCGCACAAAAAACAAACATAGGCTACATTACCCAAATCATTGGTCCAGTTGTAGACGTTAAATTTCCCGGCGGGAAATTGCCCCAAATCTACAACGCTCTGACCATCAAAGGCACCAACGAAGCTGGACAGAATATTAACCTCACTGTTGAAGTACAGCAACTGCTGGGCGACAACCAGGTGCGGACTGTTGCGATGAGTTCCACCGATGGCTTGGTGCGTGGTCTGGAGGTCGTCGATACAGGCGCTCCCATCAGCGTGCCAGTTGGTAAAGCCACCTTGGGGCGGATTTTCAACGTCCTTGGCGAACCCGTGGACAATAGAGGACCTGTAAATGCTGAGGCAACTTTACCCATCCACCGCTCTGCTCCCAAATTTACTGACCTAGAAACCAAACCTTCGGTGTTTGAAACTGGGATTAAAGTTGTTGACCTCCTGACTCCCTATCGACGTGGCGGTAAGATTGGTCTGTTCGGCGGTGCTGGTGTTGGTAAGACCGTGATCATGATGGAGTTGATTAACAACATCGCTACTCAGCACGGTGGAGTATCTGTTTTTGCTGGTGTGGGTGAACGCACCCGTGAAGGCAATGACCTCTACAACGAAATGATTGAATCTGGAGTAATCAACAAAGACAACCTCAACGAGTCTAAGATTGCTCTAGTTTACGGTCAGATGAACGAGCCACCCGGAGCGAGAATGCGGGTTGGTCTGTCCGGATTGACGGTAGCAGAGTACTTCCGTGATGTCAACAAACAAGACGTGCTGCTGTTTATTGACAACATCTTCCGGTTTGTACAAGCAGGTTCAGAAGTGTCAGCGCTTCTGGGTCGGATGCCTTCAGCGGTGGGATATCAGCCTACATTGGGTACTGACGTAGGTGAATTGCAAGAGCGGATTACCTCCACTACAGAGGGTTCCATTACCTCAATTCAAGCAGTGTACGTACCTGCGGACGACCTCACCGACCCCGCACCTGCAACCACCTTCGCTCACTTGGACGGAACCACAGTACTGTCTCGTGGTTTGGCGGCTAAGGGAATTTATCCAGCGGTGGACCCCCTGGGTTCCACTTCCACCATGCTACAGCCCAACATTGTAGGTGACGAACACTACAATACTGCCCGTGCGGTACAATCAACTCTGCAACGTTATAAAGAACTACAAGATATTATCGCCATTCTCGGTCTAGATGAATTGTCTGAAGAAGACCGTCTAGTAGTGGCACGGGCGCGGAAAGTTGAGCGCTTCTTGTCTCAGCCGTTCTTTGTGGCAGAAGTATTCACCGGTTCTCCTGGTAAATACGTGAAGTTGGAAGACACCATCAAAGGATTCCAAAAAATTCTGTCTGGTGAACTGGATGACCTGCCAGAACAGGCTTTCTACTTGGTAGGCGATATTAACGAAGCGATCGCCAAAGCTGAAAAAATCAAAGGTTAGTCATTAGTCATTAGTCATTAGTCATTAGTGCAAATTCTAATGATTAATGGCTATTGCAAAAGACAACGGACAAAGGACAAAAGACAAATGACATTAACCGTTCGTGTAATTTCCCCAGATAAAACAGTCTGGGATGCCCCAGCTGAAGAAGTAGTTTTACCTAGCACTACCGGTCAGTTAGGTATTTTAACTGGACACGCACCACTGTTGACCGCCCTGGATACAGGTGTGATGCGAGTCCGTGCAGCTAAAAATCAGAATTGGCAAGCGATCGCTCTTTTGGGTGGTTTTGCCGAAATTGAAGAAAATGAAGTCACAATTCTGGTTAACGGTGCTGAACGTGGCGACAAAATCAATCTAGAAGAAGCCCGTGCTGCTTATAACCAAGCAGAAGCGCGTCTGGGTCAAGTGACAGCAGACGATCGCCAAGCACAAATCCAAGCGACTCAAGCCTTCAAACGCGCCCGCGCTCGCTTTCAAGCTGCTGGCGGTTTAGTCTAACAATTTTGGATTTTAGATTTTGGATTTGAGATTTGTTCCAAAATCTCAAATTGGCATCGTCAAAAGTCTAACGTAAAACAAAGACGCAAAGGCATTCTTATTGCTTCTGCGTCTTTATATGCATCAAGTAACAGACGCGATAAATCGCGTCTCTATTTCTATTGTCAATTACACCATCTCCGAGGAAGCCTGTACCACCGGCTGCGGCTGCGGCTGGAACATAAACAGCGAGTACACTACATCTCGGCGAATATTCACCATCATATCCAAGAACAGCTCATAGCCCTCGCTCTTGTATTCAATCAGCGGGTCTTTTTGGCCATAACCACGTAATCCCACAGATTCACGCAAGGCATCCATTTGTTGCAGGTGTTCTCGCCACAGGGTATCGATGCGTTGCAAGATAAAGAAACGCTCAGCTTGGCGCATCAGTCCAGGTTGAACTTGGTCAATTTGGGCTTCTTTGAGATCGTAAGCAATTCGCACCTGTTCGTGGAGGAAGGCTTTAATCTCAGTGACAGTCATATCCTCTAATTGATTAGCCTGCATATCTGCTAGCAAATAGACGAATTCTTTGACTTTCTCAACCAACTTTTCTAACTCCCATTCTTCGGAAGGTAAGTCTACGTTGATGTAGTAGTCAACGATGTCATCCATCGTTTTTTCAGCGTACTTGATTACCTGTTCTTTCAAGTCTTGACCTTCTAACACCCGACGACGTTCGGCGTAAATAGCACGACGTTGATTATTCATCACTTCGTCATACTCAAACACCTGCTTGCGGATGTCATAGTAGTAGGTTTCAACTTTTTTCTGTGCGCCTTCCAAACTGCGGGTAAGCATCCCCGATTCAATGGGCATATCTTCTTCCACTTGGAAGGCATTCATTAATCCAGCAACGCGATCGCCACCAAAAATCCGCAGTAAGTTATCTTCTAAACTGAGGAAAAATCTTGTGGTTCCAGGGTCGCCTTGTCTGCCGGCGCGTCCGCGCAACTGGTTGTCAATCCGCCGCGATTCGTGGCGTTCTGTACCAATGACGTGCAAACCACCGATGTCCACTACCTCATTATGCTCTCGCTCGGTGAATTGTTCGTATTCCTGCTTAACACGTTTATATGCTTCCCGCAACTTTTGAATTACGGGGTCGTCGATGGGAGCTTTTTCGGCGGCGACAGCTACCTTTTCTTCAGCTTCTAGTTCCGGTAAACTGCGATCGCCATACTCACGCACTGCAACTTCTACTGCTTCTTTGAGTAGCTGTTCTGTTTCTTTTGTCAACTGGGTGGGGAAAATTTCCGGTGAAGCCCGCCAGGTTTTGACTTTTTTACCAGGAACGAAACCTTGACCACCGCCGTGTCCTGTAGGTAATCCGGCAGGCCTTTGAACGCCAAACGCATCTTCATCTTCTGGCATCACAATGCGAGGCATCAAATATTCCCGCAGTTTCAGACGCGCCATGTATTCAGAGTTACCACCAAGGATGATGTCTGTACCTCTTCCCGCCATGTTCGTGGCAATGGTCACAGCACCTTTGCGTCCTGCTTGAGCGACGATTTCTGCCTCTCGTTCCACGTTTTCCGGTCGGGCATTGAGTAATTCGTGGGGAATTTCTAGCTGCTTCAGTAGTCTGCTGAGATATTCAGATTTTTCTACACTCGTGGTTCCTACCAATACTGGCCTACCGAGTTCGTGCATTTCGGCACATTCTCTGGCGATCGCTCCCCACTTGCCTGATTCCGTCTTAAAGACCATATCAGACAAGTCTTCGCGTCTTCTGTCACGGTTGGTGGGAATTACCGTGACTTCCAGCTTGTAAATTTTTTCAAACTCTGGTTCTTCAGTTTTTGCCGTTCCCGTCATTCCACCCAATTTGGGATACAGCAAGAACAGGTTTTGATAAGTGATTGTCGCTAGAGTTTGAGTTTCTGGCTGAATTTCTACGTGTTCTTTGGCTTCAATGGCCTGGTGTAGTCCATCACTCCAGCGTCGTCCGGGTAGTACCCGACCGGTAAATTCATCCACAATCACCACTTCTCCATTGCGGACAATATAGTTTGTGTCTTTAAGGAAAAGTTCTTTGGCTTTAATGGCATTGAAAACAAAGTGCGCCCAAGGATCTTCTGGGTCAAATAAATCTGTAACTCCCAAAAGATTTTCTGCCTCTGCAAAGCCTTCATCTGTCAGTAGCACATTACGAGCTTTTTCATCCACATCATAATGCTCGTCTTTTTTGAGAGTAACTGCTATTTCAGAAGCTTGCAGATATTTTTCTGTAGGTCTTTCCACCTGTCCTGAAATAATCAGGGGTGTCCGGGCCTCATCAATTAAAATCGAGTCTACCTCGTCAATGACGCAGTAATTAAACGGGCGTTGCACCACATCTTTCATGTCTGTGGCCATGTTGTCCCGTAGGTAGTCAAAGCCTACCTCACTGTTCGTCACATAAGTGATATCACAGTCATAGTTTTTCTGACGTTCAGTGGGGGTCATGTTTGCCTGGATTAGACCCACACTCAACCCCAAGAACCGATGCACCTGTCCCATCCATTCGGCGTCTCGACGAGCCAGGTAATCGTTCACAGTAATAACATGTACACCTTTACCACTAAGGGCATTCAAATAACTCGGCAAGGTGGCTACTAGTGTTTTACCCTCACCCGTTTTCATTTCCGCAATTTGCCCTACGTGCAAAATGATACCGCCAAGCAGTTGGACATCAAAATGCCGTAAGCCTAAGACTCGCCGTCCTGCTTCCCGGACAACAGCGTAAGCTTCTGGCAAGATATCATCCAGAGCTTCGCCTTTGGCGAGTCGTTGTTTAAATTCTACGGTTTTCCCTTTTAACTCTTCATCAGAAAGAGTGTTAATTTCTTCCTCTAAAAGGTTAATTTCAGTAACTGAAGGTTGGTATTTTTTCAGCTTACGAGCGTTGGGATCGCCCAACAAAAGTTTTAGCATGGCAGGTTATCGAACTGAATCAAGGGGGATGGGAATTAAAGGTTTGGGATTGATTATAAACATTTAACCCATTCAACAGTCTTAGTTGTGGATGGGTGTGAAATGAGAATTCACTCAAAAACAGGAGAAAAACTAGTCAATCAGTTTCTTAAATGATTGGTTTTAACTCTTATCTTATATTTAGTCTTTCTTCATAGTATCATTTTGCCTCCAGATGGGGCATTGGGGATTGGGGATTGGGGATTGGGTACTGGGGATTGGGGACTGGGGACTGGGGATTGGGTAATGAGGATTGGGGATTGAGTACTGGGTGTTAGGAAAGTTCTTCCAGTCCCCAGTCCCCAGTCCCCAGTCCCTAATTTGAATTCTCCCACTCTGGGCTAAGGCGGCGGAAATTGTAGTCACTAGCACTGGGATGACAGCTTAGACAGCTACCAATTTCGAGGGGACGTGGTAGCTTAACTTCTGGATGCAAAGCTTTGAAATAACGTGAGTTATTGAGGCGATAGGGTGTTTCTTCATCGTTGAGTTTGACGCGGGAGAAAGTCGAAAGATATTTCCACACTAAAATGCGGGGCGGATCGACTAAAGGCTTGAGTTGTGCGCCGTAGTGTTGCGAGTCTTCCAGGAGATTTTTCCATGTTTGGGTGGGAAAAACGGCTGGTGGTAAGGCAATGTGGCATGTGGAGCAATTTTCCAAATACAGTTCTTGGCCTAGTTGGTACTGTGCTGGTACTACATCAACTGTGCCAATTTCGGCGCTGGGAGTGGCACTTTGGGCGTTAGTTACTAAGGCTAAAAGCCAGCCCATAGCTAGACTCCAGGTGATAATCACTAAAAGTAGACCGAAAAATTGGCGTTTGAATTCGCGTTCGGCGCTTTGTCGTAGCGCTTGGCTATCGCTATTTAGCGATCGCTTTTCCCCATCACGGGATTTCCGCTTAACAAAAATTGACATTCCTCACATTCCCAGATTTTTAGAAGTGGCGCTTGTGTTAATCATAGGACTTACGCAGTATTAGGAGTGTTTTTTTGATTCTGCGTAAGTATTTTTGACAAGGAATATGGCGATCGCATGTGTGGGATACATCAAATATTTGTACAGCATACTACTGCTGACTATGCAAGAAAAAATCTCTTGGCAGTTTTAACCTGACTCACTATAAAAATCAGCTAAGATATCTCGGATTTCATTTGCATTAATATCTTCTCGGTCAGATTTGGTATAAATCGTTAACAGCAAAAGACTTGTAGGTGACTCAACTTGATAAATTAATCGATAACCAGCACTTTTACCTTTTTGAATATTACTATTGCGAACTCTCACCTTATAAACAATATATTCTTCACCAATACGTGCAATTCTATCTCCTACGATATTTCCCTGTTGTAATTGCTCAATAATCGGTTGAACATCAGAACGAATATTGCGAAATCTCTTTGAGAGTCTGTAAAGTTCCTCTTCAAATTCATCAGAAAATCGAATTGAAACCGGATTTTCACTCTGCATCAATCCTGTCCCATAGCTCACTAAGTGGTCTAGTTTGCCCCATTTTTGCTTGCTGTAAGGCTCTTCTCAAACTCGCTTTCACTTCCTCAATGGGTGTATCGTCGGGGTCAATTTCTTCAGCATCTGTTGATTCTGGAACCAAAACGATTACCCGAACCTGGTGAGGATAATTCGTTCCTTGAATCGGCTCATCTAAAACTAAGTTTCCCTGAGAGTCAATTTTACCAGTAACTTCGATCGCTTTCATTTGTTATTTACCTGATTTTGTAGGAGATTCTAACACGCCCAAATCCAAGGGCGATCGATAAAGAAAATTTTAAATATACTTTTTATTTAACTTGATTCACTAGAAAAATCAGCTAAAATATCTCGGATTTCAAGCGATCGCAATTTTATCGCTGTTTTTTTTGGTAAACAAGGTGCGAAGGATGACTGTTATGAAGTAGCGCAAATAAATATCCTTCACACCAAGAAATGCAGTTACAAAAGTATCTGTAGAATTCTTTTTAAGGAATGGGAACCGATCGCAATAATCGCTCAACAACAGTTCTAGCGTTGCGTCCTCCTCTGGGAATGAGACGATGGCAAATAACGTAAGGGACGAGAAATTTTACATCATCGGGAATGGCATAATCACGCCCTAATAGAAAAGCTAGGGCTTGGGCACCTCGTTGTAATGCTACTGTGCCACGAGGACTAACACCAAGGGCGATTTCCTCATCTTGGCGTGTCGCCCGCACTAATTCAAGGATGTACTGTTGCAAGGAGGTTGTCACTTTGACTTGAGAACAGAGGTAACGCAATTCCTGTACTTCTGCCAAGGTAATACAAGGCTTTAAGTCAGCAACCTTGATACCATTTTGGAGATTTTGCAGCATTTGGAGTTCTTCTGCTTCGGAAGGATAGCCCAAACTCAATGACAACATAAACCTGTCCATTTGGGCTTCTGGCAGGGGAAAAGTACCTTGATATTCAATAGGGTTTTGCGTAGCAATGACAAAGAATGGTTGAGGAACTGCACGAGAGACACCATCAACTGTTACCTGATTTTCTTCCATAACTTCTAGCAAAGCTGACTGAGTGCGGGGTGTGGCGCGATTAATTTCGTCAGCAAGTAGCACATTGGCAAAAACTGGCCCAGGAAGAAAAGTAAATTCGCCGCTTTTTGGGTTCCAGATGTTGGTACCAGTGATGTCAGTTGGCAGTAAATCAGGGGTGCATTGTAAGCGTTGAAACTTGCCATCTACTGAACGAGCTAGAGATTTAGCAAGCAGGGTTTTGCCAACCCCAGGGACATCTTCTAATAGGGCATGACCACCACCTAGCAAGGCTACTAGCACTAAGCGTATCGCCTCACTTTTGCCAACGATGGTAAGAGTCAGATTTTGTGTTAGGGCGTCAATTTTTTCTCTCATGCGGTGTGGGGAGTGGGGAATGGGGACTGGGGACTGGGGACTGGGGACTAGGGACTGGGGACTAGGGACTGGGGACTGGAAGAACTTTCCTAATACCCACTCCCCAGTACCCAATACCCAGTACCCAATACCCAATACCCTATCTATTGTTCCCACTCAGCACTCAGCACTCAGCACTGGGCACTAAGAACTTGTTTAGCGGCTATGCAGTCAAGTTGAATTTGTGTTTTCAGGGCTTCTAGAGAAGGAAATTTTTGTTCCGGGCGTAAAAATTTGACTAGTTCTATAGCCAGTTTCTTACCATACAAATCACCAGACCAATCGAACAGATGTACTTCCACAGATGCAGAAGCACCATTTACAGTTGGACGATTACCAATATTCATGACGCCCAATATCTCACTAGGAGATACATTTGCTGTTTCACTGAGAGTGAAAACTCGGACAGCGTAAACTCCTTGGCGGGGCAAGAACTTTTCTTTTGGTAGCTGGAGATTGGCGGTGGGAAAGCCAATGGTTCTGCCGAGTTGCTGTCCTTGAACGACCATACCAAGGAGGGTGTAGGGGCGTCCTAGTAGGAGATTTGCGTTTTCGATGTCACCGTCCTCAAGGGTTTGGCGGATCAATGAAGTGCTAATGCGGGCATCCTGATTTGGAGTGGTACTGGTGCAACTGCTTTGGGTAGGTGAGTCGCCTGTATAAGTTTGTAAGGGAACGATGGTAACGGGAATATTGTAATTGGCGGCGATTAATTGCAAATCTTTAGCAGTACCAATGCGCTTTTTGCCAAAACAAAAATCTTCTCCGATACTAATTTGCTGGCATTGGAGTTGTTGGACGAGAATTTTTTCGACAAATTCTTCAGGAGTCAAAGCAGATAATTCTTTGTCGAAAGGAAGTAATACCAGTTGTTCTACTCCAAGCGATCGCAATTGTTGGACTTTTTCATCGAGTGGCGTTAACAAACTCCGGGGTTGCCCCGTAAAAAACTCCTGTGGGTGCGGATCAAAGGTGACAACTGTCGAGTAAATGTATTGTTGATTTGTCAGTTGTTGATTTTCGTTAGACTGTGGACTACTGACTACTGACAACTGACCACCAGGGTGCAATACTGGCTCAATTACCCTTTGATGACCAAGATGTACACCATCAAATTTGCCAAGTGCAACAGCAGTCGGCGTTAGTAGCCCTTCGGTGGAAGAAGCAACCCACACAGAACACCCATTTTGAGACAAATTTAGCACGTGGATTCTGAGATTTTAGGTTTATTTTAGCTATCAGCAGGAAGCTACCCTATAGTAAACCGCTTTGAGGAGGACAGGTTTTGTAGTACCAACTTGTCATTAGTCATTAGTCATTAGTCCAATGCCCCATACTTCTCTACGAGAGGCTGGGCCAACGGCTTTGCTCAGTACAAGTGCCCAATGCCCAATGCCCAATGCCCAATGTTGTCGCCCTTGTTCTGTAGTCGGCGTTGCGACAACTTGCTTGGGCAGTGCTGTCTCAAGGTATAGCCAACGGGTACGGTGTTGCGCTGAAAGCTTCTGATCACCAATCTAATCTAAAATCTACAATTGCTTCGATGCCAGCTTTAGACAGAAAACTTGCTAACAGGAAAAGATTCTGATAACGAAGCTGAGGTGGAAACTTGGAGTATGATTCCTTCCCGTGCCATAATCGCACCAGGAAATTTCGCAGCTGCTTGTTTCCCTACACGATCCAAAAAGTCGTCATTGTGCGCCGGGTCATGGTGGTAAATCACCAAAGTTTTGACGTTAGCAGCCTGTGCCACTTTCACAGCTTCTTGCCAGGTGGAATGTCCCCAGCCAATTTTCGGGGATGTTGGCGAATGATATTCCTCGTCAGTGTAGGTAGAATCGTAAATTAAGATGTCGGCATTACGAGATAGCCAAAGCACATTTTCATCAAGTCGATCGCGAAAATGTTCAGTATCTGTAATGTAAACAGCAGCACCATCACGCCAGTTGACGCGGTATCCTACGGCTTCACCTGGATGATTTAAAGGTGCTGTTTCCACAGTCACATCATCAATATCTATTGGTTGCCCCGCTCGAATGTTGTGGAAACTTAAATTGGCTTGCATAATCTGCAAGGGCACGGGAAAATTCGGGTGGAGCATCTGGTCATTGAGGCGCTGTTCTATGGTAGAACCATCAGGAGCGATCGCGCCGTAGATATGAAAGTCATTCCCCTTAACAAACCCTGGAACAAAGAAGGGAAAACCCTGCATGTGGTCCCAGTGAGAATGGGTGAAAAATATATGAGCTTCTAACGGCATCTGGCGCAATAAAGATTGCCCCAAAACATGTAGTCCCGTACCACCATCGAAAATTAAGCGTTTACCGCCCACTTGCATCTCAACGCAAGGGGTATTACCGCCGTAACGAACGGTGTGTGGTCCTGGACTGGGGATGCTGCCGCGAACTCCCCAAAATTGAACGGTAAATTGGTTCTCTATCCTAGACATGGGTGTTGCTTGCTGGACTGAGCGGGCGATAAATGAAAAAATTGTTACTTGTTTGGTTCAAGTTTATACTGTCTCACCGATTTTAGTAGGGAGAGGATTAGAGGGAAGATTTCTTGGTAGAACAGCATACCCTGTTTCCGGGTGATTGTGTAAATATCGATGAGCTACTCTAAGGTGTAATTTTCAAGTTTTTCGGGTGTATGTGTATCCGTTATCTCAAAGGTGCCCCTACGTTATAGCCTAGATTTTGTTGTCATGCATTGAATTAATTCCAGTTCTTTCCTCGTAAATCAATGATTCAGGGAAATTTGAATTCCCATTGAGATAATTTATCTAGTCCAGTTGGGTAGGTAAGATTGTACTGGAGGGGAGTTATACTGATGTAGTTATTACGTACAACATGCACATCTATCGGTACATTTTGCGGTAAATTTAACCCAACTGGAGGTTCTACATCCTCAATGACTTCTCCAGTTAACCAATAGTACGTTTTTCCACGAGGATCGACTCGTTTATCAAACACATCTATGTAACGCCGCACTCCTTGACGGGTGAGAGTTACTCCAGCAATTTCTTCCCACTCAACAGCAGGAATATTGACATTAAGTAACATCAAATCCGGCAGTGGTTTTTGGGCTAACTGGTCTAACAGAGTTTTGGCAAACTTAGCAGCAGGTTGAAAGTTTTTTGAAGTATGACTCGTAAGACTCATCGCTACACTGGGGATGCCTTCAATGAGACCTTCCATGGCCGCAGAAACAGTGCCAGAATACAAAATTTCAGTTCCCAAATTGGCACCTTGATTGATGCCAGAGATCACGAAATCCGGGGGAGTTTCTAACAAAGCCCACAGCGCCAATTTGACGCAATCTGAAGGCGTACCATCGCAAGCCCAAGCTTTAACAGCCGGATGAAAAATCGACTCAACGATTTCGGCGCGAATTGGTTGGTGCAAAGTTAATCCATGCCCAGTTGCCGATCGCTCTCGGTCTGGGCAAACTACAGTAACTTCATGGCCTGCTTCTGCTAAGTAGTTGGCTAGGGTACGAATACCCATAGCAGAAATACCGTCATCGTTGCTAATTAGTAATTTCATAGGCATTGGGAATTGTGTATGGGGCACTTGTACTGAGTGACTCGTGCCGAGCATCTCGATTTCGCTTGATGGAACCGGAGCCGAGGTAAGCCGAAGTATTGGGCATGGGGTATTATTTGGTTATTAGTCATTAGTTATGTGTAATTTGTCATTTGTCAATGACATTCGTCACAGGCATGAACAAAAACATTAGTCATTAGTTACAGCAGATTTCAAGTTGGTGGAGTACAGAATCTAAGTCTGGTAGTCAATCATAAAGGCTGTTTTACTTCTGAATTTTGCTGTATGACAGTCGTCACAAGCATCAGCAAAAACATACTCCCTTGCCCAATGGCATCTAAACTCGTAAAACCAGCGTAATTTTGACTTTTGAATGCGTGACTTTTGACTTCCCCGAACGCGAGTGCGTCTCGCTCCAGAAGGGGCTGACTCTTGGCTTTGGTTTATTGATGGCATCTTAACTAGAATTATTTTGTAAGCAGTCCATAGCTCTCGACTATAGACTAATGACTATAGATTAATGACTAATAACTAATGACTAGCAATTTAGAAGCTCAACTTTTAGCACTGCGGCATCAAGGAGAACAAGCGATCGCCGCCGCTGATACCCTAGAACGTTTAGAAGAACTCAGAGTTAGCTATCTGGGCAAGAAAGGGGAACTGGGGGCGCTGTTGCGAAGTATGGGGCAGTTGAGTGCAGAGGAACGACCGATAATTGGGGCGATCGCCAATACAGTCAAAGAATCCCTGCAAACTAGTCTAGACCAACAACGGGCTGCCCTGGAAACCGCGCAAATTCGCTCCCAGCTAGAGGCTGAAACTCTCGATGTCACTATGGCGGGAATTTACCGCCCCCAAGGTCGCATTCATCCCCTGAATGGCATTATTGACCGAGCGCTGGATATCTTTGTGGGTATGGGGTACACCGTGGCTCAAGGGCCAGAGATGGAAACAGACTACTACAATTTCGAGGCGCTTAATACCCCGCCTGACCATCCCGCCCGCGATATGCAGGATACTTTTTACCTACCAGATGGCAATCTGCTGCGGACTCATACCTCGTCAGTACAAATTCGCTACATGGAAAGAGAGGAACCACCAATTCGCGTTGTGGCTCCAGGGCGAGTTTATCGACGAGATAATGTAGATGCCACTCACTCAGCAGTTTTCCATCAAATAGAACTTTTAGCTATTGACGAAGGATTAACTTTTACAGACCTTAAAGGCACAATTAAGGTATTTTTACAAGCAATATTTGGCGATTTACCTATTCGCTTCCGCGCCAGTTATTTCCCGTTTACCGAACCTTCTGCGGAAGTAGATTTGCAGTGGAATGGGCGCTGGCTGGAAGTAATGGGCTGCGGTATGGTCGATCCAAATGTACTCAAATCTGTAGGTTATGACCCAGAAATTTATACTGGGTTTGCTGCTGGTTTTGGTGTAGAACGCTTTGCGATGGTGTTACATCAAATCGATGATATTCGTCGTTTGTATGCCAGCGATTTGCGATTTTTGCAGCAATTTTAGGCATACCTAATAGTTACTAGGGGCGTACAGCTGTGCATTGGTGTGCCCCTAGATCCTCGTGGGGGCGCACAGCTGTGCGCCCCTACCCATGTACCTTATTCAAATGAGAATCCCTATATAGCGTTTCCCGACCTACTGAGATACACCTGTAGGGGCACGGCACTGCCGTGCCCCTACACCTGGCGATATTAATGTTGTACCGCATTTTAATGGGAACCAGTATACTAGTCTATCCCATTAGTGCGATCGCACACTTATGCCAAAGCTCCCAAACTACGGGCATGAACCGAAATAATCTAAAATCTAAAATCTAAAATCTAAAATCTAAAATTCCTAGTCAAGATGGCAATTGAGTAAATTTGCTAGAGTGAACACACCAGGATTTTTCAGTCAAATCTCTGAATTCCGCCAGCAGACGAGGCTACCCATGCTTACAAGTACGCTACTTCTCTCGAATCAACTTCCCACCTTACAATATTCCTCCACCCCAGAGCGTTTCGATGAAACCTGGGAAGCCCCCCTGGCTACCCTCCTGGGACTAGGACGCGCCGCTGGTGCTGATTTCATCGAATTGTTTTTAGAACGTCGTAACTACATTAGTTGTCTTGCAGAAGACGACGCCATCACCAGTATTTCACCGAGTCTGTCTACAGGCGCGGGAGTTAGAGTATTTCGTGGTAAAGCTGATTGTTATGTCAGCACTAACGACCTTTCCTTTTCGGGCTTGAAAGCAGCCTTAGAAAAAGGTCTTTCAATTATGGGATTACAACTACCTGCACCTAGTTCTTTCATCCCAGAAATCAACCTCGAATTACTGAGAGATTACGCCACCAAAAGAGCCAAAGATGCATGGCTACCAGTGTGTAGCTCCATCCGCGAAATGGGAGAAGTCCTCCTGGATGGCACTGCTTACCTGAAACAAAAAGCTAGCCACGTCCAATCGCGCCGCGCTAGTTATTTTCGGGATTGGCAAGAAGTCTTAGTCGCTTCCAGTGACGGTATTTTTGCCCGTGACATTCGTCTCACCCAATCAGTAGGATTTAACCTGTTGTGTGCCGATGGAGGTAATCGTACCTCAATTGGCGATCGCGCTGGTAACACTAGCGATGCTGACTTCTTAAGAACCTGGGATTATCAAAAAGCTGCCGAGAAAATAGCAGAATCTGCTGGAAAAATGCTCTATGCAGATTACGTGGAATCAGGAACTTACCCCATCATTATGGCCAATCACTTTGGCGGCGTAATCTTCCACGAAGCTTGCGGACACCTGCTAGAAACCACTCAAATTGAACGCAATACCTCTCCCTTTGCTAACAAAAAAGGCGAAAAAATTGCCCACGAAAGTTTAACAGCTTGGGATGAAGGACGTGCTGAAAATGCCTTCGGAACAATTGACATGGATGACGAAGGTATGCCCGCTCAAAGAACCCTATTAATTGAAAAAGGCGTTCTCAAAAACTTCTTAGCAGATAGAGCAGGTTCCATGCTCACCGGACACCCCAGAACAGGAAGTGGACGCCGCCAAAACTACACCTTTGCCGCCGCTAGCCGGATGCGTAATACTTATATTGATTCTGGCGACTACAGCATTGAAGATTTATTTGCCTCCATTGATAAAGGCATTTACTGTAAAAAAATGGGTGGCGGTAGTGTTGGTGCTACAGGTCAATTTAACTTTGGTGTTGATGAAGCTTATTTGATTGAAAATGGCAAAATTACCAAACCATTAAAGGGAGCAATTTTAATCGGTGAAGCCAAGGAAATTATGAATAAAATTTCCATGTGTTCCCAAGATTTAGAAATTGCTCCAGGTTTTTGTGGTTCCGTCAGCGGTAGTATTTACACCACAGTCGGACAACCACATATCAAAGTTGATTCTATTACCGTGGGTGGACGATAAGAATTTTGGATTTTAGATTTTGGATTTTGGATTGAGAACCAGTAGGATGCTGCTTCAATAAAAATATAAGTCATCAGCTAAACCACATCTAATTCGCACAATATTAAACTGTACATATCTTGTGGGGTGAGCGTCTCGCCCGCCTAAGATATATTTTATGTGGAATAAATAGCTTAACATCCAAAATCCAAAACCTAATATCCAAAATAAAATCCCTGCCAATCTAAAATCTAAAATCTGATATCCAAAATAAAATCCCTGCCAATCCGAAATCTAAAATCTAAAATCTAAAATTGACCATGCCGAATATCAATGAAATTGCCAATCATGCCAAGGACAATGCTAATAAGCTTGGCATCAAAAAATTTGACATTTATGGCTCAACGGTAGATGATACTAGCGTGCAAGTAGATCAAGGAGAGCCAAAACAAGTCAAAGCTTCAAATCGCTCTGGTGTTACTGTTCGTGTCTGGAATGAAGATAATACAATGGGGGTCACCAGCACCACAGATGTAGATCCCAAAGGATTAGAATTAGCTTTGAAAACTGCCTACGAAGCCAGTTTTTTTGGTGTTAAAGAAAATGTCCCTGATTTTAGTCCCGAAGCTACTATTCCTATCCCCAATAGACATGAGGATAAAGCACCCCAAGCACCTGTAGCTGAACTAATAGAAAAACTATTAGCAGCTGAAAAAGAATTACTGGCAGCACATCCAGCAATTAAAGGTGTGCCATACAATAGCTTAGCCCAAAGAGATATTGACAGATTTTATCTCAATAGTGACGGTGCCCTGAGAACTGAATCTCACTCCTTGGCATCAATTTATCTTTACAGCAAAAGTGAGGAAGAAGGCAAAAAACCTCGTAGTGGAGGCGCTTTTAGAATCAACCACAGTTTAGATAATCTAGACATTAATGGTTGCATCAAGGAAACCGCAGATAAAACTATCAGCCACTTGAATTATGAAAAAATTCAGACTGGTAAATATCGAGTTGTTTTCTCGGCGGAAGCTTTTTTAAGTCTGTTGGGCGCTTTTTCTAACTTATTTAATGCCCAAAGTATTTTGGATAATCAAAGCTTATCTACTCCTGATGATTTAGGTAAGCAAATTGCTTCCCCTCTGCTTTCGGTTTACGATGATTCACTGCACCCAGCGAATGTAGGCGCAGAATCTTTTGATGGTGAAGGAACTCCGACTCGTCAAATTTCGCTAATTGAAAATGGCGTTTTAAAAAGTTTTCTCCATAGTGCCGGCACTGCCAAAAGGTTAAATGCTCAACCTACAGGTAATGCCAGCATTGGGGCAAAAGTCAGTGTCAGTCCCAATTTTTATCACGTTTTTACAACAGCAACTCCTGAGCAGGAATTTAGCTTAGAAACTGCGGAAAACGTAATTTTTATCGATGATTTACGCGCTCTCCATGCGGGAGTAAAATCTTTACAAGGTTCGTTTTCTTTGCCGTTTGATGGTTGGCTAGTTAACAAGGGTGTGAAAACTAGTATCGAGTCGGCAACGGTTGCTGGCGATTTTTTGGAACTCTTGAAGTCAATTATTTATGTAGAAAAAGAAGTGGAATTAACCTCAGGAGGAGTTTGTCCAAGAATCTGGGTTAATGAGTTGTCCATTACTGGTGAATAAAATTTCATCAATGCAAAGTAGCGAATTTTAGATTTTAAATTTTGGATTTGGGATTAAAGATTCAAAATCCAAAATTTAAAATTACTCTGCGAGAAGCAACCTATGTGGAATAAATCTAAAATCCAAAATTGATTAATATTCGCCACCAACGCTAATAGCAGTATTAAACACATCAGCACCGCTTAAATCGATATTAGCCAAAACGGCGCCATCAACTTCAGTGTTATATAAATGAGCATTACTAAAATCAACATTGGTGAGATTAGCATTATTGAGGCTGGTACCACTAACAAAGGCATCTGTAAGGTTAGCAGACATTAAATTAGCACCAGTTAAATCAGCACCTTCCAAGTTGGCGCCTTCTAAGTTAGCACCTTTCAAATTTGCATTTCTCAGGTCAACACCGATTAAATGAGCGCCTTTGAGGTTTGCTCCTGTTAAATCACATCCAAAACATTCTCTAGTTTCCAGCAAACGCCGGACAGGGGCGGAGTTTTCAGCTTTGACGGGAATAGGAGCAGCTAAAGATAACGTGGTGAGTAAGGCTGCTGCCGTCAAAAATATTGGTTTCATATTTATTTACCTCCGACACTTCTAAAAGTCATGAAATTCTTGACTTCTATAACCCAAGTGTCCCAAAATTTCAGAGTTGTGTCTTCATGCGATCGGAAGAATAGATAATTTCTCTGAGATTATCTATTTTTCTCTAAGATAGTCCTATGGTATTAAAATTAAAAGACTGTTACCAATAACTTTAGGTATACATAGCATACAAGATGGTGCGTTAGGCGCAGTTCATATTTATCGCGATCATTAATCTCAAAATATGCGCCTAATACACCCTACAATAATTTTATTTTTACCTTATAAATAGCCTCTTAGCTTGAGTTTATCTTGTTATAAATAGGACTTATGCACGGGTAATAGAGAATCGTAGACGCAAAGCAGCTTCCCGCAGAGTACGCAGTGAAAAGTCGGAGCGCCGAAAGCCGCAAGAGTTTCAGAGAGTTCTTGATAGTCTTAATTAAGCTTTGCCACTACCTAATAAATACAGCAACGCCATGCGAACGGCGACACCACTGGTGACTTGCGATTGAATCAGACTAAATTCCGGATCATCCATCAACTCAGAACTAATTTCGACACCACGGTTTACTGGGCCTGGATGCAAAACTTTGACATTAGGTTTACAAAGTTGCAGCTTTGTGCTTGTAATCCCAAACAGCTGATGATATTCTCGCAAACTTGGCAGCAAATGAGCCGTCATGCGTTCCTTTTGCAAGCGCAAAGTCATCACAAAATCGGCATCCTGCAAAGCTGGTTCTAGCTGCCAATGAAGGAATAGTTGGCGGGATGAGGGGGATGAGGGGGATGAGGGGGATGAGGGGGATGAGGGAGATGAGGGAGATGAGGGGGATGCCGAGATAATAAACTCCTGAGTTCTGAGTTGTGAGTTCTGAGTTGTGAGTTCTGACTCTTCCAAGATGTACTCGGCGAATAACTTGGGTAAAAGTGTGGGTGGTCCTGCGAGGTGTACTTGGGCTCCGCTGGCGATGAAACTCCAGATATTCGATCGCGCCACACGAGAATGCAAAATATCCCCAACGATCGCAATCTTTTTGCCCTTTAAAAGTTCCAGTTGCGGATGATTTGGGTCAATTAAAGTACAAATGGTAAATAAGTCTAGCAGTGCTTGGGAAGGATGTTCATGTTGACCATCACCTGCATTTAGGACACTAACTCGTACACCTAAACGATCCATCTCTTGGGCGATCGCATTTGGTACTCCCGCCTCCCGATGCCGGACTACCATAATATCAGTTCCCATGGCCAAGTAGGTTTTCGCCGTGTCGAGAATTGTTTCTCCCTTGGTCATCGAAGACGAGGCGGCGGCGAAGTTCAATGTATCCGCACTCAAGCGTTTCGCAGCAAGTTCAAAACTGCTACGGGTGCGGGTAGAGGGTTCAAAAAATAAATTCGCCACCACTTGTCCCTGCAATGTTGGTACCTTCTTCGTCCGCCGCGATAGCACCTCTTGAAAAGAAGCAGCAGTTTGCAAAACAGTATTGTATTCAGCCGCGGTGAAGTCGGACAGGGAAAGAACGTGATGACGATTCCAGGTAGTAGTAGGCATATTTGGGGAGTGGGGGAGATGAGGGAGATGAGGGAGATGAGGGAGATGAGGGAGATGAGGGGGATGAGGGAGAATAACTCTTAACTCCTAACTCCTCACTCCTAACTCCTCATTCAGCACTCCTTAATCCCTTCATGTTGGTAAGTGGAGAACGTTTAAAGCTAGAGAAATTAGGCTGAGGAATGTTAAAAACCCAATTGTATCTAGCATTGTAGTCACTAATGGCCCACTAACCAAGGCAGGGTCGAGCTTCAAGCGTTTCAAACCCATTGGCAGTAAAGTACCAAGAGTCACCGCCACTATTGTATTAGTTGCCATGACCATACCGGCAATTAAAGCCACCCATCGTTCTTGGGGGCGCGCCCAAATCAAGGAAAGCAGGATCATTGTTGTGGCTAAAGCTAGGGCTGTACCTAAACCAGCGAAGATTTCCTTGCGGAGAATTTTCAGAGTGTCTTTGGGTGTTACTTCACCGACTCCCAAGCCCCGGATTGTCACGGTTAATGCTTGGATTCCCACAGTACCGCCGGTATTGGAAAAAATCGGCATGATCACTGCTAGAACTGGCACTGCGGAGATTACAGATTGAAAAGGGGCGATCGCACTGGCTGCACCAATATACAATGCCATAATTCCCAAAAGCCACGGCAAGCGGTTGCGGATGGTGAGTAGGGGAGAAGATAAAGCAGCTTCATCACCACTCACACCCGCCAGTTTTTGAATGTCTTCTGTGGCTTCCTCTTCCAAAATATCGATCACATCATCGATGGTGACAATACCAACCAATCGGTCTTCCCGGTCAACTACGGGAATGGCGATTAAGTCATACCGCTTCATGATTTGGGCGACTTCTTCTTGGGAGGTTTCGGTTCTCACCTTAATGACGCGATCGCTAGCAATATCTCTGATGTAAACTTCGGGAAAGGTAAACAATAGCTGGCGCAGTGAAACCACTCTCACCAGTGTCCGGTTGTCGTCTGTGACGTAGGCGTAGTAAATCGATTCTTTGTCTTCGTCTTGACGACGGATTTTACTTAGGGCTTCACCGACTGTCAATCCTTCTCGTAACCGGACATATTCGGTGGTCATCACTCGCCCAGCTGTGCCTTCTGGATAACCGAGAATTGTTGCTGTGGCTTGCCTTTGTTCTGGACTCAATTCCTTTAACAGGCGTTTGATGACTCCAGCCGGTAATTCATCAAACAATTCTGCCCGTTCATCAGGACTCATCGCTTCTACAAGTTGTGCTACTTGTACATCATGTAGGGAATTAATTAGTTCTTCCTGGACTTCAGTTGGCAGATATTCAAATACATCAATTGCCTGATTTTTGTTGAGTAAACGAAATGCGATCGCTCGTTGTTTTTCAGGCAATTGTGTAATGAATTCCCCTACATCGACTGGTTGTAACTGATTTAAATCCCATTTCAACTGATTTAAATCGGTAGCATCAATCAGTGCATTCCGAATATCCTGTGTGAGCATGATAATACCTCCTAATATCTCCCCCGCACTGGGAGACTGCCTCACCAGCTTAGAGGAGGTTGATACTGCCATCTTGTGGACTTTGGTCCATAAAATCTCAATAATTCAATATCGATATCCAATCAGGGCATCGCTAGTCATCATCCTAACCCGGAATTGCCATCTCCGGTAGATACTGGGTAATAGTATCCAGAATTTGTGACATTCTTCACCAGTAACCAACTTCAAACCTTGATTTTCAGGTAATTTTCGCGTAACTTAAGGTAGATTTTACTACTGTTACAATCTCTGTCAAGCCAATCAATGTATTTACTGATAAACTTCATACAGCTAAAATATTTGGGATTGCTGAATTCAGATCATTCAGATAAATAGAGGCGTATAACAACTGTATGTTTCTATATTCGTTTGTGTGTTGCAAAGATTTTTTTATCAATGCTGTTAGCTTTTTGCCAGAAAATTCAAAGCCTCTCCGTTTCTATAGGAGAGGCTTGAACAAAAGTAGAGTTTCCTTTAGTTGACGATAAACAGTTGCTAACGCTTAATTCCTAACTTTCACTTACCCAATAGACCGCTTAAGTGAACCATCAGCGTATAGCTCTAGCGGTACTAGCTCAATTTTGCCATTAACTTTCACTTGAGAGTAAACTACTTTCACTAACTGAGCATGATTTTCGTTGTAACGCAGAGACATAATTCATCTCCTTTTATACAGGCTTTTCTTGTGTTAAAAGGTTTTTATACCTAATTATTTCGTCGATGTGTTTTTGGCTAATGTTGCCTATTTTAAAATTATCAAAAACAATTGATATTTAAGTATAAAGTTATCTAAGTATTGATGAAGATTTGAACAAATATTGTATTTTAGTCCGATTTCACTAAAATTCAGTACCTAGAGGCCTACTAACACGAGATAATAAGAAACTCACACCACCCTGGGCTGTTGTCCCATCAACCATTACAGAACTGATTCCGATTAGGTTTAGATTATTCACTCCACAGTCACAGGGTCGAACTTTCCAAGCTGTTCCCAACCAAATCATGAAAACATCTACCGAATTGCTAACTCGTCTAGAGTATTACTACCAGCAAATCAAGATCGTCATCCTCGCTCGTCAAAATCCAATTACAGGTTTGCTACCTGCGAGTACAGCAATTACAGCCCACGGCGATTATACTGATGCTTGGGTGCGAGACAATGTTTACAGCATTTTGGCAGTTTGGGGTTTAGCACTTGCATACCGCAAAATTGATGACCATGAAGGACACACTTATGAACTAGAACATAGTGTCATCAAGCTGATGCGCGGGTTACTGTTTGCGATGATGCGACAGGCTCATAAAGTAGAGACATTTAAACATACTCAATCGCTACTCGATGGGCTACACGCGAAATACAATACCACCACCGGCGATATCGTTGTTGGTGATGATGAATGGGGACATTTGCAACTTGATGCCACATCTTTATTTTTACTGATCTTGGCGCAAATGACCGCTACGGGATTGCAAATAATTTATACGATTGATGAAGTTAATTTCGTTCAAAATTTGGTTTACTACATTGGACGAGCTTACCGCACACCAGACTATGGTATTTGGGAACGTGGTAATAAAATTAATCGTGGTAATGCTGAGTTAAATGCCAGTTCCGTAGGCATGGCAAAGGCTGCTTTAGAAGCTATCAATGGACTGGATTTGTTTGGTGTGTGTGGTAGTCAAGCATCAGTAATTCATGTGCTACCAGATGAAATTGCGCGCGCTCGAATTACCCTAGAATCACTATTACCGAGGGAATCTGGTTCCAAAGAAATCGATGCGGCGCTGTTGAGTATTATTAGTTATCCTGCCTTTGCAGTGGAAGATTTGGAAGTGCGCGATCGCACTTTAAACGATATTATCAACAAACTCGCAGGTAAATACGGCTGCAAACGCTTTCTACGTGATGGACACCAAACTGTTTTAGAAGACAATCAACGCTTACACTACGAACCTTGGGAACTCAAGCAATTTGAGCATATTGAATGCGAGTGGCCGTTATTTTTCACTTATTTAATTTTAGATGGATTATTTTGTGGCAACCAAGAACAAGTTAAAAAATACCAAGAACTTTTAAAAGCATTACTAATAGAACAGAATGGTTTACATTTGTTGCCAGAACTTTATTATGTTCCCTCCAAAAACGTAGAAGCCGAAAAGTTAGCACCCCAAAGTCAACCACGTTTACCCAATGAAAATATTCCTTTGGTGTGGGCACAGAGTTTATATTTACTTGGGCAAATGTTGAGTGAAGGGTTGATAGCAGTTGGTGATATCGACCCCTTGGGTAGACATTTGTGTGTTGGCAAACAACGCGAAATATCAGTACAAATTGCCTTGTTAGCAGAAGATGAAGATTTACAAGCCAAACTAGAAGTTCACGGAATTGAAGCACAAACACCCACCCAATTAGAACCAATTCAGGTAAGAAAACCTGGAGACCTTTCAGCTATTTATACCCAAATTGGACGTAACAATAAACTTGGTTTAACTGGGCGTCCAGTGCGGCGTTTACGAAGTTTAACAACATCGAGAATATTTCGGATTCGCAATCAAACAATTGTATTTTTGCCGTCATTTCTAGATTCCCAGCAGTTTTACTTAACCCTTGATTACCATTTTTTGCTGGATCAAATCAGAAGTGAATTAGCTTACATTCAAAAATATTGGAGTGATTTAGGGCGTCCCACCTTGACTTTAATGTTAACCCATACCATGTTAGAAATCGGTTCTGAAGCATTACTAGAATTGATGCAAGAACTCAAAGATGGTATTTGTAACGGCGTGCGGGTGAAATTAGGACGGCTAAATCAGTTAATGCTGACAGCTGGAATTCAAAGAATTGATTTTCTCCAAGATGCGGAATTTTCGCTATCACCAGTGAAAAATGCCGGACTACGTTGCTATTTCCTGGCTTATCATCCTGAGAAAAACTGGCGCTTAGGACATACCCAAGAATTTCAGATGGAGTGTGAAACCAACTTGGGGTTGTTGCTTTCTTATTTGCGCTCATCAGAAAATCTTTACGAACAAATTGAGTTATTACAAACTTTGACTCGCTTGCAAGGAATGGATTTTGATACGGGATATGGCGGGCCAGGATATGCTGTTACCGTAGGTGATTTACTAGATGAAGTTTACACCAAGGCTGGAGATTTAGGCATTTGGGCGGTGGTACGTCGGGCTGCGGGGTTGCGCCAAATGGTTGATATTAGCCTATCAGATGCAGTTACGAGTATTTTGGTGCAAGGTAAGCAAATTGCTGTGGGTAAAGCTTACAGTGAAGCGTCCTTAATTACCGTACCGATGTCTCACCATGAAATTGCTGATAAGATTAGCCATTTTTGTCGTGAAGATATACGCGATCGCGTTCTCACCCAAGAAATTTTAATCTATCTGGGAATCTTAATCAAATCCGAACCTGAACTATTTCAGGGACTACTGACGCTGAGAGTCGGCTATCTCATTTTATTGATTACCAGCGAACTAGCCCAGGAATTACATGTCACTCAAGATGAAGGATACGATTACTTAATGCAACTTTCACCTTTTGAAGTGAAAATGCGCTTGCGTCAAGTATTAACTGGATATACCGGTATGAGTAGCCTGTTGCGCCAGCAAGAATCATTGCACGTCAAGCAAAAAGAAAGTGATATTGCTTGGGTGGTGTTACCAGCAATTTCAGAAGAAATCCAAGTTCCTTCAGGTGGTTGGCGGCGGTTTCGCCAAAGCGAAGGGGCGACGGGGCGAGTACCAAAAGACTTTTTTAAGCAAGTTTGGCTATTAATGCAACATTGCAAAGGCTTGGTAATTGGCGATAAATTAGAGCGCCGGAATCGTTTAGATAGTGAGTTAATGTTGTCAGAAATGACAGCAGGAGAAAGAAATTTTGCTTTGTTAATTGAGCATCTGCTGAATAAAATCGAAGCTCCAGAGTACCGCCAAGTTAATATTGAAGCACTAATTGAATTAGCCGCGATCGCCGCGAATAATCCCAAGCTCCAAATCGAAGAATATATAGTATTAGATGTGTTAATTGGCCATGCAGTGCGATTGGCATGGTTAGAACAGCATTTGGAGAGAAGCGATCGCTATGATGAAGATAAGGCGAATGCGTGGCGATCGTTTTACAACACCTCTCCTATAGATTGTGCCAGTTATATCCTCAAAGCCTTGCGTTTCTTAACAAAATTTGGCCAAGTCAGTGCAGCTTAATGAGTGCGTAGCTTTGTTCGAGTGAAGTAAATTCAAGAATCACTTTGCCAGACGCCACGCAAGCAGACATTTTTAAATTTTGACTTTTCAATCTAAAATCCAAAATTTAAAATCTAAAATTCAGCGTTCGACCTAATACCAATTCTTTTGCAGAGGCAATAACATGAGTCAACTAACAGTAGAATTACCTCCATGTTCGCAAACCTAGTTTACAGGATGCTAGAAAAAATACATCAAGACAGAGGCTTTGAAGAGTTAATCATCCATTTATTTGTTTTGGCATCCCGCACTAACGATAAACGTATAGACTCTGGTTGAGATAAACTTTTATTTGTTTTCATCAAATATCGTAAAGTAATTTTTACTGTAGCAGAGTTACTATCTTGTTGTTCCAAAATAATTTCATTAACATTTACTTGCTCAACTGTTTCCCACCAATTTACATAGGAAATAAAACCACCGGATAAATTTGAGTTCTTGCTTTGAAATTTGGGAGATAGACAATTCCATGCTTCTGGATATTGACGTTCATTAATGGCTAAATAGTAAGCTTGGACAAATTTTTTTGGTGCAGGGCTACTTAAAGCAGAAGATAGTGAACGCCTAGAATAAAGCCCCCATCCTTCAATGGAGTACCACGACATTACTGAGCGATCGATAAATTGAGCAATGGTATTTTCTCCAAAAACAGGACGAAAAGACCAAGTTAAAGTAAATACGATCGCCGATATTACAAACCATCCTCTATGAAGCAGCCATTGCTTTTTGAAGGCATAGTCAAGTATTTTCTTTGATTTTTGTGTGACTTCATCAAAAGTTCTTACTATATCACTTAGTAAGTCACCAAAGGTATAAATAAAGATTGGCGGTTGAGAACCTTGTTGTCGGATATATTGCGTTACGAAATATTCTATGGATAGTAGAACATACGCTAGTGCTTTCCCGCAAATAAAAAGCAAGTGCGAAAATATAAAAAACAGCCAAGGTAATGCTCTCCATACAAACCAGGGAAAAACAAGCATGAACAAAAGTAAAACAATCAGCAACCGCCACGGAATTGGTATAATTAGTAGCAGTTCCCAGAATGCTCGAATAATGCTTTGCAAAAACTCGATCACAATAAATTTTTGCCTTTTATTCTCATGAATTAGTTATCTTCTTCATCTTCTTCCCAGCTAACGTCAGGAACTACAGATTCGGCAGTATTATTAGTTTCATCTGTTTCTGGTACAAGTTTTTGATTTTCTTTATTGTTGATTGGATTGGCTTTCAAAGCAGGTGCTGGACGTTCAATCAGACCCATCAATCTCTGGAGTATATGTTTACCTGCATCATCAAATTGAGACCCTTCAATAGCATCTTCTTTTAACAAAACTTCTAGCAGTTTGACTTCGTTATCAACAGCAAGTTGACGCTGTTGATTGAGCATTTGAGCAACTGCCATGACATCATTAGGGTTTTTAGCAAGTTGTAATACAAGCAATTGCAAGCTACCAGTCTGGATAATTTCATTGTAAAAATCCATGCGGATTTTCAAGCGCTCAATCTCTAATTTATCGCTTTCTATTTTGAGGGTTTCGAGCTTGTTCTGTTCCTCGATCGCTGTTTTCTCTAATTGACTTTTTCCTTTAATACTTGTGATCTCGACTTCAACTTCTTCCTGAATATTTGTCTTCCTGCGAATTCGCTCTCGCACTTCTTGTTCTAAAGATAGTTTCAATACAAAGCGATTAAGTTGGAATCCCGCATCGTATATTTCTTGTTTTACCCTGTCGCTAATCTCACCCTCTGCAATGCCAACGTCTTTAAATTCATAGTTACGGCTCATGCTTCGCATGACCTCAACAATTAAAGGTTCTAGTACTTGATAAACGTCAGTTACATTGCGTCGGACAATTATTTCTGGGTCATGTACTGAGCAATTGAACTTGACCTCAGCATGAAAATCAAAAGCGTCACTTTTACAAGGTAAGTCACACCGAAAACTCAATGGATGTTCAGTTATATCTACCTTGTAAAGCATATTATATTTCCCCCAAACCATTTCTCCTTTAGTAGGTCCCCTTTCACCCTGTGTAATAGTTAATAAGGGTTGCCCATCACCGGAAAAAACTAAAGCGATTCCTGGTTCAGGAACTGGACGGCGCTGAAGTAATCCCCAACGAAGTGTTTCTTTGCTGAAAATAGGATTGTATGTGTTTGCCATTGTTTTACCTCTTTGGTCAGATATTGAAATACTTTTGAATTTTTGATAGTATTTTGCTGGCAGCATTAGGTTGTTCAACATCTGCCCATCTTTGAAGATATTTTAAAATACGGTCTTTCTCTCGTTGGGTTCCTAAATCCACAAGTAAATATATAATTCTCCAAAGGATTGGAAGCAGGCGATGGTCAAAATCTGCCAGTTTGAGCCAATTGTGGAGTTCATCTAACACAAGTTTGCGAGTCAACTTTAGATTGAAAGCATTCCGCAATAGACCAGTGATAATTTTTTCGTATGTACGCTCAGTTTTGAGATTTTCTTTAACAAGTTGATCTTCTTCTAGTAGAAGCGACAATAATATAGGCAAATGACTATTGTTAGAGTCTGCGGAAACTTTTGTCTGACCCATCAGTAGCAAAAATATTGCCAAACTCAAATGGTTTACCATGTTGGTCTGAGGCTGCTGTGTCCATATTTGCAGCGTGTTGAGTACTGTAAAATATTGACCTGGTAAAAACTCTCCAGCCTTGAAGAGGATAACTACACTTTCGGCTAGTACTGAAAATAATTGTCTGTCTCCAGATTTGGCGATCGCCAACAGATCCCGCAGTGCAATATCAGGAAACCGCAATCCTACATAGCCTCCATAAGTCGCCGTGGCTGTCCAGCGTAGGTTGGGATTGTTGACTGTACTCCAATGATGTAGCAAACCCATAACTTGTGGAGCCAGATCGCTTTCAAATACTGGTATGCTGAGGGCTTGTGCAGCTAATCTCTGTAAACGGCGATCGTCAGAATTTGCCCAAGGTCGTAGCACTTTTTGCAGAACAAAACCAAAAGCATACTTACTTAGTTCACCAACTGCTGCTGCGGCTCTAATCCTCACCTCAAAGCTAGGGTCTGATCCCAGCTCATACAACCATAAAAGCAGCGGTTCGCGTAAGTGGTCGTACTCTTTCCAAACATAATGTAAAATAGCTGGCTGAAATTTGGGATTATCTAGTTCAATTAGCTCAACTGGACTCCGCCCAAATTCTGTATTTTCATATCCCTCGCTTGAATGAGCGCAAACTTCTTTTAACCACTGGCTGCGTCTTCTGTTGAAAAGTGGCTCAGCATCGGTGACTTCTTTCTGAGCTGATGGAGATTTGCTCAGAAATTGTAAACGCTTACTAGCATCTAGGACTGCTTGATAGCTACTTCCACTGAGAACGGCCAGAGTAATCATGAAGACATATTTACTCAGGTGTTGATTTTCTTCTTTCTCGAACCAAGATTCAACTTGCTCCCGAACGCGAACACTAAAGCCTGCTAGCGCTTCCTCAAGCTCAAGTTCCTTCCTCACAACCTTGGCCAGAAGTTCAGCCAACCGATCTACATCCCCAGGTAATACATTATTTTTGAGTAGCTGACGTACTGAGTCTGAGTGAATTAAGGAATGACCAACGTCAAGCATGGCTTGGTCTTTTAAGTACCATGCAAGATGTTTTTCTAAAAGTTCCTCACTCGTTGGTAGTTCACTCCAATGAAGAATATATTCCTGTAAAGCTTCTGGCGATAGACGCACACGACTGTCTACAGTAATCACCAGATAACTATCTTGTTGGCTAAGTTTCTGATTCAGACCTTTGAGTAAATAACTATTGAGTTTGCCGGCACTATCGGTTGCTAGCGTATCAATTACATAAACTTGCTTCGCCTCACATTGAAATGAACTAAGGTCTTCTACAGCTGGGTCAATTTCAAAAATCTCTTGATTCTGTGAGTGCAAAAGCAGGTGAATTGCAGTAGTTTGTTTGCCAATTTTAGAATCACCCCAGAGGAGTAAAACCCGCTTCTTTTTTAAAATGCTTTTTGCTTGTTGATATCTAGTAGTTTCAATATAGACGCTGCGTACTTTTTCAATATCAGTAGTTAATACTAAACCAGCTATCTCTTTTACATAACTGCGTTTAGTCGATTTCGTCTGATTTCCTCCTACGACATCTCCCGTGATATCTACTTGGTTGGCAAAATAAGCACCGCCACTACGGGCATCAATAAAAACGTTTGCAGCTCCTTGCCATTGCAAGAATTCATTAATATTTCTCGCTGTATCTTTGCCGACAAAATTCTTAATGAATTCTTCTTCTGGATTGGTATGATTCGCTGATTCAGCACCCTCATTTTTCTTAGGTTGCTCTGGGTTTTCAGCATTCTGCTGCCCAGATGATGGATTTTGGTCAGAATCATCACTCACTGACTTAACTTACTCCTTGCTTCTCAAAAAGAATAAATTAGACATGACCTACATTCATTAGGTAAAGAGAGCTTTGCAGATATTTGTTCAGAAAAAAATATCAGTTTTACTTGTTGTCCAATTTTTCCTGATTACCTCCAACTACATCCCCATTGAGATGAACCGATCCAGTTCCAAAATAAACACCACCACTGCGTTGATCGATAGTTATTTTTTCAATTTCATTACTCTTAGGTTCCAGTTGAATAGGCTTTAAAGGGGTATTTAAGTTGTCACGAATAAATCTCTTCACCCGAGTATAAATTGGTTTTTTATCCGATTCTGGTCTACAAATTGAAATATGATTTTCATCCATTGGTATTGGAATTACACCTCGAATGCCAGGGTCACCACTGGTTTCATTCACAACTAAAATTCCGTTGGTTTGATACTTCTCGCAGTAAACTTCCATTGGAATTTCGCTCAGGTGTTCGTGATTCCGATATAAAAGGTTTAGTTCACGTAAACGGGAATCGTGAGCTTTTAGTTCATCAACGCTGACTGTGGTTCTCAGAAGACCACCTATATATTTAATCCAATTAGCAAGATCAGAACCCGAATGAGGAGTGGAGAGAAAAACGATTCCTTTTGTCTGTTGCACGATCGCTTTCCATCTTGGAGTCCCGAAATCATTGGCATGACGAAGCATTTGCTTAACTAAAAGCCCACCCATGCTATGGGTAATGAAAATCAAAGGGCGATCGCCAATATCATATGTATCTAAAAGCGCCAAGGAATTGGTAGCTCGATCCACCAATGGCATTGTATTTCCTCTCCAAGCGAAAGGTTCCACCTCGTACCCCAGTGACCAAATACCAACATTTGGCAAATCCCTACCCAACCAAGCCGGCCAAAAATCATCATCATTACGCTTACCCTTCGGATGCCAAGTCTCTCGGTAATGACCCATCAATCCGTGAACAAAAATTACGTCTCCAATCTTTTGCAGGTTGTCACAACCTGATATTGGGAATAAGTCATTCAAGTTTTCCACGCCCTAGTTCTCCAATTAACGGTTGTGTGTATTCAGAAAATTCAGTCGTTTCAGGCTCTATGCGACTACCTCCAGGTCGGTCGCATAGAGAGTATGCGGCTTGTTGTTAGAGCTTGCTTGTTAATAGCGAAAAAATCAAACTTTTATTTAATTATTTCTTTCTATGTAATTTTTCTATATGTGTGCTTTTTATATCTGGAAAATCTAATAATTTAGCTTAATAGCCATATTACAGGTAATAACATGTATATTTCATTAAAATTTTTGTAAATTTTTAGCGATCCCCTCCTGGTTTTTACTTGAGTTGCGATCGCATAAGACATTCGGCACTATAGCGTTTCCCCACAAGTACACCCGTAAGGGCACGGCAATGCCGTGCCCCTACACCTTGCGATATGATGTTGTACTGCATCTGAATGGGAACCGCTATACTTTACTTCACTGACTGTTAATTAATCATTGACAAAAAAAATATCCCCTACTTCAGACGCCAAAAGCAGGGGTTTGTGAAATTTTATTTTTTTGTTAAAACTACTTGACAGAAACAGCATCGACATCAATAGTGCTTGCAGTGGAGGTAGAACCCTCTGGAGTATTGCCTGCTTGAGTATTCACATCACCTTTACGAGCTTTCCAGCCTTCAATCACTAACCCAGACACCTCACCTACTAGCAAGGTCAAAAGGAAAACATCATCAATCTGTCCGACGACGGGGAAAACGTCTGGGAGAAAATCAATTGGGCTGACCAAATAAACTAGTGTTCCTAAAATCACCCACCAGCGGTATTTAGGGTTACGAAGCAAATCACGATACCAGGTATAAACTGATTGAATTGAAAATTTCATGTTTTGAACCTCCAGTTATTTTTAATTTTGACAAATAATCTTTTAAATTCCCGGTGGGAATAACCGCCCCAATTAGTCTGGAAGACGCTACCAATTGAAAAGGGAGTGGGGATGGGGAGATGAGGGAGATGAGGGGGATGGGGGAGTGTGCAGAGTGTGGGGGGAAAGAGAATTTATGCTTGCCCTCCTCCCACACTTCCCACACCTCCACCCCACACTCCCAATGCCCTATGCCCTATGCCCATTAATCTCTAAAATTAATAATGCTTGGGGATAGTTGCTTTAGTTCTGGAGGGAGGAAATTTAAACAGTGGATATTTTAGATTTGTTTTACAAGGGCGGACCAGCGATGTGGCCGTTGCTGGTTTTATCGATTTTATCTTTGAGTGTAATTTTCGAGCGTTTTTGGTTCTGGCTCCGAATTTTAACTCAAGAAAAGCAAATAGTCGATCGCGTCCTAGATGCTGCCCATGATGATTGGCAAGTCGCTGCCGATATCGCAAGACTTGCAAATCATCAGCCTGTGGGGCGTTTTCTCTATGCGCCTTTACACTTAGGCAAAAGTGATGCGGAAACCTTTCGTCTAGCCCTGGAGTCCACAGCCGAAGATGAATTGGCTGGAATGCGGCGGGGTGAAAAACTTTTAGAAGCCGTAATAGCTCTAGCGCCACTGCTGGGATTATTGGGTACGGTTTTAGGTTTAATCCAGTCTTTGCGGGCAATTCGCATTGGCGATTTGGGAACTGAATCTACTGCTGGGGTGACTACTGGTATTGGTGAATCGTTGATTAGTACAGCAGCAGGATTAATAGTTGCCATCATTAGTTTGGTATTCTACCGCCTATTCCAAAGTTTTGTAGTTAACCAGGTCAAAGTTTTTCGCAAAGCAGGGAATGAGTTGGAATTACTCTACCGCCAGTCTCCGCCTGATTTTAGTAATGCTACATCACCAATTGCGCGGGATAATTTGACACCACCCCGCAAACAGGGTAAAAACAGGTTTTCTGATCCTCCTGAGCCGCCAATCCTACCTTAGTAATAGCCAAAAATTCAACCCCTAAACCAGGCGATTAAATTGAGAAAATGAAAGTTAATCTACATACTCCAATCGAAGAAGTCCAAATTCAAATCATTCCTTTAATTGATGTTGTTTTTTGTATTCTGACGTTTTTTTTGTTAGCAGCACTGCAATTTACGCGCCAACAGGCAATAAATGTTGATTTGCCCAAAGCCAGCGCTAAAACCGTATCTGGGATAACGTCACAAAGTGGCAGTCAGATTGTAACTATCGATGCTGTTGGTAACACTTACATAGAAAAACAGCCTGTAAAACGTGAGGATTTGGCAAAAAGGTTAAAACTGTATCTCCAAGCAAATCCCAATGCCGTTGTGGTGCTGAATGCTTCACGCACAGCAACTTACAATGATGTGATTGAGACATTAGACTTGCTGCGGCAAGTAGGAGGCGATCGCGTTTCTTTGGGAATTATTCCCGGGCCATCTCAATCACCCACAAACTCACTCAATCAGCCTCCTGCGCCTTCTTTCCCAACTAATCCTGGTCAAGCACCATTTCCAGGCATCAACCCCGAAGGCGGTCTTACCCCCAGATTTCCCTCAGCCCCTGGGCAAGGTATCAGTCCAATCAATCCTAATATTTCCAACCCACCAGCATCCCCAGCACCTGTAGCACCTCAACAAAGCCAATCTACTCCTAAAAGGTGAGATAGGGGCATGGGGCATGGGGCATTGGGAGATAGGGAGGTGTGGGAGGAGGGGGAAGATAAATTCTCTTTCCCCCACACTCCGCACACTCCCCCATCCCCCTCATCTCCCTCATCTCCCCCACTCCCCACTCCCCACTCCCCCTGAAGCTTTTCCCAAACCTAAAGATATCCAGAATAAAATTTGGTTAGAGAAAAAAATTCTGCTAATTTACAAATAATTGGTTGAGTTTGAAAGATTTTTCCATAGGTAGGCTGAGTACTTTATCACCAATTGCCATTCACGTTTCAGGGGTTGTGGCATGAATATTGTGACGCTTTTAATTGTTTGGATAGTAACAGCTATCAGCTTGTTAATAATTAGTAAATTACCATTGGGAGTTGAAATTGACACTCCAGGTAAAGCCTTCTTGTCCGCAGCAGTGCTTGGTATTGTGACAGCAATAGTCAGACCTATTTTAAGTCTCGTTTTCGCAGTACCAAATTTACTGACGTTAGACTTACTATCCAGCATTTTCACATTTATGATTGCTGTAGTTTGTTTTAGTATTGCTGCTTGGTTAGTCGAAGGCTTTCGTTTACGTTACGGTGTTTGGAGTGCTGTTATTGGAGCATTTGCGCTGACTTTAATTAACAGCTTAATCTACAAAATATTGGGTGTATAAAGTTAAGAGTGATGATTTTTTAATGACTCCTAACTAAAGTAATTTTAGATTTTTAATTTTGGATTTTGGATTGAAGGAAAAATCTAAAAATCTAAAATCCAAAATTGAGTTAATTTTGGATTGAAGTAAAAATCCAAAATCTAAAATCTAAAATCCAAAATTGCATCGCTTCTAACTATTCATTGGAAGCTGGAGGAGCAACTTGAGTAGTTGATTGTTGTTTCCGTTGTTCGCGTTTTTTCCGATCGGCTGAGAGCATATCTGCCATCACTATCAGTGCTTGCGCCATCTTGTCTAGGTTAGAACGGTATAGTTCCAAATCCTTGCTGAACTTGTCATCAGACAAGTGCAAGCCACCAGCGATCGCTTTGAGTGCTTCTGTGAGTTGCTTTTCGTCTTTAACTAATTCAGGATCTGACAATTCCAATAATGAAAATACACCAATTGCAAACAAACGGTTGTATTTAAAGTTAGGATTGTTGGCGATCGCTTGCAATTGTCCTTGTAAATCAGCATCTCGATCTAAGTTAGTAGTTTGGCTCAGCCACGCAATTAAATCTTTAACTGGCAAACTTTTACCTAAAGCCCGCAATCTTTCGGCATCCTGTCGATAGCGTTGCGGGTCTTGTTCTATAGCCTGACATAGGGCGTTAAAAATAGATTCTTGATCTCGTTCTGGTTGATAGCCTTCCATGAAGCGGTCAAAAGTAGTGACGACACCCAAGGCATAAATTGGATTGTAGCTGAAATCAATATTTACTGACAGCAGATGCATTTCCACCATCAATTCTTCTACTACCCGACGGTAAATAGTGTTGATCGGACGGGTATGCAGATTGTAGAAAGTTCGCTTTGTATCAGAGACTGTACGGACGTTATTCACAAAGAAAATGTTAAGGGCGACGTATTCTTATTTTCACGCTTAAAGGCTACTTTGCCAAGTTGAGGTTTTGGCTGGTGACGGTTTCATTTACAATATAGGCACAATAGACAAATAAAAAATAGTTTGAAATTAGTTAGCCACAGAGGCTAAGAACGTTTCCCTCTAAGGAAATAACCAAAATTATCACCTTTAAAAATTCATTGATCCCATTTTATGAACTTCTCGCCACAGTTAATTGCTTTAGGTGAGTACCTAGCTGGTGAATTTGATAATCGGGAACAAGCCATAGGAGAACCTATTTGGTATGTCCACCTGCGCCTTTGGCAAAGACCAGTTAATCTGTTCGCAGAAGATAGCATCACCCTATTTGCCGAACAGGCTAATATCATTAAGCTAGATCAACCTTACCGCCAAAGAATTATGCGGTTGCGTCAGAGAAGCGATTCTCATGCGCCTCTGGAAGTGCAATATTACATGCTGAAAAATCCAGAAGCATTAAGAGGCGCAGGTGATAATTCTGCCTTACTAAATACACTTTCACCCAATCAATTAGATTTACTACCAGGTTGTATCCTCGCAGTTACTCACGAAACACTAGGTGGCGATCGCTATAAGTTTACCGCTACCCCATTACCAGAAACTCGTTGCACCTTCACTTATCTTGGCAATACCATCCAAGTTTCCTTGGGGTTTGAAGCCACAGCAGCAGAATTTCACAGCTACGACAAAGGAATTAACCCCGCAACTGGACAAGCAACTTGGGGAGCAATTATGGGGCCTTATCGCTACACCAAGCGAAATCAGTATTGAGTGCTGAGTGCTGAGTGAAGAATTTAGGGTTAGGAGTTCAGATTTATTCTCCCCCACTCCCCACTCCCCACTCCCTTCAGCACTCTTTTAGCTAGCAATACTACGAGGTACACCTTCTAAAGCTTCCTCTTCGGTTTCAAAGATTTCAAACACAGTATCCATCATTGTCACTTCAAACACGAGTTTGGCTTCTGGATGTACATTACAGATGCGGAAACTACCCTTGACTTTATCTGCATCACGCATTCCAGCTACCAAAGACGTGAGACCAGAACTATCAATAAAATTGACCTGACCCAGATTCACAACCACATGGCGACTGAGTTTAGAAATACACTCTTGTAACTTTAGGCGAAATTGCCAAGCAGTGGTGATGTCTAGGCGACCTGCTGGTGTCAAGACAATAACAGTGTTTCCGTCTTGGGTTGTATAACTTTTTTGGTCTATGTGAATCACTAAAGCCCTCCCCGTGGCATTCCTTTAAAATTGACTAGCTACAGAACCGTTATGATGCTGCCACTTGAGATTAACAAGCTACAGCTAAAATTGTCACTTTTTTATGCTAAGTGCTTATCTTTAGTAGTTTAACTCACCAAAACAGTGCTGAGTAGCAATTTGAAATGGGGAGTGGGGAATGGGGAGTGGGGAGTGGGGGAGGTGAGGGGGATGGGGGGATGAGGGAGATGGGGGAGAATAACTCTTAACTCTTAACTCCCTACTCCCCACTCCCTACTCCCCATTATTTCCAATTGATCCAATCTTGAGGTTTCAAGAAGATTTCATACAACTCGGCTTCGGGGGAATTGGGTTCTGGCTGATAGCCGTATTCCCAACGCACCAAAGGTGGTAAGGACATGAGAATTGATTCGGTGCGTCCGTTAGTTTGCAGACCAAAAATGGTACCTCGGTCGTAAACCAAGTTAAATTCTACATATCGTCCCCGACGATAGAGTTGGAAATTTCGTTGGCGATCGCCATACTCAATCCCATGTCGCCGTTCTACAATTGGTACGTAGGCTGGTAAAAATGCTCTACCACAGCCTTGCACAAAGGCAAATAAATCTTCCCAACTGCGTGGTGCTAGCTCTCCCACTTCGTTGCTATGAATAGCTGCTCCTCCATTGGGATCGGGCCCACGATATAAAGTACCCCGGCCGTCTTGGTAATCAAAAAATAGACCCCCCACGCCCCTTGTTTCACCGCGATGCTTCAGGTAGAAATATTCGTCACACCAGCGCTTAAATACTGGGTAATACTCTGGGTGGTGTTGGTCACAAGCCTGTTTTAAAGTTTTATGTAAATGTGTTGCATCTTCAGCAAAGGGGTAATAAGGAGTCAAGTCCAGACCACCGCCAAACCACCACACTGGCCCAGCTTCAAAGTAGCGATAATTGAGATGGACTGTAGGCACGTAGGGATTACGCGGGTGTAACACCATTGAAGTTCCCGTGGCATAAAAGCCGTGTCCTGCGGCTTCCGGGCGTTGAGCTAAAATTGAGGGCGGCAAATGGGAACCCCAAACTTCAGAAAAATTGACACCACCTTGTTCAAATATTGCACCATCGCGTAGGACACGCGATCGCCCTCCACCTCCTTCTGGGCGTTCCCAACTATCTTCTAGAAACTTGCCCACACCATCCAGTTCTGTTAAAGCTTGCGTAATTTCGTCTTGCAGCTGTTTCATAAACTGACTGACCCTAGTCTGAGCGTCAGTTGGTGGCAAAGACTTCAATGATTCTGCTGCTACAGTTGGTGTTTGCGAGTTGATCAACATAGATTCCCGAACCTAAATTACAATTTCCTGAAAGCCACAAATTTCTCATCTTAAAATTTGGGGAAAACACGCGCCAGCAATCAAGCTCTATTTGCCCAACCTGCTTTTTTCTCACTGGTCAAGCGTTTATGGGATTGATGGGCATCACTAGAGTTATTTTCCCTCAAATGCGTATAGGCTTGTATATTGAGTGAGTTTTTTTTGAAATTATTAACAGAATGGGGCTAAGCTTAGTTGCCCAAAACACCAGAGTTACCAGAAAGTGTCTAGGAGGAGGAGGATTAGGAAAATGCAAGGTTGGTTATCCAAATTCATCCACCGCAAACGTCGTCGGTTTTGCGCTTCTCTGGTGCGGACTTATCGAGAGATTAGTTCTGCTTCTGTAGATGAACTGTGGCAAAAAGTGGTTGATTTAACAGATGTTTCCTGGCATCCACTACTTAAAAGTACTAATGTGCCCTACGGATTAGTACCCCAACCAGGATTAATTTTTCATGCTGTAACACGCTTTTCGCCGATTCCTATCCGGATTTTTGTGGAACGCGTCAATCCTAGAGAAATGCTGAGTATCCGAGTTCTGGCAATTCCTGGTATAGAAGAACGGGTAACTTACCAAGTAGAATCAACGGTTTGTGGTACTTGTTTATCTTATTCTGTAACGCTACGCGGTTGGTTGTCGCCCCTAATTTGGTCTTTATCTCGTCCTTATGCAGACCGTGTTGCACGCTCTTTAGTTGAAGCAGTAGAAAAGGCCGCATTACCAGCAGTATCAACTAAGAAAAAATCCCTAAATGACAGTTGTTTTGATTTTTAGGGATTGGGGACTGGGGACTAGGGACTGGGGATTAGGAGAGATGAGGGAGATAGGGGAGATAGGGGAGATTATAAAAAAGCTTCCCCCCTTCCCACACTTTTAATGCCTAGTCACCAGTCCCTAGTCACTAGTCCCTAGTCTCCAATCCCCAATCCCCAATCCCCGATCGCTAAACAAAGTTAAGATTCTATTAGGTAATAATCCAATTTCCTAAGTTTTATTACGGCAGTGATAGTGAAAACACCAATCTGCTCTTGCTTTTATTTGCATCAAGTTAATAGCTAAGATGCTGACTACGATTGTATTTCTTCATTTTCAACAGAAGTCAGGAGCTTCTGCCTTCCTTAAATCAGAACTTCGGTAAATTTTGAATTTTGAATTTTTTATGTACGATGTCCTTGATTCCCGCTCTGTCTTAGAAGTGTTGCGACCAGTGCAAGACCCAGAACTTCGCAAAAGTCTGGTAGAACTGAATATGATTCGCAATGTCAAAATTGATGGTGGCAAGGTTAGTTTCACTTTAGTGTTAACTACTCCTGCTTGTCCTTTACGTGAATTTATCGTTGAAGACTGTCAGAAAGCTGTTAAAAAACTACCAGGTGTTACAGATGTAAGCATAGAAGTCACAGCAGAAACGCCCCAACAAAAAAGCTTACCTGACCGCACTGGCATTTCTGGGGTAAAAAATATCATTGCTGTTTCCAGCGGCAAAGGTGGTGTTGGTAAAAGTACTGTAGCGGTGAATGTCGCAGTGGCTTTAGCCCAAACTGGGGCGAAAGTCGGCTTACTAGATGCTGATATTTACGGACCTAATGACCCTACTATGCTGGGGCTAGCCGATGCCGAAATTGTTGTGCGTTCAACTGAAAAAGGTGACATCCTGGAACCTGCTTTTAATCACGGCGTCAAATTGGTTTCAATGGGCTTTTTGATTGACCGAGATCAACCAGTAATTTGGCGGGGACCAATGCTAAATGGTGTAATTCGCCAGTTTCTCTATCAAGTTGAGTGGGGAGAATTAGACTACTTGATTGTAGATATGCCACCGGGAACCGGAGATGCTCAGCTAACTTTAACCCAAGCAGTACCGATGGCAGGGGCAGTAATTGTCACCACACCGCAAAATGTAGCGCTGTTAGATTCTCGTAAGGGATTACGGATGTTCCAGCAGATGAACGTCCCGGTATTAGGGATTGTGGAAAATATGAGTTATTTTATCCCACCAGATATGCCAGATAAGCAGTATGACATCTTTGGTTCCGGGGGTGGTTCCAAAACGGCTGCTGAATTGGAAGTGCCACTTTTGGGCTGTGTACCGCTAGAAATTTCCACGCGAGTTGGCGGTGATAGCGGTGTGCCAATAGTGGTTGGCGATCCAGATTCAGCTTCGGCAAAAGCATTAAAAGCGATCGCTCTTACCATTGCTGGCAAAGTATCAGTCGCAGCTTTGACATAATAAATTTTAATTTGTATCTGCTTCCTGGGCTATTGGGAATACTAGGGACTGGGAATTGGGGACTGGGGATTAGGGAAGAATTTGCCCAATACCGAGTACCCAGTACCCAATCCCCAATGCACAACTTAAATCTAAAGTCTAAACTGACACAATGTTATTAAAACGATCGCTCCCCAAAATTCGCTGGAAGTCTTGGGTTAAGCCCTGGCAATATGTAGATTGGTTACTATTTTGTTTACCGGTTGCTGTCAGCATTTTTGGCGGCGTGATGATCCTCAGTACGGAACTCAAGCAGCCAGTAACTGATTGGTGGTGGCATTGGTTAGTAGCGGGTATTGGTGTGCTGATAGCACTGTTTTTAGCTCGTATCCGTTACGAAATCTTGATGCAGTATCACTGGGTAACCTACGCACTGACGAACTTCAGCTTAATCGCCGTGATGATTGCTGGTAGTAGCGCTAAAGGAGCGCAGCGGTGGATTAGTATCGCTGGCTTTAACGTGCAACCCTCAGAGTTTGCCAAAGTCGGTATGATTATTACCTTAGCAGCCTTGTTACACAAGCGCACTGCTTCTAAACTCGAAAGTGTTTTCCGTGTCTTGGCAATCACTGCTATACCTTGGGGTTTAGTATTTTTACAGCCAGATTTAGCAACATCAATGGTATTTGCAGCGATCGTTTTGGGAATGCTCTACTGGGCCAATGCTAACCCAGGCTGGTTAATTCTGATGATTTCTCCTGTGGTTGCTGCGATTTTGTTTAGTATATCTTGGCCTTTAGCAGAGCCGATAGTTTTACTTAAAGAGCTATCTTTTGGCCCGTTGGGCATAGTTTGGTCAGTGGCTATGGGTATTGTGGGCTGGCGAACTCTCCCCTGGCGTCGATTTGGTTTAGGTGCTATGGGTGCGTTGAGTCTTAATATACTCGGTGGTGAATTAGGAGTTTTTGCCTGGAATCATATTTTGAAACCGTATCAAAAAGACCGGCTAACTGTATTCATGGACCCCGATCACGATCCCCTTGGTGCTGGATATCACCTCATTCAATCTCGCATTGCTATCGGTGCTGGTGAAATTTGGGGATGGGGTCTATTCAAAGGCCCAATGACCCAACTGAATTTCGTCCCAGAACAGCATACAGACTTTATTTTTTCAGCAGTTGGTGAAGAATTCGGTTTTGTTGGTTGTTTGGTGGTGCTATTTGTCTTCTGCTTAATTTGTTTCCGCTTACTGCATGTTGCTCAAACCGCCACAGACAATTTTGGTTCTTTGTTGGCTATTGGCGTTTTATCCATGATTGTGTTTCAGTTAATTGTCAACGTTGGCATGACTGTCGGCTTAGCACCTGTAGCAGGAATTCCCTTACCTTGGATGAGTTACGGGCGTTCTGCTATGCTTACTAACTTCATTTCCTTGGGAATAGTAGAATCGGTAGCAAATTTTCGCCAACGACAGAAGTATTATTGATTCGTCATTTGTCATTTGTCAGTTGTCCTTTGCTAATGACTAATGACCAATGACTAATGACTATTAAGAAGTATTAAGCTAGTAACAGGAAACAAGCGAGGCTAAAAAGATGATTCTGCCTGGAGCAACTGTTCGTGTTAATAATCCCGCAGATACCTATTATCGCTCTGAAGGACTCGTGCAACGGGTGAGTGATGGCAAGGTAGCCGTACTGTTTGAAGGTGGTAACTGGGATAAATTAATTACCTTCCGCCTGAAGGAATTAGAACTCGTTGAAACCACAGCCGGACGTAAAAAAGGAAAATAGATTAGTTAAAAAGTAGAGACGCGATTCATCGCGTCTGTAGAGGAGTTAGGAGTTATTATTGTTCAACTCCTAACTCCTAACTTCTAACTCAGCACTCCCATGCGCCTCCCATTACCACAGTTTGACACAAGCGATCGCCATCCCAACCACTTTGCCGAGGTGATTGAAACTACAACTACTGAATTTTTGGCACAGTGTTTGGAACCAGAAGATTTAAGTTTTCCCTCTATGCCGCCTTTTGGTAGTTGGGTTTGTGCTGTGGATGAAGAATCTGGCAATCTGGTTTATGCGGTGGTGTATTATGCCACTACCATGCCCATAGATTCCGTACATCGAGCTAGGGCTTTGGGCTTGTCCTTGCAAGACTTACGGGAGGAACAACCCCAGATATTTGCCATGCTCAGAACAGAATTCCGAGCTGCGATTGTTGGATTTGAACTATCTTCACAAAATCCAAGTTATAACCGAAGAGTATATCAGTATCTACCACCCCGTCCTCCGCAAATTCATCAAGCTGTTTATCGGTGTGAACCAGAAGCGATCATTAAATTTACTGAAGAACTAGATTTCTTGCGGACACTTCTTTGTATCAATAGTGCGCCAGTAGATGCCTTGACGGCAGCTGCCATTCGAGATGTATACCAGTTACGCAAAGCTGACCGAGAATGGCTAATTAAAGCTGGGCGAAACCTGAGCGTGTTACTCAAAGACGATTACGATCGCTTGCGGTTCATTTTGAGTCAAATCCACCCGTAGGTAGTTAGTTCAAAGACAATTGTCTAGTTTAGTGTAAGTTAAGATTTTTGATTTTTCGTCAGGCGGCTTCTAGATTCATTTTTTATATCGATCAAGTGTTCGCTCAATCAAGCGATCGCTGTTTTACCATAGCCTCTTCAATTCCTACCTATGGAACTCACATCAAAAGTTCTTGCTCTGGAACCAACTTCCCAAGTTCTTGGCAAGGAACCCATTGTTTCCTTTGCTATTTTGCTGGTGGTGATCTTAGTTATACCTGTCATGTTCGAGCGACTAAGATTACCAGGATTAGTGGGTTTGGTTTTCTCTGGACTAGTACTTGGCCCTTCGGGCTGGCATCTATTTCAGTCTGACTCGGCAATGATTAACCTACTATCAGATATTGGGTTAATATACTTGCTATTTGTCGCAGGGCTAGAAGTCGATCTAGAACAATTCCGCAAGAGGAAAAGTCGTGCCTTTGGGTTTGCTAGCTTGACTTTCAGTGTACCTTTAATTGTGGGAACCCTACTAGGTCTGATTTTAGGCTATGGCTGGACTACTTCAATTTTAATTGGCTCTTTATTTGCTTCCTATACCCTTTTGGCATATCCCATAATCACTCGTTTGGGAGTGGTAAATAATGAAGCAGTTACTGTTACCATTGGAGCAACAATTTTTACAGATATTGGTGCAGTACTAATATTAGGGGTTTGTGTAGCTATCGCTCGTAATCAAGCATTCAGCTTGGCTGGGCTACTCACATTGTCGGGTTGGTTAACCATTTACTCTGTTGCTGTTGTCGCAGGATTTGATTGGGCAGGTAAAGAGTTTTTTCGCCGTTCAGGAGACGATGAAGGAAACAAATTTTTGTTTGTGTTGCTTTCTGTGTTTCTTGCTGCTGTGGGCGCTCAATTGATTGGAGTAGACAAAATTGTTGGTGCTTTTTTAGTGGGTTTGGCGGTAAATGAAGCTGTGGGTGAAGGCCCAGTCAAAGAAAAGGTGGTGTTTATTGGCAGTGTACTATTCATTCCGATTTTCTTTGTTGACCTTGGTTTACTGATCAATTTACCTGCCTTTTTGAATAACCTGAACGCCCTCAAGTTAACGCTGCTGATTATAGTCGGTTTAATTGCCAGTAAATTGATCGCAGCTTTGTTGGCAAAACTAGTCTACTGCTATAACTGGCGAGAAATGCTGACAATGTGGTCGCTATCACTTCCCCAGGTTAGTACAACCTTAGCAGCAACGTTAATAGGATATCGGGCTGGATTACTCTCATCAGAAATATTACACAGCGTTATTGTTTTAATGCTCGTCACGTCAACCTTGGGACCCTTCATAACTGCTCGAATAGCTGTTGGTTTGGCTTCCTCACCAGCCGCAGATCCACCACCAACAACTCTACCCGATCGCGATGTACCAGAAACAGACAGTGCTTTGACTATAGTTGTACCTGTTTATAATCCTCAGACCCAGCAGTATTTGATTGAAATGGCAGCGTTATTAGCGCGTCAGTCAAAGGGTAAAATTGTACCGCTAGCGATCGCTACTGCTGCTGCTCATATGGATGCACCCCAGTTAGAAGCTTCTCTAGAACGAAGTGAGCGCTTATTAACCAAAGCCACCGCCCAAAGTCGAGTATTAGGTCTAGCTGCACAATCAGTACTGCGAATTGATGATGCTTTTGCTCAGGGAATTAGCAGAGCTGCCCGCGAACAAAAAGCTAGTTTAATTGTTATGGGTTGGGGTAAACGTACTGGGTTGCGAGCGCTGTTATTTGGTAATGTCGTCGATGGTGTGCTTTGGGCAGCCCACTGTCCTGTTGCAGTAACACGTTTGGTGGAATCACCAAAAAAAATTCAGCGCATCTTAGTACCAGTAGAAAATTTAACAGCACCAATATTGCAGCCTGTACAATTCGCCCAGATGTTGGCACAAGCAAATCAAAGCCACATCACTGTGCTGAATGTGTGCGATCGCCGCACTAGCTCTAGTAAAATTGCTTGGAGGCGATCGCATCTCTCGCTATTAATATCTAAATTAGCTCTGCCTAATGCCCCAGAAATTCAAATTATCGCTCATGAGAATGTAGCTCAAGCAATTTTGCAAGCAGCACGGTTATATGATTTAGTCGTTTTACCTTTTATACGCAATCGTACTAGTCCTGGAGGGTTAGCTATTAGCGATGTCACAACTGAGTTAGCCAGACAACTCACCTGTTCCATAGTCATGCTTGGAGAACCACAACGCACTCAAACAAATGTGGCGATCTCTGAGACAGCTAATAGCATTACATCTGCTGTATAATATGAGTCAGTATACTGGGGCTGCGTTGGCATACCCTGGCGGAAGGATAACATAAAAAAATCTTGACAACAACAAATGAATCGGCTCTAACGTCTACAGTAAAAACACTTTATATTGTTGAAGATTTGATGAACTTTAGGTAAAAGACTGACGATTTTTAGACAAAGTTTGTTATTTTTCTAGTTAAATTGTTAACAAAGCAGGTAAAAACATAACAAAACTACAACGGTAAACACTTTTTGATTAAGCCTTGTTTACTTCTAGTTCTGTATTTTTGTGCCCAAGCTGGGTAACCTAAAAGATAAGTGCAATAGCTACTGAAAATATTTGTAAGTAATTGGGAAACTATGAGAATTTTAGTGACGGGCGGTGCTGGGTTTATTGGTTCCCATCTCATCGACCGACTAATGAACGAAGGGCATGAAATAATATGCTTGGATAATTTTTACACGGGTCATAAACGTAACATCCTGAAATGGCTAGGACATCCGTACTTTGAATTAATCCGCCATGATATTACTGAGCCAATTCGCTTAGAAGTGGATCAAATTTATCATTTAGCTTGTCCTGCTTCTCCAGTACATTACCAATACAACCCAGTAAAAACCGTTAAAACTAACGTGATGGGAACACTGAATATGTTGGGGCTGGCCAAGCGTGTGAAAGCTAGGTTTTTCTTGGCTTCAACTAGCGAAGTATACGGAGACCCAGAAGTTCATCCTCAAACCGAAGAGTATAGGGGTAGCGTCAATCCCATTGGCATACGTTCATGCTACGACGAAGGCAAAAGAATCGCTGAAACTCTCGCTTTTGATTACTACAGGCAAAATAAAGTTGATATTCGAGTTGTTCGGATATTCAACACCTACGGACCGAGAATGTTAGAAAACGATGGTCGGGTGGTGAGCAATTTTATAGTTCAAGCCTTGCGGGGTAATCCTTTAACCGTCTACGGTGATGGTTCGCAAACTCGGAGTTTTTGCTACGTTTCCGATTTGGTGGAAGGATTTATCCGATTGATGAATGGCGAGTATGTTGGGCCAGTAAATCTGGGTAATCCTGGTGAATATACGATTTTACAATTGGCACAAGCTGTGCAAAACATGATCAACCCAGATGCACAGATTAAGTTTGAGCCATTACCTTCGGACGATCCCCGGCGTCGCCAGCCTGATATCACAAAAGCAAAAACTTGGTTAAATTGGGAACCTACCATTCCTCTGCAAGAGGGGTTAAAACTGACAATAGAAGATTTCCGCGATCGCATAAACAACGATGGCAAGAATTCAGCCTCCTGAGCAGTGCTTAGCCACGCTCTCAACTTTCGTGCAAGCTGATCCTATTTGGTAGCCGGTACTTTAGTGGCTGTGTTTCCTCTCAGTGTGTAAGTGTGATAATTTAACGCTAAAAAAAACGAGGAGTTCAAAATGCGTGTTTGCGTAATTGGTACTGGTTACGTCGGTTTAGTTACAGGTGCTTGCTTGGCTCATATTGGACATGATGTCATTTGCGTAGATAACAACGAAGAAAAAGTTAAATTAATGAAGTCTGGGCAGTCTCCAATTTTTGAACCGGGACTCTCAGAAATCATGCAGTCTGCTATTCAAGCAGACAAAATTCATTTCACAAGTGACCTCGCTGCCGGAGTCACCCACGGAGAAATTCTGTTTATTGCCGTGGGAACACCACCTTTACCCACTGGTGAGAGTGACACTCGCTACGTTGAAGCTGTAGCCCGTGGTATTGGGGAAAATCTCAACGGTGGTTACAAAGTCATCGTGAACAAATCTACAGTGCCCATTGGTTCAGGTGACTGGGTGCGGATGATTGTTCTCGATGGTATTGCTGAACGTCAAAAAACATTAGTACCCGCAGGTGGAGTGTCGAGTGAAGATAAACTACCTGAGTTTGTAGCCGAGTTTGATGTAGTCAGCAATCCAGAATTTTTGCGCGAAGGTTCAGCAGTTTACGACACCTTCAACCCCGATCGCATTGTACTAGGAGGCAATAGTCCAAGGGCAATAGCCTTAATGGAACAACTGTATGCCCCAATTGTAGAACGCAAGCACGCAGCCGATCCATCTTTACCCCCAGTACCAATTCTGGCAACAGACCTCAGTTCGGCAGAAATGATCAAATACGCCGCTAATGCGTTTTTAGCTACTAAGATTAGTTTTATTAATGAAGTCGCTAATATTTGCGATCGCGTTGGTGCTGATGTTACCCAAGTAGCCAAAGGTATTGGTTTAGACTCCCGCATTGGTAACAAATTTTTACAAGCTGGTATTGGTTGGGGTGGTTCTTGCTTCCCCAAAGATGTCTCTGCCCTAATTCACACTGCTGATGACTACGGCTATGAAGCTGAATTACTCAAAGCCGCAGTCAACGTCAACGACCGCCAACGTTTAATTGCTCTGGAAAAACTCCAACAAGTCCTCAAAATCCTCAAAGGCAAAACTGTTGGGCTACTCGGTCTGACCTTTAAGCCTGATACCGATGATATGCGGGATGCTCCAGCACTCAACCTCATTGAACAGCTAAACCGACTGGGAGCTAAAGTCAAAGCCTACGATCCCATTGTTTCCCAAACAGGTATGCGTCATGGACTTTCTGGCGTACTAGTAGAAACCGATGCCGAAAGACTAGCTGACGGTTGCGATGCTTTGGTACTCGTCACCGAATGGCAACAGTTCAAAACCCTCGACTACCTGAAGATGGCAAAATTGATGAGCCACCCTGTAATTATTGATGGACGTAACTTCCTCGACCCCGAAGTAATGGTGCGGGCTGGATTCCAATATGTAGGCGTTGGAAGATAGATAATTTTGGTAGAATTCCGAATTCCGAATTCCGAATTTAGAATTCGGGAGATTGAATTTCAAATTTCTAGCTTTTTTCAATGAAGTAGGGTCATAACATTGTTATGACCCTATTATTTTTCACATCCAACAAGATTTACTTTCGGATTTTGGATTTTAGAACTGGACCGAGAGCCTAGTACCGCCGTGAAGTCAAAAGTCAAAAGTATTATGGAATAGGCTTTTTAGCGATTTAAATCGTTGCTCTATCTACGCCGTGGCGTACTAGCCAATTTTAATTCTGACTCCTGAATTCTGAATTCTGAATTCTGCTATACGAATTTTGAATTTTTGACTCAAGCGTTATGTGGAATTCGCTCAATCTCAGCATATCCACTGAAAATTAATTTTTGACCTTCAGTTTCTAATCGGTTGAGCCGCATCTTCACTCCATCAAGGTCAAATCGATCTAAATCGACCATATTATCTAAAATTTCCACCAGTGCTACGCTCAAGGTTTGGGAGATTTGGCGTTGTGCTTCTGGTACTTGGTCAAGTTCAATTTTCGGGTCTTTGAAAGAAACTCGCCGCCGCCTTTCAATGCCTATAGTTAGAGTCATACTTAAAGGCACAAGTTCGCCATTACTTAAATCTGCCTTGGCTACAAGCTGCAACCGATTTTCAGGCAATAGCTGTACCCTGACTTCCGTAAAGGAAACTGGTTCACCGCCAGATAATTCTGTCAGTGATGGTACGGTGAGGTTAAGCAAGCGCTTTTTCACTAGTTCAGCATTGAAGGCGTCGTTGATACCTGCTTCTGATAAAATTACTTGGGCGATCGCTTGAGTAGGTTGCTTGAGACTGAGTTTGCCACTTAAGACCGAGCCAAAGTCAATAGCCACCGCATCGGTTTCAAATGACATCTCCTCCACCGCAAAATCTCTACGGATTACTAAGCCACGACCGCTCATTTTGAAGCTATCAATGCTGCCTTGCAACAGTTTGCTGGAGGGATAGCAGCGCACAAAGACTTCTACTGACTCGCTTTGGGTAAACAAGTGGCGAATCGTTTGGCTGGCGACTGTATTGAGCATCTGCTCTCCCCAATCTGTGCCTTTAGGATTTTGTAAACCAGTAAGTCCGCCGAACATGTGGTTTTTAGTCTCTAGAAGTTCTTTGTACTTTTGTAACAAATTGTGAAGAATACAGCAAGCATCTAGTGATTGATTGTTCCAATGAGCAAACTCAGGATGGCTGATGTTAAGAAGTGGAATGTATCGAATATTACTGTTTAGACTTGTTAGGATTAGGTTTAATGCAAATTAAATACATAATCAAAGCCATACTGAACATTAATTTAAGATATTCATACCAATTTTCTGTAACAATGAGCTATGAGGTTACTCGTTGAAAACCCTTGAGGATGCGTCCTCCTGAGTCGGATACATCCGTAATTCAGGCAAGGGATGAAAATTATTAAAGGCGTAAACACCTTGGTAACATTTTCTTTTTTTAGAACCTCTACTCTGCTGAGCGAAAGCCTGCTTGAGCAAATTCTGATTTAGAGTACAGAATACCTGTGCGTGAAAGCCAGGGAGTGTCAACACCGCTGTATTAAGCTCATCTTCATAGAGAATTGGTATTAATAAAATACTACCGAAATTCCCAAAATTTTGGAAAATAATAAAGTAAGTCGAGTATCACAAGACTCACTTGATTTCCTCATTTATTCTAGGAAAATATGACTCATCCTTTCCTTGAACGCCTGCGTAGTCCAGATAGCCCAGTCCTCGTCTTTGACGGGGCGATGGGAACCAACCTCCAAACCCAAAACCTGACAGCAGAAGACTTTGGCGGTCCCCAGTATGAAGGTTGTAACGAATACTTAGTCCACACTAAACCCGAAGCTGTCGCTAAAGTTCACCGCGACTTTCTCGCCGCTGGTGCTGATGTCATTGAAACCGATACCTTTGGCAGTACGTCCATTGTGCTGGCAGAATATGACTTGGCAGACCAAGCTTATTACCTCAGCAAGACAGCCGCAGAACTCGCCAAGCGTGTCGCTGCGGAATTTTCCACTCCCGAAAAACCCCGATTTGTGGCTGGTTCCATTGGTCCGACAACCAAACTACCAACCTTGGGACACATTGACTTTGACACCATGAAAGCTACTTTTGCTGAACAAGCAGAAGCACTGTGGGATGGTGGTGTGGATTTATTCCTAGTGGAAACTTGCCAAGATGTGCTGCAAATTAAAGCGGCGCTGAATGGCATTGAAGAAGTGTTTGCCAAAAAAGGCGATCGCCGTCCGTTGATGGTGTCTGTGACAATGGAAAGCATGGGCACAATGTTGGTAGGTTCAGAAATCAGCGCTGTGCTGACAATTTTGGCACCTTACCCAATTGATATTCTCGGTTTGAACTGCGCCACAGGCCCGGACTTGATGAAACCACATATCAAGTATCTGGCAGAACATTCACCTTTCATCGTTTCCTGTATTCCCAACGCGGGTTTACCTGAGAACGTCGGCGGTCAAGCACACTACCGCCTAACACCGTTGGAATTACGGATGGCGCTGATGCACTTTGTTGAAGATTTGGGTGTCCAAGTGATCGGGGGTTGCTGTGGGACTCGTCCAGAACACATTCAACAATTGGCAGAAGTCGCCAAAGACCTGAAGCCAAAAGTTAGACAACCTAGCTTAGAACCAGCGGCAGCATCAATTTACACCACTCAACCCTACGACCAAGATAATTCCTTCTTGATTGTTGGCGAACGTCTTAACGCCAGTGGTTCCAAAAAGTGCCGCGATTTGCTAAATGCCGAAGATTGGGATGGACTCGTGTCAATGGCGAGGGCGCAAGTCAAAGAAGGCGCACACATTCTTGATGTCAACGTCGATTATGTCGGACGTGATGGTGTGCGGGATATGCACGAACTAGTTTCGCGCATCGTTAATAATGTGACATTGCCTTTAATGCTTGATTCCACCGAATGGGAAAAAATGGAGGCAGGTTTAAAGATAGCTGGTGGTAAATGTTTGCTGAACTCCACCAACTACGAAGACGGCGAACCGCGCTTTTTGAAAGTGTTGGAGTTGGCCAAAAAGTACGGTGCTGGCATAGTCATCGGTACTATCGATGAAGACGGGATGGCGCGGACAGCTGAGAAAAAGTTTCAAATTGCTCAACGTGCTTACCGCCAAGCTGTAGAATATGGCATACCTCCCACAGAAATATTCTTTGATACCCTAGCTTTACCAATTTCCACAGGGATTGAAGAAGACCGAGAAAACGGCAAAGCTACCATTGAATCTATCCGGCGCATTCGTCAAGAATTGCCTGGATGTCATGTGATTTTGGGTGTTTCCAATATTTCCTTTGGTTTAAATCCCGCGTCGCGGATGGTGTTGAACTCGGTGTTTTTGCACGAAGCGACACAAGTGGGAATGGATGCAGCAATTGTGAGTGCCAGCAAGATTTTACCACTGTCTAAGATTGAAGAACGCCATCAAGAAATCTGTCGTCAGTTGATTTATGATGAGCGGAAATTTGAGGGTGATGTTTGCGTATACGATCCATTGGGAGAGCTTACCACAGTATTTGCTGGGGTAACGACAAAACGCGATCGCTCCTTAGACGAAAGTCTCCCCATTCCAGAACGTCTCAAACGCCACATCATTGACGGCGAACGCATTGGCTTAGAAGAACATCTCAAAAAAGCCTTAGAAGAATATCCCCCCTTAGAAATTATCAACACCTTCCTGCTAGATGGCATGAAAGTTGTCGGGGAATTATTCGGTTCTGGACAAATGCAACTACCCTTCGTGTTACAGTCTGCCGAAACCATGAAGGCGGCTGTTGCGTTTCTAGAACCGTTCATGGAAAAATCAGAATCAGGTAACAATGCCAAGGGAACGTTTATCATTGCCACAGTCAAAGGCGATGTCCACGACATTGGTAAAAACTTAGTAGACATCATCTTGTCCAACAACGGCTACAAGGTGATTAACCTGGGAATTAAACAGCCGGTAGAAAACATCATCAACGCTTACGAACAGCACAAAGCTGATTGTATTGCCATGAGTGGTTTGCTGGTAAAATCCACCGCCTTCATGAAAGAAAACTTGGAGGTATTCAACGAAAAGGGAATTACCGTACCTGTAATTTTAGGCGGTGCCGCCTTGACTCCGAAATTTGTGCATGAAGATTGCCAAAACACTTACAAAGGTAAAGTAGTTTATGGCAAAGATGCCTTTTCTGACTTGCATTTCATGGATAAATTAATGCCAGCAAAGACTGCTGGTAACTGGGAAGATTTGCAGGGATTTTTGAACGAAGTTGAAACGGCTGAAGTTTCGACAAATGGTAACAAAGAACCAAAAGCGACAACTTCTGAAGAAACATCTGCTGAACCAAAAATAGTAGATACGAGACGTTCTGAAGCTGTGGCTGTAGATATTGAACGTCCCACACCACCTTTCTGGGGAACGCAGTTATTGCAGCCTAGTGATATTCCCATTGAGGAAATATTCTGGCACTTGGATTTACAAGCTTTAATTGCTGGACAGTGGCAATTCCGCAAACCAAAAGAACAATCGAAGGAAGAATATCAAGCATTCTTAGCTGAGAAAGTGTACCCAGTTTTAGAAACTTGGAAACAGCGGATTATTGAGGAAAATCTGTTGCATCCCCAAGTGATTTACGGGTATTTCCCTTGTCAATCTGAGGGGAATTCTCTACATGTATGGAACCAATCACAGCAGGTTACAACTTTTGAGTTTCCTAGACAGAAGTCATTAAGGCGGCTGTGCATAGCAGATTTCTTTGCACCCAAAGAATCGGGAATTATTGATGTCTTCCCCATGCAGGCGGTGACTGTGGGTGAAATTGCCACAGAATTCGCCCAAAAGCTATTTGCTGCTAATCAATACACCGATTACCTGTATTTCCACGGTATGGCGGTGCAGATAGCAGAGGCTGTGGCGGAGTGGGCACACGCCAGAATTCGCCGTGAGTTAGGCTTTACTGCCGAAGAACCAGATAATATTCGGGATATGTTAGCACAACGCTATCGTGGCTCACGGTATAGTTTTGGGTATCCAGCTTGCCCGAATATCCAAGACCAATACAAGCAACTGGAGTTATTGCAAACTGACAGGATTAACTTGTATATGGATGAAAGCGAACAACTTTATCCAGAACAATCAACAACGGCGATTATTACCTATCACCCAGTAGCGAAGTACTTTAGCGCGTAGAATCGCACACTCCTTCCAGCTTCCAAAAATTATAGATTTTTCGTAGGGGCGCACAGCTGTGCGCCCCTAAAATTTTTAATTAACCTGAGTTCGACAGATTCCAAAGAACCCCGCTTCCATTCCTCTCCCCCTTGGCGTTAGCCTGCCGTTAGGCAAGCGGGGAGAGGCTTAAAAACCCTAATTTTTCGTGCCCAACTCAGGATACTAAAGCCCCTCTCCGTCTGGGAGAGGGGTTGGGGGAGGTTCATAGAACTCACGTTTTTTTATTTGGAAGTTCCTCAGTAATCCTAAGTCATAAGATTCACAACTTGTCTCAAAAGCCAGGAATATGAGTCAAATATCTGATTGTTTTGCAGCAGATGATATCCTTTCTTAAAAAATGGGTAATATAAGCTTGTTTTCATAACATCATCTTCATAAATTTGCCTGCTAATAAAATACATTTACGCAAAATTACTGTGAAGTTATGCTCTTCTTTTTCCTCGGAATTAATCGAAATAATTTTAACAAAATCAGTGTTTTCCCGTTTAGATGAACAATTTATGAATGATATAACTTTAATAAATTGTCTTTTATTATGTGTAGTTTACTTCCAATTCAATCAAACAATATGCAGTAATCACATAAATAAATTCTCACCATTTGCCTGCAAAATGAATTCTCAGGCATAATTACGAATTTTGATAAAAAATCCCACTTTTGCTATAAATCACTTGACAGGAAAGCAGCTATGTCTGGAAAAAATAAGCTAGTCAAGGCAATTCAAAAAAACTTCAAAATAATTGGCAAGAAGTTTGTATCTGCAATTAACAAGCGAATTGTTTGGCTATTACGGACTATCTTTCTCACTAGAAGACAACGCACTTCAGCGAATGCTGGCTTTATCTTGCCAACAGTGGCAATGGTAACTTTGGTCGTCGTACTGTTGACAGCTGCAATTTTGTTTCGGTCATTTGAGCGTTCTAAAAACGCTAGTAATGTGCGGGTAAATGAGGCTGTGCTTAACGCTGCTACCCCAGCGATTGATCGTGCTAGAGCTAAATTAGATGCACTAATAGAAGACCCAACATTACCACGAGGAATTCCCTCTGATAACGCTTTATATGATGCTCTTAAAAAAGACAAATATAGACTTGGTGACGAGACTCGCCTGAAGCTGGCTTTAGAATTTAACGGTATTTCAGGCATCCAAGCTGGAAGCGGCGACATAAATAATAACGGGACTCCGACCGACCTAACTGACGACTTTGTAAATGAGGACGAAACATTAAAAACAGCTTGGAAATATGCCGTTGACACAGACAATAATGGCAAAAAAGATACCTTTACTCTCTATGGAATTTACTTCCGTACACCACCTAGAAACAACTCAGGACAGTTTACTCGTGAAAGAAAAGCCCTAGAAGCTAGAACGCCACCAATGGATAATGATTCATCAAACCAGCAGTGCAATGCATCTGGTTTTTCTAGCTTAGTTGGCAATTCCAGTTGGTATAAGTTAAATAGTGGCAACCTGGGTAAAAGCTTCTTTGTTTATACCGTTAACGTGCCCATTACTAAACAAATTTATGATAGTCTGCCAACAAGTACTGGGTCTATTAATCAAAGTAATTCTGAAGCATACAAAGGCAATCAAAGTGTTGTAGCACTGGAGTTTCAGCAAGACCGCAGTCGCGTTCCCCTAGCAAATAATGCTGTTTGGTTTGAGAATGATTTAGAAGTCATAGTTGGTGGTAGTACAAAATTATTGTTGAATGGAAGAGTTCACACTAACAGCAACTTCCTTGTTGGGGTAGTTGGAACTGGTGGCTCCGACGGTAACATAACTTTTCGCCAAGTTAGTAGCAAAACATCCTGTTTCTACAACCAAGAAAACGGGCAGATTACTGTTGGGGGAAATGTCGGAAATGGGAGCCTTTCTCAAACTAGTGCTAACAATGTACATGTTGATTTGTACAAAGGTTTTGGGAATAGTGATGTTAAAACTAACCCTGCTACCATTAGCAGCAGTAACAAATCTACAGATGCTACTGGTGGTGCTAGTATCGGATTCAACGATGCAGCATACAATCAACGCATTGCTGCAATGAAGAATACTGCGATCGCTTTATGCACAGATTGTAATAGCGCAGCTACTGGTAGCGCTCTGAAAACGGCTGTTGCAGCAAGTAGTTACCCAGCAGATGTGAAAAGCAACGTGGCTGACAAAGTACAAACCGCTGATGATGCCACCACAGCCAAAAATATCCTCTACGACGAAATAGAAATTTATCTGCGAAATCGTACCCGTCGAGTACCCTTTGCAGAAGTATCAGACGCCACTGGAACGGGTGCAACAACTGGATATACTGCCATTACTGCCGCTTTAGAACCTCAGGCAAGCTGGAGGGAACCACTAACCTCCAGTAACCAGTTCACTGGTGTAGCAACATCAGCTCCCACTGTAGATACATCTCAGCTACAAGCCACACAGCCAAATTTACAAAAGAAAGAAGGTGTTCAAAGCAGTTTAGGCGATCGCGTTTTTGTCGGCAATAATCTCCCTGCTCTGTGGAAAAAAGACGGAAAATATGTCGGTCCAGAGGGTGAACAACCAATTTTGAGCAGTACTGGCACTGCGGTTAACTGGACTAGATATGGTTCAGAACCACCAGCAAGATGGCGTAACACTCAAATACAGGCACTTGCCGACTTAGGTTTATCTGACCGTAATGGTTTTTGGGAAGAAAATGCCGCAGCAAACCCGACAAACGATTTAGACAATGTGGGTGGTGTACGGATTGTTACTGGTGCAGGTATTTATGTAGATGGTCTTGGTAATACTGCAAACACAACAACTGGTCCATTTTACCCGCGAGGTGCTAGTTCATTTTTACCACCTACAGGTGATATTACAGTTGTCTGGCCTGACACAATGCCGATGTCAACACCTGGAAATACTCGCAAAGGCGATCTACAAATGCGAGCAACAGCTGTTTATCACTACAAAGTAGATTCTGGCACTGACCAAGAACCGATCGCTTGTGTAAGCAGCTACTACGATCCCTCAAATGAAACTACAGTTAAAAACAAAGTTAATCAAGATGGTGGATATGGTGTAGATACCACTGACGGCCGGTCAAACAATGGCGTTGTTTACAATTACCCGACAAATGGAAGAGGCGCATTCTTTACGAGTAATAAAACTCGTCTAGTAAGACAAGGCAACTTGAAATTCCCCAACGGGCGTTGGGTTAATAAACCTTTACAAGATGCTCTAGCAAAAGTTGGAACGGCTACTACAGTACCTAGTACTGGTTTGCAGCTAGCTGATTATTCAGCAATTGACACAGCCCTTTGTGCTGTTTCAATTCTCGACCCTACAACCACTTTCGTTACTACTCCCACTGACCAGCCTAAACACGGTGCAATCAAAGAAGCAACTTTCCTTGATGGCAGGGAAGTCAAGCAGCTTAGTACATCAGGCTCACCAACCACATACAACCTAGACTTAGAACAGCGTCAACCTCTAGAAATTCGAGTCACAGATATTGACTTAAGTTCGAGTACCAGAGGTATAGCCACCACAGCAATAACAGCTAACGAGTATTTATTGCCTTACAGTGGCATTATTTACGCAACTAGAGATGATGGTTTGCCCGATGCAAGTGATACAACTAGCCAATCAGAGTTACTCAGCCCAACTGATTTTCTGCTGGACTCAACTCGTCGCCCAAACGGCATCCGGCTGATTAATGGGGGAACTCTAGCAAGAACTAGTACTAATACTTACACTGCCAAAGAAAAAGGTCTGATTTTGGTAACAAATTTGCCCGCATATATCAAGGGCAACTTCAATTTACACCGCACAAGTACAAGTAGCACAACAGAAATTGAGGAATTTTCAGAAATAGAGTCAACAAGTGTCAATTTCTACGATCGCAGTACTGCCAATACAGACTTTGCTTGTCGTGCAGGAAGAACAGGCTGTCCTGCAACTGGGGGTGACCTTTGGAGACCAGCAACGATTATTGCCGATTCGATGACCTTACTTTCTGACAGTTTCGTAGATGGTAAGCGGAGATTCGCAGACTACGACTTGAACAATAACACTGGCATACCTGTGGAGGATGGCTTAAGTCCCAGTCCCACACCTACATCCACTTTCTTAGCCACTTTAAATGATAAAAGACGAAATCGGCTGAAAAATGGTTTTTGGGAAAATAGCTATTCTACAAGTTCTTTTTGGACAAGTGATGGTAATCCCAGACTAGACACTACCGTTACTCCTAACATTTCTCTAGGCTCTTACTTAGTAAATGGAGTGACTCCAATTCAGCGCCGGGTTAATGGTCAACCCTTGTATGTCATGGAAATGTGCCGTAAGCTGCTAGTCTCAGAGTGCGGTCCTGGAGACTGGGTTGTTGGGTTTAATGTTAATGGAGATTTGAAGGCTAATGGAGAACCTGATTTAGAAGATACAGTTTCCTTTGACGTTAATGGAGACGGATTAGTAAACAGCCTTGATAAAGAGAAAGATATCAAGACGTATCAGTTGGGTCAAGCGATACTTGCTGCGTCTCCAAGCAGCACTAGTATTGATGCAGATTGGTGGAATACTAATGCATACGGAACTGGTAGCAAGAAAATCAGAGAGCGACTAGGCTCTGGGGATACAAGTGCATTGTCCCTGCAAAATCTTCTAACTACAGATCGTCTTTATCCCCGTCGGGTTGCATTTGCCCGTGATAATAACAACAACTTGGTTGAAAGTAGTAGTGGTATATACAAACCTATAGGTGTAGGTTGCCCCTTGGATACTACTGGTACTGGATATAGCAATAATGGATGTACCTATGGCACTAATTACGGTTTAACAAATAGCAACATCCGCGCTCTCTGGTTTAGAACCACAGATACCCCAGCTACCCCAGGAGACATAAGCCACGCAGTATACGCAAGTGACAAACCACTGTTCTACTATCCCCCCATTGATGTTAATGGTGACGGTAGTCCTGATTTAGATGCTCAGCCGCTCTTAGTACCAGTCTTAGAAATTCATGATGCAAATAAGACTCCCTCTGATTTGAGAACGGACGCAACGCAAGTAGCCGCAGGGGATGACTTTAAAACTAATTGGTTACAACAGGCAACTGACACTATATTCAATGCCACCTTTGTATTAGGAAATAGTCCTAGTAGAACGGATGAAATTTCAGCAGGTTTACAAAACTTTGTGCGGTTTTTGGAAAACTGGGATAGCAGAACAGCCAAAATCACCGGTAGCTTTATTCAATTAAAGCGGAGTGCTTTTTCCACCGCGCCCATTGCACCGATTTTCACAAACAGACAATCTAGTGCGACTGCTAGTGCTACTTATAATCTCAGCCTTTTTGACTACTCATTAGATACTTACCCAACTAGAAACGGTGATGGTCTGTTACCTTTCTACTCCGCACCAACAAATAGAAAGTGGGGGTTTGATGTTGGTCTGTTGTCAGAGCAACCAGACCTATTTGCCCAAAGGTTTACCGCGCCGCCAACAGGTCGCCCCAATGAATTCTTTAGGGAAGTTGGACGGGATGACCTTTGGGTGAAAACGTTGCTGTGTGCTGGTGAAGCTAGTAACCAGACAGGTATCCCAACAACAACAGTGACGACAGTAACTTACACAAGTGCAGTCCCTAGTCAATATCGTCCAAGTGGCTGTCCATCATCCATACCAGATGACTCATTGTAAACGCTGTAAATATTGGGTAAATTGCCATGATGATAGGGAAACAAGCTAATAAACAAAGATTACAGGCTGCTGAAGCAGGTAAGACATCTGTATCTTATCTACGAGATGGCGAAAGGGGTTTCACTATTATTGAATCGTTGGTAGCGATACTTGTAGTTAGCGTCTTGCTAATATCGATCGCTCCGGTTCTTTCCCTCTCAGTGGCAACTCGTGTACAATCCCGAAGGATAGAATTAGCCACTCAAGCTGCCAGATCCTACATTGATGCAGTAAAGACTAAGAAAATAGTGGCTCCAGAAGCCCCTGCTAGTGACACTGCTCTGACAAATTTTGCTGCTCCCACACCTTCTGGTAGCTTTAACTGTGCAGCAAACTCTTACTGCACAACCACAGCGACTTCGGCTACACCAACAAATTTATATTGCATAGATTTTGATGGTGATAATAGCTGTCGTCATTCCAGTGTCACAGATATGGTTGTGCAGGCTTTTCGCCCTAATAACAACACTTCTGCTGCAGGATACGCTTTAGGAATACGGGTTTACAGAGCAGATGCTTTTAAGGACAGTACAGTTCTAGTCAAAAGTACTTCTTTACCCAATAATAAACAAGCTACTTTCACCGGAGGTGTCGGTCAACGCAAGGCGCCTTTAGTAGAAATAACAACAGATATCAACGACACTGTGCCTAAATATAGTGACCTTTGCACTCGTATTAAAGGACCTAATCCAACTACTAATTTAAACGATGTTGGTTGCAGTAATTGAATGTTGATTGTTAAGCATCTCTCAATAAAAGGGAAACCGCAGCATGATAAATTCACTGAAATTTATCCTGAGTATTCAATTAAAACGCTCTGGAATAAATAAGACAATTAGCGGCTTTACCCTGATTGAGCTGCTAGTAGGTATGATCATGGCAATACTAGTCATAACACCTTTAATGGCGTTTATGATTAACATTCTAGACACCGATCGCAAAGAACAAGCCAAGGTAACTTCTGAGCAAGAAATCCAAGCCGCACTAGATTATATTGCTCGTGATTTACAACAAGCAGTTTACATCTACGACGCTGATGGTTTAACCAGAGTTGCAGATACTAGTACTATTAGTAGTTCAGGCATTAAAGACCAAATACCACCACTCAAATCAGCTCCTAACTGTGATGATGTTAATATTTGCAAACCAATACTTGTTTTCTGGAAACGGGAGTTGATAGCTGATAGTGTCAAAATTAACCCCACCAGCAGTACGAGCGATCCTGCTCAAAAAGATGATGGCTTTGCTTATTCATTAGTAGGGTACTACTTAATCACCAATACAAATAATGCCAACACTACCTGGTCTAAAGAAGCACGGATTGGCAGGTTTCAACTTAAAGGGCCAGTAAACGCACCTAATACAACAATCAGCACAGGTGATACTGGGTTTAATCCACCATCACTAAATAAGAGCGGTGCTACACTCAAAAACAAGATGAATCAATGGCAGACTGCATCAGGCAGTTATACTCAACGCGTAGATACTCTGATTGATTACATTAGCACTACTGCACCTGGTCCTACAATTAACACTGGTACCACCGCTTCACCTGCTGCTGCTACATCTTGTCCTGGTACAAACCCTAGTCCAAACCTTGTAGGCAGTCAAAACAGTGGATTTTTTGCTTGTGTTGATGCCAATGAAGTATTAGCACAAGTGTACATCAGAGGTAATGCACTTGCTCGTGTACAAAATAATAACTTAGCTTACACTGATAACAAAAAAAGTTATTTTCCAAGTGCAACCATTCGAGTACAAGGACGCGGATTTTTATTTACTAAATAACCTCTAGCTAATCAATCAAAAAGGTATTGTATGTACAGTGCAGCTTTATTGAGGTTAAACAAGATTCTTCAAAAATTTGTAGTGGAAACACCAAAACAGGCTGATTTGGAAAATAGACTTCGCTATGCATCTCGATACGTGCAAAAGGATGCCGGATTTACTCTAACAGAATTCTTAGTAGTACTGCTGTTGTTTGGAATTTTAGCAGCGATCGCGGCTCCTGGTTGGCTTGCCTTTGTGAATCGACAGCGGGTAAATAAGGCTAATGATGCTGTTTTAGCTGCACTACAAGACGCACAGCGCGAAGCTAAAAATAAAAAACTTAGTTACAGTGTCAGTTTTAAAGTTGAAGATAATGTTCCGAAGTTCCTCATTCATCAGGGTGCTGTGACACCGACTTCAGATGTTGTATGGAAGTCTTTAAGTGAGAATATGGCATCTAATGCAGGACAAGTTTTGTTGTACACCAACATTGCTACTTCCAATACAAAAAATGCTACTGGTATAGTTGGTACTGCGCCAGGAACTGGTATCATCACTTTCGACTATATGGGTGCTTTGGCACATCAGTCTGGCGGTAGTGAAGCTGATATTATACCTTTAAAAGTAATGGTGGCTGTACCTAAAACAGGAACCACTGAGCCTAGTGGATTAAAACGCTGCGTTATAGTAGAAACTCTCCTTGGGGGAATGCGAACAGCGAAAGATTCTGATTGCAGCAATTAAATGTTTTTTTCTAGTGAAAGTTTTCAAAAGTTCCATATAAATACGGTACGTGAAACTGGACTTTGAGAGCAAAATTGTAAAATCCAGTTCGGTCTTTGATTTGAAATGTCTGAAAAATTGTTCTAATAAAATACAAATTTTAACAAATGACTGATTGCTTAGATTTTACTGTAGCTATCCCAACTTACAACGGTGAAAGTCGTTTGCCTGAACTACTAGAACGACTAAAAAATCAACTTCAGACCGAAAATTTATCTTGGGAAATTATAGTTGTAGATAATAACAGCACTGATAACACAGCTAAAGTTGTTCAAGCCTATCAACAAAATTGGCAATGTCCTTACCCTTTAAAGTACTGCTTTGAAGCAAAACAAGGTGCAGCTTATGCCCGAAAAAAGGCAGTAGCAGAAGCTAAGGGCAAATTAATAGGTTTTCTAGATGATGATAATTACCCGATATCAAATTGGGTAGCCGCAGCTTATAGTTTTGCCCAAAAGTATCCAAAAGCGGGAGCTTTTGCTAGCCAAATTCATCCCGACTGGGAAGTAGAACCACCAGAAAACTTCCAGCGAATCGCTCCATTCTTAGCAATTACAGAACGAGGAAATTTACCGCTATTATATGAGCCAAAAAATAAATTGCTACCTCCTTCTGCCGGACTTGTTGTCCGTAAACAAGCGTGGTTAGAAAGTTTACCGGATAAGTGTATTTTAACTGGTAGAGTCAAAGGTAATATGCTTACTAGTGAAGACTTAGAAATGTTATCTTACATCCAAAAATCAGGATGGGAAATTTGGTATAACCCAGAAATGGAAATTTCTCATAAAATACCAAGCTCGCGGTTACAAAAAGAATATTTAATTCCATTTTTTCAAGGTATTGGACTTAGCCGTTATGTAACTAGGATGGTAAATATACAACCTTGGTATAAACCGATCGCTTTTTTGGCTTACATGATAAATGACCTGCGTAAAATCACTTTACACTTACTCAAATATCGAACTAAGTTAAAACAGGATTTGGTCGCTGCTTGCGAAATGCAACTTTTTTTAAGTAGTCTAATGAGTCCGTTTTATCTTTGGAAAAATGGTTATTTGAAAAATAAATTATCAGAGTATTAAATATGATGACTGAATTAATAGTTGAAAAATTAGATATTACCCTAGCCATTCCTACATATAACGGAGCAACCCGTTTACCTAAAATTTTGGATAAGCTGTTAACTCAGACAGGAGTACAAAGCCTTAAATGGGAAATTATTATTGTTGATAATAATAGTTCTGATAACACATCTGAAATAGTAGAGAATTACCAAAAACTATTTGATGGAAACTGTCATTTAAGATATTCCTTTGAAAAAGAACAGGGAGCCGCTTTTGCACGATTGCGGGCAGTACGCGAAGCTAGAGGCGAGCTAATTGGATTTTTAGATGATGATAACTTACCTGCACTTGATTGGTTAGGAGAAGCATATGCCTTTGGATTAGAACATCCTCAAGCAGGTGTTTGGAGTGGGCAAATTCATGGTGATTTTGAAGTCAAACCACCAGAAAATTTTGAAAAAATTCAAGCTTTTTTGGCTATCAGAGAACATGGTTCAAATCCACATTTATTTGATGCGGATAATTTAAGACTTCCCCCTGGTGCTGCGATTGTTGTCCGCAAACAAGCATGGTGTGAAAATGTCCCGCAACGACCCATTTTAAGTGGCAAGTTACCTGGTATTTTAGTGCAAGGTGAGGACTATGAACCTTTACTTTATATACATTATGCAGGCTGGGAAATTTGGTATAACCCTACCATGCATACTTACCATCAAATACCACACTGGCGATTTGAAAGAGATTACCTACTAAATTTGGCACGCGGCTGTGGCTTGTGTATTTTCCAACTACGTTTGATAAATGCTAAAAATTGGCAAAAACCAATAGTGTTTGTGAAAACTGTTTTAGGAAATTTGCGTCGAGTATTACATTATATTATTAAGTATAAAGGACAATTAAGAAGTAATCTAGTTGCACTTTTTGAAATAGAATTTTACTTGGCTAGTATGATTAGTCCTTTTTATTACTTTAAATGTAATTTAGGGAAATTCTTCAAAAAGAAAGTAGCCGTATAAAATGATTAATTCTAGTCAAATATTGCCTAAAATCTCTGTAATTATACCTGCTTACAATAGTGAAAGCACTATTAGTCATACAATTAATTCTGTTCTGAATCAAACTTTTACTAACCTAGAATTAATTGTAATTAATGATGGTTCACAAGACTCTACTTTAGATATTGTTACACAAATCCAAGACCCTCGAATCAAAGTATTTTCTTATCCCAATGCGGGCGGAAACGTAAGTCGTAACCGAGGACTACACCTTGCAGTTGGAGAATTTGTTAGTTTCTTAGATGCTGACGATCTTTGGACACCTGATAAACTTCAATCTCAATTAAAGGCTTTGCAAGAAAATTTGACTGCGAAAGTTGCTTATAGCTGGACTGATTATATTGATGCAAATGGGAAATTTGTACTTTCAGGCAAGCGCATTAATCTAAATGGTGATGTTTATGAAACTTTATTAGTCACTAACTTTCTAGAAAATGGCTCTAATCCCTTAATTTGTAGAAAAGCTTTAATGACATTAGGTGGCTTTGACGAATCGCTGGCTGCCGCTCAGGATTGGGATATGTGGCTGCGATTAGCTTCTAAATTTGATTTTATATGTGTACCATCTGTACAAATCTTATACCGAATTAGTGCTAATTCAGTATCTTCCAATCTTGTCAGACAGGAAAAAGCGTGCTTGCAACTGCTTGAAAGAGCATACCAAGAAAGACCTTCAGCAATTAAACAAACTTGGAATACAAGCATTGCAAATTTATACAAGTACCTCACGTGCAAAGCCCTACAAAAGCCATTAAATCGACAAAAAGGTTTAACTGCGGCTAAATTTCTCTGGAAATATTTTCTTAATGACTCTTCAAGATTTCAAAATATAAATTTTAGCTCAAAACTATTATTGAAAATTGCCATAATCCTGATCATGCCCAGCTTATTGCACAGCATTACTAACCAGGGTGAACTCAAAAGCCAAGAAACTGAAATATTACTAAACACTTGGGTAAGTGAAAAAAGACCAGAAAATAAAAATGAATACCCAGGTGCATTTACCATCTCTAGCTAATGCAAAAAATGTTTTGAATAATAGCTATAACAGTGGTTTTACTCTACCAGAAACTTTATTAGTCGTTCTATTAATTGGTATATTAGCCACGCTAGGGATACCAAACTGGATGGCTTTTGTGGCTACTCGCCGCCTTAACACTGCTCAAAACGAAGTTTACCATGCGATGCGCCAAGCCCAAAGGCAAGCCACCAAGGACAAATTTACTTGGCAAGCTAGTTTTCGTGAACAAAACGGCATTGTTCAATGGGCTGTTCATCCCGCTACAGTAAACCCATCTAACGCTAACTGGAATAATTTAGATTCTAATGTGCAGTTAGATGCAGAAACGACCTTACAAATTTCAAATGGCGTTAGGCAAATTAAATTTGATTACAGAGGTAATATTGTTTCGCTACCGCGTAGTATAACTATCTCCAGCAAATATGGTGGTAAAACTAAACGTTGCGTCTATATCTCTACGATTTTAGGAGCAATGCGAATGGCAAAAGAGCGCCCTACACCCAACAATGAGGGTGATTATTGCTATTAAGATGTTCTTAGTTTATTCAAATAAGGTATTGCGTGCTGAACTTCCCAGCAAGCCCAAAACAACACTTGATTATTTTCACTCGCTATCCTGAACCAGGGAAGACGAAAACCCGATTGATACCTGTTTTAGGATCTGTTGGGGCTGCTAATCTTCAACGACAAATGACTGAATATACAATATTTCAGGTTAAAGAATTACAAAAATTCATTGACATATCTGTAGAAGTACGCTTTGCAGGTGGTGATTTGCAACTTATGCAAGACTGGCTGGGCTTAGATTTAGTTTACCAGTCTCAAGGTGAAGGGGATCTAGGTTCGCGGATGGCGCGATCGCTTTTCGAGGCTTTTCAATCTGGTGCAGAAAAAGCAATTATCATCGGTACAGATTGTCCTGGAGTAAATGCTCAAATTCTAGCGACAGCATTTGATCAGTTACACACCTTTGACCTGGTACTTGGCCCAGCAATAGACGGTGGATATTACTTAATTGGTTTGCGCCAACCCATCCCAGAGTTATTCGCTAACATCGAATGGGGAACTGCTCAAGTATTCCAGAAAACTGTGGAGATTGCTCAAAAGCTTAATTTATCACAAGTAAACTTGACACCTTTAGCCGACGTTGACCGACCGGAGGATCTACCAATTTGGGGACAAGCCTTTGTGGGAGAGGGATGAGGGAGGAAGAAGACACGGGGACGCGGGGAGACGGAGAGAAGTCGGAGCGCCTGCTTCCGGTGATCTCAGCTTCGGAGGACGCGGTGAGGAAGTCAAAGTTTTGGGTATTACTTCCTTGAAGTCGCCAGAGGCACTCAAAGTTCTGGCCGTGGTTTTCGTCGAGTATCCAGAGTGACTGATCTAAATCTACAGCCCCGCATGAGCTTCGTATCTTCAAATACTAGGAATTTCCTGAAGACACTGGGCATAACAAATGCTACTGTGGCCTAGTTGAAAACCAAGAGACCGAGAGGTTTCACCGTTATTGAATCTGGTTTGTGTTTCTATAGAACATTTACGGTCATGGGCACAATATTCAAGTAACTTGAAATATGAAAATCACTCGTATTCACCGCAAGTTTGAAAAACTATGGTTAACCGTTTTACTTCCGCTAGTACTGCCCTCACAGTTAAGGTAGTTGGAATAATCTGCATTTTGTCGTTTTTTGTTGACTTTTTGATTCTCTTGTTACCCTTTCAACCAACCGATCGCGCTTGGCAAATAAATTTGGCCACAGCCCTAGTGGATCGGGGAATTGTTCCTTTAGTAGGCTTGGGGCTTTTGTTTGCTGGACATTGGATTGATAGTGCTGATGCAGGAAGCGATCGCCCCCAAGGTGTTGATTTAAGATTTCCGGCTTTGATTCTCTCAAGTATCTTAGGGTTGATGTTCTTGCTAATTTTTCCCCTGCACCTCAATAATGTGAATCAAGCTAAAACTCAAACGATTAATCGAATCACCCAAGAAGCAGACCAAGCTGAAACCCAACTTAACAATCGGTTATCGCAATTGCAAGCACAACTGAATACTGAACAAGGAAAAGCTCAGCTAGAACAGCTGCGGAATCAAACCAAAGCTCAGTTTACTGAACTACTCAAAGATGAGCAAAGATACAAGCAAGCACTTGAAAGCTCCCAAATTCCTCCAGCGATCAAAGAGTTACTAAAGAAGGCTAAGACAGATCCTCAAGCACTTGACAAAGCGATCGAACAACAAACAGATATTCAGACGCTGAGAACTCAACAATTGAGCCAAATTCGCCAACGCAGGGATGAAACTGTAAATCAAGCTAAAGATACCGCATGGAAGTCTGGACTGCGGATTGGTATTAGCAGTTTGCTGTTGTCTATTGGTTACATTATCATCGGCTGGACAGGTTTAAGAAGCAGAGGTGCTTTACAAGGTGGTAAACCTAAAGCTACCGCACGCTAATTTTTTCGGGAGTGGGGAGTGGGGAGTGGGGGAGATGAGGGAGATGGGGAAGAATAACTAATCACTCCTAACTCCTAACTCCTAACTTCTAACTCCTAACTTCTAACTTCTAACTTCTAAGTCCTAACTCCTTACTCTTAATATAAAACTTGGGGAATGTTCTCAATTTACATACTGACATATAACGAAGAACTAGATATTGCTGCTTGTATCGAATCGGCGATGCTATCGGATGACATCATTGTTGTAGACTCATGCAGTAGCGATCGCACTGTGGAAATTGCCAATCGCTATCCCATCCGCGTTGTCCAACACGCCTTTGAAAGCCACGGACGCCAACGCACCTGGATGTTAGAGTCTATTTCCCCGAAGTACGAATGGGTTTACATTCTCGAAGCTGACGAACGGATGACACCGGAATTGTTCACCGAATGCCAAAAGGCAAGTCAGAATCCAGACTACATCGGCTACTATGTGGCTGAACGCGTCATGTTCATGAATCGCTGGATTCGCTACAGCACACAGTACCCACGTTACCAAATGCGCCTGTTTCGCCACGGGAAAGTTTGGTTTACTGACTACGGCCACACTGAACGAGAAGTTTGTGACGGTCCAACTAACTTTATAAAAGAAACATATCCCCACTACACTTGTAGCAAAGGCCTAAGTCGCTGGATTGAAAAACATAACCGTTATTCCACTGATGAAGCTCAAGAAACTCTATATCAATTAGAGCAAGGAAAGGTAAACTGGCAAGATTTATTCTTTGGCAAGTCAGAAGTCGAAAGACGCCGCGCCCTGAAAGACTTGTCTTTGCGTCTACCTGCTAGACCCTTGTTACGCTTTATGTATATGTATTTTATGTTGGGCGGTTGCTTAGACGGAGGTGCTGGTCTTGCTTGGTGTACATTGCAAGCATTCTACGAATACTTGATTTTGCTCAAAGTTTGGGAAATGAAGTATCTACCAAAACCTGACTTAAACACAACAGCAATTCTGACGCAGGAAAGTACACAACAGGTGCAGTGCACGACTTCAGAAACTACACATGCTGATGCAGTATAAGGTCTGAACCTGCTGCCATCGAATTCATCAATAAGTAGGGGCGCACAGATGTGCGCCCCTACGCGTGTTTCATTTATAATAAGTTAATATTTTTAACGGGGTTTTTTCAGAAAAGCTGCTCCTGTGAATATGTAAGTGATTGACCAGATAAAATAATTCTTCAGCTTACCTCGTCCTGCTTTGACAATCTTGGGCAGCTTTTCATTGAACGCGGTAAATTAGTAATAACTTAAGAGACTCGTAACAATCATTTACAAGTCTTGCAAAGAAAAGTAACATTCCCTGAGAATAACCATTTGTTATTCGGTTGGTGCATGTCTGTGTCTATCCTTGTAGGAAAATAGCTTAAAACAGGAGAATCGAGGCTTGGTAATCGATCGCCTAAAACAGGACTTAAAAAATGACCTGATTGCTGGTTTGTTGGTAGTTATTCCCCTAGCAACTACCATCTGGCTAACAATTACCATTGCTACTTGGGTAATCAACTTTCTCACCCAAATTCCCAAACAACTAAATCCCTTTGATGGGCTGCACCCAATATTAGTAAATATACTGAACCTTGTAGTGGGGCTGGCTGTACCATTACTGAGTATTCTTGTGATTGGGTTGATGGCCAGGAATATTGCTGGGCGCTGGTTGCTAGATTTTGGTGAGCGGTTATTACAGGCAATTCCTTTAGCTGGACAGGTATATAAAACACTCAAGCAGCTTTTAGAAACAATTCTAAAAGATTCCAATGGCAAGTTTCGGCGTGTAGTTTTAGTAGAGTATCCCCGCCGAGGAATTTGGGCGATCGGCTTTGTTACCGGTGCAATTAGCGGTGATATCCAAGCCCAGATGTCTCGCCCCATGCTAAGTGTTTTTATCCCCACCACCCCGAATCCTACTACTGGATGGTATGCAGCCGTTCCTGAGGATGAGGTGGTGAACTTATCCATGTCAATTGAAGACGCTTTTAAAATAGTTGTGTCAGGTGGAATTGTTGCCCCCAGTACACCCCTGATTCTCCCCAAAGAGTCCACATTGGAAATGAAACACGACGAAATCAAACAGCAAGTTCTTCATGTGGAAGAAACTTAAACTCTATCTGGCAAAGTCACAAGCAAATGCGTAATTTTGTTGTTGGACTGTGCCAAAATTGATAGACTTATAAGCTTGTCCCGCCTGGTTAATCAATTCTCGCACAATCAACCCTCAGTTTTATGCAACCTCGTAAACCCCAACAAATTGCTCGTGAGTTGGCGCTTTTAAGCCTTAGCCAACTGCCAGTCAACCCGAAGAAATTAGATAAATTGGAAGACGAGCAACTAGTATCAAAGTTGGTACTAGGAGCAGTACGCACCTTGACCACGGAAGTGCAAGATACCCTCAATAATGCCGCAGGTGAACTGCAACGCAGTAACGATCGCCTTTTAAGTAGCCAAACTCGCGCCGCTGACCTCAATACAGCTAGAACAATGCTCCAAGAGGCGATCGCATCTACCCAGACAGCAATCAATCAGTTAGGTACGGCTGTTGATTTTCCAGAATTAATTCAGCTAGCTAATCAGGACAAGGGAGTTCGCAATTACGCTAAAGAGCTTGTAATTACAGTCAACGAAAATCGACAAATTATAGATGAACTCATATCTAATGCCCTCGTAGATTGGCAAGTAACTCGACTCGCCCAAATTGATCGAGATATCCTGCAAATCGCTGTGGCAGAAATGAAATTATTGGGAGTTCCAGACAGCATTGCCATCAACGAAGCAGTGGAGCTAGCCAAACGGTACAGTGGAGACGAAGGTCATCGGTTTATTAACGGTGTTTTGCGCCGAGTCAGCGAGCAGAAGAAAAGTGCATAGATGAGGGAGATGAGGGAGATGAGGGAGATGAGGGAGATGAGGGAGATGAGGGAGATGAGGAGCAGGGGAGGCAGGGGAGGCAGGAGGAGAAAGAATAACTAATGCCCAATGCCCAATGCCCAATGCCCAATGCCCAATGCCCCATGCCCAATGCCCAATGCCCCGTGCCCAATGCCCCATGCCCAATGCCCAATGCCCAATGCCCAATGCCCCGTGCCCCAAGTTAAATTAAACTCATAATTCATAACTTATAACAACAACTAATACTGCTGCAATGGTTTTTAATTGGTTCCGTCGTCAACATAATGATTCCTCTGACACCTCCTCTCTTGAGAAGCAGGAAGAAACTCCTCCTGTACAAGAACCCCAACCAGAGACAGCCGAAACTTCGTCAGATACAACAGCAGACTTATTGGCGTTTGCTAAAGCTGCTTACAAAAATATTCAACAAAAACAACAATCTCAGGTACTAGAAACCCCGGCTGATTCAGCAGATGCCATTGCCTCAACAGAACCACTTGATACCACTGAAACGGCAACTTCTGAAATAGAAACTGTACAAACAGAAGTAACTGAGGAATCTGCTGTCACAACTTCAGAAACAACCCAGGCAGAAGGTATCCAAACAACTACAGAAGAATCTAATACCACAGATGAAGAAAGTACAGAAGATTCTTTAGTAGCCCCAATTGGCGATCAGCCAGATGTTCAAGGCTCAGAATTGACCGCAAGTGAAGTTGAGACAACATCCGTCGAACTGCTAACTACGCCAGAGACAACACAGCCAACAGTACCGTCCTTCTTAGAACGGGCGGCGGCGGAACGGCAAGCAAAGCTGGAACAACTCATAGCCACCGCCATTGAAATTCCAGAACCAGAGGTAGTACAGCCAGTATCAAAAACAGCAGAGGAAATCCCCGAACTAGTATTTGATGATGGATTTGTCTGGTCAGCGGAAGTTTTAGCAGCCCAAGGTAGACGCGCCCAAGACATTTCTATTGAAGAAATTACCTGGTTGAAAAAGCTGCGGCAAGGCTTAGACAAAACTCGTCGTAGCATTCTCAACCAACTAAAAGCGATCGTTGGTAAAGGGCCGCTTAACCAAGCAGCTGTATCAGAAATTGAGGCGTTGCTGCTGCAAGCGGATGTGGGTGTAGAGGCCACAGACTTGATTATTGATGCCCTACAGAAAAAATTACTCCAAGAAGTCACCCCACCAGAAGAAGCGATCGCTTACCTGAAAAAAATCATTCGGGATATGCTGGATGCACCAAGCAAAACATCCCACAAATCTAGCTTTACTCCAGAAAAGGAAACTTTAAATATTTGGTTAATCACTGGGGTAAATGGTGCTGGGAAAACTACCACCATTGGCAAAATTGCTCATTTGGGGCAAAAATCTGGCTATAAATGCTTGATTGGCGCAGCAGATACCTTCCGCGCCGCCGCTGTGGAACAAGTCAAGGTTTGGGGTAATAGAAGTGGTGTGGAAGTCATTGCTAACCCTGGAAAAAATACAGATCCAGCAGCAGTTGTATTTGATGCGATCGCTGCCGCCCAAGCGCGTCAAACAGAATTACTTCTTGTAGATACTGCTGGACGACTGCAAAACAAGAAAAATTTAATGGACGAACTCAGTAAAATTCGGCGAATTATCGACAAAAAAGCCCCAAATGCGAAAGTGGAATCACTGTTGGTTCTAGATGCCACTTTAGGTCAAAATGGACTGCGGCAAGCCGAAGTTTTCTCCCAAGCTGCCCAACTTAGTGGCGTTGTCTTAACCAAGCTAGATGGCACTGCCAAAGGCGGCGTTGCCCTTGCTGTTGTCCAGCAACTGGGTTTACCTATTCGCTTTATTGGTGCTGGCGAAGGAATTGAAGACCTGCGCCCCTTTTCTAGCTACGAGTTTGTCGAAGCCCTCTTGAGTGGCTAGTAGTCCATCAAGGAAAAATTGACAGCTTGAAGGGGAAACAGGGGCGGGGAGAGTTTTAAATTCTGCTAAGTTGGCTTCACAAACCACTAGCTGAAAAATCGAGTTTAAAAATTTTGCTTGACAAATTGATACATTTAGGTGTTACTTAATCTGGTATCATCGCTTGAACTAACCACAAACAAAATACTAGAAACAGCTTAAGTCCTAAGATATCAACTGTTTGGTCCTTAGTCATTGGTCTAAAAAAATGACTAAGGACAAAGGACAAAAACAAACACTTACTCCAAAAACCTCAGGAATTATTCTTTTATGAAAGTATTTTTACGACTAGAGAGATATGCTTTGATAATTAAGTTATGAAAAAATGAGAAGCTTTCTGAACTATCATTCAAAACTAGCGAACTAAATGATTAGGTTTTAATTAAAAATACATGATTTTAAGTTTTAATATTCAATCAGGAATGTAATAAGCAAATAAAATACTCACAAAAGTTACCTGTTACGTCTTTATACTCTTGCTAAAGTGACAAGTCTTGTCTAATTATGGTTTAGCAATGCCAAAGCCAAAAGATTTATAAGTAATCTCAAACCTACCAATATAAAGTTTAATAGTACCTGTGCCTGTGTCTCAACTGCCCTCTCAACCCACTGACAACAATAGTAGTGCTGCGACTGATGTCACACCAGTCGTGGCACTGAAAGAACTCGTGGCAAGGTTGCACCGGGAACAGAATAAAATTCAAGATTTACTAAGTTCTTTAGGATTTGCACTGAGAAGCTTCAATAATTTGAATCAGTTTTTGGAGCTGATCCCGCTGATGGCAACAAGGGTAACAGATGCCGATGGTAGTGCCCTGTTTCTCTACAAACCGAATGGTCAAGTCAGGTTAGAGCAACTACATTGGCAAGATAGTAACCAGCGTAAGAATATCCGCAAAGCGCTAGAAATAGCCAGCAGTCAAATCACGCTGATGCCCAATAGTGCCCCTTTAGCAAATGCTACGGGGATTTTGGATGACCAAATGCATCGGTATTTGGGGCCAGATGTGCAAATCTTTGGTACGGCGATTTTGGTAAAGCATACAGAACGGGGTTGGCTGTATGTTTTGAGCCGCGATCCAGAATATAGTTGGACAGAAACTAGACAAAAGTTAGTTAGGTTAGTGGCAGACCAAACAGCAGTAGCGATCGAAAACGATGAACTAGCTGTAGAACTGAGAAAAAAAGAGCGTTTAGACCAAGAACTAGAAATTGGCGCAGAAATTCAACGGCGACTTCTGCCACGCCAATGTCCTACAATTCCTGGTGCAGTCTTGGCGGCACGCTGTAAACCTGCCAATCGGGTGGGTGGAGACTATTACGACTTTATTGTGACCAATAACAATCAAATTCAGCTAAACACTAAAGGTGGTGCAGCAAGTAGTCGCTGGGGTTTGGTGATTGGGGATGTTATGGGCAAAGGTGTTCCCGCTGGGCTGATTATGACGATGATGCGGGGAATGTTACGAGGAGAAGTGTTACACGGTAATTCTCCAGCCGGAATTCTGCAAAACTTAAATCGAGTTATGTATGCGGATTTAGAAAATTCCCATCGTTTTGTCACACTATTTTACTCAGAATATAATCCCCAGAGTCGAATTTTGTCCTATAGCAATGCGGCACACAATCCTCCTTTATGGTGGCACGCAGCTACGAAGACTGTCAGCCGCTTAGATACCTTAGGAATGCTAATTGGTTTGGATGCTAACAGTCAATATGAAGATGCCCAGGCACAGTTAGAACCTGGGGATACAATTATTTACTATACAGATGGTTTGACCGATGCTGCTGCTGCCAGTGGCGATCGCTTTGACGAAGAAAACTTTATCACTGATTTCAATACGGCTTGTAAGTATTGCAATGGGCCACAGGAAATTGTGGATTATTTATTTGACCAAGTTCAGAAATTCATCGGTGCTGATAAGCAAAATACCGATGATATGACACTAGTTGTTTTGCAAATTATTTAGTTATTAGTTATTAGTCATTTGTCATTTGTCAGCTTAAAACGCATCTAAATCGCAGAATTGAATTAAATCAAACTCTTGCGGGGTCGGCATCTTGCCCGCCTAATTATGCAATTTAAATGTGGAACAGTTTAATTCACAAATGACTAATGACTAATGACTAATGACTAATAATTAAAATTAAAACAAAATCGTGTAACCTTGGTTTTGAGTATCTTTCTTGGTATAGGAAACACCATCAATCTTGAGTCCTTTGTCATCAAGAAGGGTAATCATGCCGCTATTATTGTCGAGTTGGATGCCGTCTTTACCCAAAGGCACTCTCAGTACTTCACCAGGATTAATGATGCCACTAAGGCGTTGCTTGCGCTTAAGCCGATCCGCAAGTGCCCAATTACTCAACTCAACTTTATTAGGCGAGGTATTAATTAAAGATACTGTCTCCTTACCTATGTCGTCTCCCAGGGGATTCACTAAAGCAGCAATAATCCTAACCGCTGCTGTTGTCGGTGGTATTACTACATCTATTCTGTTGCCAGTGGTATCGTCAGTATGGAAAGACTGGGACTGGAACGCTAAAAAGATGCCCACCCACTGATTCCGGGCTGGGTAGTGAATCAGCAGTCCGCCATCTTGCCAAACACCATTATCTTTTTGAAATGAACCGGCGTTACCCTGGTTCATGTGGATGTCATGGATACCGTTACCAGGGAGAAAACCAAAATACTTGTCTTTAACATTCGGTTCCGGCCCAAACTTTTCACCAAAGGGGTAGAGAACTGCTTCTGGTGAAGCGATCGCCCGACCAATATATAATTCTAGTAACTCGTTGAGGTCGTTATCTGGACCTGGCACATTGTAGGGTAACGCTTTCATCTGAGTTGGATCGAATAAATTCGCCCGGATATAGTCTAAAGCCAGTCCTCCAGGTTTGCTTACCAACTCATTAAAGCCAAAATCCAATTCCTCCAATTCCTTTGTGATGGGGTGAGAGAAATTTTCATCCACAAAATACAGCAGTTCTGAGGGACTTTCCTTTGATTTCACATTAATGGCGATGCGATGCTTTTGCTTGTTGTCTGTCAGAAGCACTTCGTAATGGGGACTAGATCCTTCACCAAGCTTTCTATCTATAGCCCGACCTTTTAGAACACCATAATTTTTTAATGGCATCTATTTCTCCTCAATTTCATACTGCACAAGACTACATTTAGGCAAATATTAGCTATTAGACATCTCAAATTTCAGCAATAACGACTGCATAATCTGTTTTTAGTTACTAAGGTAATTACAAACAAACTATGCGATCGCATTATCGATACTTGTATTAATTTCTAATAGCTAACTCACACCAGACTTTCCGCAAAATCTAAAATTAAAAATGGTATTAAATGAGTGAACAGTTATCAGTACTTACTAATAACTGTTCACTGTTAAAGATATATCTGTTGGTCGTTGGCAAATTATGCAGTTTGTTCTGGTTCACTGGCTAAATTTTGTCCAATTTTTGGCTCGGTACCAGCAATTAGTCGTTCGATATTACTGCGGTGGCGGAAAATCACATAGAACCCACCAGCAATCCCAAACAGAATATAGGGTAAAGGTTGATGCAAAAGCAGCATGAAAATAGAAACAGCGATCGCACCTACAATTGAACTCAAAGAAACAATCCGCGATATCGCTACGACAACGGCAAATATACCTGCTGTTGCTAAACCTACCTGCCAATTCATTGCCAACAAAATCCCCAAACTAATAGCAACCGATTTACCGCCACTGAAGCCCAAAAAAATTGATTTACTATGTCCAAGGATGGCAGCTAAACCAACTAAAGTTAATACCCACGGTTGCCACAGTTTTGCATCTACCGTTGGAGGGATATAATTTTGACTAGCGGCAAAATTGAACAACCAATAAACCAGAGCGATCGCTAATACTCCCTTCAAGGAATCAAGTACTAAAACGAATGCTCCTGGCCCTTTCCCCAAGGTTCTCAGCACATTCGTTGCCCCAGTGGAACCGGAACCAACTTCTCGAATATCAATACCTTTTAACTGCTTAACAGCAATGTACCCGGTGGGAAAGGAACCCAGTAGGTAAGCTACAAGTACAATTGCCCCGCACAGAGTTAACCAGATAGCCATAATTAAGATTCAAAAATCCAAATAAATCTGGGTTGACACCATTTCTTCTTGAAGCTGCGCCTATAGAAATTACATCAATAAAGCGCAGTCTTACATAGATTTGGTATGCCCCATGCCTAATGACTAATTAAAAGTCATCATCATAGTTTCTCACTGTTTTGGGGTCGGGGGCAAAGGCCAACCATAAAGGAAATTGCAGCAACGACAAACTGATTTGATCTTCTGAATCGTCAATAATAATCAAAGGCAATTGATTGGCTTTTACCAATCGGTCTGCTTTCTGAGCCAGAGCTTCCGACGCCTCAAATAATACCACGCCTCGGTCTGGACCAAAATCTGGGCGACCGATTCCCAGACAGTCTTGCAAGCCGCGCCGCCATTCACCTAATCGCTCTGGTGTGTTAGCTAAAACTAAAGTACGGACGCGATCGCCATAGAGCTTGTGTAATATCGAAATTGCAGCTGAGGCAATCAGGATATTTTGCAAGCGACTACCCATTGTCCGCAAGCCACCCCGTCCTCCTTGGCTGAAAAACCAGTTGGAAACTCGTTCCGCGTGGACTGGCTCAAAGGTGCGGCGCAATTGCCAAGGGGGACCATAGTAATCTGGCTTATTTCGGTATTGGTCAATTAGGCGGCGAATTTGCTTTGTAGTATCTTGAAACTGTTGTTGGGCAAATTGTGGTGTTCCCGGCTGAGATTCAGCTGGTTTAACCTCTTTGACAACTGGTTTTTCTCTTTCTACCACAGTTGGCGTCAGTTGCAGCTGCTCAGCAGCAGCGGCCAAATCCTGTAAGCTACCTGTGAGATAGTCTTTAAAACCCTGCACTCGAATGGCTAAGTCTTGGGATGCTCCCGCAAAAGTGGTTCGCATCTCATTGCGGATACGTTCCTGACGGCGTTCTAGCTGTTCTATAGAAATTTGTAGAGCTTGTTTGCGTTGTTCTAACTGCACTAGCGATTCTTGTACGAGTCGTCCCAGAGAAGTTTGAGTTTCACTCAACTGTGTCTGAAGAATTTTGTATGAAGCTTGCAGGCTGGCTATTTCTTCCTTAAGAGCTGCTTCGGTGCTTTGCAACTCTGCCACTCGCTGCTGTGTTGTGGCGTATAGTAAACTATTTTCTGATTCTGATGTGTCTGACCCCAGTGCGGCAGTTTCCGGTTCCAACTGCTCCACAAACTCGCCATTGGAATTTTGTGTTGGCTCTGCTGTAGAATTTACCTCTTGTGTATTAGAGATAGTTGGCTCAAAAGTTGCTTGGTCTTGTGATGAGCTAACGGCTGCTGTTTCCACCGCTGAATCAACAGATGGGTTTGTTGGATGTTCAACTCCATTGGTTTGTTCTTCTTCTGTCAACCACTCATCAATTGGTTCTGGGGTTTGAGATGCCTCTGGATTCATAAACAATAGTGTAATTCCTATGATGCGAATAAATAGCTTTCAGAAATATTACAATTAACAAGCTTTCAAAGTCCTAAATTTCTACAGGTACTCAATTTTGGTTTTTGAGTATAGATTAGAACTATTTGCCATTCCGGGATAAATTTGAGCGGCGGCTTGTACCGCTCAAATCTTCAGTGCCTCAAGACTTAGTACTAAATACGTGGACAACGTTGTTCTAAGCAAGTTTTCAAGGTGTTGGGGTCAAATAAAATCGGCAAAAAGTGAATGCTTTTAACTTCTTTAAAGTAAAACAGGATGGGGACTTTATTCCAGAAGATACGCCAATTTTGCCATTCCTGGTACGGAAAACGTCGAATCAATTTTTCGCCCCTGTAAAGATCTAAGTCGGTGGCGGTAAATTGCAAGCGCAGCGTTAATGTCTGAAACATGAGGAATAAGCCAAACAGCATCAAAACAAAGCCTATCCACGGTTGTAAGAATATTAGTGGAATAGCAGTAATCACCAACACCACAGGTATATTGTAACTAGGCTTGAGTTCCACAGTTGCAGTTGAGTTAGGAGCAAATGAACTGGTCACAGTCTTAAATCCTGCTTTGTTAGTACATATCTCTCCATTTTAGGAGTCAGGAGTTAGAAGTTAGGAGTTAGAAGTTAGGAGTTAGAAGTTAGGAGTTAGAAGTTTTAACTCATAACTCATAACTCATAACTCATAACTCCCAATTCTTAGAGTCCTTGCAGGAATCCACTGCCAGTCCCCTGAAACATTAACCAAGAAAGAAAAAAGTTGCTCACAAAGATAATCAGCAAGGCAGTCACAACAGCAGTTGTGGTTGACTGTCCTACACCTTTAGCTCCTCCTGTTGTTGTCAAGCCCCAACTGCAACCAATTACAGCGATGAGAATACCAAAGCAGCACGCTTTGATCATGGCGCTAAAAATATCCCAAAGACCAAGAAAGTCACGGGCTGAGTCTAGAAAGACTGTATCAGATAGGTTGTAAATATTTGTCGCAATTATCAATCCCCCCAACATCCCTGTGACCAATGACAGCAGGGTTAAAATTGGCAGCATTAAGAAACAAGCAATAACGCGGGGGATGACTAGGTAATCGATTGGATCTGTTCTTAGCATCAACATAGCATCGATTTGTTCTGTCACCCGCATGGTACCTATTTCTGCTGCAAAAGCAGAACCGACTCGCCCCGCCAAAATCACTGCTGTTAAGACGGGAGAGAGTTCTCGTGTCAAAGCTAGGGAAAGCACTCCGCCGATAATGTTTCCTGCACCAAAGTTAATAAACTCTCGCGCTACCTGAATGGTAAACACCGCGCCGACGAAAATAGCCGTTAATAAAGCAATAAATAGGGAATCCGGCCCAACTGCTGCCATTTGCTCTAAAGTGTTGCGCCGATGGATTTTGCCCCTCAATAGGTGAACTAGTACTTGCCCACCCAAAAAAATCGCCGCCAGCAACCGCTGACTCCATTCTCCTAAACTGGATTTGGATGTAGTCTGGTTCAATGTTCTGTAGCTAACTCGGTAACTGCCTTAAGAATAGCGGAAGTCATGGGGAATGGGGAATGGGGAATGGGGAGTGGGGAATGGGGAATGGGGAATGGGGAATGGGGAATGGGCAGTGGGGAGCAGAGGGGAAAAATTTACTGCAACTTCCCCTGCTCCCCTCATCTCCCTCATCTCCCTCATCTCCCTCATCTCCCTCATCTCCCCCACTCCCCACTCTCCAAACAAAGCCGAATATTAACTTACTTTAAAGATGTTCTCAGAAAATAAAGCTGGTATTAAAGGTGTTGCTCAGGAATAAATAGGTGGTAACTTCGGCTGTAACCTTTATTTGACAAGTATTTTGTAAATTTAAGTCGTTTTTAACATCCCCAGCATGTGGCGTAACTGGTAGCGGTTTCTTTTAATGAAAACTTAAGATTTTTGACAGATTGTCAGCTCTGAAGCGATCGCACGTATTGTAGAAAATGACAAACCGCTATCTAGCTGTTGTCATCTTCACTCATGGAGTTTGTCTTCAATGACTATTTTCACTAACTTTCTCCGCTCCCTGTTACTGACGATCGTTTTTAGTTTTGTCGCTCCCATGTTGCTAGTGGGTGGGGCGTTGCTGTTTTTATTCCTGATTGGTCACTTCCCAGGCTTACAAGAATTAACTGAGGCGATCGCTACTGGTATCGTCCATTTTCTGGCTACCTTTGGCAGTGGAACTCCTCTACGTGGATTATTTGTAATCAGCTTGACCTGTACTTTTGTCGGGACACTGTTTGACATTTACGTTTGTTATCGGTGTCAAATTTTACGAATCGATTCTTAAATAGTGAAAATAGCTTTGCTCAGACACTCATGGGCTGTACAAAACACCAAAAAGTGATGTTTCCCGAAGTGAAAATACTACTGGTCTTAACCTCCATAGCGATTAGTCTTGTTCAACAATTTTTTTATTAGTTAAAATCACCGCCAAAATTATTAATTCAATACTTATTAGTTATTAGTTATTCATTACTAATAACTAGTGCATCTGTGCCCATGAAAAAACTGATTATTCAGAGTCCAAAAATATACAACACCAAATATTTTGAGATTTTTAATTCTTGAAAATTCTGAACATAGCCTTCCTCAATTATCACACTGGGCGCTAAACTAGAGCTTGGTATTTTATATTAGCCACAATCTTCAATAACTTGATTAGCATCCACCGAAAATGTCACATAAAAGTGTCTGCAAAATATAAAAAATTTCTTAAAATTATCAGGAAAACCATGCCTGCTTATGTTTCTTAACAGAACAAAGGAGGTCGTTTAGCCGCTGAGCATCTTATATTAAGTTTATTACGAGGTATGTTGACAACTCATGGTTTGGCCGTTTAAGCCCAAGTTTAAGAAACAAATTGCGCGGATTGAAATTACTGGCGCGATCGCCGGTGCTACTCGCAAACGCGTCTTAGAAGCCCTGAAAACTGTAGAAGAAAAAAAGTTTCCGGCTTTATTACTGCGTATCGATAGCCCTGGGGGTACAGTCGGAGATTCTCAAGAAATCTACAGTGCCCTAAAGCGTTTGCGCGAAAAAATTAAAATCGTTGCCAGCTTTGGCAATATTTCAGCTTCTGGAGGTGTCTACATCGGTATGGGAGCCGAACACATCATAGCTAACCCAGGTACGATTACAGGTAGTATTGGTGTGATTCTGCGTGGGAACAACTTGGAACGCTTGTTAGAAAAAATTGGCGTTTCTTTCAAGGTAATTAAGTCTGGCCCTTACAAAGACATTTTGGCTTTTGACCGAGAACTGACTCAACCAGAAGCAAACATTCTCCAAGAGTTGATTGACACAAGTTATCAGCAGTTTGTCCAAACGGTAGCAGATGGCCGTTCTTTGGCGGTAGAAACCGTCAGAAGTTTCGCTGATGGGCGAATTTTTACTGGACAGCAAGCCCTAGAATTAGGTATTGTAGACCGCTTGGGTACAGAAGAAGATGCCCGCCGTTGGACAGCAGAACTAGTCGGTCTCGATCCAGAAAAAACTCTGTGTTATACCCTAGAAGAACGTAAACCCTTATTGAGTCGCGTTCTACCAGGGAGTCGCCAGGGTTCATCTGGAATTCGATCTGGAATTGATTGGCTCGAATTTGAAATGTCTACTAGTGGCTTACCTTTGTGGTTGTATCGACCCTAGCTTGAGTTAGGAGTTAGGAGTGAGATGTTGAGAGTTTTAACTCCTAACCTCTAACTCCTAACTTCTAACTCCTAACTTTTTTGTTTTAAGGAGGATTTTCGCGTGGAGTGGCAAATGCGGGCTATTCGCGGGGCAACAACAGTTGCCGAAAATACTGTTGAGGCAATGCAACAAGTCGTCACAGAATTACTGGATGAACTAGAAAACCGGAATCAATTCCAGCCCAGGGATATTATTAGTGTGACTTTTTCAGTGACACGCGATTTAGATGCTATTTTTCCAGCTGCGATCGCCAGAGCGCGTCCTGGCTGGGATAATGTGGCAATGTTAGATGTACAGCAAATGTACGTTGAAGGCAGTTTGCAGCGCTGTATCCGCTTCTTAATCCATGCCTATCTGCCAGCCTCCGCCTCAATTCATCATATTTATTTACGCAACGCCGCCAGCTTGCGTCCTGACTGGAGTTTGCCACAGCCCTTACAAGCATCACAGCCAGCAGTTAAGTCAAAAGTGTAAATTATTTAGATAAATTTATGTAAAAAGAAATTGAATAAACTATTGCAGCGGCGATCAAACTGCTGAACTTGCTGTTATTAGTGGGAAAATATTACTAGCTTCTCTTTGTGATTTGCGATCATTGGTAAGGCGATCGCACTCAAAATTTAGATATTGAGTTATCGGGGTAGTTGGTAATGATTGTCCCATTCTATTTAGGGGAACAACCAGACTCAGAAGGTCGGACGATTGCCGAAATATGGGCTTGGGATTTTGAAGAATTAGAGTACGTCCACAATTATATTCAGTGGTTGTTTCCTTTGCCTGAGCGAAGTGCATTCAATCCTCATGCTCCCATTGTTGATGAGGAAGTAATTCAATTATTTCATAGCAACCAACGCCTACGTCAAAATTTGCTGCGTTCCTTTACAGTCATGCTTCAGTTTTATGGGTTGCAATGCCAGGAAAGTGAGGAAGGAAAAATAATTATCAGCAAGTCAGAAGACTATGCAAACCGTAAACATGAATGGGTCGGTATATTTAACCACAATTATCTTCGCATCACCCGGATTTTAAAGTGCTTGATGGCTTTAGGATTGGAGAATGAAGCCCAAGCATTTTATAAGTGCTTGCAGCAAATCTACCATGAGGATAGCAATCAGATTGGATCTGAAACATTTCAGTATTGGACAATTGCAGTCAAAGAGAATGGGAGGATTTAAAAAGTAAAAAGATAATCCTCATAATATAAATCGTGTAGCGCTGCTTTTGGGAGCTTTGTAGTCTGGAGACATGATTAACCCTCTTTTATCACTTTCGGGAGAGAATAATCTGGAATGCTTACAGCATAAGACTTTTACCAAAAACCATGATTCAAACCATTGTGTTAGAAAATAAACGCTCAAATGCCCGTTCTATCTACAGTTCAAAATTTGGCTTTGATTTTTATTTTCCCAGAGTGACAAAACAGGGTTAAGATGTACTGTTTTTTGAAGCCACACTTCACCAGGTTTCCGGTTCATCAATTAAATCTAATACTTCTTGTTCAACCACTCTCGAATGAGGAATATCTAGAGCATCCCAATCTGCCAGTTCAATAATCTCTGCAAGGTATTACCGCACTTGTTGAGCAATTTCAGGTTGCCATTGACGTAGTTTTGTCTCGAGTTCTTGGACTAAAGCATCCATTTCAAGCTTCTTTTAATCTTGGGTTCCTGAAACCATTATCAAATTATTCGTTGTATTCGGTTGAAGTTCTCTAGGATGTTCTGTTTGAATGAATTCATCAAACAGTTTGAAAAACTGATCTAGTGCAGTGTGTTCATCTTGGGAAAAAAATAAAATAATCTGATCCCAAGTCTGATTAGAAGTTAAATTAAATCTCTGCTGAATCCAGGTTTGAAATTCGGAAAATTGTTGTTCTTGTCATGTTTGAGGTATTCCTATCTGGCGACGAGCAAAGCAGTAACCTGCTAGAAAAGTGCGGAGATTGGATATAGAAGCTCGTCCCAAATACATGGCAGGACGTTTCTGTATATTGTGGATTAGGTCATATAAATCAACCATATGTCCCTCTAGCTTAAAATTCGGTTTCGGTGATCGCCCTCAGTTGATTGTGAAGACTGGCGTTGTCCATAATGTAGTTTCGTCAGGCAGCGATCGCTTTATGCAACAACTCTATTCTTCGTGGCGATGAAATCTAATTCCCAAAAAGATATCATAAACAAACTCAAAAAAGTCTTTTTTCTGTAACAACCCAGAAGTTTGATAACAGCCTTTTTCATCTAAAAGAGGCTTCATCAGATAATAAGTAGGCTGGTAATTATACCAAGGAATAGAAGGCCACAAATGGTGAATTAAGTGGTAGTTCTGTCCTAATATCAAGATATTAAGAATTGAGTTGGGATAGACGCGGGCATTTTTCCAGCGATCTCGCTCTACAAAAGGACGATGGGGTAAATAGTCAAAAAATAATCCGAGTGTTATTCCTACTACAAAAGCAGGTACGAACCAAAAATTCAGAATGTAACCTAAAAAATGGTATTGAACTGAAATATAAATAATTAAACCGATAATTAAGCGGCTAACGAACCATTCTAGTAGCTCATATTTACGCCACAATCGCCGTTGAAAGAAAAATACCTCATGATATAAAAACCGAAATGCAATCAGCCACAAAGGCCCGCCTGTAGAGACATAATGATCCGGGTCATCTTTGGGATGGTTAACATGACCATGATGTTGCAAATGTACCCGTGTAAACACTGGAAAAGCAAAAGCCAGCATCAATGCACTACCATGCCCTAACATTGCGTTAATTAGTCGATTGCGATGGGCAGATTGATGACAGGCGTCGTGAATTACCGTCCCAGCACAATGCAACGCAATAGTGTTAATACCAAAACATAGCCAGTCCGGCCATTGCCAAAGCCAGTAACCAAAGTTAGATAATACAAGCATTCCCACAGCAGCCGAAAACAGCAGCAGTGTTGGATTGAAATCACCAGGAGGCGCTAAAAATTCCTTGGGTGGGATTGTTAATGGCTTTTGTGCCTCCGACGTGAGCATTATTGACATTGACTCCTTGTTTGTTTATCAAACATTACGAATATACGATAAAGATTAGGGAATAGTAAAGTTTTATAAATTTTTGTATAGCAAGATTTATCCGCAGCTTAGCATATCGGCAGATGAATAACGCTATGATTCCAGACGAGGCTTAGTCTTTACTGATGAGTAGGGTGTGAGAGTTGGCAAAAAGTTGATAAGATAAACTCCCGCCAAAAAAGATGAGGGGGATGAGGGAGATGAGAGCAGGGGAGCAGGGGAGGCAGGGGGAGAAAGAATAACCAATGCCCCATACCCCATGCCCAATGCCCAATGCCCAATCCCCAATGCCCCTTTCTCCGACAACCCTACTTTAACTGCTTAAATCTGATAGCAGCGATCAAAAAGGAGATGCCATTTAAAGTACGATGACTTCCCAGATAGCTCCCTAAATTCAGCCCCTATGCAATTAAGAGATTCTCTACGCCGGACAAAAATCGTCGCTACTATTGGTCCCGCCACAAGCAGTCCTGAAATGCTCAAGGCGATTATTGAAGCGGGAGCAACGACACTGCGGCTAAACTTCTCCCACGGAACTCATGCAGATCATCAGCGTAATATTCGCTTAATTCGACAAACCGCTTTTGAACTAAATCAACCAGTGGCTATTCTGCAAGACTTGCAGGGGCCAAAAATTCGCTTGGGTAAGTTTGACAATGGAGCTATAGTTGTAGCAAAAGGCGATCGCTTCACTTTGACAAATCGTCCGGTTGTAGGCACACAGGAAATTAGCTGCGTCACCTATGATTATTTAGCCCAAGAAGTCCCGGTTGGTGCAAAAATCCTCCTCGATGATGGACGAGTAGAAATGGTAGTAGAGGAGATTAACCGTGACAAAGGTGATTTGCACTGTCGCATTACTGTGGCTGGCAAACTTTCTAATAATAAAGGTGTAAACTTTCCTGGAGTTTACTTGTCAATTAAGGCAATGACCGACAAAGACCGAGAGGATCTGATGTTTGGTCTAGATCAGGGTGTAGATTGGGTAGCACTTTCCTTTGTCCGCAATCCCCAGGATTTAATCGAAATTAAAGAGCTAATTTCCAGTACAGGCAAGCAAGTGCCAGTGGTTGCCAAAATTGAAAAACACGAGGCCATTGAACAAATGGAAGCGGTTTTGGCTTTGTGTGATGGCGTGATGGTTGCCAGAGGCGATTTAGGCGTGGAACTGCCAGCTGAAGATGTCCCCGTACTGCAAAAGCGGCTGATTGCTACAGCAAACCGTTTAGGGATTCCCATCATTACTGCCACTCAGATGTTAGACAGTATGGTGAGCAATCCACGTCCCACTCGTGCCGAAGTGTCAGATGTGGCAAACGCGATTTTAGATGGCACAGATGCGGTAATGCTTTCCAATGAAACTGCTGTAGGTAATTACCCAGTAGAAGCAGTAGCAACGATGGCACGCATCGCCGAGCGCATCGAGCAAGAGGAGGCACAGTCAACAGTACGTCAGCTAAGAGATACCAGACGTTCAATTCCCAATGCTATTAGTCAAGCTGTGAGTCAAATTGCAGAGCAACTGGGAGCAGCAGCAATTATGACTCTGACCCAAACTGGCGCAACAGCTCGCAATGTCTCGAAGTTTCGTCCCCATACACCGATTTTAGCAGTAACACCCCATGTGAACGTGGCGCGACAACTACAGATGGTATGGGGAGTAAAACCGCTGCTAGTGCTAGGATTGCCTTCCACCGGTCAAACATTTCAAGCTGCCATCAACGTCGCTCAGGAACTGAAGTTACTGTCTGAGGGAGATTTAGTAGTGATGACTGCTGGCACACTCCAGGGCATTTCAGGCTCCACAGATTTGATTAAAGTTGAAGTGGTAACGGCAATATTAGGTCACGGAATAGGACTGGGACAAGGTTCAGTCAGTGGTCGCGCACGAGTAGCGAATACTAGCATGGATGTGAGTAACTTTAATCCCGGAGATATTCTAGTTGCTTCCCGCACAAATGCCGATTTTGTTGAGGCAATTCGCAAAGCTGCTGGTATTATTACCGAAGATGAAAGTCTGACAAGTCACGCAGCAGTAATTGGGATGCGTCTCGGTGTGCCAGTGATTGTCGGCGTGAAGCAGGCGACGCAAGTAATTCGAGACGGGGCAATTATAACGCTGGATTTACAACGGGGTTTGATCTACTCTGGGGCGGTGAAAACGTCGTAGTATTGGGGACTGGGGACTGGGGACTGGGGACTGGGAGATGAGGTAGTGAGGGATAAGAATTATAACCCAATACAGTTCAGTTAAGCCCAAAACCCTCATGTAGAGACGCGATTCATCGCGTTTTCAAGACCAATATTCTACGCCAATAACCCTTAACTGAACCGTATTGAATTATAACCAATCCCCAGTCCCCAGTCCCCAGTCCCCAATCCCCAATCCCCAGTCCCTTTACCTAACAGTTGCGATCGCTACCCCAAGCCATCCGGCAAAGTTTTGCTGCTGTGTAGAGTCTGGAGAATCAACAGGTTTTACTTGATATCGAGTGGGATTTGGTGATGCTAGGGTAATGGAATAAGTACGTAGTTCGTCTTGGTGGAAAAGTGTGACCTCAATTTTATCGTTTGGTTGGTAATCTTTGAGGCGATCGCTTAACCCACTCCCCATTACCTTAATCCCATCAATTGCTAGTAACTCATCACCTGCATCAATTCCCCTTGCTTGTGCAGGTGAACCCGCTTCCACAAACTTAATCATCTCCCGGCCATTCTCGGTATTTGTTCTCACACCTAAGTAAGGTTCTTCTTGGTGTTCTGCTACCAACTGTAAGCCGAAGGGTTCTAAATACTGATTAAATGGTAAATCCTCAGTAGTATGAAGGTAACGCCTAAAGAAATCGGTCAAATCGATTCCTGCCACAGATTCTATAACTTCTTGCAACTGTTCTGAAGTGTAGCCAATTTCAGCTTCTCCAAATTGCTGCCACATTTTCAGCATCACGTCATCGAGGGAACGCTGATTGCCGTGAGTTGAGCGAATCAGTAAATCCAGCAATAACGATATCATTTCCCCCTTTAAATAGTAAGAAATTTGGGAATTACCACTATTGGCATCTGGACGATAGAGTTTAATCCAAGCATCAAAACTTGACTCGGAAACTGGTTGTACTTTCCGCCCCGGTGTGCTTTCATATCTGGTAATTTCCTTACCCAAATGATTCAAATAGGATTTAGCATCATAAATTCCTGCCCGCAAAGGGATTAACAAATCGTAATAACTAGTAGTCCCTTCACAAAACCACAAGCATGGGGTGTAATTTTCTTGGTCATAATCAAAAACCTCCAATGCTTTTGGGCGAATTCGCTTCACATTCCACAAGTGAAAGAACTCGTGTGCTACTAATTGCAGAAAGCGATCGTACTTTTCTGGAACACGAAACCCAAAACGCTGGTAAATTAAGGAGCAAGAGTCTTTATGCTCCAAACCGCCAAAAGCTTGGCTAAATAAATGTAACAAAAACACATATCGTTCATAGGGCAAACCGCCGAACATTTGCGCTTCTACCCGAATAATTTTTTGGATATCAGCAATCATCTCTTGGACTTGATAATTACCTTGCCCCCAAATTGCCAATTCATGGGGTTTTCCCAAAACCTCAAATTGATACAATTGGTGGCGACCAATCTCAAATGGACTATCAACAAGAGTATCAAAATCACTAGCCAAGAAAGTATTTGTTTCTTCACCAACAGGAGGTAAGGCAGTAGTTACCTGCCATTCTGGGTGTGCTGGTACGATAGTGACGCGAATCGGTTGTTTCTCCCAGCCAGATACCCTAAAAAATAGTGCCGCACCGTTGAAATAACCGTGGGTAGCATCCAAGTGATTTGTCCGTACCGATAGCTCATTAGCAAAAATACGGTAACGCACAGTTAATTCTGAGACACCTGTTTTATCTATCTGCCAGTGATTCTTACTGATTTTCTGCCAAGGCAAAGGCTTATCCTCTGCAAAAGTCACAAAATCCTGTAAGTTCTTGGCGTATTCCCGAACTAAGTAGGAGCCAGGTGTCCATACTGGCAGTTTTAAATCGAGAATTGGCCAGGGATAATCTACAAGGCGTAAAGTCACTTCAAACAGATGGGTTTCTGGTTGGGACATTGCCACCAGGTAATGAATCTTTGGCGCAGTTTCCTGGATGTAGGAGTTGGGGCGAGATGCAGTTGCTTCAGTCATCTTGTGTGCTGAGTTAATAGCCGATACTTAATGAGATTACTAATTTGTCCCATCATGATAAGTTTATTTTTTAGCTTTTGACTTCTATTTGCAGGGGCTGGTCAAAACCAAGTTTATCCACACAAAAGCCAATATTTATGAGGTTCGTCCTTAATTCTCAATAAAAACGAGGTTCTAGCTGTAAAGATTCTGCAAGATTTTGTCAACTATGCGTTAAGCGGGCGGCGGGAATCGAACCCGCATTAATAGCTTGGAAGGCTATAGTTTTACCACTAAACTACGCCCGCAAATGTCCAACTTTTTAATTATAACACAGCTATTAAGAAAATTCAAACATTTAGTTAGAATTGGCAGACTGAATTTTGATCCAGACATACAGATAGCTCAAATCGGGTTTTGTGCCATCGTTATTCTGGGCAGGAAGAAACTTTTCAGTTTTGAAAATTTGGTTAAGGACTTGCTCATATGTGCTTTTTTCGCTTTCGAGTGTTGCTGGTTGTATTTCTAAAACTGCGGCTTGTTGAAAGTTGCCATTGCCATCGATGACTAAGCTAGCCAAGAGTTGTGCTGGCTTAAGTCCAATATTTTGGGGAAGAAAACTAGAGTCAAATTGTTTTGTGTTGCTACCCTGATATACAGCGATCGCATCTGGCAAACCATCATATCTAAATTTCCCTGATTTTATCAAGTTACTTACTTGATCTCTAAGTAAAGGAGCTACTATGGCGATCGATGCTCCCTGAGTCGAAGTTGGTGGAGTTTCTGGGGTAGGAGTTGGCGGAGTTTCCCTGGGTGGAGTTGGTGGAGTTTGTCCTGTGGGTGTTGGTGGAGTTTCCCTGGGTGGAGTTGGCGGAGTTTGTCCTGTGGGTGTTGGTGGAATTTCCCTGGGTGGAGTTGGCGGAGTTTCCCTGGGCGGAGTTGGCGGAGTTTCCCTGGGTGGAGCTGGCGGAGTTTGCTTAACTGGTGGAGTTGATGGAAGGCCTGATGGTAGTGGCGTTCCCTTTCCGAATTTTAAATCTTGACGGCGATTCCAAGGAAGCTTACCCACTGGAACTGTAGGTGTAGGTTTTACTGTGGGTGTAGGTATCGGCTTGGAAACTTTTTGTTGACGGAAGCGCTGATTATTACTTTGAGAAGTGTCAGTTTTACTCTTTGGCTGGAGATTATCAGTGGAATTTATTGTGGGAGAATCTTGATTTTTTGCCGTAGTTCGTGCTGCTATCGTCTTTTGAGTTGAGGATAATCGCTTTGGTGAAACTGTCTTAGCTGTTGATTGTGATTTGCTTGTTGATTTCCTTGGAGGAGCAATGTCTATCAATTCAACGGGTATAGCCGATTGACTTTCTTGAGGAAACCACAGACTAAACGTATTTGATGAACGCATCAACCAGAACACCAGCAAGTGCAGAGAGACTGAACCGATAGCAACACAAATCCACAAACCGGGTGGATCGGTGTGTCGCCTCCAGACTTTGGCTGGAATTGGAGTTTTGTCTGCAACCGATGGTTCCATATTATCTTTGAAACTGGATCTGATTAGGCACTTTTACTAGTTGGTATGCTTTAACCAGTTATCAGTGTTCACTCCTTGATTTAAAATCCAGTATCAATTTTAGCGATTAACCATTACCTCTGGTGTAACAGCGAAGGTCAGAACTGTCTCATCTACTCCTTTAAGTTCTAGGGGACTACCTTTAGTAATTTCTTCTTCTTGCAAATAATCTGCCACGGCAGCAGAAACCAAGATGGTACCGGGAACAGCAGCAGATTGCAACCTAGCAGCAATATTCACACTCGGACCAATAGCAGTATAATCAGCACGTTCAGCGCTGCCAAACATCCCCACAACTGCTGTACCTTGGTGAATACCACAGCGAAACTGAACGCCAGTTTGTCTGTCACCATCAAATACACCTTGTTCTCGCCAACGCTGGTTTAATTGCTCCAGAGAGCGGTGCATTCCTCTTGCTGTATTTATAGCACGACGTACCTGTTCGTTGGGAGTTAGTTCTTCAGGCGCTCCGTATAAAGCTAAGATAGCGTCTCCCATAAATTTATCTACAGTGCCGCCATTAGCAAATACAACTTTGGTCATAGCTTCTAAATATTCATTGAGCAACTCTGCTACTCGCCGGGATCTGAGGGTATTTGCTAGCTGTGTAAAACCCACAATGTCACTAAACAAAACTGTAATTAAGCGTGGTTCTGGGCGCAAATCTAATGCCAAATCCCCAGCAGCAGCTTTTTGCACCAATACAGCCGGCAAAAAGCGCTTTAGTACGGATTCTGTGAGATAAGTATTTAACTCCAGGATTCGTCTTTCATTTTCTTTCAGTGCCAAAAGATTGCGAACTTCCGCTAAAAGTTCCCGGTCATTGAATGGTTTTGCTAAATAAGCATCAGCACCATGTTCTGTACCTTCGATGCGGGTTTCTTCGTCAACTTTCGCTGTCAGCAAAATGATTGGTATTCCTTTCAACTTCTCCTCGCTACGGATCATTTGAATCATCTCAAGTCCGCTGACCAAGGGCATCATTAAGTCAGTAAGAATCAAGCTGGGTGTAATTTCCTTAGCTATGCGATAACCCTCATAACCATTACGAGATGTCTGTACTTGATAGCCATTGCGACGCAGTATATCAGATACATAAGTTCGCAAATCGGGGTTGTCGTCCACAACTAAAATCGAGTGCCCAGTGACCACTAGTGACTCCTGAGTGTCAAAAGTAGGTGATAAGTTTTTTGTAATATCTTCAATATTATCTGCTGTTTGATCTAGCAGTTCTAAATCAGCCAATTCTACGCTAGCGCGGCTTGTGTTTAGTTCGACAGGAGTTTCCAGCACTTGTTGTGTGGGTAAGTGAGCAGTACCAGTAACGAGCCATAATCTAAAGATGGTACCTTCACCGTAAACTGATTCCACACTGACTTGACCACCATGTAATTCTACTAATTCTTTAACTAAAGCCAGACCCAAACCACTACCTTCATAGGAACGGTTTGCTGAACCTTCAGCTTGACGGAAGCGCTCAAATAAATGGGGAATTTGTTCTTTAACAATGCCAATTCCAGTGTCTTGTACTTCCAAGATGCAACGGTAATTTTCAGATATTAGTCTGACATTGATTGTCCCACCTTCGGGAGTAAACTTCATGGCATTTGAGAGCAGGTTGTAAAGCACCTTGTCAAATTTTTCCATGTCCAAGTACACCGTAGAAGATTCATCTAACTGGGTGGTCAGATGCAGTCCCTTTTTCTCGCAGTAGGGGCGAAAAGACTCAACAATTTGGCTGACAAATTCGACTAAATCACAGGGGCGAAAACTAGGTTGCATTCTTCCTGCATCCAGGCGTTGTAAATCCAGCAGTTGATTTACCAGTCGCAGCAGACGGCGGGAGTTACGTAGGGCGATCGCACTTTGGGAATAAGATAATCCCTCACCAGCCGCCACAGCCGATTCTAAAGGCCCCTGAATCAAGGTAATAGGAGTACGAAACTCATGGGAAATATTTTGGAAAAATTCTGTTTTTTGTTTGTCTAATTCCAGTAAGCGTTCAGCTTGTTGGCGAGTTTTTTCATATAGGCGTGACTGCTGCACAGCGATCGCAGCTTGAGCGGCTACTGCTTTCGCTAGATCGATATCATATGACATCCACTGGCGTGTTTTATTACTTTCACATAAAGTAATACTACCGATACATTTGCCATCAGCCAACAATGGCACGACCATTAGCGATCGCACTGGCATTTTCAAAGACAAATCAAAACCCTTTATTTCTCTCGGAGAATGGTTTACATTACCAATTACTACTGGTTCATGTGTGTGTAAAATCTCTTGTAAGATTGGATTCTCTTGTATAGAGGTTTGAGAATAGGGTAATTTCTGAGTTAAAACGTGATTATTCTTACTTATATTTTGCTCTGTGAGTGGCATACGGAAATTTTCAGGATGTTGAAAACTGTTATACAAGCCCACAGACTGGACAAACTCATCTTCCTCTGTCCACAGAGATAGGACACAGCCATCAACTTGTAAAGCTTGTCCTAGTTGCTGGGTAATAGCCGCAAAAATATCTTCAGGATCTAAGCTAGAGCGAATCGCGCTAGTAATCGTATTAATCAAACTCTCTCGCTTAGCAAGGGCACGTACTTGTTCGTAAGCATAAGCTTGAGACAAAGCTAAGGCTGCCTGATCCGCTACCATCAACACCAGCTGCACCTCATCATCCCCCCAGAAACGGGGCAGAGAACACTGGTGCAGTGCCAAGACTGCCATTAGTTCCTGTTGACAGATCAGTGGCACAACTAAACTAGAACAAATGTTAGCAGCAGCAAAAGCTTCCTCACGTTGACGCAGTTCGGGAGTACTACCATGAATGCGCTCATCATCTATCACATCATGAATTACTTGGACTTCGCGGGTTTCCCAAACCGTGTGAGCCAGCAAGGAAGAGGGAGGGATGGGGAGAGGAGGAGATGGAGGGGCAAGAGAAAAACTGATCTCCGTGTCTTCGTGTCTCCGTGTCCCCGTGTCCCCGTGTCCCCGTGTCTCCCTGTCTGCATGTCCTTTTTCTTCCAGAGGCTTTTGATAGATAAATCCTTTATCTGCCAACTGTTCATCTTGGAAGGGACGCAACAGACAGACATCCACCTCCAACATCTGACCCACTGAATCTACAATTGCCTGCAAAATTTGCCGATAGTCTAATGCACTGCGAATCGTATTTGTGACCGTATTCAGCAGCGATTCTCGCCGGAGTGTACGGGTAAGTTCCCGCGTGCGGGCTTTGAGGACATTGTGGGTATCTAAAGCTTGGCGTACAACTCCTTTAAGTTCCTCTGCTTCCCACGGTTTGGTGACATATTTGAAAACCTTACCAGCGTTGATGGCTTCTACCAAGTCTTCGACATCGGTGTAGCCGGTTAAAATAATCCGGATAATATCTGGGTATTGAGTTGCTGTCAGGCTCAAAAATTCTGTACCGCTCATCATCGGCATCCGCTGGTCGGAGATGATCACTGCGACCTCTCCCTCTTGAGCCAGCAAATCGAGTGCCGCAGGACCAGAGGTTGCTCTTAGCACCTTATAGTCCCGATAGAAAGTGCGGTAGAGCAAGTCAAGGTTGTCTGGTTCATCATCGACAACCAAAATTTTAGGCTTACTGTTTGCTTGGGATTTCATGCACCGCTTTCCTGCTGCAACGGCAGTCGGATAAAGAATAATCTGATCGGGTAAGGATTTTTTTGAGTCAGGTAAGAGCAGAGCATTTCGACCAATAAGGCTGTTTGGCTACATGACTGCTGAGTGTAGGAGCGTTTACTCACAGTGATTTATCTCAATGGCTGATATCGATTACCGTTTGCTCTAGTACAGAGTAATTGATTTCATAGTCTGTTTTAGTGTTACAGAGTCTATACTTGCTTGCCAAATCTTCTTTCACCTCCAGTGAGCAATCTCTGATACTACATACAGCACTCATAGCTAGCTGAAAAATCCAGATGAAGCTGCATATTAAGTTTTCCCCTCGCAGCAGTTGTACTAACACTTGCAGGTAAATTTTATTTATGGTAGTCATGGTAGAGCCAATAATATTAAAACAATAAAATTTAAAGCCAAAGTATACTATTAGACAAATGCCTCTTTCCAATTTAGCAATCAGAACTATCATTAAGACAAGTGGTGGTGGTTAAAAAAGTGGGAATTAGCGATTGCCAACAAGCAGAGGAGCAGACGGGTATTGGCTACTGGCTACTGGGGAAAGAACACACGGGGACACTCTGACATCCAGAGAAGCCTGACATGAGACTTCCTGAGATCAGAATTTCTCTTAAGGAAGACGCTCTTGCTAGCAAGATCCCGAAAGGTACGGAAGACACGGAGATAATATTTCATCATTTCTTTGCGTCTTCTTCATCTCCCCCAATCCCCAATCTCCAATCCCCAGTTTGTACTTAACTAAAAATTTTTTAGCTGCTGCTTACAGACAAGTTATGCTGTTTCTCTGCCCATTCACACAATCCCCTAGAATTTTACAGATGGCTTTGCGATTGACAGACTAATCTCCTCCCCACCAAAATCAGGAATCTACCTGAATCCATTGAACTTAAAATTATAAATTTACAAAACTCTAACTCTTAAGACGCTTTAAACAATGCAGGTTATAAAACCTTAATCAAGTTTTACACTTTGTTTCATCCATAACCAAAAACGAATTAGCAGCCTCAAGTTAATTCAAATTCCTGGGCAAGTTTTAAGTCTTTATTGACTTTAAATAGTGCTTTAGGACTTTTGATAAAATTTCCTTGAATAAAATCAATACTAAAATAGCCTTGAAATATCGGTTTTTTCACCCTTACCACCAACAGCCAATCGATCGGGCTTCTTGCCAATTCCAGATTCGTATGGCTACACCTCCTGATTTACTTGGTGTTGCTCAAGTTATAGCTGAAAGCTTTCACTCTCAAAAAGGTATGTGGGGATGGGCTTTTCCATTGCTACGTCTGGGTATTTACGAAGACTTAAGACATCGCATCGTATCACCTGCACCTCGTCATGTTTGTTTAGTTGCCCTTGATTATAGTACTGGTGCTGCTAATAACTTAGTAGGAACTGTCGAACTGGGTGTACGTTACAGCGATTCTTGGAGTCAGGTCGGTTTGGGCTTTCCTTACTTATCTAATTTAGCGGTTCACCCAAATTACCGTAGACATGGTGTGGCTTCCGAGTTACTGAATAGCTGTGAAAAAATCTCTCAAGAATGGGGATTTAAAGATTTATATCTCCACGTTCTGGAAAATAACCATCAAGCAAGGCAGCTTTATTTCAAGCTGGGATATCGGGTGCATAAAGTCGAATCGAATTGGAACACTTTTTTCTTCAGACGCTCAAGCCAGATGTTATTGCATAAAAACCTAAGTGCTGACTTGACTATTTGAATTTTCTTTGAGTGTCTGTAAATTTTAATATTGCGATCGCTGTGAATAAAATCTTTTAGTGATACCAGCAATTAAAGATAAATTCACTCCCTTAAAATGGATGAAAGCCAGCTAAATACTGATACAGCGTATTTTAAGTTAATAAAGTACACAAACTAGGTCTCAAAGCCAGGTATTAAGCCTGTTTTGCTCCTGAATTATTAGACAAAAACTTCTGAAGCTAATATACAGCTTTTGGTAATTCTTTTAAAGAGATTTTTTAGAGTTTTATCTAAATTACTATTCTTAATTTTAAGAAAACTACAATGTTGTAAAATTATATTTACAACATTGAAAAATTACATTTTGTGTTTTTGTTTTAATTAATATTTTAATTTTTTTATTAATAGATATGCATATTAGTATAATAGAGATGAGCATAGGCTTTCCACTAGCAAATTATCAACTCCTCATAATAACTTTGTAAATAAGATATTCATCTTTATAAAAACTTTAAAAAATACTATTATAATTTGGAGACAAATCTACTTGTATCCCATAAAATATAATAACTAAATCTACTGAACACTGCCTATTTATTCCTATCTTTGTTAAATTGACCGCCAGACTGTTGATAATAAAAGAATTGAAAAATCTCATTTGACATAACAGCTAGTTCCTTATTGAAGTGCATACTACTACCAAATTCATTGAAAGTTTAAAAAACATGGATAGCGAACAGCATCGCCGCTATCAGCCCACTATGCTATCAACCTATTACCCTGAAACTAGTTTTCTTGACTATATTGTCATGCCAGATGGAACTGAGCAATCGCAAGGCTCGGATATCCTTACACGTTTACATAGTGGAGAAGTTTTCATCGTCAATAGTCGCAGGCGAAACGGATTAATACTGTTTAAACGTTACCATGCAGAGTTTGCTGGGCCTGGGGCTGCGGTGGGTGGAGACTACGATTTTGATTGCCAAGGGGCACTGCCGATAGGTAATCTGTCTTTATTAACTCCGGAATCTAATGAAGAACGTCAGAAGGCGTACTTGATTAGGCGACAGTGGATTCGATTGATCAAACAAATTACAGAAAATCCAGTGCCTGGGCAGCGAGTTCAAAAAATTCTCGATCAATTTGAACAATACTTTCCACCGGAAATAGTCGCTCTTTTACCGGATGTAGCTTTTGCTCTTTTAGTGGGTGTGCTGCCGCAAACAGTGGGAATGGTACGCCGTTTGGGCAGTGAATTGGACAGTAAGTTTAATTACTGAGTTAATTCCTAAGATTCCAAATTGGCCAAAGCAGTTTGTACTCGATTAATAGTGCGGGCGTTTTCGTCGCTCGTTCCTACAGTAATTCGCAATCCGCCGCTAATATGTCGTACAAGAGTGCCGAGTGTTCTGAGTTGGTGATGCAAACTTTTTAAAGTGGTGTCCTGTGAGTCTGAACCATTTGGTTTAAGACGTAGGTAAATAAAATTCGCAGCACTTACTGCGATTTCTAGTTCTGGTTCCTGGGATAAAGCTTCAATGAGTTTGGCTCGTTCACTCAAAATTTGGGGAATTGACTCAAGTAGGAGTTTACGGTTTTGTAAAGCAATCAAGGCTGCTGCTATGGAAAAACTGGGAAGATTGTAGGGTAAGCGGATTTTTTCTAAAATAGCGATCGCTTCTTTCTGAGCAACGCAATAGCCAACGCGAAGAGACGCCAATCGAAAAGCTTTAGAAAAAGTGCGTAAAATCACCCAATTAGGGTGATGTGGTAATTCACCCACTAGACTAGTTTGGCTAAATTCAAAGTAAGCTTCATCAATCACTACCAAAATATGCTGTGGCAAACTTTTTAACCATAGCAACTCTGCCGCAGTTAAGCTATTGGCAGTTGGCGAATTGGGATGCACTACGAAAACTACCCGAATGGGAGGATTTTGAGTTTGTTCGATGGCAGATTGTGCAGCTTTTAAGTCAATTTCAAAATTGATTGCATTTCTACCCACCGCCACTACAGGAATGCCCAAAGTTTGTGCCAAAATTCCGTACATTGAGAAAGTGGGGTTGGCAACGAGAATTGAACCTTCTCCCCCTAGACAAGTGGCGATTAATAAAGAACGGATTAGTTCATCTGAACCATTGCCCACAGAAATGTTAGTAGCAGTAAATAAAGATGATGGAAGGTGAGCTGACTCATTAACATACTCGGCGATCGCATTCTTGAGTGTTTCATGTCCGCCATCAGGATAACGATTTGTTTCAATTACTTGCTGATATGTCCAGGCTAACTTTTCTTTTAACTGAGGTGGTAAATCATCAGGGCTTTCATTTGTATCGAGGCGATCAAACTGTGTCGGGACAGATGCGCCTGTATCACTACTGGGGTGGGGTTTGTAGGCGGTAAATTGTGCTAAATCTGGTCGGATGAAGGGAAGCATATCGATTTTAGATTTTGGATTTTAGATTTTGGATTTTAAATCAATACCGTTCACAAAAATCTTAATTTCACCCAATCATTTTTGACGATGACAGGACTAGCCCTTTCAAGGTGGGTAAAAATTTTGTTCAAAAAATTCCTCTTTAACCTCTTACCTCTGTGTCCTCTGCGTCTTTGTGGTTAGATAAATTACTTTTAAACAGCAGAGGCACAGAGAACACAGAGAAAAAAAAAGAGATTTTTCAAGTCACCTTGAAAGGGCTAGTCCTAGATGAGTGAATATAGCGTTTTTGGATCTACGAATTAAGTAGTACTTACTGAAAAATATTAGGTTAGGTGTAAGTTTAATATTTTACAACTTCAAGGTAACTGGCAGAAGAGGCAAATTGCTTGCCAAATTTCTTCCATAACATTACCCAAGGCGTGGTCGCTGTCTAGTTCGACTAACTCCACCCAAGGACGCGATAGCTGAAAGTCACGACTTGCTTCTATAGGGATAACTTCATCGTTTTTTCCATGCAAAATTAGCGTGGGGATGGGACGTTGCAAAAGCTTCTCTTGGTATCGAGCGGCATCTGTGACAAAATCATAACTTAAGGGAAGCGATCGCCCTTCCCCATAGTGGTACACCATGAGATATTTTTCTTGCTGCCAACGGTGTATTTCCTCATCTGTTAATTTCACTAACCAATGGGATAAAAACCCAAAAGCTGGCGCTAGCAAGACTAAACGTTGTATTTGTAAATGTTGCTGTGCTAGGTGGGCGGCAGTCAAACTACCCAAACTTGAGCCGATAAGCGTTACTGGTGTAGAATCTTTCGGAAGTTCTGCTGCAACTTGAGCGATTTGACGGGTGATTGTCAAGTGGGAAAAATCCCCAGCGTTCAAATCGGGAATTTTCAGTTCTGTGTGAATTTCGGTAAAGCGATCGCCTATGTACTGTGCTTTGGCAGATTTGGGACTGGAAGCAAAACCGTGTAAGTAAATATACTGTGTAGGCATCGGAGTTTTCCCATTGGGGTCGTCCTTAGTCATTGGTCATTTACCAAAGACAAAGGACTAATGACCTAAGTTATCGCATTGTGACAAATTCTTCAGCTACCGAGGGATGTATGGCAACAGTAGCGTCAAAGTCTTTTTTGGTTGCGCCCATGTTGACAGCGATCGCTACACCTTGAATGATTTCAGCTGCATGTTCACCCACCATGTGAGCGCCTAGCACTTTATCGGTGTTAGTATCAATTACTAATTTCATCATTGTCTTCTCTTGCTTACCAGTCAAACTGTGGTACATAGAGCGGAAGCGAGCGCGATAAATTTTTACGGCCTCGTCGCCGAGTTTCTCCCTAGCTTCGGCTTCTGTCCAGCCTACTGTTGAGGCTTCTGGGGTAGAAAATACGGCTGTGGGCACATTTTGATAATTGAAGGCTCGGCGATTATTGCCGAATTCGCTATCAGCAAAGGCACGACCTTCACCAACTGCTACGGGAGTTAAATTAATTCGGTCGGTGACATCACCAACAGCAAAGATATTCGCTTGACTGGTTTGACTATATTCATTGACTGCGATCGCATTTGTGCTGGTGTATCCTGGTCCTTCTATAGAACTGGGGACAAAATTAACCCCAGCATTTTCTAAACCTAGTCCATCTACATTTGGAGTCCGACCAGTGGCTATTAAAAACACATCAGCAATTACTGGTTCTTGATTTTCTCCTGATAAAGTCAGTTTCACCCCTTCTGGCACGCGTTCAACTCTTTCTACCACATTATTATTAATTACCTGAATTCCATGCTGCTTCATACCTTCTTGAATATCTGTGCGGATGTCCTCATCAAACCCCTTCAAAATCTTTTCGCCTCTGATAATTTGCGTTACTTCAGAACCTAAACCGCGCATAATACAGGCGAATTCTGTGCCAATATAACCAGCGCCAATAATGGCAATGTGTTTTGGTTGTTCTTTGAGATGAAAGATTTCGTTAGAGGTGATACCATATTCCATTCCTGGTAAATCTGGTTTCATAGGACGCCCACCAACAGCAATTAAAATTTTGTCTGCTGTAATTTTGCGTCCATCAAGTTCTACTGTGTGAGGATCTACCAATGCGGCGCGACCGGGAATTAGTTCTACTCCGGCTTTTTCTAAAAAGCTGATATGTACTTGCGACAGTCGGCGAACTTCTTTATCTATAGATGTAATGAAATGTTCCCAGTTCAATTCTGCATTACCCACTTTCCAGCCATAGCCTGCGGCGTCAGTGAAGAGTGCAGGAAAGTGAGAGCCATAAACCATGAGTTTTTTAGGAACACAACCGCGAATGACACAAGTTCCGCCAACTAAATCATATTCGGCGATCGCCACTTTTGCCCCGTAGCTAGCCGCACGCTTAGAAGCTGCCAAGCCTCCAGAACCCGCACCAATTACAAACAAGTCGTAATCAAAAGTCATAAATTTTTATATCTCTCTAGCAACAAGTTAGTTCCTGAGAACTTACACACAAAATGTCATTGAACTATATAAGGATATCCGCTATGCCCTGTGTAAGTCTTACCCTTGATTTAATCTAGCGTTAGCAGACGCTCTCTGGTCGTAGGGAATATTACTTTTTGCTTTGATAATTGTAGAGGCAGTACTTAATATTTATGATAGTTCTGCCTCTGGTATCAGGTATAAATCTATGCTCCTATTGCGCTGGAGAAGCTAAATTTACAATATATTGTTGACTTCTGACAGTCCCAGCAAAGAAAGCAGGCTCAGGTTGTCTCCGGACTAGTTCCGGGGTCTGTAGTTGGATTTCCCGTCCCACCACCTGTGTTGTCAGTTGGGTTTCCCGTCCCACCACCTGTGTTGTCAGTTGGATTTCCCGTCCCACCACCTGTGTTGTCAGTTGGATTTCCCGTCCCACCACCTGTGTTGTCAGTTGGGTTTCCCGTCCCACCACCTATGTTGTCAGTTGGGTTTCCCGTCCCACCACCTGTGTTGTCAGTTGGGGTTCCCGTCCCACCACCTATGTTGTCAGTTGGATTTCCCGTTCCACCACCTGTGTTGTCAGTTGGGGTTCCCGTTCCACCACCTGTGTTGTCAGTTGGGGTTCCCGTTCCACCACCTGTGTTGTCAGTTGGGGTTCCCGTTCCATTCCCAGGTGTTGGCTGGACTGAGGGATTTTGAGGTCTGGCTGTGGTTCCGCTGGAATCAACAGGAACGTTATTACTCTGAACATTGGTGTTATTATTACTCTCTGTAGTACCCCGAACAGTGTTTGTTAAGATTTGTCCTGTTTCCTCAAAGGAGTTTACTGGAGAGTCATCTGTTACGGTACTTCCTGAGGAATCATTTGTAACAGCGTCTTTGGTTGCAGAATTTGAAGGACTACTAGTTAACTCCAAGAAAGAAGGGTTTTCAACTACTCCCTGGCCTGTTACTGGGGACTGTGTTTGTAAGGCCGCAGCAGTTTCAGCTTGAACGCTGGCGATCGCTGGGTCAGGATTAGGTGTCATATTTTGCCTATTTAAATCCAGTCCCCGAACTAGATCGCTCGTTTCATAAAAATTTCTCAGATCAAAATCGTATAAACCCTGAAATTTGCCTTTAACTATAACCATCAGCTGTCCTGCTTGCAGCACCTGGGTTTGAGAAGCTTCCTTGTTAGAAACTTCAATGCCGCTATTTGTCAGGGCACCCACAATCGTGGTATCCGTTTGTTGATCGTACCGTACAAATAATGCTGAACCACGAATTGCCGCTGCTGCACTCGGCGTTTGTATACGTGTTTGTCCCCTTCCAGGTGGTATAAGTAGTAACGCAGTTCCGTTTGATAGTCTAAAGCTGCGAGTCTTGGGTAAAAATTGAAACATAGCCTGTTCCCCAACTCTTGCCAATGAGCCGTCGTTAAACCGCAAATCTGCTAGGGAAGCTCGACCAGTTGACAACCCATCCCCAGGAATCATTGCATCTGATTTTTGTGCAGGACGTTTCTTAAGTTTGTTTCTGGGTATTAGTTGTACTAAGTTACGGAGATTCTGAATCTCGGCTCGTGTTAGAGGAGTGACGGCACTTACCCGATCTGGCAAAGGTAAGACGACAATTCCCCATAAACTAATTACTAAAAGTGGTAAAGATTTATTAAACATATAGAACTCCTATTTGATTTTTGAAAAAACTTCGTACAACTCCAAAAGGCTGATTTCCTATTCCCTACTCCCCAACGCCACTTGACTTAGCTAGCTGCTCATTTTGCGAACCAAAAAAACCGTACTGGCTCCTCCCTACCTATCGCGCTTGCGCTGCGCCCACCACGTAAATAAGTTCAAAAATCAAAGCGGAATGCCATAGTTTCATAACTTGTAAACTTCAACTAATACCAAATACGCTGAATATTGAAGCTGCTGCTGATTGTTATACCGAGCTTTTTGATGTCAATATTATCTGCATTTGAGTCTAAACTTGATAGACAAAATAAACAACTAATAAGTATGTATTTAGTTTGTTTAAGTTTTTAGTCTCACATTCCCGTTTTATGAAATGAAGTCTAGAGGAGGTTTCAAAACCGACGAACAATATCAATAATTCAATAAACAATGGTTTAGAGGATATCTTTTCAAGTATTCAATATTTCAGTATCTTCCCGCCAACACATCTTCAAAAAGGGAAAAATATCTCAAACTAAACTTTGTAAACCCTGATTTTGGGGGATATACAGGTGTTGAATACGACAATCAACTTTCAGATATCGTCTTAGCAGATAATCCTTTATGATTTCCTCAGCCAACAAAAAGTTTTGGATGTCTGTTATGAGGTTAATTGCTAGTTGTATTTTACTGGCGTTCTTCTATTACTCTTATGAAAGTAGTACGATGAAGTCTCCAAAATTCTCTGCTAGACTTTCTTTGAGTTAAGAGAGTTTGTATTAGCATCAAATTTGCTGACCATTACTGTAAATACTACAGTAGATGATTTGTACAAACTATAAGTTTCAAGGTGATAGAAGAGCGTTAAGTTACCTCAGCACAATGAAAATTAATTTTTTATAGGCATGATTCGTAATTTTTCATGGGCAACAGTTTCAGTTATGTTTACATTTTGTAATGTTGCTTTGTTTATTCCTACCTATTTATTTAAGAATAATTAAGAGAACCTTGTATCAGGGCAGATAATTCTGGCAAAACAATGTGGTAAGGAATCCGAAAAAGAGTAAGTTCAGTTTGTAGATATCAGTATATACCTAAAAAGGTGAACTACATACACTCAATTGTATTTTTGGAGTCGGAATTTATGATCGAGCTTCTAGGTTTACATTCGCTAAACGCGCTCAACGCGATCTAACAGATGCGACTCAAGAACTGTAAAAATTTGTTTTTTTGGATTTTTTTAGTCTCCAGTTGTAGAAGCTGGGGTTGCATCAGAGTAAATGCAACAGAATCTCCAAATCATGATTTGGCATCAAAAATTACATCTTTAACAAGTACGCAGGTAAGCGTTCAGCCATGTCAGGAGTTCGAGCAACGAGCGATTAGCTCTTTGTGCAAGCAGTCCAGTGAATTGCAGAGTCTGGACTTCCCAATAAAGTTATATTTGGCACAACAAACACCAGAAATTACACAAGCAGAACCAACATCAGATCCAGAACCTGGGGATACTCAAAAACAAAATGACCCGCCACAGCTAGAATCGCAGCCAAGTAATTTACCTACATCTCCTCCAGACTCAACAGAGCAACTGTTGAATCCACCTGAGATAAATCGTTCTCAAAGGTTAGAGAGGCTAAGAACCCTGCTGCAACAGCCAAAACAGCCGTCTGAGTATGAAAGCGATCGCGAATTGGGGTTACGCGTGCGGTTAAAGCCTCTAGAACAACAGCCACTCTTACCGCAACCTGTGTCTACATTTAAACCCGTCGGCTATCTACAAGGTCGTGTAGGTTACTTCCAAACGACCAACATTTTTTCCTCAAAAAATAATCCAACAGAAGATGGTTTAATTATTTCTGGACTGACACTAGCTTCTGCCTATTTACCTGTAGGATCTAAAACTTATTTAAACGGTTCAATTGATGGCAATATCATTCGTTATCTAGATCAGTCGCAATACCATTACAACCAGATCAGATTTAATCTGGGTCTTTACCAACAGTTATCGCGGCGAATGTACGGAGAAATCAGTTTCAGCAATCAGCAGTTATTTTATGCCAACAACAGCGATCGCCCCAATAGCTTCAAAGCAGGCGATCGCTTTTTAAACGAAAATTCCCTGCAACTGTCTTTCGGACGGCGAGATCCCTTAACCTCAAGATTAATGCTAGATAGCTTCTACGAATTGAGCCTAAACTTTGCCGACCCCCAAAGTCGCAGTCGCATCATTAATTCTTTTTGGTTATCTCTAAACTACTACTTGCAAAAGCCTCTCCAAGTTGGTATTGACTACCAAGTGAACTTCTCTGACTTTACACAGCGCGATCGAGAAGACCAATTTCATCGGCTATTCGCCCACTTAAATTACCTAATATCCAGTTCCAGCAGCATGAATGTTCAGACTGGGGTAACTTTGGGTAGTTCAACCGCCGAAAACATAGATTTTGATGGCTGGTTCTTCAGTATTAATTATAATTTGCAATTAGGTCGGTTTTGAAAAAAGTGAGGAGAGTTAAGAGTTAAGAGTTAGGAGTGAGGAGTTAAGAATTAAAACTGCTAACTCCTGACTCCTAACTCCTAACTATAAATAAGAAATCCAATCACTCCAGCTACCAGCATAAAGTTTACCTTTGCTGATGTCGGCTAATTCTAGAGAAAGTAAATTCACACAAGCGGTAACGCCAGAGCCACAATAAACTAAGATTTCTTCGGCTGTTTCTAGGTTCTCCCAGCGACGGCGTTGTTCTGTTTGGGGGAGTAGGTAACCTGAAGAATCTGTAACTTCTTGCCAAGGATAGTTAACCGCACCAGGAATATGTCCGGCAATTTTATCAATTGGTTCTCGTTCACCTCGGTAGCGATCGCTTTCTCTGGAATCTACCAACACTACATCTGGTATATCTTTGCGGCTTTTCACTGCTGTAATATCTACAACTTTTTCTGTTTGCACTTCAGGTACAAATGTCGCCATGCAGAGGGGAGGAATAACATCCGTAACAGGATACCCAGCTTTTTGCCATCCAGCAAAACCTCCATCGAGTACAGCTACTCGTTCATGTCCTAGATAGCGCAACAGCCACCATAAACGAGATGCAAAAGCAAAGCGGGAATCATCATAAGCTACAACCAGAGTTTTTTGGTAATTGACCCCGATCGCTGCAAATTTGTTAGCGATATCATTAGGCTTAGGTAAAGGATGTCTCCCGCCATGCTTACCCACTGGACTAGAAAGATCCTGATTCAAATCTAAATAATATGACCCCAAAATATGACTTTTTTGATACTGTTGTTGTCCTAGTTGTGGTTCGGCCAGAGAAAAGCGACAATCTACAATGACTATTTGGGGGTCTTCTAGATGTTCAAACAGCCAAACTGGGGAAACAACAAATTGGATATTGGTCATAGAGCATGGGGTATGGGGCATGGGGCATTGGTAATTTGCTAATGACCAATGACTAATGACTAATGACAAATTTATTTACAAAATGCCAGACTTAGAAAATTTTACACCTAAGGTCACAGCAGATGGTTCCTTCACTTTTGTTTCTCAAGAGTTTGGTGAATCCTTTCACAGCCATTATGGTGCTAAGCAGGAAAGTTTTTTCAAGTTTGTGGAACCGACTCAACTGACTACAGCAGCGCAAAAACCAGTTTTGCGGCTGTTGGATGTTTGTTATGGTTTGGGATATAACACTGCCGCTGCTTTGCAGACAATTTGGGCAGTGAATCCGAGTTGTAAGATTGAAATAATCGGTTTAGAACTGAATTCAGCAGTACCACAAGCTGCGATCGCTCATCATTTGTTTGACAATTGGAACTGCAATTACATTGAAATTTTGTCCCAGCTAGCTTTTGAGAATCAAGTGCAAACAGCTTCCTTGAAAGCGGAGCTATTGATTGGCGATGCTAGAAAGACCATCGCCCTGGTAGGTGAGTCGGATTTTTCGGCTGATGCAATTTTTCTCGATCCGTTTTCACCACCACAGTGTCCCCAATTATGGACTGTTGAATTTATTAAACAGCTGTCATTGTGTTTACATCAAGATGGTTTATTAGCCACCTATTCTTGTGCTGCTGCTGTACGCACAGCACTTTTGTCTGCTGGTTTGGCTATCGGTTCTACGCCACCTGTGGGCAGGCGATCGCCCGGTACTGTGGCAGCAAATATAAGAGGATGGGGAGCAGGGGAGCAGGGGAGCAGGGGAGAGAAATTTCCCCTCTGCGCTTCCTCTTCTCCTCTCTCACAAGCCGAGAAGGAACACTTACTAACTCGTGCTGCCATTCCCTACCGCGATTTTGAATTGAGCGATTCCAGTGAAGTTATACTCAGGCGGCGACAACAAGAGCAACAAGCTTCTTCCCTCGAACCTACCTCTGGTTGGCGCAAAAGGTGGCTATCGGCAACGCAAGGCAGGGATTTTTTTATCGGAACTAGTGGTCTGTCTTGAAAAGTGACGCTCCTACGTCGAAGAGAGCTGCCCTAACATATCTAAGGAAGCCTGATCTCTGACTTTTTGCTACGACGGGCTGTTGAGTGACCCAACTACAGCCTTTAGGGACTTCCAAATAAAATAAAAATTCTGATTTCGTTTTCTAATACTCAGGAAACGAGTTTTTTTGAGCCAAATAATTTAAACTATAAAATAAGTAGCCAATATTACATGTTTGTTAACAGTATTTAACTACTGCTATAACTGAGTAAGTAAAAACGTATATACCTAATGATTACCATTAATACTGCCAACTACAAACTGGAGATTTTGATACAAAGCTTGGAGTTACAGGCTTTTATGCCGCTATTACGTAAAAAAATCTCCGTAAAAAGCCTGATTTAACATTTGTAGTAATTTATGATACTGGAATGAGAAGCAAAAAATTTGACAACAAGAGACTCTTTATTCGTAACATAAAAAATACATACGGTGAAAAACCCAGATTGGCAGCTTGACATCATAATAATCCCTATGGAAACCGTAAATCAAATACAGTCGAATACTAAATTTGTTTTGAAATCTGACACTGTTAACTTGTGGAAATAATTGGAGCGCCTTTGTGATTCAATGGGAATCCAACCATAGAGGCTTTACAGAAGAAATTGTTGATGGGTCAAACCCCCTAAGCGCAGTGAAAAGTATCGGTTCAAATCATGCCATAGGCTCGCAAAATCTAGAGGGTTATTCTTTAGGCTTATCTCAAGAAGACTTGATGCTTGAAGATAACCAAGCAGTGTCTTCTTGGATGAAAAGTGATGTTAATTCTAATCAAGACTCATTGGTCTCTAAAACACTACAAGCCAAAGGTTCTAAAGTGAATGGGTTTGATTTAGATCCACCAAAGGTTTTAGTCGTTGACGACCATGCAGCCAGTCGTATGACTGCTGTTGCCCTTTTGGGGATGGAAGGATACGAAGTGATTGAGGCAGATAGTGGTTCGATTGTTGTGGGATTAGTAACCCAAAAACAGCCAGATTTGATTTTGCTGGATGTGATGATGCCGGGAATGGATGGATTTGAAGTCTGTCAATTGCTTAAACAAGATGAGCAAACCAGACTAATACCAGTAATTTTTATTACAGCATTAAATGATCGGCGATCGCGCATTCGAGGAATTGAAGTCGGCGGAGATGATTTTCTCACCAAACCTTTTGACCGTGTAGAACTGGCGGCGCGTGTCAAGTCATTGGTGCGGCAAAAGCGTCTCAACGAAGACTTAGATCATGCCGAACAAGTGCTGTTTTCCATTGCCATGTCCATTGAAAGCCGCGATCCCAATACAGGTGGTCATTGTGAACGACTAGTAAAACTGGGACAAGCTTTTGGTGAATACCTCAATCTCTCACGCTATCAAATTCGAGATTTGATGTGGGGGGGTTATCTCCACGATATCGGCAAGGTGGGTATTCCTGATGCGGTGCTGCTGAAAAAAGGCCAACTCACCCCCGAAGATTGGCAGATTATGCGGCAGCACGTTTTGATTGGAGAAAAAATTTGCCAGCCACTACGCAGTATGCGCGGTGTAATTCCCATTATTCGGCATCACCACGAACGCTGGGATGGTTCAGGCTACCCCGATCGACTTAAAGGGGATGATATCCCATATCTGGCGCAAATATTTCAGTTAATTGATATTTACGATGCTCTAACTAGCGAACGACCTTACAAAGAAGCCCTGACCACGGAAGAAGCACTTTCAGTGATGCTAAAAGAAGCTGATTCTGGTTGGCGCAATCCTAAACTAGTGGAGCAGTTTACTGAGTTTATTTGCTTTTATCAGAAAAAACAGAAAGAGTGGGAAGTAGAGAATAGGGAATAATGATTTGTAGCTAGTATATAAGTGAACTTCTTGTGACTACTGAATTCTGAGTTCTTACTCTTTTGCTCATTTCAGTCTTCTATGATTAGCTGGTATATTTGAGCCTACATCTTGAGAGGATGTTTGTAAAGTCTACTGTTGTATCAAGATCCCCCCGATCAAGCCTTTCCAATGGGAGAATAACCTTCTCAAAGTCCTCCTTTTTAAGGAGAGGGGGTAAATGCGTAGAGGCATCTAAAGTTTTGGATACTTCAGGCACTACTTTTAAAACATCCTCTGAAGTAGCAACAGCATTAATCTCAATTTTACTGATAGCTGATAGCTAATTATGGTAGTTGTAGCAATTCTAGCAGCCGGACGCGGCACACGAATGAAATCAAGCTTACCCAAGGTTTTACACTCTTTGGGTGGGCGATCGCTAGTAGAGAGAGTTCTCAAAAGTGTAGAACCTCTTTCACCCTCACGGCGAATCGTAATTGTAGGGTATCAGTCCGAGGAAGTGAAAGCTGCTATGCATTCAATCCCCAACTTGGAGTTTGTCGAACAGACTGTGCAATTAGGAACAGGTCATGCCATCCAGCAATTACTTCCCTACTTAGAAGATTACACTGGGGATTTGCTGGTACTCAACGGCGATTTACCGTTGATACGTAGTGAAACCCTTCAGCAGATGTTACAAACTCACGCCCAAAATCAGAACGCCGCCACAATTCTCACCTCACACCTACCAGACGCCACAGGTTACGGGCGCGTTTTTTGTAACGATGAAAATATTGTCCAGCAAATGGTTGAACACAAGGATTGTACTCCTGCCCAAAGAGAAAATCACCGAATTAACGCCGGCGTTTATTGCTTTCGCTGGGAAAATTTGGCTAAGGTACTCCCTCACCTACAGGCAAACAATGCCCAAAAAGAATATTATCTAACTGATGCCGTGACTCAAGTTGGACAAGTGATGGCAGTGGATGTAAAAGATGATCAAGAAATTCTTGGCATCAACGATCGCCTGCAACTGGCAACAGCTTACGAAATTTTGCAAAAGCGAGTCAAGGAAAAATGGATGCTAGCAGGTGTCACCCTTGTTGACCCTGTAAGTATAACTATCGATGAAACAGTGGAGTTACAGCCAGATGTAATTATTGAACCCCAAACTCATCTGCGCGGAAATACGGTGATTCAAACAGGAAGTCACATTGGCCCAGGGAGTTTAATTGAAAATAGCCAGTTGGCTGAAAATGTCACAGTGCAGTACTCAGTGGTTACAGATAGCACTGTACAAGCAGGTAGTCGAATTGGCCCCTATGCCCATTTGCGGGGTCACGTACAAGTGGGTGCTGGTTGTCGTGTGGGGAACTTTGTGGAATTAAAAAATACGCAGTTAGGCGATCGCACAAATGCAGCACATTTGTCGTATTTAGGCGATAGTGTTATCGGTAATCAGGTGAATATTGGTGCAGGTACAATTACTGCCAATTATGATGGCGTGAAGAAACACCATACTAAAATAGGCGATCGCACTAAAACAGGTTCCAATAGTGTTTTAGTTGCTCCAGTTACCTTGGGTAATGATGTCTACGTAGCTGCTGGTTCCACGATCACAGAAGATGTTCCTGATGATGCTTTGGCCATCGCTCGTAGTCGTCAGGTGGTTAAACTAGGTTGGCGTAGAAAGAATCAACTTGGAGGGTAAAAGATGAAAGGTGAAGCATGAAGATACTTCACGCTTCATCTTTGTTGGCGCTAGCTAGCATTATAAATAGCGATCGCATTGTGCCAGTTGCGTAAGTCCTGATCATAAGGACGCTGAGGGTTTTAGAGATTTCCATTAATTTTACCGTTGAAGCCGTAGACTTGGCGACTACCAACTAAAGGAACTAACGTCACTTCTTTTTCATCGCCTGGTTCAAAGCGAACTGCGGTGCCTGCCGGGATATCGAGGCGCATTCCTCGTGCTTGTTCTCTGTCAAAATTTAAAGCGTTGTTAACTTCATAAAAGTGAAAATGAGAACCGATTTGTATGGGGCGATCGCCTGTATTTGATACTAATAATTTGATAGGATGACGACCAACATTTAGTTCTATTTCACCTTCTGGTGTAATAATTTCTCCAGGAATCATAATAGATTTAAAATTAAAAAACTAACGAATTGGATTATGTACAGTTACTAACTTTGTGCCATCAGGGAAAGTTGCTTCTACTTGCACTTCATGTACCATTTCTGGTATTCCTTCCATCACATCATCCCGTGTTAACAATGTTGTGCCATAACTCATTAATTCAGCTACAGTTTGCCCATCTCTTGCACCTTCTAAAATAGCAGCAGAAATATAGGCAACTGCTTCAGGATAATTCAGTTTCAAACCTCTTTCTTTACGTCTTTCTGCTAATAAAGCAGCTGTAAAAATCAATAGCTTATCTTTTTCCTGTGGCGTCAATTGCATTCTGATCTCCTCCTCTGTAGTTCAAACCTGCCACACTCTTGGTACACACTTACCACGATTCAAAAAAGAAACTCGCAGCAGCTGCCAAACATCAATAAACCAGTTTCTCACCTCAGATGTAGAATCACCGCGATATCGACACAATAATCCATGTTGTAATCGGCTAACACCTATTTCAGTGACACCATTTCCTAAAATTCGGATTTTTTCCACCATTTCTGGTGAAACTGCACCACCAAGCCAAACTAGACTACCTATGATTGGTTTTCCAGCCAAGCCGTAGGGACTGTGGAAAACTTCCTCGCTAGCTGGTAACCATTGCCGATCAATCCACAAAGGAACACCTTGTTGCCAGATTTCAGTATGCGATCGCCATTCTCCCTTATCGAATTTCTCTCCTCTAGCACTGCGACCAAAGCGAGTAATTTCCCAGCCTAAAAAACTAGCCCCGGTTGCTAATTCTACCCGTAAATCTTGCTGATAAATCGCACCGTTAAATAAAATCGTTTCTTGGGGTAACCATTCTAAACAAGCACCAGTATCAACTTGTATCTGCGTGTTTTGTCTAGCTTGTAAGCCATTACTGCGATATATCTTACTAGCAGCCGCTGTAGTTATTAAGGCGTGTGTATGGGGTTGGAGGTGGATATGAGAGGACAAGCGATCGCCCCCCACAACTCCCCCAGCCGTGTGTAAAATTACGCTATGACAAACCTTTTGCCCTTCTGGATAAAATGGTCGTTGCACCTTCAAAGGCGCTTGCTGGTGATTGTAAATTAATTCCGTTGTGTTTTGGCGATCGGCGTAAACTAAATTCAGTTTGCCATGCCAACCTTCTGTAGTTTGTGAGTTACAAGTCATTTAATTAATTGCTTCGCCAAGGTGTACGCTAGTGCGATAAACCAGGTACACAAAACCACTTTCATCATGAAAATTCTGATATAATTCTTGAAAACTATCAATAAGTTTGTTGTCTGCTAAACCTTCATTAGGTAGATAAGAAACGCTTTTAGCTCGTCCAATAAGTCCAGTTAAATCTAACTGTTGTCTATAAGTAAAAATGTATTCGCGGATGTTGATAAAATGAGGAGTTGCTAACAGTGGCTCTACTGACTGCATCCTTGATTCTGCTGGGTGATTGTTAGATGCTTCGCGGACTATTCGGCTATATTCTGCCGTTAAAGCATCTTCTTGATCGCGGTTATTCCACACCACTGCTAAACGTCCTGATGGTTTTAAAATTCGATGAAATTCTGATAATGCTGGTTCTGGATTGAACCAATGGAAAGCTTGAAAACAAGTAACTAAATCAACAGATTTATCAGAAATGTTGGTAAATTCTGCTGTTCCATCACGAAACTCTACTAAAGGGTGTGGTTCTGCGGCTTCTCTCATGCTCGCATTTGGTTCAATGGCGATGACATTAACTCCACACTCTGCTAATAGTCTGGAACTAATTCCTGTACCTGCACCAATATCTGCTGCTACAATTTGTAAATTTTTATCTAATCCTTCCAAGATAATATCAATTGCCGCTGGGGGGTAGCTTGGTCGGTATTTGACATAATCTTCCGCTCTATCAGAAAATCGGTTGAGCGGGTTTAGGGTATGTAGAGGGGTTGTTTCAGAATTACTTTGATTCATGGATTTTTAGGCAAAAGAAAAAAAGATTAATTTTAGGCGCATTACATTTTTTACGTACCTTGCTGCCTTACCTGCAATTTATCATTATTTTTTCGCCAAGATTACATAATCGTCTAATGTATAGCATGACTGATACTTCTGATCGAAATATTGCTGTAGTATCAGATTCATATGTAATTGCTTTGGTAATCTTTCTTGGGCAAAATTACCAAAATCCTTACCACCTAAAGGTGTTCTTAAACCTGTAGAGGTTAAATATTTGTACCAAACTAACTCTAAGCCAAGCTCCTTAATTAATTTGTTCACCACCTGATTTTCTTGATTTTGGTCTTCTATTTGATAGGCATTGTAGGCTTTGAATAACTTTTTGTCCTGAACGATTAGCAAAACATAGCCTTGATTTTTTAAACTAGTGTTAAATATTTGTCTGTAGATATTATTTGCTTGATTTCTTTTAGCTGTATCTGTAAAAAAACAGTGAGAAATTACTATAAAATCGAAAAAGTTTTTGGGTAATTTGTTATATTGATCCTTCCAAGTCAAGAAGTCAGTAGTCACAAAGCGAAAGTAAGCATTTACAGGATTTATCAGCGATTCTATATATCGTCTCCAAAACTGAAGTCCTCGGAACTGAAAGGCATCTTGCTTTTCTAAAGAGTAGTAGGATATGTGCATCTGGGAAATAGGAAAAAAGTCACCACTACTTTGGAGAAGCAAAGCTAGACCATAAGCAACTGTTCCTGGACCTGCTGCAATATCAAGAATATTAATCTTAGTGGGTAATAAACCATCCTGGTAAATGAGAAACCAGGCTAAATATACACAATATACATTTTCTAAAAAATATTTCATCAAGTAGACATGAGGTGTCAAACTAAAACGGTAATCTGGGTCTTGTCCAATTTTTAAGTTATTAATATCATCAAAAGCATCTTCTAGCTTTCTAGCTAGCTGTTGATCCGGAATCTTACTCAATTCTTCTTGGAGATATTCAACTAGCCTGGATTCAAAATCATCAAATATACGTTGAACAATTCCAGTAGCTTGGAGTTTATATTTATCGTGTTGAACTAAATGAAAATTTTTGGAAATGAATTTAATAAATTCTTCGTCTGGAGTTAAGAAATTATTAGTTACTTTCGGTGAATCTGTGATTTTTTTGCTTAAATTGGCAATTTCTCGTTTATCTTCTTTAGAATAACTTTCCAGTTGTAATTTGTCTCTAAATAATCTTTCCAGCCATGAGAATCTTGCACCTGATTTTTGAATTTCTTGCAAGAGTTGTACTGCACGTTGAGTATTTCCATTCCTTAGGGCTGATTTAAACTGCTGACTTCGCCACCAATTGGCGATCAAATTATTCATAACCAAATCCTTCTTTACCTTCTTTAATTTCTATGTTAGGAAGCTGAGAAACTAACTTTTCCTTAAATTTTATGTAGCTTAATTGCTGGCGATCGTACCACCAAGCATATTTTTGCTTAATTTCCTCAGCCTCTTGGCGGGTTGAGGCTACAAGTGAACGGTGATGACTGGGGTGAAAATCTTGAATTACAACTCTATCGGCAATAGCTAGTTTGTCAATGAAACTAGCTTCATCAGTTGGGAAAGTAGGCAGTAAAGGCGTAATAGTTATAGAAATTTTGGGAATAAAACCTTTGAAGTAATCAATACTTTGTTTAATTTTTATCAGGGCATTTAATCGAGATTTAATACTAGGCGATCGCGGTTCAAAATCCTTTCTCACTGATTCGCTACCAGTGGGAATGCTCATATTAATTCGCAAGCGCTGAAATCTTTGTAAATAATCAATATCTCTGACAAGAATTGGGCTGCGAGTTTGAATCACTAATGTCGGACGATAATCAAGCATTACTTCTAGCAACCTACGAGTCAGTTGATGTTTTGACTCCAGCGGTTGATAAGGATCTGTAACGCTACTCATGTAAATTATAGGAGGCTGGTGAGGATTTTTCTTGTACCAACTATCTAACTCTTTAGCTAAAATTTCAGCTGCATTTTCCTTAACAATTACCCATTTACCCCAGTCAAGGCGCATTTTAGTATTAGGGCTAAACGCCGCAGCATAGCAATAACTACAGCCGTATTGACAACCGCGATAAGGATTCAGGGTAAAATCATAAGCAGCGATAAAACCAGTAGCTTTCGTTAGCAGTGTTTTGGCATTTTGGAAATAAACATTGGCATCTCCAAACTTTTCTCTGACTAATTTGGTAGGAGTGCATTCGCAATAACCTTCATATTTTGGTTGTGCCATGTGAATCCTGATATTTATTGAGAGTGAATTAACGCACCCTACTTATTATGATTCCCATTTTTATTTTTAAATTACTTCGCCAAGGTGTACGCTAGTGCGATAAACCAGGTACATAAAACCACTTTCATCACTGAAGCGCTGATATAATTATTTAAACCTCTCAATAATTTGTTGGTCAATATTTTACATAATCCTCTGCTCTATCAGAAAATCGGTTGAGTGGATTTAAGGTATCTAAGGCGATTGTTTCAGGATTAATTTGGCTCATGGGTTTTGATGTCAAAGTTGAAGTGCGTAGGCGTAGCCCGTCGTAGACATCGCTATAATTCAGAAAAGCGATATCATAACAATTAAACAGTTCTAAACAGTAACATTTATATACAATAATGGAAAGATTGCTAAACATCCACATTGAGAAATTACCTGAAGGCGTTTATTTAGCAACATCTGATGAGCTTCAAGGTTTAGTAGCTCAAGGACGGACTGTTGCTGAAACTTTAGAAATTGCCCGTGATGTAGCACGTAAGTTATTAGAAGCACAATCTGAAGATCAACAACTACATTATTTGCAACCAATAGCTGAACAATTTAACTATCCTTTAGTTATAGGTCAGTAGTCAACAGAGAGATTATCAAAATATTAAAAACCTTTGGTTTTGTTTTTCATCGTCAAGCCGCAGGGAGTCATGAAATCTGGTTTAATGCTGAAACTAATCGTTATACTACTATTCCCAATCATTCTGGTGATATGCCAGAGGGAACATTACACGCTATTTTAAAGCAAGCTGGTATTGAACCTGAAGATTTTCTTAATTGAAGAAGAATTCAGAAGTCAGAATTCAGAATCAAGACGCTCTCTACGAGACGCTAAAAGCGAACGGGGACTCGCTAACGTAACTCTTGGAGACGCTTTGCGAACGCTATCAGTTGGGGATTCAGACACGCGACTGATTGTACTCCTTAGGAGAACCCGTTGGCGCAGCCTCTCGCAGAGAAGGGTAGACCACTAAATTTTCAATTTAGTGGGGGTCTAAAAAGAGGTTATTCATCCGCCAGTCGTACATAATTCATTCTGAATTCTGACTCCTGACTCCTGAATTCTGTTCGATAAAAAATATTTTTATACTGCACCTTGACGTATCATCTCAAAACCATATACATAGATATCGGCAAATTTATAGCGTTGGTCTTTTTCGCGCCATTCAATAATGCCAATTTCACTTAAAAAAGAAGCAAATTCTTCAAAATCTGCTATATCATGTGCAGACTCTTGCCATATACTATCTAATTCATCTTGAGTTAAAAAAGCTGATTTATACTTGAGAGATTCAAAAAAATTAGCCAAATCAGGATATTCCTCTCGGATTTCATCACAGCGTTTTTCTGATGCTTTCTTCAACCCGAATTCTAAAGATTTACTTCGCAGTAAACGGTCAGTAGGTGGTTGGATTGATGATTTCCCTTTATAGCTTAATTCTTGCTCTTTTGCTCCTTCTAATAATATACTTAAACTCCGAGGAAAAGTAGTGCCACTTGAGTCTGTTAATCGTTCATAAACCCATCGAGATACATATTTAGCTTTGTCTCCTGTTCTGCGACGACTTCCCCAAAGTAATTCTAAAGCTTTATCAATCACTTCTTCACTAGCTTGATCAATACTTTCAACAGCAATAGGAGAAAATTTATCAACCAAGTTCTTGAAATCTTGAGATTGTATTACTTGGCGCAGTGCTAATCGTAAAAAATCTACCCTAGTCCACTGTAAAAGAATATCGCGTCCATTGAAATGACTTTTGTTGTCGAAAATTAAGCGATTCCATATATCTTCTCTTAAGAAAACTTTAAATCTAATTGCTGTTAATCTGTTGGCATCACAAGACTGAATCAATTGAAATAAGCCGGTGATTGCTTGCTGTCTTACTTCTCCTGCTTGACGAAAATCTTCATCTAAATCATCGTAAAGAAACCACAGTTTTTGAGATTTATTTTGGGCTTCTTGATTAATTATATTTATGACATCTTTGACGATAAGTCGCAAATGAGAATCAGTAGATAATTGTAGCAAAGCTTGGGTAGATTCATACTGCCATCCTTCTTTAGGTAACTTATTAATAATTTCTTTCAATCCGCTAAATTTATGATTTCTAGGGAATTTAAATAATTTTTCTTGATGACATCTCAGCAGTAAATAAGCTCTCCAAAAAGATTCCCATGTTCCATCCTTTTGCTGCAAATCTCGATGGATGACTTGGAATTCATCACGAGAGGGACGGCTTTCCTTAAATCTACCATGTGCTGACAAAAATACAGTATTATCCAATCGGCCATGAGCAAGTTTTTGGCCAACGCTTTTGTGTTTTAGAAAAAGCGAATACAGAGCAGTTTTACCTGTTCCTTTTCGTCCTCTTATCAAACAGGTAGTATCATCTAAGAATTTTTCAAAATCAGTTGTACGCTGAAATATTAGACCCAAATGTTCTGTATCAGCAGCATTTACTTCAGGAAATTGCAGGCTTTCAATAATAGTCCAGCGTTTTTCTGAGTTAGCTAAGACATTTTGGCGTTGGAGTTCATCAGTTTCTTCATCAATCAAATTGGCAATTTTATTATAGTAATCTAGTAAAGCGGGGACAGGATAGTTGTCAGCCAAAGCAATTACCTGTATGTAAGGAACTACTAAAGGTTCTTCTATTTTTGATTGATAATTATCTATATCTTCCTCATTATGGGATTTTTCATTGTTTACTATTTCTATCCTTTTAAACAAAGATTTACAAATTTGTGTTACTTTAGCTAAGCCTATTTTAGTAACATCAGGTACAGGAGAAAAAACAAAATTCATTGATAAATTTTTCAGGCTTTTAAGCGATTGTAAAAGTAGTTCTATACCCTGTTTATTTTGTTCATTAGGGAAAAGGAAAATAATTGCTTCGTCAGCAGCTTCGATTAATGATAAAGCTCCCCATTGATTAATTCCAGTTCTGGAATCAATTAAGAGAATATCTGGTTTTAATTGTTCGTAAATTTCACGCTTAAAAACAGACCAAAGACTTTGATCTCCATCAATAACAGTAGTAGCATGGAGATCATCAACCTTAGAAACATAATCAAGATTAAGAAAACCAGCAGGAACAACAAATAATCTCCCTGTAGCGTTAGGTATTCTCACTTCACCAAATATTTCTGCAATTGAAATATTTGGCTCTATTCCTTCTGGTAAGTAGGAACGCTCATAAAAATAGTCAACAATTCCATATTTTGGTTGTGGTTTGAGGTCGAATGCTGTACTCAAACCCGGTGCTTCTAAATCTAAATCAACAGCTACAACTTTACGTCCCCGCATTGCTAAAATCCAAGCAACATGAGTTAATGCTGTAGTACGTCCTACTCCTCCTTTAAAGGAATAAAATGTCACTGTCCTGGGTAAACTAGGTTCGCGCTGGGGTGTAGTTAATTGATTTTGCGGATTAGCTGCTTGAATTGCTAAATCTTGCCACGTTTGTACTGAAGCTGTATTAAAAGCCTGCGGTGCTGAAAGATTTAGTGAATCTGCTTCTTGAAGCGTATATAAGGAAATAAACCCAGCAGATAAATGAGGAACTTGTGATTTAAATAAGTTAGAAATTTGTTCTTTGCGTTGAGGAATAGATAAATTAATAAAGCGATCGCTGACAATAGTCAAATTCAATAAACCTGATGTAGAAATATTTAAATCAACCCATTCTTTTGAATTATGCACATACTGGTTTGTAATTTCCTGTTTTAGCAAAACCTGCCAACTTTCCTGCATTTGACCACCTCTTTAAAGTTGAGTAGCTTGCTTTTGTAACCACCCCTTGAGATTCTGATAAGCTTTTAGCCAGCGTTTGTAACTTTCATCATCAGGCTCAAGGCCACAATAACGCATATCTATAAAATTTTGGCTATTTGGATTTTCCACTTCATTAAGCCATTTTCGCACTTCAGGAAAATTATCAATTCTAGATTTAAGTCGATTGTGCCGCTTTAATGCTTCTATGTAACTATGTCCCGGATTAGTAATAGTATGCCCAGGATTAGTAGAATCTGTCTTCCATTCCTGAGTTGCACCCTTTGGTAAGGTAGCAAAAATCATTGCTTTTAATAAACACTCAATGGTTACACCTCCAAAGTGCATAGCGGCTACTCTTCTTTCCGATTCCTTTCTACATAATATTTCAGTATCAAGGTGACGCTGCATAAAAGCAGCTTGGTAATCTTCCATTTCGTTATTTTCTCGTTTTAAACACCTGAATCTTGACACAAAAAAAATAGCCGCCTCCGCAAAGGAAGCAGCTATTTTTACAAAAAGGGGACTATCAAGTATTAATAATCGAAGTCGCCACCAGCACCAGCACCAGCAGCAGGAGCGCCGTCTTTAGGTTCAGGCTTGTCAACTATAATACATTCGGTTGTCAACACCATACCAGCGATCGAAGCAGCGTTTTGCAGAGCAGAACGAGTCACTTTCGCAGGGTCAACAATACCAGCAGCTAACAAATCGACGAATTCGTTTGTTGCAGCGTTGTAGCCAACGTTGAATTCTTTCTCTTTCACACGTTCAGCGATCACAGCACCATTTTGACCGGCGTTTTCAGCAATCCGCTTCAGAGGCGCAGGTAAAGCACGAACGACAATCAACGCACCAATCAACTCTTCACCTGTGAGGTTGCTGTTCGCCCAGGTTTCTAATTCCGGAGCTAGGTGAGCTAGGGTTGTACCACCGCCAGGAACAATACCTTCTTCCACAGCAGCTTTAGTAGCGTTGATGGCGTCTTCTAGGCGCAGCTTCTTGTCTTTCATTTCGGTTTCGGTGGCTGCACCCACTTTCACCACGGCGACACCGCCAGAAAGTTTAGCAAGACGCTCTTGCAGTTTTTCTTTGTCGTAGGAAGATTCAGTTTCTTCGATTTGACGACGAATTTGTTCGACACGAGCCTTAACAGCAACTTCGTTACCTTCGGCAACAATTGTGGTGCTGTCCTTAGTAATGGTGATGCGGCGAGCTTTACCCAGGCTATCCAGCTTGGTGTTATCTAGCTTCAAACCAGCATCTTCGGTGACTAATTGACCGCCAGTCAAAACGGCGATATCTTCTAGCAAAGCTTTGCGGCGATCGCCAAAACCAGGAGCCTTGACAGCAGCAACGTTGAGTACACCGCGCAAACGGTTGACTACTAAGGTTGCTAAAGCTTCTTTTTCGATATCTTCGGCGATAATCACCAAAGGACGACCAGCACGAGCTACTTGCTCTAACACTGGTACGAGGTCTTGCACTAAAGCAATTTTCTTATCAGTTAGCAGGAGGAAAGGCTCATCGAAAACCGCTTCCATCCGCTCAGCGTCGGTGGCAAAATAAGGAGAGATGTAGCCTTTGTCAAAGCGCATCCCTTCAGTGATTTCCAACTCGGTGACCATAGATTTCCCTTCTTCTAGGGAAATTACGCCTTCCTTGCCCACCTTATCCATAGCTTGGGCAATCATCTGACCAACTTCTTCGTCATTACCAGCCGAGATTGCACCAACTTGGGCAATAGCTTTGGAATCTTCCACCGGACGGGCATGTTCAGCAATTTTCTCTACGAGGAAGCTGGTAGCTTTGTCAATACCACGCTTCAACAAAATCGCGTTAGCACCAGCTGCAACGTTCCGCAAGCCTTCTTTGACGATCGCATGAGCTAAAACGGTGGCAGTGGTGGTGCCATCGCCCGCAGCATCGTTGGTCTTAGAAGCAGCTTGACGAATCAGAGCTACACCAGTGTTTTCAATGTGGTCTTCTAATTCGATTTCTTTAGCGATGGTTACACCGTCATTAACGATTTGCGGTGCGCCAAATTTCTTTTCTAGGACTACGTTACGACCTTTGGGACCAAGGGTAACAGCTACAGCCTCAGCCAGGATGTCAATGCCTCGCTCCAGGGCGCGACGGGCGTTTTCGTTGTAGATAATGCGCTTTGCCATAGGTGTCTAAATTCAAGGAGTTAAGTCAATTTTTTTTTGAATTGGGCATTGGGCATTAGGCATTGGGCATCGGAAAAACTCTTTCCTATTCCCCATTCCCTATTCCCCATTCCCCACTAGATAACGACTGCTAAAATATCTTTTTCAGAAAGCAGTACATATTCTTCGGTGCCTAGTTTGATGTCAGTACCAGCGTACTTAGAGTACAGCACCTTATCACCAACTTTAATTTCCAACTCTTGACGGCTACCGTCGTCATTACGCTTGCCAGGACCGAGGGAGACTACTTCTCCTACCTGGGGCTTTTCCTTAGCGGTGTCGGGCAAATACAGACCACCTGCGGTCTTTTCCTCAGAGGCGCTCACTTTCACGAAAACGCGATCGCCCAAAGGTTTTACTGTAGAAACGGTTAAAGATATTGCTGCCATGTGTTTTTCTCCAGAGTTTAGCACTCTCAACTCCTGAGTGCTAATCTACCTAAAAGCGGCGTCCAATGGCAAGATTTTCTTAAGTACGGGTTCCCGAACTAGAATATCTTGGGTGTACTTAAGTATAAATGCTTAATTATTTTTACCTTTCGGGTTCTGTTGCCCAAGCTACGAATATTTTTATAGGGACTAGGGATTGGGTACTGGGGAATGGGGACTGGGGACTAGGTAGAGATGAGCAGAGGGTAAGTTGCAGTAAGCCTTTCCCTTGTGCTTCCCGCCTCTTCCAATGCCCCAATCCCAGGTACCCAATCCCCAGTACCCAATCCCCAGTCCCCAATTCCCAGTACCCATCTCAGTAAACTTTATTTGCAAAGCTTGGAAATTGTTATAGAACTGTAATCAGGGAGCCGCTCTATGAGTAAGAATAAGGTGATCCAGAAAAGCCATCAAATCCCCAAAACCACCAAGTCTCTTGAACATAAAGCCCTGAGTAATTGTGTAGAAAGTTTAGGATTGGCAAAAATTCAGCGACATATTTTTATTTGTGCTGACCAAACAACTCCTAACTGCTGCTCAAAACGAGCTAGTCTGGAATCTTGGGAGTACTTAAAAAAGCGACTTAAAGAGTTAAAACTCGACAAGCCGCAAGCAAGTCATCCCATTTGCGTCTTTAGAACTAAAGCCAATTGCTTGCAGGTTTGTTGTTCTGGACCCATAATGGTGGTCTACCCTGATGGGATCTGGTATCGCCAAGCAAACCCAGAAGTTATTGAGCGGATCATCCAAGAACACTTAATAGGCAATAAGGTGGTAGAAGAATATGCATTTTTAACCCATCCTTTGCCAGAAACTTCCCTGGTTTCTTGTGAACACCTCATAGAGGCTTAACAACCGAAGGATACGTCATAGCAGTAAGCTTTAAGAAAGTGCGGCTTGGTTTTGAGGTAGGGTCATCTTTAAGCCAATACTTAACTAGTGAGTCAGAAAGATTATTATTTAATCAGTGTTTTTTAGCTCGTCACTTTCAAAGCGATATATAATAGCGCATTATAGATACTACTGCTATACGTATCCTTGCTGGACTTTTGCTATCGAGCTAGTAGTCTCTTGAAAGTGCTCGGCATTTTTGAGACTTGAGACAGCAAAGGCAAGTTAAGTAGGCAAAAGGACAACATCTCACATAAACCACCATAGAGGATAAATATTCAAGACCTTGATGGACCGAAGCGCGACAAGTGCCACTGCTATGAAAGAGCCCAGCATGAAAGATCACAAACGACTTCTATTGATTGATGATGACCCTAACCTCATCTTGCTGGTGAAGGATTACTTAGAATTCCGGGGATATGAAGTCATCACCGCCGAAAATGGACGTGAAGCTCTGGAAATTTTAGAGCAAGATGTTCCAGACATGATCATCTGCGATGTGATGATGCCGGAAATGGACGGATATACTTTTGTGGAACAAGTCCGGCAAAACGAACGCACCAGCTGGATTCCAGTTCTTTTCCTTTCAGCTAAAGGACAAAGTGCAGACCGAGTTAAAGGTCTGAACAAAGGTGCTGATGTTTATATGGTCAAGCCTTTTGAACCAGAAGAACTCGTAGCCCAAGTTGAGTCCTCACTGAAACAAACTATCCGTTGGAAAGAACACCAAGCAAAAGGAGGCGAAAACGGTTCCCGCATCCAAGTTCCCTTTGATGTGCAGTTAACCCCAACCGAACTGAAAGTAGTTCAGTTTGTAGCTAGGGGTTTAGCTAACCGCGAAATCGCTGAAGAACTTAACGTTAGTCAGCGTACAGTTGAAAGCCATGTGTCCAATATGTTGGGCAAAACCAATCTCCACAACCGCACTGAACTGGCGCGGTGGGCGATTGAAAATCAAATGGCATAGCCAATTTTAGATTTTAGATTTTGGATTTTGGATTGATAACCTAAAATCCAAAATCCGAAATCCAAAATTGATTACCAACCATCTTCTTCAGGATTGGATTGACGCAAAACTTCTAAATCCAGTTCATCTAAGTAGGTCAAAGCGCTTTCAATCTGGGAAGTTGTTCCTCGTAGTTCCAAGTCGAAACAACTATATTCTGGTGCGTTTGCGCTTAACTCAGCAGCAGCAATAAGAATTGTGACACCGTAGTGAGAAACCAGTCGTGAAATGACTGGTTCCTCATGCAGATCTTTAGGAATGCGAACTTGGATGCGAGTTTGGGTGCGTCTATTATCTAAAATATCAGTATTAGATTTCACCTGTTTATCTGGAATTGCCATTGTAGTTTCCTATTCGACTTCTGAGATGAAGGTTTTGCTTCGCATCATTTCTTTCAAGACTCAATCCAAACCAGGAATCTAGATAAAGATGAAGAATTACTCATAATCTAGTAGTAACGAGCTTAATCGTTATTTTATATTGATTTTGAATCAAAGTTAAATATAAACAATCTGTAGGGTTACAACGATGGTTGTGTCCCTACTTTTTTGTATACATTTGGAAAGTGGTGTAGTAATAGTAGGTTGGGTTGACACGAGGAAACCCAATTCCAACAAATTTAATTTTTATCAAAAATATTTAATAAACTTTACTTAAGCCTGCCATGTATGACAATATTTGTAAATTCATTGCCGAAAACTTCAAAGATGATTTAGCAACATGGTTACTAGGTTCACCGATTAAACTAACAGAACTTAGCCCTACTGAATTATCAAGTGAACCAATTCGCGCCGACTCATTAATCTTATTACAATCTGATAATTTAGTTTTACATACCGAGTTTCAAACCGATCCTGATGAAGATATGCCCTTTAGGATGTTAGATTATCGGGTTAGGGTTTATCGCCGTTTTCCTAACAAGGAAATGCGTCAAGTAGTAATCTATTTAAGAAAAACAAATTCAGAATTAGTCAGTCAAGATAGTTTTAAATTAAACAATACTTACCATCAGTTTGAGGTGATACGCCTGTGGTAACAGCCAACAGACATATTTATGACTACTCCAGGTTTACTACCCTTTGCCGTGCTAAGTAAGACAAACGATCCTACAATGGTATTAACCCACCTAGCCAAAGCAGTTGAAGCAATTAGCGATCGCCAGCTACAAAGAAATATAGCTGCTGCCAGTGGGATTTTAGCAGGTCTAGTCTTAAATAAAAATGTAATTAGCAAAATTTTCAGGAGTGAGATTATGCGCGAATCAGTCATTTATCAACAAATCCTAGAAGAAGGCGAAGCCAAAGGCAAAGCAGAAGGCAAAGCAGAAGGTAAAGCAGAAACAACAAGAAAGTTGACTTTAAATTTGCTGCGAATTGGAATGAGTTTAGAGCAAATTGCTGAAGTTACTGAATTATCTATTGAGCAAATTCAAGTTTTACAACAGGAGATTCAAAAATCTTGAATAAGAATTCAGAATTCAGAATTCAGAATTCAGAATGAATATAGTGGAGAATTGAGACCCACTACTTAGAAAATAGGTGACAATACAGTTCAGTTAAGCCCAAAACCCTCATGTAGAGACGCGATGAATCGCGTCTGAAAGACCAATATTCCACGCCAATAACCCTTAACTGAACCGTATTGATTTCTAATCGCTTAGTTTTGAAATCCTTAAACTAAAACTCAGCACTTTGCGGTGTACGCGGGAAGGGAATTACATCACGAATATTTGCCATTCCGGTGATGAATTGCACGAGTCTTTCAAAACCCAAACCAAAACCAGCGTGAGGAACAGTACCATAACGACGCAAATCTAGATACCACCACAACTCCTCTGGGTTTAACCCTTGGGCTAGTACGCGACGTTCTAGAACTTCTAAGCGTTCTTCTCTCTGGGAACCACCAATAATTTCGCCAATTTTTGGGGCGAGAATATCCATTGCGCGGACGGTTTTTTCATCGTCGTTCAAGCGCATATAAAAAGCTTTTATTTTCGCTGGATAATCTGTGACGATTACTGGTTTTTTAAACTTTTGTTCAGCCAGGTAACGTTCGTGTTCTGATTGTAAATCTAAGCCCCAACTGACAGGATATTCAAATTTGACATCAGCTTTTTCTAAAAGTGCGATCGCTTCTGTGTAAGTTAAGCGTTGAAATTCATTGTTAATAATATTCTCGGCTGTTGCCAACACAGTATTATCAATACGCTCATTGAAAAATTCCATATCTTCTGGGCAAGTTTCCAACACATATTTAAAAATGTGTTTGAGAAACGCCTCAGCTAAATCCATATCGCCTTCTAAATCACAAAAAGCCATTTCTGGCTCAACCATCCAAAATTCTGCTAAATGACGCGAAGTATTGGAATTTTCTGCACGGAAGGTAGGGCCAAATGTGTAGACGTTGCTAAACGCCATCGCCATGATTTCGGCTTCTAATTGACCGCTAACTGTTAAATATGTTGGTTTCGCAAAAAAGTCTTGGCTGTAATCTATTGCTTGATTTTCAGTGCGGGGAATATTTTTTAAATCCAAACTAGTAACGCTAAAAAGTTCACCCGCGCCTTCACAATCGCTAGCAGTGATGATGGGTGTGTGTACCCACAAAAAGCCTCTTTCTTGGAAGAATTGGTGAATTGCAGCCGAACAAGCATTTCTCACCCGAAAAACCGCACCAAAAGAATTAGTCCGCGATCGCAAATGTCCAATGGTTCGCAGAAACTCAAAGGAATGACGCTTCTTTTGCAGGGGATATGTATCGGGATCAGCTTCTCCGTGGACTGTTATGGATTCTGCTTTCAACTCAATCCGCTGTCCTTTTCCTAAGGAAGCCACTAACACCCCACGCACCTCAACAGCAGCACCTGTATTCAGCTTTTTCAAGATAGGTTCGTAATCTGGCAAATCCTGATTGATGACGACTTGCAAATTAGCTAGCGATGAGCCGTCATTAACTTCAATAAAAGCAAATCCTTTGGACTCACGTTTTGTTCTCACCCAGCCTTGAACTTGGAGAGACTCATCAGGTTGACCACTCCGCAATATTTCTGCAATCCGTCGATTTACCATATTATGCAACTTATATTTCGTCAATGTAGGGACTAAAGATATTAAAGAATGTTAACTCATTAACCCAATCCAAAATCCAAAATTTAAAATCCAAAATTGGGCTTATCCAGCATAAGACTTTAATATCCAGCCTATGATAACGCCCATTCCACCAAAGCGGACGGCCTGCCAGAAAGGTTTTTTGAGACTACGCCAAGAAAATAACTGGCTTTCTAAGTTGAGTTCTAGCGTCTCCAAGTGCTGTTTGATTTGCCGTAACTCTGCTTTGATTTCTGGTGTCTGAGATTTGTGGCGCTTTAATTGATCCTGACGCTGCTGCAATTGAGCCTTTTGCTGACGATCGCGCTGCACTTGATTGTAACGTTCTCTCAAGGATAAGAGCGATCGCTCTACTTCCTCGATTTCTTGTGACAAATCTGGTTCCGGATTTTCCCCTGGTGGTTGTGATTGTTGAGACGGCTTCATTTACAAGTAGTAGACTAAGATTAAAGACTAGTCTGCCAATAGTCAAAATTAAAACTATAAGTTCTCAACTCAGCACTCATAATTTATGCCTCAATCTACCCAGCTGCCGAAAACCAGTCAACTGAATGAATTTAGTACTTTAGAACTAGCCCAAGCCTTAATGCAAAGACTGAGCATTTCTCCTGACGATTGGCATCGCCTCAAGTCTAACCGCAATTCCCGCGCTAATGAACAAGTGGCAGCAGCTCTTGTTTATCTTTTAAACAATCAGCCACAAGAAGCCCAAGCGAGACTAGAACAAGCAGTTGGTTGGCTAGATCGTTCTATTTCTGCTCCTCCCTGTCCAAGTCACGGAAATAAGGGAGTAGTGAGTGGGGAGTAGGGAATGGTTTCCTCACTCGCCACGGGAGCAACGCGATTTTGTGAGCAGGGGGAGCAGGGGGAGCAGGGGGAGACAAAGAAATAAGTTTATTCATGGATATCGAGGTAGTAAAAAATACTAAAAATTTCTCTTTACTCCCCCTGCTTCCCCTGCCTCCCCTGCCTCCCCTGCTAACTTCATGATGATCTCACTTTTTCGCGCTGCTCCCCTCGCCATTCACCATTTCCCACTCCCCTCTTAACGCCGCAGAGATAGTCCCCGGCGATTTTGCATTTGTTTACAAAGCCTCAATTCTGTGCCTTTGCGGTTCCACTCTACCTGATCGAAAATTTGATGGAGAAGACAAAGACCACGACCACTTTCTGCTTCATCTGGTGGTAGATAGTCAGTTGGTTCTTCATCACTAATCGCTGAGGGAGTAAAGCCGCTACCCTGGTCTGAAATTATCCACCAATATTGATTATCTATTAAGGAAAAACGGACTACAACTCTTTTACTCGGATCGAGATTATTGCCATGTTTAGCTGCATTTACTAGGGCTTCTTGAAGTCCTAAACGCAGTTCTGATTGTAATTTTGCTGGAATTTCTGCCAACAATAAATCTAATATTGGACAAAGATAGAGGGTTGAGGCAAAACTAATTGTGCCCCAATAACGTCCAACTGGACGGAGGGAAATAGTAATCACTAGAGAAACCCCATAGCTTTCAGTTAGCTAGACATCAGTTTGGTGTCACAGGCACCCTGATAAAAATTGAGGTGGTCATGCTGCCTTCAAACTTGCGTCTTTAAAACTAAATTTTGAAAATGCTAGGGAGCATTGGCTCTATAAATAAGTTGGGATTGTTGGAATATATAACGGCTGTAATAAATTTGATAATGGAATTAGCAACTTCAAAAGATGCTATGAATTTTATTGAGTATTGGTATACTCTAAGGGACTTGCCGATTTGTAATTTACACAATCCCATCCATACTTTTAAGAGCCGATGCAACTTGAATTTCTTTAAACAAAATGAATTTCTATTTTTAGCTTAATTCGATTTTAGCATTATTAGTATGCACTAGACTACAAATTTGAAATTTCAGTTTTTTTAAAGGAATCAGCATCCTTATCCAAATCTGATAGCACAAGAAAGGCGGCAGCTTCCACATGAGCAGTTTGGGGAAAAAAATCAGCAGGTTGTACCCGTGCGATCTTATATTGCCCATCTTCACAGAGTAATTTCAGATCGCGGGCGAGGGTGGCTACTTTACAGCTGACGTAAACAATCCGGGATGGTTTCAATTGCCGTAAAGTATCGATGACAGCGCGATCGCATCCTTTACGTGGTGGATCGAGGATTACGACTTCTGGTATTGTGCCCATTTTTGGCAGTAATTTCTCAACTGCGCCGACTTGGAACGTCACATTCTTAATTTCATTGCGGTGGGCATTCAAAATAGCTTGTTCCACGGCTGCTGGTTGCACTTCCAAGCCTGTAGCAAGACGTACTTGTTTGGCGAGGGGCAAAGTTAAAGTGCCGATACCACAGTAGGCGTCAACTAGGAATTCATGCCCTTGAAGATTGAGTTCTGACTGAATTACCTCCAATAGTGCCTCTGCTGTTTCTGTATAAACTTGGAAAAATGTATCTGGGCGCACTTGAAATTCCAGTCCAGCAAATCTTTCACGCAGGTGGGGTACTCCAGCGATGCAACGGGTTTCTGATCCAAAGATAGCATTTGTGCGATCGCCATTGCGATTGAGGCACACTCCCATTAGCTGCGGATAACGCTTTAACCATTCCTGGGCTTGGGTTTCAATTTTTGGTAAATTCCAGTCCTTCACCACCAAAGTCAGCAACATTTCGCCAGTGTGGCGGCCGATGCGTAAACTCAGATGCCGAATTTGCCCAAGGTGGCGGCGTTCGTCGTAAATTTGCCAACCCTGCTGTTGGATATCCTGCTTTACTTCGGCAAGCATAGGATTTAAACGTGCGTCTTGGACTGGACATTGATTTAAGTTAATTAATTGGTGACTACCTTTTTGGTAGTAACCAGCTTGTACTTGTCCTGTTGCCGACGTGCCTAGAGGATAGGTAGATTTATTTCGGTAGCCAAAAGCAGAAGCAGCAGCCAATACTGGGTCTACTGGTGGTTGGATAAAACCGCCAATACGTTCCAAAGCTTGGATAACTTGATTTTGCTTAGCGACAAGCTGGTAATCATAATCAATATGCTGCCACTGGCAACCACCACACTTATCCGCCACAATACAACCAGGGCGGATGCGATGGGGAGATGGTTGCAATAGCTCGTGGAGCTTAGCTTGGGCGTATTTAGGTTTAACATGTAGTAAACGGACAAGAGCGCGATCGCCTGGTACAGTATCCGGGACAAACACTACACGTTCATTAGCGCGTCCCACGCCATCGCCAGTATCACTCAGATTAGCGATCGTCACTTCAATTAATTCACCTTGTTGCCAAATTATTTTAGTCATTTGTTATTCGTCATTTATCATTTGTCATTTGTTATTGGGTATTGGGCATTGAAAAGAGGCTCCACGGGCAGAGGGTAAGACTGACTACAACTTCCCATCTGCTCCCCCAGTCCCCAGTCCCCAGTCCCCAATAAAGAGTCCCTAATCCCTCATCCTCTAGCCAAACGTGTAAATTCAATACATAACTAGCTCCTATCCCTTCACTTGTGTACCTCCGACTCGCTAAACTAGCAGATAATATTTAAGGTGATTTCAATCATCATGACTGTAATTAGCCAAGTTATTCTCAGAGCCGACGACGAACTGCGTTATCCCAGCAGTGGCGAACTTAAAAATATCAAAGACTTTTTGGAAACCGGCGTACAACGGACGCGCATTGCTGCGACCCTAGCTGAAAATGAAAAAAAGATAGTTCAGGAAGCAACCAAACAACTTTGGCAAAAGCGCCCTGACTTTATCTCTCCTGGTGGTAATGCCTATGGTGAGCGCCAACGCTCTCTATGTGTCCGTGATTTTGGTTGGTACTTACGCCTAATTACTTATGGTGTACTTGCCGGCGACAAAGAGCCAATTGAAAAAATTGGTTTGATTGGCGTGCGGGAAATGTACAACTCATTGGGCGTTCCCGTGCCTGGAATGGTAGAAGCTATCAATTCACTCAAAACTGCCGCTCTCGACTTACTGAGTGCAGAAGATTCTATCCAAGCTGCACCATACTTTGATTACATCATTCAAGCGATGTCTTAATACAAAGTGTGTGCTGATTCTAGGAGTATGCTTTTGCTCTACTAGAGTGAGTGTCAAGTTTTAGCACTCGATAAGCATAAGATTACCAATTTGATCATAACTTCCCCACATTTGGTAGTGGCTGTGGCTAAATCTCTGTCAAGTTACCAACCAGTTGTGGGGAAATTTTATTTATGTATGGGGAATGGGGCATGGGGCATGGGGTAGGGGAGATGAGGAGATGGGGAAATGGGGAGATGGGGAGAGAATTTAACCCCACCACCCCACTCCTTCCACGTTCCCAATGCCCAATGCCCAATGCCCAATGACTAATAACAAAAAACCGACAGTCCTTAAAAAAGGCTGTCGGTAACTAGTGTGTTCCCTATTAATGACTCGGCTAGAGTTCAGTTGTCCTTAATTATGCCTAGCTGGCGATCGCAATGAGACGATCCTAATCATGTATAAGTGTGATTGTCGTCACTTGATTGTTACAGCTAAGCTGCATATGCCCGAATAATCTCTGAGTGACAGTAGATTTATACAAGTTAGGGAGTTAGAAATTTCACTGAGATTCAAAAATCAAGTTCTCCATCTGGTGTAAAGTTGTCGATATTGCTCTTGTTTACCTCTTGCTCAGGACGATGCTGTTGAGGGCATTCTGGGATTGTACTACTCAATCTGAGAAGTAAGTTTGCTTTATATTAAAAAATGCTAAGAAAGCTTAGTTTAAAAGTTTAATGAGGAGCGATCGTGGTCAAAATTATACGAAATTAAAAGTGCGATCGTGCTTTACAACATAAAATTAACTAGCAGCCCAAAATACTTTTAACGGCATTCACCAACATAGCTACTAATTGAACTGATGCGGTGGCTGCACCAATTGTATTCAGCATTCCTCCTATTGCTGCTGATATTGCCTCTATACTCGCTCCTGCTATAAGCATTGTTATTACTGTACTTGCAATAGAAACAATCCCAGTAGCAGCTATACCCGAACCAGCTAAAATTGCGCCAATTATAGCAATAACAATAGTCCATTCCAATGGATTAGGACTGTGACAAACCTGAATAAAGATTATAGGTAAATTCATTTTCCTACTTCAATAATGTTGCATTTAGTTAATCTTAATTTTACAAACAAGTCTTTATTTGTAATAATAGTAAAATTACTCGAATTATCCCCCTTCACCTTAATTTGCTAGTAAATTAAGTGTTTTTGCAGTTGCCTTCATTGAGTAAATCACAATAGCGCGATAAGCTAGAGTTAGCAGCAGAACTGATTCACAACGTCTTGCAACAAACTTAGCTTGGGATAACGATGACAACAGAACAAAAGCACAGCACTTATTTATCAGAAGCTGAAAGCCGTTTGCGTCAACTTCCTCCTGAGAAGTTGCGAGTAGCAGTTGCAATTCTTGCTTATCTGCAAAAAACACAAGAAAACGAAGCAACTGAGAAACTGTTATTAAATATTCCTGATTTTGCCGAATATTTCCGCGAAATTGAACAAAATGAACATAAATTAGAAAATACTGCCTCCAATCAAATTGCCTCAGATGAAGAAGTATGGCAGGCTTATTTGGTAGTTGAAAAAAAATGGGAAGAGGTTTTTCGCCGCCTTGCAGACTCCTAAATTTCTGACTATTTCTCAAGTCTTAGATATTCACCAACGCCAAATTCAAAAATTTGGTGGAACATCAGGTGTCAGAGACGAAGGTTTGCTAGATTCAGCACTGGCACAACCTCAAGCCACCTTTGGCGGCGAACTTCTTCATCCGACAATTGGTGAGCAAGCAGCAGCATACCTGTACCATTTAGCAATGAACCATCCGTTTATTGATGGCAACAAGCGCACGGCATTTGCGGTTATGGATACCTTCATAACCGTAAACGGCTACAGCTTGAACTTATCCCAAGAGCAAGCTTACAACTTGGTGATTCAAGTAGTTCAGAGGGAAATATCCAAAGAAGAATTATCCGCATTTCTGGAACTGCATCTACAAGGCAAGTAAATCGATAGAATAATTCTCTGTCCCCCAGAGTGCATTAGTTCCATGACTGCAACCTCAAAACCAGCTTTTTCAGCTGAAGAAATCGCCGCTGAAGGTATAAAGCCAGAAGAATACGCAGAAATTGTCCGTCGTTTAGGGCGTCATCCCAACAAAGCCGAACTGGGAATGTTTGGGGTAATGTGGTCAGAACATTGCTGTTACAAAAATTCTCGACCTTTACTCAAACAGTTTCCTACAGAAGGCGATCGCATTCTGGTAGGGCCTGGTGAAAATGCTGGTGTTGTAGATTTGGGTGACGGACTCCAATTAGCCTTTAAAATAGAATCCCACAACCACCCCTCAGCAGTCGAACCCTTTCAGGGAGCGGCAACGGGAGTAGGAGGCATTCTCAGGGATATTTTTACAATGGGTGCGCGTCCCATTGCCATCTTAAACTCGCTGCGCTTTGGTTCCTTAGAAGATGCCAAAACCCAAAGGTTATTCACTGGTGTAGTATCAGGAATCTCTCATTATGGTAATTGTGTCGGAGTACCCACCGTTGGTGGTGAAGTTTACTTTGATCCTGCTTACTCTGGTAATCCCCTGGTGAATGTGATGGCGCTGGGGTTGATGGAAACGCCAGAAATCGTCAAATCTGGGGCATCTGGCTTAGGTAACCCTGTGTTGTATGTCGGTTCCACCACCGGGCGCGATGGGATGGGAGGCGCGAGTTTTGCCAGTGCAGAATTGAGTGATAAATCAATGGACGATCGCCCTGCTGTGCAAGTAGGCGACCCCTTTTTGGAAAAGTCGTTAATTGAAGCTTGTTTGGAAGCTTTTAAAACAGGTGCAGTTGTCGCCGCCCAGGATATGGGAGCAGCAGGAATCACCTGTTCGACTTCCGAGATGGCGGCAAAAGGCGGTGTGGGAATTGAACTAGATTTAGATAAAATTCCCGTGCGGGAGCTAGGGATGATTCCCTATGAATACCTGCTTTCCGAATCTCAAGAACGGATGTTGTTTGTTGCCCACAAAGGGCGCGAGCAAGAGTTAATCGATATTTTTCACCGCTGGGGACTTCAGGCTGTTGTTGCCGGTACAGTGATTGGTGAACCTATTGTGCGGATTCTTTACCAAGGTGAAGTCGCAGCAGAAATTCCCGCTGAGGCTTTGGCAGAGAATACCCCGCTTTATCAACGGGACTTGTTGGCAGAACCACCAGAATATGCCCGTCAAGCTTGGGAATGGACTGCTGATTCTTTGCCTGATTGTACAATTGCTGGAATCGAACTCCAAGGACGCCTGCAAAGCTGGAATGATATTCTCTTAACTTTGCTCGATACACCCACGATCGCTTCTAAAAGCTGGGTATATCGTCAGTACGACCATCAAGTACAAAACAACACAGTAATTTTACCAGGTGGTGCAGATGCCGCTGTTATCCGTTTGCGCCCACTGGAAGAAATCCCCAATCTCAAATCCCCAATCCAAAATCCAAAATCGGCAGTGGCGGCTACGGTTGATTGCAATTCTCGTTACGTTTATCTTGATCCCTATGAAGGAGCTAAGGCAGTGGTGGCGGAAGCAGCACGCAATCTTAGTTGTGTAGGTGCAGAACCTCTGGCGGTGACAGATAACCTCAATTTTGGCTCTCCAGAAAAACCAATTGGCTACTGGCAATTAGCAGAAGCTTGTCGTGGTTTGGCAGAAGGTTGCCGAGAACTGGCAACACCAGTTACAGGCGGAAATGTCTCTTTGTACAATGAAACCCTTGATTCCCAAGGGACTCCCCAACCAATTTATCCGACTCCTGTTGTGGGTATGGTGGGGTTGATTCCCGATATCACCAAAATTTGTGGTCAAGGTTGGCAAACAGCAGGCGATGTGATTTATCTTCTGGGATTACCTTTAGCATCCCAACTCACCTTGGGAGCATCTGAGTATTTAGCCACCATCCACGGTACTGTTGCCGGAAAACCGCCACAAATAGATTTTGATTTGGAACGTCGGGTACAGAAAGTTTGTCGTGACGGAATTCGTAATGGTTGGGTACATTCAGCCCACGATTGTGCTGAGGGAGGAATCGCGATCGCCTTAGCAGAATGTTGCATTTCTGGCAACCTTGGCGCCCAAATCAATTTAGAAATAGTATCAAACCAGTCACAACGGCTCGATGAGGTACTTTTTGCCGAAGGTGGTGCCAGAATTTTAGTTTCCATAGCACCAGAACAACAAGAAATTTGGGAATCATACTTACAGGAACATTTGGGTCAAGAGTGGCAAAAACTGGGTATAGTCGGTAATTTCGAGGCGGGTTTGGGGGTTTTAACCACTGACAACCAAGCCTTAATCAAAGTTAATATTGAACATATGAGCGATCGTTATTCCCAGGCGATCGTCAGGCGTCTCGCCATCCACACCACTACCCCCAGTTGAAGAAGTGAGGAGTGAAATTAGAAAAGTTAGGAGTTCAGAGTCATGAGTTAAGCATAAAAAGCCTAACTCATGACTCCTGACTCCTAAGTTCTCACTCTTCACTGACAAATTATTAACCTTTGTGAACAAAATTACGGTACTGTTTTAATGGATGGTTAAAGATTTATTAAGAACTCTGCGACTATCTATCGACATAATCCCAGTGAATGGACTACCAAATTTTAGATTTTGGATTAAGAGTACTTTTTCTACTGAATGTATCATCCGTCAATAGCAGGTTAAACAAATCTTAAATTCTCAAGCCGCATTCCTTTTGGGGTGCGGTCAATCCAAAAGACGCTCGCGGACTCAGTAACGCTTCGCTATCGCAAATTTCAAATCCAAAATTGATTGACCCCCCACCAGGAGCAAAGCTAGCATGACTTCTATTCATTCTGTCACTTCGGATGAATACCCCGACCAGACCAACAACCCAATCGATAGTTATGAAAATCATCCCGACAAGCCAGAAGAAGCTTGCGGTGTTTTTGGTATTTACGCGCCAGGAGAAAACGTTGCTAAACTAAGCTACTTTGGATTGTATGCCCTCCAGCATCGGGGTCAAGAATCAGCTGGTATTGCTACCTTTGAGGGTACGAAAGTCCACCTCCACAAAGATATGGGCTTAGTGTCTCAAGTCTTCAACGAATCGATCTTGGAACAGTTACCTGGTAGCCTTGCTGTTGGTCACACTCGTTATTCCACTACAGGTTCTAGCCGCAGAGTTAACGCTCAACCTGCTGTCATTGAAACTCGCTTAGGTTCGGTAGCGTTAGCACATAATGGTAATTTAGTCAATACAGTGCAATTGCGCCAAGAGTTGCTGGAGAACAAATACAACCTAATCACAACAACAGACTCAGAAATGATCGCTTTTGCCATCGCCCAAGCGATCGATGCGGGTGCAGATTGGCTAGAAGGTGCAATTGAGGCGTTTCAGCGTTGTCAAGGAGCCTTTAGTTTAGTTATTGGTACTCCCGTTGGCGTCATGGGCGTGCGCGACCCCAATGGCATTCGCCCCTTAGTCATCGGTACTTTGCCAGGTAATCCCATCCGTTACGTTTTGGCTTCGGAAACCTGTGGTTTAGACATTATTGGAGCCGAATACCTGCGGGATGTAGAACCAGGTGAATTAGTTTGGATTACCGAAGAAGGTTTGGCTTCCTATCACTGGAGTCAACAGCCCCAGCGAAAATTGTGTATCTTCGAGATGATTTACTTTGCCCGCCCCGATAGCATCATGCACAACGAGAGTTTGTACAGCTACCGGATGCGATTAGGGAGGCAACTAGCTAAAGAATCCGCTGTAGATGCCGATATTGTCTTTGGTGTTCCTGATTCTGGCATCCCTGCTGCCATTGGATTTTCCCAAGCTTCTGGTGTCCTCTACATGGAAGGGCTGATTAAAAATCGCTACGTTGGGCGAACCTTTATTCAACCAACCCAAACCATGCGCGAGTCAGGCCTGAAGATGAAACTCAACCCCCTCAAAGATGTGCTGGTTGGTAAAAGAGTGATCATCGTAGATGACTCAATTGTGCGCGGTACTACCAGCCGAAAACTGGTTAAAACTTTGCGTGAGGCTGGTGCAGTAGAAGTACATATGCGAATTTCTTCTCCGCCAGTGACTCATCCTTGTTTCTATGGCATCGATACTGATTCTCAAGATCAGCTAATTGCTGCTACTAAATCAGTAGAAGAAATCGCCAAGCAACTGGAAGTGGATAGTCTTGCTTATCTCAGCTGGGAGGGAATGCTAACAGCCACAGGAGAAGACACTAATAGTTTTTGTTCTGCCTGTTTTACAGGAGATTATCCAGTAGCGATTCCTGAACAGGTGAAGCGTTCTAAGTTGATTTTGGAAAAAGAAAAGGTAGTAGTGTAGGGAGTGGGGAGTGGGATGCTCCCGTAGAAGGAGCAGGGGAGGCAGGGGGAGCAGGGGAGGCAGGGGGAGAAAGAATAACCAATGCCCCATGCCCCATGCCCAATGCCTCATCTAGCTAAAATAGGTAAATACCTTAACAAATAATGATTTATGAACCAGCCGATATCTGAGAGAGTGCGCTGGACTACTGCCGACTTAGAATTGTTTCCAGATAACGGGAACCGCTATGAAATTATTGACGGAGAATTGTTTGTGACCAGAGCGCCTCACTGGAATCATCAAAAAACTTGTGTCAGAATTAGTACTTCGCTGGATAATTGGTCACAGACTACTGGTCTAGGAGAAGTTGTACCTGCTCCAGGAGTAATTTTTGGCGAGAATGATAATGTGATTCCTGATGTTGTCTGGGTTAGCAATGAGAGATTGCTCCTACTTTTAGACGAGGCGGGGCATTTAACTGGTGCGCCAGAACTAGTGGTAGAGGTACTATCTCTTGGTAGTGAGAACGAAAAGCGGGATAGGGAACTGAAACTGAAGCTCTACTCTTCACGGGGAGTGAGAGAATATTGGATTGTGGACTGGCACAAGCAACAAGTGGAAGTTTATCGACGGGAACAAGGGAGTTTAAAGTTAGTTGCTACGTTGTTCAATGGTGATGAACTAAATTCACCGATATTGCCTAATTTTACTTGTGCGATCGCCTCCTTATTTAGCTGAAACAGCAGAAGCAAACTAGTTTTCAACTATATTGTAAAAACTCGACTTTCGGCAATAACGGGTCAGTTACAATGCCCACACCAGTAAAACCCCAGCGTTTGAGCAAACTTCCTAACTGTGTACCAGCAATTGATTCTATCGCAAAACGATTTGCCACCTCTCCTGCATGGGTGTTGAGATAACTAAGAGCATCAAAATTTTCCCGAAACAATAATACATAACCTGATGCTTCAGCATTGGGACGAGCTGTCAGGTAACGACCATCACTTTTTGAACGCACCAGGTAATAGACTTCGGACAACATGGAGTGGGGAGTGGGGGGACGCGGAGAATAACAAATGACCAATGACTAATGACTAATTTAGATTTTCTAAACGAATACGTGGGTCGGCAACTTTAAGCATTAAGTCAGCAATTAAGTTACCAATAATTAGCAAAACTGCACTCATCACTAAACTGGCCATGACTAAATATAAATCTTGAGACATTACAGCTTGTAAAGTCAATCTTCCTAAACCAGGCCAGTTGAAGAATTGTTCGGCGATGAATGCACCGCTTAATAAACTAGCTAACTCGAAGCCCAATAGAGTAATTAGAGGGTTGATGGCGTTGCGGAGAGCATGAACATATATTACGCGATTTTCCGGTAGTCCCTTAGCACGAGCTGTTTGGATGTAATCTTGACGCAGAACATCTAATAATTCGCCGCGAGTGATGCGTTGTAAACCAGCAAAACTAGTAATTGAGAGGGCGATGGTGGGTAAAATCATGTGCCAGCCAACATCGACGATTTTGCCAAACCAATTTAGTTCCGAGTGATTGATGCTAGTCATACCACCTACCGGGAACAACGGTGAGGTGATTTGAGCGAAGAAAAGCAGCACTAAAACGGTGATGAAACTGGGAAATCCTTGTCCAGCGTAACTAATGACTTGTAAAACGCGGTCAGCCCAACGATTTTGCTTGATGGCAGCGATAATGCCCAAGGGAATGGCGATCGCCCAAGTTACAATCAAAGAAGCGATCGCTAACAGCAAAGTTGCCGGTACTCGTTCCCACAACAGCGATACTACTGAGCGTTTATAAGAAAAACTCGGGCCAAAGTCGCCTTTCGAGACAATATTCCACAACCAAAGCCAAAATTGTTCCACCCAGGACTTATTTAAGCCCCAAAACTCCCGTAAGGCCTTAATTTGGTCTCTAGATTTTTTCGGATCTGCTTCTAATTGAGTGACAAAATCTCCCGGAGCAAGTTGCATAACCAGAAACGATAGCGCAGACGCCAAAAACAAAGTCAGCAATGCCTGCAACAGCCGCTTCATTACGTATATAAAAGTTTCGCTTGTGACTAGCCTAATCAGCCAATCCCAACCCGTTGCTAAAGAAATTTTTGCTGTAGATGTCATAACATTCTGTTAGTCGTTGGTTGTCATCTGCATTACGTTTCATGATCGCTGACCAGAACAAGCAGGGGAGCAGAGGAGAATAATCAATGCCCAATGCCCTGTTTGGCCAATGCCCCATGACATTAATATTCAACCAAAGAAATAATCGGCACATTTGGCAAATGTCTGCGCCCTTCTAAATCTCGTAGCTCGATAATAAACCCAAACCCCACTAATTCGCAGCCAATCTTCTGCACCAAGTTTGCTGTTGCACTCGCAGTTCCACCAGTGGCAATCAAATCGTCCACAATCAAAACTCGGCTACCTTCGTCTAAAGCATCTTGATGGACTTCTAGGCAGTCTGTACCATACTCTAGTTGATACTCAATTGAGTGAACTGCTGATGGCAACTTACCTTTTTTGCGGACGGGAATAAAACCAGCTCCGAGTTTATAAGCCACAGGTGAGCCAAAAATGAATCCCCTAGACTCCATACCAATGACGTAATCCACTGTCATCTCAGCTTCGATGCATTTTTGTGTTAAAAAGTCAATAGTATAGCGCAATCCCTCTGGATCGCGCAGTAGGGTAGTAATATCCCGAAATAAAATTCCAGGTTTGGGGAAATCTGGGATGTCACGAATCAGAGATTTCAAATCCATAAAATGGGGAATGGGGGTTGGGGAATGGGGATTGGGGAATGGGGATTGGGGACTAGGGATTGGGGAATGGGGATTGGGGACTAGGGATTAGGAAAAGTAACGAGTCGAAAGTGAGGAGTTATGAATTTAAATTCCTAGCTATCCCAGTCCCCAGTCCCCAATCCCTAGTCCCCAATTCCAGATACCTGAAAAATCGTACACTATAATGTCATACGCTGGGCATGGAGGCTAAAGCTTGACCCTTGATTGACGATAAGTAGAATCTAAATCAAGCTAGAAAAGATATAGCACTAATAAAAGAGGTGAATTAAGTTATGTTTTAAAGTTTTGAATTCAATATAGGGAATCCTTTGAGTAGAAAGAGTTAAGTAATGTATATATCAGGTAGTCATGACCACTGCCACAAGTCTAATGTTCAAGTCTTGGCTACTTATCTTAAATTTGTTTTACCTAGTCTGTCAGAAGCGCACAAGGTATTTATAGAATGAATGTTTCCGCAAGTTTAACGCCGTTGAAAAGTCCAACTCAAGATTCACTGCCGATGATTCTGGACACTTTACCAGATCCTGCGATCGCCGGACAAACATGTCCTCGAAGAACCCGGTTGCAAATTGACCTGATTTTACTGGCTATTGAAGCTTTAGAGCTTGGTGGTTCTGAAGCAATTCTGGCTTTTGCTCAAGAGTTGGATCTTAAAGGAATTGTCAAAGATCGGGTGAATTTATGGCGGATGCGTAGCTCTAATCCGCTACGGAGAGCGCACATCCGCCGCCCACTAACTATTATGGAAGCCAAAGCTTTGGTAGTCATTGCTTGTTACATAGCGCGGCGTTTAACTGTTGTCATCCGCCAGCTATTAATGATATGTCAACAAATGGAAGAAAAGCAGATTCCCCTAGAACAGAATTTGCGGCTATCTAATTACCTAGAGCGGTTTAGAGCGCATTTTAAGAGCCGGATGAATGCTCGACGTTCTGGTGTACTGGCATTGAGTTCTGATGAAAAATTAGATGAGCTAGCTATAAATTTGTTAGGACAATTATTATTTTGTACTGGTACCGCTGGAATGCAGCGGTTTTGGATTAGTCTTTTTGACGGTGAAGTGGAATGAATATTCAACGTAAGTACAGTTTACCTAATTGTACACTGCTTTTAGAAGGGTTAAGTGATGTTACTAGGGCTGCACACTTCCAAGAACTGCGCCCAGAATTATCAATATTGGTAAATGCAGAATGTTATTTATCTGGATATAATCAACCTCTAACTGGAGGGCGGGAGTTTTTTGAAAGTTTGGTGAGGGCGGTTAGTGGCTATGCCCAAGAATTTTTAAGTAATGTACCCAACCCACAAGCCCATAATCATGAGTCTGAGCTAGTAGAGTTTCAGAAAATTAATAGCAACCGACACCGATTAATTGTGCATTCAGAAGGCGCACCAGATGGTTTCGAGTCTAGCCCAAGCCATTCTAAGCGTCCGCCTCTTGAAATTGATTTGAGTACGGTGCAGTTGTTTGATTTGGTGGAAGCAGTAGATCAGTTTTTTGCTGATACCCAAACTTTACCAGAACTTTCCCTAGAGCTACAACCAGTTACCAGACGCTATGGCGGTGCTAGTCAAGCTTTAATCAAGCAGGCAGTTCCAGCTGCTGTGGGAGTATCAAGTTTAGCAGTAGCAGCGATCGCTTTTAACTTGATTCCACCTCCGCAAATGCGTCCACCACAGCCCAAGCCAGATGAGCAAACTACCTCAACAACCAAGAGCCTCGCTCCTTCAGCATCAGCGGCTCCAACTCCCACATCGGCTGCGACACCCATAGCTGCTGCAACTCCTACACCAACACCTGCGGCTAGTACCAAACCAGCAGTTAAAGATTTAGAAGCACTTTTAAGTACAGTTTCGGAAATTACTGATCCATCCCAGCTGCGTGCATTAAATCGCCAAGTTTATAATCAAATTCATCCAGCTTGGACTAATCGGTCAGGATTGCAACAGGATTTGATCTATCGTCTAGGTGTAGCTGCGGATGGAGCGATCGTTGGTTATAAAGCGGTGAATCAAGAGGCAAATCAAGGAGTCGGGCAAACTCCTCTGCCTAACCTACTTTACAATCCAGCTAACCGCGCTCCCATTTCCAATGAACCCATCGCTCAATTCCGAGTAGTATTTACTACAGGCGGTGTGCTACAAGTCAGCCCTTGGCGGGGATATGCCAGAACGCCAGAGGTGGTAGGTGCAAAAATTACTGACTCTAATATAGTCAAAGGTTTAAATCAAAAACTTTATAATACAGTTCGCCAAGCTTGGAGTGGCGCCCCCACATTTACACGAGATTTAAAATATCGGGTAGCAGTCAACAAAGATGGTGTAATTGCTGACTATGAACCCCTAAACCAAGTCGCCTTTGACTATTTTCGGGAAACACCTCTTCCCCAGATGTTCAACGCCATCTACGGTTCCAATGCAGCACCCCCCAATAACAAAGAACCTCTTGCTCACTTTCAAGTGATATTCAAACCTAGTGGCAAATTGGAAATTACTCCTTGGCAGGGATATCAATAATTGGGGACTGGGGAGATGAGGGAGATGAGGGTATACCTTTCCCCCGTCTGTACTAAACAGTTTGCAATAATTGGGGACTGGGGAGATGAGGGAGATGAGGGAGATGAGGGAGATGAGGGAGCACGGGGAGAATATCCCCAGTCCCCAGTCCCCAGTCCCCAGTCCCCAGTACCCAGTCCCCAGTCCCCAGTCCCCAGTCCCCAGTCCCCAGTCCCTAGTCCCCAATCCCCAATTCACCTTGTAATCCGGCGCATATAATTTCCCCATAACTGAGCTGCTTGAGCGCTGCTACCAGATGTGGGGGAATTGTTGTCGTTTCCCAGCCAAACACCAGTTACAAGCCGCCGACTGGGAATAAAACCTATGAACCATAAGTCAACGTTTTTATCAGTGGTGCCTGTTTTACCAGCTTCTCCTAGTCCAATGGCAGCACTACGACCAGTACCTCTGGTGACTACACCACGCATTAAACTAGTCATTTCATCAGCTACATTATTTGGCAAAACTCGTTTGTTGGCGTCTGGATCTTGGTCGAAGGAGTAGATTACACGGCAAGTTTTTAGATCGTTGCGATCGCTACAATCCCCGCTATCTAAAATCCGACTAATGGCATGGGGAGGATTGGACACTCCGCGATTGCCAATGGCGCCAAAAGCACCAGTCATTTCCAAAACATTGACCACACTTTGACCCAGTACCAATCCAGGAACTGGATCGAGGGAGGACTTTACCCCCAAACGCTGAGCCATAGCCACCACTTTATCCAGCCCAACTTCTCTGGCAACTCGCAGAGCGATGGGATTTTCCGAAAGAGCCAGCCCAGTGGCAATATCGAAACTAGTATCTGCACCAGCACGACAGGGTTTGTAAGTAAAGCCTTGCCAAGTCAAAGGAGCGCAAGAATAACTTTTTGATTCTGAAATCCCCTGTTGAATGGCGGCGGTGTAAGCAAAGATTTTGAAGGTGGAACCTGGTTGTCTTTTAGCTTGAGTTGCACGATTGAACTGACTTTTTTTGTAATCAGTTCCCCCCACCATTGCCAAGATACTACCAGTACTGGAGTCAAGGGTGACCACTGCCCCTTGAGAAAAGTTAAAAGTTCCACCACTGCTATTTACTGAATTACGCAATGCGGCTTCTGCTTGGCTTTGGATGGCTGGATCGAGCCTGGTTTCAATAATATAGTTTCCTTCTCTTGCTGCTCCCTCCCCCAAGATTGATTCCAACTCAGAGAAAACGTAATTGTAAAAATAAGGAGCGATGGTTTTGGCTTGCTGTTCGCAAACTTTTGGACTCACTTGAACAGTGGAACGTCTAGCTCGATTGGCGTCCTCTGGTTTGATTTTGCCCATCTCCAGCAACCGTTTAATCACACGATTCCGGTATTCAGCAGTTTCTAGCTTATTTGGCCCATCCCCGCAAAAATCGAAAGCGTTGGGGGCTGGTAAAATTCCCACCAATGTTGCAGCTTCCGCTAAACTTAAATCTTTAGCTGGCTTTTCAAAGTAATATCTGGCTGCATCCTCAAACCCAGAAGTATCCCCCCCCAAAAAAACCCGATTTAAGTACATCAGCAAAATTTCATCTTTGCTGTAAAACGTTTCTAATTTCAGGGCGACAACTGCCTCCCGCAGTTTACGTCCCAGGGTGTCTTGTCTACCTACATACTCGCGGAACAAACTGCGGGCAACTTGCTGGGTAACGGTGCTGGCTCCTTGCTGCACATCTCCGCTGCGGCTATTAATCAGCACGGCTCGGAGGATTCCCAACGGATCAACCCCAAAGTGCCAATAATAACGGCTATCTTCGGAAGCGACCACGGCAGCAGGCAAATAAGGGCCAAATTCCTCTAATCGCTTCATGTCTACGTGAGAGGTAGTCCGAGGCTCTCTCAGGGGGGTAGTGCCATCACGGGCATAAACAACTACTGGGGCGCGTGTAGTTGTGGGCAGGGGTCTGACTGAAAATTTCAACCATTCCACGCCAATTACTAAGGCGAAGAGGGCGCTGACACCGCCGATGCCATAACCTGTCCAAGTTGCAGCTTTAATATACCAAGGTGGCGGGTCAACGTATTGCAATCGCACAGAAGCGGCGAGTTCTGGTGGTCCCAAGGTGAGAATATCACCGTGACGTAGTTCCAGAGAGTTGACACGACGCTTGCCACGATAGATGCCATTGGTGGAGTTTTCATCTTTGATGACGAAAACTGGGGTGCGCTGAGTAGAATTGCGCGATAGCGACAGGTGAATTTGGCTGACAACAGGGTTACGGATGACGATATCGCAGGATTTGGAGCTACGACCCAGGATATAGCGATCGCCCAATAGTGGATATACCTCTGCTTTATCCGCCCCCGCATCCTGCACCCAGAGTTCCGGTACTTTGGCATTAGGCTTGAGCGCCAATTTAGAAAAATCGACCCTAGCTTGAATCGTATGTACTGCTTGAGTCAGCTGACCTAGTAACGTTTGTGGCTTGTGAGGGGGTTGGGGAGAACTCATCGGCTATTCACATCACACTCTTGGGTGAAGAATCGGGCGAACTACAACTTAGATGTTAATCTTCCATCATTTTACTCATAAGCCAAAGCATAAGTTGGCTAGATGATTTCTTAGATGCATTTTATACCTAAATATATTACACAACTAAAAATAAATTGTGATTTTTATTGCTTTTTTACCAACGTTTTATTTCGTTTATCCACTCTCAAATGCTTATTTAATAGAGTTTTGCGATTTAAATAACTACAAACAGTATTCATAAACTTGTATTTTTGGACACTATATTGTGATAAACAACATATTTAATTTTTACTAATTTTACATATCAACATATTTTGAAACAAACCTCAATATCCTCTTTTAGGAGGATTTTCTAAATTTTATTGTCTGTTTTAATAGTGCGAGTGTTCCGTTGAGGTTAATTTCAGAATGATGGGAAAATCTCTGACCCTGATTGGTACAGCTCTATCTTTGGCACTTACCACTAATATTGCTGTTGCCCAATCCAGTAAATCCCCCATAGCCCAATCCAGTAGCGACTCCTCCACTAGTTCACCAACGGAAATCAAGATGTCGCCAGAAGGGATGAAAATTCTGTGCGAGTATTTCCCTCTTAACTCCCGCTGTGCTGGTGGTACAGCAGTCACGCCTACTGCTCCTGGTAGCACTACAGTCCCAACAGAAACGACGCCATCAGAAACCACCACTCCTGATAGCACAACCACACCAGGAAGCGTTACTCCTCCCGAATCTGGCACTCCTGATAACACAAACACAACTCCAGCACCAGGAAGCGTTACTCCTCCTGAGCCTGGCGCTCCTAGCAATATAACTCCAGCACCAGGAAGCGTTACCCCTCCTGAGTCTGGCGCTCCTGGCAATATAACTCCAGCACCAGGAAGCGTTACCCCTCCTGAGTCTGGCGCTCCTGGCAATATAACTCCAGCACCAGAAAGCGTTACCCCTCCTGAGTCTGGCGCTCCTAGCAATATAAATCCAGCACCAGGAAGCGTTACCTCTCCTGAGTCTGGCGCTCCTGAACCAACTCCCAGTTCTCCTAGTTCAGTTCCAGGTTCTAGTTCGCCAAGTACTCCTAGCACAGGTAACTAAATTCAAAGCTGCGGCATAATAATCTGACTATGAATTTGCCGTCAGCGATCGCTCTGGATCTTGACTATTACACCAGTTGTAGCGGCTGGTGTAAGTTAGAAATCTAAATGATTCAAACCTCAAGATCAAGTCTTTGCATATATGACTGACAAAGGGTTTGAAGGATCAATAGCCTGGGATGATTCATCCCAGGCTTAATAGTTTAATCCGGCCAGCCAGTTGAAGTTGGTGTTTTTTGGAAGAAAGCAATTAGTAGGCAAACAATACCGATACTAATAAATGAATCTGCCACATTAAATACGGCAAAGTTAATCAGGCGAAAATCTAGAAAATCAACAACATAGCCTAAAACAAAGCGATCGATACCATTGCCCATAGCTCCACCTAAAATCAAGCCATAGCCCAGCTGATCCCACAGATTTAACGTTGGACCAAACAGCGCCAGCCCGATCAATACTAAACTCACCCCTAAAGATAACCAACGCAACCACTCTACTTTTCCACTTAACAAACTAAAAGCCGCACCAGTATTCGTGACATAGGTTAAGTGAAATATCCCAGGTAAGAGTGGTAGGGTTTGCTCCAAGCTGAAGGTTTGCACCACCCAGTATTTTGTTATTTGGTCTAGGAAAAAAGCTATGAAGGCAGAAATCCAGAAAAGGCGATTTTTTAAACGCATGGCAAATTAGTCATTGATCATTGGTTATTGGTCATTGGGCACTTGTACTGAGCAAAGCCGTAAAGCCTGCGGCATAGCTACGCTTAGGGCGCGGCCTCTCGTAGAGAAGTATTGGTCATTGGTCATGAGTTTTTGACAAAGCGCAAAGTCTCAGCTAAGGCTTCCTTAGATCCGTTAGCCCAGCGTTAGCGAGGTAGCAGCGTCACTTTGTAAGAGAGGATAAAGGACAAATGACAATCAACTAATAAAACATTAAGTGACGCAATACATATGCTATTACAGTCACGGCACAGACTACAGCTAGTTGCCCTGGTAGTGCAAACCAAGAATATCTAAGAATTGCTTGCATCAAAGGTAGATTTTCTGTGCCTTTCCACTGAAAAAGATAGCTAATAATCAAATAAGTAATACCGCATAGGTGGAGAGTTAACAAGCCACAGACGCAACTAAAAGCCAGGGTTTCTAGTCGAGGTCTCGCTTTAAAGGCAAACAAGCCACAAATCCAAGCTCCAGGAATAAAGCCTAGTAAATAGCCAAACTGAGATAGCTTGACATAACCTATACCACCACCATCGGCAAATACTGGTAATAAGGTTAACCCCATGACTAAATAGGCAATTTGCGAGAGCGCACCAGCATTTTTACCCCCTAAACAACCCACGAGGAGTACTGCGCCAATTTGAAAAGTTACACCTAAAGAAAAAGTCTGAATTCCGTGCTGACTCCAACTCCAAGGTGAAGTTATGCCATAAGCTTCTAGGAAGGTGCCACCCATTGTCAGGAGTAAGCCAATCATAGACCATAGTAATTGGTTGGAAGCAGCAAACATTTATCAGGCAACCAAGGAAAGGCAAAAGGGAAAACCAATAGCAACCAGTATAAACATTAATATATGAAGTTTCCCACCTTGGCTTTGCCTGTAGCTCTTTGCAGAGCCCAAAGACCATGTAGGCCTTTCAATCTCTCAGTAGAATACCTGAGATGAAACTTGGATCTTGATTGATATTTGGTTGTTAATATATAGCCCTAAATTAATTTAATAATGTGGAGATTCTAAAAAATATTTTAAACGTACCCAAATAAAATATATTTTAGTTAATTCAGTGGAAGATAGTAGTATAATTTAAATCACATGTTAGATTATTACTGATATAAACATGTGCCTTTACTGACTTTAATGTTTAGTGGTTATGAGTATGTATTAGGATTGACTTAACCGATTGTTAACTTTTCTGTTACTCTTCAATGCTAATGTTCATACTGTTAATCCATAGCATCATCTATAAAGATCCTTATGTTCTCTTCAAAGGTGCGGTTGGTTGCTCCCCTAGTTGCTTTGGCAATTGGTATTAGCTCTTGCGGCGGCGAAAACAATCAGGCTTCTAACAACTCTAGCCCAGCAGCTGAAGGCGGCGCTACCCCAGCCACCAATACAGCAACCGGATCGAGTTTATCTGGAACAGTCAAGGTGGATGGTTCTAGTACCGTCTATCCTATTTCTGAGGCGATGGCAGAAGAGTTTCAAAAGGCGAATCCTGGGGTAAAAGTGACTGTCGCTTCCTCTGGTACAGGCGGCGGTTTCAAAAAGTTTTGCGCGGGTGAAACTGATATTTCTAATGCTTCCCGCCCCATTAAGCCAGAAGAAGTAGAACTCTGTAAAAAAGGCAATATCGAGTACATTGAACTCCCCATTGCTTACGATGGTCTCTCAGTGGTGGTTAGTCCCCAAAATAAGTTTGTTGAGTGCCTCAAAGTTGATGAACTAAAGAAAATGTGGGAGACATCTGCTCAAGGCAAAGTCACCCAATGGAACCAGATTAACCCGAAATTCCCTGCTGACAAAATAGGTTTGTACGGTCCTGGAACTGATTCGGGTACTTACGACTATTTCACCCAGGCAATTGTGGGCAAGGAAGGCGAAAGCCGGGGAGACTACACTGCTAGTGAAGATGATAATACCTTGGTACAAGGTGTGAGCGCTGACAAAGGCGGATTGGGCTTCTTTGGCTATGCCTATTACGAAAACAACAAAGAGAAGTTAAAGCTGGTTGCCATTGATAGTGGTAAAGGCTGTGTTCAGCCTAGTCCACAGACCATCGGTGATGGTACTTATCAGCCGCTTTCTCGCCCAGAGTTTATCTACGTCAAGAAAACTGTGGCAACGCGTCCTGATGTCAAGGCTTTTGTTGATTTCAATTATGCTCCAGCAAACCAAAAGCTAGTTACAGAAGTGGGCTATGTGCCTTTACCTAGCGACCTACTCACTGAAGTTCAAGCACGCTTCAATAGTGGGAAAGTAGGTTCGGTTTTTGAGGGTAAAGGTTCTCAGGTCGGTGTCACTCTCAAAGATCTTCTTAAACAAGAAAAGTAAGAGTAGCCCTAAGGCTCAGCCCTGGTACCTGGAAATACCCAATTTTCAAAAAATTTACGCCAACCAAACTTAATTGCAGGTTTACTGGGATTGAAAATTAAGCTTTATTTCCAGCCCAAGGGCAATTTTTCCAAACTAGCATTGTGTTGTATACACAAAGGAAGTTTTCATCTATGAGGTTGTCCCCGAATGGCTTCCAACCCGTTATCTAATCAACCAAGTAATTCCAACTTATGGCAGCCTAATCGGGCTTTGAGTAAGCGGGTTGAAATTGGCGTCAAAAGCTTGTTTGCCTTGTTCGCGTTTGTCTCCGTGGCGACGACGATTGGTATTGTTTTAACACTAATTTTTGAGACAGTATCATTTTTTGCCGAAGTCCCCATCTGGCGGTTTTTAACAGACACACAATGGACACCATTGTTTGCCAATAAGCAGTTTGGAGTGATGGTGCTAATTAGCGCCACACTGCTGATATCTATAATTGCGATCGCAGTAGCATTACCACTGGGATTATTAGCAGCTATCTGCTTGAGTGAGTATGCTCCAGCTAAGCTGCGGAAATGGCTCAAGCCAGCCCTAGAAATTTTGGCAGGGGTGCCGACTGTTGTTTTTGGTTACTTTGCACTGTTGACAGTCACGCCATTTCTACAAACATTCATCCCTGGTATGCAGGGATTTAACGCTTTAAGTGCAGGCTTGGTATTGGGAATTTCAATTATTCCCCTGGTAGCTTCTTTGAGTGAAGATGCTCTTTATTCCGTTCCGCGTAGTTTGCGAGAAGGTGCTTACGCGTTGGGATCAACGAAGCGGGAAACAATTATTTCAGTGGTATTACCAGCAGCTTTATCTGGGATAGTAGCTTCTTTCATCTTGGCGATTTCCCGCGCCATTGGCGAAACAATGATTGTTACCATTGCAGCTGGTCAAAATCCTCAGTTGGGCTTGAATCCCCTAGTGCCAATTCAGACAATGACAGCATACATTGTCCAAGTCAGTAAAGGAGATACACCAGCGGGTTCACTGGCTTATAAAACTATTTTTTCAGTGGGCATGACATTATTTCTCATAACCTTGGCACTGAATATTTTTAGTTACTGGTTTGTTCGCCGCTTCCGGGAGAAATACGAATGACAAAGAGTAATATTCAATCTAAAAATCAGTTTGACTCTGGCGCAAATCGGAACTTTGATCTGTCTATCGATAAGCGCTACAACCTCGACAAAATTTTTGCGATCGCCACTTGGGCTGCAACTTTATTTGCACTGGTGGTGTTAGCTGTTTTGGTGATTGATGTTTTAGTTGATGGTCTTGGACGTTTAAATTGGTCTTTTATGACCAGTTTTTCCTCTCGTCGTGCCTCCTCTTCTGGGATATTAGCTCCCTTAGTCGGTACTATCTGGCTATTGGTAATAACGGCTTTAATCTCCTTTCCCTTAGGAGTAGGCGCAGGTATTTTCTTAGAAGAGTATGCCGAAGACAACTGGTTTACTCAGTTAATTGAAATCAACATTGCAAACTTAGCCGCAGTGCCATCTATTATTTATGGCTTACTGGGTTTGCAAATTTTTGTGCGGGTAATGGAACCAATTACTCATGGACGTAGCGTGCTAGCTGGTGCCTTAACCTTGAGTTTATTGATTCTACCAATCATCATCATTACCACTCGTGAAGCGCTGCGTGCTGTTCCTGATAGCTTGCGGCAAGCAGGTTTTGCCCTTGGTGCCAACAGGTGGCAAATCATTCGAGAACAAATTTTTCCCATTGCTTTGCCAGGTATCCTGACTGGTACAATTTTGGCACTTTCAAGAGCGATCGGTGAAACAGCTCCGTTGATTGTAATTGGGGCTGTTGGGTTCATTACTTTCTTACCTGAGCTTTCTTTAAAAGGTTTGCAAAGTTCTTTCACAGCACTGCCAATTCAAATTTTTGACTGGGTTTCTCGTCCTCAAACAGATTTTCACCAGAATGCTGCTGCTGGCATTATCGTTTTGATGGTTGTGCTGCTTTTGATGAATTCGTCAGCGATATATTTACGCAATAAATTCCAGCAGTCTCGCTAAATCAGTCAAACACATTTTCAGTATTTATCTGAAGTTTTTTTATGGTAATAAACTCAACAACTGCTACATCCGAGACTATATTGCAAGCTGAACAATTATCTGTTTTCTATGGTAATTTCAAAGCGGTTCGTGATGTTAACCTAAACATTGGCAAAAACAAAATTACAGCCTTTATTGGCCCTTCTGGGTGTGGTAAAAGTACTGTACTAAGATGTTTTAATCGCTTAAATGACTTGATTCCCGGCGCACACATTGAGGGAAGAATTACTTTTGGTGAAACCAATATTTATGACAAAAGAATTGACACAGTAGAACTGCGCCGCCGGATTGGTATGGTGTTTCAAAAACCGAACCCTTTCCCAAAATCAATTTATGAAAATATCGCCTTTGGAGCCAGGATTAATGGTTATAAAGGTGACATGGATGAATTGGTAGAGCGGAGTTTGCGACAAGCTGCTTTGTGGGATGAAGTAAAGCACAAACTCAAACAAAGTGGTTTATCTATATCTGGCGGACAACAGCAGCGGTTGTGTATTGCTCGTGCCTTAGCAATTCAGCCAGAAGTGCTGCTAATGGATGAACCCTGTTCAGCCCTTGACCCAATTTCAACTTTGCGCGTTGAAGAATTACTTCAAGAACTAAAGTCACAATATACCATTATTATCGTTACCCATAATATGCAGCAGGCTGCGCGGGTTTCAGATATGACAGCCTTTTTCAATGCACAGGCAACGGAAAGCGGCTCAAAAATGGGATATCTGGTGGAATATGACTTGACAGAGCAGATTTTCAACAATCCTAAGCAGGAATATACGCGAGATTATGTCAGCGGCAGATTTGGATAAATATTTTTACTAGTTGATTTGAAAATATAGTTGAGGATACTAGCTTAGTGTGCAAAATTCGACCACGCTGGTAGTTTTTGACACTCCCCACGGCTAGAAGCTGGGGGATTTTTGCTTCATGGGGTAGAAAACGAATTTCCCCTCAGCAAGCATCTTATTTTTATGATGCCAACCTCAATTGGCGAGCAAACGTCTATGATTCACCTTACAATTAATGGGACAGACCACTACTCATAAAACTTACACCAGATTGCAACAGGCGTGAGGTAGAGATAATTGTAGGGGCACAATATATTGTGCCCCTACCCGTGCAATTCATTTACCTGAAATATGCTGTAAATGTCGAGCAGCCTGCTAGTACATAGTTGGTAATAAAAGCAATTACACTCTACCCGCCAAGTTCATCAGCTGTTTGAAGTTTACAAGATAAGTAATGTTGTTGGCGCTATCAATATTAATCCACCCTTTTTCATGCAATTTTTCCATGATTTTGGTTGTTTCTTCAACGCCGATTTCTGTCACCTCTGCTAAATCTTTGAAGGGAATGTTAAAAATTTCTCTTCCCTGGTTTAATTCCTGACCATAGCTTTCGCCTAAAGTCACTAAGGTATGAGCGAGTTTGACCGCTGGTGGTGAAGACCGCATTTGCAAGCGCAGGTTAATTTGCCGTAATCGCCGCACCATCAATTGCAACATTCGGTGATGTAATTGCGGGTCTTTAAACAATATTTGAATAAAACGCTCTCTGGAGATACTAAGTAATTTAACTGGTGAAAGGGCAATGACATCAGTTGAGCGGGGAGATTCATCCAAAATTGCCATTTCTCCAAAAAAATCCCCACGGCCAAAAATTGCCAGAGCTACTGAATCTTCCCCGACGGTACGTCGGACTTTCACCCAACCAGAAACCACGAGATAAACGGCATTACCCCAAGCATCTTCCATGACAACAGCTCGCCCAGCTGGGTATTCATGTTCAATTGCAACGTTGAGCAGCCATTCCAAAGTCTGGGGGTTGGCTGTACTCATCAAGGGGAAAAGTTCACTAAAAACCTCTGTCTGCATGAAATATTTGCAAGAATATATGGATTCAAGAGCGGAAAATTAACTTGGCTAGTATAAGTTTATTTCAACCGTAATCTTACGTAGAATACAGACGTAAGATTTATATTTTTTGTTTTAACCTTTTTAGGTTGGTCGGTTCAGAGTTCGATTACAACATAACAATTATGTATTGCGATCGAAATCAGCGGTTTTACTGATAGACCTTATGATTTACTGTTTGTTAGTGGATTGCTGTCGAGTGCTAATTTTTTGATCTGTTGGTCTAAACTTTTCACTAGTTGATTGAGGGTAACTAAAGCTTCTAATTGCTCAGAGTCAAGGCCGCGATTGAGAAAAAGGCGTTCTTGTAGTTCATGCAACTTGAAGCTTAGTTGCTGAGAAATTCCTAAGGCATCGCGGCTTAAACGCGTCAACTGTTGTTGCTGATAAAACTTTAATGCTGCTCCCCGCAAAACTTGGAGTGTGGCTTCTTCGCCATAAATTCCTGGCATAATTCGCAAGCGTAATAGCAAACGGGTTTTTTGATATAAACATTCTTTCTCTACCTGTTTTGGTTCTGCAACCTTGGTAATGGGTAGGGAAGCAAACCGCTTTAACTCATTAAGTACTCCTTGGAAAACAGAGAGCGGCAGTTTGTCTAACACAGACTGCAATACTCCATTGTCACTCCATAGTATCCTGCCTTCGTAAGGTTGTCTTTCTAGATATAGCCGACCAATTCCCCCTGCTAAAATTCGCCCTAGTAATTCTTCTAGTAATCTCTTGGGTGGTAGTGTTGCCAGGACTTCCACAGGACTAAACATTTCGGGAACTTCCACTGGCAGAATAAGTAAATTTTCTACTAGTGCTGCTTCGGAAGTATCCCTTTGTTGATCAGTATTTCCGGAGGTCAAGAAGGTAGTAATTTGAGAGGGATTATCTGGATTTGGGGGTGGCAAATCTACCTGCTGCCAAGAATGCTCATCAGAGGATGTCTCAGGTGCTATGAATGTTGGTAGGTGCTGTGATTCAGAGTAAGTATCACCAGAGGCAATAAACCTGTCAACAATGGTAACTGTTATTTGGTGATCCGCTTGTTGAGCGTCTAGTTGGGATGTATTCTTGTGATTGAGGTAGGCTGACAATATTCTACGGTGAGCGTCAGCTGCGATCGCCTCAGTTATGAGTGTGCAATTCATATAAGACGCAATGCGACTAACATAATCTAGTGCCTCAGTGTCTTGTGGATGAACCATACCTAGCAAGAGCTTTTTATCTTTTAAGCCGAAGGGCAAAATTTGGTGGTAAAGACAAGCTTCAAAGGACAAAAAACTATCCATTAGCTGGAATATTTGCTCGCGTTCGCCTTCTTGCTCCCACTTGCTTTGTGTAGCGGTTCGCACCTGTTGCCCATTGACTGTGGTATTTGTGAGTTCGCCCTCTGAAGACAACATAGATTTGATTACTCGGTGATTGCTTATATAATATTTTCCCTCTAGTTTAGTGGGTAGTTAATAAAGATACTTTGTTTGATTGTTAAAAATTCAATTATCTATTACTTAAGTAGACGTAAGTAGCAGATAAATTTTCGGTAAAGGATTAGGAATAATACTGGGGAATGGGGAGTGGGGAGTGGGGAATGGGGAATGGAAAATCGGACAGGGAGACAAGAGGAGAAACTTGTTGCAAGTTGTCTCCCTCATCTCCCTCATCTCCCCCATCCCCGCGTCCTCCCGTCCCCGCGTCTTCACTACAGGTTACTCCTGGGTTCTTAAAGCTTGGGCTGCAAGATAGACTTTTGTCCATTCACCTAGCACTTGATGGGTTTTGAGTTTTAATTGTTGGGCTATTTCTTCTATTGATTTACCTGCTCTCCGTAAATCTAGGATCTGCCGCGCCAGAGGAGTGAGTATTTCATAAAGTTGCTGCCATTGGTTTTGTGTTAGCCCTAAGTTATGTTCTTCTAAGGAAATTGAGAGCCAACTGTCTACGAGTTCTGGTTTACCTTTGAGGGCAAAGACGCGCACAGCGTGGTAACTAATTTTTTCTCGCAGTCGGTATACTTCCTTAGTTGGTTTATTCAGTCTCTTGGCAATTTCTTCTTGGGATTTACCTTGGAGATACAATCGTAGCCACTCTACTGCCTCGATTCCCAGATTTTCTTGTAAATAATTTTCAAATTCTCTTTGTACCGACTGACGCAGCGCTTGTTGTTCTTCTAGTTGTTGTGCTTCCTGATATTCTGCGATCGCCTGACTATCGACTAAGTTAACTCGATTGTCGCTGTCGTCTGTGAGAACTTCTTCTGAGACTAATCTAATCAAATCACGGCTTGGTACTTGGGTTAAGCCGCCACGTTGAGTACGACGCAAGTAATTGACAAAACGATAAGCCAATAGGGGCTGATTGCGTACTGGGCGCAAACAATATTCTTCTGTGCTGGCAAACAGCAAAGCATCGGCTAATCGCCGATCGCTTGTATATTTGGCAATGTCAGCCATTTGCTGTTGCATGTAAGTGTCGTTTTGCAGTAATTCTTGTAATACTTCTTGCAACACATCGATGACACTGCGCTGGCGATCGCGGCTCAGGGCAACCCATGTCTGAATTTTATTCCGTAATGTTGCTAAACTCCCCAGTCGGGTTATCAAGTTGCGATAAGCACGTTCTCGCCCTAACCCTAAGTAGCGTTGACGTAAAATCCTCCAGCGATATTCCATTGCTTGCTTGGCAATCTCAAATTCTTTCGGGTTAAACAGATCAAACCGTTTTGAGTCAGATCCAAGCAGCCAAAGAATAATACTTCGCCGAGTCGCTTCAGTTTGTTCTGGACATTCTACAGCCAAGCGCTTTTGCCAATCTAGAGCCAGTTTTTCCAAATCCGTTGTCATAGCGAGATTGCGCTCCTCGAAACTCAATTTTGAAGTTTGCATCACAACCCCCATTCATCCCATCTAACCTAATTGTTTAACTGGCAGCTGCCCCAGATTTCATGAAATTCATGAAAACATCTCAGTGATTCCACTTTTATTACGTCTAAATTGACTAACTTTATGCAGAATTTTTTATATTGATGCTTTCCTTGGAAATTCAAAGTGCCCCAAACCAATATCTATCAGGCATTTCCGTCAATTCTGTTAATTTAAACTTTTTGTTAAGTTATGTTTTTTAACTGAGAACAGAAATCTAGCTAGAGTAGTGAGGATAATACATCGTTACAAAAGATGGGTTGGGGAAATCTGACCTTTCGGAACCTAACCGAGGAACGAATATAATTTAACTCAACATTGGACGTTATTTCACCCGTATAAGTTTCAACTATCGGCAAGGCTTTACTTAGTTAAATACTTGGTTTTACTTTTAACTATAAAATAGTCATTACGTGTATACATTGTAATTAGCAGCTAATAATAAAGATTAAAATTTTAATACCGCAAATATCTTGATCAAGCTAATTGGTGCTTTGAATAATATCCAATAATTGTCTTTGCGTTGATGTCGATCGCGCATACCGATCCTGCGATCGAAAAATACAGCATAATTGGTAAATTCTCCGAATAATAATTAGGAAATGAAGAGTGCTGAGTTAGAAATGAGTACGTTTACTCAGCACATAGGGTTTGAGAGCAACTAAATTTATTTATGAAAATTTGCCAAATATTTTTTAAGGGGACACTCATGCTGAGAAAAAATACGTCCTTGCTTCAATACCCCCGTTTCGCTATGGGGTAGTACTGGGCACTCAGCACTCCATTACTCAGTACTACTGAATGTAGCTGGCGATCGCTATTCTAGATAGTAAAGATAAATATAGGAATTGTTCCTTTTGATTTTTAAGCAAAGCCAAAGACGCTTGACTTATAAACAAGCATGAGCCGTTGGTCTAGGGCGATGACTCCGCCAACGGCAAAGGGGAAAAAGGCGTGATTTTGAATTGAGAAAAAGAGTTGATTCTATCGCCCGTTTGAGGATCTAACAATGGGGTTTTCTACAGATTCCCGATATTGTTGGACTGCTTCTGTGTAAGCAATTGGCAGAACAGCTTCAACGTTTTCATGGGGACGAGGAATAATCACCCAAGATTCGAGAGTACCACCATAAACATTTTCTGCGGCTTCAACACCAGCAGCCATAGCTGTTTTAACCTCAGAGACATCACCACGAATATTAACTGTAAAACGAGCGCTACCGACTCGGATGTAACCAACCAGAGTGACTCGTCCAGCTTTTACCATAGCATCTGCTGCTGCTAACACAGCAGGAAAACCCTTAGTTTCCAGCGCTCCAACTGCTTGTAGTGACATTAGTAATCTCCTGTATGAATAAACGATATGTGGCGCAACAAATTAATTGTACGAAGCTTCGCTACAGATTTTAATGGCGAAATTGCTTAGAACATACGGAAAGGTTCTGATTCTTCAGTGAAATGGATTGGTAATATAGTTTCGACATTTTCCGGGGGATTGGGAACTATGTAATGGGTGATTACTGTTTCGGCTTTTACTTGCTCTCCAGCATTAATACCTTCTTCAACGGCTCTTTTTACTTCAGCAACTTGTCCCCGGACGGCGACTACAAAACGACCACTCTCGGCTAGACCATAATACACCAACGTAACTGCGGCAGATTTCACCATTGCATCTGCTGCGGCTAAGACACTAGGAAAACCTAAAGTTTCAATTACGCCAACCGCCATTGGCATGGCATCAGCTCCTGGATTAAGGGATAGGCGATATTAATTGTACGTGGGTTTAGTCCCAATTTTGACATTTTGGAAAACTTTCTTTAATGGGGGGTTGGGGGAGTTGGGAGTGGGGAGTGGGGAGTTATACGATTTTGGATTTGAGATTTTGGATTTTGGATTGAGAATTGCCTTGTGCATCTGGGTTATGTTAATCCATCTGTGGCAATCATTTTTCAAATTCCTATTAGAATGTTTTGATAGGGGCTGAATTATGTTTTATGTATTACAAGTAATACTTGAGAATATTTAGTCTGGTAATTTTGTAGTTGAACAAAATCAGTCATGTTGTAAGTGAGCTAGTACGATAAACTGAGATTTATGTTTCCGAATTTTCTTCCTACAGCAGTTGGGCAACTAACAGAACCAGCTTCGATCGCACTAGCTCGGAGTATTCAAACAACTGCGATCGCTACGCCTTTAACTAATCAAGCAATTACCACAACCTATGTCAAGGAAGGGAGTGGTGGAACTCCTATTTTATTAATTCACGGCTTTGATAGTTCTGTATTAGAATTTCGTCGGCTTTTGCCTTTGCTTGCTGGGAATAATGAAACATGGGCAGTGGATTTGTTGGGTTTTGGGTTTACAGATAGACTCTCAGGAATTGCTTATAGCCCAACTGCAATTAAAACCCATCTTTATTATTTTTGGAAAAGCCTGATTAACCAACCTGTAATTTTGGTGGGGGCTTCAATGGGGGGTGCGACGGCAATTGATTTGGCGCTGACTTACCCAGAAGTTATCAAAAAGCTGGTGTTAATTGATAGTGCTGGGTTGGCGGGTGGTTCACCATTAAGTAAATTCATGTTTCCCCCATTGGATTATTTAGCAACTCAGTTTTTGAGTAATATGAAGGTGCGCGATCGCGTTTCCCGCATTGGATATAAAAATCAAAGTCTTGCTTCTTTGGATGCTCTATATTGCGGGGCATTACACTTACAAATGCCGAGTTGGCATCAAGCTTTGATTGCTTTCACTAAAAGTGGTGGTTATAGTGCTTTTAGATTTAAGATACTATCACAAATAGTGCAACAGACACTAATTTTATGGGGCGATTCCGATAAAATTTTGGGTACTAAGGATGCCACGAGATTTAAAAGAGCAATTCCACAAAGTACCCTCGTTTGGATTCAAGATTGTGGACACTTACCTCACTTAGAACAACCACAAATCACTGCCCAGCATATTTTAAACTTTTGTAATGAATGATATTAAGTCATAAGTGATTCTCTCTAATAGTTTCAACCATTGCTTTCCAATCTTGTGCATGGTAAATAAATTTACTTATAACTTTAATTTTTCTACCGTTTTGAAATATATAAAGACTATCATTTTCTATCAATAAGTCTTTATAGTTATCAAAGCGATATTTTACAAAACTTATCCCTACCAAATTCTTTGTCGCAATCTCTGTTGCATAGACAAAACATACCAAATTTTGTAGTACCAAAACAGACCATACTATTTGCACAATAGCAGATAAAGACCATGCTGTAGGGGCACAGCAACGCTGTGCCCTTACGAAAGATATGGTTTTTAAACTTATCCATATTTGGTATTTATATTTCAATATGATTTGTCACGAAAAATATGACATGAGCGCCTAACGCATGGTGTTATGTGGGGGTGCGTTATGCGAAAGCCGTAACACACCCTACCTTTTGATTTACTAGTCAAGTAACCACATCTGATTTGAACCATCAGCAGACTCATCTGGTTGATTTTGAGCTAATTTTTCGGATGAGCGATGTGATTTTTTGTAGTTAAGTGGATTGTAGTGTTCTTTTATTGGTTTTATAGCACTAGTTTCTTTAACAACAAGTTTAGATTTATCTTCAGCCGTTTGTTTTAAAGCATTAATTTCTTCTATAAGCTGGGAATTTGCTTCTGCAAGTTGCAGTGCTGTTTTTTTTGTTTCGTCAAGTTCTTTTGTTAGCTGTTCTGCTATGGTTTTTTGTTCAGAGGCTAATGTTGTTTGTCTAGATAATTTTGATTTCAAATCAGTAATTTCTTGTTCTAGGGAAGCTTCTTTTTGATGACTTTTTTCTAGATTACTTGTCAAGTCTTTGATAGTTACTTCTAAATCAGCTTTAGTGGGATTTGTGCGCCTATTAGTAGTTGGTTCGGGTGTTTGTGGCGAGGATTCTTCATCAGTTGCAGCGTCTTCTTGAGTAATTTCTTCTGCTGAAACTTCGATCGCAGAGTCATCTTCTGGGGATGTAATTTTTTGCGCCTCTTGTTGTAGTAAATCCGATAGACTTTGTTTCTTAGCCATTATTTTCTCCAATCACGCTGTAGTTCATCAGCTGCGCGGCGATAGTCTAACTCCGCCTCCCGCGCATTTCCTCCTCGCCATTGAGTAATTGCTACACCTTCAAGCGCGGCTCGTTCATGAGCTTTGTAGGCACGGATCAAGGTATTAAAAGCAGGAATACCTAGTCGAGTGAGAGTGTTTTTTGCTTCTAGTGCTTCCCCCAAGCTGCGCGTATCGACTTTGGTGAGCAATACCCGATGGGGAGTTCCCAAGGGGATGACGGCTTCCTTAACTGTTTCCACGAGGACAGCTAAATCCATTGCAGACGGGGGTGTAGGCAAAACTAGATAATCTGCGATCGCAACTACCGCCACTAATGCTTCAGAGCGCAGTGCGGGAGGCGTATCCACCACTACTAAATCGTAACCTTTTATCTTTCCTAAATCACCTAAAAGTGTCGGATCTGTTTCTTGAGATAAATCAAATCCCATTCCTTGCTGACTACGCCCGAACCACCAACTGGCGGAACCTTGAATATCTGCGTCAATCAGCAACACCTTTTTTTTCTTCGCAAAGTTTGCAGCCAGGTTGATTGCGGTAGTCGTTTTACCGACTCCTCCTTTACCGTTGAGAATAGCGATGATTTTGGGCACTGCTTTAGGTAGGAAAAGGGAGTGGGGGGTGGGGAGTGGGGAGTCGGGGGATGAGGGAGATGAGGGAGATAACCAATACCCAATGCCCCATGCCTCATGCCCCATTTCCTACTCCTTAATGATGAATATACCGCTTTGTGTGACCCTCAATCACACAAAAACTCGTAACAATAAAATTCATAAGCCATTAATTCCACAAATTTCTATGACAGCAACTTACAACCTACCTGATGGGCCTCAAATACCGCGCTGGCTGCGGATGGTCAAGTTTATTAGTCAGCCTGTAAAATATGTGGATGATTTTGCCAAAATCTATGGTGATACTTTCACCATTAAGAGTAGTCGCTCAGATAATGCTCTTGTGTATTTTAGTAAACCCGAAGCACTGGAGCAGATTTTTACATCTGATTTGAGTTCTTTTGAGGTTGGCAGGGGAAATATTGGGCTAAGATTTTTACTTGGCGATCGCTCTTTTATGTTATCAGATGGGGATCGCCACCAGCGCCAACGGCAATTATTAGCTCCTCCTTTTCATGGGGAAAGAATGCGGGCTTACGGCGAGGATATCCGTAAAATAACACAACAGGTGAGTCATGAATGGCAGGTTGACAAGCCTTTTAAAATCCGTGAGTCGATGCAAGAAATCACTTTGCGTGTTATTCTGCGGGTTGTGTTTGGTTTGGAAGAAGGAGAGCGGTTTGAGGAACTAAGGCGATCGCTAAGTGATTTACTAGATTTCATCACTTCCCCTTTAATGTCTAGCGCCTTCTTTTTCCGGTTTATGCAAAAAGATTTCGGCAAATGGAGTCCCTGGGGTTGGATTCTCCAACAACAGCAAAAAATCGATCGATTAATTTATACTCTACTTCGGGAACGTCGCGCCCAATCTGCTCAAAATCGCCAAGATATCCTCAGTTTGATGATGGCTGCTCGTTATGACGATGGTCAAGGGATGTCAGATAAAGAATTGCACGACGAATTAATGACACTGCTAGTTGCGGGACATGAAACTACTGCTTCGGCGTTGACATGGGCATTTTACTGGATTGATTATTTACCAGAGGTGCGTGAGAAGTTGTTAAAAGAACTCGACACTGTTGGTGTTAATCCAGATTTAAGTACCATTGCTAAATTGCCTTATTTAACAGCAGTTTGCCAAGAAACATTGCGAATTTACCCAATTGCCATGAATGCTTTCTTGCGGATTGTGAAAAACCCAATTGAAATTACAGGTTACAAATTGCCACAGGGCACGTTAATTCTCCCCAGTATTTATTTAGCGCATCATCGTGAAGAAGTTTATCCAGAATCCAAAAAGTTCAAACCAGAACGATTTTTAGAAAGACAATATTCACCATACGAATATTTACCGTTTGGTGGCGGTAATCGTCGCTGTATTGGTATGGCATTTGCTCAGTATGAAATGAAAATTGTCTTGGCAACTATTGTGTCAGAATTTCAATTATCTCTAACGAACAAACGTCCAGTGCTTCCTGTGCGCCGCGGTTTAACTGTCGCCGCACCCGCTGGAATGCGGATGATTGCAACACCTCAAGTAAAACTGGCGAATACACCAGCGCTGGTTTAAGTTATTAGGTTGGGCATTAAAATACCCAACCTAATAGCTTAATGTTGAACTACTTCAATAGAGAGTTGAATTTCTTGCTGAGATGCGAGTTTTTCATAATGTTCTTTGTCGCGGTATTTAATTGTTCTCATGGGTTGATTGCCAACAATTGCTAAAGGTTCAACATTAGCAGTGACAACCGTACCAGCCGCTACAATTGCACCATCTCCAATGGAAACTCCCGGAATAATTAAGACATTTCCAGCAATCCAAACATTGCGACCGATAATAACAGGTTTATGAATGTAAACATTATGTTCATAGGGCAAATCATTACTTTGATAGTCGTGATTTGCCGAGAGAATGACAACATTAAATCCAAGTGTTGTGTTGTCACCAATTGTAATTCCGCCACGTCCATCTAAGATGACATCTTGACCAATGTAGACTTTATTTCCCAGAGATACATTTTGGGGATGTTCAATTCTCACGTCTCGCTTAAATCGTAGACCTGAGCCACAAAATTTTAACTTATTTTTGAGTTCTTGATGTTTATACCGCCTGATTTTACTTTCTAGGTAGTCTCCCCATAGTACCAAACGAGGTACTAACCGTTGTTCAAATAGTCGCTCTAATTTATTGGTAATTTTGTCTTTGATTTGTTTCATAAAACCTCACGGAAGTTTGACAAATCTCTGGTTTTAACCCAGGAAGGGAAAAGGAAGCGGGAATTTGGTACATGTCACATTTATTAGGTTTCCCCAATAACAGTATTTTCTCTCGCGTGAGTACCGTTTCTTTAAAAGTGGATTGGGCAAACCCTATTAAGGATTGAAACGAGCAGGAATTTTCCAAAATGATCCCTGGAACACCCATTAATAAAATGTATATCGAATTACTCAAATCTTTTCCTCCTCGTCCTATCACTTCCGAGGAAGAATTCCTGGCTACACAAAAAGTGATTGATTCCTTGATTGATAAAGGTCAATTAACACTAGATGAACAAGACTATCTCAATGTTTTAGGTACTTTGGTTTATGAGTACGAGCAAAAATATCATTCTATACCTGATATTCATGGTGTAGAATTACTCCAAGCATTGATAGCCGAATTTGATTTACAACAAAAAGACTTAATTCCTATATTTAAAACTGAGTCGATTGTATCTGAAGTCTTAAGTGGACAACGCCAGCTGACAGTTAACCATATTGGGAAACTCGCGGAGTTTTTTAACATTTCTCCTGCTGCATTTTTTGAGTCAGTGTTGAGAAAGAAAGTTTGAGTAAAACTGATAACCACTTTATAGCCAAAGTTTTTGTTCAAAAGGCGCTTTAGGGTTGATAATCGGTTTTTTAAAGGTCTTAAATTAATCTTTTATTTGCTCACTCATCCGCTGTTCCAGCACTTCCAATAACCCATCCACATCTTTACCAGCTTGCTCAAAACAAATCGGTGGCGCAGGTTCCGGTGCAAACTGAATTAACTTAATTTCACCCTTCCCAATCCCAATCATCACAACTTCTATTTCTGGTTTATGATTCTCGATAATTCCCAAAATTTCTTGCAGCCGATTTTCAACTTTATCATTTAATTTTTCTATCTGTTCTTTCGGACAATAAACAAAATGCGGCTTTGGTTGCAAATCAATACCAACAGTACCTTGACTGTCACCATTTGCTAACCACAATCCCCAAAATAGCGCCGCCAATTCTTGCTGATTTGCTTTCACAAACTTATCCAACTGGCGACGCCACTTGTTATCTCCTGTTTCCGGCTGACTGCTACCAAACATCATAAATAATTCGTAATTCGTAATTCGTAATTCGTAATTAACATATTTAGAAATAGATCTTTCAAGATGGCAGGACTTACGCAACTGGCACAAATAGCGGGCAGGGCGCAGCCCTGACAGGCGACAATTTAAATCAAACCAAGCACATAAGAATACTTGGGCGTTTCAGTTGCTGAATTAAATAATTAGAAAGCAAGTTATGCTTGATTTGATAAATAGTTTGACCAGTTGTATAGGCTAAATTCTTTAACCTAACCCAAACTAACATTGCACAAGCGATATGATTTCTTTGAAGCCTAGCTTTCCGACATTGGCAAAATTCAATCCCAGTTAATTGTTTAATTTCTCTGTGAAACTCCTCGATTTTCCAACGAATTTTACACACCTCTTGTACAACATCCGTGGAACTTTGAGATAAATCGTTAGTTGCGACATAATCCGTTCTGTTGGTAGAAACAGTAACCCGGAATAGTTTCACTTTTTTATTAGCTGGGAACCCTTTAATTTTGATTATCTTACCACAATCTAATTCTTCTTGACTCCATTCTAATAATTCAATACGTTTATATTTTGCTTGACCAAATGTATCATCAACTAACCGATTGTCTTTTAAAGGGCAATAATAAATTTTGTCTAAGCTATCAATATATAGCATTAAACTGTGTACCGCATACCATGTATCCATCAAAACAGTATCAAATGGTAAAAGCTTATGATACACAAGGCTTTGGAGCATGTCTTTCACATGGTCTATCTTGGTTTTGCCATCGACATCAGGATTAAAAATTCGATAATCTATGACCCAAAATCTTTGAAGTGTAGGGTTGACATACACGCAGCTAACTACGCCAATGCCTTTAAGGACACCATGCTCATTACCACTATATTGTCTTCTGACTATTTCTATTTCTTCAGAATACCTTTTATCTAAAATGCTATCATCAAATATTATGTAACCATTGTCATCAGGCTCAACTACCTCTTTCACGTTATCCCATAGTAAACGAGGTGTTAATTTTTCTCTTTTCAAATAATAGTTAATTGTATCATGGCTAATACTCTCTAAATGCTCTGCCAAATTGGTAATGGTATAATTAATTTGGCTACTAAGTAGATACTGGCAATAATCTAATTTAGTAAACTTCATATTCAAAAGTATTCGTTACAGTAGCCTGAGCAGCAGCCCAAAAATTTGGTGTGAAAAGGAACAATTTACATTTGTACTCTAGTTCATTTCATCTGCATTTTTATAGTACTTTAGTACTATTTGTTAGCGATCGCATTGTGCCAGTTGCGTAAGTCCTGTCTAATTTAGTAAACTTCATATTCAAAAGTATTCGTTACAGTAGCCTGAGCAGCAGCCCAAAAATTTGGTCTGAAAAGGAACAATTTACATTTGTACTCTAGTTCATTTCATCTGCATTTTTATAGTACTTTAGTACTATTTGTTAGCGATCGCATTGTGCCAGTTGCGTAAGTCCTGGATGGGTAAAAGTTATAGAAAGTCAATTTTTCTATAACCTCTTGCCTCTGTGTTCTCTGCGGCTCTGTGGTTCGATAAATTACTTTTACAACCGCAGAGGCACAGAGGAAGCCCAGAAAAAGAGATTTTGCGAGTCACTTTGAAAGGACTATTTCAACCCACTTTGTACGCGCCAGAGACTAGAATAAATTCTATCTTTCTCCAACAATTCCTCATGGGTTCCCGACTCTACTAATTTCCCATGTTCCATGACATAAATGCAATCGGCATTGCGGATGGTGGAAAGACGATGAGCGATCGCAATTGTAGTTCTATCTACTGTAATCCGTTCTAGCGATCGCTGAATAGCCGCTTCTGTTTCATTATCCACCGCTGAGGTGGCCTCATCTAAAATCAAAATGGGGGGATTTTTCAAGACTGCACGGGCGATCGCAATCCGTTGTCTTTGTCCACCAGATAACTTTTGTCCTCTTTCCCCCACAATTGTCTCATAACCTTCGGGCAAGTTAATAATAAATTCGTGCGCCTCAGCTATCTTCGCCGCCGTGATAATGTCTTGCTCTTTAGCTTCAAAGCTGCCATAAGCAATGTTCTCCGCTACAGTACCATGAAATAGAAACACATCTTGACTCACCAAACCAATGCAGCGGCGTAAATCTTGCAAATTCAAACTTTGTAAATCAATACCATCAACGGTAATGCTTCCTGCTTGCACTTCGTACAAGCGCAACAAAAGTTTGACTAAAGTGCTTTTTCCAGAACCCGTGGAACCTACAATTGCAATAGTTTTCCCCGCTGGAATATCCAAAGACAGATTTTTAATTACTGGAAATCTATCTTTATAAGCAAAATAAACATTTTTAAATTGCACTTCACCTCGCACTTCCTCCACAGGTAACGCTACATTTCCTGTGTGAATAGCAATGGGAGTATCTAACAAATTCATGACTCGATTAGTAGAAGCCATAGCCCGTTGATATTGGTCAAAAGTTTCGCCTAATCTGGTTAAAGGCCACAGCAACCGCTGGATTAAAAACACCAATACACTGTAAGCGCCGACAGACATTTCTCCAGCGACTGCTGCCATCCCGCCATATAAAAGTAATGCTGTGAAACCTACCAAAATCAGCATCCGAATTAACGGGACAAAAGCCGCAGAAAGGGCAATTGCCTTGGCATTACTGCGACGATAAGCTTCACTATCTACTGACAAACGATAGGCTTCATAAACTTCAGCAGTAAAACTTTTAATAGTAGTAATACCGCTGATATTATTTGCCAAACGCGAGTTGAGGAAACCCACCTTTTCCCGGACATCAGAATAACGGGGTGCAAGTAGACGTTGATAAGCAAAGGAACCCCAGAGAATAAATGGCATCGGCGACAGAGCCATCCACGCTACACTAGGAGCCAATATAAAGAAAGCACTGCCAATAATTACAACAGTTGTGGAAACTTGGATGATATCATTTGCCCCCACATCCAAAAATCGCTCTAATTGGTTAATATCATCACTGAGGATGGACATTAAACCGCCAGTGCTGCGTTCTTCAAAATAAGCTAATTCTAACTCTTGTAAATGTTTATATGCATCCAAACGTAAATCATGCTGAATATTTTGTGCTAAATTACGCCAAAGTCGAGCGTAAGCATACTCAAAAACTGATTCTAGTATCCAAATGATGACAGTCAGGAAAGAAATAATCAAAAATTGTCCAAAGACATCGCGTACCCCTAACTGTGCAATTATGGAATCTTGTTGTTTGACTACCACATCCACTGCGACACCAATTAAGCCAGGTGGCGCCAAATCGAAAAATTTATTGAGGATAGAATAGGTAGTCGCTAGCCAAATTTGTTTACGATACTGATGTCCATAGTCAAACAAGCGCTGGAGAGGATGCGTTGAATGTCTACGCCTTCTTGATACTTGATGAGATTTTAATACAGTAGCCACGGCTTTTTGCGGTTTCGTGCAACTGATATTACCACGTAATTAAAGTTTGAAGGGGCATACGGCATGGGGCATTGGGCATTGATTATTCTTTCTCCCCCTGCCTCCCCTGCTCCTCCATCTCCCTCATCCCCCTCATCTCCCCCACTTCCCACTCCCCACTCCCCACTCACAACTCACATGGAGAGAATAATTTGAAAAATCAACAATTTGGCAATTGGCAAACCACAGTTTTGGGAATTGTGTTAGCAATATTAGTGATTATTGGACTAAATTCTTTTATCATTATCAACCCAGGACAAGCAGGAGTGATTAGCATTTTGGGTAAAGCGAGAGATGGTGCTTTATTAGAAGGCATTCACTTAAAACCACCTTTTATCACCGTGATAGATGTGTATGATTTGACGGTGCAAAAATTTGAAGTGCCAGCAGAAAGTTCTACGAAGGATTTGCAAAATTTATCTGCAAGATTTGCGATTAACTTTCGCCTCGATCCCATAAAGGTAGTTGAAGTCAGAAGAAAACAAGGAACATTAGAGAATATTGTATCGAAAATAATTGCACCCCAAACACAAGAAGCATTTAAAATTGCAGCAGCTAGAAGAACAGTAGAAGAAGCAATTACCAAAAGAAGTGAATTGAAAGAAGACTTTGATAATGCTTTAGGCGATCGCTTAGACAAATATGGGATAATAGTGTTAGATACTAGCGTAGTTGATTTAGCCTTCTCACCAGAATTTGCCAGAGCAGTCGAAGAAAAACAAATTGCTGAACAGCGGGCGCAAAGAGCCGTTTATGTAGCACGAGAAGCTGAACAAGAAGCACAAGCAGACGTTAATCGCGCCAAAGGTAGAGCAGAAGCTCAAAGACTCTTAGCAGAGACGCTCAAAGCCCAAGGAGGACAGTTAGTTCTGCAAAAAGAAGCAATTGAAGCTTGGAAGACTGGCGGCGCTCAAATGCCAAAAGTCCTAGTTATGGGTGGTGACTCGAAAAACGGCGTTCCTTTTATATTCAACCTGGGGAATGTACAAAATCAACCGTAAAAGGGACGGGGGATTGGGGACTGGGGACTGGGGACTGGGGGCTGTTTTCCTAATATTCAATACCCAATGCCCGATGCCCCACGTGAAAGGGATTGGGGATTGGGGACTGGGAACTCGGGGCTGTTTTCCTAATATTCAATACCCAATGCCCGATGCCCCATACCCAAAATCCAAAATCCAAAATCTAAAATCTAAAATTGTATGGGGACTGGGGTCTGTTTTCCTAATATCCAAGACCCAATGCCCCATATCCAAAATCCAAAATCTAAAATCTAAAATTGTATGGGGCTAGTCCCAACTCAAACACAACAGAACAACCAACAAAATAATGAACTAAGTTTATGTCAACCCCCAATCCTCATAATCTCACCGCCGAAGAAGCGAAAAAATTACTGAATAAATTCAACTGTCTAGACATCGCCCCTATCCTGAAGCCATCAGAAAAAGCAGTAATTCGTAATGCCTTAATTTTGATGACTAATCTTGCTGACTATCAAATTTTAGGAATTTGTGCTGACACAGCAGAAGAAGGAATATTAGCCATGAAAACCTATTCTCTGGCCTTTGGTTATGAACCACCAAACAATTTACCTACACCCGAAGGGCCAGTTTATATCAAATTAAATGGCAAAAACGGCTTGTGTTATCTCGATTCCTATCCCGGACATCACCGTGGCGTCTTAGTCTCTTGCCAATCTTTCAACGAAGACGGAATCAACGAAATGTATGGACATCTCCCCTTGGATTTATTTGTCTAAAATTTATCAATCGTAGGTAAGCCACATCCCTTACCTACTCCTTTCCTCCTCTGCGCCTCTGGGTGAAATAAAAAAAACTCTATATTCTTAAATCCTATGAGTATCATTACCCTCCAATCAATCAAAAAAGACTTTGGCATCAAAGAAATTTTAAAAGATGCCAGCTTCAGCCTCGATACTACCGATAAAGTTGGCTTAATTGGTACTAACGGTTCAGGCAAATCAACCCTATTAAAAATGATCGCCGGCTTAGAATCCATCGATAGCGGTCAAATTTTAATCAACTCTGGTTCTAAAATCATCTACTTACCTCAACAGCCAGATTTAGATGAAAATCGCACAGTTTTAGAGCAAATTTTTGCCGACAGCGGCGAACACATGGCTTTAGTGCGTGAATACGAAGAACTTTCTGATAAATTGGCTCACTATCCAGATGATAGTCAACTGATGTCGCGCCTTTCTGTGGTGATGCAACGGATGGATACGAGTGGTGCTTGGGAACTAGAAACCAACGCTAAAATCATCCTCACCAAATTAGGAATTTCTGACTTTGAAGCCAAAATCGGTACTTTATCTGGAGGCTATCGCAAACGCATTGCCCTAGCAACAGCCTTGCTAGCAGAACCAGATGTTTTACTCATGGATGAGCCAACAAACCACCTCGATGCTCTTTCTGTAGAATGGTTACAAAGTTATTTAAATCGCTATCGTGGCGCACTTTTTCTCATCACCCACGATCGCTATTTTTTGGATCGCGTCACTAATCGGATCATCGAAATTGACCGAGGCGACATTTACACTTACACAGGTAACTACTCATACTACCTCGAAAAGAAAGCTTTAGCTGAAGAATCTGCCGTTAGCAGTCAACGCAAACATCAAGGTTTGTTGCGGCGGGAGTTGGAATGGCTCAAAAAAGGGCCGAAAGCCAGAAGTACAAAACAAAAAGCGAGAATTGACCGCGCACACGCTCTGCGAGATACTGAATTTAAGCAAGTCCAGGGTAAAGTTGATATTTCGACAGTTGGTCGTCGCATTGGCAAAAAGGTTATTGAATTAAATAACGTTTCTAAAGCCTATAATGGACGCACCCTGATTAAGGATTTTAGCTACGAATTTAGTCCAGAAGACCGCATCGGCATCATCGGCGCTAACGGTGCTGGGAAATCCACTTTAATGGATATTATGACTGGTCGAATTCCGCCTGATTCCGGTAGTGCAGAAATTGGTACTACAATTCACATCGGTTATTTTGACCAGCATTCTGAAGAATTGCTCACAGCATTAAACGAAAATCAGCGCGTGATTGACTACATCAAAGAAGAAGGAGAATTTGTCAAAATTACCGATGGTACTCAAATTACTGCTTCCCAAATGTTGGAGCGATTTCTGTTTCCTGGAAATCAACAATATGCCCCAATTCATAAACTTTCTGGTGGAGAAAAACGCCGTTTATTTCTGTTGCGGGTGCTGATGAGTGCGCCCAATGTTTTGATTTTAGATGAACCAACAAATGATTTAGATGTCCAGACATTGGCAGTACTAGAAGATTATCTAGAAGATTTTGTTGGGTGTGTAATTGTAGTTTCTCACGATCGCTATTTTCTTGACCGCACCATCGACACAATTTTTTCCTTTGAGGAAGGCGGTAACCTCCGGCAATATCCAGGTAATTACTCTGTTTATCTGGACTTTAAGAAAGCTGAAGAAGCAGCACTGCAACAAGCTGCTAATACTAAAGACAAGCCCAAAAATGTAGAGACGTTACATGTAACGTCTCTACCCAAAAATGTGGAGAATCAAAAGCGGCGGAGATTATCCAATTGGGAGAAAAAAGAATTTGAACAGTTGGAAGCTAAAATTGCCCAGTTAGAAGCCCAGAAAGCAGAAACCGAGAAAACACTAGGGAATGTTTCACCGGGTAATTATAGCCAGGTGCAGAAACTGTATGAAGAAGTGGAATCTCTCAAACAAGCGATCGATGTGGCGACTGAACGCTGGTTAGAATTAGCTGAGATGGAATCTTGATATCTTACAGCGTTTTTCATGTATTTGAACCACAATCCTCGGTAGGGTAGCACAGCTGTGCGCCCCTACAGGCATCGCCAACATCTATACTCTTGTAGAATGGGTATGTTGTCTGTTCCACAACAAAATGTAATGTAACTTAGCAATAGTGGGGCGATCGCTGTTATTTTTGTAGTAATTGCTATTCAAGCGGCAATCTGCTACATATCAGCGTGTTTTAATCTCGATTTGTCCACCCAAAGACAGTAGATGAAGTTTTGTCTGAATAACTATAAGGGATGAAGTAGCTCTGCTTTCCACAAAGTTGAAAAGGAACAGATTTTTATGACATTTGATTATGATTTGTTTGTCATTGGTGCTGGGCCTGGGGGATTGGCAGCAGCTAAAAAAGCAGCTACTTACGGTGTGCGTGTTGCCATTGCCGAACAAGAAGACCTCGGTGGAACCTGTGTAAATCGTGGCTGCGTTCCCAAAAAACTGATTGTCTATGCTGCTGACTTTGCCCTGCAAAATAAAATGGCGCACAGTTATGGGTGGAGTGATTGCCCGACATACTTTGACTGGACATTATTTATTAAATCTGTACACAAGCATCTTGACAGCATCAGCGAATCCTATTTGCAGCAATTGCAGAAAGCTGGAATTGAAATAATTTCTGAACGTGCCAGCTTTCTCGACGCTCATACTATCAGTATTGGTGGACGCAAAGTTACAGCAGACAAAATTTTAATTGCTGTGGGCGGCCAACCCCTCAAGCCCAATATCCCAGGTATAGAATACGCCATCACATCCCGCGAGATGTTTCAGCTACCCTATTTGCCGAAACGTCTGACAATCATTGGCGGTGGCTACATTGGTGTAGAATTTTCCAGTATGATGCACGCTTTTGGCTGTCAGGTGACGCTAATTGAAAAAGAGGAGATGATTTTATCAGGGTTTGATGATGACATTCGCTCTACTGTGCAACAGGCTTTGAGTAAACGGGGAATTAAGTTATTCACCAACACCACCATTCAAAAAATCAAATATTCAGAAGAGTGTTTGTTGTTGACTATTAATAGTGAGAGTAGAGAAATAGTTGCAGCAGATACCATCCTAGTTGCCACAGGTTACAACCCAAATACTAAAAATTTAGGCTTGGAAAATGCCCGTGTTGAACTTGGCGAAAATGGTGCAATCAAAGTAGATGAAGAAAACCGCACCAACCAAGAAAATATCTTTGCTGTCGGTGACTGTACCAGCCGCATCCAATTGTCTTCTGTGGCTCAAGCAGAAGGTATTGCCTTTGCCAATACAGTTTTTGCCAACAAGCCACAAAAACTGAATTATGATTATGTACCCTCTGCTGTTTTTTCTCGTCCAGAAGCGGCTAGTGTGGGGATGACTGAGGCCAAGGCACGGGAAAAATTTGGTGAATCTGTAAAATGCTACTACAGCCAATTCCAGCCACTGTTTTATCAGCTGACTGAGAAAGATAAGCAAGGAAGTATCAAGTTAGTGGTAAATGGTGATTCTGAGGAAGTTTTAGGCGCTCATATGGTGGGTGAGAACGCAGCAGATATCATTCAAAGTCTCGGCGTTGCAATTCGCAAGGGCGTTACTAAGCAAGAACTGGATGAAACAATAGGCATTCATCCCACGGCTGGGGAGGAATTTCTGTCGTTAAATTGAAGACGCGGGGAGGGGGAGACGCGGGGAGTGAGAAAGACTCTGATGCGTTGAAATTATCAAATTTTCTCCCAACTTTCCCGCGTCCCCGCGTCCTTATCAACCAATTTCTGACGATTTCCCTGGGTAAGATTTTGTGGGAGCATTTAATTCGCCTAAAGTACTCATCAATGAGTCATGTTGTAACATGGGGTATCCCTTTTGGGAATTTACCAAATCGCTAGAAGCTTCAACAGTTTCAACAGCCTTAAGAGCCTCCGATGCAGACTGATATCGCATTTTGAAGTCATCCTGCACCATTTTACTGAGAATCTGAGCTAAAGAGTTGCTCACCTGGGTGAGATCGCTCCATTTTATCTTTCCGTCAGCATCTCTATCTAGCTCACGCGGTGTAATGCCAGTCAAGGCTTTAATCCCAACCATACCCACTGCATAGATATCACTACTGTAGTGTGGACGACCTAAACATTGCTCGGTTGGTGCGTAACCCTGAGTCCCAATACCAATGGTGAAGGCGGTTTGTTCTTGAGGCTCGAACTGTTTGGCACTGACTTCTTTGACTGCTCCAAAATCAATTAGTACGAGTTTACCGTCTGAGTGTCGGCGGATGATATTGCTGGGTTTAATATCCCGATGAATCACGTTGTTTTCATGGACAAATATTAATGTTTCCAATAAGTCTTTGACAATTTTGATGCCTGCAATTTCTTCAATTGCTCTGCCTGGTGGCAGTTCGTAACTGAGAGGATGACCAAGTATGTATTCTTGGACTAAATAAAATTCTTCATCTTCTTCAAAATACGCCAGAAGTTGGGGAATTTGAGGATGAAATCCCAATTTTTCTAGTGTTTGCGCTTCTGAATTAAATAAGCGTCTGGCAAGTTGCAATCCTTCTGGTTTGGTATTGCTTGGTTTTAGTTGCTTGACAACACATCTTGGGTTACCAGGACGTTGGGTATCTTCAGCAATGTAGGTTTCGCTAAATCCACCTGCACCCAGAACTTTGACAATTTTATACCGTCGAGCCAAGATTTTACCTGATAAAGCTAAATCTCGCTCTTGGATTAGCTCTTGTAGATCATCTTGTTGGCTGATAATCTCTTGGACAACGGCAGAAGTTTTATATTTCTGAAATATGTCTACTAATTGGCGTTTTCTGATATTTTCTCTAACTACTGAGGTTCCCAGGTAGCTTAGTCCGCAAAAAGCGATCGCCACCATTGGTACACTAGTGGGGAAAATTAACCGCCCGTAGACAAATAACCCATAGCTAATTCCTAACCAAGTACCAGATAAAACTAGACTATACAGAAATCGATTGATACTATGCTTGTTTCTGCTAATAATTAAGGCTGTACTGCCAACTAAAATTAGCACAAATAAACCACGCAACGGTAAAGTTGAAATTTCTTGACTGATGGCTTTACCTGTCATTAAAGTTGCGATGGCATTGGCGTGAATTTCCACCCCCGACATCAGTTCAGGACTCTTGCTAGCTGCTACTGGATAATAATCATTGTTTAACTTATCTGTTGAACCAATTAAAACTATCTTGTTTTTGAAGACTTTTCCCTGCTGCAAATAAGTGTTCCAGTTTTCTGGGTCGAGTACGTGCCAAAAGGGTATTTGCTCAAATGTCCCTGAAGACCCCCAAAAATAAATGCGATCGCCTTTTGGTCGCGGATAATTTACTTGTGCTGCCCTCAATACTGCTTCATCAAAGGAAAGTAGCTTGTTGGTAAATAAATTTTCTCGATCTAATAACTTGGGAAACTCACTAGCCAATCGATGAACTTTACCATCCACCTCCACAGGGAAATTAACTGAACCAATGGATACTGACCCTGTGTGAAACATCTGTTGTGGCGGTGTCAGCTGGATAAACAACCCCTGGTGGGTCTCGAAATTTTCGTAGAGAGCTGCTAAGGTAACTTTGCTGCCATATTTTTCTAATGCTGCTTGGAGTTGGCGATCGTCACTAGATCCATAACTACTTGGTGTATCAAAAACAAGACCTATAGCTACAGAACGGACGCCCGCTTCCATTAACTTTGTAATTACCTGAGCATATGCAGCACGTTTGTAAGGAAAAGATTTCAGTGTTTCTAGGTAGGCGTACTGTTGCGGATCTGTTTTATAGTACTGTTCGGGAACCGATATTGACTGATCGTCTATTGCTAAAATTACGATATCTTCTGGAGGCACAATCGGCCCACGCACTTGAAAAAAGTGAGAAAGTGCCTGATTCTCCATCAATTGAACCAAATCCCAACCAGAAGCCGTTAGCAGTGCTGCGCCTATTGCCCAAGTCCCAGCTAGTAGGTGACCTAAGCGAACTATCCACCTAGACTGGCGTACCGCTGCTGTAGACGTGACTTTTGTCGGTTTACTTGAGTGTCTATTGGCAGCAGAGACACTGTTTTTGGTTAAGGTAGATGTAGATTCTTCTGCCATATGGTGTTACTGATTGGTTTAAGTCCAACATTTTTATTTATTCAGACCACCTTTTACTACAAGCACATTGAAATAAGACTTAAAATGCTAATCTTATACATTTGTAAAGTATCTTCTATTCATCAACAAACTTTATTCAGCAAAGCCAGCCCCCAAGAGATTCTTTCTCAGGCACTACCTAAGTTATTTCTTGTCTGTTGAGTGAGTTACAACTAGTGATTCTCTCACAGATTAGAGCCAATATACTCTGCCTGTACACTTGTTTACTGCGAGATTTTATTGCAACCTAAGCAACAGGTATGCTCTTAACTGGGTGCCTTACCAGAAACTGTTCCAAGTCCGTCTTCTGTCTTTGGCGCAACTATTGGTACTCCCCACAAAGTGTGTCCTGATACTGAAAGCTTTACCTATAGATAGGCATTAACTTATATTCTCCCTTGAGCTTATGCCATACCTCTTTAGGAGTAAACTTTAGTGTTATACAGCTATGAATGCTGTTACTGGGTCGATTTTATTGGTAGATTTTGATTACAGGGTGGCTGTTGCAGTAGTGGAGGTGAATAAGGCTTAGCACCCGGGATCTCAACTCTAATGTTGCAGCCGTTTTTCTGCCTTGAAAGAGGTAGCATCAGAGCTATAGATGAACAACTACTTTATAGATATTAGCAAACAAGGCATTTGAAAATTGCTATAATCTATTGTTCGATCTAAATTCATTTATATTATTAGGTGTAAATTTGTATGGGTTCTCCAATGAATCGTCTGTCTATTTTTGTAGACGGAAACAATATGTTCTATGCTCAACAAAAAAATGGGTGGTTTTTTGACCCGCGACGAGTCTTAGAATACTTCAAACATGAGCAGTCAGAAACAACATTAATCAATGCATTCTGGTACACTGGCTTAAAAGACCCACAAGATCAACGAGGTTTTAGAGATGCTCTAATTAGTCTGGGATATACAGTCCGAACTAAAATTCTCAAAGAATACTATGATGATACTTCTGGTCGCTACTCCCAAAAAGCAAATTTAGATATTGAAATTGTTGTAGATATGTTTAATACAGTAGACCAGTATGACCGAGTGGTATTATTTAGCGGTGATGGAGATTTTGAAAGAGCAATTGAACTATTACGCTCAAAAAATACACATATTACGGTAGTGTCAACGGAAGGAATGATCGCTAGAGAACTACGAAATGCTACGGATAGATATATAGATTTAAATGATATCAGAGATCAAATAGAAAAAACTGATGCTTAGTAGAATTAACAATTATTTACAAAGGTAAAAGTAAAAGAAAAACTAAGTTTGAAGATATTTTGAGCCAAAACTAAAAACTAAACAACAAAGGGCAAATGACCACTAAAACCGATCGAATTCTGATTTTTGATACGACACTGCGAGATGGAGAGCAATGTCCGGGAGCAACGCTGAACATAGACGAAAAGTTAGTGATTGCCAAGCAATTGGCACGATTGGGTGTAGATATCATTGAAGCAGGGTTTGCCTTTGCCAGTCCCGGAGATTTTGAAGCAGTTAGCAAGATTGCCGAAATTGTGGGGACAGAAAATGGCCCTGTAATTTGTAGTTTGGCAAGGGCGATGAAAGGAGATATTGAAGCTGCTGCCGAAGCATTAAAACCAGCAGTTCATGGTAGAATCCACACATTTATTTCCACTTCAGATATTCATTTAGAATATCAGTTGCGGAAGTCACGGGCAGAAGTATTAGCGATCGCCCAAGAAATGGTAGCTTATGCTAAATCCTTCATGGCAGATGTGGAATTTTCGCCGATGGATGCAGCCCGTTCCGATCCGGAATTTCTGTATCAAGTCTTAGAAGCTGCCATCGCCGCTGGTGCAACAACAGTTAACATTCCCGATACAGTTGGTTACACCACACCTAGTGAATTTGGGGCAATTATTAAAGGCATTAAAGAAAATGTTCCCAACATCGACCAAGCGATTATTTCCGTTCACGGTCATAATGATTTAGGCTTGGCAGTTGCTAACTTTTTAGAAGCCGTAAAAAATGGCGCACGCCAACTAGAATGTACGATTAATGGTATTGGTGAACGCGCCGGAAATGCATCACTAGAAGAATTGGTGATGGCATTGCATGTGCGACGACAATATTTTAATCCCTATGTTGGCAGACCAGAGGAATCTCAAGAATCCCTGACAAATATTGACACCCGTGAGATTTACAGAACTTCACGCTTAGTTTCTAATTTGACAGGAATGCTAGTCCAACCAAACAAAGCGATCGTCGGGGCAAATGCCTTTGCCCATGAATCTGGCATTCATCAAGATGGGGTATTAAAAAATAAACTCACCTATGAAATTATGGATGCCCAATTGATTGGCTTGACAGACAATCAAATAGTTTTGGGCAAACATTCAGGGAGAAATGCTTTTCGCACCCGGTTAAAAGAATTGGGCTTTGAATTGTCGGATAGCGAATTAAATAAAGCATTTGTCAGATTCAAAGAAGTTGCAGATAAAAAGAAAGAAATATCCGATCGCGATTTAGAAGCGATCGTCAACGATGAAATCCAGCAAGCGCCCGATTTGTTCCGGGTAGAGTTGGTACAAGTTTCCTGCGGTAGCAACGCCAAACCCACCGCTACAGTCACCCTGCGTACCCCAGAAGGTGAAGAATTAACCGATGCAGCGATCGGTACTGGGCCAGTGGATGCAGTTTACAAAGCAATCAACCGTGTGGTGAATGTGCCCAACGAATTGATTGAGTTTTCTGTGCAATCAGTCACAGCAGGTATTGATGCCATTGGCGAAGTGACAATTCGTTTACGTTATGAATCCAGAGTATTTTCTGGTCATGCGGCGAACACAGATATCATCGTGGCATCAGCGCAAGCTTATGTAAATGCGCTCAATAGGTTGTATGCAGCATTGCAAACTCAAGAAAAATCACAAGGAGTATCTGCACAGAAAGTGTAAAACACTTCTGTTTTGATTTGCAGTTAGTTGAAAGCATAAGTAGGGTAGCACAGCTGTGCTACCCTACTTATGCTTTCGTTATTTCTATTTCTGCAAAAAGTCAAGCATACTAAGTTAATTATTAATATTTTTTACTTTTTAGATTTTGTGATTTACCTAATATCCAGAAAATTTTATTCTGATAAATGATGTTTATTATCAATCAACTTGTATGACTAGCGAGAAAACTACAGAATTGCCGCTGTGGGTACAAGATAGAGATATAGTTATTGCTCATGATGAAGAAGTACAGTGGCGAGAAGGAAAACGTCCAAATTATTCAGGCACTAATGAAGTTCTTCATCAAGAGAGAAAATTTCACCATCCCGAAGGTTCTTTAGAAGCGATCGCTCAAAATTTAGTCCGCACTTTTGAAATGGAAGCTTCTCATAAATCTAATCCCCAACAATGGCTTTCCATTGTTGCTGATAAGTTTAAAATGAGTAGCAATGGTGGAGAACAATACACTGCCCAAGAAGTTGCAGAACAAGGTACTTATAACTTATTTCTTGGTGAAAGTGAGCAGTATAGCTCCAAATCCGAAACCTTTGAATCTTCATTTGAACTTTTTCATACAGCTTTTCCTAATGGCTTTCTTTGGGAATTAACAGAAGTGCTTTCTGGACCGCCTAATGTTAGCTTTAAGTGGCGACATTGGGGGACATTTAATGGTTCCTATAAAGACTATACACCTACAGGAGAAACAGTAGAAATGGTAGGAGTTAGTATTGCTCGTGTCACTGATGATTTGAAGATTGAGTCTTTGGAGCATTATTTTGATAACAATGCTTTTCTGCAAAAATTAACCAGTGGTGGTTGTCCTTTCCATTCCTAAAATCAGTAGATCTAGTGTGCGTTATGCCGTAGGCTCATACCATTTCACTAAAACCCTGATACATATAGATTTCGCGTAGGGAACATGGCTGTGCCCCTACCCGTGTACTTAGGGACTTCCAACTAAAAAAATATTCCATCACTGTGAAGGCAGGGGGCAGGGGGCAGAGGGCAGGGGGAAAGAACAGTGCCGTTGAGTCCAGAAATTGGAATAATTTATTTTTTGGAGTTCCCTTACAGCGTTTTTCATTTATTTGAACCACAATCCCCTGTAGGGGCGCACAGCTGTGCGCCCCTACAACGTGGTCTATTTACCTGAAAATAGCTGTAATTTACCTGAAATACGCTGTCCCCGCATTTCTCACAAGCGGTGCGTAGCTTGCCGCCGTAGGCATCGCCATAAAAAATTATTACATTAAGTGATTACCCTGAGTTTGAGCGCTTATTTGACCGCTTATTATCAGGTGTTGATACATAATTAGAATAAGCAAATGGATATAATAACTTTGACTACTTTCCTGACTCCTTTTTTACCGTACTTACTGAAAGCAGGAGAGAAAGCAGCCGAAGAAGCTGGTAAGAAACTGGGTGAAGGGTTTGGGGCTAATGCCTGGGAAAAAGCTAAAGCTTTGTGGAGTAAGCTGCAACCAAAAGTAGATACAAAGCCAATGGCAAAAGGTGCAGCAGAAGAATTGGCTAATTTTCCTAATGATGCAGATGCCAAAGAAACACTCCAGAAACAATTCAAGAAATTTCTGGATGAAGATAAAAATTTATATGCTGAGATTGCCCGTTTAATGCAAGAAAATTCCGAAGCAATTTCTCAGGTTGTTAATACTTTTAATCAAACAATATCTGGCGATGACAACGCAGTGCAAAACATTGCGGGTAATGGTAATAAGGCGATTACAAAAGTAGAAGGTGGTGCAACTATCAATTAGTCAGAAAACCAAAATAATAGGAAGTTAAAACTGTGCAGAAAAGAAGCCTGAGAAGGTTATGGAGGCAAATAATACTTTTTTTGTCTAAATTAGCTGGCTTTTTGAGAGGGAATCATCGGAGATTAAAGCGTCGGCGACATCCACTTAGAGATGAAGTTGCTCAAAATAATTTAGATAGACAAATTCCGTCTCAGGCTGAAAAACCAATTTTAGGTAACGTAGAAAATAATGAAACTTCTGTAACCAGTTTAAATCCTGATATTAAATCTCAGTTTAAACAAACAATTTCAGGTAACGAAAATGTTGTTCAAAACGTTGAAGGCAACAACAATATTATTGTAGGTCGGGTAGAAGGTAGTCTCACTATTAATTATCGTCGCCCAATTGACAGACCTTTTCAAGCACCGAGTTTACCTGCCAATTTTGTCGATCGCCCCCAAGTTACTATAGAAATTAAAGCTCGTCTACTGGCAAATACATCTAATACTGGTGCTTTGTTCATCAGTGCAATTCACGGTTTAGGTGGCATTGGCAAGACAACTTTAGTGACTGCCCTTGCTCATGATGAAGATATCCAAAAACGTTTCTCTGGTGGTGTGCTTTGGGCAACTTTGGGACAGGAACCAGATATTCTGGCGCTGCTGAGTAGCTGGGTGCAAGCATTGGGAGACTATGAATTCCGTGCCATTAATATAGAAGCAACCTCAGCCCATTTACGAAGTTTACTACATGATAAGGCAGTTTTACTGGTAGTTGATGATGCTTGGGAACCAGATAAAGTTAAACCATTTCTGGTAGCAAGTTCCCAATCCCAGCTATTAATCACTTCGCGGCGAGCTGATGTGGCTGATAGTGTTGGTGCTTATTTGCAACAATTGAATTTGATGACGCCGGCAGAATCTCTGGAATTACTTTCTAAGTCTTTAGAACGAGAAATAGAAGAAGTAGAAAAACAAGAGGCTTTGAGAGTAGCCGAGACTGTGGGATACCTACCCATTGCCCTGAATTTGGTAGCAGCAAGAGTTAAATGGGGAATTACATGGGTGAAGCTGGAAGCGGCTTTGAAACAAGAGGTTGCAAACTTAAAAGTTTTATACGGGGCGCGTCAAGAAAACTCTTTAGAAGCAACCTTTAATTTAAGCCTGAAAGCTTTGCGAGACTATGACGAACAAGCTTGGGAAAATTTTATTTGGTTGGGAGTTTTGCCAGAAGATGTAACAATAGCCGCACCAATGGCAGTTACATTATGGGATATGGAATCCCAGGATGAAGCTGATGAGCGTTTAGAGCTACTTTGGAATGATGCCTTACTTCAATCTGATTCGCCTGTATTTGTTGGGAGTGTTGAGTGGAAAGGCTACAAGATACACGATTTATTGCATGATGTAGCTCGCGATCGATTAATTAAATCTGTGCCTATGGGAATGGGGTTTAATTTACTCGATGCTCACAGTCAACTACTGGAACAATATCGGCAAAAAACACAAAAAGACCTTTGGCATACTCTACTCAATGATGGTTACATTCATCAAAATTTAGTTTGGCATTTAGAAAAGGCTGAACGGATAGAAGAAATTCACTCCTTATTGCGGGAGGAGTCGGGAACAGGAAACAATGGCTGGCATGAAGCGCGCGAGAAAGTGGGACAAACTGGGGGTTACATCACAGATATTTCTCGTGCTTGGGAATTAGCAGAAGCGAATTGGCATGAGTCAACACTGGATCGAGTGGTAGGTTTACAGTGTCGCTATGCTTTGATTACGGCTTCGCTAAATAGTTTGGCAGCTAATTTACCAGCAGTTTTGCTGGTGGCGTTAGTCAAAAACAATATCTGGACTCCTGAACAAGGACTAGCTTACGCCCTGCAAAAACCAGAACCAAAGGAGAAAGTAGAAGCCGTTACTGAGTTAATCAACTATTTGCCAGCAAATTTAGAAAAACTAGCACTGTCAGAAGCACTCACCATCGCTAGGACGATTCAGGATGAGAAGTATTGGGCCGATGTCCTGAGAGCATTAGCCGAGAAACTACCAGAGTTGTTAAAAGAAGCACTTACAGCCGCTAGGGCAATTCATGATGATAGCGCTCGCGCCGCAGCCCTCAGAGCATTAGCCCAGAAACTACCAGAGTTGTTAAAAGAAGCACTTACAGCCGCTATGGGGATTGAGTCTGAGAGCGCTCGCGCCCAAGCCTTGAGTGCATTAGTAGATAAACTACCAGTAGAATTGTTAAAAGAAGCACTCACAGCCGCAACGGCGATTCACGACGACTGGTATTGCGCCCAAATCCTGAGTCAAATAGCCGAGAAACTACCACCCGATTTGTTGCCAGAAGCACTCACCGCTGCTAGGGCGATTCAGGATGAGCAGTTTCGCGTCCCAGTGCTGATTGCATTAACAGCCGAGAAACTACCACCCGATTTGTTGCCAGAAGCACTCACCGCTGCTAGGGCGATTCAGGATGAGCAGTTTCGCACCCAAGCACTGATAGCATTAGCCCAGAGATTACCAGAATTGTTGCCTGAAGCGATCGCCATCTTGAGGGCGATTCCGGAGGATAGGTATCGCGTCGATGTCCTGAGTGCAATAGCCCAGAATCTACCACCCGATTTGTTGCTAAAAGTACTTACTGCTGTGAGGCTAGAACAGGCTCCGCCGCTTCGCACCCAAGCCCTAAGTGCAATAACCGAGAAATTACCACCAGAGTTATTATCAGAGGCACTCACCGCTGTAAAGTCGATTCAGGATGAGTGGTATCACGCCGATGCCCTAAGTGCATTAGCCAAAAAACTATCAGCAGAGTTGTTAAAAGAAGCACTTGCCACTGCTAGGGCGATTCAGTCTGCACAGTTTCGCGCCCAAGCCTTGAGTGCATTAGCTGAAAAACTACCAGAGTTGTTGCCAGAAGTATTCACCGCTGCTAGGGCGATTGAGAATGAGTATTATCGCACCCCACTCCTGAGAGCATTAGCCGAAAAACTACCAGCAGAGTTGTTAAAAGAAGCTCTCGCTGCTGCTAGGGCGATTCAGGATAAGAAGTATCGTGCTGATACCCTAAGTGCATTAGTTGAGAAACTACCAGAGTTGTTGCCAGAAGCAATCACCGCCTTGAAGGCGATTCAGGATGAGCAGTATCGTGCTGATGCCCTAACAGCATTAGTTGAGAAACTGCCACCAGAGTTGTTGCCAGAAGCAATCACCGCCTTGAAGGCGATTCAGGATGAGCAGTATCGTGCCGATGCCCTGAGTGCAATAGCCCAGAATCTACCACCAGAATTGTTGCTAGAAGCAATAACCGCCGCTAGGGCAATTAAATATGAGAGCGATCGCGGCAATACCCTCAAAGCATTAACAGATAAACTACCACCAGAGTTATTGCCAGAAGCACTCAGCGCCGCTAGGGCAATTCAGGATGAGGAATATCGCGCTGATGCCCTGAGTGCATTAGCCGGGAAACTACCACCAGAGTTATTGCCAGAAGCACTCAGCGCCGCTAGGGCAATTCAGGATGAGCAGTATCGCGCCGATGCCCTGAGTGCATTAGCCGGGAAACTACCACCAGAGTTATTGCCAGAAGCACTCAGCGCCGCTAGGGCAATTCAGGATGAGTTGTATCGCGTCCAGTCCCTAAGTGCATTAGCATTAGCTGCAAAGCTACCACCAGAGTTGTTATCAGAAGCACTCATCGCCTTGAAAGCAATTCAGGATGAGTGGTTTCGTATCTATGTTCTGATAGCATTAGCCGAGAAACTACCAGCAGAGTTGTTAAAAGAAGTACTCACCGCCGCTATGGGGATTGAGTCTGAGCAGTATCGTGCCGATGCCCTCACAGCATTAGCCGAGAAACTACCAGCAGAGTTGTTAAAAGAAGTACTCACCGCCGCTATGGGGATTGAGTCTGAGGAGTATCGCACCAAAGTCCTAATAGCATTAGCTGAAAAACTACCACCAAAGTTGTTAAAAGAAGTACTCACCGCCGCTATGGGGATTGAGTCTGAGCAGTATCGCACTGATGTGCTGAGAGTATTAGCCGAGAAACTACCACCAGAGGTCTTGCCAGAAGTACTTACCACCGCCAGAGAAGTTCAGGATGAGTTTTATCGCGCCCAAGTTTTGAGTGCATTGATCAAGAGACTACCACCAGAGGTATTGCCAGAAGTACTCAGCACCGCCAGAGAAATTCAGTCTGAGGAGTATCGCACCAAAGTCCTAATAGCATTAGCTGAAAAACTACCACCAAAGTTGTTAAAAGAAGTACTCACCGCCGCTATGGGGATTGAGTCTGAGCAGTATCGCACTGATGTGCTGAGAGTATTAGCCGAGAAACTACCACCAGAGGTCTTGCCAGAAGTACTTACCACCGCCAGAGAAGTTCAGGATGAGTTTTATCGCGCCCAAGTTTTGAGTGCATTGATCAAGAGACTACCACCAGAGGTATTGCCAGAAGTACTCAGCACCGCCAGAGAAATTCAGGATGAGTTTTATCGCGCCCAAGTCCTGATTCCATTAGCTGAGAAAGTAGCACTAGAGGTATTGCCAGAAGTACTCAGCACCGCCAGAGAAATTCAGGATGAGTTTTATCGCGCCCAAGTCCTGATTCCATTAGCTGAGAAAGTAGCACTAGAGGTATTGCCAGAAGTACTCAGCACCGCCAGAGAAATTCAAAACGAGTTTTATCGCGCCCAAGTCCTGATTCCACTAGCCAAGAAACTACCAGAGTTGTTAAAAGAAGCACTCACCACTACTAGGGCAATTGAGTCTGAGGAGTCTCGCGTCCAAGTCCTGATAGCATTAGCTGAGAAACTACCACCAGAGTTGTTAAAAGAAGCACTCACCGCTGCTAGGGCGATTGAGTCTGAGAAGTCTCGTGTCCAAGCCCTCATAGCATTAGCTTCCGGTTGTTCACCAATACTATCTGCGGACATTTTCCCCTTCTGGCAAGATGTCCTGCATGAGCTGTCCCTTCACACTCGCTCTATCTTGCTACCAGATATCGAGGCATTGTTTCCAGTTATCTTTGCGTTGGGTGGTGAAAATGCAACAGCAGAAGTTGCGCGTGGAATTGTGGATGTGGGGCGATGGTGGCGGTAATTTAATCCCTCTCCTAAGAAACCAGATTTTCTGAGAAGAGGGATTACAGGCAGAATCCCAAGCTGGCAATTAATTATGGTATTACTGTTTGCACAGTAGTAGCTGCTGTATTAACTGGAGGTGTAAACCCAGCGAGTTTACCCAACTTCTGGGGTACAAAGTCCGTTTCTTTGCTACCTTGAACCTCAGACAAGTAGCAATCTCGCACCGCCAACAACAAGCCTTTAATGGCATCTTGTTTGCCTGTTTTGACTAAATCATCTGCCTTTTTGAAAAAATGCGATCGCCATTTGCCATCGTTATTCCCATATAATTCGATTAAATACCAACCTGCAAGATACTCAGCCAAAGGGTCAAGACAGAAACGGATTCTGTCTTTGGCAGAACCGATAGTTTGAATCAGGTGCAGGCGCTTTTCCAGATAATCGAGGTGTGCTTCGGGGTCATCAATACCCAAATTTGCTAGTGCAACAATAGCATCGCCACGCTTGGTGGTTCCTGGTTGATAATTTTGCTGCAAGCATTCCCAGGCTATGCTTTTGGCATCTTGATGAACAGTGCGATCGTCAAATTGCTCGTCTGTAACATCACGATTGAGTTCATTAATATAACCCAGCATCAAATTCGGAATATTCTCTGGCAATGCAGAAATATTAGATGCAACCTCTTTACTTGCGATTAACTGTTCAGCATAAAGTTTAGCCAGCAAAACAGTGATATTATTTTGACCGACCATGAGAGAAAGGCGGTTACAAGCGTCAAAAAATTCTTGATCGGTAAAGCGATCGCGTTTACCTCGCTGCATCAGATAAGCTTCCATAAAGGACGATAGTTTATTAGCCTCAATCCGCAAAGGTTTAATTATCGTCTTATTAACACGTCCCAGCTTTTCTTCAATTCGGGAAGTCATCACCAACGCATTCACCGGAAACTCTGGTGACTCCGGTTCAATTGCTTCTCGTGTAGTGGCATTCATTTCTGAGAAACGGTCTACAATTACTAAAATGCGTTTCTTTCTTAACAAACGTAACAGTAACTCTTGACAAATTGGCTCTGGTTCATCAATTAAAGCTTGCAACTGTCCTCTGATGGCTTCTAAAAGCGGCGACTTACCTTCTGTTACCCGAAATTCTTCTTCCAACAGCACTGGTAACATTAGATGTTTGCAGAGTCGTTGATCTTGGACTTCTGCCATTGCCCACCCAGCAATTTGACACGCTAAACTCGTTTTACCTACACCCCCTTCACCGTTGATGACAAGGCAGCTACGTTGTTTATCGAAAGTTGAGCGCAAATTCTCACTCATAAGTTGGGGAACTGTTGTACCATCCAAAACAACAGGAATGGGAATGTAACAGGCGCGACTGCTAACTGTATCCTTTTTAGGAAATTGTTCGCGGGCTGCTTTGATGTATTTACTTACCCAAGCATCTAATACTCTGGGATGGTAATGAAACCAGCCAACAAATAGCACATATCGCAGAGGTACATTAACACTGATAAATGGTAGAGAAAAGTCTGTGTAGGGTTTGAGGGCGTTGTTAATTTTCAACAACCATAAAGGGGCTACCCGCAAGAGAATTAACCACACAGCAGGCAATAAGATAACGTAGGCGGCAATTCCCAAGAGTAATTTATGACCAAATAGCCATTCCAAAACTCTATCAAAGAGGCGAGTTTCTTTTTCTGCTTTTAGGGCATTCAGAGGGCGACGTATCAGCCTAATGTCCGTCTCTGTGAATTTATCTTTGTATTCTTGGATGGTTGTCAATACCTGGTCAAAATCTAAGATGACTTTCTGCAACTTGGAAGTAGGTAAAGCGTTTGCTTTGTCCTGAAAGCCTGCTGCGATTCCTCCCAAACCTTTGATAGCACCTAGACGCACGTAAGACAGATTATCATTCAACAGAGCAATTAAATTCGGGACAGCGGATGCAGCTTCTGTACCCATTGCACCCAGAGCGTAGGCAGCATTGTAACGTACTGTGGGGTTATTATCTTTTAAGGCAGCAGTTAGTACTGGGACAGCTACTTTTGCTTCAACACCAATTTTCCTGAGTGCAGAAGGAACATAAATCCGAACGTATTGTTCCTTGTCTTGTAATGCTGCCATCAAGGATGGAACTGCTGCCTTTGCTGCTGTACCAATATTTCCTAAAGCTAAGGTGGCGTACAGACGGACTTGTGCATCCTCATCTTGCAATGCCGCAGTTAAAGCCGAAACAGCTGGTGCTGCTTCTGCACCCAAATCTCCTAAAACCGAAGCGGCGTGCCAGCGAAGATTAGTATCCTGATTTTTCAAAGCTTCAATCAGAGATGGCACTGCTGGCGAACCGATATTAACTAATGCGTCTGCGGCAATGCTACGGATGTGAGCATCGTTATCTATCAGCTTCTCAATCAGGGGAGCAATTTTGCTGTCAGTAGTGACTTGCGCCCAACCATTGCCTGTCCATACTAGGAACAGTGTCAGGCATAAGACAACCACCTTGAGGGCAGTCTGTAATACTTGTCTGGTGTGCTTCGTCATTGGATCGGATTGAATCACCCGATGAACAACTCCAGTCAGAGAAACTATACCTAGATTGTAATCTAGTTGTCAATGTAGCTTGGCGATGTCTACGACGGGCTACGCCTACGCACTGGTTTGCTGTTGGCGGTCAAGTGCGATCGCAATTAGGATTTAAACGCATCATGATTCTTTCCGGTTCAGTCAAATTTTTAAACCCATAACGCCGATAAAGTCCATGAGCATCTTTTGTACCTAACATCCACCTTTGAACATCTTGGAGTTCTGGATATTCCACAATATATTCTACAAACCATTTTCCTAAACCCTGTCCTCGATAAGGCTCCAAAATAAAAACATCTTTTAATAACGCAGAAGTCGCATAATCAGTAATGACTCTTGCAAAGCCAACTTGTTGTTCGCCTTCATAAAGTCCAAAACACAAAGAATTTTTGATTGATTTTTCTACAATTGCTAATGGGATGTTTTCAGCCCAATAGGAAGTTTGTAAAAAATCATGAATCATTTGAATATCTAATTTTGATTTATCGGTGTTGATGTAAAATCTATGTTTTAAGTCTTCGTTCATCTAATTGGGTCTTTTATTTAATAAATTGAAAAATAATAATTAATTATAATTCATTATTGCCCTGAGGGTTGGAATATTCAGATGATGAAATTACTGAACCATTAGCTCCAAAGCAGAGGCTATATTCAATTATTCAATAATATGAGTGCATCTACTACTGATTATGAATCAGCCGACAATAAAATCTTGGCAAGAAGTTCTTGCAGCTTTTCAAAAAATTTGGGGTTATGAAGACTTTCGTCCGCCACAAGGAGAAATTGTCAGCAGTTTGTTAGCACAAAAAGATGCGCTGATTATTATGCCCACAGGTGGAGGTAAGTCAATTTGTTTTCAACTTCCGGCACTACTACAAACAGGAATAACTTTGGTAGTTTCCCCCTTGGTGGCGTTGATGGAAAATCAAGTACAGGAACTACGAGAAAACCACCAAAAGGCAGCACTTTTGCATAGTGAATTACCTTCGTATCAACGCCGTGCAACTCTGCAAGCTTTGGAACGCCAACAGCTAAGATTACTGTATTTATCGCCAGAAACTTTGTTGAGTGCGCCAGTTTGGGAAAGATTATCTCAGCCGCAATTGCAAATTAATGGTTTGATTTTGGATGAAGCCCATTGTTTAGTGCAATGGGGTGATACTTTTCGCCCAGCTTATCGCAGATTAGGGGCGGTACGTCCTGCATTGCTAAAATCAAAACCACCAGGAACAAAAATTAGCATCGCGGCTTTTACCGCCACTGCTGACCCCCTAGCCCAAAAAATTATTCAAACAGTTTTACAATTACAGCAACCAGAGATTTTTCGGTTGAATCCTTACCGTCCAAATTTGCATCCTACTGTCCGCATTGCTTGGACGCCACGAGGTAGGAAACAACAATTATTAAAGTTTATTCAAAATAGACCGCAACAATCGGGGTTAGTTTATGTTCGCACTAGGCGAGATAGTGAAGATTTAGCCCAATGGTTAGCAGACATGGGTTATGCGACAGCGAGTTATCATGCGGGATTAGGTGCAACAGAACGCCGTGCAGTAGAAGCTAGCTGGTTAAGTGGCAAAATACCGTTTGTGGTTTGTACCTGCGCGTTTGGTATGGGGATTAATAAAAGCAATGTCAGGTGGGTTATTCACTTTCACGCGCCACATCTGCTTTCAGAATATGTGCAAGAAATAGGCCGTGCTGGAAGAGATGGGAAACCAGCCGAAGCCTTAACGCTGGTGAGTGAACCTACAGGGTGGTTAGATTCAGAAGATAAGCAAAGACAGCAGTTTTTTCAAGAACAAATGCGATCGCAACAACAAATAGCGCAGCAACTTGTGAAAAAATTACCAAAACAGGGAGAAGTCAACGCAGTAACCCGACAATTTCCCGAAGCTGCTACAGCCTTAGCTTTACTCCACAGCAACGGTCAGCTAAACTGGCTTGACCCTTTTCATTACACCATTGAGAAAAAAACGAAAAATCAGCCAGCGACGCAATTACACGCCGCCAAACAAATGCATCAATATCTCACAAGCAAGCAGTGTCGTTGGCAGTTTTTATTAAACGCCTTTGGTTTTGACAAAGAAGCAGCCAACTGGCGTTGCGGACATTGCGATAATTGTCGCTAGCCTTACTTTGTTTTTTGAACCTATCCCCCACCCAACCCCCTTAAATTCACGATTGTTGCGTCAATTTACAGCAGTTTTCATGTATTTGAACCACATCTGTTGTAGGGGCACAGCATTGCTGTGCCCCTACCGCGTGGTCTATTTACCTGAAAATAGCTAGTATCAAAGACTCATTCGCAAATATTAATTTATACCAAATTATAGTTACAAATCATTACTGCCCTCTTTGCCACAATTCTTCAGCTAGGTTCACCCAATAGGATGAATTATCATTTCTCCCAGCAAGGGACAATAGGGTAGTGAACATAATTCGTAATTGTTACCCTACAGATTAATCCCCATGCTTGAAACCATGAAAAATGCTTATTTTGACCCGTAATGAAGATTGAAGGATGAAACTGTAATAAACTAATTACGAATTACTAATTACAAATTATCAATTACGAATTATTCACTCAACGAGAGGATAAAAATATGTCATCTGCAACAGCAACCTCACTACCACCGGTGATTCCGCGTGAAATTCTCTTTGGAAATCCTGAAAAAGCTAGTCCAAGACTGTCGCCCGATGGCAAATATTTGGCATACGTTGCCCCTGATGAGAAAAATGTCTTGCAGGTATGGTTGCGAACTGTGGGACAAGAAGATGACCAAACACTAACTGCGGACAAAAAACGTGGTATCCGCGTTTTCTTTTGGACTTATAACGCCAACGAATTGATTTACATGCAAGACTCAGACGGTGATGAAAATTTTCACCTCTACTTAGTCAATATTGAATCAAAGATTGTGCGTGATTTAACGCCGTTCCAGGGTGTAAAAGCAGAAGTTGTAGAAATAGAACCTAAATTTCCAGACCAAATACTAGTAGCGTTGAACTTGAACAATCCGCAAAAGTTCGACGTTTACCGTATCAACTTAAAAAATGGTGCAGTGGAGTTTGACACTGACAACCCTGGTAACATTATTAGCTGGACAGCTGACGCGGATTTTCAAATACGTGCAGCAACCACTAGCACCCCTGATGGTGGTTATGATTTGTTATTACGAGAAACTACAGATCAACAATGGGATATTCTTCGCCACTGGGGACCAGAAGAAGAAGGGAGTCCTGTTAGCTTTTCTGGTGATGGCAAAACACTCTACATTGAAGCCAATCATGATGCTAACGCCCAACGACTGCTAGCTGTTGACTTAGACACCCGTCAAGAAACCGTTATTGCTGAAGATCCGCAATACGATTTTGTGGGGATAATCATTCAGCCTGTGACGCGAGTTATCCAAGCAGTTTCTTTCTACAAAGACAAACAGGAATGGCGGGTAATTGACCAGAGTATTGCTGCTGATTTTGAGGAAATCGCCAAATTACGTTCTGGGGAGTTCTCCTTAATTAGCCGGGATTTAGAAGATAAGAACTGGCTGGTAGCTTATAACACTGACGATGGCCCAGTTTATTACTATGCCTACAACCGAGAGTCAAAAACTAGCACTTTCCTATTTAGCAACAAACCTAAACTCGAAGGGTTGCAGTTAGCTTCAATGCAACCAATTTCCTATGAGGCGCGGGATGGTTTGACTATCCACGGTTACCTGACAACTCCTGTGGGAATACCTAGCGAAAATTTACCAACAGTATTGCTAGTTCATGGCGGTCCTTGGGTGCGGGATACCTGGGGTTTAGATGCCCAAGCGCAATGGCTAGCTAATCGGGGTTACGCTGTTTTGCAAGTAAATTATCGGGGTTCTACTGGTTATGGTAAAGCATTCGTGAATGCTGGAAACCGAGAATGGGCTGGCAAAATGCACGATGATTTGATTGATGGTGTTAATTGGCTAGTGGAACAAGGTATTTCCGACCCGCAAAAGATTGCGATTATGGGTGGTTCTTATGGTGGTTACGCAACTCTGGTGGGGTTGACTTTTACACCAGAAGTTTTTGCGGCTGGTGTGGATATTGTCGGCCCCAGTAACTTGATTACTTTAATCCAAACCATACCGCCTTATTGGGAACCACTCAAGGCAATGTTTTATCACCGTGTTGGTAATTTAGAGACAGAAGAAGAGTTTTTGAAATCGCGATCGCCTTTATTTTTCGCTGACCAAATTCAAAAACCTTTACTCATCGGTCAAGGTGCAAACGATCCACGGGTGAAACAAGCAGAAAGCGACCAAATTGTGAGCGCAATGCAACAAGCTAATTTGCCGGTGCAATATGTACTTTACCCCGATGAAGGACATGGTTTTGCCAGACCAGAAAATCGCTTGCATTTTTTTGCGATCGCTGAAGAGTTTCTCGCTAAATACTTAGGTGGAAGATTTGAACCTTTGGCAGATATTCCAGGTCATTCAGGAATAGTCAAATAAAGTCTCTAATTAAACCCTAAATAGGGTAGCACCACTGTGCTACCCTACAGCAGATTATGGTTCAAATAAATGAGATGCACTTATATGTATTCAACTTGCACTTTTGTTAACTAAAGGAGTCAAGCAGTGGGAATAAGTATGGGGTCATAATTACGAATTATTATAACTCCTACTAAATATGTAATTTTCTTTGCTGAATCAGCTTAATTTGATCCAAAGTCTCCTTGTCAGGTTTATTTGCGATTTGCTATCTTCAGTGGAATTTTTGCTGTTTCTTCGTCGTTGAAAGTTTGACCTAAATTGGGAGTTAGTTTTGTGGATGATAGATTCTTAAACAAAAGCTTCAGTGTTCGAGTAATAGTTTTGAGAATTTTCATTTTGCTGGCAGTCGGCTTTTGATCGTATCTCAAAACCATTGGAATTTCTATGATTCTGGGTTTGAATACTTTAGCTTTAAGCAGTAAATCTATCATGCAAGCAAATCCACTTTCTGTGAAGAGATTGTCCCCATAATACATATCAAGTTTAGTGAGGAAATTACGGTTATATAGTCTGTAACCACAAGTGTAATCTCTCACACCTGGTATGCGGGCTGCGATTATAAATAACCAACTTGCTCCGTAGCTCATAAACTCTCTAAATTTTGATAGACCTATGACTTTAGAGCCTTTGCGATATCTAGATGCGATCGCAATATCATAACCCCCAGCTACCATAGCGTCATACATCTTGATTAACAGTTCTGGTGGTTGAGTATTATCGCAATCCATAGCGGCTAAAAAATCACCTTCTTGAGAAATTTCTAAGAAAGTTGTGAAGCCTGTTTTAATTGCTTGACCTAAACCAGCATTTTTGGGATGTTGTACTAATTTCAGCGATATACCCAGTGATTGAGATTCTTCTATCGCAGTCTGGGCAGTTCTATCCCTACTGCCATCATCAACCAAAATTAGTTGGATGTCCATCTGAGAGATTTGCTGCAATTGGTGAAATCTTTGGAACAAGGGGGGAATTGATTCTTCCTCGTTGTATGCAGGTAAAAGAACAAAAAGACTCATAAAAAATGCCTCGTGTGATTTTGAAAATACCAGTACTCAAATTTCAAGAATTTAGTAATGTTGATTTTTTGAGAAACTCATCAACGTGTCTGACAACTGCGTTGTTATTGACGCTATCATTCACGAACTGTGAGGTATTGACAACAAAAAAATCAGCGTTTTCAGTACTGACTTTGGGAACAAGGCTTGAATAGTTCAAAACTTGTAGCGGCTGTACTTTGATAGCTCGATTTATGTGTGCTACCACAATGTCATCTGGTTTGAGTTCTGGGAACATCAAACGTACACCCTGGAAAAATAGTTGCTGCAATTCATCATCTGGGCGTTTTAACAAAGGGTCAGTGGAAAGTATATATTTTGGTAGGAATGTCATGTGATATCCTGCCGTTTCTTCCAAAGAAACTAGGTTGCTCATACCGATAACTCCCGTAAACGGAATATTCCTATCGGCAATATTTACTACGTAATAAGGAACTAAAGCCTTACGAGTAATAAGTACCATGCAGACTACACCCAAGTATTCTACTGTTTCACGAGTCTGGGAAACTTTCACCAGTTCATTTGCAACAACCTGTTGCAAGATATTAACTGGCCCAGTAAAAATGACTTTATCAAAATGTTCTTTTTTTCCTTGAGATTCTACCCAAATTCCACCCTCTTGAGCAGGTGCAATATATTCCACCGCAGTACTTGTGCGAATATGACCTCCAGCCGCATCAATTAATTTTTCTAAACGGTCTATTACAGTTTTGTAACCGCCAGAAACATAACCAAGTTGTTCTTTACTTAATGAAGAATCCCGTGCTGAAAATAGTCTTTTGATATAAGCCCAAATAAAAACAGCTGATATTCGCTTATAGTTATCCCCTAATTTGGATAGAAGTAGGGGTTTCCAAAGTTTTTCGTATGTGTTTCTGCCACCGAGTTTTAATAGCCAATCTTCAACTAAAATCTTTTCCAAGCGTTGCCAATTATTCAGACGTGAACCATATAAAAGAGTAAAAGCTAATCTAATTTTCCCCATCAACCCAAACAGAGGAAAGCGCAGAAACTCTATAGCGGTACTAATAGAATAAAATTTTTGATTGTCATAAAATCCTGTTAAACTACGATGCCAACGTAGTTTATCTCCTAGCCCAATATCTCTAATAAAATTTATTAAATGAGTATCAGAAGGTAGGATAACGTGATAGAAACGATCCCAGGTAAATAACCCGTAATCATGATAGGTGGTGAGTCCACCAAGCTGGTTATTGTTATCGAAAACAGTTACTATATGTCCTTGGTGTGAAAGGCGTTGGGCTAATACCAGCCCAGTTATTCCTCCGCCGATAATGCCAATTTTCATAAGCTTTGATTTTTCTAGGAATGTTGTTAAAGTTTATCTTCCGATTTTGTTGTATATTCATAACTGATTGAGCTATTAATGTACAACAAGAATTACGCCAGCGATGATAATTGAAATTCCTAACCACTGGCTCAATACAACTTTCTCTTTTAGAAGATAGTGAGAAGCGATCGGTATCAGTGCATACATTAATCCCAGAACTGGAAATGCTTGACTTAGAGGAACTGTCCGCAACACATAAAGCCACAATAAGGTCATCAATCCATAGCAAATAAACCAAATTATAAAATAACGAGAAAATATGAGATTGCGGATAGATGCGCTTGCTTCGTTGCTAGGAGTAGAAATGTAAAGTCCATACTTCAGTGATAAATTCGCTACTGTTCCAAACAAAACGACAAGCATTAAATTCAGCCAATTAATAATGTTCATTTGTTAATATTTTTTGTTGAAGTAACTATAAATTCATTTAGAGTTTTTCAGGGGAATAACTACTAAAAGAACACCAAGAAAAATAGTAAGTACTCCTAATATTCTAGTTAGTGTAATCACCTCATTAAAAAAATAATAGGAACCGAAAAGTATACCCACGTAGTTTAAACTGGTTACTGGGTAAGCAATGCTCAATTTCACTGTTCGCAGAGCTAGTATCCAAGTTACTATTGCTAAACAATAAACAGTTACAGATAAGGTCAATTGTTGAATAAATTCCCAAGTAAATAATCCTTCATGACTATTACTCATGGTGTGCTTCATCAGCAAGTGTCCAGAAATACTAAATAAAACACTTACGAGTAAGATGACATAGGAAGTTATTTGAAAGCGTGAAATTTGTAATATAGATTTCATAATACATTTACCTCAATGGAAATAGTCGGTATAAAGCAGATAGTAATAATTTGTCATTTTAAAAGTTTTGGCTCTCGGTCACACATTGTCAAGAATTTGACTTTCCACTTCAGTAAATAGACAACAAAATTAAGAAGGTTAGGGTGAAGAGACTGAGATCAATATGACCATTGAAGCTAATTTATGAGAGTTAACAACTGAATAGTATTGACTTTGAAGTAGGGTAGTTGCTATATCGTGCTAACGTCCCATTTCATCGCAGCTACACAGTTATATTCCAGAACTAATATCTAGATAAATATCACACGTTATGCTCACACAACAAAGTTTAAGAACTTTGATATAAATTCTACCGTAGATAAAGTTTAACAGTGCGCGATCGCTTAGTTTTTAGAGAATATTCATTGTTAACATTTAAGCGAGTAAAAATCGATTCATAAAATTCTTATTAACGCATTCATGATGTTTCATCAGTTACATGTATTATTGTGTATAAATATTGTTGAACATGCTACTGAGATCGTCAAGACATTAACTTACACATCAGAAATTACCTTAATTAATAATTTTCCTCAATTTCGTAGGGGAGAATTTATTAATTTATCGGTGTATGTCAGAGTTGCTTTCACTCACAGACATACATGTAAGCTAGACTGGAAACTACATCGGTGAATTGGTGTACTAGCTCTCTTTAGACATGGGAACACAGCAATTAGGAAGACCTTCTTGACCCTCAAAGGGAGCCTTAAGATAATAGACTAATTGCTTTACACTTTTATCTGAAAATTTACTCAATGTCCAAATCGAGCATTTGATGAGAGTAAGCGTTAATCTAAGATAGCATCGGCTGAAATAATCAAAGCTTACAGAAGTTGAATTCAATTGCTTTTACATTATTTAAGTATTACCCTTGGTTGATTTTTGCTGATTACATCTAGTTTTAACTAGAGTTGTTTCTCAAAGGTTATTACTACATGTAATTACTTACTAGAATACCACGAGAAAAGCGTGTTGCAAATTTATCGTCGTACTTTATCAAAAATTTATTTGCCGAAAATCCACTTAAACAAAAACTTCATAAAATAGACAGTCTCTTCTATATAAATTTTTATTTCTGAAATTTTGTAGATTTATAAAGCAGTTTTTCGGTACTAAACTTTCTAGTGACAGCGTTTTTCGACTAGCTGTGTGATAATTAACAGCAGTTTTCAGTTGAGAAAACTTTAATTTCTGATGTTGAGATCATTTAGTTTCTCTGGGTGCTTTTCGTCTAACTTGAGTTTGTTTAAATTCGTTTTGTTGCAAAAGCTTGTTAGTAATAGTCAAGACAATGATTAACAATCCAAACTGAATCTGCCAGGGTGCTAATACTAGGCTTAAAATCAAGCTAATAGCTGCAAAAACACCCGCAAGATATGCAATTTCGTCAGTACTCTGTTTAAACAAGTAGCCAGTAGCTAAAGCAGTACACAGTGGTATCAGGAAAAACAAAGCCATTGCCAATCACCTATGGACTAAAAATTGTGGTGTTTATAAAAAAATTGAAATCATCTTTATAATTGTGGTTAATTTTACATCTAAGAAGGTTTTAGCCACAACATTCCGTCGATATAAATCTTATAGAAACTCAAGATTACGCAACTTCGTATATTACACCTGACATCTGAGCAATAATTATCTGGTAAATTAGCTTAAAACTTTGGGCTGGTGTCGGGAAAACGATCTAGCATATTACCTTTAGAAGTAGGATTTTCACCTGAAATACTCGATGCTGAACATTCCTCAATTAGTGGCAACTGAATTAGACCTCAAACCACATCAGGTGCAAAACGCGCTAGAACTTTTGGCTGAGGGTGCAACGATTCCGTTTATTGCACGTTACCGTAAAGAGCGCACCAACGAAATGAATGAAGTGCAACTTCGTGATCTGGCCGATAGATATACTTATTTAACAGAACTTGAAGAACGTAAATCTGTCATCTTAAATGCGATCGCTGAACAAGGTAAACTTACAGACGAACTCAAAGCCAAAATCACATCTTGTTTACAAAAAACAGAACTTGAGGATCTATACTTACCCTATCGACCAAAGCGACGCACCCGCGCCACCATCGCCAGGGAAAAAGGACTCGAACCCCTAGCGGAGTTCATCAAGTCAATAAATGTCAAAAATGCTACAGTAGCTTCCTTAGAAGAAGCAGCAGCTAAGTATATTTCTGAAACTCAGGGAGTAAAAACAGCAGAAGAAGCGCTCAAAGGTGCTGCTGACATCTTAGCGGAAGAAGTAGCTGAAAAAGCTCACCTACGCGCACATATCCGGGATTATTTCCTAGAAGAAGGGGTGTTTGCCTCCCGCATCAAAGATGATTACCCCGAAGGTACAACCAAATTTGAGATGTACCGTAACTATCAAATAAAGGTAAAAAATATTGCACCCCACAATATGCTGGCGTTGTGTCGGGGTGAAGCTGAGAAAGTATTAAGCTTTGAAATTGCTTTCGATGAAGATACGGTGCTTTATTATCTTGAGTCCCAAGAAATTAAAACCAAAGTCCGGACAATTCGGGATTTTTATCAGGCGATGTTGAAGGATGCATTCAACCGTTTAATGAAAGTCTCTCTAATGGGGGAGGTAATTTCCCAGAAAAAAGTTTATGCAGACATGGAATCAATCAAGACATTTGAAGCAAATCTGCGGGAGTTGCTGTTATCTGCGCCAGCAGGAATGAAACCAACCCTAGCCATAGACCCTGGATTTAGAACTGGGTGTAAAGTTGTAGTACTCGACCAAACGGGCAAATTTTTGGAATACCAAGCGGTATTTCCCCACCAAGCGGCTGAACAACGACTCAAAGCTGCACAAACAATCAAAAATCTGATTGAAAAGTACAAAATTGAGTTAATCGCCATTGGTAACGGTACAGCATCCCGCGAGACAGAGGAGTTTGTCTCACAAGTCTTACAAACCATAGAACGCAAACCAGTTAAGGTGATGGTGAATGAGTCTGGTGCATCTATATATTCTGCGAGTAAAGTGGCGTTGGAAGAGTTTCCTGACTTAGATATTACCGTGCGTGGCGCAATTAGTATCGGCCGACGTTTGCAAGACCCCTTGGCGGAACTGGTGAAAATCGATCCTAAATCCATTGGTGTGGGACAATATCAGCACGATGTGGATCAGAAGTTGTTGAAAAAGAAATTGGATGAAACCGTAGAAAGCTGCGTTAACTACGTAGGTGTAGACTTAAACACCGCCTCCAAAGAACTTCTCACTTCTGTCTCTGGAATTACCCCAACAGTCGCCAATAATATTGTTGCCCATCGCAACCAGAACGGAGCCTTTAAAAATCGCCGCCAACTGTTGAAAGTTCCCAAATTAGGACCAAAAGCCTTTGAACAAGCAGCGGGTTTTCTGCGAATTCGCGGTGGTGAGAACCCATTAGATAATACAGCAGTGCATCCAGAGAGTTATTCTGTAGTAGAAGCGATCGCATCTGATTTAAATGTGCCATTAAATCAGGTGACACAAATTGCCGAAAAACTCAAAAAAACCAATCTGAAAAAATACGTAACCGATACCGTCGGCGAACCAACACTGCGGGATATCCTCAGCGAACTGGAAAAACCAGGTAGAGACCCCCGTGCTGAGTTTAAGTATGCCACCTTTAAAGAAGGAATCAAAGAAATTACCGACTTAAAGGAAGGAATGGAACTAGAGGGAATGATTACCAATGTCGCCAACTTCGGTGCATTTGTCGATATCGGCGTACATCAAGATGGTTTGGTGCATATCTCCCAACTTGCTGATAGATTCGTAGACGACCCCCAGAAAGTTGTCAAGGTAGGACAAGTTGTCAAAGTCCGGGTACTAGAAGTCAACGAGAAATTAAAGCGAATTAGTTTGTCGATGAAAGCAGTTAAGCAATAATTTAGAAATAGCAGATGGCAGTTTATCAAGTGCGACTCATCAATGCTAGTCTGGGATTAGATTGCACCATTCAAGTACCAGACGATCAATATATTCTGGATATGGCTGAAGATGCTCATATCCGCCTCCCATCTGGGTGCAAACAAGGCGAATGTTCTGCCTGTATCGCTAAACTTGTCAGCGGTGAAATAGATCAAAGTGAGCAAAAATTTCTTCGTTCCAGTGAAATACAGGCTGGTTATGTAGTGACTTGTGTAACTTATCCCTTGTCTGATTGTATTTTAGAAACCCATCAAGAACAAGTCTTATATAAATCAGCCCTTTACTATAAGCCTGAGTCGGAAAAATCTGAGTGATTGTTACCTTGTGATATTAAATAAATCTTAAATTTTTCAGGTGTGTTCAATAAATGTAACACTACTCGAAAAACATTACACTGTAGGGACGCACAGCTGTGCGTCCCTACCTGTTACATATATAGTAAGAAGATTCGACCTAACGATAGAAGTAAATTCTATCTTTCAAGAGAGGTTAAAATCTAGCACCTAGTTGAAGATGAAATAAGAAGTTTCAAAGAAAAAATCTTTATTAGGTAAAAACAATGTTGACACCATTTTTAACTGCCCTAGCTACAGCTTTAAGTTTGTTAATTGTTGATTTAATTGTTCCAGATGTTGATATTGCTAATTTTCCCGCAGCTTTAATTGCCGCTTTCGTAATTGGTTTAATTAACGGTTCACTTAAGCCGATTCTTTCTACACTTTCCCTACCACTCAACTTTTTAACATTTGGAGCATTTTCCCTCATCATCAACGGTTTTTGCTTCTGGTTAGCAGCGGCGCTAGTTCCTGGGTTCTCAGTTCACGGACTTATCGGTTTTATTCTCGGTCCTGTGATTTTATCTTTTGCTAACACCTTGATTAACAACTACTTTGTTGAAAGAAACCTTTTAACCAGCAGTGGAAGTGTCAAGAACCAAGGTGAATTACCCTCTAGATAAGTATCAGCCGGAGTAGAAATGCTAATGTCCTCACATCTCTACTCCAAACCAAATCTCCCAATTAAGATAACTCATTAGATGGATTTCTTAATGCAGTATCTTCCAGAGAATGTAAGTAAACAAATTCACACACTTGTAACAACATCATGAAATTAGTTCGTTATCTTCTAGGTTTGTTAGTGCCTCCTTTAGGCGTTTTCTTGACAGTTGGAGTTGGTCCAACATTGATTATTAACATTTTGCTCACACTTCTCGGTTGGCTTCCCGGTAGTATTCATGCAATTTGGGTTATTGCCAAGTATGACGAACAACTTAGTCGAGAAGGACGTATTTACTAACTAATACGCGAGATTAATTTTAGGCAATCTGAAGTAGGGTGCGTTAGGCTAAAGCCTAAGGCACCATTTCCTTTCAATAATGATACAAATATGTTGGTAAAGCAATCTCTATGAGTGTCAAAAATACAAGAATTTATAGTAGTTTCCATGCATTTGAACCACATATTTATTTTGTAGGGGCACAGCAATGCTGTGCCCCTACAGCGTGGTCGATTGCCTAAATTAAGAGGTGCGTTAAAAGGCTAACGCACCCTACCAACAATGAGTTAATAGATAAATACTATATCTATCTATTTATGAATAGTTTCCCGCTCTTTATCAGCAGGTTCCTTATCTTTGAACAAGTCAGCCGCAGTTAACAGTAACTCTCTCAAGGTTTGTTTGATCTGATACTCTTTTCTGGCTAAAGATGTACCTGCTTCACCTAGTTTATCTTCTAACTGCGATCGCTTTTGTTCTACCTGTACAGCAAGAGATTCTGCTTGAGGACGAGCTTGATTATACCAGTGTTTGGCCTCATCTAGATAATCTTGAACCTCCATAGAACGCCCACCATAGCGTGCAGCCATATTAGCTCGAACAATGGCTAGCTGTGCTTGTAGTTGTGCATAACGTTTCTTTAACAATGCCACTTCTTCACTATCTTTAATGGCATTAACAGCAGAATCAATTGCAGTTTTAGTACTAGCAGGTTTTTCCTTACCAGTTTCTTCAATCTCTGCCAAAATTACATCAACTTCTTGCTGGAGTTGTTCTTCTTCGCCATCCAATTGAGCCTGTAGACGCTTGATATCTGCCTGGGTTTTAACAATAGATTCGTGTCTTTTACTATTAATTCCTTCCAAGGCTCCTTCAATGGAAGCTGTCACTTCATCTTTGAGTTCGCTCCCTTTTTCTTGGAAGTTTTCAATGACAGCAGACACGGCATCTTTAACAAGGTTACGAATGTCACTAGAACCTTGTTTGAACTCTGAGGCTACTTGAGAAACAGCGGATTTGACAATTTCTCGAATCCGTTCAGTTCTTAATTGTCCGGTTTCTTTAGCTTGTTGCAAGTCTGTTTGAATTTGTTGTTTGATATTGTTAGGCATTTTCAACTCTGGAGATTTTACTAATTGGGATAAAAATTTCTAGACATGATTCTACATACTCATTATGGCGTAGCCTTATTTGGCTAGGCACTTCCTTTAGATAGAAAGTCACAAACCCAAAGAAGTGTTGCCTATTTGTGAGATGATGAATATTTGCTGGTAGTAATTGAGAATCAAATATGTGGCGAGTGAATATTACTTGTTCTGGTGATGCGTGGAAGGTTTATGGTACTCAATTTAAGGCGATCGCCGAAAAATATCAAGGTGAATTAATCGGTTCCAAAAAAATGCCCGACGGTACCCGCATCATGTCATATAAAATTGAAGATGTTAGCGATGCCGAAGCTTTTCAGGAAGATTGTGCAAATTTTGCTGGATTTACATCTGATTTTGAATCTCTGTAACATAACAGAATTCAGAAGCAAAACAAATTTTATCTCTAGCTTTGAGACTTAGTTTGTGTATGCATTTAAATTGACTGCATTTGTGATGACACTCATTTTTGTAACCAGTATTTGAAAATCCGGAGAAGTTGAGTGAAAAAAATCCTAACGTTGGTATTAGTAACTTTTCTATTATTAATAAGTACTTTCACCTTACCAGCTAATGCAGCAGACACAGTTAATGGTGAACAAATATTCAGCGTTCATTGTGCTGGTTGTCATATTAATGGTGGTAACATAGTTAGGCGGGGTAAAAACCTAAAAAAGCAAGCGCTCAAGAAATATGGTATGGATTCAATAGAGGCAGTTATATCGATAGTTACCAATGGTAAAAGTAATATGTCAGCCTACAAAGACCGCCTCAGCGAACAGCAAATTCAAGATGTTGCTGCTTATGTTATTGAAGAAGCTGAAAAAGGCTGGCGTTAAAATAACTTATCACTCCTAACTTGAAAATGAACTTACCCGCAGCTAGTCGTCTCCAATTCACTCCTGATTTAAACATTTCCCGCATATTAAATGGGATGTGGCAAGTCTCTGGCGCACACGGACGCATTAATCCCCAAGCTGCCATTGATAGTATGTTCAAATATTTGGATGCAGGCTTTACCACTTGGGATTTAGCAGATCATTACGGCCCTGCAGAAGATTTTATTGGTGAGTTTCGCTGTCAATTAATTGATACCCGTGGCAAAGATGCTTTATCCCAAGTACAAGCCTTTACAAAATGGGTACCTCGTCCTGGAAAAATGACCAAAAAATTCGTCGAGGAAAATATTGATATTTCCCTAAGAAGGATGAATGTGCAATCATTAGATTTGATGCAATTCCATTGGTGGGAATATCGAGATCAAAATTATCTAGATGCCCTCAAATATATGGCAGAACTGCAAACAGAGGGCAAAATTAAGCATTTAGCTTTGACTAATTTTGACACGGAACACTTAAAAATTATTACCGAAGCAGGCATTAAAATTGTTTCTAACCAAGTACAATTTTCACTGGTCGATCGCCGTCCCGAAGTGAAAATGATTGAATTTTGTCAACAGCATGATATCAAACTTTTTACTTACGGTACAGTTTGCGGTGGTTTGTTATCAGAAAACTACTTGGGGAAACCAGAACCACGAGGATTTGATTTAGCTACTGCTAGCTTGAAAAAATACAAAAATATGATCGATGCTTGGGGTGGTTGGCAATTATTTCAAGAATTGCTTGCTATCCTCAAGGAAATTGCAAATAAGCATGGGGTAAGCATTGCCAACGTGGCAGTACGTTACATTTTAGACCGCCCAACTGTGGGAGGTGTAATAGTTGGTGCCAGACTTGGTGTGTCTGAACATATAGAAGATAACGCCAAAGTCTTTAATTTTAGCTTAGATGGTGACGATGGCGATCGCATCAATGCTGTCTCTCGCCAATCACGGGATTTGTATCAGCTAATCGGCGATTGTGGGGATGAATATCGGCGATAATATAGCAATTCTATCTGATTTGCGATCGGTCAACAAGAAGGGAGTAGGGAGTGGGGAGTAGGGAGTGGGGAAGACAGCATTGAACGGGGCTTGAGACCCCGACCAATGCAATCGTCTTAAAAAGACGGGGCTTGTATCCCAGTGGTTGTGGTCGCTATTTTTTTCCCTACTCCCGACTCCCTACTCCCGCCCCAACGGGGCTTGGTCAATCACGCGATTTGTATAAAATGTAAAATTAACTAAAAATTTACCCAAGCCCATTATGAGCTTGGGTGTGTCGAGTAATGATCGTGAGAATTGCAAGTTAGCAAAAAATTGTGAATAAGGATAGTTAGCTAAACAGCACCACTGTTTCTATTAAACAGAATCGCTATAGTTTTGAAAATTAGCTTTAAATCGTAAACCAAACTCCAATTTTTTTGATACTGCAAATCTAGGCGAATTACATCTTCAAAACTACGGACTGTAGAGCGGCCATTTACTTGCCATTCGCCAGTCATACCGGGTTTGACATCTAAACGTTGCCACTCTGGTACTTCATAGCGTTCCACTTCATCGGGTGTGGGTGGCCTAGTACCAACTAAACTCATTTCTCCTTTGAGGACGTTCCAAAATTGGGGTAGTTCGTCAAGACTAGTTCGCCGTAAAAAACGCCCTACCTTGGTAATTCTGGGGTCATTTTCATTCTTGAAAAAGGCACCTTGCACTTGGTTTTTGACTTGGGATTTCTTTGCTTCTGCATCCACACACATTGAGCGGAATTTCCAAATTTTAAACCGTTTTCCCATCCAACCACAGCGGGTTTGACTAAATAAAATCGGCCCGGGATCGTTAATTTGAATAGCGATCGCAATGGGAATCGACAAAATTCCTGTAATTAATAACCCAACCACTGACCCGATAATATCTAAGAATCGTTTCATCCAAGATGCTACAGAAGGATGAGTCGTGGGCAACTGCTCTACTTGACGGGAAACTGTCCTCCGGCTATCTTTTAAATCTTGTTGTTCTATTGGCGACTCATTGTCTACAGACTCTAGGGGGAAAACTTGATCCAATCCCGTGAGTTTTAAAACTGCCATCACTTGGGGTGTTACATTCCGCAGTCTGAATCCAATACCTTTAGCCTGAGCGTATTTAAAATTACTGACCAAGGCACCCAAACCACTACTATCCATAAAAGTAGTTTGCTCAAAGTCAATGATGATTTGCTTGGGATATGAATTCGGTTGGATTAAGTTTTGGCAGGTTTGCTTAAAGGCCAAAGCCTCCAGCACGCTCAACCGTGTCGGCACCTGCACTATAACCGTGTCGTTTAGGGAATGAACTGGAAAATCGACCTCTGTCGGTTGGCTAGTCATGAAGCTCTGCACTTTCGTTGCCATGTATAATGTGATCTGCCAAACATTATTCTGTCCTTTGAAAATTACTTAAGTGTAATTAGGACTAATTATTATTTGCTGTTTCTCAGATTGGAAATCGCTAGCGACGATTCACAATAGAACAAGAAGCTAAAAAATATTCTTGCTGTTGTGCCGACGCAACGCGATCGCGTTACTCTGATCAAATGATTGCTAAAACTACGGTTACATCTACCGCACGCCTAGTTGAGGTCTTCTCTGCCATTCAAGGCGAAGGACTCAATGTCGGAACACGTCAGATTTTTATTCGTTTTGCTTTGTGTGATTTGCGCTGTCATTTTTGTGATAGCGCCCACACTTGGAATGCACCTCTTAATTGTCGGATAGAGCGATCGCCTGGATTACGCGACTTTGAAATTTACTCTAATCCCGTCCCATTACCCATATTAGTAGAATGGGTTCAAAGACAAAATCTACCTTCTCTACACGATAGCATTAGCTTAACGGGGGGCGAACCACTTCTTCATGCCCAATTTTTAACGCAGTTTCTACCCGAAGTGCGAGCCATAACTGGTCTACCTATATACTTAGAAACTGGCGGACACCGCCCAGAACAACTGGCGATGATTCTCCCCTACTTAGACTCCGTGGGGATGGATTTCAAGTTGCCCAGTGTCAGCGGTGAAAGTCATTGGCAAGAACATGCTAAATTTCTCCAATTATGTCATGAATCATATTTAAATGTTTTTGTCAAGATAATTGTGTCTCAAAACACAGATCCTGCTGAGTTGGAACGTTCAGCTCTGCTAGTGGCAGATGTGAGTCCAGATATACCAGTATTTTTACAGCCTGTTACGCCTTTGATAGAGTCTGAACAATTTTCTCCAATACCTGCGCTTGCCCCTGCGCCCGATAGAGTTTTGATGTGGCAAGCCTTGATGAAACAGTCTCTTAAGCAAGTGCGGGTAATACCCCAGACACATAAAATGCTTAACCAACTGTAAAATAGCCTGTTTATATTTGGCTATATAAAAGGTAAGTCTTACTAAAGATATCGTTAAGGAAAATATAAATTTATATTAAATTTTGTTAATGAAATCAATATATAAATTTTTATTAAGCTTTTGTTGCTCGATAAAGTTGCGAGCTATCGAAAAGCACCTTGCAAGAATCTGAAGTTACCACGGTCAATTATTGAGATATTTTAGGGGTGGGTATCGCCCACCCAACCTACTTTCTGCTTCCTACACTGCGCCTTCATCCATCGTTTTAGATTTAGCTTTTGCTTTATTAGCGCTGCGTTTGAGGGCAGAGAGCCTTGCTTCGTATTTCGACCGTTGACGCTTGCTAGGAGTATTGTCAATCAGGGTTTTTAAGGCGCTACCAAGACTCTTGTAGGCGTTGGGGAGGGTATAGCCAAAACGAGTTGCCAAGGCGATCGCTTTTTCATCAGCATTGAGCTGTTCTCTTAGTTGCTTCTCCCCATTATTCTTTTGATATAATCGCCAGCCTGACACGCCACACAGCGCCAAAGCTAACACCAAAAGTAATCCATCTTGTACCCATAATTCACCGACAGCACCACCTAAACCGATGGCTAGTGCTGCCATTTCCCAACCATCTTTGGGAATTGTGTCATTTTGAACGCGAGCAACTTCATGCCAGAACAGCAGATTACGCTGATCCATTGCGAGGGCATCCCATTTCACCAAGTCAATTTGAATTTCTACTTGGTCTTTACCAATTTCTTCGCAGCGGATCAGGGGTGGATTGACCTCAGTTGTGCCTTCTACCGTGACCCAGCTCTGCAATTCTGGCGGTAGTAAGCCTTTCAACCGCCGGAGTTCACTCATTTCCGCTTTAGCAGAGGAGGTTGCATAGGATGTCATAATATCCAGCCCCAGAAAATTTCAGTATATAGTGAGGGTATCACTTTGGAGTATAGCTATTTCAGTGATGATCCGTCTCACTCATTGGGAAAACTTCCTCGTTTTTTTCGTGCTTCCATTGCCTTTTCTAGTAAATCTAGCAATCCTGGAGCTTCTTCTTGGATACTGAGTAATAGTCTTTCTCCAAGTTCTATATTTCCTGGATCGAGGCCTGTTGCCATAACTTCTTTCAGGCGAGGGATAGCTATGCCATCTACAATCTGAATTAATCCACTCAGACAACGGTGAAATTGCCTTTCTGTGAGAATTGAGTCTTCCAGGGGGAACTCGATGATGGCTCGGATTTCGCCATCGGATGGATCATACTCCCATTGCAACATTTTGGTTTCCCAGGAAATGGCAAGCATTGTCTGTAGGATAGCTGCCTTGTGAGGATGCTCTTGAATTCCTGCCAGAACTTGAGGGGCAAATACTCGGAAAAATTTTCCCTCTTCATCCAACTGAACAACTATGAGAAAATCTTCTAAGTTATCAGCTTCCACACCTGTTATAATACGGTCTTCTTCATCATCAAAACGGTAGTCCCAACCAAGGTTATCTAAGTACTTGGCAATCTGTTTGAGGTTAGCTCCCATAAAAGCCTCATAAGGAATGGTGGAGCAGCTGTTACCAGACCTAGTTTAACCTGCGAGTGGTAGTTGTTTGAGTTAGTGTGGCTACTTATGGATGAATGGGGTATGAGCAATGGGGCATTGGGGATAGAAAAACAGATTTTGATCCTGGGCTGTGAATAGTATTTGATGAAGCTCTTTTGTTCGTTATTAAAGATGCAATAATTGGTTGTTACCAACTCTTAGGTAGTAAAAAATATAGAATTGGTATCGCTAGAATTTTAATATTATCTTCCAGATTTGATCGACAGATTGCTATCTAGTACAACGCTGCGTAAATAAACTTACCATTTCAAACAGGCACAAGCCTTGATATATCAATCTTTTGACTTTTGACTTCACGGCGGTACTAGTATCCTGATAGCGTTTTAAATAAAAGTGGAAAGTTGAAGCTAAATTAAGACAATTTCCACAAAATATCTCAGGCTTTTAAAAAATCAGTAAAAACTTCAACTAGCGCTTTTAATGGTGAAGAAATATAGCCTGGAGGCTGGTAGAGTTTTATATGACAAGCAACAAATTGTTTTTACCCAAACGATTGTAGTGAATAATACATTTTTATTGTCTATAACTATGAAGTTTATGCATAAATCAGGTTTCATTGTAGCGATCGCTCCCCTAATCTTTACCATTACTGCTTGTGGTGGAGGGTCAGGACAAACACCAAATACAGCTAGCAGCCCAGGCGGTAATCCACCAGTAGCAGCAACTAGAAATCGTTGGGATAGTATTAAAAGCCGTGGTCAGGTAATTTGTGGTGTTAGTGGTGACATTCCAGGCTTCAGCTTTGTGGGAAGTGACGGGAAATACAGCGGCATTGATGTAGATATTTGCAGGGCGATCGCAGCTGCTTTGTTTGACAAACCAGATGCAGTAGAATATCGCAATCTCAATGCCAAAGAGCGGTTTACTGCCTTGCAAACTGGGGAAATAGACGTTCTCAGCCGTAACACTACCTGGACTTTGAGTCGTGATACTTCAGTTGGTCTAGAATTTTCACCAGTGGTCTTTTACGACGGACAAGGCGTCATGGTTCGTAAAAATAGCAATATTAAATCTCTCACAGATTTGAAAGATAAAGCTATTTGTGTTCAAACTGGCACTACTACCGAACAGAACTTAGCAGATCAAATGCGAAAAAGAGGCATCACTTACAAACCCGTTGTCTTTGAAGACGCTAATGCTACCTTTGCTACCTACGCTCAAGGACGTTGCGATGGCATCACAACCGATCGTTCAGCATTGGTTTCTCGGCGCACAACCCTACCCAACCCACCAGACAATGTGATTCTTGAAGAAGTGATTTCTTCAGAACCCCTTGCACCAGCAGTTGCAAAAGGAGACACTAGGCTGGGTGATGCCCTGAAGTGGGTGGTTTATTCTCTAGTAAAAGCCGAAGAATTGGGCATTACTTCCCAAAATGTAGGTCAGTTCGCCGCTAGTAACGACCCAGAGATTAAGCGCTTTTTAGGAACAGAAGGCAACCTTGGTGAAGGACTTGGCTTAACAAACGACTTTGCAGCACGAGTAATTAAGCATGTCGGCAACTATGGTGAGATTTACGATCGCAATCTCGGTCCCAAAACAAAACTTAATCTAGCTCGCGGTCAAAATCAACTCTGGAATAAAGGTGGACTGCTTTATTCTCCGCCGTTTCGGTAGAAGTGGGGAGATGGGGAGTGGGGAGATGAGGGAGATGGGGGAGATGGGGGAGATGAGGGAGATAAGGGAGAAATAACCAATGACAAATTCAAAACCGCCTATATGGCGTGATAATCGTTTTTGGCGTATTGGCTTGCAATTTGTTGCAGTATTTTTAACAGTAATTGTAGTAGTAATACTGTGGGTAAATCTTAATCGCAACTTGCAGCAATTGGGCATTCAGTTTGGATTTGATTTTCTCAACCAACAAGCTTCTTTTGAAATTGGTGAAAAGCCAATTAGCTACAAGCCAACTGATACCTACAGCCGTGCGTTATGGGTGGGGTTAATTAATTCTTTGCGGGTGGCGATCGCAGGAATTTTTCTCACCACAATTGTGGGTATCACCGCTGGAATTGCGCGACTTTCTGACAACTGGTTGGTGCGGAATATCACTATGATTTATGTGGAGATTTTCCGTAATACGCCCTTGCTGCTGCAATTGTTATTTTGGTACTTTGCTGTTTTCCTCAGTTTTCCGAAAACAGAAAATAAAATATCACTTTGGGGTTTTATTGGCCTGAGTCAAAGTGGCTTAGAACTTCCTTGGTTTACTGTATCACCAGAATTTTCAGCTTTATTGTTGGGATTAACTTTTTACACAGGTGCGTTTATTGCGGAAATTGTCCGGGGTGGAATTCAATCAGTACCTCAGGGACAATGGGAAGCAGGGCGATCGCTAGGATTAAAACCAGGGTTGGTGATGCGCCTGGTGATTTTTCCCCAAGCTTTGCGGGTAATTATTCCACCGTTGACGAGTCAATATCTCAATTTGACAAAAAATTCCAGCTTAGCGATCGCCATCGGCTACCCTGATATTTATTTTGTCGCCTCCACCACTTTTAACCAAACAGGGAGAGCTGTAGAAGTAATATTACTGATTATGCTCACCTATCTCATCCTCAGTTTGAGTATCTCTCTAGTTATGAATTTGTTTAATCGCGCCGTGCAAATTAAAGAGAGATAATACAATTTGAGATTTTAAATTTTAGATTTTAGATTGGGGAAGATTTAGTATTAATTGCTTTTTGCTTTCCCTTTGTCGGAATTATTTTTTAAATTAGTCTAGCAAAGGTATGGGGAGAATAAATAATTAAATGACAAGCAATCCAAAATCCAAAATCCAAAATCCAAAATTGTTGTGGTTGCATAAAAACCTATTCAGTACTTGGTACAACAGCTTGTTAACTGTTGTGTGTTTGGTGTTGTTGTTTTGGGTAGCACGAGGAATAGTAACTTGGGCAACGACTCAAGCACAATGGGCAATAATTCAGGTTAATTTACGTTTATTTTTAGTTGGAAGGTTTCCCCAAACGCTATATTGGCGACCTTGGATTGTGCTGGCGATCGCTGCAATTTTAGGGGCTATAACTGGGGGTGTTTTCTTTAGCAAGCAACAATTAACAAGACGTGGAATTGCTGTTTTTGCGTTTATAGTCGGTGTTTTATTGATTATTTTACCACTGGATTTGATATACCGCTTACAGTTACTATTAATTGCAGTTTTAATATTTGCAGGTTTTGGAGTTGGAAGGAACTTTGCTGAAGTATTAACTCCTTGGCTTTCCCTATTATGGTTATTATCTTTTCCCGTCATTTTGTGGTTAATTGGCGGTGGATTTGGATTGCAATCTGTACCCACAAACTTGTGGAATGGTTTACTACTTACCCTACTAATGGCAGCAGTTAGTATTGTGCTTTCCTTTCCCATTGGGGTTTTACTGGCTTTAGGGCGGACAAGTAATTTACCCGTAGTGCGTTGGTTTTCTATCCTCTACATTGAAATCATTAGAGGAGTCCCCTTCATTGGGATTTTGTTCCTTGCTCAAGTAATGCTTCCCTTATTTTTGCCAGCAGATGTGCGGCTAGATCGGGTATTACGAGGAATTGCTGGATTGGTTTTATTTAGTGCTGCTTACATGGCAGAAAATGTACGAGGTGGACTTCAATCAATTCCACGGGGACAAATTGAAGCTGCGAAAGCATTAGGATTAAATACAGCTTTCGTGGTTTTATTAATTGTCCTGCCTCAAGCTTTACGTGCCGTTATTCCTGCGATTGTTGGTCAATTTATCGGCTTATTTAAAGACACTTCACTCTTATCTTTGCTCGGATTAGTAGAACTCACAGGTATTGCCCGTTCTATCTTGGCACAGCCAGAATTTCTTGGTCGCTATGCAGAAGTTTATCTATTTATTGGATTTATTTACTGGATATTTTGTTACTCAATGTCGCTGGCTTCTCGGCGTTTAGAAAAACAGTTAAGTCAGTAGTTAGGAGATTTTGAAAAAGAATTCAGAAAAGGGAATTGGAGTCATTGGAGTCCAGTGGCGAATAAATAAACGGTGAAACACCACAGTAAATTTTGAATATTTCCAATCCCTTACACTCTTATACCGTTTCACTTTAATTATGATACCAATACGTTGGTAGGGGCACGGCATTGCCGTGCCCCTACGCGAAATCTATATGTATCAGGGTTTTAGTGAAATGGTATTAGGACTTAGGCAAGCAATAGCCGAAACCCTGATTTTCGGCTAGGGGCAATTCATGAATTGCCCCTACAGAGTGTAGTTTTGCGTAAGTTATAACTCTTGATTCTGATTCCTGGATTCTTAATTGTGGATTCTTCCTCATTGTGCATCTAACCCAATACTGTTCGGTTAAGCAAGAGACGGCGATTTATCGCGTCTTTGTCATGTAGAATTTTGATCAAAAAACCTTAACCGAACTGTATTGGCATCTAACCAAGCTTGTAAATCCGCTAAGCTGCTAAAATCCAACAAAGCAAGCTTACTAAAAAATTCGGAGGTGCATATCTGTGACAACAGAACAAAAACCGATAATTATTGCTGAAAATGTTCACAAGTGGTATGGCAAATTCCACGTTCTTCAAGGTGTGAGTTTGACAGTAAATCGCAAAGAAGTTGTGGTTTTGATGGGACCTTCTGGTTCAGGTAAATCTACTTTTATTCGCACGTTCAATGCGTTAGAAGAATACCAACAAGGAAGAATTGAAATTGATGGGATTACTCTTGGTCATGACTTGCGAAATATTGAAGTAATTCGTCGAGAAGTGGGAATGGTATTTCAACAGTTTAATTTATTTCCCCATTTGACCGTGCTGCAAAATATTACTTTAGCACCAGTTTGGGTACGGCGATCGCCAAAAATACAAGCTCAAGAATCGGCAATGAAACTATTAGAAAGAGTAGGCATTTTAGAACAAGCACACAAATATCCAGGACAGTTATCTGGTGGACAACAGCAACGGGTGGCGATCGCACGTGCTTTAGCCATGCAACCTAAAATCATGTTGTTTGATGAACCCACCTCAGCCTTAGATCCAGAAATGGTACGGGAAGTATTGGATGTAATGCGAAATCTCGCCCGTGATGGAATGACAATGGTAGTCGTCACCCACGAAGTTGGATTTGCCCGCGAAGTCGCCGACCGAGTTATTCTCATGGATAGCGGTACCCTCGTCGAGTCAGCTACCCCTGAGACATTTTTCAGCAACCCTAAAGAAGAAAGAACACGCAAATTTTTATCACAAATTCTCTAAAACCTCCGCGCTACTTTGCGCTTACCTCTACGCCCCTCTGCGTTTCAATTCAAATTGTTATTAAAAGTAATCAACTCTGTTTACTAATTTATAATATTGAACACGAGGCGATCGAACAATGGCAAAGCTAGACGAATATCGACAATATATTAAGAATTTGCTTCAACAACATGCTAGTACTCTTTGGGATAATCGCATACAAGCACAAACAATTTTTGATCCAGAACACGATCATTATCAATTAGTTTATGTAGGTTGGCGCGATCAAAACCGCATTGTTCATAATGATATTTACAACTCAAAATAATCAACAAATCTTCTTCCATTTTGTAAACTAATCTATGTTCATCTGTGATTCGCCTTGACCAGTAACCTTGTAATTCATATTTTAATGGCTCTGGCTTCCCTACCCCTGCAAAAGGATCTCTTTGTATATCTCTAATCAGTTCCAATATTTTTTTGAAGATTTTTTTTGTCTTCTGTTGCCCACTGACCTAATTGTTCAAAAGCTTCTGGTTCAAAGGTAACTTTTTTCATATTCATCTAAGTCTACATAAATTAGATTTCCTTTTTCTACATTTTCCAAAGCTTTGAGCAGATGTTTTTTATTAGTCTCTGATTTCAAAAGATAAGTAGTTTCATCCTCTTCAGTTGTTGCTTCGACTAGCACAATGACTTCTACAACTGTTCCTTCTGGTAGTTCGGTTGCTGAGAGTTCAATCTTGCCATCTTTTCCAACAACTGCTTTTTGTTTAATTCCACTAAGCATAATTGGTATTTACTCCCATATTTACTACCTTATTGTAACTGTGTTTGACTGAGATGAGATTTGAGCGATCGCCATTTTTATATTCTGGGGTTTTTTAAAAGAGCGATCGTTATTAGAAAGAATAGAACTCACATTAGTATTAGGGATTACCAAGAAATAAATTATCCAATCTTGTGGGGTGGGCATCTTGCCCGCCATATGAACTGGGCGGGCGAGACGCCCACCCCACAATAAATAATTGGTGTTTCAGTAATGGGCTTTGCTGTAATAGCACAGCGTCTCAATGAGCTAGAAAAACGCCTAAAACAAGCAGAAGAACTATTGAACAAAGTTAACCGCAAAATTGACCTTAGTTTTTATGCTAATTTTCGTGCTGCAATTGAGTTGGCGGTTAATGCCTTCACGATGACTAAACCTGAAAATCGTAGAAGCAGCGCTTTGCAAGCTATTAATCGCTTCTTGGAAGCAGAACATATTTACACTGAATATACTGATATCGAAATTGAGCAAAAAAGCCAAATTGCTGATGAGTATTTGCTAACTTTGTCTTTAGCTTACCTAGCTGAAGCACGTTGCTATTTAGAATTAGAGGAACATGAAACAGCACTTCGCCGCTTCCAAGAAGGGACTAGAATTATCCGTTCTCGTATTCAAAAATATGTTGACCTTTTGCTCACTTCTAACCCAGGAGCATATTTACAGCATGAGTTCAAAGGTCAGATTGATTTGCGAAGACTAACACGAATTTATCAATGGATTGATCCAAATTTGGATGAAAATGCTGTGTTTGATATGCAACGAGAGAATTTGTTTAAGATGGCACAAGATCCTAACAAATGGTTAGACTCACTACCAGCGGCAATTTTAACTCGCGTTGAAGTTCAAGGAGGTTGGTTTGGCCCAAGTCAGGATGATTTGAAGCAAGAAGCTTACAAACGTCTTCCCCAAGTATTTGAAGTAATGGAATCTATGATTGAAACCAATCGCCGTTTTGAATCTTACCAAACAGAAGTACAAGCAATCTCTCAACTAGGAATCAGCTTTCATGACTGGCTAAAATTAACTCCATCCACAGAAGTAAAACCTGAAAGCGCAGAATTGATGTATATAATTCCATCCAAACCTTTAAAGTTACAGCCTTCCATCTAAATTAACTTCTCTTTCTTCCTTTGCGTTCTTTGCGTCCTTTGCGGTTCGTCAAAAATTTATATTTGTATCAACCGCAAAACTAAGACTAATAAACAAATTTTAGTACTTTTAACTACATAGCTTACACAAAATCATGATAAAACGAACCGCAAAGGACACAAAGGACACAAAGAAATAAGAGTTTTAGAGAGTTTTTGTGTAAGTCCTAAACTATTCTCAATTCTTTCTCTGCGTCCTCTGCGCCTCTGCGTGAGATAAAAAAAGGCGAACTTTTCGGTTCGCCCCTACTCGTATAGTCTTATGGTGTTGCCTAATAAAAACCCAAACCTTAAATCTTCGCTTCTTCCCTCACCAACTTCTCCCAACCCAAATCTTTCAAATTATTATTCCGACGCAACGGACGAGTCACCAACTCTAACATGTCACGCGCATTTGTAAACCCGTGAATTTGAGCAAAAGTGAACTCCACAGACCATTTTGTATTAATACCACGTGCTTCCAACGGGTTAGCATGAGCCATACCAGTAATTACCAAATCTGGTTTCAACTCATAAATCCGCTGGAGTTGATTGTAATTATCCGGCTTCTCAACAATCGTTGGCAGGGGTGAATTCATTTCCTGGCAAGTTTTCTCTAAAAGCGCCAACTCAGCAGCTTGATAGCGCTTATCCATGTAGGGAATGCCAATTTCGTGAACCCTCATCCCACAACGGATTAAGAATCGTGCTTGGGAAACTTCCAGCAAGTTATCACCCATGAAGAATACAGACTTACCGCGAATCAGTTTGACGTAATCTTCCAAACCTGCCCAAATTTGTGCTTCCCGTTCATCCAAACCCTTGGGAGTAATACCGAACACCGAGCATATTTTCTCAATCCAAGCGCGGGTACCATCGGGACCAATGGGGAACGGTGCGCCGATGAGTTTACACTTGCGGCGGCGCATTAAAGTTGTAGCTGTGCGGCTGAGGAAGGGGTTGACACCAGCGACATAATACCCTTCTTCCAGTACTGGCAGTTCAGTGAAGCGCTTTGCAGGTAGCCAGCCGGAAACTTTGATGCCTTGTTTCTTCAGTTCCAAAGTTAACTGAGTAACTACGGGGTCGGGAAGGGAACCAAAGAGAACTAAGGGTGGGTGATCTACGTACTCAGATTCTTCTTGGGCGACATCTTCTTTCTTCTTGCCGAAGTTTAGCAATTTAGCGATCGCATTGCGTTCACTTTTCTCTGTTTCCGCCACAGGAGCCTTATCAGGACAACGATTAGCCATTGCTGCTAACACGGTGTCTTCCCCCTGGGTGAAGGCGTAATCTAGACCATTTGCACGCGCCACAACGATGGGAATACCGATTTCGGATTCCAGTTTCGGTGCTAAGCCTTCCAAATCTGTTTTGATAATTTCAGTGGTGCAGGTGCCAATCCAGACAATTACACTAGGATTGCGATCGCGTTTAATTTGCAAGCACAGCCGCTTTAACTCTTCATAATCATTCAGCTGTGCCGAAATATCGCCCTCTTCCAACTCAGCCATTGCATAGCGGGGTTCAGCAAAAATCATCACCCCCATCGCATTTTGCAAGAAGTAGCCACAAGTTTTTGTCCCAATCACCAAAAAGAAACTATCTTCAATTTTTTGGTATAACCACGCCACGCAGCTAATTGGGCAAAAGGTATGGTAATTCCCAGTTTCACACTCAAAGTTTAAAGCTTCTGGTTGTTGAGCGACAGTCATTTTGGTTTTTTCTCCCCTTGATTTTTAAAGTTAGGAGTAATAAGTTAGAAGTTATGAGTTAATAGTGAGGAGTTATGAATTATGAGTTTTTATTCCTAACTCCTAACTCCTAACTCCTAACTCCTAACTCCTAACTCCTAACTCCTAACTTTTCTTAACTCCTAACTTAGTAATTAAGCGTTGGGGAAGAGACGGGCAATTTCGGATTCATCAAAAACGCCAGCAGGCAGTTCTTCCCCTAACAAATCGTTATTTTCTTCAGCTTTTTGCAGTGATGTTTCATCACCCCAGACATCTGACAGCACGTCACTAAACGCATTCTCGTCTAGTGGACTGTCTTCAAGTTGGTCATCATCCAGCTTTACTTCAATTGCAGCTGTTGTTGCATCGAAGGTAATTTCCCCAAACTCATCTGCTTCTAGACTAGAGATTTGGAGGGACTCATCTTTTAAATCTTCGTCGTTAGATAAAGAAATATCACCAAAGCCATTTTCGCTTTCCCCAGACTCGCTTAACCCGAGATTTTCATCATCAGCATCCACCATTGTGAATTGTTGAGACACCGCCATCGGCTCAAAGCCATTTGTATGGGAATGTGTCAATGTTTCATCTTCAGGCTTTTCATCAATGACAGCTGCTGCTTCTTCTACGTATCTGTCTACATCTGGGCTGATTTGGAAGCGGTTACCGAGAGCAAAATCTGGGTCAAAATGCAAATCCAGCACTTCAATCAGCGTATCAGCATCAGGATTAAGTTTGGCAAAGGGCAACATCAACTGCGCTAACTTTGGTTCTAGGGCGTTAACTACTCCCAGGATGAGGTAAGAAGGTGGTCGCTTCCCGCCATCAGGTGTGTACACCGATTCCACTTCCATGTGCAGGGTAATCCAATCCCGATTTATTTGGAAAAATTGCAACCACTTCTGCTTTAATGAATCTGTAAAGCTGTGAAAGAATGCCATGTTATTGTCCCCCATCCTGAGAACTTGGTGATTTATACAATCATCAAGTCTAGTTCCTCTTCTGAATTAGCAACCTGGGGTTTACCCGGATTTAGATAAAAATCGGACAACAAAGAGAACAATTCCCGATCTGGTGAGTCGTTAGGTACAACTCCTTCCGGACGCGCCAAAATTTGGTCAGCGATGTTGAGATAGTAATCGCAAACGTAGTCCAGGGAAGGATCTTGCTCTGCCATTTCAAACAAAGTCTTACCTTTAACACGAGAAACGCGGATATCTTCAATCAAAGGTAAAACCTCTAGAACTGGCATTGGCACAGCTTCTATATATTTTTCAATCAAGTCGCGCTTGGAGGTGCGATTGCCAATTAACCCAGCTAAACGCAATGGGTGAGTTCGTGCTTTTTCACGGACTGAAGCAGCAATGCGATTAGCAGCAAATAAAGCATCAAAGCCATTGTCAGTAACAATCAGGCAGTAATCTGCATAGTTGAGTGGTGCTGCAAATCCACCGCAAACTACGTCGCCGAGAACGTCAAACAAAATTACATCGTACTCATCAAAGGCGTTGAGTTCTTTAAGTAATTTTACTGTTTCACCAACTACATAACCGCCACATCCAGCACCCGCAGGTGGTCCACCAGCTTCTACACAATCAACACCGCCGTAGCCTTTGTAAATTACGTCTTCCGGCCAGACATCTTCGTAGTGATAGTCCTTTTCTTGGAGGGTGTCGATAATTGTCGGAATCAAAAACCCTGTCAGGGTGAAGGTGCTGTCATGTTTTGGGTCGCAGCCAATTTGTAGCACTTTCTTGCCACGTTTAGCTAGGGCGACGGATATATTACAGCTAGTTGTGGATTTGCCAATACCACCTTTTCCGTAGACTGCTAGTTTCACTGTTGTTTGCCTCTTATAGCTTCTTATCAAACTTGTGGCTCAAACATTTGCCTTCACCCAGCCTGAGACGGCCATGCGTGAGGTCTCTCGATGTCATTATTGGGCAAATTACATAGAAAAGAAAGTGGGTCTTAATCTGTAAAACGTTGCTATTTTGTGCCAGGAAGTTTAAATATGATTATATAGGGTTAAATAACCTTAAAAGAGTTATATAAATCTAAAAATCATTATTAAAAGCTTTTTACTAACTATTTTTATAAAAATAGTTACAAAACACAAAAAGCTGCAATTCTCTTTTTTAAATGGTTTTCATAGAATTAGCTGATTCTCATAATCCTGTTTTCAGAGGATTAGGGCGCAGGCTCAAGGGTAGATAGAGGTATATGCAGCCATCTGTTGCAAATACCACTTAAATTTGAAATCTGCTGTAAATTCACAACTTGCAGACGGTAGCCAACACCATTTAATTGCTGCTTGAGAGCGAGCTAGTCTGATTTTGTAAAATATTATTAAATTGCCAAATATTTTCTAAAATTCTTAAAATCTCTAGGCTGAATCAATTCGCTAGATAATTATTAAGGAATATTAAGATAGTTATCTTCAGAAAAGTACAGTTATGTCAAGTATAAAAAATCAATGCTAACACCCAACATCCCTGTGTTGAAAAAAGCAATTAATTAACCATAAAAAAACCATAACTTTCGTTTTATTAATGTTAATTTAATTCCTGGCTAGGGAATGATATCTATGAAGTAACTCATCGCTTAACGGTACAAATCGCCAAAGCTAGTTGCTCAACAAATTTGTTTAAGAAAACCTCGAACAAAAATATGGAAGTTAAATTAGGATTCGGAGCTATTCCCAAACCTCAATATGTCTTTGTCAGCAAAGAATCCGATCACTGTTGGTATATGCTATCTGACGATAAAAAACAAATTCCAATTTATGACAGAGCTTTGACTGGAGTGATAACAGGAATAGAAGTTAATAAAAGGGTGGAAACTTCACATGGAGAAGCAGAAAAAACTGATTTGCATATTTTGGCAGACAAACCTTATGTCATTCGCTCAGGTAGTGAATCTTATTTCTCTAAAAGTTTGTTGCTTTCACTTGAAGCCCTGACTTCTGAACAATTGGTTCATCCTCTTACCATCGCAGTCAGTCCTGGAGAGAAAACAATTGTATTTTGTGCAATTTATAATCCAGTAACTTATCGTTCTGTCGGTGTAAGCTGGGATGGACACAGGGAAAATAATTGGCAAGCTTTAGGACAAAAAGTAAGTTTTAAAATTAACTCTCTTCAAAATTCAAATCAAGAATCAATACAAATATCTGCTAATACAACGCCCTCAGAAGTCCATGCAGTTTTGATAGCTCAAAGTGACAGATATTTAGCACAATTAAATTGGACACCAGAGCAGGGTAGGGAGTATTTGCAGCAGAAGTATGGAAAGCGATCGCGTTTACAACTCACTGATACAGAAATTCTCGACTTCATTGATTACCTGCAAGGAAAACTAGCTCAAAACTGCCAAATTTAGCTTCTTAGGTTGACAGCGCCTGAGAGCCAGGATAAGCTTTGTGTGCTTCTGCATAAATCCTTAATGCTACAGCCATCTGCTGTTCGGCAGTTTCTCCCTGTGCTTTGAACCAAGCAAAAGTTTCAGAATCTACCTGAACTGTAATTTCTACAGGTGACTTGGGCATTCGCAATTCTGCTTTAGCAAAGAATTCTTCTGACAAGGGTGGAATATCTGAGGTGTCGATGTCTTCGTCACTCATTGCATCGACTCTAGCCCAATCGGTTCTTGAGCTATTGCTCATAGCGTTTTCGTTCGTGAGACAGTGCTTTTCTTAATGAGATGATACGAAGTATTTCTTCATCAGGCTCGGTGTAAACAACTACTACGACTCGTCCATCAAGTAGTCCAATACCCATATACCGATCCTCTCCATAGTCCTCTCGGTCATCAAGGTAGACAAGCATCCGTAAATTGAAGACGATTGAAGACGGCGGTAGCATCAGCAAAGTCTAAACCATGCTTTGTGATGTTACTTTGGTTTTTGCCCTCATCCCACTCCAATTTCATAGACTCAGTGTATCACACAAGCCTGCTTGGTCTTCAGCTAAGGCTGCCCCTGCAAGTTCAGCTAGTACATCATGAGACTGTGCAAATGCTTTGTCCCAGCGGGCTTCGTCTTCCAGTTCTTCCAGAATGAGCGCAGCAATGGCATCTTGTTCAGTTTCAGGAAGCTGTTTCACTCGTGCGATCGCTTGTTCAAGTGGCTTGGTCATAGCTGTTATGCTGCTGTCAAAAAGACCTGCTGAGTATTCTACTGTTTTCTTCTAGTTGACCAGCGATCGCCCTCAAGACGAAAAAGATTGATAAATACATTTACAGCAGTATCAAATTTATACCTTCTGAATGTTCATTAGTTGGTATCTCAGGGAAATATCAGTATAAGGTGATGCCTTGTTTTTATGTTTAACCCGTAGACAAGTACTAACCAAATACTAATCACAATCAGGAGTATTTCATGATTCCACTTATCTTGGGTGCTATTGCTTTAGGAACCGCTGCTTTCGGAGCAGTAAAAGGTGCTGAAGGTGTTGGCAATATGAATCAGGCAAAAGAGATTGGTGAACGTGCTGAAAAGCGCCACTCAAATGCAGTCAGTGAGTTGAAAGCAGACTGGGAGGTAACTAACAAGCTTGCAGAAGAGTATGGCCAACTCCAGCTTGATGTGATGATGAGTACAATTGGGCGCTTTGTTGACTTTATTGAACGAAACATTGGTAAAGCAAAACAAAGTGAAAAGGAGTTTTTAGAGGGGTTAGACGGAATTTCAGTTCAGCAGATTAAGGAGTACAAAACTGCTGCAACGGAAGCTGAACAGTTTTTCAAAGGTGGAGCCAAGGCTATTGGGGCAGCAGCTGCAGGGTACGGTGGTGCAATGAGTCTTGCTACCTCTGTAGGAGTAGCGAGTACTGGGACACTCATAGGAGGACTTAGCGGTGCAGCAGCCTGGAATGCAACTCTAGCATGGCTGGGCGGTGGCTCATTAGCTGCTGGTGGTGGAGGTATGGCTCTTGGTTCTCTTGTCTTAGGTGGTATCACCGTTGGTCCTGCTGTCCTTATTGGAGGTTTTGTGCTTGCTGGTGAAGGCGAAAAAGCATTGACAAAGGCATGGGAGTACAACGCTGAAGTCAACACTGCGATCACTAAAATTGAAGCAGCAAAAGACTTTATGCAACAAGTAAGACGCCGAATTACTGAGTTACAGGGTGTATTTGAGTGTCTGAATGAATGCGCTATTCTAGGTCTTCAAGAACTTGAATCTTTACCATCATTCGACAAAAACAGGGATGCCAAGAAGTTTCAAAAAGTTGCACTTTTTGTTAAAGCACTTGCAGAAATTATGAAAACTCCTATTTTAGATACTGAAGGGCAGCTTAATCCCGCTAATGCGACTATCCAAGCCAAGTATCGTAGTTTGGGAGGCAATTAGGAATGTCAATCAAAGTAGTCAAAGAATTTATCAATCCTGCTGAATGCTTACAGCAAATGGTTTCAGCTTACACCGATTACCTTAAGGTTGCCGAAGAGGAACAGACAAAGAGACGTGATATTGAGGCGTGGGAAAAAGAAACAATCACAAAGATTAATGCCCAGCGAGAATTGCTGATGGCGTATCTAGATCGCTCTTTTGATGAACGTGCAAAAAACTTTCGCGCTTTATTTACTTTTGTTGATAATGCGATCGCATCCGGCAATAATGAACAACTAGCCCTTACCTTAAACTCAATTACAGAAATAGCTAAATCCAGCCCATTCAAAGAACTTGCAAATTTAGCTTCTGTTCGCGCTGCCCTTGACGATCCAGATCACGAATGGACATTTTGATTTTATAAAATTGCGATCGCTCTCCCGAAACTTTCCAAAAAAGCCTGTCAGCGCAGGCTTTTTTCATGTATTACCAAGCTTACAGTCAACAAGCACTTTGAGAAAATAGCGAACACCACTATCTTTGCATTACTACGTATTGCAATATGATATTATGCAAGATAGATTGATTTGACAGAACCATGAGCAAAGAAAACATTACGTTTCGGATAGATAGCGATAAGAAAGCTGCGCTTGATGCGATCGCATCTGGAATCAACCGCGATCGCAGCTACGTACTTAATGAGGCGGTAGCTGCTTATGTTGAAATGTATCAATGGCAAATCGATCAGATTCAAAGCGGGATTACTGAAGCGGATGCTGGAGACTTTGCCAGTGATGAAGAAGTAAAAGCAATTTTTGCAAGACTAACTAATGCGGATTAAGTGGCTGCGCCGTGCGCTTCGGAACTTGGAACAAGCCCATAGTTACATCTCGAAAGAGAATCCAGAAGCAGCACAGGAAGTAATATTGAGGATTCAACTTGCTGTTAGTCAACTTGAGAATTACCCTTTTATGGGGCGACCTGGACGTATAGAAGTTACGAGGGAGCTAGTAATTTCTAGCACGCCGTATATTGTTATTTATCGAGTCAAAGAAGAATCAGTAGAAATTCTTCGGGTTCTGCACACGTCAAAGCGTTATCCAGATTAGCGATCGCCACACCCAAACAACCACAATTACAGTTATCAAATATCCCTTGCTTGTGGTAACCAGTCTTCATCTAACAATAATTCTAAAGAATATGGGCATTCTTCTGGAAACGTGGAAATTAGCATCTCTGTTTGCTTAGCTGCTTGCCTACGTGCCCTTTGATAACTTTCTTCAAGTTGCTCTGTAGGATAGTTCTTAAGACTAGGACTATCGAGTATGGCTAACTCGATTTGGGTGCGAGAATCAGTGATGGAATCCAGCCAACTATCTGAGCGACGCTGGGGTTGATATTGCCATTTGAGCAGATGTAAAAGTAAGCGAGTTAGTTGACTGGAAATAGCCCGCCTTTCGCTTTTGCCCAAGCCTTCAACCTCTTCAATCAGATGTTCTAGATCAATTTCATGCCAGCGATGCGATCGCAATAGTTGGGCTGTCTGTTCAATCCACAAGTTAAAATCTGTTGTATGGGTTGCGGTCATAGCCCCTCACCTCATTTTCCAATTCGCTCAAGTTCCTCTCGCAATACTCGCCGTAATGTATCTTCTAAAGGTTCACGGCGCTGCTGAATATACTCACGCAAGGCATCGTTAATCAAAGTTTGGTAATTTCCCCCACCTGCTGCGTGAACTTGGTCACGAAACCATGCTAGTACTTCATCATCTAGGCGAATTGTAATTCGAGTTTTGCCTGTTGGTGTTGGTTCAATTGCTCCCCGCTTACCTTGGCTAAAATCATACTCAGTTTCCATAGTTTCCAAATCTAATACAGTGTCAAAACTCCCAAATTTTGATTTTTGTCAAAAGCTTGGATATCCTCTAAATGCGATCGCAAAATCTCTTCAATCTGTCTAGTTGAACAATTGCCATAACGAATCCAGATAACTTTAGGAGGAAATCCTCGCAAAATGCTTAACTCATTAAAATCAGCATCTCTCGTGACGACAGTAAATCCACTTTGTCGCGCATACTCCCAAACAGTTAGATCATCTGCCTGATCTAATCCTATGAGAAAAAGATGCTGAGAATCTGGGTAAATATCATCTGGTCGATCAACTAGCCGAGGTGATAGGTTATGGTCAAGCAATAACTTCATGCTTGCATTGTCAGCATTTGCCGTTCTCTATCAGCCGCATAGCTTAGGCAAGCTAATATATCCTCTCGTGTCAAATAAGGAAAGTCATCAAGAACTTCCTCGTAGGTCATGCCAGAGGCCAGATAAGATAAAACATCGTATACGGTAATTCGCATTCCTCGAATACAAGGTTTACCACCTCGCTTCCCCGGTTCAATTGTAATAATATTTTGGTACTGCACAGCTTTTCAACCCTCAAAAATCTTCATCATCAACAAAAAATTCGGCATCGTCTTCTAATCGAGAATTACCCTGTCCAGAACCACTAAGATCCCAGATGGGTTGCAGCAGTGCTGTACCAATTAATCCGATAACCGCACTAAAAGCTAAAACTAAACCCGCTGGCATTTGTATTGATTGAAATGTTAAGAATTTTAACGATACTGGTGTGGCATTTTGAACTGAAATAATTGCGATCGCCACTACCCAAACAGCTACAACTACGATTGTCAACAAAGGAGCTAAAGTTTTCATATTTTAATAAAAGTTAGGAGTTAGGAGTGAGGAGTGAGGAGTTACGAATTCAGATTTTGATCGAAGTTATAAATTAAGAGTTAAGAATTGTTAATTTACAACTCTTAACTCTTAACTCCTAACTCCTAACTCTTAACTCTTATGCCTCTAGCTTAGCAATGACACTTTCCATCTCTTGAGAGATTTGGGTGAGTTTTTCGGGAGAGTTGGTTTCTAGGTAAACCCGCACCAAGGGTTCTGTACCGGAAGGACGCAGCAGTACCCAGCTACCTTCTTCTAAATAGAGTTTAATACCGTCTTTACGCCCGACTTCCTTGACTTTAATTCCGGCTACCTCTGTGGGTGGATTTTTGGTGAAGGAGTCGATGACAGCGGTTTTGTGAGATTCGGTGAGGTGCAAGTCAAGGCGGGTGTTGTAAAGGGGACCATCAGCTTCGGCGATCGCTTCTTTAACTAGCTGACTTAGGGGTTTCCCTTCATAGGCGATGGCTTCTGCCACCAGCATATCAGCTAAAACACCGTCTTTTTCGGGAATATGCCCAATTATACTTAATCCGCCTGATTCTTCCCCACCAATGAGTACAGCAGTTTCCCGCATTTTTTCACCGATGTATTTAAAGCCAACTGCTGTTTCATAAATTTGCAGCCCATATTTAGCCGCGAAGTTATCCAGTAGGTGGGTTGTAGCCACAGTGCGGACGATGGCGCCGCTTTTGCCTTTATTTTTGATTAAATGTCGTGCTAGAACTAACAGCACAGTATTCGGAGTGAGGACAGTACCTTGTTCATCAACAATACCAAAGCGATCGCTATCTCCATCTGTCGCCAAACCCAAATCTGCACGATCCTTTACTACTGCTTCCACTAACTCAACTAATTGTTCTCCTTTGGGTTCTGGCATCCCACCGCCAAATAATACATCCCTCCAAGTGTGGAAACTTTCTAACTGAACACCACTATGTTGCAAAACTTCATCTAAATAACCGCGAGAAGTAGAATAAAGAGCATCGTATTTTACCTTTAAATTAGCGCTCCTAATTCGTTCTACATCAAGCAGGGTATAGATAAATTCCAGGTAATCTGGCTTGGGATCGAAAGTAGAAATTAAATCGGGTCGATTGCTACTAGGCAGTTCATCCGATGCACTTTCTATATTTGCCACAATAGTATCAGTAATCTCTGGAGTGGCAGGTCCAGCATAATCGGGGATATATTTAATTCCACAGTATGGTGCTGGATTATGGCTAGCAGTAAACATTAACGCCCCAGCGGAATTTAGGTGACGGGCGTTGTAGGCAATTACTGGTGTAGGGCAATCCCGATCAGTAATTTTCACAGTCCAACCCAAATCTGCCAAGACTTGGGCTGCTGTTAGGGCAAACTGGTCAGCTAAAAACCGAGTATCGTAGGCAATAAGTACTGGTCTATCTTTTGTGTAGGCTGTTTCGAGGTAACTGGCGATCGCTCTTGTTACTTTCCGCACATTGGGGAAAGTAAAGTCATCGGCAATAATGCCTCGCCATCCATCGGTACCAAATTTTATCTTGCTGGAATTGCTACTAGCGCTCATTTTTGCCACTTGCTCCCGTACATCATCAGTACTATTAAAAGCTTCCCGCAAAGCGTGTGTAGCAGCAAGTATCCTCCGAAGTTATGTTCGGCGGAAACTGTCGAACATAGTCCTTCCCACCGTACTTTCTCTCACTGTTTCTGAGCAATGTCAACCCCCGATCGACCTTTTGCCAGTTATCACCTTTGGTCTTTAGTTGCCCCGGCGTCAGGGCAAGAACGCTGGCATTGCCAGATGAGACGGGGGTTTATCAAAGCGCGGCAACACGAACCACAAATCAAAGCACTGTTAGCGAAAGCCACCGCACCCCAGCGGATTGGGATACTTGCCCAAAAAGGCGTTTATGAATTTCATAATCACAGACACCTTTTGACGCAATCAGATGGCGTAGAAAAAGTTGCACAGCTACTAAAATTGGGCAACTCCAGCGAACAAGTCCGGCAACGGGTGCTGCAAATTTTGAAAAAATATCATGATGCGCCGTTGCTGTTGGATAAACATATTATCCAATTAACTCCCGGTGATGAAGGTTTTCCGAAACCGATTGTCATTGAACAACAAGATTATTGCTTTCGCTTATATGCGGCTATGGATTGCGTTTTCATTGAGAGCGATCGCACTTTACATATTTTAGATTTCAAAACTGGAAAATCGGCTTTTGACCGACGACAGGCTTTAGTTTACTTGCTGGCTGCCCGTTATCTTTACCCAGGGCGTGAAGCTGTAGCCTCTTTTTATAATCTAGAACTGAGTAAAAAATCGGATTTAATTAGCATTAATAATAGCGAATTAGAATCTTTAAAATTTGAGTTAGCTAATATTGCTCACAAGCACCAGCACGATTTACAAGAGTATCATCACCAAACTAATAATTTCAGCAAAATTTTTCCCCCGAATCCAGGAACTCACTGCCGCTTTTGCCCATTTCAATCTATTTGTGAATTTTCAAATCAGTCATCTCAATCACACCCAATGCCCAGCTTAAGAACTAATACTTAGCGTTTCGTCTGGTCACTGGGGACAAGGAACAGGTATAAAATTCTTTCAATCCTGATATTGTAATTTTGGATAAAAATAAGATGTGAGTTCCTGGAAATCATACAACTCTACTCGTCTCATATATAGGACTCATATAGGACTCCTATTTGATTTTTGAACAAAACTAGGAGAAAATACGCAGGAAAGTAAAAGTCTAACAGGGAACAATGCTTAGTCAGCATTTAGAAACTGCGAGACTCGCACTGCAAGCATCGCGGCAACAGTCAACAGAGAAAAATGCACTTGATGCGCTCGCTAAACTACAAGATTTTATATAGGACTACTATTTGATTTTTGAAAAAATTCGGTACACCTCGAAAAGGCTGATTGCCTACTCCCCAACTACGCAAATAATTTCAAAAATCAAATATGATTCCTATAGAGAGGGGTATGCAATTTAAATGATTATTAACTTACTGTTTGGGAGTTAATTTCCAGAACACCTTATTGATCTGCTGTAAATTTGAATTATAAATTCTTTCAATTCCAGCTTTTAAAAAGTCCGAAGGTTCGAATAAGAATATATCCGTAAATCCATTAGTTATCTCTGGTATCTTATCTTCACGTGTAAGCCCAATTTGACTTAATTGAAATTGGACTTTTGGATCGAGTTGGTGACTAATTACTTGTAGTTTTAGATTATCACCAGCAATTACAAGTGGTTTACTGCTTTGATTAATAATCTCAGCTATCTGGGGATATTCTCCATATTTTTCAGGTACTTTACTCCACCACATATTAGCTTGGGAGTAGAGCGTACAAGATATGACTCCAAAAATTATTACTATAAACCCTAAAAGTGGCGATAACTTTTTTTGCCAGCCCTTAGTAGAAATAGATACGATTTGAGTACTAAACAGATAAGCAACAGCTAACTGTATACCCAAAAGAGAGGGAAGTATATATCTAGTTGTACCGTATCGTTTTTGAAACAGAAAATCTACCAACATTAAGGGAAGCACTAGAGATCCACTCAAAGTTAGGACAAATAACCAAACGCGTTGAGAAGTTTTCCTACAAGTAACATAAATTGAATAGATAATTAAAGTTGAAATAATTAAAATTAAAGGAATTAATAAAATCTTAGTTGGACCTGAGTCATTAGGAGCAACACCTAAATCCAAAAAGGCACGACTAATTATAGCAACCCACCTTATAACTGAAGCCAAAAGTGTTTGTTTATTATCTGTCCAATTTAGTCTTTCTTCAACCGGATTAGTAATAATAACTAAAATCCAAGGTACTAAACTTACAATTCCTACAAGCAATGAAATAAAGTAATTTATCAATGTTTTACTCAATCGGAAGCGTTCCATTATAACTACATAAATTCCCTGTGCAAAAGCAACCAAACCAAAAAATAAATGAATATAAAACCCTAGCGGCAAGGTTAATGCATAAATAGTCCAAGCCCCCCTTGTTTTGAGACGCATAGCTCGCAGCAGTGCTGCACTCGATATTAAGATAGTTACTATCCATAAAGTATATGGGCGTGCATCTTGTGCATAAATGAGGTGAACAGGTGAAACGGCTACCAAAGCCATAGCTATCCATGCTATTAGTGAAGATTCAAATAATTCTTGGCATAGCCAATAAAAACTAGGAAAACTGAGGAGACTAATGAATACAGAAAAACTTCTCGTCACTGTTACAGAATTACCGAACCACTCTACCCAAAACCGAGCCATCACAAAATATAATGGGGCAACCTGTGACTCCTCTAATGCTAGACCTTTAATTGTATCAATTACATTTTTTTCAGGACTAGGGTACTGGTATTTGTGCAAATCTTGCATGTTCAACAAACGACCATTAGCTAAGTTCTCATTCATTTCTGCAAGTGTATAACCAGATATGCGTAGTGAAGTGAAAACTTCATCACCCCAATAAACCTTTCTATCAATATTTACAAACCGCAACAATACACCTGTGACTAATAAAAGGATAATTAAAAACCGTAACCAAGTATGAGAAATACCCCAGTAGCGTAAAAATTTTTTTCTCATATAAAACTCCAATTCATTTTTGAAAAAATACTGGTATTATGTCTGGCTAATCACAAGTGATTAAAATCTCTCTGCCTTCTTTTAAGTTCCGTTCGTCGAAGGATCAGAGCCTGGCATGGAAAACTCTGGCCTACTCCTAAATCCAAGCAAGCTGCGGACAATTTGAAGCAGAAACCACACGCTTGGGTACACTGCTTAGCTGTACTACCCTTCGGTTCTCCTTTGGCGTTCCCTTTTGGCGTTCGCTAAGGTAGCAGGGGGTCAAACTTCTCTTTGCATCGCCGCATCTTTACCATCAGTCGAAACAATAACTCGTTAATTTTTGACTTGTGTTACACGCCAGCTGAGTTTGAGGTTAACCCAAAAGTTCCAGATGGTAGCAACTGCAATTGCAACTAAGTTAGCTATGTAGCGATTAGGAATGAGGAAATTAAACACTAGATTTAACACCAGTACATTCAAAACTAATCCAGCAAGGCAAATTATATTGAACTTTAAAAAGCGCTTCACACGTTGATGCCATTCCTGCTGCTTGACTGTAACATCACCAAAAGTCCAAGCGTCATTCCATAAAAAATTGTTGAAAATTGCAATTTCACCAGCAATGATTTTGCTGCGAGTTAGGGGTAAAGCTAAGGTTGTCTGATCACTGAGCAAGTACAGCACTGCCATATCTACAAATACTCCACTCAGTCCGACCACTGCGAAACGGAGGAAGCGACCAATGGGAAAACCAACAGTTTGGCTGAATTGTCCGACTCTTCCTCTAGAAAACCGCAAGCGCAATAAGTGATGCAAGTACTCTACATATTGCTTCCATGTAACCTTGCTTTCACCTTCCTTGCGTTCGCAAAATACATAACCTACTTCGGCAATTGTGGGCAGCCTTCCGCGTCCAACTACTTCCAAGAGAATTTTGTATCCCACTGGATTAAGTGTCGCACCAGAGATTGCACTCCGACAGACCATAAAATAACCACTCATGGGATCGGAAAGTCTGCCGACTACACTTGGTAAAATAATCAATCCCAGCACTTGGGCGCCACGAGATAACAAACGCCTGACAAGGCTCCAACTACTGACCCCGCCCCCTTCTATATGACGGCTGGCTACTGCCAAATCTGCCCCATGTTGAATCTCACTTAAGAGTTGCGTTAATACCTCTGGGGGATGTTGCAAATCTCCATCGATCACCCCTAAAATACGCCCTCTTGCTGCTTGCCACCCTCGAATTACTGCCGATGATAATCCCTTCTCGTCTTGGCGTCGCATCACCTGCAATTGTGAGTATCTATGCATCAGTGATTGTGCTACTTCCCACGTGCGGTCTGGACTATCATCGTCTACTACAATCAGTTCGTAGTCTCCAGGGATGAACTCATCTAGCACCTGACTCAATATAGTAACAATCTTCTGGATATTCTCACGTTCTTTGTAAGTCGGAATTACCAGAGACAACTGTATTGGTTGACTAATGCTCTCAATATCGGAGATTTGTAAATTCCCGGATGGAATTGCTAACAAAGAATCAACTTCACTCATTATTCACCATTGGGTAAAGGCGTCAAGGAAATTACAAATTTTCTAGAAAATTTTTACATTTGCTTCAACTTGATAAATATTAAACAAGTAATTGCACTTTGTTTCGTATCAATAAGAACCTTCATATTATCTTTATAACTTCTTCATAATTAATTCACAGAGTACTATACAGGGTAAAATCATGTAAATTAGTATCATACTTGCTTGACAAATTGAATAAAATACGCGTAAAAAAAAGTGTAAAAAAGGCACTTGAGACTGAACAAAATTAGCGTTTTTTTGTCTCTGAGGAGAAGAAAAATAAGATGCTAGCCTTGAATCTTTTTCAAAGCTTGGCTTGATCAACAAAGCCAAAAAATCCTTGATTGGAACAAAGCACGGAGAAAAAAAGTTTTAAATATTCTTTAATGAGAGTAATAAAAGCTGGTCATGGACGCTTTCGATGTCCGTAAGAAATGTAAGAAACTGGTGTTTTAACTGTACAAGTTATCTTTCGGAAATTGGTTTAGATCGCAAAGGGTTATTCGTTGAGGTAATTGAACTAGAGAAGACGCGATAAATCGCGTCTCTACATGAGGGTTTTGGGCTGAGATGAACTGTATTAATTTAGACCAAAACCGTTTCCATAGGGACAAAAGGTCGTTACTATGTAGAGCGAGTGCTAGTACAAGGGAACAGTCAATAATTTTCAGAGAAGAGGACAGCTTATTCCCCAACTCCGAGCAAATCCGGTTTCTCAGGAGGTGGCAATTCTTTAAGAATTGTGAACCGAATATGATTGATCGCTAAGTCGCCGATGGGGATATCTTCTTTGGTTAACCGCGTACCTTGACTGGTCACAGTTTCAAAGGTGATACCCTTACCAATTTCAATGTGATACCAGCACAAGCCCATAAAAAAGCGTGTGGGATATGGCCCGCCATGACCGACATCATCAGGATTGGATTCCATTGGCAACCAACCAAAATTCGGTACGTAGAACTCTAGCCAAACATGATTAAAATCAGGTTGTAAAGGTACGCCTTGGTGTTCGCTATTAGGAGGACATTTATACCTGCCAACGGTGCGGCAAGGGATGCCATTTAAACGACATAGGGCGAGTAAAACGCCGACATATTCGCCACAGGAACCAACACCACGTTCTAAAACTATATCTGGCGTATCAATGTAAGGTTTGATACCATACGACAATTCATCGTAAACATAATTACGGATGCTGTACATTTTCCGCAACAGATTGGTTTCAGAACCAATTGCTTCTCTGGCGGCACGGCGGACAATGGTAGTATCCATTGCTAAGTCGTCGTCGTCCACTAGGTAGCGGCTTTGCAATTCTGGTGAAAGTTCGGGTATATCTTCCACATCTTTGGGTGTGATACGATACTTAATCCCTCGAACTTCCAAAAGTGCTTTCCAGCCAAATATATGGCGTTCGCCTGGGGTGAGAGCATCAAATTTAAATACTGCGACGCGTTGCCCATCTATTACTTCTTCGGTGAAGGGTAGGCCAATGGGTTCGACGTGTTTCACCTTTTGACGCTCGGTTTCCGATGGTAGGGCAATGCGCCATTCTACATCGGGTAAATAAACCTCATCTAAGGGTGCAATCTCTTCAGCATAGGACATTTCAATGAGATAGCCATTAGAGAGGGCGTAGCGCTTATCTGGTTCGTAATGATAATACAGGGGATGAATAAAAGTGCGATCGCGGTAGGTTAGCTCATGATTCGGATCAGCATTGGGATTGTCCCGGATATAAGGCTCCTCGGAGGCGTAAGCGATATACAAACTTTCTTTGCCTGTATCGCCATCTTTATGTATGGCTATGCCTGTAGGCGATTCAAAGGGCGTCAGAACACTAAATTGAACCTCTCCAGTTGCCCTGTCCATCGCGTAAACTGTCTGTTCTGTGCGATCGCAAATCCACAACATGTCCTTGCTGACTGCCAAATTTTCTACCCCAACTCCAGGGGCATAAAACCTAGTAATTTCTTTTCGGGATTCCCTGTCAAAAATCAGAATGTAGCCTAGCCTTTGGCAACTGACGTAGACGGTTGTTTCCCAAACAGCAACGCCGTCAGCTGGATAAGGCAATGTCACGAAATGTTCTAGACCCAAGGCATTCAGCTTGCACAAATAAACACTGCGATCGCGACTCACCCACAGGGTATCCTCCCACATGGCTAAACCAGTGACATCGGTAAATTCCTTAACTTGATGCGGATTGATAATTTTACTGTTGTCAGAGGTGGGATCGATCTCCAGTAGATGCCCTTTAAGACTGTCAATGGCAATCAGTCTATCTTTAATGAAAGCAATACCGCACAGGGTAGCAGCAGTAAGCGGTCGAATTATTTTTTGCCCGAACATCTGGCTAGCAGTCAAAGTGGGGAGTACAAAACTCATAATTAAATATTTATTAAGTGGTTTAGCACGTTTAAGCAATTCCAAATTTGTCTGGAAAAGTTTGCTACAAACGGAAACCCGGCTGGAAACTTGACCCAAAATTCATCAAGAAATGCGATCGTGCCATGCATCCAGTTCAAGCAATGACAGCCTCAAATTAATTGTGGCATATTCTCTGTAGCCGAACTTCAGACTTGTATTATTCACAATTATCAGTACAATGTGTTTGCAAAAACTCTTTCGTAAGAGATAACACATATGTGTCACAGATATGTCAACAGAAGAGAAATTTGCAAATCAAAAGAATCCCCTCTACACTCATAAGATTTAGTATTGCTTTAATGTAACTTTAGGAGATGGTTTTCCAGCCATCACTAAATTATGATCGAATTTTGTAACCATTTCCTGTGACTTACACGATGTCTGCTAATTCTCTGCCTGAAACTGCCGCCGTTTGGCATAGTTTAGAAGTTGATAAAGCGCTAGACCTGCTTGATAGTAACGCAGACAGTGGCTTAACACCCGAAGATATTCAACAAAGGTTGCAAAAATACGGCCCCAACGAACTTGAAGAAACTGCTGGCCGTAGTGCTTGGGAAATTCTGCTAGATCAGTTCAAGAACATTATGTTGTTGATGCTGATTGGTGTAGCTCTGATTTCTGGGTTTTTAGACCTCATGGCTTGGCAGTCTGGGAGCTTGAAACCCGGTGAAGTACCATTCAAAGATACCATCGCTATCCTAGCAATTGTTATCCTCAATGGCATACTCGGTTATGTCCAAGAAAGCCGTGCGGAAAAAGCCCTAGCAGCCCTGAAACAACTCACCTCCCCCCTAGTGCGAGTCATCCGCAACGCTAGATTGGCGGAGATAGCAGCCAAGGAACTAGTCCCAGGAGATGTGATGCTTCTGGAAGCCGGGATGCAGATAGCCGCAGATGGACGGTTGATCGAACAGTCGAATTTACAAGTGCGAGAGTCGGCACTGACGGGTGAAGCGGAAGCTGTCAACAAACAGGCAATACTAAATTTACCTGAAGAAACAGATTTAGGCGATCGCATCAATTTGGTATTCCAAGGAACTGAAGTCGTCCAAGGACGGGCAAAGGTTCTGGTAACCAACACTGGCATGACAACAGAACTAGGCAAAATTGCTGCCATGTTGCAGTCGGTGGAAAGTGAACCCACGCCTTTACAACAGCGGATGACTCAACTGGGCAATGTCCTGGTTACGGGTTCTTTGATTCTCGTGGCGATCGTTGTTACCGGCGGTGTTATCCAGGCCAGAGGTTTTAGCAACATCCAAGAACTCTTGGAAGTATCTTTGAGTATGGCGGTTGCTGTCGTCCCAGAAGGTCTACCTGCGGTAATTACCGTTACCTTGGCACTGGGAACTCAGCGAATGGTGCGCCAGAATGCCTTGATTCGCAAACTGCCAGCAGTGGAAACATTGGGTTCTGTAACCACCATCTGCTCTGATAAAACCGGCACCCTGACTCAAAATAAAATGGTGGTGCAATCGGTTTTCACCAATGACAAAACTTTTCGCGTCACCGGAGAAGGCTATGCCCCTACAGGAGATTTTCTTTTAGATGGCGAAAAAGTTTCCCTAGAGCAATCGCCAGAAATTTCAGCGTTGTCAGTTGCTTGTACCGTTTGTAATGATTCGGTGTTGCAAAAAGAAAAAGGGGAATGGGCAATTTTAGGAGATCCCACCGAGGGGGCGTTAGTTACTCTGGCGGGGAAAGCGGGAATCGAAAAAGACCAGTGGAATAGTAAGTTACCCCGCGTTAGCGAGTTTCCTTTCTCCTCGGAACGTAAGCGGATGAGCGTAATTTCTCAGGTGCAGGAAGTCGCTACGGGTGAAGCGTCTTTGAATGCCGTTGACCCGGCCATCGCTAATTTTTTAGAATCTGAACCTTACTTAATGTTTACCAAAGGTTCGCCAGAGTTAATTTTGGCACGTTCCACTCAAGTTTATTTGGGCGATCGCTCAACTCCCTTGAGTGAAGAACTACGTCAGAAAGTTCTGGCAGAAAACGACAACATGGCAAGTAAAGGTTTGCGAGTACTAGGTTTTGCCTACAAGCCCCTTGCCGAGATTCCACCAGAAGGTTCAGACGAAGCATCCGAACAAGATTTGGTGTGGCTGGGATTGGTGGGAATGCTAGATGCACCACGTCCAGAAGTTAGGGCGGCTGTGCAAGAGTGCCGTGATGCCGGAATTCGCCCAGTCATGATTACTGGTGACCACCAATTAACAGCACGAGCCATCGCCACCGATTTGGGAATTGCCCAAGAAGGCGATCGCCTGCTCACAGGTCAAGAATTACAGCGGATGAGTGACCAGGAACTAGAGCAAAACGTTGACTTGGTAAGCATTTATGCCAGGGTTTCCCCTGAACACAAACTGCGAATTGTCCAAGCACTGCAACGCCGGGGCAGATTTGTGGCCATGACAGGTGATGGTGTCAACGATGCCCCAGCCCTCAAACAAGCTGATATCGGTATTGCAATGGGCATTACGGGCACGGATGTCAGTAAAGAAGCCAGCGATATGGTGTTACTCGATGACAACTTCGCCACCATTGTCAGCGCCACCAAAGAAGGTAGAGTCGTTTACACCAATATCCGCCGCTTTATTAAATACATTCTCGGCAGTAACATTGGCGAAGTTATCACAATTGCAGCCGCACCCTTACTAGGTTTGGGAGGCGTTCCCCTGACTCCCTTGCAAATTCTGTGGATGAACTTGGTAACAGACGGTTTGCCAGCTCTGGCATTAGCTGTGGAACCCCCGGAACCGGATGTCATGAAACGTCCGCCTTTTAGCCCCCGCGAAAGCATCTTTGCTAGGGGATTGGGTTCTTATATGATTCGGATTGGCATTGTCTTTGCGATTATCTCTATTGCTTTAATGGCATGGGCTTATAATTATTGCCAACAATTGTCCGGTGACCCCGCGAACCCAGACCCACGTTGGAAAACAATGGTATTTACTACCTTGTGTATCGCCCAAATGGGTCACGCGATCGCCATTCGCTCCAACAACCGACTGACCATCGAAATGAATCCCTTTTCTAATATATTTGTACTAGCTGCTGTTGTCGTGACCACGATTTTACAGTTGATGCTAGTTTACGTCCCACCCCTGCGAGATTTCTTTGGTACTCACTACCTCACCCTAGAAGAATTGGGAGTTTGTATTGGCTTCAGTGCCTTGATGTTTGTCTGGATTGAATTGGAGAAGATATTTTTGCGGATTATGGGCAAGAGGGCTGTTTAAAAAGGAAATTTTAGATTTTAGATTTTAGATTTTAGATTTATCTTCAATCCAAAATCTAAAATTTAAAATCCAAAATTGCACTTATGTACCTGAAAACTCTACAACTGAGACAATTTCGTAATTACCAAGACCAGAGGGTTGATTTCACTGCTGCCAAAACAATTTTGGTGGGTAATAACGCTCAGGGAAAGTCGAATTTGTTGGAGGCGGTGGAGTTGTTGGCGACATTGCGATCGCACCGTATGGCACGCGATCGCGATTTAGTCAGGGAAGGGGAAGCCATAGCCCAAATTAATGCTCATCTTGAGCGGCAAATAGGTACTAGCGATCTGACTTTAACCCTCCGCCGTAATGGCCGCCGTAGCGTTGCTCTCAATGGCGAGTCTGTACGCCGTCAAATGGATTTTCTCGGTGTTCTCAATGCAGTCCAATTTTCCAGCCTGGATTTAGAACTAGTACGCGGCGGCCCAGAAGGTCGCCGCAATTGGTTAGATACCCTTTTGATTCAACTTGAACCAGTTTATGCTTACATTTTGCAGCAGTATAACCATGTGTTACGCCAGCGCAATGCCTTTTTAAAAAACAACGTAGAGACGTTGTATACAAAGTCTCTACAATCAGAACTTGCTCTGTGGGATGCACAGTTAGCTACCGCAGGTACACGGGTAATTAGACGCCGCGATCGCGCCATACAGCGATTGGCTGACATCGCTACTGCTTGGCACACCAGCATCAGCGGTAGTACGGAAATTCTGCAAATCAAGTACGCGCCTAATATCCCTTTAGAAGATAACCAACCAGAACAAGTCCAGCAAGCTTTTTTAGCAAAAATTCAACAGCGATCCGTAGCCGAACTCCACCAAGGCACTACCCTTGTGGGTCCCCACCGCGACGAAGTAGAGTTAACCATTAACCAGACACCTGCTCGTCAATATGGTTCTCAAGGTCAACAACGAACGCTGGTTCTAGCTTTAAAATTAGCAGAATTACAATTAATTGAAGAAGTCGTTAAAGAGCCACCATTGCTATTACTTGATGATGTGCTGGCCGAACTAGATCTATCTCGCCAAAATCAACTGCTTGATGCTATTCAAGACCGCTTTCAAACCCTGATTACCACTACTCATTTGGGTTCTTTTGATTCGCAATGGTTGAAATCATCACAAATTCTTTTTGTGAAGGCTGGAGAAATCATGCAACATTATAATCATTCTGATTGAAAATCTGGAGCGTTGCATAATTGTAGGACTAGGGCGTGTTTTCAAACTCGTTATATCCTAGAAAAAAGGCGATCGCTGTATAGTCATGATCAACCGAGGGGACTTAAGTAACGAGCAATGGGAGAGGTTAAAATCGTTACTACCATCAGAAAAACCACGAACAGGTAAGCCGAATCACGACCACCGTAGGGTTGTGAATGGCATCCTCTGGATACTGAGAACAGGGGCACCGTGGCGAGACCTCCCAGAACGTTATGGAAAGTGGCAGAGTGTGGCCACAAGGTTTTATCGCTGGCAAAAAGCCGGAATTTGGAACCAAATCTTAGCCCAGCTACAAGCGATCGCTGATCTAGAAGGAAGGCTGGACTGGGAAGTTCATTACGTTGATGGAACGGTTATACGCGCCCATCAGCACGCTGCAGGTGGAATATTGGGGCGATGAACACGAAAAATTAGGTCGTTCTCGTGGTGGTTTCAGTACAAAAATACACATTCGCTGTGAGGGGAAAGGTAAACCAATAACTTTTATTCTTAGTCCAGGTCAAAGAAATGAGTCAATTTTTCTAGAACAATTGATGGAACAAGGAGCAGTCAAGCGTTCTGGTCGGGGTCGTCCGCGTTTACGTCCTTTGAGATTGGTTGGAGACAAAGGCTATACAGGTCGTCGAATACGTAATTACTTACGTCGTCGTGGTATTCGTCTTACTATCCCACGACTCTCAAATGAACCACGTCGAGGTTCTTTTAGCCGTGAAATTTACCGTCAACGCAATATTGTTGAACGTGCTATCAATCGACTCAAGCAGTTTCGCCGCATCGCTACCCGATATGAGAAACTTGCTGCAAATTATACAGCCATGATTACGATTGCCTCCATTCTCTTGTGGTTATAGTTTGAAAACACGCCCTAGCCCTTTCAAGGTGACCAACGAACATACGTTGTTTCAGTGCTAGCATCTTGAATCATCAACTCACATTTTGGGCTTTTTGAAGATTGAAATAACCAATCTTCGTTCCAAATTTCACCACCTTGAAAGGGCTAATCCTAAATTGAAGTATGAATTTGAGCGATCGCTATGCAATGTCCAAGGTGTGCATCAAGTCATATCCCCAAGAACGGCAAAAAGTATAGTGAACTTGCATTATATCTGTGTTGATTGTGGTCGTCACATCATACACACCTAACAATTGATGTCAGTCTGGTGTGCAATCGTCGCCACCCCCTATCCTTCCCCAGCCTCAGATGAAGGCAGCGTGGGGGCTTGCGTGTGTTGTTAAAAATACTTGCATTCAATAAACTAGGACTTACGCATTGACAGAAAAGCCAAAATGGCAGCTATAGTTTTCAAGGCTTATAGCAAGATTTTTCAATGATATTTTGGCGATCGCACCCAATCAAGGGAGATTGATAAAAGCCTGAAACAACGTATTTACTTTGATACACAAGATAATTATTTTGTACAGTGCGTAAGTCCTATAAACATAGTTTTAGATGAGGATTTAATAATTTTTTGTAACTAATTATACATACTAATTTAGGATGTTAAACACTTTAATTACAGATAAAAACTCTTAAAAGACGGATGCAAGCATTGATTTATAAAGATTTTATAAAAATTTAGGTTTTGAAAAAACAAGTTGCTGAAGCGAAAAATGTGTTTAATCAAAAAAAATTCTTAACTCTATTGTATAATAAAAATTGTAAAAATTGAAAAACTTCTGTAAAAGTGCGGTATTTCAAATAACTTAACTGGACTTTTCATATCATCAACTTTTCAACCTATTTTGTTCCACCGTTAAGGAGTAAAGATTCTTGGAAAAATCCTCAATACCTTTACCCGGAGCTAATGCACAAGTTTCGTCGGGTGAAAAAAATCCCCATACAAAATTTTACATACCATCCCTCGATGGCATCAGAACTCTTGCTTTCCTATTGGTCTTTTCATCCCATGCAGGATTAGCAAAGCAGATTCCCGGAGGCTTCGGTGTAACAGTATTTTTCTTTCTGAGTGGCTACCTAATCACAACTCTTCTCAGAAGAGAGTACGATCGCAATCAAACTGTCGATTTTAAGCTCTTTTATCTCAGACGATTACTGCGTATTTGGCCGTCATTTTATCTAGTCTTATTCATCGGAACTGCTTTAACTGCCTTCGGCTTACTGGGGGGAGAAATTTATTTACCAGCCTTCTTATCTCAAACTCTGCACTATGCCAACTACTACATAATTTTTACTGACGTTGAAGGAGTAGCTCCTGGTAGTTGGGTATATTGGTCTCTTGCTGTTGAAGAACACTTCTACTTTCTTTTTCCACTGCTTTATCTAGCTTTTCGTAAATTGCGTGTCAGCCCAAGGAAACAAGTGCTGACCATTTTAGGATTATGTTTAGCTGTTTTAGTTTGGCGATGTATTCTGGTTTTGGGTTTTGGAGTACCTTCACCACGTACGTTTTATGCAACAGATACCCGAGTAGATGGTATTCTATTCGGTTGTGCATTAGCAGTTCATAATAATCCAATCCTTGATGCTCAACATTACTCTAACAAGGTCTGGAAGTATTTCTTTCTACCCGCAGGAATAATTTTGATTCTTTTTTCATTGCTATATCGCTCATCAGATTTTCAAGAAACCTTTCGCTATACGGTACAGGGAATTGGTTTATACCCAATCTTTTTTACCGCTATTCGCTTTCCTAATTGGGGATTATTCGCAATACTAAATATAAACTGGATACGTTTTATTGGATTACTTTCTTACTCTCTGTACCTTGTTCATTACACTGCAATTGTCGGTGTGCAGTTGTATCTACCCCAATCGAATAAATTTCTCCAAGCAGGAATTGCTCTATTAATTTCTTTAGGATTAGCCTATATAATCTACCAGTTTATAGAGTCTCCAATTGCAAAGTTACGCAAAAAGTTATCACGGGCATAACTCAGAACAAAAGCACTCATTTGTTGAGATGTATCAATCTAAAGTTCTAATTTTGTAGAATCAAAAAATATTTTGTCAAGATTGGTTTTATTCAGCGCATCAGTCCTGAGTGAGAAAAGATTACTCAGTACTAACGCACCCCGCCCCTTGTGGGCGGTTTTTTAACTCTTAGCCAAGGCACTAGTACCGCAACGCGGAAGTCAAAAAGCTTGTGTTGTCAGCTTTTCCCTGATTGTTAATGGTATCTCTATTTACGCGATGCTGTACTAGGTAGTCAGCACTCTACAATCGCAGACAATACCATCGCTAAAAATTTGCGCTAAAAATTAATTATAGGAACCCTTAGCTATATCTTTGTATCAAGTATTTCCTGAAAGCCTTTAACTCATTATTAATCACGTTTTTCTAAGCTTTTAAAAACCTTAAGAACCAAAAAAGTGAGGACACCACCGATTAATCCTAACTGCCATAAACCACAGCCAGCAGCAATTCCTAAACTAGCCGAAACCCAAATAGCTGCTGCTGATGTCAGTCCGTGAATTTCAAGTTGCTGTGATGGTTGGGAAGATTGCCGCACAATTTCTCCAGCACCGAGAAATCCCACCCCGGTTGCGATTCCCTGAATCACTCGGCTGAGTGCATCGGGACTAGTCTGTAGCTCAGCGGTTTGCAGAGGTATGATGGTGAATAAGGCTGAACCCAAACTCACCAGCATGTGAGTTCTTAGCCCAGCTGGTTTGCGCCTAGTTTGGCGTTCCAAGCCAATAATTCCTCCAATCAGCAATGCGATGCATAGCCGGAAGCTGATATTCAACCAATCATTAGTTGCAAGATAGTAAGTGTTTGGCAAGGTTAGTTTTGGTATGGATAATTATATTTACTAGGTTAATTGGTAATATAGCTTTTAAGAAGAATTCAGAATTGAGACAATACAATCAAGTCGGGATTCAAACATTACCTGATTGTAGACCTTTATGAAGATTCTTTTCCAATAAGATATTATTTTGGTCAATAAATGTAGGTTTGCATTCTTAAATAAGGAATGGCTGTGGCTACGAATAGATAACTGACAACTAACAAATTGAGTGGAAAAACTCTACTGGCTAGACCAAATTAAACTACAAGACCGCACCAAAGTAGGTGACAAAGCGTTTTACTTAAGCAGAATTATCCAACGTGGCTATCCGGTGGTGCCTGGTTTTGTCGTTTCGGCAGAAGTTTTGCGGCAATTCCTAGAAAATCTTAACAGTTCAGAGTCATTAGTTGCTGATTTACCTCACTCTTCGTTACATCTAGATGTAAGTAATTGGCGTCAACTTCAGCAGGTGGCTGGCCGACTGCGTGAAGAAATTTTGACTGCAACTGTGCCACAGCAGTGGGTGAGTAGAATTTTCACAGCAGCAAAAGAATGGCAAACTAACTGTTTGATTTTTCGACCTAGTTTGTCAGTAGCAAATACCACGCCAGTTCCAGTAAATATATCTGGGTTACTGGAGTCAGTATTTTGCCATTGCCAAGAGGAAGCGATCGCTCTGGCATTAAAACGTACCTGGAGTCAAATATTTCGTGCCAGAAGTTTATTGTATTGGCAGCACACAGGAATTAACCTGCAACAAATTAATCTAGGAATTTTGGTGCAACCTGTAGAAAATGCGATCGCCAGTGGTTTGCTAAAAGCCAACCCCTCTGGGTGGGAAATTGAAGCCGCTTGGGGATTAGGAATTGCCATCGCTCAAGGCGAAGTATTGCCAGATGTCTACTACATTCAAAATGAAACTGGGGTTATCCTGGAGCAACAGCTCGGCAATAAAATGCTGGCTTATGATGTTGATGATGCTTCCTCTACAACTTTTTCCCAACTTCTGACGGACTCAGCCCTAACACCAGAGAAAACTTGTCTGATTACTTACGTACTTCAGGAAGCCCAACAAAAACAGTATGCTTTACAACCAGAATACGTACAACAAATAATTGGTCTGGGAACTCAATTAATAACTGAACTAGGTAAAACCTTTACCATTAAATGGACTATCGCTAGCACAACCACATCTAGCAAGCTCTATTTAACCCAAGTGAGTACTCCCAAATCTGTAATTCCCCACTCACACTTCATCAGGGGACTTGCAGCCTCAGGAGGACGTACTGTGGCAAATGCTTTAGTAATGATGAATTCCCAGCAAAAACCCGAACAAATCCCAAAAGGAGTAATTTTAGTAGTACCAACAATTACACCTGATTGGTTACCATTATTGCAACAAGTTGCTGGTATTATCACTGAACAAGGAGGACTAACCAGCCACGCTGCAATTCTGGCCAGAGAATTAGGTATAGCAGCAGTAGTGAACGCAACATCAGCTACAAGCTTAATTCAAACTGGCGAACGGCTGTTGCTTGATGGCGACAGAGGAGAAGTTTATCGGATCAAAGGAGAAGTCAGAGATGAGGGAGATAAGGGAGATGGGGGAGATAAGGGAGAGCGAGGAGTAAATACCCCCTCATCTCCCTCATCCCCCTCATCCTCCTCATACCCCTCATCCCCCTCATCCCCCTTTGCTCTACCTATGATTGCTACCAAACTGCTGGTTAATTTGAGTCAGTCCAGCCTGATAGAGCAGGTAAAAAGCTTGCCTGTGGATGGAGTAGGATTGTTGCGTTCAGAATTGATGGTACTCAATATATTAGATGGGCAACATCCTCATAGTTGGATTTTAGGCGGGCGTCAAGCAGAATTGTTAGAGCGTTGGTCTGACCAAATTATGCAGTTTGCTCGGGCTTTTGCGCCAAGACCAGTTTTTTATCGTTCTTTAGATTGGCGATCGCCAGATTTGCCTTCATTGAGTGATAGTTTACAATCTTCTTCACAATCGATGCTAGGTGAACGCGGCACCTTCAGCTATGTACGAAATCCGATTGTGTTTGAGTTGGAACTGAAAGCCTTAGCAAGCGTACAGCAATCTGGCTATAGCAATATCCATTTGCTGCTACCTTTTGTTCGGACTGTGGAAGAATTCGTCTTTTGTCGGCACAAAGTTGAGCAAGCTCTTTTAACCCAGGTAGCAGAATTTGAATTGTGGATCATGGCAGAAGTGCCAAGCGTACTGTTTTTATTGCCAGAATACGTCAAAGCAGGCGTAGCCGGAATTTCCATTGGTACAAATGACCTGACCCAATTATTACTCGGAGTAGATCGAGAACAAGGACAGCTAGCAAAAGTATTTAATGAACGTCATCCAGCAGTTATGAGTGCGATCGCTCAACTCATCCAGATGGCTAAAAATGCTGGCATCCCTTGTTCAATCTGCGGTCAAGCACCAGCCCTTTATCCGGAAATTATCGATCGGTTAGTGGAATGGGGCATAACTTCCATTTCCGTCGAACCCGAAGCGATCGAGCGGACATATCAGGCGATCGCACGTGCTGAACAACGGCTAATTTTAGCAGCAGCGCGACGTGAATTAAAAGAGAAAACATCTCAATGAAAATACTCAAAAGCATCGAAATAATTTTTTTGTTTTTATGTATACCAACTTTTATATTAGGAATAATCTACTTTCACGAAGATATTTTCATGAGATTATTTGGTGAGCCTTTGACATCATCTTTAACCCAACCAGTTCGTCAATTTACAACAATATATTTGATATTTTTATGTTGGAGTTTGCTCTCGATTCCCATTGGTTTAGAATTAACAGTTATCAAAATTTTAAAAAAATATTGGTTTTCATCACTAATTTTGTTAATAGCAACAATTCTCAACGGTATGTTAGTAATTGACTTTCTGACAGCTTGGTATCAAATCAGTCGTGGCTGGTAATAAGTAGGCCAACTTAGTTAAATAATCTTCAGGTGATATATTCCCGTCTTCTTTTATAAGTCAGCTTAGATATTCTAGCGATGCCTTCTCTTTCAGAGACGCTACCGCGAACGGCAAAGCTGGGCTAACCCCGCATTTCTCACAAGCTTGAGATCAGATGTGCAGAGGGGCAGAGGGGAAAGAACAAGACACATTGAACTCTCCTCTGCTCCCCTGCTCCCCTGCTCCCCACTCCCCACTCCCAACTCCCTGTTTTCAAGGCAGGTCTATTAGTTAGCGCTAGTACAAACCATTCTGTAAAAATTGGGCATCTCCAGAAGATACTAAAATCAAGCAGATAACTTCTTTGTTGCAAAATAAAAACTGGATGATGTTAATAGCTAGTTCGAGCGAGCAGATTTTTTAGAAATTCATCTCTTTCAGGACTTACGCACACGTAACGGAAAATCGAACCGCAGAGGACGCAGAGGGCACGGAGAAATAAGAGTTTCAGAGAGTTTTTGCGTAAGTCCTATCTTTAATATAAATCAATCATTTTCTATCACCAGTTGGTGGATAATTTCTGTTAATCCAAATTGATTGTGCCAATGGGGAATCAACTTTTTAATTCTCATCAAATCTTCATCTACTTGAACTGTAGTTCATTTTTTATAGGAAGTTTGAGGGGAACACTAAAATCAATCGGGTTGAGCAAGGTAGTTACCAATGAGCCAAAGCTGTCCTATCTCCAATACTTGTGCTTGTTATAATATTCGCTGCCAAACTGGGGAAGCAGGCAGACTTTTTCTCTGGTTCCCCGTTTCACATACCCTGACAAAAGTCACCTCATACCTACAGCAATTAGGCGTTGAGTATGAGCTGATGCACCAGCGACCAGGCCTGAGTTTGAACTGTAAACCTGGACAGGCTCAAGAAATTGCCCTTAACTTGGCTCAGTTCCTTGCACCAAGAGAATTAAGAGAGACCCAAGTCCTTTTGATTCAAGGTGCTATCCAACCTCAACTCCAAGATTTTAGTGATATTGCCTCATTGCAACGGTTTATTAAGTTCAGTCAGTCCGACTGGTTAGTGGAAATGTTGGCAAGGGAACGATTTACCACTCACTTTCAACCGATTGTCTCGATTCAGGATACATCGGAGATTTATGGATATGAATCGTTGTTGCGGGGGTTGGATGAACAAGGCAATTTAGTACCACCGGAATCAATCCTGGAGTTAGCAAGCGAAGCTGGACTTTTACCCCAACTCGACCGACTTGCTCGCCTCAACACAATCAAGCAATTTACCCGTCATCAAGTGAGTGGGCGGATTTTCATCAATTTTTCACCAACTGCGCTTTATGACCCTGTTTATTGCCTACGCAGTACGGTAGAAGCAATTGATCGAGCAGGCATTGAACATGAACGGGTTGTCTTTGAAGTCGTGGAATCAGACAATCCTCAAGATTTAGCCCACCTCAAAGCTGTGATTCAATACTACCGCGATACTGGGTTTTTAGTTGCTCTTGATGACCTTGGTTCTGGGTATTCCAGCCTGAACTTGCTGCATCAGTTACGGCCAGATTTTATCAAGTTAGATATGCAGTTAATTCGAGATGTGCATCAAGACTTGTATAAAGCCTCGATTACTGAAAAGCTTCTAGAAATTACTCAAAAGTTAAATATCCAAACCGTCGCCGAAGGAATTGAGTGCATTGAAGAACTGAACTGGCTGCGAGAACGAGGCGCAACCTTCGCTCAAGGCTATTTGATTGCCAGACCAACTGCTGTGCCTAGCACTACAACCCCTAACTTTGATGTGCTGACGTTAACTGTAGCATCGCCATCTCGTAAGCAAATTGAGCAGCGCGTCCAACAGCAAAGTCAGTTCGAGCGAATTGTCGCGGCTGTCACCCAGCGCATTCGCCAATCCTTGCAGTTAGATGAAATTTTGCAAACCACGGCAGACGAGGTAAGACAACTGTTTGATGTAGACCGAGTAGTGATTTATCAGTTTAAGCCAGACTGGAGTGGGTTAGTTGCAGTAGAGTCTTTAGCGCAAGGGTGCATGTCCATTCTGGGATTTCATGTGATGGACACATGCTTTCAATCTACCCGTGCAAATTACTACCAACAAGGCAATAGTAGAGCGATCGAAGACATTGAAACTGGTGGACTATCGCCGTGTCATGTTGAACTGCTGCGGAGTTTGCAAATCCGGGCGAACCTTGTGGTGCCTATCTTGCAGCAAAAGCGTTTGTGGGGACTATTGATTGCTCACCAATGTTCTAACACTAGGGTATGGGAGCAATCGGAGATTAATTTGTTTAAGCAGCTAGCAAGCCAAGCTGCGATCGCCATTCAGCAATCAGAACTTTACCACCAATTACAACAAGCAAACCAAGAATTACAGCGCCTTGCTTCTTCGGATGGTCTAACCCAAGTCGCAAATCGCCGCTGCTTTGATGACACCTTCAACGCCGAATGGCAACGATTGGCACGAGAGCAAGCCTCACTATCTTTGATTTTATGTGATGTCGATTACTTTAAACTTTATAACGATACTCACGGACATCTCGCAGGAGATGATGCACTCAGACACGTTGCCAAAGCAATCTCTCAGACAGTTAAACATCCTGCTGATTTAGTTGCTCGGTATGGTGGAGAAGAGTTTGCAGTCATTTTACCGAATACTGATGTCGAAGAAGCCATTGCAGTTGCCAGAGAAATCCAGACTAATATTAGGGCATTACAACTGCCTCATCTCAATTCTCAAGTTAGTCAATTCATTACCCTCAGTCTTGGCGTAGCAACAATCACTCCTCATAGTCAATCATCTCCCGCAACCTTAATTGCTGCTGCTGACCAAGGACTCTATCAGGCAAAAGCACAAGGGAGAAATTGTGTGGTCAAGATAGACTGTGAAAATGGTCAAGCTTAAGGGAGTAGGGAGTAGGGAGTAGGGAATAGGGAATAGGGAATAGGCAATAGATTTTTTTCACGAATTATTTAGGGCTGGTATAAGACATTAACTGATTGTAAAATCTTCAAATCAACAGGCTTTCAAGCCTGTTGCCGATTGCCTGCTAGAAAAAACCACAAAATCAAAATCTGAAAATTGCTGCTACTGATGCACCATTTGGCATTTTTTCTGGTTCCACAGTGTACACTTGTCCACCATTTAAAAGCGTATGAATGGCAGCAAAATCTAATAAATCTTGGTCTTCCGGTTCTGGTTTTGGGTGTAAATCTACAGCCATTGTTTCCGGATCAAATTTCCCCCAAATCTGCTGTCCTACTGGCACAAACAAATAATCAACTCTTTGGTAATAAGCAGCTGAAATTATTTCGTTGAGATTACTAGAAGCTTTACCAGTTCCTTCACCAGCTAGTTGTTGATAAAGTTCCATTACTTGCTTTTGATGTTGATGAAACAAAGGTTCAACAATGTGCCAAGCTTGGTCTTGTAATTCTTCCGGCTTGATGAATTCCGGATTACCTGTAAGGGGTTCTTCCACCAAATGATTGTAAGTATTTGCTTGTTGATAAATCGGGAAAAGATATTCAACCCCAGCCAAAACTAAAGGTGCTTTTTGCTCACGTAATTTTTCATGTAATGCTGTATCAACAGCGTAACAAAATTGGAGAATATCTTCCTGATGCTTATCTCTGTCGGGACTTCCTTGCCCGTGAAATGTACCTGGGTGTGAAGAAGCATTGGCAGCTCCCCTTTTAGATGTGCCGATTCGGTGCTGCACCCCTTTTTGAATTTCATCTTCTAAGAGAGTTTCATCTAAACTCTTGGGCATATTTTCGACTTCTATTTGGTCGAGGCTGTAGCGAGTTCCCTCAAAAAACTTGACATCGTTTTGGCTAAGGGCGAGGACATAGAAGCTACCGTCATTATTGAGCAAATGTAGCAGCGGTTTCAAGTGAAAGCGATCGCTCACAACCACCAATTCTGGAAACTCCATTGGCAGTTGGTAGTAGCGAAACACTTGCGGAGAAATAAATATTACTAGCCCGTGGTCTTGGTGTTCCCAGAACTCACTCGTATCCAGTTCCATCGCTGGCTGGAGAAGATTTAGGGCTTCAGTACGGCGAATTGGGTAGACGCCTTGCGGCTTGTCGCTAGACATCGCATCCAAGCGTTCCTCAGCTTCACGGATTAAATTTTTGAACCGAATGGGGTTTTGTCGAACCTCTGGCCCCGCTTTTTGCATCGGCATATACAGAGAAATACATGGGGATTGAGAATTTTCTGCTATAGTTTTGAGTTCATCAATAGATAATAGATTCATATTGTTCAACTCCGATCTCAGTCAATAAAAACTAAACAACCTAGATTCATTTCAAATCTGACCTTGTAAAGCTGCATCTTTCTTTTGATACGGAATTAGCTAGCGTGTATACCCTTCTTTAGATGGAAAAAAATAGTACTTCTGAGTTGATTGGAATACGCCGATTTATTAGGGAGTTAGAAAAAGTTACAGATGTAGTGGTAGTGAATTGATAAAATTGAGCGATCGCTTCTGTTTAAAACTCAGTTTATAGATGTGCGATGTCTGATGAAAAGCCGATGCAGCGTCTACCCTCAACAATGTAATAGCAATGTCAGGCAGTGGGTGATTCAATGTATCGCAGGTTGAACAAATAAATTTTTGTTGCGACAAACCTACACCTACCCATTCAGCTAGCGTTCCGTTTGCGAAACGTTATCTAGGAAAGGAAAGGGAGGTGTAGGTACTTGACTTATCCAGCGTTGTGAGTGTTAGGATTTGCTGATTGTGTTTTGATAGGATATCCATTTTTGGGTTGCACAACAAAACCCAAAGTTACTCGTTTCATAATCCAGTACAGTGCCACAAGTATCACAAAAGTAATAGCGATAATTACCAATGGCTGTTTACCAAGAATTTCCTCAACACCTTTGGTCAATACAGCATCGGGTTGAGTCACAAAATCCCAACTGTTGAAACGTAAGAAACGCCCCCAATAAATACCAACAGCACAGAGAGCATGGGTAATCAATTCAAGCCGCCAAATCCATTCACTCTTGCCGATGCGATGTAAGTAGTAACCCCAATTGATTAACGATATTACATAAGCTTGAAATCCAGATAAAATTACTAGTAGATACACAGGAATTAGTACTAAAGTAATCATCCAGACGGATTGAATTGTGCGGATATCATCTATCAAATGAATGACATCGGTCAACAAATATGGTGCATTCGGTAAGAATGCGTAGAAAACTAAGAATCCTAGCCACCAGAGCCAAGTACCACCACGCTTAATGCGAAATAGCCATACACTCAAAGCTAAAGGTATAAAAGCCAGAAATAAATTCCAAGTCATCCAACTCATATTAATTCGTAAGACCTGTACAACTCTGGCTATCAATTCTTCTTTCATAGGTGCTAACTCAGAAGACGTTTAATTGATCTAAATTTACTTTGTAGTGTTAATGCGATCGACTGATAAAGTTTCTGTAATCCCAAGAAAGGGGATTGGGGATTGGGGATTGGGGATTGGGAAATAGTATTTTTAATGTTATTACCTAGTCCGTAGTCCTTATTCCATTTTAGTCAATCGGCTTAAGCCACTAGTATAGCCAGAAAATCATCGGGGTAAAATCTACCACAGAAAGGAAGTCTGACCTGCAAAACGCTACAGAATAGCTTAGGGGGACTTTTTGAATTGGAATACTTAGTCTGTCCTAGCTATTATATTGATTTCATTGTGTGGTGTTAGAGTTCCAGAAGTACCCTAAAGTTTTTTGTAAAAAGATTTATCTGAGGATGGGGAATAGGGAATGGGGAGTGGAGTGGGGAAAGGTTTTTTGGTTATAAATTTTTCTTCCCTACTCCCCACTCCCCTCAAAATGAAAGTTACGGAAAGATGTGCAAATTGGTATAAATATCTAACGCACCAACACTCTACTGCGCGGACCGATCGCTTGTTTGGGTGAAACAGGTTTTGTACAGCTATTGACTGAATCCTTTGAACAAGCAGTTTGAGCCAAGATTGCAGGGTTGACAACTACTTGATTGACTGCTGGAGAATTACCACTACTGAATTCCATGTTAGGTGTAGTAGACAGCGATGGAGAATTAGCCCCAGGTGTGTGGCTTGTAGTCGTTGGCGAAGCGATCGCACTTCCACCATCAACGATTGGCGCAACATTCATTGTGCTACCACCATCAAAGATTGGCGCAATATTCATTGTGTTACCACCATCAACGATTGGCGCAACATTTATTGTGTTACCACCATCAACGATTGGTGCAACATTTATTGTGTTGCCACCATCAACGATTGGCGTAACATTTATTGTGTTACCACCATCAACTATGGTTGGAAGAGTGGGTGTGCTACCACCACTAACTACGGGTGCAGGAGTGGGCGTGCTACCACCATCAACTACTGGTGTGGGAGTGGGTGTGCTACCACCATCAACTACTGGCGTGGGAGTGATGAGAGTTGCAGTTGCAGGTACTTTGATTGTCACTCTCGCTAGGGGAGAATTAGTCATTTCCAAAGATGTCACCTTTGGCGAACCTGGGAGATCGGACTTGAAATCAAAGACTGTGGGGGTTGCACCACCATTGCGATCGCTATACCTGACACCATATCCACTCACTTCAAAAGTTCCTTGATACTGGTTTCCAGTCTTTGGGTCAGTAACAGTACCAGTATAGTAGCCTCTTGTGAGATTAAATTCATCCTGAACTACTCCTTGAAATGTAGTTCCGGCCAATCTTCCCTGGTATTTATAAGGTGTCAACTCCCCGCCAGAGAGAACAGGTGAAGTGAGAACACCGTTGAAGGAGACAATCGGAATGCCTTTAAAGTCAACAAAATAATGCAAACTACCATCAGAGCGTGTTTGGACTTGCACATAGTCTGACTTGTATACAGAAACGTAATTAGGATTGTTTTTAGTACCCAAGTTGCGCGAGTAAGTCCCCGTGTCGTCTGTGTCAACACGAGTGGTGCTTTGATTGAAATTCGGATTAATGCTGGGAAGTTGAATAGTACCTGATAATGTCCCAGTGCTTTGAATTGTGATTTGAGCCAAAGCACTTGTTCCACCTAAAGCAATCATGACTGCGGCTAAACTACTGCTGCTAAAAACTGCACCATAGAATTTTGGATTTTGAGATTTTGCGGAAAGTCTGAGCGCCGGTTTCCGGCGATCAGAACTTTCCAAGACGGATTTTGGATTTTTGCAAGTGGTGTGAGTTGATGAATTTAATTTCATGAAAAAGTTGCTCCTTTAATCACCTACGAAAAAATACGTATGGGTTTTTCCTTCCTTTTATTCGGTAATAGCAGCATTTCAGTACTGAACTATTCCGTAATAAAAAAGCGTATTTGATTACATTTACATCAGTACAAACTTAAAACCGGAAAGTTGCTCTTAATACTCCAACTAGCAAAGTATCGTTAGCAGCATTGTGATCGGGGTTGAAAATAACGAATAAGCCTGGAGTCAGGGCAATATTGTCACTCAGTTGGGCGCGGTAAAAAAGTTCTACGTGAATTGATGTGTCACTGCGTCCGCCTGGTGTCCCCCCATTGGAAAAGTTGGGAAAGTTAAATCCCTCAGGTAAAGTGCTAGAAGTAATTTTCGGCGGTTGTCCCACAAGAACGCCTCCTAAATTTCCAGGGCGCAGCAAATTGGGAAAAGCCGCGAACACCATCCAGTTAGTAGTTTCTACACTTCCAGAAAGATTGAATGGTTTGGAGGAAGTGAAGCCACCCCAACCACCCAACTGCAAGTTAGGGTTAATTCGCCAAGCAACGGTAGCGCCAATTGCTTGGGTATCGAAAGCTGTAGCATCTGCAAAAGGCGAAATCAGTTGAGCATCGCCGATACCAGTTCCCAGTAAGCCATCTGGGGAGTGAGAATAAAGATAATGTACACCGATATCGATATTATCGCTGGGTGCTAAACTTAACTGAGCGCCAGCAGTAAATCTACCACCAAATAATCCGCCCCGGTTGATATTGCCGGCAAAACTGGGAATTTCTGCACTATAAACGCCTTGCAAACTAATGCGATCGCTAATTTGCCAGTCAAAACCTATACCACCCGTGCCGTTACCAATGCCTAAAATCGGGTTACGTTGACCAAATAGAGAAATTGCACCGTCGCTAGAACCTTCTAATGGGCTAATACCGCGAAAGGTATTGATGGGGTTAACTCCGGCAGTACCGACGACAATTCCCAAGTTCTTCGAGGCTAGAAATCGATAAGATAAATCACTGATAACTAGATTGTTGTCTGTATTGGACTCGAAACCCAACCGTCCCATATTGGTAGATACTAAGGACGCATTAGAACCCAAATTACCAGCAGACAACCCTGTTAACAGTAAATCTCGCCCGGTAAATGAAGTTGCTAAGGTTAGTTGGGCGCTACTTGTGAAAGTCAGATTCGTTTTTCCCTGGCGTTCAGGTATTCCATCTCTAGGAAACAAATCTGCGTTGGTGGTATTGGTTCCCTGAAGGCTAAAAACAGCTTGACCAAATAATCTGGTAGTTGTGGAAAACTGATTGTTTTGTAATTCACTTGTCTGGTTTTCGAGAACCTCGACACGCTGCTGTAATTGTTGCAACTCTGCTTTGAATTCACCTTGCAACCTTTGCAGCAGGATTAAATCTTCATTGTTAACAGTGTTAAGTTTATTATTGGCGTAGGCGTAGCCCAACCCAGGCATCGCTTCGTTAATCTTCTCTAAACAAGCATTTACACCAGCCGCAAATTCATAACGGCTAATAGTACGATTCCCCAAGTAAGTACCATCAGCATATCCCGCAATGCAGCCATAACGTTCTACCAAAGACTGCAAAGCACCAAAAGCCCAGTCAGAAGGTTGCACATCTTCAAGTTGTGATACTGAGTTGACTTGAGACATTGGGTTGTCTGAGTCTGGGGGATGGGGATAATTTTCGTCAGGTTCCTTTGTTAGAGGTTGGGTATTTTTTGATTCAGGCGAGTTAGAAGAACTGAGAAATTGAATTTTTTCTCTACTTTTTTTCAGTATATTTTCGTACTTACTTTTTACAGTTGTTGAGGTATTTGTATCTGGATGTACAAATTCAGGCGGTGTAATTTCAGCAGGTGGAACTACTTGAGATAAATTTTCTTGTGTTGACTGCTGCACCAGATTATCTGATTCAATTACAGGCTGTTCCGGTAAATTGGGCGCAGATATTGGCGCTGTTGCTAGCACACTCGCCATCAGTAAACTCATATCACTCCTGGTATTTCATTTGACTTGCACCAACATTTCTTTTGACAGACAAAGTTGCTGTGTATCAGGAAAATTTCCAAAAAAAGAGTGATAAAAATTACTTTGTTTGAGGGGGTGTTTGTAAAGTCTAATTTATTACTAGATTGATAGCAGGTAGTCTACTGCCGTTTGATAAACTTGAAGATGTCAAATTGATATCGAAGCCACGATATCAAATAACGCTCGATTATTTAAGCAGTTTAAAAGTTGATTCGCTAATTTTGTCTGCAATGACACGAACGTTGTCTACACAAGTAACTTTCGATTCTTTATCTGAAGATGACATGAATCGAAAAGTGCGATCGCTTGTAGCAGCAGTTCCTGTGTCTTCTGCCCTTTTCGCTAACTCTCCAATCGAGTCAGGAGCTATTAACGGTACACTATAGCGATTTTCATTTGAATAAGATACACGGTAGGGGCACAACATGTTGTGCCCCTACCAATTCTCTGTACTCCACGCAATTGCAAACGGGAGCATCCCAATTTGGGATGCTCCCGTGTCAATCAGGCTGACTACAATATTTATTCATCTGATTCACTAACTTATCTGACTGCTTGCCGATAGTTTCAGCGGCTGTCAGTGATGAATCAATTTCGACTCTTGCCTTTTGAATTCTCTCTCTACCAGTTGCCGAGGCTTCTGCTGTTTTTGTTGCACCCAGCGCCCTACCGGCTTTGGCGATCGCTTGACTAAGATTCTGAAAAATTTTGACAAAACCGCTTTGATATTCCTTCAGCTTGGGGTCTGCTAAATTCAGTTCCTGAATCGATTTAGTAATAAATTCTAAATCTTTAGATAGCTGGATGCTAGTTATCACCTGCGTTCCTTTATTTTTATCAATCAATGATGTTCCTTCATTGACAACTTTAATCAGTCGCTGGCACTGGGAGATTTTAGTTTCGCTGCAACTAGTAATGAAGAAAGCAATGCTCAGGCTAACAGGAGCAAGAACAGTATATTTATGTGAAACAGACATTAACACCCCAACAGCAATAAAACTGAGAATATAGTATTCAATATTACGAGTAAAGGAGGTATTTGGGCATTGGGCATGGGGGATTGGAAATAGCGAATGAGTCTTTGAAGTCCGTTAATGAGTCTTTGAACTCCATTAATGAGTCTTTGAACTCTATTCGTCTACCTCAATGCCCCATGCCTCATACCCCATACCCAAATTACCAATCTATTGGCAAACCCAACTGGTCTAAAGTAGCACCATCTCGCAAAAGTGGCTGAATCTCACTGTCTATTTCAATGCGACCACCAGATAGCACTAAAGCACGTTGAGTAACTCTACTTAACCAATGCAAGTCATGAGAGGCAATTAATATCACCTCCACAGGTAACCTGAACAATACTTGTGCCAAATGACGCCGCCACGCCGGATCGAGGCCGTTAGTCGGCTCATCCAAAATCAGAATTGTCGGTTCTAGGGCTAAAATCGAGGCTAAGGCAGCCAGGCGTCTTTGTCCACCAGAGAGTTCGTGGGCAGAACGATTGGCGTAAGCTTCTAGACCGAAATCTGCTAATAACTGGCGGGCGCGATCGCTAGCTTCTGCTGCTGACATGCCATAGTTGCGTGGCCCAAAGGTCACATCTTCTAAGATGGTGGGCATAAATAGTTGGTCGTTGGCATCTTGGAAGCTAAAACCGATTTGACGACGTATTTGCGGTAAAGTTTTCGGTTGTACAAGGATGCCATTAATCGTAATTTTCCCAGATTGCGGTTCTTTTAAGCCGATTAGGTTCTCCAGCAAGGTGCTTTTTCCAGAACCGGTGGCTCCCATCAACGCTACGCGATCGCCTTTGTTCAAGGTAAAAGATATTTCTTTTAATACTGGTTCTTGGCGGGAATATGCATACACCAAGTTCTCAACCTCGACTACAGCAGCGTGGGGTTTATGGGTTGATGGTTGGGTAGAAGTCAAAGATTTCAAAATTTACCTATGTTTAAGGGAATGGGGAATGGGGAATGGGGAATTTGTAGAGACGCGATTCATCGCGTCTGCGCCAAGCCGGTTAAATTTTGTAAGAAGTTAGGGTGACAGTAGCAGCGATCGCCCAAGCTACTAATAACCCAAAACGCTCTTTTGGTCTGAGGGTCGAATCTATGGGCAATTGTCCGTTGTAACCACGGGCTACCATTGCTGCGTAGACTCGTTCTGCTCTGTCTAGACTGCGGAGGTACAAGGCTCCAATCATGGCAGCACTAGTGTAGCGGAGCCATGCCCCAGTTCCAGTTAGACCTCGTAATTGAGCGCTGCGTCGCATACGTGTGACTTCTGATAGCAAAATTTCCATGTATTGCCCAGCTAGGAGCAAGTTTTCTTTGATTGGTGCTGGTACGGGTAAGCTTTTGAGAGCGATCCCGAAACTGTGAGGGGGCAAGGTTAACAAAAAACTATTCATGGTAATCAGACAAACCAGGGAACGAACTATCAAAAAACTGGCTCGTTCCCATCCCAAGGGTAATGTCAATAATGACAAAAATATCAACTCTGTACCTATTAATCCTCCTAGCTGGCGAATTGGTACGCGCAACAGCCAAGCCCACAAAAGTGCGATCGCTCCATATACACCCAGCCCATACCAAGCATGGTGCTTTAATAAAGCTGCCCCTACTACAATCACTAGAGACAGTTGCAAACGTAGCGGTAAGGAAAGTTTAGGCATTCTTCGGTTTCACTATCTTGGCAATCCCAAAAGCAACGGCAAAGCAAACCGCAGCTCCCACAAGTCCAGCGATACTAGTGCCAATTGGCCCCAAATCCTTAATCTCATAGTCAGCTAAGGGAGTCGGCACAATTATCCGTACTTTCCCGGCTAAGTCAATGAAACCGGTATTTTCAGCAACTTTCTCTAAACCATCAGGCCATGCTGAGGCAAACAGTGATAGCACTCCCGCAATTAAGAAAATGCTGACGATGGGCACTGACCATCCACGAAACTCGTGCTGTTCGCCTGGTAATAAATCTGGTCGGGCAGTGGCTAAATAAGTCAGTACACTGCCGGTAATCAACCCTTCACCAATGCCAATTAGAATATGAACGCCTGTCATGGCTGGTAAAACTATGGCTACAGGCGCAGTTCCAGATAGGGCTAGCTCAATGGCTGCTGCTACAGCAGCTACTACTACACTGACACCAGCTGCAATGCCAGCAGCTAACGGTAAACGCCCTTTAGCCCCCCCTAATAACCGCTGCAAGGTTTGGGTTAAAATCCACCCTACCCAAACACCAATTACTGCCATGTTCAAAATATTTGCGCCCAATGCCGTAATTCCACCATCAGCAAACAGCACGGCTTGAATAATTAGAACTGTGGCAATACACAACGTTCCTGCCCAAGGACTACCCAAAACGATCGCCGCTAAGGTTCCCCCCAACAAGTGACCACTAGTACCTCCTGCTACTGGAAAATTAATCATCTGGGCAGCAAAAATAAAGGCGGTGGTTAATCCCAGTATGGGAGCGCGACGCACACCAAAAGCCTCTTGCGATCGCCCTAAGGCTATAAAAAGTGCTGCCACACTCGCTAAACCAGTAGCTCCTGCCACTGGCACAGAAACAAATCCATCAGGAATATGCATAACTTACCCTGTATTTTAGATATTTATTTACTCAAAACAAGTAATCAAGTAACGGCATTAAATTAATAACAAACAAAATTTTTCTCCTTTTTGCAATGCCCTATTGGGGGATTTTGTTGTGTTACTTTTGACAGATTTACAATACAGTATCTACCTCTATATTATGCTGTTTTTTAGTTTTTATTAATTTTTATGAATTTTCGTTTTAGATATATTGCTAAACGTTGATAAATTCTTGGAAAAGTAAAAAAAATCTGGAAATATCTCCATTAATAATTCTTTCTCCGGTTGAAAAATAGCCATTACTATATTTTCTGTAAACTTTATTTTTACCATTTCGACCTTTATCGAAAAACAATAGATTTCTCAAAAGACAAAATTTAGAGTCCTAAATCATTCATAATCAACCTATCCTCAAACTTTTTAAAATAGCCAAGTTTCAAAAATTAAAATTCCTATATTTATGTTACTAGATAGCCAAACACTTGATATTCATGTATAAAATTTTCCCAAGGTTAAGGAGCAAAAGTTTAGAACTTACGCACTGTACAAATTAATCATGGTTTGTATTTGTAAAATAAATAGTTTCAGGCTTTTATTAATCATTCTTTGATGGTAGATAGACCCTGGGTGTAGGGGCACAGCAGTGTTCCCTACGACAGATGTGGTTTTTTCAACACCCATATTTAGTATTTCCTGTCAATACGTAAGTCCTAAAGTTATGAAATTATGACCACCATGCCATAAGATATATATGCCACTTTAAGTCTTGATTTATTAAGCGTAATAAGATTAAAAAGTATTGAAGAAGAATGCAGAATTCTGAATCAAGACGCGACGCTCGTTGCTCTAAAGCGTCTCCCCTTCTCCCAAAGGGAGAGGCTAGCGCCAAGGGAAAAGACTCGGCGGGAGCTAGCTATCCGCTTTTTCGGTCAGAATAACCAACTGAATTCTGACGACTGACGACTGACGCCTCTATTCTGTTCGATAAAAATAAGATTTATAGATGATCTATTTGCTCACGGAGTGAGATTAATGCTACATTAAGTACGTAAGAGTATAAAAAACCGAAATCGAAAGTACCATATAAATAACCACTAAAATATAAAATTTAGATGAATTTAGTAAAAATACTGGAAATTAAAATGTGTAAATTACTAAACTTTCAGAAGAAGAAACTGTAACAAAAGTATTGGACTTTGGACAAAAAGAAGTTTATTCGCGAGTGTGACTCGCGAATAAATGAATGATTAATCTTGTTTATAGTGACGAGCAGAAAAAAGCATAGCCATCAGACCCCCAACAAATAGTAATATCAACTACAAAGTATCTTTGGGTAAATACTGATGGCTATGCCAAAATTTAATAACAATCAATTAATAGCGCAATTTCAAGATTTTAGACAAAAAATTTACAACTGTTTTTCTTCATGTAGCGACGCCTGTATGGATTTGTTGGATGCGCTTGCGGGTAATACGGGAGCCAATTCAATTGCGGAGTTATCTTTAAGTCCTTTGTTTCCCAGAAGCTATAATTCTATTTATAAAGCAATTCAAAAATCATTTAATACAAATATTCAGGAGAAGAACAATGAAGAAGAAGAACAAGAAGAACAAGAAAAACCCAATAACTTAATTAGGGTGGTATCTGAGTTAATTAAGCAACCACAACAACGCCCTTTTTACTTATTCGCTCTTGATACAACACCGCATCCGCGTCCTTACGCGAGGACTTTAGCTGAACGTGGGTATATTTACCAGCCAAATACTATCAAGGGTAACAAACCGATTAATATTGGTCATTCTTATTCGATACTTTCTATCTTACCAGAGAAAGAAACTGGGAATGCCGCCCCTTGGTCAATACCAATATCAGGAGAAAGGGTATCACTTGATAAAACTGGTGTTGATGTGGGTAGTGAACAAATTTCCTCAGTAATGTCTGATTCATCACTGCCCTGGCAGGAAAAATTGTGCGTCTTAGTAGCAGATAGCGCCTATAGTCAGCGTTCATTTCTGTTTGACCAATCCAAACACAAAAATGTGGTAGTGATAGCCAGAGTTCGTAGTAATCGAATTTTCTACCAATCTCCACCCGTTGATGAGTCAAAGAAAAAACGTGGTTGTCCAAAAAAATACGGTGAACGGTTTAATTTAGCTGATGTTGAAACTTGGCACTCTCCCGACGAGACAACACAAATTCAGCAGACAACCTGTAAGGGTCGTCTTTTAAACATCACCATACTCGCTTGGCATCAAATGTTGATGAGGGGAACCAAGCACCAAAAAATGTATTGTCATCCTTTTACTCTGCTCAGAATTCATGTGACTGATGATACTAATCAATCTCTCTGGAAACCAATGTGGTTAATTGTCATAGGTGAGCAACGTGGAGAAATCTCACCTACGGTTGCAAACCATTGCTATAGACAAAGGTTTGATATTGAACACATGCTGCGATTTAGCAAGCAGCGTTTGTTGATGACGCAGTTTCAAACTCCAGATGTTTTGCATGAGGAAAATTGGATACATTTAGTAATCCTAGCTTACGTACAGTTGTGGGCGGCAAGGGAGTTAGCAACACACTTACCCAGGCCATGGGAGCGTTATTTAGAACAAAACAATGATAAAATTGCCACTCCAAGTGTAGTGCAACGCGATTTTCAGAGAATTATTTCAGAGATTGGTACACCCGCTCGTTCTCCCAAAACCAGAGGAAATTCCATCGGTCGAGTTCAAGGTCAAGTTCAAACACAACGAACTAAGCATCCTGTTGTCAAGAAGAAGTCAAAATCAACACTCGCTAAAGTCAAAGCCGCATAAATTTTCTTAGGCTTTAGGCGTTTAACTCAGTCTGACTCAGTTTGTAAAATAACTGGGGTAATTTCTGATGACTAGTTTTTTGTTCGCGAGTGTGACTCGCGAACAAACTTCTTTTTGTCCAAAGTCCAAAAAAGTAATTACAGAATGCGGAACAAAGCAGATTGAATCAAGAAACTCAGCAAGTGTCCGGGTCTATTAACCCCAGTATTTACACCCTTCTTATGTTATTTGAAATATGAAAACAAACTCATCCAACTCACTGTTAACAGTTCCAACTGGTCCACTGAAGATTTCAGAATTACCTCCTAATGATCTAAGTACAACCAGTGAATCAATTTATCTATCCCTAGTAATTCCTACTTATAAAGAGCGTGATAATATTAACAATATAGTTAGGATACTGAGTCAGTTACTGGATGAATCAATTCCAGGAAATTATGAGCTAATTGTGGTAGACGATGATAGCCCAGACCTGACTTGGGAAATAGCACAATCTTTGACGACAGAATATCCACAGTTGCGGGTGATGCGACGCCAAGAGGAACGAGGGCTGTCTTCAGCAGTAATTCGTGGCTGGCAAGCAGGTATGGGAAGTGTGTTGGGGGTAATTGATGGGGATTTGCAGCATCCACCAGAAGTGCTGATGCAACTGTTACGTAGTATTGAACAGGGAGCGGATTTGGCAGTAGCCAGCCGTCATGTGGAAGGAGGCGGCGTCAGTAGTTGGAGTGTAGTCAGGCGTTTCTTGTCCCGTGGCGCTCAGTTGTTAGGCTTAATTATCTTACCAGGGGTACTGGGGAGAGTTTCCGACCCGATGAGTGGTTATTTTATGGTGCGGCGGAGTGCGATCGCCAATGCAGCACTCAATCCAGTAGGATACAAAATTCTTCTAGAGGTAATTGGGCGGGGAAAGGTAAACGAAGTAGCCGAAGTTGGGTATGTATTTCGGGAACGCACAGAGGGTGAGAGTAAAGTCACATGGAAGCAATATATAGATTACATCCACCACTTAGTGCGGTTGCGGCTTTCCACAGGAAGGGTAGGACGATTTAAAAGAAAAGTTAATTTTCCCGTTGGTCGATTCATCCGCTTTGGTTTGGTTGGCTTGAGTGGGGTATTTGTGGATATGGCAGTGCTTTACTTACTGAGCGATCCGACTACCTTAGCTTGGCCATTGACACGCAGCAAAATCATTGCTGGTGAAATTGCAATTTTAAATAATTTCTTGTGGAATGACGCTTGGACATTTGCTGATGTCAGCGCCAGACAGCAAGAATGGCACCAACGCGCCAAACGTTTTGTAAAATTTAATCTGATTTGCCTTGCCGGACTGGTATTAAATGTACTGATATTAAATTTAGTGTTTAATTTCCTGATTCCTAACCGTTATATTGCCAATTTAATTGCGATCGCAGTTGCTACTATCTGGAATTTCTGGGTGAATTTGAAACTCAGCTGGCGCGTCACTGATGTGAAATAGTCACAACGAGGGATTTGAGATTGGAATTTTTGTTTTTAGATTTTAGAACGAACTTAAATCTAAAACGTCAAATCTAAAAATCCATGAGTGTGAGGCTTGGCTATGAAAGTTTTTTTTGGGGATGCATCCCATTTTTGCAAAAAGATTATCTTGTTGTTGTCTGTCTGTGCTGCCCAAATTCTGCCTGATAGAGGTAAAAAATCTACCCCGCAACAGATATCTTTGCACAAGTGGTATGCCCCCCTTTTTCCTAGCTGGTTTCATCCTTTGATGTGGTTTATTATCGGCTTCGGCTTGCGTCTAATCAACTTGACTGCCAAGCCTCCTTGGACAGATGAATTTTCCACCTTAGTTTTTAGCTTGGGGAATAATTTTTTAGGAGTACCCCTAAATCAAGCGATCGCACCTGATATCCTATTGCAACCACTACAACCAAACCCAGCTGCTAACATTGGTGATGTAATTCATAACTTAGTGACACAAGATACCCATCCACCACTGTATTTTGTTTTAGCTTACTTGTGGATGAAATTATTTCCGAGTGAAGGTGGATTAGTATCGCTATTTGCAGCGCGATCGCTACCAGCTTTCATTGGTGCAATCTCCATACCTTGTGTTTACTTATTAGGTAGAGTAGCATTTCGTTCGCCATTGGTGGGAAACTTTGCTGCTGCCATCATGGCAGTATCACCATACGCTGTTTTTTTGTCACAAGAAGCACGCCACTACAGTTTAGCAGCCTTGTGGGTAATTGGTTCTCTCACCTGCTTAGTAATTGCCACACGTCATCTTCAAAACCGCACACCATTACCGATGTGGGTAGCACTTACTTGGGTAGAAATTAATGCTTTGGGTTTTGCTACTCATTACTTCTTCAGCCTTACTGTTTGCACTGAAGCAGTAGTTTTAATGTTTCTAGCTTGGTATCAAAAACAAACCAGCACAAAATTTTCTCTGCTATTCTCTTCTGGCTGGCAGCGCATCTATGCCGTTGCTACAGGTACTTTGATCGCCAGTTTAATTTGGTTACCAATCTTTCTAGAAAATAGAAATCGTGATAATTTGACCGAATGGATTCGAGGTTCCCGTAATGGACTAGATTGGATCAGCCCAATTTTTCAAGCTTTAGGAACATTGATTACAATGATTTCGCTGTTACCAGTTGAATCTACACAACTATTGGTTGTGATTCCTTCAGGGCTGGTGATGCTGATTTTCTTTATTTGGGCAGTACCAATTTTAGTGCGTGGGATTAAGGTTCAACTACAACACCCAGAAAACCGGATAATGATTCAGGTGGTGGCTGGAGTTGCTATAAGTGCGATCGCTTTGTTCTTTATCTTTACCTATTTTTTAGGTATTGATCTAACTAGGGGCGCTCGCTATCACTTTATTTACTTTCCCAGTATCATTGTTTTACTAGCAGCAAGTTTGGCAGTTTGTTGGCATCCCCCCAAAGAATTAATCAATAAAAGTATAGGCAGATGGGGAATCAATGGGAAAAAAGCTGCAATCTTAATTTGGTTAATGGCATTTGTTAGTGCAACTACAGTATTGTGCAATCTCGGCTATCAAAAATATTATCGCCCTGACCTTTTTGTGCAATTAATTCAACAGATATCTCCAGTACCAACACTGATTGCCACCACTCACAAAACTTATGTACACACTGGGGAAATGATGGGCATAGCTAGGGAAATTAAACTGGGAAATTTCCCTCAAAATCCTCTGTTTCTCCTTGCTCATCAAGACCAAGGCCCAAATACTTCTACCATTGCTCTGGAAAATACTTTAAAGACACTACCACGACCTTTTGACTTGTGGTTAGTAAACTTTCACGCCCCCGTGGCAGAAGCCATCAAAACATGTGTTATTTCTGATACTCAATCTTTGCCAAACGTGGACGGCTACGAATATCAACTTTATCATTGCCAGCAAAGTTAATTTGCTCTTGAAGAAGAATTTAGGAGTCATAATCAACGTGAGTTTGATGAACCTCTCCCCAACCCCTCTTTGAGACATAAAGACTAGACAATACTGGACTCAAAAATCTGTTGAGCAGTCAAATTCAACTCTGGGAAAATGGGTGATTGAATGCGATCGCCATTCCTAAACTGACTAACTTGGTATTCACCCTCAGCTAAAGAGTAGACCGAGATAGTTGGTTGTTTAGGATTGCCGATAAATCGCCTCCCTCCCAAAGCTGCGTAATCGACAATCCAGTATTTTAGGATACCTACTGCCTCATAATCAGCTGCTTTTTTTAAATAATCATCCCTCCAATTGGTACTCACCACCTCAACTACTAAAGGAATAGATGTTGCTTGGCTAACAGTAGATTCTTTTTTCCACAGAGGTTCATTCACTAAATTGGGCTGATTTAAGATCAGTACATCTGGCGAGTAAGCTGATTCGCTCTGGGTAGGTTTAATGAATGCTGTTTTCGGGATAAAATAAGGCAGTTTTAAGCGTTTATATTCTGCAACTATTTCTCCAACTAAAAATCCAACAATCTCTTCATGGTCGCCAGTGGGTGGTGGCATCTCGACTATTATTCCGTCATGTAATTCATAGCGTTTCTGTGGGTTTTGGGGATACTGGGCAACAAATTCATCAAATGTAACTAGTTTGCGTAAGGCTTGAGTCATAATTTAAGCTCTCCAATTTTAGATTAAGGGATTTCCAATAAATAAATTATCCAAATAAACGTAGACGCGCAGCGGCTTGCCGTAGGCTACCACTCCAGGCGCAGAGAACACAGAGAGAGGAGAAATACAGAGGGTTTTAGCGTCAGTTTTGGGATATTTTTTTATTTGGAAGTCCCTAAGTAACTTTGCACAATCAAAGCAAACTGTGTAAACAAGGCTCAAACCCTTTTTCTCGCTGCTTTATCCCAACGATAATTACTTACCCCGACCTACTTTTTTGATTTTTTCTGGATAAACAAATTAGTCTAATGAGTAAATATACTCTGTTATTCGCAGATGCATCTTGTGGAAGTTCCTCAAATATCAATATCCATAGGAGACTAGAGAAAGAAGAAAAAAATATATCTGACACGTTTTCAAGCAGCAAAGGCTGTAAGTAATTAAGGAGGATTTATGCGTGCAGTACTAATGGCAGGGGGTTCGGGAACGCGGCTTCGTCCGTTAACTTGCGATCTGCCCAAACCGATGGTGCCTATCCTCAATCGACCAATTGCCGAACATATTATCAATTTGCTCAAAAGACATCAAATTACAGAAGTTATTGCGACATTGCATTATTTACCTGATGTCTTACGAGATTATTTTCAAGACGGCAGCGATTTTGGTGTCCAAATGACCTACGCTGTGGAAGAAGACCAGCCTTTGGGTACAGCCGGTTGTGTGAAAAACATTGCCGAACTTCTTGATGAAACTTTTTTAGTGATTAGCGGCGATAGCATAACAGATTTTGACCTCACAGCAGCGATCGCATTTCATAAACAAAAACAATCAAAAGCTACTTTGATTTTAACCAGGGTTCCTAACCCCATTGAATTTGGAGTGGTAATTACCGATGAAGAACTACGAATTCGGAGATTTTTAGAAAAACCCTCTACTAGTGAAATTTTTTCTGATACCGTCAACACTGGTACTTACATTCTCGAACCACAAGTTTTGGAATATCTGCCAACAAACACTGAATGCGACTTTTCCAAAGACTTATTCCCCTTACTTTTAGCAAAAGATGAGCCGATGTATGGTTATATTGCTGAAGGTTACTGGTGCGATGTCGGTCACTTAGATGCCTATCGGGAAGCTCAATACGATGCATTAGACCAAAAAGTGCAACTAGATTGCGCCTACAAAGAAGTTTCTCATAAGTTATGGGTCGGTCAAAATACTTATATCGACCAAACGGCTGTAATTGAAACCCCAGCAGTGATTGGTGACAATTGCCGCATCGGGGCAAGAGTCCAGATTGAGGCAGGAACCGTAATTGGTGATAATGTCACTATTGGCGCTGATGCTAATCTCAAACGTCCGATAGTTTGGAATGGAGCAATCATCGGCGAAGAAGCACATCTTTCTGCCTGTGTAATTTCCCGTGGCACTCGTGTAGACCGCCGCGCCCATGTATTAGAAGCTGCTGTGGTGGGTTCGCTTTCTACGGTGGGAGAAGAAGCTCAAATTAGCCCTGGTGTGCGTGTTTGGCCGAGTAAGAAAATTGAATCAGGTGCTGTTTTAAACATTAACTTGATTTGGGGAAATATTGCCCAGCGGAATTTATTTGGGCAACGTGGCGTCCAAGGATTAGCTAATATTGACATCACCCCAGAATTCGCGGTGAAATTGGGAGCTGCTTACGGTTCTACCTTGAAACCTGGTTCTAAAGTAACAGTTTCCCGTGACCAGCGTAATATTTCTCGAATGGTGACGCGATCGCTCATTGCTGGTTTGATGTCAGTAGGTATTGATATTCAAAATCTCGATGCCACAGCTATTCCCATCGCCCGCACGGTTATACCGATCATGGCAGTAGCAGGTGGTATCCATGTGCGGGTACACCCCGATCGCCCCGACTACATTTTGATTGAATTCATGGATGCGAAAGGCATTAATATCACCAAAGCCCTAGAAAAGAAAATTGAAGGCGCTTACTTTAAGGAAGATATGCGGCGGGCGCTAATTCATGAAATTGGCGATGTATCTTACCCCAGCCAAGTCATTGACCGTTACTGCACTGCTTTTGAGAAACTTTTGCATGTTCATACACTCCGCAATAGTCGGGCAAAAGTGGTGATTGATTATGTTTATGCCGTATCTGGGGCAGTTTTACCCCAAATGTTAGATAAATTTGGCGCTGATGCAGTGGTATTGAATGCCAGTGTCAATAAAACGGCCATGTCCGTAACTGATCGCGAAGGACTGCTGACTCAATTAGGTCATGTAGTGGAAGCGCTGAAAGCTAACTTTGGTGTACAAGTATCCGCTAACGGCGAACAGCTAATTTTAGTCGATGAATCAGGCTACCCAATTCGTGGAGAAATGTTAACAGCACTAATGGTAGACATGATTTTAACTGCTAACCCCAGAGGTACAGTAGTAGTCCCAGTTCATGCTTCCAGTGCTATTGAACAAGTCGCCCGTCGCCATGACGGCAGAGTAATTCGCACCAAAGCTAACCCTACAGCTTTGATGGAAGCTTGTCAGAAAAATCCGAATGTGGTGTTAGGAGGTAGTGGAGAAACTGGTTTTATTTTCCCCCAACTGCATCCAGGATTTGATTCCATGTTCTGCATTGCGAAGATCATTGAGATGTTAACAATACAAGAGCGATCGCTAGCTGCTGCAAGGTCAGAATTACCCCGTGTAATTCACAAAACTTATACAGTCCGATGTCCCTGGACAGCCAAAGGTGCTTTAATGCGCTACTTGGTGGAAACTCACCCAGCCCAAAATCTAGAATTAATTGATGGTGTGAAAATTTGCCAACCCTATGATGACAGTTGGCTATTAGTTTTACCAGATGCCAGCGAACCACTAGTGCATTTGTATGCAAATAGCAACGATCGCGATTGGGTAGATGAGACTGTGAGAAACTACCGTACCCGTGTCCAGACTTTTGTGGAAAGACAACAAGAATATCAACCAGCCGAAGTGTAATTCGTAATTCGTAATTCGTAATTCGTAATTGAATTCTTTAATTACGAATTACGAATTAGCAATTACGAATTATTATTTAGGGCATTCTGGTAAACTTCTCTCGGCGTAATTGCAATCGAAATAAATTAAAGCTTCCCTACTAGAATCAAATGCTCCAGTTGTAGTACGTGGGCTACTTGTTGGACTTGCTTCATATAACCAAATTTTTAAGTAGTAACTGCTATTATCATCGCTAGACCATAATTCATAACGATAATCACCTCCTGAACCCTGACTATTTAAATAGTCAGCTAGTGCTGTATTTGATGCAGATACAAAGGTAAATACACTCAAAACAGGAATTACAGCCACTTTTAGTATTTGGACTAATTTCATATATTAACAAAGAACTAACTTTATCTAGCTTCTGTTACCGATGTATTTTTTTGCTTCAGTAATTATGGTGAATATTGTGTAAGGATATCGTCAAGACAAACACATCCTCCCCAGCCCCTTTTACACCAATCTTTTGGCATCCGGGGAATTTCCGTTTGATTCAAACTATTTTCTTGCAGAGTGGGCTAGTCACTCTTAAAATAATAATACGGTAATTCGATAGACTTACAGTTGTTTAAGTAAAGGAGACCATCACAGAACTTCATCAGAAATCAAGTGTCATATCGCTTTTAGTTTTTGGTTGTTTGCTGAAATACTTTACAAAAATTTATAACTACTAAATGCAAAAATTTTTCAATAAGTCTGGTAGGATATTTCCAGAGTTATTGCAATAGATATTCATTAAGCTAGTTATAGATTTCAGCTAGTTGCAAACTTTCTCAGGAGATAAAGCCATGACAATTTGCCTGTGGCTGTATGGCAGCGTATCGTTCCAAGGGCGCAAACCTGCCCAAGGGGAACTACCGGAAAACTTACAGCTAAGTGTTGGAGTGAATTCAATGCTGGGTGGACTGTAGGTAGCTGCGGAGGAGCTTTATTTGCTTTCCTGCTGTTAACCAATAGCAGTTTATTTTTCTGAGTTGCAGAAACCATACCATTTTGGATTGAGAATTTCTTTTGAGAAGTTGCAATCATTTTTCAAATTGGTATAGGTATCGTTGCATAAATTATTGCGATCGCGCAGCCTCTCCGAAAGAGAATCGCCAATCCATAATTATGAGGTGTCAACATGTCGAAAAAAATTGGTCTGTTCTTCGGTACTCAAACTGGTAACACTGAATCTGTTGCTGAACAAATTCGAGATGAGTTTGGTGGTGATGTTGTAACATTACATCCCATTTACGAAGCAGATACTTCTACTTTTGATGAGTATGAATTGCTGATTATTGGCTCTCCCACTTGGGATATTGGTCAACTTCAAAGCGATTGGGAAAGCTTTTTTCCCGATCTCGATGAAATCGATTTTAATGGGAAGCTGGTTGCCTATTTTGGTGATGGAGACCAATATGGCTATGCCGATAACTTTCAGGATGCAATCGGAATTCTGGAAGAAAAAATTTCCCAGCGGGGCGGTAAAACTGTTGGTTATTGGTCAACAGATGGGTATGACTTTAATGAATCTAGAGCTGTGAGAAATGGCAAGTTTGTTGGGCTGGCACTTGATACAGGTAGCCAATCCGATTTAACAGATGAGCGGATTAAAACTTGGGTTGCTCAGTTGAAGACAGAATTTGGTTTGTAGAAATTAAAGGCCGTACAGCTGTCATTGGTGTCAACTTAGAGCCAGGGCGAATAGAATTCGCGGCTACACAGGCGTTCGCGTAGCGTCTCGCAGAGAAGTCGCCTGGTGCGGACTAATGGAAAATTAAGGATTTGAAACCCAGGTAGGTGGGTTTTGTTTGTGTAGACGCGGTTTATAACCGCCGATTTAGCGTTAAGTTGACACCAACGTACATCTGTAGTTGATTTTCCAATTATTCTGAATTCTGAATTCTGAATTCTTACAAATTGATAATTTAGAAGTTATAGGTATTTATGTCTGATTCATTTGATGTTTTGTGGTTAAGTGCTAGTTCTGTTTTGCAGCGTTTCGATCAACCATTAGTTAAATATTTGTCTAGGCATCTGAAAATCGCCCATTGGGAATACCAGCAAAGTCAAGATGAAGGCAGTTCCATAGACCAAGCTGTGGAGTTAGTGTTTGAATTTTTGGAATGCTGCGATCGCCCTGTGCATTTAGCCGGTCATGGTATGGGTGGTACAATCGCTTTAAGCTTTGCGCGGCGATTTCCCCAAAAAGTGCGATCGCTAACTCTACTCGCCGTAGCATCCCAACCTGCCAACACTTGGCACGCTCACTATTATTTTCAACGACAACTTTTTAGCATCAGCCGCGAGCAAATTTTGGCAAGCACTGCTCGCAGTCTTTTTGGAAATCAACCAGCCCATACTACTAAAAAGTTAGTAGCTGCTTTAGATAAAGATTTAGAACAATCTCCCACGTCACACTCTTTATTTAAGTTGGTTTATTTACCCAAAGGTGGAGTTTCTATGCCAATGATGATATGTGGCAGCAAGACTGATCCAATTGTCAATTCACTTGCATTGCATGACTGGATGAATTGGTTCAAGCCAGAAGATGATCTCTGGGAATGCCCACAAGGATATCATTTTTTTCACTACTTTTATCCTCAACAAGTTGGCGAACAAATTGTGAGTTTTTGGGAACGCCACAATTTGTATTTGGTGGAAGCATCTGCACTATCTTTTAGCACTTCTACAAGTTAATTTTGAAGAAGAATTGAGAATCCAGAATCCAGAATTCAGAATTCAGCATTCAGAATCCAAAATCAATGACTGAGGTATTCATATCTGCCAGTCAGACTCCAATTTATACTGAATTCTGACTCCTGAATTCTGAATTCTTTTGAGCGGTGGTAATTAATACTGTCATGCAGACATACGGCAATCCCAACGTCGAATTTGATTGGTGGAATGGTAACGCCCGCTTCGCCAACCTCTCTGGCTTATTTATCGGCGCTCATGTAGCACAAGCAGCCCTCACGACACTCTGGGCTGGGGCGTTTACATGGTTTGAAATCTCTCGCTACAACCCCGATGTACCGATGGGAGAACAGGGACTAATTTTGTTACCTCATTTAGCTACTTTGGGTTTTGGTGTAGGTGCTTCTTGGCGATCGCCGCGTAAAGTAAAGACGCGATGAATCGCGTCTCTACAAATGGTCTGAATTGGTATTACCTGAATTAATTTTCGCTCAACTCTAGCTAAATAAACTCCTATGCCTGCGGTGGAAAGCAGTAGACTGTGGGCATTTTTTTGGAATTTTTATGAGGATAACTAAATGTTAGCTATGATTTTGTGTGCTTTTTGCACTTGGACAGTAATTATTTTATTTATTTCGAGTTTCTGGTTAACCTTGAAAAAAGGAATAATTCATTTAAAAACTCTGCATGAAATTCCTTGCTCTGGTTGTGATTATTTCACTAATGATTATCGCCTCAAATGTACTGTACACCCAAAAAAACCTTGTTCAGAACAAGCAATTGGTTGTATTGATTTTGAACCGAAAACTTCTGCTTGTAATGCTTGCCAGAAGGGACGGCGAAAGCTTTGTTAAGTTGATTTGACTAGTGCGATCGCATTTATAAAACTTGGGGTGTGATGGAGTGCGATCGCCTGTATAAAAATTGAGGTATGATGGAGTGCGTAGCTTGCTGCCGTAGGCATCGCTAATCATTTTCCTGCTATATTGATGCTTCATCCTCTCAAGCTGGGTGCCATCATTCGGATAAGCGTTCTCGAAAATAAAGGCGATATAAATTACAAAGGCATTGAACTTCATTTCCTTTAAATTTAATTAAGCCTAGACTGCGTAATTTAAAAGTTTGTGCGTAGTCTAATTGAACAGGAATATCACTCTTGATAATTTTTTGGAATGCTGTTTTCAACAATTTATCTTCTTCTAGCAGTGAAAGATAGGGATGTAAAAAGCCTCTAAATAATCCCTCGTCAGTGGGAGCAACTTTTAGAAAGTGTTCTAAAGTTAAATTACCTGTGGCAATTTGATAAAGAGCAGTCCTTAATAAATAAGGATGACCATCAATCATTCCGTTTAATTGTCCGATTTCTGTATCTGACCAATTTAATTTATGTCGTTGCACTAACTCTTTTATTTGCGTGGCATTGAATTCTCCTATTTCAACAGGTAAGCCTACATTAAAGGGGGATTTATTGACATTTAGAGAAACATATACTTCTTGAGAATGTGCAATTACTAAACGCAATTTTTGCCAGATTTCCTCGTTTTTACCGTTTTCATGCCAAGCTCGGAGTAGAGCAAAAAACTCTTGAGCAATTTCGGTATAAGGAAAAATTTTATCAATATCATCTAAGCCTAATACTAAGGGAGTATCAATATTTTTTAATAAATAGTCTTTTAAATAATTAGTGCAGTTAACTTGACTACTTAAGCGTCTTTTCCAATATTTATCTATTTGTTCTTCTAGTCCTAATTCATCACTCAAAATTGCACAAAATCCCTGTAAAAAATTACTGAGATCGGTAAGATTTTCTTTACTCCATAAATTCAGCAAAACTGTGCGATAAGCTTTCTGTTGACTATGGTTAAGAATGCGGCTCATTAAAGAAGTTTTACCCATCTTTTGCGGCGCTTTGATGCGGATTAATGCCCCTGGTTGGAGGATGGATTCATAACATTTAATTTCCACCTCTGGACGCTCGATATAAAAAGGGGAGTTAAGAGGAACTTGACCATCAGCATTTTCAAAAATCACTGAAGAGTTATTCTCTTTTGCTTTTGGTGTTGATTGTTCAACAATGCCTAGATTAATTAACAATTGTTGCTTAATAAACTGACTTACTCCCTTGTAGACTAAATTATCTGTTGATTTTGGCTTGGTGATAGAAAGATGGTCGTCATCTGTAGCAGTAGGTTGGACATCTTTGATGGCTGGGTTAGCACTATCTGGGTCTACAACTAAAAAGCCTTTGGTGGGTCTTGTTTCAAAATAAACCTTTGTCGCAATTTCCAAAGAATCAACATTTTGCCGATACCACTCGTTAAGTTGACGCAGTTGTGGAATATGTAGTTTTAGTTCATCAACACTGATAGAGGTTCGTGCCAAAATACCAATTTTATCGACTAAATTAGCGAGATGAGAACCAGTGTGAGGAGTGGAGAGAAATACAATGCCTTTTGTCTGTTGAATCACTGCTTTTTTTTTTAATGTCTGAGCATTACGCAGCATTTCTTTGATTAATAATCCACCCATACTATGAGTGATAAAAATTATTGGGTATTTTCCAAAATCATAAACTTGTAAATATTCCAATAAATTACTAGCACGGTCAAATAGTGGCATTGTTGAACCCCTCCATTCAAAGGGTTCAGCGTTGTAGCCAAAAGACCAAATACCTAAATCTGGTCTTTCTTGTGCAAGCCACGTTAACCAGAAATTATCGTCGTCCCGTAGTTCTTGCGGATGCCAAGTTCCGCGTGCGTGACCACCTAAGCCGTGAACAAAAATCACATCCCCGCACCGCTTAGGGTTGTCACATCCCGATATTTTGATTAAACCAGTCATCTCTGCGGGTTCAGGTTTTGGGGTTTTATGAAAAAAATTGTTAAAGGGCATAGATATTATGGGGAGAATTAGAGGATGTTTGAAAAGTGTTTCGCTGTGATTTTAGGCGCTTTTAGATCCCCCCTAACCCCCCTTAAAAAAGGGGGAACCGGAATCAAAGTCCCCCTTTTTAAGGGGGATTTAGGGGGATCTAGAACGTTTTGCTACCGACAAGAGAACTTTTGAAACATCCTCTTAGGATGACAAATTCTTCTTATGCCACGGCCACAGCGCGACTTAAAACTAGGATACAGCGATCGCGTCACTACTCGGTGCAATAACCGCGAGTTTACATTAACGCGTCAGGAATATAGTTGGGAAGCGAGTAATCCAGAAATTGTTGATGTAGCAGAGAAATTTATTTTTGCTAATTGTTACAATCCGCAAGTTGCAGGGATGATTTTTAGAGGTCACAGTCAATGATTTGAGATGAAGATAGGATCAGTGTCTCTATTTATCACTAAAAATGTCTTTTTTATAGGAATTTGCTACTTTTTGGTAATACCAATAACTCTAAATTTACTTTCTTTGCCTTGTGCATTGCCTAGTATTGCATCTCTGCCTGAGCCTGGAGCCTAGTGCCAGGTATCGAATCTCCAAAAGCCTTATTATTGGGTGGAAAATCTCCAAGAAATAAATCTTTACAATTCTCTGAAAGCCTTATCTGCTACAATTTACAAGTCTCTGCAAGAAGAGAGAAGTATCAAAGAATCATCACCTCGGCTCGTCCGAAACGTTAATCGGGAAACGGGAGTTTCGGGAAACGGGAGTTCTAAAACGTATACGGGAAATGGGAGTTCTCCTGCCAAACTCCTGGATACACTCGTCCGCTTAGCATTCATGGGTAATTCCTCATATCTTCTCCACTCCCCATCCACTCCTTTCCATCCCACCTTTTTTGCAAAATCATTATACCCTTTTTCATTCCAATTTTTCCATTCTCTCTTCTCCCAATCAATATCGAGAGAATTTCCACTAGCCAAATATATTTTTTTCTGGACACTATAACCAAAATAACCTTTGGAGTTCTTGATCCAAAGTGCATCTAGTTTTTTCAAATCATTACAATTAAAATTTCTGACATTATCTAAAGTTAAAAAACCTAATCCTTCTCTTCCTGCTGAATAGAGAAGAAACTGCCAATTTTTTGAATTTGCTTCCCTCCATCTTTGTTGCTTCATCAAATAGTCTAATTCATTCAATAAATGTTCCTTTAAAGATTGAGCATAAACTGTATTTGAGCCGTCTAATTCTTTAAGTTTACGATAAAGCAAAGCTACAATATCTGCATTGCCATTGTAGAGAATATTTAGGTCTAAGTTAAATAAATCAAGATGAGACTTAAACTGAGATTTCAGACTACTGATAGAATCAAATGCTTTCTTATAATCTACTAAAGCCTTAGCTTTATTTGAATTTTCTTCTAATTTACCTTGAACGTAGTTAACATAAACTAAAGTAGCTAGATTATCGGGATTTTTCTCAATTTGATTTTCTCTTATTGATAATTGATCCAGGCTGTTAGTAAAATTTTTCTCAGCTTGTTCTAAATATTTTTTTTGATTTTCATCGCTTTCAGCATCAGCTAGATATTGATACCCTAAAACCAGCGAACTATTTAATAAAGCCTCTTTTAGCTGAAAATTATTAATTTTATTCTGCAAAACCAAACCTGCAATATTCAAAGACTGATTGGCTTCGTTTGTTTTTCCCTTTTGTTGCAGTTGAGAAGCCACTGCTGACAGTTTTCTAATTTTATCAATAGATTGGTTGAGTTCATTTGTATTTTTGTGAGCAGTTTGCAACTGGATAAATGCACCTATACCTAACAAACCTGTAATTCCTAAAGTAATAGATAAAACCACCACTCCAAAACGCATTCTTTTTCTAGCAGTTATCAATTGCCTTTCTGCTTCTTGTTTAGCTTCCGCTTCAATTTGTCTAGCTTTTTCTGCTGCTTTCTTTTCTTTCCTTTCTCTTTCCAATTCTAACTGTCTTTCTGTTTCTGCTAGTTCCTTTTCTCGCTCTAGTTTACGACTAGCTGCTAAAAATTCTAAATCTTGAAAACCTAAACTTTTATTCTTTGCCCAAGCTTCGGCTTCTGCTAAAGCTTTTTCTCTCAATAACCTAGAATCATCCTGTTTCCCTGATAATATCCACTGACGATAATTCTCTGCATAAGGACGCAAACTGGCTAAAGTTTTCTCAATCCATAAGCTGTCAAAAATTGTTTGATAAATCAGGTTATAAACCCTTAATTTACTATCTTTTTTAACAACGATTCCCGCTAACTGTAAATCACTCTGTTCAATACTACTATCAATATCAATTCCGCCTGAGTGCCATACTTGTTGATATAAATCTAATAAGTATGCTGCTTTCTGCTCATCTCTTTTTAAAATTCTATCCCGAATCGTTCTAAAATGTTCCGGTTCATCTTGAGATTCCCAATTCCCAATAACTCGATTTCTGACTAAATTCTCTACAAAAGCAGCTTCCTCACCTGAAGGAATTACAGTTGCAGATTTACGGACAAATTCACAGACTTTCTGAGTCAAAAATGGTTGTCCTCCAGTCCAGTCTAAAATCGCTTTTAGTACTGCTTCGGGGTTGCTAGTTTGTTCATAGAATCCCTTTATTAAAGGTAAAGCTTCTGCAAATTCAAATCCGGTTAATTCAATTCCTTTGCCAATATTAAAAGGAGTGCGCTTTTTATCTTGAATTAACTCAGATGGCGTGGCGACTCCCAAAAGCACAAAAGTAATGCGTTGATATTCAGGATTATCAACTCTTTGATTAAAGAAAGCTCGAATTAAAGCAAAAAAATCATCAACCGGAAATTTTAAACTGAGAACACTATCAATTTCATCTATAAAAATAACAATCTGTGTGGAAAGTAATTTTAGTAATTTGTCAATAAATTTACCAAAAATCTGCACTTCAGAAAAGCGGGAATTTTCTTCCCATAATTTATCTAAATCAAACTGCTCACCTAAGTTTAAACTTTCAGAATGAGAAATAGTATCAATAATCCCAGAATACCATTGTTCATAGGTTAGTCCTGATACGCCAATTACGGTTAAATCAATAGATACACAAGCAATTCCTTCATTTTGTAACCGTTGCATTGTGCGGACACGCAAACTGGATTTACCCATTTGTCGAGAGTTCAAAACAAAACAAAACTCTCCAGCTTTCACAGCCTGATACAAATCTGCATCAGCTTGGCGTGTGACGTAGGTAGGTGCATTCGCAGGAAGACTACCACCAAATTGATATTGATAATCTTGGGGAACAGACAAATTCATAGTCATACTCTATATGGCTAATACCCAAGTGATATGTCAATTAAGACACAATATACTGTTTAAAAGCTGAAGTTTCTCTCACAAGTTCATGAAAATTTTGATTATCGCGTTAAAAATGACAACCAAAGGCAATTTGGTATAAGCAACAGATACCTCGAAGTCGTGTTGAAGTACTCCAAAGTTGTTTTGAGGTACTCCAAAGTTGTTTTGAGGTACTCCGAAGTTGTTTTGAGGTACTCCAAAGTTGTTTTGAGGTACTCCAAAGTTGTGTTGAGGTACTCCGAAGTTGTGTTGAGGTACTCCAAAGTTGTGTTGAGGTACTCCGAAGTTGTTTTGAGGTACTCCAAAGTTGTGTTGAGGTACTCCGAAGTTGTGTTGAGGTACTCCGAAGTTGTTTTGAGGTACTCCAAAGTCGTGTTGGAGTACTTCAAACTTTGTCGCACCGCGATCAAGTACACAGGTACGATCGCTTTTATACAGGACTTACGCACTGTACAAATTAATCATGGTATGAATTCACGAAAATATGTCGTTTCAGGCTTTGATTAATTATTCTTTGATGGTACATAAACCCGCGCTATGGAGGGCACAGCAGTGCTGTGCCCCTACGACAGGTCTAGTTTTTCAAAAAACACATATTTTGTATTTCGTGTCAATGCGTAAGTCCTATTATAAATCTCCACAAAACTTAGCGATGTCTACGACGGGCTACGCCTACGCTTGACTTTTAAAACAGTCGCTACAATTATCCTTAAGTGAACCGTATTGACTTATACTTAGGAATAGGCTGATTGCTAATCACTGCATAGAGAACATCTGGATCGAGGTCGGCTCCCGATGGCCATTGGATTGTTCCTACTTCGTGGTTTAATTCAACCTCAGCAAAGTATTTTTGATCTTGTAAAGGTGCAAAAACACCTGTAAATTTAATCAGCTTACTAACATCAATTATTCCTTCCACTTCGTCTTCAAAACGGATATATAGTTGATAATTTTCTCTTGGTTCTACTGCAATAATATCTTTTAACATATTTTTGTTTTGTTAAATTTTTTAAAATTGGCAATCAGTTAGCCTAGAAGGTGGTAAAAGTTCGATAATAAAAAAGATTGACGTAGCCATTTTTGGTTTCTCAATCTCATAACCTTACTCGTACTCTGCAACAATTATGCAAAATCTTACCAGAATTAGTCGCAATCCTGAAGTGATGGGCGGCAAACCCTGTATTCGGGGAATGCGTGTTACTGTTGGTACTATTGTCGGCTTAATGGCATCTGGATATAATAATAGTGAGATTCTCAAAGCATATCCCTACCTCGAAGAAGATGATATCTATGAAGCACTTGCCTATGCTGCATGGCGGGCTGAAGAGATTGAAGTTCCTCTCACAAGTGCATGAAAATTTTGATTGATATGAACCTTTCCCCTGATTGGGTTGGGGTTTTTGAGAAGTACAATATTTCCGCTGTCCACTAATCTACCGTTGGCGATCCTCGTGAGAAAGATTCAATAATTATGGAATGGGCAAGAACCAATGGATATATCGTTTTTACTCACGATTTAGACTTCGGTTCCCTACTAGCTGCGACAGGTGTCGATACTCCCAGTGTCATTCAGGTTCGTACCCAGGATGTTTTGCCAAACAGTATCGAAAATTTAGTCATTTCAGCCATAAATCAGTTTGAGTTTTCACTAGAGACAGGGGCATTGGTCACTGTCGATCAAACGCAATCGAGAGTTCGTGTTTTACCAATTAGACGCGGATAGTTTTAAGGATATATTGCTAATTCAGTTTCCGGGTCAAAAAAGTGAATTTTCTCTGGATTTAGTGATAACCAAAGTTGCTCGCCAACTTGTACAAATCGGTCTGGTGGGATTCGCACTTGGAGGGTATTGGCTGTAGTGGGAGGTTGAGATCCAGGTTCGGCAATCTTAACAGCGAGAAAGGAATCGTTGCCGAGATTCTCTACCAAATCTACTTGCACAGGGAGATTTTTAGTAGCAGGCATACTCAAGTTCAAGTGTTCTGGGCGAATGCCTAAAATTAAAGTTTTCCCATCATATTTTTGTAAAGCATTTGCCCAAACTTCTGGCAGGGTGAAACGCAACTGGGAATGAGTAATCAACTGCGGCGCATGAAATTCTACAGGAATAAAATTCATTGGTGGTGAACCAATGAACTCTGCAACAAAAAGGTTGGCAGGGCGGTTGTAAAGTTCTAAGGGAGAAGCAACTTGTTGAATTTTACCCTCAGACATAATCGCAATACGATCGCCCATTGTCATCGCTTCGGTTTGGTCATGGGTAACGTAAATCGTCGTTGTCCCCAGTTGGCGCTGCAATTTGACAATTTGGGCGCGGGTTTCCGCCCGCAATTTGGCATCTAAGTTAGAAAGCGGCTCATCCATTAAGAATACTTGGGGGTCACGGGCGATCGCCCTTCCCAATGCAACCCGTTGTCTTTGTCCCCCAGATAGCTGTTTGGGTAACCGATTCAGCAATGTTTCAATTTGTAAAAGTTGGGCAACACTACGCACCTGCTCATCCACAGCCCGTTCTTTGTCAGAAACATAACGCAGTCCCTTAGGTAACTTTTTTGTCACCCCTACAAGGAGATTTTCTGCCCAGATACGAAGATGAGGAGTACCCTCTCTTTCTCCTCTGCTCCTCTGCTCCTCTGCTCCTCTGCTCCCCCTGCGCCGCAGCCCAAAAGCGATGTTATCGTACACCGTCATGTGGGGATAGAGGGCGTAACTTTGGAAAACCATTGCGATGTCGCGTTCTTTGGGTGGTAAGTCATTAATCAAGCGATCGCCTACCCAAATATTACCTCCAGTCATCACCTCTAACCCGGCGATTAACCGCAGCAGAGTACTTTTGCCACAACCAGAAGGGCCTACCAGCACCATAAATTCCCCATCTGCGATCGTCAGGTTAATTCGCCGCAAAACATTGACGCTTCCCGGACGCTCTTGCGCCGCATCAGTTTTTTCCCCAGATTTGAGTGAGGATTGAGTTTGTGAGTTCACACTTTCCCCTTGACGTGGGGAAAAACTTTTATAAACGTTTTCTAAAACAACTTCGGCCACAACTAATTATTTGATTGGGAATTGGGGATTGGGCATGGGGCATTGGGCATTGGATTAATGACTAATGACTAATGACTATTTAGCGCCCATGATACACGTTCGGTGTGAATACGAAAAGTTAAAAAAATAGCTTGCGCGATAAAAAGCAAACTACCCTGAATTTTAGGGCTGTCAGGAGGTGTTGTGATGACTACTCATATACCCGCTAATTCTTCTCAAGAACCAAACGTTAACTCTGCTCATGACATTGTAGACGTACAGACTACAGATTGTTGCATTGTTGGTGGAGGCCCAGCCGGGGCTGTATTAGCCTTGTTGTTAGCGCGTCAAGGCATTTCTGCGATCCTATTAGAAACACATAAAGACTTCGATCGCGATTTTCGTGGCGATACAATTCATCCATCGGTGATGGAAATTATGGAAGAATTGGGACTAAGTACAGCTTTACTGGAACTCCCCCATACCAAAATTCGCCGCCTGAGTATTCAAACTCCTCAAGATACCGTGACATTGGCTGATTTTAGTCATCTCAAAACCCGCTACCCTTATATTACGATGCTTCCCCAGGTGAAGTTCCTGGAGTTCATCACCCAAGAAGCCGAAAAATATCCTAGTTTTCATCTAGTAATGGGTGCCAATGTCCAGGAATTAATCACAGAAAATGGCGTGATTCAAGGTGTCCGCTATCGGGGTGGCGGTGGTTGGCACGAAGTCCGGGCAATCCTGACAGTTGGTGCAGACGGTCGTCACTCACGTTTACGCCACTTGGGTGAGTTTGAGTCCATTGAAACCTCGCCGCCAATGGATATCCTCTGGTTCCGCCTACCTCGTCAGCCAGAAGATCCAGAGGGCGGAATGGGGCGCTTTGGCCAAGGTCACATCATCGCCATGCTTGACCGTGGCGATGAATGGCAAGTTGCTTATGTTATTCCCAAAGGAGGTTATCAACAACTGCGGGCTGGGGGTTTGGAGGAATTGAAAAAATCGATTGTCGAAGTGGTGCCCGAATTCCAGCAACGCATCCCAAATTTACATGATTGGTCACAAGTAGCCTTTCTCTCAGTGGAGTCCAGTCGCGTCAAACGTTGGTATCGTCAGGGACTTTTACTCATCGGCGATGCCGCCCATGTCATGTCTCCGGTTGGCGGAGTTGGCATTAATTACGCAATTCAAGATGCCGTAGTGGCAGCGAATGTACTCAGCAAACCACTCAAGAACCGACAAGTACAACTTAGTGACCTTGCAAAAGTACAGCGTCAACGGGAGTTACCCACACGTATCATTCAGGCATTTCAAACTTTTATCCAAAAGCGGGTATTTGCCCCGGTTCTCACCTCAAATCGCACCTTTGTACCACCTGGATTTTTGCGCTTACCCATCTTGCGTGACCTCCCAGGAAGGTTAATTGCCTTGGGTGTTTTTCCTGTTCACGTGAAACCTTAACGGAAGAAGAGGTGAACTATATTGGGAAACTCCAAGAAATAAATATTCCATAGTAGGGTAGCACAGCTGTGCTACCCGAAAAATGTACAAATAATTTGGGATAATTTATGAAAAAAGTAAAGGTTCAAAACCGGACTTCGTCCCGCTGCGCTAACGCCCGCAAGTAGCGCGAATAAATCCTTGTATCTCAAGGTAGGTAGAAACCCCACAAGAAAGTGGGTGGCTTAGTTTAATCCCCCTGCTCCCCCTGCTTCCCCTGCTCCCCCTGCTCTCTTCATTTTCTGGAAGTCCCTTATTTCTTGAAAATCCCTGAATGCAACTACAATTTAATGGTAACTGTCTTAACTTCGGTGTATTGCTGCAAGCCATATTCACCTAGTTCTCGACCAATACCCGATTGCTTGAATCCACCGAAGGGTGCAGCAGCATCGAATACATCGTAGCAGTTTACCCAGACTGTACCAGCGCGAACGTTGTTAGCGATCGCATGTGCTTTGGTGATATCCTGAGTCCACACAGCGGCGGCGAGTCCGTACATTGTCCTATTCGCCCTTTGAATTACTTCGTCGATATCTTTGAATTTGATGATGCTCATCACTGGGCCAAAGATTTCTTCTTGGGCAATCTTCATCTCATCGCGGACATCTGCAAAAACTGTGGGGGCGATAAAGAAACCCCTTTCTCCTACTTGATTACCACCACATAGCATCTGGGCACCTTCGCGCATCCCAGATTCGATATAACTCATTACTCTGTCGAATTGTTCTTTGTCTACTTGGGGTCCTTGTTCTGTGTTGGCATCGAAAGGATTACCAACAATGCGCCGTCTTGCTCTTTCTACACTTTTAGCAACAAATTCGTCGTAGCATTTTTCTTCTACGAACACCCGCGAACCAGCACAGCAGCACTGCCCTTGGTTAAAGAATAAGGCTTCGTGGGAACCTGCGATCGCAGCATCCATGTCAGCATCGGCAAAAATGATGTTGGGACTCTTGCCACCCAGTTCCAAGGTGACGCGTTTGAGGTTGCTCTTAGCAGCCGCTTCCATAATTAAATGCCCGACTTCAGTGGAACCAGTAAATGCCACTTTGTCAACATCCATATGACGAGCGATCGCTGCCCCGGCGGTTGGCCCGTATCCTGATAAAATGTTCACCACACCAGGCGGAAAACCAGCCTCAACAATCAACTCACCCACCCGCAGGGCTGATAAAGGTGTTTGTTCTGCCGTTTTCATGACTACAGTGTTACCAGTTGCCAAAGCTGGTGCTAATTTCCAAGCCTGCATCAACAGGGGGAAATTCCACGGAATAATTTGACCAACTACACCCACAGGTTCATGGCGAGTGTAGCAGAAGTACGGCCCGTTGATGGGGATAGTTTTACCTTGTACTTTGTCAGCCCAGCCTGCATAATAGCGGTAACAGGCCATAACTAACCCCAAGTCACCCAAAGAATCTTGTAGGGGCTTGCCGTTGTCGAGGGTTTCTAGCCGCGCCAATTCATCGATATTTTGTTCAATCAAGTCAGCTAGCTTGTAAAGCAACTCACCGCGACGGGTGGCGGATATCTTTGGCCATTCTCCGCTAGTAAAGGCGGTACGGGCTGCTTGTACTGCTTTATCTACATCCGGGGCGTCTGCTTCTGAGACTTCGCAGATGATCTCACCTGTAGCTGGATTGATTGTTAGAAATCGGCGATCGCTAATACTGTTTACCCACTCATTGTTAATCAGCAGTTGGGTTGGTCCAACTTTGACCTGTTGTCCTGGTACTGTTGCTGTAACCATCAGGCCTCCTTAAGCTTTAGAAAAATTTGCTTAAATCTATCTCTTATGTTTATTGGTATACAGCAATTTGCTAAGTTTCTTTATAAAGTTTTTGGTTTTGCTTTACAATGTGATGTGATTTACATTTAAATGTTACATACCTATCGGAAAACTCAATTTTCTCATAGGAAATTAAAGATAAAAAAATCTTCATTTAAAAGATTTTTTATCTAAATTACTGTGTCCTGTAAATGGCTAGTTTCAGTTGTTTATGATTTTTCAGCAATGACAAACTTAAGTTAATTGAAAATTTATTGGGGGAATACGCTAGATGTCCGACCCTACCTTATTGGATGCCAACTTTTTAAACCTGTTGCCTAGTGAATCTGCTGTCAATTTTCATACTGTTATTTCTAGCGGAACACCAGATGTAGGATTGTTATCTATTTCGACAACAACCAAACCCGAACTTTCTCTAAATTATGATTATGGGTTTGATGTCCTTCACCAAGCAGTAACTTTAAATTCTCAGGATACTGCTGCTGAAACACACCAAATAATAGCGGGAATTGATTATTTAACCGGACTTACAGAAGACTATGTTACTCCTGCGACTATTAGTAGTTTGAGTACAGAATCTGTTTCTTCCTCAACGACTTCCGAAAGTGATGTTACTGGTGCCAGCAGCTTTACAAATGGGCGATGGGCAACTGGACAAGGTGGATTTTGGAATGACCAAAAGTGGCTAGCTGGTGACTTCAATGGCGATGGAGAAGATGATTTAGCTAATGTCTTCAATGATAATGGTCTAGGCAGTATTGACGTTCATCTCTCTAACGGTGGCAGCTTTACAATTGAACGCTGGGGAACTGGACAAGGTGGATTTTGGAACGATCAAAAATGGGTAGTTGGTGACTTTAATGGCGATGGACTAGATGATTTAGCAAAAGTCTTCAATGATAATAATCAAGCTAGTATTGACGTTCATCTCTCCAACGGTAGCAGCTTTACAATGCAGCGATGGGCAACTAAACAAGGTGGATTTTGGAACGCTCAAAAATGGCTAGCGGGTGACTTCAATGGCGATGGACGAGATGATTTTGCCAATGTCTTCAATGATAATGGTCTAGGCAGTATTGATGTTTATCTCTCCAACAATGGGAGCTTTACAATTGGACGCTGGGCAACTGGACAAGGTGGATTTTGGAACGAACAAAAATGGGTAGTTGGTGACTTCAATGGCGATGGACTAGACGAAGTAGCAAAAGTCTTTAATGATAAGAATCAAGCCAGTATAGATGTTCATGTCTCCAACGGTAGCAGCTTTACAATGAAACGCTGGGCAACTGGACAAGGTGGATTTTGGAACGCTCAAAAATGGCTAGTGGGTGACTTAAATGGCGATGGAAAAGATGATTTAACCAACGTCTTCAATGATAGTAATCAAGCCAGTATTGATGTTCATTTATCCAGCGGTAGCAGCTTGAACCATGAGCGGTGGGCAACTGGACAAGGTGGATTTTGGAATGAGCAAAAATGGCTAGCGGGTGACTTCAATGGTGATGGACTAGATGATTTAGCCAATGTCTTCAATGATAATAATCAAGCCAGTATTGATGTTTATTTCGCCAATAACTCGCCAAATTATAACTCCATCAATGGCTATGGTTTAGTCAATGCTGCTGCTGCTGTGGCTAGAGCTATTGGTCAACCTACCTTTTCAAATATTCCCAATTTAGGTGGCAACAACTGGGGAGCAGATTTAATCAAAGCTCCGGAAGTTTGGACGCAAGGTTATACGGGTGAAGGAGTGGTCGTTGCTGTATTGGATAGTGGCGTTGACTATAACCACTCAGATTTAAGTACAAATATCTGGACAAATAGCCGAGAAATTCCTGACAACGGTATCGATGATGATGCCAATGGATACATTGATGATTTCTATGGCTGGAACTTTATTCATAACAATAACAATACTTTAGATGTTTATGGTCACGGTACTCATGTAGCTGGTACGATCGCAGCAGTTAAAAATGATTTTGGAGCTACAGGCATTGCTTATAATGCCAAAATCATGCCTGTGAAAGTATTGGGTGATGATAATCAAGGTACTTATTCTAGTATCATCAAAGGAATTTATTACGCCGTCAACAACGGGGCGAAAGTAATTAACATGAGCTTAGCTGGAACCGCTTCTGACAGTCGCTTAGAAGCAGCCGTTCAATACGCCACCAGCCAAGGTGCCATTGTAGTCATGGCAGCAGGTAACTCAGGAGGTTCAACCCCCCTATACCCCGCTTACTACGCGACAAATTGGGGTTTAGCTGTTGGAGCCGTTGACAAGAATAACAATCTAGCTGGTTTGTCTAACCAAGCCGGAACTAATTCCAGCATGGCTTATGTGACTGCGCCAGGGGTTAGCGTTTACTCTACCCTACCGAATCAAACCTACGGCTTTTATAATGGCACTTCTATGGCTGCTCCCCATGTCGCAGGAGTAGCAGCCTTAATGCTTAGTGCCAATAGGAATTTAACTGGTAGCCAAGTGCGGGAAATTATCACTCAAACTGCGGTTAACGTTTAGGGGACTGGGGACTGGGGGCTGGGGACTGGGGACTGGGAGATGAGGAGATAGGGAGATGGGGAGAGAATTTTACCCCACCACTCTTCCCACACTCCGATTCCCCAGTACCTAATCCCCAATCCCCAATCCCCATTGTTGATAGGATGAGAAAGTTGAAGGTTCTTTTGTAATATGACTATTTTCCAAGTTGGTTCTCCCCTGATAACGATCGCAGCACAAACTCGCCAAGCTGCAAGTAAGCTGGCCATTCTCTCGACTGAGGCCAAAAATCAAGCGATCGCTGCGATCGCCGTTGCTTTAGAATCAGCTAAAGATGAAATTCTCGAAGCGAATATTGCTGATTGTGAAGCCGCTACTGCCCAAGGAATTGCTAAACCGCTTTATAAGCGCTTGCAGTTAGATGAACATAAATTAAGAGATGCGATCGCTGGGGTACGAGATGTTGGTAAACTAGCCGATCCTGTCGGTAAAGTGCAGATTCACCGCGAACTTGATACTGGTTTAATTCTCAAGCGAATTACTTGTCCTTTGGGTGTTTTAGGAATTATTTTTGAAGCCCGTCCAGAAGCGGCGATTCAAATTGTTTCTTTGGCTATTAAATCTGGAAACGGCGTTATCCTTAAAGGTGGCAAAGAAGCTGTACGTTCTTGTGAAGCGATAGTCAAGGCAATTAAACAAGGATTATCTCATACTGCTGTTAACCCTGATGCAGTACAGTTGCTCACAACTAGAGAGGAAACTCTAGAACTTTTAAAGTTAGATAAATATGTAGATTTAATTATTCCTAGAGGTTCTAATTCTTTTGTCAGATTTGTCCAGGAAAATACACGCATTCCCGTATTAGGTCATGCCGATGGAATTTGTCATTTATATATAGATAAAGCCGCTGATATTTCTGTTGCAGTGCCAATTACAGTAGATGCCAAAGCCCAATATCCTGCTGTTTGTAATGCCATTGAAACTTTGCTGGTTCACTCGTCAATTGCTCAGGAATTTTTACCAAAAGTTGCTGAGGCTTTAGCAGAACGCCATGTAGAATTAAGAGGCGATGAAAGTACTTTAGAAATTTTACCGGATATCAAAGCTGCAACAAAAATTGACTGGGAAACAGAATACAGCGATTTTATTTTGTCTATTAAGATTGTAGACTCTATTGAAGATGCGATCGCTCATATTAACGAATATGGTTCTCGTCATACCGATGCCATTATCTCTGAAGATTCTGCGGCTGTGGAAACTTTCTTTGGTCTGGTAAATTCAGCCAATATATTCCACAATTGTTCCACCAGATTTGCTGATGGTTTCCGCTATGGTTTCGGTGCAGAAGTCGGAATTAGTACTCAACAAATGCCTCCCCGTGGCCCTGTTGGCTTAGAAGGATTGGTGACATACAAATATCAAATGACTGGCGATGGTCATATTGTCGCTACCTACACCGGGGCAAATGCAAAACCCTTTACTCATCGTGATTTAGTATAGATTTGAACAATATTTAACTTAACTAATTGGGAAGCATTGGAATCTTTCAACGCTGAACAATTTGCCTGCAATTATTTTTGATGCATTTTTTTTGCATTGCCAAGATAAATTGATATAAATCTTTGTACTGTACAAACAAATGGCTACTACGTGAAATAAATAGTAAATTTTTTTTAAGTTAACTTCCTAAAATGTAATTAATCGTGGTCGTATTTTTACAGGTAAGATATTAAGTTGCCATTTCAACAGCATAATATTTGCCTTGTGGTAGTGTTCCTACAGCCTGAGAAGCCAGTTGTAGCCTAAACTGCAACTTCAGTATTAGAGGATGTTTGAAAAATCATGATTGATGTATCAAATATTTTTTCCCCACCCTAACCCTCCCCTTATAAAGGCTATCGTGTATACACAAGTCTGAAGTAGTTGATGAATCGAGATTTTACCCCACCCTAACCCTCCCCTTGTCAAGGGGAGGGAACTTGATTTTCCGGTTTCCCCCCTTGATAAGGGGGGATTAAGGGGGGTAAAAGGTAAAAATTCAGCACCCAAGAGTCAAAAGTCAGAATTTATCAGGAGTCTAGTATGATTAGTATGTTCATTCATCAAATGTTCTCCTGAATCGGAAAATTCTGACACTAAAAATCTTTTGTATAAGTGATATTGTGAGCATTTAATTAATCACGAGTGATGACTACCAAGCAGATTTTATATCCCAACACTAAGTTATGGATGGCAGCGATTAAACCGCCGATGTACAGCGTTGCCATCATACCCATTTGGGTAGGAACAACAGTAGCATTTGCCGAAACTAAAATATTCAATGGGGCAATATTTTCTACTTTTGTAGCTGCGGCAATTTTAATTCTAGCCTGGGAAAATATCACTAATGATGTTTTTGATTCCGAAACAGGTATCGATCAAAACAAGCACCATTCTCTGGTGAATTTAACCGGGAATAAGCGATTAATATTTTGGTTAGGAAATTTGTGTTTAGGTTTAGGGTTGCTGGGCATAATAGCGATCGCTTTTTGGCAACAAGACCTAACCGTTATCGGTATAATTCTGCTGTGCTGCGGTTTGGGCTATATGTACCAAGGGCCCCCCTTCCGCTTAGGATATCAGGGTTTAGGCGAAATTCTTTGCTTTTTTGCTTTTGGCCCCTTAGCCGTGGAGGCAGCATATTACAGCCAAACTCAAACTTGGTCAATGACGAGTTTAGCAGCTTCCGCGATCGTCGGCATTGCCACGACTTTGATTTTATTTTGCTCACACTTTCACCAAGTTAAGGATGACATAGCCGCAGGCAAGCGATCGCCCATCGTTCGTCTCGGAACCGAAAAAGCTGCCCAACTCCTAGTTTGGTTCACAGGCAGCATTTATCCTCTCACCTTGCTGTTTGTGCTGTCAGGAATTTTTCCAGCTTGGACACTGCTAAGTTGGTTGAGTTTACCCTTTGCCGTCAAATTATGCCGCCACGTCCAAGAAAATCATCATCTACCAGACAAAGTTAGTAACTGCAAATTCATCGCCGTCGCCGTGCATTTTTGGAGTTGCTTGCTATTGGGATTGGGATTTATGCTTTAGCAACGCATTGAAGGTGTAGTATATTTTTTGGCAGTCATTTGTCCTTGGTCATTAGTGAATAACAAAGGACAAATGACTAATGACAAAGGATAAATCGCAAAGCTTTATTTTGGCGTAGTGACATACAGATTTGAATTTCGTCCTTATCGGCGAAGATTTGTGCGATCGTTGACTACTAATCACGGAAATTGGGATATTCGTGAAGGTATTATCCTGCGTCTCATCGATGAATCAGGTAAAGTCAGCTGGGGAGAAATCGCCCCCATCAGTTGGTTTGGTTCCGAAACCCTAGAACAAGCTTTAGATTTTTGTCACCAACTCCCAGCAGAAATCACAGACGAAACCATTTTCTCCATCCCAGATGAGTTACCGGCTTGTCAATTTGGCTTTGAGTCGGCGTGGGAGGGAATGGGGAGTGGGGAGTGGGGAGTGGGGAGTGGGGGGATGAGGGAGATAGGGGAGATGGGGGGATGGGGGCGATGAGGGAGATGAGGGAGATGAGGGAGATGGGGGAGATGGGGGAGATAGGGGAGATAAGTTTATAACTTCTAACTCCTCACTCCTAATTCCTAACTCTTCCCTTCCCTACAGTGTCTTACTACCAGCTGGGGAAGCGGCTTTAAGTCAATGGGAAAGTTTATGGCAGCAAGGATATCGCACGTTTAAATGGAAAATTGGTGTGAATGCGATCGCTGATGAACTCAAAATTTTTGAGTCATTGACACAGACTTTACCACCTTCTAGCAAACTGCGATTAGATGCTAACGGTGGACTCAACTATGAAGAAGCTAACTTATGGCTGTGGACTTGCGACAATCTCAAAGCGAATAAAAAACTACCTCTAGAAATTGAATTTATCGAACAACCATTACCCGTTGAACAATTTCAGGGAATGTTGGAATTGAGTATGTGTTATGCAACTGCGATCGCTTTAGATGAATCTGTGGCCACACTAGGGCAACTCATTGCTTGTTATGAGCAAGGTTGGCGAGGAATTTTTGTGATTAAACCTGGGATAATTGGATCGCCATCTCGTCTGAGAAACTTTTGCCAACAACATGAAATTGATGCTGTTTTTTCATCAGTCTTTGAAACTGCGATCGCCAGACTTGCAGCACTCCAACTAGCAGCAGAATTATCCCGAAATAACAGGGCAGTTGGTTTTGGCATCGACCACTTTTTTGCACAAGAAGATACATGGCTTCAAAGTCTATGGAAAAACCTTTAGACTGTCTTAATAACCTAGCTGAAAATGATTGGTTGATTGGTTACGACAGCCGTCATTTTAATCAATTATCTCAAGAATTATATTTACAACTAATAAATTTATCAACGTCTGAAACGCCACCAAAAATCATCTTAGCTGAACGCGAACCAGTAAAGTTTTTAGCAAGTTTTATTGCAGCTTGTGCAGCTAATTGCCCAATTTTCCTTTGTAACCCCGACTGGGGAACCCAAGAATGGCAACAAGTCCTTGATTTAGTGCAGCCAGATATTATTTTGGGAATGGGGAATAGGGAATGGGGAATAGGGAGTAGGGATTGGAAACAAAATACCACCCTTTCTCCCTCATCCCCCACATCCCCCCATCCCCCTCATCCCCCCACTCCCCACTCCCCACTCCCCACTCCCCACTAATCATGATTCCCACAGGTGGTTCATCAGGACAAATTAAATTTGCCATCCATACTTGGGAAACTCTCATCGCATCAGTAGAAGGATTTACAAAATACTTTCAGCTAAACCAAGTCAATTCATTTTGCGTATTGCCGCTATATCACGTCAGCGGTTTAATGCAATTTATGCGTTCTTTCACCACCGCTGGTAAACTAGTTATTCAACCATTTAAAGCCCTAGAATCTGGTCAAATATTGAATATTAAACAATCAGAATTTTTCATATCTTTAGTACCAACTCAATTACAAAGACTACTACAAAATCCCGAATTAACTCAATGGGTAACCCAATTTAGCACCGTTCTTTTAGGAGGTGCGCCAGCATGGAAGGAACTATTAGAAAAAGCAAGATTTCATCGCATTCGATTAGCACCAACCTATGGCATGACAGAAACCGCTTCTCAAATTGCTACCCTTAAACCAGATGATTTTTTAAATGGTAAAATTAGCAGTGGTCAGATTCTCCCCCATGCCCAGGTAACTATTTGCAACCAACAAGGCGAAAATTTAAATTCCAATCAAATAGGAAATATCAGCATTCATGCTCAATCTCTAGCCCTTGGTTACTATCCTATAATCCAAGAAAATCAGGGTAATTTCCGAGTAGATGATTTAGGTTTTTTAGACGATCAAGGCCACTTAAATATTGTCGGACGTAACAGCGAAAAAATCATTACAGGCGGCGAAAATATTTACCCAGCAGAAATCGAATCAGCCATAAGAGCAACTCAACTCGTTACTGATATTTGTGTCATAGGCATCCCAGATAAACACTGGGGACAAGCCTTAATAGCGATTTACATTCCCCAAAAATCAAATATCTCTGCCTTAAAAATCCAAACCCTACTTAAAGACAAACTCAGCAAATTTAAAATCCCCAAATATTGGATTCCCCAGCAAAACTTACCCCGTAACTCCCAAGGAAAAATTAACCGCCAACAGCTAGAAAAAATAGCGATGGAATACCTACAAAATCCCCTTAAATAACCTCTCTCGACCTTCTTCTCTCCGCACCCTCAGCGTCTCTGCGGTTCGTTTCCAACCACTGAATTATTTCATCAGATAATTCCTGCTTAATTCTACTACTCACATCAATACAAACATGCCGAGTAATAGCCTTAGCAACTAACACCTCACCCACATTAATTTCATAAGTAATTTCAAACTTATCAACACCTAATTTTTGGGGAATTAACCTAATCAATAACTTGTCCCCGACAAACATAGGACGGAAAAAATCCACACTAGCGTGAACAATGGGCAAGGCCACAGATGGATTAATAAAAAAATCTTTGAGATTAATACTCGATGCTTCTAGAGATTCCTCATAAGCTTCATGACAAATACTCAAGACATTAGCAAAATAAACTACCCCAGCAGCATCAGTATCTTGAAAGCGAACCGTGCGGTGATAAGTAAAAGACATTTTTGATAATTTGATATTCAAAAATACTAACCAATAAACTTGCTTTGCAAATTAATTTGGCGATCGCTTCTATATTAACGGCAACTGGGGAACCTGAAAATCATTAAACGAGCAAATATTGTAAGGCGAAGTACTTAAAGCTTTCACCAGCTTACCGTCGAGAGTTAGCAAAGTAGCACCTACCTGCTGTGAAAGCGCAACATAAGAACCATCGTAGGCGGAAGTTCCATAAGCCAAGGCGATACTGACTGCATCCACCATTAAATCAGCCGTGGAGACGACGCGCAAAGGGAAACTTTTGAGAGTTGCCAAATCTGCTGGCATATCAGCAACAGCATAAAGTCTGGCGCGGACATACTTCCAAATGATGTTGCCACACTCAATGTAAAACAGGTCAGGTACAAAGATTTCTGTCCGGGGATTACCAAGATGAGCAAACAGTTGATTAACTTTCGGGGTTAGTGGATCGTCAGGTATAAATTGCTTAATAGCCACACTGGCATCTACAATGCACCTAAGAGGAATAGTCATCTGTCTCGGTCTTCTCGGATTAATGCAGTACTATCAGGCCATTCCACATCAGTCCGGCGACTCTCACGACGAAGACTAATTTCCTCTAGAAGTTTTGGGACATTTTTTCGCCTTTCGTCTTCTGTAGGCTGCGTTTTTGCCTGCAAAGCACTCTGCAAGATTGTAATAACTTGAGCATCAATTGAATTATTTTCCGCTTTAGCTAACTCTTGCAGCTGTGCATATAACTCATCAGGTATGTTTAGCGTATGAAGGGTAGCCATTGATTGACCTCCCAAAAGAGTTTACTGCTAATGGTAGCATGATAGTGCTAGGAGACTCTGAACCAGTGAATACGCCACTGCAAATTATCGGAGAAAATTTGAATGGCGATCGCCTTGACGTTAAACAAAATGACGAGGAATTGGCGGTGAGTGCTTGGTGCATCAATACGGACAACACCGAATTACAAGAAGCACGAGTCGCACAACTCGAAGCCCAAAATCGTCTGTTAGAAAACCGCGATCGCATTTTAGAAGCCACCACAACAGCGGTCAATGCTTTACTGACCATAGAAAACTTCGATCGTGCGGTGAATACTGCCTTAAAAGTCATTGGGGAAAGTTTGGATTGCGATCGCGTTTCAGTCATCGAGAATTTTGCTCATCCATCTCAACCCTTACACTGCTGGAAGATGTTATACGAATGGGATTCACCTGATACAGTGTCCCAAATCTCTCACCCTGATGAAGCCCAAGGAAGCTATGAAGAGGGAGGGATTGCCGAATGGTATGAGCGCATTAAGCAAGGACAAAACCTTAGCTATCTTCTAGAGGAAATGCCTGAACCGTTTCGCAGTGGGCAAGCTGCACTCGGTGTCAAGGTATTGCATGTTGTCCCGATTTTTGTCGAAGGTCAGTGCTGGGGAGTATTTGGTTTTGATGACTGTCGTGAGGCCAAGCGCCGGGGATCGGCGGAACTAGCCTTACTCAAAACTGTAGCCGCTTGTATTGGCAGTGCAATTGCGCGTCAACGCATCCAGCAAGCCGAACAAAAACGCACCGTAGAACTGGCAAAAGTTAATCAAGAATTGCAACAACGCGATCGCTTACTTTCTGTAGTTGCCCAAATTACTAAAAACCTACTGGAAACTGAGGATATTGATGTAGCAATTCCAACTGCTCTGCAAGCGATCGGACAAGTCGCAAATATCAGTCGCGTCCAACTCATCCTCGAACGTCAAAACCCAGCCACACAAAAATTACAACACTGGGTTACCTATGAATGGGTAGCTGAGGGAATTACACCCCAGATCAATCATCCCACTATGGCAGCGATCGATAATGATGATGCCGAGGTGATGGTAATAGAACTACATGCAGGTCGTTCTATTTGGCGTATAGTTGACCATTTACCTGATACCATCAGAGTGCAGTTTGAATCTATTGGTGTAAAATCCTCTGGGGGAGTTCCATTATTCATTGAAGGGCGTTACATCGGCTGTGTTGCCTTCGATGATTGTCTTACCCCTCGTCACTGGAGTCAGCAAGAAATTGATGTACTCACCGCTGCTGCTGAGGGCATTGGAGCAGCTTTACACCGCAAACAGTTAGTTGAGCGCTTGATTACAGAACGCGCCAGATTTGCTGAAGAACGAGTTGCAGAACTGTCTAAAGCCAACACAGCACTTAAAAATAGTCTCGATCGCCTCGCCGCCGACTCCGAACTCGATACCTTTCTCGGTCATGTGATCTTAGAAATTAAACATCAACTAAGTGCCCAACGCGCACATCTATTCCTCTACGATCCTCCCTCCCATACACTGCGCTTGCATTTGGGTTCTGAGACAGATGAAGTACTGCCCAAAAATCAACTACAAGACATCGAACCTTTCCTAGATCCCATTCCCGCAGATATTACCGGCGCTTGGAAAATCATGGTGCAAACAAAACAACCGCTGGAATTTGCAATTTGGGAAAACGCTCATCCAGAACACTGGCCTGTAGCCTTGGAGTGGCATCGCACACGAGGACATCAGACAGCTATGTGTATTCCCCTGATTTTGGGTGACATAGCCTTGGGTTTCTTGGGGTTGGCATTCCAGCAAAAAGCTACCTTGAAACCAGAAGATTTTGAATTAGCCCAAGCCCTGGCACATCAGGGAACACTGGCGATTCAACTGACTAGATTGGCAGAAGAGGCAAAACAAGCCGCTATCCTCAAAGAACAAAAAAAAGCCGCAAAAGAGCAGATTGCCGAACTAGTAAGAGCCAACGAATCACTCCGAGGCTGTGTCAATCGCCTGGCAGATGAACCAGACTTAGAAACATTTTGGGAACATATTCTGCTAGAAGCCTCCGCCCAAGCCAAATCCTATGCAGCCGCACTGTTCCTCTACAACGAAACCTCCGATACAAAAATCATGAAACGATATGTCCGAGAGGGACGAGTGCTTCCCATTAAGACATCCGCTGAACTAGAACAATTTAGAGTGCCTGTTACAGGTAATCTTCTTTCTTTTTGGAAAGAAGCGCTTTTGAGAGGCGAGGCGATTTTCTTTAATTTGGATGACTGGAATCAACAGGTTGACTCTGGAATTAAGTGGCATCGTAGTCAAGGACATCGTTCTATCGTCCGCGTACCGTTGATTCTGGGTTCTCGCCCCCTGGGTTTTATTGGTTTGTGTTTTCGGGAACCAAGGACTAGCTTACCCGAAAATATTGAACTGATTATGGCGTTGGCACAACAAGCAACATTAGCGATTCATTTGACCCATTTAGGCGAACAGAGCCGCCAAGCTGCGATTTTGGAAGAACGCAACCGCATGGCACGAGAAATCCATGATACCCTGGCTCAAGCCTTCACAGGCGTAATTGTCCAGTTGGGTGCTGCCTCCAGGATAGTTCCTAGCGAATTGGCAGAGGTGCTTGCACACATCACTCAAGCGCGGGATCTGGCTCGTGAAGGACTTGCCGAAGCACGGCATTCGGTGAATGCTCTGCGTCCCCAAATTTTAGAAACTAGCAATTTACCTAAAGCTTTTAACCGTTTCGTTGCCCAGATGTCTGCTTCTATTGATACCCAGATAATTTGTAATATTATCGGCGAGATATATCCCCTATCGGTAGATATCGAGAATAACTTACTACGCATTGGGCAAGAAGCATTGACAAACGCTATTAAATATGCGTTTGCAAGTGAAATCAAGATTGAACTGGTTTACGAACCGACGCAATTTATCTTGCGAGTCAAAGATAATGGACAGGGATTTGACACAGATAGTTTGTCTACTGTTAAAGGTTTTGGATTGATGGGTATCAAAGAACGTAGCGATCGCACCGGCGCACACTTGACAATCCAAAGTATTCCAGGGGAGGGAACGGAAATTACAGTATTAATTAACCGAGGTTAACAATAACACCAAAAAAATTATTGGCACTGCATATAATTAATGCGATCGCTCCATCTATAGCCGTAGTCACATAGGTTAGGACAATAGACCTCTTGCATAAATCACAAAATTTGAACCTTAAAGAGCCAAAGCTAAGCTTTGTCTCCCGTCCCCTTAGCAAGAGGAGGGGAGCGTTTCGGCTTTGAAGTGCAGTATTTAAATCTGATTCCAGAGACTTGAAATCTGAATATTTCTCGCTTGTGGTAACGAATATCGTTCTTTGTCGGAACGTTTTTTAATACTTTGGTAGTGTTTTCAACAGTTATCAGTTATCAATTATCAGTTAATTTGTCCGTTGGGAGTCAGAGTCCCCCACGAATATACAGCAGATTGCAAAGGAGTGAGGTACAGATAATCGTAGGGAACATGGCTGTGCCCCTACCCGTGTACTTCATTTACCTCAAATACGCTGTAAGTGGCGTGTTTCAGTCGGGGCTAAATCTCCGACTGAAACGGTGATACAGCAGATTGCGAGTTGGTGAGGTACAAAAATACCCCACCCTAACCCTCCCCTTGTAAAGGGGAGGGAACTAGATTTCTTTTTCCCCTCTTTCTAAGGGGGGATTAAGGGGGGTAATTCACCGTAGCCCCAAGCAAGAAAAGGGTGTACTTCATTTACTTGCAAAGTGCTGTAACTGTTCATTGTTCACTGTTCACTGATTTAATGCTATCTTTCGCGGCTACACATACAAAACCCACCTACGTGGATTTAAAACCCTTGATTTGTCTCTCCTAATTTTGATGCCAAAAATTCATCAGTTTCTCTAACTTGTAGGAGAAATGTTCCGCGACTGTAGAATTGATGCTGAGGTCATATCTGCAACACAATTTTAACTTCCTCAAGTTGTTGCTTTAACCAAGCATAAAACAAGTTTTCTAGAATCTTACAGCGCAGTGGTTCGTTTAATTGAGGTTGAATGATTTCTTCAACCCAAATGAGATGGACTCCTTTCTGTGTGACAATTGGCTTGAGTATCTGCGGCGGATTGGCAGTAAAGACACAAGCTGCAATCTCCGGACTAAAGTTGCTACGGTATCGTATCCCGCAATATCCGCCGGCGCAGCGCAGTTCTGGTTCTTGTATATATTGGCGGGCAATATCTTGGAAGAAGATTTCGTTTTCTTGCAGTGCATAAAACAGTTCCCAAGCCAAGTCTTCGTCATCTAAAACAACTTCATAAGTAACAGCTGCGGTGTAATTGAGCCTATGTTCAAGAAAGAAGGGTTCAACTTGCTTTGCAAATAAATAATTTGCTAACTTTACAGAGAGTAAGTAAAATTGTGCTAATTCTTTGAAGTCATTTAAAGAAAGATAATGTTTTTCTAACCATGCTCCAGTATCTTTAGCTTTGATAATATTTTTTGCTAATCGTATGTTGTCTGCTGCCTGCTGAAGCTCTGCTCTCTCAATTTTTATACCTGCTTGCTCGGCAGCATCGACAATAATTTTACGAGTAGCTATTGCTTCAATGATATTTGGAATTTGGCAGGAAAGTTTGATTTGATAAATGATATCTTTTTCAGAAAAAATTAAAAGTTTTATCATACTTAAATTCTTTAATTAAAAAGTATTTTTTGATTATTATGAAATTAATTTTCAGAGTCATAAACAGCCTGTGAAGTAATTAATTTTATTAATTATGGCAAGTAAATTAATGCTGTTTGCCAATCATAATCACTTAATCTATAAGCTTATTCAAAAGTTACACATAAGGTTTGGGTAAGTTCATAAGCTAACTGGTGATGTGAAATTACTGAGAGCATTTACTCCGTTTTACAACAGAATTATTGATTGGAATTAATGAAATTTAGTGGCAATTCAAAAGTATTAAATTCACAGTTCAATTCTAGGTCATTTACCATAATTTCAAAATCCTGATGATAATCAGGATTTTGTTTAGGGTTATTGTTTCTTTGCTTCGTGGACAGTCCCATTTGTTTGAGCAGACGGCTGATGTGGCGCTCGGTAATTTCAATCCCAATTTCACTTGCTAAATGTTTGCTTAACCATTGTGCCGTCCAGCTTTGAAATGGATAGCCATACTCACGAGGGCTATGACTTACTAATTCCTTCAAGCGCTCGATATATTGCTCGTTAACACTCTTTGGTCTGCCTATCTGTTGCTCCTGCCATTGGTGAGCTAAACCAGCTTTTGCTACACCACTCCAATATCTCGCCATATGGTAGGAACAGCCTAATATCTTACAAATTTGGGTTGGAGATTTACCTTGATCTGCCAACAACATAATTTCGATACGACGACGGTATTCTGGTTGTAAATTTGCTTGTATATTCTTCAGCAATTTTTTTTTCTGAAAATGGGTTAAAAATTTGCTTGTATTAGCTTTGTAGTTTTCAATGTCTTGAAACTCGTTAATATTCTGTGACATAAATACTCTATAATTCATCCAATTTAAATATGATAAATTGATATTTTGGCAATCAATGGTATTCAATGAATTTGCTTAAAATATGTTCTTTGAAACAAGATTAACACTAGTATTAGTTATAAATTTTATGTGCTATTTATAACTGGAACGCAGTTTAATTGAAGTTAATAGCTTTGCTAAATAGCAAAATTATTCATCTATTTGGGTAGCTTCAATCTTAGTAAAGTACTTTTGACAATTACAGCTATAAATAGTAGTAAAACCATATTTTAATATTTTTTTATTTTTCTATCTCTAGGAAGATTTAATTTTTAATTTCTTAGTTAATAAATAGATAAAATCTTCTAGCCATAGCAAATTATTGATTTTATCTCTAAAAAAGATTCCTTGGCATAAACTCAATAATTTATACCAAGTAAAATCAAAGCTAATAATCATAAATATGCAATTTAGTTAGTCCACAATTTATAAATCTAATGGTATGTAAATATCCTGAGAGTTGGAATTGAGGTAAGGAGAGTGCAATTCAATTCCGTGTAACGCGAATTGTTTAATAATCAGAGCCATCCGATTTTCTGTTGATTCGTCTCCTTGTTGCCAAGCTTCTAGCAAACTATGGGTAACAATTTGACAGCGGTTTAAACCAAAACTTTCTTTGGCAGTAAATTTATTATTTGGTTCTTCTGCTAGAGCAAGTCCTGGTGCTAGAAATTTTGTAAATAGTGGCACTTGCTCTCTAAAATGCGACTTATACTTTACGTACAGCGTTCGCAACACCTGCCAAATGATTGGGTAGTTGCTTTTGTCAAAGTAAAGCACGGCTGTATCGTAGCGATCGTAGTCCGAAGGATTGTATAGCGCTTTGAAAGTGAAGGGAATAAATCTAGTATTTAGTTGGGATGTTAGGCTGCCCATGACAGCAACTGCACCTTCGGGGCTTAAATTAAAGTAGACACGTACAAGCTGTGAATCGATCACTGTATCATCATCATTTGACAAACCAGCATTACCAACTGCTATGTAAAAACCGTTTTGTACTAGATTAGGGGGCATTTTGATGCTAACTAGGTCACCAGCAGCCCATTTTTCTGTATCTTGAAGATGGCGCTCTGGCTCGATCTGCAAAGTCAACCCGCCTTTTTTGACTACTAAATTACCATTGCTCCCTTCTCTAAGTACTTGCCAACGAGGTTCAAAATAACCTTCACCTTTATTAGACAAGTGCAGTTGATTGTAAAACTCTTCATCTACTCCCAGAAAAGTATTGTTCTCTAAATTCTGACTATTTTTTGAATGTATAGCCTCTGTATTTAGAGCAAGAATAGTTCGTCCAGCGCCATTATAATATATGCTGTAGAGAAAATTGCACAGTTGGGAATTAAGAAATTTGTTTTGGAGGTTTACTGGTAATTGGTCAAAGCGAGATACTGCCTCATCTGGAAGTTTTAAGGGTTTGTAATCTGGATGGCAAATACAAAAGCGAGATTGAATCTCAACCTTACTAGCTATATCTTCCAAAGTTGCTAGTAATGTCTGGCTTGAATTGTTGAAGATGTGCAATGTATGTGAATTTAGCAATCGCATAATTTTTTTAATTAGATAACTACAAAGCTGCCATACCAAATACAGTCTGGATTGATTGTTCTGGACGGCACAACAAAGTTTTGGCAACCTGAAGCATACAAATCTCTAAATTTCCGAAGGTTTTTTGATGCTGAAGTGTTGCTAGAATTGCCTGAATTAAGGCTAGTCCAGAAAATTGCACAACTCGCAACCAAAAATCAGGACGGCGCTCCAAAATTTCTGAAAAGTTATTTAAATAAGCGTTTGTCATAGCAGCTAGCGAAGGCTGGAGGAGTTCTAGGGGAGTTGTGGCTAGGTGCAAAGACTCTTCAATGGCTATGCTTTTACTAGTAATCAAGCCATACAACCAGATTTGCAGATAACTAGCAATGAGTGTTCCTAAATCGCTAGCTGGATCTCCCCAACATGACATTTCCCAGTCAATCAGGCGAATAATACTGTCAGTCGGTATCGATGCTGGAGAAACTGCTTCTTCCCAACTATTGGATAGTAGGATATTATTCAGTTTCAGGTCGTTATGAATCACACAACAGGGTTCTATAATATTGCTCAACTCTGCGATCGCCTGTTTCAAACTAGAGTAGCGCTGATAAAGCGTAAAGAATTTCAAAGCATCATCAGGATACTTGCCAAAAATTTCTGGAGTCAGTTGTTCCAAACTAACAAGCATCTTAAAAGCTGCGTTGCTAAATGCTCCTGTGCCAGATTCAAACACTTCCTGATAGTCTCGACGGTCTAAAGTCAAGCGATGAATTGAGGCAACTATTGTACCAATCGCGGTTGCAACAGCAGTAGGAAAGATGTTCTCTTTACTGTAGAAATATGCCAAATCCTGATAATCTTTGAGATAATCAAAAACAATAATTGAATTTTCGACATCAAAGTAAATAGCTTCCGAAAATGAGGAACGAATATCCTGAAATTCTGAAAAATTTTGTAGCAGCTTTTGAAATTGCCACTCTTTCAACAATTCACCTGCCGTTTGACCTTGACGGTTGTGAGGCTCTTGCTTAACTAGAAATTTACGACCTTCTGGCAAGGTAAGTAATAAATTAAAGTTTTTAGCAGGTTTTAATTCAATCTTAATTCTAGACCTGCTTTTTTCAGTACAGATACCTTTGTCGAACAGGTATTCAAAAACATTTTTATTACTTAATAAAAATGTCATGATTTTAGACCTCCTTTTAGCTTGAAACATTGTCAATCAAAAGTTAGCCTGTCATTGATGATGAGGACGATTAATCAATGAGTTGACTAGTCACACAATTAATAAAGCAGGATTAAGCCTTGAATTTCTTTATCCTGCTCATTAGCTAAATTGAACAGGATTCAGCTTTTGATGATTGAATCCTATTCAATAGTGAGATACAAACTATCCAGCATTATGCAGAAGGAGTAGTACCGCCACCAGTACCGCCACCAGTACCGCCACCAGTACCGCCACCAGTACCGCCAGCAACAGCACTAAATGACTTCGCTATGGAGACAAGACCATTTACTGCATAGAGATTTAGACCATACTCCAGCAACTTATTGATGTCGGCTCCTTCTCCTCCTCGCAAAGCCATAGCATCTGTATCAGCTAGGTCTTGCAGAAAACTTTCAGAATCTATAAACAGTTTGGAACCAGTAGGATTCAGTACAGAAGCTTTGATGTTTTCCATTACTTTAATCTCCTATGAAACGTAGAGAAAGTAGTAGTCTCTGTGTGAGATCAAGCTTTGATTACTTAACCTTACATTTGCCATTATTACTTGCTTAAATTTAATTTTCAACTCTATTCAATTGATTGATTCGACATTAACTGACTAATTATGTCTTGGTCGAGTTTCTAAAATTTAGCAGGCAATTTATATCTAGATTTAATTTTTGTCTTAATTTACGTAAAAATATTCTCAAACATGAATTTTTACGAGTAAGTTTAAGGAAATGTTGAGATAAATGGTTAATCTTACCACAATCTGCCGTTGGGGCTTTTAGTTGTAACACTTTTGTTTATGCGTTTGTAATACTTTCGCCAACAGTGTCCGGTACTTGCCTCATTTAATCCTGATACTATTTATAACTAGCTTTCACACCTATATCGATCGCAGACAAATTTTAGAGACATAATTAGACAAGTTTTGTCTTAATCCAAAATCTCAAATCTAAAATCCAAAATTGGTATGACCCCGCAAAACCCAATCAGCATCTTGATAGTTGACGATCATCCCGTTGTTCGTCAGGGTTTAGCCGCAATGATCGATCGCGAACCAGATATGACAGTTATCGGACAGGTTTGTAATGGGCGTGAGGCAGTTGCAGCATTTCGTCAACATCAACCTGATGTCACACTCATGGATTTGCGGATGCCAGAAATGGATGGAGTTGCAGCTATTACCGCCATCTGCAACGAGTTTGAAAATTCCCGAATTATTGTGCTGACTACCTACGACGGTGACGAAGACATCTATCGCGGACTCAAGGCTGGGGCAAAAGGTTATTTGCTCAAAGATGCGGAACCGGATGAACTACTCGCAGCCATTCGCGTTGTTAATACTGGACAGAAGTACATTCCCGCTTCGGTAGGAGCCAAACTAGCAGAAAGGGTAGGTATACTGCAACTAAGCAAACGAGAACTAGAAGTAATCCGCCTCATGGCTACTGGCAAAACTAACCAAGAAATTGGTGCTGTTTTGCAGATATCAGAGGGTACTGTTAAGTACCATGTCAATAATATTTTGAGTAAATTGGGAGTTAGCGATCGCATCCAAGCAGTGATTACAGCCCTCAAGCGGGGAATCGTCAGCCTTGATTGACACTCCCCGGCGTGAACGCACGGGGATTCTTGAATGGTAGGTTTATTGACGCCGCGCTGTACTAGCCATAAGTTATGGAAATTCCCTCATTTTTAGACCAAGCAAATCCTGACCTTTGTAGATGCTAAAAACTTTAACTTTAGTATAGGGACAAAGTTTGGCTGATTCTATAAAGTAAACCCATCTAGCAAATGCAAGATACAGCGGATTTAGAAAAAAGTGAACTACACAACCGAAGTCTCAGTAAAGCGTTTTACTTCTGAATTCTGACTTCTGAATTCAGAAGTCAGAATTCTGTTGTCAAAGCTTTAGCGCAGACATATTAATCAGGAGGATTTTTCACCAGACTTTCACAGCATTCTGATTTTCCTCCACAGGGGTTTTCCATGAGTCAGATAAACGATAACAACAGATTGATCGTACCGATTTCACAACGCGATCATACTCAAGGAGCGATGGATGCCCCTATAGTGCTGGTTGAGTATGGCAATTATCAATGCCCTCATAGTAATGAAGCTCACACAATTATCCAACAAATTCAACAAAGAATTGGCCACAAACTATACTTTGCATTTCGCCATTTTCCCCAACCCCAAATCTATCCCCAATCCCAAAAAGCAGCTGAAGTAGCCGAAATAGCTGCCGAGCAGGGTAAGTTTTGGCAAATGCACGACACTCTATTCAAGTGTCAAAATTTACTAAATAACGGTTATCTAGTAGAGTACGCCCATCAATTGGGACTCAACGTCCCTCAATTCCTGCGCGATATGGCAAATCACATCTATGCTGACCGTGTAGCTGAAGATTTTCAGAGTGGTATACGTAGCGGTGTTAATAGTACACCTGCATTTTTCATCAACAATGTACGCTATCAGAATGAATGGAATATTGAGAGCCTCTTAGAAGCACTTCTCAAAGCAGAAAAGCGCTGCGATCGCACACTGTAATTTATCAAGAAAAAATCATAAGTCTTAAAACATCGTTAGCGGTACAAACTTCTCCTTTGAATACATCATCTATCCAGTTTTAAAGGATGCTGTGATTGGTCATCTCGCAGTAGAAATCTGACATTTTGTTAATAATTCATCCTACAATCACCAAACAAACATATGGACTTAAAAAATAAAGTTGCTATCATCACAGGTGCTAGCAGTGGTATTGGCGAAGCAACCGCTTACGAATTAGATGCCGCAGGTATGAGCCTTGTTCTCACAGCTAGAAATAAAGATAAACTTCACCAACTCGCTAGCAAACTCAGCAATGCTACCTTTGTTGCCAGCGAAGTCACAGATTCCGACTTACCCAAAAGCTTATTAGAGACGGCAGTTAATTCCTTTGGTCGAGTAGATGCACTTGTAAATAATGCCGGCGTCATGGTTGTGGGTACCGTTGAAACCATTGATATTGAAGAAATTTGTCAAATGGTTCGTATTAATGTAGAAGCTGCATTTCGGTTGGCATATTTCTTTGCAAAGCATTTCAAACAACAGAGTAATGGGTTTATTATCAATCTTTCTAGTATTTCAGGAACAACCAACTATCCCACTATGGCGGCTTACTGCGGTACGAAACACGCCATTGAATCTTTCACCGATTGCCTACGCTTAGAATTAGCAGGCAGTGGAGTTGGTGTCAGCTGTATTGAACCAGGAAAAGTAGCAACAAACCTCTATCAGAGCTGGAGTGACGATCAAAAGCAAATGGTAGCGATCGCACAGCCGCTTGTTGCTGAAGATATTGCTAGAGCTATTCGTTTTATACTCGAACAACCAAGTAACGTAAATATCGGTCGTCTGTTAATTACACCGGCTCATCAGTCGGCATAAATTCAACACTCATAATGGTGAATACCATGTCAAAAGGAAAACTGAGTCGGATTTTACTGTCTGTGGTAATTGTGAATACATCTGTGGTTTCTGTGGCTGTAGATTGGAACACCAGCCATATCTTTAACCCAACTTGGGTACCTCATGCTCGGTTTCATGATGTGGTGATGTTGTGGTTACTGGCTAGTTTATCCGTAATTGCCCTCTGGTTGCTTTGGCGGCGATCGGCAGAGTCACAAGTCAGCACTACAATTGCAACTTTGGTTCCTGTGCTTTTCTGGGCACCATTTTTCTTCACAACTTTACTGGTTCCTGGCACCAGCTTAAGTGCAATGCCTGATGAACCCTTACCCATAATTGCTGGGATCACAATTTATCCCAACGTTGTGATTGCTACCATTAACGAAATTTTGGCGGCAATTGGTTATTGGCTCTACCGCAGTCATCAAGAGACTTATAAAAGAGAGATATAACTAATTCTTATGCTCCCATTACACCGCCAATGGATGTCTTACCTTTGGGCAATAGTATCAGGAATATTTGTCCTATTCACAGCCAAACCTGCGATCGCTCATATTGGACATGGTGAATTTTTTACCAAAACGCTGATTCATCAACAGCTAACTCCAACTTTGGTGATTACCGGATTTGGTATCGCCTTTCTATTTGGAGCCGGACATGCCCTTTCACCCGGACACGGCAAAACAATGGTGGCTGCCTATCTTGTCGGATCGCAGGGAACGCCACAACAGGCAGTGTTATTGGGTCTAGTTACAACTATCACTCATACACTGGGAGTTTTTATCCTGGCAATTGTGGCATTGGTGGCTTCACAATACATCGTCCCAGAAACCCTTTATCCAATTCTCAGTTTACTCAGTGGTCTAACTGTATGTGGAGTAGGCTTTTGGTTGCTCGATCAACGTCTTGATGCTCATGAACATATTCATAAATATGATGACCATCACAGCCATCACCACCATCACCCACCGAGCAAATCTGTCTCAACCCGATCGCTAATTGCATTGGGTATCGCTGGGGGAATTGTACCTTGTCCATCAGCACTGGTTTTGTTGTTGAGTGCGATCGCTTTACATCAAGCTGCTTATGGAGTGGTGTTGATTAGTGCATTTAGTCTGGGATTAGCATCAGTGTTGGTAGCTATTGGGTTAGTTGTCGTTTATGCTCATCAATGGATAGATCGCTTACCCAATAGTGCCAGATGGCTGCAAAAGTTATCGATGGTCGGTGCAGTTGCTGTGATTGTAACAGGTGCGGCTATAACAGCGATCGCTGTGATTTAGAGCGATCGATTCAGCATTCCAATCTATTTATCTACAACCTCATAAATCCCACCGCATCAATCTCTCATGTGGAAAAAAACTATTTGCTACTTTTTCGGCACAATCTCCAGTATTGCCATTACTACCCCCACATTAGGAGCAGACCGCATTGAATTTAATTATCCGCCTTTTGGTGACTTTGATATTGCCACACAAGACTTAGAAGTGTTTGCCAACGAAGGAAAAATTACCAAAGACTTTGCTTTTTATGCCAATCGTGCTAACCCAGAGCAATTAGCTCAGATGCGAGAGTTTCTGAGAACAAAATTTCAAATTTCTCCCACTGTTATATCGCAATTCACCTATTCTCCTATCGGTGAAAAAATGCTGCAACGCTTTGGAGAATTGCTGCAAACGCAAAATAGAATAAATGGTTTTTATGCTCTGCGTTCTGCTTTAATATTATCTGCTGCCAGTCCTGAAGGATTGACTGTGATGAATATCGTTAAAAAATATTCCACTCCTAGTATTCGTCTCAATTTTTCAGAAACTATGCAGATAATGGGGCAGTTATCACAACTGCTACAAAAAAGAGATATAGTTGTTTCTGAAATTCAAAAAATATCACTTCAAGAAACTACCAATCTTCCACCCATAGATTTTGCTCAAAAACCAGATATTCGTCAACGTGGTGAATTTAATTCTACAAAAATTACCTTAACCTTACACGATCGCTCTCGTGATGGGCAGTCAAAAACTGTTGTAGAACGGAAATATGATGTCGATGTTTACTTACCCCAACCGAAATCAGCAATCACACCAAAACCTTACCCGGTAATCGTGATTTCTCACGGTTTAGCAGAAGACCGCAATAGTTTTGTTTATATAGCTGAACACTTACACTTAGCATCATACGGTTTTGCCGTCGCTGCTCTTGACCATCCTGTTGCTAACTCTAAACAATTTCAACAATTTTTAGCCGGAATTGCTAGTCCTCCCAAACCCACAGAATTAATTGACCGTCCTTTGGATGTCAAATATCTTTTAGATGAACTCCAACGTCTGAACGAAACTGACTCCAAATTTCAAAATAAATTAAACCTGCAACGAGTCGGTTTAATAGGACATTCACTTGGCGGTTATACAGCTTTAGCATTGGCTGGAGGAAGTTTTGATTTTGCCAAAATTCGCCAAGAATGTAATCCCAATCGTTCTTTAAATATTTCTAGCTTTTTACAATGTCGTGCCAACGACCTCAAACCTGATAACTATTCCATAAAAGACGATCGCATTAAAGCGATTATGGTGATGAATCCTTTGAATAGTGTTTTGTTTGGAAAACAAGGCATCAGTAAAATAGCAATTCCTGTAATGATGGTGGCTGCTAGTCAAGATATATTCACCCCCGCAGTTCCCGAACAAATTCAACCTTTTTCTCAGTTACCTAGCAAAGATAAATACTTGGCACTGATTGAAAATGCCACTCACTTCTCTGTACAATCAGATTTACCAAGCAGCGAAACAGTTATCCCTGTACCGGAAGGATTGCTAGGGCCTGATAGAAAAAGTGTTTATTCTTATATGAATGGTTTGGGAGTGGCTTTTTTCCAAACTCATCTTAGCGATCGCCAAGAATACAAATCTTATCTAACCGCTTCCTATGGTCAATTTATCAGTCAAGCACCCACAAACTTGAGTTTAGTGAATTCCGATGGTGGAGAAGCGATATCCCAACTGTTAAATCGGGTTTATCAAACTCCATCGAATTAACAGTTAAACAGAGAATAGTCTGCAATAATTTCCAATTTTATGATTACTTTCGTGAACATTTTTACCGTTAATCATGGCAAACAGGAAGATGCATTTCAACGCATTCATCAGATTTATACCGAAGTGGTGCAATCTCAGCCTGGTTTTTTGGATGCTCAATTACTCAAAAGTGACGATGGTTCCAAGATTGCGGCAATTGCTCACTGGGAATCAGCAGCCCAGATTGATGCCTTGAGACAGCATCCCCGATTTCAACAGCTTCACGATGAGGTGTTCTATGAAGCGATCGCCAAGGTTGAACCTCACGTTTACAGTAGCGCTTTTGAAGTCGTTGCTGTTTGAATCTTTTTTGCTGAAAATTGGGGGTAAATGCAGTTCCATAAAAGTGATTCCTAGACAAGTCATGAGTCACAATTATCATTTACTGTAGTCTGCAACATCGTGCAATTCTTCTAGTTCGACGGTTAATCTCTTTGAATTCTGCAATGCTCAAATTTATGACGCTGCTACTCCTCAGCAGCACGTCCATTATTGCTAGTCCGATGATTTCACCTGCCCTACCTTTAATTGAAACGCCCTCCAATAATTCAGAAATAGAGGTGGCTCAAGTCACTTCTGTTAGCCAGTTTTTGGATGTGCAACCAACCGACTGGGCATTTCAAGCACTGCGATCGCTTGTTGAGCGATACGGTGTCATTTCGGGTTATCCTGACGGTACATATCGGGGTAATCAAGCAATCAGTCGATATGAATTTGCGGCAGGATTAAATACAGTTCTGGAGCAAATTAATAGACTTGTTGCTGAGGGAAAAGCAAATATCATTTCCCAAGACGACTTAGCGGTATTGCAGCGACTTCAAGCCGAATTTACAGCAGAGTTAACTACCTTACGAAAGCAAGTCAATCAGTTAGAAACTCGCTCTAGTTCACTAGAAGCAAATCAGTTTTCTAGCACGACCAAACTAGGAGGTCAAGTCATCTTAGCGATGAATGCAGGCGGATTTGATAGCGATCGCATTATTGCTCCCAGAGGCGCTGAGATTACGGAAAATGACCCCAATGCGACTTTGATCTACAGAGTTACCCTCAACCTGAACACTAGTTTTACAGGTAAGGATTTACTGCAAGTTAGATTGGTGACTGGCAGTGACAGTGCTGATGATAACGCAGCTGGCTTCCTTGAACCCAACTTAGGCAGTACTCTAGAATTCTCAATTCCCGGTCGAAATGGACAATTGAGCGTTGCTCGTCTGTATTACACTTTTCCTTTATTTGACGATGTGAGTGTGACCCTCGGCCCATCAATTACAGCCCCTGATTTTGTAGACAAAAATCGTTATGCTAACGTCAGTTTTCTAGATTTTTCCACTCAAGCTTTAGTCAATAACTTCATCCTATTTCCTAGAGCCAGAGGTGCTGGTGCTGCCATTGATTGGAATCCAGGTAACAGCGCTTTACATTTACGAGCAGTATACATTGCTGGAGATTCAGAAAATGCCCTCCCAGAAAATGCCCAAGTTTTTGGAGGTGGTAGACCTGAAGATATTCGACTATTTCCTGTCGGGGGTGGAGGAGCCGATGGAGGCTTATTTGGCGATCCTTATCAAGGAATTATTGAATTAGAATATGCGCCGAGTAAAGCCTTTACCCTGCGTCTGCAATATAGCGGTGGTAGGGTATTTGGTAGCGATTTTGATGCTTTAGGGGTAAATTTTGAACTAGCATTGAGCGATCGCTTAGGTGTGTTTGGGCGATATGGCTATGGTTCTTACCCCAACACAACCGTAGGGGATATTAACCCTAATTATTGGATGGTAGGGTTGGCATTTCCAAATTTATTTGTTGAGCGAGCGATTGCAGGAATTGCCATCGGTCAGCCATTCATTGAAAACGCTGTGGGTAATGCTACTCAGACTAATTTTGAAGGCTTCTATAATTTTCCACTAAATGACCAAATCCGAATTACACCGTTGATACAAGTCATTAATAACCCTAGTAATCAAGAATCAAACGGCACAATTCTCACTGGCACAGTGCGGACTGTTTTTTCATTTTAAGAAGATGTTTAAGAAGTAAAAAAGCTCTCTTCAATAACTTTTTTACTGGATACCAAGAATTACGAATTCCGATGGAAAAGCCAATGGATCAAATTAAACGACCTATCAATTTAGCCCCTGGAGTCATTGCGATCGCTCATCGAGTTAAACCGGGATTAGAAGCTGCATTTGAAGAAGCTACACGAGGAGTGACTCTGGCAGCTAGCACATTCCCCGGCTACTTGGGAAGTGACGTGCTATATCCCGCCACTAAACGAGGTCAGTGGCAGCTAATTCTGCGGTTTGACACCCCTGAACACTTGCAAGAGTGGGAAGAATCCGTCATCTGTCAAGGTTGGATTGCGCGAGCGCAGGCCTTGACTGTAGATCAGCCCAAAGTTATGCGTGTCAACTGTCTGGAAGCTTGGTTTGCCTTACCAGAAATACCTCATGCACCGCCGCCACCCAAATGGAAAACAGCGATCGTCAGTGCAGTCGGCCTTTATCCAGTCATTTCTTTCTTGCCTGGACTCCTTAGACCGTTTACCAGTACGCTACCTTTTTGGCTGGCTAACTTGGTGAGTATTAGTATCATGATGCCGTTGATGACTTGGGTGATCATGCCCCAAGTAACACGCCTGTTTAAAGGATGGCTTTATCCATCTAATTAGAAAAGCAAAATTTCGCGATCGTTACCATAGGGAACTTAAGCTTTTAAATTGCACAGCCACTTATGCTGTTGACGGTTGACGGTTAACTATCAACCGCCAACAGCCAACAGTTAACATTTATGCTATTTATTCAGTGTTTCAATTGCTTCTTGAATCAATTGCTTAGTCTTGTGAAGATTTAGCAGTCTAGTTTGGTTGTAGCGTTCAGGCAATGCAAGTAAGCTACCCTCCAGCGTTGCGCGAATCAGCGCGGCTTGTTCATCAGTAGGTTCTCCAATTTCACAAAGCATCATGCCAAGCGCTTCAGTACTTCTCCAACCAGGATTCCTTAAACCTGTTTTTTGGTCTTGGAACTGCCCAATAGCTTGCATTGGAAAAGCCAATAAAGGAATAATCCAGCTTGTTTTATACCCTGGATTCCCTACTGGCTTGACTTCGTACCGTGCAGCTAAATCTTTCAATTCTTTAAGGGTTTTGCTTTCAAGTTCAGAACGTGTAAACATAGAAATGCCTAATTTTGTAATTGGGTGTGGCAGCTATCCCAACTCGTGAGGCTCGGCTAGCTGCCAATTAAATTATCGCATGAAGTCTTGCGATATAATTAATATAAAAAATATTTTTATGCCTAATTACGAAGAAAAACCTTATTTAAAAAACCATCAATTTACCACTAATAGGGAAGAATCATTAACCGCAAAAATAACTCTCAGACTTGCCCCATCAATGCTGGAAAAATTAAAAGGTCTAGATAACTACCCAGAATTTATCAGGCAAGCAATTTCGGATGCACTAAATAAGTTAGAAAGTTCAAAAGATTGATAGTAATTAAGAAATTGTAGAAAAGTTGTTGGCTTTGACCAAAGCTTTTAGTTTGGCATATCAATCATTATGTAGATGCTAGTAAAGGGTAGCATTCGCTTGACTTTCTAGCATAATTTATGGCAACGGTAGAGAGGAGCGATCGCATAGAAACAATGAAAATATCGCACTTCCATTTTCTAATGAATTAAGAAGTGCGATCGTCAAGCAAATTAATTGAATAAAAAAATATTACTATGGTGCAACAGTCAATACTTAATTAAGCTCGAAATAAAACTACCTAGCAATATTAGGACATCATACCACCGCCAGCAACACCTCCAGCAGTCACTTTACCTGCAATTATCCCAAAAGCGGGATTAGATGTAATTGCAGTTACGGTAACACCGACTACGATACCAGCTAGAATACTAGAGGCAGCGTTAACTGCGAAATCAGCAGCGTATTCTTTGCAGCTTTTTGTCATTTCCAACTCCTTATAAAGATTTAGCGAATTTATTCTTATTTTTAATATTATTAACTGGTTAAATTATTATTTATTCCGTGCAATTTCGCAAAAAAGTTAAAGATTTACTTTAACAATTTGTTCAATTATTAATATTTTTATATATTACACATTTTTTCAGGAAATATAAAACTATGATAAATATGAAATAAGTAAATTTTCGGTTAAATCTTCTCCTGAATTGAATGCTACTCGCATACGTGTACAAGCTCAGTCCTTCACTTAAACAAGTTCAAAAAATGGAGCGTTGGCTTCATCTGCTTCGCCTCCAATACAACTTTCGAGTTACAGAAAGGACACAAGCATACGAGCAAGCAAAAGCACCTGTAATGGGTAACTACTGTATTATTCAAACTCAAGCTGAGTGTTGTCCACTGACTTGTTCAGTTAGCAAGGGTGCTTTATATGGTAATCCCTGGAGTACCAAAGGTAAAAAACGTAGTCCATTAGCACAACAAGATGCCAATTTGGTAGACCTGAAAAAAGAACGACCTTGGTATGGTGAGGTTTGTTATCACGTTTTACAACAAATGCTTAAGCAGGTGGATGCTGCATTTGTACGTTTTTTTAAAGGCTTAGGTAAATATCCAAAAACAAAACGAAGGGGAAAATTTCGCTCTTTTACCTATCCAGCAGGAGATGTTGGCTTTAAAGGAAAGAAAGTTAGATTACCCGGAATTGGCTGGATGCAATTTTTTCAATCTCGACCCTTTCCACTTGGTTTTAAAATTCGTTCTACCACTGTGCGAAAAAAAGCAGATGGCTTTTATCTTTCTGTTTTATTGATGGATGATACAGTTCCTAATCTTCCAGCACCGCAGCAAATACAAGCAGCGTTAGGAGTAGATTTAGGTATTAAAAAACTTGTATCTTTTAGCAATGGTGAAACTATTGTAAATCCTCGGTTTTACAAACTTGTGGAACGGAAACGATCGCGTCTTCATCGTGCTGCTAGTCGTAAAGCGTTAGGTTCGCATCGTCGTCAAAAAACTTTTCAGCGTATGGCTAAATTAGAACAAAAAGTTACTAATCAAAGAGAAGATTATCAATGGAAGATAGCTCATAACTTAGTCAAGCAATTCGACCTGATTGTATTTGAAAATCTGAACATTCAGGGGATGATGGCACGCTGTAAACCCAAACAAGATGAAAATAGCAAGTATTTACCAAATGGTCAATCTGCAAAATCTGGGCTGAATAAAGCGATCGCTGATGCTGCTTGGGGTTCCCTAAAACAGAAGGTCAAAGTATTGTCCGAAAGGGCTGGCGTTCTGGTGCATGAAGTTAACCCAAAGTTTACCTCCCAAGAATGCAGCGCGTGCGGATATGTCAGCCCCACAAACCGAGATCAAGAAAAGTTTATCTGCGAAAAATGCAGTCATCACGCTGATGCAGACGTTGACGCTGCAAAAGTAATCTTGAAGCGCGGTTTGGATGCACTGGGAATTAATTTAGATGCTGTATCGGGAGTCCCCCGAAAACAGGGTAAAAGTACGCCCAAGGAGCCTGTTGCAAGACAGGGGAAATCAACTGCGTTGGCGGTTGAGCCTGGGAACCCTCAGCAAACAATTTGTTTGAGTGGAGGAGAGATTGAGTAATCATCTCTTGGAATCCTCTGGCGTTAGCCAAGTGAAAACCATCAATTGAAATCGGATGAGGCTAATAAAACTTTCAGCCTAAAAACGGAGAAGGGGAGATTCGAACTCCCGGACTCTTTCGAGTCTCTCGATTTCAAGTCGAGTGCAATCGACCACTCTGCCACCTCTCCAGTAAATCTGTCGAGCTACAGCTTACCCACATTTGTAGGTTAGCACCAAAGCTGACAGATAATACTATATCCTATCATCTACGCAGGTTGCACTACTGAATGCGATCGCTCATAGAAAATTTCTTCTGACACCACCTGAAAGTCATTCCCCACCCACACCAAGGAGGCTTGGGTAATCACACCCGCTTCTAAAGAAACCAAGGAAAAATTACGCAGCTTCTCGCCGTCATTTTCCACTATCCTGGGCACAGTAGCCGCATTCAAGTAAATTGTTCCCTCTGGACTTCTAAAAACGGGCTTTCGCAGTTCTTTCTTGGTGTGCCGTAAAGTTCGGTGCATGTGACCAAATGTCACCAGGGGAATAGTCTTACCAGCAGTCAGAGCCTGAGAAATCGCCTCGGCAAAATCTGGATCGCCAAAGTCGCCGCCAATTGGGTGCCAGTCTTTGCCGCAGGGGTCTTCTGGCCGATCGCCTAACCCACTAGGCCCGTTATGACCGAGAAAAATAACCGTCTGGTAAGCAGCGCTTTTCACCGCTTTGACGATGCGATCGCCAGATTCTTCCAAATCTGTGATCCCGTAACGTTCGCGGCAGATTTCCGCAAATTTCCATTCCGGCCCACCCCAAGTAAAGGGACGACCCCCCACTACAGTTAATTCCCAAGCCGGAAAATCTAATTTACCGTAACCGACATGGGCAGAACCTAATAAATCGAGTTGTTCCTGTACCCAGTCTTCCTTAGAGCGGTCGTAGGGGCACTTTTTGCGTCCCCATTCCGTAGCTGTGAACCAGGCATCGTGGTTGCCCATGACTGCTGCTTTGGGAATATCGAGGGAAGCGATCGCTTTCACCACTTCCACCGACTCGTTACCAAAATCCCCGACAAACAGCACTAAATCAACACCCAGATGCTTGAGTGCAATGCCATCTTCTACTTCCCATTGGTCGTGAACATCTCCAACTACAGCAATTTTGAGGGTTATCGAATGAGTTTTCTGACTGGTCATGCCACTTTCCTTGCCGTCTTTCTCCAGCATAGGAAACTCAGCCGGATTTGGACATAATCTCTAGGAAATCAACCACCCACTATTTTTGGTAAAAACTACTATAATTAATCAACAAGACAAAAAATTGCAACTGAGAGCAACCCCTAACTGTGTTTACCACTGCACTAGCTCAACGAGAAAAAACCCAACCGGGCGAACTACCATTAGATTTGTTTACCGCCATTGAGAGTCTGAAAAAAGAACTTAACGCGGTGATTCTGGCGCATTATTATCAAGAGCCGGATATTCAGGATATTGCAGATTTTATTGGGGATTCATTACAACTGGCCAAAGCAGCAGAAAAGACCAGTGCAGATGTGATCGTCTTTGCCGGTGTTCACTTCATGGCAGAAACAGCAAAGATACTGAATCCCGATAAATTAGTGCTTTTACCAGATTTGAACGCTGGTTGCTCTTTAGCAGATAGTTGTCCACCAGAGGCATTTGCAGCTTTTAAAGCAGCGCATCCAGATCATCTGGTGGTGTCTTACATCAACTGCTCTGCTGACATTAAGGCAATGAGCGATATTATTTGTACTAGTTCCAATGCCGTCAAGATTGTACAGCAAATACCGAAAGAGCAGCCGATTATTTTTGCCCCAGACAGAAATTTGGGGCGCTACGTCATGGAACAGACTGGACGAGACTTGGTGCTGTGGCAAGGTAGCTGTGTTGTCCATGAAACCTTTTCAGAAAAGAAAATTGTCGAGTTAAAAATTGCTCATCCAGAAGCAGAGGCGATCGCCCACCCAGAATGTGAAACTAGTGTGTTGCGCCACGCCAGCTTTATCGGTTCCACAGCAGCTTTACTTAAACATTGTCAAAACAGCCCCGCCCAGGAATTTATCGTGGCAACGGAGCCTGGAATCATTCACCAAATGCAAAAACTAGCTCCCCAAAAGCGCTTCATTCCCGCCCCGCCCATGAATAACTGCGCTTGTAACGAATGTCCATTCATGCGGTTAAACACCCTAGAAAAGCTCTACTGGGCAATGAAAAATCGCACTCCCGAAATCACCATGTCAGAAGATATCCGCCTTGCTGCACTGCGACCAATGCAACGAATGCTGGAGATGAGCGTGTAGTTAGGATAAGTTTCTACAAATTGTAGAGACGTGGTTTTATTGCGTCTCTACCAAAAATTTATTTTTTCTACCCACTTGCAATTTCTAAAAGCTAGTGCTATGATGTTGAATCGTGAGACAAATCGGGTCGGTGTCCGAGTGGTTAATGGAGACGGACTGTAAATCCGTTGGCTAGCGCCTACGCTGGTTCAAATCCAGCCCGGCCCACCTCTTACGAATGAATAATAAGTTATAATGGCTGGGTAACATTCAAACTGCCCAGCATTATACCTTAAGAACAAAAACTATTTTCGCCCGTGTGGCTCAGTGGTAGAGCACACCCTTGGTAAGGGTGAGGTCACGAGTTCAATCCTCGTCACGGGCTTTGTCCAGAGATATTTACCAGTTGTAAAACATCCTAGATTGTCCTAAAACGTGTCTTAAGTACGGGAAAAACTAAGGATGCTTTGCTAGGGGTTGACTTTTGACTTTTAACTTCCCCGAAGGGGCTGACCGTCACTGCCAAACTGCCAATCGTGATATAAACACTCAATTTTGCCGTCAATAATTTGTCGTTCAGAAAACTTGGCTGTACGGTGAGGACAACGATCTGTTAAACACATAAATTGTCCATCTTTGTTTTTGAACGTACAAGGAAAAGCTATGAGGGCGGTTGGTGGACAAGTCTTGCACAAACGTAAGGGTATACCAACATTGCCTCCAGTTAAATTCTTGCTTCTCCTCAAGTGTCTCAAAGTTGACACTCTCCGCCCTATAAGGGCGAAGATTCTTGCTTCATGGGGATTCCAACGAATTTACCCTCAGCAAGCATCTTGACCGTATGCCCTACGGCTGCAAGTCCCCGAACGAGAACTACTTGAGCGGCTGCCACGTCCCTATCGGTGGTATCGCCTGTAATGTCTCTGTTTATAAGGGACTTCCAACTAAAAAAATATTCCATCACTGTGAAGGCAGGGGGCAGGGGGCAGGGGGAAAGAACAGTCCCGTTGAGTCCAGAAATTGGAATAATTTATTTTTTGGAGTTCCCTAATGTCATCGTTTTCTCCAGGTTTCTATGATTTTATACCCAACACACAAGGGACTAACACTTTTTTTAGTGCGATCAGCTTGCCTTGCTGGAGAGCGATCGCGTAGCACCAATAACGCTATATATTTAAGTTATGCTGCAAATATCAAATATTATCATTATTCACGATAGTGAACTCGAAATTAGCGCGATTCGTTCTCAAGGAGCAGGGGGTCAAAATGTCAACAAGGTTTCTACTGCCATCCACTTACGCTTTGACATTGAGGGTTCATCACTACCCGCTTTTTATAAAGAACAGCTTTTGAAGCTCAACGACCGACGCATTACCCAAGAGGGAGTCATTGTGATCAAAGCCCAAGAATACCGCAGCCAAGAGCAGAACCGGGAAGAGGCTTTGAAAAGACTTCAAGAACTTATTAAAAGCGTAGTCGTGCTGAAGAAAAAACGCAAACCTACCAAACCAACTCGCAGTTCTCAAAAAAAACGTCTTGACAGTAAAACTAAGCGAGGACAGATTAAGTCCATCAGAAGGCAGGCTATTGATTAAAAGGCGAATGCTTTGATAAGTGTTTGGTCTATGCTAATCGTTTTAAACAATCAATTTTAATCAACACAGACGGTCTAAAACCATACGGTGCGTACATATAATTGGATATTTTTAGTACAAAATATTAATAATTTTTAAGAGGACAACCTCACAAATCTGTCGTCCTGATTTGGGATGAATTGGGGATTCAATGATTCTTAACCTTTGATTGAATCAAAGATAGATCCAGAGATTCGTCTAATTCGATACAATTTATAGGCAACAGAGAGCCAAGGAGAACAAGGTGGTCTTATTAAAAGGCTTTGAGATTGAGATGTATACTGGCACGCCTCAAGGTGAAATCGTTGGTCTCTCCGACAAAATTGTTGCAGCTTTGGATGGATTTGTTCGGGAGCCAGATAGCCGCAACGTGGAATATATAACCCAGCCATCGGCTAATTACGATAATTTATTGTGTGCCCTATTGCGTCCCAGGCGGACGCTGCGAAACTACCTCGATCGCTTGGGCAATTACACCCTGATACCAGGGAGTACCTTGTCCTTGGCTGGGAGCGATCGCTTTGTGCGTTCCGATCCAGCTAACCCCTATCATGACTACATTGAGCAAACCTACGGTACAAAAGTAGTCACTGCCAGCGTACACATAAATATAGGCATTAGCGACCCAGAAATATTAATGCGGGCGTGTCGGGTAATTCGTCTAGAAGCACCTTTATTTTTAGCCTTGAGTGCCTCATCTCCCTTCTTGGACGGCAAAGCTACTGGCTATCACTCCACCCGTTGGGGTTTGTTCCCGCAGACGCCTAGCCACGTGCCGTTATTTGCCAGCCATGCTCATCATATCCAGTGGGTGGAAAATCAACTAGCTGCTGGAACAATGCAAAATGTGCGGCATTTATGGGCGTCAGTGCGACCAAATGGCGATCGTCGTCCCTACGATTTAAATCGGTTAGAACTGCGAATTTGCGATTTAGTTACAGATCCCATTTCCTTACTAGCGATTACTGCCTTATTAGAAGCGCGTCTGTTACAAATAATCGAAAATCCTAGCATCGACCCATTAACCCAAAGCACCTTTTCTGCCGAAGAACTCGTTACTCTAACTGCTGACAACGAAGCAGCAGCTGCTGCTGCTAGTCTTGATGCTCAGCTAACCCATTGGCAAGATGGCAGAAGCATCACAGCGAGAAATTGGATTGGCGAAATTTACGAAGATGTTTGGGCGATCGCTAAACAACAAGGCTTCAGCTGTTTCCTTTCACCTTTGCACAAAATTCTCCGCGAAGGCAATGAAGCTCAACAGTGGTTGCAGTTACACGCAGTCGGTTTTGACAGCCAGTGCGTCATCACCCAGGCTATTATTGCCACCCAAGAACGGGAAATCGAACTCGAAGATAAATTGTGTTCCTCCCTGCTGGCGTAGTCTAAGGTTTTAGCGATTGGGGACTGGGGACTGGGGACTGGGGACTGGGGACTGGGGACTGGGGACTGGGGACTGGGAGATGAGGCAATACTGCGTAGGTTTTGGAATTTCTTGGTTGAGGCAAGCTGTTCTTGAGCAGGGGGAGAAATGGAGGCAGGGGAGGAGTTTTACCTCCCCTGCAACGCCAGCCTCCCCTGCCTCCCCTGCTTATCCGAGCAGTATTGGGAGATGAGGGAGTGTGAGGAGATTAGAAAAAAGCTTCCAGCTTCCTAACCTTCCTACACCTCTCATACTCGCAATGCCCCAGTCCCCAATCCCCAATCCCCAATCCCCAATCCCCAATCCCCAATCCCCAATCCCCAATCCCCAATCCCCAGTCCCCATAGCCAATGCCCAATTGTCTTCCAACAAATGGTAGATTTTTGGCAAACGATACTCGGTGGAAAAGACACAAGCAACTACTCAATCTACATAAAACTTAATATTTGCTGATTTCAGCCAAATATGCTCTCAGGCAGTGTTCTGAGAGGGTTTGCGCTTCGTTTTAAAAATCTAATCGATGGTGAATGCTTGATTATTATTAACAAAACCTATCAATAGCCTCTACCTTTTGGTAGATTTTACATTGACAAGAAATTATTTTATACAATACGTAAATTATACGGACAATGCCCCAGGTAGTTTTAGTTAACCCACAAATTCCTCCTAATACAGGTAACATTGCTCGTACCTGTGCAGCTACGGATACGGAGTTACATTTAGTGGGACCTTTAGGATTTGAAATTAGCGATCGCTACCTCAAAAGAGCTGGCTTAGATTACTGGCCTTATGTCAAGCTGCACTACCATGAATCGTTAGAAGCCTTTAAAACAGTACGTCGTGAGCGTGGAGGCAGATGGCTGGGTTATAGTGTCGCCGGAAATATTAATTACGTCAGCTTTCAATTTCAAGCCGATGATTGGTTGCTATTTGGTAGTGAAACCACTGGCTTAGCACAAGAAGTTCTGTCAGATTGCGATGCTACTCTGTATATTCCGATGAGTCAACCTGGCGTTCGTAGCTTGAATCTCTCAGTCAGTGTGGCAATCGGTTTGTTTGAAACTCGTCGTCAGTTAGGCTATTTACAATAGTTGCTTACCTAAACTACTATAAGTATATATACTGAATTATTTTCTAGAAACCAATCAGATGACTGATTTGTGCCAGCAAAAACTTTCCTGGTTATCGTAAAAACAATGTAAAAAAAGAACCCAAAAATGTGTTTTTGAACAAATTGTAGTGGAAGATACTTACAAGAAGGGTAAGCTTATTATAAGAAATTTGTATATAAAACTTGGGATAATGCCAAATTTGAATGATAGATTTTGATGAATTTGCAGCATTCCATATTGGGGAACAAAAGGGGTAAAATTCATTCATGTAGCCCATTTGAGCTATTTTTGCTCAGATGACCCTAAGATTGCTCCCCAAAAGTAGCCGATAGTTAATACGGTTGTTTTTTAGGGAATAATCAACGTAAAGTCTCGTGTTGGGAAGACGGATTGTGTAGAAATTTCTTGAAGATATCTACAGCAGGGGGCATCGCTTTTCCAGAAGTCGCAGCAATTTAATTCTCGGCAGCGACTATGGACTTGACAGACTATTTGCCAAGTCCCCGCGATTGACGCAAGACAAGCGCGGATAAAGGAAAAAAGAGAAACGTCCTAAATGGTGTGAGGAGTGGTTCGGACAAGTAAACACAGCAATTTTTAAGTTTTGCTAACACATGTGAACTTGTCTAAATCAGAGAAGCAGGTTAATCTTGCGTAAGCATCTCTGGTGAATGTGATCTTGATCTATCGTTCGTTGTGATCTAAGTCATTGACTAGTATCCAACTGAAAAATCGAGGTCAGTTAAGCGCTAGTGATCATAGGAGGTCGTCTTTGAAACGAGCATTGAAAAAGAGAGTAAAAGCTGTGTTGAAAAATAACCCCAGCAGCGATGATGCCCCGGTAGAACAGCTAAATTTAATTAATCCAAAAGTTAATCGCCGGGTGCGGACAAAAGCCGCCATGATTGGCTTGGCAATCTCTATGGGAGCAACCAGTCTTTTGGTGACTCGACAAAGCGATCAAGCCCAAGCAGCGGTGCCTGTAGGCAGCCAAAAGGCAACCTCAACCATTCCTGCTGTTCGTGACACTGAGGTGAAATTCGCCTCCACTAAGCTGGAATCCCAAGCAATCTCGTTATCGAGCGTGCCGGAAAATCCTGTTGTCGTGGAACCAACAGCAGTCTCACAGTTGCCTGGGCTTGAAGCTAAATGGCAAGTTGCGGCCAGTGGAACGTCTTTGCAAGTTCCTGCATCAGAAACCTTTTCCCAAGCAGCACCAGCTGATAAAAATCCCACTGACTCGAAGTCCCAAGCGGCACAGGGGTCGAACAATACCTTAGCTGAGACTAGTTTTCCAACAGTCAACAAGCTATCTAACTCTAGTGCTGATGGATTGGTTGACAGTACAAATGTATTGCCGACTGTCCTACCACAAACAGTAGCAACATCTGGCACACCCAGCAGTGAAATAAATGCACAACTTAAGGCGCAGCAAGAGTTTGCGCTGAATCGCTTACAAGAAAAATCGAACCGTTTAAGAAAGAGTCTGGCACAATTGCGGTCTGGGGAGACCGAAAATTTATCACAAACTGGTATTGGGAATACTGTAGTTGAGAAGACTGTATTAGCCCAGTCAGAGACTTCTGGCGATGCGAAGAAAGCCAAGTTGATATCGAGCTTAAAACAGAAGACACAAGACAGACCAGCATCAACTACACCAACAACATTGATTGCGTCCTCGACTAGAACAGCCTACGAAGTCAAGCCTGGAGATACCCTAGCAGCGATCGCCAGCAGACACAATACATCTGTATCAGAACTAGTTAAGGCAAATAACCTCAATAATCCGAATCAACTGCAAATCAGTCAAAAGCTGATTATTCCAGTTGCTCAAGTTGAGGCATCAGTACCGATTAAACCCAGTTTTGTCGAGTCCACTAATACTCCCAAAGCCACTTCGCCTGTGACCATTGGTAGTGCTAACTCATATCTACCTAGTTCACAATCGTCAATTATTGCTGATAACAGTAGCGTTACTGTCCCTACACCGGTAACTGCGAACAATCAGATTCAGGCAAATAGTGCAACCGACTTGCAAACAGCCCCCATCGCTCCTAGAGCTTATGGCGTGGGTGGTGAAACCCCAGTACCAAGAGTCTTTACCGAAATCCAGCAGCCTGAAAAACCAACAAATAGGGTAGCAAGGGGTAACAATAACAATAATGACCGTTTGCGGGGCTTACAAGCAGAAATCCAGAGGTTGCAGCAGAAATATCGCGCTCAACAGTCTGGGAATTTAGAAGTGCCAGTTGCAGTTACTGAAAGCAACAGTGCTACGACATTCACTCCTGTTTCTACCCGCAATAATTTCACTATACCTAATTCCGTGTCCCGACCGAATAACGTAGCGATACCAATTCCGGTTCCGACACCCAGAGCTAACTATAATGCTCAACCAATTAAGCCCCAATTCCGTGCTACCATACCCGCTAACGAGCCAATAAATCCAGAGTTCTTACCCAATCTAGGATCTGCTGGTCAGTGGACTCCCCCTCGCAATCCATCTGGCACCAGAGTTGCAACGCCTCCTAGACGGGTAAACGCCTCGGATTCTTTAGGAAAGTTGCGGGGAACCACAGTTTCTCCCCAGACAATCCCACCTTTGGCAGCAGTGGATCAATATCTGCCCAGAGCGATTGACGAAACAACACCCCCTCCATCTAGTTCATCTGTAGCTTACCAATGGCCGGCAAAGGGCACTCTTACCTCCGGCTATGGCTGGCGCTGGGGAAGAATGCACAAGGGAATTGATATTGCTAATTCCACTGGCACACCTGTTTTCTCTTCCGCTGAGGGAATTGTGGAAAAAGCTGGCTGGAACAACGGCGGTTACGGTAACCTCGTTGAAATCCGCCATCCTGATGGCAGCAGTACTCGCTATGCTCATAACAGCAAGATTCTCGTGCAAGCTGGTCAGCAGGTGAGCCAGGGAGAAACAATTGCTTTAATGGGTAGCACTGGTCACAGCACCGGGCCACACACCCACTTTGAAATTCATGCATCAGGCAAGGGTGCTGTTAACCCAATAGCTATGTTACCAGCAGCACGCCTGTAATTCTTGGTTATCTGTAACTAAATCATTGCCTTGTTAATTGAGGGAGTTTATCTCCCTCTTTTGCTTTTTATTTAAAAATCACTCTAATAGTACAATTGTATTTTCGCAGACTAAAATTTAACTCGCTACAGTTGGCTTGTAACTATACACCCATTTGTGAAAATCATCATTCAGCGTCATTTGCCGCTGCTGTGTCTGGCTGGGAGATGCAAAGGTGTCGTCATAGTAGCGCATTTCACCCAAAGCACTACGAGCTTGAATGATTTTTGTGCGCTCGATGCGCGGGTGTTCGTAGCTAGTGAGGGCTGCTTCGAGAGTAGCTGAGTGAGAAAAACACTCTGCTAGTTCGTAAGCATCCTCAAAAGTGCTATTAGCTCCTTGTCCCATAGCTGGTGCCATTGGATGGGCGGCATCACCTAAGAGAGTTACCCTGCCTTGACTCCAGCGGGTTAAGGGTGGGCGATCGCAAATTGGCCCTTCCCAGATTTGCTCGGCCGGTGTCGCTTCCACTACCGCCCGAAAGGATTCGTCCCAATCGGCTAATTCTTGGAGAATGCGAGATTTGACCTCATCGGCGTTCTGAGAAAGAGAGTAATCAGGCGAAAATTTGCGACTAATCCAACTGGTATAGCCGCCTCCCACATTCAGAAGGTACATGAACTGTTTATTACCTTTAACAAAAACGAGTTCATAATCATTAAATAACTCGTGGTGATATTTGATGACGGCACGCCAACACATACTACCAATATAATTAGGCTGACCCTCGCCAAATAAACTTTCTCTGACGATGGAGTTGACGCCATCAGCCCCAATCAACAAATCTGCATATACTGGTTTTTGGTCATCAAAATAAACTTCCACACCGTTTTCATGTTGCTCAAAGCCGATGCAGCGATGATTTAGGTGAATGATGTCAGATGGCAATCTGGATGCCAAAACTTGCTGCAAACGATACCACCAAACAGTCAATAATGGTTGTCCGTATTGCTCTAAATATTTAGTTTGATGAGCCCGGATTGTTTCTCCTTGAATATTCTTTAAAACCGTGTGGTTAACTTGGCATCCTGAGCTTTTTAGGGTTTCGACTATTCCCGGTGCGATCGCATCTAAAGCATTTAAGCCATTAGGAGCTAGTCCTAATCCGGTTCCACCCGGACGAAATTGTTGTGCTTTTTCGTACACTTGAACGTCAATACCTTGGCTTTGAAGTGCTATGGCAGTAGCCAAACCGCCTGGCCCAGCGCCAACGATCGCAACTTTCTTTACTATCGGTTTGGATAATTTCTGAGTTAGATTTATGTCCATATTAAAAGTCAGAAAGAATATCCCCACAAATACATCTGCTTTCTCTATGCCTCAAGTCAGTTGCTCTGCAACCTCACGTTTGAGCCAGACTCACACTTGCTATTCTGACTTCTGAGTATTTTTTAGTCAATCTTCCTGAAGAATCAACCCTGAATTGGTGTTCTGATGGGTTGTGATCAGCCCTGTGGTTACTGGTGGTAACAAAAAATTCACACCTATAGAATTTTTGTCAATCTCGCAAACTGGAAATTAGATATCATTACGTCCATTTTGGCAATAAATTACCCAAACTCAACTTTTATTTCTCAAAAAATCTACCGTAGGGAGCAATGTTTGCTGTATCATTTTTGTATTCAAAAATGATTGTGAACAGAGTTTGTATGAAATTTAAATCAGCTTCCATATATATCGGTTTAGGCCTTCTGAGTTTTTCAGTAAGTTCATTACCCCGTGTTGTAAATCCACCACAAGTCCTTGCCCAAGAAGTTAGTCCTTCATGCCCTCTGCCAGCTGATATTGCCATTACCTTCCTAAATTCAGAATGTAAGGAAGTAAAATTAGAGCAACCCCAAACTTTTTATCGCTACTATAGTAGCAGTAACAACAAATATGGCAGGTATTTAACAACTGACAAATATAAAACGAATGTAGAAGTAATCAAGAATCTAGCTTTAAATCAAGAATGGGGTAATCAAGCCACTCAGATACTAACAGTAACTTTGCCAGCAGGAACCTTAACTTATCAAGGCATTGTTGGTCCTCAGACTCCCAAAGAATGCTATCCAGGTGGTGGACAACAGACATTCATTAAAGACTCAAAAGATCCAAATATCAAGTGGTCTGAGGAAGGAAATATTGTTGCAGAAAAGTTTAGTTGCCCGTAAAATTTATGGAAACCAACACAGAACAATTTCTCAAGCTGATAGATCGAGCTTCTGAGATTACCGAACAGATGCTCAAAGACAAACAACCTGAATCTTCACCACGTTTAAATAACGTCATCAATGCCCTACAATCTATTAAAAGTAAGGCAATAAATGGTAAACTCGAACCATCAGGAGGAGTCTCAACTCTTGGTTTGGCTCGTGAAGTAGCGGATTGGATTGAACCGTTAGATTCGCCATTATTAAAAGCTGTAGGCAGTATAGAGGAGTATTACCAAAAACACCTCTAAATTGGCTATCTAGCTTATTTACTGGAACATGACCGCCAAATAATTTTAGATTTTAGATTTTAGATTTTGGATTGATATCATACCCATACCTCGAGCATTCCTGCTCTTTATATATGGGCTTAAGTAAAAAATTGTAGATTTGGGATGAGAGGATTTGTTCCACAAACAAAGCAAGCTTGCTCTAAAACCTGATTTGAAGTTTTGGCTCGATAATCCAAAATTTAAAATCTAAAATCTAAAATTAGGCAATAATTGAATTATTCACATCTGCATGAAACATGGAAGAAAATTCCTTGGTTGCAATCAATTCAAAGTCTCTTACCCAGGAATTAAAAATATTGAGTTCCGAGGAAGCAGAATTATCGCTGAATGTCAATAATGTTTCCTACTCACTCAAACTAGAACCTCGCGTTACTTTACTCGATGCACTACGTGAAAAACTGGGTTTGATGGGTACAAAAAAAGCTTGCGATCGCGGTGAATGTGGCGCATGTACTGTATTAGTTAATAATCGGCGAATTAACTCTTGTATGACATTAGCAGTAATGCACATCGGCGCTGCAATTACTACTATTGAGGGATTAGCACAGGATGGAAAACTTCATCCTCTACAAACAGCCTTTATGACCCATGATGCTTTTCAATGCGGATACTGTACATCGGGACAAATTGTATCTGCCGTAGGAATGATATTAGAAGAAATGCCCAAATCTGAAACAGAAATTCGAGAGAAGATGAGTGGAAACCTTTGCCGTTGTGGAGCATATCCGAATATGATTGCAGCGATTCAGGATGTTCTAGAGGAAATGGAAGATGCAGCCATTTAGTTATGCTAAAGTTTTTTCAGAAGAAACAGCGATCGCCACAATTGACCAAGACAAAACTGCGGCCTTTATTGCTGGTGGAACTGATTTATTGGGATTGATGAAAGATGGGGTACAAGTAGCGAATACATTAATTGATATTAACAGTTTACCACTAGCAGATATTGAATTTAAAACTCATGGAATTCGCATTGGTGCAATCTGTAGATTGAGTGATGTAGCCTTTAATTCTCAAGTTCAAAAATGTTATCCAGTAATTAGTCAGGCTTTGCTACAAAGCGCTTCGCCACAACTGCGAAACATGGCAACTGTGGGCGGGAATTTATTGCAACGAGTTCGTTGTGGGTACTTTCGTGACCCAGTTTTTCCCTGTAATAAACGCACTCCAGGTAGAGGTTGTGCGGCAATTATAGGCTACAATCGGATGCACGCTATTTTTGGGGCTAGCGAACACTGTATTGCTGTTCATCCGTCAGATTTAGCTGTAGTTTTGACGGCATTAGATGCAATCATTTGCGTTCAAGGCGTAGAAAAAACACGGCGAATTTCAATTCATGATTTTTATCTTTTGCCAGGTGAAACACCACAAACAGAAACTTTATTACAACCTGGAGAATTAATTGTTGCTATTGAAATTCCAGATTTTGCATATCAATCTCATTATTTAAAAGTTAGAGATCGCGCTAGTTATGAATTTGCTCTCGTTTCCGTAGCTATTGCCTTAGAAACAGAACAAAATATTATCAAATCAGCACGCATCGCTTTTGGAGGCGTAGCGCCTAAACCTTGGCGTGCATGGGAAGTTGAGGAATTTATTCAAGGAAAAGCAATCAATACAGCTACGTTCACAGCCGCAGCCGAACTTGCAATTAAACAAGCGAAGCCGCAAACACACAATGAATTCAAAATTGAATTAGTCAAACGCGCTTTAATTCGTGGGCTTTCAACTTCTTGTGGCGTTTGAGCAACGGCTACTCCTTGAGTTTTTCAAGCCTAGAGTTCAGTTATATGGTTTTATTGACCAGTTAGGGATTTCCAACAAATAATAGGACTTACGCACTCTACAAATGCATCGTGGTGTGAATTAAAGATGCATAGGTTGTTTCAGGCTTTTCTTAATGATCGTGCGATGCCTACGGCGGTAAACTACGTAAATAGACCACGTTGTAGGGGCACAGCAATGCTGTGCCCCTACAAAAGATGCGGTTTTTAAACTTATTTATATTTGGTATTTATTGTCAATGCGTAAGTCCTAAATTTATCCAACTGCCTTTCCTCCGGAATGCTACGGCAACGGGTAGCGTCTCGTACAGAAAAATTCCTAGAGTGTGCGTAAGTCCTACCTAATTTAAAGGCTAAGGCAACGAAACCAAGTTTCAGGTAGAGTTTCTAAATTTGTGTGTACACTGTAGCCCTTTGTCAAGGGAAGGGTTAGGGTGGGCTAAAAACTAGAATTGTAATAGTGATATTCGTCACACTTTTACTGTGACGAATATCACTAATTGCAAATTATTTAGGTTGTAATATTTCTTTCATTGTTTGTAAAGCAAAAAGCTAGCTCATAAACTGGTAGTAGCCTTAATAATTTGTTATCTCTCAATTAGCCGATCAAGAAATTAAGACTATGTTGGAGCAGTTATGAGTATTGTCTGTTAAGTCCTGAATTATCTCTGTAAGTAAATTTGAGGACTTGACTATTAAATAAATTTTTCTGAGTGCTGAAGTTTCTAGGTACTAGCAAATCGCCGCGCCAAAAGACATAATCCAGCTTTTCAAAACAGCAAAAAGTTTGAGTGAAGTTACTTTTTCATTAAGCGACTGTGCATTAAATACAAGTATTATTTAAGTAACTATTAAATTGATGAAAGTAAAAATTTAGTATTAGCCTGAAAAAATTGACAACTATTGGCTAGATATTAGCTGTTGAGAAAACTTGTTTATGATGCTAAAAAAAATCAAAAAAAAATTTCCATTGCAATATAATATTTGTTATGAAAATTATATAGGTTTAACTAAAAACCCTCGTTGGTTGTTGATGCGTAAAGTTGCTAGGTTCGGTATAGGAAGATCATTCAGAGATTTGTTGCATAAGAAAAACAAAGATTTTTATCAAAAATTCCTAAATGAAAGCTCTAGTTTTTTTCCAGATATTGATGTGGACTTGGTAGTCAAGAATCTGAAGCAAAATGGATTTTATTTGGGTATTAATCTTCCAGAAGAAATAGTAAAAGAAATAGTTAATTTTGCTGATTATCATGCTTGCTATGGTGATTATAAACCTCATTTAGGCTTCTTTTATCCTCAGAAGGAATTAGCGGAAAAGCATTATAGTCAAACATTTAAATTAGCTGGATATTTTAATACAGCTTTGCATTGTCCTGCTATTAAAAAGCTGCAAAATGATCCTAAACTATTGGCAATAGCTGCTCAGTATTTAGAGTGTAAGCCGGTACATTTATCCAATCAATTATGGTGGAGTTTTGCTGGAGAAACAACAAAATTTGAAAAAATGAAAACATTTCAAATGTTTCATTACGATCTAGATGATTATCGCTTTTTAAAATTTTTCTTTTATTTAACTGATGTTGATGTATCAGGTGGACCTCATGTTTGTGTGAAAGGCAGCCACAAGCAGAAAAAGTTTTCCTATTTATTATTACCTAAATGTGAAAGTGACGAAGAAATTATTAACTATTATCAACCAAACTCATTAGTAACTATTTATGGCAAAGCAGGGTTTGGCTTTGCTGAAGATACCTTTTGTTTCCATAAAGGAACTACTCCAATTAACAAAGACCGCCTGATGTTACAAGTGGAGTTTGGCACAATTGATTACAATATGCAGCATGATACAAGAGACCCATTAATTTTGCGAACTATGATTAATTCTCAAGCATAATTTCTCATACCAACTCTATATAGTAGTCCGATTTGATTTATGAAGTGTAGAGAATTTTTTTCAAAAATCAAATAGGATTCCTATATGAGGCTGCATAAAACCTAGAATAGGGAAAGCAATGGTTATGAGTAAAATTATTGGTAAACCAGTAGATCGCGTTGATGGTAGACTGAAAGTAACGGGACAAGCACCATATACAGCCGATGTGCCCATAGAGAATCTGACTTATGGCGTAATTTTTGAAAGTACGATCGCCAGTGGTAAAATTATTGAAATAGACACATCCACAGCCTTAACTCTCCCTGGTGTAATAGATATCATCACTTACGGTCAAACACCATCGTTAATTAAAATACCCTTCTTTTCTCCTCCAAAAACTCAGCCAACCGAGAAAGATGACAACATCTACTACAATGGTCAACACCTGGGAATTGTAGTTGCCCAAACTTTAGAACAAGCCGAAACTGCCGCTGCTTTAGTCAAAGTTATCTACGAAGAAGCATCGCCAACAATGACATTAGCAGAGGCAGAGATATTTGAGCCAGAAACAGTATTTTTTGGCATGATGCCAGGTAAAATTACTAGAGGGGATATAGAATCTGGCAAAGCACAAGCAGATATTCTTGTGCAGCAAGTATATACCACACCAATGGAACATCATAATCCCCTAGAACCTTCTGCAACCATAGCGATGTGGGAGGGGGATAATTTGATATTATATGAAACCAGTCAAGGCGTTTCTGCAACCCAAAGAGCGATCGCATCTGTTTTGAATATTCCCCAGGAAAATGTCCGCGTCATCTCCAAATATTTAGGCGGGGGATTTGGTTGTAAAGCACTTTTAAGGTCTCATACTATTCTTTGTGCGATCGCCGCCAAACGAGTCCAGCGACCGGTGAAAGTTGCGTTAGAGCGATCGCAAATGTACACTAATTGCGGCTACCGTTCCCAAACTCAACAACACCTAACGCTCGGTGCAACCAAGGAAGGTAAACTAACGGTCATTACTCACATCGGCACATCCTTAACATCCCAATTTGATGATTTTGTGGAACCCGTTGGTGCGCCAACAACAATGATGTACGCCTGTGACAATTTGGAAGTGAAATATCGTTTGGGACGCATCAACGCAGGCACACCAACCTTTATGCGCGGTCCAGGAGAAGCACCAGGGATGTTTGCCCTAGAATCAGCAATGGATGAACTGGCATCTGCCTTAAATATTGACCCCATTGAACTGCGACTGAGAAATCATGCAGATATCGATCCCCACACAGGATTACCTTGGTCAAGTAAATCTCTCAAACAATGTTACCAAAAAGGTGCAGAGATTTTTGGTTGGTCACAACGCAACCCAGTTCCCCGTTCCAGGCGAGAAGGTGATTTTTTGATTGGTTCGGGAATGGCAAGTGCGACATTTCCCAGCAACTCTGGTTCAGCATCAGTGAAAGTAGAAATTTTTGCCACTGGAGAGGTGAAAGTACAAACTGGTACTCAAGACATCGGTACAGGCACATATACAGTCATGAGTCAAGTAGCCACTGAGGCATTAGGTTTACCAGTGCAGTTTGAACTAGGTGATAGCAACTTTCCTAAAGCCCCCATCACAGGCAATTCAATTACAGTCGGCAGTGTTTCTCCGGCAGTGCATAAAGCAGCGATCGCCGCACGAGATAGAATGATAGAAATGGCGATCGTAGATCCAAATTCCCCTCTGTATGGCTCTGAAATACAAGATATTACAGTTGAGTCAGGGCAAATATTTTTAAAACAAAACCCATCCCAACGAGACAGCTACACCGATATTCTGCGGCGTCAGGGATTAGAAAGTTTAGAAGTCACAGAACAAAGCTCACCCAGCCCAGAGAGTAAAAACTATGCCAAACACTCTTTTGGTGCCATCTTTGTAGAAGTCGCCGTTGATGAACTTTTGGGAGAAATCAAAATCAGACGTTGCGTAGGCGTTTATGATGCAGGGCGAATTCTCAACTTCAAGACAGCACGCAGTCAAGTTGTCGGGGGAATTACTTGGGGAATTGGCATGGCATTGATGGAAAAAACCGTAATGGATGTTAATCACGGCAGAATAGTTGGCGCTAATCTTTCGGATTGCTTGATTCCCGTTCATGCAGATATTCCAAATATGGAAGTGCAATTTGTTGAACAACAAGATGCTTATGTGAATGCACTAGGAACCAAAAGCCTGGGAGAACTTCCCATTGTTGGTGTAGCCGCAGCCATATCGAATGCAGTTTATCATGCCACAGGTAAACGGATTCGTGATTTGCCAATTACACCAGACAAGTTTTTGTGAGTGAAAATGAAACCTAGAGAATAGACCTGCCTTGAAAATAGGGACTCTTTACTGGGGACTGGTGACTAGGAAAGAAATATTTTTATTCCTTCGTTGTGAATTGTGTTCATGGAGTCTCTTGCATAAATATTTTTTTGTCTCATGCTCCAGGCGCTTAAGCTTGACTTCACTTGAATGTTGACAAAAATATTATATGTAAAAGTATGAAAAGTATGAAAAGTATGAAAAGTATGAAAAGTAATTGTATTAAGTAGGAAAAGCAAGTGAGTCAATCAAGTGAATAAAAACTTGATTAAAGTATTGAATATTCACTATCAATAGTGTAAATTGAAACTTGTAGGTGAATCTAGGGAGTAATAAAATTTGCAGTCAAAGAACTGTTAATTTTATAAAAAATGGAGTTATTTATAGCTCCATTTATACTCAAAAGATTAATAAATAACTAGTTCTGGAACTAGTTAGTCAATATTTCTACAGTGTAATCTGTTGCAATTCTTGGGCTTTAACTACTAAACCGTTGAATAACGGATAAAGCCTTAGTTAAGTTAAGTCGGAAAAACTGATCTTTTAGGTGTAACAATGAAATTTTTTAATGTCAGCAAAATTGCTCTTGGAGTTGCTGTAGCAGCTGCTTGTCTAAGTTTGAATGTCAACAAAGCTTCGGCTGATATTGGGAGTCTAATTTCTAATATCTTGATCAATCTCACAGGCAAAGAATCTGGTTTAAGATTCATCGGCTTAAGCACTAACAATACTCTTGTGAATATCAGTCCTGGTGGATACACAACAACAATTAAAGTCAAAGGACTTGACGGTAATTTACAAGGTATTGACTTCCGTCCAGCAAACCGTTTGCTTTACGGTGTGACTGACACTGACAAGATATACACCATTAATATTACAAACGGTCAGGCTACATTGGTTAGCAATTTATCTAGTAGTTTTAATGGGGGATTTCAGTCAGGGTTTGACTTCAATCCCGTACCAGACCGCTTACGAATAGTAGGTAGCAATGACCAAAATTACCGTATCAATGTAGATACTGGTGCAGTTACAGTTGATGGAACTTTGGCTTATGATACGACCGATATTAATGCCGGAGTTGACCCCAACATTACCGCTGCTGCTTATACAAATTCGGTTGCTGGAGCGACGACAACTCAACTTTTTGGCATTGACTACGACCGTGATGTGTTAGTACTGCAAAACCCACCTAATAATGGTACTCTCAAAACCATAGGCAGTCTTGGCGTCAACTTTTCACCTGTAGCCGGTTTCGACATCTATACAGACTCAAAGGGCAACAATACTGCCTATGCACTGTCTGGTTCATTTCTTTACAAAATTGATTTATCCACTGGTGCAGCAACTAAAATTGCGGAATTACCTGGAGGCGGTTTTATCGGTTTAGCTGTTAGTTCCTGGTAATCATACAATTTTGGATTTTGGATTTTATCCCTCTTCTAAGAAACCAGATTTTCTGAGAAGAGGGTTAAGGCTTGACACGCCAGTAGGGTGTGTTAGCCTGCCGCATAACACACCATTTTAAATTTTCCGTGGGTTAATTTGATCAAAATGTAGGGCTTCTGCTCGATTAAGCTAGAACCTCAGTCTTTAGTAGTGCTTTGCGTAATGCAGTTATCGCTTCTTCTGCCTCTACCAAACGATTGAGAGCAAGCGCAATATCATCTTCAACCTTTAACAGGTTAGCTGCTTTCTTAACAGCTTTTTGTTCTTCAACTGAGTAATTATCATCGGCGCGAGCCATTTGAATTGCATGATATAGCAATGTCCTTGATTTCGACCAATTAGAAACATCAACCGTAATCTTGCTTAGCAGATCTTCTAAATTAGCATTTTTGTATTCAAATGTTTTGTATTTCTCTATGAGACATTTAACAAAGACTTAATATTTTATTGACATGCTAATATCATGTTAGTTTTAACTGAAATTTTTGTTTTTTGAACTTCCAACTTCACACCCCGAATCGAATAATCCAACAACTCCATTGGATGAATAACTGAAATCTTCTTCTCTTGCAAATGCAAATACTTAGTAAAAAGGCGTTGCTGATTTTATGTATGAAAACGATTGTGCATGATATCAAAATCCTTGTAGAGAAGTTGCAATTGCAACGTCTCTACATTTGGATTCATACCGCGATTCAGCAACACCTATAAAAACTTGGGTATCTCTACTGTGAATTGAGAGTAAATAAAATACAGCGTAAATGAGTGTTAATAAATAATGTGGTTTTAACTACGTTATTGAGTTGAATTAGTAAGATAAAATTGCCTAATGAATGTCATCAAAGTGCTGGCTTGTATTGAGTCACAAAAAAGGATAACCAATGAACAAAGAAGTAGCCAAAGTAATCTTATGGGAAGAAAACCAAAAAGATTTTCTGAAAAAATTCTATGATTTACAATTTGTGCCCCGAATAGGAGAGGAAGTTTACCTCAAAAAAGAGAAATGGAAAGTAACCAGAGTTGAACATGATTTAGAAGTAAATGAGGTTAATATCTACATAGAATTAATCAAAAAACCGAAGCAGGATAAATCATCTCATTCATAAATAAAATTGACAACAGGTGCGATAAATAGCTGTCCACACGAAAGTTCGATTATTGTAGAGACGGCTATTTATCGCGTCTTTGCGATATAGAATTTTCACCAAAAAACCTTAACCGAACCGTATTTACATAGCTGTGCTACCCTATAGTAAATCTCTATTTACACCAGATTTAAAGTAAAGTCAGGTATATAACTATTCGTCTATTACCTAGTTATAAAGCGTGTTTTATTCCTGAATTCTGAATTCTGAATTCTGCTGTATTTTTCAAACTCCCAACTTCACGCCCCGAATCGAATAATCCAACAACTCCATCGGGTGGATAACTGAAATGGTCTTACCTTGCAACTGCAAATGCTTAGTAATTTGCAAAGTACACCCTGGATTAGCAGAAGCAATTAACTCAGCACCAGTATTCAATAAATTCTGTACTTTTTGCTGACCCAATTCTTCAGAAACCTCTGGTTGCAACATATTATAAACCCCAGCACTGCCACAACACAAAGCAGCATCTATGGGTTCTTTCAACTTCACCCCTGGAATTTGCCGCAACAACTGACGCGGTTGCACACTAATCTTTTGTCCGTGCAATAAATGACAAGCATCTTGATAAACTAAATTCAGAGGTTTATCAGTCAACGGTGAAAGTTTCGTTGTTAATCCAACAGTTGCCAAAAATTCTTGAGCATCTTTCACCTTAGCGGCAAAATCCTTCGCTTTTTCCCGATATTCTGGGTCATCTTCTAATATATGTCCATACTCTTTTAAAGTATGACCGCAACCAGCAGCATTAATAATTACAAAATCTACATCAGTCTGAGCAAAACTATCAATCATCTGCCTTGCCAAAGCCTTCGCCTGTTCTGTTTGTCCTTGGTGTTCGGGAAGCGCCGCACAACAACCTTGAGATTTCGGAATCACAACTTCGCAACCATTCGCCGTTAAAACCCGCACCGTCGCTTCATTCACTGGAGAGAAAAACAACCGTTGCACACATCCCAAAATCACCCCAACGCGGTAGCGCTTTTCACCTTTAGCGGGAATCACATTAGGCAAATTATCTTGAAAAGATTTGAGAGTAATTTCTGGCAGAATAGATTCCATTGCTGCCAAACGAGGAGAGATTTTATTGAGTAAACCCGTAGCCCGAACTAACTTAGCAAAACCCAACTTTTGATAAACCAACAACGGAACTAACAAAACTCTTAAAAGATGAGGGTAAGGAAACAGAGAAAATATTAATTTACGAATTAATTTATCTGGCAAACTGCGGGGATAATTGCGTTCAACTTGGTGACGAGTAGCAGAAATTAACTTGTCATACTGCACACCAGAAGGACAAGTACTCACACAAGCAAGACATCCCAAACAAGAATCAAAATGTTCTACCGTTGCCGTATTAAGAGCAATTTCACCCTCATTAATTGCATCCATCATATAGATGCGTCCTCTAGGTGAATCCATCTCCTTCCCCAACACCCGATAACTTGGACAAGTCGAGAGACAAAATCCACAATGTACACAACTATCAATCAACTTCGGCTCAGGCGGATGATTCTTATCAAACCCTTTCAAATTCTTCAAACTAGCCGTATTATTAACAGAATTTTCTGAAACTTGCATAATTAATTATTCTCCCCTCTTCCTTTGCGTCCTTTGCGTCCTCGGCGGTTCGTTCAACCTAAATCCCCCCCACAAACCGACCAGGACTTAAAATATTCTTACTATCAAACTGTTCCTTAATCCCGCGCATCAACGCCAAACCATTCCCCGTATAACCCCAAACATCTACTTGTTCTTTAACCCCCACTGGTGCTTCCAGAATTGTTAAAAAACCACTATAAGCTTGAGTGCGTAGGCGCATTAGCAAAAGCTGATTTTTATCCTCTAATTGTAACAAACCTAAACCACTACTGATATGAATTAAACCAAACTCCACCTGAGACAAAATCCCCACCGCAGCAGTAGGTAACACTCCTATTTTGCAGGTAATTACAGATTCTTGAACAGGACAATGTATTCGTTCTTGCAATCTTTCCCATAGACTAGCTTCATGGCCATCTACATAAATTGCCCCATCTAAACCCAACTTTTCCCCTACTTCCACAACTCGGTTTGACTGTTCTTTAACACTCTCACTAATACTTTGAAAGCGAGCAATTAATCCCAATCCCTTACCCAAACCTAAGCCAGACACCAATTTAGTTGATAGCAAATCAGCCTGGATTGGTGTTAACGCCGAACCCCGCAGAGTATCGGCCGCTTGAGATACAGCCTCAGCTTTACCAGTTAGCACCACCGTTGCCGATGCTTCTTGTAACGGGTACAGTCGAAAAGTTACTTGACTAATAACTCCTAATGTGCCGTAAGACCCAGTAAACAACTTCATCAAATCATATCCGGCAACATTTTTGACTACTCTTCCCCCAGCTTTGGCGATTTCTCCATCAGCACGCACAAAAGTAATACCTAGTAATTGGTCGCGCACGCTACCATAGCGTTGTCGTAGAGAACCTGTATCACCTGTGGCGACAATACCGCCAATAGTTGCCGAGTCTGGCGCTGTGGGATCAAGGGCAAGAAATTGCCGCGAGTTTGCCAAAAGTGCTTGGAGATTGGAAAATTTCATCCCTGCTTCTACTGTAACAGTCAAATCACCCACAGCGTGTTCAATCAGTTGGTTGATGCGTTCTGTACTGACTACAACATCAATGCCTTTGGCTAAACCACCCCAAGAGAGTTTACTACCACTACCAAAAGGGAGGATGCGCCAGTTGTTTTTATGAGCTGTAGCGAGGACTGCGGCTAGCTGTTCTTGGGTGCGGGGATAGACAATACAACTCGGAAGGTTTCCAGAAGCTATAGCCCGTTGAATACGTTTTTGCTGATTTAGTTCGACATTTTCCCAAAGGCAAACAGCATTTTCTTCGCCGACGATAGATGTAAGTTCAGAAGCGCAGACGCCTTGCGGCTTGTCGTTAGACATCGCTTTCATTGAGTTTATTTTTTTTACGCCCTACATCTAATTTACTGGTTAACCTGACCAAAAAAGCACATTGCCACTAATATACAGTGTTTTACGGTTGATCGGTAGAATCAGGGGAACAGTGCATGATTTTTGGTTTCTGTCCCAATATAGTGAATGAATCATACTTGCTCAGCATTCACGGTTAATTAATTATTAATTTAACAGCCTTCATTTCCAGGCTGAAAAAGATTTACTGCTTTGCTGGTGTAAAAAGGAGATAACGACGATGATATTTAAAGATTTTTTTACATTGCCTTTATTTAAAGAAGATAGAAGAGGAGAGAGATATATTTTTTGGCAAGTAGACCAAAAATCACAAAATTACATAGCTCGTCTAGTTTCTGAACAACCAGATTTAAGTAAACCGCAATTAGCGAAAATTCTTTTACATAATTTAGAAAATTATCCTGACGATCAATTAAATAGAAGGGTATGGATAGCTTTTTTAGCAAAATTCAGTTATAAAGCTGCTTTTAAAATTAGAACAAACATCCTCAAAGTATCCAGCAGAACTTATTTAGATTATGATTCATTGTTTAATGAATTGTTTCAGATTGCTTTGAGCATTTCTTTATCACCAGAAAAATGCCTATACATTTTTTTTCAAAAAGATGATGAATATGACAATTTAGCATTAAATATTTGGTATTACAAATTTGAAAAATATCTCAGCAAAAGAATGGAGGGATTACTCTGCGATCGCTGGAGAGAGATTGAAGGATTTAGAACATTCCAACGGAGTGACTTGGGGTTAGCTGCTAGGGCAACTAAAACACGAGTTATAACAGTCTTAAAACGTCTTGGTTTTAATGAAGTTACTATTTCGCATTATATTTTAGTATGGCAATGTTTCAGAGAAGCTAATGATGCAAAAATTATCAATATTAGCTCACCGCAGCCTCAAGCATTTGAGGAAATTTGCCGTCGTTATCACCAGTTTTCTCATAAATTACCAAATTTATCTCCCAACCAAATAGTAGATGGCACAGTTATTCAGCAATGGTTACAAGAAATTGGTAGAGCCATTCGTAATTATGTTGATTTTGCTCAAATTTCCTTGGATGAACCAATTTCTCAAGATTCGGAAACATTAACATGGGTTGATTTAATACCAGATGAAAACTCGATTATCCAGAGGGATGCCATATCTCGCAATGAAATTGAAGATTATGTCAAGCAATTAAGACAATTTATCTATACAAAAATCGAACTTCTCAAACCTAAAGAACAAATAATTCCGCTTTTTATACATGGATTAGATTTATCACAAGAAAAAATAGGTATTGAAATTAGTGCTAATCAGTCTACTGTTGGTCGTCGATACAAAAAAATGTTAATGGATTTGTTAACTCAATTAGGGATATGGGCACACGAGCATCTACAGGTAGATATAAATTCGGAAAAACTCAGTGAACTAAAAGCTGAACTGCAAGAATACTTAGATGTGTTTTATCAAAATTTAATCTATAGTTTTTTGGGTGATGCAATCCAATTACTGGAATCTCATACCAGAGACATTATGCGACGATTTTGGTTGGAAAAAATGAAAATGAATCAAATTGCAGAGCTATTAAATTTTCCAGTATTAGAAATTGAGCGTCAACTTTTATCATCCCATCAATCACTACAATTAAATGTAGTCGAACGGATTGAAGCCAGAATCGATATGTTTTTAAACCCTCAAGGAGTAGTGTGGAATCAAGTCGATGATTTAATAGATGAGTGGCTGAAAATCGCTGATTTCACTTATAAGAATTAAAAAACAGGAACAGTAGAATGAATAGCAATTTGCAAGAATTAAAAACTCTTATTTCCGAGGAACTGTGGTTAGAGTGTCTAGAAACAGAACGTAGAGAAGCAGAAGCATTTAGACAATTACAAAGCAATGAAACTGCTCGTAGGAATGCTTATATAAATCATCTTTGTCTGAATGCTTTTTTACGGTGGTTAAAAGAAAATTGGGAGTTAGAATCTTCTTGTCTAGTTTCCAGTACAACGGATTTAACAAGTATCTGGGAAGTAGTGAATGGAACAGCAATAGCTATTGGTCAAACTCGACTAGTGCTAATTCCTAATGATGCAGTTGATACAGAAGAATTTTCTGTGCCGCAAGAATGGATTGATATTCCTAATTGGGCTGGTAATTATTATTTGGCAGTGCAGGTAGACTTAGAACAAAATTGGTTACGATTTTGGGGTTATACGAGTCATAAAACACTTAAAGGAAAAGGCATTTATGACCCTATTTATCGTACATATTCTGTTAATGGAGATGAGCTAATTTCCGATTTAGATATTATTTTGGTAGCTAGAGAAATATGCAATCAAGAACAAGCAGCTATCGACCCTTTGCCCTCATTATCTGAGCAAATAGCAGAATCTTTGATAGCTAAGTTAAGTCAGCCATCTCTTTATTCTCCACGTTTAGATATCAAATTTGAACAGTGGGGGGCATTATTAGCAAATGATGAGTGGCGAAAAAACCTATATATTATGCGACAAGAACAAAAAGTAATTGCCACAGCAAAAACAAAGATTTTGGTAAATCTCAATCAATGGTTAAAGAATAACTTTACTGAATCGATGCAGGCTGGATGGCATTCTGCGACAGAATTTTTAGCACCAGAACGACAGTTAGCTGTTGTCAGAAATAATGCACAACCTGATAGCGTTCAGCAAGCCAAGCTGTTAAATTTGCAGATACAGCTAAAAGAGCAAGCTGTTATTCTTTTGGTGGCGCTAACTCCAGAAGCTGATGGTAGAGTTGGGGTTTTGGTACAGGTTCATCCCTACGGAAGTGAAAAACAATTACCTGCTTTTTTGACTTTGGCTTTACTCTCAGACTCATCACAACAGCTTCAGTCAGTAATATCTAGAGAACGAGACAACTATGTTCAATTACCATATTTTCGTTGTCAGAAAGGTACTAATTTTTTCATTAAAATTGCCATTGGTGATGTCAGTGTGATGGAAAAGTTTGCTATCAATCATGATGTTGATTAATTGGGAGTGGGGAGTGTGGGAGATGAGGGGGATGAGGGGGATGAGGAAGCAGGGGACAAGTTGCAGCAAGTCTTCGCCTCTGCTTTTTCCCCATTCCCTACTCCCTACTCCCTATTTTCAAGGCAAAAGTCTAGTGGTTATGAAGTAATTTACATAAAACTTTAGGTAATTTCTCTTGATTCTTCATAAAAATGTTGTCCAAAAAGCCGTATAAATACTTTTATACTTCAAAAGTATCTCACAGAAGAATAAAGGTTATAAACTAAGTGGAAAAACTTATACTTGTTTTCCTATTATAAATATTTAATCTATGTGTGAGTAGATATTAGCTGCATAGTTAAGTAGCAATGAGTAAGCGCGTTGTCTTAAATTTTGGTAGAGGTAGTTTTGAGACGGGATTTCCTTCAGTGACAGCTGAATTGTGGGAAACTAATGGAGTGCGATCGCAACAATTAATTGGCAGCTTACCTTCAGCACCAGAAATCATTACCTGCTACCGAGAATGGAAACACTTATACAACGCTCTGGCACAACGTTTAAGGCTGAGTTTGTCAATTGAAATTGAAAGTGCCAGTTTGACAAACGTTTCCCAAGATGATTTACACGGTTTATGTCAACGCTTACAAGTAGAAATTAACTATTGGCTAAATGCAGAAACTTTCCGCAAAATCGATCAAAAACTGCGGACATGGTTAAGTCATACAGAAGAAGTACGGGTTGTTATTGAAACAAGTGATGACTTCTTATGGCGCTTACCTTGGCATTTGTGGGAGTTTGTGAAGGATTATCCGCAATCGGAAGTAGTTTTGAGTTTGTTGGAGTCGAAGCAGATAGCTTCTACAGCTCAAACTGCTGCTAATCAAGTGCGTGTTCTGGCTATTTTGGGAGATAGTCGGGGAATTGATATTAGTACAGACAAAAATTTATTAAAAAGTCTACCAGGTATAGTACCCACGTTCTTGTTGGAACCCGATCGCCAAGCGATTAATGATGCATTATGGCAGCAAACTTGGGATATCCTGTTTTTTGCTGGACATAGTTCCAGTCAAGCAGAAAATGGCAAAGCTAAGATTTCCATTAATCAAAACCAAGAAAATCATAGTTTGACTATTAATCAGTTAGAGTATGCCCTATCAAAAGCAATTGAGCAAGGTTTACAACTAGCGATTTTCAACTCTTGTGATGGGTTGGGATTGGCAAAGCAACTAGTTAAGTTAAACATTCCGCAAATTATTGTAATGCGCGAGGATGTGCCAAATGCAGTGGCACAAGAATTCCTCAAATATTTTTTGGAAGAATTGGCGCGGGGTGAATCTTTAGCGATGGCGGTAAGACGCGCTAGAGAAAGACTGCAAGGGTTGGAAAATGAGCATCCCTGCGCTAGTTGGTTACCAGTGATTTGTCAGAATTCTCCAAGTGAATTATCTATTTGGCAAAAGCGCCCAGATGCAAAGCAGCGAGTCCAGAGACATCACCCATTTGCAAAACCAACTCAAAACCGCAAGCGTATTTTAATAGTCATGATGCTGGTAAGTTTCATTGTCAGCAGCTTGGTTATGGGAGGGCGCTATTTGGGATGGTTGCAATCTTCAGAGTTATATGCATTCGATCGCTTCATGCAAACGCGATCGCAATTATTCCCAGAACAACCAGATAACCGTCTTTTAATTATCACCATCGATGAGCCGGATATCCAGTATCAAGAAAACGAAAAAATGCATCTGCGTTGGTCGCTATCCGACGAAGCACTGGCTGAACTTTTGCAAAAATTAGATGCCTATCAACCAAGAGCGATCGGCTTAGATCTTTATCGTGATGTACCTCTTAATTCCCAATATCCCGATTTAGCAACTCGTTTTCAGAAAGACGATCGCCTAATTACTCTCTGCAAAAGTGGAACTACAGGTGATGACGGTGATACTTATGGAAGTGTACCACCACCCAAAGTACCAAACGAACGAATTAGTTTTAGTGATGTTGTTGCAGATGAAGATGATGTGATTCGTCGGCACCTTTTAAGTATGACCCCACTAACAACATCTTTGTGTGTAGCTGAAGATGCCTTTAGCTTCAAATTGGCACTTCATTATCTGAATAAAAAAGAGCCACAATATCAAATTACCGCAGATGGAGATTTACAAATTCGGGATGTGATATTTCCCCAATTAAAAGAACATAGCAGTGGTTATCAAAATGTGGATACTGGTGGTTATCAACTGTTGCTAAATTATCGTTCGCTGGCATCTGTTGATAATATTGCCCAGCAAATTTCCCTCACAGATATTTTGAGCGATCGCATCCGCCCTGAGCAGATTAATTCACTTCATAACAGGCTGATTCTGATTGGGCTTTCGGCACAAAATAAAAATAATGATTTATGGAATTGGACTTTGGACAAAAAGAAGTTTATTCGCGAGTGTGACTCGCGAATAAATGAATGATTAATCTTGTTTATAGTGACGAGCAGAAAAAAGCATAGCCATCAGACCCCCAACAAATAGTAATATCAACTACAAAGTATCTTTGGGTAAATACTGATGGCTATGCCAAAATTTAATAACAATCAATTAATAGCGCAATTTCAAGATTTTAGACAAAAAATTTACAACTGTTTTTCTTCATGTAGCGACGCCTGTATGGATTTGTTGGATGCGCTTGCGGGTAATACGGGAGCCAATTCAATTGCGGAGTTATCTTTAAGTCCTTTGTTTCCCAGAAGCTATAATTCTATTTATAAAGCAATTCAAAAATCATTTAATACAAATATTCAGGAGAAGAACAATGAAGAAGAAGAACAAGAAGAACAAGAAAAACCCAATAACTTAATTAGGGTGGTATCTGAGTTAATTAAGCAACCACAACAACGCCCTTTTTACTTATTCGCTCTTGATACAACACCGCATCCGCGTCCTTACGCGAGGACTTTAGCTGAACGTGGGTATATTTACCAGCCAAATACTATCAAGGGTAACAAACCGATTAATATTGGTCATTCTTATTCGATACTTTCTATCTTACCAGAGAAAGAAACTGGGAATGCCGCCCCTTGGTCAATACCAATATCAGGAGAAAGGGTATCACTTGATAAAACTGGTGTTGATGTGGGTAGTGAACAAATTTCCTCAGTAATGTCTGATTCATCACTGCCCTGGCAGGAAAAATTGTGCGTCTTAGTAGCAGATAGCGCCTATAGTCAGCGTTCATTTCTGTTTGACCAATCCAAACACAAAAATGTGGTAGTGATAGCCAGAGTTCGTAGTAATCGAATTTTCTACCAATCTCCACCCGTTGATGAGTCAAAGAAAAAACGTGGTTGTCCAAAAAAATACGGTGAACGGTTTAATTTAGCTGATGTTGAAACTTGGCACTCTCCCGACGAGACAACACAAATTCAGCAGACAACCTGTAAGGGTCGTCTTTTAAACATCACCATACTCGCTTGGCATCAAATGTTGATGAGGGGAACCAAGCACCAAAAAATGTATTGTCATCCTTTTACTCTGCTCAGAATTCATGTGACTGATGATACTAATCAATCTCTCTGGAAACCAATGTGGTTAATTGTCATAGGTGAGCAACGTGGAGAAATCTCACCTACGGTTGCAAACCATTGCTATAGACAAAGGTTTGATATTGAACACATGCTGCGATTTAGCAAGCAGCGTTTGTTGATGACGCAGTTTCAAACTCCAGATGTTTTGCATGAGGAAAATTGGATACATTTAGTAATCCTAGCTTACGTACAGTTGTGGGCGGCAAGGGAGTTAGCAACACACTTACCCAGGCCATGGGAGCGTTATTTAGAACAAAACAATGATAAAATTGCCACTCCAAGTGTAGTGCAACGCGATTTTCAGAGAATTATTTCAGAGATTGGTACACCCGCTCGTTCTCCCAAAACCAGAGGAAATTCCATCGGTCGAGTTCAAGGTCAAGTTCAAACACAACGAACTAAGCATCCTGTTGTCAAGAAGAAGTCAAAATCAACACTCGCTAAAGTCAAAGCCGCATAAATTTTCTTAGGCTTTAGGCGTTTAACTCAGTCTGACTCAGTTTGTAAAATAACTGGGGTAATTTCTGATGACTAGTTTTTTGTTCGCGAGTGTGACTCGCGAACAAACTTCTTTTTGTCCAAAGTCCAAATGGAAAACTCCATTTAGTGATTCTGCACGACCCTTAACCAAAAAAATACCAGGTGTTTTTATCCAAGCACAGATGGTCAGTCAAATTATTAGTGCAGTTTTAGACAAAAGACCTTTATTGTGGTGGTGGTCTAGTTGGATAGAATTACTCTGGCTATGGCTCTGGTCATTTTTAGGAGCAATTTTCGCCATTTACAAATTTAAACTCATCCAGAGAATTCTCGCAACTTCTATCGGATTATTCAGTTTATGGAGCATCTGCTTAGGCGTCTTTATTCAGGGAGGATGGATACCATTTATTCCTGCTATTTTGGCATTTTTGACTACTCAGTTAATTTTTGTTTATCGATTAAAAAATCTTAATTATAACCTATGAAAAAGAGTAATTTTTTGAGAAAAGTCAACATAATATTTTGCTTAAATTTGTTATTTATTTCTTTAATAATCTCGCCAAAAGTAGCACAATCAGAGAATGTGACACTTTTTAAAAAAGTCATTAATAACAAACCCTTCCAGACTTTTCAGAAGCGGAAATTAGGCAGCGGCGCACCCACTGGACGGCGACGGGGAGGTGCAGGACGCGCTCCTAAATGTCCCAGAGAACTAAATAATATTACAGCGTTAGTACCTGCATTATCAGAAGTAGCAATTAAGGATTCTAAATCTACCTTAGAAGCAACAGTGTCAGAATATCCAACCTTTTGGGTTTATGTACCTGAACTACCTAGCAATGCCCGTTTTGCAGAATTTGTGTTACAGGATATAGATAATAAAAAGAATATCTACAGCAAAAATTTTCTCCTTTCTGATCAAGCTGGAATTATCAGTATGAATTTACCTAACGCACCTGAATATTCATTAAAAATAGGTACAAAATACCGTTGGTTTTTTACAGTTTATTGTAATGAGGAACACACTATATCCGAGGAATATTTTTTTGTAGATTCATACATAGAGCGTGTAGCAATAAATTATAATTTTCAACCAAATGATTACCTTGCTTATGCCGAACATAATATCTGGTATGAGACACTAACTCAGCTAGCTCAACTCTACCGCGATCGCCCCAAAGATCCAACGATCAATCATGACTGGCAGGAATTATTAAAATCTATTAATTTGCCAGATATTCATAATATAGGTTTTATTGAAAATTGAAAATTTAAGTGAATTCCAACGTGAACATTTCAATTTTTCAACAATAAAACCCTTTGTAACTCTCTTACCTTTGCGTACTTTGCGTACTTTGCGGTTCGTTTTTTAATTCTCTTCTTTCTATCTTAAAGCATGATAATAGTAAATTTAAAAATTTGGTATACTCCCATTTCGAGAGATATTAAAAGAGTTTTAACTCTTCGTAGAAAATATTTTTTTAACGAACCGCAAAGTACGCAAAGTACGCAAAGAGAAGAAATGCTTAACCCAAGCGTATTGATTAAAAACCCTTGTTTTTTGGGATAACAAAATGATTTTTTACTTAATCAAAATTTCTGTAAAATTTAGTATTGTAATATTAATTGGGATAGCTTTAAAAAATAGCGATCGCGCTATTGCCCAAGTCATTCCAGACAACACCCTTGGGACTAACGTCGAATCTCTCAACCCACAAATCGACCAAATAACAGGTGGTTCCCAACGTGGTGCAAACCTGTTTCATAGCTTCTCAGAATTTAACGTTGGTGCGGGTAAAAGTGTTTATTTCCAAAATACCAATGGTGTAAATAACATTCTGACTCGCGTCACAGGTAGCAACTCATCGCAAATTTTTGGCACTCTTGGTGTACTTGGTAAAGCCAACTTATTTTTGCTGAATCCTAACGGCATTATCTTTGGTGAAAATGCTCGTTTAGATATTAGCGGTTCCTTCTTCGCCAGCACAGCCAAAAGTTTAGTATTTGAGAATGGCTTAGAGTTCAATACCACTAAAAAAGAAGCACCACCTTTACTGACTATAAACATTCGTCCTGGTTTGCAGACTGCTACAAATGGCAACATTACTAATGCAGGAAACTTAACCGTAAACACAGGAGAAAACCTAACATTATTTGGTAACACAGTCACCAGCACTGGAACAATAACTGCACCGGGTGGGAGAGTAGAAATATTTGGCGATCGCATTGGTTTATTAGACAATGCCAAAATAGACGTTTCTGCTGTCGGTGGCGGGGGTAGAGTCTTAATTGGCGGAGATTTTCAAGGACAAGGTGCAGTTACCAACGCCACTAGGACTTTTATTGGTAAAAATGTCACTATCAACGCCGATGCGATCGATCGCGGGAATGGCGGTAGAGTGGTTGTTTGGAGCGATGGTAGTACCAAATTTTATGGTACGGTTAGCGATCGTGGTGGCGTAAATTCTGGGAATGGCGGCTTTGTCGAAATTTCTGGAAAACAATCTTTAGAATACAAGGGTTTAGTAGACACCAGTGCTACCAATGGAAATGTAGGAACTTTATTACTAGATCCAACAAATATCGAAGTTGTGGATGTTGGTGGAGAAACTTTCGATTTAAATGATGCTGATGCCTTTAGTGATAGCGATCTTGGCGATGATGGTAACACTAAAGTCTATGCTGATGCCTTAAATTTTTCCTTTACCGATGTGATTCTCCAAGCAACAGAAAATATCACTTTCACAGCACCAGTTTTTACATTTTTCCCTGGTGTAGGACTGAGTGCGGAAGCTGGTGACAGCATTTTTGTGAATAATGAAATTATCAGCAATGGTGGTCAAATTCAGTTAAATGCTGGTACAGGCGACTTATTGATTAATTCGCAAATTGCCTCATTAGGAGGAGATATATTTCTCAATGCCAACAACAATATTTTAGTGAACAATCAAATCATCAATCAAGGTGGTCAAATTCAGTTAAATGCTGGTACAGGCGACTTATTGATTAATTCGCAAATTGCCTCATTAGGAGGAGATATATTTCTCAATGCCAACAACAATATTTTAGTGAACAATCAAATCATCAATCAAGGTGGTCAAATTCAGTTCAATACTGACCAAGGTGATATAGCAATTAACTCCAATGTTTTCGCTTTTGAAGGTGATTTGGGAATTAATACTAAAAATCTAATTATAACCCAAGGACTTGTAGCTAGCGATAATACTAATTCTCAAACAGTTATCAATGTCAAAATTAATGCTTCAGAAAGCATCAATATTATTGGTGAAAACAGTAGTTTAATTAGTGCAAGTCGTGGTTCGGCTACAGGAAGTAATTTAGAAATTGACACAGGAACGCTAAATATTCAAAATGGGGGAACTATTGGTCTTTTAACTCAGAGTCAAGAAACAGCAGGTAATCTCACCATTAATGCTAGAAACTCTATTAATGTTAATGGCTCTAGTATATCTACACAAAATATTAACACCCAAAAAGGTGGTAATATTTCTATATTTACAGAAAAATTATTAGTACAGGATACTGGATCTATTACTACACTGGGCAATGGCGGTAAAGCTGGCAACTTGTCTATTCAAGCCAGTGAATCTATAGATGTAATTAATCAAGGAACTATCACCTCAGCTGCAATTCAAGAAAATGGAGCAGCAGGCGACCTTGAAATCGATACAAAAAATTTGAATTTGCAGAATCAAGCTTTAGTTACTTCTAGTTCTGTTGGTTCTAAAAATCCTAGTGGAAAAGTCACAGTCCGCGCTAATAACTCTGTGAATATAGAGACTTCCAGCCAACTATCAAGCACCTCCATTGGTTTTGGAAATGCAGGCGAATTAAACCTATTTACTGGAAAATTAACAATTAGTAATTCTGGTGGTGTCACTTCCCAAACTATAGGCACAGCCAATGCAGGCAACCTTAATATATATGCCGTTGATTCTGTTAATTTAGTTAATGGTGGAATTGTATCTACATCTAGTTTTGGCACAGGTGGTGCTGGTAACCTTTACATTGAGACTAAAAATTTGCATGTTGTAGATGGAAATAGTTTAATATCTACCACTAGTAGTGATACTGGAACCATATATCAAGCTTTGCAAAATTCCGCAGAATCCGAAATCGGAAAACAGATATTATCATTACCTACTGAAATTCGTGAATTTCTCTTTGAAAGTCTTGAAGCAGCTAACCAACAAAGCGGAACTCAAGGTAACTCTGGTAATTTGACTATCCGCGCTACAGAATCAGTCAATATTACCAATACAGGAGGAATATCGACATCCGGTACAGGTAAAGCTTTTGGAGGCACACTTTTTATAGATACTCGCCAGCTAAATCTCCAAAATCAAAGCAACATCTTTACCAATACCTTGGGTTCTGGAAATGCAGGATTTTTGCATATCCGCGCTACAGATGCATTAGCAGTCAGTGGTAACAGTAAAATTTATACTCAAGCCGAACCAGGTAGCACTGGTAACGGAGGAAACATTCTCCTGCAAACAGAACGCTTAGCAATTACAGATAGAGCAGATGTATCATCTGCAACTCTTGGAAAAGGGCGAGGCGGCGATATTCAAATACAAACCAATTCTTTTTTGCTTACCAACAGTGGACGAGTGAATAGTATCAGTGAAGGAACGGGTAATGCAGGTAATATATTTATCGATATTACTGATAAATTGCAAGCCAACCGAGGTGAAATTAAAGCAACCTCCATTCAAGCTGGGGGTGGAGATATCAACATCAATGCAAGAGACATCCGCCTCCGCAACAGTAGCGAAATTACAACCAGTGTTTTTAACGGTACAGGCGGGGGCGGTAATATCGATATTCAATCTGAGATATTTGTTGCTTTAGAGGACAGTGACATCCTCGCAAATGCTGATGCTGGGACTGGAGGTAATATCACAATTAACTCCCCTGTATTTGTGGCACAATTTTTCTCATCAGGTCGTAATCCTGGTGACTTTGCCCAATTTCGCGGTAATGGTCAAGTCGATATCTCCGCAGATTCACGACTAGGAGAAAGTGGAGAAGTTGTCATTAAGAGTATTGACCCCATTCGCAATTTAACGAGCTTACCACAAATACCTGTAGATTCTGAAATCGCGGAAGGTTGTTATAGTCCAACTCAAACTCAAAGCAAGTTTGTCGTCACTGGACGCGGTGGTTTACCGACCAATCCCAAGGATGTTTTAACTAGCGATGCTGTGCAAGTGGATTGGGTGAGTCTTAAACCGAATCCAGAAAATCGACCCACAGCATCTATTAATAATCAAACTACACCAGAATCGATTGTAGAAGCCGCTGGGTGGATAATAAATGCAAAAGGGGAGGTAATTCTTACAGCAAATGTTCCCACAATTAAACCTGATAGTTATTCGCAGCAACCAGTCATTTGTAGTAGGTAAACCCATTTTTTATCTCACGCAGAGGCGCAGAGAAGACGAGGATTTATATAGTCAATTAAATCTCTAAAACTCTTATTCTCTCTGCGTCTCTGCGTCTCTGCGTGATACCAATTCATAGCTAAAAACATGAAATTATTAAAACATTTTTTAATCGCACTGTTGACAGCATCAATCTGTATATTTCTCTCTCCCGTTTTTGCCATCAATCTTCCCGAAAATCCCCAAGCACAAAATCTTTATCAAGCAGGAAAATATGCTGAGGCCGTCAATATTTTAAAACAAGCAATAGCCAGGTTTCAAAGCAATGGCGATAAACTCAATGAAGCTATGGCATTGAGTAACCTATCCTTAGCCTATCAACAATTAGGACAATGGTCAGAAGCAGAAACAACTATTACCCAAAGTCTCAATTTATTATCAAAAATTAACACTTCTGAAAGTTCACAAATTTTCGCTCAAGCTTTAGATATCCAAGGTCGTCTACAATTATCCCAAGGAAATACAGAAGCAGCCCTTAACAGTTGGCAATCAGCAGCTAAGATTTATCAACAATTAAAGGATGATGAATCTTTAACTCGCAATCAAATTAATCAAGCCCAAGCTATGCAAACTTTGGGGTTGTATCTCCAAGCTGATAAAACATTAATTTCCGTTGCCGAAAGCTTGAGTAAATTACCAGATTCCACCGTGAAAGCTACAGGATTCCTCAGTCTGGGAAATATCCGCCGCTTAGTCGGTGACTTTGAGAAATCTCAGAAATTTTTAAAGGAAGGTTTAGAAGTTGCTGAACGAGTACAATCCGAACAAATTAAAAGTGATATTTTACTAAGTTTAGGTAATACATTCCGTAGCCAGAGAAATATTCAAATTAATTTAGACAATAAAGAGAATCAAGAGGATACAAAAAAACATACAAAAGACGCAATTCAATATTATCAACAAGCGACAAATCAATCAGCAACCCCAACTACCAGAATTAATGCCCAATTAAATTTACTCAGTCTCTTCATAGAAGAAAAGAATTGGGACAAAGTATCAACCTTATTACCCCAAATTAAATCTCAGCTTGCAGATTTACCTGTAAGTCGAACATCTGTATACGCCAAGATTAACTTTGCTCAAAGTCTGATTAAGTATGCAGATAATAAATCTTCAACCCTTCAACCTGCTGCCGAGATACTGACACAAGCAGTTCAACAAGCACAAAGCCTCAAAGATCAGCGAGCTGAATCCTATGCACTGGGCACTATGGGGGAACTATACCAGAAAACGGGAGATTTTGTACAAGCTGAGAAATTAATTCAGCAAGCTTTGTCAATCGCCCAAAGTATTAATGCTCGAGATATTGCCTATCAATGGTTATGGCATCTTGGAGGTATTCTAGAAAAACAGGGAGATGGGAAAAGTGCTAGTGCAGCTTATGAGCAAGCATGGAAAATCCTGACAGATCTCCGTACCGACTTAGTAGCAATGAATCAAAATACCCAGTTTTCCTTCCGCGAAAATGTAGAACCTGTGTATCGAGACTTCGTTGATTTATTATTGAGAGATACTAATTCTCAAGAAAGTAATCTTACACGTGCTCGTGAAGTTATAGAGTCTCTACAAATAGCTGAAATTGATAACTTTTTACGTTCACCCTGCTCACGCCCGACAACAGCCATTGACAAATTAGTTGAAAACGATAAATCCACCGCAGTCATCTATCCAATTATTTTAGATCAGCGCTTAGAAGTTATTGTTAAATTACCTGGCACAGAAATTCGACACTACACAACTGCTATCCCCCAGAACGAAGTTGAAGACACTGTAAATAAATTAAAAGATAGTCTAATTTTTATTTCTCAAAATATTCAAATTACTGATTTTTCTGGGAAAATTTATGACTGGTTAATTCGACCTACTGCAAGCGAATTAGATAAAAATCAGATAAAAACCTTAGTTTTTGTCTTAGATGGCTCTTTGCGAAATATCCCCATGTCAGTCCTTTATGACAAAGAACAGCAAAAATATTTGATTCAAAAGTATGCTTTAGCTTTAGCTACTGGGTTAGAATTAGTCGAACCAAAACCCTTAAAAAATGTAAAACTAAATGCCTTACTTGGGGGAGTCGGAGCAGAAAATCCAGTCGCTGGTACAATTTTTACCCCACTAGAAAATGTGAAAGGCGAATTAGAAGAAATTCGCACCCAAATACCGCAGAGTCAAGAACTTTTTAATGAAAAATTAACTAAAACCAACTTAGAGCAGCAAGTAAAATCTCATCCTTTTTCAGTAGTTCATCTAGCAACTCATGGACAGTTTAGTTCTAATCCCGAACAAACTTATATTGTCATCTGGAACGATCTACTCAAAATTAACGAACTAGATAATTTATTAAGAACTAGAGATAATACTAAGCCAGAGAGTATAGAATTACTTGTGCTTAGCGCCTGTAAAACTGCTAAAGGTGATAAACAAGCTGCTTTAGGATTAGCCGGAATTGCAGTTAAATCTGGGGCACGTAGTACTCTAGCATCACTTTGGGTAGCAGATGATTCATCCGCTCGACAATTAATCAGTGAATTTTACAAACAGTTAAATAAAGGAGTGACTAAAGCCGAAGCATTACAACGCGCCCAACTCAGCCTTTTTACTCAAGAAAAAGATAATCCATACATCTGGGCACCATATGTTCTAGTAGGGAATTGGTTATAAAATTTACTCGTAAATATTTTCTTGAAGTGTGTGTGCATGAAAATCTGTATTCATCCCGATACATATACAGAACCAAAAAGCACTTCTTCAGGAAACTATGATTGATAAAACCACATTTAAAACAGCACTACCTCAACCCAAATACTGGATACTTGGCCTTGTATCTACCGCTATAGTTCTCACGCCTACCGTTGCATTTGCTAATCGTTGGGTAGATAGCTTGCGCGCGCAACTCATACGAACAGGTGTTGCTCTAGACTTGGGTGGTAACTACGAACTAACACACGACCCTTTTGTTGATCAACTCAGTAGAAATCAAAGCAATTATATAACAATAAATCTGCGTAGAGGTATAGATTACGGAATTGTAGGAGTATGTGACCAAGATTGCCGAGATATCGACTTAAAACTTTATGACGAAGACGGAAATCTCATAGACTCTGATATTAATTCTGATGACAAACCTGCCGTCAGAGTCAGACCACGTTGGAGCGCTCAATTTAAGATTAAAGTAACTATGGCCAGATGTAGAGCAAATTATTGCTACTACGGTATTGGAGCCTTCGGCAGATAGTAAATTGTATTTTTATTGAACAGAATTCAGAACTCAGGAGTCAGAATTCAGTATGAATTGGAGTCCGACTGGGTAATGAATATTGGTTTAAAACCTCGCCCCTTGTGGGCGAAACTAGGATTAAATTTTTTTCAAAAGTTAAAACTCTATCCCTTCCCTACGGGACGCTGCGCGTAGCTTGCTTCCCTGTAAGGGTACATGGGTAGAGTATTCTGAATTCTGAATTCTGAATTCTGACTCCTATTTATAGCACTTCTTATTTAGATGCAACATACCACAATACAAGGTAGGGGCACAGCATTGCTGTGCCCTTTTTGCCATTCAGCTACTTACCAAAATAATTTACCAACAAAATTATTCAAATTTTCGTGCATGGTTTTTTCAACCTAACCCGATAAAGAACTAGTAGCGTAATCAGGTAATTCTGAAATGGAACTTCACAACCAGCAAACTGTAGTTTGTCCCTTACAGACATTCAAAAACCGACTGATTAATATAACCTTGAAATCAAGAGCAAAAGTATTTGGTATCACTGTATTTACTACTTTTGCGACGATTATCTGTGGTAATCAACCAAGTCTAGCCCAAGATAGCACCTTTTTCTGTGGCAACAATACACAAGGAATACCAACTACTTATGCTCGTACTCAACGTGGTAATGTCCCAGTAATTCGTTGGGTTTCCTGGGACTTTGCGGCTTCTGGTTATAATCCACAGCAACGTTGTCAGGAAGTAACTGGACGTTTTCAAACCTATAAAAATAATGGCACTCTGAATTACATCACCACAGGTATCATGAATCGCCAATCTGTAGTTTGTGTCAGCGATACAAAAGGTGGCGGTTGTCAAGGTTTGTTATTTACTCTTAAACCAGGTGCAAATGCTAGTCGTGTTCTACAACAATTATTTAACATTGGTGATGGCACAGCTACTGGTCCTGTATACGAAGGTTCTAGAGTACCAAGCTATTCTCAAACTGAAACTACTTCTATTGATGTCAATCAGTTTTTGAGTAATAGCCCTGTAGAATCGACATCTGATGCTACCCCTAGTACTCAACCTGAAATCACATCTCCGGCAAAAATTTGGTAGTCATGCAGATATCAGCGCTTGATTACACATGAACAGGAGTTTGTTAATACTGACAGTCTGTCTTGGCATTTATTTAGTTGATTTGCCTTTGCAGATATTAGCTGAAAATACTTCTTTGACGGTAGTTAACTCCTGTGTTGCATCTGAACTATCAACAGTGCAATTGCATTCCTATGCCAAATCAATTACCGTTAAAGTTTTCTCAGGAGACACTTGGGGTTCTGGGATTTTAATCCACAAACAAGGACAAGATTATGGAGTTTTAACTAACGACCATGTATTAATCCCAGGACAAGGAAAACCATATCGTATCCAAACACCCGATGGTCGTATTTACACTGTTGTTGTTGTCGAAGCGGCTAAATTTGAGGGACAAGATTTAGCTTTGCTAAAGTTTTTCAGCCCAAATAAAAAATATCAAGTGGCATCGTTGCAGAAAGCTGCAAAATTATCAGAAAACACTGAAGTTTTTGCAGCTGGCTTTCCTTTAGATTCAACAAATTTTTTGTTTACCCAAGGACAAATAAAACTGTTATTAAATCAACCACTAAAGGGAGGCTTCCAAATTGGATATAGCAATGAGATTCAAAAAGGCATGAGTGGTGGACCAGTTCTCAATCATCAGGGACAAGTCATAGCTATTAATGGTAGACATTCTTATCCTTTGTGGGGTAATCCTTACGTCTTTGAAAATGGTGAGATACCAAGTGCAGCTATACAAAAACAAATGATGAAACTAAGTTGGGCTGTGCCAATACAAACTTTTATCAAAATGGCACCAAAGTCAATTATTTCCCAAGGTTGTTAATCATTTGTCTCCCTTATCTTCCCGTTGCTGATTTTTTACTATTTTTTGGAGTGGAAATTATGAGATACCAAGATAATCTTGCAGCTATTTTAGCGGGTACAGCACTTGTTAGCGTTCTTGTGGTTGTGCAACCAGTAGCTGCTTTTGCTATGACTGGAGAAGAAATTAACAATGTAGCGCGTGAAGTTACAGTTTTAATTAAAGGAAATCAAGGACATGGTTCTGGAGTAATTATTGCTAAAAACAATAATACTTATTATGTTCTTACTGCTTACCATGTTGTTGCACCACAAGATAATTACAATATTGTCACCTTTGACAAACAAGCTTATCAACTGGGTAACATCACCCGCTTACCAGGTGTTGATATGGCTGTTGTACAGTTTAGTAGTAATCAAAACTACAAAGTAGCTCAAATAGCCAATTCTAAACAAGCTGTTGTCGGAAAGTCAGTTTTTATTTCTGGATGGCCTGCACCTGGAAGTACTAAACAACTTGTTCGCCAATTTACATCAGGGCAAATATCAGGTTTATTAGAGCAACCAATAGAAGGCTATCAAATGATTTACACTAATGTCACTCGTAAGGGAATGAGTGGAGGCCCCGTGTTTGATGCTGGTGGTCGTCTAGTTGGTATTCATGGATTGGGAGATACAGAAGACCCAGATTTTTTAAGAAGACAAGGACTAAATCAAGATACCGCTGAAAGCATTGCTAGCTTAATTAAGCCTGGTTTTAATTATGCAATTCCCATTAATACTTTTTTGAGCTTGGCACCTCAACAAGGATTAATTTTGTCATTGAAAATAGATTCTCAATCTGCACCAGATAGCGCAGTAGCGTATACTCCTCCCGCACAAACCGATAAGCGTGATGTGATTGATGATATCAATGGCGTTATAAGTCAAGTAAGGGACTTCGGAAACACATTCAACAATGGAAAAAAAGTGATAACCGATGTTCTCAGAATTTTTCGCTGATATAGGAATCCGGTTTTATTTCTGAAAAGATACGTAGTAGCGTGTCAAGGCTAAAATATTGCATTAGCTTTTCTCTTGTGGGATGGGCGTCTCGCCCGTCCAATGCGGGCAAGATGCCCACACCACAAGAAAATTTTTTGCAATATTTTAGTCTTGACACTCCACTACAAAAGTTTCTTTTGCCTGGGGGTGCATGATTTTTCATACCTTACCCGATAGAGAAGTAGAAGGGTAAAAATCACGTATTCAATTAGCGTTTGATACTGCAAAAGAGAATCCAGTGCTAGACACCCTTTGTTCATCATCTATCTAGGATTGGTATATGCCGGATTTAACAACAAAGAAAATCATCACTTTTGGCAATAGCATTTATTTATTATCTGCTCCAGGTACGTGGAATGCTGCTCAAGTGGAAGCGCAAAGTTTTGGTGGCAATCTCGCCACTATTAATGATGTCAAAGAACAAACTTTCTTGGCAGGATTATTTGCGAATCAAAATCCGTGGATTGGTATTTCTGATGCTGGCAAAGAAGGAACATTTACCTGGATTGGTGAGCAAAGTGCTTATCAAAATTGGATACCAGGGCTACCAACTACTGACCAAGTTCGGGACTTCGTTTATTTGGGCAGTTCTGGATGGAATCATGATGTTCAAAATGCCAATCGCACTGGCATTATTGAAATCAAAAACCCCAACACCCCAATTTTGGTAATTGAAGATTTGGGGATTATTGAACCTGCAAGCGGTATTAAACAAGTTCAATTTCAAGTCAAATTATTTGGAACTAGCAGCCAACAAATTAAAGTCAACTATGCCACTGTCCCAAATACTGCTTTAGCTGGAATCAACTACTTGAACACCAGTGGTACCCTCAGCTTTAACCCTGGAGAAACAAAAAAACTCATCACTGTCAATATCCGTAATGATGGCGAAGCCATCACTGGTAAAGAATTTTTTGTCAATCTCAGTTCGCCAACCAATGCCATCTTAGGAGACAATCAAGCATTAGCCACAATTTATGAAGCCAGCGATGCAATTACCTTTGGTGGTAGTACCTATTTGTTATCAAAAGCAGGTAGTTGGGGTCAAGCACAAGTAGAAGCTCAAAGTTTTGGCGGTAATCTCGTCACCATTAATAATGCCGCAGAACAAACTTTTTTAGCTGGAAAGTATGCTAATCAAAATCCCTGGATTGGTCTTTCTGATGCTGGTCAAGAACGAACATTTACCTGGATTGGTGAGCAAAGTGCTTATCAAAATTGGACACCAGGACTGCCAACTACTGACCAAGTTCGGGACTTCGTTTATTTAGGTAGTTCTGGATGGAATCATGATGTTCAATATGCCAATCACAGGGGCATTATTGAAATTCCCACTGCTTTATCTGTTCCGATTCCCGATATGACTGCCAGAAGAATTTACACTTTTGGAGATAGTATTTATCTAACTTCTGTCGCAGGTAGTTGGGGAACTGCTCAAGTGGAAGCCCAAAGTTTTCGCGGCAATCTCGTTACTATTAATGATGTCAAAGAACAAACTTTCTTGGCAGGATTATTTGCCAATCAAAATCCCTGGATTGGTCTTTCTGATGCTGGCAAAGAGCAGACATTTACCTGGATTGGTGAGCAAAGTGCTTATCAAAATTGGATACCAGGGCTACCAACTACTGACCAAGTTCGGGACTTCGTTTATTTGGGCAGTTCTGGATGGAATCATGATGTTCAAAATGCCAATCGCACTGGCATTATTGAAATCAAAAACCCCAACACCCCAATTTTGGTAATTGAAGATTTGGGGATTATTGAACCTGCAAGCGGTATTAAACAAGTTCAATTTCAAGTCAAATTATTTGGAACTAGCAGCCAACAAATTAAAGTCAACTATGCCACTGTCCCAAATACTGCTTTAGCTGGAATCAACTACTTGAACACCAGTGGTACCCTCAGCTTTAACCCTGGAGAAACAAAAAAACTCATCACTGTCAATATCCGTAATGATGGCGAAGCCATCACTGGTAAAGAATTTTTTGTCAATCTCAGTTCGCCAACCAATGCCATCTTAGGAGACAATCAAGCATTAGCCACAATTTATGAAGCCAGCGATGCAATTACCTTTGGTGGTAGTACCTATTTGTTATCAAAAGCAGGTAGTTGGGGTCAAGCACAAGTAGAAGCTCAAAGTTTTGGCGGTAATCTCGTCACCATTAATAATGCCGCAGAACAAACTTTTTTAGCTGGAAAGTATGCTAATCAAAATCCCTGGATTGGTCTTTCTGATGCTGGTCAAGAACGAACATTTACCTGGATTGGTGAGCAAAGTGCTTATCAAAATTGGACACCAGGACTGCCAACTACTGACCAAGTTCGGGACTTCGTTTATTTAGGTAGTTCTGGATGGAATCATGATGTTCAATATGCCAATCACAGGGGCATTATTGAAATTCCCACTGCTTTATCTGTTCCGATTCCCGATATGACTGCCAGAAGAATTTACACTTTTGGAGATAGTATTTATCTAACTTCTGTCGCAGGTAGTTGGGGAACTGCTCAAGTGGAAGCCCAAAGTTTTCGCGGCAATCTCGTTACTATTAATGATGTCAAAGAACAAACTTTCTTGGCAGGATTATTTGCCAATCAAAATCCCTGGATTGGTCTTTCTGATGCTGGCAAAGAGCAGACATTTACCTGGATTGGTGAACAAGGTGCTTATCAAAATTGGACACCAGGGCTACCAACTACTGACCAAGTTCGGGACTTCGTTTATTTGGGCAGTTCTGGATGGAATCATGATGTTCAAAATGCCAATCGCACAGGAATTCTTGAAATCAAAAACCCCAATACGCCAATTTTAGTAATTGAAGATTTGGGAATTATTGAATCTGCCAATGGAACGAAAGAAGCTGTTTTTATTGTCCGCCGCTATGGTAGCAACAGTGGTAGTGCAACTGTGAATTACAGCACATCTAATAATACAGCAGTTGCTGACAGTGATTATAAAGCTACTAGTGGTACGCTGACTTTTGCTCCTGGACAGAGTGTACAAACGATCGCCGTAACAATTCTTAAGGATACTGACACCATTACCAAAGAAAGCTTTTTTGTCAATCTCAGTTCCCCAACTAATGCCATCTTAGGAGACAACCAGGCGTTAGCCACCATTTATGAAACCAGCGACGCAGTTACCTTTGGTGGTAGCACCTATTTGTTATCAAAAGCAGGCAGTTGGGGTCAAGCCCAAGCAGAAGCCCAAAGTTTTGGCGGTAATCTCGTCACCATTAATAATGCAGCAGAACAAACTTTTTTAACCGGAAAGTATGCCGGTCAAAATCCCTGGATTGGTCTTTCTGATGCTGGTCAAGAACGAACATTTACCTGGATTGGTGAGCAAAGTGCTTATCAAAATTGGACACCAGGACTGCCAACTACTGACCAAGTTCGGGACTTCGTTTATTTGGGTGGTTCTGGATGGAATCATGATGTTCAAAATGCTAATCGCACTGGCATTATTGAGATTGCCAATACTGTTAATTTAGTTGGCAGCACTGGTAATGATTTCCTCTATGGCAACGGGGGAAATGATACTCTTGATGGCGGTTCTGGTAATGACAACCTGATTGGTAAGGCTGGAAACGATAACTTGATTGGTGGCGCCGGGAATGACAATCTGATTGGTAACAGTGGCAACGATATTCTGTTAGGAGGACTAGGCAACGATATCCTGACTGGTGGTAGTGGCGCAGATCGGTTTACTTTTAATTCTCGGAATGAAGGTATCGACACGATAACTGATTTTAGCGTGGTTGATGATGCGATCGCACTTTCTGCATCCGGTTTTGGAGGCAATCTAGTTCAAGGCACCCTGCCATCAGGGCAGTTTGTTATTGGAACAGCAGCTACCAGTGCTAGCCATCGATTTATCTATAACAATACCAACGGCGCACTATTCTTTGACCAAGATGGCATCGGTGGAACAGCACAACTACAAATAGCAACTCTCAGTACCAAACCAGCTATGACTAATGCTGATATTTTAGTCAGCTAATTTTAGATTTTAAATTTTGGATTTTGGATTCAAAATTCCAATTTTTTTGATAAGTGATTGGTTGGAGTTGATATCAGTCCTGGTGCTAATTGAGATGCTTTTACTATGAGAAAGGTAGCAGATGGGTATAAATTACCCACTGCTACAAACAAACGGAGGTATAAACTTGATTATTTAATTGGCATGAACCAATTCTTGAGGCGCTGCGGCATCGTATTCTACGGCTTTGACAAATTCCTTAAGAACGTCTTTGAGTCTTTGATCAATTTCTTCATCTAAGACGACGCTATTATCAGCTTGTCGTTGAACTTGTTTATCTACCGCATAAACAGTAGCTAGAATATGCCGCGCTCCTAATTCAGATAACACAGGTTTCAGTGCATATTCTATTGCTAATAAATGAGCGATCGTTCCACCAAGAGCAATTGGTAATACGGGTTTACCTGTTAATGATTTTTGTGGCAGCAAATCTAGAAATGTTTTGAGGACTCCTGTGTAAGCAGCTTTGTAAATTGGCGTGGCAATAATCACACCATCTGCGTTTGCGAGTAAAGCTTTTGGTTCTTCTAAAGCGGGGCTGTCATATCGTCCAAAAACTAAATCTTCAGCAGGTAAATCCCGAACTGAAATAATGTCTACATGCAAGCCTTCTTGTTGTAAAAGCTTGGCGGTGTATTCGACAAGACCGTAAGTTCTAGATGGGTGGGTTGGACTACCAGCGATCGCGAGAATATTAGTCATTCAATTAAACTCCCAATTTCTAAAACGGGTTGAGTATGTTTTGTCGTTTTGGTCTGCATAGCTGATGCTGTGTTGACCTTCTCACTCAGACGTTTGTAGGGACGGCGCAAACTCATACTCTCAACTTCCCAAATGTAGCCATGAATAACTACATCCTGGGGAATTAAAGGAGAATTACGCAGTAATTCCACCTGCTGTATGCAGATTTCATCTACATCGGTAAACGTTTTGATCCATTTGGAAAAAACACCTTTTGGTAGCTTCAATTCTGGTAAAGCAGGATCGATAGTAGCTTGATCCACATCAATACCTTGATTTCGCAATACCTCACTGAGAAGGTCTCCTGATGCTGTCATCATGCCACATTCGGTATGATTAATGACGATGATTTCTTTTGTGCCAAAAAACTGCGTAGTTAACATCGCTGACCGAATTGCATCATCTGTAACTAATCCTCCAGCATTACGGAAAATATGAGCATCTCCTTCACCAATTCCTAATGCTTTCTCCACAGGTAAACGTTCATCCATGCACGCTAGCACCCACAAGCGCTTATTGTTAGGTATTCCCAACTGACGACGCAATGCCCAGGCTTCTTTTTCTGAGATTTTTTGGTCAATTTGTTGGTGTAGCATGGTTGGTAATCTCCTAGTTCTTAATTACTAGGATATGGACGTTGCTCTTTCTTGAGGCTTTTGCTTAGGGAAATCTTCATTTGCCACAATCTCGCCAAATGGACTCAAAACATGTTGCGTCTCTACTGCGGGTAGGTTGGCTAAGGGCAAATGGGGAAATAGAAGTTCTGCAACTCGATAAGCTTCCTCTAGGTGAGGATAGCCAGAAAGAATAAAGGACTCAATACCCAAATCAGCGTATTCCAATATCCTGGCAGCTACGGTTTGCGGATCGCCGACTAAGGCTGTTCCCGCACCACCCCTTACCAAACCAACTCCCGCCCACAGGTTGGGACTAATTTCTAATGCCTCCCGACTACCGTGGTGTAGTTGAGTCATTCGCCGTTGTCCTTCTGAATCCATCCGCGCATAAGCTTTTTGGGCTTTAGCGATCGCTTCGTCATCTACATATTTAATCAATTGATTCGCCGCATCCCAAGCTTCACTCTCGGTTTCCCGCACAATCACATGTAGGCGAATGCCAAACCGCAAAGTTCTTCCTTCTGCTTCTGCGAGTCTCTTAACTGATGCAATTTTCTCGGCTACTTGCGCCGGTGGTTCGCCCCAAGTCAGATAAACATCTACGTGCTTGGCAGCAATTTTTTGAGCAATGGGAGAGGAACCACCAAACCATAAGGGCGGATATGGCTTTTGCACTGGTGGAAACAGCAGTTTGCCATCTTGAATGTTGAGATAATCGCCCTGAAGATTGACTTGTTCACCGCTAGCTATCGCTCGCCACACTGTCAAAAATTCATCTGTTAATTCATAACGCTGATCGTGATCCAAATGCAAGCCATCTCCCGCTAACTCTACGGGATCGCCCCCTGTGACTACATTAATCAGCAAGCGTCCACTAGAAAGGCGATCGAACGTCGCCGCCATCCGCACCGCTACTCCAGGTGACACCAACCCAGGACGAATCGCCACCAAAAAACGCATCTGTCGTGTCAGCGATAACAGTGTTGACGCTACAATCCAAGCATCTTCGCAAGAGCGACCCGTTGGCAGCAAAGCCCCTGTGTAGCCAAGGTCATCCACCGCTTGGGCAATCTGCCGCAGATAGGTAAAGCTTACTGCCCTTCCGCCCGTAGCAGTTGCAAGATAGCGTCCGTCTCCGTGGGTTGGGATGAACCATAGTAGCTGCATGAATTCTATCCTTTTAAACTACGGCAACTTGATAAAAATACCGTATTTTAGTTACAGCCTTAGAGTATCACATATTCAAATTCACTAAGCAAGAAGTTTTTTAAGAAACACGGGGAGTAGGGAGGTGTGGAAGGTGTGGGAGGTGTGGGAGGTTAGGAAGCTTTTTTTACTAAGGGAACTCCAAAAAATAAATTATCCAATTTTCTGGACTTCACTACGACTTTCTCTCCCCCTGCTCCCTGCTCCCCTGCCCTCAAAGCGATGGGATATTTTTTTATTTGGAAGTCCCTAATCTCCCCACACTTCCCCATCCCCCCAGACTCCCCACACTCTGGCAAATGGGATTATTAGGAGGGTTACTGCTACATAAAGTCTAGACAAAGCTAGACATTACTTGACGTTTCAACGGGAGCATGGAAGCAATTATCCCTTAACTTCCAGACACGGTAAAGCCTTCCGTGCATATTTTTCGAGATTTTGAGATGCATTTAAATCTCGGTCGGCAGTATGCTGACATTTGGGACACACATAAACCCGCTCAGACAGACTAATTCCTCGAATTTGTCCACAATTTGAACAAGTTTTACTAGATGGGTAAAATCTATCTACAAATAAGACAGTTCCACCATATCTAATTACTTTATATTCTATCTGTCTACGAAATTCAGAGAAATTAGCATCACTGACAGCACCAGCCAACTGATGATTTTTCAACATCCCCGAAGTATTCAAATCTTCCAAAGCAACGACTGCGTGGTTTTTGCAAATAAATGTAGTTGCTTTATGGGTAGCATCAATACGTATATTAGTAATCCGTCGATGCTGCTTAGATATTCTCAATTTTTGTTTTTTATAACGATTACTACCTTTAACTTTTCTTGAAAGTTGACGTTGTAATCTGGTTAACGTTTTCCTCGATTTTTGAAAAGCTTTCGGATTGATAAAAATCACTCCTGTTGATAAAGTGGCTAAAGTTTTTATCCCTAAATCAACTCCGACATAATCATATTGTTTTTGGGTGATTTGTGCTGATATTTCATAAGAACAAGAAATGTACCAATCTCCCGCTGATTGAGATAAAGTAAGCTTTGTGGTTGTTGTGTGTGGTAAAGATTCATGAGTTGAAACCCAGCCAATGGTGGGTAATTTTATTCGTTTACCACCCAGATTTATGGGTTTACCACCTGCATTAATTGTAAAACTATCATGTCTACCTTTGATTTTAAACTTAGGATACTCTGTGCGTTTTTCAAAGAAGTTTTTAAAAGCTTTCCCTAAATTTTCAAAAGCAAATTCTGTGATTTTTTGACAAATACCTTTTTCTTTAATCCAGGTGAGAGCTGGTTTGACCTCATTATTGAAGAACTTCTTCAAAATCAAATGATTTGGTTGATATCCTGACTGATACAAAGCCATCCATGTGGCGAGTCCCCAGTTGTATGTAAATCGGGATATGCCAGCGTGTTTTGACATCAGATTTTTTTGTGATGATGTCAATTTTAGCTTGGTTTTGATGGCAGTCAATAACACAAATTTACTCAAGAATGAGCAGTCATTTTCAAAATCATCACATGACTTGTCAAACTAAGTCTAGGAGGTTGATGTAAATTTTCTTGAAATAGGTAGACGGGTTTTGGTTCGGTTTGTAAATAAATGTCAGGTTTTGTCAAGGAAATAGTTTACTAGGAGATTGCTCACCCTGATTACCTTGAGTGGGGTGAAGCGGCTCAATCGCTCATTTGTGTTTCTGACGGGTCAAGATAAACACGACAGTACTCAGGAGCTAACAACTTCTGATGATGAAAATGATGATTAATAGTTGATAATTATGTTTTATCGAACATAATTCAGGAGTCAGGAGTCAGAATTCAGTTGGGTATTCTGACCGAAAAAGCGGATAACGTAGCGGTAGCGAGTATTCGATAGCGGAGCGTTAGCGAGTAATCGAGCGTCGCGTCTGAATAATCGGCGTTTTTGCACCCCCACCAAATTGAAAATTTGGTGGTCAACAAGACCTGCGCCGGTCTGAATCCCCTACTGATAGCGTAGCGTTAGCGAGTCCTCGAGCGTCTTGATTCTGACTCCTGAATTCTGACTTCTGAATTCTTCTTCAAATCAAACCGCGACTTGACATCGAGGACTTGACTATGAAACAAATTAATGTTTACTGTGCAAATAAACTCAAGTAGATCGGATTCCCGTCCAGCATTGTGTTGAAAAATAATTTGTTGTTTCTTAGCTAATTTTAATCAGGCTATCACGGCTAATTCAGGGCGATCGCTAATGCTAATAATTAAAGCAGGGAATACCGTACTGGAGTTGATTGGCCAGTTAACCAGAAAATAGAAAATAATAGATATATGGATAAACGGTATTTTTTACAGGCTAGTGCAGTAATAGTTGGCACAGCGTTGTTATCAAGGTATATCAATTGGGGGTCAAAAGAAATGACAACTTCTAACAGTGGATTTGAAATTACCAAACCGGAAGAAGAGTGGAAGACGATTTTAACGCCAGAACAGTTTCGTGTATTGCGTAAACATGGGACTGAACGCGCTCACACCAGCCCACTCGATAAGCAATACGATGAAGGCACTTATTATTGTGCTGCATGTGAACAACCACTGTTTACATCTGATACCAAATTTAACAGCGGTACTGGCTGGCCTAGCTTTTTTAAACCTATTGAAGGTGCGATCGCCACTACTGTAGATAGGTCGTTGTTTATGACCAGAACTGAAGTGCATTGTAGTCGCTGTGGTGGTCATCTGGGTCATGTTTTTGATGATGGTCCCGCACCCACTGGCAAGCGCTACTGCATGAACGGTGTTTCGCTGAAGTTTACTCCTGCTTGATCGGCGGCGTAGGTGTAGCGATCGTAGACATCCCAGGCATAACCGAAGTCATCAGATTTTGAGGCTTGACCAAGGGTGAGTCAATTTAAGAAAATGCAACTCTTGGTCTTTGCTAGAACTATTTCCCTAAATCGTCCTATTTGTTTGGGTCTTTTTTCTCTTTTTTGTCTTTGGCATCTTTTTTAGGTTTTTTAACTTCTTTATTACTTTTTCTTTCCTTCGACATCAGAGTTCTCCAACTAGGTTAATCAGTGAAAGCTTTCACATTCTGCCGTCAGGGAATCAGGAGGTGGCTTACCTGATATTTTTTTAAGGCAAAAAAGAAAGTATTAGACATAAATGCTACTAACTACCATAATACGGTGTTGTTTGAGTTTATTCTTAAAACTTTTGCATATATTTCAACAACAATCTTTAGTGGGGTAGTACAGCTAGCTGTGCTACCCCACTGATTTAGTAATATTTCTTTATTTGAAAGTACTATGATTGGGTAAACTATTCTGTAACCGACGTTTTATCCAAAAGTTATTTCTAAAGAAGTTGACCCTACCTTGTTCACGATCCGCCGCTGATTCTGCAAGGTTTTGTTTCTTTCTTCTCCAATGATCGAGGGAGTAAATATTAAAGCTGCTACCTGCAAGTAAAATAAACAGCACAATCCCGTAAGAAAGCATGGAAGTAGCTGCACCCCAGTTTTGTACCGATGTTACCCCCAACTTCAGGATGATCATTAAGGCAAAGGTAACAATCAAAGCGCCTCTGGTTGCTAACCCAAGTGTGATTAACACGCCCACAATTAACTCTACAGGGGGCACTAGATAGGAATTGATTCTCACTAAAAATTCGGGAAAATAAGAATCTGCCAGTTGTTTGACGGTAGCTTCAACAAATCCAGGGATGTTAAAAATGCGAGTGAATCCGTGATTAAAGTAATTCACACCTATGAGAATTCGCAACAACAAATAGGCGATCGCCACATCCTTGGGTTTGAGACTAATATAAGTTCTATTTTCAGTCATTGCCTGAACTCCAACTATGGTAAGCTAACGATGATTGATTTTAATTGCAGGAATTGGGAAGAGAGCTAACGTTTTTTCACAGAGAGAATTAAGCGAACTGAGCGATCGCGTGATAAATAAGTATGAAGCCAAGTCAGTAACACAAAAAAACGACTGCGGTAGCCAGGAAGATATACTAAATGAACTCCTAGCCACATCAGCCAAGCCAGGAAACCTGTAAAGGCAAATGCGCCAATTTTTCCCACACCTGAATAGCAGCCTATAATCGCTAATCTTCCTTTGTTGAAATAGCTAAAAGGCTCTGGTGATTGACCTCGAAATTGCCGCTGAATATTTCGGGCTACAGTAACACCCTGCTGAAGTGCCTCTGGTGCAACCCCACTTAATGGTTTACCGTTCTGTTCCACATAAGCTAGATCCCCAATGGCATAAACATTGGGTTGCTCTAGTAATTGTAGGGTGGGATGAACAATTAACTTTCCCTTATTGGCTAAAGATACCTCCTGTGATATTGTCGGATAATTTGCCTCTAACCCCGCAGTCCAAATGACGGTTGCAGTTGGAATTACCTCATCGTTTTGTAGATGTACAGATTCAAAAGTCACTTTAGTAACTTTGGAAAGCAGATAAACCTCCACTCCTAGCTGATGTAATCGTTTATGAGTGTAGGCTCCCAACTTTTTTGGCAGTTCAGCCAATAAGCGATCGCCAGATTGCACGAGAATCAACCTCACATCCTGTAAAATTGTCGGATAGTCTCGACGCAACTGGCCTCGAAGCATTTCCCCAAAAGCACCCGCCACCTCCACACCGGTTGCCCCACCACCGACAATGGTAAACGTCAGCAGTTGTTGGCGTCGTGACGAATCTGATTCGTGGATAGCTCGCTCAAAACAAGAGAAAATCTGATTGCGGATTGCTATTGCTTGTTCTAACGTTCTCATTGAGAAAGCATATTCTGAAGCTCCAGGAACTCCCAAAAACTGGGTTCGACTTCCAGTTGCTAGCACCAGAAAATCATAGGTAATTAAACAACTATCTGTCTCAACAGTTTGCCCTGAAAAATCAATTTGCTCAACCTCAGCCATCAAAAACTGAACCTTAGGCTTATTCCTCAAGAAAGAGAATCGCCGTAAGATCGTCCGAATCGGGTAAGCAATATACTCAGGTTCCAATTGACCTGTGGCAACCTGATACAATAACGGTATAAAAGTGTGATAGTTGTGGCGATCGATTAATAACACATCTGCACCAAAATCAGCTAAAGATTGGGCAGCTTGCAACCCACCGAATCCAGCGCCAACAATGACAACGCGGCGACTGTTCATCCTTCCCCTCTTGAATTTACTTAGCTAGTCGGTCAAGTTATTGACTATCAATATATTGATAATAATGGCACTGAAATTAACCTTGAGGAGAAGGCAAAACAAGATGCACAGAAAGTAACTATTCTCAATCAAGGTAGGGCAGGCGTAGCGGTGCTAACTTTTCACGGCATCTGGAAAACCTCACTTCCATTCCTCTTCCCTAAGAAGCGAGAGGCTTTGAATTTTCCCCCTTCCCTACTAGGCAAGGGGGCTAGGGGGTTAGGTTTCGCGTTGGTTTTCCACATGACGTGAAAAGTCAGCGTAGCGGTCAAGAGATTTTCATGCTGTTTCGTGTAATTCTAAAGCGTATCTAGCTTCAAGTTAATATAAGTTAATAAATATTTTTTGAGGCATTTGTTAAAAAAAATGACATTATTTTCTCTCAAAATTTAACTCTAACTTTTGATCCCCAAGGTCAAGTTGATTTCCTCAATAAAACCCCGCTTCCAAATGGGAGTATCTAAGCCTTAACATGTAGGAATCTTGGGAAAAACAACACTAAATATTTGGAGAATTAATTTAAATTCCCGGTAATTATATCGGGATAGTAGGCTTATAAATTCTGGATAAAAACCCCATTGACTCCTTAAAAAGATAGGACTACTGTTATAAGTAGTCCTGACAAGGACAATGTTAATGCATCAAGAAATCAGGAGGTATTTCCTATGATGATGATGATGACTGAAACCATGACTTCAGAAATGCAAGCTTGTATTGAAGCTTGTATGGATTGTCACAAAATGTGCATGGAAACCATGACTTACTGCATGAGCAAAGGTGGTAAGCAGATGGATAAGAGTATGATGACCATGATGACCATGATGCGTGATTGTGCTGAAATGTGCATGATGTGTATGAACATGATGATGGGCGGTTCTGAATTCATGGGACGCACTTGTATGCTATGTGCAGAAATGTGCGATCGCTGTGCGATGGCCTGTGAAATGATGAGCGATGATTCCAAAATGATGGAATGTGCCGCTGCTTGCCGCAAATGTGCAGAATCTTGCAGATCTATGCACATGATGCCTGCATAATTCTCCTACTTCGCAGAAGTTTGTCTGCAACCTAATATTCAAGCGCTCAGACTCAAAGAGTCTGGGCGCTTGAAGTAATTTAAGAAGTCAAGAATAAAGGCGTCATATCATATCCGGCTAATCACTTATTATTCAAATCTCTCTGCGTCCCCGCGACCATTTATAAAGTAAATCTTAAGTAGGGTGCGTTACGGCTTTAGCCTAACGCACCATTTTGTATAGCCGTGCGTTAGGCGCTCATCTCATGTCATGAACACAATAAAAAACTATCAGATTATTCAACAAATTTATGAAAGTGATAACTCGTTAGTCTATCGAGCTATCCTCAAGCCTGATAATCAACCCATTATCTTGAAGATTCTCAAAGAAAACTATCCTAATCCTTCAGAACTCAACCGTTATAAGCAGGAATATGAAATTACGTGTTCAATGAATGCTGATGGAATTATTAAAGCATATAGCTTAGAGCGATATCAGAATAGTTTAGTAATGTTTTTGGAGGACTTTGGCGGTAGCTCTTTAAAAATTTTAATATCAGAGCGGCAGTTTGTCTTAGAAGAATTTCTGACTATTGCCCTGAAAATAACTGAAAGTTTGGCTACTATTCACAATGCGAATATTATTCACAAAGATATTAATCCCTCAAATATTGTCTACAATCCAGAAACTGGGCAGGTTAAGATTATTGACTTTGGCATTTCCACTCGTTTACCTCAAGAAAATCAGACGATTCGCAATCCAAATCAATTAGAAGGAACTTTGGCTTATATCGCCCCAGAGCAAACTGGTCGAATGAATCGGGGAATAGATTATCGCAGTGATTTTTATTCTTTAGGCGTCACTTTCTATCAACTGTTGACCAATCAGTTGCCTTTTGAAACAACTGATCCAATGGAATTAGTCCATTGCCACATTGCACAACAACCTGATGCACCTCACCAGCGAATTCTCTCAATTCCTTTGATGGTTTCTAACATTGTGATGAAATTATTAGCCAAAATTCAAGAGGAACGATATCAAAGTGCTAGGGGATTAAAAGCTGATTTGGAAAACTGTCTTTATCAGTTACAAACTTTAGGAAAAATTAAGCACTTTTCTTTAGGGCGTCAGGATATTTCTGAAAAATTTCAGATTTCCCAAAAACTCTACGGTCGAGAACAGGAAATCTCTCAACTCTTAACCACCTTTGAGCGAGTCAGCCAAGGTAGTACTGAGATAGTACTAGTTTCTGGTTATTCAGGCATTGGCAAATCTGCCTTAGTCAATGAAATTCACAAACCCATTACACACCGACGAGGATATTTTATTCATGGCAAATTTGACCAGTTGCAGCGAGATATTCCTTACGCAGCAATCACACAAGCTTTTAGTGACTTAATTCGTCAACTACTAAGTGAATCTGAAATAACCCTACAAACTTGGAAAGATAAAATTTTAGAAGCTTTAGCAAATAATGGACAAATTATTATTGATGTAATTCATGACTTGGAAAAGATTATCGGTAAACAGCCATCCATTGAGCAACTAGGAGCGAGTGAAGCACAAAATCGGTTCAACTTTTTCTTTGAGATATTTATTAGAATTTTTTGTAAAAAAGAACATCCCTTAGTTATCTTTCTTGATGATTTACAGTGGGCAGATTTAGCATCTTTGAATTTAATTGAGCTATTAATCGCCAATGCTGACACTCAATATTTATTGATAATAGGGACATACCGAGATAATGAAGTTAGTCCTACCCATCCCTTAATGTATACCTTAGAGCAAATTAAAAAAACAGAAGCTAAAGTAAATCCAATAATGCTTCAATCTTTGAGAAGCAACCATGTTAACCAATTGGTTGCTGATACCCTAAATTGCTCAATAAAAAATGCAAAACCTCTAGCAAAGTTATTGATTCAAAAAAGTGGTGGTAATTGTTTTTTTCTAACCCAATTACTCAAAACATTGTATAAAGAAAAACTATTATTTTTTAATGCTCCTCAATTTCCCCTTACTAAGGGAGAAACTAAAGCGATGTTTTGGCAATGGGATATTCAGGAAATCCAAAGAGTAGGAATAACTGATAATGTAGTTGAGTTAATGATCAGGAAAATTGAGAAGCTTGATGAAGCCACCCAGAATGTTTTAAAACTAGCTGCCTGTATAGGAAACAAATTTAATTTAGAAATTTTGTCACTTGTTAATAGAAAATCTCAGACAGTTACCTCCCAAGAATTAGAGCCAGCACTCAAGGAAGGTTTGATTATTCCCTTGAGTAATGACTATCAACTTCCCTTGCTATGGAGTCAGGAGGAAATGTCAAGTGATAGTTCGGAAATCTCCTCTGCTTTCATCCCCAAATATCCCAAATCTATTCCCTACAAATTTTTACATGACCGAGTTCAGCAAGCCGCTTATATTCTAATTCAAGAAGAAGATAAAAAAGCAGTTCATCTGCAAATAGGTCGTCTCCTGTTGAAGAATTCTCAAGAAGATGAGTTAGAAGAAAATATTTTTAATATTGTCAATCAACTCAACGAAGGTGCAGAATTAATTACTGAACAATTAGAGAGAGATGAGTTAGCTAAATTGAATCTTCAAGCAGCTAAAAAGTCCAAAGCATCGACAGCTTATGAACCTGCTCTTAAATATTTAGAAACGGGATTAAGATTCTTACCATCTAATAGCTGGCATTATGAGTATAAATTGACATGGGAATTACATATAGAAACTTTAGAAATACTTTACTTAAACACTAAATTTGATCGATTTGAAGAACTATCTGAAAATGTTCTAGAACAAGCCAAAGGCATTCTTGATAAAGCTAAGGTCAATCAGATAAAAATATTATACTATTCGACCATATTTCAAACCGATAAAGCAATAGATATTGCCTTGAAAGCTTTACTAGAACTTGGAATAAATATTGCTCCAAATTCTGGCAGCATAGAAAATAAAATTGAACAGCAACAAGAGGTGATAAAAATATTTTTGCAGAAAAAAAATCTTGAAGATTTAGCTAAATTACCTGTGATGATAGAAGAATCGAAAATAGCGGCTACACTAATATTACAGCAAATTATTTCAGCTACACATACTACAAATTTTGCATTATTTATTGAAGTAATATTAACCCAGCTTAATTTCTGTATTAAATATGGAAATCCACCTCACGCAGCTTACATATACAGCACTTATGGAATGCTTTTATGCAGTCTAAAAAAAGATATTAATAATGGATATAAATTTGGCAAACTTGCTCTAAATATACTAAAAAAATTTAACACTCCAAAATTAGAAGCTTTTGTTATACAGATGCATTATGGACAAATATGGCACTGGAAAGAGCCTCTCACGAGTATAATCGCACACAAAAAATTAATACATGGGTTTAAAACAGGTATAGATACAGGAGAAAATGAGTTTGCTTCATATGCAGCTATAAATTATTCCTTGATAAAGTTTTTATGTGGACATAGTTTAGAAGATGTTCATCGAGATTATCAAAAATATTCTAAATCGATCAAAACTTTAAAGCAACAATTTGGTATTTATTCCATAGAAATATTTCATAGACTAGCAATCAAATTATTAGAAATAAATAATACAAATAACTTATTTATTGGCAATTCTCAAAAAGAAGAGGAAGAATATATAAAAACTTGGATACAAAACAATAGCGAATGGTTAATATTTTTTGTATATTTTGCAAAAACAGTTTATTCTTATTTTTTTAAAGATTACAATGATGCCTTCGTTAACGGAATTAATGCGGAAAAATTTGTCAAAGCTTCTAGCTCATATTTAACAGCTCCCCAACATAATTTTTATTCGTCTCTTTCTTATCTTGCTTATTATGATAAGTGTGATGTGACGCAGCAAAAAGAATTAATTTATCAAGTAGATAAAAATCAAGAAAATCTGAAAATATGGGCTAACTATTGCCCAGCTAATTTTCAACATAAATATGCTTTAGTAGAAGCGGAAAAAGCACGATCACTAAAACAAAATTGGCAAGCTGAGGAACTTTATGAACAAGCTATTCAAGGCGCTAAAAAATACCAGTTTATTCACGAAGAAGCCATAGCTTACGAACGCGCAGCCGAATTTTATCTTTCAATTAGTAGAGAAGAAATTGGTCAGTTTTACTTAAAAAATGCTCATCATTGTTATGCCCAATGGGGAGCAACAGCCAAAGTTAAAAATCTCGAAGCCGAATATCCCCAATTATTGGTAAATGTAAACAGCCAAACAGGGAATAAGAAAAATAGTATAACTATTTCTACAACTAACAATGATAGCGAAAAACTTGATTTGAGAACTGTTGTCAAAGCCTCACAAACCATAGCTGGTGAAATCACTCTCGATAAATTGCTCAAAAAACTCATGAAAATCTGTATTGAAAATGCAGGCGCTCAAAGAGGTTTTTTGATTCTTGAAAAAGAAGGAATTTTGGTCATTGAAGCTGAAGGATCAATAGATAATGATAATATTAATATCCTAGAATCTATCACTATAAATTCCGTAGATACTGTTCACAATTTGCCTCTTTTATCGACTGCTATTGTTAACTATGTTGCCCATAGTCAAGAAAATGTAGTTTTAAATGACGCAGAACATGAGGGGCAATTTATCGGCGATTATTACGTTACCGTTGTGCAACCTAAATCGATTCTTTGCATTCCTCTACTTCATCAAGGTAAATTAAGCGGCATTCTATATTTAGAAAATAATTTAATCACACATGCATTTACTCAAGAGCGCATTGAAATCTTGAAAATACTTTCTGCTCAAGCTGCTATATCTATCGAAAATTCACGTTTATATGAACAATTAGAAGATTACAATCGTACTTTAGAACAAAAAGTTAAAGAGCGAAATCAAGAACTCTTACAAACACTAGAAGAACTAAAAATTACTCAAGAAAAACTCAGATTTGAAAACGATCTACTTAAGAGTTCAGAACAACTCTCAACCTATGATTATCAAATTGGGGGTAGTTTGCCGATGGATGCTCCCACATATGTAGTGCGTTCCGCAGACCGTCACCTTTATCAAGCATTGAGGCATAGTGAATTTTGTTACATACTAAATGCACGGCAGATGGGTAAGTCAAGCCTGATGGTACGCATGATGCACTATCTTCAACAAGAAGGATTTAGTTGTACCGCAATTGATTTAACTCGCATTGGTAGTGACAACATTACCCCTGGTCAATGGTACTTGGGGTTAGCAGTGGAATTATGGCAGAATTTTGATTTGTTAGACAAGGTAAATCTTCCTGTTTGGTGGAATGAGTACAAAGATTTATCGCCCACTCAGAAGTTAAGTCAATTTATTGAAAATATTTTACTAAAGCAAGTTCAGAGGGAAAAAATTTATATATTTATTGATGAAATTGATAGTGTCTTAGGCTTAAATTTCTCTGTTGATGATTTTTTTGCTTTGATACGCTTCTGTTACAATCAGCGTAGTATCAACTTAGAATATCGGCGTTTAACTTTTGCTTTCTTTGGAGTAGCAACTCCCTCAGACTTAATCTCAGACCATAAGCGAACACCCTTTAATATTGGTCAGTCAATTCAACTAGAGGGTTTTAAAGAAGATGAAGTTTATCCTTTAGGTGAAGGATTAAAAGAGAAAGTTAGCGATGCGATCGCCATTCGCAAAGTCATCAGAGAAATATTACACTGGACTAACGGGCAGCCTTTTCTCACTCAAAAGCTCTGTAAGCTCATCCGTAACTCTTCATCTGTGATTCCAGCAAACATTGAAGCCGAATGGATAAAAAATTTGGTAGCCACAAATCTGATAGCTAATTGGGAATCCCAAGATGAGCCGGAGCATTTAAGAACTATTCGCGATCGCATTCTCAATAGCGATTTACAAGTTAACAAACTTCTAGAGCTTTATCAACAAATTTTACACCAAGGAGAAACACTCTCCGTTGATAGTCCAGAAGAAAAAGAATTGCTCTTATCAGGGCTAATTATTAAACAACAAGGTTCTCTAAAAGTCCACAACCGTATTTACCAGTTGATATTCGATCAAAGTTGGATTGCTCGGCATATTCAGGAGTGCTGAGTGCGGAGTTATTCTTCTTGTCCTGTTGTCTCCCTCATTTCCCTACCGTGTATACACAAGTCTGAAGTAGTTGATGAATTCGCGTTTTACCCCACCCTAACCCTCCCCTTGGAAAGGGGAGGGAACTAGATTTTCCGGTTTCCCCCCTTTATAAGGGGGGATTAAGGGGGGTAATTCGAGTTGTGTATACACCGTAGCCCTCATCTCCCCGCGTAAGAGCGTCAACCTAAATCATAACTGCATGGGTCGCCCGGGATTCGAACCCGGAACTAATCGGTTAAAAGCCGAGTACTCTACCGTTGAGTTAGCGACCCTTTCGTTCATTTCGCAACTTTGCCATCATAGCACAGGCATCTGTAGATTTGTAAAGGGGTTCAGAAAAAATTTGCTGTTAAGCGTACAGATGCTGTGTAGCTGCCCCCTGGATCTAATATTGTTAGATGTTCACCAGTGTTTAGAGAGTTACGAGCAGCACTCCACGGTTCCAGACAGTAGAAGTCTTTGCCTTTGAGTGTCCAAAATACCAAAATGGGATATTCATCGCCATAATCCAGAGTCAGCTTTAGCTTACGGCTATTGTCCGTCACAGTTGCCGATTTACTAGTTAGCTGCTTAAAGGCAACATCAATTTCATCCTGGTTGAAGTCAAAATTCCCGTTGAAGGGGTGAATTTCTTTGGTTCTCTGGTCTTGATACTCCTGAGAGGGAATTTCAAACTCTAGCTCGGTTTTATCAAGGGTGAGAAAATAGGGATGAAATCCTGAAGAAAAGGGCAATGATGTGGATGAAAGATTTTTATACTCCTGGCGAATTTCTAAGGTATTACCTTGGAGTTCGTAAGTGAAAATTACCTGAAAGTCAAAAGGATAAACAGCCCGTGTTTGGTCGTTGCTGTTGAGGACGAGGGTGAGGCTAACTTTATCTTGAGTTAGTTGGTCAGTTACTTGCCAAGGTAAATCACGGGCAAAGCCATGTTGTTTGAGAGTGTATTGTTTCCCGTTGTGGGTGTAAGCGTTATCCGGTAAATTGCCGCAGATAGGAAACAAAATCGGATTTCCGCCCCTGACGCTCAAATCAGGATTAGCAAAGCGTTCAGTGTCTAAGTAGAAAATTTCTTGCCCCTGTATCCGCCAACGGGTGATGATACCACCCCGTTCTGGGACAATTTCCAGTTGAGAACCAGCGCTTTCATCTGAAAGAATGTAGGTTTTGTATTGTTGCTCTTGAATTGCAATGGTAAACACAAGTTTTAGTCCTAATGGGGAGTGGGGAGTGGGGACTGGGGATTGGGGACTGGGTATTGGGGACTGGGGATTAGGTATTGGGAGTGTTGAGTGAGGAGTTATTCTGGTTGTCGCCTTGTCCTCTTGTCTCCCTTATCCCCAGTCCCCAGTCCCCAGTCCCCAATACCCAAAATTACTCGTCTTCTGCAAAAACGAAGCGATATAATTCGCTGGGGTCTGGTTCAGGGCTACTTTCAGCGAATTTCACTGCTTCGTCGATTCGTTCCTGAATTTTACGGTCAATGTCTTTGATTTCTTGCTCATCTGCCAGGTTTTGCTCTAGCAAATAAGCTGCTAACTTCTTAATTGGGTCACGGGCAAACCAAAATTCTTTTTCAGCTTTGCTTCGCATTTCATCTGGGTCTGCCAAGGAGTGACCCCGGAAGCGGTAGGTAAGTGCCTCAATTAATGTTGGGCCTTCACCTGCACGGGCGCGGGCTACGGCTTCTTGGGCAACGGCACGCACCGCCAGCACGTCCATACCGTCTACTTCCACGCCCACCATGTTAAATACGCTGGCTTTTTTGTAAATCTCTGGCTGGGAAGTGGCGCGATCGTGAGCCATACCAATTGCCCACTTATTATTTTCTACCACAAAAAGAATTGGCAGTTTCCAGAGAGCTGCCATGTTTAATGTCTCGAAAAACTGACCGTTGTTAGCTGCACCGTCGCCAAAAAAGCAAGCTGTCACTTGGTCGGCACTTTCGTCTTTTAGCACTTCGCGGCGGTATTTGGTTTGAAAAGCGGCTCCTGCTGCTACAGGAATTCCCTCTGCCACAAACGCATAGCCACCTAGCAAGCGATGTTCGGCAGAAAACATGTGCATCGAACCACCGCGCCCTTTACTGCAACCTGTGGCTTTGCCAAATAACTCTGCCATGACTTCTTTTGCTGGTACTCCCGCACTCAAAGCGTGAACGTGGTCGCGGTAGGTACTGCAAACGTAATCTTCACCCGGCCGCATCGCTTGGATAACGCCAGTGGAAACGGCTTCTTGACCGTTGTACAAATGGACAAAACCAAACATTTTGCCCCGATAATACATTTCAGCGCATTTGTCTTCAAACAAACGCCCTAGTACCATGTCTTCATATAACCGTAACCCAACTTCCTTAGTAATGCGGTTAGTGGCAGCATTAAATGTGGGTAAAGTACGCTCTTGAACCATTATTTTTGAGTATCCCTGTTGTACAACTTAAAGTTACGGTCTTAAATAAGTTGGTCTGATAACGTCTGAGCCTTTATGAGGTTAGCGTTTGCAAGAGTCAACAATCAAACTTTATTTATGCACCAAAAAAGGACTTTAGGGAATAGGTAAATTTTGAATTTTTGGGAAAGTGGATGGTGTCGGTTTGAGTGCCACTCAACTTTCCCAGACGAATTTTTAACTTTTGTGCCCATAACCCTGTGAGGATGTGACTCTAACACCAACATTTGCCCCTTTGGGTTTTTCTGCCTGACCATTCCCCTTGATAGAGTACCAATCAAGATAGACTGGTTTCTGCATATCCATTAACAATTTAAAAAAAATGACGTAAAAGTTTCTATACCTAAATGGGTAATTGTAATTAAAGGTTAAATATGATATGATTTTTGTCTCCTGTTATCAGGGTCAACCCCCTAAAGTAGTAGTTTACTAACCGCATACTGGGGAAAGTCCCGAAAAAATCAATCAATAGATTCCTGTAACCACAACATTTATGCCGTTATAAAAGCGGTAGTTGTGGTTTGTGGTATCGAAGGCTGATGATAGTTGTATTAAACCAAAAATACTAAGAATTAAGACAAAAAGCTGAAGCTTTCTGGGCGAAGGCAAAAAATTAGTACTAGAATGTGACTCAAAATTTCGGAAAGGTACAAAACAAGTAGTTGCAATATACACTTGTAGAGTAGATTCTATACGGCATTGTTATGGCACGGTTTTACAGGCCTGGAAAGCTCTAGGTGAATTATGTTGATCACGGTGCAGGGGAAGTAGGCTGTGCGAATTCCGCTAGATTACTACCGAATTTTAGGACTACCGTTAGCGGCAAGTGATGAACAATTGCGGCAAGCGTACAGCGATCGCATTGTGCAATTGCCACGACGTGAGTATTCTCAGGCAGCAATTTCTTCTCGCAAACAACTTATAGAAGAAGCTTACGTGGTTTTATCAGATCCAAAACAACGCAGTACCTACGATCACCTTTATCTTGCCCACGCCTATGACCCTGATAACGTTGCTGCTGGCACAGCAGCAGCAGAAAATCTCAGAGAAAGCCACAAAAGGGGTGTTGACGCCCAGAATTTGGGTATCGATGTTTCCCAAGAGGAATTAGTTGGCGCTTTGTTGATTTTGCAAGAATTAGGGGAATATGAACTTGTACTAAAACTAGGTCGTCCGTACCTGGTGAATAAAAACGCTGTTGCAAGTAACAACAAGGGCAATAATCTCGCAGATGAAGAAATCACCGAAAGTCCTGAACGCCCAGATGTTGTTCTCACTGTCGCCCTTGCTTGTTTGGAACTGGGACGCGAACAGTGGCAGCAAGGTCACTACGAAAATGCCGCTGTATCCTTAGAAACTGGTGAGGAATTGCTGGTACGCGAAGGGTTATTCGTCAGTGTACAAGCAGAAATTCAGGCAGATCTCTATAAATTACGACCATATCGAATTTTAGAGTTACTGGCACTGCCTCAAGAAAAAACTGCCGAACGACGCCAAGGCTTGGAATTATTGCAAAACCTTTTAGAAGATCGTGGCGGCATTGATGGCACAAATAGCGATCGCTCTGGTTTAAACATAGATGATTTTCTGCGATTTATCCAGCAATTACGCAACCACTTAACAGTCGCAGAGCAACAGAAATTATTTGAAGCAGAAAGTAAACGTCCTTCTGCTGTTGCCATTTATTTGGCTGTTTATGCCTTGATAGCAAGGGGATTTGCTCAACGACAACCCGCTTTAGTTCGCCAAGCAAAGCAAATGCTAGCGCGTCTGGGCAATCGCCAAGATGTACATTTAGAACAGTCGCTGTGTGCATTACTCTTGGGACAAACCGAAGAAGCAACTCGTGTTTTAGAACTTAGTCAGGAGTACGAAGCTTTAGCCTTTATTCGGGAAAAATCTCAAGATTCCCCAGATTTGTTACCAGGGCTGTGTTTATATACAGAACAGTGGTTGCAACACGAAGTATTTCCCCATTTTCGAGATTTGGCGAACCAGCAAGCTTCTTTAAAAGAATATTTTGCTAACCCACAGGTGCAAGCTTATTTAGAAGCATTGCCAACGGATGCCCAAACAACTAATGAATCTGGTGTAATTAATCCCCAGCTTTTTCAACAACCACAAACAAATAATCCACGTTTTGCCAACAATTCAACTGGGACTTTTCGACAATTCGATCGCAATCCAACACCAGACCAAAATTTACCAGAAACACCAGCAAAAGAAACACCGCAATATTCAAATTTCTCGCCACCAAGATGGAATTCGTCTGAGGGTGTAAATCCAGAATTAACAGCTGCACCGCTTCCTACTGCTGAACGCACAACTAGAGGTAATAATCACCATTGGAATGGTTCAGCTAGACCGGCTGCACCCGCTGAAAACCAAAAGCGTAGGCGAAGAAAACCTACTCAACCTGTTAACCGAGAGCGTATACCTGATAATCGTCCTCGTCCACGTCCGCGACGGCGGCGGCGGACTTTTGCTAACACTATAGAAGGGAAAACACGGCTGGTGTGGAGAGTGTTTATTTCCCTAGTGATTATATTAGTTTTCTGGGTGTTAGCCACAACAGCATTTGGATGGATAAAAAATCTATTTTTTCCGACATCATCTCCCCGTGATTTACAGTTGTTCGTACAGATAAATCAACCACCAGTCTTTATTCCTGACCCAAAGAAGAAACCAGAATTCCCAGAAGGCGCTCTCACAAATGCAACGGCACAGGAAGTAATTCAAGATTGGCTATCTACCAAGGCCGCAGCTTTAGGGCCTAATCATCAAATTAATAATTTAGAGCAGATTTTAACTGGTTCAGCGTTGTCTCAATGGCGGCTGATTGCTCAACAAGATAGGATAGATAACCGCTATCGCAAGTACGCTCATAGCTTGAAGATTGAATCTGTAGAAAAAATTGATTTATTTAGCGATCGCGCCGCAGTGGAAGCTACGGTAAAAGAAGCGACACAGTTATATGAAAATGGTCAGTTTAAAAGTTCTTCTGATGAAAAGTTGCGAGTCAAGTATGATTTGGTTCGATACAACGGCAAATGGCGTATTCAGAGTATATCGGTTGTCGATCAAATAAGTTGGAATTTTTAGGCGATGTTTACGAAGAGCTACGCCTAACGGAACTTAAACACAAAAGAAAAGAAAATACGGTATAATATTTTACGGTTTACCCAAAGATAAATTCGCTTTATTGTAACCAGGAGCAAAGAGAAGGTTATTCCCCCGTTTTTAAGGCTTGCTCGGGGGGATCTGGATATAAGCGTAGACTTTTCAAACATCCTCTAAAGGGCAATGATATGTTCAGCCTAGTTTTGATTTTCAAGAAGTTTTTCGAGTTCCTTCTCGCTCGCCCCAATGAAGCACGTACAACAGTAGGTATGACCAATATTGGTCGAGTAAACATTCCTCAACTTTACGGTTCATTTAAACTAGAAGAAATCAGCAGCGTTGTAGCGCAGGCAGGTTTTGGGGGTTTTCTAGCTCCCGCTGTTACAAGCTTTCAGGGAAAATGCTTTTGAATTTCATGTTTCCTGAGCCTTCAATCAGTCAATAAATTAGGTAAATTATGGCAAACAATGTAGTTTTCTGCCTTCTCGATGCTTTGCAAAACGAAAAATTAACTTTCGCCAATTATGTTCAAAACAACTAGGGATTGGTTGGTGGTATTTTTAATATTAATGTTTATAAAAGATTAAAGAACACACTCTTAGAATCTCAAATCAGTCTGAAAGAATAGTGGTATTTTATGTGTGGCATAGTAGCCTTGTTTTCCAAACAGGAACCAATTTCTGAATCATCTTTGAGACTAGGTATTGATTCCTTGAAGCATCGAGGTCCAGATGGACAAAAATTTTGGATTTCTCCAGATAGACGTGTTGCACTAGGACATACACGACTTAGTATTATCGACCTTCAAAACGGAGATCAGCCGATTGCCAACCAAGATGAAACTCTACATATTATTGCCAATGGAGAGTTTTATGACTTCGAGCGTATACAGCGTGATTTGAAACAATGGGGATATGAGCTAAAAACAAACTCTGATACTGAGATAGCTCTGCATCTATACAGCGAGTTTGGGACACAATGCCTGCATCATCTGAGGGGTGAGTTTGCTTTTGTTATTTGGGATGAACGTAATGATTTGCTTTTTGCAGCACGAGATCGTTTTGGTATCAAGCCTTTGTATTACAGTATTTATGAAAATACTATTTATCTAGCTTCCGAAGTCAAAGCTTTATTTGCTGCGGGTGTCCCTAGTTATTGGGATCATGAATCTTTTTGGCAAGCTGAGTGCGGCATCTTAGCTCCAGACCGCACTATCTTTGCCAATGTTTACCAAGTACCACCAGGCTATTTTCTGTTGGCATCTCGCTCTGGAATACAACTGCATCGTTATTGGGATTTTGATTATCCGCTGATTAATGATTCCTTACCTCAGTACAAAGCAGAGGATTATATTGAACAACTTCGCCATACATTAGATGAAGCTATCCAATTGCGTTTGAGGGCTGATGTGCCAGTTGGCTTTTATCTCAGTGGTGGTCTTGATTCATCTACAGTTTTAGGGATGGCAGCACATCATAGTTCTTCTCCTCTGAACGCATTTACTCTTGCTTTTGACCATGAAGCTTATAACGAAGAACCAATTGCTCGTGAAATGGCAGCACATACTGGTGCTAATTTACAGACTATTCCTATTCGCCAATCGGACTTAGCTGAACATTTTGCAGATTCCATTTGGCATTGTGAAATGCTATGTATTAATCCCAACACAACTGCCAAATATCTGTTAAGTCGAGCGGCGCGAGATGCAGGTTATAAAGTTGTACTTACAGGTGAAGGCTCAGATGAAATATTTGGAGGCTATGCTCATTTCCGCCAAGATATGTTGCTCCAGAATCAACAAGGACAAGATGAGCAGACAGTAAAACTTTTGTTAGAAGAACTGAAGTTAAAGAATAAAGTTTCAGTGGGATTATTAGCTGAAAATAGCTCAAGTCAAGCTTTAAATGGTGTTCAGCGTTTGTTAGGCTTTGCCCCTGCTTGGATGCAGGCTTCATCTGAGGGATATCTCAGGTCGGTTCCTTTATATTCACCAGACTTTCTTGCACAATTTTCACACAGAGATGTTTATCGGATGTTTTTTAATCAGATAGATGTGCAAGAACAACTGAAGGGAAGGGAGCCTGTACACCAATCTCTCTATCTGTGGTCTAAAACTGTCTTACCTAATTACCTTTTACGGATGTTAGGTGATGGTGTTGAAATGGCACATTCTATTGAAGGGCGGCTTCCTTTTTTGGATCACAAAGTTGTGGAATTAGTTTGCAATATGCCCGTTGCACTCAAGATTCGTGGACTGACTGAAAAATATGTACTAAGAGAAGCAGCAAAGCCGTTTATAACCGATACGATGTATAACCGCCAAAAGCATCCATTTCTAGCTCCACCTTCAAGTGTCCAGCCAAATGAAGCCCTACAGCAACTTGTCCAAGATACTCTGCGGAGTTCTTTGATGTCTTCTGTTCCCTTCTATAACCATGCAGCAGTAATTAATTTACTTGATCAATTACCAACAATGAGTGAAAGCCAACGTATTTCCATCGATTTAGTTTTGATGAAAATGCTGAGTGCTTGTATTCTTCAAGAAAAATTCGGACTCATCTGATGTAATCATTTTCAAAATTCTCCAGAACTTTCCAACACCCCCAACAAACTCTTCAACATCAAATAAGCAGAAGTCCCTCCCGGATCTTGATGTCCAACACTCCTCTCTCCCAAATAACTAGCCCGTCCTTTTTTCGCCTGCATTGGTATAGTTTCCTCCAACGCCCTTTGGGCAGCGGCTACAGCCTGTTGCATAGCTTTCACAGTACCGTTATTTTGTTCTACAGCCTGCTGAAAAGCTCCCACAGCCGGAGATAGCACATCTACCATTGTCTTATCCCCTAGTTGGGCTTTACCACGTTGCAGCACGCCATCTAAACCTGCTTGCAATAGCTCTAACATGTCTTGTTCTGTTAACTCATGCTTAAGAGTTACTGCTGCACTCGCTCGTAAAAACCAAGTACCGTAGAGAGGACCACTTGCACCGCCAATAGAGGAAATCAAAGTCATACTCACGGTTTTGAGAATGCTGCCAATGTCCTTGTCTGCAACAGTGGGTAATTGAGCGATCGCTTTTTTAAACCCACGATCCATATTTATCCCGTGGTCAGCATCTCCAATGGCTGCATCTAATTCTGTCAAATATGCTTTATTCTGCTCTATTTCCGATGCAAATGACTGCAACCATTGTAATATCTGCGCTTGACTGACCATATCAAAATAATTCGTAATTCGTAATTCGTAATTCGTAATTATGAAATTCCCCAGCGCCAACTCGGCGTTTTTACTGGTGCATCCCATAGCCGCATCATTTCATCATCTAACTTCAGCAGGGTAATGGAACAACCTTGCATTTCCAGAGATGTAATATAAGAGCCAATGAAGTTTCGTACAATCTGCAATCCTTGTTGTTGGCAGATTTCGGCGAGTTTGCGATAAACAAGATACAGTTCCGAAACCGGAGTTCCACCCATCCCGTTGACAAAAGCTAACACGCGATCGCCTTTTACAAGTGGTGGATCAATTAGTTCCACATCCGCCCATTCTCCCTTGTTTTCATCCCACTCGCGCAATGTGCGAGTGTATGCTGTATCCTCAATGAGCGATCGCGTCAAAATTTCGGTAATCTCATCTACTGATTTTATCGTTGTGCGTTCTGTTCCTGGTTCACCGTGAATACCGATACCTAATTCAATTTGGCGATCGCCCAATTCAAATGTTGGCGTTCCTTTGGCTGGCGTTGTACAAGAGGTCAGAGCAATTCCCATACTCCGCCCATGCAAATTTACCCGCCGACACAAATTTGCTAATTGTGATAAATCATACCCTTCTTCGGCTGCTGCGCCACAAATTTTTTCCGCCAATATTGTTGTTCCGACACCCCGTCGTCCTTGGGTATACAGGCTGTCCTTGACTGCCACATCGTCATCAATCAAAATATTTAGCGATCGGATGCCCTCAGCATGAGCTAACTCCGTTGCCATTTCAAAATTCATCACATCACCACTATAATTTTTAACGATATAAAGGATACCAGCCCCTCCGTCTACTTGCTTAGCTGCTTCTAGCATTTGGTCAGGGGTAGGTGAAGTGAAAACTTCTCCAGGACAAGCTGCATCAAGCATTCCTCGTCCCACAAAACCAGCGTGCATCGGTTCGTGGCCGCTACCCCCACCAGAAATAATTGCTACTTTACCTTGTACAGGTGCATCGGCTCGATAGACAAAAGCAGGGTCATAGTTGACTTTAATTAAATCAGAATGAGCCGCCGCCATACCCTCTAGACTTTCCCGTACAAAGTCTTCTGGCTTGTTAATCAGCTTTTTCATGGTTTGGTTGCTTGTGACAAAGAGGATTTGAATTGGGGACTAGGGACTGGGGACTGGGAAGATTTCATTGAATAATTAGTTTTTAACAATCGCACCACATCATCAGCGCAGTATTTTTTTGCTTTCTACGCTGTGAGATTTGCTTCCAACCAGCTAAGTAAATCTTCAATGGCTGTAAAATCTAATAAAGCCTCTCCAAGTGCTTCTAACTGCTCTAGAGAAAGAGTTTGAATACGCCTTTGCACCTCTTGTGGTAACTCTCCTACCCGTCTTTGTAGTTGCCGTAGCACGAGAGTTTGTCCTTGTTCTTGTTTCCCTTCCTGCTTGCCTTCTTGTTTCCCACGCTCGTAGCCAATGCGTTCGCCTGTGGTGATGTAGCTCATAGTCCGCTCCTGCTCAAACTGTTTAAACTCTTGCCAAAATTCTGCTTCCAAGGCTTTTGGTAAAATCATAACCCAATCAATAAATCGATACAGGTTACGAATATCTGTTTGTGGCAAGCCTAATTCATACAATCGGCGAATCAAGCTAAATTTCACAGCTTTACGTTCTTTGAGCTTTTTAGTTGTTTGCTGTGTCTGCAAATGCGCCATTACTACAGTTGCAAATGGGTTGTCGCTGGCTTCTAATTCTTGCCAACGGTTTTGATAATCTAAAAGCTTGACGATGCCAAATTCAAAGTTCAGTCTGGTATGGGGATAACTATAACTATATTGGTTTGGTCGCCATGTTGGATCAGCATCACACAAAATCGCCAAACTTATGGCTCCTTGACCAAACTTATCAAATATTCGCAGATTGTAAGAAAACATTCTTTGGCTAAAAGCGTCTTCTGATTTGGCTTGGATTTCTACATGGATTAACAGCCAAATTTCTTGTCCTTGAAGTTGCCAAACCTTCACTAATTTATCTGCATATCGCCGACCTTGTTCTGCTTCGCGGGCGATTTGTTGAAATTCCTTATCCAGAAATTCGTGGGGACGTTGCCAATCTATTAATGCTGCTGTTTCGGGAAAGAAAAATTGCATAGCTTGGGGAAAGTAAGCTGATAAAATTTCTTTCCACGGGCTATCATTATCTGCTCTTTCTAGTTCTTCTAAACTCATATATGGCGATCGCAATCAGCAAATACCAAAAAATCAATTATCACAACTCATACCACATGCGCGGCCTGTGTGAATTGTTTGTGAGTTTTTTGGCGATGCCTGGGTTGGGCTATGCCTAAGAGGTTGTTTGAAAAGTCAAAATGTATACTAAAAACCTCTCTCCTACAAGGAGAGAGGCTTTGAAACGCCCATTCCCTTGTAGGGAAGGCTTGCTCGGGGGGTTAGGTTTGGGAGGCTTATATGTTACCAAAAATACTTTTCAAGCATCCTCTAAGCCTTTTAGAGGCTATCCCATAATATTTAGCTCACTCATTACTTGTTGATTGTGGTTTGCTCACACCGTGCAGTTTAATAAAACTATCAAAGGCATACCACGCCAACACATACCAAGGAATAATTTCAAATTGCAAACCCTTAGCTAGTAACTGTCTAATAGCAAGGATGCTCAATCCTAAGGGAAAAATAACGCGCAAGTCAATTTCGCCTTTTGTTGCTAGTTCGACTCTTTTGTTTAAGTTCACAACTGCATTTGTAATGCCCACCGCCGCTTCAGATTTACCCTCAGTAATATCGGCGAAAATAACTCCTAAATCTGTGAGTGTGGCAACTACATTTTTCAAAGTGTCATCTTTAGCATCGTGGTTGATCACAATACTACCGTGATCAATATTAGTCCGCACTTGATTAATGTTTGGTTGTGCTTCTAATACATCAGCAATGCGTTGCATTTCCCCGTTTTGACGATGGGGTAGAGCAACTCTCAACCGTAGCCGTCCTGGGGTATTGCTAAGAATTTTTGTGGATATTGGTTTGGATAAATTGCTTAAAGCTGCTTGCTCAATAATTTTGGGCATCTTGGTGAGATTACCATGACTATTTGTCAACACACAACTGCCCTCCGGAGTTGCATTTTAAAGAAGGGGGTGGGGAGTGGGGAGTGGGGAGTGGGGAGATGAGGGGGATGAGGGAGCAGGGGAGGCAGGGGAGGCAGGGGAGGCAGGGGAGGCAGGGGGAGAAATAACCCATGCCCGATGCCCGATGCCCAATGCCCCATGCCCCATGCCCTATGCCCTATGCCCAATTCCCCTTTTTGACTTAGTTGGTGCAGTTTTAGACACCATTATCTGAGGTGTTGTCAATAGGGCTGCTAGCAGCTTCAAATACTGGAGTTTGCTTGTCTTCAGCCAGTTCGGCTCTGGCTTCAGCTACAATATCTTCCCAGCTTTCACCAAGTTCTGCAAAGGCTCCTTTGCTTTTTTCGTAGGCTAAAAGTCCGCCTTTGATTACAGACTTGGCTATGGGTTTACCAATTCCAGCGACGATGGGAATCAGAACAGGAGCCAGTATAACTGCGCCAATTCCAGCTACAATTCCCACAGGGCCAGCATCTTCAATGAAATCAGTAATTTTTGGCATAGTTAAAATTCCTCCAGTAAATTGAAAAATTGTCGTAAAGTTTTCTAGGATACTCTACCTAGAAGAGTTGTATCATCTTGCTGATGGTAGAGCTTTTTTTGGTGAAGGTTTGAGAATTGGGCGCAAACCGTTGACTCCGGCAACTACTGTTGAGCCGTTGTTGACTACTGTGGCTGCTAAGGGGTTAAGACCAAAGAACACAGCAACAAACATTGCAGCTATGTTAGGAAAGGCAACAATACTGGTGTTTTGATGAATTATTTGCTTGGCTTTACGAGCGATCGCGATCGCTTCTAATAAACCATGCAAGTCATTTTGCATTAACACCACGTCTGCTGTTTCCCGCGCAATTTCTGAACCGTTAGCGAAGGATACAGAAACATCTGCGTAGGCTAAAGCTGGCGAGTCGTTAATTCCATCACCCACAAATGCAACTGTTTTGCCTTGTTCGTGTAGTTGGCGGACAACTGCCGCTTTTTGTTCCGGAAAAGCTTCGGCGTGGGTATGCTTTGGCGCGATCCCCAGTTGAGCAGCCACAGCATTAGCTGTTCGCTTGTTATCTCCGGTGAGCATGTGGACTTCTACGCCATCGACTGTCAATAACTGGGTAATTACTTCCTGACTTTCGGGACGCAGAATATCGCTATAGATTATTCTACCCTGAAGTTGATTGTTACTAGCAACGTAAATCAGCGAGTCTGCTGGCTTGTGCCCATTGAGCTGTTCCATGTCTACGCCTTGCTGACGTAAAAAGCGCTCGCTACCTACGTAAACAGTCTCGCCGTCAATGTCGGCTTGGACGCCTAAACCCAATTGATAGTCCCATTTACTCCGGCTGGGTATCACTACTTGTTGTGCTTCGGCATAGCGAATCACTGCTTCGGCTACGGGGTGTGTCAGGCGCTGTTCAGCCGCCGCGGCTAGTTCCAACACTCGCAAATCTGATGTTGCAGGATTGAGACTCTCAACTCCAACAACTGAAACTTCTCCTTTTGTGAGAGTGCCGGTCTTATCAAACACAAGTGTATCAACTGCTGCTAGTTGTTCTAATGCCCGACCACTACGAATGAGGATGCCGTGCTTGGCTGCATAAGTCAGTGCTGCCAAAACTGTTGTTGGAATTGATACCCTAATTCCTGTGCATAAGTCCAGGGTGAGGACACTGGCTACTCGTGCTGGGTTACGAGTTGCGGCAAATACTGCCCCACCCAGTAACAAAGTTGGCACAACTGCTTTTTCGGCAATTTTGATGGCATAGTTTTCCATGCGGGTATCGTGGACGGGTGCTTCTTGCATTAACTTGATGCTTTGTCCAGCACGGGTGTCGTTACCTGTCCATTCCGCCAAGATATAAATTCGTCCTTCGCGCATCAAGGTTGAAGCAAAAACTGGCTGTCCTTTTCTTTTCAAGACCGGCATGGATTCGCCGGTGAGTTTTTGCTCGTCTAGCAAGGCTTTACCCCGGAGGATAGTACCATCGACTGGAACCTGTTCGCCAGGATAGACAATGACTGTATCCCCACGTTGTACATCCTGAATGGGGATTTGTTCTTTGATCCCATTGCGTTCAACCCAGACGAATTGTCCTAAGGAACTAAGTAAATCTAGAGTTTGCAATTTGGAAGAACGAGCAGTACGATCGCGGATGTTTTCACCAATTTCAATTAAGCTCAACATCAATGATGGCGTGAGAAATTGACCTTGGACGGTAGTAATAGCGATCGCTAGAAAATCCAAAAAGTCAATGTTCAGTTTGCGTTGCTTTGTGATCCCTTCTACTGCTCTTTGGAATACCGGTAACGTCGCTAGGGCAATGGTTCCCGCCACTATTAAAGGTGGGATCGGTAGTCCCAACGGTCCTCCTAACACAGCTAAACCAGTAGCCATGGCCGAAAGTTGCATTCCAGGCCAGGAATTCTCTGCATCGTCTGTTGGTTGGGAAGCCAATGAATTGTTCGCTTTTGGTAAAATTATTCCGACTTCATTGGCCGCCACAATCAGATAACTCAAACGCGATCGCACCTTCGCATCTGCAACTGAACTAGACTTATAATTCACCACTAACGCCGCCGCCGCCGGTTTGATTCGGACATTAGTAACGAGGGGATCGGCTTCGAGTAAAGCTATAAGACGTTGAGCATAATCGGCATCGTAACGTAATCGAGGCACGCGCAACCGTATCCTTCCGCGAATTGCATGAACAACACTGTAGGAAACTTGAGCAGTATGTGTGCGAGAATGTCCATTTCTCTCAGCCAGAGAAACTTTGCCATTCTTTTGCACTAAAGGAATTACCTGACTCTGTTTTTCTACAATGTCGTGAGATGTTTCAACTCGAAGGGATGGTGGTTGAACTGTGACTTGTGCCATTCGTTATATCTCGTATAGGTTTACAAAGTTGGTTGTTGAGGGGAGTGGGGAGTGGGGAATGGGGAATGGGAGATGACGGGGATGAGGGGGATGAGGGAGATGAGGGAGATGAGGGAGAATAATAACTCCCCAGTCCCCAGTCCCAATGCCCAGTCCCCAGTCCCCACTCCCTACTCCCCACTCCCCACCTTCACCAGTCATTTTTGCGCTGACGGAGTAATAGAGATTTGCTGATGTCTAAAATTTTGCTAAAGGCGATCGCACTTGCAATATCTGCCGTTACATCCCTGGCAGATTGAATTACGCTAGCTATATTGCGATCTTGCCGCTTCAAAGACGTTTTATTTGCAGCAACTCCAACAGACGTTGCTGATATTGTGAATTTTCATTGATCCCAGGCAGACATAATCCGACTTGACTCTTAAGTTTATGGGTAATGCTATGAACTACCCTTAGAGATTTTCTGTAAGTGCCAGTGCTTGAATCTAGTTGTAAGCTAGAACCCTCCATTGTTGTCCTCCAGTGTTCCGTGTGGAACCGTCTATAACGGAAAGTTCGCCATCATGGCTAAGGAATAAGACAAAGTTGCAGGCTTCAAATCAGCCCATAAACTTGATAAGTCTAGAGTTGTGTTCTCTACTTCTGTTGTCTGACTCACTTCTAGAGTTGTGTCTTCCAACACATTTGTGTTGTCTGATTGTGCCGTATGACTCACTTCTAGAGTTGTGTCTTCCAATACAGTTGTAGTGTCTACTTCTTCTAGAGATGTTTGTGGTTCTAGAACTGTGATGGGATCGCTTGGTGGATTAGTTTGCAAAGCCAATTCCATTAGATTTACCCAATGGTTGACACTAGTCTGACTAGACTTATAAGCGATCGCAATTGAGGCTGCACCACTATTCACACGCACACTGATCGTTTGGGGATCGTTTTTGATCAACTTCTCTAGCCGCCGTGTATATGCACGATCCTCGGCTAGTCGAGGTAGATGAAATCGGATACGTCCTGGAATTGCATGGACTACACTGTATGTTAAATTCTTACCCTTCAAATCTTGCACCTCTTGGTTCTGGCTACAAGAATTTGCTTGATTTGTGCCTTCGCCCTTTAACTCTTGCAAGTTTTCCGATCCCGAAGCTTCTGGCTCAAAACAATCAATTACCCAACGAGTTGCATCTGCGGTAATCATATACAGTGGAATCGCTGCCAAACCGCTGATCCCCAGTCCACCTGTGACTGCTAACCCTGTCATCAAAGGAATCAAGGAAATAGACTGTTCTTTCCAAAAATCAAGGGATTTCCATGCAGCAAAGGGATCTGTCTGACTGTTTGAAGTCGGCGAAACTTGAGCTTGGTGAATATTAAATTGTTGCAGTAGTCCCAACACTTGCGGTAGTGACAGCTTTTTTTGATCAAAACTGACAACTATACTGCTTGTTTGCTCATTGGCAGCAACTTCCTTCACCCCATACTGCTGTCGTAAGCCTTGGGATATATTTTTGATTCTTGATTTGGAAATACCCTCACTAGCGCGGATTCTTACCCGCCCAGTAGTCGCATGAACAATTTCCAATCTCTCTGAAGATAGTTGCGCTTGTAACTGTGCAGCTACACCGCTTTTACTGGTATTTAGTTTTGCTTCATCACTTTGATGCTGAGCGGAGGTTGAGTCACTAGACATACTCATCTGCGGACTTAACCTCTCGTGACTACTAATAATATTGGTCATTTACCCGATAACTAAGCCGAACCAAAGGTTAACGTTAGGTTAAGTATAACTTAAACTTTCCGTAAACTATACATTTTAAATAATTATTTCGGATTAAGTCTTATTAACTACTCGTTGTTGGTATTCCTGCTCAGTGATCATATCGAGAGTGTTTTCTATGCGGTCTACAAACACGATGCCGTCGAGGTGGTCATATTCGTGTTGAAAGATACGACCGACGAAATCGGTTAATTCTTGCTTTTGGAGATTGCCTTGGCGATCGCTATATTCCACTTCAATAGTTTTATACCGAGGAACTAACCCCCTAATGCCTGGAACACTTAAACAACCTTCCCAATCTTTGACAACTTCCGTTGAGTGAGCAATGATTCTAGGATTAATCATAGCAGTAGGTTCCATTTCTGGAGCATTGGGATACCTGGGATTAGGTCGGGAAGCCACAATAAATAAACGATAAGATTGTGCAACTTGAGGCGCAGCAATTCCCACCCCGTTAGCCTTGGCAACGGTAGTCATTAAGTCATCGATTAATTTTTGGATATCTTGATCTTTGATGTTATCAACCCAAACAGCTTTTTGCCGCAGTGTGGGATTGCCTAATTGAATGATTGATTCAGACATGAGAAAAACTCCTTTGGGAATGGGGAATGGGGAGTGGGGAGTGGGGACTGGGGACTGGGGACTGGGGACTGGGGACTGGGGACTGGGGACTGGGGACTGGGGACTGGGCATTGGGAATGGGGACTGGGCATTGGGAATGGGGAGTGGGGACTGGGCATTGGGACTGGGGACTGGGGAGTTATTATTCTCCCTCATCTCCCTCATCTCCCTCATCCCCCTCATCCCCCTCATCCCCCTCATCTCCCCATTCCCCACTCCCCATTCCCAATAAAATTTACCCTTCACGTCTTACAGGTAAAGGAGCAGGTCGAACTGCTACTTGGACAATTTGCCCATTGCGCTCTACTTCTATTGGTAGGCTGGTACCAATTTTGCTATTTTCTACTAGCTTCTGTACTTGTTCAATTTTAGTCACAGGCTGGTTATTAATGCTTTTAATCACATCACCTGCTCGGAGTCCTGCTGCGGATGCGGGCGAACGCGGCACTATTTCCACGAGTAAAACGCCTTCTTCTGCTGTAAGATTTAAGCGATTGCCTGCAATATTTTTGATTCTTTCTCTGTTTTCTGGTGTCAGCGTCACCATTTGCACACCCAAATAAGGATGATCTACTTTGCCTTTAGCGATTAATTCTTGAGCAATTCTTTGGGCGGTGTTAATGGGAATGGCAAATCCCAAGCCTTGAGCGCCCCGGATAATGGCTGTATTCATGGCAATTACTTGACCACGGGTATTTAGTAGTGGCCCCCCAGAATTACCAGGGTTAATGGCGGCATCGGTTTGGATGTAATCAACCCGCTTATCACTAGCACCAATATCGCTACCAGAACGACCTGTAGCACTAATAATCCCAGAAGTGACGGTATTATTCAAGCCTAAGGGATTGCCGATGGCGATTACTGGCTCTCCTGGTTGCAAAATGTCTGAGTTCCCTACAGACAGGGTTGGCAGGTTATTGGCCTCAATTTTGATCACAGCTACATCTGTTACCGCGTCTTCACCTAAAACTTTGCCGTCAAAAGTCCGACCATCTTTGAGTGTAACAGTCACTCTATCAGCACCGTCTACTACGTGAGAATTCGTCAAAATCTGACCTGAGGAATTAATGATAAATCCAGAGCCGCTACCCCGCTCTACCCGTTGTCTCGGCTGTGGCGCTGCGTCTCCAAAAAACCGCCGGAATAATGGGTCGTTAAATTCGTCTGGTACACGAGAAGTGATTGTTCTGGAAGAATCAATCCTAACTACCGCAGAACCAGCATTTTGCACGACTTTTACCACAAAATTAGGATCTCCAGACGATGAGATAATTGGTGGAGGAACAATTACCGGATTGGAATCTACTGGCTTTTCAGCTTGAGGTTCGCTTTGTTGACTCTCAAAGGTTTTGGCAGGTAGAAGAGAGCAGCTCCCCAGCAACACCACTATTGAGAGCATCCACAACCTGTGGGGCAAACCTCTGGTATTCATATTTTTGAGCGTTAAGTTATGGTTTGTTGTCTTCATGTGTCGTTGCTTCTCCCTGTCAGTCAGTGGGTGTTAGGATCTTGCCTACCGGGTATGTCCCAAAATGATTACAACTTAAAAGCTTGTTCTAGGTCTAGGGTGTCTGGATGCTAAATTGGTGCTTTCTCTTCTATTGTGACGATTAGCAGCAAAGGTGGTGGATCATGGAAATTTCCATAGAAAGTCTGTGGAGTCAGGTACTAGAGCGCCTACAGCTTGAGTTATCCCGACCTACCTTTGAAACTTGGATTAAAACTGCTAGTGCGGAGCGATTAGAAAATAATTGCTTGGTGATACGTACTCCTAACCCATTTGCTCGGAATTGGTTACAGAAGTATTATGTCAACACCATTGCTCATGTAGTGCAAGATATTTTGGGTCATCCTGTGGAAATTTACATTACTGTTGCTCAAGGTGATGAAGTTTCTCATGTTAATGAACGAGAGGTTTCTTGGGAATCACCAAATCCTAGCAGTATTTCCGAACCTGTTTCTCATAATGTCCAAAAAACTACGGAATTAAACTCTAAATATGTGTTTTCACGTTTTGTAGTTGGTGCTAACAATCGCATGGCTCATGCTGCTTCTTTGGCAGTTGCAGAATCTCCTGGGAAAGAGTTTAATCCTTTGTTTTTATGTGGTGGCGTCGGCTTGGGTAAAACTCATCTCATGCAAGCCATTGGTCATTATCGCTGGGAAATTTCCCCTGGTTGTAAGATATTTTATGTTTCGACGGAACAGTTTACTAATGATTTAATTACAGCGATTCGTAAGGATAGTATGCAAAGTTTTCGAGAGCATTATCGAGCCGCTGATGTTTTATTAGTTGATGATATTCAGTTTCTCGAAGGTAAGGAATACACCCAAGAAGAGTTTTTTCATACTTTCAATACTTTACATGAAGCAGGTAAACAAGTTGTAATTGCTTCTGACCGTCCCCCGAATCAGATTCCTAGTTTACAAGAACGTCTTTGTTCTCGGTTTTCTATGGGGTTAATCGCAGATGTGCAAACGCCGGATTTAGAAACGAGAATGGCGATTTTACAGAAAAAAGCCGAATATGAAAATATTCGCTTGCCCCGCGATGTGGTTGAATATATTGCTTCTAACTATACTTCTAATATTCGAGAATTAGAAGGAGCTTTAATTCGGGCGTTGGCTTATATTTCTATTTGGGGTTTACCGATGACGGTGGAAAATATCAGACCAGTTTTAGAGCCACCGAATGAAAAAGTAGTAGCTACCCCAGAAGCAATTTTGACAGTTGTCGCTGAGAATTTTGATGTTTCAATTGATGACCTGAAAAGTAACTCACGACGCCGGGAAATTAGCTGGGCGCGTCAAATCGGTATGTATCTCATGCGTCAACACACGCCTTTAAGTTTGCCGAGAATTGGGGAGGAGTTTGGTGGTAAAGACCATACAACGGTGATTTACAGTTGTGAGAAAATTACTCAACTCCAGGAGAGCGATCGCACTTTAGCACAAACACTACGCCAACTGAGCGATCGCATTAATATGAAAAGCCGTCCGCAAAAATCATCGTAAGTCAGAATTCAGGAGTCAGGAGTCAGAATTATGAGTTTGAAGTTTTCCACAACCTGCACCCTAATCATTTCCCATCAAAGCTAAACAGTTCGCCAAAGATATTAAGTAACGTATAAAAATTGATTAAATTTCACTTAGCTTGTGGAAAAAATCTTACTTTTTGGGGAAAAATCTGTGGAAAACTTCAGATTTGTTTGACAAAACTTAATTAAGTATAATTACCTTGTGGAAAAACCACGGTGCTTTTCCACAAGTTTTCCACAGATATAGCCGATAAATCGCCGTCTGTACAAAAAATTGATTATTGTAGAGACGCGATTTATCGCGTCTTTGCGATGTTTAAATGTAAGGTGCGTTGTCGCCAAGCGCCGCACCGTCAAAAATTGAAGGTGCGTTAGCCTACGGCATAACACACCCTACATCTTAATTACGAATTACGAATTACGAATTACGAATTATTCTAACGGGACTGGTGCGACTTGAACGCACGACCTAGCGCTTCAGATTTGTGTGAGTTTCCCCACTCTCTGGACTATACCTTCACCATAGGCTTAAAAGCCTTTAGGTGGTGGCTACCTAGTCTCTACACCTTCTTGAATTTAATCAAGCTTGGCTCGGTATTCCCCTAGAGTGTCAACACTATGGTAAACACACAACCACTCCTACTTTCTATCAATGCCTCTTGTGATACTTTTTACAATCACTCAAAGCATCTTAAAAGAAGGAAATTTTCACTCTTTAGGGTTCACCGAATTCAACCACATTCACTCATAAGGTTTCCCTTATGGTGCCCGATTATTCAGGAGGCGCTCGCTCTATCCAGCTGAGCTACAGCCCCAAAAAAAACGCCATGTTGGTGATTATAGCATTTTTACTGAGACTGCCAACTATTATCCCAAGGCTGACCGCCGACTTCTAAACCACAAAGAAAACTTTCTGCTTTGAGGATAATTTGGGATTTTCTCCCATTTAATTCTCGTAATTCTAAATTTAGCTTTCCTTGCATGGTGTCCCGGCAACAATATCTTAAACCTTCCGCTGTGGGCGCACGTAGGGGTGTACCAGGTAAATCGGTGGTTCCGATCAATTCAATTTCGTAGTTACAGTTACTAGCTTTCATTTGCCATCTACCCCAAGGCTGAATTTCCCACTCTACTTGGGAATTCCAGGGAACGAATTCATAAAATTTGCCTTGGTAGTGCAAACCAATCATTGCTACAGATTCCATCCACCACAATACACCCCGCCGTCCACCACCAGCAGTTAAGGCTAAGTCGGGTTCGCCCTCGAAGCAGTTACAGTTTATCCAAAACCATTTTTGGGGAAAAGCACCACCCCAATTTTTCTCGCCGTAGGCTGGGGCGTTGGTGAATTCGTAAATTTTGCCATTCCAGTCAATTTTACCGCTGGCTAAACCGTGAGCCATCAAAATTTGCCATCCAGGTTCAAAAACCTGCAAAAAAGACACCCAGCCTGCGGTTGACTGCTGAATGCTATCTTGATTACCCCAGGCGTATACTGGTTGAATTTCGTACTGCCAACGACAATAATTATTAGTGGCGCGATCGCGGATAATTCCCTGATTTAATGTTGCTGTAGCTTGATAGCCTTCTTGAACATAATGCTCAAACTCTTGTGGAAGCAGGTACAGGGGAGAAATTTGCAAATTATTTTTACCCCAATGTCCTAAACCCAAAACATCTCGACTACCCCAGAATTTCTTCACATCCGGAAAAGTACGGCATAAATACTCATCATCCGGGCCAAGAACTTGGGCTGAACCACCACTGTAAGGTTTATTGCCGATGGGATCTTCGATGGAGTACATAAAGGCGAATGTTTGCCCAATTTCCGGTAAAGTGACACGGTAATACCAACCTTCAAAGAAGCGGCGACTACTACCATCCCAGTGATAACCAGAATGGGGTGTTTGGGTTGACGAAAGGAGATTTAGGGGAATAGTTAACATGGATTTACATAGTTGCTGATTTTTCAGTATGCGCGACGATTTCGATATCAATCATGCTTATGAAATTTTGGAGTTGGAACCCGGTGCTTCGCCAGCACAGGTAAAGCGAGCTTACCGTAAACTGGTGAAAGTTTGGCATCCCGATCGCTTTTTTAATCAAAAAGAAAAACAGGAAGCTGAAGAAAAAATCAAAAAAATCAACGCAGCTTACAATCAGCTCAAGTCTGAATTTTCATCTGAGTCTCCCGCTACTGCAAATCCATCCTCATCTTCGCCGAAAAATCCCACAAAAGTATCTGTCAAACGTTGGGATGCAGAAGCTTTTTATACTTTAGGGGTAGAAAATGCTACTCAAGGCAGATATGAAGATGCGATCGCCGATTTTACCCACGCGATTCGCCTCAATCCTCACTATATCGATGCATACAAATATCGGGGGCTAGTTTGCTCTCAACTGGGATACGAATATCGAGCCGCTTCAGATTTGAATAAAGCTACACAGTTAGAACAAGAGTTAAGAAATCCAGGTTTTGTGCGTAAATCTTCATCACCAAGGCGTGTATCAAAACCTAAATGTCTGCTAACAAGAGTTTGTCGAGGAATTAAATCTTTACTGCGGCTAAATCGGCGTTGGATATGAGGTTAGCAATTCAAATAGCGACACCATACCTAGAGTGAGTTCATACTTGTATTTGGGAATACTAAGTAAAGTGAGATTTGCTATTGAAAGACCCTATGAAGGTATGCCTTTCCTATTTGGATTAGTAAACCATTTTTTTATTTCACCACAAAAACTCCATACATCATCATCTGAGGGTTTGAGATAATCTTGCGATTCTGGATCTTCTCCCATTTTCTCAAAGATGTTAATTAACCAATTTGGCCCGTGTCCAGTTGCACCAAGTTGAAGAAGCCAAGACTCTAACTCTCCTTTCCGCACGACAAATAGACCATACTCTGCAAGTTTGTCAAATAAGTTATTTGCTGCTTCTTTGTCACTGCCAAATAATATATCTACACCACCATCCCGTTTCATATTCTTTCCTACGGTATCAAACTTTTCCTTGACAGCATTTCGGAAATTAGCAAGTGACTGATACTCAAGTTCAGGGATAAAGCCGCTTTTGAGAAAGTTCGTCCAATCCTGACCACCATCTTTTAAAATATCAACATCAACAATGCCAACTGCTGGTATACCCAATTCTCTTAAAGGCTTGATAATTATCTGAACTGTTTGCTTATTTTGAGCATTGAGGAACAAACAGTTAGGAATTCCTAACTCTGGCTTATAACGTAGCAGTCGCTCATTAATCTCCTGATAAAAAGCGCGATCTGCATCGGATTCTGTGACGATAACAAATTCATAAAATAGCGCCCCAAGCACACCAGTTGAGCGCAACAAAGGATTTCGCATCAATCGAAGAATATCTGTGTTAGATAAAACTCTTGCAGTAGCTACCTCACTGCGATAAGTCAGTCTCACAATATTGACTGGTGCGCCTGATTGTATACAACCCATTACAAAGTTTGGACTATGTGTTGATACAAACAATCTTTTTTGAGATCCTGAGCTAGAAATAGCAATTTCTTTTCCTAGTTTTAAAGCTAAAGATAAAGACAAAAAAGCTTCAGGTTCATCAATTAAAACAATGGCAGGATCACCAGCTATAATCTCTGTAATAATTCCAGTGAATGCTTTTACACCGTCGCTGGCTTGCTCAACAGGGAATGCTTTTGAGTGAAATTGTACAGCTTCATGGTGAATCCCACGCTCTTCAATATCTGTCTGAGGAGGACGAGATGACAAGCGTAGTCTAAGTTGACCGAGAGAAGTAGGATCTATAACGAAGTACGTCCCAAAAGCATCATAAATAATCCGTCTAACCTCATCTCTTTTGGCATCGTCACGAAACAATACTTGAAAACTTGTGTGAGGGGGTTGCTGGAGATCACCAGCGCTTTGTTGCCCAATCAAACTAATACGACTTTTACCGTCTAGTAGGAGAGTGTTAAATGAGAGATACCACTGGCAAAACAAACTTACCTGAGTATTAGGATTCTGTAAAGCGTTCAAAAGATTCTGTCTATGAACTTGATTCCTCATTCCTCTTTTCCCAACAATTATATGATCGGGTGAAAGCGCTTCATTTATATGTGGTTGAAGAGTGGACTTTTTAATCTTTTCTTCAGATGCTTCAACTGTGAATGTGTCAAATTCAATCTTTTCTAGGATTACATCTGTTACGTTCTGTTGGCCGGTTGTGCAGTAATGGTAAATTTCAGAGAGAACTTTGCTTTTCCCAGAGTTGTTTGGGCCTACAAATACAGTTATGGGTGTTGTGACTACTTCCTCTGAGGGTAATCCTGAGCCTCTTCCAAATTTCAGTTTGATCGTCTTTATCATTCGTCAAAAACTATGAGAAACTTCCGTTGTTTTTGTTACCTGTTTATTAGTATAATAGTTTACTTTCGCAATTGCCCTTCGTATTTCTCTACCAAGTTGTCTTAGAGGATGTTTGAAAAGTTCAAGATAGGTATAGTTCATCATTCTGAGCAGAACGAAGTGAGGGAAGAATCCTAATTTTTTGTTGGGGCTCAGATGCTACACTTCGCTTCACTACGTTTATCTCAATCAATCAGACAAGAGGCTTAAGCCCCTTGTTAAAAGGCAAACTTACGCCACAGTGTACTAGATTTTTATCAATCCATTAGCTGACAGCATAATAACATCCATCTGTAGAATACTCTTTCTTTTGATTAAGTATTAACTCCCTGGAGATAGAGCCACTTGTGTAAACACTGAGGTTATTCTGATAATTACCAACGATTGGGTAGCAAATAAAACTCAATTTTTATCAGCAACATACGTTTTTCATATCATCAAAACCTCTTGTTTTTACAAAACTTTAGTTTCTAAATATCGTATCTGAGGAGTTAAATCAACAGCTATGTCTATGCCCAATGAACGCGAAATCAAAAACAGTGAAGTTAGGCAAGAATCTTACACTGATACTAATGGTAATACTCACACCAACCTAACACGAACCACTGAAACACTTAACAACAGTACTAATCCCAACTCTTACCAAAACGGTTACGTGCAAGGTCGAAATTCTGAGTTTAGATACCAACAAGCAAATTTAGCCGAACGTGATGAGAAAAACACTAGTAATGGTTTGCTGTTGGGTATTATCATTACATCCTTAGCTGGCCTGATTATCGGTGGGGTTTGGTACTTCAACCAGCGCGGTAACACAGCTGTTGACAGTACTGTGCCAGTCTTGGTTCCTTTACCGAGTGATAGCAGTCCTACCCCTACTGCTTCTCCTCAACCACAAACGACAATCATTGAAAAAACCAGAGAAGTACCTGTTCCTGTTCCTGTTCCCCAACAACAGGTTACACCCCCATCTGCACCTTCCCAACCGAATATTAATATTACCGTTCCACCCCAGCAACCTCCGGTAGAAAAAGCGCCTTCTGCAACCCAGCCAACTTCCAATGGGACACAAGGCCAAGCCACTAGTCCAAGTACTAATACTCCGACTTCCCAGAACGATAGTTCTACTAGTACCGTCACTCCAGGAACTGAAAGTAATACCTCTAAAACTACTCCATCTCAAGGAATAGATAAGTCAAACACTACATCTAATAGCGATTCTCCTAACACAGGAGATAGTACTACAGGCGGTTCTGCTCAATAGCGCTTCTGATTTTTCAGCCCACTTGCGATGTTGGTGTTCACGCCAACATAGGACAAGTGGGCTAATTTTAAGGAATATTTCAGAATTATTGCGATAAATTAATGGTATTCAAGTTTAGTAAACAAACATAGTAACTAAACAAACATAGTGCTAGATTAAGAGCAAGGTACAAACAGGTTAAAAGTTAAGTAAAACTTTTAAGTTAGAGCCTGTACCTCCTGCTCTAATTTTATGGCGATCGCTCTTTAGGTTGTGGCATCCGTTAAATGTGTTTTAGCCTTGTGTTCATCAATTTATTTTGGAGGTTTTAGAACGCACAGCCAGAAAATGCCTGCCTAGTTGGAATATATACAAGGATGTCCAATTCTCTGTAAAGCGATCGTGAATAGTGTCCACCTTAGTTGAATTAGTTAGTTCTGAATTATCCAATCTTCAAGAAACCGCCCCAAGCTGCTGATATTTATCCATCGTAGCTTCCGGCGGTTTCTGTTTTGAGTGTTATGCATTTAAATTGCACTCTGACCAGTGAGGGCTGTCATTTGTCCTTTGTCCTTTGTCCTTTGTCATTTATTTAGACCAATGACCAATGACCAATGACTAATGACTAATTAACGTAATAACAGTCACTTCTGGCGGACAAAATAGGCGTCCTGGTTTATAAGTTCCTAAACCACGATTGACATATAATTGATTTTCTTCCACATTGTGAAATCCTTGCGCCCATTCCCAATATCGCACGACTTTCGAGCAGTCTCCTAGTAAAAGTGTTACCCAACGCCGGAGTTTTTTGGGAATTTTTTTCAGCAGCTTTTTATAATAAAATACAACAGGGCCAATGCCCGGAATTACGATGTGACCACCGTGGGTATGACCAGATAATTGCAAATCTACGCGCCATTGTTGCAATATCTTGGCTGTATCTGGGTTATGGGATAAAACGATGCGGGGTGTAACAGAATCTAATTGATTCATAACTGGTGCGGGATGAAATTCCTGCGACCAATAATCAGCTAGTCCTACTAGTGGTAATTCCTTTCCTAGTGGATAAGCAATTTCATTCCAAAGCACATGCACCCCAATGCTAGTTAACGCCTTTGTAACTTCTGCTTGGGAGTGGCTGTAATAGATATCGTGATTACCCAGGACGGCGTAAATACCACAGCGACTTTGCAAATGTTTTAATCGCAGCACCAATTGATTAATCGGCGTTGGGTCATCAGTTACGTAGTCACCAGTTAATAGAATTAAATCTGGTTCAGCTTCGTTAGTAAGTGCGATCGCTTTTGCTAACATATCTTCCGATAGCCGCAAACCATCGTAGTGAAAATCTGACAACTGCACCAGCTTTGTACCTTGTAAAGATATTGGAAGTTCCGCAATCTTAACCGTTACTTTATCTACTCTTAAATGTCCCGTAAAGAACCAATGCATAAGGCAACCGATACTCCTCATACCAGCGCTTACAGCTTACCAAAAATCAAAATGCAACTTGATAAATTGCAACAATTTCTGTCATCTACTAGAAATATAATTAACTAATTGGTTGAAATTATGAGACTAAACTAAGCTAGTCTTGCTTTAATTTGCAAACAATTTTTAACCAGAATACTTGCTGCAATTGAGTTGTTGCATGTTGAATTTGGAATTACTCACTCACCTTGTAGCGTGATTATAGTAACTTCTGGGCGGCAAAATAAACGTCCTGGGAGGTAAGTTCCCAAACCACGATTGACATATAGCTGATTTTTTCCTACGCGATGGTAACCCTGCGCCCATTCCCAATGGCTGACTACAGAAACATTTTCTTCTAAAAATCGCGCTCTACGCCGCACTTTCAGGGGTATTTTTTTGGTAATCTTGCTGTAAACCAACGCAGCTGGACCAATTCCAGGAATTACGATTTGGCCACCGTGAGTATGACCAGATAATTGTAAATCAACTCGCCATGCTTGTAATATCTCCGCAGTATCTGGATTATGGGATAAAACAATGCAGGGCGTGTCTGGGTTTAGCTGGTTCATAACTAACTCAGGATTGAATTCTCGTGACCAAGTGTCGGCCAGTCCAACGAGTGGTAATTCTTTTCCTAGTGGATAGGCAATTTCGTTCCAAAGGACGTGAATTCCAATGCTAGTTAACGCCTCTGTAACTTCTGTTTTTGCGTGTTTGTAATGTATGTCGTGGTTGCCAAGAATAGCATAGATCCCACAGCGACTTTGCAAATGTTTGAGTCGAAGTATTAATTGGTGAATTGGTTGGGGATCGTCAGTTACGTAATCACCTGTCAATAAAACTAAATCTGGTTCAGCTTGGTTGCTAACTGCGATCGCTTTTTCTAGCATACCTTCCGACAGCCGCAAACCATCATAGTGAAAATCTGACAACTGCACCAACTTCTTACCTTGTAACGGTGCAGGCAACCCTGCAATCTTAACCGTCAATTTCTCTGTACTCAACGGCCCAGATAACAACCAATGCATAAGACGTTTAATAAACCATAATCATAGAGCTTATAGCTTAGCTAAACATTGTCGAATTGTGTGTAGGAACCAATGAAACTTGTTGAAAATTTTATGAAACTTGCAAATTTTAGTGTATTTCTACTTATTTATAGCGGTTTGCAATTGAATGGAAATACACAGTTTGTAAATTATATCAAGTTCGGATAATTACTTATAATAAAGGTGGAATCGTTGCAGTGCATCTATCCTAGCTTAGTACTATGCCGAAACAGATTGCGATCGCTAACCACTTAAGTGGAGAAGAATTATTGGTTATTTATCGTCAAGCAACAGAAGCGACAGAACGTAGCCATTACCAAATAATTTGGTTATTAGCGACAGGAAAAACGCCTCAAGAAGTGGCGCAAGTAACAGGTTATACAAGAATTTGGATTTATCAGCTAGTCAAACGGTATAACCAGTTCGGTGCAAGTGGGCTAGGAGACAGGCGGCATCATAACCCAGGAAAAGAACCAGGATTGACAGATGTGCAACAAGCCCAGCTTTGGCAGGTGCTGTCAGAAAAAGCGCCAGATGGCGGATTGTGGAACGGTCGTAAAGTTGCAGATTGGTTAAGTGAATTGACAGGAAAATCTATAAGTAGGCATCGGGGATGGGAGTACCTCAAACAAATGACGTACAGACTGCGTGTTCCCAGACCAGAGCATGGAGAATCTGACCCAATAGAGCAAGAAAAGTGGAAAAAAAACTTGATTTGAGGCTCAAATTTCTTCAAGCTAGATATCCAAACGCTGAAATAGAGCTTTGGAGCATGGACGAGCAGACGCTCGAAGACTCGGCTTAGCTTCGCTATCGTATTGGACTTCATCCAATCCTACGTCGAATTTGGGTATCAGAAGGTGAACAACCAATTGCCTCTGTGAATCAAAGGTATAAATGGATGTGGCTGTATGGGTTTGTACACCCAGAATCAGGTGAAACTTATTGGTGGATTCTTCCGAATGTAAATACTGAGATATTTAATCGAGTTTTAGCTGATTTTGCCAGGGAATACAGTATTGGGTCTGACAAAAGAATTCTTTTAGCTGTTGACCAAGCTGGTTGGCATACAAGTAATGATCTAGATTTACCAGAAGGTGTCGATTTAATCTACTTACCCGCTTACTCACCTGAATTACAACCAGCAGAAAGGTTGTGGCCTCTAACTAACGAGATTGTAGCCAATTGTTCCCCAAGTTCTTTAGATGAACTCGAAGAACTAATGGTGTTTCGTTGCAAAGAAATTATCAAACAGCACGACTTAATCCAGGGACTAACTTGCTACCACTGGTGGCCAACAACTAGGGCGGTTTAATTATAAGTAATCATCCGAACTTGATATTAAACGATTGTAGGGGCGCACAGCTGTGCGCCCCTACTGCAAATTGCTATTGTTTACTTGGTAGTACTTTCTACTGGTGCTTCAGCAGATGACTTGCCAATCAACATTGCAGCATTTTCTTCACTTTCAAGGACACCGAATTCAATCAACAACTCTTCTAGTTCTTCCATTTCAATAGGTGTAGGAATGCTGAGATTGTTGTTGTTGATGATTTTTGTCGCCAATGTCCGATATTCGTTACTTTGATTGCTTTCAGGTGCATACTCGTTCACAGTCATCCGGCGTAACTCAGCGTGTTGCACAATATTGTCACGGGGTACGTAGTGAATCATTTGGGTGTTCAAACGTTTTGCCAAGGTTTCGATTAATTCGATTTCTCGGTCAACGTTACGACTGTTACAAATTAGTCCACCCAAGCGTACACCGCCAGTGTGAGCATATTTGAGAACACCACGAGCGATGTTGTTAGCTGCATACATCGCCATCATTTCACCGGAGGTAACGATGTAGATTTCTTGTGCTTTACCTTCACGGATGGGCATCGCAAAACCACCGCACACAACGTCACCCAATACGTCGTAGCTTACAAAGTCAACATCTTTGTATGCACCGTTTTCTTCTAAGAAGTTGATGGCGGTGATGATACCGCGACCGGCGCAACCTACACCGGGTTCTGGACCGCCAGACTCTACACAACGCACATTCCGAAAGCCAGTAAGCATGACTTCTTCGAGTTCTATGTCTTCCACAGCGCCTCGTTCAGCAGCCAATTGCAGAACGCTGGTTTGGGCTTTACTGTGCAACATCAAACGAGTAGAATCAGCTTTCGGGTCGCAACCGACGATTAAAATGCGTTGACCCATTTCTGCCATAGCTGCAAGGGTATTTTGAGAGGTGGTAGACTTACCAATACCACCTTTACCGTAGAAAGCTATTTGTCTAATTTTTTCGTCAGTCATGATGAGCGTTTTCCTACAATTGTTTTGTCTATGGATTTGAAGGTTTATCTAAGACGTTGTTCTCTTGGGCAACACTACGGGCGGTAGATTACAGTTGCTTGAAGTTCATTTACAGGAAATCTAAGTCTCCCAATCACGAAGCTTTTAACAGTTGACTGAAGCATTGCAGATTGTTGTAACAGAATTCCATAGGTTGCTCAAGCCCTAAGAGTGGTTACATAAGAAATTCAACTTCACGCAAAGTTTTTTCCCATTACCACACAACCAACCAAAAATGTAATCCACACTAAATGGTCGTTACAACTTTCTTGATTTTGCTTATGTCATAGCTGCCAATAACTTCTAAATTGCGGTTGAACCTGCCAATTTCCCAAACTATTGAGCAACTGCTGTACTTGTGATTTTTGCAGGTATTTCCTGAAAATCACTAAATCGCACCGTGATGATTGCGTGAGAACACATCTAGGCCCAAAGGTAGCAGCTACACAAACCCTGCTATGTCTGCATCAGCAAACCGTGATGCTATAACTTGGGAGCATCTTGATAACTTTTAGCAATGTGGAACAGTACTTGCTCTTGGTGAAGTTTACATTCCAAGAGAAAGTAAACAAGCAACTGCCGAAACTATAATTCACAGATGAAAATAGTTGCTTTCGCTTGTACTAAGTTATGTCAAATTCGCTGAATTACTTGTAATTAAAACTCTCCGCGTCTTTGCATCAGTCTTAATTAAAAGTGTTCATCCGAACATGAAATTAGTAACTGTTCTGATTGTTGTTGGTTTGCCAGACTGTGCTAAGGGTCTTTCTTCCCAGACTCCCAAGCTAATCGCATCTGGTGTGTAATGCTAGCTAGGTTAGCGAACTTTTGCTTGCTAATACTCGGGCAAGTTCTAATTGACTTCAAGTTGTTACGAAGAACACTATCTTAGTTGCTCTGGCTTTATCTCTTCGTTAGAAAAAGCTGTAGATTATGAAGCAGATTTACCAGAACAAAACAACTTTATTGAGCTTGCCTCAATTTCTTTGGAAGTTTTTTGTACTTTGACTTTTTTGATTCCTATAATCACCATAACATACATTTTCGAGAGCATTTATAAAGTAAATCTTAAGTAGGGTGCGCTAGTACTGCAAGGCGTAATTCGTAATTCGTAATTCGTAATTCGTAATTCGTAATTCGTAATTCGTAATTCGTAATTACCTGTTCATAAGGGTTTGAGACCTTTGAAATGGTTGGTTTATTTACGCCGTGCTGTGCTAGGCTAAACTTTTAACACACCCGATAGAATTACTATTTGAATTTTGAACAAAATCTAACTATTTTAGGGTGCGTTATGAACTTTTTTCTAACGCACGAAACCCTTAAAAATAGAGTATTGGTCTGTCGGTAACACACTCTATATATGTTTTCAAAAATAAAAACTGATTCATAGATAAATTTTCATTTAAATGAGGCACACGGTAGGGATGCACAGCTTTACTGCCCTACAATTTTTTTGTATTCCATGCGATCGCTGTTATAATTTCACCGCATTAGTCCTGGGCTAATAATTATTGTTCAATTTAAGCATAATTAAAAAATAGCGCCACCTTCTCATGAAGATGACGCTATTTTTTTTGATTTAATTCACAGATAAAATAATTAAATGAATTTCCTAAACTTTCTGGGTCGGTTGACCGCAGTTTTGTTACTATACAGTAGTGCGACGGGTTAATAAGTTCCACAGGAAAACCGCTACAATTGCACCCAAAACTGCTACTGCAATACCTGGAATACTCAGAGTAGGAGCCGCTAGAGTTAACGTTCCTGTGCTGAAAAAGATACCTAAACTACCGCCAACAAAAGCACCAATAATTCCTAACAAAATTGTTCCTAGAATTCCGCCACCTTGATGACCAGGGTAGATAGCTTTAGCGATGGCACCAGCAATTAGACCTAAAACAATCCAAGCAAGAATATTCATGGTTATTAATTTGGTAAACGTTTTTTACTTACAGAACTAATATTAGCAATCTTAATCTTGGGACTCCATCCATCATCAGAATCAATTATTCATATCCATCAGGAGTAGTTGAATTAGTACTCAGTTATTGTATATATCCTCCTATTGAGGTAGATAATCAAGCAAAAAAAAGCTCCTAGTAGGTCTTTAACTAGAAGCTATCAAACTATTGCTTGGTAATTGCAGTATATGCATTTTCAATTAGCTATCTCCTCTACTAGAAGTGTCATTTGTGGTTTGTGATTAGTCAGTTACGAATGACTAATCACAAACCGCCACGATTCCTCACTTAGTACTGCTAATCTTCCATTCATCTCGATGCACTAGAACTGGTAGCAGCTTGCTCAAATACCGATGGATTATCAGGTAAATGAAACTGATCAAAGTCAACAGCATCACACCTAAAATCGTCCCATATGCGTGAATATGCCACCAAAATACCTTGAGTTTTGTTGTAGATAGTTGTATAAACCTCGACAAAACAGCTAGATTGACGCTCTTGGAATCCTGAAACAATGCTGCTGTGTTTTGTTGTGCAATTGTCATTTGAATTACTCCTTTAATCCCAACCACTGAGACATTTAGTTTAAACTACGGTAACTCGATAGATTTAACGTTATTTATATGTAATATCTCATAACTTGATTCAAGAAGCAAGTATGGGCCCTGGCTGTCTAATTAGTATTTAAGAGCTTGAAACTCAAGCACAGTGAGAAGTCCCTGATGTTGATTGACCAAAGATTGTATTGTGCTAACTGGATTACGATGAAGGCGACGTTTTTGTTGGCGAGGAGCTTGTGCGATCGCTAATCTACGACGTTGAGTTTTATACTCAGCTATAGGTACTTCCCGAATTTGTTGAAGTAACTGTTTTTCGTTTTGAGCTACAAATAGAACTTGATATTGGCCCAAATCACGTAATTCAACAGTTGATTTGCGTCCACTAATACGTCGCTGATGGCGACGCAAATGACTAAATAAAGACTCGATTTTCAGGTTATCTGGTGGCAAACCAGGGATATCATAGCAGTGTAATAAGTCAGTACTGTATTTATCCCATAAACGTTGTAACTTTTTTTTGAGAGCAAACTGTGCCGGATTTTGTTGATGGTCAGGTTGAAACATCTGTAATAACTCTTCCATCTCACGCCGAACTTGAAAGCTTGTTAAAGGGATTTGGGCAGTCTCTGTAATATCGATTACATCATCTGAGGTACGGTCAGAATTATTAGGATAGCGCAAACAATTAGCAATTCGTCGCAACCATTGGTGCGCCTCTGACAAGTCAGACGCGACTGAACGATTATTACTTAAGGCAAGGTCCACCCATACTGATAACAGAGATAAATAATCTGTATCAATTTCCCGGTATGGTAAACTACGTAGTACTTCTCCAATAGCTAATAGTTGCTGGTAGCCCATTAAACCACCCCAACTAAACGGTTTGCGACTTGTGCGATTGACACAATCCCGAATCGCCGCACGAATTTGAGCTTCCACTGCCATTAATTCTGCGTCTCGTGACAAATAGGGGATGACTGAAAAAGGGGGGTACTATCTAGCTGCTGTTCGGAGCTTGGTTTTTGGGGTCTTTCAGAGTAATCAGGAACTTTTGGCAGCCCGTCTAAATCTGCCTTTAATTGCTGTCGGAGCTTTGTATCTAATGGCAGCACAGATTCACTCAAATTACTTAGGAAGTGTGCCTGACAACGTTGATGTGGTACATCTGTCCAAGTTGAATTTATTGCCGCGATGATTGCTGATTCCCCATCTGATAATGTTGCCAGCACTGTGTACGGCAACTCCTTATATGGTTGCAGCCACTCAATTAACCGTTGTGCTTGTGCCTGTGGCAATTGAATTGCACTAACTGGTGTGCCACTTAATACCTCGTATAACACATACAACAAAGTCCCATGACCCTCTGGCTGTAAGGCATCAATTGCCCAAATCAAACCACCATGTTCAATCGCTGTCGCAGCTAACTTCTCAGCCGTATGTGCAATCGTTCCACCCAACAGTGCCAAAAATTGACCGTATAACTTGCCCACATTGCTTTCGTTAATTTCAACACCGCGCTGGTTTAATGAGCGTTGAATTTCTACCAACTGTTGATGCTCATGTTCATGTTGCCAACCAATAAATGCCAGCACGTCTAGCCCGTAGGTACTGTAAGGCAGACTGTACTTTAGCACCCCAGTAGCGTAGTAATGTTTACCAAAATGTGTGCAATTGGGATTGGTACATTCTTTACTTTTACCTGCCACAAACACTGCACCATCCATTGTTTGAATGGTTTTACGCATGTGCCTTGGTCTACGTAGAACTAACTCTTTACCACAATGCACACATTCGATGAGCGAACATTCTAAAATTATTCGTTTGATGTTACTGAATTTTCGTTCTGGGCGATGGCGAGGCAACTTTACTATCACTAATTTTTTACTGCTGCTAGGTGCTTTCCTCAGCTTACCTGCTTTGTATACCAACTAGATAGCTAGGGAGTATGGGCGTTGGGGATTGGGTATTAGTATTGAAAATTAGGTATTAGGAAACTAGTTTGCACAGCCGAATCCTAGCTTCCAATGCCCCTGCCCCATGCCCCATTCCCAATCAATGCCTAATCAAATTTGGTTATCACAGTTGCAAAAACATCGAGCGATCGCAGTTATCCGCGCTCCTAAAATGGAATGGGGGCGGGAAATGGCGATGGCTGTGGCATCTGGGGGAATGCAGCTAATTGAAATCACCTGGAATAGCGATCGCGCCGGGGAATTAATCAGTCAACTACGTTGGGAATTACCAGGCTGTATTATTGGCACTGGTACGCTGTTCAATGTGCAGCAGCTAGAAGAAGCGATCGCTTCTGGGGCACAATTCCTGTTTACACCCCATGTTGACTCGGCAATGATTCAAGCAGCACAAGAAAAACATGTGCCCATTATCCCAGGAGGGCTGACTCCTACAGAAATTGTTACCGCTTGGAGTCAGGGTGCTAGTTGTGTAAAAGTGTTTCCCGTGCAAGCGCTGGGAGGGGCTGATTATATTAAAAGTTTGCAAGGGCCCTTGGGTGAGATTCCCTTAATTCCCACTGGCGGCGTGACTGTGGAAAATGCTAAAGAATTTTTACAAGCAGGAGCGATCGCCGTGGGTTTGAGCGGTGAATTATTTCCCAAAAAGCTTGTCAGTGAAGGGAATTGGGAGGCGATCGCAACCAAAGCTAGAAAGCTGATGCAACAGTTAGGTTAACTTAGAATCAAATCATCAAAAATTCATGTCTATTAAAGTAGTAGATATGGAAATAAAAGTGAAAACTGATAACTTTCCTAAGACCAGATAATTTTAGTGTGAGTGTATCTAGTATGAAAAGACTGATTTATCCTGACTGGGTGCGTAGCTTAAAAATACTCCTCGCTGGGACAGCACTGTCCTTAAGTGTTTTTACTACTACTGGAACTAGTGAAGTTTGGGCAAATTCCAAAAATCAAGTGATTGCACAAACAATTCAGACATTACAAAAATCGGATAAGCGCTGGATTCAAATTAATCTTTCAAAGCAACGATTAATAGCTTGGGAAGGTGACAAAGTAGTTTATGGAAGCTCTATTTCCTCTGGTAAAAAATCTACTCCTACCCTAGTTGGTACTTTTAAGATTCAATCCAAGTTCAAAACTACACGAATGCGGGGAGAAAACTACAATGTTCCTAACGTCCCTTATGCAATGTTTTACCAAGGTAATTACGGCATTCACGGTGCTTACTGGCATAAGAAATTTGGCACTCCAGTAAGTCACGGCTGCGTAAATCTTGCACCCAAACATGCTAAATGGCTATTCGAGTGGGCATCAGTAGGGACACCAGTAGTCATCCATAAATAGTAAGTGAACCGATCAAAAGCCAATTTGAGGAAAATTATAAATAACTGCAAATCAAGACAATTGAGAGATTCCCAGCATCAAATATTGCTGGGAATCTTCGGAATCGGAATTATTCAACTTCAAGTAAAATATAGAGTATGGCATTAATACAAACTTGGGATTTTAGGTTTGAGATTTTGGATGAAAAAGTTGTTCCATAAATGTCCAAAATCCTATCTATATATGCCAATTTTGGATGACACGATTTGCCTAAAATAAATAAGCGGAAATCCTGACAATTTTTGTGTGAAATTGCCAATGCAAGTATTAATTTGGGGAAAATTTGCATTTAGTGTTGAAATTACAGATTTTTTGTCAAGGTTGTTATTGGTCATTAATCATTGATCGATAACAAAGGACAAATGTCGAACATTAACGGATAAATTGCGTAAATCCTCCACAGTCAGCTAGAAGTTTTGCTAGAAATTTGTAGTTTTCTAGAAAATTACTTCACTTCATGATTTTTGCGTAGTTTAGAAGGTGAGGCATAATGCAATCCTGGATTCGCAGTGGTGGAATTCGTTCCTCAAAAACTTTTTGTACAGGCGTGGCGCTGATGGTGGCGACTTTATTTTCTTGGTCACCGCCGTTAGCAGGTACTCTTAACTCCACTACAGCCAAAGCCACGTCAGTCAATGAAAACAGCATCACTGTATCTAGTATCAGCCAAACATCCCAACCTCGCTGGATTGAAATTGACTTGTCAGAGCAACGCTTACGTGGATGGGAAGGTAAAAAACTTGTTCATTCATACCGAATTTCTGGAGGGAAGCGATCGACCCCCACACCCATAGGTAGATTTCGGATTAATTCTAAGTATCGTACTCACCGGATGCGGGGCAGGGGCTACAATATTCCTGATGTTCCTTACACAATGTATTTCTATGGAGGCTATGCCATCCACGGTGCTTACTGGCATAATCGTTTTGGGACTCCAGTCAGCCACGGTTGCGTGAATTTACCTGTTAAGCAAGCTCGTAATCTTTACAACTGGGCTTCAACGGGAACTTTAGTCGTGGTGCATAAATAATTCCTAATAAGCTGTTCCACATTTAAATTGCATAAATAGGGCGTGCAAGATGCCCACCCCACAAGACTTTCATTAAATTTAGATATGCAAAGTAGATGTGGAACAGCTTACTAATTTGGACAAAGAATGCAGGGTACTGCTTCAGTAGAGGGTTTTGCAGTTCTCAGTCTCGAAATTACAACCAATTGCCAATCAACACATAGGAAGACCAAAAGCTTGGTGCATTGTAGTTAGGATGTTTCAGGAGTTTTAGCTGGGCACGGTGGACAGCTTCGGCTTTGGTGATTTGGCCACTCTTGAGTTCTCGATAGAAGGCACTCACAAACATCGCAGTTGATTTATCATCAATTTGCCAGAGTGAGGCAATGGTACTACGTGCGCCAGCTCGTACAGCTGCTCCTGCTAGACCAAGTGCGGCGCGGCTATCTCCTGTTGCTGTCTGGCAAGCACTCAAAACTAGTAGTTCTACTATGCTTTTACTTTGACTGCCGAAGAGAGTATCGAAATCTTTGACGTTAATCTCACCATCAAAATCCAAAATAAAAGTGTCCTCAAGGCGAGAACTAAACTGACCGTGGGTTGCCAAATGCACTATGTTGAATGAAGTAGCAGAAATTTCAGTTTCTAAATTCTTTTTCTTAAAATCTCCATCCAACAGACTAGTTGTCGAAACTCCTGCTTTGGTAATACCGTCAAATTCAGATTTGATCCCAAGTAATGGGGCAAACTTGGAAAATCCTGGCGGTGGCTGAGTTAATCCTGCCGTGAGAGCTACTAGTTTCTGTTCCACCAGGGGTTTTGGGTCTAGGAGTTGCAGACCTACACTCAGAGCAACTGCATATTTCTCTACTAAGTATTCCTTGCCATCGTAGAGAGCCGACATTGGTATATTGCGTAACAAACCATCTAGAACGAACACTAGGGTATTGACGCTACTTTGTTGTAATTCTGACTCAATGGGTTTGAGCAGCCAGTTGTAAACTTGTTGTGACTGGATTTTAACAGTTTTGGTAGCAGTGGGATTAACAAGATTTCTTCGCAGTTCTACTAAGAGGTTCTCTACTTCTGTTTGGGAAATCTTGGTACTGTAGTTTTGCAGGGGTTGGTTGGGAATTTTGACAATTACCTGGAGTTCTTGCGGAAGAATAATTGGATACAGAATGGCGGCGCTGGGATTATCTCGGTCTACTACTTGATCGAGGGCTACTCTCTGACCTTGCAAACAAGCTTCGCGGAAGAAGTCGTCCAATTCTGCTAGCTGGAGTGCTTCAATTCGCTGGCGTGCTTTCTCCAATATTTTCTCATCTGCTTTTCCTTGTTGAGATTGTAGTAATAATTCTACTGACTGTCGGTAAACGGGTTCTACGCTGTCCCGAAAGTTGAATTGCACATCCTGATTAACTACGTCCTTATTTACTACTAAATCTCTGCGGAGAGACTGGAGAGTTTCCACAGCAGCATCATAGGCTGCGATCGCACCTTTAATATCTTTTTGTGCCCACAGTAATCTACCTAACTGCCACTCTAATGCATAGGTAATTTCTGGTGCATTGCTGCTCTGTGCTAAAGCTAATCCTTGCAGAGTTAGGTTTTGCGCCTCTGACAACTGTTTGGTTTGTTCGTACAAACCACCTAAACTTTTGAAGGCATAAGCCTCTGCCCGCTTGTCGCCTAAACTGCGGGATTGCTCGATGGCACTGGCGAATAATACTGCTGAGTTCTGAGTGCTGAGTGGGGGGGAAGAGTTTTTAGTTGATACTTGGAAGTCATTAGTCTTGACTTTAGTTAAATTTTGTGCATAGTTTACGCGGGCATAGATGCTAGCACGGCTGAGGGGGAGTTGGTCGAGTTGAGATTCAATTGATGGTAAAAGAGTTTGAACCTCTCGCCATTGTTGGTCTTCAATGACTAAGCCCAGGTGATTGAGTTGGGCTTGGACTTTTGTCAGGGCTGAGGGAGATGCTGCAACTGTTTGTTGATAATAGGCGATCGCATTTGCATGATCGTGTTGTTTGAGGGCATTATTCCCCAAGCTGAACAGACTTGCGCCAATATCTGCATTTGATTGCAGGTGGCGAGCAATTCTGAGACTTTCTTCTAGGACTTCGTGTGATTTTTTGAGATTGCCTACTACCAAAAGGGCATCACCGAGCGATCGCAAACTCACCGTCTTTTCTATAGAATCTGGTTGAGATTGTAACGTCTGACTGACTTTATCGAGTGTTTTGATCGCACGAGGGTAAAATCCTTGGGCTTGCCATGCTTGTGCTTGATTAATGAGCGATCGCACCACACCATTTTGATTATCTGCTTGTTTATAAATTTTTTCCGTCTGCTGCCAAGTTGCTAAAGCCGCCTCAGGCCGTCCCATTGCCAGTTGCAGACGGCCTTGAATATCGAGTGATTGGGCGAATATTTGCAGATTTGGGTTTTTATCCTGTGCTTTGAGCAAATTTAAGCTTTCTGTAATTGCCTGCTGCGCTTGACTCCATTCACCGAGCTGCTGATAAGCTAGGGAAAGATTACTCAATGTTGCTGCTAATCTGAGACTCTCCCCTTGCTGCTGATATACCTGGACAGCTTTTTGCAACACTTCTACCGCCTGGGCAAAGTTTCCCGCATCGTATAAAACTTTGCCTTGCTGTACTAGTGAGGCGGGGTCAGTAGCTACAACCACCGACATAGTGCTGTTAATTGGTAATTGGACTGAAGAATTGATTGAGTCAGGAACTTTTGCCAGCACAGGTGAACCGAGAATGCATAACAAACCTATTAAGAAGTAAAAAGACAAACGTATTGCTTTTTGCCTTTTAACTTTTAGAGAATTTGCGCCGGAAAACCTGGTTGTTTGAGTTATGGGCATAGCAAGAAGTAGGTATTGAAGAAGAATACAGAATTCAGAATTCAGCAATTTTTCAGTGGGGATTCATACCCGCCACTGAATTGTTGCACCACTAAATTTTCTTGTTTTGTGGGGGTCTTAAACCCAGTTATTCAGACGCTACGCTATCCGCTTTTTCGGTCAGAATACCCAACTGAATTCTGACGACTGACGCCAATATTGCTGTTCGATAACTACGAACGCACAGGACTAACTGTAGGTACTTGGACTACCAGGGTAATGTTACCATTGGCATCCATCAACAATCTCTGAGCTTCTACAATCTTATTTATCAGGATTTGGATGAAGTTTTATTCTTTAAATCTCTACTTCTTGAGTGATTTTTGTGTAAGTATTGCTGTTATTGGAGTTTTTCGGTAGCGATCAAAAGCGTCTGATACCAATTTGAAAAAAAAATGCGACAAATACACTGGGTAGGGTAGCACAGCGGTGCTACCCTACAGATGATCGATCTGTTGCAAAGAGTCTAGAATCCCCCGTGTTCCCAACCGGGGGAGATGTCAAAACAATCCCTCCGATTCTGCGAATTTACGCAAACGCGGTACACACTGGCGCTGATAAAAACTACTCAATGTCGGAATTGACAACCCAAAGTCCTCAGACAACTCTCTCCAGCTAACTTCCGGGGGTAGGCGTTTGAGAATTAACACCTGACAATTGACATCTGGACGCCCTTTGATACAAGTACGGCGCAGTTCTCCATCAGAGTCTGTATTGGCCCAGTTCTCCAAATCTTCGAGAATTGGAGGTGCTTGGGGGGTAGCCGGGAGGTTATCTACAGGATCAATGGTTTCACTTGTTCCACCAGATGTAGACTGACGAATCCTAAGAGGGACTGTTGTGGCTTGTTCCCGGTTTTGATTAAGGTAAAAGTCTTGTAGTCTCCGTTTTAGGTAAGCATTCAGCCAGGTGATTACGGTACCATAATCGGGGTCATATGTTTGACCTGTCAAACCCTCACAAACATTACGGCAGAAATACAACCAAGTTTGTTGTAGTGCGTCTTGATAATAGGGAGTACTTTCCCTCCAGAGTCTACTTGCTGTCAGACGAATAATTTGTGTGAGCAGCTTCTGACGCTGAGGGGTTCCAGGTGGGTATCCACAGGCTTCGGTAACTAAGCGGCGTAGCTGTTCATCGAATTGAACCATGACAATCTTGAGGAACAAAGCAAGAATATCTTAGTATTGCGTATAACAACGCCTTAGAAAATTACCTTTCGTCACGATACTGTATCTTTTTTCAAAGGGAGTGGGGAATAGGGATTGGCGACTGGGGACTGGGGAATAGGTATTTTGAGTCTTTGAACTGGATGAATCCACCTTTGAACTGGATAAACAAGTCTCTAATTTTCCTTGCTCCCCAGTACCTAATCCCCAGTCCCCAATCCCTAGTCCCCTCAATACAATCCGAACCAAGACAGAAGATTTTCCCACCAAGAAAGTCTGAGATTACTTACACTCAGTTTCATTTTGTTACGAATGTCTTGGATATTCCAGTTGGTTAGCTTAGCTAGGGTTTGTGCTTCTTGTTCAAAACGCTTGGGCAAAGAACGCTTATATTCTCTACCCGCCTGACACTTGAGTTCTCCTTGGAAGGGATGTTGCAAAACATAACGCCCTTGGAAGGAATCACGATTACCAGTTTGTTGGAATATCAAGTCTTCTGGGAATTTGTCGCGGGTGTAGCGGACATGCAATCGGGAGATGAAGACATTACTTCCAGGAAAGGGACGACGAAAGTTCGGGGGTGCTGGTACATTACTGGCAGAATTATCATCTAGCCAAAATACGCCTGCTTGCTTGAGTTCTTCTGGGGTTAGGGGATCGGCAGAACAGGGATCGCAATTACCCATGTCCCAAGCGTATTCTAAAAAACCAACTTTCTTGTCTTCTTTGGTGTAGACAGTTTGAAACATGGATTTGTAAAATTCACCAAATTCATTTTTCACAAATAAGGGAATGTTGGCATTGGAGGGGATTTTCACCGTGCGGTAATTAGTGATTTCTGCCTGTCCTTCCGCTGAGAGGATGTAAACAATTAAATCCTGCTCTGTGGTGGCGTTGATCATGCCCAAACGAATTGGTAACATGAATCTGGGTGACTGGTAAGAAATTTGTAGCGGACGAAGGTATTGGTAGCCAGATTTCTCGAATTTATCTAAGTTAACTTTGGCAACAAAGAATTTCATTGAGGAGCGGACATAGGGTTTAAGTAACTGTTTGGCACCTCTAGGAATTTTGTAGCCATTGCGTTGAAGCCAAGTTTCCAGTCCGCCAGATTCTTTAGCACTGAGAATCACGATGTCGTATTCACCCACATTAAAACGTGCTTCTACCGTCACACCCAAACTATCATCACCTCTAGCCCTCCCTGACTCATTGCTTGCTGCTGGTGCTGGTGCTGCTAGTGGTCTGTCATACTCGTAAACTGGGGCACAAGGATCTGAGTCAAAATATTCGACCAATCGCGGCGCACTAAAAGCATCTAAACGTTCAATAATCTTGGGTTCCGCCACGCGGACTTGCTCTTTTTGTATTACCGTTGGCACGGGCACCACCATTGCAAAATCTTTGACTTGGCCTTGAAAATCGTTTGCCATTGTCAAGACAGTGCGATCGCCATTTCGCGCTATTACTACCTGAGATGCTTTGTTATACAGCTTTGTATCAGCTTTCGCTACATAAAATCCACAAAATGCCCAAGCTGCCGGCGCAAAGCACAAAACAACTACAATTGCCAACAATAATGGCGTCAAAAGTCGAAAAATTTTCATTTTATACCTCTTTGTATTTTGGATTTTAGATTTTGGATTTTGGATTTTGGATTTTTTATTGAATTCAAAGTCTTAAATTGGCAGAGTTAAGAGTTCTCCCCCATCTCCCTCATCCCCCTCATCTCCCTCATCTCCCCCATCCCCCTCATCCCCCCTTTGCCAAAAAAACCTCGGGGCTGACCAAAGAAAATCTATCAGAATAGTCAATGGTGCAAGGATGAAGAGTGCCCAAAAAACTGCGGTGGAAAGAAAGAAATAATTCCGCAGGATAAAAGTTAATCCAGCGATGCACATTGCCCAAACTACGCGCCCAATTCGGGAATTGGGGATCGATCGCGGATCGGTGATCATAAATAGAGCGAACAACAGCAAAGATCCGCTCATCAATCGGTGCCAGTAAACATCCCAAGTCCAACCCAGCCAGAGATTGCGAATCGCTTCTAACAGGGAATATGCACCTAAAAAAGCTGCTGTGGTGTCCCAGCGACCAATTCGTTGCAAAACCATGCCCCCAGTACCGGCAAATACTAGCCCATACCACCACTCTTCACCCCACTGTCCTGGTGAAACCCAAGCGTCGCGGGTGAAAATCAAGGCACAAATAATGCCAAAATTGCCAGGATTAAAGAAATGCTTATCGCCGACTCGGAAGATAAATTTGCTGGCGATGGCGCTTGCTACGGCGATCGCCATTGTCGTCCAATGATCAGCCCGCAACAGCAAACTCAGTCCCAAAGAGGTAATTAAAGCACTGCGAAGATTTAGGCTTTGTCCCTCTTTGTTTGCAAATGACCAATGACCAATGACTAATGACAATATCGATTGAGTTGTTAGAGAAGTGGCGATCGCTACTGCAATCAACTCTGGTCGCAGTGTCCAGTCTCGTGTACCGATTCCCAAGACTAGGAATAAGCCCAGAAATAGAATTTGGTAGTCTCGTATATCTTTGAGCAACATAATCTATTAATTCGGGGATTACCCGTAGATGTCTCATCAATTTAGACGAGTGCTAACTCAAATGATGTTGCTGTTACAGATTTTGTTACAAAACAGAGCAACTAGTAAGGCACTGGAGTCAGAATATGAGTGGTGAAAACAAAAAGTTCACTTTGAATTAGGGACTTCCAAAGAATAAATTATTCCAAGAAAAACAAGAAATATGTTTTCTCAAGAATGATAATCATTTTAAGGGGGGGGGGAGAAAAGGGGTTGCCCTCGGCAACCCCTTTTCTCCCGATCATCTATGCATGAAGAATCTATACACTTGTCATCTATTTTAAAGTTAAACAGTGTAGGATTAGTATGTTTTGTAGCTAAATAAATGCTGTTATTAAAATCAAATAACTTTTGTTTTACTACAACAAATATCAATAAACCAATTACCTAAATTTGGGAAAACTTCATGAGTAGAATCGGTTAGCCGCTCAATCTGTTTTTCAATTTGAGCCATAGCTTTTTTTGTAAGCTTGACCCCATTCTCATAAGTTTCGTGTACTAACTTAACGACTGGATGTTTCCCGTTCCATGTCATAGTGCTGGCAAAATTTAGAGCCGTTTCTAGTTCATCTAAAATGCTACCATTCCAGTGATTTTCTAGTACTGCCCACGTCCTTTCTATCGGATTATATTTACTATGATAGGGCGGATAGTAAGCTAAACGTATATTTACTTGATGTTTTTGCACAAACTCTACTATACGTTTCATAAATTGAGTACGCCGTGAGCTATTCTGTGGCCCGTTATCTTGATTGAGAAGTAGGGTTTGAATATCAGAAAAACGATGCTTTTCTTCTAACCAAAAATCTTCTAGAATATCAACAATAAAATCGCTTGTAGCTTTCGATTCCGTAAAGTATAAAAATAGCTCATCAAGCTCTGGAAGAAAGATACCATAAGGAGTTACAGTTGTCTTCGGATTATAATCATGGTCGTCAGCCTTCGCTCCATCCCTGCTTTTACCCCCTCGGTCAAATGAGCCGATCTTAACACGGGCTTTTCCGTCCATGCTTAGACGTAAAACACTCTTATCTTCTGAAGCATCTTTATTTACAATGTCTAATTGCTCAAAGATTGCATCAGTTTGTGGAATTTTTTTTGAGGTTGAACTTTCTTTACCCTTCTGAGCTTGTAACCTAAATTATTTAATTTGACTCGAATTGTTTCTGATGTATGTAACTTTTCATCGCTGTAACCATACTTTTCGATTAATTGCTTTCTGACTTCGGCTGCACTGAGTCTAGTATATAGTCTTTGACTTTTAAAACTCGGATCTGTTTGACTATAAAAGTCAACTAAATTTTTTATATCTTCTAAAAGATTTGGTAGGTGTTCTTCTGCTTTATAACGTCCTTTGCCACTCATGTTATCAACACAAGTAATACCGCTTTTTAATTCTCTTGTCCCTTTCCGAATTGTGTCTCTATTCCATCCTAGTTCTGATTGTGCAAGCCTTTGCCCTCCTAAACCTAAGCCCTGAACTGTCTGTGCCATAAATTTACGCTTTTCAGCACCTTTTAATTGAGATGCAGTTTCAATCAACAACTTTTTAAGAGAATCAGTTAATACTATAGTCACCAGTTGCCACACTCAAAAACTCAATCATTATTCAAATTACTACAAAAGGGGGATGAAGGGGCTGCCGTCGGCAGCCCCTTCATCCCCCTTAAAAATGATTATCATTATTGCTAATGGAATAGTTTATTTTCTGGAAGTCCCTTAACTTGATTTAAAAAGGGATTGCTCTGTGGAAATCAACCTATGACTTTGCTCAACGTTGCCGAAATTTGTCCAGTTACTCGCACCCTTGGCCCTGGCCAACGCTTTGTAATCTGGGTACAAGGCTGCTGCTTTCGCTGTGAAAATTGCATTTCTCCAGATTGGATTCCCCAGCAGCAAGCCACATTAGTTGATCCTTTCAAACTTGCTGATTACATCCTCTCTGTACCTGGTATAGAGGGTTTAACTGTTTCTGGCGGAGAACCAATGCTGCAAGCAACTGCTTTATGTGAATTATTTATTTATCTTCGCCGACACCGTGACTTGTCTATCATTTGTTACAGTGGCTTTACTCTCAAGCAGCTACAAACCAAATCAGATCCAAATATCAATACAATTTTGACTCTCGTTGACGTTCTCATTGACGGACAGTATATCCCAGAACTAAATGACAACAAAGGTTGGCGAGGTTCTAGCAATCAAGTGGTACATTTTCTCACTTCCCGTCACTTGCATGAAGCCAGCTTATTTAGCGATCGCCAACGAGATGTAGAATTGCATCTGCGTAATGAGTCAGCCTTAATGGTAGGTGTTCCACCCCAAGATTTCTCTAGCAAATTTAAATTAGCTGTTGATTTTTGAACAGCAGAAAAGTCTCTCTATGCAATTTGCTCCCCTGTTCCCAATTTTCTACCGCATTCTCCAGCCGAGTTTTCCCAATTGCCTTTGGGTTGGAAATCCCCATTCTCAAGCGATCGCCCTGACATTCGATGATGGGCCTCATCCGCAATATACACCGGAAGTTTTGGCAGTTTTAGACCACTACAAAATTACAGCGAGTTTTTTTTGGTTGGGTGCTTGCGTCAACCGTTCACCAGCCATTGCCAAAGGTGTGAGCGATCGCGGACACTGGATCGGATTACATGGTTACGATCATCGCTCTTTTCCCATGCTTTCCCCAAAAGACCTGAAAGAGAGTTTAGAAAAAACCCAAGCTGCCATCTACAATGCTTGCAATCTGCAACCCGAACAAGTGCGGGATGTCCGCCCCCCCAATGGTTTATTTACACCTGGTACTTTAAAATTATTTTCTCAGTGGAATTACCGCCCAGTGATGTGGAGTGTTGTACCAGAAGATTGGGTGCGACCAGGCGTCACCACCGTAGTACAACGAGTTATGCAGCAAGTCAAAAATGGTTCGCTGATTGTCTTACATGATGGTGCTTGTGGTGGACAAGATGTTGCTGCCACAATCAAAATTCTCATTCCCAAACTGCTACAACAAGGCTATAAGTTTGTAACTGTCGATCGTTTATGGCAACGATGAAATTTAATACGCTTCTCGTCTTTATTAAGCAACAACCTCAATAAACGACTGCCCGAATTCAACAAATTTGTTTTGAGTGAACACAGAAGCGATCACTTTTAGATTCCCCCTAACCCCCCTTAAAAAGGCTACCGTGTATACACAAGTTGGTAAGGGCACGGCAGTGCCGTGCCCCTACGAGAAATCTATCTGTATCAAGGTTTTCGTGAAATCGTATTACGCATTCACAGGAAATACCAAACATGGATAATTAATTCAAAAACCACGTTTTTCGTAGGGGCACAGCACTGCTGTGCCCTTTATTGAAGACTCATAATGAGAATTTATTAGGTCTAGAAGGCTTACATCTTTTGCTTAATTTGGCAAATCTTTATCTGCGATTACGACATTGCAGTGGATAGCGGTTACCCCGCCATGTCGTCCAACCATCTGCGATTCTAGTATGACTGTTGTATTTGAGATACCAATTATCTTGTTCCGCACCTAAATAACGAATACCCAAATCCTGTCTTTGTGTGCTGGAAAAACGTTTTCCTAGAGGAACCCATGCACTACCGTTATCACTAAACCGCCCGACGAGACGGACACCAGAAGTAGTAGAGCAAATATTACCAATACAACTAGTTTGTGAGTCATCGACTACTTTCCACTGCATTTGGGCTGGTCTACCGTCAATATTACAGTCCCAAAGACCAAAGAACCACTCACCAGCAACCTGACTGGCTTTAGCATGACTAGATGCCAATACCAAACTTGCAGGAACAATTGCCAAGCCCAAAAGCCATTTTGTGATGTTTTTCATAATGCTTTACCAATACCTTAAGGTAATCTGTACTTTGTATTCACTTATATGTATTGACATTGCTATTTATGCAGATCATCAAAGCATGGAGATTTAAAATTTCCAGAGAAGATATTTTCTAGTTGGGAATATCAGCCTTTGGTAGCTGATATTCCCGCTAGTTGTGCTAATTCCTAAAGTTGATGTGTGGCTAAAAAAGCTTCGACTTCGGCCGCTGTAGGTTGAGAGGCGATCGCACCTGCTTTAATCGTAGTCAATGCCCCAACAGCACTGGCATAGGTGACAATGCGTTTTGCCGTTTCTGCATCCCGCAAACTGTGGATGCCATTCTGACTTAACTGGTGGATAAATCCTGCCAAAAAGCTGTCCCCTGCACCAGTTGTATCAACTACAGGGATGGAAAAGGAGGGTAATTTGCCTTCGTTTTCACCTAAACAATAAGTGCAACCATTTTCTCCATCTGTGACGAGTACTCCCTCAATAGAACCCAGACGGTAAGTTATTGCTCCCGGATCTGCGGTTTCAAATAGCCATTCAGCTTCTTCTTTGGAGAGTTTGAGGAAATCGACTTTATTAAATAATTCTGGAATTTTTTGATGAGCAATGTTTGGATCGTCCCAAAATACAGGACGCCAGTTGACATCCAGCACAATTTTCAGGTCGTATTGTTCTGCTAGTTGTAGGGCGCGGTAAACTGCCTGTTCACTTTCAGGATAGGCTAATTCCAAGGTGCCCAAAACCAGAAAATCTGCTTCTTGAAACAGCGAATCTGGCAATTGTTTGGCTTGTAGGCGAGTATCGGCAAATTCAGAGGTGTCATACTGACCAAATCCAGCAAAAGTGCGATCGCCAGCCAGATCCCGTGTCACATAAACTTGCCGCGTTGGTGCTGTGGGATGGCGTTGCACCCCTGTTGTATCTACACCCACATTTTCTAATAGCTTCACCACTGCATTTCCTGGTTCATCTTCGCCAACAGCTCCAATAAAACCGCTTGGCGTCCCCAGCTTGACTAAAGCACAGGCTACATTAGCTGGTGCCCCTCCTGGGTAGGGAGTCCAGGATTTCACTTCTTCCAGCTTTAGCCCCAATTGATCGGCTAAACAATCAAACAAAATTTCACCAAGGCACAAAACACGGGGATTGCTCATTTCATTTTAGATTTTAGGTTTCGATTTTGGATTACGAATTTCCAGTATAAAATCTACAATAATTGTTGCTAATCTGTCGCCAGTCCTTCATAGAATTAAATAGCAATTTTTACTACTCCAATAACATGTATCTGCCCCTAAAACACACATTATTTTCTCAGTAATTTAACCATAATCAAACCTCTAAATATGCTATATTTTTTACATATGAAACTTGTTGGTGAAATTCCTGGCAACTTGAAATCGAAAGAAAATATTGACAATCGTATTCCTGCTAACACTTGAAACCCTACCAACAAAAGAATCTTCTAGAATTAGAAAGAGCGATTGAGTACATATACCAAGGGAGGATAGAGATAGTCATGGCTGGTGGCAAGTCTGAGACACCTGTTAGTCTGTCAGACAGAGAGCTGCAAATTATCGACTTAGTGGCCGCTGGCTTAACTAACCAAGAGATTGCAGTTAAACTGGAAATTAGCAAGCGTACAGTTGATAACCATATCAGTAACATTCTCACCAAAACCGAGACAGAAAATCGAGTAGCCCTTGTCCGCTGGGCTTTACAGTGGGGCAAAGTCTGCTTGAATGATGTCAATTGCTGTACTCTACCCAACCAGGTCGAATAAACATTAACTTGTAGTAGCACGATTGATCTGGTGTAGTATGCTGATAAGCCAATGTTGAGCTTTACTGATTATTCCTCTCCTCACACATAAGTTTTCAGTGTGAACACTCTACCAAAAGTTCCGAGTTCCGGACTCAGCAGGAGTTTATGTTAATGTAGCCAGCTGACCCTCCGGACTCGGAAACTATAAAGATCGGAATTCCTTAATATCAGGGACTGGGGACTGGGGATTGGGGACTGGGAAATAGGAAATAAATATTTAGGAATACTTTCCCAATACCCAATACCCAATCCCCAATACCCAATACCCAATCCCCAATCCCCAATAACAAAAATTAGCAACAATTCAATGGTGCAAGCGCTACATTTGAAAGAAATCTATGTTGCTCCATCGGCTTGGAGAGCAGTGTTCCCATGAATACTTCTGCTTCTTTTCAAGGTGGCTCGTTTCCCTTGGAATTTTTTAACTTTGATTGGACGACACCTCTTTCGGGGAAAGTTCCAACTTCAGAATCCCAACCCTCAGAGTTTCCGTATTCCACACAGGATGCTGACTTACTTAGGCAGCTATCGTTCATTCCAGGGTTGAAAGAAATTTTGATGCTGCGGCAGGTTCACGCCCTAGAACATGCCACTGTTTGGGTTCTGAGCGAATCAAATAGTGCATACCACACCACAGCAGAACCCAATAAAGTTCAACTAGATAACGAACTATTAGGTGGGTTGTCTACGGAGCAGGGATTCTACCTCTACGGTGAAGTTAATATCAGTGATTTGCGGCGTGCAGTCACACTTGCCCGACATCGCCTCACCAGTGGAGAATGGGATTTGGCCGTACATCCCCGTTGTGGCACAAATTTATCAGTAGCAATGCTCTTAACTGCTGGACTAGCTGTAGGTGTGCATCTGTTGCTACCATTCCGACCAATCGAGCAACTTATAGGTTTGGGGTTAGCCGCAACGACAGCCGCTGAAATCGCACCTGATTTAGGTTCCATAGCACAGCGTTACTTAACAACTGCCATTCCTTTTAACCTAGCAATTGAAAACATTATCCGTACACGTGACCTTTGGGGACGTGAAGCGCATTTTGTGAGGGTAAACTGGCAAGAATAAAGGGAGTGGGGAGTAGGGAGTGGGGAATAGGGCATGGGGCATTGGACAGTGAACAGTAAACAGTGGACAGTTACAGCGTTTTTCATCTATTTGAACCACAATCCTCGGTAGGGGCGCACAGCTGTGCGCCCCTACAACATGGTCTATTTACCTGAAAATTGCTGTAATTGATAACTGATAACTGTCAACTCCCCATCTCCCTCATCCCTCTCATTTACCCCCACTCCCCACCCCCCACTCCCCACTCCCCTAAAAAAATTATGAGAAAACTTTACTTCTTACTTCCTGGTACAGATGGCAAATTTGCCTGCGGTGGTCTTTGGGCCGAGTTAAAAACAGTTAATCTCGTTCAGCAGCTTTGTAATGCTGATGTTGTAACTTATCGTCAGCGGGAAAAAGGTAAGCAATTCATTGATGATTTGCTGCAAGAAAAAAATCTCAATGATGTCATTTTTGTGATTAATTGGGGATTTGATGTCGCTCAACTTGTCCCTAAGCTGAAGCAATACAATGTTGTTTACCATGCACATAGCCCAGGTTATCCGTTTAGCCTGCCTGCAAGTATTCCAATTGTTACTGTTAGTCGCTATACAATGGGATATTGGGGAGAAAAATCACCAAATTCTTTGATTTATTATTTGCCCAATCAAATTTCTGATGAGTTTAAAAATTTAGGTCTGGAACGAGATATTGATGTTTTGGTTCAGGCTCGGAAATCTTCTGAATATTTAATTAAAGAGTTGATTCCAGCATTACAAAAACGTTGTAAAGTATTCGTTGTTGATTCTTATGTAGAGGATTTGCCTGGACTATTTAACCGGGCTAAGGTTTACCTCTATGATTCCGCTGAATACTGGGCACAACAGGGTGTTAGTGAAGGATTTGGTCTGCAACCAATGGAAGCTCTTGCCTGTGGATGTCAAGTATTTTCTAGTGTCAATGGTGGATTGTCCGATTACTTAGATCCTGGCTTTAACTGCTATAAAATTGCTGGATATTCACAAGAATATGATGTGCAACGTATTCTCAAGGTGCTTGAGTCTCCAGTAGGGTTAAGTTTGGATGAAGATTTCTTTGCTGAATATCGAACTGAAAATATTATTAAGCGGTTAAAAGTGATTTTGGATGAATTAAATGAATTTTTTGACCACAAAATCCAGCAGCCATCTAATATTAAGAGTTTGACGAAAATACGTATGGCTAAGTTATTTGTGCAGAGGATATATGGTAAGCTGAGAACAAAATATTTCAAGTTGAAATAAACTAACCGCAGAGGCGCACAGATCGCAGAGAGAAGAGAGGAAATTGGATGAGTCGGCAATTATTGGTGACGGGGGGTGCGGGGTTTATTGGGGCGAATTTTGTGCATCATTGGTGTCAGGCTTATCCAGATGACCGGGTGGTGGTGTTGGATGCTCTCACTTATGCGGGGAATCGTCTGAATTTGGCGGTAGTTGAGGGAAAAGAGAATTTTCGGTTTGTGCAGGGGGATATTTGCGATCGCTCCCTTGTAGATGAGTTATTATCAACGGAAAATATAGATACCATCGCCCATTTTGCCGCTGAATCTCATGTCGATCGCTCGATTCTCGGCCCTGGTGCTTTTGTACAAACTAATGTGGTAGGAACTTTCACTCTTCTAGAAGCTTTTCGCAAATATTGGGAGACGAAAGCACAGCCATCTGATTATCGCTTTTTGCACGTTTCTACTGATGAAGTCTACGGTAGTTTAAGCCCAAATGATGCTGCTTTTTCTGAAACTACACCTTATGCTCCCAATAGTCCCTATTCAGCTTCTAAAGCTGGTAGCGATCATTTAGTGCGTGCTTATTATCATACATATAAACTACCAACAATTATTACAAATTGTTCTAATAATTATGGTTCCTATCAGTTTCCCGAAAAGCTGATTCCTCTAATGTGTATCAACACTTTGATAGGTAAGCCATTACCTGTTTATGGTGATGGGAAAAATGTCCGAGATTGGCTTTATGTCGGCGATCATTGTCTAGCCCTAGATGTAGTAATTAATCGGGGAAAGCCAGGGGAAACATACAATATTGGTGGCAATAATGAGGTAGAAAATATTAACCTCGTGGAACTTTTATGTAAAATGATGGATGAATTAGCACCTGATTTACCAGTGCGTCCAGCAAAGCAGTTAATTACTTTTGTCAAGGATAGACTTGGACACGACAGGAGATATGCAATTAATGCGAATAAGATTAAAACTGAGCTTGGTTGGACGCCTTCGGTAACAATTGCTGAGGGTTTACGTTTAACTGTTGAATGGTATCTGACTCATCGTGATTGGTGGCAACCTCTCTTATCTGAGGAATATCAAGCTTACTATCGCCAAAATTATTCTGTAAAATGACTTCTCAAATCCCAGTCCTTTGAATGAGCTACATGGGTAGGGGCGCACAGCTGTGCGCCCCTACAAATATCTGTGTTGATGTGTGGTTAATTATTTGTTTAATACCCAGTTGTGATACATAGTATTATTTACTTGAAAGCTAGTCCAGCAGCGCTTAGATTCAAAACAATACTAACTTTGGCAACTTGGTATAGGACTCATATTTGATTTTTGAACAAAACTCAGTACACCTTTATTGCTCCTTCCCAGTCCCCAGTCCCCAATCCCCAGTCCCTTACCTCTACAAGTCATTCAGAAATCAAATCGGATTGCTATATAAGTCCCGTTAACCATGTGGGAAGCGCTATAAATTAGCTAGCTCCCGCAGTTTCTCCAAATAATGACTATCCTTGAATGGTAAGGGAATGAAATTAGCGTAAATTGCCAGCAGGTGTCAGATGCTGCAAGCAGAACAGATATTACAAGACCGTTATCAGATTCAGAGCCAACTCGGCAACAATGGAATTCGTCAAACTTGGCTCGCAAAGGATTTAAAAGCCGATGAAGGGCAGAATTCCACTGTTGTGGTCAAACTTTTGGCTTTTGGTGGTACTGTGCAGTGGGATGATTTGAAACTTTTTGAGAGAGAAGCACAAATTCTCAAACAGCTAAATCATCCTCGAATTCCCCAGTATATTGATTATTTTTGTATTGACGATCGCACCCTCTGGTTTGGCTTAATACAAGAATATATCCCTGGTGAGTCACTCAAGGATAAACTTGCTAGTGGCAAAAGGTTTAGTGAAAAACGAGCTAAAAAAATTGCCGTTGAAATATTAAATATTCTTACGTATTTACATGAGTTGAATCCAGGAGTCTTGCATAGAGATATTAAACCAAGTAATTTAATCTGGGGCGAAGATAATCGAATTTATTTAGTTGATTTTGGCGCAGTTCAGGACAAAGCGGCAAAAGAGGGCGTTACTTTCACCGTTGTCGGTACTTATGGTTATGCCCCAATGGAACAATTTGGTGGACGTGCGGTAGCTGCATCGGATCTTTATGCACTGGGCGCGACTTTAATTCATTTGCTAACTGGTATCTCCCCATCTGATTTACCCCAGCAGGATTTGCGATTGCAATTTGCAGATCGAGTTAACCTCAGTCCCAGTTTTATCAGTTGGCTAGAAAAATTGATAGAACCTGCACCAGAACAACGATTTACTAGTGCCCGTCAAGCGCTGCAAGCCCTCAAATCTGGTCTAGTTGTCAAATCTGCAAACAAATATCAGCTTTTACCACCACAAGAAATTATCAACAATTCTGGATGTGGTATCAATAATCATAATGAAACAGTCCCAGAGGAAATTCTCGGTTGGAATTGGGGCGCATTCCTCATGCCTTGGCTGTGGATGTGGACTAATCAAGTGTGGTATGGGTTATTCTGTTTTGTACCTAATGTTTGGTGGGTAATGGCGATCGCTCTTGGTAGCAAAGGCAATGAATGGGCTTGGAAAAGTAGACCGTGGCGCAGTATTGAGCAATTCAAAGCCCATCAAAGAGGCTGGGCGATCGCTGGTATTTTACTTGGTGCGCCCATTAGTATTATGTTGTGGCTAAGAGCGATCGCTTTGCTCAAATCTGCGTTTTAGTGGGGACTGGGGATTGGGGAGTGGGGAGTGGGGAGTTAGGAGTTAAGAGTTAGGAGTTAGGAGTTAAGAGTGAGGAGTTAGGAGTGAAGAATTATTCCCCTTGTCTCCCTCATCCCCCTCATCCCCCTCATCCCCCACTCCCCACTCCCTACTCCCCCTTACCCACTCACTTGGGATTCAACTACACCCACGGGACAAGAGACGTTTGTTCCTCCCAAACCACAATAGCCGTTGGGATTTTTCGCTAGGTATTGCTGATGGTAGGCTTCAGCATAGTAAAACTCAGGGGCATCCAAGATTTCTGTAGTAATCTTGCCATAGCCTGCGCCGTTAAGGGCTTGCTGATAAGCTTCGAGCGATGCTTCTGCTAGCTGCTTTTGATTTTCAGAGTATACATAAATTCCGGAACGGTATTGAGTGCCAACATCATTACCTTGGCGCATACCTTGGGTGGGATTGTGGCTTTCCCAGAAGACTTTCAGCAGTTCGGAATAACTAATCACTTTCGGATCGAACACAACCAACACTACTTCGTTGTGTCCGGTTCTTCCACTACATACCTCTTCATAGGTGGGGTTGGGTGTTAAACCAGCAGCATAACCCACTGCGGTGGTGTAAACTCCTTTAAGTTGCCAAAATTTGCGTTCTGCACCCCAAAAACAACCCAAACCAAAAATTGCTTTCTCTAATCCATCAGGATAAGGAGGTTTTAGGGGATTTTTGTTGACATAATGAGCAGCGGGTACTGATATAGATTGCGCCCTTCCTGGCAAAGCTTCCTCAGGCGTGGGCATATTTTGCTTTTTGCCGAATCCGAATAATCCCATTGATTTTGACTCTGAATATACATCTTTACCTTATTTAACATTGTAAAGATTTTGGCGATCGCTTGGGGTCTTCTCAGAGTCCTCACTGGAGGCGTAGCGGTGAAGTGGGGAGATGAGGGAGATGAGGGAGGCAGGGGAGGCAGGGGGAGAATAACTTTTACTCTTAACTCCTAACTCCTAACTCCTAACTCCTAACTCCTAACTCAGCACTCCCAATCCAAAATCTAAAATCTAAAATCCAAAATAGAATTATGGATAAAATACCGAAAATTGACCGTCAAAGGGAGCATCAAGCGAACGAACGAACTTTTTTAGCTTGGTTACGCACTTCTATTGCATTAATTAGTTTTGGAATTGCCATTGCCCGATTTGGTATATTTTTGCGTCAGCTTAATGTTGCTATTACTCAACAAGAAACTCAGGTAAATACATTAACTAATTCCGAAAATTTGGGTCTGGCTCTGATAATTTCTGGAATTTTCACAATTGTGTTAGCTGCGTGGCGATACAACCAAGTTTTTTGGCAAATTGAGGAAGGAAACTATAAACCAAATAGATTAATTGTTTGGTTCATGACTGGAATAGTAATTCTTTTAGGACTTTTCTGTATTCCTTTGATTCTATGGCGTAATAAAGTACCTTTTCGTTCTCCTATTCCAACTCAACCACAGTCACGGAATTTGCGTTAAGTACCAAGCGTAAGTTTATATATATCCTCTAATCAGACTGTATAAAAATCCAAGCAATTCATAATCAATCTGATGAAAAATAATCCATTTAAGCTGATAGCGGCCTCTCACTTAATTTTGATTAAGGATGATAAAATATTGCTTATTAGACGTTTTAACACAGGATATGAAGATGGAAAATATAGTGTTGTTGCCGGTTTAGTAGATGGAAATGAAACTTTTGTGCAGGCTGTAGTCAGAGAAGCAAAAGAAGAAGTGGGAATAGATTTAAATATACAAGACTTGGAAGTAGTTCATATTATTCATCGCAAAGAGTCTGGGGAAGAATGGATTGATGCTTTTATTTTGGCAACTAAATGGAAATATGAACCTGAAAATATGGAGCCTCAAAAATGTGACGACTTGGGTTGGTTTGAAGTTGAAGCTCTTCCCAAGAATATAGTTCAATACGTAAAGCAAGCAATTGAAAATATAAAAAAAGGAATCTTTTATAGCGAGTATGGCTGGTAATTTACACCGGAGGTGGTCAAAAGCGGGACGCTCCTCGAACGTAGGGTAGCACAGCTGTGCTACCCGAAAAATGTGCAAATAATTTGGGATAATTTATTTTCTGGAAGTCGCTTAAGTCCTGTTCAATTAACAGTAGTTTCAGAAATAACTGTGATACAGGCATTTACTAAAGGTAACAGTGGTCCTAGTTGCTCTTGTCCACTGACGGCTAAATCGCTGTGACACAAATAAACTCTTTCGGATACACGAGACAGCAAATCTACCAAAATTCTGCGTAGTCGTTGTTGTTCTGCTAGTTTTTCATCTTCTGCTGTCCAAGGTTCGCCTAACCTGTCTCGCAGGAAAAACGGCGCACCAAATAACGTAGCTGCACCACCTTTAGCCCACAGAGGTGAACCAGCATCGAGCCAAAAATGCCAGCGGTGCGATCGCCTACTAGCTCGATATTGAAATATAGTTGCTAAAGTTACAGCTTTTCTGGCTCCACCAATGGGACGCACCGGGTACGGGTTGGCGGTAATAGTACCGCGTCGCAGTAGTTGAATGAATTCGGTGATAGTAGTGGCTGAGGGGGATGAGGGAGATGAGGGAGATGAGGGGGATAATTTTGAATTGGTTTGTCGGAGTCTGGTATCAATTTCCCAGTAGTGTTGGGCGGTTTCTAGTAATTCCCGCAATGCTGCTAGTTGTTCGTAGGGGAGATTGCTACCATTCCACAAAAAACGCACAATTGCTCTATCTAAGAGGGAAATGGGACTGGGAATTAAACGTTGTTCTTGTTGCGATCGCTGTTGTTCTAACCACTGTAATATTTCGTTATAAGCTGTGGTAGCTGCATAGCCAATTCTATCCCAGCGATCGAACGTTGAAACTGGTAGCAAGTTGGGGCGATCGGGATGGGGTACAAAGCAGTAATCTGCTATTAAACCAGCGCGTACCGGGTCAATATCCGTTGTAGAGACGCGATTCATCGCGTCTCGATTCATCGCGTCTCGATTCATCGCGTCTGTAGAGTTTTCAGGTAGTTGCTGTTTCCGACTCAAAACAACCAGCATTTCTGCCACGGCATCCCGATCTACTAGGCGTCCCAAGCCGGGATAAACTAGTGCCAGCATGGTGAGCAATGCCCGAATTACGGGTGAACTAATTAAGGGGCGTTGATCGTTAAGCGATTCTACTGGGATGTTTTGCTTGACGAGGATTTCTACTAGGGTATAACGAGCGATCGCATCTAAACCTGGTGCTATAATCGCTATTTCTTCTGGTTCAACTTGCTGTGATTGGATGGCATTGGCAATCACTTGCGCTGTTTGCCGCAATAATTGGGCGCGGGAGGTGGTTTGAATTGAGTGTACGATTTCTGGTAAACTCAATGGCATTATGGATTCTGTGACTAATTCCACCATTTGTGTAGCTAGCTGTTGTCCCAGGGACTCTCGAGGCGGCTCAGTTAAGGTTTCTACTCGACAACGGTCTGCTAAGCCTTCTAGGTAGTTCGGGTCTGCTCCTAATCCCAATCGCACTGCACCATCGGGATTATAGCTAAATGCTCCTACCGCGCCTTGGTCTAAGAGCAACTCAAACAACAGACGGGCTACCCCAGGATAATCATCCACATCATCGGCGAGTACTGCTTGATAGCGTTTTGTTAAATGCTGTTGGTAATTGCGATCGCTTAATAAATGCTGACTATAAAGTTCAGTAATAATCCCATAAGTTAGTAATCCCCTCTCTAAACACCAGTTACGCCAATCTAACAGCAAAGACGCCAAAAATTCCGGCTCTAAATTGGTGCTATTTTCCCCCAAACCCCTGGCTAAAATCTGGGCAATATCAACGCATGGTGTACCACTATAGGCTGCTAATTGGAATAAGTCTAAGATGCGACGCACTAAACGAGACTCATTCACACCTGCAAGACGTAAAATTTCTTCGTCTAATTGGGAACGCCACAGTTTCGTTGCTAACTCTTGTTCGGTTTCCGGCCGCAATCGTACCGGAAACTGCGCCTTCAGGTTCAACGAATTAATTAGCAATGGCCAAAATAAAATAACCTCATCCTGAAAAAAACCTAGCGGTGTCTTGGCACGAACCGGATATTTTCCTAAGGTAGATGTAACAATTTTATCACCAAATTCTCGACGATTATCATCATTCGCAGCTAAAACTAAAACTCCTGGTTCTGTTGGCTTAAGATATAAAAATTTGGGGACATTATCACCTTTTTTACGGTCTTGTTTTTTCGTATAAAATGAATCAATATACGTACTCTTAGGTTCTACCCAACTACAAAATTGCTCTACTAAGCGAGTTGTCTTACCACTGCGGCTGGTGCCAACAATCCAAATCGAATGAGAAACCACAAACTTTCTCCTTGTAGATTTGCTAGTATACCTCGTGCGTTAACTTAAGGTTAAGAATCACCAAATAATGCTGGATGATTGTCTGCAATGAAAAACTCTGTTTTTAGCCAAAAAATCTATTCTTTCCTCCTTGCTGCTTATCGACGGTACTTACAAACTCCTGAACGTTCTTTACATGAAGCTTACGATGCAGCATTAAAGATAAAGGAAATAGAAGATAAGCATTTTAATGGTAATAAAATAGACATTGACTCAGCCATGTACAGTAACACTGTCATGGATTATTTTGAGTCAGACTTAAACAAGCTATTAAAAACTGCTAAAATGCGGCTTACAGAATTTAGAGCCAGCCGTTGGTTTCTGGATGAAGAAAATCAAAAAGCTGCCGATAAAGTAGGTATAGAATACCTCAGTGCTTCTTTCGTTTTAGAAAGGCTCAATTTTATCGATGGAGTTATATCTAAATACACAACAGTTCCTGAACAAGTGACTTCTAACGCTGTAGTGGTAAAACCTCCAACTCCACCAATTGATTCAGCAATTACTCCAGCATTACCGCCTAAGATACCAACTAAAGATGTGGAGAAAAGATCCGATAAAAAATCAAAGGGTAAAACCGATACAATGGGCGTTTTACCCCGTTCTATTTTAAGTACTATCAGTCGTTTGCAAGTTGAACTAGACCCTAATTCTGAAGAAGAAGTAATTCAGAGTTTTCGTCAGGCTCAAAGAAGAACAATAATATCTATCAGATTTATTTTACTCTTAATTATAGTACCACTTTTGACGCATCAAATAGCAAAAGCTTTTGTAGTAGGCCCAGTTGTTGACCGATTTAGAACTGCTGAGCAAGTGCAGGTATTCCTGAATTCTGAGATGGAAGAAGAAGCGCTGGGAGAATTACAAAGGTTTGAAGAAAGAATCAAGTTTGAAAATATGATCAGTAATGCACCTCCATTGTCGCCTGAGCATATGGAAATAGAACTAAAAGATAAGGCAACAGAGATTGCTGAAGAATTTCGCCAGGAAAGCTCTAATTCCATTAAAAATGTTTTTGCAGATGTTTTCTCTGTGATTGCTTTTATTTGGTTGATGCTTTCCAGCAAATCTTCTATTGCTGTGGTGAAAGATTTCTTCGATCATATTGTCTATGGGCTGAGTGATAGTGCTAAGGCATTTATTATCATTTTGTTTACCGATATATTTGTCGGATTCCACTCTCCTCACGGTTGGGAAGTACTTTTAGAAGGTGTATCGCGCCATTGGGGATTACCGGCAAATCGAGATTTTATATTCTTATTTATTGCCACATTCCCAGTGATTTTAGATACTATTTTTAAATATTGGATATTCCGATATTTGAACCGCATATCGCCTTCAGCAGTAGCTACTTACCGGAATATGAATGAATAACCGAATTAGCAACTAACCGAAAATTTCTGTGTGAGGGTAGGGAGTGGGGAATGGGAAAATTTTTGTAGTCTAAATTTGATGAACAAGATATTTGCTGAGTTATTAAAATTTAATAATTTTCTGGCTATTAGTGTAATTGTAGTTCTGTCAATTTCTTTGTTGAGGATACAATCTTTGGCAAATCCAAAACTCAGTCCGCCAGAATGTCGGGTGAAGAAGTGGGATATACCAGTGTCGTTGACAGGTGAAAATCAAAATGTATTGATTCAAAGAAAACCAATTACTTGTTGTCAGGGTGACGCTTCTTGTTTGGATGAAGTTATTTATGGAAAAATACCAGATAAAAAGGCATTATTGACAGCTATCGATCGCAGTTTACAATACCTCCAAACTTCTAATGCTGCGGCTGCTTACCAAAAATATCCCGCGACTGGAATTAACCGCGATCGCGTCTTCAAAAGTTTGCAAAGATTCCGCGAAATTCTCTTAAAAACTAATTCTCCAACAGAGTTATATACAGCCATAGAACGAGAATTTGTTTATTACCAGTCAGTCGGTAAAGATAGCAAAGGTGCCGTTTTATTCACCGCCTACTATGAACCGCTTTACGCCGCCAGTCGCGTCCCCACAGCAGAATACCGCTATCCGGTTTATCGATTACCTCCTGATTTCAACTCCTGGTCTAAACCTCATCCTACACGCTTACAATTAGAAGGAGCAGATGGTTTACAAGGCGTAAAAGGTAAATTGCGAGGCTTAGAATTGTTTTGGTTCCGCGATCGCCTCGAACCATATATGGTTCAAATTCAAGGTTCAGCCAAACTTCAACTAACTGATGGAACTCAAACAACTATAGGTTATGCAGGTAATACTGCTTATAATTACAAAAGTATTGGTCGAGAATTAGCAAATGATGGCAAATTACCGCTACAAGGTATGACAATGCCAATTATTCTCGATTATTTCCAAAAACATCCCCAAGAATTAAATATTTATATTCCGCGCGATCGCAGCTTTGTTTTTTTTCAAGAAAACCACGGTGAACCAGCCCAAGGTTCTATTAATGTGCCACTAACAGCAGAGCGTTCTATCGCTACAGATAAATCTCTCATGCCTCCTGGTGCTTTGGCGTTGATTCGTGCTTCTATTCCCTTTGTTAATTCTACCGGAAACATGGAAGAACGAATTATTAGCCGCTATGTTCTCGACCAAGATACCGGAGGTGCAATTAAAGGTGCAGGTAGAGTAGATTATTTTTTAGGTACTGGTAAAATAGCAGGCGATCGCGCTGGCGTCACAGTTAGTAATGGGCAATTATTTTATCTATTACTCAAGTAGACCATAAGATTTTAGATTTTGAAGAAGAATTCAGAATTCTGAATTCTGAATTCTGACTCCTGAATTCTGCTGTAAGAATTACAAATTACCCAAAGCGGTACTAAGCTTCTAAATCCAGATCAACATCGTCATCATCATGATCGTAAGGAATATCATCAAGATCTATCATTTCTGAGATTTCTTCTACTTCACCGAGATAGTCAGATTCTTGATGTTCACGCTCGATGAGACGACCAGTTGACTTTAGCCATTCCAAAAGAATAAATTCATTACTTGTACGAATTACAGGCGCTCGTTGATTACGAGGTTCTTCACGCAAAGGACTTGTAGGCATAAAAAAAACTCACTTCTGATATAAGTTCAAGTAGTAACCGTATGCTATCTCGGTTTTTGACATAGTTTACTGTCCGTTATGTAAATTTGTGACAGTAATATATGTCAGTTTTTCAGAGGTATTCCAGTAAATTTACTTCGCTAAAAATTTTAATTTTCGGAATACTCGAAAGTAAATTTTTCAGGTCAATTACTGACATAAAATACCTCCAGAATCAAAGGGTGTAGAGATTTAGATTCGGAGAGGCCTCCATGTAGTCACTAAGATGACCGAAAATATTTCTCAACCTATCTAATGATAACATAGTTGACGATTGAACTTTTTTCAACTGTTCTGACCCATACATAACTTGGTGACTCAAAACAGTAGAGTAGTATTCGACTACGACTTTTAGTTCACTAAATATGCTTATAAAACTAGTTTTAATTTTTACCAAGTAATGCTAGCTAAAGAATAAATAGCGATCGCGTTAGCGAAGCTCACCGAAGGTCTCGCATCATCAGATAAAGTAAGGTGGGCAGGACTTCTGGTTCGCTCAAATCCTTACTTTGAGCTTGTAGTTAGTGCCCAACGCCAGATGTTACCATCCAGGAACCCCAAAGGTGAACAAGGCGAGGAGAGTTGTGATATTGATACACTCGGCTATCCCAAGACTGCTTTGTTCACCTTTTTTAGTGGTTATAAACTCCTAAAATTACTAGACAACACTCAAATTAACTCGGATGATAACATCGTTAAAATCTTTGTCACCACCATTTGCTAAATCCTCAAAGCCAAACGTGTTACTCCCTAACAGACGAATATGATCTACCTTGTCAGTGTTAGCACCCAAGAATGAAAAGTAAACTGATGGATCATTATTAGAATTGTTATCTAAAATGGCATCTGGTCTGCCATCGATGATAATAAATGGTGCAAAGATGGAACCAGGCTCGAAAGTATCAGTATAAGTTGCTGTACCTTGGTTGTTTACCGTGAGGTCAATTCCTGCAACGCGCTGACGGACTGCGGCTTGGGCATAACCAGCTTGACCAACAAGAATATCTACCGTACCATCGCCATTGGTATCAATACCACCATTTTCATCAGCTACTTTATAGAATCCCACGAAATTATTGAATGCAGCTTCTCGATTGACAACAAAATTAGCTGTTACCTGTTGTTCAACATCCCTTAAGTCAATCAATTCTGCTTGTGGCTGGTCTTGTAGACTTGTACCCAAAGGTAATGGGTCATTTGTAGGCTGAATTTTTACTACCAGATTCTGGAAGTCATTAGTGCTATTACCAGAACTATCCTTCCAAGCTAGAGAAAATGCATTGTTATCTAAACTTGTAATCTTTTGGTTTGAGGGGTCAGAAAATAGTACCTCAGTGATTGGTGTGATATTATTCAGCACATTTTCCGTTGTACTATTTTTGACTAAATAAAATCTCAGGTTAGTATCAGACGAAAATTCTAATAAATTCTCGACAAGACTGTTGCTGAACCCATTGGGTTGATTGGCAATAGCTGAGAGAATCACCTGTCCTCGTTCTAGAGCTTTGCGGGCATAACCTGCTTCCCCTGGAGCAATACCGTCAATTTTGCCTGTAGCATCATCAACACTATATACAGCCAATTCATTCACCACCCGAGAATTACTGCCTGTGATAGCAACTTTGAGTTTTACTGTAGGATTGTCACCTTTGATATTAAAGACATCATTACCACTATTTATCAGTTGTGGAGGTTTGGGTTCGGGTTCGGGTTCGGGTTCGGGTTCGGGTTCAGGTTCGGGTTCGGGTTCAGGTTCGGGTTGTGGTTGCGGAGTACCAAAGACAACATAACTAGAACCAGCACCAGCATTGGCACCAGTTGCACCGATAATTAGATCATCAGCACCATCATTATTGATATCCCCAGCAGCGCTAACTGAAATACCTGAAGAATCATTAGGATTAATGCCGTTGATGGCAAAGCCCTTGGTTGGGTCAAGGTTGGAGAGGTCGAGTTGGGCACTAAAGCCGTTACTGCTACCGAAGACCACATAGCTTTGTCCAGCAAACTCAGAGGCAAAAGGAGCGCCGATAATCAGGTCTGAGATGTCGTCGTCGTTGACATCCCCAGCACTGCTAACTGAGTAGCCTGAGGCATCATTGCCGTTAATACCTGTGATGGCGAAACCATTGCTGCCGTCAAGAGTCGAGAGGTCAAGGCTGGCACTAAAGCCGCTACTTTTGCCAAACACCACGTAGCTGTTTCCGGCTCCGGAAGCCGTGTTATATGCACCGATAATCAGGTCTGAAATCCCGTCGTTGTTGATGTCTTGAGCATTGCGGACTGAAGCACCAGATAAGTCAGTGGCATTACCGTTGACCACAAAGCCGTTGCTACCGTTAAGACTAGATAGGTCAAAGCTGGCACTAAAACCGCTACTGCTGCCAAACACCACGTAGCTCTTTCCGTTACCAGGTGCGCCAATAATTAGGTCTGAGATTTCATCGCCGTTTACGTCTCCAGCGCTACTAACTGAGTTGCCTGAGGAGTCTGTGCCACTTCCGTTGATGGCAAAGCCGTTGCTGCCATCTAAAGTTGACAGGTCGAGAGTTGGGCTAAAACCGTTGCTGCTACCAAACACCACGTAGCTCTGCCCTGCACCAGAAGCCGCAGCGGATGCGCCAATAATCAAGTCTGAGATTTCATCGCCGTTTACGTCTCCAGCACTGCTGACTGAGTTACCTGAGGAGTCTGAGAAGCCATCAGAGTTCCGCCCATTAATGCCGTTGATGGCAAAGCCGTTGCTGCCGTTGAGATTAGAAATGTCGAGTTGGGCACTAAAGCCGTTGCTGCTGCCAAACACCACGTAGCTCTTTCCTGCTCCCAAAGCTGCACCGGATGCGCCAATAATCAGGTCTGAGGTGCCGTCACCATTAACGTCTCCGGCATTGCTGACTGAGCCGCCAAAGAAGTCGCTGACACCACCGTTGATACTAAAGCCGTTGCTGCCGTTGAGATTAGAGAGGTCGAGATTGGTACTAAAGCCACTACTGCTGCCAAATACTACGTAGCTCTTTCCGCTACCAGGTGCGCCAATAATTAGGTCGGCGATGCCGTCAGCGTTTACGTCTCCGGCACTGCTGACTGAGTTGCCTGAGGAGTCTGTGCCACTGCCGTTGATGGCAAAGCCGTTGCTGCCGTTAAGAGTTGAGAGATTGAATATGACTTGTGGTTGTGGTTTTGGTTCGGGTTCAGGTTCGGGTTGTGGTTGCGGAGTACCAAAGACAACATAACTAGAACCAGCACCAGCATTGGCACCAGTTGCACCGATAATTAGATCATCAGCACCATCATTATTGATATCCCCAGCAGCGCTAACTGAAATACCTGAAGAATCATTAGGATTAATGCCGTTGATGGCAAAGCCCTTGGTTGGGTCAAGGTTGGAGAGGTCGAGTTGGGCACTAAAGCCGTTACTGCTACCGAAGACCACATAGCTTTGTCCGGCAAACTCAGAGGCAAAAGGAGCGCCGATAATCAGGTCTGAGATGCCGTCGTCGTTGACATCCCCAGCACTGCTAACTGAGTAGCCTGAGGCATCATTGCCGTTAATACCTGTGATGGCGAAACCATTGCTGCCGTCAAGAGTCGAGAGGTCAAGGCTGGCACTAAAGCCGCTACTTTTGCCAAACACCACGTAGCTGTTTCCGGCTCCGGAAGCCGTGTTATATGCACCGATAATCAGGTCTGAAATCCCGTCGTTGTTGATGTCTTGAGCATTGCGGACTGAAGCACCAGATAAGTCAGTGGCACTGCCGTTGACCACAAAGCCGTTGCTACCGTTAAGACTAGATAGGTCAAAGCTGGCACTAAAACCGCTACTGCTGCCAAACACCACGTAGCTCTTTCCGTTACCGGGTGCGCCAATAATTAGGTCTGAGATTTCATCGCCGTTTACGTCTCCAGCGCTACTAACTGAGTTGCCTGAGGAGTCTGTGCCACTTCCGTTGATGGCAAAGCCGTTGCTGCCATCTAAAGTTGACAGGTCGAGAGTTGGGCTAAAACCGTTGCTGCTACCAAACACCACGTAGCTCTGCCCTGCACCAGAAGCCGCAGCGGATGCGCCAATAATCAGGTCTGAGATTTCATCGCCGTTTACGTCTCCAGCACTGCTGACTGAGTTACCTGAGGAGTCTGAGAAGCCATCAGAGTTCCGCCCATTAATGCCGTTGATGGCAAAGCCGTTGCTGCCGTTGAGATTAGAAATGTCGAGTTGGGCACTAAAGCCGTTGCTGCTGCCAAACACCACGTAGCTCTTTCCTGCTCCCAAAGCTGCACCGGATGCGCCAATAATCAGGTCTGAGATGCCGTCACCATTCACGTCTTTGGCATTGCTGACTGAGCCGCCAAAGAAGTCGCTGACACCACCGTTGATGCTAAAGCCGTTGCTGCCATCTAAAGTTGACAGGTCGAGAGTGGTACTAAAGCCACTACTGCTGCCAAATACTACGTAGCTCTTTCCGCTACCGGGTGCGCCAATAATTAGGTCGGCGATGCCGTCAGCGTTTACGTCTCCGGCACTGCTGACTGAGTTGCCTGAGGAGTCTGTGCCACTGCCGTTGATGGCAAAGCCGTTGCTGCCGTTAAGCTCCGAAAGGTTGGATAATGGATCAGCCATGATTTTTTTGTATGTTTGTTGTTAGCAATGGGGTAGATTTAAAATTTTTAAACAAATAACATTAGCATTAGTTAAAATTTAGGTTAAGTAAATTAAATTGAAAATTCTCGTGTTTTTATGAGAGGAATGCTGGAGGTTAATATATTTTTTTGATTATTAAAATAATTACTATTTTTTACTTGTTTTTACGAAGTAGATAGTATTTTTAATAAGTAGCTATATGTAATTAAACAGGCACAATTTTCGTATTATTGTCAAGATTTTTTCACAAATACTGAAATAGGGTGTTGCTGATTAAGAGTATGAATTTGGTTTCGCACAAAGGGATAAAAACAAAGGTTTCAACCCTTGAAGTTTGAAATTTCATATTTAAATTCAGCAACACCATTAATGGCGATTAAAATGCGACAACTAAATTAACAACTGAATTTTCCAACAGGTTGTTGGGTCGATTTAGAAACCTAAGGGGTGCAAGGAGAAGGACCAGTAGCAGTGTTTACGCAAGTATTCACAACAGTTCTAGCCACAGTTTTGATGTTATTGGGAAGAGGAGCATATCCCCGATTTATAGCTATCTGGTCTGGAGTGGGGTTGGAGGAATTAGTGGCGGGAGGAACTGGTTGGGTCGAATCTGCTAAAGCCCAGTTGATCAAGGTTCTGATATGACTTGCTATCAAATTGCCTGTAGTAGTGTTTTGATACGCGTCATAAAACAGCGTGTAAGTTACTGTGGAAATGGGATAGGCAGTTGAATTGGTTGTGTTGGCCAAATTATCAATTCTAATCAGCCTGTTATTGGGAGCAGTACCATATTTGACGATGGTTCCAACACTCAAAGCATTTTGAATTCCAGTTGTTGTCGGACCAATGTATGAATTTGATTTATTCTGTAAGAGTGCAGCAGGTAAACTTCTAGCTAAGCGGGTAGCACTATCTACGTAACCAATTGCACCCTGAGTATTTGCAATTGTAGTGGCTACACCTCCACCTCCTGAGGCAGATAGGAAACTTGCTGGCCAAACAACTGTATTAGCTGGTGGTGCTGGGGGTACGGTGCCTGAAGTACTTACGCTCCCCACTCCTCTATTCCATACACTAGTCGATTTAACTCCTGGTGTAAGACCCGGAACTGGAAGTGTAGGATCTACAGCAGTCTGACACACAGTATTTAAATGAGTGCTTAAAACAAAAGTGCTACCACTGCTGTCACTACGGCGTACAACTCTGATGGGTAAATTGACTGCAATTACTGCGCCACCGTTATCATTTCTAATTCTAGAATCGTTCCAATTTACGATGCTACCATTCAAAATACCACAGTAAGTATTTCGGGAAAACTTAAGTCCAGCTGCTGGTATGGTAAGACCAGTACGGTTGTAAGATAAGGTGATTCCGACACCTACCACAGGCACTTGAATGGCCTTTCCACCTCCAGTACGCTGAGTGGCAGTGCCAGCAGCTACTTGTTCTATTTGTGTTCCTGCTAAGGGATCGTCAGTAGCTGCAAAAGAGATTGCGCTTACGATGTTAGTATTATTGTCAGGTGTTGGTCGTGATGGAACAACAACTACAGTTGGTGTGCCTGGTGGAGTGAAAAAAGCTGATATGCCTGCGCCACTACCAACCGAAGCATATCTGAATGTGTCGTTATTAACTACAGGGCCATAAGTTCCAACTGGGCAAGTGTCAGCGCCTACAGACGTTACATCAGCATTAAGGGGCGAAGGATTTGTTGTACCAGTATTTCCAACACCGAAAACGTTAAACCATGAGCCTTTCGGACCAAAAGGACATGGATTTGGCTGTCCTGCTGAGTTAAGCCCTGTACCTACAAACAAAGTATTTACAGTACTTGCACCTGCTCCATTTATTGGGGTTACTCCAGTTGGAGCAGGACTGGTGGCGAACTGAGCTAGAGATTTCTGAGTAGCAGATTGAGCTGCTACTAAACTAATTGTTATGGCAAGTACAGAAACTGAACTTGTCAACTTATTCGATTGGCGATCAAAAGCCATGTCAAGCTCCTTGAAATTAACCTGGAAATTTACACTTGAAAAAAACGAAATCAATTATCAAACTAGTGATTAAAAATAAGCTCCTCTCAAGTCCAAAATTTTGGCACTAAAAACTTACTTATCAATCACAAGTTTGCACAAACTAGTGAAAAAATAAGAGCAAATAACATGAACATCACTTTCTTTGATATAGACGCACGACACGGCGCCATCAGCTATTAGCAAAGGCGCAAATCAAAGAAAGTAAGGATTTGACGATTTTTCTAGGACTGCTATGAGTAATAGCTGTTAGAATTTACCAACGAACTTAACAGTAGAGTGTTAAGGTAAAATTCCAATCATGATTGCATTATGGAAAGATTAAAAGAATTAATTATATTGCTCCCATTTAGAGCAGGGTTTAAAAATTAGCTTCTGACTGGTTTTTATTAATGTCACCAGAGTAAAATATGAAAATTTCCCCCATAACCTATATATATATGGTTTTGCTTGTAAAATTTTACTTTCAACGTTGCAATGGATTTAGAATATAATTTATCTTCTTGACAAATGAATCATTATGTATATTAGGAGAAAACATACATTTTCTATTTGGTCTTTTTCGTCAATGCCTAAGTTTGAGTATCTTTTATCGACAATCAACGAATTTCTAAACATTCTAAATATTTAGGTAAGGGATTTCCAATTAAACATCGTGGGGGCGCAAGGCCTTGCACCGCCACAAATATACAAGTAATTAATTTTGGATAGTTTATTTTTTGGAAGTCCCTAAAAGCATAAAACGTAGCCTACTTAGTGGTAGTGGCCGTAGACTGATTAACACGGATGTGAATGGTAGTGCTAGTATAATCTCTAAAAGTATTCCCAAAAGCCTTGGCAAATGGGATATGGCAGCCGTTGGCTTCATTTGTTTGCCAAATTTGTGGCAATTGAGGTGAGGCAGCAAGTTAACTACTTAAGCCCAATGGGCAAAACTATCTCTGGACAAGGGATTCAGACTTTACTCTGGCTATAGGAATTAAATAGCGCTATCCTACCAAGGATTGTCTGGTATTACCACTGGATTCCTCAAACTGATAATTAAAACAAAATCCCTGGCAGAGAAAAACTTTAGGAAGACTGTAGCAGTTATGGTTAAGAGCTAAAAACCTAGTTTCTGAAGCCATAGACACTTATTAAATAAATATTAATATTTTGTTAACTTAAATTAATAAAAAATCGTATTATGATGTATAACTTTGCTGAACTTTATAATTTGAGGAAAAATAAATGTTAAATCATGTAAAATTATCTTGTCTGTAAAATTTGAAACCACCAACGCCCATAGTACACCATAGGAAAATTAGCAAATGTTTAGACAAAGTTCTCACCAGAGAAACTTTTTCAAAGCTTTAACTGGTAGTGCAACCACAGGATCTCATAAGTTAACACTGGCACTGAAATCAAGTCTGGTTATTTTGGTTGAATCTGTACCTTTTTTGATTGCTTGTGCTGTATTTGTAAGCGTTATCAGCCTAAAAAGTCCTATCCTGCTATTTTGTTTACTTGTTGGTAGTTTAATTGCAGTCATCACGCACAAAATCGGGCAGCAGGTGAATTTGCCAAGGCGATCGCTGATAATATTACAAATCCTAGCAACAGCGATCGTCCTGAGTTTATTTTGGTTAGATTACTTTGCAGCTCCTGCACAAGCGCAGTTTTTTGGCGAAGCGGAAAAGTTTTTCAAAAAGACTTTATCATCAACAGATGGTTCAACAACAAACAGTGGTGGTAGCGACACCGCAGTAAGTTTGATATTTAATATATTGCGGGCACTTTTCTTGCTGTATATTGCAATTTCTTTGGTTGGTGTAATCAACGCAGTCCGTAAAGATGAAGATTGGCAAAGTATCGCCAGAACTCCCCTATTAGTTGTTGTAGCTGTTACCATTGCTGATGTACTCACACGCTTTGTAATTGGCGATAGCAGTAAATAATTTAAGATATTAGAAATGTCTGAAGAGCGGGAACAAGAATTTCGTCCAGTTAACCAAGTTCTAGGAAGCCAACCTTCATTAGGGCCAATTCCAGCCGACCAAATTCTTCCTTGGACAGTAATCGCCTTATCATCCTACTTAATTATCAATGGGATTTTTGGCGGTCTTTTCCAAGAAGAATTTCAAAAATGGCTGTGGACGCTACTAATGACTGGTTGGGGAATCGGAACTTGGTGGATATTAACTGGCGGGAGAAGTTGGAGTTTTTTAAGCAAATTTATTGGCGTTCCCGCTTGGACAAGAGGCTTTGCTCGTTATCAAAGCTTACTGGAAGTTAACCATGAAGCAAAAAATCGGAAAACAAAGCGTCAGCGGCGCCGGAAGTGAAACTAGATTAACACCATTTGAAGATGCCTTACACCTGGCGACAATGCTGCGCGTCTCGATGAATGGACGTGATATTGGTGCTTATCTATTGACAAAAGGCATACAAAAGGATCGGCTCTGCTTTGTTTTTGGTTTTGACTGTAAGGGAATTCATACCACTTTAAGACCAGAACAAATCGATACACTTTTTAATAATATTGAAGCTGGATTAAAAGATATTCCTAGCGGTGAAAGGATGACACTGCATTTGGGATCTTTTAGTTCAGATAAAGAGCGCCAAAAAGAATTAGCATCATTAATCAGAAATGCGCCATCACGAGATATTAAATATTTGTTGATGGCCGAGAGAGCCAGAATTAAAGAGCTTACTAGTTCTGGTATTCGTAAGCCAAAATTTTTGCGGATTTATGTGACTTACACTGTAGAAGGAAATTCCAAAAATGCAGATGATTGGATAGAAAAACTTCTAGTGAGAGCTGAATCATGGTGGTTGAAATTTAAAGGTGAACTCTCAGAAGCTGAAAACCAGCGCCTGGAAACTGTAATTACCAATGCTTACAAACAGGGTTTTTCTCGCTGGGAGCAAATTTTATCTAACAAAATGGGATTAGATGTCAAAGCTTTGAGTGCAGATGAACTCTGGGAAGATGTCTGGAAAAGATTTAATGATACCCAGCCAATAGAGATTCCCCAATTAATCACTTTAGATGAAGATGGGCTACACGAAGAAGTTAATTCCGACTTAGCTAGTAGTAAATTGTTGATAGAAAATATCCACGGTACAACTTTGCTGATGGAGTCGAGTGTACCTCGTGCCGATCGCCGTTGGGTAAATGTTAACAATCGTTATATTGGCACAATGTCTTTTCTGGAAAAACCCGGTGGTTGGCCAAATAAATCGGCTCAACTGCGGTATTTGTGGGAATTATTAGCCAGAGAAACAGTAGTAGATACAGAAATTTTTTGTGAATTGACTGCGGCAAATCCAGCATTGGTAAAAACTACTCTCCAACGAGTGCTGAAGCAGTCAAACATGACAACGATTTTAGCTCAAGAAAAAAGCAAAACTATTGATGTCAACGCTCAATTAAAGTTAAAAAAATCCGTAGCAGCACAAGAACAATTATATGAGGGTGCTGTTCCGATTTATACGAGTGTTGTCATTTTGGTACATCGGCCGACTGTTGAGAAATTAGATGAGGCCACAAGATATATTGAAAACTGTTTTCAACGTCCAGCAAAGGTAATTAGAGAAACTGAGTACGCCTGGAAAATCTGGCTGCAAACTCTCCCCATAGTTTGGGAAGGTTTGTTAGCAACACCCTTCAATCGTCGCCAGTTGTATTTGACAAGTGAAGTTCCCGGATTAATGCCTTTGGTTTTAACCAAAAGAGGTGATAGACAAGGCTTTGAATTGATTGCTGAAGAAGGCGGAACACCCGTACATTTGGATTTGTTTAACCAACACAAAAATTTAGCTTTATTTGCCACAACTCGTGCTGGTAAATCGGTGTTGGTATCGGGGATTTTAACTCAAGCTTTAGCACATGGTATTCCGGTGGTGGCACTAGATTTCCCTAAACCTGATGGTACATCTACCTTTACTGACTATACGCAGTTCATGGAGGGGAATGGAGCCTATTTTGATATTTCCAAACAATCGAATAACTTATTTGAACAACCAGATTTGCGATCGCTAGATATAGAACAACAACGCGATCGCTTGGTTGATTATACCTCTTTTCTAGAATCAGCTTTAATGACAATGGTTCTAGGATCGTCTACCGAAAGTCAAATCTTATCGCAAACAGTGCGATCGATCCTCAACTTAGCCTTAGAAGTCTTCTTTGCTGATGAAGGTATCAAAGAGCGATATCGCAAAGCAATGGCGGGAGGCTTCGGTTCTCCAGCTTGGCAGAAAACCCCTACGTTAAAGGATTTTTTAGTTTTCTGTTCTCCAGAACATTTGCAGCTCAGCTCAATCAGTGGGAGAGTAGAAGACGCCCTCAGTCAAATTCAGCTACGCTTGCGGTTTTGGCTTTCTAGCCGCGTCGGACAAGCTATTTCTGCACCATCCAGCTTTCCCACCGACGCCCAACTTTTGGTTTTTGCCCTCAGAAACCTCTCAGATAGTGAAGATGCAGCCGTACTATCTTTAAGTGCTTATTCAGCCGCACTCAGACGCGCATTAAGTAGTCCCGCTTCCATATTCTTTATCGATGAAGCCCCGATTCTATTTGAATTCGAGCAAATTTCCGACTTAGTTGGTCGAATTTGTGCCAACGGCGCCAAAGCCGGCATCAGAGTTATTTTATCAGCACAAGATCCTGACACCATCGCCAGATCTAAAGCTGCATCGAAAATTTTGCAAAACTTAACAACCCGATTAATTGGACGCATTCAACCAGTTGCAGTAGATAGTTTTGCAGACATCTTAAAATATCCCCGCAAAATTATTGCCCGTAATGCCTCAGAAAGCTTTTTTCCACGCAAAGAAGGCATTTATAGCCAATGGCTGCTAGATGATAACGGTGTTTACACATTCTGCCGTTACTATCCAGGTTACGAACAATTAGCAGCAGTTGCTAACAACCCCTATGAACAAACTGCACGTAGCCAAATGATGCAAATTCACAGCGATAAATATGAAGCAATTTCTGCATTTGCACGTCAGTTAGTAGCAACATTACGTAGTAGTTAATCTGGGAGGATATCTGTGAGCAATTAACAGGAATTGCAAAACTTAGTCAGAGAGTAATAAATCCTAAAATATCCTCTCTTCCTCATTATCTCCGTGTACTCTGTGTTTCTGCGGTTCGTTTATTTTTGCCAAATCCCTAAATAATACCCCAGCCAACTTTCTTACCCACTCAATAATTCCGTCTACCTTTTTCACGTACAGATGTATGCAGAAAACTACCATTTTGACATTGACTTTAGTATCTCTGGCAATTCTACCTGTAGCAGCCCAATATACTACTAACACATCACAATTAGGTAAAGTTTGGACTGATTTTCAATCATATTCCACAGATTTGCAAAACTACTTCCAATATAATCTGACTGACAACTTAAAGCCTGTAGAACTACAGAGTCGAAATGCTCTGAATAACGCCAAAGGAGAATTGAACATACCCAACCCCGTTACTGCGGGGCAAAGAGTTCGTGATGATTTAATTCTCTACTCTAGATCGGATCGTTTTGAAAATAATGCAGCGGTGCGAGGAAATTTAGTTAGCAATGAACTCAATCGTGTAATTACCCGTGGAGCAGCAGCAAGTGTTCTCGGTGAAAATGGACAAATTCGTTCAAAGATAAAGTTAGTAGATACACAAAAAAGTTTAGAAAATATTGCAGGGTTTACTCAAGCAGCCGAAGAGCAGACCCAAGAGTTGTTAAATAAAATTCCTATTCCTGCTTTTGATGCCAGTAAACTCGATCCAGCTACAGCAATTTTAGCACAATTGCTAAATGCCAATCAATCACAAATGTTAAAAATTCAACAGGAACAATCAAAAATTGTCGGTGAAACATTTGCTCAGACAATACAAGCTAATCAGTCTTTGCAATACTCCAATTTAAATTTAGCAAACATTTCTCAACAGACAGAAGAAGCAAATCGCGCTCGCAGAGTTGAAACATCCACCGAAGCAGCGCGACTTTTGCGAGCTACTTCTCAGATAGATTTATTTGGCAGAAAAATTGATAATTAGGAAGAATTCAGGAGTCATTCGTGCAGTGTTTCACTCTTGGTTTTTGATACATCCGCCACTACTTTTAAAATGTCGTCTGAGCGTGGGTTACGCTGTCGCTAACACACCCTAAAAAAACATAGTAAATCGAAAAATAGCCCATAAATCAAAAATAATGCAACTTGCTATTCCACTAATTTTTGCCCAAGTAGGCATTGATGAAATTCTCGATAATGGTGTCGCAACTTCCCAAAGTATTGCCGAAGGTTGGGACAAACAATGGCTCGATTTATTACAAAATAACACCAATAATAACTTGTATGGAACATTGACAAATGTGGGTATTTTTTTTGCAGTCGGAACCCTGTTGTTTTTTATGGTACAATTCATCAGAGATTTATTATCCTACGAATTTACCCGTCCAATATCAGCATTAATTTGGCCTTTTGTAGTAGTGATACTCTTAAATAATTCAGGCAATGGAAGTATACTTTCTAATCTGACACTGGGAGTGCGGAATTTTATAGACACCGCAAATCAGCAAGTATTGGTCACAGCAGATGCAGATAAAATGTACCAACAAGCACTGAATATGAGTGTTGCCGAAGAAGTAGCAGGTTCTTTGCTGCGTCCTTGTCAATCACTTACTGGCGAACAGCAAACTCAATGTTTTGCCAAAGCTGCGGAAAAAGTGAATATTCTCTGGCAGAAATATCGAGATTCATACGGTAATAAAAACTGGATATCCAGACTCCAAACCAAGGTAGATAATATCAGATATGGCACAGGTATTGTATCGGAAACTTCATTTAATTCTTTATTAGGTTCTACAGTACAAACAAGCCTAAAAAATTTTTTAGTTTCCTTACAATATGCCTTCCAGAATTTAATAGAAGCGACGATGTTGCTGATAGCGGCTTTAGGGCCAATTGCTCTGGGCGGGTCTTTATTACCTGTAGTTGGTAAACCAATTTTTGCATGGCTCACGGGGTTTTTATCTATTGGAATCGCCAAAATTTCATTTAATATTATCGCGGTGTTGACTGCGGCAGTGATTGTCAATGGCCCGGGTCAAGATGCTAATGTTGACCCAGACTTAATGTGGTTCATGATTTTTCTCGGAGTTTTAGCACCGATTTTATCCTTAGTTGTGGCTGCTGCTGGAGGGTTCGCAGTCTTTAGCGCTATCAACAATACGGCTGCTTTGGTAAAGGAGAGAATATAAAGAATTCAGGAGTCAGGAGTCAGGAGTCAGAATGGGCTACGCCCCGCTGCGCTAACAGAATTCAGAATAATTAAATAATAATGATAAGAAATATTAAAATATATAATAATGTTTAATATTTATTTGGTGAAAAAATCTATTGCCTACCATCATACATAAGATGAAAACTGAACTTTTTTGCAGCAGGAGGTGATTGAATGGTACGTTTACTAGAGAAAAGAACAAGAACAGCAAGTGTTTTAACAATTTTTGCGATCGCCACTTTCAGTTTGCACCTATTAGTCTTACTTTTATTTTTATTTCAAGGCATAAATATTCGTCAACTCAGCTTGAGAAAACCTCCCAATTTTGTGCAATTAATAGATGGTAAAACGGTAGCTGAAATTGATGATTTAAAAAGAGAACCAGAAGCAATACGCCAATTCATCAGCAAAACGATGATCGCAATGTTTAACTGGTCGGGAACTTTACCCCCACAAAAGATTGAAGAAGTCGCAAATCCCAAATCTGATTTGGGAATACTAATTAGAACACCCCAAGGTGGTAGCCAAAAAATTAGTACTACTAGCTGGATAGCTAGTTTTGCCTTATCAGAAGACTTCCGCAAAGGTTTCTTAAGCACAATTGCCGAGATGACACCACCAGAAGTTTTTAGTGAAAATCCCAACCAAGGAATGACATCACAGTTAGTAATTAAGCGAATTTATCCCCCAAAAGAAATTGCACCAGGTAAGTGGCGAGTCGGTATGGTAGCCGACTTAATTCAAAAAAACCGAAGTGATGATAGAAGAGTGATAACTCCTTTTAACAAAGATTTTCTTGTGCGTGCAGCAGATTATTTCGCTAATCCCCAAGTCGAGAGTAGTACCGATCTGCAAAAAGCAATTTATAGTGTCCGTACTGATAGACTAGAAATTTATGAAATTCGGGACTTATGTTTGTTAGATAACTACAACAATCTCAATGAAGCTCAACTAAAAGAATGCAAAATTCAACAAAGAACCGATAACTTTATTAGATAAGAATTCAGAATTCAGAATGGGTTACGCCCCGCTGAGCTAACAGAATTCAGAATTGATAAAAATTTCAGTATGATTAATACAGCATAATTTAGGAGTCAGACTTGAGAATTAGAATAGCCCATATAGTTAACTTTCAGACATATAGACATAGATGGTGTACTTCACTAACTTTAAATATCCTATTAGTTCCTCAAATATTCTCCTGAATTCTGAATCCTGAATTCTAACTCCTGAATTCTGAATTCTGAATTCTGACAATATAGTTCAATTACGATAAAAAAATCATTAATGCAGATATTTAAATCAGAAAATAAAAAAAGTAACGCCTTACCACTATTGGCAGTAGGAACATTTGGTTTACATGTATTTACCTTACTGTTACTAATATTTCACGGGTCTATGTTACAACAGTTAGGTCGGCAACTCACACCTCAAAGTTTAGTACAACTTGTTGATGGTCGTGTGATTACAGTAGACCCCCAAGAGAATTTAGAGCGACAACCAGAAACTATTCGGCGCTTTGTTGGTGAAACTATGAGCTTAATGCTTACCTGGTCACAGCAACAGCCGCCAACAACGGTCTGGGAAATTAGTTCCCAACTCGTAGCCGATGATTTTCAGCAAAAACTGAAGTCACAAGTAACTAACTTAAATCCAGACAGCCAATTTGAAAATGTTAATAGAGGAACTGAAAATGTATTAGTAATCCAAAAAATCTCTCAACCTACAAAAATAGGCAATGGCAGATGGAAAGTGGAGTTGCTTGCCAATCAATTAACTTTTAGTAGTTATGATAAATTGGGAAAATCAATTTCGTTTAATAAACAAATTTTAGTTAGAGCAATAAATGAACCAGCAACTTCACTACCAAACGCGCCGCTTCCGTCGCACTTTGCAGTTTACCGCCTTGGTGAAGCCAGACTAGAAATTTATAATGTCTGTGAAATCCAAGATAAAAATTGTTCTGGAAATTCAAACTAAGCTTTACCATGACTCAATATTCAATTCCGACAGAAACTCCTCCACCAAGTCTATTAACTCTAGACACCGACGATCGCCAACTAGAAATAGAATATGACGATTGGGAATCACGGATGGCAAGGTTGGTTGGCTTTGCAGAAGAATCTTCTAGCCAAGGCCAACCATCAGAAGACTCTGCAATCTTGCAACCGTCACCTGAACCAGAAGAAGTTAAGACAGAACAATCCCTCTCATCTAATCCCTTTGCCAAATTAGGCTTAGTAGGTGCTGGTACCTTAGCAGTAGTTTTGGTGGCTGGCGTATTTTTGTCGCAATTGATGAGTGGTAGCTCTCAAAAGCCCAGAAATAATATTGTCACCCCACAAGTGCGATCGCAACCAACAAATGAATCAACCTCTCAACAGCTAGAAGGTGAAATCGAGACTCTCAAAACGAAATTAGCCCTGACTGAACAAGCACAGTCAGTAAAAGCCGCCCAAGACAAGCTGAGAATGCCAAAACCAGCCGCTACAGTAGCCTTGGTAGAACCATCAGCTGCTTCCACAAGGAGACAACAAGTGATACCAACACCCCCACCAACAGCTTACGTCCCTCAGCCAGTGACAGTTGAGCGCATCATCAGAGTACCTGCTCCTCAACCTCTACCAATACCCCAGCTACCAGTTATCCAGCCAAACACTCAACCCGTAGTCAATATCACTCCACCAGCCCCACCAAACCCATTCGATGAGTGGACAAAGCTAGCAAAGTTAGGTAGCTACGGCCAAGTCAATGTCACCGAACAACCTAATAACATTGCAGCAGCTTCCCAACCTGTAAACGAAACCCAGCCGCCCCAACAGACAGCAAATCCCACTCCTGAGCAAACGCCAGAACAGGGAGCTGCTGTAGTCAGCCAAGCACAACCACAAGGACAGAAATCCGTAGCGATCGGCACTAGTGCCAAAGCCGTATTCGCAACAGCGATATTTGGCGAAACTACTAGAGCAAGCAATAACAACGAAGAAGAAACAGATAAAAACGTATTTGTAGTGCGATTAAAAGAACCGTTAAAATCTACCGATGGTGAGATAGCTTTACCAGCAAATACCGAATTACTTACTGAAATTCGTTCTATTTCCGAACAAGGTTTTTTACGGATGAACGTAGTCAAAATTATCTCACAAAATGATGGTAACCTTGTAGAACGAAGCTTACCCAACAATGCAATTGTTATTCGCGGTGTCCAAGGTAAACCCTTAGTAGCAAAGAAATTTCCTAGTCAAAGTTCATCCATAGCATCAATGGATCTAGGACTATTCGTTTTGGGAGGTATTGGGAAAGCCGCAGAGTTATTAAATCGCACTGATGGTCAAGTTGTTACCATCAACGGTGGAAGCACTGTTGTTAACAACACTAACACTAGAGAAAATATCCCGGCTGGAGTTGTGGAAGGCGGTTTGAACTCCGTAGTACCCCAAATTGCCCAACGCAATCAACAGGCGATCGCTCAAATGTCACAACAAACTAACATTTGGTTTTTGGCAGCCGGCACCAATATTGAAATATATGTCAACCAAGTAACGCAATTTTAAAAGATAGGATTTATCCCAATTTGATATTTTCAGTCTCAACTGAATCCTGCTTTTAAATGAACAGGAATTCAGAACCTTGGATTAGGTAATAATAATTAGTAATTACTTTTGTAGCATATCTTCCAATACGTTTGGGATAACTCTTTTTCTGCCCCTGTTGTATCTACCAATTTCTCCATTTGCAACCATGAAAAATAATACTAAGTTACCAGGAAATATCCCTAGTAATTCTTATTTCCTACCTATAGCTTCCTTAATTTTCTCGGTTAGTATGTTGTTATTGGTAGACCGTGCTGTAGCTAATAATGCCGTTCTGCGTTCCATATTTTCCTGCCAAGGACAGGGTTTAGGAGGATTAGTACCCACCCTCCATGTTTCCTATCAGCAAGGAACAAACTTAAGTTTTATTCCTGCTGGAGAAGTAATTAAAAAAGTTTGGTTAAATGATCCATCGGAAGTAACTATAGATTTTGATGGCCCAGTATGTATGCAGTTTGGTCAAAAACCGAACACTACTACTGGAGATTGTAAAAACTCAGCAGCGAATGTCATTCAACTGAGGCGAATTCCCAAACTCAATATTCCTGGACTACCTAAAACTGAGAACACACTTTTAACAGTTGTTACCGAAGCACAAGGTAGAAACAAACTCTATACTTTTCGAGTGTTATATGGTGAAAATGCTCCAGACTATCACACTCTAGCAATTTATCCCGATCCTCCTTCTGCCCAGCAACCATCTTGTGTCAGAGTTTCACAATAAGAATTGGGCATGGGGAATTGGGCATTGGGCATGGGGCATGGAGCATGGGGCATGGAGCATGGGGCATGGGGCATGAGGCATGAGGTAAGGGGGAAAGGTTAAATTTATCCCTTTAACCTTTTCCCCATTCCCTATTCCCCATTCCCTATGCCCTATGCCCCATGCCCAATTCCCACTCAACCATCATCTTTACAAATATTCAGATAAAAACCAACCACAAATTACAAATTCGTGCAAATATAAAGAAAATCTTAAAAAGTTACAAGCTCATGATCACTGCCAAGATGATGCAACAGCTCTGGGCTGTAATCGAGTCTACCCAGGTTAACACTCTGCTCCAGTTTGACGATGCGGCTTTAGTACAATTACTCCTCCAGCAGTTAAAAGCTAAGCAGGGACTAGATCCTCAAGTAGATAGCACCCTCAATACTTATATAAAATCTAAACTGCCTTTAATTCGGGATACGGCTGAAGGTCGATTATCGTTAGGGCAAGGTGGCAATCATTAGGACGAGAAACCAAATGATTGTTCACTGCCAACAAGCATACGCTCACATTTCAAATAGTGCAACAGAATGAACCACTGGCTAATAATTGCCCTAGTAGCTTATCTAATTGGAGCAGCGATTGAAGGGGTGAGTACAGTCAGTCAGCTCTCTCATTCTGCGCCAGAACTAGTTAAAAGCACACAAAATCAGTCCTTGGAGTCTGGCAACTCGCCTAATTTGAATTGGCGAATTGTGGCTGCCATTGCCTCGGTAAGTATTTGTGGGGCTTTTTTCTGGCCTTGTCGCCTGCTTCACCGTTTAATTAAAGGAAAAGTTCATTCATAACGAGTTTGAGACTTTAGATTTTGTGGAAAGTCTGAGCTTGACTTTATCGATTTTCTAGTAAGGCGATCGCTAATCCCAATTCACAAAAACCTTAGCATGGAACCAGCCGCCACTGGCGAATTTATCACTATTTAACTCTCGTTAATGCGGCACTCAGCACTGTTTCGGTGAATTAAGAAATTCATGCCCCATTTGCCAAAGCGTTGTAGGAGAAAGAGCTATCTGCAAAGATAAACTTCTCAAAGCCAGTTACATATAAAGTTGTGGGAATGGAGTTTTCATTGTTGTTGATGATGATGTTGGCAGGTTTAAGGGTATCGCCAGAAGCAACTCCAGAAACGATCAGTTCAGAGCGATGAAAATCGCTAAGATCAAGGATATCAAAACCTTTCCCGCCCTCAACAGTCCCAGACCCAAACCCTTTAAAGTAGTCATTACCACTGCCCAAATCAACGGTAATTCCGCCACCAATACTAACTCTCTGCTGAACTCCATTGACGGTACTGGTAGCGATAATTGTGTCATCGCCACCGCCAGTATTGATGCTTCCTTGTCCATAAATACCATAGGCAGTACCATCAATTGTTGTTGTGGCGTGTCCGGTGAGGATGTCGTCACCTTTGCCTGTGTCAATGACTCCATTGTTAAAGATGCCATAGGTGATCGCGTTTACGCCTGAAGTATTTCCGGAACCTGTAATCGTGTCGTTACCCTGCCCTGTGGTGATGGTGGCGTTTTGAATGTTCCGAATACCAATTCCAGTACCGTTGTTGCTGGCTCTAGCCTCGCCACCAGTGCCAGTACCGGTAATAATGTCATGTCCGTCCCCAGTATCCAAACTCCTACTGTTGCTGACACCAATCCCTATACCGCCGTACCCGGTGCTGCGGCCGTTGCCGCCTGTACCAGTACCGATAATAGTGTCTTTTCCATTCCCAGTACTTAAATTGCCACTGTTAGCGATACCGAACCCGTTACCACCATTACTGTTGCCGGGAGTGGGAAACCAAGGATTGGCAATGTTATCGCCAAAGCCACCTTCGCCGCCTCTACCAGTACCGATAATAGTATCTTTTCCATCCCCAGTATCTAAAGTGCCAGTGTTAGCTAACCCGGTTCCATCACCGCCGTCGCCGCCATTAGCACGCCAGCCGGTGCCGCTACCACCATTGCCAGTACTGGTGATAGTATCATCTCCGTTACCAGTATCTAAAGTGCCACTGTTATTTAGTCCGGTTCCATCACCACCGTTGCCGCCGATGGTAGTACTAGAACCGCCGCTCCCACCACTACCACTGCTGGTAATAGTGTCATTTCCGTTCCCAGTATCTAAAGTGCCACTGTTCGCTATACCAATTCCGTCACTGCCGTTACCGCCACCATTGCCAGCGCTGCTGTCACTACCCCAGCCACCACCACCACTGCTGGTAATAGTGTCATTTCCGTTCCCAGTATCTAAAATCCCACTGTTATTGAGTCCAGTTCCAATACCACCTTGACTCCTGGCACCAAAGGCGCCGTTGCCACCCCTACCATTGGTGGTAATAGTGTCATTTCCGTTCCCAGTATCCAAACTGCTATTGTTGATAATGCCGATTCCATTGCCCACCGGACTGCTGAAGCCGCCTCGACCAGTGGCGATGAGAGTGTCATTTCCGTTCCCAGTATCCAAACTGCCATTGTTGATAATGCCGATTCCAGTATCGGTGAGGCCGCTAATACCTTTGCCCTGAATGGTGTCATCCCCTGAGCGTGTATGAATGAAACCTCCAGTTAAAATATCAATACCAATTGCCAAAGATGCATTTAACTCTTCCCCAACTAAACTATCACTACCCTGAGTTCCGATGAAATTAGGTGGAACAGTAAATCTAGGCATGATCAAAATCCTCTCAATATTAAGTTAGTACGGTCGTTTGGTTATATTCCCGTTCTGTCTACAGTTGAAAATTTGGCTCTTATTTTTCTTTTTTCAGACTAATTAAACACGGTTAGAATCACGAGCCATTTAGTAATCGAGTCAGTAATTGTAGGGAACAATAAAGCTGAATAAGTTCCTATGAATTAATGCAATTACAGGGCATCAAAAGTTGCGATCGCATTTTATGAATTTTTTTGCGCTCGACTAATGGGTTATTTGACAGGCTCAATACCATTTCCCAGTTATGGAAATGGTATTAAGCCTCGAACAATGTAATTTTCGGCAATAGAGTTTGGGAACTATTTCTATGTCTAATACCAAGTAATGAGATAGATTTTGACTGCACTCTACTGCTTTGAGAGGATAATATAATTTAAAATCTTTGAATGTCAGTGTTTTATATCACAAGATTTACGTGACAATAATCATCACAAACAAATATATTCTTTATTTTTGAACAATTTACTGTAGTCATTGTTGCGTGAATAAAGCCAGTATACAAAAAAACTTTTTCCTAAAGGAGTGATTATCGAACAGGGTGCTAAACGTGGGTTTAATTAACAAAAATATGGCGAGTCAAGACACTCATCCATGAAAAAATAAAGAGGTAAATCGCCTTCTTTTGACGCTTCACCTCTCTCAATAACATCTAATTTTAACTAGCAATTAAACCTTAGAACGGTCAGTCAAAATCTCATAGCCAGTTTCCGTCACCAAAACTGTATGCTCAAACTGAGCCGACAAAGCATTATCCACAGTCACAGCTGTCCAACGGTCAGATAATGTCCGCGTATGCCTAGAACCCGCATTTACAATTGGCTCAATTGCCAGGGTCATCCCTGCACGAAGTTTAACATTTGGCAGTTCACGGGTACGGAAGTTGAATACTGAAGGTTCTTCGTGCAAGTTACGACCGACACCGTGTCCAGTAAACTCTTCAACGATACTAAAGCCGTTAGCTTTCACATGGTCTTCAATCGGCCCAGCTAGGTCAAGTAAGTATACACCAGCCTTAACTTGTTCAATGCCCTTAAATAAAGCCTCTTCTGCGACGCGAATTAGTTTAGCCGCTAGTGGGGTCACCTCTCCAACAGCAATTGTAATGCAAGAATCACCATGAAAGCCTTGGTAATAAGCGCCTGTATCAACCTTTAATACATCTCCAGGGCGGATTACTTTCTTGGGACTAGGAATACCATGTACTACTTCATTATTAATGCTGGAGCAAATAGAACCTGGAAACCCATGATATCCTTTAAAACTCGGTGTTGCATCCATTTCGCGGATGCGTTTTTCGGCATAAGCATCCAAGTCAGCCGTGGTCATTCCTGGCTTTACTAGCTCAGAAATTTCTTTTAGCACAGTTGCCACAATTGTCGCTGATTGCCGCATGATTTCAATTTCACGCGGGGATTTAATTTCAATTCCTCGACGTTGTTTTTTTGCAGGTGCAGGCTGAGTTGATTGATAAAGTAAGTTACTGAAGATGTTCATGGGAAATTAATAATTACTGGCGCTTTGGAGCTGAAGTGTGAATGCTTTTCTAGGTTAATTGAGAAATAATATCTATATTTAAACTAGCTTATTTTTAACCACACAATCTGCTAATTAATTTGTGAATCTGCTTTGGGGTCAATTCCTGCACATTAGCCAAAACGATCGCGGCTCCAGCTGCTAGCAGTGTTTCACTATAAGCCTCACCTCGCGCTGCTGTTTCCTGCACATGGGGCGGTAGAACCCCCACACCAATCCAAGTGCGAGCAGAATCTAAATTCCGTGCTTTCTCAACAGTATACATGTCTGCTACTGTATCCCCCACATAGACGATCGCTGATATTGGCTCAGTTCCATTTTCCAATTGATTAACTGTAGCAAAAAGTCCAGTAGGGTCGGGTTTACCTGGTGCATCCTCCATCGCCATCAATACCGGAGATTGCAAGCCCAAACGTTTTTCTAAGACATAGTTAGCCGAAACACGAGTAGCACCGCTGAAAAATCCCCAAGCAATCCCACTTTGGGTAAGTTGCTCTAAGTAGCTAGGTTGTAATAATAAAGGTTCATCACAGATATACCCCGTCAAATTATTGGGGTCTGGGCCTCGATAACGCGATTGGAAAAAAGCAACGATCGCATTGTAATCTAGTTGCAATTCGTCGCGCATCTGTCCACCAGCTGTAAAGTAGCGGTAAATTAATTCCTGGGATGCTTCCCAGTCGTTATTCCACACACCTTCCGATTTTAGTTGGTCAATGTCTAGGGGTGTGGGACGATATGCAGTATTTGTAAAGTATTCTACAGTATCTGCGATCGCTCGGCGATAGGAGCCACTGACATCACGCACAACACCATCAATATCGAAAACAACGGCTGCTTTCGTGGAAGTTTCTTGAGTCATGGGGTAGGAAGCAAAACAGTTTTATATCATAGTAGAGCTTCCGATTACTACTCAGGTAAAAAATCGCGATCGAGGACCTGCTCCGGCGTGAAGGGAGATTGTTCAGGGAACGTAGCGATGGATAACCCAGTTTCAATCACAGCCAGTCGTCTAGCGGCTTCATAGCTTTCCTCAAAAATGCGATCGAAGTGAGGCTTTAAACTGGGACTTTCCTGAAGTGCTTTTTCTACTCGCCTACGGTGTTCCCAAATTGTATACTGCCAACTGGGCGATCGCCTTTGTGTTTGAATTTGGTATTTGAGCAGATGCATCAGCAATACTTCCAGATTGCTCTCCAATGCCCGCTTTTCGCTTCTGCCGATTGTTTCAATTTCTTCAATTAAATTTTCTAAATCCAGTTGTGTAAAATTCTTTTGCTTGAGCAATTCTGCTGTGGTTTGAATCCACAGGTAAAAGTCTTGCTCATACAAATCTGAACCAGATGTCATTGCAGATTGGGGCAGTTGGGCAGTCATAAGCATCTGTAGTTAGCGCCGACTAAACCTTATACTAGCTCACTCTCAAACATGATAAATTGGCGTCTTTTTAGACTGTTGACTATATATATGACTCCTATTTGATTTTTGAACAAAACTCAGTACACCTTTATTTTTTATTCCCAGTAAAGAGTCTCTAATACCAATTCGTAATTCATAATTCGTAATTCGTAATACTCGCCTCCGGCGAGAAGCAAGCTACGTAATTCGTAATTCAGAAAGTCAGATATAGTTTGGGTTTTGGGGTTTGAATCTCTTGCCTGATTTTAGAGAATTGGTATAATACCAATTCTGTATGAGGATGCGCCAAACTATATGAGTAACGAACCGCAAAGGGCGCAAAGAACGCAAAGAAAGAAACAAAGAAGAAGCTAAGAAAATTTGGCGCAGCCTCACAAAGAAATGGTATAACGTAAAATCCCATCCCTAAAGGGGGAGGGGATAAGATTAATTAATAAATATTTTTTATACAGAGGAAGATGCTCGGCGATCGCCCTCTCTGCTGTGTTTTGGTACTAGCCAACAAAACTGAAAAAGCTCGTACTCTGCAAATCAGAGGTAGACAAAGAAACATCTTGGATAACACCAATGAGTTCCGAAGTACCAGGCATATTCAGGTAAATTCCGGTATCACTTGCCCGTCCGCCACTATTGCCTATACTCGTGGGTACAGCACTGAGAGTATAAAGCTCCTTAGACCCAGCTAGAACAATGCGATCGTCAAGTCCGAAATCAATGATGCGGGCATAGTCAGTAGTACCTTGAGAAAGAAGGTTGCCATCATTGTAGAAGAAAAGATTGCCAGAACTACCAAAAACGAAGGAATCCTGACCTTGCCCCCCAATGAGGATATCAATTTCATCCTTGCCAAAATTACTCCCCACAGATACCTGCACACCCATCAGTGTATCGTTGCCAGTATCACCAAAAAGCTGATCGTTGCCATTGCCACCGTTGAGTTTGTCGTTATTGTCTCCGCCGTGAAGTATGTCATCCCCGTCATCGCCAAAAAGGAGATCGTCGCCGATGTTGCCCTCGATATAGTCGATGCCGTTGCCACCGGAGAGCGAATCGATGCCGTCGCCACCATAAAGATTGTCTAAGCCATCTTCACCCATCAGAGTGTCATTGCCATCATTGCCAAACAGAGTATCGTTATCAAAGCCACCGAATAATTGATCATCGTTGGTGTCACCAATCAGGAAGTCATTGCCGTCACCACCAAACAAGGTATCGTTGCCAGCACCTCCATTCAGGGCATCATTTCCTGTAAAGGTTGTGGACTGAAAGTCACCGCCGTAAACCAGATCGTTCCCGCCATTTCCCAAGATCGCGTCATCTTCAGCGCTACGACCTCCTATGAGGATATCATCACCAGCTGCTCCATACAGGGTATCAATACCAAAGCCGCCATCGAGGGTAACAGAGCCGGTAAATTCAATCGCATTCAGGAAATTGTTACCACCGTTACCTGTCAAGTTCGCTTTCTCAATACTATTGAGGATATCTGTGCCATTGCCCAACAGTGAACCGTCTTTTAGCGTAAAGTCAAACCCACCTTCTAAGATCGTGTCAATACCCGCGCCACCATTAATACTGTCGTTGCCAGTTCCCCCGATGAGGGTGTCATCTTTCTGTCCTCCCAGCAGCGTATCATTGCCTTGCTTACCATTGAGCAAGACACCTCCCTGAGTGAAAGCAGAAGCATCAATAGAGTTATTGCTACTGTTACCGATTAGTTGAGCGCCTTCTATTGAAAACAGCGTGTCCGTTACGGTATACAATAGACCAAATTTCCCTACTCCCTTGGTTATCAGTTGATTATTTTTGAGGATAAAGTTGATGTCGAATGACGTAGCCTCTTGTCTGATGATGTCATAGTCAGCACCACCGCTGAGAAAGTCAGCGCCAAGACCGCCATAGAGTATGTCATTACCTGCGTTACCAAAAAGGGAAGCAGTTCCTGTAAAGCTAGAAACGTTGAGGGTATGGCCGCTGTTACCTCCAGTGAGCTTGAGCTTTTCAATGCTAACCAGGGAATCAGTTCCATTGCCAATTAGGGTTATACCATTCAACAGGAAGAAACTGACATCCCCAGATTCTGAAACTGTGTCAGTGTTCGTTCCCCCATTGAGAAGATCGTCACCGAGTCCCCCGAACAGGTCATCATTTCCTGCTCCACCAAAAATTTGGTCATTTCCATTTCCCCCATCGAGGTCATCATCGCTTTTACCTCCGTAAAGAAAATCATTGCCAGCATTACCAAGGAGGTAGACAGAGCCACTAAAGTGAGAAGCATCTATAGAGTTATCCTTGCCACCCCCTGTCAGTTTGGCTTTTTCAATACTAAAGAGAGAATCGGTAAAATTACCTTTGATTAGGTGAGCGTCATCTAAGAAGTAACTTGTATCACCACCCTCTATCAGCGTGTCATTGCCATCTCCACCATTAAGAATGTCGCCACCTAGCAGTCCACCTGTGAGGGTGTCATCGTTCTCGCCGCCATAAAGCTCAACAGATCCCCAGCCAAAAGAACCACCATTGAGGGTATTCTCACTTACACCCCCTTCTATAATCAGGTGTTCAATGTCAAATAAACTGTAAGAGTCTTTTGTAACTCCACTAAATGTCTTTTTTTCAATGTGGTCGTAAAACGCTGTAAAGTCAGCATTTCCAGACTCTTTAAGGGTATCAAAGCCATTTCCCCCAATGATCAAGTTATTGCCGTTTCCCTCTATGAGAAGGTCATTCCCTTCTCCACCATTGAGGAAATCGTCTCCACTGCCACCTTCGAGGGTATCATTGTTATCCCCACCCTTAAGGCTATCATTACCATTGTTTGCAGAAAGATAGTTTTCAGCCCCATTCCCAATGATAGTATCGTTGCCAGAACCACCATAGGCATTTTCAATCACTACGCCATCGACGATCGCTACATTATCAAAGGCTCTGTTAAACAAGAAACTATCTGAGAAAGGTCCAATTGAGCTAAAGTGATCGGAGCCTGTATTGAGGTCAATTTTTGCAGCGAGGGAGAGAGTACTAGCATTAATGGTGTCTACACCACCATTATCCCAAATTGTCCCCAAAAACGCCTTACTAGAGCTAAAAAGATAGAGCGTGTCTCCGGTATTAAAATTATTATTGGGACCGTAGAGATACTGAATCGCTGCAACATCGTAAAGTTGGGGAGTTAGTGCAAAGATCCCACTACCTTGATAATTAGTTCCAGCAATGGTTCCATCGCTCAACGTCGCTCCATTATATGACATGATGGTGTATTGTAAGCTATCCTCCTGACCGTACAAATAGGGACCAGGAGTTCCTCCCCCATTAGCGTTGTAGTCACCAGTATGCTTGAGTCCCAATGCGTGACCGATTTCGTGCATTAAGGTCATAAAGGCGTAATTTCCCTCGGTCGGTTTTGAAAATCCATCAACCATAGCTTTTGGATTATTGTTAAGCCAAATATCCACATAAGAGCCAGGCGTTCCACTAGCGTCAGCCCCTTCGTTTTCTCCTCGGTCTGCAATTCCAAAGCGAATTTGGGGATTTTGATCGTCAGGAACCTCGATGAAATCTATTTTGGCGATGTTTTCGTAAAGCTTTACAATTCGACGTACAGCTTCTCTTTGATCGAAGTTAAATTTTTCGTCGGAGGATGGTCTGAAGCTGTACTTAATTCTGGTAATCCCATCACTACTCTTCGCCCAATGAGGTTGTCCTGGAAAGAGTAGCGCATCAACGTAATATGGTGTGGTCATAGTATTCTCCTGATGAGTAATTAAGATTAGTGTTTGGTTAGGTTAATTTAAAGCAATCAAAATTAAGTTGTTTGAGTTTGAAACTGCATCTGTATTGATGAGATGCTGTGTTTCACTTGGCTCAATAATTAGTAGATTAGAGAGAAAAAGAGAATAACCAGGGAAACGTGATCGCCAAATTCGATCAAATTTTTGGAGCGATCGAGAACAACTAGAGAAATGCTTTGTATCTAATGATTGCGGCTATAATCTTGGCGAATAAAATTCGTGGCAATAAAAAAAGTCCGCCTACGCGGACTCAAGATTTTGTTTTTTTTAGAAGCGGTTAAAATTTTTACGAAAGTTTGGGTCGGGCGTTCATCGCAGCCGTTATTTGATGAGGTAACTTTAGCGGGTTGAAGGGTTTGGCAAAAATCGCAATTACATCTAGCCCAGCAAAACTCGCCTGTTCGGACGGTTGCACAGCAGCGGTGACAAAAATAACTGGAATCTCTTGCGTTGACGGGTTCTCTTTCAGGCATTTGAGTGTGGCGCGACCATCCATATCGGGCATCATCATATCCAGCAGAATGACATCGGGTTGATGGACGATCGCCACTTCTAAAGCTTCTTTGCCAGAACTCGCCGTTAGCACGTTCCATCCGGCTCCGATTTCCAGTCCCATTTGAGCGATCGATCGCACATCTGCTTCGTCATCTACGATTAAGACACACATACTCATAGCAATCACAACCCACAAGAGAACGATATATTGGGGAAATTGATAGTATCGCCCACTGTTGAGAGTAGCTGCCAATCGAGAAAAACTAGAGAAGCGATCGCCCGATTCCCGATTCCCGATTCTCCCCTGTCAGCGGCAACAAAATATAAAACGTACTGCCTTGACCCAAAACACTCTCTACCCAGACCTTACCACCATGCTGCTCAATGATATTGCGGCAGATCGATAGCCCCAAGCCCGTCCCCCCTTTTTGGCGGGAATCAGAAATATCGACTTGCTGAAAAGGTTCAAAGATCAGCTGTATTTTATCTGGCGGAATGCCTCGACCTTGGTCACGAACTGCGATCAGCACATAGGGTGGAGAGAATGATAAAGTGGGGAACTGGGGAAGTGAGACCAGGGAAGTTGAAGAATCTTGCTCATACTCCCGACTTCTAACTTCTGCACTCAGCCAAACAGTACCACCAGATTCAGAAAATTTGATAGCATTACTAAGTAAATTTGTCAAGGTTTGCAGGATGCGATCGGAATCGACCAGGAGTTCGACATCGAGGGGTTCCACAACTAGCTGAATCTCTGCCTGTTCTGCCATTGCTTGCATCGCTTCTGTCGCTTGAATCAGCAGATTGGCAACATTACATTTGGCAGGTTGCAGGGTGATTTTCCCCGATCGCATTCGTTCCAAATCGAGAATGTCATTAACCAAACGAATCAATCGCTCGGTGTTGGTGGTGGCAATGTTCAGAAGATTTTGACCTTTGGGTGTGAGGGTTGCTACTTGCCCAGAACCGAGCAGATACAGCCCGCCCATAAGAGAAGTGAGTGGGGTGCGTAATTCGTGACTCACCAGGGAAATAAACTCGTTTTCTAGTCGCTTACGCTCGGTAATGTCATTGATCATGTTTAAGATGCAATCAGTGCCGGACAGATTGATCAATTCAATTGAAAGCAAGACGATTCTAGTTTCACCGGAGCGAGTGAGAAATTCAACTTCCTGATTGTAGAGCGACCCAGTTTTTAAGAATTGCTGGAGTACCTCACTATATTTTTCTGAGGTGACTCCTAATCTGAGTTCCCTGGCAGTGTGACCAATGAGTTCTTCGGCTGTGCAGCCACAAAGCTTTAAGTAACTAGGATTGACTTCAATAAACCGTCTATCAGCCAGGGTTGTGAGGGAGATTGGACTAGGACTAGCACGAAACACCTTGGTAAATTTTTCTTCAGCTTGCTGTCGCACCTGTCCGATGGCAATGAGTTGACTGGCTCGTTGCAGTAAGGTAATGTCTTCTTGGCTCCAGGTTCTAGACCAATGCACCACATCCAAGCCCAGGAAGCCAACCACTTTGCCAGAGTGCAGCATAGGTACAGCGATTAGCGACTGAATCGACAGACTATCTAATACCATTTTCTCAGCGATCGCAGTGGGAGACATTTCAGCCACGCAGGGAATATGGACGGTTTGACCGCTAAGGATGCGATCGTAAAACCAGGGAAATTGTTCGATCAGCGATCGGCGAGCCTCAGAACTGACAGGGGCTACCTGTGGGGCACACCACTCATACACCATTTGAAAGTGCCTGTGGCGATCGATGCGTGTAAATAGGCAAGCGTGTTCAGCCTGGAGGAATTCGGCAATCGTCTCCAGGGAAAAAAGGATTGCCGTTTGTGCATTCTGGTCAATAAATTGGCGAGAAATGCTGCTGAATAGCTGCTCAACTTGGGCGCGACGTTGCAAGATGGCTTCGGCTTGCTTGCGCTCTGTCAAATCTTGAATAATGCCTTGCACCAGTTTGTTGCCATTGGCTTCAAACACGGTTAACTGCACTTCAGCTGGGAAATCAGTACCATTAGCGCGGCGATATATCCACTCGAAACGATGGCTCCCCTGAGCGTATGCAATTGCTAAATGCTGGTTTGCAAGCTCAACCGAATTTTGTCCATTCGGTTGAACAGGGGGTGAAAGTTTCACCGGATAGTTATTAGTGATTTGTTCGCGAGAATAGCCAAATAGTCGTTGAGCTGCTTGGTTACAGGTGAGAAAGTTCTCTCTATCCGTAGCTTTGTCATCTCTCAAGAAAATGGCAATATTAGTGGATTCATACAAAGCTCGAAATCGTTCTTCCGATTGCCGCAAGGCTGACTCTGCTCGTTTTTGATCGGTGATATCGATCTGAGTCCCCACCCATTCTTGAATGTTGCCCTGGTCATCTAAAACGGGAACCGCCCGCACCAGAAATAAGCGATACTCGCCGGATGCCACCCGCACTCGTTGCTCAATTTCGTAGAGATTGCCTGTCTGGATGGCTTCCATCCAAGCTTGCATCGTCGTTTGGCGATCGTCGGGGTGAATACTTTCTAACCAGCCAAAGCCTTTGGCCTGGGCTTCACTCATTCCCGTCAACGCCCGCCAGATGGGAATGTCCTCAAGAACTTCTCCCGCAGCATTGGTAGTGAATACCCCCTGAGCTGTTGCTGTCACAAGGGCGCGGTAACGCAACTCACTTTGTCCAAGAGCTGCCTCTGCCCGTTTGCGATCGCTCTCGTCCTGCTTTTTAGCCGTCACATCCCGGATAACCAGCACAGCAAAACTTTTGCCATCTGCCAACTCGACCCGATTTCCCGATATTTCTAAAATCAGCGATCGCTCACTCGATTGAAACTCATACTCAGTCGTGGCATACTCAGACTGCAATACCTGGGTGTTGGGATAATCCATCTCTGGAATGGGTTGCCCTGACTGCATCAACGGTATCAACTCCCTCAACGGTTGATTGAGCAATAGAATGTGCGATCGCTCCACAAGCCTATCGAATGCGGCATTGCACCACTGCACCCTTCCATCCTCTCCCGTCCAAACAATGGCATCAGAAATCGCTCCTAATGCCATTTCCATCATTCCTAATGTTGCCCGGAGTTGGTTAACCAGGTTTGTCAAGTGAGTGTAATTATTGGGTATATCCTTCTCCATCTCCTTTACTTTCCCTATACCAGTTCACTTTTTCTGTATTCACATCCCACCACTGCCAACCTCTCCTTAACAAGACTATCGTGTAGGTCGATGCATCAAAGGTGCAGGTCGATGCATCAAAGGTGCAGGTCGATATTTGACTATGAGATTTGGAACTATTACTTTCTAAAGCGGACGCAAGGTAGCCCAGAAAACCCATTGCCCCTGATGTTGCTCTGCCTGAATGAAATGTTCGGCTTCAATTTCTTTACCATCTTTAGTGATGCCTTTGAGTTGCAGAGGATGATTGAGAATAGTCGATTTCTCAGTGGAAAGAAAGCGCGAAAAGCCGAGGTGATGGGGTGCATGAAAGCCTTCTGGAATAATCGTCGTGATGTTTTGCCCAATAATTTCTGCTGCATTCCAGCCAAAGACTGCTGTAAAGCGCTCGTTGACGTAGGTGATAAATCCTTGATGTTCTGTGGCAACAACCGGTACATCCGTTTCTAATTTGAGTTCACCGATGGATTTCATGGACAGGAGAGGGTAATGGAGGAGCAGTAGAGTGGAGTCTTCAAAGCTACAAGCATTTTAAGACTTCTACGACGTTCCACTATGCAGTTAAAGCAAAACTAAATATTTTTTGTTGGGCATGGGGCATTGGAAGAGGCAGAGGGGCAGAGGGGCAGAGGGGATTGAACTTGGCACATTGAACTCTCCCCTGCTCCCCTGCTCCCCTGCTCCCTCATCTCCCTCATCTCCCTCATCTCTAGAAAGTGGGAATTTGCGATCGCGTCCAACTGAGATAATATAAAGTTTGCAGCTTTAACCCATCTGCTGGAGATTCAGCAATGCCACTACAAACCATGACTTGAAATTGCCTGCCATCGGGAGCAGTGAATACTTGCTGCCGTAAAGTTGCTAGCAATTGAGAAAGATGAGTTTCACTGTCTGCTTTTGTAAATCCAGAAAGTCCCACAACAAACTCTCCATTTCCCCAATATCCCATCGCCGCTGCATCATGAAGATTAGACTGTAACAGCTGCGCCCAACGCTGCAATACGTGGTTGCCTGTGGCATGACCAAACTGAAGATTGATTTGGGATAATTGGGGCACTTTCAGCAAGACTAGACAGACGGGATGAGCGGTGCTTGCTTGGTGCAGCAAAGATTCCAGAGTCCGGGTGGACTGGGGTTGATTGACTAACCCCGTCAGGGGATCTTTGGTTGCCAGGGCTTGAAGTTGACGGGTGCGATCGAGGCGATTGGTAAGCCGGGTCAGAAGTTCCTGTCCGAATACGGGTTTGGTGATGTAGTCGTCAGCTCCAGCGGCAAATAACTCCTGAATCGTTTCTTGATCCCTATGAATGGTAAGAAACAAAATCGGCAAACTCTGCCAGTCTGCATCGAGGCGGACTGCCTGACATAACTCAATCCCCCCTCTCTGTGGCATATCCACATCCAAAATCAGTAAATCGGGAACCGTCGCCCGCAACACATCCCAGAACTGCAACGATAGCTCAAGCCCAATCATCCGAATGCCCCAAGGTTCTAGCATCGGTCGTAACGCTGCTAGAAAGATTGGGTCATCATCCACCACTAACACCTTTACCGAATGGTTTTGAGATTGCGGCAACTCCTGACCTAAGGATGGTTCTGGATTAATCGGCAATAATGGTGCAGAATTCTTGGATACTATCTGTTCTAAGTCTTCTAAATCCAACAAATGTTCTAACTCGCGCACCAGCGGCACTAACTGCTCCCCATCTCCTGCTTTTGCGAGTAGGGAATCGCTTAAAAAAATCTCCTCAATTTGCCGTGCTACTTTAGTTCCGGTTGGGCGATCGAACATCCCCAATACGCCTGCGAGTTTGTGGGCTGCCTGTCGTGCTTCCTGGCGTAACTCGGTAGATAACGTTCCGGTGGCGATCGCTCCAACTGCCTGACGCACTGCCATCAAGCGTTCTAGCATCAATCCCCTGCTTTGCTCCCAGAGTTTGTCCAACCCTTTTTGCATCTGTGAGGTGACTTGGGGTGATGGACTTTCCTGCCTTCCCCAATCTTCTACTCCCCCATTCGTTATCAGATTTGTGCCTTCTGTCTTCTGGCTTTTTGCATCTGCTACTCCTTCCTTTAGCCGATAACCCAACCCATAAACGTTTTCAATCCAGTCTGCGATGCCAACGGTTTTTAAGCGCTGTCGTAGTCCCTTGATGTGGGCTTTTACACTGTCCTCCTGGGGCGAGTCATCAAATGTCCAGAGGTACTCGACCAGTTGAGCGCGGCTGAAAACCCGCGATGGGTTGCGGAGAAACACTTCTAATAGGCTATATTCTTTGGGTCTGAATTCTATAATTGTCTCTCCATAGGTGACTTCGCAAGTGCGGGGGTCTAAGCGCAATTCGCCAACTTGCAAGATACCAGTGGGAACGACTTCACCTCGTCGTAAAAGCGCCCGAATGCGTGCCTGAAGTTCGGCAAGATCGAGCGGTTTAATCAGATAATCGTCTGCACCAGAATCCAATCCGCGCACGCGTTCGCTGCTGGCTTCTCTGGCTGTCATCAGCAAAATCGGCGTGGTGCATTTTGCTGCCCGCAATCGCTGGCAGAGGGTAACGCCATCCAGTTTGGGCAACTCTACATCCAACAAAATCAAATCATACGTAGTGCTTTGGGAATAGTCCCACCCTGTTAGACCATTGGTTGCAGTATCAACGATATAATGCTGACTGGTTAAGGCATCCGCCAGCATATTTAACAGAACGGTGTCATCTTCAATCAACAAAATTCGCATGATCCACGCTGCATGAATAGCAATTTACCTGATTTCAGCACTACTGAATGTCAGTTTACCTGTAATCATTCGTCAGAGGTTAAGGTAATTGCACTAATGTCTGCCAGGGTGTAGCAAAAGGGGATAAATCGAGCTTGGAGACTGGCTTTTGTAGAGCTTTGACCAATGTTAGATATTACGAATTATCTTGACTCAGGTAAAAAATCAGGGTCGAGGATTTGCTCTGGTGTAAACGGAGATTGTTCAGGGAAGGTAGCCACAGCTAGTTCAGTTTCATCAGCAGCCAACAGTCTAGCATCGTCATAACACTGCCGCAAAACTTCATCAAAATAGGGTTTCAGACTAGGACTTTCTTCTAGAGCTTCTTTAAGGCGTTTACGATGCTCCCGAATTGTTGCTCGCCAACTACCAGAACGTTTCTCGCTTTGATACTTATACTTTAATATAGGACTCATATTTGATTTTTGGGAAGCTAGGTACACCTTTATTCCTTCTTCCCAGCCCCCAGTCCCCAGTCCCCAGTCCCTTACCCCTACGAGTGATTCTCCAAATCAAATCAGATTGCTATAGATGCATTAGCACCACTTCCAAATTGCTTCTGAGTGCTTTCTTTTCACTCCTACCCATTGTTTGAATTTCTTCAATTAAATTCTCTAAATCCAGTTGTGTGAAATTCTTTTGCTTGAGCAATTCTGCTGTGGTTTGAATCCACAAGTAAAAATCTTGTTCATACAAATCTGAACCAGACGTAGTTGGAGATTGGGGCATTTGAGCAGTCATAAGCATCTGTAGTTAGCGCCGACTACACTTGATGTTAGTTCATTTTCAATCATTAATTTGTCGTTAGTTTTTCTTTGCATCCCCCTCATCTCCCTCATCTCCCTCATCTCCCTCATCTCCCGCATCTTCCCCATGCCCAATGCCCATCACTATTTGGTCATTGATGGGGTATTGCGTTAAAATAAGCGATCGCTATCCTAGTTAAGTAATGCCCGGAAATTCCCGGAGGTGTGATTGACCAAGTTTATTTTGAAAATTCTGTGGTTAGACGAAAACGTCGCTCTAGCAGTCGATCAAGTTGTCGGCAAAGGCACAAGCCCTTTGACCAAGTACTTTTTCTGGCCGAGAAATGATGCTTGGGAAGAGTTAAAGAAGGAACTCGAATCCAAACACTGGATTAGTGACCTCGATCGCGTCGAGTTGCTTAACAAAGCAACTGAAGTGATTAACTACTGGCAAGAGGAAGGCAGAAATCGCCCAATGGCAGAAGCTCAGTTGAAATTTCCGGAAGTTGCCTTCACGGGTAGCGCTTGATATTCAAAAATTAACTCTCGTGCTATTCTACAAGCTGCCAGAGTTTAATAGTCTTGTCCTTGCTGCCACTTGCAATCAGTCGTGCAACTTGACTCACAGCAATGGCAGATACTGAGTCTGTGTGACCACAGAGAGTCACAATCTCTTCTGCTGTACTCACTTTCCAGAGTTTAACTGTCTTGTCCCAACTTGCGCTAATCAGGGTTTTGCCATCGGCAGTGAAAGCTACACTTACCACAGACCAGGAATGGCCTGAAAGTGTACTAATTAGCTGACCAGTGTTCACTTCCCACAATTTAATAGTTTTATCATCGCTACCCGTCGCCAGGACTTTTCCATCGGGACTAAAAGCAACTGTTAAAACTGCCCATGCATGACCCGAAAGGATGCCTGACAAGGTATAGCATGGGCAGTTTTTAAATTCTTTTTGGGAACTTATCTGCCACAAGCGAATTGTTCTGTCATAACTAGCGCTGGCTATAATTTGCCCTTGGGGACTAAATGCTACTGAATTTACCTGTAATTTATGTCCAGTTAAGGTGCAAATTTGGTCGCCAGTATTTACATTCCAGAGTTTGACTGTCTTATCCCAGCTACCACTAGCAAGAATCTGTCCATCTGGACTGAAAGTTACTGATTTCACAGCGTGGGAATGTCCCAATAAAGTGGAAATTTCTTTGAATGTATTAATGTCCCACAATTTGATAGTTTTATCATCACTAGCACTTGCCAAAATTTTGCCATCAGGACTGAAAGCAACTGATTTTACAGCTTGGCGATGTTCGGATAAGCTAGCTATAACTTTTTTAGTATTTAAATCCCATAATTTAATGTTTTTATCATCATTAGCACTAGCTAAAATCTTACCTTCAGGGCAGAATGCAAGACCATTTACACTGCTCAACACAGGAGAATATTCAGTCAAAGTAGATGAGCAGTGCCACAAAAGATTTGGTAATTTCAAATGCTGGGGTTTAGATTCCATACCCATTGCTTGCATGACCTCATCAGCTGATTGAAACCGTTGGCTAGCAACATTTTGTAGTAACTTGTCAAGGATTTTCGTCAACCGTAAATGTTTCGTGTCTTGTTGCCAGATATCGCCTGCCTTAGTAGTTAGATAATCTCGCCAAACCCAGCAATTGTTGGAAATATCAAATAAATCAAAGGGAGAAATTTGGGTAAGTAGATAAATGCAAGTAACACCGAGACTGTAAAGATCACTAGCAAAAACAGCTTTTCCTTTTGTTTGCTCTGGTGCAGCATATTCTGGACTACCAATACTGTTTTCAACTGTTAGCCAATCAATTTCTGTGACAATTTTTGCAGCGCTAAAATCAACTATAACTAGATTTGGTTCACCTTTGGGGTAAGGGGGGGTTCTACAGATAATATTTTCGGGTTTAATATTACGGTGGATGATGTGGCGATCGCTAATAAACTGCAAAACTGGTAATAAATCCTCTAAAATATGCCAAACCTGAGTTTCATTAAAAGCACCCTCCTCTTCAACCGCCTGAGCTAAATTTCTACCTGCAATAAACTCCTGCACTAAATAAAAGTGCTGTTCTTGCTGGAAATAACTCAATAAAGCCGGAATTTGGGGATGCTTTCCTAATTCCTCTAGCCGCTGCGCCTTTTGCTCAAAACTTTTAGATGTTTCGCCTTCTGCCGATAATTCTTGAACCACGCAAGGAGTTTGAGGAAACAGACCTTCATCTACAGCGAGGAAGGTTTTGCAGAATCCCCCTTTACCAATTCGTTTAACTAAACGATAACGTCCCCGTAAAAGCAAAATTTTCCTGCCAGTTACAGCGCGGGCAATCTGACCCTCCCGAAAAAAACATCGCCAAGGCTAAAAATGACACAACTGAGCAATACTGTGCCCCTACTGCTGCATCTGCCTCGTTGTAAACTTCTCAAATATAGCTACTCGATTTATGTAAGTAAATTTGACAATATTTTTTGATAATAAATATTACTAGCATTACTACATGTAAGATAATGTGTTACATTCTAATTTGTTAGATACTTTGTATTTGTAATCTTGCTATTGTGGAGATTATCTGCTCAATCTGACGTTCTCAAGTATTGACAAATAAATTTTACAATACTTAACATTTGGCAAAGATGTGTAATTTAGATTAACTATTGCACAGAAATTCTCTGACAATGAGTAGAATGACAAATACAACGACGCAACTACTTCATGAATTAGTTACCCTAGAACTGTAAACTTATGTTTTCAGTCCTAACTTATTTCACGTATTTTGCCTCAAAGGCATACCAGTCAAAACCATACCAAATCCTTCATTAAGAGCTCCCACAAATCATAATGCCTGTGATTGAGAAAAAAAGAACTCGCGATCTGCCCCAAATTAACGAACGAATTCGCTTCCCGAAAATTCGGGTAATTGACACTGATGGCGGCCAATTGGGAATTATGCCCCCACAGGAAGCACTACAACTAGCAGAAGAGAAAGAATTAGATTTAGTGCTACTCAGTGACAAAGCTGACCCGCCAGTTTGTCGGATTATGGACTACGGGAAATACAAGTTTGAGCAGGAAAAAAAGGCGCGGGAAGCCCGTAAAAAGCAGCACACGGCTGATGTCAAAGAAGTTAAGATGCGCTACAAAATAGAAGAACACGACTACAACGTGCGTGTCAAGCAAGCAGAGCGCTTTTTGAAAGATGGTGATAAAGTCAAAGCTACCGTGATGTTTCGGGGTCGAGAAATTCAACACAGTGACCTCGCAGAAGAATTGCTCAAACGTATGGCAACGGACTTAGAGCCGTTTGGTGAGGTTCAGCAAGCGCCTAAAAAAGAAGGGCGAAATATGATGATGCTTATCTCACCCAAAAAATAATCTTCTAATTTTTCAATAGACAAATTTAAAAATCCCTTGGCTAGAAGCTAAGGGATTTTTTCATTTTAGCTGTAGCAATATTACACACCTTATAGAGATACATAGGTAGGGGTGTACAACTGTATGCCGCCACAGGCGATTCATTCGTATATTGCAAATATTTTTGTCAATAGTATCAGCTCGTATAAATTTATCTCAAATCGATAGTCCTGAAGGCTGAGTGGGAAAGATAATACTCAGTTGCTCAGGACTTTTGTGATGTGTAGGGGATGGGGGGATGAAGGAAAGAGGACAGCGAGACACGGGGACACGGAGACACGGAGAAATTATTCACCGCGTCTCCCCATCCCCGCGTCCTCTTACGCTCCGGTGTCCTCTTCTCCATTACGCGGTGATACTACCAGAAACTAAAACTGCATGGAACTGAAAAATCACTGGTTGGCTGTAAATAGAGTTGCTTTACCACGATTGCTACAGTGGGTGAATCTCCGACCGGAGGAGAGCGAACGGACTCAAATGATGTTCGTATTTTACACAATTGTATCTGTAGGATTACGGTGGGCAGAGGACAGTACAGTAGCACTGTTTTTGGGCGAATATGAGACTAATCTACTACCTTGGATGTATGTTGCCAGTGCTGTAATGAGTACAGGACTGGTTTTTTTATATTCTTGGCTGCAAAAGATTTTTCCTTTACGTCAGGTGATTGTGGCGATCGCACCTTGCATGGTGACGCCATTAGTTTTGTTAGTTTTGTTACGTTGGGGAACCAATGTTTCCTACCTAGCCGTGATTTCGGTGTTTCTGCTGCGGCTGTGGGTAGATGCACTTTATGTGGTCAATGACCTTAACACCTCCATTGTTGCCAACCAACTATTTAATATTCGAGAGATTAAGCGCACTTATCCACTGGTCAGTAGTGGTCTATTAGTAGCAGATGTGATCAGCGGTTTTAGTTTGCCTTGGTTGGTGGAACACGCGAGACTGAATAAGGTGATCCTCATCGCTTGTGTGGTGATTTTATTGGGATCGGCGATTTTATTTTATTTAACTCATCAATATCGAGCAGCTTTTCCGGAAACTCCACAAATCACAATTCGTGGAGAACAAGCTTCACGACAGCGTTTTCTCAAAAGTCCTTTGAAGCGCTATGTTTGGCATTTATTTGCCTTTGTCGGTCTGTTGCAGGTCATTGGATTATTAATAGATTTTCAGTATTTGCGCGAACTCCAATCGAGTTTAGACGACCGAGAACTCGCTAGTTTCTTGGGTTTATTTGGTGGGATGTTGGGATTGTGTGAATTGTTGATTCAGTGGTTTATTTCTAGCCGACTCATTGAACGAATGGGAGTATTTTTCACTGCCACACTTTTACCGATCGCCGTCGGCTTTTTACTCCCAGGAGTGCTGGTATTTTTGCATTTAATTCCAGCCACGCAATCCCAAAGTTTTTTCTGGGGTCTAGTAATTGTCAAATTCTGTGATGAACTTCTGCGCTACACATTTGTGATGAGTAGCGGTCCCATACTGTATCAACCGATTCCAGAGGCAATTCGCAGCCAGATGCAGACTTTATCTGGCGGAACAGCAGAAGCGATCGCCACAGGGTTGACGGGATTGGTAATTTTTGTCACTTTATTATTCTCTGGGCACTTTGTACCTGAGCCGCTGCAAAAGTGGGTGTTAGTGGCAGAAACAATGCTGATAGCTGGAACGTGTTTAAAAGTAGTTTGCCAATTGCGATCGCGCTATGTTGACTTGTTAGTTCTAAGTGTGGCACGGGGTCAACTGAGTGCAACAAATGTCGGTCTAAAATTCTTCAAGCAGGGCGTAGTCAAAGCATTAGCTGAGAAAGGCAACGAGGCAGATAAACGCTCTTGCATTGAACTTTTAGCCCAAATTGATTCCCAAGGAGCTGCGGAAGTTTTAGCACCTTTATTAGTCAAGTTAACCCCAGATTTGCAGTGCCAGAGTTTGGAAGTGATGCTGATGGGAGGTGCAAATCCGGTTTATGTAGCCGCTATCCGTCCTTTGTTAGAACAACCCCAAGAAACTAACCCCGAAGTTTTTGCCCTAGCGCTGCGCTACATTTGGCTAGCTGAACCAAATCCCAATTTAAGTCTCCTCGAAGAATACCTAAACCCCCGGCAAAACTCACTCATCCGCGCCACTGCCGCTGCTTTAGTCTTACGCCAAGGAACGCCCATGCAAAAGCTAGCAGCCACTAAAACCATGCGCCGGATGTTGACTCATAAGCAAGAACGGGAACGGATAAATGGAGTCAAAGCCCTCAGAGAAGCAGTTTATTTACAGGCGTTACGAATTCACATTCCGAATTTGTTACAAGATGAATCGTTACGGGTGCGCTGTGCGGTATTGGAAATGATCGCAGCAACCCATTTAGAGGAGTACTACTGTGCCCTGATTGCCGCACTTTACTACAAGTCAACCCGCAGCACAGCAATGTTAGCCCTAATGCGACTGGAAAACGAAGCCCTAGAAATGCTGTTGCAGTTGGCTACGAATATTTACAAGCCAGAAGTAGTGCGGATGTACGCTTGGCGCACCATTGCTTCCATTGCTACCCAGGAAGCAATGGAGGCTTTATGGGAAAACTTAGAAACCTGTTGGGGTACTACCAGGGATCATATTCTTCACAGCTTACTCAAAATACACAAACAACCGGGAATTACAGGTTTAGGGGATCGGTTTTATGAAAGTCGAGTAGAAAAATTAATCGAGCAGGAATTACGGTTTTTAGGTGAAATTTACGCTGCTTATATAGACTTTCAAACGCTAGACAAACAAGAAGATTATCAATCAAGTGAGAGGATTTTGATTGTCTCGGAGTTACTGCAACGCTCCCTCCTAGAATTAGAATTGGATGTCAAAGAACGGTTGTTACTGCTACTGAGACTGCTTTACTCGCCAGAAAAGATGCAAGCAGCAGCATTTAATTTGCGATCGCTCTCGGTGGTAAACTTAGCGCGGGGGTTAGAAATCTTAGAACATACCATCACTTTGTCTTGCAAGTCCCTATTGCTGAATATTTTAGATCGGCGAACAGAACCAGAAAAATTACAACATCTAGTAGAAGCAAAAATTGTAGAATATGAAAATATGTTAGTTAGCGATCGCCTCCACAGATTGCTGCTATTGGGTAACTTGCTCTCTGACTGGTGTTTGGCTTGCTGTTTTCATTTTGCTCAAGTTGCTCGTATCCGACTCACAAGTTCTGAGATTTTAGCCAGTTTACGCCATCCAACTGGCTTTGTTCGAGAAGCAGCGATCGCATACTTGAATATGGTTTCACAGCGCGTCCTCTTTCAAATCCTACCCCAATTACAAAACGATCCACATCCTCTGGTAGCGGCTCAAGTTAAGGAGTTGCTGGAAAAATACAAATTCAAAAATCACAATTCCCAAGGAATCGACAAGCAGAAAATCTAATTAGTAGATATTAAACCTACCAAAAGTAGTACAACACAAAGTACACACAGTAAGCATTTCTAAAGATGTAGCACTATTTTATAGCCATCTCAACTCGACCTCTGCTTTTAGTGCTTTTTTTGAATGCTCATTGGTTATTGTTAATTAACAAATGACTAATGACTAATGAAAAATTCATTTATTATCTGCAAGTTTAGCAAGCACCCCACTGTACAATGCCATAAATTTTGACTCTTCTACAGCTGCATCGCTGTTATTCCAAGTAGCAACCACACAGTAATTTTTGCCATTCTTTCCTTGCAACCAAGTTGTCATATTGAAAACACCAGTTTCAGAACCACCTTTAAATGCTATTCGCTGCCAATCTTGAGCCTTAGCAACACCAGGATTAATAGTCAGCAGAGGCAAATCAGCAACCTGTTCTATTAATCCACAAAGTTCCTCAGCTGTAAAAAACCATTCTATATCCAGAGCAACTGGATTTCCTCCCCCAAATTCACTCGCATCAGGAAGTGGTTTTTTAGAGAGTTCTTTCAGGATTGCGCGACGTTCAGCTTCGTTACTTGTGCGATAACGCTGGAGAAAGTTTTCATTTTGAGAACTTTTCAAAAGAAAGAATTCACGGGTAGTTAAAAAAGGACGATTACGCAGTGATAGTAACTCAATAGATTCTCGTCCAATCAGGTTAATTAATATATCTGTGGCTGTATTGTCGCTGATAGAAATCATGAAAGCTGCTAGTGTTTGCAATGTTAGATATGTTCCGTCTGGCCATGTTTGTAATACTCCAGATGGCAAACTTTTCCAATTAGGTTGCAGTTGTACTACATCTTTCCACGTCCGCTTCCCAGAGGCAATTTCTGATTTGAGTGCTTTGAGTACAGCTAGTTTGAAGGCCGAACCAACTGCCAGGGGCATTTTGGTATTTAATGCAGCTTGTATTGTTTTGCCTTCCTGAACTAGAAAACTGACTTTACCAGGTAATTCTTGAAATTTATTAGTGGCTTCTTCTAAACTCATAAATTTGATTTGTGGTTGCTCAAAGAACAACCCGGAAATTTGTCCTTTGCTATTTAGAACTATTTTAGTTGGCACTGAACCTTGACTAAAAATAACTAAATAATCTTGTAAATTATTTTGTACGCTTTCATAGGTTCCTAATTTATTTTTGAGTTCGTCAATTATTTGTCGCAGATTTTCAATGGGAACTTGAGCCAGAAAATCCGGTGTCAACCATTCACTCTCTATTTTTTGACTAGTAAATAATCTTTCTAAAACTGCTTTGGGAGAAATAGATTCAGTTTGGGTTAGCATCTGAGTTAAAGATTGTAGTTCAGGTTTAACATGCGCTAATGCGACGTGAGAAAACGTGAAGTTTATTGTTAGGAAACTAGTTGATATAATAAAATTGAGGTAATATTGACGCATTGAAAATTTTTACCTACCTCCTAATATAAGAAATTTTATGTGTTTAAATTTAAAAAACAGCGGAATGAAAAGTGTAGATCAACAAAAATTTACGTTGTATGGCGATATTATTTGCCAGAAACAAGATCCCCGACTTCTGGTAATACGCGTCGGTTAAGGCAAGAGACGCGATAAATCGGCGTCTCTACAATAGATCCTTGTTAGCCTAGAAAGTGAAGTAGGAACTCAAATAGCAAGGAATATTCATGTACGTATTAATTGGTGGAGCAGGCTTAGTGGGGCTAAGTTTAGCGCAGAAACTGGTAGAACTGGGACATACTGTTGCCGTTATTGATATTGATCCTACCGCTTGTCGCTATGCCCGTGAACAAGTGGGAGCAATGGCTTTTGAAGGAAGTGCTGTGAGTACAGAAGTATTGTTAGAAGCTGGGATTCGCAAAGCCGGCTCCTTGGCTGCTGTCCTACGCAGTGATGCCTTAAACTTGGCAATGGTGACTCTTGCTAAACATTATGGTGTTACTCATATTTTAAGTCGGATGCGCCACCCCGATTTTGCCCAACCGCTGCGTCTGGCTGGAGCAAACCATATTATCAGTACTGTTGAGCTAGCGGTTTCAACAATGGTAAATGCCATCGAGTATCCGCAAGTAGAATCGATGATGCATTTTGAGCAGGGACAGATTGAGGTGCTAAAACTTTCTATCCCAAATAATTGTTATGTTGTTGGTCGTAGTGTTGCTGAAATTGCTCAGGATTCCCGGTTTCCTACTGGTTCGCTAATTATTGGCTATCAACCTCATCCCCACGAAAATTTGATGATTCCTAATGGCAGTACAGTACTGGAACCTGATTCAACTGTGCTGATTGTGACTAAGCCAGGATGTTTACACCAAGTTATTGATTTTATAGAAGGCTGTAATACTAATTCGTAATTCGTAATTCGTAATTCGTAATTCGTAATTCGTAATTCGTAATTCGTAATTCGTAATTCGTAATTAGCTCAATTTTAGGCTTGATTATTTAAAAATCAAATCTAAACGCTGCTGGGTTTCTTGGAGTGCTTTGGTTGGTGAATATTTCCCCAACAATACAGATTCAATTGCTCGTCCTAAGCTGTCTGAAATTCGATTGTAACCAGGAAAAATTGGACGCGATCGCCCATATTTTGCTTGGTCTAAAAATACTTTCACTTGGGGAATTTTATTCACAAATTCCTGATATCTTGGATTTTCACGAGACTTCAAATTCACTGGTAAATAGCCAGTTGAGAGAGCTAATTCTGTCTGAAATTCTTCACTCAAAGTATACTCGACAAACTTAAAAGCTGCTTTTTCGCGTTCTGGTGTGGTTTTGAAAAAGAAGAGATTCTCACCACCAATCACAGTAGCAGGTTTTTCACCAACAGGAATGGGAAAAACATCAAAATCGACGCCAGTGGTTTGAAATTGCCCCAGATTCCAAGGGCCATTTAATTGCATTGCGACTTTACCACTTAGCAAGTCATCTGTCTCATAACCACGTTCCGGGCCAGATAAAATAGCAGAACCTTCGGTAATTAAATCACGCCAGAATTGCAAAGCTGCGATCGCTCCTTGATTGTCTTTCAAATCTACAGCTGCCGCATTCTGTGAATCACCACTCACCAACTCGCCACCGCTACTCCACATAAACGGTAGCCAAGTGAACACTGTAAATTCTCCTTTTCCCAAAGGCAGAAACATGCCATATTGATCTGTTCGCCCATCGCCATTGGTATCACGAGTCAATTTTTTGGCAACTTCGCCAAACTCCTCCCAAGTGCGGGGTAATTCAGTAATTCCCGCTGTCTTAAACAAACTTGGGCGATAAAAAATACCAACATTATTTGTAGCAAACGGCACAGACCAAATCTGACCGTTGTATTTCATTGATGCATACAAAGTGGGGTCAATTTCGGCTTTAATTGGAGATTTTTCTAGCATTTCATCCAAAGGTAAAAGCGCCCCAAGTTCCACCAATTGACCGGCGATCGTCGGATTGTACCACAGCAAATCAGGAGGTGCATTTCCTACCACTGCTGCCAAAATCTTGGGCGTTTGCTGATCCTGCTGTCCGACATAAAGCGACTCTACTTGAATATCAGGGTGAGATTGATTGAATTTGTCTACCAGCTTTTGCAGCACATCTCGATTTGGCGGCGGATTTACCCCTTGCCACAGGGTTAAATGAATTACATTATTTTGTTTAACACCAGGTAGAATAGCTTGACATCCAGCTAAAGCTATTATGCCCACCAATAATATCAGCAGGAAGTTTCTCAAGTAGTCTGAGAGTTTCTTTCTTTTTCGCTTGGTATGGTGTTTGTCATTAGTCATTGGTCATTAGTCATTGGTTATTGGTCATTGGTTATTGGTCATTGGGCATTGGTTATTAATTCTTATCCCTCACTCCCTCATCCCCCTCATCCCCCTCATCCCCCTCATCTCCCCACTCCCCACTCCCCACTCCCTTCTAACAAATTCACCTTTGCATCTGAGCGAAAGTTAGCTATATCCTAATCTTTGAGTAGAGTTTTGATAAATTCAGATTATGGCAGGACACAGTAAATGGGCAAATATTAAGCGCCAGAAGGCGGTAGTAGATGCAAAAAAGGGAAAAACCTTCACTCAGTTATCGAGAGCAATTATTGTTGCAGCTAGAAGTGGTGTACCAGATCCAGCGCTGAATTTTCAACTTCGCACAGCGATCGACAAGGCAAAAGCAGCAAGTATCCCTAATGATAATATTGAACGGGCGATCGCTAAAGGTGCAGGCACTTTTGGTGCAGATAGTGCCAATTTTGAAGCTATTCGCTACGAAGGTTACGGGCCGGGTGGTGTAGCAATTTTGATTGAAGCCCTGACAGATAATCGCAATCGCACGGCTGCTGATTTGCGTGCAGCTTTTAGTAAAAACGGCGGTAACCTGGGTGAAACAGGTTGCGTTAGCTGGATGTTTGACCAAAAAGGCGTTTGTATCCTCCAGGGTGTGGTTGATGAAGAACAGCTTTTAGAAGCATCCCTAGAAGGTGGTGCCCAGTCTTATGAAATGACTGAAGATGAGGTGTCTGAGGTATTTACTGAGATCGGAAATTTAGAAACCCTCAGCCAGACGCTTAAGGATAAAGGCTTTAAGGTGATTGATGCTGAATTGCGCTGGGTTCCCAGTAATAGTGTAGAAGTTACCGAACCTGAACAGGCGCGATCGCTTTTTAAATTAATTGACACTCTAGAAGGCTTAGATGATGTTCAAAATGTCACAGCTAACTTTGAAGTGGCAGAAGAATTGATGACTCTCAGCATTTCTTAATAAACATCTGTTAAAAGAGACATGAAAGATTCACATCAATTACAACCTCGTGACATATAGGTATTGGATAGTTGAACTGTTGATTAATTGATGAGGAATTTCAAGTGAATAACTTCGCTAAGGCTTTAGTTTTGGCTTTAATATTTGCTGCCCCTGTAGCTATTTCTGTACCTGCTGTTCAAGCTGGAACTATCCACCATACCAACATAAAAGCTGCCAAAGTTCATCATAAATATTACAAACACCACAAGCATCATAGAGTTCATAAATAGTGACCATGAACTGCAATAATTTGTAGTATTTCTGCATTCAAGTTAAGTCTTCGTTTTACTTCCCAAACAATTCCATTATTTGACCCTGCTGCAATCTAAAAGCTAAGATCCCCGACTTGAATTTTCTAAAAAGTCGAGGATCTTTCTGTTCACGAATCATTAAGTATGGATACAATACAATACTCAAAAATGGTTCTACTATAGATTTGATACCAAATAATAGTAAATTAACTTTAGGACTTACGCAAAATCATGAAAAAACGAACCGCAAAGGACGCAAAGGACACAAAGAAATAAGAGTTTCAGAGAGTTTTTGCGTAAGTCCTAAACTTTTATCGTTAAATTACGGTTAAAATAATATAAAGTTAGTGTTTTATTTTATCATTTTTGTTAATTAATTGCGTGTTTTTACGTAATAAAGTTTTTGATGCTTGCTGGCAAGGCGATTCAGGTCGTTATGTACCTGGGATCAAAAGTCTGTTTCAGTTTCGTAATCTTTTGTGGAAGTCAGCAGCGAGTTTTTTCAATGTTCGTTCGTCTGAACTTGCTCAAAAAGCCGCGATCGCGTCAAAATAAGAATTAAGATGCTGTAATTTATCTTCACAATGGCGCTAGCAAAGCTTAATCAAACTCTTGACTCTCCCCAAACACCATCAGATAAGCGGGGATACGAATATGATTTGGTAATTGTTGGCGGTGGAATTGTTGGGTTAACTCTAGCCTCCGCCTTAAAAGATTCTGGTTTGAGTGTGCTGCTAATTGAGGCAAAAGTGGCATCTGCGGCGGTAGCCAAGGGTCAAGCCTATGCAGTTCACATGCTTTCGTCGTTAATTTACCAAGGAATTGGAATTTGGGACAAAATGTTGCCTCAAATCGCCAAATATTGCCGGGTTCGTCTTTCTGATGGTGATTATCCCGGTGTGGTGGAATTTGCCACAGATGATATAGGTACGCCAGAGTTGGGTTATGTGGCGGAACACCAAGCACTGTTGCAGCCGTTACAGGAGTTTGTCCAAGATTGTCCAAATGTGACTTATCTGTGTCCGGCTGAGGTGGTAAACACCCAGTACCAACGGGACGCTGTAACTATAGATATTAAAGTTGCTGGTGAGTTACGAACTCTCAAGAGTAAATTACTTGTAGCCGCAGATGGATCGCGATCGCCGATTCGTCAAGCTGCTGGTATCAAAACCTCTGGCTGGAAATATTGGCAGTCTTGCATCGTTGCATTTGTAAAACCTGAAAAACCCCACAACAATACTGCTTACGAAAGATTTTGGTCTAGCGGACCTTTTGCGATTTTACCTTTACCGGGGAACCGTTGCCGGATTGTGTGGACAGCCCCTCACGAAGAAGCAAAAGCTTTATGTGCGTTAGATGATGAGCAATTTTTAAGAGAATTAACCCGTCGCTATGGCGATCACATGGGTAAATTGGAACTACTAGGCGATCGCTTTATTTTTCAGGTACAACTCATGCAAAGCGATCGCTATGTTCTTCCCCGACTAGCATTAATTGGTGACGCTGCACACAACTGTCATCCTGTGGGCGGACAAGGTTTAAATTTGGGCATTCGAGATGCCGCTGCTTTGGCACAAGTAATACAAGCAGCCCACAAGGCGGGTAAAGATATTGGCGAGATTCACATTCTCAAACGTTATGAACGCTGGCGCAAACTGGAAAATCTGACGATTTTAGGTTTCACCGACTTGTTAGATCGGATGTTTTCTAATAATTTCTTACCAGTGGTGTTAGTTCGTCGTCTGGGTTTATGGTTATTGCAACGAGTACCGATGTTAAAAGTATTTATGCTGAAGTTGATGATCGGTTTGAAGGGACGGACTCCAGAATTGGCAAAACGATAAACGCTAGACTACAGCAGCTTGAAAAATTTGGTTTGGGGTGAGATTCAATTCAGGAAAAGTTTGGGAGACAATGCGATCGCTATCTCGAAACTTACTTATCTGATATTCGCCATCAACTAAGTTACAAACAGTGATTGTCGATTGCTTGGGGTTACCGATAAAATTACGTCCACCCAAAGCTGCATAATCGACAATCCAGTATTCAGGGATACCCATCTCTTCATAATCAGCGAATTTTAAGTAGTAATCGTCCCGCCAGTTGGTTGATACAACCTCAATTACCAAAGGTATTGATGCAGCCAAACTAACAATAGATTGTTTTTGCCATAATTTTTCGTTTGCCAGATTTGCACTGTTTACCACCAACACATCTGGAAAGTAACCAGAATCTTTTTCAGGAGGTCTAACGATAACTTGATTGGGTATCAAGTAGGGGAGGTCTAATCGGTCAAACTCAACTGTTACTTTTCTTGCTAAAAAACCCTTTACTCCTTCGTGTTCCCCTACTGGTTGCGCTATCTCAACAATATCTCCGTTATGTAGTTCGTAGCGTACTCGCCGAGTTTCGGGTAACCAATCGACAAATTCCTCAAAGGTTACTAACTTGGGTATGGCTTGAGTCATAAATGATAGAGAATTACTGATGATATAAATATTATCTCTAATGTAGAGAACTGCGGACTGCTTTTCCACCACAGGTAAATGTGTATAATTGAACCTCATCTTACAAGATCGAGCGATCGCACTTAATCTGTGGTGTCTCACATAATTTAAGGATCATCTTTGCTCGTTATTCAATTATTCTTGGGATAGTATAAAAATTGTTACATTTATCATGATGATAGATGTAATACCGTTTAATGTATGCTAGACACCCAGTACTGTCAACCTTAAGATTGAAAATTAGTATTTTTCTACATAAAATTAAAAATCTCAAATTAAAAATTGGTAACACTGATGGTTAGGAGTGCTAGAGTTTCAAGAAATTCATCGGAACTTTTCAGCGGGTATTCATGCTGAAGAAACTACAAAAAAAGCAAATTTCGATAATTGCGGCTGCGGCACTGTTTGCCTTTTCAGCTGGGGCAATGGTATCAGCGCCTGAGATTGGCAAATCTCTGGGACAATGGCTCAAATTGGGTAATAACCAAGTAGAGCAAACATCTGAGGCTAGCATTGCCCAATCAGCGGTCTTTCCACTGATATCACAATCTCTGCCAGAACGGGCGGCAAAACTAGCTGCGATCGCCGAACAGTCCGCTTCTGTTGACCGCAATCGCGCTCGTTATCTTTTGGCGAGTGATTACATTGAAAGAACCCAAGCCCAAAAAGCCCTGGTTTTACTCCAAGGACTAGAGAAAGACTATCCCATTCTCGCGCCCTATATTTTGCTAAAACTTGCCCAGGCAGAAGATATGCTGGGCGAGGACGGCAAAGCCTCGGATCTGCGGCAAAAAGTTCTGAAAGTGTATCCCAAAGAAGCAGCCGCAGTCAAAGCCCTATACCTAATTGCCCAACCAAAGCAACAGGAAACCGCGATCGCTCAATTTCCTTCTAATCCTTTGACTTGGGAAATTATCCGCAAACGCTTACAAGAAAATCCCAATCAGCCAAAATTACAGTTGATTTTGGCAAAATATGCCTATGACCAACCAGGCATAGTGGGGGTTTTGGATCAGTTAGTCAAACAGCCGAACCTGAAACCCGAAGACTGGGAACTCATTGGTACAGCCTATTGGGAAAATAATCAATTTCTCAAAGCCGGGAATGCTTATGCCAAAGCACCGAAAACAGCCCGCAACCTCTACCGCACGGCACGGGGATTACAGGTAGGGGGCAAAGATAGAGAAAAAGCGATCGCCACTTATAAACAAGTGGTGCAGCAATTTCCACAAGCTAAAGAAACTGGAACTGCACTGCTGCGATTAGCGGAAACAGCAAAAACTCCCAAAGAGGGCTTACCGTATCTCGACCAGGTAATTAGTAAGTTCCCCGATCAAGCTGGTACTGCACTGGTACAAAAAGCCAAAACTTTCCAAGCACTCAAGGATCAAAAGTCAGCTAGTTCGGCGTGGCAATTACTTTTAGGCAAGTACGGCAATTCTGACGAAGCAGCAGAGTATCGCTGGAAAATCGCCCAAGAAAAAGCCAACGCCAAAGATTACGTTGGTGCATGGCAATGGGCAGAACCAATTGTTACCAACAACCCTAACAGTATTTTGGCTCCGAGAGCAGGATTTTGGGTAGGTAAATGGGCAGCTTCACTAGGAAAACAGCAGGAATCTCAAACTGCTTATGAATATGTGGTTAGCCAGTTTCCTTACTCTTACTATGCATGGCGATCGGGGACGATGTTGGGGTTGAATGTCGGCAACTTTGACAACGTGCGCTCAATGAACCCGGAAGTCGTCGCACCCCAGCGCTCATTACCTCCTGCGGGTTCAGAGACTTTCAAAGAATTGTATCTGTTGGGTCAAGACCGTGATGCTTGGTTACAATGGCAAACAGAATTTCAGAACAAAATTCAGCCAACGGTCGCAGAGCAATTTACTGAAGGGTTGATGCAGATGGTAAGGGGAGAAAATCTCATCGGAATTGATAAAATTTCTAAATTGGAAGACCGGGAAATACCAGCTGAACTTGCCCAATATCAAACTCTGAGCAAACAAATCTCTTATTGGCAAGCTCGTTATCCATTTCCCTATCTCCGAGAGATTCAAAAGTGGTCTACTGAGCGTCAACTCAATCCTTTGTTAGTCACTGCCTTAATTCGTCAAGAATCCAGGTTTCAACCAAAAATTAAATCTGTTGCGGATGCTACTGGCTTAATGCAAGTATTACCGAGTACAGCTAAATGGATTGCCCCACAAATCAAATTGGATAGCAAAACAATAAACCTAGAAAATCCCAATGAGAACATCATGCTGGGTACATGGTATTTAGATCATACCCATCAGCAATATAACAATAATTCCTTGCTAGCGATCGCCAGTTACAATGCTGGCCCTGGCAATGTCTCCAAATGGCTGCAAACTTACACTACACAAGATCCAGATGAGTTTGTCGAAGACATTCCCTTTGATGAAACCAAAAATTATGTACGTCAAGTATTTGGCAATTACTGGAATTATCTGAGACTTTACAACCCTGAGATTTCTAGCATCGTTGCAAAGTACTCGACTACACATCCAAAGCTGCCGACACAGTAAAGGAAGAGAGCAGGGGGGCAGGGGAGGCAGGGGAAGCAGGGGGAGAATAACTCTTAACTCCTAACTCCTCACTCCCCATACTCAATACTCGAAGACTTCCATTGAGATTAAGCCGTGTTCACTTTAAATTAACGTGACGTGAGTTTGACGGGTTGAACCGTAGGCCGAGTTATTGGTTGTCTGTGGGTACTGATTGCCAAGCAAGGCGATGTTTCCAGTGTGATGTGAAATTAACTTGAACCGCTTGCTTAAAGTCCTCCAAAGCTGCCGAAAAAGCTTTCTCTTTTAGTTTTGCTGCACCTTGGTTATTCAACTGTTTAGGGCATTGTGGATTCCATACATATTTTTGACAAGTTTGGTGGGCAATTTCTACATCACTGCCATTTTCAGGATTTTGAAAGACCGGATGATAATGTAACCTGTTGCAGCAAACTTGCAACCATTCTTGCCACCCACATTGCCACAAGCGGACTGTTCCATCAAGACTACCACTGACAATCAGTTTACCATCAGGGCTAAAAGCTGCGGAATTTACCCAATACTCATGTCCGCGCCAAGGTTGACCAATGGGGTTGCCGTTTCTATCCCACAAGCGCACTGTCGAATCATTGCTGGCACTGACAATCCACTGACCATCAGGGCTAAAGGCGACAGAATTAACTTCTTTTTCATGTCCGTGCCAAGGTTGACCAATGGGGTTGCCCTTTCTATCCCACAAGCGGATTGTCGAATCATTGCTGGCACTGATAATCCACTGACCATCGGGGCTAAAGGCGACAGAATTGACTTCTTTGTCATGTCCGTGCCAAGGTTGACCAATGGGGTTGCCCTTTCTATCCCACAAGCGGATTGTCGAATCATTGCTGGCACTGATAATCCACTGACCATCAGGGCTAAAGGCAACAGAATTGACCCAATTCTCATATTTGCGCTGCGATCGCCCGATGACCCGATCTTGTAGTATTTGATGTAGCTCCCACAAACGCACAGTGCGATCGCCACCACTGACAATCAGCTTGCCATCAGGGCTAAAGGCTAGGGAATTAACCTGTCCTTCATGTCCGCGCCAAGGTTGAGTTACGGGGTTGCCATTGATATTCCACAAGCGTATTGTGCGATCGCAGCCACCACTAATAATAAACTTGCCATCAGGGCTAAACGCTACACAATTTACATGTCCTTCATGCCCGTGCCAAGGTTGACCGATGGGATTACCTTGGATGTCCCACAACCGTACTGTAGAATCACTACTACCACTGACAATCAACTTGCGATCGGGGCTAAAGGCGGCGCAAATAATTTTCGCCTCATGTTTGTGCCAGGGTTGAGCGATGGTGTTACCTTGTAAATCCCACAAACACACCGTTCCGTCAAAACCAACACTGATAATGCCATCGCTATTTGGGCTAAAAGCGACGGAAATCACTCCTTCCTTATGTCCGCGCCAAGGTTGAGTAATGGCGTTACCTTGTAAATCCCACAAACACACTGTTCCGTCAAAACCAACACTGACAATGCGTACCCCAGAGGGGTTGGCGCAGCCATCGCTATTTGAGCTAAAGGCGACGGAAATAATTCCTTCCTCATGTCCCTGCCACGGTTGAGTAATGAGATTACCTTGTAGATCCCATAAACACAAAATTCCGTCAATACTGCCACTAACAAGAAACTTGCCATCAGGGTTAAAGGCTAGACAATTAACCTCTTGCTCGTGCCCTAACAAAAATTGAGCAGTAGGATTGCCAATGATATTCCACAAGCACACGGTAGAATCACTACTGCCACTGGCAATAAACTTGCCATCAGGACTAAAGGCTACACAATTAACCTCTTGCTCGTGTCCGCGCAAGCTATTTGCCTCTGTGGGTGTGTTCATTGCTTCCTTTAAGCTTCCCAAAACAGGAGCTAGAAGCTGGTTTGGGTATTTCTCTAGATTCTCACCCATTGTTTGAATTGCCAGCACCAAACCCTCTAGCGGTTGGACGGGAAGTAAATTCAAAACCCTAGCGGATTGTTCACGCAGTTTTAATTCAGTCAGTGCAAGGTTTAACTTTTGAATCTCTTGTTCCTGGCGATTGTGCCATCCAACACTAGCATTAATAAATCCATTAGCTTGTTCGCTTAAATAACCAAACGTTTGCTCTTTTAGTTCTTGATAAGTCTTTGTTTTCAGAACCCGGTTTGCAATATTTTCCCTTTCCCATAGCATATCTAAGGTGTATGCCAGAACTGGTAAATAATCATTTTGTTGATGGAAATCATGAATAATTTGCTTAACTAATCCTTGTTCAAATGTAACGCCATTTCTGGCAGCAGGTTCAGCGATCGCTAACTTTAATTCTCCGTCGCTCATTCTAGTGAGTACACGACTATAGCGATCGTGGATCTTCGCAAGTTGGGGATACTCACTAAATTTATCTAAAAAATCAGACCGCATTGTTAAAACAATTTTGATAGAGCTATCTTGCTGCTGGAACAGTTGAAAAAGACTAGCAAAAAATTTATCGCGTTCCGGCTTTTGAGTTTTCGTAAACAGTTCTTCAAATTGGTCAATAAAAATCAGAATACACTGATAATCTTGTTTGAGGAATGTGACAATTTTAATTAGAGTATTTTGTCTTCCTTCTCTAGCAATATCGGCTATTTGTGATTTTTTCCCATAAGTAGAAGCAAGACACTGATAAAGAGATTTAAAAGGATTTTCATCTGGGTGAAAACTTATATTCATTAATGAATTGTTATTGTTTCCCAAATAAGGAATTAAACCTGCCCGAATCAATGATGATTTGCCAGTGTTTGATGCTCCTAAAAGCAAGAGTACATTATCTTGTTTTAAGCGATCGCCCAGATTACCAATCCACTTCTCCCGACCAAAAAATTTGTCTTTATCTTTAATTTCAAAAGTTTTTAGTCCTAAGTAGGGAGAGTCTGTTTTAAGTAGACGACAATCAAAGTCCTCAGACTTACTGTCAGAAAAAAAGTTGTATTCAGAAATACCTTGGACATTAAACCCAATATTTATATCGCCTTCAGAACTGTTAACCATTTATATCTCCTTACTTTTGGACATCTCTGGCTAAATCTTTACCTCAGTTATAGTTCCTCGGCTAATCTTTGTAAGTAACTCAACAAAATTAATTACACATTCTCTTGTGAAGCTTTCCCTGTCACCGCCCTATAGGATCTACGGTGTACACACAAGTCGAATTACCCCCCTTAATCCCCCCGATGTATTGGGGAGAAACAAGAAATCCAGTTCCCTCACGCCACTTGCTTCTCCTGTCGGAGACGCTGCGCGAACAAGTCGGCAGAGCCGCCCAACGCAGTGGCTCCCCTTTATAAGGCTACCGTGTATACACAAGTCAGTAAGGGCATGGCACTGCCGTGCCCCTACGAGAAATCTATCTGTATCAAGGTTTTCGTGAAATGGTATTACGCATTGGTTGATTCAAAAACCACATCTTTCGTAGGGGCAGCTTTATTCAGCAAAATTACTTAAGTAATTTTCAAAAATATGTAGTAACTTTATCCTAAAACGCCGGAAATGACAAACGGGATGGAACTTTTTGATAACCTACACCTTGCTATGTTTAGCGGCAAAGGTGGAGTCGGAAAAACAACAATCTCTTGCACCTTTGCATGTCGTTGGGCGCAGAAATTTGCCAACGAGCAAATTCTTTTAATCTCAACCGATCCAGCTCACTCTCTTGGAGATGTCTTACAAGTTAGCGTTGATGACATTCCTCGTCCCATAGCAGAACTACCAAATCTACGAGTAAGGGCGTTAGATGCAAAGCGTCTGCTACAAGAGTTTAAAGAACGTTATGGTCAGGTGTTAGAACTGCTAGTGGAGCGCGGTAGTTTTGTTGAAGGAGAAGACTTGCTTCCAGTTTGGGATTTAAATTGGCCTGGACTGGACGAGTTGATGGGCTTGTTAGAAATCCAACGCCTTTTTAAGGAGCAGCAGGTAGATCGAGTAGTAGTAGATATGGCTCCTAGCGGTCATACTCTGAACTTGTTTGGATTGATGGATTTTTTAGACACTTTCCTCCACTCTCTTGAACTGTTTCAAGAAAAGCATCGGTATATTAGCAAGACCTTTGCTGGAAGTTACACACCCGATCGCGCTGACGAGTTTTTGCAAACCCTGAAAGCTGAACTGTCGCAAGGTCGTCGTCTGCTTCAAGATCCCATTCATACAGCTTGTTTGTTAGTTGCGATCGCCGAACCAATGAGTTGGTTAGAGTCAAAACGATTCCTAGAAGCCTTACAAACCATGCAGGTTCCTTGCGGAGGTTTGTTTGTTAACCAAGTCCTTGCCAGCGCGACTGACCCAGATCGTTACCAAGAACAACAACCGCTCATCAGCCAGTATACGGCTCTTGCTAACGGAAAGCCGATGTTTATTGTGCCACAGCAAGATGAGGAACCTTTGGGAATTGTAGCCCTCAGCCATCTGATCAACCAAATCCATATTCCTCAGCTTGAACCGCTATCTCCTGTTCATCCACTCCCAATTCAATGGCCTGAAAAAATTCCTCCTAGCTTTGGAGATTTTCTGACCGAAGGTCGTCGCCTGTTACTTATTGGCGGTAAGGGTGGAGTAGGCAAGACCACAGTAGCAGCTGCGATTGGTTGGGCTATGGCTCAACAACATCCCGATCGCAAAATTCGCATGGTTTCTATCGATCCAGCCCACTCCTTGGGTGATGCCTTTGGTCTGAGTTTAGGACATGAACCATATCAAATAACTACCAATCTTCGAGGTCAGGAAGTGGATGGCGATCGTATTGTCGATCAATTCAGAGCCGATTACCTATGGGAACTGGCGCAAATGATGAGTGGCGAAACCCAAACAAGCGAAGCTATCGAAATGGCCTATGCTCCTGTTGCCTGGCGCAAAATTGTCGATCAAGCTTTACCAGGGATTGATGAAATACTTTCCCTGTTAACAGTAATGGAATTGCTAGAGCAACAAGAAGAAGACTTGATTATTTTAGACACTGCTCCTACAGGTCATCTTCTGCGTTTTCTAGAAATGCCAACTGCACTAGCAGACTGGCTAGCTTGGATTTTCAAACTTTGGATCAAGTATCAGAATGTCCTTGGTCGTACAGAGTTTATGGGGCGTTTACGAACTTTGCGACAGCGCGTGGTCAAAGCCCAAAAAGTGCTAAAAGACCCACAACAAGTAGAGTTCATTGGGGTTACACTTAACCAGACTAGTGTACTTGCCGAACAACAACGCCTGTTCAAATCTCTGCAAGAAATAGGTGTAAGTCAGAATTACCTTGTTCTAAACCGCTTTACTTCTACAGCAACCATTAATTGCGATCGTGCGAACAGGGATGACAGCGAGACAAATTTTCCAGGTTTGACAATGGTTCGCTTACCAATGCTTCCTCGCTCAGTTCAGCCTTTAGAACGCATCAAAGCCGCCGCCGCCTGTTTATTTTAACGGCTAATTAGACTAAATACTTTCATACCCAAAGAGGAATTTATTATGCATCGCACTCCAACCCGCAGACAAATTCAAGCCAAACTTAGCACCATGCCTCCTCAACGTTCTCAAGCAACAGTTTACTTAAATGCTTACAAAATGATGTTAGAGAAGGAGCGTTTAGAGGAGGAACTAGAGAAACTCGAAGCACGCCGACATCAGATTCAGCAGCGTCTTGCTATTTTAAATAGTCAACCAATTGCTGAAGGAGACATGACCCATCAGCAAGCAAAGACTGACTTGGAGGACAATACACCAAAATTCAAAACCTTAACATTGGAATACTAGTAAGTCGGTACAAATAAAGTTAACTAGTAATGGTTGTTTTTAGTCATTAGTCAATAGTCTCTAATCCGAATAGCACTAAATTAACGGCAAATCCATTATCAGTAGGGTAGGTTAATCTACAATGCTTGCTCGAATATCTTTTAAAGTCATCATTAGCGTTAATGGTTCTATTGGTGATGCTTGAAACCCACGTTTTAAATAAAATTTTTTGGCTTCTTCATCTTTAGCGTGAACCAAAATACATCTAACACCAGCTATTTGAGAGACTGATAAAATCCGTTTAATAGCATCTTTTAATAAGCCAGACCCTATACCTTGTCCTTCCCATTTGGTATCTACAGCTAACCTACCAATAAGCATACACGGTATAGGGTCTGGTGCGTTCCGTTTAACTTTGCTAACAGCTGCTAAATGAGTTACAGAAGCTGTTGCTAAACAGTAATAGCCTATTACTTTATTTTCAACTGTTACTACAAATGTTCTGGCTGTATCCCCCTCATTTTTCAAAGCTCTCTCCTTCAGCCAGCTATTCAAGGCTTCTGATTTGGATTCAAACTCTGATACATCATGGTCTTTAGTAACAGGCTGAGGAGCATTGATCATTTTCGTTTGGTTTGTCATCAATCCCAAGGCGATTTAGCAGTTAATAGTTTACGAATTTCTTCATTTGCTTTAGGTGATGAGTCCAAAATAGCAAGGAATTCTTGATATTTTTCCTCATCTAATGCAAAGAAGGTTTTGTCACAGATGACTTTTTCAGCTTCTCTACAGGCTACTTCTAACATAAAGTCAGAACGGCTTTTACCAAGAATCGAAGCCGCATTGTCAATTAAATCCCGTTGTTGTTCTTGAACTCTAATATTAATTACTTGGTTACGACCAAGATTATCCATTTTAGAACGGGCAACCATTAAGTATCTTCCATGTTTATGTGTCATGTTAAGCATTACCGAAGTAAGGTTGCAGCTTACTTCGGTAATGCTTAATATCTAATATAGAATATTGTATATACAACGTCAACACATTTTATGTGTTAGTGAAAATGTCGGGAAATGACTCTTTTCCAGATGTTGCTGAATCTAGGAATGAAATTGTACGTATTGAAATTTAAAATTCCTTATCCTCTCTGCGTCTGGAGCGCGACGGATACTTTCTACCCTGCGGGTTCCGCGTTAGCGGTACAAGTCGGGAAACCCGCCCACAGAAGTATCCTCCTCTGCGTGAGAAAAACCATCCCACATTTATGCAACGCCCTATTCCTCCAACCCTGTTCCCTCCTTTTCTGCTTCCAGAATTGCTAATAAAAGAGCTTCTTCCTGAATTTCAAACTCTTCTTCAGGAATTTCTCCCATATCAAAAGCAAGTTGGAGTGCAAGAAGCTGCTTGCTGAGATTTTCTTTATCATCAATTTCAGTACTCGCATGTTCTAAAATTTTTTCCCCAAGCCACGTTACCCCCATTAATGGGCCAGTAATCGGTAATAGTAAGAAGCGCAGAACCATATTGCTTTACAGTTGTGTGGACTTCTTAAAGGTATCCTCTCAACACCGTAATCATGCTGATGACATAAATATTAAACATTACTAGTCTTGTGTTGATGCCAAAATGCGTTGGATTTGAGTCCAGTTAAGGCTGATTGACATCTGTATTTTATATTTGCAATGTAACAAAAAATACTTTTGTATGACACATTACTATTGAGGAGGTACTTAGAGTTTGACAACAGTATTAAATGCATCTCCCCAACGATTTGTCAATACACCTGCTGTTCAACGCGTCGCTCAACGTGCTTTGCGCTATCTACAGTCAGGTTTTTCAATACACTTACGTGGTGCAGCCGGAGTCGGAAAAACTACTCTGGCAATGCATCTAGCTGATTTGCTCAACCAGCCGATCATCCTCTTATTTGGAGATGATGAGTTTAAAACCTCAGACTTGATTGGTAATCAATTAGGTTATACCCGTAAAAAGGTTGTTGATAACTTCATCCACAGCGTTGTCAAAATTGAGGATGAACTCCGACAACATTGGGTTGATGCACGATTAACCCTAGCTTGTAAAGAAGGATTTACGCTGGTTTACGACGAATTCAATCGATCGCACCCGGAGGTAAATAACGTTTTACTCTCCGTACTTGAGGAGAGGTTGTTAGTATTACCAACAAACCAACATCGAGCCGAGTATATCCGGGTTCATCCTCAGTTTCGGGCAATCTTAACATCAAATCCTCAAGAGTATTGTGGAGTTCATGCAACTCAGGATGCTTTGATGGATCGTGTTATTACCATCGATATGCCTACACCTGATGAACTGAGTCAGCAGGAAATTGTAGTTCATAAAACAGGTATAGATTCTGAGAAAGCAGAAGTAATTGTCCGCTTAGTACGGACGTTTTGGAGTCGATCTGGCTCTGGACAGGGTGGTGGATTGCGTTCCTGTTTGATGATTGCCAAAATCTGCCACGAACACGAAATTTCCGTAAACCCTGGAGATCCTAGCTTCCAAGATATTTGTGCCGATATCCTGCTTTCTCGCACGAATCAACCTCTCATGGAAGCAACTCGGCTACTAGAAGAGGTTTTAAGTGAATTGTATCATCGTATAAATACTCAATCTCAGCCGTCAGAGATAATACCAAACAACCAAAATCAGATTGTATTGGAACAGCGAGTACCTTACGAGCATGAAGTCTACAGCTACCTGTGTAATTCTCCAGGAAGGCGTTTCTCTGAATTGGCAGTAGAACTAGGGATTGATCGCAGTCAAATCGTAGCTGCACTCAAGTCTCTCAGAGAGCAGGGAGTATTAGTCCAAATGCAGGGCAATGCCGAGTCGCCGAACATCTCACAAACAGTTGCTCTTGATTCTGGCCATTTAATAAACAAATGAGTACTAATACTAATCGGGGAGCTATCACCACATCAACTCAAGGTTCTACCTTGGCAGATATTCTAGAACGGGTTCTGGATAAAGGCATTGTTATAGCAGGAGACATTTCTATTTCCGTAGGCTCCACAGAATTGCTCAACATTCGGATTCGTTTGTTGATTTCTTCTGTTGATAAAGCCAAAGAGATTGGAATTAACTGGTGGGAGAGCGACCCCTATCTTAATAGTCAAACTCGCACCTTATTAGCAACTAATCAACAACTTCAAGAGCGTCTTGCCAGTCTAGAAACAGAACTGCGATCGCTCAAAGCACTCAATCCTATTAATCATCAGAATGCAGGCGATTAGCAAATCAAAAGGTTCCGATTCAGGTTTGGCGCCGTTGTTACTGACGGTTGTTGAACTGATACGCCAACTCATGGAAGCTCAGGTGATTCGGCGAATGGATGCTGGCAACCTCAGCGACTCTGAACTAGATCGAGCTGCCGAAAGCCTGCAAAAGCTTGAACAACAGGTTGTTCAGCTTTGCGAGATATTTGATGTTGACCCAGCCGAGCTAAATATTAACTTGGGTGAAATGGGAACTTTACTTCCCCAATCTGGAGGATACTACCCCGGTGAAATCTCTAGTCAACCCTCTATTCTAGAACTCCTCGATCGCCTATTAAATACGGGTGTTGTGGTTGAAGGTGACTTGGACTTAGGACTGGCTCAATTAAGCTTAGTTCATGCCAAGTTAAGATTAGTACTCACTTCTAAACCTTTGTAACCTTTTTATCACTGATTTAAGGATTTCACGGAATGAAGGATATGGCAGTAAATACTCATGGTTTAATACCCCAACAAGACTCTTAGCAAGTAATGCGATTGGGGTTAAATTCCCATTGCAAAACTTAATTAGGAATTACGAATTACGAATTACGAATTATTTATCTACATTCTTCTTGGTAAGACATTCTTATGAGTTATGGCTTTTACATTTATGGAATTTTGACCTTGCCTGCTCCACAAAATTTAAATTTAGAGGGCTTAGATCGGCAACCTGTACAAATTAAAATTTTGGATGATTTTGCAGTAATCTACTCGGAAGCACAGCAAGAGCGTTATTTGGCCAGCCGTCGTAACCTGCTAAGTCATGAGAAAGTCCTTGAGGAAATCATGCAAGCAGGCGATCGCTATTTACTGCCCGTGCAATTTGGACTTTTGGTTTCAAGCTGGGAAACGGTTTCACAGCAATTAATTCGTCCTCATCAAGAAGAATTGACGCAATTGCTTGCAAAGTTATCGGGTTGCCGAGAAGTTAGTGTCAAAGTTTTTTGGGATACCGAGGCAGAAATTCAGGGACTATTGGCAGAACACCCAAATCTCAAAACCGAAAGGGATAAGCTAGTGGGTCAACCCCTGAGTATGGAGCGGGTAATCCAAATAGGGCAAACCATCGAACAGGGAATGAGCGATCGCAAGCAAAGCATCATAGATGTATTTCAAAGCACGCTCAACTCCATTGCGATCGAGGTGGTGGAAAATACTCCCCAAATGGACACAATGATCTACAATTCAGCCTACCTAATTCCTTGGGAAGCAGAATCACAATTTAGCGAACACGTTGAAGCACTCGATCGTCAATTTGAAAACCGTTTGCGAATTCGTTACAACAATTTCACTGCCCCGTATAACTTTGCTCGTCTTCGATTATCCACTTCCAACTGATTAATTCCTCTAGCTGTGAATAGCAATAAAAATTGAAAATAAAAAATTATTGAAACTTTTAATTTTTTAGCAATTAAATGTTTCTCTACTTTTTTTAAGAGGATGTTTGAAAAGTCCTCTCATCGGTAGCAAAACGTTCTAGATTCCCCTAAATCTCCCTTGTAAAGCTACGGTGTACGCACAAGTTATGGAATCACTACCAGACATTGAATTACCCCTCCCTAACCCTCCCCTTGTAAAGGGGAGGGAACTATATTTTCCGGTTTCCCCCCTTTCCAAGGGGGGATTAAGGGGGGTAATTAAGGGAGGTTAGGGAGGATCTAAAAGTGCCCAAAATCACAGTGAAATACTTTTCAAACAACCTCTAAGTAAAATCAATGGACGACATATTTAAAGGATTTGAACACCTATTAGAAATTGCCAAAGCTTTAGAAGAAAAAGTAGAGAAAGGGGAGTTAAAAACTTCTATTCAAATTCGATCTCATAATCTCAGTAGTATTCCCCGGCAAGGCAATATTCCGAGAACAAGGAGTTCCAGCCGAGTCAGATCCAATTCCACCGATGCAGCTACACCAATGGATGATGTTGATGTCACCCCCCCATCAGCTCGGACGAACTCAAAAGCTTCTTGGCAAGGTATCGGGGGCTTGGCTGATGTTCTCCAAGAAATCAGAGAGTTAGTTGAAATTCCACTTAAACGTCCAGATTTATTGGTGAAATTAGGGTTAGAGCCTCCGCGTGGGGTTTTGCTCGTTGGCCCGCCCGGTACAGGAAAAACTTTAACAGCCCGTGTTTTGGCAGAAGAGTTAGAGTTAAACTACATTGCCATCAATGGCCCAGAGGTGATGAGCAAGTATTACGGGGAAGCAGAGGCTCGTTTACGAAGCATTTTTGAGAAAGCAACTCGTTCTGCTCCCTGCCTAATATTTATTGATGAAATTGACAGCCTTGCTCCAGATCGCAGCCAAGTGGAAGGTGAAGTTGAAAAAAGACTAGTGGCGCAGTTGCTTGGGTTAATGGATGGGTTTGCTAAAACCGAGGGCGTACTTGTATTAGCAGCAACAAATCGTCCCGATCATCTCGATCCGGCCCTGCGTCGTCCGGGACGCTTCGATCGCGAAGTTCAGTTTCGGGTTCCCGATCGCGATGGACGATTGGAAATTCTGACGATTTTGACAAGTGCTATGCCCTTGGAGACTTCGGTTAATTTAGCAGCGATCGCCGATTTGGCTGTCGGTTTTGTGGGTGCCGATATCAAAGCACTTTGTCAAAAAGCAGCCTACATTGCCCTTCGTCGTCAAGTCCCCTCCCTCAACAGTCCTGTTCCTGAGAACATGACTATCATGCAGCAGGATTTTCTCGAAGCAATTAAGGAGATAAAACCCTCAGTTCTCAGGGATGTAGCAATTGAAGCACCAAATGTAAGTTGGGATGATATTGGTGGTTTGGATGATGTGAAACAAAAACTTCAAGAATCTGTAGAGGGCGCACTTCTATATCCCGAACTATACGAGCAAACCAAAGCCAAGCCTCCCCGTGGGATTCTGTTGTGGGGGCCACCGGGAACGGGAAAAACATTACTTGCAAAAGCGATCGCTTCCCAGGCTAGAGCCAACTTTATTGCTGTGAATGGCCCGGAATTACTCAGCCGATGGGTAGGTGCGGCAGAACAGGCAGTCAGAGAACTCTTTCGCAAAGCTCGGCAAGCAGCTCCTTGCGTTGTGTTTATAGATGAAATTGACACCCTAGCACCAGCACGGGGACGATTCACTGGTGATTCTGGAGTTAGCGATCGCGTTGTCGGTCAATTGCTCACCGAATTAGATGGGTTGCATGAATGCCCGAAAGTACTCTTAGTAGGAGCAACCAATCGTCCAGAAACGCTCGATCCTGCCTTGCTCAGAGCCGGAAGATTGGACTTACAAATAAAAATCGATCTACCAGATCGAGCCAGCCGATTAGCGATTTTACGAGTTCACAATCTAGATCGTCCCCTGGTTGATGTCGATTTAGAAACTTGGGCGACAGTTACCGAAGGTTGGAATGGCGCAGACTTGGCTTTATTGAGCAATCAAGCTGCTTTAAGCGCCATTCGTCGATACCGCGCCCAAGGATTGACTGACTCCAGCTTGATTCAGATTACAAATGATGATTTCCAAGTTACATACCAAATGCTAGCTAACCAGCATCAATCTGAATAGAGGGCAGGAGGCAGGAGGACTCCTGCCTCATCCCAGCTACAAATATTTACGCCGTTTTACTTATGTCAATATACGTTTATGCTCTTCTAGTCCCGACCGCATCACCCCTTGTTCTACCCTTCGGGATGGAAAGGAATATTCAACTAGTTTACTCTTCTGGTTTAGGCGCGATCGTAGAGCCGGAAATTTCACTGGAGGCAATACAAGCAACGGATGAGCGTTTACTTCAAGCTGTATTAAACCACGATCGCGTAATTCGAGAACTTTTTCAACAAACTCCTCTTCTTCCCCTACGCTTTGGGAGGGGTTTTACCTCGCAAGAAACACTGCTGAATCATTTAGAAAAGCACCAAGAGCAATATCTAGAAGCCCTAACTCAGCTAGCAGACAAAGTTGAGTACACTTTAAAAATGACACCCTGTTCTTTACTTGACGATTCTGAAACTATTGATGCTAGGGGAAAAGCCTATTTATTAGCGAAAAAACAACGCTACCAAACACAGCAAGCATTTCAAACACAACAATGCCAACAGTGGGAACTCTTGAACGAGTTAATTCTCAAAACATATACAAATGTTATCTGTGAAACTCGACAGCCAGATGTGCGGCAAATCCACTTTTTGGCACAGCGTAACGATTCAACGCTCAGTACGCAGCTATTTTCCCTCTGGCAGGTACAATGCTCGCACTGGCAATTAGCACTGAGCGAACCTCTACCACCCTATCATTTTCTAAAAAATACTCTCATATAAATTCATAAAAAATAATATTTAAAACTTTCCCAGAAAGAATAAAGACGATCTAATTTTTTATTTAATTTTTTTATTTTCTTATATTTATCTTATATTTTTGGGAACACTAAACCCAGGAAGAATAAAACACATTGTGTAAGTTTTACCTACTGCTCAATCAGAGCAAGATTAAATCAATAATTAGAGTTGTGAGAGGAAAAGAAAATGGCTGTTGAAAAAGTTAACTCATCTTCAAGTCTGGCTGAAGTTATTGACCGGATTTTAGACAAAGGAATTGTAGTTGATGCTTGGGTACGTGTTTCTTTAGTTGGTATTGAACTGCTATCAATAGAAGCTCGGATTGTGATTGCTTCAGTTGAAACTTACTTAAGATATGCCGAGGCAGTTGGTTTAACATCTCAGGCTGCTGTTCCATCTGCTGCTTAACACCACATTAGAAAAAGGGAGTCTTCATGGCTCCTAAGCTGATGCGCGTCTAAAGTATATAAACACTCTTGATGGTCGTTGACAGATGACTATTGACGGTTAACAATCATCTGTCATCAGTCATCAGGGAAATGTACAAATTAAATGCGTAACAGCTTATTTAATATAGGACTCATATTTGATTTTTGAACAAAACTCAGTACACCTTTATTCCTTCTTCCCAGTCCCCAGTCCCCAGTCCCCTACCTCTACGAGTAATTCAAAAATCAAATCGGATTGCTATATTTCTAGTTAACAAAATAGGAGATTTCAGCTGATGGCTCTCAATAATTTATGGGAACAAGAGCGATTGCAGCGATTGCAAATAACTGCTGAACGCCGTCAAAAAGTTAACCAGTGGAAACAGCTAACTCAACAAGAATTTCAGCGGCAAGCAGATGTGCTTCATCAAGAATTGAGCAGTTTTGTTAGCACACTTGACAACAACAGAAAGTTACAACAGCAGCAATTTCAGCAAGAGATTGTAGACCGGCAATTGGAAATATTGCAAATAAAAACAGATGTCTGGCAACGCCAGCAAGAATACCGCCAACAGCGGGCAGCAAAAGCTCAGGCATTATTCCAAAACTTGCAAAATTTCCGGGAAATCTTGCATAACAGTGTTTGGGGCGATTACAGTCATGAACAAGCAGTTTCCCCGACTCCTGCTAAAGAAGAAAAATTAGTTGCAACAGTTCCAAAATGGTCAATCTCCCGTTCTGCAATTAAAGCCAATGGTTTTCGTCCTTCCGCCAATACCATGACTAAGAAAGTGCCTGCCTTGAATGCAGATACTGTTAAATCTAAAGTGCAGCAATACATTCAGCAAGCTGAAGGAGCTACTCTGATAGAAATTGAAGAAGTCATAGGCTTAAGCCGGGTGCAAACGATAGATGTCCTGCGCTCCTTGATCAAGCAAGGCGTACTAGAACAACGCGATCGCCAATACTTTATTCGGTAACAAGCAATTTCTTGACAAACTTAATTCCAGCTCATTTTGTGTATTTGCAGACTAGCGGGCGATCGCTTGTGTCTTTCGTCTTCAGCAGGCATAGTACACAATCGATAAGCATTAAAGCTGGTCTATGCTTTGTAGTATTCAACATTTCCATCTTTTTCAGGTCTGTATTGACAAGCAATTTGCTCAGTAGATGTAATATGCCAAAAAGTTAACCTATTGATAATTAGAAAAAGAGCTTAAATCTTTGTTCAAGTTTCCGGCTTTTAACTTTAAAAATATCCAGATTGGAAAGGGATATAACAAGTTTGGGTAGCTCAATTAAGGTTTTGAACTGTGCTATTGGCAATTGCACGATGAAGTTAGTAAGCTGGATTGTTTGAGGAATTCTAATGTAAATGCAAAACTCAAGATATATAAGGAGGTGCGATCTATTGTGAATCAATTGATCAACCAACTTCAAACTAAATTATTTACAGGCAGGCTGAATCTTGAAGCAAGAGATGGGCCGACTTGGACGCTATATTTTCGTTTAGGAAGATTAATTTGGCAGGCTGGCGGTTCTAATGCCGATGAGCGATGGCGACGACACTTGTTGCGGTACTGTTCTAATCTGGATGTGACACAGTTGGAGCAGCTTGTCTCTCCCCAGGAAAATTATCGAGAGTATTCTATTCTTGTTAAATTGCGAGAACAAAAATTAATCGAACAACAACAACTTGTTAGCCTGATTACAAGCTCAATAGCTGAAGTCCTGTTTGATATAATGCAGTACATTGAAGCCAAAAGAAATGGCGACAATCCAGCAGGACAGTTGTCACATACTACCGTTGTTGGTGAAGTTCCTGGGGTTCTCCTAGCTGTAATACCAACAGAGGAAGTCTTGAAAAAGGCTACACAAGCATGGCAAGAATGGCGAGATGCAGGACTGGCAACCTACTCGCCCAATTTGTTTCCGATCATTCAACAAATTGAGCTACTTCAAGGACAAGCATCCTCTAAACAGATTATTGCTTTAGTTGATGGCACAAAAACTTTACGAGGTCTAGGGCAAAAAAGCGGTCGGGATGTCTTAGCTTTGACTCGGTTATTGATGACATTGGTAAAAACAGGGGCGATCGCTTTTTCACCCACCCCAAAACTCAGGCAGGTTGGGATTAGTCAAGAAACTGGCAACCCGTCCAGTGCAGTTAATAATTCCAATTCTTCACTAAAGACAGAAGAGGACACTGTTATACAAGTTGCACCCAATTTCAACAAAGTTGCTCCAGCAGCAACTGGCAAAGAAATTGTCAGCCCATCCAGTGCAGTTAATAATTTCAATTCTTCACTCAAGAAAGAAGAGAACACTGTTATACAAGTTGGTCCCCCAGCGGCTAGTAAAGCAATTATTGATGTCTCAAGACCTTTAGTAGCCTGTGTGGATGATAGTCCAACGATATGTCGCAGTTTGGAGGAAATTCTCACCCATCAAGGTTATCGCTTTGTTGGCATTCAAGAGTCCTTGACGGCAGTTTTAAAGCTAATTAAAAGCAAGCCAGACTTCATTTTTTTGGATCTGTTAATGCCAAAAGTGAATGGCTATGAAATTTGTTCTCAAATCCGTAAAACTCCAAGTCTCAAAGATGTGCCGGTTGTCATCTTAACGGGGAAAGATGGAATAGTAGATCGGATGCGAGCAAAATTAGTAGGAGCAACTGACTTTTTGGGTAAACCCGTAGAAGCAGAGAAAGTACTCAATGTGCTTCACAAGTATTTAAGCGTTTAGGTTGAAGCGATAGTCCTCGCAGTGGCTCCTCTATATCCATTTTCAAAAAAGATTTTGGATTGAAAATTGCTTTCTACATATGGGTTGGTGTTAATTCATTTGTCGCAATTATTTTTCAAATTCTGAATTAAATAGTTAGGAAAAAATGAAAAAAGTTCTTTTAGTTGAAGATAGCCTCACAGAATCCGAAAAGATGACACGTTACCTAGAGCAAGGAGGATATTCAGTTTATGAAGTTCGCAGTGGTGAAGAGGCTCAACTCAGGTTAAAACAACAAAAACCTGACTTGATTCTACTAGATTTAATTTTGCCAGGACAAAGTGGATTTGAGTTCTGCCGTAAGTTGAAAGCCGATCCGACAACAAAAGCAATCCCGGTAGTGATTTGCTCAACTAAAAACACAGATGTTGATAAAACTTGGGGCACTATGAGTGGTGCCGATGGCTATTTAGTCAAACCTGTAGATGAAAATACTTTGCTCCAGACTGTTAATAAATTTATTCGCTAAAGGAAACTGGGGCAATGCTACAGGGCAATGATAGTTTTTCTTCGCTACCCATTAATAGCCAATTTCGACTTGAAAACTCTCCCCAAGGAAACAACCAGAGGTTTTTAAGATTTCCGTTGAATGGAAAGGTAAATGGGTTACTCCCATTAGCTGATTTGCGGGGAGTAATTCAGGTTGCACTCACCGAGATTTTGCCAGTACCGCAGGTAGCAGAATTCTTGTTAGGCATAATGAATTGGCGGGGAGAAGCGATCTGGATTCTTGATTTAGCAGCTTTGTTGGGAGCAACACACTGGTGTCGGCGAGAAGGTGTGCGTAACTCTGGTATGGCGATGCTTGTTCAAGTCCAGAATCAAACCGTCGGGCTGTTGGTGGAGCAAGTCAATACCATTGAAGTTTATGACCCCCAAGAGCGGTTAGCGGTTTCGGCATCGATGTTACCTGCTCGGCTGGGCTCGTTCTTGCAGGGTTACTTTGTGGATTCTCAAGGTAGCCCTTTGATGTTAATTGACACCCATGTTGTGATTCAAGCCCTTCAGCCTCTTTAAAATTCAGAGCTTCCTATACAACGCCAAGGGCGGACACACAAAGGCTTCTGGACGCTGAAGCCGTTCTAGAAAAGTAATACCAATTCTCCAAAATCAGGCAACAGATGCAAATCACGAAAGACTTGCAGCATCTAAGTTTCTTAATTGCGAATTGGTATAAGTAGCCTCCGCTCTGCATTCTACTTCTTAACTCCGACAACCTTCATAGCAAGAAAGATCATGGTAGCGCAACACAATCTTAGATCCAGCCAACCTCACTCAAATCCCAGCAACGGTTATAAGGAAACCGATAATGGGCATACCGTTGATGTACCAGCAAAACAGCAAATCACCTCCGCTCTAGAAGAATTGCGAACTGAACTGGATCAAGCTGATTGGGTGGAAACAGGGCCATTGCGAGAGAGAATCCGCAAGTTAAAAGAACTGCTAAGTGTGTTGCCATATCAAGACGGAGGAGATGGATTAGAGGTAGAGCAAGTACAGGCGATCGCTAGCAAAATCCGCCAATTTTCCGATCTCGATACCTTGCTGGCTACTGCTGTCATAGAGGTACAAAGCGCCCTGCAAGCCGATCGCGTGGTGCTGTATGAGTTTACAAATCCGACGCAGGGGATAGTTGTTGCGGAGGCGATGAGAGATGGCTTTACCCCAATGCTGAAGGAAAAACTACCCGCCGTCATTTTTGGGTTAGGTTCTGCCAAGCTTTATCAACAAGAAAAATTAGTAGCGATCGCAGATACCTACACTGCTGGCTTGTCTCCTTACCAAAAGCAGTTAATGGATCGGTTTCAGGTAAGAGCTTGTTTGAGTTTGCCAATCTTAGCAAAAGATGGGGTTTGGGGTTTGTTGGTAGTGCAGCAATGCACTGCTGCTCGTCAGTGGCAAAATGCTGAAATTCAGTTACTAAAATTAATCGAGCAGGAATTAGAAGCGCAACTGCAAGTTGCCGTGATTCAGGCTACGTTGCAACAAGAAGTGGAAAAAGACCAAATCCTTGTCGGTGTAGCGAATAAAATTCTCCAGTCCAAAGATTTGGATACCATCTTTCGCGTTGCCACCCAAGAAGTGCGACAGTCATTAAAATGCGATCGCGTGGCAATTTATCGTTTCCAGCCAGATTGGAGTGGGGAATTTGTAGCTGAATCTGTTGGATCTGAGTGGATTTCTCTGTTACAAGAACAGCGAAACAACCAAGCAATTGTCAATAACGTTAACTATTGCAGTGTTAGGAACCTTGCAGACGAAGGGGGATTGGTTGGGACAACAGGGCGATCGCACAGTGCAGATAGCTACATTCAGCACACTCAAGGCAAAAATTTCCATCGCGGACAGATTTATCGAGTCACTAATGATATCTACAGTGCTGGTTTTTCTGATTGCTATATCAAAATTTTAGAAACCTATCAAGCCAAAGCATACATTATTGTTGCCATCTTCCAGGGAGAAAAGTTGTGGGGCTTGCTGGCTGCCTATCAAAATTCTCAGCCTCGTCAGTGGAAAGATAGTGAAGTTCGACTAATGGTGCAGGTTGCATCTCTGTCTAGTATTGCTATTCAACAGTTGCAATATCAGCAACAACTTTCTAACCGTTCTGAGGAGTCAGCCAAACTGATTGAACGAGAACGTACTGTTTTCGGCATCATTGAAAAGATTGGGCAAGCAACGGATCTTCGCACACTTTTCCGCATTACCACCCAAGAATTGCGGCGATTTTTAAAATGCGATCGCGTTGTCATTTATCAAATTTATCCAGACTGGAGTGGAGAAGTTATCGCTGAATCTGTGGCTGCTGGTTGGCCGTCACTGTTGGAGATGCAGGAACAAGACAGCATTTTAAAAACAGGTCTGATATCTTCAGAGCGTTGTAATGTTAAGGACTATGGCTCCCCTGTTAAACCTGATGCCGATACTTATCTGAAGGAAACCCAGGGTGGAGTGTACACCAAAGGAACGCGCTTTCGTAAAATCAACGATATTTATGCTGCTGGTTTTTCACCTTGCTATTTAGAAACATTAGAGAAGTTCCAAGCCAAAGCATACATTAATGTTCCCATCTTCCGCGCTGGTAATCTTTGGGGTTTGTTAGCAGCTTATCAGAATTCTGATGTGCGGAAATGGACAGAGGAAGAGATCGGTGCTTTGTTGCAGATCGGCGAACCGTTGAGCATTGCCCTCCAGCAAGCTGAATATATCGAACAGCTACGGTTAAAGAATATCGAAATGACACAAGTAGCTGAAGTAGAACACGCCATCGCCCGAATGACGGATAGAATGCGTCATTCCCAACAACTAGAAACAATTTACCGTACTACCTTGGCAGAATTGCGGCAGTTGTTCAAATGCGATCGCCTGGCAATATATCGCTTCAACTCTGACTGGAGTGGTGAATTTATGGCCGAATCTGTAGGAAGTGACTGGGTGCCTATGGTTGGCCCCGATATCAAGACCGTATACGAAGACGAACACCTACAGCAAACCCAAGGCGGGCGCTATCGCAACAATGAAACCTTGGCCGTTAATGATATCTATACTGTTGGTCATGCCCAGTGTTACATCGACTTATTGGAGCAGTTCCAGGTTAAAGCCTACACCATCGCCCCTATTTTTGCTGGAAACAAACTTTGGGGCTTTTTAGGAGCATACCAAAATAGCGGCCCGCGCCAGTGGAATTCCGAGGAGGTGCGATTACTGACCAAATTGGGCATTCAGTTGGGGGTAAGCGTACAGCAAGCCGAGTACATCGAACAACTGAAAACGAAGAATGCAGAGTTGGCGCGGGCAGCAGAAGAGGAACAGGTGCTGACAGGGATGGTGGAAAAAATTCGCCAAGCTCAAGAGGCAGATACAATTTTCCTGAATGTGCTACCAAGTTTACGCAAACAATTACAGTGCGATCGCCTAGCAGTATTTCGCTTTCATCCCGACTGGAGTGTGGAATTTATTGCTGAAGCTGTAAAAGATAAATGGTTGTCTTTAGCTGGTTCCGACATCAAAACCATTTGGATGGACGATCACTTACAAGAAACTCAGGGCGGACGCTATCGCAATCATGAAACCTTTGTTGTCGATGATATTTACACTGTCGGTCACGTTCAGTGCTACTTAGAAATATTAGAAAAAATCCAGGCCAAAGCTTACGCGATCGCTCCTATCTTCACTGGAAACAAACTCTGGGGCTTTTTAGGAGCATATCAAAATACTGGCCCTCGGCAGTGGAAATCCAAGGATGTGCAACTGTTGCGAAAAGTAGCTGTGCAAATGGGTATAGGCTTGCAACAAGTTAGGTATATCGAACAGCTCAAGAAGAAGAATGCAGAGTTAGCGCGAACCGCAGAAGGGGAACGAGCATTGACACGGCTCGCAGAAAAAATCCGCCAAGTTCAAGAGCTAGATACGATTTTCCGCAATGCCTTACCAGAATTGCGATCGCATTTGGAATGCGATCGTCTAGCCGTGTATCGCTTCAATCCAGATTGGGGTGGGGAGTTTATTGCCGAATCCGTCAGTCGTGAATGGGTGGCTTTGGTTGGCCCCGATATCAGGACTGTATGGGAAGACGAACACCTCCAACAAACCCAAGGTGGACGCTATCGCCATAACGAGACCTTTGTGATAAATGACATTTACACTTCTGGTCATGCCCAGTGCCACATAAAAATTCTAGAGCAATTCCAGATGAGAGCCTATATCATCACCCCAATTATTGCTGGGAATAAGCTCTGGGGTTTGTTAGGAGCATATCAGAATGATGGGCCGCGGCAATGGCAAGAGAATGAAGTCAACTTGGTAACGAAAATCGGCACGCAGTTTGGGGTTGCCGTCCAGCAATCGCAATACTTACAACAAACTCTAAGCAAGAATGAGGAATTGATCAAACTGGCAGAACGGGAAGTAGCAAACGCCCGATTTTCCTATCGCCTGCCAAGTCGGTTAACAGAGATGGCCCAAAGTCATGGTGATGTTCTGGAATTTGTCCAGTTTGCCACCCATGAACTTCGTCAACTGCTAAAAGTAGATCGAGTTGGAGTTTACCGTTTTGAGCCTGATTGGTCTGGAGAATTTGTAGTTGAGTCTGTGACTGGGGATTGGCCTAAGTTGGTGGGAACTAGCCTTGCCAGAGTTAGAGATACCTATCTCCAGTACAACCAAGGAGGGCGTTATGTCCGCAAAGAAAGTTTGCGGGTTGACAATATATATAGTGTCGGTCATGACGAATGTCACATTCAATTGTTAGAAATGTGGGGAACTAAAGCCTACATGATTTCTCCGATTTTTCAAGAAAATCGGCTCTGGGGGCTGATGGGAGTTTATCAAAATAGCGCACCGCGCCAGTGGGAGCAATCCGAGGAGGATGTTCTCAACCAAGCCAGCGTCCAGATTGGTATTGCCCTCAATCTTGCAGACTACCTAACACAAGTGCGTATTCAAGAGCAGCAACTAGCAGAAGCAGCAGAGCGCGAACGTACCGCCCGGGAAAAACTCCAACAAGGAGCAATACGCGTTCTCATGGCTTTGGAACCATCCTTCAGAGGCGATCTTACCGTTCGAGCTCCCCTATCTGAAGATGAAATTGGGACGATCGCCGATGGTTACAACACTACGATCCAAAGTTTGCGAGATTTAGTGCGACAAGTGCAGATTGCTGCTGGCAGGGTGAGTGAAAATTCCAGTAATAACACTACCTCAGTAGTAAAACTATCTGACCAAGCTCAACAGCAGGCAGAACGGCTCGAACACGCTCTGGAACAATTACAAATGATGGTAACTTCCACCCAGATAGTTGCTAGTGATGCCCAAAGAGTAGGACAGGCGGTTCAAGAAGCTAATAAAACCGTCCAAGCTGGCGATTCTCTGATGGAAAGAACCGTAGATGGCATTTTGGAGATTCGGGAAACCGTTTCCGAAACAGCGAAGAAGATTAAACGCCTCGGTGAAGCTTCTCAGAAAATCTCGAAAGTAGTGAGTTTGATTGAAAACTTTGCTACTCAAACTAATTTGCTGGCACTCAATGCGGCGATTGAGGCTACCCGTGCTGGAGAGTATGGCAAAGGCTTTGCGGTGGTTGCAGATGAAGTTCGTTCCCTGGCTTACCAGTCAGCTAGTGCCACCACAGAAATTGAGCGACTCGTGCAAGAAATTCAAGCTGGCACCAACGAAGTTACCGAAGCAATGGAAATAGGGATTAGCCAAGTTGTTCAAGGCTCGAACTTGATCGATGAGACTCGTCATTCCCTGAGTGCGATCGTGGCAGCCACCAACGAAATTGGTGGACTGGTGCAAGGAATTACTCAAGCAGTTTCCACTCAAAGTCAGCAATCTCAGATATTGACAGAAGCGATGATGGATGTTTCGGCGATCGCCCGCAAGACTTCAGAAAGTGCCATCCACATTTCCGAGTCTTTTGAGGAACTACGGATGACTTCACAACAACTGGAAACCAGCGTTAGCCAGTTCAAAGTTGACTAAGAATTTTAGATTTTAGATTTTAGATTTTAGATTATTTCGGTACTCCTCTGGAGAAGCAAGCTACATGCCCCGCCCCGTTTCAATTTACGATGTTTAGATTTTAGATTGAAGAATTTTTAATCCAAAATCCAAAATCTAAAATCCAAAATTCCTTGCCCCTTGTCGTCGAGGTCAATCCAAAATCCAAAATCTAAAATCCAAAATTGTTTGACTAATCTCGCAAAATGTGTTATGAACCCCGATCCCAGTAATCAAGAGCAGGCTTTTCTTGCGGAAGCGGCAGAGTTGTTGCAAACCATTGAGCAGAATCTGATCGGTTTACTTGATGAAAAAACAATAGAAAAAGTTCATGCCTTGATGCGAAGCGCCCATACTATCAAAGGGAGTGCTGCCAGTGTTGGGCAAGAAACTATTCAGACAATTGCCCATCATTTGGAAGATGTATTCCAAGCGTTATACGCTCCAGAATTGGAAATCGATCCAGAATTGGGTGCTTTGCTTCTAGATGCTTATGAGTGCCTGCGAACTCCATTGAGTGCAAGTTTGATGGGCTTATCCTGCAATGAGGCAGAAATACTCGATCGTACTGCCTCAATCTTCGCCCAACTCCAGCATAAACTAGGCGACTTTTTTGGTCGTGAGGCTCTGCTTCCCAGTTCGGAAGAACTTGGCTTTGATGTGGTAGAGTCAATCTTTTCCGGGAGTGTACTCCAGGATTTGCAACAACTTGAAGCTGACATCCAAAGCCAAGATCCGCAACAAATTCAAACAACACTCAACTCCCAAGCCGAATTTTTTGCTGAACTAGCAGCATCCTATGGCTTATCTGGATTGGAAGAAATTGCCCAGGCGACCCTAAACGCGCTCAAAGCACATCCAGACAAAGTATTGCAAATCGCTCAGGTGGCTTTAGAAAATTTTAAAGCAGCTCAAGCAGCGGTACTTGCAGGCGATCGCACTCAAGGGGGAGAGATATCTCCGCAATTGCGAGAATGGGCAGGACTAACTACTCCTGTCCCAGAACCGCTGGGGCAAACAGTTTCCATAGCTGCCCAACCCACAGAAACGACTACAACTGAGAATCAGCCATCCCCCCTCCTGGGTGCCAGCGAAGCGGAATCAATTTGGTCGTTTTTCCCGAAGCGGACTGATAACTCCGTAGCGAAAGCACCGGAGGTACTGGCACCTATTTCCCAGGATTCGGTAGTAGCCCCCTCTGCCATAGATCGGATTTTACAGTCAATCTGGATCGGAGATCCACAGATATGTTACCGATACTCAGACTCAGATCGCCCAGCCTCTCCACCACCACCAAGCCTCCTGGCTCAATCATCGGCATCACTTCCCAGTATCCGAGTAGCGATAGAACAGCTCGATCGCCTCAGCCATACAATTGGGGAATTGCTAATCAGCGAAAACCAACAAAACCTGCAATCTAACCACATCCACAAAGCAGCTCAAGACACTCTACTACAGTTTTTGCACTGTCAACAACAACTTAGTAAAGTTTTTACTTGGTCGGATCGACATCTGCTGCTTCCCGAACGCAAGCAGCGACACATGCATGTATCTCCACGAGTTATCTCTCCTACCGAGGCACAATCCAATTTTGATGCCTTAGAAATGGATAACTATAGCGAGTTGCACATTCTCCTGCAAAATCTTACAGAAGACATGGTGCAATTAGGAGAACGGATTGAGGCTGTTAATGGCTTAGTTCAGCAATCTCGCTTCAGTCTCGGAAAGCGCAAGCAACTGCTTTCAGGAGCGCAGGAAGATTTGCTGCAAGCCAGAATGGTTCCACTGGGAACAGTGTTGAATCGATTACCGCGCCTCCTGCAACAGATGGTAGCAACTTATCATAAGCCTGTTGAACTCAAGCTTAGCGGTACGAAGGTACTGGTGGATAAAGCCATTTCTGAGCAGCTGTACGATCCCTTGCTGCACATGATTCGCAATGCCTTCGATCACGGCATTGAACCAGTAGAAACCCGCCGCCAGCAGGGTAAACCAGAAACCGGAACAATTACAATTCAAGCCTATCATCAAGGCAATCGCACTACTATTGAGGTACGGGATGATGGTCGAGGCTTTAGCTGGGAATCCATTCGTCAGCGAGCTATAGAAAAACACCTGCTGACTCCCGAACAAGCCGCCTACGCCTCAGAAGACCAACTGGCAGACTTATTATTTGAACCAGGCTTTTCTACCGCCAAGCAGATTGGTGAGTTATCTGGCCGTGGTATCGGCTTAGATGTGGTTCGCACTCAATTGCAAGCTTTACAAGGTTCGATTGTGGTGCGATCGCTTTCAGGGCAGGGAACCACCTTTATCTTGCAATTGCCCCTGAGCTTAACAACGGCACGCTTGCTCGTTTGTCAATCTCAAGGTATTACTTATGGGTTGCTGTCTGAAGGAATTAGCCAGGTTTTATTACCGCAGCCAGAGCAAATTCAAGTCCAGCAATCTTTACACGGGCAAGGCAGCCAAAAATTCTGGCAGTGGGGAGAAGGGCAAAGTCAGCAACTAGTTCCCATCCGCACGCTTGCCAATTTGCTGGATTACAAATATCCTTTATTCACCCAAGACCACAATTTAAACCTAAGTCCTTTTCCAGTCAAACAACGGAACACCGTCGAACCTCTGTTGCTGTTGGAAACAGAGCATCAATACTTGTGTTTGCAAGTCGATCAGATTTTAGTCGAGCAGGAATTAGTAATTAAATCCCTCGGTAGAGTCCTGACTTTACCTAGTTACATCCAAGGCTACAGTGTGTTGGGAAATGGTAGTCTTACCCTAATCGTTGACCCGTTGGAGTTAGTTCGGCAAACCTGGGAGACAGATATGATGCCGACTTCCCCAGCATCAAGTCTTACAACTAAACTGTTGCCTGCGCCTGAGCCTGTTCTTACTCTAGAGGGGCAGCAATCCGAGCTAACTACGCAACCGCAGCAACAGCCGATGGAAGTCAATACAGCCGTTGCTCAACCTAACCGACTGATGGTGTTAGTGGTGGAAGATTCGGTTGTACAAAGGCAAAGTTTGGTGCAGACGCTCCAGAAAGCCCATTATCAAGTGTTGCAAGCAGGCGATGGTCGAGAGGCGATCGCACAAATACTGCAACACGGTGATGTTGATTTAGTGATTTGTGACATTGAAATGCCGCAGATGAATGGATTTGAGTTTTTAGAACACCGTCGCCAAGACGAGCGTTTGTCCGGGATTCCTGTGGTGATGCTGACTACCCGTAGCGGACAGAAGCACCGCCAATTAGCTTTAGCTCTAGGAGCGAAAGCTTACATGACCAAACCCTATTCAGAACAAAATTTCCTCACCGCGATCGCTGAACTAGTTAATACCCCTTAGCCCAATTCTCTAAAATAAGGCAACACATTCAAACCCCGAAAGCCATGCCATATCTAACTTTCTTAATTACGAATTACGAATTACGAATTACGAATTAGTATTTATGCTTAACACTCCCTTTCCGTTTAAGCGATTATCTGGCGCTGTGAGCGAGCGCGACTCATTACGAGTCGTTGTTTTTGCGATCGCAGACTATTTATTTGCCCTGCCAGTTGGTGCAGTTCTCAAGGTGATGGCTTGTCCCCCTATTAGCAGTACGGTTGAAAGTGGTATTGGGATGGTTGATTTGGGAGCACAAACCATTACGATTGTGGACTTGCGCCAGAAGTTCATTCCACAAGTACAAGACCAACAGGCGCATCAAGTTCTCTCTGCGGTTGACACTCCAGGGCGCTTCTTACTTCTGACTCAAACCCGGACTGGGGAAATTTGTGGCATTCCTGTGGACAAGCCCCCTGCCTTAATCGATATTCCTTTGGAAACAGTGCGTCCGGTGCCTTGGTCTTATCAGCAAGTGGCGGAGTTAAACTTTGTTAGCCACATGGCTGTTTTGTCTGTAGCACCAAACGAGGAACCACTCAAAGTACTTCTTCTAGGCATGAGCCAGATATTGGCTGATAAGTTGGGGTTGCCCGGAACAACCCCAACCTTGGCTCCTGGGCTGACATCAGGCGAACAACGTCAAAGATTTCTCCGTTTTCCCTTGGGGAATCAAGGAAGTGGATTGCTACCATTCCACTCATTACAGGACATTATTCATCTCGCTAGCCAAGAAATTTCCCCAGCCCCGGCCTTACCAAGTTGGATTTTAGGTTTCTATAATTGGCGAGGACAGATGCTGCGGCTGGTTGACTTGGAACATTTGCTTGGTTATGCGCCGCTTTTGAAGCGGCAGTCACCACCAGAAAAGCCAATGGTTCTGGTTCTCGAACTGCAAAATCAGGTAATCGGGTTTTTGGTGGCTCATGTCTACGATGTAGAGTGGCAGGATTTACAGCAAGCACAATCAGCACCAACCGACTTTTCCCCAAACAAACTGCTAAATTTTGTTCGAGGTATTCTACCAGGCGATCGCTGGATTTTAGACACCAGAGCCATCGCCCAAACATTGCAATGGCAAACCCACTGATAAGAGGCAGGGGGCAGGGGGCAGGGGAGGCAGGGGGAGAGAAATAAATAAGTGTACTTAGGGCTATAACGGTCGTAAAAATACTAAATTTTTCTCTTCACTCCCCCTGCTCCCCCTGCTCCCCCTGCTCCCCCTGCCCCCCTGCCTCCCCTGCCTCCCCCACCTCACAAAATCGCATTGCTCCCCCCACTGATTTGACTTGATGCTGCCAAGGAGTTTTCTGTGACGATCGCAACCTTAGACCCTAATTCTGAAACCCAGCCTGTTGAAAATGAAATCCAGATAGAAGAAATTTTGGCTAATGTGGCTGTAATCAAAGCAGTCTTTCAATCTGCTAAGGGGCCAAAGGTCGCTCAATTGCAGCAGAAGGTAAGTCAAATCGAAGCTTTTATCCAAGCTTTGGCTAAGGATTCGCCCAGTGACAATGATGAAAATGTTCGAGGGGCTTTTCAGCTCCAGCGAGAACAACTTGCGGACATCGATCGGCAAATGCAGCACGCAAAAGGTCTAACTACACTTTTGGAGGTTACAGTCACCGCCCTTCGAGATGTTCTCAACGCCGATCGCGTCCTGATTTATCGTTTTGAGGAAGATAATCGCAGTCGAGCGATCGCTGAAGCTATACAAGCGGGTTGGACATCCCTGCTCAACCAATCCCTACCGATAAATTTGTTTGTTAATAAACCCGATGTTGGTGACGGACAAAACTTACTCAACAACCTAACTGAAGTATTAGAACTAACTCCCCGCCAACAGCAATTTTGGCAACGCTTTCAGGTGCAAGCTAGCCTCTGCTTACCCTTGATTGTCAAACAACAGCCTTGGGGTTTGTTAGTTATTCATCATTGCCTTCAACCTCGACAATGGCAGGAAGCAGAGCGCAGTTTGCTACAACAAGTAGGAATGATGTTGACAATTAACTTGCGCTGGGCTGAAATAGTAGCTCCACCTGCTAAACAGCTTGAATCCCTTGAACGCTCACAGTTACTAGCGCCATTTCAGCAGGTGAGCCAGGCTGTACAAGCAGGAGCAAGAATCGCCGAGCTTGCCGGCGAGCATTTAATGTCTATTCAAGATACTGTTGCTATTACTAATAAACAGCTGGAATACCTTGGTGAATTTTGCCAGCAAGCTTCTGACTTTATTCGCCTTGTGGAAGGTTTGAGTACCAAAATTCAGGTTTTGTCCCTGAATACAGCTATTGAAGCAACAAAAGCTAGTGAGCAGGAACGAGGTTTGCTAGCTGCTGCCGAACAGGTGGAAATTCTCGCTCGTCAAGCGCGCGACAGCACCCTAAATATAGAGGAATGGTTCCAGGAACTAAAGGTGGCAGCAGCAGACGTTGCTTCTGCTATCGAACCGTGCGATCGCCAAATCAACGCTGGGCTGGAGTCAATCGCGCAAATCCACGAGCAATTCAGAGCGATCGCCGACATCGCTGCTTGTACCCTCAAATCAATGTCGAAGCCATAGAATTGTCACAAACCCCATAGAAACTGAGAGTTGTTTTCATGAGTACCGATTTTGTCCCCCAACCGCAGAACGACGATCGCTTTCTAGAAGAAGCGATCGATCTGTTACTGTTCTTGGAGCAGGAGTTGCCTAACTATACAAAAGACAGTAACCCTGGTACAGCTTTGGCTCTCATGGAAGCTGCTCGCTCTCTGCATTCCATTGCCATAGCAGCCGAGCTAGATGCCATTGCCATAGTTGCGGCTGCACTAGAAGAGATTTTTCAGCTGCTGCATCAGTATCGGGCAACAGTCAACGCCCCAATCGCCTCCCTGTTGTCGGAAGGATTAGATTGCCTACAGATGCTATTGATGGCATTTTTAACAGGCTCGCAAATTGACGAAGTAGAAATTCTAGAGCGGATGTCTGCTATTGTTGCTCGTCTACAAGCAGAGTTTGGCGATTCCCAGGAAACAAATCTTGAGACATCGATAGAGCAACCGCACGAATCTGAAAAAGCAGGGGAGCAGGGAGTAGGGAGCAGGGGAGAAAAACCACCCATAAAGGGTGGGGCTTCTACCATTGGAGAAAAGGAGCAGAGGGGCTTTTGCCCACAAGGGGGAGCCACTCATGTGGGCGGGTTTCCCGACTTGAGTGAAGTGGCATCAGGGTTTGTACCTTTTCCCCTGCCCCCTGCCTCTTGTGAAACTACCCCCCAGTCTGGCAGCCTTGTTCACGTAGATACCGAGCAGCTTCCCATCAATGTAGGGGAACTAGCAAACGCGAAGGAGTATGGGGAAGAAGATTTTCATCCTTGGTTGGGGGATTTTTCCCTGCCTACTGAAGCATCCCTAGTTAAATCTGTTGGCGATCGCCATCCGCTCTCTTTGCAAGAATCCATTTCTACCATTCTTGCAACAAGTATTCCAGCCGCTACACCCATCAATATTAAGCATCTCCAACAACTAAAGGTGCTAGTTGCAACATTATTAACTACATATAATCAGCAAGCCTGTCAAGAAGAAGAACAACAACATACCATCGGGCGGTTGCTCCGACAAGTTAAACGATTACAACACCTGCTGGATAATCTACAGGAATGGTCAGGACGTTTAGCAGCAATTTCAGATACCCTTTCTCCTCTAGCTGCTTCTCGCTCTCAGCAATTATACAGTACTCTGCAATCTGTTTTGGCTGAAGCGTCTCAAGTGGCATCAACTGTTCATTCGCTGAATAACAATCATCATCAACTCAAACAAGAACTCATACAGCAAGAAAAGTTACTTAACCATTCTTCCAATTTAGTCAAAAAAGTTACAACTATTCCTTTAAAAGTAGCCTTAGAATCCTTGCATCGGCTTTGGTCTCAGTTACAAGCTCTACAAGATAAGTCTGCTAAACTACATTTACAAATTAGCGATATCCAAGTTGATCGGGCATTTAGCGATCGCCTCCATGCTCTCCTGTTACATATAAGTTGCTATTTACTAGAGCAAAGTATTGAGTCTGGCCAAACACGCCAACACCTTGGTAAAAATAGCAACGGTATTATTGAAATTCAAGTTTATCAGCAAGGAAATCAACTGATTATTGATGGCTGTGATGATGGTGCAGGGCTTAACTTATCTCAAATCTATCAACAAGCTTCAGCCCAAGGACTCGATCTGACAAAACCAGGGGATATTTTACAAGAACTGGTACTTGAACCAGAGGTTTCATCTGTTTTATGCGATCGTGCTGCCTTAGAGTTAGGAGTAGAATTAACTGAAGTTTGCAAGCAATTAACAGCTATTCAGGGAAGAATAGTATTGAAGTCTAAAGCTGGACATGGTACAGCCTTCTCACTCCAAATTCCCCTCGATCAAAAAATTGCTCAACTTATCGTCTGTCAAGCTAACTCCAGAGTCTATGGATTTATTGCCGATTCTGTAGAGCAGATTTGTCTATCGCAGTCCGAACAAATTATCCAAACTCAAGCGGGACGTATGTTATTTTTGCAGTCTTCTGGCAGATCCAGTGGCTTCCTTGGTTGTACTGATGAGCATGTAACAACAGAAATGCTCGTCCCTATCCACTTATTGACTGATGTGCTGATTTTTCCTAACCAGCTTCCCACTTCAGTTACCACTTACAGCACAGATACACTAAATGCTTTCAAGCAGGATAAGCCTTTATTAGTATTTAGTTACTTAGACAAACGATGTGCTTTAGAAGTAGATTGTATCATCGGCAAGCAATCCGCTGCGATCCATCCTCTGGGGGAAGCAATCCCTATTCCTGCTTATATCCAAGGAACTAGCATTCTTGCCAATGGCCAACTTAGCCTGGTTTTGGATGGTCAGCTTCTCACAAAATCTCTAACTTGAACTCAATACCTGCCATAGCTTTTTCCATCTGAGATTGCAAAGCTTTCAAGGATATATCAAAACTCGAAGACTTCGGGCGACATTAAGCCGTCAACTACTTTGGTGACGGCACCGGTCATTGTGATTATAAAATCATTACTAATAGCGATCGCAATTTGTCCCCCTGGCATATGAACTGCGATGTGTGAATCACACAAGTTCAATTTGTGAGCAACAGCGGCGGCTGCACTGCTACTACTGCCAGATGCTAAGGTGTAACCTGCTCCTCTTTCCCAAATCTCAATTTGAATATTTTGGCGATCTTTAACTTTCATAAACTGAACGTTGGTACGGTTGGGAAAGTAAGGATGAACCTCTAGCAAACAACCATACTGCTTGGCAATTTCGGGTGTGACTTCAGGTAACTGGATAATGCAGTGTGGATTTCCAATGGTGGCTGCACAAAAGCTAAAGGTTTGGTCGGCAACTGTAATACTTTCCGTGAGAACTTCTCTGGAGTGTCCTGTCACGGGAATTTTTTCACTTTGGAAGCTCACACGACCCATTTCTACTTCAACACTTTTACCCGACTGAGCTACCCGCGCTTTGACTCGTCCGCCAAGGGTGTCAATATCAAATTCTTCTTGTTGAACAAGCTGGTTATCCCACAAATAGCGAGAAAAGATTCTCAACCCGTTACCGCTCTTTTCTGCCTCACTACCATCTGGGTTAAAAATTCGCAATCCAAATCTGGCATTATTGGATGGTAAAGGACCAAACAAAATGCCGTCTGAGCCAATTCCAAAGTTTCGATGACAAATTCGCTCAATTTTTTCTGGGGTTAATTCAAATGCTAAGTCTTGAGGAGAAATAACTAAATAATCGTTTCCGAGAGCGTGATACTTGGAGTATTTCACTTGAGCAAACATACCAGATATTTGAAAAAATAGATGTTTTTGGGAAATTAAAGTATTTTTAGATTTCCTAAATTTAGGTTACTAATTTTTGAAAAACCTTAAGATTTATATTATTTTACCAGATAAATAATTCTATCCATTTTTTTATAGACAACTACTCATAAAATGGATATGGAGCTTTCTGTATTATTTATGTAATATATTGAAGTAGTGAGTCAAAATTTAGAATTCAGCAATTTTTAAGTTAGCAGCTTTAAAGCCACCTATTGATAGGCCTTTATCGGCTTTTTTTAGGGTTGATACTTTTCGTAGCCAGTTTTAAGAGTATTATATTTTACCAAACTACCAGTGCATATCATTAACGAAATATTATGCTGTTTAGTCTAAACAACTTGCCCTATTGGATTTTTCTGGGGATGGGGGTCTTGCTGTTCTTGTTTATGATAATTTCCGGCGGCGGAGGGGAAGATTTTGATATTGATGCAGATGTAGATGCAGATGTAGACGCAGATAGCAATAGTGAATTAGGCTTTGGGCAATTCCTGGGATGGGTTGGGATTGGGAAAGCTCCATTGATATTGTTACTGGCTACAGATTTGAGTTTGTGGGGCGTTTTGGGCTGGATGTTGAATGTTTGGTTTGGTGGAGTTGCCAATAATAATATTGTGAGTTTTATTGGGAGCGTTATATTATTTGGCTCACTGATGATTAGCTTATTATTGGGGGGATTGATAGCGCAACCAATTGGCAAAATATTTGCTGAGTTTGGGGAAGATGTGAGTAGCGATCGCTTAATAGGTTGTATTGGAATCGTAACATCTGCTTATGTTCCAACTGAAAATCAAGGCAGAATTGGACAAGTAGATGTCCTAGATGCAAAACGTAATCTTTTGACAGTTAGTGCTGTTCTCCCAGACTGGGCAACTATTGCACCCCAACGTGGAGAAAGAGTTTTAATTATTGAACACAAAGCACAAATTTACGTAGTTATTGCTAAAGATAGTGCCGATGAAGAACACTGGTTAACTAATTCATCTCGTAGAGATTCAAATTCTTAAGAGGAAAAGAATATGCTTTTTTGGTTGACTTTTATCCAGTCTTTACCGAGTGTCAAAATAGCTGAAGTTCCACAGATTGAGTTACAACAAAAAAAACAAATAACATTAATTGACCAAACACTCCCAGTAAAAATTATGCCTAATTTTGCTCAAGTTAATGGTGGATTAGTATTTCCAGTGGTGATTGCTGGCTTAGTTTTATTACTACTATTCAGCCTGTTTGCTTATACGCGGGTTTATGTAGTCACACCCAACAACGAAGCTTTTGTAAGAACTGGGGGTCTTTTTATTAAAAAGAAAGCGGTTATTCTTTATGGTGGTTGTATTGTTTTACCCGGATTCCATCAGCTGACACGCGTACCTCTGCGAGAAATTTCCATTGATGTGGAACGTACTGGCAAACTTGCAGTCCGGACTAAAGATTACTTACGAGCAGATATCCGCGTGACTTTTTATGTATGTATTAATGCCTCTGAAGAAGATGTTTTGACAGCAGCGGCTAGATTATCCCAAAATGGTACTAAAATTACTCCGGAAGATATCAAAAATGCTTTAGAAAAAAGAGCAGATGATGCAATTAGGGCGGCAGCTAAAACCAAGGATTTAGCAGAAATTGATTCTGATAAATTAGGATTTGCTCAGGAAGTGCTGAACTTAGTTGGGACGGATTTGAAAAAAGTCGGCTTAACTTTAAATAACATTGCTATTTCCGAAATCTTAGAAAGTGTTACCTATGATCCAGATAACTTTTTTGATGCCCAAGGCGTGCGCTTGCGAACCGAAATTATTCAGCGATCCATTCAACAAAAACGCGAAGTTGAGTTAGCAGCACAAGTGACAATTGAGCAAAAAGAATTGGATGCCCAAAAGCGATCGCTACAAATTGCCCAAGAACAAGAAAGTGCTAAACTAGAGCAAAAATTGCAAGTAGAAGCACTAAAAGCCCAGCGAGAACGGGAAATTCAAGAATCCAAAGATCGGGAAGCTGCAACAGTACGCCGAACTAAAATTTTGCAGGAAAAATCAGTTGAAGAAGAAGAAATCCGCAAAAAATTATCGGTGCAACAAAGCCAAATTGAAGCTGATATTTCTCTAGAAGAACGGAATAAGCAGCTAAAGGTAGTACAAGCGCTGCAAAAACAGGAATCTGAACTAGCAGAGATTACACGTCAACAAAGTGTAGAATCCGGAAAACTACAAGCACAAGTGCAGATAGCTGAGTCAGAACGGCTGGCAAAACTAGCTCAAGAAGATGTGGCGATCGCCATTGCGAATAAAAAACGCGAAAGCTTTGTTGCACAAGCAGAACAAGCCAAAGCCGAGGAATCAGTGAAGACAGCTAGTGAAGTGGAAAAAGCCGAACGCAACAAACGCCTATCAACTATTGCCGCCGAACGTGAAGCGCAAGAACGGAGTATTGGCGATCGCAACGTTGTGGAAATTGATGCTTTCCGCCGCCGTCGTCAAGCCGAAATTGCCCAAGAAGCAGCAGAATTAGAAGCAGAAGCAATTCGCACCCTAGCAGTAGCTAACCGCGATCAAGTTTTAGCAGAAGCCGAAGGTATTAGAGCAAAAATTTCTGCTGAAAATTCTATCAGCAACGCCAATCTCACTGCCAAAATTATTACAACTATTTGGCCAGAATTAGCCGACAAACTACCAGAAATTGTCACGGCTTTAGCACCGCAGCCCGGAGTTTTAGGAGATACTCGCATTTATTCATTCCCTGGTGCAAATGGCAGCAACGGCAGTCAAGATATTAACAAATTGCTACTATCTACTAGTGGACTTTCCTTAATAAATACCTTACTTGACGAAGGTAAATTAGGCGAAATAATCGGTCAAATCAGTCAGCTAGTGCGTGGCAATAATCAAGTAATAACTGGCACATCAAGCCAAGTTTCTTTAGAAACTCTCCCAACACCAACTGTTATCGAAAACAAGACGGAAACCGATTAAAATAATTCGTAATTCAGTTTTATTCCGAAGTCACCCCACCCCGGCTTTGCTGACACAAAACCTCCCCTCCCCGAAGTTCGGGTAGGGGATTGAGGGGTTATAACCTTTGTGGGATAACTGTTTGAGCTTAAGTTGACCCCACAGATTAAGGGACTTCCAACTAAAAAATATCCCAGTGGGATTAGGGACATCCAAGAATTAAATTAATCAATTCCTGTATCCAACACTAGTATGCAATTTCTTCTCCCCCTGCCTCCCCTGCTCCCCCTGCTCCCCCTGCTCACCCAAGGGATTGATTATTTTTTTATTTGGTAGTCCCTTATCCCACCACCTTCTGAACACCAACTAGTTCTACCTGCTGTGTCTCTGGCAACAAACGCTTCACGCCTTGCTTAACAAAATTTTGCAAAAAGCCAATTTGCTGATTTTGTTGAAACACCTTTTGCAAAGTTTGCCGCAACTTCTCCAAATTTAAACCAGTCCCAGAATCTATCGCTATTTCTTGCTGCTGGAAATATTCAACTAGACTTAATCCTGCTACTCTGGTCAGATAAGCTGCACTTACTCCCTGCACCAAGCCACCAGCAACAAAGGTAACGGCATTACTTTTGAGAACAGTACTAATAGCCTTCGTAGAAAGTTCCACTAAACCGAGTTTCAGCATCAAACTTCCCATTGTTCCGGCTACAGTTTGCGCCTGTTCCAGGGAAAATTTCTGCTGATAGATATTACCCAAATCCATTACCATCTGAGCATTAATGGCCGCAGTCGCCAGAATATCAAGGGCTGGTACTGGGTTAGCAAAGGCAGCAGCAGCAGCTATCCACTGATATTGTTCAATAATTGGGGTGGCGCGATCGCATCTGATTCCATTCAGGCAGTTTTTCGCCTCAGCTTTCAACAACTCGGCTTTCCTCATGGTAGTTATCCAAACTAGCCGTTGTTTTTGCTGTGCTAAAGTTTCACCCAACTGCTGGGTTAACTGCTGGATATCTGGTGCTGGTTGTTCCATCCACTCTTGCACAGAACCATCAGCCTCATGCTTTCGTACTTTGACGGGGATGGGAGAGGCCGCAGTTGCAACTACATTTCCTTGCACCCGCTGTTTCAATTGACTAAAAACACTACCACGTTCATCGGCTAAATACTGGTCTTGTTTATTAAAAACCAGCATTGTAGCCTGATTTGCTGCTTTTAGCTGCTGTAAGGTTTGAAATTCTGAGTCTGTCAAATCACCGTTTGTCAAGAACAGCACAAAATCAGATTTTGCTACTTCTGCCAAAACAGATGCATCGGAATTCTCACCTGCTTCTCTAAACAAAGGTGCTGTTTCTTGTAGAGACACAAAATTTCCTGCCTCTAGATTTTGCTCTAGCACTTGAATTAAAGTGCTTTTACCGACGGATTTTCCACCAGTCACAGCCACTTTAATTTCTTGCCTGTCTAATTCCAACGACAATTGGGCAAGTTGTTCTCTGAGTGTCTCTAGTGCCAGATGGTTTTCTGCTTCTTGTGCCAGTTGGTTAATTACAACTTCAGCAATAGAAATCGCCCTTTCCACAGTCGCCCGATCTACAAGCATACTATCTAGCTGCTCTAAACCGTCTTTCGGGCGATTTTGTTGGAATAACCACAAACCACCACCAACAGCTAAGGCACTGAACAAACCAAACTCACCCACCTGCACTATAGAATCGTGCCAACTTTGTAACATCCACAGAGAAAAGGACAGTCCCAATCCTCCCACTAAAATTGGTCGCTGCAACTTCACAACCATGACTCTCCGCGCCTTTTAGATGGCTATTTATTCCAGAATAGATTAAAATCCTGCTTCTTGGAATTGAACAGGCGATCGAACACAATTTTCTTTACTTACAGATGCTTGTGAGATTAACTCCCAAGCATCCCGATATTGTGCGGAACGAGGTTTACGCTGTCGTTTTTCAGCCTCAACAAGGTGTACTTCGCTTCCATAACCTATGAACACATCTACAGGAAAAACATAGAATAGGTCAAGTTTTTCTATATATGCCAGGGCAAAATCAAAGTCTGATAGCTGATATGCTTCTCGAACCATCAGCCGCCGATTTGTTTTGGTGCGGCGATTATCTACAACGTAATTGCCAGAAGGCTGATCGAACCACGCGTATTTGACTTGGATTTTTATTACAGTTCCCTCTACATCAAATGCCAGATCGTAAGGTAACCTATCACCAAAAGGTTTTAAAATTCCCCAACCAAGCTTTAAAGCATGAAGAACAGCAGCTTGTTCTGCTATGTCTCCTCTAAGCTTTGTGTCCATTACTGAGATCAATATGAAGTAGCTGACAATCAGCATAAAACAAAACCCTGTTTTCTTAAAAGATCACAGGGTTTTGTTTTATGTTTGATTTGGTGGCGGGAAGTGGATTTGAACCACTGACCTTCGGGTTATGCTTACCAACTACAACTTTCGTTGCCCAGATTAACTGGTTTGTGGTCTGGACTGTCCCTTCACCCTCAGCATTACTGTTAGGGTGTCTGCCTTCCAGTCTCTACACCTTCTCCATTTCTGGAGCTTGGTTCGGGATTACCGCGCTATTGGCTTCCCCGAGTTTGACAGATAAACGCACATAAGTTTCTTTACGTGCCGCCCACAGCAAACTTAACTAATAAGCGTCTAGTTAATTTTGCCCGTTGAGCCCGACGAGCTACCAGGCTGCTCTATCCCGCGTCGCTCTTGACTTTTCTAGCATAACTCAAAGTCAAGAGTTTGGCAACTACAAAAACGATAATTCTCCAATTACTTCTAAACGCTTGTATTTTCCTAAGGTGACAAACTTTTCACAGAGGCTTTCGGCGGCGCTGGGACTAATCCAACCCATTTGTTGGAGTAAGTGGATAGCAACGGCATGTTTTGCCCGTTTTGCCCCATCCATAACTTTAATTGCTAATCCCATGCCTTCACCGAGTCTACCAATGCACTGCACTCCTTCGGCACCAGATTTGCTGACCAGTTCCCCTGGAGTTAAACGCATCAGTTCCGTATCAAATTCTCCATCTCCTGCTACCATTGCTGGGTGATGAGTCATGGCACGGACAATGCGCTCCATATCCAAGTTGGTACTAGAAGCTAGCAGGGCGTATAAAGAGGCCATTTGACCGAGTTGCATCAAATAAGTCGGTGCGCCACAGTCATCATGGGCGCTGATAAATTCCTCTGCTGGCATTCGTAGCAATTCTGCTACTTTGGCCAAAATCAACTGCTGTATTGGGTGTTTCCGTTCCAAGTAGTTGTTTAAAGGCCAATGGCGTTGCTGACAAACAGCTAGCATCCCCGCATGTTTACCAGAGCAATTGTATTCCAGAGGACTGCGTTTGCCTTCAGGAATCGGACACTGGAGTATAGTGGGGTCAAGATCAGCCCGCCAAAGGATGTTAAATACCTGTCGGACTTGCTCTATTGTTCCTTTATGGGAACTTGTGATAATTGCTAAATCGCGATCGCTGAGGTCATAGCGTTCCAGTGTACCTGTAGTGGTGACTGCGAGTGCCTGAAATGGTTTGAGCGCTGAACGAATAAATGCAGCAGTTTCGGAGTTACCAGCGACGGTTAAAACCCGTCCGCGTTCGTCGCATACAACAGCCTGGACTATATGCTTGGATTCAATGATCCCTTCACGCAGCAACCGGACTTCCAGTGCTGTAGCTTGAGTTCGTTTTCCCATTGTCATGGGTTTATTTTTATCACTTTTTTATTATTTGTCATGAGTCATGAGTCATTAGTCATGAGTTATTAGTCATTTGTCCTTCGTCCTTTGTTTATTTACTAATGACCAATGCCCAATGCCCAATGCCCAATGCCCAATGCCCAATGACTAATGACGGTTTACAACAAATGCCAAACTATAGTACCAGTAACAAACATTCCCGCCAAGCCAGCAAAGGTAAATTGCAACCGCCGTAGGATAGGTTTAATTTCGTATGCCACAATCAAGCGATCGCGATTGAGGATTTCTTGTGGCTTTGTCCAAGTTTGACCGTCGTACCAGCCTGACTCTTCATAGAATACTGTGGGACTGCAAAGGCGATCGCACACGTAAAACCAGCCTAAATACAACCTTACCACTGCCAGCAGTACCCCCAGACTTGCCCCTGCTGCACCACAAAGAATAAAATGGGCAATATATTTCTGTGGGGGAAAACTTGCTGCTGCTACAGGCCCAGCTACGAGCCAAGATAAACCCCAAATCCAAACCATCTTCGTGATATAATCCCGCCAATGTAAAATGCTATCACGAAATAGCCAGGAAGCTTTCAACTCTTCGTACTCGTTGAGCGGTTGTTGATCTATGGGAACTGGGCAATTTGAAACCGAAGACCGAATCATGTTGGCTTACCCCCACCCTCATCAGATTCTGGAAGGGAAATACGTTCTGCATGAATCCAGAACGCTTCTAAATTATAAAACTCGCGTTCCTTGGGCATCATGATGTGAACGATGACTTCACCGTAGTCTTGTAGTACCCAACTGCCCTCGGCTTTTCCTTCTGTCCTCAAGGGGCGTCGTTGTAATTCAGTTTCGACTTTTGCTTCAATTGCTTGAGCGATCGCCCTTACCTGTACCCTAGAATAACCAGTCATCATCACAAAGTAATCTGCTAGATAAGATACGTCTGCTACTCTGAGCAATAAAATATCACCAGCTTTGCGATCTGATGCAGCAACAGCTATCATTGCAGCTAATTTTCCGCTTGCTTCTTCTATTTGGGTGGGGTTTCTCAGCACACTCTTCGTCAGTGGGACAGATTGTAATGGGAAATTTCCTTGGAAATAATCAGTCATTAAACCTCAGGTGCTTTCTTCCTTTTGAAACAATTGTTTACATTTACTTAACAAATAACAAACAATTGATCTGAAAATGTGTCAATGGGTTTTTTTGAATACTAACAAAAAAACAGGTGTCTATGGAGGCTAGCTTGAAAAAGGGAGTAGGGAATGGGGAGTAGAAAGGAGGGTAAGAAACGTTTTTTATGTTTGGTTACAAGATTTTCCCGCGATTGACTGTCTTGAAAGAGGGACTGGGGACTGGGAAAAGAATATTTTCATGCCATCGTTGTGTGATTGCTGATGCGATCGTCTAGCTTGAAAATAGGAATTAGAAATTAGGGCGCGATTCGTTCTCGCCTTTATGGGGATATTCGGAATTTTGGTTTGCAGGACTAGACTTTAGGCTGGCTATTACAACTTACGATACAAGAGAGCGCACTCGTGCCCGATCTGCCAAAAGTCTGATTGGCATAAATGTACCAGTAGGTGTTTGGGGATACTAAAGCAACCTTATTATATTAAGTAAAAAAATTCATATTCCCACGCCTTGAATGAAGTGAAGCCGTGGGATTTTTGATTCAATACCAATTCAGCTAAAAGCTTGCTTCAGTATTGTTATTTTTTAAGTAAGATTGAATACAATCAAATTTTCTGTGATTGAGATTTTGACATCAACTCTACTGAAAGCGCAAATATAGAACCTAACTGCACTGTCGTAGATTACACTTCTTGTTTGGTAATTATTGTCGAGTGAATTGCTCTACGATCTGCTATTAATGAGTAACACAAGGATTCATATTGATTTAAAGCTTGCTCAAAAGCATACTGCTCAACGGCATATTGGCGACTTTTATAACCTAGAGTTTTAACTTTTTCGGGGTTTTGATACAAGTTTAAAATTGCCATTGCTAAAGCTTGGGGATCTTCTGGAGGAACGATAACTCCGCCACCACTTTGCTTGATAGCCCTTGCTGCGGTACCGTTATCAGGGACAGAGGCGACTAAAGCGCGTCCACTAGCAAGTAGCACTTGAATTTTTGACGGCATATTGAAGGATATAACATTTTTCTTTTGCACCACCAAACCAACATCCGCGGCTGCTAACATCTGTGGTAAATTTTTCCGGGGTTGAAATGGCAGTAGCAAAACATTATCTGCACCGCAGTCTAAACATTCCTGTTGCAATCGCTGTAAACCTTTTGCCTCTCCGACGATGACAAAGGCAATATCTGGGATGTGGCGCAACATAGAAGCAGCTTTGACAACGCTTTCTAAGCCTTGGGTGAGGGCAATGTTACCAGAATACAGGACTACAAATTTATCATTCAGGTTGTGTGTCGTGCGGAAAGGGTTATTTTTTTGAGGCAAGGGGCGGATAAAATTAACATCAACCCAGTTAGGAATTTGCACAATTTTGTCAGCTTCTACGCCCTTAGAACGCAAATTTTCCACAAATCCATCGGCGATGACGCTAATTTTACTAGCACTGCGGTAAGCAAATTTTTCCAATAATGTAAACAACTGGATGAGCAATTTATTTTTAAGTAGACCGACGTGAACAGCTGCTTCTGGTAATATATCTTGTAGATTCAAAACCACAGGGCAAGCACGTAACCATCCTAAAAGAGCAACTGGTACACAGCTTGGTAGGGATGGCGAGGTTGAGAGAATAACATCTGGACGCCAACCGATGAGGGCAGGTACAAAACTAGTCACAACGAAACTAGCATCTAGCAACACTCGATCTAGTAGATTGGGTTGTGGACGAATCCAAACGTAACTACGTTGGATTTCAACGCCATTTTTGTATTCGGTGAGATACCACTTGCCCCGATATTCCTGGTAAATTTGACGTTCAGGGTAGTTAGGCATAGCAGTAACTACGCGCACTTGGTGTCCCCGCTTTACTAGTCCCTCTGCTAATTCTGTCATTAGTGGGGCAATACCAATTGGCTCTGGATGATAGTTGTAGGAGTAAATTAAAATTCGCATAGAAAATTAGTCTCAAGTGCCCGGGTTTTTTATTTAATGACAATACTTGTCTTAAATATCTCTGGGAGGTTGAAATATCCTATATTTAATTGTGGCTTCCGAGTCTCTTGATGTCAGGGATTTTTCTTAAAGATTGAGTAAATTTTGATATTAAATCCTTACGGAGTGTGCGAATAATATTGACTATTTAATACACAATTTAAAATGTTTATTTATAATTGGTACGTAAGTAAAAACCCTGGAATTTATGATATTCATACCAGTATTTCACAATAACAGTGATTGAATGAGCGATCGCCCTTGTATTTTCTCTTTTTTTGCTGGTTCAGGTTTCCTGGATTTAGGTTTTGAAACCAGTGGTTTTAACATTGTTTATGTTAATGAAATTTTTTCCCCATTCATGGCAGCATACCGCTATTCACGGCAGGCTCTCAATCTAGGGTTGCCAGAATATGGATATTATGACGGTGAAGCAGGAGACGTAAGTAAACTTACCCAAGGTTCACAAGCACAACATATTTGCGAGTTAGTCAAAGATTGCCGTAAATTTAATAATATTGTTGGCTTTATTGGTGGGCCTCCCTGTCCTGATTTTTCCATTGGGGGAAAAAACAGAGGCAATTTAGGAGATAATGGCAAGCTTTCGGCTTCCTATGTGGAATTAATTTGTCAAAATCTCCCAGATTTTTTTTTATTTGAGAATGTTAAGGGTTTGTGGAAGACGAAGAAGCACCGTTTATTTTTTGAATACCTGAAGCAACAATTACAGCAAGCAGGATATATATTAACAGAGCGGTTAATTAATGCAATTGAATATGGCGTACCCCAAGATCGGGAAAGAATTATTTTGATTGGATTCCAAAAGAATTTTATCAAAGAGATGGATAGAGAGTTTAGTAGACAAGAATTACTAAATGCACATATTTTTCCTTGGCAAAATCAGATTTTATACGAGAAGAAAAATGTTTTTTCTTACCCTTGGCGTAAATGCGATCCATTTCAAGAAAATTCCATTATTCCTTGTCCTCTTGATATTCCTCAAAAATTAACAGTTGAATACTGGTTTAGAAAAAATAATGTCCTCAAGCATCCCAATGCTGAACATTACTTTCAACCAAGGGCAGGTATCACAAAATTTGCTGCTGTTGATGAAGGAGATGATTCTAAGAAATCTTTTAAACGTCTGCATAGATGGCGTTATTCTCCAACAGCTTGCTATGGAAATAATGAAGTACATTTACATCCTTATAAAATCCGACGAATTTCTGTAGCAGAAGCTTTAGCTATCCAATCTTTACCTGCAAATTTCGTGCTTCCAGAGAATATGTCACTTACAAATATGTTTAAAACTATTGGTAATGGCGTACCATACTTGGCATCAAAGGCGTTAGCTCAAACTATTATTAACTTCTTAGTAACTGACGTTAAGAATACTGTTGATATTCATAACCTTACTGGCACTTAATGTCAACTTAAATACTTACATAAATTCTGAGACATCTGCAAAGCTGATATCCCAGATAAGTTAGCAGCTTATTTTCAGAATAAACTCGTAATAAATGTGGTTTAATATATATATAAAAAATGTTTTAATTTTTTATAAACTTTAATAATCAATCACTGGTACAAAACACGATGGCAGCAGACTATCCGGACATTGATATTGCGCCATTCATCGATCATGCCCTGTTAACGCCAACAGCTACTCCAGAGCAAGTTGAGCAATGGTGTGAAGAAGCATATAGATTCAATTTTGCGGCGGTTTGCCTGTACCCTGCCTATGTCAAGCAAGCAGTTGAACTCCTCCACGGTAAGAACCCGAAAGTCTGTACGGTGATTGGCTTTCCTGCTGGTGCGACTACTTCAGCAGTCAAGCTGTATGAGGCTCAAGAAGCGGCGGAAAGCGGGGCTACTGAGTTGGATGTGGTAATCAACTTGGGCTGGTTGAAAGCTGGCAAAACAGAAGAAGTTCATCGTGAGATTGCCGAAATTTGCGAGGAGACTGGACAAACTGTCAAGGTAATTTTGGAAACCAATCTGTTGACAGATGCGGAGAAAAAAATAGCTGCTGAAATATCTATGGAAGCGGGAGCAAGTTTCTTAAAAACCAGTACTGGTTGGAATGGTGGTGCCACTGTGGCTGATGTGCGACTTTTGAAGGAATTGGCGAAAGAAAGGTTGGGAATTAAAGCTTCAGGTGGTATCCGTACTATCAATCAAGCTCTAGACTTAATTGTAGCGGGTGCTACTAGATTAGGCACATCTCGCGGTATCGATTTGATCCGCCAGCGCGATAACCTGGAAAAGGGTGAATAGTCATTTGTCATTTGTCGTTTGTCCTTCGTCCTTTGTCCTTTTTTGTTCACTAATGACCAATGACTAATGACTAATGAGTAGAACCTATAAAGCAACCGGAATTAATCTTAAAACCCAGGCGCTCGGGGAATCGGATAAAATAGTGACAATTTTGACACCAGAATTCGGTCTAATTCGAGCAGTGGCTCCAGGGGCGCGCAAGCACAACTCCAGTTTGGGCGGCAGGAGCGGTATGTTCGTTGTTAATGAACTATTGATTGCCAAGGGGCGATCGCTTGATAAAATTACTCAAGCACAGACGTTAAAAACTTATCCAGGTCTAGCTAAAAATTTGGGAAAATTAGCTGCTGGCCAGTATTTAGCAGAAATAGTACTGTGTCAAGCTTTAAGTGAACAACCCCAAGAAGAACTTTATGAGTTATTCAATGAACATCTCCATCGATTGGAGGTGTTGTCTAGTGGAAATACATCTGGTGTTTTAGCTCATCTGGCTCATGGGGTTTTTCACCTTTTAGCCTTAGCAGGACTGACACCGCAAGTGCAAGTTTGTTGCTTGTCTGGGCAACCCCTCACGCCAGATTTTACAGACCCCAACTGGCAGGTAGGATTTAGCATCCCTGCGGGTGGAATTGTTTGTTTAGAAGCTTGGGAACGTTTGCGAAGAGAGGGGGAGATGAGGAAGATGAGGGAGATGAGGGAGATTAATAATGAATACCCGATGCCCCATGCCCCATGCCCAATGCCCCATCCCCAAACAGTCATTGTCCATCGGCAAGAAATACCTGTGATTTCCAGTCGTCTTGGTGCAATGGAACTAGCTCTGCTTCAGAATCTATCGCAACCAGAAATCGTGCAAATTGATGGTGCAAGAGATCATAACTGGTTATCTGTTGAGCAGATTTTACGCCAGTATGCTCAGTATCAATTAGCCCGCCCTATTCGCTCTGCTACCTTGATCGACTCTTATTTTGCTGCCAACCATGATGCAATCGTCTGATTTGGATAAAAAAATCCTGCCTTTATCACCAAGCCTCGTCAAAAAACATAATAGAGCATCAGATCATACAGTAACTAATCATCTGAGTGCCGTCTCTAAGTCTACACCTAATCAAATCAATGGACAAGAAATGTCCCCAAAAGACATTTCTAAAAACGATCAAAGTTGGACAGAAATACCAAAAAATCATGTTACAAGCCAATCAGAAACACCAACCCAAGAACAATTAACCACTGGCCAAACAGACAGAAATAATGATAACGGCAAGGGGCTAGACCTAAGCAATGGTAAAAATTTGCCAGTAACCACTATTCCAAAAACAGAACCAGCGAAATTACATGAACCTGGTTCAGAGAATGCAAAACAGCGGGGGTTTGTGCCAGTATTAAAAAACTTTAATTTCCTGGCTCTTTGGGGCGGTCAAGTTTTCTGCCAACTAGCAGATAAAGTTTATTTGGTGCTGATGATTGCTTTGATTAATACTCAGTTTCAGGGTGGTAATCAGAGTATTAGTGGATGGGTGTCAGCCTTGATGATGGCTTTCACTATTCCAGCAGTATTGTTTGGTTCTGTCGCTGGTGTGTTTGTAGACCGTTGGCCGAAAAAGGCTGTGTTGGTGGCAACGAATGTTTGGCGCGGTATCCTGGTTTTCTCAATTCCCTTCCTAATGTGGTTGACTCATGATTGGAAACCCATAGGAGTCTTACCAGTAGGTTTTTTAATCATTCTGGGTGTGACTTTTTTAGTTTCCACACTGACGCAGTTTTTTGCCCCAGCGGAACAGGCGGCAATTCCTTTAGTAGTAGAAGAACAGCATTTACTCTCAGCTAATTCGCTTTACACAACAACGATGATGGCATCGGTAATTGTTGGGTTTGCTGTTGGTGAACCGTTGTTAGCGATCGCCGATAGACTTTGGTTGCAATTTAGTGGTAGTAGTGGTTTAGGGAAAGAACTTTTAGTCGGTGGCAGTTATGCGATCGCTGGAATCATTTTGTTCCTCCTGAGAACTAACGAAAAACCTCACCCACCCGAAACAGAATTCCCTCACGTATTCTCTGACTTACGGGATGGTCTGTCCTACCTGAAAGCCAATCATCGCGTCCGTAATGCTTTACTCCAGCTAATTATCTTGTTTTCTGTCTTCGCAGCCTTAACTGTTTTAGCTGTTCGTATGGCAGAAATAATTCCCAATATGAAAGCCTCCCAATTCGGCTTTTTACTTGCAGCTGGTGGTGTTGGCATTGCAGCTGGAGCAACAATTCTCGGTCAATTTGGTCAACGCTTCTCCTACACCCAACTAAGTTTGTGCGGTTGTCTTGGTATGGCAGCATCGTTGATTGGTCTGTCAATATTTACCACACAATTGTGGTTAATTTTGTTACTAGTTGCTTTATTAGGTGTCTTTGGGGCACTAGTAGGCATTCCCATGCAAACAACGATTCAAACAGAAACACCTCCAGAAATGCGTGGTAAAGTTTTCGGTCTACAGAACAATGTCATTAACATTGCTCTTTCCCTACCTTTGGCATTAGCTGGTGTAGCAGAAACCTTTGTAGGGTTACAGGCAGTTTTTTTGGGATTAGCAGCGATCGTTTTTTTAGGAGGAATATTAACCTGGTATAACTCACATCAGTAGTTATCAACAGCAGCTATTATTCATGACCTTGAAGTAATTACTAATTTACTTAAAATTTGTGTGTTCGTGTTAAACTAAGGTCAGTCAAAATTTATCGCATACTTGCCGGATATCAATCTGACATTAGCCAGAATAAGTTGTTTAAATATAAGAGATTAACAACTTATAAGTTGAATCAATACAGCCATCAATTCAGCAGTTTAATTAGCTAAAAAATAGCTTTTTAAACTAATTTTTGGCATATATTACTAAAAACTAAAAACCAGCAAGTATACCACGATAAAAGCAACAAAGGACGCAAAACTAATACATCAAACCCGCTTTTCTTACAGCTAAATAAAGAATGCGTATAGCCTGGATTGGAAAAAAATCGCCCTTTTGCGGCAATGTCACCTACAGTAGAGAAATTACAAATGCCTTGCTAGACAAGGGACATCAAGTTAGCTTTCTCCACTTCGCTCAAGAAGAATCAGAACCTGATAATTGGCCAAATCTCCAAGAAGTTCCCCTACCTTTTATTTACAAATCACAGGTTTACACAATCCCCACTTTTAAGGCGACTAAAGTTTTAACTGACTCGCTGCGGAAAATTAAACCAGATGTTGTACATGCTTCCTTAACCCTATCTCCTCTTGATTTTGTTCTACCGGAAATCTGTGAGGAACTGAGGTTACCTTTAGTTGCTACTTTTCATACACCGTTTGCTGGGAAGGGAGCAAAGCTGATATCAGGAACACAGCTTTTGGCTTATCAACTCTACGCGCCTTTTTTGGTTAACTACGATCGCGTAATTGTATTTTCCCAAATTCAGCGGGAATTATTGGCACGTATGGGCGTAAGGGAAGAAAATATTGCGATCATTCCCAACGGTGTTGATCCAATTAAGTATTCTCCAGGGGCTTCTAAACTCAAAGCAGAATTTCAAGCCGAACGCTTGTTTGTTTATCAAGGTCGAATAGCCCCAGAGAAAAATGTGGAAGCCCTCCTGAGAGCTTGGAAGCAGTCGCAAATGGAGCGTAATAGCAAGCTTTTGATTGTTGGCGATGGGCCTTTGAAGTCTTCTTTAGAGCCGTTTTATGGTTGGGAATACGGCATTAATTGGTTAGGATTTGTTGCTGATGAAAATCGGCGCATCGAAATTTTGCGGGGCGCGGATGTATTTATTTTGCCTTCATTGGTAGAGGGACTATCTTTGTCTTTGTTAGAAGCAATGTCATGTGGGGTGGCTTGTTTGGCAACAGATGTCGGTGCAGATGGAGAAGTTTTGGAAAAGGGAGCGGGTATAGTTATTAATACCAAAACAGTGCGATCGCAATTGAGAACTCTTTTACCAGTGTTACAAGACCATCCAGAGTTAACAACCCTACTAGGGCAAAAAGCCAGACAGCGTGTATTAGACCGCTATACGCTCACTAAGAATGTTACTCTGCTGGAAGAACTTTATAAAGAAGTTTTAACACAGCGACCTTTACCAGTTAGTCGCAGAGCATAGGGAAAGGGAAAAAGTGCGATCGCACTGTAAATTATAAGATGGTAATGAGTGCGATCGGGCAGCAATGTTAGGCAGCATTGGGTAGTATTCTAGTCATGCAATGATTTGTGACTTATTTTGAATACAAATAGCTGACTAAGAATTCTCTTACCAGTTTTACAAGACCATCTACAGTTAAAGAAATCAAGTATGACGCAAGTCAGATAAAGTTGACAAATATCCCGGACTTAGAGCAGCTAGAACATGGAAAGTGCTGCCGAACATACGTCTATTACTTCATAAATCCGTTGCCTGAACAAAACGTTATTGACCAAATTGCAAATAGTATAGTTGTAAGTTGTTCAATAGAAATATGTTTTCTGGCTGCTGAGATTTCAATTTGTTTATATAAAGATTCGGGTAACTGTACATTTAAGTTAGTCATATATAAAATTTCTTCTAACTAATTATTTGAATTATCCACTAAAGACCATCCCAAAGTTGTCGGCTGTTGATAAACTCGCTTCAAAGTATTCACATCCCTAACAGAAATAGGCGACGGTTTACGAACTTGGGAAAAGTATAAAGCATCAGTTTGTAGCGGACTATGACCCCAAATTCCTAAAGCGTGTCCAAGTTCGTGCCGGGCTGCTGCTCGGATATACTCACCTGTTTGACTGGGGCTGAGCAAGATGATGAAGCGGTGGGATAAAACTTTGTTGTTGGTGTATAACTCGTAAGTAGTTTGTGCCGATCGCGCACGAGGTATATTACTACCAGGGGAAATCTGTAGAGGTGGTGCTTTTCGCACTATCGTAATATCCGCAACTTCTGACTGTTGGACTAGTGTCAAAGGCAAATAAGCACTCCATTCCTGCACAGCCTGTAAGACACTTCTGACCCATGTTTGAGCTTGTTTTTCGCTAACGGCTTTTGGTGTTTCTACGTAAACTTTGATAGGAAATTGTGACCAAACTAAATAACCAACTTGAGTTGTTGTGACTTGAGAAAAGTAGTCACCACTGTTGGTGTTATCTTCCCAGTGTGCGAGTGTGGGTGGTAACGGATGGGCTTTTGGAGGAGATGAGGGGGTGGGCAGAGAGATTATTAAGTCTGAATATCCATATTTTGGGATTTTTGTAAAGCTATAACTCGACTGGAGATTAATAAAAAATGTTAACAGCCCTGTGCCAATAAACAAGGCAAGAGCTGTAATTAACCGTCGTGAAATTAAATTTAATACGGTGTTAAGTAGCGGGTGTTGGGTTCTTCTCCCCATTTACCTATCCTTATTTAGGCAACCAACCAGCACTTAAAACTACTGTTAAACCGAGGAAAATGACTGTCAGCGCCCAAGTAACTCGGTTCAAAGTGTTTTCCGCACTTTTGGTGCTGCTAAATAGCTGGGCTTGTCCGCCAATGGCTCCAATACCATCACCTTTGGGGCTATGCAGCAAAACCAAGATAATCAAACCAGTGGCGGAAAATGCCCAAATGCCTTGCACGATATTAGTAACTGTCATGGTAGCAATCTCATCTATAACAAATTTTAAAAAACAGAATTCAGAACTCAGAATTCAGAAGTTAGGAGTTTATTAAAAACTCCTAACTCTTGTACAGACGCGATTAATCGCATCTGTACACTCTTTTACAAGCCTACTTGCACGGGGGTGCGAGTGCGTTGCAGGTCATATTCTGCTGTTTTCAGCAGCGATCGCCCTGTCATTTCTGGTGGTTGAGGTAGCTGTAAAATCTCTAGAATGGTGGGGGCGATGTCGGATAGCTTACCATCGCTTCGTAGTTCGACATTTGTACCATATCCAGGGATTTTGACTTTTTCTCCTTCCACGAGGATAAAGGGGACTGGATTAGTCGTGTGAGCTGTCCAGGGATTACCCCCTTCATCTAGCATATACTCAGCGTTGCCATGATCGGCAGTAATAATTGTTGTACCGCCGGCTTTGATAACGCTCTCTAGTAAGCGTCCCAAACAGCGATCGACTGTTTCAATGGCTGTAATGGTGGCTTCGATTTGACCAGTATGCCCTACCATGTCTGGGTTAGCATAATTAATCACAACTAAAGAATATAAACCCTTTTGAATGGCAGCGATCGCTACGTCTGTAACTGCTTTTGCTGACATCGCTGGGGCGTGGTCATAAGTCGCTACCATTGGACTGCTGACTAATTCCCGGTCTTCACCAGGAAAAGGTTCCTCCAAACCCCCGTTAAAGAAATACGTGACGTGGGCGTATTTTTCTGTTTCGGCGGTGCGGAATTGCTTGAGATTGTGATTCGCTATCACTCCTCCCAGAATATTATTGAGATTCTGTGGCTCAAAAGCCACAGCCACGGCTAAGTCTGGGTCGTATTGGGTAAACGTGGCAAATGACAGCGGTTTGATTTGCTGTCTTTCAAAACCGTTAAATTTAGGACTGACAAAGGCTTGAGTCAGTTGTCTGGCGCGATCGGGGCGGAAGTTGAAAAATATCACCCCATCCCCTGGTTCTACAGCACCAGGAGCAATTCTGACGGGGTTGACAAATTCATCTTTTACCCCTTCGGCGTAAGATGCTTGCAAGATTTCTACAGCCTGACGGTCATCACCCACCGCATCTTGTGTCATGACATCGTAGGCGCGTTTTACTCGATCCCAGCGGTGATCGCGATCCATCGCGTAGTAGCGACCGCTGACGGTGACTATGCGCCCGATTCCGATGCGGTCGATGTAATCTTGTAGCTGAGCGATCGCTTTTACGCCCTCGGTTGGCGCGGTGTCACGACCATCAGTAATTGCGTGGATACAAACTTCTGAAATTCGCTGCTCTTTAGCTAAGTCAAGTAGTCCAAATAGATGGGTGATATGGGAATGTACCCCACCCTCAGAACAAAGCCCTATTAGATGTAGCTTGCCATTTTGAGAGCGAACTTCCTGGCAAATTTTGACAAGTGCTGGGTTGGAAGTGATAGAACCGTCTTCCACCGCATCGGAGATGCGTACCAGTTCTTGCGGTACAACTCGCCCAGCACCAATGTTCAAATGACCAACTTCTGAGTTGCCCATTTGACCATCTGGCAACCCTACGGCTTTTCCTGATGTGTGGATGAGGGTATGCGGGTAAGCTGCCCATAAACTGTCCACAATGGGAGTTTTCGCAGCAACAATAGCGTTTCCTCGCGTCTGCTCGCAGTAGCCCCATCCGTCTAAAATGACTAGCACCACAGGAGCAACAGGTGCTTTGGTCATAGTAAAATTGCCCTTTACTTTTTGTAATACCCGAATGATACCATTGCTAATCACCGCCGCAAGTGAATTTCTGCTTATTAACTTCTTTTATGAACGACTTGCAGCTTTTTGAGACATTTATTAAAAAATAGTAATCTTTCTATGATGTTTTTGATCTTGAATAATGAGTGATTATTTAGTAAGCTGTGATGCATTTAAGTTGCACATTAACTCCTGAAGTTGTCCTTTCTCCTTTGTCATTTGTTGGTTGTAACCTATGACTAAATAACTACTGACCAATGACAATGTTGGTATAGAAATGCAACATCTAGCTGCGTTAGCTGAGTAGCATTTAAAATCTAACAGTTATTAGCTGTATGTTACAGATTTAAATCAGTGAACAGTTATCAGTGACAACGGTAATTGGTAACTGATAACTGTAGAAGAGAGGGGCTGTTAACCAAGGCAAAAATTGACAAATGATAACTGTTGAACTTTACTACTAAACAACTTTCCAGGTTCTCATTTTCGTTTCGTGGAAGCTTTGGCAGCTTTGGCAGCTTTTTTAGCAGCTTTTTCAGCTTCTATTGCAGCTAATTTTGCTTGTTCTTTTTCTTCGGCAATTTTCTGGAGATAGTAATGATAATCTCCTAAATAAACGCGGAATTCCCCATCCCGAATTTCGACAATTTTGTTGGCTACCTGAGAGATAAAGTAGCGATCGTGGGATACGACAATTGCCGTGCCATCATAATTTTGCAGCGCTTCTTCCAACATTTCTTTCGCTGGAATATCTAGGTGATTTGTCGGCTCATCCAAGATTAATAAGTTCGCAGGACGTAAAAGCATTTTTGCCAATGCCAAACGAGCTTTTTCTCCTCCACTTAATGCCCCGACTGCCTTAAATACTGTGTCACCAGTGAATAAAAACCGTCCTAAAAGTGTGCGGACTTCTTCATTTTTCCAATCGGGAACTTCATCATGGATTGTTTCCATGACAGTTCTTTTTAAGTCCAAAGCTTCAGCTTGATTTTGCTCAAAGTAACCAGGAATAACATTATGATCGCCTAATTGGACAACACCTTCTGTGGGTGGTTCCATACCCATAATTATGCGTAGAAGTGTAGATTTCCCAGCACCATTGGGACCGAGAAAAGCAATGCGATCGCCTCTTTCAATTAAGAGATTCGCTGCCAAAAACAAAATCTTATCATCATAGATATGAGTTAACTCTTTAATATTTACTACCTCACGTCCGCTGCGGGGTGCGGGAGGAAAGCGGAAGTGTAGAGTTCTGACTCCAGCTATAGGTGCTTCGATACGCTCAATTTTTTCCAGTTGCTTTTCCCGGCTTTTTGCCTGGGTACTGCGGGTAGCACTGGCGCGAAATCTATCAACAAAAACTTGCTGTTTTTCTAACTCTTTTTGCTGGCGTTCGTAAGCACTCAGTTGTGCTGATTGATTTTCAGCTTTCTGTTGCAAATATGCGGAATAATTACCAAGGTAAGTGGCAGAAACACCGCGTTCAGTTTCCACAACTTGGGTGCAGAGACGGTCAAGAAATTCCCGGTCATGGGAAACTATGACCATCGGAGTAATTAGCCCTTTGAGGTAAGTTTCTAACCACTCAATGGTTTCTAAATCCAAATGGTTAGTCGGTTCATCCAGCAGTAACAAGTCGGGTTTTTGCAGGAGGATTTTACCCAAACTCATCCGCATTTGCCAACCGCCACTAAAGGCACTGACAAGGCGATCGCCATCTTCTACCCCAAATCCCATTTCTGGTAGGATTTTCCCAATGCGTGCGTCTAAACCATAGCCATCCAAAGCTTCAAATTGGCGCTGCAAACGATCCAATTTGTTGATTAGCCGATCCAGTTCGTCTGGATCAGCCGCTTCCATGTCACGTTGTACCTGCGTTAGAGATAGCTGTACTTCGTTGGCTTCTTTAAAAACTGTCCAAAATTCTTCTCTAACGGTGCGGGTGGGGTCTACTTCAAACTCTTGGTTGAGGTAAGCTATGTGTAAACTCGAAGGACGAATGATTTCGCCCGCTGTGGGTTCAATTTCCCCAGTGATGATTTTGAGTTGGGTGGACTTTCCAGCACCGTTGACACCGACTAAGCCAATGCGATCGCCTGGTTTAACTTCCCAGTTGATATCTTTGAGAACTTCGCCTGTAGGATAAATTTTACTGATATGTTCGAGTCGCAGCATTAAGTTTCTCTCAGGTAGGGAGTGGGTGATTGAGGACGAAGTACTAATACCGCTTCCAATATTAACAAAAATTAACTATAAATTCGCCACTGGAAAGTTCTGGAACTGCAAATCAAATTTGGCTTGATTGAGGTATTAAGGGACTTCCATAAAATAAATTATCCCAATTTCGCCGAATCAACACGACTATTCCTCCCCCATGCTCCCTGCTCCCTGGTTACTGAGCGCACTTGTGCTGAGTGTAGCCGAAGTAGTCGAAGTATGCTCCCCTGCCTTAATGCAACGGAATATTTTTTTATTTGGAAGTCCGTAAAAGGATATTTGAAAAGTCCTCTTTTCAGTACTAACACGTTCTATATCCCCCTAAATCCCCCTTAAAAAGGGGGACTAGGGGGGAGCTAAAAGTGCCTAAAATGACACCAAAAAACTTTTCAAACAACCTCTAACTAGCAACTTGCCTTATTACTTTCATTCTTGTTTGGATTACTCTGGGTCAAAGTCAAACCAGTCCTCTTCTGTAGGCTTAAATTCGTCGTTAACCTTGCCTATCTTTGTTGGATTTGGATCTTTCATTTGGTCCTGCTGTAGGTCAGTCCTTTCACCGTTCTCTACCTTTGGCGGCTCCAACAAAACAAGGTTATGCGTTCTTGTGCCGATTTTCTTAAACAGTTCAGGTAAGTCAACATATATTGGGTATATACTCCTAGCGGTTTCCAAGAACAGGCGCTTCTTCTTCTGATCTGAAACAGTACGCCAGAGCGTAGAGGAAAGGAAAGGGTTATTTAATGACTTAACATTTAATGGCGTTGACATATTACGAATGAAGGAAAAAGCTCTAGCGATCCCTTCTTCATATGACCAGGGTTCGCAAAACCAAGGCAATGCCTCTGTCAAATCTGTCTCTTCCTTCAAAATTGCTCTTGGGTTACTACTTATTGGTTCAAGATTATCGCTTAAAAATGAGGCGCGGATAAATCGAATATCAGCGCCATTCATTGGCGGAGTCATCTCCTTCTCCTCTTTGACTTCTCCTTTTTCATTCTGAGTCTTTCTCTTTAAAGCATCCCAAGAAAATTCTTCTGTGCCCCAACCCTCTTTTCCTTGAAATTCTTTTAAAATTTCTAATTGACTGGCATACAGGGAGTTAGTCAGAACTTTGTATTTTTTATCATGATAAATTTTTAGCTTGCTCTCACCATTGCCATTGTTAAGGTACTGTAAGATTGCTGAATCTCCGATCGCATCAGAAATGCTCAGATGTAACACTATATTTTTACCTTTAGGATCAAGTATCGGAGGATTACCCTGTTTAAGAAAGGGTATTGTATCCGTAACAATAGTGAATTCCTCCTTTTCTAAGTCTTCTACAGCTTCTTTGACAGTTGCGTATTTGTCTAATATGTACTGCGCCCAACCTGAAACTGCTAAACGTGGTTTTTCATTTTTAGGGTCATCGTTGTCGCCGTAGTAAGCCTCTGGTAGAAAAAGCAAATTGGCAACTAAGCCTTCCTCGTTCATCCCATCAGTTGTAGCCTTGCCATAATTACACACAACAACGCTGGCATACCGAGATTCCCATTTTAGTGGTTTGTCCTTACTGTTTTTGTTAGCACCTAGCCGTTCCTTTCCTGAAGGTGATGCCCATAGACTTAAGGACATATTTGGATCGGACCAATCCATCGAACGCACAGTAATGAATGAATTATCCTCAAAGGCATAGATTGCACGGGTACAACCGAGTAATAGTAGTGGTATTAATCCAACGTGCAAATCATTCATCAAATGACTCAATGCTTGATGAATATTAAAGGATTCTTCTGTGAGATTCCACGCTAATAGCGCAGCAATGCCAACAAATAGAGATGGTATAACCAATGATAAAGTTCTACAGTTAAATTTCATAGGTTTGTCTATTTACTATTGTGTCAATTATTTTCGATCTGTTTGGTTTCAAAATCAGTAAATCCGCTCCTATACTCAGGAGTGACCCCTCTTCAAATAAGCCAAATAGTAGAAGAGTTGACGCACAAAAACGACAAAAAAATACCTGCAAAGAAGGCATAACTTTTGTATTTATGTTTACTGAAAAAGTAGTAATAACTACTAATTCAGTATTTATCATAAATCCCTGGGAGGGTCAACTTATTTACAATTTATTAACCTGCTAATATACGGTTTCCATTTAAAGCCAATACACTGGTAGGGGCACAACAATGTCATTAGACCGAAAACTTCTGCGATACCTGGGTTGGGCGTAGCGATCGCTGTGCGATCATTGGTGTCAACTTAAGCTCAAACGTTTGTGCCACATACGCATTACCCCACCCCGGTTTTGTCTAAAGCCAAAACCGGGGTGGGGTAACGCGGTGAGTAATGCTAAGTGAATGGACTCAATATCACGTCTTGACAAGGGTTTCACGTTAAGTTGACACCTATCCTCTGTGATAGATACCTACACACCTGATTGTTTATAGAAAAACTCTACTTTTTTATACGCTTTGTGAAGAAACCGTTCAGAAATATAACATAACTAAAACTGATAAATTATACAAAAAGCTAAGGATCGCTCTCGTACCAGAACATAGTTCTGGTGCTATCTACGCAACTAAATTTACTAGCAAATTATTGAAATAGACGGTAAAAAATACTGTGTGTCTTCATAATTTTTACCAATTAGGAATTTTGATTTGCTGTTCATCCGTTACTTTCTTTTTCTGAACCGTCTCGCACTTCTAGCAACCGCTCTTTTGCTATTCCTAATATCCGTGAAAGTGGTGCTAATAAACTATCATCAAATGCTTCTCCAGTATAAATATTATTCAGTTCAGTGGGGGATACTTTAAAAGTATCGCAGAATTTAGCAAACTCCTGGTTACTCAGGTCAAGTTCCTTTTGGCGATCGCGAAGTAAAAGAGCGATCGCTCTAGTTCCATATTTTGGACGTTCACTACTTTTGATATATCTTTGAATTAAATAATTGACTTTATTCGTGTCGCCACCCATTTTTTTGATTAAATCAGTACAAGCTTGTTTAAGTGCCTTTTTAAATACTTCTTCATCATTCAAAAAACTAATTATTTCGCTAGCATATTCTTGTTTAAAAAATCCAACTAAATTGCCTTGATGGTAAATTGGTATATAAGCATTGTTCGTTTCAACTTGCCAGTCTAAAGGCTCATTGCGTAGTGACATAGATACCCCTTTAAATCATTTAAGATTTCACCATTTTAAAACCATTTTTTATTACCTGCCAGTGGTTAGATTTTGGTAAAATCAATATAGTAATCTGGTTTTATTTCTGTCTCTTGATGTGCTGGTTACAAAAATTAACAAACTTATCTAGACTTTCAGGTGTCGCTACTACCATTTTCGATTGGCGATCGCCTGAAGTGTTTTTGACAATTTTTATGTTATGAATTAATCAAGAAAAATGGTAGTAATTATCCTTCCCAGTCTTGACGAGTATCGCACAGAAAATTGTCTGCGATCGCATCATCAAATAAATAGGGGCAATACTCTGGAAAAGTTCGTAATGGTAAGTTAGTTTCTCGTAGCGCCAAATCGACTCCTGCTTCAAAGCCATCTAACAAGGCTTCTTCTATTCGAGACTTTAAGCTAGGGTTCTGTCGCAAATGCCTGTGGATGGCACGACGCTGTTCTCGAATTGTTAAAAACCAACTGCGAGAGCGTTCTTCGGGTTGATATTCCCACTTCAAGAAATAACCGAGTAATACACTCAAACGACTCACAAGTTCCCGATACTCCTGTCTGCCCAAAGCTTGAATTTCCTCTTGCAGGTGTGGCCAGTCTAGTTCCATAACTAGCCTCTGCTCTAACGCTTTAGCCTGCTGCTGTGTCCAGCCATAGAAATCTTCGTCATACAAACAAGGTTTGTCCATATCCATATAGATGAATCTTGACAGCAAGAAACCACAAGCTAGTTTGATCAGATTTTGCCTTAAATCGTCGTTAAAAAACTTAATTACGAATTACGAATTACGAATTACGAATTACGAATTACGAATTACGAATTATTTTAATATTCAACTGGCCTTTGCTTCATCCTCTGACGCTTCCGCCACAGCCGCGAACCTATCCGCCGCAGCCTGAACGATTTGAGCCACTTGGCTAAGAGGCATATGCTGTATTTGTCTAAGAATTAAACTCAAATCAGAGCTTTCTTGTATTGGCTTGCCATCCAAACAACTAAGTAACTCTTGGAGTGTGTAACCCGCTCTCGCTGCGATTTTTGCCAAATATTCAGTATCTGGCACATTCACACCCTTTTCCCACAACTGAACAGCAGTAGCAGAAACTCCCAAAAGCTTGCCGAAAGCTCGCTGGCTCATGGAACCGCGAGCTAGTTTGATGATTTCAATCAGTTTTTCTCTGCTTTCGATGTTCACTGCTTGTGTAGCTAGTCAACTGCATTTATTAGTTTAGTGAGAAAGTTTAAAATTTTAATTTTATATTGACAACTTTAGTTGTTGATGATAATTTAAATGAAGATTGTAAATAAGCAACGTTCATTTCAATTATAGACTATAGACGCTGCTACGTTATTTGGCATTGTTGCCAATCACATAAAAGGTGCATCATGTTTTCTCAGCAACGCCAGATAAAAAAATATCGCCGCAAAGGTCGAAATTTCATAGCCGCTAATAAAATTAAACCAGAACAATGGCACATTTCAAACAGTGAAGCAAAAGAAGCTCTCAAAACCAAAGGCTATAAAATTAAGCAAATCAAGAAAATCCACTGTCTCAAGCATCAGGTGTGTATTTCTTACTGGGATGCGGCAGGTAACATCTGTAGTAGCTTTTTCAGCTACCGAATTTTTGGGCGTTGGCAACAAGAAGTAGAAAAGTTAATTTATACCTGCCAAACCCTGAAGGAATGGACAAAGGTAAATTACGTTATGAAACACGAACTTGCCTATTACAACTATCCCAGTAAAATTGAAGATGCACTTCGGGCTGCATTAGAAAACCGCTTGCACGTGTTAAAAGTAACGTTAGAACAAGCGGTTTATCAGAATTTTTACTAATAAAAATTAATTAACGCTAGCAGTTGCCAATTCAGCTAGACGTTCCTGTTGGTCTTGGGAGATGCAAGATTGGATAATAGTCTCCAAATCACCTTCCAAGACAGGGTTAAGAGAATAGTTTTGACCTAAACGGTGGTCGGTAACGCGGTTGTCTTTATAATTGTAGGTGCGAATTTTTTCCGATCGCGATCCTGTACCAACTTGCGATCGCCGCATGGAAGTTACAGCTTCTTGTTGTTCGCTTAACTTGATGTCATACAACTTCGCCCGCAGAATTTGCATCGCCCGTTCTTTGTTTTGCAACTGGCTGCGTTCTTCTGTACAGAAAATCCGAATTCCCGTTGGTTTGTGCATCAAGTCAACGGCTGTTTCCACCTTGTTGACGTTTTGTCCACCAGCACCGCCAGAACGAGCCGTGGTCATTTCAATATCTTTCGGGTCAATGTGAATTTCCACATCATCCACCTCTGGCATAATTGCCACTGTGGCAGTGGAAGTATGAACCCGTCCGCCTGCTTCTGTCAGGGGCACCCGCTGCACGCGATGCACTCCAGCTTCAAACTTTAACTGGCTGTAAACATCATCACCTTTAATTTCTAGAATGACCTCTTTCCAGCCACCCATTTCTCCCAGAGATTCGCTCACTAGAGAAACTTTCCAACCTTGAGTTTGGGCGTAGCGAGTGTACATCCGCATCAAATCGCCAGCCCAAATACTGGCTTCATCGCCACCTGTGCCAGCGCGAATTTCCAACATGATATTCTTTTCATCATTGGGGTCGCGTGGTAGCAGTAAGACTTTCAACCGAGACTCTAAATATTCTATTTTTTCCTCAAGTTCATCTACTTCCAGTGCTGCCATTTCTTGCAACTCTGGATCACTGGCAGATTCTTTGTAAACTTGACGCGCTCCTGTCAAGTCTTCTTGGGCAGTTTTCCAAATTTCATAAGTATTAACTACCTCTTCTAAAGAAGAACGAGACTTAGCAATTTCTTGATATTCATCAGGATTGCTAGCGGTATCAGGGTCGCCAAGACGACGCGTTAATTCATTAAAGGTTTGTTCAACGGATTTTAGTTTGTCCAGTAAGTATGATTCAGCCATGACGAGTGCGATCGCTCCTTAAAAAAAATAACAAATTGGCTCGAGCATATAAATGACAATCGACCCCGAAAAATGCAGGGTCGTCGTTAACAGCAGAGCCAACCCGCTACTTTTTCTTTTTGGTGCCGGTGCTTTGTTCGCTGGACATACCGTATTTGCGGAGGAAACGTTCAACTCGACCCTCAGTATCAATAATCTTCTGAGTGCCTGTGTAAAACGGGTGATTTCCAGACCAAACATCTACGTGCAATTCTGGCTTGGTAGAGCCAACAGTCATCACAACTTGACCGTTACAGTAGACTTTAGCGTCTGGATACCACTTGGGATGAATATCAGATTTAGCCATTGTTCCTTTTGTGGTGAATCTATAAGAATTATAACTTTTAGGATGGAATCGGAGCTAGGGATTAGGGACTGGGGACTGGGGACTAGGGACTGGGAAAGAGATAAAAAACTGACTTATCTTTTCTAATACCCAATTCCCAGTACCCAATCCCCAGTACCCAGTACCCAATCACTAACGCTTAGAGTACTGAGGCGCTTTCCGGGCTTTGTGTAAACCATATTTTTTCCGTTCCTTTGCCCGAGGATCGCGAGTGAGATAACCTTCGGTTTTCAAAGGTGGGCGGTTGTCTGGGTCTAGTTGGCACAAAGCACGAGCAACTCCCAATCGAACAGAATCAGCCTGTCCGGTCAAGCCGCCGCCTTCTGCTTTTACCAAAATGTCATATTCGTTTTCTAGTCCCAAAGTTTCCAAGGGTGCTTTGATGACTCCCAGGTAGTTGGCATTGAATTGGAAATACAAGTTTCCATCTTTACCGTTTACAGTCAATTGACCAGTACCTGGAACCAGGCGTACTCTTGCTACTGCGGACTTCCGACGGCCAGTACCCCAGTACACAGCGCGGCCGCTATTGGTGTCTACTGCTACCATTAATTTTCTTCTCCAGGAATTGTATTAATTTTTAGTTCTTTGGGTTTTTGAGCTTCGTGGGGATGAGTTGGCCCAGCGTAAACTTTCAGCTTGGTGAATAACTGCTTACCCAGGCTATTTTTGGGTAGCATACCTTTGACAGCGTGTTCTAAAATGCGTTCTGGTAGGCGCTGTTGCAACTTAGCAAAGGTTTCCGTTTTCATCCCACCGGGACGCCCAGAATGGCGACGGTACAATTTTTGAGTGCGCTTTTTGCCTGTGACTGCTACTTTCTCGGCATTGATAACGATCACGAAGTCACCCGTATCTAGGTGGGGTGTAAATTCGGGTTTGTTTTTGCCTCTGAGGACTTGAGCAATTTCACTGGCGAGGCGTCCGAGGCGTTTGTCGGTAGCGTCTACTATGTACCACTCACGCTCAATGGATGCCTCAGGAGGAAGGTATGTTTTAACTATTGTCATTTGTAATTTGTCCTTTGCCCTTTGTAATTTGTCATTTGTCCTTTGTTGTTCACTAATGACCAATGACTATTGTACAGACGCGATTAATCGCGTCTCTACTAATGACTAATGACCAACTTTGGCAGGCTGTCGTACCAAATCTCCTTCGGGAAGGGAAAATCTGGATAGCCGACTCGCAACAAGCATAAACCTTGAGCTGGTGCGGCGTGTTTGACTTCTTGGCGGCGTTGTTCTTTCCAGAGTTCGGTGAAGTTGGAAAGTGTACGTTCTCCAGAACCCACTTGTACCAACATCCCTACCAACAGCCGTACCATGCCATACAAAAATCCATCTGCCTGTATTTCAATATGGATAAATGGCCCACTGCGACGACACTCTGCTGCTTGTACCTCTACCCAGGAATGCGATCGCTTTGAGCCTGCACGGTGAAAAGCAGCTAAGTGATGCTTTCCCAAGAGAGGTTTGAGGGCAGCTTCGATTAATGATTCATCCAGGGGTGCATAATAATAATGCCAACTGAAGGGTTTCACGAACAAGTTAAGTCGATCTTCAGTGTATATTGTGTAGCGATACCGCCGATAGGCTGCGCTAAAGCGAGCGTGCCAACGGCAGTCTACACCAGCTGAAGCCCTGATTAATATATCTGGTGGCAGATAGCTATTGAGGACTGTTGCCCACTTGTGAGCCGGAATTAAACCTGTTGCTTCAAAATGGGCGACTTGAGCAGCAGCGTGGACTCCGGAGTCAGTTCGCCCGGCGCCGTGTAATGTCACATGATGTCCAAGAATAGTGGCGATCGCTTTTTCGATTTCTTCTTGGACTGTACGCTGGTTTTTTTGCCGTTGCCAGCCATGAAAATGAGTGCCCAGGTATTGGATTACCAAGGCTACTCGATGAGTTTGTGTAGGCTGGTGGCTTTCTAACATACAGATTTTGTTCTTTGTCATTTGTCCTTTGTCATTTGTCTTTTGCAAATGACTAATGACCAATGACCAATGACTTAAACCAATTCGATGATTGCCATCTCGGCACGATCGCCCCGGCGGGGTACGGTATGCAGGATACGGGTATAACCGCCCTGACGATTACCATAGCGAGTGGGAGCTTGTTCAAACAGAGCGTGAACTAGGGCTTTGTCGAAGATGTAGCCAAGGGCTTCCCGACGTGCAGCCAAGGAGCCGTTTTTAGCTAGGGTAATCATCTTATCTACTTCACTTCGCACAACTTTAGCGCGAATTAAAGTGGTGGTGATTTTACCATGACGGATCAGCTCAGTGGTGAGCGATCGCAATAAAGCGCGGCGCTGGTCTGCTGGTTTACTAAGTTGTTTGACGCGACAACGGTGACGCATAATTAAGCACTTATGAACTACAAACGGTTTTCACATCATGTCCACTTAATCACTTATCAAAAAAACTCTCCGTATTTACGTGTGTGCTTCAATGATAAGTAACCAACCAGACTCGATATCACTTAAGGATGTTTAGAGCCTCTTTCTTGGGGCAAGGTGATGCCCAAGCGTCGCTGCAAAGCTTCTACGACCTCTTCTGCTGACTTTTGACCAAAGTTTTTAATTTCTAGCAGATCTTCTTGGGTATAATCCAACAAGTCGGCCACCGAGTTAACTTGTGCCCGTTTGAGACAGTTATATGCCCGTACAGAAAGTTGCAACTCTTCGATGGGAATCTGAGCAGTTGGGTCTTCTGAAATTTCCGAACCTGTATCCGTTGGTTCTAGGGAAATATCTTTCAACGGGTTGAATAAATCTACCAAGATTCCAGCAGCAGAGGATAGTGCTTCTTGGGGAGAGATACTGCCATTGGTCCAAACTTCCAACAGTAGTCGGTCTTTTGGTATTAAGCCTTCCCCACGAGATTCTTCAACACTATAGTTAACTTTTCGCACCGGCATAAATATTGAGTCGATTTGCAGAAAGTCCAATGATGTGGCTTCCTCACGTCCTCGCTCTACGGTGCGATAACCTTTACCTTTCTCGATCCGAAATTCCATTTCCAGCTTTCCACCTTCGGCGATGGTGGCTACATACTGGGTCGGATCGATGACTTCTACTTCACTGGGCAAATCAAAATGCGCCGCAGTAATTGTTGCTGGCCCGTTGACGAGTAATCTGCCAATTTGGGGTTGCGAGGAATAGTTTTTCAGGATAACTTCCTTCATTTTCATGAGGATTTCCAGCACGTCTTCCCGCACGCCCGGAACTGTAGCAAATTCATGTGAAACGCCTGCAATCCGGACTGCTGTAACTGCCGTACCCTCTAGATTGGACAGTAAAACCCGCCGCAGCGCGTTGCCAACAGTTGTTCCTTGGCCGCGCTCTAGAGGTTCCAAAACAAACTTACTGTAATGGTTGCGGCTTTCTTCAGTATTAGACTCTACACATTCAATTTGAAACTGCGCCACGGATTAGCCTCCCTTTTTTAAGGTGCTGCTTGCAGACAAATCAATTGCCTCCCGAATTGAGTGTCAATTTTTGATTTTTGATTTTTGATTTTTGATTGTGCTTTTTCGGTTAATTTCCCCCCTGTTATGGGCGGAACAAATCTCAAAGATCCTCGATGTGCTTGGCTACGCTATCATCAACTTAAAATCCACGAAGCCGCCACCTTTGTTCAGGATTAATCTCAAATCGCAAATCTCAAATCTCAAATTGATTGATACTATTTTGGGTTGACGGAAGTTAAACAGCTTTTCCTGTGGGAAAATCTGACGCACTTCTAGTCGTCCAACCCGTCCAAAGTTTCAGCCTTGATTTAATGCAGTTTCGACACTAGACGCCCAAGGGGTGATTGCAAGTGACTTGACTTGACATTGGCCATAACTTATCGTCCTTACTGCCCAAGTTTTGATGATTAAACTCGACGGCGCTTGGGTGGACGGCAACCATTGTGAGGAATCGGGGTAATATCCCGAATGAGTGTAATTTCCAGTCCTGCTCCTTGAAGTGCCCGGATAGCCGTTTCTCTACCTGCTCCTGGGCCACTGACCATTACCTCGATTTGGCGCATTCCTTGATCGATCGCTCGACGGGCTGCACTTTCAGCGGCGGTTTGCGCTGCAAAGGGAGTTCCCTTTTTTGCTCCCTTAAAGCCGCTAGAACCAGCGCTAGCCCAGGAGATAACATCTCCATTTTGATCGGTAATGGTGACAATGCTATTGTTGAAAGTAGACTGGATGTAGGCCATCCCATTGGGGACGTTCCGTTTCTGCTTTTTGCTCCCGGATTTTTTAGTTGGTTGTCTCGCCATACTTGTTTAGTTGATTTAAGGTAAAACTTGCTCTGTTTGGCAAGCATTGTCAAATTATTTATTTACCTGGTGCTTTCTTCTTACCAGCCACTGTCTGCCTTCTGCCTCGACGGGTTCGAGCGTTGGTGCGAGTTCTCTGTCCTCTGACTGGCAAGCCCATGCGATGACGACGCCCTCTGTAGGTACCAATGTCAACTAAGCGCTTGATGTTCATCGACTCCCAACGCCGTAAGTCTCCTTCGACTTCATAGTTGGTTTCTATTTCTGCTCGCAGCTTAGCTACATCGGCGTCACTCAACTCTTTAACGCGGGTGTCTGGGTTCACACCTGTAGTCGCTAGAATTTCTTGCGATCGCGATAAACCTATTCCATAAATGTAAGTTAGACCAATCTCAACGCGCTTATCGCGTGGAAGGTCTACTCCGGCAATACGTGCCACAATGAACTCTCCCTATTGTTGTCGCAATTACTGGCAGTTAAAAAACGTGATGAATCGCGTCTTTTCGTTTTAATTAATGATACGCGTGTTGCAACACTACTCTGTTGATTCAGAGCCTTATCCTTGACGTTGCTTGTGCTTGGGGTTGACGCAAATCACCATAACGCGACCACGACGTTTGATCACATTACATTTTTCACAGATTTTCTTGACTGAGGCTCTGACTTTCATGCCTTTTCTACTTTGACTCCAAATATTAAATTATAGCATTTTTTGGGAAATTATTCAGCTAAGTTGACTAGGAAACAGTCAAAAAGATGGTTTTATGGTAAACTTCTCTACATATACTTACTTCTTTCTCAGTCGGTAGGTGATTCTGCCTTTAGTCAAGTCGTAGGGAGTTAGCTCTACCTTGACGCGATCGCCAGGCAAAATCTTGATATAATTACGGCGAATCTTGCCAGAAATGTGTGCTAGCACGTTAAAGCCATTGTCCAAGTCAACGCGAAACATCGCATTGGGCAAAGACTCTGTAACCGTGCCTTCCATTTCAATCAAATCTTGCTTAGACAATTTGTTTTTTCCTCAACTCAACAATCTCCTGTTCTTGTACAGCACTTCATCTGCAAAAGAACACACTTTGAGAAATATATCAACACTTTCTTAATATATTTTAGCTAAAATTGTTCAACTTCCTGAGTTGATAGGGAGTGGGGAGTGGGGAGTAGGGAGTGGTGAATTCTGTATTCCCTACTCCCTACTCCCTATTCCCTACTCACCCTGCTTTTTAAGCAATTATCTTTTGCAGTTCATCAGTGACTTCTTCTTGGGACTGGTTGCCATTGACTGTTAGGAGTTTTTGGCGATCGCGGTAATAATCAATTAAAGGTGCAGTTTCAGCGCGGTAAACTTCTAAACGACGACGAATCACTTCTTCGTTATCATCTTTTCGTCCTCGTGCAAGTAAACGCACTACTACCACATCATCTGGGACTTCGAGACTGACTACTCTTTCACCAGACTGGTCTAGCTGTTCGAGTAATTCCTCAAGAAAAACTGCTTGCTTGACAGTCCGAGGAAAACCATCGAGAATCCAACCATGCTTGGCATCTAACTGACTCAGCCGTTCCTGTACCATTTCCTGTACTAGAATGTCTGGCACTAGTTCCCCTTTATCCATATAACTTTGAGCTTTAATGCCCAAACGGGTTTGCTTGGATAATGCTTCGCGCAATATATCACCCGTAGAAACATGGGGAACTTGCCGATGGTCAGCTAATGTCTTAGCTTGTGTTCCTTTACCAGCTCCAGGCGGTCCCAAGAAGATTAGTCGCGTCACTATTGTTTCACCATTCCTTCATAGCGCTGAGAGATAACGTAAGTTTGGATTTGTCTTGCCGTATCTATCGCCACACCAACTAAAATTAACAAAGAGGTAGCACCCAGTCCCTTAAATGTGGGTACTCCTAAAGCACTTTCCACGCCGGTTGGGATAATAGCAACTAAGCCCAAAAAGACAGCACCCAAAAAAGTGAGTCTATTTGACACCCGTTCGATATACTCGCTAGTTGCCTTGCCAGGACGAATACCAGGAATACTGGAACCCATTTTCTTCAAGTTTTGTGCTACATCTACTGGGTTGAGAATCAACGAAGAATAGAAGTAGCTGAAGAAAACGATGGAAATCATGTAGACTAGGGCATAAAGCCAAGAACCAGAACCGCTGGGACTCAGATAAGTGTTAACTATATTGGCCAATTCAGCATTTTTGGTGAAATTGGCGATTAACAATGGCAAACTGAGGATAGCAGCAGCAAAAATAATTGGCATGACGCCGCCTTGATTGAGGCGCAAAGGTAGGAAACTACGCTGCTCTGCCAAAACTCGCCGACCTACTTGCCGACGAGCCGAAATAATTGGGATGCGACGCATTCCTTCCTGCACAACCACAATACCAACAATTGTTGCCAGGAATACTAAGATTAACACGATCACGCGGCCTACTGTTTCCCGACCGCCCACTTGCACCAAATCGATGGTATCGCCTAAAGCTTTAGGTAATGACGCGACAATGTTGACAAAAATCAACAAGGATGCACCATTACCAATGCCGCGTTCTGTAATCAGTTCTGATGCCCACATGACGAACATGGAACCAGCAGTGAGGGCGATCGCAGTTTCAGCGACAAATAGTGGTCCTGGTGTTAAGGCAAACTGCTGGAGGAATAATGCCGAAAAAGCGGTACTTTGAACAATTGCCCAACCTACAGTAACGTAGCGGGTAATTTGCGAGATTTTCCGCCGGCCAGCTTCCCCTTCATTTTTCTGTAAATTTTCTAAAGATGGAATCGCAGCGGTGAGCAATTGGATGATAATGGACGCATTAATAAAGGGCAAAATCCCTAAAGCAAAGACTCCCAAAGTTGAAAGTCCCCGCCCAGAGAATATATCCAATAAACCGAATATGGAATTATTACCCGATATGGCGTCGTGAAACCGCCCTCTATCAATCCCTGGTACTGGCAAGAAGATACCAAGACGAACCAAAATTAAAATACCGACAGTGACAAGCAGCCTACCTCTCAGCCCGGCTGCTTGTGCCATCTGCATAAAAGTTTCTTGAGCCGTTGGGGCTTTATCTCGACTGATCATAGAGTGCTACCTTTATAGTGAACCAGGCGCTGGCAGCGAGTTGGCTTGCATTTAAGTGCCCTATTCCGGTTCACTCATAAGACTTCACAACTCCCACCAGCTGCTTCAATTTTGCTACGAGCTGTACCTGTGAAAGCTGCCGCTTTGACGTTGAGCGGAACGCTCAATTCCCCGTTACCCAAAATTTTCAATGGGCCTTTAGCACCAGTAATGATCCCTGCTGCTTCCAAGGAGGTCAAAGTTACTTCGGTATTAGCGGGAAGTGAGGCTAGCTTCTCTACATTAATCGTAGTGTAATTCTTCCGATTCACAACCGGAAAGCCCTTGAGTTTGGGTAAGCGGCGGTACAATGGCTGTTGACCACCTTCAAAACCTGGTCTAGTACCGCTACCAGAGCGAGATTTTTGACCCCGCATACCTAGACCAGCACTGGCACCTTGACCGGCAGAAATACCCCTACCTACACGCTTCTTGCGTTTCTTTGAGCCTTTTTGCGGCTTAACATCGTTGAGTCTCATAAGCTAAAAATGTCATTTGTCGTTGGTCTTATGTCATTTGTCATTTGTCGTTTGTCATTTGTCCTTTGTTATTCACTAATGACGATTGTACAGACGCGATTAATCGCGTCTCTACTGACTAATGACTAATTAGATGTAGAGATTTTGAATAGGAATACCGCGATCTTCGGCGACTTCAGAAAGGGTACGCAGTGTAGATAAGGCGTTGACTGCGGCTCTAGCATTGTTGAGTGGATTGTTGGAGCCAAGTTGCTTAGCTAGGACGTTGCGAACTCCTGCCAATTCCAATACAGTCCGCACAGCACCACCAGCAATTACCCCAGTACCGGGTGCGGCTGGGCGCATAATCACCTTTGCACCACCACCGACACCATCAATGGGATGGGGGATGGAGTTGGATTTGGTGATTGGGATATCAATGAGGTGTTTTTTGCCGTCGGCTACACCTTTTTTCACTGCTCCAATTACATCTGAGGCTTTGCCTACTCCTACACCAACTTGACCGCGTTCGTTACCAACGACGACGATCGCTCGGAAGCTCAGTTTTTTACCGCCTTTAACGACCTTACTCACGCGTCGGATTTGAATTACCCGCTCTTGCCAAGTGGTTTCTTCTTTTTTGGCACGCTTGGTTCTACTTTTACGCTCTGTTGCCATAATCAATGTTCTCTTAATGTCATTTGTCAGTTGTCATTTGTCAGTTGTCATTTGTCCTTTGTCATTTGTCCAATGACTAAATGACCAATGACTAATGACCAATGACTTTAGAAATCTAAACCAGCTTCGCGGGCTGCATCTGCTAGTGCTTTGACACGACCATGATATAGGTTGCCACCGCGATCGAAGACTACTTTAGTGATGCCCTTTTCTAGCGATCGCACTGCTATCAACTTACCAACTTGTACCGATGCGTCACGGTTAGCGCCTGAAGCTAAACTCGATTTCAACTCTGGTTCTATAGTTGATGCTGCCACTATGGTGTGATGCTGTGTATCATCAATTATCTGGGCATAAATATGCTCATTAGAACGAAATATTGCTAAACGCGGACGTTCTGGGGAGCCAATTACTTTGCCACGAACGCGTCGATGGCGACGCTGTTTTGATTCTCTACGAGTAAGTTTCATTTTTACTTCTTACCACTCTTACCAGTCTTACCAGCTTTACGTCTTACCACTTCACCGGCATAGCGAATACCTTTGCCTTTGTAAGGTTCTGGTGGGCGAACGGCACGAATTTTCGCTGCTGTGTTGCCGACAATTTCTTTGTCATAGCCACTGACGATGACGTTAGTGGTACCTTCTACTGCAAACTGAATTCCTTCTGGTGGTTCAATTTGCACCTGATGGCTGTAACCCATATTTAAAACTAGGTTACGTCCTTGAACTTGTGCCCGGTAACCAACACCTTGAATTTCCAGACGGCGTTGAAAACCTTGGGAGACTCCCTCAACCATGTTGGCAACTAAAGTGCGACTCAAGCCGTGCAATTGCCTGGAAGTACGGGTGTCATCTCGACGAGTTACTTGTAATATTTCTCCCTCTTGGGAGACGATAACGTTAGCGGGTAAATTGCGAGAAAGTTCTCCTTTGGGCCCTTTCACCACAACCTTAGTACCATCGATCGCCACTTGTACTTTGGCGGGAACAGTAATTGGACGTCTACCAATACGAGACATGACTTTTTGTCCTTTGTTATTTGTCCTTTGTTATTTGTCTTTTGTTATTTGCCCTTTGTTATTTGCCCTTTGTTATTTGTTATTTGTCTTTTGCTAATGACAAATGACCAATGACTAATGACCAATGACTAATGACCAATGACTAATGACAAATGACTAATGACTACCAAATGTAGCAAAGCACTTCGCCACCCAAGTTCTGACGCCGCGCTTCGCGGTCAGTCATAATGCCACTGGATGTGGAAATAATGGCGATGCCGATGCCACCTAGTACCCTTGGTAATTCTTTTCTATTGGAGTAAACACGCAAACCAGGCTTACTGACTCGCTTGAGAGCGGTGATCAGAGGCTGACGATTTTTACCCTTGTATTTCAAGGAAATCACCAGATTGCGTTTTACTTCATCTCCTGCCTCTTCAAATTCACCAATAAAACCTTCCTCCCGCAGCACTTTGGCAATACTACGGGTCATTTTTGTAGCTGGCACTTGTGTAGTTTGATGCCGTGCCAGGTTGGCATTGCGGATGCGCGTCAGCATATCTGCAATTGTGTCGTTAGCCGCCATCGTTCCCTCTATAGATGAACTTATTGATCGCGAAAGGGCATTCCTAATTCTTTAAGTAAGGCACGACCCTCTTCGTCGTTTTTTGCTGTGGTGATAATGGAAATATCCAAACCACGGACTTGATCGATGTTGTCGTACTCGACTTCTGGAAAAATTAGCTGTTCTCTGACACCCAGAGTATAGTTCCCGCGTCCGTCAAAGCTTTTAGGGCTGACGCCGCGAAAATCTCTAATTCTGGGTAGTGATAGGCTAACAAGTCTGTCAAGAAAGGCATACATTCTCTCGGCTCTCAGGGTTACCATAATACCGACAGGCATCCCTTGACGAATTTTAAAGCCAGCGATCGCTTTTTTCGCCCGCGTCACTACTGGTTTTTGACCAGTGATTAACGCAATTTCGTTGATAGAAGCTTCCAGCGCCTTCGCATTTTGAGCTGCTTCACCCAAACCCCGGTTAATAGTAATTTTTACCAACTTCGGTACTTGATGAACGTTGGTATATTCAAACTGCTGGGTCAGCTTGGGGACGATTGTCTCTTGATATAAGGTTTTGAGTCTTGTTGTCGCCATAGTTTTTTGTCCTGATGTCCCTGGGCTTGGTCAGGGAACCTTTAATTTTGGATTTTAGATTTTGGATTTGGGATTAAATTTAAAATCTAAAATCTCAAGTTGGCTAATTCTTGTTATTTATCAAGAATTTCACCAGTTTTCTTGAGCTTTCTGACTTTTTTGCCTTCTGACGTAAAGGTGTAACAAACACGACTAGCAACGTTTTGCTTGGTGGAATAAAGCATGACGTTGGAGCTATGAATGGGGAATTCTTGGGTGACAATTCGCCCTGATTCTCCTTCTTGCTGGGGTTTGACGTGCTTGGTTTTAATGTTGACACCTTTGACGACAACTTTACTCAGTTGGGGAAGTGCTTGGATAATTTCACCAACTTTTCCTTTGTCTTTACCAGCAATTACTTGTACGGTGTCGCCAGTTTTGACGTGCATTTTGTGGAATACTTTGGGCGTACCCTGTTTGCCTGCCATTACAGCACCTCCGGAGCCAGAGAAACAATTTTGGTAAAGTTTTTATCGCGGAGTTCCCGAGCAACTGGGCCAAAAACCCGTGTGCCTCTGGGATTACCGTCTTTGTTAATAATTACAGCCGCATTATCGTCAAAGCGAATACTCATACCGCTATCACGATTTACGGCTTTCCGAGTACGGACAATTACTGCTTCCACAACATCAGACTTCTTGACAGCCATATTGGGTGTAGCATCTTTAACAACAGCAATAATCTTGTCGCCAATAAAACCATAACGGCGGTTACCTCCGCCCAATACGCGGATGCACATTAGTTTTCGGGCACCGCTATTATCTGCGACATTTAAGTAAGTCTGGGGTTGAATCACGATTTTACTCCCTTGTAATGTTGTTAGAAAACTAACAACTATGAGGTTTAAGTAGGTTTGACGTTCAGGATTTCTGTGATTTTCCAGCGTTTAGTTTTACTCAGGGGTCTAGTTTCCTGAATCCGGACGCGATCGCCCACTTTACACTGATTTTCTTCGTCGTGAACTTTATAGCGCTGGGTGTTGACTACAATCTTGCCGTACTTGGGATGAGGAGCGCGGTTTTCTATAGCAACTACTACCGTTTTTTGCATTTTGTCGCTCACTACCAAGCCAACTCGTTCTTTGACTGCCATAATCTCCTACTCTTCTGCTTGCGGCGGTTGATTTGCTGCCCGTTTGCGTTCTCCCTCGACCGTCAGCAATTGTGCTAGGCGGTGCTTAGCATGTTTGAACTGGTGGGGCTTATCTAGCTGTCTTGTGGCTTTTTGCAAGCGCAACTGAAATAGTTGTCTTTTAACAGCGAGAATTTCATCAGAAATTTTCTCGTCACTTAATTCTCTTGCTTCTGAAATTTTGGGAAGAGGCATGACCTACTCCTGCTCCTGTGGTTGAGAGCGCACAATAAATTTGGTTTTTATTGGCAGCTTAAATGCAGCCAAACGCATAGCTTCACGGGCAATTTCTTCAGAAACGCCAGCGATTTCAAACATGATTCGACCTGGCTTGACTACAGCCACCCAAAACTCTGGCGAACCTTTACCAGAACCCATCCGGGTTTCAGCGGGACGCATGGTTACAGGTTTATCAGGGAAAATCCGAATCCAGATTTGTCCACCCCGACGAATATAACGAGTCATTGCTCGACGGGAAGCTTCTATTTGCCGGGAGGTAATCCAAGCAGGTTCTTGAGCTTGGAGTGCAAAATCACCGAAGTTAAGGGTACTGCCACGGCTGGCTAGTCCCTCCATCCGTCCGCGCTGTTGTTTGCGGAATTTAGTTCTTCTAGGACTTAACATGATTGGGTACTAGGGATTAGGGATTGGGGATTAGGGATTGGGGATTAGGGATTAGGGATTGAGAATTCTTACCCAGTCCCCAGTTCCCAGTCCCCAGTTCCCATTTACCCTTCATTTGAGCGGTCTTCAAATTGTTGGCGACGGCGTTGTTGTTGACGGCGACGGGGTTCACGTTCACGATCGCCACGATCGCGATCGCGTTCCCGAGCTGCGGGTGGTGGTGCAGTTTCTTCTTGTCCAGGGATAATTTCTCCCTTGAACACCCACACTTTGATACCCAAAATCCCGTAAACAGTTTTTGCTGTGCAATAGGAGTAATCAATGTCAGCCCGTAAGGTATGTAGAGGTACTCTACCCTCACGAGTCCACTCTGTCCGGGCAATTTCTGCACCGTTGAGCCGGCCGCTGACTTGAATTTTTATACCTTGGACACCAGCGCGTTGGGCACGCTGAATCGCTTGTCGGACTACCCGCCGAAAGGAAACACGGCGTTCCAGTTGTTGAGCAATGTATTCGGCAATCAGGTAGGCATCAGCATCAACTCGTTGCACTTCAACTACGTTAATGCGAATTTGGCGATTACTACCCAATAGTCCTTGGAGTCCAGTACGCAAGGATTCTATACCTTGTCCACCGCGACCCACTACTACCCCTGGTCTAGCTGTGCGTACTTCTAAGTCGATTTGATCGGCTTTGCGCTCAATCCGCACTTCGGAAATTCCGGCATTGTTTTGAGCGAGTCTGCCGAGCTTTTGTTCTATGTATGTACGGAGTTTGTAGTCTTCTTGTAAAAGTTCTGGATAGCGTTCCGGAACGGCAAACCAACGGGATTGATGTTCTTGTGTAATACCCAGACGAAAACCAACTGGATGAATTTTCTGTCCCACGAATACTTCCTCTAAAATTTCTGACTTTAGGTTATTTTTCTGGGGCGGGGCCAACAGCGACAGTAATATGACATGTCGGCTTGCGAATTTGGTAAGCTCTACCTTGCGCCCTTGGTTGGAATCGTTTCAGGACAGGCCCTTGGTCGGCATAAGCCTGAGTAATTATTAGTTGAGTCCGATCTAAGCCAGCGTTGTGTTCGGCGTTCGCAGCAGCGCTTCTGAGAACCTTCAATATGGGTTCAGTGGCGCGATAGGGCATGAATTCCAGGATGATTAACGCTTCTCGATAGGATAGCCCGCGGATTTGATCCAGTACACGACGCACTTTCAAGGGGGAAATGCGTATAAAACGGGCGATCGCTTTGACTTGAGTAGTATCAGTAGCCATAATTTTCTCCATTTTTGTCATTTGTCTTTTGTCATTTGTCACTTGTCTTTTGTCCTTTGTCTTTTGTCATCTGTCATCTGTCCTTTAAGTAATTGACTAATGACTAATGACTAATAACTAATGACCAATAACCAATGACCAATGACTAATGACTAATGACTACCTACCTGATTTTTTGTCGCTTTTTCCATGACCCCTGTAGGTGCGTGTTGGGGCAAATTCACCCAACTTGTGTCCTACCATCTGTTCATTTACAAATACTGGAACGTGTTGGCGTCCGTTATGAACAGCTATGGTATGACCAACCATTAGAGGCAAAATTGTCGAAGCTCTTGACCAAGTTTTAATAACTTCTTTTCTGTTATTGTCGTTGAGCTTTTCAATTTTCTTAAGGAGATGATCCGCAACGAAGGGACCTTTTTTTAGAGAACGACCCATAGTTCAATTTTGGATTTAGGATTTTGGATTTTGGATTCAGATTTCGGATTTTGGATAATTTAGATATCTAATTGGTCTGGAAAAATTTTTAATTTTAATTCACTAGACCCCAATCTAAAATCCAAAATCTCAAATCTAAAATTCTATGACTCACGACCACCACGACCGCGTTTAGAAGACTTACGGCGACGACGCACAATTAATTTGCTGCTGAGTTTCTTCTTATTGCGTGTCTTTGCACCCAAAGTCGGTTTACCCCAAGGTGTTACAGGTCCGGATCTACCAATTGGCGCCCTACCTTCACCACCACCATGTGGGTGATCCACTGGGTTCATGACGCTACCTCTGACCTTAGGACGACGGCCTTTCCAGCGATTTCGCCCTGCTTTACCTGCACTGAGGTTTCTTGCGTCGGTGTTGCCTACTTGCCCAATGGTGGCGTAGCACTCGCGCCGAATCAACCGGACTTCTCCTGAAGGTAACTTGAGAGTTACATAATTGCCTTCTTTTGCCACTACTTGGGCGGTAGCACCAGCAGCACGTACAATTTGACCACCTTTGCCGGGGGTCAGTTCTACGTTGTGAACACTAGTACCCAAGGGAATATTCGACAAGGGTAGGGCATTACCATCTTCAAAGGGAGACTCAGGACCGGCGATAATTGTTGTCCCAACTTTCAAGCCGTTGGGTTGGAGGATATAGCGTTTTTCGCCGTCTTCGTAATGCACCAGGGCAATCCGGGCATTGCGGTTAGGATCGTATTCAATTGCTACGACTTGGGCGGGAATATTACGTTTATCTCTTTTAAAATCGATGATCCGGTAAAGCTGTTTGTGTCCGCCACCCCGGCGACGACTGGTAATCCGCCCTTTATTGTTCCGACCTTTGGGGCGATGTACGTATTCGGTTAGAGATTTTTCTGGCTCAGTTTTAGTGATTTCCGAAAAGTCGGAAATCGTAACTTGGCGAGTGCTAGGGGTATAGGGGCGATAAGAACGAGTACCCATAATCTATTTTGGATTTTGGATTTTGGATTTTGGATTTACTGAATTTTGGATTTTGGATTTTCGATTTAATGAGTGTTTAACTAATTACAACCATCAATGGTACTTTTTCAGTAAACTCCTCAATCTAAAATCTAAAATCTACAATCTAAAATTCCTAGACATCTGGGAATAGAACTTGTCTAATCTTGTCTACATCCCCAGGTGCGACGGTAACAATCGCTCGCTTATATAGGGGCTTATAACCAACAAATTTTCCAACACGCCGTTTTTTACGTGGTGGTACTGCGGTATTTATTTTTACAACCTTGACTTGAAATAAGTCTTCGATCGCAGCCTTGATTTCTGGCTTAGATGCTTTTGGAGTTACTTCAAAGGTGTATTTATTCTGCTCCATTAGGATCGTCGCTTTTTCGGTAACAATTGGGCGACGCACTAAATCGGCGAGGTAGCGGGGGTCAAAGCTAGGCACTGTAGACCTCCTGAATTTTTTCTAAAGCTGATGTTGTAACTACAATCTTGTCAGCGTGCAGTAAATCGTAAACATTCAACTGGTCAGCTGCAATTAGCTTTAAATTTTCAATGTTGCGGCCTGACAAAGAAACGTTTTCCGGAAACTCAGACAATATTAATAGTGTCTTATTCTCTGGTGCTGCTCCCCAACGAGCCAATGCTGCTACTAAATCTTTGGTTTTTGGACGTGATAGCTGTTCGCTAAATTCTTCGACCACAATCAAATCATTCAAGCGATCGACAAACGCTGTCCGCAGTGCCAAACGCCGCTCTTTGCGGTTCATTTTCAGGTTAAAATCTCTGGGTTTTGGTCCAAAGATCACACCACCACCACGCCATAGGGGTGAACGAATCGATCCAGCACGAGCGCGACCAGTACCTTTTTGCCGCCAAGGTTTGCGTCCGCCGCCTCTAACTTCCGAACGAGTTTTTGTACTGGCAGTTCCTTGACGAGCATTGGTAGTTTGCCGTACTAAAGCGCGGTGTACAATATGAGACGCTGTTTCCTCTTTTGCAACTCGCAATTCAAAGCTCGTCTGGCCGACTTGTTCTCCTTGCCAATTTTTAACTACACTTTCAACCATTTTTAGTCCTTAGTCATTAGTCATTAGTAGAGACGCGATTAATCGCGTCTGTACAATAGTCATTAGTAGAGACGCGATTAATCGCGTCTGTACAATAGTCATTAGTCCAAATCTTGACTGTTGACTATTGGCTAGTGACTACTTACCAACTTTCTTTGCAGGTACAACACTTACTAGAGCGCCTGGTTTTCCAGGAATGGCTCCTTTAATTAGCAATAAGTTGCGTTCTGGGTCTACTCGCACTATTGTCAGCTTGCGAATTGTGACGCGGGTACCGCCTAAACGCCCTGCCATCCGCTTACCTGGATAGACACGACCGGGTGTAGTACCAGCACCAATAGAACCAGGCGCTCTATGATTTTTAGAACCGTGTGACATCGGTCCCCGACCAAAGTTGTTGCGCTTTTGGTTACCCGCAAAGCCGCGACCGATGCTCGTACCGACTACATCTACAATTTGACCTGCACTAAAAATATCTGCTTTAATCTGCTGACCTAAAGCATAATCACCAGAGCTATCGGTGTGATACTCATTCAAATGACGCAATGCTGGGGCAGATGATTTAGCTAAGTGACCCAACAATGGTCTGTTCAGCGCCTTTGGTTTAACTTCGCCATAACCAACTTGAATGGCGGCGTAACCATCGGTTTGTTTTGTTTTAACTTGTGTAACAGTGCATGGCCCTGCTTGAATAACGGTGACAGGAATGGCTACTCCTGCCTCGTCAAATATTTGGGTCATGCCCAGCTTGGTGCCGAGAATACCTACAGACACAGTAACTGGTTCTCCTTTCTACTTGCTGACCTTGGAATCCGACTCTAGAGGACACGCTTTGTACGCGTCAGTTTAGGCTACAGCCTGCGAAATTTGGAACGGTCTCAACCCCTCCAAATACTTTGGGACACAACAAACCGTGTCCGTACTGCTTGGTGAATCTGTTTAGTTTCACTCACGAGTTCACCAGAACAGCCACAAGTTTCTTCCCTTTGGGAAGGAGTAACTTCTGGAATCAATGCAAGGCGCTACAGCTTTGAGCTGTGTGCAGCAATGCTTTCGTCCAAGCAATTGCTCTGGCACTTTTTGCAGGCAGCGTTGCCGCTGGGTTTTCGATTTGTATCTGCCCAAAGGACGGCTTCCGTGAGGTTGACGACTGCCTTGTTGCAGTTGGACTTAGGCGGGTTTTACCACCCAGTATCCATTGGCTGAGACTAAACACAATGCCATGAAATTAGCATTGCTACTCAGTTTTTAGTTTCCTAAACACCTTAAACTATTGTTTAAGATTTTGCCTACTTTTGCAGAGGCGCACGATTTAACCTAGTCTGAAGCCGGGGATTAGCTGTGCTTTATCCTCCACAAGCTCCAATGTTAACCTGAAAGCTTTCTTAGTTTACCAGCCTATGAACAATCTAAATAAGATTATCATCTTTGAATTGACTAATCAGTCTTTGATGCTAATACTATTTCAGAATTACCTTAGGAAGGCAAGCTAATTTGCACGTTTGGTCACAATCTAATAATATAAATCATTTATTTATAATTGTCCAATAATTTTTTTGAAGAATTGGGAGTGGGGAGTGGGGAGTGGGGAGTGGGGAGATGAGGGAGTGAGGGAGTGAGGGAGTGAGGGATAAGAATTAATAACCAATCCTCAGTCCCCATTCCCCATTCCCCATTCCCCATTCCCCATTCCCCATTCCCCATTCCCCATTCCCCATTCCCCAAAAAAATGCTTTATCTATCGGTTCACGGTAAATAATAGAGATATCTAAGGCGGGATAAGACGAAAATCTATGGCACTAATTACCACTGGCAACGCTTTAATCCGGGATCTGGAAAAATTTGGCGCTCTTGGAGTGTATGTACCTCTGGAAGGAGGTTATGAAGGTCGGTATCAGCGCCGACTTCGTGCAGCTGGCTATACTACGCTGCACATTACCGCTAGAGGACTGGGGGACGTAGCTGCGTATCTGACAAGAGTTCATGGAATCAGACCTCCTCATCTGGGCAAAAAAAGTACTGGTAGCGGTGCAGCGGTAGGTTTTGTATACTATGCACCACCACTTCTGAGTACTCATTTAGAACAGCTACCACCAAAGTCAAAAGGGCTGGTTTTGTGGATTATTGAAGGAAATATTCTTTCCGACCAGGAAATTGAATATTTAGCAAACTTGCCTAACCTAGAACCACGGGTGAAAGTAGTTATTGAGAGGGGTGGCGATCGCGCTTTCCGTTGGACTTCTCTAGAAAAGACCCTGTTAGCTAGTTAGTCCTTTGTCATTAGTCATTTGTCCATTGTCATTTGTCCATTGTCATTTGTCTTTTCCTAATGATCAATGACTAATAGACCTCTTGCATAAATCAAAAATAAAGAACCCCACCCCGCATTTGCTGACGCAAACGCCCCCCTCCCCGCTAGCGGGGAGGGGTTGGGGGTGGGGTGTTAAAGACTTTTGCAAGAGGTCTAATGACTAATGATTAAATTCAATTAGCATTTCGATAGTGCTGATCCGAAAACCGCAAGATGCAAACAAACGCCGCGAGGCTTCGTTTGCATTTGCTGTATCTAGCCGAATTTGCTTGACGCCCATTTGAGAAAACCGTTCAATAGTTTGCATTACCATTTGTCGGGCAATTCCGTTTTGCCGATGTTCTGGCTCAACCCAAATATCATGAACAAAAGCAAATTGTTCTAACCGATAAATGGGGATTTCTTGCTCAATTGTCGCCACTAGAAACCCTACAAGTTGCCCTTCCTTTTCCGATACCAAAAATACACTGCTATCGCTATTTGCCAAGCGCGTTAACCATTTTTCATAGCGCTGTTCTGGATGGCTTAGGAAACCATATTTGGCGGAATCCCAAGACTCATGCAAAGCGCAAATTTTGGCAACCATTGGTAAAACTGCGGGTACGTCGGTTGTGGTAGCTGGGCGAATCAGCATAATACAATTTTGGATTTTGGATTTTGGATTTTGGATTGGAAATTAGCTTGGTGTGTCTACATTTTGTCAATCTATTTTAAAGTTTCTAATCTTGTTGGTGAGCAAATTTATAACCACCCCAGAGAGAAAGAGCGATCGCCACTACTAACAAAATCGGTATGCTGTACCAAGGAAACTGGGACAAGGGTAAATGAGCAGCTGCACGTAGTCCAATGCTGGCATAGGTTAGTGGTAACAGGTAAACTACAACTTTCAGGGCTGCTGGTAATGTACCAGGGTCAAAGAAGGTCGCTCCTAAAAAAGACATGGGGATGATTATAAAGTTGTTGTAGAGTCCGACTGATTCGAGCGATCGCACACTCAACCCCACAATCACTCCTAACCCAGCAAATACAGCACAATTCAGTATAAGTAAAACGAGAAATATCGGATTCAGAAAATTCCAGTTTCCGGTCAAAAGTACCGCTACTAAAATTACGGAACCGGATGTCATCAACCCCCGCACTACTCCAGCCAGCATTTTGCCAATATGCAATGCTAACGGATGTATAGGAGTTAACAACAATTCCTCGAACGTTTTGCTAAATAATCTGTCTCCACAAATGGAAAATGTCGTCCCACCAAAGCTAATAGTCATGGACGACAGCGCCACCATCCCTGGTAACATAAATTCTAAGTAATTGTTATAGTTACCACTAATTGCTGAACCTGGTTTGATCGAACTACCCAAACCTAAGCCAAAAGCTAAAATATATATCAGTGGAGATATTAAGCCTGATGCAGCAACTTGTACAATTCTCACACGTAAATCTAGCCAATCTCCCCAAAAAATAGTTAGACTATCAGCTAGGAGAATTTGAAATTGCGAAGTTTTAAACCTCTTGTTGGATAATAATGCTTTTTGAAATTTCACTTGCTTCTAGTTACGTATCAAAATTGTATTCAAGGTTAATTTACATTGTTTGATACATCAATTACTAGGGGCAACAAAAATTTCTCGAACTAAAACTTTGATTTAACTGAAAAGCAAATTTTATTTAGACTATCTGTGCATAATAAAAATGTGTTAAAATTAATGAATTCATTTATAAATAATCCGCTTTCAGATGTGGGTTACAAGTCAAACACCATAACTTTAATAGCTAATAAAAATTTGTTAATCAGCAAATCAATAAAAATACTCGCCAATTATTGCAGATGGAAACAACCAACAAAGTTGAAATTATATCTAGACATCTAGAGAACTGGCGATTTTAGCAATTTAACAAGAGTATTACACAGACAGTCCGAGGCAATTACAATTAAGACTAGGCATACTGAAAGAGGGAGAAAACTTTAGAACACTCCCTGCCCAATTGGCGTGAAGGTGATTAAGCAACAATGAGACGTAAATCTACTGGTAGATCGGCTACTACTTCTAAACCCTCTGCTTTCCAATCCCCTATGTTTAACCTCTTCACTATTGCAATTATGGGAGGGGTGCTAATTTTGGGAATTGGTATTGGCATTGCTTTTAGTTCTACAACCACGTTAGCTCCATCAAATGTGGCTTCCCGTGAATTTATTGATACCAAAGCACCAAATCCTGAGATTTGTGTGCAGTATGGGGCAAGTGCGATGGTGATGGACGCTAGACTGTTCGTGACTCTCAACCCCTTCAATGTCTATGTTTCTCAGCCGAGTATGCGTCCTGGATGCGTGATCCGACAAAATAACTGGGCACTTTTAGAGCAACGTAAACTGGTGACATCTGACCAAGTAAGAGATTGCAAGAATCGTTTAAATACCTTTGGCTTTACAGGTAACTTGGACAGTGACAAACCTGATATTAGATGCATATATCAGAATGAAGCTGCTCAAAACTTCTTCACAGCTCAACCAGGAGCAGTTGGAACACCTCAGGAAACGGATAGATTTTAGATTTGGGTATGGGGCATGGGGCATTGGGCATTGGTTATTTCTCCCCCTGCCTCCCCTGCTCCCTTATCTCCCCACTCCCCACTCCCCACTCCCCACTCCCTATCTACTTTTAGGAAGCGGCTGGCCAAACTCAATGACTTGGGGGTTGCGAACATTGGGGGCTGTTGGAACTGGAAATTCAGACACACCGAAAGTAGGAATGCTATTCAATGTACCGGGTTGATTTGGGAAAGAAGGAGGGGGAAGAATAAAACTGGGTTGTTGAGAGGGTGTATTGGGGGTCAGGGGAGGTACAGTTACAAAAGGTTGAGTTGAATTAGTGATAGTTGTTGAGGGTAGCTGACTTGATATAGGCGGAGCTGTGAGTAGGGGCGGTTGTGAGTCAGGAGTAATTACGGGTAGATTAGTAGGCGGTTGTGAGTTAGTAGTAATTACGGGCAGCTTAGTAGGCGGTGTTTGAGGTGGTTTTTTGGATGAGGGTGCTGAGTTTGCCGGTTTTACGGCAGTGCTTTTACCAGAAATGATAGGACGTAATACCCAGCGAGTGGGGTTTTTTCGGGAAAGTGGTTGCAGTTGTACCTGTTTGGGATTTAAAACAGTTCCTGGTGCTAAATCTAGAACAATACGTGTGGCGTTTTCATTGAGTTGAGAAACACGAATGCTTTTGATGGCTCCAGAATAATTTTGTTGGGTGGTAATATTGCCCAACTTAGTATTCGGTAAATCTACAACTAGGCGAGGTGGTTGGGCTAAGTAGAAATAACGAGGGGTTGTGGCTATTGAGAGAGTGATTTCGAGCTGTTGTGTTTTGGGGGAAAAACGCCAATTATCTAGCTTTGCCAATGGTGTAGCAGCAATGCTGGAAGTTTCAAGGGCGATCGCTGCATAAAAACCGAATACACTGAAGCTAAGTAGCTGTTTGCTCCAGTGGCAATCCCAGGTCTTTAATCTCTGAGCCATTTTTAATTATGCCTTTGATATTGATTTCTGAGGAATTTCTAGTATAAGCTATGAATTAAATTATACTTTTAACTTTTGATAGCAGAATTCAGAAGTCAGAATTAAAAAAAGCTCTTGGCTTGGCTTTGAGAGTGAAGTTGTGGATAATTGAGGGAGCAGTGGGTAGGAGGAGATTAGGAAGAAAAAACTCTTCACTCAGCACGGGCTAAATGCCCCGCTACCGCTAACAGCACCCCCAATGCTCTAATGATTGTTGGACTTCTGAGATTTTTCCTCAATTTTTTCTGGCATAGCAGTAAATTTTAGAGTTTGTGGGATGCCATTGAGAGTTAATTGCCCTGGTATACTACCTCTCTCTGCTAGTTGCATTTGAATTGTGACTGAGTTAAGAGAATCGTTCTGGGAGTCAGGGATATTGCAAAGGATTGATCTATTAATTTTCCCAGATAAATTTAACTGTTGATTTTTCAAGATGCCTGTCAGAGAGTGCTTTTCGTCAATATCGTCGTTAGCGTTTGCTGGTAATATAGAGGCATTTAAGTAAATACCTGACTGCTGAATATTTAATGTCAAGGTGTCTGATTTTTCACAGTTGGGCAAATCTTCAGCTAGTGTTAGACGATAGCGATCGCTAACCTTAGGAGGAGCTTTGAGATTGTTTTCTCCATAAGCGGTTACAGTTTTAAACAGCAGTAGCACTGAGCTGATGGCTACTCCGTAAAAAGCTAAAGATTTGAAGTTGAAATGATTCATGATCTCAACTCCTGAATTGTTGGCTCTTGACTAGTAACCTCAGGAATCAGGGAAGCCAGATGAGCGGTGACTTGACTGTAGCGGCGGGTAATCAACAGGGAAGAGCGGCATTGGATGGCTAGTTGATCTGTATATCTTCCCAAGGTTTGACGCTCAATACCCCAAGTGCGGCTGGTGCCAGCAATTGTCAAGTCTACATTTTTTGAGGCTTCGACTACGGCTTGGATGGGATCTGGGGCTTGGACAACTTTGATTTCTATGCGATCGCGTACACTACTTGGTAATTGCTCGATCATCATGTCCAGTTCATAACTCAATTCATCTTTGAGGCGATTTTCTGGTAAAACGTGTAAAATCTGCAACATACAAGTTTCATGATTGATTAGGAGTCTCAAAGCAAGTATTAATGCTAAATCATCGTGGATATTTGCAGAATAAGGCACTAACAAGCTTTCTAATCGCTCACTTCCTCGGTCTACAAACACTGCTACATCCACTGGCGCAGTAGTGAGAATTTGACCAACTCTTCCCCCTAAGCGGTTGCTACTAAAAGCTGGCCGATGCCATCCCACGAGAATTAAATCAACTTGGTCTAATGCGGCAATCTGTGCTGTTTCTCGTGCAACATTGCTGGATGTGCGAACGATGGGATGCACGTAAGAGCGTGTTTCTGGAGGTTCGAGAGTATTAATCAATTCTTGTAGCTGCTGGCGGCGCTGGGCGATTAATCGATCTGCTTCAACTGGGGTACTCTCAAAGGCATAGTCTTCTTCAAATTCAATCAAGCTGAGGGGATGCACAACAGCTGGTTGTCGATAGTTGAGAGCGATGCCTACGGCGGGCTGCGCCAAGGCTACTGCCAACTGTACCAAACCTTTTTGGGTATTTGGATTAGCTACTGGTACTAAAATCCGGTAGGAACGAGGGTGAGTTTCATTTTCAGCAGTGATATGTTCTGTATCTAGATTTATTTCGGTTTCTGCTTCTGACTCCGGTTCCACTAAATCTAACCTGATCAGCTTTTTCGGATAAGTCCATTCCAACAGTGGCGAGGTCATAAATGTAGTTACCAGCGCCATAATTACCAGCATGGTAAATATTAACGGGGAAATTACTCCTAACTCCAGACCAATATTTAGCACTATCAACTCGGTCAAGCCGCGAGTATTCATCAACCAACCGAGTGCCGAGGCTTCCCGTTTATTAATGCCACTGACACGAGCCGCGATATAAGTGCCAAAATATTTACCTACGATCGCTACTGCTAAAACCAATGCACACAATAGCCATAATTCTGGGCGGTTCAGCAAGCCAATCTGCGTCCGCAAACCACTGTAGGCAAAAAATATTGGCAGCAAGAATATCAGAACAAAATCTTCGGTTTTTACTGCCAATTCCCGCACTAAATCTTCATTTTTGGGCATTGCTGCGCCGAGTAAAAATGCTCCAAAGATTAAGTGAATGCCAATTAATTCAGTGATTAGTGCAGATGCAACCACTGCCATGTAAATCCCAGCTAACACTAATTGGCTGAGGCGTCCCGCACGCTGATAATGTTTGGCAAGTCCTTGGAGGAACCAACGTCCCACCGTCAGCATGAAGCCGATGTAGACTATGCTCTCAATAATTGTGGGTACTGCACCAGCAAAATCGCCAGTCCGAGCTACAGCGATCGCAACTGCTAATAAACACCAAGCTGTGACATCATCCACCGCTGCACAAGTTAAGGCTAATGTTCCTAAGCGGGTTCCTTGTAAATTACTCTCAGTAATGATTCGTGCCAACACTGGAAAAGCAGTAATCGACATCGCCGCGCCCAAAAATAAGGCGAAGGCGGTAAACGATACACTAGCGTTGGAAACCAGGGGATAAAGCACCACCGCTAGTAATGTTCCTAAGGAAAACGGCACCAAAATACTGACATGAGAAGTTAAAACTGCCACTTCTAGCTGACCGCTGAGGTATTTTGGATTTAGTTCTAACCCAATCAGAAACATGAAAAATATTAGTCCCACCTGAGACAAAACATTTAGAAAAGGAATAGTTTCTGGTGGAAATAAGGTAACTGCTACATGGGGAGCTACTAAACCAAATAAAGATGGGCCTAGCATAATCCCAGCGACAATTTCACCAATTACCAGCGGTTGCTTAATAGAACGAAATCCTAGCCCTACTAGCCGTGAAAGTCCAATAACAATCAGTACCTCAACCAGAACGAGAATAACTATGTGCATGGTTTCCTCAAGAGTAACTATCTGGTTTCCCTAAGATAATTGTTTAAAAGACTGGAAAATGTCAACCCCTGCTCTTACCGAGAGACTACACAAATTAGAAATTCAGAATTCAAAATTCAGGCATTAACACCTGCATAAATCAATTTATAGCCTTGTACGATTAATTAGGAATTACGAATTATTCGGTCAAGTTTGTAATATCCCCCAAGGTTAATTTGTGCTTATTTGTGATGTCAGTTGCTGTTAGTTGGAAAGGGAGTGGTAAGTATGGAATCTGAACTAGTGTAATCCAATCAATTGCAAAATGCTGTCAGTACTACTATTAGCTTTTACTAGTTAGAGCTTCATAATTTACCTAATAATTAGGTAATTATTATCAGGAATTGATTGTTAATTTTCTATTGAGATTGACTTAAGCGGTAGATTTATCATAGCTTGTGCCGTGCAACAAAAAGGCAATCAAGGGTGATGCCATGAGTGTAGTAACTACAGCCATAATAACCATAATAGTGAATAAAGTGGGGGTAATTATACCTTGTTCAAGACCAATATTGAGGATGATTAACTCCATTAAACCGCGGGCATTCATCAGAGCGCCGATAGTTGCTGATTCGCGCCAATTTTCTCCTGCTAATTTTGCTGCCAACATACAAGCAATGCCTTTACCGATAATTGCGATCGCCAAAATTAACAGGGTAATTCCCCATAATGCAGGTGTGTTTACTAGTCCGATTTGTGTGTTCAATCCAGAAAAGACAAAAAATATCGGCAGCAAAAAAGAAGTGGTGAAAAACTCTGTATATTGTCGAATTTGTTGAGCAAATTCCCCGCGTGGTGTTACTGCTCCCAACACAAACGCACCGAATATTGCATAGATACCTGTGATATCAGTAAACCATGCACAAAACATCAAAACTATCAAGAATAAAGTCAAAGTTTGTCTACTCACACCTGCATCACGTTTTGTCATGCGGGTGAAGACTTTAAGTACACGTTGCCCGATAAAAATAGCAAAAAGCACGTAGCAAATGCCACCACCAATTGCTAAGATGGCGATGTTGATGGAATTTTTCACACTAGCAAGGACGATCGCCAATAAACACCAAGCAACTCCATCATCTACCGATGCTGCGCCTAAAGCCAAAGTCCCGAAGCGAGTTTGTGCAAGTCCGCGCTCGTAAAGAATCCGAGCTAACATCGGAAAAGCCGTGATTGTCATCGACGCGCCCAGATATAAAGCGGCTGACCAAGGCACTACTTTTGGTTGAAAGAAATTGCCATTGTGATATAACCAAAAAGAAGCGATCGCTCCTAAGATAAAAGGAGTAATAATCCCGGCAGCAGATAACAAACCTGCGCTTTTGATATGGTGTTTTAAGAGTTTTGTGTTGAACTCTAAACCAATCAAAAACATATAAATTGCCAATCCAATTTGACTAATGGCATATAAAATCGACATCGATGGATTGGGTATCTTGTCTCCTAAAGCAGTAATAATCGGCAGCTTAGGAAATAGCCATTGCTGGAAATCTGGTGCAATCAAACCTAGAAGTGATGGCCCTAGCATCACACCTGCAATCATTTCGCAAACAACATCAGTTTGACCAAGATAGCGGCGTCCTAAAATCGTAACTATGCGACAAGTGGCTAAAATTACCGTGAGTTGCAGAAAGAGTCGAATAACCAGATCAAAATTTGACATTGTATTTTATTGAGCAGAAATTAAATCTGAGTAAGGTAGATAATAATACAGATATATTTTTTTAGCACAGTAATCCTCATAAGTGCCAAATAGAATACAAAGGTAGGGGCGCACAGCTGTGCGCCCCTACGATTATCTGTATTCTATTGTGTTAAAAATTGCTCTAAGACACGGCTACAGACACAAGTATTTAGAAACGTAGATAAAATGTAACTATTAACAATTAAAAATTACAACCACTCTCCACCCCGGAAACGCCAACGGAGAAATATAATTCGCATCAGGCTTTGGGAAGTAATAAAAACTGCTAACCAGACGACGCTATAGTGCAATAAAAAATCTGTTGCTGACAGTTCTTCCTTAGGTAAAGGTATTGGTAAGAAGCCAAACAGTTTAATTCCACAAAATACAAATATTAATTCCCAAATCCCAGCTAAAACTTGATAAACTGCCGGCCAATCTCTGTCCCAGCGGAATTTTTGGAGATAGTTATAAAGCACATCCCAACCTAAACCAAAGATAGCAACATAACCAAGTATCCAAAAATAAACTGAGTTAGCACCAGAACCAATCAAACCAATTGCAAAGGGTAAAGATACGAGTACGCCTACAGTTGCAAGTAATAATAATCGAGTTTGCCAGCGGCCGAATAAGGTTGGTGTCATAGGAGTAATTTTAGATTTTAGATTTTAGATTTTAGATTTTGGATTTGAGATTTTTGTTTCAATCCAAAATCCAAAATTCAAAATCTAAAATTGGCACGGTTTTAGGTGGTAATCAAATTTAGAGAATGATAACTTGCGATCGCATCCCAATTTATTACATCTTCTAACAAGGCTTGATAACCTAGTGTATTGGGATGAAGTCCGTCATCACTCAAGCGTTTGAGACGCCAAGCTTCACCGCGTTCCATCCACATATCAAAAATATCTAAATAGGGAATTTGCCGTTTATCACAAGCAGTGCAAGTTGCTTCTTTGTAGCGGTACTGATCGGCATGATTATAGTAAAAACAATCTAAAAATGGCATTTTAGCTTCATCCACTGGCACCATACCGACAAATAACACAGGACAGAGTTGCTGTGCCAAATCTAGCAGAGAAGCGATTTCGTTTTCAAATACGGTGAAATCTGTGTAAATTCGTCCATCGGGACGCGCCAAACGCGCTGAGTCATTGACGCCTACTGATAAAATAATCAAGTCGGGAACACGATTTCGCAACTCACCGCGATGGCGAAATTCAACTTCTAGCCTTTGGGCTACTTGTTGCGTGCGATCGCCCCTGACCCCTAAATTATAAAGAACATGACCCGCACTATCCGGCAACATCCACCATCGCCGTAGTTGCTCAATCCAACCGCCTTTTTCCGGGTCACCAAATCCATATATTAAGCTGTCCCCCAGTGCGACAATCTTCATTGGCTGAAAGTGTTTTGGTGGTACAGACAGCTGCATTGAGGAAGATGCTGAAAATGTTTGCATTTAAGAACTATATTTTATATCTATTCAAGATTCTATACATTTCTATACCATACATGGCTATCTTTAAAGATCCAAGCATCCATGAGGTTTCTAGTTTTTGATGTGGTTGCAAGGTTAATATTGCCACAGTTGAGGCTTTGAGGTTAAACTTTGAGCCTTTGAGGCTGACGGTTGCGGCTTTGATGCGGAAAATTGCGGCTTTGAGGCTGACGGTTGCGGCTTTGAAGTTAAACGTTGAGCCTTTGAAGCTGACGGTTGCGGCTTTGATGCGGAAAATTGCGGCTTTAATCCTCGAAATTGCGTCTTTGAGGCTGACGGTTGCATCTTTGATCCTGGAAGTTGCGGTTTTGAGGCTCAAGTTTGGAGTTTGATACTGAAAATAGCATAGCGATGTCTACGACGGGCTACCCCTACGCACCACGTTTCAGGTTATTTTAGGGATAATCGCCCTATCTTCTCTAAATTTACCCATCTGATTTTTCTATAATCTCTAATAATTCCTCTTTGGTTTGCTTGGCGAGTTGAACGCTGGTGATAGTAGCCAGTGCGCCCCCTCCGGCTGTGAGACTGGCTTGAGAAACTTTGTTGAAATAGAGCAATCCTACACCGCCTAACGTCATCATTGCAGAAGCGGCGGTGACACTCAAGGCAAGATTAAAGGTTAATTTTGCTTGGCGTAATAATTCTTGCATCAATTCTGCTTTTAAATTTTGATAATTAGGATTTTGCATTGTTAAAGTCCTGACTATTTCACTGTAGAATTTTGATATTGTTATCCTAATAATGATTATCCAGATATTCCAGGGCAAACAAGGTTAAATATTATTGTTTATCTGCCCTCTAATTTAGGGCAATTAAGGTTACCTGCAAAACCTATCTGCCCTAGACACCAAATTTAAAATTTATTTAGATTTTATTAGTTTTATTCTTATTTTAAAAATTGATTATGCTTGATTCCGATAAAGTAAAGGCTAGTGAAGTAGGAAAAACTCGGCTTCGAGAAGCCATGAAGCAAGCCCAATTGACTCAAGAAAAACTAGCATCGAATACTCATGTCAGCATTGATACCATTAAACGTCTGCTTGGGGTTAAACCTGCTCCTAATGGAGTCGAGAGATGGTCAGTAAAGAATATTGCTAATTATTTAAATATTAGCCCGTTAGATATAGTTGACCCTCAAGATTGGTATCAAAATCTGCAATTATCACAAGAGTTTGAAGTACTCATTAAAGAAAAGATTCGCTCCTTTTGCGGACGTAAATTTGTGTTTGATGCTTTTAAAGATTTCTTGAATAAATATCCCAAGGGTTATTTTACGGTAATCGGGGATGCTGGGATGGGGAAAAGTGCTATAGCTGCAAAATATGTTGATGAAAAGAAAGCTATTTGTTACTTTAATGTTTTGCAAGAAAGAAACAATCGCCCGGAATTATTTATCAAAAGTATTCGTCAACAGCTAATTAACCGCTATCAATTAGAAAATGCCGATAATGATGATTTATCAGCTTTGTTAATTAAAGCTAGTAGCAAAATTCTTAATAATGAACCCTTGGTAATTGTAATTGATGCGTTGGATGAAGTAGAGCAAGCACCAGGGGCAGAAAATATTTTATATTTGCCTAAGACTCTGCCAGATAAAGTTTATTTTTTGCTGACGAGGCGACGCTATGAACCGGGTAAAAATCGATTATATACTGAAGGTGCCGAGCAGATAGAGTTAGATTTAAACGCAAGCCGATATAACAAAGACAATCGTGATGATATTCAAGAATATATTCGCTTTTTTCTCAATCATGATGTAGATTATAAAGCCGGATTGCTCAAGTGGATTCAAGACCGCGATATCAACCGTGAGGCTTTTGTTGAGCAGGTAGCGGCAAAAAGTGAAAGTAATTTCATGTACCTGCGCTATGTCTTACCGGGAATTGCTAAAGGTGAATATAATGATTTTAATTTAAAGCAATTACCAGATGGTCTTCAACAATATTATCAAACTCATTGGGTGCGAATGAATATGGATTCTGCACCTAATAAAATTATGGTGATTATCCTGTATATTCTAGTAGAAATTGGTACGCCGATTCCTTGTGAGATGATTGCTGATATTGCCCAGGAAGATGAATATGAAGTGCAACAAATTTTAAATAAGTGGTTTGAATATTTAAAGCAACAAAGGATAGATGGAGACACTTGTTACAGCATCTACCATGCTAGTTTTCTAGACTTTCTCAAATCAAAACCGATTTTAGATACAAAGCGTCAGCTAATTAAAGAGGTGAATCAACGTATTGTTGATTACTGGGAACGGGAGAGAGAGGACGATGACGAAAACTGAGAAGAAATCAACAGGAAAAAAATCCTACTCCCGCAAAGCTTATCTGGGCAGATATCCTTATAATTTGGTAAGTTCGGGAAATTTAGAAAAATATTATCAAACGCTGACTGATTTTGAATTTTTAACGGCAAAGATTAATCATCCTGAGTTTGGGGTACAGGCGCTAATTGAAGATTACGATTTGATTGATGATGCAGAAGCATTAAATAACCCTAAAAAAGTCAAAAGTCTGAAATTGATTCAAGGTGCATTAAGGCTATCAGCGCATATTTTAGTAACAGATAAGCAACAGTTAGCCAGTCAATTACAGGGAAGGTTATTACATCAGAAAACGTCAGAGGAGATTCAGGCATTATTAACACAGATAAAGCAAAAAATAACTACTCCTTGGCTGTGTCCCTTGACCCCAAGCTTAACGCCACCAGGAGGACGCTTACTCCGCACACTCACTGGTCATAGTAACTCGGTAAATGCCGTCGCCGTCACCCCCAATGGGCAACAGGTGATTTCTGCATCCCGTGACAACACCCTCAAAGTCTGGAATTTGGCAACTGGGGAGGAACTATTCACTCTCACTGGTCATAGTGACTCGGTAAATGCCATCGCCGTCACTCCCAATGGGCAACAGGTGATTTCTGCATCCTTGGACTCCACCCTCAAAGTCTGGAATTTGGCAACTGGGGAGGAACTATTCACCCTCACTGGTCATAGTGACTGGGTAAATGCCGTCGCCGTCACCCCCAATGGGCAACAGGTGATTTCTGCATCCCGTGACAGAACCATCAAAGTCTGGAATTTGGCAACAGGGGAGGAACTATTCACCCTCACTGGTCATAGTTACTTGGTAAATGCCATCGCCATCACCCCCAATGGGCAACAGGTGATTTCTGCCTCCAATGACGACACCCTCAAAGTCTGGAATTTGGCAACAGGGGAGGAACTATTCACCCTCACTGGTCATAGTGACTGGGTAAATGCCGTCGCCGTCACCCCCAATGGGCAACAGGTAATTTCTGCCTCCAATGACGGCATCCTCAAAGTCTGGAATTTGGCAACTGGGGAGGTCATTGCCACTTTTACAGGAGATAGTCCCATTTATTCCTGTGCAGTTGCACCAGACGGTATGACAATTGTAGTTGGGGATTCTTCAGGTAAAGTGCATTTTTTACGTCTTGAAGGAATGGCAGGGGAATGAGGAGAGAAGTAATTTTATCTGCCAAAGATTTCATCAACAGTAATACTGACATCAGGGAAACCTGGAATTGTTAAACTTTGACCGCTAGCGAACTTTTGCAGATGCTGATATCCTACGGCTGTTGGTTGTTGATAAACTTCGACAATTTCCTCGTTAATATCTACTAACCAAACTTCAATAATGTTTGCTTGTGCATACAAAGGAATTTTCTCTTCCCGGTCATACAAAATAGTCGAATCAGCCACTTCAATTAATAAAAAAATATCCTGGGGTTGGGGGTGTGCTGTGGCGTAGAAATCATCACGGAGTTTGAGTAATGCCACATCTGGCTGAGGTTCTGAGTTATTGTTCAACGCAACCGGATTTTGAGAAGCAAGTATAATGCGTTTTCCCAACAGTTGAATTAAGAGATTAACTAGTCGATTTACACAAGCAGCATGTTTTGTCCCAATAGGCGACATCTCAATAATTTCTCCCTTAATCAATTCCACCCGGTCATCCTCTGTCAGAATCCCGGACTCAACCATTTTATGATATTGTTCAACTGTAAATTTCCGTCTTAGCAATTGTACAGACATCGCTACCTCTACTGTCTTTTAATAGTTTGTATTATCTAATTGAATCTCTTAAATGAAGCAATTTTAGTCAACATCAATGTAGGATGAACCAGCACAAGACCCATTTTTAGAACAATTATGTCAAGGATATACTGAAGATGAAGTTACTGAAATCAAGCAATACTTAGCTGGCTGGGATGCTTCTACATATATCAGTGTTTCTCAAAGTATTCTAGACCATCTTCAGAGAAAAGAGTTCGACCCATTAAGATATTTAAGAAAAGCTGATAACTTTAATAAGAAGAGAGCAGTAAGGGTTCCAAAAACTGGATATCGCTCGGATGGTTCAGCAGTTTATCGCAAAGGTAATGAATATTTAATTGTACGAGCTGATAAATTTGGAGTAGAAAAAATCGTTACTTATGGACTCAATGATGACTGAAGCAGCTTTAAATACTCACAACCCGGAAATTAAAAGAGATTATATTGTTCAATTATTAGAAGAGTTAAGCCAGGATTACCGCAATACTAAACAAGAACGCAAAGAAATTGCTACTTTATATTTGACTTCTGAAGAAGAATTTTCAATTTTAGAAGAAATAGAACTTTTAACAGTAGATATCAGAGGTTACGCCAGTCAAATTCAAATACGAGGTTGGATTGAAAATAAACAACAGGCTATTGATAAGTTACAAAATCTACGAGTCTTTGAGATTCCAGTTATTGCTGAGTTTTATTTTGCCAATCCTCAAGCATACGGACAAATCAAAGCCTACTTGCAAATGTTAGATTACTTGCGTTTATTGATTATTGAGTATCTGCAACTCAACCAAAAATCACAACCTGAATTTGTTTAAATTACAGATGATTGCAACAGGCGTGAGGTACAGGGGTAGGGGCACAACATGTTGTGCCCCTACTTCATTTACCTGAAATACGCTGTATATTTATCAGCTACGCCGTAGTAATTATGATAAGCGATCGCCATTACACCAAAGAGCGATCGCTTTAACTCTAATTTCTAAATTTCTCCCCTACTCTTGTACAGACGCGATTCATCGCGTCTCTATCTCCTCCCTTTTTCAACCTAGCACTGTTGAAATAGCTCTGTAAAACTTTTCGACGCGGCTTCAGATTTTGCTACAATCTCCACAACTTTATTGCGTGCAGCTGGTTCTGACAGCGCCTCGACGCAAACTTGGGCGACTTTTTGGCGAGGAAGGCTACCCTCAAACAGGGTATCAGCACCCTGCATCACAATGGAGTCGGTATTATCTTCATTCTTTAAGCCACCAGGCCGGACAATCGTATAAGTAAGACCACTTTTCTGGATGTATTCTTCAGCTTGCTTTTTCCACACCAAAATCAGCCAAAACAAATTCAGTGGATGGAACAGCAAAGAAGTACACAAAGAAGAAACAAAGACAAAATGCTCAATCCCCTTAGCCTTAGCAGCATCGACTAAATTTTTCGTACCTTCAAAATCCACTTTATAGGGGCCAGTGGGGTCAAAGCTAGGTTTCGCGCCAGTCGCAACCAACACAACTGTGCTATCTCCCAACGCAGCAGTCAGAGTTTCTGGTTGTAACACGTCGCCTAGCACCAATTCAGCCTCCGGAGACAGAATACCCCTAGCTTTTTCTATATCCCGCACCAGAGCTATGACAGGAATATTCCGCGCTACCAATTCTTGCACGATCCGGCGACCTGTTTCACCTGTTGCCCCTGCTACAAATGCTTTCATGAGAAATGCTATCCTGGGAAACTATTGTGTGCTTGTTCAGTTCCTTAATTTTAGTAATTCTATGGAGTCGATGGCAGATTATTGAGGTTTCTGTCAAAATAGGATATTTGTGCGAAACTAACCAAGTCGGCAGGGAATTATTAATATAGACAAACGCCAAAGTATACAGTAATGCATTTATGCTTTTAAGAAACGGCGAATACCAATCCTTGGAAATAACAGAAACAGTTTTACCAGTAGCGTCCAGCCAAGAAGAAGCAAACGAGACATTAACACAAGCAAATGTAGCGACGCTAACAAAATTTTACGGTCGTTATCAAGACTGTATGGAAATGTTTGCCCCAGCAGAAAAGGTTGCTGAGTACCTCAATTCTCACAATTCATGGTTTTCGCGCTGCGCTGAACCGATGAAGGTGCAACAGTTGGGGGAAAATGGCTATGCTCTAACAATTGGTCGTTTTGGTTCTTTTGGTTATGAAGTAGAACCAAAAATTGGTTTGGAATTATTGCCTCCAGATGAAGGTATTTACCGCATCCGCACAATTCCCATCCCTGATTACCATCCGCCTGGTTATGACGTAGATTACCGAGCATCCCTCAAGTTAACAGAAAACGTCGCAAGTGATGTTTCTACTGATATTGGCGAAGTGACCAGAGTTGAATGGGAGTTGGATTTAGTAGTTTATATACACTTTCCCAGGTTTATTCAGCGATTACCCAAGTCTTTAGTTCAATCTACAGGCGATCGCTTACTTAATCAAATCGTCCGCCAAGTCTCCCGCCGCTTAACTCGCAAAGTCCAAGAAGATTTTCATAAAACTTTGCAAATACCCTTTCCTGTCAACTCCAAGAAAAAGCGGTGACTCAACTGATTTTGGATTTTGGATTTTGGATTTTGGATTTGTTTCACACACAAGAGTTAAAACAAATCCAAGAAATCTAAAGGTGGTAGTTAACAGTTTTTTGTCCCTTGTCATAAACCAATGACAAAGGACAAATGACCAATGACTATGCTTTAGTGAGAATTCTTTGGATAATTTGCACTCCAGTCACTGCCTGCCAAGCAAAAAGTCCCAAAAGCGTGAAATTCAACAAAATGTGAGTTGCACGCGCCCAATTTGCTCCTTTTTGCATATAGGGAGACAAAGCCGCTGAAAATGCAATCAAACCCGTCATCCCCAATCCTGCTAGCAGGTGAGGCCCTACAAATAACTTGCCATTGTTGATGTAAGTGACAGCCATCCCTCCAATTGCACCTGTCACCATCAAAGCTAGGAGTATAGACCCGATTTGATAATGTCTGACGTTATATCTACCTTTAATCAGTTCTTTCTTTTCTTCTCCCTGAGCATTTCTGGTACGCTGTACTTGCAACCCTAAATACGCAGCATAAATTGAGACTGCCAATAGCGCCCACATAATCAGTGGATGAAAGAAGTTCAGCCAATATTTCACCGACGGAGAAAGTTCCAGACTCATCGTGTCCTCGCCCAATTATTAAATCTTCATAAAAATTAGCATAACTCTATTGTCTGTGCTTAAAGTTGCAGAATCAGAATTCAGAATTCAGAATTCAGAAGTCAGAATTCTGAATGCAATTGATTGGGGGTTCAGCAGAAAGTCGAGGCACTCGCTTGGGCTTGTTTTGGCTTAAGCTGAATTTTGAGGGTAGACGAATCAAACTCCCGTGTGTGGGATCTCATCCATGACTGAAAACAATGATACTTTGCTGCTGAAGGCTGCTAAAAGTGGGGATATTAAGGGGCTGTGTGCGCTACTGGCTGATGGTGCGAAGGTGGATGCGTGCGATCGCCAAGGCACCACGGCGTTAATGTTTGCTGCTAATCTAGGCTACACCGAAATTGTGCGATCGCTGCTGGATGCTGGGGCAAATATCAATTTAAAAAGAAAACTCTATAGTTTGACGGCTTTGATGTTAGCAGCTAGCACTAAACAGCTTGACATTGTACAACTTTTAGTATCCAGAGGTGCTGATGTCAACGCCACTAATGAAGATGGCAGCACGGCTTTAATGGCAGCAGTAGTTAAAGGTCATGTGGATGTAGTAAGAGTTTTACTAGCTGCTGGTGCAGGAGTGGATATCGCCGACAAAGATGATGATACGGCTTTGAAGCTGGCAGTTAAGCACGGACACGTAGAAGTTATCAAAGCAATTCTCCAAACTGGTGTAGATGTCAATGTTCCAGATGAGGAGGGTGAGACACCGTTAATGTTAGCGGCAGATTTGGGACATCTGGAGGTTGTCCAAGCACTGCTGGCGGCGGGGGCTGATATAAAGGCGAAAAACGTTGGTGGTGGAACTGCGTTATCGGCGGCGGCAGCAGCGGGACACAGTGCGATCGCATCTGCTTTACTAGATCGAGATGCCGAGATTAATCTCCAAGACCAAGATGGTGAAACTGCCTTACACCTTGCTGTTGTGGAAGGCTACGTTGATGTGGTGCAGGTGTTACTTAACAAAGGTGCCGATGTGCAAATTAGAAACCACCTGGGCGATACGCCATTGCTAGTAGCAGCCTTGCAGGGACACAGCCAAATTGTGGAAGCACTGCTGCGTTGTGGGGGAGATATTTCTGGAAAAAACCTCGGTGAAGTACCTTTGACGCTGGCTGCATCACATGGCCACACCCAAACAGTGAAAGTGTTGCTAGATTATGGTGCTGATGCCAATATTCCAGCAGATGATGGCAAAAGTGCTTTGATTAAAGCAACCGAACGCCAGCACACGGAGGTGATACAAATGCTCTTGGCAAAGGGGGCAGATGTGAATTTTCAAGACTCAGCAAGGGCAACAGCATTGATGTGGGCTGCTTCAGCGGGTTATGCAGAGATTGTGAAGTTATTAGTCCAAGCTGGGGCAGATGTGAATTTGACGAACCGAGGGGGTTACACAGCTTTAATGATTGCAGAATTTAATGGTTATCAGGATATAGTACGCAGTTTGCAAAACGCTGGGGCGCAGGAATAATTGAGTCTTTATTCTGTTTTCATAAAATATTTTTACAAACCTATTGACAAATCATTCAATTAAGGTTATTTACTTAAATACCAACAAGGTTTACAAGAACCAAAGTTGAAACGTCAGAAACTAAAGAAAGCAAAAATCCGTCACAGCTGTTGTGAGCTTGCTGCAACGGATGAAGGAAAAATTAAAACGCCGAGAGGGAGCAGGGAAAATGCTTGCGCCACAAGGATAGAAAGAGAGCAAAAATGAAGAAGAAAACTTTACCTTATTGCTTTGTACTTTTTACCTTGTACCTTTTACCCAGTTTCCCCCTTGGCGTTTCCTACTGTGCTAGATGTGCAAAATATATAGTTTTTAGTTGAAGAGAAAAGTATTCTAAACATCATTTTTGATGTATAACATAAAACGCTGAACACAAACGAGTCATCGAAAAAGCTTAATTTGCAAGTATTTGGGCGATTGTTACGGAAAGTCCCAGAGAAAATAAATAAAATATTAAATTTAGTAGAATCACTGTAGTCAATCCCCAATTGTCAGTAATTCGATGAGTATCTCAATTTAAATAAGGGACTGGGGACTGGGAACTAGGGACTGGGAAAGGAATATTCTCATAGTATCGTTGTGTGAGAGGCTATTTATAAAGTAAAAATAAAGTTATTGTAGGCTGTGTTAGGCGCATATTTTGAGATTAATGATCGCGAGAAATATGAACTGCGCCTAACGCACCATTTTGTATTGCGGTGCGTTACTTTATAAATGGTCTCTGATTTATCTTGATCTAATAGCGGCGTAGTTAGTTTTATAAATAGGAAGTGTTTCTTTAGCTTGTATAGAGACAGAGCTATTTTCTGGAATAGCTTCTAATAAATTAATTGCTTGCTTCCATTTGTCTTTTGCTTGCTGGCGAGTGATTGCTGAATGAGACGAATTTTGTACAAAGAAAGTAGCTTCTATTGCTAGCTTTTGGGCTGATTTTAAGTTAGTGAGTGCTTTTTTTTCAGTTAAGACTATTTGACTGATAGCGTTATAGTTAATCCGATAACGAGTTAATTTATTCTTTGCTTTATCAGAAACTGATGTTTGACTGGGAATGCTATTTAACAAGTTGATTGCTTGATACCATTTAGTTTCTGCTTGTTGCCAAACTTGTAGAGAATGTGGCGGCTTTTGAACTAGGGAAGCAGCTTCCATGCCAAGTTTTTGAGCAGATTTAAAATTAGCGATCGCTTTTTCTTCTGGAGTCAAACTTAGATTTTGTAATTGGGGATTTTGGTTTCGGATTTGCCAACCAGCAAAACCTAATACTAATAAGCTTGAGAATATAATAAAACCTGAACGTACTATTTTTTGTGTCGAAACTTTTGGGAATATTTCTAATTTTTTGCTAACAGTTAGTTCTTTAGTACTTTGCTGTTCAATGTTTTTTATAGCTTGTTCTGCCTCTTCTCTTAAAGTGTCACCCTGAATGATTAAAGTAGCAATTTTTTCTTGAAAAATATCACATTCATTTAAAATATCTGTTAATTCTTGAATTGTACCATCACTTGATATAATTAATTCGTGGTCATCATCCAACCACTCTAAAGCAAATCCCGATTTACCACAAAAAGCAGAAAGACCTAATAATATAGTTAAGAAACTATGACTTGTTTTGATAGTGTTAAAAATATAATTTAATTTTTGTTGTAGTTGTAATAATTCCTTTTGGGAATTGCTGATTTTTTGAACTTGATACTCTAAATTTTTAGAGTTACCAAAGACTGAATTACTCTTTAAATTTTCAGCAATTGCTTTAAATTTAGCGGGTAAACTGACATGGTGACTGTCAGAATTGAGTTGATTAACTAGCTGAACATCACTGAGAATGTCAGCAGCTAATGCCTGCAAAAAATAACCCCATTCAATCCAGGCATCAATTTTTTTTTGTAAATCATTTAATGAAAGTTTAGTTTCTCTGCCAAATTTTGCTGTTAGGGCTGGCTCTACTAATCCAATATGAGGTATTAAAAAATTAGGTACTGTGTTAGTTCGATGAACTGTAGCGATCGCCGAATTTTTAATGTTGTCAAACTTTAATTCCTGAACAATTAATTTTTGAATATTCCTGAGTTCTTCTTGAGCATTATTGATCAGGATAATTTGTTGCATAATTTCCTGAGAATCGCCAATAGTTAGCTTCAAATTCTGAATCAATTTTGGCAATTCATTAACAAGTAATTCTAGGTTAGCCATAAATACCCCTTAGGGATTTGTCGAAAATATATGCGAAACAATTAAAATGGCTGGAGTAAGAGCATAACCACTCCCATTGCATCTAAGCATCCTAAATCAATGACAAATTTCAGGAACTATAGAATATATAGTTCCCGGAAATCCTACTAAAGTAACAATTTCAGTTTAAAAATCCCAAGACAGGCAAAGCTACCTATTCACTAACGTATGAATGAAGTTGATTTAGCATTTACCCCAGCACTAGAGTTAGCCCAATTAATCCGTCGCCGGGAAGTATCACCGCTAGAGTTGGTAGAAATATATTTAGAACGGATTGGGCAGTTGAATCCCCAATTAGGAAGTTATTTTACAGTTACGGCAGAAATGGCGATCGCAGATGCCAAAGCCAAAACAGAATTACTGACAACTACCTCAGAACTACCGCCATTTTTTGGTGTGCCGATTTCCATCAAAGACCTGAATGCTGTATCAGGCATTACTTGTACTTATGGAAATCCGGCATTAATCAACAATATCGCTAACTATGATGATGGCGTTGTGACGAGGATTAAACAAGCCGGGTTTACTATTCTTGGTAAAACAGCCACTTCGGAATTAGGTTCATTTCCTTACAGTGAACCTACGGGTTTTCCAGCAGCGAGAAATCCGTGGAATTTAGAATACACTCCTGGTGGTTCTAGTGGTGGTGCAGCGGCGGCGGTAGCAGCCGGATTGTGTGCGATCGCCCAAGGTTCTGATGGCGGCGGTTCAATTCGGGGGCCTGCGGCTTGTTGTGGTTTGGTGGGACTTAAACCATCACGGGGTAGGGTGAGTAAAGCACCCATAGGCGAACGCTTGGCTGGAATTGCCGTCAACGGGCCGATCGCCCGGACTGTAGCTGATGCTGCTGCGCTTTTGGATGCCATATCTGGCTACATCACAGGCGATCCTTACTGGTTACCAGATCCTGAAACATCATTTCTCGCCGCCAGCGAAACAAAACTTGGTGCTTTACGAATTGCCTTTGACACTAGCATTTTTCCTTTGGGAGAAGCTGACGCCAACTGTCAGCAAGGCGTCCGAGAAACAGTCCAGTTATTAGAACAACTCGGTCATCAAGTTGAACAGAAATCTCCAGATTTCAGCGGTTTAGTTGAACCATTTCAAATCGTTTGGCAAGCTGGGATAGCTGCGTCAGGACTTCCTGTTGAAGCCTTACAACCGGTGAACCGCTGGCTATTTGCCCGCACAGGTTCCGTAGCTGAGTACCTGCAAGCAGTTGCCCAAATGCAGGTAGTGGCACGGCAAATTGTGGCGTTTTTTGATACTGTTGATGTGCTGGTATTGCCAGTTTATTTACATTCACCTATCCGTGTTGGGGAATGGGCTAATCTGAGTCCAGAAGAAACATTCCAAAATATTATTCAATGGGTTGCCCCTTGTCCGCCTGCCAATGCAACTGGACAACCAGCGATCGCCATTCCTGTAGGATTTGATAGTAAAGGTTTACCCATCAGTGTGCAACTCATTGGCAAGCCGGCGGCTGAAGCCACACTCATCAGCCTAGCAGCACAAATAGAAGCGGCTAAACCTTGGATTCATCATCGTCCAGCCTTGGCTACATAAGTCAAAATTCTCAAGTTGTTTTTCGGAACTTTAATTCAGGTACTTCCAGAAAATAAATTATCCCAAATTATTTGTACATTTTTCGGGTAGCACAGCTGTGCTACCCTACTATAGAATATTTTTTCCTTGGAAGTCCCTAAGTGATTAAAGTCGAGATTGATGGAGAATATTCACCAACCAAATTCGGACAATGGCCATATCTCTTCGCCCAAGGGATTTGGAAGTCAATCCCCCAAAAAACCGAAGCTCCCCAACAGGCGGCAATCCCCCAATGTTGACCAGTTATTTGCCCAAGCAGTCAACTACCACCAACAGCAACAGTTTGATCAAGCCCTAAATGCCTATCGGCAAGTCTTAGCCATTGACCCCAAATATATAGATGCCCTGACGAATTTGGGAAGTCTGCTCAAACGCTTGGGACAAGTCGAAGAAGCGATCGCTATCTACCGCCAGGGGTTAGCATTAAAACCTGAAAGTGCAGAAACTTGGTTCAATCTCGGCAATGCCCTCCACGAAAGCAGGCAATTAGAGGCAGCAGAATCAGCTTTTAGTCAGACAGTGCAGCTCAAACCGAATTTGGGTGTTGCCCACTTCAAGCTGGGAAAAGTTCTCCAAGAACAAGAAAAATTGATCCAGGCGGTAGACTGCTATCGACAAGCGATTACCCTGATGCCGGATTCCGCCCAAGCTTACACCAACCTGGGGAATGTCCTCAAAGCCCTCGGTCAATTAGAGGCAGCCGTGGCTCACCATCGCCAAGCACTGCAACTGCAACCTAACTCGGCACAAGGGTATTACAATTTGGGGAACGCCCTCACCGCCCAAGAGCAACACGAATCAGCCGCAGCAGCCTATCAACAGGCACTCCAACTCCAACCAGACTGGGCCGAAGCCCTGTTAAATCTGGCGGTTGCGTATCTGGCTTTGGAGAATTTCCAGGAGGCAGAGCAAGCTTTAAAACAGGCTGTGGTTCTCAAAAGTGACCTAAGCCTAGCCCACTTCCATCTGGGCAAACTGCTACAGAAACAGGGCGACACTGCCGCTGCTGAAGTCCACCTCGGCCAATGTTGGCAGCTTCAGCCCGATGAAGCAAAGCCTTTGGAGGCTCTGCTGTTACTTCTGCAAACTCAGGGGAAATATTCCCAGGCGATCGCTTTGTTGCAGGATCACCTCAAACGCCACCCCAATCAAGCGATCGCCCACTGCTACCTGGGCACTCTCTACAACAATATTGGTCACTTTTTTGAGGCAATCTCCCACCTACAGCAAGCATTGCAACTTGACTCCAACCTCGCAATTGCCCACAATAATCTCGGCTATGCCTTGATTCAAAATGGGCAATTGAGTGCAGGAATAGATAGTTGTCTACGGGCAATTGAGATTCAGCCGAATTTAGCCATTGCCTACCTCAACCAGGGTCTTGCCCTAAATAACCAAGGCAGAGTTTCAGAAGCGATCGCCTGCTTCCAAGAAACCCTACGGATTGACCCAGACTACCACCCAGGTAACTCCAATCTGCTGTATGCGCTCAATTACTCGCCAGATTACAGCCCTGCCACACTTGCCGCTGCCCACCACCAGTGGGGTCAGCAAGTTACAAAGCTGATGGGGGGACGCGGGGACGGGGAGACACGGAGAGGTTTGAATAATTTCAAATCCAAAATCCAAGTTGCGCTTCTAGCGCACCAAAGGTGCGACCCAAAATCCAAAATTCTTCGTGTGGGTTACGTCTCGCCAGACTTCCGCCAACACTCAGTTGCCTATTTTTTCGAGCCAATTCTTAGGCATCACAACCCTAGCCAAGTAGAAACTTTTTGCTATGCCAATGTCCCTAACCCAGATGCAGTTACCGAACGCCTCCGTGGGTTGTGCCACAACTGGCGGCATGTTTACAACATGGACGATGACCAATTGGCTGATTTAGTGCGATTTGATGACATTGACATCTTGGTAGATTTGGCAGGTCATACCGGTAGCAACCGCCTGCCTATGTTTGTCCGCCAGCCCGCACCCATTCAAGTTACTTATTTGGGCTATCCTAATACCACAGGTTTAGCCAATATGAATTACCGCCTCACGGATACCTGGGCTGATCCTCCCGGTTTGACAGATGAGTATTACACCGAGGAACTCATCCGTCTACCTCGCTGCTTTTTGTGTTATCAGCCCTCCCCCACAGCCCCGCCAGTGATGGACTTACCCGCCAAGAGTATGGGGCGAATTACCTTTGGTTCCTTCAACAACTTGCCCAAAATCACCCCAGAAGTGATTGCCCTGTGGTCACAAATTCTCGACTCCGTGCCGAATTCCCGGATCATCCTCAAGATTCGCTGGTTCGACGATCAACCAACCCGCGATCGCTATCTATCATTGTTTGCCGACTGCGGTATTGACAGCCATCGGGTGAAGTTAATTGGGATGATTCCAGACTCCAATCACCACCTCGCTTTCTATGGCAACATTGACATTGCCCTCGACCCCTTTCCCTACCACGGTACAACCACCACTTGCGAGGCACTATGGATGGGTGTTCCAGTGATTACCCTAGCTGGACAGACCCATGTCAGCCGGGTGGGAGTTAGCTTGCTGACCACTGTAGGCGTACCAGAGTTGATTGCCTCCACTCCCCAGGAATATGTGGCTAAAGCAGTAGCTTTGGCATCAGATCTGCCGACACTAAGCCAGTTGCGGTTCAATCTCCGACAACAAGTAGCTGCTTCTGCTCTGTGCGATGCTGTTGCCCATACCCAGGCTCTGGAAGCCATCTATCGACAGTTGTGGCAGCGGTTTGTCCAAGTGGCAGATTAATAGCAAATGCTATCAAACCTTGGATTGGGTATCGTCCAGCTTTTGCAATCTAAAGCTAATTATGCAGGCATCCCTGGAACAACTTTCACAAATTACTGTGTTTGTAGGTTTAGAAACAGCAGACACACTAACTTTCCAACCCTACACTCAGGTGCAACGCTATCGCAAAGGAGAGATTATTCTGCATGAAGGCGATCGCTTACCAGCAAAACTGTATGCTGTCGTTAGTGGATTAATTCAAGTTAGCAAAACAGCAACAACAGGGAAAGAAACGATTTTCCGCGTCCTCGCTGCTGGAGAAATTTTTGCGGCTCCTGCTTTGTTAGGAAATGGCATTTCTCCGGCAACTGTAACTGCTGAATCTGATTGTGAGATTCTAACTGTAGAGCGAGATGCTTTATTAAAAGCTATTGGGCAAAATCCCGAAATTGCATTACGAATGCTGATGGTTTTTAATAGTAGGATTCAGCAATTGCATGAAACAGTCCACGGATTAGTTTCGGAAAGGGCTATTGTTCGTATTGCCAGATTAATTCAATATTTTGCTGGAGAATCTGGAACTGTACGATTTTTCTGTTTAATCACTACACCCATTGTATAAATCACCCCAGGAACAACTTCCTCTCGCCCTTGATTATTTGGTAAGCGTCCCCCTATACCCTCATTTTGTAGCTGTAAATATCTGCCGTAAAAATGTAAGCCACCAATATCATTGGCGTTATATATTTCGCCGCAAAATATATGCTCAAAACCCCGACGTTTGAATCAAATATTAGTTAAATCTTCCAGAAATTGTGCTTTATTCCTACGTCCTGGACGCAATTCACCACCACTAGCTTGCTGAAGTTTCTGTAAAACATCTGGGTAAGAAGATAACAATTGTTTAAAACTATTACTGCTAACTTTCGTACCAATAGAACCACAAATTTTTAATACAGCTTTGTCAAAAGAATTTAGCTGCGGTGGCGGTGGTGTGATATCTACCTGTTGTCCTGGGGGAAAACGAACAGGAACTGGGTTATCTACATTATCAAAAAATGGCAGAAGTTTAGTATTTTCCTGTGGCTGTGCGTCTACTGGATTTTGCAAGTAAAAGGGGGAAAGCAGTAGCAAAACAGCAAGTACTTTCCCTATCTGCTTTAACCTATTGGTTACAGAACTTGGCTGCATAAATTTTAGTTTAATGATTTGGATGAGAGTGCTATGCCAAGTTTAATTTGATGGATGGCCTACTTTATAAAAAACCCAGGTTTTTTAATAAACCTGGTTTATATAGCGCTTCTCACTTGGGTAAAATACGCCCGTTCGTAGGGGCGCACAGCTGTGCGCCCCTACAGCGTATTGCATCCAAACCAAAATCGCTATCTACCCCGTACTTCATTTACTTGAAATACGCTGTAGATTCTGACTTCTGGCTCCTGAATTCTGAATTCTCATATAATGATTAAGTTGCCCGATCGATTTTTTGCACTTCTTCATCAGAGAGTTTCACATTGATAGCTTGTGCTGAATCTTCAATGCTGGAAATTTTGCTAGCCCCAGGAATTGGCAAAATAACAGGCGACTTGGAACGCAACCACGCCAGAACGATATTGTACACTGACACGCCTTTTTCTTTAGCCAACTGAGCGATCGCTGCAATATCTTCTAAGTCCTGATGACGACGCCTACCACCAAAGGGACTCCAGGGTAAAAAAGTCAATCCTTGCTGTTGGCAATACTCCAACACGCCGTCAATTTCTGGCTGTCGTTCCCAAGGGCTGTATTGATTCTGCACTGAGACGATATCCACGATATCCTGCGCCCGCTTAATTTGTTCAACGGAGAAGTTAGAAACTCCGACAAACCGAATTAAACCTGCTTCTACTGCTTCTTTGACTGGTGCAAGGGATTCTTCAATGGTGTAATTATTATCGGGGGAATGGTATTGCCAGACATCAATGGGTTTAGTACCACCCAAAGCCTCAAAGCTAACTCTAATTGTTTGGCGCAAGTGTTCTGGGTTACCGTTGCGTGTCCAATTACCATCGGGACGCATCAAACCGCCTTTAGTTGCGACAATCACTTGGCTGATATCGCCTTTGTAACTAGCAAGTGCGTTGTAAATTAGCCGCTCGTTGTGATGCTTGTCAGATTCATCTTTGCAGTAAGAGTCCGCAGTGTCAATAAATGTAATACCCAGATCTAAAGCCCGATGAATCACTTGGATGGATTCCGATTCGGGAGGGCGATTATAGATTGACATTGGCATACCACCCAAACCGATCGCACTCACAAAGATACCAGTTTTTCCTAGCTGTTTGGTTTCCATGCTTTTAGTCATAGCTTCCTGACCCAATTATGAAGCACCTAGTCAAAAATTTTTTAGCGATCGCCCTAAGTTCCCTACTTTTAAGTCTTTTGCCTGATTAATACAACCCCCTCAGCTACAAATACCTATTTTGCCAGTTTGTGTATTTCAGCTATGTTTGGTAAATAAAATAAGTAGCCTACATAATTGGCTGTTATTCCACACTTGACATAAAGCATTGTGAGTGCCAAACGTCTGCCAGAAACCATTGCCCATGTCAAAATTACCCGCCAATCCTGGCAACACGGCTTCCTTGAGGGTGAAGTGAGTGCAGGTGAGTTTGAGTGGCATTTCCAGTGGCATTTTCGCAGGGGAGAACTTGCCGTCAAGCCCTCCCAAGGTCGCGCCTTAATTAAAGAACCCCTCGGTCGATTTTTGGAGAAACAAGATTATCAACTAGAGCCTGGAGGAGACTATGCTTTTACTATTCGGGCGGAACTCTAGGAGTTATGAGTTATGAGTTATGAGTTATGAGTTATGAGTTGTGAAGATATTAATTCCTAACTCTTCACTCCTCACTCCTCACTGTTGATTCAGTGAGGCGATTTAAGTATCTTTCGATTAACAGAATGGCAACAATGTCATCTATCGGTCTTGGAGGCTGTCGCATACCCTTTGGCAATAGTTTTATGAAGCCTTTGGGTGGATACATTTGCCAATAGCGATCGCGTGCTTCTAGGGTTGTGTAGCGCTCATCTACTAAAATGATATTTAGCGGTTCTGATAATTGTTGATATAGTTGCTGTTTCCACTGTTTGGCTGTTGTTTGGTTGCCCATCACCATTAAGGAGACAGGAAACCTTTGCCGCAGTGTCTCAATGGTAGCGATCGCCTCTTTTGCCAGCACGACTTCATGATAATATAGTTGCCGATCCAGTCCCATCACTGCTAAACCACACTTATCTCGACCTGGATCGAAGCCCAAAATCACTGGCTGTGTCGGTGAAAATTCCCGGAAAGTCATAAGTAGTTAAAAATAAGAATTCAGAATTGGTGAATTCAGGAATCAGAATCAATTCGTGGCGAGTCTGTCTTGGAAAGTTGTGATGCCTACGGCAAACTGCCCTCCCAGCGTCTACGGCGTCAGCCGCCGAGTTGTGACTTTCCGCGCTCATCTCCCACTAATTGTATTCTGACTTCTAACTTCTGAATTCTGACTCCTGAATTCTGACTTCTGAATTCTGACTTCTGACTTCTGACTTCTGACTCCTTTTTTAAGTGCTAAAAATAATTTGTCCGTTGACTATTGCTACTAGCTTCACCCTCAACGGGCCAGCTGTATAAGTGTCCTCTGCGGCGATCGCTTTAATTTCCAATGCCCTATTGTACTGCCTTAGTTGGGTGACAAAACGCAGAAAAGTGCCATCTACTTGGACATTTTCAACAATTCCAGCATTACGGGCACGAAATTGGGAAGCAGAAATGAGTAGTTCTAATCGCTGCTGCAACTGATAGGATGTCATGGTTTTGGGGTCAGCAGTAGTTGTGGCTAACTGGGCGCCTCCAGAAAAAACCAGTTCATTGCGGGCTATGTCGGTAAAAAATTCTATTTGCTTTTCTCCCCTGACATAATTACCCGCTGAGAAAATTCGCACAACATATTCTCGACCATCCCCAATTTGCTTGCTCAGTTGCTCAACCCTTTCTTGAGTCACGCGCACAAGCTCTACATTTGCAGAATTTGCACCAGGCTCGCTTAATTCTAGGTTGGCGTTACGATTGGCTTGTTGTAAAAGTTGTACCACCGCCTGACGAGCCGCAGGAGGTTGGGTAACACGAATTACAGCAGCGGCGAGAACTTGACCGCGAAATAAGGCTAGTTTTCCTAGACGCAGGTCTTGGTAGGACTGATAATATTTTTCCAGCCTTGCAACTTCCTGTTCTAGCTGCTCCTGTTGTGCTTCCAATTCTTTGAGGCGAGATTCTCGTTTAGCAATCACTTGCTCTCTAGCCGTAATTTCTAAATTACGGTCTTGAATCAATTGATCGAGTTGGGCAATTTTGCGATCGCGTGCTTCTATCCCTTGTTGGCGGTTGGCAAGTTCGCGATCGCGTTTTTCGATAGCTGTTTTGGCTTCGTCAATGGCTTTTTTCGCCTCAGCATATAGTCGTTGACGTTCTGTTTTTAGTAGTTCAACTGCTGCCTGTAGTTCTTTTCTCTGGTTGTAGACGCTTTGCAGTTCAGCTATGGCTTTTTGGTACTGACTGACAACTCGATCTAGTTGCCCTTGAGTGCGTTGAAGTTGAGTCTGGGTTTGGGCTTGCTGCTGAATGGTGCGGTTGAGTTGGGCTTGGGTTTCCCTTTGCTTGGCATTCGCCGCCTGCAAGGACTGATTAATTGCTTGTAAGTCTTGTTGTGCCTTTGTTTGGGCAATTCTTGCTTGATTTAGCTCAGTCTCTACCTGACTTTTCTGGGTTTCTGCGACTTTTAGCTGTTCCCGCTTTTGCCTGAGGTCTGTTTGAATATCTTCTAACTCAAAGACTCCCTGCCGCAATTTATCATCGGCAGCGAATAAAATCCCTAAGGTTGATGCTGAAATCAAACCACCAGTAAAAATAGTTACTACTACAGCGGTATTTTTCGGACGGAGGTTAAAAAGTGAGAGGCGGGCTTTGCCAACTCGTGTGCCGATGCGATCGCCCACGGTTGCAATTACGCCTCCCAAAATTAAAATTGCTGCGATGAGGATGTATCCGGTGGTCATGTTTAGCTACCGAAATCCTTCCAGATACAGCCTACTACTTTTAGCCATTGTCTGTGGAGGAGTGGAGGTTGGCAATAGCTGAAATTACTCAATTTTAGATTTTCCTTTAGCTATTAGTGCGATCTTGAAAAACACAACAGGTGCCGACTCCGCTAACTCCAATTGTTTTTATGTGAACTGGCGACTTAAAGTAACGGGTTTATGCACAGTAATCTTCTTCTTGTGGATAGAAATCATCTTTTTTTCACGCAAATCCCCTAGTAGCCTAGTAACTGTAACACGAGTCGAACCAATTGCTTCAGCGATCGCTTGATGAGACAATTTCAAATCAATTGTGATCCCATCAGCACAGGGAACTCCAAAATCACGACAAAGAATTAATAGAAAACTCACCAACCTAGAACCCATATCTCGGTGAGCAAGAGTTTCAATCATCATCTCTGTCTGTAAAATTCGCGAAGACAGACCCCGCAGCATTAACATTGATAATTCTGGATTTTCCTTGAGTGCTTGCTCGACTTGTTCAATTGGTGCTGACAGTAATTCCACAGGGGTAAATGCAACCGCATGGTAAAACCTATCCGATTTATTTCCTGTCAGCAATGACAATACACCAAAAACACTATTTTCCCGCAATAGCGCTACCGTTATTTCCTCTCCTGCCTCGTACACCCTGGAAAGTTTAACAGCACCTTTTAAAAGAAAATAAACTCGTTCGGCAGGATCGCCAGGAAAAAAGATCGTTTTATTGCGTTCAAACGTTTCCACAACTGGCGGAAACGCCCCGGTCGCCATCTGACGAAAAACATTTGCTAGGGCTTTATCTTGTGCCACGATCATCTCCCTTCCCCTACCCAATGCCGGAAAAACAAAAACTAATTACCTAAGAATACACCCGAAAATTCAATAAAGCACCGTCAACCTTTCTGTACTTTCCTATACTCCAACTAATTGCTTCCTAAGTCTTTGTTTATAATGATACATAATTGTTGATCTATTCAGCTATAAATTGTTGATAAACTGTTCCAAGTAGATGTATTAATAAAGGTTTTTTGAAGAACAAATAAAGATAAATTGAGAATATCTTTAGAAAGAATCAAGAATTTTCTGACATCAAACCCCCTCACCAATATTCATTTTTGCAAATCCTGTGTAAAACAAAGACAAAACGTGCCTCAGATTCTAGTATGCTCCTAATCATCGATCGCATTAACAATTTCTATGCTGAATCTGACCGGAAAAAATGCTTTGGTTACAGGTATTGCCAATAATCGCTCCATCGCCTGGGGCATTGCCCAACAACTACACAAAGCAGGAGCTAATCTGGGAATTACGTATCTGCCGGATGAACGCGGCAAAATGGAGACAAAAGTTGCCGAATTAGTCCAACCCCTCAACCCCAGCTTATTTCTTCCCTGCAATGTCCAAAACGACGAACAAATTCAATCTACCTTTGAAACAGTACGCGAGAAGTGGGGAAAGCTAGACATCCTAATTCATTGTCTTGCCTTTGCCAACAAAGAGGATTTGACCGGAGATTTTAGCCAAACCTCTCGTTCTGGCTTCAAAACTGCTTTAGAGATTAGTACCTATTCGCTGGTGCAATTAAGTGGTGCAGCTAAACCCTTGATGACAGAGGGAGGTAGTATCGTCACCCTGACATATTTAGGCGGTGTCAAGGCAATCCCTAACTATAACGTTATGGGAGTTGCCAAAGCGGGATTAGAAATGAGTGTCCGTTACCTGGCTGCTGAACTAGGACCGCAAAATATCCGCGTCAATGCCATATCCGCAGGTCCCATCCGCACTTTGGCATCTTCAGCGGTGGGCGGAATATTGGATATGATTCATCATGTAGAGCAAGTAGCTCCCCTACGACGCACAGTCACTCAGCTGGAAGTGGGCAACACTGCGGCTTTTTTATGTAGTGATTTGTCCAGCGGCATCACCGGACAAGTTCTGTATGTAGATGCAGGATATGAAATTATGGGAATGTAGTTAGGGACTGGGGATTGGGTACTGGGTATTGGGAAAAATTCAGTCCTTAATCCCCAGTCCCCAGTCCCTATTCTCCATTCCCCATTCCCCATTCCCCATTCCTATGCAAATCACCAAAGTTAATTCAAACCACGATCAGTTAACTAAAACCCCTCGGATTGCCACCGTTCATCGCACCACGGGGGAAACTGATGTCCAAGTCACCATCAATCTTGATGGAACAGGAAAATGCACAGCAGCAACAGGCATTCCGTTTTTGGATCACATGTTGCATCAAATAGCCTCCCACGGATTGATTGATTTAGATATCCAAGCTAAGGGAGACTGGGAAATTGATGACCACCATACCAACGAAGATGTAGGCATTACCTTAGGGCAAGCTTTAAACCAAGCGCTAGGGGACAAGAAAGGTATTGCCCGCTTTGGTAATTTCCTTGCACCATTGGACGAAGCTTTAGTTCAGGTAGTGCTAGACTTTTCCGGACGCCCTCACCTCAGCTACGGTTTACAAATTCCTACCCAGCGCGTAGGAACTTATGACACCCAGTTGGTGCGCGAATTCTTTGTGGCATTGGTGAACCATAGCCAAATGACACTGCACATTCGACAACTGGATGGTATTAACTCCCATCACATTATTGAAGCGACATTTAAGGCGTTTGCGAGGGCAACGCGCTTAGCAGTGGAAATAGACCCTCGTCGTGCTGGCGTGATTCCCAGTTCCAAAGGCGTTCTGTGAAAGGAGGTCAAATGGGGCATGGGGGATGGGGGAACAAGGGGAAAGACTTGTTGCAAGTTGTCTCTTGTCCCTTTGTCTCCCTCATCCCCCTCATCCCCCTCATCCCCCCACTTCCCATTTTGCGATAACAATCCCACTAAATGGTGATTATTATCAGCCTGTTGGGTAACTTGTAATTAATAACAAGCTGCTAATTGATGATTGAACCGAGATGAAGTCTGTTGCAGATGACCCTGATTCTCAACTGAATATGACAAACACTTTGCCAGTAGTCGTAACTTCTGAGTTGCGAAAAGCTTATCGTACTGGTTTTTGGCTAAATCAAAAAGTCGTATCTCTTAAAAGCTGTTCTTTAAAAGTTTATCAAGGCGAAACCTTTGGCTTGCTAGGACCAAACGGTGCTGGTAAAACTACCCTTTTAAAACTATTGCTGGGGATAATTTGTCCAACTGGTGGACAGGGATTATTGTTGGGTAAGCCACTTGGCGATCGCAATGTTAAGCAATACGTGGGCTACTTACCTGAAAATCCTTATTTGTATGACTATCTCACCGGCTGGGAGTTTTTGCAGTTAGCAGCTGGGCTATTCCAAATTCCTGAGGATGTGCAACGCCGACGCATTCCTCAACTGCTGGAATTAGTAGGTTTATCCCAAGCTGATGCCCGCAAAAAGCTGCTGCGCCGGTACTCCAAAGGAATGTTACAGCGTGTTGGCATGGCACAGGCGCTAATTAACGAGCCAGAATTGGTTTTTCTGGATGAACCGATGTCTGGTCTCGATCCTCTGGGACGCTACCAAATGCGGGAAATTATTCTGGCTCTAAAAGCCGCTGGCAAGACGATTTTTTTCAACAGCCACATTCTCAGTGAAGTGGAACAGATTTGCGATCGCATTGCCATCCTCGCTCAAGGTGAATTAATTTGCTCTGGTTCCCTAAATGAACTTTTAGGTGTAAACAACACATATCACGTTAAAGGTCAAGGTGGTGACTGGGAAATTCTCAAAAAATGGATACCTGCTCTGATATTTGAGCCTGATGGTTCCTGGCAAGGTACACTACAGGATGATTACTATGATTTTCTCGCTAGTGTTCGTCTGATGGAGGGTAAAATTATTGCCATGAACTTGTCCCGTAAGTCCCTAGAAGAGTTTTTTATTCAACAAATCCAAACAAAAAATAACTCCCTTAATTAATCTGATTGCCAAATGATTCTCTGTGTGAAAACTGAATAGCGCCCATCCTACTTTTGACAATTTCAATCACAGCTTAAGTGTTATGAAATTGTCTTAAGTGTGAAAATTCTACCAGTAGTTGCCTCATTGGAGAAAAGATAATTTATTATATAAAGTACGTTGATTTACTTAAGTCTTATATTTTTTGATAATTGTCGTATTCAAACAGGATTAACTTTAAATTAACTTCACTAAAAATTCAAATTCAATAAACAAATTTTCTCCGGAAAACCACACTTTTCAGGGAAAATAAGATTGTTGGGGAACTTGAATACTTAGGTATAGTCAAAGATAAAAATGTTTAGACAGTACTTTATTAATCGTAATTTGAGAATCTCAGGGAAATATGCTTAACACAAGTTTGTTTAAATTCCTTACTCAACCAGTTGTGGGTACGGCGCTGTTAATAGCAGCATTTTCAGCTTATCTCCCTTCTGTCATGGCTCAGTCATCAACGGATCAAAGGTGCTTATCACAAGCCTTACGCAACACTACACAACAAAATGAAAGTGATACTTCAACTTACACTTTAGGAGGCGGCGATCGCATACGTGTAAATGTATTTGAAGTTCCAGAATATACAGGTGAATACCAAGTTCCCCCAGGAGGAGCAATCAACTTACCTTTAATTGGCAGTGTACGCGTTCAAGGTCTAACAACCGAGCAGGCTGCTGATTTAATTGCCTGTAAATACTCTACCTATCTCAAGCGTCCCCTGATCTCAGTTAATTTATTATCGCCTCGTCCCATCAATATTTTTGTTGCTGGAGAGGTAACACGTCCAGGAGCTTATACTCTCAGCTTGAGTGGAGGCGCAGGAGACAATCCAGGGGTACAATACCCCACTGTGTTAGCGGCATTGACAACAGCCCAAGGGGTGACACTGGCTGCCGATGTGACTCAAGTTCAATTACGTCGTAAAGTACGTTCTTCAGAGCGAGTTGTCACCCTTAACTTGAAGCAACTCATCCAAACAGGCACATTACCAGAGGATATTACCTTGCGGGATGGAGACACCATAGTTGTGCCAACTGCAACAGACTTTAACGTAGCAGAATCCCGCAATATATTTGCAGCTAACTTTGCCGCCAGTCAAACCACACCCCGTACAGTAACAATTATTGGTGAAGTTAACCGTCCTGGTTCGTATCTTGTCACCCCAGGTAGCATAAACGATCAGGGAGGCGGAACCGCTAACAGTGGTACTGCTACTCCCACTGGTCTACCAAATGTAACACGGGTAATTCAACTAGCCGGTGGAATTACAGCACAGGCAGATATTCGTAATCTCAGACTACGCCGACTGACAAGATCTGGCTCAGAACAAGCCATAGATATCAATCTTTGGCAACTGTTGCAAAGTGGTGATGCCAATCAAGACATTATCGTGCAAGACGGAGATACGATTGTTATTCCCACGGCAACTGAGATCAACCCAGCAGAAGCTACCCAATTAGCTACAACTACTTTATCTCCTGCACGCATTCAAGTTGGTGTAGTTGGGGAAGTCAAAAGGCCAGGATTAACAGATGTCCAGCCGAATAGCTCTTTAAATCAAGCTATACTTGCTGCTGGTGGATTCAACGATGCTAGAGCTAGCAGCAGTGCTGTTGATTTGATTCGTCTCAATCCTAATGGTTCTGTCACTAAACGTGTAGTAAAAATCGATTTCTCCGCAGGGATTAATGAGCAAACTAATCCTATACTCCGCAATAATGATGTTGTAGTAGTCGGTCGATCTGGCATAGCGAAGTTCGGTGACACCACAAGCACTGTAACTGGACCTCTAGGTGTTATCTTTAGTATTCTGAATTTGTTCGGACTTTAGTTTAACAGACAGATACTAATTGGGGGCGTTGCTCAACCTTTATCGTCCCCATAATCCCATCATCCTCAGATATCGACTGCGAGAAAAGCAAGCGCATTATCATAATCAAGGCATAAATTATGGGCTTAGTCACATAGGTTAGGACAGTGTTGATTGCTCAAAGCTTTGAAACAAGTGGGTTTATACTCAGCGCTGACTCAACGCCTTGCTACTGCTAACAGCACTCAGCACTTTGCTCGTTCAATAGTCAAGAATCAACACCAAACAACCATAGACTCACAATCAGTAGATCGAAAAGTTTTCCAGAATCCTTACCAGTTGTTGATTTGAGTTTAGAAACACAATTTGCCGCAATCCTTTTAGAGTCTGCTTTTCAAGGAACGGGCGTTGTCGGTTGGTTAAGAGTGCAGTGCAAGCGATCGCCATCATCAGCCCCAAAGCATTGGCTGAAACCCTGATTATTTCGTCAACTTACAAAAGTTTTCGATCTACTGACAATGGCAAGACAAGAGTAAGTTACGCAATTGGCTGGCATTGAGTATAGATTTATTGAAAAGAAACTTTATTATAAAACAAACTTTTTCATACTCTTGAGTAATATTACTCATTGACAAATATTCTAGAGCCTACGGCTATTACTGAGAATTCCCGATCTCCATTGATCAGCTTTTTGAAAGCTGATTGTAGTTACTTGGAATTCATATGATAATGAGAATCTTTTAGAAGCAGAGGCAATTAATAGTCCTCTCTACCTTGTTTTGACTGAGATGATGATTCTTATTATTATAAGTATTATTAAAGTAAATTAACTGATTGATCAGAGATACACTATCTTAACTACAGATCCCGCATATACACAGTAGAATGATGTCGAATTGGAAATGACGCCATTTGTACGGATGCTTAGTGTCCATTAAAAGGCTAATTCTGAATACTGATCATTTTTCTTCAGTATTTTTACTACAGCTTTACCAATTTTTGGAACACAATCTCAAAAAGCATTTAAACGATATTTACGCGTAAATTCGCAGGTGTAAACCGAAAAAATCGTGTATAAACTTACAAACGGCAGTTATACGACCGTATCGAATACTGAGTTACTTACTAAGGCTAGAGTTGGTAACCGTTGACAGTTCAGTTTTTGCAACATAACCTTTTTTTCCTATGATGATTCATGGTTTGAGTTTTCTCAGTTTAAGTGCATCTGTTGTACTTCCCTGGGCACTAGCTGGTGTGCTTCAAGGACAGAAAATAACAGAATCTCTAGTTACAGACGTTCGTCAGTCATCTACTGTTCAAGAAAATAAACTACCCAACCGCAAGCTAATCAGTGCTATTACGGCTGCCCCGACAACATATTATGTTAGTGGTAGCGGCAACGACAAAAATAGCGGGCTCACTGTTTCATCTCCGTTTAGAACACTTCAAAGAGCGGCAGATCTTACCAACCCTGGGGATACGGTACTAATTATGAACGGGGAATATACAAATGCACCTGGACGTGGGGCTGCACTAATTATTCGACGTTCTGGAACTCCAAATGCATGGATTAAATTTAAAGCATATCCTGGGCATTTCCCAAAAATTCGCCACAATGCATGGCACGGTATCGTGACAAATGGAGCTTCATATATCGAGATTAACGGGCTGGAGGTCATAGGAAACAATCAAAATATAACCCATGATTATGGAGTAAGTCAGAAAAATAACCTATCAAATCCGTTTACAAGTGGCAACTGCATAACCATTAACGGACGAGTAGGTCCTTCTCATCACATAAATATTCTGAACAACAAAGTACATGAGTGTGGAGGAGCAGGTATAGGAGTACTTGAAAGTGATTATGTGACGGTCAGTAATAACACTGCCTTTAATAATTCCTGGTACTCACCTTATGGTACTAGTGGCATTTCAATAATGAGTATTTGGAATTCTGACAATAACCAGGGATACAAGATTTTTGTGATCAATAATAGGACTTACAAAAATCGAATGTATGTTCCCTGGCATCAATCCGGGACTCTTGCTGACGGCAATGGCATTATTGTCGATGTTTCAAATGGATATAAAGGACGAGTTTTAGTTGCAAACAATATCACCTACAAGAATGGCGGTTCAGGTATTCATAGCCACAGTAGCAACCGTATAGATATTGTCAACAACACGGCATATTTGAATCAGGAAACTCGAGAACTTAAAAAAAAGGGTGAAATCTATGCTGGTTATTCATCTGATGTCAAGATTTTCAATAACATTATGTACAGTGCCAGTGGTGTTGCTGTGAACAGTAACACCAAGAATACCAACGTCACCTATAACTACAATATTTATTCCTACGGTTCCCCCACTGTTGTGACCGGGCCTAACGATATTATTGCAGATCCACAGTTTATTAATCCCTCAGCTGGCGACTTTAGAGTGAAATCGACGAGTCCAGCAATCAATAGCGGTTTGAGGTGGAGTGGCTTGACAACTGATTTTCTAGGCAATCCTCGTGTACAGGGTTCAGCACCCGATAGAGGAGCATACGAAATCGAGTAGTAGTTAACAGAATAGCATTGGGTTGTATGGCAAAATCCTGATTTATACAGAGTTTTTGCCTACAACCTTAGTTTCTAAATTCAGTAGATCGAAAACTTTTGTAAGTTGACGAAATAATCAGGGTTTCAGCCAATGCTTTGGGGCTGATGATGGCGATCGCTTGCACTGCACTCTTAACCAACCGACAACGCCCGTTCCTTGAAAAGCAGACTCTAAAAGGATTGCGGCAAATTGTGTTTCTAAACTCAAATCAACAACTGGTAAGGATTCTGGAAAACTTTTCGGTCTACTGAAATTCATAACCAGAGCCTTTAATGCTTCGTTTTAGTAATATCATGTCCAGTTGAAGACTTATCATTAGAGTGGAGAGTTTTTTTGATAAGTGATTAAACAGACATGATATAGTTGACGCTTATAAATCTAAAAGCTTGGCGTCAATCAATAAATTATTGACGGAATCAAAGAACAAAAAAGAGAAGGGTTTACAACATAGTTTTAGTAAATGGTTTATTTGGGATCTATTGCAGTAGACCCTAAACTCCTTGAGAGGTTTTATTTTTTTGCAAGTCCCTTAAACTCTTTTGTCAACTCTCTTGGTTGAAAATATTCGTGATCATGATACAAATAACTACTAGACTCATTTTTATCAATAATTCCATTTACGACTAAACCTAAGACATTATAATTAGATCTTTCTAATATCTCTTGAGCAGCGTTAGCACTGTTAGAATCAATTACCCCAGGTCTAGCCACTAATAAAATCCCATCAGTCATTTGGCTTAAAGTCAAAGCATCGGCCGCTAAAAGTAGGGGAGGTGCGTCAATAATTACAAAGTCATAATGATATCGAGATGAACAATTGTCAATTAGTGATGCCATGCGCTTTGAATCAAGCAAAGCAAGCGGGTTGGGAGGTCTAACTCCAGCAGTTAAAACATCAAGGTTATCCATTACCTTAGATACAGCAATGTCAAATTCAACTTGATCCACAAGAACCTCACTCAAACCAACTGCATTAGTTAGTTCCCAGAGGTGATGCTGAGAAGGAACTCGCATGTCTGCATCAATTAGTAAAACTTTGCGCCCTAATTGAGCTATCGCAGCTGCCAAGTTAGCTGAAACTGTAGACTTGCCTTCTTTAGGAACTGCACTAGTCACTACGATAGTTTTGAGAACTTTATCTGAACTCAAAAATTTGAGATTTGCTTGAATCATGCGATACATTTCGCTTGTTAAGGAGTGAGGCGTATCTCTAACAGCAATTTTTTGAGTTATTGATTCTGCTCTTGAATAACTCGAGTGAACTTTTTTAACAGACAAGGGAATAATTCCAAGTAACGTGTATCTAAACACATCTCTGACTTCCTTAAGTGTTTTCAGAGATCTATCTCTCATGCCCAAGAAAAGAATGGTTGTAGTGGCGAAAAATAAACCCAACATCACTCCTACTACCAAAACAATCATTCTTGTGGTTTTTACCGGCTCTTTAGGCACTAAAGCTTGAGCAATAATCCGCGAACTGGCTGTATTTGTATTCTCAACTAACTGTAATTCTTGAACCTTTTTCAATAAAGTTTGGTATGTTGACTCTGCGACTTCAAGTTTCCGTTCTAACTCGCGCTGATTTTGTACTAACTGGGGTATAATTTCGACGCGTTGCTGGTAGCTAGACCGGGAATTATACAGAGAGGAGAGTCTTTTGGCTAAGCCGAGACGTTGCACTTCTGATTGCAGAAAATTTTGGATCAGGTTTTGTCTGAGTTCTCCAATCTGCAATAAGTTCTGCGGAACTTCTGTTTGATTGCCGATAGTTTGAGGAATTTGCTGCTGTAGCAGAGTTTTTAAGTTGGCTTTTTTTGCTTCAAGATTAACAATTGCAGGGTTGTCATCTTGGAAACGACTGCGCTCAGTCGCTAACTGGCGATCGACATCTTGAAGTTGTGTAAGAATTCCCTGTACAGCAGGTGACTGACTGAGGGCACTCACTGCGATCGCCTGCTGGGAATTTAAATTGACTTTCTGACGCAGTTCATTGGTTTGAGCGTTAACTTCATCCAGTTGAGCTTGAACAGTATTAATCTCACTGTCTAGATTCCCAATAATGCTAACTGCTGATTTTGTCTCCTCTGATAAATCTGCAATCCGATACTTCTGTTTAAATATACGTAGTGCTATTTCTGCATTATCAACAGCGGCTTGAGTTTTAGGAAGCTGTTTAGCCATAAATTGACGGGTTGCTGCTGCTTCCGAGCGATTTGTCAGAATATCATTTTCTAGATAAAGACCCATGATTGTGTTGATGACTGCGGCTGCTTCTTCAGGGTCAGCGCTGGCATAACTAATCCGCAACACATCTGTCCCGCCAACAATTTTTAGGTTCAAGGCTTTTTGTAGCCTTTCTAATTCTAAAGGTTTACCTTCGTTATCCTTCAGTTCTAGTTTGTCTATTGTCTGTTGCAACAAAGCAGGGGAAGAAATAACTTCCATTTGAGTGCTTATAGGATTTTGAGTCGCCACCAGAGATTTCAAATCTCCTGAGTCTCCTCCTTCGGAATAACTAGGCACAAGATTAGATCCTGCGACCTTAAAAGAGGGGGTTTTGAATAAGAGTTTCCCTTCTGCTTCAAAGGATGGTTTGATAAATTTTGTAGCTATAGCACTCAGGATAACTGTAGCCACAAATACACTAAGACCAGGAAACCACCACCGTTTTAATATCGATAAGTAACGACTAAGGTCTAAGTCGATAGATTCTCTAGATTCCATAGATTTCTCTGACATAAATCTTCACAATTACAGGTTTCAAGGGAGAAGTTCAATATTTATGTACTCAGACCACAAAAATTACAGTAAATGTCAATTCTTGGTAATACTTTAATAATTTTAAATTAATTACGTATCTTAAGTATAACAGTATAAATTAGATTTGTAAACTTACTTGTATTTTTTTTGCATATTTTTACTGATAAAGTCTTGATATCCCCTTTCTTGAGCGAACATAAAATTTTGGGAACTAATGGCAAGCTTGGCCGTAACAAAACAATTTTATGCTTTTAGTGAATTAGTCTAGCATACTAACGTAGTGAATATCTACTCTAATTGTCTATAACTTGTGATTTTATTTTTCTTTCACGTGTGATTTTTACTGATAAACATACCGTCACATAGAGTATCCAATTAAAAGAATTCGATTGCAGCAAGGCAGATTCAGTCAAGCTAGCCAAAATTATATATGTCATGTGAATAACTGGCCAAATATCGGATGCTGTTTTACTAATACGCACCCAACTCACTGCTTGTAGATAACTGCGCCAAAATCCTAAGATGAATAACCCCAACCCTAAAAACCCCAAATCCAGACAAATGGTCAAATAACCATTGTGGGCGTGGCTTGGTGTCCATCCTGAATTAAGCCAAATATAGGCAGATTCACCATCCCATCCTTGCCAGAATGCAGCATAACCATAACCAAGCCAAGGACGTTTCCAAATCATATCCATCACTAGGGGCCACAAATCTGTTCGACCTGTGAGTGTTGGATCTTTACCGATTCCACTCAACACCGCATCAGCAGTATAGGACAACCAAAAATATAAAATTTGGCTGATGGTTGCCATTATTATGAGGGTTGGTACCATAAACTCGTATGACCAGCGCCAAACTTGAAAAGCAAAAAATACCACTATCATAATTAGCAAAAGAGCCAGAGATGAAGTTGAGGAAGAAAGCAGCAAGAGGAGTATTGAAAAGCTAAAACCCGCCCATAAAAGCCAACGCCAACTATGTCCTTTATTTTGATATCCAAGGATAAAAAAAACTATACTGCTAATAACCATCCTTGCTCCTAGACCGTTTTTATGAGTGAATACTCCACGCCACTTTGATGAGCCAGCGTCAGCTTGTATTCCGTATTGAGGCAAGGCTACAGCAAACATAAAACTCAACACTATAACAATGCCAAAACTCCAAGCAAGTAATTCTAATTGTTGTTTTAAGCTGTACCGCGAGGCAAAATACATGCCAAATAAGCTAGAATTAATGAGGGAGAAACTACTTTTTAATGTTGCTGAGGCATCAGCAGACCAAATAATAGAAACAGCTGCCAATATGAATATTGGATAAAACGAAAAGCCTTTAGTCAGAATGTAAATAGTTTTTTTCCAACGCAAAATTAGTAGAAATAATGTAATTGCGTATATTATTAAATAAATAATTCTAGTCAAAGAATTATCATACTCTACATGATCCTGCTGTAGCGCTCCTCCTGAGAGTACAACGGTTATAATAGCACCTGAATAAACGATCAAAGATGCAACTGTGAATACATACTCAGCAAAAATTAGTAGTTTTCTCATATTCTTATAAATTGACTAATATTTTTCTAGTTATGGCATTTTTTTTGCCTCAATAATTTCTTGATAAATTTCCACTGTTTGAGCAGCAATATTTAGCCAATTTAAATCTTGCTGACACCGAGCTATTGCTGCACTTCGCATACGTTGTTGCAAGTCGCGATTGCTCAGCAAGGAAATAATTGCGTCAGCTAGAGCTTGGACATCCCGTGGTGGAACTAACAACCCATCTTTTTTATGCTGAACTATCTCACTTAATCCACCCACTTCAGAGGCTACAACCAGACTTCCCATTCCATAAGATAAGGCTGCTACACCACTTTGAGAAGCTTCGATATATGGCAAGACTGTTATTGTACTACGTTGAAATAAATTACTTACTTGTTCAACAGGGATAAAGTCATTGATAATTTCGTAGCGTTTATCGTCATAACCATCAGGAAAATATTGCTTTATATTCTCTCCTTGTCCTGCAATAATCAGCTTGACTTCAGAGATATGTTCAGCAATTAAAGGCATAGCCTCAAGTAAATATCTCAATCCTTTATAAGGCCAGATACGTCCAAAAAATAGCAATGTATATGGTTCCCGTAATTGACTATTTGGACTATGACGACGCTTATACAAACTACCAAGTTCCCCATGAGGTAAAACATTTACTCGCTCTTGGGGTACATTAAATTGTTCAGTTAGAGCCTTTTTTAGCTGATGAGTATGAACAATCAATTTTTGTGAACGGTAGAAGGCAATACGTCTGGTATATTCTGAACCAAATGTGCTTTTGCGATCGCCAGGGTGACGGAAGACATCATGGATAGTTGTCACTAATGGTGGCATTTTGTTGACCAGTAACGTCCAGTCATACCAAGGATCGTTAGTTTCTTGTACATGTAAAACATCTGCCCGTATGTCTTTGATCATACGCATCATCAAGGTCATAGACAACAAGTTTCGTGGATCACGCATCCTTGGTTTCTTAAAGCTGATTACGCGGATATTGGAATTGAGGTCATTACGGCAGACACCTGAGATTTTCTCCGGATGAATTAACGTTAAGTCAACATACTTAACTAGGTTGTTGGCTAATTCAATAGTATAGTCTTCAAAGCAAAAATGTAGTAGAGCTACCTTGATCATAAGTAGGTTGTAATAGAATAATATAGATATTTTTTAACTAGATATTTGACAGGTTTAATTTTTTCGATCTTTTATATTTTCTGTTAATTTTTGTTAAACAATTTTATCCAAACAGCGTGGACACCTCCGAATTTATGGATTGCCAAACAACTAACAAATAAAGAGTAGGCGCAAGCTGCAAGCAGCACAATCAATATAAAATCTCGGGTAAATTGTTGTAGTATTAAAAATACTAATAGCATACCAACGGTAATTAACAGGGGACGAAGTATTGTTCGCAATAAACGTAACGAAAACAAGTTTCTATAAACAGCGTATCCCAGTAGACTACAACTAGTAAACCCCATTGCCAATGACATAAACGCTGCACCCATTAGTTTATATTGTGAGATGAATACTATACCTAATAATGCCCCTACAACATTGGTAGCAACAACTTCAATCAGGTTAAATCTTTCTAAGCCATTGGCTAAAAGCGCATAAAAAAATGTTTGTGAAAATGGGTATAAAATTAGAGATAAGCAACTTACTTTTAAAACAGGATTTATCTGACTAAAACTAGGATCTTTGTAAATCAATGTTATTAAATCACCTCCGATAAAAAATATGACAATTATCAGCGGCAATGCCATACACAAAAGCATTTCAATAACGTTTTCGGTAATCTCACGAAATTTCCCCTGTTCTAGAGATACTGCCTTTGACATAGAAGGAAAAGAAGCCATGCATACGCTATCGCAAATTATTGTAAATGGTAGCATCAATTGTCCGATCACTCCATAAAGACCAACCATCAATTCACTTCCTATTAGTGAAATCATGAGAATAGACATTCTACTACTAATTACACCTATTGCATTAATAAGGACAAATGTACGAGCGTAATTGAATAATTGCCATATAAAATCTTTTTTAATTTGCCATTTTGGCTTAACTATTCTAGTCAACAAAATCCATTCAATCACAAAAACTAAAATTTCAGATATTACTAAAATTCCAGCTAAATGATTGACTCCATAATTCATGTTCATCAACCAAATCATCACCAGTAAACGTAGAATATAAACTGGCACGGTAGAGATAGAAATCATGTTCATTTTCTCTTGAGCTTGAAAAATTGCCTCCGTAATATTGGAAAGTGAAAACGGAATGATTGTTAGTCCGATGATGTAACAAGTGATTGATGTGTCAGAATTGTAGGGCAAAATAAATACCCAAATAACCATTACAGCATAAGCAATAATGCTTAAAATTATCTGCAATAAAATACCATTCACCAGGTAAACAGGCATCTCTTCTGGCTTGCGAGACAAATCTCGTGTAAACAAGGTTTTTAAACCTTGGGAAGCAATCACCATAAAGATGTAGTAATAGCTAAATCCTAGTATGTATCGCCCTAATTCATAGGCTCCTAGAATACGAGCTATAGATGCCATTAGCACAAAACTTGTAATGCTTTGTACTAATCGGTTCACCAACAATGAGAGAGAATTAGTTAGTAGTTTTCGTTTTCCCACTGTCTGTATATTCAGAAATAAATTAATTACTGAAAGAGAATTGAGTAATATATTTTCTTTGTGGTCAACTACAAAAATGTTGCCCACAAAAAAAATTTTCTAAAAAAATTAATAAAAAAGGGGCGTGATTTCTTTGGAATTTCATAATACAAAGCTTTTGCCCTTCTAAGCTTCTAATTTATTACTACTTGCTGCCTGACAGCACTGGTATTAATCTAAAACTTTTATAATGTCAAATATCCCTTGATAACTTAACTTAATATGTTGTAAAAAATACTTGATAGCCATAATTCAATAAGTCAGGTTTAAAGGTACTATGACCTTTTAGTTGAGTAAAATTTGCCCCAAATTCCTACAGTTTTCTTGCAGGCTTGCTTCCAGTAGAAGTTAATCGTTTACTAAGCAATATTAACATCTTTATTCAAAGTATTTTAATTTTGCCTAGAAAGTTTGTTTTTATTTAGGCAGAATTACTGAAGTTAAAGGTTACATGGATAATATATAACGAAATGCATCAAAATTGTTGAAATTTGTTACAAAAATTTATATTTTTTAGGATTCGGCATAGCAAATTCAATAAACACCATATCCTCTGTGATCTGTTTGCCTGGTTTTGGTCACATCACGGAGTTAGTTATGATAGTGATTAAGACTTACCCACTGTACAAATTTATTATCTTATGAATCAACGAAAATACGTTCTTTCAAGCTTTTATCAACCATTCTTGAATACATAGCGTAGGCGTAGCCCAACCCAGGTATCGCCTAAAAAATGTCCAAAAATCAAGGTTTAATGCCTGAAAACCTGGCAACATTTTTTGCTTTTTATGTCAATGCCTAAGTCCTAATTTTATGCCTTGATATTAACTTCACATTAATTTTATATATGAAGAAACAAAATGAAGATTCAGTAATAATTATTAGCTCATTGAGCAAACTTTAACAAAAAACGATAGAGTTTCTTACTATAATTATGAAAAAATAGTAAGAAATATATAGCAATCCTAAATGACTTATGAGAATATACGGAAATATACAACGTTATTTATAAAACTTAGTTTTAAGCTATATATTATCCAATATATATAATTGTAGCCTCAAAATAAGTCATAAATGAGTGTTTAAAACTACGTTTTTAGATTAAGTATTTTCTCACATATGATTCAGGATTGCTATGTTAAGACCTATAATTGAATATAAATTGAGACAACTAACTAGAGACACATTAATCAAAAGCTTTTTGCTAGCTATGCTCAAACAAAATATATATAATGTTCTATTGGATACTAGACTGTTCATCAGAGCTTAAATTTTCACTACACTAAAGCATGAGGTATAAATACAGTGGTTAAGAAATTAGACACAAATCGCTTAATGAGATTTCTCACCAGATATAAATGGAAATTAATGACGAATTTACATTTGAATAATACGAAGATAAATCGTATTTTGCGCCCTGTAAATGATTTGGAAATGGGAGAAATAAATATAGAAATCAGCAATTTATGTCTTTCGGAAAGTGATTACAAAAAATTTGTGAGTTCAGATATCCTTAGCAAATATAATAAGCTTGATTATATCCATACCAAGCCTCTTGAATACTTAACAACATTGAGTTTGTTAGATTTGAAAGAAGGTGACAAAATACTGGATGCCGCAGGTGGCGAAGAAGCTGAATATATCAAGGCTGTAATAGCAGTTTCTGATTTCAATTTGATTCCTTACTGTCAAGATTCGTTATTAGATGGAATAACCAGAGATGGAATTAAATATATAGGTGGCTCTATTGATGCGATCCCCCTCCCAGATAATTCTCTGGATGGAATTAGCTGCCATCACTCTTTTGAACATTTCCGAGATGATTTAGATATTAAATTTATTAAAGAGGCAGTACGTCTATTGCGAGTGGGCAAGAGACTTGTAATTGCACCACTATTTCTCGCTAACGAGTATGCAGAAATCTGGAACAGTAAACAGATTGAGAAGTACGATATCGAAACAGCAATTACAATTTTTGACAATACTGCAACTTTTCCGGGGTGGGGTCCTTATGAAGGCTTTGCCAGAACTTATAGCCCTGCTGCGTTTAGAGCAAGAATTATTGAGAATTTACCACGCAATTGTCAGGCACAAGTATACAAAGTTCTTGTTGATGGAAAACCCGTGCCAGATCTAAAGAAAAATTATCATCAACCTCTGCTCAATGGTGAAATGAAGGCACTGGTAATAGTCAAAACCTAGACTCTAACTTTCTGAGACATCAATGTTTAAATAGACCTCAATCTTCCCTCAGATTGGCCACCAGCAAGCTGAAACTTAGTGGTTGCTATAGCTCGATGGAACTGCTTCAAGATTACGTCAAGCTAGGTTTGCAATTCATTCATTTTTTTGAGCAAGTTATCTAGGTTCAAGTTCAGGTAACTCAACTTCTTCCATTTTAATTTTTGATTCTACAACCTTACACCTGAATGCTTACGAAACTTGAAGCATTTACAGCAAATTGCAATTTGGTCAGGTACAGATAATTGTAGGGGCACAACATGTTCTGCCCCTACCCGTCTACTTCATTTACCTGAAATACGCTGTATTTTGGCTTTTACTAGCTTTTGCTATTCCATAGGCATCTTTATAAAAAGCTTAATTTTACACTTTTAAATAGCAACGGTTGCATGTCGTCCCGCAACCTTAGACATTGTTGATGAGAAGCAATTAAGCTGATGTGCTTTTAAGTTGCATAATGTCAGATCGCTAGTAAAGACCCGATGACGCCCAGATGCAATTTAAATGACGATTACCTTACCAATAAATAAAGCCTTTATACTTATTTTTCCTGATGTTTATATAGAAGAGGCGTCTAAAGTAATTGATGTTGTTGAACAAACCTTAAACTATTGTTGTTTGTACTCAAACCAGAGACTATATTGAGTTGTTGATATATAAAAAATGCAGATAAATAGTCATACTTCAGAATATAAAGAAAATATTCCGTCAAATACTTTAACTCACATCCTTGACACTGAAGTTGTACAAGAATGGAGTGATACCCAGCCAATTGCTGAGAATCTGTGTATCCATCAAATGTTTGAGATGCAAGTGGAGCGATCGCCCCAAGCAATTGCTGTAGTATTTGAAAATACGCAGCTTACATATCAGCAGTTAAACCAACGGGCAAATCAGCTAGCGCATTATCTACGTACTTTAGGCGTTGGACCAGAAGTACTTGTCGGTATTTGTTTAGAGCGCTCCTTGGAGATGATTGTCGGGCTGTTGGGAATTCTCAAAGCTGGAGGCGCTTATGTGCCTTTAGATCCATCATATCCAAAAGAACGCTTAGCTTTCATCTTGGAAGATACACAAACCGCAGTGTTGTTAACCCAAGAGAAATTGGTCGAGAACCTACCACCGCATCAGGCGCAAGTGATTTGTCTGGACTTGTTTTTGGAAGAAAACACACAAAACAGCCAAGATAATCCTGTAAATCAGACGACGCTTGATAATTTAATTTACGTAATCTATACATCTGGTTCTACAGGACAGCCCAAGGGTGTAATGATTCCTCACCGTGGAATCTGCAATCAATTGTACTGGCGGCAAACAACCTTTAGATTAACTCCGGCAGACAAAGTTTTACTGACCATTTCTTTTAGTTTTGACCCCTCAGTGTGGCAGATATTCTGGCCGTTGTGTTTTGGGGGGCAATTAATTATGGCTCGCCCTGGTGGACATCAAGACGCTGCTTATCTTGTAAAAGTGATTACCGAGCAGCAAATCACTGTCCTAGCCTTAGTACCCTCAATACTCCGTGTTTTACTGGAGGAAAAGGGAATTGAGAATTGCCAATTTCTCAGACACGTTACCTGCGGTGGTGAAGCCTTAGCTGGCGAACTTATAGAGCGGTTTTTTGCCCAATTGAATTTGGACAATGTTCTACACAATTGTTACGGGCCGACAGAAGCTTCCATCGATACGACTTTCTGGACTTGCCAGCGGGGCACTAATTACACCATTGCTCCCATTGGTCACCCCATCACCAATGCACAGATTTACATTCTTGATGAAAATTTGCAGCCTGTGCCTGTTGGTGAATCAGGTGAACTGTATATTGGCGGTATTGGTTTAGGGCGGGGCTATCTTAATCGTCCAGAATTGACCAAAGAGAAGTTTATTATTGATCCTTTTAGCTCCAAAAAAGGGGCACGCCTTTACAAAACAGGGGACTTGGCACGTTACAACAGCGATGGTAATGTCGAGTTTGTTGGTCGTATCGATCACCAAGTAAAGATACGCGGTTTCCGGATTGAATTAGGAGAAATTGAAGCTGTACTCAGTCAACATCCGGCACTGACGCAGACTTTAGTCATAGCCAGAGAAGATGTTCCTGGTGATAAGCAACTCGTGGCATATATCGTTGCTAGCCCAGAGGAAATTCCTACTCAGATTGAATTACGGCGCTTTTTGCAAGGTCAGCTGCCTGAATACATGGTGCCTGGTTACTTTGTATTTTTGGATACCCTGCCATTAAACCCTAATGGTAAAATAGACCGCCGCGCTTTACCTGCGCCAGATACATCAGATCTTGGTTTATCAACTAACTTTGTCCCACCCCAGAATCCCGCAGAAGAGGTCTTAGCAAGCATCTGGGCAAAAGTTTTGCGTTTGGAACAAGTAGGCATCCACAATAATTTTTTTGAATTGGGAGGCCATTCACTGCTGGCTACTCAAGTGATGTCTAGAGTTCGCCAAGCCTTCGGGATAGAAATTCCGTTGCAAGTTTTGTTTGAGAATCCCACGATCGCTAATTTAGCTCAAGCCATAGCTGAAAACCAAATTTCCGAAAATAATCCCCAAAATCAGAGCATTCCCCAAATAGCCAACCGAGAATCAGTCCCCTTATCTTTTGCCCAACAGCGAGTCTGGTTTTTGGAACAGTTGGAACCCAATAGTCGGGCATATATCATCTCCGATGCACAACGGTTAACTGGGGAATTAAATCTGGGTGTATTGCAACAAGCACTAGATGCGATCGTTGTTCATCACGAAGCACTGCGAACAAACTTTATTAAATCACCCGATGGTAGCCCCATACAAGTAATTAGTCCGTCCCGGTCGGTCAAACTCAAGGTAATTAAAGTTACACAGGAGCAAGCAGAATTGCTCCTCACTCAAGAAGCGCAACCCCCCTTCAACCTAGAATCTGACTTAATGCTGCGGGCTAGCTTGCTGCAAATAGACGAACATGAGCAGATACTCCTGTTGGTCATGCACCACATCGCCTCAGATGGTTGGTCAATGGGTATTCTCTGGCAGCAGTTAGCAGCCGTTTATGAAGCTTTTTTAAATGGGAAGCCTTCTCCCTTAACAAAATTACCCATTCAATATGCCGATTTTGCTGTTTGGCAGCATCAATGGCTGTCAGGTGAAGTCCTCTCCAGCCAAATAAACTACTGGAAAACTCAGTTAGCAGGTGCTAATACTGTACTGGAATTGCCCACCGACCGACCACGGCCACCAGTCCAAACTTACCAAGGGGCGGCTCAATCTTTAATGCTACCCCAAAGCTTGAGTGCATCACTCACAGAACTCTCGCGTCAGGAAGGTGTCACCTTATTTATGACCTTGCTGGCGGCCTTTGGAACAATACTGCACCGCTACACTGGGCAAGAAGATATTCTCATTGGTTCTCCCATTGCTGGACGTAACCGTTCTGAAATTGAAGGGTTGATTGGATTTTTCATTAACACTGTGGTTTTACGGACTGATTTTTCCGGCAACCCCAGTTTTCGTTCAGTGCTGAGTCGAGTCCGCCAGATGGCATTAGGTGCTTATGCCCATCAAGATATGCCCTTCGAGAAACTGGTAGAAGAACTGCAACCAGAACGAGATACCAGCCGTAACCCACTATTTCAAGTGTGGTTTAATATGCTCAACTTGAGGGATATCCAACTGGAAATACCTGGGGTGGCTGTAGAACCAATCTCGATGCTCGAAACGGGTTCCAAGTTTGACTTAACTTTGTATGTTACAGAGCAAAACCAAGGAATCAAGCTTGATTTAGTCTACAATACCGATTTGTTTACTTCAGAGCGGATGATGGAAATGCTGCATCAATTCCATCATTTATTGAATCAAATTGTTGCTGCTCCAGAAAACCAGATTAGTTTGTATTCTCTTGTCACACCACAAGCCCGATTTTTGCTGCCAGAACCAAGGGCGGTGTTGCCAGAACCAGAGTACGAATTGGTAACAACAATGTTTACCTCTTGGGTAAACTCCGCCCCAGAACATGCAGCAGTTCGTCAAGGAACTCGCACTTGGAATTATGGGGAATTGGGCAAAATAGCTCAAGGCTTAGCTGAGGTTTTATTATCTCAGGGAGTCCAGCAAGGAGATGTGGTAGCGGTATTTGGGACGCGCAGCTTTGGACTGATTGCAAGTATGGTGGGTGTACTTTTGAGCGGCGGTGTGCTATTGACACTCGATCCGAAACTGCCTAGCGATCGCCACGATCTCATGCTACGAGAAGCTAAAGCTAAATACATATTATATATAGATAGTCAGACCCAAAAAGATAGGGGCATAGCTGAATGTTTAATTATTATCTGTGTAAACCCAGATACCGGAGAAATTATAAATTTACCCCAAGGCACTACTCAAGCGATAAACTGGCCCCAAATCACTGGTAACGATGCAGCTTATATTTTCTTTACTTCCGGCACCACTGGTGTGCCTAAAGGGGTGCTGGGTTGTCATAAAGGAATGGCGCATTTTCTCAATTGGCAGCGGCAGACATTTAAAATTGGTCAACAAGACCGGACTGCCCAATTGACGGGTCTTTCGTTTGATGTCGTCCTCAGAGATATTTTCTTACCTTTGACTAGTGGTGCAACCCTGTGTTTGCCAGAGGAAGGCGATAACTTAGAGCCGACTAAAATTTTGCGTTACTTGGAAGATGAGCAAATTTCTGTGTTGCACACAGTTCCTTCCTTGGCACAATCTTGGTTAGCGAATGTGCCGTCAGAAGTTACTCTAGGTAAATTACGCTGGTTATTTTTTGCTGGAGAACCTCTCAAGGAAACACTTGTACTTCGGTGGCGGGATGCTTTCCCAGAATCAGGGGAAATTATCAATCTCTATGGGCCGACAGAGACAACTTTGGCTAAATGTTATTACCCAGTACCCGTTGAATGTAGACCAGGGGTACAGCCAGTAGGAATGCCATTACCCGAAACCCAAGCACTGGTTTTCACACCAAATCATCAACCATGCGGCATTGGGGAACCAGGCGAAATTGTCATCCGTACTCCATTCCGGAGCTTGGGCTATATCAATGCCCAGCAAGAAAACCGTTCTCGGTTTGTCAAAAATCCCTTTGGGAATGACGAACAAGATTGGCTTTATTATACTGGCGATCGCGGTTGCTATCGTCCAGATGGTTCTCTGGAAATTCTCGGTCGCCGAGATCATCAAGTCAAAATCCGTGGCATACGCATTGAGCCAGGGGAAATTGAAACGGTGTTAGCCCAACACCCAGACATACTCCAGACTGTAGTAATTGCTCGTGAAGATGTTCCTGGGGATCAACGTTTAGTAGCTTACATTATCCCAAATCACGACTCAGTAACTACAGTTAGTGAAATCCGTCGCTTCCTCTCGACGAAGCTACCACAGTACATGCTACCTTCAGCTTTCGTCTTGCTGGAAACCATGCCCCTAACTGCCAACGGCAAGGTAGACCGCCGCGCCCTACCTGCACCTGACCTATCAAGACAAGAGCCAGAAGGGACTTTTGTTGCTCCCCGCAATCAAGTGGAACGCCAGTTAACAGAGATTTGGGAACAACTTTTAGGCGTGCAGCCCATTGGCGTTCAAGATAACTTCTTTGAATTAGGAGGACACTCGTTACTGGCAGTAAAATTATTTTGGCAAATTGAGAAGACATTTAATAAAAATCTGCCCCTTGCCACTCTCTTCCAGTCAAGTAGTATAGAGGCTTTAGCCAAAATCATCTGCCAAGAGGAAGATTTAGCAACAAACAAGGCTTCACTAAAACACAAATCAAAAGCTACTTGGTCATCCCTAGTAGAAATTCAACCTAATGGTTCCAAGCCACCTTTCTTCTGTATTCACGGACTAGGTGGAGAAGTCTTGTGTTTCCGTGAATTGGCACAACATCTGGGCTCAGAACAACCATTTTACGGACTACAACCAAGGGGACTTGATGGAAAATATCCTTTCCATACCTGCGTTGAAGATATGGCGGCGCACTACATTCAAGAAATTAAGACCCTTCAACCTCATGGACCTTATTTTCTCGGAGGTTATTCTTTTGGGGGTGGAGTTGCTTTTGAAATGGCTCGACAACTCCACGAACAAGGTGAGGAAATTGGTATTCTAATTATCCTTGATAGTTGTCGTCCTGGTTATAGTCGGCGATCGCCATTTCTCAAAAGAATTTTCTTGCATTTAAATAATATCCTTCGACAAGGAATTGGTTACCTTTGGCAAAAGGTTCTGAAATGGAGCTATTGGAATAAATCTCGTCTCCAAAATACATATAAGCGTTACTTGGAAGCCGTACTTGATTTACCTGAAACTGACAAGCATTTAAAAAGTATAGACATTAATACTCAAGCTATTAGTCAATATACTTACCCAGTTTACCCTGGTCGAGCTGTCCTCTTGCGGACTCAAGACAAGAACCGAGGCGAAGCTATAGGCACACAATACGATGCTCAATTTGGTTGGGGTGAGGTAGTTGCTGGAGGATTAGATATCCATTTAGTTCCCGGTTCTCACGTTTCTCTACTCCGGGAACCCGACGTACAGGTGGTAGCCGAAAAATTGAGAAATTGTTTAATTAAAGCACAGTCTCCAAAAAATTAAAACAGAAGTCAGAATTCAGAATGCAATCAATGAGGGATTTAGATCCGTCACTGGTTGTATACATCTGGTTGCCCAAAGTTATATCATGTCGGTATTGAGCCGAGATATGTGTAATTTTGAGCAAGATGGTCTGGAAAAGCTTGTTGAATATGGCTTTTAGCGTTTTTAATAGTTCTGCCTGATTTGAGCCGCGCATACTTGCAGTGTGAAGGTCAATAATTGCTTTTCGTCTACCAAAGAGAATAATAAATACTGTGTGCTTGAAATGAATACAACTTTTACCCTGTAAGAGTTTCAGACAATTCACGGTAAAAGATGTTTATTGTCTAAGTTGTAAAACCTGTAAATAAAGTTAATAGATACTCTGGTTTTTGTAGCGATAGATACCCAAGATTTATACCCTTGTGTCAATTTTACTTGAAAATTGCTGAAACCTATATATAGTAGGAGTTTCCAGACCATCTTGCTTAAAATTACACATATCTCGGCTCAACCCCATGTCCGCTTAATTACTTATTAAAACCCAAGAACCCCACCCCGCTAAAGCTGCGCTTTGTCTCCCCTCCCCGCAAGCGGGGAGGGGGGTGGGGTGCAATGACTTTGGGAATCATAACTAATTATCCGGACATGATATTAGATGATAATACAGTTCAGAATGAGCAACAAAACCCTCATTTAGAGACGCTATAAATCGCGTCTTCAAAGATCAATGATCTTTAACTGAACCCTATTGATTTAGACGACTAAATTTAAAATTTGGTGTGGTGTTTCACCGTTTATTTGTAAATCTTATCGTATTACCTTTTTCCAACTCTTGAACTCAGGGTAATTTAGTAATAAAGTTCATACCATTTTTGAGAATATTTGGATATTTATCAAGAAAATTCTGAACTTTTTGCTTTTGGCTATCATCCACAAATAAATTATAGCTTTCCACAAAATTAAAACTTCCTACCAGATATTTAGCTCCTAATTTGGCTCTAGATAAAATATATTCTTCACTGACATCGTTGTGGTTGATTAGCCATCCTTTTCGATGTGATAGATAAAGTAATGTTGGATCACTGGCAGTAGTAGCAATTATGAGTGAATCTGGTTCAGTATTTTGTTTCACTTGCTGTGCTAGTTGAAAAACAGCCGATTTTTCTATTCTTTCTTTGAACATATAATCAATAGTATAAATGACAGAGCCAGCAGCTACAGTTAAACATAGGCAGACTACTATAGCTTTTTTATAATTAACTTGATCAGCAGCTTTCTCTAAGTATTGACTACAAGCTTTACCCATGAATACCACTCCTGGAAGCATAAATTGGAGTTGATAATATTCATGAACTAAACTGGTAATAGGTACTAAAATCCAAGTTAATACTACTGAAATTAACCAAACATCTAATACATATTCTCGTCTAGTTCTTCTAGGAATGAATAATCCTAATAAAAATATAGGAAAGCCAAAAATAGCAAAATGTCTAACAGCAGTTCTGAAGAATATTTCTGTCCAAAAATTTAAGGTGAGTACAATATTATAGTTATACCTATTTGTTGAACCTGACCAAAAACCAAAAGTATTACCATACTCTAAAAATAGTTGATGAGCATGGTAATACCAAATAGCTACAGGTATTAGTATCAATATGCTATAAATCCACAGAGATATTTGAGAAAAAACTCTGATACCGTATTTAGTCCATGCTAAGTAAAAAAGTGGTATTCCTAAATATATTATTGGTAAAACTTTGATGAGACAAGCTAAGGCTACAAAGCTACCTGATAAAATTAAATCTTGCCATTTTTCTGAGTCAAGCCAATTAGTGAAATAGTAGATGCCAATAACTGAACACATCAACAGCATCGACTCTGGTTGAAAAGTTCTACTATAATAAATATTCAAAGGTAAAATTACAAAAAATAAACAAGACCAAGAGGCAACTTTTTTATCTAAAATTTTGATAATAAACTGATAAAGGAAGTAGAGAGCTACTAAAAAACAAATAATTGAGAAGAATCTTCCCCAAAACTCTGCAACTCCAAAAATCCTGTAAATCAGAGCAACAATGAATGAATAAATTGGAAACTCTGTTTCGCAATAACCGGGTAAATTACCTCCCCAATCAATTTGAGGATAAAATAAGTTAAAACCATTCTCATAAAAATTTCTCGCTATTGCTGCGGTATCTGACTGACGCCATGAATGAATACCGATAATTGGCGAATTAATATTATAAATTCTTAGAGCTACGGCTAAGATTAATAAGAACAGTATAGACGAATTTTTATCCTGACTTTTTATGATATTCTTTTGCATATAGCTACATTATTTAACTCGTGATTACTCGCTAAAAATACCTTTTATTGCAGTTATCCTACCCAACGGTTGTTGCCCCAACGATACCATTGTTCGATTAGTCCTAAGGCAGAAACTAGGATACAACCATAAAGAAATTCTCGTGTTTTTGGACTATTAAGATTGTCTGTCACCATACCAAAAGCAATAAAAAAGAAGGGTGTTGCAAATACAAATCGTGCAAGGCTATAGAGATAACCCGAAGCTGCTAAAAATCCAATTGCTGCATTAGCTATACAAATGAATAAGCAAAAAAAGAACACATAATTCGTTTGTAGTTGGACAATGGTTGGAGTTACAGATTGAGGAGTAAGCTTACCAGCTTTGGCTAACAGCCAAGAACGAATAGAATAAATCAAAATTGCTATGGGAGGATAAAAAAGAGTTATCCAGAGTAGAGGATGTTTGGGCACATACAGCGAAATTTTCTTGCGTTTGGCATGAAAATAAATGAGGACAACGACCAGGAAAAATAGAATAAATGGAAAGTACAAACCGTGTAAATCGTTTAACAGGGATCTAGGAAAGAGCAGAAATAACGGTCGTAACTGAAGAGTTCTTCCCCACTCCACTTGAGCTTTAAAGGGAGTCAAAAAGTTGCCTGTTGATAATAAACAATAGATGCCGTAGATTGAATAACCCACGATCGCGCATATAGCAATTAATCCAGTGGGGATAGTATATTTTTTCCATTCCCTAGTTTTGGAATCGCTTTCAGATTTTAAATGACTTCCTAAATATACGCAAAATATTGCACTAAATGAAGCAAAGAAAAGTTGCACTAAACTCGGTCGAGATACAGACATCAAAATCACAGACACTGCTAAGATGCAATTCCAAAACACGGAAGTTGAAAATAAAAGAGCTACTACACTAATGATTGCCCAGAGAGAGAATAGACTCTCAGTGTAGCCAATACTATGGAAAATAGAATTGGGATTAACAACATAAAGTATAAGAGTAATAAAGCTTAGACTTTCTGATTTAATGACTTTTCGTAAGACGTATAAGACGATAGGTAGTGACAAAACAAAGAGAATGTTACACAAAATAAAAGCATATCGAAGCCCAATGACGGGATTCTCTGGGGCGAATAAACGATTTATTTGAGACCAGAGTGGGTAGAAGGCTTGACAACTAGGATTGAAGCCCAAATTGACATAATGAATCGCATCCCAATACTGAAACTCTTTTCCCTCTTGTACTGCTAATTTTGCAATTCCGTCCACAGAAAGGAAGATACCTATACTACTGCAAACAACATAAAACAGGAGAGCAAGAAGAATTTGCTTCCAAAAGGAAAAACGAACTAAGTTTTCCATTTACAATCTGGCAATTAAAGCGTGAATGCTTTATTGATAATGGTACTATTTTGCGTACATAATATTACCATTCTTATACGTTTAAATATTAGAATCAGAATCTAGAACTAAAGAAAGAGCTAGTTGATAGAGTTGGCGACGGGGAAGAGAAGTAACTTTTGCTAGTTGACGACTAGCTTGCGATCGCGATATTCCTTGACTGATTAATTGTTTCAACTCGGATTTTAATTCCTCTTCTGTTAATTGAGGCTGACTCGCTGGAATTCCCGCAAGAACTAGGGTATATTCACCTTGGGGTTCTCGTTGGCTGTAGTGGGCGATCGCTTCGGCAATCGTTCCCCGCCAAAATTCCTCATACAATTTAGTTAACTCGCGTCCTAGTACAATTTGGCGATCGCTTCCCCAAACTTCTGCTAAGTCTTGTAAAGTATCTTGCAAACGGTGCGGCGATTCGTAGAAAATTAATGTGCGAGATTCTGTTTGCAGAGATTCTAAATGTTCTCGTCGCTGTTGAGTTTTCGCTGGCAGAAACCCTTCAAACACAAACCGATCCGTTGGTAGTCCGGCTGCACTCAAAGCCGTAATTGCTGCACTTGCACCAGGAATAGGAACTACTGAAATACCCGCTTCAATACAAGCTTTTACCAATTCATATCCAGGATCGGAAATTCCCGGCATTCCAGCATCACTGACGAGAGCGATCGCTTTATCATTCGTCAAATATTCTAATAACTCTGGAATTCGACTGGTACGATTATGTTCATGGTAACTTATTTGGGGTGTTTTAACTTCAAAATGCTGTAGCAATTTCCCTGTGTGGCGCGTGTCTTCCGCAGCAATAATATCTACAGTTTGTAAAATTCGCACCGCCCGAAAGGTCATATCTTCTAAGTTGCCAATTGGTGTGCCGACGACGTAAAGTGTTCTTGGTTTAGGATCGGTCTGCATGAGCGAGATTTTGGATTTTAGATTTTAGATTTTAGATTTTTCATTCAATCAGGAGTTAAGCACAGATAACGGAAAATCAAACCGCAGAGGACACAGAGAACACAGAGGAAGAGGAGTTTAAGAGAGCTTTTGCGTAAGTCATATCAATTTTAAAACCAAAATTCCAAATTTCAAATTAGCCGATTTAGAAATTAAAACTAATAATAATTTATCCACCTATAAAAGCATCAATAAAAACTGACAAATGCCTAATCTAAAATCCAAAATCCAAAATCCAAAATCGGATCGTGGGTTATTTGTAGGTTTAGTAACCTTAGATTTGATTTACCTCGCTGACTCTCCCCCTCAAAATAATCAAAAGATTGTTGCTATTGACTATAGTGTGGCAGCTGGTGGCCCAGCTACAAACGCGGCTGTGACTTTTAGCTATTTAGGTAATCAGGCTACAGTCCTGGGTGTGGTGGGTTCTCACCCGATGACGCAATTAATTCGAGGTGATTTGGCAAATTATCAAGTGGCGATCGCCGATCTTGAGCCTACCACTGATTTAGTACCACCCGTCTCTTCAATTATTGTCACCCAAGCCACAGGGCAACGAGCTGTGGTTTCCATCAATGCTGTAAAAACTCAAGCTAGCAGCGCATCTATCCCAGCCAATATTTTAGAAAATGTTGCCATCGTACTAATTGACGGACATCAGATGGCGGTTGGTTATTCCATAGCCCAAACGGCGAAAGCCCAAAATATCCCAGTAGTCATTGATGGTGGTAGCTGGAAATCTGGATTTGAGCAAATTCTACCATTTGTAGATTACGCCATCTGTTCGGCTAATTTTTATCCTCCCAACTGTCAGACTCCAGAAGAAGTTTTTGCTTATCTGAGCAAATTTGATATTCCTCATATCGCCATTACCCACGGAGAAAGAGCAATTGAATACTTGAGTTGCACTAAAACTGGTATTGTAGATGTGCCCCAGATTCAAGCAGTTGATACCTTAGGAGCTGGAGATATTTTTCACGGTGGCTTCTGTCATTACATTTTAAGAGAAAGTTTTACCGATGCACTAGCATTAGCAGCAAATATCGCTGCTGATTCCTGTAAATTTTTTGGTACCCGGCGCTGGATGGATTTAAAGTAGGAACGCGCAACTGTGTACCCCTACTCAGGTTATATATTTTGAAGTTAGATCGGGCTAAATTAATGAAAGACTTACAAGAAATTTTAGTGATCGCTCGTCAGATAGGTTGGGAAGCAGCTGATATACTGCGATCGTATTATCACGGCACCGCTAAAGATCCTAATTTAGCAGTAGAATATAAACAAAATGAGCCTGTTACCGTTGCCGATGTAGCTGTCAGTCAATATATTCTAGAAAAGCTACAAGCGAGTTTGGGTAATGAAGATTTTATTTACATCAGCGAAGAAACCTATCAATTTATAAATAAGTCTCCACAACCCTCCACTCCTTGGGTGTGGATTATTGATCCTTTGGATGGCACGCGGGACTTTATCGAAAAAACTGGAGAATATGCCATTCACATTGCTTTAGTCAAAGAAACACGCCCAGTGTTAGCAGTGGTGGCAGTCCCAGAAGCGCAAAAATTATATTATGCTACAAAAGGCGGAGGCACTTTTGTAGAAACCCGTCATGGATCTGTTCCCATACAAGTGTCGTCAGGAAAACGAGTTGAGGATTTAACCTTAGTCGTGAGTCGTTCTCACCGTAACCCGCAGTTAGATTATTTACTTCAAAACTTACCCTGTCAAAATCAAAAAGCTGTTGGCAGTGTTGGGTGTAAAATCGCCACCATTGTGGAACAACAAGCGCAGATTTACATTTCTCTTTCTGGCAAATCTGCTCCCAAAGACTGGGATATCGCAGCCCCAGAACTGATTTTAACAGAAGCTGGTGGTCAGTTTACTCACTTCGATGGCACACCCTTGGAATACAACACTGGTGATATCAATCAGTGGGGAGGTTTGCTGGCTAGTAACGGTGAATATCACGAGGTACTGTGTAAGGAAGCAGAAAGGATTTTAGCTCAGTTCACGGATAGCTAAAACTACTTGGGGCATTTGGAAATAAATATTTTCAGATTCGCTTTCAAGATAGTCATTTATGGTATAGTTAAAGCCACTAGCAGAATAGAAATCGTTAACGCTTAGTAAATATCTGAATTTCCAAAACAGTAACTTATCTGAGCGATCGCTAGTTGATACCGATTTGCTTTTTCAATTGAAATTGTCATAGTAAAAGCAACAAAAAAGTGTAGTTGTAAGGGTTGCAAGCCTGCCCTGAATTTTTTATTTGGAAATAAAATTCAGCGTGAGTCCATATTCAAAGGCTGTGTTACACTTATGCATATAAGGATTATATTCGGTTGAGTAACTCCTTTTGATTTCTAAAAAGCGTCTCTCCGAATTTAACTCTCTACACTCCCTAAATTCGGAGATTCTTATGTCAATTTACGTTGGTAACCTGTCGTATCAGGTTACGGAAGACGACCTCAGGCGGGCTTTTGCAGAATATGGAACAGTAGCCCGTGTTCAATTACCTACAGATAGAGAAACAGGTAAGCCGCGTGGGTTCGCTTTTGTGGAGATGCAAACAGATGCAGAAGAACAAGCTGCGATTGATGCACTAGATGGCGCTGAATGGATGGGACGTGATTTGAGAGTAAACAAAGCCAAACCCCGTGAGGAAAGAAGCAATTCACCTCGTGGTAGCTGGGGTGGCGGTAATGCCCGGCGTAACAGGAACTACTAAATCGATTCCTAAAAATTTCACATCTAGAGTCTCCAGCAGATAAAGCCAAAGGCTCGAACTGCTGGAATATTTTATTTTGTATCTAGTTTTGAATTATTCATCCATATTTTAGGAGGAATGAGAATGACACAAGTAGTTTTAGGGGAGAATGAAGGTATTGAATCAGCCCTGCGGAGATTTAAGCGGGAAGTTTCTAAAGCAGGAATTTTCCAAGATATGAGAAAAAAACGTCACTTCGAGACGCCGATAGAAAAAGAGAAGCGTAAAGCAATTGCTAGGCACAAGCAACGTCGTAAACAAAATTCTCGTTTTAGATAAGAATTAAGAGCAATTTTGCCTTCAGATTTGATATTTAGCCAGCATCTGTTCATCGTGGCGATACCCAGCTTGAAAATAGTGACTGGGGACTGGTGACTGGGAAAGAAATATTTTCATGCCCTCGTTGTGTGATTGTTGGTATGAACATCTGACTTAAAAATAGGTAGTAGAGAGTAGGGGTTTAGCAATGCGCTTTACCCCTATGTTATTTAGGGGTAGGGATTTCAACTTGGTGAAGTACAGATCCCATCCCAATACTGCTCGGATAAGCAGGGGAGGCAGGGGAAGCAGGGGAGGCAAAACTCAACGCCAGCCTCCATTTCTCCCCCGGCTATTGAACAGCTTGCCTCAACCAAGAAATTCCAAAACCTATGCAGTATTGGTACAGATTTTAACTTTCAAAGCTATGACTAAAGGCTGTTTGACTTCTGAATTCTGCTGTATTAGTTCCCATCGCGTTACCAGCTAAATACGCAGTTGTCCAAGCACTTTGGAAGTTAAAACCGCCAGTCACACCATCAATATCTAAAATTTCTCCAGCAAAGTAAAGACCTGGAACTAACTTACTTTCCATTGTTTTGAAGTTAACTTCTTTGAGATTAACTCCGCCGCAAGTCACAAATTCTTCTTTAAAAACTCCTTTGCCACTGATTAGATATTCCCCCTGAGTGAGTTCTTGCACCAACAGATTTAACGTTTTGTTAGATATTTCTGCCCAACGGTCTTCTGTGGTAATATCTGCACGGGCAATGATATATTGCCAGAGACGATGGGGTAGGTCAACACCACGATGTAATGCGATCGCTTTCTTTCCCCATTGATTCTTGACTGCTAAAATTTGTTGTCGTACTTGTTCTGGTTGGAAATCAGGCAGCCAATTAATTAATAATGTGGCTTGATAGCGGCTTTCGTGCAGAACTCTTGCACCCCAAGCAGAAAGCTTTAAAACCGCAGGGCCACTCAAACCCCAATGAGTAATCAGTAATGGCCCAGTTTGTTGTAATGGGGATTTTCCGCCTACAGATAATCGCAATTGTACAGAGTTAACACTAACTCCAGCCAACTCCCTCAGGTTTTGATCGAGAATGTTAAAGGTAAATAAAGAGGGAACAGGTGATTCGATTTTATGTCCTAACTCCCTAGCAATTTTATAACCTATCAAGCCACTGCCGGTAGCAAGAAGTAGGCGATCGCATTTTATTGTCTCTCCCGACTTCAACAGGATATCAAACCCCTGGTCTTTGGAAGTCCTTTTCACTGAACTTACAGGCGTACCGATGCGAAGTTTGACCCCAGATGTCGCCGCTGCTTTAATCAAACACTCTACAATGGTTTCTGAAGTGTTGGTAACAGGGAACATCCGACCATCAGCTTCAGTTTTTAAATGAACTCCGTGAGCAGCAAACCAAGCTACTGTATCTTGAGCTTGAAATCGAGTAAAAGCACCCCGCAAGGCTTTTGCGCCTCTAGGGTAATTCTGCACTAATTCCCCAGGATCGAAGCAAGCGTGAGTGACGTTACAGCGTCCACCACCAGAAATTAACACTTTCGCTAGGGGTTGGCGACTAGCTTCGATTAAAGTAACTTGGGCATCAGGGTTGACTTTAGCACAAGCGATCGCGCCAAAAAACCCCGCTGCCCCACCCCCAATAACTACAATTTGTAACGATAGCAATTTCAAAAATATCTCTTTTCGGGTATCTACTTTCTAGACTAACTGTTATCTTCACCCTTCTTGACACTCCCCGCTCTAAAGAGACGGGGATTCTAGGTTCAATGACTCACCGTAAGAGGGCAGGGTTGCCCCAACCGCCCAAGAGGGCAAATCTCCCCCAGCGTAAGTTCCGGTATGCCCTACCGTACTGAGTCCTAATCTCAAAATATTGATTGCTGCGTTGATATCTCTATCTTCGGTATATCCGCAATGAGGGCAAACATGAGTCCTAGTAGACAAAGACTTTTTCACGTTCTGTCCACAGTTAGAACAATTTTGGCTTGTATTGTGAGGAGGAACTGCAACAGTCACCTTCCTATATTTGTGACCGAAATATTCCAACCAACTGCGAAAAGTGTACCAACCAGCATCACTAATGGATTTAGCTAGATGTCGATTCCTAACAAGCCCTTGAACATTTAAATCTTCATAGGCTACCAAATCGTTAGATTGGATGACGGAGTATGCTAATCTCTTGCAATACTCTTTCCGTTGCCTACTTACTCTTAAATGCTTACGGGCATATCGATTTCTAGCTTTGTGGTAATTGTTAGATTGCCTTGCGCGAGCTTTCTTCTTAACCGCACTAAACTTCTTAGACTTTTTGCGATTAGCTCGTATAAGATGCTTTTCTGATTTGCGGTAAAACTGGGGTGATGGTTCTATATTGCCTTTATTGTCGGCAATGAAATATTTCAGTCCCAAGTCAATACCAACTACTTGTAAGGTAGGATGAGTCTCAACCTTGACATCAACATCAATCGCAAATTGAGCATAATACCCATCAGCACGACGTAGTAGACGGACACGTTTAATTTGCTTCAGGCAAAAGTAGTTAAGGTCATAAGTCCCCTTTAGTTTTAGGGTTCCAATACCTTTTTTATCTGAGAAAGTGATAGCCTTCCTGAGGAGTGAAAGCTTCCATCCAGTTGATTTATATTCAACTGAACGACAATTTTTCTTGAACTTAGGAAAACCTTTCTTACCTTTAACCTTCTTCTTACAGTTGTCGTAAAACCGAGCTATTGCAGACCAAGAACGTTCAGCAGCAGATTGTCTCGCCATTGAGTTGAGTTCATCAGCAAAAGGAAATTCACTAGCTACTACAGCACAATATTTATTGAGGTCGTATCTACCCATATTCTTGTTATCCATCCAGTAGCGTAAACACTTGTTTTGGATGAATTGGCTAGTACGTATTGCCTCATCAATAGCGCGATATTGCTTTTCTTTGCCCTTGACTTTGAACTCGTAAACAATCATGGCATCGACCAATTAACCACGTCTTTATGTTAATACAAAAGACATAAATACATCAAGAAATAGAAAGCGTTACTGAGGCGTAAACGCCTTTAACCGTTTTCATCCCTTACCTGTTCGCGCAGCGTCTCCCCTTGGGAGAAGGCGAAGGGTTTTCAACGAGTATTTTTATAAGGTTCAAAGTCTGCTTTTGCCGCACCGCAAGTCGGACACACCCAATCCTCTGGAATGCTTTCAAAGGCTGTTCCTGCTGCTATACCGCCGTCTTCATCACCTTCTTCTGGATCGTAGATATAACCACAAACAGTACATATATACTTTTGCATTTTTCATTCCCCTAGTAAATTATTGGCATTGCTTCAGTATTAAATACCTTAGGGAGAAAGTTACAATAGGCACGCCACAATTCTTAAACAGCCCTTGGTGGTAAACTATGAAAATTTATTTTCCCTATTCTCCACCCTGGAGAGATGCGATTAATCGCATCTCTACATATTCCCTATTTTCAAGGCAGTCAATCACGGGAAAATCTCACAACCAAACATCAAAAAGGTTTTTCCCCTACTCCCAATTCCCCACTCCCTACTCCCTTTTTCAAGTTAGGTCTATTGTCGTCTAATTTCATCTGATTTAATCAAGAGGCGGCTCATGATGAATAGTAACTCTTGATACAAATTCACCAGGGTTGCCGCTTTTTATAGCATCAAAAGTGCCTTTAATAGTACCAGCAATGGGAACAGCAACAAGTGTCCCTAACAATCCAGCAATCTCATACCCCATCAAAATAGCAACAAAAATCCAGATGGGATTCAGTCCGATAAAGTTGCCAAGTAATCTAGGAGCTAATAGATTATCTTTAACCTGCTGCATAATAATTGCTACCAGCGCAACTTGAACTGCTAACCACCAATTTTGCAACAATACCAAAAGTGTCACTAGACCGATGCCGAGAGATGCTCCAATAAAGGGAATAAGTTCTGAGATCCCGATTAATATGGCAAATAACAGAGCAAAAGGCACCTTCATAATTAAGAAAATTGGTGTCAGGGTTATTACCATGAATAGTCCCAATAACAACTGGCTCAGAAAGAAGTTTTGGAAATTTAGCCGCAAGGATGCGGTAAGGGGATCTCCGATATCAGAGGGCAAAAGATGCACCAGACCATACCAGACGCGATCGCCATACAAAAGCATATAAAAAGCCAGCACCACTATTAACACTACGTCAAATAATCCTGACAATAGCGTTCCCGCAAATCCGACTGCACCAGAAGCTAGCTGTTGTACTAGATTCTGAATGTTGGCATTGATTTGACTACTCACAACCCTCAAATCAATTGGCAAACGTCGTTGCTTGGCGATGGCCTCAAACTGCTCTAGGTTTGCTTGACTGGCAGTTAACCAATCAGGAATCTTATTTAATAATTGGATTGTTTGGTCAATCACCATTGGTACTAGCGTCACGCCCAGGATTACCAAAATAGTTAAAGTGGCAAGCAAAACAACGCTCACCGCCTGAGTGCGAGTAATCCGAGCGCGTTCAAAGAACTTAACCGGGTAATTGAGTAAAAAAGCCAGAATTGCTGCAATGCTCAAAATGCTAATTGGATGCTGGAAATAACGAAAAAGCACGGATAGCAACCAGACATTGAGAGCGATCAGCGGGCCGCTCAGACCATAGATTAACAGGCGTTTAAGGGAGGCAGAACGGCGCATCTGATGCAATCTGTTTTCAGTACTCGTTGAGATAAATTGTAAAACTGGCGTTGGCGCTGATGGCGATCGTAGATATTTTTAACAAAGAAATGTATTGTCCTATCTGATAGCTAGGAAGCAAATTACAATGGACAAAACCATAGCTGACCTCCGCAAAGACTACACCTTAGAAGGTTTAAGCGAACTCGAAGTTGACCTCAATCCTTTTATTCAATTTAAAAAGTGGTTCGATCAGGCACTAGCAGCCCAACTTCCCGAACCCAATGCCATGACCATTGCTACCGCTACACCAGATGGTAAGCCCTCAGCTAGAATGGTACTGCTTAAAGATTTTGATGAACGGGGCTTTACCTTCTTCACCAACTATAACAGTCACAAAGGACAAGAACTGGCAGAAAATCCCCAAGCGGCTTTAGTTTTCTGGTGGGCAGAACTGGAACGTCAAGTACGGATTTGTGGCTATGTAGAGAAAGTTTCCGAAACTGAGTCCAACCAGTATTTTCACAGCCGCCCTGCCAACAGTCGCCTGGGTGCGTGGGTATCTAATCAAAGCGAAGTCATAGAAAGCCGAGAAGTTCTTGAGCGACGCTTGCAAGAGTTTAACAGCCAATATGAAAATCAAGAGATCCCCCGACCACCTCATTGGGGAGGCTTACGAGTGATCCCCACAGAAATTGAATTTTGGCAAGGGCGCTCTAGTCGTCTGCACGATCGCTTACTCTATAGCCATTTAGATAATGGCATTTGGAAAATTCAGCGGTTATCACCATAAAAAGGGACTGGGGACTGGGGACTGGGGACTGGGGACTGGGGACTGGGGACTGGGTATTAGGAAATTTCCTAGTCCTTCTTCCCTAATCCCCAGTCCCTCTTACCAGCGATCGATCAAATCTTGAATTGCTGCTTGTGCTTCTGCTAAAGATTGGGTACGACTGGTATCGCCGTCATTCAGGCTATTAACGTTAATAAATTCAATGTCTGTAAGCCCAATCATGCCGAAAATTGCCCGCAGGTATGGTTCTTGGAAGTCATAGGCGGCGAAAGGGGATGTGGCGCTAAAGTCACCGCCACGAGCGGTGATGATAACTGCTTTTTTACCCTCGACTAAGCCTTTATAACCGCCTTGAGCATCTATGGCAAAAGTCCGGTGAACACGAACGATTTGGTCGATGTAAGCCTTAAAAGTAGAAGGTACATTGAGGTTATACATTGGTACGCCAAAAACGTAGCGATCGGCAGCTAAAAGTTCATCAATTAACTCGTCTGAAATCCGGATCGCTTGGGCTAATTCTGGAGTGTGAGTTTCTGGTGGTGAAAACGCAGCTGCAATCCAAGCTTCATCAACGTGAGGAACCGGGTGACGCCCTAAATCTCGATAGGCGATCGCATCTTCAGGATGCGCTGCTTTCCAAGCACTGATGAATTCCTTAGATAGTTCTCTGGAATGCGATCTTTCACCACGGGGGCTGGAATCAATATGTAAGATATTTGCCACCAAATGTCTCCTTGTTAGCTGGAATTTACTGCTTTTGAGTCTAAATTTCCAAGCATTACATCAGATAGTAAAAGTAAGTACTTACTTAAGTAAAGTAGTTTCCAAAAAGTAACTATCGGACTCGTATTTGATTGCGTGAAAAAAATCGCCAACTCGAAAAGGCTGATTCTCTACTCAGACGCGATTAAACGGGTCTCTACTCCCTACATAAATCAGATTAAATCTGTGTTCTGGACAATGTATATTCTTTTTCTAGAGAATTATTAACAGTAAAAAAGCCGATGGAAAATGCATCGGCTAAACTGATAATATTGGACAGATGAATAGTCTACTGTCCTTGAATTGCTGGTGCTTTGGCAGAAAACTGAATCCTGGGATCTGGCAGAAAATTGTATCTTAAATACAATCCTCCCCAAACAAACAAGATAATTAAAAATCCACCGATACCAAGGGGACTAGGAAGCCAGAAAACAGCTTCTATATGATTTAGCTCACCAGTTTGGAGTTTCCACAACAGTTGATTGCCATTTTTTTCTGGCTCGATGGCAGTTTCAGTTTGGGCAATATTTTTAGCCCCCCAAGGAGTCTTTAAGCCGAATTCCAAATCCAGAATTGAACCAGCGTTAGCTAGGACGTTTCCTTTGTTGGAAATTAGAGACAGCGATCGCAAATCCAAATCATAAATCAAGCGATTTTGTACTAACAGTAAAAAATTGTTCTGCTCCAAAATTACGTTTGATTCAATTTTAGGTAGTTCTGAGCCAGATTCACTTTCCACAGATTCAGAAGCTTGATTAGCACGCGAGTTAAAAAAATCGTTGAACTTTTCTTGCAATTCCCTACCACTACTAAAAGGAATTGTCACAATGACTTCTTCTTGAGAAATTCGCTCGGCTTTACCGTCAAGTTTCCGGGCACGGCGCTCTATGCTATTTAACCATTCATATACATAATCGCCACTAAAACTCGTTAGCTGCTCTCCTAACTTAATATGTTGTACTAATTCACCACTATTTGAGTTATTAAAGTTAACTTCCACATCATACTTAACACAACCAGACAGTAGCAGAGATGTTAACAACACAAGCCACAAAATAGGATTTTGGATTGGAAAAAACCGGTTGGTTCGATTTCGACCAATTTGTGGCGAAGCAAATCTCATCTTTGCGAATACAAACCTCAATGGTCTGATTAACCACAAGAAAATTTGTCCTAAAGTTGAAGAATACATAGCTATCAATCTCCCCAAAAGTCAAACTTTTTAACCAATCTTGACCGTGGCAATTTTAGATTTTGCGTACTCCTACGGACAAGCAAGCTACGCGCAGCGTGTCGGAGACAAAAGTCGAGCCAGTGCAGATAAACTCTGTGAGATCATCTGCTCAAAAGCTTTCCTAATTGTATGCAGACTGTAAAGAGAAGCCCTACGAACATTTAAAAATCATCAGAGTGTGACACTTTAAGAGTCTAAAGTCAAGTCAATTACGCACTGACAGCCTTTAGGCTATTAAATAAGACTTTCAAAAATTAGCCAATAAAGTCAAATCTAATACCTTTGCTGAATTTATATTTCATCCATTGGTATAATTATATTTTTTAATTTATGTTTCAATCCTCTGGATAAAAATTAACAAAATTTCAATTAATTTAAACCTGAAACACTTAACCAAACCAAATACAAAATAGTTAAACCAATTGCAATTAACGCCACCCAGATAAAGCGATTATCTTTGGTATTGACTTGACTGAGGTCAACGAATTCTCGCTCAGTCGGTTTAGGCTTCTGCTGAACAGAAGATTTAGGAGACTTAGCAGCTACAGTAATTTTGAGTTCGTTATCGGGTAGTGCGCCCAAATCGGGGATTTGAGTCATCCACTCGCTGGGTCTTTTGAGCTTTGGAGCTTTTAAGATGTAAAGCATCCGCCGCGCTTGTTTGCTAGTTTCCAAATGGGGATGCCGTTTGAGTCTTTCGCAAAGAGCGATCGCATCATCGCTGCGTCCAGCCGCTTCATAAGCAGTCACCAGACAAATTTCTACTTCACCTCCAAGACGAGAATTCCGAGCTAACAGGGCGCTGGCCTTTTCTAAATTTTCTACGGCTTGGCGGTATTGCCCATTTTCAAAGGCAACTTTTCCAGTCTGGTAGCGGGTTTTAGCAATTTCTATACTTTCTGCACTCACGTTCTGCTCACAAATTACCACTATTTTTATTTTGCCAATGCCAGCAATCTTTTTAAAATCTTTTTAGAAGCTGACAACCTGACACTAGATAAACTTCTAAAATTTTAACTAAGTAGCTGTGGCTATTTTCTGGTGAAAAAGTCTGGTATCAAATACAAGTATCAAAATATGCCCAAAATCAAGCATTCAGAATTGTATTGGCTAGGAGCAAGTATATCTCTAGCAGTAATGAGCGCTGCGATCGCCCCAGCATCCGCCCAAATAATTATAATTGATGGTGGCTCTGGATTTAGGCAATCGCCTACTGTTGGTTCCTTCATCTACGGTAGTCCGATTCCCACGCCCATGCCTGTAGATCCAGCAACGGGATTGATTCCACGACGTACCGATTACTACAATTATTCCTATCCTGGGATCAGGCAAAACGTGAGAAATTCCACCTTGATTAATCCAACTTTGATTAATCCCACAATTCGGGACTCAACACTAGTTAATCCGGTGATTATCAATAACTCATGGCGTCGTACACCATTTAGCGGCGGGCGATCGCGGGTTATTATTACCTATCCTCGGTAGAGTGGGGAGTGGGGAATGGGGAGATGGGGGAGATGGGGGAGATGAGGGGGATGAGGGAGCAGGGGAGGCAGGGGGAGAAATAATCAATGCCCCATGCCCCATGCCCCATGCCCCATTCCCCATGCCCCATAAGCAAAGCACTCCTAAGATGTAAACTGCGAACCGAGAATCATTGTCCCAATCCCAACGTCGGTAAAGATTTCTAGTAGTAGGGCGTGGGGAATGCGGCCGTCGATGATGTGTGCTGCACGTACTCCTTGAGCAAGCGATCGCACGCAACAATTAACTTTGGGAATCATTCCACCGCTGACTATACCACCAGCAATCAGTTCACGAGCCTCACGAATATCTACTTTAGGAATTAAAGTTGACTGGTCTTTGTAATCTTTTAAAATTCCACTGGTGTCAGTGAGTAAAATTAACTTTTCTGCTCCTAATGCAGCAGCGATTTCTCCAGCTACAGTATCGGCGTTAATGTTATAAGCTTGCCCTGTTTCGTCTGCGGCGACGCTGGACACTACCGGAATATAGCCATTGCTAGCCAGGGTGTCCAAAATCTTGATATTCACATTGCTGACTTCCCCCACAAAACCAATGTCTTCTTGACCTTGGGGACGGGCTGTAAATAGATTACCGTCTTTACCGCAAAGTCCTACAGCCAATCCACCAGCTTGGTTAATTAACGCCACAATTTCTTTGTTAACTCGACCAACTAAAACCATTTCTACCACATCCATTGTGGGGGCATCAGTGACTCGCAGACCATTCTTAAATTGTGGTTCTATGCCCAGCTTATCTAACCAACTGTTAATTTCTGGGCCACCACCGTGTACTACAATTGGACGCAAGCCCACGCAGGATAAGAATACAATGTCGCGGATAACTTTGTCTTTGAGTGCGCTGTCTTTCATCGCTGCGCCACCATATTTGACAACAACAGTGCGACCGGCGAATTGTTGAATATAAGGTAGTGCTTCGCTTAGTACACGCACACGAGTGGCTTCAGCTTGCCTGATGTATTCAGAATCGTTGACCGTCATGAGGAGCCGCCGTTAAGAGTTAAAACCTATTCCAGTCAGTGTAGAAGAATTTGGAACCTGTAACAATAAGGCAAGGGGTATCGGGCATTGGGCATGGGGCATGGGGTAGAGAGGCATGGGGCATTGGGCATTGGGCATTGGGTATGGAGCATTGATTATTTCTCCCCCTGCCTCCCCTGCCTCCCCTGCCTCCCCTGCTCCCTCATCTCCCCATCTCCCCACTCCCCACTCCCCACTCCCTGTTTTTACCTAACCTATGAATTCCCAGAAGGAAACTAAGCTTCTAATTTTGTCTTTGCTGTCCACCACCTTTTTACTGGGCTTGGGCTTTTGGTTGTGGAATCAATTCTTTGGAAAAAATATAATCTCTGTAGCGCCAGATAATAAAAGTCAAGGAACTACAGGTTCAACATCAGGGCGAATTAGTTTAGGTGAAAAAATTTTAGTTACTGCTAATACTAATCCTGATAAAGAAGCAGGAGTGCAAGCTTTTGCCAAGGGCGACTTTACCAGTGCTGCCAATAATTTTAAAGCATCCCTGCTCAAAGACCGCAACGATCCAGAGACGTTAATTTATTTAAATAACTCCCAAGGAAACAATAGTAAATATCTCAAAATCGCAGTTAGTGTGCCGATTGGTGGCAATCTAGATGTCGCAAAAGAGATTTTGCGGGGTGTGGCTCAAGCTCAAGATCAGCTCAATCGCACTGGGGGCATTAATGGTAAGCTTTTGCAGGTAGCGATCGCCAGCGATGACAACGATCCCAGTTTAGCTCAACAGTTGGCGACGCAATTTGTTCAAGATCCCACCATTCTGGCTGTAGTCGGACATAACGCTAGTAACGCTTCAATTGCCGCTGCCCCAGTGTATCAACAGGGAGGTTTAGTTATGATTTCTCCCACCAGTTTCGCCCAAAATCTCTCTGGCATTGGCAGCTATATATTCCGCACTATTCCCAGTATTAACTCTGTTGCTGAGAGTCTTTCTACTCACATCATCAAAACTGCTCGCAAAAGTAATATTGGCATTTGTGCTGATTCCAAAGCGATTGATAATCAGTCGTTTAAAGATGAGCTTGTTAAAGGCATATTAGCCGCAGGTGGCAAAGTAAATCTCACAAATTGCGATCTTTTTGCTGCTGACTTTAATCCCAATGCAATTATTTCTCAATTTATTAGTAGTGGTGCGGATAGTTTGGTGTTAGCACCCCACGTAGATAGAATTAACAAAGCCTTGGAACTAGCAGCTGCAAATCAAGGAAAATTGACACTGTTTGCCAGTCCCACACTTTATACATTTCAAACTTTACAGGTAGGAAAAGCTGATGTAAATGGTATGGTATTGTCTGTAACTTGGCATCCTAATGCAATTCCAGGTAATGCTTTTCCTCAGAATGCTGTCAAACTTTGGGGTGGAACTGTTAATTGGCGAACGGCTACGGCTTATGATGCAACTATGGCGATCGCTAAAGGTTTGCAGCAAAGCAAAAACCGCGATGATTTGCAAAAGGCGTTGCATAGTCCAAGTTTTTCAGTCTCTGGTGCCACAGGTAAAATCACATTTCTACCATCAGGCGATCGCAATGGCACAGCAATTTTAGTGAAAGTGCAACCGAGTAGCAAATCTTTTACTGGGTATGATTTTGTTCCTTTCTAGCTTAGGTGTGTTTTAGAATTTAATCTGCAACGGAGTATTGATTCCTTATTCATTTGTACCCTGTAATTGGACTTGTAATTATTGCACTCGTTCTATTGTTAACCCTGTAATTCGCGCTACTGTTTCCACAGATAAACCCTCACGTAGCGAATTAAGTGCTACTGTTTCTAATATCTTTTGGGTAGCTTTTCTTTCCCAGCTTGTGATGATTTCTATGCAATCAAGTGCATATGTTAATCAAGTAGCTTAACGGCGATCGCAATATTCTAGATACAACGATTGAGCTAAAATTACTATTAATTGAAATTCTAGCTTTTGATTAACGATAATGATAACATAAACCCACCTAAATTTTAGTAAAAGTAGCGTGGTGTCGATGGAATATGATTGAAGGCATCAAGACTATGAAAAGATACGACAAACACAGGAAGCAATAAGAGAAACAAATGCTACTGTACAGGAGTTAACCAGTGATGTTAACCGTGTTTTAGCTATAAACTTTAATCTAAAAAAAAGTAAAAATCATGACACAATCTCTACAAAAACTATTTACATTTGATGAATTTTTAGAGTTTTTGGAAACACAATCAGAAAATATCCGTTATGAATTACACGATGGAGATGTTATTCAAATGCCACCGCCATCTGGAAAACACGAGCAAATCGTAGCTTTTTTAACAATAATTTTAGGGTATGAATGCCTTCGCCTTAAACTTTATTACGGTATACCTAAAACCACTACAGTGAAACCAGAAAATAAAATGTGTGGGTACTATCCAGATGTTTTATTAATGAATTTTTCTAACTTGGGTAATGAACCACTATGGGAAAAACAATCAATCCTTAGTAAACCAGATTCAATTCCATTGGTGATTGAAGTGGTCAGTACTAACTGGAGAGATGATTATCATAAAAAGTTTGCTGATTATGAAGAAATGGGTATCCAAGAATATTGGATTGTGGATTATGCAGCTTTGGGTAGCAAAGAGTTAATAGGCGACCCCAAACAGCCAACAATCACAATTTACTCTTTAAGTGATGAGGGTGAATATCGTGGTAAACAGTTTAGAGGAGACGACCGTATAGAGTCGCCAACATTTCCAGATTTAAATCTGACTGTAGAGCAAATTTTTTCAGCGAGATATTAACTGGCGTTGTAACCGTTTACAGCAATCGCTCTCTAACCCTTATCGCCCGTGCTGGTGGTAGGGGTTTGTTGTATGTAGGATATCTCTAAATACAATTTGTATTTGATGGCGATCGCACCAATAAAATATTCTCTAAAAAAATGCGATCGCCATCTTCTTAGTATTGCGATCGCTTTTATCTTGTACGATACTCAACAGGGGTTGCTTCAATAATATACCAATATATTTGTTTTTTATAACTTTTGCCAATATATTTTTTAATTGCACTTTTTTTCACCAAACCAGCAAAAATACTATTTAAATTTCTATATTACTTGTTTGCTCCAAACGTTCAATTTCTGCTTTTGCTGCTTCTAATAAATCCTGCCAATATCTGGAGGATTGCCGCTATCTAACATTGCCCGAAATACCCGATAAGCATCTGTTTTACTATCATAAGCTCGTTTTGATTTTTCATCATTAACCCAAGCAAAAACAATTATTTTGCTCTCTATATGATATCGAAAAAATAATCTATACTGCTGGAAGAATTTAGCTCTAAACCAGTGTTTGTAATCATCTCCAAGAGTATCTCCTTGACGATATTCAACCCTTGTCGGGTCTTGAGGAATTACTTCAAATGCTAATTTAACTATAGCCGCTAGACGCTTTGTGGCATTTTTATTCTTATATTCTTGGGGATATTTTTGATGTAAATTGTCAACCTGTTTCTGTAATTCCTCAAACTGATCGAGAAATAAAGGATGGGCAAATATGCTCCATCCATTAATTACTAAAGGTTGATTCTTAGGCATAAATTAGACATAAATTTATAGACAAATCTATTCATCCCTGTCATCAAGTGGTTCATCAAGGTCAAAATCCACATCTGCAACCAAGGACTTAACACGAAAGACTAAATCGGAGTCGATCGCTTGTAAATGCTGGGGATTATTTTCGATATCTCTAGCCAGAAAATTCAAAAATTTCTCCAGCACGGGATCGTTTTCTGCTGTGTCCGCACGCGAAATAACTACCCGACCATCGGGTTCGATTGTATAGCGAATTTTATCACGCTTATTCAATCCCAGAACCTTGCGAACAGCATCGGGAATTGTTGTTTGATAGCGATCGGTAAGGGTCGATTCCGAAATTGGGGTTGGTGTTTGGGTCATAATCGCCTTTAAACCCGTGTGCAAACATAATAATTTTAAAGTAATGCAATTGCATTGTCATGTCAAGGTGATTTTGCACCGAGAAATTAGGTTGCTTTCGGTGTAATGCAAAATTATGGTTCTTCAGCTATTGGTCTTGGCGATCGCACCAATAAAATATTCTCTGAAAAAATGCGATACTCCAGAGGAGTCGCTTCCCTTCTCCTTCCCTTCGGGACGCTAAGAGCGAACGGAGACGCTGCGCGAACGCGAACGCAATCTTCTAAATACCATAATTGCTTTAAATACTTAAAACTATCGCTAATGCTTGAGAGATTAGTAACATCTCCGGTTCTGATAATGCTCCCAATTCTCTTACTAATCTATTTTCAGAAACAGAACGTATCTGGAAAGTATCAACAGCAGAAATTTTAGCTAGATTATTTTCTGTATTTGGCTCTAATCTAACCATCCAAGCTCTTGCTGCAAAGCTATCTTTCCAATCTGTAAGAGGTACAATTACTTTCAGTGGTAAAATGCCGATCGCATCATCGTTAACTATCACGCATGGACGAGTTTTACCGATTTCTGTACCTATGGTTGGATTGAGATTTACCAGCCAAATTTCACCTCGATGCATTGTCTTTATCGCTTAAATATCTGTATTTGAATAATCGTAAAATTCTTCACCTTCAATTTCAGAGAAAACAAGTAATTGGCTACCGGGAGCATAATCTTGTATTGCTGTTTTGGCAGCAGCAGCTAAAGCACGTTTTTGTTCTTCTTCTGTGAGATTGTTTTGTTTTTGATGAATTATTTCTAGTGCTGCTTCTGCTATTTTTAAGCAGTCGGTTATACTGAGTTGGGGTAGTGTGTTGAGAATTTGTTTAGTTTCCATAGGTTTATAAAAATATAATTTTTTATATTATACATCAGCAGGCTATAAGATAAAAAGCTCTTATTAATCAACCAAATTAACCGCGATCGCACCAAAAATATTCTCTCAAAAAATGCGATCGCAGTATTTAGGATATTGCGATCGCACAATATAAAAGCGATCGCATCAAGATATTTTTCCTAATAAATTCATATTTGAATGAATTTAACCACCACACCCAAAATTAAAAATTTTTCTGCCGAAAGCGGAAGAGGGAAAAGTGAAGAAGTGTAAAGGGGAACAGGGGAAAAGAGAAAAGGGCTACTGAAGAATCCTCCCAACCGCACAGACAACACGAAAACCAATACCGCCGTTGATGTCGCCGCGCCCCGCCCCAACATAGACGTGGCGGGACGCGGAACGGCAGTATTTAGGATAGTTGAGCCAGGAACCGCCCCGCACACACCTGAAATTTGTATTATTACTGACCCACGCCCTGCCATCTGTTGGTGCGCCATTGTAATTATCATGGTAATCGTCTTGACACCACTCCAAAACATTGCCATGCATATCGTATAAACCAAAAGCATTAGGGGGAAAACTGCCTACTGGGGTTGTTTTTTGGCGATATGTACCTTTGGGTGCAGAGGCATATGTAGAAATCCCGTCGTAATTTACTAAATCTGGCGTAATCGTTTCACCAAAATAAAACGGCGTAGTCGTCCCCGCACGACAGGCGTATTCCCACTCTGCTTCACTTGGTAGCTTGTAGGTACGTCCTGTTTTCTGACTTAACTTTTGACAAAATTCCACCGCATCATCCCAACTCACTGTTTCTACAGGTAGTTTCTCACCTTGAAACCGAGCAGGATTCGTCCCCATAATTGCTTGATACTGGGCTTGGGTGACTTCATATCTCCCCATGAAAAATCCACGAACTGTCACCTGATGCTGTGGACTTTCATTTTCGCCTCTCTCTACTTCCCCCTCCGGTGAACCCATCTTAAAGGTTCCCCCTGGTATCTGCACCATTTCCAAGGTGACACCATTCCCCAAGTCTTCCACAAAGTATTTTGCCTCCCCATTGCGGCGGTTGGTGATGGTTCCCTTTGCATCAACTGTCACTGTTTTAAAATTAAAGGTTTGTAGGGATAATTCTTTTCTAAAAGCATCCGTAATTAGCTTACCCACAGTCACAGTTACACCCAACCCAACACTCATCCAGCCAACAGTTTGAATAAATTTCCGCCGTGATGGTACAACAACAACTACTGGTGATTCCTTTAATAATTCCAACCATTCCTGCATAGTTTGGGGACGGTTTTCTGGTTCCAACTCCATCCCCTTGAGGATTGCTTGATTTACCCTGTCGCTAATACTAGAATTAATCTGCTGTGGTGATTTTAATACTGTACCAGTAGCCCTATTTGGAGCTACAGGAGGCAATCTATTTGTTAACAGAAAATACAGCGTTGCAGCTAAAGCATAAATATCAGTGTAAGCGCCCCTTGGTGCAACTGTTTGATATTGTTCAATTGGCGCGAAGCAATGAGATAAATATGGAGTGTGAATCTGTGTCAAATCAGGCAGAAACTCTCGTGCAATGCCAAAATCAATTAATACTGCTTCTCGTTTGTGAGAACGCACAATAATATTTGCTGGCTTCACATCCCGATGTAACAAACCATTTTGATGCACTACTGTTAACGCTTCACCTATCTGCTGGATGTAACCTAATGCTTCGGCTTCTGACAAAACACCTAAACGCTGCACCCTATCAGCAAGGTGTTCCCCTTCAATATATTCCATTGCCATGCACCAAAGTTGCCCTTCTGGGAATACTTCCCTAATTTTGACAACATGGGGATGGTTGCATTTTGCTAATTTTACAGCTTCGTTAAGAAAATCTTGCTGAAGTCTGGCAAAATCTGGACGGCGTTGCACTGTTTCATTCAAGGTTTTGATGACAACTGGTTGATTATTTTCATCTCTGGCTAAATAAGTAATGCCAAAACCACCTTGAGCAAGATCATTTTCAATAGTATATTTGCCATTTTGTAACTGATATCCGCTTTTCCAAATTGTGACAACTTCATCTGTCAGCAATTTTAGCCATTCCTGCATAGTTTGGGGACGGTTTTTTGGTTCTACTTCCATCCCTTTGAGAATTGCTTGATTTAATTCATTGCTAATACTAGAAATATGCTCCTGTGGGGAAACCAATGGCAGATTATAGGCTTTACGCTGAAAAGATTCAGTTGGTCTTTTGGCGGTGATTGCGTAGTATAGGGAAGCTGCGAGGGAATAAACATCAACGTAGGGTTTTCTATCTCCCCGCATTTGTTCGTGGGGTGCAAATCCCGGATTTCCAAAAAATCTGGAACTAACGGTTGTTGGCATTGTCTCACCCGCAATGCCAAAGTCGATTAATACTGCTTTGCCATCCTGTTGAATCATTATATTACCAGGATGGGCATCTCTATGGACTAATCCAGCCTGATGGACAACTTTCAATGCTTCACCAATTTGCATAATATATTGCAAAGCTTCTTGTGTTGGTAATGCTCCTCTTTTTTGAATCAGCTTAAATAAACTATCTCCCTGAACAAAATCCATTACCAAACAGTAAGTATCACCCTCGTTAAATAAATCCCTGACACGGACAATATTTGGGTGCTGCTTTTCGGAAAGCTTTTCTAGTCGCTGTCCTTCATCGATAAATCGCTTGATATATTTGGGATATTCTGGATCGTGGCACAGGCTTTCGTTGGGGGTTTTAATCACTACAAGGTTGTTCAGTAGTGCGTGTCGCGCTTTGTAGGTAATACCGAAGCCACCTTGTCCCAGAATTTGTTCAATTACATACTTACCGCCCTGCAACTGCTGTCCAGCTATCCAAACCATAGGGTTTTCGATCAAGCGATATTTGCCAATATTATGACAATAATGCCATAGTTACGCAATTACACTTAATAATCTGTTAGTACGTTTTCCTCATGAATGAGAAACAGGTTTTTTCAGTACGCTGGGGATAGCCTCCATGACTCTGGTTGCAATTTGTTCTGGTGTTTCTTCCTGAGCGATCGCAATTCTGATATCGGCTTGGGCGTATAATGATTGGCGTTGTTCGAGGAGCGATCGCAATTTACCTTTAGGATCAACATCTTGCAGCAGTGGTCTTGTGGTATCCTCAGCCAAACGCCTGTAAATTAATTCCACTGACGCATCTAACCACACTATCAAACCGTGGTGTAGATAACCCCAGTTTTCTCGCTGCAATACAATACCGCCACCAGTTGCGATCGTTAACTTTGTAAAAGCACAAACCTGTGACAGCACATCGGTTTCTAACTTGCGAAATGCTGCTTCTCCTTCATCGGCAAATATCTGATTAATGGATTTACCTGCTGCTTGGGCAATAACATCATCAGTATCCACATACCCATAACCCAGCTGCTTCGCTAGTAAGCGCCCCACTGTCGTCTTACCAACGCCCATCATACCAATTAAGTACAGGTTGACTCCTTGTAATAAATTGCCCACCAGTTGCTTTGCTCCAATTGTGAGTTCTAAGTGCTGAGTTACAATCCCCAATTATAAACCCAAATAATCATACATGCGCCCTCAAGCGATGTCAGATACTTGATTATGCATGACAATGGAAAAGCGATCGCTTTTACAAAAAATATATAGCCTCTAATATTAATTGTTTTCATAACCTGACAAAATCTCTTTTTGTAACTTCCGCACCGAGATACAGCAGAATTGCGCTGTAGCAATACAAAAATATTCCCTAAGATAGATGTGCTTTGAAAAAGCACATTTTGTCTTTCTTTTCAATGCGTAAGTCTTAGCTTCTATCAATTCATCTTTTATTTGAATGGAATCAACTGCCATTATTACTGTTATTCATGTATTGAAAATAACAGGCGAAAGAAATTAAGAATTATTCAGTAGAAATAAACGCTTAATACTTTCACGAATTTAGTAACTTTCGTGAGGTAACTTAACAAATTTTGTTGAGCTATATTTATGTTTAACGGAAATTTAACATAACTTGTTTGAAACTTTATCGAAACAATTTCTGTCTATTGAAATGATTCCGATTTTTCTCTAGTGGGTGATTTTTAAGTATAAAAATACTGTGTTTTTTCCAGCACCAAGTAGCTTTTCTAAAAATTCAGTTATAACAAGCCCCAAATAATTCATTGTTGATTATTAAGGTGTAAATGATGACTTGTAAACCATAATTATCCAAAAAAAATTTGCAAATAATTAAGTTTCGACACAAAAACTACTGCATATTTCACTTGAATGAGCCTGAATTAATAAATAGTAGGATCAATGAGGCGTCAACTATGAATCGAATTCGTGACGTTGTACAAGAAGCTTTAGCAACTGGCTATTTGACAGTGGAAGCTGAAGATCAACTACGACAACTGTTGACTACCCGTTATGACTTGGAAGATTTTAATGCTTTCATGACTTTGCAGGAAGCTGCCATGACTGGTAAAGTCAAGCAAGAGTCCAGAGAGCGGTGTGGTATCAAGTAAAGACGCAGCTTAATACACGAAAATTCAGAATTCAGTAGTCAGAATTCAGCAGTAAAACAGGCTTAATACCTAGCTTTGAGTCCTAGTTTGTGTACTTCATTAACTGGAAATCCGCTGTATGTCTTATCGGCGGGGGCGTTGATTGTCATCTTCAAAGTCATCATCAAAAAATTCCCAATCATCCTCATCTGCTTGATTCGTAGTTGGTGGCTGATAAGGAGGAATAATTACTCGGTAATCAGCATCATAAATTGATTCAGTTTTTCCCGCAGCCGTATTTTTTGGCTCACGATAGCTGTAGGAGTAAACTGAACCAGACCCAGAACTGCTTTTAGGTTGTGATTGACGTTCGTAAGTTTTAGAGTCTCTAGACTGTTGAGTTTGAGGATTAGGGGTAGGCGCTTCTTCTGAATTTTCATCAAAGTTCCAATCATCTCCACTACTATTTGTCTCCCAATCGTCAAATACTTCGTTGCTAGGTTCTTCTTTTTTACTAGCTGGTGGTGGTGGACTAGGACGAGCAGATGTAGGTTCTTGTCTACGATTTGCCTTTGCAGAAGGTGAAGTTACTGTTGGTCTGTCAGGAGTTTGGCGTTGTCCTGGGGCAAAATAATTGGATAATTTAAACAATGTCGCAATCAGTATAGATGTGAAAGCACCAGTGACGGTACTGAACAAAACCCACATCGCTAGTGGTAATGGTTGAGTCCGCAGACCTAAAAATACTAGCGATAGAGGAGGTGACCAATTTTGAACTAACAACAGCGTTAGTCCTCCCAGTACCGCCACCAATAGAATTAAGCGAATTACAGCCATAACAAAGGCAAAAGATAAAAGGTACAAGCCAGAAGGCAAAAGGCAAAAGGTAAAAGGTAAAAGTGACTCTATCTTTCTTTTACCCTTTTACTTTTACCTTTTTACTTCCTTCCTTGCCAGCGCTGAATTGGGATACAGTCAATATCTAGTTGATCTAAAGCACGGGCAACTACAAAATCAACTAAATCCTCAATGGTTTGGGGATTGTGATACCAGGCGGGAATAGCGGGGACAATTCTAACTCCAACTTCTGCCAAAGAAGTTAAATTACGCAGATGAATCAAGCTAAAAGGGGTTTCACGGGGGACAATCACCAGTTTTCGCCCTTCTTTGAGTTGGACATCAGCTGCGCGTTCTAGTAAATCAGAACTCAGGCCAACCGTTAGCTTTGCTACTGTACTCATACTGCATGGAATAATTATCATCCCCAGGGTGGCAAAGGAACCACTGGCAATTCCAGCACCAACATCACCCCAAGGATGACAGCGTAGCTTACCAGAAAGTGGAACTCCTGCTTGCTCTCGCCAGAATTGTTCTTGTTGAGTTGGTTCTGGTGGCATCCGAATTTCCTGTTCTGACTGCCAAACCATGTAAGTTGATCTAGAGGCAACCAGTTCAATACTATACTCTGCTTCCAACAGAAATTTGAGAGCGCGAACGGCGTAAATCAGACCAGATGCGCCAGATACGCCCAAAATCAAAGGTTTAGTGTTATTTGACACGTAAAATCTAAAAGTATTTACTCATCCTCCCCATAAGGGTCTAAGTCATCGGATTCAATGTCATTTGCTAAGTAGAGGTCTGAAATATCGTCATTTGAGCCACTACCAGCTAAGCCTTTGGCTACACCATCGCTACCAACAGTTACCAAATCAATTTGCTGACGGTAGTAATCAACACTCTTAACTTGCACAGCTACGCGATCGCCTAGTCGATAGGAGGCACGATTTTTCCGACCAAATAGTGCTTGCTGTCTGGCGCGATATTCATACCAATCATCTTTGAGAGAACTGACATGTACCAATCCTTCTACCCTCAGGGGTACACCAGGATTACTGGTGGAGTCAACCGCCTCTGCTGGTACTTCAATTTCCACAAAGAAACCGTAGGATTGAACACCGGTAATCACGCCTTGAAATACCTCGCTAATCCGCTGCTTCATCAGTTGGGCTTTTTGCAGTCCTGCTAAATCAGCTTCGGCTTCTTGGACTTCTTTTTCTCGGTCATTGATTTGGACAATTACCCTAGTCAAATCGCTTTGGAGTTCTTGTTGCAATTCTGGGGGTAAAACGTTCCAGTTAATTTCTGCGTGGCTGGAGGAATGGCGCAAGTTAACTCGCTCTCTCACACGGGTGTTACGGCGATCGCGTCCATGTTCGAGTAGTGTATAATACACTCTCTGCATCAGCAAATCTGGGTAACGCCGCAAGGGGGCACTAAAATGGATATATTGCCCTAGTGCTAGACCGAAGTGAGATCCTTTGGTGGTACTGTATGCAGACGGTTTGAGAGTATCTTGCAACAAATAGGTAAGGACTTGCTCAGAGGCAGATTCGGCAAAAGCTCTAGTTAAATGTTGATAATCTAAAGGTTGGATATCTACTTCTGGATCTATGGCTAGGTCAACGCCTAAATTGATTGCCAATTTCAGCATTTCCTGGACATCTTCAATATCGGGTGTGCCTTGGACTCGCCAGATAGCCGGAACACCAAGGGCGTTTAAGTGAGTGGCTATTAGTTGGTTAACTAGCAGCACTAACTCAGTCATTAGCGATCGCACGGGTAAATCATTTACCACCACAGCCCCAAGAATTCCCTCATCATAATAAGGATTTTGGCTGGGCGGCAGATTCAATTGGAGGCTACCACGATTTAACCTTACCTGTTTTAAATCTCTTTGCAAGGCTTGGAGGTTTTGTAGTATCTCCAACGCCTCTGGAGATTGATTGTGAAATTCACCAGAAAGAATTTCCTCGGCTTGTTCTGTAGTTAGTGCAGTTTCGACGTTGATGACGCTGGGTTGAATTTCCCAGTCCACTATTTGTCCTGATTGGGGATCGATGGTAATTAGAAAAGAGATGGTTAAGCGATCGCTTTTTGGTACTAAAGAACAGCGTTCTGCCACACTTGGTGGCAACATTGGCAATATTAATTCTCCCAAATACACTGATTTGCCTCGTTTGAGTGCTTCTCTATCTAGGGCTTCGTCAGGTTGGACAAAGTGAGAAACATCAGTGATATGAACTCCCAAAAGCCAATTTCCGCTGGGGTTTCTTTCTAAACTAAAGGCATTTTCGATTACTTTGGTGTCACCATTTACTCCTTCAATGGTGACAGTATATACATTACGTAAATCTAAGCGATTTTTCAGGTCTGCTTTTAAGAGCTTTTTAGGCAACTTGCCAGCGGCTTCGAGGACGTTATCCGGGAAAGTACGGGAAAGGTCGTGTTTGCATGTTACTAAGTCTATATCAGCAGCAGCTTCGGCATCACTGCCGAGGATTTGCACTACTCTACCCAAGGGGGGGTATTGAGCTAACGGGTAACGCAAGACTTCCACATGGGCGAGGTGATCGATCGCTTCTTCTAATTTGGCACCGTTGGCTTGAATCTTGAGTTCAAACAGCAGTCGATCATCTAAGGGGACAGCCCGAAAACCGGTTTCTACCTGCTTAATTCGTGCCAGTAATGTGTGGTTGGAACGTTCTAAAATTAGCTTCACCTCTCCTTCTGGGGAGCGGCGACGACTGCCTTCTTTGAGGACTCTGACCAAAACGCGATCGCCATTCCAAGCATTACTCAGATGACTTTCCCGAATGTAAATATCCTCAGCTCCTTCCACATCTTGAATAGCAAAGCAAAAACCCTTACTAGAACAACGGAGTTTTGCCTCGATGATTCCCTCTTCTAAAACACGGCGATATTTGCCCCGTTCTTTCACCAAAATACCGATTTTTTCGAGAACATCTAAGGCTATGTGAAGTTTTTGTAAGCTTTTTTCATCTTCACAACCAAGTTTCTTTTCCAAAACTTTACGAGCCACCAATTTATCATCGGTGAAATTGGCAAGGAGTGTAGCGATTGAAAATTCCATGCAGTGAACCGACCTTTGGTCAAAACATCATTTTTTTAATCTGGTTCTTTCCTGTATGCCCTCACCAAAGAAGGTAAAAAGTAACCTCTGTCGGCTGACAAAGAGTTAAGGAGAAAGGGGAAAAAGACCTATCTTGAGACCTTTCCCCTTTTTTCCTTTTAAGCTTTCCCTTCTTGTGTTTTCCCTTTCACCTTTACCCTTATTCAGAGCCTAAAGGGTTTCGACGGCTTACAGAAACAAGCTGGAAACGAATTGCCCTGAGGCAAGGCTTCCTAAGTTCCAAGGAAAGGAAGCCAACCTACCCTTACGGGAAACTACTCCCGAAGTTGTATTGAGCCGAGGAAGCCGACCCACAGACAACTCTGGGCGTTTTTTGGACTTCTCACTGCACGATGCTCTCAGAGTTAGCCTGGGTTTAAATCCCTTCATCTAACCAAACTTAGAAAGTACGCCTGATTAAGATTTAGCCTTGCTAGGTAATTACGCGACGGTTTTTGAGAAGCTGGGTTTGGAGAACTCTCCATGCTGCCCAAAGCGCTATGCAGGGGAGCCACTGCGGTCTTGGGGTCTCCCCAAGTAGAGCAAGTGGCGTCTAAACCACAGGTGTTTGATTGTCTAGATTGAAGGTAATTTTACGCCATTAGACTCTGATTTTTAACTAGGAGGAACTGCTGGTAAACCCAATTTTTCCACACGTAGAATCGGTAACAATTAGGTGAGCAGCTTAATAAGCAGTGAGGGCGAACCTTATCTTCATTATTGTAGATTTAGAGCGCACTTCCAGAAAATAGTTCTAGACATTATGTTGGGTAATTAGTATAGCATTACAGACCAGACTACCCAGGTAAGTTGGCACTCGCCAACAATTTCCTCAAAAAAGAGCTACTGCTACAATTGGGACACGGGGCAAAGCAAGAATATTACTTTAGGGCATGGGGCATAGGGCATAGGGCATTGGGTATGGGAAGGGGTGGGAGGAGTGGGAAGCTTTTTTATAATCTCCCTCATCTCCCTCATCTCCCTCATCTCCCTCATCTCCCCCCGCCCCACTCCCCCCTCCCCACTCCCCTTTAGATTGGTAACAGTATTATGTTGGCTCAATTCCAGAGCTTGTATCCCAACGGCAATCTGATTTCTGAATTAATCCAAATTTTTCAAGGAAAATATATTGTCCGGGCAAGCGTACAAATTGAAGGTGTAACCCGTGCTACCGGTATGGCAGCAGCAGAAACAATAGAAGCAGCAGAAGACGAAGCCAGAACCAGGGCGTTGATGGTTTTGGGAATCACTAATGCGCCACAGCAATCAATTTCTCAGGCACAGCTAAATCCTTCCTCGAACACCAAATCAGGATTGAGTGAGTCTACTTATTCACCTACAAAAAATGAGGATTTTGTTGCTGGTCAGTGGTCAACTGTCACCGACAGAGAAATATCCATGCCGTCTTCCAGACAACGGAACATCAAACTAGAACCAGTAACAACTGAAAATTTACATGCACCAGCGGCGACCAGCAGAATAGAACTCACAACTGACACGCCAAGCACAACCGATACCTACAGCGAAGATTTAGGGCAACAGTTTGCTTTGACTGCTAACCGACAGCTAGAATTTGATCCTCCAGTGGAAAACTCAGAAACGATCTATGGTAATCAGATAGAAAATCAAAGCTTTCCAGGAATTTCTGCTAGTAATGTCACACCATTTACACCTCGGAACTATAATCCCCAAGAGGATGCAGTCCCGCAAATAAGTACAGGCAAGAGAAAGAAAAAAGCTGAACCCGTAGATTTATCCGATGTAATTGCCAAAACAGATGTCGAACTTCAGCGTTTAGGCTGGACACCAGACCAGGGGAGGGAACATCTGATTAAAACCTATGGCAAGCGGGGGCGTACTTTGCTGACTGAAGAAGAATTGCACGGATTTCTTAAATACCTCCAATCTCAGCCAGACCCATTAGCAGGATTTTGATTTCCAACTGGTAAATCAAGTTTTGAACTTCTAAATCAAGTTTTGGACTTCTAAATCAAGTTTTGGACTTCTAAATCAGGTTTTGAACTTCTAAATCAAGTTTTGGACTTCTAAATCAGGTTTTGAACTTCTAAATCAAGTTTTGGACTTCTAAATCAGGTTTTCAAGTCAAATAACCCCTCTTCAGTTATGAAGAGGGGTTATTTTTAGGGTTTAAGGGAAGTGAAAGTGGTAAATCATCATTTACCAATCGTGACTATTAATGAAGAACAGCAACTGCTGGACGGCTACCAGCCGCATGGCGGTCAATCACTTGGTCAATCAAGCCATATTCTTTAGCTTCTTCTGGCGACATGAAAAAGTCGCGTTCAGTATCTTCAGCAATGCGCTCAATTGGTTGACTAGTATGTTCAGCTAAATACTCATTTAACCGCCGCTTGTGGTAGAGAATTTCCCGCGCCTGAATTTCAATATCAGTCGCCTGTCCTTGAGCGCCGCCTAGAGGTTGGTGAATCATAATCCGAGAATGAGGTAGACTCATCCGCTTACCCTTAGCACCAGCGCTGAGGAGGAAAGCACCCATACTCGCCGCCAACCCAGTACAAATGGTACAAACATCAGGGCGAATGTGTTTCATGGTGTCAAAAATACCCATGCCAGCCGTCACCGAACCACCGGGAGAATTGATGTACATATAAATGTCTTTCTCCGAGTCTTCAGCATCCAAATACAGCAGTTGGGCAACAATCAAGTTAGCAATGTTGTTGTCAACTTGTTGTCCCAAAAAGATGATGCGCTCACGCAACAGCCGTGAGTAGATGTCAAAGGCGCGTTCACCTCGACCCGATTGTTCAATAACGATAGGAATCATGGAAGCGTGTTTGTGGCTATATTAAATACATTTTATCGATGAGAACGGGAAACTGGAGTTTATCTCTGTTGTTCTCTGGCAGATAAGAAATAGAATTCTAACCCTTTTGATCGCTAGTTGCACTCAGGGCACTTTTTAACAGCAAAAGGTGTCTAAGAAAATATGCCCGTTTAGGGAAGAACAATCAAAAAACTCTGAGTGTTGCCAAGGTCATATCTCAACGTTTGCTGTATGACTTTGACGATGTGGTGATTAGACTGATAACCGAAATTCGACTTGCTTGGGGAATTCTGGTAAATGAAAGTAATATTTTAAACATTTTTTCAGAATTCCCCAGGGGAATTGTCAAATTATTTTTGTTAGATTCGGTAAATCGATAGTACGAGGTGTATTTAGAATAACCAGTCCGAATTTTAATGCTATCCATCTAGAGAGAGACGTGCCATGCGGGAAAAACTTGTACAAGCCGCCATCATCACCTTCTTGCTCCACCTGATAGCAGGACTTAGCCCAAATACTATAGCTCAGACAAAAACAGCATCACCAGCGCCCCAAACGTCAACAAATATCATCGTCAGTTTGCTATTGCGTACTTTTCAGTAAAAATATTTTACAAATTGGACAGGTGTAGGTGAACTTCAAGCTGCCGATACGCTTGGATTACCCTCAGGGCGTCTACGTTCCTCAGCCCAACCTACATCAGTTCTAGTTTTTAACCTTAACTGAACTGTATTTTTTCCTACCCAAAGGATAATCTTCTTGTAGGGTTTCTTTGTTATGTACATAGCAATCTAGACTAACACTCCTGGCAAGAGGGTAGACTGAGCAAAGAAGGCAACTCATTTGTATTTGATCATGACTAATCGCCTTGCTGAAGCTAAGAGCCTGTACCTCCGGAAACACGCCGAAAACCCGATTGACTGGTGGTCTTGGTGTGACGAAGCACTTGCAACTGCAAGGGTGCAAAATAAACCGATTTTTCTGTCCATTGGTTACTCTAGTTGCCACTGGTGTACTGTTATGGAAGGCGAGGCTTTTTCTGATCTAGCGATCGCCGATTACATGAATGCCAACTTTCTTCCCATTAAAGTAGATCGAGAAGAAAGACCTGACATCGATAGCATCTATATGCAAGCCTTGCAGATGATGAGCGGTCAAGGCGGTTGGCCTTTGAATGTCTTTCTATCCCCTGAGGATTTAGTGCCATTTTACGCTGGTACTTATTTTCCTGTAGACCAACGCTATGGTCGTCCTGGCTTTTTGCAAGTGTTGCAAGCACTACGCCGTTACTACGATACAGAAAAACAAGATTTACAGCAACGCAAAGCCCTAATTATTGAGTCGCTGCTTACGTCTGCGGTGTTGCAAGATGCGACAACAAACGAAATAGAAGACCGTGAATTACTCCGACAAGGTTGGGAAACCAGCACAGGTATAATTACTCCGAATCAAACTGGCAATAGCTTTCCGATGATTCCCTATGCAGAATTAGCACTGCGGGGAACTCGATTTAATTTTGAATCTCGGTATGATGGCGAGCAAGTTTGTACCCAGCGGGGACTAGACTTAGCACTGGGAGGGATTTATGACCATGTGGGCGGTGGGTTTCATCGCTATACTGTTGACCCGACTTGGACAGTACCCCACTTTGAAAAGATGCTCTACGACAATGGACAAATTGTGGAGTATTTAGCTGGTTTGTGGAGTGCAGGAATACAAGAGCCAGCTTTTGAAAGAGCGATCGCTGGTACCATAGAATGGCTAAAGCGGGAAATGACCGCGCCCGAAGGTTACTTCTATGCCTCTCAAGATGCCGACAGTTTCACTGAACCCACAGCAGTGGAACCAAAAGAAGGAGCCTTTTACGTCTGGAGTTACAGCGAACTACAACAACTGTTAACGCCTGAAGAACTCACGGAATTACAACAACAGTTTACGGTAAGTTCTAACGGTAACTTTGAAGGTAAGAATGTTTTACAAAGACGCCATGTCGGGCAACTGAGTGCAACACTGGAAACAGCACTGAGCAAATTATTTACAGTCCGCTATGGTGCTAGTCCTGAGTCACTTGAAACTTTTCCCCCTGCTCGCAACAACCAGGAAGCAAAAACCGCTAACTGGCCAGGTCGCATTCCGTCGGTGACAGATACGAAAATGATTGTGGCCTGGAATAGCTTGATGATTTCTGGTTTAGCTAGGGCTGCGGGGGTGTTGGGACAACCGCCATACTTGAAACTAGCAGCACAAGCAGCGAATTTCATTTTAGATAATCAATTTGTTGATGGGCGTTTCCACCGACTCAACTATCAAGGAGAACCAACAGTTTTAGCTCAGTCTGAAGACTACGCCTTTTTTATTAAAGCTCTCCTGGATTTACAAGCTGCCAACCCTGAGCATAAACAATGGTTAGAAAAAGCGATCGCCATTCAAGATGAATTTAACGAATTTCTCTGGAGTGTAGAATTAGGCGGTTATTATAACGCATCGAGCGATTCTAGTCAAAATCTAATTGTAAGAGAGCGGAGTTATGCGGATAACGCCACAGCATCAGCCAATGGAATTGCGATCGCTAACCTTGTACGTCTCGCCCTACTCACCGATAATCTACATTATTTAGATTTAGCGGAACTTGGTTTGAAAGCTTTTAGAAGTGTGATGCATCGCGCTCCTCAAGCTTGTCCCAGCTTGTTTACAGCCTTGGATTGGTATCGTAATTCTACGTTGATTCGCAGCACAACTGAGCAATTAAACTCTCTCGTCCCCAAGTTTCTGCCGAGTGCTGTCTTTGCTGTAGTCTCTGATTTACCAGAGGGAAGCGTTGGTTTAGTTTGCCAAGGTTTGAAGTGTCTGACACCAGCAGAAAGTGTAGACCAGTTATTGCAGCAAGTTCAGGAAAGTCAGAATAGGGGAGTAGGGAGTAGGGAGTAGAGAGTGGCTAAAGATGAAGAAGGTAGCACTGTTAGCTTTACTTGCTGCAAATTAACGGCAATTGTGCTGGCTGGGGGTAAGAGTTCTCGCATGGGTGAGGATAAAGCCCTGATTCCCATTCAAGGAGTGCCATTGTTGCAGCGGGTTTGTGAAATTGCCAAAGGCTGTGCTGATAGTGTTTATGTAGTAACTCCCTGGCCAGAACGCTATCAAGATTTGCTTTTACCTGGTTGTCAGTTTATCCAAGAACTGCCTATGTTTGGAGAATCTTTAGCCCACGGGCCTCTAGTTGGTTTTGCCCAAGGACTAGCCGAAGTACACACACAATGGGTGCTGTTGTTGGCTTGCGATTTGCCGAGATTGCGGGTTGAAGTTTTGCAAGAATGGGCAACTAGACTTGATAGCGTCGGGGATAATGCGATCGCAGCTTTAGCTCATCATCCCAAAGGCTGGGAACCTCTGTGTGGTTTCTATCGCCGTCGCTGTTTGCCGCAACTCCTGGATTTTATCAACCAAGGGGGGCGATCGTTTCAGGAGTGGTTGCGACAACATCCTGTGGAAGTTTTGCCTCTACTAGAACCGGAAATGCTGTTTAACTGTAATACACCAGAGGACTTGGCTTTAAGTTAATTCCAGCGAAAAATCCAAAATTTAGCAAAAATACAGCAGAATTCAGAATTCAGGACTAAAAGTGAAGTACAGATCGTTTTGAACCCAATTTTTCGGTAAGGGCACAACATTGTTGTGCCCCTACCTGTGTACTTCATTTACCTGAAAAACGCTATATCTTTTAAACAATACGAAAATCAGGAACTTCAGTTTGTAGATCAGCTAGGATTATTTTTCTTGATTTTTTATTGTTAATTGCGGATCTGGTATGCCTATTTACGGGTCTGATGCGATTAATTTTGACGGCGTGAATGGTCATCGCTATTGGTTTCACGAGCCTTTTTCTTATACTGGAGTAGCTGATATTGATGAACGATTAAGTGGCTTTCCCGTTGCTGTGTTTTTGCCACACAATCGGCCTGCACAGGATACTCCTTTGGTGATTGGTTTGCAAGGAATGAGCGCACCTTATGGGTGGAACGCTTTTATCGTATCGACGCTGACACAGATGGGCATAGCTGTAGCTTTGTTCGATACACCCTTAGCTGGTGAGCGTAGCTTGGTGCGTACTTTTACAGCTATGGTGGAAAATGAAATTAAACCTTTAGTTGACAGAGGTATCCCGTTCGATACTGAGTTACTATTGTGCTTATTTCGCAGGACTGCGGCTGATATTGCCAAAGTGCGTGACTTTTGTGGCGATCGCTATGGTTTAACTAATAATAGACTGGCATTATTCGGCGTCAGTATGGGAGTTTTGCAAGCCGCCTATGCCTTTACTGCTGACGGTATTGGCGAACGGCTATTAGGGACAATCGGTCATGCCGATCTCCAGTCTTTTGCCAAAAGTTGGGGCTACTTGGTTTTGCCAGATTTAGCAGCTTCACCCTTGGGTGGACTAGCAGAAGCACTGCTGGAACGAGTACAACCGAATGTGAAACCTGTAGTTAAGCTTTTACAATTAGCTAAAAATCTGAAATACCCTGATGAATATGCTCAGGCGTGCAACCCCATGACTTATATTCAGTTGGTACAGCCTCCGCGTCGAGTTCGCTTTTTGGTGGGTGCAAACGATCCGATTGTTAGTGTTAAAGATGCCCGCGCTTGTGCTGGGCGGTTTTTTGATGGCGATTGTTATGTTGTTCCTGGTATGGGACATGGGACGCACAAATGGGGTCTGTTATTTGTAGACCATGTGCGTTATTTTCTGGCGACACAATTGGGGGATTGGGGAGATGAGGGAGATGAGGGAGATGAGGGAGATGAGGGATAAGAATTAATAACCAGTCCCCAGTCCCCAGTCCCCAGTCCCCTTACCGATTACGACAAAATTTGCGATCGCTATCATTCTGAGGATATTGCCAAGAATAGGCAAAATGGCTAACTCCTTTGAGTTGGGGGGCAAATTGTCGGAGTGCTTGCATTTGCACTTCTAGGGGTGGACGATTACTGATAGGTTTTCCCCACCGACCAGCTAAAGCAGGGATGATCTGCGTACCTGGTTTTGCCATACTCAAAACCCGCTGCACTTGGGATACGATACAACTGACATTACCGCAAGTTCCATAAGACATGGGATGCCACTCCAGTGTGGTGGGAAACCGATCCCAAGGTTGCAAACGGGAATCGTACCCTTGTCCGACAGTTTGGTTACCATCAGGGAAAAACACCACTCCTGTGGGAATACCTTGTTGCTTTGCTGGGTAACTGGCGATGGTGACAAAATCTAGAATTCCTTGCATGGCATGAGCAACAGCCAGCTGCCACAACTCCCATTGTAAAAGTGGTTGTCTATCAGTTGCAGGCTGAATTGATTTTTCGGCTACTGGGGGAATGCGTCCTTGCCAGACAGGTTCGCCTTCTTGAGGATAAAGTTTATCAACTTCTGCTACGTCTCCAGCTGTGACATATCCCTTGCTCAAAAAGCGGCGAATTAAGTCCAGCCCTTTGTAATTCTGTGCCCGTTTAAATAAAGCTTCTTGAGTTGCGGGACTAAATAACCATAAGTCTGAGACTTTAGTGGCGATAGAATCGCTTCCCGCTTGTCGGGGATAGCGCACGTAATCCAGTAGCAAGCCATCTGGACGACGGCGTAAAACTTCCTGTACTAATTGGTAGTAGTCGCGTTTTGCTTGGGGGTTGTAGGGGTCGATAAATAGTTGAGAGCCGTTATCTACAACATATAAGCTCGTTTGACCTTTGCCATTGCGAGCGATCGCAGCTTCTCTATCTTTTCGCTGGGCGTAAGTATAGCCGAAATTGGTGGTAAACATCCAGGCGTAGACTTTCAAACCCCGTTGCCGAGCTTTTTGAATCGCTACAGACAGTAAATCGATATTTTCTGCTCCTGGAGTACGAATCACAGAAGGCCAAACCGTCGGGTTAGCAGTTGCTGGTAATAATACCTGCCCGTCGTAAAATACTTCTATATAAACTTGGTTATAGCCACCGTTAACAATCCGATCCATAACGCGATCGATTGTTCCTGGCTGAATGTCACAGGGATACAAGCGCAACCAAAGGGCTTGGATTTGTGGCCAAGTCCGAGTACGGCACTCCCGTAATTTCTGCGCTTGTTCTTGTAATATTTTTTGATATTGAGCCTGGGCATTTTGATTGCCTTTGAGGGCTGACAAACGTAAGTTTTCTTTTTCTTGCGCCGCCCCTGTTGATAACTGACAATACTGGGTTACTTGCGCCCTTGCTGGTTGGCTCCCAAAGCTGGAAAGTAACGAGCTACTACTGAAAAGTACAGCGAATAGGGGTCGCCAAAATAATGTTGATGTTGCAACGTTCAAAGGACGATTAAACATACCGACTAGTAGATGGACACAAAAATCAATTACTCTAACTCAAATCGATTTTAGATTTTGAATTTTGAATTTTGGATTCAAAGCCTTTGCTAGAAAGGTGTTCCAAGAATTTAAAACAATACTTCCTATGCAATTTTGTCTCAGATCGTGATGAGCCACTGGTATCAAATTATATAGTTGAGTAATCAGGGTTTCAAAACCTAATTTTTCAAGACTGGGAAACATTTATTTCTGTTGCCGTATTTTTTTTGTAAACACATAAATACATAAACTTGGATATAAAATATATGAATACAAAGCAAGTTTACCCTGATATCACGGAAAATCTACCTCTACCTGAGTTATGGTAAATTTGCCGAAATCAATAGGATTTTTCAAACTTAATATTAAAATTTTTAACTCAGACTAAGATTCAAGTTGAGAAGGTAGTCAAGAGTGGAGGCGGAGTGTCTCCGACTCCACTCATGATTGAAGAATCAAAACTTGAGACTGCTGACTCTTAATCATGGAATAGGTAGTAATTAAGAGTTAACCGCCACGCTTCAGCGCTGTTTCTACCAGCTCTAATTCCTTCTCTAAGCGATTTTTGAGTTTTTCGGGTACAGGACGATTAGGGTAAGAACTGTAGTGTCCAGCCAGGGAGTTGAGGGCCGTTCGCATAGTTGTAAACGAGCCAAGACCAGAAACAGAGTTAGCCCGCTGGTAGCGAGCTGAAAAGTCATTAATTTTTTGACGCACTTCTGCTTGAATTGCTGCTTTGTTTGGTGAATCTTGTGATAGTTCTATGGCTTGTCTCATGATATTGACCACTGCTAAAGTGTCTTGGCGATAATCGCCAGTCAAACTATCTGGACTGCCAGAACAACCCATCAAGCCGATAGATAAAACCAAAACGAGTGCAAGCAGACGCGACCAATAGCGCTTCATATGCATTAACTAAAAGAATACGTAAATCAACGTCCATCGTATCCTGGATTGGTATCTTGGGGATCAATTTTAGTGGGGAGTAGGGAGTGGGGAGATGGGGAGATGTGGGGACGCGGGGAGATGAATTAATAACCGATGCCCAATGCCCTATGCCCTATGCCCCATAACTCTTTGATAAAGAGTATCCCGTTGTTGGTAAGGTCGTCCTAAAGAAGCGATCGCACTTTGTAATGTTTCCACTTCCATACACGTACCGCCCAAGGCACCTGCCATTGTGGTGATGTGTTCTTCCATTAAGGTGCCACCGATATCGTTGCAACCCCAAACTAAGGCTTCTGTTGCACCTGCAAGTCCTAGTTTTACCCAACTCTGCTGATGGTTGGAAATCCAATTACCTAAGTAAATCCGCGCCACAGCCCCTAGCAGTAGTGCATCTTGCAAAACTGGTTGATCGCGTCCAACACGGCGACGTAAGGGTTTGGGTGCTTCTTGCCCAACGAAGGGTAATAAAATAAACTCTGTAATCCGTGCTGGATATCCCTGATTGATGGCAGTTTTTTGGAGCGATCGCAGTTTTTCTAAATGCCCAATTTGCTGTTCCTGGCTTTCAATATGCCCAGATAGCATGGTACTGGTGGTATGCAAGCCTAATTTATGAGCTGTGCTGACAATTTCTAACCAAGTGGCTGTATCAATCTTTTCTGGACATAATATCCGCCTGACTGTATCATCTAACACTTCCGCTGCTGTTCCTGGCATGGAGCCAACACCAGCATCTCGCAAAGCAGCAATCACATCAGCATATTCAAGTCCGTCAAGTCTGGCGATAAATTGCACTTCCTGGGGTGAGAAAGCGTGTAAATGTATCTGGGGAAATTCGTGTTTGATGGTTTCTACTAGTTTGAGGTAGTAGGGCAAAGATTTGCCGTTGATTTGTGCTTGTGGATTTAATCCCCCCTGCATACAGATTTCTGTCGCACCCCGTTGTACTCCATCTGTAGCCTTTTCTAAAATTTGCGCCCAATCTAACCAATATGCACCCGCATCACCATCATCTCGACGGAAAGCACAAAAACTACAGTGCTGTTCGCAAATATTAGTAAAGTTAATATTACGATTAATTACGTAGGTAACTGTATCACCTGCTTCTGCGTGGCGCAGCGTATCAGATGTATCACGTATTATGGCGATCGCCTCTGGCTCGGTTTGTTGTAACAACACTACCCCCTCTTCGGGAGATAAATCGTACCCCATCAAGGCACGCTCAATAATTTTTTCAACAGTAATTTTTGTCAGCATTACTTTCTTGATTTCTCAGTAAATTTTCATTTTAATATCTGGAAAATAATAAAAGTCTACTTAATAAATACACCAATTTATGGAGAATCCCAAGGAAACGCTATATAAAATTTAGCTGCTTTTTTCTTCTAGCCGCCACAACCTACTATACTGAAAAACATCGACTAGTTTGTATTTCTTCTCAAGCTCAGATCTAAATTTTTTAGAAGGATTATACAAAAATAGTTCGCTGGAACTATCAGGAATGTTTGGTATGCTTGCTTCAATTACCAATTGCATTTGCACTTTTTCATCTAGGAGATGACTGAGAGACATGAGATCGCCAATATTTAGGGAATAATTACTACTAATTAATAGTGGCTCATTAGTTTGATTGATGATGCGAGCTATTTGAGGGTTTGCATGGCTGCTTTTATTCCACCATGTCTCGGCTTGAGAACTGACGGCACAGGATACAATTCCACTGGAAATTACTACTACCATTACTAATTGCCAAAATTTGCGGGCTATTAACTTAGAAGAAATAATTTGAGTCGCCAGGAAGTAAGCAACAGCTAGCTGAATGTTTACATAACAGGGAGTTACATATCTAGGTCGCAGACTGACCTTACCTCCAATAATCAAATCAGGCAATATAAGAGCTAAAGCAGGTACTGCACTTAAGATAAAAACAAATAACCAAACTTGTTTTCCTGCTTGACGATAAACAAAGAAATATGAATATACTACCAAGATTAGTATTAAGGGAATTAAAAATCGGCCCAAGCGCAAAACTGGCAAATTCAAATCTGGAAAAAATGGTTCGTAGCGCCAAAAATCAGCAAATAAATAGCTAATATTACTAATCCAACCAGAAACCAAAACTGACAGAGATTGTTTGGTTTGAGCGCTGGCTGTTGTGCGCTCAATTTCAGACAAGCTATTAATAATAGTTAAAATCCAAGGAACAAAAGCTAAAAAGCCGGCGCTAGTTGCTATTAGATAAGCTTTAACGGTTTTAGTGAATCGAAAGCGTTCAACGGCAAATACATAAATTCCGTGGGCGATCGCCAGCAACCCAGAAAACAAAAAGGTGTACAATCCTAGTGCCACTGTTACTGCATAAATTCCCCAAAACTGCTTACTACCCAGCCTCATTGCTCGCAGCAGTGCAGCACTCCCTAGTAAAATAGTCACCATCCACAAACCGAACTCTCTTGCCTCTTGGGCGTACAGTACATGGAAGGGCGAGACTGTTAGAAGAGCTACGCTTATCCATGCCGTTAGGGATGACTGAAATAATTCTAAGGACAGCCAATAAATGCCAGGAAAAGCTAGCAGGCTAATTATGGCTGACAAATTTCTTGTAGTCGCTACTGAATTGCCAAAAAATTGCGTCCATAATCTAACCATCACATAATAAAGTGGAGGATGTTGAGCATCCTCCACTGCCAAAGAGTTGATTGTATTGATTAAACCTTTTTCAGAATTAGGCTGTTGATATTTTTGTATATCTCTAACAGCAAATACTTGCCCATTAAACATTTGTTGAACAAATTCTGTCTTAGTGTAACCAGAAACTCTTAATGAGGTATGAGCTTCATCGTGGGAATAGACTTTTCGATCCAGATAGGCGAAGCGAAAAAATATCCCTATTATTAACAAAATAATGATTAAAAATCGTAGCCAAATAGGAGGAAAATATTTTGCAAGTACTGATTGTCTGTTGAGCATAAATACCAGGCTTCAACAATTAAAGTTTTGTAGTAAGGGTTGGAGCCGCTTACTACTAGCCAATTTGATTAGTTTGACATTGCGTAATATACTTTGATTTATTCTTGCCCGTTATATTGGCTAGAATTCTCAGTAATGTACTGGATATTACTAACTTTCCCTTGTTTGTGGTGTTCGTCGATGCTGTATTAGCAATCCAATACCCATACCAATACCGACAAACGCTGTAAAGTAGAATAAACCAATTAATCGGATATAAATTGGTGGTGCGATCGCTTCAACTTCAACTTCTTGTGCTACTTTCACTGGTGTAAATTGACGGCTGGATGCTGGATTGGGAGTTGCTTCTACCTCAACTTTGTGGGGGGCACCATCAAAAAATTGTTCTTGCCATGTTAACTTACCTTCTTGGTCGGTAAGTCCTTTGTAGGCAAAGACTGTTAAATTATCTTCAAGAGCGATCGCTCTTACTTGCAAGGTTACATCTTGAATCGGTTGTCCTGTGGCGGTATCCTTCACCTGTAGCCCTAAAGAAGCAAGTTTACCTACAGTCGCGTTTTTATCTCCCTGGAGTTGGATTTCCAATCCTTGCGATTTTTGAGATGATGGTGCGATCGCTTCGGTACTGCTTGAGTTGTGTCCACTGCCATGAGCTTCGGCAACTTCTGCACTAATATTAATAAATAAGAGAGCTACTATTGCCACCACTGTCAACGTACTTAATAAAAGGCGCACTGACTGGGGTGCAATTTCTCCTTGTTGTAGTTCTTCTTGTCCGCCAATCACCCAACCACCCAACAACCCAACTGATAGTAAAATAGCTGCGATAACAACAAAATATTTATATTTGACTGGATTTTCTCGGACATTAAGATTTAAAGTTTGCTCATAGGGAGCAAAAGCATTTGCTACCAAAGGTGACACTTTAACTAGCAATTGATAATTTCCTCGGATGGGTAACATCTGCTGAATTTCTAGCTTACCATCAGATGCAAGAGCATTCATTTGCAGCAGTTTTGTTCCCTCGACAATGGGGAAATCTGTTGTTAACCAAGGATTACGTGGTGGTGTCAAAATTTCTAAGCTGATTTTGGCATTTTCTAACGATTTGCCGGCAGCATCAACAGCTTGTAGAGTTAGAGTAACAGGAGATTGATGTCTTTCTGTTCCTGCTTCAAAGGGAAGAATACGTTCTAAAGGTGGGTTGGTAGAGAGTAACACTCTAGAACTAGGAATTTGAGAATTCCCTACTAAGGAATAAAGAATTGACAACGTGATGCAAACAGCACTGATAACTCCAAAAAGCCGATATTTTTTCATAAAAACTGAGGTTGAATAAGAGTTGAGAAGTAAAAATTCAGAAGTCAGAATAAGAGAGTTGGGGATTGCGACACACTGCTAATTAACAGCCAACAAATCTATTATTTGGTTGGAGTGTAAAAACTCCCTTTATCGATGCACCAGCCGCCAAAATTTAAAATGAATTTTGACGACTGACTCCTGAATTCCGTTTTGATAACTTTATTAGGTGTCAAACCATTGTCTAATCCACCAGTAAAATTTTGGAATTAGATAATTTAGTGACATGCAACGCCTAAAGTGTGGTGCCGTGCTGAATGTGCTGTGTTGTGCGCCGCAGGATAGGTGGAGAACAAGACAGTCCAGATAACCAAAGAAGATAGCAGCATATAAAGCGTTATCTGTACAGGCTTTGATAAGGTAATAGTTGCGGTCTTCTGCAATACTGAAATATGAGAAAAAGTACTCATTTTTGACCTCGGATAATTAATTTGGGTAATTCATCGATCAAAGGGCATGATGCCGATTGATTGCAAAAAGATATACGATAAAGTTCCTACTTGACAAGTGTGTATCAAATGTCTTGAGTAATTTGTCCTTAGTGAATACTATACTATCCTTTCAAGATAGGCTGATGGTGATGTAGAAATCTACACACAAAATCCATACAAATAACAAAAGGATGACACATAGTTTTGAATCACACGAAGAGGACAGATCAAACTTAATTAAAAATTAAAAATTGCCATCTTGCTAAATATCGAAAATTCCTGGAAATGCAATTTATTTTATCTCTAAGCCAATTAAATATGCTACACCTTACCAACAGTTTATTGCTGAGGTTGGCTTCCTAAGTACTAGGATATACATTGTTTGTAATTCAACTACTGATAAGATACTAGCCATATCAGAAATAGGTACAAAAAAATATTTAATTGAGCCTTTATTTATACTTTTGGTTAAGTAAAAATGCTGTAAAAAATGAAAAAATTGTCTAGAGTTTTCCAAGACAGCTAATCACAGAAAAATCCCACAACCAAGAACGAAAAAGGAATACTCCACTCCCTTTTTCAAGCTATATTTTAGCTTGATGTGAATCTAATAATTTTAGTAGCAGTTTTGAAGCACTTGAAAATTATTGACAATGATTTTTAATTCATATACTATACACAAGAACAATTGCAAATAATTTTCAATTCTTTTTTGGTGCTAACTGTTAAATGTCATGCCCAACAACTTTGCTCTGGGTAAGGAAAAACTTTGGAGTCGCCGTCAATTACTAAAGCTAGGCTTAGCAGGTGTGGGAGTGACTGGTGCAGCTGGACTTTGGCAGATGTTGAATCTACAAAGTCAGTCATTTGTGAAAGTGCCACCACTCGATATTGAGGCAACAGAGGGCGTTACTAACCCAATGAAGATGCTCAGGGATTTTGATTATGGAACGGTTAAGCAAGAAAATGGGCGCACTATCCGAGAATTTCAGTTAACTGCGGGTACTTCCATTATTCAACTCAATAGCGCTGTTTCCTACAATATCTGGGATTTAAACGGCCGCATACCAGGGCCAACGCTGCGGGCAAAACAAGGCGATCGCGTGCGAGTACTATTTCTCAATAATGCGGGACATTCTCACTCTTTGCATTTTCATGGCGTTCATCCGGCAGAAATGGATGGTATTCGTCCAGTCAGCAACGGCAAAGCCACAATTTATGAATTTGATGCCGAACCATATGGTGTTCACTTATACCACTGTCATATAGAACCAGTCACCCGTCACATCGCTAAGGGACTGTACGGCATGTTCATCATCGATCCTCCTACTCCCCGTCCCCCGGCTGATGAAATTGTGCTAGTGATGGCTGGGTATGACGTGAATGATGATAGCCATAATGATTATTACGCCTTTAACGGCGTGCCTCATCACTACATGCATCATCCCATTCCTATTTATCAAAATCAGTTGATTCGACTGTATGTCCTCAACATCATTGAATACGATCCGGCGGTCACCTTTCACCTCCATGCCAATTTTTTTGATGTTTTTCGCTATGGGATGAGCATGACTGCTAGCGAAAAAGCTGATGTGATTACGATGGGTGTAGCAGAAAGGCACATCTTGGAATTTGCTTTTCGCTATCCAGGTAAGTATATGTTTCATCCCCATCAAGATGCGATCGCCGAAAACGGCTGCATGGGTCAATTTGAAGTAGTTACTGATAGTAACTCTCAAAAAAATGTTAACATTTCCTGACAAAATAATATTATTCCTAGTAAAACAAAGTACAAACTACGTAATTAATAATTAATACCGGAAAATTTTAAATCAGTTAGTTGATAAAAAATATCATTATATGCGAAAGTTAAATCTATGACAATGCGTCAAACAAACCACCTTTTGGTAGCAGTTTGTAACGCGGCAATTAATACATTTAAATTCTGCTAGGAGCAAAAATGATAAAATTTCGTTATATTTGTTTAACAGTGGCAGCTGCGGCAATAGTTACCTTGAGTTCCTGTAGCAGTACGCCAACCGCAGAAAATCCCTCAGCACCAGTTGCTAGTCCTCAAGCTACAGAGGCAGTCAGTAATAACAGTCATAGCGGTCATGGCGGCAAAGAGAAAATTAACATAAATACTGCTATATTGTCAGAATTAGATAAATTTGAAGCAAAACTAGGCGTCCCGGCTTTATCTAACAAAATTCAGGCGAATCGCCCCTACGGCAGTCCAGAAGATTTAGTGACCAAAAAAGTGATTACTCAGGAACAGTTCAACCAAATTAAAGACCAGGTTGGTGTTCAAGATGTAGTACTTACAGGTGAAGCAAAAGATGTTGACTACATGTCTAAATTAGGCTTAATGAAAGGGCATCTTTTAGTAGCAAAAGAACTGCTAGATCAAAATCAGCCTAAACAGGCAGAACCTCATATTGGGCATCCAGTTGAGGAGATTTATGTTGATGTAGAAGACCAACTTAATGAGCGCAAAGTTAAAGAATTTAAGACAACTTTGGTGAGTTTGCAAGATTTAGTGAAATCTAGTCCCAAGGATAACAAAGTTAAAACTAATTTTACATCTTCAGTGCAAGCAGTTGACACAGCGATCGCAGCTTTACCAGCAGCCGAACGTGCAAAACCAGGATTTGTATTACAGGTGATTAATGAGTTACTAGATTCAGCGAACTCGGAATATGGGGCAGCGATCGCCAATGGTAAAATATCCGCAGCAATTGAGTATCAAGACTCTCGTGGATTCGTATTTTACGCTAATGAATTATACAAAGGAATTTCGAGCCAAGTAGCTCAACAAGATGCCGAAGCAGATAAAGCGATTAATGCTAGTTTCACTGAACTAGTAAAAGTTTGGCCTGCCGCCGTTCCACCAGCTAAACCCGTAAAGACTCCAGAGGATGTTACCAAGTTGGTGAAAACCATTGAGGAAAACTCTCAAAAAGTGATTGATAAATCCAGTTCCCAAATATAATAACACTTTGATTTAATGGGAAGCATAGGGTAAGGAGTTTAAAATTAGGAAATAGTTAAAAGTGAGGAGTAAAAAGTTAAGAACTTAGGAATTATAAACTTTCAACTCCTCACTCCTAACTCCTCACTCCTAACTCATTACACTCTATTCGTCACTTCAATTAATAACTGATGCAAGAACTTGACCAGAAAAAGACCATTGACCTGCTGAACGCCATCATGGAATTTGAACTAGCAGGAGTAGTACGCTATACACATTATTCGTTAATGGTGACTGGCCCTAACCGCATTCCCATTGTTGCTTTCTTTAAAGCACAGGCAAGTGAATCTTTACTTCACGCCCAACAAGTCGGAGAAATTCTCACAGGTTTAGATGGGCACCCCTCCTTAAAAATTGCCCCAATGGAAGAAACCTATAAGCATACAGTCAAAGATATCTTGGCAGAAAGCTTATCCCATGAAAAGAAGGCATTAGATTTGTATAAAAATCTCCTTGAAACTGTCACCAATGCCAGCATTTATCTAGAAGAATTTGCTCGCGGCATGATAGGGCAAGAAGAGATGCATAATCTCGAACTGAAAAAGATGTTACGCGATTTTAGTTAATAGTCATTAATCATTAGTCATTGGTCATTAGTCAAAAACAAATAACAACTGATAACTGACTAAGGACAAATGACTAATGACAAAAAGACAAAAGATAAAGGACAAAAGATGAATTTCAGTACTGCTCTACCTACTTTTGTAATTACACTCCGAGAAGGAGTAGAAGCTGCCCTTGTTGTTGGAATTGTGCTAGCGTTGCTGAAAAAAGCTAAAAAATCCCGACTGAATTCTTGGGTATATGCTGGCGTCGGCGCTGGGATTGCGATTAGTGCCTTGATAGGTGTGCTATTCAGTTGGATAATTCAAGTGGTGGGAGCTGCGAATCCTCAATACACTTCGGTAGTTGAGCCACTGCTGGAAGGTGTATTTAGCTTGTTAGCGATCGCAATGCTCAGTTGGATGCTAATCTGGATGACTCAACAAGCCAAATTTATGAAAGCGCAAGTTGAGGGAGCAGTTACACAAGCACTGACACAAAACTCAAATGTAGGTTGGGGTGTTTTTAGTCTAGTTTTTATTGCCGTTGTTCGTGAAGGCTTTGAAACTGTTCTATTCATCGCTGCTAACTTTCAACAAGGATTAGTACCAAGCATTGGCGCACTTGCAGGTTTAGGAGTGGCGATCGCCATAGGTGTGCTTTTATTTAAATGGGGTATCAAAATTAATATCCGCCAGTTTTTCCAGGTAATGGGCGTTTTATTAGTATTGATTGTGGCTGGATTAGTAGTTTCAGCCTTGAAAAATTTTGACGAGGCTGTAGGTAACTTTGCCCTTAGCAGTCGTGCCACACAAAGCGTTTGTTTCTATTACGAACGCTTTACTAAAATCCATTCCTGTATTTTGGGACCAATAGTTTCAAATACTTCCACAATTTTACCTGACGAACAGTTTCCTGGCATTATTCTCAAATCTTTATTTGGCTACAGCGACAAGATTTATCTAGTCCAAGCCGTAGCATATGCAGGATTTTTGCTCACCATTGGAGGGCTATATTTCCGCAGTCTTGGAGGTAGCTTTTTTGAAGGTAAAAAGAATATCCCATCTCGCCAAAAACCAATTAGTCCTGCAAAAGATTAAAAAGAAATTTGTGAACACTCAATATTTCTCTTAACTCTCTCTCTGCGCCTCTGCGTGAGATCAATCCAGATTACTATAATTTATTTGGTCTAACTACCCTCTGATACAAACAAATGTTGCTTCAGTTGCTGACAAGCCTTTTCTATAGCATCTATACTACCTGGATTAACCAAACCATAATAATTAAACACATAAATTCGGTTCTTTTGAGTCGCTTGTAATTGCTTCCAGAAAGCCTCCTTTTTCAAAGAATCTAAAAGCCCTCCTTCCGAATTACCTTGTGGAGGATTAACCAAAATTATCACCTCTGGATTTGCCTCTAAAACTTTTTCAGCCGAAAGAGTCACATAGCCACCCACTGGGCTTTTTCCTTGTAATTCTGCTGCCAGATTTTTCACCTGAAATTTAGTTAGTAGATCGCCCGCCCAACTATTTTTATTGGGTGCTAAAATTGGTTGACGACTAACCAACACCAAAGCCTTAATACCCTGAGTAGGCTGATTTGGTAAAAAACTTTTGTAATGATTTAACAAAGGCTGAGGATCGGCATCAATTAACTGGGCTAGTGTTTTAGTCAACTCTTCTAAAGATTCCCAGTTATTAACCTGAGTAAGCAAAGTTGGAATTCCTAATTGCTTGATTTTTTGAATTGGAACAGTAGAAAAACCTTCTGCTCCAATAACTAAATCTGGTTTGAGAGCCACTACTTTTTCTAAATTAGGAGAATTTTGTCCTTCACTAACACGAGGAACATTTTTAAACCGAGGGTCATCATTAAATAATTTACTACCAGTAATTCCGACAATTTTTGTTTGATCAAGTTGAGCGATAATATCAGCTGATAGAGAAGAAAGAGCAACAACTCTTTTTATCGATTGTTTTGGTAATTGCTGCGAATTTGGGTTATTTGTTTGAGTAGTATTTGCTACTTTTGTTGGTAAATTTTGAGTACTAACAGTATTACAAGCGACTAAAGTTATACTCAAAAAAAATGCTAAAACAGATAACAGCCAACGATGACGCATAATAAAATTCCTTGTGGAGTTGGTTCCTCATATAGTTTGGCGCATCTTTATACAGAATTGCTATAAGAATTGCAGAACAAACAAACTCAGCACCAGATTCAAAAATAGCCAATGCACTTTCTATTTAACTTTTCATTATTTGAGATTTACCTTGCTTGATTTGTCACACAACTCAAAAAACAAAAAAGCATCTACGACAAAAATTTATAGATGTTGCTGCAAAAATTCGTTAATTTTCTCACCGCTCAAAACTGGAAACACGGACTTTTGTCTAGCCCACACCCACTGCGGATATAAAAAAAGGCGAGTAAAAACGCAGTTCAAAATTCCCAAAGAATTTTATGACTGTGCTACCCGCCAGGATCTATACAAGGTTTATTTAGAAAAGTTTTTTGGAATATGGATTTATAACACTCTCAGTGATTATTCGCTCAATAACAAACATTTTTAACTATTTCAATCACTATCTTAGTATGTTTGACTACAAAAAGCAAGATTTAACCAAACCTTTAACTGTACCTCGGTATCATTAGATTAAGTACCTTTACCCAAGGTAATATGCACTTACCGCATGGATAAAATACAGAAAAAATAATTAACCACAGATGAATATACAGCGTATTTCAGGTAAATGAAGTACATGGGTTGGGGCGCAACATCTTGCATTGATGTCAACTTAAGCCCTGGCGAATAGAATTCGAGGCTACACAGGCAAAGTCCACCTCCGCGGACTAACAGAAAATTGAGGGTTTGAAACCCACGGAGGTGGGTTTTGTTTGTGTAGACGCGGTTTCTAACCGGCCGTTTCGCGTTAAGTTGACACAGATGAACATGTTGTGCCCCTACAATTATCTGTACCTCACCAAGTTGCAATCTGCTGTAGTACAGTAACACAGCCATGTTACGCTAGCCGTGTACTCCCAAATTTTGGAACGCTTAGCCATTCACCAGCCCGTTATAATCCCGCAATTCAACTTACTTCGTCTCCATCCAATTTTCACCTGCACGCGCATCCACCACCAACGGTACACTTAACTGTACTGCGTTCTCCATCACCGATTTAATTTGCGGTTGTAATTCTTCCCACTCATCAGGAGGAATTTCAAATACTAATTCATCGTGAACTTGTAACAACAAACGCGCCTGATATTTTTGCAAAACTTGATGAAGTCGCACCATCGCAATTTTGATAATATCAGCGTTGGAACCTTGAATTGGTGCATTAGCAGCAGAGCGTAGTAAACCTGCATCATAAGCACCTAAATTCTTCAATTTACTCAAGTCAATATCTTCTGGGTTGCTGCCTTTTAATCTTCGTAAACTGTTGTTGGTAAATTCAAAATAACGACGACGACCGAGAATAGTTTCTACATAACCTTGAGATATTGCTTCTTTTTTCACTCGCTCCAAATAAGCAAAAACTTTGGGATATCTTTCATTAAACCGCTTAATGAACTCGTTGGCAACACTCTTATCTATCCCAGTTGAACGGGAAAACCTTAGAGAACCCATTCCATAAATCACGCCAAAATTAATAGTTTTTGCTACCGATCGTTCTTCTGATGTGATATTTTCTTTTTCAAACACTAATCGCGCTGTCACAGTGTGAACATCTTCATTTTGCCGATATGCTTCCACTAATATCGGCTCTTGACTCAGATGAGCCAAAATTCGTAATTCAATTTGTGAGTAATCAGCAGCCACCATTAACCAACCAGCTTCCGGCAAAAATGCCTTGCGAATTTGGCGACTAAAAGCTGTACGAATGGGTATATTTTGCAAATTTGGATTAGAAGAAGATAACCTACCAGTTGATGTTGCTGCTTGATTAAAATCAGTATGCACCCGTTGAGTATCTGGACGCACCAATGCAGGTAATGCATCTACATAAGTAGACTTTAATTTAGATAAAGTTCGGTACTCAGTTATCGTCTCAACAAATCCAGTTTGATCGATTTCTTGGAGCTTTTCTAGCGTTGCTGCATCTGTAGAATAACCAGTTTGAATTTTCCGAGAATATTTGGTGCTTAAACCCAATTTTTCAAACAATATTTGGCTCAATTGTTTAGGAGAACCCAAGTTAAAATTTTCTCCAGCAATTTCTATTGCGTTCTCTTTTAATCTGGCTAATTCTGTTTCTAAATGCTGCGAAAGTTCTTGTAAATAAGCTGAATTAATGCGAACGCCCGTGTATTCCATTTGCGCTAAAACTGCTTCTAGTGGCTGTTCCACTTCCACTAATAGCTTAGATAAAGCTGGAATTTCCTCTAGTTCTGCACGTAATTGTGGCACTAGACCAAAGGTAGAATAAACATCCATGCCGCAGTAATCTGCTACTGCCGGAATATCTATATCAGCAATGGTTTTACCTTTTGGAACTAAATCTAAATAACTTTTCGCCGTTAATCCCAAATATCGTTGTGCCAAATCCATCAAATTATGACTAGAATCTGGATTTAGCAGGTAACTTGCCAACATTGGATCGAATATCACTCCATTCAAGTTAATTCCTTGACACTTGAAAATTAAGCGGTCAAACTTGGCATTTTGTAAAGTTTTGGGATAATCAGCACTTTCAAGAATTGGACGTAGTGCTTCTAACACCACATCCTTATTTAAATTTTCTCCGCTTTTGTGACCAAGAGGAATATAAGCTATTTCATCTAATTTCGTTCCCCAGCAGCAACCAATCCCTACTAACTCAGCATCTCTTGGTTCTAAGTCTGTGGTTTCAGTGTCCCAAGCAATGGGTATTTCAGAATTAGTGAATTTCTGCAAAATTTCTACTAATTCAGTCAGTTTATCTTCGGTATTAATGATGCGTGGTTGAATTACTGACGCGGGCTTTTGTTGTACAGCTTGTGTTTCAGCAAAACTAAAAAATGAAAGGTCTGGGTCTTCAAATTCGGGTTCTGTATCTGATATTTCTGTTTTTGCTGCTTCTTCAATTTGACCACCAAAACGTTGCTGTAGGTCGTTTATTTTACCTAAAAATAATCTAAATTCTAATTTTTCTAAAATTGGTGATAAGACGCTTGTATCAAATCCTTTTAATTTACAATCTTCTAAATCAAGTTCTAGAGGAACATCCAAAACTATAGTTGCCAAATATCGAGACTTCTGGGCGTCTTCTTTACCCGCTGCCAATTTTTTCTGATTCGCACCTGGGATTTCATCTAAAGCAGCATAAATATTGTCAAGGGAACCATAGGTGTTTAGCAACTGTACTGCTGTTTTTTCTCCAATTCCTTTAACTCCAGGAATATTATCTGATTTATCACCACAAAGTGCTTTGAAATCAACAATTTGCGAAGGTAAAACGCCCAGCTTTTCTTTAACTTGTTCTGCCTCAAATTCAGTGATGCTATTTGTAGAACGCTTTAAGGCATCTGGACTAAAATTTAGAACAGTGATTTCTTTCTCAGCATCTATCAATTGAAATAAATCGCGATCGCCAGTGAGAATTTTCACCCTATAGCCAGCAGCCGTTACTCGTTGTGCTAAGGTTCCCAAAACATCATCTGCCTCGTAACCAGGAGCAGTGTAAATTGGTAGATTCAAGCCATTGAGTAACTCGTGTAAATTTTCTAAGTCCGGAATAAAGTCTTCTGGTGTTTCTTTGCGATCGGCTTTATATGTATCATCCGCTTCATGCCGGAAGGTTGGCAAACCCAAATCAAAGGCTACAGCCATCGCCTGGGGCTGTTGTGTTCCCATTACCTCCAGTAGACACTTAAGAAAACCAAAACATACACTCGTGGGAATCCCCGCCTTTGTACGTAGTCCTCCATCTCGCCCTTTGGCAAAAGCAAAGTATGAACGATAAGCCAGGGAGTGTCCATCTACGAGAATGAACGTCGGACGTGTTGGGGTTGCAGTAGCAGTAGTTTGAGACATAGCCCTATTTTACCTAGAAGCTTCGTTATTTACATACTGCATCAGTTGCTTTATTGAAATTCCTGTATGTTGGAATGGCTTTCTTAACAAAACTTCATACAATTCCTAAAAATGTATGTTTGCTAAAGGAAATTGAACATCAAAAGTTCACATAAATTTACGTGTATTTATCAAGCCTAGAAACAAAAGTTACGAGTTAGAAATAATTTAGTAACCCCTTAATGATTCGTCAAAAAGCATCTTCCATCATGACAACAAAACTATTGAACACTCTAGGTGCTGCTACAGCTTTGGCAGGAATTGTTGCAACTTCTGGAGTAGCTAATGCAGCTGCACTTTCGTACACTAGTTCTACTAACTACGATTTCACAAATATCATTGATGAATCTTTGAGCGTCCAACAATTTGACTCATCTCTCGGTACACTCCAAGGTGTAACCATCGAATTTGCTGGCGACATACTTGGAAATGCAGGTTTTGAAAATAGAAGTCCAAGTGCAACTCAAGCAACAGTACATCTTGGCAGTCAATTGAGCTTAAAATTAAATAATCAGTCTTTGTTGGCACTGAATCCACAATATACTTCTACTTACCAAGTTGGAAATTACGATAGCGTCACTGATTATGGAGGTACATCAGGAAAGACTCTTTCTAACTTAACTGCCACACAATCTGCTACTCAATCTTTTACTGATTCGCAATTCTTGCAGTCTTTTATTGGTAATGGCAACGTAGACTTTTTGTTCTCAGCAATAGCCACCTCACTAGTTACAGGATCTGGCAACATGAGATCCTATATTGATACATATGCCAAAGCAGGTATCAAAGTAACTTACAACTACGAAGAATTGAAGTCTGTACCTGAAGCATCAACTACCCTTGGAATTGGTTTAGTTGCTGGGCTTTGTCTGTTGTCACAACGCAAAAAAAGCTGGATCAAGGTGTTAAATTCATAGACTTTAGTTGAATAGGTAGATTTTTGATTCTATCTATTCAGTCAAGTTATCTAACTTAAATGTAAATCCCCGATTCTTTCGAGAATCGGGTTTTTTTGTTGTGACTAGGGAGTGGGGAGTAGGGAGTGGGGACTGGGAAATAAGATTAAAAATACTATTTTCCAACACCCAATCCCCAATCTAAAATCTAAAATCTAAAATCCAAAATGGTATAACCTCTAACTGGAACTTTAAATCTAGGAAATTTATGCAGAAAGCATCTGCCAAAGATATTAAACTGCTGGTTGTAGACATAGATGGCACGATCGCCGGACACTCTAACACCATCAGCGAACCTGTAAAGCAAGCGCTGATTGCAGCACAAGCACAAGGCATTCCAGTAGCGATCGCTACAGGTCGTATGTATCGTTCAGCCTTACGCTTTCACCAAGAAATCGGCTCTACATTGCCATTAATGGCTTATCAAGGAGCCTGGATTCAAGACCCCACCAGCCAAAAAATTCATCGCCATTTAGTGGTTTCTAGAGAAATTGCCCACCAGCTAATCGATTATTTTGAACAGCCTCAATTGCGGCGGCTTTTATCTGTCCACTTTTACATCAATGACCAACTCTACGTCCGGGAAATAACCAAAGAAAGCGAAATTTATGCACAACGTTCTGGTATTGTCCCCATTCCCGTCGGTGATTTGCGCCAAGTCTTAACGAATGAACCGACAAAAATTCTTGCTTTGTGTGATGACACAAATTTCATCAGCGAAGTATTGGGGAATTTGCGCCGCCAGTATACACCCGCTGAACTTTATTTAACAACATCTGTTGCTACCTTCCTAGAAGCAACTAACGCTTCTGTGAATAAAGGGACTGCTGTACGTTACCTAGCCGAAGAATTGCTGGGATTACAAACAGCCAACGTCATGGCTATTGGTGATAACTTCAACGATCTGGAAATGCTAGAGTGTGTTGGTTTTGGTGTAGCTATGGGAAACGCACCAGAACCAGTGCAAGCGATCGCTCAGTGGGTAGCTCCTAGCGTAGAGGAAGATGGAGTAGCTGTGGCGATCGAAAAATTTTTGCTTCAATAACGGCGCTTTTTCAAAGCTAAGCCGTATCAATCAGAAAGGACACCGACGACTGGCCGTGTTTCGTCTCGGTGCCCCTGCTGGTTCGCTCCTCACACAAGAGCTAATGTAGCCGAGGTGATGCATTGAGTCAATACCTCTGATGAAAGTTTTTATAACTCCAATGGCGCAAAACTTCCCAGGTTTTCCTCTAGCACAAATTTTAATACTGACCCAGTAGCCATAAGCAATCCCAGCCTAGCTTGGGCTAACTCTGGTGACATAATTTTCACTTCACCCCAAATACGACAATTACACCAGAAGTTTTCAAAAGCTTGGCTCAAATTCAACGCTGCTTTTTCCCATTTCACAGAACCCCTAACATCAGGACACTCTATGTTGTCCACTACCCCCACTAACTCCCTAATTAGACGACGTTCATCTGGGTGATTTAGCCGCAATTTTCCATCACAGTTCAGCCAAGGTATGGGGTTGGGGGAAATAACACTCCAAAAATTTGGACTACTATCTGCAAGCGGTTCTCTAAGTTGAATCAATCCCTCCCGGTGAGCCAGCAGCACTAGCGAACAGCAACGCGCATGGGCATATTGAACAGAGAATAGGGCATTGGGCATGGGGCATGGGGCATTGGGCATGGGGCATTGGTTATTAATCTCCCTCATCTCCCTCATCTCCCTCATCTCCCTCATCTCCCTCATCTCCCTCATCTCCCTCATCTCCCCCATCTCCCTCATCTCCCCCACTCCCCACTCCCCCTTCCCCCATACCAAACTTTGTAACCAAGTCGCCAAGCTTGAGTCAGTCAATTCAAAATTTATCCAACCAGGGGGAACTATTTGCACGTTAAAAACACCTCCACAGGTTGCTGATAAATTAAGGGCGATCGCGCTGGCAACCTCCATTGCTTTTCGATTCTGAGAGTTTGACACTCGCAACGCCACACCAGAGGTATACAAAATTTTGCGATTATTTCTATCTTTGTGTAGAGTAATTTTTTTACTTTCTATGTATTCATTTTTTTGATTTTCAGTATTAATACTTAATAATTCGCTTAAATATTTATCTAGTAGCCGCTTAAATGATATATACTTGAATGATTGTATTTTGTGGTACACGAAATTTTACGTAAATAAGTTTGTAAAGTATATTTGTTAATTTGCTGTCACCTGTCTCCGGATATAGGTTTAATGTAGATGAAGAAAAATGAGAGTAGGATAAAATTTGATGAATATTCGATGAATAGTGAGTAAATTTTACTACCATCATTGTACAGTAGGAAGTATAACAAAAGAGTAGAGAGTAATTCTTTGCTTTCTATTCTTTAGATGGCTGGCGCTGTTAGGCGTTAAGCCTCCATCGCCAACACAAAGACACTCCTTGCACCTTTTGATCACGTCTTTGTCTTCAGCCGAACGCTCTTTGTTACCTATGCAATCTCCATCTTCTTTTTCTGAGGCATCACGGCCTTTTTTGACTTGGCAACGGATTCTTGACTGGGCTCAGGAACACTACCGGTGCCGCACCTTTAGCAAAGATGAGCGCATTCCAGCCCGACCTGGATTGCTATATTTGGTGCAAAGGGGTGCAATCCGTATGGTTGGAACCGCCCAGGTTAGCGCGACTGCCAGCCAGCTAACATCTCGACGAATCAACAGAACTCCAGAAGAAGCGTTCTTGGGTTTTGTTGGAGCGGGACAGCCATTTGAAATTGTTGCTCAGTCACCATTCACTCTCCAGGCTTACGCCCATGTTGACCAAACTGCGGTTCTGTGGATGTACTGGCACGATTTAGACAACTGGCCTCACTTCCGCCGGGAAGTTATGGATGCCTTTAGATACCAGCACCAGCGTAAGCTGCTGTGGCTGAGTGCCTTGGGACAACGCCGCACAATTGACCGACTCTTAGGATTTCTCACATTGTTGATTGAGGAGTATGGAGAGCCGGCGATGAGCGACACCGATCCAGATGTAATTCGCGGCTATTGTCTGCCTTTTCCCCTTACCCATGCCCAAATTGGTAGCGCGATTGGTTCAACTCGTGTTACCGTCACCCGCTTAATGGGCAAGCTGCGTCAACGTGGCTTAATTCTCACCCAAGGCGATAATCTTATTTGCTTACCAGCAGAGTCGATTAATAGAGCCGGCTAAAGCACAGTTCAGAGGGGCGATTTCCGCCACTCTGTCTGAGTGTGATGGGCTAAGCCTCAACCGAGGCGATCGCAGTGTCAGCGAATTTTGACAAACCCAGCTTGGGTAATCAATTCCTGCCCCTGCTCAGTCAGCAGTAAGTTGGCGTAAGCGACACCTGCTTGCTGCTCAGTCTGACCATTCTGTTTGACCACCACAAACAGATTGCGGGTAATTGGGTACTTTCCTGATTGAAAAGCCTCAATGTTCAACTTGTTCCGTTTACCAGGACATTCAGACGGGAAGACAAATGGTTCTTGGTAGGGAGCAATGTATTGCCCTTGTGTGCGCCCCAACGGCAAGGCTCTAATGGAACATTGAGGAATCACCTCTGGGGCAGAAGCGTAGTAAATGCCACCAGGACTACCAGCCAATTTTTGCAAGGCTTGGGTGGTTGTGGAGATAAATTCCACATCGGAGCTGAAAGCTTGACCACCCAAGATGTCTTGGACAAAAAGTTCTACTGTGCCGCCATCAACAATCCGGCGAGAATAAGGCTTGATTGGGATATTGGAACCGCCTACCTGGCTCCAATTATTAATTTTTCCAGTGTAAATTGACTTTAACTGGTCTACCGTCAGTCCTGGGATATTGAGGTTTGGGTTAACTGCGACTGCCAAACCATCAATTGCCACAGGAATTTGTTTCAAAGTGAACCCACGCTGTTGGGCACGGCTAAATTCCTGATCTAAGATTGGTCGAGAAGACTGGGCAAAAGCTAGTTGACCATCTATTAGCGACTGGATGCCAGTACCAGAACCAGGAGATGCATTGCTTGGTTCTACGTAACGCAGCCTAAATTCTCCTCGCGCTGCTTGAACTGCTGGATCAACTATTAATCGAATTGGTGCCCAAGACGTACTACCTCCGTAATTGAATAATCCAGTAGGAACCTCTTGGACTGAGGCGAAAGTCGTGCCACTACTCTGTCCTGATGTGGGTTGGGGTGTGTTGGTGCTACGAGAATTAATTTGATTTAGGTCAACACCAGATTTTCTGCTGAACCACCAAAAACCGCCAGCTATTAACCCAACTGTAATTAGGATAGATAAAACAAGAATAGGTATTTCATTTTTTTGGGACATAACAAATTTTTACCGCGTCCATTTAATACTGGGACTGGGGACTGGGGACTGGGTACTGAGAAAACTCTTCCCTATCCCCAGTCCCTAATCCCCAGTCCCCAGTCCCTAATCCCTAATCCCCAGTCCCCAGTCCCTAATCCCCTTATTTCACTGGCTCAAAATCATACCCAGTACGAGAGCGAGATCCAGGAACGATTTTTACAAGTTGGACTGGGGCAGTGCGATCGCCTGATGGTAAAAACCGAATTGTACCAGAAGCACCACTGGCTGAAAAGTCAGAGGATAAAAGTGCTTGTTGGACTCCAGACCGTGTAGGATTGCGTTCTAAGGCAGCAATCAGAGCTACTGTAGCATCATAGCTCAGGGCAGTTCGCCAACTCACGTCACCACCCCATAACTGCCGGGATTTCTGGGGAAAATCTGACATTGGATTGCCCTCAATATGCCACGGAACTGCTACTATCATCCCCACAGCTTGCTCTCTGCCAATTTCTAAAGTTTTAACGTTATAAACATTATCTCCTCCCAGAAGCGTTAACTGTTTCTGGTTAACCTGAACCACCTGCAACGCTTTATCTTGAGTGTTAGTGTTGGGAACTAACATCAACACTTCTGCACCTTGTTTAATAGCTCGTTCTACACTTTTAGCTGCACTAAAATCTGCTTGGGATAAGTCAAATTCACTTGATACTTGTCCACCCTCCAGCGAAACAGATGAAACAAATTCAGACTTTAAAGACTGGCTATAGTTACTCTGGGAATTAAAGAAAACCGCTGCATTTTTTTTCTGTAAAGTTTTCACCATGTAATTGGCTAATGTTCTCGCAGCCATAAAATCACTGGGAACTGTCCGAAAAACGTAGCGGCTAAAGTTAGAAATTTTCACAGAAGTACTGGTAGGGGAAATAGCTACCAGTTGTCCGGCATTGTAGACTGTGCCTGCGGCTAAAGTGGTATCGCTGGCGTTGGGGCCGATTACACCAAACACTTGGGGATTGTTAACTAACTTGGAAGCGATTTTTTTAGAGATTTCTAGATTATTATCATCGTTAGCTATCCCTACTTTCAATGGCACATTCTTAATTCCCCCAGAGGTATTAATAGTATTTTGGGCTTGTGCAATGCCACGTAAAATTTCTAGGGAAGTATTCGGATCGGTGCCCATTGGTACTGAGGCAACAATGGTATAGCTTTGAGAAGTGCCAATGCGGGCATTATTCAGATATATCAGTGCCTCTGGATCGTTGGGTCGCAGTTTGAGAAATGCTTGTAAACTAGCGATCGCCTTATCATAACTTTTAGCCGCGATCGCTTGCACTCCCTCTTTTTTTGCCGGAGCAATTTCACCTGGAATTAAAGTTTTTTCGCCAAAACTAATGCGGTCTTCTAATGATACATTGCTCGCTGGTTCGGGCGTTTTTTGACTGAGTGTATTACTAATATTGACCCCATTTCTAGTAAACCACCAGACACCAGCCCCGACTATTCCAAGTGTCAACAACAGAGCCAAGACTAAAACTGCGGTTTCATTCTTTTGTGACATGAATAAAATTTAATAAAATAAAAATGTTTATTATTTAATTGTTTTGAAGAATTCAGGAGTCAGAATTCTGAATTCAGAATAATTATAGAATTAAGCGTACTGTATATATTTTCTTTTTTAATTTTCTTAAAATTAGCAAGTTTAGTATCTAAATCCAGAAATGTTGAATGCTGACTCTTTACTGAATTCTGAATTCTGACTCCTGATTCCTGACTCATGACAATGATTACTTAATTCTGACAAATCCAGACTTTTCAATCAGTTCTTGACCTTCAGGTGTCAGGAGCCAATTTGCATAAGCTTCTCCAGCTTGCTGGTCTGTTTGATTATTCTGTTTAAGGATGACAAATAAATTGCGAGTAATGGCATATTCACCACTACGAAACGCCTGATAATTTAAGTTATTGCGTTTTTTGGGACATTCAGATAAAGGTACAAAAGGTTCTTGATAGGGAGGCACAAATTTATCACTTGTGCGTGCTATTGGTAGGGACTTAATCGTACACTGGGGTACAATTTCTGGGGCAGAACCATAGTAAATTCCACCAGGATTTGTAGCTACTTTTCGTAGCGCTTCAGTGGTCGTACCAATATAAGTAATGTTGGCACCAAAATTCTCTTTATTGAGAACATTTTCCACAAAAAACTCTACTGTACCTCCAGCTTCTTTGCTGCGAGAATAGACTGTAATTGGTAAATTTACCCCGCCTACTTCTTGCCAATTAGTAATTTTACCTGTATAAATACCTTTGATTTGGGCGACAGTTAAACCAGGAATATTCAGATTATGATTAACGGCGATCGCAATCCCATCAATCGCCACCGGAATTTCTTTTAAACTAAATCCTTTTTGTTGAGCTTCTGCGTTTTCTTCAGCTTTGACTGAGCGAGAAGATTGAGAAAAAGCTAGTTGATTAGCTATTAACATTTTAATCCCAGTGCCAGATCCTGGTTTTTCATTAATGGGTTGAATGTAACGTAAACTAAACTGAGGGCACAGGCTTTGCAATTGTGAGTCTACGTCTTTACGGATGGGTGCCCAAGTTGTGCTACCACCATAGTTGAATATACCCTGTGGGAGGTTTGGCAGGTTACATTTGCTGTTAACAGGAATGGGAGAGTTGCTATTGCCATTCACCGACTGGTTAGCCCCAGGAATGGAATCACGCTGATTGCCATTCACTGACTGATTACCAACATTTATTTGTGCCCACCGTTCCATAAGAAACCATAAGCCACCAAAGATTAAGCCGATGGTGATGATAACGGCTAAGAAAAGACTAAGCGTTTCGTTTTTTTGAGACATAGGTAGGTGTTAGCACCAGGAGTTTTTTAAAGTATGAGAGATAGTAATTTATAAATAAGTCGAAATACGGCTGTTAGCGAAATAGCTACTAAACTAGCTGCAACTGCTAAAACAACTACTGATTGAATATCAAGACTTCCTTGTAAAAAGGGTAGAAAAAAAATAATAGCAAAAGTAATTGTCGGAATAATTAATAAATCGAACTTTTCAATCCACCGTCTGGTTTGAGCAAATATGAGTATCCCCAAAATTAGGGATGCAACAGTTAAAGTGATGATTGGTGATTTTACTAGACTGAAGAGGGCGATCGCTATTAATGCACCCTCAAATCCACTGAAAGCTGCTCCACCCAATAATTCCAATGTCGAAAACGTTGGTTTAGTTGCTGAACTACGACGAACAGGAGAACTAGAACTTTGAGATGATTGTGGGGGAAGTGTTACAGAGCGTGAATTAATTTGTGTCGCGGCTAGAGGCGGTGAGTTAAGTGCATCTAGGACTTCTTGGGCTGATTGGAAACGTTGATTTGCAGCAGGTAGAAGCATGTTGTCTAAAATGCTAGCAAGGCGAGGGTTGACATTTACTTCCATTCGCCATTTCCACTGGTTGCTGTAGGCATCAAACAATTGAGTTGCTTCTTTATCCGTCAATAAAGTAATCACTGTTACAGCCAAGGCGTATAAGTCCGTAGATGGAAATACTTGACCTCCAGTCATTTGTTCTGGTGGTGCAAATCCCATAGAATAAATTCCTGTGGAAGAAGCTGCACCTGATGCAACATTTGCTACTTGTTTGACTGCGCCAAAATCTAGAAGAAAGAGTTTCCCATCACGACGACGCATGATGTTAGAAGGTTTGATGTCTCTGTGGATGATGCCTTTTTCATGGACAAACTTGAGTACCTTCAAAATTTCTTGCAACACTTCCAAAACTTGTTGTTCAGAAAATTTTCCCTGTTGAGTTAATTCTTCTTCTAGATTTTGCCCATCAATATATTCTTGTACTAAGTAAAAAAATTGGTCTTGCTGTCCTGATTGCAAGCTATTAACTATCACTGGAAAAAAGGCAAATAAGTCAGGAATTTGCTCGTGTTCGTTGCCTATTTGGGCTAAAACTTCTGCCTCTCTCTCAAACATTATCTGTGCTTGGTGCAATTGAGTCGAGGTTAAATTTCCCGCTGGTTGAAACTGTTTTACTACGCATTGACGCATTCCGGGAATTCGGCGATCGCGTGCCAAAAATGCTGCTCCAAATCCACCTCTTCCTAACAACTTCATGGTTACATATCTACCATCAAGTAACAGTGGCATACCACAACTCGTACAGTACTTTTGCTGCGTTGTCTTCAGGGTTGTAATATCATCTAAATCGGGAAAATAGTTTTGTGGGCGTGGGCAACGTGGGCGAGTACAGTAAACTTCCATTTTCGTGATTAGTCATTAGTCAAAATAATTCGTAATTGATAATTCGTAATTCGTTCAGCTTACACAGAAACTAAATTTCTTTATCAAGAACAGGAAACTTTTTCTTTATGTTAAATCCCTAGCTTGTCTACAGCACTTGGGGTAATAATTACGAATTACGAATTACGAATTATTTGGTCATTTACAAAAAACAAATGACATGGACGCTGGAAGGGCGGCTTTTCGTACTCCTGGGTCGAAGGAAGCTACGCCTTCGCGTAGCGTGTCGCAGACAAGCGTCCTGTACGTAAGGTTAGGACTAATGACCAGATTTTAGTCTTCGCCGGGGGAGGTGGGCGTTGCTATATCCAATGTAGTTAGAACTATGTTTTTTTGTGTCAATGTTAACACATCTTGGTTCCATCCAGGGTTAGCGAACTGGGGCAAAATTTCTTGACTAAAGGCTTCTGCGGCTTTGGATCTATAGCGATTGGGATTAAAAATCAGCCATAGTGTTCGTTTGACGACGACGTTTTCAATGGTGGCACTATGGAGAACGCCCATTTGTAGTTCCTTAGCGATGGCGCTAGTGGAGACAAATGCAGCTCCCAAGCCAGATTGCACAGCATTTTTAATTGCTTCAATGGAATTGAGTTCCATTTCAACTTTAAAACGCCTAGTATCAATTTCACAACGTGCTAAAACTTGGTCAATTACTTTGCGGATTGTCGATTGGGAATCTAAAGCAATGAATTGTAATTTATATAGGTCTTCTCTTTGGATTTTTTCAAGTTTGGCTAAGGGATGAAAGACAGGTAAAATCAGTGCTAGTTCATCTTCAGCGTAAGGAATAACTTCCAAAGATTCTGCTAGTTCACCGGGAATCTCACCACCGATGATGGCAAGATCGACTTGTCCATTAGCGACACTCCAAGCAGTGCGTCGAGTGGAGTGGACGTGCAATTGCACTGCCACATCTGGATATCTTTGGCGGAACATACCGATCATTCTCGGCAAAAGATAAGTGCCGGTGGTTTGAGAAGCACCGACAATTAAAGTACCGCCTTGGAGATTTTGCAAATCCTCAATGGCGCGGCAGGTTTCCTGACACAAACTGAGGATTTTTTCGCCGTAGCTTAAGAGTAGATGCCCAGCTTCGGTTAATTGGGCGCGTCGTCCTCCACGATCGAATAAAGGAACATCGAGCTGCCGTTCGAGATTTTGCACTTGCAAGCTGACGGCAGGTTGGGAGACATAAAGACTATCAGCAGCGCGCTTGAAGCTCCCTTCTACAGCGATCGCTTTGAGGATACGTAACTGATCTAAAGTGAAAGGAAGGTCAGACATAAGGCTCAACCCACAAACTTTGAAAGGAGCGGATGTAAGCAAGAAATCACCTTTGCCAGCAATGGGCTAGGTATGATTTGTTGCATCTTAAACTTTAAGACTTGACTCGAAAAAGACAGTAGCACAACATCTTGACTAAAGTCCCCTTTTGAATACTTTGTGGTATTGGTTGTACTGAATTCAGTTTTCTTTAAATTACTTCACCCGTGTATTATGATGCCGATTTCATGGTTGACACCCAGTCATTTTGTCATACTGGGGTTAGAAATAGTTTTTGCGATCGCTCACAGTGGAGGCGCTGCTTTGCGCCCAAGGGCCGAAAAATACATTGGGCCGAGGCTTTATCGTATTCTTTTTGCATTAGTCAGCCTACCATTGGCTGTAATCTTAATTATTTACTTTTTTGGGCATCGCTATGATGGTTTGCAACTTTGGCAGGTACAGGGAGTGCCGGGAGTGCAAGAAGTTGTTTGGGTACTCTCAGCAATCTCGTTTTTGTTTTTATATCCTGCTACCTTCAATCTACTAGAAATTGCTGCCATTCAAAAGCCTGAAGTTCATCTCTACGAAACAGGAATTATTCGGATTACTCGTCACCCCCAGATGGTAGGACAAATAATTTGGTGTATTGCCCACACTCTCTGGCTGGGTACTACTTTTACCCTTGTGACCTCCATTGGCTTGGTATTACATCACTTGTTTGGAGTCTGGCACGGCGATCGCCGCTTGAGGTTACGCTATGGATCAGCCTTTGAAATCGTCAAAGAGCGGACTTCAATTATTCCCTTCAAAGCAATTATTGACGGACGTCAATCTATCAAATGGCAGGAATTTCTCCGTCCTGCCTATTTAGGAGTTGCAATTTTTGTGGCTTTGCTTTGGTGGTCGCACCCTCTATTGCTGGAAGCAACTGGTACGATAAGATGGGAATTTTAACCGATCCCCATTGTCAGCATAAAATTCAAAGTCGATGAAAATTTCAGCTTATCAATTGCCCCCGAATCAATGTACGATAAATTCAAAGATTTATTCAGTGGGGGTACATTCAGTGAACTTGAAATTTTATATTGCTAGGTGTTGATCAGTTGCCAATCCTGGGGAGTAAATGGCCGATTGAGTCTCAATTCCCAGGCGGCGACGGCAATCAGGAATTTAACCTCCAAAAAAGCCACCATGAAAGTTGTCCTGGCTTTTTGATCCCAGACACTGAAACGCACTAAATTTATGTCTAAATTATTCTGTGTCCTCAAATTTCTGTCCTGAAAGCAGCGATGTCTAGGTTGGGCTTTCCTTCGGAACGCTGCGCGTAGCTTGCTTGTCCGTAAGAGGATGCCAACAGAATTTACTGGCTTACTAATCTTTCACCGAACTACTGCTGGGCAATAAATTCTAGTTACTGAGTCAAATCAATTACACTATTGCTCATTGTTTGGCAAGTAGTCATCAGCCCCCACTTGAGTCCTCAAGAAAAACAAACGATTTCCTTATTCAATCCTCTAACTTTAGTTATGGAGTTCCACTCAGCTACGCCACCTGCTCCATATTTGGAGACGAAATATGGAGCAGGTGGCTCCAGGACTTGATACTCAGCACTAAATAAATTGAGTGCAGATAGATAGCTAGTTTGATATAAAAACCCTATAATCCAAGAGGCGTCATGGTGTTGTCGGTTAGTGAGCGGACATTTACTCAAGAAGTTTTAGAATCTCCAATTCCTGTTTTAGTTAATTTTGAAGCCCCTTGGTGTGGGTTGTGTCGGATTATCCACCCACTTTTGTTGCAATTTCAAGCCCAATGCGGCGAAGAAATTAAATTGGTCGTGGTTAACGCCGATCAAAATTTTAAATTGTCTACTACTTATAAGCTCAAGTCACTGCCCACTCTACTATTGATTGAAAATGGCAGCATTCGGCATCGCTTGGAAGGTTTTCGTGGTAGAGAAGATTTACGCCTAGCTTTAGAAGATATCAAAGTCAGCTACAGCAGTTGCCCTAAAATCTACAAGGGTTCCAAAACGGTTGACTTGGAGTGTCGGTCAGCTTGATGGAAATGGGGAATGGGGCATGGGGCATGGGGCATGGAAGCAGGGGAAGCAGGGGAAGCAGGGGAAGAAGAACTATTGATTATTGACTCATGCCCAATGCCCCATGCCCCATGCCCAATGCCCAATGCCCAATGCCCCATGCCCCATGCCCAATGCCCAATGCCCAAATCTAAAACCATGCTTAACACCCCACCCAATGAGCTTTGGGTGGGTTATTTTATCCTAAAGGGTGTGTGTCACAATTGTTAACAGTTCCGACACGCTAGTCAAGAATTCTAAAATGTAGGCGTCAGTGATGGAAGTAATCTATCAGTATGCCTGGCTGATTCCAGTGTTACCTCTTTTCGGGGCAATGCTGGTCGGTCTAGGGTTAATCTCGTTGAATCAGGTGACAAACAGCCTGCGGCAGTTGAACGCTGTACTAATTATCTCCCTAATGGGAGCAGCTATGGTGCTGTCGTTTGCCTTGTTGTGGAGTCAAGTTCAAGGACATCCGACTTATACCCATACCCTGGAGTGGGCTGCGGCAGGTAATTTTCACCTGAACATGGGCTACACTGTTGACCACCTGACAGCCCTAATGCTGGTGATTGTCACAACAGTAGCCTGCTTGGTCATGGTTTATACCGATGGCTACATGGCTCACGATCCCGGTTACGTGCGGTTTTATGCTTATCTCAGTTTATTTGGCTCTTCAATGTTAGGTTTGGTGCTTAGCCCCAACCTAGTACAGATTTATATATTCTGGGAACTTGTCGGGATGTGTTCCTACTTGCTGGTCGGCTTTTGGTACGATCGCAAGTCAGCAGCAGATGCCGCTCAAAAAGCATTCGTAACCAACCGCGTGGGCGACTTTGGTCTTTTGTTGGGAATTTTAGGGCTGTTCTGGGCAACGGGAAGCTTTGATTTTAACATTATGGGCGATCGCCTCGCCCAACTCGTGGAAACAGGTTCTATCAGCAATTTTCTCGCTGTCCTGTTTGCGATTTTAGTTTTCCTGGGTCCAGTGGCGAAATCGGCCCAATTTCCTCTGCACGTCTGGCTACCAGATGCAATGGAAGGACCCACCCCCATTTCTGCCTTGATTCACGCGGCAACAATGGTGGCAGCAGGTGTTTTCCTGGTAGCCCGGATGTATCCAGTATTTGAACATGTCCCAGCAGCAATGAACGTTATTGCTTTTACTGGGGCATTTACGGCGTTTTTGGGGGCAAGCATTGCCATTACCCAAAACGACATCAAAAAGGGCTTGGCTTATTCCACCATTTCCCAACTCGGTTACATGGTGATGGCAATGGGAATAGGTTCCTACAGTGCTGGACTATTCCACCTGATGACCCATGCCTATTTCAAAGCGATGCTGTTCTTGGGTTCAGGTTCCGTAATTCACGGTATGGAAGGTGTCGTCGGTCACGACCCAGCCTTAGCCCAAGATATGCGGGTGATGGGAGGACTGCGGAAGTATATGCCAGTCACAGCAACTACCTTTTTGATTGGTTGCTTGGCAATTTCTGGTATCCCCCCCTTCGCTGGGTTCTGGTCAAAAGATGAAATTCTGGGGCAAGCTTTTCAAGCTAACCCATTCCTCTGGTTAATTGGCTGGTTAACCGCCGGGATTACTGCTTTCTACATGTTTAGAATGTACTTCATGACATTTGAAGGCAAATTCCGGGGGAATGACGACAAAATCAAGGAAAAACTCAAGAAGGCAGCGACAATCGTCCTGGAATTAGAGTCAGAACAACCAGTGCCGAATTTTGGCCCTGGGGCAATGAAAAAAGGAGAATTGGCGGCAACTGGTGGCCATCATGATTCCCATGACTCCCATGACTCCCACGGACATCACAGCGACTCTCCTCACGAGTCGCCGTGGACAATGACTCTGCCTTTAGCAGTTTTGGCAGTACCTTCGATTTTGATTGGTTTGGTAGGAACTCCCTTTGCCAATTACTTCGAGGAATTTGTCTTTCCACCCACTGAAACCCTCTCGGAAGTTTTAGAAAAAGCTGCCGAGTTCGACCCGACAGAGTTTTATATTATGGCGGGTGCTTCAGTGGCAATTTCCGTGGTTGGCATTACCTTGGCTTTGTTGATGTACTTGCGGGGTAAAATTGACCCGGCTGCGATCGCTGCTAAAATCAAACCACTTTACGAGTTATCGCTCAACAAGTGGTACTTTGATGACATTTACCATCGGGTTTTTGTCTTGGGCTTGCGTCGCGTAGCTAGACAAGTTATGGAAGTTGACTTCCGCGTTGTCGATGGTGCCGTTAACCTCACGGGCTTTTTCACCCTCGTCAGCGGCGAAGGTCTGAAATATCTAGAAAACGGTCGCGCTCAATTTTATGCCTTGATTGTCTTTGGGGCGGTTTTGGGCTTAGTGATTGTCTTTGGTGTTACCTGATTTTAATAGGGGTGGACAAATGTCCGCCCCTACATTATTTCTTGAATACAAAGTTTTTCTGATGTCTGTTAGTTGAATAATCGGTTGTCGCTGCAATTCGCTGCAACACATTGTTAGAAATTGTCCGACACATCATTATTTATGAGTCTTTCATACTCGGTAAGTAAGAAAGAAATGTAAGAACGAATAAGATTACAGAATAAGCGACCTTCAGAAAGCGTCATTGGTTTGCCCTCTTTTAGATCAAGTCCATGCCGACCACCACCACCAGTTGGTGACGAATGATAACCATGTAGACTTTCTAAACATTTCAATATATAGTTGATTGCTGTCCCTTCATTTGCATTGCGTAGTTCCTTCACAATCACGTTAAAGTATGTCCCTTTTATAGTTCCAGATGGTAATTGCTCACCTCTAAAAGCAGTTGTAATTGATTCGAGAATCCAAAGTACTTCAATAACTGCTTCTCTAGGTCGATTTTCATTCAATAGTTGCTCAGAGCGATTTAGAGATTCCCTAATAAGTTGTTTTACAGGCTCAGTAAAGGTTGCTGGTGGTTCGGCCACAGAGATAGCTTCTTCACCTTCGCATAGCTTAACAAGTTTTGGTGGATCGATTTTATAAGCAATCTTGTGTTCAAGACAAATATCGTTGATACGTTCAATGTCAGGGATTGCATATTTATCCCGAAGATTCTCACACGAGTCGTAGAATGCCTCCAGAAACAGGGATGGGTTTTTAGCCGCGTCTTCCAAATATGACCGTAAATCTGTGCTTGCCCAACTCTCTGAAGTACTCCAGACACTCGTAGAGCCTACTGCATGTGCAAAACACTCTTTAAAATACTCTAGTAACTCCCAGCGATTTCCCTTAGCTACTATTATACCAATAAGTTTCTCAAATTCATCAATCGCTGCATTAGGAATAACTGACTCTGGGGAAGAGTCAAAGCGCCATGAATCAGGAAATTGAAGTGGCATTTAAATGTTACATATTACACAACACTACTTGTATAACTTATTAGAGGCTCATATTCCAAATCTTCCAGGTACTCTTGGAGTAGAAGTAAGACATATTCAGGTGAGACAACCTGATAAATCAGTCGATATCCACCGCTTTTGCCCGTCGGGATATCACTGTTTTTTGCCCGAACTTTAAAAACGGTCAAGTCTATCCCAGAGATTTGATCGCCGATAAAATTTCCAGCCAGTCGCCACCTGAAGGTGATAAGGGAACTCTTTGCTCACAAGAAAGTTGGTTTAAAGAATTTAATCGTCAGTTAAGATCGATAAGGTAATCTAACGAGCGAGGATCTAAGCATCAGTAGGTTAAATTTACCTAGTTCAGAAAAAGGCAGCGAATAGGCGAATGGTAAAGAAGAAATACATTTACTGGCAAGATGATGATATGTGGTTAGGTTATCTCGAAGAATATCCTGATTATTGGACTCAGGGTGAAACTGAAGAGGAGCTAAGAGAAAATCTACTCGATATTTACAGTGAATTAACAAGTGGAACTATCCAAAATTTTCGCAGAGTTGCAGAACTTGAAGTCTCATGAAACGAAGAGACTTAATCAGTAAGCTTGAAGAAATGGGTTGTATTTTCGTTCGTCATGGTGGCAAACATGATTGGTATCAGAATCCAATAACAAAAATTTCTCAAGCCGTTCCCAGACATAGAGAAATCAAGGAGCAACTTGCCAAACATATTATTAAAATGCTTAGCGATGAAGCAGGCTAACACGGCGTTAGAGCCGATCGCCGAAAGGCAGTCGGCAAGAGACGGAAGTTATCTGCGGCTGCTCAATTTTGCCGTTAGACCCGATCTCGGTGGTTAATTAATTAGGGACTTACAAAAAATAAAATATACAGAATTTATGGAACTCATCAGCTGTTGCTAAAGTTCCACGGGGACGAGTACATCTGTTGTTTGTCCATCTGCGTTTGTAAGATAACGAATCTGATTTTCAATTTGTGCCATTATCATAGGGTTGTTTCTCCTCTCATGCTTTTTTGCACCAAATCGCTTTTTTGGACAACCAGCAAACAGCATGATGTACTTTTAGCGATCGCCTGGGTTGGGCTACGCTGTCCCGTCGCTAAAATTCTAGTTTAGCGGCTTTGTTGAGGGTCAATTCTTGACTTGACTGGGGGTATCCTAACCCACATTCCGCACTCCCAAGTGTCAAAATAGACTCCCAAGAGAAAAAATCGGGGATTGCTAATTTAATTAAATCAACCTAACGAGGAAGAGCAAATCCCCAAAAAGCTGTTAGTTAATAACTAGTGACTTTTTGCCAAACATGATTTTGATAGCAGACAAATTGCGATGAATACAGCTACTTTCCCCTGGCTGACGACGATTATTCTGTTTCCGATAGCGGCGTCACTACTGATTCCCATCATCCCAGATAAAGACGGCAAGACAGTGCGCTGGTACTCCCTGATTGTGGGGCTGATAGATTTCGCACTGATTGTTTACGCTTTTTATACTGGGTACGATTTTTCCAATCCAGATTTGCAGTTGGTGGAGAGTTACCCCTGGGTACCGCAACTCGATTTGAATTGGTCGGTAGGGGCAGATGGCTTGTCCATGCCTCTGATTATTTTGACTGGATTCATTACCACGCTGGCGATTTTAGCGGCTTGGCCTGTAACCTTCAAGCCCAAGCTATTTTACTTCTTGATTCTGGCGATGTATGGCGGTCAGATTGCCGTGTTCGCCGTCCAGGATATGCTGCTATTTTTCCTGGTGTGGGAACTGGAACTGGTGCCGATATACTTTCTGCTGTCGATTTGGGGAGGCAAAAGGCGACAATACGCAGCGACTAAATTTATTTTATACACCGCCGGCGGTTCGCTGTTTATTTTGCTGTCTGCCCTGACAATGGGATTTTACGGCGATACGGTGACGTTCGACATGCGATCGCTCGCCCTCAAAGATTTCGCCCTGAATTTCCAACTTGTACTTTATGCTGGCTTCCTGATTGCCTACGCCGTCAAGTTGCCGATTATTCCCTTGCACACCTGGCTACCTGATGCCCACGGTGAAGCTACAGCACCTGTGCATATGTTATTGGCAGGTATTCTCCTGAAAATGGGCGGTTACGCTCTGATTCGGATGAATGCCCAAATGTTGCCTGATGCCCACGCTTATTTTGCCCCTGTGTTGATAGTTTTGGGGGTAGTTAACATCATCTACGCCGCGCTGACATCCTTTGCCCAGCGCAACCTGAAGCGAAAAATTGCCTACTCCTCAATTTCTCACATGGGCTTTGTCACCATTGGAATTGCTTCCTTTACCGATTTGGGATTAAGTGGAGCAGTTTTGCAAATGGTTTCTCACGGGTTAATTGGGGCGAGTTTGTTCTTTCTCGTAGGTGCAACTTATGACCGGACACACACCTTGATGTTGGATGAAATGGGTGGTGTCGGTAAGAGAATGCAGAAAATTTTCGCCATGTTCACCGCCTGTTCAATGGCATCTTTAGCGTTGCCAGGAATGAGCGGTTTCGTAGCAGAATTAATGGTATTTGTTGGTTTTGCTACTAGCGATGCTTACAGCTCTACCTTTAAAGTTATCGTAGTCTTCTTGATGGCAGTTGGGGTGATTTTAACTCCGATTTATCTGCTGTCAATGTTGCGAGAAATTTTCTACGGCCAAGAGAACGAAGAATTAGTTTCTCACCAAGCTTTGATAGATGCTGAACCCCGTGAAGTATTTATTATTGCCTGTTTGTTAGTACCAATTATTGGTATTGGTTTCTATCCGAAATTGCTCACTCAAATGTACGACGCCACAACTGTACAATTGACAGCAAGATTGCGTAATTCGGTACCGACATTAGCACAACAAAAACCAGAACTACCAAAGGTTTCTTTGAGTGCGCCGGAAATTGCTAATTAGGTGGCGATCGCTAGTTTAGTTTAAATTCAAATTACTTTGAGGGCGGGTTTTCTACCTGCCCTTTTTATTGCTCTCTGATTGGGTCAAGTAAAAAAACTCATGGAATTGGTGAACTGCTATAAGTGAGTAGATATATTTTTTCCAATTCCCATGAAAATAAATTTTAAGCTGATTGATTTGTTTGCAACCAGTTAAGTAAATCTTCCATAGCAGTAAAATCTAACAAAGCTTCACCAAGAGTTTCTAATTGATTTAAAGACAGAGATTTGATGCGCTCTTGCAATTCTGGTGATAATTCTCCCACTCGTCTTTGTAGTAACCTTAAAATAAGCTCTTGTCTACCTTCTTGTCTACCTTCTTGTTTTCCGCGCTCGTAGCCGATGCGCTCACCTGTAGTTATATATCTCATAGTGCGCTCCTGCTCAAATTGCTTAAACTCTTGCCAAAACTGATTTTCCAATGCCTTTGGTAATATCATAACCCAATCGATAAATCGATACAGATTACGAATATCCTGCTCTTCTAAGCCCAAATCATATAGTCTGCGAATTAATCTAAATTTCCATATTTTGCGTTGTTTAGGTGATGAGCGTGTCTGCTGCGTTTTCAAATGCGCCATAACGACAGTTGCAAATGGATTATCGCTATTTTCTAACTCGTGAAAACGATTTTCGTAATCCAAAAGTTTAATACTGCTAAATTCAAACATTAAGCGAGTATTGGGATAATTGTAACTGTAATCGCTTGGTCGCCATTCGCGGTTTGAATCGCAGAGAATTGCAAGGCTAATTGCTGGTCGATCAAAGCGGTCAAATATGCGAAAGTTGTAGGTAAACATCCGCTTGGGAAAATTATCTTCTTTTTGTGCCTGAATTTCTACATGGATTAATAACCAAAGTTCTTCCCCTTGAATTTGCCAAACTTTGACCAATTGATCGGCATATCGCTTCCCCTGTTCAGCTTCACGAGCTATTTGTTGAAATTCTTTATCGAGAAATTCATAGGGACGTTCCCAATCAATTAATGCAGAAGTTTCGGGAAAAAAGAAATGCATTGCTTGGGGGAAATAAGCTTCTATAATTTCTTTCCAAGGACTATCAAAATCAGCGCGATCGTTAATATTGCTCATTAATTGATTGCAGATGATAATTTTAATTTTTAGTGATTTAGGACTGCTATATTTGTAACATTTGCAGTAACTAATTCCCAGTTTTGCTTAATTGGAATCTCAACCCAAAATTCTGCGCCCTGTCCGGGTTCTGAAACACACCAAATAGCTCCATTGTGCTTTTCTGTGATAATCTGAGCGCTAATTGCTAATCCTAATCCTGTACCTTTACCTGCGGGTTTTGTGGTAAAGAAAGGGTCAAATAATCGTTGTTTAATTGCTGGTACTATTCCAGAACCATTATCTGCAATCTGTATAGTTATACGATCCAAGTTACGTAAATTAGTACGAATTATAATTTGGCTAGGCTTGGCTTTTATGTCCTCATAAGTTCGTTGACTGTTATAACTATCTAGGGCGTCAATGGCATTACTAATCAGATTCATAAACACTTGATTGAGTTGTCCGGCATAGCACTCTACTAAAGGAATATCGCCATATTCCTTGATGATTTCAATGCCAGAATTTCCAGAGGTTTGTTTGAGGCGATTTTGTAAAATTAGTAGTGTACTATCAATGCCTTCATGAATGTTGACAGGCTTCATTTCGGCTTCGTCAAGTCGAGAAAAATTCCGCAAAGATAGAACTATTTCACGAATGCGATTAGCTCCTATTTTCATAGAAGCTAACATTTTAGGTAAATCCTCAATTATAAAATCAAGCTCGATCGCTTCTATATGAGCTTGCACTTCATTTGTGCAATGAGCATTAGACTTTTGATAGAGTTTTACTAGTTCTAGTAAGCCCAGTGTATATTCATTTACATAAGTCAGGTTGCCGTAGATAAAGTTAACTGGGTTATTAATTTCATGAGCTACCCCAGCGACTAATTGACCTAAACTCGACATTTTTTCAGTCTGAATCAGTTGGGCTTGGGTTTGTTTGAGATTGTGTAAAGCTTGGTTGAGTTGTTCTGCTTGGGTAGTGGCGGCAGCAGTGGCAGCACGGCTTTGATTATACAATTGTGCCTGGTCAATGGCGATCGCTAACTGGTCAGCCACGCCTCGAATCAATTCCACCTCATCATCACTCCAGGAACGCAGCCCTCTACTATGTTCGCAGACAATCACACCCAAGCAGCCAGACTGGCTGTAAACTGATACTGCCAATAGAGATTTCAAGCCCAAACTCATTAGTAAATCCCGATTTTTGCCATCAAGCCCGGAATCTGTGGCAATGTCATCTAAGCGCAGCAAATTCCCCCCAATAACAGCCTGACTCAGCATCTCCATAGGAGAATCGCCCAAGGGTTCTGGCAAATCGGGAGCGCAGGCTTCCTGACTCAGTTCAAATTTTGTAGATTCATTTTCTGTGTGACACCAAAGAAACTGGCATCTGTCAATCTGGAGCAGTTCCCGAACTTCACCCACTACTGTACTTAAAATCGTATTTAAATCCAGCGAGTTACGAATTTGACTAGATAAACGAGTTTTCAGGATTTTTTCTCGCTCAACTAGCTCTCGCAGCTGAGTTTCAGACTGCCTTAACTCTATCTGGGACATCTGACGATTGACGCTAGCTTTTGCCAGTAGCCAAGAACCAATGCCAATTAGTCCTACTAAGCCGACATATAACAGTAGTAATTGATTCAAAAATTGTTTTGATTTGGTCGTCAACGTTTGTGGCGACACCCACGAGACAATCTTCCAGTAATAGGATTTAGTGTCAATTTGATTCTTACTTGCTGCAAAAGCCTGTCCGGCTCCTGTACTGGATTTTTGCCCTTCCGCCAGGGGGTAGATTGTTGTAAAGGTGAACATTCCTTCAGCAGTTTGGAATTGTCCCGATTCTGTTTGAGAAATCTGCTGCCATGCCAGGGGAAAAGCCTTGCCAAAAGTCCGGTTTTGGCGTTCGGGAAACATAAATCCCCATTCATCCTCAGACTTTGCCCCTTTTAACCAGTAGCCGTCAGCATTCAGCAGCATTCCCTGGCTGGAGGTGTTAGCGGGGGCTTGATTAAAGTTATCCAGCAGTTTGGCACCGAAATAATTTAACACTATGATGCCTCGCTTGTTTCCACGGCGATCGAAAACGGGAGTACCAAAGCGGATCATTGGCTTGAGGGGTTGTTCAACTTGGCCTCGTTCAATGTTGAGATCGAGGGGAGAGACAAATATTTGTCCTTGGTTTAGCCGCAAAGTGTCATTAAACCAGTAGCGCTTGGCTTGAATTTGCAGTTTTTCTTCGGGGACAATTCGTGGTTCTCCCTGGTTGAAGTTGACTCTAACAACTTCCTTTCCTAATTCATCCAAAAAGCGAATTTGGTCGTAAAGTTTTTTATATCGAGAAATTAATAAAAATTCTTGGGCGAGTTTTTGTTGTTCTCCATCCGCTTTTTCTAAGATTCCCTCTAGCTCGTTTTGGCTAGAGATTACCATCAAATCTGAGACAACCGAGCGAAAGTCTGTGCTGATGAGTTTTTTTTGTAAATCTATTTTGCGGAATTCATTCGTTTTTAGTACAACTTTCTCGGTTTGTATGTGTTGGTAATAGATAGTCCCTAAAACACCTCCAACTAACGCTGATAACGGCAAAAAAACCGTTAGGAAGCGTTTAATTAAAACTCGTGAAGGAATTTGTAATGACATATCTAATACTTCGGTACGAATTAAGAATAGGGCATTCCAACTGCACAAGATTTTTTGAATCATTGAAAAATCTTCTGCCCTTTCTTGCTATTGTCAGTTAGACACTCTACTAGTCAGTACCGAAAATTTACGTATTTAAAATATTTTACACTTAAAATTATGTTTAAATACTGAGAAAAAACACAAAGCGATGTCTCCGACGGGCTACGCCTAACCTCAAAATAGTTTTTGATTGTTACTATGCGATCGCACATCAATAGATTTTCTACAATTTATTTAGAATCAGATGTAGCAAAACCCGTAATGTTAAACTACAATCCGCTGCACTGTTTGCCTTCTTCGGAAGAACTACCAGACTCAGATGATACTCCTGTGGATAATGAACTACAAAATTCGATTCCTGGCTTACTGAAAACCATACTGGCTTTAGCTTGGTGCGATCGCTGGGATTGGTTTTTTGGCGTCAATATGGGTATTTATTATCACCCAGACAAACCAGCGATCGTCCCTGATGGGTTTCTCAGCTTAGGAGTCCAACGTTTCATTGATGTAGGCAAAGCCTTCTCCCAAGGATTAGACTTACGCCTGAGTTATGTATTGTGGGAAGAAAAAAAGCTGCCAATTTTAGCACTAGAAGTTGTTTCCCAAATCCATCGAGGAGAATACACTACCAAGAAAGAATTCTATGCCAAAGAATTAGGAATTTTATACTACGTTGTGTACAATCCCCTGCGGCGCAAAAAGTCGCCCTTGGAAGTATATCGCTTAGTTGATGGGGAATATAGTTTAATGTCAGGAAGCCCTGTTTGGCTACCAGAAATTGGTTTAGGAATTGGGCGAGAACGAGGAATTTATCAAGGTATAGTGCGGGAGTGGTTGTATTGGTATGACGAGGAAGGACAGAGATTGTTGACACCAGAAGAACGCATCCGAGAACTGGAAGAACGTGCAGCTTTTGAAGAACAGCAGCGCATGGAATCAGAACAACGGGTAAAAATCTTGGCGCAAAGTTTAAAAGCCTTTGGTGTCGATCCAGAAACTTTAGCGTGAAATTGACAGCAGAAGTCAGAAGTCAGAATTCAGAATTCAGAAGTCAGACAGGCTTTATCCCTGGCTACCAGACTTAATTTGTGTACTTCACTTTCCTGGAAATCTGGTGTGCGATCGCTTAAACTCCAGCATTAATGTCAAATTAAAACATCAGTCGAAATGTCAAGTAACCTAAAGGCATATATTACTTGAGATTTATTTCAGTTTATCTGTTTCAAGCAATCAAGACACATCATCTTCTAGTTCTTCAATTTCCTGTAATGTTTGCCAGCCAGCTTGCCACTGGGAGTTATCCTGTAATAATTTGGCATTTATCCAAAAACGAACTTTGGGATCGCACGCAGCCACCATTTCAGCGTATACCCACTTACTCTGATTTTTACGGTTGACGACTTGGAAGTGTCTCCATCCGTCAACTTTTTGCTGTGCTGTCCACTTAGAACCGAGTAAGTAAGGAAATTTTTGTTTTTTTGTCATTAGTCATTAGTCATTAGTCATTTGTTATTGGTCATTCCCCGCGTCTCCCTCATCTCCCTCATCTCCCTCATCTCCCCACTCCCCACTCCCCACTCCCCACTCCCACAACTAACGTGTCACCAAATCACCGTTGCGGGTAAACTTTTGACAATTCAACTCACTATCTTGCTGGACACATAGGGAAAACCATCTGATATGGTTCCAACAGGTGTTGATGTTGTTAGTAATTTTGCGCTTTTTCTTGGAAAGGCGTTGCCTTACAACTTCATTAGGGCAAAGAATCTCCAAAGTACCGAAACCATCTTCCTGATTTACGATCCGAAATAGGCAGTCTTGCAACATAGCACGACTGCTGCTGTCGAAGAAACGCTTAAATCGCACTAACTTTTCCCCTTCAGTCATTTTGCTGATGGGTTTTATTTCAAATAAATCCTCATCCTCTAAGTCAAAGTCATCATCCTCAAAGTCGTAGGGGTCAATCATTTTTAGCATCCACTAGGCGACCTGGAATTATGGTAACTCTGTCTGGGGACAGGGAAGGAAGATGGGGAGTGGGGAGATAAGGGGATAAGGGGACAAGGCGACTTGAGTCAGAACTTGCAACAACTCTTTCCCCTTGTCCCTGTTCATAAGGCAAAAGGGCATCTAATCCCAGAAGCTGAACTTCGTTACTAGACTGATTCATTTATGAAGTTTTGGCTGTTAAGAGTACTAGGTAAATGTATCCCCAGAAATAATATGATAGTTGCCATATAAGATATGAGAGACATCCATAAGAGTTGGTTATTGTGAAAGTACCAAGCTGTAATCGCAAAGGGAACAAAACCGAATCCAAAAGCAAATAAAACCGCGTTACGTAGAATTACACCCTCTTTTAGTCCGATGAAATAACCTTCCAGCATAAAGGCAATAGCAGTAAATCCTAAAAGAGGTAGTAACCAGATACTATAGCTAGCAATATGTTTGTTCACCTCTGTGTGATTGGTTAACAGTCCAAATACTGCATCTGGAAACAGAATAGAGACTGCGGCAAAAGCTAGTGCAATGAATAAACTGGTTAATATGGAAACAGTTAGCAGTAAACTCATCTGTTGTTTAGCCCCTTGCGCGTAAAAGTTTCCAGTCAATGTTTCCGTTGTCATTCCTACACCTTGAACTGTGAATTGGCTCAAAAGAGCAATCTGTAAAAGTAAACCGTTTTCTGCTAGAGTTGCCGTTCCTATGGCCGCACTGATGTTAGTAAAGATAGCGTAAGTAGAACTTAAAACTAAGAACCGGATGAAAATATTACTTTTGAGTACGACAATCTCTTTAAGGGCAATCCAATCAAAAACTTCTTTCAAAATGGCTGGTAAACTTTTCCAAGAAATACTGAAGCCAACACAAATTAAACCAGTTATTAGCGCTAGATATTGACTGATAGCTGTTGCCAATCCGACGCCCATACTGTCCCAACGTAATATCGAGACTACTACATAATCCAGCACTATATTAGAACCATTACCGATGAGAGATATTAGTAGTACGATATTATTCATCTCTTGTCCCATAAACCAACCAATCAAAACAATGTTGAGCAAGACAGCAGGCGCTCCCCAAATCCTGGCGTAGAAATAATCAATTCCAGAGCTTTCAATTTCTGAAGAGCCACTGAGAATAGTAAATCCAAATTTTTGTAATGGGTATTGTAGTAACAAAATTAGTAACCCAATTCCCAAGGCAATTAAAGCACTTCTGATTCCTACTAAAAGTACTGTTTTTGGGTCATCAAATCCAACCGCTTGTGCAGTCAGGGCATTGACACTGGCGCGTAAAAATTTTAATACACGGTAAAGATAGTCAAAGAGGATAGTTGCCAAGATAACTCCCGCCAGGTGACGAATGTCTGCCAAATGCCCTAGAAATGCAATATCAACTATACCTGCTAAAGGGATCATCATGTTGGCAAGTACACTTGTGCTTGCCAGTTTATAAAAACGCGGCAATAGGTTGTACTCAGTTGGAATCGTAAACGTCATAAATTGCCTCGTTTCATATCATATGTAAGGATTTCAGTGGCCAAAATCGGATAATCAATTGTGATGGAAAAATAAATATTTATCATTTTTTTGACAAATTTAAAAAATGATAAATATTTATTCTTATATAGAAAGTACTCTATAGCACTTAAATCTACATATCTATTGGCGATGCCTGCGGTATACGTGGCGTCACTTTTGAAGACAAAGTTTCATTATTTGAAAACCTGAAAATTTCTGATGCTGTTGGTCAATTTACGAAGGGTTTTACCCCTTATCCTTAGAGGATGTTTTAAAAGTGGTCGGCTGTAATTTTAGGCACTTCTAGATCTCCCCTAACCCCCCTGCACACTAAGCAACAGAAGGCAAAAACCACCAAGGGCGGTAATACTACTACTTTACAAAGACGTGAAGACCGATCCAGCTAAGGGCTTACCTGTTTTTACAATATCTTTATCAGAGAAGATTGTTCTGTGTGCCTTGTCCCCCTAAAGTGGTTTATCGAATAGCTTATGCAACCTACTAATCCAAACCAATTTACGGAAAAAGCCTGGGAAGCGATCGCCCACACGCCGGATATTGTCAAGCAATATCAACAACAGCAGATTGAAAGCGAACATTTGATGAAAGCACTGCTAGAACAAGATGGACTAACCAGCAGTGTTTTGACGAAAGCCAGTGTTAACTTGCAAAAACTGCGCGATCGCACCGATAATTTTATCCAACGTCAGCCGAAAGTCTCTGGTAACAGTACTTCCGTATACTTGGGACGCAGTTTGGATACACTTCTAGATCGCGCTGACGGATATCGCAAGGAATTTCAAGACGAATATATTTCAATTGAACATTTATTGCTGGCTTATGCTAAAGACGACCGCTTTGGCAAAGGTTTATTTCAAGAATTCGCTTTAGACGAAAAGAAACTAAAAAATATTATTAAACAAATTCGTGGGAGCCAAAAAGTGACCGACCAAAATCCAGAAGGCAAATATGACGCACTGGAAAAATATGGGCGTGACCTCACGGAAGCAGCCCGTAAAGGTCAACTTGATCCAGTGATTGGGCGGGATGATGAAATTCGTCGGACTGTGCAAATTCTCTCTCGTCGTACTAAGAATAACCCGGTATTAATTGGTGAACCGGGTGTTGGCAAAACTGCGATCGCTGAAGGATTAGCACAGCGCATTGTCGCTGGTGATGTTCCCCAGTCCCTCAAAGACCGCAAGTTAATTGCTTTAGATATGGGGGCTTTAATTGCGGGGGCAAAATTCCGGGGTGAATTTGAAGAACGTCTAAAAGCAGTATTAAAAGAAGTTACCGAATCGGGCGGCAATATTGTCTTATTTATTGATGAAATTCACACCGTCGTCGGTGCTGGTGCTACCCAAGGTGCAATGGATGCTGGTAACTTGTTAAAACCAATGTTGGCGCGGGGTGAATTGCGCTGTATTGGGGCGACAACTTTGGATGAATATCGCAAATACATCGAAAAAGATGCGGCACTGGAAAGACGTTTCCAGCAAGTTTATGTGGATCAGCCCAGTGTCGAAGATGCAATTTCGATTTTGCGCGGCTTGAGAGAACGTTATGAAAACCACCACGGGGTGAAGATTTCTGATAGTGCTTTAGTTGCGGCGGCAATATTATCGAGTCGTTATATTAGCGATCGCTTTTTACCAGATAAAGCCATTGACTTAGTAGATGAAGCCGCTGCTAGATTAAAAATGGAGATTACCTCCAAACCAGAAGAACTCGACGAAATTGACCGCAAGATTCTGCAATTGGAAATGGAGAAGTTATCACTTCAAAAAGAAAGTGATGCCGCTTCCCGTGAACGTCTGGAAAGACTAGAAAAAGAAATTGCTGACCTCAAAGAAGAACAAAGTACTCTCAACGCCCAATGGCAATCTGAAAAAGATATCATTGACAAAATTCAGTCCGTTAAAAAAGAAATTGAACGGGTGAATTTAGAAATTCAGCAAGCAGAACGCGACTACGATCTCAATCGGGCTGCTGAATTAAAATATGGGAAATTAACTGATTTACATCGCCAATTAGAAGCAGTAGAAAGCGAATTAGCAAACGCCCAAAGAAGCGGCAAATCTCTGTTGCGCGAGGAAGTAACCGAAGCTGATATTGCTGAAATTATTTCTAAATGGACAGGAATTCCCATTAGCAAGTTGGTGGAATCAGAGAAAGAAAAACTGTTGCATTTAGAAGATGAATTACACCATCGCGTGGTTGGACAAGAAGAAGCAGTCACAGCCGTAGCCGATGCAATTCAGCGATCGCGTGCTGGATTAGCCGATCCCAATCGCCCCATCGCTAGCTTTATTTTCCTGGGGCCCACGGGTGTAGGTAAAACCGAATTAGCAAAAGCTTTGGCGGCCTATATGTTCGACACTGAAGAAGCACTGGTGCGAATCGATATGTCGGAATATATGGAGAAACACGCCGTCTCAAGGCTTATCGGTGCGCCTCCAGGATATGTAGGTTATGAAGAAGGGGGACAACTAACCGAAGCGATTCGTCGTCGTCCTTATGCGGTGATTCTCTTTGATGAAATCGAGAAAGCACACCCCGATGTATTTAATATCTTCCTGCAAATTCTTGATGATGGTCGTGTCACTGATGCCCAAGGTCATAAAGTGGACTTTAAGAACGCTATTATCATCATGACCAGCAACATCGGTTCTCAGTACATTCTCGATATTGCTGGCGATAACGCACACTATGATGAAATGCGCCGTCGGGTGATGGAGGCCATGCGAAATAGCTTCCGTCCAGAATTCCTCAATCGGATTGACGAAATCATCATATTCCACGGTTTGAATAAGAAAGAATTACGGCAAATTGTGCAATTGCAAGTGGAAAGACTACGGAAAAGACTTGGCGATCGCAAGATTTCTCTCAAACTCTCCGATGTTGCTCTTGACTTTTTGGCAGAAGTAGGATATGACCCGGTATATGGGGCGCGTCCACTGAAACGGGCGATTCAGCGGGAGTTAGAAACCCAAATTGCCAAAGCCATATTGCGCGGGGAATTCAACGACGGTGACACCATCTTTGTCGATGTACAGAATGAACGTCTTTCCTTTAGTCGTTTACCAGTTGAGGTGTTTAGCGGCTGATAGGATTTCAATACTCTTGGGTTAAGGGAAGAGACGCGATAAATCGTCGTCTCTACAATAATGAATCCTTTGTAGAGACGGCGATTTATCGCGTCTTTGTGATCTAGGGCGTGTCATCAAAAAACCTTAACCGAACATTATTGGATAGGATTTTGGATTGTCTAAAAGTGTCCAACACAAAAACGCAAAGTTAAGCTAGAGCTTCTTTGCGTTTTTTCGTGAAATATTTTTTACAAAAGACAAAAGACTAATGACTAATGACTAATGACACTCTCAAGTAAAAAATGTGCAATTTGGCTGTATATTTGCTTATTGGTCTTTACAAAGCACTTGTCGCATTTTACGCATATTCGCTGGCAATTCAAAGTTCATTGCTTGTTGAATGAAAATTGATGGAATTGGGATATTAGGCGTAGCTTGCACCGTATAAGCAAGTAAAGTGCCATTACCGCAATCTTTGAGTTCTAAACGAGCGTTAAAGTCCTCAAAAGTCCCTTTTTCCATGCGAAATTGGATTTGTTGCCCCAGCACTTCTACAACATTCAGGTAAATTTCCACTTGAGCCGTGAAAAACAAGAAAGCTTTTTGTGCAGCTTGATACAGACGCTTGACTTCACCTCGATGTGTTACTTCGCTTTTGGTGATATCGGGAAAATATTGCACCCAGCGGGGGTAATCGGTTAATTGCTGCCAGACTTGCGATCGCACCATCGGCAAATACATCCAAGCTGTGACAGCCCCACCACACGCTTTGTGCGATCGCGTTTCTACTAAAATTTCACCCTCTACCAGCAACTTTTGCTTGTCTTGACTCCAAGCCATATTTGAACCTGCAATAATTGAGTTTAATATATCAGACGCAGACATAATGATTTCAGTGACTCCTCAACTCATCCACCTAAAAATTTTGAAACTACAAGCTATCAAAAATTAATTTAGCTCCAACCCACTAAATTTTAGTTCCAGTTTAGTACTTGTTTTTTCCGGAAACACTACTTTTTATGATAATTATTTCAGTCACTTTACAGTCAAAACTGTATTTCCGATCACAATTAACACAATCAACACTTAAGTAAAAATTTATCAAAGCAATACTCGTAAATAGAAAATAAAGTTTTTAACAGCTAAAATAGCACAAACACCACCCAACATTAAGCACCAGGACTAATTCTAGAAGTTTCCCCAGTAGTAACTTTCGTCCACCTTTACCGACTTTTGCTAGTTAGCGTCTGCTAATTTTTGCGTGTTATTTCTGATGAAACTACACCTTCATCGTATCTTCATACTTGAATGTCAATACTAAGTGTAATGTCTGTTGAGTCGAGAGGAAAATTAAGTGAGTCAATCTTCTTTAAATCGTAGATTAATCCAGATTTTCGGTATCCTTCTAGGTATGAGCCTAGCCGTCTGGATACTCAGAGGCTTTGGTATTCTCACTTTTATTCCGGGTGGAATTATTTGGCTATTGTTACTGGGGGCGATCGCCATCGGGATTATTAGTTATGCTCAAAGAACTTGGTGGCGTTTTTAATCATTGGGGACTGGGGATTGGGGACTGGGGACTGGGGATTGGTTATTAATTCTTATCCCTCACTCCCTCATCCCCCTCATCCCCCTCATCTCCCCACTCCCCACTCCCCACTCCCTCTGTTATCTTTAGATTTTTCGACTCTGATTAATTAACTTAGTAGCTGCTGATGGAAGCTTCCGAGCTGTTAGAAACAATTACACTGCTGATTCATCAAGCCGAGCAGGGGGAAATTGATCCTTGGGATGTCCAAGTAATTGAGGTGATTGACCGTTACTTAGAACTAATGGCACCACAAACAATAGGAAAAGGCTATGAAACAGATTTGTCTCAATCTGGACAAGCCTTTTTATCAGCATCAATGCTGGTGTTATTCAAGGCAAATACTTTAATGCAATTGTCAATAGTAGAAGATGCACATGATGGTGTAGTAGATGATGCTCTATTGCTAGATGAAGACGGTGCATCACATCACGGTCATCGCCTACCATTAGAACGGCAATTGCGTCGTCGTCCAGCGGCAATGCCACCGCCAAAACGTCGGGTAACTCTGCAAGAGTTAATCGAGCAATTACAAATTATGGCGAACCAGCTCAAATTTGTAGAGAAAACCAGCAAACCTATCCGTCCCAGGCGTCAGCCTAGCATCCAAAGTATGCGGCAGGCTCTGGAGTTAGCTCACCAGGAAAATCTGACAGAAGTAGCAAAAGAACTAGAGCAGGTGTTGAAATTATCGGCAAAAGAGCTATGTTTACAACAAAATTGGTTGAATTTGGAAGAACTTGTGCAGTTGTGGACTCAGACCAGGCAATCATCTCAAAATGGGTCTGGACACGAGTCTGAACACAGTCATCTAGTTAGCGTTTTCTGGGCTCTATTACTACTCTCAGCCCAATCGAAAGTAGAGCTATTTCAAGAGGAATTTTACGATGAAATTAAAGTTCGCTTACTCACAGATTCACCTAATAATTCCCAACTTTGTGAGCATCCAATCAACTCAAGAAGCCAAAACTAGCTCTACAGATAATTGACAGATTTTTGCTTGCGCCTCAAAATCCGAGTAAATTGAAAAGATAAGCGATCGCTTGTCATCTAAGTGTACCTATGGTTGCAATAACCACTAAATTACTGTTATCCCTGTTTGGAGGGATATTTTAAAGCAGAAATAAAACTGATGATTAAGTATCACTCAATGAAAGTAAACTGGCTTGTGGTTGAGGAATAAACTTTTATGAAAGCGATGATTCTCGCGGCTGGCAAGGGTACTCGCGTGCGTCCAATTACGTACACTATGCCCAAACCGATGATGCCCATCCTGCAAAAGCCAGTGATGGAGTTTTTGCTGGAACTGTTACGCCAACATGGATTTGACCAGATTCTTGTCAACGTTAGTCATTTAGCTGAGGAAATAGAAAACTATTTCCGTGACGGTCAGCGGTTTGGTGTACAAATTGCCTATTCTTTTGAAGGTAAAATAGACGACGACGGTAAACTCGTCGGTGAAGCCATTGGTTCCGCTGGAGGAATGCGGCGCATTCAAGACTTTTCCCCGTTTTTTGATGATACTTTTGTCGTGTTGTGCGGTGATGCTTTGATTGACCTAGATTTAACTGCGGCAGTTAAATGGCATAGAGCTCAAGGGTCGATCGCTACTATTATTACGAAATCTGTGCCCAAGGAAGAAGTTTCTAGTTACGGTGTGGTTGTTACCGACGACGATGGTCGCGTTAAAGCTTTCCAAGAAAAACCTTCAACTGAAGAAGCCCTCAGTACCAACATCAACACTGGTATTTATATCTTTGAACCAGAGGTATTTAATTATATCCCCTCTGGCGTGGAATACGATATTGGTAGCCAATTATTCCCCAAACTAGTGGAAATCAAAGCTCCGTTTTATGCCATCCCTATGGACTTTGAATGGGTCGATATTGGTAAAGTACCAGACTACTGGCGGGCAATTCGTGGTGTACTGCTAGGTGAAATCAAAAATGTGCAAATTCCTGGTCATGAAGTCGCCCCTGGAATCTACACTGGCTTAAATGTTGCTGTCAATTGGGACAAAGTGGATATCACAGGCCCAGTTTACATTGGTGGGATGACAAGAATAGAAGACGGAGCAAAAATCGTCGGCCCAGCGATGATTGGCCCCAATTGTTGGATATGTAGTGGCGCAACGGTAGAAAATAGCGTGATTTTTGAATGGTCACGCCTCGGTCCAGGAGTCCGCTTAGTAGATAAGCTGGTGTTTGGACGTTATTGCGTCGATAAAACTGGCGCTGCAATAGATGTTCAAGCCGCAGCTTTAGACTGGCTGATTACCGATGCTCGTCAGACAGTACCATCCCATACCCCTGTTGAGCGACAAGCAATAGAAGAATTGCTGGGGACAAGCGTGAATTAGGGATTGGGGACTGGGGATTGGGTACTGGGGACTGGGTATTGGGGACCGGGGACTGAGTACTCAAAAAGAGATATAGTTATAAATTTTTTAATCCCTAATCCCCAGTCCCTAATCCCTAATCCCCAGTCCCTAATCCCTAATCCCCAATCCCCAGTCCCTAACTATTTAAATACGTATATCTTCTGAGACTCTGTTCGTAGGTTTGTAGGAGTCGCTGAGATTCTGCTAGGGTAATGCGCTTTTCCTCTAAGGCTTTCTCACAGCGCTGGCGGATGTTTTCCACCATATCTTCGGAGTCATACTGGACGTAACTCACTACTTCACTCATGGTGTCGCCTTTAACTACGTGTTCGATTTGGTAGCCTTTAGGCGTCAGTTGGATGTGAACGGCGTTGGTATCGCCGAATAAGTTGTGTAAATTACCCATGATTTCCTGGTAAGCTCCATTGAGGAACATGCCCAAATAATAGGGTTCTCCTGCTTTGTAGGGGTGGAGTTCTAAAACCGATTTGACATCGCGTAGGTCAATAAAGCGATCTATCTTACCATCACTGTCGCAGGTGAGGTCTGCTAAAATCCCCCGGCGTGTTGGTTCTTCATCCAAACGGTGGATTGGCATGATCGGGAATAGCTGATCGATTGCCCAGCAATCTGGTGCTGATTGAAACACTGACATATTAACGTAATAGATGGAAGCCATGATTTTTTCTAGGTCTTCCAGTTCATCTGGTACGTATTCTTGCTGCCTAGTAATGTTCAAAATCTTTTGACAACAAGCCCAGTAAAGCCGTTCGGCTTTGGCTCGTTCTCTGAGGCGTAAAATTCCCAAGTTAAAGCGGCTGATGGCTTCTTCTTTGAATTGTGCCGCGTCGTGGTATAGCTCTTGGTAATTTTCCTTGTTGATGGATTGGTAGCTTTCCCAGAGGTAATTAATGATTGGGGATTCTCCCTCTTGTGGAGGCTCTGGCGTATCTAGTGGCACGTCACTGGTACTGAGAACATCGAAAATCAGCACTGACTGATGGGAAGCGATCGCTCGTCCACTTTCACTAATCAGTGTTGGTACGGGAATTTGCCGTTCAGCACAGGTATCTTTTAACTCTGCCACAATATCGTTGGCGTAGTTTTGCATGTTGTAATTTTTCGATGCATAGAAGTTGGTTTGGGAACCGTCATAATCTACACCCAAGCCACCGCCAACATCGAGGTACTTCATGTCTGCCCCCAGCATTGCCAATTCCACATAAATGCGGCTGGCTTCCTGGATGGCATCTTTAATCACATTAATGGCAGAAATTTGTGAACCGATATGGAAGTGCATCAACTGCAAAGAATCCAGCAAGTTAGCATCCCGTAGCTTGTCAACTGCCTCGATCACCTCAGGCATAGTCAAACCAAATTTAGCGCGATCGCCACTGGAAGTTCCCCAACGTCCCATACCTTGGGTACTGAGTTTAGCCCGAACTCCCAAAATCGGCTTAATACCTAATTGGCGGTTGGCAGCAATTACCAAATCCACCTCTTCAATCTGTTCTAAGACGATGATTGGTGTTTGCCCTAGTCTTTGGGCTAACATTGCCGTTTCAATGTATTCCTGGTCTTTGTAGCCGTTGCAAACTAACAATGCTCCTGGTGTATCCAAGACAGCCAGAGCAATCATTAATTCTGGCTTGGAACCGGCTTCTAAACCAAATTGATGGGGCTTGCCAAATTTGACTAAATCCTCAATCAAATGCCGTTCTTGGTTGCACTTGACAGGAAACACACCACGATAGACACCAGGGTAGTTGTAACGGGCGATCGCTTTGGCAAAACAAGCGTTCAACCGCTCAATCCGGTCTTCTAAAATATCGGAAAAGCGAATTAGCATGGGTAGTCCCAAATTCCGCTGCTTCAAGGCGTTGACTAATTCAAACAAGTCCAGAGAACCCCCGCGATCGCCTTTCGGCGCAACGGTAATGTGACCCGCAGCATTAATGGAAAAATAAGGTTGTCCCCAACCTTCAATGCGATACAAAGATTCGCTATCCTCAATTTTCCAGGAGCGAGGTAAATCTCCTGTGGTAGTACTCGGTGGTAACAGCTTTTTTTGCTTATGATTTTTCACGTCAGATTTTTGTCCATTGGACGGTAGTAGTACCACCTCGTCAGATGTAGCAGTTGACTCAACACCCATTTCTTCCTAACCTCTGTGTTTCACCCACGAATTAACAATTTAGCGCATTCGTTTCAGAACCGATATGCACCCAAGGTTAATTTCTGGGATAAACTCTGATTGGTCAAGAGTCATGTGTTATTTGTCATTGGTCATTACTCATCAGTCATGAGTGCAAAACCCTTGGACAAAGGACAAAGGACAAAGGACAATTGACTAGATAAAAACTTTATTAAGTTTTGGGAGATAGTTTTGGAACGCACATTCCTAGCAATTAAGCCTGACGGAGTACAACGCAAATTAGTCGGTGAAGTTATCCGTCGCTTTGAAACGAAAGGTTTTACCCTAGTTGGTTTAAAGTTCCTGAAAGTCAGTCGGGAATTGGCTGAACAACATTACGATGTTCACAAGGAACGTCCCTTTTTTGGTAGCTTAGTCGAATTTATCACTTCCGCGCCGGTGGTGGCGATGGTGTGGGAAGGAGATGGCGTCGTTGCAGCTGCGAGAAAAATCATTGGTGCAACAAACCCGTTAACAGCCGAACCGGGAACAATTCGCGGCGATTTTGGCATTAATATTGGGCGTAACCTAATCCACGGTTCCGATGCTCAAGAAACCGCCCAACGCGAAATTGCCCTGTGGTTTAAGGATGAAGAATTAGTCAATTGGCAACCGCACTTAACACCCTGGTTGCACGAGTAGGAAGTAGAGGGAGATGAGGGAGTAGGGGGAGATGAGGGAGTAGAGACTAGGAGAAGATGACGAAGTTTCTTTATAATTATTCTCCCTCATCCCCCTCATCTCCCTCATCCCCCTCATCTCCCTCATCTCCCTCATCCCCTCTTCTCACTTCGGTACTTCAGTTTTTTCTGGTTCTGGTTGGGGTATTTCTGCTTGAGGTGATTCGATGCCAACACGCTTGGAAAATCCCCAGCCTAAAATTAGGAAGATGGCAGTAATCATTACCCATTCTGGTGGCACTAAATTATCGTTAACCACTTTTAAGAACAGTCGCAAGCCCACTAAAGCTACAGTTACATAACCTGCATCTTCTAGATTTTCATATTCGTCTAGCCAACGGATAAACAATCCCGCCATGAATCGCAGCGTAATAATCCCAATTGTTGCACCCGTAAGTACTAGCCATTTTTCTTGAGAAACGGCGATCGCAGTTGTCACACTATCCAACGAAAATGCTAAATCTGTAAATGCAATTACAGGAATTGCTTGCAATAAGGAATTAAAACGCGGCCCGTGATGATGATCGTCCTTGGCTTCTTCTGAGGTAAAGTGTTGAAATACCAGCCATAGAAGGTAGGCAGCACCCAATAATTCAAATTGCCAGTATTTTTGCACCCAAGTGGCAGTCAGAATCAAGGTAATTCTCAGCACATAGGCAACAACTAAACCAAAGTTTAAAGCTTTACGCTCAAGTTCTTTGTCTTCTAGCCCTTGGGCGATGGCAGCCAGGGCGATGGCATTGTCAGCAGATAGCACCGCCTCTAAAAATATCAGGATCAGTAGGACTATCGGCGCTTCAACGCTGAAATGAAAGTGGAGGTAATCAAAAATTCGGTCTAGCATTCCAAGTTTCTCAAGCAGGAAAAAATTAAAATTTGACAGTAACAGAGATTTTATTATTCAAGAGCGCAGTAAATTGCCACCTTGATCCAGCTTAACGTGGTTGTGGTGCATTCTGAAGAGGGTTGAGTTCGTGCGATTGCCGTGCTAGTGGCGTATTTGACGTGTAAGTCAATACACCAAAAGTTTTAATATTTTTCTTAATCTAATGTCAATGGACTGCTGTCATAATTCATGAATTACCGCTACCTTCATTATCTTTTGCGTAAGTCCTGGAAAAGTTAGAATATCATATGTAGGCTCTAGCTTCCCGTTCCAAATATTCAATATCTCTTTTCCACCACTCAAGCTTGTTCTCTCGCTGTTGCAACTCATCTGCTGTCGGGTTTGTGTAAGGTTCAGTACCTGGGTTTGGGTGAACTCCTTTATTTGCAAGCCATTGGCGGCAAAAGAACTGCCAAAGAAATACATGATCGTGCCTGTCGCCACCCAGACAACGAATTCGTTTCACTGAAAGTGTGGATTCACCAAAAAGAATTTGCTGATTTATAGAATTGTTAGGAAGCAAGCGTGTCTCACTACCTCTTCCACGAAAGAACTCGACTACAAACCACTCGCCAAAATCGAATATACAAACCTCTGTGGGATCGCTACCATCATCCTCTAGTAGATCAACGTCACCTTGGATTTGATACCCTATAGCAATTTGTGATGTCTTGGGTAACAAGATGCGAAGACGTTCAAAGCGGTTACTGTAATTAGCCCAAAAGTCCCTGCGACTACGTAGCCGATTTGACTCGAAGTTTTCTAAATCGAGCTTGTTCAATATTTGATTTACTAATTTTTGGAAATCACCATAATTGATACCTCCAATCCACTCTCGAAGTCTTTGCCTTGCTGGTTCTGAAAGTTTATACCAATTTTCACCATTTCTATAGTTATTTTGCAACCAATCAACCAGTAACGAATGATTGGTTACTACTTTATTGGAAACATTAGTTAGCAAATGATTAACAGCCTTGATTTGCTGGCTATCTGACATTTCATCTAAACAACTTAACAGCCATTTAACCTGCTGATGATTTGGAGAACTAATTCTAGTAAAATATGGAGTTATGTCTTCTATAAAATCAGTGAATAATGGAATCCAAACAGGTAAATTTTCTCGGATATTGTTTAGTAATCCAGTTCGATTAACACGCTTTTCACAAGCAATTTTCGCCAATTCTCTACCTGCTTTTGTAGTGCGAAGCGCCAGAATGATTTGAACTGGTAGAAGGTGACTAATTAAGTCAGAATTAGCGAAGACATCAAAAGATTCAACTAGAGACTGTGCTAACACCTGTTCTTGTTGATCGCCATAATAAAGAGCTAAACGCCACAATAGCTGATCTTGCAACCATAAGTTAGAAATTGCTACCTTCCAAATGGCTGCTGATGTTTTGCAGGATTGATCAATATGTTGTTGATCCCATCGTGCTTTAGCATGGATGCAGTAAACCCAGTCCAACTGACTTACTCGATCAGCTTTCCCCTGTTCAATAGCTTCCAATACTTTCTCAACACTTGGTATTGATATTGTTGGATCTGGTAAGTTACTTGCAAGCTGAATCAGTTGATTAGGACTACACTGGGGAGTTTCAGGTAGGGAAGGAATGGAAAATTCAAAATTCAAGATTTTTATCCTTTAAAGAGACGTTTTAGTGATATCCTTTTTTAACTCATCACTACGAAACTGAAAGCGGAAAACTACTTTGCGATCGCTTGGATTATCACGCTTTTTGTCTGCTTCTATTTCTCCCCGACCAGCAGCTAATATTTTCTGACTTAAAGGTACTTGGGTAGGGAAGTTCATCTCATAAAAAATGTATCGATAAACTGATGATGACCTCAACACGCTTAGTTCTAAATTAGTTTTGTCATCTCCTTCTGAGCTAGTATGGCCTTCTATAACTACACGGCTAATTTCCTTTTCAAATTCTGGCTTGGAAAAAATTACACCGCTGTAAACGGGAATAAAACTGCGTAGGAAGGCTTTCCCTTCTGGTTTCAGTTCTGTACTTCCTTGGGCAAATAAAATCGATTCTTGGATACTGACATCTCCCGTTTCTGGGTTGACTTTGACATTGATATTGTTGCTTTTCATTTGTCCCACAACATTACCAATTACTACCCTTTTTGGTACATCTTTTTCTGCAAGCTGGAGTAGTGCAGTAATAAATAGCAAAGCAAAAAACATTAGTAACCCAGACATCAGATCGCCAATAGAAAGATAGATGCTAGAGTCATCATCCTCTATAATCTCTGGTTCAATTTCACCTCTGATAAACTCATCCATGATCCCTTCCACCATTACCAAATTTGCGGTTATCATGTGCAGCAACTAAAACTTCTGCTGTTTTAAGTAAATCTCCGCAAACTCTAGACATAGAAGTATCTGCTTGTTGGAAAAAGCTTTCCTGTAAGTTAACAGTTCTTTGCATAGAGCCTTCAAGATGACTCTGCCAAGACTCAAGGCTATGGTTAAATTGTTGATTCAAATTTCTGTATGAATTGTCCACTCTTTGCAATTCTTCACCAATACCACGAGCAAGATTTTCTAGTTGTATTAGTCGTTGTGCATCGTTTAATCCAGCCGCAGTAACTAATTTATTAATTTGTTGAACAGATGTCTGAATTCTAGTCATACTTTCGTCTACTTCTTGAGTCAATGTAATACGTCTTTGAAATTCCTCTTGGAAGACTTGATCCAGATTCTTCACAACCTCAGATAATCCATCTCGTTGTTCGCCTAGTGTCCCCTCAAGTAAGTTATTTTGTTCTTCAAAAAACATCTGTAAATTCGCTTGATATTCTTGCCGGAATGTTGTCAAATCTTGCTCTACTGTTGCGCGGGTGGCTGTGAGTGTTGCGTCGATATTTCCTAAAGTAGCCAGAAAATTATCCTTAGCATCATTCATCAATCCACAAGCTTGATCGCCCACTGTTATTAGAGTATTACTTTGCTCATGAAAGGTTGTATTTGCTTGGGTAAGAATTTCAATAATTCCAGTCTGAGTAGCTTGAAGCATCTGTTGTTCTACTATTGCCCGTTTTTCTAGGGCTGTTTCCAGTTCTTCTCGAATTCCTCGGAAGGTAGCAGCAGCTTGCGCTGCACTTGCTTCAAAAGCACTTCGCTGGGCTGTCATTCCCTGGATACTCTGATCTACAGCTTGATTAATTTCGTGGGCTGTTTGTTGTAAAACACCTTTTGTATCTGTTTGGAATTGATTTAGAGTGTCTCCCAAATTCTTAGCAAATCCTTGAAGTTCTACCAAAGTTTCTTTTTGAAAGTTCTGAATTGTCAGGATGGAACTTGCCAAACTTTGAGATATACCACCCAATTCTCTATGCAGAGTCAGCACAGCTTCCGAAGCTTGTTGGGTTAACTCTGCACTTCTATCTAGCCGATCTGCAATAGGTTCGAGTACCTGAATTCGCAGATCCTTGATGAGTTCTTCTAAAACTTTCTGTCCCTGATTTTCTTGGAGTTCTCGGAGTTGTTTTTGCTCTTTTAAAATTGCTTCTACGGCTGGTAAAATTTGCTGTCCTACAGCTTTACCAATAGCTTGGGCTGACAACTGATTTAAACCTGCAAACTCTTCTGCGATACTTCTACCTACAGCTTGACCAATACCTTCTGCATTTAGTTGCTTTAACCCAGTCAAATTTTTTGCTACAAGAGTAAGTCCTTGAGCTACTTCACGATTGGCGTTGTCTGCTGTTTTTAAAGTTGCGATCGCATTGAGTTTATGACGTAAACTATCACGCCGTTTCTGCCGTAGCGAATCACACCCAAACAAAATTAAGGTGAATACGCTACCAGAACCTAGTCCCATCAAGGAAGTAGAAAAAGCTGTTTTCATCCCCACCAATAATTCCGTACTGGCACTCATCAGTTCTTTAGAATCTTGCGTAGATAAGTTGATTCCTTGCAGTCCCTGTTGTATACCATAAAAGGTACCTAAGACGCCAATTGCAGTACACAAGGTTGTCACGAAGCGTAGGGAACTACGAGGTATTGGACTACCTAAGACAGATGGATACTTGATAAGTACGAATTTGCCATTCTTTGGTGCTTGTTGCCTGATTCTGTTTAGCTCATCAGTTGCTAAATGCTTTTCTAACCAAGGGCTAACTTTGTCTAAAAGCTTGAGATTTTGATCTTTTTTAAAATTACTCAAAAATTTAATGCCAGCTTCTGTTTCGCCACATTTTGATAACCAATACCGCCTTAAAGTATAAGATTCTATAAAAATTGCAGCTAATAACACAACCGCAGTTGCGAAATGAAAAGGCTCGTTATCCCAAATAATCTCCCAAATTTTTGCTATTTCCACACTATCTCCTTCTGTTTATCTTGGTTAAATATTTTGGAATCGCTCTAGTTCTTGAAGTGTAAGAACTTCTTGAGCTATCCGCATTGGAAGATGTTCTGCATCCAGACGATTTCCTATAGGTTCTCGAAGACGTAAGCTGTAAAGTGGCTCGCCCTCTGCTTCCTTGTCCTCAATCAAATAAACCTGTTTTGGTGCATAATTTCGCAACAAACGTACTTGCAAACAAGTTTTTAAATCCTTTGAAGAAATAGATAGAGGCGAATTTTGTCCAAATAATTCGCAAGCTACCTTCCAAGCGTGGTTAACCGCCACAATCTCTTCCACTAACTTCTCAACAGAAGGATACAACAGTTGCGTAGTTTTATTAGTCAATGCTTTTATCGTACTTACCTGATTTTTAATAGGTCTCTTATCCCCAAATATGATAGCTTATCTAACTTTTTTAATAAAGCTATAATCATAAGATAAATTGATCATGAAAAACTGCTTTCTAATCATTAGAAAATTCTCTGAATAACGAATATATTTACGACCTATCCACCGAACCCAAAATTTAGATTCCGCCAAGCAAGCCTTAAAAAGGAGGTTGGAAAATCTGAATAGGTAAGTCTTGAAGATTAAGGAAGATAAGGCCTGAAACTAAAGCTATAGCGGTTTGCAATTGCATGGAGTACAGACAATTCGTAGGGGCGCACAGCTGTGCGCCCCTACCTTATCCCTCTTAACTCTTGTGGGGTGGGCGTCTCGCCCGCCCTATGCACTGGGCGCTCATGTTGCCCACCCCACAAAATTGGATAATTTATTTCCTGGAGTTCCCTAAGTCATCACCCCAGATGTCAAGTCACCTTGCGGGGCGTGTCATTGACGAACAGTTTTCACCAAGCCCATAGAACGCTGATGCTCCACTAACCAAGGAATAAGCTGTAATATAGCGATCGCCTAACAATCAAAATCCCCAAAATTAAAGATTTTCTCAAATAAAGATAATTTTGAAAGCAAACAAGGGATAACTAAAGATAGTTCCATCTTTGGTGACTATTCCCTGAGTTTTCTATGACCTATTGCCTTAGAATTGCTGACCTACCTACAAATGAGCGTCCCCGTGAACGGCTAATGACGCATGGTGCCAAAATTTTAGGCACAGCCGAGTTAATCGCAATTCTGCTAGGCACTGGTCAAGGACCGGGGAAACTGTCTGCTGTGGGTTTGGGACAATATATTTTGAGTGAATTAGGCAAGCACCAACGCGATCCTTTGGCAGTTTTGCGAGAAGTTACACCTGCTGAATTAATGCAAATTTCTGGTGTGGGTCCGGCCAAAGCAACAAGTATCTTAGCTGCAATTGAATTGGGCAAACGTGCTTTTCAATCTCGTCCTTCTGAAGGCACACTAATTGATAGTCCACTTGCTGCTGCTGCTACCCTCAGTCAAGATTTGATGTGGCAAACAAAAGAACGTTTTGCAGTGCTGCTGTTAGATGTTAAGAATCGTTTGCTAGGCACGCAAGTAATTACTATTGGCACCGCAACTGAAACCCTAGCTTCTCCCCGTGAAATTTTTCGGGAAGTCATTCGTCAAGGCGCAACGCGAGTAATAGTTGCACACAACCATCCTTCTGGTAATCTTGAACCCAGCCAAGAAGATATAGAATTGACGCGCCAGTTGTTAGCAGGGGCACAGTTTTTGGACGTTCCACTACTAGATCATCTCATTTTGGGTGATGGCAATCATCAAAGTTTACGAGAACTGACAACCTTGTGGGATGAACATCCGCAGGGGGATTAGGGGGACGCGGGGAGGCAGGGGAGGCAGGGGAGGCAGGGGAGGCAGGGGAGGCAGGGGAGGCAGGGGAGGCAGGGGGAGTAAAGAGAAATTTTTAGTATTTTTTACTACCTCGATATCCATGAATAAACTTATTTCTTTGTCTCCCCCTGCTCCCCCTGCTCCCCCTGCTCCCCCTGCTCACAAAATCGCGTTGCTCCCCTCCCCACTCCCCTTTATTTTGGAGATTTAAATTGCTCAAAAAATAAAATTTTTTTACTTCACAAACATTTACAAAATATCTCTTAACTTCAGATGTTAAGTTACTAAAATTCAGTTGATAAAATAAGAATTATATTGCATGATTCAATTAACTGCATTAGTAGACATAATAGTTGAAAATGTAGTAATTCAGGAGCAGGACTGATTTTAGTTTCACATTATTCCTTTACTGGCTGCAAGTTTTTGCTGCCTTTGTGATTTTGCCGCGAATTTGCGATCGCGACCATTTTTATAGAGGTCATTTATAAAGCAAATATTAAAATTAGGTTATGAAAGGCATGACTAATACTAGATTATGCCGTCAATAGTTGTTGTTGTGTTCAGCAAAATTGCAGGTGTAAATTCTTAACTAATTTACGATTTTAGACGCTATAACACACCATTAATTGCCGTGGATTGCACAGCTTTAATGACTAAAATAACTAAAACTTTTCTTTATAAATTAACTCTTAAAAATATCGGTCAACGTCAATAAGTTTGTTATTTTATTCTAGGCAGACTCAAGGAAAGCTTTAACATCAAATATCCTTGAATCTAGAGTTGACGAAATTTGAAATAATTTGCCAGGAGATGAAAATCATGTTTGGAATTCCGTGGCATAAATTGCCGACTCCTCTTGGACTTTTAAAATTAGTTCAATTCCGTGGAAAGCTGCGGCGGGAGAACCTCCACGATACTTCGCAACTACCCAATAGCGACAAGCTACCTAAACCTGTTCCGAGCGCAGATGGGCGTCATTTGAAGGTTCGCACCGCAGATGGCAGCTACAATGACCTTGAACATCCAGAAATGGGTATGGCTGGAACTCGTTTTGGGCGCAATGTGCCGCTGCAAGATGCGAAATTTGATGAAAAAAACATACTCACCCCAAATCCCCGCACTGTCAGCCGAGTGTTATTGGCACGAGATGAATTTCAACCTGCAACAATCTTGAATCTACTCGCTGCTTCATGGATTCAATTTCAAACACATGATTGGTTTAGTCATGGTGGGAACCAGCGCAATAACAAATTTGAAATTCCTGTAGAGCAGGATGACCCGTGGTTAACAGAACACGAGTCTCTAACAATCAACAAAACCTTAGAAGACAAAACCCGGACTGGAGATACTAAAAATCCTCCCAGTTTTATTAATGAAGTTACTCACTGGTGGGATGCTTCACAAATTTATGGCAGTAATCAAGAAACTATTGATGCACTGCGCTCTCATGTGGATGGAAAAATGCTGATTGGTGAAGATGGCTTATTACCAGCTCACCCAGAAAATGGCATTGATAAGGTGGGCTTTGCGGGTACTTGGTGGCTGGGGCTAAGCATGTTGCACACCTTATTTGTCAAAGAACATAATACGATTTGTGACCACCTAAAGAAAATATATCCTCAGTGGACAGATGATGAACTCTTCGACCACGCTCGACTGATTATCGCAGCTTTGACAGCGAAAATTCATACTGTAGAATGGACTCCTGCTATTCTTCCACATCCTGTTACAGACATCGCCTTGAATTCCAACTGGTGGGGACTACTCGGAGAGGATTTTAAAAAGCGTTGGGGTCGCCTTGGTGAAAGTGAATTGTTGAGTGGAATTGTTGGCTCACCAACTGACCACCATAGCGCTCCTTATTACCTCACTCAAGAATTCGTATCTGTATATCGGATGCATCCTCTGATTCCAGATGACTTGGAGTTCCACGCAGTTAGTAACGGCAAATTATTACACAAAAAAGAATTTTCTGAAGTAGCTGGTAAGAATACTCGTGGGATTTTAGAACAAATTCCCATGCAAGATTTGTTTTACTCTTTTGGAACTTCTTACCCCGGAGCCGTCAGATTGCATAATTATCCGCGCTTTTTGCGACAGTTGTCGGGAGAACTGTTGGGAGACGACACACCAGCATTTGATTTGGCTGCTGTTGATATATTACGCGATCGCGAAAGAGGTGTTCCTCGCTATAACCGTTTTCGTGAGTTGTTGGGCCGGGGTAAAGTCAATTCTTTTGAAGAGATTACAAGTAATAAACAATGGGCTAAGGAACTACGCGAAGTCTACAACAACGACATTAACAGCGTAGATTTGATGGTGGGTTTATTTGCAGAGGATCTTCCAGACGGTTTCGGTTTTAGTGATACTGCTTTTCGTGTGTTTATTCTCATGGCATCTCGAAGGCTGAAAAGCGATCGCTTTTTTACCAAAGACTACACCGCTGAAGTTTACACTCAATTTGGATTGGATTGGATTGACAACAACACCTTCCTAACAATCCTCCGCCGTCATCACCCCGAACTAGCACCTGCTTTCTTTGGCGTCAGCAACGGCTTTGCACCTTGGAGAAAGGTCGGTTGAATTGGGGATTAGGGACTGGGGACTGGGGACTAGGGATTAGGGATTATAAGAATTCTTTCCCACTCCGCACAGACGGAATTAATTTCGTCTCTACCCAGTCCCCATTCCCCAGCCCCCAGTCCCCAATAGGAGAAACATCATGCAACATTTAGAAGAAATTCGGCAATTTTGGCACAATGCTCAAGATTTAGGTTCTTTACCTGATGATTATCAGTCTTGGAAAGCTGCTCAAAAACAAGATTTTTTGTGGAACTCTAGAATTCTCAAGTCTAAATATGATCAACTTCCTCCCTTGAGAAAAATTGATATTGTCAGTTTATTTTTCACTGCTCTGAAAACTAAGATGGATCGTCAATTAGACGAAGCACCTAGTAATTGGAAGAAAGCAATTCACGCCCACGGGAGTGTAGCTAAAATCAAATTTTTCCCTACAAATAATACTTCATTTTCCGGTTTGTTTAAAGGAGCAGAATACGGACTTTTGCGTTTATCTGTAACTGGAGATCCCAGCGATCGCGGTTTTGCTCCCGGTCTGGCAATCAAGTTATTTGTAGATGAAAATCCTTCAGGCAATTTCTCGGCTTTAGTATCTTTAGTTGGTCAAGACAAAAACTATAATTTCTTTGCTAATGAATTATCAAATATCGTTCCAGTTGCTAAGAGTCTTGGCCCAATTATCACCAACTTAATATTTAGCCGAGTTACCAAATATCCCACCAAACTCTATTTAGAAGATTTGGGAGAAATTGACCAACACGGGCAAAAAGAAAGTAAAGCTTATTATCCAGCCCAAGTATTTCTTGTTCCTAATCCAAATATCAAGTTTCTGGAAAGTCCGCCACATGACTTTAGGAATGATCTGGCTACAATCCCAGCCGGAACATCTTTATATACTGTCTATGGTGTTAGTCAAGAAGAAGCTACAGACCAAAATGATAACCGTCAAAAAGCTAAGGTGATCGGACACATTGAAAGCACATCGGAATTTGTATCATCATTTTATGGTGATAGTCAATTATTTTTTAGACATCAAAGATTTCGGAATCGGTAGATAAAAGTAGGGAGTAGGGAATGGGGAGTAGGGAGTGGGGAATAAATAGAGAATTAGTCTTTTGAAGTTGTAGGTCGTTTTTTTTAAATTAAACAAAATTCCTATATTAAACCTCTCTTTTTCTCCACCTCTGCGACTATAGCGCCAACAAAAGTTAATCAATCAAAAATCTTCCCTACTCCCTACTCCCCACCTTTTTAAATTACACATTTGAATAAACAAAAATTATGAATAAAGAAGCTGAATACGACTACATTGTTGTTGGTTCGGGTGCTGGAGGAGGCCCTGTAGCTGCAAATTTAGCAAAAGCAGGCTACAAAGTTTTGCTGATGGAAGCGGGTGGAGATCCGTTACGCGATGAAAAAGACAAAGATAGAGAACGCTACACTTACTCAGTACCAGCATTTCACGCGCGGGCGACGGAAGATAATGATTTGAGGTGGGATTTTTTTGTTAAACACTACTCCAATGAAGAACAGCAGCAGCGTGATTCTAAGTTTAGCCCAGAGCATAAGGGTATTTTGTATCCGCGAGCCGGGACATTGGGGGGATGCACTGCTCATAATGCGATGATTACGGTGTATCCTCACAACAGTGACTGGGACAAAATTGCAGAGATTACAGGGGATGCTTCCTGGAACAGCGATAATATGCGGAAGTATTTTGAAAGGTTGGAGCGCTGCAATTACCTCGATCGCCCCATCAACCCCAATGATAATCCGACTCGTCACGGCTTTGATGGCTGGCTGACAACCAATTTAGCAGATCCTAAGTTAGTTGTGCGCGATCGCCAACTCCTAAAAGTTATCGTTAAATCTGCTGTTCAAGCTTTAGGAGAACAGGGTAAAAGTTTACCCCAAGTGATTAAGGTAGTTTTTAAGAGTTTCTTGGCTAATATATTAGCTTTTCTCAAACTACGCCAAAAAGATCCTCTGGAGTTTTTAGACACACTTTTAGACCCGAATGATTGGAAAATCACCAAAGTCAGTGGTGAAGGTGTCTTTTCTGTTCCACTTGCTGTTAAGGATGGAAAACGCACTGGTACAAGGGAATATATTCGAGAAACTGAACGCCAGTTTCCCGACAGATTAATTGTAAAAACTCATGCATTGGTAACCAAGGTTTTGTTCGATGAAAATAACACTGCGATCGGCGTAGAATATCTTGAAGGAAAACACATATATCGTGCAGATCCTCAAGCAGATAAAACAGAAAATAGCTTCCAAAATAGCCACACGGTGTTAGTTAAAAGAGAAGTCATCTTATCTGGAGGTGCTTTTAATACTCCGCAAATACTCAAATTATCTGGAATTGGTCCGAAAGAAGAATTAACTAATTTAGGAATAGAAGTCCGCGTGGATCTTCCAGGAGTTGGTACGAATTTACAGGATCGCTATGAAGTGGGCGTGGTAAGTGAAATGAATCAAAATTTTAGCATCCTGGATAATTGTACATTTACCGAACCAGAACCTGGAAAGAAAATCAGCGATACCTGTTTATTAGAATGGAATCGTTCCAAATCAGGTGTATATGTAACTAATGGAGCGGTGTTAGGGATTATCAAGAAATCTCATGGAGATAAACCAGAACCAGACTTATTTATTTTTGGATTACCAGCTTTTTTCAAAGGTTATTTTCTCAAATATTCTGAAGACATTGGTAAGTATAAAAACTGTTTTACTTGGGCTGTACTCAAGGCTCATACGAACAACACAGCCGGTTCAGTCACACTCAGAACAACTGACCCTAAAGATGTTCCAGAAATTAATTTTAAATACTTCGATGAAGGTAACGATGTCAACGAACAAGACCTACTATCTGTTGTCGAGGGAGTAGAATTTGTTAGACGCTTGACAAAGCGTACTCAGTTGTTCACAAAGGCGGAGTTGCTACCGAACAAAAGTATAGATGAACAACATGAAATTAAGCAATTTATTAAAGATGAAGCTTGGGGACACCACGCTTGTGGGACTTGTAAAATTGGACGTAAAGATGATCAAATGGCAGTCTTAGATAGTGACTTTAAAGTATATGGAACACAGAATTTACGCGTGGTAGATGCATCTGTGTTTCCTTTTATTCCTGGATTCTTTATTGTGACGCCCATATACATGATTAGTGAAAAAGCAAGCGATGTTATTCTACAATACGCTGCAACTAATACCATTTCCGAATTACATGAGGTATAGAAATTTTTAGTAGGGTAGCACAGCTGTGCTACCCTACTAATTTGATGGTAATTTTAGATTTTGGATTTTGGATTTTGGATTAAAAATCTGGCGCGGCTGAATTAAATTCTATTCATTCATTCATTCATCAAATTTTATCCTGATTCTTTAATTATTTTGACTTTTGACTTTTGACTTCCCCGAACGCGAGTGCATCTCGCAGAGAAGGGGCTGACCCCTGAATTCAGAATTCTGAATTCTGAATTCTCAATTTTTAACAATAAGGAATTTAAATATGGAAGGTAAATTACCACATTTTGAGATTGGTTTAGTTATGGCTGGTGCTGTCTCAGCTGGTGCCTACACTTCTGGTGTAATTGACTTTATGCTTGAAGCTTTAGATCAGTGGTATGAGCAAAAAGCAAAGCAACAAGAGCAGTATGGTGATGATTTTTCACAATGGGAAATTCCACCCCATGATGTTTTCATTAAGGCGATGTCTGGAGCATCCGCAGGTGCGATCGTTGCTGCTATTACAGCATCATCATTATATAGCGATATCATCCCTGTAACTGGGTATCCGTTGAACAATACGGTGAAGAATAAGCTTTATGAAAGTTGGGTACAAAGAATAGACATTTCTGAACTTTTAAAGACTCAGGATTTGGAGAATCCAAAAGCCCCTGTTTTGTCTTTTCTTGATTCTACTATTCTTGACGATCTTGGTAAAGATGTTCTGAAGTTAAAATCTACAGGTAAAAAACGACCTTACATTGACGATCCATTTGAGGTTTATTTATGTATTACTAATTTGCGCGGCGTTCGTTATGTAATTAAGTCTCAAGTAGCCGATTCCAGCGTCAAAGGACATTGTATGGTTAAACATGCAGATTTCATGCATTTTGCCATTGGTGAAAAGAGTGGTGAGGTTGAAGGTGCGATCGCTCTGAATCCAGATAAGAATGATATCAGTAATTGGAAACTATTGATTGATTCCGCATTAGCCAGTAGTGCGTTTCCTGTGGGATTTCCTCCTCGTCAACTTGAGCGGACTAGTATCGAAGAATACGAAAAACGCAAGTGGGAAATACCAACTCGTAACCCAATGCTAACGGGTACATGTTCTGAGTATCGCTCCATCAGTCCTGATAAAGATTTAGATACTTCAGGTTCCTATCAATTTTTAACAGTAGATGGTGGGATAATTAGCAACGAACCGATAGAACTTGTTCGCTTGGCGCTGCGACATGATCAACAGCGGAATCCCCGCGATGGAGAGCAAGCAAATAGAGCTACTTTGTTAATAGATCCATTTCCTAATGATGTGGATGCAGTGAACCCAAAGAGTAATTTACTTAACATAGTATCGCGGATATTTCAGAGCTTTATCAATCAAAATAGATTCAAAGTTGATGAGTTAATTCTCGCTTTAGATGAAGATGTTTACAGCCGCTTTATGATTGCTCCTGTACGCAGCGATGACGAAGGTAGAAAACCTCTAGCTTGTGGTAGCTTCAATGCTTTTGGTGGTTTCTTATCCCAAGAATTTCGCCATCACGACTATATACTTGGTCGTCGCAATTGCCAAAGATTTCTCCAGAAGTATTTTGTCTTACCAGTTTCTAATCCACTATTCGATTCATGGTCAGAAGCACTCAAGAACAATCCCCAATTGCAAGTTGAAAAAGAGGGAGAACAAGATACCTTCCTGCCAATTATTCCTCTTGTTGGTTCAGTAACAAAAGAAATTCATCTACCCAATTGGCCTATATATCAAAAAGAAAACTTTAAATCTCTGGAAAAACAAATTCAAGAACGTATCCAGGTTGTTGTACCTCGCTTAATTAATCAATCTATAAACGATGGTTTTACTCGCGCTGCTCTCAATGCTCTTTGGTTTTTCAAGCGTGAAAATTTAGCTAAAATGATACGAGATGTCATTAAGGACAATTTAGAAAAGTACGGTCAGCTATAAAGCAATGGAATTCAGAAAATAAAGCGGTGCGTTAGCCTTTGGCATAACGCACCCTACTAGCGCTACACAGCTAAATTGTTGCAAAAAAAATTGTAGCTTGGGTTGATTAACGCGAAACCCAAACTACATCTAATGAACTATTTTAGCTGTGTCATACCACTACTAAAACTCCTAAAATCAAAAATCAAAAATTGTTTGACTTTGAATGCAAAATTCATATTATCCTTGTTTCTCATCCCCATTTTGTAAAACATCTTCAAGCAGAGAGGCGAGTTCTTTATTTAAACGACCGGACTTGACAAATTCTGCATAAGTATCTGCTTCAATTGCCAACAATTCTCCTCGGAATTGTTCAGTAGTAAAGCTTTGAAGATTAGGATACTCATGTTGTAATTTGTCAATTTTGGCTTGTAAATTTGCAAGTTCGCCTTGGATGAGTTTCTCCTGGTAACGGCGAAATTCTGGGTCAATACCAGGGCGTTTATCTGCTTGGAGGTGTTGTAAAACACGTTCTAGGGCAACGTTACGGGCTAGCAATTCTAAATATTCCTCGCGTAAGGGTGCATTACCTAGCAAATTAAGTTTTTCTAGCAAAGGTTTGATGGTCAAACCTTGCACAAGTAAAGTAAATAAAACTACCCCAAACACCGTAGCAATGATTTTTTCTCGCTCTGGTAGTGTTGTCGGTACACTCAACGCCAGGGCGATGGAGACGGAACCGCGTAGCCCACCCCACCATAAGATAGTTTGTTCTGGTAAAGAAATTTCCGATTTGGTGATGCTAGTACTGAATTTGCTGAGAATAAAAATAGCAACTCCCCGCATCAAAATCATTGCTCCCACTGTCACCACAATGATTTGCAGGTTTTCTCCCAAACTCACAAAGCGTATTTGGTCGCCAATCAATAGGAAGACAATGGAGTTAACAAAAAACGCCAAAAATTCCCAGAACTCGGAAACAATAACGCGGGTGCGGGGATTCATCCCGATACGAGAGCCAAAGTTACCCAAAATCAAACCTGTGGTTACAACCCCAATGACTCCAGAACCGCCCAAGTCTTCAATAATTAGGTAAGTGCCGTAAGCGGAAACTAAAGTTAAGGATTGTTCTACCAAAGGCAAATCGAAGCGCTGGGTAAGGTAGGAAATACCAAATCCAATGAAAGCTCCTACTGCAATACCGATGCCGACAACTTTAAAAAGCTCAACTAAGATTGGCTGGATTTCTAATTCTACAGTTCCCAAAGACAGGGATACCAAAAAACCAAAGGCAACTACCGCCATGCCATCATTGAACAAACTTTCGCCTTCCATTAAGGTGACAAGACGACTACCTACGCCGAGTTCGCGGAACAAAGCGGTGACAGAAACAGGGTCAGTAGCAGATAAACTGGCTGCGATGAGTAAAGCTGTAGTTACGGAAACACCAACAACTTGATTGAGAGCGATCGCCACGCCTGCTATTGTAATCACTACCCCCAATATTGCATACAAGCAAATTGGTACTAAATCCCGCTTCAGTTCCGACCATTTCAAATTCCACGCAGCTTCAAACAACAGCGGTGGCAAAAAAATGAACAAAATTAATTCCGGGGAAAGGGTGACCAAACGAACATCGGCAAATGCCAACCCTAAGCCAACAATCACCAATAGTAAGGTGTAAGGTATATGGCGGAACCAGCTAAATATCTGCGGTAGTGTCGCCACACCTAAAGACACCGAAAGTACCAACAGAAATTGCTTGAGATTATTGGTAATAACTTCCTCGGCGATCGCACCTTCAAGTACCATAAGGAGATTCCTGGTAGAATTTTGTACTTCTGCTCATCTGAGCATTTTTCAGATGACACTAGATCAATGTAAGACTTTAATTAGCGAAGAAAGAAGATTTAACAGTTAACTGCATATTAAGGAGGAAGGTCTTGGGTAGCAACATTCGAGGCCGGTTTAAAAATTTCCGCCGTCGGGGTTCCCAGCCGGAACAACTCCAACAGCTACAAACAGAGTTGCTAGCAGAATCAACCCTAGACTCAGCTTACATAATTTTGATTATTAGCTCTTGTGCGATTGCTACCTTTGGTTTGTTGTCCAACAGTGCGGCTGTGATTATTGGCGCGATGATTATTGCTCCTCTAATGTTACCAATTCGAGGTTTAGCTTTTGGTGCTTTACAAGCAGATATTACCTTGTTTCGCAAGGGAATAATTGCCGTAGTATTAGGCACATTATTAGCCGTGGCGATCGCTTGTTCTCTCGGTTGGCTGGTGGGGTTGCCCAGGTACGATAGTGAAATTCTGGCTCGTTCCAGGCCAACATTATTAGATTTGGGAATTGCGGTAGCGGCTGGTGGTATCAGTGCCTACGGTAAGATTGAACCGAAAATCTCTGGTACTGTGGCCGGAACTGCGATTGCTGTTGCTCTCATGCCCCCCATTTGTGTCATTGGTTTAGGCTTGGCGCAAGGAAATTGGTCACTCAGCTTAGGAGCAACTTTACTCTACCTCACTAACTTACTCGGTATTGCTCTCTCCTGTATGGTGACATTCTTGGTAGCTGGTTACACTTCAATGGCGCGGGCACGTCGTCCTTTAATTTGGACTATGGCTTTGACAGCTATCCTGGTAATTCCCTTGGGTGTAAGCTTTGCCCGACTTGTACGACAGGTGGAACTAGAAACCAGCCTACGACGCGCATTGTTAAACCGGACTGTCACCTTTGGGCGATTGCAGTTGCTTAACAGTAATACCAACTGGTTGACAAATCCCCCAGAAGTGCGTTTAAGCGTCCGAGCGAGGGAACCAGTCACACCTCGACAAGTAGAGCTATTAGAAGAATTTATCGAACGAGAAATGGGACAACGATTCACGCTAATTTTTGAAGTCGGTCAGGTAGAAGAAATTCGACGTTCCGAACCTACGCCGTGAAATAGGAGATCCCAAAGACACGATAAATCACCAGACGCGATAAATCGCCAGACGCGATAAATCGCCGTCTCTACGAAAGATTAGACTTCTTGCAAAAGTCCTTCTTTGCGTTCTCTTCTCTGCGCCTGGAGCGCCTCTGCGTGAGATAAAAAATATTTATCCAAGAGGTCTATTGTAGAGACAGCGATTTATCGCGTCTCTTTCTCTTGCGTTAATCAAACCGTATTGCCCGCCCTTAATCATGGGCGGGCGAGACGCCCACCCCAGAAGATTGGATAATTTATTTCTTACAAATCCCTAACATGAGAGTTGATAAGTATTGTTCAAATAACTTTTCAGAACGAAATAGTGGATGTAACTCAACTAGTCAAAATTTCAATTATTCTCTTGCTGCTGGCTACAGGTGTAGCTCTGCTTTCCCGGCAGTTACGAATTCCTTATGTTACGGGTTTAGTATTGGCAGGCTTACCAATCACTGAATTGTTGTCTCGTCCCATTGGTTTAAATCCAACCCTTGTTTTAAATCTTTTCCTGCCAATTCTCATCTTTGAAGCTGGCATTAATACAGATGTCAGCCGCCTACGCAGCACCTTTAAACCAATTGCCCTGCTAGCTGGGCCTGGGGCTGTGCTTTCTAGTGGGATTATTGCTGTCCTGTTGAAATTTGGGCTGGGATTAAGTTGGATACCTGCCTTATTTGTGGGAGTAATTTTGGCAAACACTGATACAGTTTCTATGATTGCCGTCTTTAAGGAAATACCAGTACCCTCCCGGCTTTCCACCATTGTTGAAGGAGAAACCTTATTTAATGATGCGGCTGCTCTAGTTTCCTTCAACCTGATTTCGCAAGTATATGCCACTGGTTCACTCACATTTGTAGAGGGAATTCAACAACTGTTATTTATTTCTTTAGGAGGTTGCGTCGTCGGGTTAATCTTGGGCTACTTAAGCATACCTGTATTCGCCCGTTTAGACGATCCCCTCAGCAGTCTTTTACTAACAGTTGCAGTTGCTTTAGGAACTTTTCAAGTCGGGCAATCTCTAGGTGTATCCGGTGCCGTGGCTGTGGTTGTAGCCGGATTAATTTTTGGGAATTTTGGGCTTTCTGGCAATACTTCTGCTTCTAGTCGCATCACATTGTTGAGTTTCTGGGAATATGCCAGTTTTACTGTCAACACTTTTATTTTTCTATTGATTGGTGTAGAAATAAACCTGGGAATACTCTGGAAAACTTTACCTGCAATTCTATTTGCAGTTTTAGCTTATCAAGTCGGGCGACTTCTTACAGTCTATCCCTTGTTAGCAGGAATTCGTTGGTTTGACCGCCCAATTCCCCCGCGTTGGCAACATTTACTGTTTTTAGGCAATATTAAAGGTTCACTTTCAATGGCTCTGGCTTTGAGCTTACCCACCGCACTACCGGGGCGAGAAATTCTCATCGCTTTAGTCTTTGGTAGTGTGTTGGTGTCATTAGTGGGACAAGGTTTAAGTTTGCCTTGGGTAGTAAAACGCTTAAAGTTATCTCAATTTTCAGAAGCTCAGCAACAAGTTGAAGAATTGCAAGCCCAATTAATGACAGGTAAAGCAGCACAAGAAGAGTTAGACAACCTGTTAAAATCGGGGGTGTTGCCAAAAGCCGTCTATGAAGAGATGCGTGCATCTTATCAAGTGCGAATCGCCGATGCAGAAAAGACACTGCGGGAACTTTATAATCGTCGCCCAGAGGAGTTGGAAAGCAAAAGTGGTAACCGTAGTAAACTTGATGCCATCCGCCGCCGTTTACTTTTGGCAGAAAAAGGGGCGCTTAATGATGCATTTCGTAAGCGAATTCTTTCAGAAGAAATTGTCCAAGGGCGAATACGAATTATTGATGAACAATTGCTGAAACTTGAGGATGATTAAGGGACTTCCAAAAAATAAATTATCCCAAATTATTTTTACATTTTTCGGTCAGCACAGCTGTGCATTGGTGTCAAATTAAGCCTGGGCGAATGGAATTCCTGGCTACACAAACGAAGTCAACTTAAGCCTGGGCGAATGGAATTCGCGGCTACACAAACGTTCGCGTAGCGTCTCGCAGAGAAGTCCGCCTGCGCGGACTGAGGAAAAATTAAGGATTTGAAACCTGCGGAGGCAGGTAAAGTTTAGTGTAGACGCGGTTTATAACCGCCCATTTGCTCTTAAGATAAAAAACTAAAAATGAGGTAGCAGATGATGAAGTTTCCTTCTGCTACCTCTGTTTTTCCTAACTACTCAATGCCTTTAAAAACCGTTGCAAACTTTTAAACACATTGGGTTTTCTTGCAGGTACAGCGTTGGTTGTTGTTTGCGGTTGTCCCTTCATGAGGATGAGATCCAACTCATCGCCCGATGGTTTTGTGGGTAATTCAGCAATTTTTTGATATTCGCTGCCGTTTTCTACCCAAATTTCCCACTGTCCTGGGTAGCAGCGATATAAGGCGGTTTGATCGTCTACTGGGCGCAGGTAATAGCAGCATTCAATCGTATTGATAAAGCGATCGCGGATTTTTCGAGCTGCATAACCAATACCCACAACCCCGGAATCTTCAAGGCGGGGATTTAAAAATACTAAAGGGCGATCGCCGATTACATCACATAACTTTTCTAACTGCGGTACTTCTACGGAAGTGGGGGAGATGAATAAGAAAATTTCATCCTCTGGCTGAATTTTTGTCTGCAAGGAAGCAGCCCTCCCCGTGCCGATATCCAAAATTTGAAATGGTGCATCAGCCCAATCACGGCGGGCTAAAGCCGCAGCCCCAGCATCTGCAAAGAAAATTTTCAGGCGGGAGTCATATTCAGTAAACAGGGGTACAAATTGTTCCGCCACAGGCATCAGTTTGAGTTCTGGGAATAGGAACTCGACTTGGAGGCGATTACAGCCATCTGCAAGGGCGGCTTGGACGGCGGTTTGAGATTGAGCGATCGCATCTTCAAGACTATTGGGAAGTTCACTCATGGTTTATTATCTTGGTCTAGTATTACTTATATTGTTTCAGCATTGGCTCTGATTTTCGTTAACACCAGCACAAAACCAACGGGCAACGCTTGGAATTTGTTTAGTACTTTTTGGGGTTTTTGCTTGATGAGGTAAATGCAGATGTTCGTATCAAGCAGGTATCGCATTTAGAAGTTCTCTCTGGTGTCAATGAGTGGCTGATCTCTGGTAGTCATGAAGTCATCGGAGAAATTGTCTAGACTATCGATGAGGGATTGCCAGGGGTTATCTTTGGCAATGAGGACAATGGCGTTATCAATTTTTTTGATATAGACTTCAGTGCCAGTGAGTTGAAAGTCTTCAGGCAAAATGACCATTTGGTGAGTGCCATCAGTGGTGAGTTTAGCAGTGTTCATGGTGTTGTTGTCCTGAAATAAGCAGGAAAGAAATACTGTTTTACTTAGATACCGAAGTTTATAAGCGATTTTACATAGGTGTAAACACTTTTGGTTGAGTATTTTATAACTATCAAGCTAGAATATGCTTATAGTAAATTTGTTGTAACGTAATAACACAGAATAATGCAACAAGAATTGACACTTCCTGCAAAAGACGGGTACGGAGGAAAAGAGATATTAGATTGCCGTGAACCAATCGTAATAATAGGTGCCAATGGTTCTGGAAAGAGCAGACTTGGTTTATGGATAGAACAAAATAATCCAAAACCTGAAAAGATTCACAGGATTTCTGCTCAAAGGGCACTGGATTTTGCTGAGTATGTACAACTTAAAAGTCTTGAGCAAGCCGAAAAAGAGCTTTCATTTGGAATTGCTACTGGTGATATTCAGTCATGGGGTGGAGTAGTTGGGGCTAGAAATGTTCATCGTTGGCAGCTTACAGGCAGGTCTTCATCGTTTAGCGTAACTCCTATGTTGAATGATTATGAGCAAGTACTTTCTCTACTCTTTGCCAGAAAAACTCAACGAGATAGCCAATTAGCTGAACGTGTTAGAGAAATGGAGTTTGAAGGAAAGAATGAACGTCCTGAAATGCCTTTTTCTCCTGATGAGACTTTAATTCATATATGGAATGATATTTTACCACACAGAAAGCTTGCTATTAAAGATGGCAAAATTACTGTCTCTATGACCAACAGAGTTATATATCAAGGGCGTGAAATGAGTGACGGGGAGCGTGTAGCTCTTTATTTAATGGCTCAATGTTTATGTGCCCCATCCGACTCAATCATCATCATAGATGAACCGGAAATCCATCTTCATAAATCACTTATCAGTAAGCTTTGGTCTAAACTTGAAGAAGCACAACCTAATTGCTTATTTGTCTATATTACTCATGATATTGATTTTGCAGCATCTAGAGTTGGTGCGCAAAAAATATGGATGAAAAATTATGATGGTGAAAATCACTGGATATGGGATCAAGTACCAGAATGCGAAGAGCTACCAGAAACAATTATTTTAGAAATTTTGGGCAGTAGAAAAAAAATCCTCTTTGTCGAAGGGCAACGAGGAAGTTTAGATTATAAGCTCTATCAAGCAATATATCCAGACTTTTTAATCATGCCTCGTGATGGATGTAACAAGGTCATCGAATCAACTAAAGCGATGCGAAATAATTCATCATTACATCATGTAGAGGTATTTGGCATTATTGATATGGACTATAGAAGAGAAAATGAGATTGTATCTTTAGGAGAATCAGGTATATTTCCATTGAAAGTGGCGTTGGTTGAAAACCTTATTTGCGTACCAGAAATATTAAAGGTGGTGGCAGAAAATCTAGTACTAGATTTTGAAGATATTTATCAGAAAGTCTCGGATTTTTTAATCAATACCCTTGGAACAGAGTTGGAAGACCAAACCTCAAAAAGATCTGCCTCTGAAATCAGATTTAAATTAAGTTTATTTAATTCAAAAGTGAAAAATAAAGATGAGTTAGCTCAGGAATTCACCAAACATGTAGATTCTGTTAACGTAAATCAGATATATGAAAATAACCTAAAGAAGTATCAAACAGTCAGAGAAAATAAGGATTATAAAAAAGCACTTCTTCTCTATAAAAACAAAGGTCTTTGTAACAAAATATGTCCCATTTTGGGATTACAATCTGGAGAGTATAGGAAGTTAGTGGTGAGGTTACTATCCACTGAGCGTAAGGATGCAATTGTATCTGGGTTGAAAAATTACACCCCACAACTGATTTAACGCTCAACTAAAGATAAATCCGGTGTCAGCCTTTGCAAAACTTGCTTCAACACCATCGCTGTCCAATCTATATCAGCTTCAGTGGTATCACGCCCCAATGTGATGCGAATTCCACCCAAAGCAGCTTTTTCAGAATAGCCCATTGCTAAAAGTATCGGACTTGGGCTAAGTTTCCCACTGTGACAAGCAGCACCAGCACTAATACCGATACCTGCAAGATTTAGCTGTCGTACCAAGGCTTTACCGCTGAGTTTTTCGCCATCGGCGTTTTCTAAGCACATACTCACGTGGTGAGGTAAGCGATCGCTAAAATCTCCTGTAGGGATTAAACCAGGAATTTCAGCTAATTGGGCAAAGGCGCGATCGCGTAACTGAATCAACCGTGGTGTTTCTACAGCCAATTCCTCTGCTGCTAATTCAGCTGCTACACCAAATCCAGCAATTATCGGTACTGCTTGTGTACCAGAACGCAATCCCATTTCTTGCCCACCACCACCTAGTAAAGGCATCAATTCCACACCAGGACGCACATACAGCGCCCCTGCACCTTGGGGTCCATATATTTTATGGCTGGAAAGGCTAAGTAAGTCTACGGGGAGTTTTTGTACATCTATCGGTAAACGTCCCGCAGCCTGCACCGCATCTGTATGGAACAAAGCACCATGCGATGGCTCCGCCCGCCGCAGGCATCGCGCAATTTTTCCCAATTCGGCAATTGGTTGCACAGTCCCAACTTCACTTTGACCGTAAATTACGGAAACCAACACCGTATTATGTCGCAACGCCGCCTTTAAATCCAGCGGGTTAACTCTGCCTTTGACATCTACATCTAAGCGCGTAACTTCCCAACCCCATATCTCTAGGAAGCGTACTGTCTCGGAAATTGCGGAATGCTCAACGCTGGAGATAATTATGTGACCAGGAACAGTATACAACCGAGCCACGCCCATAATCGCCAGATTATTTGCCTCAGTACCGCCAGAGGTAAAAACAATCGATTCCGGAGTGGCGGCGTTAATTAATCCAGCAACTTGGACTCTGGCTTCTTCCACAACCGTTGCAGCCCGTTGCCCCCATTCATGTAAGCTGGAAGGATTGCCCCACTGTTGAGTGAGGACTGTTTGCATAACTGCGATCGCTTCTTTGCGAGTGGGAGTAGTCGCGCTGTAATCTAAGTAAATTTGCATAAAACCGATAATGATGAGAACACAGGCTGGTAATAGGCTGCTGATTTTTTTAGCACATACACTTTAAGTGGATAAATTTGACAAAATCTCTGTAATTGTGCATGTATGAGTGGGTTTTTTCTTGCCTGGGAAAGCTATTTTTCTACTTCATCTCAGAACCCAAAATTTTGGGAATGATAAATACGTCCCCTCTCAATCCACTTTTAACAGATTACAGTGCAAATTTTTTCTAGACAAAGGTATTTTTCATATATCTTTTTACTCATCTTCCCCCTCGTTGCTTGTCAACGAGTCCAATCATCCAATAAACTTCTATCACCTTTACCACAAGATCCTTTAGTTCAAGTTTACTTTAACCATTCTCAATCTTCGGAATACAAAGATCTATACCGTCAGCAAACTCGCTTGGGGGATGACTTAGAAAAACAGATTGTTGATACTATTTTTCAAGCTAAATCTACAGTAGATGTGGCGGTGCAAGAATTGCGTTTACCTAAAGTAGCCCAAGCACTAGTTGATAGACAAAAAGCTGGGGTAAAAGTTAGGTTGATTTTAGAAAATACCTATAGCCGGTCTTGGAGTAGTTTTACACCTGAAGAAGTAGAGAAATTAGACAAAAGAGAACGACAACGCTATCAAGAATTTCGCCAATTTATCGATATTAACCACGATAATCAACTGACTCCCACAGAAATAAATCAAAGGGATGCTTTAATAATTTTGCAAAATGCGAAAGTTCCCTCGCTAGACGATCAAGCGGATGGTTCAGCAGGTAGTAGTTTGATGCATCATAAGTTCCTAATTGTAGATAATCGCATTGTAATTATCACTTCGGCGAATTTTACTTTGAGTGATACATTTGGTGATTATACAAATCCCAGCACTTTAGGTAATGCCAATAACTTATTGCAAATTGACAGTCCAGAGTTAGCATCTTTATTTACAGAAGAGTTTAACATTATGTGGGGCGACGGTCCTGGAGGTAAGCCAGATAGCCGATTTGGTCTCCAAAAGCCGCTGCGTTTACCTAAACAAATCACATTAAATAAAACCAAAATTACTGTGCAGTTTTCGCCGACTTCTCCAACTGAACCTTGGACTAACAGTAGTAATGGTTTAATTGGCAAAACTTTAGATTCAGCAACAGGATCTATTGATTTGGCTTTATTCGTTTTTTCCGAACAGCGTCTTGCTAATATTTTGGAAAATCGACATCAACAAAATGTCCAAATTCGGGCTTTAATCGAACCACAATTTGCCTATCGTCCTTATAGTGAGGTGTTAGATATGATGGGAGTTGCTCTCAGTAATAAATGTAAATATGAAGTTGATAATCATCCTTGGCAAAACCCAATTACGACTGTAGGCGTACCTGTATTACCCAAAGGTGATTTATTACATCATAAGTATGCTGTTATTGATAACCAAACAGTAATTACAGGTTCTCATAATTGGTCTGATGCAGCTAATAATGGTAACGACGAGACACTTATAGTGATTGAAAGTCCCATAGTCGCTGCTCATTATGTGCGAGAATTTGCTCGTCTTTATGCCAAAATCAAACCTGGCTTACCACCAACCATTCAACAAAAAATTAAAGTCCAACAAACACAATGTCCCCAGATAAAAACTTCTTCGTAAAGTGAAGTATTTGTGAAAATAACAAGGTTCAGATACCCGATTTCTTAAAGAAGTCGGGTATGTTGTTGTTGACGAAGTTCAGTTTATATTCAAATTTTTCAGGAAATTCTCAGATGAAATTAATTTAATTTAGATTGATTAGATATAAATTATTATCAGAGAGGCTTTGGAAATTGAGAGGAGAATCAAATAAAAAAATGAGCAAATTTTTGGGAATAGCTGTCTTTTTCAGTGTAGGTAAATAACACAGGTATTTTCAAACCAGCTATTCATGACAAAATCTCACAACCAAGAATGAAAAGGTAATATACCCAACTCGCCACTCCCTACTCCCTTCTTCAAAACATTAAAGCCGTGAAGCAAATCAAAAAAACTTGGCAAAATATAGATCCATTTTCATTACAGCTACGCCTGACGATTGGGATTGCTGGTTTTTCGGCTTTGGTATTAGGCGGACTCGCTACATGGACGAGTTGGAAAACGCAGAAAATTTTAATTGATAATCATAAACATAACATAGAACAAATAGCTAAACGTTTGCCGCGAGATGTGCAAATTTATAGTGAGATGATGCAACCTGAAACTGGGTTGCAAAAGGCTATTAATAATTTAGCAAATAACAATACATTATTATGGGTAAAAAGTTCTCAAAATAAAATAATTGTACAATCTAGCACTTTAACTTTGTTATCTAATTCTATGGTATCTGAGTTAATGTCCTTAACTAAGATGCCGATTAAACCACAAATTTATAAAATTAATCAAAACTACTTTGTTTTATGTGGTGGTTCTGTAGAGGTGCGGGGTAAGTTACTGGGTGAATTATTTGTAGTTAAAGATATTACCCGCGAACAAACAATCTTTGTGGGACTGGTGCAGAGTTTAGCTATTATTAGTGTTTTGGCTATTCTTATTTTAACAGTTGCGATCGCCATTTATATCAAGCATTCGCTACAACCTCTACGCCAGCTAAATCAAATGACTGCTGTGATTTCCGCAGAAGATTTAGGACAAGCACAATTATATCTTGATAATGCACCCAGCGAAGTCAAAGAATTAGCTCAAACTTTAACCATGTTGTTATCGCGGCTTTCCCAATCATGGGAGCAAGAACGAGAATTTGTCAGTAATGTTTCTCACGAATTACGCACACCTTTGACCATTGTACATGGTTACTTACAAAGCGTTTTACGGAGGCAAAATAACTTAACCCAAATCCAACAAGAAGCTTTAGAAACTGCTGCATCGGAAGCTGAACGTACTATTCGCTTGCTACAAGATTTACTAGATTTAGCACGAGCAGATAGTGGTTACTTGCATTTTCAGATGAAATCTTACGTTTTAAATGACTTAGTTGAAGAGATTGTAGTCATGGCAGAAAAATATAGCGATCGCCAAATTACTATCGAGTCCACAATTTCCCCAATTGAAGTGAAAGTAGACTACAGTCGTCTCAAACAAGTATTACTCAATTTGATTGATAATGCTGTTAAATATTCTGAAGCAGGTACACCTATAATTTTTAAATTAGACCAACTTCCAGACAAAGCAATTATTCAAGTTTGTGACAATGGTTATGGCATTCCTTTGCAACATCAAGCACGTATTTTTGAAAGATTTTACCGCGTAGATGAATCTCGCTCTCATACAACTGGAGGTTCTGGTTTAGGTTTATCAATTGTCAAGACACTTGTAGAAGGTATGGGTGGTAATGTGAGTGTACAATCCAAGTTAGGAGAAGGGAGCATTTTTACAATCAGTTTACCAATTTAATTAATAAAATTCATTATTGTAGAGACGGCGATTTATCGCGTCTTTGGAATTTAGAATTTTAATCAAAAAACCTTCATTGAACCGTATTACAACACACCCTAGATTTAAATTTATTAGCATAGCTTGAAATATTAATGCCGACTCTGTTAACAAAGTCGGCACTTTTGAATATACAATAATACGTTTGGGTTAAGGGTAATTGCTCTTTGAAGACGCGATTTATCGCGTCTCTACATGAGGGTTTTGGGCTGTTCTGAAATGTCTTGAGATATAAACTAAATTTTAGTCCTGAATTCTGAATTCTAACCTTTATCAGCAATATCAATTCTCGCTGTTCCAATAGGAATGTCCCCGTTTAATCCAACTCTTTTAGCAGTTACTCCATAGAGTAGGATTTTTTCAAATGGAATTCTTCTTTGTACACCTATGAATTCTACTTCCACAGAACCACCAGAATTTACAGGTTGCTCAAAGCTGATTGACACACGTTCTTTATTAATCTCTGTTTTAGCTGCAATTTCTCTACCAGATTGGTCTGTAATCCGAACTTTATTAAAGCTTTCCATCTGACTTGGTAACGAAATCATCAAGTCTTCCAAAGACATACCAACTACTGCTACTCTAATAAAATGAGTATCGTTTCGCACGCCAGAGTTAGTGATATGGGGAACGTTGACTTTCAATGCTATTTTAGATACTGTATGTGTATCAGAATTTGACTGTTGATACTTTACAGGTGTAGCTATAGCCGCAGCAGATGTAGTAAGTATTAGAGCAGATAAACTACCAAAAATTAAACCTTTCATGATCAAATCCTCGCTTTTGCTTGAACTAAACTTGTAATTAATAGATTGCTGCATCACTATGAGTTATGGCTGATGCATAAATTAAAGTATTCTGAGATTTAAATATTAATTTTCTTAGAAAAATATTTTCTTGCTGATAGCACAAAAAACCTTTAAATATAAAGGATTACAGCTTTTTCAGCAAAAGCTCTAACTCTATTCAGGAAAAACTCATTTTTCTTACATTCATCCATACTAAAGTGGACTTACATGAACCTATCCCACTAATGCCAGATTGTGGTAATCTACTTTTCAACTAAGAAGAGTGGATCACGCTATGGCTGGACGTTTTGAAGGATTGAGTGACTTGGAATGGAAATTGTTTGAAGATATATTTCCCGTTGAGTCAGAAAAGCGTGGTAAAGGAATGCCTCATGCGCCGTATCGCCATGTATTAAATAGTCTGTTGTACATTCTGATTACTGGATGTCGATGGTGCGATCTACCAAGGGGGGATACTTGGGCATCGAAAAGCTCATCCCACCGATGGTTAAAGCGATGGCGTTCAGATGGAACATTTGAATATTTACAAGCGCGTGTGTTAGCGATCGCAAATGAGAAAGGGCTGATAAACTGGGAGTTCGGCGCGGTTGACGGGTCTTTTTCCCCCTGGGAAGGGCGGGGGTGAAGAAGTTGCTTATGGTGGCAAAGGTAAAGGTATCTTAATACACACACTTACAGAAGGTAATGGAATGCCCCTTTCTAACTGTACGACTCCAGCCAACGGTAATGAGAAAGAGCAGGTGTTACCCCTACTTGATAAGGTAAAACTTAAAACTTTGAAGCGTGGTAGACCACGTAAACGGCTCAAGGTACTGGCTGCCGATAAAGGTTATGACTCCAAACAACAACGCGCCAACTTACGCAAACGGGGTATTCGACCCCAAATACCAAAACGAGTCTGGAAAACAAAGAAAAACAAAGGCAGACCCATCAAAATCTCTGCTCCAAGATTCCAGCAAGAGCGTTGTTTTGCTTGGTATCAACGTAAATATCGTCGTTTGGTTGTTCGCTGGGAGCGACAGAAAGTATATTTTGATTCATTCATTGACCTTGCTACTATCCATCTCTGGATTCAAAGAATCTTATTAGTGGGATAGGTTCATATAAATAATTCATTATTTATTTCTGCAATCTAAGCAGAAAGTTAATTTATAGGGCTTCCTGCATAGGTATAGCAAAAGCCTTGGTGGTTAGGACATTAACAGATGATAAAACCTAGACACAAAAAGACTTTTTACCCAGTCCCCAGTCCCCAATCCCTTGCTATAAGGTATAGAAAAAATAGATCCTCGCAGGGTAGCACAGCGGTACTACCCTACCCATGTACCTTATTAAAATGAGAATTGCTATATATCAATTAGTCAACAGGAGAAAATTTTCTGAATTAGTGATATTGAATGATGTGCTTGCAGACATAGCGCAGATGAGAGAAAAATTTGAGCATCGGTTAATTCATTTAGCACTTGCAGTGTTTTCAGTGAGAGTAAAGGTACACTGCAATCAAGTTAGGTTAAGGTAGCATTCTTACTTTGAAATTACGTATTTTAGGAATAAAAAAATGACAGCCCATATTCTTTTAGTCGAAGATGAAGTCAAACTAGCGCGATTTGTAGAATTAGAACTCAGTAGTGAAGGATACAAGGTGAGCATAGCCCATGATGGCATCACTGGATTGACTTTGGCGCGGGAGTCATCGCCAGATTTAGCCGTTCTGGATTGGATGTTACCAGGATTGTCGGGTTTAGAAATTTGCCGTCGTCTGCGAGCCACAGGTAGTTCAGTGCCAGTAATTTTGTTAACAGCAAAAGATGAAGTTAGCGATCGCGTGGCAGGATTAGATGCAGGAGCCGATGATTATGTGGTTAAACCCTTCAGTATTGAAGAACTGTTAGCAAGAATCCGCGCTCATCTGCGTCGCACTCAAGAAACAGATGAAGACTTATTGCAGTTTGAAGACCTAAGCTTAAATCGCCGCACTCGTCAAGTATTTCGCTCTAAAAGAAGCATTGAGTTAACAGCAAAAGAATTTGATTTATTAGAATATTTGCTTTCACATCCCCGTCAGGTATTTACTAGAGACCAAATCCTCGAAAAAGTCTGGGGTTACGACTTCATGGGTGATTCCAATATTATCGAAGTCTATATTCGTTATCTGCGCCTGAAATTAGAAGAAAATAAAGAAAAACGCCTAATTCACACAGTACGTGGCGTCGGTTACGCACTGCGCGAGTAATACCATTTTGGATTTTAGATTTTAGATTTTAGATTTTGGATTTGGGCATTGTTTATTTCTCCCCCTGCCTCCCCTGCTCCCTCATCTCCCTCATCCCCCTCATCCCCCTCTCACTGATGAATCGCACCATCAGGCATAATTGCCCCAGCCAGGTTAGCACCAATTAGTTTAACCAGAAGCCGTTCGCCAGAGCGAATCCGCGCTCCCGTTAAATCAGCACCCCGCAAGTCGGCTCCACTGAGATCGGCACCAATTAAATTAGCAGCGCGTAAATTCGCCTCCCTCATATCCGCTAGAAGTAGGTTTGCCCGAAACAAATTAGCTTCAGACAAATTCGCTCCTCTGAGGTTAACTTTGTGCATAAAAGTATCGCTGAGATTAGCACCGCTCAAGTTGGCATAGCTGAGATTTCGACCAGATAAATCTTTATTGCTCAAATTTGCCCGACTGTAGTCTTTACCGCTCAAGTCAGGATTATGCTTTGATGGTGCATGAATTGTTTCAGGCGGTGTTTGGTGGTGAGACGGCTGTGAGTGATGTGTATGTGTAGTTTGATGTTTGGTTTTTAGAGAGCGCAATTTTTCACGAGCTTCATTTATCGCTTTGAGCTTGTCCTGTGCCTTCTGCTGTAAGCGGAGATTTTCCTTAGGAATGCGATCGGGATGCCAAACAAAAACTAAATCTTTATAAGCCTGGTTCACTTCTTCAAGCGTTGCCCCAGGCTCCAATTCCAAAATTCTATAGTACCGCTCCAGATCGCTCATACGCCATTTTGGTGGACAATCAACTTAATTATGAGTGATACAGCGGTCTATCGGCTGCATCTTTTATATTTGGGGAGTGCTGAGTTAGGAGTTAAGAGTTAGGAGTTAAGAGTTATTATTCTTCCCCTGCCTCCCCTGCCTCCCCTGCCTCCCCTGCCCCCTCATCTCCCCACCTCCCCATTTCTCCATCGAGCGATCGCTCTTAAATATACTGCAACTGGAATTTGATAAACTTCAATAAAAATCCAAACAATAATTGATAAATGTGACAAAAAAGTTAATATTGTCCAAATATATGGCATCCAGGTAATCGGCTCGTTGATGTTAGGAGGAAAATAATAAGCTACTACGCCAATTAAAGTAGTAGGAAGGACTACAAAAGCAGCAGCAGCTAGTCCATAACCCCAACCTAATTCCACGCCTTCTAACTGGGCTTCTGTCCAGCTAAATCCATTCCAACGCCAAACTAAGGGTGGTTGTCTAGAAGGCATCTTAATTTGCTGTAGTTCTAAGTTAACCGTAAAAATCTCTTGGCAAAAGTCACAAGCCATAGCTTCCATCAATGGCATATGAGAAATCTTACCTATCCGACAGACTGGGCACGGGTAAACTTCATGATAGTCAAAAGATTTGGCTAAGATTTTGGGACTGGGCATAATCAAACTGATGATTCTAAAAAGTTGATCTGGTGAATGAGGACTTGGGTAACAATGATGTATGGCATTTCTCAATTGTCTGGAATCAGCTTTCGCAAGGTAAAAACAGAAGTCAGGAAAATTAAACCTTTTAATTTTGGAATCTTAGCTGTTTGAATTTTTGAGGGACTAAGCCGCCGCTGTGAGTTTTCTCTGATTCCTGGGAATTGTCTGTATTTACTCATCTGACACTTTTAAATTTTTCACCATTGATTTTTGATTACTTACACTATTTATTCAGTTATGACATAACAATTTTTGTAAAGTTACATAACTCTAACAATGTCTAATCACAAGCCGCTTTCTTCTTCTAGACAGATAAGCAACAAGCACTTCACTACACAAATTCTGACAAATTGAGGCTAATAAAGCTTAAAATGTAAGCATTTTGAATTTAGAGAGAAGTCTAAAACTTCTTTAAGGCAGGGTGCGGCGGCTTCGAGCTTAGACGCGCCAAGGGCGACTTGCCATAGGCATCACAACAGAAGTGATGAGTCAACGAATTTTGGATTTTAGATTTACGATAGCGGAGCGTAAAGCCTTCGGCATAGCTTCGCTTAGAGCGAGTCCGCGAGCGTCTTTTGGATTCACCCCGCGCCACTTGCGGTGCGGGGCTTGGCGATGCAAGAATTTTAAATTTTGGATTTATTCCGCCCACAAGGGGCGGGGCATGAACCGAAATAATCTAAAATCTAAAATCTAAAATTGGCGCGGTCAATTTCGGGTACTCCTGTACAGAAAGCAAGCCAAGCTTAGCATCTCCTAGAAAAACGCTATAGTCTTGATTCCCCCAATTGTACTGAGTCTATCGCTTTTTTCGCTGTTGTGGGGGTCTTGACACCACTAACCCTTCCTGTTAATGTTAGTATACATAGGTTTATCCAGTTCAAGTTAAATTTTCCAGCTAAAGCGCCTCGCAAATGTTTAACACAAATTCCTACTTTTATTTTTGGCATAGGGTGGTTCACCGGGAGTGAATACAGTTTCCACATGGAAACCACCCGGTGAACCGCAGAGCGAACTCTGCGGTTTTTGTTTTTTTAAGGAGAATTTCATTGTGACGACTTATTTCGGTAGTTGGTTTTACGGCTTCTACTTTTGGCCCAGATATGGTTCCGGGTAGATAGCGTCATGCCAATGAGTCACAACGCGCCCGGAACTTCTCAAAGGTTCCGGGCTTTTTTTTAGTGGGTATTGGGGATTGGGGACTGGGGACTGGGGACTGGGGACTGTTTTCTTAATACCCAATGCCCAATACCCAATCCCCAATCCCCAATCCCCAATCCCCAATCCCCAATCCCCAATACCCAATACTTCAGGAAAATTAAACCATGATTAACGCTAAACTTGCTGCACAATCTTATCCTAACCACCAGACAATCGTTAAACTTTCAGAAAAAGTGGCTTTCGGCGGCGAAGAATTGGTAATTATCGGCGGCCCCTGTACCGTTGAAAGCTGGGAACAAATGGAGACAGTGGCACAAAAGCTATCTACTGCATCGGTACAAGCCTTGCGTGGCGGTGTCTACAAACCCCGCACATCCCCCTACGCCTTTCAGGGTATGGGCGAGTCGGGATTGGAAATTTTGGCAAAGGTACGATCGCACTATAATATGCCTGTTGTCACTGAGGTGATGTCAATTTCCCAAATTGAAGCGATCGCCACCCACGCTGATATGCTTCAAGTTGGTAGCCGCAATATGCAAAACTTCGATTTGCTCAAAGCCTTAGGGCAAGCTGGTAAACCGATACTACTCAAGCGCGGTTTAGCAGCGACAATTGAAGAATTCGTCATGGCAGCTGAATATATTCTCAGCCACGGCAATCCTGATGTGGTGTTGTGCGAAAGAGGTATCCGCAGTTTCGATGATTACACCCGCAATGTCCTAGATTTAGGCGCAGTAGCAGCACTCAAACAAATCACTCACCTGCCTGTGATTGTAGATCCTTCCCATGCCGTAGGTAAACGGGAATTGGTAGCACCTGTAGCTAGAGGTGCGATCGCTTGCGGGGCAGATGGGTTAATAATTGAGTGTCACCCAGAACCAGAAAAATCGGTTTCTGATGCTCGTCAAGCACTTTCTTTAGAAGATATGGTGCATTTGGTTGATAGTTTAAAGCTTGTAGCAACAGCCGTTGGGCGCAGCATATCACAAACAAAAGGGGTGGGTTCTAAACTTACCCCTTTTGTTTGTGCGGCTTGAATAAAATATTAACTTCACTCTCATATACAGGTAAATGAAGTACACAGGTAGGGGCGCAACATGTTGTGCCCCTACAATTATCTGTACCTCAGGCCTGTTGCAATTTGCTGATAAATAATCAGATATTTGCAATTTAATTATGTTTAATATTTTAAAAATGTCACAACATATTCACACCAAAGTCAAACCAGCTTCACAAAAATTTCTCCCTTGAGAGCTAGGCTAAACAATCAATTATTAGTATGCTAATATTTAGGCTAACTAATATTAAGTTAATCTACTAAAAATTGATTCCAACGATTTTGCGGAAAATGCAATGTCTGGCAACAAACCCTACCCTTTGGGGAATGGGTGAAGCTCATTCTGATAATTAATTACTTATTAAAACTAGGCGATCGCTAGTGCAGTCGGCTGATTCTATTAAAACCACTACTTTACCCCTACATATCTGTGCTTTCCCTTTCTCCTGATTGTTGATATGCGTTGTTTAATCTCGGTTCAGACGACAAAGCCTTTACCTATAATTGCTCAAAACATGCCTCGTTTTTATCGCTTGATTTCAAGAGGACGGTTATGGCTACTGGTGCTGGGTTTGACCTACTTGTGTGCTGCTTGTAATGCAACTGACGCTCAATCAAGTGGCAAACAAGCAGGTAAAAAGCAAGCAGTGCCAGTGGTGGTTGCCACTGCGACTCAAAAAACTATTCCCATACAGCTCTCGGCTACGGGAACAGTGGAAGCATATTCTACGGTATCTGTCAAGTCACAAGTGGGTGGACAACTTACTGGAGTTTATTTTCAGCAAGGACAGAATGTCAAGAAAGGAGACTTGTTATTTAAAATTGATTCCCGTTCCTTGGAAGCAGCGCTGATGCAAGCTAATGCTGCCAAAGCCAAAGATTTGGCGCAGGTGAAACAGGCACAGGCAAATGTGGTGAAAGCGATCGCCCAAGTCAACCAAGCAAAAGCCAATGTAGCCAAGGATGTTGTCCAAGCCAAAAATGCAGATGTCCAGGCGAAGAGATACAACAGCTTACTCAAGGAAGGGGCAATCAGTAAAGAACAGGCGGATCAGTTCCAGACGACAGCTGAGGCTCAACGGGCAACAGTCAACGCAGACCAAAATGGAGTAGCAGACGCTCAAGCAGCCGTCACCGCAGCCCAAGCAGATGTACAAAATGCCAAAGCAGCAGTAGCAGCAGATGAAGCGGCGATCGACAATGCCAAAATCCAGCTTTCCTACAGTTCCATTTACTCACCAATTACTGGACGCACAAGTAGTCTGAAACTCAATCAAGGCAACTTGGTAGAAGCCAACGCCACCGATCCTTTAATTACCATCAGCCAAATCCGCCCGATTTACGTCACCTTTTCCATTCCCCAAAGATTGCTGCCAGATTTGAAGAAGTACAGTGCTAACGGCAAGTTAGAAGTCAGTGCCATACCTCCGAAAGACACAGCGCGTCCGATACGCGGTGAACTCACCTTTGTTGATAGCGGACTCAATACCCAAACAGGCACAATTCAACTTAAAGCCACCTTTGCCAACACAGACGATCGCCTAGTTCCAGGGCAGTTTGTCAACGTAGTCCTCAAGCTCAGCGAACAACCGAATATGATAACCGTGCCTTCCCAAGCCATACAAACTGGACAGCAAGGACAGTTTGTATTTCTAGTCAAACCCGACAAAACAGTAGAAATGCGTCCAGTTACCGTAGGCGACACCATTGGCAACGAAACGGCAATCAAACAAGGGTTGCAACCAGGTGAGCAAATCGTCACCGATGGACAATTTAACTTAGTACCCGGTGCGACAGTGCAGGTGAAGCCGGAGGTAGGGAGCGGAGGGGCAGGGGAGCAGGGGGGCGGAGGGGCAGGGGACGCAGGGGACGCAGGGGGAGAATAACTCTTAACTCCTCACTCCTAACTCCTCACTCCTAACTCCTCACTCCCAACTCTTAACTCCTAACTAAGATGAACATTTCCCAGCTATTCATCCGCCGTCCAATCATGACAACCCTAGTGATGGTTGGCATTTTAATATTTGGGCTGATGAGTTACCAACAGTTACCTGTTAGTGACTTGCCCAATGTGGATTATCCGACACTCCAGGTAACGGCTAATCTGCCTGGAGCCAGTCCAGAAACGATGGCTTCTTCTGTTGCAACTCCTTTAGAACAGCAGTTTTCTAGCATCGCCGGATTGAGTTCAATGAACTCTACCAGCTCTTTGGGTAGCGCCCAAATTACGCTGCAATTCGACCTCAATCGGGATATTGACGGGGCAGCACAGGATGTGCAGTCTGCTATTTCTAAAGCAGCAAGGCAGTTGCCGACTAATATGCCCAATCCCCCTTCTTTTCGCAAAGTCAATCCGGCAGATCAACCAGTCCTCTACATTTCTTTAAATTCATCTATTTTGCCGCTTTCAACTGTAGATAAGTACGGCGAAACACTGTTGGCACAACGTCTGTCAATGGTGGATGGGGTGGCGCAAGTGCAAGTGTACGGTTCCCAAAAGTACGCGGTACGGATTCAGCTCGATCCGGAATCATTGAGTGCTAAAGGCATAGGAATCGATGAAGTAGCAACTGCGATCGCTAACGGAAATGTTAACCTACCAACCGGCACACTTTACGGGCAGCAACAGAATTCTACAATTCAAGCAAATGGTCAACTCAATGATGCTGCTAGCTATCGCTCCCTAGCTGTAACTTATCAAAACGGCGCACCTGTGCAGCTAGGTGAACTCGGTCAAGTGCTGGACAGCGTGGAAAATGATAAGATTGCCAGCTGGTATTTTCCTACAAAGACAGGGAATAGGGAGCAGGGAGTAGAAAGTAGGGGAGCAAGAGAGAAATCTTCAATCCAAAATCCAAAATCTAAAATCCAAAATTCTAGCGTGCGGGCGATCGTTCTGGCAATTCAACGCCAACCGGGAACTAATACCGTCCAAGTGGTGGATGCAATTAAGAAACTGCTACCCACCTTCCAAAAACAGATTCCGGCAGCTGTGAACATGAATATTCTCTACGATCGCTCCCAATCAATTCGGGAATCGGTAGATGATGTACAATTCACGCTGTTGCTCACCATCGCTTTGGTAGTACTAGTAATCTTTCTATTTCTTCGCAATATCTCCGCTACAGTCATTCCCAGTTTGGCAGTACCGCTGTCAATTGTTGCGACCTTTGCAGTTATGCTGGTGCTGCGCTTTTCACTCGATAACCTGTCGCTGATGGCATTAACTTTATCAGTCGGTTTCGTGGTGGATGATGCTGTAGTCATGCTAGAAAATATTGTCCGCCACATGGAGATGGGTGAGAGCCGCATGGAAGCAGCTTTAAATGGTTCTAGAGAAATTGGTTTCACAATTTTATCAATGACCATTTCCTTGGTAGCAGTATTTATCCCTGTGCTGTTCATGGAAGGCATTTTGGGGCGACTGTTCCGTGAGTTTGCCATTACCATCAGCGTTGCCATCTTGGTTTCTGGCGTCATTTCCCTCAGCTTAACGCCAATGCTGTGTTCCAGATTCTTGCGTCCACCGCATCATCAGGGGGATGAGGGAGCAGGGAAGGCAGGGGAAGCAGGGGAGGCAGGGGAGGCAGGGGGAGAAATAAACAATTCCCAAATCCAAAATCCAAAATCTAAAATCCAAAATTTCCAGACTCGTCTCTACAATATTTCGGAAAGTTTCTTTGATTTGTTGTTGGGGGGATACGATTGGAGTTTGAAGAAGTCGCTGAAGTATCACCAGACAACGATGGTGATTTCGGGGGCGATTCTTTTAGCGACAGTCTATCTATTTATAGTTGTGCCTAAGGGATTTGTTCCTAATGCTGATGTTGGACAAATCACTGCAACCACTCAAGCATCGGAGGATATCTCCTTTGATGAAATGGTAAAGCATCAACAGGCTGTAGCTGCGATCGCTTACCGCGATCCTAATATTGATTCCATCAACTCCAGCGTCGGGGCTGGAGGACCAAATGCTTCTGCCAACAGCGGACGACTTTTAATCGAACTCAAGCCCCGCCATGAGCGCCATCTCAGTGCTGATGAAATAGTGGAGGAACTCCGACCGAAGTTGTCAACTGTCCCTGGAATCAAAGTTTTCTTGCAAAATCCTCCTGCTATTAATATTGGTGGACAACAGACAAAAGCGCAGTATCAATTTACTCTCCAAAGTCCCAATATTCAAGAGCTTTACCAATACGCCCCACTTCTGGAAAATCAACTCCGCAATCTGTCAGAATTGCAAGATGTCAACAGTGACTTACAAATCAAAAATCCCCAAGTCAAAGTAGACATTAACCGTGACCAAGCTTCCGCTTTCGGTTTGACTGCTAATCAAATTGAAACTGCCCTGAGTAATGCCTACGGCACTCGCCAAGTTTCCACCATCTACGCCTCCGATAGCCAGTATCAAGTGATTATGGGCGTGGAACCAAAATATCAACAAAATTCCAATGCCTTAGATTTGCTCTCAGTTCGTGCCCCCAATGGACAACTTGTACCTCTCAATGCTGTAGCAACTTTGACCAAGGATGTAGGGCCACTAACTATTAACCACAAAGGGCAGCTAGCTTCTGTCACGTTCTCTTTTAATCTCAAGCCAGGAATATCACTAAGTAATGTCACCCCAAAAATTGAACAACTTGCCCGTAAAACACTACCAGCTACTATCAGTACAGCCTTTCAAGGTTCAGCGCAGGCGTTCCAGTCTTCAATTCAGGGTTTAGGATTGCTACTATTGGTTGCCATCTTGGTAATTTATATTGTGTTGGGCATTCTCTACGAGAACTTCATTCACCCACTGACCATCCTTTCTAGCTTACCCTCCGCTGGATTTGGGGCAGTACTAACTTTGTTGCTGTTTCATGTTGACTTGAATATTTACGCCTTCGTGGGCATTATTTTGCTGGTTGGCATTGTCAAGAAAAATGGGATCATGATGGTTGACTTTGCGATCGCAGCTCGTCAAGAAGGCAAGACACCTTATGATGCCATTTATCAAGCCTGCTTGGTGAGATTCCGCCCAATCATGATGACCACAATGGCAGCACTCATGGGCACATTACCCATCGCCCTTGGTTTGGGAGCCGGAGCAGATACACGCCGTCCCCTTGGTTTAGCTGTAGTTGGCGGGTTAGTGTTCTCGCAATTCCTCACACTTTATTTAACGCCGGTTTTCTACACTTACATGGAGTCTTTGCAAACAAGGTTTCAAAAGCACAACTGGCGCAAACAGGCAATATAATTCGTAGGACATTTTCCACCCAGTTTTAAACTTTCCTCACAAAGACGCGATAAATCGCCGTCTCTACAAAGAATTGATTGTTGTAGAGACGGCGATTTATCGCGTCTATTGCCTTAACCGAACAGTATTGCGAGTAAGGTAGTTTTAGTTAGGACAAGCACATTTACCTGTATTTCTTGGAAGCAGAAGTTACAAAAGCCTTGGCAGAAGCTGCTACAGCCTGCGCGAAACACCGAAACGTGAAGGCAGAAGTTACAAAAGCCTTGGCAGAAGCTGCTACAGCCTGCGCGAAACACCGAAACGTGAAGGCAGAAGTTACAAAAGCCTTGGCAGAAGCTGCTACAGCCTGCGCGAAACACCGAAACGTGAAGGCAGAAGTTACAAAAGCCTTGGCAGAAGCTGCTACAGCCTGCGCGAAACACCGAAACGTGAAGGCGGAAGCTACTACAGTCAAGGCGGAAGCTGCTACAGCCTACGCGAAACACCGAAACGTGAAGGCGGAAGTTACTACAGTCAAGGCGGAAGCTGCTACAGTCAAGGCAAAACAGATAAATTTGTCAGTATATGAAGGTTAAGGGTTACTTTTACCCTTATTTCTATCTAGCTTTTCCTGGATAGCTTCTCTGCAAAACTCAGGAGGATCATCTTGTTGCTGCACCGCTTCCTTCATTTCCTTAGTCATACGTATATTCATTTTCTCGGTCAATGGTTTGTCTCTAGTTGACCTAATTGGCTCAAAATTCTGTGGATTACCTTTGGGATTGGGCATTGTTGAGAGATATAAATATAGCTTGATTCTTTTGGAAGCAAAGGAATAGAGTTTTTAATCGGTGGTGTTTTCATCCTGACAAATGGTTCACCACCGATACCACTTTTGAGAAATGGTAATTCCATGTTTACACGATCGCAACTTGAAATCAAAACCATCCCAGAGTTACGTGACTTATGTCGTCAATACGGTATCAAGCCAACAGGTAATCCTGGTTACAAAGTTTCCTACATCACATCTTTGCTGGTATTTCCCCAAATAGCATTACAACAGTTAAGACAAGGAAAAGGATTAAAATCTCCTGGTTTGGCTGTTATCCAGTTTTTAGAGGGAGTGACAGATGAGATGAACTCACCCACTGATGAACAAGCAGCACTCATCAAAATCGCAATGGAAGGAAAAAGAATGAATTATCAAGATAGGTATGACCAAGAGAATTTGCTGAACTTACACAAAGCAAAAATTCACTTGGAAATGGCTATTGGATTACTCAGTCAGTAAAGTTAATTTTTAATCGCTAACTTTTGACTCCCTTCATTCTGGACGGGAGTTTTTTTGTATTACGATTATTTTTGATAGTTTAGCTTGGTTAATTTTACCATGATGGCGATCGCCAAGGTTGGGTAGTTGGTGCGATCGTCAATCCACAGTCCCCAAACATCAAAAATCTGTGGCGTGAAACTTCAGAGTGTGAGAAGTAAAATATTCCATACAAGAGCTAGGTTTACAAATATCAAAAATTGATTAACCAAGTTTAAATACTTGTTAACACAGTCCAAAGGTAGATTCATCCATTTTTAACTCTCCCCATTCCCCACTCCCCTAAATTACTATGACTCAAGCCTTACGCAAACTAGTTACATTTGATGAATTTATTGCTCAGTACCCAGACAACTCACAAAAACGTTATGAACTCCATGATGGAGTAATTGTTGAAATGGCACAACCAACAGGCGATCATGAAGAGGTAACAGGATTTTTGGTGAGAAAATTGAGTGTCGCATTTGACCACTTAAATCTTCCCTACATCATCCCCAAAACAGTATTTGTCAAACCACCGGAAAACGAATCAGCTTATTCACCAGATATCCTGATACTCAATCAGCCCAACTTAATAAATGAACCTCTGTGGAAAAAAGCATCGACTGTAAGCCAAGTCGCATCTATTCCTTTAGTGGTGGAGGTAGTCAGTACTAATTGGCGTGATGATTATCACAAAAAATACGCTGACTATGAGGAAATGGGAATTCCTGAATACTGGATTGTAGACTATGCTGCATTAGGCGGTAGAGAATTCATTGGCAAACCCAAACAACCGACTATCTTAGTTTGCTCTCTAGACGAAGGTGAATATCAGATTAATAAATTTCGAGGTGATAACCGTATTCAATCACCAACTTTCCCAGACTTAAATTTAACCGCAGAACAAATTTTTACCGCAGGTTTTGTCAGCTGATACCATTTTGGATTTTAGATTTTAGATTTTAGATTGGGCATCAAGAGTACTGAGTTAAGAGTTAGGAGTTTAGAGTTCATCTCCCTCATCTCCCCCATCTCCCTCATCCCCCCCACTCCCCACTCCCCACTCCCCTATTCCCTTTAACTTCTGTTTGCTCTAGACTCGACCTTAATCCATCATGAAGAATAATTAAGAAAACGAGTGTAAACAAGCATGATAAAAATGTTCGCACAAAGCTGGATTGAAATTGGGGCAAGATTACAGATAAATTGGGCTTTAGTAAACGCCTGTTTGCAGTTCGCTACTTGGGGGCTTTTCTCGCTTTTACTCGCCGAGGTCTTAAGAGACACTTATCATGCATTGTGTCACCAAGTGAATTGGCTTGCTAAATGGCACAATAAGCATCACATGGCATATCGCCGTGATTTATCCATTGTTTCTTTAAAAATTTACCAAGAATCCCAGCTTTATCACGACATTTTAGAATCGAGTCTACTACTAGTCGTCTTAACGTTAATTGCCTTAATTGTGCCGCAAATGGGGTTATGGCTGGGAGTAGCTTATGCCTGTACCTTCTTGTATGGCGCGTCTGTGCGATATTTTCAGGGGAAAATTGATACAGACTACAATCACTTACCCGGTCCTTTAGAAACCATTCCGTCTATTTGGTGGGTGAATCGGTCTTATCATTGGCGTCATCATTTTGATGATGTCAACGCCTACTACAGTGGTGTCTTTCCCTTAGTAGATAAAATACTGGGAACAGGACTATCTCTCAAGGGTAAAACCGTGGCTTTAACTGGAGCATCAGGAGCTTTGGGGCAAGCATTAACGGCTGAACTTGTCCAGTGTAATGCTAAAGTTGTGGCATTAACCACTAATCCAGAAAAATTAGGAGAGCAAACTGGGGTAAAGGTGGTTCCCTGGCAATTAGGCAATGAAGCAGAGCTACGGGAGAGTTTAGAGAAAATCGATATTCTAATTATCAACCACGGAGTCAATGTCTACACTAGTCGTACACCAGAGGCCATCAACTCTTCCTATGAAGTGAATACCTTTTCTGCATTGCGGTTGATGGATATATTTTTGACGACTGTCACAGGACCACAAGCCAAAGCAACTAAGGAAATTTGGGTTAATACTTCTGAGGCTGAGGTGTCGCCAGCACTGAGTCCGCTTTATGAACTCAGCAAGCGATCGCTAGGAGATATTGTCACTCTCAAGCGTTTGGATGAAAATTGTATCATTCGCAAGTTAATTCTCGGCCCCTTTAAAAGTCAACTTAACCCTTATGGAGTAATGTCTGCACAGCAAGTTGCTCGTGTGGTCTTGTTTTTGGCAAAACGAGACTTGCGAAATATTATTGTGACAATCAATCCTCTCACCTATCTGCTGTTTCCCTTGAAGGAAACTACTACGTGGCTGTATTACCGAGTTTTTAGTCGGACAGCTAAGAGTGAGTAATATGTGGTTTGGTTAAAGACTTATCATTTAGGTTGAGGCAAAGAGAAGTCACCAGGACAGGCTTTTGCCCCTGGTGACTTCGGGGGATGGGGAGAATTGTTTTGATAAGTGATTAGGTGGATATGGTATATTGCTGATTAACAGAGGTTTATCAGTTTCGCACTGCGAAATAGTCTAAACTCCAGTGGAATCGCTAACTGAAGAAAGTCTTACACGTGGTTTAATCGTACTTGCCAATCTTGACAGTGATTTGGCTCAGATTTTAGAGACACTGGGACCTCCACCGATATGGTCAAGAGAACCGGGTTTTGCAACCCTTGTGTGTATCATTCTGGAACAACAAGTTTCCTTAGCAGCTGCCAAAGCTGTATTTACTCGATTATCTGGGCTTGTTGTGACGTTGACGCCAGAAAATTTTCAGACACTAGATGATGCTCAATTAAAAAGGATTGGATTCAGTCGGCAAAAAATTCTATACTGTCGTGGGTTGGCGGATGCAATCGCCACTGGTCAGCTTGACCTCAATCAGCTCTCAAGAATGGATGAAACTGCTATCAGAACTCAATTAAAGCGTCTCAAAGGGATTGGAGATTGGACAGTTGATATTTATTTGCTCATGGCACTGCAACGTCCTGATGTCTTTCCCAAGGGCGATTTAGCATTGGCGATCGCTTTACAAAAGCTCAAAAACTTGGCGACACGTCCAACACCAGCACAACTGGAAGCAATGACCCAGCACTGGCAACCGTGGCGAGCGATTGCTGCAAGACTTCTGTGGCACTACTACCTGAATAATGCCAATAGTTATAAGCTGAACCACGTCTAAATTATACATTGTTACCTGTTCGCCCAGCGTCTTTGATAGGAGAAGACAGCCATTTGTTATTGGTCATTTGTTACTTAGCAATGTCCAATACCCAATACTCCATGCCCAATTGGCAGTTTGTTTAATAAATATAATGAAATGGTAGAAAATCAATTAAGCCTAACACCGGAAAAACCTAATAAAGCTGCAAACATCCTGCCGATAATAATAGTAGTCACCGCATTATTAGCTTTATCTTCAACAGCAATATTTATTAAAATTGCTGTGAGCCAGATGAGCGCTGTTGCTACATTATTTAATCGTTTATGGATAGCAACTATTATCTTTGGATTATGGAGTGGAATTAACCAAGCACGTACTCAGATTAGAGATGATGAGCCGATTTTACCAAAGCAGCGTTATCCAATCAAAGAGATAGCATTTTTAATAGCAGTGGGTCTAGTTCATCTATTAGGTCGATTATCTTGGACTTGGTCGCTAACTCAAACTGGCGCTGCTAATGCTAATGCCTTAGGTAGTCTCAATCCGTTATTTACTACATTAGGAGGATGGCTATTTTTTGGTCAAATTTTTGGGCGCAAATTTATCATCGGTTTGATCTTGGCTATAGTAGGTGCGATCGCTCTTGGATTTGAAGATTTATTGCACTCTGATAATAATATTACAGGTGATGCTGTTGCAGTCATCTCATCAGTTTTTTATGCAGCAAATTTTTTACTCATCGAACAGATCCGCAATAAATTTTCAATTGTGACGATACTCGTGTGGCGTTGTGTCATTGCAACTTCATTGATGATACCAGTAGTGCTAATCTTTGAAAAACAAGTTTTCCCAGTTACTTTGTCGGGGTGGTTAGTAGTATTTGCCCTAGCTGCTATTTGCGAAGCTTTGGGTCATGGACTAATTGTATACAGCCTGAAAACTTTTTCTTCAGGATTCATTTCCTTACTGTTATTACTCAATCCAGTGATTGTTGCTATTGTTGCTTGGATACTTTTCTCAGAAAACTTGAGTGTTTTTAACTTGCTGGGACTAGCTCTAATTTTAGGGGGTATATATCTAGCAACTTCTAATAAAGAATCGATAAAATCTAATGTTAGTACCCCCATGCAGTCCCCAGCAAAAACTGAAGAGTGCTGAGTTCGACAAACCTCTCCCTAACTAAACAGGACTTACGCAAGAAACCTCTCAAACTCCTATTTCCACCGTACGCCTACGGGAAGCCGCTTTGCGTCTACAATTTTCCGTTACCTGTGCGTAAGTCCTGAAAATATTAGCCAAGGATAGCAAGGCTACTGTAATATAAATGTACTAATACAAGTACTCAAAACAGGGAGAGTAATGCTATGTCAAAAAACACGAAGGTAGTTAGGAAGTTGAAAACTGATGCTACCTGATGGTGACAATTTCATTTAGCATCACCGCCAGTGCCAACATACCTAAAATAGTCATCAATCCCGCAGGCATGAACTTACGCGTTTTAGCCAGTCTCAAGGCAAAGAATACCACTAAAACAGCAGTCACGAAGACGGCTAAAATCAAACCTTGAGTTTGTCCTTGGAGTTGGAGGTAAGCGGCAATAATTAGTAATAAACCGCTAATGCTACCACTTAGCAGTGAAACCTGACTTCTAGCTTGAATATAGCCAATAATACCACCAGCGATCGCCAATATGCCGTAAGCAAAAGCAGCGATTATACTTAAATTCATTGTTAAAACCTATGTAGATTTTGATTTTGCTGCCAAGGTCAGCAGACAATTTACCATAGCTGTTTAGCTACATCACCCAGTTGATTGATGAATAATCAAGCAATGCCAATGGCAAATACTTCCTCCCATACAAAAGTTCAATACCTCCAGCGTCAAGCAGCATCACTTTTACTGTACCAATCTGTTCTTCAAGGCGAAGTAGGGATGGCATTTCTTGACCTGTTGCAAGCTATACGTTACACTGATGCCGATGCACGCGGTTGTCTGGAAGCCTACGGCAGTTATTTTCATGCTTTGGCTGCGAAAAATCAAAATTGGGAAGACTATATAATCACTCAAATTCTCTTTTGTGAAAATCCCTTTACAAGACTTGCTCAACAACGAAAATTTGAGGACTTACCCCCAGCTTTAGTAGCAGCAGTTCAGCACGACTTACAAGTATTGCAAGGTCTTTATGAATGTAGCAGCGCTTCTTTGAGCGAGTGGGTACAAACTGTTGCCCATATGCCGATTTCGCCAGTAGTGTGGTATGAAGAAAAACAATTACTAGGAGTAGAGACAAAATTTGCTGCATATCTACAGGAGTTAGATAATTGGGGTGATGCTGTAGAAGAGTTAGCGGCTTATTATCGGCAATATGGTTCTGGTTTACTTGCACAATATCGCGCTTTCCGCTGGCAAGGTGGACAGTTTATCGGTATCCGGTATCCAGATCCGGTTAAGCTTAGCACACTTGTAGGTTACGAGTCTCAACGAGATGCTTTGTTAAAAAATACAGAGTTTTTATTATCAGGAGAGGTAGCACTGCATGTATTACTTTATGGTAGTCGCGGTTCGGGAAAATCTTCTTTGGTGAAATCTTTATTAAATGAGTATAGCCATCGCCATCTTTGTTTGTTGGAAGTAGCGAAATCTGACTTAAAAGACTTACCAAAAATTGTAGAACATTTACGAGGAGTGCCACAAAAATTTATCATCTTTGTCGATGACCTTTCATTTGAAGAAGATGATGATGCTTTTAAAGCACTCAAGGTAGTTTTAGAAGGTAATTTAACCGCAAGACCGCAAAACGTAGTGGTATATGCTACTTCTAATCGCCGTCATTTGATTCGGGAGTTTTTTGTGGATAGACCTGCACCCAAGGATAATGATGAAATCCATGCCTGGGATACCATGCAGGAGAAGCTTTCCTTTAGCGATCGCTTTGGTTTAACCTTGACCTTTGAACCAGCAAATCAGAAAACTTATTTAAATATTGTCCGCCATCTAGCAGCACAAGCTGAAATTAATATTACCGAAGAAGACTTGGAATATCAAGCATTACAGTGGGCAACTCGCCACAATGGCCGTTCTGGACGCACAGCGCGGCAGTTTATCGACTTTTTAAAAGCAGATTTAAAACTATTTCAAGGAGCAAATAGCAATACATCTACTACTGAAAATTCAAATTAATTCCTTGACGAGCGCACTTTTTTGTCTATTACGTAACAATGTTATTCATGAATAATGATGATTATAAATTTTAAAATGATTACGATACCAAAAACCACAAATTACAGCGGGTTTCATGTATTTGAACCACATCTGTCGTAGGGGCACAGCAATGCTGTGCCCTTACCGCGTGGTCTATTTACCTAAAAATAGCTGTAAAAACGACTTTTACTAAGTATATTTATATGTAAATTTTAATTACGAATTAAAAATTTGTATGAAAACGGGTGATTCCAATCGCTTAACTACGCTAACAACCAGCAATATGCAATCAGTAACGATCAGTAATCGATTTATTTTAGGCATAGTTGCCTTTAGTGTGAGTTTTGGACTTAGCCTTGTTCCCAACTGGGATTTTAATAAAGCCTTTCTCACGGGTATAATTACTGCATTTATTATCTATGGAGCAGCATTATTCGTAGATAAGCGACGTAGAAATTATGAAATGTTTGTTTTAGGTTCTCTCCGGAAGCGTATTAAAGAGATGGAGGGATTGAAGGCTCGTATTGTCAGAGAAATAAATCAAATTGAAGAACATCATAATTTATTATATGCAGAATCAAAACAACTCCAAAATCAAGTAACTGAAAATCGTAGCCAAAGAGACAGTCTGCATCGAGAAGTCAGAACATTTGCTGGGCAAAAAAAGCAGTTAGAAACTGAAATCAATAGTCTGCAAATTGAACTGAATAACTTGGAAAAAAATCAAGCAGAATTGAACGATGCTTTTTCTCTTCTCGCAGCAGAAAAGCGTCGTTTAGAGTCGAATTGTAATGTATCTCGTGCGGAAATAACTCAGTTGCAAAGTCAAATTTCCGAACTCCAGCAACAACAACAAGAAATTGAAAGTAATTTAACTCTGTTAGGCAGACTCAAACCCCAATTAGAAGAAAAATTATACGAACTGCGAATTGCAATTCAAGAATTAGAAATCAAGGTAAACAAAGAAAACCAATTACTTGTAGCCACAATAACTGAAAGAGAAAAGATCCAAGCTCTTTTGAACTCTTCACAAACTCAAATCGCAACCCAAAAAGAAGAATTGCAGCAATTACAGGGACAAGTTTCATTATTGCAAGAAGAACGAGACTTGTTGCAAAATCAAGTGTGGGAATTACTCCAACAAGCAGAAACCTTCAACCCAGAACCTTTGCCTGATAATTCCACAGAAGATGATCTTGAATTGTTTCCTTTTACAGAAATAATTGAATCTTCAGCAACCAGAGATTCTCCAGAAATTGATACATCAGAACATATACCAGAAGAATGGACTAATTTTCTGGAAAACTTACCAGGATATGAATTACAAGTATTAAAAGCTATAGTTGAAGAAGATAATACCAAAGCGGCGATTAAAAAAATTGCTGAGGCAAATATCACCATGCCAAACCTACTAATCGATTCTATCAATGAACGAGCAAATGATACTATTGGTGAATTAATAATTGATTCAGATTCCGAAATTCCAGAAGTTTATCAAGAATATAAGACTCAGGTAAAAAAAATGATTGCAATGTATGATGCTCTTATGGCTAGACATACTCAAATGTAATAATTATGACGTTGTAAGATTATTAATAAGGTGAGAATATAGGACTCATATTTGATTTTTAGGAAGCTAGGTACACCTTTATTCCTTCTTCCCAGTCCCCAGTCCCCATTCCCCAGTCCCTGACCTCTACGAGTGATTCTCCAAATCAAATCGGATTGGTATATACCTTAACTCGTTACTGCGTGCTTCTGCGTTTACAATAAAGTGAAGTGTAATACATGGCAAAGCTCAAAATCTCGAAAAAAATATCCACTGCTTTGATTAATTCCCTTGGTGCAGGGGTAGTACCAAGAATAGGAGTTGAACATATAGCAGTAGGTCGAGAAAAAGAACTCAAAAGCCTATTACAAAATCTCGATGATATTGCAGAAGGTGTAGCAGCATTTCGGTTTATAATTGGTAATTACGGTTCAGGGAAAAGCTTTTTACTGCAACTAATTCGTAATCGAGCGATGGAGCAAGGTTTTGTCGTAGCTGATGCGGATTTATCCCCTGAACGCCGATTAGCAGGAAGTAATAATGAAGGTTTAGCAACCTATCGAGAATTAATGAGCCATCTAGCTACAAAAACTCGTCCTGATGGTGGCGCTTTAGTCTCGATTTTGGAAGGATGGATTAATAAAATTCAACAAGAAGTGGTTAAAGAAACTGAAATGCGTCCCAATGACGATGGTTTTGATGACGCAGTTGAATCCAAAATTAGGGAAGTAGTTCAGTATATTGAAGATTTGGTTCACGGTTTTGATTTTGGTAGTGTTATTATCGCTTATTGGCGTGGCTACCGATTGGATGACGATAAGTTAAAAAATGCCGCAATGCGCTGGTTGCGTGGAGAATTTACTACTAAAATTGAGGCGAAAGCAGCTTTAGGAGTCCGCGTCATTATTGATGATGATAGTTGGTATGACTACATCAAATTGTTTGCTAAATTTGTAGCTGAAATTGGCTATAAAGGACTATTAATTTTAGTTGATGAAGCTGTACATTTATATCAAATATCTACTACAGTCACGCGGGAAAAGAACTATAATAGGCTCCTCGCAATGTTTAACGACACCATGCAATGTAAAGCAGAACATCTTGGCATTGTTGTTGGTGGAACAACCAAATTTTTAGAAGATTCAAATAGAGGACTTTTTGCAGACCAAGCTTGGCGAAGACGCACAAAAGAAAGCCGCTTTGTTACACAAGCTAATGTTCAGGAACATTTAGGGCCAGTGATGCGGCTAAACCCATTAAGTGAAGCAGAAATTTTGACGCTTTTGCAACGTTTAGCTGAAATTCATGCAGTCAATTTTGGCTATCAACAGACTTTAACAAATCGTGAGTTGAAAGATTTTGTCCAAGAAATTGTTAATCGCTTGGGTGCAGAAGCATTACTAACACCAGGGGAAATTGTGCGGGATTTTATGAGTGTGCTGAATATTCTTTTCCAAAATCCAGGAATTTCATTTGGTGAATTGATTCATGACTCTAAATTTAAACCTACTGCTGTGGGGAAAGATGCAGATGTCGATGAGGATAATGCAGCCGAATTTAGTTTGTGAACTGATTGCGTTGTTTACCGCCCCAGGCATCGCAACGCCTCAAACTCCTGCCAACAAAGGTACAATGCACGCGGTACGTGAAAACACCCTTTCCATTTACCGCCTTTGAGGTTCAACAATACTTCTCCCCGCCGATTTAGATAGCCAAACCACTCACCAAACTCGGAATCAGCAAAGTGTGACCAGGCGTAATCGTGCATCTTTTGATACCATTCCCAACACACCTCACGCCCCGTCAAGCGATAACCCATCGCTAATGCAACCAAAGATTCTAGGTGAACCCACCACAGCTTTTGATCCCATTCGAGTTGCTGTGGAGGATGACCGGCTGCATCCATAAAGTAATACAAGCCGCCATACTCCCTATCCCAAGCAAAGTTCAGGATATTTAGGACCACATCAACAGCTTGGTTGATAGTTTTGGTATCCTTTTTCCGGCGGGCGATGTCCATGATAAACCACATCGCTTCAATACCGTGACCTGGATTAATCAACCGCCCCTCAAAACAATCGATGTGGGAAGCGTCAGGGGCAACGTTTTCGTACATTAGTCCCCGTTCTGGGTCGAGAAAATCGGTCATGACTTCGCGGACAGTCTCAGCTAGGACATTTTCTAGGGTTTCCTTGGGCAACAACCATTCCATTTCTAGAGTCAGGTTGGCTAAAATCATCGGTACAGCCAAGGATTTCATCGGGCGTGTGCCGGGATAGGTCTTATTATATTTGCCCTTGGGGTTATCCTTGCGGCGTAAAACGTTGTTGTAAGCTTGCATCGCCACATTTGTCGCCCAGTCTTCGCCGGATGCGAGTGCATATTGGCTGAATGCCATTGCCGCAAAGCAATCAGAAAATATATTGTAAGGCTCAACCAGTGGTTTTCCTGCACGAGTCAGGGCAAAGTACCAGTTACCATCACTATCTCTGCCGTGTTGGGCGAGAAAGTTAGCGCCATTACTGGCAACTTTCAACCAATTTTCACGTTTTTCTAACTGGTTGTAAAGCATGGAAAAAGTCCACACTTGGCGATTTTGCAGCCAGATAAATTTGTCTGTATCATATACTTTGCCCTGGCGATCGAGACAGGTGAAATAGCCGCCTTGCTGCCAATCAAGGGAATATTTTTCCCAAAATGGGAGGACATCGTTTAAGAGTGCGTTTTTGTAAAGTTCAGCCAATGTTTGAAAATTATACTCCATAAATTTCTCCCCTTTTTTTCAAGAACAACAGCTTAACAATTATCGTAATCAATCGCCCAGACTTGTGACTTGGGTGTGGGCAACCGAGTAAGTCGGCGTTAAAAAATTAACCTGGTAACGAAATTTCAATCAGTAAACACTTTATAAACTAATAATTCCAGAATTTTTACAAAAATAAACATACATGCGTTTTATGATGCCGACTAACTTAAATATCAGTAAAGTCAAGTTATGCGATCTTCTACTGAACTTTAATTTTGGTGTTTCTAGATTAAAGTTTTATTTTCTGCTGCAAAAAAAAATGCTATTTATTTTAAACTCTTTAAGAGTTGTCAGCAAGAACCTGAAACAACGAATTTATTAACTTAAATAATCATCACTTTTTTCACAAAACATAAGCCCTACATTTATGACTAATTTCCTCGACTTCGTACTCCCGCTGACATATAACCAACTGAGTGCCTTTTCTGATTTAGAGAACTTCTGGAATCTATTCGATAGTGTTTTTGGTACACAATACAATCGTACTATCTCTGCAACAGTGCGATCGCAGTGGCAAGCAGGTGATTTTAGTCAACTTCCCCAAATTGAGATAATTGATAGTGACATTCTGGGCAATAGTAACGGGGCTTATGCCAGTAGCACTAATAAGATTTATCTCTCGGATAGTTTTGTAGCTACTGCTACACCAGCAGTAGTAAGTGCAGTTCTATTAGAGGAAATTGGACATTTTATTGATGCTCAAATTAATCAAAAAGATACCGCAGGGGATGAAGGGGAACTTTTCTCAGCTTTGGTGCGGGGACAGAGTTTAACGAATCAGGATTTAAGCAGAATCAGCACAGAAAATGATTGGGCGAATATTAATATAGCAGGGCAAACAATTGCTGTCGAACAAAATGAACTGACTTTCAATATCACCTTTAACGATCCATTCGGGACATTTTCTCCCTATTACTCTGCCATACAGTCTAACATATTGGCTGCTGGATCATACTGGGATAACTACATTGAAGGTAATGCCAGCTTAGAGGTAGTTATTGATTTTTTGAACACTATTCCGAGAGCTACGGGCAGAAGTTTTAGTTCATCTTTTGTACGTAATAACGGAACGTTTAACGTATTTGAGCAAGGTGCAGCGGCGGAAATTCGCACAGGAATCGATCCTAACGGTGCCGCTCCTGACATTGAGTTCAACTTCAATCCTGATTATCTGACAAATGAACTGTGGTTTGATCCCGAACCATCAGCACGAATTACTCCTGTGCCCGATGATAAAACAGATGCTGTTTCTGTATTGCTCCACGAGTTTGGTCATGCCTTTGCCTTCAATGGATGGAGAAATGCTTTCGATGGAACATTCCCTGGAGATTATCAATCGACATTCGATGAACAAACTATTTTTGATGGTAGCAATTTCTTCTTTGTAGGAAGTCAAGCAACTAGTGTTTACGGGTCTTCTGTGCCATTGACCTTTGGTAACAGCACTCATGTGGGTAACGACTTGCCCAGACCAGGAAGCGATCTGATTGCGGATCTAATGAATGGTGTAGTATATTATCGCGGAACTCGCTACAACATTTCTCCACTTGACCTTGCCATATTACAAGACTCCGGTGTACCCATTGCTGTTACTAGCAACATTACTCTTGCCGTCAACCCCGCCAGTGTCAATGAAGATGGCAGTAGCAACCTAGTTTACACCTTCACCAGAAGTGGCAGCACCACCAATGCCTTAAGCGTAAATTATGTTGTTGCTGGCACAGCCACCTTTAACAGTGACTACACACAAAGTGGTGCAGCAAGTTTCACTAGCACCACAGGCACCGTTACCTTTGCAGCAGGTGCAAGTACAGCAACTCTCATTATTAACCCCACAGCAGACACCACCATTGAAAGTAATGAAACTGTTGCTTTAACTCTCAATTCCGGCACTGGTTACACCATTGGTACGACAACAGCCGTCACTGGAACCATTACTAATGATGATTTCCCATCCATCACCCTAGCCGTAGCTCCCAGTAGTGTCACTGAAGATGGCAGCAGCAACCTAGTTTACACCTTTACCAGAAGCGGCAACACCACCAATACCTTAACAGTGAACTACGGTGTTGCTGGCACAGCTGCCTTTAACAGTGACTACACACAAAGTGGTGCAGCAAGTTTCACTACCACCACAGGCACCGTTACCTTTGCAGCAGGTGCAAGTACAGCAACTCTCATTATTAATCCCACAGCCGACACCACCATTGAAAGTAATGAAACTGTTGCTTTAACTCTCAATTCTGGCACTGGTTATACCCGTGGTACGACAACAGCCGTCACCGGAACCATTACTAATGATGATTTCCCATCCATTAACCTCAGTGCTAACCAAACAATAGTCGAGGGTAATACCAGTTCTCAAAAGGTTAGTTATACCGTTAGTCTCTCCCAAGCCAGCAGCAAAACTGTTACCGTCAAATATGCCACTGCTAACGGTACAGCTACAGCAGGCTTAGACTATACCAGCACCGCCGGAACCTTGACCTTCAACCCAGGAGAAATCAGTAAAATCATTAATGTCCCGATTCTCAATGATTCCTTAAACGAGGCAAATGAAACCTTTACTCTAACTCTGACTTCTCCCACCAATGCCAGCCTTGGTACAACCAAAACTGTTACTACAACCATAACCGATACCCTGACTTCCTCGGTTAGTACAACTTTGCCAACCAACGTAGAAAACCTCACCCTAACAGGAACCGGAGCAATCAACGGCACTGGTAATGCAGGTAATAATATTCTCAAAGGTAATAGTGCCAATAATACCCTTGCTGGTGGTGCTGGGAATGACACCTATTCTTTCGTAGCTAATACTGCCTTGGGAACCGATAGAATTACAGAAACCACAACAGGTGGTACTGATACTATTAACTTTAGCGGTACTACAATTGCCATCAACGTAAATTTAGGTGTAGCCACCTCGCAAACGATTAATAGCAATCTCAAACTCATTCTCTCTGCCAACAACGTGATTGAAAATGCAACAGGTGGCACAGGTAATGACAGTCTCACTGGTAATACACTAAATAACACTCTGATTGGCGGTGATGGAAATGACCAACTCCAAGGGTTAGAAGGAAATGACAACCTTCAAGGTGGTAATGGCAATGATACTCTTACAGGTGGGACTGGTGACGATGTTCTCTGGGGAGGACTAGGCAATGATATTCTCACAGGGAACGGTGGTAAGGATAAATATCAGTTTCAAGGTAATGGGGTTTTTAGCACAAGTTTAGGTGTTGATTACATTACTCAGTTTGAAGTGGGACAAGACCAAATTGTGCTGAGTAAAACCACTTTTAATGCTGTTACTAATAATGTCGGGCAGGCTTTAACTGACTTTGCAGTTGTCACTGACAATCAATTTGTCAACGCCAGTAATGCACATATTGTCTTTAGCAGAAGCTCTGGCAGTTTATTCTATAACCAAGATGGCAATGTTCTGGGTACAGGTACAGTGTTTGAGTTTGCCCGTTTAGGGAATCCTACTATTACTTTGAGTAGTAGCGATTTCAGTCTGATTGCCTAGTAGCACTCCGCTCTAATTCCAAATTCAAAATTCCAAATGTTTATGATATAAGCATTTGGAATTTTGTTGCAACTAACTGTGCGATTTGAATGGAGTAACGCAAAACTATCTCTATGCCAAAATCTATTACGATAGCAATAATAATGGATTGATTGATAATGGAGATGAATTTTATTCTGATATTGCTGGTTCGGGTCGTAACGGTCAAATTACTACAACATTAGGAGCTGGGAATTACTATATTGGAATTGGGCAAAACTCCAGCAACGTCAACTCCAATTATTCCCTACAATTATCAGCCACATCTGCACCTCCTTCCATTTCCTCAAATCCGGGGAACACACTCAGCACTGCTTATAATATTGGCACTCTGACTGGGACTCAAACTATTAAAGAATTTGTTGGGAATGTAGACCCGATTGATTACTACAAATTCTCCCTAACCGACAAATGCAACGGGTGGTGCAGGCAATGACCGTCTCACTGGTAATACACTGAATAACACTCTGATTGGTCTTGATGGAAATGACCAACTGCAAGGGTTAGCAGGAAATGACACTCTTCAGGGAGGTAATGGTAATGATATTCTCACTGGTGGAACTGGTGATGACTTTCTCTGGGGAGGACTGGGCGATGATATTCTCACTGGTGGAAGCGGAAAAGATAAATATGTCTTTCAAGGCAATGGTGTATTTAGCACAAGTTTAGGTGTTGATTACATCAGCGAGTTTGAAGCAGGACAAGACCAAATTGTGCTGAGTAAAACCACCTTCAATGCTGTTACTAATACTGTGGGACAGGCTTTAACTGACTTTGCAGTTGTCAGTGAAGATCAATTCTAGGACTTACGCATTGACAGAAAAGCCAAAATAGCAGCTATAGTTTTCAAGGCTTATAGCAAGATTTTTCAATGATATTTTAGCGATCGCACCCAATCAAGGGAGATTGATAAAAGCCTGAAACAACGTATTTACGTTGATACACAAGATAATTATTTTGTACAGTGCGTAAGTCCTAAATTCGTCAACGCTAGTAATGCACGTATTGTCTTTAGCCAAAGTAGTGGCAGCCTATTCTATAACCGAGACGGCAATCTTCTGGGTACAGCAACAGTGTTTGAATTTGCTAGTTTAGGGAATTCTGATATTACTCTGAGTACTAGCAATTTCAGTCTGATTGCCTAGTACAACTTGCCTCCAATTTCAAATTCAAAATTCCAAATGTTTATCATATGAGCATTTGGAATTTTGGAGGTTGCTTAAGATTAAGAGTATGTTTGCTCTATTTATACCAATTCTGTATGAAGATGCGCCAAACTATATGAGGAACGAACCGCAAAGGACACAAAGAAAGAAAGAAAGAAAGAAAGAAAGAAAGAAAGAAAGAAGAAGCCAAGAAAATTTGGCACAGCCTCACAAAGAAACGGTATTACGCCGTGCTGTAATATTAAGGTTTCTAGAGTAGAGACGCGATGAATCGCGTCTTCTCTAAGAGGATGTTTTAAAAGTCATAATTGATGTATCAAATATTTTTTACCCCACCCTAACCCTCCCCTTATAAAGGCAGGGCTGATTCATTCCCTAAAACAGGTAAAATTGCAAGTGTTGAGGGGAGGAAAATTATGGGTAGTTCTCTGATTGAACAACTGCGGCTTGTGGAAGATTTTAGAACAAAAGATGGTCGAAGGCATCCACTCTGGTTGGTATTAGTGTTTGTAATAATGGGCACTATGAATGGATACGTCGGTTATCGTGCATGGGGAGATTTCGTCAAACGGCATCGTTGGGCATTGATAAAAACATTTGAAATACAAAAACATGGTGTTCCTTCTTACTCAACAATCCGACGTGTAATCATGGGAGTAGATTTTGAGAAACTGGTGAAAATATTTAACCATTGGGCGCAGAATTACGTTGATATAACTGAATCAGAATGGTTGAGCGTGGATGGTAAAAGTATTAAAGGCACAGTCCAAAACTACAATTCATCAAGTCAAAATTTTGTCAGCATAGTATCAGTATTTGCAAGTAAAAGAGGACTTGTTATCGGCATGAAACAATTGAAAAATAAGGAAGAGAGTGAAATTCAAGTTGTACAAAACTTAATTACAGCTTTGGATATCAAAGATGCCGTATTCAGTTTTGATTCTCTGCATTGCCAAAAAAAACTTGCCAGTTAGTTATTATTGTGGCAACGATTACATAATTGCGGTTAAAGATAATCAACCAAAATTACATCGTCATATTCAACGCATTGCTGCATTTCACAAGCCCAGAAGTCGTTATATAGAGACAGAAAAAACTAAGAATAGACTGACAACAAGGACTGTTGAAGTTTTTGATGATTTGAATGGAATTGACCTATCCTGGGCGGGAATTAAGTCCTTAATTCGAGTTGAAAGAACTGGAACACGAGGAGGTCAACCATATCATGAGGTTGTCTGTTACATTAGTAGCCTCATTCATCCCGCACGAGAATTTGCTCGTGGTATTCGCGGGCATTGGAGTATCGAAAATCGCCTCCATTGGATTAAAGACGTAGTTATGAAGGAGGATGACTCAAAAATACGTATGGGTAATGCTCCGGCGAACCTCTCAATCCTCAGAGCGATCGCCATTAATATACTCCGTCGAAATGGTCATCTTTCCATCACAATTGCTCAAAGATTTATCTCTAATGATATTGACAAACTTCTTGCCCTTGTGGAATGAATCAGCCCTGCTTGGAAAGGGGGGATTAAGGGGGGTAATAACTCGATTAAAATCACAACATACCACTTTTCAAACAACCTCCAAGAACATGTTGCAATTATTGTTAACTTCTCAGTTGTACGGGCATAGCTAAATAAGTCATTTTCAAGCCGCCCAGTGGCGTAAAAATCACTGGAGTTAAGCTTTGATTCAAATGCATTTGAATTTCGGAAGATGGTAACTCTTTTAAACCTTCCATCAAATATTTAATGTTAAAAGCAATATCTATATTTTCACCCGAAATTTGTGCCGGCATTGGCTCTCTACCACTACCCACATCTTGAGCTTCACAAGATAAGATAATTTCCTGGGCTTCGCTATCAATGCTGAGCTTGACAATATTATTTTTCTGATCTGCTAGCACAGCAATTCGCTCTAAAGTGCTGATGAATTGTCGCCGCTCAATTGTGACTTGTCGCTCAAATTGACGGGGAATCAGTTGTCGATAGGCGGGATATTGTCCTTCTAATGTGCGACTAGTCAAGCGCTGATTTTGCCATGCAAACACAACTTGACCTTGATCGAAATGTAAAGCCACAGGTTCATCAGATGAGGCGCTATGAGCTAGCATTCGTTGTAGTTCGCGTAATGCTCTAGCTGGTACTGTGACTTCTAGTTGACTAGTTCCATCTAGAGGACGTTCGTTGCTAGTTTCTACTACTGCGAGGCGATGTCCATCGGTAGCTGCAAATTCTAGAGTATCTTGTTTAACTGTTAAATGTACTCCTGTGAGTACTTGTTTGGTTTCATCAGCACTGGTAGCAAACAATGAACCCCGTAATCCCTCAATTAATGCAGCAGTGGTGAGATGGATTACTTCTGTATTTTCAATTACAGGTAGTTCGGGAAATTCTTCAGGCCCCATTGCTCTTACCTGATAATATCCACTTTTGGGTGTGAGTGTAACAATTAAACCTTCGCCGCCGGATGTTGCACCTGTGAGGGCTGATTCATCATCGAGAGTGATTTCGCCCTCTGGAAGACGAGAGGTGATGTCTACAAGTAACTTAGCAGGAAGTGCGATCGCTCCTCCTTGCCAGACCTCAGCATTAAAGCTAGTGCGGATACCCAAGCTCAAATCAAAAGCTGTTAAGCTTACCTGGTTAGTTTCAGCATCCGCTTGGAGCAACACATTGGCAAGTACCGGATGAGTCGGTCGTGAAGGTACAGCACGACTGACGAGTGAGAGGTTTGTACTGAGGTCGCTTTGGGCGCAAACTAATTTCATAAGTCAGATTCAGCTGGTGAAAGATATCGTAACATCCTTATTGTTGATACGCGAATGGCAAGATACAGCAATTTGTAGACGATACAGTTCGGATAAGGTTTTTTGATGAAAATTCTAGATCGCAAAGACAAGGGTAAATCGTCATCTTTACAAGAATAAGTCCTTTGTAGAGACGGCGATTTATCGCGTCTCTTGCCTTAACCGCGGATTTCCAGGAAGGTGAAGTACAGAAGCCAAGTCCCAAAGCCCAGTCAAAAGACTGTTTTCCTTCTAAATTCTGACTCCTGTTAGCGTAGCGGGGTGTAGCCCATTCTGAATTCTGAATTCTGCTGTATAAAGTGGTTGGAACCCTTTGATGGATCGTCAGATAAAGGTTAGGATAATCCATCAATTAGAGGAATATCTTGAAGCAAAACGCGATTAAGCGTGTTGCAACGTAAAAATTACCCAAATCCAAGTTTGGGCAGATTCTTTGGGGAGGTTGCTACTCTACGATCAATTTTTGTTTTTCTAGTCAGAGAAAATTTTCTACTCAGTAAATTAAGTTATCGAGCCTTGAATAAGCTACTCTTTACAGGTAAATCTTTTAAATTTATGGCTTTTGTCCTACCGCTAATCATGTGGTGGGGATACAAAGAAGTACAAAACCAATTTGTACAGCCGCAAGCAGTGATCGTTTTGGGTGGTTCAACGAGACGTTTAGAGCGAGAGAAGTTTACGGCAGAATTTGTCCGTAGGCATCCAGATATACCAATCTGGATTACGGGGGGTAGTCCAGCAACTTCCACAAAACGAGTGTTTACCAAAGCTGGTGTTAATCCCAAACGTTTACACTTGGACTATGAAGCAGTTGATACAGTTACTAATTTTACTACGTTGGTAGATGATTTGCAAGCTCGCGGGATCAAGAGTGTTTATTTGATTACTTCAGACTTCCATATGCGCCGGGCTTGTGTCATCGGCGAAATTATTTTGGGTAGTCGGGGTATTTATTTAAAACCAGTGCCAGTTCCCTCAGAAAATCCCCCTGAATCTCTTGAAAAATCTATTCGAGATGGAGCTAGAGCCATACTTTGGTTAGCAACTGGTTACACTGGTGTCGATGCCGCTAAAACTAAACCCTGAATCAAAGTAACTTTGTTTGGATTTTGGATTTTGGATTTTGGAATTAAGAGAATTAATGCTAATAATCCGGTCATTAGTCATTAGTCATTAGTCATTGGTCATTGGTTATTGGTCAAAGGACACATAACAAATGACAAAGGACAAATGACAGTCCTCACTAGTCACCTATATAATTTAGGAAAAAAAACGCCCCAATTTCTCTCACAATTTGATACCCTAGCTTAAACAGAATTGAGAAAAGTTAAAGCGTGGAAATTCAACTTGGGCGGGGAAAAACAGCTCGCAGAGCTTACGGAATAGATGAAATTGCTCTAGTCCCCGGTAACAGAACACTAGACCCCAGTTTGGCAGATACTAAGTGGCGCATTGGCAATATTGAGCGAGAAATCCCGATAATTGCTAGTGCAATGGATGGCGTAGTAGATGTTCGTATGGCTGTACGTTTGTCACAGTTAGGAGCATTAGGTGTCCTCAATTTAGAGGGTATTCAAACTCGCTATGCCGACCCAGAGCCAATATTAGATCGGATTGCCTCTGTGGGAAAAGATGAATTTGTTGCCCTAATGCAAGAACTCTATGCCGAACCAATAAAACCGGAATTAATTGAAAAACGTATTCAGGAAATTAAACAACAAGGTGGCATCGCGGCCGTGAGTGCAACTCCAGCAGGAGCAAGCAAATACGGTGAGGCGGTGGCAAAAGCTGGGGCAGATTTATTTTTTGTGCAGGCTACGGTGGTTTCGACTGCACATTTGTCACCAGAGTCTTTAGTACCACTTGATTTAGCAGAATTTTGTCGTTCAATGCCTATTCCCGTGGTGTTGGGGAATTGTGTAACTTACGAAGTCACTTTGAATTTGTTAAAAGCTGGGGCGGCTGGGGTACTGGTGGGAATTGGCCCTGGTGCTGCTTGTACATCTCGGGGAGTGTTGGGTGTGGGTGTGCCCCAAGCAACTGCGATCGCGGATTGTGCTGCGGCACGAGATGATTACTACAAGGAAACTGGTAATTATATCCCCATCATCGCTGATGGCGGTTTAATCACTGGTGGCGACATTTGCAAATGCATCGCCTGTGGTGCCGATGGTGTGATGATTGGTTCTCCCTTTGCCAGAGCCGCCGAAGCCCCAGGACGGGGTTATCATTGGGGAATGGCGACTCCCAGCCCAGTCTTACCTCGTGGCACCCGCATTCGCGTTGCCACCACTGGTAGCCTAGAGCAAATACTCATTGGGCCAGCAGGACTAGATGATGGCACTCACAATCTTTTAGGAGCCTTAAAGACCAGCATGGGCACCTTGGGAGCCAAAAATATTAAAGAAATGCAACAGGTGGAAGTTGTGATTGCTCCTTCCCTATTAACTGAGGGCAAAGTTTACCAAAAAGCTCAGCAATTAGGAATGGGGAAATAGAATTGGGGAATGGGGCAGCAGGGGAGATGGGCAGCAGGGGAGATGGGGAGCAGGGGAGCAGGGGAGCAGGGGAGCAGGGGAGCAGTAAGTTTTTCCCTTCTGCCCCTCTGCCTCTTGTGCCCAATGCCCAATGCCCAATGCCCAATTTCCAACATCAAATTCTTAAATAAATTTTTTCAGGCCCCTAAACAATTCCTGGAAAAATCCCATATGTCGCCTACAATAGAGATAGCGGAGACGAATGTTTCCGTTCACTCCTCACACCACACTCCGCCCGGACTATTGTTCGGGCGGTTCCTTATGTTTGTGAATAAATTCTAGAGCTTCTTTGCAAATGTACATCCTCCACTCTCAAGCAGATGTTTTTGCTATGGTAGAATTTTCACGAAGCTCAGATATATTTGGCGAAGGTTTTAGGCATGTCAGCAGCCGCACAAGTTACGGATTCTACTTTTAAGCAAGAAGTACTCGACAGCGAAGTACCCGTTTTAGTTGACTTTTGGGCACCCTGGTGCGGACCATGCCGTATGGTAGCTCCTGTTGTCGATGAAATCTCCGAACAGTACAAAGGTCAAATCAAGGTTGTCAAAGTCAACACGGATGAAAATCCTAATGTTGCCAGTCAGTATGGCATCCGCAGCATACCCACATTAATGATTTTTAAGGGTGGACAAAAGGTAGATATGGTTGTCGGCGCTGTGCCTAAAACTACATTAGCTACCACTCTGGAAAAGTATCTCTGAAACTCAATTGGTAACAAAATCCTCTTGAGTTATATATTCTTTTGTAACTTTAAGTTAATTTTTGCAAACAAGTTTGAAAGGCTTGAATTTCAAGTATTTCAAACTTGTTTACATTTGTATAGAATTTGAGGAGTCAGAATTCAGAATTCAGAAGTCAGAAGTCAGAAGTCAGAATAAAAATTAGTTGCTCTGTGTTTAAATTAGGAATTATTCACTTAGCGATCGCCACTAGAATCGCTTTATCTGCCAGTTTGTTTGTTTCTTCTGGTATGATGCCCTGAATAATAACTAAAACAAACGCTATATTGCCCACAGCATCTACTCAAAGGATGTCTGAACCAGAACAGAGATATTCATACCAGGCAGTTTTTATAGCAGTTTGCAATTGTGTGGAGTGCAGACAATTCGTAGGGGCGCACAGCTGTGCGCCCCTACCATGCGTCTCATTCAAATGAAAATCGCTATATCAGGGTTTCCTCACAACCAAATCATAATCTTGCTGTGTTTGCTAGAACCTAGAGGAAGCTTAAAATAAGCAATGGGAATAATAAGCTTGTTCAAGAAAAGCAGCAAGTCATGCATTTCTAATTAAGTTCCACAAATGTTGAAGTAGCGATATATTTTGATAATCTATTTCCGATAAATCAACTATTCGTTGTTGAATCTATGAAGTCTTATTTAGCCGCCGCTATTCAATTAACCAGTGTGCCCGATCTCCAAAAAAATCTGGCACAGGCAGAAGAATTAATAGATCTTGCCGTGCGTCGAGGTGCTGAGTTGGTGGGTTTGCCAGAAAATTTTTCGTTTATGGGAGAAGAAAAAGACAGACTCGCCCAAGGGGATGCCATCGCCATTGAAAGTGAAAAATTCTTGAAAAAAATGGCTCAGCGCTTCCAAATTACCATCTTGGGCGGCAGCTTTCCACTTCCGGTAGATAATACAGGCAAAGTTTATAACACCACTCTACTCATTGACCCAAGCGGTCAAGAACTTGCCCGCTACTACAAAGTACACTTATTTGATGTTGATGTTCCCGACGGCAATACCTATCGAGAATCCAACACTGTTGTGGCAGGTACACAACTACCCCCCGTCTATTTTTCAGAAAAACTCGGTAATTTAGGACTTTCTATTTGTTATGATGTCCGCTTCCCAGAACTGTACCGTCATTTGGCAGACAAGGGAGCCGATGTGTTATTTGTTCCTGCCGCTTTTACTGCTTTTACAGGGAAAGACCACTGGCAAGTATTATTACAAGCAAGAGCCATCGAAAATACCGCTTACGTCATTGCTCCTGCCCAAACAGGCAACAACTACGGCCGCCGTCTAACCCACGGACACGCTGTGATTATTGACCCTTGGGGTGTAATTTTAGCCGATGCTGGGGAAAAACCGGGAATTGCGATCGCTGAAATTAAACCCACTAGGCTTGAACAAGTACGGCGTCAAATGCCTTCTTTACAGCATCGGGTGTTTTAGGGAATGGGGAGTAGGGAGTGGGGAATAGGGAGATGGGGAGGCTGGGGAAGAATAACTCTTAACTCCTAACTCCTATAAATAAAACAAAAAACAGGGTGACTTCAACGCCACCCTGTTTACTTATCCCAAAATGTAGGAGTGCTTTCGCTCCTATTTATGAATTAAAGAAATTGGGAATTAGAAAAATTATAGTAACCGGCTATCTTACCCAGTCCCTAGCCCCCAATCCCCAGTTCCTTTTATTGATTAAACTTTGGCAGCTGCTTTGGTAACAACGTTGAGTTCACCCTTAGCATACTTAGCAGCAAAATCTTCCAAAGAAATTTGCTTAATCTTGCTTGCGTTGCCAGCGGTGCCAAATTGCTGATAGCGTTCAGCACAAACCTTCTGCATGTATGTAATAGAAGGCTTGAGGAAGTGACGGGGGTCAAACTCCTCTGGTTTTTTAGCCAAAGCTTCACGTACAGCAGCAGTAATAGCCAAACGGTTGTCGGTGTCGATATTTACCTTACGTACACCGCTCTTGATGCCTTTTTGAATTTCTTCTACAGGTACACCGTAGGTTTCAGGAATTGCACCACCATACTGGTTAATCAGCGCTAGTAAATCTTCTGGTACAGAAGAAGAACCGTGCATCACCAAGTGGGTGTTAGGCAGACGGCGGTGAATTTCTTCAATGCGGCTGATGGCCAAAATTTCGCCAGTCGGCTTGCGGGTAAACTTGTAAGCACCGTGGCTTGTGCCAATGGCAACAGCCAAAGCATCTACTTGGGTTGCTTCTACGAATTCAACAGCTTCATCGGGGTCGGTTAGCAGTTGGGAATGGTCGAGTGTACCCTCAAAACCGTGACCATCTTCTGCTTCACCAGCACCAGTTTCTAGAGAACCCAAACAACCGAGTTCACCTTCGACGCTGACGCCCAAAGCATGAGCTACATTTACGACTTCGCGGGTAACATTGACGTTGTACTCGAAGCTAGCGGGAGTCTTAGCATCAGCTTCCAAAGAACCATCCATCATCACGCTGGTGAAGTTGTTCTTAATTGCTGAGTAGCAGGTGGCAGGCGCATTACCATGATCTTGGTGCATGACAATGGGAATGTGAGGATAGGTTTCTACCGCTGCCAAAATCAGGTGGCGCAGAAAGTTTTCTCCAGCATAAGCACGAGCGCCACGAGAAGCTTGTAAAATTACGGGGCTATCTGTCTCTACAGCAGCCTTCAGGATTGCCTGAATCTGCTCCAAATTGTTAACGTTGAAAGCTGGGATGCCGTAACCGTTTTCAGCCGCGTGATCCAACAGCAGCCGCAGTGGTACAAGCGCCATAGATAGTCCTCCTAATGTGGTTGTCAGCTAGTCGGTGTGAGAGAAGCGTAATAATCACGCTAAATCTTAAGAGTTTTTTCAACTTATAGGAAATTATAACTAGTGTTGTGTGCTTATGTTGAAAAAGTTTAAGCTAAAGTTACTTTAAATATGACCTATAGTACTGTACACTCAGCTACCCGAAGGTTAAACGCTTTGGTAGCCTTGTATGCCAAATCATTCATCAAAGGCGATCGCCTCAGCTTTAATTTGCTAATTTTTGGACAAATGCTGCATGTTCGGGAGATTGTAAGCCTGCTTGTAAAAAATTTAACACTGACTGCATATTCCCTGTTAATAATTCTGCAACCGCTAACCACAACCCTGGAAAAACTCGACTTCGCAGAATTTCACTACTATCAGTAGCTAACTCTAGATACTTGCCCTGTTCCAAATAGAACCAACTCAATTTCTGATCGAGTACTTGGCAAACAATATATTCTTTGACTCCATTGCGGCGATAGGCTTGTTTTTTGGCATGGAGGTCGATGGCGACACTACTAGCGGCAATTTCGACAATTAACTCTGGTACGCCTTCAATATAATCATCTTCACTCAGCCTTGCTTGACCGCCCGCTTCTGGGTTGATGAGGAGAACGGCATCTGGTTGAGGTTCGTTATCTAAGTCTAGGCGCACAGTGGGTTCAACTCCCAAAGCTACACCAGGTGTAGCCGCTTCATAAGTACCTAGCCAACCAACAATCCAACCGTGTGGTTGACCGTGACTTCTAAAACGCAAAGCAGCAGGCATGATATAGACAATTCCCTCAATCAATTCGGCTTTTTTCAAGTTAGGCATGGCGTTGTAACGCCGCTCAAATTCATAGCGGGTGAGTTTGTCACCATTTTCTAACAAGGGAATTGTCCGATGCTGTGGAGGTGTTTTGACCATGACGATGGTATTTGGGATTAGCCTATGCCTATCCTACCGAATTGGGGAAATTCTATTGTAATAAGGAAAGAATTTTTTCTTCACACGCGTTTAAAATCGGGGGCTTTAAACCTCCCTTGGACATCCAGTCGCACAGAATCCATTCTGGATTCAGGCGGATGTATTCTGAATTCTTCTTCGGTAAATTTATACTTAAGTTCATAGCGATCGCCGCCCAACAAACCATAAAATTGGTTTGAAAATTATGCTCTGTCTCAGCTATTAATGGAGGGAGAGATGAGCGATCGCACGTTTGGACGCAAGAAAACAGCAGCATCAAATTTTTCCAATCGGTCGCTTGTCTCACCCACAACTCCCACTCTGGCAAATCCAGTGCGGGGCTTCGGTTTAGCAACAAATAATCTAATTCAAACACAAACTGAGCTATCAACTGACCAGCAAGAGGCAGAATCTGCTAATGAGCAATTATTAGAACAACAAGCTTTAAGAGAAAAGCCCATTACTCACGACATGAGTCGCATATCCTTGCGTCGTCCCCAGGCAAGCGCACAGGCGTTTACTCATGGTAGTGATGTTTACTTTGGGGAAGGGAAAGCACCGGAAAATAATGAGTTGACCCATGTAGTGCAGCAGACGGGAAATCAAAACTCCATTCAACGTAACCTTCTTGGTGATATCAGTCCTAGTGGAACAGCTTCTTCAGATGGTGAAGATTCTTCAAGACTAGCTAGTCTCAGTAGACCAGAATATATTATTGCTCAATCAGGCAGTCGCTATACTTTGCTTCCTCTCCAACCCAATGGACAGACATTATATTTCTTCTATGGATATGAAGCAGGCAACTCCTCTGACCAAGCAGCAAGAGATTCAGAAGCTCCTTTTATTGAAGATGATGTTATATATGCTGCAAGGAGCGGCTTTACCGTAGTCTATGACTTAGAAGGAACTGCTGGCAATTTTGCTGAGGCAATCTTTAACCCATCGACCTATGGAATATATTGGAGTGGTCATGGCGATATGCAGGGGAATATTTGGACATCCGACAATATTTTGATTAGACCAGAAATGATCAGTAGAGACCGACACGGTGGGCAGGTTAGTCCTAATCTGAGGTATTTCATATTAGCAGCATGTGGCTCTGCTCAGGCGCAACAGGCTTGGCAACTTGCTTTACCTCAAGGCTGTCAATTTGAAGGTTGGCTTAACTTAACCAGTAATAGGGAAGGAGTAGACTTCACTGATTCTGCTTGGTCTGAGGATCTAGATCAATTATTTCCTCATGGTGGACTTCACCCTGACAGAGAACTCAGAGACTATATTGAAGATGTCAGGAGAGAGGGTGCAGGGCGCGAGCCAGGAGCTACAGACACCACTGTACCAACAACTGGGCGATAGCCGATATAAGGAAAAATCACCACAGTTAACAGAGCTTCAACTCTTACAAGACGAAATGGTTGGCAAGAAATTCAAGTGCGATCACCTATTTTTTGAGCGAGCATTTCTCAAAAAAGAGCGATCGCTGGCAATGCTTTTAAATTTATACTTAAGTCCATAGCGATCGCTACCCAACCAACTATAAAATTCCTATAAAAAACAATGCTCTGTCTCAGCTATTAATGGAGGGAGAGATGAGCGATCGTAAGTTCGGATCTAAGAAAACAGCCGCATCAACTTTTTCTAATTCATCGCTTGTTTCACCCACAACACCGACGTTGGCGAATCCAGTGCAGAGCTTTGGTTTACCAACAAATAATGTAGCAGCAACTGAGGTATCAACCGATCTGCAAGAGGCACAATCTGCTGATGAGCAACTATTAGAACAACAAGCCATCTCAGAAAAGCCCGTTACTCACGACATTAGTCGCATATCCTTGCGTCGTCCCCAGGCGAAGTTGACGGTGGGAGAACCAGGGGATAGGTATGAGCAGGAAGCTGACATGATAGCCAATACGGTCATGTCAATGCCAGCACTAACTGTGCAACGGGAAGAGATTTTAGAAGAAGAAGATCCAGCTAAACTTCTGAATACATCCATCCAAAGAGAGATATCACCAGAGGAAGAAGAATTACAAACCAAGTCTACATTACAAACGGCTAGCGATCGCAGTTTGGAAGGTGGGGATCGTCTTGAGAATCAGCTAAATGGTAGTAAAGGTGGGGGAAGTCCATTAGCAGATGATGTGCGAAGTTTCATGGAACCCAGATTTGGCGCTGACTTCAGTCAGGTACGGGTGCATACCAATAGCCAAGCAGTGCAGATGAACCAAGAGTTAGGCGCACAGGCTTTTACTCATGGAAATGATGTTTATTATGGGCAAGGAAAAGCACCGGGGAATAATGAGTTGACAGCCCATGAGTTAACTCATGTGGTGCAGCAGACAGGCTCAGTACAGTCTCGAATTAACCGTTATTTGGCAACACCGAATTTTACCTTAAATACATCGGAAACTCCCCAAATCCAGCGTGACGGGGAAGGTAACAATCTCGAACGCTTGAACGAAATGCTGGATAAGTTTAACGTACCAGAAGAGGATGTCATTAAGTTGTGCGGGCAATTGACCGCTCCAGAAAAAGCCACCGTCCTCGCTGGAGGGTATCGCAGTCGGATGATTGCTGCTCTGAATGTCAGTGAGATGGTGCAAGCCCTGAATAACTTGAATCCGCCTTTAAGTACCAAACTTGAATGGTTGGAAGCCACAACGACCTTCGGTAGTCGCCAACTGGATTATTCAACGATTCAACCCTGGATTACAGCAGCTCCCCAAGCTGAAAAGGATGCCCTAAAAATCAATTATTGGAAGAATTTCTTTGTCAATGTCTGTACTAATCAAACAATGGTCACAGCCCTGAATGATTTGGGCTTTGACTTAATCACCAAATTGACCTGGCTGCAAGCCGAAATGACCGTCACCAGTTTAGAACTGGATTATGCCACCATTAAACCCTGGATTACCGCAGCACCCCAGACTGAAAAGGATGCTCTGAAAACTGACACCTGGAAGAATTTCTTTGTCAATGTTTGTACCAATGAAACGATGGTCACAGCCTTGAATGATTTGGGCTTTGACTTGCAAACCAAATTGAACTGGCTGGAAGCCGAAATGACCATTACCAGTTGGGAATTGAGCTACACAACCATTCAACCCTGGATTACCGCAGCGCCCCAGGGTGAAAGGGATGCCTTGAAAACCGACGCCTGGAAGAATTTCTTTGTCAAGGTTTGTACTAATCAAACAATGATTACAGCCGTGAATGATTTGGGCTTTGACTTAATTACCAAATTGACCTGGCTGGATGCCGAAATGACTATCACGCGTTTAGAACTAGATTATGCCACCATTAAACCCTGGATTACCGCAGCACCCCAGGGTGAAAAGGATGCGCTAAAAACTGACACTTGGAAGAATTTCTTTGTTAAAGTCTGTACTAACGACACGATGGTTGATGCATTGATCGATCTGAATTTTGACCTCACCACAAAGCTGACATGGTTGTTGGCAGAAGGAGTTGGAGATGCTGCACTCGCAAATCTTATCGGCTCTGGAGATATTTTCACAGCCTTAGCTGGTTTGGATGAGGCTCAAATCACACAGCTGCGACGCAACAGTGATTTAATAGATGTGCTGCAAAAGCTTATGACCAACGCTGAATTTGCACAATTGGCTGCTAATTTAGTGTTAATTACACCCTCGACAGTTGTAGATCGAGTTAACGCCCGTAATGAAGCGCTGCGAATTCTGACCGTCCAGTTGAATAATAAAGAGATTGCCAGAAGTACCATTAATGGCAATATGCAAGTAGTGATTATCCCCAGAAATAAGTTATTGACCGATGTCGCGCAATTTGCCGATTTGGCTGGAACAAGCACGTTTGATGGCAGACGGTGGGAAACGGTTCGAGGCGTCGGCCATGGCAATTATGTGGCCGTAACGGAAGAAAATCTGCTCGGTGGAAATTGTACAGCCACCTTTGGAGGTAATCCTGTTTCTGGAACTTATGCAACAGGCTATTCTACGACTAGCCATGAATTTGCTCACGGTCTGCATGATAACTCTTTGACAGATGCCGATCGCCAAATCATTACCAATGCTTACAATGCCCGAAAAGCCCTGGCCACAGCAAGTCCCACCGATCCAAATCAATGGGTTGATGGTCGAGAAGGGTGCTATGCCTCCCAAACTGACCATGAATTCTTTGCACAACTGAGTAACGCATACTTAGGAACCAATACTGGAAACGATCCAAACACCGGAGATCCACGCCACAATGGAAAAGCTTGGGTACAAACCCATGAACCAACTGTTTTCGCTCTTTTAGACAGAATGTACGCAGGAGGCAGTATACCCAATGCTAATCCATAGCATTTGCCTCAGAAAAAGCCAAGTCATCCTGATGGCACTTTTGACAGTATTCTCCATCTTTTTCTGGGAATACAATAAACATCCACAAGGCGATCGATATAGTTATTTCAGTCAGACGAAAGGCAGCACCATGATGAATATCCAATCTGAAGCCGGAAGCATTCCCCAGCGAGAAATCCGTCACTTTGCTGTATACAAACAAACTCGATTAGCACTGTTAGTTGAAGATAAACCCGGAGTATTAATTTCCAGTGCCAGTCCGGCTCCAGGCGGGCCACTCAAACATCCTTTCGTTAATGCCCAAGCAATGGACTCCCGGTATGAAAATGAAATGGGGAGTTTATTGAGGCAATCTAACAGCTTTGATGAGTTTATTGGTTTGCTGATTAAACATGAATATGATATTCGCTCGTTTGATTATTTAGATTTGCCGAAAACGTTAACCGCAGGATATCGAATTTTTGCCAAAGAAAAATTGTTAGCAGTTATCTGGAAACACCGAGGACAATTTTCAACCCTGACTCAACAACCCGAAAAAGATGATCTGATTTTTGACCCTGCTACTTTAACTGTTTATGATGCAGCCTACACTAACTTTTTTTTAAAATATCTGGAAACAAGCTCTGATTTTGAGGAAATTTTACAGAAAATGAAATCCGATCGCTTGTCTATTTTTGAAATTGCCGCTCATCTGCAAACAAATTGACTGATGAAACTTCATTAAACCATTGTTTGGTATTAGACTGTAGTTTATCCAAGAGCGATCGCTCTCTTTTATCCTAGATGCTTCAAGCACGAAAACCGTTTCGCAGCATCCCTTGTAACCATTTCAGAGTCTCCTTCACTTCGCCATGAGCGGGGTAAAGCAACTGCTGACTCAGGGCATTTCGATAAGCCTCTATCGCACCCAAACTATCCCCCAATTCATCTAACGCTCTCCCTTGCCAGTAATAAGCAGTAGCCGGATCAAATTCCATCAATTTTTCAGCTTGCAGACAAACTTCTTGCCAATACCGCCGACTAACCGCATTATTTCCTAGCACTCGATAACTCTCCCCCAGCCAAACTAACCCAGGTACAGATTGCAGATAACCCCCTTTTTCTGGAAAGAACTGCCATCCTTGCACTAATGCCTCTACCGCTTCTCGGTGTTTTCCCGCCAATGCCAACACCCGTCCATGACAAAACCAAGCATCAGGTAACTGGGGTTGAAGTTGCGTCCCTCGAACAGAAAGACTACACCCGCGTTTGATATCTTTAAAGCTTTCTACCAGCACTCGCCCCGCCGTCACCCAAATACTCCAGCGTTCGGGAAAACGCTCAAGCATCTCCTCTATCAAGGGATGCAGTTCATCTAATCTCCCCGCAGCAGGCAAAATCTCACACAAGGCTAGATAGATTTCACAATTATGGGGATACAGATGATAAGCTTTCAAAATCGCCTCAGCTGCCCTTTGGTTTTCGCCTGTGTCAGACAAGCACCGCCCATAGTAATACCAACCATTAGGATTATTGGGGTGTTTTTCAGTAAATTGTGCTAGCACTGCTACTCCTTGCGCCCAATCTCCTCGGAAAATGTAATAGTATGCCAGGGATTTGTGGAACTGGGCCGCATTTGGAGCCTGTTGTAGAGCAGAGCCGATCATCTTTTTAGTCTGCTTGCCTTGTTCACCTGATACCAATCTCATCCGGCAACGCTCATCTAACTGTCGTTGGAGTATCTGGAAATCATCGGGTGCTAACTCTATAACTCTGCTCAATCTTTGCCCAGCTGCCTGAAAGTTCCCCATAGCCATCAGTCCGTCATAGCTAAGAATCAAGGCAACAAGATCATCTGGATTGAGTGACAAGACTGCATCAAAGGCTTGCAAAGCTGCGACAGTATTCTCTATTCCCATATGCACCTGTCCCAAAGCCAGCCAGTGAACTACTTTGTCAGGTTCTAAGAAAGCAGCAGACTCAAGAGCTTTAATTGCCTGTTGACTGTCACCTTTACAAGCTTTAATCAATCCACGTATATGCTGCCGAGTTGCTTCATTATGCGACAAAGGTAAGGCATTCTCATAAACCTCTATTGCCTCGGTTTCTTGTCCCATCAGGTGCAAGATTTTCCCCAGTTGCAACCGTGCGTCAAGGAATTGGGGTTGCCGCTCAATAATTTGACGATACTCCTCAATAGCCTGCTCCCATCGCCCCATCCCATAAAATAATTCAGCTAATTCCAGACGTTTTTTCCATCCTTGGGGATACTGCTGCATGTACTTACTTAATATTTCGAGTTTTTGGTCTTGTGTAGTTGGTTTTTCATCTGAGAGTAAGTAAGCATTCATCTCCACCGCAGAGGGTTGGGAGAACTGTACCAAGAATGTGGCAAGGTTTTTAGGCATAATAATGGTTACTTTAAAATTAATTTGCTCAGCAATTTTTGGGTTGCGATCGCCGCTTTTCACTTTCAATTTAGTTGTTTGTTTCCGAAAATAAAACCTATAAATCTCATACAGATTTCATATACTTTTGCTTAACCTTTGAAGAAACACTCTTAGTGGGGAGTGGGGAGTGGGGAGTGGGGAGTGGGGAGTAGGGAGTGGGAAACAAGGTATTTGTTTGATTCATAGCGGGTGGTGCGCCGTTAGTGCATCTGCTATGATGAAACACTCTTGGTGGAGAGTGGGGAAAGAAGGTGTTTGATTCGTGGGGGTTTGTGCGCCCACGATGGAGCCTTTACATGCAATATTGGGTTGCCTCCTGCCAATCGCCAAAATCATCTGCTCTTATTTATTCTTTGATGGACGTATAATTTTGAGCGATCGCTTTTCGTCAGCTGCTTCTAAAAATAACAAAATCGTTTCTTTAATCCCTGATGAGCGTCAACACCTAGCGGTCTATCCTGATATGAGTCAGAATGTCCCAGGGTCAGCCATAATTATAAGTCTTCAATCCAACCTGATACTACACATATGCTCTGAAGAGTTTCTATTCTCTAAATAAATAAAAATGCCCTAGAATGTTGAAAGCTTGCATATTTCAAAATTTTTAATTTTTGTTAAGAACAAAGTTTATTATCCCAGAATGATTCAAAGCTTTGTTAATTAGGACTTAGATATTTTTTGATTTTAAATAAAGTTATCAAATTAGTCTATATTTAGATTAATATATGTTAATTTAAAGTATATTAAACATAATAAGTGATAAAAAAAGGTATCATTTTAAAAATAAATAATATTCTGCAAATTTGGAGAATCTCAGCTTGGTAAAAATATCTGGGAAAAATTCAAAAGTTAACAACTTAAATTTGTAAAATTCTCTCTACTAATAAAAATGATATAGACAATAAAATTTCTATTTTTGAATTAGTATTTTTCCTGATTTACAGATAAAATTTTTAGTTTTTAATACTCATAATTACTACAAAAATAAGCATGATTAACCTTTTGTTGGGTGTCTCATTTGAGAGGATCGATTTTCCAAATTCTGCTTTTCTAGAAAGAAAGTGATGTTTGAATTTTTATGGCAATAGATTTTATCCTTGATATTCTTAATCGCAAGCTAGTGGAAATCAAAGAAGACCCTCTACATTCCACAGAAATTCTAGTTTTGCAGGGTATATGTGAGAACAAGACCTATGAGGCAATAGCTCAAGAAGAAAGATATAGCTGCGGTTATATTACCAATGTTGTTGCTCCACGATTGTACCAAAAACTTTCTTTGCTTTTTGGCAGGCGTGTTAACAAAAAAAATTGTCGGGTGGTGCTGGAATCTTACATAGCAGAACAAGCTACACCCCCAGCAAAGTCAATTAAACTAAATTCTCCAGAGTTTGATCTTGGTATACAGCAAGATGCACTTCCTTGTTATCCCAGTGGTTCAGTTCCTCTTAACTCTCCCTTTTACATTGAACATCCTAATATTCAGAAATCGGTTTATGCAGAGATTACAAAACTAGGAGCATTAGTACGGATTAAAGCTCCAAGGGAAATGGGCAAAACTTCATTAATGCTGAGGATTTTAGATTACGCAGAACGTATGGGATATCGGACAGTTAGGTTGAACCTTGAGCAAGTCGATCAGACAATTCTCAGTGATGCCAATCTATTTTTGCGGTGGCTATGTGCCAATATTACTCAACAGCTTCAAATGGAGCAAAAACTAGATGACTATTGGAATAAAGATTTTGGTAGCAAACTGAGTTGTACTTTTTATTTGCGAAACTATGTACTAAATCAAATTGATACTTCCCTGGTTTTAGCACTAGATGAAGTCAATTATACTTTTGAGCATCCAGGAGTAGCAAAAGATTTTTTTCCCCTGTTGCGTTCGTGGTTTGAAGAAGCTAAAAGATGCAAAATTTGGCAAAAGCTACGCTTGATTGTGGTGCATTCAACGGAAATTTATGTTCCTTTACAACTTCAGCAATCTCCTTTCAATATTGGGTTACCAATTCAGTTACCGGATTTTAATTTAGATCAAGTGCAGGAATTAGCTCAACGTTATAGTTTGAAGTGGTCTGATGGTGAAGAAGCAAAGCAATTAATGACAATAATTGGGGGACATCCAGCACTAATACACATTGCACTTTATTACCTCAGTTCTCAGAGAATAACTCTAGCACAACTCCTAAAAACTGCTCCTACATCCAGTGGAATTTATGCTCATCACTTGCAGCGACATTTGACAATCTTGCAAGAACAGCCGGAATTAGCGATCGCTCTTTATAATGCGATTAATGCTAGTGAACCTGTACCATTAGAACCCATTATTGCTTACAAGTTAAACAGTATGGGACTGATTAAGTTAGATAACAATAAAGCAATACCTAGCTCTCAACTATATCGGCAATACTTTCAATCGCTTTCTTCTGATGAAAAAAAACAGATAGTATTTACCAATTAGTATAAAAGTCCTAAATTAGTTGTCAGAAAACTCATCCTTCAGCTAATACCATTTCACGAAAATCTTGATAGATATAGATTTAACGTAGGGTAGCACAGCTGTGCTACCCTACCGAGGTATGTGTATCAGCTTTAAAGTGAAATGGTATAACGCCGTCCCCCCTTACTAAGCTACGGTGTACACACAAATCTTCTAGAGTTGCCCTACAGGCTTTCGATCCCCTCACTCGTCGGATAAATTGGGGGCAAAAACCTCTTCTTCGTCCTCCTTAAAAAGGAGGATTTAGGAGGATTTGCAATGGTTTCGGTTTGGTAAGCTAAACCACATCTAGTTTGCATAATTTGAAATTGTACATTTCTTGTGGGGTGGGCGTCTCGCCCGCCCAGTATATGCAAGTTAAATGCGGAACAGCTTATCACAGATGTGCATACACCGTAGCCTTACGAACTAGGGCATGTTTTCAAACTGCTGGTTTAGCCTCCTAACTTTTTAGATCCCCCTAAATCCCCCGATAAATTGGGGGGCTTTAAGAGACTCTTTGCCCCCAAATTTATCGGGGGGTTGGGGGATCTAAGACTTTGAAAACACGCCCTACAGGGAAGTAGCAACAATTTCAAATAATGAACAAATGATTTAGGACTGCTATAGTTGAGATAATTTTTGCTGTTGCAGCTTTTGTTAGTTTTTTTAGTCAACCCAAAAATATGCTGAATAAACCGATTTTTAACCATTGTTACTTTGTTGATAAAATCCAACCAGATAAAGTATTTTTACTATCTGAGAGAGATGCAATTTTGTTGAGCGATCGCATTTCTTATTTGCTAGCATCTTTAATCGATGGACATCATGATGTTGACGAAATTATCGAGAAAGTTCAATTAGAATTACTACCAGATGAAAAATCATTTCCAGACCATAATTCCTTCTTTAAAAATGTTCTTGATATTAGTATTAAAGCCCAATCTGGTTTGTTTCAAATGGAAAAACAGGGCTATATTATAGAACAAGAAGATGAAGTGGGATATCAACAATGGGCTACGCCTACGCAATTTGCTATCTTCTGCAATTATCTGAATATCAAACCTAGCGAAGCTCATCAAAGATTACGATCAACTAAAGTAGCAGTAAAAACCTTCGGTTCCCTTCACGCCGACGATTTTATTGCCATTCTCAAATCTCTGGAAATTCAAATAGCCGATGCAGGAGATTTCACAATAGTCTTAACTGACGACTATCTCCACCCAAATTTAGATGAGTTCAATCAACAGGCGTTACAGTCTCAATCTCCTTGGATGCTAGTCAATCCTTTAGGAACAATGCTTTGGATAGGACCAATATTTAACGGTAAAAAAACCGCTTGTTGGCAATGTCTAGCACATCGCTTACGAGATAATAGACCGGTTCAAGGATTTATTCAAAGACATCAAAACATTTCTACTCCCTTATCTCCTCCTTTAGGGTTTTTAGCATCTACAGTACAAACCGCTTTAGGAATAGCAGCCACAGAAGTATTCAAGTGGATTGTTCAAGGAGAAAATAAACGTTTAACAGAGACTATAGTCACCTATGATACCCTCACTTTACAAACCCAAGATCGTGTCTTCGTTAAGCGTCCTCAATGTCCTAGCTGTGGAGAAATGATTAATGGGTTGATGAACCAACCCTTACCCGTTGTTTTGGAACACTGCAAAAAAACATTCACCGCAGACGGTGGACACCGTTCTTGTTCACCCGAAGAAACACTGAAAAAATACCAACATCTGATTAGTCCAATTACGGGGGTTGTTCGAGAACTAACCAAGATACCAGGCAATAGCTTAACCCATACTTATGTCGCCAAGCACCATTTTCTCGGTATCATTGACGATTTAACTAGCCTACGCCAAAATGTTGGAGGTAGAAGTTCAGGAAAAGGTAAAACTGACCTCCAAGCTAAAGCAAGTGGTTTTTGTGAAGCCATTGAGCGATATTCTGGGGTTTTTCAGGGATACGAAAATAGAAAAAAAGCCAGTTATCACCAACTGAAAGACCAAGGGATTCATCCAAATATTTGTATGAACTTTAGTCAACAACAATACGAAAATCGAGAAGAATGGAATGCTCAATGTCATGGCTGGTTTCAAAAAGTTCCAGAACCTTTTGATGTGGAAAAAGAAATTGACTGGACACCAGTTTGGTCATTAACCCACGAAGAGTTTAAATATCTGCCAACCGCTTATTGTTATTATGGCTATCCTGCATCCTTGCAACCTGATTGTTGGGCAGACTCCAATGGATGTGCAGCAGGTAATACTCTTGAAGAAGCTATTCTTCAAGGTTTTATGGAATTAGTAGAACGCGATTGTGTGGCTTTGTGGTGGTATAATCGCCTCCAAAAACCCCAGGTAGATTTAGACAGTTTCAATGAACCCTATTTTCTAGCATTGAAACAGTATTACCAGAGCATTGATCGAGAACTCTGGGTGTTGGATCTAACTAGCGATTTTAATATTCCTACTTTTGCTGCCATTACTCGCAGAATTAATCGAGAAGTAGAAGATATTATATTAGGCTATGGAACGCATTTTGATGCTAAAGTTGCTCTGGGTAGAGCTTTGACTGAAGTTAACCAAATTCTGCCTAATCTTTTATCGGCAAAAGATGATGGTAGTACTCAATATCCTGCATCTGGCGATCGCCTAGCAATACATTGGTGGAAAACTGCAACTTTAGTTAATCAACCGTATCTTATTCCCGATGACACAATTGCGGCCAAAGTCTATGCAGATTATCCCCAAATTGACAGTCATGATTTGCTAGAAGATATCAAACTGTGTCAACAAATTGTTGAAAAAAATGGTCTTGAAATGCTCGTTTTAGATCAGACTCGTCCCGATGTAGGATTGAGAGTAGCTAAAGTGATAATTCCAGGAATGCGCCACATGTGGAAGCGTTTAGGTTCAGGAAGATTATATGACGTTCCTGTGAAAATGGGATGGGTGAAAGAGCCATTAGCAGAAAATAAACTTAATCCTTTTCCCATGTGGATGTGAGTGTTACAGTCAAACAATTTTAGATTTTGGATTTTGGATTTTGGATTGAACCCATGCCTGTTGGGGCATTGTTTGTGCTTTCTTAGACATTGGCTATGAAAAAGAGATTCTAGATTGTAACCAACATAAATTTCTATATTTGAAAATAGGGACTTTACACAATGTGAAGTTTACAGTTTTGAATTGTTTAATCCAAAATCTAAAATCTAAAATCTAAAATTTCTTCAGATAATAGGTTTTTATATGTTAAATGGATATCAAATTATTGATGCTGATTCCCATGTTATTGAGCCTCCATTTTTGTGGGCAAAGTATTTAGAACCAAAATTTAAGCACTTTGCTCCTTCCGCAGATATGAAAATTCAAGGAGAAGAAATTGTTGCGAAGATTTCACAGCAAGTCCGCCACCAAGGAAATCAGCAGATGATGCAGGCTCACCCCAATGCTTATTTCAAGGGTTACGATGCTGAATCTCACATCGAAGCAATGGTACAGATGGGAGTTGATATCGCATTCATTTATCCAACCTATGGGTTATGGCTTTGGGCAATTGATGATATGGCACCGGAAGTAGCAGGAGCTTTTACTCATGCTTACAACACTTGGTTATATGAAGAATTTTGCAGCTATGCTCCAGATAGGCTCAAAGGTGTAGGAGCTATTAATTTTCACGCATCTGAAGAGATGGTGACAGAATTACATCGCATAGGTGAGTTTGGGTGGAAGGCTGTGTTGTTACGCCCCAACCCAGTTAAAGGAAGAATATTGAGTCACCCCGCATATGAGCCATTTTGGACAGAATGCGAAGAAATGGACATAGCGGTGGGAATTCATGAAGGAACTCATAGTCGGTTAGCAACCACGGGAGCAGAGCGTTTTGATACTCGTTTTGCTCTCCACGCCTGCTCTCATCCGATGGAACAGATGATGGCACTTTTAGCCCTGATTGAAGGGGGTGTTTTAGAGCGTCATCCCCGCTTGAAAGTAGGTTTTCTAGAGTCTGGTTGTGGTTGGTTACCTCACTGGCTATGGCGACTAGATGAAGAGTACGAGAATTTATATTGGGAGGTTAAAGATAATGTCAAAATGAAGCCCTCAGAGTATTTTCGCCGTCAGTGCTTTATTGCGATCGCACCTACTGAACCTTACTTACCTGAAATTATCGACTACATTGGCGCTGATAACTTAATCTTCGGCTCTGATTACCCCCACATGGATCATCAGCCGAATATTGTGAAAACAGTTCTAGAGCTTGAGGCACAGTTATCTCAAAAAATAGTGCAAAAGATTGTTTGGGATAATCCTCACAATTTTTATAGTTTAGCGTGAAAAGTTCCAAAGTTTGTTAACACTAAATAAGAGGAAATATCATTATGGCAATAGGCTTGAAAGCTACAGATCCACTACAATCAGGGCAGTGGTATGATGATGATACATATTATCAAATTCTCTTAATTGCTCCTCGTAAAAAGAAAACTGAAGGACAATATTTAGAAACAACAATAGTAGCTCAAAAAAGAGGAAAATTTAAAGAATATCTGCTTGACGAAAAAACCCAAAAAAATCTCATAGGTTATATTTCAGATGAAGAGGATGTTAATCATAAAAATATAGCTTCCTATCTACCTTCTCCTGGAGTAGTTTTTCCCAAAGGTTTTCTGAATGCTTTATTTCCAGATGAGTCTTCAAAAAATAACTCGATAGAAACCAATAATTTTTACGATCCAATCCGAACTCTACTGCATACCCGCAAAATATCCCAACTAATTGCCAAAACGTGGCATTGCTACTTAGAAGCCAAAGCCAGTGACCTGTGGTGTGACTTCGTTAATGGTAAATGGGATGAGATTGACTCTGATATTTTAGATGGTCTCATAGCCAGAGAAATTTTCTTTTTTGATCAACAATCTTCTCCAGACAATCTTCTACCAAAGAACCTTGACATTTATTATCCACTAAATAGTCAAAAATTTAGTGCAAAAACCAGGTTTTTGATTTTGCCTAGTAGTAAAGGTTGGCAAGGAATTACTTTAAGTCTCTTGATGGCAGGCCAAGCATATTATGAGATCACCAAAGATGGACAAACGTACTACCATCAAATTTCTCAACCTATTTTGAGTACGGGTGAAATAGTTATTAAGTATGGATTAGAGGTAACTTGGGATAAGTTTAAAGGGGAGATAAAAGAGCTAAAAGTAGACCCAGGAAAGTCTTCTGTTGCTTATGAAGCTATTATTCCCTATCCTCCCATACCTTCTGAGATTAATCTCTGTCCTGAAAATATTACAAAATGGTCTCAGGCTAAAGATGAGGGTGGAGAATTTCCCTTTTATACTAAAGACAAGGATGACGAAAGCTATTTAGTCGGCGTGGAATATTTTTCGCCTCCTTATCCCTATATACCCCTAAGTTGTACTTAGAAAATAGGTAGCATATTCATACCAATTTTCTCTAAGCTTCATAGAATAAACCCCTTTATCTTGCTAGATAAAGGGGCTTTACTCTGTGCATGTTCATATATACAGCAAATTGCAACTTTGTGAGGTGCAGATAATTGTAGGAAACATGGCTGTGCCCCTGCCCCTTTTTCGGGATGCTGCACCAAAAACTCTAAATCATTTACTAATGACCAATACTAGACCTTCATGGGCTAATAAAGCTTGAGAAAAGGCAGATTTCACATCGGCTTGAACTTTGTCAAGAAAATCATCATGATCGTCTGGGTGGTGATGAGAAATGACTAACCGTCCGACGCCAGCGCTCAGAGCCACATTGACTGCTACTTGCCAAAGTAAATCAGCAGAGTCATGGTTGTGAGATGTTGGAGGAGTGTAGGTGGCATTGGCAATCAACAAGTCAACACCTTGAACGAACTTTAAAATCCGCTCTTGTTCTACTTGCTCTGCATTTTGGTGCAAATCTGTGACGTAGGCGACACTATATTCCTGCCAACTAACTCGGTAGCCAACTGACCGCTGAGTTTGATTGATTAATGCAGTTGTAATAATGACATCATCTAGCTTTACGTCACTGTCTGGAGTGAGATTGTAAAACTGTAATTCCGACTGCATTACCTGCAAAGGATAAGGAAAGTGTGGCTGGAGCATCTGATCGCACAGACATTGTTTAATTGAGGCTCCATTTGAGGCAGCTGTGCCGTAAATGTGGAAGCGATTTTCAGCAATAAATGCGGGCGCAAAAAAGGGAAACCCTTGAATACGGTTTGATTGAGAATTAGTAAAAAATAAATGGGCTTCTAGTGACTGCTGCACTTCTTGCCAAGCTTTACCCAGTATGCGTAAGCCAGTACCGCCATCAAAAATCAAGCGTTTCCCGGCTACGTGCATTTCTACACAAGCGGTGTTACCGCCATAACGGCTGGTGCTATCGCTGGGAGTGGCAATCAAACCCCTTACACCCCAGAATTGCACTAGAAACTGACCGGCTGGACTACTGAGCAGGCTAGTTGATTTTTCAGGTATATTACTCTGGGAACCCGACAACTCAAAATTTGACATTTTCTTTGAAATTAGACCTTGGTGAGCAGGTCATCGTAGCGGCGCACTTCTAAGAGGCTGTTGTTTTCGTCCACAATGACTACTGTAGGAGAGTAGCTTTTTAACTCTTCTGGAGTGAACTGCCCGTAAGTCATTATAATCAAGCGATCGCCAATAATGCCTAGACGTGCCGCAGCCCCATTTAACTCAATGACTCCCGAATGTGCTGGAGCCGGGATTGCATAAGTAATAAAGCGCTGGCCATTGGCACTATTCACTACTTGCACTTGCTCATAGGGTAAGATGCCAGCTTTTTCCAGCAGGATGCGATCGATACTGATACTACCCACATAGTTGATATTTGCCCCTGTGAGGGTGCAGTTATGAATTTTTGCCAAAAGGAGAGTACGCTGCATTTTGGTTTGGGGTTGGTGGCAGTTTTTACGATCCGTAACAAGCGAAAGTTACAAAAAGTTAGGAGTGAGGAGTGAGGAGTGAGGAATAAAAATTCATAACTCTTAACTCTTAACTCTTAACTCCTAACTCTTAACTCTTAACTCTTCTATTATCCTTTATAAGCTTTGACGGATTTTTCTACTAAAGCTGCAACCTTATCTACATCTTGCCAACCGAGAATTTCAGTCACCTTTTTTTCCAAATTTTTATAACTACGGAAAAATTCAGCAATTTCATCCAAGCGGTGTGGTGCTACGTCTTTCAGGGATTTTACTTGAGCGTACCGCGGATCTTTGTCTGGAACACAAAGAATTTTTTCATCGCGATCGCCCCCGTCAATCATCTCTAAAAAGCCGATTGGCCGTGCGGCAATAATACAGCCTGGAAAGGTTGGCTCATCAATGATCACCATCCCATCTAGGGGATCGCCATCATCAGCCAAAGTATTGGGTACAAAGCCGTAGTCATAAGGATATTTTACCGACGAATAAAGTACTCGGTCTAGAGCAAAAGCTTCTAGTTCCTTGTCATATTCGTATTTATTTTTACTCCCGCCTGTAATTTCAATCAGAACGTTGATTAGGCCTGGTTTTGGTTGGGCAGGAATACGAGATAAGTCCACAAAAAACTCCTCTGATAACAGTGAATTATGGGGGCACTCAGCTTCGCTCCCCGTGTAGAATTTTAGGGCAATATGGATCTCTTCCCAAGAGATTGGGCATTGGGCATGGAGCATTGGAAGAGGCAGAGGGGCAGAGAGGAAAGAACAAGGCACATTGAACTCTCCCCTGCTCCCCTGCCTCCCCCACTCCCCCACTCCCCATTCCCCACTCCCCACTCCCCACTCCCCACTCCCCTAAATGGAAAAAGCGTTGCGAAGTTTCCTCGCAACGCTTTTTCCAAGAGGGTATTATGGATCTGCGCTCTACAACACTCAGACAAAGCGAGCCTGGGTTAAATGGTGTTAGACATTACCCGCATTGCTTGGTGTTGCGTCCTGTTTGTCAATCTTTAGTTCCTTGTAGGTTTTGGATCGCGGGTTGCTGGTTAGTTTGAACATCATTTGAAGAATAGTGGGCGATGACAAATACGGGTAAGGTAAGAGTCAACAGAGCGATCGCAGTTCCCACAATATCTGCCAACCGATGTGAGTATGTGTCGGCAGAATTGGCAGATGGGCTATTTGAATTCATACAATATTGAAGTTATTCGGATCACTGTGTAGGTCTACTCTCTAAGAGAGTTTTGATGCTATTTTAGCTAGTTTTAAACTGTAGGATGTGTAGCATTCAAGTAGCTAAACCAGTTTTATAACTGTCATAACAGCTTTTTTATACATTCCATTTTTAATACAAAATTACACAAAAATATACCATCTTGGATTTGGCGATTAATATTTTCAAATCTTTATCTGTCTTGTCTAATTAATTGCATAGGCAGAGTCTTTGTTAGCAGCATTAGATATCACATTTTTTCGCTGCTTAAAGATTAATTAGGAAAACGTATTTATTAGATACTTCGTAATTATAACATCCTCCAACGCCTTTGATCCGGTGATATTGATGCAATTGCTAATTTGTGATATGGAATACAAAACTGTAAAAATAGTGATAGATATTCGCGGTTTTCGATTGTTCTATAGTAGTTACACACACAAATATTTGACACCAGAGAAAAAACGGTAACAAATGATTTTTCTCATCACTGATAATGACCGAATAAATACAGATATATCATCTACCTGATGTAGGATATATTCAGTGATATCACTAAAATAAATATTTCCTAATTAAAATTCCTAAATCTATTTAAGGTCACAGCAAATTTGTCAATCTATATATAGGTAGAAATAAAAAATGCCTTGAAAGTAGTCATTGGTCATTAGTCATTGGTCCTTTGTAAAGACAAATGACAAAGGACTAATGACTAAGGACAGCCCCCACTAGTCACAGTGCAATGTTATGGGGTAGAGCTTATAACGCCCTTAGTTGGCGATTTCGCACGCGTTCGGGACTTCCAGTGGGAATTGCAGCGATTAATTTTTGTGTGTATTCTTCTTTGGGTTCTTGGTAGATGCTTTCGGCTGTGCCTTCTTCGACAATTTGACCGCGATTCATGACTAAAATGCGATCGCTCATGAATTTGACTACACTTAAATCATGAGAAATAAAAATATAAGTCAGTTGAAAATCTGACTGTAATTCTTTAAGAAGATTTAACACTTGCGCCTGCACTGACACATCCAGCGCTGAAACTGATTCATCGCAAATAATAAATTTGGGATTTAATGCCAAAGAACGCGCTATACAAATCCGCTGGCGTTGACCGCCAGAAAACTGATGAGGGTAGCGGTTCATCGCATCTGCATTTAAACCCACCCTTTCTAAAAGTTCGGCTACGCGTTCCCGTCGTTGTTGCTTTGTCTTCCCAACGGAGTGGATTAACAACGGTTCCATCACCGCCTCCCCGACTTTCATCCGGGGGTCAAGGGAACTAAAAGGATTTTGGAAGACTATTTGCATTTCCCGGCGGAGTTTTTGCAACGGTTCTCCTTTGAGGCGAGTAATATCTTGTTTTTCAAAGATAATTTGACCACTCATTGGTTCAATTAATCGCAGCAAGGTTCTACCAAGGGTAGTTTTACCACAACCAGATTCTCCAACTAATCCCACTGTTTCCCCTGGTTTGACATCAAAGGAAACGCCATTAACTGCCATACTGTAACGTTTTGTACCACCAAATACCCCACGGACTGGAAAACCAACTTTCAAGTTGCGAATTTCCAATAGGGGTTGCTTCTCGTTTAAGTTTGCCAATCTTGCAGCAATTTCTTGGCTAGTAACTTGTGGAGGTTGTGCGGGTTCTTTCGCCTGAATTACTACTTGTCCCGTTGGTGTTTCTTGGGCACTCATGTAGTCGGAAACGGTGAGTAATTTTTGGGGACGGCGGTCAAGTGTGGGGCGACAGGCTATCAAGCCTTTAGTATATGGATGTTGGGGATTGCTAAAAATTTGTTCGGAAGCACCAGATTCGACAACTTTGCCTTTATACATTACCGCTACTTGGTCAGCAATTTCGGAAATTAGCCCCAAGTCGTGGGTGATGAAAATCATTGCCATGTCACGACTTTGCTGCAATTCTCGTAACAATTCCAAAATAGTCGCTTGTACCGTCACATCTAAGGCTGTGGTTGGTTCATCGGCAATTAATATTAATGGGTTGCAAGAAATTGCCATTGCAATCATCACCCGTTGCAACTGACCGCCAGAAAGTTGATGAGGGTAGCGTTCCAGCATGGCTTCTTTGTGTTCTTTAACCAACTGTGCTAATTTTGGCGTATCTGGTTTCGATGAATTGCTGTCAGTTTGATGCCAAGTTTCGATATACTGCTGTTGGATCTCTTCATCGCTAGGTAAAAGTTTTACTTCTTGCAGACCTGCGATCGCAATTTGTTTTGCTTCAGCGGCTGAGACGTTTTGATGCCGCATTATGGCTTCTGTAAGCTGAAACCCAATGTTATAAACCGGATTAAGGGAACTCATCGGTTCTTGAAAAATCATGGCAATGTCGCCACCGCGGTGTAGCTGCATTTCTTCAGGCGGCAATTTTACCAAATCGATGGGGTTGGCGTTCTCTTGAGGGCGAAACCAGATTTCACCGCCAGCCACTCTACCAGGAGTCTGCAACAAACCCATCACAGCTAAGGATGTGACTGATTTTCCGCTTCCCGACTCTCCTACGATTCCTAGAGTCTCACCTCGACGCAATTCAAAGGAAATACCATCCAAAGCTCTGACGATATTGCCATCACCGGGAAATTCAACTTGGAGATTGCGAACCTCTAGGACAGTTTCTCTCATAGGAGTCGGGTAGTAATTCTAACTTAAAATTATCTGGATTTTAACAATAGTTTTGATGTGTATGTCAGTAATTTTAGCTTTTGCATTGTTTGTCAGTTTTTTGACTGCTGAGAGGAGTTGACATCACACTTTCCACAATATACACGCATTTGCGATGTAGAACTGCTTAGGATTTGCGGAAATTGCGATCGCGTCGTGGTATCTTCTATGTTCAAAATTCAGTGTTTACATAACTTGCCAGAAACAAATATATTTATGCTTTAGCGGATTATGCTCTTGTAGTCAGTTCTTCTTTTGGCAAAGGTGGTACTTGGGCTGGTGTAGTGGAAGCCCTTTCCCGACTCAAAGATATCCCAGTTTTTGTACGCTTGCACGCCACTATCTCAGAAGGTAATCAACAACTGCACAATCAAGGCGCAAAACCTTTTCCTGCGGGAAACCGCTTTGCGTCTACATGAATTACGCAAGAATAAGGTTTTCGGTCATGTCTTGGGTAAGTCTTGTGTATTGATTAATGTCTGATACAACAAATAATAGGAGTTTAACAAGTGTATGGTGATACAAATAGAACCAAAAACTCAGACTTTATACGACCAAGATTATTACCTGTGGCTGAGGATGACTATCAATCAACTTCGTGCTGGACAGTTTTTATCTGTGGATTTAGAGAATTTGTTAGAAGAATTAGAAACTATGGGTAGGAGCGAGAAGCGAGCGGTGAAAAGTCTGTTGATTCGACTTTTTGAACATCTGCTTAAGCTCATATATTGGAATGGGGAACGGGAGCGAAATCAAGGGCATTGGAAAGGGGAAATCAGGACATTCCGTAGAGAGATTAAGGAGCGACTCAAAGATAGTCCTAGCTTAAAACCTTACATTTTAGAAATAGATGATACAGAAATTAGAGTAAAAGGTATCAATGCACTATATAAATATCTTGGTTCAACAGCAGCTATGCGATTTTTGACATTGTTACACAAAAATCCTACTGATTATGTAGAAATCTCTAGAACAATATATCAAGATCAGAGTATAGATGAAATTTTTACTAGAGCAAAACAAAATTGGCAAGATGAATTATATTCAGCGATAGGTTTGATGTCTTCTCTACGAGAGGCTACGCCAACAAGACGCTCCGCGAAGACCGTAGGCATCGCTTGGAAATTATTTTTACTCAATGTAGCTACATGGATAAAGCAGTTTTTCTTCTGATAGATCGCCTTACCCCCAAATTTTTTGCAGATTCAGTACAAATCCAGGTAAAACATTCTCACCAGAAAGATTTTGAGGTAATTTTAAAACTTCTACTTCTTGTCCTGGACGATAAATTTCTACTTCCTTTTTTTTTCGATTGAGCAACCAACCCAATCGACACCCATTTGATTTATACTCATTCATTTTGTCTTGAACTTTTTTCAAAGTATCAGATGGTGACATAATTTCAATTACAAAATCAGGACATAGAGGAATAAATTTTTCTCTTTGTTCTTTAGTCAAAGCCTCCCAACGGGATTTTTCCATCCAAGAAACATCAGGAGAACGGTCAGCACCATTTGGTAAAGTAAATCCAGTTGATGAATCAAAAACTTCGCCAAGTTGATTTTGTTCATTCCATGATGCTACTTGAAGAATTAAATTAACATTACTTCTCCCGGTTTCTCCTCCCGTCGGTGGCATTAGAATTAATTCTCCTTGGGCGTTGCGTTCTAATTTTAAATCTGGGTTTTCTTCACACAATTGATAAAACTGCTCTCTTGTGAGTTTAATTACAGAATTAAGATTTAATGTAAGTGCTGTCATAGGGGTATTTCCCGTTTTTGTCGCTGACTAATCTCAAACCTATATCCATTTTGCTCCACACCACAACAAAAGGGAGTGAGATATTAACTTACAATATTTTGCTGGACTGAATAATGCTAACCAACATGCCCACCACGGTACTGCTACCCAAGTGTAGGACAATAGGGAATCAGATGTACTTTGGCGATCGCCAATGATGCCTCAGTTATAAAATATACTACCTCGGAACTTCCAAATGGTGCATAGAAAATGTTAGCTTTACATGATGGCAAAGTGGGAGTCACACTGAGCTAGCGTTTAGCGTAATTGGATCTGAGTAAAGAAATTTCTCAAAATTACCATTAAGGTGCCCAGGATAAATACCAACATATCTTTACCAAACCCGATTAAAATAAATACGCAACTTGGGCTTCTATAGGAGTATCCAGCCGTGCAGCCGGACTTAATAGGCTTGGAAATTAGCAAGGGAGAACTGAGACGTTTAACTGGGTTCGACCCAGAAGACGTTTTTCGACCCTCTGTTTTGCGAGATAGCAAGAAGCGATTAGGATTTTTGCTCAATGAAATGCTGGTGACGCTGGCGCTAACCCCAATCATCGTTGGCTTTATTTATGCGTTTATTATTCTGCCAACAATTGGGTCTTCAATTAAATTCGGAATTCTTTTACTAATTTTAGTGCCAATCCCCATATTAGTGGGGCGAACCCTCTGGCGACAGTTGACCTTTCCTGAAGGACTGACAATACTTTTAGATGAAGTTGATAAATATCATGACCTGATTAGCGCCATAGATATCAATGACCAATTGGCAGCATCAGGGAACGTAGAAAGCAGTATCCATGACCGAGATCAAGTCACCGCCGCCCTGCAACTGATTCGAGAAGATTTAGTCCGCGCTCTGAAAACGGAACGAATTTTGCGAGATAATAGAAAATTGCTTGCTAACAACCAAGAGTTATTTGTCAATAATTTAGCCAGTCTCCAAGCTTTACAAGTTAGTAGTCAAGCAGGTGAATACGCTCAACTTTTAAATCAGTCATTGCAGATTGCGATCGATGTGCAAGCAGAAATCCGAAAATTGCACAAAAGTTGAATTGACTTTTTACTTGCGGATGTATGGCAGGCAATAGGCAAAGAAATTCTTAGCTTTTGCCCTAAACTATGCTTCATCTGCTATTTTTCTGAAAAACAATTGCCCAATTAACCAATGATTCCTCGATGATACAGCCTTTGAGTTGAATAGTAGAGTCAATCTAAAATCCAAAATCTAAAATCCAAAATTGAATGATCAACAAACCCAAAATAATTGTCCTAGATGACGATCCTACAGGTTCTCAAACAGTCCACAGCTGTTTACTGCTAATGCACTGGGATGTGAACACTCTACGCAGTGGGTTACAGGATGATTCACCGATTTTCTTTGTGTTGACTAATACTAGATCCTTAACCCCAGAGTCTGCTGCATCTGTCACCAAAGAAGTTTGCCAAAATCTGAAAGTTGCTTTGGAGGCTGAAGGAATTGACGATTTTCTGATTGTCAGTCGTTCTGATTCTACCTTGCGCGGACATTATCCCATTGAAACAGATGCGATCGCTCAAGAACTCGGCCCTTTTGATGCTCATTTTCTTGTACCTGCATTTTTTGAGGGCGGACGCATTACCCGCGACAGTGTGCATTATTTAATCATTGATGGTGTACCCACCCCAGTCCATGAAACCGAATTTGCCCGTGATTCAGTCTTCAGCTATCATCACAGTTACTTACCCAAGTACGTCGAAGAAAAAACCCAAGGACAAATTCCGGCTGAAGCAGTAGAAAGGTTCCTTCTAGCTGATATTCGCGCTGGTAGTCTGGAACGCTTGCTCAAACTGAGTCATAATCAGTGTGCTGTCGTCGATGGCGAAACTCAAGCCGACCTCAACCGCTTTGCAATTGACATACTAACCGCGGCAAGTCAAGGTAAACGCTTTTTATTTCGCAGTGCTGCCAGTATTTTAACGGCTTTAGCCGCTTTACCTCCCCAACCCATCGCTGCCCAAAACATGGCACAGTATGTGCGCCAAGGCAAACCAGGTGCGGTGATTGTTGGTTCCCATGTGAAAAAAACTACTCAACAGTTAGAGGCGCTATTGCAAGTAGAGGGAACTGTGGGAATTGAAGTCAATGTGGCGCGACTACTTGACGATCAAACAAATCAATCTGCTACACTCCTAAGGGAAATTCAGGAAAGTACACGGTTAGTACACGAGGCTGGTAAAACACCAGTGATTTATACTAGCCGTCAGGAATTGAGTTTTAAGGATATAGAGACAAGATTGGAGTTTGGGGCGACGGTTTCAGCTTTATTAATGGATATTGTGCGCGGTTTACCATCTGATATCGGATTCTTAATCAGCAAGGGTGGTATTACCTCAAACGATGTCTTGAGTACTGGACTAGCTTTAAATTCAGCCCGCTTACTCGGTCAAATTTTACCTGGTTGTTCAATGGTGCTGACACCATCGGATCACCCCCAGTTTCCTGATTTGCCTGTGGTGTTGTTTCCCGGTAATGTCGGTAATGCTGATGCTTTGGGAACGATTTATCAACGGTTGACTAAAACAGCTTTAAGTGCTGAATGAAGATAATGATAATTTTGAACTACTCAGGCCTTTTTTGTCCAAAGTCCAAAATTAGAAGAATGATTACGACAGAGAAAGCACCCAAAAGCTTATGTAATCAGCCTTTTTTTTCCAGGTGCTACGTGTAGCTTGCTTCAACCTAGCAGTACACAATCGAAAATCTCAAATCCAAAATGTTATAAGGATGTTGCTGCATTTTGCAAGTGATCTAATATTGGTAATTATTCGGTGTGTCCCTTGTCTTTTGGCTAGTACCGCATGACTTCTGATTCCGCATTACCCAATGTAAAGTCAAATTCTGCACCTCCTAATGCAGAACCAAACTCTATTCATTCCCAGGTAGAGGGAAATTCTATTGTTTCCGATCTAGAATCAGATTCTATCCTCCCGGACGCTGAGTTAAATTCTGTGCTGCTCTATTTAAAATCAAATACTGAGCTTGCCGATGTAGAGTCAACTCCTGCTAAACCGGATGTAGAGTCAAATTCCGCAAACTCTATCCTGACTGATTTAAATAGTAGTGACTTACCATTACCAGGAAATCGGGTCAATCAGAATATTCAAGTCCAGCTGAAAAGTGAAGGGGGACGACTGTTATTAATTCTACCTCCAGAATCTCAAGTACCTGCTTCAGAACTTAGCTGGTCTGATATTTGGCAACAAACCAGACAGCGCCTGAACGCTGGCGATCGCTTTCGCATATCCAACACACCTGTGCATCTCATGGCACAAGACCGCTTAGTAGATGCCAGACAACTGCAAGAACTCGCCGAAGCTTTAAGTGAAGTTCAACTGCGATTAATATCCGTCTCCACTAGTCGGCGGCAAACTGCGATCGCTGCTGTCACATCTGGTTATTCTGTAGAGCAACTACAACCCGTAACTTCCCTGAATACAGAACCAAAAGCTACAGCCATACCCCAGGCAGATGCCCTTTATTTGGAAATGACTGTACGCTCTGGAGTAGAAATTCGTCATCCTGGCACAGTAATTCTCTTGGGAGATTTAAATCCAGGTGGTATTGTAATTGCAGATGGAGATATTATCGTCTGGGGTCGTCTACGGGGAATTGCTCATGCTGGTGCCGGAGGTAATAGCGAGTGTCTGATTATGGCCTTGCAAATGGAACCAACCCAATTGCGGATTGCAGATGCTGTAGCTAGGGCACCAGAAAAATCGCCGATGCAGTTTTCCCCAGAGGTGGCACATATTACGCCCCAAGGAATTCGCATCGCTAGGGCTACTGATTTTTCCAGAAACCAATTGACTAAGATCAATCAGCAACCCGGAATATTTACTTAAAGAATGAAGGATATGCAGGATGAAATATAGCGATTTTCATGTAGATGGAATACACTACTCTAATCCCTAGCCCTTTTCCCGTAGCAAAGTGTATTGTACATAACCGAAAAACGCTATAAAAAACACTCATATCTGACTCTCATTTCTTGAGATTCAGACATTTCTTCATACTTGATACGATACTTCATACTTTATACTGCAATTTACAGTTTTATATTTCCTGAACCCTCATTGACCGCACTTCTATCATGACTCGCATTATTGTGATTACCTCCGGTAAAGGAGGAGTGGGTAAAACCACAGTTTCAGCAAATCTGGGCATGGCTTTAGCCAAAATGGGGCGTCAAGTTGCCTTGGTTGATGCGGATTTTGGTCTGAGAAATTTGGATTTGCTGCTAGGGCTGGAAAACCGCATCGTCTATACTGCGGTGGAAGTCCTAGCAAGAGAGTGTCGTTTAGAACAAGCCCTAGTCAAAGATAAGCGACAACCCAATCTCGTACTCTTGCCAGCAGCTCAAAATCGCTCCAAAGATGCAGTCACACCAGAACAGATGAAGTTATTGGTGAATGCACTAGCCCAAAAATATCAATATGTAATTATTGATAGCCCCGCCGGCATTGAAAATGGATTTAAAAATGCGATCGGGCCAGCAAAAGAAGCGCTAGTTGTCAGCACACCCGAAATTTCCTCAGTTCGTGATGCAGACCGAGTAGTTGGATTACTAGAAGCACAGGGGATTAAGCGTGTTCATTTAATAATTAACCGCATCAGACCCGCAATGGTGCAAGCAAATGATATGATGTCAGTGCAAGATGTTCAGGAACTTCTCGCCATCCCCTTGATCGGGGTAATCCCTGACGACGAGCGTGTTATTGTATCTACCAATCGCGGCGAACCTTTGGTATTAGGGGAAACTCATTCTCTAGCTGGCACAGCCTTTGAGAACATTGCTCGGAGATTGGAAGGGGAAAACGTCGAATTTCTTGATATTGACTCGTCCCAAGACAACTTCTTCGTGCGTCTTAGAAAGTTGTTCTCGACAAAGATTGTTTAACCTAATTTTCCAGTCTCGGGCCTAGACCTATTCGTAATGATTGAACTTCTAGAAAAACTTTTTTCTCGTGGTCCTGATAGCAGTCGAACTCAAGTGAAACGTCGCCTGCAATTGGTGATTGCTCATGATCGCGCTGATATCGACCCTCAAACGTTGGAAAAAATGCGGCAAGAAATCCTAGATGTCGTCTGTCGCTATGTGGAAGTTGAGACAGATGGCTTAGAGTTCTCTTTAGAAAGCAACCAGCGAACCACAGCTTTAATTGCAAATTTACCCATCCGCCGGGTTAAAGGCGCCATACCTGAATGGGAAAGAGGTGATAAGTAGGCGTAATTTTAATCTTAGTATTTGTTAAGTTAACCTGACGTTATAGTTTCAGTAATTGACACTCCCCGCGCTAATAACCAGATCTTTACGCTAGCACCCAAATCATAAAGCCGTCCTTTATGACAGGGTTTTAAACCCAAATTTTTGATAAAGTGCGATCGCCTTAGTTTTGAGCATCACCAATTGCTTTAATTTGTTACGACCTTTAATATTCAATGTTTTCCCCGGTTAAATAATAAAAAACCATGCCCACGAAGGGTATGGTTTTCGGACATTACCAATTCGGCATAGATTTATTAGCCAGACTATGAAGGCTGTTTTACTCCTGAATTCTGTTAGCGCAGCGGGGCGTAGCCCATTCTGAATTCTGCGATCTTAATAAATAGATGCCAACACTTTATCTGCTGCTGCCCGAAATGCCGTTGCTGCGCCAGCACTCATATCTCGCGGCGCACAGATGCGATTTCTCACATAGGCAAGAGTAATGGCTCCAACAGCAGCTAAGATTGGATCGATATTGTCTTTTCCGCCAACTCTACCCCAAGGTAATTGGACATTATTTCCATTAATTAGATAGTCTGCCAGCAATCTGAGGTGAAAATCAACTGCTGGTGCGATCGCCGAGATATCATTATTTCCCGCTAAAGCTTGCACACCAGAGTTTTTCAGAATATCTTTAGTCGCAACTTCCCGGTTATCGCTCAGTCGTTCAGCTGCTTCAGCTCGATATTGAATTTCCTGGCTAGCTGCTGCGTCCAACGGCAAGGGATTTCCCACTGGTGATACACCCCATCTACGGCGCAGAAGCAAATTATTTGTAGCGTCATCCGACTTCACTCTATGGTATGCAGGACGCTGATTAAGTGCCTCAAACCAAGCATTGATCCGAGGGAAGCGGGGATTTCCTTTGATGTGATAGCCTCGGTATACAGGCAAGTTAGCCGCCAATCTATCTAGATGAGGGCTATACATAATGTCTACCAAGCTAAAACTTGAAACAAAATAGGGGCCAGAGTATTTACCCAAGGCTTGCTCAAGCTCATCTAATTGAGCTTCAAATGCCGCCTGGAAATTTGCTAACTCCTCAGCATCTGTAGGCGTTTCTCTTAAGAATTTATAGGCAATCTGTCTAAATCCATTGGTTTCGGCATCTTCAATCCACTGTCTAGCAATGGCGTTTTCCTGTGGATCTTCAGGAAGTAGAGGAGGACTGTTAAATCTTTCTTCTAAAGCCAGGAGAATATCTTTAGATTCGTAGACTAACTTACCTTCAATTTTTGCACCAGGGACAAGGGATGTGGGAACTAAGTCTCTATACCACTGGGGTATATTACTCAAATCGATAAATTCCGTTGTAAATGGAATTTCCTTTTCTTCCAGGGCAAACCAAACTCGTTCGCAAAAGGGACACCAGGAATTAGTATCTCGATAAAGCAGGACTGGCGGTTCTGTATTTGGGGAAAGTTTATCTAAACCGCTGGGGATTGGGGCAGTAGAAGGAGATTGCCCTGGTCTTTTCACCCTACGAGCAGAAGTATTTTTTCTCGCAGTCTCTAAAAGCTCTTCCCAACTGGACACCGTATTTTGAATAGACATGTTTTATCTCGCTTTATCTCGCTTTACTAGCAACGCCAGAAAACACAAATAACTGTTGTTCTTTGGGTACAGTCAAATTTTCACCAAGGTAGCGATGAATACCCACACCCATATCTCCTGTAGCAGTGAGTTTGAAGTTCACTTCCTCAAATCCAGACGCACGGAAAGTTTTCCGCACATTCTCAGAGTAAGGAATACCCTGAGAATGTCCGCGAGTCCAGATCACAAAAGCACCTTCTTTACTCAGAAAACTCAGGTTTTCCAATAAGCGATTCAGTTCACCTTCCTCAGGCAGATTGCCAAAGACACCACACACAAGCACAATATCTGCTGGAACTGCTCCTACATAGTTGGCGGCGATAGTTGCATCACCGTTGATGAACTCAATTTGCTTGGCTAAACCCAAGGATTCTATAGTTGCTCGTCCACGTTCAACTAGATTTGGATTTATTTCCACAAGTCGTGCGTAAACATCCTGCTTACGAGGGTGATTTTTTAAAGTTCCTAGTAAATCTCGTCCATCACCCGCACAAACACTCACTAAATGGATAGCGCCATCTGGAGATGCATTCAAGCTATAAGCAATATATTCCTGCACGATTTCTAGACGCTGTTGCAATTTTGGCTCACTCTTGTAGAGGTCGTGCCATTCAAACCAGTCTTTTGGCATAAGGGGCGATTCCCATTTCATGCAAATTACCGTAAAATAAAACTACGTAAAATCGATAAATAATTAGTAGTTTTTGAATGAGCGCAACGATACCATAGAAATTGATCCAAAATCAAGTCTTGTTATAAGTAAGTAAGGTTTAAGGATCGTGGCTCAAACTTTACCTTGAGGCAAGCCAGCAATAGGTGATAAAGTCAAAATACGATTCTGTTAAATAGCCTTTCAAACTTGCAGATAGTAACTTTGCAATCTCCCGAAATTCAAATCAAATCCGCTTTCATGACCAAATCTCTAATTCCGCAACGGCGAGTTGACCAGGAAAATGTCAAAATTAAATGAGTTTTGCGTAGGCGCGTTGGCATTGGTGCAGCCCCTTTTAGAGAAGAGAGGCGAATTCTCACCATACCGCCACTTGATTAGCGCAGATTTGAGATAACTAAGTTGAGAATTTATGGGCAAGCAACGTGTTCTTTCTGGAGTTCAACCAACCGGCAATTACCATCTAGGCAACTACTTGGGAGCCATTCGCAACTGGGTAGAAGGTCAGAGCGAATACGAAAATTACCTCTTTGTGGCTGATTTGCACGCAATTACAGTGCCACATGACCGAACACAGTTGGCAGCTGATACCTACACTCTCGTTGCTCTGTATCTAGCTTGTGGTCTTGATTTAAATCACTCCACCATTTTTGTGCAATCCCACGTTTCAGCCCACAGTGAACTCACCTGGTTGCTCAACTGTATTACACCCCTAAACTGGCTGCAAGATATGATCCAGTTTAAGGAAAAGGCCGTCAAACAGGGAGAAAATGTGAGTGCAGGCTTGTTGGATTATCCAGTGCTGATGGCAGCTGATATTTTGCTTTACCAAGCGGATAAAGTGCCAGTGGGTGAAGACCAAAAGCAACACTTGGAATTGACACGGGATATTGCAGCTCGGTTAAATCACCAATTCGGTAAACCAGATCAGCCAGTTCTGAAGTTACCAGACCCTTTGATTCCCAAGGAAGGGGCAAGGGTAATGAGTTTGGCGGACGGTACACGCAAAATGTCTAAGTCCGATCCTTCTGACTTAAGCCGCATCAATTTGCTAGATTCACCAGAGCAAATTCAATATAAGATTAAGCGTTGTAAAACCGATCCGATTCGTGGTCTAACTTTTGACGATCCGGAGCGTCCAGAGTGCAACAATTTGTTAACTCTGTATACATTGCTTTCTGGTAAAACAAAAGAAGATGTAGCAGTTGAGTGTCAGGATATGGGCTGGGGACAATTCAAGCCATTATTCACGGATACGATAATTGAGTCTCTCAAACCAATCCAAGAAAAATATCAGGCGATAACTGAGGATAAAAGTTACTTGGAGTCTGTTTTGCGGGATGGAGGCGAAAAAGCTAGAGCGATCGCCAATCAAACTTTATCACAAGTAAAAGTTGCTTTGGGTTACTCTCTACCTCTATGAGTTTTACCTTTTGGGTGTGATTTGTTATACCATTTAACAAGAGAGAATTCAGCAATCAGTCGCCAGAATTTTCCAATTGAATTCTGTAGAGACGCGATTAATCGCGTCTCTGCTTCTGAATTCTGAGTTCTGAATTCTGAATTCTAACTTGTTCTTTAATAAATCGAGATTTCTAATGATATGCATCATACCCATAGCCCCACTGCCTTTCGTAGAGCCGTGCAAGCAGGTGAATTTCTCGTTACCGCTGAGGTAGCACCTCCGAAAGGGGGAGATCCAGCCCACATGATCAAAATGGCGGCGACCCTTAAGGGGAGGGTTCATGCCGTCAATATTACCGATGGTAGCCGCGCCGTGCTGCGGATGTCTTCGTTAGTGGCATCAGTAATTTTATTACAAAATGGTGTCGAGCCAATTTGTCAATTTGCTTGCCGCGATCGCAACCGCATTGGTTTACAAGCTGATTTGATGGGCGCTCATGCCTTGGGCATACACAATATATTAGCCCTAACTGGTGACACAGTAAAAGCAGGCGATCATCCTGATGCCAAAGCTGTTTTTGATTTGGAAGCTGTGCGACTGCTGCAAGTGATCCGCAAGCTGAATCAAGGTGTTGATTGCAACGAAAAACCCCTAACTGATGGGGCGCTAGATTTATTTGCTGGCGCTGCAGTAGATCCACAATCTAAGAGTTGGTCGGGTTTACAAAGTCGATTTGAACGCAAAATCGAAGCCGGAGCGCAATTTTTTCAAAGTCAGTTGATTACCGATTTTGAACGCCTAGAAAAATTCATGGACACAATTGCTGCTGGCTATAAAAAACCAATTTTGGCAGGAATTTTTCTGTTGAAATCAGCAAAGAATGCCCAGTTTATTAATAAGTGTGTTCCGGGTGTAAATATTCCCCAACATATTATTGATAGATTGGCAAAAGCCAAAGACCCTCTTGAAGAAGGAATGAAAATTGCCGCAGAACAAGTGCAGATAGCGCGGCAATTGTGTCAAGGTGTCCACATGATGGCAGTGAAACGTGAAGATTTAATTGCGCCAATTTTAGATTTAGCTGGAGTTGCTCCAATTAATCAGTTGGTATCAAGATAAAGGAATTAATGCATTTTTGATCAAAGCAGTTGGTTCTTCCATCTGCTTTTTTTTCATATATAGTCCTGTTCTGGTGTCACCGAATTCGGTTCTTTATAGTTCTTGTGTGATCCATTGTTCCATTGCTGACTTTGATCTGCTTTCGTCCCTTTTTGTACCAAGCACACATTTTATCTCTTATGTCAAATTTTATGTTAAGAAATATGTTTATAATGGATAGCTTTTAAATGGGCGTTGCCATATATACTAAGTATCTGGCGATCATTTCTGTTGTAACATCAAAGACAAGCAGAATTTAGATACACAAAGGGATTCCCAATCCAAAATCTCAAGTCAAAAATGGTATTAGTACTGTTTGATATCTTCAGCACGTGTTCAAAGTTTGGGTCGTAGTTTTGGCTGCTAATGGTACATACTCATCATCCCTCATACCGAGGTTATGAATTTCAATCACAGTGCAATAACATAAATATTCCTTAAGTCTAAACGAAAGCTTACTCAAAGAATGAGGTTTTAATTTGCCAAATTATTGAGAATGTACGAGATCCCATCGATCAACCTCCAAATTCTCAGCCCTATAAATAGATTATTACTGAGGGGAAAAAATGGCTAAAACTAAAGCAACAGATATTCTCTCATTAATTGAAGCAGAGCATCGACAAGTCGAGCAGCTTTTTGCAGAAGCTGAAAAAGCTAAGGGAAGCAAATTGCATGAACACTTCAATCAAATCTATAAAGCATTGAGTTTACATGCCAGAACTGAAGAATTAGTCTTCTACCCAGCTTTGAGAGAATACGAAGAAACTGAACAATATGTTGAAGAAGCTGAAGAAGAACACGAGGAAGTTTCGTTAATTTTAGAAGAAATTAAAGCTCTTAAACCTACTGATCCTGAGTTTAAGGAAAAAATGAGTGAATTAAAGGAAGCAGTTCAGTATCATGTAGAAGAAGAAGAAAGCGAAATTTTTAGTGCTGTTCGAGAGTGTATGAATGAGCAAGTTCTAGCTGAACTAGGTCAAGAATTCCAAAAAGCTAAAGCTCAATTGGAACCAGAGATTGAAGCTGCATTAACAAGATAACGTAACTGAAGAAGAATTCAGAAGTCAGAATCATTATTGATGGAAGATTCAAACACGCTATTTATAAGCGCCACTAAAACTTTGATTAAGTGTGGCGTCTCACTGTTTATTTATGCACGAATCGGACTGCAATTCATCGTGAATTCTGACTCCTGACTCCTGAATTTTTTCTAGATAAACAGCTAGTGCAAAATTCGCTGTAATTACTGGATTAGAATTCCCAAGCTATTCTTCATCAAGAGGTATAAAAATGACCACTACAAATGGTAAGCGCAAAATTCGTTACGCTGTTGTTGGTTTGGGTTGGTTTGCCCAAGAAGCTGCCTTACCTTCTTTTGCCCACGCGGAAAACTCAGAATTAGTCGCACTGGTTTCGGATGACCTCACAAAAAGAGAAGAACTGAGCAAAAAGTATGGTGTAAAGCGAACTTATTCCTACGAAGAATATGAGGACTGTCTGACAAGCGGTGAGGTTGATGCAGTTTATATTGCCTTGCCTAATCACTTGCATTGCGAATACACTGTACGGGCTGCTAATCAGGCAATTCATGTGTTGTGTGAAAAGCCAATGGCAATGACAGAAAAAGAGTGTGAGGCAATGATTAAGGTTGCCAATGATAACGGTGTGAAACTGATGATTGCCTACCGCTTACATTTAGAAGAAGCAAATTTACAAGCAGTGGAAATTGTCCGCTCAAAGCAAATTGGTGAAGCACGAATTTTCAACTCTGTTTTTACTCAACAAGTAGAAGAGGGCAATATTCGTTTACAAGATGTAACAGGTGGCGGAACGCTCGATGATATCGGCATTTACTGTATTAATGCTGCACGTTACCTATTTCAAGATGAACCAATTGAAGTATTTGCTGTAGCTGCTAATAAGGGAGAACAACGCTTCAGTGAAATCGAAGAAATGACTAGTGTGATCTTGCGCTTTCCCAATGAGCGATTGGCAACGTTTACCTGTAGTTTTGGAGCAGCTAGTGTTTCAACTTATCAGATTGTAGGTACTAAAGGAAATTTGCGAGTAGATCCTGCCTATCCTTGGCAGGGAGAACTCAAGCATTACCTAACAATCAATGGTGAAACTCAAGAGCGTACCTTTGAGCCTCACGATCAACTAGCAGCTGAGTTTACTTACTTCTCTGATTGTATTCTTGAAGATAAAGATCCAGAGCCATCTGGGATTGAAGGGTTGATCGATGTTAGTATCATTCAAGCGCTTTACGAGTCAATTAAGATTGGTCAACCTGTAAAGATCCAAACTCGCGATGCCTGCGGCGGTAAACTACGCCATCAACGTCCCACATCGTCTCAAACTATTAAGCGTCCTCCTGTTAAGGAAAACCCAGACTTAGTTCATGCTGCTACACCTTCTGGTCAGTCGTAAGTTTAAGTAGCCTTAAATATACACAAGTTATTGTAGGGGCACAATATATTGTGCCCCTACTTGTGTCATCTATTTACAGCATTGAACCACAATACCCGATAGGGGCGCACAGCTGTGCGCCGCTACAACGTGGTCTATTTACCTGAAAATTGCTGTAATAGAAAACCACTGCATGTCTCTAAACCTTAAGGATAAAGACCCCTGTCAGTCAGCGCTTGAGCCACTCTACCTACCCCCAGTGTATAAGCAGCTAGCCTTAAAGAAACTTGTCGCTTCTTCGACTGCTGAATCACTTGGTGGTAAGCCTGCACCATCAAATGTTCCATTTCGCGGTTGACGCGTTCCTCATCCCAAAATAGGTAAGAAAGACCCTGCACCCACTCCAAATAACTCACCACTACACCGCCAGCATTGGCCAAAATATCTGGTAGGACTGTCACACCCCGCGCCTCTAATGACAAGCTAGCCTCAAGAGTCACCGGTCCGTTAGCTGCTTCGGCGACAATTTGCGCCTGCACCTGATTCATATTTTCTTCGGTGATTTGGTTCTCCAAAGCTGCTGGTATCAAGACATCGCAAGGCAAAGTTAATAAATCTGCATTGCTAATTGCTACCGCTTCCGGAAAACCCAGAATACTCTTGTGATTCTCAGCGGCGTAGGCTTTCAACTTAGGAATATCAAGACCATCTTGGGAAAATACTCCCCCAGCACTTGTAGAAACAGCGATAATTTTCGCTCCCGCTTCGTATAGTAATTCAGCCGCAGCACCGCCAACATTACCAAAACCTTGAATAACTACTCGCACTCCCGCCAAGGATTTACCTTGGTCTGCTAGCGCCTCACGGACAACAATCATCGCGCCGCGTCCGGTTGCCATTTCCCTTCCCCTAGAACCACCGATAGAAATCGGTTTCCCAGTCACAACCCCTGGTACTGCATGACCGACATTTACAGAGTAAGTATCCATCATCCAAGCCATCTCACGGGCGGAAGTACCCATGTCTGGTGCAGGAATATCTACGGAAGGCCCAATATCTTTAATCAACTCGCTGATATAACGACGGCTAATCCGTTCTAGTTCCCCAACACTATAGAACCCATTTGACATCTTGTGAGGTTTTGAATTAAGGTACTCCTCAGCATCTAAAATCCAATACTAATGGCGTATTCCAGCAACCTCACTGATGCAGAATGGGAAATTTTTGAACCCTTATTGCAAGAGATATTACCGACTAAGAAGCAGACTCGACCGACCAACTGGCCAAAGCGAGATATCTTCAATGGAATTCTCTATCAACTAAAAAATGGATGCAATTGGCAAGACTTACCTAAAGACCTCCCCCCTTATTCCACTGTATATTGGCACTACAAACAGTGGCGAGCAGCCGGGGTATTTGAGGAACTGATGAGTGTCTTACATGGACAAGTGCGTGAACAGGTAAAAAAAAAACCGCACTGGACGACATTGATCATCATTGACTCCCAAGCAGTGAAAAATACCTGCAACGCCAGTGTGGAGTCGAAAGGTTTTTGCTTCTACAAAGCCACCAACGGTATTAAAAGGCATTTGGCTATTGACACCCTTGGGTTTCCCTTTTTTACGCTCTGTACTCGCGCCAATGTCTCGGATGATGCCGGATTAATTGAGATGTTTACTCTCAACATCGACTACTTCAAGTCAAAACCTATCGATATTCCCAAGATTACTATCCTGCTAGATCATGGGTATCACCCAGAATATTTGACTCAGGAGTTAGAGCGAATTTACCCAGAGATCATGACCAAAATTCAGTTTCAACTTTCTACGAAACCCTCAAAACAAGAGAAAGCGGCACAAGGAAAATCTGGATTTGTTCCGGCAATAGCTAGATGGGTGATCGAACGCTCCAATGCTTGGATGGAGCGCTGTAAAATTCTGGTTAAGAACTTTGAACGAACCCTGGTTAGTGCCACTGCCAAACTCAATATCTGCTTCATCAGGCTAATGATTAAGAGGCTTGCAGCACCTTCTTAGATGTCAAATGGGTTCTATAACGTTTTGGATCGATCGCAATACCACCCTTAGCACCACCATAAGGAATACCCAACAACGCACATTTCCAAGTCATTAGCATTGCTAGGGCTGAAACTTCCCGCAGTGTCACAGCCGGATGGTAACGAATTCCGCCTTTGTAAGGGCCTAAAACATCAGAGTGCTGCACTCGATGTCCAGCAAAAACTTGTATTTCTCCATTATCTAATTTCACAGGAATCGAAACTGTTACCACTTTCCGTGGATGGCTGAGAATTTCTATCAATCCCTGATCTAATCTTAATTCCCTAGCCGCAGCCTCTAAGTAACTACAGGCTTGATCGAATGGACAAATATGCGCTGGAGAAGCAGGTTCCAACGGCAACACAGATGCTAAAGTCATAAAGTTTTCTCCTAATCGCGGTCTGTGCGCGAACCGGATCTAATATATTGCCTAGCTTATCCTTTTTTTTAGAAAAATAGGATTTTTGTAGTTTTTGTTACAGTTTTTTATTTTTTACTATGCTAAAGAAGCAAATTAGCTGTTCGGTTAAGACAAGAGACGCGATAAATCGCCGTCTCTACAAAAATCAGTCCTTCGTCTTGACGGCGATTTATCACGTCTTACCTTGACAATGCGATCGCTGCATTATGTCCACCAAAGCCAAAACTCAAACATAATACATGACTAATATTACTGAGGCGGGCTGCTGTAACTATGTCTAAATCAAACTCTGGTTGCTGCAATCCCACACAAGGCGGTAAAATTTGATGCTTTAGCCCCATCAAAGAAAAAGCCACGCCTAAGGCTCCAGATGCTCCTAGTGTATGACCTGAGCTTCCCTTGGTGGAACTAACTGCTACGCCTTGGGGAAACAAACGCTGGATTACCATACTCTCCATTTGGTCATTTAGCTGGGTAGCTGTGCCATGAGCATGAATGTAATCGATATCGGCTGGTAATAGACAACTACGTTCTAGACATTGTTTAATAGCAGCGATCGCACTTTTGCCCTCAGGTTCCGGTGAATTGCTATGATATGCGTCGTTAGTTAAACCAAAACCGAGAATTTCACCATACACTTTTGCTTGACGCTGTTTTGCCAACTCTGCTGATTCCAAGACAAACACAGCTGCACCTTCACCTAAAACTAAGCCTTCGCGGTGCAAATCAAAAGGATAAGCGCCAGTTTTTGCCAAAGCACCCATCTGCTGAAACCCTGCCAAAGTCAAAGGTGTAATTGGTGCTTCCACTGCGCCAGCGATCGCTTGTTGACATTGCCCAGTTTGTATGAGCATAGCTGCTTGGGCAATAGATAAAATTCCAGTAGCGCAAGCTGCCATTGGTGCCAAAACTATCCCAGATGCACCAATTTGTCGCGCAGCTGCGATCGCGTTCATGTGAGGCAAAGTATCTAGCCAATTTTTTAAAGAGGACGCGGGGATGCGGGGACACGGGGACGCGGAGAAATTCTTTGCGTCCTCATACATTTGCCGCGCCGAGACTTCCCAAGATGCTTGAAAAGAGCGACTTGAGCCAATTACTACAGCGCAATCAGCTAAAGGTGGAATTAAGCCAGCATCTTGCAAAGCGGAAGCAACAACCAGCTGAGTTAACGTTGTCAACTCGGCTGGTTGTTGCCCAATCAAAGCTAGAGGAAGTGGTGTAAGTTCCGGAAATGGTTGAAGTAATCGAATTCCAGATTTACCTGCTAGCAAATTTTGCCAACTATCGTCTAAGCTGCCACCCAAGGCAGAAACTAAACCAATACCAGTAACAACAACCTTCACGAATTTCGATTTTGGGGGATGAGGTAGTATTTTCTTCCTCATCTCCCCCTACTCCCTCATCTCCCTCATCGTCTTACTGTCCTGGTGTTTTCAGATTTTCTGCACCTTGGGTAACTTTAGCAGAGTCGATGCGATCGCCTTGCTGAATTTTGTTGACTACATCGAAGCCTTGAGTGACATTGCCAAACACGGCGTAGTTACCATCTAGGAATCCTATATCTGCCAAGGCAAAATAAAACTGTGAAGAAGCGGAATCTGGTTGTTGCGATCGCGCCATTGCTACCGCACCTTGTTTATGGGGCAATACAACGGGTTGAGCAGTAGCATCAAATGTTTTATTGTAAAGCGGTGTATTTGAGCCTTTTGGTTTAATTTCTAAAGGTATATAACGAATATTTCCGGTTTTTGGGTCAATATAGCTACCCGTTCCCAATTGATCTACAGGAAATTTTGGGTCTTTGCTTTGGGGATCGCCACCTTGAACAACAAAAGGCTGTGGTTTTTCCGGAGTTCCGCGCTCAACTCTGTGGAAAGCTAAGCCATTGTAGACACCTTTTTGTACTAAATCTATAAAGTTACCGGCTGTAATTGGGGCGTTGGTACCGTCTACTTCGATAGTAATCGGCGATCCTTTAACTGTAAGCACCACAGTAGCCTTGCCTTCCAGCCTTGGTAAATTTGCGATTCCAGGAACACTCTCATCGATACTTTGAGATACAGACGTTGCTTCAGTAGTTGTCTTGGTACTTGCCTCACTTGCGTTTGAGGTAGCTGTCGATGTTGCAGAAGAAGTATTAGAAGGGACTTGCTGTGTTGAACATCCTGCCAACATCAAAGCACTGGCGATCGCCAGAGAAAGCAAAAATTGTGAAATTTTCAACCGCATTGCTAGTTACTGATTCAACTCAAGTATCTTATCGTTTCAAGGGGGGATTGGGGACTGGGGATTGGGTACTGGGGATTGGGTATTCAAAAAAGTTTTTTCTAGCCGCCGTTTTTAACCTTCCACTTACTAATCACCACTCCCCAGTCACCAGTCCCCAGTCCCCAATCCCTCAAAGCCCTTCTAACGGTACTCCCAAAAACCGAGCTAGCTTTGCGCCTTCTGTTTCTAACTCTGTTAAAGATACGGGTTGTCCGACTCGTGTTAAGGGTATATCTCGACGACCTTTAACGCGGAGATAGAGTGAGCGACGGGGATTAAGACCTTCTTTGACAGTTATTCGCACAGATTGCACATCTTCTATGCGGCTATCAATTTGAATTTGACGATTTTTGCCAGGAAATCCCCAACGGAATATTTTAATTGTGCCGGTTTCCTGATTAAATTCGTTGTAACCGCCTCCCACATCCCATAAAATTACTAACCATAGGTATGTAGCTAATAGCAAGCCAGCGCTGCCATATAAGCCCATCACCAATCCTTGAGGGACGAATATCAGTTGAGTTGCATCGGTAACTATGAGTAAATTAATTTTTAGGTAACTGGATATGCCAGCTAGTAAAAAGCCTGTTGCTCCTAAGGTAACGATAGTTGCCCACCAGTAGTTACTGAACCGACGAGAACCGAGAACGTTTTGATGCAGCAGGCGATCGCCTTTGTTAATCGTTGTTGATGCCGTCATTGAACTACCATTGCCTGTGAGATACTCTCTTTTTAAGTCTGCCATTGAATCGGGATATATTGCAACTGGGTATTGGGGACTGGGGACTGGGGACTGGGTATTGGGGACTGGGTACTGGGTATTGGGGAAGAGTTTTCCAATCCCTAATCCCCAATCCCTAATCCCCAGTCCCTAATCCCAATTGTTTAGATTTCTGAGAAAAGTTGTGTCAAATTGTAAAAATTCTGATATTCATATTATTAATATACGTTCGTGTTAAATACCTGATTCGCTTGCGTGTGTCTGGCCAAAACCGAACTAATATGATAAGTTAAGAATCATTAAGTTACCACAAGCTAAGTTACTAGCCAGTGGTACGTGTAATGGCATAGGTCTGAGAAATGCTGACTTAACTAGGCAGCTAGCTCTCAGAATCTCAGTTGCTTTTAGGCTGTTGAGATTGTCAAAAAAACGTTAATTCCTCACGGCGATCGCTAAATAAAGGAAACTTTTAAGGCGGCGCTGGTTCAAAAACGTTGCAATTTTAGTAAAAAAAGAGGATTTTAGTCCGATGACCATCGCAGTTGGACGCGCCCCGAGTACAAGAGGGTGGTTTGACGTAGTAGACGACTGGCTCAAGCGCGATCGCTTTGTATTCGTAGGTTGGTCAGGGTTACTACTGTTCCCTTGCGCTTACCTAGCACTAGGCGGTTGGCTGACCGGCACAAGCTTCGTCACCTCTTGGTACACCCACGGTTTAGCCTCCTCTTACTTGGAAGGCTGTAACTTCTTGACAGTGGCAGTATCCACCCCAGCAGACAGCTTAGGACATTCCCTATTGCTATTGTGGGGACCAGAAGCCCAAGGCGACCTCACCCGTTGGTTCCAATTGGGTGGATTGTGGCCATTCGTAGCCCTGCACGGAGCCTTTGCTTTAATTGGCTTCATGTTGCGGCAATTTGAAATTGCGCGGCTAGTAGGAATTCGTCCCTACAACGCCTTGGCATTTTCAGCCCCCATCGCGGTATTCGTCAGTGTATTCCTGATGTACCCCTTGGGACAATCATCTTGGTTCTTTGCCCCCAGCTTCGGTGTGGCAGGAATCTTTCGGTTTATTTTGTTTGTCCAAGGATTCCATAACTTCACCCTCAACCCCTTCCATATGATGGGGGTAGCAGGTGTGTTGGGTGGTGCGCTGTTGTGTGCGATTCACGGAGCCACCGTCGAAAACACCTTGTTTGAAGACGGTGAAGCAGCTAACACCTTCCGGGCATTCAATCCCACCCAATCAGAAGAAACCTACTCAATGGTGACCGCAAACCGTTTCTGGTCACAGATTTTCGGTATTGCTTTCTCCAACAAGCGCTGGCTGCACTTCTTTATGTTGTTTGTGCCAGTTACAGGCTTGTGGATGGCAGCGGTTGGTATTGTTGGTTTGGCACTCAACCTGCGGGCTTATGATTTCGTCTCCCAAGAATTGCGGGCGGCGGAAGACCCAGAGTTTGAAACTTTCTATACCAAAAACATTTTGCTGAATGAGGGTATCCGCGCTTGGATGGCTCCTCAAGATCAGATCCACGAACAATTTGTATTCCCTGAGGAGGTATTACCACGTGGTAACGCTCTCTAATAGACCAAATATTTTAGGCGGCGCTGGACGCGACCAAGAATCTACCGGCTTTGCCTGGTGGTCTGGTAACGCCCGTTTAATCAACCTATCTGGCAAACTGCTGGGCGCTCATGTTGCCCACGCTGGTTTGATTGTATTCTGGGCTGGAGCGATGACTTTGTTTGAAGTCGCTCACTTCATTCCTGAAAAGCCCATGTATGAGCAAGGCTTTATCCTCCTACCTCACCTCGCTACACAGGGTTGGGGTGTTGGTGCTGGTGGTGAAGTCATTGATACCTTCCCCTACTTTGTTGTTGGTGTACTCCACCTGATTTCCTCAGCCGTACTAGGATTTGGCGGTATCTATCATGCCGTCCGTGGTCCAGAAACCTTAGAAGAATATTCCTCATTCTTTGGTTACGACTGGAAAGACAAAAACAAGATGACCAACATCATCGGCTTCCACCTGATTATTTTGGGAATCGGTGCGCTGCTGTTGGTGCTGAAGGCAATGTTCTTTGGTGGTTTGTATGACACCTGGGCACCAGGCGGTGGTGATGTTCGTGTCATTACCAACCCGACACTGAATCCAGCGGTTATCTTCGGTTATCTGATCAAGTCTCCCTTCGGTGGCGAAGGCTGGATTATCAGCGTCGATAACTTGGAAGATGTTGTCGGTGGTCACATCTGGATTGCCTTTATCTTAATTGCTGGGGGTATCTGGCACATCTTCACCAAGCCTTTTGCTTGGTCACGTCGTGCATCCATCTGGTCTGGTGAAGCTTACCTCTCCTACAGCTTGGGCGCTCTTTCCCTGATGGGCTTCATTGCCTCCATCTTTGTTTGGTTTAACAACACTGTTTACCCCAGCGAATTCTACGGTCCTACTGGTCCTGAAGCTTCTCAAGCTCAAGCCATGACCTTCTTGATTCGTGACCAACGCTTGGGTGCTAACGTCGGTTCTGCACAAGGTCCCACTGGTTTGGGTAAATACCTGATGCGCTCTCCAACTGGTGAAATCATCTTCGGTGGTGAAACCATGCGCTTCTGGGATTTCCGTGGTCCTTGGCTGGAGCCTCTGCGTGGTCCCAACGGTCTAGACCTCGACAAAATCAAGAATGATATTCAGCCTTGGCAAGCTCGTCGCGCTGCTGAATACATGACCCACGCTCCTCTGGGTTCTCTGAACTCCGTAGGTGGTGTGGCTACCGAAATCAACTCCTTCAACTATGTATCTCCTCGTGCGTGGTTGGCTACTTCTCACTTCGTATTAGGATTCTTCTTCCTAATTGGTCACTTGTGGCACGCTGGTCGCGCTCGTGCAGCCGCTGGTGGTTTTGAAAAAGGTATTAACCGTGATACTGAGCCAGTAATGTCGATGGACTACCTCGACTAGGTGACAAAGTTTCTTTCATCACTGACAATCAATTAGTTTATAGACTCTTGCATCAAAGCAAGAGTTTTTTTTTGACGCTCCCCGCATTCCGCTACAGCCTTTGAGACCTAAATGGTGTACTTCACTAACTTGAAATCTGCTGTATAGTACTTAAATAAAAATTAGTAATACTAGTTTCAAAAATGAATACGGCAAACAGATTTACATAACCCTTTACTAGAAATAAATTTTCAATCCAAAATTGTATAATCTACTGAGGTAATTAATACTATGAGCGAATCAAATTTTATCGATGCTTTGCGCTGGACAGATGAAGCTAAGGAAAAGTTGCAAAATATTCCCTTTTTTGTTCGTCCTCAAGCGAAAGTTCGAATTGAAGCGTTGGCTCGTCAAGCTCAGCAAGAAGTTGTGACGGGTGATTTGGTAGAACAGGCTAGGCTTGAGTTTGGACAATAAAACAGGAGTCAGAATTCAGAATTGCTAAATACTCTACATCGGAGACAATTTATAAAGTAAAAATAAAATTACTGTAGTGTGGTGTGTTAGGCGCATATTTCAATGGTTTGTAACGGAAAATTTTGCGAAAGCGGCTAACGCACCGCCAGATAATACGGTGCGTTAGGCTAAAGCCATAACACACTCTACTTAAGATTTAGTTTATAAATCAACTCTAAATTTATTTAGAGAAATCTAAACAAAGTTTAGATTTTCTATTTTGACTGAATTCAATCCAAAATCTAAAATCTAAAATTCAGTCAGCTTCCTCCCACATTCATTGCTGCTAAAACAGCTTTCTGGCTAACATCTGTGTAAACACTATTCAAATACTTCATGACCACATCACTAGAAGTTGAATTGACTATATTTTCCTCTTCCTTCGCTAGAGGAATTGCTCCTAATACATCTAATACCGTCTCGCTACTGGAGGGTGCAATTACTACTAAAGATGACTCTAGTGGCTCATTATATTGCCAGAAAGAGTCAATTTTTACCGAGTATTTGTTGTCAGGAATGGACTCTTGAACATTAGGTGTTTCTGACGTGTCGGCTTGAATCTTGCCACTACGTAGCTGCCGTAAATCGCTGATAATTTGCTCTTTGGTGCGTCCCCGCAACTGAAATAGCACAAAGGGGTCTTCACTAAAGCGATCGCCTAACTGATAGTATATCGCACCAATATGTTTACAGGGATTGGCTTTATCAGGACAAGAGCATTTACTGTGGACATCAGAAAGAGTAAAAGGAAATAAAGAAAGACCATTAGCTGTGAACACTTCTGCTATATTTTGTGGCATTTCCCCTGCCAACAACTTGGCAGCAAAAATTGCCTTTTGGGACATAGTTTCAATGACATAACCCCACTGTTCATCGCTAAAAGGTTCAAGGGAAAGGGAAACTTTATAAGGTTCGACTTCACTACCTTGTACTTTAGCCAATACTTTTGCACCCTTAAACTCAATACTTAATACATTTCCTTGGCGTGCATAGTTTCTAGCACGTTCCAAACGCTTTTTAAAGCGATAGGAATCTAGCAAATCTAGCCATTGCTGCGACCACCATTCTCGACTAGCTTGTAATGTGTAATTAGTCATAATTTTACCTTGAGATTATTCGATAATATTGAAATTCAGTAATTAATTATGAATTTAGAAGTGCAAATACTAGAAATAAGACTATACCGCTACAACTGTTCCTTCAAAACTTAAAAGTACCCCCAGATAAATTAATCAGTGTATTAATCCAATGCAAATCAGTTTTTGCATCTCGATTTAACCGCAGCATGTCGTGAAGGTTCATTACTTGGTATTGATATCTATTGAGTAAAGCATTCAATGCATTAAGAATAGATGTCTGATCTAGGGAAGGGTAGGAGTGTTTTAAAACCTCAATTAACATCTGACTGCCGCGCTGTTCAAAGTGAGCAGATGGGGACATGGAAGAAGAAGGATTTTTGAGGAAATAATCGTCAATTTGCATCATGCTTCCGCGAAAATTGTCCAGCAGTGATTGTGCATAGAAAAGTTCTCCACGCATGACTCGACGATATACTTCCTCAGCTTGTGCTAGCCCTTTACTGATCAGTCGATTCACCTCATTAACATCTAGTGTAAACTCCAAGCCAGAAGAAGCTTCAATAAGTTGGTGTATTAACTTTTTAGGATCATAAATAACTTGAACAGGTTGTAAGTACCAAGGCGAGGGCTGAAGATTCTCTGGCTGGTAGTAAAGGACATCGATTTTATTGAATGGATGGAAGTGAGAGACGCAAACCCATCGAATTCCTGCTGGCCACTCGTTGTATAGCCATTCTCCCCAATATTTAGGAGCAGAAAAACGCTCATCAAGAAATTGCTCGTATAATTCTGGTTGAACAACAACTCTAAAATCAATATCAGAGAATTCATCCGTTGTCCCTGATGCTATAGACCCTTGAACGAATAAAGCCTCAATACCTTTCTTAACTATAAAATAATCAACGACTTTCTTAAGTAAATGTTGACGTGCTGAATTTAATTCGTCTGCATTAAGTTTCATCCTTCATCCTCGTCAATTACTGCGCTGCGGTCAAGTATTAGTAAGTTGCGGAGTTGGTCTGTATCCATTTCAGTCAACCATTCTTCACCAGCACCTACAACTTGTTCAGCTAGTTGTTTTTTACTTTCAATCATGTCATGTATTTTTTCTTCTAAAGTGCCAGTACAAACAAATTTATGTACTTGCACATTGCGGGTTTGACCAATACGAAATACTCTGTCTGTAGCTTGATTTTCTACGGCTGGATTCCACCATCTATCAAAATGGAATACATGATTGGCTCGTGTTAAATTCAATCCTACACCACCTGCTTTCAAAGAAAGAATCATAATCGGTGGTCCTTGGGGATCGTGTTGGAAGCGATCGATCATTTCCTCCCGTTGTTTTTTGCTGGTACTGCCATATAAAAAGAATATTTCTCGCCCTAGCTGTTTTTCTAGATAAGGTTTAAGTAACTTACCCCACTCAGCAAATTGGGTAAAGATTAAAGCACGTCCTGCGCCAGCAGCGCCGTAGGCATCACCTTCTGCTAAAACTTCTTCTAACATTTCTTCTAGCCGCAACAGTTTGGCTGAATGATGTTGTTCTAATGTGGCTTGTTTCAAATATTGCGCTGGGTGATTGCAGATTTGTTTGAGTTTGATTAGTAAAGCCAAAATCATCCCCCGACGTTGCAATCCTTCGGCAGATTCAATCTCTGCTAAGGATTGTTCTACTACTTGTTGATAAAGTGCTGCTTGGTCAGCAGTTAAACCACAAAATACGGTCATTTCTTGCTTATCTGGCAAGTCTTGAATGATTTGGCGATCGCTTTTCAACCGCCGCAGTATAAATGGCTGAACCAATGAACGTAATTGGCTCAAAGAAGCCGTATCCCCATACTTTTCAATTGGCATAGCAAATCGCCGCTGGAAAAATTGCCGAGTACCCAAATATCCGGGATTGAGAAAATCTAAAATAGACCACAATTCTTGGAGTCTATTTTCTACTGGCGTCCCCGTCAATGCAATCCGAAACGTAGCTGGTAACTGCCGCACAGCTTTTGATTGCTTCGCCTCTGAATTTTTAACATTTTGCGCTTCATCTAAAACAATTATCTGCCAAGAAACACTCTCCAATAACTTGATATCTCTATGAATAAGTGAGTAACTAGTGATGACTAAATCATGCTTTTTAACTGCTTCTACAAACGCCTTACCTTTAGGACGTTTATCACCGTGATATTGCAAAACTTTCAGACTTGGGGCAAATTTCTTGACTTCTCTTTCCCAGTTGCCTAAAACTGAAGTTGGGCAAACTAGCAGAGTTGGATTTTCTAGTGCATCTTGTTCTTTCAGGTGTAGAAGAAAAGCGATGAACTGCACGGTTTTTCCTAGGCCCATATCGTCCGCCAGACAGGCACCCAAGCCCCAGCGTTCTAAGAAGGACAGCCAAGCAGCACCACGTTCTTGATAAGGTCGCAACTGCCCCTGAAAGCCTGTTGGTGTGGGCAAAGGTTCAATGGCCTGATTATTGGTTAGCGCCCCAATCAACTCTTGCAATGTGCCAGAGGCTTCAAAGCTAACCACAGGTAATTTTTCAATTACCTGGGTATCGCCTGTACTCAGACGCAAAGCATCTTCCAAAGAAAGCGCCATTTGGTCTTTGCGGGAAGCGAAAAAGGTTTGGGCTGTCTTGATGTCTTGGGGTCGCAACTCCACCCACTCGCCATTAATTTCTACCAAGGGGCTATTTAAAGCCACAAGTTTATCAAACTCGGCTTTGGAAATAATCTGTCCACCGATCGCCAATTGCCATTGGAAATTTAATAAACTCTGCAATCCCAAACGTCCTTGCTTTGTCTTTGGGGTTTCGGCAGTAATTTTTAAACCCAAACGGTTTGCCCATCCTTCACGGTTCGTCAAACTCGGAGGTAAAATCACTCCCAAACCGCTATCTTCAAACCTCCAAGCCACAGACTTGATAAACTCGTATGCTTGGATGGGGTTGAGATGAAAAGATTGGGGATATTCTGTTTCTAGACTGGGTGCAAGGACTGGATACAATCGGGAAGCTAATCCCAAACCCCGCAAAAATGTTTCTTGCGGTTGGTCAATTGTGCGATTTTCATATACCAGTCTTTCAACTGGATGATTCCAAATTGTTGCCGCATCCACCAAATACTCTGGATTGTCAGCTGCTTGCAAGAAATACGCTAATGTCCAATGTGTTTGGCCAGACTCCGGAGAACGCAGTTGAAAACAAGTACGAAACAGAGTTTTCAGAGTTAATTGGTATTGTAGCGGCATAGTCCAAGCCTTGAGTGCCGCTTCGAGTCGTTCCACTTCAATTGCTTCTGCATTGACTCTACCAGATGCATTAGTTAAAGCTGGCAACCACTCTCGCACCGCCGCTGGTAAAGAGGCCATGGCCTTGGCTTCCATCGGCGATTGGAAACCCATCATCTCTCGCACTTGGGCGTTTATCGTACTATTCAGAAATCCCAGCAACAATTCTTGAGGTTCTGTGGGGAAGTCTACAGCTAGGTGAGGGGATGAGGGGGATGAGGGGGATGAGGGGGATGAGGAAGAATTTACTCCCTTGTCTCCCTCATCTCCCCCATCTCCCTCATCTCTCCCCAGTCCCTCTTGATAAGTGCGACAAACCAACGGCATCTTTGCAGAAAATTTTTCGAGGCGGGTTCCGTCTACAGCACTGTCTAAGAGTACTTGCCAGGTAGTGGAAAATGCACCATCTGATTGTCGTGCAATTTTTGGTAAAAACTTACACCGGGAGATTAAATCGAGACTCCAACGGGCAATCTGCGACCAAAAGCGTAAATCTCCCCCCAAAAAGGCATCTTCCCCTTTAGTGGCATTGAGGGGAACAGTAGCAAGAAATTTTACTGCTTGGGCGGGGTTGAGACAAAAACCGTCAACTCGCCACGGTTGTAAATATTGCGGTGAGTCTGCTTCCGTCCCGAAACTGCCAGAATGCACGGGGAAAATCGCTGCTGTTTCTTTACCAGTGCTTTCTGGTATATAAGTTGGTAGGGCAATTATTTGGGAGTGGGTTGGCAAAGAAATCTCAGTGGTACTGGTTGCTTTGCGTGTCCGCCCAGTGGTCGCTACAGCAACTTGGGGTTGGTGGATGAAGTTGGCAATTGGCATGTTCTGGGAACGCAACCACTCGCTTAATTCAACCGATGTCATTGCCAATGGATGTAATGGTATTTCTTCAGATTCACGCGACTCCAAATTTACTCGTGGCGATCGCCAAGTTTCTCCCCAAATAAATAAGCAACCATTTTGATTTTTTACTAACCAATTTCCGTGTAAAATCGCCATTTGTAACTACTCAAATTATCGTAAAATTAAATAACTTCAATTAAGATGATTTTATTTTCTACATTTTTGCCACAATAATTATTAATCAGGCATATATTGTATTACAATTATTGCTAATAGTTCATTATCTATTAAAAAATATTTATTAATAATGGATTTTCCTCTGGTTCAACTTTTAAAAAATGGCATAAAAGTAGAAATAGATTATATGCATCCTGAAGAAGAAGAGGTTGTGAGAGCATTATTAAATAGTGTAATTTTTGAAGGTAAAACTTATCCTCAAAAGCAACCTCTATCCCAAGCAGAATTTTCAAGTTACTGGTTAAGCAAGGATGCCTTTGTTGTTAGGGCATCAATTGTGGATACTACACATAAACCAAAAGAAATATTAGGGGCATTTTATTTAAAGCCAAACTTTCCCGGTCGGTGTAGCCATATTTGCAATGCTGGTTTTATTGTACAACCCAGATTGCGCGGTCAAGGTATAGGGCGGTTCATGGGAGAGACGATGCTCTCCATCGCAGCAAACCTGGGCTACGAGGCAGTAATGTTCAATTTGGTCTTTGAAACTAATATAGCTTCAATTACACTTTGGCAGTCCTTAGGATTTGAGATTATTGGACGGGTTGGGCGTGCCGTGAAGCTTGAAAATGACCAGGTGGTAGACGCGCTGATCTTGTATCGCACTTTGAATTGAACGACTTGTTTATCTGGCGTTGCTGAACCAAGGGATGATTGCAACTTCTAAAATTCTCCCCCTGCATCCCCTGCCTCCCCATCTGACCCCAATTTATCCTACTGTTATGCAACGGTGTTTATCTTTGTATGTACCAGAAGTCAGCCATAGTGCATAAATGTTAGGATTGCCACAGAAAGAGAATAGCGAAAGAGAAGGAAAAAAAACTGAATGGCTGAAGTTGATAAGTCAATATCCTTCGATGGACGGGATATTCGACTGAAAGTAGGCCTACTAGCTCCCCAGGCTGGTGGGTCGGTTTTGATAGAATCAGGGGACACAGCTGTTTTGGTGACGGCTACGCGATCGCAAGCCAGAGAAGGCATTGATTTTCTTCCCCTCACAGTAGATTACGAAGAAAGGCTATATGCCGCTGGTAGAATTCCCGGAGGAATTATGCGGCGTGAAGGTCGCCCACCAGAAAAAACAATTCTTACTAGCCGTCTGATAGATCGTCCCCTGCGTCCTCTGTTTCCTTCATGGTTACGCGATGACCTGCAAATTGTCGCCTTAACGCTGTCGATGGACGAGTTAGTGCCACCCGATGTGCTAGCAGTTACAGGTGCTTCAATTGCCACCCTCATTGCTCAGATTCCTTTTAATGGACCAATGGCAGCTGTGCGGGTTGGTTTAGTGGGAGATGATTTCATCATTAATCCGACTTATGCAGAAATTGAAGCTGGAGACTTGGATCTGATAGTAGCAGGTTCACCCTATGGTGTGATTATGGTCGAGGCCGGAGCCAATCAACTGCCAGAGCGAGATATTATCGAGGCAATTGACTTTGGTTATGAAGCGGTGCGGGACTTAATCAAAGCCCAGGAAGATTTAGTCGCAGAACTCGGCTTACAACTAGTGCATGAAGCACCACCAGAAGTAGACCAAACGCTGGAAAATTATATCCGCGATCGCGCCAATGACGAAATTAAAAAAATCCTGTCGCAATTTGATTTGGGTAAAACCGAACGTGATGCCGCTTTAGATGTCGTCAAAGAAAAAATTCAAACTGCGATCGCCGAATTGCCAGAAGAAGACCCAATTCGAGTTGCCGCAACTGCAAATAGCAAGGCACTTGGTAACACTTTTAAAGACATTACCAAATACTTCATGCGCCGTCAAATCGTCGAAGATAACGTCCGCGTTGATGGTCGCAAACTCGATGAAGTACGTCCGGTTTCTTGTCAAGTTGACCTTTTACCGAAGCGTGTCCACGGTAGCGGTTTATTTAATCGGGGTTTAACCCAGGTATTATCTGCTTGTACCCTTGGTACACCAGGAGACGCCCAAAACCTCAACGACGATTTGCAAATAGATCAACACAAGCGTTATTTGCACCATTACAACTTCCCGCCTTTCTCAGTTGGGGAAACCAAACCCCTACGTGCGCCGGGAAGACGTGAAATCGGTCACGGTGCCTTAGCGGAGCGATCGCTGTTGCCTGTACTACCAACAAAAGAACAATTCCCTTACGTGATTCGCGTCGTATCGGAAGTACTTTCCTCCAACGGTTCCACCTCAATGGGTTCCGTGTGTGGTTCCACCCTCGCCCTCATGGATGCTGGTGTGCCAATTATCAAACCAGTCAGTGGCGCGGCAATGGGTTTGATTAAGGAAGGAGACGAAGTGCGTGTCCTCACTGACATTCAAGGCATTGAAGACTTTTTGGGCGACATGGACTTTAAAGTTGCTGGGACAGACACCGGGATTACCGCCCTGCAAATGGATATGAAAATCTCCGGTTTGTCTTTAGACGTTATTGCCCAAGCCGTCCACCAAGCTAAATCAGCCCGGTTGCACATTCTGGAAAAAATGCTCGCTTGCATTAGTGAACCGCGCACAGAAACTTCACCCTATGCCCCACGTCTGTTAACAATCAAAATTGATTCAGACATGATTGGTCTAGTCATTGGCCCTGGAGGGAAGACTATTAAGGGGATCACAGAGGAAACTGGTGCAAAAATTGACATCGAAGATGATGGCACTGTAACAATTTCCGCTGTGGATGAGAGCAAGGCCAAGAAAGCTAGGAACATCATCCAAGGCATGACCCGCAAACTGCACGAAGGGGATGTCTACGTAGGGCGAGTAACTAGGATTATACCAATAGGTGCATTTGTCGAATTTCTGCCTGGAAAAGAAGGCATGATTCACATTTCTCAACTAGCCGACTACCGCGTTGGCAAAGTTGAGGATGAAGTCGCAGTGGGCGATGAAGTGATTATCAAAGTGCGCGAAATTGATAACAAAGGCCGGATTAATCTCACACGCTTGGGTATCCACCCAGATCAAGCAGCAGCAGCCAGGGAAGCTGCGGCGCTAAATCGTTAAATCGATTTGGGATTTTAGATCGATCAAATCTAAAATCCGCGATGCCTACTGTGAAGGCATCGCCGTATGCTTCTCTAACTATCAAAACAAAAAACTAGTTTTGGTTTGGCGATCGCTATCCAACTTACTAGCGCCTCTTATTTTTAACTTAACTGCAAGTAAAACTCTACAAATAAAGCTAGCTAATGACGTTTATTATTTGTCATTTGTTATTTATGCTTGGTAAGGTTTTCAACAGTCTTTACTTTTAGTAATATAGTTTTGTTTATTCTCACTTACTGAATTATCGCTATTTAATTACTCTGAGTAAAAAAAATCAGTCAACTTTATAGGGAGCATCCCAATTTTGCCAAAAGGTACAGGACTGACACAAAAACCCTGTACAAACCTCTTTCCTTGGCGCTCTTCTCTAACGAGACGCTACGCGATGGCGTCCTTGGCGGTTCGTTATTTCATTATTGTTTTAAGCCAAAATTCCGTATAAAAATAAACTTGCACATTTGGGATGCTCCCACTTTATAAACATTAGACAGCTATTTTGTTTGTAGCTTTATTTGATATGATTATGGTGCAATCGCCTCTCTTGCCCAAAATTATTGCTTAGCAAGGGTAATTATTTTTCTCCGAGAAAAGAAATAAAAATTGTTATTGCCTTATAATTGAATTATTGAAGAAATATTAAATTAGTTAAACGTGCCAAAAACAACACTAATCCGATTGACTTTTAGTAGATAAACAATTATTAACCTATTTGAAAATAAGACTTGCTATTGAATTCTAAATCTGCAATATTTAAGGATTAAATGTAGAAATCAATACATTAGCATAATGTTAACAACATCTCTAAAAATTCTGAATGAGCATTATCAAACTCTGAACAATGAGGGGCAAGATGTCATTCAAGGATTAACTCGAACCCCAAAAAGCTTACCCCCAAAATATTTTTACGACGATCGCGGTTCAGAATTGTTTGAACAAATATGTGAATTACCAGAATATTATCCAACACGAACAGAAGCATCTATTTTGCGCCAATATGCCGATGAAATTGCTCAGATAACAGGTGTTTGTGAACTTGTAGAATTAGGCAGTGGTAGTTCCACAAAAACTCTATTTTTGTTAGATGCTTACGAAAGACTTGCTAGTTACTGTAGATATATACCGATTGATGTTAGTCGGGGAATTGTTCAATCTAGTGTGCTAAAGCTACAACAAAAATATCCAGCTTTCTTTATCGAGGGATTAATTGGAACCTACGAACAAGCCTTAGCAAAACTAGAATCAACTTTTGCATCATCACGGATGATTTTTTTCTTGGGCAGTTCTCTGGGTAATTTTAATCCCCAAGAATGTAATATATTTTTAAGAAAAATTGCTAAAACTTTACAACCAGGTGATTACTTTTTGTTGGGGATTGATTTACAAAAACCCAAGGAGATTTTAGAGCCAGCTTATAACGATAGTCAAGGAGTAACGGCTGCTTTCAACTTGAATATGCTTTCCCATTTAAATTGGCGTTTTCAAGGCAATTTTGACCTCCATTTATTCACTCATCAAGCTATTTATAATCAAGCTGATGCTCAAATTGAGATGTATCTGCATTGCCAAAAGAGTCATCAAGTATCTCTAGAAGCGCTAGGTTTAGAAGTTTTCTTTGCAGATGGAGAAAGCATTCTCACCGAAATTTCGCGCAAGTTTGATTTAGCAAATATGCAAAAACAACTGGAGGCACACGGACTTAAAACTTTAAAAATTTGGACAGATCCCAAGCAGTGGTTTGGATTAATTCTTTGTCAAGCTTAAATCTTGCTTCCTCAAAGTTTAATCCAATAGAGAACTCTGAAACTAGCTCTCCTGAAAAAACGGCACAACTGTCATCAAAGTACTCCTTAAAAAAAGAGTCAAAATTAAGAATTTTTATTGTTCAGAACTTTGACTACCAACAAAAGGATTTTGAAAGGATTTTGAAAAAAATTTCTTAGCTCGACTTTATCCATTTTTTGGCAACGCTAAAGCTAAAGAATTAAAGTGGGGGATTAATTTAATTCTCAAAATTGATGGAATTTGAGCGCGGCAAACAGGCATAATTTGTGCTGCTATTCAGGAAATGCCAAAATCTATTCCAGGCTTTTCTCCATCATGTACAGTGCGGTTTAAAAAAATTGAAGAAAATGCGCGTGTTATTGAACTTATGGCATTTGTGAATGATGATAATCTCTACTTTGAGGCTGAGAAAAACTTAAATCTAGCAATATTAGAATTGCTGGAGCAAGAAGAAATTGATTTCCTATATGTGAAATTAGAAACCAGCCCAGAAAAATTTCAAAAAAATATCCCAGCACACAATAATTGAAATGATTCCTTGATAGTACAGAGCAACCTGATTTATCCGTGGAATCAACCCAAAATGCAAAATCTCAAATTGTTTGACACCATGATTAGTCTGCAATCTGCTAAACCTCCAAAACTTGATAGTTGCAATTCTCAAGTCATCCTCGATTACTTTGAGAATGCTTGGCAACTAGAAGATACTCTGATGCAAAGTCTGGTTGGAGAAGATACATTTTATCTCAATCCCGACCCTCTGAGAAATCCTCTGATTTTTTATCTGGGACATTCGGCTGTTTTCTACATCAATAAATTAATTAGTGTTGGATTATTAGAAAAACGCCTAAATCCCGACTATGAAATTTTGTTTGAAATTGGAGTCGATCCAGAAAAACCAGAGCAATTGAATGCAGCGATCGCTCATTTGAATTGGCCACAAGTTGCCGAAACTTGGGAGTATCGCCAACAAGCATATTCTGTAATTTCCGAAGTAATTAAAACAACCCCAATTACTCTGCCAATCCATCCTCATCATTCCCTTTGGGCATTAATGATGGGAATTGAACACCAGCGTATTCACATTGAAACTTCTTCGATGTTAATTCGCCAACTACCAATTGCAAGAGTCAAACGTCCCCCAAACTGGAAATATGCTGCTTTTAATGGTTACACTCCTGGGAATGAAATGATCGAAGTTCCGGGAGGGGTAGTAAAACTCGGCAAAGCCTTAGACGATCCGACTTATGGATGGGATATTGATTATGGCGATCGCACTGTGGAAGTTCAATCCTTTTTAGCCAGTAAATATCTCATTACCAATGGCGAATTTCTCTATTTTGTCAAGGCTGGTGGCTACGAAAATCAAGACTATTGGGATGAAGAATCTTGGGATTGGAAAATTCAAAATAATATCACACATCCAAAATTTTGGCTCCCTGAAAATGGGAATTACAAATATCGAGCCATGTTTAATGAAATGGAATTGCCGCTAGATTGGCCTGTCGAAGTCAATCACTATGAAGCAATGGCCTATTGTCGTTGGCAAGGAAAAGATACTCGGTTGATGAGTGAATCAGAATACCATTTAGCAACTTATAGCAACAGTTTATCAGAAGATATAGATAATTACAATCTCAATTTAAAACTTGGCTCACCTAGTCCCGTGGGAATGTTAGAAAGAGGCAAAAATAAGTCTGGATTGTATGATTTGCGAGGCAATGTTTGGGAATGGTTGAGCGATAACTTAAATCCCCTTTCCGGATATAAACCTCATTTTCTCTACGAAGAGAATTCTGCTATATTTTTTGACACTAAACATTATATGATGTTAGGAGGTTGTTGGATAACTAACGGTACAGAAGCTTTAAAATATTATCGCAATTGGTTCCGTCCCAATTTTTATCAACACGCCGGTTTTAGAATTGTTAAAAATATCAAGCATTAACACCAACATGATGTTTTACACAAATAATTTGTGCAGAATACTAATAGTTACAGGCATAGCGGTTTTTACATCCTCCATTTATCCCTGTAATGCTCAGGCTCAATCTTTAACTGAGAAACAAAACATATTACTAGCCCAAAATCTAGGGGGAATAGTACGAAAAATTCCCCTAGAAGAAGTACCAACACCGGCTATGTCTGCTGCCAAAACAGTTACCAATGCTGAATTCAACCAAGCCCGAATTGAAATGAAGTCAGATGGTTCATTAATATATATACTCAGGTGAAAGAATCAACAAGGCTTTGAAGTTGAAGCACAAGTTACTCCTAATGGGACTATTACACAAGTTGACGAGCAAATAGACGCCAGTGGAGTTCCGGAAATTGCTGTGAAATCTTTTAAACGATGGGCACCAAATGACCAATTAGTCAGCATTTGGCGGAGTACCCGTCTGGGAGAATTTTATTATCAATTTGTCATTCAGGATTTTTGGTTAGAAGTTGCTCCTGATGGCAATGGCGATCGCCATATTGCTAAAAATTTGTAGTTTCAAGATAGTCGAACGCTCAAATCAGGGATTTTACATTGTCAATATTACAACTAAGGGACTTCCAGAAAATAAATTATCCCAAATTATTTGTACATTTTTCGGGTAGCACAGCTGTGCTACCCTACTATGGAATATTTTTTTCGTTGGAAGTCCCTAAGTAGAAAAATAGTTTTCTGATTTGAGATCAAACTCAAAAGCCTATCATCATTCTGATTAAAAATACTACAAGACATTTATGATGAAACCAAATCCTATTCCCCCACAACCCGGTCAAGAATCAGTCTGGGATTATCCGCGTCCGGCTGTTTTAGAAGATACTAATAAACATCTGCGGGTAATTTGTAATGGTATTGTTTTGGCAGAAACCAACAAAGGTAAAAGAGTTTTAGAAACAAGTCATCCTCCTAGCTATTACTTTCCCGCTGAAGACATTAAACTAGAACATCTCATCGAAACGCCGAAAAAAGGTTTGTGTGAATGGAAAGGTCTATATGAATATTATGATGTCAAAGTTGGTGATAAGTATTTAAAATATGCTGCTTGGCGATATTTTGACCCCACTCCTGATTTTGTTTACATTGAAAATTTCTATGGTTTTATTGCCAATTTAATGGATGCTTGCTATGTCAATGATGAGCTAGTAACACCTCAACCTGGTGATTTTTACGGAGGATGGATTACTGCTGATATTGTCGGGCCATTTAAAGGTAGTCCTGGAACAATGTGGTGGTAATCCCAATACCAAAAATGTTTTAGTTTTAATCAAAAATCTCAATTCATATTGCAAATGGAGCAACGCCAAAAATTAGAACCAATACTTGGGATATGTTCTTTCCTGTGCCAGATTATTGAATACCACAGCACAGAGTACCAAAATTATCGAACCTTCTAGGGCAGGAGTTAAAAGAAATTGCCAGGATGCTTTCGTCATCATCACAACTAATGCAACTGCTCCCGAAGGAGGGTGTAAAGTTGCAGTAAGTTGCATCATACCAATGGCAGTAGCTACTGCCATTCCCATTGCCCAAGGTTCTGAACCGAAAAAATGCAGAATAGTCAGGCTTACTAATGCCGCCACAAGATTACCACCAATTACATTCCGGGGTTGGGCTAAAGGACTGTCAGGTATACCAAAGATTAATACGCTAGTAGCGCCAAAGGGAGCCATCAGCAAAGGAGAATTAGTTTTTACAGAAAGGTAAGCCGTTGCTGCTATTCCAATAAAACTACCGCACCAACTCCAAAAGATGTGTCTGTGGTGGGGTCTATCTAAACAAAATGAACGCCTAGTTCCACGTATTTTAAAGCAATAGTTTTTCAATTTCTGCTGAACATTTTGATAATTCAACCTGGCTAGATAGGTTGAATAAATCCGCCCTTTGGGTAAATAATCTTTCATAATTCTCCAGAGTAATTACAAACAACAGTCCTCAACACCAGAAGATTTCCTGTATTTACTGCCTTAGCTAAAAAAATACCGAAATTATGTCAAGAAACGGAATTTTAAATTAGATTTATCAACTAAGATCCCCGTTTGATGAACAAAATGTTTCAACCATAAATCAATACGGTTCAGTTAAGGAAATTTATCGGTTGAGGTAGGCAGGGGGAGCAGGGGATGCAGGGGGAGAAAAAAAGGCTTATCTGAACCGTATTGAACCATAAATCAGCATTTTTATCAGTAAAAAATTCAAATTCATTGATTTAAAAAGTTTGGTTTCTAGAATATGTCATAATTTCATGACATATAAGTTCCACAATATCCTTTGAACCTGACCAAGGAAATACAAAACTTATATAAATAACTAATAATTCTTATAAGATTTCTTTATGCAGTATTGAAAGTGGCTCATCAAATCCTTAGCGTAACTTTCAGGAACCGATTACTGTCATTCGTACTGTAGTCCAAGATCCCTGGACGACAGAAACCGCTGAAGGTTCGTTTATCTATGTCCTAGAAGGAATAATTCGTGAATCTATTTTAAAGGTGATTGACGACATTCAAGATGAAATAGAGTAGCATTTTGGCTGGGAAAATTTACGATGATTGCAGCAGCGATCGCCTTTACTGATTTAATTTTAGTAGGAGCGATCGCTGCTTTTTACGAGTGAGTTTTGTAACTCAATCTCAATTACTAGACGACTTGATCGTGCGATCTTCAAAATAAGATACAGGGAACATAATTCCTCGTTTCTTTGTAGGAGGATTCAGCGTCTTGAATACCCTGTCCCAGAATCCTTGAATTCCATAGTTTCCCTTGAAACAAGTGTGGTCAAAATCGTGAAAATCTGATGGAACGAAGAATATGGATAAAGAACTATGACCTTCTAGGTTGTAAACATTGCCTACAATAGTCCAGGCACATAGTTGGGTAATATCATATCCAAATATAAAAATAGGCAAAAGGTCTGTAATAGTAACAATAATATATTCAGTCAAACTTTTATGTCCAGCAACAAAACTTGATGAATCGGCAAACTCATGATGTTTCAGATGTATTTTCAGCAATAATTTTCTGTGGAGTAGCCAATGGGAAACGTAAAAACAGAAATCAGCAGTAATTATTCTCATCAAGAACCATCCAAAGTTTAGTAGCAAGCTATTTCCTCTACTGACCTCTGGCGCTAGATAGAGGATAATTAAAGCTGCTATCAAACTTCTGATTTCCCCAATAATGATACTTTTCGTAGTAAAAGAAGGAAATGATTGTTTTTTGACTTTTTTAACCCTGGCAGTAAATTTTTCTTTCCAAGCATCATTTTTTTTAATTACTTTTTCGATGAAAAGACCAATGTTATAAAATGATACAGAACCAACAAACCAGTATAAAAGTACCTGAGTTATAAAGTTGAGTTTGATATTGTGCAGCAGCCAATAGAATATTTGCTGAACAATTGTGCAACTAATAGTGATTTTTAAATAAAATTAAACCTCAAAACAAAAATCAAAAAATTTTTTCATCCCTGCGTCATTGTCGTAGTTATTTGATCCGATTCAATCTTTTTATGGAATCAGATTTTTTGTGCAAGCATAAATTAACATGAATTCGACGAATTTTTGTGGCTACAAACCTTATAAATAAAGGATTATTGAAGCCAAGGCTGAAAGAAAATCTTCAGCATTACTTGAGAATAAAGTCAACAATTGACCTATTCAGGAGTTACTGATTTTATTCTCAATAAGCTCAAGCATCTTTGGTCACAGCTATTTTCTAAACAATATGCTGATCAAAGGTTTTAGGCTTTAAAGCTCATTGAAATCATATTAAATTCAAGTATACATCATTTTTTACTGCTCCATTTGTTTGATAATGAAGATTTACAATCTTGAACCGGACATGACTTATGTTCCCATTTAATTGATCAGTTTCTTAGACTTCAGCCACTCATGCACAACTTCTTCAACCGGACGAGATTGATTATCAACTTGATAATTCATTTGTTGCATTTCTTCAGTGGAAATTAACCCAACTAATTGATTAATAGCTTCTCGTAACTCTGGATATTTTTCCAGAATTGCTTGATTGAATACTGGGACAGCTTCATAAGGTGGGAAGTATTTTTTGTCATCTTCTAAAATGACTAAATTTAAAACAGGAATTAAGCCATCTGTAGAATTAGCTGCTATCAAATCTACTTTCTTTTCTTTTAAGGCTTGATACATCAACCCTAATTCCATTTGCAGGGGAGGTTTGGTAAATTTAAAGCCATAAGTTTTAGCTAACCCTGGATAACCATCTTGCCGTTCCAGAAATTCATAACCAAATCCTGCTTGCATTTTAGGTGTATATTTAGCAGCTTCAGAAAGGGTTTTAATCTGCCACCGTTTAGCATCTTCACCCCGGATAATCATCGCAAAGGTGTTGTTAAATCCCAAAGATGGCATGACTTCTAATTGATATTTTTGGCTGTAGTCTTGTTTAATTTTTTCATATACAAGTTGAGAGTTACTAATAGGTTTCTGTTTTAAAATAGATGTAAAACTCGTTCCAGTATATTCTACATATCCAGCAATTTGCCCTGCTTTGACAGCTTCATGACAGATAAAAGTTCCGCCTAAATTTAAGCGCTTATCAACCCTTAATTTAGTATGAGATTCAATTTGTTGAGCCAGTAATTCTCCTAAAATAAATTGTTCCGTGAAATTTTTAGAGCCAATAATAATTGTTGGTGGTGTTAGCCAATAAGTAAAGCCAATTAATGCCGCGATTAATAACGTTAATATACTCAAATAAACAACAGTTCTACGATTAATTGTTATATTTTTTTCTCTTTGCTGTGTCAGATTTTTTTCTAACCATCCCAAGCTAAAATCTGCACCTAACGCAATCAAAGCGGCAGGTATCGCTCCAGCTAAAATTAGCTGATTATTCAGGGTGGAAATCCCCCTAAAAATAAACACCCCCAAACCACCGCCGCCAATTGCTGCGGCAATGGTAGCAATTCCCACAGAAATAACTGTTGCTACCCTAACTCCTGCCAAAATCACGCCTAAAGCTAGAGGAATTTCTACTTGAAATAGTAATTGGCTGTCTGTCATTCCCATCCCTCTTCCCGACTCTCGAATTGCCGGCTCAACACTATTAATGCCGATATAAGTGTTGCGAATTATTGGGAGCAAAGCATAAAGAATCAAGGTGACAATAGCCGGAATTTTGCCAATTCCTCCAATGAATGGCACCGAAATTAGAAAGCCAAAAATAGCTAAACTGGGAGTAGTTTGAATAGCGTTAGTGATACCGATAATAGGTTGGGCGAGTTTCGGTTGGCGAGTGATGAAAATGCCTAGAGGAATGCCAATGGAAACCGCCACCACCATTGCAATTACAACTAATACTAAATGTTCTCCGGTGCGGAGGATAATTTCTAAGAAATATCGGTTGAAAAACAAGGTTATCTCCAAATACGATTCAGTTATTTTAAGTAGGTATATTTATTATCTTTACTTATAAAAAATAAATTTATCAAGGAGGTTTATAAAAAATGTATTATATCAAAATAATACGCTTTTTTAGAAAGAATCAGATTTGCAGATATCCATCACAGAGCTATACCTTCTCTACGAGACGCTCTTGCTAGCTTGCTTCCCGTTCGCCCTTGGCGTCCCTTAGGGAAGGATACCCTAACGGAAAAGTTTTTGGTCTACTGAACATTTAGAATTATTTTATCGCTACCTACTTAGTGAGAGAATTTTTGTGACTCCGGGATTTTTATTGATTACAAATCTTAAAATAACACAGCGAATGGTACAATCTGGATTGGATTAATGAGAACTTTCTTTACCTTTTAATTGCAGTGTGGAAAAAGACATGAAATTACGAAAGTCAAATTAAGTAAGTAGGCGAGAATAAACCAAAGTAAATTAAGTAATGTAAAAAATCTTGAGATTATTTTGTAGTGAGCGGCTCCAGCCATGAAATGAGGACTTTAGTCCTCTCTACGAGACGCTACGCGAACACTACAAAACTTTAATTATTGACGCTGCTCTACTTAGTACAATTTACCTAACTAAAAATCCTAAATTCAGAAGGCACTGACTAGACGCAGGAAAACCAACATTTTCTATGCGATCGCATTTTCTATGGATGTAAAGAAACATTATTCAATCAATTAGTTTAATGAAAACTAAAAATACCTTACTCTTCAAGATTATCATTTCTGTAACCCTGAAAATTGAGTTTCCTGAAAGCCTTATCTGATTTTGGTCTTGGTGAATTCTACTCTTATTCAAGCTCGTCAATATTTAGATGTGTTTCCACTGAAGATAAAGTGCTTTTTGTCAATCAATTAAAATACCCAAAATATTCTCAATAAAAATGATAATCGTAGATGGGAAGACAGGGAAGGCTGCCAATAGCTATAACTTAAGTTTTTTGGGATGCTCCCATTTTGTGTATAATATTTTCTCAGCTAATGAAAAATCTGGATTTTTCATCCAGTAGTAGTGGGTTGAAAAAGTTTTAATAGTTTAGATAGGTGCTATAAATGGAAAAAATCAGCGGTACTGCTGAGATTTTTCACAAGTTTGAAAACTTTGGTATTGACTTAAAAAGCATATCTAAAGTTGACCATGTACACTCTTTTGCAAAGCTATTAACTTATTTTGCTTTGGTAGTTTTTCTGAGTGTTGGAATTATTTTTATTCAGGATTGGAAATTAATTCTGATACTCCAATTACTCTTGGGAATTACGTTTGCTCATGGCTTAGAATTGCAACATGAGTGTCTTCATCACAATTTTTTCAACTCAAAGATATTAAACTGCTTTTTCGGTTTTTTGTTTGGTGTTCCAATGCTTGTTTCATATACTCATTACAGAGTTCAGCATCTACACCATCATAAATATTTAGGCACAGAAAAGAATGCTGAGATATTTGACTATGATGAGTCTTCACTAGAAAGCTTCAATAAATTCTTCGTGAGAGCTTGGAACTTTGCAAGAATACCTACTTTTTTCCCGACATTATTTAACTTAATCAAAGGTAAATACCCAGAAGTTTTTTCTACTAACAAGGCTAAAAAAGATGTTTTAATTGAATATTTTGTGCTAGTCACAATTTTTCTAACACTCTTTTCTATTACCGTGTTTAACGTGTCCTTAATACCTCTCAAAATCTGGTTTATACCGTGGTTAGTTTTTGGCGAATTTTTTCATTTTCTGATAGAGTTACCGGAACATATATATTGCAATAAGACGACAACAGATGTTTTCTTAAATACTCGTTCAGTTGAAACTCATCCAATCATTAGTTACATTACAAATGGCAATAACTATCATGTTGAACATCATCTCTATCCTAGTGTAGCGGTACACAATCTTAAGAAAGTTCATCATCCCATTGTTGTTATCTTGGTTGAAATAGCAAGGAGCGTTCTTCATGGCGATAAATTTTTGTTTAGCTGGTGCAACGGGATGGGTGGGACAATCCTTGGTAAAAGCGATTGACGCTCTCGAAGACCTGAATCTCGTGGGAGCCGTTTCAAGAACCCATGCAGATAAGAAATTAAGTGAAGTGCTGACGGATACCTCATTAGATTTGACCATCAGCAGTTCCGTCAAAGAAGCTTTGAGAAATCAGTGTAATGTTTTAGTTGATTACACCAAACCGGATGTAGTGAAAAGTAACGTTCTAGAAGCCATCCAGAACGGAGTGCATGTAGTCATTGGTACTTCAGGACTTACAGATGAAGACTTCGTGCAAATACATGAACAAGCCATGAAGCATCAGGTAGGAGTTTTAGCATCTGGCAATTTTGCCATCACGGCGGTACTTCTGCAACGCTTTGCTGAGATAGCAGCTAAGTACACGTCTTACTGGGAGATTTTGGATTATGCTAGCGAAAAGAAAGTGGATGTTCCGAGTGGAACAGCAAGGGAATTGGCTTCGCGGCTAGGACAGGTTAAACAGCCAATTCCATACCATTCCCTAGATAAAATTCATGGACCAAAAGAAAGTAGGGGTGCTACACTCAACGGGACGCAAGTTCACTCGTTACGTTTGCCTGGTTACACTCTGTCAGTGGAAGCCATATTTGGTCTTGCGGACGAAAAGCTGATAATTCGGCATGAAGCTGGAAGTAGTGCCGAACCATATGTCAAAGGAACTTTGTTAGCAATTCGCAAAGTGAGTTCCTTTGTAGGACTAAAAAGGGGTCTTGATAGCATCTTGGAATTATAAGTTTTTGGTAAAGGGTAAGGGAAAATGTTATCCTTTTCACCTTTCCCCCTTAACCTTTTCCCGACTTTTAAAAGAAGTCTAAGCCATTGTGTGTTTAGACTAGTGAAGGTACAACTTCAGTGCTTAAGCTTTTTTCAACCAGCTAAACATAGCGCGTAAATCTTTACCAACTTCCTCAATTTTGTGTTCAGATTCTTTGCGACGCATGGCGGTAAATCCTGGTTTACCAGATTGGTTTTCTAGAACAAATTCCCGTGCAAATTGCCCAGATTGAATTTCGCTGAGAATCTTCTGCATTTCAGCTTTGGTTTCTTCGGTGACAATCCGCGGGCCACGAGTATAATCGCCATATTCAGCTGTGTTAGAAATGCTGTCGCGCATTTTAGCTAAACCACCTTCCACAACTAAGTCAACAATTAGCTTGACTTCATGCAGACATTCAAAATAAGCCAATTCTGGTTGATAACCAGCTTCTACTAAAGTTTCAAATCCGGCTTTGATTAAAGCACTCAAACCACCGCATAATACCGCTTGTTCGCCAAATAAATCGGTTTCAGTTTCTTCGCGGAAAGTAGTTTCGAGAACACCGGCGCGAGTACCACCGATACCTTTAGCATAAGACATGGCGCGATCGCGTGCCTGACCACTAGCATCTTGATACACTGCAAACAGCGCTGGTACACCTTCCCCACTTTCATAAGTGCGCCGTACTAAATGCCCCGGCCCTTTTGGTGCCACCATTACTACATCTACATTCGCCGGTGGTACAACTTGTCCAAAGTGAATATTGAAACCGTGGGCAAAGGCTAACACATTCCCTTCTTCTAAATTCGGTTCAATCTCGTTTTTGTAAATCGTTTTTTGAACTTCATCAGGTAACAAAATCATGATGAAGTCAGCAGCATTGGCAGCATCGGCGACATTTTTCACAGTTAACCCAGCTGCTTCAGCTTTTGCCACTGACTTACTACCCGGATATAGTCCCACAATCACATTCAAACCACTATCTTTTAAATTGAGAGCGTGGGCATGACCTTGGGAACCATAGCCGATGATAGCAATAGTTTTTCCAGCCAAAAGGTCTAAATTGGCATCTTCGTCATAATACATCCGGGCCATAGAAGCATCTCCTGTCAGCAAGCATCATTAATTGGCAGGCTTCTGATTGTACCTCAAATTGAGTAGCTAAAAACTGGGGATTGGGGATTGGGGATTGGGGATTGAGGATTGGGGACTGGGGACTGGGGACTGGGGACTGGGGACTGGGGACTGGGTATTCAGAAAACTTTTCTCTAGTCCCTAGTCCGTAGTCCCTTAACTTTAAAACTTGCATAAATATCTGATCAATCACCGATAAATCTACACAATAAATATTTTCAGTATTTTTATAAGATGAAAGTTACTTTATTAACAAAATATTTCCTTCCCATTCCCCATTCCCCACTCCCCACTCCCCATTCCCTACTCCCCACCATTTTAAATGTAAAAAACAATACAAAATTTATGATGACAAATTTGAAACAAATTTGTTAAGAATAGTTACAGCACTCGTTATCCAGAGAAATATTTCTTATGGTAAACTCACTTGACAATAACCCAATCCATCAAGTTGTTATTGTTGGCGGTGGTTTTGGTGGACTTTATACCGCAAAAACACTCGCCAAGGCAGCAGTAAACGTTACTCTGATCGATAAACGCAACTTTCATCTATTTCAACCCCTGCTGTACCAAGTCGCTACAGGTGCTTTATCTCCGGCTGATATTTCGTCACCTTTGCGTTCTGTACTCAGTAAAAGCAAGAATACAAAAGTGTTGTTGGGAGAGGTGAATAATATCGATGCAGAAGCACAAAAAGTAATTGTGGGCGACGAAGCAATAGCTTACGATACATTGATCGTTGCCACAGGTGCCAAGCATTCCTATTTTGGCAAAGACAACTGGGAAGAATTCGCCCCTGGTTTGAAAACCGTAGAAGATGCCATAGAAATGCGTCGCCGGATTTTTACAGCATTTGAAGCAGCAGAAAAAGAAACCGATCCAGAAAAACGCCGTGCCTGGTTAACTTTTGTGATTGTTGGTGGTGGTCCTACTGGCGTAGAATTAGCGGGAGCGATCGCAGAACTCGCAAACCAAACCCTTAAAGAAGATTTTCGCAACATCGACACCTCAGAAGCCCAGATTTTGCTCTTAGAAGGACTCGATCGCATTCTGCCACCTTTTGCACCAGAGTTATCACAAGAAGCCGAAGCATCTCTAACGCGGTTGGGGGTGGTTGTCCAAACAAAAACATTAGTAACCAATATTGAAAATGATATTGTTACCCTCAAACAAGGGGATGAAGTAAAAGAAATTGCCTCAAAGACAGTATTATGGGCAGCAGGTGTGAAAGCTTCGGCTATGGGAAAAGTGCTAGCAGAACGCACAGGTGCCGAATGCGATCGCGCTGGACGCGTTATGGTTGAATCTGACTTGAGTATTAAAGGATATCCGAATATTTTTGTAATTGGCGACTTGGCGAATTTTTCCCATCAAAATGGTAAACCGCTACCCGGTGTTGCACCTGTAGCCAAGCAACAAGGAGAATATGTTGGAGAACTAATTCAACAGCGACTAGCAGGTAAAACTTTGCCAGCCTTTGCTTATATCGATCAGGGTAGTTTAGCGATGATTGGGCAAAATTCGGCTGTGGTAGATTTGGGTTTTATCAAGCTGAAAGGATTCTTTGCATGGGTGTTTTGGTTATTAATTCACATTTATTTCTTAATAGAATTTGACAACAAATTAGTAGTCATAATTCAATGGGCATGGAACTATTTCACCCGTAATCGTGGAGCCAGATTAATTACAGGTCAAGAATCAGTTACGGAGTTAGGAATTTACACATCAGAAACTAATAAACAGCCAGTAAATGTCTAAATTGGGCATTGGGAGTTAGGAGTTAGGAGTTAGGAGTTAGGAGTTAAGAGTTATTCTCCCCATATCCCCACTCCCCACTCCCCACCCCAGAATAGCAGTAAGCTGTTTTAGGGCGTTTTTTCATAATTGACTATGGCAAGTATTAACGACAACTACCTGAAGCTGAAAGCGGGTTACCTGTTTCCAGAAATTGCTCGGCGGGTGAATGCCTTTGCAGAAGCGAACAGTAATGCTAAAATCATCAGACTGGGCATTGGCGATGTTACTGAACCTCTGCCGGAAGCTTGCCGGACAGCGATGATTAAAGCTGTCGAAGAAATGGGCGATCGCAATACCTTCAAAGGCTACGGCCCAGAGCAAGGCTACGCTTGGTTGCGGGAGAAAATTGCTACTCAAGATTTCCAAGCACGGGGAGCCGAAATCGATGCCTCAGAAATTTTTATCTCCGATGGTTCCAAATGTGACACGGGCAATATTCTGGAAATCTTTGGTCATGACAACACTATAGCCGTTACTGACCCTGTATATCCCGTATATGTAGATACAAATGTCATGGCGGGAAATACAGGAGATGCTAACGATAAAGGCGAGTTTGAAGGCTTAGTTTATCTACCGATTTCGGCTGATAACAACTTCACCGCCGAGATTCCCTCCAAGAAAGTCGATTTAATTTATCTCTGCTTTCCCAATAACCCCACTGGCGCAACTGCTACCAAGGAATATTTAAAGGCATGGGTGGACTATGCTAAGGCTAATAACTCGATTATTTTCTTTGATGCAGCCTACGAAGCTTACATTACCGATGCATCGATTCCCCATTCAATTTATGAAATTGAAGGTGCAAGAGAAGTTGCGATCGAATTTCGGTCTTTCTCGAAGAATGCAGGTTTTACAGGAACCCGCTGTGCGTTAACTGTGGTGCCCAAGACACTCACAGCAAAAGCCGCCGATGGTTCCGACGTGGAACTGTGGAAACTGTGGAATCGTCGTCAGTCTACTAAATTTAATGGCGTTTCCTACATCGTTCAACGGGGAGCCGAGGCAGTTTATTCTGAAGAAGGACAAGCACAAATCAAAGGATTGGTTAGTTTCTATTTAGAAAACGCCAAAATTATCCGCGAGAAACTTACAGCCGCCGGATTATCAGTTTATGGTGGGGTGAATGCACCTTACGTTTGGGTGAAAACGCCTAATAATTTATCCAGTTGGGAATTTTTTGATAAATTGCTGCAAACCGTCAACGTTGTGGGAACACCTGGTTCTGGGTTTGGTGCTGCGGGTGAAGGTTACTTTAGGATTTCGGCGTTTAATAGTCGGGAAAATGTGGAGGAAGCCATGAAGCGGATTACTGAGAAGTTTAAAGTGTAAAGCGATCGCTTTTATAGCATTTCTCGCTTTCCTAATGTACAAGGTAGGGTAGCACAGCTGTGCTACACTACAAATTTTTGTACTTCATGTAATTGTTAACTGCTATATTCAGCTTCCGCAACAGCTAATCTACTTCATACCTCTGTTTATGTCTAGCCAAAAGCTGGAGATACTTTTCATTTGTTTTTGCTTGCATCCATTTGATTTTAAATATAGCCGCTGATTCAGCTTTTATGGGATCTACTTCATAAGGTAAAATCTCTTTTGGCGAATCTTTTTTATATTTTCTGCCGCTTTTATGATTCGCATAACGACGGGAGCGAGTATAACCCATTTGGATAAACTTTCGCGCCATATCTGCTCCGACAAAATCATCTTGTTCTAGATAAGCCAGAAACATTTCGTAGATTTTTTCGCTCGACTCTGTAGCAATTTCAGGAGTTTTGAACCTCCAGTAAGGAAGAATTTCCGATTTGTATGGTTCTACCAAAAGTACACCTTGCTCACCCTTACCAACGCGATAGAGTTCAGGGTGTTGTCGAAAATTGATATTTTGAAAGTCTAAAGAATAATCAAAAGGCATGATAGATTTTTATTAAAATAGTAAACTTTAAGAAAAAAGTTTAACTTCTATCTTTGTAGAGAAATTTTGTTTACTATGCTATCTAGCACCGAATCTGTGAATAGTGTCCTTGCTCCAGGGAATTTGCGTAAAGTGCATCACATTGCACTCAACGTCAAAGATATGCAAGCTTCCCGACATTTTTATGGGACTATCCTGGGTTTGCATGAACTTACAGGCGACGAAGTACCCGCAACCTTGGTGGAACTTGTCGCATCTGGAAAAGTAGCCAATTTCGTCACCCCAGATGGTACAATCCTAGATTTATTTGGGGAACCAGAATTATCACCACCAGATCCGAATCCAGAAAAGACTTTCACTAGAGCATACCATTTGGCTTTTGATATCGAGCCGCAGTTATTCGATCGCGCCGTGGCAGTAATCAGAGAAAATAAAATAGCGATCGCTCATGGCCCAGTCACTCGTCCTACTGGTAGAGGTGTGTATTTCTACGATCCAGATGGCTTTATGATTGAAATTCGTTGCGATCCAGAAGCTAGTTAACTTAGGGGTAATAACAAAAGTATCTACTATGACCGCGAAACTCACGGAAATATTTAAAGTAATTGAAGAGACAATCACCAAACCGCCAATTCCACACGAACCATACAAGCAATCATTGAAAGCTTGGGCAATGTATTGTTTGCGAGACAAAGGTTTTATAGTCGTTTATGCTCAAAATGCCGACTTTGCCATTGAAAGAAAACGTGAAGAAAAGCTATATTTTAAAGTTTCAAATAGCCCCGATGATTTAGATAATTCTCTTAACTGGATAGTTTGGAATAGTGCAACCAAAAGCGCCAGTTTCATTCCCCAAAAAATAGACTGATGGGAAAATATTCATCAAATATTTTCCTGATTATTTAACTATTCTGACTCATGAATTCTGACTAGACAACTCCTGCACGAATATTTGATGTTCTGGCGAATTTAAGCCGGACTGCAACACAGCCAATACTTGCTGCATATTCCCAGCAAGTAAATTGAATCTTGATAACCACAAACCAGGAAATACTTGACTTTTAATAATTCCATCTGCATCCAATTCTAAAGATACATATTCTCCTTGTTGTAGACTAAACCAATCTAATTTGTTTTCAAAGATTTGCCAAATAATATATTCTTTTACCCCATTGCGACAATAAACTTTTTTCTTGTCATGTAAATCAATAGCAGCGCTGCTAGCTGCTATTTCTACTACAAGTTCTGGCGCACCTTCTATATAATCATCATCGCTGAAACGAGATTGTCCTTTAGCTGTAGGTGTGATTAATAGCACCCCATCTGGCTGCGGTTCATTATCTGAATCTAAGCGGACTGTTGGCTCAATTCCCAATCTCACACCAGGGGTTGATGCTTCATAAACTCCCAACCAAGTGATTGTATGACTATGTGGTTCAGCATGACTTTCAAAACGTAATGGGGATGCCAAGTAAACAACTCCTTCAATTAATTCTGCCTTTTGATGACGGGACATTGCTTGATAGCGTCGCTCAAATTCGTAGCGAGTGAGGCGATCGCCATTTTCTAAAAAAGGAATTCGCTGCTTGATCGCTAAGTTTACCATGATTATCGGCTCTGGCAAGGGATATTATTTTATTATGACTTGGTGCATATCTTCTTGTGATATAGCAATCCTAAATGAGTCCTGAAAATCTCCGATTCCTCTCTCTGCGTCCTCTGCGCCTCTGCGGTTAAATTATTTTTACAAATGATTTGGGACTACTATATGCTGCCCAAACTTCATCTTGTCAAAAAATTGCGAGAATCAGGTTTCTCAAACACCATCAAATGCTGTTGAGGTAACAAATTTTTAGTTTCACGCCAAACTAAACCAACAGCTTGCATTTCTTTACGGACTTGCTTTTGAGTCATTTTATGCAAACCTTTGATCATAATAAAAGGATTCTCACCCCGATACTCAACTAGCACCACCTTACCACCAGGTTTCAGTGCTTTGACAATTTTTTGCATCACTTCTTGGGGATACTCCAATTCATGATAAGCATCTACCATCAACGCCAAATCTATACTTTCAGATGGTAGATTGGGGTCAGAAAGAGTTGCTAAAACAGGTTCAATATTGGTGATATTTTTCTCTTTTTTGAATAAATCAATGATTTCCAACATTTCTGGTTGAACATCTACAGCTAACACCTTACCTGCTGTTAATAATGGTGCGATGCGAAAGCTTAAGTATCCTGTACCAGCGCCAATATCCGCCACCACATCATTAGGTTTCAAGTTGAGAAGGCTGACTATCTTACTTGGCTGTTCCTCTCCCTCTCGGCTGGGACGTTCTAACCAGCCAGCGCCAGTGTATCCCATAACTTTGGCAATTTCGCGCCCCATGTAATATTTGCCGATGCCATCTGGACTATGGATTATCCGTTGTTCGTAAACAGTGCTGGATGAAGTTATGGCTTGTGCTGTCAGAGTTGGGTTCAACAGTGAGCAACTCAATATCACAACAAAAGTTACTATAAAGTTGAGAAAATTTAACATTTGGTTATGACTGATCTAGATAATTATAAGCAGCAACTAAAAGAATTCTATGGTAGTAGAACGACTTATGACCATGAAGAAGGTACTCGTCATCCTCTAGAAGCCAAAATTTTACTTGAATTTGTTCCACTACATTCGGGACAGAAAATCCTTGATGTAGCGACTGGAACAGGTTTAGTTGCGATCGCCGCAGCTGAAAAAGTTGCTTCAGAGGGCTATGTGATTGGGATTGACATGACCCCTGGAATGTTGCATCAAGCAAGACTTAAAATTGCAGCAGCAAAATTACAAAATATCGAGTTGATTGAGGCGGATGCAGAACATTTCAACTTTAGTGAGAGTAGTTTTGATGTTGTCTTTTGCTGTGAGGCAATTGTACTTTTTCCTGATATCCTTGCTACTTTGCAAAAGTGGTACGGCTACTTGAAAACAGGAGGGTATGTGGCATTTACCTGTCCTCCCGAAACTGCTTTGATGGCATCTCTTCAGCAGAGGATTTGCGCTAGAGTTTTGGGCGTATCGCTACCACACATCCTTGAACCACTTGGAACTCCAGAAAAATGTCAAAATTTGCTTAATCAGGCAGGTTTTAGAGATATCGAAATTAAGATTGAGCCATCAGGACGTTATAGCCAGCTTAGGGATAGCAGATTATCTGAGACAGTAATTAAGATAAATTTTAAAGATAATCCACTGTTGTCAAAATTATCACCAGAACAATTAAATCAGTTGCAAGTTGAGTACAAAGCAGAAATTGAGAAACTAGCAACCGATCGAGGTATTTGGATAGACACTACAAAGTTCTTTGTTCGCGCTCGAAAATAACTTGATCAGCTTTGTTCCTGAACTGACAGCTTGGGGCGATCGCGCATGATAATCTTGCGGTTAATAATGACAACCACAGTTTAATCTCCTAGACCGATGTGCAAGTAAACATTTTCAGGATTTACTTGAACAGCCTCTTGAAAAATTTGTAATCCAACCTGTGGACAGTTCTATGCAAAACCTGTCCCTAATGTTAGTGCCTGTACTCGCTGCACAGAAAGTAGCAGGTGACGGTTTAATTAAACCTCTCGGTCATCATGAGCTGCTGTTGGTGCTGGTGCAACTGTCACTATTGCTTCTCGTAGCGCGGGGATTAGGTGAATTCATGCGTCGGATCAACCTACCCCCTGTTGTTGGCAGGGCTGTTTCATTCCATTTCAAACAGGATTTGTCAAGATGGTTAGCAAGAAAATTGTAAGTAAGCGTGACGAAGAGATGAACATTTAAGCACTGAAATATCAGTAAAATAGTTGGTTTCATCGGCACGCCAGTAACAAAATAACTAATTTTTAATCGCTGGAACCCTTGATTTTTAAAGCTCTTTGGGGAATGAATCAGCCCTGCTGTTGTTGGGGAATTACTGGCGGGTGTGCTGCTTGGTCCTTCTCTATTTGGTTTGCTGCTTCCAGATTTACAGGCACATATCTTTCCCAAAAGTCAAGAACAATCTAATTTACTTTCAGTGATTTCTTGGTTAGGCGTGTTATTTTTGCTGATTGTAACTGGGTTGGAGACGGATCTAAAACTGATTCTTCGTAAGGGTAAAACGGCTCTACTCATTTCACTGGGCGGAATTATTGTCCCGTTTATCACAGGATTTGGACTTGGCTGGCTATTACCAGATAGTTTTTTAGCCGACCCAGAAAAGCGATTGGTATTCAGCCTGTTTATCGCCACAGCAATGAGCATTTCAGCAGTACCAGTGATTGCTAAGGTGCTGATGGATTTGAAGGTGGCAAGTACGATCGCTGCTCAAACAGGAGCATTAGTTATGATCGTTAACGTGATTAATTTGCCACAGGTTGAGTATATTCTTTACGAACAGCGATCGCTAGCTCCAGTCAAGGAAATTGCTCACGATTTGCTCGAACAGCAAGCAGCAATTGGCCGCAATCTCGGTGCTGATGTTAAAACCTATGTTCTTCAAGGAACTAGCCCAGAAAGGGAAATCCTCAACTTTGCCCAAACCAAAGAAGTTGACTTAATTATTTTAGGAAGTAATATCCGAATGATTACGGGTCGCGTTTTCTTCGGTCACAGAGTAGACGCAATTCTGAGTAAAGCACATTACCCAGTGGCAGTGATTACTGCGCCGCAGTCGTTATGGTAGCAACAAGTACCCTTGGCTATTTAAATCACAAATGGTTCAAGTTCAGTGTTATACCATTCTTCCTCAAAACGTTCAGTAACCAGTGGTCTCACAATAAACTTCGGTGGACGACCGTCTAAAACATCAATCCGCACGCATGAATAAGGCAGTCGTTTCTGCAAATTGTCGTTATGGCGACCCACAAAAAGCATTGAATCAGCAACTTTACGAGAGGATTTACCTGTAATTTCCGTAAAAGTCTCCATCAATTCAGTCCCCTCTCGTCGTTGATAGCGGGGACGATGACCACTACCACCAGAAATAATACAGTTAATGTGAGAATCAGCAAATCCGGTATCACTTGTGCGGAGATATTCCAAACAGTGAGCGTGACCGTTTAAAATCAAATCCACTATGGGACGCTCTTTAATTAAAGAACCAAGAGTTTCAGCTACTTGTTCAAACACCCAGCGCAAGCGGTGGCGAACCGCCAAAGTTTGTGCTTGATGCCATTTAGTAGCCTCTGTAACATAGGGTGGATGGTGGAAAAAGATTACACGTCCCCGTACTTCGGAAGTATTCCAAGATTCGATGAGTCTATTTCGTAACCATTCAAGTTGTTCAAAATCGATCGCAGGCATTTTCTGAGATGCTAACTGTTTTTCAATATCGATTTTGATTTCATTAATTTGGTCTAATTTGGCACTGAGTTCATCAAGTTTTTCCGCTTCAGCCGGTTTATCTGGGTTGAGTCCATCGCATATTTTCAAAATTTGCAATTCTTCTCGGTCTATTTCATGGCGACGCTTTTGCAATTCCCGACGATAAATTTCCCCCTCCTGAGTTGCAGGTAAAGGTGATGGTGTATTAAAGGTATTAGAATCCAGTGCGAAAAAGTCAATCCCGCCGTAACGAAAAGTGTAATACCGATTAGGTAAGCGCGTGAACTGTCCAGGTTCATAACGCAAACAGCGTCCTGTGTCAGTTTTAGCAGTATAGTGCCGATCTAAATGACGTTCTAACTCTTGGGAAGATATCGCCGCCGTATAATCCATAAACGCCCGTGCGTAGGCATTACCTTGATACGAACCGTGCCAGCCAATCTCAGTATCTTTGTAGCCCAACAGCCGACGTAATGACGATGTTGTGCCAGTAAATAAACGGTACATCAACGGTACATCGTAGTAATCATGATTACCAAGCACTGGCAGGAACGGCAAATTAAACACCATATGGTCATAGGAAATGTTTCTTGGATTATTACCACCTACAAGAAACTCTCGGTAAGGCTCAATAAAGTTTGTTGAGTAATACTCCTGAGAACCCACCACATAGATTACATCTCCCGTGTGCAACACAAAACTGCAATCCTCGCGGTGAGGAAGCATCAGTTCGGCAACTTTTCGTTGGGGGTGGTGTGGAGAATGGGATTTAGTACCAGAATCACCGATAACCATAAAGGAAAATTCTGGACTATCATTTTTGCGATCGTCAATAACCAAGCTAGTTTGGTCAATTCCCCGTTGCACAAAACTCGGATGCATCCACCGCACCCGTTCCTTCATCTTTTGAATTTTCACAGGAATCGGTGGATCGAAAATCAAATTCATGGCTGATAACTCTTGAATGCCTAACGCACAAGCCGATTGTAACGAAATAATAAGGACTGGGTACTGGGTACTGGGGACTAGGGACTAGGGACTGGGAAATATTAGGGAGTGGGGAATAGGGAATGGGTAATGGGTAAACTTTCAATACCCAGTCCCCAATCCCCAATCCCCAATCCCCAATCCCCAATCACGGCAAATTTTCTCGCAATAATGCTCGAAACCCTGCTTGTTGAAAATGCTCGTCAGCAGTTAAGGCTTCAGTGATTCCGCTATATTCCATCACAATAAAAGATACGCAATCGACAAATCCCCATTCTTTCTCAGTTCGATCGCAATAAAGCTGAAAAGCACGTTCGTAGAGTTCCTGGGAAAGTGGGACAATTTCTACTTTGAAGTCTGCTACCAAAGAATTCAATAATACGATCGCCGCCTGACGATAAGGTTGTTGGGATAAGGCATTGCCAATTTCCAACATCACTGCTTGTGTTGTCACTAAACGAGTTTCTGCCGCTTGTAACATTTTAGCCAGATGTAAAGCTCGGTGATGCAAGCGATCGCTTGGTGCAGATAAGGCAATGGCAAATGATGTATCAAGAAAGACTTCAGAATGCATGAAAAGTTTATTTAGGGTACAAATATTTATCTATATTGGCAGACCAGTCAGGCGACCCATCGAGGTTGAGCGATCGCGCCGTTTGCAAAAATGATACTGTTTCATGTTCACCAGGCGGTAAAATTTCAACACTGATTCGCACACGGGTATTAATTGGCAGTGCGATCGGTTCAGACGGATAGAACACTTTGCCATTAAACACAGCTGTGATTTTTTGTACCATTTTCCTCAAAAAATTCTTTTAGTCCATCCTAAGCTGATTGTGGGAATACGGGTAGGTTAAACGACGCAATTACTACTCAAGAGTGCTGACTTCCAAAACCGCCCTCAAAACAGGTAAATAAAAGTTGCAAATTTAATACCAATTTTAGAAATGATTGCCACAGATGAATTGCCACAAACGATTACCACTAAATCTTTGGCAATCCAAAATCCAAAATTTAAAATCCAAAATAGTAAGACTCTACAGACACTAATTCAGATCGCATCCCTCAGAGGAGAGAGCTTGCAGCCTAAACCCTGTTGTAAAATAGACATAAGAAGGATTCGGGGGGCCACTTAAGTGGTCATAAACGCCTATAGAGACTATTTTTGGAAATCTCCAAGGTCTAAAGACCAGCCAGCTGAAGCAACTACAGCGGCTTTATCACCAGCGCATACCAGGCGATCGCATCACCACGCCTGAGTTTTCCCAGCGTCTGGCAGCAATTAGCACAGAACTCAATCAGCCTGTGTGTGCCTATCTCAACCGTCGCGGACAAGTGATTCGTGTGGGGGTAGGCACACCGCGTCAAACGCAAATTCCACCTTTGGAATTGCCTCGTTACGGTGCGGAACGACTCAGTGGTATTCGTTGTATCGCCACTCATTTAAAGCCAGAACCGCCAAATGAAGCGGCACTCACGGCTATGGCACTACAACGTTTGGATGCTTTAGTTGTGCTAAATATAACTGGAATAGGATTTACACGGCGGGGAGGCGGCGCTACTGGGTACGTCAAAGAAGCTTATTTGGCTCATCTGACGCCTCAGGACTCCCGCGCCTTGATTACTACTCCTGCTGGCTTGAAGGTAGATGAAAAGCAAGTCCAATCTCCCAGTTGGAATATATCAGCACCTCTAGGCTTGGACGATCTGGCACAACAGGATTTTCTCGACTTGGTAGAAAATCTGGAAGCCGAATTCCAGCGGGAATTTATCGCCCAGGAAGTAGATGCTGACCACGATCGCGTGTTAATTGTGGGGTTAATGACTGAGGAAATCACCCCTCTACAATTCCAAGACACCCTAGTGGAATTGGCACGTTTAGTTGATACCGCTGGGGGAGATGTATTGCAGACAATACAACAAAAGCGATCGCGCATTCATCCCCAAACAGTAGTCGGCGAAGGTAAGGTGCAAGAAATCGCCCTCACAGCCCAAACACTAGGAGTCAATCTTGTCGTCTTTGACCGCGACCTCTCACCCTCCCAAGTCCGCAACCTAGAAGCGCAAATTGGTGTCCGCGTAGTTGACCGCACCGAAGTAATTTTGGATATCTTCGCCCAACGCGCTCAATCCCGTGCTGGTAAATTGCAAGTAGAACTAGCACAATTAGAATATATGCAGCCGCGACTCTCTGGTAGAGGTCGCACCATGTCCCGATTGGGTGGTGGTATTGGTACTCGTGGTCCTGGTGAAACTAAACTGGAAACTGAACGACGTGCCATTGGGCAACGTATTTCCCGACTGCAAAAAGAAGTCAACCAGTTACAAGCACATCGTTCGCGCCTACGACAGCGACGACAGCATCGAGAAGTTCCCTCAGTAGCTTTGGTTGGGTATACCAACGCTGGTAAATCTACGTTGTTGAATGCTCTGACTAACGCAGAAGTTTATACAGCTGACCAGCTATTTGCCACCCTTGATCCTACTACCCGCCGCTTAGTAATTCCTCATGGCGAAGCTGATGAACCTCAAGAAATTCTGATCACAGATACAGTAGGGTTCATACACGAACTGCCTCCATCCTTAATGGATGCCTTCCGCGCCACCTTAGAGGAAGTCACAGAAGCCGATGCCCTGGTGCATTTAGTAGATTTGTCTCACCCCGCTTGGTTGCGTCATATTCGTTCAGTCCGGGAAATCCTCGCGCAAATGCCAGTCACTCCTGGCCCGGCGCTAGTTGTTTTTAACAAGATAGATCAAGCCAATAGTGACACACTTGCTTTGGCTAGAGAAGAATTTCCCCTAGCGGTGTTCATTTCTGCGAGTCAGCGGTTAGGATTAGAAACCTTACGTCAACGCCTTGGCCAGTTGATTGAATATGCCGTTGACTGTGGGTAAATACTGAAATATCATTAATTTTTAATCTTCACTTTACCCAGTATTATTACTGGGTTTTTTATTATATGAAGCCAAAAATAAAGTCTTTTTGAACATAAGGCTTGTATTCTAGACAACTTGTAATTCAATATCTACAGTGGAAAAAGGCTTTTCACTCGGTGCATCTGATTTGACATGGATAGCAAGCAGCAAATTCCCGTTATTAGCAACTGAGTCTTACCATTTTGTTTTCCAAACATTGATTAACATGAAACATCTATTTTCCAGCGCAGCAATACCTTCCTTTTTGGCTGCTACTGCCGTTGTGATATCGTCCTCTACTTTTTCCTCAGCTCACGCCGCTTCGATGAATTTCACTATCAATAACTTCACCGGCGCGGATACACAGGTAAAGTTTACCTTGGATGATTTAGAAGGCTCTGGCAAGGTTCAATTTAAAGTAGATTATTTATCCACTGGCAGCAACACAATTGCTGATATCCGGGGTATTTTCTTCAACATTAAAGATGACTTACTCCTTAATGGCCTCAAAATAGAAAACCTAGCAGCTACAGATATAACAGCCAATAAATTTGGCCCTGCTGGTTCAATTAGCTCCATTGGTAGTGGTAGTAACAATCTCAACGGTGGTGGTGGCTCCTTTGATATTGGGGTAGAAATTGGTCAAGAAGGTATCGGTCAAGGAAAAGGCGACATTCAATCTACCATCTTTACCCTATCCCACGCTTCCCAAGCTTTAACCTTGGCTCAATTTTCTGAGCAAAACTTTGGAGTGCGGTTAATGAGCGTCGGTTCTGGAAACAATCGTAACGGAAGTAGCAAACTCAAAGGACAAGCCCCTTACTACACTCCCCCACCACCTCCACCTGTAAAAGTGCCTGAACCTGCTACAGTAGCTGCCCTTGGGCTATTTGCTCTCGGTGGGCTGAAAGTAGCAAAGAAAAAGGCTCAAGTCCCAACTGCAATGACAGTTTCTTAGAAGCTGTATTGGGATACACCTGATGTATCCCCTAAGAGAATACACGGCTAGTTCATATGTTCTCTGTTAGCATCAGGTGTCTCTTTCTTAATCCAATCAAATTTGCTTAGTGACCAGGTATTCAAACACGCTTTTAGTGATTCATAGCATTTCTCATTTTTATGAGGTACAAGGTAGGGTAGCACAGCTGTGCTACCCTACAAATTTCTGTACCTCATATAATTGGGAACCGCTATATTGATAAGTTTGCTATAGAGATTATTTTAGCCAAAAGTCTAGATTTAATATTCTCTTAACTAACCTTTATTTTTGCAAACAAATACAGTTAGACGCATTTGATAATCAAGTCAAAACTCTATATGGCAGCTATAGCCAGTAGCAAAGTCTAAAATTAAGAAGTATGAAATCATTTTGAGGACTTTATGGCTGCAAAAGTAGAAATTTACACTTGGAGGACTTGCCCATTTTGCATTCGTGCCAAAAGCTTACTAAAAAGTAAAGGGGTTGAATTTATCGAATACAGCATTGACGGAGATGAGGCAGCCAGAAATAAAATGGCTCAAAGAGCGAATGGACGCCGTTCTTTACCGCAAATTTTCATCAATGATGAGCATATTGGTGGTTGTGATGATATCCACACTCTAGACAATCAAGGTAAGCTGGATGAACTACTAGCTTCTAGCAATAGCGTTTAGATTCAAAAGGTATTGCAAACTCTGGCGACAAGCCGCTGAACCACACGGCAGTCGCTACAACTCAAAGAAAAGCAACGCACTGCACAAACGGTGTCTATCAAAATATTAGCTTCCAAGTTATCCTGAGCAATATGGCTATATGTCAATTGGTGAGAACATCAGGAGTTGACACTCACCGCCCTAAAAGTGCGGTGATTCTTGGGCTGATCGCTGCCTCCACTAAGCAAGCTTAATTTTGGTCTTACAGGATCATGTCTAGTCCGACTACACCTTTTACAGCAAGCACTCTTATGCACTACTCCCCAAGCGTAACTTTCCGTATGCCCTACGGTAGTTTATTCAGTTCTTCTTTTCTCCCACCTATGCCATATTTGTTAGAGGGCAGTGAGGTCTTGGGGCAACCCTGAAAGGATTGGTGACATTAGCCTTTATACAGCGTATGAGTTCGTGTGCCACGACTACATCTTCGTTCCCGCTTACGAGCAATTGTATCAAAAAGCCGCTCCTTTAGGAGCGGGGTTTTAGACCCAAATTTTTGATAATGATTGAATAACCATTTAATTTTCTGGTGATTGAGGTAGACAGGGTGAAACTGGCTTTTATCATTGATCCCATCCATCAGCTTGACCCGTGTCATGATACCAGCGTTGCCCTGATGGAAGCAGCGCAAATTCTGGGACACGAAGTTTGGGTGACTCAGGCAAATCTGCTGAGTGTGGTGGAAGGCAAAGCTTGGGCTGTTCTACAGCAAGCCGAACTTGTACCAGTGCAGTTGGTTGAAGGACGCTGGGTAGCCGCGAATCCTTGGTATAAATTGAGCGAACGTTCTTTAACTTCCCTGGAAACAATGGACGCCGTATTTATGCGGACAGATCCACCAGTCAATGATTCCTACCTGTATGCTACTTATATCCTGGATTACATTGACCAAAAGAAAACTCTGGTGATTAACAGTCCTAGTGGTATCCGAGGGGCAAATGAAAAAATGTACGCCCTCCAATTTACCAAAGCGATTCCAGAAACAATTGTTAGCGCTGATAAGCAGTTTATCCGGCAATTTGTGGAAGCAAAGGGGACTGCGGTTCTCAAACCATTGGGTAACAAAGCTGGGGAAGGGATTTTGATTTTGCAATCTGGCGATCGCAATTTCAACTCGATTATCGAACTCAGTACCCTCCAAGGTAAAGTACCAGTAATGGTGCAGACCTATTTACCCCAAGCAAAAGAAGGAGATAAGCGAATTATCCTCCTCAATGGCCAACCGATTGGTGCGCTTAATCGCCTCTCTAGCGGAACTGATTTTCGCAATAACATGGCAACTGGTGGTACAGTCGCTCAAACCGAAATTACTCCTAGAGAGCATGAAATCTGTACCCAAATAGCCGAACGTTTACGCCAAGACGGCTTAATTTTTGTAGGTATTGACGTTATTGGTGGCTACCTGACTGAAGTTAACGTCACCAGTCCAACTGGAATTCGTGAGATTGACCGGCTAGATGGTACTCGCTTGGGTCATCAGGTTATTCAATGGATTGAACAGACTCTGAATAAAAATAGGGAGTAGGGAGTGGGGAGTAGGGAGTGGCGAAAGAACGTGTTTTTTTCATCCATACGGATGGGGGTTGCCGTCAGTGAGTTGCTTTTAGATAGCTACACGAATGTTACAGTCTAAAGTTCAACTAAATATATTTACTAATAGTCGAGCAAGTGTTCCTGTTTTTTTGTGACCAAAGCACAGCCAAACATGGGAATCAGCAGACTCAAGGCCAAGTTAATTCTGTAAATAGCCTTCAGAAGTTTCCTTACTTATTAGCAAAATTGGGGATGGCAACGGATTGCTTACCCCTGCTCTTGGTAAAATCCTGGAAATAGCAGATTTTATACAGCACTCAGCCTGATCTGATACTGGTAAGTTCATCTAAAATCTCAAATCCAAAATTTCTTAATTCCGTGGTGTACGTCGGTTTTTTAGAAAATCAGGTATATCCAGTCCCAGTTTTTCTTTTGGTTCTGGAATTGGAGTTGGAGTTGGGGTTGGAGGATTAACTGTGGGTTGCTGTGTTGCTGGTCGCTTGGGAGTATTAGGTGCTACCCGAACATTAGCCACGCTTTGTTGTGGTGCTGTTTGTACTTCACCTGTAAACCCGGTAGCAATTACAGTAATTCTTACTTCACCTTGGAGCCTGTCATCAATTACAGCACCAAAAATAATGTTAGCGTTGGGATCAACCACTTCATAGATTGCTTCTGCGGCAGCATTCACTTCATGCAAAGTCAGGTCAGTACCACCAGTAATATTAAAGACAACCCCTCTAGCGCCTTCAATGGAACATTCTAGTAAAGGCGAAGAAATAGCTGCGATCGCCGCTTCTCTGGCTCTAGATTTCCCAGAGCTAACGCCAATTCCCATCAATGCCGATCCTGCATCTGCCATCACAGCTCGGACATCGGCAAAGTCAACGTTTACCAAACCTGGGATCGTAATGATATCAGAAATTCCTTGCACCCCTTGACGTAGCACATCATCTGCATAGCGAAAAGCTTCTTGCACAGGGGTTTGTTCGGGGATCACTTCCAGCAGTTTGTTATTGGGAATAATAATCAGTGTATCTACTCTACTTTTTAATCCTTCAATACCTTGTTCTGCTTGGCTGGTACGGCGGCGTCCCTCAAAAACAAATGGACGTGTAACCACGCCAACGGTCAGAGCGCCCATTTCTTTGGCGACTTCTGCCACAATCGGAGCAGCACCAGTTCCAGTACCGCCCCCCATACCAGCTGTGATAAATACTAGGTCTGCACCCTCTAAAGCCGTGGCAATTTCGTCTCGTGATTCTTCAGCCGCCTTTTGACCAATGGCAGGATTACCACCTGCTCCCAAACCCCGCGTTAGCTTCTGTCCAATTTGCAATCGACTGGGAGCGCCAGCTAAAGTCAGAGCCTGGGCATCAGTGTTAATTGACCAAAACTCTACACCAGAGACATCAGACTCAATCATGCGGTTAACAGCATTGCCACCACCGCCACCAACACCAATCACTTTAATGTTGGCAACCCGACCAGGAACAATCTCACCAATTCGGCTATTTTCTGGAGAAATCTTTTTATTATCGTGATTTTGTCCGAAGTTCAGACCAGAGTTATTAAAGGGATTGGTCGAGTTAACTGCCAGAGAGAACCCCGGCTGTCCTGTAGATTGGGAATCTTTATAGGTAAGTCCTTGGTTATTATCAAGTGTCATTGGATTTGTCAGAGGTAGATAAACGACTTTTTGGGGTGTTATTCAACTAGGAGTCAACTATAGTTTGACACTGCCATAATATTGTGGCAGTGTTTTTTATTGTTTTCACTACTGCCAAGCCTAACAGAATTGGTAGTGCGAAAATTTACTCTGGGATAAGGTTTTAACCCAGGCGCTCGCACAGCTAATTCTACAGAAGTATAATTCCATCTTACGTAGTCAAATATAGCCAGACTACTACATATATGTTTGAACAACAATAATTTCTGCATAATTACGTTGAATATATTTAAATACTTACATGTATCTAAAAGTCTTCTGTATAACTTCCAGCAGACATTAATTTCTTCATTTTCCTCGGCGGACGCCATAACTTGTAAGAACACGCCACAGCGGCTTTTATCTGGCTTAATAATATTGTTAATAGATTTCACCATTGGGGATGATTGCAACTTAAGACACAAAATTTACATGATACTTACTTATCCTTGAGATGGAAGTAAGGAATTATTTGCTTGTCAGACTATACCTGATTAATTTGTTATTTGGGGAGTCTTAATGGACACTTTGTTGCAGCAATACTCTATCCTCCGAGAATCTTCACTGATGCCCTCAATAAACTCAGATTTCCCAAAAGGTTTTGTAACCTCATAAGAATTACTACACAGAGTAGTTCATACTGATTGCCCAATAGCAACCCTTGGGCAACTTTGAGTACCATTTTTACAGATTGAAACTTTGGTCAACTGTCTTTGGAAGTGTCCTTAACAGACCAAAGCCAGAGTGTTTTTGGCTCTGCACTTCAATGGCGGCGTCAACCGCTCTCATCAGTGTTTTCTGTTCGTGAGTCAGATTTTAATGAAAAACTCAAACATTTTTCTCCTTTCCACGCTGGGTTCAGTCGAAGAATGTACAGTCAGAAGGCGTTTTGTACGCCATACGCCATCATTACATTGTCTAGTATGCACCCCACACATAAAAGTTAGGGTTATAATCGGGGGTCTTTAACTCCCAATGTAGATTCTATGGTTGATCTTCTCATTTTAATTAGAAGTTAATGCCGATTTTCCTGCGATTTGCGAGAAAACTAAAAATAATAAATATCTTTATCAGCATAAAGCTTCTTAATTTCCTAAGAGCGCTCAATACATGAGACACCCTAAATGTTTCGAGGGATTTTGGGAGTTAATTTGGGATTTTCTTGGTTCATCTGTACTAATGGAAATTCGGGATTTTTCAAATCAATATACTCTATTTGGCCAGAATTGAGTTTTGCTTTTAGATGGCGCATCTGGGCTAGTACCTTAATTTGTTCTGGTAACTGGGGGCTTGGAGCGCCAAGATGCACATTTCCTAATTCTGTTTTCAAAATTAAATTCGTTGGATTTTGACAATCAATTTCCATCACTTTGACTGGACTTTGGTTGATAGCTTGATGAAGTTGAGTCCAATAGAGGCAGTATTGTTTTGGCGATCCAATAACTCTGAGATTGGGTAATTTTTTGTTGGGATTGAGTGATGTGTATTTTTCTAGGGGCATCCAAACTCCACTTGCATCTAGTAAGCCAATTGTGACTTTATTGTTACTAGTGCCTTGATTTTGCACTGTTGGTGTTTGAGTCACTGCTACAGGTACTCGTTCTTGGATATCGATGATTAAACCAGGAGGAAATAGGCGGCGTCTCACGATCGCATTGGCAATAGTTGGTTGTTTTTTCAGAGAGTTGGCGATCGCCGACGGTTCAATTCGCCACAAGGACTGGGGATAAGATAGCACCAACAGCGATCGAGTTGTCTCATCCGACAGTAATTTATTGCCTGATTTCATCACTATTTGTTTAGAAGCTTTGAGCATCCACACTGGTTGAACTGCCACCCAGAACAATCCACTTGCCAAACCGATAATGGCAAAGGTTCGCCAAATAGCCTGAATAATTCTCATCTGCCGTTGCCGACGCAATTTTTTACGACGCTGGGCTAGATCCGTGCGGGAAACTGATATTATGCCAGCCATTCAAACCCCTTTTTCCTTGCAGTCTAAATTCCTTGATGTGTTTGTATCATTATTAATTTCAGTAAACACTGTCGGCATATGTTAGCCGCACTCCTCAAGACTTTTTTTATTTTTAGTAACACTTTACAGTAACTACACAAAAATCGTGGCGCTAGTCATTGTTGTTATTTAAAGTTTCCGGTGTCCATTTTTAACTGACTGTTGTCTTTTTGACAAGTTTTCATCGAAGTTTTTTTCCTAAATGATTACAAAATGTTAATTGAGATGTTCATGATTTTGTTTTATTGACAAATACAATGTGAAATGATAAACAAGTATTCCTGAATCTCTGTGTACCTTGCTATAATTCATACCAGTCCTACCTCATCAGCCATACAAATTGAGAATCATCCAGTCTAGTAGTTTTTTTTACTTACCAAGTTAGGCACAGAGATTTGTGCCAGGTCAATGAAGAGGACAAGGCGACAAGGGAAGAAAGAGAAAAACCTCTTACTGCATTTACCTCCAAGTCTTCCCCTCCTTTTGTCTTCTTCTGGTCAAGCAAAAGCTAGAGATTGTCAAAACCTCAATAGCAGGTGTAAAAAGGACAGATATGCTTAACGTTATTAGGGTCAATTAAATCTCTACCATATACTCACAGTTACCCGTTGCAGGATCGCTACGAGTGCTGTCTGTTGCAAGACACTACCGACTTGCAAACCAAGCCTGTGCCTAAATGTAGGCTAGAGATTACCTGTATAAAAAATACGAATTAAACTGCATCTACATACACATCTACATACACCTCAACATACATGAGAACGACATTAAATTTGTCACGTTTTTATAAAGCATGTAATCCAAGTTACACCCTAAATATAGGCAACGTACTAGATCGGCAATACTACATAGATTTTGCTGATGTACGTGGTTGCAAGATTGTGGAAGAATTACAACGGACAATCTGCCGTATTTCTCCGGATGAGCCAACCTGCCAGTTATTTACTGGTCACATTGGTTGTGGTAAATCTACAGAGTTACAGCGCCTGAAAACAGAACTAGAATTGGCAGGATTTCATGTGGTTTATTTTGAGTCCAGTCAAGACTTAGACATGGCCGATATAGATGTCAGCGATATTTTGCTGAGTGTAGCCCGTCAAGTGAGTGTTAGTTTAGAAGGGATTGGTATCAAACTCAAACCTGGTTACTTTAGCAATTTGTTTAAAGAAGTAGGGGATTTTTTGCAAAGTCCCATAGAGGTTTCAGCAGAAGCAGAGTTGTCCTTGGGGATTGCCAAAATTACTGCCAAAACCAAAGATAGCAACCAATTGCGTAATCAACTGAGGCAATATCTGGAACCACGCACCAACAGTATTTTGCAAGCGATTAACGAAGAAATTTTAGAAAAAGCCGTTAATCAACTAAAGCTGCGGGGTCAAAAAGGACTGGTAGTGATTGTAGATAACTTAGATCGAGTAGATATGCGTCCCTTAGCATCGGGGCGATCGCAACCAGAGTATCTTTTCATCGACCGAGGTGAACAGTTACGCCGACTCAAATGCCACCTAGTTTACACAATTCCCCTAACGTTAATTTTTTCTAATGAGTACGAGACATTGAAAAATCGCTTGGGAGGAGGGATTGCGCCTAAGGTACTACCGATGGTGCTGGTGCGGCAAAGAGATGGTAGTGACTACGAACCAGGCATGTCACTGGTGCGCCAGTTAGTCCTAGCTAGAGCTTTTCCAGAAGTTCCTTTGAATGGAAGACTGTCACTAATTACAGAATTATTCGATAATTCCCAAACCTTGGATCGTTTATGTCGCGTTAGTGGTGGTCATATTCGTAACTTATTGGGTTTACTTTATAGTTGCCTGCAACGACAAGATCCACCTTTTTCTAGCGCCTGCTTAGAAGCTGTGATTAAGGACTACCGCGACGATTTGCTATTAGCTATTGACGAATCCCAGTGGGAGTTACTGTTTGAAGTAGTGCAACAGCAGAGAGTTAAAGGCGAGTCAGACTACCAAAGCTTACTACGAAGTATGTATCTGTTTGAATATCGCGATCCTCTGGGACGCTGGTTTGGCATCAGTCCAGCCTTAGCAGAAACAGAAAAAGTTTTGGCTTGGCAACAAAACAAATAACACTGTTGGGTAAGTTAAGTGTAATTAGTCATTAGTCATTTGTGCTTTGTCCTTTGCAAATAACAAATGACTAATGCCCCATGCCCTGTTTGGCCAATGTCCCATACCCAATGACCAAAGAAAATCAGCATACTTTACAAAGACTGATTAGAGCGATCGCCCTTTCTGAAGGTCAATTTGCTCTGATTTTAGTTCGGTGTAATTACGGCCAATTACGGGAGCAAATGTTAGAAAATATTCGCTCCCTCACTCAAGACATCAATCTGAGAGAAATCGTTCTCAATTCATCAACTACTTCCTTACACAACACAATAGTTTCACAACTATTTCTAGATAATCCTGTTGTTGTCACAGACTCTTTGCCATCAGCTGTTATGGTTTTTGGTCTTGAGTCAGTTGTTGACTTGGAAAACTTACTTACAGGCATCAACCAAGCACGAGATATCTATGCTGCAACTTTTCAATTTCCAGTAGTATTGTGGCTACAAGATGAAGTAGCATCATTGCTTTCTAGATTAGCCCCTGATTTCAAAAGCTGGGCTGCAACTACTATTAAATTTGAAATGGCAAAAACAGATTTAATTGCTTTGATTAATCAAGAAGCAGAATCTTTATTTGCCAAAGTTTTAGAAGCAGGTGCCGAAACATTTTTATCTAATGCTTCTCTAGATTTAGATCCTAAATCCCAACACCGCCACGAAATAGAATCAGCGCGTAATGACTTGCTGCGCCTCTATGGCATTCAATTAACACCAGGATTAGAAGCGAGTTTAGAATTTGTTTTGGGGCGAGATAAATACGCTAACGATCAAATTAATGGTGCTTTAGCCAATTATCAAAGAAGCCTAGCATTGTGGCAGCAGGAAACAAAAAGAATAGCAGAATTAGAAAGTGGCAAAGTGGGGAAAATCAGTGATCAATTACTCGTATCCCCTTCATGTCCTACCCTTCGGGAAGCTAAAGCTACATCTCCTTCATCTTTACTCAAGCAAGCAATAGTACTATTCCACCTGGGGCTATGTTATCGTCGCATGGCAGACTTAAACCATAGTGCTAATAGTAGCTATTGCCAACATGCTCTTTTATGGTTTAAACAATGCCTGGAAATATTGGAAGAGGTAGAAAGAGAAGATTTAGTTGCTAAATTTATTTCACCTGTTTGTGAAATGCTGCAACGTTTACAAGCTTGGGATGAATTAAAAGAATTAGCTCAAAAGTCATTACGTCTACAGAAAACTTATGGAAATCCGGCACAGATTGCTCAAAATTATGGTTTTTTGGCAAATGTAGCAGCTTCTGAGTCAAATTGGGTACTGGCTCATGAGTTAGCGAATACAGCACTTTCTATCAGTGAAGCAGCAACAGAAGTTTCCCGAAGGCAAGAAAGTTGGTATCTTCTCTTACTAGCACGTACACAAAGGCATTTAGGTGAGTGGAAAGAAGCAATCAATAACTTGGAATGGGCGAAGGTGGTTTGTGAGTTACAACATCAACCATCACTTTACTTAGAGATTTTAGAGGAATTGCGATCGCTTTACTTTTTTGAGCGTCATGACTATACAGAAGCCTTCAAGCTTAAACAAGAAAAAATTCAAATAGAACATCAGTATGGCTTTCGTGCTTTCATTGGTGCAAGTCAATTGCAGCCACAACGTTCCAAAACTAACCCCGTATTAGAATCTGAAAAAATACCGTTTATTCCTGAGGAAGTCGCCCAAGAAATATCTGCTTCTGGACGACAACAAGATGTCAATCGTTTGATTGAAAGAATTGCTCGTGCTGACTACAAACTCACAGTAATTTATGGACAATCAGGTGTAGGAAAGAGTTCAATTATCAAAGCTGGTTTAGTACCAGCGCTGAGGGGAAAAGTTATCGGTGAACGCATTCCTATACCGATTGTTTTGTCTGTTTATACTGATTGGGTTACAGTTTTGGTAAGCACTGTTAACCAAGCCCTAGCATATACAGGAATATCAGCTAATCTCGATTATACACCTACTGTACTGCTCGAAAACATTCGATTAGCAACTGAGCGAAATTATACGATAATTCTGATATTAGATCAATTTGAAGAGTTTTTCTTTGTTAGTAACCCTAGCACACAAAGAATAGAATTTTACAAATTTTTCAGTGAATGTCTAAATATTCCATTCGTAAAAATTATTCTGTCATTGAGAGAAGATTATTTACATTATTTATTAGAATTGGAACGTTTGAGTCAAAAAAATACGACTGGTTTATATGATTTAGGGGTCATTAATCAAAATATTCTCGATAAGGATATTCGCTACTATTTAGGAAAATTTTCTAACCAGGATGCCAAGGCTATAATTCATAGTCTGACTCAACGTTCACATTATGAACTAAGTGATGAGTTAATTAATCGATTAGTCCAGGATTTGACAGGAGAACTAGACGAAGTACATCCAATTGAATTACAAATAGTCGGCGCTCAACTGGAAATAGAAAACATTACCACAATTGCACAATATAAGCTTTGCGGTGGCTGGACAAAATTGGTGGAACGCTGGCTTGGGCAAGTTATCAAAGACTGCGGTGAAGAAAACGAAAAATTAAGTTGGAAATTATTATTTGAATTAACTGATGAAAAAGGGACGCGACCGTTAAAAAATAAAGCTGATTTAGCAACTGCACTAGTTAATAATCATGATATAGAGACAATATCAGGTTTTGACATAGTTGGTGAACTAATTTTAGAAATATTGGTAGGTTCTGGGTTGGTATTGCGAGTCAGAGAAGAATTAGGCGATCGCTACCAGCTAGTTCACGATTATTTAGTAGAACCAATTCGCCAAAAAAATAATTATGGTATTGCCGCTGAATTACAAAAAATCAAACTGGCAAAAACTAAAGCCGAGGTCGCCCAAAAACTTAGTCAACAGCAACTCAATTTAGTTTTGCAAAAGCGGTTAAAGGAAGCACGCATAGCAGGTGTAGTGCTGTCAATTATGGGGGGGATAATAGCAGCATTATGGTGGCAAGCAGACTTACAAAAAAGAGCAGCAATTAGCCAAACTTTACGAGCTGAACGCAGTGAAACCAACTTAAAAATTAGTGCGATCGCAGCTGCTAGCGAAGCTTTATTTGCCTCTAATAAAGAATTTGATGCCTTATTAGAAAGTTTACGGGCTTGGAGACGACTTAAACAGACACAGATCGTGCAACCAGACACCCGAATGCGGGTGGTGACGGCCCTGCAACAAGCAGTTTATGGAGTAACCGAGGTCAACCGTTTAGAAGGGCACACTGATATTGTCTGGGGATTAACTTTCAGCCCAGATGGTCAGTTGCTAGCATCAGGGAGTCGAGATCGGACAGTGAAACTTTGGCGTCCTGACGGTACTTTACTCCAAACCCTCAAAGGCCATACTGATGCGGTAACCGCTGTCAGTTTCAGCCCTGATGGACAAACCCTAGCCTCCGCCAGTCTCGATAAAACAGTCCAAATCTGGCGCCAAAACCTGATTACAGGGGAATTTTACTCCCGGCCAGATAAAACCTTAAAAGGACATGGAGATTGGGTTTACAGCGTTAATTTCAGTCCTGATGGCGAGTTATTAGCTACTGGCGGCAAGGATGCAACGATAAAAATCTGGGGCAAAGACGGTAGCTTAGTAAAAATACTCAGAGGACATGGCGGTTGGGTTAACTGGGTAAGTTTCAGTCCTGATGGTCAATTCATCGCTTCGGCAAGTGACGATAAAACAGTGAAAATCTGGCGACGCAATGGCAGCCTAGTTACAACTTTGCAGGGACATCAGCAAGGTGTAACCGTGGTTGCTTTCAGCCCTGACGGTAAACTGTTGGCGTCCGCAGGTCGAGATAAAACAGTGAAACTTTGGCGGCGAGAGGAAAACACCAGTACGGACGGTTTTAAATTTGTTTTTTACAAAACTTTACAGCAGCATAGCAATACAGTGTGGAGTTTAAGCTTTAGTTTCGATGGTAAAAAGTTAGCTTCCGGAAGTGAAGACAACACCATAAACCTCTGGAGTATTACTGGCAGCTTACTGAAAACCTTCAAAGGACATAACGATGCTGTTGCTAGCCTAGCTTTCAGTCCCAATAATAAATTACTGGCTTCCGGAAGTTTTGACAAAAATGTGAAATTGTGGAGTTTAGATCCCCCAACACCATCTATTCTCAAAGGGCATGAGAATCGAGTTTTGAGTGTTGCCTGGAGTCCCCATGGCCGGATGCTAGCTTCTGGTAGTAGCGATCGCACTGTCAAACTCTGGTTAACAGACACTAGTAATGGTGAGGTGAAAACCCGACTCTACAAAACCTTGATAGGGCACACAGATAAAGTTCCTAGTGTCAGTTTTGACCCCAAAGGTAAAATACTAGCTTCAGCAAGTTATGACAAAACTGTGAAACTTTGGCGGCTTGATGGCAGTTTAATCAAGACTCTCCACGGACATAGGGATAGTGTGATGAGTGTGAATTTCAGCCCAAATGGCGAGTTGTTGGCATCAGCTAGCAAAGATAAAACAATAAAACTCTGGAATCGTCAAGGCAAGTTGCTCAAAACCTTAGTGGGGCATCAAGGTTGGGTGAATAACGTGAATTTCAGCCCTGATAATCAGGTTTTAGCTTCTGCCAGTGATGATCAAACAGTAAAACTCTGGCGGCGAGATGGTACTCTACTCAAAACTTTCTCGCCCCATGACAGTTGGGTATTGGGTGTCAGCTTTAGTCCCACTGACGAGTTGTTAGCTTCTGCCAGTTGGGACAACACTGTAAGACTTTGGCGACGGGATGGTACGTTGTTAAAAACCTTGTTAAAAGGCTACAGCGATAGCGTTAATGCCGTGACTTTCAGTCCCAATGGGAAATTACTCGCCGCCGCTGGTTGGGACGGTACAGTGAAACTCTGGAGCCGTGAAGGCAAATTAATTAAAAGTCTCAACGGGCATCACGCGCCAGTATTAAGTGTCAGCTTTAGCCCAGATGGTCAAACACTAGCATCAGCTAGTGATGACAACACAATCATTCTCTGGAATTTAGATCTGGATGATTTAGTTGTTCGTGGTTGCCACTGGGTGGATGATTACCTCAAGCACAACCGCAATCTTGAACAACGCGATCGCCATCTTTGTGATGGCATACTCTAGACACAGGGGCATTGGGCATGGGACATAGGGCATTGGTTTTTCACAAATGACAAATGACCAATGACCAATGACTCTTGATTTAGGAGCTGATTTGGACTTGATTAACCAAAAGAGTGATCGCTCTCCAAAACCTCAGGGCTATTTTCTTCAGTATTTTCTTGTGGCAAATTCGCTAAAAAAGCTTGTAATTTCATCCGCTCAATATAAGGCCAGCCTCCCTCAGATTCAATATCTTTCAGCAGTGAGTAGAGTTGGCGACGATTCACAGGCAAACTCTCTTGAAAAACCCCATCTCGGATTTCTCGGTGTAACTGCTCTAATTGTCGCAGCAAAGCCAAAAGAGCTACAGTATCGCCTTGACAGCATTCAACTGTATCATGTACCACAGTTGCGATCGCTTGCATTTTAGAGGACAACTTCTCTGATTCAATAGTTTTGTTGTTGTTCATCCCACCCTTTCCGTGTAAATGAGGCCAACTCATAATTTACCGGAGATTCTTAATTTTCCCTACTTTACCAGTATTGATTCATCAGCTGTCACTTTACCTAAGAAGACCAACCTGCTGTACAGTTTCCCAGAAGTTTTTTTAAATTCTCCGCGTCAGAGCGTCCCCCACTCCCCACTCCCTCAGTCACGGCTGAATATAACTAGATTTGTATCTTTATGAAAAGCAATTGCGATCGCTTCTAAAACAGCGTAGTACCGTTTAGCATAGCCCTTACGGAAGCTAGAGGGGATCAGAATATTCTTGCTTGAGACTAGAGTACTTTGATTTTGAGTTAAAAAAAATCGTATGATCTGGCTGATTTACCCATCAAACAATAGGCGTATGTAGTGGCGTCACATACATAACACAGTTCGATGCAGTTTTACAACTTAGATATTAATTTTTGAGATTGAGGTTGACCATGAGGTATCGCGCTTTAATTGTTGCATTCTTGGCTTTGTGCCTGGGACTAATAACTGCTTGTAGTGATGCTCCTGCTACTAGTAGTGGTAGGGATGTACTCACTTACGAACAAATTCGAGGCACTGGCTTGGCTAACAAATGCCCTCAACTATCAGAAACAAGCCGTGGTTCAATTCCCCTTGATTCTAGTCAGTCATACACCATCAAAGAACTTTGCTTAGAACCAACTAGTTACTTCGTCAAAGAAGAACCTGCTAATAAACGCCAAGAAGCAGAATTCGTTGCTGGGAAATTGTTGACTAGATACACTTCCACCATTGACCAAGTACAAGGCGATCTGAAAATCAACTCAGATAATAGCCTGACTTTTGCCGAAACTGATGGTCTGGACTTCCAAGCTATTACTGTGCAACTCCCTGGTGGTGAGCGAGTACCTTTCCTGTTCACTATCAAAAACTTGGTTGCTCAAACCCAACCCAGTTTGACCAGTATTAACACCTCCACTGACTTTGAAGGCACTTTCAAAGTTCCTTCCTATCGTGGTGCTGCTTTCCTAGATCCTAAAGGTCGTGGTGTCGTTAGTGGCTATGATAACGCTGTGGCTCTGCCTGCCCAAGCGGATGATGAAGAACTCACCCGCACTAACGTCAAGCGTGCTGAAAGTCTCAATGGCAAGATTTCTCTGCAAATAGCTAAGGTAGATAGCGGTAGTGGTGAAATTGCTGGTACTTTCGAGAGCGAACAGCCATCTGATACCGATTTAGGTGCTGGCGAACCTAAAGAAGTTAAGATTCGCGGTATATTTTACGGTCGGGTTGAATCCAAATCATAGCTAAATCCTCTTGAGTTAGGGAACTGACTGGCATTGAGAACCACACTTGTGTCAGCATCAGGTTTCATCACAAGAGCTAACTCCTTATCCCCTTCTATTTAGGGGTAAGTAAGTTTTTGCGAAATGGCTACAAATTAACTACAACAAGGGGCAAAAAGCCCCTTTTTTATTACTTGCGTAAATATACATACTATTTTTTAACTTTTATTTAGTAATTTTTGAATACTAAATGAATTTCTTTCAGTCTATGTGTAATTTTACTGGAAATGAAATTTTCGCCGCTGCCATCAAATTTTAACTTTCATAACTTTGTTTGTAGAACTTCATTTCCGAATTAATTAATGAAATTAAGTACAATCTCGGTTTGATATTTAGTAACTAATTATATATTTTATTTCTATGTAGTTATTAAATTAAAACTACAGGGAATGCCCAGATTAATTGAACAATAATTCTCGAAGTCAAAATACACGAGGTCTTTGGCTCTGGTCTTGACTGGTGAATTATTTGTCGATAACAAACTAAATTCGACGGATTTCGCACATTTAAATATTGCTCGATTGTCAAGTGAACTATGGGAAATTTATAGAAAAATTTGTTATTTACCATAGATTTGCTAGGGCATAAACACGATATTTTCTTTGATGTTGTGTGCGATCGCAGGTGAATTTAAGCGCGAGTTATTAATTCTTTATTTGCTCAATAAGCCCGGTGCTATGCCTACCACAGTCACCAATGAACTAAAGCACGAAATTTGGCAGTTGTTACGAGAATATCAGCAATCTCGCTCCGAAAATATTCGTAATCAACTGGTAAAACTCAATTTTGGACTTGTGAGAAAAGAAGCTCACTACTGGACAAATCAATGTCATGAAACCTATGATGATTTGCTCCAAGTTGGATGTTTGGGTTTAATTAGGGCTATTGAAAGATTTGAACTTTCTAAGGGACATGCCTTCAGTTCCTATGCTCTTCCCTATATTCGGGGTGAAATTCAACACTATCTCCGAGATAAAGGCGTCACCGTGCGAATTCCTCGCAGATGGTTAGCACTGCAACAGCAAGCAATAGGAGTTTCACGTTCTTGGCGTGAAACACATAATCGCCAGCCAACAGATTCGGAATTAGCAGCAGCACTGAAAATTTCTCCAAACGAATGGCAAGAAATTAAATTAGCATGGGTAAATCGCGCTCCCTTGAGTTTAGATGTGCCAATCCAGGATGGTGAAGAAGGCTCTACTTGTTTGGGAGAATTAGTTCCAGATCCTCACTATCGCAGCTTTCAATTAGCACAAGAAGACCAACTTCGGTTGCAACAAGCATTAGTTCAGCTAGAACAACGCACCCGCGATGTTTTGGAATGTGTGTTTTTGCAAGATTTGACACAAAAACAAGTTGCAGAACATCTGGGTATCAGTGTAGTAACAGTTTCCCGTCGAGTTAAAAAAGGCCTAGATTTGATGAAACAACTCATGGGTGTAGCAGAGGATTAACTGCAAACAAATGAACCCGCAGTTATGCTGGGCTGGTAGTGCGAAAAATAACCATTGAAAAACAAAAAATTAGGTTATAAAGGGAACAGACTTTGCCTTTAATACAAATTTCAGGCATGTTGATTTCCAGTTTTCAATTCTCCAATGGCTTTTGAGAAAGACTCATGGGCAGAAATTTAACAATTACAATTGCAGCTATTCTAAGCTTGGCGATCGCTGGATGCGCTTCTGAAGATGCACCGCAAGCCATAGATCCGACGCCGATTCCCAAAATAGCAAAAAAATCGCAACCAACAGTTCAATCCTTTAAGAATCCGGTTGTACCTGCCAAACAGGTTTCACAAGTTTCTTCTGCAAGTCTTAACTTAATTCAATCTACTAATGCTACAGAACGGGCACGGGTACTTGTGGTATCAAAAAACCGCACTGACCCGTTTGGAGAGATTTTTGGGCAGACGGGTGCTGGAGTGTCTAAAACAATAGGAAGACCTGTTCCCGTGTTACCTAAGCTACCTACTGCATCAACCCCAGGACGAAAACTGCCGACAAGTAGCATAGCTTTAAATCAAAAGAAAAATAACATTGCTGCTGTACCAAAACCAAAAAAAGTCAATACTACTTTGACTTCAGTCTTGCCTAAGGTTTTGCCTCAAGTTGTGCCCAACCCAACTTTAGTATCTGTATTACCACCAACACCACAACCTGAGTTAGCAAAGGCAGTAGTTGTGACTGGTGTAGTTCTCATTACTAAAGAACCCCAGGCAATTATCAAAGTCCCAGATGAGCCGACGAGTCGCTATGTGCAGGCGGGACAGCGATTAGCCAATGGCGTACTAGTTAAACGTATTGAAATGAATGGAGGCTCCAACCCGATTGTGATTTTGGAACAATATGGTATAGAAGTTGCCAAAATGGTAGGGGAAGGGCCTGTCAACTCAACGCCATCAGCTTCGACGCCATCAGCGGCGTCTGGTACTGGTGATGCTATTTTAGGGACAACGCCCCCCCCAAAATCCAGTTAATGTGGGAGCTTCATAAAAGATGGAGACTGAGGAAAAAATTGAATTCCCTGGTTTGCCTTTAGCAGTCTATCGAGAAATCGCAGCGCATTTACGTCAAGTGGAAGGGGTGGAAGTAGATTTAATTCCCCAGTCATCCCAACAGTTTGATTACAATCAAAGTCAAATTGGTGGCTTAAGACTTACGCGCTCAGCAAACTCTACTTTAGAAAGTCGGCAACGAGTTAACCAGATTTTGGCTTATTATCAAAATCGCTAAATGAATCCTATTTGATTTGTGAAAATCGCAAGCCTGAGACTCCTGACTTCTTAGAGAAATCGGGAGTCTTGTTGTTTGATTTAGGGACTTCCAGAAAATAAATCATCCCAAATTATTTGTACATTTTTCGGGTAGCACAGCTGTGCGCCCCTACTATGGAATATTTTTTTCCTTGGAAGTCCCTTAAGATTGCTATGGTCTATGACGACTTCAGTAGCTTAGGATCGCATATTCCCAGTTCTGATGCTCAAGCACTGGGCTTTCTCTAACTTTTTGCATCATAGAACAGCGATCGCAGAAAACTTCAATTAACGCAGGCTCAAAAAGCAACGTTATGATTGTTAATGCGTTAATCGAGCTTGGGTCTAATAATAAACTCAGTTGGCACAAAAAACCTCCGTCCTACGGAGACGATTAATTGCCTCTCTAGAGCAGTCAAAAACCATTGAACTACTTTGAGCTATGGACACTTGACTGTTGCTTAGGTGCTGTATCCAACCAAAATCAGCCGTTGTACAAATTCCCATAAGGATAATTGAAGTGACTAAGACTAATTCAGATTTTCTCACCTCCAGCGATCCGGCGATCGCGGAGTTAATCAACGACGAACTAGGGCGTCAGCGAGACCATTTGGAGTTGATCGCTAGTGAAAACTTTACCTCCGCCGCTGTACTAGCGGCTCAAGGTTCGGTACTGACAAATAAATACGCCGAGGGATTACCTGGTAAACGCTACTATGGCGGTTGTGAGTTTATCGACAAAATCGAGCAACTGGCGATCGACCGTGCTAAACAATTGTTTGGTGCTGCTCATGCCAATGTGCAACCCCATTCTGGCGCACAAGCGAATTTTGCTGTGTTTCTGACCCTGCTGGAACCAGGAGACAAAATTATGGGGATGGATTTGTCTCATGGTGGACATCTCACCCACGGTTCCCCTGTAAATGTCTCAGGTAAGTGGTTCCAAGTTAGCCACTACGGTGTCAGCCAACAAACAGAACAACTTGACTATGACCAAATTCGGGAGCTGGCGCTAAGGGAGCGTCCTAAGCTGCTGATTTGTGGTTATTCGGCTTATCCCCGTGTAATTGATTTTGAAAAATTCCGTAGTATTGCTGATGAAGTCGGCGCTTACTTACTGGCTGATATCGCCCATATTGCCGGTTTAGTTGCCAGTGGTCTTCATCCAGACCCGATTCCTCATTGTCATGTGGTAACAACAACTACCCATAAAACTCTACGCGGTCCCAGAAGTGGTTTAATTTTAACTGGCGACGCAGAACTCGGTAAAAAGCTAGATAAATCCGTTTTTCCTGGTAGCCAGGGCGGGCCATTAGAACATGTGATTGCTGCTAAAGCAGTAGCTTTTGGAGAAGCCCTCAAGCCAGAGTTTAAAGCTTATTCTGCTCAAGTGATTGAAAATGCTCGTGCTTTGGCAAAACAATTACAAAATCGCGGCTTAAAGCTAGTGTCTGATGGCACTGATAACCATTTAATGCTAGTGGATTTACGTTCCATTGGCATGACGGGTAAGCGAGCAGATCAGCTAGTCAGCACAGTAAATATTACTGCTAACAAAAATACTGTTCCCTTCGATCCGCAGTCGCCATTTGTGACCAGTGGTCTGAGGTTAGGTTCCCCGGCAATGACAACACGGGGCTTAGGAGTAGCAGAATTTACTGAGATTGCCAATATTATTGCTGATCGCCTGCTTTCCCCAGATTCCGAGGAAGTCACCCAAGATTGTAAACGACGGGTGGCTGTATTGTGCGATCGCTTCCCCTTATACCCTCACCTGGAAATTCCTTTACCAGCTCTAGTTTAGGGAATGGGGCATGGGGCATTGGGCATGAGGCATTGGCATTGGGCGGCTATCGAAAAGCTTTTTCCTAGTCCCCAGTCCCCAGTCCCCAGTCCCCATTCCCCATTCCCTACTCCCCACTCCCCACTCCCTTCCCCAATCCAATCCAATGAGTGCAGAAATTATTTGTGTTGGTACAGAATTGCTATTAGGAGATATCCTCAACGGCAATGCTCAATTTTTAGCGCAACAATTAGCCCAGTTAGGTATTCCCCATTACTATCAAACCGTGGTTGGGGATAATCCAGAACGGTTGAAGCAAGTTATAGAAATTGCTATTTCCAGAGCGCAAATTCTCATTTTCACTGGTGGTCTTGGCCCTACCCCAGATGACCTCACTTGTGAAACTATCGCCGATTTCTTTCAAGCCCCCTTGGTAGAACACCCGGAAATTATCGAAGACATAACCCAGAAATTCGCCCAACGCGGTCGGGTGATGTCACCAAGTAACCGCAAGCAGGCTTTAATTCCCCAAGGTGCAGAAATTCTACCCAACCCCACTGGAACTGCACCCGGTATCATTTGGCAACCCCGTCCTGAAATCACTATTTTTACCTTTCCCGGTGTTCCCAGTGAAATGCACCCGATGTGGAAAGAAACAGCCGTCCCATTTCTTAAAAGTCAAGGTTGGGGTAAAGAAGCTATTTACAGCCGGAGTTTAAAGTTTTGGGGTATTGGTGAATCTGCTTTGGCGGAAAAGGTTGCTTCTTATTTGAATTTGCCAAATCCCACCGTAGCCCCTTATGCAGGTAAAGGGGAAGTAAGATTACGAATTTCTGCCAAAGCAAATTCCGAAGCAGCAGCAGAGGCTTTGATTGCGCCTATTGAAAAACAAATTAAAGAAATCGCTGGACTAGATTTTTACGGTATCAATGATGATACTCCTGCTTCGGTTGTTGGTGAGTTGTTACGCGCATCAAAAGAAACGCTTTCGGTGGCAGAATCTTGCACTGGTGGTGGACTAGGGCAAATGTTAACTGAAATTTCTGGGAGTTCTGATTATTTTTGGGGTGGAATCATTTCTTATGACAATTCGGTGAAGGTTCGGCTATTGGGGGTTAACCAGGAAGATTTAGATAAATTTGGCGCGGTAAGTGCTACTGTTGCAGAACAAATGGCCATTGGAGTCAAAACCCGACTTTCAACAACTTGGGGATTGAGTATCACTGGTATTGCTGGCCCTGCTGGAGGGACAGATACTAAACCAGTGGGTTTGGTTTATGTCGGTTTGGCTGGGCCAAAAGATGAAGTGGCAAGTTTTGAGTATCATTTTGGTACAGTGCGAGGACGCGCTCTAATTCGTCATGTCAGTGCAAATGCAGCGTTGGATAATTTGCGCCGGAGGTTGTTGAACAGATAGCAATACTGTTCGGTTAAGGCAATAGACAAGGGTAAATCGCCGTCTCTACAAAGAATTGATTGTTGTAGAGACGGCGATTTATCGCGTCTTCGTCTTTGCTAGAATTTTGATCAAAAAACCTTAACCGAATCGTATTGGAACAGGTAGCAGATATAGCGCTTCCCACATGGGTGAGGTACAGAAAAAATAGATCCTCGTAGGGGCGCACAGCTGTGCGCCCCTACGCATGTGCCTCATTCAAATGAGAATCGCACTATTATTCTTGTCACACAATAGTATGACAAGAATAATAATGCTAATTAATGCCTGATTAGATGGCGTTTGCCGTCAGGGTGTTCACGAGGCTTGTCTACGTAGCAATTTGTGTGACTGACACCTTCACTGGCACTTTTTTACTAAAAGAGAGACCGTTTTCATTTTTGTCAATAACAATCGTATCTCCAGAAATAAAGGTATTTTCCAATAATTTGGTGGCGAGGGGGTTTTCTACTTCTCGCTGAATTGCTCGTTTGAGTGGACGGGCACCGTAAACTGGGTCGTAGCCTGCTTCTACTAGGTAATCACAAGCAGCTGGGGAGATTTCAAAGAAGATTTTTTGATCGCGGAGGAGATTTTCTACACGTTTGAGTTGAATACGGATAATATGCCGCATTTCTGAACGGCTGAGGGTATGGAAGAGAATTAAATCGTCAACCCGGTTGAGAAATTCCGGGCGAAAATGCGATCGCAAGTTCTCCATTACCCGTTTCCGCATGGTTTCATACTTGGAATCATCACCTGATACATCTAATATATGTTCGCTACCGATGTTACTGGTCATGACAATAACAGTGTTGCGAAAATCTACTGCTCTTCCTTGAGAGTCAGTAATTCTACCGTCATCTAATACTTGTAGTAAAATATTAAACACATCTGGATGTGCTTTTTCTACTTCGTCCAATAGCACTACAGAATAGGGTTTACGGCGAATCGCTTCCGACAGTTGACCGCCTTCTTCGTAGCCGATGTATCCCGGAGGCGCTCCCACTAACCGAGAAACTGAGTGTTTTTCCATATACTCGGACATATCCAGGCGCACCAATGCATCATCAGAATCAAAGAGAAACTGAGCTAAAGCACGGGCGAGTTCGGTTTTGCCTACACCTGTAGGCCCCATGAACAAAAATGAACCAATGGGACGCGAGGGGTCTTTCATTCCCGCACGGGCGCGACGAATTGCTGCTGCTACTGCTTCTACAGCCTCTTCTTGGCCAATAACTCGTTGATGCAAATGACTTTCTAGTTGCAGTAATTTTTGTCGTTCCGATTCCAACAGGCGATTGACAGGAATTCCTGTCCACTTGGCGACGATTTCAGCAATATCGGCTTCGGTGACTTGTTCTCGCAGCAAGGTGGAACCAAGGCTTTGAATTTCTAAAAGTTTCGCTTCTTTGGCTTCGCGATCGCGTTGAACTCCTTCCAATTTACCGTACTTCAATTGTGCAGCTTTATTTAAGTCATAGGCGCGTTCGGCCTGTTCAATTTGCACTCGCAGCGCATCTTCTTCTTTCTTTAAAGCACTTATCGCCTCTAATAGCTGCTTTTCACCTTGCCATTGTTCGTTAAATGTTTGCTGTTTTTCTGTCAAATTGGTGATTTCTTGCTCAATTCGCTGCAAACGTTCTTTAGTTTGGGGAGTACCCTTTTCTTCGCCAGCTAATGATAGCTTTTCCATTTCTAACTGCATGAGGCGGCGGTCAATGGTTTCTAGTTCGGCTGGTTTGGAGGTAATCTCCATTTTCAGTTGTGCGGCTGCCTCATCTACTAAGTCAATAGCTTTATCTGGTAAAAAGCGATCGCTAATATAACGTGCTGACAAAGTTGCTGCTGCTACCAAAGCCGAATCAGAAATTTTGACGTTGTGATGAACTTCGTAGCGTTCTTTCAACCCCCTAAGAATGGAAATAGTATTTTCTACAGTTGGCTGATCGACAAATACTTGCTGAAAACGGCGTTCTAAGGCGGCGTCTTTCTCGATGTGTTTGCGGAACTCATCTAGGGTTGTGGCGCCAATGCAACGCAGTTCTCCCCGCGCCAGCATGGGTTTGAGTAGATTTCCCGCATCCATCGCCCCTTGTTGATTGGAACCCGTGCCCACTACGGTGTGCAATTCGTCAATAAACAGGACGATTTGACCGTTTGATTCCATGACTTCCCGGAGAACAGATTTCAAGCGGTCTTCAAATTCACCCCGGTATTTAGCCCCAGCAATCAAACTGCCCATATCTAAAGAAATCAACTGGCGATCTTTTAGCGACTCAGGAACATCACCGTTGACCATCCGCTGTGCTAAAGCTTCGGCGATCGCAGTTTTACCAACGCCAGGTTCGCCAATCAATACCGGGTTATTTTTGCTGCGGCGGGACAATACCTGAATTACCCGACGAATTTCGTCATCCCGTCCAATCACCGGGTCGAGCTTACCAGCTTTTGCCTGTTCTGTTAAGTCTCTGCCAAACTTTTGTAAAGCTTCATAGCGCGATTCTGGGTTTTGATCTGTTACTTTTTGGCTACCGCGAACAGTTTTGATCGCAGCTTCTAATTTAGCTGCATCCGCATTAAAGCCTTTGAGTATCCGCCGTCCAACGCGTTCATCGTCAACAAAAGCCAGCAGGATGTGTTCCACAGAAATGTAGGAATCTTTCATCGTAGCTCTAATTTCCTCGGCCTGGTCTAGCAAGACATCTAAACTGCGACCAAGGTAAAGCTGATCGCTTTTACCAACTTTTGGCTGACGTTGGGTAAAAGCTTCTAGTTGCTGCTGCAAGCGGATTGGATCGACCTCAGATCGAGCCAGAATACGTATTGCTAGACTAGTGGGTTCTTCTAACAGGGCAAGAATTAAATGTTCAACATCTAGTTGCTGTTGTTGATAAGCACGCACTATATCCTGAGATTTCACAATCGCTTCCCAGGCTTTATCTGTAAATTTATTAGGATCTGTAGGTTGCATCTTTTAGAATTTTCGATTTGGGATTTTTATTTTAGGGTATCGGGATTGGGGACTGGGGATTGGGTACTAGGGATTGGGTATTGGGTAGTGAGAAAGTATTCCTAAATATTTATTTCCTATTCCCCAGTCCCCAGTGCCTAGTGCCTAGTCCCTACCTATTCCCTAATTTAAAACGAAAACACAGTTATAAGCGTAGTTTGCCAGATGGTGCTATGGGAGAGATAGCTATTGATCTTGCTCATCAACGACTGCATGTAGATTCTTACTATCAGAATTACTGACTTACAAGTTGCTCTTGTGATTCCTGTTTGATTGCTGACCCTTGAGTTCCCAGTTGAATCAGTTCAATTTTATACCCATCTGGATCTTCCACAAAAGCGATAACTGTCGAACCATGATTCATTGGTCCTGGTTCTCGCACGATTTTACCGCCCTGATTGCGGATTTCTTCACACGTAGTGTAAATATCATCAACCCCAAGGGCAATGTGACCGTAACCATTACCCAATTCGTACTTTTCTACTCCCCAATTGTAAGTTAATTCAATGACTGTATTATCGCTTTCATCACCATAGCCCACAAAAGCTAGGGTAAATTCTCCTCCTGGATAATCTTTTCGTCGCAATAATTTCATACCCAGAACTTCACAGTAAAACTTCAAGGACTCTTCAAGGTTGCCTACCCGCAGCATTGTATGTAATAAACGCATATTGACCTTTGGTTACTTACTTAATTCTTATATTTTATATAGTAATCCGCTTTGATTTTTGAACTGATTTGCTCTTAGCAGGAAGTAGGGAGTAGATAGTAAGGAATAGGCAATCAGCGTTTTTGAGTTGAGAGCGAGTTTTTTTTACGTAATCAAATACGAGTCCAATACTGTTCGCTTAAGGTTTTTTGATGAAAATTCTAAATCACAAAGACGCGATAAATCGCCGTCTCTACAATAATTAATCCTTAATGTCTTGTATCAAAGCAGCTTTGGCTTTAATATCGGGAGTCAGTGTTGGTTTAGGAGTTTGGTTGAAAACTGAACTAACGAAACTTAAAACAAAAAATATAGTGAAAATTAGCAGCTTGAATTTGCTGCGAGAAGTTAAATTAAAATGATTCTTCATCTGTTTATAAGTTTTTTGTTGAAGTATTATATCTTGCACGAGTATTATTTAATTTCCTGTTACATACAGCAGAATTTAGGAGTCAGGAGTCAGAATTCAGGAGTCAGAATTCAGAATGAGAATAGGCTCTGAGCCTAGCTACCAGACTTAGATGCTGTACTTCATTAACATGAAATCTGCTGTAAGTAAATCCAGCTTACAAAAGTTCCAGAATCCGATCAATTCTCCTGTCAGTTGACTCCAACTGTGGAAATCTTCTTTAATGTCAGCCGAGAAAGTCTGTTAACCGCCTATGCTAACGATTGGGTTAGGCCACTGGACTATATGCGTAAGTAAAACACTCGAACAAAGGACAAAGTACAAATGAGTCACATTCTAGATACTGCCATTGAAGCGATCGCAGCTCGTGAAATTCTTGATTCACGCGGTAGACCAACAATTGAAGCCGAAGTGCATGTAGCCAACGGTGCTGTAGGGCTGGCGCAGGTTCCCAGTGGTGCCTCCACTGGCTCTTTTGAGGCACACGAATTGCGTGATGGTGATAAAAGCCGTTATGGCGGTAAAGGAGTCCTGAAGGCGGTACAAAACGTCAAAGAGGTACTTGCCCCAAAATTGCTCAACTTGGATGTCCTCAACCAAGAACTATTAGACCGCACAATGATTGCGATCGATGGTTCTGATAACAAATCCAATTTGGGGGCGAATGCGATTTTGGCGGTTTCCCTCGCAGCAGCTAAAGCTGGTGCAGAATCTCTAGCAATTCCTCTGTATCGCTATTTGGGTGGCCCACTAGCAAATTTACTACCAGTACCGTTGATGAATGTCATTAACGGCGGCGCACACGCAGCCAACAACGTAGATTTTCAAGAATTTATGATTGTCCCAATTGGGGCAACTTCCTTTCGGGAAGCCTTGCGTTGGGGTGCCGAGGTGTTTGCTACCCTCAGCAAAGTGTTAGATGAGAAGGGTTTGCTGACTGGTGTGGGCGATGAAGGCGGTTTTGCCCCTAACTTAGAGTCCAATCAGGTGGCTTTGGAATTGCTGGTTGCTGCCATTGAACAAGCTGGGTACAAGCCAGGGGAGCAAGTCGCTTTGGCGTTGGATGTGGCGGCTAGCGAGTTTTACAAGAATGGTCAGTATGTTTACGATGGTAAACCTCATGCTCCCACTGAGTTTATTGATTACCTGGCTCAACTAGTTGACCAATATCCCATTGTCTCAATTGAAGATGGTTTACACGAGGAAGATTGGCAAAGTTGGCAATTGCTCACCCAGAAGTTAGGTTCGCGGGTGCAGTTGGTAGGAGATGACTTATTTGTGACCAATGTTACTCGCCTGCAAAGAGGCATCCAAGACAAAGCCGGGAATGCTATTTTGATTAAACTCAATCAAATTGGTTCTCTCACCGAAACCTTACAAACAATTGACTTGGCAACTCGCAACGGTTTCCGTTCAGTAATTAGCCATCGTTCTGGTGAAACCGAAGACACAACCATCGCCGATTTAGCCGTAGCCACCCGTGCCGGTCAAATCAAAACAGGTTCCCTGTGTCGCAGCGAACGGGTAGCAAAATATAATCGCTTGCTGCGAATTGAAGATGAACTAGGCGATCGCGCCGTGTATGCTGGTGCTGTGGGTTTGGGACCGAAGTAGGGACTGGGGACTGGGGACTGGGGACTGGGGACTGGGGACTGGGGACTGGGGATTAGGTAAGAAACTATTCCCCATGCCCCATGCCCCATGCCCTATGCCCCATGCCCCATACCCCATACCCAATTACGGATAAAACCCCAACTTCGGCAACCCCAAGGTTTCATCCCAGCCCATCATCAGGTTTAAACACTGAATCGCTTGACCCGCTTGCCCTTTAATCAGGTTGTCAATTGCTGACATGACAATCACGCGACCTGTGCGCGGGTCAACTTCTACACCGATGTAACAAAGATTGCTGCCGTTCGCCCATTTTGTTTGGGGATAAACGCCGCTACCGCAGACTTTTATCCAAGGAGAATTGCGGTAGAAGGCTGAGAAAATTGTAAGCAAATCATCTCCCACAAGACCGGGGTCGCGCATTGTGGCGTATACGGTTGCTAAAATACCGCGTACCATTGGGATGAGGTGTGGTGTAAATTGGATCGTCAGTTCGTGACCAGCTAAATCACTGCAAATTTGCTCAATTTCTGGGGTATCACGGTGACGGCCAACACTATAAGGTGCTATGGAGTTGTCTGCTTCAGCTAGTAATAAGTTAGTTTTGGGTTGCCGTCCGCTGCCGGATGTGCCAGACTTGGCATCGATAATAGCTGTTTCTGGGACAATTAAACCTTGCTTTAACAGTGGCGAAAGTGCAAGCAGACTCGCAGTGGGATAGCAACCAGGACAGCCAATGAGTTGAGCTTCGGTAATGCGATCGCGGTAAAGTTCTGGTAATCCATAAACAGCTGTTGCAGCAGTAGAGCGATCGCTTCTCTCAATACCATACCAGGTTGTATAAGTTGCCAAATCACTGAACCGATAGTCTGCACTTAGATCCAGTACTTTACATCCTTTTTCCAACAGTGTGGGCGCGATTTGCCAAGCCAGACCATCTGGTAAAGACAGGAAAACTACTTCACAGCGGTTAGCAATTATCTCTGGTTCTACCGCCTCTATTGGCAGATTAGCTGCATGAGTCAAGTGCGGGTAAAGATCCCCCAGGGATTTGCCGATGCTGTTCTCACCACCTAAATAAACCAGTTCGACTTCTGGATGATCCATCAGTAGTCGTACTAACTGTACTCCGCCATAGCCCGACGCGCCAACAATCCCAACGGGTACGCGTCTAAATTTGCCCATGATCCCAAATCCTTATCCCATGAATGGTTAATTCGTTCCCAGCTATCAACATATCAGCCACCAGACGCAGAGCGTACAAAACGCCGCATCTCGCCTCGACTTTGTTTCGGCGAGATGAAGGAGATAGGGAAGATGAGGGAGTAGGGGGAGATGAGGAAGAAAATACTTCTTTATCTCCCTCATCCCCCTCATCCCCCGCGTCCCCATATCCCCGCGTCCCCCATAGTGGCAGAAATTTTTGCCATGTTATCAAATCATTGCTAGTCTACTTCTCTGGCAGATAAAGGAGCTACAATCTAAAAGAAGAAATTGTTAAAAAAATTTACGTTGGTAGCTGGAAATCTCTCTGTGTCACAGCCTAAGACTACCCAAGTTTCTCAATTTGATCCAATTGATGCCGCCTTGGCAGACCTAAAAGCTGGTCGTGTCATTGTCGTGGTAGATGATGAAAATAGGGAAAATGAAGGCGACTTGATTTGCGCTGCCCAATTTGCCACACCGGACATGATTAATTTTATGGCGGTGGAAGCTAGAGGGCTGATTTGTTTGGCAATGACAGGCGATCGCCTAGACGAATTAGACTTACCTTTAATGGTAAGCAATATTACAGATACTAACCAAACCGCCTTCACCGTCAGTATTGACGCCGGTCCAGATTTGGGCGTGACTACAGGCATCTCAGCCGAAGACCGCGCCCGCACTATCCAGGTTACTCTCAATCCGGCGACAAAACCCACTGATTTACGTCGTCCTGGACACATTTTTCCGATTCGGGCTAAGGCTGGAGGCGTACTCAAACGCGCAGGACACACAGAAGCCGCTGTGGACTTAGCTAGGTTAGCAGGGTTATACCCAGCTGGGGTAATTTGTGAAATTCAAAACCCTGATGGCTCGATGGCGCGGTTACAGCAGTTAATTGAATATGCTAGACATCACAATTTAAAAATTATCAGTATTGCAGATTTAATTAGTTATCGCCTCAAGTATGATCGCCTGGTGTATCGTGAGGTCATTACTAAGCTACCTAGTCAGTTCGGTCAGTTTGAAATTTACGCCTACCGCCACACCTTGGACAACACAGAACACGTTGCAATTGTCAAGGGCGATCCAGCTAATTTCAAAGATGAGCCGGTGATGGTACGGATGCACTCAGAATGCTTAACTGGTGATGCTTTGGGTTCTTTGCGCTGCGACTGTCGGATGCAGTTACAAGCAGCACTGAAAATGATTGAGACTGCTGGTCAAGGTGTCGTTGTATACCTACGCCAAGAAGGACGGGGAATCGGCTTGATTAATAAGCTGAAAGCCTACTCGTTGCAAGATATGGGACTCGATACAGTAGAAGCCAACGAGCGTTTGGGATTTCCTGCTGACTTGCGAGACTACGGAATGGGGGCGCAAATGCTCATGGATTTGGGTATAAAAAAGATACGCCTAATTACTAATAATCCCCGTAAAATTGCTGGAGTCAAGGGCTATGGATTGGAAGTAGTCGATCGCGTACCATTATTAATTGAAGCGAATGACTACAATTCTTATTACCTAGCAACAAAGGCTAAAAAGCTGGGTCACATGTTGTTACAGACTTATCTGGTAACAGTGGCAATTCACTGGCAAGATGACCCACAGTTGGTGACAAAACGCTATGAACGCCTAGAGAAACTGCGACATTTAGCGAGAACCCACGATCTATTATTGCAGGAAGAAGCGCGTCCGTTGGCGATCGCCCTATTTGACGAGCCATCTCTAACAATACACTTAGGTTTCGACCAGCCAAAAGTTGCTAGCTGTGATTGGTATCGCCAAAGCGGCCATCCTTACCTGCAAGCAATCTTCCAGATTCTAGATGAACTCGCAACATTACCGTACATCCAGAAAATAGAATTTCTGATTTCTTCTGGTTGCGATCCTTTGAGCAATTTACAAGTTCAACTAGATCGGCAGATGTTCTTGGATGGTACACTGCCTTCATCGATTAGCGATCGCTTGGAAACACAGCAAATTTATAGCTTTAGCAAATAGGGACAAATTATGTCCTGATAATCGCAGCATTTATCTAAACTTGTTATCTAGCTCTAGCCCTTTAGCTAGAGCTATTTGTTTATTATGCCTGTATGCTTAAAAGAGAAGTCAGAATTCAGAATTCAGAATTCAGAATGCAATCGGTGGGAGATTTAGACTCGCCACTTAAAAGCACCACCAAATTTTAAATTTAGCCAGGGACTTTAACCGATTTATTCATTCACTACTCAGACTCAAATTCATTCTGAATTCTGAATTCTGACTCCTGAATTCTGTTTGATAACTAATTAAGATTACAGTTATGCTTATTGAATTCAGTGTAGAAAATTATCGTTCGATACAGGAAAGGCAAACATTAAGTATGGTGGCATCTGAAGATGAAAAGATGCTAGACACTAATAGTTTTATGATGCCAAATACTGATAACCTACACTTACTGACCAGTGCTGTAATTTATGGACCTAACGCTTCAGGTAAAAGCAATTTGCTGCGGGCTATGCAAACGCTAAGAAGCCTAGTAATTAACTCGGCTACCAGAATGCAACTTGGTGACAATTTACCTATTGAACCATTTCGACTAAATAGCCAATCAGCAAAAAATCCTACTAATTTTGAAGTAATTTTTATTCATAAAGGTACTCGTTATGAATATGGAATTTCTTTAAATCGAGAACGGGTATATGAAGAGTGGTTAATTGCTTACCCAAATGAACACCAACAACATTGGTTTTCTCGTCAATACATACCAGATAATCCCAGATTTCAAACAGATGAAGGATATAAATGGTCTTTTGGCAAAGGATTAAAGGGAGAAAAATTACGTATAAAAAAGTTTGTGCGTTCTAACTCTTTATTTTTATCTCATGCAGCACAAAATAATCATCCTCAGCTAACAGACATATTTGAATGGTTTCAGGATGAAATAAATATTCTCAGTCCAAGTTCTCATGCAATCGAATTTACTCTTAGCATATTTGATGAGGATCATAGTTTTCAAGAAAGAGTTGCTAAATTGCTAAATCAAGCAGATATTGGTATTTCCGGAATTAAAATAGAACAAAAAGCTATACCTGAGGGACTATTATCTTACTTTAACCAATTTATTAAACAGGAAATTGAACAGCTAGAGAGAAACATTATTGATGATATCCAAAAAGTAGATGTAATAACTCTTCATAAAATGAATGATTGCGATCGAGAAATAAAATTCAACATGGATGATGAATCAGATGGGACACAACGTTTATTTGAAATGGCTGGGCTTTGGCTGTATGTATTACAATATGGAACAGTCCTTTTGGTAGATGAATTAGATAGAAGTTTACATTCAGTGCTTTCCAAAGCATTAGTTAAGATGTTTAACGATCCAGAAATTAATAAAAATAATGCTCAGTTAATATTTACAACTCATGACACCATACTTTTAGATGCAGAAATGCTACGGCGAGATCAAGTGTGGTTTACTGAAAAAGAGAAAAGTATGACCAAACTATATTCATTGTCAGACTTTCAACCTCGTGAAGACGAATCACTACAAAAAGGTTATCTACGGGGCAGGTATGGTGGAATTCCTTTTATTAATGGGCTAAGTATCTAACGACTATGCCAAAAGGAAAATCTACTAATGATTTAAGACGACGTTCAGGGAATAAAAAATCTAGAGATAACTTTTTAATTGTAGTGGAAGGACAAGAGACAGAATATAACTATTTTAATGCTTTAAAACAGGACTTAAAGTTATCTACAACAGACATTAGAATAGTTTCTGCTTCCGGTGGTGACCCTCTCAAAATTATAGATAAAACTTGTAGCTTAGTTCAAGAAAATAAACTAGAGTTTGATCGAGTTTTTTGTGTATTTGATGATGATAATAAAATTGAAAAATTTCAGCAGGCACTTTTAAAAGGTAAGAACAATCATGTTGTCTGTATAACATCAATTCCTTGCTTTGAATTTTGGTTTTTACTTCATTATGCCTATACAACGGCTCCTTTTAATAACTATAAGGAATTATGTCCAAAACTAGAGACAGAAATGAGAAAAGCAGGCCTTTTGAAAACAACAGAAATTTATGATAAAAGTGATGTTAAACTTTATCAAAAACTTCAACCAAAAATAGAGAATGCGCTTACTAATACTGTGAAATTAGAACAAGAGCATCCTAATGAAGACGGCTGCACTAACCCATCAACTAAAGTACATATTTTAGTTCAAAACCTCAAAGACCAAAAAGAATTTAAATGACTTGCTAAATTATCTCTGTGTCCGATAAATTGGTCTGACTTGACGGTAAATCTTTAGTAATTCTAAAAATTTATTCCCATCAAAATTTATCGGGTCAACTTTTTTAGCAGAACGGTCTACTAATTTGTGAGTAGTGATGCGATCTTCTGGAACTTGACTTTGAGCAATTAACCAAGCAAGAGAATTATATTGAGCTTCCGTATAGCCGCTATGGGTTTCTTGACTGTTACTGTCATAACTATCTGGTGGTGTTTCTAAAGAAACGTGATAAGCAAAATTATTTACAGACGGGGGCAAATTTGGATTAGTCTGCACAGTTTCCAAACCCTGGAAACCCTCAAATACTGAGTTACCTGCACCAAAAGCTCGCTTGTCTGGCGGTACTAGATAAACCACTGTCCCGTCTAGCTTAATTAAAGCGTGGTAACTTGCTTGCACATTTTCATCAGTATGAGCGACTTGAAAAAAATTAATTGCGCTAGAAGCAGAATAACCAGTTTCATGGAGGACAATAATTGGTTGGTTGTTGAGAGGTTTACCATTAGCGTCTGTGGTGTAACGTTCTCCATAGTTACTTGGGTCAACTGAGACAATTTGATAATTAGGTCTGTATTGTGCAAAAGCTTGAGTGGTTGCGTACCTTGCTACAGGTTGATTAGTCTTGACTGGAGACTTGACAACATCTTGAGATTTCTGCTTTGGTTGTTTGGCTGATTGGAATTGCGCCTGTGGATATTGACTCCAGGCTGTAATCTCTGGTTTTGATGTATTAGATGTAGTTGTATTATTCTGTACTTGTGTTCCTCGTCCAATAAGCAGCACTATAATTAGAGCGGCGAACATCAGCGAAATTAGCATTACTCTAGTCGCCCAGTCTGTAAACCTCATTTTTCTTCTTATACTCGTAAAACGCTCGATATTAACTGATACAGGTAAATTGGCTTGTCTTTGTGTAGGCTAGTATAGCTAGCTGTGCTACCCTACCGCCTATAGTATCCAAAGAAGAATCGCTATGTACCTTAATTTTAGTGAAAAATACGTTACTAGTATATGTTGGAATCCTAAGTAATTGTTATGTAGGCTTCCTCTGTCTATAGAATTATTTAAATACGAGCAAAATCATAGTGCTGTTATTTTCGCTATTTTTTTGGGAATCCTGTAGTTGTATACCCACTGCATTTGTCACTCCACCAGGTTAGGTAGGCATTATTTATGCAACTCATCACCTCCTTAGATATTAGAAATTCCGAATATTTATCAAAAAATCGGCTTATAAGTTACCACCATCAGTTGCGTCTAATTTTTTCACTGGGTAATCAAGTAAAGAATGTTTTGGAAATTGGGATTTTTAATTCGCTGTTAACAGACCTTTTAAAGAACAATGGATATAACGTAGCCACTGCTGATGTTGACCCCAACCTCAAGCCAGACATGATTTTGGATCTGACCACAGATTTTTCGTTGCCAAAAGATAAATTTGATGCGATTGTTTTGTTTCAAGTGTTGGAACACTTTCCTTATGAACAGTCAGAACAAGCCTTGAAAAAACTTGCACAAGCAACAAATAAATTTTTGGTGATTTCAATTCCTTATTGCACTCAATACTTGTCATTGCAAATCAAAACTTCCTTCTCAGGTAGACCAAGGCATTTATTACTCAATGTGCCAAAATTCTGGAGTACAACGCCAGTGTGTGACGAGCATTACTGGGAAATGGGTCTGAAAGGTTATCCCAAGAAGCGCATTTTAAATTCCGTTGCTGAAGCTGGGTTAACTGTCAAACAAGAATTTATCGATCCCACCTATCCATACCATTATTTTTTGGTGTTAGAAAAAAATACTCGCAGTAGTTAGGGAGTGGGGAGTGGGGAGTGGGGAGATGAGGGAGATGAGGGAGATGAGGGAGATGAGGGAGATGGAGGAGAATAAGCACTGGCTCAATGTCCCGCTACCGCTAACAGAATTCAGCAGTCTTGATTGCCTACAAAATTAGGAGTAGGGAAATCCGAATCAGAGAATGGGGGCAAACAATGCTCAAACAAGGAGCGATCGCTTAAGCTATGCTTTTAAAATCCTAATTGGTATCATGCTCTCTTGTATTCTCCGGGTTTATCCCTGAAAGCAGAGGGCGATATCATCATTTCAGATACTAACATCAAAGATTACGAATCATGTTAGAACAAGGCACTATCAGTATTCATACTGAGAATATTTTCCCGATCATTAAGAAGTCGCTCTACTCAGATCACCAAATCTTCTTGCGGGAACTGGTATCCAACGCTGTAGACGCCATCCAAAAACTGAAAATGGTATCCCGCGCTGGAGATTACGCCGGAGACATAGGCGAACCAGAAATCGTAATTGCCATTGACAAAGATAACAAAACCCTCTCCATCTCCGATAACGGTATCGGGATGACCGCCGAAGAAGTTAAGAAATATATCAATCAAGTTGCCTTTTCTAGTGCTGAAGAATTTATTCATAAGTATCAAGGCAAATCCGATCAACCGATTATCGGTCACTTCGGTCTTGGCTTCTACTCTTCGTTCATGGTGGCGCAGAAAGTACAAATTGATACTCTTTCCTACCAAGAAGGAGCGCAAGCGGTTCACTGGAGTTGCGATGGTTCTCCAGCATTCACCTTAGAAGACTCATCCCGGACAACTCGCGGCACTAGTATTACTCTCAGCTTACAAGGAGAAGAAGAAGAATTTCTCGAATCAGCACGGATTAAGAATCTTGTCAAGACCTACTGCGACTTCATGCCAGTACCAATTAAACTGGATGGAGAAGTATTAAATAAGCAAAAAGCACCTTGGCGAGAGTCTCCCAACAACCTGAGTCAAGAAGAATATTTAGAGTTTTACCGCTACCTGTATCCTTTTCAAGAAGAACCACTGTTGTGGGTACATCTCAATACTGACTATCCGTTTATCATCAACGGGATTTTGTATTTTCCCAAAATGAGACCGGATGTAGATGTTACCAAAGGGCAGATCAAGCTGTTTTGCAATCAAGTTTTTGTTAGCGACAACTGCGAAGAAATTATCCCGCAATTTTTGATGCCGATGCGGGGTGTGATTGATAGCAGCGATATTCCCCTGAACGTATCCCGCAGTGCATTGCAAGGCGATCGCACTGTGAAGCGAATTGGTGACTACATCGCCAAAAAAGTCGGCGATCGCCTCAAAGAACTTTTCCGCGACAACCGCGAACAATATACTAGTGTCTGGAAAGACCTCGGCACTTTTGTCAAATTTGGCGCCCTCAACGACGAGAAATTCAAAAAACAAATCGAAGACATCATCATCTTTCGCAGCACCGCCAAGCTAACAGAAAAAGCTGCTGCCGAAACTCCAGCAGTTGAAGTACAATCTGCTGAAGGGGATGCTTGGCAAGATGTCACTCCGACTTCATCCAGTGATGAAAACTCAGCGCCTACCAGCCCTTACACCACGCTGAAAGAATACTTAGAACGGAACAAAGAACGCCACGAAAACCGGGTTTTCTACAGCACCGATGAAGCAACCCAAGCTACATACATACAACTACACAAAAATCAAGGTTTGGAAGTCCTGTTTATGGACTCCTTCATCGATACCCACTTCATTAATTTCTTAGAGCGGGAATATAATGATGTCAAGTTTACGCGGGTAGACTCCGACTTAGATAATACTTTGCTGGAACAAGACAAATCTACGGAAATTGTCGATCCCAAAACCAACAAAACCCGCAGTGAAACCATCAAAGAGTTATTTGAGAAATCCCTCAACAAACCCAAACTCAACATCCGCACCGAAGCCTTAAAATCAGACGATCCCCAAGGAACACCACCGGCGATGGTGCTTTTACCAGAGATTCTGCGCCGCTTGCGGGAAATGAACGCCATGATGATGCAGCAAACAGCAGAGTTTCCCGAAGACCACATTTTGCTGGTGAATACTGCTCATCCGCTGATTCAAAATCTGGCGCATCTGGGCCAAGGTAGTATCATTCAAGGTGATGGTGAATCGCCTACAGATAACTTAGTGAAAATGATTTGCCAACACGTCTACGATTTAGCGCTGATGTCTCAAAAAGGCTTTGACGCTGACGGGATGAAATCTTTTGTAGAGCGATCGAATGAAGTACTTACTAAGCTGACGGAACAAGCTAGTAAGTAGTGCTGAGTGGGGACTGGGGACTGGGGACTGGGGACTGGGGACTGGTTATTAATTCTTATCCCTCACTCCCTCATCTCCCTCATCTCCCTCATCTCCCTCATCTCCCTCATCTCCCTCATCTCCCTCATCTCCCTCATCTCCCTCATCTCCCTCATCTCCCCCACTCCCCACTCCCCACTCCCAACTCCCCATTCCCTCTCCACTTCTGTTATCTAAGTCCTAAAATGGAAAGGCTGTATTAAAATAACAATCTGGAGATAGTTGCTATGTCTCGTCGCTGTGACCTAACTGGTAAGAAGGCAAATAACGCTTTTTCTGTTTCCCACTCCCACCGTCGTACTAAACGCCTTCAGCACGCTAATCTACAAGTCAAGCGTGTTTGGTGGCCAACCGGAAATCGCTGGGTGAAATTAAAGCTGTCTACTAAAGCAATCAAATCCTTAGAAACCAAAGGGTTGGAAGCAATGGCAAAAGAAGCTGGTCTTAACTTGAATCATTACTAATTTACTTGGATTTATAATCTGAGATTTTCGTGATTTGTGGGGTAGCACTGCTGTGCTACCCTAATTTTTTATATTTTGAATGGTGATGGCGGTCTTTGAAGACGCGATAAATTAAACGCGATAAATCAGACGCGATAAATCGCGTCTCTACATGAGGGTTTTAGGTTGATTTGATCTGTATGATTACTGTTGTATCTGTTTTTGTACCCAAAGACGAAAAGCCTTAAGTGTTGCATTTCTGCCTGCTGTTACACTTTGGTTAAGATATTGGGGAATTGCCTCAATTAGTGGGAATAAAGGAAAATTTAGGCTTTGCTGAGACTCTATATAATGCCCGTCTCGCAGAATATTAATTTGCAGCTTTCCTCGTTCAAAACGCCAAAGTTCAGGCACTTTTAGTGCTTGATAAATATTAGGATGAGTGCGAGAAGTAATATCGATTTCTAAAGCTAAATCTGGAGGGGGGTATACTGTTAAATCTAGCCGCCTTTTTCCGCGAATTTTTGATTCATTTTTTATATAGAAACACTGATCGGGTTCTATACCTTGAGCCATTGCTTGATTTTTGAAAGTTGTATAGGACTCATATCTGATTTCTGAACAAGATTTCAGATAAAACCCTAGATAAAACGGGCTTTTCAGTCTCAGTATGTTTTCAGAAATCAAATCGGAGTCCTATAGAACCAAGGCATCTAAACTCAATATCTAATTCTTCCAAAAGCGCTTTGACTAAATCGCTAATAATTTCTTTGTCATATTCATGTTCTGGCAGTGGTGCCATAATCTCTAATGTTCCCCTGTCATAAGCAATTCGGGCTGCACGGTGTTCCCCTAATTCTTCTAGAATTGTTTCCAATTCCTGCCAGGTTACATCTTGGAGTAGCACTCTCTGTCCCGGTGGAACATGGATGCGCTTTAGTTCCAACAACATCATCTCCACTCCCAGTAGCTCAAACTTAAATTTAGCTTACTTCAGTTGGCTAAGGGGATATGACAATTTTTGCTGCTTCATCGCTAAAATTGTCCGATGCTTAGAATACGCAGCAGCATATTGTTGGCGATCGCCTGCTTAAAAAATCTTCGTCAAAATATATGCAGAATCCCGCTTATGCGTATACAAGCGAGATTTCCAGAAAAAAACCTCCAGAATCCCCAGAGGTTTTGGTTCCTGATTTAGTTTCTACTTGTTACTACAAATTGTCCTCAGTCATTTCCTGATAGTGAAGAAAATTATTTTATTTACAGCTTGGCTACTGCTTACCCTTAGCTGTAACCCTGATTTTTCGGTTATAGACAGTGCTTAAAGCCAGATACTACCCTTCTGACAAGAGACATATATAATATTTTTTAAATTAATCACCTCAATCAATAGCTAAAAATTATATTTATCTCCTCCGTACTGCCTGCCCACGCAAATAAGTTCAAACATCAAAGCCGATTAGGGATTACCAAGAAATAAATTATCCAATCTTGTGGGGTGGGCGTCTCGCCCGCCCTATGAACTGGGCGGGCGAGACGCCCACCCCACAATAAATAATTGGATATTTTTTTATTTGGAAGTCCCTTACTATATTTGTAATATTTTGCGCGAACCTAAATTATTTTCATCCTCAAGATAGATATGGATATGCCAAATATAGCAGATAGTAATGTACATACTTTTCTTACTATGGACAGATGTAGACTTGCTAGAAATTTATGAAACTACCGTATTTTTAGTAATCATTTTTTAACAAACAATAAGTTAGATATCCTGTGTGGTTTATTGATAAAAAATTTTAATTTAGACATTATTTTCATAACATAAAATTTAATAAACAAGCAATTGCTTTTTGATAAACATCAATTGTAAAATTCTTATAAATTTATTGTCAAGTTTTTACAAAAATATCTTATTTTTTGTAAAAACTCTTGACTAAATTTGGGATTATTTTTAAATAAATAATAGTGGATGAAAATAAAGATCGAATAACTGTCACTTTTTGTTAAATTTTTATTTGACAAAGGTTCAAATCTATCACTATCTGCTGATGAGAAGGTAGCTAGTTGTAGGATACTGTAAGAAGTAGATTTGCACTCACACCTGACCTTGACTGTTTTTAAGTTTCAATTTACCAAACAAAATTCAACCTCTTATTCGTAATCAAAACTATTAAGAGGTTAACCTCCAAACCTGTATTGCAGAATTTAGTAAAATTATCAAAATAAGGGCTACCCGAAGGCTCGAAAGTGTTTGCCTATTACCATCAACCAGGGGCGAATGGTTTTAACCAATACCATTATTGCACCGGGCTTCAGGAAAGTCTGTCAAATTCTAAGTGTTAACCAGTGAATAGTTTACTGCTTCTAAGTGTTTTACCATTAACTGTGGCAATTTTAGATTTTTGGTTGAAACTGTGCTTTTTGTGAGCCAAATCAATCCAAAATCCAAAATTGTTTGACTGCTGTTTATCAAGGCACATAGCAGCTATGTCTAGGAGCTTATTTTGTCAGGGCTGTTTGCTATTTGCGAACTATCTTGGTTTCGCAAATAGAGAGTACAGTCTGTAAACAATATTTTGCTGAATAGGCATAATAAAAAGTCACCTAATATGCCTCAGACTTTTGAAGTTATTTTTATTCCAAGTGAAGACCATTAACGTCTAATTTTGAGTATTAAAATCTGAGCGAAAACAACAAAAGCTTCCTATTTTTTCCAAGAGATAGGGAGTGATAGATAGCGTTAATTACACACCGAAACAATATTTAATCAATTTTCTAGGACTAATTGATTTTGCAGTTTTTATCCTTTTTTCAGGGTTTAAAAACAGTTGCAAAAGATAAATTTGCCCACATTTGATAGTTGACGGCAACTGGTAAGAACTATGTCAGAATATTCCGGTCAAGACAAGGCTTTTGAGAGCTATGACATGCACGAAAGCAAGTTTCTAACGCCTTTTCAGCGGAAAGCACTGCTGAAAAATTTGCAAGCTAATTTACAGTCAGAATATCGTCGGCGGATTGAAATTATGTTGCTGGCGGATATGGGTAAATCTCAAAGCCAAATTTGTGAAATTTTAGGTTGTTCCCAGGAAATGGCGCGGTACTGGATTGGGATAGCAGAGGCGGGTATGGCGCACAAATGGAATGAGCGCCCCATAGGTAGACCGAAGACTGTTAACGATCGCTATATTGAACGTTTGAAAGAATTAGTCAGTAATAGTCCCCGTGAATATGGCTATGGATTTAGTTCTTGGACAGCCCAATGGTTGAGCAAACATCTAGCAAATGAATTTGGCATTGCAATTACCGATCGCCATATTAATCGTTTACTAAAACAAATGGGGCTTTCCACTAAACGTAAAAACATTCAGCCACAAGAAACTGACCAAAATAAGGATGCTGGTATTACAATCTCCGATTTGCAATCTAACTCCGAAGCTAGTATGCATTGGTCTTTTAATCTAATTCAGACTAATAACTAAAGTGTCATTTGTCATTTGTCCAAAAGACGCGATAAATCGCGTCTCTACATGAGGGTTTTGTTGATCATTCTCAACTGTATTGCCCAATGCCCCATGCCCCATGCCCCATGCCCAATGCCCAAATACAGTTTTGGAGGTTAGAAAATGCCATCAGCGTTTTCTCGGCAATATTTAGCTGAACAACTCACTCAAATCTTGGGTGAATCGCTGTCAAGTGAAGAACTTAATAAATGCCTCAGGGCGCTGGAAATTGTCGAACCACCGATAGCAAAGCAGTTTTGGGAAGCAACTACAGCCGAGCCAGGAATTTATATCATTCTGAGTGGTAAAGTCAGACTGCTGAATAGCTCTAATAACTTAATTACTACGCTTTTTTCTGGAGCATCATTTGGGGAGTTGACTTTATTCCCAGAACATAAATTCAGTGCTTATGTTGCTAGAGCTTCGGTAAATTTAAAGCTTGGTTATATCAAACAAAAGATTTTAGAAGAGGTAATTTCTACATCGCCTAGCATCGGCGATCGCCTTTTAAAACGTGCAGATTTTTGGGATTTGCTACTGTTATGTTGCCAGAATTCTTTAATTGCTCTGAATGGCTCTGTAGAGGAGATATTTAAAGCATTATCCCTATTTCATCGTCACAGTTTAGAGAGTGGTTCTCTGATTGCTAACCTCACGAAAGATAATGACCTGTGGTTATTCCATCGGGGAGAAATACTAGATTCTAGTGGGCGAAGATTGACACCTGGAAAAATTTACCTAAATCCAAAACATGGAAGTTGGCAAGTAGCCCAATCAAGCATCGCTTACAGTTTGAGCAACGCTGATTGGCAAATAGCATTACAACATTGGCCACAATTAGCAGAGTTAACAGATTTTCAAGAACGTCAAGTTGAGGCGGGGAGTAAGGATTTTGTAGAGACGCGATTCATCGCGTCTTCAGGGAGTGGGGAAAGTTCTTCCCAATCCCCAATGCCCAATCCCCAATCCCCAATGCCCAGCGTTAAGCAAAATAGACAACGAGCTTACTTTCCTAGCCCAAGGGTGAGGGCTGGGCATTTGTTAGGACGTTTGACTAAACGGTATCCGTTCTTTGAACAACAAAGCGCCTCAGACTGTGGTGCATCTTGCTTGGTAATGATTAGTCGCTATTGGGGTAAGCGGTTTAATGTCAACCGCCTACGGGATTTAACTAACATCACCCGCGGTGGGGCATCAATGCGGGGTTTGACAGCAGCAGCGGAAAGTATCGGCTTTGCTACCCGTCCGGTAAAAGCTAGCTTAGATAAATTAGCACAACAACCTCTACCAGCGATCGCTCACTGGGAAGGTAAGCACTATGTTGTTGTCTATGAAATTAGTAAAAAGCGTGTGATTATTGGCGACCCCGCTATTGGTCAACGTACCCTTACTCCTGGCGAATTTAAAAGGAGTTGGACTGGTTATGCTTTGTTATTACAACCCACAGATTTACTCAGAGAAACCGACGAAGCAATTACACCATTTTGGCAGTTTTTTGATTTAGTCAAACCTCACTCCCAAGTATTAATAGAAGTGTTTATCGCTTCGGTGTTAATTCAATTACTTGGACTTGTTACACCTTTATTTACTCAGTTAATCTTAGACCGAGTGATTGTCCAGGGTAGTACCTTAACTTTAAATGCCGTTGGTTTAGGATTACTAATTTTTAGTTTTTTTCGCGTTGCTATTACTGGACTGCGGCAATATCTACTAGATCACACAGCAAATCGCTTGGGACTATCACTGATGGTAGGTTTTATCAAACATACTTTTCGGTTGCCCTTAGCTTTTTTTGAGTCGCGTTATGTTGGCGATATTGTCTCTCGTGTCCAAGAAAATCAAAAAATTCAGCGGTTTCTAACTGGGGAAGCACTTTCTATCGGTTTAGATTTGCTGACAGTATTTATCTATGTGGGATTGATGTTTTGGTATAGTTGGCAAATGGCATTATTATGCTTGGCAATTATACCGCCGTTTGTGTTATTAGCGCTCATAGCTACACCTTTCTTGCGCCGCATCAGCCGCGAAGTTTTTAATGCTTCAGCCCAAGAAAACAGTTATTTAATTCAATCTCTCACTGGTATTCGCTCAGTTCGCTCGATGGCAATTGAGCAAACAGTACGCTGGCGTTGGGAAGAACTGCTGAATAATGTCATTAAAAAGACTTTTAGCGGTCAGATAATTGGTAATCAACTGCAAATTTTCAGTTCCGGTATCGAAGCTATGGTGACCACAGGATTACTTTGGTTTGGCGCATGGCAAGTAATTCAAAATCAACTGACTATTGGACAATTAGTGGCATTTAATATGTTGTTAGGCAACATCATTAGGCCGTTCCAAAGGCTCGTTGTGCTGTGGAATCAATTACAAGAAGTGATTATTTCCACAGAGCGGATTAATGATGTCTTGGAAGCAGAACCAGAGGAAGATTTACAATCTCAACCCCGCCAGACTTTAAGTAATTTACGTGGTCATGTCATCTTTGACAATGTGACTTTTCGCTATCATCCAGAAAGCGATATTAACGTATTAGAAAATCTCAATTTTGAAATCAAACCTGAGCAAACTATTGCAGTTGTAGGGCGTAGCGGTTCTGGGAAAACGACTCTCTCAAAACTGATTTTGGGACTCTATCCTCCGACAGATGGTAAAGTGCTGATTGATGCTCAAGATGTAACTAATATTTCCCTGCGATCGCTGCGTTCTCAAATTGGTGTTGTTGACCAAGATACATTTTTGTTTGGCGGTACAATTCGGGAAAATATCAGCATTGCTCATCCAGAAGCTTCCCAAGAAGAAGTAATTGAAGCAGCACGTTTGGCAGGAGCAGATGAATTTATTCAGCAAATGCCAATGGGCTACGAAACCCAAATTGGTGAAAGTGGGGGTATGTTATCTGGTGGACAACGCCAACGGCTGGCGATCGCTCGTGCTTTGCTAGGAAATCCGTCTTTCTTAGTATTCGATGAAGCAACAAGTCACTTAGATGCTCAATCTGAACGGATTATTCAGAACAACCTCAAAAAAATTCTCCAAGGACGCACAAGTTTAATTATTGCTCATCGTCTTTCTACGGTGCGTCATGCTGACCTGATTTTAGTTTTAGACAGGGGAATTCTAGTCGAAAGCGGTACTCACGATCAACTAATTGCCAAAAAAGGTCATTATTTCTATCTCAACCAGCAACAACTAGCGCAAACAGCTTAAAAGGAAATTGGCATTGGGCATTGGGCATTGAAGATTGAGACACAAGGAGAATTAGAGACTCGTTCATTTCTCTCAAAGGCTCATTAATGGAGTTCAAAGCCTCATTAATGCAGTTCAAAGACTCATTAATGCAGTTCAAACACTCATTAACGGAGTTTAAAGCCTCATTAATGCAGTTCAAAGACTCATTAATGCAGTTCAAACACTCATTAATGGAGTTCAAAGCCTCATTAATGGAGTTCAAAGACTCATTAATGCAGTTCAAACACTCATTAATGGAGTTCAAAGCCTCATTAATGCAGTTCAGAACCTCAATCCCAATGCCCCATGCCCAATGCCCAATGCCCCATGCCCCATGCCCCATCCCCAATTCTTATGCCAAACCCATCTAATAATTCATCATCCGCGTTCGCCCTAGAAAAGGACGCTAAATTTTACTTACCTGAGGACACAAGTACCGTTGTCAATCCTCAAGCACAGGAAACATCCGAGACAAATGATTGGTTTTACGGTACTGAGGAACTGTTAGATGCCTTACCAAGAATTTGGACGCGCTCACTGTTGTATTTACTGATTGGCTTTGCTGCGATCGTTATACCTTGGGCGATGCTTTCTAAAGTTGATGAGACAGGAAGTGCTAGAGGACGGATGGAACCTGAAGGAGCAACGCAAAAATTGGATAGTCCTGTTAGTGGTACTATCACGGCTGTCAATGTTAAGGAAGGCACAACGGTAAAAGCAGGACAGGTTTTAGTTCAACTGGAGTCTGATGTGCTGCGATCGGAATTGCAACAGGTACAGACAAAACTAGAAGGTTTATTAAATCGGCGATCGCAACTCGATCTCCTGAAAAACCAAATTCTACTGACAATTAACGTCCAAGAGCAACAAAATAAATCCCAAGAATTGGAAAAAATCGCCCAAATTAGTCAAGCACAGCAAAACCTTGATGCTAAACAAAGTACCTATAACTTACAACGACTGGAAAAACTGGCTCTAGTAGAACAGGCTAGTCAAAATATCAGTTCTACCCAAATTGCCCAGAAATTAGCTCAGAGTCGTTTAAGCCGAGATTTTACCGAAGTTGGACGTTATCGGCAACTTTTGCAAGAGGGGGCGATTCCCCAAACCAAACTTGTGGAACTCGAAAAGACAGCAGAAGAAAGCCAACGCCAGCAAGAACAAGCAAAATCTGATATCACCCAAGCCCAGTTACGGTTAAAAGAAGAACTCAACCGCTATCACTCGCTAATGAGTCAAGCTTATTCAGATATTCAACTTTTGAAACTTCGCCTGCAAGAACAGCAAAGCGGCTATCGCAGTCTAGTGCAAGCAGGTAAACTGGCGGTGCTGAAAAATCAGGAACAGTTGAAAGACTTACAAAGCCAAACTACTAACCTGCAATCGGAAATTGCCCAAACTGTAAGCCAGATTACATCCTTCAAACTACAGTTACAACAAAGAATAGTGCGATCGCCTGTTGATGGTGTAATTTTTGAATTGCCTATCAAAAAACCAGGCTCAGTAGTAGAACCGGGACAGTTAATCGCCCAAATTGCACCCAAGAATACTTCCTTGATTCTCAAGGCGCAGATACCTAACGAACAAAGTGGTTTTTTGAAGGTGGGAATGCCAGTTAAAGTTAAATTTGATGCCTTTCCCTTCCAAGACTATGGGGTAGTGCAAGGGCGCGTCAACTGGATTTCACCTGATTCAAAAATTCAGACAAGCGATCGAGGTAACGTCGAAACCTATGAGTTAGAAATCTCCCTAGCACAGCCTTATATCCAAACTGCCAACAGACGCATTCCCATAACACCAGGCCAAACAGCAACCGCAGAGGTGGTTATCCGGCAACGTCGGGTGATGGATTTTATCTTAGATCCATTTAAAAAGCTGCAACAAGGTGGTTTAGAGCTTTAAGAATTAATCAATTTACAGCAATAGATATAGAACCCATTTGACATCTAAGAAGGTGCTGCAAGCCTCTTAATCATTAGCCTGATGAAGCAGATATTGAGTTTGGCAGTGGCACTAACCAGGGTTCGTTCAAAGTTCTTAACCAGAATTTTACAGCGCTCCATCCAAGCATTGGAGCGTTCGATCACCCATCTAGCTATTGCCGGAACAAATCCAGATTTTCCTTGTGCCGCTTTCTCTTGTTTTGAGGGTTTCGTAGAAAGTTGAAACTGAATTTTGGTCATGATCTCTGGGTAAATTCGCTCTAACTCCTGAGTCAAATATTCTGGGTGATACCCATGATCTAGCAGGATAGTAATCTTGGGAATATCGATAGGTTTTGACTTGAAGTAGTCGATGTTGAGAGTAAACATCTCAATTAATCCGGCATCATCCGAGACATTGGCGCGAGTACAGAGCGTAAAAAAGGGAAACCCAAGGGTGTCAATAGCCAAATGCCTTTTAATACCGTTGGTGGCTTTGTAGAAGCAAAAACCTTTCGACTCCACACTGGCGTTGCAGGTATTTTTCACTGCTTGGGAGTCAATGATGATCAATGTCGTCCAGTGCGGTTTTTTTTTTACCTGTTCACGCACTTGTCCATGTAAGACACTCATCAGTTCCTCAAATACCCCGGCTGCTCGCCACTGTTTGTAGTGCCAATATACAGTGGAATAAGGGGGGAGGTCTTTAGGTAAGTCTTGCCAATTGCATCCATTTTTTAGTTGATAGAGAATTCCATTGAAGATATCTCGCTTTGGCCAGTTGGTCGGTCGAGTCTGCTTCTTAGTCGGTAATATCTCTTGCAATAAGGGTTCAAAAATTTCCCATTCTGCATCAGTGAGGTTGCTGGAATACGCCATTAGTATTGGATTTTAGATGCTGAGGAGTACCTTAATTCAAAACCTCACAAGATGTCAAATGGGTTCTATACAACATTCAGATATAGGTGCGTTGTCAAGCAGTGCAACGCACCTTAAATTGTTGACTGTGCGTTAGCGTACTCCATTTACGTTTGTTATAGCGGTTCCCATTCAGATGCGGTACAACATCATATCGCAAGGTGTAGGGGCACGGCAGTGCCCATTGGTGTCAACTTAACGTGAAACCCTTGTCAATACTTGATATTGAGTTCATTCACTTACCGTTACTCACCGCGTCACCCCACCCCAGTTTTGTCTAAAGCCAAAACCGCCCCTCCCCAAGGCATCGGCTACGGTGTATACACAAGTGCTATCTGTAAGGGTTTCAAGCTTTCTAGACCTAATAAATTGTGATTATGAGTCTTCAATAAAGGGCACAGCAGTGCTGTGCCCCTACGAAAGATGTGGTTTTTGAATTATCGATGTTTGGTATTTCCTGTGAATGCCTAATACGATTTCACGAAAACCTAGATACAGATAGATTTCTCGTAGGGGCACGGCACTGCCGTGCCCTTACCACAGATGTGTATACACGGTAGCCTTAGTAAGGGGAGGGGTAAAGCGTATGTGGGACAACCGTTTGAGCTTAAGTTGACACCTATCGGCACTGCCGTGCCCTTACAGGTCTACCTCACTTGAAATATTAGCACCGACTTACTTACATAGAAATAATAACTCTTAAATTGTTGAAGAATATTTTATATTTTAACTTAATTAAGTATAGATTTTATTTTCAATAAATACTCTAAAAAATACATCCCAAAAACATAGCAAAGCTATAATTAATAGAGTAGGATTTAAAATCAAAACATCCTATTAATTTAGGTTCATAATTGGAGGAATTAGATGATGTCAAATGTATTGACTGTTTCTCCTGAGGATATTCTTGACCACATTAAACTGTCTTGCCAAATTCCTAGTATATTGGAGGCGATCGCCAGTCGAAAAATTGTTGAAAATGAAGCTAAACAGGCAGGTATCGAAATTGGTTTAGAAGAACTACAAAATGCAGCAGATAACTTGCGTTTAGCCAATCAACTGTTAAAAGCAGAAGATACCTGGGCGTGGTTAGAAAAACATTATCTTTCCCTCGACGACTTGGAAAAAATAGTCGAAACTACTCTACTATCTACCAAATTAGCAAATCATTTATTTGCAAATAAAGTAGAACAATTTTTTTATGCACACCAACTTGATTATGTTGGAGCAGTAACTTATGAAGTTGTTTTGGATGACGAAGATTTAGCACTAGAATTGTTTTATGCTCTGCAAGAAGGCGAAATTAGTTTCCAAGAAATTGCCCGCCAATACATTCAAAATATTGAAATCCGACGTGCTGGAGGTTATCAAGGAATACGACTCCGCAGGGATTTTAGACCAGAAATTGCAGCAGCAGTATTTGCTGCTAATCCTCCACAAATTCTCAAGCCAATCACTACTCCCAAAGGAGTACATATAATTGTAGTTGAGGAAATTATCAAACCTCAATTGGACGAACAGCGACGGCTGCAAATCATAGGAGAATTATTTGCTAATTGGTTAAAAACACAAATCCCCCCTATAGAAATAGGGTCAAACCTAACCAAAGTTGTCAATTCTGAAACATCTAAAGATATAGTAATGGAGGTTTAAGATATCAAAATCATTGTAGAGACGTTGCAATGCAACGTCTCTACATCTGGCTAATTAATTTTGAATTTTGAATTCTGATTTTTAAGAATTAGTTTGAACCGTGTTGATCGCTATTCTGTTGAAACCAGGTTGATTCTAGTTGTAAAAATCCTACATTTTGATTATCAGTTTGATAAAGGTTTATTTTGTGAAATAGGCAATTTTTTTTCATTAATCGAATGTAGGTGCGGGACGGTATATATTCAAGGGGATTATAGCCACTAAAACGCAGCATTAAAACACAAGCCCAAGAATATTTACCATCTTTCACAGCTTTGATGATTTCTTCTAATTCTTCATGATTAAAATTTATTTTTTTATTGAACGCTTCATTAGACTCGAAAAATTCTTGACTCATATAATTTCCTCGTGAGTAAAAATTAGCGTTGCTGAGTAATTGAACTGTAGACTGGGGATTCAGAACTAACCATTTTTGGATTTTAGATTTTAACTAGGGGATTAAAAATTCAAAATTCTTTATTCAAGTTGCTGCATAAAGAGCGGTAAGGCATAAGAGATAGGTATGAGTTCAATCCAAAATTTAAAATCTAAAATCCAAAATTGTCAGAGATTCAAGGAAATATATATATCTTCAGAATTTGCATTGAGGTAGGGATGCTGTAATTCAACTTTATGTAAAGAAAAATGTTGCAGAACTGCTGTTATCCGCTTTGCTGGTGTATCATTTCCTTGAAGCCAACTCTCAAGTAAACCATTCGCAATAATTTGGCAACGGTGTGTACCAAAGCTTTCATGATCGCTAAATTTATCGTCTGGTTCTTCAGCGATCGCTAACCCTGGTGCAATTAACTTGGTAAACAAAGGCACTTCTTCCTGAAAATAAGATTGATGTTCTAGATAAACCCTTTCTAACACTGGGTGAACAGCTTCGTATTTGTTTTTGTCAAAATAAAGTACTGCTGAATCGCAACGTCCATAATCTGAAGGATTGTAGAGTGCTTTAAATGAGAAAGGAACATCTATAGAGTTAAGTTGGGTAGTCAAAGCATCCATAACTGCAACTGCACCTTCTGCGGTTAAGTTGAAATAAACGCGCACAATATTTTTATTTTGATGAGAAGCTGCATTACCAATTGCCATATAAAATCCATTTTGTACTAGATTCTTAGGCATTCTAATTGCAACTGAGTTACCAACAGTGACATTTCGCTCAGCTGGTTGCAGATGAATATTGCGCTGTATATGTAGTTTCAAAGCATTCTTATACACCATCAAAACGTCATTGCTTTCTTCTTTAATTACAAGCCAATCATTGCTGAGGTAGCCTTCACCCCTGTTGCTTTCATGCAAGCGTTCATAAAAAGCTACATCTACACCCAAAAGAGTGTTATTTTCTAGATTTTGGTTAAGTGCCAAATTTGTTGTGTCTGCATCAGGAGCAAGAGCAGATTTCAAAGAACCGTTGTAATAGATACCGTAGAGAAAACTACGCAATTGCAGACTTAAAAACTTGTTCTGGAGATCCAAAGGTAATTGCTGAAAACCAGGAATTGCTGACTCTGGTAATTCCATTGGTTTGTAGTCTGGGTGCTGAATGCGATAATGAGACTGGATTTCAACTTTATGAATGATGTCCTGTAATGATGTCTGCAATGGCTCTGGAACTTCTGATAGTTGAGTTTCTAGCGAATCTAATAGTTGCATAATGGCTGCTGTGTAAATAAAAGAGGAGTAGAGGGGAGATGGGGATGTAGCGGAATTTCAAGTTAGAGATTTTCGAGAAAACGAACCACAGAGGCACAGAGGACACGGAGAGATGAACAAGAGACAAAGAGTGTTTCTTTCAATCCAAAAGATGTTCGTTCCTCTCTACGAGATGCTGTGCGTAGCTTGCGCTATCGGCAATCTAAAATCCAAAATTGATTGACTTGCTTTTATACACGAGATAAGTTTGTTGGATACAGATCTGATGCTTGCACACCAAAAATCGTTCGTATAGATGCTTCTGGGCGACACAATAAACTCTTGGCAACCTGGAGCATACATATACCTGAATTACCAAATCTCTTTTCATACTGAAGTATCGCCTGAATAGATCTAATCAAAGCTAAACCAGAAAATTGGATAACTCGTCGTAAGAAATCAGGACGATGTTCTAGTACTTGAGGGAATTCAGCTAAATAACTAGCCACTAACGCCGCCATCGACGGCTGGAGAAGTTGCAGAGGAGTTGTAGCTAGACGTAATGACTCTTCGATCGCTATATCTTTACCAACGACAATACTATACAACCACATTTGCAGATAGCTGGCTAGCAAATTTCCTAAATCATTTGCTGGATCTCCCCAATCGCAACGTTCCCAGTCAATCAACCGAATCACACTCTCACCTGAGAATGATTGCTGAAAAATAGCTTGTTCCCAATCGAGAGAAATCAGGATATTATTCAGCTTGAGATCGTTATGAGTCAGACAATAAGCACTGAAACTACTAGCCAAATCAGCGATCGCTTGTCCTAAGCTATCGTAACGTTGATAAAGGGCGAAAAATTTCAATCCATCGCCAGGAACTCTACCATAAATTTCTGGTGTAATTCTATCTAGTCCTTGATATAGGTTTGGAGGTTCTTGATTTGATACATTCTCGCCATTTTGAAAAAATTCTCGATATTCTGGACGGCTAATACTTACACGATGAATCGATGCCAAAATACTGCCAACTATCTTTGCAATCTCAGTGGGAAAAAAATTCTCCTTGATGTAGAAATCTGCCAAATCTCGATAGTTACTCAGATAATTAAAAACAATGATGGAATTTTCGGCATCAAAATGCAGTACTTCCGAACAATAGGAACGAATGTGATTAATTTCTGAGAATCTGTGAAAAAAATTATGAATTCTCCATTCGTCAAAAAACTCACCAGCAGTTTTTCCTTCTCGATTGTGACGCTCTTGTTTAACTAAAAGTTGCTGACCTTCTGGTAAGGTGATTAATAAGTTAAAGTTTTTGGCAGGCTTTAGCTCAATTTTACTTAATGATTTTTCTTCTTGAGTACACAATCCCAGAGGAATTAGGTAGTCAAAGACATTTTGAGAACTTAATAAAAATGGCATAGTGTCAGATATTTCCTTGCAAAATTAAAAGTTGCTGTTACTCAATCAAGAAGCTGGAAAATCAATATTCTGCTAAACAGAATATTCGTGGTTAATTGAGCATTTTATTGATTGGCGATCGTAGTTGAATTAAGCTCAAATATACGCTCAATAAAAATTCTTTGATTATTCTGAAAAACACATAAAAACAATTGCAATTTAGACATATAACTCCTATTTATTGCGTGGAAAAACTCGCCCTCAAATCGTTTAAAATACTGATTCCTAACTGATATGAAGACACGAGCAATCGCCTCTCTAATCTCTGCCTACATCAGACAAGAGTTCTATTGCTTGCTGTATGATGTAGCTATAAAGGCAATCTGACCAATAGCATAGATATTGACATATGCTTCAAGTAGTTTTGTTAAAATTGACATGTCACTGAATTGAGAAGAGTCACCACCAAAAATGGAATCAACATCGCTTAAATCACTGAGAAAGCTTTCCTCTCCTTGGAATAATTCAGAGCCAGAAACATATAGTTCAGAAAGAGTGATATTTGCCATGACTTATTCCTTAAATACTTATTATAATTAAGCTCTTCTTCAATCCATCTGGTTAGCTCTTGGGGATTATTGGTAATCAAGAAATCTCATATATTGAATAGAGATTACTTTCTACCTTTCATCCCCAAAGAGCTATTTAGCTTTGTAATTAACTACAAAACTATTACTATTACCCGTTACTGTGGCTGAATGACTTGGCTATAAAGGCAATATGACCAATAGCATAGGTATCAACATATGCTTCAGCGAGTTTTGTCAAACTTGACATGTCACTAAAATTAGAAGAGTTACCACCAGAAATCGAATCAACATCGCTTAAATCATTGAGAAAGCTTTCGGCTCCTTCAAACAATTCAGAGCCAGAAACATATAGTTCAGAAAGAGTAATATTTGCCATGACTTATTCCTCAAATACTTCTTTTAATTAAGCTGTCGTTGAATTCATCTGGTTGGCTCTTGGGAATTATTGGTAATCAAGAAACCTCATGCATTGAATAGAGATCACTTTCTACTTTTCATCCCCAAAGAGTCATTTAGCTTTGCAATTAACTACAAAACTATTACTAATACCCGTTACTGTGGCTGTATGACTTGGCTACAAAGGTGATATGACCAATAGCATAGGTATCAACATATGCTTCAGCCAGTTTTGTCAAACTTGACAAGTCACTAAAATGAGAAGAGTCACCACCAGAAATCGAATCAACATCGCTTAAATCATTGAGAAAGCTTTCGGTTCCTTCAAACAATTCAGAGCCAGAAACATATAGTTCAGAAAGAGTAATATTTGCCATGACTTATTCCTCAAGCAATTGTTCTAATTAAGCTGTAGTTGAATTTATTTGCTTGGCTCTTGGGGATTATTGATAATCAAGAAACCTCATACATTCAATAGAGATAATTTGCTATTTTTTGTCCCCAAAGAGCCATTTAGCTTTGTACTTAACTACTCAAATATTAGTAGTACGTACCGTTGCTGTAGGACTTAGCTACAAAGGTGATATGACCGATAGCATAGGTATCAACGTATGCTTCAGCTAGTTTTGTCAATGTTGAAATGTCACTAAAACCAACATAGTTACCACCAGAGATGGAATCAACATCGCTTAAATCATTGAGAAAGCTTTCGGTTCCCTGAAACAATTCAGAACCAGAAATGTATAGTTCAGAAAGAGTGATATTTGCCATGATTTATTCCTCAAATTCTTGTTCTAGTTAAGCTGTAGTTGAATTTATTTGGTTGGCTCTTGGGGATTATTAGTAGTCAAGAAACCTCATGTTTCAAATAGAGATGACTTTCTAGTTTTCATCCCTTAAGAGCCATTTAGCTTTGTAATTAACTACAAAACTATTAGTAGTATGTACCGTTGCTATAGGACTTGGCTACAAAGGTGATATGACCGATAGCATAGGTATCAACGTATGCTTCAGCCAGTTTTGTTAATGTTGAAATGTCACTAAAACCACTATAGTTACCACCAGAGATGGAATCAGCATCGTTTAAATCATTGAGAAAGCTTTCGGTTCCCTGAAACAATTCAGAACCAGAAATGTATAGTTCAGAAAGAGTGATATTTGCCATGATTTATTCCTCAAATCCTTGTTGTAATTAAGCTGTAATTGAATTTATTCGGTTGGCTCTTGGGGATTGTTGGTAATCGAGAAATCTCATATTTAAAATAGAGATAACTTTCTACTTTTGATACCCAAAGAGCCATTTAGCTTTGTAATTAACTACAAAACTATTAGTACCATCCGCCTTTGCTGTATGACTTGGCTACATAGGTAACATGACCAATAGCATAGGTATCAACGTATGCTTCAGCCAGTTTTGTTAATGTTGAAATGTCACTAAAACCACTATAGTTACCACCAGAGATGGAATCAGCATCGTTTAAATCATTGAGAAAGCTTTCGGCTCCCTCAAATAATTCAGAGCCAGAAACATATAGTTCAGAAAGAGTGATATTTGCCATTTTTTCCTCTTAGAAAACTTGCTTTCAATCAGATTAATTTAACAGGTGATTAAGCTCTGCTTTGCTTACCTGTTACTGCAATTTTTATTTAGGAAATTAGTAAAGTCAAGCTTATGAAGCTGTTTAGAAAGACAGATGTCAATGAGTTGAGTCTTTATTGAATTTTATTTTTAAGCAAGAAATATATACTCAACTGGTTTGATTTTTGAACTTATTTGCATGGTGTGCGAAGCACGATATAGCGGTTCCCATTCATATGCGGTACAAGATTATATCGCAAGGTGTAGGGGCACGGCAGTGCCGCGCCCTTACGGGTGTACGTCACGTAAACGAGAACCGCTATAGGCAGGGAGTAGGGAATAGGGAATCAGCCTTTTCTAGTTGCACGGAGTTTTTTCACGCAATCATATAGGAGTCTTAGATGATGGTGAGAACTTTACTGGAGTTACTAGAAAATTGTTGTTTATACCATTTTTCTGTGAAGCTGCATATATTTACCCCCCGACTAACGCCGTTCCCCCTTAGCAAGGAGGGACTACAGGCAGGGCTGTGTTAAAACTTTTCATAAAAAAGTGCGTTCTAATATTAGTCACAATTAGAACGCACGAAAATATAGAAAAAACTTCAATCACAAAACTGTGGTCACTAATAAATTAGCACATTGGCTCTTATACCAACCTTTGAAATACTTTATCTAGCCCTAATCTAAAGCTATCCAAAAGTGAATTTACTTGTTGTAGCGAGTTTCCTGGTGATGATATCTCAGGATTCGCTGGACTCGATGAATTATTTGTGTCAAATGTGTTGGGGAACTCTCTGTCAAACCCAGTATATCCTACACCACCCTCTACTTTTTTCATTTCTCCAACAGTGATTTCATTGAGAAACTGCTTGTTCGTACTGGGATGCAAATCGTAAATTTTTATTCTAACCATTGACTCAACTCCAAAAATACTTAATGGCAAGTAACACAGTTGTGGATAATTTTGATCTTTAATTTCAAAATTATTCTCTGATATTATTTTGCTCTTAAATTAGGAAAATTCAATAATTTCAGGTTAATTTTATAGACATAAGTAAAGAAATTGTGTCTGATAAAGTAATGAATTGAACTAAATTTATTTGATTTTTTTGTTCCTTCCATAATGTGTAGGGACACGATGAATCGCGTCCCTATTATCGTTTGACTAAAACTTGTTATCTACCTATAGACTCAGCTTTTTTCTTTTCCAGCTTCCCCTGCTTTTGGTAACTTTCGATGGGTGAAGTATAAATGGCGATCCAATAAGGTTCGGTTAAGGTTTTTTGATGAAAATTCTAGATCCAAAGACGCGATAAATCGCCGTCTCTACAAGGATCAATCTTTCGTCTTGACGGCGATTTATGCCGTCTGGTGGCTTAACCGAACCGTATTGAATGACGATCGCATCCATCATCCCATCTACCCAACTAATTCTTCGCCTGTGGTTGTGAGGGAATTGTCACATCTATTGGCGTTACTTGTGCAGCTAATTGCGTCAACGGCGGTTGAATGGCGGTTTGATTCCCCACAACTAGAGTCACAATATTTTCTGGCTTGAGGTATTTTTGTGCTACGCGCTGCACATCATCGGCTGTGGTGGCGGCGACGGCTTTTTGATAGCGAAACAGAAAATCAGCCGGATAGCCGTAATATTCGTATTGCATCAGCCGTGATAGAGTTTGAGCGGGGTCTTGAAAGTTGAAGACAAAGGAGTTGAGTGTAGATTCTTTGGCAAAAGCTAGTTCCTTTGGTGTCACTTTTTGAGCTTGGATGCGTTTAATTTCAGCTTGTAAGGCTTTGACAAACTGCACCGTAGCATCCGATCGCGTTTGTCCACCAGCAATGAACATTCCTGGATAATCGTAACGGGGACTCCAGATGCCATATACAGAATAAGCTAAACCTTGGCGCGATCGCAGTTCATTAAATAAACGTCCGCCAAATCCATTCAACACCTCATTCAACACATTCAGTGCTGGATAATCTGGACTGTTGAACTGTCCGCCTAAATGTCCAATCAGCACGCTGCTTTGTGTGAGTTGTGGCTGATTCACAAAAAACACTCCGCCTGTATTGGCTGGCGAAACCTCTGGTAATTGGGGTTTGGCAATTTTCGGGTTGGGTTTCCAGTCACCAAATTTAGCTTGAATGAGCGATCGCATTTTCTTCGGATCAAAATCCCCCACAATCCCCAAAATCATATTATTTGGGTGGAAGTATTGCTGATAAAACTTCAGCAAATCCTCACGGGAAACTCGATCCACCGTTGCATATTCTGTGGTGCGTCCATAGGCGCTATCTTTGCCATACAGCAACTTGCGAAATTCTCGATTAGCAATGCCATTTGGATCGTCATTGCGCCGTGCAATAGCACCCCTAGCTTGGGTTTTCGCCAAATCTAGCTTTTCTTGGGCAAATACAGGCGATCGCAACACCTCAGCAAACAACCCAAACACCGTTTCTAAATCCTCACTGAGGGCATCAAAGCCAGCACTACCAGCAGTTTCACTAATACCAGTTTCCACCGACGCCGCCCGTTGTTCCAATATCTCATTTAATTCATCAGCCGAGTGCTTCGTAGTTCCTCCAGTCCGCATTACCGCGCCTGTAAAACCAGCCAACCCGACTTTTTCCAACGGTTCCAAACGATTCCCAGTCCTTACCAACGCCGTACCCTTCACCAAAGGTAACTCGTGATCCTCCATCAAATAGACAACCAAGCCATTTTGCAGCACAAACCGCTCATACTTGGGAAACTTAACCTCAGGTAACGGTGGCAGCTGCAACTCAGTATAATGCTTCGCCTGTGCCGTCGCCGCCACAGAAAAATTAAAATTTAAAAGTAAAAAAGCAAAAACCACAACCAACCCATAAACAACTTTCTTCCCACTTGGGATTTTCAAAGCCATCTTCCTTTTACCCTTCCCCTTATACCTTTCCATATCTCTCTTCCTTTGCGCCCTTTGCGTCCTTTGCGGTTCGTTTCTCATCCTTGTTTCGACAACAGCTTCCCAATCGTGCGATTTTCCGGCGTAAACGTCGCCTTAGCTACCCGCTGAATATCACCAGGAGTTACCGCTGCAATTTCATCCAACTCCTTAAACAAATTCCGCCAAGAGCCAGTTTTCACCTCATATTCCAACAATTGCTGAGCCATTCCCGTATTAGAAGCTAAGCTGCGTAATAAATCCCCCCGCGCTTGAGTTTTCACTCGTTCCAACTCAACCGCCGCCACAGGTTCAGTTTTTAATTTCTCGATTTCTTCGCGTAAAGCGATCGCCAATTCATCAAGTGTATGACCAGGAGCAGTCAGAGCATAAAACAACATTAGGTTTGAGTATTTATCCCCAGGAAAACCACTGAAACCTTGAGCATTCAGCGCCAAACGCTGCTTTTCTACCAAAGATTTATACAGCCGTGACGTGCGTCCATCACTTAATAAACTGCCAATGATTTCATAGACTACATTATCTGGATGAGTAACTGACGGACGGTGATAGCCTTCCAAATACAACGGTTGAGCAGGTAATTCTAAAGTCACTTCCCGTGTTTGTTTTTGTTGCGGTTCCACGGGAATTTTTTGAGTAGCTTTAGCTTTAGCTTGATAACGTCCAAAATAAGTTTCTGCGAGTTTTTTCACCTGGGCGGGATTGACATCTCCGACAATGGCGATCGCTAAATTATTTGGTACATAATAAGCGTCAAAAAACTTTTGCACATCTGCTGGTGTTAAGTTACGGATATCTTTGTCATAACCAATCACCGGACGCCTGTAGGGATGAACTTTGTACGCAGTGTCGATAAATTTCTCCAACATCGTGCCAATGGGTGAATTATCCACCCGCATCCGTCGTTCCTCTAAAATGACATCTTTCTCTTTATAAAACTCACGACGAATTACAGGCTCAAGAAATCGTTCCGACTCCAGCGACATCCAGAGTTCCAACTTATTAGCAGGAAAGCTGTAAAAGTAACGGGTAGCTTCAGTTGAGGTACTAGCATTTAAACCCACACCTCCCGCTTGTTCCACAATTCGCCCCATTTCGTTTTGCTTGACTAGCTTACCTGCTTGGGATTCCACTTGCTTAAACTCAGCTTCTAGCCGCGCCACTTCATCTTTTTTGCCATCAGCTTTGGCTGCTTTAATTTGAGTATCTAACTGTTCCAAGCGTTCTAGTAGCGGTTTTTCTGCCTTGTAATCTTCCGTACCAATGCGCGTCGTCCCTTTAAACGCCAAATGTTCCAGAAAGTGAGCTACACCAGTTTTACCATCCGGCTCATCCACACCACCGACATCAGCATAGGTAAGAAAAGAAACTACAGGTGCTTGATGTCGTTCCAAAACAATGAACCTTAAACCATTTTCCAGGCGAAACTCCGTCAACTCATTGATGACTCGATCGAGATAAGGTTGAATCGAACTTGCAGCTGGTGGAGATATTGTTTGAGTTTGAGCCAGAACAACTTCTGGCTGCAATCCCCAGCAAAAAGCGATCGCCGCCAACAAGGCAACAAACAGCCTACGGGATGTGACTGATACTTTCTTAAATTGGGGACTGGGGACTGGGGACTGGGGATTAGGGAGTCCTGGCCACAACGCGTTGAACCAATCCAAAATCCAAAATCTAAAATCCAAAATTGACCGGGAGAGTTTGTTCATAAGCCAAAATTAAGATAAAGTTACACTACCGAAGAAATACGCTACTTAGCAAATAGAGCGTTAATGTTGTATTAAGCTTTTTCGGCTTTTTGTACTTGACGTTAGACAATAATGCTACAAGTCCTGTTCCGGATATTTAACCATAACAATTATGCGAGTTTTTAATTCTCCCCCACCCTCAGAGGCTCAGACGCGCACCCGGATTTTACAGGCAGCACAACGTTTGTTTGCCTCTCAGGGATTTGATGGCACCACCACCCGTGATTTAGCACAGACAGCAGGTGTGGCTGAAGGCACTCTATTTCGTCATTTTCCCAATAAAAAAGCAATTTTGGTAGAAGTCGCCACTAGTGGATGGGTGGAGATTTTGACGGATCTGCTGACAGAATTAAGTGAAATGGGTAGCTATAAAGCAGTAGCTCAAGTGATGCGCCGTCGGATGTGGAACTTCCAAAAAAATGCCGATTTGATGCGCGTTTGTTTCATGGAAGTGCAATTTCACCCCGACTTGCGCGATCGCATTCAATTAGAAGTCATCACAAAAATGACCGATGTTGCCGAAGCCTTCTTTCAAACAGCAATGGATAAAGGCATTTATCGGCAAATGGATGCCAACCTAGTCGCCAAAGTTTTCTTAGGAATGTTTGCGATCGCCGGCTTTTCCAACAACACCCTCATCGAACCAGACGCCTCACCCCAACAAATGCAACAAATGGCAGAAGGACTCGCTGATATCTTCCTCAATGGTGTATTGGTGAAAGATTAGGGAGTAGGGAGTGGGGAGTGGGGAGTGGGCATTGAGCATTGGTTATTCTCCCCCTGCTTCCCCTGCCTCCCCTGCTTCCCCTGCTCCCTCATCTCCCTCATCCCCCCACTCCCCCACTCCCTACTCCCCACTCCCCACTCCCCACCATTCTCGCTTCCTGACTCCACTGTTGTACTAACTCAATGGCTGGACACAAATCTCGCCGCTGCATTGTTGCTACTTGCAAGCGCATGATTTGTCTGTGCAATCTGTGAGTGGGAGTCTGAGCTAACTGTGCCACAGAACCGATACCCGCATGGAGCAATAAACCGCAATATTGCGTTCCGACGCTGGGAATACGTGCCAAGTCAGCCAAAGCCATCCATTTATTTACATACTGAAGATGAATCTGGAGTTTATTTGCTAACGCCACCCTTGCCTCAAGATTCCTTCCTTGTTTGACTAGCGCTACTGTGGTATTAATTCCACAATTTTGCAGTTGGGATTGTTCTTCTTGGCTGAGTCCAGGTAATTGTTCAATCGGCCAGTCACCGGATGTGACAGGACTTCGATGATTTGTTTGTTTAGCGGACATTTGTAAAAGTAAAACATAGGCTTATCTACATATTGTGACAGCCGCTTTTAGTGTTTTGTATTGGCGTGCAATTTAAATACAACCTGTTGCACCTTTGATGCATCGACCTGCACCTTTGATGTATCGACCTGCACCTTTGATGTATCGGCTTGCACCTTTGATGCATCGACCTGCACCTTTGATGCATCGGCTTGCACCTTTGATGCATCGGCTTGCACCTTTGATGCATCGACTTGCACCTTTGATGCATCGACTTGCAAAAATTAATACTAATTCAATTAATGATTGCAACACGTTGTTGGGTGAAGACGCGATGAATCGCGTCTCTACAAGATGGTCTATTTTTGCATTTTATTTTCAAATTGGTATGACCTGTTTGCGTCTTCCCTTAGGAGAATAACTCCTCACTCTTAACTCAGCACGCTTCATGCTACACCAAATCCAGTGTATTCCCGCATATAAGGCGCTTGAAAGCCCAATATAATATCTTCTTTGGGAATTCCCATTGCAACTAATTCATGGGCAATTCGTAACTCTGTTGTGTTCTGTTGCACCCAGATTTTACCGTCTTTAATGTCTAAGTGTAAGGCACAGCCATGCACGCGACGGTTACCATCCCAACCAACATTCATTACTTGATAGCGATCTTGTTGAAGATCAAAAACAGTTTGTGATTCTATTTCGCCGTTTGCAATTGGTGTGGCGGCGTAGTTGCTAAGTAAGTTTTGAATGCACTGGCGATACTGTTCTAGTTTATCCATTGCACAATTACCTCTTGAACTGGATCGTAAATCACCCGCTTAATTTGATCTGAAAGTTGAGCAAATTCCCGTTGAAATTGTGCAGCCCCCCTAGCGTTAACATAGGGTAAGATATCTCAAAGTTTAGCCCGTTGACTGTGAATTGTAGGAAGCTCATGACCTCGATTCCAAAAACCGCAGCCCAGTTGTATGAAATGGATTTTGTAGCATGGACAGAACAGACTGTGCAACTGATTCGTGACGGACAATTTGAGCAGGTAGACTGGGATGCTGTGATTGAGGAGATTGAAAGCTTGGGACGGTCAGAACGGCGGGAGTTGAAAAGCCGCCTAGAGGTATTATTACAACATTTGCTCAAGTGGCAATACCAGCCTAGTTTCCGAAGTGGCTCTTGGCGAAATACCATTGACCAACAACGCAACCGAATTACAGATTTGCTGCAAGAGAGTCCCAGCCTCAAGTCCTATCCAGAAGAAGTTTTAGCCCAGTGCTACCATCGGGGATTGAAAGCTGCTAGCAATGAAACTGAACTACCAATAGATACATTTTCGGTGGAATGTCCTTATTCCATTGCCCAAGTTCTTGATGCTGAGTTTTTGCCCGATGCGATTAAGTAGTCAGAGCAGATTTCAAATTAGTTAAGTACACCATCTAGGTCTGGTAGCTAGCAAGAGAGCCTATTCTGAATTCTGAATTCTGAATTCTGAGTTCTGTTTTAAGCGGTAGTTAATTCGCCTCGCAGAACAGTTACCGCTTGTCCGCCAAGTAAAACGCGATCGCCTCCATCATAATACACCTTCACCACGCCACCACGACTCGATGCTTGATAAGCTAAAAACTGATCCTTGTGCAAGCGATCGCGCCAATAGGCAGCAAGGCAACAATGAGCCGCCCCAGTCACCGGGTCTTCATTAATACCTAATCCTGGTGCAAAAAAGCGCGAAACGAAATCATATTCAGAATCAGTATCAGCAGTACTGGTAACAATCACATCAGCAACAGGCAACGTTTTTAGTAACTGGAAATTGGGCTGTATTTGCCGCACCGATTCTTCAGATTCCAGTTCCACTAAATAGCCTAGTGAATTCTGCAACACAGCTTTGTATGGTACACCCAAAGCTTGGCTAAGTTCTGGAGGAGCGATCGTTGGTTTTGAGTGATTCACCGGAAAATCTAACTCAATCCACTCACCTTGTAACTTAGCAACGAGTAGTCCACTTTTGGTATAAAAACGTGCAACTTCATCAGATAATAAATGTCCTTCTGACCAAAGTACATGGGCACTAGCTAAAGTTGCGTGACCACAAAGCGGTACTTCCACCGTCGGCGTAAACCAACGCAAATTGAAGCCATTATCTTGTTTGACTAGAAAAGCCGTTTCAGATAAATTCATTTCTTGTGCTACGTTTTGCATCCAAATATCATCTTGGGGAGTAGGCAAAACACATACAGCAGCGGGATTACCTGTGAATGGCGTATTCGTGAAAGCATCAACTTGAGTAATGATTTGTCCCATAAAATTATTCTCGAAGTAATATAAATATCTGTTCGTGAATCTTGAAAAAGAAATTTCAATATAGATTGTACGTAATTTTTAGTGATGTATTTAGTCATATGTATTTAAACACATAAACCATGTACAGTTTTAAATGATTACTGGTTCCGGGAGAAAAACGCGTAGACGTAGCCCGTCGTAGTCGTCGCTCACGTCATAATAGACTTTCACCTCACCATCCCAACTCGATAGCAGGATTATCTGCAAAGGATGTATTTATGAAAGCATCAAACGGAAACATAAAGCTAAAAATATTCAGGGGCATCTTTGCTAGTTTGAACCTAGTGTTAATTTGTGGAGGATTAGTTAGCTGTATTCCTCAATTACCAAAGCCACTTATTCCGATTGAGCAACAAAAACCAGTCCTGCAACCTAATCAGCAAAACCCGAATGACAAGGATAACGACGATAAACTGGATGATAGCAAGGACGATGGAGATCATGATGATAAAGACGGTGATGATAAAAACGGTGATGATAAAGACTAAATAACCTTTATCCTTTTTTTTGAGTTTCTATTTATGCTTATCCAACAAACTTCTAGTTCCCTCATCGAAACTCTACGCCAGCGGCGGCAAAAACTAGCCAACCTGATTGATTTTCCAGCAATTTTGTGGTCAGGTAGCAACAGCCCCCGCAATTTTGCGGCAAATGTTTTTCCCTTCCGCGCTAGCAGTCATTTTCTCTACTTTGCCGGACTACCATTATCAAACGCGGCAATTCGCCTAGAAGCGGGCAATCTGGAATTATTCATGGAAGATCCTTCACCCAGCAGCGCCCTTTGGCATGGAATAATGCCAACACGCGAGGAAATCGCCGAGAGAATTGGAGCAGATGTGGCTCGACCAATGGCAGAATTAGGCTCTTGGTTAGAAGATGCCGCCACACTTCCTGTACAAGATGCTGCTACTTGGACGCAGCAATCCCAGCTATTAAATAGATGGGTTTTACCCCTAAGTCCTCCCCAAGGAATTGACTTAGAGTTAGCTAAGGCGATCGTTTTTCTACGCCTCACCCACGATGAAGCTGCATTAGCCGAGTTGCGAAAAGCTGCGGCTGTCACTGTTGAAGTACACAAAGCTGGTATGGCTGCAACACCTCAAGCCAAACTCGAAGCCGAAGTTCGTGCAGCGATGGAAGGGGTAATAATTGCCAACAATATGACCACCTCCTACAACAGCATTGTCACCGTTCACGGCGAAGTTTTGCACAACGAAGAGTATCACCATCATTTGCAACCAGGCGATTTACTGCTTGCTGATGTCGGTGCTGAAACAGAAACGGGTTGGGCTGGTGATGTTACTCGCACTTGGCCAGTATCTGGCAAGTTTTCATCTACCCAAAGAGATATTTATAATGTTGTCTTGGCAGCCCATGATGCTTGTATTGCCAAAATACATCCTGGTGTGGAGTATGCGGATATTCATTTGTTAGCTGCCACAGTCATCGCTGAAGGTTTAGTGGATTTAGGAATTCTCCAAGGAAATCCCCAGGATTTAGTAGAAATCGATGCCCACGCCCTGTTTTTTCCCCACGGTATTGGTCATCTATTGGGTTTAGATGTCCATGACATGGAAGATTTAGGGGATTTAGCAGGATATGAAGAGGGAAGAACAAGGAGCGATCGCTTTGGCTTGGGCTACTTGCGTTTGAATCGTCCATTACGTACAGGAATGCTAGTCACAATTGAGCCTGGTTTTTATCAAGTACCAGCAATTTTAAATGATGCCAATGTCCGCTCAAAATATCAAAATGTGGTCAATTGGCAACGGTTATCAGAATTTGCTGATGTCCGCGGCATCCGCATTGAAGACGATGTTTTAGTTACCACAGAAGGCAGCGAAGTTTTAACGGCTGCATTACCTAATGATGCCAATACTGTAGAAAATCTAGTTAATATCTGAGTCGCCTGTTAGTTAGTGAATCCAGCAACATTTTTAACAAAGAGGCATCGTATTCTTCGTGGGTGTTAGAGTATTGTGCTGGATCTCGATTTACCTGCACTTGGGCAATCTTGACGCTTTCTCCAACTACCTCAAAACGCGCTTTGAAAACGCATAAACCAGTCCAACTACGATGCATGTATAGCCAAGGAGCCTCATAGAAAACGAACCATTTATGTTCCATGCACTCTGGAATTACTCCAGCAGTAATTCGTTCAAATTCTTGCTGTGAGTAAACTTTTTCTACCGTTATATTTGTGAACGCAGAAGGCATAGGTTCTGTTTTCCAATCATCTCGTTTGGCTATTCGCATAGTAAAAATCAAATTACCTCGTGAGTTTTTAGTTGGCAATATGTTTTGGTTAAGGCAAGAGACAAGGGTAAATCGCCGTCTGTACAAAGACGCGATAAATCGCCGTCTCTACAAAGGATTGATGATTGTAAAAATATAATATGATACCTCGTGATATCTAAAATAATTGCAAATTCATGATCAAAAACCCTATAGGATTACTACTGAGTGGAGTTATTGTCAGCTTTGGGCTATTACCATCATTAGCTCAAGCACAGCAGCGGGTTTCTGATGCCCAAGTTGCGGCAATGGTAGAGGCGTTGCGACAAGCTGCACCGCAAACAAAAAATCCCAACGATGGACTTTACAGTGAATGGCAAGTGAAACCAGAAACCCTCAAAGGTTGGTCAAGAACTTGTCTCAAACGAGAATTAACACCGACACAATTTGAAAACAGTCCGGCGATCGCCCGCTCCGTTGTATCCTGCATCACCCGCCGTGAGTTAACCAATCAATTCGCTGCTAACAACAATAATGAAATTGCATCTGTGCGTGGCGCTGCTTGTTGGTGGATGACTGGTAGCTATACAGGCTGCAACAAAGGCTTCACTGGTGACTATGTGCAAAAAGTTGTCCGTTTTTACCAACAACAACGTTCAAAATCAGCAGTAACCCAATGATCAAGGGGCAGTTAAAGATAATTCTTTGACCTTTTCAGTCAGCCAATCAACACGATCCTTACCCCAAAATTTTTCGCCTTCCACCACCCAAGTTGGTACACCAGGACAGCCAAATTGATCGTATTCTGCCAAGGCTTCTACTGCGGCTTGTTTAGCTGCTTCGTCCTGGGCTAATTCCAGAATGCGATCGCCATTCAACCCAACATCATTGGCAACTTTTCTAATTACAGACTCATCGTTAACATCAAGCAAGTCAACATAGCTTGCTCGATAAAAAGCAGCATCCAGAAGATGCTCCTTCCCGCTTCCACGAGCAGCGTAATATGCTCTAGCGGGAAGTTCTTCCCGAGCAAATTTCATTTCCTGCCAGCGTTTTACCCACCTCCGAAATTCCTCAAGCTCCTTGAATCGAATTTCAATGCCGTACTTTTTCGCCCACCGCAGACAATCTTCTTTGTGATACAGCGATACGGCTGCACTTTCATTTCCTCCTTGGAGATCGGCAACCTTAATACCTCGCTCCTTGGGAATGTAAATTGGTCGTCGTTCAATATCGACAGGTAAACCCTGCAACGATTTTTCAGCAAGAATGATGCCAATGTATGAGTTTGCTGAGTGGTATATTGAATAGGAGTAAACTTTGATTCGCTGCGGCATATATTTCCATAAATATTTTTTTGTCTCACGCAGAGGCGCAGAGGCGCAGAGGAGAGAACGCAAAGAAAGACTTTTGCAAAAAGTCTATTTTTCTATAGCTGTCTAAATTAATTCGTTATTTTAATATTAAATTTGGCTTTTAACCCATTGGCGAAATTCTTTAACTAATTCCAAATAATCTTTTTCGCCCACTTGCGCTAAAAAATTAGAAATCTCTGTTAGTGGCAGATTGGGAAATGCTAAACTTTGTTCAACAGATATATATTTCTGATTTTGTAAAACGTTAATACTAAAGTCTTTACCATCATATCGCCAGATTTCAGGCACACCCATATCAGCGTAGACTTGAAAGCGGTTTTTAGAACTGCTAGTAATATCAATTTCTACTACTAAATCTGGTGGTGGGTCTTGCGCTAAATCTATTCTTTTTTTGCCTCTGATGAAATTAATATTTTCAATGTAAAAGCATTTATCTGGTTCTGCACCACTCAGTTCTGGACGTTTAAAAGTAGTAGAACCAAGGCACTCAATTCTAAGTTCTAGTTCTTCTGCGAGAGTTTCGACAAATCGACCTGCAATTTCTTTGTATCGTTCATGTTCAGGTGAAGGAACCATGATTTCTAGAGTACCTCGATTGTAAGTGAGCCGCAGGCGGCGATTTACACTAAGTTCAGTTAGCAAGTTTTCATAGGTTTGCCAACTGATATCTGATAAGTGGATGATTTCTGTAGGTTCAAGCAGCGTGTTGCTAGTCATAGCTATATGTGATGTATGTTTTCGCTGTACAATAGCCATTCTTACTCTTACTGTACTTTAAGTTCAATCTTCAATAAAGGTAGGTATGTAGTTGCTACAGTCGCGGTGAAAACTACTAAGCTGGTAAATAGCACGTTTAAACTTTACCGGAAAATCTGAATCGCATTCATCGGCGATTCACAATTCCTCACTGGCGAACTACCTGTAATTACATTATGTTTGATGCTTTATCTGACCGTTTAGAAGCCGCCTGGAAAAAACTGCGGGGACAGGACAAAATTTCTCAATCCAACATTCAAGACGCTTTGCGGGAAGTACGCCGCGCTTTGTTGGAAGCTGATGTCAATCTCCAGGTAGTCAAAGATTTTATTAGCGAAGTCGAAACCAAGGCACAGGGAGCCGAGGTAGTCTCCGGCGTGCGACCTGACCAACAGTTCATCAAAATTGTTCACGATGAACTGGTAGAGGTGATGGGAGATGAGAATGTTCCTCTAGTAGAAGCTCAAGAACAGCCTACTATTGTGCTAATGGCTGGGTTGCAAGGTACTGGTAAAACCACGGCGACTGCGAAGTTAGCTTTACATCTGAGGAAATTAGATCGTAGTTGCTTGTTGGTGGCGACAGACGTGTATCGCCCAGCAGCGATCGACCAGTTGATAACGTTGGGTAAGCAAATTGACGTACCAGTTTTTGAACTCGGAAGCGATGCCGATCCCGTAGAAATCGCGCGGCAAGGTGTAGAGCGCGGCAGAGCCGAAGGTGTAAATACAGTAATTATTGATACTGCCGGACGACTGCAAATTGACGAAGATATGATGGCGGAATTAGCCCGCATCAAAGAAACTGTCCAACCCCACGAAACTCTGTTGGTGGTGGACGCCATGACTGGTCAAGAAGCAGCCAATTTGACCCGCACCTTCCACGATCAAATCGGCATTACTGGAGCGATTCTCACCAAACTTGATGGTGATAGCCGTGGTGGTGCGGCGCTTTCAGTCCGACGGATTTCGGGAGCGCCAATTAAGTTTGTGGGGGTGGGTGAAAAAGTCGAGGCACTGCAACCGTTTTATCCCGATCGCATGGCATCGCGGATTTTGGGAATGGGCGATGTCTTGACCTTGGTAGAAAAAGCCCAGGAAGAGTTTGATCTAGCAGATGCCGAGAAAATGCAGGAGAAAATCCTGTCGGCGAAGTTCGATTTTACGGACTTTCTCAAGCAGCTACGAATGCTGAAGAACATGGGATCTCTGGGAGGCTTCATCAAAATGATTCCAGGGATGAACAAGCTCTCAGACGACCAGCTCAAGCAGGGAGAAACCCAGCTCAAGCGCTGTGAAGCGATGATTAACTCCATGACTCGCCAGGAACGCCATGACCCCGATTTATTAGCCAGTTCTCCCAGTCGGCGGCGACGGATTGCTGCTGGCTCAGGCTACAGAGAGTCAGATGTGACTAAACTGGTGGGTGATTTCCAAAAAATGCGATCGCTCATGCAACAAATGGGTCAAGGCGGCTTCCCTGGAATGCCAGGAATGTTCGGTGGCGGTGGTGGCATGGGCAACGCCTTTGCAGGTGCTGGCAATCGTGCCCCAGCCCCCGGATGGCGAGGTTACAACGCTGGCGCCCCACCCGCGAAAAAGAAAAAGAAAGAAAAAAAGAAAAAAGGATTCGGTAATCTTTAGGGATTGGGGATTGGGGATTGGGGATTGGGGAAGATGAGGGAGATGAGGGAGATGAGGACAAGGAGAATAACTCCTAACTCCTAACTCCTAACTCCTAACTCCCCGCTCCCCACTCCCCACTCCCCATTCCCAATCACAAATAGCAGCAAACACGAGACGAGTGCTAGAATTAGCATTTCGGTATACTTAACCAATAGGAGAATGATTCTTCAACCATGATCAAACTGCGCTTGAAGCGATACGGTAAAAAGCGGGAAGCAAGTTACCGCATTGTCGCCATTAACAGCCTCGCTCGCCGCGATGGCCGTCCCCTAGAAGAATTGGGATTCTATAACCCCAGAACCGATGAAGTGCGACTAGATGTTCCCGGCATCGTCAAGCGACTACAACAAGGCGCTCAACCCACTGACACGGTACGTCGCATCCTAGTAAAAGCCAATGTTTTTGAACAGGTCAGTGTCACAGCCGCATCATAATTTCGGAACACAGTCCCCAAAAGCTAGTCCCAATTATGTTGGGCTAGTTAGATTTTTGGTGCAGCCGTTTTTAGAATCTCCAGAGACTTTAAGCGTCGATAGTGAAATTTCTCAAACCTTAAATCGGGTTTGGATTCGTATCGCCTTTGAAAGCACAGATAAAGGAAAAGTGTTTGGTCGGGGAGGACGCAATATTCAGGCGATTCGTACAGTAATTGCCGCAGCCGCAGCAGCAGCTGGACAATCGGTATACCTGGATATCTACGGCAGTACTACTCCAGACCGGGAGGGTATGTCTTTTGATGAAGACACAGAAGAGCGATCGCCGCCACCGCCAAAAACCAGAGAACCGCGAACAAATGGGCCTAAACCCATTGTTAAACCTCGCATCCGCTAGATTAAAACTAGAGAAAAAGTCTGAGCGGAAGTAACCACAACCGCTCAGAATTTTTGTCAAGATGAAAAAGTGGCAAAAAGATTTTTGTATTTTTTGTAATCTTCTTCATCAATCACATACTGGTTATAGTGGGCAATAGTCCTATGCAACTCTGATAATCTCTGTAAGGGGGTGAAACCAGGGAGTGGCTGAAATTCGTTTGGGTGAAAATGAGTCCATTGACTCGGCACTAAGACGCTTTAAAAAGAAAATTCAAAAAGCTGGAATTTTATCCGAAGTCAAACGTCGGGAAAGATACGAAAAACCCAGTTTGCGCCGAAAGCGGAAAGCAGAAGTCGCACGTAGAGGTGGCCGTTAACAAATCAAGGTGATGTCAATCAATTTTGGATTTTAGATTTGCAATTTTAGATTGACTTTACCCACTCTTGGGTTGTAGGTCAGGGATTTTAGATTTGCTAAGCGTAGCTACCGCTGAGTATTATCTGCGACAAGCTGCGCTTAGCTTGTTCGTGTTTGGGGGTACGAGCTGTTGCAATTATAAGGGTTGGGGCATGTAGCAAGCTTTAAGAGTAGGGGTATTAAATAATTCGTAATTCGTAATTCGTAATTCGTAATTAAAAAAACAATTCCAAAATCCAAGTTGTGCTGGAAGCGCACCAAAGGTGCGACCAAAATATAAAATTACTATGGTAGATGCTTTAAAAATTGAGTTGCCAAACATTCCCAGTGCGATCGCTTTAGCAGGAGATGGAGAAGAAAATCTCAAATTCCTATCTCGGCAAACGGGAGCTAGTTTGGTATTGCGCGGACAGGAATTACTGATTTCTGGTACAGAGAAGCAAATTGATCTGGCTGCGAAATTGGTGCGATCGCTTGAAGTTCTCTGGATTAAAGGCAATACTATTTCCAGTGCCGATATTTTAACAGCTCGTCAAGCTTTGGATAGCGATCGGCAAGGGGAACTGCAAGATTTACAGCGAGATGTCCTCGCCAGAAGTCGCCGGGGCGAAGAAATCCGCGCCAAAACCTTTCGCCAACGTCAATATATCGACGCAATACGCAAACGTGACCTCACCTTTGGCGTTGGCCCTGCCGGTACTGGTAAGACTTATCTCGCTGTGGTTGTCGCCGTCCAAGCACTCCTAGCCAACCAATTTGAAAAACTCATTTTAACTCGCCCTGCCGTGGAAGCAGGTGAACGACTCGGCTTTTTACCTGGAGACTTGCAGCAGAAAGTCAACCCCTACCTCCGCCCACTTTACGATGCTATTTATGAATTCATCGACCCAGAAAAAGTACCCAATTTAATGGAACGTGGTGTAATTGAAGTTGCACCACTCGCCTACATGCGGGGACGTACTCTCAATAACGCCTTTGTAATTGTAGATGAAGCCCAAAATACTACACCTGGTCAAATGAAAATGGTTTTGACTCGTTTGGGCTTTCGTTCCAAAATGGTGATTACAGGCGATATTACCCAAACTGATTTGCCACTCAACCAACCATCAGGCCTAACAATAGCCTTGCAAATTTTAAAACATGTTGAAGGCATTGCCTTTTGTGAATTTTCCCAAAAAGATGTTGTTCGCCATGCTTTAGTTCAACGAATTGTTGCTGCTTATGAACAATATGAAAAATAGGGATTGGGGACTGGGGACTGGGGACTGGGGACTGGGAGAGAATAACTAATGACAAATGACAAAGGACAAATAACAAATGACCACAACATTAAAAGAATTTTTAGCAGCTTGTGAAAATCTCGGAACTTTGCGTCTAATTGTTACTAGTAGCGCTGCTGTTTTAGAAGCAAGAGGTAAATTAGAAAAGCTATTTTATGCAGAATTACCCAAAGGTAAATACGCGAATATGCACACCGAAGGCTTTGAATTTCACTTAAATATGGATAAAATTACCCAAGTTAAATTTGAAACTGGTGAAGCGAAAAGAGGTAATTTTACAACTTATGCTATTCGGTTTTTAGATGATAAACAAGAGTCGGCTTTAAGCTTATTTTTGCAATGGGGTAAGCCAGGAGAATATGAACCAGGTCAAGTTGAAACTTGGCAGACTTTAAAAGAAAAGTATGGAGAAATTTGGCAACCTTTACCATCAGAAATTTAATGTTGATCATTGGTATGTTGAAAACTGCGGATATTTCGTAAATCAAAAGATGTTTACGCAGTTACTTGATGGAAAAAACTGCAAATAACTAACCTTTGTTACATCAATTTTCTTATCATCCTAGCAATTTCCAGCTGCGTTGATGTCAAAGCTGAATTAGTTCGATCGAATTGAATGATATGAAGTACAATTACAAAAACTGCGAAACATGCTAAAAAGAGAAGATATTCCAAAGATAATCCCAAAAAAAAGAAAAGAAAAATAAAAAGACCACAAAGTAAGAATCCCAATATTAATAAGTCTTCCCACCCTATTGGGAATATAAATACTTTCAAGTTAGACAAGAATAAAGTAGGTGTGCAAAGCCAACACCAATCATGAAAATCATGATTTATGAAAATATAATATGGGCTTGTTTTACTTTTGGTGTATGCCCCAATATAGTTGTATGCCCTAATAAGTGACACTTGTTGCCCTTCTCTAACTTTAATATTATCCGTTGATAATTTTATTTGAGTTTCCTTTCCATTACCTGTTTGAAGCCAGAATTCTGTGATTGTTTCGATACTAGAGCTTACGTCACTACCATGAGTTATTGTGTATTTTTGAACCCCTAAAGCAGTACCATAAATTTGCTCGAAATAAATATTTTTCCCATTAACTTTTAGCGGATGTAATGTTTGGTTTAACATTGTTATTATGTCTGTGGTTAACGTTCCATCTCGACAAAGTTTCTGTCAGGTTAAGCTAGATGTATTAATAAGACAATCACTATTTGATTAAATTATACACTCATAATAATTTGGTAAAATAAGCTAAATTGAGAAAAGTCTCTATATGAAATGTTTCCAAATCTTGGAGATTTTTAGAATGAAATGGACGCTTGACGAAGCCCAAAAACAGCTACCCTCAATAATTAATGCGACTAGTCAAGAACCTCAGCTAATCTACACCGAAGAGGAATTGGTGGCCGCAATTCTAGATCCTGAGCTTTTTCGAGAATTTTTAAACTGGCGACAGAAAGCTACGAAAACATCTCTAGCTCAAGTCTTTAAAGAACTTCAGCAGTTATGTACTGAAGAAGATTATAGTTTAGAGATACCACTACGAAGCGACCGTAACAATCCTTTTATTGAAGACGAGGATGAGTAATCTTTGTGACACTAATATTATCAGTGAGTTGACTCGTCCGATTCCAAATCCAGGGGTGATAACATGGAGCGGCACTGTGACATCTATTAACTTAAGTGTTATTACAATTGAGGAAATTTATTATGGTTTAACAGCGCAGCCTAATTCTAGAATTCAAAACTGGTTTGAAAACTTTCTTACAACTCACTGTCAAATTTTCCCCATCACCTCAGAAATTGCCAAGTGTTCAGGTGAATTGAGAGGCTTTTTGAGGACTCAAGGTAAACCCCGTTCGCAAGCTGATATACTTATTGCAGCAACAGCCAAAATACATTCCATGACTCTTGTTACTAGAAATATTAAGGATTTTGAGGGTTGTGATATATATACATTGAATCCATTTCAGCTATAACAATTGTGACAATAGAATAGTCTTATTGACATTATAAGACTGCCTTGAGGCGCTCTCACTAAAATCAATAAGAGCCGATACTATAGATTAATTTCTAACCAATAAATAATAAACGTTAAATATAAAATTGCTAATGTTTTTTATAAAAGCGATTTTGAGTTTTTGCTTAATTGCTTTTTTCCTGCTATGTAGTGGAGAAGCTGAAGCCGGAGAGTTATCTGGACGGTTAACCAACTTTCCCCAGTGGGAAAAATTAACCTCCGTGGAACCGGCTTCGGGTGATTTAATTTACCCTGAATGGATGGCTGGTACTTGGGAGGTGACAAGCACCTTGGTAGATTTGGCTGCGCCTTTGGCACCAGATATTGTCACACCAGGATTTGAAGGTAATCGGCGACAATTAAATCAACCTGTAAGTTTTCTAGTAAGATTTGTAAAAGAGCAACCACAGAACACTGGGTTAAAAATACTCCCTTGGATAGATAAAAAATCACCAATTTTAGTAGCAGATAGAGCATTTAATAGTTTGAATTTGGCACGGGCTTCTTTAGGAAATGAAGCGGTGTTAGCGGTTAAAGTAGATCCAGATTCACCTAATCGTCAAATTACATTCTTGCGTAGCAGTCACCAACTAGTTTCCATTGTTACTGCACGGGCTACAGAAACTACTCCTGATGACAAGTTCATTACTACAGAGGTATTTCAACAACTATTTAAAGGCAGTTCACGCCCCTATTTAAACTCTGTGGAATCTACCACGGCTTACCACAAACTTTCCACAGATAATCCAACAATTGAAGCAGATCAAGTTACTGCTGTTTATCTTTCACCGCAAGATCCAAATTATTTTACCGCAGGTTCTCGTCCAGTTGCTCTTTATCGCTATCACCTGGAATTTGTCCCTGCACAAATGCTTACTACTTCAAAGGAGTGATTTCAACTTTTAGCCCTTGACTATTTTGTAGTATACCTGTAGTATATAAGTTCCAAGTTAACGATCGCGCTCTTGGAAGGTGTGCATCATGGCGACATTTCGAGATATTGTCAGTTACTATCGCGCTGACTGGAAGCTGAGTGTTTTCAGTATTGCAGCATCTAGCATTTACGAAATTATTGATTTAGTTGTACCTTATGCGATTGGACAGATTTTAAACGTTTTGTCTAATCAACCCTTGGATAAACCACTTGAAAGTGCGATCGCAACTTTTTCTGACATCACCAATTACCCAGTTAATAAATCTCTATCTTTGAGTATATTACTTGGCTTAATTTTTGTTGTCACTGTCTTGAGAGCGCCTACGCAAGCTTGGTTAACAATTTGGTTTCATTGGGCTATAGCTTTAAGGCGGCGTCGGTATAAAAGCCAAACAGCCATAGAAAAAATTCTCACTTTGCCACTGGAATTTTATGATGAAAATAATCCAGGACGTATTGCTGGACGCATAGCTAGAGGTATTGGAAACCATACTTTCTCCTATCCCGAAATTGCCGGACAGTTGATTCCTAAACTGATTCGTGTACTGGCAATTTTTGTGTTTATTTTGGTGATTGAATGGCGAATTGCGGTTTTGTATTTAATTTCTTTCGTAGTTATTCTTAGCTTGACATTGAAGGATTTACAGTGGCTGATTTGGCACGAAACTCTTCTGGATAAATATATGGAAGATACAGAAAGCCGAACTTCCGAATTGATCACTAATATCAAAACCGTGAAAGCATTTGCTACAGAAGCTAACGAACTGAAGCGGCAAAATCAGAGATTGGATCGTGAGCTAACGGTAGTTATCGATCGCATCCACAGAGGTTATGTTAAACTCTCTACTTGGCAAAGAAGCGTAATTCAGTTTTGTGTGTTTACAATTCTGGGATTAACTTTAGCAGCAACAGTAGACGGGAGAATTTCTCTTGGTCACTTTATCATGATATTAACTCTTTCTAGCATGGCTTATGCTGAGCTAGAACCTATTAGTGTTTTGGCAGAAACTTTTGCCCGTCGTTATTCTGCTATGCTGCGGTTTCACGAGTTTCTTCAAGAACCAACTGCACCTGATTCTGCTGGTCTTTTAGAAGAGAGTAATCACACAGAATCACCTTATAAATTTAGTGGAAAAGTTGAGTTTTCCGATGTAAGTTTTGGATATAATGCCAACCGTCAAGTTTTGCAAGATATTAACTTGTTGATTGAACCATATCAAACAGTAGCATTAGTGGGGCGTTCTGGCTCTGGAAAGTCTACTTTAGTGAAATTGCTGTTGCGATATTTTGAACCACAATCAGGTCAAATTCTCATTGATGGTCAAGATATTCGCACCTTAGATGTGGGTAAATATAGACGAAGATTAGCGATCGTTCATCAAGAAGTAGACGTTTTTAACGGTACCATATTGGATAACCTCACCTACGGTAGACCGAATGCCAGTTTGGAGGAAGTTCAAGAAGCCTGTAGAATTGCCAGAGTCGATGAAGTAATGCAGCACTTACCCCAAGGTTATTACACCGTTGTCGGGGAACGAGGCGTTCGGTTATCTGGAGGACAAAGACAACGTTTGGGAATTGCGAGGGCGTTGTTAGTCAAACCAGACGTGCTGGTTTTTGACGAAGCCACCTCTAGCTTAGATTATGAGTCGGAACGTTCAATTCAGCTAGCAATGCGATCGATTCAAGGTACTTGTACCACCATTGTCATCGCCCACCGTTTAAGTACAGTCAGGGAAGCAGATAAGATTGTAGTTCTAGATCAAGGAAGGATTGTAGAAGTGGGTAGCCACGATGAACTTTTACGTCACGAGGGTATTTATCGCCGCTTACACTCCCTCCAAGAAACTGGAGAACTTTTAAGTTAAGCGAAATATACCTGGCGATTAGAAATCGGGGCTACACAAACTCTCGTCCGTCTGTGCGGACTTTAGTGATTTGAAACCCAGGTCGGTGGGTTTCAATACTCTTGGGTTAAGGGAAGACGCGATAAATCGCCGTCTCTACAAAGGATTGATTATTGTAGAGACGGCGATTTATGGCATCTTTGCGATCTACAATTTTCATCAAAAAACCTTAACCGAACCGTATTGCCTTTTAACCCTGAATCTGTAGCCGTTCAAGCTGAACGATTAATGTTAGAAAAACTAAAAAATCTGGTGAATTCTGAAGCTGATTTTGCATTTGAAACAACTTTAGCGGCTCGTAATTTCGCCCGATTATTGAGAGAATATCAAGACAAAGATTATATTATCAACTTAATTTACTTTTGATTACAAAGTCCGGAATTAGCGATCGCACGGGTACGCAGACGTGTAGAAAGTGGCGGTCACAATATCCCAGAAGATGCTATTTGCCGTCGCTATGAACGAGGTCGCAGCAACCTAATTAACTTATATTTACCTGTGTGTGATACTTGGATCGTTTATGATAATTCTGGGTCTAAAGCTATATTAGTGGCTGCATCAGATATCAATCACCAAGCAATTATCTATGAACCCCAAATCTGGAATCGAATTACAGCCAGGGAATAAACCGCAAATTCCCTTAACAGAAATCCACCAAAAAATTGATGCTGGTGTCAAAGCTGCTATTGCTAAAGCTATTGAAAGACACCGCCGTTTAGGGGAATCTGTTAGCGTTTGGCAAGACGGTAAAGTTGTGACATTAACTGCCGATCAAATTCCTCCTCTTGATTTAACTGTTAGTGATGGCGAATAACACTTAAACCCTATATACGGTAGAATCTTTGCCAATTTACGAGGTTTGAAAATGGGGTTGAACAGAATGAATACGACTTAAATCGACCTGATTGCCAATGAGGTCGCAATTGTTCGCAACATTATTATTTACAATACTATAAATTTTCAACCACCAGTCATAATGTATACAATATGTGATAATAGACTTCAAGCAAAAATCACTGTGTACTAAACTTCCTCTGTCTGAGTAACCCAAAAAGCAAAGCTTACTATTTACGAGTGCGTAAGTATATAGGTGGAGTTTTTGTAATTACCATTTTATATGGAGATGAAAGCACAAATTACATTTACTAGGTATCTATGCAAGAAGTCTGATACATTATTTAAATAAAATTGTATTATTTGTGACTACAAACAAAGTTACTCCCGGACAAACACTTACTTCTACACAAAAAATCGGGTTAGATTTAGTTGCCGTTTTGGGTGGCGGACGAGATGTTGTCTTGGCTATTGATTTGACAGAAAGCGTGGGACTCAATGATGAAGGTCGTATCCGCTTACGTCAAATTATTACAGATAGCCTAAAACCTGGAGATACTGTATACGTTATTCCTTTTGCTCAAGATATAGTTTTAACTGAAGCTAAATCGGATGTAAATCCCTTAGGCACACCCATCTACTTTAGTAGTAAAAATCAAGAAAATATTGACAAAATTTTAGCAAAAATTCCTTCGCCAGACCTGGGGTTATATGGTACAGATATTCAGCAAGCTGAATTGACTATTTATCAAGGTCTTGCTCAGATTAATCAAAATCGCCTGCAAGCAAATCAAAATATCAAACCGCAATCAGTAGTTTGGATTAGTGATGCACCTCTATTTACACAATCAGGGGTTACCTCTGATATTTGGATAGAAACGCCTGCTGGTAGTCCTTTTCGACAAGCAGATTCTACTGAAAGTCAACAGCGACAAGCTTGGATCAAAGATTTGCCAATTAATCGGCGATCGCTATCAATCAAAACAGAGAATAATAAAGAATACAAACTCACAGTAGTAGACATTGCTCCCACAGTCCAGGAATTTTGTACACCAGCACCAGGTAATCAAGAAACTTGTTTAGTCACACCTTATTTAGTTAAAAAATTATGGCTACCTGGATTAATTTCCATATTAATATTAATTGGACTTGTTTTAGCTGGATTAAAAGTATATCGGCTGCAAAAAAAATGGGAATTAATAGTTGATTTTGAAGTCACAGACAAACCAGAAGACCAAAAATGCAGCTTGCCAAACAATAAAAGAATTGCAATTGGTGAATACGATTCTACTTGCGTAGATTCTATTGACTGTCCAGGTGAAGAAATTAGAGCATATTTGGAGCGCAAAGGTGAGAAACTTTATTTAGTCCCAACTAATTTGGCTTCCATTTATTACAACGAGCGAGAAATTACCTCACGTACTCTTATAGATAAATCTAAATTTCGCCTCAATTGTCCACATCGCAAGCGCGACTACGAAATCACTATCAAATTAAAAAAATAGTAATTCTTAGGTGCATACTATGAGTCAAGCAACTACAAATGAATTTCAATATCGGGGAATCAACCGTACAATTTGTATCGGCTTAGGCGGTACTGGACGCGATGTTTTAATGAGAATTCGGCGGTTAATTGTTGACCGTTATGGAGATTTAAGCAACCTGCCAATTGTGAGTTTTATCCACATTGACACAGACAAAGCCGCAACCCAAGTAACAGGTATTCGTACAGGAAGTACCTATCACGGTGTAGACCTCAGTTTCAAAGAAGCAGAGAAAGTCAGTGCTACAATGTCGTCCAATGAAGTTGGCATGTTTATCCAAGGATTGGAGCGACGTTCAGAATATACTCGTCATGGCCCATACGACCATATTGGCAGATGGTTTCCACCACAATTACTGCGAAATATTAAAGCAGTCGAAGAAGGTGCAAAAGGTATTCGACCTGTAGGTAGACTAGCTTTTTTCCACAATTATCAAAAGATTAAAACAGCAATTGAAAGCGCAGAAAGGCGCACTAGAGGACATGATTCTTTATTACTAAAAGCAGGTTTAAAAGTCGAACCTGGACTGAGCATTTTTGTAGTCGGTTCTCTTTGTGGTGGTACTGGTAGCGGCATGTTTTTGGACATTGCTTATAGTCTCAGACATCTTTATGGCGATCAAAGTGCCAAAATTTTCAGCTATTTAATCATTAGTCCAGAATTATATGGCAATGCTCCCAGCATGAGCGCCAACACTTATGCTGCTCTCAAAGAACTAAATTATTACAGTACACCAGGAACAAAATTTGAAGCTTGTTATGATATTGCAAATTTAACTGTTATTCAAGAACAACGTCCACCATTTGACTATACCTATTTAGTATCTAGTCAAACCGGAGGGGAATATTCAATTCTTGTCCAAGGTAAGCTATGTAATGTTATTGCTCATAAAATCGCTCTGGATTTTTCCAGTGAATTAGCACCAGCAATTAAAGGTAGTAGAGACAATTTTCTCCAGCACATGATTCAGTGGGATAAACACCCACGTCCTAATACCCAGCGTTATTTAACATTTGGCTTAGCCGCTATTTATTTTCCCCGCGACACTATTGTACAAATTGCCTTAAACCGCGTTAGTTTAGAACTAGTGAAATTTTGGTTAAGTGGCAAGGGTCAAAGTCCAGATCCCGTAAAATTAATTGAGCAATTCCTGATTCAACATCATTGGCATAACGATCCAGAAAACAAGGATAATTTTACTAGTAAACTTGCAGAATCAGTTCAAGAAAATAACAAGAGCTTTCGTAATACTATCAGTGCTTGGAGAAATAAATTAGAACGGCAAATTTCCGAGTGCCAAAAGCGTGAAAACCGCAATGATATTCGCGGACAATTGCCACGAGAATTTAGAGAACAATTCCGCAAAATCCAGCCTGGTGAAACTGAAAGTACTAGGGGAATTTGGCTCACAAGACTACTACAGATTTCTCCAAATATTACCAAGGAACTAAAAACTAATATTGATGATTATCTCGGTCAATTACTCACACCAACAGATGCTAATTTTTCTATTAAAAGTACCCGCGACTGGCTAGATGCTTTACAACATGAGTTGCATAATTATCAATTAAATTTGCAAGAACAAATCACCGATAAGGGTGGTATGAAAATCATAGAAGATTTAGACAGAAAATGGCGAGATACTGAACAAACAATCGAGGATATTGAACAAAAACCCAGTATACCGCTGCTGAATAATAAAAATAGCCAATTCCAAGATGAAGCCAGAAGATCAATACAGGAAGCCTGCAAAATTATTCAGCATAACTTTGATGTCACAGTTGTTCAAGAAGCACTAAAAATTGTTAATTACCTGCAAAAACATGTTCAAGAAAGAACAACTCAACTTGCAGCATTTAGCAGCTTAGTAGACGATTTACAAAGTTTCTACGAAAAGCAAGATAGGGATTTGAGACAATTGAATTTTGATGAAATGAGCGGTGAAGCAATATTTGATAGTGAAGATATTGATAGCTGCTATCAAACTATTTTACCAACAGATGATTTACGTCGGCAATTTGTTTTAGTCAGTTCTACAATTACAGAACAAACTGGTAGAGGACAAACTTTAGCAAGTTTTATAGATAGAGAACGCAGTACTATAGAACAGTTACAAAAAGAAATTGATCTCAAAGTTGATAAATTATTTGCTTCTCGAAGTATTAATATTATCAATTCTGTGATTAAACGCTTTATGCAAAACTACTCCCTAGCAGTGCGTTCAACTCGCTTAGCACAAGTGATGCAGGAAGCTGAACCCCTTTTGCGTTTGAATTTAAGCGATCCCTATTTTCGTGAAGATCCTGCTAAAAGTAGCAAATTAGTAGGTTTTAAAGATACAGATGATTCAGAAGTCAGACAGTTTAAAACTTTACTTACACAAGATATCGGAGTCGAACCCAGTGTTTTAAAAGCAACACAAGCTGAAGACGAAATTTTAATTGTTAATGAGTATGCTGGTTTTCCTCTCAGACTAATTAGTGGTTTGGAAAGAATGAGAAATCCCTATCTACGGGAACAGCATTCTACTTCTTCTTTTCTCCATAACGACTATAACGTTTCTTTCCCTGATATTATCCCGCCTGATGCTAAAAAAATGGAAGAATTGGAGGATATTTTTTATCCTTGTCTAGCTTTGAGATTATTAGAAAATAATCGGGAAAATAAACAGTTAGAATTTCAATATTATGACCAATTACGCGATAGTCATAATATTGCTGCTTTAAGTCTAGAGTGGAGTCAAGCTTTAGAGGAACTTGCTAATCGCCAAGATATGACTGAAGCTTTGCGACAGCTTTTAGATAATGAAATTGCTGTCATCGCCAGACAACCTCAAGTGTGGGAAAATGCATATTTACCCAAATTAAGACAATTTACTGAAGAAGTAGATCGATTACCAGAAGATAATCCTAATTATCCCTACAAAACAGCAGTAATTGGAAGTTCTCAAACTAATGATCCCACAGCTAAAGAAGGGATAATCCCTCGTTTTCGTAAAAAGATAAATGAGCAGTTTAAAAATTTCCAAAACCGGAGTATTGCGCCAAGCAAGAATACACTAAATCAGCAAGCAATTACTGATGCTAGCGAAATCGTGATTGATTCTCCAGTGGATTATATTGATAATCGGACGCCAAGATTAGATTATACTGATAATCGAGCAAAAAGACGCTTGGAATTGGAGCGACTCAAACAAGATTTAGCTGATGAATTAATTACTGAAGAAGAGTACGATCGCGAAAAACAAAAAATCTTCGCTCAATACCCTTTATAGTTTATTTTTCAGGTTGGTTAATGCCAACCTATTTTATATATATCTTTACACAATTACAAATTACTTCCATGCCACCAATACCTCCTTTCTTAATTTTTATCACTCTTTTATTCGTGGTTTTACCATCTATAGCTACCGTTTTTTATCGTTTAGCTCTCTATCAACATCTTCTAATTTTGGAAGACAGGGTAAGAAGGTTAATTGATAGAGTCTCACCCGGACAACAACCAAAAATAATAGACAAATTAGAGCAAAGATTTAAAGAAGCTAGTAGTAAATTAGATCAGGTGAATACAGCGGCATTAATAGACCAAGTTTATAGCCAAGAAAAAGTTTGGGGATTCACTTGTGAACAAATAGATTACTTCTGTCGTATTCTCCCCAATTTACTCTTAGCTTTTGGTTTACTAGGTACTTTTTTAGGGATTACGATTAATTTGTCAGCACTCAGTCAAACAATCAATCAAACTAATAGTGCCAATGTCAGTGGCTTACTGGCTGAATTAAAGAAACCCTTGGAAGGGATGAGTATTGCTTTTATCACAAGCTTAACAGGACTTTTTTTTAGTACTGTATTAACATTATTTAATTGGTTAAAAAATACTAGTTTTGCTAAATATCGACTTATTAGTTCCCTTGAAGATTACCTGGATAATATTTATCATCCTAAAGTACAGGGTGATACTCGCCTTGATAAAATTATCAATAGAATGGTATCCCAGCAAGATCAATTTTTAGCTAGATTTGGTTCTACAATGCGGCAGGCAATAGAGGAACCTATGAAAAGTGTGGCTAAACAAATTGAGGAAGGGAATCAGAAAGCTAATGATTTAGCCGTAAAAGTTTATGAGAGCTTTTATGAAGCTGCTGGTACTATATCTGGTGCTGCTAATGAATTTAAGCACACAATTGATGAACTCAATACAAAATCTCATGTATTTAAACAGTCTGCTGAAATTTTCGCTAGTAGTCAGTTTCCGCAAAAATTATCAGCAGCTACAGGAGATTTGACTACTATGCAAGAGAGATTTTCACAATCTGCTGCAAGTTTAGCCGAAACAACCAAATTCATAGAATCAGCAGTACTAGAAGTTCAGCGGTGTAGTCAAGAATTAACTACCTTAGCGGTAGATATTAAAAATAGTAATCAAACTTCAATTCAAGTTTTAGAGTTGCATAAAAAGAATCAAAATTCTCTTGGTGAGATTATTCCTCAACTCAACCAAGGAGCTAATAGTTTTTCGACAGCAATTAACAAACTTGATAAATTAGAGCAAGAAATTGTCAATAAATCTGAGACTTTTACAAAGTTAGTAGAACTCGTAAAACGCTATACAGAACAAGTTAATTTAGCAATTGAGGCTTTAGGCGATCGCCTAATTTTAAACTTATCACAGCAAATCGGTTCTAACAATCAACAAGTTAAAACTGTTGTCGCCAATCTTGAAGGATTTGCGAGTCAGTTAGGCGTGAAATTTGATATGTCTAAATCAGATTTTATCGATGTTATTCAAAACAATAATGAAAGTTTTAATACCGAATATAAAAATGTTAGCGCTATGATAATTAAAGGAATTATTCAGCAGACAGATATAAATAAACAAGGAATAGAAATGTTAGTTAATAATATTCAACAGTTTAATAAAGATGTTAATAATATCAAAGATGAAATTTATAAATTGAGGCGGGGAATGGAAGGGATTGCGGAGAAAGCAGGATAATTATTTGAAATCAAAATATTAAATTATGACTCGTCGTTCCCGACATAGTGACTACAATGAAGACTTAAATATTTGGCCGGCTTTTACAGATTTAATGTCTAATGCTTTCATGATATTGCTGCTATTATTGCTACTAGCCAGCACCAAATATACAATCTCACAAATAACTAATCCAGGAACGCCGCCAATTTTACTGATTAAAGATGAGAATTCTCGATTTGATCCAGGTAGCGCAGTGATTCCACCAACAATGTTGGATTACATTACAAATAAACTTGTACCTGATATAGAAACAACGACAAAAACTTACAATATTAATACAGTTGAAATTATTGGACACACTGATGAACAACCTATTGGCATTATCAACAGTAATTTAGACAATACTTTAGAAGTAGCAGCTAGCCAAGGGGGTTCAGTTAGTACACTTAAAGCTGGTTCTAACGCTGATTTAGGATTGATGCGTTCTCTTGCAGTGGTGAAAGAACTGCTAAAAATCCAACAACAAAATAAAATGCAGGGTGTTCAATTTCGTGCCTATTCGGCGGCACAGTTAATATTACCAAGTGGGGAATTTGCTCCCATTCCACAACAAAAGCGTCAGTCGGAACCGAATCGGCGACGTATTGAAATTCGTTTTACGCGCTTGGGTGAAGTGCGAGAAGTAAAATGAGAAGGAGTCAGAATTCAGAATTCAGGAGTCACAATTTTAGAATACCGGATGTATAAAATATTTATTTAAATCAAGAAAATTTTTCTTGATTTTCATCATTGCAGGAATTTTGAGGTAATTCAACCATAGGTTAGGGTAGCAGTAAAATAACTAATTAAATTTGGCAAGACTTTGCTTAGCTTTGTATTTACTTTGCTACCTAAAGCATTTAAAAACGCTAGGGTTTTACACAAAATTATACTAAGATTTACTCTTAAGCGCTTCTTTTTGTGCCGCTTCACTATATTTCTTATATAGTTGAGTCCGAATCTTAGCTTCCTGATAACGGCTGTGGTTTTTTGGTACCGTACTCATTAAATCTGAAGCACGTTGCCATCTAGCAGCTATCTCTAACCACTGAGTTGAAGTTGTGACTACTTTACCAGATGCAGAAGCTTGGTTAGCAATTCGCACAGCTGTTCCAAATGGATCGTCTGATGATTCCGAAACAGTATTATTAGGAGTAATCAGTGGTGTTTGAATTTTACTTTCTTTAGTACTTTCTGTTGTTAAAGATTTGGAAGTTTCTGGTTGTATTAGGTTTTTAATTTTATTACCTAATTTGGCATATACAAACCAACCAAGCAACAACAAAGAACACAGACCAGCGGTAGCTAATATGTTTGTTTTACGTTTATTTTTGTGTTTTTCTTTGTTAAGCAGTACTAAAGAACGAGACACTGGAGTTCTCGGAAAACTTGGTTTTCCTAGTTCAGCTTGGGCTTCTGTCAAATCATTAATTAGTTGTTTGATAGCATTAGGTTGAATTAATGTAATTTCCTGTGACCACAGCAATTGATTTTCGCGATCGCTAGATATTTCCTTTAACCAAAGTAATTGCTGTTCCCGAACTATTCTACTGTTGATATTGACTCGGCGGATGTTACGCGGTGCAATGGATTCCAGAATTTGCTGGATTTGTTCTACTAAGGGAGATTGCTCAAGTTGCTCTACCTTGGGCGCTTCACATAAAATTTGTAAGACACCATCAGAAAAAATCGCTCTGGTTCTCACCCCTGACTTGGCCAGCTTTTCGTTTAATAGCTGAATAATCGCTGCAACGCTACCTTGGTGAGCTTGCCAAGCGATATCGTTTATTCGGTCTATCACCTGGGATTTAGTGATAGCTCTTGCACCCTGAGTTATGGACGGATTCATCAATTTAGGGACTCTTTTCTACTGACCTTTACCTTGTCTTCGATTTTACGAGTAAAAACATGAGTTGCCAAATAAAATCACAAAATAAAGCTTCCTTTTGACTTTGGCAAGGAGACTCTATCACCATTAGTTAGTGTAATTTAGCTCTGTAACAAAATGTATTATATTTTTTAGGGTCTATACCACCGTAGGGGCTAGACAAAACAGGAGTCTGTAGCAAGATTTCCAGGGTGGTAGGACTTGGATTTTCTAACTAAACTGAGCTACTTTTCAGCCACAGTCACTCATGAGGGAAAATTTTATCTCCGGTTTTGGGATCAAACACGAATAATTCATTTAAATCTAGTTCGAGAGAAAGGCGATCGCCTGGACGTGGACGCACATCGCCACTTGTCTGAATATTCAGCACCGTTGTCGAGCCAGGTAAACCCCCACGAATCAAAGTTTCCCTTCCTAAAGGTTCCACCACCTTCACCTCAACCTGGAGGAGTGCTGAGTTGTGAGTGCTGAATTCTGAGTCAGTATTGATTTTTAAATGTTCTGGCCTAATACCCAAATTCAAATTTTGTCCTTGACGCAACTTTAATCTTTCCTGTACAAGTGCTGGAATAGGTAATAATTGTCCACTCACATCAAAACCATCATTCTGATAGATTGCAGATAAAATATTCATTGGCGGACTACCTAAAAAAGTTGCCACCATCTGATTAGCTGGAGAGGCATAAATACTTTGGGGATCGCCAATTTGTTGAATGCGTCCGCGATTTAGCACCACAATTTTATCAGCCAAAGTCATTGCCTCAACTTGATCGTGGGTAACGTAAATTGTGGTGATGCCCAATTGTTGATGTAGTTGTTTTAATTCTGCTCTGGTATCATCTCGCAACTGAGCATCTAAATTAGACAAAGGTTCATCAAGTAAAAATACTTGCGGTTCACGGGCGATCGCTCTTCCTAAGGCTACTCGTTGTTGTTGTCCTCCAGAAAGTTGTTTAGGTTTACGATCTAGAAGATTTTCTAAAGAAAGCGATCGCGCTACATTCACGACTCTATCTTGAATAATCTTCGAGTCAACCTTCCGCATCTGCAACCCAAAGCCAATGTTTTGGGCTACCGTCATGTGAGGATAAAGAGCGTAGTTTTGGAACACCATCGCCACATCCCGCTGTCTGGCTGGAATGTTATTCACCAAGCGATCGCCAATAAACAGTTTGCCAGAAGTCGCAGTTTCCAAACCGGCGATCGTTCGTAAAATTGTAGACTTACCACAACCTGATGGCCCAACTAAAACCCAAAATTCTCCATCGGGAATTTCAAAGGTAATGTCCTCGATAGCGGTGACATTGTTAAATCTACGCTTAATGTCTTCTAAACGAACGTTTGCCATTATCAGATTAAAGTTAATAGTTAGGAGTTAGGAGTTAGGAATTTTAAGTTTTGAGTTTTGAGTTTTAAATTTAAAATCTCTTCAACTCATAACTAATAACTCCTAACTCATAACTGTGTCCAAGCAGGGTGAGATAATAAAGAAGCAAAAACTCGCACTCCCCGTAGTTGATTAGAAAGGGGTAAATGACCTCTAGGGGCGCTTAAATCCCACGTAAATTCATGGGGATAACGAGTCCAATTATTACCTTGTTTCCAGCCAATTTTCGGCCAGAAATTCTCCCAGTTTTTGCCTAAACTCAACCAAATTTCTCGCTGCACTGAAAAGCCAAATTTGCCCTCGGAGTGGACTAACCATAGATTGTTAATAGTTTGCAAGTCAACAGCCGAGGAATTTTCTACCTCAGTAAAATACAACCATTTGCGTTGTACAGCCGTTGGCCCGGAGAGTTCACACATTTTTTCGATGGTTATGCGATCGGCAGCTTGGAAATCTTGAAGGGCGAGTAGCTGTTGCAAAGGATTGTAATTAATCCCGCACTCTGATTTTAGAGGTACAATTCCCTCAGGAAACCAAGAGAGCAGAAATTCTTTGGCTTGGGGTGCATCGGACTTGTAAAGGACTTGGTATGCTTTACCATCAACCCAAGTCGCTGGATTATCACGTCGTTTCAGTAAAAATTCCATCAACACCTCTAATCCCTCATTACCCAACTGTGCTAGCTGTGAGATGATTTGTTGTTGGACTTGAATAGACCCAGCGATTAATGGTTGTCGGAGGGAGTCGATGTCAGTAGGAGGGCCTGATAAAATCATTGGGTCTGTCATGCCATTACTCGTATTAGCGGGAGCGTGAAAAAGCGGTCAGCTATCGAGCATTCTCCAAGGCGAACCATCGATAGCGAAAAGTAGTTTACTATTTTTGATCGTACAAAATTGCGATCGCTTCACCCAATGCCACACTTGATCTGCAAATAATGTACAAGGGAATAGGGGGACAATCTGCGCTTCAGGGGAGTGGGGAGTGGGGAGTGGGGAGATGAGGGAGATGAGGGGGATGAGGGAGCAGGGGGAGAAATAGCCAATGCCCAGTCCCCAATCCCAACTCCCCAATCCCCACTCCCCAATCTCCAATCCCCATGCCCATGCCCAAATCCCAACAGCGTATCTTTCAGGAGTGTTTGAAGTATGTATGAGAAGATTACCCCCCCTACAACTGGAGCAAAAATCACCTTCAAAAATGGTGAACCAGTAGTACCAGATAATCCAATTATCCCTTTTATTCGCGGCGACGGTACAGGTATTGATATTTGGCCTGCTACCCAAAAGGTGCTAGATGCTGCGGTAGCTAAAGCATACAAAGGTCAACGCCAAATTAGTTGGTTTAAGGTTTACGCTGGGGATGAAGCCTGTGATTTATACGGAACTTATCAGTATTTACCTCAGGATACTCTAACGGCAATTGAAGAATATGGTGTGGCTATTAAAGGGCCTTTAACTACCCCAGTTGGCGGCGGTATTCGTTCTTTAAATGTGGCACTACGGCAAATTTTTGACTTGTATGCTTGCGTGCGCCCTTGCCGCTACTACGCAGGCACACCCTCACCCCACAAAAATCCAGAAAAACTGGATGTAATTGTTTATCGAGAGAATACTGAAGATATTTATTTAGGTATTGAGTGGCGGCAAGGTAGCGAAATTGGCGATCGCTTAATTAAAATTCTCAACGAGGAACTCATCCCCGCCACCCCAGAACACGGGAAAAAACGAATTCCCCTCGATTCTGGCATCGGTATTAAACCCATCAGTAAAACCGGTTCCCAGCGCCTAGTCAGACGTGCCATCAAACACGCCTTGCAATTGCCCAAACACAAGCAACAAGTGACTTTGGTGCATAAAGGCAACATCATGAAATACACCGAAGGCGCTTTCCGTGATTGGGGTTATGAACTAGCAACCAGCGAGTTTCGCCAAGAAACTGTCACCGAAAGGGAATCTTGGATTTTGAGCAACAAGGAAAAAAATCCCAATATTTCCTTAGAAGAAAACGCCCGTCAAATCGATCCGGGGTTTGATGCTCTTACCGAAGAGAAAAAAGCGCAAATTGTCAAGGAAGTTGAAACAGTTCTTAACTCAATTTGGGCAAGCCACGGCGATGGTAAATGGAAAGATAAAGTTTTGGTGAATGACCGGATTGCTGACAGTATTTTTCAACAAATTCAAACCAGACCCGATGAATATTCGATTCTGGCGACAATGAACTTGAACGGCGATTACTTGTCTGATGCTGCTGCGGCGATCGTCGGTGGATTGGGAATGGGGCCAGGAGCAAACATTGGCGATAGCAGTGCCATATTTGAAGCTACCCACGGCACTGCACCCAAACACGCCGGCTTAGATCGAATTAATCCTGGTTCAGTGATTTTGTCTGGTGTGATGATGCTGGAATTTCTCGGTTGGCAAGAAGCCGCAGACCTAGTTAAGAAAGGTTTAGGAGATGCGATCGCCAACAGCCAAGTCACCTATGATTTAGCACGTTTGCTAGAACCACCAGTTGAACCCCTAAAATGTTCTGAATTTGCCGAAGCAATAATTCAGCACTTTGGTTAATTGCTAATGGGGGGAGTGGGGAGTAGGGAGTGGGGAGTGGGGCATTGCAAGTGTGGGAGGTGTGTCCGGTGTGGGAGTATGGGGAAGAAATCTTTCTCCCCTCTCTCCCCACACTCCCCCATCTCCCTCATCTCCCTCATCTCCCCACTCCCCACTCCCCACTCCCTCATTTTTTGCAACCAGAATCTAAGAAAATGAGAACAAGCAATTAATTGACACGGATTCGCTGCAAAAACTTATATGACTGTTAATCGACGTTATTTCTTGTTTTTACTCACAGCAGGTGTGGGTGCTTTGGCGTTAGATGGTTGTGCATTGGCAGAAAGTTCTCCTGAGGGAAACACTCCAACCCCCGACACAACACCAAACACAACAGGGGCTATCCAACTACCACCGTTACCCTACGCCTACGAAGCCCTAGAACCACACATTGATGCCAAAACAATGCAGTTTCATCACGATAAACACCACGCAACTTATGTGAAAAACCTGAATGCGGCATTAGAGAAACATCCAGAACTCAAAAACAAAAGTGTTGAAGAACTTTTGCAAAAACTTAACACAGTACCACAAGATATTCGTAAAACAGTACAAAATAATGGCGGTGGTCATGTGAACCATTCCATGTTCTGGAAAATTATGAAGCCCAAAGGTGGTGGAGAACCAACAGGTGATATAGCCTCAGCTATTAATCAAAATTTTGGTAGTTTTGCAGCTTTCAAAAAACAGTTCAACGAAGCTGGTGCTGGTCGTTTTGGTAGTGGTTGGGTTTGGCTAGTGCGTGACAAAAATGGCAAGCTGGAAGTAACCTCCACAGCTAATCAAGATAGTCCCGTCAGCCAAGGCAAATATCCCATCCTGGGCAATGACGTATGGGAACACGCATATTATCTCAACTACCAAAACCGCCGCGCTGATTACTTAGAGGCTTGGTGGAATGTGGTTAACTGGGATGAAATTAACAAGCGATTTGCAGACGCTAAAAAATTTAAATTTGCTTAGATAGGAGCGATGGGGAGATAGAAGAATTACTCGAAATCTTCCCATCTCCTCTGGCAATTGGAAAGTATAAGACTTGCCTTAGGGACTTCAAAAAAATAAATTATCCCAAATTATTTTTACATTTTTCGGTTAGGGACTTCCAGAAATTAAATTATTCAATTTTGGAGCGAAGATGATCATTAGATTCTTCCTCCCCTGCTTCCCCTGCGCCCCCTGCCTCCCCTGCCCCCCAAAGCGATGGGATATTTTTTTAGTTGGAAGTCCCTTAGCACAGCTAGCTGTGGTATCCTACGTTCGCGGAGCGTCCCGCAGGGATGGAATGTTTTTTACAGCGCTTTTCATGTGTTTGAACCACAATTCTCGGTAGGGGCGCACAGCTGTGCGCCCCTACAAAGTGGTCTATTTACCTGAAAATTGCTGTAATTGGAAGTCCCTTAGGAGATGTCAAAGAGGCTTTTGAGTAGGTAGACCAGTAGCACGGGGAAACTGAGTTGGTGTCGTGGCTACCTTACGCAAATACACACAGTGGCGAACGCTTTGACTCAAGGGTGTTGTAAATTTTTCGATCGCTTCAATAACGCCGCCCAATTGTTTAACAGCATTTTGCAAAGCTGTTGTTTCATCTTCTGTCCAATTACCACGATAAATTATGGCTAAACCTCCCTGTTTGAGCAGTGGTAGTGTATATTCTGCACAAACAGAGACTGTCCCCACAGCACGGATTAAGGCAATATCATAAACTTGTCGGTGTTTGGGTTGCTGACCAATTTCTTCAGCCCTGCCAACAAGAGTTTTAGCATTTGTCAGGGCAAGTTCAGTTAATATTTTTTCAATAAAAGTAATTTTTTTGCGGGTTGAATCCATGAGAGTCATTGTGCAATTAGGTGCAGTAATTGTCACTGGAATACCCGGAAAACCGGCACCTGTACCAATATCAATCACAGATGCACCCTCTTGGAGAGAGGAAATAAATTGCTCCTGTGGCGCAATTCCTCGCAGTGAATCCCAAAGATGTTTTTCCCAAAACTCTTGAGGTTCGGTGATGCGAGTTAAATTTAATTGGCGGTTACCTTCCAGGATTAACTCATAAAGCTTTTGGAACTGCGCCTGCTGTTGAACAGTTGGTTGCCAATTGAGAGTTTGCTGCCAAATTTCTGCCATTTCAGGCAATGAGTTCGTCATTTGTCATTTGTCATTTGTCATTGGGCATTGGTCATGGGTAAGAAGCAGAGGAGTAGGGGGAAGGGGAGAATGAAAAATTACCTCTTTCCCCTCTGCTCCCTGCTCCCTGCCCCCTGCCTCTTACCACTCCCCGACTCACACCGTCGGCAGAGGTTCTTTAACTTTGGCTTCTAGTGTTTTTGGGTCAACTGATTCTAGTTCACCGTGGTTGAGTGTCCAGCAACGATCTGCGATCGCTAACAGATCTCCAGCATCGTGTGTCACTACCAATAGTGTCCAATCTTGTTTGAGTTTTGCTAATAAATTTACCAGCTGCCGCCGCATTGACCAATCTAACCCAGCAGTGGGTTCATCCAACAACAGTACATTTGGCTGGCGAATCAATTGCACTGCCAAAGCTAAACGCCGCTGCTGACCTCCACTTAAAGCATGAGGGGCAGTGGAGAGCGATAAATGTTCTAATCCCACCTCACTCAGGGCATTTCTGACTCGATCTGACCCTAATTCCGGATGTCCTAAACGCAATTCTTCTAAAATCGAACTACCGCAAAAATGCCGTTCTGGAAACTGAAACACTAACCCAGCCAATTGTTGTAGCTGTTCGGGAATCAGTTCTTGTTCGCGCCAAAAGAGTGCGCCAGAGGTGGGTTCAGCTAGTCCAGATAAAATTTCTAGTAAAGTACTTTTACCAGAACCACTCGGACCAATAATCAGACCAAGCTGCTGGGGTGCTAATTCTAAGTTGATCGATTTGAGAATCGCTGTTGGGCACGCTGTGGGGTGATAAATTAGATTTCGGAGATAGAGCATTTGTTAAGATTACCAAAAAGTCGGCAAATTACTGATTAACTACACCAAGAGCAGCTGGAAAATTCTAAAAAAAATTCATATTACATTACTTGCTTTAACACCCTAATCTAGCAGCAAGAATTATCCACCTTTTCTCCATTGTGGCAGACTCACCCTTAAACAATGGCTACAACATGCCTGGGAACATGAAAAAATTACCCAAGTCAACCTTGATAGAAAATTTTGCCTGAAGCAGACACAAGTTAAAATTAGCCATTTTTGCATTCTAAGTAACACATACAACTATTTCAACCGCAATTATTCTGAGGGTTAAAATGACTCAAAGGTTTTCCTGTTCTCAATTAGTCGTGTTTGCTAGACTCACTAAATTTGCTCAGGTGGGTTTTGGGGCTGCGTTCGCCTTTGGCGTTGCCCCTTGGGCAATCGCACTTAATCTTTCCATAAATCCCTCGTTAGCTGGCGATCCCTTTCGCACTGAGAAACCTCATGAGATTGGCGATCAAACTCAAGCAGCTTTTGAAGCGATTTTCCAACAAGGCAATTATCGAGCAGCAGAAGGTTACCTCAAAGAAGCACTAGCCAAAGAGCCAAATGAACCTCTAGCTTATGCCATGAAAGCATCTTTAGCATACGGAAATAAGGATTGGGCTAAACTAAGCACCTACAGCCAGAAAACCTTGGAAAGCGCACAAAAGTTGATTCCTACTGACCCATTGCGTGGTAATTTATACACTGCCGTTGGTCATTTTTTAGAGGGTTCTGTAATTCTCATCCGTGAAGGTACAGCCAACGGTGTACCAGAAGCTTTTGGTCGCTTGCGGCAAGTTTATAAATATTTAGACAAAGCCGAAGCGATTTCTGCCAACGATCCAGAACTGAATTTAATCAAGGGTTATATGGATTTATTGTTGGCGGTTAATTTGCCTTTCGCTAGTCCAGATCAAGCAATTGGACGCTTACAAGAAAATGCTGCTCCTCAGTATCTCGTGCATCGGGGTATTGCCCTTGCCTATCGGGATTTAAAACGGTATCCTCAAGCACTAGAGTCTGTCAACCGTGCCATTGAAACCGCAGGCGATAATCCAGAAATTTATTATCTCAAAGCCCAAATTCTGAGACGACTAGGGGAAAAAGAAAAAAGTCAGCAACTGATTAAGGAAGCGATCGCTAATTTTGACAAAGCATTGACTAAAAAATCCCAACTCCCAAGTAATTTAGTCAAACAAATCGAGAGTGAACGGAAAAATGCTATTAGCTTAAATAATTCAGCTAGATAATTGGGCATTGGGCATTGGGCATTGGGCATTGGGCATTGGGCATTGGTTATTCTTTCTCCCCCTGCCTCCCCTGCCTCCCCTGCCCCCCCTGCCTCCCCTCTTCCCTCATCTCCCTCATCTCCCCCACTCCCCATTCCCAACTTTGATATGCTTAGTCTCAGTCATAAGAATTCAGGTATTTGACCAAAATGCAAATTCAGTTCCGCGAAATTAATCCTTTTGATGTATGGATTTGGCTAAAATTCAGCACAAATCCTTCTGAACGCGAAAAGCAGTATATAGAACCCATTTGACATCTTGTGAGGTTTTGAATTAAGGTACTCCTCAGCATCTAAAATCCAATACTAATGGCGTATTCCAGCAACCTCACTGATGCAGAATGGGAAATTTTTGAACCCTTATTGCAAGAGATATTACCGACTAAGAAGCAGACTCGACCGACCAACTGGCCAAAGCGAGATATCTTCAATGGAATTCTCTATCAACTAAAAAATGGATGCAATTGGCAAGACTTACCTAAAGACCTCCCCCCTTATTCCACTGTATATTGGCACTACAAACAGTGGCGAGCAGCCGGGGTATTTGAGGAACTGATGAGTGTCTTACATGGACAAGTGCGTGAACAGGTAAAAAAAAAACCGCACTGGACGACATTGATCATCATTGACTCCCAAGCAGTGAAAAATACCTGCAACGCCAGTGTGGAGTCGAAAGGTTTTTGCTTCTACAAAGCCACCAACGGTATTAAAAGGCATTTGGCTATTGACACCCTTGGGTTTCCCTTTTTTACGCTCTGTACTCGCGCCAATGTCTCGGATGATGCCGGATTAATTGAGATGTTTACTCTCAACATCGACTACTTCAAGTCAAAACCTATCGATATTCCCAAGATTACTATCCTGCTAGATCATGGGTATCACCCAGAATATTTGACTCAGGAGTTAGAGCGAATTTACCCAGAGATCATGACCAAAATTCAGTTTCAACTTTCTACGAAACCCTCAAAACAAGAGAAAGCGGCACAAGGAAAATCTGGATTTGTTCCGGCAATAGCTAGATGGGTGATCGAACGCTCCAATGCTTGGATGGAGCGCTGTAAAATTCTGGTTAAGAACTTTGAACGAACCCTGGTTAGTGCCACTGCCAAACTCAATATCTGCTTCATCAGGCTAATGATTAAGAGGCTTGCAGCACCTTCTTAGATGTCAAATGGGTTCTATAGAAGAAGCTTTTGATTCCTGGTTTTATCTGGGTAAATTGGGTGCATTTAACGCAGAAAATCTCCAGGTACAGGAAACTGGACTCGATATCAACTACATGACTTATGATTCACAAGGGTACAACAGAAGCTTACTAGCACTGATGCACAATATGGGTGAATTTGAATATCAAGGACAGTGGGCGCGTTGTTGGTTTGACTTGGGAACTAGTGATGGGATCGCCCTTGATATTTTAATCAATGCCCTCACACAACTCAGTGAGGAATATGTCACTATTGAAGATTTGTACATCGGCGGCGAAAATGAAGATTGGCCTGTTGAAGATAGCGAAAGCCGTCCTTCTTCTATTTATGATAATTAATCACAATAATGAGTAAACCTGGCGAAATTCGGGTATTAGCTTTAGGATTAATTCGAGATGGGAATCGCATTTTTGTTTCTGAAGGCTACGACCCCGCAAAACAAGAAACATTTTATCGTGCTTTAGGTGGTGGGGTTGACTTTGGTGAAACTAGCCGCGAGGCGCTACAACGTGAATTTCAAGAAGAAATTCAGGCAGAGTTAACGAATATTCGCTATCTAGGTTGTATAGAAAATTTGTTTATTTTCAACGGTAGGCAAGGCCACGAAATTATTCAACTTTATCAATGTGATTTTGCTGCTCCGAAGTTTTATAAATTAGAAAGTTTAGTGTTTTTTGAATCAGAAAAACATAAACATAGGGCACTATGGATAGATATTTTGCGCTTTCAATCTGGAGAGTTAAAATTAGTGCCAGAAGTGTTTTTTGAATATTTATAAATCTAAAATACAATAATTATTCCAGCTAAAACATGCTATTCCTCAACTCTGGCTAGGGAATATTGATTAGTTGGATGGAGTATATAGACAGATTGCATTATACCCTGAACGAGGTTATAGGGCAATACAGTTCAGATAGAGCAAGAAAACCCTCATGTAGAGACGCGATTTATCGCGTCTTCAAAGACGAATTATTTACACCAATAACCCTTAACTGAACCGTATTGGGTTCTAGGGTAGTAATTTTATTTAGGCAATTGCCTAATTAAAGACTAAATTTTTGATGCGATCGCTACTTAATTCTTTTTGAAAAAAATACCACCAGTAGCTGTGTCTTTCGAGTTCACAGAAATAATTTCTTCTCCCAAAATGATCGATAATTCCAATTTTGCCCCTAGTGCGTCTAAATAAGTAATTATCGATTCAAAAGTATGATCGTTATTAACACTCTCTAGTTTTGAAACCCAACTTTGTCCCACACCGAGACGTTCAGCTAGCTGTTCTTGAGTAAGTCCAGCTTGTTTGCGAATCTCCCGCATTGCCTGAGTCAAGGCCAAGCGAAAAAGTTCTTGTTGCTCAACGCGACGAGTCTCTGGTGTATCCGGTACAATCCCTTGTATAAAAGCCAAAGCATCACTTCCTAAGTGGGGGTTATTCTTCATCTTCTTCATTTGCCATCACCATATTTCGGCGTTTAGCTGCGATTTTAATTTCTAGTTTTGGGGTTTTGCGTCCCTTCTTTTTGAAAGCGTGTAGCAATACCAAACGTTTACCTACCAAAGCACATAGAAAAATGCGGGGATTATTAGGAGTATTGTCTAGGCGTAGCTCATATAGATTTTTCTCTCCCTCAATCTTATCGAGGATGTCTGACCATTCCAAGAGTAAAGATAATCCTTTTTGCGTTAACAGTGTTACGCGAACCTGAAACTGTTTAAGCTCTCCAGATGTGAGAGAAGGATCTAGTAGAAATTCCTGCACTGGTTCTGTGCCATCGCTATCTCGGTAGAAGATAATCTGCCACTCCTCATTCACCTTTGACTCCCAAACCTGTTGTAATATGACATTTTTGGAATATTATTCCATAATAGCTCAAAGTCAACTTTGTCATACGACTGATAACAGTATTAATACTGAAGAAAGTAACAGTATAAAAAAGTTAATTTAAAGATATTAAATCTGCACAATATCCCTTAAAGATATTTGGATATTTAAGCAGGTTGAGTTAACACTTCTTATTTATACTCAGGTGATAATAATGCAAGAAAATCCAGTTGGCGATACTTTTAAGCATCAAATTCTGGACATGAAGAATTGTGATGACTGGCTTGGAATATACAATCTATTTGCACCATTAGAAAATCTTGCTCAAAATCATCCAGACATATGGAATAATGTTGAAATCTCAAATGAAATTGGCTTTGCTTCAGGCAAGTTAGCAGAAACTTCAAGTATTCCGCCAGATATTTTCAATAATCAAGAACGTAAGAAAACATTCCTCAACCAACAAGCAAAATATCGTCGTGTTACTGAAAACATTCGCAAACGATGTGTTGAGCTTGCGCCAGAAAATCCAGGTTATTGGTCAAGTTTAGCTTATTTATATTATCAGAACGTTCAAGAACTTAAACAGCCGAAAGGGAGACGTGATGGCAACATTCGAGAAGAAGCTGAAACATCTATAAAGTATTATGAGCAAGCATTATCAATAGATAACAATCGTATTGCTGATCTTTACAGAAAAGGCTATTTACTGGCACAAATTCTTCCCGATCAAATTTTATTTGGAAAAAATAAAGATAATTCAGAAAATATTTTTGATTTGGCTAGACAGAAACGCAAGGAAGGAATTACTTCGCTTTTAAAAGCAATTGAAATTTGGGAGTCATTAAACTCTACTGATGAAATACAACATGAAAAGCGTAAACGCTATCGTAAAGAGTATATTAAATCATTTTATTGTACTGGACGTGCTTACTATGATCAAATTCGCAAAGACTGGGATGTGACAGTGTATGCATTACGACTGCAAAAAGGGATTTCTGAAAGTGATACAATTAGCTATTCTCCTCAGGATTGGGATTGTGCCAACAAAGCATGGTTTTACTTTTACCACTGTTGGCTTACGGATCAGCAAGATTCTAGGCAGATGCCGGACGAATGGCAAGTTAACACCACCAATACAACCAATGATGGGATAGATGGTGTCTATAAATTATATTGGCTAGGCAAAGTTTCATTTGCACAATATTGGATTCTTAGTGGCTATGGACAAAAAGATACTCCAGAAGTGATTAAATACCGCGATAGAGCAGCTAAATACCTTAATGCTGCTCTAAATTTCTCCTGGTCTCCAGAAAACCAAAGGCAGAATAAAAAATTTATTGCTGAATTACTAGCGCGACTATATATTAGTCAAGGAGATTACATTCAAGCCATAAACGTTATTAATGATAATTGCGGCACATTCCTAGATGATTACATCGCGCATACATTATCACTAGCTTTGATACTTAATAATGAAAGTTATGAAGCCCAGAAAATTCTTGAAAGATGCTCACTTAGCCAAAGAAATAGAGTTATCTGGGAATCTCACTTTTTGATAGGCTGTTCACATTTGAGTAATGGGAATTTTGAGCAAGCAAACCAAGCATTTCAAAAGGCTGATGAGCAAGCTAGAAGGCAGGGCAAAAAAACAATTGATTCCCTGTTAATTGGCAGATCATTTGTTGCATATAAATTTCATAAAAAAGAAGAAGCTATCAGGTATATGAAAGAGGCTAATCAAATAAATCCATATCGAGTATCTGTAAGCAGATATTTAGAAAAATGGCAAAAAAGTGGTTAAGACAGGCGATCGCCATTCAGAAATCCCCTTCAAGGAACTTGTAGTAATAACTGATTATCTTTGAATACCACAGCTTCCTTGAAAATCAAATTTATGCTAGCTAAATTACCGTCACCTGTATTCATAGTTCTATTAGGATTAGCCATAACTCAAACCCTTGGATGCACAAGTCGTAACCATAATTCCGCGATCGCTCAAAGTTCACCCAAACCAACGCCCCAAGAAATCGTCCAACCTGGGGAAGTTCGGGTTTTACCAGGCAAATTAGATACAATACCGGTCTTTAACAGCAATAGCCCAGAATGGATTAAAACTGAGGGGATTTTACTTTCTACCTTTCCCACAAATGGCAAAAAGGTTCCAGCAGCCCACCTCAATTTCCCTTTCCAGGGACGCTTTGACTTGTTCGCCCACCACTACACCCATACTCCCAAGGATTTACAAACCCTATATCTGGGTGTAATTGTGCATAATCCTGGTAAAAAACCTGTAACAGTGGATGTATTGCAAGCGGCGAGTTATTTAATGCAGGATGCGCCCTTTGTCACCTTACCTCCCTACATTGAAAATAACGATGGTAAGGCTTATTCAGGGCCGGGCGCCCGTGCTGTTGCTGATGTACTCCGGGGCGTTCGCCAAGCTGATTTTCCCGCCAAAATAGTAATTCCTCCCGGACAAAGCCGGATGTTGCTAAATCATCCCATTCCTGTCAGAAATCTAGAAAAGCCAGTGAACGGTCGATCTAGCTTTATGCGACTGCGTAGTAGCGATCGCCTTTATGCAGCAAGTTTAGCCATGTTTGCCAAGAAAAATTCTGATGGAAGCGATCGCGCACCCACTCTCGCAGAATGGAAAGCTTTACTAGATACTGGTAACTTTGCGGGGCCGCGAGATAAAAAACCGACTCCTCCAAACGCTACTAGTGGCGCACTGATTTATGGACGTGTAGCTGGTGTTTCCCAAGGTTCCCAATGGCAAGCAAAACTAGTGGATAATCCCCAAGCCACCAATCTGACTATTCCCCAGCGTGGCAAAGCTATTTCTTATCCTATAGTCACACTGCGGAGTGGTCGATTGGGTACCGAACAAATCCAAACAGCCAAGATGCTGGTACGTTATCCCGATACAGCATACGAAGCACACGGTAATTACGGCGTGGAATACAAACTTACTTTACCCTTAAGCAATAACACTGCCGAAAACCAAACCGTCGCTGTTACCTTGGAAACACCTTTAAAGGAAGATAAATTATCCCAAGGTGGTCTACGTTTCCGCAAACCATCCCTAGATTTTCCTTTCTTCCGTGGTACTGTGCGGCTACGTTATTTCGATGACCAAGGTCAACAAAAAATCCGCTACGTGCATTTATGGCACAGAACTGGGCAGGTATTAGAACCATTAGTAAAACTTACACTTCCACCCTCCACTAAGCGGATAGTACACGTAGACGTGATTTATCCACCAGATTCGACACCACCCCATGTGTTGAGTGTGAGAACTTTGTAAATTCAAATTAATTGTCGATACAAAGTACAATTTGCTATTTTTATAGCAAACCTTTGTTTAAAGGAGTTGGTAATGAGTCAATTTATTCAGCCAATTAACTTGAAAGTATCAGCTGATTCCTTAAATCAAGGTGAAGATGCTATACGTCAGGAACTCGCCCTACAGCTATATATACAGAATGTTTTTACCTTTGCTCAAGCGCGTCACTTAGCCAACTTATCTGTATGGGAGTTCCAGCAACTTTTGGGGCAAAAGAAAATTGAACGTCATTACAATGAAGCTGAATTAGCCCAAGATATTGAGACAATTAAAGCAGGTTTTTACGGATTGTGAGAGTTATTTGTAATGCTACACCTCTAATCAATTTTGCAGCTATTAATCGTCTTGATATCTTGGAGGCTGTATTTGGTCAGATAGTTATTCCTCAAGCTGTCTATGATGAAACAACTTTTACTGGGTTTCTTGGCTCGGAATTTGTGTTGCAAGCAATAGCCTCTGGATGGTTACAAATTCGCTCAGTTTCAAGCATGGGGCTGAACATACCACCAGAATTAGATAAGGGCGAACGTGAAGCAATTGCTTTAGCAATAGAAACTGGAGAAACGCGCATTTTGTTAGATGAACGTGAAGCGCGTCAAGTAGCTCAAAGTTTAGGATTACAAGTAATTGGTACTTTAGGTATTCTTTTATTATCAAAAAATAGAAACATAATTACACAAGTGCAACCCTTGTTGGATGCCATGATTAATACTGCCCAATATTGGGTAAGCTGTTCTCTTTATGAAAAAGTATTACAGCAAGCAGGAGAATTAGTAGAGTAAAGAAGATATAAGATTTATTCGAGTAATTTTACTAACTAATTTATTGACTTCTAGACAGGAATAGTTGATCGCTCTCGGTAAAATATTACAAGCGATCGCTATCCTTAGACTCAGAACCGTTGCTTAACTTCTCCAGAAATTCAGGATAATTTTGCAAGTCATCTAAGGATTGCAAAGGTGGCATTTCAATCCAGGTTGCTTGTGCGTGTAGCTTGTCTACATAGGCATAGAAGGCTTCCATATCATCCCGGTGTACCAAAATATAAGTATGTAGTTCTTTGATACTCATTAGTTCAAAGTTAGGCTGACTCACACTACATACCTCGATTTGCCATTGGGATATATTTCTATGTTTTCTACATTTAATTAATTCGCGCCTGTAACCAAGCCTGTAAATCAGCCACACTCGTAAAATCCAGCAATGCTTCACCCAATTCTTCCAACATTGGTAATGGCAAACCAGCAACCAAAGAACCGACATCCTGGGGAATTTCCCCCAACCGCTTTGTCAACTGTCGGATAATAATGTTAGCCGTCGCTTCTCGTCCTTCTTCTAGTCCTTCTTCCTTAATTTCTCGATAAACTCTTGTTTGTTTCAGTGTGATGTCTAACATCGACTCCACCTCCCTTCGACTCAGTTGCTCAAATCGATACGTCATGATGGTCGTGATGATTTCAATTATGGCACGACTTACTGACGAAGAGGTTTCTTGACGACTTCTCGCTAATAAATACCGAGCTTCTGCGGGGGCTTGTTCCTCTTCTACTGTAGTTAACACCATCAGTGCTACCCACAAAGGCAAGGAACGGATATCTCCCAACTCATCCAAATATACGCGATGCACTTGGTTGCCGTTGAGAAATGTTCTATGAGGATAAATATTACTTTGTTCAATACTACGTGATGGATAAATTATCACTGCTTGCCAATCACTAAATCTGTCACGGTTGCGGTAGAAATAGAGTGAAGATTCCGCAAATACCCTTTCATAAAGCTTCTCGTCTTTTTGGAACTGTACCTCACAGAAATACACAATACCCGGACTTTCATTTTCTGGTGGTAAAAATACCCCATCAATTTCAAACTTAGGTTCTTTGACAGCTACCGAATCAAATTTATATTCATCTGCATTTGCTGGAGGATTTGTCAATAGTTCAAATAATAAAGTAGGAGATTGTTGGAATAGTTTGTAAAAAATGGAATCTCGACGCATGAAGAATTGGCATGGAAATATATCTCAAATGATGCGTAGGCTAGGCCTACGCTCAAAATTACTTACCGCCGTAATAAAAGGCAATTTCTTTTTCTTTCAGGGGTGCGAAATCAGCATCTACAAGCAATTGATCGAGTTCAGCTTGGGGAATGTGTTTAGCACCGATGCGGACAATGCGCGATCGCATGGTATTAGATACACCACTGCGCTGTCTATTGCCCTCTAGCCCCATGACTTTGCTATAAAGTTCTAATTTGGCAGGTGGAATGGGAGAACCATCAAAATCAATTCCGCGTGCGATCGCTTCATCAACAGCATCGGCACCTGTAGTAGTTTGATTACCTGGGTTAGTTTCAGTAGTCATGGTGTTCGCTCTTCTTCGCTATGGGTAGATTTTACCAGTCTTGCTGACACCAACGCTGCTTAGAAGAAATTTATCCATCAGTTAATTCCGACTTTCGCGCGTCACCAAACCACCAACAAACGCGCCTAAAACAGTACCCGTCCATAGTCCGGTTGTGCTACCTTGCCACATTCCCCCTAGCGTCGCCCCAGTGTTGCATATTACCTTCAAACCCCAATATTGGTTTTGACACTTTTGGTTATGCAGCATGGTGGTGATTTGTCCACTGGTATAGGCACCAAAAAAACCTGATGCTAGTGCTAAAAATGTGCAAATTAAAATTTTGTTTTTAGTCATTGGGAATGGGGAGTGGGGAATGGGGAGTGGGGAGTAGGGAATCGGGAATGGGGCATTGGGGATGAGTCTTTAATACTCGCCGACGAGTCTTTGATACTCGTGAATGAGTCTTTGATACTCGCTGACGAGTCTTTGATACTCGTGAATGAGTCTTTGATACTCGCCGACGAGTCTTTGATACTCGCCAATGAGTCTTTGATACTCGCTGACGAGTCTTTGATACTCGTGAATGAGTCTTTGATACTCGCCGACGAGTCTTTGATACTCGTGAATGAGTCTTTAATACTCGCCGATGAGTCTTTGATACTCGTGAATGAGTCTTTAATACTCGCCGATGAGTGTTTAAGGGACTTTAAGAGGACTTACGCAATAAACCTCTCAAACTCCTATTCCTCTGTGTCCTCTGCGTTCTCTGTGGTTCGATTTTCCGTTACCTGTGCGTAAGTCCTGTTTAAATTAAAAAAACATCCCATCGTAGGGGCGCACAGCTGTGCGCCCCTACTCCTGAATGAGTCTTTTAACTCCACTCCCCCTCTCCCTCATCTGCCTCACTCCCCACTCCCCATTCCCCATTAACCTGTATTTCTCATCCCCGCAGCAATACCATTAATGGTTAACAATGCCCCTCGCAGTAATTCGCCTTTGCTGTAACGGGAGTGGATGACTCCAGAAGTAGCAGTAGTATTCAAGGATTGGCGTAAACGCTTGAGCAAGGAAACTTGGATAAATCCCAAGGGTACGATTGTGCCATTGCGTAACTGTACAGACCTTTGCAATATTGGATCGCCGTCTAAGAGTCGATTGTGATTGGTAATTTTTAACACCAAATCTCTTGTCAGATAAAACTCACTAGCAATTTGATCGAAAACCTTAGCAAAGCGCTCTTTATCTTCCGGTTTTGACAATTCTTGAACATAGTGGTGTGCCATTTGCATATCTACTTTTGCCAAGGTCATTTCTGCCTTGGAAATCACCATTTTGAAGAAAGGCCACTTAATGTAAAAATAGCGCAGCAATTTTAAGTGTTCTTCTGGTTCTTCATTCAAGAATTCTTGCAAAGCAGTGCCGACACCGTACCAAGAAGGCAGTAAAAAGCGGGTTTGTGTCCAACTGAATACCCAAGGAATAGCCCGCAAACTGGTTAAGTCTTTTTTACCGGATGGACGCCGCGCTGGACGAGAACTAATTTGCAGTTGGCTGATTTCTTCAATTGGAGTTACTTGGTGGAAAAAGTCGATAAAATCAGGTTGCTCGTAAATTAGGGCACGATAATGTTGACGCGATCGCGCTGCTAGTTCTTCCATAATCTCATTCCAAGGTTCGATATCATCAAACCCCGTCCGCAGCAAACTAGCTTGAATCACAGCGGTGGTGATGGTTTCCATGTGGTACAAAGCTAAGTCCAACAAGGAATATTTGGAAGCCAAAACTTCCCCTTGTTCGGTAATCTTAATCCGCCCATTGATGCTGTGACCTGGTTGAGCCAAAATCGCTTCGTAAGCCGGGCCGCCTCCTCGTCCTACAGAACCGCCGCGTCCGTGGAAAATCCGCAAATTCACGCCATACCCTTCTGCTATTTGTTGCAGCGATTTTTGGGCTTTATGAATTTCCCAGTTGCTGCTTAAAAAACCAGAATCTTTGTTGCTGTCAGAATACCCCAACATCACTTCTTGGAGGTTAGGAGTGAGGGAGGAGGAGGCAGGGGAGGCAGGGGAGGCAGGGGAGGATGAATTTTCATCGGCATCTTCTGCTTTTGTGTGTTCGTAGCCGCCAGCTAACAAAGCCCGATACAAAGGAATTTCAAATAATTCTCGCATGACGCTTCTGGAGCGTTGCAAGTCTTCTACTGTTTCAAATAGAGGGACAACTTGAATCGTTCCAACAGCGATCGCAGGGTCAAAAAGTCTGGCTTCTTTGGCTAAGAGCAACACTTCCAACACATCGCTGACTTGGCGGCACATGCTGATAATGTAAGTTTGACAGATGTTGACGCCAAATTCTTGTTGCAGCGATCGCACGATGCGAAAGGTTTCAATGACATCGTTGGTTTTTTCGGAAAATGGCAATTCTGCTGGAATTAATGGGCGGCGGGTTTGCAGTTCTTTGGTTAGCCAAGCAACTCTTTCTGCCTCAGAGAGTTCGTCGTAAGGTTGAGGTAGTACTTGCAGGTACTCTAAAATTTCATTGAGCGCGTCAGAGTGGCGTGATGATTCTTGGCGGATATCTAGCTGTGTCAAGTTAAAGCCAAAAATTTCCACCTGACAGATCAGATCTTCTAGCGCCCTACAGCTTAAACCTGTTTCTGTCAAGTTGCGCTCAATTAACCGCAGTTCTGCTAAAAAATCGGCTCCGGAACGATATAGGGGGCTGTCTTGATTTTTGGGCGTTTCCCGATTGTATAAGGCTAGATTGCGATCGCGGGTATTTTCTAGTCGTTTCAGGACATAAGCGAGTTTCAGCCGATAAGGTTCTTGTCGATAACGCAGCGCTAGGGCGTCGTATACCTCACTTAACTGGGACTGATCTAATTCTAGAGATTCCAGCAAATCTGGTAACACATCGCTCCAGTGCATCGACACACTCAATAATTCAATCAGTTGTTTCACTGACTGGATATATCTTCCCAGCACCATTTTGCGCTGATAGCAAGCTGTCTGCCAGGTAATTTCAGGTGTGACTGATGGGTTCCCATCCCTGTCTGAACCTACCCAAGAACCAAAGGAGCAGAAATTCTTGCTGGGCGGTTCTAGCCACGGAAAGGTGTGAGATAAAGTGTATTTGAACCGTTTATAGAGTTGGGGAATGCCATCAAATAACACTTCTTGGAAGTAATGTAGAGCATAATCTACTTCATCCAGCACTGTGGGTTTGAACTGGTGGAGTTCGTCTGTGCGCCACCACAAACGGATTTCTTCGAGCAATTGTTCGCGGATATCTGTTGCTTCCCAAGGATGTCCCACTCCTGTGATACTAGAGCCATTTTCCAAAGCATCAAGTTTTTGCAACAGTTGTACAACTTGTCGCTGCTTATCGCGGATGGTATGACGGACAATTTCTGTTGGGTGGGCTGTGAAAACTAAGCGGACATCCAACTGGGCAATTAGACGTTGAATTTGCTGGGGTGGGACATTCAGTTTAAATAAATGGGGAAATAAAGCCGCAAAAGTACCTTTTAATTTGACTTGGGCTTGTTGGACATAACTCTTTGTCAGCAACTCTGCTGCTAGTCCCCCAGTAACAGGCGCATCGTCTTCTCCTTGATTGGACGAATAATTAGCATTTGATGGGGTTTCCGGCTCTGTTACTTCTGTTTCTGCCTCATAGCGACTCAATTGCTGCCGTTGTTCGTATTCCTGCTCTATGATGTTGATCAACTGAAAATAGAGAGCAAAGGCACGAGCCGCTCGGATTGCTTCGTTGATATTCAGTTGTTCAATCAACTTGACAGCTGAGGAGGCTTGATCGTTTGTTGCTTGTCCTTCTGGCGAACACAAATCCCGCAATTGCCGCAACAGATCTACCATGTTTTGGCCGCATTCTTGCCTCAGAACTGACTCCCACAATTCTTCCACTACCTGTAGACGATGACGCAAAAATAATTCCGACACCGGGTATATATCCGCAGTTTGCGATGAAGAGTATAAAAGGGAACTCATATTCTCGATTCTTGTAAAGCCAATTACTGTTTACACTTGTAGGTTTTGCACTTGATGCTCAAGATGTTCTTCCTGAGCAAATAATTCTTGGATGTATATTTTCTAAGTTTGTTTAGTTTCGTTATCGTCTGGGAAGTCAAGAATGGGTAAGCGATCGCCTCGAAATAATTCTTCACTAGCTTCCCCCATAGCTTCTAGTGCCTTTACTGTAGCTTTTTCTGTAATCAGCAGCAGTACCATAGACGCTGTACCTATTTGTAAGAGGAATGATTGGGGAATCCTAAAAAAATCCAGATTGGATGGGGAGTTATCTGAGGGTTTTTGGTTGGCTGCTGTCATTGCTCGTTCTTGGTTGTGGAAAGATCGGTCAAAAGAAATCAGAATTCAGGAGTTAGGATTCAGGAGTTAGGATGGCTTCACATCTAAAGAGATGGAGTTTAAATTAGATAAGATTTGTTGTTTGTTTAGCCCACAAGGAGCATTAGGTCAATCAGATGCGATTTTGGACTGGAAAAGACAAGTTATCAGCCAGCAACATCAAATTATTCTGAATTCTGACTCCTGAATTCTGACCTCTGACTCCTAACTTCTGACTCCTAACTTCTGAATTCTGACTCACTGTGAGTAAAATAAACGCAAAACTCAACATTAGCCAGACTTGCAACCGTATAAGACTATCTTTGCCGATTTTGCAAGTTACAAAGGTAACAAAATTGTTAAAAAAAACGTCAAAGTGTGATAAACCTATGGTTCTAGTTTACAAGTGCAGGCACTATTCCCCAACAATCGCTGACTGTTAAAGTTAATTTCCCATGAAAACAGTATTACCAGATCGCCAGCAATCCTTAGTGCAATGGATCAGCCAAGCAACAGGGATTAACACTTTCGGGGTGAAAGTCCGATTACGGGGAAATGACCTTCATATTCTTTGTGAGGGCACAGAATGTCCGCAGCGTTGGCGTACCCTGTCTGACTTGCTGCAAGCACTACAGCAAACAGATTTGGATAGCCTCACAAGCAACGAACAACCCTCAATATACCAAGTATTTGTCTATGGTCGAAGAAAAGGCGAACCGCGCCCCAAATGGTGCCATCGAGTTTATTTGAATCAAATCCAAAAGCATGTAGAGCAGGTGCAGCAAGCTTTACTAGCAGACTCGGAAAATTCCCAACAACCAGGTGGGGCGCTGATTGTCTCTAATGAAAGTTTGGCACGGCAAGGTAACCCAGATGCCATTGCTCGCTATTTGAGTGAAACTCTGAGTAGTTTGGGTGTGTCAGTACAGGCAAAAATTAAGCTATATAAGCCCAAGAATTCTCAAGCTGAAGAAAATCGCCTGTGGATATTTTGCCAGTCTGGCTATAGTCCTGACGCATCGTTACTGGCGGAACCAATAGCCCAAAAGTTGCGTTATCTCAAGCTTTCTGGTTACCAAGATGCAGTTATTGTTTCTCAGGTGACTGGTGAAATTACGCCTGATTGGCTGCTGCGGGTGGATTTGACGCCTCCAGAGGTGATGCTCAAAGAGTGGGCGCGTTGGGGAGATGTGCAAGCGATCGCCAGATTACTAACTGAGATATTGTCAGAGTTAAAAGTTGCTGTCCAAGTTTCTCTTAAGGAATCAACGCTGCATGTTTTTTGTAACCCAGCTTACGATCCTTTGGGAACCGCCCCAATCCCAGATAAAGCAGCGTGCTTGGAGGCAATTGTACCCCAACTAGAAGCGATCGCCCCCCAAGGCATTCTCGGCGCCACAGTATATGGACAAAAAGCAGGCGACAAACAACCTGCTTGGATTGATTGGCTAGCTTTACCTGCTGCGGAGCATTCCGTCTTTGCGACATCGCCACTGGATTTGGCAAATACTGGCGATGAACCAGCGATCGTTTTTCTATTGGAGCGCTTACTCAATCCTGACCTGGATTGGCGTCTTTTAACCGGTGGAGTTCGCGTACTTCTCCTAAATAAAGGTGATTTATTGCACATTATGTGTGATGCGCCTGTTTGTCCAGGACGAACACAAGTAGCAAACAAAGTTACACAATTTATCCGCCAGTTAAAAATTCCCGGTATTAAAGGAGTGCGCGTCTACGGAAGGCGTGCAGGGAATAAGGAACCTTTTTGGCATCATGGCATCGATTTAGAACATCGCCAACGTTTAGTACCAGAAGCAACCCCAGAATTTGCTGCTACTTCTAAATACGTTAACGATCTGGTAACCTCTGAAACTAGCGAGCCAATTTTGCGCCCAGATTTAACCACAGAAGAAGTTCAAAGTTTTGTTACAGAAGTAGCCCTCGATTGGTTAGCAACAGCCAATGCAGCAGTCAAAAAATTCCTATTGACAAGTCAGCTATTTACCGAAACGGATCAGTCAGCAGAGCTAAATCCTGATGCTCAAGGACTTAAGATTGCTTTGGTTTGGGGGACACTGGGATTATTGCTCACCCTTCAAAGTGATTGGGTGTTGGGTCAAATCATCGCCCGCACTACGCCGAGTTCCCCAACAGTGACTAGTGTCTCACCTGGATCATCTTCTGAGCAAAAAGCATCGTTGACATCTGGGACAAATCCGAGTGATAAAAAGACATTTTTGACCAGCACTGGCAAAACCAAATCTTCTCCAAATCAAAGTACTGTATTCAATGCTTCTCAATTTACCCAAGGGGATGATACACAAAACGGAAATTTAGCAGCCGCACCACTGAAAGAAAAAGCAACCGCCACTGCTATTCTTTTAGCAGCGCGATCGCAAATACCAAGTTTCAATGTTAGGCAATTAGACGAGCAACTAGCCCTGTACAAACAACGTCTGGCTAGAACAGGTAGCCCGCCAGATGTATTAATCATAGGTTCATCCCGCGCCCTGAGAGGCGTAGATCCAGCAGCACTTTCTAAAGCTTTGGCAACTCAGGGTTATCCAAATATTGACGTGTTCAACTTTGGAATTAATGGTGCTACTGCACAAGTTGTCAACTTTGTGATCCGCGAGGTTTTAGAACCATCAGAACTCCCGAAATTAATTCTTTGGGCAGATGGCGCCCGTGCTTTCAACAGCGGACGCGAGGATATTACTTTTAAATCCATCGCTGCATCAGCTGGCTATAAACAAGCTTTGCAGAAAGCCTCTACAACTGCAACTAGTAGTGATTTGTCCGAAAATCCCAAACAAGAAAACACAAAAGAAGAAAAGCAAGAAATTAACGGTTATCAAGCTGTCAACGATTGGTTAAATGATACTCTAGCATCCGTTTCTGCTAGCTATCCAAACCGCGACCAAATTAAAATTTTACTGCAAAAAAAACTGCTGAAATTTGGACAGAATCAGACAGTTACATCCCAAAATCAGCTAACAGACGGAAATTCAGAAGATACTTCTCAGCAAGCAGTTGACTTTGATGGATTTCTACCTTTGTCTATTCGCTTTAATCCTGCTAGATACTATCAAAAACATTCTAGAGTCCCAGGAAATTATGACAACGATTATAAATCTTTCCAAGTAGGAGGAGAGCAAGATGCTGCCTTCCAAGAAGTGCTTCAATTTACCCAATCTCAGAAAATTTCTTTAGTCTTTATCAACATGCCTCTGACAGCAGATTATTTAGATCCAGTGCGTAAAAAATATGAGCAAGAATTTCAGCAATATATGTTGCGTTTAGCTACTAATCCCAACTTTATTTATCGTGATTTGAGCCAACAGTGGCTCAAAGTAAATGACTACTTTTCTGACCCCAGCCACCTCAACCGCTTTGGCGGCTACGAAGTCTCCAAGAAGTTAGCTAATGATCCAATGATTCCTTGGCCAGCTAAGTAGGGAGATGAGGGAGATGAGGGAGATGGGGAGCAGGGGAGGCAGGGGAGGCAGGGGAGGCAGGGGAGGCAGGGGAGGCAGAAGGAGAATATCCCCAATCCCCAGTATCCAATCCCCAGTCCCCAATCCCCAGTCCCCAATCCCCAATCCCCAATGACAAATGACAAATGACCAATGACTAAAAAATGAACTTTATATCAATTTTCTATGGGCTTTTCTTGTTGAGTGTACTGGGAATTTACTGGTCTTTAGCACAACAAAAATTGCGATTGTGGACACTGCTAATTGCGAGTTTAGTTTTCTATGGATCTTTGCATATCCAGTACATACCATTGCTATTAGCATTGACTTTTATTAATTTTCGCTTGGGAGTAGAAATTGGTAAAAATACATCACTAGGAAAACATTCTCTTGACTGGCGAATTTCTAATGAAGAATGGCGATTTATCGAAAGTGACTGGAATCTCCGCCGTCTAAAGCTTTTGTGGCTAGGTATAATTCTAAATGTTTTACTTTTATTAGGCTTTAAATATATTACGCCTTTATATACGTTTGTTTTTCACCTAGAAACAAACTCACCAGAGAACTCTTTTAAATTGATTGCACCCTTGGGAATTTCATTTTTCACCTTTGAGTGTATTGCCTATTTAATAGATGTTTATCGTGGTGCCCCTGCTACCGATCAATTTCTGAAATTTGCCTCGTACAAATTATTTTTTGTCAAACTCATTTCTGGACCAATTACGCGCTACCACAACTTAGCAAATCAATTTAATACTCTACAATTACCTACTGCGAATAGAGTGGCAGAAGGATTGTGGTTAATTGCTAGGGGTGCAGTCAAAAAAGGTATTTTGGCAGATAATCTGGGAATTTTTGTCGATTTATGTTTTGGCAATCTACAGCGGGCGGGTAGTACCGATCTTTGGCTAGCTACATTTGCCTACGGCTTGCAGTTATATCTAGATTTCAACGGCTATGTAGACATTGCCCGTGGTAGCGCTTTACTTTTCGGTTTGATTCTACCTGAGAATTTTGATTTTCCCTATTTCAGCACCAGTATTGCAGATTTTTGGCGGCGCTGGCACATGACTCTGGGCGATTGGCTACGTAACTATATTTATTTTCCTTTAGGTGGCTCACGTCAGGGTTTGACTCGCACATGTGTGAACTTATTTGTTGTGATGTTAATTGCTGGTATCTGGCATGGAGCTGCTTTAGGTTACGTACTCTGGGGCATACTTCACGGATTAGCATTGGTCGTTCATCGACTAACAGATGTTATTAGCGATCGCTTTGAAAAGCTAGAACATTTCTGGCAAAATCCTCTGGGTATATTTATAGCTTGGTTGTTGACCCAACTGATGGTTTTTATGTCTTGGATTTGGTTCCGCCTACCTAACCTCCAAGACTCTTTTTTGGTAACTCGTCATCTTTGGGGTTATCCAGCCGATGCCCAGTTTGCCCAAAAAGTCTATGTGGAAGCTTTAAATATGAGCCAATACGAACTCGCTTGGGTGTTGACAACTTTAGCTATTCTCATGGCCATAATCTATGCCTTTAACCGGATGTTGAAGTTAGAGTTTAGCTGGCCTGTAAAGCTTGTTTTCGTGCCCTTATGCTTCTGGGCAGTTTGGTTATTAGCTCCTAAAGGTAGCTTGCCTTATATATATTTTGATTTTTAATCTACCGTTGATTAACTTTCTTGCTAGGCAAGCAACTGCGATTAATAACGATTTATTAAATATACGTTAGGATAGCACAAACTGTGCTATTTAACTTTCCAAAAATCTTTGCAACAGATAAATCTTTGTATGGGCGTACAGATGTACGCCCATACGTCTGTATCAGGTATTTCGTTAAATGGCATAACCTACAAATTCTTCGTATTCCATCTAATTGGAAACCTCTACAAATTCTGGATTATGGACTCTTGCAACATGTTTTTTATTAGAGAGTTTTAAGTCTATTTGTAAACAAATGTAAAGCTATATAATTAGGCGATCAAGCCACTGAAATTCGTTTAGTGTTGAAATCCCTTAAAATCAGACAAATCAATGCTTTTGATGCTTTTTAGTACTGCTATAAAATGCGAACAAAAACTTTACAGTTACGTAAGTTTATTCAAGATAAATGTTACAGAGTATTAAGCTAAATATCCCATCAAAGTAAATTCATGTAGACTTAATTTCAACAGGCAAAAAAAGTTTGTCTGTCACATATTTAACAAAAAACAGCACTCATAAAACAATGACCACAACCTTACAACGGCGCTCCAACGCTAACGTATGGGATCGGTTCTGCGAGTGGATCACCAGCACTGACAACCGCATTTATGTTGGTTGGTTTGGTGTATTGATGATTCCTACCCTGCTAGCCGCTACCGTCTGCTTCACAATCGCTTTCATCGCTGCTCCTCCAGTAGACATCGATGGAATCCGCGAACCAGTTGCAGGTTCTTTGATCTACGGAAACAACATCATCTCTGGTGCAGTTGTTCCTTCTTCAAACGCGATCGGTTTGCACTTCTACCCCATCTGGGAAGCTGCTTCCTTAGATGAGTGGTTGTACAACGGTGGTCCTTACCAGTTGGTAGTTTTCCACTTCTTGCTCGGTTGCGCTTGCTACCTCGGCCGTCAGTGGGAACTTTCCTACCGCTTAGGTATGCGTCCTTGGATCTGCGTAGCTTACAGCGCACCTTTGGCTTCTGCTACCGCAGTATTCTTGATCTACCCAATCGGTCAAGGTTCATTCTCTGATGGTATGCCTTTGGGTATCTCTGGAACCTTCAACTTCATGATTGTGTTCCAAGCAGAACACAACATTCTGATGCACCCCTTCCACATGTTAGGTGTGGCTGGTGTATTCGGCGGTTCCTTGTTCTCCGCAATGCACGGTTCTCTAGTAACCTCTTCTTTGGTTCGTGAGACCACCGAAACCGAATCTCAAAACTACGGTTACAAGTTCGGTCAAGAAGAAGAAACCTACAACATCGTTGCAGCCCACGGCTACTTCGGTCGCTTGATCTTCCAATACGCTTCTTTCAACAACAGCCGTTCCTTGCACTTCTTCCTAGCTGCATGGCCTGTTGTCGGTATCTGGTTCACCGCTTTGGGTGTCAGCACAATGGCTTTCAACCTGAACGGTTTCAACTTCAACCAATCCATCATTGACTCTCAAGGTCGCGTCATCAGCACTTGGGCAGACGTAATCAACCGCGCTAACCTGGGTATGGAAGTAATGCACGAGCGTAACGCTCACAACTTCCCCCTAGATTTGGCTGCTAGTGAAGTTGCTCCTGTAGCTTTGACTGCTCCTGCTATCAACGGCTAATACTTCGGTAATAGCTGAATAAGAAGCGCCCTCTGAAAAGGGGGCGCTTTTTTAATGAAATTGTGATGTTAAAAACAAAAATTCAGAATTCTGAATGGGAAAAAACCGCTGCGCTAATTAGAATCAATTAGTGGGGGATTTGGATAAAAGTTACTGTATGCTAATTCTTCTCACCTTTTCTCAGAATCAGCTAGATTTATTCTCTAATAGAGATGTTGATACGGTACTACAAAGAATTGATAGTTCTCAGAATATTTGGTTGCGCTGTGTTAATTTTCGCGATCGCGCTGGAACTGGTAGAATTCTCAATCACTTTCAACTCAATCCATCTCGTGTGAACATGGTTTTCAACCATACCCCTACAGGAATGGATGAAGAGACAGAAGATTGTTTATTTGACAATTATGAAATTTTAACTCATCAACTAAAAAATCGGGAATTTGAGGTAGCGCGTGGTAGTATTTTGCTGGGAAGCAATTTTATCATCACATTTGAAATCACTGAAGTCAAAATATTTACTGTACTAACTAACAATCTTCAAAAGCGAAATATAGACCTGCAAAAGTCAGGAATTGACTATCTTTTCTATCTAATTTTTAAAGATATTTTAAATAATTACCACACTGTCTTTGAATACATTTCTAGAGAACTTGATGATTTAGAGGATGAAGTTTTAGGAAATTTTGGTAATGAATCAACGTACCATAAAATTGCTAGCATGAGGCAATCTACTCGTTTTGGGCGTCGTAATTTTCAAAGTATTAAGTCACTTTTAATCATGATGGATTACGAAGATTTACAATGGATTTCCCCGCCAGTGAAGACATTATTCAATCAAGAATTTGTGCATCATATCGATAATCTCTGGCAAGAGTACCAAAGTCTGAGAGTCTGGATGTCAGAATTAATGGAAATTCAACGTGATAATATTGCCAGCGAAACTAGCGACAGAATTAATCGCTTAACTATGCTATCGGCGGTATTCTTGCCAATCACTTTCATTGCTGGTGTTTATGGGATGAACTTCAAGTACATGCCAGAATTAGAGCAACCTTGGGGTTATCCTGCTGCGATCGCCGTTATGGCTTTAATTGTGATTGGTAGTATTGTCTATGCTAAAAAACAACGTTGGTTGTAGAATTTGTAATTCGTAATTCGTAATTCGTAATTAAACCTATAGTGCTTTGATTAGATTGTTCGGTATGAATTAAAACAAAAAGTATCTCTGAGTCATTGGTAAAACTGTTGCAGGTTCGCAAATCAACAACTCACCATCAGCCCTGACTTCGTAGGTTTCTGGATCAACTTCAATTTGGGGTAGTGCATCATTCAGCTTCATATCCTGCTTAGTCAATTGGCGTGTTCTGGAAACTGCAACTGCTGTTTTTCGTAAACCTAGCTGGGTAGGAATTTCCCTTTCTAAAGCCGCCTGGGAAACAAAAGTTAATGATGTGGCGTTCTTAGCACCAGCAAAACTACCAAACATCGGCCGCATATGCACTGGTTGGGGTGTGGGAATACTGGCGTTAGCATCGCCCATTTGCGACCAGGCAATCATTCCGCCTTTGATTACTATTTCTGGCTTGACGCCGAAAAATGCGGGACGCCATAGGCACAAATCTGCTAATTTTCCCTCTTCCACTGAACCCACATATTCAGCAATTCCGTGAGCGATCGCCGGATTAATAGTATACTTAGCAACATATCTTTTTGCACGATAATTATCTGCTTGTTGCTCAGTTCCTTGTGGGTTAAGAGTTCCTCGTTGTACCTTCATTTTGTGAGATGTTTGCCAAGTGCGAATTATCACTTCGCCTACCCTTCCCATTGCTTGAGAATCAGAAGAAATCATACTAAATGCGCCTAAATCGTGCAAAATGTCTTCAGCGGCAATGGTTTCTCGGCGGATGCGGGACTCAGCAAAGGCGACATCTTCGGCGATCGCCGGATCGAGGTGATGACATACCATCAACATATCTAGGTGTTCATCTAAGGTGTTGAGGGTGTAAGGACGTGTGGGGTTGGTAGAAGATGGTAAGACGTTGGCTTGGCTGCAAACTTTGATGATATCTGGTGCGTGTCCCCCGCCTGCGCCTTCGGTGTGGTAAGTGTGGATCACACGATTTTTAAAAGCGGCGATGGTATCTTCTACAAATCCGGCTTCATTCAGAGTATCAGTATGGATAGCTACTTGGACATCATATTCATCGGCAACGCTGAGGCAAGTATCAATTGCTGCGGGGGTAGTTCCCCAGTCTTCATGTAGCTTTAACCCCATTGCGCCAGCAGCTAGTTGTTCTACAAGTCCTTGGGGTTGACTGGCGTTACCTTTACCCAAAAATCCTAAATTGACAGGAAAAGCCTCAGCGGCTTGCAGCATCCGATAAATATTCCAAGGGCCTGGGGTGCAGGTAGTGGCATTTGTACCCGTAGCCGGCCCAGTACCGCCGCCAATCATGGTGGTGATACCAGAAGCGATCGCCACTTCAATTTGTTGGGGACAAATAAAATGAATATGGGCATCAATACCACCAGCAGTGAGAATCATTCCTTCTCCTGCTAAAGCTTCAGTTCCCGGCCCAATAATAATATCTACATTATTTTGAATATAAGGATTTCCAGCTTTACCAATTTTAAAAATTTTGCCATCTTTAATCCCGATATCTGCTTTGACAATACCCCACCAATCGAGGATTAAAGCATTAGTAATTACTAAATCCACAGCGCCATCGGCATTAGAAATGGGAGATTGTCCCATTCCATCTCGAATAACTTTACCGCCGCCGAATTTCACTTCATCGCCGTAGGTAGTCAAATCTTGTTCAACTTCAATAAATAATTCTGTGTCAGCAAGTCGGATGCGATCGCCTACTGTGGGGCCATAGGTTTCGGCGTAAGCGCGGCGGGACATTTTGTAAGGCATAATGCACTCCTAAGGAAAAGTATGATTAAGTGAGTCTTATAGCTGATATTTTTCCTGATACTTGCTATGTCTTTGAGGTAAACAAAATAAACAAGCGCCGCAAATCTGGTGGTGTGTACTTGAATCGGGCAGAATTAAGGGATATTCTGCAACAAGGATATCAAGTCGCCCTCAAAATAGCGGCGCTACAAGCTTTGGAAGGGCGTTATGAAGCCCAAGAATTAGCCGCAATGGGATCAGCAAAAAACTTTAGCCGAGGCGCCCAGACTAATTCAGCAATAGCCTATCAGTTCGTTGTCAGTCCATTCCAAGGTGTCACCAATTTTTTCGCCGTCGTGGTAGGCGGCGAGTAAGATTTCGCAAGTTTTACCCCAAGCGATCGCCCCATTAGCATCTAAAGCGATCGCCCCTAAATCCCGTTTATTCTGGTGCGCTTCTCCAAAGGATCGTTGCATAGCATCCTTGAGAGGCATCCCGTCTGTGACACGTACCACAATCCTGGCTGCTAAACACTCATCAATAATATCTTCCCCAATGCCAGTACAACTAACTCCAGCATTATTAGTAGCATAATTCCCTGCTGGCATAGCAGAATCACTCACTCGACCAATGCGTTCAAAGCCCTTTCCACCAGTGGAAGTACCAGCGCTCAGCCGACCATAGGCATCTAAAGCTACCACGCCGATGGTACCACGTCCAGCATTACTAGTTTCTAGCAGTTCGGGTTCTGCTACTACGTTTGCCATTGTGCTTTTAAAATTATCCTGGCGTTCTTGTATCCATTCATGCAAGCGCAAATCAGTTAAAGCGTTGTAGCTGGGAATTTGCATTTCCCGCGCCAACTCAGCCGATCCGAAATCTGATAGGACTCGATCTGGGGAGTTTTGTAAAAATTCTGCCAAGTCAATGGGATTTTTTACCCGTGAAATATTAATTACACCACTAAATCGCCTTAATGCGCCATCCATCAAAGAAGCACTCATGCGGATTTGCCCATCAGATTGTAATACAGAGCCGGTACCAGCATTAAAGCGGGGGTCATCTTCGAGCATTTGGCAACCCTGCACCACCGCTTCAGAAGCAGTTGCTCCGGCTAATAGCAAAGAATAAACTTGTTCTATTACTATATGGAGCGATCGACGCACCGCTTCCAATCCTCCTTTACCGTGGAGAGAACTACCAGCCCCGCCATGAATAATTAATTTAGGTTGCACCTGTGACTTCATTAATTCTTTGCCCTATTTGCGTCTGTTTTGCAGTTGATTTCGCTAGAGATTGGGGATTGGGGATTGGGGAGTAGGGAGTGGGGATTGGGGACTGGGGACTGGGGACTGGGGACTGGGGATATTCTCCCTCTGCTTCCCCTGCCTCCCCTGCCTCCCCTGCCTCCCCTGCTCCCTCATCTCCCTCACCACTCCCCACTCCCTACTCCCCACTCAATCCTTTATTCCCTTCAGAACGGCGACGACGACAACGTTCTGAGCAGTATTTCACATCGTCCCAGCAATCTTGCCACTTTTTACGCCATGTGAAAGGACGTTGACATACCGGACAGATTTTTGTAGGTAGGTCAGATTTAGAACGAATACGTCCCATATAAATACTGTGTGGATGAGAGTTTGATTTCTGATGGAGATGGAAAATAATTATAACCAGTTTCCTACGAAGGGGGGATACTTTGGGTAAATAAATGTGTTGTCAATCTTTCGTGAGACTTATTTTTAAATTTTCAGAGAATCAGAAGAAAGCGATCGCTCCCTTCTATTCCAACCTCTGTACAAACTAGTTCAGGAAGGCTTCGACACCCTTTGAACTAACTTAATAGCCCGATTTCGCTCCTCAATTAAGTGGTTGATTTCTAAGGCAAATTTAGCATTGTGTTCTGCTAGGTGAATGATTTCTTGAGTGGGAATCACGATCGCATTTGATAATCTGAGCCGACCAAATAAGCTTCCCCGGACTTTCCTAAACCCTGATTCAGCCAGTTTTGGTTACTGGTCATAATCCGGTTAATTTCGGTAACAGATAGTTGCACTGCTAAAATTCCCACCAGCTTAGGACCGTCATAAATAGGGCCAGCGATAAACGCCATTTGGGAACCATAAACTGGTCGATAAGCTTCAAAATCACTGATTTGAATTGCCCCAGGATCGAAGCTTTGACGTACACTTGCCACTAACTTAGCTAGGTGACTGGTGCGGTAGGGGCCAGTATTGAGACTAGTACCGTAGTCCGGTTCTTTGCGGATTGAATAGATGATATTGCCTGTATTCTGATCGATTAGTAATAAATTGTCATAGCCAATGCTCTGAACTAAATTTTGAAATAAAGGTTGATATTGAGCATGAAACCGACTGTATGCACTACCATCACCAGCATCTACAAGTTTAGCTTTTTGTTCCAAAGGATAGACATTACCAGCAATGTAGTAATGTTGGAGATATTTAGCAGCTTGGCTTACAGGACTATAGTTCTTAAAACGGAGTTCTCCAGGAACTTTGTCAGAGATATTGGGAAAAAATTTCTTTTCATAATAATTTTGCAAAGACTTTTCCCACTCTGGCGGAATTGATTTCTGATTCAATTCTTGAAATCCTTGATGGAAATCTACCATCGCTGCAACAACCATCCGGTCTTCAGAGAGGGTTTTAATGTGGTTGCGTAGAGTTTGCAAGTAAGTTTTGATTTCGTCGGACTTAGCAGCGCGAACACTTGTAAGTTGGTTAGAAACAGACTCAGTTAGCGATCGCTTACCCATTTGCCACCCTAGATAGGCAATAACTAAAATTGAACTAATGCTGGCGAACAGGACTAAAATAACAAGTTTGGATTTGATGGTTAACCGATTAAAGATGGGTAGCTGCATATTCGGAATTGTTCTATTGTGTCCCTAAAGGAGATAGTCTTACCTGATAGTCATTTCATCCCTTTAGGAAACTTCAATCAGAGAAACTACTTAGTCTATTGAGTGTACAGGAAATTTACTAGTAATCTATAAGATTTTTGTGAGTGCGACCAGCAAATCTGGCTCTAGCACTCTGAGTTTTGGGAGTTGTGTACAAAAAGGGCGATCGCTAAACAACAGGACTTACTTTCAGACTGATACAAATGGCAGGCAGGGGAGGCAGGGGAAGTAATTTGTATCAATAATTGAGTGAAATGGTATAAGGAAAAATCCTAGACGCTACGCATTACTGTTATGCCACCAATGTTTCTGGGAAAACTAGTCTTATTGGCAAATTATTATATTCCCTAGATTTTTATGGAAATTCCTAAAATGTCTGCCTTGGGAAACTTAGTGGTAGGGGTGGCACATGAAATTAATTACTCGGTTTTTTTGACTCCTGGAAATTTACAACTCACTTTAAATGAGGTGTTTCATGTCGGCAGTTAGCCTGAGAAAGATTCTGAACAAACAAGAGTTGGCATCTCTGCTTCAGGACTTAGTATACCAACTGAACATCGCAATTGATGTTGAGCTGGTAGACGGCACGAAACTCATTAGTATTGGCGAGCAAATATCAGAAAATCGATATCCAATAGAGGCCTCAGGAGAAATTATCGGTTGGGTTGTTGGCAAAGAACAGGCAACTTTAGTAGCGAGTTTGCTCTCGTGTTTAGCAAAACAAGAAGCCGAGAAGAAAATACTCGCTAAAGAATTGCTGGAACGATACCAGGAAATAGATTTATTTGAAGATATTTCGACTCAATTGACAACAAGTTTGGATCGGCGACAGATTGCCCAACTAGTGCTTCAGGAAATGAGTCAATTGATTGAATCGTCAGCAGGGATGATTTTACTGCTCAGTCCCGATGGAACTGAGTTTGAAATCATTGCTGAATTTGGAGTATTTTGTGGGCAGAATCGGCCGGAACCGGGCAGGGGAATTATTGGCAGCATTGTGCAATCACGTCGAGCAGAACTGATTAATGACGTGCAAGCAGATTCTCGATTATGGGGAGAAAAAAACGTTAACGCTTTGATTTGTGCGCCTTTAAGAGCAAAAGAGCGCGTAATAGGAGCGATCGCCATTGGCACACAAAAAACTGACTCCTACAGAACTGAACACCTGAAACTTGTAAGTATCTTTGCTTCTCAAACAGCGATCGCCATCGAAAAAGCTTTGCTTTACGAACAAAGCACCCAAGCAGCCATCCAAGCAAAAGCCCAAACCCAAAAGCTTCAACAAGCTCTCCAAGATTTGCAACTGGCACAAACTAAGTTAATCCAAAGCGAGAAAATGTCTTCTCTGGGGCAACTAATTGCTGGAGTCGCCCACGAAATTAACAACCCGGTGAACTTCATTTGCGGGAATTTGAGGTATGTTGCAGAGTACGCCCAAGATTTATTACACCTGCTGCAAGACTATCAAAAATTTTTACCTGTGGCTCCCCCAGAGTTGCAATCAGAGCTAGATAATATCGATGTGGAATTTATCATGGAGGATCTTCCCAAACTGCTCGATTCCATGAAACTGGGTAGCGATCGCATCGTTGAAATTGTCCAATCCCTGAAAAATTTCTCCCGCCACGACGAAGCCCAAATCAAAGCTGTGAACATCCACGATGGCATCGACGGGACGCTGATGATTCTTCGCCATCGCCTGAAAGCCTCTGCTCACCGTCCGGCAATTGAAATCGTTAAAGACTATGGCAAACTTCCCCTGATTGAATGCTACCCCGGGCAATTAAATCAAGTGTTTATGAACATCCTGGCAAATGCCATCGATGCCCTCGAAGAGAGAATGGGGAATGGGGAATGGGGAATGGGGAAATCAGAATTAATTCACAATTTACAATTTATAACTCAACACTCCCCTACTGCCCACTCCCTACTCCCTACTCCCCAAATTACCATTCGCACCCAAGTCCTAGACAACGAGTGGGTTGTAATTCGCATTGCCGACAACGGTCCAGGTATGAAGGAAAACCTCATCCAACGCATTTACGATCCCTTCTTCACCACCAAAGAGATTGGCAAAGGAACTGGGTTAGGCATGGCAATCAGCCACCAAATTGTTGTAGACAAACACGGGGGAATTCTCAAATGTCGTTCTCAATTGGGTGAAGGTACAGAATTCTGGATTCAAATTCCGGTGAATTATTCTGTGTTAGAAGCTGTAGCAGGGCACAGTGACACAAATTTTGTTTCACCAGCTCTCACAACCGAACTATGCTCCTCTAGCGATACCGAAGGCTTCATTCCATCAACAATACCAATGCTCAAACCAGCCGATTTGCTCATTCGCCATACTCAACTGATCCAGCGACTTACCGAGCAAAGTCCAGACCTTGGCAGTGCATCACCGGATCAAATTTACCAACTGTTCCAACGTCACCCAATTTCCTTAAAGCTTTACGCCACCTTATTGTCCTGGTTCTGTTGCTATAATCCCACCCACCTAAATGACTGAGGAAACCTCAACCATGTCTAGCCAAGTTGATGAATACTACCGTCAGCTATTTGAACAATGTCCAGTTGGTATGGTAGTGTGCCGCATCGATGGGACACTGATTGATATCAATCCCGCTTATGGGGCGATTGTGGGGCGCACTGTCCCAGAAACCCTGAATCTTAACTACTGGGAGATGATGCCCCAAAAGTATGCCGCCGAGTCAGCGATCCTAGAGAGCCTAGAACAGACTGGCCGCTACGCACCTTGTGAGAAAGAGTACATCCACAAAGACGGGCATTTAGTTCCAGTCAGGCTTTCTCTTGTGTTAGTTGAGAAAGATGGCGATCGCCTAATTTTATCAACTGTGGAGGACATTAGCGACCTCAAGGGTGCCCACCAAGAACGCCAAGAGTCCGAAAAAATCTTGAAACAGAGCGAAGCACGATACCGTTCTTTGGTAACAACTAACACCCAAATAGTTTGGGTCAGCACACCAGAAGGAATTTGCTTTGAACTGGAAAGCTGGATTGCCTATACAGGTCAAAGTTTAGCAGAAGCTGAGAATGGAGGCTGGATTGATGCCGTTCATCCCGACGATCGCGGCTACACCGGAGAAGTGTGGAGTGCTGCTGTAGCCAACCGCAGTCTTTATCAAATTGAATACCGAATTCGTGGCAAGGATGGTAATTATCGCTACTTCTGGGTCTGGGGTGCCCCGGTGATTGAAGAAGACGGCAGTGTTCAAGAGTGGATTGGCACCTGCACTGATATTCACGATCGCAAGTTAGCAGAAGCCGAAAATCAGTATCTGGAAAAACGTTATCGCTCTCTGGTGACAGCTACTTCCCAAATGGTTTGGATTACCAATCCTGAAGGACTGCAAAAGGCAGATATGTCGAACTGGAGAGCCTATACAGGTCAGAGTGTAGCCGAAGCCGATGGTTGGGGTTGGATTGATGCTGTTCATCCAGATGACCGCCTCCACACTGCCGAAGTTTGGAGTGCCGCTGTGGCCAATCGCAGCCTATATGAAGTTGAATATCGGGTTCGTGCCAAAGATGGCACTTATCGCTACTTTTGGGTCTGTGGTGTTCCTGTCTTAGAGGAAGACGGTAGCATCCAAGAGTGGGTAGGTACTTGCACTGATATTCACGATCGCAAGCTAGCCGAACAAACTCTGCAACAGAGCGAACAACGGTTTCGCTCTCTGATAAATACTATTTCACAAATTGTCTGGGTGGCTACACCGGAAGGAGTGGGAATAACCAGTGAAATGCTCAGCTGGATGGCGTACACTGGTCAAACTGAAGCGGAATTTCAGGGATCGGGCTGGCTTGATGTTATTCACCCCGATGACCGTGCCCACACCGCGGAAGCTTGGAGTGTGGCTGTGGCAAACCGGAGTTTATATCAAACCGAATTCCGATTACGTGGAAAGGATGGTACATACCGCCATTTTTCTGTTTGTGGTACTCCTATCCTGGAAGTAGACGGTAGCATTCGGGAATGGATTGGCACTTGCACCGATATTCACGATCGCAAGCTAGCAGAAGCAGAAAATCAACGGCTGATGGATATGTTAAATCATTCCAGTGATGCCATCATCGTCCGCGACATGACCGACAAAATCTTGTACTGGAATCAAGGCGCACAAAGGCTTTACGGCTGGACGCGCGAGGAAGCAAAAGACCAATACATTTACACATTACTCAAAAAAACTTTTTCTCAACCAAAAGAAGCGATCGTCGCAGAATTATTACAGCAAGGCAATTGGGAAGGAGAAGTCCAGCACCTCGGCCGCAATGATAAGCTAATTACGGTTCAAAGCCGATGGACTCTGCAACGGAGCATTTCTGGTCAGCCTTGTGCTGTTCTAGAAATCAATACTGATATTAGTGCCCGCAAACAAGCAGAAATTGCTCTGCGGCAACTGAATCAAGAACTAGAAGCCAGAGTTGCAGAACGGACAGCTGCCCTGGAAAATACCCTAGCAGAAGCCCAGGGTTTAAACGCCATTTTAGACAACTTAGCGGATGGTTTGTTAGTCACAGACATCACCGGACAAATTACCCACTTCAATCCTGCCTTTTTAGCCATGTATGGATTGACAGCCAACACCGTCAAAGGTCACTATCATGAACTACCGATATCTGGTTTAGCAGATTTGGTTCAAAAAACTCAGTCCCATGCCAGCGAGGTGTTTGCTGCTGAAGTTATTTTGGCAAAAGAACGTATCGGTCAGGCAGTGGCCACCGCCATCTTTAAAAGGGCGGTAGCCAATGAACCTACCGCCTGCTTTGGTTCGGCATTGCTGATTCGAGATGTGACTGCGGAAAAGGAAATCGACAAGATGAAGACCGATTTCATTTCCACGGTTTCTCACGAATTGCGGACGCCACTGACTTCTGTCCTTGGTTTTGCCTCCATTATTAAAGAAAAGCTAGAAACCGATGTGTTTCCTATACTTTCTAGCGAAGACCGCAAGCTTCAGAAAACAATCAAACGGGTAGGTGACAATCTCAACATTATTGTATCTGAGGCAGAACGGCTGACATCTTTGATTAACGATGTTTTAGACATTGCCAAGATGGAAGCAGGTAAAGTGGAATGGCAAATGCAGCCCATCGATCCAACCGAGTTACTAGATTGGGCAACTACTTCCACAGCGGCATTGTTTGAAACCAACGGCTTAGAGCTAATTACCGAAATTGAAGCAGAATTACCTCAAGTAATAGGCGATCGCAACCGTCTATTGCAAGTCCTAATCAACTTGATTTCTAATGCCATCAAGTTTACCGAATTTGGTTCTATTACTTGCCGCATCAAACAACAGAACAACGCCATTTGCATTAGTATCATTGACACAGGCGTTGGCATTACGGCTGAAGACCAGCCAAAAGTGTTCGAGAAATTCCGGCAAGTCGGCGACACCCTCACCGACAAACCCAAAGGTACAGGCTTAGGATTGCCCATCTGCAAACAAATCGTTGAACATCACGGCGGTAGAATCTGGGTAGAGAGTGAGCTTGGTAAAGGTAGTACGTTTTCTTTTATCATTCCCATTTACACCAGCAATCACAAAACCAGTGCCAAACTGAATCTAGATGCCCTAGTCAAACAACTCAAAGAACACGTCATCACCACAACTGCTGTACTGCACGAAAATCGCAAAACCATTTTGGTGGTAGATGATGATGCCAACATTCGAGAACTACTGCGTCAACAACTAGAAAACGAAGGCTACAACGTTCGGGAAGCTAAAGACGGCGTGGATGCAATTCATCAAATCAAAACAGCCCGTCCGGATTTGATTCTTTTGGACGTGATGATGCCTCAAATCAACGGTTTTGATGTAGCTGCTGTCCTCAAAAACGATCCTCATACCGCAGATATTCCCATCATCATTTTGTCAATTATTGAAAACAAAGAACGCGGTTACCATATCGGTATTGACCGCTATCTCACCAAACCCATCAACACAGAAAAACTCCTTGGCGAAATTGGCTTACTACTTTCTCAAGGCACTTCCAGTAAAAAGGTATTGGTTGTAGATAAAAATGCCTCAACTTTAAAAATCCTATCAGATGTGCTACAAACTCAGGGATACAGCGTAATTGAAGCTTCCAATCCCCAAGAATGCATCCATAAAGCTTTGTCAGCTAAACCTGACATGATCATTATAGATTCTATGTTCTCCCAAGAAGCCGATTTAGTCAAAACCCTACGCTTTGAGAAAGGGTTGGAAAATGTATTCTTCATCATGCTGTCCGATAACTAATTTAGATAATGGGGAGTGGGGAGTAGGGAATAGGGAGATGAGGGAGATGAGGGAGATGAGGGGACAAATTCTAACAATTCTTTCCGCTTGTTCCCCATCGTCTTCCTTAAGAGCCTCCCCCCGTCCCCGCGTCTCCGTGTCCTCTTTCCCATACCCCACTCCCCAATCCTATGACCCAAAAAATTCTGATTGTTGACGATGAACCCAATATCTTGATTTTGATGGAACAAGCCCTAGAAAATTTAGAAGACGAAGGGGTGGAACTTTTAACCGCTAGAAATGGTGAAGAAGCTCTCGAAATGATTAAAACTGAAAAGCCAAATCTGGTTTTTCTTGATGTGATGATGCCTAAAATGAATGGTTTAAAAGTCTGCCAGATTGTGAAACACGAGTTACAAATGACTGACATTTACATCATAATTTTGACAGCCAAAGGACAGGAATTTGATAAACAAAAAGGAATTGAGGTTGGTGCAGATTTATATTTGACTAAACCATTTCGCCCCAAAGAAGTACTTGAAAAATCAATGGAGGTGTTGGGATTGTGATCGAGGAAAATTCAGGAGTCAGAATTCTGAATTCTGAATTAATTAGTGATACTAAGTTAGAATGATTACTTATTATTAAAATTTCTCTGTGTCCCTGCATCAGAGCGTCCACCCGTCAATCTTAATCATAAGTCTTCAACCGAACATGACATAACCCTCTTCCATTAACATGAATTCGACGAACCTCTCCCTGCCTTGAACTAAAGTTCAAGTCTGTCCCTCTCCGAGTCGGTGAGGGACAGGTTTTGCGTAGTATAGCAAGGGACTAGGGACTCTTTACTGGGGACTGGTTAACGAGGGAGTAGGGAAGACGGAGTAGGAAAACCCAAGTGAATCAGTTTCTGGAAAACTTTTCGGTCTACTGAAACGATTTTAACCTCTCCCACTGCTCGTTACTTAAGTCTTCTCGGTTGATCGTGACTAGACAGCGATCGCCTTTTTTTATACGATATAACGAGTTTGAAAACACGCACTAGGAATTGCTGATTTCTACCTGAGTGACAACCCACATGGGCTTAGTAACTTGTTCTTTGTTCAATACTTATAAATTTTTCTGCCCACTTAACTTATTTTTCAAAAAAACTACGGAGTTCAAGACCCATGTTATCAAGCCGATGGACCCGCAACACCCTAGACTCGTATCGTGAAATCGGTGATCCGCAAGCCGATTCCGTCATTGAGAATATCTTTGGGCTGAATGAGGTGGACGCTGTAAATAAACTCCTAAAAGACATTCAAAACAACGATGACTTGGTGGCAGTCGAAATGCCTGACGAGCTCGAAGATTTCCTCAATACCACAGATGACTGGCCTTCATGGGCGGATCAGGAGCAGATCCGGCTCGGCCAGCAACTGTTCTCGCGTTATGGTATGCAAATGACGATGGCGTTGTTTTGCTGGTCGTTGCCTTCGTGCTACTCCTGTGCCAAGGGAGCGCAGGTGCTGAGTTTGACACACCGGATCACCAAAAGGGTACATCAACGCCTCATCGAAACCGCGCAGTTTGTCCTCGATGTTATGGCCGATGGTGGGTTGGAGCCAAATGGTCGTGGGGTACGCACGGCTCAAAAGATCCGTCTGCTGCACACCACAATTCGCTACCACATGCGGCAATATCCCCGCTGGCTTGCTGAGTACGGTGTTCCCATTAACCAGGAAGACTTGGCTGGTACGATGCTATCCTTTGCACTCTTACCCCAGGTCTTGACCAAGCTGGGACTGGACTTTACCACGGAGGAAGAGGCCGCGTTCTTTCACTGTTGGTGTGTCATTGGCTGCATAATGGGAATTCAGGAGGACATGCTACCCCGTGATGTCGAGGATGGCAAAGCGTTGTGGGATGCGATACTCGCCCATCATGCAGCTCCGTCAGATGCCGGGCGAGAACTGACTGCTGCGCTGGTTGATTATATGAAGGAACGCGTTCCCGGCAAGATGTTCGATGGTATTGTTCCCACGCTCATCCGCGATCTCTGCGACGAACGGGTGGTTGAAGCGGTTGGTATCGAACGCGCCGATTGGACTCGGCACTTTTTACGTCCGCTGCGCTGGATTTTTGGAGTCACCGACGAGATGCAGGATCGCTCGAAGGTGGCGGCGCGGATCAGCGGCGCATTCTCACGCAGGCTGATTGAGGGACTGCATTACCTCGAGCGGGAAGGACAAAAGACGGAATTCACAATTCCCAAGAGCTTGCAGGATAACTGGGGGCTGAACCTCCGTGAGAAATAATTGCACGTTTGTCAAGACTAAATGGGGGAAAAGCAGCTAGGACACTGTTGGCGAGCGTCAGGAATAGGAGGAATTTCTTCGGGATGTAAGCACATATCGGGTAGCCGCCGAGGTATGTGCAAAATGGGACAGGTTGTAAACAAATGTTACGAAACGTCTTTTAACAATTTACTAACTTGCCCAAAAATGGTGTTGAAGCATTCAAATTATTGCACGCTAAAATCAACTCTTCGCCCTATTAAGTCCCCCAAACTTGCCCATTAATGACCTTTTTTGGTGATGTTTTCACAAGAGAGGAGACGCTCAAATCGGTATTGAAACAACGTAAAATCAAGGGTTTTCAAACATCTGCGTAACATAAATTTACAACTCCTGAATTCTGAATTCTGCTGTATATTTAATAATCACTACCCGCTAAGGGCAAAATCAATCGGCTAACTACGCGATTATCGGGTAATTGATAGAAATTCAACTCTCCTCCTAGTTCCTGCATGAGGTTTTGGCAAATTAGTAGGTGTAAACCTGGTGGTTGGTTGAGGTTAGAGGGGGCAAGAACATCTTTAAGTGTATTTTTATTTAACTCTGTTAGTAGCTGTGGTTCGATCGCCCCGTTGTGTGTAATCGACAGTTCTAGGAATGTCCGATGTTCAGTCCGTATTCTCACAGCAGAATCCTGCCCAAGTTCTGATGGATTTCTTTTGGGATCTGTGGGCTGATGGTCAGTCAAACGGCGACACCAAATGTCAATTCTGCCGCCGATTGGAGAACGGTTACAGGCATTAATCAACAATTCATGGATCACTAATTCAATTTTCATGATATCGCCTGCGATCGCCATTGCAGGTTGAGGGTTGGAGCTAGGAACACCTTTGGGTAATAAACAGCTTTTTGGTGATTCTCCATCCTCAATGGGTTGTCCCAAACCATGTACACCAATCCACAGTTTTTGCTGTTTGAGTAAATTATCGATGCGTTCGAGCGATCGCTTTAATAAACTGGCTATGGGCATAGTTTCCCAACTCTTGTGTAGCTGCCATTGCTCTAGTTTTAGCAATCCACTCATGGAGGTGGCTGTGTGGTCTAACTGCCTGAGTAAAAGCTGGTAGCGCATCTGAGTCAGTTCATTTGTAGGAATGCCTAAATCACGTATTTGACTCAGAGATACGGCTGTTATTCTTTGGATTTCCTCTAGGCGACGGTGTTTGTACCAGTTGAGTTGTCGTAATTCTTCGGTTGTGGACTCTAGAAGTTGGTTAATTTGCTTTTGACGACGCCACCAAGCTAATTGAGAAATCAGAGTTGCTGTGGTATTCAGGCTTTGTTCTGACCAGCGACGCTCTTGAGTGTCTGCCAATAAAACTACACCTGTGGTTTCATGGTCAGTATTAGTACGTAAGGCCATCACGAAAATTTGACCTTTGTCGGCTGTATTTAGCCATTTGCGAGTTTCCCCAGGCAAATCATCTACCTTCAAAGTCAGGTAACTTTCTGTATCTAGTGCCCACTGAATCAGCGCCTCAGTCCGAATGGAAATTGATGCATCGGCAAAAATCCCAAATTGGCTACTGCTAGTTACTCCAGGTATAATTTCTGCCAAATCTTCACCAGGCGACCAGGAAAGTAGTACCGCTAATGGACAGCCGAGAATCGTTGCAATTTGTTCGAGTACTGTCAGTTCTAAGTGTTTTTTTCCGGCTTCGATTTTGCTGTTTTGCGGTTGTGCCAGAATGTTTAGCGATCGCTCAAATGCCTGGGAAATCTTTTGCTGGTGTTGGGTGCGGTTGTGCAATTGCCACTGACGAATAATTACACCAATTTGTTGACTGACAGTCCAAAGCAATTCTTTTTCTGAGGTTGTCCAAGAACGATGGCTTTCATGAGCGATGACTAAAAGTGCTGGTGGTATTTGACCCTGGAGGCATTTACAAATCAGTAGCGATCGCACGCCATTTTCTAACAACAAGGGACGCCAATTAAAAAAGCGTAAATCTTCGTCTAAGTTCTCAATCTCCACCGCTTGATCTGAACGTTGCAAAAGTTGCCCATCTAATTCTTTGAGAGTATCAAAGGCAAATTTTAACGGTCGGCGATTATGGGGCTGACTTTGATAAATAAATTGATAATTATTCTGCTCGGTGTCATGCTGCAATAGCAAAAAGCGGGTAGCACCAAATCGAGCTAAAACTTTCTTAGCACAAATTTGCAAAGTTTCCTGGAGGTCATGTTCGCTATAAATACCTTGGGCTACCTGACTAGTTAGTTGAGCATCTTCTTGGATTTGTTTGATGGTGCTTTCGGTGCTTTCGCTGGGAGCAATCAGGGAAATCAACCCAGCTGCACCTTGGACAAAATTTTTGTCTGTTTCCGTCCAGATGCGGGGTTCATTACTTTCCACCGCCAGAAAACCCAGCAAGTTTTTTTGCCAGATAATTGGAGCAGCTAAGAGCGATCGCACTTTCAACCGTTGCAGCAATTTTGCTGTAAAATGACTTGCTAAGGAACTGCGAGCATCACCAACGGAAACAATTTGGTTCACTGCCAAAGCATAATAAAAATCGCTCAATTCCTGCACCGTCATTCCCGCTGCTGGTCGAGTGTTAGAATTGGGATCGATTTTCACAAGTTGATTGCTCATGCGACACCAAAAATAGCGCCCTTCCCGCTCAAACCAGTAGACATTTGTTCGATTAGGAGAGATAAATTTATGGGTTGCTTGCACCGCTACTTCTAGTTTTTGATTTAAGTTACTGAGGTTGTGTAAATTTTCTAGCAATTCTAATAATGGCTCGTCCGTTCGCTTGGCTTGCTTTTGCTGCAAATGGATTTCATGTTGATAAAGCAGTGCGCCCAGTTCGCCTAAAACCATCATCAAACGTGCTTTTGCTTCCCCTGTCAGCAGGTAGCCCCAGCGTTCTGAACCCAGTAACAGCAAACCTAAACAACGGTCTTTATAGCGAATTGGTATAATGATTGTTCCTTGGATCTGGAATTTTTCTGCAACTTTTCGCCATTCAGCGGCGCGGATTTCAGCCCGCAAATCAGCTACACCCAAGGGATGCTGTTCAATTACTACTTGCTCTAATAAATCCCCAGGACTAATAACAACTTTTTGGTGTAAAAAGCTTGTATCTTTGTGAGGAATGATACCACCTTTACCAAACAAGATGTGATTCAGGCGATCGTAAAGAGCAATCCAAATTAATTTATAGTCAAACTGTTCTTGAAGATAAGAAATAATAATTTCAATCAGAACATCAACATCATCTTCTTCCCTGAGGCTCTGAAGGACACGCCCCAATGAAAGGATCTGCTGTTCAGCGGCTATAGGTTTTTGCGGCTGCCCCATCTGATTTATCGTTTTACATAACTTGTAATATATAAGATGCCCAGAAAAACACTCTGAATCATATCGCCACAAGTATTAAAACAGTTAACAGTAGTCATCAAACAGTTATTAACAGGTCAATAGTGAAATTCAATTCGATGAAAAATAACGATAACTTTTTCTTGCGTAATATTTGGTACTATGCTTTGCCTAGTAATCAGATTAAGCCAGGTATGATGGTTAGCCGCGTTTTGTTGGGAGAACCGGTGCTGTTAATTCGCGATCGCGATGGCAAAGTCTCAGCGATGACCGACATTTGCCCCCATCGTGGTGTACCCCTTAGTTGTGGTAGATTCGATGGACAGGAAGTGGAATGTTGCTACCACGGTTGGCGCTTTAACTCTGGTGGGGGGTGTACTGTCATACCGTCTCTTGTGGAAGATCAGCAGATGGATTTGAGTCGCTTCAATGTCCAATCCTATGCAGTCAGGGAAGCCCAAGGAAATATTTGGATATATATGCCCGATGGCGATCGCCCTGAGCCTCCTGAAATGGAGATTCCGGTGATTCCGGGATTTGATGAGCGATCATCGCCACAGTTTGTACACGTTATGCGCTTCCCCTGTTTTATCGATCATGCAGTGGTGGGTTTAATGGACCCCGCTCATTCACCTTATGTTCATCGAGCTTGGTGGTGGCGAAATGAGCAATTGCATGAAGAAGTGAAGCAATTTGATGCTTCGCCCTACGGCTTTACAATGCGGCGACACAAATTGCCAGCCAATGGGGGGCGATTATATTTGCTGATTGGTGGTGGTGTACCAGAAACAGAGATTTCTTTTCGTTTACCTGGAATCAGAGTCGAAGAAACTACAATTGGCAAGCATAGAGTCGTTAATTTAACGACAGTTACACCCATTTCAGACACAGAAACGGAAGTAACATCTGCTTTTTACTGGACACTTTCTTGGCCAGGCTTTTTTAAGCCACTGCTGCATGTTCTAGCGGAGACTTTCCTTGGTCAAGACCGAACAGTGGTGGAAAAACAGCAAATTGGACTCAAATATAATCCTGTGCTGCGATTAATTAAAGACTCAGACATGCAGGCGCAGTGGTACTACCAGTTGAAGCGAGAATATGCTCGGTCAATTTCAGAAAAACGGGAATTTGTCAACCCTGTTAAAGGTCAGATACTTCGTTGGCGTGCCTAATTGGCGATTAATCCAAATTAAATTCTGCAAATTCTGTTTGCCCAAATAGCATATTTCGGTCTACTGCTGACAAGATTTTACGATCGGCGCCATTGCTATTTAAACAGCGACAAACTAACTGCGCTACATCTGCGCGATTGATGCTACCAATAATGCGCGGATCTTCAGTTAAAACGCCATTTCCTGTTGCTGGTTCTGACTTGAGTCCACCAGGACGGATGATGGTGTAAGTCAGTCCGCTGGCAATTAAGTGTTCTTCGGCTTTGTTTTTCTCAGCTAAAACTGTACCCAGTGCTGCTAAAACCTGAGGAGACAAAGCACTCACACTATTTCCAGCACCAATGGAAGACACAAGAATAAACTTTTGGACTCCAGCTTTCACTGCTGCGTCAATCAGATTTTTATTCCCGGGGTAATCTGGTCTTTCTGTGTCTGTTGGTAAACCGCCAATTGTACTGATAATAGTGTCAATAGGTTCATCTGCTAATATTGCACGTTCTACATCGCCAACATTTAAGGCATCTCCCTGAACTATTTGAATACCGATTTTTTCTAGTTCACTAGCAACTGTTACTGTTCTCAGGAGTGCTTTTACCTTTAGCTGTTGCGCCCTCAAGTATTGGGCAATTTCCCAACCAACACCGCGACTTGCGCCAGCCAGAAAAATGTAAGATGCACTTGTCATAGTATTAACTATTTATGTTCAAGGGATTTTATCACAAGATTGGCAGTAATAATTGGGGGTAGATCGCAGTTCCATAAAATCCAATACAGTTCAGTTAAGCATTTCTTTCTTCTCTTCCTTCTTTTACTTTGCGTCCTTTGCGTCCTTTGCGGTTCGTTAAAAAATTGACTTTAACAAAGAGTTTTAGCCTTAACTGAATCGTATTGCCATAAAATCTAGCTAGTTCTGCTCAAGTGTAGACCTACTAAGCGTTAGCCTTTAAAAATGATGTCGTACAGCGACAGCAGAATTTCCACCACAATAAGAATTACCACATACCACTCTACTCGCTGGCTACTGCTATGCTGCATGAACTCCAGCACAATTTGTGCAGTTTGGGAAATTAGCTCTAGTTTTCGTTCTAAGGCATTGTGACGCTCACGGATTTCGTATTCATCCTCCAACCGCAGATATAAGTTTTCTAGCTGTGGGGACTCCCACAGCAACTCTGGCTTATCAATAATCTCTACTCGACCTACAATTTTATGTTGAACTAACAGAGTAGTCCCAAGTTGACGCAATAATTCCCGACTCTTGCGTTTACTCCTGTTGTCACTCTGGAGACTAGCTGCAAACGGTTCAATTTGATCGAATACAGTTGCTAGACTCGTTTCATAATGAGACAAAACAACACTTTTAGCAAGAATATCAGCCACTATCTGTAAACGCTCTACACTAAATTCATGCAGTAAAATTTTTCCTTCCTTAACTCGCTCACTTTCGACAATATTGAGATGAACTTCTACTTCTTCTGTTTCCGGCTCAGTAAAAGAATCACTAACTTGAGGGGATAGTTTGGTCAAAAAGGCTACTTTTTCTCCAGGCTCAAGGTTAAACAGAACAACTGCACCATAGCCCAGCAGCACCGCACAGCCGTGTTCACCTACTGTAACCATGACTGGCATAGTCGCCAAGCAAACGTAATTTTCCAATTTCTGTAGGTTAATCTTCTTACCAAGGAATAGGGCTTGCGCTCTAAAGCGATCTTTGTCATCAAAAAGAAGTTTTTGCATTGTCGCCCTATACTATGTTTTGTCTATTAATCTGTGGGGATAGCGATCGCTCCGGGTATGTTGGAGACGGCTGCAATCTTACAATAGCAATAAACTTATCCGCCACTGCTGGAGCTGGGCTTGTATTCCGGCAACTACTTGCAGCCAACTACAGCTACAAACATTTGAGTATTTGCTCTTTAGAGAAAAAGTTTTTGCTTTACTGATTAATAATTGTTTGAGTATTAGTCTCTATCTCAGCACTAAAGTGTTTACTACGAACTTTTTTAACCTGGGTTCATCAGGTTTGGCTGACTGCTAGAACTGTTTCCCTAGAGACAGTATCTTGTTTTCCATGTCCGTTAGAATTAGTTGATAACATCTAAATTCTATGTAGCTCAGCTACATCTGTTCATGAAATGTCTCAGTGCTATACATATGCTCATACTTGTGTTTTATTAGACTACTAAAATTACTGAATTTTTAATTAACTCAAAATTATAGACTTGTGTAATTCAATTGGTATAGCTTACCTTAGGTATGCAATAGTGCGCCCCTCTAATGCAGATGGATTGGATTAGCTTACTCAAAGCTCAACAAAGTGACTTCCTTCAACGTGTGAAAAAACCCAAAACTTACGATTTGTCTTTGCTCGAAAGTCAAGTCAAAGGTTGCCACACAGAAATTATGGCATTTTGGGGCGAGGCATTGGCAAAGCTCCTAGAGCTTTCCCGCGAACAAGCGGAAGTTCTCGCCAAAAATCCGCCGCCCATGCCCCCTGAATATCCGGAACCACCGGATTGGACGATACCTTTTCCCAAATATTTCCAGCAACAAGCCCAAGATTATCTTTTACGGGAAAAAATTGTCGATCGCATCATCACTGAACGTCTAGGCAAGTTGCTCAAAAAAATCCCCCAAGACACTTTAGAAAGCATCACTTTAGATGATGAAGGAAATTTATCTGGTCAAAGCAAATTTAGTTATGTACTCAAAGATAATCCCCAACTAGGTGTTCAAATTTACGTTGCCGATGGCGAAAGTTTTAATGGTATTAAGAAAGACAAAATTAGATGGACGGTGACTCAAGAAGATTTGAGAAATCACCAAGTATTAATTTTTCTTTGTTTGTTTTATCCATCCACAGGTAAATTAGGTTACGAAAAACAGAGTATACTAACAGGCTTTTTACCTACAAATCAACTGGAAATCACTGAACCGAAACTATATATTACTCCCAGTAATTTGTTATATGCGGGGGGATTGAGTTGGTATTTAGAATCACTTATTGGCAAAAAAGAGACATCGCCAATAATTAATGAGAGGACGATAGAGACAATACAAACTCTACCACCAGAGCATTCTCTGAAAAAAGTAGTAGGTGACTGGGAATGCTGGCAAACTTTGCAAGGGCATAACAGAGGAATTAATTGCTTGGCTTTTAGTTCCGGGTGTAATAATGGCAACACCTTACCCATATTGGCAAGTGGTAGTCGTGGTGAGACAAAGCTATGGGATTTAAGCAAAGGTGAATTAATAGATACATTGTCAGAGTATCCTTGGGTGATATCTGGGCTAGTGGATGAAGTGAATTCCCTAGCTTTTAGTTCAGATGGACAGACTTTGGTGAGTTGTGGTGCAGACTCGACAATTAAACTTTGGCACGTGGGCGCTTTAGACTTAATAGATATCCTGCACAAACATCATGGCGTGGTGCGGTGCGCTGCGTTCACCCCAGATGGGAGAATGTTAGCCACTGGCGGAGATGACAGAAAAATTCTGTTTTGGGATTTGATTCACCGTCAGGTAGCGATCGCCCTTTCTTTAGATGATACAGCTGCTCATTCCCTAGTTTTGAGTCGAGACGGGCAAACAGTGGTCACAGGTAGCTATCGCAAAATCAAAGTTTGGCGCATTTCACCCCAGACAGGAATCAAAAGTTTAAAAGACACACAACCGCTGCATACCCTCATGGGTCATTCTCACATCGTTTGTTCCTTGGCAATCAGTACAGATGGTAAACTGCTTGTGAGTGGTAGCTGGGATCAAACGATTAAAATTTGGCAATTAGAGACTGGGGAATTACTTCATACCTTAAAAGGACATAGAGATAGAGTCTATGCGATCGCCTTAAGTCCCGATGAACAAATTATCGCCAGCGGTAGTGCCGATCAAACCATCAAATTATGGCATCTGCAAACCGGAGAATTGCTAGGTACTTTTACAGGCCATGGAAATATAGTTACAGCATTAGCCTTCACAGCTTCCGGCGAGATGTTGGTTAGCGGAAGTTTAGATAAGACAATTAAAATTTGGCAACGCAGTTAGTCAACTTAACCCTGGGCGAATGGAATTCGGGGCTACACAAGCAAAGTCCGCCTACCTTGTCCTAACAGAAAATTAAGGGTTTTGAAACCTGCGTAGGCAGGTAAAGTTTAGTGTAGACGCGGTTTCTAACCGCCCGTTGTGCGTTAAGTTGACACCAATGCACAGCTGTGCGCCCCTACTATATATTTGCTTGCTGCCGTTGATATAGTGACCAGTACAAACCTTTTTGTTGCAATAACTGTGAGTGAGTACCACGTTCGGCAATCACGCCTTGCTCTAACACCAAAATTAAGTCGGCACGTTTGAGGGGAGCAAAGCGGTGAGCAATGAGAAAGACGGTACGGTTAGCGGAAACTTTTTGCAGGTTTTGTAGTACTTGTTGTTCAGTTTCACTATCCAAAGCGCTGGTAGCTTCATCCAAAACTAAAATCGGTGCTTGGGAAAGAAATAACCTTGCTAGGGCAATGCGTTGTCTCTGCCCACCGGATAAAGCGGTGCCGCGTTCACCCACATTGGTTTCGTAACCGTAGGGTAGTTGACTGATGAAGTCGTGGGCTACGGCTAGTCTTGCTGCTTCTACCACTTGCTCTGCACTAATGTCGGGATTGCCGAGAGTGATATTTTCCAAAATAGAACCGTTAAATAAAAAGTCTTCTTGGAGAACTACACTAATTTGTTGCCGCAGTGATGCTAAGTCGGCACTTTTAATATCAAAACCATCAATCAGGATGCGTCCTGATTCAATTTGATAGAGGCGTTGCAATAGTTTAGAAAGTGTACTTTTACCGGAACCGCTGCGTCCGACAATGCCAACAAATTGTCCTGGTTCGGCATCGAAAGATATTCCTCGCAGAACTGCTTCAAAATTCGGTCGGTAGCGGAAAAATACTTGCTCGAAGGTGACTTGACCTTTCAGGGGTGGTAAAACTAACCCAGTTCCCTGTTCGGCTTCTGGAGAGACGTTGAGTATATCACCAATGCGGTCTACGGAAAGTAGGACTTGTTGGAGGGTTTGCCACAATTGTACTAGGCGCAAAAGTGGGCCTGTGACTCTACCGGACAACATCTGAAAGGCGACAAGCTGTCCGACTGTGAGCTTTTGTTCGATGACTAACTTGGCTCCAAACCAGAGAATCAGCATGGTGGAAAAATTGGTGAGAAAGTCACCAATATTGCTGCTGATGTTGGAGGTGGTAGAGGCTTTAAAACCTGTGCGGATGAAGCGAGCAAATAAGCCTTCCCAGCGATCGCGTGCTACTGGTTCAGCTGCATGGGCTTTAACGGAGTGAATTCCGGTGATTGTCTCGACTAAAAACGATTGACTATCAGCGGAACGGTTAAAAGTTTCGTTGAGCCAGTTACGCAGAATTGGTGTTGCAACTATGGTCAATGTAGCAAACAGGGGCAATACTGCTAACGCTACAAAGGTAAGGGGGACATTATAATAAAACATCAATGCCAGGTAAACCACAGCAAAGATGCTATCTAGAATCACAGTTAATGCTGTGCCTGTAAGAAATTGCCGGATTTGTTCGAGTTCTTGGACTCGTGCTACTGTGTCTCCCACACGCCGTGACTCAAAATAAGCCAAAGGCAAACGCATCAGATGGCGAAACAGCTGTGCTGATAAACTCAAATCCAGACGCCGAGCTGTGTGAGTAAAGATAAATAAGCGCAGAATGCCGAGTATGGACTCAAATACGGCGACAAAAAGCAGAGCGATCGCCATGACATCAAGAGTCGGCAAACTCTCCTGCACCATCACTTTATCAATCACAACTTGGGTAATCAGTGGTGTTGTTAACCCTAAAAGCTGCAAGGTAAAAGATGCTAGCAAGACTTCGCCTAGCAATCCCTTATATTTCCAAACTGCTGGGGTAAACCAACTGAGGTTAAATTGTTCTTGCTGGGATACGAGTTCTACTTGCCAGAGTTGTCCATCCCAAGATGCCTCGACTACTGATTGGGGCAAACTTTCACAAGCACAATCGGGATTTAGAGGATTAGCGACGATGGCGCGATCGCCTCTAATTCCATAGACTACCACCCAGGAGGGACTCTGGGGTAAGTCGGAATTCCACAACAATAAAGCTGGAAACGATATTTGCCGCAAGTCACCCCAACTGACTTGCAACCGCCGCAACACTAAACCCATTTTTTCTGCTGCTTCCACAACATGTTTTGGGCGTTGTCCTCGGAGTTGGCGTTGCACCCATTCCAGTTGCACAGAGTTTTCTAATTGTTGCGCCACCATCGTTAAACATGCAGCAGCAGTGTTCCAACTCGCAACAAAAGGATAATTGGGAACGATGAGATTGGCGGCTGGGAGTCCTTTTTGGGGTTGGAGGGGAGTCCCTTCGGAAGGGGGGGGTAGTGGAGCTGTGGAAGAAAAGGAAAATGTCTCTTTTTCTGGTTCCCTCTCCACTGGTAAGGCTTGTAAAAACTCCTGAATTTGTGGGTGAGAAAATTCTGCCCACAGTGTTGTCTCCCAACACAGTACTATCACTTCTTTACTAGCAGCTACGGCTTTAAAATCCCCAGGCAGCTTTTGTAAGTCGCCAAACCAATCCCCTGCATCGAGGGCGGCTATGGGTTTGCCAACGCGTTCTTGAGATCGCCCGTTAGATGGGTTTGCCCCGCCATCTCGCAAACGCACTTTACCAGCCACAATGAAGAATTGGTAACCACCGATATCGCTTGACCAGATTTTATCTCCCAGACGATACTGACGGGCTTGGGATTCATCTTGCAATCGGGATTGTTGTTCGGGAGTCAACCAACATAGGGGTGGTTGATTCCAAGGTAAAGAAGCTAGCACTTCTAATCGTAGAGATTCATTATCCAGAATTTTTAACTCACTTGTAATTTGACTGTCAGTTTTTGAATTTTCTCTGCTAGCCATTTCTCAAACAATTCATTTTGTAGTGCTTGCTTTAGTTGAGTATCTTCTAAAGATGCTGGCAGAAATTGTTCTACTCGAAACAAACCATAAGGTACTTCTCCTTGGAAGGAGGTTCCGCCAGCCATTTCTATTGGTCCTACTACTTGTCCCGGACTTGCGATATCAATAGCTGCCCGTAGTGCGTCCGGCAGACTTCCTCGGCTAATTAGTCCCATCATGCCGTTCACAACTCGGTCATCTGCAAGTGAATACTCTTTAGCTAGTTGCTCAAAGCTGCCTCCTTCTTCAATTTGGATTTGTAATTCGTCTGCCAGTTCCCGATTATCAACAACAATTCGAGAAAGTACCACCCGGTCTAAAAAAATCTTCCGTTCAATAAAATATTCTGGAAGTTTTGGTTCTGTGACTACAGCTTTGAGTTTTTCTAGCTTGTAACCAAAAGTAACGGATGTATGAAAGGCTGTGTAATCAGTGTTATTCCTCTTTAACCATTCTTGAAAACTTTGGGGATCAGTCAATTGATTGTTTAGTCTAAAATCAATAATTGCTTGTTCAGTTATTGCTGTGCCAATCTCTATATCATTTCGGTTTCGTATTTCTTGCTCAATTACGTACTGGCGGAGAATATCCCCAATAAATTGTCCTAATTTTCCAGAGGCTTGGAGGTATTTTACTGCTTCCTCAATAGAAATAGGTTGGTCATCGACTGTCAAAAATGATAAAGATTCCATGAACTAATTATGTAAAAATGGTTAAGCACTGGTAGAGCTTTTAAATTAAATCATATAGAAATCATGCTCTCATTGATGGATTATTCTGATAAAGATTTCATAAACTAATTACGTGAAAATGGTCAACAAGAGGCAGAGAGGCAGAGGGGATGGGGAGTAGAGGTGAATACCTCTTGGGTCAAAAAAATATATAACTGCTAATTGAAGAGGAGAGGCTCTGATGCTCTAACGCTCCAAGGTGAGGAATTGATCGGAAATTCTCTTTGCCTCAGAACGCCTTCTTGATAAGATAGTTTTTCATGATTAGTTATACGCTCTTGGAAAGACAGAACAGGATTGAAAATCTCAGCGATCGCCCAGAAGCTAGCAAAAGCTAATTGCATGGAAAAATGCTGTCTGAATTTCAGCAAATAATCGGCTAACTAAGTAAAATCAACTAAAAGAGGTTAAAAATAATTCATTGCTTATTTTGTGGGCTAGTTGCTTCAATTTGCCAATGCCCTATGCCCCATACCCTATACTCCATACCCAGGCAAATATCACAGCTGCGATCGCACCGATTAATGTATTAAAAATATTTACCACTTCATTGGTCAGCCAGGCATATTTCGATTGCAGTGTTGCCCCAATTACACTTTCTAAGTTGGTGGCAATAAATGCTGCCAGCACACACCAAACTATGCCCAATATATCAATTAAACCAACTCCCCAACCAACGAGTGCGATCGCCACCGAACCCACAACACCAGCTAAAGTCCCCTCTAAGCTGATTGCTCCTTCGGTGCCACGGGGTACTGGTTGAAGGGTGGTAATGAGAAAGGTGCTTTTACCGTATGCTTTCCCAACTTCACTGGCAGTGGTGTCAGCAAGTTTGGTACTGAAACTGGCTACATAGCCTAACAATAATAGGGATTGGGGGCTGGGGACTAGGGATTGGGGACTAGGTACAAGAACTCCCCAATTGAGTAGCCCTACTCCCAAGGCACACAACGCCCCAGTCAAAGCCGAACCCCAGACGTTTTCTGGGCCTCTTGCACCAGAACGCTTTTCGGCAATTCCTTCGGCTTCCTTCTGTGCCATACCGATGCGGGTAACGCCAGAACCCACTAAAAAATAGAACATTACCACTGCGTAACCTTGCCAGCCTAAAGTTCCCCAAATTAGTATGGCCAGTAACCAGGCGTGGAATAATCCAGCTGGGGTAAGCAGTTTTTTAGGAGCAATACCAGCTAAACCCAATAAAATTGTGTTTAATCCTACTCCCACCAGCCAGGGATTTACAGAATTAATTAAGGGTGACATCAGTAATTAATCAAGAGTGATTTGATCTTAGATATCAACAGAATAACGAATTTACGACGCTTATTGCTTAATTTATGACAACTTTTCCGACAAAGTAATATGCTTGTATTATTTTATGAATAACATAGGCATCGCTCTCAAAACTCGACGTAGAAATGCAGACAATCTTCTACACATACACTGCAAGATTGATTAAAAAACTTTTTCTTTAGCAAGATTCACTGTTTATCTTGTGGGATGAGCATCTGCCCGAATTTGGCCAAGTAAAATGCCGATGCCACAAGATAAATAATTAAATGATACTCAGTGTGCTATCTTGGCCATACTATGATCGAGGATATCGGTTAATGTCAATTAAAACTGTGTTCTAGTTAAGCACAATTAAGACTTTACCGCATAAATTGTAGATAGCATCAACTATTAGTTTTTTGCATACAAGCTATGAGCCAAACTTTATTTCATCTTGCTTTCCCTGTGACTGACATTGCCCAGACAAAAACATATTATGTAGATGGTTTGGGCTGTATTCCCGGTCGTGAAAATCGTCACGCCTTAATTCTTAATCTCTACGGTCATCAACTAGTAGCTCATGTGACCAAAGAACCTTTGATACCCCAACAGACTATCTATCCCAGACATTTTGGACTAATTTTTACCCAAGAACGTGACTGGCAAGACTTACTAGAAAGGGCACAACAGCAACAGCTACTTTTTCGTGAAGAAACTAAAAATCGCTTTGTTGGTTCTCCTCTTGAACATCGTACTTTCTTTTTAGAAGATCCCTTTTATAACTTAATGGAGTTCAAGTATTATCGTTACCCAGAGGCGATTTTTGGAGGTTACGAACATACACAAATTGGAGATAGAATTTAAGAATTCTGAATTGAGTTAATCGGCTGTGCCAATATTTGTGATATGACTGCTAAAGTCTTGGAGTTAGTCAACATCCAAGGGTGAAGAACAACTGGCACAACCATTTCTTTTGCCGCCAGCATTTGTGAACTTTTCGCTGGTACGATCATTAAATCATAAGGCGTCCAGATAGATGTAAAGTTTAGCTGCTTTAACATATCAGCATCAGAATTCAAATCTTGGAGAAAAACGCTGTTGGGACGCATTTGTACGCAACCAGGACGCTGGGAAGCATAAGCAACCACAGTTCCATTATGCGGTGAAGAAATCGTGATAAATCGCTGTACGCGCTTAATTCCTCCCAGCCGCTGGACATAGTAACGGCTGACAATTCCTCCCATACTGAAGCCTACCAAATCTAGTGGTTGTTCTGATGCAAAGTTAGTCGTGACATAATTGGCTACCTGGTTTGCCAATTCATCAAGACCCAAATCGCCATTATTGGGCACTAAATTCAGGGCATGTACAGACCAACCTTGTTGTATTAGATAGGCCCTCATTTTTCGGAAAACTATCTCTGTGTCGCCAATGCCGTGTATTAATAAAACCGGATTGCGCTGCTGATTTTTAATATCCATTGACAAAATCTAGCTGAATTAAGGGTTAAGTTTCACCAAATTTTAGATTTTAAATTTTGGAAAATGGAATTGAAAATTCAAAATCTGTCCGCGCAGCGTGTCGTAGACAAGATAGGGGCTTGTACCCATATCGGTAAAATCTAAAATCCAAAATTATTTCACTTTTATAGGTACATACTGCTCTACAAACTGAAGTTGTTGATTTTCGGATTCTCGAAAAGATTTTTAGCAAAACTTAAGATGCTTAAGAATTATTTTTTGTAAAAAATTTAACTCAGTGTATAAGTGAAGCAGCTGTCCGAATCATTGAACAAAGAAATGTTAATTTTTGTGAAGCTTGCTTTCAGAATCTTGCTCTTAGTTACAGTAAAATTTAATAATTAGTTCTCGGTGTATGTAGCTGGCAAGTGCTTGCAACGAAGCATTTATCCTGTAGTTTTACTACAATGTTCATTAAACACAAGCCTATAAAGGTTGTCACCAGGATAGGGTGACGCAAAGCAGAAAATGTAACATTTTGTCGTAATTTTTAACAATTACGGTCAAGTTTCAAATATAAAAGGCAGGAGTAATTGTAATGGGTTTTATCAAAAATTTGATTTCAGGTATTCTGGGTTTGCTAGGCGGTATTTTGGGTTTCGTGACTGGCTTGTTACCAGGGAAAGGGAAGAAAACAAGCAGCGGTTACTTTTTAGAACTAGAGGAAGCCGCTAGTGGTTCCAAACCAGCGCCTCAACCAGCAGCATCCAATGGTAAAAAGGCTGCAAAATCAGCAGCTAAAGAGCCAGCAGCATCCCAGCCTGCGAAAAGCTCTGAAGCTGATACTGCGAAAACCACCAAAGTTGCCCAAACAACAAAAGTAGAAGCTTCTCAAAATGGCAAAGCTGCTAAAGCTGAACCCGCTAAGGCACCAGCAGCAGCAACAAAGACACCAACTGAAACTACCTTTGCGCCGAAGTATCTAGCTCCTTCGGCTGGTGGCTCTAATGGTCGTCGGCGTCCAGGGGCGAACATGAATTCTTACCTAGAACTAGCGCGTCAGGTTAAAACCCCTGCTAATAAGTAGAGACGCCAAATTTGGCGTCTGTGCTTATTAAACGTGAATACGTAAGGTTAAGATAACTTTAGCAGTTGTAGATTGGGGAACTCTCCAAGTGAGGAGCGATCGCTTAATATTCTCCACTACAGCTGCATTTTTTTGGGTTGATGCTTGTTCATCCAACATTATCCCCGTTACCCGACCTTTTTTGACGGTGAACTCAAAAACGATTTCACCACCAAAGCCTGGGGGTAAATTTATTTGTTCTAAGTGTTGGGTTAAGTCAGCAATTGCCGCTTCATGCAAACCAGTAACGCTGACGACTTCTAACTGGTGATTGATGGGTGCGTCTGATATTTCACCTTTTTCCATTTCTTGGAAATCAAAGGTGTTGTTCACGGAAATATCCGCTTTTTTGGCTACTGGGGATTGTGGCGATCGCCTTTGCCGGAGAAAATCTGGTGCTTCTGCTGGCGCTGCTGCCATTGGGAGTGTTATTGCACGTTCAAAGGCACCAGGCGGAGGACTGGCAAACACTGCTTCGTAGCTAACTGCTTGCGGCATTTCTACCGGGACTTGCATAGACAGATATTCGCTTCTTGGTTCAACTCGCACGTCATCACTGACAGCAACAAAAGCGGTGTATTGAGAAAGCAGTTGATAAGTTAAAGCTGTTTCTGTAACTGCTTCGACACCAGCTTTCGTTTCAAAACTCACCATTTGATTCATCAAATCTTTAATACAAGCACGTCCCCATAACTGCGCTACAGCAAGATTTCCTGTTTCTTCAAATATGAGGTGAAAGGTTTTTTGATATTGCTTACCGCCCGCAGCAATGCCGGAAATTTGCAGATTACCGCTAGCTTTATCCTGTTGGCGACCAAACAAAACTAATGGTTGTTCGCAAAATAAATCAGGCGTTATCTTTGGGTAAATCACAGGTGATTCTGCGTTACCTTGCCAAGAGATTTGAATATTCGTAAGTACAGGATTGTTGATTTGTTTGTAGAACTTTTCAGCAACTTCTTCTGTGGGTTCATCATGACGAATAATTCTAGATATTCCCCGGCCGATTTCGGCGATGCGATTCAGTAAAAAACGGTTGACTGAACTACCAGCACCAAAGCTGTAAAGGCGATTTCCCACTTGGAGGTGCTGTTGTACCTCTGCCAAAATCTCATTTTCGTTGCCAATATAGCCATCGGTGAGAAGTACGACACTGCGTAATCTGCCGATTGGTGTGGGGAAATTGATGGCTGTACGAATGCCACTGAGCATTTCTGTACTACCAGCAGCTTGTAAATTGTTAATGTAAGCGATCGCCTTAGCACGATTTTCTGGTGTATTCGGTAGAGGTTTCTTTGATAACTGTCTGACTTTATTGGAAAAATCGAGAATTGTAAAAGTATCGTTGGGATTTAACCCATTAATAAATCGCCGCATCAATTCTTGACACTTTTGCAACGGATCTCCAGATTGGGAACCGGAAGTATCCACCAAAAATACGACATCTTTGGGGACAATTTCATCAGTAGAATATTCCAAAGCTGGAATTAGATAAATTGCAAAATGTCCGCCGCGATCGTCTGCTTGGGTTAATACTGTGGATTGAGTTTCTGCGCCAGAAACTTGATAGCGGAGAATTAAATCTTTGTTGGGAATTGTATCTTCTCCAGCTAATTGAATCCGCACAATTTGACTTGAATGTTCAATTTTTAATTGATGGGAAGGAGAACGCACTTGAGAAATTGGTAAACCTGCATCAATTTCCACTGTGACATGAATATCGTGACGGCTACGCATTCCTTCTGGAACTACAGGCGGTGTAATGCGAGAAGCATCAGGAACTCTATCTGTGTCACCGCTATTATCTATGGTTGTTCCGGGAATATATCTTGGCCCCACCACCATCGGGAAAACAAACTCGTAGTTTCCCGCCTCAAATTTTAAACTTTCAGTGTAACGAATTGTGACATCAATTTGTTCGCCAGGTTTGATGTTAGCCAGAGATTGGGTAAAGATGTTGTCTCGTTCCTGTTCTAAAAGTCCTGCGGTGCGTCCCTCTTGTTTTGCCTTTTCATAGATTTGTTGCGCTTCTTCACGTTTTTTAATATTACCTTTGATAGTGCGATCGCCTATTTTGATTTCCATGTCATCCACCGCCGCCTCATCGGGTAACGGAAAGATATACACCGCTTCTAAAGGCTGTGTGAAGGGATTTTCAAAGCTTTGAATCACCTCAACTCGTGACAAATTACCTGCAATTTTTGCTAGAACTTCCGTATGCTTGAGGGGAAAAACTAGCTGTTCTCCTTCAGGGGATTGGACGTACAAACCCCCTAACTGTTGGTTTTTAGCACTTACTGTATTCATAGGTTTGATCCTTTGTGTGGAACATAACCCTAGAGTAGCCAAAGCAACAAGTAACTGTAACCTAACCACTCTTAGGAGTTTTGTTAGGATATGGAGTAGAAGCTGATACATCCAACAATGACACCAGTTCCCCAACCGTTTACACAAGCTGAAAATGACTGGAATTTAGCAAGCTTGTACCAAGATCTCGCCTCTGCAAAACAGCAACTTTCTGGTAAACCCAAACAACTGACACCATTGGAAATAACTTGTCTGAAGGGATTGCTTTGTGGTTATAGTCCTAGTGAAATAGCTGCTGCAATCAATCGGGAAGTTAGAGGCTTAAGAGTTGATTTATCTAGAGGATTGTATCGCTACATCGAAGTACTAACTAAGCGACCTTCTAATACTTTAAAAGACTGGAGAGAAGTTACTGACTGGCTAGCAAAAGCTAACTATAAAACTAGTTTTTCTCATCTGTCTTTCCAAAACAATGATTCGTTAATCAAAATTGTTGATATTTCCCTAGAAGCCTCTGTTAATTCTTGTGTCATTGATTTAAAAGTCCGTAATATTGGCAATCAGGTTGCTTTTTTGAAAAATGCTAAATTTTTATTTTATAACGTTTGGATGCTGAAAAGTTGGGTTTTACCTAGACTTGAAATAAATTATGAGGGAGTTTATCCACCAGCACCTGCTATAGCGACGCAGCGGAGTAGAACTGTTCCACCTAGCTGTGATTACCAAGTTTATTTACCAGCAACTTTAAATTTTGACATTGCTTTACCATTGAATTTAAATACACAAGCAGAAATTGTTTATATTGAAAATTTTAAAATTTCTCAGTGCGTGAGTTCTAATGATGTAGATAGATTTACGTTCACTTTATTTTTGCCAAAAACTGAGCAAGAATTGTCTATCAATGACCAGTCAACGTATTTTATACGTACCTCATATATTTATAACTTTAAATTAGAAATTATTTATGATGAAGATAATAAGAGTATTCAATCTTCTGACTTAATTATTTTGTTGGAACAAAAATATCCTGAGAATATAGAGACACGAGAATTTATCGCAGAATCTGATTCCAAAGTTCCCACCGAGATGAAAAAATGGAGTCAGGATAATTTAGAGTTACTGACGGCAATAGCCAAAATCAAAGGTGTTATGAGTTCATCACTAAATTATTTAATAAAAATAGCAGTGCGTTAAGCTAAAACCTTAATGCACCGTACTTAATATTTACTATATTTAATAATCTTTCTACAGAGATTAGAAATGATATTCATTTACAAAATTAAGATTGAGTAAAGTAATTTACTATTGATTTTACTTATGATAAATAAAAGTTACTAGTAACAGCTAAAACTAACTTATTAGCTGCAAAGGTGAGCCTCTGAAATTACATAGGTTTTAGAAAAAGGTAAACGATTAAAAAAGGACGCTTTTTTTCCATGAATCAAGTTCGACCCCCCAAAGTTCGCGTCGCCCTGATTGGTTTCGTACTAGCAAGTGTATTTCATGCTACTCCCGTGTTGGGAGCTATTCTAACTAGACAAGAATTTTCGGGTGATTTTACCTTAGTCGATGCTAGCCCATTCCTTACGAACTTTTTGCCAGAGACGAGTGAATATTCGGGATTTGTGGTTTACGCAGAGAACGGGACTTTGAGCGATTGGGAGCTTAACGTCAACAATCTAGACCTGAATTTGAATCCAGGCTCTACTTTAGGCAGCTTAACCCCAAATGTCAATTTCGACCTTTCTTCTGGGTCAAATTGGAATTTAGTGGTTGATTTTGGCATTGCTTTTGATGCTCCTAGATATAGCTTACAAAGAACCTCAGCCTCGGAAATTAGCTTCACGGGTGAATTGGGACTAGCGGGAGGATACATTTATAAAGATCCCACTGCCAATATTACCCTGAGTTCTTCTAATACATCGATACCCGAACCCACTTCCCTACTAGGTCTATTGTTTGGAGTCGGTGGGATTGCTGTGTCTAGAAAAGCTGGTGAGACTAAAGCTTAAATTTAGCTTAAGAAACACAAACTAAATCTGAAAATAAGAACCTTGCTTGAACGAAAGCCAGGTTCTTATTTTATAGATAATGATGATAAATAAGGCTTAAAAAAGCGTCAATTGTTTTGATAGCAATGTCATCAACCATTGGTATTCTAGGCTTAATTTACCTGGTCGGGAAAGTTTTTTATTTTATAGTTATCTAGGAATTATTTAACAAATACTAATCCACTATATAAATGAAAAGCGGAGTCCCAATTAGTCTGCTCTCTACGAAATAGGTGAATGTGAGATTCAATTTGACCCAGCATTTCTCTTTGATCTAATGCTGTATCTGCAAAGGGTGTGAAATCTGACCAAGTTTTGACTTGGGGTAGTTGCTGGTCAATCCAATTTGATAAAGTATTCCAATTAATTCTGATTGTATTTTGGTTAGCTTGAGGAATGATTTCTAAACCTTGCTGAAATTCATAGCCGTTATCATAAAATCGCAGAATACAACGTCTACCAGGTAGGTGTAAATCACAAAAATGAGCATAGTCTTGTGTTTGAGTTTTTCGTTCCAGCTTGCGATGGGCGTCAACATCTACAACTTGTTCAAAAATAGGCAAAAGCCCCACTACTCGTGCTGTGACTTCTGACCAATCAAAGGTTAAAGAACCGAGTTGATTTACCTGGTTGCTGCAAATAATAGTAGCTTTGAGTTGAGATTCTGAAAAATATTTGACTTGAAAAACTTGAATTTGTTGAATGGCGTTTATTGTTGTCCAAAAACAGGGAATACCAGCTTGCTGTAGCTGTTCACCGTAAAATTTTAGTTCTCCCACTTGTCCAGTGCGGTATAATCTCCAGCCACGACTCGGTAGCATTAGCCGTGCGCTATAAGGATCTGTTTGCATAATCTGGGCAAATTTTCGAGATGCTTCTGTTTTCAGTTCGTTATTGAGAGGTTCTAAGATTAATACGCCAAGTTCGGTGTTAGTAGGTTCCGATGTTGCTTTAGCAATAGCCCGTTGTCTTTGTTCTTGCTCAATTTCTTGCAGCCGCCGCAAACCTTGTCGTGCTAGCGTCACTATTCTAGTATTCGTCGTATCTCGCAGCAGTTGCCGATAAATTTTTTCCGCATCCTGGTACTTTCCAGATACTTCATGCAACCGACCGAGATAAAATTGCACCCAAGGATGTTCCGGCGATTCTTTTTGCAGCTGTTTGAGTAATTTAGCAGCTGTTTGATAGTCTTTATTGTCAAAGGCGATCGCAACTTGCTCAATCATGTTTCAATACACACTAGAGTAATCTCTCCCGCCTCTGCGCCTCTGCGCCTCTGCGTGAGCTATAACTCATTTATACTTCACAAGCTGCGGTAATCAAGGATAATGCTACCACTGGCGCTGTCACTGCTCTGAGAATGCGACGACCAAGGGAAACAGGTTGAAATCCAACTGCGATCGCATTTTCAACTTCTTGTGTTGTCCATCCGCCTTCTGGCCCAGTTGCAATGACAATTGTCTCTTGTCCTTTGTGCTGTAAGCAATCTTTTAAATGGGGAGAATCGCCACGAGCCACACAGATATATTGCTGGCTGTTAGTCACTGATAACAAACCAGTGCTAAAAGCAACAGGTTCTAATATTGTCGGTACGAATGAGCGCTCTGATTGCTCGGCGGCTTCCGCTGCGATGCGCCGCCAGCGTTCGAGTTTTTGAGGACTGGGATGAAGCAAAGTGCGATCGCTCAACACGGGTGCAATACAAGTTACTCCCAATTCCGTACAACTCCGCACGACTTCATCGAATCCATTGCCTTTAGGCAACGCCATCATCAGTGTAATTGATACAGGTAATTCCGTCTCTACTGAGAGTAATTCTAAAACTTGTGCTTGTTCCCCAGCTAACTGCGCCAACCACGACTTTCCTTGACCATCCATTGCAATAAAGCGATCGCCTTCACGTAAGCGCAACACCCGCCCCAGGTAATGTTGTTGCTCTTTGGTGAGCAAAATTTGCTGTTGTTGGAGTTGAGAGGGGGCGATCGCTATTCTTTGCAGTTGAGACATTAGGAAAGATTCTGGAAGTAAGCTTCTAAGGCTTCGGTTACCAACTGAGTCATTGGCTTACCTTGGCTGTCGGATACTTCCTTCAACTTGCCATAAATATCAGCCTTCAGATTTACCCGGTGGCGTGATTTGTTCGCGCCATTAGCTGTACCAGGTTCGTAGGTGGCGCTAAATTCGCGGATGGCATCAAAACCAACGCGATCGCAAAAATCACCAAAGCTTTCTTTCGATTTCCGTGATTTCTTAAAGTAAACAAAAATTGGCTCTAGGAAGCTTTCCAAGTCATTATGGTGCAGCTTTTCTGTGTAAGGTTGCGCCAATCGTGTTTGATTTGGTGAACCACCTAACCACAATTGGTAACTTTCTGGGGCGCTACCCACAAAGGCCAATTCTGCCATGTAGGGACGAGCGCAGCCGTTGGGACAGCCTGTCATCCTTACCACAAAATGTTCTTTTTGTAAACCTAATTTATTCAGCAGAGCGCGAATTCGCTCCAAAATCCCCGGTATTGCCCGTTCTGATTCGGTAATTGCCAAGCCGCAGGTAGGCAAAGCAGGGCAAGCCATTGCATAGCGTTCTAAAGGTTCAATTTTACCAGGGTCATCTCCGACACCGTGACGGCTGAGAATTTCTTGAATGGCTTCTTTTTTATCTGCTTCGATATCGTAAAAAATCAAATTTTGGTGGGGCGTTAGGCGGATGGGCAAGTTAAATTGCTCGACAATTTCCCGTAAAGCGGTTTTCAGTTGAAACGAACCTTCGTCTTTAATGCGACCATTGTCAATTGAAATTCCTAAGAATAGCTTGCCATCGCCTTGTTCGTTCCAGCCGAGGAAATCGTGATATTTCCACTCTGGCAATGATTTCAAGGGTGTAAGTGGTTTGCCAAAGTATTCTTCAACTTGAGCGATGAATTTATCTACACCCCAATCGTTGATTAAATATTTTAATCTGGCGTGACGGCGGTCAGTGCGATCGCCATAATCTCTTTGAGTGGCTACAATCGCTTTCACTATATCGTAAACGTCTTCTTTGGCTACATAGCAAATTGGATCTGCTAACCTAGCAAAAGTTTCTTCTTTATTGTGTGTTCTGCCTAAGCCACCGCCAGCAAAAATATTAAATCCTTCTAATTCTCCCTTCTTATTGGTAATTACCACCAACGTCAGGTCTTGGGAATATAAATCAACCGAATTATCTCCTGGTACTGTCACGCAAGCTTTGAACTTACGGGGCATATAGTGGGTGCCGTAAATCGGTTCTTCGTTGTCATGAATAATTGTGCCATTGCCATTGCGCGATCGTGCCGCCGTCACCTCTGGATTTTCTTCGCCGCTAATTACCTTTTCCCCATCTAACCAAATTTCGTAATAAGCGCCTGTTTGTGGTGAAAGCAAATCAGCAATATTCTGGGCATAATCCCAAGCATACTGATACTCTGGGCGATTTTTAAACGGGGCTGGTGGTGCCATCACATTGCGGTTGATGTCGCCGCAAGCTCCCAAAGTCGAACCCAGGTTGTTGACAATAGTGGCAATTGCTGTTTTAAGATTCTTCTTTAAAATTCCGTGCAGTTGGAAACCTTGACGGGTAGTGGCTCGTAAAGTGTGGTTACCATACTCATCAGCCAGTTTATCTAAAGCCAGATACAGCTGCGGCGGTACCAAACCACCGGGGTTTTTTGTCCGCAGCATAAACTGGTAATCTTTTTCCTGTCCCTTAGTGCGGTTGTCGCGGTTATCCTGTTGATAAGAGCCGTGAAACTTCAACAGCTGCACTGCATTTTCCGTAAAATGAGTAGTGTCTTCAAGAATCTCAGTTGCTACAGGTTCACGCAAAAAATTACTATTTTCCTTAATGACTTCTACTTTAGAAGGCTTACGGCTAGCGACGGGGGAAGGAGCAGATTTAACCATGAGAGTTGTATAGTATTCTCAATAAAGCATTTGTAGATGCCGAAGTAGCAAGATATGAGTATCCTTTCGGCTAGTTTATCCCCGGTAATCCGGCCGGAATAATGAGGAATATTCTGATTTTAACACGGCAAAAGTCGGCTTTCTCAGTGATCTAACACTTAACAAAACCAGTTCTTGAGAGTGCCTAGTACTGAGTAAAGTATAGAGTGATTGAAGACTCCTGAGTTCGATTTAACGAAAAAAGAGTTTTTTCTCGATAACTGTAGCGGTTTTCCATTGCCTGAAATACACACAATAAGTAGGGTAGCACAGCTGTGCTACCCTACTCTCAACATTTATCTTCACTCAGGTGATACTGACGACGTTTTTTTCCATTCAGCACTCAGCCAGAAATCCTAGCTCAGGCTTGCTGACTGTTTTAGTCATCTTTTATTTGAAGCTATAGCCAATACCAGCGTTGATGCTAACAGCAGGAGTATCGCTATTTTGATAAGCATTAATTCCTACTTTGGCATTAGTATAGAGGAGGAAATTGTTAGCAACTTCAGATTCAACACCAGCACCTAACACCACTGCATCTTTGTTACCTATAGGAGTTGGGGAACCATCTTTCTCTACAAAAGAATAACCACCAGTTAAATAGGCATTAGTTCTATTAGCAATGGGCACATCCAGAGAAACTTCTGGGATAATGGCACTAGTTTTATCACTCCAGAGAACATTACCCCGTGCAGAAAACGGCGTATTTCCTAATTTCACCCGAGCTGCGACATTACCACCAAATGTGGCATCATCGTTAATACCTTGTCCGCCGCTAGTAACGCCAGCTGCAATACCAGCACCGACGTAACTAGCATCAGTGCCCTTTTTGGTTTCCGCAGAAGCTTGACCAGGTGATAGAAGAACAGGAGCAATTACTAAAGAAGATAATGCAGAAATTGTTAGTAAAGACTTGAGCAAGCGTTTCATAATTGTGACCAAATTTTGTATTTTTTACTGTTATATTCCCAGTCGAAAACCCAGTAAAAATGTTCCAGATAATTCTGGAATTTTCTTAAGTAACTGTTGGTATTGATGCACCAGACTTAAGAACAATTAGCTGAATAATTTTGAGCAAAATGCTATAATTACACTTGCTTTTTCTGAGATTCCGAATTTATTATCTTAAAAACAGACGCTTTTAAAAGTGGCATAGTTATGGGAACTCAAAATTAACCGCAATTCAGTCGAACAACAGCCACTGAACTGACTTTCTCTGACCTTTTCACATAGGATGAAAAAGTAGCCTGTAGCATCTGTGGCAACAAACTAGAGAGTAAATCTATAAAGTTAATTTTTAGCAATTATTGGAGATTGAATAATGCTAACCGCTGCAAAAACGTTGTCTGGTTTGATGGGTTTATGTGTCGGTGATGCATTGGGTGTGCCAGTGGAGTTTACTAGCCGTGCAGAACGAGTCAAATCTCCAGTGACGACAATGTTGGGTTATGGCACATGGAATCAACCGCCGGGAACTTGGTCAGATGATAGTTCGTTAAGCTTTTGCTTGGCAGAAAGTCTTTGTAGAGGGTATTCGCTGGAGGCTATAGCTAATTCCTTCTGGCGCTGGTACAAGGAAGCTTACTGGACTCCCCGTGGCGATGTGTTTGATATTGGTCAAACGACTCATACAGCATTGATGCGGCTGAAACAGGGAGTTGTAGCCCACCAGGCGGGCGGTAAAGTTGAAAATAGTAATGGCAATGGTTCGTTAATGAGAATCTTGCCGATGGCTTATTGTCATAGAAGCTTAACTTTAGGCGAATTACTGGCGCGGGTGCATGATGTTTCAGGGATTACTCATGCCCATAGGCGATCGCAAATGGCCTGTGGCATTTATATTAGTATTGCAGTGTCCTTACTCGAAGGCGCTGACCTGCAAACCGCTTATCTCCAAGGATTACAAGATATCCAAACAATTTATTCGGTGCGGGAATTTTTGTTGGAAAAGCCGCATTTTGGCAGAGTTTTCAGTGGTGAGATTGCCAAGTTACCAGTGGAAGAGATTAATTCTGGTGGCTATGTGATTGATACCTTAGAATCATCACTGTGGTGTTTATTAAATAGCTCATCTTATTCGGAAGCGGTACTGAAAGCTGTTAACTTAGGCGGAGATACAGATACTACTGCCGCCGTCACCGGTGGGTTAGCGGGAATTTACTACGGCGTGGAAAATATTCCCCGACAATGGATGAACCAAATTGCCCGTAAACAGGACATTATCTACTTGGCAGAACGTTTTGCCAGGGCTGTTTACAGTTAGTTTGGAATTAGAAATTATACCAAGCGTTTGATAAGCGGCTTTTCGCAAGTAAAATCAGTTGTAGAAAAGTTTCATGCTGGTTGAACAATGCTAACCACTGAAAAAACGTTGTCTGGTTTGATGGGTTTATGTGTCGGCGACGCATTGGGTGTGCCAGTGGAGTTTACCAGCCGTGCAAAACGAATAAAATCTCCAGTCACATCTATGTTGGGTTATGGAACTTGGGATGTTCCTGCTGGTACGTGGTCAGATGACAGTTCGCTGACCTTTTGTTTGGCAGAAAGTCTTTGTGAAGGATTTTCACTGGATGCTATAGCCAATTCCTTCTGGCGCTGGTATCACGAAAGTTACTGGACAGCTCAAGGCGAAGTATTTGACATCGGTAACACTACATTTCTGGCAATTGTGAATTGGAAACAGGGAGCTTCACCTTTAAAAGCAGGTGGTAACACTGAAAATAGTAATGGCAACGGTTCTTTGATGAGAATCTTGCCGATGGCTTATTGTCACAGAAACTTAACTTTCAACGAATTGATTTCACGAGTACATCAAGTTTCTTGTATTACCCACGCTCATCTCCGTTCGCAAATGGCCTGTGGCATTTATATTAGTATTGCAGTGTCCTTACTCGAAGGCGCTGACCTGCAAACCGCTTATCTCCAAGGATTGCAAGATATCGAAACAATTTATTCGGTGCGGGAATTTTTGTTGGAAAAGCCGCATTTTGGCAGAGTTTTCAGTGGTGAGATTGCCAAGTTACCAGTAGAAGAGATTAATTCTGGTGGCTATGTGATTGATACCTTAGAATCATCACTGTGGTGTTTGTTAAATAGCTCATCTTATTCGGAAGCGGTACTGAAAGCTGTTAACTTAGGCGGAGATACAGATACTACCGCCGCCGTCACCGGTGGTTTAGCGGGAATTTACTACGGTGTGGAAAATATTCCCCGACAATGGATGAACCAAATTGCCCGTAAACAGGACATTATCTACTTGGCGGAACGTTTTGCCAGGGCTGTTTACAGTTGAAGGGAGTGGGGAGTGGGGAGTAGGGAGTGGGGGATGAGGGGGATGAGGGGGATGAGGGGGATGAGGGGGATGAGAGAGAAATAAGCAATCTCCAAGTCCCCCAGTCTCCCAGTCCCCAGTCCCCACTCCCCAATCCCCACTCCCCACTCTTAAACCGTAGACAAAGAGTAGACTTGACCATCAATCAACAGTCGCGTGATTCCCTTGGCTTGGAGATGAGTACGAGCCTTATGGAGCATTTTACTATCGGGGACTTTAATCACGCGATCGCGTTTGGTAGAAAAGCGCTTAGCTACGCGATGGTTATCAAACACCGGCAGGGTTCTTTGCTGGGTTTCCAGGTTGGGAATTTGCCCCAAGTCGCCAAAATCCTTGAGAGGCCGCGTAATTAATTCCGAAGAACGGTCAATCACCAAATAGCAAGTTTTCGGCAAATGGGCTGCCGATAGTGGTAAAACTTGAACTGATGCTTCACCTGGTCTGCGTTTTGTGACTAGAGGTCTTAACTCATCAAAGTCATCTTCCTCGAAGTCATCTTCCTCCTCAAAGTCATCATCTTCTAAATCGTCATCTTCCAAATCCTCCAAATCTTCTGATTCGTCTAGCAAGTCTTCTCCCAGCATCTGTGCTATGACAGTTGCTTCTGGACGTTCATCCTTGAGTCTGGGGCTAGGGACACTTGCTATTTCCAGAGGTTTTGGTTCTGGAGTTTCTAATTTTTCTGTGATTCGTAGCTTCGGTTTTTCCGTCGCTGAGGGGCGTCGCCGCACCCGTCTGCTAGCAGCATTTAAATCATCGTCAGTATCTTCTGAGTAGGGTTCCTCCTCTACTATTATCCGACGCACCTGCGGTTCAACCTCTACCACTTTGGGCTGGCTGTCGCTAGGTGGAACTTCGATTTCTGGCTCTGGTTGACTCAGCAGCGGTAACTGCTCATAGTTTACCTGTGCCCTACCCTCAGGAGTCCTGGCAGCCCGCTTTAAAGAGACTAAGTATTCATACTCGTCTTCTGGCAAAGTGCTTTTCAGCAGGCGACTAATTGTCGAGTTACTTACACCATAGCGGTCTGCTAAAGTTGAAGTTGTTTCGGCACTTTCTCGATATAACTTCAGAATTTCTTGTTTGTCAGAGTCTGTTAATTTTCTCACGGTAGATACCAAAAATCTTTGCTAAGCTCGTTTTCGTGTGCTGGTACGCCGCGTTCGTCTGAGTGATGCGTCATATTCTAGGGCGGCGCCCATGCCAAATAACACTCCACTAAACACCCAAAACACTTCTAATATCTCTCCACTTTGATAATTAGTAAACCCGTCAGCGTATTTGAACCACATATCTGCAATGTAGAGCGAAAAGGCCGCCGCGGCAATCATTCGCCAAGACTGGGAAACTCTTCCTCCCCAAAAGGCTAACAGCAGAGTGGTAGCAATAATTAACAGAACTACGTCGCTAACTACGTAAAACCAATTCAAAATAGCGACTAACAGTTCCGAGGGTGCTTCCTGTTGCATAGAAATCCACCATGCTAACAAACTACCGAATAAAGCAATTGCTAACACAATTAGCCACTGCCATTTTTCCAGATTGATTCGCCTGGAAGCCACAGCTAAAATCATGCCTGCGCCAAGTAACAGATAACTCAATACAAAAAATATATCGCCTAAAGACACATCCGGTTCTTGTTTTAAAACTATTTCGGTATACCCGAAAATTATCCCTCCAACGAAATAGGAAAGCATACCCAAGCCAATAGAGAGCCAAACGTTCCGACCACTGACGATTTGCGGACTAAGCCAGTTCCTCAAGCATAAGATACCTGCGCCCAAATAAGCTAAGGCTTCAAAAATATTTGTGCCAATCACATACCACTCGGCTCGGCTTTCTATGCCATCGGCTGCGGGAATTTTGGCACTAAACAACAAAAAGTATAACAGTGCCAGTACGCCCCAACCAACATTAGCCAAAACAATGTTCTGAGTGGTGAAAATCGATTTAGGAACCAAGGAATTGTCGTAAGAGTTATTCATAAGGCTTGACTATGTAGATGCACTCTGGCAGTATTTTGAGTTAAAGGATCGTATAACTAGCAGTTTGTCTGCCACACAATACACAATTGGACACAAAAAACAAGTGCCAGTAGTAGGAACTTTTGGAAAAAACTTCCAGACTATTGCCATAGTTTACCCAGTGCTGATTGATTTAGCCAAGTGATAAACAGCGATCGCTCTGCTTCTGGCATATCTTCTAACTTATAAATCACTTGTTTGGTAAAGTTAGCGTTACCAAAATACGACTTGCCTAGTCGATGCAATTCTTGCAAAAGGATAACTACGTGATTTTCTTGCCAGGGAGGCAGTTTGGGTGCAATCAAAGGATTGGTAGATACCAAAGATTTAACTGTTTCTGGAGGAGATGCTTGGGGAAATTGCTTTTGCTGAAATACCTCCGCAATATCTTTCTCAAATAATGCAGCTTGCCTAGCACCCAAAAACTCTTCAATGTCGATATAAACACCTTGCAACAGTAAAATACACCCTTGGATCAAAATCCCGGTTTTACCATGACTACCACCTGTGTCATTACCCAACTGTTCTAAACGGATTTTGCCCCAAACGCTAAAGCGTTCCGGTTCCTCCAGTAAAACACAGGCTTTACCCCGGTTATCCGTTAATTCTCTCCATAAGGCTCTAGCTTCTTCTTCTTGACTAGCTTTAAAGACACTAATCAAGCGAAAAGTCTGCCCTTGATAATCTAGGATCGGCACCTGCTGATCCCGTTTTGGGTGCTGAATGCTTGATATTTCAACATCCTGCCGTTTGAGAATAAACATGGCACTAGCAAATAACTCCTCACAGGGGCATTCTTAATATGGAATATATAATGGCATTTGGCAGCATCGCCAAGGCTGAAATTACCTAGCGTGCTGTAAAAATGGACTAAGCCGAGCGATCGCTAGATACTTCACCAGAGTAAGCTGCCCAGAAAGACTCGGGCTAGGGTAAACAACCCCTTGACAACACAATATATCTAACCAATACCCCATCTACTTCGTTTTTAGTGTACATTGAATAACTAGCGACTTGGATCTTAGCCTTGCTAGTGATAAATCTGCAATTTTCCATTGCTTCTTAGTCTGGTAAAGCGATATAATAATTTAGGTGACTCTTTTGGGAGCCGCTGTATTATTTTGGGCGCGTAGCTCAGTGGATAGAGCAATTGCCTTCTAAGCAATCGGTCGCAGGTTCGAACCCTGCCGCGCTCGTTTTAATTTGGTATGAGACGCGATAAATCGGCGTCTCTACAATAATCAATGCTTCGTCGAGATGGCGATTTATCTTGGGGAATATTTACAGCGTATTTCAGGTAAATCAAGTACACGGGTAGGGGCACAGCCATGTTCCCTACAATTATCTGTACTCCTTTGCAATTTGCTGTAAATGTAGAAAATGGGGCTATGCTTCATCACTAAGTAAGTTTAAAGCAGTTTGAGGATTGTTAATGGCGATCGCGCTGAGAACTTTAGACCATTTCTGCTGCAATGAGACGCTAAAAGCTTCTTCAAAAGAAGCTTGATTCAATAAATAAAGTGCTGTTTTAAAAGTTGTTGAATCAGCTATTAAATTTTTCGACCTTAACCCTTGAAGTGCGATATCCAACCACACAGACATAAGTTCCAGCCAGTTATTTTGCTGTATTTCTTTGAGTGCAATATTTTCCATTCCTAACGCACCCCATACACAAAGAGACTCTATAGCCAGTTTAAAATCGCGGTGTTCTACAGCATCTTGCCATAATTTTTGAGCGTGATTTTCAAAGCGATTAGCAAGAAATTTATAAGCTTCCTGGACTTGATCGGGAATTGTAACTTTATAAACTGATTCGCCTCTTGGTAGATAGTCACCGCGATAAGATAGCCAGTTATGAGAGCCGCAAAGATGGATTTTTTGATCGACTATTACTTCTTTGACATGGGAATCTCCCAACCAAAAAACCTGTACAGATGGCAATCCTTCAGGTGTTTTTACTCCCCGAAGTTTTTCCTCTACTTCTGATGACATTGGTTTATCTTCGTCTTCTTGTCGTCGCGCAATTCCATGTCCAATTAAAATCCAAACTCCGCGATCGGCTAATTTTTGTAATCCAGTCAAAAACTTTTCATTTACAACTGCTTGGTTCACCCAAGGGGAATAGACTATAACCTGATTTTTAGCCGAATTTAAAACTTCTATAAAAGCTTGAGCAATTTGCCCATCGCGTAACTGTATAGCTTCACCTATCGGTGTGGTATTATCTACTTTTTCACTGACTTTTATGGCACGTTCTAAAGCCTTTTGACGAATTTTTTCCAGTCTAGCTTCTACTTCAGTGTTTTTTTGTTTAAGAATCGCTTCACGTTCAAAATTGATGGCTTCATTTGACAATTTACATAATCTTTGCAAGGATATCTTACCCTCATTATGTAGTATTTGTAACCAATTTGACGCTGCCTCTAAAATTTGCTTTCCACTTCTTATTTGAATGCTCAGCTTATCTTCAATAGCGTCAAATATAACGAAAAGCGATATTTTTTTCCAAATTTTTTGAGTGGAAGCTACTACCTTAAAGGAAGTGACAATTTTCCCCTCTTCTGGCACATGAAGTGCTAAGCCTGAAGCCTGAATATTTTTTTGTATTTCTTCAAGCGATAACACGGAAATATCACTAATTGTATTATCAATAGTTATAAAATCTGCTAAATCAGGCAGATTTATTACTGTCTCGTTTAAAGATTCAGATTGAAAAGTTATCTTCCCACTTAAAGGGTCTGTAATAGCATTAAGCTGTACAGGATATGGGGGCTGTGGTACAGACCCTTTTTCATAAAACGAGCGACCTTCAGAAGTGACTGTAATTGGCGATGTTGCTGATAGGGTTTGTAATGAACGGAGAGTTGCAGTAGTACTGCGGATAAATACAGAATCAAGCCCAAGTACAGAGGCTAATTCATCTTCTGTTGGAGGAGGTTCAAATTCAATAGCAGCCCGGATAATAAATTCTTCGAGTACGTTAAATGGGCGGGGTTCTTTGATGTTTATTTCTACAGGAGTTTGACGCAGGCTGTAACGAAATTGACGCGCTGCTAAAACTGATAAACTAGAACTTTGCGCTTCAATTTCCTCTACCAAATTTTTGAGATTATCATCAATTGGTTTAGCAGAAGAGTCGAGAAACATCAATGAAACCTCCATGTAGACGCACGATGTTTGAAATATTAGAGTACATACTCCCAATTTGTCCACGCTGCTGAGTAAATAGCGAATGACAACCAACAATTACTAGTAGTTCTTTAGCAGGTGAGAATGCAACGTTAACACGTTCTGGCTTCTTGGCAAATCCCACATCTTTTTTACTATTATTGCGAACCATACTAACAATCACAACAGGCCTTTCCATACCTTGAAATCGGTCTACTGTACCAGTGGTGATTTGCAGCGATGGAAAATCTTTAGATTGTAGCCGTTCATCAATTTTTCTGAGTTGAGCGCCATAAAATGTAATCACGGCGATTTCTTTTTTTGGTTCACCATTAGCAACTCTAGAAGCCCAATTACTCTCAAATTTTTGACATAAACGTTCAATTGCGTCAATTTCCGGGATATTAAAGAATGAAGTTCCTCTAGATTCCTCTTGAAATTCATTTTCTCCAGGCATTTTTACCCATATAAGATGCTTATCTGGTTGAATTATTTCACTTGGTAAATTATGTGCGCGATTGATGTCAGGCTCTAAGATACCACATTCTAGCTGACTGTCATAAAACTGATTGATTGCTCCCATAATTATGGGGTGCATTCGATATTGAATATTTAACATTCGTTTGATGCTATCATCAGCAGTTTCAAACTGAATTTTAAACAGTGACTCTTGCAATAATTGTAGTTCTGTATTTGTGCTGCCAATCTCTTGAGAAACTTCCTCTAAAGTCTTCGTGTCAAGCATGGGTGGTAATTGTCGATGGTCGCCTACCATGACCAACTTTTTGCCTTTTAAGCCGGGGATTAATAATTCTGGAGGAGTACATTTACTAACTTCATCGATAATGACGACATCAAAGTATTTGAATTCTTGTGAAAAATCGGAATTTGCGGCTTGAACGCAAGTGATACCAACGACGTTGGCATTATCTAGATAAATGCGCCTTAAATCTGTGCTATCGCGCTCTGTTGGCTGTCTTAATTTTCCAATCCAATCTTGCACAAAGTGTTGATATTTATTGAGGTAAATTTCTTCTTCTTGGAGCTGCTGCTGCCAGAATTTAAACTTAATATTTATGGTATGTAAAAACTCTACATTCCACAAGTCTGTATAATAATTTTCCGGCTTAAATTTACTAGGAATTGTTTTCCAAATTAACTGCCACCAAGTTCGTTCATTTGATATATATTCTAATTGTTGCTGTAAAATCTCAATTATTTTGGCTCTTCAGTACTTAATATGCTAAATTAATCTACTAAAAAGCTGAAAATATTGCTGCACAACAAAAGCAGGCATTGTTTTTAACATTTTAGTCCATTCTTGGGACTTAAGCGTTATAAACTTGATTTTAAGGTCTAGCTTTGATATTTAACTAATAATTTGGCATAACAGGTACTGAAGAACCATTATTTTCTCTATTTTAGTTTGGGTTTCTGTCAATTGTATTTTGTAAATTTCAGTTGTCTTATGTAAGCTAAAAATGTAAGCTACGAGCAGATTATTGGCAGTCGAGAGTGTAGCAAAAGGATCGACTAAACCAATCAAAGTATCAAGTTGTTTGGTGCGATTTTCCCAGTTTTGTACTTGTGCTATAAATTCTGCTGTCTCAGTCAGAATATTTGAGGAATTATCAAGGTATTGTTGCACTAAAAGCCTTAATTCATCGGGCAAGTATGGGAAAGATAAAAGTTCTTGTAAGAGTGCGATCGCTTTTTTAAACTTGAAGTCAGCTTCACTGCAAAAAGTTCCTACCTGCTCTTGATTGGCAGATATTTGCTTCTCAGCATTAGCCACCAACTTAATTTGTTCATTTAATTGTTTTTCAAGTACCTTTTGCTCTTGTTCTGTCTGAACCTGTAGTTGGTTTAGCCATGTACGCGCACTTGTAACAATGCCTTCAACCACCTCTGCTGTAATCTGAGAAATTGCCAATTCCTTGTCAACAGGTTGGACTCTCTGACGTATAGCTTGGGCTTCTCTCCTAATAGCTTCAAGCCTTATTGCAGCAGTATAACGGCGGCTATATGGACGTAACTTTTGAGCTATGGAATCCAAGCTTTTCTGCTTGAGAGCGATCGCAAGCACCCATTCAATAATCCAACCCCAAACCCCCAGTGGTTTCTCAATCTCATCAATGCTATTTTGTGCTAATCGCTTAAGCTTTATTAGAGATTCCACAGGGTCTAACTCTTTACTCCCACTTACCTTGGTAATGTCAGCTTCACTAATTGAGCGATTACCTAGTAAATTCCGCCCCCGCACGAGTAAATCTTTGATTTCACAAACCTGACTACAAACTCTATCCCATTGTCGATATTTTTGAATTAATTCATTGACTTTTAACCGACACTGCTCAAGATTCTCTTGCCAGGGTAGAGTCTGATTTACCATCGCCAAGTTTGGTAATCTTGAAGGTAAATAGATTAAGTCATCTGTAAAATTTTGCCGGTCTTGTAAGCATCGCGCCAATATATTAGTGATTTCTAGATGAGCTTTAGGTAATCATTTATCAAGTTCACTTCTTATCAAATTATCTTCAGATGTAAGGTTTTGTAGATTCCTAATTCTTTGCTGTAAACTTTGCTGACTGGCAAGCAATTGTTGGTGATTTGATTTCAAGCGAACAAAAGAATCCGAATTTTGTTTGTAAGTCTGTGCTGCTGACTTAGCTTCGGTCATAGCTGTAGCTGTATCACTGGCATAAGCTAATGCTGTCCGAATTTTAGTAATCGAAGAAGTTACATTATTTTGCAACCAGGCGGCTAAACCAAATGAGTCGTAATTTGGGCGAATTAGACCAAGTTCAGAAGCCAGATCAATTGCTAACCGAAGATTTACACCAAAGTTTCGTAATGAAGGGTCTGTAGACGCGTATTTCTTCAAACCTGCCCACAAATTAAGAAGTGCTGGATCTTGCCAGTCTACTGAAGGTGCTTGATTCAGCAACTCCTCCAAAGCAATTTTCAGAGATTCGACCTCGGCCAGTTGAGATGCGGCTTGATTATATTCATTTGTTTGGTTTGTACAAACTGACTCTAAATTGGCTTTGCGTGTCTGTAATAAATTCTGTTCTTCCTTGAATGTCTCTTCTACTTTTAGGTATGCTGTGAATCGTTGTGATGCTGCTAACAATTGACGCAAAATGTTTACATCATCAAGGTGTTGAACAAGATTTTTTTCGCAGTCACTAGCAGTATTTTCTAACCATGTACCAATCACTCGGTCTTCTAGAAATGGCTGTCCTTCTTCCCCAACTCTTTCGGCGTTTCCCTTTCGCAGAGGCCGGATTACAGGGTTATGAACTAATCGGCTGAGGGCATTATCTACTGCTAAATTGGCTTGAGAAGTAATTAGAGTGCGCCCACCCCGTAGAGCAACTTGATAGCAAATCTCCGCAATTACGGTAGTTTTACCAGTACCTGGTGGACCTTGAATGAGAACTAAATCCTCAGCAGCAAGCACGGTTTCTACTGCTGCTTTCTGACTAGGATTAGCTGAGGATAACAACAAATCCTCTGTTTGCAATTCGACAGTTTTTTGGATAGATCTTGCTTGGGAAGCGTCAAATAAAAAGTTTCCTAAATAGGGATTTTGGGTGCGTCCCTGTCTTAATTGTGTCAAGGCTGCTTTTTTATACCGAATCTGTTGCATACTACCAACAGCCTCGAAAAACAAAAATCCGGTGGCTGGTAGCTGATAACGTCCTGCTGCCATATAGTCAGCTAAATCGCGTTCTAGCCTCACGCGGATAATACAACGGTTCGGGTCAACTTCTTCAATATTTCCTAATTGCCGACTGTTGCGCCAGTTTTGTCCTGTGGGAGTAGTCTCAAACAGCTTAATCTCTTCGTTTCTTGCTCGTTTTACCCGTTCCCAGAAGTTTTCCACAGCCAAGGAATTTTCATCAGAACCGTCAAGAGTAGCTGAGGTTACGTCAATCTCAAAAGCGATCGCTCTTCCGAAGCCATTATGGCTGAAAAAAGGCACACAAAATTGTCGTGTTTCGGCGATTTTTTCCTCAATCTGTAAAAAGACTTCCCAAAATCGCAAATTATCTTCTGTCGGCAGATGGTCACCACATATAGGCATGGCTGCCATCCGTGCCAATGCTGTTGGCGGAATATCGATACGATACTGATGATTAGGCAGCAGCCGTAAACGATAAGGTAGAGCATAGCCATCAGCATTTCCCTGTGAAAGTTGTACCAACTTAGCAGATAGTATTTTTAAACCGCCCCTTCCATCTTGTTGTGCAACTGCTCTGAATTCTAGTGTTTGTCCTAGCTTCTCAAGTCTTGTAGGTAATTGAAAATCATCCTGATCTGTTGCTATGGTTAGATCCCAAATTTCTTCTCTAGGATTTTGCCCCCCGCCCTTCCCAGGGCTGTTTCATTCCATTTCAAACAGGATTTGTCAAGATGGTTAGCGAGAAAATTGTAAGTCAGGGTGACGATGAGATGAACATTTAAACATTGAAATATCAGTAAAATAGTTCATTTTCTGGGCACGCTGGTAACAAAATAACTAATTTTTAATTGCTAGAACCCTTGATTTTTAAAGCTCTTTGGGGAATGAAACAGCCCTGCCGCCCTTCCGGCGTATATAAACTAGGCGAGGCTCTTGGCCCAGTAAATCAAATATTAACTCGTTAGCACGCTCTCGTCGCTGTTCAAATTCAGGATATGATTCAAGATCTGCTTGACTTTCAAAATTGCTGATTAAACTATTAATTGCCGAGCCTATTAAGGTATAGCCCCAATCTTCTGAATCTGTTTTTATTTTCACAAATAAAATACGATTTTTATATAGTTTGTACTGTCAATACTATACCGTGATTCAAAACCGAAATTTTACGACGAAGAATCTCAGTTTGAATGATGGCTAATTCGCCTAGTACATCACCTCAATTTTGCCTACCAAATTCTTGAGATTATCATCAATAGGTGAGCAGAAATCGTCAGCTATTTCTGAAGCGCTTGCTGAAAAGTTTTAATGGCATCAACATGATTGACCATATTAATGCAGCGCAACAACAAATCCAAATCGATTCCTTTGACCTCTTCACTACTGGAAACCTTTTCATAGTGAAGCGCGTTGCCTTCTTGACGCAGGTGATAAACTTCTAACACGCCATCTTCCCAAAACCACACTTCGGGAATCAACAGCCGCTTGTATGCCTCCAGTTTGTTGATACCGCCACTGGTAAACACCACCTCTACTGCCAAATCTGGACGCACTCGGCCAGGGGCAAGTTTGTAGGATTCATCCGCCTCTCGCTTCACAGCACCTGCTTCACTTTCCAAGGTCATTGAGCCAGTTGGAGTAAAGTCAAACCCTGCCAAAAGCAAATACAGTTCGACCAATGCGGCAATTCTTTTCTTAACGGTTTCGTGGGGTTCTCCAGGCATTCTTCGGATCTCCAAAACACCATCCAGGAAAGACAGGCGATATCCTGGACGGTCTAATAATTGCTCAACGGCTTTGAATTCTCTCCAAGTCAGTCCCTCAAATAGAAGGGGTGACTCTTTTGTGAGTGTAGGGATGGCTGTTGTAGTCATAAAAGTCTCCAGTCTGTTTCTAAATGAGAAATAATCAGCTTTGGAGGTCAGTTTGTTAATTCTAAATTTTTTGTTGCATTTTCGGAGAAATAAATCTTTTTTTGTTTCTCCATACCGGATGTAGTTGCTGTCAAATACTCGTTAGCAAGCATCTATATTATGCTTTCAACAAGCCTTGGCGACGATTAGCCCACCAAGCAAATCCAGCACCAGTCACAAACATTAGCAGACCATAAATCGCCCCAGGAATGGCCATTGTGGGACTATTTAGCAATGTAGGCGTAGAAGCGATCGCGATCGCTAGAGTCCCATTTTGAATTCCTACTTCTATTGTAATTGCTGTAACACGTTTTTCTCCTAATCGGGCTAAGGTAGCGATCGCAAAACCTAAAGCCATTGCAACCACATTCAAAACCAGAGTTGCCCAGCCGACATCTATTACATAAGAAATAAAATTATTCCGTTCTCGCAGCAGCACTCCAGTGATTACCACCGCTAGGAAAAATAAAGACAGCCACTTCACAGGTTTATCTGCCTTATCTGCTAGTCCGGGTGCATACCGCTTGGCTATCATCCCAATTGCTATAGGTAGAAGTGTAATCACCCCAATCTGCAAAACAGTACTTAAGAAAGGTAACTGTAGGGTTGTTCCTTGTCCTAAAAATGTCTGCATTGACAAATTGATTACCAAAGGAATCGTAAAAACCGTAATAAAACTACTAATAGCTGTTAGCGTCACAGAAAGAGCAACATCGCCCCCAGCCAAAAACGTAATCATATTAGAGGTAGCGCCACCGGGACAGGCTGCTAAAATCATCACACCTACTGCTAATTGTGGGTCAAGGGGAAACACTGATGCAATGCCAAAGCCCACAATCGGCAACACGATTAGCTGCGCCGCTAAGCCAATCACCACCGCTTTCGGATAGATTACAACTCGCTTGAAGTCCTCTAGGGTCAAGGTTAATCCCATGCCTAACATGATAATAAATAGAGCCAGGGGCAGAAAAACAGCCGTCAGAAAATTTGCTTCCATACTTAACCTGCGTTGGTAACAATAAAAGTGCCTCTGGATTGTACCGTGTTTGGATTGACGACTGTTGCAAATTAAGCCCTTGGAATGGTTCAGAAAACTAAAATCTAGGGTTTTTGTTGTGTCAATAAAAGCAAGTTCTTAATTTTGGATAAAGTCGAGTTTAGCAGAAGATGCGAGAAACATCAACGAAACCTTCATGAAGGCTAACAATATTTGAAACTTCCGAATACATACTTCCAACTTTCCCTGGTTGATGTGTAAATAAATCATGACAACCGACAATTATCAGCAATTCTTGAGCGCGAGAAAATGCAACATTCACCCGTTCTGGTTTCTTAGCAAATCCCACGTCTCCTTTATTATTGTTGCGAACCATACTCACAATTACAACAGGTCTTTCCATCCCTTGAAATCTGTCTACTGTACCAGTACGAATTTCTAGGGAAGGGAAAAGTTCAGATTGCAGACGTTCGTCAATTTTTCTTAATTGAGCGCCATAAAATGTAATTACGGCGATTTCTTTTTTTGCTTCCCCATTAGCAACTTTATCAGCCCAAGTATTCTCGAACTGCTGACAAAGGCGTTCAATTATATCAATTTCTGGAGTATTAAAATAAGAAGTCCCGTTACGTTCTTCTAAAAATTTCTTTTCTATGGGCGTTTTTACCCACAGAATATGGTGAGATTCTTGGATGATTTCCCCTGCTAAATTATGTGCGCGTTTTGTATCAGGTTCCAAAATCCCAGATTCTAGTTTACCGTCGTAAAATTGATTGATTGCGCCCATAATATAGGGGTGCATTCGATATTGTGTAGTTAGCATTTGTTTTATGCTTTCATCAGCAGATTCAAATTGACTTTTAAAGAGTGAATCTTCTAAAAATTGTAGTTCTTCTCGTGTATTGCCAATTGCTTGAGCAACTTCTTCTAAAGTGCTAGTATCAAGCATGGGTGGTAATTGTCGATGGTCGCCTACCATGACTAACTTTTTACCTTTCAATGCTGGAATTAGTAATTCTGGGGGAGTACACTTACTAACTTCGTCAATGATGACGACATCAAAGGATTTAAATTCTTCAGAGAAACCCCTATTTGCAGCTTGCACGCAGGTGATACCAACGACGTTGGCATTATCTAAATATATGCGCCTTAAATCGTCGCGATCGCCTTCCGTTGGCTTTCTTAATTTTTCTATCCAATCTTGCACAAAATTCTGATATTTGTTAAGATAAGCTTCTTCTTTTTGAAGTTCTTTTTGCCAAGATTCAAACTGACTATTTAAACTCTGTAAAAACTCTATATTAAAAACATCACCACTAGAATTTTCTGGCTTAAATTTATCTGGTATTGTTCCCCATTCTGTCAACCACCAGTTTCTTTGGGCGATTAAACTTTCCGATGGCTGTGGTTGTAGTTGTTGTTCTAATTCATCTAGATTAATTTGCAATTTTTGAAGCTGCTGTAGACAAGCTTCGGTTTCTTGTTTGAGTTTTGCTAAATGCTCATCTAGAGAATTTTTAATTACCTCCAGCACAGCAAAAGGTTCTAATAATGAAATCAAAGTTTCAAGCTGAGTTATGCAATTTACCCAAGAATGCACTTGTTGGGTAAATTCTTGGGGGTGTTCCCAAATATTTGATTGTGTTGTGAGATATTGCTCAGCTAAAATGCGTAGTTTATTAGGTGTGTTTGGCTGTTGGCTAAGTTCTTGCAAGATATTAATAACTTGTTGAAGTTGCAAATTAGCATCTTGTTGCGTTTTTTCTAGCTGATATTGGATGGTTAAGATTTGCTGTTGGCTGATTTCATTTGTATTAAGTTCATTTAGTTGTCGGCGTAGATGATGAAGCTGTTGTTCAGTTTCCGTTTTGACTTTTAAAACGCATTGACGTGCATTTGCAAGGATAGTCTCTAGCAATTCTTGTGTAATTCGGGTGAGAGTAGAGTCGATGTTATTCCATTCCCATGATGCACCATAGGTTTTCTGCATTCTGATTAAGAAAAACTGGGTATTTTCAACCAGTAATTTTCGCTGTTTTGGGTTAAGTAGTTGATAGTTATTAAACTGTTTATAAGTCTCTTGCCATTGGGTGCGATCGCTTTGTGAAAACACCATTGGAATTTGACTAAAATTTTGTTGTAAAAAATAACTAAAATTATGCTGTTTGCCTTGTCTATCAGTAAAATTGCCATCTGTCTCATAAGCGATCGCTTTTGTCAATAACTCCCACTCCGGCAGGTTAATTTTGTAGTTTTTTGGTACTAGTGGTAACTTTAATGTATTAGCAAACATCAACAAACCTAGCGGTAAATCCACCAGATTATCTGTTAAAGGTAAACCCGATCGCTGACAATCTTTTAAAGTTTGATAGAGATGAGAATGTGCTGTTGACTTCCATTCTTTCACTGCTGAGATAATATAATCGATTTCCCGTTGGCGGTTTTCCCATATCTGGATTGTTTGCTGTAGGTTTTGCTGCTTGGCAAGAAATTTTTGATCATCTGCTTGTAACTGATTTAACGAGTCAAAATTCTGTTTAACAGTCTGCGCTAATGCTGCAACTGCTGACATGGCTTCACTCACATTTTGAGCAGAATTCAAAGCAGTTTTAAATTCCAAAATTTCTGTTGCTATGGTTTCACGCAACCAAATCGCTAAACCAAAAGCACCAAATTCTGGGCGAACAAAGGCAAGTTCATCAGTATATTTAAGAGATTGACGAACATTTGCTAAAAATTCTTCTACTAAACTATTACCTTCTGTGTAGGGCTTAAGAAGTGGCAAAAAATTTGTAACTTCTGGAGATTCCCAGTTGATATTAGCAGCATTATTTAGTAAAATATCCAAGTCAAAATTTAGAGATTTAACTTCATTTTGCTCTGCTAATATTTCTTTGTAAAAATTTTCTTGATTTTTAAAGTTTTCCTCTAATACTAATTTATTTTGATGAAACTTACTTTGTTGTTCTTGGAATTTTTTCTCTTTTTTTAAATAGGCTGTAAATCTTGGCAATAATGGCAGTAATTGACTCAAAAGTTTAATATTTCCTAGTCGTTGAGTAAGATTATTTTCGCAGTCATTTGCAGTATTTTCCAGCCATCTGCCAATCACTTGATCTTCTAAAAATGGCTGTCCTTCCTCCCCAACTTTTTCGGCTTTTCCCTTACGTACAGCCCGAATCACTGGGTTGTGAACTAATCGACTCAAGGCGTTATCTACTGCTAAATTGGCTTGAGAAGCGATTAAAGTGCGCCCGCCACGAAGGGCAATTTGATAGCAAATTTCAGCAATTACGGTAGTTTTTCCAGTACCTGGTGGCCCTTGAATCAAAACAAGATCCTTGGCAGCAAGTACCTTTTCTACTGCTGCTTTTTGTCCAGGATTAGCAGCAGATAATAATAATTCCTCTGGTTTAAGTTCAATGGTTGTTTTAATTTGTCTAGCTTGGGAAGCATCGAATAAAAAGTTACCCAAATATTGATTCTGAGTGTAACCATTATTCAAATCGTCTAAGGCTTTTTTCTTGCGCTGAATCTGCTGAATATCACCAACTGCTTCAAAACACAAAAATCCGGTTGCTGGCAACTTATAACGATCTGTTGCGATATATTCAGCTAAGTCACGTTCTAATCTCACGCTGATAATACAACGGTTGGGATCGACTTCTTCAACAGTTCCTAATTGGCGGCCGCTAAGCCAATTTTTACCAATGGGAGCAGTTTCAAACAGTTTTAAATCTTCGTTTTTTGCTCGTCTTGCGCGTTCCCAAAAGTTTTCTAGTTCAAGGGAATTTTGATAAAAGCCGTCAAGGGTGGCTGAGGTGACATCAATTTCAAAATTAATCCGTCTTTTGAAGTTATGGTTGTTACTGATGTAACGCACACAAAATTGACGTGCTTTAGCGATTTTTTCTTCAATTTGTAAAAACGCTTTCCAAGCTTTCAACTGTTCTTCTGTAGGCACATAATCGCCACAAGCTGGCGCGGCTTTTATACGCGTCAATGTCGCCGATGGAATGTCGAGATGATGCTGGTGATTAGGTAACAAACGCAAGCGAAAAGCTACAGAATAGCTATCAGCATTTCCCCGTGATAGGTGTAATAACTGAGCCGAAAGTATCTTTAAACCGCCCTTCCCATCTTTTTGTACAGCTACTGTAAATCCTAATGTTTTTTTTAGTTTTTCCAGTCTTGGAGGTAATTGAAATTCATCGGAGTCTGTTGCTATTGTTAAATCCCAAATTTCTTCTCCTACGTCTTTACCTGCACCTTTGCGACGCACATAAAATAAACAAGGCTTTTTCCCGACGCATTCAAACATTAACTCGTTGGCGTGTTCGCGTCGTTGGCGAAATTCGGGATATGATTCTAGGGCGCTTTCTCCTTCAAGATTGCGGATTAATCTATCAATTGTTGAACCTACGAATGTATAACCCCACTCTTGGGAGGATGTTTTAATTTTTGAGGATTTAGCTGTTAGTTTATTTACTGCTAGACGAATGCGTTCTGCTTCGGATTCCGAGATTGAACTTGTATGGCTTTTGACTGTAATTTTGAGGCGATCGCAAATTTCTAATAGTTTTTTACTATCTAAATTCAATTCTTTTGAAAGTTCGTAGATTCTGAGTTTGATTTTGTTCATCCACTATTGCCTTTGCACACCAAGTTTTTATATTTTAGAATTCAAAAGACTATATCAAAGTTTGTACTGCCGATAAATTTGACTGGCGGCGCGATGCAATAGGGAGTGTCGCCAAACGAGGGATTTCATATCATCAGCATAACCGCCACCAATGACGCAGGCGACAGGATAACCAGCACTCATACAAGTACTTAAAACCTGCATTTCCCGACGGAAAATGCCAGTGTCTGTTAAGGCTAATTTTCCCAAGCGATCGCCTATATGAGGATCTACACCTGCATCATAAAATACTATATCTGGCTTGACTTTAGATAATAAATCTGGTAAGTAATTCGCCAATGTTTGTAAATAAGCATCATCTTCCATTCCCACGGCTAAAGGAACATCCAAATCGCTGTTTTGTTTGGTACCGGGGAAATTGACTTCGCAGTGCATGGAGAAGGTAAAAACACTCTCATCGTCTTGGAAGATAAAAGCGGTGCCGTCTCCTTGATGAACGTCCAAATCTACAATGAGGATTTTTTGCACAAGTCCGAGTTTTTGTAAAACGCGACAGGCGATCGCTAAATCGTTGAAAATACAAAAACCAGATCCATAACTGGGAAAAGCATGATGAGTCCCACCAGCCGTATTACAAGCTAAACCCTGACTCAGTGCCAACTTAGCAGTGAGTATTGTACCACCAACCGCTACACAGGTACGATTTGCCAGCGCTGGACTCCAAGGTAACCCAATGCGACGCTGTGCTTTGGGTTCTAGAGTTCCTTCACAATAAGCTTGAACGTAGTTTGGGGTGTGGACTAACTCGATCAATTCTGTCGGCGGACGTTCAGGTGTATAAAATTGTTCTTGATTTGCCACACCATCAGCTAATAGCAATTCGTAGAGTTGTCGGAATTTGGACATTGGGAAGCGATGTCCTTCAGGTAATGGTGCAACGTAATCTGGATGGTAAATAATTGGCAAGTCCATGTTATTAATTTTGAACCATAGTTTGGTGCCAAATATATCTAGAGATTGTCTGGTAATCATTCATCAGACTGTTTTTAGATGTTCGCATTCATGCAAAAGTTATTTAGACTGGAACCAAACAGCACTTATGAAAATTGTCTAACAACAGGGTAACAATAATCTACAAAATCCCAATCACTTAACTACCATCCCCCAATGGTGGACAAACCTTAATCGCCAAAAAATTATTTGGCAACAACGAATAATTAGCCAAGTCGAACAACTTGGCTGGAAACTCCGACAACTAACAAGGTAAAATTTAGCCATAATCACAACAACACTGTTAACTATTTTAATCTCAAACTCAAACTTGAAAATTGATATGATGCAATGGATTCCGCCGATCGCCTTTATTTTAGCTGGTTTACTGGCTGGAATAATTGCTGAAAAAGTTATCTTCAAAAAACTCGAAATATTCGTTAAAAATAAACGGATTGCCGGAGGAAATATTATATTTCACTCCCTGCATCGCATGACCTTTATTTGGTTTATGATTGGCGGTTTTTTTTGGGCGGTTCTCAGTTCTCCCCTGAGACCAGATATTGTCACTGTGCTGCAAAAAATTCTCACCATCGCATTTTTGTATTCAGTGACTTTAGTTTTGGCCAGACTGACTGCTGGTTTTGTTAATTTATTTATTCAAAGGGCAGAAGGAGTTCCCACTTCACTCGTTTCTAATCTTGCTAAGGCTACTGTTTTACTTTTGGGAACATTAATCTTATTACAAACTGTCGGTGTTGAAATTACGCCAATCGTCACGACTTTAGGTATTGGTGGTCTAGCAGTTGGTTTGGCGCTTCAAGACACCCTAGCAAATTTATTTTCTGGTTTTTACTTAATTATTTCTAAGCAAGTTAGAACCGGAGACTATGTGAAATTAGATGCTGGACAGGAAGGCTATGTTACGGACATCACATGGCGCAATACGACAATTAAAGAAGTTTCCAATAACGTAGTAATTGTACCAAATTCTAAATTAGCATCGGCAATTTTCACTAACTATCATTTACCCGCCAAGGAAATAACTTTAACGATGAATGTCGGTGTCAGTTATGATAGTGACTTGGAACAAGTTGAAAAAGTGACTGTGGAAGTTGCTAAAGAAGTTATGCAAGAAATTGCACCCAAGTTAATTGGAAATGAACCATATATCAGGTTTCACACTTTTGGGGATTTTAGTATAGATTTCACGCTATATATGCGAGTCAGTGAATTTTTTGACCAGCGCATTGGTAAACATATATTTATTAAAAAATTGCACAAACGCTATCAGGAAGCAGGGATTAGTATTCCCTTTCCCATCAGAGAAGTTTATGTGCAAAACAATAGCCAAGAAAATTAAGCTATGGAACAAATAATGGTTGTCACATGGTGGAATGTGGCAACCATTATTTGCTTTTGAAGTTAGATTGCTAACGCTCGCTTTTCTAATGGTAGTTGAAAGCGATCGCCTGGTGTTGGTTCAATCACCCGCGTCGAAAGATTGTTTTTCTCTAATAGCGAACGAAATTCCGCAGCACTTCCTTTAGTCTGAATCAATTTCATGAGCAATCCCTCAAATATCACATCACCACCAGCCGCTGTGGGTAATATTACTTGAGGCTGTAACGATTTTACTACCTCTAAAGCACTATTTTTTCCTTTAATAATCGGCCCTAGCAAAGGTAATGTCATGTCAATAAACGGTGTAATCGCTACATCGATGGGTGCAGCTTGCTTAACTTCTGGAGAATGATATCCGTGAGGTTCGTAGTATAAAGTTAAACTACTTTTCAATTCTCTGATGAGATAACTATTTTCCACGAGAGTGGGGCCAATGGGCGAACCAGGAAAAGCCTCGATTTCAATTTGATTATCTAAAGTAAAAGTCTCACCGTGAGCGAGAGTGGTCACCTGGGTGTAACCTAATTGCTGTACTACCTTAGCTGCATTGGGAGAAGCTACAACCTTGATATTATGGTCTAGCTGCTTGAGTGTTGGTGGGTGAGCATGGTCTTCTAAACCCTGAGATAGCAGAATTAAATCAATGTTCTCAGGTATTGGGCGCTCTTGCGATCGCCACCCCTTAAATAACCACTCCAAATTACTGAAAATTAACGAACCAACTAGCCAAGGGTCGATTAGTATCCGTTTCCCGCCGATTTCCAGCAGCCAACTATTGCTGTCGAACCAAGTTAAAAACATAAAATTTTGTAAAGATAACGCCTATCTTTATTATCAATGGTGTCAGCTTTCTTGTAGGCACTCCCAAAAAATCACTTCAAACCGCATATTTTTACCTCATTTACCTCCCTCACTTTTCACGTCATATGGAAAAACCAACGCGAAACCTAACCCCCTAGCCCCCTTCCCTAGTAGGGAAGGGGGAAAATTCAAAGCTTCTCCCTTGTAGGCTACGGTGTACACACAAGTCGAATTACCCCCCTTAATCCCCCCGATGTATTGGGGGAAATAAGAGAATCTCGTTCCCTCCCCAATACATAGGGGGAGGGTTAGGGTGGGGTAATTCGAGGACTGGTAGTGATATTCGATAACTTGTGTCTACACGGTAGCCCTTGTAGGGGAGAGGTTTTCCAGATGCTGTGAAAAGTTAGATTTACCTGCAATCTGCTGTAAAACTAATGTTGAATAGTTAAACCACCATCTAAAACTAGTGAATGCCCAATCATAAAACTAGCTGAATCTGAACATAACCATAATACTGCTTGAGCAATTTCTTCCGGTGTACCTAATCGTTTTATGGGATATTGATTGCCATAAGATTTTATTGTTTCCTCACTTAAAGCTGACATGACCATAGGAGTTACAATAGTTCCTGGGCAAACAGCATTAATTCTAATACCATCCTTAGCGTATTGTGCAGCTAAAGATTTCGTAAGTCCTAAAACGGCGTGTTTGCTAGTACAATAGAAATGAATATTATGTTGTGGTTTATTTTCTTGCTCATTAGTTAAATTAGCAGCAATTAATCCTCTAATAGAAGCATTATTTACAATAGCACCACCACCATTTTTAAGCATTTCCGGAATTTGATGTTTCATGCATAGCCAAACTCCTTTTAAATTAGTATTAATAACTTGATTCCAATTCTCTTCAGAATCATCTATATTGACTTTGAGAATTCCAGGAGTTCCAGCATTATTAAAAGCATAATCTAAACGACCAAAAGTTTTAATTGTTTGGCTAATTAAATTTTTAACTTCTGTTTCTTGAGTAATATCTGTTGGGATAAAAATACTTTGACTACCAGCTTTTTCAATTAAATTAACAGTCTCTTCACCTTCTTTAATTTTCCTGCCAGCAATCACTACTTTTGCCCCTAACTCAGCAAAAGCTAATGCTGTAGCTTTGCCAATACCAGAATTACCTCCTGTAATCAGAACAACTTTATCAGTAAATTGTTTCATAATTAAATACTTTTAATATTATTCAGAATTTAGTTCAATTATGTAGATTTTACATACCTGCAATTTTAGCAGTGATTGGTACACCTACCCAACCTCCCAAAACTCCTGGAAAATCTTCTGGTTGGAAAACAGGCCAGCCCCGCGAAAGTAGAATTCGCACAATTGGTGGTATTCAAGGCGATTTGACAAAGAAAGACCAACTGTAATACTTTATCAAACAGAATTCAGGAGTCAGGAGTCAGAATTCAGAATAAATTCTGTGCGACTGGCGGATAGCGCAGCGTTAGCGACGCAGGAGCGTCTGAATAATCGGCGTTTTTGCACCCCCACCAAATCTACGATTTGGCGGTCAACAAGACAGTCGCGGGTCTGAATCCCCGACTGATTGATTCTGAATTCTGAATTCTGAATTCTGTATTCTTCTTCAATGTCCCGTTCTTAGACTGAAACTGATATGGTTTCCTGGTTTTGAAAAGTTTACCAAGGTATTTATAAATTTAAACTATTAGCAATAATTTGTCTGACTGGTGTTGCTCAGTGATACGGTTACATATATAGCGATTTTCATTTGAATGAGTTACACAGTAGGGGCGCACAGCTGTGCGCCCCTACGAATTGTCTTTACTCCATGCAATTGCAAACCGCTATATTGAGCTATATCTTTTAACAACTTGCTCCAAGTCTATACAAGGAGTTATTATCATGTCCGATCTTGGTTTCACTCATATTGCACTTGCAGTTAGTGATGTCGATGCAAGTATCGCATTTTATACAAAATATGCCCAAATGACGGTTGTACATCGTCGTAGCGATCGCACGATTCAATCAGATGTTGCTTGGATTAGCGATCTTACCAGACCTTTTGTGATTGTCCTCATTCAATCAACTCAAGTAGAAGGCGTACTGTTACCACACTCCCATCTTGGAGTAGCTTATCAGAATCAGGAGGAAGTCGATCGCCTGTGCAATGAGGCACGCACAGAGGGCGTACTGCTGGCTGGGCCAAATGACTGGGGTCCTCCAGTTGGTTACTGGGCTTATCTTCGAGACCCAGATGGTCATACGCTGGAAATTTCTTATGGTCAACAAATTATTTTTACAGTTAAAGACGCGATTAATCGCGTCTCTACAAGTTAATTAAATGTATTACCTGTTACCCGGAGTACGTCCACCTTCGTCGTTACTACCACCGTGGGGACGAGAATTACCAGGGTCACAGCCCTCAGCACCATTACCAATACCTTGGTTGCAATGGCGACGCACTCCCTCCCGTTGCGTTGGAGTTTCAGCACCTTCTTCAACTGCAACTTGCTGCTGTTGTTGTCCAACAACGTACTGTGAAGATATATTTGCTACCTGTCCAGTACTATACAGTGCTTGATATAGCAAAGCAGACACCTCAGACCTAGTTGCGACCCGTTCAACATTCAGCAAATTCACGTTGGGATAGTTGACAACTATACCGCGTTGTGTGAGAGCAGCAATCAGACTGCGATGTTCACGACGAATATTAGTTGCATCGCTGTAAACAGATAAAATCGTATCCGTGGAACCGCTGGCTTGATAATTTAATCCCCGTGCTAAGGCTACCAGAATGTCGAGGCGAGAAAGGCTTTGATTGGGGTTGAAATCTTTACCAATAACGGCGTTTAAAAAGCCCATTTGGTAAACATCCCTGATGGCATTGTAACCCCAATATCGAGTTGAGACATCCTTAAAAGCGATCGCTTGGCGAATTTTGCCCTTTGTGAACGCTTTCCGCAGCATTGCTGCAAATTGGGCACGAGTTACTGGTGCATCGGGGCGGAAAGTTCCATCAGGGAAACCTTCAAGAATTTCCATTGCTGCTAATTCGCCAATAAAATCTTTAGCCCAGTAGTCTGTGGAAACATCAGAAAATCCAACTTGGAGAGTGCGAGATACTCCAACTTGGCGATAATTCATTAGCAGTTGGCTAATATCATAGCTAGAGTTATCGCTGACTTCAGTGACCTGCACCAAACTACCAGGAGTAGCTTGCAAAACCTCTGCCAAATCAGAACTAAAGACGCTAAAGGAGGACTGGCGCACTAAAGCGAATTCACCTTGGGTAAAAGATACAGGGTAAACACTAGTTGCTGGAACTTTTGACAGACTTTCTACTTGGAACTGACTAGCTTGGAAGGTTTGAGAACCGCTGAGAAAATTAACCTTTTGGTTGCTGACTTGGGTGAAGTAGTCGTAAGTGGTGGTACTTGCATCAATACCACCGTCTTGGTCAGCATCAATACCATAAACAGTGCGAATGACTTGATATTCTGTTGGTTTAGCCGACAAAATCAGGTTAACTGCGGTGTTTGCCGATAAACATTCAAATTCGCTGTAACCAATAAAGCGGTTTTGCAGATCGTATAATCGGACAACAATGCGATCGCTAGCTTTTAACCCTTTAACAAATTTTGCTTTTTGCTTAATCTTGTACTTGTAATCACCCAAAAACCGCTCTTTTAAATAGTTCTTGTTATGTTTACTTTTAACAGAAACGCGGGCAATTACTTCTGACAAATTACCAGATGGTTCCCAAATTGCCAGACTAAAACCTGTTTTTTGTCCTTTGACTGAAACACTACTAGTATTTACTTGAGTGCGGCTTTCTGTGGTTACAGTTTGCCGTTGGATAGTAGTAGTACTACTCCTTGTTTCTACTTCATTATCGGCTAAAATTTGTTGCTCAGTAGAATTATCAGGTTTTTGGGCGACGATGGTAGAAAACCCTGAAGCTGCGTAAGCAGAAACTATTGGCGAAAACATTGCCGCAGAGGTTGCAGCAAGAACAAATTTGCTCAAATGAACAAAGTTACTTTGATTTGTGTATTTCATCTCACACTACCATTCGTCTAAAAGGTTAAAGGGGTATTTGGTATCCCTAACTTATTAATCCCTGGTAATAGATGAAACTAACATCTAAAATTATTCATCTAGGAATCCGCTTTTATTTGCAAGAATTGACTTGGTTTAGCAAGCCCTAAATAGAAGCGCACAGGACGCAGCAAAAAGTCTGACCGGAGGTTTCCCACCATCAGAACTTCTCAAGGCAGAAGGCACAGAAAAATCAGAGTTCCAGAGAGTTATTTTTGAATTTACAATCCAAAATTTAAAATCTAAAATCTAAAATTCGCTGAGGTGCAAGATCTGATGCCAGAGAACATTACTATATTGAAGAGTACTTTATAAATCTTCATAATGACTGAAACTACACAGCAGCTAACAACAACTACCACCATTAAAAAATTCTTTTGGACTTGGCAGGGCCATAAAATTCAGTATACCGTCATGGGTACAGGACGCCCTCTGGTACTAGTTCATGGTTTTGGTGCTTCCATTGGACACTGGCGGAAAAATATCCCAGTTTTAGCAAATGCCGGCTACCAAGTTTTTGCTTTGGATCTTTTGGGTTTTGGTGGTTCCGATAAAGCAGCCATTGATTACAGTGTGGAAGTTTGGGTGGAATTGCTGAAAGATTTTTGCACAGCACACATCCAGGAACCCGCTGTATTTATTGGCAACTCCATCGGCGCACTTTTGAGCTTGATAGTATTGGTAGAACATCCAGAAATTGCTGCTGGCGGTGTTTTAATTAACTCTGCGGGTGGTTTGAGTCATCGTCCCCACGAATTGAATCCGCCGCTACGCATTGTGATGGCAGCTTTTAATCGGGTTGTGCGATCGCCAATTACAGGCAAATTTGTTTACAATCGTATCCGCCAAAAAGCCCAAATTCGTCGTACTCTTTACCAAGTTTACCGCGATCGCCAAGCCGTCACCGATGAATTAGTCGATTTACTTTATACTCCTTCTTGCGATCCAGGAGCGCAACAAGTTTTCGCCTCCATTCTCACCGCCCCCCCTGGCCCAAGTCCAGAGGAACTATTGCCCAAAGTAGAACGTCCTCTATTGGTAATTTGGGGTGCCGATGATCCCTGGACACCAATTACTGGGGCAAAGATTTACGAAAAGGCACGTGAGAAGGGCAAAAACATCAAAATAGTGCCCATTCCCAATGCCGGTCATTGTCCCCACGATGAAGTTCCAGACATTGTTAACGCCCAAATTGCCCAGTGGTTAGGGCAAATTTAACAATTTCGCGCATCAACAAGCCAGTACCTTGGCAACTTTCCCAAAGTTGAAGTACCTGGCATCATCAAGATAAGGGCATCAGTTTGTGTTTATGCGCTTTGGGGCGAGTAGGGTAAAAATGCGGTTAACAATCTGGGTGAGTCGCTCTTAATTTTGAATTACACCTTGACAAAATCAAACTCATGTGGTGGGGTATAATGGAGCTTCATGTGCGTAATGGACATAAAGGGGTAATTCCCTTGAGTCACCATCCAGATTTTTCCAAACAAGGTTATCAAGTCATCAGCGAACTAGGACGCAACAGAGAAGGGGGACGCGTTACTTACCTAGCTAATGTCCTCAGCTCTAATCAACAAGTAGTGATTAAAGAGTTTTGTTTCGCTAGTGCAAGTACTGACTGGTCAGGTGTGAAAGCCTATGAACGCGAAATTGAAATCTTGCAACAACTGAATCATTCGCGCATCCCTAGCTATATAGATTCGTTTGAAATGCCAGGGGTTTTTTATCTGGTGCAGGAATATAAAAATGCCCCATCCTTAAGTTCAAAACGCGGCTTTCATCCCGAACAAATTAAGCAAATTGCTCTGTCAATCTTAGAAATTTTGGTTTATCTCCAAAAGCAAATTCCGCCAATTATTCATCGGGATATCAAACCAGAGAATATTTTGATTGATGAGCAACTAAATGCTTACTTAGTGGATTTTGGTTTGGCTAGGATACAAGATGCAAAAATATCTCTTAGCAGCTTCGTAACCGGAACCCCAGGCTTCATGCCACCAGAGGAACATTTTGGTCATCCTCTGACAGAAGCATCAGACTTATATAGTTTAGGAGCAACGTTGATTTGCTTACTTAATAATACCCGTTCTGTTGATATTGGTAAGTTAATTGATGATAATTATCGCTTTAATTTCCAGAAATTGGTTCCTCAAATCAGCCCACGTTTTGAGTCGTGGTTAATGAAAATGTTGGAACGCAATCGCAAACGCCGCTACGCTAATGCGACTATTGCTTTGGAAGCACTAAAGCCAATTGAGGTTGTTGGTAATGGTACTGGGATAGAAAATTTAATCAGGACAATTAAACCTCTAAAACGAGCTACTTTAGTGGGAATAGCAACTGCGATGACACTATTTGCTTTGGGAGGAACTTTGATGAGTTGTCAACCTGGTAGTACAGTCAGGCAATTGTTGGAAAGTAAAGAATGTCAAGACTTTGATTTTAACGGCAGTTGCCTAGAAAAAACTGAAGATTAAATCAGAACTCAGAATTCAGAATACAGAATTCAGCAATGCTTGAAGTGGGGGACTTAAATCCGTTTATTCAAACGCTAACCCAACACCAATATCTACTATAGGACTCATATTTGATTTCTGAAAAAAATCAGTACACTCAGATAAGGCTTCTTTCCTACTCCCCACTCCCCATTCCCTACTCCCTATACGATCGCACTTCTTGGAAACACCTATCCGTTGTGCTTCTCTCAATTGCGTTCATTGGGATTAGGTCCCGACAGTTGAATTATCTCAGAAAAACGTGAATACTTAACCGCATCGGTAGGGGGATAATCCGCTGACACTGCAACTAACCCAATTTTTATATCCTCGAAATAAATCATACCCCCAATACGTCCTTTAACTTGGAAAGGTCCATGAAAAAAACCATACTTTGCAATGTAAATCAGGAAAAAGTCAGTAATCTTTATTGCCCTGCCAAACATTTGCTCACAAGTTTTGTGGAGGACAGTATTTAGATATTCATTATACGCAGGCTCACCTAGTTGAGTAAATTTCGGATGATCCGCAAAATTATCCATATAAAATAGCCAGATATCGGACAAATCTGCTTCATCCGTCAGTTTTTGCTTAAGTTCCAGCAATCGATTGATTTTCATAGTCTGGATATTGAGGAGATGGAGCGAGCTGACAGTACTGTTAAAAATCTACCACAGCGATCGCTCCAACACCTCATTAAAAATTGCTATATCTGCATCGAGTATCCAATCCATTTGCTTTGCCATTGGCCGGAATAACATTCATCCAAATCAAGAAAATTACTCTGAGCGACAGAGTATTAACTCGCAGCTAAATTACCCCAACCAACGTAAGGTAATTTTGCAGCCGTAGCCCGAACTTGATCTGCATTAGCTACTAACTGACCGCAAGCATCCCAAGTCCCAGAAATAAAGGTGCTTCTTGTACCTTCACCGATGAAAACTGGGGTAGTGAAATCGCCAATTTGCACTTGCAAAGTTTCCAAATTCACTGTGACATTTGCTTCGGGATTGGCAGCTACTAACTCTTGCAATTGTTTGACATTAGCAGCATCGGCTGTCACACAAGGTATCCCCATTGCCACGCAGTTACCGAAAAAGATTTCGGCAAAACTTTCACCAATTAGTGCTTGAATTCCCCATTTAGCGATCGCTTGCGGTGCATGTTCTCGTGATGAACCACAGCCAAAATTCCTATTAACGATTAAAATCTTCGCCCCTTGGTACTGGGGTTGGTCAAAGGGATGTTCGCCATTTAATGCTTTGCGGTCATCGATAAACGCACCTTCGCCTAAGCCATCAAAGGTAACGGCTTTTAAATAACGGGCGGGAATAATGCGATCGGTATCTATATCATTGCCCACTAAAGGTATACCGCGCCCGGAAACTGTTTTAACTTCGCTTACCATATTTGGAATTGGGGATTGGGGACTGGGGACTGGGGATTGGGGACTGGGGATTGGGGACTGGGGGACTTAACTCTTGTACAGACGCGATTCATCGCGTCTCTCCCAATGCCCCATGCCCAAAATTACAACAACTCACGCACGTCAGAGACTTCGCCTTTAATGGCAGCAGTAGCCACCATTGCCGGACTCATTAATAATGTGCGACCTGAGGAGGAACCTTGTCTTCCTTTAAAGTTGCGGTTAGAAGAGGAGGCGCTGATTTGTCTTCCTTGTAATTTGTCAGGATTCATCGCCAGACACATGGAACACCCAGGTTCACGCCATTCAAATCCAGCTTCGGTGAAGATTTTGTCTAGTCCTTCAGCTTCGGCTTCTTGCTTCACCCGTTCGGAACCAGGAACGACAAAGGCTTTAATTCCCTCAGCAACATGGCGACCCTTGGCGATTTTGGCAGCTTCCCGCAAATCACTAATTCTGCCGTTGGTGCAACTGCCAATGAAGCAGACATCGATTTTGGTGCCTTTGATGGGTTGACCGGGGTATAAATCCATGTAGCGGTAAGCTTCTTCGGCAACAAAGCGGTCTTCTTCGAGGAGTTCTTCTGGCTGGGGAACAAACTGGTTAACACCGATACCTTGACCGGGAGTAATTCCCCAGGTAACGGTGGGAGGAATTTGGGCAGCGTCAAAGACTACTACAGCGTCGTATTCAGCATCAGTATCACTTTTGATGGATTCCCACCAAGTTACTGCTTTGTCCCAATCTGCACCAATGGGTGCAAAATCTCTGCCTTGCAGGTAATCGTAGGTGACTCGATCCGGATTGACGTAGCCGCATCTGGCACCGCCTTCGATCGCCATATTGCAAACTGTCATCCTCTCTTCCATGTTCATTTGTTCAAAGGTGGTACCTGCAAATTCGTAGGCATAGCCCACGCCACCTTTCACACCAAGGGTGCGGATGATATGTAAAATCACATCTTTGGCGTAAACCCCAGGGTTGAGAGTGCCGTTAACTTCAATTTTGCGGACTTTCAGTTTCGAGAGGGCGAGGGTTTGGGAAGCCAGAACATCCCGGACTTGGCTAGTACCGATCCCAAATGCGATCGCTCCAAATGCACCATGACTGGATGTGTGGCTATCTCCACAAGCGATCGTCATTCCCGGCTGGGTCAGTCCAAGTTCGGGAGCGATGACATGAACTATGCCCTGACTACCAGAACCAATATTGTAAAAAGTTATGTTATTTTCTTGACAATTCTGCTCAAGCGCCTGAATCATCTCCTCTGCCAAGGAATCGACAAAAGGACGTGCTTGATTTTCTGTGGGCACAATGTGGTCTACCGTGGCAACGGTACGCTCAGGAAAGAGTACTTTTAAACCCCGCTCGCGTAACATAGCAAAGGCCTGGGGACTAGTGACTTCGTGAACTAGGTGAAGCCCAATAAATAGTTGTGTAAGTCCTGAGGGAAGTGTACCAACAGTGTGTAAGTCCCAAACTTTATCGAATAAGGTACCTTTGCTCATACGTCAATCGGTTTTTAACGAGTCAGAGTTATCATAGTATCAAAAAAAAGTCAGACTTTTTCTATACGATTTAAGGAAAAAATTTTCATGCGTTCTGCATACAGCAGAACGCATGATGGCTGTTTAGATACCTTTGTTTTTCGGTTTCTTAGATAGCTTTCCTTGGAATAAAACACCCAAGCTCATAGCTGTTCCTAGACCAAGAAGATTGGTGGGTTCTGGGACACTAGCAACAGGAACAGCGACAAAGTACCCCCCAGTGCTATCTTCAAAGCTTGCGGCAAAGGCGATCTCACCACGGTTATTAAACCCTTCAAAGGTGAAGTTGAGACCTGTTATCTTTGAACCAAAAAGACTATCCCCTATAGCAATCACCTTATCAGCAACAGGGTCTGCACCAGTAAAAATGCCAAAACCCCCTGCATCCAATGTTGCAACAAAAGCTACCGCTCCTTCGTTGTTGATGGCAGGCTGATCTAGAAAGCTTTCAAAAAGACCCCTAGAGGTAACAATCGGAGTCAAAATTCCGTCACTAACAGTAAAGATACCTTCACCTCCAGCATCTAAAGAAGCAGAGAGGATCACCGTTCCAGTGTCGTTAATACCAGGGTTTCTGAATCTTTGAAAAGGACCGCTAGAGTCAACAATAGTATTCAAAGTTCCGTCACTGACAGTAAAAATACCTTCGCCCCCTACTTTGTCTGGACCAGCCGTGAAAGCAACTGTGCCACTGTTGTTAATAGCGGGAACTCCAGAGGAAATAAAGGAGCCAGTGTTATCAATGATAGTAGTAAGCGCTCCTCCAGAGCTAGTTAAGATTCCATCGAATTCTGGGAATCGCTCACCTCTAAAGGCTACTGTATTCTCATCATTGATAGTAGGAAAACCAAGGTTACTAAAAGTCGTAGTATCGGCAATGAGAGTAAGTGTTCCTCCTGAGCTGGTAAGAATTTCGTCGCCTCCGCTAGAACTTGTACGAGCATAGAAAGCAACTGTATCACTGTTATTGATACTAGGAAAATTTACGAAGTAAAAGCTTCCAATCGGAGCAATGGTAGTGAGCGCTCCTCCAGAGCCAGTGAAAATACCGCCACTGAAAGGAACTTCAGACCCAGAGACAGAGAAGTTAGAAACCTTGAAAGCTACTGTTCCCTTATCATTAATTGCAGGAGGATAAGAGGCAGATACAGAAAAATCACCAAAATCATTGGTATCAGCAATCTTGATAAATTTGAAGTCGGCGGCATATGCCTTTTCTACAGATATGCTGCTTAGAATCATCCCGACTACTATTGCTGCTGATATTTTTATGGTTGTGAAAGTTGTGGCTTTAGCCCTAAACAAAAATTTCATAGATTTAAACTTTTATAGTTACTATGCTTAAGTGTATAAGTAAATATACGATGAGTTTCATCTCAGGCTTTTGGATGATTCAGTTTTGTGTTACTGAAGTATCTGTAACGCAAAACTACTAAACAATGCTTAATCGTGTAGCTCAATGACAAGCGATCGCCCCTCGCTTCCACCTTCACCCCAATCTTGCCTGCTTTAAGTCTCTCGTTTACTACCTCGATTGTCCATTTGGCTGTGCTAATTTTGCGCTGTGATTGCGGGTAATTTCAGGTAATTTCCGGTAATAATATTACCGGAAATCGCAGCAGCAAGATTATGGTTCCATTAAAAAAGCCGCCAATCGTGTGACTTTACCCATAACTTTGCCGCTACTGGAACCATAACTTTGCCGTCAACAACACTATAACCCTCATTCTTGCGTCAGCTAATTTTGGATGAAATTGACAGTTTGGAACCATAAGTTTGCCGCTAGTCTAAATTGGAAGGATAAGCTTGCCCTGAGTCCAATCAAGCATAGAAAGCAGAAAAGCACCGAATTTTTTTATAATGAAGCAGAAGCTGTTCATACTGGTATGGGATAGAAACTTTTGGCTATCCATCTGTTTTGAGTAACTACTGGAGTATTAGAAGATCCTCCTAACCAGTGAGAATATTGCGAACAATAGCCTAAACTGGATTGCCACTCTAACCAAAGTAGTCGGCGATGACAATGAGGATAATTTTGCACAAGAGGATGTTGATGTATTAAACAAACTCTGACATCTCAAAATTTCCATCTATGGCAGCCATATTAATTCAAAGCGAGGAATATGTAGATTTAACGTTTAAGCTGAGAGGCGCACCGATTCCTCTTGACAACGGTTATCTTACCTACGCTGCCTTATCCCGTATTTGTCCCCCACTACATGAACTAAACAATATTGGGATTCATCCGATCGCAGGAATACCGACAAGGAACAATTTGCTTGAACTCACTGCTCAATCCCGTCTAAAAATTCGGATTCATCATCAACAGATTCCTTTAATTTATCCTTATTTAGCGGGTCAAGCTTTTCACATAGGTCAAAATTCTTATCAACTAGATATTCCCGAATACAAACCGTTAATTTCTTCAAAAAGTGTCTATTCCAGATTAGTGATAATTACAGGCTTTCAAGAACCTATTAACTTTATTGAAGCTGTGCAACGGAAACTGGATAATAAAGGAATACAAGGAAAAATTGAACTTCTGACCCGACAAGATGGAACACCTCAAAAAAGACAATTAACCATCAATCAAAAAGGAAAACAGTTTAAAGTTAGAGGATTTGGCGTAAAAATTAGCGAACTCAACCCAGAAGATTCCTTAACCTTGCAAGAACAGGGAATTAGTGGGAAACGAAAAATGATGTGTGGAATATTTGTCCCAGCGACTCGCACCAAAGAAGAAGAGGAAACCTGAACATGGTTGCTACCCAAACCAAAATTTCCCTATCTCTCGATGCTGCGGATACGACAATAATGCACCGCGTCGGTATGACGGGACTTTCATAGGTTCAAGAGAGAATAACCGACTCCGTTGCGGGATTTCTAGAGGTTTTAGGCTCCAATGTTCTGAGTAAATAGTCATCCCTCTGGGATTAACCTAAACGCTGGTACTTTAGTTTTAACACCTAAATTTTAGGGATTAGTTTCCGATTCACTCTTAACCTCGATACCGTAATTAACAAAGAGATCAGAGACAGATATCTCCAAAGCTGCCGCTAACTTAACAATATTTTTTAACGAAGGGTTACGCTCTCCGGTTTCGATTCCTGAGATGTAGTTGCGATGAAGTCCTGACTTTTCAGCCAGTTCTTCTTGGGATAAATCTAACTCTCGCCTTCGCCGCCTAATGGCTTTGCCAAAGCGGTACTCAATACTGGGGTGTTTTTGCGTCACAAAACAATACTGAACCAGTATCACCATTAAATCTATCTACTATCAGTGGACTTTTGCACAATATAAGTGTTATAAAGTTAATTAGTATAGCATCAGGCAAGCAAGTTCCTAACTTTATGGTCTTATTTTGATAGATTCATAAAATAAGGCGCTTTGCGCTTACTAAGGAGTATATGAAAGAGCAATTTGAACAATGGGTTGCTCGCCTTCAAATATCCGAGGCAGGGCAAAAAATTATTGAGAAAGTTCGCTCATCTGAGCCATCCCGTCGCGTTGGTGGCGGTAGCAAGAATGTTTCGGGACGCTACCCTAGCCGCAAGATGGGAGTGACGATTCAATTTGAGTCTCATCGGGTTGAACTGCCAATTATCTATCAGTTAGAACACGATGAAGATGTTCTAGAATTCTACGATCAACCACCACAAATTAAACTTGACTATCAAGCAAGTAATGGACGTAGATTAGGCGTTTTACACACCCCAGATTTATTTGTCATCCGAACCAATTCGGCTGGTTGGGAAGAATGTAAAACTGAGCAGGATTTGAAAAAACTAGCAGAGAAAAACCCCAATCGTTACTTTTACTCTGAAGAAGATAATCAATGGCATTGCCCGCCAGGAGAAGACTATGCTAACCAGTTTGGGCTTTATTACTGCATTCGCTCAGATCGCGAAATCAATTGGGTTCTGCAACGTAATCTGCAATTTTTAGAGGATTATTATCGCTCAGAATCTCTAGTAGTGGAAGAAGCGATTGCTCAATCATTACTTGCAGTTGTGTCATCTCAACCAGGAATCACTTTAGCAGAATTACTCAATCATTCAACAGGAGCTAAATCTGACGATATCTACACCTTAATTATTCAACAGCAAATCTATATTGATTTAAATGCTACACCATTAGCTGAACCAGAAAGATGTCTAATCTTCCGTGACGAACAAACTGCTAGTGCTTACAGATTAATGGTTGAGCAGCCAAGTGTAAATCTTCCGGCTATCTCTCCTGTAGTCAATATTGTTACTGGAACGACTGTTAGTTGGGACGGCAAAGGTTTAAATATCATTCATGTTGGAGAAACAGAGGTTATACTTGGCGCAGAAAATAATCAGTTAATTGAACTCAAAAAAGCTGTATTTGAGAATCTAGTTCGCCAAGGAAAAATCACCAGTCTCCAAACACCAGAAAAAACAGCTATTAGCACAGAATCTTGGCAGCGATTTCGTCAAGCTAGTCCTGAAGACCAAGCAGAAGCCCTTGAACGCTACAAAATTATCGAACCTTACTTAAACGGCCATCCTCCAGAAAACGAAACAATACCAGCCCGTACCATTCGTGACTGGAAAGCTAAATATCTAACTGCAATTCAAAAATACGGTTGCGGCTACATTGGGCTTTTGTCCCATCGCAGTGTCAAAGGTAATCGTCAGCGCAAGCTGCCCGAAGACACCTTAGCAATTATGGAGAAGTTTATTTTAGAAGACTATGAAACTCTTAAACAAAAAAGAATGTGGGAGGTTCACGCGGCTTTAGTTCGAGCTTGCGAAGAATCTGGTGTAATTGCTCCCAGCTATAAAGCATTTACCAAAGAAGTACAACGCCGGACTGGTTACGAACAGACTAAAAAACGCCAAGGTCGTCGTGCCGCTTATCAGCATGAATCCTTCTATTGGGAGCTTGCTATAACTACCCCAAGACACGGCGATCGCCCTTTTGAAATTGGGCATATAGATCATACTGAGTTAGATGTAGAGCTAGTTTGCTCTGATACAGGTCGCAATCTTGGCAGACCTTGGGCAACATTTCTCGTAGATGCTTATTCACGGCGATTGCTGGCAGTTTACCTAACGTTTGACTCACCCTCATATCGTTCTTGCTTAATGGTGCTAAGAATTTGTGTCAAGCGTCACGGCAGGCTTCCCCAAATTGTAGTAGTAGATAACGGTGCAGAGTTTCACAGCGTTTATTTTGAAACACTACTAGCTACTTTTGAATGTACAAAAAAGCAAAGACCCCCAGCCAAAGCTCGTTTTGGTTCGGTTTGCGAACGCCTATTTGGAACTTCCAATACTCAATTTGTCCATAACTTACTTGGTAATACACAAATAACTCGTAACGTCCGCCAAGTCACCAAGTCAGTTAACCCTAAAAATCAAGCTGTATGGACACTTGGTTTACTTTATGAATACCTTTGTGCTTGGGCTTACAAAGTTTACGATACAGACGAACATCCGGCACTTTTCCAGAGTCCGAGGGATGCGTTTGCTGCGGGTATCGCGATTGGTGGCAGTCGGGTTCACCGCATGATTCCTTACGATGAAAACTTTCAGATTCTTACCCTACCTACGACCTCAGAGGGGAAAGCAAAAGTTCAAGTTGGACGTGGTGTAAAAATTAACTCAATCTACTACTGGTCTAATAGTTTCCGCGACCCCCAAATTGAAAATACCTCTGTGCAGATAAGATACGACCCGTTTAATATTGGTATCGCTTACGCCTTTGTTCGAGGACAGTGGGTACAGTGTATCTCTCAATATTATGCAGAACTCCAAGGTCGTTCAGAAAAAGAATTGAAGTTAGCTAGTATCGAATTACGCAAACGCTCTTCAAATCATGCACAACAATCTAAAGTTTCAGCTAAGAATTTAGCAGAATTTTTAGCATCGGTAGAAGCTCAAGAAGCTCTATTAGAACAGCGTTCCTATGATGCAGAAGTTAAGGAAGTCTTTAGGGTAATCGAGGGTGGAAAAGCGACAACAAGCCGTAACGAAGAACCAAAACTTATTCAAGTTACTTTTGCCAATACCGATTTTCAAGCGGATGAAGATGAAGCGATCGTCCCAGAAACACTTGTAGTGTATGAGGAGTTTTAATTATGACAAAATCTACTGGATTTCCTCTTGAACTCCTCACACGGTCTGTTACAGAAAGGCTTGCTTACTTTGAAAATTACACCGTAGCGCATCCTCGACTTAAAGAAGTCTATGAAATTCTCATGCGAACAATTGCTGAACCCGCAGGGGCATCATTTATCTTTATTTATGGCCCTAGCGGTATCGGTAAAACAACTTTGCGACTCCGCGTTGAGCAGAAATTAACAGAACTAGCATTACCTAAACTGGAAAGCGATCGCAGTCGTGTTCCTGTTGTTGGTGTTGAAGCTGTAGCTCCAGAATCGAGAAACTTCAACTGGAAAGATTACTACACACGCGCTTTAATCGCCTTAGAGGAACCCTTAATCGATCACAAGTTTGATTATGGTGTGCGTGGTATCTCTCGCGATAATTTTGGAAAAATTAATGTTGAGTCGAAAGTAGTTGCACCTGCTCTACGCAGAGCTTTAGAAAATGCCCTCATCCATCGTCATCCAGACGTATTTTTTGTAGATGAAGCACAACATTTTGGCAAGATGGCAAGCGGATACAAGCTACAAGATCAATTAGACTGCCTCAAATCTGTGGCAAATATGACAGGTATCTTGCATTGTCTATTAGGAACTTACGAATTACTGACATTCCGTAATTTGAGCGGTCAATTATCACGTCGTAGTGTCGATATTCATTTCCGTCGTTATTGTGCTGATAATCCAGAGGATGTACAAGCTTTCAAAAGTGTATTGTTGACTTTTCAACAGCAGATGCCACTTGCAGAGCATCCAGATTTAGTTAGTCATTGGGAATATTTTTACGAACGTACTTTAGGATGTGTTGGCATACTAAAAAATTGGTTAACACGCGCTCTCAAAGATGCTCTAGATCGAGAAGCAACAACAGTCACTCTCAAAGACTTACAAAAACGTGCTTGGTCGGTTGCCCAGTGTCAGAGAATGTTCAAGGAAATTCAAGAGGGCGAACGACAATTATCTGAAACGGAAACAGATATACAAAACTTACGCTCTGCATTAGGACTTGGCGCAAAACCAATTGTGCTACCCGAAGAAACTCCAAAAACTACTCGTTCGCCAGGAAAGGTTGGCAAACGCAAAGCTAAAAGAGATCCCATCGGAGTGCAGCAAGATGTTAGCTAGTGTATTAGAAACATACGAATCTTGGAATTTAAAAAAGCCATTAATTCCACAACGTAGTCGCCTCTATCAACCTCAACCTGTAGGTCTTGGGACTCCTTACATAGAGAGTTTAACAGGCTATATCGCACGGATAGCAGAGTTGCATGGAGTTCTTCCAGGAGTCTTGATAACTAGAGAAATTGCTCCGCTTGTCAATAAAATATATTTCCAAAATGGAGCTAATCGAGGTTTTCGTGAAATATTCAACCGTAGTCAAGCGTTAAATGGCATGGGAGAGATGGCAGCAGATTTAGTTCAAGTTTTACAAAAATTGACGCTTAGAGATGACTTGCGTTTTTTAACCATGCTGTTTTGGTCTAACATTTTGACTCCACGCAATTTATTTCGTACCAGAAAAGCTTGGTGTCCAATTTGTTATCAAGAGCGGCATCAAAATGGGCTGGTAGTCTATGAGCAATTGCTTTGGACAATTAACCTAATTACAATTTGCCCGCAGCATCAAAAACCCTTGGTTGAACTTTGCCCTCACTGTAATCATGAATCACCTTTGTTAAACTGGCGCTCAAGACCTGGTTACTGTTCAAAGTGTGGAGAGTGGTTAGGCGCAAATCAATGCCTTAAGACATTTACAGATGGTGAAGGATCAATAAAATTACAGTTGGAGTGGCAGTATTGGACTGCCAATGTTGTAGGAGAGCTAATTTTAGCTGCTCAATGCTTTGAATCTGCCCCATCAAAAGAAAATATTACAAAATCATTAAATATAGTTATTGATAAAGTTGCGGAAAATAATGCAGCTGCATTTTCTCGTCTTATTGGAGTACCAAAAAATAGTTTGTGGATGTGGCAGTCTACTAAAACCTTGCCAGAGCTAAATACACTTCTGAAAATTTGTTACGAATTAGAGATATCGTTGGTAGAATTTCTTACTCCAAAAAATCTAATTACTAAATCTTTTACAAAAATCTCGCAGAAGCACCTCCAACTTTCTCGCACACCAAGGGTATCTCCAAAATCTTTCGACCAATATCAAGTAAAAGATGCTTTATTAGCAATACTTACAGGTAATGAAGAACCACCACCAACAATGGAAGAAGTTGGAAAGCGTTTAGGTCATCACAACAGAACTATTTCTAGACACTTTCCAGATTTGTGTAGTGCTATTTCTGCTAAATGTCGTAATTACAATAAAGCTTGCCGTCTCAAAAGCATAGAAAAACTTTGCAGCGAAGTTAGAGAGATTGTCCTTAGCCTTAATGCTCAGGGTGTGTATCCCACAGAAGGTCGTGTTTGTGAATTAATGCCAAATCCGGGGTGTTTTAGATATAAACAAGTCCGCGCTGCTTTTAATGATGCACGACGTGAGTTTGGTTTGTAAGCTGTTATATGTAAAACTAGAACAGCTTATATGACTGGAACCATAACCTTGCCACCCTTTATTGGAAGCATAAGCTTGCCGTTGCGGCAAAGTTATGGGTAAAGTCACAAATCGACGGCTTTTCGTTTTTTTTTGGTCTATGGGCAGTACCAGACTCGAACTGATGACATCCTGCTTGTAAGGCAGGCGCTCTACCAACTGAGCTAACCGCCCGTTTTGTCTCACGATTATATAATATAGCAAAAGATTTTCTATTGCGCTAGTGTTTTTGGAAAAATATTTTTTGAACGTAGACGCGCAGGTGCCAAGGACACACAGACAAAGAAGAAATGCTTAACCCAACAGTATTGGCTTATAATCTCTCAGTATTCAGCACTTAGGACTCAGAATGCCCTCTGGTCGCACGCACGATCGCATTACTCTATATGCTCTGCCGTTCGTGGCGGGTGTAACTTTGTGGCAGACTCGCAGTAGCAATGCGACTTTGTTGGTTGCAGGCGGGTTTCTCTTCGGTGGGCTGATGTTTGGCCCGGATTTAGATATTTATTCTGTGCAATTTCAACGCTGGGGTTTCTTGCGTTGGATTTGGCTACCTTATCAAAAAAGTTTGCGGCATCGTTCTTTTTTATCCCACGGGCCGATTATTGGTACGACGCTGCGGATAATCTATCTGGGGTGCTTGCTAGCTATCTTGGCAATTTTTGTTTTGGTAATTGCCCAAAAGCTGTGGAATTTTAATTTTACCTGGCAGGATTTGGGTGGAAGTATTGGGCGATCGCTCCTGCAATACGATACTGAATATGTCGCCCTGTTCTTGGGTTTGGAATTCGGTGCTATGAGTCATTCTCTCAGCGATTGGAGCGGTTCGGCATACAAGCGCTTTCAAAAACAGGGAATTCGTGGGTTGCTTCCTAGTGGCAAAATAAAGAAGCGTAAAGTTGCAACTCGCGGTCGTCCTCGCTCTACCGGAAGCAGAGGGACTGGCAGACAAAGGGCTAGAGGCGACAAGGGGAAAACTCCTAACTCTTGACAAAGGACAAATCACAAATGACAAATGACAAAGTTGATACTTTGGCGGCGTTACAGGAGTTAATAGAGGTAGTAGCAAAATTGCGATCGCCTGATGGTGGTTGTCCCTGGGATTTGGCACAAACTCCCGAAACGCTGACACCCTATGTAATCGAAGAAGCTTATGAAGTGGTGGATGCGATTAAAAGTGGGGATAAAAGTGCGATCGCCGAAGAGTTAGGCGATTTATTATTACAAGTAGTATTGCAAGCCCAAATCGCCAGTGAATCTGGACAATTTTCTCTCAAAGAAATCGCTCAAGGCATTTCCCAAAAGTTGATTCGCCGTCATCCCCATGTGTTTGGTGATGTGTCGGTGCAAAGTGTGGATGAGGTGCGGCAAAATTGGGAACAAATCAAAGCTGCGGAAAAAGGCGAGTCATCCCCAGAAACTCAAAAACTTAGTGCGAAACTCAGTCGTTATGGACGTACTCTTCCCCCGTTAACTGCGGCGATGAAGATTTCCGAAAAGGCTGCGGCTGTGGGGTTTGAATGGGAAAACATTGAGGGCGTCTGGGATAAATTTCATGAAGAGTTGGCGGAATTTGAACAGGCTTTAGCTGACGAAACACCCGCACGGCAACAATCAGAATTAGGGGATTTACTATTTGCGGTGATTCAACTTGCACGTTGGCATAACCTTGACCCCAGTGCTGGTTTGCAAGGTACAAATCAGCGATTTGTCCAGCGGTTACAAAAAATGGAGGCAGTTGTTGACCGTCCCCTTAGTGATTACAGTTTGGATGAGTTAGAAACTCTTTGGCAGCAAGCAAAAGCTCTAATTGCTCAAGAAGGGAGTGGGGAGTAGGGAATGGGGAGTGGGGCATGGGGCATTGGGCATTGGGCACTTGTACTGAGCGAAGCCGAAGTATGGGGATTGGGCATGGGGCAGGCTTAGAACTTAAAGCTTCAGGCTCAAAGGTGCAACTTCCAGGCTCAAAGGCGCAACTTTCGAGTTCAAAGCCTCAATGTTCATGCTCAAAGGTGCAACTTTCGAGTTCAAAGCCTCAACGTTCATGCTCAAAGGTTCAACGTCGAGCTTCAAAGCCTCAACGTTCATGCTCAGAGGTTCAACGTCGAGCTTCAAAGCCTCAACGTTCATACTTAGAGGTTCAACGTCGAGCTTCAAAACCTCAAACTCCCATCCCCCTCATCTCCCCCTGCCCTCATCTCCCCCACTCCCCATTCCCCACTCCCTTCCTCAAGATTCTTTAGCATCAAACCACTTATCATATAACGATTGATAAGTGCCATTTTCTTTGAGATTCAGTAAGGCTTTGTTAATTGGTTTGCGATAGGGACTGTTATTCGGTAGAACGATACCGTAACTTTCTTCACGCAAGATAGTGCCAACAACCTGTACTTTGCCTTTGCCTTCATTGGCAGCATAGAAGAGGAGTACAGGTGCATCAAACACCACGGCATCAGCTTTTTTTGTTTGCAGAGCATTGTAAGCTTGCTCAATTTTAGGGACTTCTAGAACTGAAATATGATGTTCTCGCAGGTATGCAGCTGCTGTGCTACCCGCAGTTGTAGCTACTATCTTGCCTGGTAAATCGTCGATACTCTTGATATCGCCTTGGAGTTGCTGCACTGTTAATGAGGTGGTGGCGGTGGCTGTAAAGTAGGCAGCGAAAAGCACTCCGATGAACATCCAAACAATACCTACTAAGCGTCCTAATACTCCCTTGGGCATTTCATCAGCTTGGGTTGCTAATGTGGCAGCTGCCCACCAACAGGCTTTGAAAATACCAGGAAAGTATGATTCAGGAACCATCCCTTCTTTATGATGGCGCTCAGATAACCAAATAATGTGGGCTGCTATGACAATTAGTACTAGGGCAATGCCTATGACTTGGAAGAGGCTAGCAGAAAAAAATAATTGCAAAATATTTGGAAAGCCAGTGTTGTTGTTCTCTGCATTTCTGACCAGAATTTGCAGCCCCCCAGCAAAAATCGGTAATGAGAAGTCAAAATTCTGCTGGCGTTCGGCTGTAATGGAGATAGCTGCAATTCCTAAGTTGGCTTTGTTGTCCTGAATGCCAGCAAGCAGTTCCGACACTGTGGAATATTGAATAAATTTAGACTCTACACCGATTTCGTTAGCGATGCTGCGCCAAAGGTCGATACTAAATCCCGATAGCTGACCTTTCTCTGGTAGCACAAAGGGTGGTATGACTCGTGTAGCTACTAATAACGGTTGTTGGGGTTGTGGCTTTTGGGTAAATCCTGGGGATGCCATTAACAACAATGCCAGAATTGTACCTACTAATCCTATGCAGGTATAGAGTACTAAGGAACGGCTGGTTTGATTTTTGCCTTTATGTCCTTGAAAATAGGCAATCCGGCTTTTCCTCCCAGCCATAACGCGGCGAAATCTAGTGGCGATCGCATTTATCATCAGAATTTTCTTGGGGTTGTGTGCTATGTCTATTTATCATGCCCAACCCATATCAAAAATCCTTCCACTTCTAGGGAGCGCAGCACATTAGACCTCTTGCATAAATCAAAAATAAAGAACCCCACCCCGCATTTGCTGACGCAAACGCTCCCCTCCGCGCTTGCGGGGAGGGGTTGGGGGTGGGGTGTTAGGGACTTTTGCAAGAGGTCTATTTGTTAAGTCCTTTGACAAACGAATGACCAAGCCCCGTTGGGGCGGGAGTCGGGAGTAGGGAGTCGGGAGTAGGGAAAAAAATAGCGACCCCAACCAGCGCTCTACAAGCCCCGTCTTTTAAGACGATTGCAAAGGACCAAGGTCTCAAGCCCCGTTCAATGCTGTCTTCCCCACTCCCTACTCCCTACTCCCTACTGCCTTCTTGTTGACCTATCAATCATTGGCTTCATTCAATAATGATTCAGGATTTAAAGGCAAAATTACTGTAAATGTAGTACCAATGCCAACTTTACTTGTAACGCTGATTTCACCCCTGTGGGCATCAACGCACCTTTTAACAATGACTAACCCCAATCCAGTACCCTGAATTGATTGGACATTTGAGGCTCGGTAGAATGATTCAAAAAGTCTGGCTTGGTCTGCTTCAGGAATACCAATTCCTTGGTCTTGAATATAAAAAATTGCTACTTTATCGCTAGGGTCACATATTAGATCAAATTGAATATTGCCACCTCTGGGAGAATATTTAACTGCGTTTGACAGGAGATTTCCGAACATGTAATGTAAGAGCCGTTCATCCATCACAGCGTTCGTATTCTCACTATGACAAGTAAAAATAATTTGACTTAGACTATTTATAACACTAGAAAATTCTTCAATTAGTTCTTTACAGAATTGTTCTAAATTAATTGGAGCAGGATTGCATACCAATTTTCCTGCCTCCGCATGACCCATAAATAGCACCTCTTCCATGAGTTGGTTCATGGATTGCACAGCTGCTTGAATGCGGTTTAAATAGGTGCGTCTTTTAACATCTGTCAAATGCGCTCCTTGAATTTCTATGAGTTCTACTGCCGTTTGAATAACTGTTAGAGGATTACGGAATTCATGAGATACAGTCGAAATAAATAAAGACTTGAGACGGTTAAGTTCTTGCTCCTTTTGTAATGCTTGCTCTAGCAATTGCGTCTGACGCCTTTCGCTAATATCCCAAAAAACAACTACTACACCATTTATCTGGTCAGATCCCCGTCTCAGTGGTGAAGCACTATCGCCAATGGGAACTCTTTTTCCGTCTCTAGTAATCAGAGATGTAAATTCCCCTAAATAAACAACTTGTTGCTCCCGTAACACTTTTGTGACTGGGTTTTCTAAGGTAGCTTCTGTAACTTCATCAACAATATGAAAAATGTTTGAGACTTCATTGCCTAAAGCATCTTCTTGTGGCCATCCAGTTATCGCCTCAGCTGCGGGATTCATGAATGTCACCATTCCTTTTTCATTGGTGGCAATCACAGCATCACTCATGGAGTTTAAAAGAGTTGCTAACTGGTCTCGATTCTCCCGTAGTTCGCGTTCTAACTGGTGTTTTAATAAACCGATTTCAATAGCTATTCTTAAATCTTTTGTGGTAAATGGTTTAACAATATATCCGAAAGGTTGGGTAATTTTTGCTCGTTCTAAGGTATTTTCATCACCATATGCAGTGAGAAAAATCACAGGAACATCTAGCTGCTCACGAATATGAGCAGCAGTAGCAATACCGTCCATCTCTCCTTTAAGAATAATATCCATTAGTACTAGTTCTGGTTGAGTTTCCGATGCTTTAGCAATGGCAACTTTTCCTGAGGAAGCTGTACCTGTGACAATGTACCCTAGTTGGCTAAGTTGGTTGGCAATAGTTCTAGCCACAATCACTTCATCTTCAACGACTAAAATCCTAGCTTGAGCCATTTGATATTTACTAATCCAAAGTTAACTGTGTGAATTGGATTTTGAATACTGTTCCATGATTGCGTTCTAAAGTAATGTCACCTTCAAGTTGTTCTGTAACTAAGTCATACACTAAAGAGAGACCCAAAGAAGCAGTATTTCTCCAGTCTAAATTATCTGGTAAACCAATACCATTGTCTTGGATAGTCATCTCGATACTATTATCAAGATTTCGTAAAGCAATACGAATTATGCCTGCTTGTTGGTTAGGGAAAGCGTGCTTGAGGGAATTGGAAATTAATTCGTTGATCACCAGTCCACAAGCAATAGCTTGGTCAACATTCAAACTAACTGAATCTATATCAGTTTCTAGAGAAATTCTCCCAGGAAATATTTGATAGGAAATTAACAGGCTGGCTGCCAAATTATGGATATAATCACCAACATCTATTTGCCCAATGTTAGCGGAAGTATATAAATTTTTGTGAATTAGAGATATTGACTCGATGCGGTTCTGACTTTCTCTGAGAACTTTAATGACTTCTGGATCTGTGAGTGTGTGAGACTGGAGTTGTAATAGGCTGGAGACAATCTGCAAATTATTTTTAACTCGATGATGAACTTCTTTTAAGAGAACTTCTTTTTCAGCCAAGGCGCTTCTGAGCTTGACTTCAATTTTTTGTCTTTGAACAAGTTCAGTTTGAGCTTGCTCAAAGATGCTAGATTGTTGAATGGCGATCGCCAATTGAACTGTAACTTGATCGAGCAAATCTAATTGATTTTCTTCCCACTCCCGAAAGCGGGAACATTGATGAGCGATTAGTAAACCCCAGAGGTGAGAACCAGGGTTTTGAGAGCTTACTTCTAGTAAAATGGGTACGACTAAATTTGCTTTGACATCAAACCGTTCCAATAAGCGAATATGGCAAGCATTTAGTCCAGCGTGATAAATATTAGCGATCGCTCGCTTACGTCCTTGATAATACTCCACTCCTGCGCCTGCTTGAAAACAAGTATCATGAATTTCTACGCCTAAAGAAACTGTCCATCCAGGCTCTACTGATTCTGCCATAATTGTGCCAATCATCTCTCGGTCAAACTGATAAACTACCACTCGTTCAACCTTCAGCAAATCTCGCACTTCTTGAACTGTTGCATTGAGAATATCTTGCAGATTCAAAGATTGACGAATCCTTTGAGCAACAGTCCGCATCAATTGTTCTCGCTCAGCTTGAGCAATAATCGCAAGTTCAGTTTGCTTACGTTCTGTGATATCTTGTCCAATACCGATAATTTGACCATTGGCAAGTTTAACATTAGTCCAAGATGTATCTAGTAAATGACCATCCCGTAACTGAACTCTAAAGTCACCCCAATTGCGTTGTGCAGACTGAATAAAATTAATTACATACTGACGATATTCAGGATTAGGATATAAGACTTCTAGAACATCAGAATTTTCAAAATCTTCAAATTTCCAGCCTAAAACAGTTTCCCATTCTTGGTTCACCCACTGGAGTTTGCCACTAGTATTAATCAGTGCAATCATTAAAGGTATGTTTTCAAAAATTAACTGCAAAAATTCGTTTTGTTCTTGGAGTTTTGTTTCGATATTTTTGCGATTGGTAATGTCATAAAATAATGTCAATATTGCTGCTTCATTGTTAAAATTTAAATATTGCAGTGAAGCGATCGCCCAAAAAGATGTACCATCGGATCTTTTTAGATGAAGTTCATAATTACGAATATATCCATCTTGTTCGAGAGCTTCTAGCAATGCTGATAAATCTACTGAATCTTGGTAAAAATCTAATATCTTTTTATGATTAACTAAATCTAGCGCCGAAAATTTAAATGTTTTAGTTAACTCTTGATTTACATATAAAATTAACCCGTCAGACACACGCGAAATCATTAATGGAATAGGAATCACTTCTAAAATAGCTCTAAATCTAGCTTCGCTTTCCTCAAGATTTCTTTCTAAAATTTTGTGTTCCGTAACATCTTTTATATTAACCAACTGAGCTTTGTGGTTATTATAATCTATTGCATGTGAAACAATTTCCACATCTATTATCTGCCCGTCTTTTCGACAATGTTGCCATTGTCCACAAAAATGGAAATTATAATGTTTTTCGGCTAAATTTTCCAGCGTTTTAGGCACATCTTCTGGAGGGTGAATATCAGTTATTCGCATTTGTAAAAATTCTTCTCGTGAATAGCCATAGTGAACAATAGCAGCTTTATTCACATCTAAAAATTGCAGATTTTTTTCATCAAACACCCACATAGGGTTAGGATTTTTAGAAAAAAGGAGATTAAAACTTTTTTGGCTATCATCAATAATTTTTTGCAGATGTAAGTCTAAATAGCTGATTATTTGTCGAGCCAACTGTTGTAAAGCTTGTTGTTCCTTGATATTTAAATTTCGCACAGCAAAATCAATTACACAAAGAGTACCTAATGCAAAGCCATTAGAGGTAATTAGGGGAACTCCTGCATAGAACCGGAAACAATTATTTGATGTTACAAAAGTATTTGTGGCAAACCGTTCATCCTGCAAAATGTCTGGGATAATTAATATTTGATTTTGCAAAATAGTGTAACCACCAAAAGAAATGTTTCGAGGAACTTCCGATGTAGTTACTCCGATTTTTGACTTGAACCACTCCCGTTCTGCATCGACTAGGGTAATTAAAGCAATTGGTGTTTCACAAAAATTAGCAGCTAGTTGAGCTAGTCCATCAAAAACTTTTTCGGGAGGTGTATCTAAAATTTGATACTGATTAAGTACTTCTAGGCGTTGGTTTTCATTGTCAGGAAATAACATCAGTTGTTGTGTGATAAAAACCTTTTGTATATTTAATTTTGATATACTTGGATTCTAAAAAATCCGTCTTGAATCCAGACAGAATTATGACTTTTATTAAATAGTTATTTTTTGCCTTGAATTAGCTTAGATATATTTTTTAATTGTTCAGTGTTTTGATAAATTCATAATTTAGCTCTCAAAGTATTCTTGAAATATTGATTTTACTTGATTTTAAATAAGCATTTGCAATTAATTAAATAAGTTTTATAAAAAAACAAACAATCTTCATCAGTACTTTGTACGTACTACATAGTTTGTTATATTACAAATGGTAGTGGGTATTATCAGGATATTAACTGTGTAAAAAATAAAAGTAAAACTATATACAAAAATATTTGCCGCTAGAGATTTAGCAACCAAATCAAACCACACCAGACGCAGAGATTTTCTGATATCTCTGCGCCTCTGCCTTGGAGCGGTTCGTTCTATCTTGGGCGTCCGAATGTAGTGATATATAAAACAGCTTCATCAGCAGGAATACCCAAAACTTCATTTACTTGGTCATCAAAAAACCCACCGATGCCACTAACACCTATATTTAGGTGCATAGCAGCTAAATTCAGGCGTTGTCCTAAATGACCGGCATCCATATGTAAATAACGGTAAACGCGATCGCCATACTGAGCGATCGCAGCCTTAAGATCCGCTGTATGGAACAGCACCGCTGCCGCATCCCGTCCTAATTCTTGCCCCAAGCAGAGAAAATGTAACTCTCGGCGGAAATTTTTAAACCGAATTTGGCGTAATTCTTGGGCTTTGGGCGCGTAATAATAACAACCAGCTTCCAGTCCTTTGACACCGCAAACAGCAATAAACGTTTCGATTAAATTCGGGTCAAAGTAGTCTGGAGAAATATCTAAACTTTGGTCAATGTAATTTTGTGGTTGATAGGTGAAATCGAGTAAACTTTTCAGTTCATCGAAAGTTAAATCATCACCATTGTAAGCGCGGGTAGAACGTCGCTTGTGCATAGTGATTTCCAGTTCTGAGAGCTTTTCTCCCCAATATATAGGTGTAGTGTTGGTGGGAATTTTCAAACAGAAAGGAAAATTGTATTTATCCTCCAAAGATTTTTCTTGTTTGATAGCTGGTAGATTCAGCTTGCCAGTTACACCCGTTTGAATCTGGGTGTGTTTGTGGAAATATGTCAGCAGTTCGCCATCGGGAATTTGCGGATAACTGGTTTCAGTGGCGGAAGGTAGGGCAGTACATCCCAATGGGAGATTTTGATTGATATCTAATAAATCTGCCAGAGGTAGAATAGCGATCGCACCTTCCTGTTGTGGATCGATATAAAGCAAATCATTTATCGATTCATCCACAAAACCGCCGATTAAATGGGGGCGATAGTCAGCAATCCCAGCAGCTAACTCGATATTACCCAAAAGGTGACCCGAATCCAGAAAAATCCGACGATAAGCCCGATCTTCATAGCGCCAAGCAGAACGGTAGAAAACCGCCGTCACAATAATTGCCAATTGGGTATTTTCTAGGGAAGGATGCCAGAAACAAGCTGATTGTAGAGTTTGCCAAACATCGCTTTCCCAATAATGCATCAGGGAATGAGTCCGACACTGGTAATTATACAGACCTGGTGGTAATAACGAAGTGCCACGAGAAACTAAATACACCTCCGCAGGGTACAACCCGCCCGCACTGGGAGCAGCACGTAAATACACCGCACTTCCCATAGAAGGCATTTTCGCCGTTAGTCCATAGCTGCGAAACAGCAGCCGCGAGAGTCTTTGCCACCATTGAGCATCTGGATTATTAGCAAATGCCTCTGGTTTTTCTTGAATATAGGGTTTGAGATCGTAAGTAGAGCCAATTTTGTATTCTTTGAAAGGCACTGGCTGCTTCGCCCAGTCTAACCTGTGATTTTTCGAGGCCAGAGTCTCAGGGTTGTATTTAGTCCGTTCGTGATAATGCTGAGCAATTGATTGGTGTAATTCTGGCATAGTACTTTTAATATCCTTGAGGCATTCTTATTCTTGATCTTGGCATTCATTAGTGTCATTATTTCGTGTCAATTGGTACAATCCTCAGACTCACAAAGTGGTATTTGGTAACTGAATTGGGGAGTGGGGAGTGGGGGGGATGAGGGAGATGAGGGGGATAAGGGGGATGAGGGGGATGGGAGTTTGAGGTTTTGAAGCTCGACGTTGAACCTCTGAGTATGAACCTTGAGGCTTTGAAGCTCGACGTTGAACCTCTGAGCATGAACTTTGAGGCTTTGAAGCTCGACGTTGAACCTCTGAGCATGAACTTTGAGGCTTTGAAGCTCGACGTTGAACCTCTGAGCATGAACTTTGAGGCTTTGAACTCGAAAGTTGCACCTTTGAGCTTGAACGTTGAGGCTTTGAACTCGAAAGTTGCACTTTTGAGCTTGGAAGTTGCACCTTTGAGCCTGGAAATTGCACCTTTGAACCTGGAAGTTGCACCTTTGAACCTGGAAGTTGCACCTTTGAACTTGAAACTTTTAGTTTTAACTCTCCCTCATCCCCCTCATCCCCCTCATCTCCCCCACTCCCAACTCCCCTTTCGCAGTACCATATAAACGCAAAGATATCTCTCCACAGGTGGATGTGCAATGATAGCTGTACGTCAAACTTTATCAAAACCTGATATCCAACTTTCTTATTTAGAGTGGAATCAAGGTCAAGAACCTTTACTGTTATTACATGGTTTAGGCGACCATGCTTTGGTGTGGTCTAATTTGGGAGATTACTTGGCGGCAGATTACCACATAGTTGCGCCAGATATGCGTGGACATGGCGAAAGTAGTAAGCCAGAGAAAGATTATAGCTTTGAAAGTGCGATCGCAGACCTGGAAGCACTCATGGATCATCTCGGATGGACTTTTGCCCATATTGTCAGTCACTCCTGGACAGGCAAATTAGCCGCCATTTGGGCAAGACAAAACCCAAAGCGTTTACGAAGTATGATTTTGATCGATCCAATTTTCATCTGGAAAATGCCCAGCTTTTTCAGACTAACTTTTCCCATGCTGTATCGCTTCTTGCCTTTTCTCAAAAGCATGGGTCCCTTTACCAGCCAAGAACAAGCCGAACAACAAGCACGGCAATTAAAGCAATATCAAGGATGGAGTCCTCTACAGCAGCAAGTCTTCCAAGCAGGAATTGAACAAAAACCCGATGGTAGCTGGGGGAGCAAATTTACTATTCCCGCCCGTGACGGAATTTTTGAAGCAGTAATGCAAGTGCCCGGTTTTACAATTCCCCTTGACACCCCCGCCCTCTTCATCCAGCCAGAGCAAGGACTCAACCGCCAAAATTGGCAAATCCAACCCTACAAAACCTATCTGAAAAACTTACGCATATGCCAAGTTCCTGGCAATCATTGGCCATTTTTGACACAACCAGAGCCATTTAACCAAACCGTAGCAGCATTCTTGGCAGAACACAGTTGAAGAAGAATTCAGAAGTCAGAATTCAGGAGCGGAGCCGGAGACGCTCCGCCTCCGGTCAGAATCAAGACGCGACGCTCGAATACTCGCTACCGCCAGTCACACAGAATTCAATTCTGAATTCTGGCTCCTGACTCCTGAATTCTGTTTTGATAAAAATCTCATGATTATTACACGGGATTATCCCACGGGAACAGAAGAATTAAGATGAGCGATGTTTAAGGGCATGGAGTATCGGGCATCGGGCATTAGGCATTGGGAATGTGGGAAGGGTGGAAGGGGTGGGAAGCTTTTTTATAATCTCCCCACACTCCCTCATCTCCCCCTGCCTCCCCTGCCTCCCCTGCCCCCTGCCCCCTGCCCCCACTCCCCACTCCCCACTCCCCACCCATGAGCCTTTGTATCAATCCCCTTTGCCCCAAACCAAATCACCCAAATAATCATCAAAACCGTTTTTGTCAAAGTTGTGGTTCTCATCTGGAATTGCTAGGGCGTTATCGGGTGAAGTCTCTGTTGAGTGACAAAACAGGTTTTAGTAAAGTTTATGAGGCATACGAACAAGATACCCCCAAAATCCTCAAGGTACTCAAAGAAGAATTATCAAGTGATCCCCAAGCAGTAGAACTATTTCAGCAAGAGTTAACTGTCCTTCTTAAACTGAACCATCCCGGCATTCCCAAGGAAGATAGTTACTTCCAATATCAAACCCGAAATGGTTTAGTGTTGCATTGCATTGCAATGGAAAAAATCGACGGGTACAACTTAGAAGAGTGGTTCCAGCAGCACAATTGCCCGATTTCTCAAGAACAAGCGATCGCTTGGTTAAAACAGTTAACAGAAATTTTGGATTTAGTGCATGGCAAACAATATCTACATCGAGATATCAAGCCATCTAATATTATGATTAAACCTGATGGGCAATTAGTAATCATTGATTTTGGCAGCGCCAATGAAATCACCAAAACCCACCCAGACGAAATCAGCGACAGCCCCCAAATGACAGCGCTGATGTCATCTGGCTACAGTGCCCCAGAACAAATGAATGGTCAAGGTGTACCCCAATCAGATTTCTTTGCCTTGGGACGCACCTTTGTGTTTTTGCTGACGGGAAACCATCCCTTAGATATGTATGATGTCCAGCAAAATTTATTGCACTGGCATGATCATGCGATCGATATCTCACCCTTACTATTAAATTTAATTGATTGGCTCATCGCACCGGATGTAGAAAAACGTCCCACCAATGCCCAAGAAATTTTGCAGCGTCTAGAAGAAATAGAAATACAACTAACAGTAACCACTGCTTCAAATTTCGATTCATTAAATAATTTTAAAGCTGAAGAATTACCATCAGCAATTACTCAAACTTCCTCAAATTCAGATAAAGAAACAGAAAAAGTACCGCTACTGCCACTTTTTGCAGCACTGTTAGTGGCATTAGGATTACTTAGTATAGTGGCTTTAGCGACGCAGACATCAAAAATTACTTTGATACCAAATTCCGGACAACTTCCAGAAACAAAAGGTAATATTGATTATTTTCCCTATAAAGAAGGTAGAGATAGTCAGGGGAGAATTGCGAAATTTAACATAGCTGTTTTATCATTACAATATAAATGGGTTGTAGGCAGCAATTTTCAAATTAAACATAACGATCAAATTATTAGCCTTAACCTTTTAAAATTGAACCTAGAACAAGAAGGTATACAAAATATAATGGAAGAACCTAATGAGATTATCTCTGTAGGTACAACTTCTTGCAAAAATAATATACGATTTCAACAACGTGTAGCGTTAGAACGTTCCTTACAAATACAAGTTTTAGTAAAAAAATTATTTATTAATCGACCAAGCATTAAACGTTATCGTTTATTAAATCTGGGTCAATTTCAACGAACTGATTGTCAAGCACATCAGGACTTAACTAGATATCAAAGAAGTATTATAATCATTGGTGTAAAAACAGAATCAACAGGTGTAATTATAGATGAAGCTCTACGGAATAGATTAGAAAAAAAACCATTTGCTGATTTTAAATTAGAAGATTATTCCTTGGGAACAGTTGATAAATTTAAGACAATACCAAGTAATTTATAATATTTACCCTTTAGCCATAAAATACTACAGTATTCATCTACTCTTCTATGGCTAAAGCAGCAGACATTAGCACCAAGCAATTAATCAGTCTTGCACCTGAAAGCTGTCAGAATTCAGAATTGAAGAGTCAGAATTCAAAGTCCGACTCGCAGATAAATAAACGGTGAAACACGACACCATACCTATAATTCAATACAGTTCAGTTAAGCATTTCTTTCTTTTTTTTGCGTCCTTGGCGTCCTTGGCGGTTCGTTCAAAAAATTGAATTTGGCAAAGAGTTTTAACCTTAACTGAACCGTATTGACCTATAATTTAGTGCTGCTTCTATGTGCTGATCCCAATCACCTATACTCTTGATTCAGAATTCAGAATTTTGAATTCTGAAATTTAAGCTCCCATCCCAGAATACCGCTTCAAACCTGCACGCCAAAGCAAGCGATTGGCACCCAAAAATATTAATATCCAACCCACCATTGAGAAAAATCCTTGCCATACATTTACAGGTAGCCCTACCAAAATACTCACAGGAAAATCAATCAAATAGGGAAAAGGTGTAAACATCACTATTTTCTGCATAGGTTCTGGAAAAACCTCTAAAGGTGCTATCAAACCAGATAAAAATAGATAAAACAACAACCAGAAATTTTCTAAAGCACTAGCGCGTTCTGTCCAAAAGGCGAACATAGCAAAGGTGTACTGAATAATAAACCGCAAAGTAAAAGCTAGTGACACCGCCAATGCAAACAGCAAAAATTGACTTAAGCTTGGTAACCAAAAAGCTTGAGGATAAAGAATAAAAAATAATCCCACTAATAAAAAAGCGAAGCTTAAGCGGGCAAATCTTTCAGAAATATGCCCTGCAATATGATGCCATACTGGATCGAGTGGTTGTAGCAACCTGGGCGAAAGTTTGCCTTCTACTACCTCTCTTTCAAAGTCCCAAATTACCCAAGCGACGGTAAATTGCCTGACAATGAAAACTGTGATGAAGTAACGAGCAAAATCTACAGGTGATAGCCCAAACTGCCCACCTTGGGCTGCTTGTATCCAGACACCCATAAGGATAATCGGCAAAGTTCCAGCCAAAACCCATAAAATTAGTTCTGCTCGATACTCAACCATATAGGCATAGTATACTGAGAGGAAAGTTAAGGCTTTTCTAATTATCCGCTTCATTTATTCACTTCCCGCAACAAAAATTACCCAGCACTCAGAACTCAGAATTCTTGTACAGACGCGATTAATCGCGTCTCTACTCCACAACCCCCGCCTGAAAAACTTGCCCAATCACTTGTTCTACAGGCGGTTCAGTTACTGTTAAATCAATTACCTCTAAATCAGCCAAAATCTTAGATACGGTGCGGGTGAGCCCCTCTCGTGGCACCAGAAAACGCACTGTTCGTCCTTCTAATACTTGCACATCACCATAGGTCATAAGTTTTTCTATGGGTAGAGGTTGGGCTAATTCGATATCGACTTCGCGGTAAGGAGCAAAACGTTCCAAGAGTCCATCTAAGCTACCGTCATACATCAGGCTTCCTTGGTGAATCAACAGCACCCGTTGACACAAAGCTGTGATGTCAGCCATGTAATGACTTGTTAACAGTACTGTAGCTTGATAACGTTGATTGTACTCACGCAAGAAGTCGCGTACCGCGGCTTGAGCATTTACATCTAGTCCTAGCGTTGGTTCATCTAGAAATAATACCTGGGGACGGTGCAAAAGTGCTGCCAATAGTTCCGCCTTCATCCGTTCACCCAAAGACAACTTCCGCACTGGTTGGGTAAGTTTGCCCTCTAGGGAAAGCATCTCTGTTAATTCTCCCACCCGCCGCTGGAATTCTTTATCGGAGATATTGTACACAGCAGCATTAATTTTTAAAGAATCCAGGGCTGGTAAGTCCCAAATTAGCTGCTGCTTTTGTCCCATTACCAAGGTAATTTTTTGCAAAAATGCTTCTTGGCGCCGAAAGGGAACTTGTCCAGCTACTTTGACTGTACCGCCCGAAGGATGAATCAGCCCCGTGAGCATTTTGAGTGTGGTGGTTTTACCAGCACCATTCGGTCCCAAAAACCCCACCACTTCACCAGGAGCAATTTCAAAGGAAACATCCTCAACTGCTTTTATTGTGCGGTAGGTACGGCGAAAAAAGTGGTTGATTGTACCTTTAATACCAGAATTTTTTACCGCTACAGGATAAGATTTGCTTAGCTTTTCAACAATGATGATTGACATATTTTTTTTATTAGAACTACAGAGAACCATTTCAAAAGTCAAAATTAAAAAAGACTTTTTTTGTCAAGTGATTAGCGATTTATCGTTTGGCATTTAAATGCAGATTAGCTTAAACACAGATCAACACAGATATAGTAGTTTGCAATTGCGTAGAATACAGACATTTTGTAGGGGCGCACAGCTGTGCGCCCCTACCGTGTACCTCATTCACATGAAAATCGCTATAAATTATCTGTGTTCATCTTTAGTTCAAAATAATCAAACTCGCGTTTAGTAATCATAAGTTCCCAAATTGGGAATTATTCAGCCAAAAAGCATAAATTTTACCGTAAACGTCCCGATCGCAATGTACTAATAATTAGCCACAAACCCAATAAACTCGCCGCTGCAAACAGAATACTGCTTAAAAAAGATAGCTGCGCTGTCTGCGTTCTGGTGGTAATAATTGCTGCTCCCATAATTAGTGAACCCACCAATATGCTAAAAGACAATCGGTTAGCAGCGTCGTCCATAGTCCGCCGCACGCCATCTAAGCCTCGCAGCGATAAATTCCACTGTAGGGTTTCGGAGGTAACTCGGTCTAATAATAGTTCAATTTGCCGGGGAGATTGCAGGGACAAGCTTTTAATATCTAAGGCTGTTCTGAGGAGCGATCGCACTGGATTATCCCCCAATAACTGCCGACGAAACAAGTCTGTAATTAATGGCTTAATTTCATCCAATAAATTCACTTCTGGATTGAAAGTACGCGCCACCCCTTCTAAGTTTGCCAAGGTTTTGGCATACAAACCCATGTTGCTCGGTAAACGAATTTTATTGTTACGGGCAACTTGCAATATTTCGTAAATTATTTGACTGAAATTTATCTCAGTCAAGCTGACATTATAATACTTTCGCAGCATCCGGTCATAATCATTTTCTAACCGCGACAGAATTACTGGCTGAGCCGAATCTGCTAACTGCAAAGTTAACTGAGCGCACCTTTGAGCATCTAAATCTACGATCGCCAACAACATTTCTGTTAATATCTGCTGTGTGCGCGGATCGAGTCGTCCCACCATCCCACAGTCCAAAAGGGCAACGCGACCATCTTTGAGATAAAACAAGTTACCCGGATGGGGATCGGCATGAAAAAAGCCATCTATATATAGTTGCTGAAAAAATGCCCGAAATAACAAAGTAGTTATTTCTTTACGCTCTACGGCAGGATCTTTACCATTATCATTGCTGTCCAAATCCGCCGACAGGAACGGCACCCCATCCAACCATTCCATCACCAGTAATTTTTCTGTGGTTAAATCCCAATAAATTTCCGCAACTACTATTTGTTTGGCATCAAACCAGCGACTACTGGATAAATTGCGCCGTAGTTGGTCTGTAAAACCTGCTTCCCGTGTGAAATCTAACTCAGCTTCCAGAGCTTTGGTAAATTCTTCGGCGATGGATTTGATTTCGTAGGTTTGCCCAAAATCAGTACGCGCCACTAAATCGGCAATACCTTGAATTAAAGCAATATCTTGGGCAACAGTCACATCAATTCCCGGACGCTGCACTTTCAGCGCGACTTCTCGACCGTCTATTAATGTAGCTCGATGCGTCTGGGCGATCGATCCCGCTGCTACTGGCACAGGGTTAATTGTGCTGAAGGTTTCTGCCAGTGGGCGTTTTAGAGACTTGCGGATGATTAATTCTATCTCCGACCAGGGAACTGGCGGTACCTCATCTTGGAGAGTTGACAGTTCATCAATGTAGGCGGCGCTCAGTAAATCTGGACGGGTGGAGAGTAGCTGACCAAGTTTGACATAGACAGGGCCTAAATCTACCAAAATATTTTTTAAAACCGCAGGTGTCGGTAGCTGGGGTTCATCAGCTTTACCACCAGTCAGTAACCTTCGCATATAGTCCCAGCCATTGCGAAGGAAGACTTCAATAATTTCTCGTTGACGGGGAACAGTTTGGGTTAGGAACATTTTGGGATGTGGGGAGTGGGGAGTGGGGAGTAGGGACTGGGGACTGGGGACTGGGGACTGGGGAAGAGTTTTCAAATACCAATTCCCAATCCCCAATCCCCAATACTCCCTTTTTCGACATTCAAGTTATAATCAGAAAATAGGCTTTTTAGCCTCTGCCAGGGGTTTTAACTTTTACAGCAGGTCGGTAAATCGGGAATCGCTTTGGAGAATTTTCAGGATCTGCTTGATTTCTTGGGTACGTTCTTTTTTCACAACGAGGGTGACATTGCGATCGCGCACAATCACTACATCCTCTAAACCAATAGTAACAACTACATCTTCTGGATTTGAGGCATAAATAATTGCCCCCTGAGTATCCAGCCCTACATGGGTAGCAAGTTCCACATTTGGAGTCTCTTCTGTTTTCAGTAAGCGCTCGATCGCGTTCCAATCTCCTAAATCATCCCAACCAAAGTCAACAGGCAAAACGTATGCTAGACTTGTCTTTTCCATGAGCGCATAGTCTATACTCTTCTTAGGTAACTGGGGATAGACATCAGGTCCGTGTTGTTCTAAAGGTTCGATGATTTCTGGAGCATGGGTATGTAGTTCCTTAAGAACAACCCCCGCCCGAAAGACGAACATGCCACTATTCCAGCTAAAACGTCCCGTAGATAAAAAAGTTTCTGCTATTTCACGGTTGGGCTTTTCAGTAAAGCGGTTGACGTGATAAGCTGGCAACTCATTAAAGCTACCTATTTTTTCACCTTGTTCAATGTAACCGTAACCGGTTGATGGAAAAGTAGGCTTGATCCCCAGTGTGACGATGGCTTCTGTGCTTGTAGCCAATTGCGTAGCCGCGTTTAACGTGTGTGCAAACGCCTCTTGGTCGGCAATCCAGTGGTCAGCAGGGAAAAAGCCAATAACAGCGTCTTCTCCATAGCGCTGTTTGATTTCTAAACTTGTCCAAGCAACGGCTGCGGCGGTGTCTCTTCCTTCTGACTCGATTAGTAAGTTTTGAGATGGTAGATCGGGTAATTGTTGTCGTACCCCTTCAGCTATCTGACTAGAAGTGATTACCCACAAGGAATCCCACCCGCCAGCGAGTTTTAACAACCGATCGGCGGTTGCTTGTAATAAGCTTCTAGAGCTACCATCAAGACTTAAAAATTGTTTGGGTCGGTCTCGCCGACTTAAAGGCCAAAAACGTTCGCCTTTACCACCAGCAAGGATTACAGGGAACAATAAAGTATTCATGTTGTCATACACGTCTACTGAAGAACATTACAAGTTTACAGTGAGCTTTTCCACTGGCAATATTTGTAGCTTGCATTAACATACTTTTAGGGAGTGGTTCAGTGGGGAGATAATCGTGATAAAACAAGTCGAATGGTCGGAAAATCAGGTCACATCTCAACAGTTAGCAGAGTTTGAAACAGAAGTGCGATCGCAGCAACTTCAATATCCGGAAAATCAAGCAACACCTGCACCAGTGGCAGACCCCCAGGAGGAGGTAGAACTCAACCAGCCAGCAAATACGAACCGTAGCGTCGTCGAATCTGTGGGTGCAATTCCTAATCAGCTTTATGAGAGATTGGGCTTAACCATGCCTCGATGGCTGTTGTGGTTCATGACGATTGTTATCGGCATGATTTTATCTGGGCTACTGGTGTCAACGTTAGCGCTGTGGACTCCATTATGGAGCAATTTAGACCGAACAGATGAAGATTTAGGAACTGCTGGTAAGGACGAGCAAAAAATTCCATTACCGGGCGAGTTATGGAGCAAACTCTCCCAGTACAAGCTTTCACGGCCGATGAATATCCTCATTATGGGGATTGAACCAGTCAGCGGTACTGTTGATGGTTCACCAGAAAGCTTTGCTGGTAAAAGCGACTCTATGCTGATGGTAAGGCTCAACCCTAGTGAAAAATCTGTACGGGTGCTTTCGATTCCTAGAGATACAATGATCGCCATCCCAGAAAAGGGAGAAAAGGGTTTAACTAAGGTATCTGATGCCAATGCCCAAGGCGGCCCAGTCTTGGCTGCACGGGTAGTTAGCCGTACTTTAAATAATGCCCCAATCGATCGCTATATCCGCATTTCTACTAGTGGTTTACGCCAGTTAGTCGATCAATTAGGCGGAGTAGAAGTCTTTGTTCCCCAATCAATGGAATATAAAGACTCCAGCAGTCGGCTGTCGATTAATTTGGTTAGTGGCTGGCAAACCCTCAACGGCGAACAAGCAGAACAGTTTATTCGGTTCCGCGAACCAGGTTTGGGAGATTTGCCGAGAGTGCAGCGTCAACAAGCACTCATCGCAGCCTTGCTGCAACGCCTCAATAGCCCCACCCTTTTACCCAGGTTGCCTCAATTAACTCGCCTGATGCGAAAATACTTTGACACCAACCTGAAGATGGAAGAAATGATGGCGTTGGTGAACTTCGGTCTGAACTTAGATCGAGATAACTTCCAAATGACCGTTTTGCCTGGTACATTCAGCCGCTTTAGCAAAGACCCTGATAGCTATTGGCTGAACATGACCGGACAACAAAGCCTGTTGAATGATTATGTTGGGGTAAATGTACCTGGTTTAAAACCAGATATGCGCCAGGTTCCTAACCTCAAAATTGCTATTCAAAATGCTTCCAATCAACCTCAGCTAACTGAAAAAGTTATTGCTTATCTCAAACAGAAAGGCTTTACTAATATTTACAAAGTACCTGATTGGCCAGATACCCAACGTCAAACTCAGATTGTTGTCCAAAAAGGCAACCGACGAGTAGGGGCTGATTTGCAACAAGTCTTAGGCTTGGGTCAAATTGAGGTGGCGGCTATTGGTGATTTAGAATCTGACCTCACAATTCGCATTGGTAAAGATTGGAAATAGTCATTGGTCATTGGTCATTGGTCATTGGTCATTGTTAATTAACAAAGCGCAAAGTCTGAGCGGAGGTTTCTTCTGCTCAGACTTTGTAAAAGAGGACAAATGACAAAAGACAAATATTAAAGTTATGAAAAAGATTTTATTCCGCTTTTTGGGTTTGATTGTGATTTTGATACTAGCCTTTTTGTGGATTGTACTTAATCCAAAACCTGCTTTTGCTCAACTAAACACAATCAACTACAACAGTATAAATTTAGAAAATCGTGACTTTTCTCATGCTGATTTGGCAGGTGTAACTTTTGTATCAGCAGAAATGCGAGGGACAAATTTTCAAGGAGCCAATTTAACCAACGCAATTCTTACTAAAGGAGTTTTATTAAAAGCAAATCTGGAAGGCGCGAATCTGACCGGCGCTTTAGTCGATCGCGTGACTTTGGATGGTGCTAACCTGAAAAATGCCATATTTACAGAAGCAACTTTAACCCGCAGCCGTTTTTATGATGCTGATGTCACTGGCGCTGATTTTAGCGATGCTTTAATTGACCGCTATCAAGTTTCGCTATTGTGTGAAAGAGCCGATGGCGTCAATCCGGTTACGGGTGTGTCAACGCGAGATAGTTTGGGTTGTCGATAGTAAAAGGTCAACGGGCAATTCTTTTTACTCACAAATAGTTGCTCTTAAAGCACAATAAATCAGAGGCTAGGAATAAATACTTCCTAGCCTTTTTTTATTTCTATAATGAGGCATTTCATCGATTTCTGCTTTATATCTGATTACTAAATAGATGGGTCGCTAAATAAGTTCTTCGTAACCTAAAACCTTTAGATTGCAATGTTTTTAGGTGACAAAAGTGACGGGGCGACAACTCTATTATCAGGCTAATTCCACAGATAGCGATCGCACGCATGACCAGCAGCCACATTCCGGTGAAAACAATACTCATCCTAGCCGCCAACCCAATAGGCACATCACAACTACGCCTAGATGAAGAAATTCGTGAAGTCGAAGCGGCACTACAGCTTTCTAGTAACCGCCACCGATTTCACCTGTGTTGCAAAGTCGCAGTGCGTCTAGAAGATGTTTTCCAAGCCATCCTGCGTTACAGACCGCAAATTGTTCATTTTTGTTCGCACGGGACAGCAGACGGAAATTTAATTTTAGAAGATAAAAATGGCAAGATCCAACTAGTAGATGCCGAAGCATTAGCAAATTTCTTAAAAATCTTTAAAGATTTTCTGGAATGCGTAATCCTAAACGCTTGTCATTCGGAAATTCAAGCCAAGGCCATTAGCAAGCATATCGATTTTGCGATCGGTATGAACGGAGCAGTTACCGATCAAGCGGCAATTACATTTATACGAGCTTTTTATTGTGGTCTGGGTGCTGGGGAATCATACAAATTTGCTTACAAACTTGGCTGTGCAGCCTTGCAACTAGAACGGATGCCATTAACACCAGTTCTAAAAAAAAGAGTGATGAAGCTCACAGATGAACAATTGCAAACAATGATTGCCAATATTTGTGAAAATTCAAATCCAGCAAATATTAATCGATTACTGATACAACTGCAACAGCTACCAGGATTACTACGATCTTCTCATCCGCTGTATTTAGAAGCTTTAGATAAAACCTGGGAATGGGTGATTAAAAACATTTGTGACTTTGAACCGCCCCCTCACCTCACCATTAAAGAAGGTTTGAAAACATGGATTAATGGTTATCTTTGCTGGCGAATTAGAGACTTATATTTACCTAATAATTCTCATCCACAAATCAGTATTTATCAACCATTTAACAGTGATAGTGAAGATGGTAAGACTTTGCTTGATGAAATATCAGAAACAGGTTATCAAACTCCTACATTAAATGGTCTTGATGCTTTTGTCAAGCGATTAGAACACCAGAAAATACAACGTATTTTTGCAGAATTTGAAGATTATATTCAACAAGATCCTCAAGAAAAATTGAGGAGTTGTCACCCGCGTAAATTTCCTGATTGTAATTGCCAAGTACTCAGTAAAAGATTGCTATTACAAGATCCAGCACAGAGATATTCTCGCATCAGTAGGGATTTGGGGATAAATGAACAAACCCTTAAATCTCACTGGACAAGAATATGTAAACCTCTCCTTCAAGAAATTCTGGAAAACTTAGGATACTCAGGGAATGAAGAGTTATGAATATTAAAGAACTACCGATGATTGAAATTCCAATTGTTAGGGAAGCACATCGCTTTGCAGGTCAGTTTGCAACAGAACAAGCCACACCTGAGAAAAGTAAGCAAGTTTATTTGAATACGCTAGCTGTCTATGCAGTTCATAGATATTTGCAATGGCTACAAATCGAAACAGATTTAAATCAAGGTGACAGTTGGCATCCGGTTGTGCGTAGTCGCTTGGATGTTGCAGATTTGGTAATTCCTGGTAGAGGAAAATTAGAATCTCGCCCCGTTTTACCTGGAGAAACAGCCTTTGCTGTACCAGATGAAGTAGCTGAAGACCGGATTGGCTACCTAGCAGTTCAGTTTAGCGATCGCTTAGACAAAGTGCAATTGTTGGGCTTTTCTCCTACAGCAGTCGCCGGAGTTGTGCATCTTAGCGAATTGCGATCGCTCGAAGAATTGATTGATGAAATTTCTAAACCAATTCCAGTAATTTTGAGTCAATCGCTTTCAGGTGTTTTTGATATCGTTTGGCAACATGTAGAGGAAGTTTTAGGTAGACTGCAAACTAATTACGAGCATACTTATCAAGCAGCTAATACCCGTTTTCAAGAATCAAATTTTCAAAGAGCTAAGCAAATTGACATAGGTAAAAATCAAGTAGTAATACTGGTTACTATTACACCCAATAGAGAGCAAAAAATAGGTATTTTAGTGCAAGTCAAGCCAGCTAATAAACAACCTTATTTGCCAGCTAACTTAACACTTGCTTTTCTATCCAATACAGGTGAATCCATCCACAAATTTAAGTCAAATATTTCCTCAAAATCGCTGCAAATACCTGGTTTTACAGCTAACATAGGTGACAAATTGATTATCGAAATTACTTGTGATAACTTGACAGTCCAAGAAGCTTTTATTATTGAAAATTTCATAGAGTCTTAGAAGGTACTGAACAACATATGTTGATAAAAATCATGCGGTATCTGGGTGTATTTATCTTGGGTATTTGCTTGGTCATTTATTTGCAAATCCTGGGTAATGCCCAACAGTTAGTTTCTAGCCCTCAGGAAAAGTTTCCCGAAATTAATCAGGAATATTTTCAGGAAATATTGGCCGATTTCGACGAACGCAAATTGCCTGCTAACATTGACATTGAAAGTTGGGTTCAACAATTATTTTCAGTATTTCCTACTCAAGAAAAACCACAAATAAGTAAGTTTTTGAGGAAGGACAATGTTTATCTCATTAAAGGTGGTTTAAACTTACTGAATCAACTCCAAAATAGCATTAATTTCAAGCAATATACTGAGTGTATTGAACCAAATTATATCTATCAAAAAGCCTCAGTATCGCCAAATGATTTATACTATCCTCTACAGTGGAATCTGCAAGAAACATCGCCTGGTATTAATGTAGAAAAAGCTTGGGCAATAACTAGAGGTGAAGGTGTCAAAGTAGCTGTGTTAGATTCTGGCATCAATCCCCAGGCAGACTTTAACCTCACAAAAATTTTACCTGGTTATGATTTTGTAGATAATCAGCAGATTTTCAATAAGGAAGATTTTCAAGATCAAGATGGCCATGGAACTCACATTTCCGGGACTATAGCCCAATCCACTAACAACAGATTGGGGGTTGCTGGCATAGCTTATGAATCTGCTCTTATGCCTTTGAGGGTTCTTGATAATGATGGAAATGCTCATCCTTTAGATATTGCGGCTGCAATTAGAGTTGCCGTTGATAATGGGGCAGATGTGATTAATTTGAGTCTTGCAGGTAAACAAAATAGTTGCCTGATTAAAAAGGCTGTTGACTATGCCCATAATAAAGGCGTTGTTATTGTAGCAGCAGCAGGGAATCTCAGTATAAATACCTCATCTTATCGTCCTTATCCTGCTAGCTATGAGCATGTTATCGGAGTCGCTGCCTACGATCGCAACGGTAGCAGAGCATCATATTCTAACGATGGTGGTGATTGGGTAGATATCTACGCACCGGGCGGTTCAACGAGTAATAACAAATGTACAGACACTATCAACGATTTGTACTCAGGTATTGTGCAAATAGTTTTAAATCTCCCGGTAGGATTCACACCAATTGCCTGTCAGGGGACAAGTCAAGCCGCAGCCCATGTTTCAGGTGTTGCAGCCCTTGTGAAAGCGGTTTTGAAAGAATCACCCTTTTATAACTTTTTTCATAACTCTGCTGATGAGGTAATCAATATCATCAAAGAATCAGCACGCCCTGTAAATGGAATACAGGTGTTAGACGCTGGTAAGGCTAATGAAGTACTGCTGTTAGACGCTGGTAAGGCTGTGGAACTTGCTTGGAAAAAAGTCCACCCTCCATTTCCTGTAGTTTCTTTACCTCCTGACATTGTGCAAACAATAACCGAACGGCTGACGAAAAATCGTGATTGGCTAATTCCGGTTGGAATAGGTTCTGGGCTAACTATCTGGGGAATTTTTGGCAGCTATAAGTTGATTTGTGGAGTAATGATGACGCTTGTTGGTGGTTTATGGAGTCTGAATCAAGCTATTCATACTAGTAATCTTCTACTTCAAGTTGTACTAATATTACCATTGGCGATCGTTCCTCCAGTACTAATCATATTTATCACGGGTAATTCCCGTTTAAAATGGTTAAGCTTTGGCACTGGAATTGGCGCAGTTGTAGTTTTAGCTGGCGCAGCAACCCAACCTAATTTGGGGATAGGGTTACAACTTTTTTCCGGCATTTGTGCATTTCTGCTTGGTTTGTTAGTCCTGCTAGCAATGAAAGATGAAGAGTAGAACTGAGGGAATAGCAAAAATTTAAAAATAATCCAGAAGTCAGAATTCAGAATCAAGGACTTAGGCAACATGTGACCGAAAACCTTATTCTTGCCTAGCGGCAATTTATGTAGACGCAAAGCGGCTTCCAGCAGCGTATTACCCCTACTTTTGTTATCTTTTGCATAAGTCTTGATTGATTTTGATTCTTGAATTCTGTTAGGCCAGCGGGGCGTAGCCCATTCTGAATTCTTCTTTTTAATTATCGTTGGGAATTTTAATTAAAAACTCCGTTCCTTCTCCTGGTTTGGATAAACATTTAATTTCACCATGATGTTTTTCAACCACAATTTGATAGCTGATAGACAATCCTAAGCCTGTACCTTTACCTGGTGCTTTGGTGGTGAAGAAGGGGTCAAAAATGTGCGATCGCACTTCCTCTGGAATCCCCAAACCATTATCAGCTATTCTAATTAAAACTTGATTATTAACAATTTGGGTACTAATCCAGATAGTCAAAGGAATTCTTGGGCATCTTTCTGCTGATTCTGAATACTTTTGCTGTATAAATTTAAATTTTTCCTCTAATGCATCAACGCTGTTACTCAGAAGATTCATAAACACCTGATTTAATTGTGCCGGATAGCATTCGAGTAAAGGTAAGGTGCTATATTCTTTAATAACCTCAATAGCAGGGCGATCGCTACTATTTTTCAGCCGATGCCCTAAAATTAGCAAAGTACTATCTAAACCTTCATGAACGTCTACTGCTCTCAATTCCGCCTCATCTGTACGAGAGAAGTTTCGCAGTGATAGCACAATCTCATGAATCCGCTCTGCTCCTACCTGCATGGAGTCAACTGTTTTAGGTAAATCTTCAATAATAAAATCCAAATCAGTCTTGTCAATTTTCTTTTGGACATCTGGAATTTGCCGATAAATTTTCACGACATCCAGGAGTTCTTGAGTATATTCTTTTAAATGTATGAGATTGCCAAAAATAAAACTAATTGGGTTATTAATTTCATGAGCGACTCCAGCCAATAGTTGTCCTAAACCTGCCATTTTCTCACCCTGAATCAATCGGCTTTGAGTTTGTTTTAATTCTTGCAGGGCTTGAGTAAGTTCTGAAGTTTGACGTTTAGTTTGTTCGAGCAATTCTGCTTGTTGAATTGCAATTCCTAATTGCACTCCTACTTGAGCTAGTAGATTAATTTCTTCTTCTTTCCAATAACGCGGTTGGGAATTTTGATAAGCAACTAACAAACCCCATAATTTTTCACCTTGGCGAATAGGAACGAAAGTTTCGTTGCGTGGAAGTTCATTATCATCATCTGTATCTTCAAAGGTTTCTAGAATCAATGGTTGAGTTTGTACAACAGGTTTCCAGCCATCTTTAAAGGAATCTGCTACAAATTTACCGCTCCAATCTGAGTTAAAGCGGTAAATTGCAACTCGCTCGACTTCAAGTAGCTCTCGTACAGCTTGAGTAGTGGTTCTAAAAATAGTTTGAATATCGAGAGATTGACGTATTTTATCAATAGTAGCAGCCAATAATTCTTGTCGTTCCATTGCTTTCTCCCGTTCGGTAGCTTCTGCTAACTGGACAGCTTGCATTTGAACTTGTTTGAAATAGGAATCCTGTTTTAATGCTACTCCCAATTGCTCGGCAATTTGAGTTGCAAATTCAATTTCGGACTGTTGCCATTGACGAGGAGTGTTACATTGATGAATACACAGCAATCCCCAAAGTTCGCCTTTTTTCAAAAGTGGAGCAACCATATTAGCACGCACTTGAAATGTTTCTAGGATTTGTATATAACAGCCTTGAAAATTTCCTTGATAAATATCAGCGATCGCATTTACTCGACCTTGGGCATAAAGTGGTGCAAAATGTTCACCAAAGCAGTGATCATAAACTTTTTCTGCTATTGCTGAAGTCCAACCGACAGCTACATCTTCATAAACAAATTCTCCTTCCCAGTCTTTTTGTGCATTAAAGCGGAACACCCCTACTCGGTCGGCTTTGAGTAGTTGCCGCATTTCAGTAACAGATGTTTGAAAGATGGTATCTAAATCTAAAGATTCACGAATTCGAGCAATAACACTAGTTAATATCTTTTGTTGCTCTGCTTGATATCGAGCTTCATGTAAGAGTTTGTTATGCTGTAAAGCAACCCCTAAATTTTCTGCAACTTGGCTGACAAATTCAATTTCCGAAGGCTGCCAAGTTCGAGGATTGCTGCATTGATGAACACACAATAATCCCCATAATTGACCTTGCTTCAACAAGGGAACCACCAGATTGGCCCGCACTTGAAATTTGCCGAGAATTGCCGCATGACATTCACTTAATCCTGCATCGTAAATATCTGCTACTGCTTGTACGCGACCTTGTTGATAATCAATAGCAAACTGTTCCCCAAAACAGTGGTCGTAGACTTTTGCAGTGATTACTGAGTTCCATCCACTTACAACATCTTCAGAAATAAATTCTCCTTCCCAGTTTTTTTGAGGATCAAAACAAAAGACTGCCACTCGGTCTGTTTGTAGCATTTGCCGCACCTCAGTCACAGAAGTTTGAAAGATTGTATCCAAATCCAAAGACTTACGAATACGAGTGATCACACTGGTTAATGTCTTCTGTTGTTCTGCTTGATAGTGAGCTTGTGCTAACAACTCATGGTGTCGCAGTACTACACCAATTTGTGTACCAATTTTGCTGAGTGATTCAACTTCATAGGATTGCCATTGTCTAGGTGAGAGATTTTGGTAAGCAGCGATGATTCCCCAAAGTTTATCTCCTTGAAGAATTGGGGCAGTTGAAAAAGCTTTTGCTTGAAATTGTTCTAACAGAGTGACGTGGCAATTTGTTAATCCGGCTTGATAAATGTCATTGACTGTAAATGTCTCATTTTTAAGGTAGCGTCCCCCTTGAGTTTGCTGTAAATAAGTATCAGCGATCGCAGGTTGAATACCAACTAAGGCGGTCCACCCTTCGGCAAATGATTCAGCCACAAAGCTACCACTCCAATCGGGATAGAAGCGAAAGATCGCAACTCGATCGGCTTGCAGTAGTTTTCGTATTTCTTCAGTTGTTGTTTTAAAGATGGTGTCAATATCTAGAGGCGAACGAATTGTATCAACAAGCTGAGCAATTACTTGGTCGCGCTGGGCTGCTTGAGCTAATTTTGCAGCTTGTAATTGGACTTCATGGAGATGCTTTACTTGTTGAATGGCAACTGTTAAATGGTCAGCAATTTGACGAATAAATTCAATTTCTGATTCTTTCCAGTTACGAGCCTCACTGCACTGATGAATGCAAAGTAATCCCCACAGTTTCTTCTCCCTTAATAGAGGGACAATGAGGTTGGCGCGGATTTGAAATTGACCCAAAAATTTTGTATGACAATCACTCAGTCCCGCCTCGTAAATATCAGCAATTGCTTGCACTTTTCCTTGTTGATAAATAGAAGCAAATTGTTCTCCAAAGCAGTGGTCGTGGACTTTTACTGCCATTGCTGAAGTCCAACCAGGTGCAACATCCTCAGAAATAAATTCTCCTTCCCAATCTTTTTCTAGGTCAAATTGAAACACCCCTACTCGGTCAGCATTGAGCAACTGACGCACTTCTGTAACTGTAGTTTGAAAAATCGTCTTTAACTCAAGAGACTCCCGAATTCGCACAATCACACTCGCCAGAGCCTTTTGTTTCTCTAGTTGCTCTTGAAGCTGAGCGCTTGACAATAGAAGTTGATTTTCGGTGAAATTTGAATTGAGTTCCATTGCTATTGATTTGAGGGATTGTTCTACAAAGATTTATGATGTCAAACTTCGTCGGGTTGAACAGTGTCAAGCTTCTGAGGATGACAAACTTCTTCTTGAAGTATCCATGTAAGAATTTAGAATACAGAATACAGAAGTCAGAATTCAGAAGACTTTGAGACTGAAGCTTAATAATTTCAATAAAATTAAGAAGCTATAGCACCCTTGATTTTCTAATCATTCTGGATTCTGACTATCCAATTCTTTTAAAGAAGATGCTTATTGTTATAATTCCCCTTTCTTGACTTATCTTCACAACTTGTTAACAATCAGTTATCAATGTTTCCAGTCCTGCACAGTTTCCCACTTTTCTCAGGGCTGCGCTTGAGTTAGGATTGAAATCCCTAGCTCAGACCTAGTGTCACTTAGTCCTTTGTAAACACAAATGACAAAGACAAATGGCAGCCCTCACTAGTCAGAGTGGAATTTAAATGCGTAACAGCTTAATTGTTGATTGTTCACTAATTTGATTGGATGTCTAAGTATCGCTTGGCGTCAAATACTAACGTTTTTAAACGCACACATAAATATGTAGACGGGCATTGGCTATTGCCTGTCGGGTGAAAATTGTTGTAATTTGGGACGATCGCTTTGTCAATGCCTTCTAGTGCATCCACTAGCAAAAAGGCGATGTCTGGTCTACGCACTTGACTAATTCCCGTTAGACTAATGACTAACTTATCAAAATTAGCCTGACAACCCCTAAAATTTAGGTTAAATGTTTTCAGATATGCACTCTGCAAGAGTATTCAGGTATTCTTCGTGACACAACAAGACCAAAAACCCTCTCGTTCTTTCGCTGGAATTGCTGGCATTGTTGCCATTGCCACATTAATTAGTAAAATCTTTGGTTTAATTCGCCAGCAAGCCATCGCTGCTGCTTTTGGTGTTGGTGCGGCTGCTACTGCCTACAGCTACGCTTATATTATCCCTGGCTTTTTATTAATCTTACTAGGTGGTGTGAATGGCCCATTACACAGTGCGATCGTCAGTGTTTTAGCCAAGCGCAAGCAACAAGAAGCGGCTCCCTTGGTAGAAACCGTGACAACACTGGTGGGTGGATTGCTGTTACTGGTAACAGTTGCTCAAATTTTCTTGGCAGATGAGATTGTTGATATAGTCGGTCATGGTTTGGATGGAACAACCAGAGCGATCGCTATCCAACAAATCCAGATTATGGCACCTATGGCTCTATTTTCTGGATTAATTGGTATTGGCTTCGGTACTCTTAATGCCGCCAATCAATATTGGTTACTCTCCATTAGCCCTTTGTTATCAAGTATTACCGTTGTCATCGGCATTGGTTTCATGACGATGCAACTGGGCAAGGACATAATCAAGCCAGAATACGCTTTCATCGGTGGTATGGTGTTAGCCTGGGGAACCTTGGCAGGGGCAATTCTCCAGTGGTTGGTACAGCTAGTTGTCCAGTGGCGATTGGGGCTAGGTACATTACGGCTGCGGTTTGATTTTAAATCCCCAGCTGTCCAAGAAGTAGTTAAAATCATGACTCCGGCAACAATTTCCTCTGGAATGATGCCAATTAACTTTGCCACCGTGCTTTACTTCGCCAGTCCCATCCCTGGTGCTGCTGCGGGTTTTAACTATGCCAATTTGCTGGTGCAAACTCCCTTAGGAATTATTTCTAACATCATTTTATTGCCCCTATTACCAATATTTGCCAAACTTGCCGCTCCAGAACATTGGGACGACCTGAAATCACGTATTCGTCAAGGACTGTTGCTGAGTGCTGTCACCATGTTACCTTTGGGAGCGCTGATGGTGGCGCTATCTGTACCCATCGTCCAGGTGGTTTACGAACGCGGTGCTTTTAAGGGGGATGCGACACAGTTAGTTTCCGAGTTGCTAATTGTTTACGGCATTGGGATGTTTGTTTATTTGGGGCGTGATGTCTTGGTGCGGGTGTTTTATGCTTTGGGTGATGGACAGACACCCTTTCGCATCAGTACTTTTAATATCTTTCTCAATGCTGCCCTCGATTGGATTTTGGTTGGGCCTTTTGGCGCACCCGGTTTAGTATTAGCAACAGTGGGTGTAAATTGCAGCTCTTTATTAATGCTGTTGTGGTTGCTCGATCGCAAACTCAATGGTTTACCTTGGCGTGAGTGGAGTGTGCCAATTCTCGGTTTAACTGCGGGAAGTGTAGTAGCCGGTGTAGCCAGCTATGGAACTTTGGTTGCTTCTCAACAATTGTTAGGTAAAACAGGTTTACTGATTATGCTGTCGCAGTTGTGTGTATCTGGCTTTGTGGGAATTGCGGTGTTTGCGGCGATCGCTTCATGGCTGAAAATACCAGAGGTGAATATTTTGATATCTCGTCTGCGTCAGCGTTTTTTGAAAAAATAACTCTCTGCTATAGCCAAGTGGCTGAATAATATTTCACCCACTTGGCTATACAAGGACAAATGACTAATGACAGTTATTGCCACTGCAACTTAAAACACGAAGTTATCAGACTGAGCTAGGGTGCTTTGAGATACATCGATGACAGTTAATAAGGGTGTTGGATAAACGCAACCTGCTGTGCCATCTAGGTCAATCATGACAGTGGTATTATTTAAGACAGTACCGAAGCTCAAGTAGCCTTGGGTAGTTGCACTCTCATAGTCAAGGCTGTCCAGGCTCAAGGTCTGGAATAATTGGCTCAAGTCAATTTTGTCAGTACCAGCCACAAAATCAGTAATATCTCCTCCATCACAGATACTTGTATAAACAAATCGGTCACTGCCAGCACCACCTGTGAGGATATCTGCCCCTTGCAAACCAATAATGAGGTTGTTGCGATCGTCACCAGTCAGGGTATCGTGTCCAGATGTACCGTTGAAAATTTGGTCTTGAGCATACACGCTAATTGCTAATGCTCCCACGTTATTGTCCTCGTTTGTTTCGCCCTGATTGTTGCCGTATTCTCCTCCATCAGCGACAAATAATAGGTAGACATCGCCTGCTGCTAGGAAGTCGGGAATAGAAATGTCTTGGGTGGCTGTATAACTATCCCCAGATACTAGAGGCGTATTTTCTCCTGTATAACGGTCGGTGAGTCTGGTATCGCTAGAGTCGAAGAACTGGTCATCGGAAATGTAAACCGTGTCATACCAGTCACCAGAGGCAGAAACTATATCTTGGTTTTTAACTGTCCAAGATACAGAAATCGTCTCACCTAATGCAGCGGTAGTTGGGGCATTAGCTTCTGTGACAACTAAATCTGGGGCAGTCAGGGTGATGGCTTGGGCGAATACATTATTGGTTTCATCGGTTTCGCCCTGATTGTTGCCGTAGTTTCCTCCATCAGCGACAAATAATAGGTAGAAATCGCCTGCTGCGAGGAAGTTGGGAATAGAAATGTCTTGGGTGGCTGTATAACTATCCCCAGATGCTAAAGGCGTATTTTCTCCTGTATAACGGTCGGTGAGTCTGGTATCGCTAGAGTCAAACAACTGATCGTCGGAAATGTAAACCGCGTCATACCAGTCACTGGAGGCAGAAACTATACCTTGGTTTTTAACTGTCCAAGATACAGAAATCGTCTCACCTAATGCAGCCGTAGTTGGGGCATTAGCTGCTGTCACGACTAAATCTTCGGCAGTCAGGGTGATGGCTTGGGCGAATACATTGTTGGTTTCATCGGTTTCAACCTGATTGTTGTAGTATCCAGTATCCGCGACAAATAATAAGTAGACATCGCCTGCTGCTAGGAAGTTGGGAATAGAAATGTCTTGGGTAGCTGTATAACTATCCCCAGATGCTAGAGGCGTATTCTCTTTTGTGTAGCGGCTGGCGATCGCAGTATCGCTAGAATCAAAGAACTGGTCATCGGAAATGTAAATATAGTCATACCAGTCAGCGAAGGCAGAAATTATACCTTGGTTTTTAACTGTCCAAGATACAGAAATCGTCTCACCTAATGCAGCCGTGGTTGGGGCATTAGTTGCTGTGACAACTAGATCTGGAACATTTATGGTGATGGCTTGGGCAAATACATTATTGGTTTCATCGGTTTCAAGCTGATTGTTGCCGTAGTATCCACTATCTGCAACAAATAACAGGTAGCGATCGCCTGTTTCATGGTATGAGGAAATATAAATCTTCCAGGTAATTGTATAGCTAAGACCGGCTTCTAGAGGCGTGTTTTCTCCTGTCCAGGCATCACTGAGATATTTATCGCTAGAATCCAAGAACTGGTCATCGGAAATGTAAACTGCATCAGACCAGTCATCTAAGGCAGAGACTGTACCAAGGTTTTTGACTGTCCAAGACACAGAAATCCTTTCACTTAATGCAGCAATAGTTGGGGCATTAACTGCTGTGACAACTAAATCTACGTCTGGAGTGGTGAAGGTGATGGCTTGGGCGAATACATTGTTGGTTTCATCAGTTTCACTCTCGTTGTTTCCTCTATCCGCAAAAAATAACAGGTAGCCCCCGCCTTTTGCTACATAGGAGGGAATATAAATGTCTTGGGTAACTGTATAACTACCCCCAGGTGCTAGAAGCGTATTTTCTGTATTGGGGCTGGTGAGTTGGATATCGCTGTAGTCGAAGAACTGGTCAGCAGAAATATAAATTGCGTCATACCAGCTAGATGAGGTAGAAACTGTACCTTGATTTGTGACTGTCCAAGAGATTGGAATAATTTCACCTAAAGTCACATATAGTGGAGCTGTCACAGAAGATACTATCAGGTCAATCTCATTCATAAATGATCTCCAAATTGTTTAATAGATGCTGCTTGTTTTCCAACATAAACACCAATTTACCTGCAATTTGAAGCAAAATTTACACTAGAATTTCTGAACAGTCTCCCTGTTTTACAAAGGTCACTTGTAGAGGTGTGGTATTTAATTGGCCAGCATATTTTCAGGAAATGGAAGTACATCATATTACACTATATATGTCTCAAAACTAGGCACAGAGCCTATTTTAATTGGTAAATTCTGACTCCTAAATTCACCAATTATGCTGTATTTATCTATTCGTCCTTACCCGTCTATCAACAAGTTATTGTTGTGGTAATGATAGTTTCATTTAGTAGTATATTTAGCTGAGATGGTGAGTTGAGAAACTTAGTGTTCACAGCTTTTTGTTAAATTCAAAACTCAGTACTTTATCACCCTACCGGGTGAAAAACAATTCAACCAGTAAGGTGAACCGACTGTGGGAGGTTACATTTTGTAAAAAAAGAGATTCTGGTACTAGAGAACATTGATATTACCTAACTCTAGTGAGAAGAATTCTATGAAACTGACAAAATTAGCTGCCTCTGCGATCGCTGTTGCTTCTATTATCCTTTCAGGTGGTATTGCATCTGCTCAAACAGCGGGCACAAACGGTAATTATATTGGTGCTGGTATTGCGGCTGGTGCAACCAGTGGCGGACAAGGAAACGATGATGCACAACTTGGTGGAAATGTCCAAGCACGTTACGCCGTTCCTAAAACACCTCTTTCAGTGCGAGGTTCTGTACTGTATGGTGGTGATGCCGCTGCCATTATGCCCATAGTCACTTACGATGCGCCCATCGCCAAAAACACTAACGTTTACTTCGGTGGTGGTTATTCTTTTGTAACTGACGAAGGTCAAAATAGCCCATTGGGCAATCGCAATGCACCTGTAGTCACCCTTGGTGTTGAATCAGAAGTTACCAACAATGTCATCGCCTATGGTGATACGAAATGGGGCATTGACGCTTATAGAAATAGTGATGCTGATGCTGTGAGCTTCCAAGCAGGATTGGGCTATCGCTTCTAGTAATCGCGACGGCTGATTCGGAGTTTCTTAGCAATGATATCTGCCAACTGCGATCGCGCTTCACAATATCATACAGCCTATTTCAGGTCAATGAAGTACACAGGTAGGGGCACAACATGTTGTGCCCCTACAATTATCTGTACCTCACACCTGTTGCAATTTGCTGTATCTGAGTGTGGATACTCAGATATGAATATTTTTGTTAATCATTTTTATTTATGAGTTTGAAAAAAAATGGTATTGGCTATTATTTATAGTTTCTTTTAGAGTAAAGTTAGAAATTTTTAATGCTTGTATCAGAAATTACTTATGGACAACATTAATCCGATTCCAGAAATAGTTGGTGAAACAACCGACGTGGAATCTTGGCTGATTCGCTCAGGGCTAAGATTTTCAGACTTAGGAGACGATGCTACTAGCAGAGCAATTCGTAAGCAATGGCGAGAGTACCAAGCCGCAGTCCAAAGATGCTGTGCAATTCTACACCAACCACCATCACGAGTTCAATTGGGCGGCGATTATGCCAAGCTGAGAATACCTGGTGGTTTGAAGGGGGAGTGGGGAGATGAGGAAATAGGGAAAATAACTCTTAACTCCTAACGGGCTAAACGCCCCGCTACCGCTAACAGCACTCCCCATACCCAACCTATTACCCAACATCCTTATTTTTGTTAGCAACTTGGCTTTGGTAGTGTCGCCATTTTTCCTGCTGACGCGCTCTTTTCTCGTCGGTTAGGCTATCGAAACAATAGGCACAGGAGATACCTTGCTCATACTTGGGGGAAACTTTATCTTCCTCAGAAATCGGACGCCCACAACACAGGCATAATTCATAACTTCCTGACTCCAACCCATGACTGACGGCTACCCGTTCATCAAAGACAAAACATTCCCCTTCCCATAAACTTTGTTGGGCTGGAATTTCCTGCAAATATTTGAGAATGCCGCCTTTGAGATGATAGACTTCTGCAAAGCCTTGGGCAAGCATAAAGGATGAGGCTTTTTCACAACGAATGCCCCCTGTACAAAACAGAGCAACTTTTTTGTGTTGCGTTGGGTCGAGGTGGTGGCGTACATAATCGGGGAATTCGCGGAATGACTCAGTTTGGGGATTTTCTGCTCCTTGGAAAGTACCGATATTCACCTCATAATCATTGCGGGTGTCAATCACGGTTACTTCCGGATCGGAAATTAAATCATTCCATTCCTGGGGACTGATATAGGTGCCGACTCGTTCGTTTGGGTCAATTTCTGGCAACCCTAAAGTGACAATTTCTTGCTTCAACCGCACCTTCATCCGCTCAAAAGGTGGAGTTTGGGTATAAGATTCTTTGTGTTCTAGATCAGCTAGACGGGGGTCAGAACGCAAAAACCAGAGAACAGAATCAATCGCCTGACGCGAACCTGCGATCGTACCGTTAATTCCTTCTTCTGCCAGCAAAATTGTTCCCTTGACACCTTGCCCTTGGCAGTAAGACAGCAGAGGTTCTTGTTTCTCGGTAAAATCTGGCAGCTTGACGAATTTATATAGTGTTGCGACGACCTGGATATTTTCTGGCTTCATCCCTTTAGTAATTGAACAAGATAAGTTACAATAACAACGGCAAACAAAGTTACCTGCTATTTTAATTTTACGGGGGTTTAGCTCAGTTGGTAGAGCGCCTGCTTTGCAAGCAGGATGTCAGCGGTTCGAGTCCGCTAACCTCCATTGTTACCTGAGAGTTTAACAGTTGCAGTATTGCTAAATATTGTACTCTCACCAAGAATGCAGACATGACCGCCTTTGCCAGGAACATAACTGCTTTCTGGTTAGGGACTTCCAAATAAAAAAATATCCCAAAACTGACGCCAAAACCCTCTGTATTTCTCCTCTCTCTGTGTTCTCTGCGCTTGGAGTGGTAGCCTACGGCAAGCCGCTGCGCGTCTACGTTTATTTGGATAATTTATTTCTTGGAAATCCCTTAACTTGAGTTATATCATGTCCGGCTAATTAGTTATAATTCCCGCATCTGTGCAAAAACCAGGAAACCCTCTTTCCCCCTGCCCCCTGCTCCCCTGCCGTCTTAATGATAAGTTTTTAACCGGACATGATATTAGGCATCAGCTAGCAAATGCAGCCCAACTCTGACAAACCTTGCTCCCTGATTAGGATATGTACGCCAAAAATTTCCCACAGAAATAGGACTTACGCACTGTACAAATGCATCGTGATGTGAATTAACGATGCTCCCGGTTGTTTCAGGCTTTTCTTAATTATCGTGCGATGCCTACGGCGGTAAACTACGTAAATAGACCATGTTGTAGGGGCACAGCAATGCTGTGCCCTTACGAAAGATGTGGTTTTTAACCTTATGCATATTTGGCATTTATTGTCAATGCCTAAGTCCTAAGAAAATACAGAATACGTCCTTTAGTAGAACCAGAGCCACGAGATCAAGGCTGTATCTTGGAATCAAAGCTATGTTATTAGTCTTTGATTGATTACAATTTATGCTAGGTTACTCCTTTATGAAATTTTTAGTATTTCTTAATACTGAATCTAGAGAGCAACACTGGCAAGGACAAGCTGACTCACTTGTGGAAGCAGAAGAAAAAGCCCTTGCCGCCATTGATGCACACAGCAAAACAATCAGTGATACATCTATATGTTGTCAATGGCACTGGCAATATAATCCTGAACTGGGCAACACTGAGCATTGCGATAATTGCGGTCATCCTGTCTACTCGGTGGGTGAAGAGTATTATTGCTCAGAATGCGCCCACCGATTGCGACGAGCCGAAGTAGATGGACAACTTTACACGCATCGGCACCCGGTTTAGAGGCGTTGCTGAATGAGAATATGAAACTCAAAAATAAACTCTTCTCAACTCTTACTCTCTGCGCCTCTGCGCCTCTGCGTGAGACTAATTCATATTTCTACTCAGCAACGCCGGTTTAGACAAGAACTTACAGCAGAATTCAGGAGTCAGAATTTAGAATTAGAATACTTTCTCTGCCTACCTTTGAGACATAGATAGTGTACTTCGTTAACTTGAAATTTGCTGTATTGCTACATCCAGTTAATCTATCATTTTACAACTGGAGAAGTTATGAATTATATCAACCAAATTATCCTCGAACAGCTGCGTTCCGGGGGAAAAACTGCCGGAGAACTTAAAGATGCCCTTGAGTGTAGTTATAGTGTTCTTGACAGGGCTTTGCGCGATCTGATTGAAGCTTGTGAAATCGAGCCAGGATGGAGTAATGATGATTGTCCTGCGAGAATTTATAAACTTAAACGCAAACAAGGATCTATTCCTTTTTGGATAAATCAATAAGCTCCAAAATGTCTGCTCCATCTATTTTACAGGTTTAGCCTCTGGCTATCAGAAGCAACAAAGATAAGAGTTATGATAGATGAACTACATGAAATCCTCATTGACATTATTCAACGCTGGCTAGAACAAGATAGCGATCCACCAAGCTGCCGGCTTTTTTCCCGCTCTGTTTCTCTAACAGAGTTAATTGAGATTAAGACTATCAAAGAACGAGAACAAACCACTTACCAAAATGCTTGTTCCCAAGCAGGGCAGCGATGGCAACAATCTCTACAAATTCGCGCTTGTGATAGTGATTTACTCCGCGTTCCTTTTTTGGCACAGATTAAAATCAAGTACAGTTTAGAACGCCTCCACCAGCAAATTGATAGTGATTTGTTAGCAAGTTATACCAACTGGTGTAATCAATATGGATGGACCGATTTATTTGTATTTGAAGGTCGTTTCTGGGCTTTCGCTCATGACGCTGTGCTACCATTGCCAATTTCGGAGGCGTCATAGATTATGAATATGTGACAGCTAGGAGGCAATCGAATACTTGTCGGTTAAAGGGAAAAGGGAAAGCGTTTAAATTCACCCCTTACCCTTTTCCCCGATCGCACCAGAAGTGAACACTACTTATCCGAGAAGTATTGGGAGGCAATCAGTCACTCTGTACTGCCAAGCTAGATGCGACGCAATTTGTATTAGTTTTTTCACTAACACTTATTCGCTGCTTAGGATAGCTTGACTGATATCAGTTAAGGTTTGATACTGTTTTGGAGGTAATTGCTTCAAAGCTCGCAGAACAACCTCGTCAACACCTTTTTCTTCTGCATATCTCAGCAATTCTTCTCTGCTGATTGGGTAATTAACTTCATTCAAATTGTTTTGTAATTTTGATAAATTGACTGTAGCACTCATGATTTTCCTCCAAATTTAATATTGTATATTTACTCAAAAAAATAGTTCTTGAGTTTAATACTCGTTCTGGGAACAATTGAAAACAGTTAGTTACAAAGCAAGAAAGACTATCCCCAGCCAATGTGCTTTTGACTCAATTTGATTTAGGGTCTTATTTCCTCGGCAAACTTTATCGTTGCCAGAATCAGGTTTTTACTCGCCTAATTGACACATAAAATTTTCACGTCTGCCATCTCTAGCTTCGGACATACCTGTTCGTTAATTCATTCTCCTTAAGTAAGATTTGGCGTTGTTGCACTTCGAGCCTCACCCTCAACCGTCACAAAATCTGCTTGAGCCAATCGAACCACCAAAAATTAGCGAGAACTTGCTGCCAGTGCTGAGTAGGGGCACAGCCATGTTCCCTACGATTATCTGTACCTCACCAACTTGCAATCTGCTGTAGTAATTTTTATAACAGAGATGGACTGCTATAAAATCGCTGTTAGCTTAGATATTGTACAATCGCTAAAAATACAATCTGGAAAGCGACTTGCCTAGATCAATTCAATCTACTCAACCACCACTAAAATTTATTCCCCAACGGTTTAATCCATCGGTACTCCAGATTGTTCGGTGGTTACTGCCAATAGTGCTACGATTCCGGACTCGACCTTGGTTACCAGCTGGTATCGTCGGAATTGAAGCTGAGAATGTTGAGGTATTGGCTGAACTTTATCAACAATTCCAGGCTGGAAAAATTCGCTTTTTGTTGGCATTCCGCCATCCAGAGGTCGAAGATCCGTTGTGTATGCTGTATTTGCTTTCCCGCATTGTGCCACAGGTTGCACGTCAGAAAAATATCAAGTTGCAATATCCTGCTCACAGCTATTTTCTTTACGATCGCGGTATGACGGTTTGGGCTGGAGACTGGCTGGGTTGGTTATTTTCAAGGGTGGGGGGTGTGCCGGTTCATCGCGGTAGACGACTAGATCGCCAAGCTATTCAAACAGCGCGGGAGTTGTTTGCTAATGGCGAACTACCGATCGCAGTGGCACCCGAAGGCGGTACTAACGGTCATAGTGGCATTGTTAGTCCACTGGAACCTGGTGTTTCCCAAATGGGGTTTTGGTGTGTCGAAGATTTGCAAAAAGCCAACCGTTCTGAGACAGTTTTAATTGTGCCGATCGCCATTCAATATTCCTATGACAACCCACCTTGGTCAAAATTAGATTGGCTATTAACTAAATTGGAAGCTGATAGTGGCTTATCTGTGATGGAAACTACTGAAGGCGATGGCGAAGAAATTTACTATCAACGCATCTATCGTCTTGGTGAATATTTAATTACAGAAATGGAAGAATTTTATCGTCGTTTCTATCATCAAGATACCCCCAAAACCATCTCAATTGATGAATCTGCTAGTCCTAATGAAGTGTTAATTGCTCGACTCCATCGCCTACTAGATAAGTCTTTAGCAGTTACCGAGCAATATTTTGGAGTTCAACCACAGGGAAATTTCATTGACCGTTGTCGCCGTTTAGAAGAAGCTGGTTGGAATTATATTTACCGCGAAGATTTGCCAGATATTAATAATTTACCACCCCTGAAACGCGGTTTAGCAGATTGGATTGCCCAAGAAGCAGACTTGCGAATGCGGCACATGCGGATAGTGGAAAGTTTTGTTGCAGTCACCGCAAATTATATTCAAGAAAAACCAACAGCAGAAAAGTTTGCGGAAACAAGTTTGTTGATTTTTGATATGCTTTCTCGAATTAAAGATACCACACTTCCGGGGCGACCAAGGTTAGGTTTGCGACGGGCAAAAATCACCGTGGGAGAGCCAATTTCGGTTAGTGAACGTTGGGAAAAATGTCAAGGCGATGCCTACGGCGGTAAACTACGCCACGCCACTAGGCAGGCTGCGAGCCAATTAACTAAAGATTTGCAAACTGCTTTAGAGAAGATGATTAGTTAATTAAGCTATATAAAATTACAACATTTAGAGTTATTTATTTTAGGTGATAGGTTATGGGAATTGATGAAATACTGAAGGCTTATCGTGAAGAAATTCTGACAATTGCTGCCAAGCATGGAGCGTATAATGTGCGAGTGTTTGGATCGGTTGCTAGGGGCGAAGCAAAACCAGATAGTGATGTCGATTTTCTAGTAGAACTTGAACCACAACGGACTTTATTAGACCAAATTGCTTTAATGCAATCATTGGCAGAATTGCTAGGACGCAAGGTAGATGTGGCTGAACCCGAAACTCTACATGAATGCATTAAAGAAAGAGTATTAAAAGAAGCTGTGGTTTTACAGTAGAATTCAGAATTCAGAAGTCAGAATTCAGAATTAGAATAGGCTTTTGCAATCTTTTGTAGAGACGGCGATTTATCGCGTCTCATACCTTACAGCGTTTTTCATCTATTTGAACCACAATCCTCGGTAGGGTAGCACAGCTGTGCTACCCTACAACATGGTCTATTTACCTGAAAATTGCTGTAACCGAAGAGTATTGGGAATTGTGAGGCCAATTATCCGAAATCGCGGCTTTGTCCTCTGTATAATCACTGGAATGGGCAAGACGGGTAATTTGTGATGAAACTAGATTTAGTCAAGTTTTTTCAGGCTTGCAACCCTGCCAAGACTCTGGTTGTCAGCAAACCGGAAGATAGGCAGTATTATATCGATTTTTCTAAAGTGCGTGGTGCCAGGATTATTGAGGAACTTGGGCGGACTATCACCCGCCTTTCACCGGAAGAACCTACCTGTCAATTATTTACCGGACATATCGGTTGTGGCAAGTCTACTGAATTACTGCGGTTGAAAGCAGAGTTAGAACAGCAGGGATTTCATGTAGTTTATTTCGAGTCTAGCCAAAGCCTGGATATGGCTGATATTGATGTTACAGATATTTTACTGGCAGTAGCTCGTGAAGTGAGTCAAAGTCTGGAAGCAATAAAAATTAACCTAAAACCAGGATACTTTAAAAATCTGTTTCATGAAATTTCTGACTTTTTGCAAACACCCTTAGACATTGGCGTTGAGGCCGAATTGTCTGTGGGTATTGGCAAAATCACAGCCAAAACTAAAGATAGTCCCAAACTTCGCGGCCAGTTGCGACAATATTTAGAACCGCGCACCAATGGCATTTTAGAATCAATTAATAAAGAATTGCTCAAGCCTGCGAGAGAAAAACTCAAACAGCAAGGTAAAAAAGGACTAGTGGTAATTGTTGATAATCTCGACCGAGTTGATAATTCTTTGAAGCCTTCGGGTTATTATCAACCAGAATATCTATTTGTAGAACGCGGTGAACAGTTAAATCAACTAAATTGTCACGTTGTTTACACTATTCCCCTAGTCTTAATTTTTTCCAATGCTTTAGGCAGGTTAACAAATCGCTTTGGAGTAGATCCCAAGGTTTTGCCGATGGTTCCTGTGCGACTACAGGATGGTTCGCAATTTTCACAAGGAATTACGCTACTGGAAAAAATGGTTATGGCAAGGGCTTTTCCTGGTGTCAGTTGGGAACAAAGCCAGTATTTAATTACCGAAGTTTTTGATAGTCCTAATACTTTAGAAAGGCTGTGCTTAGTTAGCGGCGGTCATTTACGAAATTTGCTGATGTTATTATTTCGCTGTCTTCAACAAGAAGACCCACCCCTATCGCAAGAGTGCGTCAATAGAGTGATTAAACAACGCCGTAACGAGTTAACTTTAGCAATTACCGCTGATGAATGGGAACTATTGCGTGAAGTAGCGCAAGAGAAAAGCTTCAGAGGTCATGAAAGATACGAACTTTTGCTTCGCAGTATGTTTGTATTTGAATACCGTGATGAAGATGGTTCATGGTTTGATATCAATCCGATTTTGGCAGAAGCTAAGGAATTTAGATTATGAATCAGCAGTAGGGGCGTACAGATGTACGCCCCTACCGTATCAGGTATTTTGTAAAATGGCATAACGTTAGCGGTGTCAGCATGAGCAATCAGCAAGATCCAGAAAATTTAGCGCCTAACAATGAGCGTTCATTACAAACTCTCGTGCGAACAATTACCCTTTCTCAGGGAGAATTTGCGCTGATTTTATTGCGTTGTAACTATGCTGATTTACGTCAGCGCATGGTGGAACAACTGCACCAAATCTCTCCTGTGAGAATACGCGAAATTACTTTACCTGCATCAGTTAAAACGCTTTACACAAATATTCGTGAACAACTGGGAGATGAACAGCCACCTGCATTGATGGTTTTTGGTTTGGAGTCAGTTAAAAATATTGATGCAGTTTTAACTTCGGCTAACCAAGTACGGGAGGAATTTAGAAAAAACTTTGAATTTCCGATATTGTTGTGGGTTAATGATTCAGTTATGCAAAAATTTATTCGTTTAGCAACTGATTTAGAGAATTGGGCAACTATCATTGAATTTGAAAACCCTACGGATGAGTTAGTCAACTTTCTCCAGCAAAAAACTGATGAAATCTTTGCTGATGATGTAACACCTAATCCTCAAATATGCCAGGAACTAGAAACCGCTCTTCAAGATTTGCAAAGCCGTGAAGAAGTATTAGAACCAGTACTACAAGCAAGTTTAGAATTTGTGCTTGGTTTGAATGATTATTTACATGACCGCGTAGGTTCTGCCTTAGCACATTATCAAATAAGTTTAAGTTTTTGGCAGCAAAGTAATTATTTAGAACGACAAGGTATTTTACTCGTTAATATTGCTTTAGCTTATAATCGCCAAGCTGAAAAAAATCATGCAGAAAATCAACGTTATTGGCAAGAGTCAAAAGGTTATCTACAGCAAGCTATTAATGTTTTTGAGCAAGCACAACGTTGGGATTTAGTTGCGAAACATATTACTAAACTGGGTGAAGTGCTGCGATATTTACAAGCATGGTCAGAGTTACAAAGCCTTGTGGACAAATCTCTGCCGCTACATCAAAATTATGGCACGTTGTTGCAATTGGCTCAAGATTATGGTTTTGTGGCAGAGATAGCCTTAGAACAGTCACGGTGGGATGAAGCTAATCAACTCGCAAGGCAAGCATTACAAATATTAGCTGAGATACCTAATTTACAATCACATGAATTTGCTTTATATCGGTTTATTTTAGCAAAATCACAACAGGGTTTAGGTGAAGTTACAGCAGCAATTACTAATTTAGAAGCTGCGAAAAATGAAAGTAATCATCAATACAACCCACAATTATATATATCTATATTAGAGAGGTTACGCTTACTATACTTTGAGCAAGGTGAATATCTAGCTGCTTTTAATATTAAGCAAGATCAACTACAAATAGAACAACAGTATGGTTTCCGCGCCTTTGTTGGTGCATCTTATCTAAATCCCCAGCGACAGGCAATTAGTTCTGCACAGTTGCAAGTTGAAAACCCAGAAACCATTGCTCAAGAAATTGCTGCTTCTGGACGGGGACAAGATGTTAAGCGTTTGCGACAAAGAATTAGCGGGACTGAGCATAAATTGACTGTAATTCATGGTCAGTCAGGAGTGGGTAAAAGTTCAATTTTACAGGGTGGATTAATCCCAGCATTGCAACAGCAAGCAATTGGTGAACGAGATGCTTTACCTATTTTGCTGCGAGTTTATACAGATTGGGTGGGAATGTTGGGGCAGAGTTTGGCTAGAGTTTTTGAGGAAGTTAGAGGTAATAAATTATCTGTTAATCTTGATTCTTCAGCAGCTATTTTAGAACAATTACGGAAAAATGCCGACAGAAATTTGTTGACGGTTTTAATGTTTGACCAGTTTGAGGAGTTTTTCTTTGTTTATGTAGACCAAAGTCAAAGGCGAGTATTTTATGAGTTTTTGCGAGTCTGCTTAGATATTCCTTTTCTCAAGATTGTTTTATCATTACGAGAAGATTATTTACATTATTTATTAGAGTTAGACCGTTTGTTTGATTTGAGTGTAATTAATAATAATATTCTTGATAAAAATATTCGCTATTATTTAGGTAACTTTTCACCAGCCGATGCCAAGGCAGTTGTGCAGAGTTTGACAGAACGCTCTCACTTTTGTCTGGAAACTGATTTGATTGATGAATTAGTGCAGGATTTAGCAGGTGATTTGGGTGAGGTACGCCCAATTGAGTTACAAATTGTGGGGACGCAATTACAAACTGAGAAAATTACAACTTTAGAAAAGTATCGTCAGTTTGGCACTAAAGAAAAACTGGTTGAGCGATTTCTAGAAGAAGTTATTCATGATTGTGGCACGGAGAATGAACAGGTTGCCCGACTGGTTTTATATTTACTCACAGATGAAAATGGTACTCGTCCTTTAAAAACTCGTGCTGAGTTAGTAGCAGATTTGGTCGCAGAAGTTGAAAAATTAGATTTAGTGTTAGAAATTTTTGTGGCATCAAGGTTAGTGTTGCTATTACCAGAATCACCTGCTGACCGTTATCAATTGGTGCATGATTATCTCGTGTCGTTTATTCGCCAACAACAGGACAATGGAATATTAGCAGAACTAAATAGAGAGCGAGAACAACGCTTGCAAGCAGAGGAAAGAATTAAAACGGTAAGGGAAGAAATAAAAACTGTTGAGGTAAAATTACAACAAGTCCAAACCACTCTCGAACAAGCCGAAGCAAAACTTACAGAAGCACAGAGAGCAACAGAAGCAGCAGAAGCAGCACGTAAAGAAGCACAAAAGGCAACTGAATTAGAACGGGCTGGAGTTAATGCTTTAAGGCAGTCTGAGTATGCCGGGTTAGAATTGCTAGTGTCAGCAGTGCAGAGTGCTAAAGAGTTAAAAACTTTGGTCAAAGATGGTCGTCCTTTAGAAAAATATCCAGCTATCAGCCCTATTTTTGCTTTGGATAGTATTCTCAATAAAATTAAAGAACGTAACCAGTTCCAAGGGCATCAAGGCTATGTCTATAGTGTGAGTTTCAGCCCGAACGGCAAAACCATCGCTACGGCATCACTTGACAAGACAGCGCGGTTGTGGAACCTGCAAGGGCAACTGCTGCAAGAATTCAAAGGGCATCAAGGCGGTGTCGGTAGTGTGAGTTTCAGCCCGGACGGCAAAACCATCGCCACAGCATCTTCTGACAAGACAGCGCGGTTGTGGAACCTGCAAGGGCAACTGCTGCAAGAATTCAAAGGGCATCAAGACGAAGTCAATAATGTGAGTTTCAGCCCGGACGGCAAAACCATCGCCACGGCATCACTTGACAAGACAGCACGGTTGTGGAACCTGCAAGGGCAATTGCTGCAAGAATTCAAAGGGCATCAAGGCTATGTCTATAGTATGAGTTTCAGCCCGGACGGCAAAACCATCGCCACGGCATCTTCTGACAAGACAGCGCGGTTGTGGAACCTGCAAGGGCAACTGCTGCAAGAATTCAAAGGGCATCAAGACGAAGTCAATAATGTGAGTTTCAGCCCGGAGGGCAAAACCATCGCCACGGCATCACTTGACAAGACAGCGGGGCTGTGGAACCTGCAAGGGCAATTGCTGCAAGAATTCAAAGGGCATCAAGACTATATCTATAGTGTGAGTTTTAGCCCGGACGGCAAAACCATCGCCACGGCATCACTTGACAACACAGCGCGGTTGTGGAACCTGCAAGGGCAACTGCTGCAAGAACTCAAAGGGCATCGACACAGAGTCAATAGTGTGAGTTTCAGCCCGGACGGCAAAACCATCGCCACGGCATCACTTGACAACACAGCGCGGTTGTGGATGCTCAACGGGCAACTGCTGCAAGAATTCCAAGGGCATCAAGCCGAAGTCTATAGTGTGAGTTTCAGCCCGGACGGCAAAACCATCGCCACGGCATCACTTGACAACACAGCGCGGTTGTGGAACCTGCAAGGGCAACTGCTGCAAGAATTCAAAGGGCATCAAGCCTATATCTGGGATGTGAGTTTCAGCCCGGACGGTAAAACCATCGCCACGGCATCACTTGACAAGACAGCGCGGTTGTGGACGCTCAATGGGCAACTGCTGCAAGAATTTAAAGGGCATCAAGAGAGAGTCTATGGTGTGAGTTTCAGCCCGGACGGCAAAACCATCGCCACGGCATCAGAGGACAAGACAGCGCGGTTGTGGACGCTCAACGGGCAACTGCTACAAGAATTCAAAGGGCATCAAGGCATTCTCAACAGTTTGAGTTTCAGCCCGGACGGCAAAACCATCGCCACGGCATCATCTGACAACACAGCGCGGTTGTGGACGCTCAACGGGCAACTGCTACAAGAATTCAAAGGGCATCAAGGCAGTGTCAACAGTGTGAGTTTCAGCCCGGACGGTAAAACCATCGCCACGACATCATCTGACAGCACAGCGCGGTTGTGGATGCTCAATGGGCAACTGCTGCAAGAATTCAAAGGGCATCAAGGCAGAGTCTGGGGTGTGAGTTTCAGCCCGGACGGCAAGACCATTGCCACGGCATCACTTGACAACACAGCGCGGTTGTGGACGCTCAGCGGGCAACTGCTGCAAGAATTCAAAGGACATCAAGGCTTTGTCTTAAGTGTGAGTTTCAGCCCGGACGGCAAAACCATCGCCACGGCATCAGCTGACAAGACAGCGCGGTTGTGGCCTGTGCAGAGTTTAGACCAATTGCTATTGCGGGGTTGCAATTGGCTGCATGATTATTTGCAGAATAACCCGAATTTGAGTCAGAGCGATCGCCATCTCTGCGACGATATCAAGTAAAAGCCAAGCGATCGCACTTTCTAGAATTATCTTAGCCGATGCCTACGGGGGTAAACTACGCTTTTTTTGCACAATTGTACACACTATAGATGAGATGTGTACAATAAAATTGCCGTGCAAAACAGAGCGAAAAATTATACATCGCCGGATTAATATCACCTTGCCAGATGAGACAATTGAACTAATCCATCGAGTCATTGAAAAAGGTGATCGCAGTCGATTCATCAACGAAGCTGTGCAATATTATATTGCTCAAAAAAGCTTAGCAATCTTAGAGAACAGTTAAAAAACGCAGCCATTCAACGCGCAGAACGTGATTTGGGTTTAGTACAAGAATGGTTTGACTTGGAAGAAGAATTGTGGCACAGAAACGAAAAGTAAATTATCCCAAACGTAGTGAAGTATAGTTAGTCAATTTCGCTCTAACTATTAGTACAGAGATTAAAAAAACACGCCCAGCTTTAATCTTACAAAACGATATACTAACCCAAACCGCTACTTTTGTCTTCGATTTCAAAAGTTTGTGGGGGAATTGACTTTTTTGGTTGATTACTTTGTTCTGGTGTCACATACTCGATTGCGAGATTGATGATATTTTATTTTTGGACAAACTCTTTTATCCCAATTCCGATACAAGCTATGACACTCAATTTATATTTACTGCGACATGGAGAAACTACTTTTAGTCAAAGTGGTAATTTCTGCGGTAAAACTGATGCGGAGTTGACAAGAGAAGGGATGCAGATGGCAGGGAGTTTTGCCGATGTTTATCAAAAATTGAAGTGGGAGGGTGTTTATGTTAGCCCGATGAAGCGCACAATTGCAACTGCCAAGCCATTTTGCGATCGTATTGGCATAAATATGCAGTTGCGTGACGGACTTAGAGAAGGTAGCTACGGCGAATGGGAAACGTATAGTAAATCGTTTGTCCAAGAGAATTACGCCCAAAACTATTTAAAATGGTTGACAGAACCCGCTTGGAATGCGCCACTAGGTGGAGAAACTGCGGTAGATATTGCTAACCGTTCTATGCCTGTAATTGCTGAAATTCAAGAAAAACATCCCCAAGGTAATGTTTTAGTAGTTTCCCATAAAGCCACGATTCGGATTATGCTTTGCAGTTTACTGGGAATTGATTTAGGACGCTATCGCTATCGGGTGAATATTTTGGTCGCGTCGGTAAGTATGGTTAAATTTGATGTTAATGGTCCTTTGTTAGAAATATTAGGCGATCGCCATCATATACCGGATGATATTCGCTCTCGTCCGGGAACATAATATTCCCTACTAGTACAGCACGGCGGAAATAAACAGACGGCTACCTGTAATACACAACTCGAATTACCCCCCTTAATCCCCCCTTATAAAGGCAGGGCTGTTTCATTCCATTTCAAACAGGATTTGTCAAGATGGTTAGCAAGAAAATTGTAAGTAAGCGTGACGAAGAGATGAACATTTAAGCACTGAAATATCAGTAAAATAGTTGGTTTCATCGGCACGCCAGTAACAAAATAACTAATTTTTAATCGCTAGAACCCTTGATTTTTAAAGCTCTTTGGGGAATGAATCAGCCCTGCCTTATAAAGGGGGGAAACTGGAAAATCTAGTTCCCTCCCCTTTATAAGGGGAGGGTTAGGGTGGGGTAAAATTCAGGTTTTTAAGCGCTTCAAACTTGTGTGTACACCGTAGCCGCAAGCGAGGAGGGGAGCGTTTGCTCCCAGCAAATGCTCTTTAGGGGACTGTATTGCAACGAAGTGAGAACCGCTACATAACCCCTTTCTCTTCTGTTGGGACGATGAAGTAAAATATTTATCATGCCATCATCAGCTATGAAGTAAAACGTCAGGCGAGGTTTTTCATGGCATTAGAAGGGGTAATTTTAGATATTGATGGCACGCTGGTTTTAAGTAATGATGTTCATGCAAATTCCTGGGTAGAGGCATTTGCAGCTTATGACTTGGAAGTGCCATTTGAAACAGTCAGACCACTCATGGGCATGGGTGGAGACCAACTGATTCCCAAAGTAGCGCCAGAATTAAATAGTGAGGAAGGAACTGGTAAAGCGATCGCTAAACTACGCAAAGAACTATTATTTGATAAATATATACCGCAAATTACTGCTGCCAATGGAAGCAGGGAGTTAATATTAAAGATGCAAAAATCAGGATTGCATCTGGTTGTTGCAAGTTCAGCGAGTTCTGAAGAACTTGAGATCATGCTCAAAATTGCCCAAGTAGATGATTTGCTCTCGGAAGTCACTACATCCGATGATGCCGAAGCATCTAAACCTGCTCCTGACATTGTAGAAGCCGCCTTAAAGAAAGGAAAAATGATACCTGATAAAGTAGTGATGCTAGGAGATTCTCCCTACGATATTGAGTCTGCCGGCAAAGCAGGGGTAGGTGTGATTGCTTTGCGCTGCGGTGGCTTTAACGATGAGCAACTGTCCCAAGCCCTGGCAATTTATGATGACCCAGAAGATTTGCTACAGCACTATGATTTTTGTATTCTGGGCGCAAATTTAGAATTATGAATTATACTAATTCGTAATTCGTAATTCGTAATTCGTAATTAATACACACTATAAAAAGCTTGATCCAGTTTGTTTCCAAAGCTTTAATCTACTACTCAAACAATACTAACTTTGACAATTGGGTATTATGAATTCAGTGTGAAAATATGCTCTAGGTCTAGCTACTAGACCTAGATTGTGTACTTGATCGCACTCGTTTAAATTATTTTAGGCGATGCCTACGGCGGTAAACTACGCTTTTAGATAAAATCCGAATTTCTTAATTACGAATTACGAATTACGAATTACGAATTGGTATTTACACACCCACAGCAGTTTTCACCTTTTGCCGCTGTTCGGTTGCAATTAACCACTTACCGCCAGAAGGGCCTAAAGTTATGCCACGACGCATCGGTTTAACTGGATAATTGTCAACTAATGCTAAATTCATTTGTGATAACACAGTTGCCAATACCAACTTCATTTCAAACATCGCAAACGCCATGCCAATACAGGTACGATTACCGCCGCCAAAGGGTAAATATTCGTACTGAGAATACTGGCGTTCTAAAAATCTTTCTGGCTTAAACTGCTTTGGTTCTGGGTATAAATCTTCGCGGTGATGCATTAAATATATAGAACCTGTGAGCAATGTCCCTGGTTGAAGTTCATAGCCCATAATTTCTATTGGTGTCTTGACTATGCGAGGGATAGTAAGCATGATGATTGGGTAAATACGGAGTGTCTCTTGGCATACCGCAGTTAGATAAGGTAAGCGAGAAACTTCATTCCAATCAGGATTTTCGTTAACATTATCTAACTCGGTTAGCAGCTTTTCTCGTACTTCTGGCAAATGATGAATCCAATAAATTGCCCATGTCAAGGCTGAAGCGGTGGTTTCATGACCGGCGACTAACAAAGTCATTAACTCATCGCGCAACTCAACATCAGTCATGGGTTCACCATTCACGTCACGCGCCGACATCATCAACGAGAGAATATCACTGCGAGAAGCATCTGGGTTATCTCTGCGTTCTTGAATCTCGCTGTAAAGGAGTTCGTCAATTTGCCGCATTTGAAGCAAAAATTTTCCCCAAGGACTCCAGTTACCCCAATCTACTTGCAGTGCGCGAATAAATGTGACGGAAGCACGCAAGGGGGAACCAGATAACTCCAGAACGGAACGCAACAGTCCTGACAATTTTGTGAAACGTTCTCCTTTATTTAGACCAAATACAGCTTGGAGTATGACTTTGAGCGAGATTTCTTGCATGGAGTCACGGATAGAAAAAGGTTCGCCAATTTTCCAACTACTGATGACTTCATGAGTGATATCAGCAATAATTTGACCGTAAGCTTTCATGCGATCGCCATGAAAAGGCGGCGTCAATAATCGCCGCTGTCGTTGGTGAGATGCACCAGATAGCAAGATTAACGAGTTTTCACCCAACAAAGATTTTAAAAGTTGCGCTGAACCTTTAGCGTCTAATTGCTCAAGTGGAGCTGTAAAAATCTGCCCAATTGCTTGGGGATTACTAAACAATACCATTGGGCTGTTACCAGTTAGCTGTAGCGAAAAACATTCGCCATGCGCCTTTGCAGATGTTTCCATCAGTTTCAAAGGATTAAAAATCCACTGAAGCAACTGTATAAATTTTGGACTTTGTGGACTCTCTGGCAGTTTCATAAAAAATACTCCGATTAGTTCTATTTACACTAACTTAGCAGAAGCAAAATTAAGATGTTCTTTTTGAACAAGAATTCAGTGAGGTACAAATAATCGTAGGGGCACAACATGTTGTGCCCCTACCTGTGTACTTCATTTATCTGAAATACTAAAATTATTCAGTAAGCAAGCTAGGAGAAGTTAACACAAACACATCCCTACTTCCTTGAGCAGCAATCTCTGGTTTGATGGGAGTGGTGAAGTGGAAAAAATCATGATCGTTGACTAATAAAAGTTCTCCAGAATTTAGAATTTTACTAAATACAGGCTTTTCTTTTTTGGCAGCATATAAGTGTGTTTCTCCACCTTGAATATTATCTCTATCTACTGAGAAAATCCCAATAAAATCAGTACCATCTTGATGGATACCTTCAGGTGCAGGATTACCTAAATTATCTGGCGAACAAATAGTTCTGATTTGATGAACTCCGATTTCTGCTTCCGGATGAAGTTTACAAGAATCAGTAAATGCTAAGACAAGATTTCTAAAAATATCAAGCTCTATGAGAGCATCATCTAATTCTGCAAACTCTCTTTTGATGTCGCCTAATAATGGATTATACTCTTTACTTTGGAAAAGGTAGCCATGAGGTAATTTAATTAACTGATCCTCAGAAACTATAAACCGAGATAATCTTCTCGAACGATAGTTGCCTTTGATGTAAGGATCAATAGGCATATTACTAAAAAATGGCTTGAAACCTTCTACATTAATTGAATTAACTTTTCTTAAAGTAAACAGAAAAGCGTATTCTAATTCCGTTGCTGTCCACACTTTTTGCATAGGATTTACCTCCTTGCACGTTGAATTTCTCCCGGATTTTTCTTTATGGGAGGGTTATGACACTTAGTATATGCTACTTTTTATTAATATGTTGTCAATTTGACTACAAAAATTGACAATCCATGATATATAAAGCCAAATTTCATCATCGGGTGTAGAGACGTTGCAATGCAACGTCTCTACATCTGTTTGAATAGGGAAAAATTGTGGAGTGTGGGGTATAATATCTGATTCGCCAACAGTTGTTATGAACTGAAATAATCTAAAATCTAAAATCCAAAATCCAAAATTATAGAAGGTTTGATGATGATTGATTGGCTTTATCGCTACCCGCCTTTGTATCCGGGTATTCTGCTAAAACGTTACAAGCGGTTTTTTGTAGACGTTCAACTTACTTCTGGCGAGATAGTGACAGCACACTGTCCGAATACAGGGCCGATGACTGGAGTATCGACTCCCCTAAGTGCGGTACAGCTTTCTAAAAGTGATAATCCAAACCGCAAGTTGGCTTATACCTTAGAACTAATTCAGGTACATGACAACGAGCCAACTTGGGTAGGTGTGAATACTGTTTTGCCCAATCGGGTGGTAAAGTTAGCTTTGGCGAAATATCTTTTTCCGGAATTGGGCGAATATAGCCAAATTAAGGGTGAAGTGGTTTATGGACTAGATAATAAAAGTCGAGTGGATTTTTTCTTGACAGGAAGTGGCGAGGAACGCCCAATTTATTTAGAAGTGAAAAATACAACTTTTTCTGACGGGAGATTAGCTTTATTTCCGGACACCGAAACTACCAGAGGACAAAAGCACTTGCGAGAATTAATGGCGCTGTTGCCTTTAACGCGTGCGGTGATGCTTTATTTTATCAATCGCAGTGATTGTACAGAATTTTCCCCTGGCGATCGCACTGACCCAGTATATGGTAAATTATTACGGCAGGCGATCGCTCTTGGTTTAGAAGTGTTACCTTGCCGTTTTGACATTTCCCCCGAAGGTATACGTTACTTGGGTTTGGCAAAACTGAAAATTTGATTCCCCTAGTTCAAACAATAAATCCATCTAGGCACTATCTAGATGGATTTATTCGTAGCTGGCGTTTACTAAAAAACGTTCAAACAGTAATGGAGAAGGAACTTATAGATAGTCACCGCCCCAAAAATAGCATTTGCTATTTCGACCCTCCGAATTTTAGATTTTAAATTTTGGATTTTGGATTATTCTTTCGGTTCGAGTAAGCCCCTTGTGGGCGGAATAAATCTAAAATCCCCAGCTGCAACCCAAGGGTGGATGCAGTAAATCTAAAATCTAAAATCCAAAATCTAAAATTGTTTGACGTTTGCTTATGCAGGAATCAAAACTGTATCAATGACATGGATAACGCCGTTATCAGCAGCAACATCTGCGGTTGCAACTTTTGCATCATTTATCTTGACGCCATTGGAAGCATCAATTTTTACATCTGAACCTTCAACTGTTTTAGCTGTCTTTAGTTTCGCCACATCAGCAGCTAGTACTTTACCTGAGACAACATGATAGGTCAAGATTTTCTTGAGCTTTGGAATATCTTTGAGTAACGCGTCTACTGTGCCTGCTGGAAGCTTATTAAACGCTGCATCAGTGGGTGCAAAGACGGTGAATGGGCCATCACCTTTTAGTGTATCTGCCAGACCAGCCGCTTCGATTGCTGCAACTAGTGTCTTGAAAGAACCATTATCAGTGGCAGTGTCAATTATGTTGGCCATGTGTTTTACCTAGTTCTGTGTAACCTGTTACAAATCTAAACCATATGTCCATAAAATATATCTATCATTAGAAATATCTCGAATCAATTTGTTTATTGATAAGATAAAAGTTTATACATATTTTTATACAGATAGAGAATTATATATGATCTGGGCGGATGCTTTACAAGCATTCCAGGATGCGTAGTTTACAGCCGCAGGCATCGCTGCTTTTTTTTATACAGCGGTAGGAGCGATCGCTTCTATGATTCTCGTATTTCAATATTTAGATGCGTTTGCCCTGGTAGTTTACCTATATGTACTATTAGTTATGTATCTGCTTACCAATCGTATTGGTCGGATTAAGTAGTATAGGAAATAAAGACCAGATGGCAATGGGAAAACTTCTCGGTCTTCTTGATTAGCATTAGTGATTACCAACCTGGTTGTAAAACTCAAAAATTGCCACACTAGATAAACACGAACTGGCATTCTGCTAAGTGGCCCTTTGATCATCAAATGGTGAAAAAAAAGTTTAATAAACAGTGGAGTTTTAACTTCCGTGAAAAGCTGTTTCTGCATCCGCACAGCATAAATTAAAATTGTTGGATCAATTTTGATCTGTTGTTGAATAGCCTGCTTTACTTCAACTGGTAAAGGGGTATTCAGGAGAGTGTTAACTATCAACAGACTAATAAAGAATGGTCTTTCAAGTTCTAGACTGTTTACTTGCTGCAATAATTGTTCCCAATCTAATGGTTTTTGAATACGCAATAATTCAGCTAAATCGCAAATCTGAGCCAAAGATTCTCTACCTTCATTAACTCCTCTGGCAACTTGTACAGCGAGAATGATCAACAAATCATTAGAAGACAAGTCGATGATAGATTCACCTTTGAGTGTTAAAGACCTCCTTCGTTGCCACAAAGTTTCAAAATCAGGAAGTTTAAAAGGGAAGTAAGATAAGGGAGTCAATTCACAGTGAAGATCCACCACTATTTCTGGTTTCTGGCTATGGACAAAAGTTTGTTGCCAACCATAGTAGTCAGCTTCTAGTTGATATTTCTGAGCAATCAATAATTCTTGAGCTTTGACTATATCCTGTTGTCTCACCAGAATATCTAGATCGCTAAATTGTCTCATGGCTAAGTTGCCATAAATAGAAATAGCTAAAACAAGACCTTTAAAAGGAATTGCCTGAATTTCGTGAGCTGCAAAAAGCTTAAGGATGTTAAGCAATTCGTGGCTCAAAAATAAGTTGCGGCTAGCATTAGTGTGATAATGATTCTGAAGCTGAGTTAAAACTGTTTTGGGAATAGCTTCTTTCCCAGTGGTCTTGAGACTCTGGTACAGGAGTGGTATCGTCCCATGATATGCTGCTATTTCCATGAGATATGTCCAGTCTATCTCTTGCTGGAGTATGGTATTAATTCGCTCTGCTGTTTCGGGGTCTATATGAGTTCGGGTACAACACAGAAGTAGCTCAATTTCTGGACGTTTAAACTTTGTTGGCAATTGAGTAATAGGCTTGTTTAAGGTAATCATAAATTACTTATAGTGTTGGGCTTGGGTTTCAAACAAGTTTGCATAGCTACTACCCAGATTTATCAGTTCTTCATGGGTGCCGCTTTCAATAATTGAACCGTTTGCCATCACATAGATACAGTCAGCCATTCTGACGGTTGATAAGCGATGGCTGATGAGGATAGCAGCTTGATTTTTAATCAGTTGGCGGAAATTCTGAAACACTTCTTCTTCGGCTTTCGGGTCTAGAGCGCTAGTTGGTTCATCCAACACAATTAACTGTGAATCTCGCAAAAATGCCCTTGCCAAAGCGATTTTTTGCCACTGACCGATGCTCAATTCTTCTCCTTGTTCAAACAATTTACCCAGTATGGTATCGTAACCTTGAGGTAGCTTTCTGATAACATCATCAGCACCGGAACGACGGGCAGCGGCTGTGATTTTTTCGTAGTTGAATGGCAGATTGATATTTGCCAACCAAATATTTTCTTTAGCAGTCAGATGATATTTCGTATAGTCTTGAAAAATCACACTAATTTGACGCCGGAGGCCAGCAATTTCAAATTGGCGTAAATCTATGCCATCAATGGTAATGCTACCAAAAGTCGGATCGTATAAGCGACACAAAAGCTTAATTAAAGTAGTCTTACCGGAGCCGTTTTCTCCTACTAACGCCACCACTTCTCCTGGGCGGATAGTCAGATTAATATCCTGAAGTGCCTGACGCTTCGTAGTTGCATATTGAAAGCTGACATGATTAAACACAATCCCCTTTTTCATTGGTATGGGAAGAGGTTTCGGATTTGACGGTTCTACAACCTTTGGTTTCAGGTCTAGAAATTCATATAAGTTAGCGAGAAATAGATTGTCTTCATATAAACCAGACAGACCACCCAAGAGACTTTTCAGGTCGTTTTGTCCTCGTTGCAATGCCTGGTAATAGAGTACTAAGTCACCAAAGCGGATAGTGCCTTGCATGGTTTGATAAATAATGAAACCATAGGCAGCAAAAACTAAAGTTGTCGCCGTTGCTTGGGCACCAAGATTAGCCACAGACTGTCTTTTGGTCATGGCTATGTTTTCCTGATATAGTTGGCGCCGCAAGCGTAGATACCACTGACTAAAGAAAGAACCTAAATCAAACAAGCGAATTTCTTTAGCGTGTTGCTCTGTAGTCAGTATCCGACTCAAGTACCCTGCTTGCCGTTCCTGGGCTGTCTTTTGACGCTGCCAATGATACATGATGCCGGAATATTTCACCCGCACTACCAAAGCCGGAATCGCGGCAACAAATAAGATAACTCCTATTCCCCAATGCAATGACAGTAGCAACCCCAGCATCGCCACCAAAGAGATACTACTCAAACATAGCCATGCCAAACGATGTAGGATTTGCCCCGGTCGAGAAGGAGCTTCTTTTTGCGCTCGCTGCAAGGCATCATAGTATTCAGAGTTTTCATAATACTCCAGGTCTACCTCAATTGATTTAGCATGGAGGATGTTTTGCATGTAGTCAGTGAGTTGCTGAGACTGGGCGGCATACACCAGTTCAGTCAGAGAAGAACACAGGGTAGTTACTAGGGTGATAGCGACAAAGAAGCCAAGCAAAAGTAATACTTGATTAAAGGCGGCTCCTTTATCGGCAACATTAACACTGGCAGCTATTGTATCTACGATGAGTTTGGTGAGGTAAAGAGAGAGTAGAGGCAATAAACCTTGAATAACCAAAAGTGCAACCAAAGCAATAGTCAAACGAGGACTACTGTTCCAAACTAAGCGCAACGCAGGCAGAATGCGTAAGCTTTGCTGGATTTTATATCTTAAAGTTTTGCCTGCTTTCATTTTTTAAAGATGCTCTTTTCCAAAAGATGCCAGTTGGCTAAAATTAGAAAGGTCTGCAACATCGCCAATTACAACCTGTCCCTGATTTTCTAACCACGCATGAGCCTTTAACTCTCCTTCTTGACCTTTGGCAACACCAATGCAGAGATTAGATGTATAACCGTGGCGACTCATGAAAAACTGGCAAGTCAAGGCACGCGCCAGACACTTGACACCAGGCATATAATGACTGCTCACTTCAACAGCCCAGATGATTTTGTCAATAGAGATGTGGTATTTTTCTTGGCATTTAGGTTTGGCGTTACTTAGCCTTAATAGAAGTTGATGCAAGGTTTTAAATGACAGCAACCATAAACCTAATCTAACTAATGTCAATACAATAAAAGTGTTAATTAAAAGTTGTTTTTTATGATAAGCTAGGTCGATAAATTTAGATAACTGCTTCATTAGGCTTGAACATCATCAGATGCACCAACTTTGATTAATCCAGTAAAATCTTTAAATTCTAGTTTCCAATTGTTTTTAATCCGCAGAACAAAGTATTTATTTTCCTGTACCAATTCTTGGATAAATTTTAATCCTTCGCCCAAAATATAACATATTTCGGGCTATTTTTATCGGACTTCTCTTAACATTCAACACTTCTGAGACAAAGCCTATATACAAACTTACTCCGGCAAGTACCAACTGCGATCGCTCTATCTTGGCATGGGCAACGGATATCTAGTGGTTGGCAAGTAAGCGTGTATAAAGGTTTACTGCACCAGAGTCCCTGGTTTGAGCTATCAATTTTGAATCAAAACAGGAAATTACAGACACAGCATTACCAATTTACACTTGCCTTCTTCCGCTCGACCTAACTGAACCCCTAGTAGAGAGGCCAATTGAAATTGTATAATATCTTTGATATACACGAACGTTACGTTTAGCAGTCACAAAAAGAAAAGTTAGTGGTGGTTCCCGCTCTATGGAGCGGTTTCAAGATACTGCCAATTTACTAACGGTTATGCAAACTTGCCGTCGTCAAGGACGTTCTGTAATTGACTTTTTTGACTTTTGACTTTTGACTTTTGACTTTTGACTTTTGACTTCCCCGAACGCGAGTGCGTCTCGCTCCAGAAGGGGCTGACCAAGCTATCAAAGCAATGGTTAACCCTGCTGTGCAGACCCCTTCTTTAATTCTTCTAGTTTAGACCTGAATCCTTACTCAAAATGCATAATGTTACCAATAAATCAATAGGCTTTATTTTATTAACTCATACGAAGCCTCTACAAATTTACAGGCTAATAAATAAGTTAAATAGTATGTTCAATTATCCTCTAATTGTGTGCCATCATGATTTTTCCAAATGTGATTTATCTGTAGATAGTCTGTCAAAAAATGTTTTACTAGTACGCCCTCATCTAGAAACAAAGTGGGCAGAGTTTACTCTAGTAGAAGCTACAATACGGGCACTTAAACTAATGTATGATACACTAGATGCACCGGATTGGTTTGTATTACTCAGTGGAACAGACTATCCCCTTAAAACTGCAAAGCAAATATTAGATGATTTAGTTTCTAGTCCATACGATGCTTATATTGATTACAAGCAAATCACTTATGATATTTATAAAGGTGATCGAAACTCGGATACGTTCTGGTTACAAAATTGCTATAAACGATATTGTACGAAGTCGTTTTCTTTCTGTTATTCAAAAAAATCTTTTGCTCAACTTAACTTAGAAATATGTTTGGAACATCCTCTGTTAACAAAAAGTTTCCTTCCTTTTTCAAAAAAACTTGCTTGCTTTAGCGGAAGTCAATGGTTTTGTGCCAATCGCAAAGCTGCTCAGTACATTATCGATTTTCACAGCAAGAAAACTGCCTTAACTTTGCACTACAGTAACCTTAAGTTTGCAGATGAGTCATATTTTCAAACTATACTTGCTAATGCATCTCATCTCAAGCTGTATAACGACTATCGGCGATATATTGATTGGCCGATTAGAGGCCCTCAACCAAAAATATTGCTAATGGAAGATTTGCCTAATCTGCTTGCAACATCTGCTCACTTTGCTCGGAAATTTGACATGAATATAGATAGCAATATTCTCGATGAACTTGATAGAATTACATCTTAAGTAGGTGGTTAAGTAGCTAGGCACAATTTTTGTAATTAGCTTGTCAAGTTTTAAGTGCATCTTTAAAAACTTCCACAACAATTCAACTCCCCAGCGGAATCGATAAATATCCCTAATTTCATCATCGGACTTCTCTTAACATTCAACACTTCTGAAAAAACCATAGTCGATTCTGCTGACCACTGAGGCTGGAAGTCTAAACATGAAGATATCCTGGAAATATCAGCTTGTGAATGTTGAATATCTCCTGCACGAGGAGACGCGAAATGAATCTCTGGTTCCCATTGCGGAAAATGATTTTTGAGGATATCAATCAACTGCAATAAAGAAGTAGATTTTCCAGTTCCTAAATTACAAATTAAGGATGAACCAGAGGTAACATTTACCTTTAATGCTTGAGAAAAAGCCCTCACCACGTCTTTAACATAAATAAAGTCTCTGGTTTGATTTCCATCGCCATAAATAGTAATTGGCAAGCCACGTTGCATAACATCAACAAATCGGGAAATTACGCCAGAGTAGCTTGAATTAGGAACTTGTCTAGGCCCAAATACGTTAAAAATTCGTAAGCCAACAAATGAAAAACCTAGTTGTTTAGCAAACATACTAGCGTATTGTTCACTCACAAGTTTTTGTAAGCCGTAGGGTGACATAGGAGAGGTTTTTTGCTCTTCTGAAATTGGTAATTGAGTGAGATTGCCGTATACAGATGCAGAACTGGCAAACACTAACTTAGGAATAGTTAAAGCTTGGCAAAGTTGAATCACAGCCAGGGTTGCCGAAAGATTATTGTGATGAGCCTCTAGGGGACGATACAAAGATTCTGTCACCGATGAAATAGCTGCTAAATGGGCGATTCCATCGACTTTCTCTGGAAAATCTTCTGGTTGACATATCAAAATATCTTTTTGGAGAAACGTCAGACGAGGATGTTTGGGTAAGTTCTCTAAGCGTCCAGTAGTCAGGTTATCAACTACAGTGACACGATGCCCTTCTGATAACAATTGTTCTGTAAGATGAGAGCCAATAAATCCGGCTCCGCCAGTGATAATAAAATGCATGATCTTAAATTTTCTCAGTAGATATAGATAATCGCAACTCCTCATAGCTAGCGGTTTCACCCCGCATTTCTCGATAGCGATGCAAAACTCTACGCGCTTGCTCTATTTGATGATTTTGAATATGTAAATTGGCAAGTCTGAGGTAGATATTGTAAAAGCAAGGATCGAGAAAATTCATAGGAAATTTTAGTAATTCAGGATTGCGATTGATGACTTTTTCCTTAACGCACAGGTGGCTAGTGAACATCTGCTCTTTATCTTGAGAAAGATTATTTGGCGATCGCCGATAACGTGCTAAGGGTTGATTTAAAAAGTAAATCGGAAATTTTTCAATCACACGCAGCCATAAATCGTAATCTTCACAACATCTCAGAGTTTCATCAAACAAACCCACTTTATCTAAACAGTCTCGACGCACAACAACCGTTAGGACTGGAATGTAGTTGTATCTAAAAAGAGTCCATAATACCTGAAGATTAGGGGTAGGAAATGCTGTATTGTACGAACCTGGAAACAAACCCAGTTTATCAGAAAAAAAGAGTGAATCTGAATAGATCAAACCAATGCGTGGATTGGCTTCCAAGACGGAAATCTGTTTTTCTAACTTCTGAGGTTCCCAGAGATCATCATCATCTAAAAAGGCGATATACTTCCCTCTAGCAGAGCGAATTCCAGCATTGCGAGCCGCAGATAATCCTTGATTGGCTTGATGAATAGCGGTAATGCGGCGATCGCTAAATTGAGCCAGGACTTGTGGAGTATTGTCCTGAGAACCATCGTTGATGACAATAATTTCGTAGTCTTTGTAGGTTTGTGCCAAAACGCTGTTAATTGCCTGACTGACAAGATGGCCACGCTGGTAAGTAGGAATAATAACACTGACGGCTGGCTTAAAAACTTGCATATTTAAAAATTTGCTTAGTAAATATAGGCAGATATTCAAATTACTGGTGTTGCTAAACCAAAGTATGAATCAGGCGTAAGTTTTCTAAAATAACATCATAAATTTGCCCCAAACTCCCCAAATTATCAGGAAGTAATAACTCCCGCACAGGAACAGTCTTTGCCAATTGACCTAATTCTTGAAACTCCTGTCTACACTGTTGAGAAGTGAGGAAAGCACGCCCATAGGAATTGAACATTAGATGCTTCATTGCTTCAGGTAGAGAAAGAGAATTAATTATAGGTGCTGTGAGGTTTTGGTCACGTTTTCCTAATATGTACACAGCAAGTAGTGGCAAAGCTTGGGATTGAAACTGCCACTGTTCTCTATCTTTTATTTGCAAATCTATAAAGCGTTTATCTAGACTAGTTGATACTAGTGATAACTCTTCTATTGAGCCGTGAATGGCATTTACAGAATTAGGCCACAGGCGTAGACGAGGATAAGCAGATTGTACCCAAAACCTTCTTTCATCAGGAATAAGTGCGGCAATATCATCTGCCAATACGGAGAATCCACGGCTAGCCAACGCTGCTGCTGTGGTTGATTTACCTGCGCCTGATTGTCCTAAAATGGCGATCGCGCTACCATCAACCGCAACCACACTGGCATGAAGACAAGTCACTCCCCGCAGCCGTAACAGATGACCGAGTACACAACCCAGCAGCAAAGATACCGCATCCGTAAATAGTGCATCTCTAGACCAAAAACCCCAAACTTGACTACCATCAGGATTCAAAATGAATTCCAAGCAATCAACCCCATCAAAAGACCTTATCCTCCAGTAAGTGCCGTCATCCCGATGCGCTGTCCACAGGTGGAAGCCTGTTTGTTGATACCACTCAAGCGGCACATTCCAAAAAGCTTGTTCGAGTAACGGCATTTGACTCTGCTGTTCACCAACTAGGTGAATAGCAACATCTATCGGTGCAGAACTGTTAACAGTAACTAACCCTGGGAGCAGTCGATTAATAGATAGTTTGAGTCCATAAAATTGATAGCAATAATCATCATTTTCAATCGACATTTGCATTTATATTTATTTTTATCTGCAAACTCAGGAGTTTCATAACCCCGACTTTTTGAAAAAGTTGGGGTTCTTTTGGAAAGGACAAACTTACACACTTTATTTTCACAAAATGCTAAGGAAAAAGGTAGGTAAAAAATCCCTTTTAGTCTAGATTTCTAGGCACTTTTTTCTACCTAATAAACTAGCTTTACCTTCCCATTATTTATATGACAGAAATTCAAATTTACTGTCATTATGTTTTTTATACTGCTTGCTTAAGGAAGACCAGTAATGGGGGGGGAAGTTATAAAAACAATAGTAGTAGTACCAAAACCACCACTACCACCCACTTGTTGTGTCAAACCAGATATTTTACCGTGAGCTTTCAATTCTGGTTCAGAATAGTTTTTTTTCTTGTTTTCAGATTGTGACATTTGAAGAATCCTTACGTATGTAAACAATAGCCTCATAAGAGGGCAAGTAGAAAGGTGTATTTAATCTAGATTTATTAGGCAATTTTATTGACCTAATAAATCCTTCCTACTTGTTAACTCTACCCTGCCATCATTTATATGACAGCGAGTGAAGTTGAGCTTTTCGTATTTTTTTCTACTTAATTATCAGGAATACCCGCAGTGGTAGTACCTATGGGGAATCCGGTTGTAGTACCAAAACCACCACTACCACCCACTTGTTGTGTCAAACCAGATATTTTACCGTGAGCTTTCAATTCAGGTTCAGAATAGTTTTTTTTCGTGTTTTCAGATTGTGACATTTGATCAATCCTTATGAGTGTACAGAATAGGCTTGTAGGAAGGGAAGTAGAAAGGTGTATTTAGGCTAGATTTATTGGGCAATTTTATTTCCTTAATAAATTCTTCCTACTTGTTAACTCGATCTTCCCAGACTTGATGTGACAGCGAGTCAATTCAGTAATTAAGGGATTTTTTATACTACTAAGGAGCAGCGACAGTGGCTGCGGGGAATCCGGTTGTAGTACCAAAACCACCGCTACCACCCACTTGTTGTGTCAAACCAGATATTTTACCGTGAGCTTTCAATTCAGGTTCAGAATAGTTTTTTTTCGTGTTTTCAGATTGTGACATTTGATCAATCCTTATGTGTGTAAACAATAGCCTCATAAGAGGGCAAGTATAAAGGTGTATTTAGTCTAGATTTATTAGGTCAATAAAATTGCCTAATAAATTCTTCCTATTTGCTAACTCTACCCTGCCATCATTTATATGACAGCGAGTGAAGTTGAGCTTTTCATGTTTTTTCTACTTAACTATTCAGGAGGAAGTACAGTAGTAGTGGCTACAGGGAAGCCGGTTGTAGTATCAAAACCACCGCTACCACCCACTTGTTGTGTCAAACCAGATATTTTACCGTGAGCTTTCAATTCTGGTTCAGAATAGTTTTTTTTCGTGTTTTCAGATTGTGACATTTGATGAATCCTTATTTTTTTGTTTTACTTATTTGGAGTTGTCAGACTATAAAATAGTACCATGACCAAATTTAATTTACATAAAAATTGTTAAATTTATTAGTACTCTGTAGCGTAAATTCGTTAGGGTGCAAATGACAAGATTAACTTGACTACTCATGCCCTGTGGAAGATCAAACAACCTTGCAGCTTGCTAAAGGGTTCTTCTTCTAAAAATTGATAAATCAGTGATAGGGTTTTATTAAAATATTGAGTTAGTAAGTAAGACGGTGGGAATAAATCCAACTATATTACGAAACGTAAATAGGCTTAAAACTCTTACTAATGAACAATGACAAAGAACAAATGACAGCCCACACTAGTTAGCTTTAATTGCATAGCTTTCAGCTTTGAGGATGTACCTCATAGCCGCCGGAAGTGCTGTAAGTTATAGTCCACCAAAAGTAAAGACGCATGAAAATTGCTTTTATTAGCTACGAATATCCACCCGATACAGCATATGGAGGTATTGCTACATATGTATATCAGGCAGCTAGAGTTCTACAACAAAGAGGTCATCAAGTTGAGGTATTTGCAGGTAGTACGGTACGTACTACAACCGAAACTGAAAACGAGATACTAGTCCATCGAATTAATGAACGCGATCTGACAAACTTTGTAAAGCGAGTTGGTCAACTTTTTGTCGAAAGGCACTCATTAGTCAAGTTTGATGTGGTCGAAGGCACTGATTATAATGCTGAGGCACGAGAAGCTGTTCGCCTTGTTCCAGAAATCCCACTTGTAGTTAAGTTACATACGCCATGTTTCTTGGCAAGTAAGATAAGTGAAGAAAAGCCGTCATTGTTACGTGAAGCACATAAATATATGGAAGCCTTACGTGGTAAAAGTATTAAACCCAGATGGAAATATAATTTTAAAGATGATATTGAATATATCCATGCTCTAAATGCAGATGAAATTGTCGCCCCTTCTCAAGCAATAGCTGATGAGTTGATCAAGGCTTGGAAATTAAATCGTAACAAGATATCTCTTGTACCCAACCTATATGTTCCATCAAGGGAGCTTTTAGAGATTCCTGTTGAGAATCAGACTAATGTAGTAACTTTTATTGGCAGACTTGAAAACCGAAAAGGTATTCTTGATCTTGCTCAAGCAATACCGATTGTATTGAAGCAGCACCCCGAAGTAAGCTTTCGATTCATTGGCAGAACATCTTCTTCACCTAACCCTAATTTACATATGCGGCAGTATCTTGAAGGTATGTTGCAACCTTATAAAAATTCACTTGAGTTCATAGGTTTCGTACCATTTGAAAAAATCCCATCTTATTTAAGAAGCACTGAAGTGTGCGTGTTTCCTAGTTTATGGGACAACTTTCCGTTCGTCTGTCTGGAGGCTATGGCTGCTGCGCGTGGAATAGTCGGAAGTAGTTCCGGAGGAATGGCCGAGCAACTCAATCATGGTGAATGTGGAAGGCTCGTTCCCCCTTATAACCCTAATCAAATTGCTAAAGCAGTGGTTGAATTACTACGCAACCCATCTTTGCGAATGGAGTTAGGTGAGGCTGCACGTAAACGAGTACTGAACGAGTACAACATAGAGCGGATTGGTCTACTACAAGAAAATAGCTACGCTCGCGCAATTAAGAGAAGAGAAGCTATGGGATCTCGTTTTTATAACTGAACAATAGAGTGATTTTAATAGAAATTCACTTCATTTATCAAATTTAGTGATGCAAAATTTAGGCAGAGACTACCTTAGTAGTAGATGCTAAATTTTCATATAGCTGAAACAGCCGCTTTTGTAAAATGGCCTCATCATACTGCTCGACAATAACTTGCCGTGCTTGTGCAAGATGTGCTTCTCGCTCTTGGGGAGGTTGATTGACAACTTTAATCATTGCCTCTGCTAGAGCATCTGGGTTCTGAGGTTCTACCAAAGTACAAAATTCTTCAATAAAAGTGCCTCGATAAGCTAACAAATCACAGGTAATAACTGGGCGTTCACAGGCAACTGCTTCAATTAGTGTCGAAGGAAAGGCATCACTGACGGGATAATTGATGATCACATCTGCTAAGTTGTAGCCTGTAGGCATGAAATTATAAGGTAGGCCGGGCATCCAGCGCAGATTATCTAATAACCCAAGTTCTTCTGCTTTGTTGCGGATGCTTTCGTAAATAACTACTGCTTCTTCCCCGCCGGCACGCCCTAGCTTTGAAAAGACGAGTACCGTCGGTTTGGTGAATTGAGGAAAAGCCTGTGCATAGGCTGTAAATATCTGCTCATGGTTATATACTTTAGACCAACCACGGGGCGAAAGCAGAATTGTGGCTTCTTCATCAATCTTCAATACTTCCCGTCGCCATTTTGGTAAATCTTTTGTGACTCCAGAGCGAAAATGTTTAGGGTTTGTCCCTAGAGGGATTAATTCTACCCTTTGTTCAGGGTTCAACAGTGCTTTGGATTTTTCTATCAAACTAGGTGTCTCTACAATCAGCACACCAGTGTTCTGAAACACTTGGCTAACCCTATCGCTATGCTTGCTTAGTTCCCTTTCTGGTTGTAGCAAATGATTTAAAAAGCCCCAAGCAGAGACGACAAGAGGGCTTAGATTCGCCAGGACACAACACTGGGCGTGCCAACCAATGGCGTGGACATGGATAATATCAGGCTGGAATTCGTCTGCAAGTTTACGTAACGGCTCCGCCATTTCCTCGGCCATCTGATCTTCGTATGGGTAGGTGTTGGTAAACTCCTCTAGATACTTTCGCCAAACAGTGGGGAAATAGCGATAATTTTTGGGAGTTTCAGTTTCATAAGGGTCTACATCTCCTAGTAGCCAAACTTCATAACCTGCTTTGACTACCCAATCTAAGGGTCTTGTCAAGGCAACGCCCCCAGCACCAATCATCAGTACACGCATGATTTGATTTTTTGCTTCAAGTTAAGAATCAGTAATTTCCACTAGTCCAGCCTTAACCAATTTATCAATAAACTTGAGCAAGTCTTGTTTTAACTTCTCTGGCTCGACATCATACTCTTTTAGCAAGGTGTCGTAAGCTGTCTGGATAGAATCTGACTCAGTTAGCACAAAGAATATTTTTGTACCAACTTCGTTTTGACTAAAATATTCTTCAGTTTGCAGATTCAATAAAACTGATTCCCCTGCTAAGTCTTGAGTCAGAACATTTGCAGATAAGGATACTTTTTTATTTAAGACTATTTGTGTTGTCATTCGTTACAAGAGGTCATGATTGTAGTTGATTATAAGTTTTTTTTGGCATTTTGTAGGGTTTTTCAAGACTTTGATTTCACTCTTAATCTGATTGAGTTCTCCTTTCAAAGCCTGAATTTCAGACCAATGATTTTGGAGAAGCCAAGCGGTAGGGGCACAGCAATGCTGTGCCCCTACGACAGATGTGGTTCAAATACATCAAAAATGCTGTAATTATTGGATTAGTATATCCTACAGCGATCGCCTTAATGAACGCATCGTATAAGTGTCCTATTTTGGACTAGGATCAATGACCTATATAACTATTAATTATTGTTAGATTTGATAGTCCAGTGCAAGTAAAACTCTGCCACATTGTTGATTTGCGGGTACAGCTTCCAATATTTTTTTCGGTTGGGGTAGGTTGAGGTTGTTCATTTGTTCAATGAACTGATTGCGGCTGTGTCCAGCAAACCGGGGATTCCAGCGCTTTTCTTCGCCAATGGTGGATACTGTCTGCCCTTGGTAGTCGTGACCGGGATATACTAAGGTGTCTTCTGGTAATGTGAATAGTTTTTGAGTAACGGCATCATATAATGCCCCGGCGTCGCCGTTTTGGAAGTCGGTACGACCGCAACCTCGGATGAATAAGGCATCTCCAGTTAACAGATGAGTGTCGTTGACTAAGTATGCCAAATGGCTGTTAGTATGACCAGGAGTAGCGATCGCTCGAATTTGCACACTCCCCAATTGCAAGATGTTACCATCGCCAATGTACTGGTCTGCAAAGATAGCCGCTGAATTCTCAGGCACAACACCTAAACAACCTGTTAGTGACCTGAGTCTGTCTATGCCAGTGATGTGGTCGGCATGGATGTGAGTTTCTAGACAATAGCGCAGAGTCAAATCCAATTGTCGCAAAACTTTTAAATCGCGTTCAACTTGTTCCAATACAGAATCAACTAGGATGGCTGTTTTAGTTTCTGGGTCAGCAATCAAGTAAGTATAAGTACTCGTCTCTTTATCGAACAGTTGACGAAATAGCATAACAGGTTTCCTCAACGTGAATGATAGATTTCCTTCCACAGCAGTAGCATGATAATTAAGGTATTTCAGTAACTCCTGCGCCAAACTTGCTGCTTGCACCCGAATTTCTGGAACAGCGGTGGTTTCCCAAAGATTACCTTTGCGTGGCGTCCCTAAGGTGTACAGCATTTGAGATGCTTTGCCATCTGCATCTATCAAGGCACCATTTGGGGCTGTGTCGATTCCCATTGACAAGGTGTTGAAATGAATCAAACGTTGTTCTTGCAGGCTAGCCACCAATGGGTGTTGCAATCTGCGGTAATCACAATTTGCGCCGGTGCAGTTTATAATTCGGTTGACTTGCAAAAGAATATCTTTGTGTGTCCCACGTTGGGAGATTTTCACATCTACGCCATTTTCCAACTGCTGGCAGCTTTGAATTCGACCTGCGTAATGGATGAGTTGACCAGATTCCATTGCAGTATCGAGTACTTGGGCAATTTCTTCGGCAATGCGATGACGGTGAACTTCCCAATAAGCTTTCACATGACGCAAAAATCGCTTCTGTTCTAGCAATGATAGTGTTTGCCACAGCTGTTGAATAACTGGGCGAATGGCATCGATTACTCCACGCCAATCTTGCCCTTGACTAAGTGCCGATCGCAGTTCTTGACGTACTATATGTAGTAGTCCTCGCGCAGTTTTGGGTGCAGTTTCCACATCAATAAATGCTGGATAAGGCATTGTTGATTTGTGGCGACAAGGCATTAATCCGTGACGCGAGACAGCATGGATTTTTCCCTGGAAACCTTCCTGGCGTAAGGCAACTACGGTATCCGCCATCGTTAAACCAGTGCCCACCAAGAGAATAGCATCCTCTGGATTTAAGTTAGCGATCGCACTACTCGACCAAGCATCTTTGACATATTGTTTGTTTAAACTCGCAATTGGTTTAGGCAGAATTGCCGGGAAATTCCCCAAAGCTAACACAGCCTTTTGCACATCCAAACACTGACCACTGCTGAGGTATATGATTGTGCTAGAGGATTTTGTTTCAATGGCGATCGCTTCATCTACAATTCTTTCTAACTGCACATTTGCCGATGCATTATCCTGTGCTGCTTTTAAAGTCGCCTGCACATAATCGCCATAAACCCGACGTGGAACGAAGGTAGATGCAGTTACCTGTTCATGTCCGTTGCTGTGCAGCCAGTTGAGAAAGTGATTTGGTTCATCCGCAAATGCACTCATCTTGCCAGCCGGCACATTCAGCAAATGACAATCCACCGGTGTACCGTAAGCAACTCCTCTTCCCACTTCAGAATTCCGTTCAATTAATTTGATAGTTAATGGCCTAGTTGCGTTGCGTAAAAGATTAGCTGCAACCAAAGAACCGCTAAAACCACCACCAATAATGGCAATAGTAACTGGAGAAACTGTTTGGTTAAAAATACTGTTATTCATAAGACGTATAAGTTGAACTTGCCACTTTCTACACAATTAATTTACGCTAGTTCAACTGAAAATTATGCCTTTTGAAACCTGTGAAATGGATGAATTGGCAAAAATAACCACATAGGCACATGAAAAAGGGGGAATTTAATTTCAGTGTCCAATTTCTGAAATTTAGAGAATGGCGATCGCAATATTAGACAACCTGTAATCCTGATTTAATAAGGTTTTGGAACTATTTGTCTAAAATTTCTCTGTCTTTTGCATCCAAATCCGATGCAGATACCGTGGTTTTTAATTAACCCCAAAAAGTCCTTGAAAAACCCAGAATTTTACCCCGATCATGTCAAAATTTTATGACACTACTGTTATCCCACCACAACTACACCTAATTTTTGGCATTGCACAAACAAACAAGAAAATTTATGCATTAACTCCTCATTCTCTCTGCACCTCTGCGCCTCTGCGTGAGATAAATCATCCTTTTTTTAACGAACCGCCTTCTCTTCGAGAGGCTTCCGCCAACGCGCAGCGTCTCGTAGAGAAGAACACCAAGGGCGCAGAGAGAAGAAAAAACAAGTAATCTTTTAGCAAGAAAGCACTTAAATTACACTCTGAGTCGTAAGGGGTGTACTTTGCTTCAGCGTTACTTTCACCCCAGATGCTGGGCGTAACGTAATGGAAGCTTGGGGAACAATTGGATGATCTGGCACAAGATTTAATTCAAATTTTTGGGCGATGGTTGCTAATAATAAAACCGCTTCCATTAAAGCAAAACTCTTACCAATACAAATTCGCGGCCCGTCACCAAAGGGAAAGTAAACTCCTCTAGGCAGATTTTTCTCTAAATTATTAGCCCAACGTTCTGGTTTAAATACTTCTGGGTCTTCAAAGTAGCGAGGATTGCGATGCATTACCCACTGGCTCATAATAATCATACAACCTTCTGGCAGTTGATAACCATCAATTTCACAATCTTGGGTAGCTTTCCGTGCCATGTTATACACAGGAGGAAATACTCGCATTGTCTCCTTGATAACCATATCTGTGTAGCGCAAGTTTGGTAGATCTGCAATTGTAGGAGAACGCTCTCCTAAAACTTGTTGTAATTCTGTTAATAATTGAGTACGTACTTCCGGATACTGAGATAAAAGTATCCATGCTCCCGTTAAAGTATTGGATGTAGTTTCATGTCCTGCTAACATTAAAGTTGCGATTTCATCTCGCAATTGGCGATCGCTCATTTGACTGCCATCTTCTTCATCCCTAGCTGCCATTAACATTGAGAGTAAATCTCCGGGATTTTCACCACTAGCACGCCGTTGATTTATCATCTCATAAATAGTTTTATCCATCTGCTTGATAGCATTTCTGTAGCGAATATTCTCAGGTCTAGGGAACCATTCCAAAAAGATAAAATTTTGCTGGCGTTTACTTTCAAACCAATCTGATGTTACATCTAATGCATGGGCAACATCTTGTGCTTGTCCTTCGCTGAGGTCGCGGTTAAATATTGTTTTCATGACAATATTTAATGTCAAGCGCATCATGTCTCGGTGAACATCACGAGTTTCGCCATCTTGCCAAGTATCCAGCATTTGTTCAGTGTAGGCAACCATAATATCCCCATAGGTAGCAATGCGCTTCTGGTGGAATACAGGTTGTATCAAGCGTCGCTGGCGAAACCAAGAATCTCCTTCGCTAGTGAGAAGTCCTTCACCCAATAAAGTTTTGAGGGCATGTAAAGAACGACTTTTAACAAATAATTTTGTGTCTTTAAGTACTTGCTCAATATAGTTAGGATTAGTTAACAAACAAGCTGGTGTCAATCCCAAACGTATAGGTACAATATCACCATATTCATTAGCGCACTTCGTTAAAAACCCCAAAGGATCGCGGCCAAAATCAAGCAGACTACCCACAATAGAATTTCCTTCTGGGCCGGGTAATTCAAAGATATCTTGAGTCATGTAGATTTCTCGCCTCGCTGGGTAAGTCCTAACTCAAATCTTGAAAAACCTGCGATGTCTTAACTTCTATCGAAGGGAAGAAGCTTTTTGGAGTAGAGATAATTGTAGGGAACATGGCTGTGCCCCTACCTGTGTACTTCATTCACCAAAAATACGCTGTATGTCGCGGTTCCTTCCCCTATTCCCCACTTTCTACTCGCTATTTTCAAAACAAAAAAAATGCGATCGCACCCCCACAAACTCATCGCCTTGAAATTATTTTGTTGCAAAAATACATAAAAATAAAGGTTTGAGATTATTCACTATATTCCAGTAGCATATCTATGTCGGGAATTTAATAATCTCCAATGCTGCCGCAAAATTGCGGTGAATCGATAATTCTACCAATTTAACTAAGAGAGACTTGAGAAATGGATGTACTAAAACGTCGCATTGGTCTTGAGCAAGAGTTTTTTCTCGTAAATGAGACTGGTGAAATCAGTAATCGTGCAGATGAATTTTTGCAGGCTTGTCATTCAGTCGCAGAAGCACAAGGAGTGAACCCACAGTACTTTGTGCCAGAGTTCGTCAAGAATATGGTGGAGATTAATACCGCGCCGGCGTATACTGCCACAGACCTAGCAAAAGAATATCTGAGAAATTTGAAACTAGCGATCGCAGTAGCACAACAGATGAATTTAAGGCTTTATCCTCTGTCTAGCTACCCCTTACATATCATGCCAGTCATGCGCGACCAACTCAATTACCATATCCAAGCGCGGACTGTCGGCTACGATAAATTTTTGCACGCTGGTAAATGTACTGGTACACACATACATCTGGAAGTACCGCCGGGAGTCATTGATTCTCGTGTAGTAGTGTCTTACAATTCAAATGCGGCAGAGCGAGAAGAACTGCTAAATATTTATAATTTAGCTACAGCCTTCGACTCAGCATTGATTTGCTTAACGCGATCGTGTCCATTTTATGAAGGACGAGCGATCGGACTAGCTATGCACACGATTCGTTATCGTGGTAGCGAAACCTTTGACTGGGAAGGAGTTTACACCCATTTGCAGCCTGTCGGCGGACTGATGCCTTATGCTGACAGTGTTGAAAGTTTAGTTGAACAGCAATTCGCTCGCTACTATGCTTGGTTGCAAGCAATGGACAAAGCCAAAGTTGAGCGTCATCTTTTTAAAGAAGCGGGAGGAAGCTTACTCAAATCAGCTTGGAACCCAGTCCGACTTAACAAACTTGGCACTGTAGAAATCAGATGTATAGATAGCAACTTTCCCTCAGTAATAATTTCCGTAATCGCGATTTTAGAAAAAGCTGCTCGCCGCGTGAGAACAGAACAACTAAAAGTCATACCAAATAAAGAAGTTTATACATTCCAACTAAGTGGAAATTACCTTTGGGTACCAGATTTTGAGTATTTAAATGGCAAATTACTGTATGCTGCTGCTACAGAGGGAATCAAGCATCCAAAAGTCAAAGCTTACATAGATTCTGTGTTAGAGTTTGCCATTACAGAAGGCGGCGAAGGAGCAAAGTATTTAACAAAACTCAGAGCAGAACTGGAGCAATATCAAAGTATCGAAGCGGAAATTCTCCAAAAATTTACCCCTGCAACTGCGGAACTCTCACGAGAACAAGGCTTGCGTTTAGTGCGGGAGTGCTGCGACAAATTAGAAGCGCAGGTGTCATCCTTAGACGGTGAACATCCTTTAACAGCATTAGATGAACTCACAGTTACGAGCAATGAGTCTTAATACAGCAGAATTCAGAATTCAGAATTACGATAGGTTCTATTTATTCTGAATCCTCATTCACCACCTCTAAGTATTTTTGCAGCACCGACTAAGCTGAATCTTTCATTAGACCTCTTGCATAAATCAAAAATAATTCTAATTAGTATAATTTTTAACTCTCAACTCCCAACCCAGCACTTTGCTATAACATTAGATTCGGGCGTGTTTACTGTTCAGGAGTGCCAAAATGTCTAAACAGCTGGGTCAAAAAATCGCACCCACACCTATATCTAATGATATTAATGTGGTGGATTTGATTGATAAATACTTCACCGCCTACAACTCAGCACGTTTGCGGGAAATCTGCCAACTACTGAGTCGTGATGTGCTGACGGAAGGTGTCACTGTGGGAGTTAGCCTTTCCGGTGCTATGACGCCGGCAGGATTTGGGGTTTCAGCGCTTGCACCCTTAATTCGCAACGGCTTTATTGACTGGATGATTAGCACTGGTGCAAATCTTTACCATGATATGCATTACGGTTTGGGTTTTGAACTGTTTGCTGGTAATCCGTTTTTGGATGATGTGAAACTGCGTCAACAAGGCACCATCCGGATTTATGACATTATCTTTGGCTACGATGTGCTGTTGGAAACCGATGCTTTTATCCGCAAAATTCTGCAAGCAGAACCTTTCCAAAAACGCATGGGAACCGCTGAGTTTCACTATTTATTAGGTAAATATGTCCGCGAAGTAGAAAAGCAATTGGGTGTGGAGAATTCTTGCTTACTGGCTACCGCTTATGAATATGGCGTACCCATTTATACGTCTTCCCCTGGAGATAGTTCCATTGGGATGAACGTAGCAGCTTTGGCATTGGAAGGTTCACAATTAATATTAGACCCTTCAATTGATGTCAATGAGACAGCAGCGATCGCTTACAATGCTCGTGAATCTGAAGGTAAAAGTGCCGCTGTCATTCTTGGTGGTGGCAGTCCAAAAAACTTTTTGCTACAAACACAACCGCAAATTCACGAAGTCTTAGGACTAGAAGAACGCGGACATGATTACTTTGTCCAATTTACCGATGCTCGTCCAGATACAGGTGGTTTGTCTGGGGCAACCCCATCGGAAGCCGTCAGTTGGGGTAAGATTGACCCAGAGGAATTACCTAACACTATTGTTTGTTACACAGATAGCACGATCGCCTTACCACTAGTAACAGCATACGTCCTCAATAAGTGTCAACCTCGTCCCCTAAAACGTTTGTATGACAGACGCGAAGCCATTTTAGAAAAACTGCAAACAGATTATTTAGCAGCCAAAAACCAACCATCAGATCGAGTTCCAGCAGCTGTGGCTGAAAATCCTTCACAGCCAACAGCGACTTATCCTTGTGGTAGGTTGATTCCGAATACGTAGGGAGTGGGGAGTGGGGAGTAGGGGGGCAGGGGAGGCAGGGGAGGCAGGGGGGCAGGGGCAGGGGAGCAGGGGAGCAGAGGAGAGTTCAATGTGCCTTGTTCTTTCCCCTCTGCCCCTCTGCCCCTCTGCCTCTTCCAATGCCCCATGCCCTATGCCCTATGCCCAATTAACCAATAAGTCGTCATTTTCCCTTTGCCTTTAACTTCGATTTCGCCCCGCTTTTCAAACAAAAATTCATTACACAAGGATTTATAAGTATTTTCTGTCACCTGGATTTTACCAGCAATGCCTTGAGACTCCATGCGGCTGGCGATGTTTACCGTGTCTCCCCAGAGGTCATAAGTAAACTTTTTCAGCCCAATAACTCCGGCAACTACGGAACCGCTATGAATACCGATGCGGATGCTAAAATTTTGGTTGTTCTCAGCGTTAAATAAAGCGATCGCTGTCTGCATATCCAGTGCCATAAGGGCAATGGCTTGAGCATGATCTGGGCGTCCTGTGGGTAAGCCGCCGACTACCATATAAGCATCGCCAATGGTTTTGATTTTTTCTAAATTATGTTGTTCGGTGAGGCGATCGAAAGCTGAAAAAATCGGGTTGAGTAGGTTTACTAGTTGAATCGCACTCATGGAAGCCGCGATTTGGCTGAAGCCAACGATATCTGCAAATAAAACTGTGACATCAGCAAAATCTTCGGTGATGCTGGCTGGTTGTTCTTTCAAGCGTTTGGAAATTGCTGCCGGCAAAATATTCAGCAACAAACGTTCGGTTTGTTCCTGTTGATGGCGCAGTGCTTTTTCTGCCGCTAATCGCTGGGTAATGTTGCGAAAAATTCCATGAGTAGCAACTGGATGACCTTCAAGAAATTTACCGTTAATGTTACCTTCTAAAAAAATTGTCTCACGGTTTTTGGTAATGAATCCGGCTTTGATTTGCTCCTGCTTTTCTCCGGAAAGCACGCGATAAAACTTTTGCCAACAGTATTGTCTAAACTCTGGATGTATAATATCAAAAACATTCAAAGAAGCAATTTCAGCTTCGCTATATCCCAAAGTTTCTCGCCATGCGCGATTGACATACAAAAAACGACCGTAGGCATTAACGGCTTGAATCAAATCGTTAGCATTTTCAAATAAATCTCGATATCGTTGTTCGCTTTCGACAAGAGCGATTTCTGCTTGTTTGCGTTTGATAAACTGGGCGATTTGGCTACCAATAGAACTTACCATTTCCAATAGGTCTGGATCTTTTGGTTGGATGTCTCGGCTAAAGAAAACCATCACCCCTAAGATTTCATTATCGTCTAAAATGGGGAAACCAAAAGCTGCGTGCAATCCAGCTTCAGCAGCAGATTGCGATCGCCTTTTGTCTCCATCTTGTGTGATATCCTGAGTCCACAGGGGCGATCGTCCGATCCAAATTTCACCAGGTAACCCAATACCAGGAGTATATGTAGTTTGCCAGGTAACTGCTTTAAACTCTCTGGCAGAAACTACTCGACTTGACCAAATTTCCACACACCTTAATACTGCATTGATACTGTGTCTTTTTACTGAAGTACCGATATATTGACTTGGTGTCCAAAGTTCGCCTAAATCCCATCCCAGATTTTGACAAATCGACTGCAAAATTTGGGGAATTACCTGTTTGATACTCTGGGATTCTGATAAAATGCGGGTGATAGCATACTGGGTATTTGTACGTTGTTCCCGGTGCTGCCGAGCAGTGATATCCCGACCAATGTAAACAATATCTTCTGAGCCTTCTGTTGCTTTGGGAATCACCGAACAAGAAAAAGCAATCAAGCGTTTTTCTCGAGTTTTAGTTCTACAGACTACCTCTAAATTTTGAAAATTTTGTTTAGTAGCAAAATGCTGGTAAATTGCTTTTATTACTACTCGATCGTCAATTATCAATGATATAGGTTGATTAATTAATTCTTCTTCAGTAAAACCAAATAATTCTTCAGCAGCATGATTGATTTTGATGATTTTTCCCAAGTTACTAGTTACCAAAAAAGCATCTGCCATTGAAGTTATTACTTGATCCATGTAACTTTTACAAGTTATTAAAGCACTAGATAGTAGATTCGCTTCATTAGCTTGCTGTGCTAACTGTTGTTTTAAAACAATTTTGTCGGTAACATCCTCAATCAGTAGGATTAATCTATTTTCAAATTTTTCATGTTGTTCAGCAACAATATATATATCTATGTATACATGAGATTTCTGGTTTGAACCTCGTTTAATCCCTTGTAATTCAAACAGTTCTTGCTTTCCGTACAAAATAGCTTTTAAAATATCTTCAAGTCCGATCAGTTCAGGAAAGCTTAGCCGGATATCTTTACCCCGTGTCACCTCCTCAGGGCGATGTGCAAACCGTTCTACTTGGTCGGATGTATCTATAATGTAAAAATTATCATCCAGTTCCAAGCGTTCAAATTTATGTGGGAAAGAAGGTTTATTAAAAATCCGGTCTAATACTTGGTCTTTCATTGTGGTGTGGGAGCAGGCTTGAGATTTATCTTTTAAAGGAACATCGAAAAACGAGATTTCAAGGGATAAGAAGAAAAAATTTCAAATTATTTATCTAACAGTATCACTTTGCCGATAACTCAGAAGTCAGCAATAATAATTAGTAATGTAGCACTACTGATGGATAATTCTCTAAGCTATTGTTTCAAATATTTCATCGATATACAAGCCTGTTGGGGCAGAATTTGTAGAACTTGTTAATACTCAGTTTTTTTACTGACATTAATATTATTTTATTAAATATCAGATTTTTATGCTTTAACTCATTGTAGTTGAGTAAAAACGAGGAACAGCAAGCTTTTGATTTAGTCGATCGCAATTAAGTAAGTCACCTTAAATAAACTTAACATTTATATTATATTTCTTTTAGGGGATTGACAAAAAAATATAAATGTGAATTTTCTATAGGAGATTATATTTATACTAAGCTGCGTTCAAACAGAATATTCTTACTCCCTACTCCCGATCCAAGTTAGGGACTTCCAAATAAAAAAATAATCAATCCCTTGGGTGAGCAGGGGGAGCAGGGGAGGCAGGGGAGGCAGGGGGAGAAGAAATTGCATACTAGTGTTGGATGCAGGAATTGATTAATTTAATTCTTGGATGTCCCTTACTATCTTTGACTGCAACTGAGTAATTTAAAAAGTAAAGTTTTATTCAGATGTAAAGTAGCACAGCGATCGCCTAAAATTTAAAATTGAGAAAGTCGTATCTATAAACTTAGTCAAAATCCAATGAATCATCAGCGTGCCAATACTCTCAGAGACGCATTTCAAGTTTGTAATGTTGAACCCCTAGAGGGTGCAGATATGGATCGATACTATGTTGATTTATCAGCAGTACGCAAAACTTCAGCAATTGAACAAGTTAGTCAAATTTTAGACTTTCAAGAACCCGCCGATTTCCGCACAATTTTGTTTACCGGACATCGTGGCTGTGGCAAAAGTACAGAGTTAAAACGCATTCAGAAGCAATGGGAAGAACAATATCACGTAATTTATTTAGAAGTTAACGAAGAAACAGATATTAATGATGCTAATTATACAGATTTATATTTAATTGTTATCAAACGAGTAGAATTTGAGTTGCGTAAATTAGGTTTAAAATTTGATTCTCAACTTTTAGAAAACTTTGAATCTTGGTTTAAGGATATTACCAAAGAAACCGAAGAAAGTGTAGAAAAATCTGTCAGTATTCAGGGAGAAGCAACTCTGAAACCAGAAGCTCCATTTATTGCTAAATTGATGGTCAAATTACTGGCACAAATTAAAGGTTCTGATAAGCAAAAAACTACTATTCGCCAAACTTTAGAAAAAGACTTATCACGTCTCAAAGCAGATATTAATCTTTTATTAGGAGATGCCTACGTTAAACTCAGAGAAAAATTTCCTCAATATAAAGGTTTATTGATTATTTTTGACAACATGGATCGTGTACCACCAACCATTGCAGAACATTTATTTTTTGATTATGCGGCTCAGTTACAAGAATTAGATTGCACGATAATTTATACAGTACCAATTTCTGTACTTTGTTCTCCGAAAAACCCACTCAATCAGTTTAATGGTAATCCTCATATTGTCCCAATGGTGAATATTTATGAATTGGAACGCGATCGCTGCCATTTAAACTACAATCAAACGGGACTAGAAGCAGTTGCCAGCGTCATTGAAAAGCGGGTAGATATTGATGCTGTGTTTGAATCTCGCCAGCAATTGCTAGATTTAGCCAAAGCCAGTGGAGGACATGTCCGCCAATTAATGCAGATGATACAGACTGCTTGCCTAACTGCTAGCACTCGCAAACGTCCCAAAATAATTGCCGAAGATATTATTTATGCTGTGAAACAACAGCAATTTAATTTTGAAAGATTTATTCCTGAAGAACATTATGCGTTTTTAGCCCAAGTGTGCATCACCAAGAATGTCAGCAAAGATGATATTGGTCAGTTAATGCTGTTTAACACTTCAGTTTTGGAATACAACGGCGATAAACGATGGAATTACCCGAATCCAGTGGTGAAACAAAATGAATTCTTCCAGAAAGCCATCGAATCCGCACTCGCAGGGCAACCTTAGTTCAGAAATCGGGGCGTTTATTGCGCTTAATCAAGAGGTATTTGCTGAATTACTTACCTTCGTAGACTTTGCAGAAAAGTTTAAGATTGGTTTTGTAGAAATTAATTTTCCTCCAGATGCAGAAATATTAGTTGAGGCGCTAAAGACAAATCCTGAATGTCGAAATATTCAGTTTGTGACTCTGAACTTTTCTGATCAAAATTTGCGATTTCTTAGGGATGAAATTGTCCAAATATTGCCCACTATTGAGATAGAACCTAACAAAAAATTAGTCTTGATTGTACAAGGTTTAGAAAAGTCTATTGGCGTTTATGGAGACTATCCGCCAGTTTTACAAGACCTCAACTTTGTGCGAGATGCTTATAAAAGAACTGTTCCTCATCCCATTTTGTTTATTCTGCCAGATTATGCTCTGACTCGGTTAGCCAAATTTGCTCCTGATTTTTGGGCTTGGCAATCGGGGATGTTTCGGTTTCAAACACCTCAAGTTACCAAAGATCATGCTATTCATGAGACTCAAAATACTGACAGAATTATAGACAGATTAGAACCTCCAGAAAAGCAAGAGCGGATCGATTTATTACACCGCCTGCTAATGGAATATAAACCTACTGGGCATCATCCAACAGGAGAAAACCTCCGCAACTGTAGTAATATTTTGCATCAGCTAGGAGTCGCGTATCTAAGTAAGAGAGAACCTATCAAAGCTAGAGAATATTTAGAAGAAGCCAAAAAAATAGCTAAAGACTTTCCAGATTCTACCTTTTATGCTGAAGTACTCAACACATTAGGAGATTCTTATTCTCAGCAAAGACAATTTGATACAGCAATTAATTATTATCAAAAATCTTTAAGTATTTCACAGCAACTTCAGAATCCTCGCGGCGAAATTGCTGCTTTGTTTAAACTGGGGAATGCTTATCTAGACTTGAGACAATTTACACAGGCGACAACTTTCTATCAACAGTGTCTAGAAATTGAACAACAAATAGGCGATCGCTATTCCCAAGCTAGCAGCTACCACCAGTTGGGAATAGTTGCCCAAGAATTGCGGCAATTTGAGGAGGCGAGGCGCAATTATCAACAAGCTTTGGCTATCAAAACCGAATTTGGCGATCGCTATTCTTGTGCTAGCAGCTACCACGGGTTGGGAATAGTTGCCCAAAATTTACGGGAATTTGAGGAGGCGCGGCGCAATTACCAACAAGCTTTGGCTATCGATATCGAATTTGGCAATCGCTATTCTTCTGCTAGCACCTATCACCAGTTGGGATATGTTGCCCAAGAATTGCGAGAATTTGAGGAAGCGCAGCGCAATTACCAACAAGCTTTGGCTATTTCTACTGAATTTGGTGATCGCTATAACCAAGCCAAAATATACCACAACTTGGGAATGGTTGCCCAAGATTTAGGGGAATTTGAGGAAGCGCGGCGCAATTACCAACAAGCTTTGGCTATTAAAATCGAATTTGGCGATCGCTATTCTTCTGCCAGCACTTACCACCAGTTGGGAAGAGTTGCCCAAGATTTGCAGGAATTTGAGGAAGCGCGGCGCAATTACCAACAAGCTTTGGCTATCTTCATCGAATATGGCGATCGCTATTCCCAACCTGGCACCTATCACCAGTTGGGAAGAGTTGCCCAAGAATTGCGAGAATTTGAGGAGGCGCGGCGCAATTACCAACAAGCTTTGGCTATCTTCATCGAATATGGCGATCGCTATTCCCAAGCACTTACCTACCACAATTTGGGAGTAGTTGCCCAAGAATTACGTGAATTTGAGGAGGCGCGGCGCAATTACCAACAAGCTTTGGCTATTAAAATCGAATTTGGCGATCGCTATTCCCAAGCACTTACCTACCACGCTTTAGGAACGCTTGCAAAAGCAGAAGAAAACTATGCAGAGGCGAGGGTTAATTTGGAGAAAGCGTTGGAGATATATGTTGAGTATAAGGATGAATATTGGGGAGCGATCGCACGGGAGGCGTTAGAGAGATTACCTGATTGATGGCAAGGGCGATCGCACCTTTAAAGCGCTTCCCATTCATCTCTACTAACTTGAGCCTGTTTTAAAATTTTTGCCAGTAAGCTTTTGCTGATATCTCCTTCGTGGGGGTTAGGAATGATTAATCTCAGTTCATCTTTAACCATAAATTGATGTTTTGTACCTTAGGAAAGCCCTTCAAAAGCAAGTTTTTTCAGGTAATAAATTAAATCCCTGCGATTAATCAGCCCAAAGTTTGGCATTAAGCCGCATCCTTTTTTAAAGCAAGAGAGATTCCGTCTAATTCAGGTAAATTATGCCCTAACTGTAGTCCTAAAACAATCCACTCTTCTAAAGATTGTTTTAACTCTTCTCTGCAAGCTTCCAGTGTAGACGCATTCGCATATAACCCCTGCAATTCAGGTACTTCTGCATAAAAAGTACCATCTTCTAAAATTTCATAGTTTACTCTGTGCAAAGCTGCTTGAATATACTCTGTCAGCATTTAGAGATTTTGGACAAAACTGGCTGTATGACTAAATTGTAAGCTAAAAATCAAGGTTTAGATTGGCGATCGCTATTCCCAAGCCAAAACCCACCACAGTTTAGGACTAGATTACCAGAGTGATGGGGTGATGTTATTTAACAGGGGCGCGATCGTTATAAAGTGAAGGAATAACAGCATTCCTGAATATGGCGATCGCACCTACAACAATGCAGATTACCCAAAGTCTCCACACAGCAATTCTTGTAACTGACTTAGAACGCTCCGAACACTTTTATGGCAAAGTCTTAGGATTAGCCAAAATAGATCGTTCTCTGAAATACGCTGGTGCATGGTATCAAGTCGGCAACTATCAAATTCACCTCATAGTTGCACCGACTGTCCCCACCGAAAACCAAAACGAAAAATGGGGACGCAACCCTCACTTCGCCTTCTCCGTTGCTGACTTGGACATTGCAAAACAAGAATTGCTCAATCATAATTATCCCATTCAACCAAGCGCCTCAGGCCGCCCTGCCCTGTTTACTCAAGATCCTGATGGGAATATTGTTGAATTGAGTCAACAGTGAGGGGGAGTGGGGAGACGGGGAGACGCTCTTACGCTCTTACGCAAAGAAAAACAAATGCCCCATGCCCAATGCCCCATGCCCAATGCCCAATTCCCAATTCCCAATGAAAATAATTGCCTACTCTTACACCGATCCTCTACTAGAATCTTCTCCCGAAGAAAGCAGTTGGGGATGGGAAGTCGATCGAGTTTATCAAGATTTGGGCAAGGGAGAGTCCTCTAAATACGCTACGCGATCGCAACTACAACAATTACTCACAGATTGCCAAACCCAAGGTGCAGATTATCTGTTGGTTCGTCGCTTGGAAGAATTGGGGGATACTGTAGAGGAAGTAAGCGATCGCCTTCATGAACTCGAAGCAATGGGAGTGGCGGTAATCGCTACTGAACAACCCTACACTTCAGAAAATTCCCCTCTCCGGGCTGACTTGCTGAGTTTACTACATGCAATCCAACGCGAACAACGCAGTCGTCGCATTCGTCAAGGACACGCCCGTAATCGTCTCGACGCTGCACCGCCACCCGGTAAGGTTCCCTACGGCTACCGCAGAGGTAAGGGAAAATATACCATTGACCGCAGCACATCACCAGTGGTGAAGGATTTTTTTGACCATTTTTTACTCTATGGTTCCTTACGGGGTTCAGTGCGCTACTTGGCGAAAAAATACAGCAAGAAAATTTCTGTCACCACTGGACGCCGCTGGTTAACTAATCCAGTTTATCGGGGCAATACAGCTTACCAAAATGGTGAAATTATCTCCGATACCCATATTCCCATAATTTCCAAGGAAGAAGCTGCCCAAGTTGACCGACTTTTGCGCCGTAACAGCCGTTTACCATCTCGCACTGCTAGTGCGCCACGTTCTTTAGCAGGGTTGATTGTCTGTGGCGAATGTCAATCGCATCTGACGGTTACCCGTGTCACCCAACGCAACCAAGACAAAGAGTATCTGTATTTACGTTGTATTAGCTGTCCCCGACGCCCCAAATGTCCGGCTATTGCCTACCAAGAGGTTTTAGAACAGACAATTGAAACTGTTTGCCGCGACTTACCCCTAGCTGTAGCCGGAATGAATTTTCCCCAGTTGGATGCAGTCAAAAATAGTTTAAGCCAAGCGATCGCTCGTCAGCAAGAAATACTCGCTCAGTTACCTGCTTTAATTGAAAATGGCATTTTAGATACCGAAACAGCAAAATTAAGAGCTTATAAACTCCGCACAGAAATTTCTGCACTCGAAGCCAAGTTGGCAATTCTTCCTCCCGTTAATTTGCGTTCTGTTGCTGTTGCTGTTTCCATTCCACAATTCTGGTTAGATTTGTCCGAAACAGAACGACGATTTTACTTTCGAGAATTCATTAAAGAAATTGAAATTGTTCGCCAAGAGCAAAAATGGAACTTGCAAGTTATTTTTATTTTTTAAGAATTCAGAAGTCAGGAGTCAGAATTCAGAATTCAGAATTCAGAATTATAATAGGCTTTTTGCCTAGCTACTAGACATAAATAGCGTACTTCACTTTCGTTGATGCTGTATTTTATTTTTGAAATATACGTAGGTTACCTTATGTCAAAGGCTAACGCACTAACCAAAGGTTTTGGTTTTTTGTATAGTACTCTTGGCGATCGCACAACTCTTGAGTCTGAATTATAGCGGTTCCTGCATGGGTGAGGTACAGAAAAAATAGATACTCGTAGGGTAGCACAGCGGTGCTACCCTACCCATGTACCTCATTCAAATAAGAATCGCTATATGAATTCTGACTCCTGAATTCTGACTTCTGAATTCTGAATTCTGACTCCTGACTCCTGACTCCTGAATTCTGAATTCTGACTTCTGCTATGTAATACTATCATCCTATTAGTTACAAAAAAGCCGGATCAAATATCAGGCAATGTAGATTTAATTACAGAGTAGTCAAAAGTATTTAGCCAGTTTTTATACGTCTTATTTTTATCATTTATCTATAAAAATGATCGTTAAATAATTCAGATAAATTTCCCGGAAAAATAGTACTAATTAGAGAAAGTTGAGTTAATCTTGGAAACTAGCAATCGTTAAGAACAGACGTTGTTACTGGGCCACAACATTGGAGATTCGCTTTGGTCTCTATGTAATCAAACCAGCAAGTAAAATGATTACCAGAGAATATGCAAGAAGGAAGCTTTATTTGGGGTCATCTAGAAAAACAGCATCGCACAGTTGGCAGATGGGTTGATTGGGTATGGCTTCTCGTGTTGTTTTTAGCAGCAGTGTTACTGTTTAGCGTCAATCTGGGGGGATTACCCCTGCGAGATTGGGATGAAGGTACAGTGGCACAAGTCGCTAGGGAAATTTGGCAAGCACCAGCAGACTCAATGCGCTGGCTTTACCCAACTCTAGGAGGCGAACCATACCATAACAAGCCGCCTTTAATGCATTTGCTAATTGCTTGGGCTTATTCTCTAGGAGGCGAAAATGAATTCACTACGCGGCTTCCCGGAGCAATTTTAACATCAAGTTCAGTACCTTTACTGTATTGTATTGGTCGAGAATTATTTCGCCAGCGTTGGGCAGCTATTTATAGTGCCTTGATTTATCTAACAATGCTACCCGTGGTGCGTCATGGACGTTTGGCGATGTTAGATGGGGCGGTGGTCAGTTTTTTGATGGTGATGATGTTGTGCGTGTTGCGATCGCGCCGGGATTTACGTTATTGCCTTGGTGTTGGCATCGGTTTTGGGTTAATTTGCCTGACTCAAGGACTGGTGGGTATATTGCTAGGTGCGATCGCGATCGTATTTTTATTTTGGGATACACCACGGCTACTCACCTGTTACTATCTGTGGATAGCAATTTTGATTGGCATTTTACCTGTGATTGGTTGGTATGGTGCCCAACTAATTCACTATGGTTATACTTTCGCCCAAGTTGGCCTTGTAAATTCATCCAGCCGAATTGGCACAGTTGCAGAGATAAATTTTGAACCACCTTGGTACTACGTTATTGAACTTCTCAAGTACACATGGCCGTGGCTATTATTCTTACCGCAAACTGTACGTTTAACTTGGGAAAATCGCAACCTTAGTTGGGCAAAACTAGTACTAGCGTGGAGTGGTGTTTATCTGGTAGTAATTTCCTTGATGATTACCAAACTTCCCTGGTATGTATTCCCGATTTATCCCAGTTTAGCCCTAGCTTTTGGTATCCAGTTAGCAGAGACAGAAAATTCGCCTTTAGTGTCATCCTATCCCCGTACTTGGGTAGCAGGTTTAGCAATTTTGGCTGTAGTCGCTTCTGCCGGCAGCATTTATTTTAGTTGGGGTACAACACCGAAAACAGACTTACAGCTAATTTTTGCAGCAGTAGCTTTAACAATGACCTTAGCAGCTATTTTGGCAGAGCGAGGCGACGGGCAATTTCTGAAGATTTTGTTCTGGGGAAGTTATGTTTCGCTGCTACTGTTAATGAAATCCAATTACTGGGTTTGGGAATTATCTGAGGCTTATCCAGTTAAACCAGTAGCCGCGATGATCGTGCGGGCAAATCCAGCTACGAAAAAGATTTATACATCTTTTCCCTACTCTCGTCCTTCATTGGATTATTACAGCGATCGCACCATTATTCCCGCTTCTGTTGGTGAACTGCAATATTATTGGCACTACAACGGGCAACCCTACTTTCTGCTTCATACATCTGTTTTCAACAATCTTCAACTAGAGTCAATCAAGCTAATTGACCAAGCTGAAGGTTGGAAATTAGTTACCAAAGATACAAATCGATTGTAAACGCAGGACAGGCGTGGGGCATTGCTTCCTCATCTCCCCCTGCTCCCTCTGCCTCCCCTGCGTTGACAACTGGGAGTGTAGGTAGTTCACTAAGGCTATACATAAAACAGTGTTCTATTTGTTGGGTACATCTAGAACACTGTTGTGAAGTACCCCACCGCATAGGCGGATGGGGCTTCGCGTCTCACTCGTCGTTGCCACGTTAGGAATTCTTATTGCTAAGAATTCGGGACTAAACCCGATGATGGTCTTATACAACGTCTCTCGGTTTTCACCGTTTATCCTCTCAATAGAGAAACCCGCGCAGCCGCCCTGCTTCCCAAGGCAGTTATTACTTTCTCGTACACTTCTGTGTGGCTTATCTTTTACCGCCTTAGTAGATAGGCGAACCAGTGACCGAAGTCTTTTCCCTTTTCTCACGCTATACGTCAAGGCATAGCGTTTTACCGCTACTGTGGCCGTTTGTTATGAGCCGTGTGGGTGGGTCAACAACCATTACAATGGTAGCACATCCATATTTTATTTGCTACCATGACACAGATTAGTTTGAGGTTGTCTGAACGGGAAAAAGAACATTTGCAGAAGTATTGCGAATTGACTCAAAGAAATCAGACAGAAGTGTTACGCGACCTCATAAGAAAATTGTCAATCAAAGGGGCATTGAACCCCCTTGATTGACCTGCTATCCATCCCCACCGTATAGACGGATGGGGAATTCCGCCGAATTAGTTAAATAAATATAAGGGACTTGCAAAATTAAAGAGAGTAAAGTAAAATCTCATTGGCCGCAGGGGTCATATCAATACTATACTATGGGAATTTTTCGTCTGGTTTTTTAATTTGCTCTGTAGAAAGCACTTGACGATCTGAGTTCGTGGTTTCCTGGGTGATAGCAATCATACTAAAAACAATGGCACTTCCTACAGCAAAAGCCACCATAGGACGCTTGAGCAGGACAAAATCCCTGATAATTCTAGCCAAAGGTCGGCTTTGACGCCGTAGCGCCGAAGAAATCATCATTTGTCTCCAAGTAAATGGATCGCGCACGTAATGACCGCTTTGGCAAACAACTAGCCGTTCTTGGCAATAGGGACAACAAAACAAGCCAATACGCGTTTTAATTGGTTTGGGCGTGGCATTTCTTTGGCAAATTGGGCAAGTAACATAATGATTATCAAAGGTGTGTATATTCATTTACTCGCAGTATAAGAATAGCTATATTGAATTGCGGTCAACGAAGAGGACAAGGAGAAGGGGAGACAAGGGGAGCAGGTTTTTTATTCCTTTTGCCTCCTTGTTACCTTGTCTCCCCTTTCTCTAATATCATGTCCGGTTGAAGACTTATCATTAGGGCTGACGCGGGGACACGGAGAGAAGCCTAAGATCAGGCTTCGTTAGATCAGAACTTCTCCTAAGGGAGACGCGGAGAGCTTTTTTGATAAGTGATTAGGCGGACATGATATAACTTCTAAGTCTAGTTTGACTTTAGTACTAAATCACACATACATTCTATTACTACCAAGGATGGCTCAATGGTCGCAACACGAGTATAGCTAGATTTAGGCGAAAATGACTTCTCATTAATGCTTGTGGCTCACAGTACCTCTGTTGTCTCTAGAGAGAATAGGGTTGACTAGTACCTCATCAGCGTAGGCTAGCATTTACCGTAGGCATCGCCGACCCCCAGATAATAATTGTCTCCCATTTAACTATTCTCCCCACAAAAATTTTGCTAAAGCTTTGTAAATCGAGCAAATAAAGTCTACTTGTCTGGTTGCTAAATAATGGCTCACAATGAGAAGTAACAGATAAAAATTTAAATTTTTTCTTACATTTACCCTGCCTCTCAATGACTCTCTTGCCTCCCACTCAACTGAGGAAGGTAACGGAACAACCTGCCTTTCCTACACCTTCTGCCCGCTTAGCTCACCTAATAAACCGTTTTCAACCATCCCCAGAAACCCTTGTGCTGTTTTTAGCCATGTTAATTGGCGGTGGCACTGGTATGGGTGTAGTCACTTTTCACTATTTGATCGAGCTGATCCACCGTTTAATGCTAGAAAATTTGATGGGTCAGATCGGTGTCTGGGGTGCTTGGACTCTAGCTTGCGTTCCTACCCTTGGCGGATTAATTGTTGGCTTGATGCGCTGGCGTACTCAAGACTTCGGCCCTGGACTTTCATCTCTCATCGCCGCCTCTCAGGAAACCGAGATTAGGCGACCACTACGACCAGTTACCAAAATGCTAGCCGCATCTGTTTCTTTGGGAAGTGGTGCTTCTTTAGGACCAGAGGGGCCAAGTGTAGAAATTGGTGCAAATTTTGGCATGTTGTTGTCTGTGATCCTAAATGTATCTCAGGAACAACGACGTTTACTTTTGGGTGCTGGCGCTGCTGCTGGATTAGCGGCTGGATTTAATGCTCCCATTGCCGGAGTATTTTTTGCCTTAGAGGTGGTGATGGGAGCTACATCTTTTGCTACTTCTGCTGTCAGTGTGGTGCTGCTGGCGGCGGTAGTAGCAGCGTTAATTGCTCAAATTGGTTTGGGGGCACAACCTGCTTTTGATTTACCGGCTTACCAAGTCCGCAGTCCTTTAGAATTACCCCTTTATCTTGGCTTGGGTTTAGGGGCTAGCCTAATTTCTCTAACTTATACTCAATCAATTCGTTTGGCTAAAGCCTGCTTTGCTGGTAAGGTTCCAGGCTTTCAATTTTTGGGACGAATTCCTCAGCCAATTCATCCAATTATTGGCGGTGTCATTGTTGGCGCAGTTGCTTTGCACTTCCCGCAAATTCTAGGCGTTGGTTATGAAACCGTGGAAGCAATGCTTCAGGATGTCAAGTTTTCATTGCACTTGTTAGTTGTGTTGTTGGTGGTAAAGCTACTAATGACTGCAATTAGTGCGGGTAGTGGTTTTGTCGGCGGTTTATTCGCACCTGCTATGTTTCTAGGTGCTTCTTTTGGTTCGGCTTATGCCAAAATTTTAGCTGTGGTATTCCCGGCAATTTGTGACCAAATGGCAGCTCCTCCAGCTTATGCGATGGTAGGAATGGCAGCAGTCTTGGCTGCAAGTGTCAGGGCACCGTTAACGGCTATTTTAATGCTGTTTGAATTAACCCGCGACTACCGGATTGTTTTACCGCTGATGGCTGCTGTGGGTTTGAGTGTCTGGTTAGTGGAAAGGATTAAACCGACTTTTAACTCTAACTCTAATCTACAACAAATTGGTCTTTCGGAATTGAAAGATGAACGAGCGGAAATTATGCAGCAAATTTTGGTAGAAGATGCTATGCATCCTTATCCCAAAAAATTACCTGCAACTTTGAGTGTGTTAGAAGCAGCGGTGGAAATGATCCGCGATCGCACACGAAGTGCTTTAGTTATTGATCAAGCAGAGCAATTAGTTGGTATCCTTTCTTTAGAAGATATTAACCGTGCCCTTGCTCTTTGGCAAACTTACCCAAATTCAACAACTGAAATTTCAGATAATTTATCCAGTCAAACTCTCAAGGACATTTGTACTACTGAAATTGTTTACGCATGGCAGGATGAACTATTATCTGAAGCTTTAGACCGCATGAGTGTTCGAGGTTTGCATCAATTACCAGTGGTAGCACGAGACAAACCCGATCGCATTTTAGGTTTACTAGAAAAAGAGCAAATTGCATTAACCTGCAATTTAGCAGTTACGCGCAAAGCACTGCGTCACTATTTACCATATTAGTCATTAGTCATTGGTCATTAGTCATTGGTCATTAGTCATTGGTTTTCACAAATGACAAACACAGAAGTATGAACTGAGTATTCCTTTGTTCAGAACTTCAGGGACAAATGACTATTGACTATTGACAATTGACTAATGACTATTTATTAAGCCGTGGCTTCTAGAGTTTCATCGTCTTCCCGATCTTCTGGATCTACCTGTCTCAAACGAATGTGCTTTTTACCTAAAGTGATGAGAAACTCATCTCCTGGTTTGAGATTCATCTGTTTTGTATAAGCTGAACCGATAAGCAAGTTACCATTGGATTGCACACTAATCCTATAGCTAGCACTACGTCCACCGCGCCCATTAGCACTGGGTGTACTGTCCAACTGAATGCCTTCGGCATCGATTAGGGCATTTAAGAACTTCATCATATTGACGCGCTCTATACCATTTTTGGTAACGGTATAGTAGCCGCACTTCTTGGCTTTGTCTTCCTTGCTCTCGTTCTCTAGCTCTTTGACTTTTTTGAGCAGTTCTTCGCCGACTAGGGGTTCAATTTTTTTCTGTTTAGGCATCAACTTAGGTCGAAAACGAATGTTTGAAGTGTTTGAATCGATTTTATTTTAGCTTCTGTTGAGCTAATAGGAAGATAATCCTTTAGTTTTTATCTCAACATAGCCAAGTATATTACACTCACAGCCAGAATTGTTATGCGAATACCAAATATTTCCCAGGCAATTTATTTTATAGAATGCTGGCAATGCTGATAACTATATATATATAGTTTGTGAATTCCTGCTAAACTATATTTGTTTAAGTTTTCTAAACTAACCTTTAAAAGGTTGTCTAGTTGCTGAAGATGATAACTGAGTCACAGAATGATAAGCAAAACTGATCCTTGGTCATTAGTCATTGGTAATTAGTCATTAGTCATTGGTCTAAATAAATGACAAAGGACAACTGACAAAGCGCAAAGCCACCAGCGCCTATTTCCGGCACTCAGAACTTTGTAACAGAGGGCAAACAACAAAGCTTACCAGAATGAAACTAACTACCAGAGGACATTACAGTGTGAAGGCGTTGCTAGATTTGAGTTTACAGCCAAGATATGGGCCTGCATCTGTAAAAGCGATCGCCAAACGCCAAGATATTCCAGCTCCTTACCTCGAAAAACTACTAATAGAAATGCGTCGTGCGTCTTTAGTGAATTCAATTCGTGGTAGCATTGGCGGATATCAATTGGCAAGAGAACCTATACAAATATCTATAGGGCAAATTTTAGAAGCAGTCGGTGAGAGCATTACTCATTTACCCCATCACACTCCAGCACCCACACAAGCTGAAGATTGGGTAACATTTACCCTTTGGCAAAGGCTCAATCAAAAGCTCAAAGAAGCTTTGTACACTATTACTCTGGCAGACCTTTATTACGATGCTCGTAGTTGGCAAGCTTCCCTTGGGGAAGAAGCTAGTTTTGTGGTTTAGTCATTGGGAATTGGGGATTGGGGATTGGGGATTGGGGATTGGGGATTGATTATTCTTAACTAACTAATGACTAATGACTAATGACTAATGACATCCGCTGTTGTTTTAATCATTGCCGCACTTTTAGATTACTTAATTGGCGATCCTTGGGGTTGGCCTCATCCTGTGCAATTTATCGGGTGGGTAATTTCTCGGCTGACCAAGTTTTCTCTGCAATTGTGTCAACATTCTCTAACACAACGTCTAGCTGGAATTTTACTAGGCATTATCGTCATAATTGGTAGCGGTCTTGTCGGTTTTTTGCTCGTTCAAAGTGCCAGATGGGTGCATCCAGTGTTGGGAATTGCTTTAGAAAGTATTCTTTTGGCTAGTTGTTTTGCTAGCAGAAGTTTGCGAACAGCAGCAGTGGCTGTTTTACAACCTTTAACAGCAGGAGATTTACCAGAAGCTCGTAATATTTTAAGTAATTATGTTGGTCGGGATACACAAAATCTCTCAGAAGCAGAAATTTTGCGAGCCGTTTTAGAAACAGTCACGGAAAATGCTACTGATGCAGTAATGGCTCCACTTTTTTATGCAATTATTGGTGTCTTTGTGCCAATTGTGGGGTCAATTCCCTTAGCTTTAGCATACAAAGCCAGTAGTACTCTTGATTCAATGGTGGGTTACCGGGAAGCACCTTATACTTATTTTGGGTGGTTTAGTGCGCGATTGGAAGATTGTTTGACTTGGCTACCTTGCCGATTAACAGTTATCACTCTAGCAGTGTTATCGGGTAAACCGATGCATGTTTGGCGAATTTGTCGCCGGGATGCAATTACCGATCCTAGTCCCAATTCCGGCTGGAGTGAGTGCGCCTACGCTGCTATTTTAGGTGTACAAATGGGGGGTAAAAATTGGTATCGTGGGGTAGCTAAACACAAACCATTGCTAGGAGACGCTATTTATCCCATTACCCCAAATTCTATTTACAATGCTTTGCAACTGACTCGATATTGTTTTTTACTATGGTTAGGAATAGCGATCGCTATTTTTTTAACTAATTCGGCGGAATTCCCCATCCGTCTATACGGTGGGGATGGATAGCAGGTCAATCAAGGGGGTTCAATGCCCCTTTGATTGACAATATTGGGCATTGGGCATGGGGCATTGGGCATGGGGCATTAGTTATTCCCCTCATCTCCCTCATCTCCCTCATCTCCCTCATCTCCCTCATCCCGACTCCCCACTCCCCACTCCCCACTCCCCACTCCCCTAAAGATACCTATGTCTGCAAAAGTAGTTGAGATCCTCTCATCAGAAGAAATTCGTCGTACTTTGACTCGCCTTGCCTCTCAAATTGTAGAAAGGTCGCGTGATTTGTCCCAATTGGTGCTTCTTGGTATATATACTAGGGGTGCTGTATTAGCACAATTGTTGGCGCGTCAGATTGAGACACTCGAAGGTGTAGCCGTTTCCGTCGGCGCTTTAGATATTACATTTTATCGAGATGACCTTGACAAAATTGGTTTGCGAACTCCGACCAAAAGCGATATTCCTTTTGATCTGACGGGGAAAACCGTTGTACTCGTGGATGATGTGATTTTCAAAGGACGGACAATTCGTGCTGCTTTGAATGCTGTAAATGAGTACGGAAGACCAGAGGTAATTCGTTTAGCTGTGTTGGTAGACAGGGGTCATCGTGAGTTACCAATTCACCCAGATTTTATTGGTAAGCTGTTGCCTACCGCTAAGGAAGAAATTGTCAAAGTTTACTTACAAGATTGTGATGGACGAGATGCAGTGGAGTTGATGGGAGATTAGTTATTTGCCATTTGTCATTTGTCATTTGGAGTTGGGAGGTATAACTACAGCGTATTTCAGGTAAATGAACTAGACGGGTAGGGGCACAACATGTTCATTGGTGTCAACTTAACGTGAAACCTTTCATTCACTTACGGTTACTCACCGCATCACCCCACCCTAACCCTCCCCTTGTAAAGGGGAGGGAACTAGATTCCTTTTTCCCCCCAATGCATCGGGGGGATTAAGGGGGTAAAACGTATGTGGGACAAGCGTTTAACCTTAAGTTGATACCTATGCAACATGTTGTGCCCCTACGATTATCTGTACCTCACACCTGTTACAATCTGCTGTATTGATTTTAGAACGCACGGGATTAGGGAAAACGCGGGAAGCAGCAGAGTTGGCAAAGCACCTCAATCAAGAAGGTTGGACGGTGCTTTACCTCAAATTAGGAGAATGGCTAGATATTCCGGCGGCTATGCCCAAGGAGATTGGCACAAACCGCAAATTGCTGTTTTTCTTTGACGATTTGAATCAGAAAATGTATGCTAGCCGCTACGAAATCTCCCCAGAAGCCGAGAAAAGTCTGGCAGAACGGTTTCAAGTTCCTTTGCAAGAAAGGCTGTTGCAAGCTTTGAATAAGTATGAGGAGTTATGGGAACCGACAGAAATCCGCGTCATCGCCACCGCACGCAATGAAACACACTCCGAAGATCCTGGAAAACCCAGTCCTTGGGAAAAACTGCAATGGGATAAATATTCCAAGCTGTGGAACCGATTTCAAACCTATGAATTGTCGCAACCGGAAGATGATGCCATCATTGCGATGTTAGCAGAAACGGTTCCAGAAACAAACATCAAAGCTGAAACAGAGCAATATCCAGAACTAGCTAGGTGCAATGACAGCACTTTTAGAAATGTAGTCGAAAATCTCCACCGCCTGCAAAATGAAAGCTTGCCTTTGACTGTCAAAAATTACCGCCACACCCTAAAAGACACTTGGGAAAACCGTTACAAGAAAGCAGTAAAAAAGTACCCTGCCAGCTGCTACATTTATGATGCCGTGGACTTGCTGCAACAATTCGAGATTCCACTTTATCGCTTCACAGTGGAGCCTACTGCACGGATGTTAGCGGCGAAGAATTTCTGGCAGCAGCTTTGGTATTATTGGCAAATACGCAGGGCTACCAATTATCTGATTTCAGCTGAGCGCATCCTAGAACCGCGTGATGGGCAAATTGAAGCTAAGCCAAAGCAGGTAGAAGCAGGGGAATACACATTGCCCTTCACTCGTTTAATATTGCAGCTAGCAGAGAAACACCAAGAAATTCCAACTTCCCTGTTGAGTTTTAGCTGGAATTTAATCAACTCAAAACGCTATCAAGATGCGCTACGTTGCTTAAACAAAGCTCTCAGTTTTACACCTGATTCCTCTGACATCTGGTTTGCCAAAGGCAATGCGCTACATGATTTGAGAAGATTTGAAGAAGCGATCGCCTCTTTTAACCAAGCCACCAAAATCAAACCCGACTATCACCAAGCTTGGAACAACCGGGGCAATGCACTAGATGATTTGGGAAGATTAGAAGAAGCGATCGCCTCTTATGACCAAGCCACCAAAATCAAACCCGACTATCACGAAGCTTGGAACAACCGGGGCATTGCGCTATTTAATTTGGGAAGATTAGAAGAAGCGATCGCCTCTTATAACCAAGCCACCAAAATCAAACCCGACTATCACCAAGCTTGGTACAACAAAGCTTGCTCTTATGGTTTACAAGGGAATATCGATTTGGCAATAGAAAATTTGCAACAAGCTATCAACCTAAATCCTGAATGGCGAGAGATAGCAAAAACTGATACTGATTTTGACAAGATTCGAGAAGATAGGCGGTTTCAAGATTTGATTAGTCATTAGTCATTAGTCATTAGTCATTAGTCATTAGTCATTAGGCATTAGTTATCTCTTCCCCTGCTTCCCCTGCTCCCCCTGCTCCCCCTGCTCCCCCTGCTCCCTCATCCCCCTCATCCCCACACTCACCGCAAAATCGGACTCCCATGATGATGAACTAAATACCACTTACCACCGAGAAACTGAAATACATTTGTAGCTGTTGATTGTGCTTCAAGTCTTCTGTCATTTACGACTTGAAACACATTTTCTATCAGCACAACATAAGCGATATTATCAGTTAATTCTGTAGCAATTACATCTGTGTTTATTTCAATATAAGCAGTGTTTTTAAATATCTGCTCCCAAGAGGTGCGAATTTCTTTCCAACCTCGTAGCACTCTACTGCCAGGATGAATACAAAAACTACCAGTTCCTTGTGACCATATTGCACTCATCGCCTCAATATCTTTTCTTTCAAAAGCTCGATAAAAAGCTCCATTAGCGGCTATAACTTCATCGTTGGTCATGGGGAGTTAAATAGTTAGGAGTTAGGAGTTGAGAGTTAGGAGTTACTAAATTATAACTCTCAAGTTGCAATTAATTAGTTGATTTATCAAGTATCATTACGGCTTTAGCCTAACGCACCGTGTTATTTAGCAGTGCCTTATGCGATCGTGTCATGTTTTTTATGGCCAATCATCTCTAAATATGTACATAACACATCTGACAAGGATTTTAACGAACAGAATTCAGGAGTCAGGAGCCAGAATTCAGAATTGAATTCTGTGCGAGTGGCGGATGAATAAACGGGTTTAAGTCCCCCACTAAATCGGAGATTTAGTGGTGCAATAATCGAGTGGTGGGTCTGAATCCTCCACTCATTAATTCTGACTCCTGAATTCTGACTTCTGAATTCTTCTTCAATTTTATTAACTCCTAACTCCTAACTCCTAACTCCTAACTCCTAACTCTTTTTAACTGTACTAATAGTTTGTAATAATTGGTTAGCTGTATAAGGTTTAGACAAAAAGGCTTTGATACCTATGTCATAAGCTGCATCAACTTTATCTGCTGAGCTCAGTCCACTGACGGCAATAATTTTGACATCTGGGTTAATTTTTCGCAGGGTACGTATGGTAGTTAGCCCATCCATAAATGGCATGAGCATATCAGTTAATACAAGAGATATTTCATCTCGGTGTTCTGCATATAAGGCTATAGCTTCAATGCCATCACTGGCTGTAATTGCTTTATAATTATGACTTTCTAAAGATGTTTTTGTCACATCTCGAATGGCTGCTTCATCATCTACAACTAAAATTAATTCTCCTTGACCTGGAGGTAGTTCTTGGTGTTGTTCTTCTATGGTTTCCACTGCATCTTGTGCTGGTAAATATACCTTAAATTGGCTGCCTTTTCCGGCTTCACTGTATACGTTGATAAAACCACCGTGGCTTTTAATGATGCCAAGTACTGTAGACAGACCAAGGCCAGTTCCTTTGCCAACTTCTTTCGTAGTAAAAAATGGCTCAAATATCCGATCTAATATTTCTGGTTGAATACCAATTCCCCCATCAGCAACGGTAATGACGATGTGATGACCAACTTTAGCATCAATATGCATCTTGGTAAAATTCTCATCAATAAAAAGATTCTCGCCAGAAATTTTTAAAGTTCCACCATTTGGCATCGCATCACGAGCATTGACACATAGATTCATCAGTACTTGATGCAGTTGGGTGGCATCGCCGCATACAGTCCAAAGATTTTGGGGAATTTGGGTAAAAACTTCTATGGATTTGGGAAAAGTTTCTTTAATAATTTGTTGAATTTCAATTATTAAATGCTTTAATTGCAAGACGGTGCGATCGCCTTCCAGTCCACGAGTAAACGATAATACTTGCTTGACTAGGTTTGCCCCTCTTTTAGCGTTAGCAATCAATATGGGCAGCAGTCGCCGAGAACGCTCATCATTAACTTGTGCTTCTAACAGTTGAGCTGTCATCAAAATCGGCGCCAGAACGTTATTCAAATCGTGGGCGATACCACTGGCTAAGGTGCCAATGCTTTCCAATCGCTGGGCGCGGAGAAATTGGGCTTCTAGTTGTTTTTTTTGTGTGATGTCAGTGTTAACAACGAGAATAGTTTGTATTTTTTTACTAAATTCATGTACTAATGTCCAACGGCTTTCAACAATAATTTCTTTACCTGATTTTGTTTTTTGATGTAACTCTCCTTCCCAAGAACCATTTTTCATCAAAATACTGAGTGCTTCTTGAACTTGAAATGCCTGTTTTTCCTGCCAGAGAACTCGTGTCTTTTTATTGATAGCTTCTTCTTTTTTCCACCCGTACAGATGCTCAGCAGCTTTATTCCAAAATAAAATTTTATCGTCTAAATCACGCACAAAAATTGCATCGGTGGCAACATCCAGTAAAGCAGCTTGTTCACGAATTTTTTGTTCTGTTTGTTTCCGTTCAATGGCGTAGCGAATAGAACGCTCTAATAAAGGTGCCGTCAATTGGCTTTTTTCCAAATAATCAGCGGCTCCGGCTTTCATGGCTTCTAGGTCTATTTCCCAGTCGCCCTGACCTGTGAGTAAAATTATCGGAGAACAACAGCCGTTGGCAATTGCTTCGCGCAATAGTTCTAGTCCGTTGTGCGGCCCCAAACGATAGTCTACAAGATAAATGTCATGTTGGTGTAGAGCGATCGCACTTCTGGCTGCTTCATAATTATCCACCCATTGCAGCTCGCAGTCTGCTACCTGGAATTCACTAAACCAATAACGAGTCAAAATATAATCATCTTCATCATCATCAACGAACAGAACTTTGATGGGGCTGTTGTCCATGTTTGTCTCCCATTGCTTCTGCTGGCAGTTGCACAATTTCAAACCAGTATTTTCCTAGAGTCTTCATCACCTCAACTAATGAGGTAAAAGTCACTGGCTTAATGATGAAAGAGTTCGCACCCAAATCGTAGGTATTATATATATCTTCTTGGGCACTTGATGTTGACAGCATGACAACAGGAATTCGCCGCAGTTGTGGGTCAGTTTTGATTTCTTTGAGCGCCTCAAGACCGCCTTTTTTCGGCATATTCAAATCTAACAAAATCAACCCTGGATGCGGTTTCCTGGTGTTGTCAGCATATCGACCACGGTGGTATAAATAATCCATCAACTCTTCACCATTACCAACGATGTATAGTTCAATTGGCAATTGACTTTCTGCCAAGGCCTCACGAACTAACACGCCGTCGTCTTCATCATCATCAGCCATTAAAATTGTGACGTTTGTTTCTCGACCCTTCACTATGCATCGTCTCCTTTGCATTGGTTTATTAGTATGAATCAAGTGAATAACTTGGGATAGATGGCGACTTGCACATTGACAAAAATAATCAAATATGCAATTCATATATTGAGCTATGAAAGCTTTATTTTTTCACTATAAGCAAGAGGTATCTAACAACAAACTGTATGTTGTAGTAGTGGTCTCAAGCTGGAAATAATCGAATCTTATTAAGAGTTAACATTATGGACGATTTGTACAATAAATAAGTCCTAAAAATTAGAGGGCACAATTGTACAATTAAGCTAATTTTTTGGTCTATTCTTAATCCCTCTCCAGGAAGAAAAATTAAGGATGGGAATTAACTGATAATGTGACAAAAAACTTTGATCCTTGCCCTGGTTGACTTTGGGCTGCGATCGTTCCATGATGACGCTCGGTAATTTTTCGGCAGATAGCTAAACCTATGCCAGTTCCGTTGTATTCAGTATTACTATGCAAGCGTTGAAAAACATTAAAAATCCGATCGAGATATTTTTCTTCAAAACCAATGCCGTTATCCTCTACAACGATTTGACAAATGTGAGAATCATTAGATATGTTATTTGCTTGATTGTTTAAAATATTACCATAAATTTTGATCGCAGGTGGTACTTGTGGGCGGTGGAATTTCAGGGCATTACCGATGAGATTTTGTAGTAATTGCCGCATCTGTAGAGGATCGGCTTTAATGGTGGGTAACTCCCCGATTTCGATACTTGCCCCAGTTTGCTGGACATACACTTCTAAATCAGACAATACCTCTTGGGCAATGTTGGCGAGATTTACTGTTACAAAAGGCTGGGCCCTGGTAGTAACTCGTGAAAGTGTCAGCAAGTCTTCAACCAATGTCTGCATTCTGGTGGCGGCATTCTGCATTCGTTCTAAGTAATCACGTCCCTGTTCGGTTAATGCGTCACCGCAGGTAGCTTTGAGGCGATCGCCAAAGGTTTTAATCTTACGCAGTGGCTCTTGCAAATCATGGGAGGCGACAAATGCAAATTCTTGCAATTCTTTATTGGAACGGGCGAGTTCTTGCCGCTGGCGAGTTTCTTGTTCTAGAATTTGGCTTTGAGCTAAAGCAATGCCTATTTGATCTGCCAGCTGTTGCAAAAGTTCAATTTCCCAGCTCGTCCACTCACGGGGATGGGCACACTGATGAGCAATTAACAGCCCCCAGAGTTGATTTTTCAGGAAAATCGGGACTACAAGGTTGGCTTTGATGGCAAATCGTTGCAGGAATTCAAAGTGGCAAGGTTGGATATCAGCTTCCCTGGTGTCCCTAATGGAACTAATTCGCCCTTGCCGGTAACGCTCGATGTAATCGTCACGAAAGCAAAAATCAGTAATTTGTTGTCCCATAACAACAGGTAAACCCGGAACTACTGCTTCTTGAAGCGCGATAAAAGAGCCATTTGGCTCTAGGCGCAAGATTAATACACGGTCGGCAAGCAGTAGCTTTTGCACCTCTACGACGCTGGTTTGCAGAATTTCATCGATTTGTAAAGATTGACGAATTTTCAGGGCGATATTAGCGAAGAGGCGCGATCGCATATTTTGGCGTTGTAATTCTGCTTGGGCGCGGTTGCGTTCCTGTAGCGCGGCTTGCTTTTCGCTAATATCCATCATTGCGCCGATCATTCGCACTGGCTTACCTGTGTGGTCATCGATAATATAACCGCGATCGAAAACGTAGGCATAAGAACCGTTGCCGCGGCGAAAGCGGTATTCATTTGACCAGAATTTTTCACCGCTATTTATAAGTGCAACCGTTTCCGAGCCGATTCTCTGCCTGTCGTCTGGATGTATTTGTTCATACCACCAATTAACGTCAAATCTTATTTGCTCTATGGAGTAACCAAGGAGTGTCTGTACAGCTTGATTCCACCACACCTCATCAGTCTGCAAATCCCAGTCCCATAAAATATCATTACTAGCACGCCCAACTATCTGGAAACGTTCTTCGCTCTGACGCAATTGTTCTTCTGCTAATTTACGTTCAGTGATGTCAGTATGACAACTTGTCATCCGCACTACATCACCATTTTCGTCCCAGACTGCCTGACCGCGATTCAAAACCCATTTGTAAGTGCCATCTTTACACCGAATTCGATGTTCGCTGATGAAAAACGGGGTAATTTTGGCAAAGTGATCGGCGATCGCTTTTCTGACAAATCCCATATCATCTGGATGGACTCGTGTTGCCCATTCATCTAAATCATGGGAAATTTCATCTTCTTCGTAACCAAGCATTTCCTTCCAGCGAGTTGAAAAAAATACTTGATTATTTTGAACGTTCCAGTCCCAAATACCATCATTATTACCCCGCAGCACTAACTGACAACGTTCTTCGCTTTCTTTGAGTGCGTTTTCCACCCGTTGACGCTCAATAGCAGTAGCTAAAACATTAGCAATAGATTGGAGAAAATAAATTTCATCTTTAGTAAAGGTCTGGTGTCTGGTTGTGTGTGCCCCTAAAACACCAAAAGGACGCTCTTTGCCATGAATCACTACACTAATCCCGCTCACGACTTGATGGTCATGCAGCAGCGGTGGCCCATTGAATCGGGTTTCGGTTCGCAGGTCATCGACAATCACCGGGCTGCTAGAAAGCAGGGTATAGCCAGCTTGTGAGTTCATCAGAGCGTTGACGGTAGCGTTTCCCACCAAGCCAGGCTGCCAACCTACTCCAGCCCGTAGCAGTAATGCATTACCATTTGGCAGTAGTTCTAAAACTTTACAATAGTCAACTTTTAGGCATTGGGCGACGATGTTGACGCATAAATTCATCAGTGTAGTCAAGTCTGTACCAGCTAGGGCTATTTGACTGAGTTCTGCCACCATCGCCTGCTGATTAGCATGAACTTCTAGCATTTCCTCTGTTTGCTTGCGCTTGGTGATGTCTATGTCTATCGCAGACATTCCCACAGCCACAGAGGACGCATCCCGGCAGACAACTCCTTTGCTTCCTAAATAGCGAATGCTAGCATCAGGCAAAGTGACTCGAAATTCGATGTCATATTCTACCCCATCCCTAATAGCCTGCTGATGCGATCGCCTGACTAAATCCCGGTCTTGGGGATGAACGCGGTTGAGAAAAGCATCATAGGTGTCGTTAAAAGTGCCTTTTTCCCAGCCAAAAAGTGCTTCTAGGTTACCTGAGTAAGTAATTTTGTTAGTCAGAATATCCCAGTTCCAAATGCTCATGCCAGCAGACTCTAATGCTATCTTCAGCTGTGCTTCCCGCAGTTGTGCCTGGGCAGTTTGTTGTTGTAATTCCTGCTTAGTACGATGAGCTTCCAGAAGACGGCGCAATCTTTGACGTAGTACCGTCCATTGAATCGGCTTAGTAATCAGATCGGTTGCACCCACAGCAAAAGCTTTTTCCACAGATGCCCGATCGTCAAAAGCGGTAATCATTAACACTGGTGTGTCTTTGCCATCAGGAAGTGCTTGCAGTTGGGCACAGCAGTCAAATCCATCCATCTGTGGCATCATCACATCCAACAGTACTATATCTGGGTGTAGGCGAGTACAGGTAGCGATCGCCTCTAAACCGTTACTCGCTTCTACCACCTGATACCCTGCTTCTTTCAATAGCTCACACAGATACATTCGCATTAAATGGTCGTCGTCTACAACCAGAATCAGGTTAGTCATTTGTCGTTTGTTCTTTGTGATTAAGCACCAATTTTTAGATGTTTGATTTTGGATTGCAGAAAAATTTCCACCCCCAACTCTAAATAATCAGCTAATTCTGCCACAAGCCTCGTAGTAAGTGTCCAGTTTTGATTCCAACTCGCTCACTATAGTTATGAGGTTGGAATCAGAATCAAAGGTACAGCAATCTTCAGCTTTGCACTTTTTTCTAGCGCTGTGTGTCTCGTAAAAAATCTGTCTTTATTTTCCATAACTAAAATCAGGAACTTGAGTGTGTGTTTTCAAATTACTCATGAAAATTTTGATACATACATATTTCCCGTAGGGTAGCACCGCTGTGCTACCCTACTTTGAAAACACACCCTAAACTTCATTGTACTGAGTGCAATTATTAATTTTCTTATTCACCACTCTCCCCCTCAAAAGTCCTTTGTGGATTAGGGTTTTGGGCTAGCCGGAAAATAATGTCATGATTCTCTGATATTTTTGGTTCCTGCACAAGATGTTCCAGGTTTAAATATCAGGAAATCATGACAATACGATCCCACGAGGCCTGATAAATTCGTGAAATAGCCAAAAAATCTATTCAAACCCCTTGATCCCTACATATGCTTAGTGGTTAATATTGACTTAACAAATACAACTCCTCCGATCCCAAAGAAATGCTAATTTTTGCATAACTAAAGGAATTGATAGGAAATGAATTCAATTTAAAAAAGACTAAAAAACTTAAAAACTGGGCAAAACCAGGAGTCAGGAATAAGAAATTCATCTGGAGTGGATGACATTTAATATCGCATTCTTTAACCAGGGGAAATCATTTACCGCTTAAACTACTGGAGGCCAAATTAATGGCAAAAGAACGCCCGCCACTAGAGGAGATGACCTTACGGCAACTACGTAGAGTTGCCAGCGAATATAGCATCTCTCGCTATAGCCGAATGCGTAAATCCCAACTGCTGGCATCAATTCAAGAAGTCCAGCGCAGCAAAATTTCGCTCAGTCCATCTCGTTCATTGGAGGCACAAGAAACCGTGGAAGCAGCTAAATTTGAATTAGGTCAGGAAGATCGTACTGGTGGATCTCTTGCTGATGTTGATGAAGGACTCCCAGATCTGCCCTCTGGTTATGGTGACAGCCGGATTGTACTTTTACCCCGCGATCCTCAATGGGCTTACACCTACTGGGATGTTCCCAATGAACATAAAGAAGAACTGCGTCGCCAAGGCGGACAACAACTGGCACTGCGGATTTATGATGTTACCGACATCGATATCGATTTCCAAAGCCCCCACAGCATCCAAGAATATCCTGCTGATGAACTAGCAAGAGAATGGTATCTACCAATTCCAGTTAGCGATCGCGATTATGTCATTGATATCGGTTATCGCGCTGCTGATGGTCGCTGGTTGATACTTGCTCGTTCTGCGAGAGTACATATTCCCCCCGTCTATCCTTCTGACTGGATTGAAGATGTCTTCATCACCGTCAACTTTGAAGAAGATTTACGTGGCAAAACTCAATACGAACTCGTTCCACCCGCCAAGAAAGTTGCAACCGCTGCAAATGGTGTAAATGGCAACCCCATCTACGACCAAATCTTTGGCTTAGCCGAATCTGCTGAAGCACAACGCGTTGCTGGTTCTCTGTTCGGTTCCATGCAACAAGTACCAGGTTCTGCACGCCCCGAACAAGCCATCAGTTCCTACATATTCCCCTCTGGTGTAGGTGCCTGGGCAGTTCCTACCGCGTCAGGTTTAACCATGTCCGGTGTGGGAATGTCAGGTGTTGGCTTCTCAGCTTCCGCCGTACCAGTGCGTCCCCGCAAGTTCTGGTTAATAGCCGATGCTGAATTGATTGTTTACGGTGCAACTGAACCCGATGCTACCGTAACCATTGGCGGCCGTCCAATTAAACTGAATCCAGATGGTACATTCCGCTTCCAAATGTCCTTCCAAGATGGTTTAATTGACTATCCAATTTTGGCTGTGGCTGCTGATGGTGAACAAACTCGGTCAATTCACATGAAATTTAACCGTGAAACACCATCCCGGAATACTAACACCAAAGAAGATGCTGTTCTAGAATGGCTTTCTTAAGTTTTAGTTCTCAGATTAACTCCAGACTGAAATTTTAAATTATTCCCCGCTATAGTAATTCTGTAGCGGGTTTTTTGTATGATCATGTCTAAAAAAAGATTACTTTTGTTATTTATGGCGATCGCTGCTGCAAGCTTGTTACCAGGTTGTCAAAAAATTGCAGCCAATTCAGTACCAAAAGCATCTAAAATTTGTCCTGGTAAAAATCCCAAATTCAGTATTGATTTTTTTAAAACTAATAATCAAGGACAGAAAAATCCCAGAGGTATTAACCATGTGATTATTTTTAATCCTAAATCACCAGAATTAGATTTTAAAGTTAATCTTGGTTTATCTCATAAACTCTACGCCAAAGATGCCCAGGGAAAACTACGGAAAGAATATGTACCAAAACAGTTTCGTGAACTTATCGTTGGTGATAATGCCAAATTAAATGGACGGCTACCCATTGCCGCAATTAACGCCGATTATATAGATACCGCTGATAAACCACAAGGCTTAAATATTTCTCGTGGCGTAGAATATTCAGGAGCATTTAAAAATAAGCGTTCTTCCTTTGGTATATCAGGAGGTTCACCCACACAACGACAAGCTACTATCCAAGCTGGTAGAAGAAAAAGTGATGTTCTCAATTACAATTTAGTAGGCGGTAATGGCAGATTTTATCGTCAGGGTCAATTTAAAAATATTTGTCAAGATTTGGGAGAATTTGCTTGTCAAGGAGCAACTAATCGCTCTATGGCAGCTATCACTAATCAAGGATATGTAATACTATTAGTTAATGACGCGAAAGCTAATTCCGATATTGAACTATCTGAAATTAATCAAGAGTTACTACCAGAGAAATTTGATAATGTCTTGGAAGGCATTGCTAGCAAGAACTGTTTAGGCAAGATTCAAGAAGGAATTTTATTTGATGGAGGTATGTCTCCAGGATTGTATTACAACCAAAAAACCTATGTAGAAAATTATGGCCCCATTGGTTCAGTTTTTTTGATTTATAAAAAATAAGTTATTCAATTTTGTAGGGCGGGCAAGATGCCATTGGTGTCAACTTAAGCTTAAACGCTTGTCCCACATACGCTTTACCCCACCCCCAACCCCTCCCCTTGCTAAGGGGAGGGGCGGTTTTGGCTTTAGACAAAACCGGGGTGGGGTGACGCGGTGAGTAACTTCATCAGTTTGGTGTTGTTAAGCTTGTTATTGAGGCGGAGGAAACAGCACCAGAGTTAGCAAAACGCTTAATTGAGCAAGCTAAGCAACAGCTAACTGATGAAGTTACTCAGCGCGACCTCATCAATTTAATTGAGACAATTATTGTCTATAAACTACCACAAAAGAGCCGCGAGGAGATTGAAGCAATGTTGGGTTTAAGTGAACTGAAGCAGACTAAAGTTTATCAAGAAGCCTTAGAAGAAGGTAAACAGCAAGGTTTAGAAGAAGGTAAACAGCAAGGTAAACAGCAAGGGAAGTTAGAAGCAATACCGCGTATGATAGAGTTTGGGTTGAGCTTAGAAGCGATGTCTGCGACGGGCTACGCCTACGCTCAATTATTAGATTTACCTCTAGAAGTCGTCCAGCAAGCAGCACAGCACTTGAATGAATAAGCTGATGCCCATCTTTGCTAATCTAGAGGCTAGATATAACAAAGATATATGACACCTGAAGAAATTGCGGTTACACTCACAGAGTTATTTGGCACAAATGTTGGTGCGTTGGCCCCTGGTTCCTGGGAAGTAAACACTTCTACTTTTCGGCTCTTGGTGCTACTGTCGAAAGATAACACTTGGCTGCGAGTTTTACTGCCAATATCACCATTACAAGAAGCCGAATCTTTTTTAGCAGAGTTTTTGTCAGCTAACTTTGATGAAACTCAGGAAGTGCGGTATGCTTTGCATGATGGGCAAATTTGGGCAGTGTTTCACCATAACAGTACCACTTTGGTAAAAGCGGATTTTGAAAGAGCGATCGCTCGACTGGTATCTTTACATGAAATAGGTTTAGATAATGCCTTCAATCGATTAGTTGAAAGCCGCATCCGCCAAGTTATCCAAGTAGCAAAACTCCAAGGACAATCTCTACAAGCTACCATCCAAAACTTAGAACGCTTTTATGCAGAAGGAATCATGGGTGAAATCGACCAAACCCCAGAAGCGCGAGAAGAAACCCTAGCTGCTTGGCGGCGTCAGTTGGAACGTTTATGGAATGAGATATAGATTTGAAGAAGAATACAGAATACAGGAGTCAGAATTCAGAATTGGTGAATATTCTACCCATAAAGCGATAGAGTTTTAATAAGGAAGACTAGTTTTGCCCATCAGAGGCGTTGGCATAGCGGGATAAATCCGGTTTCAACCAACATGCACCAAAGAATCGCACAAAATTCATTCTGATTTCTGACTCCTGAATTCTGAATTCTTCTTAACAAATTATGGATATCATTGAAATTATCAAAGAAGACTATCAAAGATTCCCAGTCAATCAAACTTACAGCATTTATGCTCCAGACGTTTATTTTCAAGATCCACTGAATAAATTTCGTGGAGTTAAACGCTACAAAGAAATGATTAATTTTATCCAGACTTGGTTTTTAAATCCCAAGATGGATTTACATAATATTCAACGTTTGGGAAACACAATTAAAACAGAGTGGACACTCAGTTGGAATACCCCTGTCCCTTGGAAGCCACGTATCTCCATCCCTGGTTGGAGTGAATTAGGTCTTAATTCTGATGGTTTAATTGTCTCCCATGTTGATTATTGGAATTGTTCGCGCCTAGACGTGGTGAAGCAGCATTTTTTCTCTTCAAAAAATTGATATTGGAAGAACTCAATAGCGGATTACTATTACACTAAAGGCAACAAGCAAAGCCATGAATGTTTATGACGGCTGCCAAGAATCCTGAAATCCCTGCTGAAATAACTATACATACGGAAGCAGAAGATATTATCATTCCACCTAGTGATTTATGGAGTGATGAGCCTTCTTTGGAAAGCGATTTGCACCGTGACCAAATTGAACTACTATTGGCGTGTCTGAAATGGTGGTGGCGTAACCGTACTGATTTTTATGCTACTGGAAATTTGACTATTTACTATAGCCCAGAACAGATTACCACGCGAGAGTTTAGAGGGCCAGATTTTTTTGTCGTTTTGGGATGTGAAAATCGCCCCCGCAAAAGTTGGGTATTATGGGCGGAACAAGGAAAGTATCCGAATGTGATTATTGAATTACTTTCTAATAGCACTGCTAAAGTTGACAAAGGTCTGAAGTTTGAACTTTACCAAGAGACTTTTCGCACGCCGGAATATTTTTGGTTTCACCCCAATACTTTGGAGTTTAAAGGCTTTCGTTTAGTGGGTGGTAAGTATCAACCTTTGGAAGCAAATGCTGATGGGTGGCTGTGGAGTCAGCAGTTAGAGTTATTTTTGGGAGTTTATGAGTCAAAATTACGATTTTTTAACGCGGATAAGCAGTTAGTAGCGACTCCAGAAGAAAGGGCACAAGCAGCAGAACGAGAAGCTGAAACAGCACATCAGCAAGTGGAAGAACTGAAGGCTAAATTGAAGGCGTTGGGAGTTGATACTGATAGGTTAGAGTCGTAGGCAAAATAGAGATTTTCATTTGAATCATCTGTAGCGTTTCCCAACAAGCAAGCGTGAGGTACACCTGTAGGGGCACGGCAGTGCCGTGCCCCTACACCTTGGGATATGATGTTGTACCGCATCTGAATGGGAACCGCTATACACGGGTAGGGGCGCACAGCTGTGCGCCCCTACGAAGATTTATATTTATCTGTGGTTAATTATTTTTTCTATACTATACGTATGCGGAAACGGTTATAAGCACTACTACTCTTTCTCTTCATCTAGTGCTTTTTGGATAGCACGACGGCAAAATTCTGGAGGATCATCTTTAGCTTTTACCTCTTCCTTCATTTCCTTGGTGACTCGCAAATGTATGTATTCAGTCAATGGTTTATCTCTGTCAGTTTTAAAACCATGATTTTTAATTTCTGGATTGCCACGATTATCTTTAGACACTTTACGTTACTTAATAAAACTGGATTAATTGATATACATATTGAATAATGATTTATTAGTGGGTATTTTGCCTGAGAAACTAGATACCCACCAAATATCCACCATCAAAAATGGACACTTCTATTTTATGTTCACGCGTTCCGAGTTAGAAATCAAAACTATCCGAGAGTTACGCGACTTATGCCGTAGATACGGTATCAAGCCAACAGGTAACCCAGGATACAAAACAAGCTACATCACTTCGCTGATGGCATTTCCGCAATTAGCACTACATCAAATGCAAGAAGGAAGAGGGTTGAAGCCGCCGAGTTTCGCAACTTTTCAGTGTATTGGCGCAGCGATAGATGAGATGAATTCACCTACAGATGAGCAAATAGCACTGATTCGGATGACGCTCGAAGGTAGGAGAATGAGTTACCCAGATAGATTTGAACAGGAAAAGCTGTTGAATTTGCACAAGGCTAAGATGCTTGTTGAGCAAGCGTTTGCCATGTTGAGTCAGTAAATAGCCATGTAGGTTGGATTCAAAAAAGTGAAAGCCAATAATCACTGTATACAGCAAATTTCAAGTTACTAACTGACACCATCTAGCTCTGATAGCTAGCAAGAGAGCCTATTTTAATTCTGAATTCTGTTAGCGCAGCGGGGCGTAGCCCATTCTGACTCCTGAATTCTGCTGTAAATATTGAGTTTGGCGATCGCTCTATTCAACCTACAAATTATGATCAATAATAAACTCAACTTCAAAGTGCGATCGCAATGACTGATAAAGAACTCAAACATCTAATTGAGACTAATGCTAAAACAGTCCAAGCTATGTTAGATGAAATAGCTGAAGCCCGACAGGAACGCCAAGAACTCCGAGAAGGAATGATCCAACTTCAGAATGCAGTGGCACAATTAATCAACATACAAGATAAAATAACTAATTTACTAATTTCTGTTGATGGCGATCGTCCGACAATTCTCAAAAAACTCTCAGCACTTGAAACGAAGCTCGATCAATTACTACAGCAAAACCCAACAGTTCAGTAGTTCCCATCCGGTTGGAGAATTTTTGGTTTTGACATTACCGCCTCCTACCGTATTTGCCTAATCCATTACCATATAAATAGCAGTCAACGAATTTTGGATTTTAGATTTACGATAGCGCCGGCGGCAAGCGAGTAATCGATAGCGGAGCGTTAGCGAGTACTCGAGCGTCGCTCGCGTCTTTTGGATTGACCCCGCGCCACTTGCGGTACGGGGCTTAGGGATGCAAGAATTTTAAATTTTGGATTTATTCCGCCCACAAGGGGGAGCCGCTGCGGTGGACGGGAAACCCTGCATAAAGCAAGTGGCATCGGGGCATGAACCGAAATAATCTAAAATCTAAAATCTAAAATCTAAAATCTAAAATTGGCACGGTCAATATGGCAATATGGCTGGATTATTCCCCATATTTATTATTGAATTGTTTGCGTCTAGACGTGCTAAAGCAGCATTTATTTTCCTTAAACAGTCGATAATTGTAAATAAATGTAAAAAATCCTCAGGCAGGAAAGAACTATCCATGCGTGTAATTTTAATGACTGGTAAAGGCGGCGTGGGTAAAACCTCTGTTGCTGCTGCAACTGGACTCCGTTGTGCAGAATTAGGCTATCAGACGTTGGTTTTAAGTACAGATCCCGCCCACTCCCTGGCAGACAGTTTTGACATGGAAATGGGACATGCACCCCGAAAAATTCGCCCAAATTTGTGGGGTGCAGAATTAGACGCACTGCAAGAACTAGAGGGAAACTGGGGTGCTGTGAAACGTTATATTACCCAAGTTTTACAAGCAAGGGGTTTAGAAGGAGTACAAGCGGAAGAATTGGCAATTTTACCAGGCATGGATGAGATTTTTGGCTTGGTAAGGATGAAACGCCACTACGATGAAGGTGAGTTTGATGTCTTGATTATCGACTCAGCCCCCACTGGGACAGCACTGCGCTTGCTGAGTTTACCTGAAGTCGGCGGCTGGTATATGCGCCGCTTTTACAAACCATTTCAAAACATCTCGGTGGCACTCCGGCCTTTGGTTGAACCTCTTTTTAGACCGATCGCTGGTTTTTCGCTACCAGATAAAGAGGTAATGGATGCGCCTTATGAATTTTATGAACAAATTGAAGCTTTGGAAAAAGTATTAACAGACAATACTCAAACTTCAGTGCGTCTTGTGACTAATCCCGAAAAAATGGTGATCAAAGAATCTCTCCGTGCCCATGCTTATTTGAGTTTATATAATGTTGCTACAGATTTAGTTGTGGCTAATCGCATTATTCCCAGAGAGGTACAAGACCCATTTTTTCAACGTTGGAAGGAAAGTCAGGAGCAATATCGCCAGGAAATTCATGATAATTTCCACCCTCTACCTGTGAAAGAAGTTCCGCTATTCTCTGAAGAGATGTGCGGATTGGCTTCATTAGAACGTTTGAAAGAAACGCTTTATAAAGATGAAGATCCAACTCAGGTTTATTACAAAGAAACGACTATTAGAGTCGTGCAAGAGCAAAATCAATACAGTTTAGAACTTTACTTACCTGGTATTCCTAAAAGCCAGGTTCAACTGAGTAAGACTGGGGACGAATTGAATATTACTATTGGCAATCATCGTCGTAACTTAGTTTTGCCGCAAGCCTTAGCAGCACTACAACCAGCAGGAGCAAAGATGGAAGATGACTATCTGAAAATCAGCTTTGCTCCAATGTAAGAATTTAATTTTGTTGGACATTTACGTGTCAACAAAAAGTTAAAACTCAAAAGCAAAAATATTTTTTCATAGCTGATAAAGACGCAATTATCCTTGCGTCTTTTTTTGAATTTTTTCTAAATTTATTTAGTCATTTGCCGTAGTTTTACTGAAGACAAATTGATGAAATAAATTCAAAAATGTCATTATAATTAATGTAAATTCAGGAGCCAGTAGTTAGAATAATTGAAAAATCAATGATTGTATACTGCTTGATTTTGTTGAAATTATCAAGTTTGGGTATCTAAGCCTTATTAATTCTGGATTCTGGATTCTGAATTCTGAATTCTGAATTCTAAATTCTGACGATTTAATCATGTGTGTTGACGAATTATTAATTAAAGATATTATCAGCAATGACCTCGAACTCTGAACGAGATTGGCGAGAAACTTGCCATCAAGAAAGTTTACTACATCGGATTACAAACCGTATCCGACGAAGCTTAGAATTAGAAGAGATTATCACAGTAACAACGGCAGAGGTGCGATCGCTACTGCAAACTGACAGAGTGATGATTTACAAATTTCATCCCGATGATAGTGGTCAGGTTATTGCTGAGTCGATTTATAACAATCATTTACCATCCCTACTAGGACTGAATTTCCCTGCTGATGATATTCCACCCGCAGCCCGTGAACTATTTCTCAAATCACGGGTGCGTTCTGTTGTAAATGTTGATACTCAAGAAATCGGTCAAAGTCACCTGCGTGATTTGGAAAATGGAGAAACCATCTCAGAAAAAATCTGTTACCGGACTGTAGACTCATGCCATATTGAATATTTGCAGGCAATGGGGGTAAAGTCCACCATCGTAGCTCCTATTCTTTACGAAAATCAACTTTGGGGACTGTTGGTGTCTCATAATTCTGAAGCGCGTTTGACTTCAGAATCGCAACTAGAAGCATTACAAATAGTAGTCGATCAACTATCAGTAGCGATCGCTCAAAGTACCCTCCTGAGTCAAGTCCGCAAAACAGCTGAACAACAAGCTGTCATTAACCGCATTGCCACTCTGCTACATTCACTCCCGACAATTGTATTACAGCCAGCCCTAGAAGCCGCCGTTGCTGCCTTGGATGGTGTTGGTGGTCGGCTTTGCATCAGAAATGCAGCTTTTGATTTCCACAATGGCAGCATCGCCAGCTTCACAGAATGCTTAATACCCGGAAATACTTGCATTAAACTTTATACCTGTGGTCAACAACCTCTAATCCAAGAACAGACCATATATCCACTCATAGAGCAGTATAACGCTTGGCAGGAACACTACAAGTCCGGTGAAGAATATGATGTTTGGGCGATTTTAGATATTTATCAAACTCCAGGCTGGCGAAGTTTGCAAGTTGCTTTTGAACCAACTAAAATTCGCAGTGTGTTGGTGATTCCGCTCCAGTATCGTCAGCAATTGTTGGGTTATTTAAGTATTTTCCGCAACGAAATAGATACAGAAACTTTATGGGCGGGACAGTATGACAGCGACAAGAGGCAATTATACCCCCGGCGATCGTTTGAAGTTTGGCGAGAATCAAAAAAAGCACAAGTCCGGCCGTGGACGGCTGAAGAAATTGAACTGGCTAGAAGCCTCGGTAAACACTTTGCTTCCGCAGTTCAGCAGTATGAATTATACCAACAAGTACAAGTCTTCAATGAAAATTTAGAACATCAAGTTAAAAGACGCACAATCGAATTACAACGGACAGCGGAACAACAACAGGCTGTGTTTAAAGTGATTGCCGAGATTCGGGAATCTTTGGACACAGACACGATTTTTCAAACAACTACTAAAGAAGTTTGTCAATTAATCAAAGCCGATCGCGTTTCTGTTTATCGTTTCGATGCTGATTGGGGTGGTGAATTTGTCGGCGATTTCGAGGCTGCTAGTCCATACTGGTCGAATGAATCCGAACTAGGCATTAATACAATTTGGAATGATACCTATTTACAAGATACAGAGGGAGGACGCTACCGCCACAACGAAACATTTGCAGTCGATGACATCTATAAAATTGGGTTTTCTCAGTGTCATATCGACAATTTAGAGCAGTTTCAAATTCACGCTTTTGTACTTGCTCCGATCTTTGTTGGGCAAAAACTTTGGGGTTTACTGGCAAGTTATCAACACTCTGGTCCCCGTCAATGGAAAACTTCTGAAATCGACTTTCTCAGTCAGATTGCTGCTCAAATGGGGGTAGCACTCCAGCAAGCTCAATTACTCACTCAGACACGAGAACAGACCTTAGATTTGCAGCAAGCAGCAGAACAACAACGGGTATTATTTGAAGTTGTGACGAAAGTTAGGGAATCTCTGGATTTAGATGCAATTTTTCAGACAACTACTCAAGAAATTTGTAAATCACTAGAAGCGGATCGAGTTGCAGTCTACCGCTTCCAAGCTGATTGGAGTGGTGAATATATTGCTGAGTTTGTGGGTGAAGGTTGGGTAAAGTTAGTAAATTCTAATACTAATACAGTTTGGCGAGATAGCTATTTGCAGGAAACCCAGGGCGGGCGATATCGCCACAATCAAACCTTTGTAGTTAATAACATCTATCAAGGTGGTCACTCTGAGTGCCACATTGCGACTCTAGAGAAAATTCAAGCAAAGGCATATGCGATCGCACCAATATTTATTGGACAACAACTTTGGGGTTTACTAGCAGCTTACCAAAACTCTGCACCCCGTCAGTGGGAAAGTTCAGAAATTAAATTTATTACTCAAATTGCCAATCAGCTTGGGGTTGCACTCCAACAAGCCCAATTGCATAATCAGACTAAAGAGCAGACAGAAAAACTGGCTACAGCTTTGCATGATTTAAAGCAAACTCAAACCCAACTGATTCAAACAGAAAAAATGTCTTCATTGGGTCAATTGGTAGCTGGTATTGCCCACGAAATTAATAATCCAGTAAACTTCATTTATGGGAATATCAATCATGTCAGCGAATACGCCCAAGATTTACTCGGTATCCTAGACCTCTATTTACAAAATTGCTCTAACCCCAACCCAGAGATTCGCGATCGCGCAGAAGAAATAGACTTAGAATTTCTCACTGAGGATTTGCCCAAAACTCTTTCCTCAATGAAAATTGGCATCGATCGCATCCGCCAAATTGTCTTGGGTTTACGGAATTTTTCCCGCCTTGACCAAGCAGAAAAAAAACCAGTTGATATCCACGAAGGCATTGATAGCACCTTACTAATTTTGCAGCATCGCTTGAAAGCAAAACCCGAAAGTCCGGCGATTAAATTAGTCAAAGAGTATGGCGAGCTTCCTTTGATAGAATGCTATGCCGGGCCATTGAATCAGGTATTTATGAATGTTTTAAGCAATGCGATCGACGCTTTAGAAGATTACAGAGAATCTAAATCAAAAACTCATACCAGTCAAATTACCATCTCTACTGCTCTTGGGGAAATAGAAGATAATATCAAGAGTGTAGTAATTCGCATAAAAGACAATGGCCCAGGAATACCCGAAGACCTGAAAGCAAGAATCTGCGACCCATTTTTCACTACTAAACCAGTAGGAAAAGGCACTGGTTTGGGGTTATCAATTAGTTACCAAATTATAGTCGATAAGCACAATGGTGTATTTAAATGTGATTCTCAACCAGGGTTAGGTACAGAATTTTGGATTGAAATTCCGATTAAACAAATTAGTCATTAGTCCTTTAAAGACTATTTATAAAGTAAATCTTAAGTAGTAGCGTGTCAAGGCTAAAATGTTGCATTACAAAACTCTTGTGGGATGGGCGTCTCGCCCGTCCGGTGCGGACAAGATGTCCACACCACAAGAAAAATTATTGCAACATTTTAGCCTTGTTACGCTAGTAGTTAATTCAGTAGGATCATCATATAGCCATTTTCAATCTGGTGAGGTACAGGTATGCAAATAGACCTAACCCCCTAACCCCCTTCCCGAAGCGGGAAGGGGGAATAATTCAAAGCCTCTCTCCTAAAAGGAGAGAGGTTTGGAGAGATGTCAAAATTGTACTTCACGCTTACCGAGAACCGCTATACCATCAAGTTAGTAGCATTATCAATTTTATGACAGGCGATCGCTTGATAGTTTTCATAGGTTCTACAAGTGAAGCTGAACCGTGTAGTTTAATGTAATTTTTTTCAAAAATCAAACTGGATTGCCATATTCAATCTCTAGGAATGCTTGTCCAAATTTTCCAAAAAAAATTCATAAACTACATTGACTACTAATCAAAATATTGGTATTATCACGTCTATTAATTCAAACTATCCAATAGCAAATACAAATACAGTTGATTTTTATAAATTTTGCTTGACAGGCACAAGTAATGTTAGCTTGCTTTCGAGTTGAGTGACTCAAACCCATGTGGATGGAGTCATTCATAGGAATATCATTTAATTTAAAAAAATCTGTACACTTCAAAAAGGCTCATTCCCTACTCTCTATTCCATACTTTCCACCTAAACAAATAATTTAAAAAATCAAAGTGCATTATTATATTACGATACAAAAATAATGTATTGATTCAAAGTAGTCAACCCCATAATAATTAATATTTAATATCAAAAATCGAACTAAAAAATAATGTAGTACGTATTACTTTATGTGTTAAAGTATTTCTGCACTACCTTGAACCCAAAAAAGGACGATAAAACTATGCTTATTAAAGGAACGAACAATAACGATAATTTAGTCGGCACTTCTGGAAATGATACTATTCAAGGCTTAAACGGTAATGATAGCCTTTCTGGACAAGGTGGAAACGATCAATTATTAGGTGGTTATGGAAGTGATACCTTGTATGGTGGTGCAGGAAATGATGAATTTGTCTTAGAGAACTTTAATGATTCTGTTGCTGCTCAAAACCTCGACATCGTAACAGATTTTCAGAAGGGAGCAGACAAAATTGATCTCAGAACTCTTCGCATCAGTGACTTCAATACTATCTCACTGCTGACAAGTGAGGATACAGATACTAATGCCATAATTAGCACTCGCTATAACTTCTATGACGGCGATTATTATTATCGACTCAAAATCAATGGCATTCGTAAAAGTCAATTGCAAGTCAGTGATTTTATTTTCAATAGTGCAGTTGTGAATGACACCATCAGTGGAAGTGGTAACAATGATGATTTGTTTGGTGGTTTAGGTAACGATAGCCTGCTAGGTGGTGACGGTAATGACCGTTTGTTTGGGGAACAAGGAGATGACAAATTATTAGGTGGTTATGGAAGTGATACCTTGTATGGTGGTGCAGGAAATGATGAATTTGTCTTAGAGAACTTTAATGATTCTGTTGCTGCTCAAAACCTCGACATCGTAACAGATTTTCAGAAGGGAGCAGACAAAATTGATCTCAGAACTCTTCGCATCAGTGACTTCAATACTATCTCACTGCTGACAAGTGAGGATACAGATACTAATGCCATAATTAGCACTCGCTATAACTTCTATGACGGCGATTATTATTATCGACTCAAAATCAATGGCATTCGTAAAAGTCAATTGCAAGTCAGTGATTTTATTTTCAATAGTGCAGTTGTGAATGACACCATCAGTGGAAGTGGTAACAATGATGATTTGTTTGGTGGTTTAGGTAACGATAGCCTGCTAGGTGGTGACGGTAATGACCGTTTGTTTGGGGAACAAGGAGATGACAAATTATTAGGTGGTGCTGGAAGTGATACCTTGTATGGTGGTGCAGGTAACGATCAATTTGTCTTAGAGAACTTTAATGGTTCTGTTGCTGCTAAAGACCTCGACATCGTAACAGATTTTCAGAAGGGAGCAGACAAAATTGATCTCAGAACTCTTCGCATCAGTGACTTCAATACTATCTCACTTCTCACAAGTGAGGATACAGATACTAATGCGATAATTAGCACTCGCTATAACTTCTATGACGGCGATTATTATTATCGACTCAAAATCAATGGCATTCGTAAAAGTCAATTGCAAGTCAGTGATTTTATTTTGAACAGTGCAGTTGTGAATGACACCATCAGCGGAAGTGGTAATAATGATGATTTGTTTGGTGGTTTAGGTAACGATAGTCTGGTAGGTAATAGCGGTGATGACCGTTTGTTTGGTGAACAAGGAGATGACAATTTATCAGGTCGTGCTGGAAGTGATACCTTGTATGGTGGTGCAGGTAACGATCAATTTGTCTTAGAGAACTTTAATGGTTCTGTTGCTGCTAAAGACCTCGACATCGTAACAGATTTTCAGAAGGGAGCAGACAAAATTGATCTCAGAACTCTTCGCATCAGTGACTTCAATACTATCTCACTTCTCACAAGTGAGGATACAGATACTAATGCGATAATTAGCACTCGCTATAACTTCTATGACGGCGATTATTATTATCGACTCAAAATCAATGGCATTCGTAAAAGTCAATTGCAAGTCAGTGATTTTATTTTGAACAGTGCAGTTGTGAATGACACCATCAGCGGAAGTGGTAATAATGATGATTTGTTTGGTGGTTTAGGTAACGATAGCCTGGTAGGTAATAGCGGTGATGACCGTTTGTTTGGGGAACAAGGAGATGACAATTTATCAGGTCGTGCTGGAAGTGATACCTTGTATGGTGGTGCAGGTAACGATCAATTTGTCTTAGAGAACTTTAATGGTTCTGTTGCTGCTAAAGACCTCGACATCGTAACAGATTTTCAGAAGGGAGCAGACAAAATTGATCTCAGAACTCTTCGCATCAGTGACTTCAATACTATCTCACTTCTCACAAGTGAGGATACAGATACTAATGCGATAATTAGCACTCGCTATAACTTCTATGACGGCGATTATTATTATCGACTCAAAATCAATGGCATTCGTAAAAGTCAATTGCAAGTCAGTGATTTTATTTTGAACAGTGCAGTTGTGAATGACACCATCAGCGGAAGTGGTAATAATGATGATTTGTTTGGTGGTTTAGGTAACGATAGCCTGGTAGGTAATAGCGGTGATGACCGTTTGTTTGGGGAACAAGGAGATGACCGTTTAGAAGGTGGTGAAGACAATGATACTTTGTATGGTGGTACAGGAAATGATACTTATTATTTCCTAGCTAATAGTGCCTTGGGAACCGACACAATTATAGAAACCACAACAGATGGTACTGATACTATTAACTTTAGCGGTACTACAGTTGCTGTGAACCTAAATCTAGGTCTAACCACCTCGCAAACGGTTAATAGTAATCTCAAACTCATTCTCTCTGCCAACAACGTTATCGAAAATGCAACGGGTGGCACAGGAAATGATACTCTCATTGGTAATACACTCAATAACAATCTGATTGGTGGTGGCGGAAATGACCAACTCCAAGGGTTAGCAGGAAATGATACTTATTCTTTCTTAGCTAATAGTGCTTTGGGAACCGACACAATTACAGAAACCACAACAGGCGGGACTGATACTATTAACTTTAGCGGTACTACAGTTGCTGTAAATCTAAATCTAGGTTTAACCACCTTGCAAACGGTTAATAGCAATCTCAAACTCATTCTCTCTGCCAACAACGTGATTGAAAATGCAACAGGTGGCACAGGTAATGACACTCTTACTGGTAATACACTCAATAACAATCTGATTGGTGGTGGCGGAAATGACCAACTCCAAGGGTTAGCAGGAAATGATATTTATTCTTTCTTAGCTAATAGTGCTTTGGGAACCGACACAATTACAGAAACCACAACAGGCGGTACTGATGCTATTAACTTTAGCGGTACTACAGTTGCCGTAAATTTAAATCTAGGTTTAACCACCTTGCAAACGGTTAATAGCAATCTCAAACTCATTCTCTCTGCCAACAACGTGATTGAAAATGCAACAGGTGGCACAGGTAATGACAGTCTCACTGGTAATACACTGAATAACACTCTGATTGGCGGTGACGGAAATGATACTTATTCTTTCTTAGCTAATAGTGCTTTGGGAACCGACACAATTACAGAAACCACAACAGGCGGGACTGATACTATTAACTTTAGCGGTACTACAACTGCCGTAAATTTAAATCTAGGTTTAACCACCTTGCAAACGGTTAATAGCAATCTCAAACTCATTCTCTCTGCTAACAACGTGATTGAAAATGCAACAGGTGGCACAGGTAATGACAGTCTCACTGGTAATACACTGAATAACACTCTGATTGGCGGTGATGGAAATGACCAACTCCAAGGGTTAGAAGGAAATGACAACCTTCAAGGTGGTAATGGCAATGATACTCTTACAGGTGGAACTGGTGACGATGTTCTCTGGGGAGGACTGGGCAATGATATTCTCACAGGGAACGCTGGTAAGGATAAATATCAGTTTCAAGGTAATGGGGTTTTTAGCACAAGTTTAGGTGTTGATTACATTACTCAGTTTGAAGTGGGACAAGACCAAATTGTGCTGAGTAAAACCACCTTTAATGCTGTTACTAATAATGTGGGGCAGGCTTTAACTGACTTTGCAGTTGTCACTGACAATCAATTTGTCAACGCTAGTAATGCACATATTGTCTTTAGCAGAAGCTCTGGCAGTTTATTCTATAACCAAGATGGCAATGTTCTGGGTACAGGTACAGTGTTTGAGTTTGCCCGTTTAGGGAATCCTACTATTACTTTGAGTAGTAGCGATTTCAGTCTGATTGCCTAGTACGATTTGGCTCTAATTCCAAATGTTACAGCAGTTTTCACGTATTTGAACCACATCTGTCGTAAGGGCACAGCATTGCTGTGCCCCTACCGCGTGGTCTATTTACCTGAAAATTGCTATAACGTTTGTGGGACAAAGGTTTGAGCTTAATTTGACCCCAATGGCTTTCCCACACACCCCACAAGTAGTAATTTATTTCTTGGAAATCCTTTAACTAGCTTCACCGATCGCAATAAAATTAAAAGCAGACTTTTCTTTGGTCACTGCCAGTTCTGGAGAAGCTGCGCCTGATTGTTGCTTAATTCCCAAATCCCAAATATTAACTTGAGCTTTGTTTGTGGCTATGTTCTTAACAACAATTTGATTATCGGCACCCCAATCCTTTAAAGTAGCTACGACGGTGGGAGGTTCAACAAAAGATTCTAAAAAAGTAATAACATAGGTTCCTGCTTCCGGTGATTCAACTTGAAAACCCTTTCCGCTCTGTTTGGTTCCGTCTTCAGTAACTGTTCCGTAAATAATTTTATAGCTCACTTTTTTTCACCTTTTTCAACTTGAGTTTGTATCAACTCACCAAACTTGCATTTGGCGGCTGTGGAGTTTTTTCCAGGCTAGTTAAAGCCACTTGAAGCCAAGCTTCGCAATCAAATTTTAAAATTTGATGAAGTTTTGCTAAAATTAGACCATGTTTAGAAATTAAAATCAAGGTGTAATTGTTCACCAAAAAACCGCTTTGATTTCAATTTGTAAAATTTTATTATTCTCTCAGAAAATTAAAAAATATTGCCTCTTTTTATGACAGATTCTACAAATCAGGTTTATCCAGTTATTTGGCACAATGACTCAGTGTCACTAATTGACCAAACTCGCCTACCCAATGAATATGCATTCGTGGAAATTCACCGCAGTGAAGATATGGCGCGGGCGATTAAAACGATGATTGTGCGGGGTGCGCCTGCAATTGGTGTGGCTGCGGCATATGGAATGTATTTAGGGGCGAGGGAAATTGCAACAAGCGATCGCCACGAATTTCTGCAACACTTAGATCAAGTTGCTCAGTTGTTGCGTTCTACTCGTCCCACAGCAGTAAACTTATTTTGGGCAATTAGCCGAATGCTCAAAACTGCCTACGAAACCCTGGGAACAGTGGAAGAAATCAAGCAAATTCTCTTGCAAACTGCCCAAGCAATCAACATTGAAGACTTGCAAACCTGTCAGGCGATCGGCGATCATGGTTTGACAGTTTTGCCCACTACCCCAGAAAAGCTGACATTGCTTACCCACTGTAACGCCGGGGCATTAGCCACTGCTGGTTATGGTACAGCCTTGGGTGTTGTGCGTTCTGCTTGGAGAGAAGGACGTTTAGAGCGTTTGTTTGCCGATGAAACCCGTCCCCGCTTACAAGGCGCAAAACTCACCACTTGGGAATGCGTCCAAGAAGGTATTCCAGTGACATTAATTACTGATAACATGGCAGCCCATTGCATGAAACAAGGTTTGATTCATGCAGTAGTTGTGGGTGCCGATCGCATTGCCGCTAACGGCGACACTGCTAATAAAATTGGTACATACAGTGTGGCGATCGCAGCTAAAGCCCATAATATACCCTTCTTTGTCGCTGCACCCCTTTCCACCGTTGATTTTGAATTAGCCGATGGCAGCAAAATTCCCATTGAAGAACGCGATCCGACAGAAATCTATCAAGTCGGCGATACCATTCTCACACCAGCAGGTATAGATTTTTACAACCCAGCCTTTGATGTCACCCCAGCCGAGTTGATTACAGCCATCATTACAGAAAATGGAGCGATCGCACCTAGCGAATTGGCAAAATCCCAGGTAAAGCAAACCGTGTAGTAGTTTAAAGACTTACAGATCAATCTAAAATCTAAAATCTAAAATCCAAAATTGTTTCACCTTAATTAACTTTTGTCCAACGTTGGGCTATTTCTGCAATGCGTTGTCCAAATCGAAAAGCTGTTAGGCGATCGCCTGGATCGAGTGTTGGTTCGGCTGTGCAAGCACCTTCGGTTTGTCCCATTACTCCTAGAAACGAACCGAGACGATTTATACCATCATCTTTTTCAAATAACTGACTAGGTAAATCCCCAACGCTAACCCAAATCATGCCATTAAGGGCAGCATTGATTGCCAAATAAAGCAGTGTTCCTTGTTTTTCACCACTGGGAAAACTGGAATGAGTAAAGCCACCCGCAAGCTTATTTTTCCATTTTTGATTAGCCCAGACATCTCTAGGAGCATCAATAAAAACTTTAAATTGACCGGCTACACCTCCCATATAAGTAGGTGAACCAAACACAATGGCATCAGCCTGATTCAGCTTTTCGATGATTTCTGGGTCTTCCCACGATCCATTGACAAACTGCTTTTCCACAATTCGTAATAATTCTACCTTCACTCCTGGCACTTTAGTGGCTCCTTCGGCGATCGCTTGAGCCATTAAATGTGTATGACCAGAAGCAGAAAAATAGACAATAGCCACATTGGACATGCCTAACTCCATTCAAGGATTATGAATTTCTCTTTGATCAAACATTTAAACTCTTGAAAAATATATTTTGCTCTCATAAATACTTGATAAATTGCATAATATGCGTAGTATTTTCAGATATCAACCGATTTTGAATATTAATCATAAATAGGCATAAGCTCATATTTTGATAACTGTAAAACTTGATAACAGAATAAAAGAACTACCTGCATCTGAAAACCACTACACTCCATTAGTAAGTTCTGGAGACGGCTCTTTCAATTCCTTCGCTGACTCTTCAATTCCTACGTTACTATTTAAGGCAAGATAAATACCAAGCAGAATGACAGCAAATGCCACTAAGTTCAACCAATTCAAAACCTCTGCAAAGATAATCCAAGCTAATAATGCCGTAACAATAGGATCTAAAAGATTAATCATTGCTACAAGACTAGAAGACAAATGTTTGAGGCTGTATGCCAGTAGTCCGTCAGCGACAATAAGGGTTAGAGCCAGAGCAATAACACCCAGCCACCCGTTGGCAGAATGGGGAAAAAATTCGTCGTGAGTAATAAACATAATCGGTGCAAGTAAAAGCGTAATAATTCGACAAATCCAACTCAAAATAGTTGTAACTGTTAATTGTGTCCTGAGTTTTTCAATTGTCAAAAGATAAAGGCTCCAGAAAAGTGCTGATGCAAAAGCCAGTATGTCACCTTGGAGTTTCAGTGAGGCAATTTGTAAATCATCGAACCCCAAGACGATTGTTCCTATAATTGTGATTGCTAGACCAGCTAGGAATTTATAATCAAAACGTTGATTAAAGAGTAACCATCCCCCCAGTGTAGTGAACAATGGAGTCAAACTATGTATCAATGCCGAGTTGGCAACGCTAGTCTCAGTCAGTGACCAAGCCCAGAGAATTTGAGTAGCGCAGAAAAACACCGCTGTTACTACTAGTAACAGGATTTGATTTTTGTCAAGTGACTGCTTGATGATGGGTTGTTCTTTTTTCCCAAGCTGGCGAATAACTAAAACTTCTTGCCATATTCCAAAGATAATAGCCGCTATCCAACAACGATTGAACATCGTAGCATTGGGGCTGATTTCGTTTTCGCTCCATCGGATCAAGATGGGCATAATACCAAAAATTACTAGAGCAACAAAACTAGCAATAATTGCTCCTGTTGCTTTGTTATCAGACTCATACTTAGTAACTTCGATCTGGTCGGTCATAATAATGTCCGAAAAGGTGTAGTATGTGGATAGAGAATATTGCTCACTAATATTCAGTTAAATTTATAATGATTGATGACAGTGCTATATCAACTAGAAATCAAACCTATAATAGTGGCAAAAAAATAGTGCTGATATTGCTTTTGATTTGGAACATTACGTGATAAAAAGGTTCAGTTAAGGAGAGAGTAACTTAACAAAATCAACATCCTTGCATTTTGATTTTGAATCTTAACTGAACTACATTACATTTAAGTTAATTATAATGACGGAGTATGGTTCGCACTTCGATGAGAATCTGTCCCAGGCGATTTTTACCAGTACCATCTTCTCCACAACCCCAATAGTAGTCATGTGATGTGGTTTCAACTAGTAATTGATTACCAGTTGAGAGCAGAATATCTCGAATATCTGCATGGTTTTGGAATTTAGCTAAAACTGCCTTGTACATGAATTCATCTTTGACTTGTCTCCAATCTGGGCGGAGAGGAAGAGAGCGATCGCCTCCGATATTTGCTGCTTCCAATGGCGTTTTAGCCTGTTGGACTTTCTCAAAATAAGGTGTGCCTACAAACTTCTGTGCTTGAAAATAGTGTTCGCTAGTTTGCCAATAAAAGTTATCTAATTTAAAACCATGTGCTGAGAAGTTACAAAAGCAACCATAGGGAATTTCATCAGCAAAACAAAAGTAGATTGTTTGTTCTGGGAAATTGAAAAAACTTGTCTGGAATTCGGGAGATCGATGTTTTAAATTTTGAATTTGGGATTTTTCTTGCATTTCTCTAAGAAGTATTTAACTGTATTTTGTAACCCTTGACCGATTACAGCAGATTTGAATGAATATGAAGTAGACAATCCAAATCTAAAAACCTGGCGTCAAGGCTGTTTTACTTACCAATTCTACTCGGATAACTCTGAATTATGCTGGAGATAGTTTAGTGTATTAATTTAATTAATTTTTTATTAAATTTTTAGTTTTGGTCAAGTATATAATATTCATATCTTCAATCTTTGATAATCTCTTAAAATCAAGCAAAAAGTCAAGGATAGATAAGACAGTTAAGACAATTTAAAAGGTAATTTTCAGTAAGCCGAAATGTTCTGTGCTTGCTTTAGTAGTAAACTTAATCTTTGCTTTCATGTAAAAACCCTTCTGAAACCAGAATTTATGAATCAGGCGCAATGGACTGCGGTTGATAGCTACCTCACTGACCTGTTTGTACCCCCCGACCCCGTGCTAGATGCAGCACTGGAAGCCAGCGCTGCCGCCGGTCTGCCACCGCACAACGTTTCGCCAAATCAGGGCAAGCTACTGCTGTTGTTGGCACAACTCCAAGGGGCACGTACCATCCTAGAGATTGGTACTTTGGGCGGCTACAGCACAATCTGGTTAGCGCGGGCACTACCCAGCGACGGTTACTTAATTACGCTGGAAGCCGATCCCAAGCACGCCAGAGTAGCCCAGAATAACATTGCACGCGCCGGTCTGAACGATTTAGTTGAATTGCGACTTGGGCAAGCACTCTCTACACTCCCACAACTTGCCGCTGAAGGTCGCAGTCCATTTGATCTGATTTTCATCGACGCCGACAAGCCAAACAATCCTGATTACCTAGCCTGGGCGCTGAAACTTTCCCGTCGAGGCAGCCTGATTGTTGCTGATAATGTTGTCCGCAACGGGGCAGTAATTGATACAGCCAGTGGCGATGCCAGTGTCCAAGGTGTGCGTCGCTTCAACGAACTGCTGGCATCAGAACCACGTGTGAGTGCCACAGCCCTCCAGACAGTGGGTAGCAAAGGATACGATGGCTTTGCGATCGCCCTAGTCACAGCTGATTAGTAGGGCAGGGGATGAGGGAGATGAGGGAGATGAGGGAGATGGGGGAGATGAGGGGGATGAGGGAGATGAGGGAGAGGGGGGAAATAACCAATGCCCCATGCCCAATGCCCAAGTAGTTTTTATTCTGCCAGAATGGCGAGACTAAATAGCACAGCGATCGCTACATTAGAAGATATATAAATATAAATATATATAAATAAAAATCATTGTTGATTTTTATTCGTCCGCAGTTCAGAGAAAAACATGAGTGCAAGTACCATTCTTTTTGACAATCCTTTACTCCAAGGCACTGGCCTACCTCCCTTTGCAGAGATTAAACCAGAACGAGTAGTACCAGCCTTTAACCAATTGCTGGCAGAACTTGACCAGCAGCTTGCAGCTTTAGAGGCTAATGTAGAGCCTACTTGGGAAGGTTTAGTACAACCTTTAGAAAAGCTGACTGAAAGGCTTACCTGGAGTTGGGGGGCAGTGAATCATTTAATGGGGGTTAAAAATAGCCCTGAACTGCGAGAAGCTCATGAAACCATACAGCCACAGGTAATACAATTTATCAATAAGCTTGGTCAAAGCCAACCCATCTACAGTGCTTTTAAAGTACTCCGTGCCAGTGATAGTTGGGCAACTTTAGAACCAGCCCAACAGCGGATTGTAGAAGCTGCCATTCGAGATGCAGAACTTTCTGGTGTTGGCTTAGAAGGAGAGGCAAGAGAGCGTTTCAATATCATCCAGATGGAATTAGCAGAACTTTCTACCAAATTCTCTAACCATGTACTGGATGCGACTAAAGCTTTTAGCTTAACCCTGACAAAAAAAGCAGAAATTGACGGACTACCCCCAAGCTTAGTGAGTTTAGCAGCACAAGCTGCTCGTGAGGCTGGTGAAATCAACGCTACACCAGAAAATGGTCCTTGGCGTATTACTTTGGACTTTCCCTGCTACGGGCCTTTCATGCAGCATAGCACCAGCCGAGATTTACGCCAAAAGCTTTACAAAGCTTATATCACCCGTGCTTCTAGTGGCGATTTAGATAACAAACCTTTAATTAAGAGAATTTTGGAGTTACGGCAAGAACTCGCAGATTTACTTGGCTTTGGGAGTTATGCCGAATTGAGCCTTGCCAGTAAAATGGCTCCTAATGTTGAAGCAGTGGAAGCATTATTAGAAGAACTACGTCAGGCTAGTTATGATGCTGCTGTCAAAGACTTAGAAGAACTCCAAGCCTTCGCGGCATCACATGGAGAACAATATCAGGATTTAAAACACTGGGATATCAGCTTTTGGTCAGAACGCCAACGAGAAGCAAAATTTGCTTTTACTGCTGAAGAATTACGTCCTTACTTTCCCCTTCCCCAAGTACTAGATGGCTTATTTGGACTTGTGAAGCGGTTATTTGGCGTTACCGTCACTCCTGCCGATGGTCAAGCCCCAGTATGGCATGAGGATGTCCGTTATTTCCAAATTGCTGATGAAACTGGTTCTCCCATAGCTTACTTCTACTTAGATCCCTATAGCCGTCCCGCAGAAAAACGCGGTGGTGCTTGGATGGATGTATGCATCAATCGTGCCAAAACCACAGAAAATGGTGTAACTAGCATCCGCTTACCTGTGAGTTATCTGATATGTAACCAAACTCCACCAGTAGATGGCAAACCTAGTTTGATGACTTTCTATGAAGTAGAGACTTTGTTTCACGAGTTTGGTCATGGATTACACCACATGCTTACCAAGGTTGATTATGCTGGAGCCGCAGGCATCAACAATGTCGAATGGGACGCAGTGGAACTACCTAGTCAGTTTATGGAAAACTGGTGCTATGAGCGACTTACTTTATTTGGCATGGCTAAGCATTACGAAACAGGGGAAGCTCTACCAGAACATTATTATCAAAAACTGCTAGCAGCCCGTAATTATATGAGTGGTACTGCCATGTTGCGGCAGCTTCACTTTAGCAGGGTTGATTTAGAACTACACTACCGCTATCGTCCTGATAGTGATGAAACTCCGGCAGATGTGCGTCAGCGCATAGCTCAGACGACTACCGTTTTACCACCACTTCCAGAAGATTCAATGCTATGTGCATTTGGACACATTTTTGAGGGTGGTTACGCAGCCGGATACTACAGTTACAAATGGGCTGAAGTACTTAGTGCTGATGCTTTTGCCGCTTTTGAAGAGGCTGGACTAGAAAATGAAGAAGCTATAAAAGCTACAGGACGACATTATCGAGATACCGTTCTGGCACTTGGTGGTGGAAAGCATCCAATGCAGGTCTTTAAAACTTTCCGGGGTCGTGAACCAAGTACGATCGCTCTACTCAGGCACAATGGTTTAGTCAGGGCTGAGTAGGGAATGGGGAATGGGGAATGGGGAATGGGGAGATAGAGAAAATAACCAATGCCCAATGCCCAATGCCCCATGCCCCAAAGTCTAAGGTTTGTCCAACAGAAGGGGTTTTTTAGCAACATCATCTAAGCGGATACTGGCTAGCAAATTCTGCCACTGTGCTTCAACTGCGGTATCTTTGGGATTTTTCTGACGCAGTTGAGCCAGTGTCGCTAGTGCTTCATACCATATGCCATTTTGGGCATAGATTGCATAGCGCTTTAGAGGTTCTGTCGTTTCTAGTTCTTTAACTGTTGATTGACTCAGGTCAACTCGTTGTATTACCCCTTCAACGAAAGTCCAAGGGGCATTTTTGCGTTTATCGCAGTTAATGCTGAAAAACCAACGGTATTGTTTGTTCAGTGTCAAGGCCGGACCAGTGCTAGGTAGGGAAACGCGTATTACTCCTGGCTTATCTGGTAAAGCGATGGGTTGTTTAAATATCTCGTTAGAATCCTCATCTTGCAGCACAAATTCCACTGCATTACCCACATCTTTGGTATATGGCACGTAGAAAAACCAACTTGGACGTTCTAAGGTTGTCTTTGCCCAGACATTAACCACCCCATCAGCTTCCTCAGTAAACGGCATTAAAGCCGTGAGGTCAGGTTTAGCAGCTGGACACGCAAAATCTCCCCGCGTAGCCCCACCCCGGACGCGTCCTCCAGGAGCGCGACCAGGTGGAACTGGGGGTTGCTCAAAAGGTGGGGTTTGAGCAACAATCATTTTAGAATTAGAGCGATCGCCAAGTCCACGACCAAGACTCGAATTCTGGCTCAGTAGCAGACTCGTGCAGCTCAAACCTAGTACTAAAAATAGTTTGATCGGTTGTAAATTAAACTTCATAAAAACATCACCTCATAGGATTTTGGATTTTAGATTTTAGATTTTGGATTGGGCATTGGGAGTGAGGTTATCGGTAGCGGGGCGATGAGCCGCGTGCTGAGCTGAGCCGGAGACGCTCCGCCTCAGGTGAGGAGTGCTGAGTGCTGAGTTAAGAGTTAATCTCCCCATCTCCCTCATCTCCCTCATCTCCCTCATCTCCCCCACTCCCCACTCCCCACTCCCCACTCCCTAAGAACTAGGAATTTTTGTTTTGGAATTATAAATTGACATCAAGCCAACGGTGACTGCTAAGGACAAAGCTGAGGGGACAAAAGGCACCCAAGCACCCCAAATTAATAGACCAAAGCAAGCTACATACAGAACACTAGAGGTAACACCAACTGCCAATGCCAACCAGCGGAGTGAAAGGTTTCGCCAAGCTAGGACTCCTCCCACCACAGACCAACCCCAAATCCAAGCCACCTCAAGCCACAGCGACCAAACCCGCAGCAATGGACGGCCATCTTCCACAGCACTGAGAATTTGGCTAACCATATGGGCTTGTACCAGGACTCCTGGCATTTGATCATCCAAGGGAACTCCGTAGGGTGTCGGCCAGGTATCTGGAGAATCTCCTCTTGACACCACACCAATCAAAACAATCCGGTCTTTGATAGCATAAGGATTAACCGGACTAGATAAAAATTCGGTTAGCTTCACCTGTTCGGCGATTTCCTTTGGGGAACGGTAGTTGAGTAAGATTTGGCCGCCATTGGCATCAATATTTTGATAGGCACCACTACGAGGGTTCAGATTTGGAAAAACAGTTTTACCCAACTGCAAATTTCCTTTGGGGGTGAACTTGACTCCAATTCCTGAAGGTCGCAGATAGAGCGAAGCCAGTTGTAGACTGAATGAGTAAGAGGCAGAACACAATGATGTGGCCTCTTGGTTCATGAATAAAAGATGGCGACGAATAACTCCATCACGGTCGTGTATAAAGTCACTGAATCCCAGATTTGTTGTCGGAATTTCTGGTGGCGGCTGAATACCTCTGACATTGGTTGTGCCATCGGTCCCTTTACATATGCCAATCAAGTTGGGAGTTTTTTTCAGACGATTAATTAAATCTGGGTCTTTGGCCTTAAAATCACGGTAGATATCTAAGCCGATCGCTCTAGGTTGGTACTGATTAAGTTTTTGTAGAAGTTTATTGAGAGATTTTTCGGAAATGGAAGCTCCGATTAAGGCCTCACCATTTTTTCTTTGAGTTGCCAAATCATCATCGTCAATGGTGATTATCAGCAGTCGGGGATCAATTCCTTCTTCAGGACGCAATCGCACCATCTCGTCAAAGGCTTGAATTTCTGGATTTTCCAGCATTCCCACCAACCTCGCCCCAAAAACGAAGGCTGCAACTGCCACACTCAATGACAACGCGATGCTAAATCTGCGTTTGCTGGATGGAGGTAAATTCGGTATCTCTTCAATTTCTGTAGACCTTAATTCATCCCAAGTGGGGGGCATCTGGGCTGGATTTTGGCAAATCACTGGTAGCCAAGTCGCACAAGGAAATCGATCTTCAAGTCCTTGCAACCGTTCCCGCGCTTGGCGTACTGATTGATATAGAGACTCTCCACTAGCAAAGCCTTGGAGAAAATACTTTAAAAACTCTTGAGCAACTTGGTCTGGAACCGGTTCGCGCATGACAATTATCTGAGGAATCTGCAAATCGGCCAATTCTCGCGCCAATCCCAATCCATCGCAGGAATTGAATATAGCCAGTTGCAAACCATTTTCAATAGCTTTTCTCAGAGCATACTTTAACTCGCCAATGGTCAGACTATCAGTTTTATTCAGGTAAATTCGTCCGCTTTCTCCGTTTCCCTGACTAGAACTATGTCCCGCAAAGAAGAGAATATCCCAGTTTTTTCCCCAGAGATGTTCAGTTAATTCCTTGCGCTGTGGTTCGACAATAAAAGTGACTTCGGCGTTGCTACACTGTTGCAGTAAAGCTTGATCTGCTTGGGTGTCAATTCCTTGACTATTACCGACAATTGCCAAAATGTTGACTAAAGGATTTGCAGTGCGTGACTTGTGGATGCGATCGTAAGTTGGTGAAGCAAGAGCGATTTCAGCCTTGGGGTAGCGTTCTAACAAGTCCCACAAATGCCAGGGTAATAGCTGTAATTGGCTATTTTCTGTTTGTAAAATGACCCGCACTTCTTCCGTGGACGACAATCTTTCTAACCATTTTTCTCTTACAGAGCGAAATTCCTCCGCTCGCAGCCAGGTATTAAAGCGTGCCCGCAAAATATGAGAAGTGTTTTCGCAGTCTTGGATCATCGATACATTCGTCACCTGCATTTGCTCAGCATAGAGGCGATAACGATTGCCTATCTGCCGATAACTAGACTGCCAATGACTATAGTAGAGCGGCATTTCCGGAAATGGAGGTAATTTCCCTGTGATTTCTGTTGTCGCACGCTCCTGTTCTTCACCAATTTGGAGGGTAACAGCAAACCCCTGCTCAAAACTACCCTCTCCGAATTTCAGAACTACTAACTTACCCATGACCGTCGCTATCCCTCTTCCTGTGCAAATTCACAAACCTCTGATGTCTGATGACAAGCTTCAGAAGTGTGTACAGAACTTTTTTGAAAATCCCAAAAAGCCGGTTTAAATTTTTAATTAATCAATTTACCACTTATAAACTACCGACAAAGAGGGAAGATAGCTAGATATTTTAAATCCGGAAATGTTCGGTAATACTAGTACCATTCAATGCTACCCTAACGCTAAATTCTTCTGTGGGTTCACCGCGAAACTGTAACTGAATGTAATTGTCTGATTTTCTGGATTGAGCATCCAAAAAGACTGCTCCCGAACTATCTAGAACGGTGAGATGCACTCCTGGTGGTAAGTAAATTTGACTACCAGTTGCGTGCAACTGGAGGTGGATACTCGTTTGTTGATTCTTTTCTGGGCTAATTTCCACAATCAACATCACCGGGTGATTCAGAATTTGGATGCCCAAATCAATCAGTTTTGCACGTTTAGTAAATAATTCTGGTTCGTTTAGAGCATTTAGTTCCACAGTTTCAATACTACGAAAAGCATAAGCTGGTCTAAGTTCTGGCAGATTCCACAAAGATTCAACAGTTTGCCAGCCCGTCTCAAATATACCAGCAAACCACTGACTCAAATTCACCAGTGAGGCAAGTGGAGATTCCCGCAGCTGTGCCATATGGTCGATAAATGCTTCCAATGGTTGCAGTTGTCTTAAAGGTAGTGTTTCAGTTGCAACACTAGGCACAAAACCCAATAGCTTCGCTTCTTGGAGCAATTCATCAAATTCAACCACTAAATAACCTACCCGTTCTTCCCAGGTTTCTGGAGGAATGGAACATATCTGCTGGTGTTTGTGAACAGGGCGACACTCAAGACGACCAACTGAAGGCACTTCTAAGTCAGCGACATTCCCGCAGAGGCGCATGATGGGGTTCCAACTGTCACCAGCTGCGAGATCAGTTGGAATATCCATCATCTGCAAATAGTCATTCACCACCCATACAGCTAGAGTATTCAGCCGGACTTGCTCTGCTTTTTGAGAATTTGGCTGCTGGTTAGCAAATTGTTGGGCAGTTATGCGAGCTGTTTGGGAAATTGGCAATGTTAAGGTGAAATCGTCTAGCTGATAGGTGGAGTTATTCATAAGTCAGTTTCTAGTGATCAACGCTGCTATGTACATATCGCCCGTATTCACTAAATTTATGCCACAAAAGAGAGAATGATTCTTAAAAAATAGAAATGGGGAGTGGGGAGTGGGGAGTGGGGAGTGGGGAGGTGGGGAGATGAGGGGGAAGAATTGTAAGTTTTACTCTAGAATTTCAGTTTACAATAACTAAGTCAATATTGAAACTCAGGTTCATTTCAGTATTTAAGTTTGCAATGAGTAAAACTTATGATACTGAAGACATCAGGCAAAATATGGCTGCAAAAATTCCGGTCACAGTAATCACAGGCTTTTTAGGTAGTGGAAAAACTAGCCTAATTCGTCACTTGCTACAAAACAACCAAGGACGCCGTATTGCGGTTTTGGTCAACGAATTTGGCGAACTCGGTATTGATGGCGAATTGTTGAAATCCTGTCAAATTTGCCCTGAGGATGGTGAAGGCGACAGTAATATTTTTGAATTAACCAACGGCTGCTTATGCTGTACCGTCCAGGAAGAGTTTTACCCGACGATGCAAGAGTTGATTAAGCGGCGGGATAGCATTGATTGTATTTTGATTGAAACCTCTGGTTTAGCGTTACCTAAACCTTTGATAAAAGCTTTTCGCTGGCAGGAAATTCGCAATGCAGCTACCGTGGATGCGGTGATTACCGTAGTTGATTGTGCAGCAGTAGCAGCGGGGACTTTTGCCAGCGATCCGCAGGCGATCGCACTTCAGCGCCAAGCAGATGATAGTCTGGAACACGAAACACCTTTGCAAGAACTGTTTGAAGACCAACTTGCTTGTGCAGACTTAGTGGTGTTGAATAAAATTGACTTGGTGGACGCCGAAACAAAGGCCAGAGTTGAGGAATTAATTAAACAAGAGCTGCCCAGAGTGGTAAAGATTGTGGAGAGCGATTGCTCTCGACTCGATGCATCTATATTATTAGGATTCCAAGCCGCAGTCGAAGACAACCTAGATTCTCGTCCCAGTCATCACGACACCGAAGAAGACCACGAACACGACGAAGAAATTACCTCCGCCAATTTAATTTTAGATCGTGCCTTTGACCCAGAAAAGCTGCAACAGCAGTTGCAAACCTTGGCACAAGAACAAGAAATTTATCGAATCAAAGGCTTCGTGGCAGTACCAAACAAATCCATGCGCTTAGTAATGCAAGGTGTGGGAACCAGATTTGATAAATTTTACGATCGCCCCTGGCAACCCGAAGAAGCCAGACAAACCCGCTTAGTTTTCATCGGCCGTGATTTGAAATCCTCAGAAATCGAATCCCAACTCGTAGCTCTATAAATTGGGCATTGAGAGTGGTGAGTGAGGAGTTAAGAGTTAGGAGTTTTCTCCTTGTCCCCTTGTCTCCCTTATCTCCCCATCTCTCCATCTCCCCCACTCCCCACTCCCACTCCCCACTCCCCACTCCCCACTCCACAAAACTATGACGATTTCTCAAATATTTGACATTACCAATATTTTCGTTTTGCCTTTTTGGACTTTGATGATTTTATTGCCAAATTGGAAAATCACACAGCGAATAATGGCATCATATCTGCCTTTTGTGTTGATAGCTGGAGTATATTTGTATTTGTTTATCAACAGCATTACGCCAGAAAACGCCCAAGATTTCTCGAATCTCCAATTAGCGAATGTTGCCCGCCTTTTTGCAGATGAAAAAGTTGCAGCAACGGGTTGGATTCATTATTTGGTGATGGATTTATTTGTTGGTCGCTGGATATATTTAGAAGGGCAAAAAACAGGTGTTTGGACAATTCATTCCCTAGCTTTGTGTTTCTTTGCCGGTCCTCTGGGATTACTATCTCATATCTTTACTGCCTGGATATCTCAGAAATTTTTCCCCAAGTTTCCGCAAAATGAAGCGGTGACGGTAGCAGAATAACAAGTATCATCAACTGATATACAATTTTAGGGTAGCAAGCACAGCTGTGCCACCCTAAAGTAAAATTACGATTAATCCGAAATACTTAATACCAAATAAAGTCTAAAATTCTTCTCTTATCCTGTTAATAAATATTAATTTTAACTTTGAATTAGCATTATATAAAATTTTAATTTATCCAAAAATCAAATATTGAATTTCCTTTCATTACTCTTGTATATAGCGGTTCCCATTCAGATGCAGTACAACATCATATCGCAAGGTGTAGGGGCACGGCAGTGCCCATACGTGTCAACTTAACGTGAAACCCTTCATTTACTTACGCTTACTCACCGCGTTACCCCACCCTAACCCTCCCCTTGTAAAGGGGAGGGAAATGGATTTCTTTTTCCCCCCTTGGAAAGGGGGGATTAAGGGGGGTAAAGCGTATGTGGGATAAGCGTTTAAGCTTAAGTTGACACCTATGGGCAGTGCCGTGCCCCTACAGGTCTACCTCACGCTTGTGGGGAAACGCTATACCCTAAGAGGCTATTTATAAAGTAAAAATAAAATTATTGTAGGGTGTGTTAGGCGCATATTTTGAGATTAATTATCACAAAAAATATGAACTGGGTCAGACTGAATTAGGCGGTTCCGGCACCCCAGAAGAACTGCTTCATGCTGCCAAAGTCCATTGCGTAGCTTGCTTCACCCTTTGCGGGTATTGCTAATTGGTATTAGTACAGTTTTGCATCTATCTGTAGATACATATTTTTAGATATGTAACATTTTTATTCAAAAAAGCTAAAAAGTCTATTAAAATGGGCAAATTTGCTCCATATCGCAGCCTCAACTGATTTTTGACTATTCTTTTTTGGGTGTCAGTGCATGGATGTTCAAAACTCTGCTTCATCTGCTATCGCTTCTAATTTCAATAGTGTCAAAGCTGAAATATCTTATGTTCAGGCAATGGAGCATTTAATTGAGGTTGTTCAAGCATTGTCACTAGCACGGACGCTAAAGCAAATCATGGTGATTGTGCGAAAGTCTGCGCGTGAGTTGACTGGAGCAGATGGAGCTAGTTTTGTCCTACGAGATGGAGATCAATGTTATTACGCAGATGAAGATGCGATCGCTCCATTATGGAAAGGGCAACGCTTCCCTATGAGTATTTGCATTGGTGGACATACGATGCGAAACCGTCAGCCTGTTGTGATTAGCGATATTTATGGAGATGAACGCATTCCATTTGCAGCTTACCAACCGACTTTTGTCAAAAGCTTGGCAATGGTGCCGATCCGGACGTGTAACCCCATAGGTGCAATTGGAACATATTGGGCTAAGTTACATCAGCCAACTCTAGAACAAGTGAAGCTATTACAGGCATTGGCAGATACAACGGCTGTGGCAATGGAAAATGTGCAGATTTATGGTGAACTAGAACAAAGAGTCCGCAATCGAACTGCTGCACTAGAAAAAGAAATAGAAAGGCGTCAAAAAGTTGAGGCAGAAGTTATACCAATTTTATATGAAGCTGCATATAATAGAGTGAATAAACTGGATAAATAAAAATAAGCATGAGCCGCCCTTTTAAGATTGAAATTGCAGAAAGCGAAGCAGAACTAAAGAAACGTCTACAAACAGCCAACGTAGGAAACCAGAAAGAAAAACTGATGATGCTGTGGTGGATAAAAAACGGGCAGGTTCATGAACAGCAAGAAATTGGAAAACGCTTGGCTCTAGATACATCAACTGTCACAAGGTGGTTACAAAGATATAGAGTCGGTGGACTAGATGAATTATTAGAAATTAAAAAAGCTCCGGGAGCAAAACGAAAAATTGATGAGGTAGCGATCGCGGCACTAACAGAGGAGTTAAAAACAGGAAAAGGCTTTAGTAGCTATGGTGCAATAGTGGAGTGGTTAAAAAAAGAACAGGGGCTGGAAGTAGAGTATGCAACAGTATATGCGTTAGTGAGATATAAATTAGGAGCAAAACTCAAAGTACCACGTCCGCAAAGCCATAAGCAGGATGAGAAGTTAGTATCTGAGTTTAAAAAAAACTCGGTATCATTATCGAGAGGCTAGAAAAACATCTAGCACCAGGAAAGTGTATTCATTATCTGTGTCAGGATGAAACCAGGGTGGGATTAAAAACTTTAACGGGAAAAGTAATTACGGCCCCTGGAGTCAAACCAACTGTAGCGGTGAAATGGGAAAGAGAAAATTTTTGGATTTATGGTGCAATTGAACCATTAACAGGACAACATTTTCAGCAAGAATACCCGCAGCTCAATGGTGACTATTTTCAACAGTTTTTAGACTGGTTATCGCAACAATTAGGTTCAGATTATGCAATTTTACAAATAGACCAAGCTCCTGCTCATATCAGTAGTGCGATTAATTGGCCTGAAAATATTATTCCCCTGCTGCAACCACCTCATGCTCCTGAGCTTAATCCCATTGAAAGGCTGTGGCAGTTTCTCAAAAAATCTCTCAAGAATGAACTGTTTTCTGACTTGCAAGACTTACGCACTCGCCTACAACAATTGTTCGAGCAATTAACATCTGAACAGGTGATTTCCATCTCTTCTTATAACTTTATTTTAGAAGCTCTTTTCTATGCAGCTTCATATTAAATTGGTATTAGACACTTATCTCTAACAGATGAATTAACTGGACTGTACAATCGACGAGGCTTTTTTCTACTTACACAGCAGCAAGTAAAACTCGCTCATCGCCGACAAAAGCCCTGTTGTCTGTTATTTGTAGATATCGATGGATTGAAGGAAATCAATGATACATTTGGACACGAAGTTGGAGATCGTGTAATTGTTGACACAGCAGAGCTACTAAAACAAACTTATCGAGATTCTGACATTATTGCCCGATTGGGAGGTGATGAGTTCGTCGTATTCATGCCTGAATCTTCAGATCATACGAATGGAATTGCTGCTCGCCTACAAGCAAACGTTGATTTCTTTAATCAGAATCAAGGTAGAAGCTATCATCTATCAATGAGTGTTGGAGTTCAACAATGTGTTCTAAATAAAGATGTTTCATTGGAAAAACTGTTATTGCAGGCAGATAAGTCAATGTACCAGCAAAAACGCGCCAAGGGAAGTTCCATCAAGCAATTTTGTTAACATTCTTAGTCTGATAAATTAAATATCAATTTATCAAAGTAATTGAGTTTGACCACACTATAAAACTCTGGGGTATCAACACTAGTAAATATTTACTCTAAGTAATGTAAGTAACTATTGAGGAATTGCGAGTTTTTATGTTACTATTAACTACCCCTTTTCCGAGTAACAAGTTTTTTACAAGAGGGATAAGTTAAAATACTCAAAAGGTGGGTGACCTGAGATTCGAACTCAGAACCAGCGGATTAAGAGTCCGATGCTCTACCGTTGAGCTAGTCACCCACACGAATAACAATTATAGCAAACTTCTGACAAATGTGCCAGTCCAACACCCCAAAAAACGATTTAAAGGGGAAATTTAACGGTGAAGCTGGTTTGACCTGCTGCACTCTCTACAGAAATTGAGCCGCCTAAATGTCTGACCATTTTCTGCACTAATGCCAATTCCAGTCCTGTGCCGCTATGTTTCCAAGGATCGTGTTTGGAAAGGTGATAAAAAGGCTCAAAAATCCGCGATAGTTCCTTGCTGGTAAGCTCGATTCCGGAATTGGTAATCTTCAGTTCTAGTGTGTCAGCTGTAACTTCAGCCGAAATTGTGATGGATTCACCTGCTGGGGTGTACTTGCACGCATGGTTGAGCAGTTCGGTGACAATCCGCTCTAGGTCTGTGATATCTGTTTCTAAAAGTGGGAGTGTGCGATCGATATTTAGGTTTAACTGCTGGCGCTGGCAGTTGGTAACATCTCGAAAAGTTTCAATGATGGGATGAAGCCAGCTCTGTAAGTCAATGGCAATCAAAGTTGGGGGATTTGGTTCGGCTTCTAAAGATGTCAGTGTGAGTAGGTCGTTAATTAACTTGCTCTCTCGCGCACATTCATTATGCAAAATTTGTAAAAGCTGCGGAACTATTTCTATATCTAATATTTCTTCTGGTGTCAGAACACTTTCAAGAGTTTGGGCGGCGAGGCTGATGCTAGTTATTGGTGTCCGCAGTTCTTGGGACAGGGTTCTGAGAAATTCGTTTTTTAGTCGTTCGCGTTGATCTAATTCTTTTACCTGCGCCTGGGTTTTTTGGTAAAGTTGCCCTTGACGAATAGCGATCGCACATTCGTTTGCTATCTGCTGCACTAACCCGACTTCAAATTCATCAAATCCGTCTTGTGTTGGTCTTGTCAACCAAATATTTCCCAAAATTCCTTGAGTATCGAAAATTGGACAAGCCATCTGGGCAACAACCAGCAATTTTGGCTGCCATCCAGGTACAATTTCTAAAAATTGCAAAGGCTGTTTTTGCAATAGTGGCTGATAAAGTTCGGGACGGTCTGCAATTTGTTTGGTTAATCCCAAGCACTGGGGTAAGTTCGTGGTGTACTCGTAAGTAATATTTACTTGGGTTTGACAGGTGCTATAAAGTTCAATTTGGCAACGGTCAAGGTTGAGTAATTGCACTAATTCCTGTGTGACTGTCTGCAATACCTGACTTTCATCGAGGCTATCGCGGATTTGTTCTGTCATCCGTCGCACTAAGGCTTCAAAGTTTCGCACCTGCTGCAACTGATTGACGTGTTTTTGTTTGTGCGACTCCATCTTGGCTTTGAGATCGTTGAGTTGCTGATGGAGTTCTGCCTGTTGGATGGCAACGCCAATTTGAGTTGCCAGTTGCTTGAGCAGATCGGTTTCTATGTCCTGCCATTGACGCGGTTGGTGGCAATGCTGGGCAATCAACAGCCCCCAAACATCTTGCTTGAAGAAAATTGGCACGACTAGATTGGCTCTCACCTGCAAAGAGGCGAGGAAATCTATATGGCAAGGATGTAATCCAGCTGCATGAATATCTTCAATAACTTGAATGGAACCCTGGGTATAGTTTTCTCGATATTTGCTACCGAAGCAGGGATCAGTGATATTTTTTCCCAATAGCCGATCGCTATTAGCCACAGTTGATTCGGCAATAACTACTCCATTACTATCAGCACCGAAGCGATAAATTAGCACGCGATCGCTCTTTAAAAACTCCCGCAGTTCTTGTGTTGTCTGATGCAGAATTGTCTCTAATTCTATAGATTGGTGAATTCGTCCGGCGATCGCTTCTAGGAGTTGCTCCCGTTGTGCCTGGAGTTCAACTCCTTTTTCTGCTTCCTTAACATGAGTAATATTACTACTAGTACCAATCAATCGATAAATCCTTGAATTAGTATCCCGTAATGGAGTCAGGGTTGTACTCCACCAAGTGGAAATTCCCTGGAATTGCAAACATTGTTCGTAGGAAATAGTTTTCCCAAATAGCACACAGTCAGCATAACGCTGACGCACCCTAGCAGCATCAATGGGCGAGAGAATATCCTCTGGTTTTTTGCCTCGGAGATCATCTGAGCGAATACCTATCCACCGTTCGTGAGTAGGATTTAGTGCTACATATCGAAAATCTCCATCTTCTAGCACATCCACTACAAATATTGATGCCTGCACAGAATCGTACATACTCAGTAGAAACTGCTCGCTACTACTTTTTTTATCTACTTCTGTGCCGAATAGAATCTGGGGAGGTGATAGTTGTGTCAGCTCTATAGTTGATTCAGTCGGATTTATGTTCATGCGAGAGTCCCTGTCTGGTATTGCTGACTCTTTGAGGCGCTCTCTTGTAGTTGTTATGCTTGTAGTAGATGCAGTTGGGCGCCTTAGGCAAAGTGTTGTCAGCCGTTGCTCATGGAAACTTGGATCTTTCTTTATTTCTGATCGGAAATTTAAGAAAGCTAATAGGAGTCAGCTTAATAAATCCTGCTTTTTCAAGGCGAAAATGCATTTGCAGGTGAATAAAAAGTTACTGATTTTGGAAATTTTCTCTAATCTTTGCATATACTTAGGTGCAATCATCAAACTATATCATGAAAATTTACAATTTGTAATATTGGATGTTAGGGACTGGGTACTGGGGATTGGGCATTAGGTATGGGGCATTGCATTGGGAGGTGTGGGAAGCTTTTTTATATTTTCCCCACACTCCCTAGACCTGCCTTGAAAATAGGGAGTGGGGAGTGGGGAGTGGAAAGTAGGGAAAAGAAATTTTCATTGTTCCTTGTGAACGCAGCTCATGGAGTCTCTTGCATAAATCAAAAATAAAGAACCCCACCCCGCATTTGCTGACACAAACGCTCCCCTCCCCAAGGCATCGGCTCGGGGTTGGGGGTGGGGTGTTAGGGACTTTTGCAAGAGGTCTCCTCATCCCCAGTCCCCAGTCCCCCATTTACGATCGCAATTTGTGAGCATTGATTCCTGTGAGAATACCAACGAGTAGCCAAGTGAAGGCTAATCCGATGACTTCGCCTAAGAATAACTGCGTGAAGCGGCGTAAGATCATCCCGACAGCAGAACCCAAAGGAATAGCAATCGCCCAACTTGCTGAAGAGACAAATATCCATCGCCAGACTACGGAGACTGGTTGAGAAATTGCTAAGCATTGTGTCAATCCAACCCCTAAGCCGCCGAGTCCTCCATAAATTGTTCCATAGAGAATTCTCAGAGGCAGAAACTGAGTGCTAGGTACAATCCAACCCAACCCACCAATACCGATCGCAGTGATAATACTCCAACCCAAAAGAGTTGACAAAATCCACCTAATACAAATTATAGGTTGTTTGAAAAGAAAACCTTGAGGAAGTGCGATCGCAAATCCACCGATAGCAGCTTCTAATACTCCAATATCAGGCTTTTCACCAATTTCAATTAACAACAAACTCAGTAAAAAACCGCTAAAAGTAGCTAAAGTCCAGAGAAACGCAAAGTTAAATAATGGCATGGAGGGGAGTGGGGACTGGGGCAGGGCTGTTTCATTCCATTTCAAACAGGATTTGTCAAGATGGTTAGCGAGAAAATTGTAAGTCAGGGTGACGATGAGATGAACATTTAAACATTGAAATATCAGTAAAATAGTTCATTTTCTGGGCACGCTGGTAACAAAATAACTAATTTTTAATTGCTAGAACCCTTGATTTTTAAAGCTCTTTGGGGAATGAAACAGCCCTGGGGACTGGGGGGATGAGGGAGATGAGGGAGATGAGGGAGATGAGGGAGAAAGTAATTCTTCTTTCCCCCCCATCTCCCCATCCCCTTATCCCCCCATCCTCTTTCCATGCCCAATGCCCCATGCCCAGTCCCCAATCCCTAATCCCCAATCCCTTTTGTTTTAGCATCAAACATATCAAGAAAAGCTTTGCGTCGCTGTTGGGGCGATTCCGGTACGATGTAACCCCATAGACTCTCCCAGTAGAAAAAGGAGATCCCGTCAAAATTGCGATCGCGCACTGTTTGAACCTGTGCTTTAATTTGGGGAATTTTGACTGGATTATGCACCGTTCCCGTTAATATACCAATTCCTACTGGAATTAGACTTTGGGCTAATTTCACAGATGGTTGTTCGAGTTGAGCGATAAAAGATTTTTTGTCACTTCGATATACCTGCAAAATTAGCTCATCAACTAAACCTTTTTTTACCCAATTTTCCCAATCTTGCAAATAGTATTTATAGGCAAAAGCTTGGTAGTTGGGAGACAAAGATATTTTAGCTTTGGGTTTAACTGCCTTGACAGCTTGATAGATTTCTGCCATGAAATCAGTAATTTTGTCTGCTCGCCAACGCATCCATTCTGAATTAAAAGGATTGGTTGGGGGACTTTTGCCTTGATGTTCTTGCTGATAAAGTTCAATAGTGAAGTGATCGTAACCAAACTGTACAGGCATTCCAAAGTGGTCGTCAAGTTGAATACCATCCACATCGTAATTTTTGACTACTTCTACAATTAGCCCTTGGATAAATTCTTGCACTTGCGGATGTAAAGGATTTAACCAAGCTTGCTTATTCAGTAAGCCATTGTCAATTTCTTCTGGTGGAGTATCTTGAATAGAGTTGATACCTTCTTGTCCAATTGTCAACCAGTCAGGATAACGCCTTGCTAATTCTGAATAATGGGGCGTCATAAATCCATATTCAAACCAAGGAATAACTCTCAGGTCTTTATTTTTGGCAAGTCTAACTATTTTTGTTAAAACATCCTGTCCACCGTGCATGAACTTAAGCAAAGGTTGAGTATCTGAACCTGTGGTCATTTTGGTTACAGCACTATGATAAAAAGTATGCCCTCTGTTCCAAACTACAGGATAAATTGTATTAAAATTGAGAGCCGATAATTGATTGAGAGCGCGATTAATACCCCAAGGTACAAATAGTACACCACTAGCAACGTTAGTCAGCCAAACACCGCGAATTTCTGTACTTAAAGGACTTGTTTTTTGAGAATAAACTGAGCCTGAAGAGTGTGAAAAAAATGTTATGGTGATTACTAATCCCAAACACAGCAAATAAGAAAAAAAACGGCGTGCAACCTGATTCATTTGTCAACGTTACCAAGTGCGATCGCTACATTATATATAACTACAAAATCAAATTGTAATTCTCCGGAATATGTGAATAAATGATGATTAAATTCCCGAAAAACTGCAATTATACATAGTTAATTTACTACAAAAAAAGGAGTCAATGTTGCTATTGGCAGCACTGACTCCTATCTTCTACAAGAATTATTTTATTTTTTGTTCAGTTGCTTACTTCTTGATCGGCACCCTAAGCATGAGCGCACCTACCTGCTGCGTCGCAGGGAAGACCTGGTAATTGGTGTGGCAGAGCGCACACTCCGGTCTGAAGTTGCTCAGAGGAATCGAGCGTCTATAGTACCATTGATCGTCTACGCGCTGGACAGACGTGTATACCTCTCCGTTCAGCGCCCGTATGTGTGCCTGACGCTCGAAGCTGTCGTAGGGGCGATCGTTTTCCCGGAGCGGCTCCAAGGTGCCCACCAGCCGCATATCCTTGTTTTTATCGTTAAATATCAGTGAGATGGAGTGCTTGCCCTGCTCTACGTTATCTGGCGTGGTCTCGTCGAACTCCTGGGTGAGCGCGGCGAATATGGTGGCGAGCATGAGATCGCTCGTCTGTTCGGCAAACTCAATCTTCCCTGATGGGGGTGGAATGTCATAACCACGGGCAACTGTCGTCAGACCTAACCCAATGACGACCGCCAGCACAAAAATCCCATAGCTGACTAGTTTTCTTAGACGCATCCTCTTATCCTGTTAATTTGTATTGTTTATGACTCAGTAACTTGCCATCACGGATAGAATATTTACTGGGCTTTTTCATCAAAGCCAAGCTATCCAATTGATCCATTCACAATGATGTTGCGTAACAAATAAACTATGTCAAATTACTTACGTGTAATCCTATCAATATAATCCGGGAAAATACAAGTCTTTTGCCTGTCTTTGCGATACCTTAATAAACCAAAGTGCGTAGGGTGGCGATCGCCACCCTACGCTATACTTTTATCTGATTTTCCACATTCCGTGAAAACTCAGAACCTTATAAACTGTTCATCTCTTCCTCATCACTTCTTCTTAAAATCTTTCCACACCTTCAAATTGCTTGATAGGCAATGCATTTGCAGCTTCACCACAAGTTCGTGGTGTGGGAAATATTTTTTCAGGATTTGCTAAACCTTGAGGATTAAAAACTTGCCGCACCCATTGCATAGTTTCTAAATCAACTTGACTAAACATTTGTGGCATATAGCATTTTTTCTCTTCACCAATGCCATGTTCGCCAGAAATGCTACCACCAACTTGGACGCAAAGCTTGAGAATTTTTCCTCCCATCTCTTCAACTTTCTCTAATGCCCCAACCACAGAATTATCATACAGAATTAGTGGATGAAGATTGCCATCGCCGGCGTGAAACACATTAGCAACTCGATAACCATATTGTTCACTTAACATCTCAATTTCATGCAGCACATAAGGCAACTGAGTACGGGGAATCACACCATCTTGTACATAATAATCTGGACTTAAATGACCAGCAGCAGCAAAAGCCGCTTTACGTCCCTTCCACAATTTTAATCGTGTTTCTGGGTCACTAGCAGAAGTGACATTACGCGCACCATTCTTTTTACAAATTTCTGTAACTCGCTGCTTATTGCCTGCAACTTCAACTTCTAAACCGTCAATTTCTATCAGCAAAATAGCAGTAGCATCGCGGGGATAACAATTAGTTGCGACAACATCTTCAACCGCGTTGATACTAAAATTATCCATCATTTCCATCCCACCGGGAATAATTCCGGCGCTGATGATATCAGAAACAGTTGCTCCCGCAGCCTCAATACTCGTAAAATCTGCCAACAGCACACAAATCGATTCTGCACTTTTGAGAATTCGCAAAGTAATTTCTGTGGCAATTCCTAAAGTACCTTCAGAACCAACAAAAACACCCGTTAAATCATAACCAGGCATTTCTGGAATTTGTCCACCTAAATCAACAATTTCTCCCTCTGGTGTGACAATTTTTAATCCTAAAACGTGGTTAGTAGTCACGCCATATTTGAGACAATGTACCCCACCAGAATTTTCCGCAATATTTCCACCAATAGAGCAAATTATTTGACTGGAAGGGTCGGGAGCGTAGTAAAAACCAGCACCACTAACAGCCTGTGTTACCCAACTATTAATCACCCCTGGTTGCACAACCGTGCGTTGATTTTCCAAATCAATGCTGAGGATTTGCCGCATTAATGAAGTGACAATTAAAACCGAATCTAGCAACGGCAAAGCGCCGCCAGATAGGCCGGTGCCTGAACCGCGTGCGATGAACGGGATAGAATATTGGTTGCATATTTTCACAACTTCGGCAACTTGTTCTGTAGTTCTAGGTAAAACTACCACAGCCGGACGTTGACGATAGCCGGTTAAACCGTCGCATTCATAGGTAATAAGTTCTTCACGGCGTTGCACCACGCCATTTTTGCCAAGAACAGCCTCGAATGCTTTGATAATCGGTTTCCAGTTACGTTGTTTTTTATCTTGCGTGAGCATAGGTTTTACAGTTAAAGGTAGATGTTTAAGTCTGTTGTGGCTGGTTGATATGGCTGTAATTACCATTGTTGCAAGAATAGCAGCTCGTGAGTGAGGAGTAAGAGGCAATGTCTGACAACAAGCTGATGCAGCGTCTACGTATTTCAATGTGTGATTAAAAGTAAGATAGAATCAGAGATTCAACAAGAGAGGGTGAGATGACTTTCCAAGTTGTAGATATCACTTCAAAATTAATTGCCAAGCTGCAAACCTTAGCACCCGAACAGCAACAACAGGTGCTGGATTTTGTTGAATTTCTCTCAGAAAAATATCATCAGCCCCAAAAATCACCCCAGAAACGGGTACTAGGTTTAAACCAAGGTGAGATTTGGATGAGTGATGATTTTAATGACCCTTTACCTGATGAGTTTTGGTTAGGTGAAAGTGAGGGATGAAACTTCTATTAGACACTCACGTAATTATTTGGTCAGCAGGAAACCCAGAAAAACTATCGCAGAGAGTTAGAAATTCATTAATTGATACTAACAACTTTTGGGTAGTTAGCATGGCTAGTGTTTGGGAATTACAAATAAAATCTCAACTTGGTAAGCTAAATTTAAGCTCGTCGCTTCCTAATTTCATCGAAACTCAACAGCGAGTGAATAATCTAGAAATATTACCTATTGAATTGACTCATATCTATGCTTTAGAAGCTTTACCAAGCCATCACCGCGATCCTTTTGACCGAATTTTAATCGCTCAGGCAATAGTTGAAAAGATACCCTTGTTAAGTGTAGATGCAATCTTTGATGTATATCCAGTTCAAAGGATATGGGAGTAAAAGCAAAAATTCTATAGGCGGAAATAGCGATCGCACTCCTCTTCAGCTAGCGTGAAGTTCTCCAAGCCAATGGTGTCCGGGGTGACACAGTGTTATTGCTTGCTTAAGCCAAACTTGACGTTCTTCATCAAGTAACCTGGATACACGATAAAAATCATCTTCATCTTTAGACCTGGGATTCTTGGCTTTGTATAAGAGTACAATTTCCGGAGCAAGGAACGGTACACCAATATCAGAACGTAACCGAATCATTGATAATGGACGTGCAACATTAACATTTCTGCGAAACCTCCACTCACTTTCTGAAGACTCATCGAACAGAATCTCTAGTTCCGAGAATAAAGCATTTTTAGTATGAGCATGAATTTCATGTATCGGTAACTCTAGCCATTCATCTTCATTCCAAGGCTCCATTTTTCCATTAACAACCTTACTAAATTTCCAGCCAAATAAATATTCTCGCAGGCTGCTTTGGTCTTTCCTAAATATTGCAATTTCTATATCTTTATGTACCCTAGTTACATCTCCTATAAAAAGATCTATCGCCCATCCACCTGCTATGAACCAGGGTTGTTTGAAATCATTTAGGAGCCTAGAAAGCTTCGTAAGTTCTGAAAAAGATTCCATTGATGACTACTCCTCAGATTTTTTTTAGTATAAAATATTGAGTCAATGCACTTTTCCATCTCCAATGAACTAATCTATAAATAACGCTTTCAAATACTGGGTACAGTCATGGTTAATCAACTTTTAATCAATGATGATGATTACTATGTGCCAGATGCTAACCAGTTAGTAACTGAAGATGATACACCTGTGGACAATTTTGCATCTGCCAAACAACAACGCCTTTTAGTGAGTTCTCTTTACAGTTCTCTACAACAGACTTTTTTAGCTGAAGCTAATGTGGGCATTTACTACACAGACCTTCAGCCTCCCATTGTACCTGATGTCTTTCTCAGCTTGGATGTGCAAGTGCCTGAAAATTGGTGGGAAAAACAAAATCGTTGCTATATGGTTTGGCGTTTTGGTAAACCTCCGGAAGTTGTCCTGGAAATTGTATCTAACAAAGAAGGTGATGAACTGGGCAAAAAGCTGCAAATTTATGAACATATGCGGGCTAGTTACTACATCGTATATGACCCGAATCAGCAATTAGGAGAAAAAGTACTACGCGTTTATGAACTCAGGGGAAGACGTTACTTTGAAAGTGAAGAAACTTGGTTAGAACAAGTGGGTTTAGGTGTAACTTTATGGGAAGGTGAATTTGAAGGTAGACAGGATACTTGGTTACGCTGGTGCTACCAAGATGGAACTGTTTTACCAACTGGAGATGAACGCGCTTCTCAAGCTGAACAACGTGCTTCCGAAGCAGAACAACGCGCCCAAATTCTAGCAGAAAGGCTACGAGCTATGGGCATTGATCCCGACACTATCTAAAACACTGATGCAAAGAGGCAAAAAACTTTGCGTCTTTGCATGAGCAAAAAAAATCTCACGAACTAGTGCAATTTATAAACTCATTTATTCGCTGCCAAACCTTCTCTAATAAATCAGGATCATCCGCATCAAACCACTCAATTTGTTGATATGCTCTAAACCAAGTGCGTTGTCGTTTGGCAAATTGTCTTGTATGCAAAACCGTTAATTCTTTCGCTTCGTCCAAAGAAATATCTCTAGCTAAATATTGCTTGATTTCTTGATAGCCCAAAGTGTTCAATAAAGGCAAATCAGCACCATGTTTTTGACAAAGATATTCCACTTCAGCAACCAAACCATTTGCGATCATTTGTTCAGTACGCTGTTGAATACGAGCGCCCAACTGTTCAAGATCGCAATCCAACCCAATTTGCAAAATCGGATAATTTGGTGGATTTTCCCCTTGCTGTTCTGAAATTGGAATTCCAGTTACATAATATACTTCTAACGCTCGTAAAGTTCGCACCGAATCATTAGCATGAATTTTTTGTGCGGCAACAGGATCGACTTGTTGTAACATTGCATAGAGTTGATTTTGACCTAGAGATTCAAGTTGCGATCGCAATTCACTTTGCGGTGCCACCCGAGGAATTTTCATCCCTTGGACAATAGAACGTATATATAAACCAGTACCACCAACCATGAAGACTGGGGGGGATGAGGAAGATGAGGGAGATGAGGGAGATGAGGGAGATGGGGGAGAATTAATTAAGGCTTGCGCTTGCTGTTGGTAGTCTGCTACTGTCATCGTGTCTGTTGGCTCGCAGATATCTATTAAATAGTGCGGCACTAATTTTTGTTCAGCGATAGTTGGCTTAGCCGTGCCAATATCAAACTCACGGTAAACTTGACGTGAATCAGCACTGAGAATTACTGAACCTAACCGCATCGCCAAGGCCAAAGCCAAACCTGACTTACCCGTTGCCGTTGCCCCACAAATTACAATTAATTTTGTTAATTTTGTCATTTGTCATTTGTCATTTGTCATTTCTCCCCTGCCTCCCCTGCTCCTCTGCCCCTTTGCCCCTCTCTAACGGGACTGCAACCCCTGTATAAACTTCTCTTGAAAATGCCCTACAGACGCCAGCAAGGCTTTTGTGTTACAATTTTGGAGTGTTTTTACTTTTATTTGCCTTTAGGCGAGTTCAACCCCACGCATCAGGAGAGTTTACATGACGAGCAGTTACAGTGCCGATCAGATTCAAGTTCTGGAAGGTCTGGAAGCCGTCCGCAAACGACCAGGAATGTACATCGGTACCACCGGGCCGCGAGGACTCCACCATTTAGTTTACGAGGTGGTGGACAATTCAATCGATGAGGCTTTGGCGGGTCATTGCACTCATATAGAGGTGGATATCAACGCTGATGGTTCTGTGACTGTAACAGATGACGGTCGCGGTATTCCCGTCGATACTCACTCACGTACCGGGAAATCGGCTTTGGAAACCGTGATGACGGTACTGCACGCCGGTGGTAAGTTTGGCGGCGGTGGCTATAAAGTTTCTGGAGGATTGCACGGGGTTGGTATTTCTGTTGTTAATGCCCTGTCTGAGATTGTAGAAGTTACAGTTTGGCGAGATAAAAAAGTTCATATCCAGCGCTATGAACGGGGTATTCCAGTTACCGATCTGCAAGTCAAGCCTTACAAAGAAGCTAGAACCGGAACTTCTGTCACCTTTAAGCCAGATACCCAAATATTCACTACTAGTATTGAGTTTGATTACATCACTTTATCAGGTCGCCTACGAGAATTGGCGTATCTGAATGCTGGTGTCAAAATTACCTTTACTGACCATCGTCTAGAATTACTGAAAAGTGATACACCCAAGGTAGAATCCTACGAATACAAGGGTGGCATTAAAGAGTACATTGCTTACATGAACCGTGAAAAGCAACCACTGCATGAAGAAATTATCTATGTGCAGGGGGAACGGAACAACGTACAAGTGGAAGTTTCTTTGCAATGGTGTACTGATGCTTATACGGATAATGTGCTAGGTTTTGCTAACAATATTCGCACGGTGGATGGTGGTACGCACTTAGAAGGATTGAAAGCAGTTCTGACTCGCACATTAAATGCGATCGCCCGCAAACGAAATAAAATTAAAGAAAATGAACCCAACCTCAGTGGCGAACACGTCCGAGAAGGTTTAACAGCGGTAATTTCTGTAAAAGTCCCTGATCCAGAATTTGAAGGACAAACCAAAACCAAACTCGGTAACACCGAAGTTCGCGGTATTGTCGATTCTCTGGTGGGAGAAGTCCTCACCGAGTACCTAGAATTTCACCCGGCCATCGCCGACTCAATTTTAGATAAAGCTATCCAAGCCTTCAAAGCCGCAGAAGCAGCGCGTCATGCACGGGAATTAGTCAGACGTAAATCGGTACTCGAATCTTCGCCATTACCTGGTAAATTGGCAGATTGTAGTTCTCGCGATCCTAGCGAATCAGAGATTTTCATCGTGGAAGGGGACTCAGCCGGCGGAAGTGCCAAACAAGGACGCGATCGCCGCACTCAAGCTATCTTGCCTTTACGTGGTAAAATCCTCAACATAGAAAAAACCGACGACGCCAAAATTTATAAAAATAACGAAGTTCAAGCGTTAATTACAGCACTCGGTTTAGGTGTCAAAGGTGATGAATTCGATTCCACCCAACTGCGCTATCACCGGATAGTCATCATGACTGACGCTGACGTAGATGGAGCGCACATCCGTACTTTGTTGTTAACTTTCTTCTATCGGTATCAGCGAGCGCTCATTGAACAAGGCTTTATTTATATTGCTTGTCCCCCACTGTTTAAAGTAGAACGGGGACGTAATCATGAATATTGCTATAGCGATCGCGAAAAAGACCAAGTAATCGCCAAATTTCCAGCCAACGCCAACTACACCATCCAACGCTTCAAAGGTTTGGGTGAAATGATGCCACAACAACTCTGGGACACCACAATGAACCCAGAAACCCGCAAAATGAAGCAAGTCGAAATTGAAGACGCCGCCGAAGCCGATCGCATTTTCACTATTTTAATGGGCGATCGTGTCGCACCTAGAAGAGAATTCATTGAAACCTATGGTTCTAAACTCAACTTCACGGATCTAGATATTTAATTCAATTTTTTCTCACGATTCTAATAATTTGTGACTCTGGTAATGGGTAATGGGTAAAAAACCTATTACCCATTCCCTTTTTTAACCTGAGTTCGACAGATGCCAAAGAACCCCGCTTCCATTCCTCTCCCCGTTTCGGGGAGAGGCTTAGAAACCCTAATTTTTCGTGCCTAACTCAGGATCTTATTGCAATACTGCTCGGTTAAGGAGAAATAGAGGGTAAAACAAAGAAAATTTTGTTCGCGTAAACAATGCGCGAACAAATCGTATCGCGCATGGGCGAGCAGTCAATACGGTTCGGTTAAGGTTTTTTGATTAAAATTCAAAATTCCGAAGACCCGATAAATCGCCGTCTCTACAATAATCATTCCTTCGTCTTGACGCCGATTTATCGCGTCTGTTGCCTTAACCAAACAGTATTGGGCGAGGAGTGGTTTTTGAGTTGTCGTTGTGAGAGACAATAACTCTACAACGAAGCGTCCTACTTCTTCATACTTTTTTTTTGGCTAAGGTATTACTCATGGAACGGTATTTAGGTGCATTTGAACATTTATTTTGGCTCTACAACCAGTTTTATCCAATGGATTTTGCCACCGTTGCGAAACTTCAGGGGCAGTTTAGTGTCGATCAACTTTCGATGGTACTCAGGCAAATTCAGCAACGCCATCCTCTGCTCCGAGTCTGCATCGCCACTGACGCGATCGGACAGCCTAAATTTGTCGAAACCGACGACGAAATTCCGCTGCGGCTGGTCGAGAGAACGGATGATCAGCACTGGCAAGCAGAACTCGAAGTCGAACTGGCTTGCTCATTGGATTGGCAGGTAGCACCCTTACTGCGAGTCGTGCTGCTGCAATCAGAGGCTGAATCCGAACTGATGATTATTTGCCATCATGTGATCGCAGATGGGCTATCTGGCGTTTATCTAATGCGAGATATTCTCCAAAGGTTAGGAGGCGAAATATTTGAGCGATCGCACCTTTCTGCGGCATTATCGCTCGAATCATCGCTTTTTGGCATCACACCCTGTCCAGAAACTACTCCTAAGCCCACGGACTATATACCACCCCTGTCTCGTCGTGCCCCACCCCACATTCACACCGTTGTCCTCTCTCCCGAACTCACCCAGCAACTGATCCAACGCAGTCGAGCCGAACACACAACCGTACACGGTGCAGTCAGTGCGGCGTTCTTGCTCGCGCTCACTCAGCAAGACGCTAAACCTAGCGATGTGATGCAATGTTTACATCCGGTCAATGTACGATCACACCTATCCTTGCCGATGCCAGATGGAGTTGGGCTTTATTTTTGCTTGTGTATGACGACTCATTCCCTTCAACCGGATTCCGCATTTTGGGACGTTGCGCGATCAGTCAAATCTCAACTCTCACAAATCGACATTGCCCAGCAGTTAGTCGAGGAGCACCAACTTCGACAACGCGCAATTGCGAATCTCACCGATGCCACCACCTTTGCTGAAGCAGGGGGATCATCGCAATCTCCCTGTCAACTGAACGTCACAAATCTCGGTCGCATCAATATGGCTCAACAATACGGCAACATTTGGATTGAAGCACTCCATGCACCTGCTGTCATGCCAAGTGTGGTAGGGCGGAATGTTGGAGTTGCGACCTTGGGCGATCGCCTCACCCTCACGCTTTCATCTACACCACTGATTGATGTTGATCGGGTTCAGAGCGAACGAGCTGCAACTGCCTTTTTATCGGAAGGAGTCAAGCGTTTAGAGCTTGCAGTAGTACAGGAAGCTACATCCGAAGCTGCCTGGCGCACATAACACAACATTCTTTAAATTTTTCGAGAGTGCCTTCAGGTACAAGCAACGTTTTTAGCTGTTTTTGTTCTCGTAAACTACACGCGAACAAATTATGATTTATTCCACCATCTATTTTCCCTTAACCGAGCAGTATTGGATCTTATTGCCCCTCTCCGAGACGGAGAGGGGTTGGGGAGAGGTTCATCGAACTCACATTTTTTGATCATTTCTACCCAAAGAAAAATTTCAAAATTTCCGGCAGGCAAAAGGCAAGAAAATTATAGAACAACACAGTTCATATCAACCCAAAACTCTGATATAGAAACGCGATTTATCGCGTCTTCTTATCGCATCTTCAAAGTTTACGTATTTTCTCACGAATGATTCTGGATTGCTGTAGCTGTACTACCACACATCTCATTGAAATGAAAATGACTATTAAAAATTAGAAAAAACTACCTCTTTTGACTGATGGCAAATTAAGAAATTAGTCAATATTTCGTATTGATTTTTTTCTGACTCGAAACTATGTCGTTAGATAAGTGACTATATTCACAAATTCATTAATTATTGTCAATAATTCCCTATTTAACTGGATTCTAGACAAAATGATGAAAGCGACTAAAAGCATAGTAAAAAAAGCATTTTTTAATATTGTTGGCATAAGTACCCTGGTTGCTCTGTCTGCTTGCACTGAGCCTACCAGAGAAACTCCCATAGCAACTATTCCTCCCGTTACCCAAACCCCCATAACAACTCCTTCTCCCCTCATACCAACTCCCACTACCACGCCAAATTTAGCAGAACTGGCAAAGTCAGCAGTCGCCCAAGGACAGTTCCAAACTCTCATCAAAGCAGTGGGAGCCGCTGGCTTAAATGAACAATTGACTGCACCAGGCCCTTACACAGTTTTTGCACCCACTGACGCGGCTTTCTCTGCTTTACCAAAAGCTACTCTAGATAAACTCTTACAGCCCGCTAACAAGGAACAATTAGTCAGACTTTTGGCTTACCAGGTTATACCTGGGCGAATTACCTCCCAAGAATTAACATCTGGACAAGTTAAAACCGTAGAAGGTACTCCCGTTAAAATCACAGTTGACCCTACGACTAAAACCATAACCGTCAATAACGCTAAAGTGACTCAGCCCGATATCCCAGCTAGCAATGGCATCGTTCACATAGTTGATCGGGTAATTCTACCACCCAATTTTCCTGCAAGTCTAACCGCTACCCCAACACCACGATAGTTTAGCCAAGCTTCTGTCACTCTGGAGAAAAAAATAATTGTAGGCTGATCTTACCGTCCTCAAGCCACTTGACATCCAATCTACGCCTAGACGCTAAAAATCAATTAAAGAGAATTCTAGGTTGGCTGACCACTTGCCTACAGCAATTTTCAGATGAATGAAGTACACTATTACAGCCTCTAATTCCTAACCCTCTTTGCCATTTCAGGGTTTATTCAACATAACCTGGAAGCGCTACATGTGTAATATGTATGCTACAAAAAATCTCAATTTTCCAGTTAGCAACTCATCATATAATTTGATTTATTGTGAAGATTTAAAAAAATCAATGTTCAAATCTTAGCAAAACTACCAACTTTGTTGAAAATTGATCGCTTAGCGGTCTTTTGCGCTCACTGCTCAATTTTGCCCACCAGCGAAAAACACATTTGTTATGCTTGAATAACATAACTAAATATCATCTATCAAACAACACTTAATAAGTATTTTGAGGATTTTTCATAATCAGATGACAAATTGACAAAAAACTACTGAATCAAAAGTATGTAAGTTTACAAAAAATTTACTTAAAAAGCTTCCCAACCAAGTCGTCAGGCAAATCTTGAGTTTTCTTTGCTTAAGGTAATGCCAGGTGGAAGCAAATACCATCTGGCTGAAAACTTGTTAATATCTTCATGTAGCACCCTGGGAACAGTTATTGCATCGCATGTATCCAATGTACTTGTGCCTTAGGTAAACTAATATCAACGATCTTTCAGGGCAAATCGTTTTTGAATTGATTAAAATATCGTTGTATACAATAAGAAGAGTTTGTCAAGTTTCATAGGGCTGAAATCGCCACAGTGCGCTAACGTGTGAATAAGACCGAATTAGTTAAACCTAAAGTGATCTGCTATCAGGTCGATTCTGCCACAACCTCAACTCCTCAGTTAAGGTAATGATTACGCAGAAGGTTAACTGCTTTGAGGCAAGCACCACCACTCTAGTTGTATTTATTGACAGGAAAAACCCACTTTGATCCAAGGACTCAATGATTTATGAAGGAAATGTAAAATAGGTAGGTTAAGACTTTTCACCTGAGTTAACATAACAATGCACTCTTTCTCAGTAATTAATGTTGTGTAAAATACATGAAATTGAGCAAAACAAAGTGTACTTGACTTTTAAATGCAATCTAAACAACCACTGCAATTCCGAAAAGTCTAGAAAATATTTCAGGGTTTAATTCCTGTTTTTAATGTCTTTTTGGTAAAAGGAGCTAACACTTGCTTAATGAATTCATGATCGATACACAAAAAGAGTGCAATTTCTGTGAAACAGGCTACAATCGGAAGAGTCTTTATACGAAAATCTGCCAAAAGTCTGATTGTTTGTATCGAGTGGCAAGTTTTTGATAAAGGTGAGTCTTTTTTAAGACCAGTCACTTAAAAACTATGTGTGATAGCAACACATAAGATATTTACTAAAGTGAACAAGTCAACTTTAGTAGTGACTTAAACTAAAGTAAAAAGCCCTCCTACAGAGGTGCAAAAGTGCCGAAAATATCTCTGGTAAATCTGCCAAAAAGATTATTTTCGGTTTTCAACTAGCTCGTTTAAAAGAGCATTAAACACATCTTGAGTAATTGATTCTGCAAGGAGCATGAGGAACGCGGCATGAACCAGGCTAACAACGTACTCGAAAGCATATATCAGCCTGACCTAGAAATAATGAATCAGCCTGAGCTCGAGTTAGAAGAACTCTTAATTGATGATGAAGAGGACTTGCTGATCATCGATGAAGGTGACGATGAGTTTTTAGAGCCTCAGTCTGATGAGGACGACGCAAAGTCTGGAAAAGCCGCTAAATCGCGTCGTCGGACACAAAGCAAGAAAAAGCACTACACTGAAGATTCGATTCGGCTTTACTTGCAAGAAATTGGTAGAATTCGTCTGTTGCGGGCAGATGAAGAAATCGAATTGGCGCGTAAAATAGCCGATTTACTGGAATTAGAGCGGGTACGGGAAAGACTTTCAGAACAATTAGATCGCGATCCTCGTGATAGTGAATGGGCAGAAGCCGTGCAACTACCACTACCAGCTTTTCGTTATCGCCTGCATGTTGGACGCAGAGCGAAAGACAAGATGGTGCAATCTAACTTGCGTCTTGTGGTTTCAATTGCTAAGAAGTACATGAATCGTGGTTTGTCGTTCCAAGACTTAATTCAGGAAGGCAGTCTCGGTTTGATTCGCGCTGCTGAAAAGTTTGACCACGAGAAAGGTTATAAGTTTTCTACCTACGCTACATGGTGGATTCGTCAAGCAATTACCCGGGCGATCGCCGATCAATCCCGCACTATTCGCCTTCCAGTCCACCTTTACGAAACCATTTCTCGAATTAAGAAAACTACCAAGTTGTTATCTCAAGAAATGGGTCGTAAACCCACAGAGGAAGAAATCGCTACTCGGATGGAAATGACCATTGAGAAATTGCGGTTTATTGCTAAATCTGCCCAGTTACCTATTTCATTAGAAACGCCCATCGGGAAAGAAGAAGATTCTCGGTTAGGCGATTTTATTGAATCCGATGGTGAAACGCCAGAAGATCAAGTTTCCAAAAATCTGCTGCGCGAAGACCTCGAAAAAGTTCTCGACAGTCTCAGTCCTCGTGAACGCGATGTTCTGAGACTGCGGTACGGCTTAGATGACGGTCGGATGAAGACACTTGAAGAAATTGGGCAGATTTTCAACGTCACCCGCGAACGCATTCGTCAAATTGAAGCGAAGGCACTCCGCAAGTTACGTCACCCAAATCGCAACAGCGTTCTCAAGGAATATATTCGGTAATTAAGAGTCATTTGTCAATAGTCATTGGTGAATAAACAAATGACTAGTGACAAACAAATAAAAAACCTGGTAGTGAATTAGCACTCCAGGTTTTTTTATTTATGGGTCATCTTACATATTAAAATTTATACCAATTTGAAAAAGGAATGCACAGATGAATTTACAGAACTCTTTCCAAGAAAGAAATTCTCAATCCAAAATCCAAATTGGTATTAGAGGATACCCCAGAAGTGTAGAAAACCTTGACCAGAAAAAACTTCGACTAGTAATGCTGCTAAAAAGCCAATCATTGCCAAGCGACCGTTCCAAATTTCTGCTTGTGGAGTAAAGCCCCAACGCCAAGCGTTACGATCTTCAACTACGGGAGTAGTAACTTTTGTTGTGGTTGCATTTGTCATGGTTGGTACTCCAAACTTTATTTTTAAGCTTTATTGCCTTACGTAAACTAATATAACAAATATTTTCATAAAGGCAACAATTTTTGTATTTTTGTTGCGATACCTTGACATAAAGAATAACATCTATTTAGACCCATAAAAACATCGCTCTTCAGGTAGATTTACTGAAGTGGAAGAAATGTTGGGGAGACTTTTATCGGTTATCAAAATACTAATTTATTCAAACCTGAGATTAAAAATCTACATCCCAAAGACGCGATAAATCGCCGTCTCTACAAAAGATTGATTCTTGTAGACGGCGATTTATCGCGTCTCTTACCGCAAATTGAACATCACCCTAATTAAGCTCGGACTTCGGCGACGGTGATAATTTTTTCATCCCGGCTGAGTTGGAGGATGCTTTCACCTTTGACATCTCTGCTTAAAATAGGCACTGTTTCTATAGGTATCCGTACTACCCGGTCTTTGTTTGTCACTAGGGCTACCTCGCTAGAGGCGATCGCCTTGACCATACCAGCTAAGTTGTCAGTTTTGCTGGCAAATTTCAGCGCTTGTGTGCCTAAATCGCCTCGATTAGCCGCTCTTAATTGACTCGCAACCATCCGCTTAGCATGTCCTTCTTGAGTAACTAGCAATAGCTGGTCATCTTTGCCGACAGTGACACAGCCAACCATTTGCTGATTTCTCAAGAGTCGAAATGCTTGTAAACCCATTGCTGTGCGACCCATAATTGGTAGTTGTTCGTCATTAACCACGAACCGCAATACTCGCCCACCAGAACTAGCTAAAATTAGATGTTCCCCTGGAATAGTGAACTGGGTAAATGACAATTGATCGTCATCTTTGAGCTTCAAAATCGTGATTCCGCGACGAGTTAAATTAGTAAATTCTTCCAAAGACAGACGCTTAATTCTTCCCTGTTTTGTCAAGAGAACCATTTGGCTAGCTTCCAGATTTTCCGGGAGTAAAAACCGGCTAACCACATCTTCTTGAGCGCCTTGGGCAGTATTGCTGAGGGTGGTAATCAGTGGTGTTCCCCGTGGAGAACGTCCAGTGGTTGGGGGAATCTCTCCCACCTTCACAGGGTAGACTTTGCCACCACTGGTGAGGATTAGCAAATCTTTGTCTGTATCTGTCAATACAGTTTGAATAATAAAATCATGGTCGTGCAGACCATTTTCAATTTTCGACTTTTTCCCTGATGTCTGAATGCGGCGGACATAACCCCGTTGGGTAAACTCTAAAATTGCTTCCTGTGCAGGTTCTTCTAATTTTGGATTTTGGATTTTGGATTTTGGATTGTCTTCATCATCCTCTGCTCCTCTGCTCCTCTGCTCCTCTGCTCCTCTGCTCCTCTGCTCCTCTAGTATTTTTGTCCGTCGGGCATCGTTGTATTTGCGTTTGAGCGATCGCAAGTCTTTTTTCAGCGCCTTGAGTAATTCGTGGCGATCGTTCAGTAATCTTTGTAATAAATCAATTTGCTCGCTGAGTTGTTCAAATTCCTGCTGTAAGTTTTGCTGCTCTAAACTGGTGAGGCGGCGCAACGGCATCGCCAGAATTGCATCTCCTTGTATCTCACTTAAATCTAGTCGGCTGCAAAGGTTGATTTTTGCCGTACTACCATCAGCAGCTTGACGCAAAATTTCAATTACTTCATCCAAATTAGACAAAGCTTTCAGCAAACCTTCCACCAAATGCGATCGACTTTGAGCTTTCCCCAACTCGTAACTGTAGCGACGGTTGAGGGTTTGTTCTCGGAAACTCAAAAACTCTTGCAAAAGTTGCCGCAAACTCAACTGGCGGGGTTGTCCATCGACTATTGCCAAGAGAATTGCCCCAAAGGTAGTTTGTAAAGCAGTTTGGTGATATAAATTTTGCAGAACTTCTTGGGGATTTGTGTCGCGTTTGAGTTCAATTACCACCCGCATACCTTCGCGATCGCTTTCATCCCGGAGATCGGAAATTCCCTGCAAGCGACCTTGATTTACTAAGTCCGCTACTTTTTCAATCCAGCCTGCCTTATTCACTTGATAGGGCAATTCTGTGATAATAATTGCCGTTCGCCGCTTGCTTCCCCTGGTAGCTGGAATTTCCTCCAACGTCGCCAGTCCCCGCAGCACAACTCCACCCTTACCTGTGGTGTAAGCTTCCCGAATTCCCGCCTTACCAACTATTTCTCCACCAGTGGGAAAGTCCGGCCCTGGAATTAGCTCGAATAACTTTTCATCTGATAAATCTGGGGTGTCGATTAAGGCAATCAACCCATCAACTACTTCCCCCAAATTGTGTGGTGGAATATTCGTCGCCATTCCCACAGCAATACCAGAACAGCCATTGAGCAACAAAAATGGCAACTGAGCAGGTAATACCGTTGGCTCTTGTTGGGAATTATCGAAATTACCGACAAATTCCACCGTTTCTTCACCAATTTCGGTGAGCATTCCTTCATGGCCGATAGGTGCCAGCCGCGTTTCAGTGTAGCGCATTGCCGCTGGAGGGTCATTATCGACGCTGCCAAAGTTACCATGTCCTGCAAGTAAAGGATAGCGGCTAGAAAATTCCTGCACCAGCCTAACTAATGCATCGTAAACCGCTTGATCCCCGTGGGGATGGTATTTACCCAGTACATCACCCACTACACGGGCACATTTGCGATAAGGTCTATCTGGTACCAAACCGAGTTCGTGCATTGCATAAAGAATGCGGCGATGCACTGGTTTCAAGCCATCACGCACGTCTGGTAGCGCTCGCCCGACAATCACGCTCATGGCATATTCTAAGTAAGACCGTTGCATCTCGGTGTGCAGGGCTGTTGTAATGACCTGTCCCGTTGAGAGAAGGTTTAACTGTTTTGCCATGAGTTTTTTCCCTGAAATTTAACTACACAAAAAACGACGAAACTCAATACTCCAGCAACCACAGCATAACGGATGAAATGGGATTCCTGACAAAATTTTGATAGTCACAGAATAAAAAGCAGTAGTATCATCCTTGATGACGAGGCTGTAAATTGACTATTAAAAAGAAGGCAGACGACTATAATCTACATACATTTAGTAGCCAGCATATTTACCATGATTGCATTTCTTAATTTGAAATTTTGGCCAAAATCTCAGCCGCTTGCGGTGATGGCTGCGCCAGCAAACAGACTCCACTTGCAAGGGCTATGGGAACCCCAAAGGCAAACAAGCCAGAATACTCACACAACACAGTGGCTCAACTTTCCAACAGGAATTTTGAATTTTGCCGAAAGTTTGTAGCTTGCTGAGTTCAGAAGTTCTACTATAGTCGCCGCTGGGCATAGCAAGATCCCAAAGATTACAGTTAGCGCTTAAAACCGTCCAAGACCAATTTTTGAATCCCTCCACCTCTATAAGTAAAATTCTCATGAAAACCGTTTTAATTGTCGAAGACGATCTAATTAATGCTCGTGTTTTTTCCAAGATTTTGTCCAAGCGCGGCGGCTTGGGTGTGAAACATACTGAAAATGTGGAAGAAGTAATAAAAATTGCCCAATCAGGAGAAGCAGACTTGATTTTGATGGACGTTTCTCTCTCAAGAAGTGTTTATCAAGGCAAGTCAGTTGATGGCATAAAAATTACACAAATGTTAAAAGCAGACCCAAAAACAGCAAACTTACCCGTCATCCTGGTGACAGCGCACGCTATGGAAGGCGATCGCGAGAACTTTCTCAAGCAAAGCGGTGCTGATGGCTACATTTCTAAACCAGTTGTTGACCATCAACAATTTGTTGATCAAATCATCACACTTCTACCCGCAGACAACCCCTGAAAAATCACGACTGATTTCCGGAATACTCGCCCAACAATGTTTTTGACCGACTAGTACCGCTTCCTTGGAAGTCAAAAGTCAAAAGTCAAAAGACTTATAGTTTAGGCTTTTTCACTGTTTGGAATGGTAGCTTTATTTCCGCCGTGCTGTACTAGTTCCTATCTTTAGTTAAGTATATATGTACTATAAAGAGGTACTGTTCGGCAAGTAGTAATAGGAGTTGGGCATTGGGGACTGGGGACTGGGTAGCCGTCAGTGCTGTACATGGATAGCGGGGCGTTTAGCCCGTGAGGAGTTAAGAGTTATTCTCCCCCTGCCTCCCCTGCCTCCCCTGCCTCCCCTGCCTCCCCTGCCTCCCCTGCCTCCCCACTCCTATTGAGTAGGTCTTTGTTCAGAAACTGATGATGAATTTCCGCCTTGTAGGGCTGCTTGAATACGAGGTAATTCTAGGAATTTTTTCGTATCAGATAGTAGGCGATCGCCCCAGAGATTTTCTTTGAGAAAATCCAAGCTACCATAGCGCGGATCGATGCGGAGTGCGGCTTCTCCCAAGCTCAGTCCTTGTTGGCGATCGCCTTTAGTATATAGCGCCACTCCCAAAGCCAGTAAAGGTTCTGCGGCTTGTTTATCAATGGTGACAGCCGATTGCCATTGCTTAATTGCTCCTGGGATATCACCTTGTTCGTAGTTGATTAAGCCGATATTGTTGATCGCCGGCCAGAATTTTTTATCTTGAGTCACAGCTTGATTGTACTGGGCGATCGCATCTGGCAATCGACCTAGCAGAAAGTAAGCATTACCCAAATCAAACAATCCTTCTGGGTCATTGGGTTTTAACTTCAAACCCTCTTGGTAATTGACAACAGCTTCTTGGTACTTTTTCTGTTGAAAATTAGCTGACCCTAGAGCAAATAGAATATCACCATTTTTGGGGTTGAGAGATTGGGCTTTTTTTAAGGTAGCGATCGCTCCGTCAAACTCTTTGGTTTGTAACTGCAATCCACCTAAGAGCAACCATACTTTATCATTGTTAGGAGCCAGTTGCGTAGCCAACCGCGCTCGTGGCAAAGCTAACTCAACCTGTTGAAATTGAGCTAGTTGAGCCGCCTCCTGCGCCAGAGTCAACCCCTGCTTTTCTAACTTTGCTGCATCTAGTTGCAGTGTATGGGGTATTAATGCCTGCGCGTTAGCGGCTTTTGGTACACTCCATAAACTACAGACAACCAGAAGAAAAATCAAATAAAAATGTTTAGGCACAATACCGCCTCTAAGCCACTTATCAAAGAATCTTTCAGCTAGCTTAAACGATCTCCGCTGTTGGCGGCAGTAAAATCTTGGGGATTGGGGATTGGGGATTGGGGATTGGGGATTGGGGATTGGGGATTGGGGATTGGGGATTGGGGATTGGGGATTGGGGATTGGGCATGAGTCAATAATCAATAGTTCTTCTTCCCCTGCAACGTCAGCTTCCATGCCCCATGCCCTATGCTCCATGCCCAATGCCCATTCCCCATGACAAAAACTGATGACTTTGGTCATACACCAGTCTGGAATTACTTATGACTTTGGTCATACATCGGTTTAGACGTTTTGATCAATAATTATTATGTATGAATTTATACGATGAGGTAAATATTAGAAATTTTACAGTGGATTTCAGCTTGGTGAAGTAGACAACTTGGGTTTGGTAGCCAGACATCAAGCCTGTTTTATTTCCCAAGTCTAAATTCTGAATTCTGAATTCTGAATTCTGATTTCTGATTTCTAAAATTGTTGAATCAAAACTGAAGCGCAAAGGAGTCAATATTTATGTTTAAACAAAACTGTGCGTCTATAGTCTTAGCTGCTGCCACGATGGTTGTTCCTACTCTCTTGAGTGCGCCTGCAAATGCTCAAACCCAAGTCTACGTTGTTGCTGAGGGCGATCGAGATTGGAACCGTGATGGCAGATCCAATCCTGTACAAGTCAGAACCCGCTCAAACTCGGATAATTGGAACCGTGACGGCAGACCTAATCCTAGAGAAGTCAGAAATCGCCGAAACTCGGACAATTGGAACCGTGACGGCAGACGTAATCCTAGAGAAGTCAGAAACCGCCAAACCTGGGACGATTGGAACCGGGACGGCAGACCTAATCCTAGAGAAGTTAGAAATCGCCAAAACTGGGACGATTGGAACCGGGACGGCAGACCTAATCCTAGAGAAGTCAGAAATCGCCGAAACTCGGACAATTGGAACCGGGACAACCAACCCTATACCAGAATCATCAGACTTGGTAATGGTGACATCAGATACCCCAATGGACAAATTATTCCTTCTAGGAGCATAGTCAGACTACGTAATCAAGGTTACTTTAGACTTCCCAATGGGGATATTCTTCTTCCCAGTCAGGAAATTGTTCCTGCTAGAAGGTTAGTTCGAGTGCGTGATGGTTATTTCAGACTTCCTGATGGACTGGTAGTGCAAATCAACCTTTAAAACACTAAAAACTCAAAATCATTGTCAGTATGGAGCTACCAGGCTATAGTTTTAGCCGTGAAGAACAGCTCGGTAGCCATTCTTTCTATACTCAAAATGAATATGAAAATTAATACACAAGACTCTGTAGATTCACCAGTTTTGGTTCCAGAGGCAAAGAAAAAACAGGGCAAGAAAAATTGGCTCTCTTGGCTACTCGTCCTTGCCTTGTTGGGTGGAATTGGCTATGCAGTTTATTACCAAGTAGCTGTTGTTCCACGTCAAGAAGCTAGACGCCGCGTACTAACAAGGCCTGTACAAAGACAAAATTTAGTAATCAAAGTTTCAGCTAACGGAGAGGTGAAGCCTGAGCGATCAATCAACCTCAGCCCAAAAAATTCAGGCATACTGAAAACACTACTGGCGAAAGAAGGAGATATCGTCAAACAAGGGCAGATTTTAGCTTACATGGATGATTCCAACCTGCGGGGTCAACTCACTTCTGCTCGGGGACAATTGGCACAAGCCCAAGCGAATCTGCAAAAAGCACAGGCAGGCAATCGGCCTCAAGATATTGCCCAAGCACAGGCACAACTTGATGAAGCCCAAGCGAATCTTGAAAAGGTACAAGCAGGCAATCGCTCTCAAGATATTGCCCAAGCACAGGCACGTTTACAAAGCGCTCAAGCAAACTTGAGCAAAGCCGAAGATGATTTTCAGCGCAATCAACAACTTTACAATGCACGGGGTATTTCTCTTCAGGCCCTAAATCAAAGCCGCGCCGACAAGGATAGCGCCCAAGGTGCTGTCAATGAAGCACAGCAAGCACTAGCTCTGCAAAAAGCTGGATCGCGCCCAGAAGACATCGAACAAGCACGAGCTGTGGTCAAGCAAAGACAACAAGCTTTGGCACTCCTCAAAGCCGGAACCCGCCAAGAAGATATAGACGTAGCCCGCGCCCAGGTGACATCTGCTCAGGGTTCACTGCAAAACATCCAAGCCGAAATCAATGACACGATTATTCGTGCCCCTTTTGATGGCGTGGTGACGAAAAAGTATGCCGATCCCGGCGCTTTCGTAACTCCCACAACTGCTAGTAGTGAGATATCTTCTGCTACTTCTTCTTCAATCTTGGCTCTGGCTTCCACAAATGAAGTTGTCGCCAATTTAGCAGAAACCAATATTTCCAAAATTAGCCTTGGTCAAAAAGTTACCATTCAGGCAGATGCCTACCCAGGAAAAACCTTTGAAGGAAAAGTCAGGCAAATTGCTGCCCAATCCGTAGTAGAGCAAAACGTTACCAGTTTTGAAGTCAGAGTGTCACTTTCAGATCCTGAAAGGGTACTACGGTCTGGGATGAATGTGGAAGCAGATTTTCAAGTTGGTGAAGTGAAAAATGCCCTGGTGGTGCCAACAGCCTCGGTGGTGCGTCAAGAGAATGCTACAGGTGTGTTTGTACCAGGAAACAATAACAGACCTGTGTTCACTCCCATTGAGACAGGGGTCACCGCAAATAACTTTACTGAAGTTAAGTCTGGGTTAACAGGAAACGAAAGGGTGTTGCTCAGTTTCCCACCAGGATCGCGTCCCCAATCAACACCACGAGGAGGAGTTTTTCCAGGCCTCGGAGGTGGCGGTGGTGGTGGCGGTGGAAGAGGAGGTCGTGGTGGTGGTGGTGGTTCCCCTTAAAGAGAGTTTTAAATACAACGTTATGTTTAAGATATTTAAGGGTTTTTACAAAGCTAAGAATAGCCGCACAGTGCCGCTGTTGGAAATATTGTCAATGGCGGTAGAAACGCTGTGGAGTAATAAATTACGCACAGGATTAACTATGTTGGGCGTAATTATTGGCATTTCCTCAGTAATTGCCATTACCTCAGTTGGTCAAGGGGTGCAAAAGGGAGTTGAACAACAGATCCAAGCATTGGGCACAGATGTGCTGCAAATTTTAGCTGGTGCAGCCAGAAGCGGGAATGTCCGTCAAGGAGTAGGTTCTAGCAGCACGTTGACCTGGGAAGACGCCAAAGCGATCGCCACACAAGCCCCATCAGTTCAACTTGTTTCTGCCTACCTACAACGAAGTGCCCAAGTTGTCTATGCAGGACAGAACACTTCAACAACAATTTATGGTACAGATTTAAACTACCCAGAAGTCAGAAATACCCACCCCCAGCAGGGGAGATATTTTACTGAAGAAGAACTAAATGGCGCCGCCCAAGTTGCCATTCTTGGCCCTACAGTCCAACGCACACTTTTTGGACAGAGTGGCAATGTTATAGGCGAGAGAATTCGGATTCAGGGAGAAGCTTACGAAGTCATCGGCGTAATGGAACCTAAAGGTTCTCAAGGACCGATCGATCGAGATGACCAAATTTTCATTCCTCTAACTAGTATGTCGGCAAGGCTAGTTGGTAATAATGCTTTGGTAGGCGTTTCTGTAACCGGGATTTTAGTTAAATCTCCGAATCAAGAAGATTTAGAAGCGGCTCAGTTTCAAGTCACCAATTTATTACGCTTGCGGCATAATATTTACCCGCCCCAAGTTGATGATTTCCGACTCACCAACCAAGCTGATATTGTTAGTACCTTCACTAATGTTGTCGGTTTATTTACAGTAATGGTAGTGGCGATCGCTGGCATCTCTTTAGTAGTTGGCGGCATTGGTATTGCCAACATCATGTTAGTTTCCGTAGTCGAACGCACACGAGAAATCGGCATTCGTAAAGCCGTAGGTGCCACCAACTCAGCAATCCTCAATCAATTTTTAGCGGAAGCGATCGTCATTTCTATTCTTGGCGGGGGTATTGGTATGGTAAGTGGTATTGTGATTGCTTACGGAGCAGCAAATATTTTTAAGTTTCCATTCGTAATTTCTTTATTATCAATAATTGCTGGATTTGGACTTTCAATAACAGTTGGCTTACTTGCTGGAGTGATTCCCGCACGCAACGCATCAAAATTAGATCCAATTACTGCTTTACGTAGTGATTAATTAAAAGTTAAAAGCCTGAGGTTTGTAATTAGTAGCTAAATGTGCATTTTAACAAATCAGGACTTACCCAAAATCATGAAAAAACGAACCGCAAAGGACGCAAAGGACACATTCGCGCAGCGTCTCGCAGAGAAGAAATAAGAGTTTTAGAGAGTTTTTGCGTAAGTCCTACAAATTACTAATGACCAATAATTAATGACTAATGACCAATGACTACAATGATTTGGATGGAATCTATCACCAAAACCTACTACTTAGGAGAAGTTAGTGTTCCGATTCTTAAGGGAATTCAACTCTCCATTGATGAAGGGGAATACGTCTCTATTATGGGTGCATCAGGTTCGGGTAAATCTACGCTCATGAATATTTTAGGATGTCTGGATAGACCTACAACTGGACACTATATTTTTGAAGGCAGAAACCTAACGACTTTTGATGATGATGAATTAGCTTATATCCGTAATCAAAGGATAGGTTTTGTTTTTCAACAATTTAATTTATTAGCGCGGGCGACAGCATTAGAAAATGTGATGTTGCCAATGGTTTATGCTAACTTACCCAAACCAAAACGCCGCGAAAGGGCATTAGAAGCTTTGGAAAAGGTAGGGCTAGGAGAACGCATTTCTAACCGTCCCAGTCAACTCTCTGGTGGACAACAACAACGGGTAGCTATTGCTCGTGCTTTAGTCAATCGACCTGCATTAGTTTTGGCAGATGAGCCAACAGGTGCTTTAGATACAGAGACTTCTCATGAAGTGATGAATTTATTGACAGAACTTAATGAGCAAGGCATCACAATTGTAATTGTTACTCATGAACCAGATATTGCTGCTCAAACTAAAAGAATTATCCGAGTTCAAGATGGTTTAATTGTTGGTTGAGTCATTTGTCATTTGTCATTTGTCATTTATTATTCTCCGCGTCCCCGCATCCCCGCGTCCTCCACTCCCCATTCCCTACTCCCCATTCCCCATTCCCATTACAAATATGAGTTTGATTTTTTGGTGTGTAAATTCTACCTGGATTGTCTTGGCAATCGCTATTTTTTTTCCAACTTTAGCAAGTGCAACAACTCCCCCAAAACCACAAAATTCCTCAAGCTCTTTACAGGTTCCTGATTACCTCAATCCCAATCCCAATCCTCTACAATTTCCTACCAAGCCAGAGGAAGTGAAGGTTCAGCAAACTGTGTCAATTAGTTTGACACAAGCTTTGGAATTAGCACAACGCAATAATCGAGATTTACAAATAGCCATCTTACAACTAGAACGCAGTCGTTCTGCACTCCGCGAATCTCAAGCTGCCTTATTTCCTACTCTTGGAATCAACGGAAATGTGACTAACAGTGGTAACGGTTTTAGGAGCAATTCATCTCAAGCTAGCACTTCTTTTAATGGTTCAGCACAACTGAATTATGATTTGTATACCTCTGGTAACCGAGAAGCTACTATCCGAGCAGCCGAGGAACAGTTACGGATAGATGAATTAAATGTTGAAAGCAGCTCTCTGGAAATTGAGCTGAATGTCACGACTCAATATTATGATTTGCAACAGGCTGATGAACAAGTACGAATTAATCAGTCTGCTGTAGATAATGCCCAGGCTAGTTTGCGGGATACTGAAGCTAGAGAAAACGCTGGAGTGGGTACGGGATTTGATGTACTGCAAGCTCAGGTAAATTTAGCTAACGCTCAACAAGAACTGACTAATGCTATTTACCAGCAGCAAATTGCCCGTCGGCAACTTGCAACTGTGTTAAGTTTAGCCCAATCAGTTAATATCACTGCCTCAGATCCTGTAAAATTAGCAGGTCTTTGGCAGCCGACACTGGAAGAAACAATTATCCAAGCTTTTCAAAATCGTCCAGAATTGCAACAACAATTAGCACAACGTAATATTAGCGAGCAACAGCGACGACAAGCGCTTTCACAGTTGGGACCACAAATTAGTTTAGCAGGTAGCTACAGCGTGCGCGATCGCTATGATGATGGCGTTAGTTCTAGTGATAGCTATTCTGTGGGACTGCAAGCAAGTCTCAATTTGTTCGATGGGGGAGCAGCAAGAGCGCGTGCAGCTCAATCGAAAGCTAATATTGCGATCGCAGAAGTTCAATTTGCTACCCAGCGCGACCAAATTCGCTTTAATGTAGAACAGTACTATTCTCAATTACAATCCAATTTAAATAATGTGCAAACTTCTAGTGTGGCTTTAAATCAAGCTACCCAGGCTTTGGATTTAGCCAGGTTGAGATTCCAAGCTGGTGTCGGAACTCAAACAGAGGTAATTGCTGCGGAAAACGACCTCACAAGAGCAGAAGGAAATCGAGTCACAGCTATCTTGGATTACAATCGCGCTCTAGCTAATTTACAAAGATCCGTCACTTCCAGGGCTTCGCGCTAAAGTCAACCGATTTTCGATTTTAAATTTTGGATTTTGGATTGAAACAGACCACTCTGGGTAGGTTGCTCAAGGATTTTGAATTTTGGATTTGTTCCGCCCTAACGTTGCGGGGCATGTAGCTTGCTTCTTTGTTCGCGTAGCGTTCCGTAGGAAAAGAGTACCAAAATAATCTAAAATCTAAAATCTAAAATTGGTACGGTCAAATTATTGCAGAAAAGTTTGTTGCCTTCTACTTAATTGGTGTCAATAGTTTTGATGAAGCTGTATCCCCATGTTTACCTAGCAATTGCTGTTCTTTTTCTTGGATCTTGTCAATCAACCGAGATTTCACCAAAATCACAACCCAATACTACTGAGACAAGCACATCTCAAAAGAGAGTGAATCTGGATAAAAATTTCCAGATTGCAATGGGTCAAAGTATCTATGTTCCTGTCTATTCCCATATTTATCATCACAATCGCCAGGAAATTTTTGAGTTAGCCGTTACCCTGAGTATTCGGAATACAGATTTGAACAATCCAATGGTTGTGACTTCCGTGCGCTACTATAACTCAGACGGTAAATTAGTTAAGCAATATTTAGAGCATCCGATTCAACTTGATGCCCTAGCTTCCACAGAATTTTTTATTAATAGAAATGACACTAGTGGAGGTTTAGGAGCAAATTTTATTGTTGACTGGGTAGCGCAAACAGAAATATCTGAACCTATAGTAGAAGCAGTAATGATTGGTACTGATTTTCAGCAAGGAATTTCTTTTACTAGTAGTGGTAGGGTGATTAAAAGTCAAAAGAACGATAAGCGATCGCTTTCAAAATAGTGGAAAATCAGGCATAATTAAGTCACTCGATTTTAGATTTTGGATTTACGATAGCGCAGCGTTAGCGAGTCATCGATAGCGGAGCGTTAGCGAGTACTCGAGCGTCGCGTCTTTTGGATTAACCCCATGCATGAATGCAGGGGCTTGAATAATGAAATTGTTTGATTCTCACTCGCGTCTGAAATCAGTGGCTTGAAACCTTTTTTAGATTCTATATTTTGATTTTAATCCAAAATCTAAAATCTAAAATCTAAAATTGTCTCGGTCAATATTAACCAGAAACTTAATGTTGAAAACCCTGTACATTGTGCGACATTGCCAAGCAGCTGGACAGGAACCTAACGCGCCTCTGACAGCAGAAGGCTACCTGCAAGCGATCGCTCTTAGTGATTTGTTATTCGATTTTGGAATCGAGCGATTTATCTCCAGTCCATTCACTAGAGCATATCAGTCAATTGCTCCTCTGGCTGAACGTCTGGGCTTCTCAATCGAGATTGACAAGAGACTTGCTGAGCGCGTCTTGTGTGGAATACCGCTTGCTGATTGGCGCCAGCGATTGGCCCAGTCATTTACCAATCTTGATTTATGTCTGGATGGTGGTGAGTCAAGTCGTGATGCTATGGCGCGGGGAATAGCTGTTGTAGATGAAGCATTGCAGCAAAAAGCAAACACAATTGCGATCGTCACGCATGGTAATTTAATGGCGTTGATCCTAAAACATTTTGACGATCGCATTGGTTATCCTGAATGGGAAAAATTGAGCAATCCAGATGTGTATCGCGTACAGTTTCTCAACAGTGCAACACATGTAGAGCGAATGATATTTTTCTAAATAGTTTAGCAACAAGCCTTTAACTCACAGCATAATCTGTGTACTCCCGTACATAGGGCGGGTGAAAACCAACTACAATATCGTGTTTTGGTACTCCCATTGCCACCAATTGCTCACCTACATCCTCTTCTGTACCATTCCACTGAATCCAAATCTTGCCGTTTTTAATATCAAAGTGCATCACAGGACCAAAAACCCGACGTTTATTTTGCCAGCCAATATATATCAGTTGGTAATGGTCTTGTTCTAAATCAAAAATTGTTTGAGCTTCAATTTCATTATTAGATGAGGCAAGCTGAGCATATTCTGTAATTATTTTCCGAATACATTCCCGATATTTTTCTAAATTTGCCATCGGATAATTTCCCCCTTTTCCACATCATAAACTACCAGATTAATTTGACTTCGCTCGATAATAGTTTTAATAAACGGTTTAGTTAAAAAGTCGTTATAAGTGTTTAAGGGCACTGCTAAATACAAACTTAGCTCAGAACCTATTTCTTCTAACGCATATCGATAATTAATAAACTGCCCCACCGCTGTATGAAACTCATAAATAGTTGAAGTACCGATAAAACTTTTAACTTCGACTGCTATTTTTTGTCCTTCTCTTTCTGCCGCAATAATTTTCTCTGCACCTAAATCAACATACATATCGGCAATATTTTCTATGCGAATTAGCAAAGGGTCATGAGTAATTCGCCACCCGTCTTTTTCTAATGCCAATTTCACAACATCGTGAAATTTATCTCTAGCTGACATAAACTTTTTTCTCAGCCTGTATAGGCATTCTATATATATTTAGTCAAAGTGGTGATAGAAGAAGAGAAAGGAGAGAGAAAAAATTAAAAATTATTTCCCTACTCTCCATTCCCTACTCCCCACTCCCTTTTAATTCCCTTGCAACGGCGCATTCAAGATTTTCTCAATGCGATCGCGTGTTTCTAGTAAGTGTGCTTTGGTATATTCATCCTCGGAATTAACGTCCTTGAGTTTCTCATCGAGTTGTTTTAGTTTATACCACGCCAGAGTGCGAGCATCTTCTGGGACATTTTGTTTTCGCAACACCATACTACTTAAAATGTCTAAGTATTGTCGCTGCAAGCCTCGCCGCAAACTGGCAATCTTCATTGGTTTATCTTTTGGTTTGATCACTTCCGTCCAAATACCAGACTGTAATGTGTCAAATAATTCTGGTAAAGTCAGTGCATTTTCTGCTTTAGTTTTGAGTTCGATATCCTTGAGACGGGAAAGGCGATCGCCTGAGAGTAAATCCCGCAGCACAGAACCCTGCAACAGCAGCACCAAATCATGAATTGGATAATCCAAACGACCAATTTGCGGAGAACTACCCCAATGTCGCCAACGCGAAGGTGCTAATTTATTCAGTAGTTCTGGTGAAAAGCTGAGGGCATCTTCGGCAAATAGATATTTTTGCAGTGTTTCTAAAGCCTGTCGTTGTTGTTCAACTGGTACTGGTTCAAATGGTAATCGGCGTTGGTTTACTCCAGAGGGTATTTCGCTGGGGTGGACGCGGTAGAAAGACTGTCCGCCGATGTATTTTGTGGTGTAATATATTTGCTGGAAATAGTTACCCAAGACTGTGCTAAAACGTTCGCTGACATCGCTGTAACTATCTCCATCCATTGGGAAACGTTTATCGAGACGTTCCCACATCACACGGGAATTATTCAACTGCCACTGAGAATAAAGCAGCACATTGCCGCTGTTATCCCAAGCATCGGCTGTGGGGTCAAGGTCATACACATCTTCGTCGGTGGAATAACTCAACTCAGGTTTGTAAGATTGGGCGGCAATTTCCTCTAAAATTGGCTTTTCCGCTAGAGGAGTTGATGTCTGAATTGGTATGTAGCCGTACTTAATCGCCCATTCATCATAAACCCCCACCATACTGGGAAAATAATCTCCCTGTTTCGTACCTTGGGGGGCAATATTTGGGGGAATGTAGTCCATCACGGAACTTGTCAAACCTTTAGTTTTAGTAATTTCCGTATTATTCATTTCTTCTGGTGGTAGCAAAGTACTACCACGGAAGTTATGGCGCAAACCAAGGGTATGTCCAACTTCGTGGGCGATGATTAAACGTAAATATTGATTAATGTATTCTTTCACCTGGTCTTGATTGGGCATGTTATCTGGCAGTAATGACATTGCCAGAGAACCAAAGGCAAACTGATTAGCAGCTTCCATGCCGTAGCACAAATCGTACTCACCTGCCATTTTAGATAAATTATTCAACAAACCTTGTTGTTCTTGCGTTTGCTGGGGTAGATTCTCGTCTTTAGCATTTAAACCATTGGCACAAAGTAAACGATTTTGCATCAATGCCGATAAAGTAGTGGTATTTTGTGCTTGGTTGGGTTGAACGATTTTGCGATATTCATTTTTGAGTGCCCTTACAAAGCTAGCGTCTACGAGAATATCTGCGTCTAAAATTTCTCCAGTCAACGGGTTAACGCGGGATGGCCCCATTGCAAAGTATCCATCTACTGTGTTAATCCAGCGAATCGTGTTGTAACGAATATCTGCTGGGTCCCATGTGGCGTCATCTGGCATTTGCTGGACTTCAATTGCATCCTTGAATCCGGCTTTGAGAAAGGCTTTGTTCCACATCAGGACGCCTTCTTTGATGGCATCGCGGTATTCTAAGGGTACAGCGTTATCAATCCAAAAAACAATCGGTTTTTTGGGACGAGAAATTGCTGCTTTTGGGTCTTGTTTTTCCAAATCCCAGCGGTTAATGTAACGAACAAAAGAATCGCCGCGATCGTCTTTGGATAAATCTTGGTAGGCGGTGATGAAATAGCCGATGCGATCGTCGGCAAGACGGGGGCGAAAATTTTTATCGGGTAGTTGGGAGAGACTGTAGTGGACGCGTAAGGTAAAGCCACGGCTGTCAGCTAGCGACGTAAAGCTAAAGTTTGGCACTTTACTGTCTCGACCACCGGCACCAGAGAAATTTAAAACTGACTCAACTTCTATATTGTTGGGAAAGGCTTTAGAAGTACCAAAATATGACTGGTCTGTGCTTCCTGGAACTCCTAAACTGAAAGATAATCCAGCCAAGTCTGTCAGTAATAAATCCCCCAAGTCGATGAGAAGGGTTTTGCGTTCTGGATGAATGCTTTTAATGGAAATATTATAGAGAACAGAGTCACTAAAAGAACGGGCAAGCGATCGCACTTGTGGATCTCCCTCACGAGTCCGAAAATTGACATTGCGTATCACAAACTGTAAATTATTATCCACTCGCCGGAAATAAAACAAAAAATCTTGCAAAGGCATACCGCTGTAAATCCCTCGTTCCCCAATGCCTGATTCCAACGTTGCCGCAGCTAGAAAATTTTTATTTAGTTGCTCTGGTTTAATTTCTAAATAAATTTTATTCTTTTCTTTATTGCGATAAAGGGTGAACAATCCCCCCTGTTTTACAGTATCTTTTACTACTTCATCAAATGCCTGTAAATCATCCTTTGTTGCTGGTTTAGCACTAGGATTCGGCTTAGAATCAGGTTTTTGTGGTGGTTTGGCAACTTGCAAAAATGGTTGCTGTGCTGCTTTTTTTGGATCTTTTACTACCCACATAAACGGTTGAGGCTGTACCTGTTTATTTTGATTAACCACCCAAACTTGTCCTGCTGCCAGCCTGTGTTGAGGGTGGGTATTAATATTATCTGGCGTTAAAACTGAGGTTTTGGTTGAAGAAGTTTTTTTCGTTAAGGGACTATTCGATTTGTCTTTACTTGTGGCTGTCACTAAGACTGTCTGGTGGCTACTAGACAATTCTGGATCAATTCCATTAACAGACAATGACTTGGCGCTAGCCGTTGCTATTCCTAAAAACAAACCGTGTAACAAAATTATATAGAAGCTTAATCTGTTCATCGCATTCATCCCCAATAACTATCTTTAGTTAAGTTTTAACTTTTGCAAAGGTATGCAGCTTGTCCCATGTTGATTCATTACCTGCTTTATATCAAGCCGCAAACTTTGACTTCAATTTTAATTGTCATTTTTCCAATTTTTTGCGCTGTTTTACAGTAGGATTTTTTCTAACAATTGCATCTCTGACAAAGAGTAAGTATTATTTTTACATCAGAGTAGTCAATATCTTGGGAAAAAAATATAACGAATTCGCCAACGCGGCAAAATTATGTCATTTTGGAAATAATTTTTCACTTAACATTTTTTTTACATCATCAGTATCAGTTTCAGGCTGAAAGCACTATTTAACAATGCCTATGACAAATGCCATTACTAATTCATTGGCACATATTGTATTTATTTATACTAATAATTTAGGAATGGAAAGCAAACTAGCAGAGAAAAAATTTTAGTTCAGGATTATCAAAACAATTACTTTAAATGTATCAACGGGCACAGAAATGTCAACATATTTATTTCAAGTCTGGAAACTGCTGACAAATTATGTGAGGGGTACAAGGTTACAAGAGATGTCAAAAACCACATCTGTGGAAACCGAAGCAGTTTTGCCTCTAGGAAAAAGTATTAAAGAAGCAGATAAAAGCGTTAAATTTGCTCAAGATAATTTGCCGGAATATTTATTGTGTGAAAAACTGCAAAAAAGCTTAGAAAAATGGACAGTCACAGGGAGTAGTTGGAATTCTAAGATAGACGAGAAAGCATTGAATAGGCAACCTGGCGGGCTTTGCTTTGGAGTGTGCGATCGCCAGATGCATGAAGAGATTTATGATTTACTGGGTAACGGTGCGCTCAAACCAGAAATAGTCCAAGAACTTATAGAATTTCTGGCGACAGGTAAAAAGATTCGGCTAGAACTACTTTTCTGGCGGCTAGAAGATTTTTATCATCGCTGGTGTCGGGGAGAATTTATCGATGCCACACCAGAGGATAACCTGCCTCAGAAAAAAATGTTACAGTTGGCAGCAAAAAATATTGCGATCGGACTGAGACAGGTAGATATATATACAGGGCTAAACGTATTGATCTTACTATTAGAGCTACACCGCTACGCCCAAGGACAAGATCAACTCAAACAAAAAATCACCTTCTATCCATCTGCCAAACCAGACACAGACAATTTTTTCACATCCCAACTACTGCGGATTGTTAACTATAGCGATGCCCTAGAAATTGGCAACTTTAGCAGTATAATCGGGCAATTTCTCAAAGGCGGCAACTTTACCGGTGCTTACCTCGGCGACGCTAACCTGACTGGGGTAGACTTTAGCGACGCCAACCTCAGCGGTGCTTACCTTGGCGATGCCAACTTAACAGGAGTCAACTTCAGCGGTGTCAACCTTAGCGCCGCTAACCTTGGTGATGCCAACCTCAGCGGTGCCAACCTCAGCGGTGCCAACCTCACCCGCGCCGACCTCAGCAGCGCCAACCTCAGCGGTGCCAACCTCAGCGGTGCCAATCTCAGCGGTGCCAACCTCAGCCGCGCCGACCTTAGCAGTGCCGACCTCAGTCGCGCCATCCTCAACCGTGCTGACCTCAACCGCGCCGACCTCAGCAGCACCAACCTAAACCGTGCTGACCTCAGCAACGCCATCCTTTTCGGTGCCAATTTGAGTGACGCCAACCTCAGCAACACCAACTTTAGTCATGCCGACCTTTGCCGTGGCGACCTCAGCGGTGCTGATTTGAGTCACGCCATCCTCAACGGTACAAACCTCAGTGACACAATACTTTTCAGTACCAACCTCAACAGCGCCATCCTCATCGCCGCCGACCTCAGTTACGCCAAACTTAATGGCGCCAAGCTGAACGATGCCAGACTTAACGGTGCGATGTTTTTAGGCGCTGACCTCAGCGGCGTAGATTTGAGTCGAGTGACTCTCAACGAAGCCGACCTCAGCGGCGTAATTCTCAACGACGCCGACCTCAGTGGTGCAGACCTCAGCGACGCCATACTTTTCGGCACAGACCTCAGCTATGCCAACTTAAATAGCGCTAACCTCAGCGGCAGTAACCTCAGTGGTGCGATCCTCAATGGTGCAAATCTCAGCCACAGTAATCTCAGCAGCGCCATTCTCTCCGGTGCCGACCTCAGCGACGCCAATATGGAACAAATGACCTGGGGTAAAAAGCAGCAGTGGGAAAGTGTGCGGGGACTAGAGACAGCAGTTAATATGCCGGAGGGGTTGAAGGAAGAATTGGGGCTGAGGTGAGGGGATGCGGGGACGCGGGGACATTTTTAGTCTTTGCGTCCTTTGTAGTTGGTTATTCTCGTAGAAAAATTTTCCAGTTCAGAACGCAAGTACTTTGGTTCAGAACACAAGTGCTTTGGTTCAGAACACCAACTTTCGAGTTTGGAACTTGAATGATGAACTTAGAAACAGCAAACATCTAAATTAATAGGATAATGCGATCGCCATTTCTCTTCCTCCGTGTCCTCTCTTCCCTGGGCGGTTCGTCATTCTTAATACACCCCATTAACCGTAAAGTTTACACTAGACTCTAAATAGTAGTAATTATACGAATCCAAGCGAATGAAAAAGCGCTTATCAGAAATCTGGGAGCAGTTTAGGACATCTTTCTCAGTGGGAGACGCTGTAAGCAACACAGTTGAGACTGGCAAGGCAGTTTTAGAAGCCGCAAAAACTCTTCAAGAACAAGGTGCCAGCATAGAACTGTTAAAACCTCTATTACAAAACTCATCTTCACTGCTAGACGTGTTGTGTTCACCCTCAGCACAGTTAGTGGGTGCGGGTTTGCCGTTCGTGCCGCTGGGAATTGCCTTGCTGAAGTTTTCCCGCGACATAACTAAGCAAGATCCTTCTTTAGTAGACTGTGTATTTATAGTTAGTCAAGTAGCTTATTTAGAAAGCGCCAAAGAAATTTTCTCCTTATATGCATCTATTAAATCGAATGGTGAACCAAGTATTAATCAAGCACTAACCAAACAACTAAAAAAACTCAACGATCTTGAATTAGATTATGACAGTGCAAGCAATGCTATAGCCTGTTTCCACGAATCAGAATTAGCCACAGCATTTAATCAAGTATTATTAGCACGACTAGCAGCAGCAAATATCGGCGATCGCGCTGCTAAGATTGTGACTCAACGAGTAGCTTGTAATACTCAACGCTACATAATTAAAGCCTGGATAGAGTCAAACGATGCCATCAAAAATATAATTCAACCTTCCTTTGGAGACTGGCAGAAAGAACATCAACTATTCTCTAGCATTGATCAATATCTCAAAAATGATATTGCTAAGAAGCCTTTAGAGAAAGTTTTTTCCGAGAATTTCTCATTTAAAGATATTTACGTACCTTTAAAAGTCAAACTTGTAGATAAAAATGATGAAAAAGATTTAGAAACATGGGCTAGAGAAATTCTCCTAAATCCAAATAACCTAGAAAAAGTGATGTTTGTTCAAGGAGGTCCAGGAAGAGGGAAAAGCGTCTTCTGTAGAATATTCTCTGATTGGGTACGGCAGAATTTACATCCTATTTGGACACCAATTTTGATTAGGTTACGAGATATAAACTCCTTTGATGAATGGCGTTTAGAAAAAACTTTAGAAGCAGAACTAAAATTAAGTTTTATTAAAAATGATCAAAACTGGTTAACAAATAAAAAAACCCGCTTCTTATTTATCCTTGATGGTTTTGATGAATTGCATATTGAGGCTAGAACCAACGTCAACCTAGAAGCATTTATCAAACAAGTATCTGAATTTCAGAAAGAGTGTAAAAGTTACCCTGACATGGGACATCGGGTATTAATTACTGGTAGGTCAATGTCTTTACAAGGTATTCCTAACTTGCCTCGTAATTTAGAGCGGGTGGAAATTATCGAAATGGATGGACAAATCCAACAACAATGGTTAGATAAGTGGAAAGAATTACCAGCTAACAAAGGAAAAATCACAGCCTTTGGGCAGTTCTTACAAAGTAATAAATGTCCATCTGAGGTGAAAAAGTTAGCCCAAGAGCCGCTGTTACTTTATTTGTTAGCGGCAATGTATCGTGATGGAAAATTGGGAATCGATAAATTAGAGGAAACAAGTCAACGCACAGCCAAAATTGTAATTTACCAGGAGGCTTTAAACTGGGTACTGAGAGAACAGCGTTCCGACCCGGATGGAACTAATTTAAATACTGAGTTAACCCAACACAAACCCGAAGATTTAGAACGTATTCTCAGAGAAGCTGCTGTTTGTGTTGTGCAGTCGGGAGGCGAATTTGCTTCCATGTCAATGTTAGAGGCACGTTTACAACATGATGAAAAAGCAAAAGCCTTAATTGATGAAGCTAGAAAAAAACTGAGTGACGAAGCTCTCAAAACAGCTTTAGCTGCTTTTTACATTCGTCGTGCTGATAAACAAGAGGGTGGAGTTGAGTTTTTTCATAAGAGTTTTGGCGAATTTCTCTTTGCGGAACGCTTGAAAGGATGCCTGGAAGCTTGGACACAATATTACGAAGCAGAAGACGGAAAACAACTAGTTATTTCTGAAGCCCAAATGAATTGGCAAATTTATGATTTACTGGGTTTTGGCAAACTCACACCAGAAATTGTGGAATACTTGATGGGGTTGCTGACTAAAAATCAAGATTTCCCTTGGGAGGAGTTATTTAAACGCTTAGAAAAGTTTTACACTAACTGGTGTAAGGGGAAATTTATTGACTCTGCCGAAGAGACTTTGCCCCAGCAAAAGTTACGACAGTTGCAAAACTATGGAATTCAAGGGCTAGGTCAGCGTCAGGTAGATATTTATGCAGGGTTGAATGTGATGATTTTGCTTTTGGAGTTGCACCGTTATGCTCAAGAGCGAGATGATCTCAGGCAAGAAATTATCTTCTATCCGTCTGGCCAACCAGAAGGAACTTCTAACACTATTCAACTTCTTCGTATCATCAATTACAGCGATTGTTTTCAGCTTAGAACTTTTAATAATGTAGTTGGGCAATTTCTCAGGAGCGCAAACCTCATTCGTGCAGACCTCAGCGGCAGTGATCTTACCTGCACAGACCTTAGCGGTGCAAACCTTAGTGGCGCATACCTCAACGGTGCAAACCTTAGTGGCGCATACCTCAGCGGTGCAAATCTCAGAGGCGCATACCTCAATTTCGCAGACCTCTGGAGCGTAAATCTCAGCAGTGTAGACCTCACTAACGCAAATCTCAGCGGCGCAAATCTTAGCCCTGCAAACCTCAGCAATGCAAACCTCAGCAATGCAAACCTCAGCGGCGCAAACCTCAAGGGTGCATACATTAGTGACGCATACCTCAGCGATGAAGTTTTTGGAGATATCAGCTGGGATAAAAGTACAAATTGGGAGTATGTGAGAGGGCTGGATAGAGCGAGGAATGTACCTGAAGCCTTAAAACAAGAGTTGGGCTTGAGTTAAGAAGAGGTGGAAGCAAAGGAGCTGGAGAGAATAATTTATTGCGATTCTCGTTTGGATGCAACACGCTGTAGGGGCACACAGCTGTGCGCCTCTACAAATCGGCGTATTTGACTCAATTGAGAACTCCTACATAACTCAATACGGTTCAGTTAAGGCCTACTGGCAAAAATTTTGGGTTTTCGAGACGCGATAAATCGCCGTCTCTACAAGTGTTTTGGTTTTATCTGAACTGTATTGCTACATAACTGTAATTGAGAAAATTTGAACTCCATTGTTCGAGTTCCGAACACGAACAATGGAGTTCCGAACACGAACCGCCGAGTTCCGAACACGAATCGCCGAGTTCCGAACACGAATCGCCGAGTTCCGAACACGAATCGCCGAGTTCCGAACACGAACTGCCGAGTTCCGAACACGAATCGCCGAGTTCTGAACACGAACTGCCAAGTTCTGAAGACGAACTGCCAAGTTCCGAACACGATTTTTCTACTTCCAATCTCAAAAGATGACTATCTCAGCTTGAGCAATGACCAATACTACCTCAAAGCCGGCTCTCAGAATGCTAACTGCACATCAGAGGGGTATATCCCGCTTGCTAGAGTGTAAGCCATTCACGTAAAATATAGTGCCATTGTTCCGGCAGTTCTCATGACTTCATCTGCGTCGTTTGACACATTAGAGTCTTTACAGGCGGATATCGCTGAATTGATCGTTCGTCTACCGACATTAAAAAATCGGCAACTTATTCAGCAAGCACTTGCTACTATTGTTCGCCTCGCTGATAGCGAAATTGAGCGTCTCGATTGGAAAATCTTGTCGGCTGCGCTAGCAGATATGGAGCGCGGTTTCCAGCTGTTTTATGATTACCGACACGTCCGCAAAGTCACCATTTTTGGTTCTGCTCGCCTTGCGCCAGATACACCAGAATACCAAATGGCGCTGGAGTTTGCTCGCGCTGTGACTAAATTGGGATTTATGGTGATGACCGGCGGCGGCGGTGGAATCATGCAGGCGGGTCACGAAGGTGCAGGGCGAGAAAATTCTTTTGGGTTAAACATTCAGTTACCCTTTGAGCAGGAAGCCAACCCCTTTATAGATGGCGATCCCAAGCTAATTCACTTCAAATATTTCTTCACCCGCAAGCTGTTTCTCCTCAAAGAAAGTGATGCTGTGGCCTTGTTTCCTGGCGGCTTTGGCACCCAAGATGAAGCTTTTGAATGTATGACATTAAGCCAAACTGGTAAATTTGGCCCAGTACCTTTAGTTTTAATTGACCACCCTGGCGGTGATTATTGGCGCTCTTGGAGCGAATATATTGATAAGCAATTAGTCCATAAAGGTCTTGTCAGTCCTGATGACCCCAGCCTTTACACGGTGACAGATAACTTGGATGTAGCTTGCGATGCCATTACCCGTTTTTACCAGGTTTATCATTCTAGCCGCTATGTAGGGGATCAATTAGTCATCCGTCTGAAGACAGATTTATCAGATGCTCAAGTTGAGCAACTCAATGCTGATTTCAGCGACATTATTATTCAAGGAAAGATTGAAAAAAGTCAGGCGTTACCCCAAGAAGCCCAAGATGAAACTGTTGGACTACCCCGCTTAATTTTTTACTTCAATCAACGGGATTTGGGGCGTTTGTATCAGATGATTGCAGTAATTAACCAGATGGGTATTCCTTCACCAGAGGATGCAGCACATCCAGAAAGAAAGTAGAGTTTATGGGTGGATGTTTCCACCCGCATCCGAATTTATAACGCAGGCGATCGCAACAAATTTCCAACCATCTCAAATAGTTAGCTCGCCACAGTCGAATCGTACCATCTTCACTAGCGCTAGCGAGAATTCCCCATCTGGGCTGAAATTCACTAAATATACTGGTTTTTCGGCTCAATTGGGTAAATAAAAAATTCCCGTTGCTATCACAAGCGACAACGGGAGTTATAAGTAAGATTTTCTATCAACTTATCGATAAGCAACCTGTGGACCTGCCCAAATTTCTGTAACCTGTTTACCAAAAGTAATAGGCTGATCGTCGTCTGTTGTAGTGACGGTGTTGCCATCATTAGCAACTTTCACCAAAGGCCAGTTTTCCTCGCCTAGTTCCCCTGCACGAAATAGCACGTGATCGGGTTGACTTTTACTCCAACCTAACAATACTGCAATCTTCTCATCCTCATTTTCTTGATTAGCAGGAGCAACAATATTAGCGTGATTGTTTTGCCGATCCCAAATCACCGCACTATCTGTAGAATCACCTGTGTTAAATATGCCTTCAAACTTGCGTGCCAAAAAGCGATCGCCTTTTTCTGACCAACTAACAGGAACTAACACCCCAATCTGACCGCTGGTATCAGTTTCTTCTGATGACGCCGCCTTCACAGCTTTGGTTTTTAATAGGGGATCGCTAACAGGAGTAGTTGAAGCCATCACCCACAATTTCTTAGTTTGCATATCTTGTACAAACAGAACACTGGTGACACGGCTGTTGTACATTTGGGGTTTTACCTCTAGTTGCACCCTGCTATAAACAGCATACTTGCCATCTGGAGAAACCACAGGTACGCTGCGGTAGTGGCGCACTCCGGAACCACCGTTAGAACCAATAGCCTCTTGAGTTGCTGTGATCCATTTCCAAGGAATAGGATGAGGACTGCCGATGGGATCTATTTGTTCTGCTTGGGATTCATCGATTGGTTCAGTAGTAGGTATTTCCGTTGTTATGCTTGGTTGTGATTCTCCTAGAACTGGTGCTATTTGAGCCGCCGCCAATGATTCAGTAAAAGGTTTTTCTCTAGAGAAAGAATTTTTTTCTTCTTTCAAAGATTTGATATTAGCAGCTTTGAGTTTTTGCACTAAATTAAGTTGACTAACAGGAACATCTGTTAATGGTGCAAGTTCAACTGCTGCTAAAGGATCGGGAACGTTTAAATCGCTGCTTGAGAGAGAACTATCTGCTTGATCTAAAGACTCAAATTTATCCTCTGGTAATACTTGCGGTTCCTGAATAGCGCTGCTTTGTGTTGGTACAGAGTCAAATTCTTCTTTCAATGAGTTGATTTGATCTACTGTTAATGTTTCAACTATTTCAGGTTCCCCAACTAAAGCTATTTCCTTTGACACAGGGTCAGACTCTTCAGTAATAGAAGTTTGTTTAACTACTTCGGATTTTACTGAATCCGAGTGACCGGATGCCCCTAATAAGGGTGCGATCAATATCACAACGACAACGTAATTGAGAAATGGTTGCGCGCGGAACCATCCTGACAGCAAAAGGGGTTTAAGCATTTGTAGACTCTCTAGAGGGGCGGTTGCTTATGTGAGGAGCAATACCTATGCAGCAATGGAGCAGGCGATAATTATATGTATAACAAGAAACTAAAAGCTTTTACTAAATAATTTCTTCATTTGCGGAGCTTTACAAAAAATATGCATCATTATTTACACCTTTTACTTTTGCGGTACTGAATATTTTTTTACGAGAATATGCGAGTATAGTAACTGTGCTGATAACTCAGTAGTTACTACAGATATCTAATTTCGGTGTAGGTAGACTCAAACACACCATAATAACCCATTGTCAAGGGGTATTTGGCTTATAGTTATACCTAATGTATAGTGCAAACTAAGAGCAAGCAAACTGCTATGGTTAAAATGGTGCTAACTATGGCTAACACGCATCAATTAAAGCAGTTTACACACTATAAGAGTGCAAACCCCGAAAATGGTAAACGTGAGGCGTTACGTGAAAAGCTGGGAAAGCGGACACATAATACATAATACTCAGAAAATATTGCTGCCAGCAACCCTAAGTTAGAAATTGCAATCTAAACTACAGAAACACTTGGAACGCAACGCTATTTTACAAAAGCAACTGCGCTGAGTGCTAAGTTTCGGGAAAATCATCAGCAAAACAGCAACATGTGGGTAGATGATCTAGAGACTCGTAAGCACACAGAACCTGTTTAGGGTAACTAGAGCCAGATGCAGTTGATACGAACTTTTATCTTGGGTAACTTATATAGTTAAGTTAATCACGCAGCCTATAGTTTCAGCAAATACGAGAATATTGTACCATCAAACAACCAAACTATAAATATCTAACTTAAAAGTTGTCAGTTATCAGGGGCGCACTTACGATTAACTAGTGACTAGTGACTAAATGATTAATGACTAATGAAAATCGTATTTTTTGGTACTCCCCAGTTTGCTGTCCCAACTTTAGAAAAGTTATTAAATAATTCCAAATTTGAGGTGTTGGCGGTAGTCACCCAACCAGATAAACGTCGAGAGCGTGGAAATAAACTTACTCCAACACCAGTAAAAGCGATCGCCACAGCTCACAATTTGCCAGTATGGCAACCAGAACGGGTGAAAAAAGACACCGAAACTTTGAATCTACTCAAACAATCAGACGCAGATGTGTTTGTGGTTGTTGCCTATGGACAGATTTTGTCCTCAAAAATCCTCAATATGCCAAAATTGGGCTGCATTAATGTACATGGCTCGATTTTACCCAAATATCGGGGTGCAGCGCCGATTCAGTGGTGTTTGTATAACGGTGAACAAGAAACCGGGATCACCACCATGTTAATGGATGCAGGGATGGATACCGGGGCAATGCTACAAATTGCCACTACACCCATTGGATTACTGGATAATGCCCAAGATGTAGCCGAAAGACTGGCTACAATTGGTGGGGATTTGTTGGTGGAAACTCTGTTGAAGTTGGAAACTAAAGAAATTCAACCAATACCCCAAGATAATTTAGAAGCTACTTATGCACCTCTGATTCAAAAACAAGATTATGGTTTGGATTGGTCAAAAAGCGCCATCCAATTACACAATCAAATTAGAGGCTTTTACCCTAACTGCACAGCTACCTTTCGTGACAAAGAGCTAAAAATCACCGCTTCTGCTCCCCTTGGCACAGAAGGCGATCGCAATCTACCACCAGAATTACTGCACAAGTTACCTGATTTGTCAAATAGATCAGACAGACCGGGAGTTGTAGTGAGTATTGCTAAAGGAATTGGGGCAATTGTCCAAACTGGGGAAGGTTTGTTGGTGTTGCGAGAAGTTCAGCTAGCTGGTAAACGTCCCCAGTCCGGATGGGATTTTGTTAATGGTAGTCGGTTAACGGTGGGGGAAGTGTTTGGTATGGGGAGTTGAGGGAGATGAGGGAGATGAGGGGGATGAGGGAGATGGGGAGATGGGGAGCAGAGGGAGAATAATAACTTCTGGCTCCTAACTCCTAACTCCTAACTCCTAACTCCTAACTCCTAACTCAGCACTCATAAAAGCGGCAAGATTCACAAGGGCCATCTGGGTTGACTGCACAGCGAATGATTTCTGAATGAGCATTGTAGCAGCAGGTAGCATCACCGATTACCCAACGTCCTTCTACCAAACTTTTCTCAGATGGTCGTTTTGCAGACTGGACGTAAATGGCAATATTATGCAAACGGTAGCGTCCTGCTTTAAGTTGGTATCGATGGCGGCGTTCTAGAACCGCGTAGGTTTTACCTTCAAAATCGAGATAGTTTCCAGGTTGGGGTGTCCAATCAAGTTGCACTCTACCGAGGGACTCACGCGGATGCGTGAGAATCACCTCAGTTTGTAAAGAGTCTGGCTCCATAAGCTTATGTGATTTGATTTACATTACAAGGATGTTATCGCAATAACTTTCTTTAGCTTACCGAATTTAGATTACAATTAATAATTCACTATATTTGCAAGAAGTAGGGATGCACGGCTGTGCATCCCTACCAATTAAGGCAGCCAAAATTCAGGCAGGATAGATTTGCTAAAATCGCGTACTGTTTGGTTGAGCGATCGCGCCACTTGTATATGCGCTTCGTCTTCTTCCACAGGTAAAATCTGAGATGGCTGACCTTCTCCGAAATAAGACACTACCAAATTCGCCGCCTCCAAACCAGTAACGTAAGCCTTTTCTTGAGACCAAGAACCATGACGGTTAACAATCCAATCCCCACTCATAAACACGTTCTTAAAACTAGTCAAAGCTGGTAACATATGACGGTAACTACCAGGTGCAAAGTGAGTTACCGCCTGAGGTAGGCGAATTACACTGCTATCAATTAGCTTTGCGTTGCAAAATCCTGACACGCAAGTTGTTAAATAACGCTGAACTATTGGTAAAATCTCCTCATCACTCAAATTCAGAAATTGATTTGCGTGATAAAAATCAGCTTCAATCACCGTTCCTGGTTCATGGCGATATTCGTCATGTAGGGCATTCAAATCAAAAAATGTCCAACCTGTAGTTGCGTCGAATCCGAAGCAGGCATTAGAAGGACGAGGAATATCAATTTTGCGATCGAACCATAAGCGCGTTGCTAAAACATCAATTGCTCCTAAATTGCTCAAATTCCGAAATTCTTCACGACTTTGTAAACTTGGACTAGTTGAAACAATTTTCTTCATGCCTGTGATTCCAACCGCAAAAATCACAGCATCAGCATCAAAAACTTCATCACCACAAACTACGCTCTTTGCTCGATCATTACTATCAACAATTAAGTCTGTCACCCGCCGTTTAGGTAATACTCGCGCACCAGCTTTTTCAATACGTTCTACCCAAGGACGAAATATTTTTTCTCCCACAGTTCCCCGACACCAAACCACATCAAAATCTGGTTGATGAGCCAAAATAAAATAGTAAAGCATTCCTAAAGTTGCTGCGGCTGAACATTGTTCGCCAGGGGCAAATAAACCCACCAATAACATTGGTTCAAAAGCCTCGCGGTAAAGCCGGAAAGAAACATTAAAATCTTTGAACAATTCACGGGCAGTGACAAAATCATAGCGCCGCCAAGCTGCATCAGAATTATCAAAATCAACAACAGCATAAAGTAAAGGTAGGGCGCTAAGACGGTCAATTAGTGGCAGCCGTTTAAACTGAGTGTAGAGAAAAGTTCCTAAAGGTGCGGGAAGTCGTGGTAAGTCTTGAAAAATTGGTGATTCAACTTCTAACCCCGCAGGCGAATATTGGGAAGAACGAGTCCAACTAGTAAAAGGATTAATTCCTAATTCATTAATGAGGGAAAAAATATTTCTGTAAGGATACCAAAAGCCATGAATGCCGGCTTCTACAGATTTTCCTGCGGCTGTTTGCCAACCTGCCACCAGTCCGCCGGGATAAGAACCTGCTTCTAGAAGTGTCACATCATAGCCTTGCTTTGCCAAATGGTAGGTTGCCCCTAAACCTGCCCAACCTGCACCTACAACTACTACCCGTTTTTGTTGTGACCCTTCTACCATCTTAGCCTCCGATTCTTCCAGTCCAACAACTAATGTATAGCGTAGCTTCTCTCTAGGACTACACAATCTCAAATCTGGGTTGAAAAAGGGAGTAGGGAGTGGGGAGTAGGGAGTAGAGGGAGGAAAACTGAAGCCCTAACTCCGACTCTCGGCAAAATCTCAAATTTTATTATGGTAAGCAGTTGAGTAAAAATTGCTTGCGGTTAATGCTGAGTTAAGAGTATAACAGAAAACAGATTTAATTATTTATGGGGAATAATCCTAATGACTCAATTAGCAAATGTAAAATTTAGTCTCGATGACTATGAATTACGAGACGGCATTTATTTTCCTGGCGACTACAAACAGTTGAACAGTACTCAACACAAAAAAACCTGGGATAAAATTGGTAAAACATACTATGGTTCCCAGAAAATTGAAACAGTCGCAGATCAATCACCCATCAAACAAGATTACACTCTGCTAACTGGTACGCCTGGAGGTACTTGGAATAAATTTCCGTTGAATAAATCTGTTGATTCTATTCTGGAGATTGGTTGCGGTTATGGTCGGGCACCTTTACATCTTTCTAAAGCGAAAAATTTGAGATGTGAAAAATATTACGGTATTGATATTTCTGAAACTTTATTGCGGCGATTAATCAAGGTTAAACAAGAGTACGATTTTTTCCCAGAAGCTGAGTTTAACATAATTTGCAATTCTGCTGAAACATTACCTTTAGCAGATAATTCCATAGATTTAGTAATTTCTAATTGTGTATTTATGCATATACCGGATGCACAATTAAAAAAGTTATTAGCTGATATATCTCGCGTACTCAAGCCTGGTGGAATTTTTGTTTTTAATCACTCTTTTCACAATAAATCTTGTCCTTCTCACATCATCCACAATTTTGTGAGAAAGTTGAATCCATTTGTGAGAAATCCAGTTTATCTTAAGCAATATTCATCTGCTGAAATACAGGAAATGTTGGCAACTGCTGGGATGAAAACCAAATGTCCAGAGTATATTGTTGAACCAACCCAAGAATATGCAATTTTACCGGAAACGATTAAAGGAATTCGGATACCGTTTGCTAAAGCCATCAATCAAAGTCTCAAGCCGTCAGGTAGTTTAAAAGAAACTTTGGCTTATGGTTTTAGCGCTTACAGCACTCAACTGGATTAATTCAGAAATTAATAGCTCTGTTGTAATCCTATCCGATTTGTAAAAATTAGCGATCGCCAACATCCCCGATTTCTTACCAGAAGTCGGGGATCTAATTTTTCATCCCCAGGACTTACGTACTGTACAAATTACTCATGGTATGTATTCAGAAAAATAGGTCGTTTCAGGCTTTGATTAATCATTCTTTGATGAGACATAAACCCGCGCGATGGAGGGCACAGCACTGCTGTGCCCTTACGACATATCTGGTTTTTCCCAAAATACATATTTTGTATTTCGTGTCAATGCGTAAGTCATAATCCCATATCGAAAACCTGCCTCCAAACATCTCCCCTACTAGGGAAGGGTACTATGGGGTTAGGTTTCGCGTTAGTTTTTCCACATGACGTGAAAAGTCAAATTCAGTTAGACAATAAAGTCTAAAGAGGCATAGACGTTCGTAGTATCTTGCACAACAGCAATTAGGTTACCATATCTGTAGATCAGGGTATCTAACGCTGCGCTACCGCTGAAATTCGAGGTTTTTTGGAGAGTGTAATCACTAATACTACCACCAATTCTAATCTTGTCCCCTTCCGACCACTTAAAGTCTGTGATGATGGCATATCCACTGCCCGAATAGTCAATGGTGGTATAAGAACCGTTGTAACCAAGGCTGAATGTGTCCGCCCCAGTACCGCCAGTATATCTATCTACTTCGCCACTAGTGCTACCGTAGCCATTGAGGAAATCATTGCCTGTGCCACCGATCATTGTGTCATTTCCACGTCCCCCGTAGAGGAGATCGTTACCACTTTCACCACTTAGGTAGTCATTTGCAGGGGTGCCGCTATCAATCGCGATTTCGTCACCGAAGAGAACATCACCACCTGTCCCTCCATAAAGTGAGTCATTACCAGCCCCACCGATGAGGTTGTCAAGGCCATCACCACCGTAGATGTAATCGTTCCCACCCTTACCCTCAAGGTAATCATCTCCTCCAAAACCACTCAGATAGTTTGAGAAATCATTTCCTGTAATTGTATTGTTGAGGCTGTTACCGCCGCCATAGTAAGCAGTATTGGCATAGAGTAAAGTCAAATTTTCTAGGTTAGCTCCAAGAGTGTAGCTAGTATAAGATAAAACTGTGTCAGTGCCTTGGTTACTAAATTCAGTAATGGTGTCAGCAGTATCCCCTGTCAATGCAGAAATGACGTAACGATCATTGCCTGTGCCTCCAAGTAAAGTATCAGTGCCTGCTCCACCCCATATAAAGTCATCACCTGCTTCACCGAAAATAACATCATTGCCAGCATCTCCGTAGAGAACATCATTGCCTTTGCGACCCAGGATAGTGTCGTTACCGTTGCCACCGGAAACCAAATCGTCTCCCTCTCCAGCATCGATGATGTCGCCTCCACCTTTGCCATAAATAGCGTCGTTGCCTTCATAGCCAAAAATAGAAATGTCAGCAGATTCAGTACCGTTTAGCTTGTCATTACCAGATGTGCCATAGATAGCCGCCATAAACTAATGTCCTTTTGCGATTTTTTGGGGTTGAGGTGAGGTCATATTTATTTAGGTTGTGGAGACTCAAAACATAGACTCCACTTTAGACCCCATAAAAGAAGAATATAAGTAAATCGGCGTAAATAATTATTATTGGGATAAGACAGGGAGCAGGGGGCAGGGGGAGAAAGAGTTTGAGCCTTATTTACTTTTCTTCACACAGTTTGGTTTTATTGCACCGACTTACTTATTTTTGTCCTGAGATATTTTCCAATATGAACATTCTATTTTTTGGATTTTCTTAATTGTTTGTCATGTAATTTACCAACTTTTCCCAACTTTTGGAAACCAAAGTTGGTAAATTAGGGATTAGTTGAGCTAATTTTGCCTACGCAACTATGCCATTGGATTTATCGCCTCTTTGGATATCACTCAAAACTTCATTACTTGCCACATTTATTACTTTCTTCTTGGGCATTGCTGCTGCCTACTGGATGCTGGGATATGGTGGCAGAGGTAAATCGTTGATTGAGGGTATCTTTATTGCTCCTCTAATTTTACCGCCCACAGTAGTCGGTTTCTTGTTGTTGCTATTTTTTGGTAAAAATGGCCCTGTAGGGAAATTGATGCAGACTTTTGACTTCACCATCGTCTTTACTTGGTATGGTGCAGCGATCGCAGCTACAGTTGTTTCTTTCCCGTTAATGTATAAAACTGCACTGGGAGCCTTTGAACAAATAGACGGCAATCTGCTGCGAGTAGCCAGAACCCTTGGTGCAAAAGAAGCGACAATCTTTTGGCGTATTAGTTTACCCCTAGCACTACCTGGGATTTTAGCTGCCACGACTCTCGCTTTTGCCCGTGCTTTGGGTGAATTCGGCGCGACATTAATGCTAGCTGGTAACATTCCCGGACAAACGCAGACAATCCCAATGGCAATTTATTTTGCTGTGGAAGCGGGAGCGATGAACGAAGCCTGGTTTTGGGCGATCGCAATTATGGTGATTTCTCTATCTGGAATTATTGGGGTTAACTTCTGGCAAGAAGTGAGGGAGAAGAGGAGGGCAGGGGGAGCAGGGGGAGCAGGGGGAGCAGGGGGAGCAGGGGGAGCAGGGGGAGAAATTTTTTATGGGCTGGACTCTGCTTTTGAGTCCCGTGGGTTGTTTGTAGACATTGAAAAAATACTTCCTAGCTTTGATTTAAAAGTTGGTTTCAGTACTGATGAGGAACCTCTGGGATTATTGGGGGGTTCCGGGGCGGGTAAAAGTATGATTTTACGCTGTCTTGCGGGGATCGAAACGCCGACAAGAGGACGGATAGTTTTAAATGGTAGAGTGTTGTTTGACTCGGAAAAAGGAATTAATGTACCTAGCTGCGATCGCCGCATTGGTTTTTTAGTGCAGAATTACGCTCTGTTCCCACACATGAGTGTGGCGCAAAACATCGCTTTTGGTTTGCCCAAAGGATTATCTGCTGGGAGTATTAGAGTACAGGTAGAAGAACTATTATTAAATATGCAGTTGCAGGGATTAGGCGATCGCTATCCACACCAACTCTCAGGAGGTCAACAACAACGGGTAGCCTTGGCAAGAGCATTGGCAAGTAAACCAGAAGCATTGCTTTTGGATGAACCTTTTTCGGCACTCGATACCCATTTGCGTAGTCAATTAGAGCAGCAAATGACAGAAACTCTGGCTGACTACCAAGGCGTGACTTTATTTGTCACCCACAATATAGAAGAAGCTTATCGGCTTTGCCCAAATCTATTAGTATTGGAGCATGGTAGAGCCGTTCATCATGGTAGTAAATACGATATTTTCGAGCGTCCTACCACTGTGGGTATTGCCCAAATCACCGGGTGCAAAAACTTTTCCCGGATTATTCTTCAGTCGCCGCAACAGGTGGAAGCAACTGATTGGGGTTGTACTCTCCAAGTCGTTGAACCAATCAATAGCCAATTATCCCACGTCGGCATTCGTGCCCATCAGTTCATTTTTACCAACGACTCATCGCAGGACAATACTTTTCCCTGTTGGGTAGTACGAACAAGTGAAACGCCTCATCGAATAACGTTGTTTCTCAAATTACATTCGGCTGGCAATAATTCTCAAGATTACCATCTCCAAGCTGAAGTCTTCAAAGAAAAATGGGTGACAATCAAAGACCAACCTTTTCCTTGGTATGTGCGTTTAGATCCTCTGCGCTTGATTTTGATGGAGTGAACGCACAGATGCACGTCGCAATCTCAATTCCACAAACACAACCAATATGGTGTACTGTCACGCTTCCAGATTTGGATACGCTCAACCCAAACTACTATTCTAATGTTAAGGGCGCGATTGCCCTGTGGTAAGCTCGTGACAGCAAATAAAAGCATTGAATGAAAAATGCGATACCTTCGGTAAGGTTCGCTTTTTTGCCGACAGCTTAATGCTTAATGAGACTCTATAAACTGTTCAATTGCAGACCGAACTTTAATGTTTGGGTCTTTATTAAATGTAACTTTTCCGTACTCAAGATAGCATTCAGCTGCCTCTATCAGGTCTTGACATTTTTCGGGATCGTCCATTTCTTCGCTGATGTATTTATAATTAGAGTTGTCCTTTTCTAAAATGTACTTGTTATAGGGCTTATTTAGCAGTTTTCGCAGTCTACCTGGTTGTCTTTTTCCCTCAAACCGTTCGTTTAGATCGAAATCCAAACGCAGATAATTTTGACTATCGATGCTATTAAATATGCGCCGAGAAATATATTTTGAATTTTCCGCAGAAGGGTCTAGGAAAATATTTGGTATGTTTGTTGCCCAATCCAGGAGTCCCCATTTTTTGATGTCGCTATATTCATAAGGACGAGTTGTTCGACCAGTTCCAATGGATAGAACAGCAATTTTGTCTATCTTGGGATTGGTTTTGTCTTTGCCTCTTATTTGCATAGATAAAGCATGGGCGATCGCAGCTAACTCTGGATTATTAGCCGCTACCCCTCCATCAATGTGGGGAAGACCTTCCTCGGAGTTGTAGGCGAATTCGTAAGGAGGGAAAAATGTTGGTGCTGAAGCTGAGGCGGTGCATATTTCCCATAGTTCAATATTCTTCTTATAGTACCATTCTTCTGGGTCGTCATTCGCAAACCACGTTGTGTTTCGGGATAAAACGTCATAAGCAAGAATCAAGAGATTTGTCTGCTTAATATCTGCAAGTGTCGCGGGTTTACCCTGATAAATCAAGTTTCTTTTCAAGACCTGAGCCAACCCCTGATTTCCATCCTTGTGGGGATATAAAACATAACCTCCCAGAATTTGACTCAACCACCGCCATTTTCGCTGGGAACGTACCGACTCTAGGAAGATATTTTTTCCATCTTCCTGGTAGAGATCAATCAGTTTCTGAGCATCCTTCTCACAGGCAATTGCCGCAGCCAGAATTGAGCCAGTGGATGTCCCAGCAATCAAGTCGAAATATTGATGTAATTTCTGCTTCTTTTTTTCTTTCAGTGTTGTCTCTATCTCCTTGAGAATGACTGCGGATATAACTCCACGGATGCCACCACCATCTAAGCTGAGAATTTTAAACGTCTCTGACATATCGAATTCCTTGTTAATTTAGTTGGTTCTGTATCTAATACCGTTTCACTTTAAGACTGATACAGATGGCAGGCAGGGGAAGCAGGGGAGGCAGGGGAGGCAGGGGAAGTAATTTGTATCAATAATTGAGTGAAATGGTATAAGACGATGTTTGAAAAGTCATGATTGATGTGTCAAATATTTTTACCCTACCCTAATTATTTGTACATTTGTAAGGGCGCACAGCTGTGCGCCCCTACGTTAGTTGAATTTTTGTCAACTTTTATGTTTGCTAGTAAATCTATTAAGAAGCGTTTTGCAATTCACCTGTGCGTACTGAAATTTGCTGTGTCTGATTACCCCGTTGCACTTTTACCTGTAGTACTTGACCAAGGCGACTGTCTTCCACAAGATTCTGCAATTGTTCAGCACTGGTAATTGCTTTACCATCGACTTGAACAATTACATCCCCGCGCCGGATACCCGCAGATGCAGCTGGAGAATTGGGAAGAACTTGCATGACAAAAACACCATTAATTTCTGGTATCTGAATGGGAGAGTTGGGATCGGTGTTATTTTGCTGGGCAAGATCGGGTGTCAAGGTTAGCATTTGCACACCTAAATATGGGTGAACAACTTTACCTTCACGTTGCAGCACAGATGCGATCGCTTTGGCTTTATCGATGGGAATGGCAAAGCCAATACCCATTGCGTCAGGGCGAATGGCTGTGTTAATACCAATTACTTCACCTCGTCCATTTAACAGTGGTCCGCCAGAGTTACCGGGGTTAATGGCGGCGTCTGTTTGAATGAAGTCTAGGCGTTTGTCACTAATGCCGACTTGGGCGCTGGAACGTTTGAGGGTACTGACAATTCCTAAAGTAACTGTGTTATCAAATCCCAAAGGATTACCAACTGCGATCGCCCAATCTCCCACCTGCACATTACTTGAAGAACCCAAGGGCGCCACTGGTAAATCGTTACCAGCGTTAATCTTCACCACTGCCAAATCTGTGACTTCATCAATCCCTTGGACTTTGCCTTCAAAGGTGCGGCCATCTTTAAGCCTGACTGTTACCTTATCAGCTTTATCTACCACATGAGCATTAGTCAAAACTAATCCACTCTTGTCGATAATGAAACCTGAGCCTAAACCGCGTAACTGCTGTTCAGAAGGTATCTGTTGGGGGAAACCATCGCCGAAAAAACGACGGAAAAAGGGGTCTTGAAGAAATGGATCGATGCGGCGAGTAATTGTGCGCTCAGTATCAATACGGACAACTGCTGTGCCCACACGATTGACTGCTGCTGTGACAAAGCTACTGCTACCGATGGCAGAAGTTGCTGGTGATTGTCGTTGGGCAATGATTTCTGAGGTATCCACAGCAGGTGCAACGGGCGCAGGTTCGGCTTGGGAGGGCAACACCTGTAATGTACTGATTGTGAGTACAATTCCTAGCGCGATCGCTAATACATGAGTAGAGAATTGACGCATAGACCTGGGTAATTTGGGAAATCGCATAATCGCAACCTAAATTTATAAGCTCAATTGTTACTTAGTCGTGACAAATCCATTTACAATTATTTTTACAAATTTGACGTTGGCTTTTGGTTTGGCTTACTCTAGCCACCATTAGGATGAGGGTATTTTGCAAGCTACCTTTAATCAACTTAATGGAAAATTTACCCCAAAAGCTATTATGGGGATTTACACTTTACAAGTTCGGTTTTTACCCAGAATTCCGAATTCCGAATTCAGAAGTCAGAATTTAGGAATCTGCAACTAGCTTTTGAATAAGATTTCATTACGACTGGCTGCGCCTAGCTGGGGTAAAGAGTTGATTGCTGAGTGGGGAGTGAGGGCAGTAGGAACGGTTTGAGGTACTTGTAATTGTTGGACAACACGTTGCAAAAGTTGGTCTTGTCCAGTACGTAAACCCCAGACATTTGTACCACGGTTGATAATAGCAAACCAAACCAAACCGCGATCGCGGGTGGGCATGACTCCGGCTAAAGCGCTGACATCGCGGAGAGTCCCTGTTTTAATTACAGTAGCAGAGGGGATGTGTCTGGCGTGCAGTGTTCCCCGGCGATCGAATCCAGACATGGGAAACAAGTCAGCTAGATTCAGTTGATGAGCAGCAGCTTCCCCTTGAATAGCCATGAGCATGGAACAAGCAGCCCTGGGGGAAATGCGATTTTCTGGCCCTAGTCCAGAACCATTGATTAACTGAATTTCCGATTGCGGCACCCTAGCAAGATAAGCAGCAGTTGATTGTACAATAGCAGCTCCTCCCACTGACTCTGCTAGCATCTCTGCCATATCGTTGTTACTGTAAACGTTCATTTCCTTGAGCAGTTGCTTCAGGGGTAACGAGCGATGACGGACTAACAAAGTTTGTCGGGGGTTTGGTTGTGCCTCAAATTTGACAGCACCCGCAATTACGACTTTCGGCTTGGGTGTTCCCTTGGGCATGATTGAGTGCGTGTAAATAGCGGGGCGACCCCAAGTCGCAGAATTTAGTGTTTGCTTGAGTAATAGACCCGCTAGCATCGGCTGACGTTGGAAATTCATTGCGAAATTGCCAGTAATTACCAAATTTCCCTTTACTTGCTTGATACCCATTTGATTTAGAGTATTACCAAGGGCGATCGCTTCTTCCCAAACAAACATCGGATCGCCGCCACCAGTAATCACCAAATCCCCTTGCACAACGCCATTTACCATTGGGCCGGTGACACTCACCAAAGTATCAAATTGGTGGTCTGGTCCCCAAGTTTTCAAAGCAACCAAAGAAGTAGCAATTTTAGTTAAAGAGGCAGCTGGTAGAGGTGTTGTACCTTGGTGATTTGCCATCAGCATCGGCCCTGACTGCATCCAAATTCCCTGACTTTCAGCCAGATTTTGCCCTACGATCTTTGATGTCACTAACTCCTTCAGATATACCTGCACTGTAGTCGCCCCAGCTGGATTTGGATCGGGCGCAAGAACTAAGCCAGGGCTGCTTTGCCAAGCCAATGCTTCTATTGCATCTGAAGGCTTGATGTGTACCCCAGCCATTTCCAGCCAAAGTGACACCAAACCTGAACCCAGTATTTCCAGCATGTTTTATTCCTCTATGTCTGTTTAGGATGTTCTATATTATTTCCTGTGCTAATATACAGGTTTTTTTATGCTGATCAGCATTGAGTCATAATAACTGGTGTTTTTGCCATCTGGAAGTAAGTTAAATTACTTGATTTTTGTGACGCCTTTTACCAAAAAAGAGGGACTGTAACAGCCAGGTCTCTTGAAAGCCAGTATAAAGGAGGCAAGGCAAATTTTATTGCCATATTGAATCATTTGTTTGGTAAATTTTGACAATGATTTATGTACAGCCGAAATTGACTCTTCAACATCTCTTTTAAAGTCTTACTAAAACAGATTTACAATTTTTTAGCCGAATAAATTCGGCTCTTTGCTTATATCCCTTGAATACAATTCGGGGGATATAAGGATCGCGTCTGGTAAAATATTGAGTTTCGGCGCATGAAGTATTTTACTGATTTTTCCTGATGGATTGGGTTTGGGCTAAGGATTTGGGTCAATTCTACTTTAGTGCCGAGTTACTTCCGTTTACACAATTAGACAAAACTTAAGTTTTTGTTAGAGAAAGTAGCAGTAACCTGGGAATTGTGACTTAATTTCTCTACTCCGGGGAGTCTGCTGATGAAAGCTTTACTACTCTGGCCCATAATGCCCAATTCTTTCTGGTCTTACCAGGAAACCCTTGATTTGGCAGGGTTACGTTCAACAAACCCGCCATTGGGCTTAATTACAGTAGCAGCAATGCTACCAAGTGATTGGGAAATTAGACTAGTCGATCGCAATGTCCGTCTAGAGACAGATGAAGACTGGGATTGGTGTGAGCTAGTAATCATCTCTGCAATGATTATCCAGAAAAAAGATTTGTGGGAGTTAATTCAAAAAGGGGTAACGTTAGGTAAAAAAGTTGCAGTTGGTGGTCCTTTTGCAACATCAGTACCAGAATTTGTTTTAGAAGCAGGAGCTAATTATTTAATTTTGGATGAGGGAGAATGTACTGTCCCCTTGTTTTTAGAAGCATTAGCGCGGGGAGAAACTTCTGGGGTTTTCCGGGCTACAGAAAAACCTGATGTCACTCAAACACCCATACCGCGCTTTGACTTACTAGATTTAGATGCTTACTTAGCAATTACCGTGCAATTTTCGCGGGGCTGTCCATTTCAGTGTGAATTTTGCGACATTATCACCTTATTTGGTCGCAAGCCGCGCACCAAAACACCAGAACAAATGCTGGCTGAGATGGAAGTCTTATATCAAATGGGCTGGCGGCGATTGGTATTTGTCGTAGATGACAATTTTATTGGCAATAAACGCAGTGCTAAAGTGTTTTTGCGATCGCTAATTCCTTGGATGCAAGAGCGTAGCTATCCATTTATGTTACTCACAGAAGCGTCCTTAAATCTCGCGGAGGACGACGAGTTGATTGAGTTGATGGTGCAAGCTGGTTTTAGGATGGTATTTATGGGCATTGAAACGCCAGATGTGGAAAGTCTAGCGGTAGCCAATAAAGAACAAAATACCCGCCAATCGCTATCAGAATCTTGCTACAAAATTACACGAGCCGGACTACAAATTATGTCTGGGTTTATTATTGGTTTTGATGGTGAAAAAAAAGCAGCAGGACAACGCATTCAAACATTTGTAGAAGAGACTGGTATTCCCCAAGCTCATCTTGGTTTGCTGCAAGCATTACCAAATACAGCGATGTGGAATCGTCTCAAGCAAGAAGGACGCCTCAAAGAAGGCTCGATGGATTTTATGGGTTCTCAAAAAGGGTTGATGAACTTTGTACCTACCCGCCCATTAGAAGAAGTTATTAGGGAGTATATTGAGACTTTTTGGAATTTGTATGAGCCGATGCTTTATCTCAAGCGCACCTTTTACCACTTTAACTTGATGCAAGGTAAGCGTCCCAAAGGTAAACGTCCTCTGACATGGCATGAATTACGATTATTTCCGGTAATTGTTTGGCGACAGGGTATTGTTCGGTCAACTCGTTGGCGTTTTTGGTGGCAATTAATGGCGATCGCTCTCCAAAAACCGGATTTATTGTATGATTACCTCGTGGCATTGGGTTTTGGTGAACACTTCTTCAGCTTCCGTCATGAAGTCAAGGCGGAACTAGAAACACAACTAGAAATATTAAAGCAACAGCAACAAGCACAACAGATAGAAAACGCAAATTACCAGTTGTCGGCTGTGAATTGAGTTTGGCAAGTAGAGACAAAATTAATCTTGTCTCTACTTACCAAACATACCATTCTCAAATTCATGATTTTTCATTTATTTGCTCTGAAAAAACTATGCAGTAAGTATTGCATAATCCAAAATCTAAAATCCAAAATGGTATTACCTTTCTGCCAAACCTACTTGTCCTCCAATTAACCCCAAAAATCCTGTTCCAAAGTGCTGAATTTCCAAAAAACTTGCTTGTTGTGGTGAAGTTTTATACACTCGAAATGTTTTCATAATTCCCAAAGTAGCAGCACTTTCCAGAGGCCCGACAAAGCTAGTATCTCGGTCGAGAAAATAAGGTTGATTAGCCCATTGAGCCATCTGGTTTGCATTCAAAAAATAGCAGCCTGCATGGGGATTAAGGGCACGGACAAAAGTAATTGGTGTATTCATAATTGTACCCTTGAGTTGCTGTTGCTCCTGCACATTTTGAAAAGCAGCAGTGACTCGCAAAGCTAAATCTCCATCAATATAAGCTTTGTTAACCAAACCATGAGGAGAGATTTCATAACGATTTGGCTGGAGTAAATTAGAGTCACCCGCTTGTTGGGTAAACCAGTTTAATTTTATAAAAAACCAGGGATCATGAATGATTAAATCATCTTCTAGAAAGCAGTAGTAATCATATTGACCAAGACAACTTTTGAGAACAGCTTGACATTCAAATCCTAAAAGCATAGGTTCTGCGTTGCTAGAATAATGCTTATAAAAATGGGATGGTACAGCAAGCTGATTTAAAAGATGATTATTTTGGGTTGTACAAATAACAATATCTAATTCGTGAGATTGGGGTTGATTAGCAGGAAAGGCTAATCGCTGAGCAATGTTAATGATACTTTGAGATTTACCAAATAATTGGTGTAAAGCAGCAAGGCTTTGACTTAAGGCTTGCAAACGAGGTTGGGGGTCTTTGCGTTGGGAAGCATGACGACCTTCATCGCTAGGTTTAAAAAAGTGAGCAAGAGTAAGAAGAATTCGCATTTCAAATATCGCTTTTCTTAGTCATTTGTTATTTATCATTGGTCATTTGTGAATGTTCCATACCTAATAGCTAATTTCCGCCAAATCCTTTAGAAGTTTTAGGAGTTTGGCGCTTTTTAATATCAGAATTTTTAGTAGCTAACATCCATTGCAAATGCTGTGGTAAAAGTTTCGCCACATCATAATACTTAAGAATTGTTGCTCGCGCGTTGGCACGAATTGCATTCATTTCCTGAGGATTATTCAGCGCTTCTTCAACCCGATTAGCAATATTTTGGGGAGAAAAGAAATCTACCAGTAGGCCATTAACGCCATCTTGTACAACCTCTAACACTGGCGCAGTCCTGGAAGTTACCAGCACACATCCCACTGACATTGCCTCTAACATTGACCAGGATAAAACAAAAGGACGGGTTAAATAAATATGAGCAGAAGAAGCTTGTAATACCTGAAGATATTCATGGTAAGGCAGGCTGTCTGTAAAGTGCAACCTTGATAAATCTAAAGATAATTTTTCCAGCATTAATTGTTTATAAGTCTTGCCATCGGGGAGATTTTTACCATAAGCAACTCTATCTTCTCCCACAACTACTACATGGCATTTGGGTCGCCGTTGCTGAATTAGCGCTACAGCTTCCATAAACTGCGGAAAACCTCTATAAGGTTCCATTCCTCGCCCCACATAAGTTACTAACTCTTCCACATGGGAAAGGTCGAGATTTATTCTTGGTAAAACTAATTTTGCGTCTGGTTTGGGAACAAAAAATTTCGTATCAACACCATCATGACATACGGTGATTTTCTCATGATATTCTTTAGGAAACTGTTGCCGCTGCCAATAGGTAGGAGAAAGCCCGCGATCGCAGCTATATAAATCAGTCAAAATCGGCGTATTTTTGACGCGAATTCGGCATACATCATCAGCATTTAATGGTTCGTTGGGATCAAAATCTGCATCGGAACCATGAGCATGGTAAAACCACTCGAAATAACATAACAATTCTGCTTTGGGAAACACATCTTTCATAAACAAAGTCGGTCCCCAACCAGAATGACCATAAACTATATCTGGAACAAAACCCTCAGATTTTAATTTTTCTGCTATGCGATAAACAGCTTGACCAGTGAGTACAGCATTTTCCAGACTGCGAACGTAGTGATGGGTTTGGGGAGCAGGTTCACGAGAAGGAGTATAAATGGCTTTATTAACACCAAATATTTCTCCTTCCCGACGATTTGTGCCAAAAACAACTTTGAAGTTATTATCCTTACCCAAAAACATAGCGAGATTGCGAAATTGGGCAGGGAAGTTGGGATGTAAAAATAAAATTTGCATGGGAATAATTTTAATTAAATTCTTGTGAAATCAAAGAAAACAGCAGTCATAATTCAGAATTTAGAAGTTGTAATTATTTTAGAATGATTAGTATATGACAAACCTATTTAATTTGTAAAAATTAAAAATTATATATCCCCTAATTTTTAAATATGCAGGGAATTTTTATCTCTCACGAAAATTAATTATGTTTATCTTGATTCATCATAATTTCTCTCCATTCTTCAAGCATTCTGGCTCCTGAATTTTGACAAGGTTTTTAAGATTATAAGATTATTTGCGATGATTTTTTGGCAATTAAATATTAGTTTACCTAAATTGTTCTTGAATACTCAGCACTTGCAACTGGGTGCTGTTTTGGTGAACCGTTGCCGCGAAATGCGAAAATAATCACAAATTCGTGTGATGTTCATGAAATTTATTGGCATTGATTTAGGCTGGAAATCCCAACCAAGCGGACTATGCTGCTTAGAATGGATAGATGGACAATTACAATTACTGGATTTAGACCGCAAAGAAGCCATTGCAGATATCTTGACATGGATTGATGACAGGGTACAACCAGACGAACCAGCCATCATCGCCGTAGATGCACCCACCCTCATACCTAATGACACTGGAAGTCGCCTCCCCGACAAACTCACCCACAAATACTTTGGTAAATATCACGCCGGATGTTACCCAGCTAACAAAAATCTACCCTTTGCCGATCGCACTATCAACTTTGGCTTAGAATTAGAATCTCGTGGCTATATACACGCCCCCACCATCGAACCGCAAAAACTTGGCAGATATCAAATAGAAGTCTTTCCCCACCCAGCAATTGTTCATCTCTTCAACTTAGAACGCATCCTCAAATACAAAAAAGGACGCCTCAGCGAACGCCGCTTGGAATTAATCAAACTTCAAAATTATCTTCTTGATATCCTCCCTTCTCTTTCTCCTCCCGTGCGTCTGTGCGATTCGTTTTTTCTGGAAATTCCTACCACAGGCGCAGCCCTGAAAGCAACTGAAGATAAACTAGATGGCCTAGTTTGCGCTTATGTTGGTGCATACTGGTGGTATTGGGGAGAACAACGTAATTTAGTACTTGGCGATCGCACCACTGGCTACATTGTTATTCCTCAAAGAATTTTAGCTTAAAATGGGCGTTCGTCCTAACTTTAAAGTGCTTCTAACCAAACTTGCAAATCAGCCAAGCTGGTAAAATCAAGCAATGCTTCGCCCAGATTTTCTAATTTTTCTAAGGAGAGAGTTTCAATAGATTCACGGATATCTTGAGGTAATTCTCCCACCCGTCTTTGTAGTAATCGGAAAATGAGCGATCGCTCTCCCTCAATTCGTCCTTCTTCTCGTCCTTCTTCTCGTCCCTCTTCCTTAATTTCTCGATAAACTCTCGTTTCCTTAAGCGTTATTCCTAACATCTGTTCTACCTCCTCTCGGCTTAATTGTTCAAATTTGTACACTAAGATTGTGGTTACTAACTCAATTATGGCGCGACTTGCAGTTTCTGGCTGTTCCACAGAGGAACGCTCAAGTAAATATCTCGCCTCGACGGGTGCAAGTTCATCGTCTACCGTAGTTAATACCATCAATGCCACCCACACAGGTAGGGAGCGAATATCTCCCAATTCATTTAGATAAACCCGATGTACTTGATCGCCATTGAGTTGATTTCGATGGGGATAAATATCACTTTGTTCAATACTGCGTGAAGGGTAAATTATCACTACCTGCCAATCGTTAAATCTGTCACGATTGCGGTAGAAATATAAAGATGATTCTGCAAATACCCTTTCATAGAGCCTTTCATCCTTCTGAAATTGTACCTCACAGAAATACACAACACCCGGACTTGCATTTTCTGGTGGTAAAAATACCCCATCGATTTCAAATTTCGGTTCTTTGATAGCGACTGAATCAAATCGATAAGCTTCTGCATTTGTGGGAGGATTTGTTAATAGTTCAAATAGCAAAGTCGGGGATTGTTGAAATAGTTTGTAAAATATCGAGTCTCGACGCATTTTAATTTTGGGTTGTCAATCGCTTTGTGTGTCTGGGTCAATACTGCTCGGATAAGCAGGGGAGGCTGGCGTGGGAGGCAAAACTCTTCCCCTGCCTCCATTTCTCCCCCTGCTCCCCCTGCTTGCCTCAACCAAAAAATTCTTTAACCGAGCAGTATTGGTGTCTGGGTTGGTGTGAATCAATCTGTCACAATCATTTTTCTAATTGTCTTATAAAAGGCGTTGCTAAATTGAAATCAGCAACGCCTAATCTTGAGTATTCAAAAATTATTCAGTAGTCTTATTCTGCCCAAGCAATCAACCTTGGCTCATAAGGGTTAGCCAGATGTTGATTTTTCGGTAATACCCGCAAAGACAAGCCTTGCAAACCAGAGTTGGTGTAGGTAATGTTAGCAGTGTAAGTACTCAATCCTTGGGTATCTTCGCCTTGGTAATCCATCACCACTGGTATAGCGTTGACAATATCACCATTGGCATCGATCGCACCTTGATATAATTCCACCTGCACATCATCATTGTTCAAAGTTGCCAAATCAACCTTAGCTTTGACAGCTACAGTTTGGTTAACTTCAATATCCGCAGGTGTGGATACGTCAATATCTTTGATTCTGATGTTGAACCAGTGTTCGCTGAGTTTTGCTTTCCAAGCGGCTAGTTCTTTGGCTGGGGCATAGTTATCAACGGTCAGGGTATGATAGCGATCGCTAGCTGGAAAATAAGCCCTTTGTGCATATTCTCCTACCATCCGCGCTGTATTAAAGAATGGACAATTCAAGCGAATTGCATCCTTCATTTTGGCAACCCACGGCCGCGGTAAGCCATCACTATCCCGATCTTCATAAAACAGCGGTACAACTTCCTTATCTAGCAAATCGTAGAGGGCGTTTGCTTCTACTTCATCTTGATAGTTGGGATCGTCGTAATTTTCTCCATGTCCAATTGCCCAGCCTGTGCGGACGTAATCAGCTTCATCCCACCAACCATCTAGTACGCTTAAATTTGGCAATCCATTCATTGACGCTTTCATGCCACTGGTACCAGATGCTTCCCGTGGACGACGCGGTGTGTTTAACCAAATATCACAACCTGCTACCATCAACCGGGAAATGTGAATGTCGTAATTAGGAACAAACACTACCTGCTTTTCTAAATGCTGTTCGCGGATAAAGTGATTGATGTCGCGGATGAGTTCTTTACCGGGAATATCTTTAGGATGTGCTTTCCCAGCGATGACAAATTGCACCTTGCGGTCTTTATTGGCTAATAAAATCCGCTTGATGCGTTCTACATCGCGCATCCACAAAGTAGCGCGTTTGTAGGTGGCAAAGCGACGAGCAAAGCCAATGGTGAAAGCGTAAGGGTCTAAAACTTCTTGGGCTTGGACGATTTCTGAGGGCGAAGCGCCGCGATCGCGTAAATGCTTCACCATGTGATCGCGCACATACAGTATCATGTCTAAGCGACAGCGTTCGTGATTCCGCCACAATTCCTCATCGGGTATGGCGTCCATCCGCTCCCACAGTGGGCTATCTACTGGTGCTGACGACCAATTTGGCCCCAGGTAGCGATCGTATAACTCTTGAGTTGATTTGGCAACACAACTCCGAGCATGAACACCGTTGGTAATGGCGGCGATGGGCACTTCTTCCACTGGCACTTTCTTCCACAAGCCCTGGAACATTTGCCGCGACACTACGCCGTGTAGTTGTGCTACGCCATTAGAAAATGTTGCCATTTTCAGCGCCAGTACTGCCATACTGAAAGGCGCAGATAAATCACCTGTATTTTCGCGCCCCAGTCCTAAAAATTGTTCTTTGGGCAAGCCAAAGATTTCTGCATAGTACCCCAGGTAGTACAAAACTTTATCAGGAGAAAACAGGTCAATCCCTGCTGGTACTGGGGTGTGAGTGGTGAAGATATTACTGGAAGCCACTACCTGTTTAGCTTCGGCATAATCCAATCCCTCTTCCTGAATCAGCAGCCGGATGCGTTCTAGGGCAGAGAAGGCGGCGTGACCTTCATTCATGTGGTAGGCGGTAACGTTCAACCCCAAGGCCTTGAGCATTTGCACGCCACCGATCCCCAGCATAATTTCCTGGTGGATACGCATATCGATGTCGCCACCATAGAGTTGGTCTGTGATGTCGTGGTCGTAGGGATTGTTAGGTTCAATGTTGGTGTCTAGCAGATATAAAGGCACCATTCCCACCTGTACGCGCCAAACTCTGGCGTACACCTTGCGTCCTGGATAATCGACCGCAATTCGCAGTTCTGAGCCATCTGGATTGCGTTCTAGGTGCAAAGGCATGTTGTAGAAATCGTTGATGGGGTAGCGTTCCTGCTGCCAACCATCAGCATTGAGATACTGGGCAAAGTAGCCTTGCTGGTAGAGTAAACCTACACCTACAAGTGGTAGCCCCAAGTCACTAGCAGATTTGAGGTGATCTCCCGCCAGAACGCCCAAGCCTCCAGAATAGACGGGCAAACAATCCACAAGTCCAAATTCCGCCGAAAAATAGGCGTAGCATTCTTTTGGCTTATGTTCGCGTTGTTTCTGATACCAGGTGCGCTCTTGCAAATAATCTTCTAACTGACGGTTAGCTCGATCCATTTGCGCCAGGAAGCCTTCATCTTCGACAACTTCCAAAAGCCGAGCCTGAGAAATAGTACCCAGCATCAACACCGGGTTATGGCGGCTAGACTCCCACAGGTCGGAATCCAAGCGACGAAATAAATCTTTAGTCTCAACGTTCCAATCCCAGTGCAAGTTATATGCCAGCCGCCGCAGCGGTTCGAGTCGCTGCGGTAGTGAGGGGGAGACGTTAAATGTGCGAATTGGCTGCATAGGTTGGCAAAACTCCAAGTTTAGCTATGGTTATTGTTTACTTTCTTTACCAATGTTGCCAATTCTCTATAGTTTAGTTTGTGAAAAAGCGATGACTTTGTTAAGCATTGAGAATTTTTCTTAACCTCGTTGCTGTAGTTTACACCAAGGTGTTTTTTATTCTATGTCTTACTTTCAGCCATGTACTTGGTATATTAAGATTTAATCATTGACTGGTGTGTATCATTTAAAAGAATCTTAGTTTTCAAGAAATATTTTATATTTATTTTAGTATTCATTCAGGGGATCAATTCTCGCGTCTTAGCTGAGGCTGAAAATTTACCATAGCCAATCCCATGAGCCGTTAAAATTTTAATTATTTTTTAATATCTTGATGCTGACATAGAGTCACTATAATGGGTGGGTTCAGGTTAACCTATGTTTATGCGAACCCATAAGATTGTTTCGTCTAGCTAAAAATTCTCGCTGACGAAAACTGTAGCAAGGGGTTAAGCAGAAAAAGCGATGTCTACGACGGGATACGCCTACGCTAACCACCTAGTATCAAACATTGATACTACAACAAAAAAACAATTTAATAGGTGTTATTTTATGCACCTAGTGAAGGCTGATCCTTAGTATTTTTGGACATTGTGAGAGCTATGGCTGCTGCATAAGCAATCTCCGCTGCCATTTGATAAGCATGTTTAATACCCGATGAAGCGTCCTTAGTTTTAGGAGAAGGAGAAACTTTTTTGCGACGCGATTCTTGCTTGACATCACCCGCTACAACCGATCGCTGTAATAAGATCCAAGCATCTAGATCATCAGAATCATAATCACTTTGAATGAGCGATCGCACTTCGTCTTCAGCTACAATACTCAGATAGCCGGTAGCTAGAGCTTTTTCCACAATTTCTTTAATTAAAGCCATAATTTGAACCAAGTGTGTGAGTTAAAAGCGATACCTCAATTTCAGCATTACATATTGCTTTGTCAACTTTTCCCTGAAACTCAGATACGTTTTAGCTTTCCATAAAATTTATAACAACCAATCCCAAGCACGCATCACCCGCTTGGCTCACCCATTTGGGTGATTTACAAATTTTCAGATATAAGTAACAGGGAAGAAGATAATTTTTAGCTTTTTGGTTTTCAAGAGAAAGAGGGTGTCATTAAGTATAGTAGATATCAATCTGAATTTAACACGAACCGCAAATTTTTTTAGAATTAAGTAACGGTATAAATATCAACAAAAAAGCCGACAAACTGTCATTAGTCATTAGTCATTAGTCATTAGTACCCCTACCTCCCCCATCTCCCCCATCTCCCTCATCTCCCTCATCTCCCTCATCTCCCCACTCCCCACTCCCCATTCCCTAATTCCCGTAAAAAACTTAGCTGATTTGCCTAATTTTTATCAGTAAATAGCCGGAAAATCAACTGATTTAAGAATATTGCGCCACTAAAAATAAAATGTGTTATCGTTAAAAACAATTGTAATTAAAAGCCGTTCATCTAATTACAATGATGAATTGGTTGGTCTATAAATCATCCGTGTGCAACATGATTGGAGCAGCATACTCTAGAAATTCGTTGCAAGAAAGCCGTCATAGCAGTCGGGGAAGCGCTTACTTGTTTGCACCGATGGTTAACTTCAATGTGATGGCTGATGTAGGAGATAATCCACCTTAATTGGATTTTATTTGGGCACAAGTACCCATCAAAATCCAACAATATTACATTATCTTGCTAGACAGAGATTGTCTCTGGTCATTAAAAGAGTCTAGTTAAATGTATTTTGTTGTCAAATAGCTTGTGGGACTGAGTTGTTTTAACACGCTAAAACTGCCTGAGAAGAAGTAACCTTCAGGTAAACAACTCTATGCGTAATCGTGTAACAAGCTTTAAAAATTTTTTGCCCAATAACCAAAACAGTAGCCTATCTCAACCTGCAAATATTCCCATCAGACAATTTAATAGTCTGAGCTTTGGCTCTGCAATGCACTGATGTTGTTTTGTTAATTCAGCCTAGTGAAAAGAAACAAAACTTTGATGTAACTTGACCGCGCCAATTTTAGATTTTAGATTTTAGATTTTAGATTTTAGATTATTTCGGTTCATGCCCCGATGCCACTTGCTTTATGCAGGGTTTCCCGTCCACCGCAGTGGCTCCCCCTTGTGGGCGGAATAAATCCAAAATTTAAAATTCTTGCATCCCCAAGTCCCGTACCGCAAGTGGCGCGGGGTCAATCCAAAAGACGCTCGTGACGCTCGTTGCGCTAAAGCGTCTCCCCTTGGGAGATGACTCGCTTGCCGCCGGCGCTATCGCCCTTGGCGTCTCCCCTTGGGAGAAGACTCGGCTTAGCTGCGCTATCGTAAATCTAAAATCCAAAATTCGCTGACTGCTGCAAAAGCTTCTAGTTACCAAGGTAATTGTCCATATCAATTGAGTGTTCATACCACATCAAAGTTAAAAAATTGCTCACATAGTCAAAGCCAGACTTTGGTTTGTCCAAAAAAAATCTTGGGAAATATAGTAATACCGCTAATCTAAATCAGGTATTAAGACATACCGAGAATACTGGTATGGGCAGGAGATTAGGATACAACCCAAAAAAAGCTTCAAAACTGTCAACAACACTTGATTGAAGAGATATGTAACCATGCATAACGACCAATATTCTTCAAAATTGCAACGCGCCCAAGAACTTTTAGTAACTACTGTGTTAGGAGATATTCCTACACTCATTCTCGGACCAAAGTTGCGAAATTTGGTATATCGTACTATTTTTGCCCAAATAGGTAGCCAAGTTTATATTCAAAATGGTGTTGAATTTAACGGTACTTCTTGTATTGAAATTGGCAGTGGAGTATATATTTTCCAAGGTGTGCGGTTGGATGCTAGAGGACACAAAAATAATAGAATTCATCTAGGGAATAGAGTCGCTATTGAACGTTACGTTGATATCGGGTGTTTGTCAGATACGTCTATACATATTGATGAAGACACCTTTATTGCTCCCAACGTGTGTATTGAAGGTCCAGGAGACATTAAAATTGGCAAACACTGTATGATTGCTGCCCACTCAGGGATATATGCCAATAATCATAATTTTGCCGACCCAATACAACCGATAAAATACCAAGGTGTGACTCGCAAGGGAATTGTAATTGAGGATGACTGTTGGCTAGGACACGGAGTAACAGTATTAGATGGCGTTACCATCGGTCAAGGCTGTGTGATTGGTGCGGGAGCAGTTGTCAATAAAGATATTCCTCCTTTCTCCGTTGCTGTAGGCATACCTGCACGAGTCATCAAAAACCGAATCGGGAAGAATTTAGCAACACTTCAGGAGAAATAGGGGATTGGGGATTGGGGATTGGGGATTGGGGTATGGGAAGTGTTCCCTGTAACCTCTACTTTTTGGGAAACTTATACTGTTAGTTAACGTCACGAGAATAGCTAGTCTCTGAGTTATTTTTTAGGGACATCTATCAAGTTAGACATGCACGATTCTCAATAAACTTGGGCATTGGGAGTGAGTAGAGACGCGATTAATCGCCTCTGTATCATCTTCTTTGCCTCTCATTTACCCGCGTCCCCAGTCCCCAGTCCCCAATCCCCAGAAAGTCGTCTCAAAAAGGGACGAGATGTGGGTAATATAAAGTAGCTACCTTTTCTGCATGGCAGATACTGAAAGAAAAGCTCTCTTTGTCATACCCGTTGGAGATATTTGTATGGTGACTTTAAAAATCGCTGTTTATATTGTTGTTGCCTTCTTTGTAGCTATCTTCGTCTTCGGATTTTTGTCGAACGACCCAGCTCGTAACCCCGGCCGTCGGGACTTGGAGTAAAAGAGCGATAAATCATCCACAACTTTGGAAGGCGGAAAATACTCAACGCCACGGAAACTTACTAGGCTAAAGTTAGTAAGTTTCCTGCTCAAAGTAGCAGAAGGCGACAGTCAGAAGGCAAAATGTATATTCATGCTTTTGTTCGTCATTTGGCTGTTTGTTAGCTCGGTTTTGCCCAAATATGCTTCATCCAGTTCTGCCGCCCGATCCGCCTCCTATCCTCGAACCTTTACAAGCTGCCAATCCCGTCTCGTCTGTTAGTGATACAAAGTCTGCTTCAGGTGTCAAGACTGGGATAGACTTAAACACAGACAAATCCAAGGATCGCAATGATTTGGCTCAGTTGGCGATCGCAGGTGACACGAAAAGCGATCCGCGATCGCCAACTGAGAGCGAATCAACTCGTCATAAGTTGCTATTCGCCGAAACTCCATCTGTACCCGATCCACCAAAAACTTTCCCCCCAGAATTTTCCTCTGTCACCGCCCCCCCAAGTGCAGCACTTCTGGGGCAATCTCTAGAAGTTGGTTATCCCACCCAGCAATTTCAAATTTCTAATTTAGGCGAAAAACAAGATACAAAGGTACAGGGACAGGAAGACGCGCAGCTTGAACTATCTCAAGAATTTCAAGAGCGATCGCCAAATCCCAACTCTAGTAATGAAGAAAAACAAACCTCATTAGACTCTCCTACCTCTAACTCTAGTCTGTCCTCCCCGCGTCCCCCCTCCCCGCGTCCCCCCTCCTGCTTCTGCATCAAATTCTCAATCAGTACAAAATTTAATACAATTCAAATCTCGCAACCCCACAAAGCAACTCTGGGCCGCCCATCACCGTAGAATTTTATTCCCAAAGCCAAGCACCAACACCTACGCCACAAGTAGACACCACCAATCAGCCACAAGCGCCAGCTACCACAACGCCACCCGCTGCGCCCAGAATTGTGGAAGTGACTTCAGATCGCCAAGAGTACGACGAACAACAGCGGATTATTACGGCTGTTGGTAATGTAGTTGTCCGATTTGATGGAGCGGTAGTGGATGCCGATCGCTTGCAAGTTAATTTAAATAACTTGATTGCTGCGGGAGAAGGTAATGTAACTCTCACACGGGGCGACCAGGTACTGCGAGGACAACGTTTTACCTATAATTTTGTTCAAGATAGCGGCGAAATGTTAAATGGTAGGGGAGAAATTTATTTACCCTCAACCGATACAGATTTTGCCTTCTCATCCACAGATATAAGAGCTGGTGGAGTACCAAAACGTCCACCAAGCGATCGCGTTATAGCCAATCAGCCGCTTTCAGGAGTCAGCAGTCCTGGAGGAATTAATGTCACAGTTGGTGGTGGTGAAGCACAAGCTACCAACATTGCGCCCCCCATAGCTGGCGGTTCAGTCAAGCGGGTGAGATTTGAAGCCCAACAGATTGACTTCTATCCCCAAGGCTGGCAAGCAAGGGATGTCCGTATTACCAATGACCCTTTTTCACCCCCAGAACTAGAGTTACGTGCAGATAAAGTCACTTTGACGCGGGAATCACCCTTGGTAGACCGCATCCGGACACAGAGTCAGCGTTTAGTATTAGATCAAAGCATCTCCTTACCAATTCCGGTGGATGAGCAGAAAATTGACCGCCGGGAGCGCGACGTTACACCCTTTATAGTCTCTCCTGGCTATGATGGAGAAGACCGGGGTGGTTTCTATGTTGAGCGTGGCTTTCAAGTCATCGATACAGAGCAGACACGTTGGACAATAACGCCCCAGTTCTTAGTACAGAAAGCTGTGCAAGGAACGGATAACTTAGGCGCACTGTTTGGCGTCAAAACAAAGATAAATTCTGTTTTAAGCCCACGAACTATACTTCAAGGTACTGGAGAGTTAAGCAGTTTTGACCTGAACAATGTGGAAGACAGTTTCCGGGCGAATTTCGCATTGCGCCAAAAAATAGGCGATCGCCTTCCTCATCTCTTGAATGTGCAATATAATTACCGCGATCGTCTATACAACGGTACCCTTGGCTTTCAAACCGTCCAGAGTAGTTTTGGTGGTCTAATTACTTCTCCTGTGATTCCTCTAGGGAAAAGTGGCATCAACCTCAGCTATCAAGCAAGTGCCCAGTATATCGATGCCAACACCGATCGCCCAGATTTACTAGAACTGGGGCGGCAAAACGATCGCATTTCACTAGGCCGCCTACAAGGCAGTGCTGCCCTCAGTACTGGGTTCTTACTCTGGCAGGGAAAACCATTACCACCCACAGCCAGTGAGGGATTACGATACACAGCTAGCCCTGTAGTTCCTTACTTGCAAGCGGTTACTGGACTCACAGGCACCAGCAGTTATTATACCAATGGAGATAGCCAAAGCACCCTAACTGGTACGATTGGTTTACAAGGGCAGATTGGTCATTTTTCTCGACCCTTTTTAGACTATACCGCCTTTAACATTACTTACTCTCAAGGTTTAAATAACGGATTATCGCCTTTTTTATTCGATCGCTCCGTTGATAACAAAGTCTTAAGTGCTGGAATTACACAGCAAATCTACGGACCTCTGCGCTTAGGATTTCAAACATCAATTAACTTAGATACAGGTAAAGAATCCAGCACTGACTACATTGTGGAATACAGCCGCCGCACCTACGGCATCACCTTGCGTTACAATCCGGTACTGGAATTCGGTGCTTTCAGCATCCGAATTAGTGATTTTAACTGGAATGGCGGTGCAGATCCATTTTCTGAAGTTAAGCCAGTAGTCGGTGGTGTCCAACAGAACTATTAGTCAAAATCGCTCCCAACTTAATTTTTGCTCTGGAATTTTTGATATTTCTGCAATTAATGGTACAATTATACTACTCAATGCAGAATTCAATGCTCATCCTAGTCAGGCGGAAGTGGCGAGCGGCATATTTAATGCTGTTCAAAGCGATCGCTTGGCTTTTATGCTAGAAATGACTAAAAAGTAAGAATTCAGAATTCAGAATTCAGGAGTCAGGAGTCAGGAGTCAGAATTGAATTTGTAACTTCTGGTAGATGAATACAATGGTAAAACACCATCCCCAATTTTCAATTTTGTGGTGCTTCTAGGTGGCGAATCCCAATCCTCAAGAACAGTGATTCTGAATTCTGTATTCTGAATTCTGTATTCTTCTTCAAACATATTTAGATATTAATTGGCGCTACATAGAAAAACGCCCTCTATTTCAATCAGCACTTTTTGCAGTCAGGAGTAATTTTAATGAACAGCTGCGTTTTAATGGCGGAAATTGTTAACGAGCCGCAACTGCGCTACACAGCGGATAATCTGGGAGTCACGGAAATGCTGGTACAGTTTCCCAATTCTCAGAAACCAGAAGATCCGCCAGCTACCCTAAAAGTAGTTGGTTGGGGGAATTTAGCAACAGAAATTCAGCAAAACTATCACCAAGGCGATCGCGTTATCTTGGTAGGACGTTTAGGTATGACTACTGTTGAGCGTCAAGAAGGTTTTAAAGAAAAACGCGCTGAATTAACAGTACAACAAATTCAATCTGTTGGAGGTAGTTTTAATACTACATCCTTCTCCGCAACCGTAACTCCATCATTCACCGAAACATCTCCACGACAACCATCAGCATCTCGTCCGCCGGAGACAAATATTCCCACTTATGAGTCACAACGTCCAGTACCTACCCCAGCGACAAGTCCCGTTAACGTTACTCCCCCAGCGACAAATTACGAACCCGTACCCCAACCTGCAAATTACGAACGAACCACCTACCCAGCGGTGAAACAAGAAGAACCAGATCCGGATGATATTCCGTTCTAAAGTTGGTAGTTTAGCGTGTCTTCAATTTGCTATATTTGTATCATTTTTTCGTGAAATGGTATGAGTCGAAGAGATTCCCAGAACTAAAGTCGAGGGGAGTGTTACTACTCCTCTCGACTTTAACTTTTATCGTGCCCCCAAATTGCGTATTTGTATTACTGCACTCGATAATATTTTAAACATCATCAAGTGCTTGCTAGAGGCGATCGCTACTATAGCGTTTCCCGACAAACGTGAGGTACACCTGTAGGGGCACGGCAGTGCCGTGCCCCTACACCTGGCGATATAATGTTGTACCGCATCTGAATGGGAACCCCTACTACATCTTTCAACTATCAAACATTACCCCATAGCGGCATAATATCACTCATGACATAGACCACTAAGCCCCTTAGACAAGTCTATTGCATCTACACATTTGGTTACATCTTACCGTGTTGCATCACTTCTTGTAGGTGGTGGCGAATTTCTTTTGCTTGCTCAATATCAGATTGCCGCAATTTTTGGAACAACTCTACACAAGGTTGGGAACCAACTTGTTGTGCATCTTTAATGTAAGTATCGTAAGCTTTAACAGCTTCAGCCTTGTTATGCAATACGGTGACAAAATCGTACTCCAAATTGCTAATTGGTTCTTGAGACTGTCCATTACCTGTATTTTTAGCCATTGTTTGAACCTCTTTGTAGGATTTCTAATTAACTTTATACTCACCCTAAAAGAGCAATTCATCTCCCAAAAAGAGTATACTTGAATACGTCGGAAGTACGTTATAAGGGTAGTTTATATTAATTCGTATTTCTCATTTGTCATTGGTTATTTCTCTTCCATCTTCCTCATCCCCCACTCCCCACTCCCCACTCCCTAGTTTCATAGCAATTTATCCAAGAGGTTGATTTTCATCACATTGACGTGAATACTGGAATTCCAGATCCTTTTGTCGTTCCCTACCTCCTTTATAGACAATAGGACACAACTTAGTGTTAGCACTCATACAATCCATGTGCGGCGTTTTAGCACAGACTACCAATAACCCACCCAGAATAAACAATAAGCCGCAAATTGCAGCTGTCTGAAAGGAAGAAATCTCTAATACTCCGTGAACTACTATTTCTCGGAGAACAGAAACAATTGTTACCTCAACTGCTACTCCCACAGAAATACTGTGTTCTTGTAAGTAGACCATTAATAGTCGAAATAACTCGACTAAAATCAACACGAATAGTATTTTTGCAGTCACATGTTTATAGTCTAATGGCTGCGTGAGGGCAATACCTATACCCCACAATTGGATCAGCATGACGGCGAACAAACCCAAACACAAGACAATCACAATTAAGTCTTGGAAGGCTTCCATGTTGCGAACTATTGAGTGGCGATCTAGCCAGCGATCGCAAAATAAAAATCGACTCTTCAGGCGCTTTTGCATGTACGTTTCATTCCTATCAGGACAACTTCAGACAACACCAGCGAGTCAACCCAATAGTTTTATGTTACGCAATATTAAACTTTTATGCCTCAGGGAGGTTGATAATTTATCAGTTACAGCAGAATTCATAATTCAAGAGTCAGAATTTATAAGGAATCTAGTAGGATTGGTATATTGACTCATCAACATATTCTCGTGATTAGTTAACTATTCTGACCCCTGAATTATTACAGCGTATTTCAAGGAAAGTGAAGTACACAACCAAAATCTCAAACCCTCGTGTAAAGGCTGTTTTCATTCTGTTAGCGCAGCGGGGCGTAGCCCATTCTGAATTATAAATTCTTATGTTCACTACTCACTATTCATCGATTTAAGTTTTGTGCTTGCTGCAACAATTGTTCGGCATTTTTTGCCCATTGAGAATTACCCTGAGCCTTGTATAAATCTCTGGCAAATTGCAATACTTGTACAGCATCGCTATATTGTTGTAACTGCATAAAAACTAACCCAGCGCCATAATAAGCGTTGGGATAGTTGGAGTTAGCTTCGGCTGATTTTCTAAAAGCCTCTAACGCTTCTTGTAATTTGCGTTGATTAAACGAAATTGAACCCAGATTATAATAAGCTTCTGGATATTTGGGATTAATTTTTACCGCTTGATTAAAAGCATCTCTAGCTTGATCGAGTTTGCCTTGTTGCAGATAACACATCCCGATATGATAAGGAGGTTCTGGTGCATTTTTGCTATATTGTATGGCTTTTTTAAAAGATGCGATCGCCCGATCGCAATCTCGTTTTTGTTCTCGTAGCAACCCTAAGTTATAGTGAGCAAATCCTAGTTTGGGATCGAGTTCTAACGCACGTAGCAAGTAATCGTTAGCTAACTCTAAATTATTGCCTTCTAACAACGCACCGCCTAAATTAGCAAAAGCTGGAGCAAATTTAGGATCGGCTTGGGTTGCTCGATAAAATGCATCCGCAGAGGGTTGTAATTGTCCTGTTTGTCGTAATGCTAGCCCTAAGTTATAGTGGGCTGCTGCTAATGTCGGATCTAATTGACTTGCTTGTTTAAAAGCAGCGATCGCATCTTGGACTTTTCCCGCCTGAATTGCTTGTAAGCCTTGGTTTAACCAGTCTACAGCAGTTCGACTATTAGATTGTGCCAGCTTTGAAGGAAGAGGAGCAGGGGAAGCAGGGGGAGAGGGGGGGAAGATGATACCCACTAATATCAAACTGACTAAAGTTGCTATGGGATATTTATAGGGTGATAATCTCATGGATTTTCTCAATCGGGACAATTTTCAGTTACGTTTACTTCACAAAAAGTTTGGTGAATGCTGAAGTTTTTTACAAAACTTGTTGATTGAGTATTAAACTTTGTGTTGCTTAACTTTTCTTAAGATAAATCTTACAACAGGCTACAATTTTTTTAACTTTGGATTAAAGGTAGGATAATAACAAATTAAAGAAGGGGTAATTTTGACTCCAGAGAACCATTTTTTATCCCTGATATACATAGCGTAATGCGGTTGGGAATCAATTACCGCAAGGGAGGTTTTATGAACGAAAAAGTAAAATCGGGTTCGCGGAATGTTGCAATTGTTGGTCCTTATTTAAGTGGAAAAACTACTTTACTAGAAAGTTTGTTATTTGTCACAGGAGCGATTTCTCGCAAAGGAAGTATTAAAGACAGCAATACAGTGGGAGATAGTGCTGCTGAGTCGCGCGATCGCCACATGAGTGTAGAAGTCAGCGCTGCTAGCACTGAGTATAACGGTACTCGTTTCACTTTTGTTGATTGTCCTGGAAGTGTAGAATTTGCCCAAGAAACATACAATGCTTTAATAGGAGTCGATGCCGCAATTGTAGTTTGCGAACCGATACGCGATCGCGTCCTCACCCTCGCCCCTCTATTTAAATTCCTCGACGATTGGGAAATTCCCCACATAGTCTTTGTCAACAAAATGGATCGGGCAAATATCCATGTCCTTGAAACATTACACGCCCTGAAAGCAGTTTCCAGCCGTCCCCTAGTAGCCCACCAATATCCCATCATGCAAGGGGAACAACTCACCGGCTTTATCGACATGGTGAGCGAACAAGCATATCAATATCATCCCGGCGCACCCGCTGACCCCATCCCCTTCCCCGAAAGCTTAAAAGAAGAAGAACATACAGCACGGGCAGAAATGCTCGAAGCCCTAGCAAATTTTGACGATCATTTACTCGAAGAACTTTTAGAAGATATCGAACCACCCCAAGAGGAAATTCTCAAAGATTTAAAAATGGAATTAGGGGCAGATTTAGTAGTCCCAGTTTTCTTTGGTGTGGCAGAACAAGATTATGGTGTTAGACCTTTAATAGAAGCCTTGTTACGGGAAGCCCCCGAACCAGAAACCACAGCAGAACGCCGCTTAAAAAACTTCAAAGGCAATACACCCATAGCCCAGATACTCAAAACTTACTACACTCCCCAAGGTGGCAAACTCTCCCTCGTGCGGGTTTGGCGGGGCAAATTAACCGATGGTCTTGTCCTCAATGGTGTTCGCACAGGTGGAATTTATCGTCTTATGGGACAACAACAGCAGTTTGTTAATGAAGCTGCTGCTGGTGAAATAGTTGCATTGAGCCGTTTAGAAGGAATCAAGACCGGAGATACAATTTCCACAGAACAACCTTCAGCAATGCAATTACCCAAAGCTGAACAGTTGGAACCTGTGTATGCCCTCGCCATTACACCCGAAAAGCGCAACGATGAAGTTAAGCTCAGCGGTGCTATTACTAAGCTATTAGAAGAAGACTGTTCGCTGGCTTGGGAACAACACGGCGACACTCACGAAGTTATCCTCTGGGGCCAAGGCGAAATTCATTTACAAGTCGCCTTGGATAGACTGCGCCGCAAATATAACTTGCCGATGACAACCCACTTACCGCAAGTGCCTTACAAAGAAACCATCCGCAAAACAGTGGCTTCAGTTCATGGACGGTACAAACACCAAAGCGGTGGCCACGGTCAATTTGGTGATGTTTTCCTCGAAATCAAGCCTCTACCACGCGGCGAAGGATTTAACTTTAATGAAACCATCGTTGGCGGCGTAGTTCCGAGACAGTACATCCCCGGCGTAGAAATGGGCGTGCGGGAATTTCTGGCACACGGGCCTCTCGGCTTCCCTGTGGTGGATGTGGCGGTAACTTTGACCAACGGTTCTTACCACAACGTTGATAGTTCCGAACAAGCCTTTAAGCAAGCCGCCCGATTAGCAATGCAAACGGGGATACCCCAAGCACAACCCACCTTATTAGAACCGATTCTGCGGATAGAAGTGACCACACCAAGCGAATTTACCTCCAAAGTGTTGCAACTGCTGAGTGGTAGACGGGGACAAATTTTAGGCTATGAAGGTAGAAACGATTGGCAAGGCTGGGATAATGTAGTTGCATACTTGCCACAAGCAGAGATGCAAGATTTTATTGTAGAGTTGCGATCGCTCACCTTAGGCGTTGGTTCCTTCCACTGGGCATACGACCATTTGCAGGAAGTTCCGGAAAAACTCGCCGAACGTGTCTTAGCTGGCAATGGCAACGGTGGTAACGGTAACGGCAAGTAGTTTTAGATTTTGGATTTTTGATTAATCTAAAATTAACCCTAGCCCGAAACTTTTAGTTTCGGGCTAATAACTAGTTTCCAATCAATCGTTGTTAGTTTATGTCTTCTTCGGTAAGGCCTGCATCCTTGAGTAGTCCTTTGAGTGTTCCAATCGGTAAATCGCGATTACCATGAACAGGAATAGAGAGAATAACACCTTCCTTGGCATAAATATGGTGACTTCCAGTAATCCGTTTCAGGTTCCAGCCATACCGTTCAACGATTTTACATAAGGCTTTGCCGGAAACTGATTTCATAGGGATAGTTCAATCAGCTGTTTATCGGGTTCAAGTTCTTCCTGCTGGCTAGCAACTTCAAGCCAACCCTGGATTGCATCTTTAAGCATTTCTAACAGGTGTTCGTAGCTTTCTCCCCAAGTATGACATCCTGGTAAAGCCGGTACAGAAGCACACCAAACACCATCTTCTTCCCAGATAACCGCCTTAATTTTCATAATAAATCTGTTGTATTCTCGTGTTGTAAATCTTAGCGTAACTACATTTTATAGTTGCGTAGGCGCCCAAGGTAGGCATCGCTCACCTTAGGCGTTGGTTCCTTCCACTGGGCATACGACCATTTGCAGGAGGTACCAGAAAAACTCGCCGAACGTGTGCTAGCTAGCAATGGTAATGGTGGTAACGGTAACGGCAAGTAATTGTTTTGAATTTCTCTCAAATCAAAGCCCTGCATTTCAATATGCAGGGCTTTGTTAGTGAATGTTTAATATGTTTCGGACGTGCTGTTGAAACGCTAATTTTTCTTTACCCCAACGTTCTTGGAATGCGTGTATATTTTCCAATTTTATTGCTTTTCCAAATCGAGGGAAATTAATAGTGCAATCAAACACTTTATGGTTTTCTGGAGGATCGTCCCAATTATCCGTTATCCAAACTACTTGTACAAGACGATAAATATTAAACCCGTCTCCAGTATTTTTTAGTCCAAATTAATCCATTTAAATCCATAACTATTTCTCAATCTTGTTCTAATAAAGAAGCTATAGACATAGTTTTCCCTGAAATATAGCTCAAGTAACAGCACTTATTTTTGCAGATATAATCAAAAGTTTGACAGTTCAGGATTATTCCTTGCTACGATAGTTTAATGCTGGCTTTTGCAAGCTTAAACCTTAAATTTCAATGGTAAGTGATGGTAACACTGCAATTACAACAATTAAGTGTGCCGCCGGGACATAGAGTAATATTCCACGATGTTAGCTGGCAAGAATTTGAGGCAATTTTAGAAGAACTTGGCAACCATCGAGCCACTCGATTGGCTTATAGCTACGGAACTTTGGAGATGAGAATGCCATTACCGAAGCATGAAAAAGCCAAAGTAATCATTGGAGATTTGGTAAAAATTCTGCTGGAAGAGTTAGAAATTGATTGTGAGACATTTGGCTCAACCACTTTCAAACGTGAAGATATGGCTGTTGGTGTAGAGCCTGATGATTCTTTCTACATTCAAAATCATACTCGGATGATTGGGAAAGAACGAATAGACTTAAAAGTTGACCCACCACCTGACCTTGCAATTGAAGTTGATGTTACTTCCAAAACCCAATTAGATGCTTATGAAGCGCTAGGAGTTCCTGAACTTTGGCGATATGAAAATGGGAAACTACAAATTAATATTCTTCAGTATGGCAAATATATTGAGTCTGAAATTAGTCATAATTTTCCAAAATTGCTTATTTTTGAAGCAATTCCCAGTTTTGTCGAACAGAGCTGAACTTTAGGTAGAAGTCCAACACTTAGAGCATTTAGGCAATGGGTAAGAGAGGAAATTCAAAATAATTCGTAATTCGTAATTCGTAATTCGTAATTAGACCAAAAATATTTACTCATAGATACCCGACTTCTTAAAAAAAGTCGGGTATCTTGTCTCTCACGAATGATCAATCAATTATCCAAAATCATCGCTTGCTGTCCTTGAGCCGAAGTTGCATAACCTAAAAATGCTTGAACTCCAGGACTAGCAGGATTTTTATAGACATAATATAACTGCCGTTGGTAGGGATAACCACTTGCATCTGGCGTTAACCCGTCAATTGGAACAAATCGCACTGTTTGCTGATTAGCAACCTGTGCAAAAGTAGCATAGCCGATGCCATCAGTTCCTAAAGCTTGGAGTAGGGGAGTTGTGGCATCTCGTTGCAACGTTGTGATGTTTGGTGCTGCGCCAAAATTAGCTCCTTTTAGCACTATTTCCTGAAATGCTTGATGAGTTCCACTAACTGCTGGTCGATTAATAACTCGGATAGTTCCATTGTTACCACCTACGGCTGACCAGTTGTTAATTTTGCCCTGAAAAATATCTGCGGCTTGGGCGCTGGTTAATCCTTGATTGAAAGGATTTGCTTTGCCAACCACAAGAGCGATCGCATCTGTTGTCACAGATACCGCCACTAATCCCTGACTCTGTTCTTGTGCAGTCAAGGGTCGAGATACCGCTGCAATATCCGTTTTACCTGCTAACAAATCCGCGATACCATTTTGAGAACCATTGGCACTAGTAATAACATTTGCACCCGGAAATTGCCTCTCAAAAGTTCTTTTGAGATTTTGGTTAATTGTCACCATGCTAGTAGAACCGTCTATTCTTACAGTAGTACCACTAGGTACTGAATCTGGGCCTGGGGAAAAATTAGTAACTGGTATTACAGGTGCTGATTCCCGGTTGGAAAAGAACCAGTAGCCACCACCGATTAAAGCGAAAAAAATCAGGATAAAAACAATTGGAGGAGGAGCGTTTTTTTGACTCATAACTTTTTACTCTGGTACTTTTTCAATACTTGATTCAGCTAACATCTGCAAACGACGAGATACTTCGTCATCTACAGTCATACGTTCTATTTCTGCTTGGAGTTTTTCAGTTGGGTTTTCAGATATTTCAGCTAAAGCGCCTGTTTTTAAATTCCGCCGCTCAACTGCACTTTTAGCTTTTTCAAAGTCACTTTTAGCCGAACCAATGTCAAATTCATTATTGACTTTGGTAATCATTGCTAGTGCTTCGTTCACCTCTGACATATCTTTCATATTTTGCATGTCAGCTTTGTAGGCTTCTAGCTTCATGCGCTCTCGATTTAGCTTGTCTTTGGAAGCATTTACAGCCGATTCGGCTTGCTTGACTAACTCCTCCAACTTCGGCAAGATTTGCTCTGTCTGAATTGCTTTGGTCATTGCCATCCGTGCTGCTTCTGGATTACCACTGCGCTGAGCAATATTTGCTTGCTGTTCTAAAGTCCTTAATTCTTTGACTTTTGTCTCATATTTGTTTTTGGCTGTTTTGTAAGAACCTTCTTGCATAGCAACAGCTTCAGCCAGCTTTTGGACGGATTCTTGCATTGATTGAAGTGATTCTTCAGCTACGGCAACAGCTACTTTACCACCAGATTCTATCGGCATTCCCCATAGCCAATTCCAAGTACCGACTATGGTTCGTCCGGCTTTTTCACCCATTAACCAGTACATAACTTTTTTCATATAACACACCTATTTCACTAAGATTGCTTTGAATCAGATACAGCAAGTTTTATGATTGCGACTCTTATTAGATTTACATCCAGTATTTTTATTTTTATGAAATGACTGAGGATGAATGGCACTAAAATAAAAGTGAATTTTTAGACTTAATGGAGCGCGATCGCTCTTTTCCCAAAGAACCAGGACTTACTACACACAGGTAACGGAAAATCAAACCGCAGAGGACGCAGAGAACACAGAGAAATAGGAGTTTAAGAGAGTTGTTGCCTAAGTTATTGGTTTCCGATTGCTCTTAGTCTTATTAGATTCACATCCAATATTTCTATCTTTATGAAATGACTCAGTATAAAGGGCAATAAAATAAACCCAAATCCTTGATAGAAAAGGCTTTTGGGTTTTAGCCTAACGTCGTGCCATGCTATCTATGAATTTTCTCTGGCAAGAGTAATAAAAACTTTTTGATATTTGTAACATCCACAAGTAATAACTGAATTAAAAATCAGGTAAACTCAAGCAGCAAAAGCTTTTTTGTCTTTCGGGTAAGTAGTTAATACCCACTCAAGCAGCTTGGGAGAAAAATCGTTGTGGATGAACAACTTAAAAAACTAATTGATGAGGTATGCTGCTACCCAGACCCCAGTCCAGCGAGGCAGAAAGCATTAAACAGACTGCTTGTGCTTATTCAACAACTCCCTGGTATTTATAAATCTGGGCACCAAGACTATTTAGAAGCGTTAAATCTAACTTGGGAATGGGTGAGCCGGAAGATTTGTGCATTTGAAGCGCGATCACGAAGTGACTCCGAAGGAGTATCGCCTTCTCTGCAACAAAGCCTAGTAATCTGGATTAATGGCTTTCTCAAGTGGCGGATTAAAGATTTATACATCTCAGACAGTAATTATACTATTAGTTTAGACAGACTTACCCGTAACGATGAGGGCGACGAAACAAGCCTGCTGAATATCTTGCCAGACCGTCACTCACAAAGTATTACCTTAGATTTACTGGATATCAAAATTGCCCAAATTCAGGAAAATCAGCGTCAGTGCCTTGGAAAACGCATCTGGCAATACATTGAGCAAGATGAAGAAGGTAAATTAACAGCTAGTCATCTGCGAAAAAAACCAGAATGCCATTGTCAGTTATTGGCAATGCGCTTACTTGTGGAAAATCCACCTCATAAAATCTCTGATATTGCTAGAGATTTAAATATAAGCAATCAAACTCTTTACTCTCACTGGAAGAAAAATTGTCTTCCCCTGTTAAGAGAAATTGGGATTAATTTCGGATACGACCAATGAGTAGCACACAATCACATGTTTTAAGCGTCCCTCTCCCTCCAAATGCCCATCGTTGGGCTGAGGAATTTGCCGCCCAGCAAGATAACCCCCAAAAGGGAAAACAAGTTTATCTTAATACCCTAGCCGTTTATGCCGTTCACAGTTATCTCAAATGGCTAAACATTCAAACAGCCCTAAATCAAGGCGATAGCTGGCATCGCGGTTTAAGGGCGATTTTTGATGTTGCTGACTTAGTGTTGCCTGGTGTTGGCAAACTTGAATGTCGTCCGGTGTTACCGGGTGAGGTTGCCATCGTCTTACCTCCGACGATGACACAGGATCGCATTGGTTATGTAGCAGTTCAGTTTAATCAGCAGTTAGATTATGTAGAATTACTGGGATTTACCCCAGCAGTGACGATGACTGAATCACCACAAATACTGGAAATAGGACAATTACAATCTTTTGATGCTCTTTTCGAGATTATACATAGGCGTTCGCTATTGGTAAATCTGCGTCAATGGGTGACGGGAATCTTCCAAGCAGATTGGCAACCCCCAGAGTTAGTGTTTGCTAACAATTTCAGAAGCAGTACTACAATGACTCGCCCTTCCACAAATTCCATCAGTCGGGCAAAAGTGATTAACTTAGGCAGACAAGTGCTGTTGTTAGTGCAGTTAACTCCCACCGACAGTGAAGTTTTCGACATTCGCCTGCGGGTTTATCCGGGTGATGATGCTATTCATCTACCAGCTTCTTTACAACTGATAGTCCTTGATACAGATGGAAACACTGGCATGGAAGTGCAAGCAAGAAGCTCAGATGATTGGATGCAACTAGAGTTTAGCTGCCAACACGAGGAAAAATTCAGTGTCAAGATAGTGTTAGGGGAAACAAGTCTGATGGAAGAGTTTGTTGTTTAAAACAAACAAAAGGAGACAACAATGGCGATCGTCAAGTTGAAATTCAGACGCAATTCACCAGATGGATTTCTGGTGATTCTGACGGTGAAGAACTTGGATGAAGAAACAGAAGGGTTTCTACCTCCGTTACCAGCAAATTTAGAATCATCCTTTAATGAATGGCAGTCAGCCTATCGCCAAATCGAGGCTGTGCGTTCTTGTGCTACGTTCCGTCTCACACCCAAAAGTGCCACAATTCATTCCCACGCGGAACAGACTGCCGCAGTCAAAGACCAGCTAAATCAATGGCTGAATACTTCCGATTACAAGTGGCGACCAATTCGGGATAGACTAATTGCGATCGCTCAGCAATTGCATCAGTCAAATGAAGAAATTCGCGTCATCATCGATGCCAAAGATATCGACTTACGCCGCCTTCCTTGGCAAGAATGGAATTTATTTGAAGAACACTATCCCAACGCCGAAATTGCTCTCAGTGCGCCCAAAAATAAAAATAAACAGAGCGATAAACTAGTTCCTCAAAGCCAACATATCAGAATTTTAGTTGCTGTTGGTAGGAGCGATGGTATTAATACAAAAGATGACTTAAAACTAATTCAGGATTTAGAAAAAGATGGAGTGGAAGTACTCTGTTTAATGCAGCCTAGCCGCAAAGATTTGTGTGAAGCGCTTTGGGATGACCAAGGTTATCATATTTTTGTGTTTACAGGGCACAGTGGAAGTCAAGAAGATGGACAGATAGGTTGGATTGAACTCAATGACAAAGATAGGTTGAGTATTGAAGATTTTAAGGAGGCTTTAAAGCAAGCTATTGATAAAGGATTACAGTTAGCAATTTTTAATTCCTGCGATGGTCTGGGATTAGCTAACGAACTTGCACAACTACATTTGCCTCAAGTTATTGTCATGCGGGAACCAGTACCTGACCCCGTAGCAATAGACTTTTTAAGGTACTTTTTCAAAGAATTTACCCATAATCATAAATCACTATTTACTTCTGTTAAAAAAGCACGGAAACGCCTAGAACATTTTAAGTCAGATTACCCTGGTGCAATTTGGTTGCCAACAATTTGTATCCAAGCCAATATTGAACCATTGACTTGGGAAGAATTGCGCGGAATTTCTCCGCCAAAGCCGATTAAAATCGAGCCAGAGAATTCAAATCATAAACTCAAAAAAAACATTAAGCCGTGGTTATTAATTGGTTTGGTTGGTGTGGTTGTTAGCGGTGGTGTATTATATTCTTTGATTAGCAAAAAACACGACTCCGATTTTAGTTCCATCACTGCTCCCGAAGGAACATGGTTTTATGGTGGTAGTACATCTTGGGCATCAATTCGCAAATATATAGATCCTGAAATCAAAAAAGCCCATCCGAAATTTGAATTACGTTATACCGATCCAATTAAGGGTACACCAGGTTCTGGTATGGGAATTCGGATGTTGTTGGAAGGACAATTGACCTTTTCTCAATCGTCCCGCCCGATCGCAGAAAGAGAGTATCAACAATCTCAACAACGGGGATTGCTAAAACAAATTCCAGTGGGTTTGGAAGGATTAGCGATCGCTGTTCACCCCAATCTGCAAATTCCAGGGTTAACTCTAACACAAATCAAAGATATTTATACAGGTAAAATAACTAACTGGAAACAAGTCGGCGGTCCCGATCTAAAAATTACTGCCTACTCACGTCACTTTGAAGACGGAGGCACTGTCGAGTTTTTAGTTGACAATATTCTCGGTGAAGAAAAACTCGGAAGTAACGTAGTATACGTTTACAATACAACAGATGGTCTGAGAAAATTAGCAAGCGATCGCAGCGGTATTTACTATGCTTCGGCACCAGAAGTTGTTCCCCAATGTACGGTTAAGTCATTGCCAATCGCCAAAGAAGGCAACAATTTTGTAGCTCCTTACATAGAACCTTTGATTAAAGGCGATCAATGTCTAAATCAGCGCAACAAGTTAAACATCGATGCTTTCAAAACAGGTGAGTATCCAATTACACGTCAGATGTTTGTCATAGTTAAGCAAGATAATGGCAATTTAGAACAACAAGCGGGCGAAGCATACGCCAAAATGCTACTAACAAATCAAGGACAAAAACTGATGAATGAAGCTGGATTTGTGCGTATCCGTTGAGTAAGGAGACAGCAATGGCGGTGGTCAACTTAAAACTCAGACGCACCTCAGAAAAGGGATTTTTAGTGATTCTGAGGGCAAAGAATTTGGATGAAGAAACAGAAGGGTTTCTGCCTCCATTATTACCAGAATTAGAATTATCTTTCAATCAATGGCAGACAGCTTATCGTCAAATTGAGGCTGTGCGGTCTTGTGTTGCTCCTGCACCGGGGTTACGTCTGACACCTAAAAGTGTCACCATTCATTCTCATGCAGAACACACAGGAGCAGTCAAAGATTACCTGAATCAATGGCTCAACTCTGGGGATAGCAAGTGGCGACCAATTCGGGATAGATTAATTGCGATCGCTCAACAATTGCATCAATCAAATGATGAAATTCGTGTAATAATTGATGCCATAGATATTGATTTACGCCGCCTTCCTTGGCAAGCATGGAACTTATTTGAAGAACATTATCCCCAAACCGAAATTGCCCTGAGTACCCCCAAAAGCGCAAATCAACAGAGCAATAAACTAGTTCCCAAAAGTACAAAAGTTAGAATATTAGTTGCTGTCGGTAGAAGTGACGGCATTAATACAAAAGATGACTTAAAGGTAATTCAAGATTTAGAGAAACATGGGGTAGAAGTAGTCTGTTTAATTCAGCCTAGCCGCAAGGAATTGTGTGAAGCGCTTTGGGATGAAAAAGGCTACCATATTTTCGTCTTTACGGGACACAGTGGCAGTCAAGAAGATGGACAAATAGGTTGGATTGAACTGAACAATAAAGAGAGTTTGACTATTGAGGAGTTTAAGGAAGCTTTCAAGCAAGCTATTCATAAAGGATTGCAATTAGGAATTTTTAATTCCTGCGATGGTTTGGGATTAGCTAACCAAATTGCCCAACTACATTTACCTCAAATTATTATCATGCGGGAACCCGTCCCAGACCCCGTAGCTGTAGAGTTTTTAAAGTACTTTTTTCAAGAGTTTTCCCGTAACAACTCCCTGTTTACTTCTGTGCAAAAAGCACGTAAACGCCTAGAACATTTTAAGTCTGATTACCCAGGTGCAATTTGGTTGCCAACAATTTGTATTGAACCAAATTTTGAGCCGTTGAATTGGCAGGGATTGTGTGGAGTTTCCCCCCGAATATTGCCTCCTGTAAAGCCAGATAATTCAATTCATCAACCTCAGAAAAATATTAAGCCGTGGTTGTTAACTGGCTTAATTAGTGTAGCGATCGGTAGTGCTGCATATATTGGTTGGAATATATTCTTACCATCGCCTCCTACGGGAACATTTCGGGATGGTGGTAGTACATCATACGCACCAATTAGAGCATTAGTTAATGAGAAGATTAAAAAAAAGTGGCCTCAATTTAAATTGATATACTGGAAGCATCCTAGTCTGCCACAAAATTCGGGAACAGGAATCAAGATGTTACTAGAAGGTCAAATATCTTTTGCTGAGTCTTCAAGATTTGTAAATGATGACGAGTCTGAACGTGCGACTACGAAAAGAATAAAGTTGAAGCAGGTTGCTGTAGCAATGGATGCAATTGCGATCGTTGTTAATCGTGATTTAAATATTCCTGGTTTGAGCATAGATCAACTTAAAGATATCTATACACATAAAATCACTAACTGGAAAGAAGTTGGTGGCCCTGATATTCAAATTACACCATACTTCCATTCTGGAAACGGTGGTTCAACTGCATTTTTAAAAGATAGTATTTTAGGACATAATCAATTAGATTTACCTGTTACCTTTGTTAGTATTACTCCAACCGAAATTCTAAACCTGGTCAAAAAATCTCCTGGAGGTATTTATTATGCTTCTGCTCCTCAAGTGATTAATCAATGTAGTGTCAAAACTATACCAATTATTCTCAAGAATAAGACAAAAGTTGCTCCAGATAAACCAGGAAAAATGCCAGGTAAAAATTGTCCTTGGGAACATAATAAAATCAATATTGAAGCTATAAAAAACAATACCTATCCACTATCACGTTACTTGTTCATAATTATTAAACAAGATGGTCAAGAGGATGAAAAAGCTGGAGAATTTTTAGCCAATTATCTATTGACGGCTGAAGGGCAAGATTTAGTTCAGCAAGCTGGGTTTGTTCGGGTACGCTAATTTAGTAGTAAGGGAGTACCAAAAAATAGGCGTTGGTGAATCGCGGTATGAATCCAGATGTAAAGACGTTGCATTGCAACGTCTCTACAAGGATTTTGATATCATGCACAATCGTTTTCATACATGAAATCAGCAACGCCAAAAAATAAATTATTATCAGGGTTTTTGTGAAACGGTATTAGTTTCATAAAAGTCTCTGGGAATTATGTGATTAAGTATATCCGTCTTAACCACACAGAAAAACTCATGAGCTTTATAGTCTCTCTTTTAACTAACCTGATTGCAATTCTCGTTTATGTAAACACAGGTAGGATATCTGGCGAAAGGTCACGTTTAGCAATACGGGGAATTACGATATTGATTGGTAGTATTGCACTGCTAACTTCTATTTCTAGGCTTTTGGTGATTGTCCCACCAGGCAATATTGGTGTCGTCAACTTGTTTGGTGAGGTTTCTGAAACTACTCTTAACCCTGGTGTCCACCTGCTTAACCCTTTTAGCAAGGTGCTGAATTTTTCCACTCGCCTTAAGGATATAAAGGAAAACGTAGATGCAACATCCCAAGAAGGTTTGAGCCTAAATCTTGATGTCAGCCTTCAGTACAAGCTCGATCCCCAGAAGGCGGCTACAGTATATAAAACAATTGGAACTGACGAAACACAACTGGTGATTTCCCGATTCCGCTCTACTGTTCGTGCCATCACGGCAAACTACCCAGCCAGTGCTATTTACTCTACCAAACGCCAAGAAATCGCCCAAAAAATTGACCAACAACTCACTCAGGAGATACCTGCTTTGGGTTTCATTGTTGAGGAAGCTCTTTTACGAAACGTTAAAATGCCTGATACTTTACAAGCTGCAATTCAAAACAAACTCAAAACAGAGCAAGAAAATCAGCAGATGAAATTTGTCTTAGAAAAAGAGCGTCAAGAGGCAGAACGAAAGCGTATTGAAGCGCGAGGTATAGCTGATTCCCAAAAAATTATCTCTGGTGGACTTAGCAACCAAGTGCTGCAATTACGGGCAATTGAAGCCACAGAAAAGTTAGCTCAATCTAATAATTCTAAAATTGTAATTATCGGTTCTGAAAAAGGTGGAGTGCCTATTATGATCCAGTCAGAACCAGGAATCTCAAAGCCGTAAAATTTATTTTGTGTTGAACTGTTAATTTTTTTAATGTAATCCTTGCTGTTGCAATAATTCATTCGCCCAAATTGCATCAGCTTCAAAAAAAGGCGGAACTGGTTCACAAGTGTAGTCTACAGCCAAATCAAATCCGGCGCGTTCGTATACTCCGTGTATCAATGCTTGTAAATCTACTAACGGTTCTGTATCACCCCGACCTAGAGGTAACAAAAAAGTTGGAATCTGCTCTTGTAGTCCAAAGGGATATAATTCTGCTTTGGGGCGAGATTCGCTGCGACTTACCAAAATCCGATAATCTGACTTAATTTGATTACCCAAGATTGGCATTGGTTCGCCACCACGCAACAAATCTATTTCAATCAGATGAGTGAAGGTACTTAATATTTGCTGGCGCTTGCTTTCGTATGCCTTTCTTCCTTCTCCAGAACGCTTATTTTTTGGAGATAAAACCTCAATTGTAACCACAACTTCCCCTGTTCCAACTTCCCGCACCTCTAGGTATCCTTCTCGCACCTCTTCTGGTATGGGAAGATTAACAGTTATTGGTTTTGCAGGTGGTGAAGCTACTGCAATATTAAATTTTTCTTTATCTGTGTTTGTTAGAGAACGTCCTATGGTCACATCGGGAATACCAATAAGAATAGAATTTTCATCTATCATTTGGTATACTCTTTTTTCGACTGCCACTCGATATTTCGGTCGTAGTTGAGGAGCAATTGCATCTGCGATCGCAATAACTAACCAACTCTGAACTTCAGCCCACAGTTCAGGATTTTCTAGGTAGGGGTTCATCCCTGGAAACGGTGAAGGCATAAGCTTGACAAAACAAGAGTCTTAATGTATGTCCTAGCAATCTGCTTTGTACAATTCTTACTATAAAAAGCCAAATTTTCACTTCCAGTATGAACAACACACAAAAATGGTATATTATCAAGCGTTCTGCTGGTTATTGCGAAATAGTCTCCAGCGACCAAATAGGGGAAGACGATCCAGAGATTATAGAACAGTGGGGGCCTTATAGTTCACAAGAAGAAGCGATCGCCCATCGTGTCGGACTAATTAGAACTGGGAAGTGCCAACCAGTTTGAGTGGGGCATTGGGCATTGGGCATTGGGCATTGGTTATTAATTCTTATCCCTCACTCCCTCACTCCCTCATCTCCCTCATCTCCCTCATCTCCCTCATCTCCCTCATCTCCCTCATCTCCCCCATCTCCCCTATGCCCTATGCCCAATGCCCCATACCCCATACCCACAGGAGTATGGTTATTTTTCTGCTGTGGCTGTGCGTTTAGCAGCAAGTTGCTTACCTATCACTTCCACTGCTTTAGCGAATTGGGGGTCTTTTAGGGTAGCGAGTTTGTCACGTTCGTTGAGCCACAAGTCCTGTCGCTGGGCATCAGTTAAATCGACCTTCACATCTGGATCGATGCCATGCTTATTAATATCGCGATCGCTAGGCGTGTGGTATTTTGCAATGGTCACTGCTAAACCTGAACCATCTTCTAGGGGACGTACCGATTGCACCAATCCCTTACCGAAGGTTTGAGTACCCACTAAAACTGCACGCTTGTTGTCCTGCAAAGCTCCTGAGAGTATTTCACTGGCACTGGCTGAACCTTTATCCACTAATACCACCAACGGTTTATTTGTCAGCGCCCGCCCGTTTGCCACCTCTCGTTCTCGCTCACCTTGGCGGTCAATGGTAGAAACGATTGTGCCTTTATTCAACCACATCCGGGCAATTTCTATACTGGAGAACAATAAACCGCCTGGATTACCACGTAAATCGAGGATATATCCAGATACCTTTTTGCTTTCTAAATCTTTTATAGCAGCTTGCATCTCTTTACCAGCATTGGCGCTGAATTGATTCAGGCGAATGTAGCCAAGGTTACCTGCTGGAGTTTGCTTTTGAGAAAATTTAACTGGATGAATTTCAATCCGCGCTCGTTTGATATTAAATTGCTTTGTCTGACCGTTTCGCTGAATCGTTAGGCTGACTTGGGTTCCTGCTTCACCTCGAATCAAAGATACTGCCTGATTCGTATCCATCCCCTTGGTGCTTTTGTCGTCAATTTTGAGGATGACATCTTTGGCTAAAACACCAGCTTTAAAGGCTGGCGTATCTTCAATTGGTGCAATTACAACCAGTTGCTTCGTTTTTTCATCCTGACTGATTGTGATACCAATTCCTGTTAATTCTCCAGAGGTATCCACTTGCATATTCTTGAATTCCTCTGGGTCCATAAATCGGGTGTAGGGATCATCTAGCTTTTTGAGCATTTCCCGAATGGATTTATAAGCTTCCTGCTGATTACTGTAGGACTTGTTCTTCACATACTCGTTACGAACAGCCTGCCAATCTACCTGATTAAAAGTAGCGTCTACGTAATTGCGGTATATATTTTGCCATACTTCATCCACTAATGCCTTCGGACTTGCTTTGAATAAAGCCTGACCTCGTGAGTGAATGCCAAGGCTAGTAACAGCGATCGTGGAGAGTGTTACTGCCGTAGCACCCAAAACAAGCCTATTTTTTGTAATCACCATAATGACAGCTGCGTCAGAGGGAAAATTTATAGTCAGTATGCTCAATCTAACACAGGGTATTACTGTAAAGGTCAAGCATGTATTTCTAATTTCAACAAAATACTTGACAATCAGCCGACCTTGGTCGTCATCTATACAAAAGTTTTAAGAATTGGGGAGTGGGGACTGGGGACTGGGGGCTGGGGACTGGGGACTGCTGAGTTAAGAGTTATTCTCCCTCATCTTCCTCATCTGCCTCATCTTCCTCATCTCCCTCATCTCCCCACACCTCTTACGGCTCTACCCAGCGTTCATCTGCCTTAATTAGATTGATTAATTCCTCTACGCCTTTGTCTTCTGGGACTTTTTTAATTTCTTCTCTGCCACGATATAAAGAAATGTAACCAGGTGTTTTGCCAACATAACCATAGTCGGCATCTGCCATTTCTCCTGGTCCATTGACAATGCAGCCCATAACTGCTATGTCCAGACCAGTTAAGTGTTTAGTGGCTTCCCGGACTTTGTGTAGCACTTCCTCTAAGTTAAACAAAGTTCGTCCACAAGAAGGACAGGCGACATATTCCACCATTGTTTTCCGCAATCCCAAAGCTTGAAGAATGCTGTAGCAAACGGGAATTTCTTTTTCTGGTGCTTCTGTCAGTGAGACACGAATTGTGTCGCCAATACCATCAGCGAGTAATGTCGCAATCCCAGCGGTGGATTTGATTCGTCCATATTCGCCATCACCGGCTTCGGTAACGCCTAAATGTAGCGGATAATCCATACCTAATTCATCCATGCGCTTGGCCATGAGGCGATAGGCGGCTACCATCACTGGTACTCGTGAAGCTTTCATGGAAATTACCAAGTTGCGGAAGTCCAAAGATTCACAGATGCGGATGAATTCTATGGCTGATTCCACCATTCCTTCAGGGGTGTCACCGTAGGTAAATAGCATTCTCTCAGCGAGGGAACCGTGATTTACCCCAATTCGCATCGATTTATCTTGATCGCGCAAAGAAACTACTAGAGGTTCTAGGGTTTCGCGGATTTTATCACCAATTTCGTCAAATTCGGCTTTAGTATATTCGCTTCTATTAAAGTTTGGCTTTTCAAACACATACAACCCCGGATTAATCCGCACCTTCTCTATGTGCTTGGAGACTTCCAGAGCGATTTTCATGCCATTGTGATGGACATCAGCCACAACTGGCACGTCTTGGTAAGTTTTAATTAATTTTTGTTTAATTTCTGCTAAAGCTTTGGCATGAGCCATACTTGGCACTGTGACACGGACAATTTCGCAGCCAATTTCGTGGAGACGACGAATAGCAGCCACGGAACCATCAATATCAAGAGTATCTTCATTAATCATCGACTGCACCACAACGGGGTAGCCACCCCCAATGGTGACATTTCCCACCTTTACAGGACGGGTTTGACGCCGCTTGATAGTTGTATCAAAGGTAGGTTGAGTTGATGTAGTATTTGCAGTATCCAGTGTGGGCAGAGTTTGCATAACCTGTAATGGCAAATTTGCTGTAGCTAAAATATCAGATTTGATAAGTCTCTGTTTCCCACATTGCCATAGTAGGGGCATTTTTGGGTAATGGAATTACAAAAAAGAAAATAAAGAAACAAAGGCTCGCCTCTTATGGTGCGATCGCCTTAAATTCTCTTAACCAATCACAGAGTATGCATTAGAGCGAAAAACTGTGAGGTTGATGGTGTAGAGGGGACAACAGAAGGCGATCGCCAGCTAAATTAGACTTATCACCAAATGCTTGAACTCCCATGCTAGAAAAAACATCTACATTCCAAAAAGTCATAGAAGCGGTAGAAGCACTAGATCCAGAATCTCAGGCTATTCTTGTGGATATTATCCAAAAACGCCTTAAACAACAGCGACGGGATGATTTATTAAAAGAAATCGCGCAAGCAGAGAGTGATTACGCTCAAGGTAATGTCCGTCGTGGTTCAGTTGCAGATTTGATGGCGGAGTTGGATGAGTGAAAAATTTAGTTTGGAGTCCGACTTTTGTTCGTGCTTTTAAGCGTGTAGTTAAGAAAAATCCTGAATTACGTTCTCAAATTGAGCAACTATTACAACAAATCGCTGAAGATCCTTTTCAACCCAGTTTACGTAGTCACAAGCTAAAAGGTGATTCATCCGGTAGATACTCATCTTCAATTGATTATCACAATCGGATTTTATTTAAATTTGTTACAAATCCTGAATCAGCAGAGGAAGAAATTTTGTTGCTAACCTTAGGTTCTCATGATGATGTGTACTAGGGTAAGGAACTTCCAAAAAATAAATTATGCCAAATTATTTGTACATTTTTCGGGTAGCACAGCTGTGCTACCCTACGAACGCGAGTGCGTCCCGCAGGGATGGGATGTTTTTTTCATTGCAAGTCCCTAACATTAGACTTAGAAAAATTGGGGATTGAGATTATTGATGTTATTACAGAATAAATCCAACTGTAATTATGAATACCCAAACAACACCCCAACTACCAATTCCCTCGCACTATGACCCTGATAAAGTCGGCGAAGTCTGGCGCGTACCTTACCAAGAACTTGCAGCGGCAGCCGAAACCTGGGCAAAACAACACAATATTCAACCTGCATCTTCAGATAAAACCCGCATTTGCCTACTATTAATTGATGTCCAAAATACCTTTTGCATTCCTGGATTTGAATTATTTGTAGGTGGAAAATCCGCTACTGCGGCAGTGGATGATAATCGACGATTGTCTGAATTTATCTATCGCAACTTAGGACTAATCACAAAAATTGTCCCCACCTTAGATACTCACACAGCAACGCAAATTTTTCATCCCATCTTTTGGGTGAACGCCGCCGGAGAACATCCCACTCCGGCAGCTACTAATATTACTCCTGGAGATATCGAACAAGGCATCTGGAAAGTTAACCCAGCAGTTGCTGATAGTGTTACTAATGGCAATTACGAATTATTAGAAAAACATGCTTACCATTACGTTAAGCAACTCAGTCAAGACGGTAAATATCCCCTCACAGTTTGGCCTTATCATTCAATGCTGGGTGGCATTGGTCATGCTTTAGTTTCATCAGTAGAAGAAGCAATCTTTTTTCACGGTATTGCTCGTCAAAATCAAACCCAATTTGAAATTAAAGGCGAAAATCCTTTAACAGAAAACTATTCTATTTTACGCCCAGAAGTTTTAGAAGATTTTGAAAACCGTCCACTTGCTCAAAAGAACACGCAGTTAATTAAGCAACTTTTAGAATTTGATGCTGTAATTATTGGTGGTCAAGCTAAAAGTCATTGTGTCGCCTGGACAATTGACGATTTATTAACAGAAATTAAGCAGGTAGATGCCACCCTTGCTCAAAAAATCTATTTGCTAGAAGATTGCACTTCCCCTGTTGTTGTTCCTGGTGTTGTGGACTACACAGAACAAGCAGATGCAGCGTTTACAAGATTTGTAGAGGCAGGAATGCACGTCGTGAAATCTACTGAAATTGGGGATTGGCCGTAGTGAAGAAGACGCGGGGACGCGAGGATGAGGGGACACGGGAGATAACCAATGCCCAATGCCCCACTTCCTCATTTCTTCAAATAACCCCTGGGATCTTGGGCTACCCAACCTAGAGATGAACTAGAACGCACTTCAAAATGGAGATGGGGTTGACTGGCGCTTGGTGTTCCACTGGTGCCTACGGTTCCTAGTAAATCCCCTTTTTTTACTTGCTGACCAACACTGACTTTGATACTGTCAAGTTGGGCGTAGCGGCTTTGGAGTCCGCCACTGTGGTTAATGATGACCAGTTTGCCATAACTACCTTGCTCATTGGCAAAGGCTACGGTTCCAGGTGCGATCGCTAGCACATCTGTACCAACTGGTGCTAACAAATCAACGCCGCTATGGAAGAAAACTTGACCTGTACTAGGATTAATTTGCCAGCCATAAGCTAATGCCACAGTTACCACTTCTGGCAAGGGATATCCAGACAGAGACGCACGGTTTTGCGTACCTGTATTAGTAGTCACAGGGGACTTAGTGACAACACCATCGGGTGACCAATTTACCCCCGGAACAAACACTATTCTGGGGTCTTGTTGGCAACCATTCACCTCAAAAAGGCTATCAGCACGAACCTTGTATTTTGCCGCCACTTGCCGCCAAGTTTGGCCACGAGGCACTTCGACTACAATCCCATTGTAGGGAGGAATTTGCAGTACACTGCCAACGGTGGCGTAGGTGGAACCCGCCGCAGGCATCGCCCCGTTGTTCTGCAAAGCTGGATTCATCCCGATAATAGTTGTAGGAATGAGATTATAGCGCTGCGCTATGCTCTCCAAAGTTTCGCCACGAACTACTTTATGGCGTTGGAAGCGAGATAGGGCTGGAGTTGGGCAACCACCTACAGCAGCACTGGCGCTGTTCAAGTTTGGCAGTATGGATACTAAGCCCAAGGCGCTAACTAAGCTACAGAGAAATAGTTGACGAAAAGGTAAAGTCATGTATACAAGTCAAGAGCGCATTAACTTTAGATTTTAGATGGAGATTTTAGGGATTGGGGACTGGGGACTGGGGAATAGGGAATGGGGCGTGGGAAAGAGGAAAGGCTTGTTGCAATTTGTCTCCTTCATCTCCCCCAGTCCCCAATTCCCAGTCCCCAATTCCCAGTCCCCAATCCCCACTCCCCACTCCCCACTCCCCAATTCCTCCTAAATTGATCTGTCCACTTGCCGTTAGCTTGACTACACTTAGAAATTAGCAACTGCATTGCTGTCCTTGAGCAGAATGATTATGAAGTTATCTTTAAAGCAACTGGCCGTTTATCTGTTTTTACTGGTGATCGGCGGTGGTGCAGGTTTGTTTGGCAGTCGTTATCTGCTGCCACAAAGTCGCTCGTTCCAACAGTTAAAAAATGTAACGATGGCTTTGCCTCCAGAATCAGTGGTTCCGAGTTCTCCTAATGGAGCGATCGGGATTCCTGGGGGCGATAATGTAAATTTTATTGCAACGGCAGTGCAGAAAGTTGGCCCCGCTGTGGTGCGAATTAATGCCACCCGCAAAGTAGCCAATCCCATTTCTGATGCTTTGAAAAATCCCCTCTTGCGGCGATTCTTTGGAGAAGATGAGCAACCAATTCCCCAAGAACGCATTGAACGCGGTACAGGATCGGGATTTATTTTGAGCGAAGATGGACAATTACTTACCAACGCTCATGTAGTAGCCGATACAGATACGGTACTAGTTACCCTCAAGGATGGTCGGACTTTAGAGGGTAAGGTGGTGGGAGTTGATTCGATGACTGATGTGGCGGTAGTGAAAATCAAAGCGAATCATCTACCGACGGTGAAGCTGGGAAATTCCCAAAACTTGATACCAGGACAGTGGGCGATCGCTATTGGCAATCCTCTGGGTTTAGATAACACTGTCACCATTGGCATCATCAGCGCTACAGACCGCACTAGCGCTCAAGTTGGTGTCCCAGATAAGCGAGTTACTTTCATCCAAACTGATGCTGCAATTAACCCCGGCAATTCCGGCGGCCCTTTGTTAAACGCTCAAGGCGAAGTGATTGGTATTAACACTGCCATCCGCGCTGATGCTCAAGGACTCGGCTTTGCCATTCCCATTGAAACCGCCGCCCGCATTGCCAATGAACTTTTTACCAAAGGGCGTGTAGAACATCCCTTCTTGGGTATTGACATGGCAGACCTTTCTCCTAGCAGAAAGCAGCAGATTAATCAAGAAAATCAGCTGAATATTCAGCAGGAAGTGGGGGTTGTGATTAAAGGAGTAACAGAGGACTCTCCAGCCAAGCGGGGAGGACTTCTTCCTGGAGACGTGATTCAAAAAGTCAACGGTCAGCCAGTCAAAACCTCAGCCCAAGTACAGAAGCTGGTAGAGTCCAGCAAAGTCGGGGATATTTTAGCGATGGAAGTCAACCGCAGCGGTAAAATTCAAACCTTCAAAGTGCAATCAGGAACTTACCCCAAAAAATAGTTAGGAGTACAGACGCGATTAATCGCGTCTGTACAAGAGTGAGGAGTGAGGAGTTAGGAGTTAGAAGTTAAAAATTTCCCGCAACTCCTAACTCATAACTGATAATTCTCAACTCTCAACTCATCACTCATAACTTTTGTTCTAACTGCATCCTTTGTTCCATCTGACGCAGAAAATAACCCGTCATCATGGCCGATGCGAGAAGCCCAGCTAGGTTCTCCCGATCTGTTGTAATTTGTACATTGAAATTTTCTGCCGGGAGCATTCCTACTAGCCCTTGGACATTTTGCGAGATGATTTGTTTAATTTCAGGGCTGACAGACTGGGCGACCCGGGCTAGAACATCAGGAGACTGATGTTGTAGATATTTGAGTAATTGATTGGGGTATTCTTCAGAATGATCCGAAAGAAGTTGATTAGGGTGTTCCTCAGAGTTGTCATTCAAAAAGTCAGGATTAAACACCATTGGCAGTTTTATTTAGCTTAATTGCTAACTCTACTCTAAACCATAGTACAAGGGTAGCGCATTCACCACGGGTATAAGTCATAAAGGGGAGTGGGGAGTGGGGAGTGGGCATTGGGCATTGGGCATTGGGCATTGGGCATTGGGCATTAGTTATTTCTCCCCCTGCCTCCCCTGCCTCCCCTGCTCACTCATCTCCCTCATTTTCCCCATGCCCCATACCCCATTCCCTATTCCCTACTCCCCACTCCCTTCAGTTCTAGTTCTAGTTCTAATTGTTCTTCCTTCTGGTTGGTGGCAAGTATTTGCGGAAGTTCTTCGATTTGGAAATATTGATGAAATTTCGGGGTTACTTGCAGCGAGTAGGAGCGAGAATCGCTGTCTCGCCGCTTGCGAACGAAACCAAGTTCAACGAGTTCCGGAACGTGCTGATATACTCCTGAACCCCGCAAGTTAATTAAGTCGCTCTGGAGTATGGGATTATTGAGAGCGATCGCTGCCAAAGTTCGCAATGCACCTACACCCAATTCTACTGGTATCATTGTTTGCACTAAATCATGAAAATCAGACCTAAGTTGCAAACTGTAACCATCTGGGGTTTCTACTACTTCTAGGGCGCTATCTCGGTGGGCATAGTTGTCCATTAGTTCAATGATGCCTTCCTTAACAGTGGCGCGATCGCAAGCGGCATACTCGGCGATTTCGCCGAGCGACAAGGGTTTACCCTTTAAATAGAGAATTGCTTCTATCTTAGTCGCTGTGGCTGTAATCATTTAGTGGTTAGTCATTGGTCAAACAATTTTGGATTTTAGATTTTGGATTTTGGATTGACAACTAATAATCAATAAGTCTCTGGGATTATATCCTAAAATGTCAAAAATGTTTTGATAATTTCAAAATTGGGGATTGGGGACTGGGGATTGGGGATTGGGGATTGGTTATCAATTCTCATCCCTCACTCCCTCATCTCCCTCATCTCCCTCATCTCCCTCATCTCCCCAGTCCCCTCAAAGACCTCTGCTCGTAAGGATAAATTCTGCGATCGCTAAATCTTGTGGGGTGGTAACTTTTAAATTTGTCTCTTCCCCTTCGACAATTCTGACTTGAATGCCGCATCTTTCAAACAAAGCCGCATCGTCTGTTACTTCCCAGCCTTGACGGACACCTTCAGCATGACACTGCTTCAACAATTTGACATCGAATCCTTGGGGCGTTTGTGCTGCCCACAGTTGTTGTCTGTCGGGTGTACTTTGAATTATTCCTTGTCCATCAACGACTTTGATGGTGTCTTTGACGGGCACCGCAGCAATTAAACCACGACATTGGCCAATGGCTTGGGCACAAGAGTTAAATAAATCTGGCGTGACTAGACACCTGGCTCCGTCGTGAATCAAAACTTGTTCTGCATTGGCTGGTAGGGCTTGTAAGCCGTTGTAAACAGATTCTTGGCGGGTGGAGCCGCCTGGAATCAATTCTACTGGTTTAGTTAGTTTCAAATCGGCGAGAATTGCCTTAAAATCAGGCCAGTCAGTGGGTTGGGAAATAATTCCGATCCAACTGATTTTACTGGCCGCTTGGGCGGCTAATAAAGTCCAAGCAATAATTGGTTGCGATCGCACCTGAAGCAGGAGTTTATTGCGGTTACTCCCCATCCTTTTTCCGATTCCCGCAGCTGGAATTAGTAAATACACAGAATTCCTCAATCTTTAAGCTATATATTTTCCCCTAAAATAGGGAGCGAGTAAGCGTCAATAAATATTATGCGAGTAGTAGCCCTTGTACCTGGCGGAATTGGCGACCAAATTCTCTTCTTTCCGACTCTAGATGACCTGAAGCGCTATTACCCAAACGCTCAGATAGATGTCGTTGTTGAACCCCAAGCAAAGGCGGCCTACCAGGTTAGCAAGTCAGTTCACGAGGTACTGGCTTTTGATTTCAAAGACCGTAACAGTCTGGCAGATTGGGGCAACCTGGTGGGCACAATTCGCGATCGCGAATACGATGTTGTCATTGCTGTTAAGCAAATTTGGTTGCTTGGTCTTTTGCTCTGGTTGACGGGAATTCCCATACGTATTGGCTACAAAGGCAAAGGTTCGGTTTTTCTGACCCACGCTGTGCCATTTAAAGCATCACAGTATGCGGCGGCAGCATATCACGACTTGCTGCAACCATTGGGTATCAATACTCCTGTACCAGAGTTAGCTGTAAATGTGCCAAAACCAGATATTGAGTGGGCACAAAAAGAACAAAAACGCTTAGGAATACATGAAACAGGCTATGTCTTGATTCATCATGGCCGTTCTGAGCAGTTATTTCAAGCTAAAGAACAGGATAAAATTTATCCTGTTCAAAGTTGGCGGCAAATTATCCAAGATTTCCAATACAAGCAGCCGGATCTGCCTGTGGTGGTAATTAAGGGGGCTGAGGATGATCAGTTTGTGCGATCGCTACTGGAGTCTTCTCCAGATATCAAAGTAACTGCCCCAAATGATATTGGCAAGTTAACTGCCATGATTGCCGGGGCAAATTTGATGTTGTCTACTGACAGTGCGGCACTACAACTCAGTGTTGCAGTACAAACTTACACTATTGCCTTGTTTGGCCCCACTGATCCAGCTAAGTCGTTGCCGAAAAACGATAAATTCCTGGCCATTAAATCCCCTACGGGCAAAACGGCAGATATTTCACCAAACGCTGTTTTGGAGAAAATTTGGGGTGGTTGAAGAAGAATACAGAATTCAGAACACAGAATTCAGAATCAATTCAGTGGAGAATTGTAACCGACTACTTACGTAGAACCCGTGCATCTATCATCTGTATCAACTTCAGGTGAAGCCTTAAGATATTGGGTATTCCCAGCCGATGGTTAGGAATACCCAATATTAGTAGGATGCGGCTTTTTGCTCAATCCCCCACTTCAACCATTGCTATAGCAAGGGACTGGGGACTGGGGACTGGGGATTGGGGACTGGGTGAAAAGTCTTTTTGTGTCTGAGTTTTATCATCTGTTGATGTCCTAAGCACCGTAGCTGTTGCTATAAATTCTGAATTCTGACTTCTGAATTCTGAATTCTGACTTCTGACTTCTGCATCTTCTTCAAAATATCTCAAAAAAAGCATCGTCTAATTCATAACCCAGCATTTGAGCCATAGATTTGAGCCGGGATAAGCTGGGAATGCCTTGCTGTTTGAACCAATCACTCAAGATAAAAATTTTGTGCATCAAAAATATCTCTAAAGCTTCAGGATTATACTGAATGCCCTCTTGAGAACTGAACTGGTGTGGTACTAACATGGCGGTATAGCGAGCAAATTCTCCAGTTTTCCAATCTAGTAAAAATGGTAACCAAGGGTATTTAGCATCTAGACGCACAAACCACAGCCGAATCTCTGGAATTTCTGAGAGTTCCCGTGGATCGTCAGGTTCTTTGTCGTAATTGATATCAAAGCTTAGCTGCTGTTCGTGGGATGCGACCCCATCTTCCAGCAGTTGTTCAATCACTACTGACGCAGGCGACAGATCTAAATTGTTAATCAAGTCATTATTGAGTGCGATCGCAATTGTTTTTGACTCAGCAGCCACTTTCTTTATGCTCAACTGTAGGATCGAGAATCCACAGTAGCAGTTTTGAGCCGTTGACGCTACGTTTGCTGTCAGATTGCTAGGCTGCAAGGTCTTGAATAAGGAAACTCCAACAAATAAATTACTACTATTTGTGGGGTGGGCATCTTGCCATTGGTGTCAAGTTAAGAAAAATAGAGTCTTGTCAAGTGGGTAAGATTCAATGGTTAAACTCAACACAAGGGTGTTGAGAATAGCCATGACAAAGCCACGGAAAAAACAAGGAAATCCAGACTTTCGACATCGGGTAACTTGCCCAACCCCAACAAGTGGAGAGATCGAATCACGGTTGATAGAGCTATTAACTCCAGGGACATTTGCCAATTTAAAAAATGTAAAAGACAAAGAGCGTAGCTTACGCGATGCCTTCGGCGGGCAAAGCCTACGCGTACTAACCCTACCAGTGATGGCAGCAATAGTATTGAGTTTAGTGTATCGAAAAATACAGTATTTAACAGATGTGTTGCGTTGCCTGGAAGTAGAAGTGTCAGTTAACACATTGTTTGTCGCTTTAACAGATTAATGTCGTCCTTTGAAAAACTGCTAAAATCAAGCCTGCTTAAGGAGTTGTAATTTTTTTTAGTATTCCTGACAAGGCGCAAATTTATGATTATATCAACAGGTAAAAAGCTTACATCGTATGCTTTTATATTTTCATAACATCAATTTGTTAAAGCGACGAGCAATTTGTTAACCGACACCATAATAACCCCCACTAAAAATTGTTTATCTAGCCGTGCTTATTGTTATAAACTTTACGGAAAGTTGATGGCTTTTTAAAGGTTGCCCAGGAGCTGACCCTTCCTGTTCCACAACCTGACTGTACTATCATAGCCATCATAACCCCCACTGATGATTGTTTGATCATCAGTACTTATTGCTACAAATATTATGGAACCTTGATCACCTTTAAAAGGTTCACTCAGGAGCTGACCCTTCCTGTTCCATAACCTGACTGTGCCATCTGAACCTCCACTAAGGATTGTTTGTCCATCTGTGCTTATTGCTATAGAGCTTACGGAACCTTGATGACCTTTAAAAGGTTCACCCAGAGGCTGGCCCTTCCTGTTCCACAACCTGACTGTGCCATCTAAGCCCCCGGTGAGAATTGTTTGTCCATCTATGCTTATTGCTACAGAGTTTGCGTAATTTTTATAGACTTTAAAAGGTTCGCCCAGAGGCTGCCCCTTCCTGTTCCACAACCTGACTGTGCCATCATAACCTCCGCTCAGGATCGTTTGATTGTCTGTGCTTATGGCTACACAAGTTATGTAGCCTTGATCACCTTTAAAAGGTTCGCCCAAAGGCTGACCGTTTCTGTTCCACAACCTGACTGTGCCATCATAACCTCCACTGATGATTGTTTGTTGATCTGTGCTTATTGCTACAGAACTTACGAAACCTCGATGACCTTTAAAAGGTTCACCCAGGGGCTGACCCTTCCTGTTCCACAACCTGACTGTGCCATCATCACCCCCATTGATGACTGTTTCTCCATTTATGCTTATTGCTATAGACGATACGGAAGTTTGACGTTTTTTTAAAGGTTCACTCAGGGGCTGACCCTTCCTGTTCCACAACCTGACTATGCCATCTTCGCCATCATAACCCCCACTGGCAATTGTTTGCCCATCAGTGCTTATTGCTACAGAATATACACGACTTGGCTCGCCTTCAAAAGGTTTACCCAGGGGCTGACCCTTCCTGTTCCACAACCTGACTGTGCCATCTTCGCTCCCGCTAAGGATTGTTTCTCCATCTGTAGTTATTGCTACAGAGCTTACGAAACCTTGATGGCCTTTAAAAGGTTCACCCAGAGGCTGACCCTTCCTGTTCCACAACCTGACTGTGCCATCTAAACCCCCACTGATAATTGTTTCCCCATCCGTACTTATTGCTACAGAAAATATAGAACCTTGATGACCTTTAAAAGGTTCACCCAGAGGCTGACCCTTCCTGTTCCACAACCTGACTGTGCCATCATCACCCCCACTAAGGATTGTTTCTCCATCCGTACTTATTGCTACAGAGTTTATGGAACCTTGATGACCTTTAAAAGGTTCACCCAGAGGCTGACCCTTCCTGTCCCACAACCTAACTGTGCCAGCGGAACCTCCACTAAGGATTGTTTCTCCATCCGTACTTATTGCTACAGAGTTTACAACAGTACCTTGCTCACCTTCAAAAGGTTCACCCAGAGACTGACCCTTCCTGTTCCACAACCTAACTGTGCCATCTGTACTTCCACTAACTATTGTTTCTAAATTTGCACTTATTGCTACAGAAAAGACGGAAGTCATATGACCTTTAAAAGGTTCACCCAGGGGCTGACCCTTTCTATTCCACAACCTGACTGTGCCATCATCACCCCCACTAAGGATTGTTTTTCCATCTGTACTTATTGCTACAGAAAGTACAGGACCTTGATGACCTCTGACGAGATTTTTTTCTCGGCTAATCTCAACTGCACTAAACAAGCTGTCTTTTATCGATTGGGGAAATAATTGATTGGGAAAATTGAGGAAGAGATTATGGCTTTGTCCTACAAGACTAATTGCAGTGATCAAACCTTTTAACGGATAATTTGATAGCTGATTTTTTGCTGTGATGGCAGTTTGTTCTATTTTCTCTCGTTGTACAATTTGCGACTGATAAGCTGCAAATCCTGTTGTATTTGTTGTAATTACAAAACTTGCTCCTAATCCTATTGTTAAAAGCCTGAACAAGCACTTTTTATTATTCTCTGCTTGTAATGCTATCCTTTGCTCTCCATGAGCAATGACGTTTTCTTTGTCTGGCATAAGTCGTTACTTTTTTGATTAATTAGTTTAAGTAATGTTATGGCTTAGTAGCCTTCGACTGGTTATGAGTCACATTATCACTAGTGCTAATAGTATTACCACTGGCATTACTCCTTATAGTCAATTGAGTTTTTTATTTGTTTGTAATCAATCCATTAACCTTTGGATATATCTCAGTTTTGCCGGACTACCCTTTTAAAACTACATAAAATAATTGCCGCTTTCCAGATTTGATAGCAAATATATCCTTCATAGTCAGTAGTTACACTTTTGAGACAGAACGTGTAATGCTGCCGCTCCCTTATTCACTAGCGACAAGTTAAGATTGTCAAGTAGCCATCAAGAGAATTAAATAGTTGAGAAAAACTTTTGTGCTTCTCCACCCAGAATATCTGCGTATGTAACAGCAGCGAGCGCAGTTGTATATGGGAGCAAGGCGATTTGATTTTCTGAAGTTGGACAAAAAACAAGTGATCACTAAATCCTAGATTTGAGGTAGGGGACTGTACAGGACAAAGGCATCTAAAGGATTCTTATCCTTTAATACTTGGTTTGGGCGTTTTTAAATCAGCAGTCTGATGTGATAATGAGGGCAGTTATCCAAAAGCCAGTTGAGCCGGAGGAGGCGATCGCTTACATTAGGCGCACTTTCACAAAAATACTCTACCGAGTTATTCACATCAATAGAGTATATAAATTTACTATAATCATCTTTTCCAGATTCAGTTTATACTTTGGCAAACATTTATACCTCTGTATAAGTACTGCAAATCTTGCTTAGGGACTTCCAAAAAATAAATTGTTCCAAATTATTTGTACATTTTTCGGGTAGCACAGCTGTTTTACCCTACGTTCGCAGAGCGTCCCGCAGGGATGGGACGTTTTTTTTATTGGAAGTCCCTTAGATGTTTTTGAGCTTAAGTATGTAGTCCTTAATTCTTTCGTGTTAATAAACGTTCAATATTAAGGTGTCTACTACGGGGTAGGCATTGCACGTGCCCCATAGTAGACATTTACTACATTTTTAAGCTAAAGTTGTAATGAGTTTGTTTTAGATTAAGGTCTGAAAAAGTAACCATCAAAAGCAAAAAAATCATTATTGCAACCTGTCACTTCCGCAGCATCAAAAGCCAAAACACAAGTACAGGTATAAAAATTGTGTGCAATAACCATGCATATATCGAATAACCAATAAACATTGAGATGGGAAAATTCCCACAACAGTTAACAAGCTGTAATATGCAAAAACAAACAATTTCTACAAGGCCAATTCGTTCACTAGAAGATGCGCTCGATCGCTGTCAAGTCCTGGGTATGCGCGTCAGCCGCCAGCGTCGCTTTATTCTGGAACTACTTTGGCAAGCCAACGAACATCTTTCTGCTAGAGAGATTTACGATCGCTTAAACCAACAAGGCAAAGAAATCGGTCATACTTCGGTGTATCAAAATTTAGAAGCATTATCAAGTCAAGGCATCATTGAGTGTATTGAACGATGCGACGGGCGTTTATACGGAAACATCAGTGATTCTCACAGTCATGTCAACTGTATAGATACAAATCAAATTCTGGACGTTCACGTGCAACTGCCAGAAGATTTTATCCGCCAAGTTGAAGAACAAACAGGAGTAAAAATTACTGAGTATAGTATTAACTTTTATGGTTACCGGAATTCGCAAGAAGGCTAGGGATTGGGGATTGGGGATTGGGGATTGGGGATTGGGGATTGGGGATTGGGGATATGTGGGTGGGGTGGTAGGGTGAAATTCTCTCTACCATCTCTCCATCTCTCCCAGTCCCCAGTCCCCAGTCCCCAGTCCCCAGTCCCCAGTCCCTAAAAAATAGTTTCATCAACTGGGTCATCATCATATAAATCTACTGGTAAAATTGTGCCTTCGCAGCTTTCAATTAGTCCGATTGTCGCGGGATTGTTCCAATTAACATTTGTGTTTGGCGCGATTTTTTCGCTGTTGAATAAGGGTTGCTGCAATGGGCTACGCCCTGCTGTAGGCGATCGCAAATTTTTCAGTTTTTGAAATGAATCTTTGGAGAACAAAGCACCATTATCGGCGGCCAATTTTTTGTTAGCCTCAGTAAGAACGGCATCAAATAAGCAGGCATTGGTGAGATTGGCAAAATTCAAATTTACACCTATTAGGTTTGCCTGTTGGAGGTTCGCGCCTGTGAGATTTGCCTGTTGGAGATTTGCGCCTGCAAGATTTGCCTGTTGAAGATTTGCGCCTGTAAGATTAGCCTGGTGCAAGTTTGCGCCTGCGAAATTCGCCCCGATTAACTCCGCATTAGATAAGTTTGTTTGCTCAAGATTTATTTGAGTTAACGCCACTTGAAATAAAGAGGCTCCCGATAGATTGAGTCCAGCCAGAGAATTTATTCGGGTTGTGAAGGCGCTTTTATGTAAAACCGTTGTTCTCGCAATTAGCGCACTTAAGGCCTGCGGATTGAATTCTGTCAAATTGATTGGATTACCACAAGGCCAAAAAGGAATTTTTGTTTCCCGGTAGCAAGCACAAAGCAATAAAAACACATTCAATCCCACCGCAGCATTTACCTGCTCAACATTCACAGGATTTTGCAGTGCGTGAAAATGAGTCAAAGCTTTATGTGCTATTCCCTCATCTAACCAACGTCCTTGACAATAAGCACGCCAAAAAGACAAAAGACGTTGAAACAAAATTTCAAAAGAAAACCGGCCTTTTTGCTCTTTGCGTAATCCCTCGATCGCCAGTTCTTCAATTTCCTGACTAAGTATCCCATAACCCAGTAACTTATAAATATACTCGGCTACACCACTGGGAGAATCAAGCACAAAACTCAGCGTCCCATAACCCCGATCTCGGTATCGAGTCAACAATTTCAACTCACCAGCAACAGCCTCCCCACAAAGATATTCTCCCAACTTAGTATGCGAAAACTCAATTAAATTACTTTGCGCCTCTGCGCCTCTGCGTGACATTTTCCAACCCTGAACTTCAAAATAAAACCCTGGTAAATTCTTCGATTCCTCATTGACCTGATAACCCTGGGATTGTAAGATTTTCAGAGCGATCGCTTGCATTTGCTCAACTAAATCTTGGGGATGGCGATCGCCGAGTAAATTAGCGATCGCTTCTGGAGTCCGGTGGATATGAGCAAATCCCGATCGCAACAGCATCGTTTTCATCCCACCAGTTAGCGGATAGCCTAACAACCAGCGACTCAACCGATGATGAATTTCCCATAACAAAGTAGCCTTACTAGATAATTGCAATAACTCATCATCTAGCTGTCCCTCACGGTGTAAAATTCCCAATAAATGCAGCATTAAAGGTTGACGGACAAGGACAGATAATTCTGCAAACTTTGATTTGCCAAATAACCCCGCCTGTTTTAAGAATGTAAAGAAATTTTGAGCAATCGGCAACGATTGTACTTTTGTCCACTGCTGAAACCATTGTTTTAGTTCTTCCACATCGAACGGCTGGATAGTAATTCGCTTGCATAAAAATACTACTTCCGGTTCAATTTCCTGTAACGTATTTGACCGACTTGTTAATACAATTTTGTGGCGACGCTGAGACTGAAAGTTGAGTAATTGCTGAAGAAAAATTGCTTTTGCTCTAATACCCTGAGCAGAAAGAGGTAGTTCATCCAAACCATCCAGCAGCAACAAACACCGAGGATTTTCTTGTTCTAACCAAGTTGAAAGATTAACAGAAAAAGCGGAATTGAGAGTTTCAGTAAAAGTTTTGCTGTATGTTATATCTCGCAAACTAATTAGTATCGGCATCCATTCAGGGTAAAATTCTTGTGCAATTTGTGCAGCCCAAACTTGGCAAAAACTAGTTTTTCCATAACCAGGTTCCGACTCAATCACAGCGATGGTTTCTAAATCAGCTAGCTGTTGTTGTGCCCATGTTTTTAAATCAACTGGCTTGGGATTTTTGTTATCTTGATCAGAAATGCTTTCCTCTACTGGTAAGCCTTTTTGTTGGACATAAATATCCTTAAGAGCAAAATATTCTGTGAGCAACGGCAGACTCAGATTTTGAATCAAACTTGCACGGTAATGTTCTCGGTGGAAGTCAATTTTATCAGCCACGGTAGAACCAACTGATGAAATTCCCAATCGGACAAATTTTTGCAGTTGGGCTAAAGGGGCAGCATTTTCGGTAACTACTATCAGTAAGTGACCAGGAAACGAGTTAAGCAGACGCTGTGTAATGAGTTTAGCTTCAGCTTCCTCTGCACCATTGGCCACCAACCAAGCCATAGCAGCATTATTTATTTGTTGTACCAGTAATGAGTCAGCAACCGAAGACAGTGCTTGTTCAGCTTGAGTGTCAGTTAATTTAGCAGGACTGAGAGTTTTCAGTAGTCCTTGCAGTTGAGAATCTTGGAGAGTGATTTTACCGAGTTCCTCTTGGGTGATGTTTGGTTGGGTAGGTATTCTTGCTCGGTCTAGCCACAGTCTTTGCAGGCTTGATTCCTGGTTTAAAATTGCTTGCAAAGCTTGGAGATAAGCAATTTGAAAGGCTAACCATGTGCCTTCGTTACGTTTTAAAGGTTTTTTTTGGCTGAGGCTACGCAACAAGCTTGCTGTCAACTCGGAAATGATACTAATTTCTTGGCAAACAATACTTAAGGGTAGTTCTAAGACTTCTACCAAAGTACAGATATCAAAAGGCGTCAGGCTTTTGACTTCCATAACCTGAACAATACGGTAGCCAATACCTGCCAATTCCCCCGCTGAAAATCCGCTGATTTGATTAATTGCGATATTGCGTTCTGCCAACCAGTGCCTAATACTCAGGTTCATCTAATTACACGCCCAAGGCTGCTATGGCAATTATGATCGATTTATTTAGTTTCCGAAAACACGTCACAATGGGGAAGACAAAGTTTTGTATCAAAACTGTTTTTTAATAAGTAAAAAACAGTAATTGTTTCATTGAGTAGATTATGAGCGATCGCCCTTTAAAGTTACTGTTAATCGACCAAGACCCGATTTTTCGTCTGGGATTACGGGTAGCTCTAGAAGCAATTCCTGACCTGCAAATTACAGCAGTGGTAGAAACTGATACTGCTGCCTTGCAGACTTTAGCAGAAATTGCAGAACTTAACCCTAACCAGGTGAATTTGGTGGTTTTGGAATTAGGTAATGGTCGCTCCACTACCAGCCAGCAGCTAGGATTGCAATTCTGTCGGCAACTGAGAGCCTTGTACCCCAACCTGCCGATTTTCCTCCTCAGCTCTATTCAAGAACAAGGATTACTATTAGCTGCCAAATCTATTGGTGTAAATGGTTACTCTCCTAAAGGCACACCTCTTTCTGAGCTAGTCATTGCCATGCAACAAGTTGCAACTGGTGGTTCCTATTGGTTTGACCAAACCCAAACAACAATAACGGGAGCATCCCCCACAGACGCGATGAATCGAGACGCGATGAATCGCGTCTCTACAGATTCCGCACTCCCATTCTTCAAGCTGCGAAATAATTTACGTTTGTCAGGAATTGATTACATTAACGCTACCCTAGCGTCAGTAACAGCACAATTACAAGTACCTGGAATACCAGTATTAGATCGGGCAATTCTGGCTGGACAACGACGAGAACTGCTAGCGGCTCGTTGGTTGCTCAATCAATTGCTGGTTTCGCCACAAGAAAGGCAAGAGGACAATATTCAAGTTGCTGATGAGCTGCCTGTGAGTCCTTCATTGAGTAGTGCCATTCAACAAACGCAAATGCAGCCACCTCTGCTAACTGCGGCAGCGTTACAATCTGTTTTGTTTGCATCTTGTGTTACTAAACTTCAATTTCCTTTAGAAAATGTCACAGATATACCTTTAGAAATTGACATTTTGCGCGAACAAAAAAAGCGAGAATTACTTTATTTAATTCTGCAAAAACTAGCTCAACAATTGGATGAATTGCGGGCTTCTCAAATTGAGATAAGTCAATTATCCGGGGTAAAAAGTACACTAACAAGGGATTTATGGCAAGCAGGAGTAACAGATTTTTTTGGCAAATTTTCTTTGATTAAGCTAGGTAAACAAAATATAGAAATTGTGAATGTGTTGCTGCAAAATACCCAGGTTGTGCAAGCAGAAATTCTCAATAAAATTCCCTTAGTTTTTGAATTGTATAGTTATCTGCTATTTCAAACAGAAATGTACATTGATAATGCTTCTTATCCAGCAACCAGCGCTGAAGCAAAATCCCAAGCATCAATGATTTTAGAGAACTTGTTGATTCAGGTAGCAAATGGTGTAATACAACCACTGCTCAATTCCTTAGCAGATGTAGAAATAATTAAGAAAAATTTTTATGGTAGCCGATTGATTTCCACAAGAGAAATTGAAAGATTTCGGAATGAATTGTCATGGAAATATCGTTTTAATAATTATATAAATGAAGCCCAGACAATTTTTGAAAGTCGCTACGAAATATTTGTAATTGCACCACGAGGCATTGCCAAAACTTCAATTTATGCCCCGCGCAATCAGGAATTAGCAAAACTTTCTAATATTCCTTTATTAGTGACATTGATTCTAGAATTCAGTGATGCGATCGCACCGCGTTTAAAATCACTATTAGCCTTTTTAGGTAGCGGTATTGTCTTCATTTTGACCCAAGTAATCGGTCGTGGTTTAGGTTTAATCGGTCGTGGTATTCTCCAAGGTATTGGTAGTGTTTCGTTGATCGAAAAGAACTTTAGACGAAAATAGGGAATGGGGAGTGGGGAGTGGGGAGTGGGGAGATGAGGGGGATGAGGGAGATGAGGGAGATGGGGGAGATGGGGGAGGTAGGGGTACAAATGATTAATGCCCAATGACAAATGACAAACAACGATATTATCGGGTTAGTAGTTTCTTACGTATACGCAACTAGTCTACTCGTCGTTGGCGAGGGACTACGTAAGCTGTTTGGTGTGAAGCCGGATTTGACGCGGAAGGTAATCCATGTTGGTGCAGGGATGTGGGTTTTTGGCGTCCTGCTGCTGTTTAATCGCTGGGAAATCGGAATTATACCCTTTGCTACGTTTATCGCACTCAATTACCTGTTCTACCGCTACCGGGTGATTGGCGCAATGGATACCGAAGATAGTTCACCTGGTACAGTTTATTTTGCTATTTCCGTGACATTACTATTTGGGTTACTGTGGCGACCAAATGGCCCAGTAGATAGCGTCCCAATTGCGGTAGCTGGGATAATGGCCATGACTTGGGGTGATGCACTGGCGGCATTAATCGGTAGGCGCTTCGGGGAGCATAAATACCAAGTGGGTAATTCTGTGCGTTCCTGGGAGGGTTCAGCAGCGATGTTTGTGGCGAGTACAGCAGCGATTTTTTTAGTGCTGTTGTTGCTTCCTGGTTCGTCCCTTAGCCCCCTAGCAATGCCTTTGGGTTTGGGATGGGCTTTATTGACGGCGATCGCAACTGCTACTTTTGCAACCCTAGCTGAAGCAGTCTCACCCCACGGCACAGATAACCTCAGTGTACCATTAGTGGCGGCGGCTGTAGTTTGGGTAATAATTCGTAATTCGTAATTCGTAATTCGTAATTCGTAATTAATTACAAATTCTGAGTTTTGAATTTTTCGATCCTAAAACTGCGATCGCTACAATTCCTATAATTTTTTTCATCACCTAAAACCGCTTTATTTCATGCCCCATTCCCCATTCCCCATTCCCAATAATTCACAAATTCCAATTGCGGCGAAAATGAAAGAACCCTTCCAATAAGTCTTGCAAAGCAATGTTGCTATTTAACTTTTGTTTATTCCACTCTCTGACAGTTTGTTCCAAAATTTCGGAAAAACTGGGATAAATAGGAGAGAAATTTGCTAAATCTTTGATTTTAATTTTTTCGGACATTGCCAAAGCAATCAAATTAATTAATTCTCCAGCTTCTGACCCCAATATTGAAGCTCCCAAAATTTCGCCATTGCGTAATACAATTAATTTACATATACCAGTGGTTTCATCCCGGAGTTGCGCTGCTGCCACTGTTTTAAAATATTGTCGCAAAACTAAAAATTCGTCTCGGCGAAATTGGCCTTTTGCCTGTGCTTCAGTCAAACCCACTTGTACCATCACAGGCACTGAAAATATCCCCCAAGGAATGCAGCGATAATTTACTCGTAACCTGGGGAAAAATAGTGCATTTTTCAGAGCAATTTTTGCTTCATAATTAGCGATATTTGCAAAGTCGTAACCACCAATTACATCACCGCAAGCGTAAATACGGTGATTGGTGGTTTGTAGTTTATCATTCACTACTAAACGACGCCCATGCCATTTCACACCTACCGTTGCTAAATTTAGAGATTCAAGATTTGGCTGTTGTCCAGTCGCCACTAAAATTTCATCAGTTTCAATGGCTTTATCTCCCGCCTGAAGCCACTTTTTATCATCAATTCGTCTGACTTGAGTCACTGCTTTGGCAGTAAGGACGCGCACACCTTCAACTTCCAACTGTGCTTGAAGCACTATGGCTATGTCAGGGTCAATATGAGGTAAAACATAGGGATGCTTGACTACCAGCGTCACATTGCAACCGAACCTCGCTAAAGTTTGAGCGATTTCAATACTTTGGGGAATCCCGCCAATAATTACCCAATTTTTGGGTAAGGTCACTTTATTTAGGTATTGCCAAATATTAGCTAGCGTAAGATAGCCCGTAGCTTCTAATCCTTCAATTTCCGGAATTTCTGGACGCGAACCACTAGCCAGCAAATATGTCCGTGCCCGTAGTAAGCGATTGTTAACAACAAAAGCTAGTTGGGACGAGGATTGAAATTGCCCAGTCCCAACAATGACATCGACTCCCTGGGCGGCTAGGGTGGCAGGAGAATGCTGTTCTTCCAGATTTGAGGCAACGGCTTGAGCATATAGCATCGCTTCCTGCCATGCCAGAGATATGTGGCATTTTTCTGAGGTATCAGTGTGTGTGGCATGAATACCAAAACCAGCTGCATTACCCAATTTTTGTGCCAGTTTAGCAATTTCGCTCAGAGCGTGATGATGAATAAACCCGAAGTCTACTTCCGGTTGCACCAAGGCGACTGTAGCACGTAGTTGGCTGGCAGCGAGGGCAGCGTGATATCCAGTAAGACTGCCACCAATAATTACGACATCGTAATCAATAGTCATGTGTCATTTGGGCATTGGGGACTGGGGACTGGGTATTGGGTATTGGGGACTGGGTATTGGGGACTGGGTATTGGGTACTGGGTACTGGACTGGGTATTGGGTACTGGGTATTGGGTACTGGGAAAACTCTTCCCTAATTCCCACTCCCTAGTCCCTAATCCCCAGTCCCCAGTCCCCACTCCCTACTCCCCACTCCCTACTCCCCACTCATTTAGCGCTGTGAGTAAGCGTTGGTTATCCGACTCTTCACGTACAGCAACCCGGAAAAAGCGATCGCCTAGTTCTTTAAAGCTAAGGCAATCGCGGATTAAAATCTGATGGTGTTTGAGTAACTCTTGCTGTAACTGCGAAGTCGATTGTTGAGACTCAACCAGTAAAAAGTTAACAGCACTTGCTTGGGGTTGCAATCCTGGTATTTTAGCTAATCCCTGAAACAGTTGGTTTCGTGCAGGTGGTAGCCATGTCCAGGTTTGCTGTTGAAACTCCCTATCTTGGAGTGCCGCAATTGCCGCCGCTACCGCTAGCGTGTTTACAGGCCAGGGGTCACGCCATAGCTGCCACTTAGACAAGCTGTCGGGGTGAGCGATCGCATATCCCAGTCGCAGTCCTGGGAGACTGTAAAATTTTGTCAGCGATCGCAATATTACTAAATTCGCATACTCCTGCACCAGCCCAATTAAGCTTTGTTCCTCATTCGGTGGCACAAAATCCATAAACGCTTCATCCACCACTACCAAGGCAAATTGCTCTAGATAGGGCAAAATCGAGTCCCGCGAAAATAGCTTCCCCGTTGGGTTATGCGGATTATTTAGCAATAGTCCTTTGCCCTTAGTCTTTTGTCCTTTGTCAAGAACTAATGACAAAGAACTCATAACCAATGACTCTTGACCAATGACTAATGACAAAGGACACTCCAGGACTTTAGCCTTCCACGCTGCCAAGGTTCGGTAGTAGTCGCCAAAGGCTGGAGTTATTAAAACTGTTTCGGATAATTGTGATAATTCCCTACCTATTAAAGTAAGTAATTCTGCTGAGCCATTACCCGGCAGAATCCACTCAGGCGGCAATTCATGAAAGTGACTGAGAGCTAGTCTCAGTTCACTATAGCTAGGGTCTGGATAGTGCTTAATATTACCAATTTGAGACATTATAGCAGCGATCGCGCTGTTTGGCGGTCCCAATGGGCTGATGCTAGCAGAAAAATCCAGAATAGCATCAGGGGGACAGCCAGCCAGTGCTGCTGCCCAGGCTAAATTTCCCCCGTGTGCTGGTTGCCGCATCAAAAAAAGGTTTCCTGAAACAGAGCCTATGATTTTGGGGGTGCTACCCTTTCTCTAAATAGCTTCCCTGCCGAGAAGGCTGGTACCTTCGTCGCGGGAATTTCCATTTTTTCATTTGTTTTCGGGTTGCGACCTTCACGAGCTTTACGTTCCCGTGATTCAAAAGAACCAAATCCCACCAGCGTTACTTTATCACCAGAGGAAACCGCTTCAATAATCGTTTCCAGTGCGGCAGTTAAAACAGCATCGGCTTGTTTCTTGGTAACACTAGCCTTTTCAGCTACGGCATCAACTAATTCACCTTTGTTCATGTCAAACTCCTAAAGTTTACTTGAGATTTTTTTACGGATGCATGTTGATACATCTGTACCGAAATCTCTGTTGTTAGAAATACAAAAATCATCCTTTGGGAGTATTTTTACTCAAAACGGCTGTACATCCCATCGGCTCGACTTTTCAATGAATCATTCTAAGGCGTTGTAGCCTGATGTGGATAGATGAAACCATTAATTTATATAGATTTCAGGATTTTTTGTTGTTTTAGGGTACTTGTTTCACTAAAAACGACCATAAAAGTAGGAAAAAATACTTAGTGAAAACCCTAGTTATGAGGGGAACAGGAGAGGGGGAGATGAGGGAGATGAGAGGGATGAGGGGGATGAGGGAGGTGGGCAGACAACGGGACAAGGAGACAGGGGTGTGAGCTAATTTGTGCATTGGCGCAGCTGGCTTTTGGCATCGCTTCACCTTGTCGCAGGTCTTCTCAATCAAGTATCTGAAAATGTAGCTGTAAAAATTTGTCAGAGATTACGATTTGTAACGCATTCCCCACAGATAAATTCTGTGGCTTCCGGGAGCAATGCGATTTTGTGAGGTGGGGAGGCAGGGGAGGCAGGGGAGGCAGGGGAGGCAGGGGAGGCAGGGGAAGAGAAATAAATAAGTGTATAAGCAATCTGTTTTGGTAGTAAAAAATACGCTTATTTGCCTTTTTACTCCCCCTGCCTCCCCTGCTCCCCCCTGCTCCCCCTGCTCCCCCTGCTCCCCCTGCTCTCTTACCTCCCTCATCCCCCAGACCCCTTACTAGAAATATTCTCTTGCACCCAAGCCCGAAAAGCACGGGTAGTAGCAATCTCCCCATTTTTTTTAGCTTCTTGAATAAATCGGGGAATCTCCTTCACTGACACAGGCGCAAAAGTAGGGCTAGTTTGGACTTCTGAGTATTGCCCACCTGCAAGCGTGTAAAGTCGCAACACACTGCCGTTATAACGCCAAAATTCAGGAATTCCCATCGCAGCATAAAGCCTCAGCTTGTCTATTGCAGACCTCGAATATTCCACCTCTAACACCAGGTCTGGGGGCGGGTCGGTGGCGAGGTAAATATTTTCTTTATCTCGAACTAACGCTTCATTTTGGATGTAGTAGCTACTGTCTGGCTCAGCTCCCTGCTTTAAATCATCTCGCGTTAAAGTTAATGAACCAGCACGTCTAATTTCCTGTCCCAACTCTTCACACAGGACAACAACAAAACCTTCAATTATACGGTTTGAGTTCTCGTGCGGCATGAGTGGGGTCATAATTTCTATAGTTCCATTGTCATAAGCAAGTCGGGAATTACGTTGACAACCCATTTCAGCTAGCATGGTTTTGAAAGTCTGCCAGCTAATGTTGTGGAGTAAAACTCTATTTTCTGCGGATGTTGTTATCGCCACCATAGTTCAGTTCTCCACAACAAACATTTTTCAGTACTGTATCCCTTAATATTACAGTTAAGGATAAATATGCTAGTAGTGTGTCTTACTTAAGCCCTAGTAAATTTCATTGACCAAGTATATTTGCTAAAAAATCCTAGTTAAAGAGCTGCGAATATGACAATCAAACAACAACTTATCGAAGAAATTGAATCAACACCAGATGCAGTTTTGGCTGAAACACTTAAATGACATTTAATTCTACTGGTGAACAAGAAAATCCCCAATTTCTTTAAGAAGTCGGGGATTTGAGCCTTTGTCAGAAGTGACTCACCTTGTGGATTATCCTTCTTACTGCCCAGTAGGAAGCTTCAAGCCCCGACGCTCAAGAATTTGCCGCACCTGTGGACTGGGGGCGTAGTTATAGCCGTAGGAGGAGTTCTCAGAGTCATCCATAATCTGAGGCGTGAGCAACACAATTACCTCTCTGCGCTCATTGGATCGGTTTGTACTTCTAAAGAGCGAACCAATTAAAGGAAGATCGCCCAAAATAGGAATCTTGGAGATAGTTGTCCGGTCTTGGTCTTGAATAATACCACTCAGAATTAGCGTCTGACCATCACGTAAGCGAATTAAGCCAGAATTCAGAGAACGTTCAGACACCAAAAATATTGTTTGGTCATTACCTGAAACATTCAGCACAGCTGAAGATTGAGGTGCTTTGACAACGGGAGCTACTGATAAGGAAACAAAACCATTGTCGTCAATTCTGTCAATTTTAACAGCTAGGGTTAAACCCACATCTGTTTTTTCAGCTGTAACTGTTTGTATAGAGGTACCATCACCACGAGTGGTTTCGCTCTTAACGTTTCCTATGACTTCCTGGGTCAGTTTCACATTAGCCTGCTGACCTTCTTGCACAATTAAGGTTGGATCGGTCAGTATCTTAGCGTTACCATTTGTAATCTGAGCCTGCAAACTAGCAAGAAAACGTTTAGGGAATTGATATAACGTTGGCAATTCAAATGTATAGGTAGGAGGAGTTCCAGAACTGTTACCAGATGCTGGAGTTCCTGGTGTAAATGCTGTAATACCCGCCCTTGTCGGATCGGAGCTAACACCCGCAGTACCCGTAACTCCATTGGCATCTTGTGGGTTGTTCAGAAAAATATTCGAGCTACTCAGTGGATTAGTGGTTGTTGGTGTACCAGTTACACTATTTGCCACTTCACTACTTGTAGCTGGTCTGGAACCACCAAAATTCAGAGTTGCTGCACCACCATCATTGCTAAAGTAGTTGTTTCCAACCCCAAAGGAAAAGCTAGTGTTGTAGTCCTGGGTGTTCAAGAGGTTAACATCGATAATCTTGACGTTGACAACGACTTGACGACGCCGGATATCCAGCTGAGTTAGTTGAGTCATTGCCATTTCAACTAGCCTGGGAGGCCCAATTAAAGTCAGAGAATTGGTGCGCTCGTCTCCTAATGCCTGTAGACCTCTGAGTAATGGATTTGAGTCTGTAAAATTAACACGTTGAGTTTCAACTCTGCTTTCCGTGGTCGTCTGAGTTTGAGTGATGGGAGCAACTCCAGTACCCACAGGAACAGCACTAACACTGGTAACTTGTCGTTCGCGGCTGACGGCACTTTCTGCCCCCAAGCCGACCAAAAAATTCAGTGCGACTCCCACTGATACCTGATTCAGTCGCAGGCTACGCATAACCATGTCACGGGTCGCATTAGGTAGTTTCGGCCCTACAAAGATCGTGCGATTACTGCGGTTGGCTTCTAAACCACTCAAGCGCAAGACGTAGTTAAACACATCTTGCACTGGCTCGTTTTCTATATCTAACGAGATTGTTTGAGAGGTTGCTTGTGCAGCAGCACCTTGCTGACCTCCACCACCTTGCTCACTGCCGATGTAAGCCAGGTTTAAACCAGCCGCACGAGCCAGCAATGACAAAACTTCGCGCACTGGTGCATCTCGCAGCACTAAGCGGGGTACGCGTTCCTGTGTTGCCAAGTCAATGGTGCTAGGAGAAGCATCGGTAGCAGAAATCGCAATATCTCCCACTGGTGGGGCGACGGCTCTGGGTAAGAAAGGTGGAGCTTGACTCACAGGTTCACCTGGTCCGGCGGCTTGTGCCGGTTGTCCGTCGATGGTGACTTGGGGGTTGGGAACGAGAACGTCTGGCTTTTGACCCGGTTGGGCTGGAGTAGAAGCAGGCGGCGCTGTGGATGTTGGCGTTGTTGGCGTTGGTGAGGCGGCCGTGGTGCCACCAGATGGGTTAAAGCTGAGTGTAATTCCATTTGGCGATCGCACCACTGGTTCACTACCCGGTACATTGTCGCTGCCAATTACCGTCACCCGAACACTATTAGCATCAAGTTGACTAACCTCTACCGAAGCAATTCCTGGTGCTGGACTCTCTTGACGAAAATTATTACCTTGTGGTAATCGTAATTGAGTATTAATAATGTCTGCAACTAAACTCTTACCTCTTTTAGTAGTGAAAACTTGGGGACGCGACCCTGAAGAAGTTTTCAAAACAACGCTAACTCCACCATTAGCTGCATTTAACTGTACATTAGTAACTTGAGCAATTTGTGCCCAAACTGGTTGAGCTGCCAAAAAAACAAAAGCAGCAGTACCTAATATAAAACTATTACCGTGAAGCTGTTTCACAGTTCATTCCTCACCTAAATAAAACCTTGTTTAGAAGCAATTTTTGAGTAGTTAGTTATGAGTGCTGAGTTTAAAATTAGTTAGGAGTTAGGAGTGAGGAGTTAGGAGTGAGGAGTTAGGAGTGAGGAGTGACGAGTTAATAGTAGCTTGTAACTTACAACTCATAACTCCTAATTCATAACTCCTAACCTCTAACTCATAATTCATAACTCCTCACTCCTAACTCCTCACTCATAATTCATAACTCCTAACCCCTAACTACTTTTTGGGTGCAGCCTTAGCTGCTGCGGCTGCTATTTCTTCTGGACTAAGTGGCATCAATACCTGTAATTGGAATGATGTATTAATCGCTGCTGGTCCGACCCGCACCGGTGTTTTATCTGTTGGGGATCTGGACTCAGCTGGAGCTAAATTTGATTGATAATCTTTAACTATCAACAAAGGCTGTAAACGCTCAATGTTACGAATTATCGATTGTGTTTGTTCATAGGTTCCTGTAATTTCGGCACTGATACTGCTGCGTTGCAGTTTGCCGTCAACCTGTTTTCCTAGACTTCCATCGATAATTGGTTCTGGTTTTTGGGAAACTGGCACAAACCTCTTGAGTTTGGCTTTCACTCCACTAATCGGAGTTTGAGCGTTCCCAGACTCAACTAAGCGGTTCAGATCCAACAGCAATGTATCCAAGGTTTTCTCATTAGCAAATAAACCTAAAACCTGGACTTTTTGCTGTTTTGCCTGTGCTAGTTCCTCTTTCACCTTGTCAATCTGTTTGATATTAAGTTTCTTTTGCTCAATTTGCCCTTGGAGTTCTGTGGCTTTTGCTTGCTGTTGCTGATAGCTTTCCCAAGCTGGCATCAACAGGTTTAACAATATATAACCTGCTCCAGCTAAACCAATTACCCCCACTAAAATTCCAATAATTTTTGGTGTGAAAGCAATGCCAAATAGCACAGGGGATGCTGGGGTTGCTGCATCTAATTCTCCGGCGTGTTCGGCAAAATTTAAATCATCACTCAGCGTCATTTTGAAATGACTCCTGTTTGTTGCATAGTACGAATTCGAGTCACCAGCCCCACTGTGCCTTTTTTCTCCAACTCCCGAATTAATTCCGAAGCGGGAACATCATTCATGCTCGATTGAATGGTGTATTTAACGACTTGTGGAGGCTTAATTGTTACACCAGGAGCTGGTTGAGCTACACCTGATGTGATGGGAGCGTCTACTAAGCTTGCCGTAATAATTCTGCTTTCTGAAGACTTTAAAAAGCGAGACTGTTGCAAACTCAATAAGAAATCATTGACATCGTTAAAAGAACGAGCCAATCCGGTAATTTCTAATCCCCCTGCTGGATTATTGGGTGGTTTACCTTCCGCCACCGGAATGGGTGGGATTTGCCTGATGTTCTCAATTTGCACTGCTGCGGGAATGCGATCGCGCAAATCTTGCAGCATGGCAGACCAAGGGCGAATTTGGTCAAATACAGTGACTAAAGCCTGGGTTTCCCCCTTAATTGCGCTCGTCTCTGCCTTGATTTTATTCAGATTTCCGATCTCTGTATCTAGCCTCTTGCTTTCTTGATCTAGCTGTGCTATTGTGCCATCTAGCTCAACAACCTTCCCTTGCAACAACCACCAACCAACTCCTAATAAACCTGGTAGGCCTACACCAAGTGCAACTCCCACATATATTGGTGTTAAATTCCCTCCAGGAAGACGTAGGGATACTCCTCCCTTTTTCTCAGGTTTTTTCTGATATGCTGGGCGATCTTTAAGAAAGTTAACATCCAAACTGTACATTTTCTCACACCAAGTAGAGATAAATATTATGGTTTGAGAATTCTCAAACAGCGCGATCGTCAAAATAGACAATCCAAAATCCAAAATCCAAAATCCAAAATTACTACACCTCCCGCATTCCTAGACCAAGTACGATCGCCAACCCAGACCGTTGTACTTGTGGATATTTGTCGCTGTCAACTTCCAAAGACAAAGCCCCAATTGGATCTATTTGGATAGTTGGCAGACTTAGCCGTTGGGTAAAGAATTCATCAAGCTGTTGGAGTCCGCCTCCAGGCCCAGCTAATAAAATTTGTGCTACCTCCAAATTTTCACTTTGATTGAGGTAAAAATCGATGGAACGACGCAGTTCATCTGTTAGTTCCCCCAATACTCTCAAGATGGCTGCCATACCAGGATTAAGTTCGGTGACGCCGGTTTTGCCGCCATCTATGGGAGTTGGGGTAATGACCATTCCCTGTAACATTTCCATATCTCGTGATGTAGGTAAGCTCATTGCCCTAGCGAGGGCAGTTTGCATTTGATAAGTTCCTATGGGTACCGTGCGGGAAAATTGCGGTACTCCGTTCACGATAATGGCAATTTCTGTGCTGTCGAACTCGATATCAACTAGTACTGCTGCTTCCTGCGGGCCAAATTGTCGCAATTGATCGCGAATAGTCCGAATGAGAGCAAAACTGTTAATTTCTAAAACATCGATTTGTAATCCTGCCTGCTCGAATGTACTGATGTAAGTATCTGTTATCTCCTTGCGGGTAGCAACTAACAGTACCTGTACTTTTTCAATGCCATCTTCATCTACAAAATACCCAAGTTTCTGATAATCTACATCAGCCTCTTCACGAGGATAAGGTAAATACAAACCTGCTTCATGGTTTAGCACCATTTCACGCAGTTCTTTGTCATCTAACTCTGCTGGCACTGGTATCAGACGAACAATAGAATCTCGTCCTGGTACACCGGTAGCAACACGAGAAACTTTGATTTTGCTTTGGGCTAGCGCTTCCTGGATTAACTGCGCCATTGCTGGAGGGTCGGTAATTTGACCATCGGTAACTACGCCTTCGGGGACTGGTACTGATGTCAAAATTTCTAGTTTTAAGCCTTGACGCTGCTTGCGTAGCTGAACTACATTTACTCGTTCGGGAGCGAGTTCAATACCGACCCCTTTATTTGATTTGCCAAACAGACTATTGAAGCTTTTCACCACAGTTGTGCCCGCTGGACTGCTAAATTGAATTGGGGAGTGGGGAGTGGGGAGTGGGGATTGGGTACTGGGGATTGGGTATTGGGGATTGGAAAATAGTATTTTTAATCTTATTCCCCATTCCCCATTCCCTATTCCCCATTCCCCAGTCCCCAGTCCCTAGTTATCTTTACTACTGGTAATTGATTTAGCCTATAATCTCGTCAATTCTGCATAAGATTTTCACCCTGAACAAGCGTAAAATTACTGGGAAGATGATTCAATTGCGAAAATTTAAACAACTTACTGCTTTAGTACTGCTTGGTTTGTTAACTAGTTGGATTGTAAGTTGTGGTACAGGTAATGTTGGTACAAATACAAAACAAACTACTTCAGGAGTAGCAACTGTTGAGTTTTGGACGATGCAACTGCAACCTCAATTTACTGACTACTTCAAAAACCTGATTGCGAATTTTGAAACGCAAAATTCAGGTATAAAGGTTAACTGGGTTGATGTACCTTGGGCAGCAATGGAGAACAAAATATTAACAGCTGTCTCCGGAAAAACGCCACCTGATGTTGTTAATCTCAATCCCGGTTTTGCTTCCCAACTTGCGGGACGGAATGCTTGGTTAGATTTGGACACAAAGGTTCCAAATGATGTACGCTCCTCCTATCTACCGAATATCTGGAAGGCAAGCACGCTTAATGGTAAGAGTTTTGGAATTCCCTGGTATCTCACCACACGGTTAACCATTTATAACACCGATTTATTAAAACAGGCAGGTATCAATAAACCACCTGCAACTTACGCAGAATTGGCACAAATAGCGCAACAAATTAAAGATAAGACTGGGAAATATGCCTTTTTTGTGACATTTGTACCGCAAGATTCCGGGGAAGTGCTGGAATCTTTTGTGCAGATGGGAGTGACTTTAATAGATGCCCAAGGTAAAGCCGCGTTTAATTCGCCACAAGGGAAAGCTGCATTTCAGTATTGGGTGGACTTGTATAAAAAAGGTTTGCTGCCTAAAGAGGCTTTGACTCAAGGACATCGCCACGCGATCGATTTATACCAATCTGGAGAAACGGCGCTTCTAGCTTCAGGGCCAGAGTTTCTCAAAGCGATCGCTAATAATGCCCCGAAAATTGCTCAAGCTTCAGAAATAGCACCCCAACTCACTGGTGACACAGGCAAAAAAAATGTCGCGGTAATGAACATAGTTATTCCGCGTGACAGCAAACAACCTGACAACGCCGTGAAGTTTGCTTTATTTGTTACTAATGACGAAAATCAGTTAGCTTTTGCAAAAGCCGCAAATGTTCTACCTTCTACAATCAAAGCATTATCTGATAGCTACTTTAAAGATGTTCCAGCTAATGCTTCACCAATAGACAAAGCACGAGTTATCACTGCCAAACAACTGCAACAAGCAGAAATATTAACTCCTACTTTGAAGGATTTTAATAAACTGCAAAAAGCAGTTTACGAGAACTTGCAAGCAGCAATGTTAGGCGAAAAAACTGTAGATAAAGCTGTAGAAGATGCTGCTCAACAGTGGGACAACAGATAAATTCGTAATTCGTAATTCGTAATTCGTAATTCGTAATTATGATTTACGAATTATATTTGGTAGTTGATAAAAAATCGCCTACTAAATAAAGGGAACCACAGATAACGATTAAATCGTCTTTGGTAGAGGTTGAGGTTGCGGTTTCTAATGCTGTGAGCAAATCTGGATGTATTTGGCGATCGCTTAATTCTGGACAAAGGTTGTAAGCTAGATTAGCTAGTTCTTCTAAATCAGCAGAAGTTCTACCAGGCCAAGGTTCTACTGGTATTGGTACTAAAAAAAGGCGATCGCCCCTTCGCAATAAAGCAGCAAAAATATCAGCATGATCTTTATCAGCAAACATTCCCATAATCCAATTTACGGGTTTGTGTTTTACTGCATCTAAACTATCCACATATTGCCGGAGAACTTGGGCTGCGGCTGTGTTATGAGCACCATCAAGTAATAATTTATGATTTTTCCAAGTAATCCATTGCATCCGCCCCGGCCATTTAGTTTTCGCCATCCCGTTAATGATGGCTGCTTCCGAAATCTGCCAACTCTGTTGTTGAAGAATCTCTAAAGCAGTTAAAGCCAAAGCTGAATTAGTTAACTGAATTTGTCCCGCTAACGGCAAAGGATATTTAATAGATTTATTAGGTGATTCTTCCATCCCCCCATCTCCCCATCTCCCCATCTCCCCATCTCCCCCTCTTTCATATTCTGCCCATCCCGTAGCGATTTGGCGGGCGGGTTGAGGCATAAAAATTGGGCATTGTAATTCTAAAGCACGCGATCGCACCACATCTTCGGCATCTGGTGGCAATTGTCCAACTACAACAGGACGCCCCGGTTTGAGAATACCTGCTTTTTCTCTAGCAATGTCAGCGACAGTCGGGCCGAGTTGTTGCCAGTGTTCCCGGCTGATGGAAGTGATAATCGTAACCAAAGGTTCTAAACAAACATTAGTAGCATCCAACCGTCCCCCTAGTCCGACTTCTATTACTGCGACATCGACTTTAGCTTGGGCAAAATATAACCAAGCTGCGGCGGTAATTACTTCAAATTGAGTTGGTGATTCCTCATGAGGAAGAATCGCAGCTTGTACTTGTTGAAATAATTGGTTTAATTCCTCAGAAGAAATTGGCTGTTCATTCAGACAAATACGTTCCGTCCAATCAACTAAATGAGGGGAAGTGTACCGTCCTGTACGATAGCCAGCCTCAGTAAGTACCGAGGAAAGATAAGCACAAACTGAACCTTTGCCATTGGTACCAGCAACGTGAATTACTGAGACTTGGTGATGGGGATTGCCGAGATTTGCCAAAAGATTGACAATGCGATCGAGTCCCAGATGGACACCAAAGCGTTGAAGAGGTTGGATTACAGAATCGATCTCCACAAGAAGGGGGAGTGGGGAGTGGGGAGTGGGGAGTGGGGAGGCAGGGGAGGCAGGGGAGGCAGGGGGAGAAACAATAACCAATGCCCCATGCCCAATGCCCTATGCCCAATATGAATAAAACCGACTGTCCTAGTTAAAGAGAAACAGCCGGTTGAAGAGTAAGGATAATGACCTGGATTTAGGCTTCTCTATCCAAAAAGCCTTGAATTTGTCTTAAAGCCGCAGCGCCAATATTAAACACTGCCCAGCCAGCAGCAATAGCAACTGGTGCTAAAACGATCGCTAAACGAAAATCGATATCCATATCTAGAACTCCTCTTTTAAGTAGAAATTAAAGTTTTGTCAACTGCTCTCATTTTTATTTTTAGCTGAAGTGGGCAATTTTTCCCAGCCGATATGTAAAGAATGTGTGAACTACCCTGTAGTAAGACCGACGGGGCTTCCCAATTCACCGGGAATAGCCTCCAGAACTTCGTAGTACTAGAAAGTCTTACATTCCCTCCAAGGGCAGGAGTCCTGGTTCCCAAGACCCAAATCTTTTTCTTGCAACATATACCTGTTAGCTTGGTTTTCGCTTATGGCATTGATGGTCAAGATAATACTTAGTTTACCAGAAAAGGTGATTCGTCATACATCCGGAATTGGTTTTTACAAACGTTTTAAATCAATTCCAGATGCAATCCTCATCAGCCGCTCACAATCCCCATCTTAGGAATACCTTGAAGATGGGGACTTCCGCGACCCGTTAAATTATTGGGCATTGGGAGTGCTGAGTTAGAAGTTAGGAGTTTGGAGTTTGGAGTTTGGAGTTTGGAGTTTGGAGTTTGGAGTTTGGAGTTTGGAGTTTGGAGTTTGGAGTTATTCTCCCTCATCTCCCCACTCCCCACTCCCCACTCCCTAACCCCTACCAAACCCGACATCAGTACCTTTACCTGCATGAACTAAAGCTAACTTTTCGTAACGCTTAGCGTGTTCGATGAGTTCTGCGGCTTCAACTTCTGTTACTTGGCGCTGTACTTTGCCGGGAATACCGACAACTAGGGATAAGGGGGGTATATTTTTAGTTACCACTGCGCCGGCGCCAATAATGCTACCAGCACCCACTCGTACACCGTCTAAAATCACTGCGCCAATGCCAATCAAACTTCCACGCTCAATGTAAGCGGAATGCACCACAGCGCGATGCCCTACGGTCACATGATCTTCTATGATTGTGGGAAAACCAGGATCGCAATGTAAAATTGCCCCATCCTGAATATTCGTGCATTCGCCAATGTCAATGCGTTCAACATCTCCTCTAACCACTGCTCCATACCAAATGCTCGCTCCTGCTGCTATATTTACCCAACCCATAACAACAGCATTGTCTGCAATGAAGGCAGCTTGAGAAAAATCGACAGATGTCCAGTAAGAAGCGGTAGACACGATAGAATATTAATATGGTACCCAGGAACACTGGAGAAACTCCAACCTTTGAGGCTGGTTGCACAACCAGGATATCACAGCGTCAAGCCTCTAGATTCAGGAGTGCTGAGTGCTTAACCAAGTACTTATTGAGTGTTGAGCTAAAGGTTTTCATCAAAAACTTTCAACTCACGACTCAGAACTTCTTTGTTGAGCTAGCAGTGAGGAAATATCCCAAAGTGGCGGAGCCGAAGTGTATAACCCGACCTACTAGTGCCCAGTGCTGGTAAAGACAAAATTATGTTTGTACGCACTTCATGATGAATCCAGGCTTGCAGTACCCAATATTTGGCCCTGAAATACAGTGTCCCCACTGTCGTCAGACCATTCCGGCGTTGACACTAACAGATACCTATTTATGTCCACGTCATGGCGCTTTTGAAGCTAACCCGAAAAATGGAGAGCTAATCCATTTACAATCGGGGCGTCACTGGCGCAGGTGGAATAATGAATGGTATAGACAGCACACTCACCCTGATGGTATCCGGTTTGAAATTCATGAAGCATTAGACAAGCTGTATACCCAAGGCTATCGAGCAACACGAGTGATTATTGCCCGACGCTATCAGGAATTGATGAGTGGCTACTTGGAACGCAGTACACCTTGGCGGTCTGGACAGCCAGAAGCATCAGCGGCGAGGCTATACGGTTTACCGGTAGAGTTTAGTCCCGACCCCCCAGAAGATCCCTGCTGGGAAGTGATTAATTTTGACTTGGAAAAAGAACCTGGCGTCCCTGTGCGTTACCCTTATTTCAGGTTATTTGAGTAAATTTAGGAGTTAGGAGTTAGGAGTTAAAAGTTAGGAGTTAAATTCAATTTATAACTCACAACTCATAACTCCTAACTTTTGTTATGCACCATGCTTCTATTCGGACGGCGAATATTCACCGAGCGATCGCTTTCTATGAAAATTTAGGGTTTACAATTTCAGAACGCTTTACTACAGGCTACACTCTAGCTTGCTGGATGGAAGGATTGGGTGGCAGAATTGAACTGCTCCAAATTCCCGAACCAAAACCAGCCCCAGACGCTTTTGCTGATGAACATTATGTGGGATACTATCATCTCTCTTTCGATTTAACTGAGATAACACCAGATTTATCTACCTGGTTGACAAGTTTACAAGAACGTGTATTAAAAGTAGAAGAATTAGAACCGTTAAAGGTATTATTAGAACCTACACAACAGCAAATAGGCGATCGCATTTACGAAGTGGCTTTTATCGCCGATGCTGATGGCTTACCTCTGGAATTTATTCGAGTTTTAGCAAAATTCCCATAATTTAGCTTTTTTATTAATTTTGTTGCTAATATATTCTTTTTCTGTAATGTTGCCGAACTAACAGATTTCTTTGCCAAATTTGACTATGGTCTTCCTGCAAAATGACTATGTAACTTACAGCAATTTTCAGGTATTAAACCACACTGTAGGGGGGCACAGCATTGCTGTGCCCCTACGGAAGTAATTAAACCATAGGGTAGGGGCGCACAGCTGTGCGCCCCTACAAAGGATTGTGGTTCAAATAGATGAAACCAGTTGTAATTTATACATCAATAAAAATATAAGTCTTGTTTGCTAGTAAAAATAATAATGCCCTCAACACTGACAGAAAACGTCCGCAAGACAGTACTAGAAAATGGTCTAATTGTCCTCACCAAGGAAGTGCATACTGCACCCGTGGTAACGGTGCAGGTGTGGTACAAGGTAGGTTCGCGCAACGAAGAACCGGGAGTCAATGGTATTGCTCACCAATTGGAACACATGATGTTTAAAGGCACTCTAAATCGTCCGGTTCAATTTGGACGTTTGTTTAGTGCTTTAGGTAGTGATTCCAATGCTTTCACCAGTTATGACCAAACTGCATATTACGGTACTGTTGAACGAAGCAAGCTGAAAGCACTCTTGGTGCTAGAAGCGGACAGAATGCAAAATACCCAGATTGAGCCAGAGCAACTAGCAAGTGAAAAGCGGGTAGTAATTTCGGAGCTACAAGGTTACGAAAATAGCCCAGAATATCGCCTCAATCGCGCCCTCATGCAAGCAGTGTTTCCCAATCATGCCTATGGTTTGCCTGTAGGTGGCGTCAAAGTCGATGTCGAAAAATTTGAACTAGAGCAAGTAGAAAAATACTACCGCAACTTTTACACTCCCGATAACGCCGTCTTAGTAATTGTTGGAGATTTTCAAACTGCAAATACCCTAGAAATAGTTAAAGAAGTATTTGGCGAATTACCAAAGAGGCGAGAGTTAATAGTTATTTCTCCCTCATCCCCCTCATCCCCCTCATCCCCCTCATCCCCCATAATATTGCGCGAACCAGGAGCAGGGCGTTTGTTACAAGCGGTTTATCCGTTACCAGATGTTAATCAACCAGATGTACCTGCACTGGATGTGATGGATTATATTTTGACTGAGGGTCGGAATTCTCGCCTTTATCAGGCGTTGGTGGAATCAGGTTTAGCTCGTGAAGTTACAGCATCCGTTACCAGTTTGCGGGAATTTGGCTGGTATGAGGTGTTGGTGACGGCTGCATCTAAACAAGATTTGCAAAAAATTGACTCAGTGCTGAATAGTGCGATCGCCAATATAGCAAAAAAAGGTGTGACATTAGAGGAGGTGGAACGAGCCAAAACTCAATTAACAGCAGATGTGATTTTGAGTAACCGTGATATCACTTCTCAAGGAATGCAATTGGGTCATGATGAAACCACTGCTGATGATTATCACTACACAGACCGCTATTTAGCAGCTGTCGGTTTGGTGAAGCCAACGGATGTTGTGGCTGTAATTAACAAATATCTCAAAAAAGAAACACGTAGAGTAGGCTTTTTTGAACCCACTGAACAGCAAACAACAGAAGTTGGTCATAAACCAGACTCAACCCAAACTACCGAAAATTTCTCTCCTGTAGCACCTGTGGTTGCTGCTGAAGTGGCGAATTACTTACCAACTGTGGATTTGGCAACAGATGGGTTGCTTACCGTCAACGACATCGCCCAAATACTACCACAGCAATTCCAATTGAACAACGGACTGCGGTTATTGCTATTACCCGATCATAGTACTCCCACCGTTACCCTAAGCGGCTACATTCAAGCCGGGACGGAATTTGATTCAGATGAGCAAGCTGGACTGGCTGCTTTTGTTGCAGAAAATTTGCTTAGTGGCACAAAAACCAAGGATGTCTTAACAATTGCCAAAACGTTGGCACAACGGGGTGTGAGTCTAGACTTTCAAGCCTATCCCGAAGGTGTGCAAATTGAAGGTGATAGTTTAGCACCAGACTTGCCGATACTCATTGAAATTTTGGCAGATGCTCTGAAAAATAGTACATTTCCCGTTAAAGAGTTAGAACTCCATCGCCAACAAACTTTAACCGATTTGCAAATAGAATTAGATGAGCCGTCAGAAGTAGCCAGAAGAATATTTGTTCAGTCAATTTATCCGCAAAAACATCCCTTACACACCTTTCCGACAGAGGAGAGTTTACAGCGGATTAAACGCCAGGATGTGATTGATTTCAAACTCAAACATTATCGTCCCGACACAGCGGTGCTAGTACTGGTGGGAGATTTTGAGCTAGAGTCAGTGCGATCGCTCATGGAAGCGAAGTTTGCTGACTGGCAAGTTAGCGGTGAACCACCGACATTAAAATATCCTACAGTGTCATTGCCAGAAAAAATAGTCAGTGTCAACCAAGTCTTAGTAGGTAAAACCCAAGCTGTGACTTGTATGGGTTACCCAGGTATTAACCGTTACGATCCTCGGTTTTACGCAGTTTTAGTATTGAATCAGATTTTGGGAGGCGATACCCTATCCAGTAGACTGGGAACAGAAGTGCGCGATCGCCAAGGTTTGAGTTATGGAATTTATAGCTACTTCCTAGTCGGCAAAAATGCGGGGACATTTTTGATAGAAATGCAAACTAGTCCTGAAGATAGCATCAAAGCGATCGCCAGTACCCGCCAAATACTACAGCAAATCCATGAACAAGGCGTCACCGCCCTAGAAGTAGAAACAGCTAAACGCACCCTGATTAGCAACTATAATGTTTCCCTGGCAAACCCAGACGAATTAACAGATAGAATTCTGATGAATGAAGTCTATGGACTAAATAAAACCGAATTGTACTCCTTGACTGACAAAATCCATCAAGTCAGCCTTACCGAAGTCAATCAGGCGGCTCGTGAGTTAGTCCACCCAGATAAAATTGTAGTTTCTACTGCTGGATCTGCTGTCTTGGGAAAGCAAAACCTCATGTAGAGACGCGATTTATCGCGTCTAAGTAGCTAGGCACAATTAAATATAAGACGCTCAAGGGCATATTCACCCTTTACGCTTCTGGCTTCCATGCCATCAATAATTGCCATAGCCAAATCGTAGTTATTGTCAAACATTTGTCCAGCAATTTCATGAGTTTTTAGTTGATGCCACTCTTCCTGGATCCGATTCATTTCGGAAGAATAGGGTGGTAAGAAGAAAACGAATAATCCTTTTTCCTGCCACTCAAGCCATTTTTGTTTTGCTTTCTTGCTGGTATGCAAAGACCCATTGTCGTGAACAATGACACTGATACGACCAGTTTCAACTAAAGTGTTTTGTGCTTTAGCTGCAACCCAATCCATAACCTCGATGTAGCGTTTTGTTTTGAACCCACCTTGAACCAAGGCATACTCAAAACTGACTTGGGGTTGCCATAAACCCAAAATACTAATGCGACCACCACGGCTACCAACTTGTGCCATTTGTTTTTGGCTACCGATACGACTGTAAGTGTAACTAACGGGACTCCAACGACAACACCCAGACTCATCAAGATATTTAAGCTCAACATAACCCTCTGCTGCCGCTTGCTTTAAGGTATCTAGGTCTGCTTGCTTAATTCGTCGTTTTTCTGGGTCTTGTTTTCTCTTATGAGTATGGCGGGTGCGTTTCCATTTCCACTTTTTTTTTGAGCAAACGTCGCAGACGAGACGGACTCAGTTGTACATTTCGGTCTTGAGACAATTTTTCTGATAACTGCAAACTGTTATAAGTACGGGGTTCTAACTCTAAGCAATCCTCTAAATATGCTAAGTCTGCCTCAAGCCATTTGCACTTTGCTCCACGCCCAGAAGTTTCCCACAATCCTCCCAAACCCTTATTTTCCCAACGCCTCAGTGTTGCTCGTACCGTATGTTCGTGACACTCAAAAATTTTAGCGATCGCTGGTACATTCCATCCTTGGGCATTTAATCGAATTATGTGGGCGCGATCTCGTGTTCGTTGAGGAACTGTTGTCGCCGACCGCAACTCCAAAAGCGTCAAATCTTCTAAATCTGTTAATCTAACTCGCAATGGAGCAGACATCTTGTAGTACCTGTTTTTTAGACCTTCTCTATCTTATATTTAATTGTAACCACCTACTTATTACTCATGAATAATGATTAAATAACCTATTACCTTTTAACAACTACCAATGGAAGTGTGCAAACATTTATACCAATTTTTCATGACAATTCTGACTTTCCCCACTTTTGCTTTGCTACAAGCACTAGGTCGAAACTACATAATATTGTTGTTGTTGTGCTTGAATTTCATCAATGCAACTCCAGCAATTGCAGCGAATTTGTCTAGCGATTTGCTCAAACAACCAGCCACAGAAATTACAGTTAGCTTGGGAAATGCAGCTAACGAACTCAAATTTGAACCAAATCACCTGGAATTCCTGGCTGGCAAACGCTACAATTTACGGCTAACTAATCCCAGCCAATTGAAACACTATTTTACTGCTAAAGATTTTGCCGATGGTATCTGGACACAAAAAGTTGAAGCAGGAAAAGTAGAAATTAAAGGAGCAATTCACGAACTAGAACTCAAGCCTGGTGCTGAGGCAGAATGGGTGTTTGTGCCTCTGAAATCTGGTACTTATGGTTTACGTTGTCCAATAGCTGGACATACAGAAGCAGGTATGATTGGGGAAATTGTTATTAGTAATTGAAGAAGAATTCAGAATTTAAGGAAGTGTTAAAAAATCCGTGTATTTTGAGACAGCATAGGTCAAAATTAATCAATTTGTTTGAGCCAATATAGGTTTCTTTGTAGATACTACCTTTTCAATAATGTCAGCAGTGCGAGTGACTCCACCAGCACTGCGAATTGCCTGTTGCAATCTGAGCGCATTCTTTTTGTAAGAGTTTTCTGTTAGTACCCGCTTAATAGTGTCTCGCAGCTTGTCCACAGTCAAGCTAGATAGTGGCACAAATTCTCCTGCACCGGTGTAAGCTATACGAGCAGCGATTCCTGGCTGTTCATTAGTAATAGGAATAGCTACCAAGGGGACTCCGCTGCTTAAAGCTCCCAGCACTGCATTCATTCCACCATGAGTAATAGTTAAAATCGATCTTGAGATCAATTGCTGTTGGGGTGCATAAGCTACTACCAAAGGCGAACCTGGTAGATTTGGAAGTGATTCTTTTCTGTCTGGCTGACCCAAAGAAATTACTAGTTGCACATCTAATTCCACGCAGGCTTCAGCAATCGTCTGAAAAATTTCTTCTTTACGGTTTTGTAAAGTTCCCAAGGCAGCGAAAATCAATGGTTGACCGTTTAACTTTTCAAAGGGGAAAGATATAGACGAAGAAATAGGTTCCAGCCCCGATGGATCTTGAAATGGGCCAGTGTAATGGAAACACTTAGGTAATCGTTCTCGTGGAAAGTCAAACTCAGCAGGTAACTGACATATGTGAGCGAGTTTCCCGGCAGCGTCTTCACGCTTGGCATAAGGTGGTAAATTCCATTGAAGACGTTGATTTACTACCAAATTCCAGATTTTTAGTGATAAACGGTCAAGTAAAAAGTTACCTGCTCGGTTTCGCAGACGATACCACCAGGCTTGGTTATTGCCCCAGTGTGTAAAGTAGGGGGGAACTCCGTCCTCTCTGTTGGTTAGTAGAGCATTAGACAGAGTAACGAAGGGTATTTCGGCAAAGTCGGCAATGGTTCCACCCCCAGGCGTTACCTGGTCTACTACCAGCGCTTCTATACCTGCTTTCGAGAGTGCCTCTGGTATTTCACGGAAAAGCATGACTGTTTCTTTTTCCAGCCAACTGATCGTAAAACGCAACGCCGGGAGTCCACTCATTTCACCCAACTTTTTATACATTGGCTCCAGGCTTCCAAGGGGAAATTCAGCCTCTCCAACCGTGTAGAATTCTAAGCCAGCTTTCTGTACCTTAGTTTGCACATCGGGCATATGAAATAAGGTGACACGATGGCCGCGCCGTTGCAATTCTCTGCCCAAAGCACACATCGGGTTGAGGTGACCGATGGCAGCAGGACAAAGAATCCCATAATGAGTCATAGGGAAACCTTCAAAAAATGCAAAGGAAGTATAACTATTATCTCTGATTGGGTGCAAAATTTATGGTCATAATTTTAGTATCAAACAATTCACACAGTTATGATGCCTCACGGATTTTACTGGAGTTTTAAGAACTTATCTAAAGCTACTACCATACTCCCAGGCCAACGACGGATATTTTTTACCCAGTTGATATCCTTATAACGGTTATCAAGTCCATAAGCTGCTACCCAGTTACTTTCAGCTTCCCCTTGTTTTCCATTCACCCAGTAGGCAGCTGTGAGGGCTGCACGCATATCGGCAAATTTGGGATATTTGCGGACGATATTTTGCATTTCCCGGATTGCTTGGTCTATTTGACCAGTTTCATAAAGGGCGAGGGCGTAGTTAGCACGGGCGAAGGCAAAATTCGGGGCAATTTCCACTGATTTTTGATAATCTGCGATCGCATCTTCCCATTTTCCTAAACCACCTTTGGCATTACCGCGATTGTTATATGCCATCGCATCGTTAGGATCGAGTTCTAGAACATGATTATAATCTGCGATCGCATCATCCCATTTTCCCAACCCTTCCAACGCTGCACCCCTATTCAAATAAGGATCTGTGACATTTGGGGCAAGTTCTATGGCTTTGTTATAATCTGGCAACGCCTCTTCTAATTTGTTCTGACTTACCCGCGAATTTCCTCGGTTACTCCACGCCCCCGCATTGGTAGGAAATTGCTCAATAATCTTTGTCCAATAAGTTTCAGCCGTGGCAAAATCACCGTTATTTGTAGCGGCAAAAGCCTGATTTGCCCACTCATCACCTTGTTTTAATTGCTCTTGAGTAACACTTGGCAATTGAGATTGTGCCATCACTGGTGTACCCCAGCCAAACACAAGTAACAAACTGAGAAAAATACTAATCAACTTAATCATCTGGATTTACCGTAAGTGAGTGGGGAGTGGGGAGTGGGGTGAGGGAGATGAGGGAGCAGGGGGAGCAGGGGAGGCAGGGGAGGCAGGGGAGGCAGGGGGAGAAAGAATAACCAATGCCCAATGCCCAATGCCCAATGCCCAATTTACAATAACGACAACTGTCCGCTAGGCGGCGTAAATCCCAAATGCTTGTATGCTGCTTTTGTTGCCATCCTGCCACGGGGAGTCCTGGTTAAATACCCAATCTGCATCAGGTAAGGTTCGTACACCTCTTCAATTGTTTGGGTATCTTCACCTGTTGCGGCTGCCATTGTTTCTAACCCCACTGGTCCGCCGTTAAATTGTTCAATAATTACACTCAGCATCTGACGATCTGTCCAATCTAAACCACACGGATCTACTTGAAATAGTTGCAATGCTTCAGATGCAATGCTTTCGTTAATTTTTCCAGATAACTTTACTTCCGCATAATCACGTACTCTTTTTAGTAATCTATTGGCTATGCGTGGTGTTCCCCGCGATCGCCGGGCAATTTCTGTGGCACCATCTTCTGTAATGGGAGTTTTCAGTAATTCAGCAGTTCGCAGTACAATTTTACTCAGTTCATCAACTTCATAAAATCGCAGTTTTTGAATTAACCCGAAGCGATCGCGCAGTGGTGAAGTTAAAGCACCCACGCGGGTTGTAGCTCCCACCAGGGTAAATTTTGACAGCGGCAAACTTCTAATGCGAGCGCTCGAACCCTTACCAATAGTAATATCTAAACGATAATCTTCCATCGCTGGATAGAGAATTTCTTCTGTCATCCGGGATAGGCGATGAATTTCATCCACAAATAAAATATCACCTGGTTTCATGTTCACCAGTAGCCCAACAATATCTCGTGGACGTTCCAGCGCTGGGGCACTGGTAATTTTGTAACTTACCCCCATTTCCGATGCTAAAATCATTGCCATTGTGGTTTTACCCAATCCTGGCGGCCCGTACAGCAGCAAGTGATCCAGCACCTCACCACGAGACTTGGCTGCTTTGATGGCAATATCTAGTACATCCTTTAAATCCTTTTGCCCTATGTAATCAGCAAATCGCTGGGGTCGAATACTTTCTTCCTGTCTGTCTTGTTCATCAATAGCAGCTTCAGGTTGCAAAATATTGTCTGTGGATGCTGCTTTCGCCGATTCCCGACGCTGTTTTGGTTCTCCGTTGGGTTCTGGAGGCTGTTTTTTCGAGGAGATTATCGCCATAATTCAGCTATCTACTTTTTAGGGGACTGGGGAGTGGGGGCTGGGGACTGGGGACTGGGGACTGGGGACTGGGGACTGGGGGAGATGAGGGAGATGAGGGAGTGTGGGGAGATTAGAAAAAAGCTTCCTAACCTTCCCACACCTCCCACACTCCCGATGCCCGATGCCCGATGCCCCATGCCCCATTCCCCATACTTGTGAAAATTTTCGTTTGCAAATACCCGCGCCAATTTAAAATTTAAATTCCGGTCAATTACCTAGAAGTACAAAAATAATTATGTTATCTAAAAGAATCTTACCGTGCTTAGATGTGAAGGCGGGACGGGTTGTAAAAGGAGTTAATTTTGTCAACCTCCAAGATGCAGGCGATCCTGTAGAACTGGCAAAGGTTTACAACGAAGCCGGTGCTGATGAGTTAGTGTTTCTGGATATTACGGCGACTCATGAAGACCGAGCTACTATTTTAGATGTGGTTTACCGCACTGCTGAACAGGTCTTCATTCCATTGACTGTGGGTGGGGGTATTCAATCCTTAGAAAATGTTAAAGCTTTGTTACGAGTTGGAGCAGACAAGGTTAGTATTAATTCTGCGGCAGTGCGTGAACCAGACTTGATTAATCGGGCAAGCGATCGCTTTGGTAATCAATGCATAGTTGTTGCTATTGACGCCAGACGCAGAATTGACCCGGAAAACCCAGGTTGGGATGTGTATGTACGCGGTGGCAGGGAAAATACAGGCTTAGATGCCCTACTGTGGGCACAAGAAGTTGAAAAACGGGGGGCCGGAGAACTGCTAGTTACAAGTATGGATGCTGACGGAACCCAAGCCGGATATGACCTAGAGTTAACCCGGAGAATTGCAGAAGCTGTAGAAATTCCAGTTATTGCTTCTGGCGGCGCAGGGAATTGTGAACATATATACGAAGCGGTAACTGAAGGCAAAGCTGAAGCAGCACTACTAGCATCCCTCCTACATTACGGTCAATTAAGCGTAGCTCAAATCAAAAATTATCTACGCGATCGCCATGTACCAGTACGCTTGTTTTAGAGAATGGTTATTTGTTAATCAATGGCATCTGTCTTTGGTTAGACACACTTCCTCAAAAGGATGTTAATATTAGTTTACATGTATTAAGAAATATTAAGAAATATGTTGCTTCCTATTTTACTTTTTGATGTAGCCCTAGTTGCATGGTCGCTACACCTCATGGAAAGAGCCTATGAGAATAAGGAATTTTCCTTGATGTTGGCTGGTACATTGGTTGCTTTGGCGGCTGCTGCCATGTTAGTAGTTTACTTTTTAATGGGTCACTGCATGACCTATTTGTTGCAAGTATCTTAGAGACTGCTGGGCACAGGAGATACGTAAAATTCACTTTCCACAAACAACTTGACAAAGTACCAATAATTAAGCGATAATATATAGTGGATTTTTAAGGGGTTATAGCGCAGTTGGTAGCGCACCTCAATGGCATTGAGGGGGTCAGCGGTTCGAATCCGCTTAGCTCCATTGATATCTTAAACATCTAGCTATCTGTTTTGTCACTGGAAGCATAACTTTTCCGTTACGGAAAGCCTATGCTTCCAATACACCTGGAAAATATTATATTCTCTGTATAGATTTCAGCCATCCGCACCAAACACGCAATTCAGAGTAACGACCTCTGAAAAACCGGAAGTAATCTACAAACCCATCGAATATAGAATTAGACGGTCATGTAGCCGGTCGGGCAAAATATGCTTCAGCACGGCTCCGATTTTGGCATCTTGTCCAACGAGATAGCGTGTCTTTGGCTGCTTGGCAGTCAGCGCATGAACAACAGTTTGAGCAACAATATCCGCAGAAATTCCTTTAGATGCAATAATTTGCATTTTCTGACGTACAATACTCATCGCCTGACCGTAGAGATTGAGTGCCGGTTGTAGTAAACTTTCCTGTCCGAGTTCAGCTTGAGTCAGGGATTTATCCCAAATAGGTGTAGCGACGGAACCAGGTTCAATAATTGAAACAGAGATTCCCCAAGGTCGTAATTCCATACGCATCACATCAGTGAGTGCTTCCAAGGCAAACTTTGAAGCATTGTAAGCGCCCAAAAACGGGGTAGGACTTATACCAGAAATGGAACCCATATTGACAATTCGACCACGGCCTTGACGTAATAAACCAAGAAATGCTTGCGTCACAGCTAATTGTCCAGTGACATTAACATTCATCTGATGTTGAAATTCAGCGATCGCTAATAATTCTAAAGGACCTGGGACAGCAATTCCGGCATTATTTACTAAACCTGAAATCCCAGCATCACCAACTGTATTTGTTACCCTATTAACTACAGAGGCGATGGATTCAGCATCAGTAACATCTAAAAAAATCGGAATCAGTCTTTGTGAAGCTTTTTCTTGGAGTGTTTGAGCATCAATATCTTGACGCACACCAGCAAAAACAGAAAATCCCAACCTGTCTAAAAGCAAAGCACAGGCCTGACCAATTCCTGTTGACGCTCCTGTAATCAGGACTGTACCTTGATAATCTCCTGCAACCATTAGTTTTTTTGATTATGAAACTGCTGTAATATTTCTCTGTGTGTCCTAATTAAATTAAGCTAACGCACCTAGACGTTACATTTTTTCCTCAAGATATTTAGTCACTTGGTATCAATCCTTGCAGATACCAGAGCGCAGACAATCTTCGGTTTGGTCATCTCTAGCCGATATTTGCCACGGCAATATACCTGAGGGGGCATTTGTGGTGTAAACCACGAGAGCAGCTATGGTAGGAAGCTGGTTTTTGACAATTGACACGTTACCACAAATATTTCCTAGCTCAGCATTGGATAAATAAATAGGCAATGCCATCAGACCAATGCAAATTGTCCGGTTCATACAACCTCAGCTAAAAATTTCCGATTACGCTAAACTTAGATGCCACCTTGATGAACCGGAGTTGAAAAACTGAGCATTGTTATGTTGTGTTAATTTACTCAGTCCTACTAGCCGCAGAGACGTGATTTACAAATTATCGGTTCCACCCTTTTTGAGGTTAGGCATTGCCTACAAGATGGCTTCCTACTAACTTATGCAGATGCAACCCCAAAAAACAGGACAAAAAACCCACAACACTCAAAAACATATCTTGCTAGCTACATTAGCCAGATAAAATAGTTAACAAATGTTGCCTGCCTAATAAACTGACTCATGACGCCTTCACAAGACGTAGATACTGTAACCGCTCCTGATATCAACCCAGAAGCAAATGGCAACTCACAAACAGATCCTTTAGATGAGTTGCCAGGTGAAGTCGAAATGTCCCTTTTCGACCACCTAGAAGAGTTGCGACAGCGAATTTTTTATTCGCTGATTGCTGTGGCAATAGGCATTATCGGCTGTTTCTTTGCCGTGAAGCCGATTGTCCAACTACTTGAGGTTCCAGCACAAGGAGTAAAATTTCTTCAACTTGCACCTGGAGAATATTTCTTTGTCTCCTTCAAAGTTGCAGCTTACACTGGCTTGGTACTTGCTAGTCCTTTCATTCTTTACCAAATTATCCAGTTTGTGCTTCCCGGATTGACTCGCCGCGAACGCAGTTTATTGGGACCTGTGGTTTTAGGGTCGAGTGTTTTATTTGCTGCTGGTTTAGTATTTGCCTATTTGCTTCTGATTCCCGCAGCTTTGAAATTTTTCATCAGCTACGGAGCGGATGTAGTTGAACAACTTTGGTCAATTGACAAATATTTTGAATTTGTGCTGCTACTTTTATTCAGCACTGGCTTAGCATTTCAAATTCCCATCATTCAACTGTTACTCGGTAACTTGAATATTGTCTCGTCCGAGAAGATGGTTTCTGGTTGGCGTTACGTGATTATGGGAGCAGTGATTTTAGGAGCTATTCTCACACCTTCTACTGACCCCCTCACCCAAAGTCTTTTAGCTGGTGCAGTTCTGGGACTTTACTTTGGCGGGATTGGTTTGGTGAAACTTACAGGAAAATAGCGATCGCCACGCCCAAGAAAAAATTAAAAAATTAAAATGTAAACCCAGGGAATTTTAGATTTTAAATTTTGGATTTTGGATTTAAAATTCAAAGTTAAAACATGTCTAAGACCAGGTGAATGTCTACTTTCTCTGCGATAATCAACCTACCAGGGAAAATCTAAAATCCCAAATTATTCATTCAAACCACTGGTTACCCTGCGGCAACGCTGCGCGAACAGGCATAGGGTCAATCTAAAATCTCAAATCTAAAATTCAATGGCACAAATTAGCTTTGAGGATTTTGAAAAAGTCGAAATTCATGTTGGCAAAATTATCAAAGTTGAAGAATTTCCGAAAGCTAAGAAACCAGCTTATAAATTGTGGATAGATTTTGGGAATTTGGGCATCAAAAAATCTAGCGCCCAAATTACTAAACTTTATGAACCGAGGGAATTAATCAACAGATTAATATTAGCTGTTACTAACTTTCCACCCCGTCAAATTGCTGATTTCATCTCGGAAGTTTTAGTCTTGGGAGTGGTTCTAGATGATGGGGAGGTTGTGTTAATTCAGCCAGATAAAGATGTAGCCCTTGGCAAAAGAATTTCATAGCACGTTTGAGGTCATAAACTTAGATTTAGATAGAAAATGTAATGACTGAGAGATTGATTAATGTTCAAGTAACAACAGGTTATAAGATCCATTCGGAAGCTCGTTCACCCAGATCTAGAGGAATGCTGACGGCTTTGCCCAGTCGGGGGCGATCGCGTGTTTGAGTGATAAATGTTTGCACTTGTGTTGTTCCACCCAAGGCATGAAGATAACTGGCGATGCTATCAAGATGCTCTTGGTACTCTGCCTCAGTTAAGGGAAAAGAAGCTTGCTCCAAATATTTCCACATTACTTGCAAAAATATCTTCCCCTGTGCCCGCCGCAACTGGACATCGTAAGAGTATCCCCACTTCTCAACCAGCAGTTGACGTAATTCCTGTCCTGTCATAGCTTTTCTCAATCAGATTTTACATTTAGTTATGATGTTAAGTTCCGTAACTCCAGTATGATAAGGATATAAAGAAATGTAATGCTAACAGAAAAGATGCTAAATATATCTTGGAACAGAGAATTATGGCATCGCCGTAAGCGTTAGCATTTCGACTTAGACAAGAGTTGCTCAAGTACAAGTACTCCTGTCAAAATGCTTAACAAAATACACAAAGAGCGCGTAGATTATGGCTCAATTTTCAGAATCAGCAGACGTGCCAGATATGGGGCGTCGTCAGTTCATGAATCTGCTCACTTTTGGGACTGTCACTGGAGTAGCTCTGGGTGCATTGTATCCCGTTGTCAATTACTTTATTCCACCTGCTAGCGGTGGTGCTGGCGGCGGTGCAACGGCAAAAGATGAGTTGGGCAACGATGTTAGTCTGGCCAAATTTCTCGAAAACCGAAATGCAGGCGATCGCACTTTAGTTCAAGGGCTTAAGGGTGACCCCACCTATATTGTGGTAGAAAACAAAGAGGCCATCAAAGATTATGGCATTAATGCTATCTGCACCCACTTAGGTTGTGTCGTTCCTTGGAACGTTGCTGAGAACAAATTTAAGTGTCCTTGTCACGGTTCTCAGTATGACGAAACTGGTAAGGTTGTTCGGGGTCCAGCACCACTGTCTTTGGCTTTAGCCCACGCCAGTTCAGCAGACGACAAAATTGTCTTGAGTCCTTGGACTGAAACCGACTTCCGCACCGGCGATGCACCTTGGTGGGCTTAATTGAGTGCTGAGTGCTGAGTAAAGGATGAGGGAGATGAGGGAGATGGGGAGGCAGGGGAGGCAGGGGAGGCAGGGGAGGCAGGGGAAGCAAGGGAGGCAGGGGAAGCAGGGGAGGCAGGGGGAGAATAACTCTTAACTCCTAATTCCTCACTCCTAACTCAGCACTCCCAATGCCCCATGCCCAATGCCCAATGCCCAATGCCCAATGCCCAATGCCCAATGACTAATGACTAATTCAATGATTGTCCTTACAGAGATGAGAAATGCTTCTGTCAAAGCGAGGTTAACTCGCAGTGCTAGAGCAATTGTAAAAACATTGCTCATAGCGATCGCCACCGTGACATTTTACTTCAGTTGCGATCTTGCCCTTCCCCAATCTGCTGCTGCCTATCCTTTTTGGGCGCAGCAAACCTATCCTGAAACCCCCCGCGAACCAACCGGGCGGATTGTTTGTGCCAACTGTCACCTAGCAGCCAAACCCACAGAAGTGGAAGTTCCCCAATCGGTACTACCTGATACTGTGTTCAAAGCTGTGGTGAAAATTCCCTACGATACCAGCGCCCAGCAAGTTGGTGCCGATGGTTCTAAAGTTGGCTTGAACGTTGGCGCTGTGCTGATGTTACCCGAAGGCTTTAAGATTGCTCCTCCAGAACGCATTTCCGAGGAACTTCAAGAAGAAATCGGCGACACTTACTTCCAACCCTACAGCGAAGACAAAGAAAATATCGTCATCGTCGGTCCCTTACCCGGCGAACAGTACCAAGAAATCGTCTTCCCAGTTCTTTCTCCCAACCCCGCAACCGACAAAAACATCCACTTCGGTAAATATTCAGTTCACGTAGGTGGTAATCGCGGACGCGGACAAGTTTATCCTACTGGCGAAAAGAGCAACAACAACCTTTACAATGCTTCCGCCACTGGCACAATTACCAAAATTGCCAAAGAGGAAGATGAAGACGGTAATGTTAAATATCAAGTAAACATCCAACCTGAGTCTGGTGATGTTGTCGTTGATACAGTTCCCGCTGGTCCAGAATTGATTGTTTCCGAAGGACAAGCAGTTAAGGCTGGTGATGCTTTGACCAATAACCCCAACGTCGGTGGATTCGGTCAAAAAGATGCAGAAATTGTACTCCAAGACGCCGGCAGAGTCAAAGGGTTAATTGCATTCATCGCTCTTGTGATGCTAGCTCAAGTGATGCTAGTGCTGAAGAAGAAGCAGGTTGAGAGAGTCCAAGCTGCTGAGATGAATTTCTAAATTCTTAGCTAAATCATTCATTCCTTGTAGGACAGGCATCTTGCCTGTCTTTTTTAATGTTACCCCTCTCCTAAGAAACAGTATTTGCTTCGGGCTGAGGAATGAGTTCAAAACCTAAAGCTAGAGCCTTTTTTTGGAGGTTATTGATAACTCGTTCTTGGTAACGTTGCTCATAATAATCCATGCCAATATCTTGATAGTTACCTCCAGTTGTCCAAAGTCGATAGAAAATTCTTGCCAGCTTATGAGCAGTAGCAGTGATAGCTTTGGGTGTACCAAGGCGAGAACGTAAACGACGATAAAAAGCACCCAAAGCAGAATTGCTCTTGCCAGCTGTTTGTGCTGCCATTCGGAAAGCATTGGTAGCAGGGTTAACAACAAGGCGAGTTTGAGAACTTTTAACTTTACCACCAGTAATGCGATTGCAAGGGCAAAGACCAAGCCAAGAAGTAAAGTGTTTAACAGTTGGAAATCGGCTAGGATCTAAACCGACCTCAGAAATAATGGTTTGTACTGTCAGAATACCAAGACCATCAATGGCAGTGAAATCCACGCCACTAATTCGGTAAAGATGGGTACGTAAATCAAAAGCGGGTTCATTGCCTTGAGGTTTATTGCGGGGGTGCTTTGGTTGCGGAAGCGGATATTCATCAAGATTAAGTTTGTCACTAAATTGAGCCAAGCACTCCTGTATTTGGCGATCGCAAGCGGCTATCTGAGCTTGATAGACATCATAAATTTGTAGTTCCTGTTGAAGTACAAAAATATGCTCATTGCGATAATCACCATTTAAAGCAGCAGCAATTTCTGTTTCAGAGCGTTTAGTACGGTGATGTCTTTTCGCTGCCAAAAGTTGTGGGTCTCTTTCTCCAGCAACAATTGCTCGAATAATTGCCATCCCAGTAGTGCCAGTGATATCGCTAACCACCTTATGCAGTTGCACATTCATCTGGGTTAAAGCTTTTTGCATCCGTTGAATGTGAACACAAGCACTTTTGAGCAGACTATCGCGGTGGCGAATATAACTCCGCAATACGCAAATCTGGTCTTCCGGGCGAAAAGAACCAGACAACAATCCATAACTATGTAATTGTTGCAGCCATTGGCAGTCTAAAATATCAGTTTTACGTCCAGGTAAAGTTTTGACATGATGGGCGTTGACAAGTTTGACTTCAAAGCCTCTTGCCTCCAAAATTTGAAACAACGCAATCCAATATACCCCTGTTGATTCCATTGCTACAGTTTCCACTCTACAAAGAGCTAGCCAATCTGCAAGGGCATACAAGTCAGCAGTGTAACAGCCAAAACGTCTTACACTCTCGGATGCTCGATTTTTCGGAACACTCACGAGCGTGAAATTCTGAACCGATATCAATGCCTGCTGCATTTGGGTTGATTGGTCTTAAGTCAGAAGTTTCATTCGTACTTGGTTGATGGAACCGGGATTTAGACTTTGGTGTTTTCATCATCAAAGGCTCCCTCTTTAATGCAAAGTCATACTAGCAATTAAAAGTGCGCCCTGACCTGGGTTGACGGATGAATACAGTCTCCTAAACGGGATAATGGCAGCAGCCATTTCACCAATGTCATAACCGTCTCAACCCAGAACCAAGCTTCTGTACGGGCGACAAAGCACCATTGGGGGATCGGTCTTAATTGTCAGGACACAATAAAAGTGTAATTTTTTTCGGTGCATCTTAATTTTGTTTCTTCCATCCATAACGGAAGCGATCGCGTCCGTAAACAGCTTCTGTCACTCTTCGAAAACTTTTGCCATTTCTGCATTCTAGAACTTTTGTATAGCCTGCGATCGAGCGATTATTTTCTAATAACAAATACAAGACCGATTTTTTTCTAATAGTATAGCTTAGACCTCTTGCAAAAGTCCCAAATATGTGGGACAGGTAGGTTAGAGTTGGGTAGCATTGATGACATACGAACAAGTAAAAATCTTAAAGCCAGAAGACTTTAAACGCTTGTGTGGTGTACGACCGGAGACTTTTAACCAGATGCTAGAGGTAGTGCGATAAGCCTAACGGCATGGCTTCGCTTACCGCCAAGCCTTGCAAAACAGAAAACAGGACGGGCCTTGTAAACTCACGTTGGAAGACCAATTGTTGATGACATTGGAGTACTGGAGAGAGTACCGTACCTACTTCCATATAGGTCAATCTTGGGGAGTCAACGAGTCTACAGCTTACCGAATTATCCGAAAAATAGAAGATACACTGACCTATTTCTAGGGCGTTCACACTTCCAGGGAAGAAAAAATTGGCTAGTTCTAATTATCAGTTAGAAGTAGTAGTGGTTGATGTTACAGAAAGTCCCATTGAACGTCCTAAAAAAAACAAAAAAAGTTTGACAGTAGAAAAAAGAAACAGCATACACTTAAGTCACAAGTAGTGGTAGACCAAGCAAATGGTAAAATCATCTGCACCGGTCATGGTAAGGGTAGAGAACATGATTTTCGGATATTTAAAAATAGTCAAGTTAGGCTGAGAAAAGATATAGAGTGTTTGGGTGATAAAGGTTATCAAGGTATTCAAAAACTGCATAACAATAGTCGGATTTCCAAGAAAAAACCTAGAGGAGGTAAATTAAATTATGAGGATAAAAAGAGCAATCAAGAATTAGCCAGAATTAGAGTTTTAGGTGAGCATGTAAATCGGAAGTTAAAGGTGTTTAAAATTTTTTCCCTTACTTATAGAAATCGCCGAAAAAGATTTAGTTTAAGGTTTAATCTGATTGCTGCTCTCTACAATTATGAGCTTTGTCTCCCCAAAATTAAATCTTCCTGAGCGACTTTTGCAAGAGGTCTATTGTTTCCAGCACCACAGCTATTGGCTATGTACTAAATCAGCAGATGGCAGGGAGAAATAAGAGTTCCAAAAAGTTTTTGCGTAAATCCTAGTAATGATAAACTTTATCCTAGTGACAGTAATTTCTCTAAGGCTGTGGCATTATTCATGCCCTTAGATTTCATAACTTCCACTTAACCTTTTAGTGAAAATCTGGAAACCTTGGTTTGATTATGAATATGCGTCTTGTGTATCAGGTATTCTCCGCTGCTGCACTATCTTTATTGACATCAGTAGCTTTCCTTAGTCAACCTGTATTTGGTGCTGCTTTAAAACGAACTCCTTTAATTGTTGATGATGATGGTAGCCAAGACGGGATGACAGCTTTAGCCTATATGTTAGCTAATCCCAAATTTGATATTCAGGCAATTACGATCGCCCAAGGTATTGCTCGTCCAGCGAGTTTTGTAAATAATCTAGAACGAATGTTAGGAAGACTAGAAGTATCTGGTATTCCTGTTGGTATTGGTAGAGCCGATCCTTTGGCTGGAAACAACGCTTTTCCGGAATTCATTCGTGATGGTGCAGACACTTTTTGGTCTCCCTTTGTCCAGCTACCAGATACAGCACCACCTGTTGAAAGGCGATCGGCAGCAGAACTGATTGTGGAAAAAATAAAACAGTCACCTGAACCTGTAGCAATCTTAGCAACCGGTACTTTAACTAATATTGCCGAAGCGCTACGACTTGACCCCTCCATTATCAGCAACATTTCCGTCGTCCAAATCATGGGAGGCGCAGTTTTCGTACCAGGAAATCTCCCCGTTCTTCCCGATCCTCCATTTTCAACCAACACTGTTGGAGAGTTTAATATCTGGGTCGATCCTTTAGCGGCTCAAGAAGTATTTGCCGCAGGTTCAAAAGGACTAAAAATTCAATTGACTCCCCTGGATGCGACAAATCAAATTGAATTTTCTCGTGCCGATCAACAAGCATGGCTAGCGACTGGAACACCTGAAAGTAAGATAGCTGCCGAGTTTTTGGATTTTGCTATAACAGTTATTCAAAGCAACAACGATCCTAACCCAGTTTGGGATTTAATTGCTGCCATTAACCTTAGTGAAGAAGACTTTTCTGAGGAAACTCCTTTGTATCTGGAAGTCGATACACTTTCAGATCCTGGAGCTACTCAAGGACAAACTCGTGCTATTCCTAATTTGCCTCCCAATGTTCTAGTTTCCCTAAACCCTAGTTTTAATAATTTACCTTTCAGTGCTGGTGAGGTTTTCTCATATTTAGAAACAGAGTCTGTTCCTGAATCTAGTCCTATATTGGGTATTCTGATTTTGGGTGCAGCGGGAATTACTTTCCAAGTTAAGCGGCAATTCAAGCACTAGGATCAAAAAAAGTGTGTAGGTTGGACAAATATTTGTCCAACCTACAAGCAGAAAATGTCAAGCAAAACTAGAAAAACCTAAATTGGGCGGTATATCCTGAATCCGTCCAGGACCGATCGCTCGTAATGCTTCTTTGAGTAAAATATCCCCAGTATACAAGGCACGTCCGACAATCACACCAGTCACACCTTGTGGTTCTAACGCCAGCAAACTCAACAAATCGGTAACAGAACTCACTCCACCAGAAGCAATTACTGGTATGGAAATTGCACCAGCTATTTCTCGCAAAGCTTCTAAATTCGGCCCTATCAGTGTACCATCACGGTGTATATCTGTATAAATAATAGCTGCTGCGCCCAATTCCTGCATTGTGACAGCAAGTTGGGTTGCTAAAACTTCCGAGGTTTCTAACCAACCGCGAGTAGCTACGCGGCCATCACGGGCGTCAATACCGATAATAATTTGTTCGGGAAATTCTTGGCAGAGTTCTTGTACTAGTTGGGGTTGTTCTACGGCGACGGTGCCGAGAATCGCCCATTGTACACCCAGATTAAACACTTGTTGCACACTGGTGCGATCGCGCAATCCTCCACCAATTTCAATGGGCACCGATACCACTTGAGCGATCGCTTCAATTGCCTGGAGATTTACTACTTTACCTGCTTTGGCACCATCTAAATCAACTATATGCAATCTGGTGGCACCTTGATCTACCCACTGTTGAGCAACATCAGCCGGGTTTTCGCTAAAAACTTGCGAGCGATCGTAGTCTCCTTGATACAGTCGCACACAACGACCCTCTAGTAAATCTATTGCTGGAATTACATCCATTTACTTGTCCTCATACTTAATGCGGTAGATGTCTGGTTTGAAAGTGGGGAGTGGGGAGTGGGGAGATGAGGGGGATGAGGGGGATGAGGGGGATGGGGGAGTGTGGGGGGAGAATATAAAAAAGCTTCCCACACCTCCCATACCTCCCACACTCCCCATTCCCTATTCCCTACTCCCCACTCCCTACTCCCCATTTTTCATTCTCAATTCCTTGACTGCTTGCCGAAAACCCAAGACAATCAAGATGTTCGTCAGCGTCAAAAATACTTCTGCACCACCGTGTAACCAATCTACATTGGCTAGAGACTTCCCATAATGCAATTGGGCATAAATTCCTGCGGGAATGGTGACGAAAACGAATACAAGAGTACCGTAAAATCCATATAGCGCTAAACGCGGCATTTGCGGACTGCGGCTGATAAACCACAAGAAACCCAAATAGGGAAACAGTGAAAGCGCAAACAGGGTTTCTTTAGAGATCATTGCTTTGATTTAATAGGTTCGGGTGCAACAGTATTAGTAGACTTCGTGGAACGCCAAATCAAAAACGCCGCTGCCCAAACTGTAAAATTACCAACTAAGGTCATGGTAGCTTGAAGCGTTACTAGCCATTCCAGAGATTCGGCGTTGTCGAAATAATGCCAGGTACAAGCACACATGGCACTAACCAAAGCTGGTAACATGGCAATGGATAATGCCCACCAATTGCGGTTACCAGTGAGTTCGCCATAAGTCCAAACTAACCAAATGGCAATAATCCACTCGATAACGCTAGAAATATGAATAATCCAGGTGGGAATTGAAAGAACGTGCATAGAAGTGGGGAGTTGGGAGTGGGGAATGGGGATTACAGCAGGTTTCAAGGATAGTGTTGTACACAACCTCAGTCTCAAAGCCAAGTATAAAGCTTGTTTTACTTCTGTTAGCGCAGCGGGGCGTAGCCCATTCTGACTTCTGAATTCTGAATTCTACTGTAATTAGTTTTGTTGTCTTTCTATAAGATCATCTTCCCACAAGAAAATTCATCTTTTGTTGGCAGGGTGGTTGAAATCACGTCAACTATTTAGAAAAAAGTTGATTGTCTAAAATCCAAAATTCAAAATCCAAAATCTAAAATGGCAAAGATGCGGGCGTTATTGTCTGGATATTACGGTAAGGGTAATGGTGGTGACGAAGCTTTGTTGGCAACGCTTTTGCAAATGTTACCACCTGATGTGACGCCTGTGGTGCTTTCGGGTAATCCAGAGGAAACCCGCGATCGCTACAATGTAGAAACCCACGATCGTATGGCTGTTTTACCTGTTATCCAAGCTTTACGCTCTTGCGATGCCTTAATTTGGGGTGGTGGGAGTTTGATTCAAGACGTTACCAGTATTATTAGCCCATTTTATTATGGCGGACTGATGTCATTGGCACAGAATTTGGGTTTGAAAACTGTAGCTTGGGCACAGGGTATCGGCCCTTTGCTGCGTCCCCAAACTCGCTACTTGGCAAGGCAAACCTTTAGTCATTGTACCAAAGTCAGTGTCCGCGATCGCGCCAGTGCTGCTTTATTATCTGATTGGCAAATTCCTTGTATCATAGCTCCTGACCCTGTTTGGGCATTGGAATCTAAACCAGTACCAGGGCTTTGGGATTTACCGGCGCCCAGAGTTGCGGTAACGTTGCGATCGCATCCCCAACTTACAGAAGCACGTTTGGCTAACTTGACTCGTGCTTTGGTGGATTTTCAAAAAGCCACCCAAGCGTTTATTTTACTGCTGCCATTTCAAAAAAGTGAAGATTTAAGTATTGCCCAAGCTATTCAACCCCATCTTAAAGATGTCAGCCAGATTTTGTCTCTGGAAGATCCGCAACTTTTAAAAGGTGTGTTTCGCGGTGTGGAAATGGCAATTGGGATGCGCCTGCACAGTTTAATTATGGCTGCTGCTGAAGGTTGTCGCTGTTTTGCTCTGAGTTATGACCCCAAGATAAATCGTCTCATGGAAGACTTAGAAATGCCTGGGTGGGATTTAGGGAGTTTACCCGATGACCCGAATTTGATTAGTCTAACTTGGATGGAGCATTATGCTAATGGCGATCCACTATCACCTGAGCAAATACAATCTTTAGTGGATCGTGCCTTGATGCATCGTGAAATTTTGTATGACGCATTAACTTGACTAAAACTCAAGAAATTTTAGATTTTAGATTTGAAATTGACTCCATAATTAAGATCGCACTAGCGCATACATCTTATTGATATGAGACATGTATCCCACCCACGACGCACCCGCATTCTACAAGCATCATTAGCACCTGAAGAAGTACATAACCGTCAAAAACAACGCGATGATCTTGCTATCCAGTGTCGTGCTATTTTCGAGCGCTTACGTCCAAGTCTCATTGAAACACATTACAACTGGCATATTGCCATTGACCCGGAAACAGAAGAATACCTTATTGACCCAACGCTGTTGGGGATAATGCAAAAAATCCACGAAGCTTATGGCAACATCAACAAAGTAAAACTTACCATATTCCGACTCAACGATACAGGAACCTGCGGCAGGTTATGATTGCAGGTTCATTTGGCGATAATGGCGAGCTATTATTTGAAATTCAGCTTGTTGCTGCTAATGATGAGGAATTTTTCGTTGAAGCTTTACTCGATACTGGGTTTACAGATGGGTGGTTAGCTATTAATAGTCAAGACTTGGAAGTATTAGGGTGGTCATTGATGGCCGCACAAATTGAAATGCGAACAGCACGAGGGGAAGCACGATTCGATATCTATGAAGGTAAACTAATCATAGATGGAACTGAAGTCATAATTCCTGTCCATGTTGGAGATGAAATTCCTGATACCATAATCGGTTCATTGTGGCTGGAAACTATGCAGTTGATCGTTAATAAACCAAAAGGAATATTAACCCTTGAAATGGTAGATAGTATTAACACTATCCTCTGATGAGAATATAGACTACTCACTCATTTTACCGCTGACAATGCCTGACCATTGGACTTTTTTCTCTTGTTCGCGGCGGTAAGAAAAGAAATGTTCTGGAGTTTGAAAAGTACAATAAGATGCGATCGCAATTTGTTCTGCACTAATTCCCAAACTTTCTAGTTGTAAGGCATTTACTCGCCGGACATCAAGTTTTACCTTTCCAGGATTGGGGTCTTCTAATAAAGGTGAATTAGGCAGATTTTGTAATGCTTGGACAATTTTTTGGTCGTCATTATGTGGTATAATGCTGGCTCCGATTTGGGCAGCTACCTCTAAAGAAACTTGGTAAACTTCACCTGCGATCGCTGGCCCCATCGCAATACGTAAATCATGAAGTTGGCTGCCTTGGGTTTGTAAGCGGGCGATCGCTTGGGGGACAATTTTCTTGGCAGTACCCCGCCATCCGGCGTGTATTGCTGACACCTGTCCAGTTTTCACATCGCCAATTAGCACGGGTGTACAATCTGCACTAGCGACCCAGACAGCTTGTAGAGGCTGTTCGCTAATTAAACCATCTGCCGATGCTAAACCATCCTCAAGAGTGCTGGTGGCAATTTCTTGGGGGGTGAGAACAGTATTGCCATGTACCTGCTTTAAGCGATAGACTGATGCCTCTGGTTGCAGTATTAATGTCAGGTCTTGTGGCGATCGCGGCCAAAACTGCCCAGTAAAGAAACCGTGATGCCAATTTTCCAGAATACTGCAAGTTAAATAGGCCAGTCCTTCCCAATTGCGCCAGTGCCAAGTGTGCATCTTCAACCAAACCTAAACAGAAAATCACTCATCAGCCAATTAATGCTAACTTGAACAATGCAATTTGGGTTACTGCTGTGGGATTAGATCTGCAAAATTTAGAAGCAGCCTTGCAAGCAGGGCGCAAGTATCCATATTTACCATTTTCCCTGCATTTTTTGGAAAGTGTCTCCTCAACCAACCAAACCCTCTGGGACATGCTCAACCTTGGGGCTACTTCAGGAACAGTAGTAATTGCAACATCACAAACTGCTGGACGCGGACAATGGGGACGCCAATGGATTTCTCCTGTTGGGGGATTGTATCTTTCGCTAGCAATTTCTTTCGAGCAGAAAATAGAAGCTACTGAGAGTTACCAGCTAACTTTCGCTAGTGCTTGGGGGATTGCGTCTCAATTGCGGCAGCACAACGTGAATGTTGGGATAAAATGGCCCAATGATTTAGTTTTAAACGGTCGCAAGCTAGGCGGCATTTTGACAGAAACCAAAGTAAACAAAGGACAAATTACCCAAGCAGTAATTGGTGTTGGTATTAACTGGGCCAACCCAGTACCAGAAACAGGAATTAATCTGGAATCTTGGCAAGCTTCCCAAAATTCCACACCAATTTCTTGTCTGGAAATGCTCACCTGTAAGGTATTACTAGGAATAGAATCCGGTATACAGTGCCTCTTCCAAGAAGGAATAAGTATACTCTTATCTCGCTATTTAGACTTGCTTACAAACATGGGTGATAAGGTCTACGTCAATAATCTTTCAGGTACTGTAGTCGGGGTGACTCCTCAAGGAAATTTACGAGTTGATTTAGAAACTTATGGCACAAAAGAACTAATCACACCGGAAATTTATATTGAACCCGGTACAATCGGTTTGGGATACCATAAATCTTCCGTTTAAATTTGAGGTTTGTTCAAAATTTCGCTCTTTGGGCAAGACAAACCACTAGCATCATCTCTTTAGGCTAATTACACACAACTGAGAGAACAAATGACGCAGCGCAAAAATTCTGCCCATCATCGTTTGCACTACTTATGGCAGCGAGGTCTGACAAAAAAACGTTTTGCCTCGACGCTACCAGCACAGAGTCTCTGTTGGCTAAGCAGCGTCAGTCTCCTGAGCGGCGGCTTCGTGTCTGCCCAAACGGAAACACAAATAGACAATATTGTTCCCACTGTTGAAAGTTCCCAGCCAACAGTGTTTACAAACCCAGTTAAAAAACAGACTGTTGCGCCCGAAACAGCTCAAACACAACCAGACTTTGCTCAAAGGCGAGCCAGACTCAGACAGAGACTACGCAAGCCAGAAGTTGCTCAATCAAAAGAGCCAATTAGGCAGTCTCAGCCCAAAATCGAAGCTGCTCAACCTGTTGTGATTATCAGACAGTCAAAGCCCAAGCCAGAAACTTCTCAGGTTACCCCTGCAAGGGTAAGAGAGGAAAAGCCTAATACCCCTCCCCGCTCCTTGCCTGAAAAAGTGCCAGAAGTTGCTCAACCAGCAAATAACTCAAACAACACCGTCAGGGCAACGACGGAGAAAACCAAGGATTATAATAACGCCTATATTGACCCCAATAGTTATGATGCCAGCGCAACGGGCACTTATCAAGCACCGAATTCCGTAATTCTCACAGAACGCTCTAGCGGTTGCCGAGCCGTTTTGCCTTCAGGGCAAGGCGTATCAGGTGGGGTTTGTGCTAAAGCACCCCAAACAGGGCGCGTAGCGGATTCTAATGGTAAATCAGCACCTAGTTGGCTGAGAAGAAGTGAAAATGCCCAATTGCCAGTTGTTCCACCAGTGCGACAAGTTGCAAGCACTGGTAACAATAGCAGATGGCGTTCTGTTCAAAGTGTTTCTGGCGGTGACAACAAGACCGCATTCCGTCAAAATAGGTTTATTCCTAATCCAAGCGATTTCGGCACCACCAGAGTGAGTGCAACTCCCATCGCCCCTAGTGGTGGTACTTTGCCCCCACCAATGGCAGATGGTAACATTGCACCCCGCCCTAGCAGTGTAAGTTACGACTTCTCACTGGCATCAGTATTGCCGCAAATCCCCTACAGTCCTAGAATCGCCTATGGCGGTAGTGGAATGATGTACCCGCTCTCTATTCCTGCTTCCATTACCTCTGTGTTTGGTTGGCGAATTCATCCCATCACAGGTAACCAACGCTTCCATGCTGGTACAGACTTGGGTGCGCCTACGGGAACACCAGTTTTGGCTGCTGCTGCTGGTCAAGTGGAGACTGCTAACTGGTTGGGTGGTTATGGTTTAGCCGTTATCGTCAATCACAAATCTGCTGAACAGACTCTCTACGGTCACATGTCAGAAATCTTTGTTCAACCCGGTCAGTGGGTACAGGCAGGGACTATGCTCGGTCGAGTTGGTAGTACAGGAAACTCTACAGGCCCTCACCTGCACTTTGAAGTCCGCCACCTAACACCCAATGGGTGGGTTGCTGCTGACCCAGGCGTGGAATTACAAAGTGGACTGGCCCAGTTACTTCAATCCCTGCGAACTGCCCAAGTAAGTCAGGAACCAGGGAGTTAACTGGGGATTGGGGACTGGGGATTGGGGACTGGGGGAGATAGGGAAGAATAATAACTCTTAACTCCTAACTCCTAACTCCTCACTCCCAATGCCCCATTCCCTATTCCCTACTCCCCATTCCCTACTCCCGATTCCTAAATTACAAATACCCGTGTTCTGCTAAGAATGCGGGTGTAATGTCGTTTATACTATTGTTATCAGGGTCTGTGGTCTGTGCTTTGCCAGAATAGAGGAATTTTTCCACGTATTTGCCGAGAATATCTCCTTCTAGATTTACCAAACTGCCAGGGGTCAAATAGCGAAGATTTGTCTCGGCATAAGTGAGGGGAATTACCGCTACCGTGAATTGGGAAAATTCTGGCTCATATGCGGCTACTGTGAGGCTGATGCCATTGACGGCGATGCTACCTTTGGGGACAATGTAACGTGCGATCGCCTCTGATGCACTAAAGGTCATTTCCCAAGAACTAGCGGTTTGTTCTGCCACTAGCAATCGCCCAATGCCATCTACATGACCCATGACAAAATGACCACCGACTTTGCTGCCAACTCTGAGCGACGCTTCTAAATTGACATATCGCTGTTGGGTTTGCTCTCCTCCCAAACTTGTGCGCCGTAGCGTTTCCGGTGAAGCAGTGGCGATAAATCCATCTTTTAAAACTTTTTCCACCGTCAAACAAACGCCATCTACCGCAACACTGTCACCATAAGCCAAATCTTGCATAATTACTTCACCAGACTGGCCAAGACAAGTAATTTGCCAAGAATCGCCCCCTAAGGGTTTCATTGTTCCTAAAGCTTGGATTAATCCTGTAAACACCGCTTTTTTGCCAAACTAACTCTATTTATTGCCTAATTTTGGCTCAAATGAATTGGTAATTGTCACAGAAATTGAGAATATTTGAGTATATTTTCTGACTTTTTTTTCTATGAGGAATATTAACACATTATCATCCTTCACAAGGCATACTTGGGTAAGAAGCTTATTGTTTAAGCAGACCCATTTGAATTACTCTGGTGTTCACCACAAGTTCGGAGTTTAATAGAAGCAATTATAGAGAACGAATGCTTATGTTTATTACTGTCGCCAAACTGCCCCAAAAAGGGTACTATTTGTTACACAGCATCCAAGGCTCTCAAAAAATTGTAGAGGCTTAGCCAATGATTGAAATGAAAGTCGCTGGCATAGCATTAGATGCCATAACCCGTAGCCCGATCGTACTTTTGAAAGATTCTTCAGATCGGCGGGCTTTGCCAATTTACATCGGTCAGGAACAAGCTAGGGCAATTATGGGGGCACTGGAAAATCAGAAGCCTCCTAGACCCTTGACCCACGATTTGATGGTGAATCTTCTAGAAACCTGGAACATGACTCTAGAGAAGGTGATTATTCACTCCTTACAAAAGGATACATTTTATGCAGCCTTAATTGTCCAGCAAGGTGAGATCAAAAAGGAAATTGACGCCCGTCCTAGTGATGCGATCGCCATTGCCCTCCGCACAAATACACCGATTTGGGTAATGGAAGAAGTCATCGCTGATGCTTCTATCCCTGTTGACCGCGATGCAGATGAAGCCGAACAGCAAGCCTTCCGTGAATTTGTTTCCAATCTCCGCCCTGAAGATTTGATCAAGCGCTTTGGTAATGGCGACAGCTAGAAAAGTTATGAGTTCAGAGTTATGAGTTAAGAGTTATTTTAGTTCAACTCCTAACTCCTAACTCCTAACTATTAACTCCTAACTCTGTTAACGATGCAATACCGACGCTTTGGGAAAACAAATTTGCGCCTCTCGGTTTTTTCCTTGGGAACAATGCGCTACCTGGCTGATTTTGAAAATGCCCAGCAAACCATCGAACAAGCCTTAGCCTTAGGAATTAATCATCTAGAAACTGCCAAAGGTTACGGCAAAAGTCAGGAATATCTTGGTAGGGCGCTAAAAGCTGGTTTATCAGTACCCCGAACGAAGCTGCACGTTACTACTAAAATCCCAGCCACAGCAGATGCTGACACCATGCGTCGGTGCATCGACGAATCCCTAGAACAATTACAAATAGATTATCTAGATTGCTTAGGCATTCATGGCTTGAACACCTGGCAACATTTGGAATGGGTGCAAGCCAAAAATGGCTGTATGCAAGCTGTCGAAGAAGCTGTTGCTGATGGTCGAGTGCGACACGTTGGTTTTTCTACCCACGGTTCGTTAGAACTAATTCAGGCAATTGTAAATACAGATTTTTTTGAATTTGTCAATCTGCATTATTACTATTTTTTCCAACGGCACGCCCCAGCGATTCAACTAGCTGCCGAAAAAGATATGGGGATTTTCATAATTTCCCCTGCCGATAAGGGAGGACGCCTCTACACACCACCCCAAACCCTTAAAGATTTGTGTCAGCCGTATTCACCCTTAGAATTAAACTATCGATTTTTACTTGCTGACGGGCGTATTACTACTTTAAGCGTAGGGCCAGCTAACCCAGAAGAATTAATCGAACCTCTGCGGGTTGCTGAGCGAGATAATCAACTCACACTAGAAGAAATTTCTGCATTTGAGCGATTAGAAAATCAGCAAAAAATTGCTTTAGGAACTGATAAATGTAGCCAGTGTTATGCTTGTTTGCCCTGCCCAGAAAATATCAATATTCCAGAGGTATTGCGGTTACGTAATCTCGCCGTGGCATACGATATGGCTGACTATGGACAATACCGTTACGGAATGTTTGAAAATGCCGGTCATTGGTTCCCTGGAATGAAAGGTAATCGGTGTACAGAATGTGGTGACTGTTTGCCAAGATGTCCAGAAAACTTAGATATTCCAACTTTATTGGAAGATGCTCACCAGAGATTAAGCGGGAAGGCAGGTAGGAGATTGTGGGGATAAAAATGTAAAATTTATAAAGATTAAATAGAGTTAGGAAGATCCGCCCAACCAGGGGTATCTCGCGCAAAGTAAAGATGAAAATTAAAAAAAAAGAAATACCCTACGCCAATCACTGAGGGTTTTCCGTTACAGTGGACGGGCTGTAAGCTTAGTATGGACTACTAGCCGATCGCTGACTATTTTTCTGGCTAGTTTAACAATAGTTGCTGGTGTTTTACCGGCGGCGATATCCTACATCAGTAAGTTAATTGTTGATGCGGTAGTATTTGCCTCTCAAGTTAACTCAGAAAACAATGCTGGTGTCAATATTTATCCTTCTCTGTTGTATGTAGGATTAGAAGCGATCGCTGTCATTTTACTAGCAGGTAGTCAGCGGGGAATCATTATTTGTCAGTCGTTATTGCGGGCACTAATGGGTCAGCGCGTGAATGTACTGATCTTAGAAAAGGCGCTAACACTGGATCTTAGGCAGTTTGAAGACTCAGAATTTTATGACAAATTGACCAATGCCCGACGAGAAGCATCAGTTCGTCCCCTTTCATTAGTAAATCGCACCTTTGGGTTAGTGCAAAATGCCCTTTCCCTGGCCGCCTACGGTATTTTGCTAGTAAATTTCTCAGTTTGGGCGGTAGTGGTACTGATTTTGGCAGCGATGCCTGTATTTATTGCGGAAACCAAGTTTGCTGGGGAAGCCTTTCGCTTGTTTAGTTGGCGTGCCCCAGAAACTCGTCAACAGCACTACTTAGAAAATCTACTAGCAAGAGAAGATTTTGTCACAGAAGTCAAACTCTACCAGTTAGGAGAGATGTTGCTAGGACGTTACCGCAACCTGTTCAATCAACTCTATGATGAAGACCGCGATTTGACTCTGCGGCGAGGATTATGGGGATATCTCCTGAGTTTAGTCAGTACTGGTGCTTTTTACCTAGCATATGCTTGGATTGTCCTGGAAACAGTGCTAGGTAAGATTTCTTTGGGAGATATGACAATGTATCTCACTGTGTTTCGCCAAGGACAGTCCACTTTCTCTAATGCCCTCACTTCTATTGGAGGGATGTATGAAGACAACCTATATCTATCAAATCTCTACGATTTCCTCGAAGAGAAAGTACCAAAGTCTTGGGGTAAGGCAAGCATTGGTTTAAATCCCCAAGATGGTATCCGTTTTGAGAACGTATCTTTTACTTATCCGGGAAGTTCCAAGCCAGCCTTGAGAAACATTTCGCTGCATTTGAAACCCAGAGAGAAACTGGCAATAGTGGGTGAAAACGGTTCCGGTAAGACTACCTTAATCAAACTACTTACCCGACTCTACACCCCTGACTCTGGGCGAATTTTCTTAGATGGCTTGGACTTGCAGGAATGGGATGTGGATGTGTTGCGGCGTCGCATTGGTGTGATTTTTCAGAACTTTGTCCGCTACCAGTTCACTGTGGGTGAGAATATTGGCGTCGGCGATGTAGAACATCTCGAAAACAAAACCCAGTGGGAAACTGCTGCCCAAAAAGGCATGGCACAATCTTTTATCGACCAATTACCCCAAAGCTTCCAGACTCAGCTTGGTCGTTGGTTTAAGGGAGGACAAGAACTTTCTGGGGGACAGTGGCAGAAAATTGCCTTGTCTCGTGCTTTTATGCGATCGCAAGCAGATATCTTGGTGTTAGATGAACCAACATCAGCAATAGATGCCCAAGCTGAGTTTGAGATTTTCAATCATTTTCGGACTATTACTCAAAATCAGATGGTACTTTTGATTTCCCATCGCTTCTCAACGGTACGAATGGCTGACAAAATCGTAGTTATAGAAAACGGTGAAGTTATAGAACAGGGAACTCACGAAGAACTGTTACAGCTAGGGGGACGTTATGCCAAATTGTTTCTGTTACAAGCAGCCGGTTATCAATAGGAAAGGAAGCTAATAGACTGTGTGAATTGAGATAGCGATGTCTAGGTTGCGCTGCGCCTACGCTCACTTTGTAGAAAGCACATAATATCTCTATCTAACCACGTTAAACTGTTCAGTAAATATAGGTCACTAGACGCTCCGTATCGTTAAACATTGCTACCTGATAAAATTATGCAAATAACAAAACAGCGATACTATACCCCAGAGGAATATTTAGAGCTAGAAGAAACTGCTGAGTACAAAAGTGAATACATTGATGGGCAAATAATTCCTATGGCGGGCGGAACAGTAAATCACAATCGTATAGCTGGTAATTTCTATGCTGTGTTAAATTTCGCGTTCAGACAACAAGAATACGAAGTGTTTAACAGCGATATGCGTCTATGGATACACCAAAAGCGTATCTACACGTATCCAGATGTAACAGTAATAGTCGGTGAACCAGAATTTTTCAACAACCGTACAGATATTATTACAAACCCCCAAGTTATTGTTGAGGTTTTGTCTAAATCTACTAAAAACTACGATTCTCCTGCGCAGACGCTATGCGAACGCGAAGATAAATTTCAGGCTTACCGAACTATTTCTACCTTTCAAGAATATTTATTAATTGACCAAACTCGGATTCATGTAGAACAATTTTCCAAAACTGGAAAAAAGCAATGGGCGCTTCGTGAATATGATGAAGAAGATGAAGCGATCGCACTTGCAACCGTACCCTTTGAGATTTCTTTGCAGGATTTATATAACAAGGTAAACTTTGAGCCTGTTGAGTTGGAAGTTGATGTAGAAGAGTTGGAGTGAAAGGAGCGATCGCATTTTCTCGATAAAATACGTGTTGTCTAAGGTTCTATAGTTAACGTAAATAAAATAAATTATTCAGTATATGTTCTCAGAATACAGAGAAGCAGTACTACATTTGAAACAAAATCATGGCTACAGGTAAAGAGTATGAAGCTAAAATTGCAAACTATAACTGGGATGATTTAATCCAACTGTGGTCATAAATTGAGTCAGGTGATACTCCTGGTTGGGACGCAGGTAAAGCATTAGAGTATTTAGTTTTACGAGCCTTTGAACTGGATGGTGCTGAAGTAACCTGGCCTTATAGTGTACGAGTCGATGGATATGAATTAGAACAAATTGATGGAGTCGTTTATTCAGAAGGCTCAGCTTGTATTATAGAATGCAAAGATTCAAGTAAAAACGTTGATGTTGTACCAATTGCAAAGCTAAGAAATCAACTATTACGCAGACCAACAACAACTATCGGTAGTGTATTTAGTAGTAATGGATTTACGGAAGCTTCTAGAATTTTAGCCAGATTTATTTCACCCCAAACTATTTTGTTGTGGGGAGGACATGAAATTAGATACTCACTGTACAATAAATTTATACGTAGGTCGCTAATCAAAAAATATAGGTACTGCGTTGAGTATGCTCTTCCTGATTATGACATTACAATTGAGGATACATTATGACCCTAGCTTATATTATTACAGAAGGAAATAAAGATATAGAAATTTTAAAGCAATTGCTGCCTAAATTTGTTAGTCAAGACATTAACTTTAAATTTGTAGATGGTTCAGGGCAGTATGGAGCGCGATCATTAGCAAGTACACTTTTAGTTACTAGATCAATTCCTGTTGCTTTAGTTACTGATGCAGATACAGAAGATAATTCACTTGTTAGTGAACAATTAGATTCACTTAATTATCTACTCCGTCAAGCCTCTCCTGGCATACCTTATAAAGTGTTTCTAGCAGTTCCAGAAATAGAAATAATTTTATTGCAAGACCGCTCACTAATTGAAAAAATAGCTGAACGCAGCTTTAGTGATTTAGAGTGGCAACTGGCTCATAGTAAACCCAAAGATTTTTTAACAGCCGTTTTTGGAAAAGATACGCCATTTAATAAAATATTTAACAAAATGAATAATGATGAAATTCAAACAGTGCGACAACATCCATTGATACAAGACCTGATTAATTTTTTATCATCAGTCGCTGCTACACCTACAGTTTAAATTTATTAATTATTAATCAAAGCGATCGCCTGATTGTGTAAAATACCTTTCACCTATAATCAAATAATGATTCACAACAAAGAAAAATTTATTTTTTTGGGGTAGCGATCGCCCCTGTTTGCTAAAGTGAGAGATATTATGATTACCATTTCTAATATCAATCATTACCTTTGTGTTGTCTCCGGCTAGCTTTTATTATGTTGAAGACGATAAAAATAGAGAATTTCCGTAGTTTCCAGTCCTTCGAGCTTCAGCAGCTTGGTAGAGTCAACCTGCTCGTTGGTAAAAACAATATCGGTAAAACATCAATACTGGAAGCTATTCAACTTTTATGCTCACGGAATAATCTTGAACCACTACGTCAAACAATGACTAACCGGAGTGAATATTTTTTTGATGATGAGCGTAGTGAGCGTAGGGTAGCTCAAGAGCTTGATATCCGTCACCTTTTTTATGGTCATGAGATTGAACAGGGGAGTAAATTTTCAATCACAGGTACTAATGGCAATATTCAAGAGGAGCTTGTTGTATCAATAGAAGTACGCAAGATTTCCTCAAAAGAGCCACTTCTCCCGTCGGATGAGTTTCTAATGTCATCCGATGAGTTTCTATATGATGAAATTCCAGATGCATTAAGAGAACTGGATTTCAGTGTAAAGTGGAGTTTTGGGCGAGAAGAAGAGCCTTGGAGACTACCGCTATCAGCTAATGGCGGACTTTCTATAAATTATGTTCGCCAATTGCGTAAAAATACTAAAAATCCAGCACCAAAAATCCAATTTGTAACATCATCTTCTCTAGGAACCGAGAAGATGATTGAACTATTTGATCAGATAGTATTAACGCCTGAAGAAAAACTTGTGGAGAAGGCACTTCATAGAATAGACTCTAAAATTGAACGGATTGCTCCAGTTAGTTCTCAAAAATTAAGGTATTCCTTAGACTCACGGGGTGGCTTTTTTGTGCTTCTTTCTGAAAATAACCAGCGTGTGCCAATAGGCAGCATGGGTGATGGTATTTGGCGGATATTAGGACTTGCACTGGCTACAGTATGTGCTAAAGATGGATATTTATTCGTTGATGAAATTGATACTGGACTCCATTTCACAGCTATGTCTGATATGTGGAAACTGATTTGGGAAACAGCCAAAAGATTAAATGTGCAAGTTTTCGCAACCACTCACAATAGTGATTGTTGGACTAGTTTAGCTACTATTGCAGAGCAGGAAGATGCAATTGAGGATGGCATTAGAATTCACAGAATTGAAAAAGGAAAAGAAACAAGTGTAGTCTTCACTGAACCTCAAATTGTCATTGCTGCCGAAAGAGAAATTGAGGTACGTTAGTGATGGCAAAAGGTTACGTAGCTAAGAAACTGTTAGTAGAAGGGCAAGACGATTTAAGAGTTATACCAGAATTAATAGAAAAAAATGGAATTCCTTGGGGTGAAAAGAAAAAAGACGCGATTGTATTAATAGAAGATTGTGGAGGTTACAACAAAATTAATACAGACTTAATATCTGCTGAATTACAAGCATCAGGGCTTACCAATCTAGGCTTAATAATAGATGCAGATGAAGATTTATCCACACGTTGGATAAGCATAAGAAATGCTTGTTTGCCAAGTATACCTGACATTCCTGAACAAATACCAGAAACAGGACTTATACACGTTACAAAAAATGGAATTAAGTTTGGCATTTGGATGATGCCAGATAACCAAATGGGAGGTATGTTAGAGACTTTTTTAGCTTATATGATAAGAGATGAAGGCAAGGTTATTTGGCAATATGCTCAAGAAGTGGTAAAAGAAGCAAAAAATAAAGGAGCATTATTTAAAGATTCCTATTTTGATAAAGCTAAAATTTACAGCTGGTTAGCATGGCAAGAAGAACCAGGAAGGCAACTGCATCAAGCTATAAAGTATGAAATTCTGAATCCACAGCATCCAGAAGCACAGATATTCGTAACCTGGTTTAAAACTTTATACGATTTACAATCCTCAGATGTATTTGATAGTCAAAAATAGCGATCGCCCCCATCTCTCCCCACCATCCCCCACCAACTTAGATAAAATCACTATGGTGCTACTTAACCCTAAGTCTAATGAAAAGCGATCGCTCTCCTTCCCCACTCTCCCTTCAACGTCCCGAACTACTTGCGCCAGCAGGTAATTGGGAATGTGCTAAAGCTGCTGTAGAAAATGGGGCAGATGCGATTTACTTCGGTTTGGATCGCTTCAACGCCAGAATGCGGGCACAAAATTTCACAGAAGCAGACTTACCCAGCTTGATGACATTTCTGCATTGTCGGGGCGTGAAGGGTTATGTCACTGTAAATACACTAATCTTTCCCAAAGAACTAGCAGAAGCCCAGCAATATCTCCGCACTATTATTGCTGCGGGTGTGGATGCGGTGATTGTTCAAGATATTGGTATATGTCGCCTCATCCGTCACCTTTCGCCTGATTTTCCCATCCATGCTTCCACGCAAATGACCATTACTAGTGCGGCTGGGGTGGAGTTTGCCAAATCCCTTGGCTGTCAATTGGTGGTGCTGGCGCGTGAATGTTCTCTCAAGGAAATCAATAAAATTCAGCAGCAGATTGCCCTACAGGAAACTTCGCTACCTTTGGAAGTTTTTGTTCACGGTGCTTTGTGTGTGGCGTATTCCGGTCAGTGTTTGACAAGTGAAGCTTTAGGCGGACGTTCTGCAAACCGAGGTGAATGTGCCCAAGCTTGCCGGATGCCTTATGATTTAATGGCTGATGGGGAAATTGTAGATTTAGGCGATCGCAAATATTTACTCAGTCCTCAAGACTTAGCAGGGTTGGATGTTTTGCCAGATTTGGTGAAATCAGGCGTAACTTCTCTGAAAATTGAAGGTCGCCTGAAAGCCCCGGAGTATGTTGCTAATGTCATGCGTGTTTATCGCCAAGCTTTGGATCGGGTGATGGAGGAATTGGAAGAGGACGCGGGGACGCGGGGACGCGGGGACGCGGGGAAGGTAGTACAAAAAATTTCTGCTTCCCAAGAACACTACAATTTAGAGATGGCATTTTCGCGTGGACTCTACACAGGCTGGTTTGAGGGGATTAATAATCAGGAATTAGTTCATGCGCGTTTTGGTAAAAAACGCGGCGTTTATTTAGGTGAAGTTACTCGCATCCAGAATGAACAGATAGCCATCAAACTGGAAGCGCCTGTTAAACCGGGGGATGGAATTGTGTTTGACTGCGGTCATCCAGAGGCAAAGGAAGAAGGCGGGCGGGTGTATGGGGTGGTGTCTAAAGGTAAGGAAACTTTGCTGACCTTTGGTAGAAGTGATTTAAACTTACGTCGGGTGCATGTGGGCGATAAGCTGTGGAAAACCAGTGACCCAGAACTCGATAAGCAACTGCGTCAAAGTTTTGCAGGTGAAAACCCGCAATTTCAGCGCCCGATTGATTTAGAGGTTTATGGAGAAGTTGGTCAGCCATTGATTGCGATCGCCCGCGATCAACTTGGTAATATCGTACAGGCGGAGTCTGCAATTTCACTGGTAGAAGCCCACACCAAACCCCTAGATACAGACCGTTTACAAGAACAATTAGGTCGTCTCGGTAACACCCCCTTTTGTTTGGGAACCCTAACCAACCACCTCAGCGGTGCCATCATGCTACCCGTAAGTGAATTAAATCGGATGCGCCGAGAAATCGTGACACAGTTGGAAGAATTGCGAAGTCAACCCAAACGTTGGGAATTACGTTCTAATGTCTCCTTCCAAGACTTACTTCCCTTCCCTTCTCCCTCATCTGCGTCATCTCCCTCTCTCATCGTCTTAGTACGCAATCTCAAGCAACTGCAAGCCGCACTGCAAGCAGGTGTTGAAACACTCTACTGCGAATTTGAAGACCCCCGCGCCTACCGAGAAGCCGTACAGTTGGTACGCCAACAAGCCCAGAAAGACAACACAAACAAAGAAAAATTTCTCCCTCATCCCCCTCATCTCCCTCATCTCCCCCATCTCCCTACTCCCCATTCCCCACTCCCAACCATCTGGGTTGCGCCACCTCGAATTGCCAAACCTGGGGAAAACTGGATTTTGCAGCAAGTACGTGCCTCTGAAGCAGATGGTTATTTGGTGCGGAACTATGACCAACTGCAATTTTTCGCCCAAGACCGTTGTATCGGAGATTTTTCACTCAACGTTGCGAACCCTTTAACAGCAGACTACTTTCAGCAGCGTTTTGGTTTGGAAAGGTTGACCGCATCCTATGATTTGAATATTACTCAACTGGAAGACCTGCTTACAAGTTCCCCACCCCAGCGGTTTGAAGTGACAATCCATCAACATATGCCAATGTTCCACATGGAACACTGTGTATTTTGTGCTTTCCTCTCTCAAGGAACAGACTACACCAACTGTGGACGACCTTGCGAAAAGCATGAAGTGAAATTAAAAGACCGCGTTGGTAGCGAACACGTCCTCAAAGCAGATATCGGTTGCCGCAATACTGTATTTAATGGCACTGCTCAAACTGGAGCCGAATACGTGCAGCGTCTCATGGAATTGGGATTACGTCACTTTCGCATCGAATTTGTCAATGAAACACCAGAGCAAGTGAGTAAAACAATACATTGCTACAGCCAATTATTGCAAGGTAAGATTACAGGTTCCCAACTGTGGCGAGAGTTGAAACTGCAAAATCAGTTGGGTGTGACTCGTGGCCCTATGGGAGTGTCAGGACTGCGGTCATAAATAATTTTCAAGAAATTCCTCTTTAATCTCTTGCCTCCGTGTCCTTTGTGCCTCTGCGGTTCGATAAATTACTTTTAAACCACAGAGGCACAGAGAGCGCAGAGAGAAAAAAAGAGATTTTACCAGTCACCTTGAAAGGGATAATTTCACCCACCAGAACACAAGGCGCGTTCACTTTTCATCACTTTCTGATTAGTCTGCAAATAATCATGCAGCAAATCGCAACCCCGTGTCAGTAATTTCTCCAGTTTAATATCTGCCAAATCCTGGAAAATCACCGTACCACTGGCACTTCCCACAGCTAAAGTCTTGCCATCAGGGCTAAAACTGATGCTCGTTAACTCATCTTTATAACCTTTCAAAGCAATCAACAATGTGCCATCGCGGTTCCAAATCCTCACTTTGTCGTCACTAGAGGCTGCCAAAGTCTTACCATCTGGACTAAAACTGACACTAATAAAACTATCCCCATCCCCAGCAAGATTACTTAGCAACTCACCGATTCGATTCCAAATCTTTACTGTACTATCAATACTAACCGAGGCAAGAAATTGACTATCAGGTGACCAAGTTACCCCATTTACCCGCCTGCTATGACCAGTTAATGTCTGTAGCAATTTACCATCTTTACTCCAGATTTTCACTGTTTTGTCATCGCTGGCTGAGGCTAGCAGAGTGCCATCAGGACTAAAACTTACCCAATTCACTGCATCTTGATGTTCCTGCAACGTGTTAAGGAGTATACCGTTGCGACTCCAAAGCTTAACTGATTTATCTTTACTCGCTGAGGCAATTACTTGACCATCAGGTGACCAAGCTACACCCAGTACTGTATTATTATGACCCTGTAAGATGTGGAGCAATTTACCACCCCGACTCCACAATTTTACTGTTTTGTCTTTACTCGCTGAGGCAATTACTTTACCATCTGGACTAAAACTAACTCCCCAAACTTGACTCTGATGCCCAGTGAAAGTACGGAGTATCTTACCCTCTCGATTGAAAAGTTTTACAGTTTTGTCTCGACTTGCTGCGGCTAAAGTGCGACCTCCAGGGCTAAAACTGATACTCGTCACCCAATCATCGTTATCGGCTTTGGGTTTTCGCAGCAGCACATCATCCCAACGCCAGAGTTTAATAGTTTTGTCCCGACTCGCAGAAGCAACGGTGCGACCGTCTGGGCTAAAACTAACGCTATTCACCCAATTATTATGTCCCTTCAGGGTGCCAAGCAACACACCTTGGGAACTCCAAAGTTTCAGGGTTTCGTCGGTACTTGCGGAAGCGATGGTGTTACCATCGGGGCTAAAACTGACGCTGGTAACTCCAGCACTATGTCCTGATAAGATTCTCAGTAACTTACCTTCTAAACTCCACAATTTGATAGTCTGGTCTAAACTAGCGGAAGCAATTGTTTTACCATCGGGTGACCAAGCTACACTCAAGACTGCATCATTATGACCTGGAAAGGTTTTCAGCAACTCACCATCTCGATTCCAAAGTTTGATGGTGTTGTCAGCACTCCCGGAAGCAATGTTTTGTCCATCGGGTGACCAAGCAATACTCAAAACTGCACTGCGATGTCCGTCTAAGGTTTTGAGTAATTTACCGTCCTGAGTCCAAAGTTTTATCGTTTTGTCTGTACTCGCCGAAGCAATAAGTTGACCATCGGGGCTGAAACTAACACTATTCACCACAGCTTGATGTCCTAATAGAGTCGCAAGCTGTTGACCCTGCTGGTTCCACAGTTTCACTCTCTTATCTTGACTGGCGGAAGCAATAATTTGACTATCGGGGCTAAAACTGATGCTATTGACTACATCTTCATGTCCCGACAAGGTTTTGACCAAGCTACCATCAAGACGCCAGAGTTTAATTGTAGTGTCTGCACTGGCTGAAGCAATTAAAGAACTATTGCGGCTAAATATAACACTATTTACCCCAGATATATGCCCGTCGAAACGATTATATTCTCTCACCCCAGAAACCGCTTGATAAAGAGCCGTCAGCACTTGTTCTTTTGTATTGGAATCTACCCAGATTGTTTGTTGTAATTTTTTCCCTGCTTTTAAACCTTCCTTTAAAGCATCAATACCTTTTTGCGAGGCAAATAAAGCTTCACTGGATACACTCAAGGTTTTAATTTCGCTATCTATTGCTGTAACTATGGAAACACTTAACCCAAATATCGCCAGCACAGAAGCAGTCAAGGCTATTTTCAGCGAACGATTTAATTTAGCTTCACTGACTCTTTGTTTTTCTTGGCTTTCTGCTAGTTTAGCTGTTAATTCTTTTTCTTTAAGTTCAGCTCGCAATTGCTCAATTTCTAATTGACTTAATTCTTCCCGCTTTTGTAATTCCCGCAATTCTGTTAAGAAGCCCAATCCCTGTTGGGGATGAGTATCTATCAATTTGGTTCGCTGCTTTTTTTGGCTCAATTCGCTTTTAAGTCGCTCAATTTCAGCTTGACTTTGTTCTACTTTTTGACGTAGCTGGTTGAGTTGTACTTGTAAGCTTGATTCCTGTTGTTGCAAGTGGCGAATTAAGTCTACTAAATAATCGTGAATTAGTTGATAGCGTTCTGGCACATCGGGAAAAATAACCACTAACCCAGAGCGGACTAAAATATCTAAGACTAACTCTAATTTGCTAGCATCTTCTAACTCTGTTAACTGCGCGGCTAATTCAGCACGAGTTTTAAAAGGTCGGTTGTTGCTTTCATCTGTTAATAAATATAAAACTAGTAAAGCTGCTCGTTCGTTTTCCGTGCCGCAATCTTTTATTAGTTCCTTAATATATCGTTCAATGAGTTTGTTGGGTCTATACGGCTGATATTCTTCTAAGGTAGTAATTCGCTCATCTTGAATTTGCGATCCTACAACTTGCAATTCAATGGGGCGTACTTCTCCAAATTCTGTGGATAAATCTTCAATTAAGGCATCAATTAACGCAGGTTCTAGGTGAAATTGAGAACGCTCGGTTAACTTTTTGATAATAGCTTTTGCATATTCTGGGGAAAAATTATTTAACTGGTAGCGGATATTTTTATCCAGAATATTGTTGTTAATCGCTTCCAGTGCTGAGAGATGTTTAAAGTCTAATAAACGATGTAAATAATCTTCTCGCAAAGAAAGAATAACTTTGACAAAAGGTATCTGGAGACAATCGCTAATAAATTTATCAAATGCTTGCTTTTGATGGCGATCGCTATATCCAAAGAAAAATTCTTCAAACTGGTCAAAAATTAAAACTGTGATTAAATGATTATCAGCATTTTTTTGTAATTGTTGTACAATATTGACGACAGTGCTAGGTGTAACAGAGTCCGGTAAAACCTCTGCTTCAATAGTTTCTTCTACCTTAATTTGAGACATCGCCTCACTTAAAGATTTGCCTAATTCCCTAGCCCAATCTGTATAAACTTGCAGCACCACAGGCACAGCAATTTGATCGCCAATAGCTCGATTTTGCAATGCTGGAACTAAACCCGCAGTTACCGTAGAACTCTTACCCACTCCTGATTGACCATGAATTACCGTCAACTTTTGGTCAGCGCGGCTAATTCTGCCAATTAAATTATTAATATCTCGTTCTCGACCAGAAGCTGCAATTTCTAAAGCAACACTGCTACTTCCAGCAGGTGACATTAATGCTGGGTTTGTCGCCTGTCTTTGGGGTTGCAAGCGTCCGGCACCGATAAAAGCCCGAAAACCATACTGCTGCTCAACAGAACGGCGTTTCTGACGAATGTAATAAGCTTCCAAATATCGCCCTTCTTCAAAATAAAGCGATCGCAATGTCCGCAACAGACGAATATAACGATGGGCATCATATTGATGAGCGCTGTATTCTAACGCTGCTGGTAGTTCTTTTGTCGCCTTTTCTAAATATTCACGGGCGACTTCTTGCTCACCTAAATTACGCTGTGCTTTCGCTAAGATTAAATAGTAAATTTGTGCTAATAATAAGGGAAATAAACAGTTATAAGGGTCATTCTGCTTTTGCGCCTCACCTAATTTCAGCAGTGACACATGTGCTAAGATACTCGCCTGTACCCAACGTGATTCCTGCACAGCTGCTTGTGCAAGAAAGCCGTAGTCAGAAGCAAGTTGGATTTGACTACCATAAATTTGATGCAACTCCAAAGACTTTTGAGCAACAATTTGCAATTGTTCCCACTCTTGGAGATTTTGCAAAACTTCAGCGAGTTGATTAATAAATTCAGCAACTATATCTAGACATCCAGCTATCTGCAAAATATTCAAACATTGCTGAAAATAAGATTTTGCTGCTAACCAATGACGGCGATTTTCTGCTTGATTTTGCTCAGCTAAACGACAACAACACAGCCCAATATAAAACAGCAAAACTCCCTGTCGCAGAAGTAGAGGAGATGGGGGAGAGGGGGGAGATGGGGAAGAAAAGGGAGATGAGGAAGTAGGGGGAGATGAGGGAGATGAGGAAGTAGGGGGAGATGAGGGAGCAATATTGTTTTTATCTCCCTCATCCCCCTCATCCCCACTCTCCACCAACTTTTCCCAAATCTGCAAGCTTTTTTGAAAATGATTTAAAGCTAGATTAATGCGATCGCTAACATAATTATCTAACCCAAAAACAAATTCTAGACTAGCGTGCAATTCCGGTTCTAAGGTAATGCCACGATTTTGTAATTCTCTAATGGCAAAGTGCAGTTCATAGTTATGTTCCCAGACTTGCTCTAGGGTAGAATAATTTTCCGTAAATTTAGGTGCTTGGGGTTGTGCAGTGTTCTTGGGCAATACTCTGGCAAACAAAGCATCAGTTTCTTGTTGGAGAAATTCCAGCAACGAGCGAGTTGTCATTTCAAATTCAATCGGTGTCGCCGCCCAACTCGCAAAATCTGGTGCTAAACGTACCACTTTTTGCAAAACTTCATCATTCATCCACACAATTATCGGAAATGGATGGCGTTTGCGAAATTCATCACGAATATGATTAATAGATCTGAGGAAATCATCAAGTTCATCCACGGACTCTAAACCCAAAATCATCAATGCCGATGGGGGTTGATCGCGAGTAACTAACTGTAAATGAATAGTTGTGTAAAGACTTCTGGCGTTGTGGGGTAAAACTACTTTTTGAATGTGGTATAATCCTGAAGAACTTTCTTCGAGTCGTTGCAACATTTCCTCTTGCAAAACTCGATAATTGCAGGATACTAAAACTAGGGAAAATTGACCGTTAGAAAGTGCGATCGCTCTCCCTAAACTCCGCAGTGCCCGCTCGTTATTTGCTCTTATATCTGCTTTTGGGTGTCGTTCAACCATGATTTAAATTTTTGCGTTTCTGCTAAAACTGGGTTGACGGCAAACCAAGCCCCTTCCCGATCGCGGTATTCAAATACAAATAAACTCCGCAATAGGGTGTGATACTCAATATCACCTCTGACCCTCTGTTGTTGCACCACCTGAAAGATGAGTTCCCACTCATGGGGGTCAATGGCGTTGGCTCGGTAATCTCGCTGTCTTTGAATCACCAATTCGACACACTCCCGCTCGAAGGGTGGATCTTGTTCCCGCAAACAATCAAACAACAACCCCAGCAAGTCGCGCACATGACCACCACTAATCAGACACAACCGATCTAAGGTTTCCAAATTATCAAACACTTCTGTAATTAAGCCTAACCGATCGCTAGGTAAAATGTCGGGAAAAGCTCTCGCTAGCACCATTTGTCGCATCATTGCTAGCCCTTGGGGGAAAATCTCTCCAGTACGTAATCGCACTGGTATCATCGGTAACACTTTTGGTGCTACTCCTCCCCCCAAACGATGCTGAAGTTCGGCGCTATCGTTGGAGAAAGTCAAAGCTAAAGGAATAGTATAGACGACATGACAATTTAGTTTGCGTAACTGTTCGCCCCGTTGAATAAACAAGTATTCTGGTAGCGATCGCCCTGATGGTAAAGGTCGAATTGCCACTCTATCCAAATTATCAACAATTACTACCAGTCCTCTTTTGCCTCTGGTTTTGAGTTCTTTGTTGGCACGTTCTAATAGTTCTTGATTAATTGACTGTAAAATATTTGCCGTTCGCGGTTCTAGATAATCTCTTAACCGCCGTCGCAATTGGGGGCTTTCTTTGGTTTTAGCCGTAATTTTGCCAATCCCCACAGATAACTCGGCTTCAACTCCCAGTTCAATTGGTGTTTGCAAAAAATCGACAATTTCGCCAAACAATTTGGTAAAATAGGCAGGTTTGAGCCTGATTTTCATCGCTTCTAGGCTTTCACTTACCTGACCAGCGATCGCCAATAAAACATCAGTCACATCCACATCTGCCATTTCTAAGACATGGGTAGACTCAAAGTAAACCACATGAAATTGCTGCACTTCTAACTCAGCTTTCAGGCGCAACAATTCCGTTGATTTTCCACAGCCGAGATGTCCCGTAAATAGCTGACAAGTTGGTGAATCTGGCGATATGCGAGTGATGGTACGCTGTAAAGCTTCAATGATTTTGCCACCCCGCACCACCGCAAAATCGATATAATATCGGCGATCGCTTGCATCTCCTATCATTAGAGGTCTACTTGGATTGCAAGCCTGATAAAATCTTTCTAAATCTAGGAGCATAACTAACCGAGTTCATTCACGAATAGGGATGACAAAATTTATATTGGGCAATTTATCTCTTAATTTAAGTAAATCTCACTTAAATTACTAACTAAGTTAGCAATATTCCGGATGATTTTTCATATATACGTTTTATATAGCACACCGCAATGCTAACATTTGATTTTAACTAAGCAGAAATACTGCTATAAGTACAAATAGCAAAAAGCTCTAATACTAAATAAGCTATTCTTATCAATATTAAAAATATTCAACACAAAAAAAGGTACTGTTAAGTACAATCTGTCTGTTCGCTTATTTTGAAATGACAAAAGGAATTAAAAAAGTAAGCAAGTAATAATCATGCCTTCGTAGGGGCGGGCTGGTCTAAAAGTTTGCTGACATTGTGCCGTAGTAATATCCCAAAAGTTGATTGTTTCATCCCAGCTACCACTCAGGAAAGTTTGAGCATCTGGGCTAAGACTCAGCGACCACACCCAATTGAAATTAGGACTTACGCATTGACACAAAATACAAAATATGTATTTTGGGAAAAACCAGATATGTCGTAGAGAACACTGCTATGCCCTCCATAGCGCTAGGGCTGTTTCATTGCCCAAAGAGCTTTAAAAATCAAGGGTTCTAGCAATTAAAAATTGGTTATTTCGTTATAGCGGTTCCCATTCAGATGCGGTACAACATTATATCCCCAGGTGTAGGGGCACGGCAGTGCCGTGCCCCTACAGGTGTATCTCAGTAGGTCGGGAAACGCTATACCAGCGTGCCCAGAAAATGAACTATTTTACTGATATTTCAATGTTTAAATGTTCATCTCATCGTCACCCTGACTTACAATTTTCTCGCTAACCATCTTGACAAATCCTGTTTGAAATGGAATGAAACAGCCCTGCGGATTTATCCGTGGGGAATGCGTTACAAGCCTGACCTTGATAAATAAAAGAGAAACATTGCTGCAACCAATGCCGTAGTGATTATTTATGCATCACTCATCTGTCGGCGAATATCTTCACAGTGTCCAATCGCTTTCGACAAGGTGTCGATGATAGCATAGATCCCAACTGTTTAATTTAAGATCAGACCTATCCGAATTTTCTGACTGGAGGGAATTTTATTGCGTGGCTGCCTGCGATCGCACTCCCACCTACTTAGCAGCTTAGGTTAATAATACTCAATGGAGTTTCTTGCTGCGATCGCCCTAACCAAAGAATCAACATTTCAAAGTTCGTCTTGGTCAACTAATGGTTGTTGTCGCATAATTGCCCAGTGGTGATTAGCGATTAGCTGTTTTTAACATTATCTATTTATACTTTTGTACTGAGCTAGTAGCAAAAATCGGGTAAACCTTAACTAGGATTAATAATTTTCTACTTTGTAGAAAATTAATTTTCATCTAGAGTAGGACAAAGATACCTGCTGTTGACCACATAAACAAAAGCTAGATCAAGCCTCTGGCTTCTAGCTATAGGAAACCAACTTTAATTATTGAGAGTCTGGTTTCAAAATGGGTAACAGCACCATTCCCCATCAGCTTGATCACCTATGCTAAAAGTTATGCACTCGGCCACCAACTCAGCCACTCCAAATGCCCAGTGGGAGGATTTAATCAAGCTTCCAGCCCCAAACACAGTCCAATGGGAAAATATCAAAACCCAATTAGATTTGGTGCTGTTGGCGCTAGAAACCTTAACTGGGATTGGTTCTGAGGCTATGCTTTCGGCGGCAACTGATTTGAATTTAGAGTCAAGAGTGCCAGACCGCGTAGCTTTATGGCGACTACGCCAATCAAATCCCCTACGCAAAGGTCAAGGAGGGCGAAAAAAGCTAGATGTAGAAGAAGCGCGATCGCTTGTTCTTATCACCTGCTACCTAGCCAAACAGCACCAGGAATTAATTCGCCGTGCTGTTGGCTTGTTAGAACAAATGGCAGAAAGTAACCGGGAACCTCACCAGGCTGCTTTACTTGGAGATTATATTGATGCTTTTTGCAACACCTACCAAGAGCGGATGGAAGAGGACGAGCAAATCTCAACGGATTTACTTACCAACCTGGCACTAAAACTGCTTGTAGATTTACTTTTTTACAGTGCCCCTGGCGGGCATCGCCGTCTTTGGCTAGCACTTATAGACCGTTCTACAAAATTTTAAATTTGACATTTGAGATTCCTCAACCACAATTCGCCGATGTAAGTTTGCTAGGTCAAGAAACCCTTTTGACGATCGCTAGCCCTTGGGCAATGCCCTATCAACATTGGTTCTTCCTTGCACATCAGTTTGCACAAACAAAAGAATCTTCTACAGTTCTGAGTTGCAACTGACTCAACTTTTATCTCCGACACGCTACGCGTAGCTTGCTTCGACTTAGGAGTACGCAAAATCCCAAATAGTCTTCCTCGCAGTTCCTGCCATGCCTCTATCAAATACTGTGATTCGTCGCTACACACCCCCTACTTGTACGCTAGAAGTATTCGCCCAAAGCTCACCTTTGTCGCGGTGGATGGGGAAAACTGTCCTTAAGCAGCTCAGCTTTGAGCTACGTTTTGACGATCCCCGACTACCAGAAGAACACAAATTTCCCATTCGGGGCGATCGCAACCAACTGGAAGCTTTGTGTGATGCAGTCACCAGCTATGTACAACAATTCCTCCAACAGTCTCCAGAAAGCTTTTGGGTCAGTTTCTCAGGTACCCAACAGTCAAACACAGCGCTGGATGAGCCAGAATTAGAACTATCAACAAAAACATTAAATTCTTTTAATACCCAACTTCCAGGGGCAAATATACATTTAGAACCCAGCAGCTATTTAACTCACAATCTATTTCTCGGTTCTCTCGCCAACCAAACATCTGGTCCAGTGATTCAACTGAGTTTGTTGCAACTATTCGATTTGGCAACGGCTTTAGATGAATACTCAACCGATGTTATAGCACTACCAACTCTCAACAGTAGGAGTTCAGATATGAGCTTCCCCGCTTGGGCACCTATTGCCGCAGTATTAGTATTAGGCGTCGGCTTTTTACCAGTTACCTGGCAATATGCCAACAACATCAGGCAAAAACAACAGCAGACAGCCAAAACAGCAGATTCAACAGAGGTAAAGACTGCGCTACAACCTTCACCCTCTTTAACCTTTCCCACACCCCAACCCGGACTCACCACCCCAGCAGATAATTTGCTCGGTTCTACTCCTCCACCCCCAGCATCTAGTTTGCCCCAAACACCTCTAAAATCAACTGGTTCCAGTTTGTCTACGGCACCATCTGTATTGCCAAATAATGCACTGGCCATACCTCCCATACCTCAGGGGACGACAGCAACTGCACCCAAGAATTCAGCCATCGCACCATCCAGTAAAATCCCCGGACAGGAAATCGCCATACTACCAAATCTGGGACAAAATCTCACAGCCTCAAATCCCCAAGCTGATGCTCTCCCTAAAAGGCGGAATTTACCCTCCAATCTATCTTCTACCACACCCAAGTTCTCACCCAACACCTCGCCAATAGTCCCCCCGTCTCTTGACACCATACCCAATAATCCCCGTGTCAATACTTCCACCCAAGCTTCCCCATTAACATCACAACAACTGGACGAAACAATCAGTGCCCTAGAGGCAAATTCTGCAAGAAATAAACCCTCCTCGCAACTGCCTTCCTCTGGGACTGCTAATAGTAATCCATTTATCGATCAATTAGGAGACGGAGGCAAAACCCCTACATCCAGAGAAGTGGCAACAGGCACATTATTTGATACACCTCAAGTAGCAGAAGCCAGACAATACCTCACAAAGCGCTGGCAACCACCTGCGGGATTGGGACAAACATTAGAATACAGTTTGCTAGTCAGTGTTGACGGCACAGTTGAACGAATTTTGCCTCTGAATAAAGCAGCCAGAGAATACGTTGATAGCGCTGGAATGCCGGAAGTTGGTCAACCTTTTGTTTCCGCCAATAGACGCGGACAAAACGTCAGAATTCGAGTTGTTCTCAGTCCTGATGGCAAGGTACAGACTTTTCCAGATGAATAAGTAAACTCATTCCTTTGTTGACACTTCTATAACTGGTACAAACTTTGTGCCAGTTTTTATTTGCTCCAATTGCTCTGAAGCTAGGCTTTTTGAGTCCAGTTAGCAAACTGGTCTGACTATTGATAGCAGTAAAACTACCAATGAATACAATTATTTTTAACAGCAATTAACCGAAATAAGACTGAAAATACAGGTCTTAAAACTCACATAAATATGAGTTGATGGAACCTAACCCAAACCTCTTTTCTATAAAGAAAGAGACAAAAAATCTACTCCATAATTAATTGGAGAATTCTTTTTCAAAAATTAGTATTAATTACTCACGAAAAAGGTAGGAAATATGCAATCAGTTGGTAATCAAAAAGACAGTCAAGCTTGGATTATTCAAACATGGGCAGCTTTTGTGTTTTCTATTTCTATGACTACTTTTGGCATTGTGAATTTACCTGTAGATAGCTGGGTAAAAGGCTTTATGGGTATGGGTTTAGCTTTTTCTGTTGGCTCAACTTTTACTTTAGCAAAAACCACTAGAGACCTGCATGAAACTAGAAAATTAACCGCTAGAATCGACGAAGCAAAAGTAGAAAAATTGCTTTCACAACACGATCCTCTCAATTTCAAATAAAGGCAACCAAAGAAATTTTAGATTTTGGATTAAAAAGCTTTTATCAAAAAGCTGTTTCAGGAATATCAAACAACAGCATCCATTCCAATTTCTTTTTAATTCAGAATTCAGGAGTCAGAATTCTGAATTATAGCGTTTTCCCACAAGTGTGAGATACACCTGTAGGGGCACGGCATTGCCGTGCCCCTACACCTTGCGATAGATGTTGTACTGCATCTGAATGGGAACCGCTATATGCTGTATAACAAAAAATAAAAGGACTGATTCTACCAGTCCTTTATTAATTCGATTAAAATTTTTATTTTAATAACGGGATTTTTTGGTCTTTAACTTTTGCTTTTTACGTCGCCGTTCGCTAGCAGCAACTGCCTGTTCTACCGGATAACCCACGACAGGAATTACCTGAAATTTGCGTTCTTCTTCTAAATTTTTGAGTTCAGTGTAATCAACCCAGTGAATGCAATCAACCGGACAAGTGTCAATTGCTTCTTGGATAATTTCTTCGGCGTCCCCATCTTGGCGAATCACTCGCGATCGCCCATAATCTGGTTCAATGTAAAAAGTATTACGCGCAACATGAGCGCAGTGTTTACAACCAATACAGGTGATTTCATCTACATAAACACCATTTTGGCGAAGCACACCGCCCAATTCCGGTTCTAAACCAGAACGTTCCGGGGCATCCCGTAAAAAACCCCCTAATTCTGGTTCCAAACCGGAACGGTTGTCTTCTTGTTCTTCCGGCGAAGGCAGAAAATCAGCCATTACGCACTCCAGCGTTGTACTACCAGGCGTATAGAACCATCTTCATTTTTTTGCTCTTCAGCGACTTGAAAGCCAACACGAGCAGTTTCTTTCATAACTGTTTGGTAAGCATAGCGCTGTGTTACCTGGCGCAAGAATCCATCCACAGAAAGATTTTGCTGCCAATATTGCAAGTCAGCCACCAGTTCATATTCTTTGCCATTCCATCTAAAGCCGATGTCGTAGCCATTTTCCTGCTCGATACTAACTTCCGCAGGATGAGTTTGACCGCGATAGCCGCGTACTTCGCGTGGGCCTGGTTTCCAGTCTATGCCTAATTCAGTCAGAGCATCTTTCAAAGAATCAAGGTTACGGATTTGAGTCTTAATTTGGCTAAAGTGTGACATGGTGGTTTGAATTAAATGACACTAAACTACTGTGAAAACTTACCAATCGCTGTAAGTGTTTTGGGTATTCGCCACGTTCGGTTGCTGCACCTTGGCGGCGAAGTATTCTGAGGTTGGCTCATGCTTAAGTACTTGCCCCAGCTGTGCCTCTATTGCTGCTGTAACCTCAGCGCAAGAAGCACCCACAATGCCAGTGACTTTTTCCTGTACCCGACCATCTGGATAAATTATGAATTCTAATGTCTCCATGCTCTTGGCCAACCACGATAAGTACGTTTGAATTGTACTGCCTTAGCAGAAGGCTACAAATATAGCCATCGGAACATTTTTACTTAGATACAAACTTGCCATTTGTTAACTAATGTTCCATCTTTCAATATATATATCTCAGAATCTTTACAAAAATTATTAATTTTGCTATCACACACATCAGTCTTTAGTTAGTGTCTCTTAACCTCATTAATTAGTCAAGGTAGGCTATGAGTGTGCTAGGTAAGCGCCAAAAGTCCTAAAAATAAGCATTATACGTAGTATGGCCAGCCAGTAGAGTTACAAAAGTATAAAATTTCTTGAAAAACTTTATCATTACAATTAACCTGTCCCTATTCTTGCAAAGGTTACCCACAGGTAGATATTGGTGTATGCGATCGCAGTCCTAAACCTTTTGACCCTGGTCTGGTTACTACCAAGCTGATAACTGTCAAAATAAGCACTCAATCTGTTTATATGCGATCGCTATCATTGGAAGATTCACCAAGAGTTTGCTGTGCAGCGTGACGTAGCTGAATACCCTTGATAGCCGTGAGTCTTGCAACTCCCACTCTAGAGCGCTAGCTAGTAATTGAGCAGCAACAAAACTAACGTCTTGCCCCGCTCTGGCTACTATCGCTTAAGCAGTCACCATTTCTGGGAGTGAATCAGGGGATGCTGGCTCAAAATGTAACACCATAATTTGCTCTGGGCGTAAACCGATAGATTCGTAAGTGCGGCCGTGGCGATCGCTAAATTCAACCTCAAATGCAGCGCCGCTAGCTAATAATTCGACTACTGTACCAACTTGACCACGGTACAGGTTGTATTCAGGTAGATCAACTGTCAGTGCTACTACATCCAGCAACTTGACTCTATTTTTGGTCATCTTTTATGATTTCCAGCCAGATATTACAGTGAATAGCAGGTTGTTAATCTTGGGACATCAGAACCTTCTTCGATAATCCAAGCACTCAGAATGGTTATACTTTTATTTTGCAATTTTAGGCTTAAATCGTAGTATGTAGTGTTGTCTAAATTGATTACGTCGTCCCAAGCTAACTTCACAAGTTTTGACAAATTTGAGAATAATTCAGTGTGTTAACCTGTATTTTAGCTGCTGAAAACTATGTAGCAACAGCTTGAGCATTTTCATAAGCAGCCACAATTGCTTTGAATTTATCAGCATACTGATAAATTTCATTGAGGTTATTGATAGAGACTTTATACGAAACTTTACTGCCATTTGCATCTTTCGAGAATATTTCTAACTTCTTACTATTTTGATCGTTAAAATAAAAACGAACAATTGGTCTCCAAGTATTACCATCAAGCAGAATATTACAGTAGCTCGCTGTATCTTTATATGTTACCCTTGCTGGGTCTAATATCTGACGTAAAATCGACTTAATAATGTAATACCCCTCACGCTCATCATCTGTAAATTCAGGTTGTTTTATAGTCTGTTCTGGTTTGATTTCTGGTTCCGAAGTTGCAGATTCTTGCTTCGTTTTTGAGCGACCTGCTGCTTCATCTAAAAGGGTTTCAATCTCCTCACGAATAAATTCTTTAATAGCCCTTTGTGTATAGCCAACAAACTCATTTTTTAATTGCCCTACGAAATTATTACCAGGACATAAATCTTTAAAAAAATATTTAACAAACTCATCATTGGGCACTTCAACCTGCTTTTTAAGCAGAGCTTTGATACCACCGACATACTTTAATTCTGAGGCTGCTGTAATAGCTTCATCAATATTAAATGCCGATTTTGTTAATTTAGTCAATTCACGGATTGCTGAGTCATTCAAATTGAGTAAATCTAACTCTAAGAATGGAGTTTTATCCATTTTATTGGGTTTTTCCAAGTCAGCATAAAATTTGTATTTTACTCCATCAGTTAATATAGCAATTCGAGCTTCAGTTGCCATGAAATAAGCAAACAACTGGCTCCATTCACGATCATTCTTAAAATCAGTACCGTAACGTTTACACTCAATCAAAATTGCGGGTTGACCGTTTTGGAATATTGCATAGTCTAGCTTGTAATTTGTGCTAGCTCCCACATTTGCATCATATTCAGGCATAACTTCATTTGGGTTAAAGGCGTCATACCCCAAGATTTGCTGAATAAAAGGCATAATCAGGAAGTGCTTTGTAGCTTCTTCAGTCTTGATGCTACCTAATTTTGTAGGGATTGTAGATCCAAAGGCTTTGACTTGATCAACGAAATCCATAATGCCATACTCCAATACTTTTGATTATGACTATGTAGGCTATCAAGTTATAATTCACACAAAATCTCAATAACTAACAGGATTTTGAAGTAAAACAATAATTTACACCCATGTTCTTAACCGCGCTGATTGTGATGTTCCCAGTCCTCTAGATTTTTGACGTTATGCCTGGTGAAAATTTGCCCAAACCCAAATCACTCAGCAATAATTTCTGGTAAAAAATGCATCTGTAGTGGAAGAACCAAGGATAATGAAGCATAATTAACCTCCATAGCTTTTAGCTATTAGCCGGAAGCTGAGATGCCGAATGCTAAAGGCTTTTAACTCAACTCAACAAATTGACTATGAACACAGAACAAGCGAACAAAACAATCCGCGTCGGAGTACTGGGGTTTGGCGGACTAGGACAAGCCGCCGCCAAGCTACTTGCTGCCAAACGCGAAATGATTTTAGTCGCAGCCGCAGATCAAAAAGGCTACGCTTACGCCGCTGAAGGTTTAAATACTCAAGAATGCATCGCCACCTATCAGTCCCAAGGCTCAGTAGGTTATCTAGAGCCAGTTGGGACATTAAGCAATAACAGTATTCAAGATTTAATCGCTACCAGTCAGCCTGTAGATGGCTATTTTCTGGCTTTACCCAACCTACCCAATGATTTTATTCCCTCTGTTGCCAAGCAGTTTATCGAATCCGGTTGGCGGGGTGTGCTAGTGGATGCAATCAAGCGCACCAGTGCTGTAGAACAATTACTGGCGATGAAAGAAGAACTGCAAGCCGCTGGAATTACCTACATGACAGGATGCGGTGCCACGCCTGGACTGTTAACCGCCGCCGCCGCTTTAGCCGCCCAAAGCTATGCCGAAATTCACAAGGTAGAAATTACTTTTGGTGTAGGAATTGCCAACTGGGAAGCTTACCGCGCCACGGTTCGGGAAGATATTGGGCATATGCCTGGTTACACGGTGGAAACTGCTAGGGCGATGACTGATGCAGAAGTAGAAGCGCTATTAGATAAAACTAATGGCGTGCTTACCTTAGAGAACATGGAACACGCTGATGATGTGATGTTAGAGGTAGCGGGAATAGTGGGGCGCGATCGCGTTACTGTTGGTGGTGTAGTCGATACTCGCAATCCTAAAAAACCTCTTAGCACCAACGTTAAGGTTACAGGACGCACCTTTGAAGGGAAAATTTCCACCCATACCTTTACTTTGGGAGATGAAACCAGCATGGCAGCCAATGTCTGCGGACCTGCTTTCGGCTATCTCAAAGCTGGTAGACAATTGCACCAACGCGGCATTCATGGCATATTTACCGCTGCGGAAATTATGCCCCAGTTTGTGAAATAAAAAGTAGAGACGCGATTAATCGCGTCTCTACAAAAGTAAAAAGGCAAAACGAAGAATTTATCTCTGTCTTTTGCCTTTTTACTTTTGCCTTGGTTAAGCAGGTGGAATTTCTGGAGAAAAAGTGTCTGTATAATTCTCTTCAATTAATAAATTTGATGTTTCCATAATAAATGGAAGTTCTGCTCCTACCAAACCTCTTTGAATACGTTCTGAACTCTCACTAAAAACTACGAATAAAGGATATATGCTATTAGCTCCCTCACTCAAAATATGGCTGTGGCGGAAAGGCATCAACCATTCATAATCATTGTCTAAAAAAACTTGGGATTGTCGCCAACGTCCTAACAAATCAGAAAAATCTTCATGGGGACGATGGATAAAGATTAAAATCTCTACTCCCGTTTTGATTTTCCACTCTGGATCGCACATCAAAAGTGCCACATCACAGGGTAAACAAATTGCTTGTGGCTCTGTTATGGCAGTTTTGCGAAGACGAACAATTGGTAAAGGGATAGCGATTACACTCTCATCTGGACGGCGGAGACTGGGAATCATCTCCAAATATGGACGGTGTTGCTTTAGTAAGGCGATCGCAGCCTGATGATTACTGTACTCTGCCAAGCTCGCTTCGTACTGAGATTTTTGTACAGTCATAGTAAATTAGTTACCAATGAGGAGTTAAGAAAAAATTAGTTAGTTTATAGTTGGAATTGAAGAGTTAAGAATAAAAATAATTACTTTAAAATTAAAAATCCATCAATCAAGAGTTTTCACTCCTAACTCATAACTCTTAATTTCTAACTTTTAACTCCTAACTCTTAATCCTCTATCCCAGTTTTTCAAACACCTTAAACATGGGTAAATACATTGCCAGCAAAATTGTACCAACCATTCCTCCTAGTACCAAAATCATGATTGGTTCCAAAACGCTAGTGAGTGCTTTTACTGCTTGCTCAACTTCATCTTCATAGAAATCAGCAACTTTCATCAACATCCCATCTAATTCTCCAGTTTCCTCACCGATACTAATCATCTGAATTGCCATAGCCGGAAAAACTTTGTCTTTTTGTAAAGCAATGCTAATCATGCCTCCTTGTTGAATCTCCATGCGGGCTGCATCTATAGCATTAGCAATTACTTGGTTTCCTGATGTATCTCGGACAATTTCCAAGCAAGTTAAAATTGGTACGCCTGAACGAGTCAAAGATCCAAAAGTTCTGCTAAAGCGGGCAACCGAAGATTTTTGAATTAAGTCACCAAATAAAGGCATCTTGAGGGAAAGACGATCAAGTGTTATGCGACCAACAGGAGTTTTACCGTATTGTGTAAAGCCAATTTTCAGTCCTACAAGAGCGCCGATAAGCACGAAAACCTTCGGACTTCTCAAAAATAGACTAGCATCCATCAAAAATTGCGTTAGAGGTGGTAATTCAGTTCCGATTTCTGTAAAAATCTTCGCAAAAACCGGAATCAGAAAAATGGTCATACCGAGAAAGATAGCAACTGCTATAAAACCCACCACCGTTGGATAAGATAATGCTGATTTAATTTGGTTTTGTAAGCGGGCAACATCTTCTAACAACTTGGCTAAACGATTCAATACTTCGTCTAAAACACCACCAACTTCGCCAGCTTGAATCATACTCACATATAATCCATCAAAGCAGTCAGGATGCTTCCGCATTGCCTCTGAAAGATTCATTCCGCTTTGCACATCGTTGCTAATGTCTACGAGAGCTTGTTTCAGTTTAGTATTACTACACTGTTCAGAAAGTACCCCCAAACTTCTAACGATCGCAACTCCCGCATTCATCAAAACAGCAAATTGACGGGAAAAAACCGCCTTGTCTTTAACAGATACCTTAACTAAGGAATTCTGGAATTTTTTTAAGGCAACATCTGGCTGAAATCCTTGAGATTGCTTGAGGTCTTGGACTACAAATCCTTGATCTCTCAGATTAGTACGAGCTTGCGTCAAGGATTCAGCAACAATTTTTTCTGTTCGGGATTTTCCTTGCGAGTCCCGAACACGGGCAACGTAGGTTGGCATAAATCAATTCAAAATAATCATTGGGCATTGGGCATTGGGCATGGGGCATTGGGTATGGGGTATGGGGCATTGGGCATTGGTTATTTCTCCCCCTGCCTCCCCTGCTCCCTCATCTCCCGAATCTCTCCTATTGGTCTAATGCGCTTTAGCAGCCACACCTGGTTTTGCCCCTGCTGCCTGGGGTGGTGTGGAAGTACCGATGAGACGTTGGATTTCATCTGGTTTGGAAGTCTTAGACATTGCTGCTTCAAAGGAAATCGTTCCTGCTTTGTAAAAATCGGCTAAAACCTTCTCCAGAGTTTGCATTCCCAATTTGCCACCAGTTTGAATAGCTGAGTAAATTTGCGAGGTTTTGCCTTCTCGAATTAAGTTAGAAATAGCGGGAGTAACAATCAGAATTTCTTGAGCCATCACCCGACCATATTCACCGGGTTTAGGGTTTTTCTTAGATACTAATGTTTGGCTAAATACTGCTACGAGTGAGTTTGATAATTGCACCCGCACTTGAGTTTGTCTTTCATGGGGGAAAACATCGATAATCCGGTCAACAGTTTGGGCGGCAGAACTGGTGTGTAGCGTACCAAATACCAAGTGTCCTGTTTCCGCAGCAGAAATCGCCAAAGAAATGGTTTCCAAATCGCGCATTTCCCCCACCAGAATAATATCTGGATCTTCCCGCAAGGCTGCTTTCAAAGCATTAGCAAAACTCTTGGTATCTTCTCCCAGTTGTCGTTGGTGAACCAAGCTTTTAATTGGTTCGTAAACAAATTCAATTGGATCTTCCACCGTTAAAATATGCTCTGCTTTGGTGCGGTTAATCAAGTCAATCATTGCCGCGAGGGTTGTTGTTTTCCCTGAACCTGTGGGGCCTGTTACCAGAATTAGTCCTCTAGGCTTATCGCACATTTCCCGCACTATATCTGGCAGACCTAATTTTTCAAAGTTAGGAATTTTAGAACTTAATGCCCGTAAGCAAGCAGCATAAGCACCACGATCTTTATAGACATTCACCCGGAAACGAGCCAAACCTTTAACACCATAAGAACAATCTAATTCCCAGGTCTGCTCTAAGGTTTTACGTTGGGTGTTATTGAGCATACTAAAAATCAGCCTTTGACACTGATCTGCCGTCAAGATATTTTCACCGATGGGAGTCAGTTTGCCACTGATGCGGAAATAGGGCGGCAAACCTGCGGATAAATGCATATCCGAACCTCCCATTTCAATCATCTGCTCCATCAAGTCTTCAATCATCATTTCCATAGTTTTGCTTCCTTAATTAATGTTTGTTATTTGTCATTTGTCAGTTGTCTTTTGTCAGTTGTTTAAAGTTACTAACCATCGACCAATGACTAATGACTAATGACTAATGACCAATGACTAATGACTAATCTTGAAAACGAGATGTCAGACAGTAGGGACAATCTAGCCATTCAGGTTTCAAGGTGGCATCACAAGTCCGGCAGGTAAGACCTGTCTTGCGTTTGGCTTTTAACTCTGCTTCCAAACCAGTATCTGTAAAGGTCACCCGTTCTACTTCTTCGAGAGTAGTGGAACCTTGGCGTACTAAGTCCAGACTGTAAGCCAGCAAGGTTTTCATCCCTTCTTCTACCGCCACTTCCTTGATGCGTTCCGTGGGTGCTTCTTCGTTGATGAGGGTTTGGAGGTTTTCGGTCACTCGCATGACTTCATAAACACCACAACGCCCTTTGTAGCCGACGCCATTACAAGCTGGGCAAAGGTGATTTTTGGCTTTGGCTTCTGCGATCGCTTCTAATGTCAAAGTGTTAGCTTTGTAGAAGGTGATATCTACTTCAGAGGAAGCTGATAGACCATAACGTGCCAATTCCTCGGTTGTGGGAGTATAAGGAATCCGACATTCAGAACATACCCGCCGCACCAGACGTTGAGCCAAAACGCCAATTAAAGAACTAGAAACCATGAAAGGCTCAATTCCCATTTCTCCCAAACGAGCGATCGCTCCTGGGGCATCATTGGTATGTAAGGTGGTTAATACTAAGTGACCAGTCAAGGCAGCCTCAATCGCTGTTTTTGCCGTTTCCTTGTCCCGCGTTTCACCCACCAGTAACACATCTGGATCTTGTCGCAAGAAAGCCCGCAACGCTGTAGCAAAATCCAGCCCTTTTTCCCGAATTACTTGTACTTGCGTAATGCCTGGAAGACTGTATTCAATTGGGTCTTCCACAGTACTGATATTAATTCCGGGGTCATTCTTTTCCGCTAGTGCCGAATACAACGAAGTTGTTTTACCGGAACCAGTCGGCCCAGTCACCAAAATCAGACCAAAGGGACGGCTTACCATATCCTGGACAATATGTAAAGTCTCTGGATCGGTAATTAACTTATTCAATCCGAGTTGGGTGGAAGAATTATCCAAAATCCGCAGTACCACCTTTTCGCCGTAGCGACTGGGTAAGGTATTTACACGGAAGTCTACTTTGCGACCCTCAAACATCCGGCGGATACGTCCATCTTGGGGTAAACGCCTCTCGGCAATGTCTAGATTGGAGATGATTTTAAACCGGGCTGTCACCGCTGGAATGATTTTTTTCGGCATCACGGGGAAAGCTTCACGCAGCACTCCATCTTTACGGAAGCGGATACGTAAGTTTTCTTCTTGTGGTTCCACATGAATATCGGAAACTTTTTCATGCAGGGCTTTAGCCAGGATTCTGTTGACAAGGTTAATAACAGGGGCATCTTCAGCACCCTTCATCGCTGCCCCTAAATCAGCCTCCATCTCCTCAGGGGCATCTTCAATGTCGAGATTTCCGAGATTTTCTAAATCCTGACTAATATCTGTAGAGTTTTCTCGTTCTAGGTGCTTTTGCCGCACAGCCAGATCATCCAAGTATTGGTTGATTAGCTGTTGGTAGTCCTCCTGTGTAATCACCATGCGCTGCAATGCCAAGCCTTGGGGGCGCAAGATGCGATTCAGGTCATCGGAAGCCTCCAGATTATCCGGAGCAACCATCGCCACTAAAACTGAGGGTGGGGTTTGGTCTTCGTGTTTTGACAGTGGTACCAAACGATGGCGACGGCAGATATCCACTGGGATCAGGGTATCAATCAGGGTTCCCACCATTGTGTTACCAACGGAGTTAACTTCCGGATCGAGGAATTCAACTCCGTAGAGTATTTTTAATTCAAATAGCTGTTGTTTTTTGTATTGCCTGAGCAGCTCAGGTGATAATTGTTGTCCAGTAATTGACTCTAATACTTCCGTTAGCGGTCTGCCAGATTTGCGGCTTTCAATTAGCGCCTGTCTCATCTGTTCGGTATTAACATAGCCAGACTGCACTAACTTGTTGCCAAAGGGCGAAAACTCTGTTCTAGTAGTTAGAGCGGTACTGCGCCGTTGTGGTGACGAGTAAGTCATAAATCAGCAATTGATTTGGGGAAACCTCTGGTTAAAGTATTCCCAGCATCTGACACAGAATTCTCATCCATTAAAAAAAGTCCTCACCAGAAGAGGACAAGGGAATGGAGTTTCATGTTGATGGTTGACTGTTGACGGTTAACACTCAACAGTTAACACCTTTTTAGAAATCATTAAATTTTGAGTAGTAAGCTAATCGTCATTTAAATTGCACCATTTTCATGGTAATAAAAGCTGCAAACCCTCTCCCTTGCTCCCTGCCCCCTGCCCCCCTGCGATCTCAATGTGCAAATTAAATGCTTAACAGCTTAACTCATTAAAAACCCGATCCATAAATTCAGATGAGGGGTGAATCAGATTCAGCGCCACTCTTGCAAAATACTTACTCCTAGAGTTACGCTAGCGAAAACCTGGGGTTAGAGCCTCGCCCTTAAGCGGGCGACTTTATTCTACTAACCGAGCAAGCGATTTTTAGAATTGTGATAAAATAGAGTCAGGAGGTAACAAGCGTGTTTAACCTGACTTACGAATTCAAGCTAAAACCAACACAAAAACAAATATTACTGTTTGAAGAATGGATAGAAACTCATAGACGGGTTTACAACCATGCTTTAGCTGAACGCAAGGACTGGTATAAGTCCCGTAGTTGTCAGGTAAATGCTTGTAGCCTCCATAGCTGCTATATCATTCCTGCTGAGGCACCGCGCCCAACATTTGCAAGCCAGTGCAAATCTTTAACTGCTGCACGTCAAGAAAATGAATATTTAAAACGAGTTAATGCTCAGTCTTTACAGCAAACATTGAGGCGACTTGAAAAGGCTTTTGTGAGTATGTGGGAACAAAATCATGGGTTCCCAAGATTTAAAAAGCCAGGACGGATGCGGTCTTTTTCTTTCCCGCAATTAGGGCAAAATCCGCTAACCAATAGTCAGGTAAAATTGCCTGTAATTGGTGCTGTAAAAGTGCGTCAATCACGAAGCATTCCTGATGGTGGAATAATTAAGCAAGCGCGTGTGGCAAGAAAAGTTTCTGGATGGTATGTGATGCTAACTATTCAATGGGATGTATCCATACCAGAAAGGTTGCCACACGGAGAAGCGGTAGGAATTGATGTCGGTTTAACTAATTTTGTTGCAACTTCTAATGGTCTTTTAGTTAAGCGTCCAAAGTTTTTTGTTGATGCCGAACGCAAGCTTAAATTGCTGCAACAGCGCGTTAAGAGAAAACCTATAGGCTCGAACAATTGGCGTAAAGCACAAAGGAAAGTTGCTTCACTGTATGAATACGTTGCCAACTGCCGCAAGGATTGGCACACAAAGCTATCTCATCAAATCTGCAACGATACTGAGATGGTTTTTATTGAGGACTTAAACCTTGTCGGACTATCCCGTGGAATGTTGGGCAAGCACTGTCTAGATGCGGGATTTGGGCAATTCTTCAGTATTTTGGATCAGATTTGTTTTAAGCGTAGTGTCTATTTTCAAAAAGTAGATAGCCGTAAAACAAGCCAAATCTGCCCAAACTGCCAAAGCGTGACAGGCAAAAAAGATTTGTCAGAGCGTATTCATAATTGCTCAAATTGCGGCTATACAACCCATAGGGATGTCGCCGCCGCACAAGTAGTTCTCCAGAGGGGACTTGCAGCCGTGGGGCACACGGTCAAGATGCTTGCTGAGGGTAAATTCGTCGGAATCCCTGTGAAGCAAGAATCCTCAGCATAACGGCTCAGGAGTGTCAATCGTTCGGGTTACCGCACTAGAAGCGTATCAACTAGCGTGTTCACCATTTGTCACAATAAGATGACGGTGACATTACTCCAGGAACTTGTCGGCAATAAAATCAGCCTTAGTTGCAAGCCGCGAATGACGACGGTTGCAAGCTATGGAGATGTACTGCCATAAAAAGCATCTGGAATCAGTAGACAATAATGGATGAAAATAAACAGATAAACGATACAAGCCAGCAATTGGGTGAACCAACAGAGGTAAAGCAAGCAATGAAGAGCGACTCCCCAGCCCAAATCAATTCCAATGAATCTGGCAGCGAAGTTACTGAGCAAGTGGCAGCCCAAACCAATGTAACGGCGGATACGGCTACTCTTAATCAAGAAAATGGCGGCGCTGCAAGCGAGAAAGCTGAACTGGAAACGGCAGCTTTGGCAGAACTGACTCAACAAAACGAGTCTCTCAAAGTGCAACTAGAAGAACGTAGTACTCAATATATGCGGATTGCCGCTGATTTTGAGAATTACCGTAAACGCACTATCAAAGAAAAAGAAGAACTAGAAGCCCAGATGAAGCGGAACACGATTCTGGAATTGCTACCAGTGGTCGATAACTTTGAGCGGGCGCGATCGCACCTCAAACCGCAATCTGATGGCGAAATGACCATCCATAAAAGTTACCAAGGCGTTTACAAACAATTAGTAGATACCCTTAAACGTTTGGGTGTTTCACCAATGCGTCCTGAAGGTCAAGAATTCGATCCTAACCTGCACGAAGCAGTAATGCGGGAACCTACGGATGAACATCCTGAAGGAACAGTGTTAGAAGAGTTAGTGCGCGGATATTACTTGGGCGATCGCGTGCTACGCCATGCAATGGTCAAAGTCGCTGCTCCCAAGGAAGATACACCTGCTGCACTAGAAGATCAGTCGAGTCCAGCCGACAGTTAAACTGTAACCGCTCGCCTCGCTGACCAAAAGTGCCTGGTTCTAGCAGAGGCGAGCATCGTTATTGAGTATTGGGAAGATGAGGGAAATGAGGGAGATGAGGGAGCAGGAGAGGCAGGGGAGGCAGGGGAGGCAGGGGGAGAAATAACCAATGCCCAATGCCCTATTCCCTATTCCCTATTCCCTATTCCCTATTCCCCATTTCTAGATGCTGAAGTTTTGAGCTAGCCTTGGTTCGGTGCAAAACAAGTTAGTCCGCGACATCATAATTACAGCATAAATACTCAGTAAAAATACTGGAAAGTATGGGAAAAGTTATTGGGATCGACTTAGGCACTACTAACAGTTGCGTCGCAGTTTTGGAGGGCGGTCAACCACTTGTGATCTCCAATTCTGAAGGTGGACGAACTACTCCAAGTATTGTGGGATTTGGCAAGAGTGGCGATCGCTTGGTCGGTCAACTGGCAAAGCGCCAAGCCGTAACCAATGCCGAAAACACAATTTACAGTATTAAACGATTCATCGGTAGGCGTTGGGAAGATACTGAAGTGGAACGCAATCGCGTGCCCTACAACTGCGTCAAAGGTCGAGATGATACCGTTGATGTTCAAATTCGCTCAAAAAATTTCACGCCACAAGAAATATCTGCCATGATCCTGCAAAAGCTGAAGCAGGATGCGGAAAATTTCTTGGGTGAAACTGTCACTCAGGCAGTGATCACCGTACCAGCATATTTCACAGATGCCCAAAGACAAGCCACTAAAGATGCTGGCACTATTGCCGGACTCGAAGTCCTGCGAATTATCAATGAACCAACGGCTGCGGCTTTAGCTTTCGGATTAGATAAACAAGAGCAAGAACAGTTAATTTTAGTCTTCGACTTGGGAGGAGGTACCTTCGACGTGTCGATTCTGCAACTTGGGGATGGTGTTTTTGAAGTTAAGGCTACTTGTGGTAACAACCACTTGGGTGGAGACGACTTTGATAATGCGATCGTGCGTTGGATGATGGAACGCTTCCAGCAACAGGAAAAAATCGACCTTTCCCAAGATAAAATGGCACTCCAACGCCTGCGGGAAGCAGCGGAAAAGGCAAAAATTGAACTATCGAGTATGGTGAATACCTCCATCAACTTGCCGTTTATCACCGCCGATGACAGCGGCCCCAAACATCTGGAGATGGAACTCAGCCGCTCTAAATTTGAAGAACTTTCAGGGCAATTAATCGAAGCTACCATCGAACCGATGATCCAAGCCCTCAAAGACGCAGCTCTCAAACCGCAAAACATAGATCGGATTATTTTGGTAGGTGGTTCTACCCGGATTCCCGCAGTCCAAAACGCGCTGATCAAGTTTTTCAATGGCAAAGCTCCCGATCGCTCTATCAATCCTGATGAAGCTGTAGCACTAGGAGCTGCTATCCAAGCAGGGGTTTTGGGTGGCGAAGTCGATAATCTCTTACTATTGGATGTCACCCCCTTGTCTTTAGGGATTGAAACCTTGGGTGAAGTGTTCACCAAAATCATTGAACGCAACACCACAATTCCCACTAGTAAGTCACAAATATTTTCCACAGCAGTTGATGGGCAAACCTCGGTGGAAATTCACGTCCTCCAAGGTGAACGCGCAATGGCACGAGATAACAAGAGTCTCGGCAAGTTTCTCTTAGCAGGAATTCCCCCATCCCCCCGTGGTGTACCGCAAATTGAAGTATCTTTTGAAATTGATGTTAACGGCATCCTTAAGGTTGCTGCCCAAGACAAAGGTACAGGCAGAGAACAAAGTATCAGGATTACCAATACAGGTGGTTTAAGTACCAACGAAGTCGAACGGATGCGCCAAGAGGCTGAATTGTTCGCCGAAGAAGACAGAAGACGTAAAGAACTCGTTGAACTCAGAAACCAAGCAGATAATCTGTTGTTCAGTTACGAATCCACCATCAAGGATAATGGCAACTTTATCGGCGATCAGATGAAAACCTTGGCTAGTGAAAAAGTTTCACAACTCCAAGCAGCAATGACTGACTCCAGCATCTCCACAACAGAATTTAGGCAGCGCTTAGACGACTTCCAACAAACCCTATTTGCCATTGGTGCCGATGTCTACAACCGAGCAAACAGCCAAACCGATGAAATTGAGGAAGTTTCGGTTGGCGCTTTTACCCCAGAACTAGACTCAGCTATGAATGGCACACTCATACCCCAATTCAACTTTGATTTTGACGAAGAAAGTACTGCACAAGCTGATTATGAGGCGATAGATTAGGGATTGGGGATTGGGGACTGGGGACTGGGGACTGGGGACTGGGGATTGGGTACTGGGTACTGGGGATTGGGTGCGGAAGATTCGCTGGAATCCAATCCCTAATCCCCAGTCCCTAATCCCCAGTCCCTAATCCCCATTTTTGAGATTTTTGTTAAAACACTTTAATATATCTAAATATATTGATGCTAAATTTAGCGAAGTTTCACAAGACCCCAGCGGTTTGCTAGATTGTAGAAGCAAATTACTGTGGGCTAAACGGTGTGCTAGTTGAGATGCGATCCAAAGCATATGGGTGGTTTTCCACACCTGATGGTGCGGCTAGCCCCTCTGGTTGATGGGCGGGGTTTTCCTCTCCTACGTAGCACAATTGTAAAAGAGACAGCAAATTCAGCAGTGAGAAGTCCGAACAGAGGTTTCCTTTGTTTGTAACTACTTCTGCAACTTTTGTCGTCTCCCACGAGGAAAGCACCTGTTGCTTAAAATTTGTCGGTGATTTTTGTAAAAGGTAAAGGGTAAAATCAGTTATTAACAAAAATTTATTTTATCTTCTGCCTGTCCTCCGGCAAGCCGCCCTCCCAAAGACGTTTTCTAGGTAAAACGCCTTTTTGTAGGGTAGGAAGTAACCGTAATGTTCTACTGCCTCCTGCTTTGTTCCTTCTAACTTTTACCTTTGCTATATGGCCCGCGACTATTATGAAATCCTGGGTGTCTCTCGTGACGCCGACAAAGAAGAAATCAAACAAGCCTATCGCCGTTTAGCCCGGAAGTATCACCCAGACGTGAACAAAGAACCGGGAGCGGAAGAGCGCTTTAAAGAAATTAACCGCGCTTATGAAGTACTCTCGGAACCAGAAATCCGGGCTCGTTACGATCGCTTTGGTCCAGAGGGCGTATCAAGCGGAGCTGGTGCGGGCTTCCAAGATATTGGTGATATGGGTGGCTTCGCCGACATCTTTGAAAGTATTTTTAGCGGCTTTGCTGGGGGTATGGGTGGTCCAGCGCAACAACAAAGACGCCGCAGCGGCCCTGCGCGAGGTGATGACCTGCGGCTAGACCTAAAGTTAGATTTCCGGGAAGCAGTATTTGGCGGTGAAAAAGAAATCCGCATTTCGCATTTAGAAAATTGTGAAGTTTGTAATGGTTCTGGTGCTAAACCAGGAACACGTCCGCGTACTTGTTCAACTTGTAGCGGTTCGGGTCAAGTTCGTCGTGTTACGAGAACACCCTTCGGTAGTTTCACACAAGTCTCGACTTGTCCCACTTGTAATGGCACAGGCATGGTAATTGAAGATAAGTGTGATGCGTGTGATGGGAAGGGCGCAAATCAAGTAACAAAAAAACTCAAAATTACCATTCCCGCTGGGGTAGATAATGGTACACGCTTGCGGATTTCCAATGAAGGGGATGCCGGTCAACGCGGCGGTCCTCCTGGGGATTTGTACGTTTACTTGTTCGTCAATGAGGATGCGGAATTCCAACGGGATGGCATCAATATTCTCTCGGAAATCAAAATTAGCTACTTGCAAGCAATTTTAGGTTGTCGGTTAGAGGTCGATACGGTAGATGGACCAGTGGAACTAATCATTCCTGCGGGAACCCAGCCGAATACGGTGATGAAATTGGAAAATCGCGGCGTACCCAGATTGGGAAATCCCGTTAGTCGCGGCGATCATATGCTGACCGTATTAATTGATATTCCCAACAAGATAGCCCCAGAGGAGAGGGAACTGTTGGAGAAGCTGGCTAAAATTAAAGGAGATCGCACTGGTAAAGGCGGTCTTGAAGGATTCTTGGGAAATTTGTTTAAGTAATGAAGTCCTCTTCTATTTCAACTCCCGATGCTCAGCTTGATTTACGCGGCACCCCTTGCCCAATAAATTTCGTGCGGACAAAACTACGTTTAGAGAAAATGCCACTGGGAGGTTTGCTAGAAGTCTGGCTAGACCCAGGAGAGCCAATTGAGCAGGTTCCCGATAGTTTGACAATGGCAGGTTATCAGGTGGAAAAAATTACAGACTGTAGTAGTTATTTTTCTCTGTTAGTGCGCCGTCCAGTTAACAACAAATGATAGCGGAAAGTTTTACCGCAACTGGACAGTTATTGGGTACTGTGGTGGCCGTGCAGGCTAATTTTTATCGGGTACAGCTGGATCAAGAGGATGGGGAGATGAGGGGGATGAGGGAGATGGGGGAGCAAAATCTCCCTCATCCTCCTCATCCTCCTCATCCCCTTCTCCTGCTCTGTACTCGCAGAACACGGCTGAAAAAAATCGGACAACAGGTGATGGTGGGCGATCGCGTTGTTGTAGAGGAGCCAGATTGGGCTGGAGGACGGGGAGCGATCGCTGAGGTTTTACCCCGCCAAAGTGAATTAGATCGTCCTGCGATCGCCAATGTCAACCAAATCCTCTTGGTGTTTGCTGTTGCCGATCCACCTTTGGAACCTTATCAATTGAGTCGGTTTCTGATTAAGGCTGAGTCTACTGGCTTGGATGTGCTTTTATGCTTGAATAAAAGTGATTTAATTTCACCACAGGAACAGCAACAAATTAGCGATCGCCTACTCGGTTGGGGTTATCGACCGTTATTTATCAGCGTCAAAAATAGTATAAATATTGACCAAGCTGCGACCCATCTAAGTAATAAAATTACTGTCATTGCTGGAGCTTCCGGCGTGGGCAAATCTAGCCTGATTAATGGGCTAATTCCCAATGCTAACCTGCGAGTGGCGGAGGTTTCTGGTAAATTGGCTCGTGGTCGTCATACCACCCGCCATGTAGAATTATTTGAATTGCCTAGCGGTGGAATGCTTGCAGATACTCCAGGTTTTAATCAGCCTGACATGGATTGTAACCCAGAAGAATTAATAGATTATTTCCCAGAAGCAAGAAAGCGGTTAGCAGTTGCTAGCTGTCGATTTAATGATTGTCTGCACCGAGATGAACCTGAGTGTGCAGTGCGCGGAAAATGGGAACGATACGAACATTATTTGGAATTTTTGGATGCAGCGATCGCTCGTCAAACACAACTCCACCAACAAGCCGATCCGGAATCCACTCTCAAGTTAAAAAGTAAAGGCAAAGGGCAGAGTCAATACGAACCCAAGTTAGAAAGTAAAAAATATCGTCGTGTTTCCCGAAAGACTCAGTTACAGGACTTGCAACAGCTGTATCAAGAAAGCGAAGAATAGGAGAACAAGCCGTCACGATAGCATAGATAGAAATAGAAAGATTCTGTTGTTGTATGTCTCAGCCCCTTGCCACCACCCCTAGTGTAAAAGATGTCACTGAGAGTATAATTTTCCCACCAGGTGATATTTACAGTGACGAACCCCCCTTGGAATCCGATTTACACCGCGAACAAATCGATTTACTGATTCGCTTGATTAAGTGGTGGTGGCGCGATCGTCAGGATTTTTATGCTACCGGCAACCTGACTATCTATTTCAGTCCTAATCAGAAAAAGTCAGAAGAATTTCGAGGCCCTGATTTCTTTCTGGTTTTAGATACAGAAAAAAAAGACCGCAAAAGCTGGGTTGTGTGGCAAGAAGACGGCAAATATCCCAATGTGATTATTGAGATGTTATCTGATTCCACTGCCTCGGTTGATAAAGGTTTGAAAAAGCAAATTTACCAGAATACATTTCGTACTCCGGATTACTTTTGGTTTGACCCAAATAACCTAGAATTTCAGGGATTTCACTTACTTGATGGACAATATCAAGATCTTGTACCTACTGAGTCAGGTTGGTTGTGGAGTCAACAATTAGGGCTGTATTTAGCAGTATATTTGGGCAAATTACGCTTTTTTACACCAGATGGACAGCTGGTGATGTTACCAGAGGAAGAAGCAAATCAACAGTTACAGCAAGCAAATCAACAGTTAGAGCAAATAAACCAACAACTAGAAGAAGAACGTCAACGGGCTGCAATGTTGGCAGAACGCTTGCGAGCCGCAGGTATTGACCCTGAGTAAATATTCTCAAAATAGAATTTCATTTCTCAAGTAGACATGGAAAGATAGTCCTATGAACCAAACAATATCCGATGGAGTCCGTTGGACAACCTCAGACTTAGAATTACTCGCAACTGACGAATGGAAGCGCTATGAAATTGTTGACGGAGAACTATTTGTGACGAGAGCGCCTCACTGGAGACATCAGCGAACTGGTGGTAATGTTTATTTTGAATTAGAAATTTGGTCTCGCTTGAGTAAACTAGGTGAACCTATTGCAACTCCTGGGATAATTTTTACAAATGCTGATAATGTCATACCCGATGTGGTTTGGATCGGTAATGAGCGTTTAGCACAATTACTAGATGACGAAGGACATTTGAGAGGAGCGCCAGAACTGATTGTGGAAGTGCTTTCTCCTGGGACAATCAACGAACGTCGAGACCGAGAAGCCAAGCTGAAACTATACTCATCCACAGGAGTCCAAGAATATTGGATTGCAAATTGGCAATTACAACAGCTAGAAGTTTATCGCAGAGAAAGCGCCCAATTAAAACTGATAGAAACCTTGCTGGCTGATGACGAAATCACATCGCCACTTTTGCCAGGTTTTAGGGTTAGAGTTCAGCGCTTTTTTGTATAATTCTGGCGTAGGCGTAGCCCAACCTAGACATCGCTCTTCAAACTTAACTTCAGCAACAAGCTGATCCAGAATCCACCTTGATGTGAATGCGTAAGTCCTATATTTCTTTGAAGGGTAAGCACAACTAGCGATATCGACCGTAATCTAAAATTTAGTAGTACTTTGGTGACGCCTGGGATTTTGCCGAAATGTCCAGATAGCGAGACTGAAAAAAACTTGGCGATCTACTGACCCCATAGATTGAGAAAAAATCATTAAGTATTCTTAGATCCCCATAAAGTCTTAAAATATTGTTAATTTCAGCCCAACCTCTCGACCTTCAACTTACAAGTATCACCCCAAAATCACTATGGCTATTGGCTATGTCGCGCTTGTCCTTCATGCACATCTACCCTTCGTTCGTCACCCGGAAAGTGACTATGTGCTGGAGGAAGAATGGCTCTATGAAGCCATCACAGAAACCTACATCCCTTTATTAAAAGTATTTGAAGGCTTAAAGCGAGACGGTATCGACTTTAAAATCACGATGAGTATGACACCACCTCTAGTGTCGATGCTTCGTGACCCCCTGCTGCAAGAGCGCTATGACGCCCACTTAGGGCAACTAGAAGAACTTATAGAACTGGAGGCTGAGCGTAACGTCCACAACGGACATATTCGTTATTTAGCAGAACATTATGCTGCTGAATTTAACGAAGCACGTCAAATATGGGAACGCTACAACGGTGACTTGGTGACGGCTTTTAAGCAGTTCCAAGATAGTAATAACCTGGAAATTATCACTTGCGGTGCTACCCACGGCTACTTGCCGTTGATGAAAATGTATCCACAAGCAGTGTGGGCGCAAATTCAGGTAGCTTGTGAACACTACGAGGAAACTTTTGGACAAGCACCGAGAGGTATTTGGTTACCTGAATGTGCTTACTATGAAGGTGTAGACCGGATGCTAGCAGATGCTGGATTACGCTACTTCCTTACCGACGGACATGGCATTCTTTACGCCCGCCCACGTCCCCGTTTTGGCACCTATGCACCTATTTTCACTGAAACTGGTGTTGCTGCCTTTGGCCGAGATCATGAATCATCTCAACAGGTATGGTCTTCTGAAGTTGGCTATCCTGGAGCGGCGGAATATCGAGAATTTTATAAAGATTTGGGCTGGGAAGCAGAATATGAGTACATCAAGCCCTACATTATGCCCAATGGTCAGCGAAAAAACACGGGCATTAAATATCACAAAATTACTGGACGTGGTTTAGGGTTGTCAGATAAAGCACTCTACGATCCTTATTGGGCTAAGGAAAAGGCCGCAGAACACGCTGCTAACTTTATGTATAATCGAGAGCGGCAATCTGAACATCTTTATGGTATAATGCAGCGCCCGCCGATTATCGTTTCACCCTATGACGCGGAATTATTTGGACATTGGTGGTATGAGGGTCCTTGGTTCATTGATTTCCTGTTCCGCAAGTCATGGTATGACCAAGGAACCTATGCAATGACGCACTTGGGAGATTATCTGCGATCGCATCCAGTGCAGCAAGTCTGTCGTCCTTCCCAATCAAGTTGGGGTTTCAAAGGTTTCCACGAGTATTGGTTGAACGAAACAAACGCCTGGATTTACCCACACTTGCACAAAGCTGCTGAGCGAATGATTGAAATATCCCAGTTGGAACCGGAGGATGAACTGGGCTGGCGAGCATTAAATCAAGCAGCACGGGAGTTATTGTTGGCACAATCTTCTGACTGGGCTTTTATTATGCGGACGGGAACGATGGTACCCTATGCAGTGAGACGGACGCGATCGCACCTGATGCGCTTCAATAAGCTCTACGAAGACGTGAAAATTGGCAAAATTGATAGCGGTTGGCTCGAAAAAGTCGAGGTGATGGATAATATTTTCCCCAACATCAACTATCGCGTCTACCGTCCGTTGTAGTAATAGGGTGGGCAATGCCCGCCTTATATTAGTAGTGAGGAGTGTTTATTTTACCAACAATAGAGCAAGCCTTAGCCTGTGTACGGGTTTGTCAAATGTTATCAAATCCGTATAAAGATATCCGCTTATTTCGATTTGACGACAGAACAGGACAGGTTTACATCTTAGCTGGAGACGAACTCCAAATCATTGTATTGAGTAATGGTATCTGGGATTTTGTCAATGAACCCGAATTATGAGCAAATGAGTTTTCAACAATTGAGAGCTTATGTAGTGGAAAACCGCGAAGACATTGAAGCTCTACGTTTTTTGATGAGCAAACGTGATCCAAACTCTAAAGGCTATCCTATGCCTTTAACAGAAGCCGATATGCAAGCCCAGATGGAAATCATCAGGCGCAAGATTAACGGAGAACTTTGAAATTCTTATCCAAGTTAAGTAAGCAAGAGTAGGGTGGGTAAATAACACCCACCCTAATATTTTATCGACATTCTACTAAGCTGCCTTTATTGCTATTGGGGCAGGTTGCGGCTGGCGTAAGCATCTATCGCATATGCAGGAGTGCGATTTGTGTAGTCTATATCCAGGCCAGTGAAAGATTTAGCCAACTTTTCAAAAGACTCAGAACGCCAGTTACGCTCGTGGATAGGCTTGCTCTGTTCTCCCAGGAAATAAGCCAAAGAGCCTAAAACTGAAGCAGCTACCCAACCCACAACTACTAATGCAATTAAGATAGTCATCGCAAAACCTCTGTTTTAAGTTTTGTAACTTTATGTAAATAAATATAACGTCATTGATATAAAACTTGCAACATACCCCTATGGTGTGCTGACCGATGAGCGAGGTAGGGTATTCCACACTGAACAGCGGTGAAGCATCAAAAGTTATGCAAAAAAAACCCTACTCACTTAAGAGTAGGACAGGAATAACGCCAAACTATTCTGTTAGAGGCTATCTGGATCAATATTTAATTCTCGGAGTTTAGCAGCTAATCTTTGTGCCTTTTCTTCTGCGGCTTGTCTTACAGCTACTTCTTCTTCGTGAGTTAGAAGTATTTGATCTGTAGCTGGATTGTAAAAACGCAATTTTCCCTCTTGTAAACGCAACTCAAGCCCTAAAACTTCACTGGGTAGGGATACGGTATCATTTGATAAGCTATTGGTTGGCACTGGAAAATAATTGTCTTCAACCAAGCGTAAACCTTGGAGTTGGGGATTAAGATAATCGCCCGTAGGATCATACTGGAAATATTCACGCACCCCCAGAAAGGCGTAGATTCCTTTCTTTGCACCTTGGTCTTTGCTGCGGGTGGTTTTTGAGGTAATCTCTAGAACAAAATCTGGGGTTTTATCATTTTCTTCCCAGGTTTTGTAAGAACCGCGATCGCGGTTTTCTACTCCAAAGACCACAAATACATCTGGTGCGACAACTGATTCTGGATTACCTTTTTCGTAATAGATAAATAAATTACCAGCCACGTAGACATTTGGAAGATTTCGGAAATAAATCCGCAGCGCACTTCTTGCATAAATCAAGTAACTGCACTGGATATCACCTTCAGCCATTGGCTTACCATCCTCATCTGGATATTCAATTGGGGTAACGGGGATATACTCTACTGAGGCTGTCATGGTCGGATACCTCAACTCAACTAGGGCTAGATTCAATAATATCGCTCAAAATCCTGTCGCCATGACTGGGAGGCTGAGAAATCACGAGGAATTCATGATCACAGTCCCTTTCATTGAGCATCTGATGAGGTTCAATGTTCACTTAGTCTGGTTGAGTATCGCTTGTCAAATATGCAGCAAGCTCTTCTGAAATAACAAAACGAGCAACATCATTATAAGTAATTTCGTAAATCAGTCCGTAATTCTCTAGAATTCGTAATTTATTTCTCAAATGAGAGTGATCTTCAAAATAGTAAGCGAGAACCATGTTGTTATTAGGGTCTGAATAATAAACCCATTTATTGCTTAGAATTACAAATTCACGAATAAATGGATACTCACACAAGTCATTTTTAATATCTGCTATAAGCTCTGGAATTAGTTTTTCAATCGACGATAATACGCTGCCTGATTGTTTGGGCAACAGAAGGCTGGGCTTAACGACACTCTCACGTGAAACTCTTAACCCTGAAAGCGTCTTCTCGATTTTTTCGAGTGTCCGTACCATTTTTTCAGGATTATCGTTTCCGATCGTAATTGGTGGAACTGAGCCAACAACTTCAATTGGTGTTTGATAAATATAACGTTTTGCAGAAAGATCGTAGTACTCTACTTCAAGACGAATATCTTTTCCAAATCGCTCTTCTGCTTTAAAAAAAGTTGCTACATCAAAGAAGAAAGGGTTCTGGCGATCAATTAGAGATAGTTTTAGCGGAAAAAGTTTTTCATAGTTATTCATCATCTGAGGTGGAGACGAGATTGTAATCTTGACATCGACTGCTGGAGCTTCGGTAAGAGCAAGAATACCAAGTTGAATAGCTTGTTCTTTTTCTGGTTTGAATCGAAACAGATGAGTTAATCGCGGTTTTGAAAAGTGCCGTTTAGCTCAAATAGCATCAACAATAGACCTCTTGCAAAAGTCGCTCAGGAAGATTTAATTTTGGGGAGACAAAGCTCATAATTGTAGAGAGCAGCAATCAGATTAAACCTTAAACTAAATCTTTTTCGGCGATTTCTATAAGTAAGGGACAAAATTTTAAACACCTTTAACTTCCGATTTACATGCTCACCTAAAACTCTAATTCTGGCTAATTCTTGATTGCTCTTTTTATCCTCATAACTTAATTTACCTCCTCTAGGTTTTTTCTTGGAAATCCGACTATTGTTATGCAGTTTTTGAATACCTTGATAACCTTTATTACCCAAACACTCTATATCTTCTCTCAGCCTAACTTGACTATTTTTAAATATCCGAAAATCATGTTCTCTACCCTTACCATGAGCGGTGCAGATGATTTTACCATTTGCTTGGTCTACCACTACTTGTGACTTAAGTGTATGCTGTTTCTTTTTTCCACTATCAAACTTTTTTTGTTTTTTTTAGGACGTTCAATGGGCAGGGCTATTTCATTCTAAAAAGCTGCTTGAGTGTGTCTAGTCCAAAAGAACATAAACGTTGAGCTTGTGCCATATTTTTAAACATATTGTTTCGGTATAAATTGAGTGAAAAATTGCGAGTGAGCGCAAAAATCTGAGGTAAGGGTGTAGTGCGAATTCGGGATGCATCTTCACCTTGGGTAACGTCCCGAACGTAATGAACTTTATTCTCAACACCCCAATATCCTCTGATTCGTTCAGCTATTTGTTGAGCCGTTTCAGTTAGAGATGAAATGTAATAACGAGTCTCAGTAGTTACTTCAATTACATTGTGTGTGAAAACCTGACGTTCTGATTTGACTTGAATCAAAGTGGTAAGTCCAGGCCAAGGACGAATACCATCAAGATTTTGACAAATACTGACATGTCGCTTTTCGATTCGACCATGACCTTTATTTATCTGCTCAAAAGAAAATTCCGGTGTAAAATTAGTTTTGATATCTTTGAATAAACTAGGTTGATTCCCTTTCAAGGCAGCAATATAATCATTGCCACTGTTGATAATCAACTCACAAGTTTTTTTTGTGTATTAATAGCATCAAAGGCAAAAACTACTCCCCTGAGAGCCAGTTTCTCAATCAACTCAGGTAATGCTTTTATTTCGTTGGTTTTGGCATCAACTTCAAACGGTTCTAAAATCAATCCTCGCTCTACAAGGTAAGCACTGACCAACATAATTGCTGGGTGGGAATCAGAATGTGGATTATCATTTTCTACTTGATATGAGCCTTTGAGGACTTTACCATCCATACCAACAGTTTCTCCAGGCAGTGGTTTGATGTCAAAGAAATTCGCAAGGCATACGGAATACTCTTCGTAATTTATGTGTAATAAATTACGACGGACTGTACTGTAAGAAGGAAGCCTATTCTTTGTCGGTTTCAAGAGGTCTATCAACTCCTCACGGTAGCTTGAAATCCAATCTCCAATTGCTAGAAATCCTTTATTGCCTGCGGCGATCGCCAATGTGAACAGCGCAAGACATAATGGTAGAGTATGTCGCTGTCCGGCGCGGCGACGGGGGTCTTCTAGACCTGCAAAAGCTTTGATAATTTCGATTTCAGACACGGTAGTAGATACTTGAAGTAGAGCTGGCGATGAATTCTACCATATTGCGTCTACATTTAGAATGAAATAGCCCTGGTTCAATGGGACTTTCTGTAACATCAACCACTACTACTTCTAGCTGATAATTAGAACTAGCCAATTTTTTCTTCCCTGGAAGTGTGAACGCCCTAGAAATAGGTCAGTGTATCTTCTATTTTTCGGATAATTCGGTAAGCTGTAGACTCCTTGACTCCCCAAGATTGACCTATATGGAAGTAGGTACGGTACTCTCTCCAGTACTCCAATGTCATCAACAATTGGTCTTCCAACGTGAGTTTACAAGGCCCGTCCTGTTTTCTGTTTTGCAAGGCTTGGCGGTAAGCGAAGCCATGCCGTTAGGCTTATCGCACTACCTCTAGCATCTGGTTAAAAGTCTCCGGTCGTACACCACACAAGCGTTTAAAGTCTTCTGGCTTTAAGATTTTTACTTGTTCGTATGTCATCAATGCTACCCAACTCTAACCTACCTGTCCCACGTATTTGGGACTTTTGCAAGAGGTCTAATGAAGAGAGCGATCGCTACTAACTAATAACTGCTATTGAAATCCTTATCTAATCAGCATTTTGCCATAGTTTTGATGAGCTATGGTCTGATTTGAACGCGATCGCACAGCTCAAGTAATATCAAGTCTGGCTAATCACTAAGTCATTAAAATTTCTTCTTACAGCCACTTGTTTTGTTATAAATTTTACTCAACATCATGTATTGTTACTAAATAAGTATTTACATAATAAATTTTTATGTTTTTATTAAAAAATATAAGTATAAGCTTATGATTTATCTATTTTTATTTAAACTTAAATTTTCTCTAGTAGATTTCTGTAATCGACAATACCCGTAATGTAGATAAAATAGTAGTAGAATTCAAAACTTAGTATTATGTCTAGTCAAGATCAAAATTCTCATCAAGCATTTAATCAAACACAGGCTAGTGGAACAAAGAAAAAGAAGAAACTACAACCTCCTCCAGACATCAAGAAACCAAAGAAAACCGAATAAAAACTGTCAAAATTTGTTGTAGAGACTTAAATTTAATTAAGCCTCTACACATAAATTATCTAAGGATAAAAGCGTTAGTCGTCAGAATCCAGAATGACTAAAAAATCCTGCCATAGCTTCTTAAATTTCCTCAAATTATTCTGAATTCTGGATTCTGAATTCTGAATTCTTACTTATTTATTTTTAACTTGACTCTTTGCCTGTTCTAAAGCTATTTCTTTCATTGCCTGATATGAATTCACATTGGAAGTACCTTCAATAGCTTTAACTGCCAAATCTTGAACTTGTTTCAGGGCAGATTCGAGTTGTTTAGAAAGATTTTGAATGCGTGTCTCTTGATTAGTAATCGTCTGTTCTAGAGATTGCAGTCTTTGTTCATAAAAGCGCTTTTGCCCTTCTACTTCTTTAGAATATAAGTCTGATTTGACTTTAGCTTGGTAGTGGGCGATGCCTTTGCCTTCTTCTGTAGCTTTTTTGATGGCTGCTTCTTTGTCTTTCGGAAAAGCTTCTACCTTAGCCTTCAATTCTTCAAATTGTTTTTCTCGTTCAGAAATTGCTTTCTCCCGTTCGTCCCACTGTTTTTCTATTTCTTGGAGTAATTCCTCTAGTTGTTTATATAATACTTTCTGCCCTTGTTCGTATTCACCAGTGTCTAGTTGCCGCTGGAGTTCTAAATTATACTTATACTCTGATGCATCGCGTTGGCGAGTTTTATTCAGGCTTTCATTCCGTTCTTTTATCGCCCGTTGATGTTCTTCTTGTTCTTTTCCCCAAGTATTTCTTTGATCTAGAATTTCTTGCAATAACATTTCAGAACGCTGGCTATACTCATCTTGATAAGCTTTAGAATTATCTTCATACGCTTGGATCAGAGTATCCAAGATATCATCAGAAATTTCTAAATTATGCAACTGTTTTAATTGTTGAATTTCTTCCTCTAAAGTTTGCCTGATTTCTTCTAATTTAGAAGCTTTGGTTGTCAATTGTTCGGACAATTCATTAGCAGCGCTACCAAAACCTAATTGAATTTTAGCTAAGCTTTCAATTGTATTATTCATCTTTTGTTGGACACTAGAAAGCTGATTCATAGGTGTTTTTTGTTCTATTTTAGGCTGTTCTTTGGTTACAGGCTGGCTTTCTTTAGCAACTTTATCGAGTTGCGATTTTAGCGCTGCTTGTTCTTTAGCTAACTCCTCATACGCCTGAAGAATTTCTACTTTAGTATTCTTCTCAGTCGGTTTTTTCACCACTACAACAAACCTCCTCTTCAGGAATTGAAAATTCAAAATGATTAAGACGCTACAGACTAATAACTATTTGGGGCTAGAACTACCAAAAGCCCTCATAGCTAAGTCTTGCGCTTGTTTTAATGCAGTTTGCAATTGAGTAGAAATCCCTTCTATTTGCTCAGTTTGTTTTTTGATTGTTTCTTCCAGGGATTGAATTTTTAATTCGTAACTCTGTTTTGTAGATTCCCATTCTTTCTCAAACAAATCAGCCTCAATTTTAGCTTTTTGGCTGGTTTCTTTAATTGCTTCTTCTCTGGCTTTCTTAACGGCTTCTTCTAGTTCGTTAGGAAATGTGGTCACTTTTTGTTGATAATCCGCAAATAGCGGTTGATGTTGAGTGAGTATTTTTTCTCGTTCAGTCCAGTCTTTCTCTTTCTTTTGAGAATTTTCTTGTATTTCCCTTTCTTGTTGACGCTTGATTGCTTCGTAGCTGTCTGTATTCAGCTTACGAGTTGTTTCTAATTTATATTGATATTCTTCTTCTTCTTGCTGGCGGTCTTTGGCTAATAAATCATTATATGCTTGGAGTTTTTCTTCATACTCTGCTTGCTCTTTTTGCCATTCTTTCCGCCTGACTGTAATTTCTTTTTCTAAAGCTTCCTTTTTGCTAATAGTATCTTGTTCTAGGGTTTTGAGTTTTTCTTGATGTTCTTGACTTAAAATATCTAGAGTATCAGCGACAACTCTAATTTGCTGAAGCTCCTGTAGACGTTGAGTTTCAATTTCTATTGCTTGATTGAGTTCATCTAACTTGGAGTTTTCTTGAGCTAGTTTTTCAGATAATCCATTGAGAATACTGCCAAACTCTAATTGTAAATCGGCTAAACCTTTGACAATACTATCAACTGTATATGCCGAAGCTGCTTGCAGAATTTCTTGGCTTTTGGCTTTTTCTGCTTCTTCTTGTTTGGTTGCTATTTTAAATTCCAGCTTTTTCCTTTGGATAAGAATTTGTTGAAATGCTTGCATTAGTTGTTGTTTGCTGTCCTTGACCCCAACTGTAGTCATATTCCAACTCCGTTCAATAGGCAATAATTTATCGGGTAGCAAGCCATACCAATGACTACCCTATGCAGACATCAGAGTAGCCTTTACATCATATTTATAGTGCAGTGTAAACACTGAAATAATCAACATCCGATACTGAGGATAGTACGAGTTATCCACAGTTGTCTCTTTCTGTTTTCCTAAGTATATTTTTCCCTTTGGGGTTTTGTAGTATTTTTGTACTAATAAATATACCCAACCCAATTTACCCTTGTCAAGAGAAAATTTCAGAGATTTCACTAAAAAGACTATGTGGCATCTTTCAGCCACAGCGCTTTATAATTCTTAATAGGGCGCTGTGACATATGTAACCTTTTGTAAAGGAAATCTAAAAGAATTAACCCTAGTAGAAGCGCGGTTGCACTCAGGCTAGATAATAGATGTGATCATCCTAATTGATACAAGGACAGTCCTAGACTCTTGTGATATCAATGTATACCACTGAATCGACCAAGTATTCTGCCAGAACGGACATTGGACAAACCAGCCGGATTTTGGTAGTAGAAGATGAAGAATTAATCCAGGAAATGCTCGTTGTAGCCCTGGAAGAGGAGGGTTACGGGGTGATAACTGCCCCCGATGGGCGGTCTGCTGTAGAGTATCTCAAAAGTTTTGAAACCAACTCAGGGGAACTTCCCTTTGACTTGATCATCCTTGATTTGATGCTGCCTCAGATCAATGGTTTAGATATTTGCCGTTTACTACGTCACCAAGGAAACCCAGTACCGATTTTAATGCTCAGTGCTAAGGGTAGCGAAACCGATCGCGTTTTGGGGTTAGAAGTAGGAGCAGATGACTACCTAACCAAACCCTTCAGTATGCGCGAGTTAGTGGCTCGTTGTCGGGCTTTACTGCGGCGTCAACGCTTAAGTAATTTGCCACAACTACCAGTATTAAAATTTAAGGATGTGACCTTAAATCCTCAAGAATGTCGCGTGCTGGTTCGCGGTCAAGAGGTGAGTCTTTCTCCGAAAGAGTTTCGCCTGCTGGAACTGTTTATGAGTTACGCCCGTCGGGTGTGGTCGCGGGAACAATTGCTAGACCAGGTTTGGGGTCCAGATTTTGTGGGGGATAGCAAAACCGTAGACGTTCACATCCGTTGGTTGCGCGAAAAATTAGAGCAAGATCCCAGCCATCCCGAATATATTGTGACTGTAAGAGGTTTTGGCTATAGGTTTGGATAATTAGTTTAGATAGTTGTTAGTTTTGAGTAATCACAAAAAAACTAACGACTCAAATGCTCTTATTGGGATTTTTTCTGGGTTTAGCGGTAGGCATTGGGTTTTGGGTTTGGCAACAGGTTCAACTTAACCGCTACCTGAGACGCGTAATCAAACCGTTAACCTCCCATTCTGACAAACTAGGACTGCCGTTGATTCCTGGGTTACGGCAGGAAATTATGCTTTTAAGGCAGCAGCGACAAGATTTGCAACAGTCGCTGCAAACTTACCAAGACTTGCTGGAATTTGCACCAATAGGATATTTGCAGGTGGATGAAGAAAATCAACTGTTGTGGTGCAATCAGCAGGCGCAGGAAATTTTAAATTTGCAAAGGTGGCAACCAGGGCAGGTGCGCTTGTTGTTGGAGTTGGTACGGTCTTATGAACTCGATCATTTAATTGAAAAAACTCGTGATTGGCAAAAACCACAGACGAAGGAGTGGGTATTTCACCCATCTTGTGATAATGCCGCAGAGATACCGACAATCAAATCTTTGACTTTGCGGGCGTGTAGCTTGCCTTTACCAAATGGACAAGTAGGGGTATTTTTAGAAAATCGTCAACCCCTATTGGATATAAATCAAGCACGCGATCGCTCTTTTTCTGATTTAGCTCATGAACTCAGAACGCCCTTGACTTCCATTCGCTTGGTTGTAGAAACTTTACAAAACCGCTTGGAACCGCCTTTAAATCGCTGGGTTAACCGCCTCATGCAAGAAGTTGACCGGCTGATTAGTTTGGTGCAAAGCTGGTTAGAACTCACCCAAATGGAAGCAAACCCCAACATGCAATTGCAAACCGAAGCTGTGGAATTGCGATCGCTAATTGCATCTGTTTGGGAAACCCTAGAACCATTAGCACAGCGGCAACATGTGTCTCTGAACTATTCTGGGCCAGAAAATCTTTGGATTAAGGCAGATCAAGCCCGCATTTACCAGGTTTTTCTCAACTTACTGGACAACAGCATTAAGTATAGTCTTCCTTCTACTTCCATTCACGTCCAGGCGAAAATCCTATCAACAAATAATAATGGTGTCAATGGTGGTTCTTCATCCCTCGAAATAAATCTTATTGATTCGGGAGTAGGCTTTTCCCAAGCAGATTTGCCCCATGTTTTTGAGCGATTTTATCGGGGAGATAAAGCCAGAACCCATTCCCCGCAAGATAATAATTCTATAGGGGCGATTGTTGGCAATGGCTTAGGTTTAGCGATCGTTCAACAAATTCTTCTCGCTCACGGTGGTTCAATCAAAGCTATGAACCATCCAGAAACAGGTGGGGCGTGGATGCAAATTCAATTTCCTCAAGTCATGGCAAACTGCCTAAGCCAAGACTATAGTTGAAGAAGAATACAGAATTCAGAATTCAGAATTCAGCAATCTTTTAGTGGGGGATTCAGACCCACCACTAACTGTAGACCACCAAATTGAAAATTACGCGCGAGTGTTCCACCGTTTATTCATCCACCAGTCACACAGAATTAATTCTGAATTCTGACTCCTGACTCCTGAATTCTTTCTTGTTAAAAATATCTTCACGTTTGAGATTACAAGTGTGAAAGCTGTCCGTTACAGTCCCAATTCTCAGAGACCCCAACTGGCACGCGGTATTAGGCGTTTAGAACGGGATGTATTACGCATGGGAGCTTTGGTGGAACAATCATTTCGCCTCAGCCACCAAGCGTTATTTGCTCGTAACCTAGCAGCAGCTGAGGAACTTCCCCGATTAGATAAAAAAATCGATCGCTTTTATAGACAAATAGAGTCAGACTGTACAGCGATTATGACGCTGCAATCCCCTACACCACAAGATTTGCGTTGCTTGAGTGCTTTTATGCAGCTAGTGCGGGATTTAGAGCGCATTGGTGATTATGCTGAGGATTTAGCTGAGATTGCGATTAAAATCTTTCCTTATGCGCCTCACACGTCTCTACCAGATATTGAAGTCATGTCCCGTCACGCCCAGGCAATGTTAGCAACTAGCTTAGTGGCTTTGGCAGATTTTGATGAAGCAGGTGGGCGGGGTTTAAAGCACTTAGATGACACTGTAGACGATGCCTATGATCGCGTTTATCAGGCTTTAGCTCAACAACGCGATGTACCAGGCGTCGTTGAGCCAATTGTACTGTTGGCACTGGCGATTCGTTGTCTTGAACGCATGGCAGATCATGCCACTAATATCGGTCAAAGGGTAGCATATATCGTCACTGGTCAACGCTCGTAAACTACCCCAACCCATACACGAACGCAGGGTGGTTTCATACAAGCAGAGAAAAATTAAAACTGGGTTTCAAAGCCTCTCCCCCACCGGGATTGCTGTGCCCCTACGAAAGACCTGGTTTTTGAATCATCCATATTTGGTATTTTGTGTCAAAGAAGAGGAAAAGGGGCAGGGGACTCTTAGCAGGGGGGAAACCCCATAAATAAATTTAGGGGCTTGAAACAAGGACGCATCATTTCTCGTGCTATGCATCTCGAAATAAATATTTTTGCTTTTGTGCATAAATAAATTTAGGGGCTTGAAACCCTTTTTGCAGAGGAATTTCAGTATCTTTCTCCCCTGCCCCCTGCCCCCTGCTCCCCTGCTTCTTCGGTCAATGCGTAAGTCCTATTATTATTTAGGGTGATGCGGGGACGCAAAGAGATTTTAATGATAAGTGATTAGCCGGACATGATATCACGGTATGAGTTAGGGATTTAAACCCTAACTCATACGAAGTACTGTTCCAAAGATTTTTATCAATGGTATGAGTTTTATAAAAAACCAAAAAATTAAGTTAACTAAACATTTTACAAAAAGCTTACCTTTTCTTAAACTTGCACAATTATAAGTAAGGGGTAAACAGCTAAAAAATTTCCTTTTATGTCACTAATATATGGCTCGAACCAAAAGCTATTCTGATGACAAGGTTTTGATTTAGCTGCTAGTTAGTGAAATCTCAGCATAGAGAATTATTTAATAGAGAAAATATTAGATTTTTTTAATAATTTAAGCAGCAATATTCCCTCATAGTCTGTGTGCCTACGGTTCATGATGTATTCCACAATTCCCACTCCAAACTCTTCTCGGCTGTCAAACAATTCTGCTGTAGAAGGACAGGCATCACAATACTTATTTACCCGTCGGGAAGTAATTCCGCTTCGGAATGATGTGCTTTGGCGCATTGAACATGGCGCAGTTCGTACCCTAACGTGGGGCGAAGACGGAACATTCATCACTCTTGGTTATTGGGGACTAGGAGATCTCATTGGCTATCCTTTATCTAGAATTAGACCATATCAAATCGAATGTCTCACAGCTGTAGAAGTCAGCATTGTGCCTGCTCACTTGTGGCATCAAGATGTTGATGCTTTATTGTCTCACATTCAACAAACTGAAGATTTACTGAGCATAGTCCATCGTAAACCAATTTCCTTACGTTTATGGCAATTTTTGCTGTGGTTAAGCGAAAAATTTGGACGTGATATAGATAAAGGCAAGCTGATCGATCTGAATATTACCCATCAGGATATTGCAGAAGTCTTAAACACTACGCGAGTTACAGTTACACGACTTCTACAGCAGTTTGAGGAAGAAGAAGCGATTTTACGTCACAAGCGCCGCATCATTTTGCGGTTACTAAAATAAATTAATTAGCAATTTTAATTGAGCAGTATATTAATTTGCTTGTATTAATCACAGGAGATAAGGTATAATCGGTGCTGTGATTATGTGTGAAATAACCCAAAAGTAAAGTGTTTTAAGCACTTTACCATCCTTGGATTAGTAGGTGTGAGTGAAAGATAAGAACATGACAAAACAATTCTGGAATTTGATTAAGGTTAGTCCCGTTGTTCTAGCTGCTACATTTGTGACTGCGAACAGCGCCTTTGCTGGTGAAGTTAACGAGCAAATAACAAATGTTGCCCAGTTATCTCAAGCTCAAGAGTCTAACAACATCGATCAAGTAACATCTGTTTCTCAGTTTTCCGATGTTCAGCCGACAGATTGGGCATTCCAAGCTTTACAATCCTTGGTTGAGCGCTACGGCTGTATTGCAGGTTACCCCAACAGTACTTATCGCGGTAACCGTGCTTTAACCCGTTATGAATTTGCCGCAGGCTTGAATGCTTGTTTAGACCGAGTTAACGAACTGATTGCTACAGCTACAGCTGATTTGGTAAACAAACAAGACTTGGCTACCCTACAACGTTTACAAGAAGAATTTTCTGCTGAACTAGCAACCCTGCGCGGTCGTGTGGATGGCTTAGAAGCCCGCACTGCTGAATTAGAAGCTAATCAATTCTCCACTACTACGAAGTTGGTTGGGGAAGCAATCTTTAATGTGACTCAGGCTTTTGGTGAGAAAGTAGTTGATGGAGCTTTAGACACCGATTCTGCCGATAACGCTGACCTTGAAAGCAACACCACTTTCGCTAACCGGGTTCGTTTGAACTTGTACAGCAGTTTCACTGGTACAGACCAATTGCAAATCCGGTTGGCTGCTGGCAATATCGTCAATAATAGCGACCAAACTGGTACTAACATGACCCGTTTGGGCTTTGAACAAGATACCGGCAATAGTGTTGACATCGATAAAGTTAACTACGCTTTCAACTTTGGTGATGCAATACGCGTAAAAGTTGATGCTACCGGCGCTGAATTGTACGAAAACGTCAATAACTTCAACCCTGACTTTGCTAGTTCTGGTAAAGGTGCTATTTCTCGGTACGGACGTTTCAGCCCCATCTATCGCCAAGGTTCTGGTGGCGCTGGTTTGACTGTTACCTTGAATCCCAAAGGCCCCATCAGCTTGAGTGCTGCATACTTAGCTCCGAATGCTGAAGATCCTACCGCTAGTAACGGGCTGTTCAATGGTGATAGTACTCTCTTCGGTCAATTGAGTTTTCAACCAAATCCAGCGATTGGTGTTGGTCTGACCTACGCTCGCAGTTATGTTACTGGAGGCGATAATATATTTGGTGCCACCGGCAGTTTATTAGCCAATGATGCATTTGATGGCGCTCGCACTGAATCCAACCATTATGGCGTACAAGTTACATTTAAACCCAGTTCTAGGTTTACCATTGGCGGTTGGGCTGGCTTCAGCGACGTAGAAGCTAGAACTGCTGGTGCTGCCGTGGCTGCTGGTAACAGTACAGATGTATTTTACTGGGCTGCCAGTTTAGCTCTCAAAGACTTTGGCACAGAAGGCAGCACATTGGGCTTTATCTTTGGTCAATCACCCAGAGTAACTGACAGTAATGTTGCTGATGGTGTTGGTGGAACTGTTGAAGATCTTGATACCGCATATCATGCAGAAGCGCTTTATCGGTTCCAGGTCAGCGATAACATTGCTATTACCCCTGGCTTGTTAGTGATCTTCAATCCGGATCACAACAATAACAATGACACCATTTATGTAGGTACTTTGCGTACTACTTTCTCCTTCTAAAATCTCAGAATTAGATAAATAAAACCCCGCCTCAAGGTGGGGTTTTGTTTTGTTGGGGAAAAAATTGGCTATGTAGGATTATGATCTGGCTGATTGGATAGATCCTTTGGGCGGCGATCGCTACTCCAAGCCCACCACACACAACCACAGTTACAAGAATAGAACTCTTGCCATTTACGACGACGGTCTTCTGTAAGCACGGGCGATCGCCGATTTAACCAAACTTTTTCAGCTTCAAGGCTACTTGAGGAGCAACTAGGACAGCAAAATTTGTAGGCATGTATTGCCTTATTTGTCCATTCAGGTGCGAGGGGAGCAAAAGCGTCCATGATTAGGACAGGGAGTAGGGAATAGGGAGGAGCCACTGCGGTCTTGGGGTTTCCCCAAGTGGAGCAAGTGGCGTTGGGGAGTAGTGTAGTTCAATCTGAAAAACACTGTAAAATGAGTGAATCAATATTCTTAAGAGTTTGTCTATCCTATTGATATGTCTGAATCTATAGAAGCTTTCAACAATAGAACACTTATTTTTTAAGAGTATTAACGAGACATTACAAATCAAAGACTAACACAAAAAGTTTATCTTTTTCATATCTTCCACCAGTTTTCAGGGCAGGCTCGACGCCCACCCCACAAATCTAGATAATTTTTGTGGTATGGGTATCTCGCCCGTCCTACTATTCTCAATTCTGAGAAATTCAATATTTTAGGAACTAGTCAGTATGCACATTATGGCTAATAATTAAAATTATGGAGCCAAATGTTGAAATTCGCCGTTTATTAGATGTGATGCCTGCTTCTGGTCGGATGACGACAAAAATTGTTAGCAAGCCGGAGCAAGCAAAAGTAATTGACGCCTCCTTTCCTGAACCCTGGAATCAGGCGCGACCAATATACATTAATTTCGATTTGTGGCGTCGCCTGACAAAGCCACAACGAGACTTGGTGCTGTTGCAGGTGGTTAGCTGGTTGACAGGAGTGAGGTGGTTTAAACCCGACATTTATCAAGGTGTAGTGCTGGTGGGGTTGTTGGGTGGATTATTGGAAGCAGCGCAATCGGATGTGGTGGGTGTAGCCGTAGCTGGGGGATTAAGTGCGATCGCCTTTGTTCGCATCTGGCGGACTAATAAATCTCAAGAGTCAGAGTTAAACGCTGATGCAGCAGCAATTCGGGTAGCACAACGGCGCGGTTATTCAGAAGTTGAAGCAGCAGGACACCTATTATCTGCTATTGAAGCGGTAGCCAAAATTGAAGGGCGTTCCAGTTTAAATTTTACCGAATTGATTCGTTGCCAAAACTTAAGAGCGATCGCTGGTTTGTCACCAGTGAGTATGCCAGAAAATTATCAGTAGAAATGAGTCATAATTCAGGAGTTGGGAGGCAGAAAGTAAAATCTGCTCAGTTAAATCATTTCATTGATTGAAATTTTACGTTTTATTATGTCTACCTACTTAAAAATTAGAAATTTAGAAGACCATACCCATAATAAATGGATAGAGTTTTAATAAGCAATAATTTTGAGATTTTTTGGCCCATAAACCAATATTTCAGACGCTCACGGACACGGCAAATAGCTACTATATCAATCATTCCGACTTCAATTGATGCTGAATCCTGACTCCTGACTTCTTCTTTATAAATTTAATTTTGCGTTAACAATGTTAAACAAAAAAATCATCAAGTATGCTTCAAGATTACCTTTTCATTCTCCTTGGTTTATTATAATTATTTTCTCTATTCTTGGTTTAATAGGTATTCTTAACCATTCGATGTGGCGAGATGAACTAAATCCCTGGCTTATTGTCAGAGACAGTGAATCTTTTGGGGATTTAATTGCAAATATTCGTTATGAAGGTCATCCTGTTCTATGGTATTTTTTCCTGGCAATTCTGAGGAAAATAGTTGACAATCCTATTATTATGCAAATTTTTCATTGGGCAATTACTGTTGTCTCAGTTAGTCTTTTTTGCCTATATAGCCCTTTTAAATATCAACAAAAGTTTCTATTTTGCTTTGGTTACTTTATTTTTTACGAATATCTTTTAATTTCTCGAAACTATGCCTTTAGTGTGTTGTTTGTTTTTGCATTCTGCACAATTTTCTCATCCAGAAAAATAACTTATGCTTATTTGGCAATTTTATTGGGCTTACTAGCAAATAGTAGTGCTTATGGTTTATTGGTATCATTTTCTTTATCATTGACTTTGCTAGCTGAATTTTGTTTTGATAGTGAACATCGCAAACAGTATTTTAATCAAAGTCAAAAATATGATTTATTTTTAAGTACTCTAATTATCATATTCTCTTTTATTCTATCCATTTATATTATTACTCCTCCAACAGATAGTTATCTTTATGGTGGGTTAAATAATGGCTGGGTAATGCAATTAGATTTCCGGCATTTCTTGAGAAGCATGGGTAGAATATTTGGTAGTTATTTATTAATTATTCCTCAACATAAAAAATGGCTAGATTTAATTATTTGTGCAATAATTACTTTATTTATTGCAATTTTAACTTTGATTAAATTATCTAAAAAGCCAGTTGCTTTATTTTTATACATTATCGGAAATTGCATAATATTTGCCTTTACATACTTGAGATTTACAGGTATGCCTCGACATTTTGGACATTTCTATCTAATTCTGATAGCGGCTTTATGGCTGGGAAGTTATTATCAAGATTCTCTAGTTTTATTCAATAAGTTTTCCCTTCGTCCAAATTCAATTACATTTGTTCAAAAATGGCATCATCTGGCTTTGATGTTAATTCTTTATGTCCAGTTTCTGGGCGGTATTTATAGTTTTTCCAGAGATTTAGTTCTACCATTTTCTGCCAGTCGTGAAACGGCTCAATATATTCAAAAAGCTGGGTTAGATAATGAGTTTATTGTTGCCAGTAGAGATGCGAATATGGCTCCTTTATCGGGTTATCTCAATCGAAAGTTTTACTATCCTGAGCTTCAAAAAATGGGAAGCTTCACCCTATTTAACAAAGGTCGTCAAGATGTTGAACAAGTTCAGATATTAAGCCAAATTAATTCTCTATTGAAAAATCAAGATGAGGAAAAGAAAATTTTGCTGATTTTAAATCAAAAACTTAATGTCAACCGCAACGATTTGAAGATTGTTCCGATTAAAGATTTTCAGAGAAACTGGGTGGATAGTGAACGATATTATCTTTATTGGGTAGGTGGTACTAATTCGTAATTCGTAATTCGTAATTCGTAATTAATAAAGTCTTGCTTAGTCTGGCTTTCAGGGTTTCGATCTGTTTCATTATTTTCAGTAAATGGTATGAAGTATAAAAATAATGCATTAGAAAAATTTGAAGTTATCAAGCAGATTACGCCAGTCCATAGCAGAAGATATTTCATTAAAGCTACAACAAGGAACTAATCCTGCTCCCTTAGGCGTTTTAAAGCACTGTTCTGTTTTGGAAACTAAAGGCTTGATTGTCCTACAAGGAGAATGTGCCACTAAAACACCCAAAAATCAAGCTTTTACATCGTTAGACTAGCTTGCGACTATCGATAACTAGCTGTGATGGGTGAGGCTACTTTACACTGGAATAGGAGAATGTGTCGTTAATTAACTTAGATGTCACAGACTCAGGAGTTTATTCATACCTTACCGATGTTGGTTATGAACTACTTACCTCGTGTGGTAAAACTTAATTTAAATTTTGTCAGTTACTAACGGAGTTGATGAGAATGAACTTTATTGTTTTTGTCTTAGTAGTGGTTTATGTAGGCGGCGTTTGGAAGTTTTGGAATGGGTTTGGACGGACTAATTTTAATCCAACTTTGACCAATCGCATTGGTTTATCTTTGCTATGGCCAGCTTTGTTTATTACTAACCAATCCTATCGTCGAAACTTTAGAAAGGCATTAAAGGGCTAGATTTTACTATTAAGTTATTTGAACTTGATAGTGATATACAGCAGAATTCAGAATTCAGGAGTCAGAATTCAGAATTAGAATAGTTGCTCTACCTAGCTTTAAGACCTAGATAGTGAACTTTACTAACTTTAAATCTGCTGTAAATGCAAGCCGCCAACCCCCCTTTCCTAGTAGGAAAGGGGGGTTGGATCTACTTATCCTAAAAGGAGAGAAATTAGGGAAGGAATAAGTTCCTAAGGTTTATTTGCCATTGGTGAGAAGATGGATTGCTCCACCTACGGCTGCGCCATCAATAGCATTGCCAAGGGTATCTTTGCGATCGCCAGTAATTACACCAGTCAATGCGCTAGCGCCTGCACCGACACCGATATCTTGACCAGCGTTGCGGTGACGGCGATCGCCTCTGAGTCCATTTGCACCGTTCACGGCTGCACCAGTGGCACCACCTTTAACAGCATTACCTAAGAAACTACCATTTCCCCTAATAGCCCCGGTTACCACATTGGTAGCAGCCCCAATACCGATATCGCGTAGTACTTGATCGTCAGCAGCAGCCGGTTTAGCGGGTACTAGAGTAACACCAGCTAAGCTTGCAGCCATGAGGCTGGGTAAAAGTGTGCGTTTTAGGATTGTATTCATTATGTTACCTTCTCAAAACATCAAACAATTGAATAAAGTTCAAAGTTACTGGGGTCAGACAAAATCTGATTTTTTCGTTTGGACAACAGCAACTATTTATTGTTTGAGAACACATACATCATGACATTTACAAAGTCATAATTACTTCTACTCAAAGCATGAAGTTATATTCAGTCTAGAGAAGGCCTTGGCTATTTATTCGGTCATTCTGGCGACTACACATTGACAAAATAAATTAAATATAGAGTACGGTTTTCCGGACATGAAAGTTTGATTTGTCATGCTAAACCACGTAGTGTTTACCGTATCTATAGGAATCATATTTGATTTCTGAAAAAGTGTACGAGATAATACGGAGAGAGATATCTGTCTAAGAGCGAACAATGATAGAGCAGCATCTACAACCTGCGATACCTTCGGTGAGCTTCGCTAACGCAGAACTACAAGAATTTATAGATAATCGCCCGGATGCCCGTGAGGTGAGAAAAGCTTTGGCAGTGAAACTGGTTTATCAAGGCTACAAGTATGAGGAAATTCAAACAATTTTAGATGTCTCTGTTGGTTCAATAACAAGCTGGAAGCAAGCTTATAAGGAATATGGAATTTGCGGATTGCGCTTAAATTATAAAGGCAGAAAGAGTTACCTGAGCGATGAACAGCAACAAGAAGTATTAAGTTGGTTGCAAACTAAGGAGATTTGGGAGCTTGGTGAACTGGAATACAAATTGGCTTTTGAATATGATGTCATCTACGAATCGAAACGGAGTTATTATGATTTATTTGACGCGGCGGGAATTAGTTGGAAAAAAACTACTGGCTTAAACCCAAAGGCGGACATTGAGGCTGTAGCTGCAAAAAAAAACAGATTGAAAAATTGTTGGACAGCAATAGAGAGGAGATAGAAGAAGGAAGACTGAGAGTATTACTAATAGATGAGTGCCATCTGTTATGGGGAGACGTAACTGGTTATGTCTGGGGAAAAACTGACCAAGAAATAGCAATTGGCATCGTTAACGAACGAGAGAAGCAGACATACTACGGGGCGGTTGATTATCTCGATGGTAAGTTGCTTCTTAAAGCTTACAATGCTGGCAATTCAGACAATACAATTGATTATTTACGTTATTTATTAGACCAGTCTCCCAACCAACGATTACTGCTTTTTTGGGATGGTGCTTCTTACCATCGTTCACATCTGGTTCAAAACTTTTTAGGAGAGATAAACCAAGGTTTGTCTCCAGACCAGTGGAAAATTCATTGCGTTCGCTTCGCTCCTAATTGCCCATCACAAAATCCAATTGAGGATATTTGGTTACAAGCTAAAACCTGGGTGCGGCGTTTCTGTGCTTTGATTCCTTCGTTCTCTCATCTCAAATGGATGTTTGAGTGGTTTCTCCGACACACTAACTTTGATTTTGACACTTTACAGATGTACGGAGCTTTTTCAGAAATCAAATACTAGTCCTATAACAATATTTGTATCTAATAAATAAGTCACTGGATTTATTTTCGTTTTACCGCTTCATCGTACATTTTGATTTGCTCAGGTGTCAAATCATTTAACGTACCAGAAACAGCTTCTAAGACAAGAATCTTATCAATTCTGCGTGTTAGATCTAGTTCGGTAATAGCTTTCATGTCTTCCGGTGAAAACTGTCCAAACATATTTACTAACATTTCTACCATTTCTTGTTTGTCTAATTTCAATTGATATAAATTATTATCTTGAAACAACTTTTCTACAATTGGTAATATTCGAGCGACTAAGGCATCTCTTTGGCTTGAAATTTCCTGCATATCTTCCTCACAATGATTTACTAAATTACTTCAATTATAAACAATTATCCTCAGCGAACCTCTGCGTATGCCTTGGCGCTCCTCTGCGTTTAAAAAACAAAAAAAGGCGGGCAAGATGCCCACCCCACAAAAATTTCAAAATATTCTGTTGCTATTAACCCAATAATTGCTTAGCTTTGGCTAACACATTATCAACGCTAAAACCAAACTTCTCTAGACAAACACCACCTGGCGCGGAAGCACCAAAGCGATCGATACTAACAACGTCGCCTTCAGTACCTACGTACTTGTGCCAGCCGAAACTGGAGGCAGCTTCTACAGCCAAGCGCTTGGTGACAGCTTTCGGCAATACAGACTCTTTATAAGCTGCATCCTGGGCTTCAAACAAATCCCATGCAGGTAGCGAAACAACACGGACTTTCTTACCTTCGGCTGTGAGTTTCTCGGCTGCGGTGACGGCGAGGCTCAATTCTGAACCAGTGCCAATTAGGATCAATTCTGGTGTACCGTCGGAATCCACCACTGTGTAACCACCCTTGGTTACGCCTTCAATGGAAGTACCTGCCAAGTTGGGGACATTTTGACGGGTGAATGCCAACAAAGTTGGAGCATTTTCTTTTGCTCTTTCGATCGCCACTTTATAAGCACCAGAGGTTTCTGTTCCATCTGCGGGACGAATCACCGTCAGGTTAGGAATAGCCCGCAGGGAAGCTAAAGTTTCAATGGGTTGGTGGGTTGGGCCATCTTCACCTTGTCCAATGGAGTCGTGAGTCATCACCCAAATCACCCCAGCTTGAGAGAGGGCGGATAAGCGGATGGCAGCACGCATGTAGTCTGTGAAGATCAAGAAGGTAGCACCGTAGGGAATTAATCCCGAACCGTGCAACGCAATACCATTACAGATGGCACCCATAGCGTGTTCCCGGACACCAAAGTGGATGTTGGGGTTTTCGTATTGCCCTTTCTGGAAGTCGCCTTTGCCCTTGATTTCAGTCAGGTTGGAGTGGGTCAAGTCAGCAGAACCACCGATTAACTCAGGTAAAACTGCTGCTAGTTTGTTGAGGCAGGTTTCCGAGTGTTTGCGGGTTGGTAGTCCTTTGTCTTCAGGAGTGTAGGTGGGTAGTACTTTATCCCAACCATCAGCCAGTTTGCTGCTGACGTAGCGTTCAAATTCGGCTGCTTCTTGGGCATACTTAGCTTTGTAGTCAGCAAATACTTTGTTCCACTCAGCTTCATAGCCTGCGCCGCGTTCAACAGCTTTACGTGCATGATTGAGGGCGTCTTGGGGAACTACAAAAGGCTCGTATTCCCAACCCAAATTTTTACGTGTCAATGCTATTTCGTCTCCACCCAAAGCAGCACCGTGAACACCAGCGGTGTTTGCTTTGTTGGGGGAACCGTAACCGATGGTGGTTGTTACCTTAATAAAAGAAGGCTTATCGGTGACAGCTTTGGCTGCTTCAATGGCATCAGCGATCGCTTCGAGGTCAGTGTTACCTTCTTGAACGTGTTGGACATGCCAACCGTAAGCTTCAAAGCGCTTAGAAACATCTTCGGTGAATGCCACATCTGTGGAACCGTCGATGGAGATGTGGTTGTCGTCGTACAGAGCGATGAGTTTGCCTAATCCCAAGTGTCCTGCGAAAGAACAAGCTTCACCAGAAATGCCTTCCATGTTGCAACCGTCACCCAAAATTACGTAGGTGTAATGGTCAACAATCTTAGCATCGGCTTTATTGTATTTTGCGGCGAGGTGTGCTTCGGCGATCGCCAAACCGACTCCATTGGCAATTCCTTGACCTAGTGGCCCAGTGGTGACTTCCACACCTGCGGTCATGAAGTTTTCTGGGTGTCCAGGGGTTTTGGATTCCCACTGACGAAATTGCTTGATATCTTCAATTGTGACGCTATCGTAGCCTGCCAGGTAAAGTAGGGCATACTGCAACATCGAACCATGACCAGCGGACAAGACAAAGCGATCGCGGTTAAACCATTTCGGATTTTTGGGGTTAAACCGCAAAAAGCGATCCCATAGTACAAAGGCCATGGGAGCCGCGCCCATCGGCAGCCCTGGGTGTCCCGATTTTGCTTTTTCTACGGCGTCAATAGCCAAGAAGCGGATCGAGTTAATACAAAGTTCTTCGAGGGATTGGGTTGCAACAGCCATAATATGATTGTTTTTAACGACGGGTTAGCACTCTTTGAGCTTCTCACTCTTTCTGGGGTTATTTTTCACAGTTAACAGTTAACACTTTCATTTATTGGGTTTGGGTTGCCCGCATCAGTTTGGTAACCGATCGTTGATAACTGAACAGTGATTAAAATTTCCCACAGTATCCTCATCATCCCATTCCCGATTGTCGATGGACAAGCGGGATCTCCGGAGTTTCTAGTGATAAATCAAGCTGATAATCGGGTCATGCTGAACGCTTGGCTGATATCAGAATGATATCTATGGTACTTTTGGGCATTGGGCATGGGGCATTGGGCATTGGGCATTGGTTATTCTTTCTCCCCCTGCCTCCCCTGCTCCCCCTGCTCCCCCTGCTCCCCATTCCTGACTTTACAGGTATTTCTTAAAGGCTAGTGTGACATTATGACCGCCAAACCCGAAAGAATTGGATAGTGCCACTTCAACTTTTTGAGCGCGGCTAGAGTTTGGCACGTAATCTAAGTCACATTCTGGATCGGGATTTTCGAGGTTGATTGTCGGGGGAATTTGGTCATTAGCGATCGCCAGTACTGTCGCTACTGCTTCAATACCTCCAGAACCGCCCAATAGATGGCCTGTCATAGATTTGGTGGAGCTGATTGCCACTTTATAGGCATGTTCTCCCAGAGCTTTTTTGATGGCTGAAGTTTCAGTGGAATCATTAGCTGGGGTGCTGGTGCCGTGGGCATTGATGTAGCTGATTTGTTCGGCAGTTAGTCCTGCGTCCTTGATCGCCAGTTCTATGGCTCTAGCTGCGCCGAGTCCACCAGGTACGGGGGAGGTGATGTGGTAAGCGTCACAGGTCATACCATAGCCGATCATTTCGGCATAAATGTGAGCGCCGCGACTAATGGCGTGTTGCAGTTCTTCTAGAATTAAAATTCCTGCACCTTCGCCCAAAACAAATCCATCGCGATCGCTATCAAAGGGACGGCAAGCATGAGCTGGGTCGTCATTGCGGAAAGAAAGCGCCTTACAAGCAGCAAATCCAGCCACCGACAATGGTGTGACAGCTGCCTCCGTGCCGCCGCAAATCATTGCTTGGGCATATCCCCCTTGAATTAAGCGAAAAGCGTCTCCAATGGCGTTGGAGCCAGCCGCGCAGGCTGTGACAACGCAGGAATTTGGCCCTTTAGCACCAGTGTGAATTGCTGTTAGTCCTGCTGCCATATTGGCAATCATCATCGGTATCATGAATGGACTACAGCGATCAGGTCCGCGGTTGAGGTAGATAGTTTGCTGATCTTCTAATACTTTGATGCCACCAATGCCAGAACCGATCATGACACCCACCTGTTCGGCGTTTAAGTCATTGATAACTAACTGCGCGTCAGATATAGCTTGTTTTGCTCCTGCAACCCCAAATTGGGCAAATCGATCCATGCGCTTGGCGTCTTTGCGCTCCAAATAATCATGTGGATCGAAGTTTTTCACTTCACCAGCTATGCGGCAATCATGGCGAGACGCATCAAAAAATGTGATGTAGTCAATGCCATTGCGTCCACTCAATAATCCTTCCCAATATTCTGTTGCTGTGTTACCAATAGGTGTAATCGCGCCAACACCAGTTACAACAACGCGTTTACGTGTAAAATCTGTCATGATTCAGTTAAAGGTGGCGAAAAAGCAGCAGGCAAAAAATTCGAGATTAGCAACTAGGTACTGGTGACTAGGTGCGGGAGAAAAATCTTCCCAATCCCCAATCCCCAATCCCCAACTCCCAATTAAGCTGATGTAGCAACTTTGTTGCTAATGTAATTTACAGCGTCTTGAACCGTTAAAATTCCTTCGGCAGCTTCGTCGGGAATTTCGATATCAAATTCTTCTTCCAAAGCCATTACTAATTCAACGGTATCTAAGGAATCAGCGCCTAAATCTTCCATAAATGTGGATTCTGGTTTGATTGTCTCAGGTTTTTCAACGCTAAGTTGTTCGGCAACGATTTTTTTAACTTTGTCAAAAAGTTCTGTTTGGCTCATAGATATAAAGTCCTCAACTAATTGCTAGGATCTGCTCATTATAGGAGACATTTTTTTGAGCATATACATCTTATCGTCAAGCGCGATCCCCCGTACACTGCCAACGGTTTTTCTGTTAGAAAACTCCTGTGGTTGTTCAAAAGAATCGCTCAGTTTTCTTTGGACAGTTGAGCAGTAGGGCGTGGTACGCCATTCTCGACACCGTATAAATGCTTCTGTTTTCCGATTGATTTTTGTCTAGAGCGATCGCTCTAACCCAAACTATAGTTATATGCTATCTCAGACACTAAAATACGCTTACTTTCCTGGCTGTGTTGCCCAAGGTGCATGTCGGGAACTTTACCAGTCAACTCAAGCCCTCACTCAAGCACTCGGTATTCAACTGGTTGAACTGAAAAAAGCTGCTTGCTGTGGTTCGGGAACCTTTAAAGAAGATTCCCAACTACTGGAAGATACAGTCAATGCCAGAAATATTGCCCTAGCAGAAGAATTAAATTTGCCGTTGCTTACCCATTGCAGCACTTGTCAAGGTGTTATCGGTCACGTCAACGAACACCTGAAGGAATGCCAAACTACTAATCCTGCTTACATTGAACAAGTCAATGACTTGCTGCATAAAGAAGGCTGTTCACCTTATCGCGGTAGTACTGACGTTAAACATCTCCTCTACGCCTTGGTAACAGATTACGGTTTAGAGGAAATTACTAAACGTGTGACTCGGAAATTAACTGGATTAAAATGCGCGGCTTTTTATGGCTGTTATCTCCTCCGCGCTCAAAAGTCCATGCCCTATGACGACCCTTTCAACCCAGAAGCAATGGAAAATGTTTTTCGGGCGGTGGGTGCAACACCAATTTATTACCGGGGCCGGACACAATGTTGTGGTTGGCCGCTTTCTAGTTATGCCACTACCCAATCTTTTAAGATGGCGGGGATGCATATTCAGGACGCCTTGGCATCTGGTGCTGACTGTATAGTTACACCTTGTCCTCTGTGCCACTTAAATTTAGATTCACGGCAGCCAGAGGTCGAAAAGGTGATTGAACAAAGGCTAGGTTTACCAGTTTTACATTTACCCCAGTTGATTGCTTTGGCTGTTGGAGTGAGTCCAAAAGAACTGGGTTTAGAACGTCACATTGTTTCTACAAAGCCAGTGTTAGAGAAATTAGGCTTTTAGCTGAGATTTTGAAAGTTTCGAGCTTTACAGCATTTTTCATCTATTTGAACCACAATCCTCTGTAGGGGCGCACAGCTGTGCTACCCTACAACGTGGTCTATTTACCTGAAAATTCCTGTAAGCTTCAAGTTTCGAGCTTCAGGTTTCGAGCTTTAAGCTTCAACGTTCGAGCTTTGAGGTTCAACTTTCTAGCTTTGAGGTTCAACTTTCAAGTTCTGAGGCTCAACTTTCGAGTTCAGAACTTATACTAATTTAATATGAAGCTGCATAGAATAAAGCTTCCAGGATAAAGTTGTAAGAAGAGACAAAAATTATCTGCTCAAATTTCCACTCCCTACTCCCCACTGCCTTTTTTTTGTCTTCTCCCAGACTTGGGACGAGTAGTTTTTACTGCTGCTGACTTGTTTTGCAAATTTGCAATTTCTCTTTGGGCGTCTTGATAGCTATCTTTTTCGCCTTGCTGTTGGAATAGTTTTCCAGCTTTTTTGAAATCTGCGATCGCTCCTTGTTTATTTTTCTGTTTGGCGCGAATTACCCCCCGATTATAATAGGCTAAGGCATTCTTAGCATCAATGGCGATCGCTTGTGAATAATCCTGATTTGCAGCTTTCTTATTTCCCAATTCGAGATAGGCGTTACCACGGTTATTGTAAGCTGCGGTATCATTAGGATCTAGTTTTAGTGCTTCAGTATAATCTTCAATAGCGCCTTTATAATCTCCGAAAGAAAATCGATGAATACCTCTGTGGATGTAAGCAACAATAAATTTTGGATCGAGTTGTAAAATTTTGTTGTAATCTTCAGTAGCTTCTATTTTGTTTCCTAAATCGCTGTAAATATCACCACGACTCAGATAAGCTTCTATATATTTAGGATTGATGTTAATTGCATCTGAATAATCTTTCAGGGCTGCATATTTTTGCTTATTAATAACTTGAGTTAAACCCCTTTGATAATAGGCTTTGGCATCACTGGGATTAATCTTAATTATTGTATCAAAATCTTGGATTGCTGCTTGTCTGAGTCTGAGGCGACGGCGGAGAATACCTCGTTGTAAGTAGGCTTCGGTATATTGAGGTTTGATGGCGATCGCTTTGGTAAAATCTCCAAGTGCCCCTTTATGATCTTTCAGTTGAACACGGGCTAATCCCCTGCCATAATAAGCGTATGCATCCTGAGAATTTAACTTAATCGTTTCGGTATAGTCGGCGATCGCTTCTTTATACTTGCCTAATTCATACAAAGCAAATCCTCGGTCATAATAGGCATTAGCATCTTGAGGATTGAGCAAAATTGCTTGACTAGAGTCTGCTTGTGCTTGCTCATAGTCTCCTAATCGATAATAAGCATCGCCTCGCTTATTATAAGCCAAAGCATTTTGCGGTTCTAATTCAATCAGCTGATTAAAATCTGTAACTGCTCCTTCATAGTTTCCTGCATCATATTTATTGACTCCCTCTTGATATAATTTTTGTTGAGGATTACTTTCAAATTTTGGTAACTGGAAAAACCACGCCACAACACCAAGTGTGACACAACCAGCTATCCCCGTCATCACTAGGAATAATTTTTTTTGATACTGGTTTTGCTGTTCATGTTCAATACTTGTTAATTTTTTCAAATCGTCTAAAACTTCAGTTGCATACTGATAGCGTCTTCGATAGTCAACGCGCACCATTTTATTAATAATTTTTGCTAATTTAGTGTTAATCTTTAAATTTTTATTTTGCCAAATAATTTCACCTGTTAGCCGATTTTTCTGAGTCCGCAGATTAGATATTTCGTTTTTTGGTAAACCAAGAAGTGCGGCGATGGCAACTAAACCTAAAGCATAGATATCACTGTTATATTTCAGGGTGCCGTTAATCTGTTCTACGGGCATATATTCAATATTTTCAACGGTAGTATTGATGGCTTCATTGACAGTGCTAAAGTCAACTAAAACAAACTTTTGATCTGATTCTCGGCGAATAATATTTGCTGGTTTAATATTTCGATGAATCACACCATCACTATGTATAAATACCAAAATTTCTAATATTTCTGATAAAAGACTAATTACTTGGTCTTCCCTCAGAGGTTGTCCTGGTAAAATTTCATCAGTTAAAGGTAACCCAGGAATAAATTCTTCGATAATATAAAATTCTTCATTTTCTTCAAAACAATCAATCAGCTTTTGGATTTGGTCGTGTTCCTGGGCTAGCTTTTGTAAAGTTGCTGCCTTGGTGGTAAACAAGCTGTATAAAATTCTTAAAATTTGAGTATTGCTATTAGGATAATGTAACTGCTTAACTATAAATTTGCTGTCAGGAAGATTAGCATCTTCTACTAGATAGGTTTTCGCCTTTTCCCCATCTTTCAGAACTTTTAGTATTTGGTAGCGTCTGTTGCCAAAATGACTGCTCATCAATACAAATATAATCTTATATTTAATTATTTGATTAAGGAAATCGGCGCAATTAAAGCTAACTGGCGGGGGCTGTCATCTCTGACAAAATTCTGATGGTCGTAAACCTCTCTACGAGACGCCCAAGGCACACAATAGACTTTACGCTTTGTCATTTTTCATCGTTCATTGGTAAGGGTTTTGAGCCTGTTGACGTTTCGTAATATAATTTTGTTTATTCCCAGCCACTAGTTACACAGTCAGTGTTCTTACTGGTTATTTTAAAATCAAAAAATTTTTTCAAAGGAAAATTTTAATGGCGAAATGGCATGTAAAATTCTGTATATTGCGCTAATAATCCATATTGCTAATTTTCTTTTTCTACATCATAAAAAATTTGAAGATAATTTACTGTTGTATATCACCAGATTTTAGTAACATTTTTACATTAAACTCAACCATGAACAATAAGCAAATATATAAAGAGGTTACTTTAATGGTTATTTTTCAGCATTCACACTAATGACATCCGATCTCCAAATGGGGTAATAAGTAGGTCGGCATAGATTATCGTTGAGTTCAGGCAAAAGCTAGGAAGCAGGAGGGAAGAGGGTTTTAGTTTAGTTCATTTTTCTTTACTTAGTTTGATTGTGGCAACTTAGCTTAAATAGCGAATTGAAATATCATAACTCCATCTAAAAGATTGAAAATCAACAGATTTGGTCAAAATAAAGATCGGGTAGCTACTGTAAAGCGTCAATTGCTTGAGGCGGTGAGTCATCGTGACATAGCTGCTGTTAGTAACCTGATTGTACACTGGCAAAAAGTTTTGGGAGCTGAAAAGTTAACTAACTTGATTGCTAACGAGGTAATGCTAGAATGCGACTCTGACAGCCACCGTTGGTTTTGTCGAATTTTTTTTGGGCAAGGGCAATATGAACAGATGCAGGAAAAAGCCCAAAGTAACGTTTTTCAAATCCTTTTAAGAGAAGGTTTAGAACCGGGCAAAGACTTTAGCTTTGGGTGTGATGGCAGACTTATTATAGGCGATCGCGCCAAGCAAATTTTACTGTGCCAAGTACCACAGGAACGTCAGGCTTTATTTGAAGCACGGTTAGAACCCTTGTTAGTCGAAGATCGAGTTATTGCTATTGAACAGCAGTTGGGGCGTGCATTTTTTAGCAATTTGACTGAAATTGCCATCCAACAGATGCAAGTATTCAGTAATTCTCAAGCAGCAGCTTATCTGGGAGTGCTAGTGGCGGGGTTAGTGTCGCGTTATCCTCAACTTCAGGATGCGGACTTTCCCACACGATTTATTGTCAGTATTCTCCAAGGATTACCTGAAGAAAGAGCAATGTTAATCCTCAACGATCCAGAGGAAAATCCTCAGTTTGATGAACTGATCATTTTTCAAGATTTATTAGCAGCAATGGGAGATACAGAATATCATCAAATTACTGACGAAGACGGTGGTATCAGCCTTGAACAACTCAAAAAGCTTGATTTAGTTTGGCGTGGCGATCGCGAAATTTCGGAAATAATAGCCATGATAGAAAAATGTCATCCCAAAAATAAATAGGCGTTGTAAAAAAAGCGGAATGATTTAGCAACTAACTCAAGAACAGCTTGCCAATTCATCCCACTGTTGTGCAATGCCAATAGTATTAGAGGTTGTTTGAAAAGTAGTGAGTGAGGTATCCAAAACGTTAGATGCCTTCTATCTTTATCTTTCGTAAGGGCACAGCATTGCTGTGCCCTTACAGTATGGTCTATTTACTTCCCAATTTTGGATTCTGAATTTTGAAGACTTGGGATTGATTACGCCGGGACAACAAATTTCTCACTACCAGCCAGATCAAAGGCTTTGTGAATAGCTTGTAAAGCTTTAACACCTTGGTCTTGTGCCACAACACAGCTAATTTTGATTTCTGAAGTGGCAATCATTTGAATATTGATTTGTTGTTGGGCTAACGCTTCAAACATTTTAGCGGCAACGCCTGGTTGTCCAACCATACCTGTACCGACAATACTCACTTTAGCGATCGCACTATCTAAAACAACTTCACCCCATCCTAATTCTGCTGCTACTTGGGTGAGCAGTTCTTTTGCATTTTCCCCATCTATCTGGGACACTGTAAAGGCAATATCCCGTCGGGGAACACCATCAATTACCCGACAGCGCTGAGATTGAATAATCATATCAACGCTGACGTTGTGTTGCGCTAATAATCCAAACAACTTTGCTGCCATCCCTGGACGGTCTGGTAATTGGCGAATAGCAAGACGTGCTTGGTTTAAGTCCAGGGCGACGCCGCGAACGGGAGGAAAACTGGGCAGAGGGGCAGAGGGGTAAAGGGGCAGAGGGGATGAACTCTCCTCTGCTCCCCTGCTCCCTTGCTCCCCTGCTTCGATTTCAAAGGCGCTACGAAGTGCAGTAACGGCGCGATCGCATTCGGCGGCATCGACTACACAACTTACTTTGACTTCGCTGGTGGAAATCATTTGAATATTCACGTTAGCTTCGGCTAAGGTGGCGAACATCTTGGCAGCTACACCGGGACGCCCAATCATACCTGCGCCTGCAATGCTGACTTTGGCAATGTTACGTTCTACCATTACCTCAGCTTCCTCAGATTTGGGGTTGGATGCATTCCTGAGGGCTGGGGCGATCGCTGCTGCTACTGCTTCGGCTCGTTTTAAAATCGGTGTGGTCACGGTAAAGGCAATGTCATTACTATTACCTTCGTGAATTGACTGAATAATCAAATCTACATCTACTTTTTGGCGGGAAATTTCGCCAAATAACCTTGCTGCTACGCCTGGTTTATCGGGTACGCGCAACAAAGCGACCTTTGCTTGGTTGGTGTCAAATTCTACATGATCTACTGGACGGGCAATTTCTAGATTGATGAGCGATCGCCCTTGGGGTTTAGCTGATGTCACCCAAGTACCTGGGTCATCTGTCCAGCTAGATCTGACTACAAGGGGAACACCGTAGTTACGAGCAATTTCCACAGCTCGCGGATGCAACACTTTTGCCCCCAAGCTAGCTAGTTCTAGCATTTCATTGCAGCTGATGGCATCCATCAACTGAGCTTCGGGAACTAAGCGGGGGTCTGTAGTTAAAATCCCTGGAACATCTGTATAAATTTCACAGAAATTGGCTCCTAATGCTGCTGCCAGTGCCACTGCCGAAGTGTCAGAACCACCACGCCCCAAAGTTGTAATTTCTAATTCTTCGGCGCTGGATATGCCTTGAAAACCTGCTACTACAACTACTTTCCCTGCTTTCACTTGGCGAGTTAGGCGAGTAGTTTCGATATGCAAAATCCGAGCGCGGCTGTGTTCGGCTTCGGTAACAATTCCTACCTGAGCGCCAGTCATAGAAATTGCTGGTTGTCCAAGTTCCTGCAACGCCATACTGAGTAAGGCAATGGTGACTTGTTCGCCAGTGGAAAGCAGCATATCCATTTCCCGGCGGCTAGGATTTGGCGAAATCTCATTAGCTAGTTTGACGAGTCCATCGGTAGTTTTGCCCATTGCCGAAACCACTACAACCACTGAGTTTCCAGCTTTTACAGTTTTGCAGACGCGCACTGAAACAGCTTGAATGCGTTCGACTGAACCGACAGATGTACCACCGTATTTTTGAACTATGAGCGCCATAACTTTTAGTCAATCAATTGTGTCTGTTTTGCTCAATGCCCCCGCCGGGTTAGGAAGCGTTGAAGGTATTAATAGATATTTAGTTTACAAGTATTTAGAGCAGAAGTTGATTATTCAAAAACGACATCTTCGTAAAGTGCTGCCATTGTTTCCTGAAAATCCACGCTGTTGAGTCGAAATGATTTATCTTCTGCTGTGTAGGATTGCAAAACCCACAGTCCCTCATCGTTGCGGCGAAAACACTCGACTCGCTGACGTTTTGTATTAATTAAAACATACTCTTGCAGACTTTCGAGTGTTTGATAATCAGCGAACTTGTCTCCCCGGTCAAAGGCTTCGGTAGAATTAGATAAAACTTCGATAATTAAACAAGGAAATCTTTTATAAGCTGGTGTTTCTTGGTCTCGTCCATCGCAAGTAACCATGACATCAGGATAATAAAAGCGATTCAGAGATTCAATTCGGGCTTTCATGTCGGCGATGTAAACACGACAACCAGAACCGCGTACATGATTACGGAGGAGAGATGCAAGGTTAAGAGCAATGGTAACATGTGGGTCAAGCGCCCCAGCCATTGCATAGATGTAGCCGTCGATGTATTCATGTTTGACAGGGTTTTGTTCCTCTAGTTGGAGGTACTCTTCAGGGGTAAGGTAGTTTTGTTGGGGGGAGGCTATCATATTTGACACTTCAAGGTTTGAGCAATATTTATTGATGGCAAGTATACTTTATAATCAAGTAAGGAACTTATGTAAGGAACGTGGATAATGGCTAGTGCGACCATCACCACCAAAGGACAAGTAACTATTCCTAAAGAAATTAGGGATTATCTTAACCTTGATACAGGTAGTAAGGTTGATTTTGTCATTGATGAAAATGGAACAGTCAAACTAATTCCCCTGAATGTCCCTATCCAAAGTTTATCGGGAATTTTACACCGTCCGGGGATGAAAAGCGCAACTTTAGAAGAAATGGAAGCGGCAATTCAAGAAGGCTCAAGTGATTAGTATAAATGGAATGATTTCATACTTCTCTTAATAAATAAAAGCCATTTGCTTCTAAATATTTAATTAACTCTTTTCGTTTGACTGACACACTCAAACCTCTATAGGAATTTGTTCTAGCAAAGAACCACCTGTGGGAATTTCCTTATTTTGTTGACGATAGGCAAGAATCATTTCTTTGGTTGCGTCTTGTAACATAGCCCTGCATTCTTCTATTGTTTCTCCCTCAGTGATAACTTCTTGCCATTCAATGAGTTGTCCCATATATCCGCTATCAGTTTTTGTATATCTTGCAGTGTATGTAATTAACATTTCCGTGATTGCGAAGATAATTATATAATTTATCGTAGCTAATTTTATGCTGGGCGTAGGCGAGCTTTTCGTAGACATCGCTCTCTATCATTCACAACGACATAAGAGCGATCGCCCAGGCAATTTATGACAAGTTAGAAGATGGTACATTTACAGGTAGAATTCCTGTTTGCAAAGGAGTGATAGCTTTTGCATCGACTTTGCGCGGGTGTGAAGATGAATTACGCTCAACCCTGGAAGACTGGATTTTACTTGGGTTAAAGCTGGGACAAGCTCTAGCAGTAATTGAGCATTGACCTGAACAGCCTTTAAGATTTACCGAGAAGCGTAGGCGTAGCCCGCCGCAGGCATCGCTGTTGATCTAGTTAACAGCAGTTTTCATGTATTTGAACCACATCTGTCGTAGGGGCACAGCATTGCTGTGCCCCTACCGCGTGGTCTATTTACCTGAAAATAGCTGTCATGAAATTTAGGTGAGCGATCGCTTTTACAATACCATCATTCCACCTCAGAACAAGGAACTACTAGCTCGGAACTAAAACGTTCTCGTTTGAAACAGGAACATTCTCGTTTGAAACAAGAACATTCTCACTTGGAACAGGAACGTTCTCGTTTGGAACAGGAACATTCTCACTTGGAACAGGAACGTTCTCATTCAGAACATGAAAAGCCGAGTTCGGAACACGAAAGGCCGAGTTTAAGCGATCGCACTTTTCAGTTTGATCGCGGTACGCTTTGCACAAAACTAGCTTATTCTGGATTTTGGGAAAGGCGATCGCGAATATATGCTAAATCTTCACGACAAGTAACAGTACGGAGATGATTAACTCCTAGACATCGCTCATAAATATCCAAAGCTTGCTTTAACAGGTCTTCAGCTTTGCTGTATTTGCCTTGGGAGTTATAAAATGCCGCCAGATTGTTAAGAATGAGTGCAACATTAGGATGTTCCTCACCCAGTCGGCATCGCTGTATTTCTAAAGCTTGTTTATACCAGGATTCGGCTTCGCTGTATTTATTCTGGGATTCGTAGAGTCCGGCCAAGTTATTGATGGTAGTAGCAACAGTATGATGTTCATCACCCAGCAGGCATTGTTGTAGTGCCAAAGCTTTCTCATACAGAGGTTCAGCGTCACTGTATTTTTTTTGGGATTTGTAGCATAACGCCAAGTTATTGAGACTTTGAGCAACATCAAGATTTTCTTCTCCCAGCAGACGTCGCCTTATTGCTAAAGCTTGCTGGTATAAAGGTTCGGCTTTGTTATGTCGATCTTTAAAAGAGTAAAATAATGCTAGGTTGTTAAGAGTTTGAGCAACATCAAGATTTTCTTCTCCCAGCAGACGTCGCCTTATTGCTAAAGCTTGGAGATATAAAGATTCCACTTCATTGGATCGACCTTGAAAAGAGTAAAATAATGCTAGGTTGTTAAGACTTTGGGCAACATCAAGATTTTCTTCTCCCAGCAGACGTCGCCTTATTGCTAAAGCTTGGAGATATAAAGATTCCACTTCATTGCATCGACCTTGAGAAAAGTAGAGTCCCCCCAAGTTGTGGAGGCTGGTGGCAACATGAAGATGCTCTTCGCCCAGGCGCTTTTTAGTAACTTCTAGACACTGCTCACACCAAGGAACAGCCTGTCCATATAATCCTTGACCACTATAAAACCAAGCGTTACCGATGAAAGGCAGAGTTAAATCATCATCGCTGAGGTATTGAATGAGATTGTTCGCTACTTCAGCTATATGAGGTATAGCGGGGGTGGCATCGGTAATTTGCTTAAGCGTAGGGGTGTAAGGGATCTCTTTTGCAACTGCTACCATTACCCGACAAAGCGATCGCTTAAATTCTTCTACCTGTTCTAAACCTGTACACTGATATTGGAAAAATTCCCGCAACAGTGGATGCAGTTGATAAACTCCCTCACCTTTGCGCTGGAGTAAATGCAAATTCAGCAAGCTATCGTCTCTAATGTCTTCTAAATCTTGGGCATCTTCATCTGGTAAACATTGTTCCACCAACTTCCAAGGTATAGGTGCGGCTGCAAATAAACTCAATAAACAACCCAATTGTTTATCGTCGTCTTCTAATTCTTGCCAACTCAACTCAAAGGCGGCTAACACACCTCGTTGTGCTGTCATGTCGGCTTCCGACTTAGATTTAGAAAGAGAACGCTCATCTAATCGCTTGTTCTCCAACCGCCGCAACATCTCAGCTACAGATAAATCCTGTTTCCGTGCCAGATAGCGCCCCACTAATTCCACACCCAAAGGTAAATATCCTAGCCACTCACACAAATGATTTGCTACAGCTAATTCTTTTTCAATTCGCCCTGGTGTTTCTTTGAGTAAAGACTTGAATAACTCCAGCGCCTCCTCTGGTTGCAGCACATCCAAAGATAACTGTGCGATGCGTCCCAACTTCTGGCGCGTAGTCATCAGCACTTTAAACCGAGAAGGTAGGGACTGTAAGTAAGGCTTAACTTCCTCGTAGTCGCTGACATCATCCAACACTAGCAACACATCACCACCACGCCAACGCCGCCAGCAATATTGCACTTGGGCGAGTAATTTTTGGTTAAAATCTTCTGTTAAATCCTCTGGCGGGTTTAAGTCAAGCTGCGTTCTGGCAAACTGCACAACTTGAATGCCTATATCCCCAGTTTTTGGTAGCAACCAGCAAAGCCCACCGTTGTATGTTTCGCGGCGTTGGATGGCATATTGCAAAGCGAGTTCTGTTTTACCTACTCCACCCATGCCGGCGATCGCAGCAATGGCTACTTGTTTATAATCCTGCAAAAGTTGGTGGAGATTTTGCAATTCTTCTTCACGCCCGACAAATTCCACCACCCCACTCAGGGGCAAATTTTGCGGTATTTCAGTAAAAGGATTTGACTTTACCCGTTCCCCTTCAGGCGGCTGTAGTCAAAAGTTAAAATTTTGGGTTCGGTTGTCATTAGAAACATTCCCGACATTCCCGCCATAATTTTTATCAACTGTGTTCGTAAAATTCTGGATAATAGCGGGTTGAGATTTCACAGCATCCGCCACCGTCTCGACAGCTTGAGCAATTTCCAGGTCTTTGTTTGCCGCTTCCTCTACTTGTTCGATTAGATGCGCTTGACCATAATCTAGAGGTTGTGTTTGAGCTAGTTCAATGGCACTTGCTGTATTGGGTTGTTTGCGCTTCAGGAGTAAGAATAACTTGGTTGAGTCGATGGGGGATATTATTCCCCGCACCTCTCAGTTAGATCCGTGCGTACCCGTTTCCGTGTACACGGCTCCCGATGTTCTCAGCTTCTCAGCTTTCGCTTTTGCTCATGTGCTTGTAATCGTGGCAACTCTCGTGAATTGCTTCCAGATTATTTTTCTTCCAGTTGGCGTGATTTTCGTCGATGTGATGCAGATGAATCCGTTCCTCATCGATGAACTTTAAGCCGCAAGAGGCACATCTATGGTTTTGCTTCTTAAGAGCAAAAGAAGTTTCGCCGTCATAGAGCTTACTTTTGCGTTCGCTCCAGTAGGCTGTATCTCCGTCATAGGGGGATTTTGTTCCTTTAACCATGACGTGGCTACTTTCGGAGTAGGAAACTGCTGGGAATGCTTTGTCTAGTAATTTCTTGCTAGCGTAGCGATTTTTCTTGGCTTCCTTGTTGAATACCGTATAAGCTCTTTTTTTGATGTGGTATAACGAGTTTCTAGACCCGTCCATCTTGCAGAACTTATGGTAATTTCTCCAACCTCTTACTACCGGGGCTAATTTCTCAGCCTTTGTGGTAGCACCATAATTCGAGTTGTTGACGATGTGTTTTACTTTCTTACGGAATGCTTTGAAGTTGTCCACTGAGGGAATGCTTCTAAACTTTCCGTTTTTCTGGACTTTAAAGTGCCAGCCGAGGAAATCAAACCCATCTGTCGCGGCGGTAACTTTGGTTTTCTTTTGGCTTACATTCATTCCGCGTTTGCGGAGGAACTCGCTGATTTTCTCAAGTATCTCTATCGCATTATCTTCGGGTCGGAGTATAATAACCATGTCATCCGCGTATCGGATTGATGGCTCGTTGATTTGCCCGTTGGCTCTGTATCTGTGGATACTTTCAACCCCGTTGAGTGCGATGTTTGCTAATAGTGGGCTGACTACTCCCCCTTGAGGTGTACCCTGTTCGGGGAATTCTGGGTTTACTCCTGCCTTGAGGCATCGGTATATTCCGAGTTTTAAGCCTTTGGGGGCGATGAGTTCGTCCATTATTGCTGAGTGGTTAATCCTATCGAAGCATTTTTCGATATCGAGTTCTATAACTCGTTTCTCTGTTCCATTGCAGGAAGAGCGTAGGTTATTGTAGATGTACCGTTGTGCATCGTGAGCAGAGCGCCCTGTTCTGAACCCGTAGCTCCTGGCGTGGAAAGTGGCTTCGTGTGCTGGTTCTAGTGCATATTTTGCAAGGCATTGCCAAGCTCTATCCGCTATGGTTGGTATTTTAAGCATTCTGGTAGTCCCGTCCTTTTTGGGGATGGGGATTTCCCTTAGTCCTTGATGCTTCCAATTTCCACTATTCATTTTCAGTAATTCTTCAAGGTTGAAGCGTTCCTCAAATGACAGGGATTTCTTACCATCAATACCCGCCGTTTTTTTACCAGCGTTTAGCTGAGATACAAGTCTAATTGCAAGAAATCGAGCCGAGGTGGATTTAAAAATAAGCTTTTGGAGAAACCTAGCTTTCCGTTTGTCTCCAACTTGAACCGCTTTAAATACGCGCTTTTGAAGGCGGAAAAGATTTCGGCGGAATTTCTTCCACGGTAAGGCTTTCCAAGATTCACTAGTATGTCTACTGTGTCTAATCATTTTCTCTTCTAGAGTTTGTATTTTCTGAACACCTCAGACCAATTACGGTCTGTCCTACCCGAATTGTGAGAGTTCCGCTTCTCGTCTAGCCTACTTGGGGAACGAAAGCCCCAGGACTCACAAATCGTTTTTATTCGTTCCCTCGGAGAGATTGATTGTTCCGTTAGATGTAGCCAATTTGACCGTTGGATTCCCTAGACTCTTGCCGTTATTGGCGATATTACGGCGGGAATTGGCTCCAACGAAGTCAGGGATTTTAGTGTTGCGCCCTGCTCTACGATGGGTCACTTTTTGAGGCTCTGTTTCATCATAGGAACTCCCTATTAGCGCCAGTGTCAACCCGCAACGGTCGTCTGATTGCGCCCTGTTCCCAGCTTCACTCTACAAGAACCGAGCTTGTTCGGTGTGGGCAGATAAGGAGTCAATTCTGAGTCTGAATGGCAAGGCTTACACTTGCATCTGACCGAGAGTTCAGCCTTTAGTGACAGTAATCTGCTGTCGGGCTGGCTTAGTTATGTGCGGACTGACTACCGTGATTCACTAAGCAACGAATCGCACTTCGCCTTCGTCCCAAGCCTTTTCGCCGATGATTTCACCAGTTTTTTCAAAAGCCTTGGTGATGACTAAGGTTGCGATCGCAGCTGCTGTCAGTGATACTGGCTCCATAAATTCGCCAAAACATACGAAATTTTACTTATGGTTCTCAGTCTAACAGTCTCTAAACAGATAATAAAGAACAAATAACAGAAGAAATTATAAACAATTTAAGGGACGACTTCCACAGGTGAAATCGTCCCTCCCAACTTAATAAAAGTAAAATATTTCCTATCTACTTACCCTGGAAGGTTCAACCCACTCATCCCAAGAGCTATCATAACCATCGTAAGTAATTTTATAAAGATTCTCACTAACATCTAAAATTCGCCCTTGATACCATTTCCCTTTCCAGAGAATTCTCACTGCATCACCAACTTCAAACGATGCCCGAAAACGTGAAGTTCCAACCCACTCATCCCAAGAACTATCATAACCTTCGTAGGTAATATAACACTTGCTATCATCAACATCTAATACTGTTGCTGGATACCATGTACCTTTCCAAAGAACCTCTGCTTTTTGTCCCACAGAACAGGGTGAAGCAGCAAAAGCACTGGGGATTAATGCTCCTACCCAAGTAGCCATAAAGATGGCACCAAACAATAGTTTGTTTTTCATTTTTATCTCCTCAATCAGTAAAATTTAATTTTGATGATGATTTATATAAATCTCAATCAAAATTTGTAACTAACTGCCACTATTTTGATGAAATTAAATTGGCGATCGCCTCAGCAAAACTTATGATTTTACACCGCAGTTTGTGAAGATATTGCTGAACGATACCGTATATTAAATTAACAACAGTTCTCGATTTTACTTAATTGACATACAGCAAATTACAACTTCTCTACGAGAGGCTATGCCAAAGTGAGGTACAGATAATTGTAGGGGCACAACAATCTATACTCAGATAGGACTTACGCAAAAACTCTCTGAAACTCTTATTTCTTTGTGTCCTTTGCGTCCTTTGCGGTTCGTTTTTTCATGATTTTGCGTAAGTCCTGTCAGAAATCTTATCTCACATTAATTTTTAGAGTTTTTCAGATTCCCGGCTCTAAATTTAATTTCATAAATTCCCAGCAAAGCTGCTGCAATCAACAAAGGTAAAAAGTAGTATATCCCGCGATAAGCTAACAGTGAACCCAAAACTGCCGCCGCCGAAATTTTTGATGAGAGAAACAGCAACACCACAGTTTCAAAGACACCCAAACCGCCAGGAACATTACTAACTACACCTGCAAACATCGCTAGTAAATAAATTCCTAAAAAGTCGAGATAAGACAAAGGTGTATTATTAGGAAGTATCGCAAAAAGAACCGCAGCAGCCAGAATCCAATCAAGGCTAGAAATGGTAATTTGAGCTAAGGATATTGGTAAGGAAGGAAAGCGAAATTCTTGCTGACGAATAATTAATGGCTGTTTAATTAAAATACTTCCCAACACATATATAGCAATCAACAACAGAAAAATTACACCGATGGGACGTACTGTTGTAAAAGGCAAATGTAATTGTGGGGGAATTGTCAAAGGGTTGGTAATAAATATTAATCCAGCAGTGGCGAACATTCCTAGCCAAAAGGTGAAATTAGCAAAAGCAATAACTTGAGCGATCGCCACTGCTGACACTCCCCAATTAGCATAAAATCGATAACGGATAGCACTCCCAGTCAGCAAGGCAAAACCTATCGTATTGCTAAATGTAGAGCTAATAAAGTTAGTGAAAGCTATCTTGTTCCAGCTTAGGGAACGATTAATGTAGTTAAAACCCAAAATATCATAGCCAATCATCACTAAATATCCCAAAGCTGTCAGCCAAATTGCCCAGCTTAAGCGACTTTTGGGAATTGCTGCTAGAGAGTTGAGGATATCACGATAATTATACTCATGCAATTCGTGAGCGATCGCCCACAAAGAAAGCGCCAGCAGCAACAAGCCAAAAAAAGAACTGAAATTAAGTCGCAGCTTTTTAAGCATCCTAAAGAAACTTATCCTAACTCTCGATTTTTAACTCAATACGGTTCGGTTAAGGGTTATTTGTGTAGATAATTGGTCTAGAGAAGACGCGATAAATCAGACGCGATTTATCGCGTCTCTACATGAGGGTTTTGGGTTTATCTGAACTGTATTAATTTTTAATTTACAACCAGTCGTAAAGTTTCCATCGTCTTGACACAGCATTGACAAATTACTTGCGTAAACTTTTGGTTGCTAGCATCAACTGACCAATGCCCTTTAAAGATGAACTACAAAAAATCGAAAATTTTCTTGCTAATTTCAGTATTCACCCTAGTTGGCTGTCATTTCTCCCAAAGTGTCGTCGCAAAACCACCGCAACAGCAGGACTTACAAACAACACCTTCCCCTCTTCCATCCCAGCTTAATGCTAGCGACTTAGCTACTACCCTCAGCTATAAGATTGAAACTTACAATAGTCAAGTTATGGGTGCAAGTCGTACCTACGGCGTTTCTTTACCCCCCGGTTATGAGCAAAACCCAAAAGGAAGCTATCCTGTAATCTTTCTTCTTCACGGTGGCTATGGCGATCCCACTGCTTGGTTTAGTCAAGATAAGGGACAAGCTCTCAAAACTCTCAAACAACTTTATATTACAGGTAAGTTGCCGCCCAGCATCATTATTACACCAGATGGGAATGATAAACGCGGCTCTAGTCCTTACCGCGACCCTGAATATATCGATGGTCCTAACGGTAATGTCTCCACAGCCGTGGGGGATGAATTAGTAAAAGTTGTACAAAGCCGTTATCGTACACTAAAAAATCCAGATTTTTGGGCAATAGGTGGTTTATCTTCTGGCGGCTGGGGTGCAGTTAATGTGGGATTACACAATTTGGATCGTTTTTCAATTTTATTTAGTCATAGTGGTTATTTTCAAGATAAAAGCGGGCCAACAAATAGCCCAATAATTTATATTAAAACTATTCCCCTACAAGCCCAAAAACGGTTGAGAATCTACCTCGATTCTGGTAGATCAGATATTGAAGGAATCGAGGAAGCCGAAAAATTTACTAAAGTACTCAACAAACTAAAAATTTATTATATATTTCGTCAGTTTATCGGCAGTCATACTTGGCAATATTGGCGGGAACATTTAGCCGATTCTTTGACATTTGTCGGAGAACAATTCAAATTAGCAGAGATAGCACATAAAGCCGATAATCAAAGCTTAAATATGATGACAAATCATCATATTTATTAAAAGACTATATGAAGATTTATAAATTTTTAATGAGTTTAGTAGGAGCGATCGCACTCCTCACCACCGCTGGTTATTATTATGTATTTATCTTAGGTGCGCCACAACTAGACCCACCCCAAAAACAAGTAAATACTGGGCTAAAGTTTCAATTAGCAAGCTTCAACTCCCAAGCGATGGGTGCAATCCGCAACTATGGCGTGATTTTACCTCCTGACTATAACAAAAACCAGCAAAAGCGCTACCCCGTAATATTCTTATTACATGGAGGACATGATAATGCTCGCGCTTTTGCTGATAAATATGCAGTTTTAGATGTGTTGCATGAACTTTATCAAAATAAAAAATTACCGCCATCCATTGTAATTACACCTGATGGTAATGATAATCGCGGTTCTAGTCCTTTGTACGATCCTGATTATTTTGATGGGCCGAATGGCAAAGTCGGGACTTTAATTGGTTCGGAATTAGTGCAGGTTGTCAAGTCACGCTACCGCACTTTACAACAACCAGAATTTTGGGCGCTGGGAGGTCTATCTTCTGGGGGATGGGGAGCTTTTAATATCGGGTTACGCTATCTCAACAACTTCCATATTCTGTTTAGCCATAGCGGTTACTTTACTGATAGCAGCGGTTCACAAAATAGTCCTCAACAAATTGTGCAACAGCTATCACCTGAAGATAGAAAGCAATTGCGTGTTTACCTAGATGCAGGTCTGAACGATATTAATTTACTAGCTTCCACCAAAGCCTTCAACGAAACCTTAAATAAGTTAGGCATTGTTCATGTATTTTATGCTTTTCCTGGCGGTCATGGTTTATCTGGTGCCAATATCGGCTGGAACTACTTCCACAAACATCTCAAAGATTCCCTCTCCTATGTAGGAGAACAGTTTCAAAAGTTAGGAGTTAAGAGTTAGGAGTTTTAAGAGGTTCTTTGAAAAGAGATTGGCTGTGATTTTAATTGCGTTGTTACCCCCCTTAATCCCCCCTTGTAAAGGGGGGAAACAAGAAAAATCCGGTTCCCTCCCCTTTACAAGGGGAGGGTTAGGGAGGGGTAAAAAATATTTGATACATCCATCATGACTTTTCAAACACCCCATAACACCAAAATTAATGACCAATAACCAATGACCAATCACAAATGATAAAAAATGACAAATAATTTAAAAACTCAAATTGGACTTTGGAGTGCAGCGTTCCTTACAGGTTTAGTCGGGGTAGTAAATTTATTATCAGCGGTGACACCTAACTTATACGGGCGAAATCAATGGTTAAAGGAATTTTTACCATTTGAAATTCGTGCTAGCGGTCATGTTTTTGCAGCGCTAACTGGGTTTGTTTTACTCACGCTTGCTACTAATTTCTTACGCCGAAAAAAAATAGCTTGGTTACTTACTATTGGTTTATTAGTAATTTCCATTTTTAGCCACTTGCTGAAGGGATTCGACTATGAAGAAAGTCTATTATCTGGAGTTTTGCTAATGCAATTAATTCTGATGCGCCATATTTTTACAGCGCAATCAGACCGTCCTTCCATTGCACAAGGAGTGCGAGTACTTATCGGAGCTTTATTATTTACCCTGGCATACGGAACTATTGGATTTTACTTGTTAGACGGTAAATTTTCTGAAAACTTTAATTGGCGTGAAGCCGTACTTCAGACTTTAGCAATGTTTTTCACCGAGGATAATTGGGGACTGCAACCAAAGAGTCGATTTGGAGATTTTTTTGCTAATTCTATCTATATTATTGCAGCAGTTACTATTACATATGCGGTGTTCATGCTGTTGCAACCTGTATTTTGGCGTAATTTAGTAACTCAAAATGAGCGACAAAAAGCTAAAGAAATTGTCGAGCAATATGGATGTTCTTCTTTAGCAGCTTTGACACTTTTAAATGATAAAAGTTATTATTTCAGTCCCGCTGGTAAGAGTGTAATTGCTTATGTTCCCAAAGGACGAGGTGCGATCGCCTTAGGAGATCCCATAGGGCCGATTGAAGACCGCAAGGAGACAATTGTTGCTTTCTGGCAGTTTTGTCAACGCAATGATTGGTATCCTGCCTTTTACCAAACTTTACCCGATGATGTTGAACTTTACAAATCGTTAGGATTTCAGGTACTCAAGATTGGAGAAGAAGCGATCGTTGATTTAAAAAATTTTACATTACAAGGTAAAGCTGGTAAAAACTTTAGACCATCAATCAATCGTTTAACAAAATTAGGGTACCGAATTAACTTTTATCAACCACCAATTGACAATGATTTATTGCACTTACTCAAACCTGTGAGTGATGAATGGCTAAAGATGGTAGAAGGTTCAGAAAAACACTTTTCTTTAGGTTGGTATGATGAAGCATATCTGCGAGAGTGCGGGCTTGTTGTGGTGCATAGTCCCGAAGGTCAGATCAGTGCTTTTGCTAATATTATCCCAGAGTATAGGAATCATATTTGATTTCTGAAAAAGTGTACGAGATAATACGGAGAGAGATATCTGTCTAAGAGCGAACAATGATAGAGCAGCATCTACAACCTGCGATACCTTCGGTGAGCTTCGCTAACGCAGAACTACAAGAATTTATAGATAATCGCCCGGATGCCCGTGAGGTGAGAAAAGCTTTGGCAGTGAAACTGGTTTATCAAGGCTACAAGTATGAGGAAATTCAAACAATTTTAGATGTCTCTGTTGGTTCAATAACAAGCTGGAAGCAAGCTTATAAGGAATATGGAATTTGCGGATTGCGCTTAAATTATAAAGGCAGAAAGAGTTACCTGAGCGATGAACAGCAACAAGAAGTATTAAGTTGGTTGCAAACTAAGGAGATTTGGGAGCTTGGTGAACTGGAATACAAATTGGCTTTTGAATATGATGTCATCTACGAATCGAAACGGAGTTATTATGATTTATTTGACGCGGCGGGAATTAGTTGGAAAAAAACTACTGGCTTAAACCCAAAGGCGGACATTGAGGCTGTAGCTGCAAAAAAAAACAGATTGAAAAATTGTTGGACAGCAATAGAGAGGAGATAGAAGAAGGAAGACTGAGAGTATTACTAATAGATGAGTGCCATCTGTTATGGGGAGACGTAACTGGTTATGTCTGGGGAAAAACTGACCAAGAAATAGCAATTGGCATCGTTAACGAACGAGAGAAGCAGACATACTACGGGGCGGTTGATTATCTCGATGGTAAGTTGCTTCTTAAAGCTTACAATGCTGGCAATTCAGACAATACAATTGATTATTTACGTTATTTATTAGACCAGTCTCCCAACCAACGATTACTGCTTTTTTGGGATGGTGCTTCTTACCATCGTTCACATCTGGTTCAAAACTTTTTAGGAGAGATAAACCAAGGTTTGTCTCCAGACCAGTGGAAAATTCATTGCGTTCGCTTCGCTCCTAATTGCCCATCACAAAATCCAATTGAGGATATTTGGTTACAAGCTAAAACCTGGGTGCGGCGTTTCTGTGCTTTGATTCCTTCGTTCTCTCATCTCAAATGGATGTTTGAGTGGTTTCTCCGACACACTAACTTTGATTTTGACACTTTACAGATGTACGGAGCTTTTTCAGAAATCAAATACTAGTCCTATATCAACTCAACGAAGCAACTATTGATATGATGCGGCACCGAGCATCTATTGAAAATGGCATAATGGACTTTTTATTTATTTCCATGCTCCAGCATTTTAAAGAATATGGTTACGATAGCTTTAATTTCGGTCTTTCTGCTTTGGCTGGAGTTGGAGATAATCCAGAATCACGGCGTTTAGAAAAAGTATTGCACTATCTTTACGAGCATTTAAATCGCTTCTACAACTTCCAGGGATTACACGCCTACAAAGAGAAGTTCCACCCCCGTTGGGAAGCGCGCTACTTAGTTTACCCCAGTTTAGCAGCCTTACCCGATGTAGTTGTAGCATTGATTCGCGCTGATTCCGGCGATCGCCTCTTCGATTATTTTAAACCCGGAGCCTAAGCAGGGCAATGTCTACGATGGTCTAGACCTACCCAACTTGACATTTATATAATACAAGTGTACTATATAAATATGGATACCCGCCATTGCTAAATTCCACCATAAATATTTCCAAACTCTTTTACAAAAGAGTGAAAACTCAATCTTTCTCTCTGCGGCTCTGCGTCTCTGCGTGAAATTTTCATACTTTTCAATTTTCCACGGTTCAGCAGCTTCTTGACCTTTATATAGAAGGTGGAAATATGACAACTAATAAAACAACTATTGTAGAACTAATCGAAATTTTTGCACAATATTGCAATCATATCATCGTCAACATCAAGCACCTGCAAGAACATTATCAAAGAACAAGTATCAAGCGTGTAAAAGGTGTGAGAGATGAAAACGGAGAACTGCTCCAGCCTTGGTTGCAAACAGAAAATATAGACAATGCTGAGTATGTTAGTATGGGCGAATTTCACTTTAATCGCAATACCGCTACCATCAACATGCTGATTAAACGCAAAGTCAAACTTGCCAAATTAGCAGACCAAACCCCCACTCTTGAAGTAGCAGGTTTGCTAGTCAATGACCTCAATAGCTTTAACAATTACACCATTGTTAGTGACGGCAAAATCAACGTCAAATCCTTACAAGTCAAAATTAGTAGTAAAAAAGCTTTTGACTTGCTTAAAGAAAAAGGTGTGTTGGATGCCAAAGATTTTGACTTTCGTGCTGAATATACCATCCAGCTAGATAACTTGCCGCTTGTAGCTGCTGATAGTCATTACAGCAGCATTGATGGACTATTCAATCAACTCGCAGAAATTAAAGTACTTATTAGTATTATTTCTGCTCATTTGAAAAAGGAGTCAGATGTATTTGTACCAGAACAAGTAGATGAATTTAAAAAGCACTATTTATCCAAGAATATTTACATCAACTTCCCAACAACTAATGAATACGCAGATATCCATGAAGCTCTAGTTAATGGAACTCTGGAATCAAGATTGAGCTATAAAATTGATATTGGCAGTCAAGATATTCTCAACTTTAGCAAGTTACCTTCTGCTAACAAATTTCTCAACAGAATGTATCGTCTTTATGATAAAGATACTGGAGAAATTATCACCAAGGCGAGTTTTGAGATGGCGTTTAATGAGAATCTTGCTGTTAGGGAGAAGCTACTGTCATCACGCACCAAAATTACAAAAGTTGACGAGTTAATGAAACCAATTTTTGATGATTTTCTTGGGCTTGAGCAAAATGGCGTAGTTGTAGATATTCTCACGAAAGTTGATGCTGATAGTTTGGCACAGTTATTGCAGGATAAACAAGCTGGTAAGCAAATCAATAAAGAAGAAATGGTTACTGCATTAACCCTTGCAAATGCCAAGTTAGAGCAATATGCAGAAAAAATTTACCAAGACAAGATTTCTCCCTTGGTATTTTATATTGGTTGTACCGGAGTATTGCCAGAAGAAATGCAAGCAAAAGCCATGACTGCCCAAGAAGCTGCTACCAAATATCCAAATTTGCAATTTTCTAAAAATGAGCAGCAAGGTACTTTTTTTGCAGTTGGTGATAGTATTATCAGCATCTATGCAAAAACTGAATATTACAGCAAAAACTTGGCTATCCTAAATCATTCGTAAATAACAAGAACCCCTACTTCTCAAAGAAATCGGGGTTCTGTCAATACTGTTCGGTTAAGACAAGAGACGCGATGAATCGCCGTCTCTACAATAATCAATCTTTTGTCTTGACGGCGATTTATCGCGTCTTTGGAATTTAGAATTTTAATCAAAAAACCTTAACCGAACCGTATTAGGGGTTCTGTGGCTTTCAAGTATTGGGCTAAAAACTTAATGACTCTACCCCAAGTGCTGAGCGGATAACTAAATCAGCAATGGTACTAAGTCCCGTCCCAAATTCGGGAATTATAAATAGAAGCATCATTGCAAAGAGTCCGAATTGGGTATTTTCTAATGCCTTTAACTTAGGGAAAATTTCACTGAAGACATGAAAGCCATCAAGTGGTGGAATTGGCAAGAGATTAAACAGAAATAAAATCAAATTGATTCGAGCCGCTAGGTAAAGAAATTCGACACTGAAGAGTCCTGGAAGGCTGAAGTTAGCAATAAGTTTAAGCACTGCAATAAATAGAATGCCTAAAGTCAGATTTGATAATGGCCCAGCTGCGGATACCAAAATATTGCCTAGCTTGGGAGAGCGGAATTTAGAAGGGTTGACGGGCATTTGTCCCCAGGCTATACCCATGAGACAGAGAAAGATGATTGATTCTTTGCCCATGTGAACTACAGGATTAAGGGTGAGATGACCAGTTTTTTGTGGAGTGTTATCTCCCTGACTCATAGCAGCCCAGCCGTGAGCAAGTTCATGCAAAGTGATGGAAAATATGACAATTATAATGATTCTGAAAAAATAAATCGGCTCTGTGAATAGTGTTTCAATAAACATATATTCTGTTTAGTGGTACGGTAGAAGCTGAAATTCGGGCTTTTTGAGGGCTAAGTTAAAGGGTGCATCTCACTTTTGTAGATATAAACTGATCTACAAGCTGAGATTGATGCTTTTCGCATTTTTTACCAAATATTTTTGCGAAACTAAAATGCTGTCGATTAGTTGATATGAGCGATCGCCAACCCAAACGCGATGTTATAGCAAGGGACTGGGGACTGGGTACTGGGGACTGGGTGAAAAGTCTTTTTATGTCTAGGTTTTATCATCTGTTAATGTCCTAACCATCTTGGCTGTTGCTATAAAATCAACTTCTGTTGCCTTAACGATCAAAATTTTCATTTATCTTAAACGCGCAACTTTTGTATCATGATTTACTAATATTTGGTAATATTTACTTGTACGATCATAAGCTGTTGATAATTAATGTTATTAAATTAACTACGTAATAAGCCCCAGTAAGTTTTGGTATATTTTTAATTTAAAAATAACTTAGTTGTATTGTGACCAATAGCTGGCATAATCTAGAAAAACTATTTTCTAGCATTTATTTGTGTTTGTATCCTGGTAATTAGTACGTAAATAATTTTAAATATTTTGTGTAGAAGTCATAATTCAGACTCATGGCGTTAACTCCTGAACTCTTTGTTGATCGGATGTTACAGGTGAGAGAAGATTTCATTTATCAATTTACTTAGTTATTTCTATACGTAAAGTTAAATATTATTTACTAAATAATTTAAAAATTAATACAGTATTATACAGCATAATAACGGCTTCTTGGTATTATTTTGATGCACTAACGCAGTGACGATAAACAACAATGGATGAAGATCAACGCCGTTCTTATTGGCGTGCTAATACTGCTTTAATTCGTAATCTTTTAATTGTCTGGGCATTGGTTTCCCTCGTTTTCAGTATTTTGTTGGTTCAACCTTTGAATGCGATACGGTTTTTTGGCGTACCCTTTGGGTTTTGGATGGCGCAGCAAGGATCAATCCTGACATTTGTGGCATTGATTTTCATTTATGCGTTCCAAATGGACAAGCTAGACCGCAAATATAATCCCAGCAAGCAAAACGACGAATACAATCTCAGGAAGTGAGGAAAAACTGTGTCAGTTGAAATTTGGACTATTGTTATAGTTGGACTTTCGTTTGTCGCCTACGTTTATATTGGTTGGCAATCACGAGTCGAAAATACTAAAGATTTCTTCATAGCAGGTCAGGGGATACCCTCAATTGCTAATGGTGCGGCCACCGCCGCTGATTGGATGTCCGCAGCTTCGTTTATTTCAATGGCGGGGCTGATTTCTTTTTTGGGCTACGACGGTTCTATTTTTTTAATGGGGTGGACTGGTGGCTATGTATTGCTGGCATTATTGCTGGCTCCCTACCTGCGGAAATTTGGTAAGTATACAGTGCCAGATTTCGTAGGCGATCGCTACTACTCTAATATCGCTCGTTTGGTGGCTGTAGTTGCAGCTATTTTCATTTCTCTCACCTACGTTGCTGGACAAATGCGGGGCGTAGGCATTGTTTTTAGCCGCTTCCTCCAAGTAGATATTAATACAGGCGTAATCATCGGTATGGTGATTGTCGGCTTTTTCTCAGTGTTGGGCGGCATGAAAGGCATCACCTGGACACAAGTAGCACAGTACGGTGTATTGATTGTCGCTTACTTAATTCCAGCGATCGCCATTGCTTGGTTTCTCACAGGTAATCCCATTCCCCAACTAGCATTTACTTTCAGTAATGTTGCTGACAAACTCAATCAAATCCAGCTTGACCTGGGATTTAAGCAGTATACTGAGCCATTTGTCAACAAGTCCATGATAGATGTGCTGTTTACCACTATCGCCTTGATGGTAGGTACAGCTGGTTTGCCTCATATTATAGTGCGGTTCTATACAGTACCGAGTGTACGTGCAGCCCGTTTTTCCGCTGGTTGGGCACTGTTATTTATTGCCATTCTTTATACAACCGCTCCCGCCCTCTCCATGTTTGCCCGCTATAACCTGATTGATTCCCTGCACAATAAAACCGTTACAGAAGTGCAGCAGCTAGACTGGGCGACGAAGTGGGAAAAAACGAAATTGCTAAGCTTTGAAGACAAAAATAAAGATGGGCGTTTCCAGTTGACTCCCAAGAAAGACACCAATGAAATTAACATTGACCGAGACATCATTGTGCTTTCCACCCCAGAAGTCGCTAACCTTCCTCCTTGGGTAATTGGTTTAGTCGCAGCTGGTGGGTTGGCTGCTGCGTTGTCCACAGCATCGGGTTTATTACTGGTAATTTCCAGTTCCATCGCCCATGATATCTACTACCGCATAGTAGATTCCACAGCCTCAGAACAAAAACGGGTGTTTGTTGGACGCATCATGGTGGGTTTTTCCCTGGTTCTCGCCGGATATTTTGGGGTGAATCCGCCGGGATTTGTGAGTGAGGTAGTAGCCTTTGCCTTTGGTTTAGCTGCTGCTAGCTTCTTTCCAGTGATATTCCTGGGGATTTTCGACAAACGCACCAATTCAGAAGGTGCGATCGCTGGGATGTTGACGGGATTAATTTTTACCATCATTTACATTGTCGGCGTCAAATTTGGCGGCGTACAACCCTGGTTTTTTGGTGTTTCCCCAGAAGGAATCGGTACTTTGGGCATGATTATCAACTTCATAGTTACCCTCGTGGTTTCTCGCCTAACACCACCACCGCCAGCAGAAATTCAAGCCCTAGTAGAAGATCTGCGTACACCGATTATTGAAGAATAGGGCATGGGGAAGAGGCAGAGGGGCAGAGGGGCAGAGGGGAAAGAATGCAGCAACTTGTTCTCATCTCCTTCATCTTGCCCAGTCCCCAATCCCCAATCCCCAATCCCTACTGCCCAAGTTCTTTGATATTTTTCGTCACTTGTTGGTATAAATCATTGTTACCTTGAGTTTGAAAGATGTTTGCTGCTTGTTCCAAGTCCTTAAGTGCGCCCTCCTTGTCTCCATTTTTGGCGCGGGCATTTCCTCGATTATTGTAGGCAGGGGCAAAGTTAGGATTGAGGCGAATCGCTTCATTGTAATCTGCGATCGCTCCCTGGGGATCTCCATTGGCAGTACGGGCATTTCCCCGGTTATTGTAGGCGATGGCATATTTGGGGTTAAGGGTGATGGCTTGGTCAAAATCATCTAGCCCCCTGTTTTGTTCTCCTAATGAGGCGCGGGCATTACCCCGGTTATTGTAAGCTTCGGCATAGTTGGGATTCAGGCGAATCGCTTCAGTGTAATCTTTAATTGCTTCTCGGTTATTTCCGAGTGAGGCGCGGGCATTTCCTCGGTTATTGTAGGCTTCGGCATTGTTAGGATTGATACGGAGCGCTTGATTATAATCTGCGATCGCTTTTTCCTTGTCTCCCAAATCAAAGTAAGCTAACCCCCGGCCGTTGTAAGCAGCGACATATTGGGAATTTTCATTAATTGCTTTACCATAGGAAGCGATCGCCGCTTGCAAATCGCCGTTAACATGCTGATTTTTTCCCTGAACATAGAATGCCTCAGCTTTATTTCTGATAGCTGAACGACGGGTAGGGGGACTAACTCCGACTTCTGTCACCAATACATTGTCATTTCTACTGCAAGAAACAATACTAATTGCTGTCAATGTAGTAAAAATAGCTATGGTAAATACTTTATTTACCTTTGTTAGTTTTTGCCTAAATAAACGCCGTATCATAAGTTAAGATAAACTGCCTTAAAGAATTCAGAATTCAGAATTCAGAAGTCAGAAGTCACAACAAAAAAATCTGGTGCCTGACGCCTTCATTCTTTCTTGAGAACATCTGAAATAAATTAGTCCCAAAATCTAGATTTTAATTCTTTAGCAGAATAATTATTCTAACTTTTGATACAGCTTTCAAAAAATTTTGTTAATTGACCGTGCCAATTTTAGATTTTACATTTTAGATTAAAAATTATTTCGCTACTCTTGCAAAGAAGCAAGCTACATGCGCCGTTTCTATTGGGCGAAACAAATCCTTTCAGCCAAAATTTAAAATCATCAAGCCCTGTGCCCTTGTCAATTTAATCACTCTGCTAACGCTGCGATCGTGCATAAAATAGCAGCAAAGGCAATGTAAACTCAAAATGGCATCAAAAATAAACTCAATTCTTAGTGGACATCAACCAACAGAAAGAACAATTTAGCAACGCATATCTCCAAGCCATCACCAGTGTTGCAGGTTATTCTCTCTACAAGCCAGCCGTAGACGACGATAGCGTAGACTGGGGAATTGCAGCTACAGGTATTATGGGACGCATCCGTGCGCCTCGCTTGGAATTACAGCTAAAATCAACATCAAGGGATGTCCTCAACGATAACGCTATCCGCTACCCTCTCAAATTAAAAAACTACAATGATTTACGAATGGTTGACTTTGCCGTTCCTAGAATCTTAATTGTAGTTTTACTTCCCGATAACTTAGGCGAGTGGGTGCAACAATCAGAACAAGAACTTTGTATGAGGTATTGTAGCTATTGGTTATCGCTGCGATTCATGCCAGAAACACAAAATATATCGACTGTAACTGTCACCATACCAAGAAATAATCAATTTACAGTCGCTTCTCTTGAGTCAATTATGCAAGGTATCGGTCAAGGAGTACAACCATGAAAGTTACAGTGCAAGATGCGGAAATTATCAAAAATATAGAACCACAACAACTCAGAGAGTATTTGCAATCTCACGGTTGGCAGGAAAAACGACCATTTCTTGATAATGCGACAATCTGGCACAAGAAAGCAGAAGAAGGAAAATTTGAAATCTTACTACCAAGCAGAAAAGATTTAGGTGATTATCTTCCGAGAATTCGTGAACTTATTGAAACAATAGCAGACTCAGAAAATTTTTCTTACCTCGAAATATTAAGTGAATTTATTAGAAATTATCCTCATCTCAAAATTCAAGGCTTTGTCACGCAACTTGCAACTCCTAACACAAATCAATTAAGTGGTGAAGTTACCATTGTTTGTACAGTATTTGATAAATTACGCAAAATCAAAACTAAACTTATCGGTTATGATTATATTTTGGCAATAAAGTCTTATCAAGAACGCTTACCTGTAAGATGTACGGGTGATTTAGTTAAAAGAAATAAAATTTTTATTTTGGAAAATCCACGAGAGTTTCAAATTGAGAATATTTGAATATAGCAGTTTGCAATTGCGTGGAGTACAGACAATTCGTAGGGGCACAACATGTTGTGCCCATACCGTGTATCTCATTTAAATGAAAATCGCTATATTCTTGAAGAAGAATACAAAATTCAGAATCAATCTAGGATTCTTAAGACGTAGGTTGGTTTCGTGTTCCTCAACCTAACCTACAAATTTTGTTGCAACTTTGTAGAGACGGCGATTTATCGCGTCTCTCTTAATCATGGATTTATCGCGTCTCTTAATCATTCTCCGTTTCAGTATCTTGAGTTTTAGCACTTAACCGCCAAGCGGTGCTTTTATCAATATCTACAGACAATTGTTCTAGATTTTGCCCCAAATCCTTTTGAAGTTTCTGAGTTAGTGTAATGGGAAAATCTAAATTAATACCTTGGGTTTGTGCTAAATTTGCGAGTTCTGTAAACATAGTTTTGATTGTGGTACGCTCATAACTACTCAGCTTGTAATCAGCAGTTTCAGATATATTTTGGGCTTGCATAGCTTTTTTAATCCGTTCTTGTAAATGCTCAAATTCGGAATTTAATAACTTACATTGCTGCTCAAGTTGCGAGTATCTAGCACTGAGTATTCTTAAATCTTCCGTTGTGGGGTCTGGGTTAGTTTGAGTTTGTAATTCTAACAAATTCGAGTGGATTTGAGCCAGATAAATACAATCTAGGTAAGCATACTCTATTTGTTCTTCAGTGAGGGGACGTTTTCCCCAATCGCTTTGTTGTTCTTGTTTGTCGATATTGTTAAAACTACAAAGTGCAGTAGCTAAAGTTTTGAGTTGATAATTTGGTAATGGCAAGAGATAATAGGGAATTTTCTTAGCAATTTCTAAAGTGCAAGTAATATTTTTGGCTTTTTTATTACCGAGAAGTTTTAGATCGTAACTGGCATTATGAAAAACTTTTTCAATAGTAGAATTTAACATGATTTCTTCAATAAATTCAGCTATAATATCAGGCTGATCTAGGACATCTAAAAGATAAACGCGATCGCCACTCATATCATAAGGATCATCCAACACCTGAATCAGCGACAGCCTGGGATTACGGCTTTTATAGTCAGCTACTTCTGTATCTATCCACAGCGTTTTAGCATGAGTATATTCAGCGACAATGGGGCGAATTTCGCGGGCGGAAGTAAGGTAGGGCATTGGCTAATATTTCCTGGTATTTTGGGCGTGGATTACAGACAATTCGTAGGGTAGCACTGCTATGCGCCCCTACCATGTATCTCATTCAAATCAAAATCGCCATAGTTTTTTAAAGTAGCATTTTGTTGGTAATTTTGCTGGCAGAGAATTGCAAAAATGCTGAGATTTGGAGTTACAGAAGCAAGGTTGTTGTAAACATCGCCAAATTTGCTCAAATCTGATAACATCGAATCACCACTGTGGAGTGGCATAGTCTACCATTGAAAGAGCTAATCAGCATCTACGTTAAATTGACAGAGAGCTACACGCTGTATGCAAAGTTATCCTGATTAGCAGCGCCGGAAAATTGAATTGGTTTTTGTCAAAACTGGCTGCAAAATATTAAGTCATTAGTCATTTGCAAAGGAAAAATGACAGGTGACAAATTTTTAACATTTGCTCCTCATCACGACACACAGCTTAATTAATCGCTTCAAGTACTGAATTCGGAGATAAATAATGAAAAAACTAATTCCATTTCTAGTTAGTGGCATTCTGGTATTTGGTGCTGTTGGTTGCCAAGACGCTACTAAAACTGGTTCCGAAACTCCTAGCACTACCAATGAAGCGTCTCAAGCACCAGCAACACCGGCTTCCGAAACAAATCCAAGTGTTGATAAAATTCTTAAAGTTCCAGCACAACCAACCATTGTTCCACCACTGACTACAGACACTAAAGTTAAAACCGATTCCCTAAAAACCGCAGGAACAAAAGCTGAAATTGATTTAAAAACTGAAGTTAGTAAAAAGTTGAATCAAGGCTTACCAGGGAATAAGTTACAAGTTGAAAACAAAGAGGCTGAAATTATTCTCAAAGGCACAGCGGCTTCTGTAGAAGAACTCAAAAAAGCTGAAACCTTGGCTAAGGAAGTTCAAGGTGTGAAAACGGTGAAGGTAGAAGCAAAAATTGAAGCTGTAAAAAAGCCATAGGGCATTAACCGTTAGGGTGCCGAATGTGGGCTGTAAGGGCACGGCACTGCCGTGCCCCTACACCTTGCGATATGATGTTGTACTGCATCTGAATGGGAACCGCTATAGTAAGCATTTATTAGCAATATTTTTAAGAACTTTATTTAAACTTCATGTTTTGACTAGATTTAATAAGCAAAATCTGCAATTACTTACTCAAAATGCCATTTGACTTACTCAAAATGCCATTTGACTTTCTGATTTTGGTGTTTTCCGCAAGTAAAATCAGCTTTGACTTTCTCAAACCCCAGTTTGCTTTCTGATTTTGGTGTTTTCCGCAAGTAAAATCAGCTTTGACTTTCTCAAAACAAGCTTTGACTTTCTCAAACCCCAGTTTGCTTTCTCAGATTGTAAAGGAGTGAGTACAGATCATTGTAGCCCACCTTCCGCACCCTAACTGTCACACATCAACAAAAAGCTGACAGAGTAGTACATAAAAACTAAGTTGGATTCAAGATTCCAGAGATTAAATGAGAATAAATAGTATTAAGTCTCTTGATTGGCGAGAAGAGGAAATTTTGTGACGAAGAGAGAAAAAAGGAAAACCTTCATCGTGAAAAAAATTAATTGATAACAAAAAGATGAATGAGAGAATTGCAACAGAAGTCGTGGAGAATACTGTTGTGATTTTGAATACCAAAGACATTGAAATTCAGAACATAGACCATTTAGCGATAGTAGCAGGAATCATAGATGCGATAGGATTAGTAGAAACAATAAATGAATTAATAGGAGAGGAAAAAGGAGAAAAAGTCAGTCCTGGTCATGTAGTCAAAGCCATGATATTCAACGGCTTAGGATTTGTATCAAAGCCACTATATATGTTTCCCCAATATTTTGAAACAATAGCTTGTGAGCATTTAATAGGACCAGGAGTAAAGCCAGAGTATCTCAATGATGATAAACTGGGGAGAGTCATGGATAAACTATTTATAAAAGGACTAGATACAACATTTTTGAAAGTTGCCTTAAATGCAGTCAGAAAATTTAAAGTATCCCTGTTATCATCACACTTGGATTCATCATCAATGCACGTACATGGTGAATACAATACCAGCTTACCAGAAGTAATATTTGAGAATCAAAAAGTAGGAAACAACCAAGAACTAGAAGAATTAACAGTAAAATCACCAAAAGAAATTACCATCACCTACGGTTATTCCCGTGACCACAGACCAGATTTAAAACAATTTATCATAGAACTAATATGTTCAGGGGATGGAGACATACCAATATTTTTGAAATTAGCATCGGTAAATCAAGCAGATTCATCATGCTTTGGTCAAATAGCAGTTGAGTATCAAAAACAAATAGAAGTTAACAGTCTGATAGTTGCAGATTGCGCTTTATATACAGAATCGAATCTGAAATTGATGTCAGAATTGCGCTGGTTGTGTCGAGTACCTTTAAGTTTAAAATCAGCCCAATTATTGATATCAACATTACCAGAATCGGAATTTATTGACAGTAACTTGCCAGGATACAAATTTGCTTTAAAAACAGTCACTTATGCAGGAATAGACCAAAGATGGTTGGTAGTGCAAAGCCAAGATAGAAGGTTTGCGGATCTGCGTAAGCTCTCACAGAAAATAACTAAAGCAGAATCAAAAGCACTTCTGGAATTGAAAAAATTATCATCAGATAAATTTGCTTGTGAAGCTGATGCTATCAAAGCATTATCAAAACTATCAAAACAATTTAAATATCACCAAATTCAGGAGAGTAAAGTTACGGAAATCATCTCTAATAAAAAAGCTAATCAAGTAGGCGCATCTTACCAAATTTCTGCCACATTATCTAAGAATGAAGATAAAATTAATACAGAAATTCTGAGTGCAGGGCGTTTTATTATTGCCACAAATGTTTTAGAGTCAAGTGAACTTAGTGAGGATTTAATGCTGAGTGAATATAAAGCCCAGCAGTCCTGTGAGAGGGGATTTGGTTTTCTTAAAGACCCATTATTTTTTGCCGATAGTATTTTCCTCAAAAGCCCTGAGAGAATAGAGTCGTTAGGAATGATTATGGGTTTATGTTTGCTGGTCTATACATTGGCTCAACGTCAAATCAGAGCCGCACTCAGAGAGTCTAAATTAACTATTAAAAATCAATTGGGTAAAGCAACTGACTGCCCTACTTTGCGTTGGATATTTCAGCGTTTACAGTGTATTCATTTAGTTGAATTTCACAATGAAAAACACGTCTCTAATTGGACTCCAGATAGGGATTTTATCTTGAATCTCTTACCAGATGATTGCCTCCGTTACTATCAATTAGTCACATAATTCTTATCTCTATTAATTTAATATAAATCGGACAAGCAGCTAACCGCTTTGATTAATAGCTCTAATTTCCTATGCCAAAAATCTAGTTTTGTTACTTCAATTCATTATTCTAATTTATGATTTCAGCGTTGAACGTCTTCATCTATTTATCTCATCCGAATCTATCTGCCATTAGTTCTTATTGCTCCTTATTGACAATAGATTTTGATGCCATTTGTGGTGATTCATGGCTGCTCAAATCCCTTTTTTGTCTAAATATGTCTGTTTTTATTCTTGCTTGCCTTTTTTCTCTCAGTAATTTCCGTTTGTGACACTTGGGGGTGCGGAAGATGGGTTGTAGGGAACATGGCTGTGCCCCTACCTGTGTACTTAATTTACCTGAAAAAGGTTGTATACTAAGATAGTGGTAAATTAACAATTTGGTTTTGATATTCGCCATCAAAAGATGCTTGGGAAATTATACTTAATTGATTAATAATCTGGCCGATAGTTAAGTTATCATTCAAAATAAAAATACCTGGTATATTACGCCCTTGGGGAATATGCTCAACTAAATGTACAGGCATAGTTCTGCGATTATTTGTTATGGAGTTCGAGCGCGGTGGATGGAATCATAAAGTATGGTTTCAATTCCTACTCTCGTACCTTTGAGTCGAATATCATCGGGACGTTGAAAATCAAAGTAATCTTCTAGTTGCATAACTTACCAGATGGTTTATCTACTCCACACTAAAATCTTACCAATTTGGGATTTTAGATTTTCTTCTCCCTCCTCTGCGTTCTCTTTTGCCTCGTGTGGTTCGATAATCCTAAATTCTCCCCTCTACCCTCTTGCGGATCTTGAATTAGTTGATACACTTGTTCTTCAATAGCCATTAGCCTAGTTAACCAGCGCCTATGGTGCATATCAAGCGCGTGGAACTTACCAACTTCAAATCCTTCGGCGGTACTACCTCAGTCCCTTTGCTGCCGGGGTGTACTGTCATATCTGGGCCAAATGGTTCGGGTAAATCAAATATTCTCGATGCGCTGCTGTTTTGTTTGGGACTCGCTAGTTCTAAGGGAATGCGAGCCGATCGCTTGCCGGATTTGGTGAATAATACTCAAACGGCTAAGGGACGGGCTGCGATTGAGGCTAGTGTGACGGTGACGTTTGATTTGTCGGATGAGGTGTCACGCAGAGGCGCAGAGGCGCAGAGGGAGGAAGAGGAGGAAGCAGGGGAAGCAGGGGAAGAGGGGGAAGAAAATCTAAAATCCAAAATCCAAAATCTAAAATCGCCAGAGTGGAGTGTCACTAGGAAGTTGCGGGTGACTCATCAGGGGAGTTATACGTCGAATTACTTTATCAATGGTGTAAGTTGTACGCTGACGGAGTTGCATGAGCAATTAAATAATCTGCGGGTTTATCCTGAAGGGTACAACGTGGTGTTGCAGGGGGATGTCACCAGTATTATTTCCATGAATGCGCGGGAGAGGCGGGAAATTATTGATGAGTTGGCTGGGGTGGCGGCGTTCGATCGCAAGATTAATCAAGCGAAGTCTACTTTGGATGAGGTGAAGGAGAAGGAAGATAGCTGTCGGATTATTGAGACGGAATTAACTGCACAACGCGATCGCCTTTCTCAAGATCGTGCTAAGGCTGAGAAGTATCAAAAACTCCGCACGGAATTTCTCGCCAAGCAATCTTGGGAAGCTGTTTTATCATGGCGTTCCCTGCAAGCACACCAAGAAAAGTTGGTTGGTGAAATTCAAAATGGCGATCGCAATTCTACTGAACTCAATACCGAACTCACAACTTTAAATTCGGAAATCGTCCAAAAAACTGCTGAACTTGAAGAACTCAACGCCCATGTCAAGGCTTTGGGAGAAGAGGAACTTTTGGCGGTACAATCTACCCTCGCTACCCAAGAGGCGGAACGCAAACAATTATTGCGTCAACAAACAGAATTACAAACAACTTCCCAAGAAACTGCCAAGCGTCTAGCCCAAACTCAGCAAGAAATTCAACAACACCACCATACCCTCCAACAAATTGCCGAAACCCAACTTGTAGAGACGCGATTCATCGCGTCTTCCCAACACCAAAGAAATGAAGCCCAACAAGCTTTAGAAACCTCCCGCCAAGCCGCCGCCGAAATCGCCTCAGCTTCAGAAGCGTGGGTGCAGCAACAAACGGCGTATAACCGTCAAATTGAAACTTTGCTGCAAACTCTCGAACCCCAACGCACCGAACAAGCACAACTCAGGGAACGCAATAACCAGTTACAGCAACTCATCCAAGAACAAACTCAACTAATTGAACGCGATGAACCCGAATTAGCTGCAAAACAAGCTGAATGTAGTCGAGTTGAAACGGAATTTAATGCTTCTAGCGAACCCATCCAAAATTTAGCTCAAAATCTCTCCGCCACAGAACAAGAATTGCAAATTCAGCAAGAAACCCAAAAACGGTTACTTTTTGAACAACGAGAAAAACAACGCCAGTTAGATAAATTAGAAGCCCAGGCGCAAGCACAACAAGAAGTCCAAGGCACCCAAGCCAGTAAGGTGATTTTACAATCAGGAATGCCCGGTGTTTGCGGCTTAGTTGTCCAATTAGGACGAGTAGAACCCCGGTATCAGCTAGCTTTGGAAATCTCCGCTGGTGGACGCTTAGGACATATTGTGGTGGAAGATGACAGCATTGCCGCAGCGGGTATTGAATTGCTCAAACAAAAACGTGCTGGGAGGGCGACTTTTTTACCGCTAAATAAAATTTCTGCACCGAAATTTACTCAAGATGCAACCCTGCGTTTTGCTAGCGGCTTCGTAAACTATGCTGTAAATTTAGTTGATTGCGATCGCCGTTACAAAGATGTCTTCAGCTACGTCTTCGGTAACACGGTGGTGTTTGCAACTCTGGAACAGGCGCGGAAAAATTTAGGACTCTACCGCATCGTTACCTTAGACGGGGAATTATTGGAAACCAGCGGTGCAATGACTGGTGGAAGCAACACTCAACGTTCGGCGTTGCGTTTTGGTACCGGTGAAGCAGCGGAATCTGATGAAGTTATTGGTTTAAAAAATCGTTTGGTGGACATTGAACGAGTTTTAGAGCGTTGTACAGAAGCGATCGCCACTTTGTCAACCAAAACCAAACAATTGACGCAAGAATTAACAGAAACCCGACAGGCGCGGCGGGAACAGCAGTTGCAATTGGAACAGTTGCACAAAGATATTAAAAATTTAATAACGCAATTAGAGGGGACGCGATCGCAATTAGTCCAAAACACCGAAAAATTAGCCACAGCCCAATCTCGGTTATCAATTTTAGAGCGGGAATTACCGGGACAAGAAACTCAACTGCAACAATTGCGACATGCCTTAGCAGAATTAGAAGCCTCCCAAACTCCGAGTGAATGGCAACAAATCCAGGTAACCATTAAAATTCAAGAGCAACAATTACAACAACGCGAGACAGCCTTAAGAGAAGCCGAACAAAAATTAAAAAATTTAGAAAATCAACAACAACGCCTCCAAGAAAAAACCCAAGAAGCCGAAACCCGAATCACCGAATACGAAACCCAACAAACCTCTTGTAGAGACGCGATTCATCGCGTCTTGAGCCAAATCACAACGTTAGACAACCAAATCACCCAAACCCGCCTCTCCTTGAATCAAATGGAGCAAAAACTGGGTGAACAAAAACAAAAACGCGACACCACAGAACAGCAAGTGCGATCGCAACTTTTGCGCCAACAACAATTAGAATGGGAAATCCAAAAACTCCAAGAAACCCAAGAAAAGCGGCGGGAAGAACTAGTTGCACTGCAAAGCCAGTTGCGTGATGTGGGAGCAGAATTACCGAATCCCCTGCCGGAAGTTCCAGATAAGGTAGACTTAGAAGAATTGCAGAAAGAATTGCGATCGCTCGCCAAACGCTTGCAGGCAATGGAACCTGTCAACATGCTGGCGTTGGAAGAATACGAACGCACCCAAAACCGCCTCCAAGAACTAACGCAAAAATTAGAAACACTAGAAGGGGAACGCACCGAATTACTTTTGCGGATTGAGAACTTTACCACATTGCGGCAACTCGCCTTTAAAGAAGCTTTCGATGCCGTCAATGAAAACTTCCAATCAATCTTCGCCGTCCTTTCCGATGGTGACGGTTACCTACAACTGGAAAATCCCGAAGATCCATTTAGCAGCGGCCTGAATTTAGTTGCCCATCCCAAAGGTAAACCAGTACAGCGCCTAGCTTCCATGTCTGGTGGAGAAAAATCACTTACAGCCTTGAGCTTTATCTTTGCCCTGCAACGCTACCGCCCATCGCCATTTTACGCCTTTGACGAAGTAGATATGTTCTTGGATGGGGCAAACGTAGAGCGATTAGCTAGAATGATTAAACAACAGTCACAACAAGCGCAATTTATAGTTGTTAGTTTGCGTCGTCCGATGATAGAATCAGCCGAACGCACAATTGGTGTTACTCAAGCACGAGGAGCTTACACTCAAGTTTTGGGGATTAAATTACAATCATCCAATACATCTGCTTGAGTTTTTGTTAATAATAGTGTATATACAAACCGGATTCGAGATCAGGACTCGGTATAGAATGACCTCTGAACAAATAATTAGGCGTTCCGACATATTAAATACCCAGGTAATTACCCGCGACAACGGCAAACGGCTAGGCATTGTCAGTCAAGTTTGGGTAGATATCGATCAGCGAGAGGTTGTGGCTCTTGGTTTGCGAGACAGCCTGATCTCTATTTCGGGCATACCGCGCTATATGTACCTCAACACCATCAACCAAATTGGTGATGTCATCTTAGTTGATAACGAAGATGTAATTGAAGATATCGAAGTTGAATCTCTCAGCAACCTAATCAACTGGGAAGTAATCACAGAAACAGGCGAAGTATTAGGCAAAGTTCGGGGCTTCAAATTCAACGGCGAAACAGGTAAACTTGATTCTATAGTTATTGCCTCATTAGGATTGCCCCAAATTCCCGACCAATTTTTGAGTACTTACGAGTTCTCAGTGGATGAAATTGTCAGCACAGGCCCAAATCGGTTGATTGTGTTTGAGGGAGCCGAAGAACGGGTGAACCAGTTGACAGTCGGTTTACTAGAGCGTTTGGGTATCGGCAAAGCACCGTGGGAGCGAGATGAAGAAGCAGAATACGGCTATACTCCACCACGCCAAGTTGCACCAAGCAATCAACTGCCAAGTGGAGTACCATTACAGCCACCCAAGGCTAGAGTCCGCGCCCCCGAACCTGTAGCCAGGGAAGAAGAATGGACAGAAGACTATGTGGAAGAAGTCAGGCCACAACGTCAAGTGATGAAGGCGCGGCAGTATGAGTCTATTCAATATGAAGAAGACGATGAAGAAGATAACTGGAGTGAAGCAACAGGTAGCGACAGATATAAACAACCGCTAAAGCCTGAACCCCAGCCTTATACTAAGCCATACGCTGAAGATTACGATGATTATGACGACTTAGAAAGCGATGCTTGGGAAGATGCGCCAAAGCCAGTGAATATCCCCAAGAAAGTCAAAGAAAGACAGCCAGAATACGAAGAAGAAGGCGGATATTAAGTAATTCGTAATTCGTAATTCGTAATTCGTAATTCGTAATTCGTAATTCGTAATTCGTAATTCACGTGGAAATTACGAAATATTTTAAAATTAATCTAGCCCTCTCCTTGTGAAGTAAGGAGAGGGCTAATTTTTGAGAAAACAGTGGGGTGCGTTAGCGACCCTGTTAATCAATTCTAAATTACTTTCTGTGTGGCAAATTCATATTTTCAGTAGACAACAGCGCCTGATATTTAGGGATTAATTGCAGAATTAGCCATTTTGACTAAAGAAGTGCGATCGCCAGCTTTCAATCCAACAGTATATTGCACACCCTGTTGTCGCCAAGTCAAGGTAGCATCTGAACAATTAGCACCACAACTAAAATCTACAAAATAGCCAGTGATACCCTTAGCTAAAGACACAGGTTTACCAGTCAGACGTGGTGTTTTCCTGGTTACCGCTTCAGCAGAAAGGCCACCCAAACGACAAGCAGTTCCACCACTACAGTCGGGACTAAAACCAAGTAAAATATCGTACCTTTTTTGGCTAACAGCTTCGATAATTGCGTAAATTGGGTTTTCCCCATCCGATTCAGGAATAAACTTCGGCAATAAAATCTTAATTTGAGTTTTTTGCTTTAACTTGGGCAAAATAGACTTAAAAACTGGATGCGACTGGATTCTAGTCTGTCCTTGTGCTATCAATTGAGACTGATTGTTGATAGTAGCTACCGCTGATTTGTGAAAGCTGCTAACACTGACTAATAAAAATACAGCACACACAGCACCAATTTTTCTAAAGTCTAAAATCATCATGACAAACCTATTTAATCTAAAACACTTATTTGTAATACCCATTTTCAGTATCAAATTACGCATTTTCTAGATAAAAAACTGCGAAAACTGGGAATCCTAAAATCCAAAATTAACTAGATAAACATAGCCATTAAATGTAAAATACTAACTAATCAAATCATCAGCTTTTACCTTCCCACTTAAAAGTACTAACCGCTGAGCAAAAATACTATTCCCCACTCCCCACTCCCCACTCCCCATTAGTTGAGACTTAAAAATCTGATAAATTTTTGATTATCTAGATAAAAATAGATAAAAGGTCACTTGACCTCTAACTATTAATCGGATAGCCTTAGCGTTCAGAAACATTTTATTGGGAAACCCATGAACAGAAAACTAATACTTAATTTGCTGTCCACTTCCACAATTTTCGCTTCGCTGATGTCCACCCTGGGAGTCTTGAATCCTGCCCATGCTAGTATTACTCAGCGATTAATGCACACACAAGACGGTCGTACCTGTATAACTAACCCACATGGTGGAAAAGATTTTGTCTGCATTCGAGATTCAGACAGAAAGCAACCGTATACCTCTCAACAACGTTCTGCAACAGTTGTCACATCAGTCTCAGATGAGAATATTGCCATGTTGAACTTTACTGAAGAGGAAAGTGATGCAGCAATTAAATTATTTGCCTGCGACTGTCCATATTGCATAAATTCCTTGCGTCAGTTGCGTGGTACTGGAAACTTGGTGTACTAAGTTTCAAAAGCATTGATGGCGATCGCAATAACTTCTAGTAAACTGTTAAAAACATCTTGATAACTTGCACAGATGTATCAATTTGGGATTTTAGATTTGGGATTTTGGATGAAAAGTCTTAGTTACAAAGCTCTTCGGTGGAATTCCAAACAATATTACTTATCCTAACTTGGTATAAAGTATACAAACCAAGAAAAGCATTTTTAATTACAGCCAGAGGGAAGAAAACGCAAAGATGGGGAGACGCAAAGACGCAAAGATAGAGAGATGAGGTTTTCGGTGTTACTATGTCTTTGCGTCTTCTTATCCTTTTATCCCCGCGTCCCCGCATCCTCTTCACTCAACCACTTCATTCACAGGGAATCTATCAATCAGTTGCATTGCCCGATAAGCATTACGTTGGAAAGAGTCTGGCAAATGGGGAACATGGGGTATCTGCGATAATAAATCCAATGTCCGCCGTAAAATTCTCACCACATCGCCTTCATCCAAAGTGGTGTTGTTGCATAGTTCTATCCACTCCATACCTAGCGCCCATTGTTCCACTAGGGCAATTAACTCAAATTCCAACCATATAGGTAATGCTACGTTATATCGCCGTTGTAGTTGGAACATTTGACGACGAATTCCGCGCAATTTTGCCAAGGCTTCTGCGACTTCATTACTGAGGTCAAAGTTAACCTTACTATCTGGACGGGGAGTTTCTGTCACCAAAGCGGCAGCGGCGGCGGCTAAATGGTGCGGATCTAAGTTGTCCAATTCACCGCTAGCGAATACTAAACCCAGCCACAATTCATTTTCACCCCGGATGGCAGCAGCCATTTGCCCTAGTTGTGTGGGCACTAAGTTATCCAATGCGCCAAAGTGTTGCAGAATTGCGATTAAATTGACAAACTCTTCCCAATGACGTTGTGACTGTTGCTCTACTGTACCTTGCAACTCTTCGAGTTCAGCTTCTAGTTCGACATAGCGGGCCCGGCGTTTGAAAATCGTTGCCACACTGCCTGATAGATGTACGGGATGAGTTTCTACTTGCTCTTGGATGGCGGTAACACGGCTGAGTTGTTCGGCTACTTCTGGCGCCATATATAAAGACTCTACCGGATTGGGAATGCGAGTGGCGATCGCAAATGTTTCTTGACTACCAAGGAGTGACTGTCCCGGTTTTAAGGACATTTCTGCTGGTGGTAGCACTTCAGGTGGTACTTCAACTCGTGGCAATTCAGCATACAAATCCACGACATCCCCTGTACTTGCCACATACCAACGGTTATCGTGTCCCAAGCATACCAAGTAAGGATCATCACCAGAACCAGGCGTTTTTCCCACCAACACTGCGGTTATAGGTGTAGACACTGGAATATTTTTGCCTTTGAGACTCAACAGAGTTCCTGACACTGCAAAGCCCAACATCATCGCCAATTGTTCTTGTCTATCTAGCTGGGCTTGTTCTTGCAGGGTTTTTAATATTTGGCGTTCTACTTTCAAGCGTTGCCGCAATTTCTCATAAACAGCCAGTTCATTTTCATCAACGGCTGCGATTTGCTCGTGTAATTGCGCTAACTCTGCTTGCAGTTCGGCAATTTCATCGTATTCTGGCCTTAAATGTAAGGTCGCCATGTACTGCCCAAAACTGCGTTCTATGAGTTCTCTGGCTTGCTCTAAGGTATGGGTTTGCAGCAAGTTGAGTACCATGCCGTAACTAGGCGTAAACTGGCTGACTAGAGGATCTGGCTTGGATGTGGCCAAATATGCCGCTTCTTTAGATCCTTCAAAGGGAGTTTGCACCGTCACCACATGACCTTGTTTATCCATTCCCCGGCGGCCTGCACGTCCTGCCATTTGTAGGAATTCGGAAGCGTTCAGGAGGCGGTGTCCAGTGTCAGTACGCTTGGAAAGAGTAGAAATTACTGTTGTCCGGGCAGGCATATTAATTCCCGCCGCCAGTGTCTCGGTGGCGAATACGACTTTAATTAGCCCTTGCTGAAATAGTTCTTCTACCAATGCTTTCCATGCAGGTAAAATCCCGGCGTGGTGGGCAGCAATTCCCCGGTACAGGGGGGCAATTTGTCCAGAACGTCCGGCTTCCGGATTACGGTTTAAAAAATCATCAATTTGTTCCCGTAAAATTTGGGACTCTTCATTATTTACCAGCCATAAATCACCCACTTCTGCCACTGCTTTATCACATCCCCGGCGGCTGAAGATAAAGTAAATGGCTGGTAGCATATCCCGTTGCTGTAAGTGGCTCAAGGTATAAATTAAGCCGGGAGCCTCTGGTCTACCAGCTTTCCCGCGATCGCCTTGTTTCCTTTTGCCCCGATTAGCCAGACGGGGGTTAATTTTGGTTTTGCTGTCATTCAACAGCGGAAATAATCCTTTGGGATTGCAAAAGTGAAATTCCAAAGGTACTGGGCGAAAATCGGAGTAAATCAGGTCTGTTGGTCCGTGGACACGATTTAGCCAATCGGTGAGTTGATCGCTATTGGCAACTGTTGCTGAAAGGGCTGCCAGTTGAACTTCACGGGGACAGTAGATGATTGATTCTTCCCAAACTGTACCGCGTTGGCGATCGTTCATGTAGTGGCACTCGTCCAGCACCACTGCGTCAACGTCTACTAATGAAATGCCGACTTGCCCAATGGGTGTACCATAGAGCATATTTCGGAAAATTTCTGTGGTCATCACCAAAATTGGTGCATCCCTGTTAATGGAAGCATCTCCAGTTAACAGTCCCACCAAATCAAACCCGAATTTTTCTCGAAAGTCACGTAATTTTTGATTCGACAGCGCCTTCAGGGGAGTAGTGTAAAACACACGTTTCCCTCGTGACAAGGCACGATAAATGGCGTATTCCCCTACTAATGTTTTGCCCGAACCTGTAGGCGCACATACAACTACGGAACGTCCAGCGTTGAGGGATGCGATCGCATCCTTCTGGAACTGATCCAGTTCAAAGGGAAATATCGACCTCAGGTCAAGTTCAGGAGACGGCGCGGGATAATTCACTCAATCACATTTGCAACCAGATTGTTTACTATACTAACGAGTCTTTTGTCAACTTCGTTAGGAATTGGGGATTGGGGACTGGGGATTGGGGACTGGGGATTGGGGATTGGGGACTGGGGATTGGGGATTGGGAATTGGGAATTGGGAATTAGGAATTGGGAATTGGTTATTTTTCCCTTATCTCCCTCAGTCCCTAGTCCCCAGTCCCCAGTCCCCAGTCCCTATTTTCCCAGCTCTTGCGATCGCTCTGTGGCAGCTTTTACTGCTTCAATTAAAGCTGAGCGAAATCCTGCCTTTTCTAGCTTGGCAATCCCAGCGATTGTTGTACCACCAGGACTGGTAACGCGATCTTTGAGTTCTGCTGGGTGCATTTTGGTTTCTTGCAACAGTTTCGCTGTTCCCAGTACTGTTTGCAAGGCTAGTTGATTGGCAATGACTCTGGGTAAACCTGCGGCTACTCCGCCATCAGCAAGTGCTTCTACCAACAGCGCCACGTAAGCCGGGCCGCTACCAGATAGCCCTGTAACTGCGTCCATCAGGACTTCTGAAACTTCTACGACTTCCCCCACAGCAGAAAAAACTTGATGTGCTATTTGGTAATGCTTCTGGTTGGTGTATGCACCCAAACAAATGGCGGTAACTCCTGCTCCCACTGTTGCTGGGGTGTTGGGCATGGCTCTGATTACTGGCAATTGGATAAACGCAGCTTCCAACTGACTTAAAGATACACCCGCCAAGATTGAAATAATCAACGGTGGGTGTTCTATATTCAGAATATCAATATGTGCTAATTCTTGAGCGATAGTACTAAACACCTGCGGTTTCACTGCCAAAAACACAACTTCTTTTGCTTGGCTGAAAACTTCGCTACTGTCTATCGTTACAGCAACTTTATACTGCTGTTTTAAAAATTCCTGGCGTGAGGGTAGGGGTTCACTAACTATGACTTCTGAGGATTGATAAATTCCCCGTGCGATAAGGCGGGATAATAGCGATTCTCCCATTACCCCACCACCAATTAAGCCAAATTTAATAGTCATTGATCGTTAGTCGTTGGTCATTAGTCATTTGTCATTGGTCATTAGTCATTGGTCATTGTTTATTGTTAACTAACAAAGGACAAAAGACGAAGGACAAAAGACTAATTTAACTTTATTGTGCCATCCGATTCGGTTCGTTGCCCCAATTTTGATTTGTAGATGTAGAACCTGTGGGACGAGAAGGACGGGCTGGAGGTTGCGGTACTTCATGAAGAACCCCACCTTGGGTGCTAACTTGTACACAGCTTGGCGTAAACAAAAAGATGCTCTCACCGATGCGCTCTTGATGTCCATCGAGGGCGTAAGTACCACCTGCGACAAAATCTACTGCTCGCTGAGCTTGATCTGGGTCCATGATTGTCAGATTTAATACCACTGACTTGCGTTCTCGCAGCGCTTGAATTGCCTGGGGCATTTCTTCAAAGGTGCGTGGTTCGAGTACTAAAACTTCCGAAATTCCGTTAATTGCTCCTGGCATACCAATCACATTCCCCATTGGCTTTGACCCTGCTGCTATCTCTTCTCCCATTGTAGGCACTGGTTCCCGCCAACGTCGATTTTGAGTTGCTGGGGTTTCTTGTGGTGCTGGCTGGGGATTTTCTTGTTGATACAGATTTTGGTAATTATTGTCTGTATCTGGTTCTTCTTCGTAATATTCGTATTCCACTTGCTCATTTAGACCTACAAAGTCCCTGAGTTTGGAAAAGATGTTGTTCATTGTGTACTCTCCTGGTGCGAATAGCCTGTATTGACTTGGCTTAGGATTAATTGAGCCATATGCGATCGCTACATGGGTGGATACTTCAGCAAATATATTGCTATTTGTAGCCTGTACTACGGGCTTTGGCGATGAACCGACACTTTTAGCAAGGTCTGTGCATCGCCTAAACATAATAATGAGTCAAGATTATATCCTAAGGTTTGTCCGAAGGAAAGTTCTTTTTACCCGAATTTTACTTGGCGATTGCTCTTGTCAATACTATATCCTTTGTTTCCAATTGCACCAGTCTGTTACAAAATTGTTGTCATCAAATCCTGATCTCTAATTAATACTTGACCACAAGCTTGATACTAGTATGCTAAAGGCGATCGCCAAACAAGATGGTTCCTAATCGTACCATCGTTGCACCTGCTTGCACTGCCAGTTCGTAGTCGCCTGACATACCCATAGATAGGTGCTGCATTTTAATGTGCGACCAGTTTTGCTCTTGGATTTCTTTTGCCAGTTCACGACATCGATTAAACACACTCAGAATTTCCGGATCATCCAATCCTGAAGGTGGAATTGTCATCAAACCTTGAATTTGTAAAGTTTTGCATTGATTGAGGGCGGGTAAATCAGCCAAAAGTTCTGCCACACTCCAACCCGACTTGTTAGGATCGGGCAGAATTTTCACTTGCAAACAAATCTGGGGACTCACTCCTAGCTCTTGCGCCAATTGATCTAGGCGCACTGCCAGTTTTAAATTATCCACGGAGTGAATCCACTGGAATTGTTCAATGGCTTTTTTGGCTTTATTGCTTTGCAAATGCCCAATAAAGTGCCAAGTAATATCCGATAAGTCTTGCAACTGGGCTTGTTTAACGGCGGCTTCTTGGATACGACTCTCCCCAAAATCACGAATTCCTGCGACATAGGCAGATCGAATCGCCTCAGCAGAAACTTGTTTGCTTACGGCAATCAATCTGACTGAAGTTGGCAGTGAGGACTGAATGGTAACAATACGTTCGTAAATCGAAGTGTTCATTGGAAGGTGCGTTGGAAAACACTCTGAAGCTGATCGTACTCCTGAGATTGCCCACTGCGACGCAGAGTACGCAAGCGATTTTCCAACATCATTCTAGCTTCGGTGCGTCCTATGGGCTGGAACTTAACACCTTTAATGTCATTTGCCACCAAAAAAAACAAACGCTGGGCATAAAGTGTCGTGAATAGATCCTGGTTCTCATCAACCATACAGATCTTGTAAAGTAAACCCCAAGTTGGATGATTTATGTAAGTTTCTGCGTTTTCAGGATTCATTTAATAGTCAAGGTGGGGGATATGTATATGCTTTCGCAATTCATTCCAAACATTCAGACGATAATACCAACATTCGCCAGAATATTTTCTTAAAATGCGAAACTGTGGTTGTGAAGACCTTGATCTAGTTTTTAAGAGAGCAGATTCAGCTAGTGGTAGTGAAGTGGTAGTGAAGCGGAACTTGTTGAAAGCTTGGCGCGGCAAGGGAAAACACCCGATAAACTTCCCAACGGCAACGGCCAACTTTCTAACTTCTTTCCATACTGCCACAACTGTCGCCAAATGGAGCAAAATAAGTCCTGTGAATGGGGAGTGGGGAGTGGGAGTGGGGAGATGGGGGAGATGAGGGGGATGAGGGAGTGTTAAGCTAATAATCATTCAAATTGCATCAGAGCGTCTTCCCTTCTTTGCGTAAGAGCGTCTTTCTGAGGCTAAGGATTATGCAACTTAAAGGCGGATTAGCTTAAAACTAGAAGTTTAAAGCTCAGATATTCAAACGACTGATCTTAATACTGCCTCATCCCCCTCATCTCCCTCATCCCCCTCATCTCCTCACTCCCTACTCCCCACTCCCCACTCCCTTCATTGATTATTCAAGATTTTCAGCGCTGCTAGCTGTGCCTGAGCTTTGTGCAGAGATTCATACCATTCTCTCTCAGGATCGCTGTCTGCGACAATTCCCGCGCCAACTTGTCCCCAGACGATGTTGAGTGGGGCGTGGGGGGATGAGGGAGATGAGGAGGATGAGAAAGTAATTTCTCTCCCCGCTCCCCCTGCTCCCTCATCTCCCCCTGCTCCCTCATCTCCCCCACCTTCATTCTCAGGGGCCAATAGCAGGGTGCGGATTAATATATTTAAGTCTAAATTACCGCGCCAATCTAAATAGCCGCAGGAACCGTAGAATAAGCTGCGTCGCACAGGTTCTAGTTCTTCGATAATTTCCATGCAACGGATTTTGGGACAACCTGTAATTGTGCCACCTGGGAAGGTGGCGCGAATCAAATCAATGGTGGTAGATTCGCCTTTTAAAGTACCTTTGATGTTGCTGACAAGATGCATCACATGGCTATATCGTTCAATTGTCAGCAATTCGTCTACAACAACACTTCCCCATTCACAAACTCGGCCTAAATCATTGCGTTCCAAATCCACGAGCATGATGTGTTCTGCACGTTCTTTGGTGTTGCTAAGTAAATCTTGTGCCAGTTGCATATCTTGTTGTGGGGTTGCGCCACGCGATCGCGTCCCGGCGATCGGCCTGGTTTCGGCTTGTCGATTTTGCAACAATACCAAGCGTTCCGGCGAACAACTCATCACTTCTCCCCAAGGCGTTTGCCAATAGCTGGCAAAGGGAGAAGGATTGATTTTTTGCAAGGTTTGGTAAATTTCCCAACCAGAAGCTGCTGTAGACGCTTGAAATCGCAATGAAAGATTTGTCTGAAAAATGTCTCCAGCTTGAATATATTTTTTCGCCTGGTTGACAGCTGTTTCATAATCTGACTGCGATGTCAAAAAAAGAGGAGGAGAAGAAGATGCGGGGACACGGGGACACGGGGACGCGGAGAATTCATTCAGAACCTCTCCCTGTATGTCCCTATTTGCATCTTCGTTTACTAATTTTTTCTCTAATTCATTGAGTCCACTAGAATCGCTGGCCGCTAACCAAAGAATTTGTTCGGCGTGATCTAAAACGGCAAAACAATCTGGTTCGTACCAAAAAGCTACGGGAAATGGCAGGGGATCAATTTTAGTAGCGGGTAGCTCTTCAATTTCCCATGCGACATCATAGCCCAGCCAACCCAGCCAACCACCGCTGAAGGGGAGGTGAGGTGGGGGAGATGAGGGAGCAGGGGGTAGGGGGGCAGGGGGAGAAATTACTTCCTCATCTCCCTCATCCTTTTGCTGCAACAATTTTTCTAGGAAGGAAAAAACCTGTCCTACTCCTGGTGTCCACATTTGTGCGATGCCATCGACTAGTCGGGGAGCGCCTGCACAGATAGAATATCGACTGAGTTGGGGATGCTCGATTGGCGTTGGGTAGGGACTTTCCAGTAAGGTAGCAATTCCCTTTGCGGTGGTGGGGCGAAACAAGGCAGCAAAAATTTCGGAACCTGTGCGCTTTTCTAAGGGTAGCGATCGCCAATACCAAGCCTTGGTCATACTATTTAGAAACTTTCAATTTTCAAGGGTGGCAATTTAGACTTTAGTTCCTACAGCTAGCCGTATTCCCCAGAATAAGACTAAAGTTGCAATAGCAAACCAGTCAAGGGCTTTTAATCGTAAGTCGTGCCACTGCACCCGATGTTCGTTGGGACTGGTAAAACCCCTTACCATCATTGCATTCGCCATTTGTTCAGCTCTCAAGAGCAGATTGTCTAACAATCTCTCTGCCACTGTCATCCAAACCTTAAATGCTCCTTTTAATCCCAGCTTTTTCCAATTAATTGCCCTTGTCATTACAGAGCGAAATAAGTTTTGTACTTCTTCTAAAACTAAGGGAATAAAGCGCAAAGATAAAGTTAAAGTTAAAGTAATTTCTGTAACAGGCAATTTCAGACGCCGCAAGGGTTGCATTAAGCTTTCTATGCCAGATGTAATTTCTTCTGGTGCGGTTGTCAATAGATACAGGTTGGTGCTGTAAATCACAGTAAATATAATCGTACTCAGACTGATTCCCAAATCCAAGGAGCGGCGAGTTACTCTGACTAGGCCTTTCTCAAATAGCACGTAGCTGTATTTTTGGCGGACGCTTGCTTGTTGTTCAACAACATTATTCGAGTTTGCTGGCTGGGTTAATATTTGTTCGTTTGCTGGTAGGCGTGGCTGATAGTCTACACCCATTGCATCGGGACTCATGGCTGCGATCGCCAGAACAAAAAACGATAGCATTAATAGCCAACCCATTTGCTGGCGCCATACTCGTAGGGGAATCCTGGCAAATAAGGTAGCAAAAATCAATATTACCACCAGCAGCACACGCCAAAAGTTGTTAGCTAATATATAGCTGGTTAAAAAACTCATCAACCAGGCAAACTTGACTCGCGGATCGATTTTATGCAACCAAGTTTGTGGTTGTTCTAAATAAAGTCCAAGTGGTAGCGATCGCAGTAAATCCATTTTAGAGTTAGGAGTTAGGAATTAGGAGTTAGGAGTTTTGAATTTAACTCAGGGTTCTATAGTTAGCAATTTTGGCTTTAACTCATAACTCCTAACTCATAACTCCTAACTTGATTAAACGCGTGTTGCTCGATTAAGATTACCACTTTCAACATCACGAACTTTTTTACTCCGCCAAAGTAAACGAATGGGAGTACCTTTAAATCCTAGCTGTTGCCGGAATTGTCGCTCAATGTAGCGGCGGTAGTTGTCGTTGAAGCGTTTGGCATCGTTGACAAATAAGGCGATGGTTGGTGGTTGGCTACTTACTTGTGTACCATAATAAATCTTGCCTTGACGCCCACTACGAGATGCTGGCGGTGAATGCCAGCTCACAGCATCTGTTAATACTTCGTTAATCACTGATGTGCTAACACGACGTTTGTGTGATTCCGCCGCTGTTTTCACTAAATCGAGAATCTTTTCTACTCTTTGTCCGGATACGGCACTCACAAAGATTGTTTCTGCCCATTCGGTAAAATGTAACCGCGCTTGCAGACTTTTTTCGTAGTCGTAGATTGTGTAAGAATCTTTCTCCACAGCATCCCACTTATTAACCACGATGATGCAAGCTCGACCTTCATCGACAATCCGCCCGGCTAATTTTTGGTCTTGCTCTGTGACTCCATCTAAGGCATCAAGTATTAATAAAACCACGTCAGCGCGACGAATCGCTTTGAAAGCCCGGTTAATACTAAAGAATTCTGTGCCGTATTCTATCTGTTTCTTTTTGCGAATGCCGGCGGTGTCAATCAAGCGATAAGTTTGTCCGTCACGTTCAACAACGGTATCAATTGCATCGCGGGTTGTACCAGAAATCGGGCTGACAATTGCCCTTTCTTCGCCGACGAAAGAATTGAGCAAACTGGATTTGCCCACATTTGGGCGTCCCACAATTGCAACTTTGATTTCGTTAGTTTCTGGGATTTCTCCCGCAACGGGGATGTGATTAATTAATTCGTCGAGTAAATCTCCTGTGCCACTTCCATGAATTGCGGAGACGGGATAAGGTTCGCCCAATCCCAATTCCCAAAATTCAGCAGCTTGGATTAGGCCTTGATCTGGGGATTCACATTTATTGACAGCTAGTAGCACGGGTACGGGTTGTTGACGCAACCAACTAGCAATTTCTTGGTCTGCCGTTGTCGGGCCTGTTTGACCATCGACTACAAAAATTGCAGCACTCGCTTCTCTTAGGGCTGTCATTGCCTGTTGGCGAATCAGTGGTAGAAATTCAGTATCGTCGTTAAAAACTAAGCCACCAGTGTCTACCACTAAAAATTCGCGATCGCTCCAGTAAGCATCCATGTAAGTGCGATCGCGTGTCACTCCTGGTTCATCATGGACAATCGCCGTTTGTTCCCCGGCGAGACGATTAACCAGGGTAGATTTGCCCACATTTGGGCGTCCGATAATAGCAACAATTGGCAGTCCCATAAAACCAGGGTAAGTGAGAGACGTAGTATATCACATACTTACCATTATATGAGGGAGTGGGGAGAGCAGGGGAGGCAGGGGAGGGAGGGGAGGCAGGAGAGGCAGGGGAGGCAGGGGAGGCAGGGGGAGAATAACTTATAACTCTTAACGGGCTAAACGCCCCGCTACCGCTAACAGCACTCGTAATGCCCCATTCCCTTTTTCAAGGCAATAAAAAAGGTAGGAAACCCTACCTCGAACCCAAAAAAAGCATTTTGTAACCAAATACCAAATTCAATATCACACAGGCTTTTGACGAATCTATTGCAAAACTATGACGAAGGTGTGACACTTAATTTTCAGTGGATTTTGCGATTAACCCAAGCTGCAATCCTGGCGGATAGCTACCTTCTTCTTTGATACGCTTGATTTCGGCATCGGTTATCCGCAAGTTTAATTTTTGCGCCAACGCCCGCACAATATCTCCCCGGTCGATTACACCAGCTACGGCACCAGCAGGAGAAAGTACGGTAATCCAAGATAACTGTTGATTTTCTAGTTTGTTAATTACCTCAGCTATAGGCGTGGATTCAGCAACATTAGGTATTTCTGTCAAGGGACGCGCGATGTTGTATACAGTTTGGCTTTCCCATTGACTCCTTTCAATTAAACGCAAGTCGTCAATGGAAACTAAACCCCGGTAACGTCCATCAGAAGCAGCAAAATAAACTTGTGAGGGGGCGGTTTCCAAGAGGTATAAATCGGCAAAGGAACGCAATGTCTGGTCAGCATCAACTACCCGATAGTCGCGCGTCATGGCATCGGCCGCTACCACCTTTAACAAGCTTTCTTGCAATGTGGTCACGTTGTCATAGCTGTTGGCGTTGCGGACGGCAAACCAACCCAAGAGTGCAACCCACAAACCAAGTACTAACTCCCTAGTCAAGAAATCTATGACAAATCCCAAAGCGATCGCACTATAACCCAAAATTTGCCCTGCTGTTGCAGCCCAGTGTACGGCTTGGAAACGATTACCTGTGATCTGCCACAGTGCTGCTTTTAACACTTGTCCTCCATCAAGAGGTAAACCAGGAATCATGTTAAATAGCGCCACTACCAAGTTAATTCTTGCCAAATCCCTGACCATCATACTGACTGGACTAGTATCAGGTAAAACACTGGCTACCAAACGCAACAAGAAAAACAGTATGATGCTAACCAAGGGACCGGCGATCGCTACTTGAAACGCTTGCACCGGAGTTTTAGATTCTTCTTCTATGGCAGCGATGCCGCCAAACAAAAACAGGGTAATAGAGTTAACTTTAATCCCTTGCGATCGGGCTACTAAGCTATGACCCAACTCATGTAACAACACCGAACCAAATAGCAGCAGTGCCATAACTATTCCTGCACTCCAAGCTATAACATTCCCCCATTCTTGGTAAGCTACCCCAAAATTTAGAGTTGCCAACCCTAAAATCACAAACCACAGAGGGTCTAAAAATAGAGGAATTCCAAATAAGGACCCAATTTTCCAATTTGTTTGCATTACATTGTCCTAAAACTAGATATTTCTAATAGCTCCTACACCGTAATTTTTCCTAAATCTTGGTAAATATATATTCTAAGGATCACTGAATTGATGCTCAGTTCTCAAATGCTCTAATTTCTAGAATAGACAATTAATGCCTGTGAGCAAAATTGTGGAGTGGGGGGGTGAGGAAGTGGAGGGATGGGGAGATGGGGGGATGAGGGAGTTTTAAAACTGAAAGTTTCAAGCTCAGAGGTTCAACGACCAAGCTCAGAGGTTCAACCACCAAGCTCAGAGGTTGAGCGACCAAGCTCAGAGGTTCAACAGCGAAGCTCAGAGGTTCAACGGCGAAGCTCAGAGGTTCAACAGCGAAGCTCAGAGGTTCAACAGCGAAGCTCAGAGGTTCAACGGCGAAGCTCAGAGGTTGAGCGACGAAGCTCAGAGGTTCAACGACGAAGCTCATAGGTTCAAACTAGTAATCTTAAATACTCCCTCATCCCCCTCATCTAGCCACTCCGCTCATCTTCACTGGTTAGATGGAAAAAATAAAATTTAAATAATGGCGATATTAGTCAATTTACATTCTGTGGGAGTTTTGGGTACGGTAACTTAGACTACCAGTAGAATTAATGAGATCATGGTTCTTTCTCCTGCATGAGTTAACTCAATGAGTCCGAAAGAGAGGATTAATCCCGTCCCTCAAGCCATGTAAATCCTCCGCTGATGAAGTAGTTGAGTCCTCTCTCAAAGGAAAGGTTAAGCTTCCTTGCTCAGTTAGAGCAACGACACGGAGGCTAACTAGCTGATGCTCACTCGTTTTTCTTGCTGGAGAAAGAACCAGAATTGCTAATGCAACGTTACAAGCAAGGCTTGCCTAATTCCAAACCTACAGACGACCGATGTTAGTCAGTCCTAAAACAATGCCAATGCCAATAACATGACCAAAAGCCATCGCACCAACGAATGTTGGAATGCTTACAGGTAATATAGGGAACTTGGGGCCAACTAAGGGTTTTTCAATCCTAGTACTTAGCAAAAGAACTACTAGGCTACTAACACTGATGATTATTCCTACTGTGGGAGTCCACACGGGTGTTGGAGGAACAGATGCCGCTGCTGCGAGTAAAGTAGATGAAATCAAGCTTTTGTCTCCTAAATGGAAAAGTTAATGTAGACCTACAAGATTATAAAGTTAGCAGGCGCAAAAGTTTTTGAGATAGTTTAGACTTTTCTGGTGATTATTTTAAATTTGTGAAATTTTCATGCGCGTTAAGATTTGCGGTATCACTCAACCAGAGCAGTCTATGGCGATCGCCTCTCTTGGCGCAACGGCACTAGGATTTATTTGTGTGCCCACCTCACCTCGCTACGTTACGACTTTGCAAATTCAAGCAGCAGTCGCACAATTACCAGAAAACATTGACAAAATTGGCGTTTTTGCTAACGCTAGCATTGCCGAAATCAAGCAGATAGTTATTAACTCTGGGTTAACCGGCGTGCAGTTACACGGAGATGAATCACCAGATTTTTGCTACCAATTACGTCAATCTTTACCCAAGATTGAAATCCTTAAAGCATTTAGAATTCGTAGTCTTGAGCATCTTGAGATTACATATGGTTATGTAAAACACGTGGATACTTTACTACTGGATGCTTACCATCCCCAACAACTGGGTGGTACAGGCAAAACCTTAGATTGGACGATGCTACAGCAATTTAATCCCAATTGCCCTTGGTTTTTAGCTGGGGGACTAACACCAGATAATATTGTCCAAGCTTTGAGTCAGGTAAACCCTAGCGGCATTGATTTATCTAGTGGTGTGGAAAGCGCACCTGGAGATAAGGATTTAGAGAAGGTAGCACTCTTGTTTGAGCGACTGGGGAGGCTTTAAAGGCAGAGGGGCAGGGGGAAGGGGGCAGGGGGAAAATGAAAAATTCCTCTTTCCCCTCTGCTCCCTGCTCCCTGCCCCCTGCTTCTTGTGATGCCCCATTCCCTACATAAACGTTGCTTGATGGCGAATCAAGTTAAAGAGTTCTTCGCGGGTTTTGTGTTCTTCTTGAAACACACCGACCATTGCGCTAGTAACAGTCCAAGAACCTGGTTTCTGGACTCCCCGCATCACCATGCACATATGGCTAGCTTCCATGACAACAGCGACGCCTTGAGGTTCGAGAATGGTCTGAATTGCTTCGGCAATTTGGCGGGTTAGTCTCTCCTGTACTTGCAAGCGGCGGGAATACATCTCGACAATCCGGGCTAGCTTACTCAGTCCCACAACTTTTTGATTGGGAATATAAGCAACGTGCGCTCTACCCATAAATGGCAACATGTGATGTTCGCACAAGCTAAAGAAAGTAATGTCTCGGACTAGTACCATCTCGTTATGCCCTTCGTCAAAGATGGCATCGTTAACAAGTTCTTCGAGGGATTGGTTATAGCCACTTGTCAAAAACCGCATTGCCTCGGCTACTCGTTTGGGTGTTTTGAGGAGTCCTTCGCGTTCCGGGTCTTCCCCAACGCCCAATATTATTGTCCGCACGGCGTCCTTCATTTCCTCCATTTGTTCCTCTGTTGGCGGGAACACATTCGGTTGTCGCCCATTGTGGGTATTGCGATCGGGTCTTGGAGTTATGGCTTCTGCTAAATCGGAAATTAAAGGCGATTGAGAGTAATTGGAACCGTTGGAACTAGCGATAGTCATGATTCAGTCTTGGTTAGGTTTGAATTTAGTTATGAGTTAAGAGTTAGGGGTTAAGAATTAAGAGTTAGGAGTTAGAAGTTTAAAATTTGGCCTTAGCCAATTGCAGTATGAATCTGAGTGTTAAGACCCTATATATTACGTCCTAACAAGGGTTTTGATATCGAACAAAATCGTTTTCATACTTTGATTGGGCAACGGCAAAGTTTTTAACTTCTAACTCCTAACTCTTAACTCATAACTATCAACTCCTAACTTTGCAATTAGAGTGCGCCTGCACTGGGCATTATGGTCAATTCATCAATAACTGCCTGTTGTGGTAATAGAACTGTGTGGAGAATTGACTGGGCTACAGTTTCTGGGGTTAACATTTTGGAACGGTCTAAATTGGCATTGACTGTTTCTGTGTCCCAAATTTCGGTATTGACTGCGCCAGGACAAATGGTTGTGACACGAATGCCGTGGGCGCGTTCTTCTTGTGCCAGGGTTTGAGAGAGGGCTAACAAACCAGCTTTGCTGACGCTGTATGCTCCCCAGTAGGGAAATGCTTGCTTGGCGGCAATGGAGGCGACGTTGATAATTGTGCCTCTGCCCCGATCGCGCATTAATGGCAATATTCCCGTAATACACTGAAATACGCTGGTAAGATTCAGGTCTATTACTTGCTGCCAACCTGAGAGAGGAGTTTCACTCAAGCTAGCTGTATATCCTATACCAGCATTGTTTACCAAAATATCTATATCACCAAAGTCAAGGGCGATCGCTTGGATCTTTTCTTTTACTTGGGAGATTTGCCCTAAATCTAAAGGGTAAGCTTTCGCTTCCACCCCAGTATGCTCTAGGGCTTCTTTTACCGCCTCCAATTTGTCCAAAGAACGGCTGACTAAGGCAACATCTATTCCCGCCTTTGCAAAGGCTAAAGCTGTTGCTTTCCCAATTCCACTACTTGCCCCTGTAATCAGGGCGCGTCGTTTTTGCTGTGCACTCATGGTGTCTCCCAATTTTTTGGCAGTTCCCAAACCCTATTACCACCCAATTATTCTCATCTTTGAGTTTCGATAGATTAAAGGAATCTAAAAATCTGATGATTTTCATTGAGCAACTGCTATTATGCAGTGCAATAGTTGGTATATTGTGGGTTTTCCCAGTAAAGACTACGAATCATCGCCTGAGAAATCACCCAGTACACTCAAAGTAAATTACTTAACGAAACAGAATTCAGGAGTCAGAATTCAGAATTCAGAATGAATTTTATACAACTGGCGAATTAATATACTCTTTCTAGTGCCACACAAAATTTTGAATTTGGTGTGGCACTAAAAATTCGTGGTTCTAGATCCCCCACTCATTGATTCTGACTCCTGAATTCTGACTTCTGAATTCTTCTCTAATAATACAAAACCCACTCAATCAAATTTAAGTAGATTTGCCAAACATACGAATGCCTATGGCTAATCAGATTGTTAAAAATCTTTAAGCACCATAGGCAATTATAGCATTGCTACTCAGTTAATTAATCATTTTGCGCTGCCTTTAATGGGCAACTTCTGTAAAAACACCAATTTTGCGGAATTTTTCATAGCGAAGTTGGCGGCGTTCTGGGGCGGTTAAGCGGTTGAGTTCTTCCAAATTTTCCAACAGCACTTGCTTGAGAGTGGTAGCAGCTTTCAAAGGGTCGGAATGAGCCCCACCGATGGGTTCAGGCAATATCTGGTCAATAATTCCTAAATTTTTCAGGTCGTGGGAAATAATTTTGAGGGCGACGGCGGCTTGGGGAGCTTTGCCAGCATCTTTCCACAAAATGGCGGCACAGGCTTCGGGGGTAGCGACGGTATAAACTGAGTGTTCAAACATCAGTAAACGATCGCCAACACCAATACCAAGGGCGCCACCAGAACCACCTTCACCGATAACTGTGCAGATAATAGGCACATCTAGGCAGAACATTTCCCGCAGGTTGTAGGCGATCGCTTCTCCTTGACCTTGGTGTTCAGCTTCCACCCCAGACCAAGCTCCCGGCGTGTCGATAAAAGTTAAAATCGGCATCCCGAACTTGTTGGCGTGTTCCATTAACCGCAATGCTTTACGGTAGCCGCCAGGATAAGGCATACCAAAGTTGCGGGCAATATTGTCTTTAGTATCGCGGCCTTTTTGATGACCCAACATGACCACGGGTTGTCCACTCAGACGCCCAACACCACCAACTAAAGCAGGATCGTCACCACCACAGCGATCGCCATGCAACTCCATCCATTCATCACTAATTGCTTGAATGTAATCGAGAGTACTAGGGCGGCGCGGATGACGAGCGACTTGCAATCGCTGGGATGGGGATAAACTACTAAAAATTTCCTCACGCAGCTGCATGGCGCGTGTTTCTAGTTGACGAATTTGACCAGAAACATCAACACCATTCTCTTCAGCAAGTTGCCGAATTTGATCGATTCGGGTTGCAAGTTCTGCTAGAGGCTTTTCAAAATCCAACAGTAGCGGTTTACGTTCAGTAGTTGCCATAGTTAGAGGATAGGGAATAGAAAATAGGCAATAGGGAATAGGGAATTAGGGATTAGGGATTAGGGATTGGGGATTGGGGATTAGCAATTAAGGGATTGTAAAGAATTTATAGCCATACCTCTTTCCCAGTTCCTAGTACCCAATCCCCAGTACCCAGTCCCCAGTCCCCAGTCCCCCTTCCTTAAACCAACAGCGGTCTAAATCCATGTTTCACTGACACCCGACCAATCTGCTCCATTTTGTCTACAGTAATCTGATTGCGTCCCCATGAAAAGTTTGTGTACAACTTCTCAAATTCCAGCAACATGGATTCGGCAAAACAAGCAAACAACTGGCGTGCTGGTACGTCCATATTGACGATTTTCATAATTTTCCAGTCAATATCCAGGGAATGCTCTACAATTCCACCATTTAACACGTATACACCGGGATGTTGAATTTTTGTTGCTAAATTTTTAGGATAACCACCATCAATCAACAAACATGGTTGTTTCAAAACAGTAGGTTCAATTTCTACACCTTTGGGCATACTGGCAACCCAAACTACAATATCCGCTTGGGGTAGTGCTTCGGTCAAACTCATGACTTTTCCTCGCCCCAGTTCGCCTTGTAACTCTTTGAGACGTTCTTGATCGCGGGCTATTAGCAGAAGTTCTTGGACATCTGTTTTCGCATCTAACCAGCGTGTAACTGCACTGCCAATATCGCCTGTTGCGCCACATATAGCAACTGTTGCTTTTGAGAGTTCAATTCCCAGTTGTTTTGATGCTTCTTCTACCTGCCGACTAATAATATAGGCAGTATGGGTATTTCCTGTAGTGAAGCGTTCAAACTCTAGTTTGATGTTGCGGACTTGGCTAAACTGTTCCAACTTAAAATTTTCAAAAATAATCGAGGAAAATCCGCCTAAAGCCGTAATATTAATGCCATGTTTTTGTGCATGTGCCATAGCATTAAGCACTTTGCGCGTTGCGGCTTTGATGCGGCGGGTAGCTAGCATCTCTGGTAAAAAACAAGATTCTACATAACGTCCTTCAATTTTCTGTCCAGTGACACTGGTAACAGTAATATTATCGACAATTTGTGGCGGGGCGCTGCACCAAAAATCTAGCCCTTGATCGGCATATTCTGGATATCCCAATTCTTTAGCTACTGCTTGAGCGTGTTCTAAACTAGTCAGATGTCCAATTAGACCAAACATGTAATGATTATTAGCCTTGTGCTGTCTTGAGCGCGTGGAATAGTGAGTGCTGAGTGCTGTTAGCGGTAGCGGGGCGTTGAGCCATTGCTGAGTGCTGAGTGCTGAGTGTTGAAGCAGTATGTAAGTAAAAAACAAGCAATAAGTTCAGATAATTTCTTCACTCTTGACTCTTCACTCATAACTCAGCACTTTTTAAGCGGCTGTGAGTCCGTGGGCTGACAAGCGCATAATTTCAAAAGTTTTGAAACCAATGTTACTTAACGCTTCACCGTACTGAATCATAAAGTCTTCTATTAAAGCCTCTTTTTCCATTGCTAGAGTTTTTGCATCATCCGCTACTTCGTTGAGCATTTTCCAAACAAGTGGGAGGTTTTGGCGATTGGCTTGTTCTAATTCAGCTTTAGATTCTGCAAAGTGTTCTTTGAGCCAAACTTCTCCAAAGTTGAGATGACTATATTCATCTTTTACTACTCCCTCAGTGATTTTGCGGGCAAAATCGTCAGCAACGGGAATGTAGATGTTGTATGCTGCGATCGCAAAACATTCAATAATCAAAGACTGAATCAACAAACAAGTGACGACTTTGCCTTGGGCGGCGGCTGTTTGGAAGTTTTGGTGGAGTCCAGAGAAAAATTCTTTGGCAAATTGCAAGTCTGGGGTAACTTGCAAATTGCGTCCACAAGCTTCAAATCCTTTCTTATGGCGACTTTCCATCTTGGATAGACGAATCAATTCTGTTTGGGATTCTGGCAGCAGTTCGGCTAGTTGGATGTAATTTTCATGGGCTTCTTGTTCCCCTTCAATCACGATCGCATTAATCCGGCTATAAGCGTCTTTGTATTTTTCACTTTTGAAATCAATTTCAAGAAATTGGTCTGTAAGCTGCTGCATGGTATGTTTTCTCCTCTAAAGAAAGAATTATTTGACACCAGGATTCAATTTACCCTATGAACAGAGGGTAATAATCATTGTGGTTTAATTTAACTTAACAAGTAACTATGTTTATAGATTAGCTGTTGCTGGGGTCGATGCTCTAGTACCAGAGAAACAAATGTTTTGCCGCGCAACTGATGTCTCAACCAAACTGGAATCTCAAATCTAGGGATTTTGTCAGCCTAGTAGTGTTACTGCTAGGAGCATTTATCGTTCTGCTACCCCTGTTTGTGGTCTTTCTCACCTCCTTTGCACCGACAATCGCAAGCCCAGAAGATTTGTCCCAAAATAACTGGTCTTTAGCTAATTACCAGGCTGCATGGCAGCAAGGGAAATTTTTGCTGGCGTTTGCTAATTCTACCTTGGTAGCGATCGCTGTGACGGCGTTTCAAATTCTCACTTCCGCTTTAGCTGGTTACGCCCTCGCACGGCTAAAGTTTCGGGGACGCCAAGCACTGCTGTTAATCGTCTTGGCAACTTTGGTGATTCCCTTTCAATTGTTGGTAATTCCGATTTTTTTGGTGTTGAAATGGGGACACCTGATAAATACCTACGGAGCGCTAATTTTACCCACTGCGGTCAACGGCTTCGGTATTTTCTTATTACGTCAATATTTCCAGACAATTCCTTTGGAGTTAGAAGAAGCCGCAGCCATAGACGGCGCGAACCGACTACAAATTTTGTGGCGAGTGATGTTACCTTTAGCCCGTCCGGCGCTAGTAACACTGTTTTTGTTCACCTTCATCGGCGAATGGAATGATTTGTTTAAGCCTTTGGTCTTTACCACACGACCGGAATTAAGAACGGTACAGCTGGCATTAGCTGAATTTCAGGAGCAATTTACGAATAATTGGCCTTTAATGATGGCAGCAGTAACAATAGCCACAGTCCCAGTCATGGTGTTGTTTTTGATTGGTCAGCGTCAGTTTATTCGGGGTATTGCCACGACAGGGATTAAGAATTGAACAGCAAAGGCTGAGCGTGAGTAAAAGCCCGCCTTAGATTGAAATTTAACCGGTCGCGGAAGTCCCCATCTTCTGGTTCGACAAACCTCTCCCTGCCTTGAACTTTAGTAGGACTTACGCACTGTACAAATGCATCGTAATGTGAATGAACGATGCTCCCGGTTGTTTCAGGCTTTTCTTAATTATCCTGCGATCATAAATAGACCATGCTGTAGGGGCACAGCAATGCTGTGCCCTTACGAAAGATGTGGTTTTTAAACTCATTCATATTTGGCATTTCTTGTCAATGCGTAAGTCCTATTTAGTTCAAGTCTGTCCCTCTCCGACTCGGAGAGGGATGGTTTTGCGTAGTAAAACCACGGAGAGGTCTTTTAATTGAGCTAATTAGCCGGACAGTGTACAAGCCATCGGTTAATAAAAATCCGGAAGAAAAATGTCAACTTTTATTACACACTCCGTAATTCTTACAGGTCAAGTTGAACTAATAATTATCCACATTCCGTAAGGAACCCAAACAATCATGAGTTCTCAACCAGTCCTAGACCCTCAAACATTAGAGCAGTTACAAAACGAGATTCAGGAAAAATTTAACGAAACCCTAGAAAACGCTGACTTCAATTCATTACTTGAAAAGTACGGCATATTACAAGATAGAGTTTTGAGAGTTTATTGGCAGTTTAATCTTGACCCAAATCAACTCACATCTGATGATGCAGTTGATGAACAGCAACCCAATGCATTGTTGCCAACAACTCCAATACCGGAAATTGTGTTAGTTAAAAAAGCGTGGTGTATTCCTTGTCCTACAAATAACAATCCTTTAGGTTGTAACTGCTAAATAATTTAGTCTTTGTACTGTAAAAAGTTTATCCTAGTTAGTAACTCTGATTTTTTGAGCGCAAGTTTGTAATGTCTCAAAATCGAAGCAGTTGGTACTGGGATTTAGGGACAGTGAGTACTCTCGCAATTGTTGGAGTACTCACTTACTGTGAGGGTTTTGCTTTAGCCCAAATTCAAAAGGATGACACTCTTGGAGTTGAAAGTTCAATCATTACACCAAAGTTAATTGATGGTCACCCTATAGACCAGATTGATGGAGGGGCAATTCGTGGTAAAAACTTGTTCCACAGCTTTGACAAGTTTTCTGTGTCTGTGGGAAGGACAACTTATTTTAACAATTCAATAGATATTCAAAATATTATCAGTCGAGTCACGGGCAATTCTATTTCTAATATAGATGGCATTCTCAAAGCTAATGGTGCTGCCAATCTATTTTTGATTAATCCCAACGGCATTGTTTTTGGAGCAAATGCTTCTTTAAACATCGGTGGTTCATTTGTGGCGAGTACGGCAAGTAGTTTAAATTTTGCCGATGGTATAAAGTTTAGCACTACGGCTCCTGAATCTGCACCTCTGCTAACAGTAAGTGTTCCCATTGGCTTACAATTTGGAGCAACTGCGGCTCCCATCCGCAATCAATCCCAAGCAAGTCCAGAAGGCGCAACTAATTCCTTAGGACAAGGTGTTGGTCTACAGGTGCCCTCAGGTAAAACCTTGGCATTAATAGGCGGTGACATAACACTAGGGAGCGGAAATTTAACTGCAAAGGCAGGAAAAATTGAGTTAGGAAGCGTCGCTCCTAATAGTTTGGTCAGTCTGAGTTCAACGAATCAAGCTTGGACATTTGGATATGAAGGTGTTGAAAATTTTCAGAATATCGCACTGGTCAAGTTAAATGAAATTCCATCTACTATAGATACCAGTGGCGAAAGTGGTGGCGATATCCACTTGCAAGGCAAGCATGTGCTAGTAACTGACTGTTCATACCTGTTTGCTATTACTTGGGGAACGCAATCAGGAGGAAATTTGGCAGTGGACGCTTCCGAGTCTGTAGAACTTGGACAAAATGCGTTCTTGTTTAGTGGAACTTTCAACACTGGTAACTCTGGAAGTATAAATATCACTACCAAAAAGTTCATTGCCAGGAATGGAGCGCAAGTATCAATGTACAGTGTTGGCTCTGGACTGCCGGGGGAACTGACTTTAAACGCCTCAGATTCAGTAGAACTCATCAGTGGCACCCCCATTACTCCATTCCCAGATGGTACTGATTTAATAGTGAGTGGATTATTTAGTGAAACTTATGGTAGTCAAAATGCTGGCAACATAACAGTTAACACTGCAAAGTTGCGTATCGAGGGAGGGGCAAGAATATCAACAAGTTCTGAAGGCATCTATCAGTCTGGTCTAAACAAATTTACACCAGTTACAGGAAAAGGAGGAAAGTTGACGGTGAACGCCTCTGAATTTATAGAACTAATTGGAACCTCACCAAATGGTTCTAAGCTCAGCGGCTTATTTTCTGGAACTCAAGGGCCTGGAGATGGGGGAAACTTGACGGTAACAACAGGGCAATTGATTATCAAAGATGGGGCTGCAATAACTGTCAACAGCCAAGCTCGAAAGGATGTAATTTATGTGGGAGATCCCAAAAATTTAGGCAAAGCAGGCGATTTAAATATAACTGCTAACTCCATACTGCTGGACAATAAAGGAAAACTCACATCTAATAGTGAATCAGGCAAAGGTGGAAATATTAGGTTACAGCCGCGAGACTTATTATTGATGCGCGGCAACAGTCAAATATCGACTAACGCTGGAGGTGATAAAACTGGCGGTAACATTACCATCAATTCGCCTAATGGTTTTGTTGTCACCCCTCTTTTTGGAAATAGCGATATCACTGCCAATGCCTTCTCTGGCTCTGGTGGTAAAATCACAATCACCACTAAAAACATCTTTGGATTTGTGTCCCGCACTCGTGCAGAGGTAGAGAAGTTAGATGCACAACAAATAAACCCGAATAATCTGCCAACAAGTGATATCACAGCATTTTCCCAGCAAAATCCTTCATTAAGTGGCACAGTACAAATTAATTCACCAGATGCAGATCCCAGTAAAGGATTAGTGCAATTGCCGGTAAATTTAGTTGATGCTTCTCAGCAAATTGTTGCTGGTTGTGGTTCTGGTGCAAAAATAGCCAGGAGTTCATTTACTAACACTGGACGTGGAGGAACAGCACCCGATCCCACACAGCTTTTGATGGCTGATGCAGTGCTAGCAGATTGGATAACATTAAATCCAGAAAATGAGAATCCTGCTGAGGGAATTGATAACAAAGTTGTTCAGGCGCAGCGAAATACGAAACAACCACAGAAAGTGAATTCTGTCAATGAACCTAGTGAAATTGTCGAAGCCCAAGGATGGATAATGGATGCCGATGGGAACGTGGTTTTGGTTGCTGAAGTGCCCGCTGGGATGCCTCATAGTTCTTTGCTAGCGGCTGCATCTTGTCCTGCTAATTAGAAATCGATGTTGTTGACTAATGGTTATTTAAAAAGGTGCTATTCAAATATTTGCCTTAGAACTTATCTGTGGGTGCGATCGCTGATTCACTATGATCTTCATACAAGCGATCGCACCTTGTAAACTCAACTGCCAGTGCGTTGGCGTAGCCCGTCGTAGACATCGCTTGTTGGTCGCCCTTTGTACTAAAACTCAGCTGTAGGTGCGTTGGCGTAGCCTACCGTACTTTTCCGGAGAAGCAAGCTAAGCGTAGCGTCTCGCAGAGAAAGTATCAATTACTCTTCTTGCATCAAGAACAGTTAGCAACCAGATTCATCAATGCTTTAAGGAAATCCAACAAAAATATATGAAGTTCTGTTACACAATGCGTAATTATTACTAGTCGAGCTGAAGTCATAATTATGGGAGTTCGCAAGAGCTTTAGAAAGCTAAAGCTTTCGCCTCTCTTTAGACTATGTATCGTTCATTTTTATGTTGTCAGAGTGTACTAATCTAACTCTGGTTAATTTAGTAGATCACAAGATAAGTTCACACATTTACCAGTCTGCAAGGAAACTAAAATTCATGACATCTCAAACTTCACAGCAAGCAGTCATTGATTCTGAATCACTACACAATTTACAAGAGGAAATTCAGCAAGAATTTATTAAAAGCTTGAAGAACGCTAATTTCACGGAAATATTAGAAAAGTATGGCGTCCCAGAAAAAATACTAAAATTTCAGTGTATTATTGATCTAAATAAAATTCCAGATAACAGTGATAGTAGTGATAACCAAGAAATTATTGACTCTACAACAAAAAATATTTTCCAGAAGCCTAGTAAGCTAGTTAAATTAGATTGGTGTCCACCTCACGGTAACTGTAGTTCACCCTAATAATATTATCAAATTGACTGCTATCATCTTTAGTTATGGAAAAACAAAATAATATAATGAGGCTGGAAATTAAGTTTTCTTGTAATATTAATTAAAGAAAATCATGATTTCATTTTCCATAAGCTATCTTGCCAGTAGTTAAATTGATAACAGTAATTTTAGTGAGTGATTGCTTTTTTAGCCCTCTTAAATATACGCTGCTGATAGAGATATAAGATTCTTGTGTCTCTATCAAAATATTGTTTGCAAATATATTCAGCATCGGGTAGTTTTTTAAAGGGATAAACATCAGATATGAGTAATCTTTGGGGCTGGTGTCAAGGGCTAGGAGTTACAATAGTTAATGCAATAGCTTGTTCTGCAAACTCTGCTATTGCCCAAATCAGCCCGGATAGTACTCTACCTGAGAATTCTCGTGTTCGAGAACAAGGCAACATCAGAATTATTGAAGGTGGAACCCTATCCCAAGATAAACACAATTTGTTCCACAGTTTTAAAGAATTTTCCCTAATTAAAGATGATATAGTTGATTTTCAATATGTTGGCAATGTTCAGAACATTATTACTCGGGTAACGGGTAAATCTAGGTCTAATATTGATGGCATCCTTAAAATTAACGGGACAGCTAACCTCTTTTTAATTAATCCCAACGGAATTATTTTTGGTCCCAATGCTTCTTTGCAAATTCGCGGTTCATTTGTGGCGAGTACGGCGAGTAGTTTGAACTTTGCCGATGGGACAAAGTTTAGCGCTACAGATCCCCAAACTACATCTCTACTAACAGTAAGTGTTCCCAATGGTTTACAATTCGGAGCAACTGCTGAAGCTATCCGAAATCAATCCCAAGCAAAGAATCCAGATGGCGAAACAACTAATATCTTTGGGCAACCTGTTGGTCTACAAGTCGAGCCAGACAAAACTTTAGCATTGATAGGTGGTAATATCACGCTGGAAGGCGGAAACTTAACTGCAAACGGGGGACAAATTGAGCTAGGAAGCGTTGCTAGCAATAGTCTAGTCAGTCTTAACCCAACGAGCCAAGGTTGGAGTTTCGGATATAAAGATGTCCAGAATTTCCAGAACATCCTACTTATCCCAGGAACAGAAGGTTCTGGTATTCCATCTCAGGTAGATGCTAGCGGCAATAGTGGAGGTAGTATCCAACTAAATGCAAAGTCTGTGGAACTCAGAGGTGACGGTGTACGTTTGATAAGTCAGACTATAGGTGACAGACATGGTAAGGATGTAACCATTAATACGGAGAAATTAATTATTAGGGATGGCACGCAAATAAACACTTCTACAAATGGCAAGGGCGTTGGGGGTAATTTGATTGTAAACGCCTCCGAATCCGTAGAACTTATTGGTGGCTATTCCATACCAAATAGTTTTGTGTCCAGTGGTCTAATTAATGAAACTTATGCTAGCGCGGATGCGGGTGACATAACAATCAACACTAGGAAGTTGAGTATTCAAGCTGGGGCGCAGGTATCAGCAGCATCTACTGGAGTACGTTTACCTCCCCTATATAACCAACTTCAACCAGCAACAGGAAATGCAGGGAATTTAACTGTTAAAGCCACTGAAATCGAGCTAATTGGAATGTCACCAACAAAGTTTCCCAGCAGTTTATGGGCTAGAACTCAAGGTTCGGGAAATGCGGGTAAAGTGACAATCGATACAGCGAAATTGATTATTCGAGATGGGGCTGCAATCAATCTGAGCAGTGAAATTCCGAAAAATGTAATTTATCTGGGGGATGCAAGTAAGTTAGGTTCAGCAGGTGAACTCAATATAACCGCTCGCTCCATCCTGCTCAATGAAGGAAAACTCACATCCAATAGTGTATTAGGTCAAGGCGGGAATATTTCGCTACAGGTGCGGGACTTATTACTGATGCGCCGCAATAGCCAAATATCCACTAACGCCGGGGGTAATGGAAATGGGGGTAATATCAACATCATTGCACCCAATGGTTTCATCGTCGCCCCTCTTTTTGCAAATAGTGATATCACTGCCAATGCCATCTCTGGGTCTGGTGGCAAAATCACAATCACTACTAAAAACATCTTTGGATTTGTGCGGCGCACCGGTGCAGAGGTAGAGAGGCTCGATCCAACAGGGAAAAAAGACCCGAATAATCTGCCAACAAATGACATCACCGCGTTTTCTCAGCAAAACTCTTTATTAGAGGGGACAGTACAAATCAACTCACCAGATGTTGACCCCAGTAAGGGATTAGTGCAATTGCCTGTAAATCTGGTTGATGCTTCCCAGCAAATTGTTGCTGATTGTGGTTCTGGTACAAAAATAGCCAGGAGTAGATTTACTAACACTGGGCGTGGAGGAACAATACCCGATCCCACACAGCCATTGACGGCTGATGCAGTGCTGACAGATTGGATAACACTCAATCCAGAAAGTCAGAATAGTGCTGAGGGTATGAAGAATAGAGTGGTTGTTGAGAAGCAGGTGAACACCGAAAAATTACAGAAAGTGAATTCTGTCAATGAACCTAATGAAATTGTAGAAGCCCAAGGATGGATAACTGATGTCAATGGTAACGTGGTTCTGGTTGCTCAGGTACCGACTACAACGCCCCACAGTTCCTTGCTCACAGCTGCATCTTGCGCTACTAAATAGAAATTTAAGTTAAAAATTCTCTGGATCGACGTTCAATTCTCCTAACTTTGCGGCTATGGGCGATGCCTACGGCTGACTACGACGCCTACGCAATTCCTCCTCCTTCCCCACAGCTTGTAATTTCATGGAAGCAGCGAAGCAGAAGGGCATAAGACATCATAATAATTCCTAACTCGGCACTCCCAATGCCTCATGCCCCACTACCTAATTCGTCTCCTGAATCTGTAAACGTACAGTGTGTTCTGTCGCGCCACTGAGTTGCAATTCCATGATTTCACCACCGAGAGGTTCTAAGCAAGTGAGGAGCGATCGCAAGTTGGGTGTACTTGCACCAGTATCTACATATAATCTATCTGCCAAATTACCGATACGTTTCCAAGTCATATACAGTTTGGCGATGGTTTGTTCGATTTGAGATGCTTGATTCACCAAATCAGCAGCAACGCTCAAACAGCCGACTCTTTGCGCTTCTTCTAAGGCTGTTTCGATATCAATATTTTCCTGCGCCAAGGCCTGGACTTGAGCTGCCCCTTTGAGGTATTTTGCTAAGTTACGCGCTTCTGTAGTTACTTGTTTCAAAGTATCTACATCAGGATTGGCGGCTATTTCCTTTTGGATAAACTTTTGGTGCGATTCTGGCAGTTTTTCCATTTCCTTTACCAGAGGGGCGATGTAGCGCGGCGGAAGGGTGTTATCTGCGGCTTTTGCTCTGACTGGTTCAGGTAGCAATTCTGAGGACATAGCTGTCCATTCATCGGTGAGTTGTCGCACTTCCCGCCTGGTGATGCGATCGCCTTTTTGGGCGGCTTCAGTCACCATGTGTTGTACTTCTGGGACGGCTTTGGAGGTTTCGACAAATGCCCGTTTGCTAAAGTTATTCACTGCGCTGGGGTCTAGTTTGCCTTCTTCTAAAAGGGTATCAGCACTATTAGCTAGTTGAATCCAGGCATAAGCTTGACTTTTGCTGATTTCCCGCTCTTTTAACCATCTGAGAAAACCTGTACCACGTCCGTCACCACCAATTTTCTCTCTGTCACGGATCGCCCGTAAAATTCGCCCCCGCCAGATTTCAGTTTGCAGATCAAAGCGATCGCATACCTGCCAAGCTATTTCGAGCTGCTGTTGAAAATCTGACTCTAGAATCTGTTCATCTTCTGGATCGGGCAGTTCAAAGGTGAGATCTGCTGGCTGTTGCAAAGCCGCAGCAAGGTCGTTGATGGGGTCGGTATCTTGCACAATTGATAGCTAACGAGTAGTATATGCGACCGGCTTATTATGCCACAATCTGTGAATTCTAACTTAAGGGATAAGACGGTATTTTCAATTACAACAAAATAGGAGAGGGGGGGTAAACCACCTCAGTGGTGTTTTTAATTAATCAAAGACAATAAAAATAAAAACAATGAACCAGGTAGACTACCTCCGCATTAGTTTAATCGATCGCTGCAACTTCCGTTGTCAATACTGTATGCCAGAGGGAGTGGAACTGGACTATATTCTCAAGCAACAGCTGTTGAGTGATGAAGAACTGCTCACCCTCTTACAAGAGGTATTTATTCCTCTTGGTTTTAGCCGCTTTCGTTTGACTGGCGGTGAACCTTTATTACGTCCCCACGTGGTAGATTTGGTAAGCGCGATCGCTTCTTTTCCCCAAACTCAAGACTTGTCAATGACCACCAACGGGTTTTTGCTGGCCTCGATGGCACAAAACCTCTACGATGCAGGTCTACGACGCATTAATATTAGTCTGGATTCTCTCGATGCCGACACTTTTGACCAAATTATCGGTAATCGCGGTCGTTCTCGTTGGCAACAAGTTTGGCAGGGAATTCAAGCTGCCTATGAAGTTGGATTTGATCCACTGAAGCTGAATGTGGTGGTCATTCCTGGGGTTAACGATGGCGAAGTTCTAGATTTAGCTGCCCTGACAATTGACAAACAATGGCATGTGAGATTTATTGAGTTCATGCCCATTGGTAATTTGCATTTATTTGGCGATCGCGGTTGGGTATCTTCAGCCGATTTACGGCAACTCATCCGGGAACGTTGGGGATTGACAGAATCCCAAGTCCGTGGTGCTGGTCCTGCGGATGTGTTCCAAATTCCTGGAGCGAAGGGAACCGTGGGATTTATTAGTCAGATGTCGGAATGTTTTTGCGATCGTTGTAACCGGATGCGCCTGAGTGCTGATGGTTGGCTGCGTCCGTGTTTATTGAATGAAACTGGTCAACTCGACCTGAAAACTGCTCTGCGTTCCGGTACTAGTACTGCTCAATTACAAGAACAGGTGAGGCGTTTACTGGCAATCAAGCCAGAAATCAACTTTAAGGCACGCGACTCTGGTACTAAGGGTACATACACCCGCACTATGTCGCAAATTGGTGGATGAAAATAGTTAAGAGTGAGGAGTTAGAAGTTAGGAGTGAAGAGTTAGGAGTTCTCGTCTTTTAACTCATAACTCATAACTTTTAACTCATAACTCCTAACTGCTTACGCTTGTCGTGAGTAGTATTCCACCACAAGTAGTTCGTTAACTTGTAGTGCCACCCATTCCCGCTCAATAACACCGTTGACTTTACCAACCAACTTATTTTTGTCAAACTCCAAATGACTGGGGAGGTTGGCCAAACCGGGATATTGCAAGTTATTTTCTACCAACTTCCGTGATTGTTCCCGGTCTCTGACAGCAATCACTTCACCAGGACGGCATTGATAGCTGGCAATATTAACTACACGACCGTTAACAGTTATATGACCGTGATTCACCAGTTGGCGAGCCGCTGGAATCGTCGGAGCTAGACCCAACCGAAAAACGGTGTTATCCAAACGCATTTCTAGTAATTGCAGCAACACTTGTCCGGTAGAACCAGTAACACGTCTGGCTTTCCGCACATAACGCAGCAGTTGCTTTTCCGTTAAACCGTAGTTGAAGCGGAGCTTTTGCTTTTCTTCTAGACGAATAGCATACTCAGAGCGCTTCTTGCGGTTCTGACCATGCTGACCTGGCGGATAAGCGCGTCTGGCGCTTTTACGAGTTAATCCAGGCAGGTCGCCCAAGCGACGTATAATTCTGAGGCGTGGTCCTCTATATCGGGACATGAGTTTCCTTAATCTAATCCTGTTTAAACTTTACCCAAACATTCTACTTTGACACTCCACTGATTAAAAATCAGGAGATTCTTGGTTCTACGAAGTTGCTGGCGTTGGTCTGAACGTATCCTACCAAAGTAAAGGCATCCTCTCCCCAAGCGTGAATTCCGACGTGCCATGTCGTACTCTTGCCAATTAGTTTTTTGTGTTTATTTAGTTTCGTAGGCTACTCAATCGTAAGATTGATTTACGCAGTATTGTTAATCTGAAATACTTTTGATGTTACCTACTTAGAGCAGAATTCAGGAGTCAGGAGTCAGAAGTCAGAAGTAAAACAAGCTTTTTGCTTGGCTACTAGACTGAGGTTGTGTACTTCACTTTCCTTGAAATCTGCTTTGTTTTTCAAAGAATCATCATATTAACACAATTTCTTATATTAACATAATTCTGTATACTAACACAATTTATAGCATAACTAAATTCTGTCTGGATCTTGCTGGTTTGAATACTCAACCCAAAAGCATTCTGACTCCTCAATTCAGAATTCTGAATCCTGAATTCTGCTTGATTACTGAGGATTTTTCAGATATTTGAGTTAGCATTACTTTGGGTGTTTGGAGAATGGCAATGTTAAATAGCAAAAAAGCGGTTAGCAAAGGTCAGAACAAACAAGGTAGTTCTACCTTAGGAATTTTAACAGTACCAGTTTTGGCAATAGCTGGATTGTTGACAACGATTTTACCTGATATGGCGATCGCTGCCTCCTACAGGAATGATTACAGTGTTTGTGCAGAGGGTCTTTTAAAGGCCGGTATAACGCCAGAAGCAGCATCACAAGGTTGTGCCAAGGCGCTACGTCCCAGGGATTTTGGGGCTTGTGTCGTTAAAATTGGCAAGCAAACTGAAATTGCAGCCGCAGATGCCTTTTCTTACTGTGGGAGAGCTAGGCGTCCTGAGGAGTTAGCTACTTGTGTAGTCGGTGTCAGCTCCATAACTAAGGAAGCAATTAATCCAGCAGCCTTAAATTACTGCGGTCGTAGTTTGTTACCAGTGCGTTTTGGTCAGTGTGTAGTCGGCTTACTTGGTAAAATCGAGCTTCCTCCCACCCAGGCCTTAGACACTTGTATCGATGGCAGTGACAGTAGCGTTATCGGGGTTTCATCTTCGTCTACGCCACCGATTACATTACCTGCGGGTTCAACTCCTAATTTGGAAACTACGCCACCTGCAACACAACCCATTGTTCCAACGCAGCCCAGCAATTAAATTCGCTACTTTGCGATTGGGTGAAAATACAGGGTGAATATAGAGTTGACTATTTGCCAACTCGCAATATAGCAACCCTAAATTATTCGTCACAAACAAGATCCCCGACTTCTCAAAGAAGTCGGGGATCTTTAGATTGCGATTCTCAACAAATCAAATAGGATTCCTATAACAAAGTTAGGCAATCACAGTAATATTTGTATTAGTCAACAGTGCCTGATTCGATAACTGGGCGATTTGAACTTGTGCTGTACCACCAACTCCATCTTTATCAAAGAATAAGTTACCCGTACTTTGATTATAGATAAAGCGATCGCCTGCTGCTGTGGCACTAGTGCCAAGTCGGAATATGCTCGAATCCAACGTAGTGTTCACAGATTGGCTCAGTGCAAATTCCGCTTTGGAAATGAAGATAGTATCATCTCCAACAGTAAAATCAGTAATAGTATCATAGCCACCAGTGCGGGTATCAGTCAGATATAAACTATCTCGCCCAATTCCACCAGTCAGCACATCTTTACCAATTCCACCAGTCAGTACATCATCACCTATACCGCCCAACAAGGTGTCAATGCCTGCACCACCAAAGAGGCTATCATTACCATCTTCTCCGCTCAACAGGTTAGCGCCACCATTTCCCATGATGATGTTATTGACGCTATTGCCAGTACCATTGATTGCTGAGCTTCCAGTCAAAGTCAAGTTTTCCAGGTTGTTTCCCAACACCCAAGTTATCGAAGACTTAACTAAATCTGTACCTGCATTTAAGCCTTCAGCGATCGTATCGCTGAGGTTGTCTACGGTGTAAGTGTCATCCCCAACTCCACCATCGAGACTGTCAATTCCTGCACCTCCATCCAAGCTGTCATTACCTGCACCACCTAACAAGGTGTCATTACCGGAACCACCAATGAGGCTATCATTGCCATCACCTCCATTCAAAGTGTTAGCAGCACTATTTCCTGTGATGATGTTATTGAGGCTGTTACCAGTACCATTGATTACCTTGCTTCCAGTCAAAGTCAAGTTTTCTAGGTTGTCTCCCAATACCCAATTCACAGCTGACTTGACTAAATCTGTACCTGCATTGAAACCTTCAGTAACCGTATCGCTGAGGCTATCTACGGTGTAAATGTCATTCCCTGCTCCACCATCAAGACTATCATTACCAGCTCCACCATCTAAGGTGTCATTATCTGCACCGCCAATTAAAGTGTCATTCCCTGTGCCACCAATGAGGCTATCATTGCCATCAACTCCATTCAAACTGTTAGCACCAGTATTTCCAATGATGATGTTACTTAGGTTGTTACCAGTACCATTGATTGCTCCGGTTCCTGTCAAGGTCAAGTTTTCCAGGTTATCTCCTAACACAAAAGTTACAGAAGACTTGACTAAATCTTTGCCTGCATTGAAACCTTCAGTAATCGTATCGCTGGGACTATCTACGATATAAGTGTCATCCCCTGCTCCACCATCAAGGCTATCATTACCGACTCCACCATCTAAGGTGTCATTACCTGCACCGCCTAACAAGGTGTCATTACCCTCACCACCAACCAACTTATCATTGCCTTCTTCTCCTTTCAACAAGTTAGCAGCAGTATTTCCCGTGAGGACGTTCTTCAAGCTGTTACCAGTACCATTGATTGCCTCTGTTCCGGTCAAGGTCAAGTTCTCTAGATTAGCTCCCAACACCCAATTGACAGAAGACTTGACTAAATCTGTACCTGCATTTAAACCTTCAGTAATCTTATCGCTGAGGCTGTCTACAGTATAAGTATCATTGCCTTTACCACCAATGAGACTGTCATTTCCTGTACCACCATCTAAGGTATCATTGCCATCACCCCCATCAAGGGTGTCATTATCACCTAGTCCTAGGAGGCTATCATTGCCCAGCAATCCGGAGATGAAATCTTTGATCTGTGTACCAGATATCTTATCCGCAGAAGAAGTGCCATTTATTGTATTGAATGCTGGATTATTGGGATCAGTCACTGTCAGTACAAAAACATCATCGATAGATGCTGTTCCATCACTGGCGATAACTTTGATGTTGAGGTTACCAACGTTGTTAGTTGTGGGAGTCCCACTGAAGGTAGTGCCATTGAAGGTCAACCAACTAGGAAGTGAGTTACCATCTTCCAGGGTGGCTGTGTAGGTGAGATTTCCACTATCCACATCGCTGAAGGCGTTTGGTGGTAGAGCAAAGTTGAAGGCGGTGTCTGTTGTCGCTGTTTGGTCAGCAACGGGGTTGGCAACAACTGGGTTATCATTCACCGCTGTAATATTGATGTTGCGGGTAACGGCAGTACTATTAGCAGTGCCATCATTAACTAGGAAACTGACGGTACGAGGTGTAGTGGTGGGGTTGTCGCTGCTGTTGTTATAAGTAATGGAACGCAGTACGGTTTGATAATTAGCAACGGTGGAACTGCCAGTTAAGGTTAAGACACCCGTACTGCTGTTGTAGCTGCCCGTAATCCCATTTTGAGCGGTGAAGGCGAGGGTGTCTTGACCAGAAATAAAGCCACTAGTAATGCTGACGGTGGCACTAACTAGATTGCTTGAGTCTGTATCACTGACGGTGATGGCTGAGTCGATGGCTGTAGTGGTGTTCTCGGTGTATGCCAAAGCAGAGTTGGTGGCAGTAGCAACGGGTGCATCATTCACCGCCGTAATATTAATATTGCGGGTAACGGCGGTACTATTAGCAGTGCCATCATTGACAACAAAGCTGACGGTACGAGGTGTAGTGGTGGGGTTGTCGCTGCTGTTGTTATAAGTAATGGAACGCAGTACGGTTTGATAATTAGCAACGGTGGAACTGCCAGTTAAGGTTAAGACACCCGTACTGCTGTTGTAGCTGCCCGTAATCCCATTTTGAGCGGTGAAGGCAAGGGTGTCTTGACCAGAAATAAAGCCACTGGTAATGCTGACAGTAGCACTAGCTAGGTTGGAGGAGTCTGTATCACTGACGGTAATGCCTGAGTCGATGGCTGTAGTGGCGTTCTCGGTGTATGCCAAGGCAGAGTTAGTGGCAGTGGCAACGGGCGCATCATTCACCGCTGTAATATTAATATTGCGGCTAACGGCAGTACTATTAGCAGTGCCATCATTAACTACAAAGCTGACGGTACGAGGTGTAGTGGTGGGGTTGTCGCTGCTGTTGTTATAAGTAATGGAACGCAGTACGGTTTGATAATTAGCAACGGTGGAACTGCCAGTTAAGGTTAAAACACCCGTGGTACTGTTGTAGCTGCCCGTAATCCCATTTTGAGCGGTGAAGGCGAGGGTGTCTTGACCAGAGGCGAAACCAGCGGTAATGCTGACGGTGGCACTAGAAAGGTTGGTGGAGTCTATATCGCTGAGGGTGATGCCTGAGTCAATGACTGTAGTGGCGTTCTCACTGTATGCCAAGGCAGAGTTGGTGGCACTAGCAACGGGCGCATCATTTACCGCCGTAATATCAATATTGCGGCTAATAGTAGCACTATTAGCAATCCCATCACTAACAACAAAGCTGACGGTACGAGGTGTAGTAGTGGGGTTGTCGGTGCTGTTGGTATAAGTAATGGAACGCAGTGCAGTTTGATAATTCGCAATGGTGGCACTGCCAGTTAAGGTTAAGATGCCTGTGCTGCTGTTGTAGCTGCCGCTAATCCCATTTTGGTTGGTGAAGGCGAGGGTATCTTCGCCAGGGACAAAACCACTAGTAATGCTGATGGTCGCACCAGAGAGGTTGGGGGAGTCTGTATCAGCGATGGTGATGGCTGAGTCGATCGCTGTAGCGGCGTTCTCAATGTATGCCAAAGCAGAGGCAGAACCAGAGGTAATTGTCGGGGGAAGATTACTGTTCTTGTAGAGTTGGGCATATACCCCATATAAAGACCCGTCCTGACCATAGCTTTGCCAGGAAATTACAAAGTCCCCATCTGCATCTATCGCTACTGTGGGGTTACTTTGATCGCTGCTGGTGTAGGCATTGACCCTAAATTCGTTCCCAACAGCTACTCCAGAACTGTTGTAGCGTCGGGCATATACGCCATAGCCAGAACTATCCTGACCAGAGCTAGTCCAAGAAATGACAAAATCTCCGTCATCATCCATTGCTACTGCGGCGTGAAGTTGATCGTTGTCGCTGTAGTTATTGACTTTAAATTCACTACCTTGTGCCATTCCAGCACTGTTGTAGCGTCGGGCATATATCCCATATAAAGACCCGTCCTGACCATAGCTTTGCCAGGAAATAACAAAGTCCCCATCTGCATCCATTGCTACTGTGGAGTTGGCTTGATTGTAGTCGGTGTAAGTATTGACCTGAAATTCGCTCCCTTGTGCCACCCCAGCACTGTTGTAGCGTCTGGCATATATCCCATTGCCATACCCGTCTTGATTGTAGCTAGTCCAGGAAATGACAAAGTCCCCATCTGCGTCCATCGCTACTGTGGGGTTATATTGCTGGTCGTCGTTAGAACTATTGACCTGAAATTCGTCCCCTTGTGCCTCCCCAGCACTGTTGTAGCGTTGGGCATATATCCCATACCCAGAACCGTCCTGAGCATAGCTCATCCAGGAAATAACAAAGTCCCCATCTGCATCCATCGCTACTATGGAGTTACCTTGATTGCTGTCGGTGTAAGTATTTACCTGAAATTCCCTCCCTTGTGCCTCCCCAGCATTGTTGTAGCGTTGGGCATATACGCCATAGCCAAAACCGTCCAGATCCTTGCTAGTCCAGGAAATGACAAAATCCCCATCTGCATCCATTGCTACTGTGGGGTTACCTTGAATGTCGGAGGTGGAAGTATTTACCTGAAATTCGCTCCCTTGCGGCATCCCAGCACTGTTGTAACGTTGAGCATATATCCCCGCGTTCTGACCGTTGTTAGTCCAGGCAATGACAAAATCCCCATCTGCATCCATTGCTACTGTGGGGTTAACTTGATCGTCAGGAAAGTAAGTATTGACTTGGAATTCAGCCATAAAAAAACCTCTTAAAAAAACTAAAAATTTGATTTCAACAATTACGCTGTAACTAGACAGACTCTTTAGTCATTAGGAATCACAGCACTCGGCCGCAGCCAGTAGTTCAACTCTGGTGCGGTAAATGCTTGGCGGATTTCTTTTCGTTCCGAATTCAAAACCATCGGACGCTGCACACCAGCAAGAAACTGCACATCATAAAGTTCTTGACAGCCTGTGGTGAACTTCAGCATTCCCACCTGCTGCCCATTTCGCAAATCTACGACTGCCACGCCACAAAGCAACTGCTCAAACCGTTGAGTAATGGGCAACCCCCCAAAAATATGCCGTTCCCGAATCTGGCATAGTCCCACTAGGGCGTAATACCCCACGCAGCACAATCCCCGCAGAAATCCAGGGAGTACACAGACTACCTGTTTGTCTCCTGATTCTGGATGAATGCGCCATACTTCCCCTGCACCAGAGTTGAGTAGCCACAAAAACCCGTCATGCCAAATTGGGGAATGGGGCATTGATAATCCATCTACAATAATTTCATTGCTCTCTACTTCCACTACGACTCCACCGTTGGCTTTACCCGGCCGCCATCCTCCGACGGTATCTGTCGTACCGAGGGCAGTCACATACTTAGGTTTGCCGTCTACCATCGCTAAACCATTCAGGTGGCAGCGGTCTTCTGGTACTACTTCGGAAATAAACTTGGGATGCCAGCGCGGGACAAAGCTAAAGTCTGGACTCAAGGCAGAAAGACAGGAAAAACGGGTGTTGACAATCCACAGCCCTTCCCTACCAAATTCCAGGTCATGAATGTTGAGGTCGCCTGTGAAGTATGTCATCCGTGGCAGGTAAAGGGCATCGTAGCGTCCAGGCTGGTCTTCTAAATACTCATAAGCTAATGTGGGGGCATTGGCTAATAAATAGACTTCGTGGTGGGTAGCCAGCGCTAAACGCGAACCATGAACTGCTAACCCCATTGGTTTGGCAAATTGGCGTAACAGCATGGTAATTAGTTGCCCATTCCAGCCCACTAGTGCTAGTTTCCCGGCTTGGTAGGTGCTGATGGCAACTGAACCTCCGGCTTGACTCAGCCAAGAGATAAATCCCTGGTCAGCGTCACACTGAATTAAGTTATTCTCTTGCTGGGCAGTAGTGGTAGAGGTGGCTAACATAAATCAAATTTTGTTAAGGAAATAATGTTATGGTTTAGACTTAGTTGAGTACAAAAACGGTTACACAAAACTAAATCTACAGGTAGCAGTAGTCACTTTGCCATAAGCCAAATTGGTTACCAATAAACAAACCTGTACCAGGAAGAAAACCTAAAGGAATCGCCTCCTGATAACAGGGCGCACCGCATAAAGCTGCACGTTATCTAAGCTTTGCGGACATTTTGATCTGAATTGTTTTTATAATGTTCTACTGGTAAGTTTTATTTGAGTTACTAAGGTTATAGTAATAACTTTTGATTTAAAAATAATCTGTGTATATACTGAAGATAAATTGGATTAAAATTTAAACTATTAGTAATAAAATATACTACTCATTAACAAGTGTGTGCTACCATTATGGTGATTTTTATTCAAATAAATAAAAACTATAATTCTCCTCTCCGATACGGAGAGGAGTTAGAAGATGTTCGTTGAACTTACGTCACTCGATCGCCTTTGCAAGTTTGGAATTCCGCACAGTTGTACTAGTCTTCTCTTTCACCAAAGGCTGTCTGTAAAATCACTGCAATACCTCCGTCTTGGTGATACTTATCTGCCCAAGCACGAATAACTTCATCCAATTCTTCCATAGCTTGCTCCATTTTTTCTGGAAGAATATCAAGTTCTTCCAACAAGCGCATGGCATTTCGTCGCCGTTCTGCCCAGTTTTTCATCATGCGGAAGTACCGAGCAGTATCTTCTACCATGATGTAAGTGCGTTCTTGATCGTCTGCTGGGGCGTAAAAAGGACGAGTCAGAGCGTAGAAGGGCATTCCCCAAGGAGAATCAATGCGGGTTACCGTACCTGAGTAGAGCAGACGGCGCTTGATATGCTCACCCAAGGCTTCACTCAAAGGCATTTGGTGTTCGGGTGGCAAGTCTTCTTGCGATCGCTTGTGCAAAAACTCGATCAAATCCAAAAACTCAAATGAGCTAACTAACTGGGCATCAGGTAGATTATTTGGCAGTTTTTGCTCTATTTGTCTTTTTTCTTCACTTGTCAGACTCGTACCAGGAACGCGCGATCGCCCCGGTTGCCAAGGATATTTTTCTAACCAGACATAAGGCAATTGAATCAGATAACGAGGTTCTTGAGAACCCAGCATTTTCAGCAGTTTGCCCTCTGTTAGCGCTTGTCTGACTTCTTCTACAATAATTTTTACCCGTTTCGGCTCCAAATGATGCAAATGTCCTGTCATTCGCAGGTTTTGTCCCTGCTCTAGATAGGTCATGTAAATTGCACACTTGGCTGCTGTTGCGGCTGCGTCTAAAAATGCCCCATGCCTGTGCCCACTCGTCCGCATGGCACTAAAAGCCAGATAAAGCATGATCTGATCCATCGCACTGGGGTCAAGACGTTTGATCAGATCTATGTCGTTACTCATATTACAGACAATTGAATAGCACGTTTACACAGTTTTTAATCGAGTGAAAATAGGTAGTATACACCTGGCTGAAAGCAATGTCTTTACTTCAGACTATATTAGTATGCGATAACTATGATATTTGTGGTAGCTCAAACTACCATTATCGCATATTTTCTGGTACATACACAGATTCAGTGTTGTTACCATAACCGTCCCTATATCTGTCCAGAAATTTACGGGCATCACTAAGTCTAGCTTGACCGTGATTTACAGCAGAATTCAGGAGTCAAGGAGTCAGAATTCAGAATTAGAATCGTCTCCGTGCCTAGCTTTTAGACATAGGTACTGTACTTCACTTTCCTTGAATCTGCTGTATGTCCTCAAAGTCAACTGTGTTGTAACTAATCTACAAAGCTTTTAAGTTCTTTAGGTTTTTCTAGTTTCTTGTCCTTGAAGAGCAACAACGTCAAGCTGCTTACCGCTTATTATGACATTATGGTAGCTCAAAGCAAAAACTAGTTTACGTGGTTCATCTGGGATATCTATAGACTCGAAAAAGATGGTTTTTATTTAGCTTTGACGAATTATTTGTAGTACACAATTGACTGGAAATAATAGGGAGCGAGCTAGAAGGAAGCTGCTTACCAGGTGTGCCAAGATTCACAAGCCCAGCCAAATGGCTAGTTGTGAATTATCATCCTGTTCACAACCTCCAGTGATGTCTCGGCAATATAGCTCGCTGGCTTGAAGAAAAATTGTAGACATCAAGTAGAGCAAATAATTTCAATTTGAAAGTCCCTGTTTTTTTAAACATCGCTAACGATTGTATCATTATTTTTTGGTTTGGGAATATATTTATATCTTATAAATTTGAACGCTAACGTTATTTAAATAATTTTTAATTTCAAAAATCAAGATTTCCTGATATTTGAAAAAACCTAAAAAAAATTAGTCTGACTTTATCTTTTTTAATTGCTGGACTGATTTCTGAATATGCAATACAGACAGAATTGGCTGCATATTTATTAGGCTTTATGTAACCGTAAAATTAGCGATTGCTCAACAATATGATAAGACATATTGGATTACAAGTGATGATTATTTATATTTTTTGCGGCAATTAATTTATATTTTTTTCATGAAAGTGTTTTAAACTTTCATCATTTATAGGAGTCAAGAGTCAAACGCCAAAGGTCAAAAGTCCGGTTTTTTGGAGTCTTGACTTTTGATTCTGAATGACCTCTAGGGACAAAACTATGAAACTTGCGTAAGTCCTATAGGAATCCGATTTGATTTCTGAATCACTCGTAGAGGTAAGGGACTGGGGATTGGGGACTGGGGACTGGGAAGAAGGAATAAAAGTGTACTGAGTTTTGTTCAAAAATCAAATATGAGTCCTATATAAATATGGAACAGCTTAGAGGATGTTTTAAAAATGGTGGCTGATGTATGAAAAACTTTAGATATCCCTGGCGCTCTCATGAAAATCAGGATTTTGAGAAAGTTTTTCCCCCTGAAAAAGCAGAGGATGCGGGGATATCGATACAACGGTACACTTTTAAAACATCTGTTAGTAGCTTTTTGTTGGGCGATCGCTCAATATATGCATATAGCGACAATAGTCGGGTTTTGTGAATCCATCTGTCGCAATCATTTTTCAAATTGGTATGGTCTAGACATTGGTGCTACTATTCCAAAACGTGCCGTAATCGTCTCAACTCCTTGCAAATCTTGTCTTTGGGGCAAGTACTCATGCTCAATTCCTTGAGTCAGTACTACTCACACTGCTCATATATACGTGTTTTACTATCTGTATCAGGCTAAATCTCTAAAAATGCAATGTTCCCTAAAGGGAGTGGGGAGTGAGGAGTAGGAAGCGAGGGAATGTGGGGAGCAGAGCAGCAGGGGGAAAATAATAACTCTTCACTCAGCGTACTCAGCAATGGCTCAACGCCCCGCTACCGCTAACAATACTTAGCACTCGTCATTTAGTACTTTGCTATACATATTAATCAGTATGCAAGGAAAAATTTAGGACTTACGCATTGACAATAAATGCCAAATATGAATAAGTTCAAAAACCATATCTTTCGTAAGGGCACAGCAACGCTGTGCCCCTACGGCATGGTCTATTTACGTAGTTTACCGCCGTAGGCATCGCAGGATAATTAACAAAAGCCTGAAACAACAAATGCATCGTTAATTCACATCACGATGCATTTGTACGGTGCATAAGTCCTAAAATTGATGGCAGCTACTGTAGCTACCATCAAAGTTCGGCAGGTTGAACTGGTCATTTAATTGGCGGGAGTGGAGGGTTTAACCTGATTTCGCATTGTTTCAAAGCTGAAAGCAGCGGCGCCAAAAGTTACTAACAATACTCCCAAAATTTGTACGATATCCAAATTTTCTTGAATGATTAACCCAGCGAAAATCACGGTTAGAACTGGGATGCTACCACCGATGAGGGCTGAACGTGAGCCACCTAACTTACTAATCCCTGCATTATTGAGCAAATAGCCAGAAAGAGTTAAGACACCCAAAATAAATGCGCTTAAAATCAGTTCCAGCATTTTCGTGGGATCAATTAGCAAATTCCAGTTGCTTGGTAAAGGTAACATCAAGCAAATAAAGCTCAACAGCAACATGGTAGCGAAGTTAATTAAAGTAAAAGTCACCGGATGCAATTTACTAGCACACACCCGCGTCAGAATTATGTAAGCAGCAAAAGCTACGCCAGAAATAATCGCGGCGCTGCTTCCTAGTGAAGTATTACCAATACCAGTGGTGGGAGAAGTTCCTAAAACCAATAATTCACCGCAGCAAATTGCAGCGATCGCCCCTATACGAAATATGGTAGGGCGATCGCGGAACAAAAACCACGAGAATAAACCGGTAATCATTGGATAAATAAAGAAAAGTGCGATCGCAATTCCGGTGGGAACTTGAGCTATGGCAATATAAACTAGCACTTGAGACAAAAACAAAAAGCACCCACTGACAATTGACAACAGCAAAATCTGCTTTGTAGCGGCATTAGTAGGTGTGGGATTTCCTCGGACTGAATCAGCCAAGTTTTCTAGATCTTGCCACAGTCTCGGATGCAGTATGGGAGATAACAGTACCATCAGTGGTACTACTACCATAAATCGCATGGTCAAAATTAAGAAAGTATTGCCCAAAGTCGGTGGTAGCAACTGCTGTACCTCCAGTACGCCGAAAATTTGGGAACCTTCGTGAAAAATCACTTTGATTGCTACGTTGTAAAGCGAGGATATGACTGTGGACAAAACAATCAGTAAAAAACCAATTTGAATCGAGGATAAGCCTGAGGAATTGGGCGATCGCCCTATAGGACTTTTTACCTCCTTTGGCGGCTCCAGCGCAGTCACATGTGTGAGTTTAGCTTTCCTCTGTGGCACACTTTTGCGGAGAACAGAAGCTAGTTCCGGAGCGTTTATTTTTAGTGAAGGTTGCGTTGCTTGCTGCTGTGGAACTGATGTTTCAGGAGGTTCTGATGAAGTTTCATTTTCGGATAAGTTGTTGCTGGGGAGAGAAATTGGTTGAGTGGGGTTTTCCTTTGGTGGAGAGACTACAACAGCAGACTGTGGTGGAGTTTGGTTTTGGGACAAGTCCAGATTGAGGACAGAAATTGGTTCGGTGGCGTTTTCCTGTGGTGGAGTTTGGTTTTGGGACAAGTCCAGATTGGGGACAGAAATTGGTTCAGTGGAGTTTTCCTGCGGTGGTAGAACTACAGCAGCAGGCTGTGGTGGAGTTTGGGTTTGGGACAAGTCCGGATTGAGGACAGAAATTGGTTCAGTGACGTTTTCCTGCGGTGGTAGAACTACAGGACTTTGGCTTTGGGACAAATCCGGATTGAGGACAGAAATTGGCTCAGTGACGTTTTTCTGTGGTGGAGTTTGGCTTTGGGAAAATTGAGTAGGAATCGCAGAAATTGGCTCAGGGGAATTTCTGACTACTTCCTCAACCTGGGGGGATGTATCCAAAAAAATGTTTGTTTCTGGCTCCGTCAGCTGCAAAACAGTCGGTGTACCTGTTGTTGGCGCTTTGCGTGAAGTTTCTTGTATAGTTTTTTCTAGTTGTCCATGCAGGCGATTAACAAACTCTGTCAAAATCACTTCCCCTTGCTGCTGTTGGCTGTACATCCGTGACAGCTGTTGGGAAAGATTACTTTGATAATTCTTTAATTCTTGTTGCAGGGAATTAAAAGTGATGGTAACGGTGTCATCAAGGCTGTCAAACATGTGTTCGACTTTTTCATTGATTTCACTTACTACATTGCTGCTAACTTCAGCGGATTTGAGTGCAGCTTGTTCGTAAGATTTGCCCTCTATGTTTTCCGTAGCTAAATTTGCCAGAGAGGATTGCAGTTGTGAAGATATATGCTTTGCCAGAACTTCTGCTAACTGACGAATTAATACTTGCTGCTCAGTAATTTGCCGCACTTGTTGTAAATGCTCTTTTTCTTCTAGCAAGCTTTGAATATCATCAGATAACCGATTTTTTTCTGCCTGAAGCCGCTTTATGTCTTCTTGCAACGCTCTGAGGACATTCTGCTGGAGATTTTCTAAGTCCTCAACTACAGCCCAAAGAGCATTTTCCGCTGCTCTAGAGAGCTCGCCTCTGACTCGCGGGTTTTCTGGTTGCTTCTCGAATCGCCCCATTAGCTTCTAACCTCTAACGCCTTGACAATAAAGCTGCTTCCCGTAGACTTGATTGGCACTCATACTAATTTCCTGTATTTTGTCAGATAAACTAAAAATTTTAACAGCACTTCCGCATATCAACGTAATTCTGTCATGCTAGACACAAGGTTACCAAAGCATCAACCCCTATTCTGATTTCAGGAAGCCAAGATTGAAAAAAAAATTCAGTTCGCCCCAAGTCGGCGCTCCGGTTTTTAATCGATCTCAGATTTGTATCGAAATTCAAAATTACAATTTGCGTAAGTCCTATATTTATTGTTTTGGTGGCAATATTATTATCAAAGACTTGCTCTTGAGTGCCTGATCGCCAAAAATTTCTCTGACTTGCGAAACTAGCTGTAAATTTGTGTGGAATGTAACTTGAGTGACAGTTTACATCTCTGATGGAGATTAAAGTATCTTTCTGTAGAAATTCAAGGTTACGCTATCCCCTGCACAACATTCTAATAAATGAGCAGCAATTCTGCAAAAACGCCTTTTTTTGGTGTTGTTGCAGTGTGGGTTTGATAGCGACTATAGCAATCCGCTTTGATTTTTGAACTCCTACAGCATACATGGGAGTGGCTAGAGATACCATGAATCGCGTCTTTATGAGCAATACCTTCTCTGCGAGACGCTACGCGAACGCCATTTTTTTGTAGGTTGGGCTTACCGTGTGAAAACCCAACGTATTTGTTGGGTTTCGTACCTCAACCCAACCTACGAATTGAGCGATTTTTCGATTTGGCGAAGGTATTGTATGAGAATAGGGAATTAGCCTTTGCGAGTTGAAGGCGAGTTTATTCAAAAATCAAATAGGAGTACCGTAGAGGTAAAAATTAGAAAAATATTAATAATTTTTAAAATAACAAAATCCGGGCGATGCTAAAAATGGCAGCGCTGAGAACCGCACTAACAGGGATTGTAATTAGCCATGCGGCGGCAATACCTTGTAGAGTTTTAAACTTAATCGATTTAATATCTTGCACCAATCCAATACCCACGACACCACCGACAAGGGCATGGGAAGTGGAGACTGGCAAACCTAGTCGGGAGGCAATGAGGATGGTGGTAGCAGTAGCCAGTTCCGCACAAAATCCACTACTAGGTTGCAAGAAAATGATGTTTTCGCCAATGGTGGCGATGACTTTTTTACCCCAAACAGCTAAACCACCAACAATACCAGCACCACCAAGGATTAAAATCCAGATAGGGATAGTGATACCATCCACAGGTACGCTACCAGTGCGATCGATGTAGACGATCGCAGCTAAAGGAGCGATCGCATTACCAACATCATTAGAACCATGAGCAAAAGCGACAAAGCAAGCACTCAAGAGTTGGAATCGGGCGAATAATTTTTCGACGGGATTGGGGAGTGGGGATTGGGGATTGGGGACTGGGGACTGGGGAGTTAAAAGTAGTTCTCCCTTATCTGCCTTATCTCCCGTCTGTTTTAATTGTCGCCAGCTAATAATTGTCAGTCCAACTGCTGCTACTGCACCAGTTAACAGTGGAATGTCGTAAGCAGGGATTTTGAAACCAATTTGCTCAATTACAAAATTGGTTAGGGGTTCAGTGAGGGAAGGTAATACAATCACACCAAATACACCTATCAGCACGGTACTTAACCAGGGAATCCACTCTTGTAACTGGACTAATTGATTAGGTCGATCTAAAATCCAGTGCTTGATTTGACTGTAGAATAAAGCTGCGATCGCACCACTAATTACAGGTGTTAAAACCCAGCCAACGGTAATCATGCCAATTGATGACCAATCAATTGCGTCTACTCCCAAAGCTACCCAGCTAAATCCAGCGATCGCACCAACAACCGCATGAGAAGATGACACTGGTAAACCGCGCGATGTGGCAATTTGCAACCACACACCACAGGAAACTAGCACCGTCGCCATCCCAATCACAAGTATTTCGGGTGTAGCAGCAAATAAACCGGGATTAGCAATTTTCGTTGCTAAGGTTTCCGTTACCTGATGTCCAAATAAGACAGCACCCGTGAACTCTAATATCCCTGCAATTATTAGTGCCTGTTTGAGAGTAACAGCTTTGGAACCTACGGAAGTTCCCATCGCGTTAGCAACATCATTTGCTCCGAGATTCCAGGCGACGTAAAAGGCTAGTAGGGCGACGAAAAGTAGAGTGTAGGGCATAGGGGGAGATGGGGGGATGAGGGAGATGGGGGAGTATTAAGATTAGTAGCTTGAACCTTTGAGCTTCGTCGTTGAACCTTTGAGCTTCGTCGTTGAACCTCTGAGCTTCATCGTTGAACCTTTGAGCTTCGTCGTTGAACCTTTGAGCTTCGTCGTTGAACTTCTGAACATTAGACTTCTATTTTTAACACTTCCTCATCCCCCTCATCCCCCTCATCCCCCCACTCCCCACTCCCTACTCCCCACTCCCCCCACCTCGCTTTTACGGATAAATCAAGATTTTATAAGTTTCCGCCGTGGGTGCGATCGCTTGTTCTACAGCTGCTGATAAATCTTTTAATGGATAGCGATCGCTAATCAATGCTTTCACGTCAATCCGCTGATTAAATACAATATCAGCTGATAAATTCTGAACCCGATAAGATGAGCTATAACTGCCTATCAAGTCGATTTCCCGACGGTAGAGGATATTGGGGTTAATGGGAATTTCCACCTCATCAGGAAATTCGGCGAAAAACAGAATTTTTCCACCTTTGCGGGTACTATCAAGTGCTTGAAAAAATGCTTTTTCACTGGGGACAGCTAGGAGGGTGACATCAACACCTAGTCCACCAGTTAGGGCATGGATTTTTGCTGTTAAATCGGCATCACGGGCATCAAAAGCCGCCTCTGCACCGACACTCAAAGCTTTTTCAATTCTAGAGGGTAGTAAATCGGTGGCGATCGCTTTTGCTCCGAAATACTTCACCAACATGATAAACATTAACCCAATTGGCCCTGCCCCAGTGACTAACACTGTTTGTCCTGCGGCAATTTGGGCTTTTTTCACTGCTTTCAAGCAACAGTTAGTAGGTTCGACAAAACTCGCTTCTTCAAAACTGATATTGTCAGGGATGGGAATTAACCCGCCATTTTGGACAATATGTCCGGGAACTTTGACATAATCGGCGAAACCGCCACCACTAGCGTTAAAGCCTGCGGTAGTGGAAATATTTTTGTAGACATCGCACATTGAAAAATTGTCATTTAGGCAGTAGGCGCAATGCATACAAGGGATGTGATGCATTACTGCTACCCGTTGTCCAACTTGCCAACCTTTGACATTATTGCCTAGTGCTGCGATCGTACCAGCCGTTTCATGTCCAAAAATGCGCGGCGGTTCATACAGTGGATAACGAATTTTTTTAATATCTGACTGACACAACCCCACAACCCGCACCTGTACGAGTACCTCATCAGCTTCCAGGGTTGGAACTGGGATATCTTCGTAAGACAGTTGATTAACGCCTCTAAATACCTGTGCTTTCACGTTGGTTTTTCCACACTTAACGATACTAGATGTAACATTAGTGGTCAACGTTAAGCTATTCTCTGTAAGATTTATTTTGTACTATAGGACTATTATTTGATTTTTGAAAAGATACGTAGGGTGCGTTATGGGCGAGAGTACGGCACCATTCTTAAGGATTTGGTGCGTTAGCGTTTCGCGTAACGCACCCTACAAATACTACACAAACGAAATATCCGAAATCAAGATAAATTATCTTGTCTGATGGGCGTGTAGAGACGTTGCACTGCAACGTCTCCACAAATTTTATGGTTGGACAAATTATCTGAATCCCAACCGTATTCAATTAAATGTAACTAGAGAGTATTACATTTTTTTAATAAGGGATTTTCCATTTCCAAAATAGAGTTATATTTTTAACTGCTTAGAAATGTTTGTAATTATGTTTGAACATTTTTACTGAATCAAACTACATCACTTTTTTAAAGCTTACATTTTTTATACTTCATTCTAAGTAATTACTTTACTTTTTTTAGAGTTAATTGTCTAAATATGTATAACGTGAAAGGAACTTTTATGAAGCGTAATCTGACTCCGTTCATGATATTGCTGCTAGTACAATTACTGCTATGGAAAGGAATTTCAATTATATCTCCTACAGCCAACAAGAATTCTGATACTCAAGCACATTCAACAGTAGCGAATAGCGAGATATTACAAACTACTCTCAAAGGTCACGCATTAGCAGTAAGTTCTGCTGCTATTACCGCTGATAATAATACTATGATTAGTGGCAGTTTAGATAACACTATCAAAATTTGGAATTTACAAACTGGTCAATTAAAACGCACCCTCACAGGCCATACAGGAGTAGTAGATTATCTCAGCGTTACTCCTGATGGCAAGTATATAGTTAGTGCTGAATCTAAAAACGTCAGAATTTGGAATGTACTAACTGGCGCATTAATACGCGAACTAGGAAATTCACAAACAATTAGTTTTGTGAAAACAAGTCAAGATGGACAAACTGTAGTCATTGACGGCGGTACGCAGATCGTAAAGGGTAAACCAGCTTCTCCTTATTCTTTTGAGCCAGACATAACAAAATATCTAATCAGTGTTTATAACTTAAAAACTGGTACTTTAAAAAATCAGCTTGTCCACAATAATGCATTGAGCAAAGTTGAGATGAGTAAAAGTGGCAATATCTTAGTTAGTGGAGATAAAACAGGAAAATTAAATATTTGGAACTTAACAAATGGGACATTACAAAAAACGCTAACAGGTCATGCAAGCGAAATTAAATCTCTTGCTATTAGTCCTGACGAAAAAACAATTGTCAGTACTGAATACAATGGGCAAATCAAAATTTGGGATTTAATTTCAGGCAAACTAAAAAGTACATTTACTGGACATAATATTCAATCTTATGAATCGGTTGGTGTCTTAATTCCAGATAACAATACCCTACTGAGTTGGAATACATCTACTAATAGTGATGTGAAAATGTGGAATTTGCAAACTGGTGAGTTGAAAAGTACATTTCCAAAAAATCGGAATTCAGATTTAGATAGTAACTTAGATTTTATAAAAATTAGTTCAGATAGTAAGAAGCTAATTACAAAGACTAAGGATAATCTCCAAACTTGGGAATTAGCAACAGGTCAGCTAAAAGATAGTATTGAAATTCATGGATATATCCTCGCTTTTAGTCCCGACAATCGGATTCTGGTAACTCATGCTGAAGATAAAACTACTATGAATATTTGGCGAATTCCATTCGATAATAAGTAGATAGACACTCAAAACTTACCTATATAAATAAATTTCATCAGATTGTATTATGAATACTAAACCAGATTATTCAAAATATGGCTATAAAATTAGCCACGAATTAGGACGTAACCAACAAGGAGGAAGAATTACTTGGCTGGCGTCATCTATGACGACGGATAATCAAGTAGTTATCAAGCAGTATTCTTTTGCTCAAATAGATTCCAATTGGTCAGATTTTAAAGCTCACCAACGAGAAATCGAGATTTTACAAGAACTCAATCATTCAAGGATTCCTAAATATTTAGGAGCCTTCCCCACATTAAATGGCTTTTGCTTAGTTCAAGAATATATTGACGCTCCTTCTTTAGCGGTTCCTCGCACTTTTGAGCCGGAAGACATCAAACAAATCGCCATTCAAGTATTAGAGATTCTGGCATATCTCCAATGTCGTATTCCTTGTATTATTCATCGGGATATTAAGCCAGAAAATATTTTAGTAGATGCAGAATTAAATGTTTACTTAATCGATTTTGGTTTTGCTCGTATTGGTAGTCAAGAAGTCTCAAGTAGTAGTGTTTTCGTAGGGACGCCTGGTTTTATTCCGCCAGAACAATTATTAAAGCCGACAACAGCGACAGATTTATATGCTTTGGGAGTAACATTAATTTGCTTATTGACAGGAACGAAATCGACTCAAATCCAAAATATCATCGATGAAGACGATCCTTCCCAAATTCGATTTCGACATTTGTTACCCAAACTAAGTCTGCGATTTCTGGACTGGTTGGAAATGATGGTACAACCCAAACTCAAAAACCGTTTTGCAAATGCACAACAAGCACTCAACGCTTTGATACTTCTTGATGTTACCCGATGTCCACAAGTCGAATTCAGCCATCAGATAAAAGATTTTATCGCAATACGCTTAGGCGAAAAAATCCGAGAATCTATCACTATTGAAAATGTCATACCAAACACAGTACTAAAAGGACATTGGGAAGTTGCTCCCCATCCTCACGATCCGCCACATGAAGTAAATTCTCATCCTTGGATTAGGATTACACCAAAGAAGGTTGCAGGCAATCATACAAAGTGTGATATTGAAGTGGATACTAGTCAATTAATGGCAGATAAGTTATATAAACGCCAGTTACTTTTGCATACAAATGCATACCCAGCAATTCATACTTTGACGGTGAAAGTACAAACGGCTCTGATTCCCATTGAAAAGAGAGAATCAAAATCTTATGCAAGTTTAATTTGGGCGTTTTTAACTGGTGAGATACTCGCGTTTGCACTCATTGGAATTATACCTTGGATTGTTGCAACTTTAGCATCTCACAATATCGGACTCTTACCTATTGAATACACGGGCAGTGGTTCTAAGACTTTCATTGAGAGTGGCTCTGGGGCTTTCATTTTTGGTACAGTAGCAGCTATTTTAGGGGCTGTATTAGGTGTTTTAATTGGTGGAATTGACCACTTTTTGCAGAAAAAATATGACTCTTGGAAAGATATAACCGGAGTTATGTTTGGAGGCGCAATGATTCTTGGTGTACTGGGAATTATCATCGGCGGTGTGTATGGAACCATCTTTGATTCAAATAGACCCAGTGATTTAGTGAGCATTATTTTAAAGTCGTTGTGGGGGATTGTATGGGGAGGCTTTTTTGCTTCTATTGTTGGCGGAATTGCCGGAGCAATAATTGGCTTTCCCACCAGTTTTTTGATGTGGGCTGTTTTGAAGATTGTTAATGATTGGTTGTCGTTACTTGCCGCAGCATTTGGAATTAGTGTCGGTCTTGGTTTTGTGATGAGTTTTCTGAATCCATCTACTATTGTGGCGTTGGGGATAACAGGAATACCCTTTTTATATACACTGGTTTATGCACCCATCCAGCACCAAAAATTAATTACTAAATACCGTAATTCTGAAAAAAAATTGATTGAGCCGTAGCTGTGAAAAATTGGTAATAATATGGGACTGACGCACTGTACAAATTGATTGTGGTATATCTTGACCAAAATAGACGCGATAAATCGCCAAATAGAGACGCGATAAATCGCCGTCTCTACAAGAAATAAATTATCCAATTTTGTAGGGTGGGCATCTTGCCCGCCTTATTTACTGGGCGGGCGAGACGCCCACTCTACAATAGTTAATTCGATATTTTTTTATTTGTCAGTCCCTTTTTTTTGGTATTAGCTATCTGTTAAGGGCTATATCTTGTCTAAACCCACTTTATTTAGAGACAATATCTCGAATGTTTAGTGAGGTTCACGAATGGCTAATCAATATCAAGCTGATGTTCTAGTTGTCGGCGGTGGAACTGGAGGCACCGCAGCTGCTATCCAAGCGGCGCGACGGGGAGCTAAAACTATTCTGGTGAGTCAATTCTCCTGGTTGGGGGGAATGCTGACTTCGGCTGGAGTGTCTGCACCCGATGGCAATGAATTAGAAGCCTTGCAAACAGGGTTATGGGGTGCGTTTTTGCAGGAATTACGGCATCGACAGCCAGGTGGATTAGATAACTGTTGGGTAAGCTTTTTTAGTTACGATCCCCGCATTGGGGCAGAGATTTTTGCCGATTGGGTGCAGGAATTACCGAATCTGCACTGGATTTCTGGACAAGTGCCAATAGATGTTTACCGACAAGGCGATCGCATTACTGGTGTCCGCTTTGCTAATTTTGCTGTCACAGCCAAGATTATTCTCGATGCCACAGAATTAGGAGATTTATTAGCTTTAGCTGACATACCTTACCGCTGGGGCTGGGAATTGCAATCTGAGTGGGGAGAACCCAGCGCCCCAGTAGCTTTTAACTCTTTAACCGAGAGATATCCGGTGCAAGCGCCCACTTATGTAGTGATTATGCAAGACTTTGGTGAAGCCGTTGCCCCAGAAATTCCGGCTGCGCCCAATTATAATCCATCCTTATTTGCAGGTGCTTGGGATAAATATGGCGCTGAGACATTTTTAAATTATGGACGTTTACCTGGCGATCGCTTCATGATTAATTGGCCAATCTGTGGCAATGACTACGGCGAAGGGGTAGAGCGACTGATAAAGTCAGACGTAGCCAGGGGTGAATTTATCCAAGAATCACGCTGGCACAGTCAAAATTTTGCCCATTTTATTCAAAATCAACTTGGCCGTCGCTATGGTTTAGCAAAACAAGTATTTCCTCACACTCCTACAGCTTTTGCACTGCATCCCTATTACCGAGAAAGTCGGCGCTTAGTGGGAGTAACTACTGTCCGTGAACAGGATATTTTACCTGTTGCTGGAGGTAGAGTTGCATCTATATTTAATGATGCAATCGCCGTTGGTAATTACGCCAACGACCATCATTATCCTGATGTTCAATTTCCACTGCAACCGAAATCTATCCGATGGGGGGGACGCTGGACTGGGACTCCCTTTACAATTCCCTACAGTTGTCTAATTCCAGCCACAACGGATGGTTTCTTGGTTTGTGAAAAGAATATTTCTGTCTCCCACATTGCCAATGGCGCAACCAGATTACAACCCGTGGTTATGGGCATTGGTCAAGCAGGGGGAATGGCAGCAGCCATGTGTGTTGAGTTAAACTGCCAGCCAAGGGATTTACCTGTCAGGGAGCTACAAGCGGCTTTACTACAAGACGATCGCGCAAAAGCGATAATCATACCTTTTTTTAATCTACCACCTAATCATTCGGATTGGCTGCCTCGGCAACTGTATTACTTAAATAACCCACCAGCCTATCCAGCTAGCGGTGATTGCCCTTGGCCATCCACCGATCAGTACTCTGAATCTAATGTTGACAAGGTATTAATCCCAGAAAACAAGTGTTTTCAAGGTATTTTCTACCGCTTGGATCAGCAAGAATACAGATTCACTGTCACTGCACCGGGCGCATATCAAGGGCAAAATTGGCAGCTTGTGACTTTGCGATCGCATATCAACCAACAGTTAAACGCTTATCCCGACAAACAATTAGTTACAGTATGGGGTCGTCAGAATCACTTCAGTAATTGGTTATTAGTCGAACATCTGGACCAAGGATAAGAGGAGTTTATTTTCAGTAAAACACAATACTTTTTGATGAATTGTCCGGATATTCATAAAAAAGCTAAGTATCAGTGAAGTGGAGAGTTCCAAAATAGACATCTGCTATGCGTGCTGCCATTTCACTTTTAGTTTCGAGTCTGGTGTTCGGCCCCTTAGCTTCTAACTGCCAAGCAATGGACAATCAATTAACCAGCAGAAAGTCTGTAGACGATTCTGCGGCCTTTCCTAAACTACGCCGACTTACGGCAATACCAAGGGCAAACAGAACTTTCCAAGAAAATCGGCTGCTTTCGATGCCAGCTTGGCAACAGTTGCTCTCGGCGCAATCTGAACAAAATCCAGATGATGCGCCACGTCATCGCGGTAGTGGACGCAGAGAAGTGATGCAAAAATTCACAAACATCTATGCTGTTGTTTAACTACCGCAGGATAATGCCTGTTTTTGTCAAAAAAGTACCTAAAAACAGGATGTTGTTAGCATTTTTTTCACAGCTTTTCTGGCAGAAATATATACAGTTAACACACGAAAATCTTCAGCGATCGCTTAGTATTTGAACTGCAATCTGCTGTATATAGTAGTTGGCATCAAACCTGGAAATCAAAAGGCAAATCAAACCAACTGCCTCGATCAACAGCATCACCAACTCCTCAAAAGCCACACAACTGTTACTGCTATTCTTGGCAAGCTCTGCGTCTCAACCCTCAACTGCTTTTGAAACAGATGTTACTTAGGTTATCAATTAATTTAAAAAACATCTAATTCCGACATTTTGCTAATTGGGGAACAACCTTAAGGCAACTTCTCTTTATTCCCAAATAAGTCTTCTCACAGATTGAGTAGCTGGCTATCTACATCAACAAATAATAGATCTTCGCCTCATCTGAGCTTGTCTAAACAATGGGGCATGGGGCATAGGGCATTGAGAGGTGTGGGAGGTGTCGGAGGAGAGGGAGGAGGGGGAAGTATAAATTCTCTTTCTCCCCACACTCCCCACACTCCCCACACTCCCTACTCCCTACTCCCCACTCCTTCTCTTCACACGGTTGTTTTCTTGCGATTATCTTCTGTTCGCTGGATACCGTTGAGGAACATGGGCACAAACTTCTCGAAAAACGCCTGCGGGTCGCGTTGCCAAGCTTTTTGTGCAGCTTGAATCCTAGTAAATTGCAACTCAGGTGCTAGCAAAGTCTGGGGTAAGCGTTCCATCAGATATTGAGGACGTTCCCAAACCGGCATGGTATTCGCTACTTCCAGCAGGTTGGCAACTCGCCGCAGTTCGGCTCCTAAGGTGATATCCATTCCTGATTCAAAGGCCGCCTGTTCAATTGCAGTATATTTTTGCTTCGCTTGCTCTACTTTTTGCCGATGTTCTGGACTTTTACGCGCGAGTTCTGCTAGCCAACGGTTACCCCAGCGCACATGTCCTGTTTCCTCTGGCAAAATTTTTTCAATTGTTTCCCGGATTTTGATGTTTTCTTCAGTTTGCGGCGCTTGCTTGAGGGCGTAAATATGGGCGGAAAAATACTCACAGCCTCGTTTTTCGGTAATATTAATTGCTGCTATGGCAGCAATTATACCGTCCTCTAAGTTGCGTTTTGGATCGTAGGCGTCTTTGTCGAGCAGGCGATCGAATTCATCAATATAGGAAGTTCCGGGGGGAGCTCCGACATCGCTTCCTAGATCGATGAGCAAATCAGTTAACCACATGGCATGACGAGCTTCATCTGAGATGTGGTGAGATAAATCCCGCACTAGTTCCCGTGGCTGTCCATTCAGTTGCTCGATTAAGTCCGTCAGGTCTTTACAACTGCGTTGTTCGCTGTAGCGGTAGCGATTCAGAGTAATTAGATGGATTTCGCGATCGCATACCACCCGTTTCAAGATTTCCCTTGCACCCAAAGCATTCTGAAATTTACGTGGGTAGGTAACTGTCATAAAGTTATATAAAGTTTTATAAACCTGTAGTCGATCCTAACTTAGTTTTTTGCAATTGCCGTATTCCCACTGGATTACTGAAAAAAAGGGTAAAAATTCAAAAAATCAATTACTCAATCTCCACTTCAGTACCAGACATTATATGAATTTTTGTAAAAAATGTTATTACTTTTGAATAATGATTTTGACAAATAAAATCGCCAAAAGCCTCTACAGCAAAGCTTTTTCTTTGATATGCACTGGCATTCAAAATCTAAAATTTAAAAAATTAATCAAAAATAGTAGCGTATGTTACAGTTTTTTCTGTTATATTAGTTTTTAGAGAAAAACAAAAAATATATATTCACTACAGAAACAGGGAGGACTATGGTTATGTCTATCGCAGAAAAATCTCGTGCGTTAATGGTTCGTGAACATCAGCAAGTCAAGAATCGCCAACAATCAATGCTGATGCGTGCTGCCCAAGAACTTGGTCTTCCTGAAGAAGCGTCTCACTACTGGAACCCGATTCAAGGGAAGATAGATACGACTACTCGGATGATTTATGGACGCAGCAACGCGACCATGAGTTAGTAGCGAGTTGGATTCGATGAGAGAGATGATGGAGATGGGGAGCAGGGGAGGTAGGGGTAGAATAACTCCTAACTCCTAATGCCCCATGCCCAATATCGATAGTTTTCAGCATCACGTTAAAAAATAGCTGTTCGATTGGGAAAAAAAGCCACCCTAGAGGGTGGCAAAATTTAGAATTTTAGTTAGATACAATACTTAATTAAGCATCGTAATAAAGGTAAAACTCGTAGGGATGAGGACGCAGCTGCAATTGCTTGACTTCGTTAGCCAGCTTGTAGTCAATCCAATTTTGGATAAAGTCTTCTGTGAAGACGCCTGATTCTGTCAAGAAAGCGTGATCGTTTTCCAGTGCTTCCAACGCCAATTCCAAAGAACCTGGAGTTGAAGGAACCTTCGCCAGTTCTTCTGGAGAGAGTTCATAGATATTTTTATCTAAGGGTTCACCAGGATGGATTTTGTTCTTGATGCCATCGATACCAGCAGAAAGCATTGCAGCAAATGCCAAGTAGGGGTTAGAAGTAGCATCTGGACAACGGAATTCTAGGCGCTTGGCTTTGGGGTTAGTGCCAGACAGAGGAATACGGATAGAAGCAGAACGGTTCCCTTGGGAGTAAGCCAAGTTAACAGGTGCTTCATAACCAGGTACTAGGCGCTTGTATGAGTTGGTGCTGGGGTTGGTAATGGCCAACAGGGCTGGTGCGTGTTTGAGCAGACCGCCAATGTAATACAATGCTGTTTCACTCAAACCAGCATACTTATCACCTGCAAACAGAGGTTGACCATCTTTCCAGATGGACTGGTGACAGTGCATTCCCGAACCGTTATCGCCAAAAATGGGTTTTGGCATAAAGGTGACGGTTTTGCCATGTTTTTTGGCAACGTTCTTGATGACATATTTGTAAATCATCAACCAGTCAGCGGCTTCGATCAACTTCCCAAAGCGGAAACCTAGCTCGCACTGACCACCTGTAGCAACTTCGTGGTGATGCTTTTCAATGGGCACACCTAAGTCTGCCATTGTCAACAGCATTTCTGTACGGATATCTTGGAAAGAATCCGTTGGCGAAACTGGGAAGTAACCTTCTTTGAAGCGTGGTTTGTAACCCAAGTTGGGTTTTTCAGCTGTACCGGCTTTACCGGAATTCCAAGCACCTTCTTCGGAGTCTAAAAAGTAGTAGCCTTCGTTGGCGGTTTGAGCAAACCTAGCATTGTCAAAGATAAAGAACTCAGCTTCAGGGCCAAAATAGACTGTATCACCAATACCAGTGGAAACCAGGTAGTCTACTGCTTTTTGGGCAATCACCCGTGGACAACGGTTATACCATTCACCCGTGCGGGGTTCTTTGATGCTACAAACTATACTTAGCGTTGGCACTTCCATGAATGGGTCGATCCAAGCAGTGTTGGGATCGAGTACCATCGTCATGTCCGATTCGTTGATAGCCTTCCAACCCCGGATGCTGGAACCGTCAAAAGGTACGCCATCAGTGAATGCAGTCTCATCGATTTGGTTTTGGTACAGTGTGAGGTGCTGCCAAGTCCCTACTGTATCGATGAATTTGAGATCAATCAGCTGAATTTTTTCATCTTGAATTCTCTTCAAGACTTCTTGTGGTGTTGTCATTGTTACTCCTTCTCTACCAATTTCCTTAAAGTAAAACCAGAATCTTCCAAAGCATCCTAACCCTGCTGATCTCAATCCAGCCGTGACACACCTGAAATATCTTAAATACTAGACATTGGGGTATTTTGTAGCTTGTGCTACAGATATCTGGATTACAGGTTATATTAACCTTTCCCCGATCATCTGTACAAAACTGGAAAGTTCATCACATAGGGGTCAACTTTGGCATAGAATCCTTATGTAGTGGATAGTTTGTTTTTGTGCCGAATCTATTTTTAATAGCACAAAAATTTACTGGTGCATAAGTGCAGCCAAATAAATATCAAACCATAGATAGCAACGATTGGGAGAAAAAGGAATGCGCGATGCGGTAACAAGTTTAATTAAGAATTATGACGTAGCTGGTCGGTATTTTGACCGGAATGCGCTAGATAGCCTAAAGTCTTACTTTGATAGTGGTACAGCACGGGTACAGGCAGCGGCGGCGATCAACTCTAATGCGGCTGGACTTGTCAAGCAGGCTGGTTTGAAGTTATATGAAGAACTACCGGAACTGATTCGTCCCGGTGGAAATTCCTATACAACTCGTCGTTATGCAGCTTGTTTACGGGATCTAGATTATTACTTGCGCTACGCCAGTTATGCGCTGGTTGCTGGCAACACCAATGTGTTGGATGAACGAGTGCTACAAGGGCTGCGGGAAACTTACAATTCTTTAGGAGTACCCATCGGGCCAACGGTTCGCGGTGTGCAGATACTCAAGGATCTAGCTAAGGAACAAGTGGCAGCAGCAGGTGTGGCTAATACTGCTTTTGTTGATGAACCATTCGATCACATCACACGCGAGTTGAGCGAGATTGATATTTAACATTTAGTTCTGGCGATTATAAATCGCAGAACCAAAACAAGATTCACGTAGGTGAACTTAATGATTATCGCACTTTGACTTTATTAGCAAGGTGCGTTTACTTTTTTTCACGGCAAAAATCGATTTGTTGTTTGACAAATTAATTCGCAGTACAACAGAAAAAACACTGGAAAAATTTTATACTTCCTCTTATGATATTTATTATTCATATAGATAATTTTTGGTAAGAGTTCAATGAGTATTAATGATCTAGAATTTCTGCAAGGTGCAGCTTTTCTTCGACTCCTCAAAGGAACATCTTATATATCTATAAGTTATTTATCTTCTATTCATTTATCTCTTTATATTATAAAAAACTCAAATCAAGAATCTGCTATTCTATTTAAAATATCAAAAAAACCTACTTCTTCATGGTCATTTAGCTTCAGTTCACAGGAAGAAAATGCACTGACAAGGTTTCATCAAACCTATCCTGATGTCAAACTCTTTATAGCATTGATTTGTCATCGGGATGGCGTTTGTTGTCTATCAGAACAACAATTATGGACAATTATTGATCCTAGTGAGGGTTTAGCCAACCAACGTGTTTCTGTTAAAAGAGAATTAAGAGGAAGTTATTATGTGAAAGGTACGGGAAGAGTTCCCTTAGAACATACAGTCCCTCAAAACAATTGGCCTGACGTAATTTTATCAACACCAAATAACCTATGACACATACTCCTATTGAAATTAATGGCGACTGTATTGATAGATTAATTAAGAGATTAGAGAAACAAATCGGAGCAAAAGAAGCGAATCAACTAAAAAAAACTGCTATTGAAATTGTCCAAAATTGTGTCAATGTTTATTCAGAAAATTTTGGTATTGGTGATGTCGGGAAAAATAGTACAGGTTTAGTGGGTCAACCTTATAAGGGAACAGACGCTATTCCTAATGGAACAACTGGACTTATTTATGGTCGAGTTCAAAGCGGTAAAACCAATACAACTATTGCAACTTTAGCACTGGCTCACGAAAATAATTTTCGTTGTTTTATTATTTTAACCTCTGATAATACATGGTTAGGAAAACAAACGGCTAATCGTTTTAATAATCAAGTTCAAGCAGGCCCTGTTTTCTTTGATTGGGAAGCATGGAAAAAAGACCCTGATGGTTTTGCAAAAACTAAAATTGCACCCTATATAAAAGATACAGGTGTTGTATTAGTTTCTACAAAAAACGGTCATCACTTAGATAATTTATTGAAAGTTTTAAGAGCAGCAAAAATCAAATGTGTTCCTACTTTGATTTTTGATGATGAAGCGGATAACGCTAGTTTAAATACGAATGAATCTAAACAAGCTAAAAAAGGAAAAGATGCAATTGATGATAGTAAAATTTTTGAGACGATAGGTAAAATTCGTCAAGAGGTTGCTAATCATATTTATATTCAAATTACAGCAACTCCTCAAAGTTTATTATTACAAAAGCTCTCTCAGCCTTGTAAGCCACAATTTTGTGCCGCATTACCAGAGCCAGGAGATAGTTATATGGGAGGAGAGTTATTTTTTGCTGAGGAAAGTAACTACTCTTATATTGTAGATGCTGGAGAAATCAACGAACTTAAGAAACAAAAAGGTGCAATAAATCCTGGGAATAAATGGATAATTCCTGAAGGATTACGACTTGCACTTTGTTGCTTCTTCTTAGGTGCAATCTACAAAATGCTATCTTCTGAAAAAGAAGATGAGAAATATTCTTTTCTTGCTCATGTTTGTTATAAGCAAGATATTCATAGTGTATTAGAAAAAGTGATTAGTCAATTTGTAATTAACTTAGATCAAGCAATTAGAGAAAAGAGTTCACATACAGAAAATCAACAAGCTCGCAAATGGTTAGCTCAAGCTTACAACGAGCTAAATAAAACTGCTGATAATTTACCTCCAATTACTGAACTTATAGATGAATTACAAATTCAATTAAGACGTGCAATTCCTAAAATAATTAATGCAAATAACCCTGAAAAAGAGCCTAATTATAATCCTGGTATGAACATATTAATTGGGGGTAATAGATTAGGAAGAGGTGTAACAATTGATGGTTTAATGGTAACTTATTATGGACGAGATGCAAAACAAAAAGTGATGGATACAGTTCATCAACATGCTCGAATGTATGGTTATCGTCCACAATTGAAAGATGTAACACGCCTCTTTTTACCAAAACATATACTAGACGCTTTTCGTTCTATTCACGAAGCAGATGAAGCGATGCGGCAAGCAATTGGAGATGATATTCATAATATAAAACTACAACCTGTTTGGATAGGAGGAAATCTTAAACCAACTCGTTCTAATGTTTTAGATCCTTCAGTAATTGATGTATTAGTACCAGGTTCATTAGTTTTTCCTCAAAGTCCAGCCTATAAAAAAGATGAAATCGAGGATAATTTCAAAGAAATTGAGAACCTTTTAATAAATTATCAAGATAATAATCAATATTATGAAGTTGATATAGACTTTATAATTAAAATACTCAATTATACAAAAAGTCATTATATCCTCTCAGAAAAATGGGAAGATAAACGTATTATCAAAGGATTAACAGATATAAAATCAAAGGGTATGACAAAGGGTCGTTTAAATGTTCGTAGAGGTGAAAGAAATAATAATCAAGGATTAGATATGACGAGAAAAGACCCTTTTGAGTGGATGTTTGGCTTCGGATCAGGTAGGTGGTCATTAGAGGCTAAAGAGAAATATCCCGATGTCCCAACGTTAATTGTTTGCTATCAAAAAGGTGAAAAAAGCAAGAAATGGGATGGTCATCCTATATATGTACCTATGTTGGTTTTACCTAAACAAAAATTTGTTTTAATGTTTAATTATGATGAGAATGAATAGGTGATATTTTTAATTGGCGATCGCGCCTGTATAAAATAGTTTTGTTAGGTTAAAGCTGTGTTTTTGGAGTTGTCTTCGACTAATGCCTGCCAGAGATATCTATCACGATGCAGTCATCAAAGCACTTGCAGCAGATGGTTGGACAATAACCAACGATCCTTTATATCTCGCCTATGGAGGTAGAGAACTTTACGTAGATATTGGAGCAGAAAGAGTTACCATTGCAGCTGAGAGGGGTGATGAAAAAATAGCTGTTGAAATCAAAAGTTTTTTGAGTTTGTCTCCAGTGAGTGACCTTCAAGAAGCAGTCGGACAGTATGAAATATATCGCACCGTGCTTAAAGAATTAGAGCCAAAACGCCAGCTTTATTTAGCAGTTCCCAAACGAGTTGACGAAGGTATATTTTCCGAACGCTTTGGTCAGCTAATTCTTAACAGTATAGGAATAAACCTAATTGTCTTTGATGAGCAACTAGAGAGGATTATCAAATGGATAAACTAGCTCGGTATCGTGAAATTATTCGTCAGTTGATATTTGAATATGCTGGTCACAAACCTGCTAATGGTCAAATAGAGACAGAAGCTGTCATTGACTCAGAACGAGACCATTATGAAGTGTTACACGTCGGTTGGGATGGTGTGCGGCGCGTACATGGTTCGGTAGTACATATAGATATTATTAACAATAAAGTTTGGATTCAATATGATGGTACTTCCCAGCCAGTAGCGGAGGCATTATTGGAAGCAGGTATCCCCCGTGAAGATATTGTTTTGGGTTTCCATCCAGCTGAACTACGGCAATACACGGATTTTGCTGTATCTTAATTATCTCATAGCGGTTCCCATTCAGATGCAGTACAACATCATATCGCAAGGTGTAGGGGCACGGCACTGCCCATTGGTGTCAACTTAACGTGAAACCCTTGTCAAGACGTGATGTTGAGTTCATTTATTTACCGTTACTTACCGCGTTACCCCACCCTAACCCTCCCCTTGTAAAGGGGAGGGAACTAGATTCCTTTTTCCCCCCAATCCATCGGGGGGATTAAGGGGGGTAAAGCGGATGTGGGACAAGCGTTTCAGCTTAAGTTGACACCAATAGGCACTGCCTTGTCCCTACAGGTACACTTGTGGGGAAACGCTATAAGTTGTGTATTCTCGAAGAAGAAAAAAGTTAGAGCAATGCCTGGGTTGGGCTGCGCCTACGCAATTCGCAAATCTTCATAACTCTAAGGGAATAAAAACAATCGCATAGCTGTTGAAAGTCAACGACCATAGTATTGTTTTTATTTATAAATCCCTTTGAAAATCCAGTTTTTCCCATACTTTAAGTTTTCTAAAGTAGGAATTATCTAGGATTAAGGTGGCGTCTAGTCCCCCATCCTGGATTGACAATGGCGGCTAAATCTTCTTCTGACAATTTATCAATCTCAGTTTCTAGTTCTGCAACGGTGAATTCATAGCCACGTTCACGAGCAATCTTGATAAAGGCTTCTGGATTAGCTGTTGCTTTGAGCTTTTGCTGTAATGCTTGATCTCGTTTTACGGCTTCAAAAAGTCGGGCAGCATTTTGCTGTGTCATGATAGCGTATCTCCTGTTTTAAATATCAGGTTTGAGTGCAGTAATTTGACTCCTGCAAGTTCACCAAATGTTGTAAAAAATTTTTTGATTCAAGTATATAGGCCTCATCTTAAAGCAAAATAGAAAAATGTGTTGGTTTTGACAAAAAAATATAACTTTTAGGCTATTATTTAACGCTTTGTAAAATTCAGTCCTCAGATAGTAGCAGTATTTACCAAGACTTATACGATTTGAGATTTTGCGGCGAAAAGCGTGTAGCAGGATGTGCAGGCTAAGCTACGGGAACCCTTAAAGGCGAACCGACGTAGACGCTTTTGGCAGGATATGAGCAAAATTTATAGTATAAATTTATTATCAAACACTGTAAAAATTTACGGTGTCCAGATCCCCTCAAAGAAGTCAGGGATCTAACTTTTCGCCAATGATTTAAGATTGCTGTAGAAGTTGCCGATGTTTGAGGCGCTAATGATGGAAGAATTATTAATTTTGAAAGACTTGCTTCTTCAAGGCAATATTCAAGGAGCTTTGATTATAGTTGACGAATTAGAAGAAATGAGCCGAAATGACATAATCAAAACGATTCGTAGCTATGCGGTGATTCTCTTGTTACATCTAATTAAACAACAAGCTGAAAATCGCACGACTCGCTCTTGGGAAGTCTCGATTCGGAATTCAATTCGGGAAATTCAACGAGAAAATAAGCGGCGCAAAGCTGGTGGTTATTTTCTCACACCAGAAGAACTGAAGGAAACTCTAGAAGAAGCTTATTTAAATGCTATTGATGAGGCTTCTCTAGAAGTAAAAGAAGGGCGTTATGAAGTGGAAGAATTAGAAAAGCTAGTTAACCGAGAAGAAATTATTAATCGTGCTTTGGCTTTAATCTTACCAGGAGAGTCTAGTTAATTGGTTAAACAACGACTTGATACATTATTAGTAGAGTTAAATTTATGTTCTTCTCGCGCTTTGGCACAGAGGTTAATTCAGGCGGGGGAAGTTAGTGTGAATCAGCAGGTAGTTGATAAACCTGGTACTGAAGTTGATATTGCAGCTCAAATAAATATTAAAGAGCGATCGCCTTTTGTTTCTAGAGGTGGTGAAAAACTCTCCAAAGCTTTGACAGTCTTCGCTATTCCTGTAGCTGGACGCGTTTGTTTAGATGGTGGAATTTCTACGGGTGGCTTTACTGATTGTTTGTTACAAGCTGGGGCAAAACTAGTTTACGGTGTTGATGTTGGTTATGGACAAGTTGACTGGCGCTTGCGGAATGATTCGCGGGTGATTTTGCGCGAACGCACCAATTTACGACAGCTACGACCAAATGATTTGTATGGCGAAAATGACCCGATTCCTGATTTGGCGGTGGTGGATGTCTCGTTTATTTCCTTAACCAAAATTCTGCCTGCTTTGTGGGATTTAACTCAAGCTAGCCGGGAAGCTGTATTGTTAGTCAAGCCACAGTTTGAAGTCGGGAAATCCCGTGTGGGAAAAAAAGGTGTTGTCCGCGATTCAAACGACCAAGCTGATGCGATTTTTCAGGTGTTGCAAGTCGCTCATGAATTAGGATGGAAATACAAAGGTTTAACTTGGTCGCCGATTACTGGCCCGGCTGGAAATATCGAATTTCTCTTATGGTTGGGAATGGAAAGTGAAACACCACCGCCTGATTTAGAGGCGATTAAGGAAGTAACGCAATCAGCAACAGGTGATTTGCGGAAAGGTTGAAGAAGAATACAGAATACAGAATTCAGAATTCAGAATTCAGAATTAATTGGGTATGGGTAATTGACCTGTGAAGACGCGATAAATCAGACGCGATAAATCGCGTCTCTACATGAGGGTTTTGGGTATTGGACTTAAACCTGCACATTCATCCACCATTCAGACTCCAATTCATACTGAATTCTGAATTCTGACTCCTGAATTCTTGTTAAACGTCGTATATTAGACACTCTACGGAATCTGGGTGGCGATCGCAGTAGTTATCCAATGAGGTTTTGTTTTGCTTTGCTTGATGTTGATGAGATTTTTCAGCTTGCAATTCTTCCACGATATCCCAAGCTACGGCACAATTAGCAGAATTACTGCCATTTAAATCACAGGTTGTACGAGCATCAGTAATGGCTTCTAAAATTGCTTGCTCAAGATTTGTACCAGCAGCTTGGTTTACGTTTAAGGTTGTTGTCATGTCGCTTTCACCCTTATGTTTCCAGAGATCAAGATTGAGTAAGAGGATGCCGAAAATAAAAATCTCTCGGTTCGTTTTTTGTATCCTGTTCTCAATCTTGCATTGGGGATCGGAAATTGACAGCAATTGTCAGAAGAGTTTGATAGAAGTTGATAAACGATTATAAAGGGTAACAAATGGTAAACAATTTTTAGTTATTCTCAATACTTTATCCCTAATTCTTGTCGCAAACGATACAGAATTGTGTTTTGGTCAACTTGAGAGAGAATTTCTTGAATGACGCTGCTAGCGCCCAACTGTCCCCAGGTGCAGCCTTTTTCGAGATAGACTTGAGCGGCTTTGCCAACGGAGTATGCGCCATAACCGGCGATACCAGCTTGGGCGATCGCACTTCCAGCAAAGGCAGTAATATTTGTAGGATTGTCACCGCTGGCGATCGCAGCTGTACTTTTGCCCAAACCCAGCATGAAGCTACTACCTAATTCTCCCAAAAGTAAGCCACCGGAACTCAATAAAATCGTTTTGAGGATTTTCCCTGCTTCATAACTAGTCATTGGTAACCCATACAAGCGTGCCAAAGCGCGAATTAAAGCTAAATCGGCAACAGTTCCGCCCAGGATATCTAAGAAGGCGATGGGATTTAAGGCTACAGCCAAAGCTTTGTATTTGGTAAATTGCCAGATGATATCTTCGGCTTCTTGTTGGCGTAAATCGATGGTTTTTTGAGCGATGGCGGCTTCTGCATCTCGTGCTTGGATGAGTGCATTTAAAGCTAAAAGCGATCGCCCTTCTCGATTGAGAATATTCAAAATTGTTTGCTTGAGTTCGTCCACTTGGGGTGGTGGCGTCTCCCATTCATAGGTGACGCGGCCATCGGGCCATTCAACCCGGACTTCCATTGGTGCTGGTTCCGCCGCCACCATGACAATTTCATCGGGTAGTAGGGGTTTTGCTTGGGGGTTTCCTGCACCGAGTTGTTGCAAATTTTGGTAAATCGCGCCCTTGTCTGTATCTGGGTAGAGATCTATCTTGTTAAACACCAAAATCAAAGGTTTTTGCGATCGCCTTAATTCCTGCAATGCTTGATACTCAGTGCGTGTAATATCACCAGACACGACAAACAAAATTAAATCGGCTTGTAGCACGACTTCTCGTGCCATGTCTGCCCGTGACTCACCCTCGATTTCATCTAATCCTGGTGTATCAATTAACTCTACTAACACCTTATCCCCTGGCTGCCAGCGTACCGAACGAGGCCATTGGGTGACACCATTTAAGGGGCCAGTTTGGAGAATTTTGTCTCCCAGCAAAGCATTTAAAACTGCTGACTTACCACGACTCACCAAACCAAAGGCGGCAATTCTAATAACATTAGAATCCAGTTTGTTGAGTGTGGAGTTAAGAGTTTCTAATTCTGGTTTCAGCAAACCTGCCAATTCTGGGCTAGATGACAACTGTCCTGATTTACGAAGATATCCATACCAAGACAGCGCCTGTCTGAGACTGGCGCGGGCACGGTTTAAGTGAGTTTCTTGCAGATTACGCGAACTCGACATATTGTCAATACTTTCAGCCTTCACTTTCTGAAAAATGCTCTTTTAATGCTCAATTACCCTACTTTCAGCCTTTAAGCATGGTTTTTTGATATATTTTCATACTCAGCATTCATGCTCAAGCGATCTCAGGCTCTCATATCTATCGTGACATACTCCCACACTTCTGCAAGTGGTAAGTGTGGGCTTCTGTGCTAATGCGGCTAATGCTCATAGCGATTTTCATTTGAATGAGATACACGGTAGGAGCACAGCCATGTTCCCTACGAATTGTCTGTACTCCACGCGATTTCAAACTGCTATATGAGGTGTTGAGTTTTAAGAACCGAGTGCCCTACGTACTCCTGAAAAAATTTGGTGTTTATGGGAATACTAAATCTGGTGTTTAAGACTTGGTATGTATGATTAGTATTCCTGGATATCGCCTGAGTGAAAAACTTTATGATGGTTCGAGAACCCTAGTTTATCGAGGTATTCGAGAGATTGATTCATTACCAGCTGTCATTAAGCTGCTAAAGAATCCTTATCCCAGCTTTAGCGAACTAGTACAATTTCGCAATCAATATACCATCGCCAAAAATCTCAACTATCCTGGAATCATTCAAACCTATAGCCTCGAACCCTACCAAAATGGCTATATGTTAGTAATGGAAGACTTTGGGGGAATTTCTCTTAAGGATTATTTCGCCAACAATGATAATGCCGCGTCTCTAGATGAATTTTTACAAATTGCGATCGCTTTGTGCAATACCTTAGATATACTCTACCACGAACGCATTATTCATAAAGATATTAAACCCAGCAATATATTAATTAATCCCCAAACAAAACAAGTTAAATTAATTGACTTTAGTATTGCATCACTACTACCAAGAGAAACTCAAAGTATTATCAATCCCAATGTCTTAGAAGGAACGCTGGCTTATATTTCTCCAGAACAAACAGGCAGAATGAATCGGGGGATTGATTACCGGACTGATTTTTATTCTTTGGGTGTGACTTTCTATGAATTACTAAGTGGAGAATTACCATTTCCATCAAATGATGCAATGGAATTGTTGCATTGTCATATTGCAAAAATGCCGACTGTATTAAGGCATAGGGAAGAAATTCCACAGGTGCTTTCTGATATCGTCATGAAATCGATGGCGAAAAATGCTGAAGACCGCTATCAAAGTGCATTGGGATTGAAGTTTGATTTAGAGAATTGTTTATATCAACTCAAAAAAACTGGTGAAATTCGGAGTTTTGAAATTGGGCAAAGGGATGTGTGCGATCGCTTCATCATCCCTGATAAACTCTATGGCAGAGAAACCGAAGTATCAACCCTCCTCCAAGCCTTTGAGAGAGTGAGTCTTGGCGCAACTGAAATGATGCTGGTAGCTGGGTTTTCTGGAATTGGAAAAACTGCGGTTGTCAACGAAGTTCATAAACCAATTGTTCGCCAACGCGGTTATTTTATCAAAGGCAAATATGACCAGTTTCAACGGAATATTCCCCTTAGTGCCTTTGTGCAAGCATTCCGAGATTTAATGAGGCAATTGTTAACTCTAACTGATGCACAGATTCAGCAATGGAAAAACAAAATATTGTCAGCAGTTGGAAAAAATGGACAGCTAATCATTGAAGTCATCCCCGAACTAGAAATAATTATTGGTCAACAACCACCTACCATAGAGCTATCAGGAACAGCAGCACAAAATAGATTTAATTTATTATTTCAAAATTTTACTCAAGTCTTTACCAGTGCAGAACATCCCTTAGTGATGTTTTTAGATGATTTGCAATGGGCAGATTCGGCATCACTAAAATTAATGCAGCTTTTAATGGCTGATGCAGATCATCTTTTATTAATTGGTGCATATCGTGATAACGAAGTCCACACAGCACATCCATTAACATTAAGTTTGAATGAGATTGCCAAATCACAAGCAACAATTAATACAATTACTCTAGAACCATTGAGTCAACTACAAGTAAATAAATTAGTTGCTGACACACTGAAATGTACAGAAAATTTGGCATGGAGTCTTTCTGTATTGATTTATCAGAAAACCAAAGGCAATCCGTTTTTTGCAACCCAATTTCTCAAAGCATTGCATCAAGAAAATCTTATTCAATTTGATATTGAATTAAGCTGTTGGCAATTTGATATTGCACAAGTAACAATTCAAGCAGTTACAGATGACGTTGTTGCTTTTATGGCATTTCAATTACAAAAACTGCCGCCATCAACTGAACAGGCGTTGCAGTTAGCTGCTTGTATTGGCAATGAATTTGATTTAGAAACTTTGGCACTTGTTTCGGAACAATCACAAATTGAGACGGCTGCTACTTTGTGGAAAGCATTACAAGAAGGTTTAGTTTTACCCATTAGTGATTTTTATAAGTTTTATGTCGGGCAAGAAACTCTTGCAGGTACATTGGAAAATCAACAGACTGTTACATACAAATTTATACACGATCGCGTCCAACAAGCTGCCTATTGTCTGATTCCTGATGATCGGAAAACAGCAATCCATCTGCAAATTGGTCAACTGTTACTCAACAATACCTCAGAAATAGAACAGGAGGAAAAACTATTTGATATTGTCAATCACCTGAACATGGGATCGACGTTAATCACTCAAGGCAAAGAACAAGAGCAAATCGCTCGGTTAAACTTACTAGCGGCTAAAAAAGGTAGAACTGCAACCGCTTATGAAGCAGCCGTAACCTATGCAACCAAGGGAATCAAGCTGCTCAACCACGATTGCTGGCAGAGTCAGTATGAATTGGCGCTGGAACTACATGAATTAGCAGCGGAAAATGCCTTTCTGTCCAGAGATTTTGCACAAATCGATCGCTGGGTGGAAACAGTATTGCTTCAAGCGAAGACACCGCTCGATCAGGTGAAAATCTATGAAATTAAGCTCCAAGCTTACATATCGCAGCACCAGTTGTTACATGCCATCGCTTTGGGAAAACAGGTACTGAATCAATTTGGCGTTCAGTTTCCCGATCAACCAACTCAGCAAGATATCAAGGAGGGATTTCAGTATACTGCTGACCAGTTTAACAGCAGAGCGATCGCCGAGTTGTTGAACCTACCCCCAATGACATCAACAGAAAGCTTGGCAACGATGAGAATTGTTGCTTGTATTGCGCCAGCCATTTACATCACGACTCCTACTCTATACCCGTTAGTGATTCTGTCCCAGGTAAATGCCTCAATTCAGCACGGCAATGCGCCATTATCTGCGTTCTTTTATGCCAGTTATGGTCTGCTGTTAAATGGCGTGTTAGAAGATATGGAAGCTGCCAATCGTGCTGGTACATTAGCATTAGGGGTATTGGAAAAATTCAACGCCAGGGAAGTCGAATCTAAAACCCGCGTGCTTGTAGGAGCGCTCATCCTGCATGGAACTACTCACCTGCGAGCATCACTGCCAGTTTTACGGGAGAGCTACCAAATAGGATTAGATACCGGAGACTTCGAGTTTGGCGGTTACGGCGGATTTCATACTTGCCACTATTGTTACTTCAGCGCTCAGGAACTGGGGACTCTGGAGCTAGAGATCCAAACATATAGCAACGTGCTGAGCAACCTCAAGCAAGTGATGATGTTTAACTACTGCCAAATGTTCCGACAAGTGGTTTGGAATCTGTTGGGCAGAGCTAACAATCCTGGTGTTTTGGTGGGGGATGTCTGCGACGAAGTGCAATTCCTCTCTCAATTATTGGCAGCAAATGACCAAATGGGGCTTCAGTTCTTCTATCTCCATAAACTGATTCTGGGCTACCTGTTCGGCGAGCAAGATCAACATCTATTAGAAATTGCAACGGATGGCAGACAGTATTTAGGAGCTGCTGCTGGTTTCATTACAATACCAATATTTTATTTTTATGAGTCTCTCACAGTTTTAGCAGCAGCGGCTAGCGATCGCCTGGAACAGGTGGTGGCAAATCAAGCAAAATTGCAGAAGTGGGCAAACCACGCACCGATGAACTATTTGCACAAGTGGCATTTGGTAGAAGCAGAACGATGCCGAGTATTAGGAAACAAGATCGAGGCAATCGATCACTACGATCGCGCCATTGCTCTGGCTAAAGAACACGGTTATATCCAAGAAGAAGCTCTAGCCAATGAACTCGCAGCTAAATTTTACCTCAACTGGAGCAGAGAACGCATGGCTGGGGAATATATCACCGAAGCCTACTATGGGTATGCTCGCTGGGGTGCGAAAGCCAAAGTCGCCGACTTGGAAAGACGCTATCCCCAACTTCTCGCCCCCATCTTAGGGCAAACACGTTCTCCCCTCTCCACTAACGAAACTATCTTCGCCTTGGGTACTGTTACCCCCACCAGTTCCGCCACATCCACCAGTAGCAGTGCTTCTGTGGCTTTAGATTTAGTTGCAATTCTCAAAGCTTCCCAAACTATCTCAAGCGAAATCGAATTTGAAAAACTGCTTTCATCATTGCTTTCTATCGTCGTCGAAAATGCCGGAGCTGATAAGTGCGTGTTAATGCTGATGGAGTCAGATAAATTACTGATTCGGGCATTAGCGAAGTTGAGTTTACAGAAAAATGGAAATACCAAAGTTGATTTTTCTGCCAGGCTGCTCAAATCAGAGCCTGTTGAAGAATCTATCGATGTGCCGATTGGCTTAGTTAATACTGTCAAACGCACTTTACAACCAGCAGTGATTATTGATGCTAGTGTATATCCGCAGTTAATTCATGACCCCTACATTGGGCAACACCAGCCCAAGAGTATCTTGTGCAGCCCGATTTTACATCAAGGGAAATTGCTGGGGGTGTTGTATCTAGAAAACCATGTAACGATGGGGGCGTTCACAAGCGATCGCGTGGAACTGCTCAATTTACTCTGCGCTCAAGCCGCCATTTCTTTAGAAAATGCCCGATTGTATGAGCGATCGCTAGAGTATTCCCAACAGCTAGAGCGATCGCTTGATCAGTTGAGCGCCGCACAATCTCGCTTGCAAGCATCCCAGCAAAGACTCCAGCTATTGGTTCAGCAAACTCCACTGGCAGTTATAGAGTGGGATACTAATTTTCAGGTTACTGACTGGAACCCAGCAGCAGAAAGAATCTTTGGCTACACCAAACAGGAGGCTTTGGGGTGTGAATTCAAATTCATCATTCCTCAAAGAATTCAAGCAAAAATGGAGCGAGTTAGCATCGATATTATATCGCATCAGGGTGGCAATTACAGTATCAATGAAAATGTGAGAAAAGATGGCAAAACTATTTTTTGTGCTTGGTATAACAATCCGCTTGTGAGTGCGGATGGCGAGTTAATTGGAGTTGCTTCCCTGGCAGATGATATTACCGATGTCTACGACGAGCTTCGCTTACGCAAAATTGCTGAAGTCAAACTGCAATAAAAAGCACAAGAGCTAGAAACTGCTTTACAAAACCTGCAACAAGCACAATTACAAATGATCCAAAGCGAAAAAATGTCTGCGTTGGGTAATTTAGTTGCTGGTGTGGCTCACGAAATGAATAATCCTTTGGGTTTTATTGCTGCCAGTATTAAACAAGCTAAACCCACTATCGCCGATATTGTTGAACACTTGAAACTCTATCAAGAAAATTTACCCAACAAGAGTGAGGAAATTCTTGATCATGCAGTAGAAATTGACTTGGAATATAGCCTAGAAGACTTACCCAAAATGCTTGATTCCATGACAATGGCGTGCGATCGCCTGAAAAATATCAGCACCAGTCTCCGCACTTTCTCTCGTGCCGATCGCGATTACAAAGTGCCGTTTAATATTCATCAAGGCATTGATAGCACTATTCTCATTCTCAAACATCGTCTAAAAGCGAATGAACAACGTCCTGCCATTGAAGTTATCACTGAATATGGCAATTTACCGCAAATTGAATGTTTTCCAGGTCAATTAAATCAGGTATTCATGAATATTTTGTCCAATGCCATCGATGCTTTAGAGGAATCAAACAACGGACGTAGTTTTGAAGATATTAAAGCCAATCCCAACCAAATTAAAATTACCACTTCCCTAGAAAATAACTGTGTAAAAATTGCCATTACTGATAATGGTATGGGAATGAGTGAATCAGTTAAACAGAAAATATTTGAGCATTTATTTACTACTAAAGCTGTGGGTAAGGGTACGGGGTTGGGGTTGGCGATCGCCGAGCAAATTATAGTAGAAAAACACGGCGGTTCCCTCGAATGCAACTCCTCTCCCGGTCAAGGTACAGAATTTGCGATCTTAATTCCAGTTCGATAGTCACACCAATTTTCTTCTTATTGGTAAGGGTTTCAAGTGTGTTTACTTGAACTGGGAAATTGACTTAGAACATGGGACTGTGTTCATCATCCCAACACTTGCGATCGCGCCAGCTTCGTCCACTATGTTCACATTCAGATGGATCATCTATCCAAGGAATCGATGTAGAGTGATGTGAGTTTTCGATGGGAGTGAATAAGTCAGTAGTGAATACGGTCAACAATGGCAATAATAAGGATAAAGTTATCAAGGTAAAAATCGGTAGAGCAATTAAATACCCAGTGAGCAACATTATGTTATTTTGAGTTCCCAAAAAATTGGAACTTTTATTTTTTTGAGTAATTTTGAAGCTCGATTTTGAATTTGAGAAAAACATAATACAACCCTGTTATTATCAATTTATATAGAAATCAATTTGATTTTTTTCAAAGCCAAACTGACTGAGAGCTAGCGGCATAGGATTTTAGTTCTCAGTATATTTAGCGAAAATCAAATCAGATTTCTTTATATAGGAATCCGGTTTGATTTTTGAACAAAATTAAGTATTTGTAGCGTGCGTTAGCGACAGCGTAACGCACCATTCTTAAGGATTTGGTGCCGTACTCTCGCCGATAACGCAACGCCAGTCGCTTCAACGGGGGGAACCCCCGGACAGCGCTGGCTCCCCTACGTATCTTTTCAAAAATCAAATAGTAGTCCTATAAATCCGAATTTTTACGTAATAAGATTATTCAAGTTATACACTTTAATGTCAAAGGTATAACTCCTGACTTTTTAGAAATTTTAATCTTTGGGCGCTAAAAAATTTTTTTAATGAAAATATGCTGAAGTGGTGGCTATTGTCCCTGTGTAAACACTGGCAAATTGGGCAATGATAACCTTGAAGTTTAAATTCTACGAACACAAGGGGAATAGACACCTGAAGCAAATGATTGCAATTGCTGTTTGAGCCTACAATCCCACGGCTTGAAGCCGTGGGAGTATGTCAATAAATCTTTCCCAACCTATGTGCGAAGGAAAATTTGGGTGAAGTAGACTTGTCCTTTACTATTGCTGGCAACACCAACCCCCGTCAAATTATAATTACCTTTGATATTGGCTAGATGCCCTGGACTTTGCAGCCAGCCCTGAACAGCTTGCTTAGCAGGGTCACTACTCCCTTGGTTGTAAGCAACATTTTCACCAGCTGCTTTGTAGGTAATACCGATCGCTTTCAGGCGCTCTTGAATTCCACTATGTCCAAAAGCCACTTTACCGCTAGCCATATTCTGACTGTGAATCCTGGCTTGATTATCGATGGCAGAATTACGAGTTAGCGCTGGTAGCCCTTTAGAAGCTCTATAACTATTAATTTGGGTGAAAACCGACTGTTCTATAGCAGCAGTGTTGATGGTAGATTGTGCAATCTCAACAGTATCACTTGATATATGTGAAGACTTCGGCGTGAAAGTTGGCTCTGTTATAGAAGTAGCGATCGCTCCACTACTGAGAAAAATAGTTCCTAAACCAATGCCGTAGATTGTTGTTCTAATCATTTGCTGAAAGTAAAGTTCCAGACCATCTAACCAGACTATTGTTGATTGAACAACTTGGTTATCGGTCTATATACTTCTGCTTATGTTGCTATCGGTTCAAAAACCACCAGTAAACTTTTAAATTTACAATCTTACAAAAAAAATTGTGCTGTCCGTAGATAATTTTCTTCTAGCTTTAGAAAGATTATTTCTATTTTGGATTTTAGATTTTAGATTTTGGATTGAGAGTTGATTTCTGAGATTTTCGCCAAATGTACAATTTTTTACTCAAACCTCTACCTGGAGAACGGAAACGCCCAAGTTATACCATTTTCAAAAATATTTACCAGATGTAAATAACCTGTAGGGGCGTACAACTGTACACCCCTACAACATATCTATCTTTTGTGAACTGGTATTACGAGTATGGAGTCAATCCAAAATCCAAAATCTAAAATCCAAAATTGTTTTGTATTAATCTTGGCTGAGAGTTTGTAACTCTTCCTGGACGACACGCAACACCCGCGCGATGTATTCTGCACGCCATTTTTCCCGCTCATTAATTACTTTGGCATCAGGTTCATAACCTTCAATTTCAGTAACCGATAAAATACCTTTAACCTCTAGCAATCGTTCAATGGTGTCGAGGCGATCGCGCAGCACGGACACCTCACCAGTCAAAGCCATAACCATCGCCAACAATTTATCATTTTGCGAATTTTCTAAGTAAACTGGTCGTTTACCCTTGGCTGTTTTCGCCATCCTAACTCCAATTCTCCAAAAAGAGGTTACATAACAAAAGAAGGAAACCCAGATAAAATCTGGCTTCCTCAATTACGAATTACGAATTAATCTACTTACTTGGTTGCAGCAACCACAAACCAAGTGCCAAAACTCTTAGACTTATCACCTTGAGCTTTCCATGCCCCATTAGGAACAAATTTTTCAAATGTCTTATCTGCTGCAAAACCAGCTTCAGTAGCTATCGCTACCAAATCTAAATCGCGTACAGCACTCCAGAAGGGTTCGTTGTTGTTAGCAGTTTCCCAATCAAAAACAAACTGTGTGTAAGCATCCATGTGACGATACAGGGGTGCTTCTACATGAATCATCATTCCGCCGGGAGCTAGTAGACGATAACATTCTTCCATCACTTTACGGACGGCTGGCGGGGGAATTTCATGTAGCAAAATGTGAGAAACCACTAAGTCAAAAGACTCATCTGGAAAGTTAGTGTGTTCGGCATTTTGCTGAGAAAAGTGTACGCGTTTGCCCAAAGATTCGGCTCTTGCATGACCATAACGCAGCATCGCTGCGCCTATATCTATGGCGTGGACTTCTGCATCTGGGTAACCATCTACATAGGGTAATGTGCTATGACCCACAGAACATCCCATATCGAGAATTTTTCTCGGTCGAAAATCGGGATACTCTGGTAAGAGATAGTTTTGGACTATGGATAACCCCATGTCATCGTTGAGTGGCCCCAACCAACCCACACCATAAACATAAGCACCGCGATCGTAAGTTGCGCCAGCGGCTACATCATCAGCGGTAAATTCGCTGTGATATCCTCCAGGCATACAGTGAATATCTACAGCTTTTTGATGAGTAGGTGTTTGAAAATTCGGGTCGAGGGTTAAAGTACCTAGTTCACTACCCTTGTCTTTAGCCCGTTCAATCAACTCTGGCAGTTGTCTATCAACGCTGGCATTTACAGCATCCCATAACATCTCCTGGCTAATCCGCTTCAGGGCACCAGTCCAGCGATAGTAGGGTTCGTGCTGCATTACTTCCCGAATTTCATAACGATTTTGGGGAGGACGCTGATGTTCTTGTTCAAACTTTGGCTTGGCTAATTTTTCATAAATTACTTTATTGCCAGCAGAGAGATTCCGGAAAATGTGCAGTTTTAAACTTTGGACAAACTCTTGGCGTGCCAACTCGTCTTGAGTGGTTTTCGGTAGCATAGCGTGTTGGAATTGTCGATCCATCGTTGCTTTCTCCCCAAAATTTAACGTATGTTTACTTATGCAGGATTTAAAAACTTGGCTACTGTTTGCACATCCTTGTCACCCCGTCCAGAGCAGTTGATGATAATCCGAGGACTGCCGGTTAGTTGGGGACATAGGGTTTCCAAGTAGGCGATCGCATGAGCTGTTTCCAATGCTGGAATAATCCCTTCCAATTTCGATAATCGCTGGAACGCTGCCAAAGCCTCTGCATCCGTCACACTATAGTATTCCGCCCGACCAATATCCTTTAAATAGCTATGTTCTGGTCCCACACCGGGATAATCTAACCCTGCACTAATTGAGTGTGCCTCAATGATTTGCCCATCCTCATCTTGCAGCAAATAGCTCATCGCCCCGTGCAAGACACCAACTCGCCCTTTTGTCAAGGTAGCTGCGTGTTTTTCGGTGTTGACACCTTCTCCGGCTGCCTCAACTCCGATTAACCGTATAGAAGGTTCATTGATAAACTCATAAAATAGTCCCATAGCATTGGAACCACCACCGACACAAGCCATGAGAATATCAGGCAATCCACCCCATTTTTCCATTGCTTGGGCGCGAGTTTCTTGGCCGATGACTGCATGAAAATCACGTACCATCATTGGGTAAGGATGAGGTCCTGCTACTGAACCCAGGATGTAATGAGTAGTTTCCACATTCGTCACCCAATCCCGAATCGCTTCAGAAGTGGCATCCTTGAGGGTTCCCGTTCCCGCTTCCACCGGACGTACTTCTGCCCCCATCAATTGCATTCTGAAGACATTCAAGGCTTGGCGTTCCATATCATGAACGCCCATATAAATTACGCATTCGAGTCCAAAACGAGCGCAAACCGTAGCTGTGGCTACTCCATGTTGTCCAGCACCAGTTTCGGCAATAATTCGCTGTTTACCCATGCGCTTTGCCAACAATACTTGACCAAGGGCATTATTAATTTTGTGAGCGCCAGTGTGATTTAAATCTTCACGTTTTAAGAAAATTTGTGGGCCGGTGCGATCGGGACGGCCATAGTGAGCAGTCAGGCGTTCAGCGAAATACAATGGTGTGGCACGTCCTACATAATCCCGCAACAACTGCTGTAGTTCTGCTTGAAACCCAGGATCGTTGCGGTACTGCTGATAAGCTCTTTCTAATTCAGCAAGAGCAGGCATTAGCGTCTCAGGTACATATTTACCGCCAAAGCGTCCAAACCGACCTAGCGTATCGGGAACTTGAGCAGTTGAGTTTGTAGACACGGGAGTGGTAGTCACAGGCTGATTTTTGATGAGGGAAATGACTTAATTATTATAGGAAAGTCTAGGCTTGTCTGGGGATTGGGGACTGGGGATTGGGGACTGGGGACTGGGGACTGGGGATTGGGGACTGGGGACTGGGGATTGGGGACTGGGGATTGGGGACTGCGGACTAGGGACTAGGAAATAAAAATTTAGGAATACTTTCTTCAGTACCCAATATCCAGTCCCAAGTACCATTATCTGAAATGAATGGAGCAATAAATACGTTTTCAGGATTTTCAGAGGTAAATTTATGTCGTTAGTCACGATTAATCTGCCAGAAGAAGTATTTAGCGCCCATCGCCACAATCCAGAAGAATTTGTGGGGGACATGCGCCTTACTGCTGCGATTTACTGGTATCAGAAGCACGAAATTTCAATGGAAAAAGCCGCCACAGTTGCTGGATTAAATCGTCGGGACTTTCTGTCCGTCCTAGCCCGCGAACAAGTGGATGTCTTTGGTGTTGACTTTGATGATTTGCACAGCGAGTTAAATAGAGTTAATGAGACAGCGTTATATGATAGTGATATAGCAATCCTAAACGATTTATGAGAATATACGGAGATATATAACGTGATTTATAAAACTTAGTTTTAAGCTATATATTATGCAATATATATAATTCTAGCCTCCAAATTAAGTTATAAATGAGTGTTTAAAACTACGTTTATAGGTTAAGTATTTTCTCACATATGATTCCGGATTGCTATATGACCTAGAGTTCAGCAATTGTCGTTTCTGTCCACGAACCTTAAAATTGAAGTTTCCAGTGCGTTGAAATTTTTCTTAATAAAGATTTTATGTCTTCTTCTAATTCCAAATCTTCCGATAAAAACTTTATCTACCGCGAATTTGGCAACGATAACTCTGCCGCTACAGAAAGACCAATTCCAGAATTGCCCCCACAACAACAAAATCTCAAAGTACAAGCTTCCCGCAAAGGACGCAAAGGGAAAACCGTCACCGTGATTAGCGGTTTTCAAGCCAAACCAGAAACTTTGGCAGATTTGGTCAAACAGTTGAAAACTCAGTGTGGTACAGGTGGAACAATTAAAGACAACGAAATTGAAATTCAAGGCGAACACAAGCAGAAAATTGTCGAGATTTTGACTAAGCTTGGTTACAAAGCTAAAATCAGCGGTGGCTAGTGTTGAGTGAGTGCGGTTTACCGCATCTCAACCCCAATCTAGATTAAGAGGGTCAATGTTATCTTTGAGAAGTATAAACATGCTTGAAAAGTGGTGAATAATTTGCCCAACAAGCTGTATTAGATGAGATTAATAGGAGGCTTAAATGGATTTAGTTCGGATTCTGTGTGCAATTTTCCTGCCCCCTTTAGGAGTTTTTTTGCAAGTAGGTTTTGGTATAGACTTTTGGATTAATATAGTTTTAACGCTGTTTGGTTACATTCCTGGCATTATTCATGCAGTGTGGATAATTGCTAAGAAATAATTCTTTGTAGGGTAAGTTGGATGTACCAATTTCGGCGTTAAAGATGCTGGAGAAGATTTCCGTAGAGGTAATTCATGAATTGCCTCTACAAAATGATTAAGACAAAAGTTAAAATAAAAAAGAATAAAATCGTCTTACTAAATTAGTTATCTGAATTGAAATCATAACTGATGATGAGTTGATTTTCTTCCCATCGTTTCTATCTGGAAGTACTTTTGAAGCAAAATATTAGCGGACGCTCTCAATCTTCAAGTAATTAATATCCGATCTCTGATTGAGAGAATACGCTACTAATCTTGGTGAATCAAGTAATTATAGTTACTCCTCCCGTATCTAAATCGTAACGACCTCCGACAATTTTTAATTTACCGGACTGTAACCGCTCAGTTAAGAGGCGCGATCGCTTCAGTCGTGTAATTTGATATTGCACATTCGCAACCACAGCATTCTCAACCGCGTCCCCTGGCTGAAGTTTGGCACTTTTCACAACTGGCTTAATCGCCTCAACAAAGCTACCAATATCACCGAGTAGCGCTTCATTTTTCACTGCGGCGGTTACGGCTCCACATCGCTCATGACCCAGCACCATCAGTAGCGGCGTACCTAATAAAGTAACGGCATATTCGATACTACCGAGGGATTCTGGCGTGGCAATATTTCCAGCGAGGCGAACATCAAATATGTCTCCGATACCCTGGTCAAAAATAATTTCTGCGGGTACTCGTGAATCCGCACAACTGAGGATAGTTGCAAATGGATGTTGCGCTTGAGCAACTTCCTGCAACCGAGCCGCAGATTGATCGGGATATTGGGGTTCATGCTGAACAAACCGCTGATTTCCCTGTATCAGTTTTTGCAATGCGTCGTCGGGACTGAGATTTTGAGGAGGCAATTCGGCAGCTTTGGCCTGTTCAACTCGCCAGAGGAAATCACTGGCAGTTAGGATCATCCCGAATGCTCCTGTGACCCCTAACTTTAAAAAGTCACGACGTTCCATGAAATGCTTCATTGGATTTATAATTCTTTTATAATGATGCAACACACTTCATTGAGCGAATTTCCATTACGTCCGAGACGTAACAAGTGCCTCCAAACTTGTTGAGTAGTGGTTTAAGGTTTTCCACAACACGCTTGATTTCTTCTGGCATACAAAAGGCGATGATGTAAACATTATCAAGCATCGTCATATCTAAATCTTCCGCCGTTCCTCGTAATCCTTTGCCAGCAACATTTCGGATTACAGCATGACCATGTACACCAGACTTGTCTAGAGTATCTAAAATTTTGCCAAGCTCAAAAGAGTTGGCGATAATTTCTATCTTTTTAACTAGATGCATGTTATTACCTCCAAAACAGGTTAATTCCGTAGAGATATAACGGAATTCCCACAATAATATTGAACGGGAATGTGACTGCTAGAGCTGTAGAAACGTACAGGCTTGGGTTTGCTTCTGGAACAGTCATCCGCATAGCAGCTGGCACAGCAATGTAAGAGGCACTGGCACACAATACCGCGAACAAGAGCGAATCACCCTGAGGCATACCGATGAATTTGGCGATCGCCAACCCAATGCCTGCATTAACTATTGGAATTAGTATGGCAAATAAAATCAGAAAAACTCCCGTTTTTTGCAAGTCTTTAATTCTCTTGGCAGCCACTAGTCCCATATCCAGCAGAAAGAAGCTGAGAACACCATAAAACATCCCCTGAGTGAAGGGTTCTAAAGTCTTCCCACCACGTTCTCCTGTCAAGAAGCCTATTATCAGGCTACCAACCAAGAGAAAGACTGAACTGTTAAGAAATGCTTCTCGCAAAACTTCTCCCCAAGCAAACTCTCGCTTTTCATCTACGGAGAATAAATTCACTAGGATCAGACCAACGATGATGGCTGGAGATTCCATCAGGGCGAGGGCTGCTACCATGTAGCCATCAAAGCCAATACCAAGCTCGTTCAGAAAGGAGCTAGCGGTGATGAAGGTGACAGCACTGATAGAACCGTATGTTGCAGCGATCGCCGCAGCATCGTAAATAGCTAACTTCAGCTTGAGGATAAAAAATGTGTAAAGGGGGACAAAACAAGCCATCAACATGGCTGCTGCCAGCGTCAGAACTACTTCCTGAGTGATTCCGCTTTTGACGAGTTCTACCCCTCCTTTAAAACCAATCGATAATAGTAGATAAAGCGAAAGCAGTTTCGGCACTGGTGGAGGAATTTCTAGATCTGACTTGACAAAAACGGCAGTCATACCTAAAAAGAAAAACAGGACTGGCGGATTCAGGATGTTGGATACTATCAAGCTGACATCCATTTCCACCCCTCCTGATACTGGTAAAGTTGGGAATTAAAACAATTTGTCATCTGAAAAAATTTAATGGCTCGATCATGATGTATCGTGTCTTGTTACCCAATGTCAATCGGGCAATGAAAAACTCCACCCGTGAGGGATGGAGTTTTTGGGAGTGGGGAGTGGGGAGTGGGGAGTGGGGGAGATGAGGGGGATGAGGGGGATGAGGGAGTGGGGGAGGAGATTATAAAAAAGCTTCCCACACCTCCCAGACCTGACAATGCCCCACTGCCCACTCCCTACTCCCTACTCCCCACCTTCACCAGCCATTTTTGGCTTGACAGAGTACTACTGTATATTCCATTCCAAAAGCAAGGGACAGTTATGCAATTGCCATTCCAAGGTTGAAACGTTCAAATCTTTGATTAATCCAGTACTGATATTTAGTACCCAGCCATGAACCATAGGCGCTTTTGGCGTATAAAGTACCTGACGCATGATCGAAGTTTGGTAAAGATTTTTCACTTGCGCCGCAACGTTCATTTCCGCCAAACGGTTCAGACGTTCTTCTCTTGTTGGTAAGGCATCAATTTCTGCTTTTTTTTGTAAATACAATTCCCGAATTGGATTTACCCAGTTATCAATAATGCCGATGGTTTTCCATTCTAAAGCCGCCTTAATTCCTCCACAATCGTAGTGACCACAAACGATAATGTGTTCTACTTTCAGATGTAGAATTGCATATTCTAAAACTGCTAAAAAGTTAATATCTGTCAGAGAAACTTGATTAGCAATATTACGATGTACAAATAACTCTCCCGGTTCTGTACGGGTAAAGTTTGTTAAGGGCAAACGACTATCAGAACAACCGATATACAGAAAGGGTGGTGTTTGTCCGTCAGATAATTCTTCAAAGTAGTTCGGGTTTAGAGCCAGTTTCTCGGCAACCCAAGCCTGATTATTTCTGAAGAGTTGATTAAGGCTGTTATATTTCATTCTTTCATCAAATTGAAGAAGAATTCAGAATGGGCTACGCCCCGCTGCGCTCACAGGAGTCAGAATTCAGGAGTCAGTTCTACTGAATACTTAACTCCATTCTGATGACTGATGCTTTGATTCTGTATTTTATAGATATTTTAGCTGATTTACATTTATTTATAAAGCAATATCAAATTCTTCAGATCTAAAATTTTTCTAAAGCTGAAAATTAGGATTTTTGTATAAATTTAGATTATCGATTTTTAATCTTCGTATATAACCGTACTTAATTATTTCCAATCAACAATATACCCGAATTATTAAATAATTCGGGTATCTCAATTTGACAATTTTTACAAATAAAATACGATTGCCATAGCATGTCTAGATATTTTTACAGAGCAGACAAACTTAAGTGTTAAGCTAACGTAACAAGGATGGAAAATTCCAGATTGAAACATTTAATACCACTTGGAAAAATGATTGCGATAGATGGATTCACAGAACCCTTTAAAAGAAATCAATTCTCAATCCAAAATCCAAAATTCAAAATCCAAAATGGTATCAGTTTCAATCAGGGGCAACGACTTTGCTACCGTTATGATGGTTGATTGACCAACGGTGATCGACACCCAGAGAAGAAAACTGACAAATTTCTTCTAGTCGTTTTTGTTGCACAGCAGCTTTCCGGAGAGTAATAATTAGCTGATTCACCTGATGCCGTAAATCGGGATTATCGTTTACTGCTGACATTGTTTGTCTTTCTAAAAGTTGAAGTATAAGTTCGTAGTGGATAGGTGAAGGTAGGGGAATTTGCTCCATGAAGTTAGAATTTAATTTCAAATTTGGGATTTTTTATGAGTCAGAGTTTGTCTCTTGTTAATGAATTGTTACATAAGAAATAACTAATTGTTTAGGGCTTTGATTTCCCTAACGATGAAGATTTGGCAAAGATATTGCTGATATTAGGCAGCAAAATGCTGTATATCCACGTATAGTATGCCCAATTGTCTAACTTTTATGTGCAGTGACCCTGCAAACAGCAGGGTGAGTGTTTTTTTAGAAATTCCTGGGCAACAGAGGAGCGATCGCAGCGCCGGGATCTGGTTGTTTAACTAAAGATTCTCCAATGAGTACAGCGGATGCACCTGCTTGAACTACCAAACTCAAGTCATCTGGTTTGTGTAGTCCCGACTCGCTGACAACGAGGATGTTTTTCTGTTGCATTTGGCTACCTCTTGCAGCCAAAAGTTGGCAAGTAGTTTCGAGGTCAACAGAAAAATCTTCCAAATTGCGATTGTTGATTCCAACTAAGGAGACCCCATCTAAGGCTAACACACGGTCAAGTTCTGCCAAACTGTGGACTTCAATCAAGGCAGTCATTTTCAGGTTGTTGGCAATTTTCAGGAAGTATTGCAAATCTTTATCGTTGAGGATAGCCGCAATCAACAAAATGGCATCAGCACCTTGAATTCGTGCCAAGTACATCTGGTACGGATAGATGATAAAATCTTTGCACAGTAGGGGCAAATCTACCGCAGCGCGAATCTTGGCTAAATTGTCAAAGCTGCCCTGAAAAAATTTGGCATCTGTCAAAACAGAAAGACAGCTGGCACCACCTTGATCATAGGATTGGGCGATCGCTACTGGATCAAAATCTGCTCTTAAAACCCCTTTGCTGGGAGAAGCTTTTTTCACTTCCGCAATCACTGCTGGCTTTGTTTTCCCTTGGCGCAAAGCCGCAACAAAATCACGGGTTGGCGGTGCGGAAAGTACCTGATGTTGCAATTCTCGTAAAGGTAACCTTTCCCGCATTTGGTCAACTTCTACTTCTTTATGCCAGACAATTTCCTCCAAAATATTGTTTGGTTCTGAATTAGGCACGGCAGCCTGATAACGCAACATGGATACAGCAATAGCTGGATTAGGTGAACGGCGACGGATTTGCATAAATTGGGGATTGGGGAGTGGGGAGTGGGGAGTGGGAATGGGGACTGGGGACTGGGGACTGGGGACTGGGGACTGGGGACTGGGGAAGAATTCTTCCCAATCCCCAGTACCCAATACCCAATCCCCAATCCCTAAATAGCGATCGCTCGTTTATAAGCTTCGTCTAGGACTTCTGAAAGTGTTGGGTGGGCGTGGACTAGATGGGCGAGATTTTGGACAGATTGACGGTTAGCGATCGCGGCTGACGCTTCGTGAATTAAGTCTGAGGCGTGGAGTCCAAAAATATGGACGCCCAAGACTTCTCCTGTGTCTTTGCGATAGATCACCTTGGCAATACCGTCGGCTTCATTTTCTGCTAACGCTTTGGAATTTCCTTTGTAATAACTCCTACTGGTGGCGATTTCAAAGCCTTCGGTTTGTCCCAATTCCTTAGCTGCTGTTTCTGTTAAGCCCACATAGCTAACCTCTGGGTGGGTAAACGCCGCTGCGGGGATGCTGCGATAGTCTACTATCTTCTCCCTGCCAACTATGTTTTCCACCGCGATGATGCCTTGAGCAGAAGCGGCATGTGCTAACATCATTTTGCCATTACCGTCACCAATTGCCCAGAGATGCGGCACTACTTCGCCTGCTGACAATACTGCCATGCGATCGTCAACTGGGATAAAGTTCCGGCGATCGAGTTCTACGCCTACAGACTCTAAACCAAGATTTTGCGTCGCTGGGATGCGTCCTGTAGCCACCAAGCAAGCATCTACTTCGATGACCTCTACATCTTCTTTGGTTTTGAAATCTGCTAATTCAATGACCACTGGTGAACCGGGGATGACTTTTTTGGCGTATATCCCCACTTTGGTTTCAATATCGCGGGGAGTAATCAGCACCCGTTCAGCCAGTTTGGCAATGTCCCGGTCAAATCCTGGCATTAACTGATCTAGGGCTTCAATCAAGGTGATTTCACAGCCCAAAGCTGAGTAAATATCAGAAAATTCCAAGCCGATGTAACCACTGCCAATAATTGCTACCCACTCTGGTAGTGATTCCAACTTCACACCTTGATCGCTGGTGAAGACAGTTTTGCCATCTACTTCAATTCCTGGAGGGACAAAAGGAATTGAACCAGGGGAAAGGATAATGTCTTTGGCTGTGATGGTTTTTTCGCCGCCGTCTCCAGCGATGGAGACTTTTTGTGTGCCGGCGATTTTTCCCCAGCCTTTGATGATATCGACTCCCAGACGTTTGAGACTGTTTGTTAAGTCGCCTTGAATCTTCGAGACAAGATTGGTAGCATGATTGGCGATCGCTTGGCGATCGAATTCCACGCTACCAACTTGAATTCCCAGTGACTTGAGGTGGTGGGCATTTCGTAACTCCCGCACACGTCCAGATGCTGCTAACAGTGCTTTAGAAGGAATACAGCCGCGATTAACACAGGTTCCTCCCATATCAGCAGCTTCAATAATCGCTGTTTTTAAACCGCAACTCACGGCGTGTAGGGCTGCGCCATGTCCGCCCACACCAGCGCCGATAATTACTAAATCGTAATCAAATTCTTGACTCACGTTAGTTTCCCCGTGTGCTTCGCCTATTTATTCTCAACTTGACCGACAATCAACGCAACCCCTTTAACAGTTATCAGTTATCGGTTGTGAGTTTCGTTGCTGGGTTTAAGCCCCTACTACATAGTTACCAGTTATCAGCGATCGTTGAACACCAAGAACTGGTAACTGATTTCAATACCCCACCATACGCCTGATAACTGTTCACTGAATTTTATCTTTGGATGTTGCTAATTCACTCAAATTATGATTCAGGCCGCAATGGCTAAAAGATGGATGTTTTCAGTAATTATAATCAAATCCACATACTTATTTTTTTTATACTGTCAAGGGAGTGGGGAGTGGGGAGTGGGGAGTGTGGGAGATGGGGAGAAGTTGCAGCAGTTTTTCCCCTGCGCCTCCACTTTCTTGTTCTGATTCCTGAATTCTTAATTTTGATTTTGATCGCGATCGTCAAGCATGACAGATGCTTGTCGCTTAGCGTGAATGTTTTTCATATGCTTTTTCACGGTATTGATAGTTATGTAAAGCTTACTAGCAATTTCTTTGTAGGTGTAGTTGTTTCTGTAGAGGAACCAAATTTCTGCTTCTCGTCGCGTCAGTTCAAATTTTTTAACTTCGGTGAGGGCGACATGTTTGAGACACTCGTATTTATTTTGTATGGTTACCAATAAACAAGGTAGATCAAATCCGTCTAAATCAAGTAGTCTGACTCGAATCCTAAAAATATTTGATTTGTCAAGGACAATTTCATCTGAAACAATAATCAATTTATCAGCAAGCCAAGACTGGTTGCTTAGCAATGATTCACAAAGATTCCAGATAGCTGACGGTGCAAAATTATCGTGACAATTTTCGGGATTCAATTGACAACAAATTTGATTAGCAGATGCGTTAGCATGAAGTACTTTTCCAGCCTGATTTAAAATTAAAAGACCATCCTCTAACCCTTCGATTACTTCTTGCAAAAAATCAGCTCGCTTTGAGTCATAGTTAATATTTTCTTGCCGTTGTGTTTCAATTAATGTCTTTGTTAGAGTTATCATAGGAAGTATTTTAATATACCAAATGCTACTGGATTTTGGAATTCATGGAGTTGGGATATTCACCATGAATTTTCTAGATGGTTACGTGAATAAATTTGTTGATCGTTAGAGTTAAACTAAGCTCACGAAATTAAATTTAAGTGTTAGTTTTGACAAAAAAATAAAAAGTACTTAAATTTAACAGATTGCGTAGTTTTTTGGAATTAACTTAGGCATGATTTATATACAACTCTGAAATTGTCTATTTCGGAAGCCGTCTTTAATACATTTACGATCGCCGCCGTTCGCGTAGCGTCTCCCTGAGGAGAAGTTTTGATGTCTGTTGACTCGCCGTTCTTCCCTAGTCTGAAAGCTTGCTATGCACAGGCTTTGTATTAGAAGAAGGGTAGCAGTTGGCTCAGATTGGGCGATTTTTGCGTCATCAACAACGTAGTCAAAACGTATTGAAAGCGCTTGTACTAAATAGCGATCGCCAGAAAACATAATAATTATTTAAGTTGAAATAAAAATATACATACGTATATGCTTATGGTGATATTTGCTAGCAAATCTGAGTTAGAAAGAACGTATTTATAATGTATGTAGTTTAGCGGCGATGAAAATTTTTCATTAGAATGCAGATGTCTACTAGGCGGCGTGCTGTCTACCTAAATACAGTAAATAATCGATGAGTAATCAACTACAAGACTACAATCCCAGCGGCGTAGGTGAAATAAATGGCAACCTTTTCGGTTTACCATTCGATTACGAGTCTGCAAACTTGATTGTCTTTGGTGTACCGTGGGAAGTGACTGTTTCTTATGGCGCAGGTACAGCTAACGGGCCACAGCGGATTCTGGATGCTTCGACTCAATTAGATTTGTTCGATTTCGATCGCCCCGATGGCTGGAAGCAGGGAATTTTCATGGTGGAAATCCCCCAGGATATTTTAGAAAAGAACAAATATTATCGCACCTTAGCGGCGAAAATTATCGCAAGATTAGCCGAAGGTAAAGAACTCTCAGATACACCAGATTTAACGCCTGTGCTGACAGAAATTAATCAGGCTTGTCAACAAGTTAATCAATGGCTGTTTGAGAATTCTCAGAAAGCAATTAAGAATGGTAAACGAGTCGCAGTCATTGGAGGAGATCACAGTTCGCCGTTAGGTTATTTCCAAGCATTAGCGGCTAAATACCCAGACTATGGGATTTTGCACATTGACGCACACGCAGATTTACGCGATGCCTATGAGGGATTTGAATTTTCCCATGCGTCTATTATGTTTAATGCCATGAAAATCCCGCAAATTTCCAAGTTAGTGCAAGTTGGTTTGCGTGATATTTCTCATGATGAAGTGCAATTGATTGACGAATCTGATAGACGCATTGTTGCTTATTACGATTCTGCCATTCAACAAAAGCTTTACTCTGGCACAACTTGGATTTATTTATGTCGAGAAATTATCAATCATTTACCTGAGTATGTTTACATTAGCTTTGATGTGGATGGTTTAGATCCAAAACTTTGTCCGAATACAGGTACTCCTGTTCCAGGTGGGTTGGAATTAGAGCAAACATTTTGTCTGTTTCGGGAATTGGTAAATAGTGGCAGAAAAATTATTGGCTTTGATATTTCCGAAGTCGGTGATGGTGAGTGGGATGGCAATGTTGGGGCGCGGGTTGTTTATAAGCTGGCGAATTTGATGGATTTATCTTGGCAGAATTCAGGAGTCAGAATTCAGTAGACATAGCGGTTTTTGCATGGGTGAGGTACAGAAAAAAATAGATCCTCGTAGGTTAGCACCGCTGTGCATTGGTGTCAACTTAAGCTCAAATGTTTGTTCTACATAGGTTTTACCCCCCTTAATCCCCCCGATGCATTGGGGGGAAATAAATGCAGTTCCCTCCCCTTTACAAGGGGAGGGTTAGGGTGGGGTAATTCTAGGACTGGTTAGTGATTCGATAACTTGTAGTTAAAAGCCTCATCATTGGAATTCGGAACTTGGAAGTTGTACCTTTTTACTCGAAGTGTCGAGTTCAGAACTCGGAAGTTGCACCTTTTTGCTCGAACTGTCGAGTTAAAAAGGCGATGGCTTGACCTTTAACCCTCGAAGTTGCACCTTTTATCCTCGAAGTTGCGCCTTTAACCCTCGAAGTTGCACCTTTAACCCTCGAAGTTGCACCTCTGAACTTAAAGCTTGCGGCTTTGAATACCAATTGTCGAGTTCAAAAGGCGTAGGCGTATTCTGTCAGAGACATCGGTTTGTTTGTTTTGATAATTGGTCAATAGCGATCGCCACAAACTTTGTAACCAACTTATAGTAGTTGTAAAAATATAAAATGATGTTAAATGAAGCGAATCTCGAACAACGTTTACTGACTCTTGAACAAACAGTTGCGGATCTCAAACGCCGAGTCATTGATGCGGCTATCTCTAGTAATTGGCTGGAAAAGGTTATTGGCTCAATCTCTGATGAACCAGCATTTTTGGAAGCTTTAGAATATGGGCGATCATTGCGACACGCATTTAATCAGCAATTATGAAACACCTCGAAGGTAAAGTCACATTAGTCACAGGCGCAACGCGGGGAATCGGTCGCGGAATTGCTATTGGCCTGGGTGAAGCAGGTGCAACTGTCTACATTACTGGTCGCAGTTTAAACAGTTCCTATGCCAATGATGATATTTCTGGGACTCTAACTGAAACGCAATTAGCCGTTGAGCAAGTCGGTGGTATATGCATTCCCGTCCAAGTAGATCACAGCAATGACGAGCAGGTGCGTTTGCTCTTTGAACACATCCAAGATGAACAAAATGGACAACTCGATTTGCTGGTAAATAATGCTTACTCAGGAGTCAAAGCAATAAGAGACGCTTATGGGCGTCCTTTTTGGGATGGTGAGCCAAGTATTTGGGATGCTAGTAACAATGTTGGTCTTCGTAGTCACTATGTAGCCAGTATTTTTGCTGCCCGGATGATGACTAAGCGTAAATCTGGACTAATTTGCACTATTTCCTCCTGGGGCAGCATGTCCTATCTATTTAATACAGCATATGGTGTTGGGAAAGCAGCCTGCGATCGCCTCGCCGCTGATATGGCTGTTGAACTCAAACCCTATAATGTCGCTTCTGTTTCCATTTGGCCGGGTATTGTTGGGACTGAGCAAATTTCCCAAATGGCCTCTGAAGTCAGCCAAACAAATGCTACTGACCAGAGAAACTCATTTTTCAGTAGCCGTTATAACTGGGAAACTCCGTTATTTACTGGTCGAGCGATCGCTAAACTGGCTGTCGATCCAAATATCATGCGTCGTACAGGACGCTTGCAAATTGTTGCCGAACTCGCTAGCCAATATGGAATTGTAGATGAAAATGGCGATCGGCCTGCGTCGTTACGCTCTCTACGTTTTGTGCTACCAGCTGCATTGCCTGTACTGAGAAATTACTCAAAACTCATACCCGATATTAAAATGCCGTGGTCGCTGTTGCTACTGAATGCCCTCAGTTCCCCTAAAGTTTAAAGGGTGTTGGGCATTGGGCATTGGGCATTGGGCATTGGTTATTCTTTCTCCCCCTGCCTCCCCTGCTCCCCCTGCTCCCCCTGCTCCCTCATCCCCCTCATCCCCATGCCCCATGCCCCATGCCCCATGCCCAAAATAAACTATCCTGAGATATATAAAACTTTGTATCCTGTGTTTAATAGGTTAAATAATTCTTTTAAAACTGGTGCAAGAAGATTTTAGGTTAATTGTTGATTTAGTTTCAGTTTTGGCGGTTGCAGCCTGTGGCGGACTGTTAGCGGCACTTTTGCGACAACCGGTGCTGCTAGGGTATCTCATTGGCGGGATGATCGTCGGTCCGGCTGGACTGGGACTGATTAAAGAAGTTATTCAAGTAGAGACTCTGGCACAGTTCGGGGTGGCGTTTTTATTATTCGCTTTGGGTGTAGAATTTTCCTTTGCGGAACTCAAGAAAGTAAAAGCGATCGCTCTGGGTGGAGGTGGACTCCAGATTGCTTTGACGATTTTGGTCACGGTTACGGTATGCGGGTTAACTGGTGCCTGGGGAACGTTACCTGCTAAGGGTATGTTTTTGGGCTGTATTCTCTCCTTGTCTTCCACGGCGGTTGTCCTCAAGTCGTTGATGGAACGCAATGAAACAGAAACGCCCCACGGACAAGTGATGTTGGGTATTTTGGTAGTCCAAGATTTGGCGCTGGGATTAATGTTGGCAGTCTTACCAGCCCTCAACCAACCCCCAGAAACCATTGGCATCGCTGTACTCACAGCGCTGGCGTACATTGCTTTATTTGCTGCCGGCGCAATCGCAGCAGGGATTTGGCTGATACCGCCTTTGTTGCGACTCTTAGCCCGTACTGAAAGCAAAGAGCTATTTTTATTAGGCGTTGTAGCTTTATGTTTGGGCATTGCCTTGCTGACAGAGTATTTGGGGCTGTCCATTGAAATGGGGGCGTTTGTTGCTGGGTTAATGATTTCTGAGGTGGAATACGCCGACCAAACCCTGACTTACGTCGAACCGTTGCGAGATATCTTTGCCAGTTTGTTTTTCGCTGCCATTGGGATGTTAATTGACCCGGTGTTTTTGTGGAATAACCTGGAATTGATTTTAGGGTTGGTGGCAATAGTTTTTGTTGGTAAGTTTCTCATTATCACCCCCCTAGTGAAACTGTTTCGCTATCCTTTAAAAACAGCCATAATCGCTGGTTTGGGACTGGCGCAAATTGGGGAATTTTCCTTTGTTCTCGCCAGTGAAGGGCAATCCTTGGGGCTGGTGTCCCGACGGATATATTTACTGATTTTGGGAACCACAGCTGTCACTCTTGTGTTAACTCCATTTGTTCTGCGGTTGGTGCCATTTTTATTTACCTTCGCTGAATCAATGCCCTGGTTGAAACCGTATTTAGCAGAAGACCAGCCACGGGATATGTCAGAAGATTTACCTTCAACAAATCATGTGGTGGTTTGTGGCTATGGGCGAGTGGGCAAAAATTTAGTGAAGTTGTTGCAGCAACATGACCTACCTGTGGTAGTAATTGACCAATCAGAAAGTAGAATTCAGCAGTTGCGTGATGCTGGGGTGTCTTATGTTTATGGCAATTGTGTGAGTTTACACGTTCTGGAAACTGCCGGAGTCAATCATGCCAAAGGAATGGCAATCGCACTTCCTGACCCCATGAGTACTCGTCTTTGCTTGAAACGTGCTTTGGAATTGTATCCAGAATTAGATTTAGTTGTCCGCGCTACCCACAACAGAGATATTGAAGTGCTGTATCAACTGGGAGCCAGAGAAGTGGTGCAACCAGAGTTTGAAGCCAGTTTAGAAATGGTAACTTATTTATTAACTGGCTTAGGCTTTTCCCAAGCTGTAGTCCAACGGGAAATGCAGCAAATCCGCAACGATCATTATTTAGAGTTGCGACCAGAACGTTCTGCTACTCAAGTTGCCTACGATTTGCGCCAAGCAACTCAGGACTTAAATCAGCGCTGGTATCCTCTGCCATCTGGTTCGCCTTTAATTGGCATGAGTTTAGAAGAAGCCGATATGCGCTACTTAACAGGAGCAACTTTGATGGCAATCCGCCGCGCTAACGGCGATGAAATCGATTATCCCAGTAATCAAACTCGTTTAGAAGATGGCGATCGCTTGCTGGTAGTAGGAGCAGATGAGGAAGTGGCAGCTTTAGCAGAATTCGCCAAGGGACAAGCAGCTATTCCCGGAGAAAATAGTGCTTGTCAGTGGTTGACAGTGAATACTGACTCTCCAATGCTGGCTAAAACTCTAGCAGATTTGGGTATTAGCAAACAATACGGCGTACAAGTGCAGGCAATCCGGCGCGATGGCAAATTTATCCGCTATCCTGATGGCAGCATGGATTTGCGAGTTGGTGACCAAGTATTGTTGTGCGGTAACTTGACAGGTCTGAGTCAACTAGAACACTTATTTGGCCTCCCAAGTTCAGTACCCCTTTCTTTGCCCGTGGTGAAAGCTACTGAGGTAGAAGCGCTCAAAGAGTTTCTGCCTGCAGATAATGTGACAGAGTGTAATTGAGACTTTCTATTGCACTCGGAAAAAGTTACAGTGCGATCGCTGGAAATACTTGTAATTTACGACTTAAGTCTATGGCGATCGCAGCCCAATAAACTATAAAATCCATCTGAAAAATATGCTACATACCAGCTAATGGAGGGAGGGAAAGATGAGCGATCGCACCCTTGGACGCAAGAAAGCAACCGCCTCAACTTTTTCCAATGCATCGCTTGTTTCACCAACAACTCCGACCCTGGCGAATCCAACACGAGGCTTTGGTTTACCCACAAATAACGTAGTTCAAACGGCAACTGAGGTATCAACAGAACTACAAGAAGTACAGTCTGCTGATGAGCGATCGTTAGATGAACAAGCCATCAAAGAAAAGCCGATTACTCACGACATTAGTCGCATATCTCTTCGTCGTCCCCAGGCAAAGCTGACGGTTGGAGAACCAGGCGATCAGTATGAGCAGCAAGCCAACATGATGGCAAATCGAGTCATGTCAATGCCGGCACCGACTGTGCAATGGCAGATGCTATCAGGGGAAAGGGAAGCACCGGGAAATAATGAGTTAACGGCACATGAGTTGACTCATGTAGTGCAGCAAAATCATTTTGCTCACAAAAAGCATAGTTTTCCCAAGGTATCTTCATCTGAGATGAGGTTGGATACCAAAAACGATCTAGTAACAGAGATAACCCAAGCTCCAACGAGTGTTAATCTTCAAAGGAATTGTGCTGAGTCAGTTGTGGCAGATGCAGAACAAACCGTGAATGTACTCTATAATCCAGATTTCAATACCTTCTACGGTTCTGTGGAGCGTCTGATTGGTCACCATCTAATATTCAGAAGTGATGAAGGCCAGCGAGTCAGGGAGTTGACCAGACAAGCTTTATATGAAATTCACGATACAACGAGTGTTGCAACAGGACACATTACGATCGGTTTCACACTCTTAAGGTGCCCTGAGACAAGACGTGTTGAAAATATCCAGTTGCGGGAAGTACTTGATGATAGTACACGGCAAGCCCTTCAACCAGACCAGGCTCCAGAACCACAGGAAGCAATACCCTCTGGCGAATCCTCTGAGGAGCAAGGCTACATCTGTGGACCAGATGTTACCAGAGCTGTTCGTCAAGCTCTTGGAGAAGTCGAGGAATACTTTTCTAGCCTACCCATTGCTGAAAAAATTAGACAATGCAGAGCTTTGCATGATCCAATTTATGCCCTTTATGCATGGGACTTGACTGACTTGTATCACGGTAATGCTGGTTGGATCGATGTCTATACAAATATGCGCTCTTGTGCGACACCAGGCCAATCGAATGCCGAGTCTGATGATGAACCTGAGCAAGATTGTAGGCACTCTGTCAGATTCGATGGTGTATGCTCTCTTGCAGGTACAGTTAACTATCTACAATGGGGGCAAATGCACAGGTTATGTAACCAATGCGCCCAATCAGATGAAAACCAAGGATTCCGAGGAGAAGTTGGATGGGAATATCCTGCAGTTACATTACCTCTTCTTCCAACAGAGTTCAACCAAAGAAGTATGGAGACTTATATCAATTTGTATAAGGGCTGGGGGATGGTTGAGAATCCAGCACATCCTTTGTCTTTTGCTCGAGCGGCTTTTAGTTCAGGTGCTAATGCCAGTTCGCCTTCTGGGAATCGCCAACATTGCCGTGGGGTTTGTGAATATTCTCACAGTAATACTTCTTGGACGTGGTATCCAGGGCATCATTAAGTGGGTAAACGATGATCTTGTAGTGCGATCGCTTCTCTTGTAGCAACTATCTTGATTGTCAAGCGATCAGCTACGCTGGGCGGTTACGCCATCGCATTTGACTGTAGTTTATCCAAGAGCGATCGCACACCATCTTTATTAATTAGTAGGTAATAATCCTTTGAGATATATTAAGAGTTGTGTTATCAACACTTCTGAGTTAGAGGATAAAGCAATTGAGTAACCTAGATAAAGTTTTAGATGCGGCAATGACTCTTCCTTTAGAGCAGCAAGAAATCCTGGTAAAAATTCTCAAAAAGCGAATTATTGAAAGTCGGCGTGATGAAATTGTCTCAGATGCAGCAGCTTCCATCGCTGAATTTCAAGCAGGTAGGCTCAAAGTCCAAACTGCTGCCGAAACAATTCAAGAATTAAGGGAATATCTCAACAACCCAAGTGGTGCTGATGTCTAAATTAGTTGTCAGTAGCAAGTTTAAAAGAGCTTTCCGAAAATTTGTTCGTCGTAATCCTGACTTGCAAATCAGAATAGAAGAAACTATTACCGCTATGGAGAATGATATATTTGCTGCTAACTTGGGTACTCATAAGCTAGATGGCAAGCTATCAGGTTTACTCTCCTGTTCTTGTGGATATGATTGCCGCATAGTATTCTCACTGCAAACTGATGATGAGAGTGAAGAACAAGTTGTTCTTTTGCTGGACGTTGGTACTCATGATGATGTTTACTAGTTCAATACAACCATAAAAGCCCACTAACCCAAAACTGCGATCGTGCTGACAGACATGGGTTTACAGATAAATATTTAAAATATTTGATAAAAATCGATAATTTCAGCCCAAGAAGCAGGAAGCAATTAATTGCTAGGATGTGAAATTGTTAATCCTGCCAGCATTCCTAATTTAAGTTTTAATGAGCGATCGCACACCTGAAATGCCAGACCTCCCGAATCATTAGCCAGAAATTAAAGTGCGATCGCCCCTATAATGATCTTGGAAATAATGGGGTCTTGAGCGATCGTCCAAATAGTACTACTCACTATCAATGCTTTTAGCTAAATCGAACATCTGCTGAGACGCGATCAGTAACTAGACCTTTATTTCAGTGGTGGCGCAATCCATACGTCTTCCACGACTCTCATGAATTGGTTACCAAATCATAAATACTTTCTAGCTTGGCAGTTTGTTTGCGAATATCAAAATTTTCGCAAATAAACTCTCGTCCTTTAGTACCCATACTTTGAGCCAAACCACGGTCAGACAAGAGAATATCTAATTTCTCTGCCACACCTTTATCGTCTTTTTCTGCAACTAAAAAGCCAGTTTCTCCATCTAAAACAGCATCGGGAATAGCACTATGCCAGGTAGAAACTATTGGCAAACCACAAGCAGCAGCTTCCAAGATTGCAAGCGGTAAACCTTCACTATTGCCGTCCTTTGCTGTTTGACTGGGTAGAGAAAATATTTCTGCACCTCGCACCATTTTTTGAACTACTTCATAAGGTTGTGCCCCCAGAAAATTTACTCTGTCACTAACACCAAGCTCACTTGCTAGAGTTTTAAATTTTTCAGTCAATGGACCAGTTCCCAACTGGACAAGTGATACATTTGGATGCTTGTTTGCAATACGTGCAAAGCCTTTTATGAGAGTATCAATGCCTTTTTTTTCAACATGTCTGCCCACACACATAATATATCTTTCATCTGCCGATTCCGTCTTGGGGGCAAACTTTTGTAAATCTATACCACTATTGTGTTGAATAATTTTATCTTTTGGATAGCCATATTCAATCATTTTTTTATACAAAAAACTAGAAAAAGCAATGAATTTGGATGCTTTTTCCTTCATTTCTTGCTCATACAAAAGAAATTGATAAAATGCTGGATTACCAGACAGCCACATATTTTTACGTGTCAGTGTGATATCATACCCGTAAAATGTAACTATGAAAGGAATATTTAATTTTTCTGCTAATCGCATTCCATAAATACCATCCGGGCCAAAATGAGCATGAATTAATTTTAAATTTTTTAACTCATTGTTATTTTCAAACATATTTGTTGAAGCAGTTAGTGCATAAAATAACTGCTTGATATTCAAGAAGTCATTATCACTAACAGCAACATGATCAAAAGGAATTTCTTTTAAGAGGCGACAACTAACAAATAAAGGCTTGTATCTTTGTAAATTATGAGCTTGCTCTCCAATAAAAGTTTCTGACACTCTTGGATAGGCTCGGCGATACATACCAACTAGTTTCATGGTGTTACTCCTAATTTCAATTTAGTATTTTTCTTTCCAAAAATGAACGAGATATTGGGTACAAAAAAACTGTATTGTATCCTTTCTAACTTTTGTATTATTGACTTATTTGTAGTATCATTTTGTCCAAATATATTTACTGAAATAATGATTCAGGAAATATTTTTAATGGGTTTTTAGATAGCAATCCTAAATCAGTTGTGAGATAAAAATGGGTGAAAGCCTTATAAATACGTACTTTTTAACTGCGTATCTTCTCACGTCTCAATTCGTATTGCTATAGAGGAAAGTAGCATAAAAAATAGAAAAATGCTGAATTATTTGATCAAACCTGACTGGGTTGGTGCTAGCCTCCCTTTCTTTATTGCAATTACTTGCTGACTATCTAAATACAAACATGCAAAATATAGCACATAATCATAATATAGTAATTATTTCTGATTTCTGAACAAGACTCACAGAAAACCTTAGTCATATGATGTCCGGCAAATCACTTATAATATACTAATCCGAATTTTGTGCAAAAAGCCGTGCAAAAGCATAGGAGGGAATACCATTTGGTAGCTCTAAAAATGTTTTTAACCACTAGTACTTCGCGCAACCGTATGTCTCTATTGCCACCGAACCATCAGATCCACTAATCACAGCACATAGGGCGATGGTCATAATATCGCAGGACTGACGTACAGGTAACGGAAAATCCTAGACGCACAGCGGTGAAGCAGCGTCGTCTTGGGGGTTTCCCCCATGAGCGACTGCTGTTAGCGCAGCGTTAGCGACGTTAGGAGCGTCACCTGGAGGGCTTACCGCAGAGGAGGCAGAGGACAGGGAGGAATAAGAGTTTGAGAGGTTTTTGCCTAAGTCCTATATCGATTCATTACTCATAGCTAAGATACTTCCAATAAAAAAAACGTCCCATCGCTGCGGGATGCTCTGCAAACGTAGGGGCGCACAGCTGTGCGCCCCTACCATGTACCTTATTCAAATGAAAATCGCTATATATTCTCTCTATTCCTAACTTGTTTTTGGTTTAATATAAGCGATCGCTTGTTTCCAAATAGTAGTTTGCTCGCTATTTTCATCTACAATGCATACACAATGTGGGTCTTGCCATAAAACCCTTCCTGTGATTACATCGCCAGTCAGCAACTTGAACTCTGCTGGGGTTGTTTGTTTAATCAGGCTTTGAACTTGTCTAATACTAGGCAAAGAGGTGTCAAATTCAGTAATCATAGTCATTAGTCATTAGTCATTAGTCATTGGTCATTGGTCATTGGTCATTGGGCATTGGGCATTGGTTATTCACAAATGACAAAAGACAAGTGACCAATGACAAAACACAAATATAATTTATTGATTTTGCAAATGGCAATCGAATTTACTAAGTATCATGGTCTAGGCAACGACTTTATTCTGATTGACAATCGCTCGTCTTCTTTGCCTGTAGTGACTCCAGAGGAAGCTATTAAGTTGTGCGATCGCCATTTTGGTATTGGCGCTGATGGTGTAATTTTTGCTCTACCTGGCGAAAACGGCACTGATTACACCATGCGGATTTTCAACTCCGATGGTTCGGAACCAGAAATGTGTGGTAATGGTATTCGCTGTTTAGCTGGCTTTTTGGCAGACTTGGAGGGTGAATCCCGCAATCAAGACTCATATCGCATTCATACCCTGGCTGGTGTGATTACACCCCAAATTCTACCTAACGATCAAGTGAAGGTGGATATGGGTTCACCCAGGTTACTTGCTGCTGAAATTCCTACTACCCTTACACCTGCCCAAGAAAAAGTCATTAATCAGCCCTTAGAAGTGGCAGGGCAAACTTGGGAAGTCACCTGTGTAAGTATGGGAAATCCTCACTGCATTACCTTTGTGGAAGATGTCGCCGCAATTGAGCTAGAAACCATAGGCCCGAAATTTGAGCATCACCCAGTTTTTCCCCAACGCACAAATACTGAATTTATTCAAGTAGTGCGCCGCGATTATCTGAAAATGCGCGTCTGGGAACGGGGTGCAGGGATTACCTTAGCTTGTGGTACTGGTGCTTGTGCTTCTTTGGTGGCTGGTGTGCTAACTGGAAAATGCGATCGCACTGCCACTGTAGAATTACCAGGGGGGCTATTACAAATTGAATGGTCAGAAATCGACCAACGAATTTACATGACAGGCCCAGCTGAACGGGTATTCACAGGTAAACTTTCTCAAGTCTCCAATTCTGAATCCTAAGTCAAATCGTAGGGTAGCACAGCTGTGCTACCTACTAGTACAGCACGGCGCAAATAAACCAACCATTTAAAATGTCTCAAACCCTTATGAACAAGTAATTACGAATTACGAATTACGAATTACGAATTACGAATTCCGCCTTGCGGTACTAGTGTATTCCACTATATCTACAGGATTTACCCTCTGCCCCTGCCCCCTGTCCCTCTGCCTCTGGTGTGACTTTCTCATTCTCCCGTCCTACTCTGTTGAAACCCCTGAGTTGTCGCGTTGGATCTTTCTCAGTCCCTCCCATTTTGCCGCGAGACCAACCCATGTGACGGGTGTAACTACCTAGCAAGTTTTGGGCAATTAACTCTTCGGAGTCAACTTGATCATCGACTTCGGCGTGAGGCGACACATAAAGAGCATCCACAGGACAATACAGTTCACACAAAAAGCAAGTCTGACAATCTGACTTGCGAGCAATTACGGCTAACCCGTCGGCTCCAGAATCGAATACATCGCGTGGGCAAACTTTCACGCAGATATCACATCCAATACAGCGATCGCCATTCACAATTTCGATCATCACGCTACCTCTTTCCACTGATTTTGTTCGGTAACAACCACAACATCATCGATACCATCGGTCAAGATTCGCCGTGTTTGTTGCACATCGGTTGTTGTGAAATCCGTGCGTCGGTGCATTCCTCGGCTTTCCTGGCGGGCATCTGCACTCGCCCAGATCCAGCGAGCTGTGGCTGTCATTGCCGCCGCTTCCCTTGCCCGCACCGCATTGCGACCTTCGCCTACCAGATGATCGCGAATATCCTTCCATACTGCATCCAGACGTTCCCGCGACAGCCCAATCCTGTCTCCAGAACGAAAGAAATTGACATCCAGGGGCAAAGTTTCAGCCTGAACAGCACTAATCACTTCTGAGATCAGTCCATCTTCTATCTGGTGTTTACGGGGACGCAAACCCGCTTTACCTAAGCCATGAACCAAGCGTGTCTCTGCTTTGTCGCCAAGGGAGGCTGCAAAAACTGCCGCTGCATAACCGCTCCAAGTGCCGCTGGCAATAGCCCAGGACGCATTAGGGCTTCCTCCCCCGGACACAGCCCCTGTAAGATTTTCACGAGAGGCTGCATCCCCGGCAACATAAAGTCCGGGCACTGTTGTAGCGCAATCATCATTGATGATTTCCAGTCCGCCGACTCCGCGAACAGTACCTTCTGAGCGTAGTGTGACTGGGAAGCGCTGCTTAAATGGATCTAATCCGATGCGCTCAAATGGTAAAAAGCAGTTAGGCTGACCCTGGCGCAACCAATCATGTTCAACGGGATTGCCGCGATCCATCAGGGCATATACTTTTTCACCTGCTATTAGCTGGCGGGCGATGCGTACAGATCGATCTTCCCCTGTCTCTGGCAAAGGAGAACCATCTTCCAAATAAAAACTAGCAAAGGAGAATGTTAGCCCTTTGGTTACTGAAGTATGAGCGGGTGCCAAGCCATATTGGGAGGAAAACTCCATGCCAGATAGTCTGACGCCTGCTTCTGCTCCCATAAGATAACCATCGCCGGTATTGCCGTCGCAACCTAGTGCATGGGACAGAAAAGCGCAGCCGCCAGTGGCCAGCACCACGGCACCTGCTCTGACTTCCCAGCGATTCCCACTGCGCGGATGGATACCTGCCGCACCTGCGATCGCACCATCCGCTGAAAGTAGTTCCAGTGCGGGATGATGGTCAAGAATGCGTACACCAGCAGCGATCGCTCTTTGGCGCATGAAGCGCATATAATCTGGCCCTCGCAAGTTAGCACGATAGGGATTGCCTTCATCGTCAAAAGGAAAGGGATAGCCGCTATTTGCTAAGTCATCTAAACCTCTTTGCGCCTGCTCGATGGCACGCTGCAACCAACGGCGATCGGCAAGTCCTGTTGACCGCGACAACCGCCGCTCAATTTCTGCATCACGTTGTGCGCCTTTGGGAAGATACCACGCCCCAGTATTGGATGGAGCTGTTGCTCCTGACGTACCGCAATATCCCTTATCGGCTAGGACGACGCGGGCACCTTGTCTTGCCGCAGAAAGGGCTGCCCAAGTGCCAGCAGGACCACCACCTAAAACTAAAACATCGGCTGTAATCACACTCTGTGCTGACGGCATCTGAAAAGTTTCTGTATTCATAAACTCATAAATTCCTGAGATTGCTTGATTTCAAAGTCTTAAAGAGTTAATTTTTCGCTTGTTTTTTTGTGGCTACATTCTTTATTAAATGAACCGCAAAGGACGCAAAGAGCGCAAAGTAAGAAATAAGTTAATAATTATTTAATGCAAGTTTACAGAGAATTACTATTAGAAAGCTTGAGAAACAACTAGTTGCCAATCTCTTTTATGAACTGGCTTGATTGAGAAGACTAATAGCATCTTGGTCGAGATGAAGATTGACAGCTTTGATGATATCGTTGAGTTGATCGAGGTTTGTTGCACTAACAATAGGAGCGGTGATGGTCGGATTAGCAATTAGCCACGCCAGAGAAACTTGGGTGGGAGTAGAATTATAAGTTTTTGCTACTCGATAGATTGCCTCTAAAATTGCGAAACCACGAGGATTTAAATATTTTTTTATCGCATTACCACGGGCACTAATAGACAAATCTTTTTCTGAGCGGTATTTACCAGATAAAAAGCCACTAGCAATGGAAGAATAACTAATCACACCAATTTCATGTTCTTGGGAAATTTGTTGTAAATCCTGCTCATAACCATCTCGGTCATACAAGTTATAACGGGGCTGAAGGCTTTCGTAGCGAGGATAGCTATGCTGACGGCTGATTTCTAATGCCTGTAGCAGACGAGAACCACTATAATTTGAAGCACCAATCGCACGTACTTTTCCCTGACGAATCAATGAAGCGTAGGTTTCAAGAGTCTCTTCAATTGGAGTACTTTCATCGTCAATATGCGATTGATATAGATCGATATAATCAGTTTGTAACCTTTGCAATGAGTCTTCAATACCTTGTTGGATGTGTTTATGAGAAAGTCCTTTGCCTTTAACACCCATATCGCTGCCAACTTTAGTTGCAATCACCACTTGGTCACGATGACCACGCTGCTTGAGCCATTTTCCTAAAATTGTCTCAGATTCTCCACCTTGGTTTCCTGGAACCCATTTAGAATAAACATCGGCTGTGTCAATAAAATTACCTCCAGCCGCTATGAAGTTATCTAAAATCTCAAATGAAGTATTCTCATCAATTGTCCACCCAAAAACGTTGCCACCAAAGGATATTGGTGAGACTTCTAGTCCTGAACGCCCAAGTTTACGTCTTTGTGTAATGACCATGATTTTTCTCTCAAAACAGTTTTAAAATTATTTCCGCCAACTATATTACTTGAAGTGTAAAAGCTGATTGCTAGATCAGGGTGTAACTGTTCTTTTACGCTTTAAGATAATCCCTAAGCCACTGGCTACTAGTACGCCCACAATAGTAGTGGGTTCGGGAACAACTTCAACTTTTGCTGCCACAACCTTGAAATCTGGCCCGTTATCGTTAGGAATATTAGGAATCAGCCCGTTATTGTTAGAGCTGGTTAATCGCAGTGTTTTGGTGGTGATTCCATCCAAAGTAATACCGATAGAACCAATATTGAAAGGCCCATTGTTAAGGATAGGAGCAACCACAGTACTGATGTTATAGTCGGCTTTTGTGTAGTTTTGCCTCAATATTTTGTAAGTTGCTATAACTGCATTATTGTCATCCAAAGCTTCAACTAATAAATCGCTATCGCCTGCAACTGTTCCACCTGCTGTTCCGCCACGCTCCCAAAAAAAGAAGGTATTCACGGGATTTGCGAAAGAGACCTCGATGCTAGCTTTATTTGCATTTTCTCGCGTTACCAAAATGCTATTCAGATTTAAGTTGCCCAAACTGTCAGCAATGTCTTGAGCGGTTGGGTTTGGTTTTGAAGGTCCTTCTACAAGCAAGTCGTCGTCGGCAGTATTGAGGCCTCGTCCTGAATTCAGTACGCCTAGTACACTGCTATCGGGGAGCGTGTAAGTGTCGTTTTGCAGAATCTCTGCTTGCTTGACAACTTCAAAATTGCTAATGCTTCTTCCATTAAATTCCACTGAGTCCAGGCGGATATCCCTTGTAGGATCATTAAGCAGATTTCCTGTAGGGTCGTTAATAGGAGTAGCTGTGACATTAGTTTTAAACGAAAATCCGGTAAATGATGCTGCCTGAGCAGGTGCTATCACCATTAGGGAGGTTATTGATATAGAAGCAGCACTTGTGGCGATCGCGATCGTTTTTGCAAAGATAGTTCTCATTTGTATTTCATCTCAGTAGACACCATAAACAACTCGCCTAACTGAATCAGATAGATTAGGCAGGAAAAAATCGGTCGCACAGCCTAAAATATATGCAACCTTTCCTCCGCTTCTGCAAAAAGCGAATTCCTAGACTTTTCCATACTTCGGCGAATTAACCCTTCAGTTTTTGAAAGCCTTTAATAAGGAATTTGATATTTACTACGGTAAATCTGTAAAATTACCGTAGTTTAATATCCCATAGCTTTTTGTCTATGTCAATAAGCTATGAATAACACTCATGATTCTTGTAGGGTAAGCCAGACAGCCCGCTCGAATATACAAGGGACAGGCTATGTGGTCTATCCGACAAAACCATCAAAATCATTAGACTTCTTGCATAAATCAAAAAAAGAACCCCACCCCGCCTTAGCAAGGCTACGGTGTATACACAAGTTAGTAAGGGCACGGCACTGCCGTGCCCCTACGAGAAATCTATCTGTATCAAGGTTTTCGTGAAATGGTATTAGGCATTGACAGGAAATACCAAACATGGGTCATTCAAAAACCACATCTTTCGTAGGGGCACAGCACTGCTGTGCCCTTTATTGAGGACTGAGCATTGCTCCCCTTGTAGCACTGTTTCGGTGAGTTAACACCCATTCAAAATTGAAGATAGTCTGGTAAATAGGATTTTTAATTCTCAGATAGCCGTTGTGCTTCTCGACTAATCCCGATAGTAAAAGCTCTGTCTGTTCTGGGCTATCGTCAATAGGTATAGGACATGGGGCACTAGTTGTTCTTTTTCCCCGTATTTCTGCTGATCTTTTACTACTGTACGCCTCTGCTACCTCTGCTTGCAATATCTGGTGATAAAGACTTAGTAAGCGTCCTGCCTGCTGTTGGTTGAAAAAAAGTAGGCGATCGCGAATGGTGCGAAAGTGTTGTGGTTCATCTTGTGATTCCCAGTCTTGGATAATGTGCGATCGCACCAATTCTTCTACCCAACACGCTTCAGTTTTGGGAGATAAATCAATTTTCCCAGTTGATGTTTTTAAGGCAGTTTGCATAACTAGCTGACAGAGTTTTTGGGTTAAAAAAGGTTGTCCCCCACTCCAGTAGATAATCTCTTGCAACACAACTTCTGGTTGGCTGATGACTTTCTTTAACCCTTCTAGCAATGGTTTAGCTTCATCTAATTGAAAGTCAAATAACTCTATAGCCGTACCAATGTTAAAAGGTGTTTGGTGTTTGTCTGCAATTAAGCCCGATGGACTGGCTACTCCAAATAATGCAAACCCCAAACGTTGGAAATTTGAGTGGTATGCCTGTTGATTGTAGCAATAACGAATCCAGACAAAAAAGTCGTTAACAGGAAAATTCAAACTCAGCAGACTATCAATCTCATCAATGAAGATGAAAATACCCTCTGTTTGACGATCGCTCTTGACATTTGGTAGCAAAATTTCTTCAACAAACTGGTATAGTTTTTGCAGAGGATAAAGACTCGCTTGCATCTTCCACCACTGGTTAAAGTTAACCTGTTCTGCCAAATTTAAGCCGTATAACAAGCTGATGATGATGCTTTTATACCATTGTGCTGGTGTAATATCGTCACTAACTAATTGCGTCACATTTAAGTAAACACATTTATAGCCTTCTTGCTTGAGGCGATGACTTGTTCGCTGTAATAAAGATGATTTACCCATTTGGCGAGAGCTGAAGACGTAGCAAAAATGACCAGCTTTCAAACTAGTATAAAGTTTGTTGTCTGCCTGACGTACAATGTACGTGGGATCATTGGTGTGGAGACTACCGCCAACTTGGTATCTCATTTGAGGAAACCTAAAAGGGACTTGGGATTGGGTACTGGACTATGGAGCATTGGGAAGAGGCTCTAGGGACTAGGGGGAGAATGAAGAATTACCTCTTTCCCCTCTGCTCCCCAGCCCCCACTGCCTATTCCCTTATTTAATAAGGGACTTCCAGAAAATAAATTATCCCAAATTATTTTAGGACTTACGCAAAAACTCTCTGAAACTCTTATTTCTTCTCTGCGAGACGCTGCGCGAATGTGTCCTTTGCGTCTAGGTTTTTTCATGATTTTGCGTAAGTCCTGTATTTATACATTTTCGGGTAGGACAGCTGTGCTACCCGACTATGGAATATTTTTTCCTTGGAAGTCCCTAATTTAGTTTTGAAGCACAATCATTAAACAATTATAAATATTTTTTGAAATAAGTGTAGTACAATCTGTTACTTTTACTAGTGAAGTCTGCTATTTGCAAACCCAAGTTTTTTCGTAATAAATCTTTGATTGCTATCTGAATTTAGCAAAAAATTCGTCTATTTTTGTTTTGACATTTAAGCACGGCGATCAAATAATCGCCAAGTTATGTCTTAAGTAATCCAAGCGATTAGAAATCGCGGCTACACAAACTCTCGTCCGCCTGCGCGGACTAACGCAAAAATAGGGTTTCAAATTTAATCTGACGAGAGTAATAAAAGAGCGTTAACTGTCTTAACTGTCTTAACTGTCTTAACTGTCTTAACTGTCTTATTAACTATTTTTTTAACTGTCTGATCTGGCATTGCCTTTTATTAGCAATAATGAGAAGATACAAACTTGGCAAAACAAAAGGCATTTATCGGCATCCCGATTACAGGAATCCGATTTGATTTGAAAATGACTTACTTATTTAAGCAATAGGCAAGAGATAATTAATCTTTACCTATTGTAGTTTACCTATTTATTGCCTATTTCCGAGTTTAAAACTAAGTTCGCAAATCCAATACGAGTCCTATATCTCAATTCCCTCTCTGTTCTTAGGAGTAAAAATCATGACTTCATTAAACCAAAGAAAAAGTCAAATATTAACACAAGGCAAAGATATTCAATTGTCTGGGAATACGATCAAAACGGAAAAATTTGCTATTCAAAAAACCCTACGGAATGGAGGTAAAATCAGATTCAAAATTCGTTATTCTGCTGAATTAAAAGGTTTCTGTCTGCTGGAAGTTTTTTTAATGAAAGCGGACGCTGAAACACAGGTTGCTAGCATGACTATTCCTAACGGTGGCTCTACGGCTAAGGCTCAAGAACAGGAGCAAGAATTTAGTATTTGGGAGCCAGGAGATTATTACTTCTTTTTTAAAATGTCTTCTAATAATGGAACATTTTTAATTGAGGAATATCAGCTTTATTGGTTAGCTACTTAATTATAACTTGGTGTCAATAATTGTCATTTGAATCAGGTAACAGGCAATATATATCAGGGTTTCAGTCTACTGCATTTTTATTCAGATAGTTTTATTTGATTGTGCTAACTTGCTTAGTTGCGCTGCGATCGCTTTGCTAACTCAAGCTGAAACTACTCAAAATGTCAATCAAAATTTATCATTTGTATAGTTAAATTCGCTGAATTAATAACGAGCGATCGCTCCTTAAATGTAATAACCAGAATGCGGATGATCTGACCCTTTCATTACAGTAGTTAAAATGGATGTAACTGGAATTAAAGAAATGTAAACAGAATATAACAAGGCTATTGCTAAGTTAGATTGATCAGCGTGATATGATCCGATAGCCATTATTGCTTAAATTGTCATAGCGATCGGGTTAATTCTTTGAGGTAAAAAACGATGACAACGACTACAGAGCGGTTCAAAAAGTTTACGATTTTACATTCCAATGATATGCATGGAGACTTTTTGGCAGAAGCTAAGGGTGCCGAGGGTCATCTAATTGGTGGGCTGTCGCTGCTGTCAGGATATCTGAATAAGGTGCGTCAAGAAGAGAAAAATACACTTTTTGTCATTTCTGGCGATATGGTTCAGGGATCTATGATTGATACTGAATACAAAGGTATTTCAACTATAGAAATCATGAATTACCTCGCTCCTGACGTAGTAACTTTAGGAAACCACGAATTAGATTATGGTTTTCCTCACTTACTTTTCTTGGAAAAGATGGCGAATTTTCCCATCGTCAATGCCAACTTATATATTAAAAAGTACAATAAACGATTGATGAATCCTTATCTAATCCTAAATGTAGATGGATTTGATATTATGTTCATCGGAATTGTAACTGAAGAAGTGCTTAACTCCTTAAGACTTGACACGAGTATTGGTACATTTGTCAGTTTGGAAGATGCCGCAGCAGAAGTAGGTAAGATTTGCGATGCATACAAAAATGATGATATTGATCTAACAATTCTGCTGACACATATCGGTTTTGAACAAGATCAAAAACTAGCTGCAATGCTAGATCCGGTCTGGGGTGTAGATATGATAATTGGTGGGCACTCTCATACATTTTTAGAACAACCAGCCGAAGTCAATAACATTTTGATTACACAAGCAGGAGTTGGTACAGACCAAATTGGACGTTTCGATATTACGGTGGACGACGATACTAACAGCATTGTTGAGTGGAAGTGGCAACTCATCCCTGTGGATAAAAATCTTGCAGAGCCAGATGCCGAACTAGAAAAGTTTATTAATCTTTTCAAAGAAGAGGTAGACCGCAAATATAATCGACTGATTTGCCGATTAACACGTCAATTGACCCATCCTCAGCGTGAAGTAGAAACTGAATTGGGTAACTTAATTACTGATAGTTTGGCTGAATCAGTTATGTCTGATGTAGTGTTGGTAGCAAGTGGTTCAATACGTGTAAAGCAGTTAGGTCCTTTAGTTACATTGAGCGATCTTAAAGGAGCTTACCCTTATGACGGTCCACTTTTTAGACTTAAAGTTACTGGTCAACAACTCACTCAGATATTTACACATATCATGAGAGCAGAAAACAGAAAACCAGGTGAAAGTCAATGTTTTCAGGTAAATAAAGGTATTAAGGCAGTTTACAATGATGTAGAAAAAAGGCTTGAGTCTTTAAGTATTAATGAAACTCCCGTGCAGGCAGATAAGCAATACACCATCTGTCTACAGGAATATTTTTACAAAAGCTCAACTTTATGTCTAGGTATAACCCCTGAAGAATTAACAAAATTAGGCGATGCAAAAGTAGTCACAACATCAGCCCAGAATGTTCTTGAGGAATACTTTAGCTCTCACCAACTTCTTAATAGTGATGTCGAAGGCCGATTGATATATAAATAGGTAGTACCCCAAGGCAGAAGTAAAAAATAAAAAGTAAAAAGTTTATAGGGTAAGTTTTTCAAGGATTTTAAATGGTTCGTCTATTTTGGCGAACCAGTAATCTGACATCAGGGCGCAAATAAACTTAGCATGTGAGATAGCTAAAAAGCCTACGAAATCAGACTTCTTTGTTTTCACTTTTCTATTTTTACTTTTGCCTTGCAGCCTCATCATTCAAAAAATGTGGATAGTTGTTTTTCAAAGTAAGCGCGATAGAGTTCGCAACGCGGTAAGATGCGATCGCTCTGGTAGCGAATCAACCCCAAACTTTCGAGTTTATAAGCATCAACGGGATTGAGAGAAAAGTTTTGCGTTCTGGTGACAACTTCAGCATATGCCTTTGCTAAATTGGGTTTTTCTTGCAGAATTGCCCAGTGTCGCCATAAATGATAGCGGTAGATGCCACCATTAGCGATCGCCTCTTCTATGAGATTTTCTAAGGTGATTCCTTGGCAGCATAGATAATACAGACCAATCCGAATCAGTGCTGGATGTCCCCCCACTAGCGACATCAGTCGCGTAACCTCGTTTCCAGAAGACCAGTTTAACCCATGTCTTCTGGCTAAATATTCTACTTGCTCTTTAGTAAATTCACTTAGGCGGATAGGTAGCCCCATATTCAATGGCGAGTGGTTGATATCTTGCCAGACATAGACATCCGTGGAGTAAACCACCACTAGCCTCAGCTTTTGCAAGTTGATATCTTGTCGTGCTGCTTCATACCAAGAGTGTAAGCAAGCAAACAACTCCTGAGCAATTTGAGGATGTTCAAAAAAGCTGTCAATCTCATTCAATACAAAAACCACTGGGCTTTCGCTCTGCTTGAGTAAATAAGATTGTAAGTATAAAGTGCAACTCAATTTAGAACCTATGTCATCATTCCAGCTATCATCGAGCTTCGGATCAATGCCTAATTCTGTTGCAACTCGCCAGCAAAGAGAACGCAAAAGCTTATTTAAGTCTGTCAGACAGCTGGCATCGATTTGGTTACAATTCAAGTTCACCGTGCGATAACCTTGCATCTGTGCAAAAGCTAATAACCGTAGCACCAGAGAGCTTTTACCCATCTCTCTTGGCGCTCGAATCCAGATCAAAGAACCTGGTTGAGTGACTTCTCGATAAACCAGTTCTTCAATGGGGGGGCGATCGACATAAAAGGGCGAATCTAGAGGCACCGGGCCATCTGGATATGACCAAAGATTTTCAAATTGTTCGCGGTCTTGGGTAATAAATGATTCTAAGTACAAAGACTGCGATAAATTTACTTCTTCTGTATCTAGACTCAGTGAGGAACTTTTAGAGTTTTCAGTATTATTCGGTTCGCTTAGGATTGTATAGTCTTCACTGCGTAATTCTAGCTTAAAGGCACTAAAGCACAATTTTAGGGTTTTTTGATCTACACCTCTATTCAACGACCATAATCGGCTGAGAGTTTTAGTAGAAACATGCATCCGAACCCGTAGATCTTGTAGAGTAAAGCGATCGCCTCTATTTTGTGCCTTTTCCACAGCTAAAATCGCCGCTTGCAATCGCTGTAACCCAGTAGGAGTTAGCACAAGTCCCCGCTTTCGCGTGCCCTTAAGTTGTTTCATATCGCTAATTATTAATCTACTTTTTTTGTTAACTACCTTCAGTGTGTCTTTATTGTTCCATGTTTTCAAACGCTTACTCAACTGTTATTTGAATGTTATTTTTTACTTATTTTATAGTAGCAAAGATTACCCTAATTTTTACTGAGGCTGCCAAGTAAGTGGGTGCAAATAAACATAACTATTAATTATATTTACAGTAATTTGCGATCCCCTATAAGTACTCATTGTCTACTTAAGTTTTCACTTCATCTGGAAAAACCAATGGCAAAAGATTCCTTACCTACTAAGGAAAAATCAAAACTCAAAGCCTCTTACTTTTAGAAAAGACGTTTTCTAGATGCAAGTAAAAAGTTAACCTATTCTACAAAAACTGTGGGTAGCAATTTTTCTAATTAAATGTACGGTTAACTCGTAGATTAATTACTGGTACGTTTGTAATAAGTGTCCTTTGCTACTTTATAATAACGAATAATAATCTTGATATAAATAAGTTTATTTATGCTCAACTTGCTAGGATATTATCTAAATTTATTTAACTAACTTATTTGGTATTAATCTAGATTTTGGAGTGCAGATCCATCCAACAAAATTGAGAAAAATCAACGCCAGATTTTACTTCCTCGCTGCTTCCGTAGTCAGGTATCTTTTACCTAAACTTTAGTTATAAATAGAATAGGTGTCGAGGCACAGCAATGCTGTACCTCGACACACACAATGTATTTTAGGGACTTCCAAATAAAAAAATATCCAATTATTTATTGTGGGGTGGGCGTCTCGCCCGCCCAGTTCATAGGGCGGGCAAGATGCCCACCCCACAAGATTGGATAATTTATTTCTTGGTAATCCCTTATCGCACTAAAAAGCTGTAAGTATAGCAGCTTTTACACAACATTTAGCGTTTAAGTTGCTTAGAGACATCTTTGCCAGCCTGTGCTGCATTATCTTGTACATCACGAGCAGTTTTCTGGGCACCCTCTACGTACCCCGAGCCAAATTGTTTAAAGGCTTCTGCTGACTCTTCTCCAATTTTCTGAAGTCGTTTACCAGGAGAGCCTTCTGTTTCACGAGCTTCTTTATTCCACTCCCCTGTTGTTTTCGGTCTTCGAGAATCATCTTGTTGTACCTGTTGACGAACTCTCTGGCCTAAGTCTTGATTACTGTACCCAGAAGCCATATTCGTCGTTAGTACCAGAAAACCAACTAAGACAACAGCTAAAAAACGTTTTACCTGAAGTCCTTTAAGCAGGAAACTGATATGACTAGTTGCTTTAGAAATCAAATTTGTCATGGGAATGAAGTTGCTTTTTTCAGTACAAATAAAGACTAACTATAAAAAAATAATTATCCTTCTAACAAAAGACATATCTCATTTGTGAAAAATCAAAGCTTTTTAAATCCTGGGGAAGATGTGATTTGCGATCAAATCACAAGATTTAGAACCACGACTTATTTAATAAATCGGGGTTCTCGTTATTCACAAATGATTAAGCAGCGCTATATGCTCAAGAAAAGAACAATAATTTATAAGAAGAATTCAGAACTCAGGAGTCAGAAAACAGGGATGAATTCTGTACGAGTGGGTGACGAATATTGGTTAAAAGCGAGTGGAATGGTGGGCGAAAAAAATTAAAATATTCTCGCTTTAAAACTCTATCCCTTTATGGGTAGAGTATTCTGAATTCTGTTAGCGCAGCGGGGCGTAGCCCATTCTGTATTCTGACTCCTGTTTTATGATTTTGAAAATAAAAGAAATTTTGGGTTTTTCCTTAGCTTCAACTTCTCTTTCCATTTTTGGAAAATACTCTTCAAGCTTGCTACGCCCAGAATCTACCACAAAAGAAAGTCTGATGGCAGCGCACTAAGGTAGCAATGAGTGAAATTGGCAACAATACTTTGGAAATAGGCTGATTTTACTAGCGAAACCACATTTACATAACTCATGCTTGAGATTTCTTACCATACCAAATGTAGCACTCAATACAATTTTAGTGTTACATTTGCCCTTAAATACAATATATAGTCTAAAAAAACATGTGTCTTTAGATATAGAAACTATCTATCTTCAGACCTAGATATTTCATGTCTAATTAATTTCTTCTTGAAAACGCATAATTCCTGAAGAATTACTAATAGCAATCAAAAGTCACACTAGTTTTAGGCTATCTACACATTAGTTAACGTTTTGCTCAACACGATAACTGCTTCAGGTGGAAAGCCAAAGGATGAAATACTGGGTCGGGAAATTAGCAATCTTTTTAGTTTTACTGTGGAACTTGTTACTAGTAACGGATTACGCAGGAGCTAATCAACTTGAAAATATTGATGTGCAGTCATTGAATGCGTTCCCAGTAATTGAAAATTTAGCAAGTGCTGACAATAATTTTGACAACAGTAGAAAAGAACATTTTCGTCGATTTAGTGAAATAGTCAAAAGGTCAGATAAACTAGAGGGACTTTTCACACTTTATTGCAGTGATGACTGCGGTAAAATTTACTTAGAAATTAAACCAGAGCAGTTAAATAAAAATTATTTAGCCACAGTAACATTAGAATCTGGCGTTGGCGAAAGTGGAATTTATAGCGGGTTACCACTTGCTGATTTTTTGTTTTATTTCCGACGAATCAACAACAAATTGCATTTTGTTGTTCGGAATGTAAAATTTCGTACAGAAAGTATATCAGAACAGCGATCGCTTGCTCGTTCATTTAGCGATTCAGTTCTTTATTCACTCGACATAGATGGTATTCATCCCTTTAGTAAAAATATTTTAATTGACCTAGATGACTTGCTAATGCAGGATTTTCCAGGATTAACTCTCCTATTAAAATACTCTTTGCAGGCTGATTATCACTTGGACGCAAGCAAGTCTTATTTTGGTGATGTTAACAGCTTCCCCGAAAACATAGAGATTGATTCGATTTACGGTTTTTCCTCACCAGAAGGAGCAAATTTAGTCACCGTACCCGATAGCAGGTCACTTAGTCTCAAGGTACATTACAGTTTTTCACAACTAAGAGAAAACAACGGTTATGTTCCCAGACTTGCCGATGACAGAGTAGGATATTTTATTACTGCCTTCCAAAATTTTTCTCACAATAACCTTGAAGAAGAATTTGTGCGTTACATTAATCGTTGGCATTTAGAACCATCCGATCCTAACGCTTCTTTATCTCCACCCAAAAAACCAATTGTGTTTTGGATTGAAAATGCTGTGCCACTAGAGTATCGAGATGCAATTAGTGAAGGCGTCTTGATGTGGAACAAAGCATTTGAAAAAGCCGGATTCCAAAATGCCATTGAAGTACAACAAATGCCAGATGATGCTGATTGGCAACCAGGAGATGTGCGCTACAACACTATTCGCTGGTTCAATTCTCTGGATGGAGGTTTTGCCAAAGGACCAACCCGCGTCAACCCACTCACCGGAGAAATATTGGATGCAGATATTATGGTGGATGCGAATATGGTGCGCTCAATTCGCCAAACATATCACACCTATGTAGAGTCAAACAACAAGGGATTTGGGAATAAAAACATTACTTTAGCTTCAGAATGTAAAGATAGGGAGTGGGGAAAGGGGGTGACGGGTGGCGGTTTACAGTTGGACGGTGGTAACTCTCAAGGGTTGAGTTCACAAAAGAATTCTGATGTTTGCTATGGTAAGGGGTTTGTAAATCAGGCAACTATGGGGGCACTGGCGTTGTCAATTTTGCAAAACGCGACACCAAGTAGTGAAACCATGCAAGAATATGTGCATCAATATTTGCGTTCTCTCATTGCTCATGAAGTCGGACATACTCTCGGTTTGCGGCATAACTTTCACGGCAGCACTATGTTAGCACCCGAAGAGTTAAATAACACTGAAATTACTCACACTAAAGGTTTAGTGGGTTCGGTGATGGACTATCTACCCGTGAATGTGGCACCACAGGGAGTACAGCAAGGTGACTATTTTCCAGAGATTATTGGCCCTTACGACGAATGGGCAATTGAGTATGGTTATAAAATTAACCCATCGGTAAAAATTGAGCCAATGATTCCAGAAATGGAAAAAACTTTTTTGGAAAAGATTGCCTTGGCCTCGCCTCAACCAGAATTATCTTACGCAACAGATGAAGATATTTCAGACATCAATCCCTTAGCAAATGTTTGGGATATGAGTAATAATGTGCTAGTTTATTCCCAGTGGCAAATGGATAATGCCCGCGTCATGTGGCAGCGCCTTGAAAAAGGTTATTTATCACCAGGAGAAAGTTACAGTAACCTGCGTGTTTTATTCCATAGAGTACTTCTATATTATTTTAGTAACGCTAAATTGCTCTCTCAATATATTGGGGGACAATCGTTTCGGCGTCTCCATGTTGGTGATGATACTTCCTGGGCATTTCTACCAGTTTCACTATTAAAACAACGTCAAGCATTGACTAAATTACAAGAATATGTATTTAGCGAAAATGCTTTTAATTTTTCACCGCAATTATTGAATCAGTTAGCACCATCGCGGTGGCAACATTGGGGTAGTTTTGTACCGAACTACCGCCTTGATTATCCGATTCACGATCGCATTTTGAGTTTCCAAAGCGCTATACTGCGATCGCTATTAGATGGCGATCGCTTAAATCGGTTACAAGATATAGAATTAAAAACCCAGCCTGGGGAAGCACTCACCATTCCAGAATTGTTAGACACCCTGCAAACAAGCATCTGGACAGAAGTTTTAGCCCCTGGGGAATTCCAGCCGATTTCTAGCATCCGGCGTTCATTGCAACAAGAATATCTAAATATTTTGCTAGGGATGATGTTGCATACTACTGATGCCCCTGAAGATGGTCGGACACTGGCGTGGTATGAATTGCGACAACTGCAAAAAGCCATAGATGCCAGACTCAAACAACTCGGTGAAAACATCGATATTTACACCTTAGCCCACTTACAAGTTTCTGGCGATCGCATTACTAAAGCATTAAACGCGCAGTTACTCTCAAACTAATGCCATTTTAGATTTTGGAGTCAAAATTTCTGAATTCTGAATTCTTCTTCAATGATGTTGAATATTTTCAGCAGCAGTAAGATTCTCTGCCGCTAGTTTCAATGTTTTAGGAATTTGAATTCCCTGCACTCCCGCTCTAGTCACCATGAATAAAGACATCGCCAACCATAACAGATGAACATTCTGCAACTTCCAAGCAAAGGCTGCTGTAGGAATAAACACTAACCCAGTTGCGATAAAAGCCGCATTTCGGAGTATTAATCTTTCTGCCAAACCAAAGAAGTAAGCTTCAATTGAAACGACAAACGCATACAGACCCAACACACTCATTAGCCAAGGAACATAGGGATCGACTTGGGTCGTAATTTCTGTGTGATTTGTGAGTAGCCCAAATACCGTCTGAGGAAAAAGGATGCAGGTAAGGGCAATGCCGACTGCAAATATCAGACATACACTTACAGAAACGCTCAACATCGGTATCATCTTCTCTTTTTCGTTTGTGCCATGAAAGTTACCTGTCAAGGTTTCTGTCGCATAAGACAAGCCATTGAGTATTTGAATTCCCAGCGTCATCACTTCAATCACCAAGACATTTTCCGCAAAGGCGATCGTTCCTATGGAGGCGAACAGATTGGTAAAAGCTGAGAAGGTAAAGCCAATCGCAAGCGTCCGCACAAAAAGATCCCGTCCCAGGACGATGGTATCATTCCAGGCAGATTTGTCCCAAAGCTGAGGCGCGAGGGCGCGGATCTCTGTCCACTGGATTTCACTCTTCACCCAAATTAGTGCCAACACCATCATCAGATATTGGCTCAAAGCTTGTGCGAGGCCTGCTCCTTTGCTGTCTAAACCCGCTCGCACAATAATGTAGTAACTCAAAACGATGTTGACAAGGTTACCAAAAACTGACAGAGCTAAGACTTTCCCGCTTTGTTCGCGTCCCATCAGCCAACCGAGTAACACCATATTGACTAGAACCGCAGGCATACCCCAAATCCGCATATTGAAGTAGTCCACCCCTGCCGCTTTCACATTTGGAGCATTGTTCAAGACAATAAACCCCAACTCTCGCAGTGGGTATTGCAGGAGCAAGACAGCAAGCCCGAAGCCCAACGCAATTAAAACGTTGCGTAGGCCTATCAGCAGCACTGACTCTCGGTCGTTTCTTCCAGTCGCTTGGGCAGTTGTTCCAGTAACAGATAGACGCAAAAAATTGAATGTTCGATAAAGGTAATTAAATACAACTGTCGCCAGTGCAACTCCAGCTAAATGATCGAACTCTTGCAAGTGTCCCAAAAAGGAAACGCTCACCATTCCAGAGAGCGGTACCATCAAATTGGAGAGCATATTAGCGATCGCCAATTTCACATAGCGAAGAATCCATCGGTCTTGTAAATCACTATTTACTAACATTCAAATTATTGGATTAGTTGCAGGAAAGTGAGTAGCAAGGTTTTTCATCAAGTACTCACTCAACTAGAGAACCCTGACTGAAGATTAATCCAGCGCTCAAACTCGCTCTTCTATTTTCGTATAGTCAAAATCTCCAAAAATTGCTTCAGGGTGATGATAATGTTTAAACTCGATAAAGTTATAAAAGGGGTCTTCTATAAAGAAGGTGTCATGTTCTATAAAAGAATCAGGAAAACGTAACCTTGGTTTTTCTCTAAAAGTAAGTTCTTGCTGCTGCGCTCTTTTTAGTACATCTTCCCAATCAGATTTTGAGGTGAAAATAATTCCATAATGCCTGGGGTAGATGTTGGGTTGAGGTACAAGAATTTCTTTCGTCAAATAAGCAACAAATTGATGACCGTGGAGATTGAAAATTAAAAGTTGATGGTTTTCTCGACCAGGAATGCAACCCAGGCGATCGACGTAGTATGTTTTTGCCAGAGCCAGGTCTGTCACAGGAAAGGTAACATGAAATAAAGTTTGGTTCATTGCTTAAAACTACTTTCCAAAATACAAGGTAATTAATTATTGACCGTGCCGATTTTAGATTTTAGATTATTTAGGTACTCCTGCGAAAAAGCAAGCTACATGCACTGCCACATTAAGGCGGAACAAATCCTTTTCTTTCATCTAAAATTTAAAATCTGACGCTTTTATGCTTCTCTTATACAGAGTGCATATCAATTAGTATTTTCCCATTTTTTCTGGAACGCGAAAACTCTAAAACATTTAATATGTCTCTAAAGGGAAAAGATGAAGTTACAAGATTTTCAACTCCTAAAAGTTTTCCCTTGTGAATCATAGTGATGACGTTATTGAATATACCATACCCAGAATGTCCACGAGAACCTACTATTGTATGTGCGCCACTTACAAGACTATTCAAGTCTATAAATGCTTCTGACTCTGCCCTACCTAAATAAATAATTTTTCCTCTTTTGGCAATATTTCTTTGCATCATTGGGATAGTGTGTTTAGCTGCTCCTGCGGCTTCAACTTGGATATCGACTCCCCAACCTCCAGTAATTTCTTGAACTACTTCAGAAAAATCTTTTGTAGTCGCTATATTGTAAACGTAATCAGCTCCCATTAATTTCGCAATCTGGAGTCTTTCTTCAATAGAATCGACTGCTATTACTATGGCTGCACCTGCTGCTTTCAGCAACATGACAGCGCCTAGCCCAATTGCTCCTACGCCATAAACTATGGCAAATGCACCAGGTAATAAACCACCTCCTGATATAAAGATACCGTTATAAGCACAACCAATAGGTTCTATTAAAGTACCTATTTTATAAATCTCTTCAATGGAATATCTTTCTTGCAAGTGATTAAGTTTCCAACAATAATTTGCTTTCAGAGTTAGATATTCAGCAAAGCCACCATCGATTGTTAATCCCAACAGTTCGACATTTTCACATTGATTGGGCATTCCTGTGCGACAAGCTGTGCAGTGTCCACACCACAAAATGCTCTCCGTAGTGATAATATCACCCGGAAAAAATCCTTTAACTTCTTTACCGACTTCGACTACTTCACCTGAAAGCTCATGTCCTAAAACGATGGGTAATTTGGTAGGACCAGAAAATCGAATATATCCTTCTGGATCTGTCTCATAAACATGAAGGTCTGAGCCACATATACCACAATATTTTACTCTTACTAGAAGCTCATCAGGTCTAGGAGCAGGAAGTGTTTTATCAATAATACTAAACTGTGGATCTTTCCATGCAAGGCTCCCTGAAACAGCTAAATTTTTGTTCAAATTTTGTTTTTTTGGTGTCCATGTTGCTTCAGCGAGTAATGCTTTCATTAAGTAATCTCCAGCTATTTATAAATTATTAAAATGAGTTCATAGTGATTATTAGAGGTTGTTTATTAAGTTGTTTTAAATACTCGGATTATCGTATCATAAATTTGATAATCCCACAGTTAAAACCTAAATGCAAGGATACTTAAGATAAGTTAATTAGATAGTTAAAAATTGGTTAAATTTGACCAACTTAGAAGTTTCTAGCGATCGCATTACTCAAGCATTAAACGCAGAGTTAGTCATTAGTCATTAGTCATTGGTTATTTCTCCCCCTGCCTCCCCTGCCTCCCCTGCCTCCCCTGCCCCCTCATCTCCCTCATCTCCCTCATCTTCCCCAATCCCCAGCTACCCAAGATATCGCTGCAACAAACCAATGACAACTTCTGGTACTTCTAAATGAGGTAAGACTCCGGCATCTGCGATCGTATAAAACTTTTGAATTGCATTTGTATTTAAATTTGCCAATCGTCGTCCTAATTTGATGTTAGTAAATTGTGCTTTTTCTCCCCAAAACATTACCGTGGAAATTGTTAGTTGTTGAATATATAAACTCAAATCAAAATAAAGGTCACCCCGCAAAAATGCCAAAGCGGCAAATTTGGCATTAGGTTGTTGTGCAGAAGTTAAATAAGCTTCTACCATTTCTTGGGATACTCGTTGTGATTTGGCAAAGAGAAAACTTTCTAAAAAGTTTCGGACGGCAATTTCATTTTCTGCACCAAGAATATAAATAAAATCGTCTAGCAGAGGTGTATTAATTACCGAAAGCGGAAGTCTGCGCCCGGCACCCTGTCCAAAGTCATCAAATCCAGAAGGACACACCAAAAATAATCTTTGGAATAAATTGGGTTGGGTAATAGCTAGGCGGATAGCAAAAGCGGCTGTAAGGGACGAAGCGACTACTGTGACTGGCTGGTGGCAGGTTTGGATGATAAATTCGGCGATCGCACCCAGATAATCCCTAATTTGGTAATCTCTGACTGGATGAGCCGATTCTCCCCAACCGATTAAATCAGGCGCTAAAATTTGGTAATTTGAGGCAAAAGCTGGGTAAACTTTAGACCATTCATATGCAGATGCGCCACCACCAAAGTTATGCAAAAACAGAAGTGGGCGTAAATTTTCAATGTCAGAAATTGCCCAAGGTGCATTCGTTTGGGTATAGTAAACCATTGCCCCCAAGGATGTATGGATTACTTTATGTCCAAAGCCAGGAGGTTGAAACTTAAGCATAAAATTAAAAAATTTAGTTTAATTGAATCGTTCATAATTCCTAATTCATAACTCAATACAGTTCAGTTAAGCTTTTTTCTCTCCCCCTGCTTCCCCTGCCTGCCTTAACAGATAAATTTACTTAACCCAAGCGTATTGATTCATAACTTCTAATTCATCCTTGGTTTTGGTTACTATCTGGTGTGACTTGAACAAGTTGATAAAGGTTATCACCACTAATATTATAAATTGCCCCAAAACCTATTACGAAACGACCTTCACGGGGAGTTAGCTGGAAAATCCGAAAATCAGACAAGCCGCGTAAAACTTCTATAATTTGACCAAATCGCCCTTGAAATTGGTCAACAATTTGATTCCATTTGTCAGTTTCCCGCTCTATCAAAGTTGCCGTACAATCAAAACTCAAACGGCTACGACCAAAAATTTGGTTACTCTTGGCTTCATCCTCAATAAACAAAACACTAACATGAGGATTGGCATAAAGATTTGTGGTATGAGTTGCAAGACCACTGACATAAATGTAGATATTCTTGGCGTCATCCATCACAAAGGGAGCATAACTAGCATTAGGTATTCCCTCTGCGCTAACAGTGCTAATAATTATACTTTCAAATTGCTCAGGAAACTTTTCGTACTCAGCTTGAATGTTTTCTACTTGACTCATAAGTAAATTACCGTTTAATGAGTAACAATTGATTCTGTATTCTAACGCGCTTGAGTTATGTCTACGACGGACTACGCCTAAACATTTGGCTTAATTGTAGCTATTCCTAAAGTTGTAGGGGCAATTCATGAATTGCCCCTACCTGAAATGCTAAAAATAGTTGTAAAACATCCTCTAACTCACCAAACAAGCCTCTTCAATTAGATTATCTCTGGTTCTAGACCTACCTGCCGGACTTAGAGCAACATTGCCCCAACGCATTACAGTTGCAGCAGCATTAGATACTGAACCAATGGAGTATACAAGAACCAAATCATTTTCCTGAATCTTGCCTAATTGTGCGCCGTGGTAAAGATTAGCGATGGGTAGCATTGGTCCGATATTGGCATATTGGGGATAAAGGTCAATTGTCCTTTCTGGGTGGATGCCCAGTGCTTCGATGCAGAGGCGGGAATACCAAGCAGTGGGTGTATTAAAAGCAAAAAATTGAATTTCATCTAGGGTAACATCAGCGGTAGCGATCGCACCCAAGCAGCACTCACGCAAATAATCCACAGCAGTCTCACTCAGTACTTTGTTCGTGTGCTTAGCTGCCCGAATTAACATCCTTGGCTTGCCCTCAGCATCCGTGGTTAATTCATTATAAAAGGTATCACAAGTTGCACATGTGTTCACAATTTTGGTGCTAATAATTCCCTGATTTTGTTTCAGCGCCCCAACCACAAAGGCTCCAGCACCATCACCGAAAAACCATGAGAGAGTATCATTTTCGTCAGTAAAGCGAGAGTAAGTGCAAGAAACTACCACCAATACATTGCGATACTCTCCAGTTCGCACCAGCGCAGTGGCATTTTGCAAGGCAACCATAGCATTAGAACAGGTAGAATCAAGATTCCAAGCCGCACCGCGCACACCAAGTTTAGCAGCAAGGAAAGCCGCATTGCCAGGTAGAAGATTTTCCGGCCAAAGTGAAGCAACAATCATCAAATCCACCTCTTCAGGATACAGATTTGCCGCTGCTAAAGCCTCCCTTGCTGCACCATACTCAAGCGTCAGTGATGACTCTTGTGGACCCAATATTCTGCGCTCAACAGTACCACGGAAAGGGTCTTTGAGATACGGTGACATTTCCAGTTCAAACTGATTGCTGGGGGTGGAATCAGCAGGCGAAAATACCTTTGATAGACTTTTTTGCTCAGCTTTTGCAACTAAATCAGGGTAATTCTTTCGCCAATAATCATTAGTACGAATCACACTAGGAAAGTTAACTGCAATTGAACGAATTCCTACTGGTGGATAAATCATCATAAATCTCCTGAAAAAGGGAATGGGGAGTGGGGAAGCGGGGACAGAGAGAATAACTAATGACCAATGACAAATGACAAATATTACTGAAAAATAAGACTGTCAATCCTACTACCTATCGGTGCTGGACGAGTCGGATCGATAATCACATCAACAACAAATGGAATACTCAAAGTTAGTGCTTTTTCTAAAGCCGCTTCCACATCAGACTCTTTGTTTACACGAATACCATCGCCTCCCATAGCACGGGCAATCATCACAAAATCTGGGCTGGGAATCTCTGCATCTATACCGTGGAATCCTTCCATGTTCATACCTTGGTCGCACATGTTGTAACGTCCATCATTGAGTACAACCCAGACAACAGGAATTTTGTGTTTGACAGCAGTACTGATTTCGTTGTTCATTAACATGGCACCATCGCCGAGAATGGCTACAGCCTTACGATTTCGTACCAGTGCGGCACCCAAGATGCCCGTACCAGCATGTCCCATTGAACCAAACCCAGTACTTACACGGTAACGTCCTGGCGCAGCAAATCGCAGCATATTTGTTCCCCAAGCAAAGGAGTTACCAGCCTCGGTGATAATTATTGCGTCGCTGTTCTCAACAATTACTCTTTGAATAGCATCCATCAAAAATTCAGGGCGCACCTGATCCTCCACATGGGGCTTGATTACCTGACGTTCAGCATGAGGTAGGGCTAACATTGTTGACGGACGAGAGATTTCTGGAAAATACTTCAGTATCGACCTGACAAAAGCTCCGATATCAGACTGAACGGAGAATGTCTCGGCACATGGATAAGCAGTCCCCGGTACTTCTGGGTCAATATCCACATGGACAAACCCACCTGAAGGAACCATGACTGGGTTCCAAAATGAAGTAAATTCACCTAATTTAGTTCCTAAAACCAGTACCCGTAAAGGGCGCTGTTCTTGCATATACCTTAAAACAGAGCTTTGTCCGCCGAAGCCAGTCACACCAACAAACTGAGGATGATCCTCAGGAAATATACCCTTACCACGGGGCGATGACATCACCGCCGCTCCTGTTCTCTCGGCAAGTTGGAAAATTTCTAAAGCTGCATCTCTAGCACCGAAACCGACCCAAATGGCAAACGGTGCTTCACACAGCAGTTGTAAACATTTGCTAATAGCATCTTCCCCAACAGTTACCAAAGTTGGCGAGAAATTCACATGGGGTAATGGTGTTGTGAGCAAACTTGTCTGGATCGTTCTCGGAATACTAACATGAGCGACAAAGCCACCTAATTTTCCTACACCTAGTGCCAGCCTGCGAGCAATTTCTGGAAATTCCGAACTGGATTCAACGGTGGTCGCATAATGGAATAATGTGCCCGAAGTAAAAATGCCTGTATTAGACATTGTGTACTGACTAGTTTCTTGAAAAGCCCAACGTCCGCGTTGGTTTGCAGAAGTGGAAGGAGATACGAAAATAATTTTTGCTCCTTCCCAACGAGCAGCAAACAGCCCAGTCAGAGCGTTAGTAATACCTGGCCCAGTTGTGCTAAATACTACGACAGGATGTCCGCTAGCAAAGTACGACTCAATAGCTGCAAATACTGCTCCAGTTTCATGACGAAATTGCAGCACCTCGATTGAGCTTTGCTCTAGGCTAGCTATAAAAGGTGTGATTCCGCCTCCGAACAGCCCAAAAGCATAGCGGACTCCCAAATTTTCCAGCGTCTTCACCAAAGCTGCTGCAACAGTTAAATTACTTGTCTGTTCAATTGAGAATATATTAGGTTGGATAGCAGTATTTATCTGCGACTTATCCAATGAATTTAAGGTTTTGGTAATAGTTTCTATGTTCACGATCGCCTACTCTAATTTTACAAAAAAAGATGATGTAGATAAAATAAACTCCTAACTCCTAACTCCTAATTCTTGCCTTTTTTCAGCAAAATTAGATATGGATTCCTGAGATAAAACTCGCTTTAGTACTTTACCAGTCGAGTTTTTTGGAATTGAATTCACAAAATTAATCACACGTGGAACTTTATAAGCTGCCATTTTCTCATAACAAAAATCAATGATTTGTTGTTCTGTGATTGTGTGACCAGTTTTTGGGATAATATTTGCTTTGACAGTCTCGTTTTTAAGAGGATCGGGTACGCCATAGACAGCTACTTCGGCTACTCCTGGATGTTGATAAATCACATTTTCAATTTCTGTCGGATATACCTTAAATCCAGAAACAACGATCATGTCTTTTAAACGGTCAACAATGTAGAAAAAACCGTCTTCATCCATCCGACCAATGTCACCAGTATGTAACCAGCCGTTTTTCAGAACTTCGGCAGTTTCAAAAGGGCGATTCCAATAACCAAGCATAACGTTGGAACCCTTGATAACTATCTCACCCAACTCGCCTATTTTTACCTGATTATCATCACCATCGACAATCTTCATTTCCACATTGGCAATGGGTGTGCCAACACTACCTAGCTTATATTTCAAGTTATGGTTATAAGTGGCAAATGGTGATGTTTCAGTTAGACCATACCCTTCGTGAATCACGAGTCCATATTTTGTGTACCAATTCTCTGCTACTTGTAATGGCATGGGTGCTGCTGCTGAAAAGTAATAGCGGATATTTTTTAAGTTGTAGTTAGAAGTATCCATATTCAGCAGTTTGATGAATACTGTCGGCACTCCAAATAACATTGTTACTTGATGTGTAGTGATAGTTTTTAGGACTTGTTCTGGGTCAAAACGACGTTGTAAAATGATAGTTGAACAAGCAGAAATGCCAGCATTCATAATCGCATTTTGTCCAAAACAATGGGATAAAGGTAGGAAAAGTAATAAGCGATCGCTCTTTTGAATGCGGTAACAACAATTAGCACCGTAGCTATTAAAAATAACATTGCCATGAGAAAGTGTAGCACCTTTAGGAAAGCCTGTAGTCCCTGATGTATAAAGGATACTTGCAGGAGCATCGTGAGTCATTTCAACTGCCCGTGCTTCAGGAGAGAACTTTGCCATCAATTGTGTTAAACTAATATTATTGTTGGCTCTACCTTCTGCAATTAAAATGTGTTGTAACTCAGGTAAATCTGCCTCTTGAATATACTCAGTTTGTGGCTCTGTTGTAATAATTGCTTTAGCAGCACAATCATTGAGAATATATCTGACTTCATCAGTTTTGAGCATGACGTTGATTGAAACCACAACCGCGCCAATTTTCAAAATGCCAAGATAAGAAATTACAAATTCTGGAATATTTGGCAAAAACAAAACTACACGATCTCTACGCCTAATACCCAAACTGCGTAAACCGTTAGCAACACGGTTTACCATCTCATCAAGGTCTTTATAAGTCAAACATTGTTCTTCAAAGATTAGGGCTGGTTTGTTGGGGAAAAGGTAGCAAGCAAGCTCAAGATTTTGTGCGATATTCATTCTTAAACCTCCTCAATGTATTAATTCGTAGTTTGTAATTAAAAAAATTTTTGGCGTTGCTGATTGTAAAGCATGAATTAGTCTCACACAAAGAGTCAAAGAATCGTTGTTTACTTATGTCGATAAAGGAAGGGCGTGTCATATTTGCTGAAATATAGCCTTGGCTATTGATATTTGATTAAATTGCTCAGGGTGGGTAGGAAAGCCATCGGCTAGGGAATTTCCATAGAAGCTCAAAAGTTTGGCTCGCCGTATATGTTTGCTAATCATAAGTAAAATTCAAATAAAAATTTTTTGATCTATGTAATTAACAATTTGTTCTATTGTTACAAGTTGCTTTGCTTCCCGATAAGGAATTCTTGTATTGAAAGTATCCTCTAGTTTTTGGAACATTGCTATCAAGTCTAAGTAATCTGCTCCTAAATCTTGAGTAAGATTAACCTCTGGTGTGATTTTTTGTTGTTCATTTGCAAGTTCTGCTGCGACGATAAATTGGACTTGATTAAAGATATCTTGTTGGGTCATAAATAACCTATTGTGTTTGGTACTTAAAAAAAATATTCAAGATTTTCTTGAATCACAACATTTATAATGTAAGTCTAATCAAATATAGTTTCAATGGATTTTTGTTTGAAAATAAAGGAAAATCATTCGGTGTATTGATGTAATAATGAGCCGATAAAAATACATTTCATATGATTTATAAATCATGAGTTTTTGTGTAAAAAATAGCAGATATTTACTTCATTAAAAAAGCCCCCCTAATAAAGGGGGGGAGGGTCTTTGAAAGAGAAATCTGTTAACTTAACAGTATTACGTAAAGTGGGCAGTGCCTTTTATGAGTTATGACATTGGAAGGAAGCGTTTAGCATTATTGCCCACCATACATTACTGAAGATTTTTCACCAATGATTTAGGATTGCCAATATGTGGTCAACAGCTATCCTACAGTTGTCAATACGTTTCGGACAGGAACTCCAGATACAAACATTCCACAACTGGATAGTGTGATATTTCTATCTGTGCTTAATTTTTGATGAGCAGATAGAATAATTTCTTCTGTTTCTTCCCAACCAATACATTTGTCTGTGACAGAAACACCATACTTCAATTCATTCAAATCTATAGGAATTTTCTGATTTCCCTCATACAGATTTGACTCAATCATCATACCAATAATTGATCTATTCCCATCTACAATTTGCTGAATAATATTGTTAAAAACTGTAGCCTGGAGCTTGTGATCCTTATAACAATTTCCATGACTACAGTCAATGACAATTCTTTGCAGTAATTTGAGTTCCTCTAGCTTCTTCTCTAACCAAGCTACAGTAGCTGTATCAAAATTCGATTTACCACCACCTCCACGTAAAATTATATGACCATACAGATTTCCCTTGGCTTGAAAAGTAGAGATTTGACCCCTTTGATCAATTCCTAAAAAATGATGGAGTTTATTAGCTGATTGAATAGCGTCAATAGCAACTTGGATATTTCCATCAGTACCATTTTTAAAACCAACTGGCATAGATAAGCCACTTGCCATTTCACGATGAGTTTGAGATTCAATAGTGCGAGCGCCAATTGCAGCCCAAGAAATCAAATCAGAAAAATATTGAGGTGTTACAGGATCTAAGGTTTCTGTGGCAGCCGGTAATCCTAATTCAGCAATTTTGAGTAGCAAATTCCGTGCCATGAATAATCCTTTCTCAATATTAAACGAATCATTCAAATCTGGGTCATTAATCAATCCTTTCCAACCTACAGTAGTTCTCGGTTTTTCAAAGTAAACCCTCATGACAATCAAAAATTTATCTTGAACTGCGTCCGCGAGACGTTTCAATTTTTCTGCATATTCCAAAGCAGCATTGAAATCATGAATGGAACAGGGACCAACAATAATCAACTTCCGAGAGTTTTTTCCATCAAGAATATCTTTTATAGCTTGCCTCCCTTGCAATACGGTTTTCGCAGCCAGATTATTTATAGGCAATTTCTCCTTTATCTCTATTGGTGTTATTAAAACCGTTGAAGATTCGATATTAGTATTAAGTAATTTGCTAATTTCCATAATCCTGTTACTCCAAGTTTGAAATTTGACTCAAAAAATTGTGTGCTACTGCTGAGGTAGTCAAACTTTGCCTCTCTGTCGTTATCAGTCACGAGTTGTTTTGACTGAAAATTGGTGAATATTGACTGATTGAAGTGGTTAGCTGGAGTTAGGGTTTAAATCCCTAACCCAAGACCTTGATAACTGTTTACTGTTCATTTTTGACTTATTGAAAAAATCATAGATGGAATGAACAGTATATTCACACAATTCATCGATTTTATAACTTCAATATCTTCCGAATAAAAGCAGGGTAAAGCTGAGACAATATTGATGAACAATATAATTGCTTTGTTGTTGATTTACCCAAAAAAGATATCTGGAATTATTGTGGTTGATGCTACTTCTGTGATGATATCTTAAATGCGGGCTTACCATCTTCTAAAGTTAGAAGAAGATAACAATTACCAAATGTATCATCATTCCAACGATGGACTGGAATACCAGAACAGTCTAAAGATTCTGTCATAATTTTTGGCAAATCTTGTAACGTAATGTTTTTGACTGAATGCAATGATGAAATAGCTTCTGCAAGTATCAGAACTGAGCCAATTTCACTTAAACGTCTACTTGCTAGTGAAATAGTATTACCATGCTGAAGCTCATTCAACTCGAACTCGGATACATTTAATCCAAGAAGATTGAAGCCCTTCTTAATTTCAGGAGTTCCTATTTGAGTAGATACAGACTTAATTGGACTTGCAGTTGATGTAGACATAAATTTTGAAGCTGTTGTCATGATGTAGTTGTTAGCGGTTAATTGAACAAGAATACAAAATTCAGAATTACAAATTCAAAATCAATTAGTGGCGGGTTTGAATCCGTCACTCTCTTAGAAAGTTTTCATCCGAGGTTTACCTGGCTCAGATTTTGCGCTCATTAAAGACCACTAAATCATCCCTTGCACGTCTCTGAAAGGGAAGATTTATTGGGGGTCTTAAACCCTTGATTCAGACGCGACGCTCAAATACTCGCTAACGCGGGCACGGCAAATCGCTGCTCTATCGGCCAGTCATACAAAATTAATTCTGAATTATGGCTTTGAATAAGTTGCTGACTTGGTTTTTATTTCTAAATCTTGAATAAAATTTAGGGTATATCACATGTAAATACAAGGCAAAATATTTCGCTAATCAGGGACATATATCAGGTTTTAGGGATTACCAAGAAATAAATTATCCAATATTGTGGGGTGGGCGCCCACCTTTAGCTACGGCTGGATGCCCATCCCACAAGAAGTAGTTGAGTATTTTTTTATTTGGAAGTCCGTTATAACTTGGGAGTTGAGAGTTAGGAGTCAATAGTTAAGAGTTAGTTGTCCTATTCCTCGCGTCCCCGCCTCTCCTCCTTCCTGGGTTTGTTTATTCCCATTGCCAGCATTTCAGATGCCAATCACGTCCTTCTACAGCTAAAGCCCCTACATAGCTGAAAGCAGGTATAAATGCTTGCAGAGACCAACGAATGACCGTGGAGCGATCGCCATTAATACTGTAAAGTTGAACTGGTTCATTAGAAGATAATGAAACATCTAATTGATCCATCGGAAAAACTAGTCCTTGTCCAGTAGCTTTTAGATAAGCTTCTTTCCGAGTCCAACAATTAAAAAATGCTCCTAATTTCTCATCCTGTGGTAGTTGACGAAAGACTTCTTTCTCTCTATCTGAAAAACATCGTTCAGCAACTTGTTCAAAGTCCGAAATAGGGCGCATATATTCAATATCAACACCTATTTCACGTTGACGCGTTACGGCATACAAAACAAGTTCATGGGAGTGAGATAAATTAAAACTCAATGTATTCCCACCAGATGCTTCTGCTAAAACTGGTTTACCATGCGAACCATAACAAAACTCCAATTGACTGGCATTAGTGCCTAAGTAAGAGCCTAAAATTGTACGCAGTAACCCACGTCCAACAATATAACGTTTTTTATCTCGCTCTAAATAAAAACGCTCAGATCGGGTAAGTTCGTCTTGTGAAAGTAATTGTGCTAAGGTCTGAACACGAGATGTCGATTGGTTAAGGAAAGTACACCAAACATGAACATCTTCGCCTAATACTGACCAGTTTGTTGGTGGAGGAAGCCAAAGAGAATCAACAGCAATCATAAAAAGTAGCCCTGGTGGTTCTATAGGAATGTATGTAAGGATTTAGAATTCAGAATTCAGAATTCAGAATAGTTTGATATCTCAGGTTAATAATCAGCAATAAAATCAACAAGCTTTAACACATTTGATTTTATAATTCTTCTGGATTCTGACTTCTGACTCTCGAATTTGAAAGACAATGAAGTACACAACCTCAGTCTCAAAGCCAAGTATAAAGCTTATTTTGCTTCTGACTTCTGAATTCTGAATTCTGAATTCTGGTATAGTTTAGCGGATACACTCAACTTCCTGGGCTAAATGTTGGGCTAATGTCTGAACTGTAGGATACTCATAAACCAATTCTATAGAAAGGCGACGATCAAGCCAAACTTCTATGGCATGTGTCAGACGTAACGCTTCTAGAGAAGTTATACCGTAATATTCAAAAGGTAGATGAATGTTAATTTCACTATGATTTACTAACAGCAATTTAGAAAGATAAAAAACCAACCAGCCTTGAATAACTTCTTCTGTCTGAAATAGTTTTGTAGAAGGCAATGTTTGACGAGAAGCTGCTTTTAGTTGCATTGGAGAATTCTTCTTATATGAAAATGTTGCGTTGTTCTTCGTGTTGCCAAAATTTTGCATCCATTCAAGAAGTGCATTTTGATTTTCTGTCAAAAACTGCACTAATCCAGTATTCATGAAAGCATTACTTGTAGATGTCATGTGTGTTTCTATTCCTTTCATAATTGACATAATCTCCTTGTAACCTTCATACGTTATAATCAGAAAAACGCTACACTCACCATGATTTTTTTCTAGAAAAAAGCTACTATCTACTTAGTTAGACATATTTGTAATTAGCACCATAATTGTCAAAAATGAACTATAAAGAAGATGCATTTCTCCATTCTTTTGGAGGTAGTTTATGGATCTGGCGAAATGAGCGGATGAAATAACCTGCATCCAGATATCCCACTTTAGTTGCAATTTGATTGACGGATTCATCAGTATTGAGCAACAAAGAACGAGCTTGTGTCATCCGACGTTCAACAATCCAGTCGTGTACTGTTCGCTTAGTTTGACGTTTCACTAAATGTGTTAAGTAAGCGTTAGAGTATCCTGCTGCTTGAGCAACATCAGAAAGACTGATTTGTTGATGGTAATTATCTTCAATAAACTGGAAAACTTTACTCAGTCTAGAGCTAGTGGGATAAAAACTTGTAGTCTCGGTAGATTGTGATTCTTTAGCTAAGTTTTGTTGGTTAAGATACCACTGCTTGAGAGTTTTTTGTTTCTCCAATCGAGCAGCGATCGCTCCTACTAATTCTTCCACCGAACAAGGTTTAGTGAGATAATCATCTGCTCCTAAATTCATCCCTTTACGCAGTTCAGCTTTGGTAAGTTTGACAGTGAGAAAAATAAAAGGAATAATCGCTGTCATCGGATTTTGGCGTAGTTTATTCAGAACACCATAACCATCAAGTTCTGGCATTTGAATATCGCAAAGTACTAAATCCGGTGAGTATTCCTCTGCTCGTTGAATACCAACCGTGCCATTCTCAGCAGCAATAGTATAAAAACCTTTAGATTTCAGGGAATTGACAAAAAGGTTCCGGGTTTGTGTCTCATCTTCAATGACTAAGATATTTTGCATGATTTCTCCTGTTAACGATTTACAATTAGTTGTAAGCAAAGTAAATACATCTAATATCTCTCAATGTTTTTTCAAAAGAGGGATGACGAAGCTAGTAAAAGCTTATCTACTACAGGAACCACATTCATTCGCAAACCTTGTTATTTATAGATTCCCAAATCTAGAGGATTTTCACCAGTCAATATCTAAAATTTAAGCATCAATTTAACAAATAACCGTTTTTCTAGGAGTTCAAGCTGATTAAATTCTTATCTTGAATAATTTTTGCACTTTAACTAACCTATAACGGTTCCCAATCACATGAGGTACAAAAATTTCTAGGGGCGCATAGCTATGCGCCCCTATGTTGTAGCTATTCTTTTTCACCAAGGGTATCGCCTTAAGTATCCAAGCAAATGGCTTAACTTTTAAAAGATCTTAGGAGTTATTATTTGTGATTTATCGAAGAGACTCCATCAGTTGCACTCACAAGTAGCAATGAAAATTTCTTTTCCCTACTCCCAACTCCCCACTCCCTATTTTCAAGATTCTATAGAACCGCCCATCTCGACCCACTGTGTTATCAGTCCATATAAAACCGAGCGCATCGTTACTTTTTTATGCTTACAGATAATTTTGAACTGATACTTGAGATTTTTGGGAATGTATCCTTTAATCTCTTCTAATTCTTCCTTCAGCAAATTACTATGTAATTGAGGAACAGGCGCACCTGCTTGTATCCATTGCCGAATTAAAATTTCTAATATTTCACTCATTTCTGCGTTTTTCTGTACGCAAAAAACTTTAAACTGAATTTTTAGTGATTTTGGTATATTGCCTTTAACCACTGTAAATTCTTCGATTTTATCTTTAAGTTCCATCATACACGTTTCTTATCTAAATTCAATTGTTGTGTCTCAAAGAATAAGATTGAATTCTAAAATTTTATAGTCTAATATAATATTCATGTATATGTATAATTTCTTAATGTCTCATCTAAAAATTTTAAATCAATTCTTTTTGAAATAATTGCTTTTACTGCTAGTTTACTAGACCAATAATATTTAGATAAATATCTATGCATCTTACAGAGTAAGTCTTGAAGAGGTACGGCAAATAAATCAGTCATCTTGTGCGGAAAAAATTAACTTACCTTGTTATGTTAGAACATCGTAAAATATTAACAACCGAATATCTTGAAGATAAGAATCAACTTAAGACGATATCCGCATTTTCATCAGTCATTATCAGCAGTAAATTGTACAGAAGCATTAGACTGTCTGCACTGTTGAAAAATCCGAAAGACACATCTAGGTATTAAGCAAAGTTACGTGCCTGAGTTTTCCACGAATGTAAAATTAAGTGCAAGATTCGTCATTGGGAAAGGTATTTACAATTTAGAAGCCTTGTCCTGATGCTGGACAAGGTAACATTGGGCACGAAAACGCAACTCAGTCAACTGGTTATATAGGGGGTTGAACTTACATAAAGGTGGAATGTAGATAATGAAATGACCAAATAGGTTGATGTCCCGTTCAAATGGACAAGTAGATGGGATAATTCGGCATAATAATTGCGCCAGTTCAGCATTACGGATTTCGATAGTATCTAGCTTTTTTTGTAATATTTGTAGCATGTACAATTTGTTTGCATTCATAGTGAGTTCCCTAAAATTTCTGAGTTCAAATCATCCCTGAGCAGTTCCGGTTACCGCAGGGAAGGTGAGAAGAGTATATGGCTATCAAGTCTGCGATCGCTCTTGTTCTGCTAAGCTTTACTCAAACCTGATTATTCGTTAGCTTGCCAATTTTCAACGATTTTAACCAGTTAATATCTCAAAGTTAACCAGCAATTTAAGTTGAGTGGGGAGTGGGGGGGCAGGGGAGCAGAGGAGAAGTTGCTGAACTCTTTCCCTTCTGCACCTCTGGACCTCCGCCCCTGGAGCCTCTTTCCCAATGTCCACTCCCCAATCCCCAATCCCCAATGCCCACTCCCCACTCCCCAGTTTCTTCCAGCATTATCTTAAGTTGTTGCTTAAGTTAGTGATTTTGAATCGACAAAATTGCCTGAAGTGGCGAAACTGAATTTTAGCAAAACGCAAGTTCTACTCAGTGCTAAGTTCTGAATAATGAGTTAAGGATACTCATAAACTTTTACTGCTTTAAAGCCTTTTACTTTGAAGTCTCATACAATTCTTAAAGAAAGGTGCTTTATGTTAACAATCCTTAAATTAAGTAATATTTGCTGTCTTTCATATAGTTTCTATAGAGAAATGTCACATATATTGCATCAAAACTGTGCTATTTTGAGAATGTGCGATTTTTAACTTCTACCTTAACATTAACGCACCTATTTCTTAACTTTAGGACAAAAGATTTCTGGAAAAATCACTTGAGTTAGGTCAAATACATGATTAGTGGATTATAATGAACTAAGAAACTTTTTATCCTAATTGTTTGTATATATTTTAACCAATGTGATGGAGATTTACATAGTCTTTCATCAAAAAACACTCAGCTTATGATCAACCAAAGCTTTCACCTCTACAAAATTGCTATTTTTGGAGTTTGAAGTTTCTACATTAAGACTTGTTGCTAGCCGAATTGTCTAACCGAGTATTGGTGACTTCAAAATGTCATATAACTGGAATTTTGAAGTTGCAATCTCAAGCTGTGACGAACTAATTAAGGTTTCTGGATAGATGTTCAATAAAAAAAGACCTAAGCACTTTTTAATTTTGCCTAGAAAAGGACTTGAGTACTTTTTCCTCAGTCAGAATGAGTCGATTCATCTGAAAAAGTTACAAATAAACCTTTGAGACAAGTAAAAACTTGTATTACAAAATGCATAATACCAGCTAAATTAGCAGTTGTAAGTTATATAAACAAGTCTATTTGAAAATACTACAACTAACTTCAATCAACTTTGAAATGTATGTGTAAGTAAAATAGTTTACTAAATTATAACCAAGCACTATGAGTTCAACACATTACCCGATTAATCCTCGCACCCATGAATATTTGGAGCAAAATAAGAATATGTTGGTAGCACCAGAGGCGACTACACAATTCAAGTATCCATCCAAGGCTTTCGTTTCCTTCCCTGAAAATAACTCATTGATTGCAGACATCCAATCAAGTCCAGCCTTAGATACTTTTCCTTTCAATAATCAAGACTCAGAGTCGATTTCAGTCGCCTCTGCAATTGTGAAAATGTTAGAAGATTTGGGAGTCGAATATGCCTTTGGTGTTTCGGGGGGTGCGATCGCTCCAGTATGGTACAAATTGCAACATAGCTCAATTAAATTACTACACTTTCGTCACGAAGCAGGAGCTGCTTTTGCAGCCACCGAGGCGTATTTTGCTAGTGGCCGCCCTGTTGTAGTATTTACCACATCAGGTCCGGGGATCACCAATGCCTTGACTGGGTTGTTCGCTGCACGCTGGGAAGATGCCAAAGTAATTTTTCTGTCGGCTTCTACCTCTGCACCACAGCGTGGACGTTGGGCACTCCAAGAAACCAGCACTTACACCATGCCTAGTGCCGGACTTTTTACCTCAGAATCACTCTTTCATTACGCAACTACTCTCGAATGTAGTGAAGAACTTCCAGAAGTCTATCGACGACTAGCCAAAGGCTTAGCCCGACCGGATGGCTTTGTCGCCCACTTGAGTATCCCGACTAACATCCAAACCAATCCAGTTGAGAAATCTTTGCCACCGGTAACACTCTCTTGTGCGTCACCGACAGCCAGCGAAGAAGCGATCGCCGAATGTGGACAGTTACTTGCAGAAGGACCATTTGCGATCTGGGTTGGCTTTGGTGCCCGCCTTGCCGCTGCTGAAATTCGCCAACTGGCTGAGAGAACAGGTGCGGCGGTAATGTGTTCACCACGCGGTAAAGGTATTTTTCCAGAGGATCATCCTCAATTTGTGGGGATCACGGGCTTCGCTGGACATGAATCGGTTCTGAGATATATGCAAGAACACCGTCCTCTACGAACACTAGTACTCGGAACCCGTCTTGGTGAATTTACCTCATTTTGGAACCCTGCCATGATTCCTTCACGAGGCTTTTTACATGTTGACATCAATCCAGAAGTACCAGGAACTGCTTACCCATCTACCGAAACCATCGCCATTCAGTCTGATGTCAGAATGTTTGTCAAGGCCTTGCTCAAGCGCTTTCCCAAGCGACAAAATCGTGCCAAAAAACAGTCTTTACCCAGACCTGAGCGCAGTGTCATCAATGCCAGCACAGATAGCCCAGTCCGACCAGAAGTACTGATGAATCTTATGCAACGAGTCATCGTTGAGGGTAGTGATGCCATCGTGATGGCTGAAGGAGGTAATTCATTTGCTTGGGCAATTAACCGATTGCGATTTGGTAAACCAGGACGTTTTCGGGTCAGCACTGGATTTGGGGCTATGGGTCATTTCGTCACCAGCGTCGTGGGTGCAGCGTTAACACATCACAGTAAAGCTATAGCGATCGTTGGGGATGGTGCGATGTTGATGAACAATGAAGTCAGCACAGCCGTAAGATATCAGATTCCTGCCGTTTGGATTGTCCTCAATGATGCACGCTACAACATGTGTCAGCAAGGCTCCAAGATACAGGGTTACGAGGGTATGGATGTAGAAATACCACAGGCAGATTTTGTGATGCTTGCCCGCAGCATGGGAGCCGACGGTATCCGTGTGGAAAAAGAGTCTGACATTCAAGCAGCGTTAGAAATGGCAATGGCTTCTACTCGTCCATTCGTTGTGGACATACTTATCGACCACACAAGACAGGCACCTATTGGAACTCGTATTTCTAGTTTGATTTCACAAGGCGCTAAAAATTAGAGGAGATTGTGATGTTAAATCACCCAGTAGGCATTCGCTCATTGGCATTAAGCTTGCCAAGTATCAAGCGTACAAACGATTACTACACAGAAAAATATCCCGAAGTAATTGCCGAGTCCGAACAAAAAAGTTTAGCAAGATTGTTTTCCCTTGCGGGTTCCACACCTAACAACGAGTTTGACTCAGAGATGTTGCCCTATCTTAAAGACCCTTTTCGAGGTACTGTCCACCGATGGGTACTGGCACCAGAAGAATCTTCATTAATGTTGCAAGAACGTGCGGCTCGTGCAGCCCTTGATGCAGCAGAACTAACTCCCAAAGAAGTTGATCTCATGCTCGTTGCCTCCGTTTGGCCTGAACAAATAGGATTTGGCGATGCTGCTTTTCTAGCTCGTCAACTGAGCTTGGAAGGTGCTGCTTGGAATCTTGATGCAGCCTGTGGAGTCACTCCAGTTGCCTTTCAAACTGCCTCTGCTTTAGTACAAACAGGAGAATACCGCAACGTCCTAGTAGTGATTTCCTGTGCATACTCTCGCTTTTTCGATGAAGACGATACACTATCATGGTTTATGAGTGACGGGGCTGGAGCTTTTGTAGTTAGTTCACTCGCACCCAACCAAGGCATCCTGGGTACAAAGACCATTCATACTGCTGCTTTATGTGATAGCTTTTTTGCCAAACTCACTGAAGACGAGCAAGGCAATCCACAAATACATATGCGGATGGGCAAAGGCGCAAATAAAGCCATCCGCGAAACCGCTGTGGGACAACTGCGTACTTGTTGTGAAGGTGCCTTAGCTGCCGCCGGTGTCACACTTGAGGAAATTGACTTTTTTATTTTTAATACATCCACTGCTTGGTCAGCAAACTTCTGCACTCGCGTACTAGGCATTGACCCAGAACGGACAATCAACCTTTACTCTGAGTATGCAAACATTGGCCCAGTAATCACGATCGCCAATTTGTACTATGCTGTGCAGCTGGGTAAGATTCACGAAAATGACTTGGTTCTGATTTATGGTTTAGGTGCAGCAGGTGCCGCCTCTGCAAGTGTGATGCGTTGGGGTGATGTGGCATTAAGTACTGTTCCAAATCTCCACGAACCTGAGATAATACTCACAAGTTCCTTAGATCCTAGCTTGGCTTTTTGCTAGCTCGAAAATAGGGAGTAGGGGTTTAGCAATGCTAAACCCCTACACAGATGTAGGAATCAATCTTGATATCTACATATAGCGGTTCCCATTCAGATGGGGTACAACATGATATCACGAGGTGTAGGGACACGGCACTGCCGTGCCCCTACAGGTGTACCTTATTAGGTCAGGAAGCGCTATAGTGCGTTTACTCTAAATTTAGTGCATTGGATAAAGAGGCCAATAAGTTGATAATAAAATTTGATTAAAATCATTAGAATTTGTACTTCTTTCAAAGCAACGTACTACTCCTGTTGTTCAAAACAAATTTAGTAATCGATTATGCAAAAACAATTTCTGGCGGCAGGTTTTTTTCTGTTATCTTTGATGTTTCCCCTCAAAGTTTCAGCCCAAAATTATGACGAGATTTATGTCTTTGGCGATAGCTTATCGGATACAGGTAATGTATTTAATTTCACAAATGGAATTATTCCCCCAAGTCCGACTTACTTCAATGGACGGTTTTCCAATGGCCCAGCTTGGGTGGAATATCTCGCCTCTGATTTAGGGTTAACTTTCAATCCCAACACCAACTATGCCTTCGGTGGTGCGACTACAGGATTCGATAACATAGGACTAAGTTTTTTACCAGGATTACAACAACAAATTAATAACTTCACAACAGGAAATCAGTCTGCCAATCCCAACGCCCTTTATATCATTTGGGCTGGTGCTAATGATTACATGAAGTACTTTTTTGATATCACTCCTAACCCAACAGAATCTGTAGACAATTTATCCGCAGCAATAACTTCACTAGCTGCTGTGGGGGCTGAAAATATTATGGTGGTTAACTTACCAGATTTGGGAAAGTTTCCAGTTACAGGTGGCAATAGTCAAACAGCAAGCATACTAAGCAGTTTCACCAATGAACATAACTCTGATTTACTCGCAACTATTAACTTGTTGAATCAGCAACTAAGTCCTGAAACTAACATTATTCCTCTCGATGTTAATTCTTTATATAATCGCATCATTGGAGATCCAGCAGAATTCGGTTTTACAAATGTCACCGATTCTTGTGTTGGAGAATTATCGGTGGTGCCCATCGAAGTTCCCGTGAAGCCAGTTATATGTGACCCAAACAAGTTTTTATTCTGGGATGAAGTCCATCCCACAACTGCAACTCATCAGCTAATTGGAGAATTAGCATTTTCAGCCTTGAAGCCAGCTTCTGTCCCTGAATCTTCTACAGTATTAGGAGTATTGACAGTTGGTGCTTTATATGGTAAAAGCCGAAACAAAGCAATCAAAAAGCAAGGGGTACGTGGATGAGCGGCCAACTAGATGGAAAAGTCGCCCTGGTGACCGGGGCTTCATCAGGTATTGGTCGAGCCAGTGCGATCGCATTTGCCCGCGCTGGAGCCAAGGTTGTCGCTGCTAGCCGTCGCATTCCTGAGGGAGAAGCAACGGCGCACCAGATCCAAGAAATCGGAGGAGAGGCGATTTTCATCAAAACCGATGTGTCAAAGGCTGATGACGTGGAGGCGTTGATTCAGAAAACCGTGGATATTTATGGTCGTCTGGACTGCGCTTGCAACAATGCTGGATTTGGGGGGGGAGCTATCCCACTTACAGATATGTCCGAAGAAGACTGGGATCGACTGATTGACGTAAATTTGAAAGGAACCTGGCTTTGTTTGAAGTACCAAATTAGGGCAATGCTGAAACAAGGAAGTGGGGCGATCGTCAACATCGCTTCCATCGCTGGTGTAGCCGGTATTCCTGGTCTTGCTGGCTACTCTGCCACTAAAGGTGGGATCACCGCTTTAAGTAAAGCCGCAGCAATGGAGTATGCCTTGGCAGGTATCCGCATCAATGTTATCAGTCCTGGTGCGATCGCAACTGATATGCTAGCGACCTTACCAGCAGATGTACTGGCTCAACTAAGAGCAATGCATCCCATAGGACGCACTGGCAAGCCGGAAGAGGTGGCCGATACTGTGGTGTGGTTATGTTCGGATGCAGCTTCTTTCATCACAGGGCACAATATGATGGTTGATGGAGGATATACCACACAATGAAGAGAGCAGGGGGAGCAGGGGGAGCAGGGGAAGCAGGGGAAGCAGGGGGATTAAACTAAGCCACCCACTTTCTTGTGGGGTTTGTACCTACCTTGAGATACAAGGATTTATTCGCGCCACTTGCGGGCGTTAGCGCAGCGGGACGAAGTCCGGTTTTGAACCTTTACTTTTTTCATAAACTACCCCAGCCCGCTTCTGGGCTGGGCTTTCAGGATCTCTAATTCTCTAGCAAGAATTAGCTGTTAATGTTCAAAACAACAGCTAAAGCTTGGCTGATTCCTTGCATTGTTTCATCATCAACGTTCCCGTTGAGCAGCTACCTTGACTATCCATCAACTCTAAATTCAAAATCGTTTAATTACTTCAAAATTGCTGTAATCTATTAATACTAAGAACTAAACGCCCCTAAAACTTTTAAAGTCGCAATAGTCGCCTCAGTTAAATCACTCACACCAGTAATGTTCATCCCTTCATAAGGTCTTTCGCATCTGAGAGTTTTCAGGCATTTACCTGTTTCCACATCCCAAAGCTTAATCGTCTCATCTTCGCTGCCACTAGCCAAAATTTTACCTTGAGGATTAAAAGCAACTGACCAAACCCACTTGCTATGTCCTGACAAAGTTTTTATTTCTTTGCTGGTGGACAGATCCCACAGCTTGATTGTTTGATCTCCGCTACCACTGGCTAGGATATGACCATCTATACTAATGGCGGCTGAGTACACGCAATTCGTATGCCCCTGCAAGGTTCTCAGACACTTACCGGTACTAACATCCCACAGTTTCACTGTCTGATCGCCGCTGGTACTTACCAGGTTCGTACCATCAGGACTAAAAGCAACTGACCAAATCCAGTCAGTGTGACCTTCCAAAGTTTGAATGCAACTACCGATGCGGACATCCCACAGCCTGATGGTTTGGTCATGGCAACCACTGGCTAGGGTATGACCATCGGGGCTGAAGGCAACTGACCAAACTCGCTGAGTGTGACCCTGCAAGATTTGGAGACATTTACCTGTGGTGACATCCCACAGATTGATAGTTTGGTCATCACTGCCACTTGCTAGTATCTTACCATCGGGACTAAAGGCAACTGAGATGATCCGATTGCTATGTCCGCTCAAAGTTTTGAGACACTGACCAGTTTTGACATTCCATAGTTTCACGGTTTGATCTTCACTACCACTGGCAAGAATGTTACCGTCTGGGTTCAGGGAAACTGATGTCACCCGATTACTATGCCCCCGCAACGTTTTCAGGCAAAGACCAGTGTTCGTATCCCAGAGTTTCACTGTTTTGTCATTATTGCCACTTGCAAGGATATTACCTTGAGAACTGAAGGTAACCGACCAGATACCATTACAATAACCCTGTAAGGTCTTGAGGCATCCACCTGTACTAAAATTCCACAGCTTAACTGTTTGGTCATCGCTGCCACTTGCTAGGGTCGTACCATCAGGACTAAAGGCAACTGACCATACGCGACTGCCATGACCTTTGAGAGTTTTCAGGCATTGACCCGTGCTGACATCCCATAGTTTCACTGTTTGGTCATCACTGCCGCTTGCTAGGCGATCGCCATCCAAACTAAAGGCAACTGAATTTACCAAGCCAGTATGACCTTGCAAAGTATCAAGACATTCACCTGTACTGAGATTCCACAGCCTAACTGTTTTATCATGACAACCACTAACTAGTCTATGACCATCTGGACTAAAAGCAACGGACTGTACTCTATGGGTGTGTCCCAGCAACGTCTTGACACATTGATTAGTATTAATATCCCACAGCCTGATAGAGCAGTCGTCATTTCCACTAGCAAGCATTGTACCATCAGGACTAAAGACCACTGCCCACACCCGGCTACCGTGTCCTTGGAGAATTTGAACGCATTCCCCGGTGACAACATCCCACAACCTCACCGTCGTGTCTTCACTACTACTTGCTAGTGTCTGACCATCGGGACTGAAGGAAACTGACCAGATGCCAGCGCTATGACCCTCGAAGGTGGCGAGGCATTGCCCAGTGCTAGTATCCCATAGTTTTACTGTTTGGTCATCGCTGCCACTAGCAAGCATTGTACCATCAGGACTAAAAGTCACAGGCCAGATAAAACCTGCGTGTCCCTTGCAGGTGAGCAGTTGCTTGCCATCTGCAACTTGGTAAACGCGAACTTCACCATTGGTATCTCCTGTTGCCAAGAGTTTGCCATCGCAGCTCAATGCTACTCCATGAATACCGCCAATGGTTTCTGCAAAAACGCATTTAGCGAGATTAGCATTTGCAAAATTGGCATTTTGCAAATTTACATTCCTGAGGTCTGCTTGCCAAATAGTTAAATCGGAAAAATCACTACCAACAAGGTCAGTTCCCAAATGACAAAGTAAATTAACAATATTTCCAGATGTATAACTTTGTTCTAGGGGAGATGTTTCTCTGAGGGTTCCGATAATTTGGGTGAGGTGATTTTCTAGAGTTTTTTGGCTTCTAAAGATAGCCAATAATCCTTCGATTATGGGTTGAAGAATGAGGTGAATTTGAGTTTCCCTTACATAGTCTTTTGCAGTCGCTTTCATCAAAGCATGGCTTCGGAAAAATTCGAGATTGTCAGTGATAATTTCTTGACAAATTTGCTCTACCAATCGATTAATCGCATACTCCATGACTACAGGTTGGAGAGTGAACATTGCTTCGGTTTTTTCAACTAGAGATCGCCTCACCAAAGATTCCAAAACTTCCAGTAACTTTTGCAATGATAATGCTGATATAATATCTTTTTGTAATTCGGCAAGGGAAACTGCCTCATGATTAATTGCCAGCCAATATATAATTTCTTTTTCTAAATCTGATAAACGTTCAAACTGCTGTTCTAAAATATCCCAAATATCACCAAAAACAACAGTATCTTGGCTTAAAAATTCGGAAACATTACCACTAAATAAATCTTGAATAGTTGTGGCAACTACTTTTAAAGCTAAAGCATTTCCTCCATAGCTTTCAACTAATCTCCTCAGTTCTTTCTCTGAACCTGATATGCCTTTGATTTTTAAAATTTCTTGACCATCATTTGGCAAAAGACCTTTGAGCATGAATGAGCGAACGCACAAACCCGCTCCTTCCATTGATGCTACTTCTTTAGGTTTTTCTCTACTGGTTAATATTAAGCAGCTTTGTTGTTCTGTTTCTCCTAATCGTTTTAGCAGTTCACTATATCCTTCGTATCCCTCTCGATAACGTCCTACCCGACTACCAGCACGTAAAATTGACTCCATATTATCTAGTATTAATAAACAGCGATGCTGTCGTAGATAATGTAGCAGTCGCGTGAGTCTTTGAGCTGTGCCTTCTGGTAAAATTGCTTCTGTTTCCCGGTCATCAGAAAGAAATTGAATTAAACTAGCTAAGAGCGTGTTGACTGGAGGAGCATCTTGCAGCGATCGCCAAATAACGTACTCAAAATTCTCTTTAATTTGTTCTACAAGCTTGACAGTAACGGAAGTTTTGCCAATCCCCCCCATACCTAAAATCGCCACTATCTGACAGCGGTCTTTTAAAATCCATTGCTCTAATGTGGCTGTTTCTGATGTGCGTCCATAAAAAACTGATGCCCCAATTGCTTCTCCCCAATCTAAATGTCGAGATTTGTCAGAATTTGTATAGTCAGTTTTATCTAAATCTAAATTTAAAGCCTGAAAAAAAAGCTCAAGTGTTTTTTTATCAACTCCTTCCTCACGAGATAATACCTTAGAAATTGTTACAGTATTTACTTTAACTCGTTCACTTAAATCTTCAAGGGTATATCTATTTCCGTAATTCTCTTTGTCTTCCAGGGTAATTTTACCGGATTGCAGCTTTTGCAATCCTTCAAGTGTAAGAATCAGACCACGCTTGCGTTTTTGCTTTGGAACCTGGGTCATAACTACTAACCTGATGAATGTAAAATAAGTAATTGGTAATTACTGATATATGACTCACTATCAATCTAGTACAGCACGGCGTAAATAAACCAACCATTTGAAATGTCTAAAACCCTTATGAACAGGTAATTACGAATTACGAATTACGAATTACGAATTCCGCCTTGCGGTACTAGCGATCTTGAGATTTGTAACTGCAAGTGAATTTAAGGTTCTGTTGCAACGCTGGGTTGTCATCATGTAGGATAAACCAATTACTTTTGGTTAAGAATAAGAGATAAAAGAGTAAAGGTTTGAATTTACCTTTGATTTTTTAGCCCTTAAGTTTTTTCTAAATTAGAACAGAAGTTGTTAATAAAGTCTTAATTAAGAAACAGGAATATACACAGCATTTACGCAAAAATTGCCAAAAAATTTAATTTATCGAACCGCCAAGGTGCTAAGAGGATGTTTGAAAAGTGATATGTAGTGATTTGAATCGAATTATTACCCCCCTTAATCCCACGCCACTTGCTACAACGGAGGGAACCTCCGCAACGCAGTGGCTCCCCGATATATTGGGGGGAAACAAGAAATCTAGTTCCCTCACGCCACTTGCTTCAAGCCGGGGAACCCGTCCAACGCAGTGGCTCCCCTTTATAAGGGGAGGGTTAGGGTGGGGTGGAAAATATTTGAGACATCAATCATGACTTTTCAAACATCCTCTAAGGACGCCAAGAGTTCGTACAGTGTGCCTAAGTCCTAATACATAGAAACCAAAAGTCTCCGTGTGGAGTATATCAACATTGAAAAGGACTCAAGTCCTTTAGTTGTATTATGCACAAATTCTTTAAAAAACTTCAAGATTCAAGAATTTTTTATATAAATATTGTGGGGAGATGGGGGGCGGAGGGGGCGTTGCTGATTTTATGTATAAAAATCATTGTGCATGATATCAAAATCCTTGTAGAGACGTTGCAATTGCTAGTCTCTACATCTGGATTCATCTCAGAATTTATTCTCGATTAACCAGTGAACCCAGTCTAATGACCATATTGGCACTTCTGGGACGTGTTTAAGAGTGTCGTAGGTGTAGCCGTAGTTTCTGAGATTGAGAGTGTCTTTGGGCGTGACAATATCATTGCGTGCAAAATTTGGTAGCAGAGATCGTATATCCCCAGGGCCTATTTTTCCTGGTGTGGACTGTCCCCCGTCCCAAGGCCACATGGGATCATTGAGATTGTGTCCGTAAGGCTGATTAGCTTTTGGATAAGAAGCCTTTTTTAGGCGATGGTTTTCTTGCCATTGCGCCCAAAGGCGATCGACGTTGGCATGATGCAGCCAAAAAATTGGATCATTGGGAGAACCAGGAACGTTGCTCATGGTGCCTAATCTTTGCAGCAAAGGGGGCGGAAACTGAGTTAAATCGACAAGAACCCCGCCGACCAATCCATGAAGATAATTATGAGTGAATACTCCAGGAGTTTCATTGCCATTTTGATCTACGCTAATATCTCCTTCTATGGCAGCGCGAAATTGAAGATAGTCATTGATATTGAGCAAATTATTGATTTCTGTTTGGGGTAGGGGGTAGTTATTGGCAGGAGGTATTTTGAGAAAGCGAATGAGTGAGGTTCCCAGAGTTTGATTTGTTATTTGGTCAATATGTAAGTTGTTGTTCAGAACCCAGCCATCAGCTAAAGAAAAATTACCAAACTGAACAGAACCACCCAAATAACTACCTGCACCTGGAACGTTGATTGTTGTTCCTGTGCCATTTGCTCCTAAAAAGTCTGGTTTAAAGATAATATCGATCGCTCTAGGATCTTTCCAATCCCAATATGGAATAGTTATCTTGGGGTTAACTGACTGTAAAGCTTTTTCAAATCTTCTTAAATATTCACGATGCCAAGGCAGAAAGCCTGCATTTGCGTGAGCCGCATCTGTTCCGGCTGCTGGCCCAGTGGGATGTAGGATTGTATTGGAATAATTTGCATTCATGCCACCCATATGCATTGATGAAAATCCCATCGCTCCCACATGTATGGCCACAATTTGGTCATAAAGACTGATGTTGCTGCCTTTAGGGATTGTTCTTTTTAATGTTTTGATGGCGTTAACAAAGTCTGCTTTTTCTTGTGGAGTCAGATCAACAACGTTTTTTCTGACTAGGGTGACATCCATTGCTGGAGTTTTTACCATAGTCATGGCAAGAATTATGCCAACGCACAACATGATGATTGTTTGACGGAAAAATTTTAAGGATTTTTTTCTCTGCTGAAAATTTTGTCTCCACTTTTGAACTTTTCTGGTGTTTGTGCGAACAAAAGTGTCAATTTTAGATTTCATGGAAATGATTCCCTAATTTAGAGTAGTTATGCGATCGCTTTTGCATCTAGATATATGCACAAGCTGTTGACAGAGGTTTGACGACGCTAACATCTGTATCAAATGACTAACAGCGAATTTCAAGTTGGTGAAGTACACAACGATTCGTCTGGTAGTCAGGTATAAAGCCTGTTTTATTTCTGACTCCTGAGTTCTGAATTCTGCTGTAAATACCAGTCTGGGTTTTAACTAATCGTTTTGAATGCTTGCTTGGTGTTTATCAATGGGGTAACTCTGGCTAGTAAATAATCTGCCAACGGCACTTTTACCAGACTTTTGCTTGATTTTTGCAACACATCGCCATTTTCTACTAACCTGGCTCAAAAAGCAAGAAATTCACGATGTGCTGATTTAATTTTCGTCTGGGCAATGATTTTGGCGATCGCTGGAAGTTTACTGAAAGAAAATTCCCAATCCAAAATCGGATCACCTTGGAACCGGGACTTGATTAATTACCGACGCAATTACCGCGTCAATTTGTAAACCATCCAGCATGGCTTCTGGTTTCAAAATCAGTCGATGACGTAGCAACGGCGATGCAACGGCTTTGACATCATCTGGTGTCACAAAATCCCTTCCTGTTAACCACGCTAGGGCTTGAGATGTCTGCAACCAAGCACCAGCGGCGCGGGGCGATGCACCCAAAGTTAAATCAGGATATTGACGCGATGTTCTCACCAACGCTAATAAATAATCAACGATCGCTTCTGACACTTTAACTTCTTTGACTGCTTGCCGTGCTTGCAAAATATCGGCTACTGTGGCTACTGGTTTCAAACGGCTAATATCCAAACGCCTTGCTGCAAAACCCGCCTGACGATTGAGTAACATTTGCTTTTCAGCAGCTTGATCGGGATAATCTACCACCAGTTTAAATAAAAACCTGTCTAACTGCGCTTCTGGTAAAGGATAAGTTCCCTCAAATTCTAGGGGATTTTGGGTTGCAATTACCCAAAATAAATCCGGCAAGGGTAAACTTTCACCATCTAGCGTTACCTGCATTTCTTCCATTGCTTCTAGCAGCGCCGCTTGTGTTTTAGGGGGAGTACGGTTAATTTCATCTGCTAGGAGTACTTCGGTAAATATTGGCCCTTTTTTTAAAGTGAAATTCCGGCTATTCAAGTCAAAAATATTTGTACCAGTAATATCTGACGGTAAGACATCTGGTGTTAATTGAATTCGGCGAAATTCCCCTTGAATTAACTGTGCTAATACTTTTACTAAGAGAGTTTTACCAGTACCCGGCACTCCTTCTAAAATTATGTGTCCACCAGCTAACAGCGCTACTAAAAGTTGTTGTATGAGGCTGGATTGCCCGACAATTACTTGGTTAAGACCTTCACCAAGGCGAATTAAAATAGAATGGATTTCGTTCATAATATTAATTTTTCATTTGTCGTTTGTCGTTTGCCATTTCTCAATTCCTATTAATTACGAATTACGAATTACGAATTACGAATTAATCTAATGGTTCGCCATTTTCCCAACCAGCTTAACAGCTCTTGTTCACTCATGGGCTGTTTGCGTGATTGTAGCTTTAAAACTGCATCTAGTTCTGCGGCACTTGCACCTGTTTTTTCTACCCAGACACTAAGCAAGGCTTGGTGTTCTAGCGGTATTTGCCCTAATCCTAAGGCTTTTTGCAGTTGCAATTGTTCTTGTTTACCCACCATCTCAATTACAAAGTCGGCGGTATCAGCTTTCTGCAAGACTAAGGCTAAGGCTTGGATGTATGCCTCGCTGTTATCTGCGACTGGTGTATCTAAAGTTACTGGTTTGCCAAAACGGCGATTCTGCGCCCAAATCAGCGCCAATAGTAAAATACCTACTTGGATAAATATTGGAAATAAAGGAGTTTTAGCAAAAAAACTAGATAAATTTCCTTCGTTTTCTTTCTGCCTGACATCGGTATCTTTATAGCCGTGAATGTATTCATCGACAAATACTGTGTTACCGTTTTTCTTGACTAACTCGGCTAAATACCTAAAATTACTGAAATTATTTTGGTAGGCATTGGCGGCTAAATAAGGAGTGGTAGAAAAAATTACGTTGCCTTGCTTGTATTTTTCTTGCCAGACAATAGCACCAAAGCGATCGCCTAAATCAATTTGCTTTTGGTTAACTTTTTTATTTCGTCTGCGCGTCTCAATTTTAATATCGCCTTGGGAGGATTTTTGCAGAGTGCTAAAGTTTGCTTCTGTAACTCGCGCCCCGGCACCTAAAATTACCAAAGTATTTCCTTTTTCTACCCATTCACGTTCTTGACTATCGAGGGTTGTATCTCTGGGATAGCTGCTAACCACAAGAAAAGTAACTGGGCTGTTCTCTGGCTGAATTTCACTAAAAGGCTTTTGCCAGCGCTTGATAGAAATTCCTTGCTCTTGCATGAAAGCGTACCAAGCACCATAGCCATCAGGGGCGCGGTTATAAGTAGAGCCAACATTAACTTTAGTATTATTAGGCGCTGCGATCAAACTCAGTAAAACGATCGCTGCAAGTGCGATCGCTCCCATCCAAGCAAGGCGATTTGAACGTTTCATTTTCCAGTTTCACAATCGTCAATTCGTTTTATAATCGATATTCAGTATGATAAGTACTAATATTTACTTATTTTTCAGTAAACTCAAAAAGATAATTAACTTTATCAAACTCTGCATTCAGACATCTATGGTAACAAACCATACTAGTTTCCAGAATTATGCAAATTACAATTTTCAGTTAGGTAAAGCAGCTTTTGCGATTTCTAAATCAAGTTTTTCTGGACAATTTAGGCAATTTTACCTGCATTTCTCCTATAAGCTAATGCCAATACTCTCAAAGTTGTGTTTGCATCAGTTTAAATCTTAGAAACTCCCTAAAGACGTAAAAAACCCCACCCCTGAGAAAGGGTAGGGTTAGTTATATTACTAAGGCTATTTAACTTGATATGATATCACTCAAATTAGAAAAGCGATCGCCCCCATACAATTATCAATCCGACACCATCAAGTTAAAATCAAGTTTGCCATCATATGCAAAACTGCGATCGCGCTTGTACAAACTAATTAAACCTGACGCTGACAATATTCGGTTTCACAGCAGATTTCAAGAAGCGTGAAGTACACCATCTAAATCTCAAAGCTAGGCCGAAAGCCTATTCTCATTCTGTTAGCGCAGGGGGGCGTAGCCCATTCTGACTCCTGAATTCTCAATTCTGCTGTATTTTTTGTGCGCCTGCTATTTTGGTAAAGTAGAACTTATGGGTGGTTAACCAGTGCGCTACGACTCTATTAGAACTAGCTTTTTCAAGGTGACCAACGAACATACGTTGTTTTGGTGTTAGCATCTTGAATCATCCGCTCACATTTTGGGCTTTTTGAAGATTGAAATAACCAATCTTCGTTCCAAATTTCACCAGCTTGAAAAGGCTAGTCCTGTCTATTTTCTTTGCCAAATGCGCGGATGGGTAGGTGTTAAAAATAAGATTTGGGGAAACAAGCTTCAAAGTAGGCTGTAGCAAGAGTTTTGCGATAAATAGTTGTGAAAGTACCCGCGCACCTTACACAGACTGGGTTTTGGCTATTTTATTAATACCTAATCTCAATTTTTCATGTTATGATTAGACCATCCGCGCTACAGAACCTTGAAAACCAAATACAGACTGTGTTTGCGGCTACCGCCATTGAAATTTCATTTACTCCCTATTAGGGATTGAAACTCTGATTTCCTCTACCGCTGCTAGTTCAGCTTTACGATTGAAATTTCATTTACTCCCTATTAGGGATTGAAACTGATATTGCTAGTAGTTATTGCTGGTGTAGTTGTCATTGAAATTTCATTTACTCCCTATTAGGGATTGAAACTGCAAAGACAAAGAATTAACTCAGTGGCAGATAAGATACATTGAAATTTCATTTACTCCCTATTAGGGATTGAAACAGCTTGGATACTGAAAGAGAAGATTTTAAATTATTATTGAAATTTCATTTACTCCCTATTAGGGATTGAAACAACAATCTTTCTCACGCTGATAGCAAATACGCATTACGTATGGTAATATTGAAATTTCATTTACTCCCTATTAGGGATTGAAACGAAATACCCAAAAGCAAGGACTCAAACTCTTTGAATTGAAATTTCATTTACTCCCTATTAGGGATTGAAACTTTTCCTTTTACTGTAAATAAAGTTGTTGAATGGCTATTGAAATTTCATTTACTCCCTATTAGGGATTGAAACATCTAAAAGCTTTTGCGCTCCTGCCGCTGGCAAATTGAAATTTCATTTACTCCCTATTAGGGATTGAAACCACAATAAATCACTTGGAAGACCCCTCTTCTAACCATTGAAATTTCATTTACTCCCTATTAGGGATTGAAACATGGGAAGCGATGACAAAGAAGAAATCAAAGAAAATTTTACGGACAACTGAAATCTTCTATGTAGAGCTTTCGTCCTACAGACCACTTGCTATCTGGAACTTTTAAAAAATCAAACCATGTCTGTTGACCACCCCCAGGATAGCAGCTTGGAGGGTTTTGAGGAGCAGCTTTACCTAGATAAACAGTGGTTCCTGCTGGCAAAGTTACTCTTTCTATAAGAGTAGCTTTATTACCCCATACTTGATTAAGAGCTAGATTTCTGATTGCTTGTAAATTTGTTTCATATTTGTCAGTTGTCACAAATCTACCTATCTTTTGAGTATCGTCACTATAGTAGCGATAAAAAGTCTGTGGGTAAGTTAGTATGACTTCTTTACATTTAGAGTTAAGGAAAGTAACAGCTACATCAGCAGGTAGAGGACAGTCAGCTGTTTGAGCAAGAACTCGTGGAAAATTGAACCCAAACTGTGAAGGCAAACTGGCTGAAAATAAGTTACTAAGAACGCTTAAACCAATACTTAAAGAAATTGAGTTAAATTTCATGTAAATTCTTCCTCACAATATTTTTAGAATATCTTTCGTTCAACCCAACCTACATTCTGAATTCTGTTAGTGCAGCGGGGCGCAGCCCATTCTTACTCCTGAATTCTTGCTTTTTAAAAGACTTCAAGATAGGTTGAGTTTTTAATACTGAAGCTGCATATTCCGCTATGACCTTATGACCAGCAGTTGTAGGATGGATGCTGTCCCAAAACAAAAAATTGTTTGGGTTGGTCTTACAGTCCAATGATGGATAAGAAGCAGGTATGGTGATTAAAACTGAGTTTCCTAAGCAAGAATCCATCGCATTTGTAAAACCATATTGTCCAGGATTAGCTAAAACCTGTTTAAATAACAAATTAACATCTAAAAAAATGATATTTACATGATTTAGTTCTGGGCTTAAAGAATTGATGCTTTTAATTAACTCGACATTATATTCAGCGACCAAATCGTTGAGTTGTTTGGAAGTTGGACTATTTCTTGTACCCGGTAAGTTCCCCAAATTGAATAAATTAGCCACTAGGATATTTTTAGCTCCAACAGTGGCAAGAGAACGCACTGCTATTGATATGTTTGTAACTGACTCACTGGGATTTCCAGCACTTTTAGAATCAAGAAAATCATTCGTACCGCCCCACACGATATAAAGTGCATGTGGGTTAACAGACTTATTGACTGCTGTAAACTTATTAATTTGAGACAAGACTCCCGTTAAATATAAACCATGTACAGGAGATATATTAATGTTATACAACCCAGACTTAGCACCACCAACAGCAAAGTTAGTGCCCAGAGACGGGTTTAAGCCCATATCTTGTGCAAGATATTCCACCCACACTGGCCCATTAGAAAAGCGTCCATCTTTGTAAGGGTAAGGAGGAATACCTACAGCCAATTCATCTTTTGTAATATCGTAAAAATTACCATCATCAGAAAAACTGTCACCAAACACATAAATCTGCTCAAAATCAGCAGCAGTTGCCTTGAGTGTAAACATGAATGAAAACAGGAAAAATGCTGCCGTTAAAATTGTATTCTGCATAATCTTTTTTATTCAAAAAATTGAATACACATTACTTTTTTCAACAACTCGTTCTTCTTTTTTTAATATCATTATGAAAACTTATAAGTCAATAAAAATGCAACAAATAAGAACCAATTCGTAAACAGGCGATCCGAAAAAGTGAGATGTCCTTGTTTGGGTAGTTCTTGCAGAGGGCATTAGAAAGTGAGGTATACTTGTAGGGGCACGGCAGTGCCCCTACACCTTTCGATATAATAGACCTCTTGCATAAATCAAAAAGAAAGAACCCCACCCCGCATTTGAGTAAAGCAAACGCTCCCCTCCCCGCAGGCGGGGAGGGGCTGGGGGTGGGGTCTTAGGGGACTTTTGCAAGAGGTCTAATGGAATATTTTTTTCGTTGGAAGTCCCTAATATTGGCAGAAATTTCAGCCATCAACCCGATCGCAACTACCAGCTGCAATGAAGGCTACTTCTTAATCAAAATCTGTGGGTAAATCTGGTTGACGATAATGTTGAAAAAGTCGGGTGATTTGTACTGGCGTCACGCGTCCAATAGAAAGTTCTGGTAACGCATCTTCACGAAAAAAATCTACTGCTTCAGTTTCAATACTTGATGATGGAGAACCACCGATTATTTCACAGTGAAAAAATAGCTTGTAGACATAAAACGGAAACGGTGGATGTCCTTGTTTATCTCTGTCATAAACTGCTAGTAATTTAGTAGCGCGTGCCTGATATCCAGATTCTTCATATACTTCTTTGACGACTACCTCACTGGGAGACTCGCCAACATCTGCCCATCCACCGGGTAAAGTCCAAAAACCATCAGATCTTTCTTTGACTAATAATATAGTATCGTCTCTAAAAATTGCTGCCCGCACATCAACTTTGGGAGTTGCATATCCTACTTCACGGCTAAATAAATCAAGGACATAGCTGTGTTCGACATTTGAGTAAGTCGCCATAATTTCTGTGGCGATCGCTCTTAATTGTTTATAGCGTTCGATATCATAAACGCCTTCAGAATAGGTGAGACCATTTTGGGCGATCGCTTGTAACTTTTGCGCCCATTCCAGCCATTTTGGTTCCATATTTAGGGATTGGGGATTGGGGATTGGGGATTGGGGATTGGGGAGTGGTGAGTGCTGAGTTAGGAGTTATGAGTTAGGAGTTAGGAGTTATCATTCTCCCTCATCTCCCTCATCTCCCTCATCTCCCTCATCTCCCCATTCCCTACTTACGCATCATCTAAAGCTGCGATACCAGGTAAAACCTTACCTTCAAGTAACTCCAAGCTAGCGCCGCCGCCGGTGGAGATGTGGCTCATTTGATCGGCTAAACCGACTTTTTCCACAGCCGCCACCGAGTCGCCACCGCCGATAATGGTGGTTGTGCCAGTTTTGCTAATTTCGGCGAGGGTATGAGCGATCGCTTCTGTACCTACCGCAAACTTATCAAACTCAAACACACCCATCGGCCCGTTCCAAATTACCGTTTTGGTATCTGCAAGGGCTTCTTGGAAAACTTTTACTGAGTCTGGGCCAATATCCAAACCCATACCATCAGCAGGGATATTTTCAATGCTGACAGTTGTCGCATTCGCATCGGGAGCAAATTTATCTGCCGAGACGATATCTGTGGGTAACAGGAAGGTAACACCACGTTCTTTTGCCTTCGCTTCCAAAGACTTCGCCAATTCTAGCTTGTCTTCTTCCACCAACGACTTACCAACATTCAAACCACGGGCTTTGTAGAAAGTAAAAATCATCCCACCGCCGATGATCAGCTTGTCGCACTTCTCCAGCAGCGTTTCAATCACACCAATTTTACTGGAAACCTTGGAACCACCGATAATTGCAGCCAAAGGACGCTGGGGATTTTCAATGGCGTTTTGGAGATATTCCAATTCCTTCTCAACCAAATATCCAGCCACAGAAGGACTCAGGTATTTAGTCACCCCTTCAGTAGAAGCATGGGCGCGGTGTGCAGTACCAAAAGCATCATTTACATAAAAATCAGCATTGGCTGCCAATTTTTGGGCAAATTCTGGGTCATTTTTCTCTTCTTGTGGGTAGAAGCGGACATTTTCTAGTAAAAGCACTTGCCCATTTTCCAGCGCCGCCACCTTAGCTGCAACTTCATCGCCAATGGAGTCATCAGTTTTGACAACTTCTTGCCCCAACAACTCAGAGAGACGCTTAGCCACAGGCGTCAAGCGCAATTTGTCATCCACACCCTTGGGACGCCCAAAATGGCTTGCGAGAATGACCTTAGCTCCCTTTTGGGTCAAATCTTTGATGGTTGGCAGAGCAGCGCGAATGCGAGTATCGTCTGTGATATTGCCTTGCTCGTCCACAGGCACGTTAAAATCAACCCGCACCAAGGCGCGTTTTCCAGAGATATCAGCCGCAGATAAACTTGCTAAACTTTTTTTGGACACAGCAAACTCTCCTGATTGCCTTTTTGTTATTGTTTTGAAAGTAGAACCATCCAGATTTTACCGGAGTCAGGGGTGCCCAGGTGATAGAGATGTTTAAGACAGTACTATTTCCAATCGATCAAAGCCGGGAAACGCGGGAAGCTGCTGACGTAGTTACCAACATCGTCCAAAAGTACGGCAGTCGCTTAGTGCTGCTGTCTGTGGTAGAAGAACCGCCCCCAGATGCACCTAGTGGAGATCCAATGGTGTCACCAGAGGTAGTTGCCAAATTGCTCCAAAGTGCCCAATCTTTATTTTCTGGACAAGGAATTCAATCTGAAGTTCTGGAAAAGCAAGGCAAACCAGCTTTTACCATCTGCGATGTCGCTGATGAAATCGGAGCAGATTTAATCATCATGGGTTGTCGGGGGCTAGGCTTGACTGAAGAGGGAGCAACTGATAGTGTCACGACTCGCGTGATTAACCTTGCGCCTTGTCCAGTGTTGATTGTGCCGTAAAAACCTGTAGCGTGCGTTAACACAGTTTAACGCACTGCCCAAAATTTCTTGAAATTATTGTTTTCTTGTCTTGACTGATTTTTAAGTCAAAAATAAATTTTTTCGTTTTGTATTCCAATTGTTAGAAGCAAAAATAAATTGTCAGTTGGAAATACTGGCATCGAGGGTTATTTCTCGTTTTTCTTGCTCTGAGCGATCGCCCTTTTGAATTTCACAAAAATTGATTCGCCGAACGTCATAGCAAGACTTTCAACATTGTCAGCTTGATGAAATGTGAATGATAATATTTTCACGTTCTACTTGACAATTCTAGAAATTTGATATGAATATTAACACTCGTTTACAGATGATTTTAACTGATACATCTATTGATACAGTATTACCTGCGATCGCTCAACTAAATTTACCCAACTGGTGGTTAGCCGGAGGTGCAGTCAGAAACACAGTTTGGCGTTCAATTTTTGGCGAACATTGCGGCTTAGGTATTAAAGATTTTGATATTGCATTTTTTGATATAGAAGGAAATCGTTCCCAGGAACTAGCAGCAAAGGCAAATCTCACAGAACAATTCCCTCATGAGCAATTTGATGTCAAAAATCAAGCTAGTTTTGCTCGTTGGCGTCTTGGTGCCAGACCCTACACCAGTACAGAAGATGGTATTACAGATTGGTTACATACTGCTACTGCTGTAGGAGTTCGACTAGACACACAAGGCCAATGGCAATTTTTCACTCCCTACGGGTTAGATGACCTGTTTGCTGGCATTATTCGACCGACACCAGCACATACTCATAACATTGATGCCCACAATAAGGCCTCTGGGTTTTTGTCAAAATGTCCTTATCTGCGGTTGGCGTAAAAGTTACGGCGTTGGTGACCACATGTAGAGACGTTGCAATGCAACGTCTCTCAATTTTTTGGTACGGAATCACAATGTTAATAATTTTCTACGTACTGGGAATAATTAAAATAGAACCCCTCTTTCGGGACAGAACGGGGGGTGATGCAAATTTTATAACTTTATAATCAAAAATCAATGCCAAATCGAACTGGATATCAAATCAACTCGACTCTCCACGAAGGAATTCAAACTGTTATTTATCAAACACAAAAACCAAACACACAACAGCAAGTTATTATCAAGCTGCTTAAAAATGAATATCCTACCCTCGAAGCTTTTACTCGGCTGAAAAATGAGTATCAAATTCAGCAAAGTTTAGACCATCCGAATATAGTTAAAGCCATCAGTTTAGAAACCTTTGATAATCGTGTAGGACTGTTATTAGAAGACTTTGGTGGTCAGTCTTTAGCCCAACTTTTACAAACAGAAAAAATTGATTTAATTAACCATTTAAAAATTGCTATTCAACTGACTAAAGCTTTAGATTATTTACATAAAAACCAGATTATTCATAAAGATATCAAACCTAGTAACATCATCATTAACTCCCAGACGGGTATTGTTAAACTCACTGATTTTGGCATAGCTTCCCGCCTAAATAAGGAAAATCCCCAATTTACTAACCCTAACTCCGTTGAAGGCACACTTGCCTATATGTCTCCTGAACAAACTGGGAGAATGAATCGTATTATCGATTATCGCACTGACTTTTATTCTTTTGGTGTGACTTTATATGAAATGCTCACCGATAAAACACCATTTTTTAACCAAGATCCCCTAGAAATAGTTTATAGTCACATTGCTATTCAACCAATAACTCCGCAATCATTAAATCCGAATATTCCTAGCGCCATCTCCGAAATTGTCATGAAGCTGATGGCAAAAAATGCCGAAGACAGATATCAAAGTGCTACAGGGTTATTAGCAGACTTAGAATTATGTCTCAAGCAGTTAGAAACTCAAGGTATAATTACTAATTTTGTTCCAGGTCGTTTAGATGTTTTAAGCCAGTTATTAATTCCCCAAAAATTATATGGTCGTGAACAACAAGTTAATGAACTCTTAGCAGCATTTGAGCGCGTTACTGACCCCCCTGAATCCCCCCTTACTAATGGGGGACTAAAGGGGGTAGAAATGATGCTAGTTTCTGGTTATTCTGGCATTGGCAAATCAGTTTTAGTCAATGAAGTTAATAAACCCATTACTCGCAGACAAGGTTATTTTATTGCTGGTAAATTTGACCAATTAAAACGAAATATACCTTATGCTTCTTTAATTCAAGCTTTTGCTTACTTAATGCGTTATTTGCTTACAGAAAATAATGAACAAATAGAAAGATGGCGTGATAAAATATTATCAGCTTTAGGAACAAATGGAAAAGTTATTACTGACGTAATTCCAGAAGTAGAATTAATCATTGGTACACAGCCAGAAGTTCCGCAAATTGGGGCAGCAGAATCACAAAACCGCTTCAATCGTGTTTTTAAAGAATTTATCCAAGTCTTCACTCAAAAAGAACATCCATTAGTCATATTTTTAGATGATTTGCAATGGGCAGATTCAGCCACATTAAATTTAATCCAACTGCTGATAACTGACAGCGATAGTAAATATTTGTTGTTTATTGGGGCATATAGAGATAATGAAGTTAGTCCGGCACATCCATTAATCCAAAAAATAGAAGAAATTAAGAATGCCGGTACAGTTGTTAATAATCTAGTGTTGCAGCCTCTAAATTTAGACAATGTAACTCAACTAATTGCTGAAACTCTCCAAGAAACAGAAACTGGAGTTGTGAATCAGCAAATTATCGAACTAGCTGAATTGATTTGTAATAAAACAGGTGGTAATCCCTTTTTTATTACACAACTCATTCAGGTACTTTATCAAGAAAAACTGTTAATATTTGACTTTGTTAATGCTCAATGGCAGTGGAGTATAGCGGATATTCAAGCAATTGGAATTACTGATAAAAATGTAGTAGAACTAGTTGCAAGTCGGGTTGAAAAACTACCAAAGGTTACCCAAGATGTTTTAAAACTAGCAGCTTGTGTGGGTGACAGATTTAGTTTAGATATTTTATCAATAGTCAATCAAAAGTCACCTTCTGTGACAGCCAATGATTTACACTCGGCTTTGCAAGCGGGATTAATTCTGCCTTTAAGTGAAGCTTACCGCATTCCTTTGGTTTTTAATCAAGAAGAAGCGGTGAATTTAAATTTCGATACTTCACGAGTGGGTTATAAGTTCTTACATGACAGAGTACAACAAGCCGCATATTCGTTGATTCCAGAAGAACTCAAGAAATCTACTCATTTAAAAATCGGTCAATTGCTCCTGCAAAATATACCCCAGGAGGAAATAGAAGCAAATATTTTTGATATTGTTAATCAGCTGAATGTAGGTATTGGTAACTTAATAGAGCAATCTGAAAAAACTGAATTAGCACGATTGAATTTAATTGCTGGACAAAAAGCGAAAGCGTCTACAGCTTATGAAGCTGCTCTGAAATACTTAACAACTGGGATAGAACTTTTAAGTATAGACTCTTGGCAAACTGAATATAATTTAACTGTAGGTTTATATGAAGGAGGCGCAGAAGTAGCCTATTTGAGTGGTAATTTTGAGCAGATGTACCAATGGGCTGAGGTAGTGGAGCAAGAAGCTAAAATTCTTTTAGATAAAGTCAAAGTATATGAAGTACAAATTATCGCTTCTATAATTCAAAGCAAACAAATTCAAGCTATTAAGATAGCGATATCGACTCTGCGATTGTTAGGAATAAGCTTTCCAGATGAACCGACATCAGTTGATATTCAGCAAGGGATGGATGAAATCGCTGCTGCGTTGGAAGGGAAAGTGATTGCAGATTTAATTAACTTACCATTGATGACCGATCCTAACAAGATTGCAGCCATGAGAATCTTAATGGGAGTTCTCCCAGCGGCTTTTCAAACTGCTCCCGCAATGATGCCAATTATTGTCTGTGAAATGGTCAATTTGTCTTTAAAATATGGCAATACGGCTGTATCTGGTTATGGTTATAGTCTTTATGGATTACTTCTTTGTGGAGTTCAAGGGGAAATTGATTCTGGCTATGAATTTGGCAAATTAGCTTCAAGTTTAGTCTCACAATTTAATGCTCAAGAACTCAAGGCTAAAATTCTGACGGTTGTTAGCGCTCATGTTATGCATTGGAAGGAGCATGTTAAGGAGACATTAATATCATCAATGGCAGGATATTCTAGTGGTTTGGAAACTGGAGATTTAGAATATGCTGGCTATTGTGGTTACATTTATCCCTATCATTCATTTTGGTTAGGTAAAGAACTTTCGGTTTTAGAAAAAGAATTAAGAGCTTATTGTGATTCGCTGAAAAAAATCAAGCAACAAGTAGCTTTAACTTGGAATTTAGTATATTTACAAACACTTTTGAATTTGCAAGGAAGTTGGGAAAATGTTGATTGTTTAATTGGAGAAGCCTACGATGAACAAAGCATGTTGCCAATTCATCAGCAACTCAACGACCTTTATACAATTAACCATCTATTTGTGAATAAGCTGATGCTCTCTTACTTATTTGGAGAGTATTTTAAAGCTGTAGAAAATGCTGCGATCGCAGAAAAATCTTTAGGTGGTGTTACAGGGTTATTTGTTGTTCCACTGTTCTATTTTTACGATTCTTTAGCCCACTTGGCTATCTATCATACCGCTAAAGAGTCTGAGCAGCAAGCTATTTTGCAAAAAGTTGAAGCTAATCAACAAAAAATGGAACTCTGGGCTACTCATGCTCCCACAAATCACTTACACAGATTTTATCTTGTGGAAGCACAACGATATCAAGTTTTAGGTCAAAAGCTTGAAGCAATGGACTACTATGAAAATTCTCTTGCTAAATCTCAAGAAAACGGTTTTCTCCAAGAAGAAGCTTTAGCTTATGAGTTAGCAGGAAAATTTTATCAATCTCTAGGCAAACAGTTAATTTCTCAAACTTATATAACTAAAGCCTATTATACCTATATTCGTTGGGGTGCGATCGCTAAAGTCAAACACCTAGAATTACAGTACCCTTTTCTAATAGGACAAACTAATACCGTAGAAACTTCTATTTCCAAACTAGATAAAATTCAACTTACTACCACCACGACTACTAACAGCAGCTTAAGCGATTTTCTAGATTTTCATGCATTCATCAAGTTTTCACAGGCGATTACTAATGAAATTATTTTAGAAAATTTGTTGAGTAAGTTAATCAAAATCTTACTAGAGAATGCTGCTGCACAAAAAGCATTATTACTCTTACTAAAAGACAATAAACTATATATTGAAGCTTCCGGCAATGCTACTGAAAACGCGGTGACAGTTTTACATTCTATTCCTGTTGAAAGCTATGAATATTTACCGCTAACTGTGATTAACTTTGTTTTGCGAACTCAGCAATATCTTGTATTAAATGAGGCCATAATTGCAGAACCATTTAATGTTGATATCTATATTCAACAATCTCAAACAAAATCAATCTTTTGTTTGCCGATTATTTATCAATCACACCTTACTGGTATTATTTATTTAGAAAACAAGTTATCATCAGGAGCTTTTATCCCAGAAAGAGTAGAGGTTTTAAAAGTCTTAGTTTCTCAAATGGCTATTGCTATAGAAAATGCCCGTTTGTATACAACAGAGCAAGATAAATCTAGGCAATTAGAACAGTCCTTCAAAGATTTACAAGAAGCACAAATACAACTTATCCAAAGTGAAAAAATGTCTTCTCTGGGGAATTTAGTTGCAGGTGTGGCACACGAAATCAACAACCCCATTGCTTTTATTACAGGTAGTATCGCCCACGCTAAAGGTACTGTAAAAGATTTAATCGATTATCTGCAACTGTATCGAGAAAAATTCCCCAATCCTGGTGTTGAAATTGAAGAAAAAGGCGAAGAAATAGATATAGATTTCTTGCTCAAAGATTTACCAAAAATGATTGATGGGATGACGTTGGGGACGCAGCGTATTCGTAATATTAGTACCTCTCTCCGCACTTTTTCCCGCGCTGATACCACTTCTAAAGTATTAGCTAATATTCATGAAGGTATTGATAGTACTTTAATGATTTTACAGCATCGTCTGAAAGCCGATCATAATCGCCCAGCTATTCAAGTGATTAAAAATTATGGAGATATCCCATTAGTGAAATGCTATTTGGGACAATTGAATCAGGTGTTTATGAATATTCTGGCAAATGCGATCGATGCTTTAGAAGAAGCAAATATTGGTCGTAGTTTTATAGAAATTGATGAAAATTATCCTAATATTATCACTATTTTCAGTTATCTGAGTGAAAACAAGGAAAATGTGGTAATTAAGATTCAAGATAATGCCAAAGGAATGCCGGAAGAAGTTAAAGCCTGTATTTTTGAAAATCTATTTACTACCAAATCTGTAGGAAAAGGTACGGGATTAGGATTATCTATTAGCCGCCAAATTATAGTAGAAAACCACACTGGCAGTTTGACTTGTGAATCAACTGTCGGACAAGGAACAGAATTTATAATTTCTATTCCCATTTTTGGAGAATAAGGGATTTCTGTATCAATATTTTCGGGAAATGGTATTAAATAGGTTGGGTATTTTCTGTATCATTAATAGACCTCTTGCAAAAGTCCCCTAACACCCCACCCCCAGCCCCTCCCCGCTTGCGGGGAGGGGAGACTTTGACGTAAGTCAAAGGCGGGGTGGGGTTCTTTTTTTTGATTTATGCAAGAAGTCTAATGATTTAAGATTGCTATAGTAATTATATTTAAATTGTAAAAATTGCTAATACCAAAGGTTATTTAAATGCTAATAAAACTCTGTCAGTAGCAATTTCATTACTTAATCAAATCAATATAAATTTAGCTGCAATCGACATTATAAAATTTATTGATTGCCTGTTATAACTGGTTGTATCAATCAAATCTTGTACTAGCTTTATCATTTACTAGCTGATATCAAAGTAAGCTCTAGCTAAATATGCAATAATTTTAGCAATTTTTTATGAGCTAAATTTATCCGATGAAATTTTAGTTTGTGGTAAAGTACGAGATGCGAAAATTGTGAAAATTAAGGGAGTCATCTTGTGGAAAAAAGAAGAGAAAATGGGCGAATCATTTCCAAAGCTATCTCGTTTTTGTTCAATCGTATAAGCTTGATTGTGGTTGCAGTCGCTCTTGTGCTGTTAATTGGAGGTAGGTTTGAAATAGCAAGTGCGACTCAACCTAATGCAGAATTAGAAATTCAAAAATTAGCAAGCTGTTACGCACTAGGAACTGACGCCATTGGTAGAGGAAATCTCTTAGAAGGAAAGAATATTTATCGGAATTGTTTTACTCAAGATGCAGTCCTCACTGCTGTTTTTCCTGATGGGGCAAGTGAAACACGGATTGGCACAGATTCATGGGCAGATTTTGTTTATTCAGTATTCCAAGGAAATGGATATCTAGCTACTCAACATTTGATGGGTACGATAAACATTTCATTTAAAAATAATAAAGCAACAATGACTTCTTACCTTCACGCGACTCATAAACGTTCGGAAACTAGTATTGATGTCGCTAATGGTACTTATGAAGATGAAGTTGTCAATAGAAATGGACAGTGGAAAATTCGTAATCGTACCCTCACACTCATCGATTTCTTAAACCTCAGTTCTCCAACTAGTGGTTCTTCAGCCGCTAATGCTCGAACTGCTAATTCCTCTACTACCTTTGTCAGACCAAATATACCTCGCTTAAAGCAGTAATTGTTCAGTCTAGATAAGCCAAAAGTCAAAATTTAAAAAGTAAAAGAAAGATGAATTCAGTATTTCTTTTACTTTTTACTTTTTATTATGTTTTTTCTTCCAAGATGGTGTAAATTTTACGTTGAGTCTGTTCTAGTAAGAATCACCGCTTGTGAGCTATTTGCTGTAAGTATCCAACTAGCTGTTCTCCGGCGGTTTCAATGTGGCGTTTCAGTAGCCGAACAGCAGTTTTTGTATCCTGCTGACGACAAGCATCTAAGAGCTGATAATGTTCTTTTTGAGAACGCTCTTGGTAATCCATCTGTGCTAATTGTACGCGGACATAGCGATCGCAATTAACATGTAAAGTCTTAATCATCGCCAATAACCTGGGACGTTCAGCAGTAGCATACAGCGTTGCATGAAATTCCCAGTTCAATTTTGCCAATATACCCGCATCGGTTGCTTTCACTGTCGCTTCTAAAATCACAGCAGCTTTTTCTATATCTGTTTCCCTGAACTTGGGTATTGCCAATTGCATTGCTTTTACTTCCAAGGCGCTACGAATTTCACAGATTTCTTGCGCCTCTAGGGCTGTCAACACTGATACTATGGCACCGCGATTTAGATGCAGTGTTACCAATCCTTCGGCTTCTAGCTGCTTGAGGGCTTCGCGCACGGGAATGCGGCTAACTCCAAACTGAGTAGCGATTTCATCCTGTCGCAGGGATTGTCCTTCCTGAAAAATTCCCCGCAGAATCGCTTCCCGCAAAGCATCGGCAATCAAATCTGGGGTACTGCGTTGTTGTTGCAGCACGTTGGCTGCCAAATCATTTAAGTTCATAATTTATATTGTATACAAAATTTATAAGATTGTATACAATATCCAAAGTAGAATTTTTAAACATTCCTCTGAATACGGAGACAGTTATGAGCATTGCATCTCAACCAGACCGAATTATCATCTTCGACACCACGTTACGGGATGGCGAACAGTCACCAGGGGCAACCCTAAATGTGGAAGAGAAATTAGCGATCGCTCATCAACTGTCTTTACTCGGTGTCGATGTGATTGAAGCAGGTTTTGCGGTTGCTAGTCCGGGAGATTTTCAAGCCGTTAAAACCATTGCCGAACAAGTCGGGATACCTGGCGGGCCAATCATTTGCAGTTTGGCAAGAGCTGTTCGCCAAGACATTCAAGCCGCCGCCGAAGCCTTGAAAGGAGCCGATCGCCCCAGAATCCACACAATGATTTCTACTTCTGATATTCACTTGAAATACCAGTTGAAAAAATCTCGCAGCGAAGTATTGGCGATCGCAGCAGAAATGATTGCCTATGCCAAATCGTTTGTAGACGATGTAGAATTTTCACCAATGGATGCTAGTCGCACGGAGCCAGAGTTTCTCTATCAAGTTTTGGAAACTGCGATCGCAGCTGGTGCAACTACAATCAACATTCCTGATACCGTTGGTTACTGCACGCCTAAAGAAATCGGCACTTTAATTCAGGGAATTCGCTCCCATGTTCCCAATATAGATGGAGTGATTCTTTCCATTCACACCCAAAATGATTTGGGTTTGGCCACAGCTAACGCTTTAGCAGCAATTGAATATGGCGTGCGTCAGGTGGAGTGTACCATTAATGGCATTGGCGAACGAGCGGGTAATGCAGCATTGGAAGAGATTGTCATGGCGTTGCAGGTTCGCAAACCATTTTTTAACCCATACTTTGGCCGTTCCGTTGAATCAGATGCACCTTTGACTAATATTAAGACTCAGGAGATTTACAAAACCTCATCCTTAGTTTCCCAGTTAACCGGAATGCTGATTCAGCCAAATAAAGCGATCGTCGGCGCAAACGCTTTCGCCCATGAATCTGGAATTCACCAAGATGGGATTATTAAGCACCGCCAAACCTACGAAATTATGGAAGCTGCTGCCATCGGTTTACCAGAAAATCGCATTGTTTTGGGCAAACACTCAGGAAGAAATGCTTTTCGTACCAGGCTCAAGGAATTGGGATTTGAATTGAACGAAGGGGATTTGAACAAAGCCTTCAACCGGTTCAAAGAAGTGGCCGATAAGAAAAAAGAAATATCAGATTGGGACTTAGAAGCGATCGTTCGAGATGAAACTCAGATTCAAGTAGAAAGTGGCTTCCAAATCGAACACGTCCAGGTAATCTGCGGAGACTGCACTTGCCCCACTGCAACCATCACAATTGTTACCCCCGATGGCAAAATTCTCACCGATGCCAGTGTCGGTACGGGGCCAGTGGATGCGGTGTATCAAGCAATCAATCGATTGGTGCAGATTCCCAATCAACTAATTGAATTTTCGGTGCAATCTGTGACTGGCGGAATTGATGCATTGGGAACCGTCACAGTTCGTTTGCGGCATGAGGAGCGGATATTCTCCGGGCAAGCATCCGATACTGATATCGTGGTAGCTGCGGCTTATGCCCATACCAACGCCCTGAATCGTCTTTATCGTTACTTGCAAACCCAAACTCAGAGATCCCATTTCCATGAGGTAGATTCTGCTGTGGTATGAAGCGATCAAGTTCATCTGTGTCAGATGACACACGCCCATTAGACTGTTAGGGTATACCCTACGGTAAATCGATACAGCGTATTTCAGGTAAATGAAGTACACGCGTAGTCAACTTAACGCGAAATGGGCGGTTAGAAACCGCGTCTACACAGACGAAACCCGCCTGCGCGGGTTAAGAAACCTTAATTTTCTTTGAGTCCGCACCAGGCGACTTTGCTATAGCCGCGAATTCTATTGGCCCAGGCTTACAGCAGTTTTCATGTATTTGAACCACATCTGTTGTAGGGGCACAGCAATGCTGTGCCCCTACCGCGTGGTCTATTTACCTGAAAATAGCTGTAAGTTGACACCAATGCAACATGTTGTGCCCATACAATTATCTGTACCTCACCAAATTGCAATTTGCTGTATGTATCAACATTTTCATTAAATGGTATCAGCCTCAGTAAAAGCTTGACAAACAACCACTTTTATAGTACATTTATACTATAAATATTTTCGTGTTGCATAAAACTTTAACACTCCCGACTACGCCAACAGGAGAGCAGAAAATAAATGAGGCTATCTAAGGTAGACTTGAGCAGTTTAGTAGCGATCGCTCACTCTGACGGATATTTGCAGTTGTTACTCGATCGGGGTAACGAATTAGAGTTTTTGGAAATTCCGGCGCCGATACAAGCTTATGAAGGATTGCAAGAACTGAGCGAAGTTATCGCCGAAACTACTGCACTACCATTTGAGGAAGAACCAATTGCCATGTTACCAGTTAGCTCATCAATGGCGGCGGCTCTAGGCTACGATCGCGACGAACAGATTTTGCAAGTTGAGTTTCAAAATGGCGCTGTTTATCAGTACTTAGGCGTAGACGAGGATACTTGGGAAGATTTACATGCCTCTGATTCAATTGGCGGTTTTTTCAATCAAGAAATTAAAGGCAGATATGAGTGCGATCGTATAGATAACACCGATTATATTAATGACTAAAAGAGAATTCAGAATTCTGAATTTTGATTCCTGAATTCTTTTTTCTTAATAACTGCATCTAGAGTTTTCAATAATTCTTGCGTTGTGTAGAGCTTTAAGCCTCGCTGCTTCATTCTTACACACTGTAGATTTCATTCAAATTATTTAAATTAAGTAAACAAGCAGATAACTTGATTACTTTAATATAGTAGTATGCCTGAAGGAGGATAACAGCAAATTTTGGCGATTTGAGGAAAATTTAGAACAGCAAGCAAACATAGCCTAGCAGTGCTTTCTTCAGGGAGAATAGAAAAAGCCCACATAATATTGACGCAGTTATGACAACTACACTTACCTCTCGTGTTAAACCAAGAGCTGAAGATAGTTTTGCCATTAGCTTTGCACCATTGTCTTTGGAAGAGATATATACCAAATCTGACGATCCAGCTAACGGTGCCGTAGTTTTGATGAGTGGAATGGTTCGTAATCAAACCGACGGTAAACCAGTGGTTGCCCTAGAGTATCAAGCTTATGAACCGATGGCATTGCAGATATTTTATCAAATTGCTGCTGATATTCGTTTATCTACATCTGATGTGAATCGAGTAGCAATTCATCATCGTATCGGACGTTTGCGAGTTGGGGAAATCAGCGTTGTAGTAGCAGTGGGTTGTCCTCATCGCAGTGAAGCGTTTGAAGCTTGCCGCTATGCTATTGACACCCTCAAACATAACGCACCTATATGGAAGAAAGAACATTGGCAAGATGGTTCTAGCCACTGGGTGAGTATTGGTGCTTGCGAACAGTTAGGAGACAATTGTTCTTAAGAATTGGGCATGGGGCATTGGGAGTGCTGTACATGGATAGCGGGGCGTTTAGCCCGTTAAGAGTTAGGAGTTATTATTTTTTTGTTTAAGGGACTTCCAATTAAAAAAACATCCCACCGTAGGGTAGCACAGCTGTGCTACCCGAAAAATGTACAAATAATTTGGGATAATTTATTTTCTGGAAGTCCCTAAGTTCCGCTAGAAAAAAAAATAGTAGGATAGGAAATGCCTACCCTACTATTAAGCTTGTTACGCCCAATGGCGATCGCTAGATCACTTTTGATAGCCGTGCATCAAAGTTCTACGTGTCTCTAGAGCGGTTTGTTTTTTTAACTTACCTTACTAATATAGGGACTTGTTAATTTATCTAACTGCTGAATCAAGAGACTGAGGAATAATCCCACATCTGTCACCACACCCACTGATTCTACAGAACCGCGATCGCTTAATTTAGTCACTACAGCTGGATTAATATCCACACATACCATTTTCACCCCCGCCGGAGTCATATTGCCCACGCCAATGGAATGTAGCATTGATGACAGCATCAAAATCATCTCTGCACCTTCTAAGTTTTTGGCATATTGCTCTTGTGCTTGAATCAAATCCATTTGGGTATCAGGTAAAGGCCCATCATCCCGAATTGAACCAGCAAGCACAAAAGGTACATGGTTGTGGACACATTCATACATCACGCCACTCTTAATTACCCCCGCCTCCACGGCCTTGGCAATACTACCATAACGGCGGATGGTATTAATTACCTTTAGGTGATGGCGGTGTCCACCACGGACGGCGACACCCCGTTTCATATCCATACCCAAGGAGGTGCCCATCATATTTTGCTCGATGTCGTGGACAGCGATCGCATTCCCACCGAGTAGCGCTTGTACATATCCTTGGCGAATTAGTTGCGCTAGGTGTTCGCCGCCACCAGTGTGAATCACCACAGGGCCAGCGGTAACAACTACTTTACCACCAGCATCGCGGATTTTACGTAATTCCCAAGCTACTTGTTCCACGACTAATTCCACGCGGCGTTCGCTGGAAACTCCCGACGACATAAAGCTGAATTCTTGGGTGCTGCGTTGTTCCCGGGATTCGGTTTTGCGGATGGTGCGGATACCCAACACGTCTGTAACTACCTGTTCGCCAATTTCTAATTCGCGTAGTAATTTACACCTTGCTTTTAAGCCATTGGGTGTTTGAGTAATGGCGATCGCGCCATCCATCCGCTGATTTTCCACCTTCACCCACTGACCATTAATTCGCACTTCGGTGGGGTAAATTGTACTGACGTAGAAATCATCAGGCGCTACCCCATTTTGGATTACAGGCTCTAGTTTAGCGTCCCGCTCATCTTGGGGTAAGTCTACAGCACCCAAATCAATCAACCGCGAAATGATTTCTTCCATCACTTCATGGGATGGTGCTGATACCTTCACCTCAGCGGCTGAGGTACTTTGGCGTTGTTCTCCCAAGTTGAAATTCAGAACTTGGAAACTTCCGCCAGCGTCTACAATCAAATCGAGAGCGCGGTTAATCAAACCAGCATCTAGCAAGTGTCCTTCCATGCGAATGACGCGGCTTTCTACCGAGACATTCGCATGAATTTCATCTCTAACTGGTTCTGTCACCCGTAGGGTTAGGCATTTAGCCGCACCACCAGCTTTGAGAAATTCGGTAAGCGGCGTTTCCAGCACTTGGAAACCCACATCTGCAAGGCGTGTTTTCAAAGCATCACTCGCCTTGTTCATGATGACGATGCTCTCCACATTCACCGCATTACAAGCGAAGTTGACTGCATCAGCTTCGGCAATGGCGATTCGCTTTTCTGGTGCGACTCGCATTTGGATTAAGCGGTTGGAGTAAGAATCAAAAGCACCTGGATAGTACAGCAAATAGCCATTTGCTAAGGGGCAAAAGCAGGTATCCAAGTGATAGAAACGTTCGTCTATCAGTCGCAGGGAGAGTACTTCAATATCCAGCCATTTGGCTAGGTAAGGGTGGGAATCTAATTCTGAGCGGAAACCGTATCCCGCCCATAACCAGCGTCCTTCCCGATCCAGCAGTGCGTCTCCTGCTCCTTCAAATGGCAAATCTTTGGGAAGTTCATTGACTGTATAACCATTTTCCTCAAACCATTGCTTGAAGTAAGGTTCTTCTCCCTGACGTTCTTTGTGTAAAAAACGACTAAGGACAACGTTATCTCCCAGTACCAAACCAGCGTTGGCTGTAAAAACCAAATCAGGCCAACCTTTTTCAGGTGATACTAAGTCTACAATGGCGTGTTGTTTAAGAATCTGGTGTAGTCCCTGCCACTGTTCTACGGCGCGATCGCGCGATGATTTATGGATGTTCCCTTCCATCCAGGGATTAATCACATAATCTACATCGTAGTAATCGGGAGGACACATCAAAAAGCGAATCCGGGAAGTCATAAAAATCTTACAAGCGTATTATTGGATACAGATTTTCGTTTTTCCAATTTGTCACATCTGCTACTAAGGCTCTACCTTTTAATAGCGGATATCTTGGTGATTACAAAGGGTGCGTTCGCTCTGTTTTACTGCTGTGTTAAGCTGTCGTGTATTTAATGCAGCAGATAATTATAATATTTTAGGTACTCAAAAGTCCAGAGTTTAGGAAAAAAGTAATTTGGGCGATGGGAAAAGGAGGTCTGTTAGCTTCTACTTGCTATTGAATGATTCGCAAAGAAAGCGATCGCTCTGTTCCACTGCGATATTCGTTTTCAAATAATCCCGCACCAAAGCGCAACCATAAGCTGGTGCATCTAGGTTGAGAATTCGCTGTAAATTCCACAAAATAAGGGTGTTGTCATCACCTCCTGAAGCAAGCATTGTCCCATCGCGGCTGATGGCAATTTTCCTAATGGCTGCGGTGTGTCCTCTGAGGGTGGTCAGTTCTGTACCATCAAGCTTCCAGAGTTTAACAGTAGTATCTACGCTACCAGAAGCGACTATTTTGCCGTCGGGAGTAAAGGCTACTCCCCAAATTGCAGCGATGTGACCTTTGAGTGTTTGCAGCAACTTGCCATCCACTGTCCACAACTTTACAGTATTGTCGCCACTTCCAGTTGCTACCATTTTATTGTCTTGACTAAAGGCGACTCTCCAGACTGCCGCAGTATGTCCTTTTAGGGTTTTGAGCAACTTGCCATCCAGCGTCCACAACTTAGCAGTACCATCGCCACTGACTGAGGCAATGAGGCGACTATCTGGACTAAATGCAACTTCCCAGACTTCGGCTTCATGTCCTTTGAGGATCTGGGGTGCTGGGCGAGACTCCTGCGGAGTCGCTACGCGATCGCGTTTCCATATCTCAACAGCCTTTTCAACATTTGCCATAGCGATGGTTTGTCCGTCGGGACTTAATACTGCTGCTAAGAGTTTACTCAGAGAAGCTTTATAAGTAGCAACCAAACTGCCGTCTGGCTTCTTGAGTTTTACCGTATCATCGTAGGAGCGAAGCGCAATTAATTTGCCATCTTCACTGAATGAAACCTCGAAGATTGCGCCGCCAGATTGAGTGAAAGTTTTGAGTGATTTGCCTTGGCGATTCCAAAGTTTAGCAGTGTTTTCGTGGCTAGCTGTGGCGATCGTTGAACTGTCGGCAGCGATCGCTATTGACCAAATCCCGGCTTCATGGGCAATAATACTTTTCTGGAATGGATTCTCTTTCTGCCACAGCCTGACAAGGTTTTCTGTGCCCGCCGAAGCAATAAAGCTATTATCAGGGCTAAAAGTCACTCCCCAAACTGAGGCACTGTGTCCTCTAAGCGTCCTCAGTTCTGTACCGTCAATGTTCCAAAGTTTAATTGTTTTATCGAGACTGGCGGAGGCAATAGTTTGACCATCGGCACTCAAGGCGACTCCCCAAATCCCCGCAGTGTGACCTTTAAGAGTTTTATACTCGCGGTAGGTTTCATTTTTGCTGTCTCGCTTCCAAAGTTTCACAGTTCTGTCTTCACTCCCGGAAACAATAGTCTGGCCATCAGGGGTAAAAGCTACTTTCACAACCCAAGCGGTGTGACCTAAAAGAGGTTGTAAAGGTTTGGCGTTTTCCCAGCCCGAAGCGTTTCGTTTCCAGAGTTTTACTGTCCTGTCTAGATTGCCGGCAGCAAGGATTTGACCATCAGGACTGAAGGTGATTCCGCCAAACCCCATTTCATAACCTTGAAACGTGTTGAGCAATGTACCGTCCGGCTTCCAAAGTTTCACAGTTCTGTCCCAACTGGCAGAGGCCAGGAATTGACCATCGGGACTAAAGGCTACTCCCCAAATTGAAGCAGTGTGAGCTTTGAAACTCTTGATTAGAGTACCATCTCGCTTCCAGAGTTTAATGGTGCCATCTTCACCCCCCGAAGCAAGTATCTGACTATCAGAGCTAAAATCGATCGCCCTAACTGCTCCCTTATGATCTTTGAGAGTCGCAACTTCTGTACCATCACGTCGCCAAAGCTTGATTGTTTGATCTATGCTGGCTGAGGCAATCAGAGAACTATCAGGACTGACATCTACTGCCAAAACAGCTGCTGTATGACCAGAAAAATGGTTGTACTCATCTGCTCCATAAACTGCTTGCTGTAATACATCATTCACCTGACGCTCGATATTTGCGTTTGGTTTACCTAGTTTTTGTAGTCTATGCTTGGCTTTAATTGCTTCTATGAGGGCATCTAATCGGCGGTTTGAAGCAAACAGTCCTTCAGAAGAAGATACAAGCGCTCGGATTTCGCTACTTTTTGCTTGATATGCGCTTTTGAGAGTTTGGCGGTACAAAATGAAACTTCCTACTCCCAAGCTGCTAGAGACGAGTAACCCAATACCGACTGCAATTAGGAGAAATCTTTGCAATTTTGCAGTTTTTTTCTCTTGTGCTAGTCGTGCTTCTACTTCTTTAGCCCGTGCTGCCTCCAATGCCGTTTGCACTGCTTTGCGTTCGTATTCTTGACTAGCAGCTAAAAATTGATAATCTAAATCGCTAAGACTTTTGCCCTGGAGCCAATTTTGAGTATCTTTGAGAGCTTGCCCTCGCAACAGACGTGATTCATCTTTATAAGCTGATGCTATCCAAGCGTTGAATGTTTGCGAGTATGGGCGGAGATTGTCTAACTGCCTGAGTACCCATTGAGCATTGAAAACATGGCGATAAATGGGATTTTTAATTTTGAGATAGCCGTTGTGTTTTTCAACTAAACCAGATAATAACAGTTCCGTCTGTTCTAAACTATCATCCGTCGGGACAGGAGGAAGCGGCACAGGGGCATCTCTTCTCCGTTGCCCCTCTGCTCCCCTGCTCCCCTGCTCCCCTACCTCTTCTTGCAACACTCGTTGGTAAAGTCCGAGTAATCTTCCTGCTCGGTGTTCGTAAAAAAGTAAGCGATCGCGGATTGTCCTGAGGTGTTCTGGTTCGTCTTTTGCTTCCCAATGTTCGATAATCTGCGATCGCACTAATTGTTCCACCCAAAATTCTTCAGTTCCCGGAAGTAATGAGATTGTTCCGTAAGATGTTCTCAAGGCAGCCTGGGCAACTATTTGGCAGAGTTTTTGGGTTAGAAACGGCTGTCCTCCTGTCCAATAAATAATCTCTCGCAGTACTGCTTGTGGTTGGCTGATGACTTCCTGTAATCCTTTGAGCAATGGCGTGGCTTCATGTAATTTAAAGCCCTGTAACTCAATCGCTGTACCAATATTAAAAGGTGTTCGGCGTTTGTCTGCTATTAAGTCAGATGGACTGGCTACTCCAAACAGTGCAAATCCTAAACGTTGAAAATTCGAGTCAGATGCTTGTTGATTGTAACAATGACGAATCCACGCAAAAAAATCGTTGACAGGAAAATTTAAACTCAATAAACTATCAATCTCATCAATAAAGATAATAATGCCTCCGGCTTTTTCTTTGATCTGAGATTTATTTTGAATATTTGGTAGTAACAATTCTTCTACAAATTGGTGTAATTTTTGCACTGAGGAAATGCCTGATTGCATCTTCCACCATTCTTTAAAATTCACCTCTTCTCCCAGATTTAAGCTGTAGAACAAGCTAATAATCACACCTTTGTACCATTGTTCTGGTGTAGTATCTTCACTACCCAAACGGGTCATATCCAAGTAAACACAGCTATAACCTTCTTGTCTGAGGCGATGACTTGTGCGCTGTAGTAAAGATGATTTGCCCATCTGCCGACAGTTTAAGACGTAACAGAAATCGCCAGCTTTCAGGCTGGCATAAAGTTTTTCGTCCGCCTGACGCATAACATATGTGGGATCATCACTGCGAAGACTGCCCCCTACTTGGTATCTCATATCAAAGTGTGATTACAAAAATAGAGATTAACTAGCAACAGCACTCAGCACTCCTGAAACTTTAAACAATTGTTGATAGTTGTTTGGCAAAATAAGCGCGATAAAGTTCACAACTGGGTAAAATGCGATCGCCCTCAAACCGAATCAAGCCTAAACTATCAAGTTTATAGGTCTCAAGAGGATCAATAAATTTACTTTGCTTTACCGTCACCAATTGGGCATAAGTCTTTGCTAAAGTGGGTTTTTCTTGGAGTTGCACCCAAAGTCGCCATAAATGGTAGCGATAAATGCCACCATTGGCGATCGCTTCTTGGATTAATTTTTCTAGAGTAATTTCTTGCGAGCAAAGAAAATATAGCGAAATTCTAATTAGTGCTGGATGACCCCCTACAAATGACATCAGTTGGCTGGATTCTTTGCTAGTATTCCAGTTTAAGCCGTGTCGCCTAGCTAAGTCTTCTATCTGTTCTTGGGTAAATTCTGCAAGACGGATAGGTAATCCAATGTTAAACGGAGAGCGGTTAATATCTAGGGTGGCATACTGTTCTGTAGAATAAACCACTACTAATTTCAACTTCTGCCAATTGGGATTTTGTTGTGCTTCCTCACACCACGAACGCAATAAGACAAAAAATTCTTGAGCAATGTGAGGATATTCAAAAAAGCGGTCAACTTCGTTCAATACTAAAACTACTGGACTTGAAATTTGCTTGAGCAAATAGCTTTGCAAATAAAAGCTGGAACTCAACTTACAGCCAATTTCTTCATCCCACATTTCATTTAAATTGGGATCTATGCCCAATTCTCTGGCAATATGCCAGCAAAAACCACGCAACAACTTGTTTAAGTTAGTCAAAGAGTCAGAATCGATTTGGTAGCAATTCAAATTCACTGTCTGATATCCTTGCTTTTGTGCAAAGGCTAACAGCCGCAGCACCAGAGAACTCTTACCCATCTGTTTGGGTGCTTTAATCCGAATCACGCAGCCTGGTTGAATTATTTCCCGATAAACCAATTCTTCAATCGGCGGACGTTCGATATACAGGGGAGAATCCAGAGGTACAGGCCCATCTGGGTACGGCCAAAAACTTTCAAATTGGTCAGCTTCTTCGTTAACAAATGATTCTAGAAGTAAAGATTGATATAAACCTACTTTTTCTGTAGATAAATTCAATGAGAGCAATTGCGAAGTTTGAATCTTATCCGCCTCGTTGAGGATTGTATAATCTTGTGCAGTTAATTCTAGATTACAGGCGCTAAAGCAAAGTTTTAAAGTTTTTTGGTCTACATTTGTATCTAATGATAGCAATCTAGTCAGTGTTTTTGTGGAGATATTCATGCGATCGCCCAACTTATCTAGAGTCAAACGCTGACCGTGATTCTCTGCTATCTCCATAGCCAAAATCGCTGCCTGTAAACGCTTTAACCCGACATAACTCAGCACAACTCCCCGCGTTCGCGTGCTTTTTTGTGGTTTCATGTCGCTAGTTATTAACCTGTTTTTTGTTAACTATCTCCTAATTTTTCCATTTTTTCAATCGCTTATTTAATTGTCACTGAATTGTTTTAAGCTTTCAAATAAGTGGGTATAAATAAACAGAACTGGCTTTGCGCCTTGAAGCTAGTACCTGAAAGCTAAAAGCTAAGGTAGTAACTTTCATTTATTTATACTTGCTTAAATCAACTATCTGACTCACCTTATAAAGGTGTTACTTATACTTAAATATATGTTTGGAATTAAATTTTGGTGTTATCTTAATGTATATTAAAGCACATAATATACTGTTACTGAAATGCGACTGGTGAATGCTTTCGTCGAAAAAAGTGCAATGGTAACAAAACAGATGATTCCACAACCAGCTTAATGGCTGTGATATTATGGGAGACTGCTGCATACATTTTGAAAAACTAGAAATTCGATCATGGCTCTGACGCAACTGCGGAAACAAGAAATAATTTCCAACTACCAAGTCCACGAAACCGATACTGGTTCGGCCGATGTGCAAGTTGCTATGCTAACTGAACGGATCAACCGCCTCAGTGAACATCTCCAAGCAAATAAAAAAGACCATTCTTCCCGGCGAGGACTGTTGAAGCTAATTGGCCAGCGCAAGCGTCTTTTAGCCTATATCCAGAGCGAAAGCCGGGAAAAGTATCTAGCTTTGATTGCTCGTCTCGGTATTCGGGGTTAAAGGCGATCGCTTATGCCTGCTGAAGAATCTGAACGCGAGCGCTTGCCCTTTGAACCAAACAAAAAGCGCCAAAAACCCCCAAAAACCCAAACTAAACCAGTAGCAACGCCACAGAAACCCAGCAACCAAGCTGATAGGAAGCCGCCTTACACCAAAGAAGAAATAGCGATTCCTAAAGTAGTCAGCCAGCGGATGGTTCGACGAGTGGCTGCATTCTGTGGTCTACCAACAACTTTGGGCATTAGCACCTTAATTGTCAGCTATCTGCTTGCCACCTACTCCGATATCAAATTAGCTCCCATTGCCGTGTTATTGGTAAACATGGGATTATTTGGTTTGGGGGTCTTAGGGATAACTTATGGCGTTCTCTCTGCCTCTTGGGATGAAGAAAGAGCCGGAAGTCTGCTGGGTTTTGGTGAATTCGGCACCAATTGGGGACGAATGGTGGCAGTTTGGCGGGAAACTCGGCAAAAAAACTCTTGAAGAAGAATTCAGAATCCAGAATTCAGAACAAGAAGTGGGGGATTGGAAGCTACCACTCCCTTACAAAAAAGTCTAGATTATCGGCAATTGGCGTAGCGTCTCTCGGAAGAAAAGATTTAGGTATTTCTTAAACCCGCTTGATCCGCCAGTCGGACTCCTGAATTCTTCTTCAAAACTTCAACATTGCTAATTAAAAGTATATAGATGATTTTTATACCTTAAATCCAGTATTTTCTGAGGAAATTTACTGGATTTTCTCTTTTGTCCATTTATTTTGTAAATAAATTTAGTTTGAACTATTCGTAATTGGGTAAATACGTAACAATAAAGTTACGTCCATTTACAGAAAAATTTAGTCACTAAATCAGGAACTTTGACATGATTATAGTAATGAAAAGTGGTTCCCCGGATGCGGAAATAAACCGCATTGATGAGGAACTAACTAGCTGGGGATTAACTCCAGAAAAAATTGTTGGTAAACACAAAGTAGTTATTGGTGTAGTAGGTGAAACCGCCAGCTTAGATCCGCTACAAATTCAAGAACTTAGTCCCTGGATTGAGCAGGTGTTGCGGGTAGAACAGCCTTACAAACGCGCTAGCCGCCAGTTTCGCCACGGCGAAGCTTCGGAAGTGGTGGTTAACCTCCCGAATGAAACGGTGGTATTTGGTGAACACCACCCCTTGATAGTCGTAGCCGGTCCTTGCTCCGTGGAAAACGAAGAAATGATTGTAGAGACGGCGCGGCGTGTCAAAGCCGCAGGAGCGAAGTTTTTGCGGGGAGGCGCATACAAACCACGGACTTCACCTTACGCCTTCCAAGGACATGGCGAGAGTGCTTTGGAATTATTAGCAAAGGCACGGGAAGTCAGCGGACTAGGTATTATTACAGAAGTAATGGATGCCGTTGACCTGGATAAAATTGCCGAAATTGCTGATGTGATCCAGGTAGGGGCAAGAAATATGCAGAATTTCTCCTTGCTCAAAAAAGTAGGAGCGCAGTCAAAACCAGTCCTCTTAAAGCGGGGAATGGCAGCTACAATTGAAGATTGGTTAATGGCAGCCGAGTATATTTTGGCAGCTGGTAATCCCAATGTCATTTTGTGTGAAAGGGGAATACGCACCTTTGACCGTCAGTATACGCGAAATACACTGGATTTATCAGTAGTGCCAGTGTTGCGAAAGCTGACTCACCTACCAATCATGATTGACCCCAGCCACGGCGTAGGTTGGTCTGAGTTTGTGCCCTCAATGGCAATGGCAGCGATCGCAGCTGGTACAGATTCTCTCATGATTGAGGTTCACCCCAACCCAGCCAAAGCCTTATCCGATGGTCCCCAATCTCTCACACCAGACCGCTTTGATAACTTAATGCAAGAATTAGCAGTAATTGGTAAAGCAGTGAGACGCTGGCAACAACCAGCAGTAGCTCTAGTTTAAAATTCAGTCACAACTTCTTGCTAGGCATAACTAAATTAAAGTTTGTAGTCAGAATTTAAGTCCTGATAAATCTGAAGGAGCGATGAATTACTCACTACAAACTAGGAGTTAATTGTATATTTAATTATGCCTATCTAGTTATTAAAAGTAAATAGCAAATTCTGCCCCTTTAGAATATTTCTAAAGGGGATTTTTAAACAGTAACTCAAACTATGAAAAAAAGAACTCTGTAATATTGTCCGCCAATATTTTGTTGCAGTTGTAGTTCTTTTTATCTATATATATAACGAGCAGGTATCCATCGGCGACCGCGATTTGTTTGCACCCAACGTCCAGGAACCACTATTCTTCTTCTCGCTTGAGGAGGGTTATAAACCCTAACTCGTGCTGGTCTTCTGATTATTCTAACTGGAACTGGTCGCCTAACTTGCCGTCTGACCTGAGCATCGGCTTGGGAAGGAATAATGGTAAAAGCAATTGGTAAAATCAGTGCTGCACTAGCAAGCATTCTTTTAATACTCATTGGCAAACTTTCCTTCTATGATGTAAAGATAAAAGAGATTAAATCTTCGTCAAATATTAATCTCTTGGACAAGTAAATAATAGAATTGAAGAGAACTTTACACTAGTGAAAAAGGTAATTAATTAAAACGTGACTAATGTCATAGATAAAAAATGTAAAAATGATTCTGCGGTTGTAAGAATTGATAATTCAGAATTTAGATAATCGTAGGTTGGGTTAAATTAACGTGAGTTCGATAGATTCCAAAGAACCCCACTTTCATTCCTCTCCCCGTTGACGTTAGCCTACCGTTAGGGAAGGGGGGAGAGGCTTAAAAACCCTAATTTTTCGTGCCCAACTCAGAATACTAAAGCCCCTCTCCGAGACGGAGAGGAGTTGGGGAGAAGTTCATCGAACTGACGTTAAATTAAACCGCCACCGCTGACAGCACTTTGTTTACGCGGCTTCATCACCTGAAAAAAAAGGATGGGTCTTGTACCCATCCTTTGAAATTTCACCTTGACTCAAAACTGTTATTGTACTTGTGTGGGGAAAGAACCGGGTTGTACGGCTAGGTTAATATTCTGGCCATTACGGCGTAACTCTAGGCGTAAATCTCCCCCGACTTGGCTATTTTCTACAGCCTTTTGGACGCTGCTAGCATCTGTGACTGATTCACCACCTAGCTTTTGGATGACATCACCAGCACGTATTCCAGCTTTAGCGGCTGGGGAATTGGGCATAACTTTTACAACTAATACACCTTTATCTTCATTGACATTCAAACCACTATTGGGATCTGAGTTGATATTTTGTTTTAGCTGAGGCGTTAACCCCACCATTTGAATTCCTAAATAAGGATGTTGGACTTTACCTGTAGCTATTAATTGACTGGAAATGCGTTGTGCTGTAGTGATGGGAATGGCAAAGCCTAATCCTTGTGCGCCTTGGATAATGGCCGTATTCATACCAATTACCTCGCCACGGTAATTTAGCAGAGGGCCGCCGGAGTTACCGGGATTAATTGCAGCATCAGTTTGAATATACTCTACTCGCTTATCAGGAGCGCCAATTTGATTGCTAGTGCGTCCAGTGGCGCTGATGATTCCGGTTGTTACTGTATTATCTAGGCCAAGGGGATTGCCGATCGCGATCGCCCATTCTCCCGGTTGCAGTTGATCTGAGTTACCCAAGGCTACTGTCGGTAGATTATCCGCTTGAATCTTCACCACAGCCACATCGGTTAACTCATCTTTTCCTAGCACCTTACCTTGCAAGGTGCGCCCATCCTTAAGTGTCACTGTCACGGTATCCGCCCCATCTACCACATGGGCGTTCGTGAGAATACGACCATCAGCACTGATGATAAAACCTGAACCAGTACCCCGTTCTACCCTTTCTTGTGATTCTGGTAGTTGGGAGCCAAAAAAGCGGCGAAAAAACGGATCGTTAAATTCATCTGGTAACTGGGTTTTTACAGTTCGGGAAGAGTTAATTCGTACTACTGCCGGGCCCACCTTTTGCACCACCTGTGTCACAAAATTAGGATCTGTGCTGGCTGGTAATGGAGGAGCAGCATTGACTCGACCGACTGTCAAATTAGATGCAGTCTCAGACACCTGCTGAGAGTGTCCAGCCAGATAGCCGCCTGCTAATGTCATACCCGATCCCAGTAGCACCAGTGATAGAGAGGCCGCAGCCTTTTTCCAGGGTGCTGGATTATGGTATTTGGCATCAGCAGTGTGGGATAAAATGCTATTTGATGGGTGTTCTCCATCCCGAGATTGGTTTTGCATTGCTGTTTGGAAGCATATCGAATATGTATTACTAATGTAGATATTATTTATGACAGTTTTGTTGCGGAGGTATTGCGTTATTGTGAAAGGTTTGGTTTTTTACCGCTAAAGAACTCAGGAGCCAGAATGGCAAGTCTACCACATTGAAACTTGTGACTTTAGTCATGGGTATATTTAGAATTCGCCGCGCCAATTTGAAATTTTTGATTTTGAATAATGTAATTATTTTTTTATACCTGCACTAAACAACCAAATAAAGCAGAATTCAGGAGTCAGAATGGGCTACGCCCCGCTGCGCTAACAGAATAAGAATACGCTCTCGGTCTAGCTTTGAGATTTAGATGGTGTACTTCACTAATTTGAAATCTGCTGTAATTTCTTGATTTTCTTCAAATTACCAACTTTTGGCATCAAAGTCTTCTGAATTCTGAATTCTGGATTCTTAATATAATATCTGAACAATACTTGAAGGGATAAAAATGGTACAAGGGGAAATATTACTGAAGCCTGGTACTTTATGGACAACTGTCAAAGAACGTACTGAATATGCTTTGCAATGTGGGGCGCTGCTGTCGATCCCGACGGAATTTGAATTTGTGGAACAGGATGGCGTGCGCTTTTTAGTGCGGATTTTGTCTAATTTGAATCGCAAAAAAGCAGCCAAGGAAAAACAGGAAAAACAATCTGCTAATTCGGGTGAAGAATTTAATCCTTTTTTGCCTTACGAAGAAGATTTATTTGTGGCGGATATTTCCGATACTCATGTATGTATTTTAAATAAATTCAACGTTGTTGATTATCATCTGCTAATTATCACCCGTGCCTTCGAGGAACAGGAAACTTTACTCACTCTGGAAGATTTTACGGCGATGTGGGCATGTCTGGCTGATTTTGATGGCTTGGGATTTTACAACAGTGGCAAAATCGCAGGTGCTAGTCAACGACATAAACACTTGCAACTAGTCCCGTTACCCCTTGCACCTTCAGGATCTCAGATACCTATTGAATCTCTGCTAAGGGAGGCACAATTTCAGAACTCCACCGCAACTTTACCAAAACTTCCTTTTTTACATGCTTTCGCACCCTTAAATCCCCACTGGGTGGAGTCTCCATTCACAGGGGGTGAAGCAACGCTGGAACTTTATCATACCTTGTTAGAGGCTGTGGGTTTGGATGCAACGCAGTTGGGTGCTTACAATTTGCTGATGACACGAGAATGGATGTTGATCGTACCGCGATCGCAAGAGCATTTCCACTCCATCTCCGTGAATTCATTAGGATTCGCTGGTGCTTTGCTAGTAAGGAATGCCGAAGAAATGCAACTTCTCAAAGACCAAACGCCGATGACTATCTTGAAGAGTGTTGCTATATCGTAATTATTATTAGTCATTTGTCATTAGTTATTCAGCGCGTCCCCCTCATCTCCCTCTATTAAGTTGCTGGGAGTACAGGTAATAAAAGATGAGAATTAAACTCGCCTCCACAATTCACAGTTAACGTGATCATCTGGGCATCTGGTAAACTCTCGCTACTGGCGATCGCACCGTTTCCAGAATTCATTGTGTACGCTGGAAAACACGCTGCACTTAAACTCAGACGCAAGGCGTTTCCTTTGGCAATTCGCGCACAAGTCGTTTGTAGCTGAATTTTTGTAGAAGCGCTAACATCTCGACAATGTACATAACCTTGGGTGAGATTATATACTTGCCCATTTGGATGTACTTCGGATAGCACCGCAGACAAATCATAACTGAGTTGGTCGGCAGTACAGCAGATTTCCGCTGTCACATCGCCTGCTAAATGTAAATCTTCTTCTAGTGGCTCGCTGGTGTAAGTTAAGACATCTGAACGGCAATCGAGATGCGATCGCTCAAATACACCCGCAGGAATTCCGGCATGACCACCCAAGGCTGGAACTGGACGCCAAGGGTCGTGAACTAATACATCGAAGGTATTGGGGATTGGGGACTGGGGATTGGGGATTAGGGTTCCGGAGTCTTGGCGGATGCTGGCTAGTCCTGTAGTTGACAAAAAGTATGATTTGTGTATGTGTGTAGGTAAATTGGGGAAAGTGCGCCAAATATTGGTTCCCATCTCGAATAGGCAAATCGGCGACTCATGCAATAAACCTGTATTTTCGCCTTTGAAAAATTGGTTAAACCAGCGAATTTGCATTTTATCTACGGGACTGGCTCCTTTAGCACCAAAGTCAATTTCTCCTACTTTGCGATCCCAAGGTAAATGTGCCCAAGGACCGACTAACAAATGTTGAGGTTTAGTGCTACGGGCTGCCATATCTTTATATAAATGTAGAGTGCCGCGTAGATAAGTATCAAACCATCCTCCGATGTGGAACATGGGCAAATCAACAGCTTGCAAGTGATATTTGGGCGAGAGTTTTTCCCAGTATTCATCTGGTTGAGAATGTGCCAACCACTCATGATAAAAGGAATCTGGGGCGAGTTGTTGGAGAATTTCTGGATTAGTTAAAGGTAAATTACGAGAAGCAGCAAACAAGGCTTTATAGGCTGTTTTATCTCCTCGCAAACGGGCGGTTTCTGTAGCTAATTGAATTGCCCAAGCGAGGTTAGTTTGTAAACAAAATGCGCCTCCTTCATAAGCCCAATCTGCATACAAATCATAGCCAATCATGGCGGGGCAAATTGTTGTCAAGGCGCTGGGTTGATTAACTGCGGCATATAGTTGAGTCATTCCTTGATAAGAAAAGCCATACATACCAACTTTGCCATTACTACCAGGTAAATTTGCTGCCCAATTTACTGTATCTTCGCCATCTAAAATTTCGTGGGTAAATAACTTGAATTCGCCTTGGGAAGTCCCGCGTCCGCGGACATCTTGAATCACGACGATGTAGCCGTGGGCAGCATACCAAGTGGGATGGGCATAGACAACAGTAGAGGCGATCGCTCTACCATAGGGTTGTCGCATTAATAATACCGGAAATTCACCATCAGCATCTGGGCGATAGATGTCTGCATCCAAGCGTACACCGTCGCGGGTGTGCATCGAGGCAGTTTCTTTGGGGAGGATTTTCAGCATGAATAGATCTTAATTACTCCGATGCTACCGGATTTGATTCTTTACACCGCTATTTGTAGTGTAAAACTTGGGCTAGTTAGCAGGAGTATCAGCTAAACCCGTAGAGATGTAATAACGCTTACCCTTATATCTAAACCGTAACTGCAACTGTTCATGAGAGTTAATGATCGATACAGAACCCTTAGATGCTCTTCCTGTAGGGCTTTTGGAGAACATAGGTTGAAAAGGTGTAATTACTTCTCTGCTCTAACTCTTTTACACCCAATTTACACCGAATTTGTATCTAAAAGGTATCCAAAAACCTCCAAAATTGACCTTAAGGCTAGAACATTTGTCCTCTATTTTCCAGCGGTGATAAACCAAAAAGCCCTTAAAATTCAACGATTTTAAGGGCTTTTTGAAAATGCCAGGAACCAGACTTGAACTGGTGACACGAGGATTTTCAGTCCTCTGCTCTACCGACTGAGCTATCCCGGCTGGGGCTTTTATTTGAGCCACGATTAATAAATGTAGCAAAGATAAAACGAATTTGCAATAGGTTGTAGAAAAATATTTATGCTGCTTTCAAGGTCAACCTAAACCAGATGAAAACAGCTAGAAAGAGTAGAAACTGGATAAGGACAATACTCGGGCCAGAAGCCAGGTTGAAAAGACCTGACACAATGATGCCAGTAATGCTGCTAATGGAACCGACTATCACCGACATGACTAGAAAACGGCTAAAGTGGTGACTCATGAGTTTGGCGGTGGAGGCGGGAATCACCAAAAAGGCATTTACCAGTAAAACGCCAACAGCTTTAATCGCTACAGCAACGGCGAGTGAAAGCAAGACCACAAAGGCATAGCGGTACAATTGCACAGGAACACCTTGAACTTGTGCCACATCCGGGTTAAGTGTCAATAAAATTTGCTGTTGTAGAGTTGATAGTAAAAATATGCAACTTCCCACAAGTATCAGCAGGGTCAAAATCAAATCTGTGGTATCAAGCGCCAGAATGTCGCCAAACAGCACTGCCATCAAGTTGCCACGATATCCTTTAATTAAGCTAGTGAGAATCAGTCCGATCGCTAATGCTCCAGATAGCACTATACTAAGTACGCTATCGCTAGCTAAGTCGGTTTTGTCGATACAGTAGAGGACAATAACGCCAAAAACTAAGGTAAAAGGTAACAGCATCCAAGTAGGATTTACCTGTAACAGCACACCTAATGCCACACCTACCAATGCTGCATGACCAACGGCGTGACTGAAAAAAGACAGCTGGCGCAAGGTGACAAAACTACCCAATATGCCGCCAAGTATTCCCATCAATACAGCTTCTGCGATCGCCCGCTGCATAAAGGGATATTGTAATAAGCTTACCAAATCATTACTATTGGCGATCGCAAGCCTTGCTATCTGAAAGTTATTCAAGAAATCCATACTTAGTATTTGAAGTTGAAAGTCTGCAATTTATTGGCTATGCTGTATCAACAAAGGCATATTTTTGTCAATTATGAACATAGCCAAACTAATCTTACTTGCCTGTCCCGCGCTTCTGGCATCCATGTTACTCCTAGCCAATCCCGCACACGCATCAAATCTGAAATTTGTAGATGCTACACAAATAATCACAGTAGCATCTACACAACAAATTTCCGATTTGGCAGCGCCAAAACTAATTCAAAAATCCAATCCGATTATCGAGCAACTTGGTTGCAATTGTGCAAAGTGTATTGAAGTACAGTTTCAGTCACTACAAGGCAAGCTGCCATCGGTTGGTTTTTAATAAAGTTAGGATTTATGAAAATAAATAGGGGCAAAGGAATACTTTGCCCCTATTTATTTTCATAAACCACTGGGAAAATAATTACTCTTCACTAGACCGTGTTTTTAATCTAGTCCAAAGCAAACTTAACACTTCATTAGTTAGAACCCTTGTAGAATAAGGGTTAACGGAGAGATAGGGATTTGAACCCTAGAATACGTTTCCGCATTACAGCATTTCCAGTGCTGCGCCTTAAACCACTCGGCCATCTCTCCAGATGCCACGAATAACAATCTTACTATGAAAGTCAAAAAAATGCAAAGATAAAAAAAGATTTTTAGGTTAATCTCAAAATTCAAGTTTTAAAACCCAAATCCAGATGTCCCTTAGATATACAATTCGAGTTCGCGATCGCGCCACTGGCAAAACATACACCCTACAAGTACCAGAAGACCGCTACATCCTGCACACTGCCGAAAAACAAGGCGCAGAACTGCCGTTTTCCTGCCGTAATGGGGCTTGTACCACTTGTGCTGTGAGAGTGTTGTCGGGAGAAATTTATCAACCAGAGGCGATCGGATTGTCGCCAGATTTACGTCGGCAAGGTTATGCCTTGTTGTGTGTGAGTTACCCCCGTTCTGATCTGGAGGTGGAAACACAAGACGAAGATGAAGTTTATGAACTCCAGTTTGGACGGTATTTTGGTAGGGGGAGAGTTAAAGCGGGTTTACCGTTAGATGAAGAATAGAAGTTATCTCACGCAGAGGCGCCCAGGTGCAGAGGAGCAAAAAACTACTTTGATGGCGTGTCTTGGCATCTGGGCAAGAAAAATAGCTATTTTGGTTTGTGTATTTCTTTTGGTGAGTTGCCAAGGTAAAAATCAGCTGCCAAACAATCAGGCGCAGGTGAAGGTAGCGCGGGTAGTTAGTGGCCAAAGTTTGGAAGTGTTAGGTATGGCCGAACAGCCAAATTTGATTTCTCAGGTGCGGTTAGTGGGAATTGATGCACCAGATTTGCGACAGCGGCCTTGGGGTGAACAAGCAAAAGAACAGTTAGAGAATCTAATTGGTGGTGCAGAACAATCAGTAACGCTGGAGTTTGATTTAGAAGCAAAAGACAAAATTGGGCGAACTTTAGCTTATGTGTGGAAAAATAAGGTTTTGTTGAATGAAGAATTAGTCAAACAAGGGAATGCATTGTTCGTTGGGCGATCGCCTAACCACAAATATGACCAACGTTTAGAACGTGCCCAACAATGGGCTAGACTCATGGGGCAAGGAATTTGGAACCCAGAAAAACCCATGCGCCTCACTCCCGCTGAGTTTCGACGTCAAAATCTTTAAAGGAGTGGGGACTGGGGACTAGAGATTAGGGACTGGGGACTGGGGAAGAAGTTTCCTAACACCCAATACCCAGTACCCAGTACCCAATCCCCAATACCTAATCACAAATAACAAATGACAAATCTACAAATTTTTCTAGATATTGCTACAGAAGCAGCATTAGCTGGTGGCGCTATACTGCAAGGCTATTTGGGTAAGTTAGAAGATGCAATTATTGAAAAAGGACGCCCTGGTGATTTAGTCACCGTTGCTGATAAAGCCTCAGAAGAGTTGATTTTGGAAATTTTGCGTCGCCATTTTCCCCAACATTCTATCCTCGCTGAAGAATCAGGAAAATTAGGCGATGGAGAAAATGAATATCTCTGGGCAATAGATCCTTTAGATGGCACAACTAACTACGCCCATCAATACCCATTCTTTGCCGTTTCCATTGGGCTGTTAATTAATGGTGTTCCACAAGTTGGTGTCATTTATGACCCCTTTCACAATGAGCTATTTCGTGCCGCCGCTGGTTTGGGAGCAACACGCAACCGTCGCCCCATCGCAGTTTCCACAACCTCAGAACTGAATAAGAGCTTGCTGGTAAGTGGATTTGCTTACGATCGCCGTGAAACCTCTGATAACAATTATGCAGAATTTTGTCACCTCACCCATCTGACTCAGGGAGTTAGACGCAGCGGTTCCGCATCCCTCGATTTAGCATATGTTGCCTGTGGACGCGTCGATGGTTACTGGGAACGGGGACTTTCACCTTGGGATATTGTCGCTGGGATCATTTTGGTACAAGAAGCAGGGGGCAAAGTTACCGCCTACGATGGTACTCCCTTAAAAATCGAATCAGGTAGAATTCTCGCCACCAACAGTTATATTCATGACACAGTGAGTCGTGAACTTGTAAAAGTTCCGCCCCTGTCAGCGTGGAAATGAGGGGAGTGGGGAGTGGGGAGGCTGGGGAGGCTGGGGGAGAAATAACCAATGCCCAATGCCCAATGCCCAATGCCCAATGACAAATGACAAATGACAAAGGACAAAGGACAAATGATAATTTGCTACTGACGGATCACCGATGGAGCGAAGTAAACTAGAACAAATCTAATTGCTCCTTTGGTGCAAACTGCTATATGTCTTTCAAAATAGATCGTGGATTATTTAGATATGATTTCATAGATCATCACGCGGTATTGTGCGTTCCAGTTGATGCGGATGTTAAAGATATTCGCAAACGCTATCTTCAAATCGCCCGCCGTTTACATCCAGATAGTAGTATTACTGAAAGTCCTGAGCAAAAACAGCTAGGTAATGAATTGTTATCCAAGTTGGTTAACCCAGCTTACGAAAAACTTGCTAACGAACGCACTCGGACGGAATATCTTGTGATTTTGTCGCAAATGGGTAAGCGTCTGGTACAAGAATCTACTTCGGTGACTTTAAACACAGAATTAGGTAGACAGTTAGCTGGTACTACCAATATCGATCATTTTTATAAAAGTGCGATCGCGAAACTAGCCCAAACCCAATATGATTCTTTAGAGCAAGCCCTGCAAGTCATTGCCCAAATTAGTGAATTAAATTTAGTCTATTTAATGCGGAGTGCAGTTAAAACATCCTCAGCAGCACCACCAACTGCTCAATCGAAAGTTAACTCGGGTACACATAAGCCAGATACAGCAAAACAGACACCACCAGCAGCACAACCACCAAAAGAAGACTCGGTTGTAGAACAGTATGTTCGTCGCGCTCAATCTTTGATTGAGAAAAACCAATTTGCCCAAGCCAAGGTAGAGTTGCAGGAAGCCCTGAAGCTAGAACCGAAAAATAGTCACTGCCATAGCTTGATTGGAATGGTGTATTTGAAGCAAAATCAGCTAAAAATGGCAAAAATCCACTTCGAGAACGCTCTGAAATTAGATCCCAATGACCAAATGGCGTTGCAATGGAAACCTAAAATAGATAAAGTTTTAGGGCAACAACCTACCGATCATAAGGTGACTTCATCTCCCAATCATGGAGATAAGCAACCAGATAAATCTGGTAATGGTGGTTTGTTCGGTGGTTTGTTTGGTGGGAAGAAAAAATAATGGTGTATCAACCAGCAGCGGGAGCCAGGGATTTATTACCCTTAGATGTGGCGAAAAAACGCTGGATTGAAGATAGGTTACAACAGGTGTTTCATCGTTGGGGATATCACAGGATTATTACCTCAACTTTAGAGCGGATGGATACCTTGATGGCAGGGGAAGCAATCCAGCGCCAGATGGTGATTCAACTACAAAATAGCGAAGACGATGAATTAGGGCTACGTCCAGAATTAACAGCATCTATTGCTCGTACTGTCGTCACTCGTATGGCAGATGTAACTTATCCCCAACGGCTGTACTACAATGCCAACGTATTTCGCCGCACTTGGGAAAGTAGGCATAATCGCCAGCAGGAGTTTTATCAAGCTGGAGTCGAGTTATTAGGTGCTGGTGGATTGCTAGCAAATGCAGAGGTACTGTTATTGGTAGCAGATTGTCTGGCTGCATTGGGTTTGCGACAGTGGCATTTAATTTTAGGTGAAGCGGGAATTACCCGATCGCTCCTGAATGCCTTTGGTGCTAATCTACAGGATAAAGTTCGCACTGCGATCGCTCATCTTGACCGCATTACTATAGATACCTTACCTCTGAGTGACGAACTACGCGATCGCGCCCGAATCATGATGGATCTGCGCGGGCCAAGTGCTGAAGTGTTGCAAAAAGTCAGTAGCTTGGATTTAGATGAACAAGGGCAACAGGCAGTTAATAACCTCAAATCCCTAGTAGAATTACTGGAATCAGAGAAAAAATTCTCCTTAATCCTTGATCTGAGCCTCATCCAGACCATAGACTACTACACTGGAATTGTGTTTGAAGTTGTTAATGATACCGAATCCCAAGCTCGAATTTTAGGTCAGGGTGGCCGCTACGACCAGCTTTTGGGTCTATATCATCCCCAAGGAGAAAACATCCCCGGAATTGGTTTTGTACTTAACATCGAAGATTTATACCAAGTTTTATTATCAACTGGGCAATTACCGCAAGCAACCCCAGCTAGCAACTGGTTGGTAGTACCAGAGACGCCGAGTGCTGACGCTTCTGCCTTCGCCTACGCGCAAAAACTCCGAGATTCGACTCATTTGGTGCGGGTGGAAATGGATTTGCTCAGAAAAGATACAGACGCTATCCGCCAATATGCACGCGATCGCGGTATTGCCCAAATTGCCTGGATCAAAGCTGATGGCTCACCCAAAATTGAATCATTGCGTTAAGTAAATTGGGCATTGGGAGGTGTGGGAGGAGGGCATTGGTGTCAACTTAAGCTCAAACAGTTGTCCCACAAAGGTTATACCCCACCCCTCAATTCCCTCCCCGAAGTTCAGGGGGAGGGGAAGTTTTGCGTCAGCAAAGCCGGGGTGTGGTGACTCCGGATTGATCCTTGCTAAAAGGGGTTTAAAACCCCATCCCCAATGCCAAAGCTTGTTTTGTGTTGGGGTCTAAATCCCCATCACAAAACCATACTTCCGACTTCCGACTTCCGACTTCCGACTTATTTAATGGTAATTGAGTAAGTTTTACATAACGTCATTACAAGGTTTTTACGTTAAGTTGACACCAATGGGGAGGAGAGGAAAGGGGAAGTATCAATTATGTTTCTCCCTCATCTCCCTCATCTCCCTCATCTCCCGACACTCCCCTGCTAGTCTAGAAATAGCCGATACAGAACAAAGGGAATCGAGAACATGCCGCACACAATTGTTACAGAAGTCTGTGAAGGCGTCGCTGACTGCGTAGGTGCCTGTCCCGTAGCTTGCATTCATGAAGGCCCAGGCAAAAATGCCAAGGGAACCGATTGGTACTGGATTGACTTTGCCACCTGCATTGACTGTGGTATATGTCTCCAAGTTTGCCCAGTTGAAGGGGCAATTCTTCCAGAAGAACGACCGGAGTTGCAAAAAACCCCGGAATAGTTCATAGTCAGTGGTCAGTTGTCAGTTGTTTTTTGGCAATGACCACTGACAAATGACAAATGACGAATCACAAACGACACATGACAAATGATTATTTACTAGAAGTTAAAAACGTTCATGCCGGATATATCAAAGATGTAGATATCCTACAAGGTGTGAATTTTCACGCTGCACCAGGGGAATTGGTAGCAGTAATTGGCCCTAATGGTGCTGGTAAATCTACTTTAGCAAAAACAATTTTTGGGCTTTTAATTCCTCACACAGGCACAATTACCTTCAAAGGTGAAAACATTGTGGGGCTAAAGTCGAATCAAATTGTGCAACGGGGAATGTGCTATGTACCGCAAATAGTTAATGTTTTCCCCTCCCTCAGTGTCGAAGAGAACTTAGAGATGGGTGCTTTTGTCCTCAACGTTCCTTTGAAACCACTCAAAGATAAAATATTTACTATGTTTCCTAGACTGAGCGATCGCCGTAATCAACGCGCTGGTACCTTATCTGGAGGAGAACGCCAGATGCTAGCGATGGGCAAAGCTTTGATGTTGGAACCTAGTTTACTGATTTTGGATGAACCTTCTGCTGCTTTATCACCCATCTTGGTAACACAAGTGTTTGAGCAGATTAAACAAATAAATCAAACAGGTACTGCGATCGTATTAGTAGAACAAAATGCCCGCAAGGCTTTAGAAATGGCTCATCGCGGATATGTATTAGAGTCCGGACGCGATGCTATCTCAGGCCCTGGTGAAGAATTATTGAATGATCCGAAAGTGGGTGAGTTGTATTTGGGAGCAGGTAAAAGGCATTAATACAGGAGAATTCAGAATTCAGAATTCAGGAGTAAAACAGCCTTTATATCTGGATTTGAAACTTATACCATTTCTTTGTAAGGCTACGCCAAATTTTCTTGGCTTTTTCTTTCTTTGTGTCCTTTGCGCTCTTTGCGGTAGCCTGCGGCAAGCCGCTGTGCGTCTACGTTCCTCATATAGTTTGGCGCATGTTCATACAGAATTTGTATTAGATTCTGTAGCTCACTCGCTGCAAATTGCTGTAATTCAAAATATAAAATGGCTAACAGCTTAAAAATAGTTTCTGGTGGTCAAACTGGAGCAGACCGCGCAGCTCTGGATTGGGCTATAGCTCATCAAGTTCCTCACGGAGGCTGGTGTCCTAGAGGACGGAAAGCAGAAGATGGTGTTATTAATCCACGCTATAACCTAACTGAAACACCATCAGATGAATATTCCCAGCGGACTGAATGGAATGTCCGCGACTCTGATGGAACTGTTATATTTTCTATTGCTCAAAAACTTTTCGCCGGCACTTTATTAACTGCCCAATTAGCTCAAAAATATCAGAAACCTTGTATACATATATGTAAAGAATTAACCCATATAAATCCTGTCAGCGAATTATTATTATTTATTTTAAACTATAAAATAGTTACTCTTAATGTTGCAGAAACAAGAGCTTCCGATGAACCAGATGTATATCAGTTTGTAAAAATTACTTTTGAAGAAGCTATTTTTTATAAAAAAAATAATTATAATCACGTTTTACGATACAAAATGAAAATTAAATAACTCTTAAACAGTGTAATAGGGTACTCTTACATTCTATTTGCATCTGATATCTTCCTGATACTAATAAAAATGTTGTCAGGTAGATTAATGAGTCAAATTAATGGATTCGTAGGGCGACGTGATTTCTTGAAATTCGCAAGTGTGATGGGTATTGCGGTTACTGCTTTTGGCGATCGCTTTTGGAGTGCAGAACAAGCTGCTGCGGCTGATGTTCATCCAGTTAACCCTAATCCAGTCAGTCCTAATGAAGCTGTTAGACGCTTGCTCAATGGTAATCAAAGATTTGTTCATCAACAACGTAAATATCCCGATCAATCATTAGAACATCTACGATTAGTTGCTAAAGCTCAGTATCCATTTGCTGCAATATTAGGCTGTGCAGATTCTAGAGTACCTGCGGAAATTGTCTTCGATCAAGGACTTGGAGATTTATTTGTTGTGCGAGTGGCTGGTAATGTTGCTAGTGACATGGCTATAGGTAGTTTAGAATATTCTACAGCCGTATTAGGTTCGCAGTTAATTGTAGTTTTAGGTCATAAAAGATGCGGCGCAGTCACAGAAGCAATCAAAAACGAACCACTTCCTGGCAGAATTGGCTTTGTTGTTGAAAGCATCAAACCTGCTTTAGCTAACGTGAAATTGACAACTGCTAATACTAGTGATGATGCGGTTAAAGCGAATGTTAAATATCAGGCTAAAAAATTGGAAGAAAGCTCAGTAATATTAGCTAAATTACTCCGTGAAGGTAAACTAAAAATTATTGGCGCTTGTTACGATATTGACACTGGTGAGGTCAATATTGTTAATTAAACATCTTTTGGATGTAGAATTTTGAGTTTAATAATGTTTAAAAAAGTATTAGTTATATAGCTATTTTTGATTTGGTTAAGTACACAGATATAACCTAAGAATAGTAGACGAAACAACAATTTTAAACTTCTATCCTTTGCTGAACTTAGAAAAATACTCCTGATACAATTTCACAAAATACCTGCTACATATACATTGCTAGGGGGTACAGCTGTACGCCCCTACAGCTGATGAATTTATTGCAAAAATTTTTGAAAATGCTACTATGTGGCGATGCTTGAGTTGGGTTAAGCCAACGCAAACTCACGAAGATTCGCAAAAATCCAAAAGCCAAGCACAGCCGAAGCTTGTAACAAATAAACCCAGCAGAGGTCATATAACAAGACCACCTGCCAGGAAGGTATAGTTTATTCTGGCCATGTTTGATTAGGTTAGCGCTTATTTATCAAAAATAATGCGTATCCTCAGTTAGGATAACTAAAATGTTTGCAAAACTTAGTTAATAAACGTTAAGAAACAGGTTAATTTACAGTTAAGGCTAAATGAATGGGGAGTGGGGAGTGGGGAGTGGGGGAGCAGGGGAGGCAGGGGAGGCAGGGGAGGCAGGGGAGGCAGGGGGAGAAATAACCAATGCCCAATGCCCAATGACTAATGACTAATGACTAATGATTAATAATATAAGAAAGCGCTTCACACTTCTTAAATAATCAGCTTTACAAGAACTATGGCTAGAGACTTACGGGGATTCATTAAAATTCTAGAAGAAAGAGGACAATTACGGCGGATTTCAGCTTTAGTTGACCCTGATTTAGAAATTGCTGAGATTTCTAACCGGATGCTACAGAAAGGTGGGCCAGGGTTGTTGTTTGAAAACGTCAAAGGTGCTTCTTTCCCGGTGGCGGTAAATTTGATGGGAACTGTGGAAAGGATTTGTTGGGCGATGAATATGCAACGTCCAGAGGAGTTGGAAACTCTGGGGAAAAAGTTGAGTATGCTGCAACAACCAAAACCACCGAAGAAGATTTCCCAGGCGATAGATTTTGGTAAGGTGCTGTTTGACGTGGTGAAGGCGAAACCCGGACGGGATTTTTTCCCGGCTTGTCAGCAAGTTGTGATTCAAGGCGATGATTTAGATTTAACCAAGTTGCCTTTGATACGTCCTTATTGTGGTGATGCTGGCAAGATTATCACACTGGGATTAGTAATTACTAAGGATTGTGAGACGGGTACGCCAAATGTAGGGGTGTATCGTTTGCAACTCCAATCAAAAAATACGATGACGGTTCACTGGTTATCGGTACGGGGTGGGGCAAGGCATTTGCGAAAAGCGGCTGAACGTGGGAAAAAATTAGAAGTAGCGATCGCACTTGGTGTAGATCCTTTAATTATCATGGCAGCAGCTACGCCTATTCCTGTAGATTTATCAGAATGGCTGTTTGCTGGACTTTATGGCGGTTCGGGTGTGCAGTTGGCGAAGTGTAAAACTGTAGATTTGGAAGTTCCCGCAGATTCAGAATTTGTCTTGGAAGGAACGATTACACCGGGGGAAGTTTTGCCGGATGGGCCTTTTGGCGACCACATGGGTTACTATGGTGGCGTTGAAGATTCGCCTTTGGTTCGCTTCAACTGCATGACACACCGCAAAGATCCGATTTACTTAACAACATTTAGCGGTCGTCCACCCAAAGAAGAAGCGATGATGGCGATCGCACTTAATCGCATCTATACACCTATTCTCCGGCAACAAGTCTCCGAAATCGTCGATTTTTTCTTACCAATGGAAGCTTTGAGTTACAAAGCAGCGATTATTTCCATTGATAAAGCATATCCGGGACAAGCGCGACGGGCGGCTTTGGCGTTTTGGAGTGCTTTACCACAATTTACTTACACGAAGTTTGTCATTGTAGTGGATAAAGATATAAATATTCGCGATCCGCGTCAAGTTGTATGGGCAATTAGTTCTAAAGTTGATCCAGTGCGAGATGTGTTTATTTTGCCAAATACGCCCTTTGATAGTTTGGATTTTGCCAGCGAAAAAATTGGCTTAGGTGGACGTATGGGAATTGATGCTACCACAAAAATTCCACCGGAAACAGACCATGAATGGGGTGCTGCTTTAGAATCAGATCCAGATGTAGCGGCGATGGTAGATAGACGATGGGTGGAGTATGGTTTGGCAGAGTTGCAATTAGGAGAAGTTGATCCAAATCTGTTTGGCTACGATATGAAGTAGTATTTTGGATCGCGGTGCGTTATGCTGTCGCTAACAACGCACCCTAGATTTAAATTTCTAAAAGTTAGTTTACGAGTCACAAAAGCTGCTTTTAGAGTCGCAAAAGCTGCTTTTTATGTCACAAAAGCTGCTTTTTATCTCACAAAAGCTGCTTTTTATCTCGCAAAAGCTGCTTTTCATGTCGCAAAAGCAAATATAGCGGTTCCCACATGGATGAGGTACAGAAAAAAATAGATCCTCGTAGGGGCGCACAGCTGTCATACGTGTCAACTTAAGCTCAAATGCTTGTCCCGCAGGCATTTTACCCCCCTTAATCCCCCCTTATAAAGCAGGGCTGATTCATTCCCCAAAGAGCTTTAAAAATCAAGGGTTCCAGCGATTAAAAATTAGTTATTTTGTTACTGGCGTGCCGATGAAACCAACTATTTTACTGATATTTCAGTGCTTAAATGTTCATCTCTTCGTCACGCTTACTTACAATTTTCTTGCTAACCATCTTGACAAATCCTGTTTGAAATGGAATGAAACAGCCCTGCCCTTATAAAGGGGGGAGACCGGAAAATCCAGTTCCCTCCCCTTTATAAGGGGAGGGTTAGGGTGGGGTAACGCGTTGAGTGATGGTCAGTGAGTGAACTCAATATCACGTCTTAACTAGGGTTTCACGTTAAGTTGACACCAATGCACAGCTGTGCGCCCCTACCCATGTACCTCATTCAAATGAGAATCGCCATATACTCTGCGATTATAAATCCCGGTTAGATAAACTAAGCCTGTGCAGGCGCAATACGGTTCGGTTAAGGTTTTTTGATCAAAATTCTAGATCGCAAAGACGCGATAAATCGCGTCTCTTACCTTAACCGATCAGTGTTGCGTACAGACGGACTTGAGGAATTTCCAACCCGCGTTGGCGGTTTTTTAGCATCTTTTAACGGCGGATTAGCACAGAAAAACCACAGCATCAAAGGGATATTCTGCTGATAATAGATTTCTCCGTGCAACTTAATTTCAGAATTAAAATCATTTACACTTAAAAGAGTTTTATAGGAATCGGTTTTGATTTTTGAAATTATCTGCGTATGCTGGGAGTGGGGAGTAGGGAGTAGGGAGTAGGAAAAAGTACTTTGTAAGTGTACGGATTTTTTTCAGAAATTAAATATGAGTCCTATATCTCCATTAATTACTCTTCTATTGAATGTACCGCCAGCATAGTTTATAAAATCTGTACTCAATGAATTAGTAAATTCTTTAAAAATTTCAGCATCAGCCATAAATCCTCTAAAAATTAAGATTCCATAGGATTTAAATAGATTAATAATTTCTTCCTTGTCTAATTCTAAGACAGTGATATTATTTATATTAATAATCTCTTTGCCTATGTCATTTGATATTGACTGTATCTTGGTATTCATACAAGTTTAATCAATCTTAATCACTTTTTAAAGTCAGTATTGCGGTTAACGATACCATATACTGACATGTTAATACTCAATCATGTGGTTGTGTTGCCTTCATCGGCGATCGCATGACTAAATTTTGTAAAATCAAGAGTTATTACAGTCCTCAAATCAATTTTAATAATGGTTACGATTGAGATAGGAATACAACTCCAGCTTTGAGTACTGATGCCAGCAGATTGGAGAAATTATGACCACAAAAGTGAAAAAATCGGCGAATAAATTAGCGATCGCATTGGCATTCAGTTGTATTAGTGTAATGCTCAGTGACATAGCTAGTCAAATAGCTTTAGCGGAATCAACTAATCTCCAAAAGTGTGATGTTTTTGCCTACGTTACTGATACAGATCCGCAAGGTTTAAATGTGCGGAGTGGCGGAAGTACGAAAAACAGAATTTTAGGGCAAATACCCATTAATGAAACAGTTCAGATTGTTGCTGCTGCTAAAAATTGGGTGCAGATTACTAATGCTAGTAGTGGTTTTAAAGGAACTGGATGGGTATTTGTGCCAAACTTAGGTTTATCAACTCAGGGCTACGGTAGTGATGGCGTGGATGTTTATGCTAATAGCAATGAACAAAGCCAAAAAGTGGGAAGAATTCCTGCTAGTACGTCAGTCAAATTGTTAGGCTGTCACGGAGATTGGGCGCAGGTAGAATATCAAGGTATTAAGGGTTGGTTGAAAAGGGAAGATCAATGTGGTGCAGCCCTTACTAGTTGTTCTTAAAGTTCCATATCTGAGTACCACGAACAGGTGAGGCATAAGTGATAATTCTAATAAGCGTTTCTAGAATAATTGCCAGCATTGGAACGCGACAATTTAGAATTTTAAACTGCTTATGCCTTCTCCATTTCCAGGAATGAACCCGTATTTAGAAGATCCTGCATTATGGCCAGGAGTACATGGGAGACTAATAGTAGCGATCGCAGACTCATTATCTCCTCAACTGCGTCCTAAATATTTTGTCGCTATTGAAGAACGAATTTATCAAACTATTAGTGATGATAGACTTTTGGTTGGTATTCCTGATGTCATAATCAAAAATTCACAGACAGTAATAAATCCTAAAATACCGAATATAGCCGTAGCTGCACCTGTGGTTCAACCTAAAACAGTGACAGTTCCTATACCTGAGACAGTCAAAGAAAGATATTTAGAAGTGCGAAAGGTAGGAACAAAAGAAGTAGTGACAGCAATTGAACTTCTCTCACCAAAAAATAAACGCCCAGGAGAGGGACGCGACGCATACGAAACTAAGCGAAAGAGAGTCTTGGGAAGCTTAACAAATTTGGTGGAAATTGATTTATTACGTGCTGGGGAACCAATGCTAGTTTTTGGCGATGGTACGCAAAATGATTATCGAATTTTGGTTAGTCGCGCAGAAAATCGTCCCCAATCTGATTTATATGCTTTTAATTTGCCAGATGTAATTCCATCTTTTCCCTTACCATTGCGAACTGGTGATACTGAACCTTTGGTAGATTTGCAGAGTTTGTTAGCTGGGATTTATGACCGCGCCAGCTATGATTTAGTAATAGATTACAGTCAACAGCCAGTACCAGCATTATCAGAAACAGATGCAGCTTGGGCGGATGCACTGTTGCAGGAGAAGGGTGTAAGGTAACAAAAGAATCTATAAATATTGAAATTAACTAAGTATAGAGTATCAAAAAGATTAATTGCCCTGGAGTTTTTCTTTGGCATGTAATACATACTGTTGTCACAGAAAAGAGTAATTTTTGACATTGTTATTCTCAGAGATCTGAGAATAACAATGTCAAGAAATCACGAAGAATGCGTTGTGCTACTTGAGCAAATTCGTTGGAATGGAAAGCCAAAGTGTCCATATTGTGAATCAACCAACGCTACTGCATATAAGAATGAGCGTAGATATCACTGTAATGAATGCTTTACTTCATACAGTGTTACAGTGGGTACACTTTTTCACAAGACTCATGTAGAATTACAAAAGTGGTTTGTAGCGATTCACCTTGTGCTAAATTCTCCAGGGGGTATTAGTGTGCGTCAGCTTGCCAAAGAAATTAGGGTTAATAAGAATACAGCCAGTTACATGATTGAGCGTATTCGTGAAGCAAAGATTGAGGAACAGGAACTGCTGAAGAAGCTTACGCAGATAAATTTAGTACCTTGAGATGAAATATCTGACACTGCTTGCAGTCGCAAAAGCAACTACAGATACTGTATTTTAAGATTTCCATGTCAACACCAAAAACTATTAGCTTAGCAAGCAAAACAATACCATGACACAATCTAATGATGAACACAATAAGGAATATGGTAATTTGCAACGTATGGCATTGTTTAGTATTTGCCTGCCAGGTTTAATCCTGTCTGTTTATTTTGCGTTGCTCTCTATTATTTCTATTGTCAATGCTCATAAAGAAGCATATCCAGTCGCTAATAATCCAGTGCAGGAAAAGCAAAAACCTAACAATTCAAGTTCAAAAGGACAGCAAGGAACCTTAAATGTCCAACTCGAAGCTTTGGAAAAGAAAATGGAGGAAAAGATAAATGGCAAATCTGAGGAACTGGGTAAACAAATAGAAATAATAGACAATCAACAACAGAACTTCATTACAAATGGGCAAGGTACTCTCAACTTTTTATTAACAGTAATTATTGCATTTGCAGGATATAATGCTTTCAAAGAATCTTTTCTTAATGCTAAAGATAAAAATGAAATTAGGCAAGAATTAGAGGAAAAGATCAAACAAAAACTCAAGCCACTGCTTAAGAAAGAACTGGAGGCAGAAGTGACGGAAAAACTAAATAAAAGAATAAAAGAATTGGAACAGAATATTGAAGTAATACAAATAAATGGAAAATGGATCGAATTTGAATTAGCAGTTATAGCTGCGGAACAACTTGATTATAAACCTGGAGAAAAACCATATTATATTATAGCAGCGCTTTATCAACATCTTAGAGCAATCGGTATATTAGGAGAGCTAGAAAAACTTGAAAAAGATGATAGCCCAGAAACACTTCTAGAATACGAATTTAGATCTGTAAAAGAAATTTATGATATACTAAAAAAATTAGAAGAAGAAAATAATTTATCAAATAGTGTTCCCGAATTGAATCCTGAACAAGCAGTAAAGCTTAATAAAATGCTTCGAGAAAAGATTCCTGAGCATAAACACAGAAAAATTTCTGACTTAGAACAAATTATTGAGAAAATAACTATAGGATAATGACAATATCTCTTAAATTAATTAGGGATATCATAAACATAGCTAGGTAAAAAATTATGAAAAATCTAGACTACCTAATTTTTAGGTATACAATGAAAGCGGAAGGAGATATTAAAAATTTAAAAGAACGAATTGATGATCTAGAATCTAAAAAAGATAAGTCTCAAGAAGAGATAAAAGAGTACTCAATCCTTAAAGCTTCCCTAGAAGCTTTAAGAGACTATGAGAAAAAATTTACGGAGAGAATACAAAGTGCAGAATCTCTAAATAATCCTGATACACGTAAGAATATTTTAGAAGACTTCAAGAGAATACAAGATAATAAGCCATAGCGAAATTCAATAAACCTCATAGCGCTCTATATTACGTTTATCTTCTTCTCTTCAAACTTATGTATAAGTTGCTTAATATAAGGCTCTACCTCAGAAAAAGAAATTCCGTGCTCAGCAAAGACCTGAGGGTTATTTTTCCATATATGAAATTGTTGTAAATAACAATCAATAGATTTAGCTAGACGAAAGCCTGGTTTAAAAGGTTGTTGAATTCCCCAAGTATCAAGTAGATCAAAGTTCTCACAAAAAACACAGTATCCGATTAATTCCAGGTATTGTTCGAGGTCTTTATGGAAGTTAACCTCCTTTTTTTGTTTACTGCAATTTTCTAAATTCCAAGAGAAAGGTGGTTCTTTCCTGCTGTTTAAAGATTGGTCAACTGATTGTTTATAGCTATGTATAATTTTCTCTGCATTATTCGCATTCTTTAAAAAAGAATTCAGAAGTTGTATAATATCTTCTTTTAACTTGTTAGAGAGGTTATTCTCATTTTTAATAGAAGATATAATTTCTTTGACACGTTTTTCGAGTTTCTGTAGAGAGTATTGAGCCATTTCGACAACCTTTAGCTACAGCTATCTAGTTATATTAAGTTGCTTGTTAAACTCAATGGTATTCATTTGCTATCGGCAAAGCACTACCACTAACTAGGACAGCTTGATTTTATTTGTTTATATTCAGCAATGTTAAAATCAGGGGATTATTAAACTATGGGGCTAATGCCCGATTACATTCCTTCTAAAAGCGATCGCACCCTTCCCCCAACTCTTCAAAACTCTGGCATAATCAGATATGTCCGCAGGAAAACTGATGTAAATCACGCCAATGTCCAACGACGAATACGATAGCCCTTGGAAAGAAGCTATAGAAACCTACTTTTAGGAATGCATTGAATTTTTCTTTCCTGTAGCTAATACAGAACTTAGAGATATTAAGCGCTATTCTTACAAGTCTCAAAACTGTGAATACCTTAGAACTCCAGCAAATCTATCAATAATTTAGTACTCAGATTAAACTGTAAAAATCAGTGACATCTGGCGACAGCCTACTAAGTCGTAATACACTCGCTTTTTGCAAACTTCATTGTATTAATTCCAATTAAGATTTAATATATAGAGTTAAGCAATTTTTGCGAATATCACCCAAACTAATTGAAAGGTTTACGCCGAATGAATATTTTAATAGAATAATCTCATCAAAAGATTCGCAGAAACATAAATGGACTGGATTACGCTACTGCGATCGCTACAGTCTGATTTTATCAAAAGGTTAGCATCTGGTTGTCTGCTTCATTGTGAAACAGAAGGTCAATATAGTGAATTAACTATAATTTCTGGAGAGAGGTTAAAGACGCTACGGGAATTTTGCTGGCAGATGGCTGAAAAATATAAGCGTGTTTTGCCAGTTCGTGATGTTTTCATCAGTTATCTCAAGGGGAAACTCGGTGAGGAAGTTGTCAAGGAACGTTTAGCTGATTTTATTACCGAAGTCGATTATGAAAAGCGATTCGGCGGTGATGGTAAAATAGATTTTACCTTGACTTCTGACCCGTCTATTGGTATTGAAGTTAAATCTCGTCACGGTAGTATTGACAGAGTTAGATGGTCAATTAGTTCTGAAGAAGTTGAAAAAAATGCAGTTGTAGTTTGCATTTTAATTCAAGAAGATGTGAGCGAGGCTCAATCTGAGTATCACCTTTTTTTAGCTGGCTTTCTCCCAACCAGAATGATTAAGTTAAAGACTGGTAAAATTTCATTTGGGATAGACCAATTACTTTATGGTGGTGGTTTATTTTGCTATTTAGAACAGTTACAATCTTCTGGAAATCAGAATTATTTTACCCAACAACCACCGATTGACAAATATCTCCCAAAACAAGAAACACCACCTAAGCTTGCTAATAATCATCTGCTGAAATCTTCTTTTCAACCTCATGTAGAGAGTTATTTGCATTCTACTGACGAAGATTTAAATTTGCTTTACCTAAAATTAGGTGATGAATGTTTCCAAAAAGGAGAATATACAAATGCAATAGCTAGCTATAATCAAGTTTTAGAAATTAACAGTAGTGATGCTGATTTGTATTATAAACGAGGTTTAGCTCAGTATCAACTAGGAAATTATGACGCAGCGATCGCAGATTATTCTCAGGCAATCCAGATAAATATTCATGATGCTAAATCTTACAATAAACGAGGTTTAGCTTTATATCAAATAGGACGATTAGAAGAAGCAATTAATGATTATACCCAAGCTATTAGAATTAATCCTAACCTTGCCGTAGCTTATAAAAATCGCGCTGAAGCTCGTTCTCATATAGGAGATAACCAGGGAGCAATTGAAGATTATACCCAAGCTATTAAAATTAATCCCGATTATGCTGATGCTTATAAAAATCGTGGTATTGCCCGTTATTTACTAGGAACTCCACCAGTATTTTCCCAAGCAATCAAAATTAATCCCCAAGATGCCCTAGCTTATAAAAATCGTGGTAATGCTCGTTCTGATTTAGGAGATTTTCAGGGGGCAATTGAAGATTATACCAAGGCGATAGAGATTAATCCTAATTATATAGATGCTTATTACAACCGTGGTAATGCTCGTTCCGATTTAGGAGATTTTACAGGAGCATTTGAAGATTATACTCAAGCAATCCAGATTAATTATAATTATGCTGATGCTTATTATAATCGTGGCAATATTCGCTTAGAAATGGCAGATAAACAGGGCGCAATTGAAGATTTTCAAAAAGCCGCAGATATCTATCGCAAAGAAGGAAAACTAGAAGCTCTCAAAGATACAAAAGAAAGAATATTAGAATTAGAAGTAGAAGAATCATTAGATATTTTAAACTTCTAGGGCAATGGGAGTGTTGACTGTTGATTAAGAGGATGTTTTAAAAGTCATGATTGATGTATAAAATATTTTTTTACCCCACCCTAACCCTCCCCTTCATAAGGTGAGGGAACCGGATTTTATTATTTCCCCCCTTTATAAGGGCAGGGCTGTTTCATTCCCCAAAGAGCTTTAAAAATCAAGGGTTCTAGCAATTAAAAATTAGTTATTTTGTTACCAGCGTGCCCAGAAAATGAACTATTTTACTGATATTTCAATGTTTAAATGTTCATCTCATCGTCACCCTTACTTACAATTTTCTCGCTAACCATCTTGACAAATCCTGTTTGAAATGGAATGAAACAGCCCTGCTTTATAAGGGGGGATTAAGGGGGGTAATAATTCGATTAAAATCACAACATACCACTTTTCAAACAACCTCTAAGAGTAAAAATTATTCTCCTTGCCGCCTTGTCCTCTTCTCTCCCTCTGCTCCCCATCCTCCTCATCCATAGGTATCAACTAGATTGGGATTGATACTTGTTATCAAATGAAAATCTTTGACTTTATAAATCTTAGTAATCGCTAAAAATTAATCGAAACATTCAACATTAAACCTTCTGAATTCTTACTTATTGATATCGATTATCTTTCTTAAAATATTAACTTGTAAAAACTGATTTTTTTCATTACCTTTAAAGAAAGGTTCCATATCAAATAACTTAGCAGTTTCAACAAAAATGAAGCCAAAATTACATTCAGAATCTTCAGGTTGTGGCCACTGTGAACACGATCATGACGAGAATCATAACCATCATCATGATGAGAATCATAACCATGACCACAATCATAATCACGGTGAAGAATTCAATCTCAAAAATGAGGTATTTCCTTTAATAGTGATTTTCAGTTTGTATGCACCTGGTGTAATTTTTGAATACCAGTTGCATAACACACTCTACTCAATAGGTGAATATTTGGTTTTTATTCCTGCTTATTTATTAAGTGGATGGAGTGTTTTAAAAACTGCGGGACGCAATATACTTAGAGGCAGAATATTTGATGAAACATTTTTGATGACAGTAGCGACACTAGGGGCGATCGCAATTCATAAATTACCCGAAGCTGTCGGAGTTATGTTATTTTATAAAATTGGCGAATTGTTCCAAGATGTTGCCGTCAGTCGTTCTCGTAATTCCATCAAAGCTTTATTAGAAATCCGCCCAGATTATGCAAATATCCAGACAGAACAAGGACTTAAAAAAGTATCGCCAGACACAGTAAATATTGGAGATATTATTATCGTCAAACCTGGAGAGAAGATTCCCTTAGATGGTGAAATTATCGAAGGGAATTCCCAAGTTGATACATCTGCATTAACTGGCGAATCTGTGCCGCGAACCGTGAAGCTGGGAGAAACAGTTTTGGCTGGGACAATCAATAAAATCGGTGTTCTCAGCATTAAAGTCACAAAGCTTTTTGATGAATCTTCCATTGCCAAGATTTTAGACTTGGTGCAAAATGCCAAAAGCAAAAAAGCAGAAACAGAGAAATTTATTACTAAGTTTGCTAGATATTACACGCCAATAGTAGTTTTTACATCTCTAGCAGTTGCCCTGTTACCTCCTTTATTCATTTCTGGCGCAACTTCTTCAGAATGGATTTATCGAGCCTTAGTTTTATTAGTTATTTCCTGTCCCTGTGGACTAGTTATCAGTATTCCATTAGGTTATTTTGGAGGTGTGGGAGGTGCAGCTAAACGCGGTATTTTAGTAAAAGGCTCTACGTTTTTAGATACTCTAAATATAGTCAAAACCGTTGTTTTTGATAAAACTGGAACTTTAACTAAAGGAGTATTTCAAGTATCAGAAATAGTAGCATATAATGGCTTTATTGAAAAAGAATTACTAGAATTAGCTGCCAAAGTTGAATCACATTCAAATCATCCCATTGCCCAATCTATCTGCAATGCTTACGGTGACAAAATCGATGCATCTGATGTGAGAGATTATGAAGAAATAGCAGGTTATGGAATTAGAGCGAAAGTTGAAAATAAGGTAGTGATAGCGGGAAGCGATCGCCTACTACATAAAGAACACATTTATCATGATACTTGCTTAGTAGAAGGAACAGTTATTCATTTAGCAGTGGATAATATTTACGCTGGTTATATAGTCATTGCTGATGAAGTGAAAGAAGATGCGAGACAAGCTATTCAAACACTCAAAAAAATGGGTATGAAAACAGTAATGTTGACAGGAGATAATCAGGCGATTGCCTCTCGAATTGCTCAACAACTTGGCATAGATATTTACGAAGCGGAGTTATTACCAGAAGAAAAAGTTAATGCCATTGAGAAGTTACTCAGCACCGCCGACAAACATAGTAAAGTAGCTTTCATTGGAGATGGCATTAATGATGCGCCAGTAATTGCTAGAGCAGATGTTGGCATAGCAATGGGCGGCTTAGGTTCAGATGCAGCCATAGAAACTGCCGATATTGTGATTATGACAGATGCACCGTCAAAAGTCGCAGAAGCAATACAAATTGCTAGAAAAACTCGCCAAATTGTTTGGCAAAATATTGGGTTTGCTTTAGCGATTAAAGGTGTATTTATTGGATTGGGTATTTTGGGTGTAGCGACAATGTGGGAAGCTGTGTTTGCAGATGTCGGAGTAGCAATGCTGGCAATTCTCAACGCCACTAGAGCAATGAAATAAAATTTTGAGTAAATCGGGAATCCGTAATTGGGAAATTGTAGAAGTTAAAACTGAAAAGTAATAATTGAAGTCAGTATTCCCAATCGTATTCTTTCGAGGTATACCGTGAACTCACATATAAAAACTATCGCTACAGCTGCGCTAGCTTTGCTGCTAACTTACTCAGCAAAAGAAGCAATTGCACTACCCCAGAAAATCAATCATCCAGTTACTATTGCTAAATCGCAACCATTAACAGACACCTTAATTGTTCCCGGCGAAAGAGTCGGGCCGATAACACGCACAACCACCAAACAAGATTTAGTCAAGTTGTTTGGCGCGTCTCGTCTCGTTGATAAAACCATTTCCGGTGCTGAAGGAATCGGTAGTTTTGCCGCTACTCAATTAAAGTTAAGTCAGGGGCGATCGCTCTTGATAGTCTGGAGTGATAATACTCGTACCAAACCTCTAGATGTGCGTAACCTTGGTTCAGCTTGGAAAACCCGCGAAGGTATCGGTGTTGGAACCTCTTTGAGCGAGTTACGCAAAAAACTAGGTAACTTTAAACTCTATGGATTAGGCTGGGACTACGGCGGTACAATTTTGTTGGATAGTAGTAAATTATCCCGCTATCAAGGCAAACTCATTTTACGAGTAGACGCTGCTCCCAATGCTTACGAAAAGTTTCCCAATGACTACCAAGCAGTGTTAGGGGATGGTACTTTTTCCTCCAGCAATCAGCACTGGAAACCACTGGAAGTAAGGCTTACAGAAATTATCGTTGTATTGAATCCTAGTGAGCAATAATCGGCTGCTAAACATCTAATTTGCTGAGTTATACCATTTCACGAAAATCTTGATACATGTAGATTTACCGTAGGGGCGCACAGCTGTGCGCCCCTACCAAGGTATCTGTATCAACTTTAAAGTGAAATGGTATTAGGCAACAGCGGACTGTCTAAACCAGATTTTTATACTACGTCTGTAACTGGTAAATTACTCTTAGAAGAAACTACATAAGTTACATCTAGCCTCGGAATGGTGTTTTGGCTATTGAAACAAAACGCGATCGCCCTGATTGCTGCATCGACATTCTGGCGATCGTCAATGAAATTCTACTTGCAGCGCTATCAATATGCTGCTAATAGCAGTACAATTGCTATGTAAAAACTATTCTTTGTTAGTTGCGTAGGCGTAGCCCAACCCAGCGTCCCAAAAAGGGAGTTGAAAAATCTAGCTAAAAGCCTTGAAAAGCATACCTGGTAGTTTGGCTTCTCTGTCAATGGGTGAGTCCTATTTTCAACACTAAAATAGCCACAAATTTCGGTAAATTAACAAACAGGAAAATCATGTCACAGATTCAGACTGAAGATTCTTCATCTACCTTAAATCAGAAAAGTATAATCTTAGATCTAGTAGATTTGCTTAAACTTTTATACTCACTTCTGAAATTACGTGAAGCCGCATTGAAAGGTTTTACATATAAATACAACTACACTTATCTAGATCCTTTAGCCATAACAAATGTACCTCAATTCACAATTGGAAGTATTACTATACCTCTTCTTCCTAAAGAAGAACTTCCCAACCTCAAATGGGTAATTGCAGTAGTAATCAGATTAGTTGTTACTCAATTAAACAAGTTTTTAATTAACCAACCTGATTTCTTGAAATCAATAATTGCCGTTTCCTTGGATGCCATTGGTAACGAAATAAACAAGCCAGAATCTCAAGAAGAATTAAGCGCTATTCTTTTGAAACTCAAATCCAGTTTAGAAGAAATTAATCAATATCAGAAAGTTGATGAGCAACTTGTACTTGCTAGATTTGCGAAACAACCAGAAAGCATTACTCACCTTTCAATTGAGGCGGAATTTCAAGAAATTGAGAAACAGATAGATCAATTATTAATTCAAAATCCAGAAAGGGTTACCCCGAATTTAGAAGACTTAAGTGAAGAACCTAAAATTCAAAATCTTAAGGAAATAATTAAATCCACGGCTAAGTTAGCAGAACTAGCTAAGTATCAAATCCCCAGTTCAAAGTCTGCTTCTGATTCTCCTAGCCTGGAAAGTTACAACAACCAATTTCAAGTTATAGCCAAACCGGATATTTCTTATCACTTTCAAGAAGATAAATATTTTGCTTATATGCAGGTGGCTGGTCCCAACCCAGTTATGCTACAGCAGCTAGCACAACTAGATTTGCGTTTACCAATTACTCAAGAAAAATACTCTAATGTTGCTAACTTATATGGAGTTTCAGATACTCTAAATAACGCCCTAGCTGAGGGTCGAATTTATTTAGCAGACTATACTGTGTTAGATACCTTGGCAAATGGCACTTTCCCTGAAAAACAAAAGTATATTTCTGCTCCTTTAGCACTATTTGCAGTACCACCAAGTAGCTATGGAGTTCGCTCTTTATTCCCAGTCGCAATTAGTTATCAGCAGACTTCAATTAGTAATGATTGGATTTTATTTACACCCTTAGTTACTGATACTGATGCAGATACGTGGATGACTGCCAAGAATATTGTCCAAATGGCAGATAGCAACTATCACGAGTTAGTCAGTCACTTAGGCCGTACTCACTTGGTGGTTGAGCCTTTTGTTGTGGCAACTAATCTATTGCCTGACAACCACAATCTAAGGAACCTGCTAAAACCTCATCTTGAGGGTACTGTACTGATTAATTATGGCGCTCATACAACCTTAATCGCCCCAGGGGGTGGTGTAGATGAGCTGCTAGCTAGCACTATTGGCAGTGACCAAACTCTAGCTGCTAATGGAGCGCAAAGCTACCTATTTAACTTTAATGATATTGCCTTTCCTGATACTTTAATAAATCGGGGTGTTGACGATACTAGCAAACTACCTATTTACCCTTATAGAGATGACGGATTACTGATTTGGGGGGCTATTGAAAGTTGGGTTAAGGAATATTTTAGTCTCTACTACAGCAGTGATTCATCAGTTCTTAACGATCAATCTTTACAGACTTGGGCATCTACATTGATTTCCCATGAAGGAGGCCGCTTACAAAATTTTGGTGAAGATGAACAAGGGCATATTAAAACACTAGATTATTTAGTGAAAGCTGTCTCAACAATTATTTTTACGGCTAGCGCTCAACACGCTGCTGTTAATTTTCCGCAAAAGGAACTGATGATGTATACACCAGGATTTCCTTTAGCTCGTTATTTATCTGTACCTATAGATTCCCAGCAACCAGAGAATTTCATCAAGGGACTACCGCCGCTAGAGCAAGCACTAAATCAGATCAATTTACTTTATTTACTTGGCTCTATCTACTACACCAATTTAGGCAATTATTCCCCATCAGCTTTTACAGATCCAAATGTAACATCGCCTTTGGAGAAATTCCAGATAAACCTCAAAGATATTCAGCAACAGATTAACCAGAGAAATAGTAATAGTAAGGGTGATAGGATAATACCTTACGAGTTTTTGCTCCCTACCAATATTCCTCAAAGCATCAATATTTAATAGATACAGAGTAGTTGTATCTGCGGGATGGATAGTTGGTAAACTGACGACAATTCGTAAGCTAATCGAATAGATAATACTGACGCCTGTGAGTTTTTCTTGAAGCGACAGGCGTCAAATTCATTTTAATATTGAGGCTACCAAGTGGCGATCGCGCCGCCTATCCACCAATACAAATCACCTCCTGAAGCTTTGAAGTTTAGCTTCATCAAATGCAATACCCCAACGTGCAAACTTCGTACTAGTTTAACTACTGGACAACGGCGGCGACTACAGCAGAGACTAGATATACTTCAGCCAGAATGGGACAGGCGCAGCCAGAAAATAAAGCACATGCGTGCAAATTTAGCAATTGAAGCTGGTACAGCAGTTAAGTTTCAATTAGAACAGCACCTTCTTGATGAAGAGGCAAAATTAGCAAATCTTAGCAATGAACTAGATCAAATTGAGTCTGCATTGGAATCATGAGACTGATTAAATATAGTGTTATTTGCCTGATGGAAATCAGAATTTCCTAACCTAGAAAACTAGAAAAACAGAGATATTCAGCAAATTGGTGTTTGTTTATACTATTTCAATTTTTTGTAGTCGTTATACTCATGACTTAGGTTCTACCTGGGAATTAGGAAGTGGCTTTGCCACTTCTTTTTATTTATATCGTAGTCCTGTCAAAAATAAATTAAAAGTTAAAAGTAATTTGTTTCAACTTTTAACTTTTATTTAGTGATTACAGCAAGTTGCAACTAAATGAAGTGAGATACATCATCCTGAAAACCAGATACAAAGCTTTTTTTACTTCTGAATTCTGACTCCTGTTAGCGCAGCGGGGCGTAGCCCATTCTGACTCCTGATATTTAGTCATTACTCATGCTATCCCGCCATCGTTCGCGCTTAGCCTTGCTTTCATCATCGCGCGATCGCGCTTCTTCCCAAGTCCCCCACATTCGAGACTGCTGTTTTTCAACATGATTGATGAACTGCATAATTGACTGATCTGCCTTAATTGGGGTTTTCAAATCAAACTGAATAGTTTGGACAACTTTGATGTCACCCATGAGAAAGTACTTACCTGCAATCTTAGTCAACCACAGCACAACTCGATTGGATAACCAACCAAAAATTCCCTTACGTTTTTTAACCATCAACACAATTTGGCCTTCAGCTTTTCCCCCTTCATGAAGGCGCGTAGCAAACATCATGTGGACATGGAGGAAATCAGGACCAACTGTCACAATATTAATGGTACCGTACCAATAACAAATACTGTAAGTGATGGTATTTTTGTAGAAAAGACGGATGAGCTTGATGAAAAATGAATTTTCTTTGATGGGTGCAGTGTTGGTGAAGATAATCGCATTTTCGTTGAGTTGCTGTCTTTCAAAGAAAACTTCTACAGGCAGTTTGTGAACTGTATTTACGTGCTGAGCATCGATCGCATTAATCATCACCACATGAGGGTGACAATTCATTAAAAAGTGAGAATGGATGGCAATATCACACTCTTTGTGTTCTAACTCTGGAACAAAAGGTAGAGGTTGTTGTGGTATTTCTCCAGTCCAAACCCAAATCATCCCGTACTTCTCAGCAGTTGGCCAAGATTGTAACTTCAAAGAAAGCGGCGTATCTAAACACGGGATATCAATACACATCCCTTCACCATCAAACTTCCAGTGGTGGAAAAAACAACGTAGTGCATTCCCCTCAACTTTGCCTTCAGCAAGATGAGCGCCCATATGTGGACAGTAGGCATCAAAAGTAACTACTCTTTTATCTTTCCCACGGTAAATCACTAGTTCTCTGCCCAAAATCGTGACAGGTTTTACTTCACCTACCCGCAGATTTTGAGAGGGTATTACCCAATACCATCCTTCAATAAAACGCTCTGGATTATTAAAAGTTTTAGGTTTACGGGTTGAGTTAAAAGTCTGCGAGTTGAGATTCATTTTTCTGGTTTCACTTGCAGTGAAGCGGTTAATCTACAAGTAACATGGGAACTATAAACAAACAGTTACTTTCAGTACTAGGACAAGGATTTACCCAATAAATTCATATAAAATCTTGAACTATTATCGTTAAAAATGTTAAAATTATGGCAACTAAATAGAAGCTTCCAGAAGCTGCCATAGACTCACAATAGATATTTTAAAAATCAAAACTAAGTAGAATTTCTAATTAGATAAAAATTCTAGTTACTGATTATGATATTTTGCTATGTAAGAGATTAGACCTCTTGCAAAAGTCTCTAACACCCCACCCCCAAGGGACATCCAAGAATTAAATTAATCAATTCCTGCATACAACACTAGTATGCAATTTCTTCTCCCCCTGCCTCCCCTGCCTCCCCTGCTCCCCCTGCTCACCCAAGGGATTGATTATTTTTTTATTTGGAAGTCCCCAACCGGGTAGCAACTGGCGCGACAGGGAGGAATGAGAGTTTCAGAGAGTTCTTGTGTAAGTCCTAAATCTGATGAAATCAAACTCTTGTGGGGTGGGCGTTTCGCCCGCGCAGTTTATATGGTGGGTAACATGCCATTGGTGTCAACTTAAGCTTAAACGCTTGTTCCACATACGCTTTACCCCACCCCCAACCCCTCCCCTTACTAAGGGGAGGGGCGGTTTTGGCTTTAGACAAAACCGGGGTGGGGTGACGCCGTGAGTAACCGTAAGTGAATGAACTCAATATCACGTCTTCACAAGGGTTTTACGTTAAGTTGACACCAATGGTAAGATGCCCACCCCACAACAAGTTAAACCAACGCCGCCACCTTCTCTAACAATCCCTGAAACAACCCTAACCCATCGCTATTGCCCAACACCGCATCAGACGCCCTTTCTGGGTGTGGCATCATTCCCAAAACAAAGCCAGAGCGATCGCAAATCCCCGCAATATTATTCAATGAACCATTGGGATTCTCTCCTGCATAGCGGAACAAGACTTGTCCGTTATCTTCAATTTCAGCGAGAGTAGCTGCGTCAGCGTAGAATCGTCCTTCGCCGTGGGCAATGGGCAAAGTGATAATTTCGTCATCCTTATAAGCTTGCGTCCAAGGTAGATTGGTACGCTCAACTTTTATAGAAACGCGATCGCAAATAAAATGCAAATCTCGATTTTTGGTCAACACCCCCGGCAACAGACCAGCTTCAGTTAATACCTGAAAACCGTTACAAATACCGAGGACAAATTTCCCCTTTTGGGCGTGTTCCACAACCTGCTGCATCACAGGCGAAAACCGGGCGATGGCACCACAGCGTAGATAATCCCCGTAACTAAAACCACCAGGTATAACAACAACATCCAAATCAGCAATGTCTGTATCTTGATGCCAAACCATACGAGTCGGTTGCCCCAACAAGTCTCTGGTCACATAGGCGACATCGCGATCGCAATTAGAACCCGGAAAAACAACAACACCGAATTTAGTCATTTGTCAATTGGAATGGGGAATGGGGACTGGGGACTGGGGACTGGTGATTGGGGACTGGGAAATGGGGAATCGGAAATGGTAAAGGGGGTATTTGGCATTGGGCATTGAGCATTGATTATTAATTATTCTTCTCTGCTCCTCTACCCCCAGTACCCAGTCCCTAGTCCCCAGTCCCCACTCCCTAAAAGACCCCCGTCTGTGATTCGACCTCAATTAAATCAAAGCGATAATTTTCAATCACCGGATTTGCTAGCATTTGGTCACAGATGTTATTGAGGTCTTGACGCGCTTTTTTTTCATCCGGCGAGACGATGGTAAGTTCAATGTACTTACCAATCCGCACTTGCTCAACGTTATCGTATCCCATTTGCTGGAGACCGGATTGTACAGCCACACCAGCAGGGTCTAAGACTGAGGGACGAAGTGTCACGTGAATTTTAGCTAGATACTTCCTTTGCACGGGCTTTTTGCTGAATGCTGCGATCGCTATACTATAACTTTCTGTTCCAACTGAGTGAAAATAAGATTACGAAGCAGTTAAAGTTAATTTATTAATTAGCCAGTCCAACAGCTTCAAATTACAGTGGCATATTTAAATAATTGTCTATGACAGTCATACGCACCCGCAGTCAAGAGCGTATTTTGAACCTGCTAAAAACCATCAAAAAAGGCATTTCCGCCCAGGATATTTATGTAGAACTACGTAACACCAATCAAGGTATGGGTTTAGCCACGGTTTACCGCTCCTTAGAAGCCTTAAAACTCGAAGGCATGGTACAAATGCGGAATTTGGCTAACGGTGAAGCCCTTTACAGCCTAGCGCAGCAAGACAAACACCACCTTACCTGCTTGCAATGCGGTACCTCAATTCAAATTAATCAATGCCCCGTCCATAACCTAGAAGACCAGTTAGAAACCAGCCATAAATTTAAAATTTTTTACCACACCCTAGAGTTTTTTGGCTTGTGTAGCCAATGTCAGGCTTTGTAAAAGGAGTTGGGAGTTGGGAGTTGGGAGTGGTGAGTGGTGACTGATAAACGCCACTTGCTCGACTTGGGGTTTCCCCAAGACCGCAGTGGCTCCTGTTGACTGTTAAGTTAGGAGTTATTCTCCTTGTCCCCTTGTCCCCTTGTTTTCCCCATCTCCCTCATCTTCCCACTCCCCACTCCCCACTCCCCACACCTCACCCAGGCCGATTATTCCCCGTCGATATTTCCCCACCAAACAAGGGGTTAGAGTTTCCATTAGTAGCGTCCGTAACAATGGAACGCATCCCTTCTAGAGTCGCGGGAATACTGCGCGGGTCCATAAACATCACCTTGCTGCTGTCGCTGCTGCCAATCTTTGTACCCATTTCTAGATAATTTTGGGCGAGTAAAAACTGCAAGGCTTGTTGTGCGTTTGCTTCAGATTTGAGAGTATTGGTAATAATCTGCATTGCCTCAGCGGTTGCTTGGGCTTTGAGAACTTGTTGCTGACGTTCAGCTTGGGCTTGCAAGACAATGGTTTTTTGTTGCGCTTCTGCTTGCAGAATTGTCGCTTTTTGACGAGCTTCGGCATCTAAAATTTGTGCCTCGGCTTTACCTCTGGCAGTATTGACGGCAGCTTCGCGTTCACCCTCAGAATTCAGAATTGCTGCTCGTCTGCGCCGTTCTGCCGACATTTGCAATTCCATTGATTCCCGCACCGCTTGAGAAGGAATAATATCTCGCAGTTCTACCCGCGTCACTTTTACCCCCCAAGGATCTGTAGCAATGTCCAAATCTCTTAACAAAAGTTCATTGATTTGGGAACGTGCAGTAAAGGTTTGATCTAACTCTAATTGCCCCATTTCCGAGCGAATTTGAGTCAGCACCATGTTTACCATTGCTGACTGGAGATTTTCTACTTTATACCAGGCTTTTTCCATATCTACAATCCGCCAGTAAAACACTGCATCTACCTCAATGCCAACGTTGTCGCGGGTGATGCATTTTTGGGGAGGAATATCTAAGACTTTTTCGCGGATGGTTTCTTGATAAACGATTTTATCTAGGAAAGGAATTACAAAGTTCAAACCTGGTTCTAGCTTTTTGTTATAGCTACCCAATCTTTCCACCAAAGCTTCATTGCCTTGGTTGACGACTTTCACAGTTCCTGCCACGGCACCACCACCAAGGGCTAAAAAGATTAGTAAAAATAACTGTTCCATTTTGAATCTCCTGATTTTAAATTTGAAAGAGGGAGTGGGGAGTAGGGAGTGGGGGGAGCAGGGGAGGCAGGGGAGGCAGGGGAGGCAGGGGGAGAGAAATAAATAAGTGTATTTAGGACTATAACGGTCGTAAAAAATACTAAGATTTTCTCTTCACTTCCCCTGCTCCCCCTGCCTCCCCACCTCACAAAATCGCATTGCTCCCCCCCACTCCCCACTTCCAAGAATTAAGAACTCAACAAATTTTCTGGTATCACAATTAAAGTGGTGCCTTCTCTCCTGACGACATAAACTCTTTGATTGGGCGCTATGCTGAACTTGTCATCGTCACATCGTGCTTGCCAAGAATTTCCCTCGTACAGCACTCGCCCTGTTTTACCAGGTGGGATTTCTGTGAGGGTTTCAGCTGTGACTGCATCTTGAATTTTTGACTTGCGTCGTCGCGGTTGCAAAAAGCGACGGGAAAGCAGAATTAGTGTTGTGGAAAGTAACAGCCAAACCACAATTTGCAACCATAAACTTGTCAAACCGACTCCAGACAGCAGCGCCACGACAAAAGCGCTAATTCCCATCATGAAGGCGACGAAGGCCGATGGTAAGAACAGTTCCATTAAACAGAGAACTGCTCCTGCAAGAAGCCAAATTAAAGTAAAACTTGGCATAGCGCTATCCTAAGACTCTACATTGACGTAAATGCATTTATACGATTAGATACACCCAGACGCAGGCTATTAACGGAAAGCAAAATTTGGTTTTTTTACCAATAATTTTGATTAATTTCAGTAACAAGGTGTAGCCAGGGGTACACAAGTCCAGTCTATTCTAGCCTTCAAGTTGTTGACAGCTAAATTTAACCGAAATTCATGAGTTGATTTGTTCCTTAAATTTATACCTTTATGATTTTTACTCAACCGATAATTTATTGTATAAATCCAAACTGTCATAACCCCATTAATTCTGAGGAAAATGCTGTTTGTGCCAGTTGTCAAACTCCCCTAGTTCATCGCTATCTCTGGGCTGTAGGCTCGTTGTCTGCCAAAGTGACACCGGGCACTAAGGTAGCAAATAGATATGAGGTAATTAGACACCAAGTTTGGCTGGATACTCAACCAGGACTACCGCCAGATGTACCTGAGGAATTGCCAAAAGCAGTAATTCCTTATTTACGGTTATATCAAGAACGGTTACATTTACCCCAGGCTTATGGGTTTGCTCGTCGCGTTGAGGAGGATGCAGGTGATATCCTCTTATTGGAAAATGTGCCGATAGATGAAACAGGGCATATTTACCCAACTATTGCCCAGGCGTGGGAGCAAGCAACGGCGGTACGACAAGTTTATTGGCTGTGGCAAATTCTCCAACTTTGGACACCTTTATCAGAATTGGGACTTGCCCGCAGTTTATTGGTGCAAGATAATTTGAGAGTCCAAGGTTGGTGTGTGCGACTCTTGGAACTGGTAGAGACGTTTCATGAAACTGTAGAGACGTTTCATGAAACGTCTCTACAAAATTTAGGACAGTGTTGGCAGCCTTGGGTAACATCTGCACAAACATCCATAGCCAAACGGTTGCAGAATATAGTCCAGCAGATGTGTGAAACTGAGGTAGAGTTAGATGTTATTGTTACTCAACTCAATAATTTACTACTAGCATCTGCGGCAGAGTTGCCTTTAAGTCTCAAGGTGGCAGGCTCCACAGATGTTGGCTTAGTAATGACGCAAAATGAAGATAGTTGTTATCCTAATGCTTTTAGTGACTTAGACGATCGCTTGATACCCCACTTATCGATTGTTTGCGATGGTATTGGCGGACATGAAGGCGGTGAAGTTGCTAGCCGGTTAGCAGTGGAGTCTGTGAAGTTGCAAATTCGCGTTTTGTTAGCGGAGGTTGCAGCACAAAGTCAACTTGTATCACCAGAGTTGTTGCAAGAACAACTAGAAGCAAGCTTGCGGGTGGTGAATAATGTGATTTCAGCCCGCAATAATGAGCAAAAACGCCAAGGTAGAGAACGCATGGCGACAACTATTGTCATGGCTGTGCAAGTTCCCCAACGAATTCAGACTATCTCTGGTTGGCAATCAAACAATGGCCATGAATTATACTTAGCTAATGTTGGCGATAGTCGTGCTTATTGGATTACTCCTAACTATTGTCAGCTATTAACAATAGATGATGATGTAGTGACACGGGAAGTACGTTTCGCTAAAAGCTTGTATCGAAAAGCACTTTTAAGACCAGATGCTACTGCCCTAACTCAAGCTTTGGGGACAAGAGATGCAGAATCTTTGCGTTTGAGGATTCAGCGTTTCATTGTGGAAGAAGATGGTATATTGCTGTTGTGTTCTGATGGTTTAAGCGATCGCAACTGGGTAGAACAATCTTGGCAAGATTATGCCAAACCTGTGTTCACGGGTGAAGTCACAGTTGAAGATGCTGTCCGCAATTGGATTAATCTGGCAAACGAGAAAAATGGGCGTGATAATATTTCGGTTGTTCTCACTTATTGCCGTGTTTCCCCAGAATATTTAGCAGTTGTTACTCCCACGCCGCCAGTAGAAATTATAGAAGCAGAAATAGAAGAACCAGAGGAACAAGAAGAATTACAGGAACAAGAAGAACAACCAATTTCCTTTACAGAAAGTTCCCAAGCATTACTAGATTTAGAGATTCCAGAGGAACCAGTTACATCCCTAGAAATCGCACCAACTTTAATCGAAAAACCTAAGTTGCGTAAACGCTTGGTAATGCTGGGGGGAGTGTTGGCATTGCTTGCAGGGGGTACAAGTTTGGGATTATTTGCTTGGTGGCAAATTAATCCTCAAGGATTTGAGCAAGTATGCCGGCAACTGCCTTCAAGGGTACAGCAAGTGTGTCCCGGTGGGAAGTAGGGAATGGGGAGTGGCTTCAGTCAAGTCGGAAGCGGTGTAGTAAAAGTTTAACTGGTGTACTGTTACTGTGAAGCGATCGCACCACATATAACTTTACATGGCAACGACAAAGGCGATCGCTAGCTAAGCTCAGGCTTCTATACTTCAGCATATAGAAACCAGCCCTTCACCGAAGTAAGGGCTGGTAATTGATATGATTAACTTGTCAAACCAATTTATATAAACTTTTATACAAGCTGGATGTCTGTGCTAATTGCAAAACCAGCAGGTTTATTCTCAATGGTGGCGAATTGAGTTCCTTGGAATAACAAAGCACCAGTAGCATCGTTGTAGCTGAAATTGTTGAAGTTAGTGATACCACCAAAACCAGCTTTAGAAATCTGAATTTTGTCACCTTCAACCCTACTGAAGTCTTTGATGATATCTAAGCCTTCTAGGTTCGAGTTGAACACAAATTTATCTGCACCAGCACCACCAGTGAGAATATCGCTGCCAGCACCACCTATTAAACTATCATTGCCAGCACCGCCTACTAAACTATCATTACCATTGCCGCCAACAAGGTTATCGTAGCCAGTTCCACCAGTTAGGTTATCGGCTCCGTCACCACCGAACAGGAAAGTCCAGGAGTTCGATGCTGTTAACACATCATTGCCTGCACCACCCGTGAGGACTGCAAAATTTCCGCCTTGTGCAGTAATGAACTCTACACCAGTGAGGATGTCGATACCTTCGTTACCATTGGCAGTGACATTATCAATCACCTGTAAATCGCCATTGTTTAGGAAAGAGATTGTATAGTCTGTATAATTTCCTTCATAGTTAACGATATCATAGCCACTACCACCGTTGATGAAATCATTGCCAGTACCGCCTTTGAGGGAATCATTGCCAGCATCGCCATTGAGGGTATCATTGCCAGCACCGCCTTTGAGGGAATCATTACCAGCACCACCACGCAGGATATCTGCATATTGTGTGCCTGTGATGTCAAATTTTTCAATACCAGTGTGACTGAGTAGTGCATTATTATTCAGGCGGCTGAAGATGCCATTTTCTCTCACATCTACACCAGCACCATTATTCAAATCAGTGTAGTCGGCTATTAGCGTATCAACACCTGCACCACCATCTACAAAACCATCTGAATCAATAAAAGTATCATCACCAGCTTCACCATAAAGATAATCATTGCCAGCGCGACCTTCAATTTGATCGTTACCACCACCACCATACAAACTATCGCTGTTAGTACCACCACGCAGGATATCTGCGTATTGTGTGCCTATGATATTAAATTTTTCAATATTGTTATAACCAAGTACGCCAGTACCAGTGAGGCGACTGAAGATCACACTTTGCCCCAAATATCCTACATCTATACCAGCACCATTATTCAACTGGCTGTAGTTGGCTACTAGCGTATCAACACCTGCACCACCATCTACAGAACCATCTGTATCAATTACAGTATCATCACCAGCCTCACCATAAAGATAATCAAAGCCAGCACCACCCTCAATTTGATCGTTACCACCACCACCATACAGACTATCGCTGTTAGCACCACCACGCAGGACATCTGCGTATTGTGTGCCTGTGATTTTGAATTTTTCAATATTGCTATAACCAAGTACGCCAGTACCAGTGAGGCGACTGAAGATCACACTTTGCCCCAAATATCCTACATCTATACCAGCACCATTATTCAACTGGCTGTAGTTGGCTACTAGCGTATCAACACCTGCACCACCATCTACAGAACCATCTGTATCGATTACAGTATCATCACCAGCGTCACCATAAAGATAATCAAAGCCAGCACCACCCTCAATTTGATCGTTACCACCACCACCATACAGACTATCGCTGCCAGCAGCACCACGCAGGACATCTGCGTATTGTGAGCCTGTAACGTTGAATTTCTCAATACTAGTGTAATTAAGTACTGGGTTACCAGTCAGGCGGCTGAAGATGGCATTTTGTCCGTTGAATCCTACATCTACACCAGCACCGTTGTTCAACTGACTGTAGTTGGCTACTAGTGTGTCATTACCTGCACCACCATCGACATAACCATCTGTATCAATTAAAGTATCATCGCCCTCATTACCATACAAGTTGTCGTTGCCAGCACCACCATCAATTACATCGTTACCAGCACCGCCAAGCAAATTGTCGTTGCCAGTTCCACCATTAATTACATCATTTTTTTCTGCACCGGCTAGGTAGTCATCACCGCCTTGTCCGTTGAGTATCCAAGATTCACCATTAATTCCCAGGAAGGTGTTATTGTTGTTGTCGCCGTTATATGTTCCCATGTGTACTATAAACCTCGTGTTGTGTGTGTAAAGAAGTCTGGTGTTAGCCTTTGAACTTCTTGCTGAGTTACACGTTTCACTTTTGAGGTTTATGCACTCAAATTAAGAACAAACCCAAAAAAATTTTTTAGCAACTTATTTACAACCAATTTCCCAGTAGCACATAAGCTGCCCAATGTATGGGATGCCGATAATCTGGGTCTTTTAACAGAGAAAGTTGGGCTTGGCGCAGTGCTTCTGCTTTTGTGACTTGCTTTGTTGCCAATTCTTTATAAAATTGACCGATGAGGCGGGCGCTAGATTCATCATCCAAGCTCCAAAGAGAAGCTAAGGTACTGCGTGCGCCTGCTTGAATTGCTACCCCAGCCAGTCCTAAAGCAGCGCGTTTATCTCCATCAGCAGTTTCGCAAGCACTGAGAACGAGTAATTCAATTGGTTCAGGTGTAGTTTGCTCTCTGCTGCGAAGCAAATCTTTTAATTCATTGAGTTTAATCGGTTTATCCCAAGCCAACACAAAGGTTTCATCAGCATTGGAACTAAATTGACCATGAGTTGCCAGATGCACTACAGAAAAAGGCACTGAGTCAATCTGTTTTCGCAAGCCTGAACTAGTAAATGTCTGATTCAGGAGAACTTCGTTAGGGACTTCCGATTCAATTGCTTTTAATTCGTCGCTGACATTTGGTAAGGAACTAAACCCATGTCGTGCTTCTGTCAGTCCAGCGACCAAAGTTTTTAGCTTGGTTTGGCGCAAAGGACGCGGCCCTAATAGCTCTAATCCAGGCGTAAGTGCAATGCTGTATTTTTCTATTAAATAGCGATCGCCATCATACAACGCTGCGATCGCCACATTTCGCAAAGCACCATCCAAAACGAAAACTAATGTTTTCACCTGACTTTGAGCCAGTTCTGCTTCCACAGGGCGAATTAACCAGTCGTAAACTTTTGCAGATAATAATTTTCCCTCAGGAGTTGTAAAGGGCTTTTCTAAATTTTCTCTGAGTTGCTCTGTGACTTCTTCTAGTTCAGGTTGACTTATTTTCGTAGCATAGTGGCGTAGCCCCTGCTGAGGTAAACTCAGAATTACCTCTAGTCGGTCTGGGAGAATGATGGGATAAATTACTGCTGCTTGTGATTGTTGAATTTGCTCAATCGATACTATCTGTCCTTGTAGACAAGCTGAACGAAAGAAGTTATCAAGTTCTGCTAATTGTAGCGATTCAATTACCTGACGAGCTTGTTTTAGTTCTTCCTGATTGGGTTCTACACTTTCACCCGGATTTAACAGTAATTGTACATATTCACGATACACAGGCTCTACAGCTTCACGGAAGGAAAATTGAATGTCACTGTTAATCGCCACTAAATCGCTACGCAGAGATTTTAATGTTGTAAAAGCGACTTCATAAGCTGATGTTGCTGGCTTAATTGCTCCTTGGGCTTTTAAAATGCGTCCTAATTGCCATTGCCATTGATAAGCAATATGTGGAGCATTAATGGCTTGAGCTATTTGCAAAGCCTGCTGGGTTAAATCTTGAGCATTTGACCATTGCTCGGTTTGTTCATAAAGTCCACCTAGATAACCCAAAGCATAAGACTCTGCTTGTTGGTCACTTAAGTTTTGAGCTTCTTGAATTGCGATCGCCAGTAGTTTAGCAGATGCAGTATTTTCTTTTGTTCCCAGCTTGATCAAACTTTTGGCAAGGTTGATGCGAGAGTAAATTGTTGAGCGACTGGGAGATAGATTACTAAACTTTGACTGGAGTTGTAGCGAGAGATTCTCAGCTTTTTTCGTTTGTCCAGTTGCTATTAATAGTTGAATTTGATTGATTTGCGCTTGAATCTGCGTCATGCTGCTTGCAGAGACAATATTTGCAGCCTGTTCGTAGTATGCCAATGCTGTATTTGTATCGTCTTGGGCATAAGCTGTGTTACCCAGGCTGAGTAAGGTGGCACTTAATTCTCGTTGTGATTTACTCCCGCCATTCTGTAGCAATTGCAAACTTTGTTGCAAAACTCTGCGAGAATCAGCCAAAGCGCCCACTGATTTGAAAACGTTACCCAGGCTACGTAACCCTGTAGTTTTTAACTGTTCGTCTGGTTGATTCTCTAGTGTTTGTTCTACTTCTGCCAGGGTTTTACGAGCTTGGAGATAAAGCCCTAGAGCTTGTTGGGCTTGAGCTTGATTAATTAAACTGCCGATTCTGCCTTGTGTATAGCCTGCTGCGGTATAGATGGTAGTTGCCTGTTGCCAAGTATTAAGAGCTTGTTCTGTTTTACCTTCAGCTAATTGCAAACTTCCTTGAGTGTTGAGTGCTTGGGCAAGGATGAGTTTTGCTTGTGGTGTTGTTTGTTGGGAGTTTTGGATTAAATTCAAGCTAGAGTTAATTGTCTCATTTGCTTGCTGCCATTGTCCCAACTGTTGGTAAGCCAAGGAGAGATAATTTAGCACCATAGCTTGAGACGATGGATTCTTTTCTGCTTTGAGTGCCAACTGCCAAATATTTATAGCTTCAGCATATCGTTGTGCTTCGTACAGTTCTCTAGCTTGTTGAATTAAATTTGATTTTTCTGGAATTTTCTCTTCTGCAACCAGAGGTTGAACAGAAGAAGCGATAACTTGCCTCAATTCCAGCGTTAGAGTTAGACTTACCCCTAACAGCACACAAAGCACAAAAGTTAAAGCTTTACGCCAAAATCTCGGCTGTTTTTTTGCCATCTGAGAGTCCAACATCAATTTTGAGCAAGAGGGCAATTAACAGGTGTCAGTGAGGAGTTGTGAGGGGTAGTAGTAGGAGCTTGAGCTACAAGGGTAATACTACCATCAGCAGCAATCACCCATCCTTGAGCTTCAACGATCGCACTTGGTGTTTCTGAAACCAAATTTACCTCTTCTTTGGAACCACTTACCTTTTCATTAAGCAAAGCGTGGGGTTGTAAATCTTGCCAGATGGCATCACTGCTCAGTGGCTCAATGGGGTTAGGTGGTAAGCCTCCCCGTCCAGTGACTACAAATTCACTTTGTTGATTGGCTGTTGCTTCTCCACCATTCCTACAGTTTTGGGCAATGAGTTGGGAAGCATCTACTAAATTGGTGGGCAAATTCACCAGTCCGCTACTGGGTTCTACGTCGGATGTGTTAATAACTACCTGCCCGCTGAATGAGGGATTGGCTTGGGAAATAGCAGTGATATCACTTGTAGGGAGCGATCGCGGATTTAATTTATCGGGGTCATTAGTCGCCAATAGTCTCTCTAGATCCGAACGACTACGTGGTATTAGTCCAAAGATTCTTCGAGCAGTAATATTAACTTTGCCACCATTGCCACTAAAAGCATTGGCCATAATATCGTTATTTTCTGAAGCCGCAGCAACAATAAATGGAGAGTTGATGGCAATGTTACCTCCATTACCACCTCCTTGGGTAGTTCCCGCAGTTGTTGAGATGATGCTGTTACGCCTTAATAGCAACAAGTCTGTTAGTTGGAGTTGAATATCACCGCCAGTATTACTCGCTGTTTCCGCAGAGATGACAGCTTGGTTATCGAGGGTTAATTTTCCGGCTTGGATATTAATAGTACCGCCGATACCAGCACCTTGATTATCAACAGCAATTTTAGCCCCATCACGAATAATCATCACTTTCGGATCAATGAAAATGTTACCACTGTTGCCAGTAGCATCGGCAGTTGTATTGGCAAACATTCCAGTACCATCACCTGCTAAAGTCAGGCGATCGCGTATCTTTAAAATAATATCTCCTGCTGGATTCGTAGTGGTTGTTAATGTGAGAAGTTTTCCACCACTAGCAGCATCAAAAGTATTTGCTGTCACTAGAATATTGCCTGCTTTCCCCATACCGTTGCTTTGAGCATTTAAACGCGCACGGTTACTAATTGAGAGCGACCCTGCAATAATCTCGATATCTCCCCCCTTACCTTGGGCATCCAAAGATACTGTACTAAATGCTCCACTACTGAAGTTTAATATACTGACTCCATCAAATGAAACTAGATCCTGAGCTTTAATCAAAATACTCCCCGCATCCCCTTTGCCACGAGTTTGGGAGTTTAACCCAGCACCATTGGTAACCGAGAGTGACCCTGTAGTAATCTGAATATTTCCTCCCTTACCTACTGCACTGGGTTCCACAGAACTGAAAGCTCCACTGGGTAATCCATAACTAGCAGTACCGTTAAAAGAAAGGCGATCGCGAGTTTTAATAGTAATATTGCCTGCATCTCCTTGTCCAATTGTCGCCACCTGTAGTTGAGCGCCATTACTAACAAAGAGTGACTCTGCCGTGATTTGGATATTTCCTCCCTTGCCTACTGCATTGTCAGACACTGTGCTGAATGCTCCACTGGGAAATTCATCTTCACTACTTACACCATCAAAAACAACCCCATTTACCCCATAAGTTTGAATTGTGACATTGCCTGCATCGCCTTTACCAAAAGTGCTAGAACTCAGTTGAGATCCATTGACAACTGAAAGCGAATCTGCGGTAATTTCAATATTTCCTCCTTTACCGAATATTGCACGCCTTGATACCGCGCTTGCTATGTCACTGCGATCTAATAAAACTGCTTCACGAGCTTGAATAGTAATATTACCTGCACTTCCTTGACCAAAAGTACCAGAATCTAACAAAGCAGTATTAATCATTGAGAGCGACCCCGTTTGAATGTTAATATTTCCTGCCTGACCTACACCTCTTGGAGCGATGTTGCTAACTATTTTGGTCGAGTAATATTCACTATTTAGCCCATCAAGTGTAACCATGTCACGAGCTTGAATTGTGACATTACCTGCATTTCCCTGTCCCAGAGTACTAACAATTACTTGAGAGCCATCGCTCACAGAAAATGAGCCTGTGGTTACCTTAATATCACCACTATTACCTGTAGCATTTTGCTCAACTGTGTTTTGAATTGTACTCGACTGCCTTAATGTAATTAAATCAGTGGCATTGAGCGTAATCTCTCCAGCTTGATTGCCAAAATTTCCTAAGCCAAAACCGATTCCGGCTTGAATGATACTTTCTCCTGCAATGTCGATATTTCGACCAGCAATTGCGATACTACCACCATTTTCGGCTGTAACATTGAGCTTGGCATTATCGGTAAGTGAAACATTTGCTCTTGGTACACTATCAGGGAAACTCATACTCAAATTGTTACCCACAAACCTCAACTCCACACTTCCCGGTCCTGCCAATCCGCCCAAATCAATCCTACCGCCCAAGGCATTCAAGCTGCCTCCATTCAGGTTGATGTCACTCCCCAACAGTAGTAAACTCCTACCATCGGCAACCCGCAAACCAAATATTTGCTCTCCTGAGCCATCTAAACCGGCAGGTGCGACTGATCTGGTTTCGATAGTTCCTGCGCTAATTTGGTTGAAGAATAATGCCGAAGGATTAATACTTAGCAAAGGGATAATCTCAGGGGTTGAAGCGCTAAAAAAACCCTGATTACCAAATTTAATACCATTTGCTGTTGTTCCGAGGAACGAACCCCCAATGTCTAACCTTGCATTGCTGCCAAATACGATGCCATTGGGGTTAATTAAAAACAGATTGGCATTACCCAAAACTCCCAACGTTCCCAAAATATTCGAGGGATTATTACCTGTAACTCGTGTGAGGATATTCTCTATTCCGGTAGGGTTGGAAAAGTAAACCCGTTGCCCATCACCAATGCTAAATTCACCAAAGCTGTGAAATAGATTTGCTCCTCGGACTGCACCACCATCAATGCGATTACCTATTGCCCCTTTAACTTCAACCCCTTGAATTAAAATTGATGATTCACTTCCCAAGGTGCTGTCGGCTGTAATTTCCGCAAGAACAGGGCTTTCTCTAAAAAGATAAGAACTCAGCGCCGAAAGCGCTAATCCAAAAAGTAACAATTGGCTGAAAAATTTAAACAATTTTTTGTCAAAAAAAATACTAATTGCTGTTATAAATCCTACCACAAAGTCCGGTTGCGTAAGTATGGACGCATTACCTACCCAGCATGTACCTTAAGTATGTACCTTTAACGGAAAGATTAAGTACCCCTTGACTGCATTTTGGTAGAAGTTTCTGCCAAAATGCAGTTTTTGTTCCATGAAAAATGAAAATTAACTAACTGTAATAACTGTTCCTAAACTCTCATTGGCCAACCTATCTACTGCACACACAGCGTAGGTTCCCGCTATTTGAACGGTGGCGAAGGTTGTGCCAGCAGACAAAATTCGCTGGATTGTCCAAGTATCGCCAGTTTGGCGATAAAGTGTCCAGGAACGAACCGGCTGATTATCTCCAGGTTGCCAACTGAGTTTGCGGTTGTTGACTTGTAGTTCTGTGGGTGGAGGAAGTGGTGTTGCAGTCTGCCAAGACATGGTTGGAGGGAGGGCAGGTTTGTTATAAAGCAGACTTTGGAATTTATCAGCAATGCCTTGACTATTTTCTCTCAAAACACCGAGATTAAAGAAGATATTCCCCAATGACAACTGTGCAGCTTGGCTACGACTAATTTTTACCTGCTTTTCAATCTCATCGCTTTCCCGACTCTTGTTGCTTGGTTCTGTGAGATTGTTACCAGCGTAAACATGTCTTTGCTTTGTGTTTACGTCTGTCCACCACTTTAACAATGCAGAATAACTTTGTTGTGGTTGGTCTGTGCGCCAGTAAAGTTGAGGGGCGATATAATCAATCCAGCCTTGTTCGAGCCATTTCTTGGCGTCGGCATACAGCACATTATAAGCATCCAACCCAGTAATACCAGCGGGTTGTCCGGGGCGATAAATTCCAAAGGGACTAATACCAAATTTAACGTGTGGTTTAGTTACTTTGATTCCCTCCGAGAGACGCAGTACCATTTTGTTAACATTGTCCCGTCGCCAGTCGCCCAAGCTAAGTGTACCGCCAGTTGCTTTGTATGCAGCGTAGGTTTTGTCATCGGGGAAATTTTGCCCCTCTACAGGATAGGGATAGAAATAATCATCTAAGTGAATGCCATCGATATCGTAGCGCTTGACTACATCGAGAATCACGTTGTAAGCTCTGTCCTGGACTATTTTCAATCCTGGGTCCATCCAGCGTTGAGTTTTCCACAAATAAACAGTTTCGGGATTGGTAACTGCTATGTGTGGACGGACGGTTTTAGCAGGGTCGGTGGAAGTGCTGGCGCGGTAAGGGTTGAACCAAGCATGAACTTCGATGTTGCGCTTGTGACATTCTGCGATCGCAAACGCTAAAGGATCGTAAAATGGTTCTGGTGCTTTTCCCTGAGTTCCGGTAATCCAAGCACTCCAAGGCTCTAATTGGGATTCATACAAAGCATCTCCCTCTGGTCTAATTTGGAAGATCAGAGCGTTGAAGTTTAGCGCTTGTAATTTAACGGTAATTTCGGTAAGTTCAGCTTTCTGTTGTTCAACAGAAAGTCCTGTTTTGGAAGGCCAATCACCATTCCAAACAGACGCTACCCACACTCCCCGGAATTCTCTGGTGTGATTTAGCTTGACGCTACCGGGAGGTATAGGTGTGGGTGTGGGTGTTGGCGTTGGTGTTGGCGTTGGTGTGGGTGTTGGCGTTGGTGTGGGAGTGGGTGTTGGAGTCGGCGGCACCACGAGGTAACTAGAGGCAATCTTTTCTGCTGCACCTAAGTACACCAAAGCTTGATAAATAATCACTGCCACATCTGCACGGGTGGCTGCGAGATTAGGATTAAGTAATTTCAGATTTGGGAAATTAACCACTAATCCTGCACTAGTGGCAATAGCTATCTGATTTTTGCCATAGTCAGGAATTTGGCCAGCATCTTGATAGATTTGTCCAAGTGTTGAGAGGAGGTCAGGTTTTACCTTTGTGGCTATTTCCAAGCCTGCTACTAAGGAAACTAAAACTTCCGTCCTCGTAATTCGGTTAGCAGGACGGAAGGTTTTATCAGGAAATCCGCTAATGAATGCTTTTTCGTAAGCTGTTTGAATGGCAGCTGCTGCCCAATAACTACTAGGTACATCAACAAAGGCAACATACTGCCGCTTCTTGGTAACTGTTGGAAATGCCTTAGCGATGATGGCGGCAAACTCAGCACGCGTGAGTGAGTTATCTGGGCGGTAAGTCCCATTAGGCAACCCAGTGACGATACCACGTTGGGCTAAGGCTGTAATAAATAAGCGTGCCCAATGGTTTTGAATATCCGAGAAGGGAGTAGTAATAGATACCATTGTTGATTGCAGCTAGCTAGCCTGGATTTTGATTACCTTTGTTAATTTAGCAATACCAAAGCGATCGCTGCTGCAATGTCTCATAAACTTTCTATTTGGTCATTGGGGACTGGGGATTGGGGATTGGGGACTGGGGACTGGGGACTGGGGACTGGGGACTGGGGACTGGGGATATTCTCCCCCTGCCTCCCCTGCTCCCTCATCTCCCTCATCTCCCTCATCTCCCTCATCTCCCTCATCTCCCCACTCCCCACTCCCTATTCCCTATACCTCATCTAAAGCAGAACGCAGATTCAATGACAACATCGTGCGGGAAATACCGCTGAACAGAATGCTGACACCAACTAGTGTTCCAAGCAGCCAAGGCGCGTTGAACGGCCACTGAAACCAAATCATTGCACCTAAAACCAGGGTAATAATGCCATTTACTAGTACCCATGTCCAGTTTTGTTGTGGACGTAACTGGAAGGCTAGAATTAACTCGAATGTGCCTTCAGTCACCAAAAAAGTGCCAAGCAACAAAGTTAGTGTGAGAACACCTGTATAAGGATAAACCAACAGCATCACGCCGGTTGCAATATACAGTCCACTTAATAAAAGTTTCCAAACAAAACCTCCGCGATCGCGAGTTTGGGCAGCGTAAACTAGTTTTGTAAATCCAGCAAAAGCTAGAATCGCTGCAAACCAAGTTTCGGCGAATATGGTGGTGAATGAAGGTACTGCGATCGCAATAATCCCCGAAACAATCAAGAGAATACCAGTTATCAGCGACCCATTAAGTTCCTTTTTTATATCTCTAGAAACATCGGTTGTCATACAAATCTTTTCCCTATGCTTAGATTAAACTCTACAATTACGTTAGAGAATTTCTGAGTCATAGGGTAGAACCTTGAGGTAGAGTCGCGGGTATTAAATTTCAACAGCAACTACCTATCAAAAGAGTTCTGCCAGATTGCTTAGCCGTTCATAAACACCGATGAGACGATCTCCTTCTAGTTCCACAGAAGTGTTTGGATAATTCTGAATAGCTCCCAGTAGTGTAACTTGACCACTTTGCTTAATAGATGCACTTAAAGCAGTTCGTAGCGCTTCTTGGTTTAGTTGTCCTGCGGGGGGGTGAACTACTTCACCAATTTGGTCAACTAAAACTGGCCCAGCCCAGCTAGATAGTAAGTTATTTAAAAAGGCAGGATCGGCTTTAATTCCAGATTTCAGTGCTTTACGAGCCAATTTAGGGTCTTGTTGAGCCGCCTGCAAATAAGCCGTTAATGTTGGGGTAGTCTTGCCAGTTTCTACAAACTGATTTAATTCTTCAACAGATATTGAACCCTGAAAAGTACCATATTTTAAAATAACTTGCTCGGCAGCATAGGCATTAGTACTTGAAAATAGAACAATAGCACCTATGCTTAAAGCTACTGTTTGAGTAAGTAACTTAGTGACTTTTCTAGTGTTTAATTGATTTAAAAGTTGAAAAATTTGCATTATTTTGTTGGAGTTTATAATGGTTTGGAGCGTGGATGGGCAAAAAATACCCAGAATATTATTTTACAAAATTTATGCTACAAATGCATGATTAGGGGCGTACAGCCTTACGCCCCTACAGCTAAATTATTTGTTGCAAAAATTTTGGGAAATGGTGTTATCTTTGAGATTTTTCATTAGGCGAAGCTGCATGAGGTAATATGGATTGTTCTTCGTCTAAGGTTGGTGCAGGTATACCCAAATGCTTTCTTGTAGCTTCTTCAGCCAGATGTCGGTCTTGTTCAGTCTCAAACTGACTTTCATCTAACAAATGAGGGTTTTTTACCGCTTCATCTCGGCTTGGGCGATAGCCATTTTTCCACCTGTACTTCCAGTCCATAATTTGATAGGCAGATATACTGCAATTTGATTTCCTAGTTCCTCATCGTAAGCGTTTTATGGAAAATGACACTCTTGCTATGGGTTGAAGAGGCTCATTCAAAGGGTACAAATTTAACATTTTTTTGAGTAGAAATACTCTTTTTGGCTGATTTTACTAGATTAGCACGCTAGAAGTTATGAATCAGACATAGTGGCGATCGCCCCTGGAATGTCTTCTAAAATCTTACTCTTTTATTAAGCTAAATGTACTCATCTCAAGAGGCTGAATTAATTTTATCTTCTATTTAACTTTAAAAGCCGATACGATAAATATTATTATTTTAGATATTGCCGAAACACAAAACAAGACAATTATGCTTAAAGAACAGATTACACAAGAACTAGAAAAATTACCTGAACCTTTGTTACAGGAAATTTTAGATTTTGTTCAGTTTTTACAAGCCAAGTACCAGAAAGATAAAACCTTAGAAATCAGCATTATGAGTGAATCATCACTGCAAAAAGATTGGTTAAGTCCAGAGGAAGATGCAGCATGGCAGAATTTGTAAAAGGAGATGTTGTTATTGTTCCATTTCCATTTTCCGACTTAACTGGCACAAAACGCAGACCTGCTTTAGTTATTGCTACTCTTCAGGGAGATGACCTGATTCTTTGCCAAATTACTAGCCGAACTATTGGGGATATCTATGCTATTCATCTGGAAAAGAGTGATTTTAGCTCTGGTGGTTTAAATCAGCCAAGTAATATCAGACAAAATCGGATTTTTACTGCCGATAAACAAATTGTTTTATATCAAGCAGGTCACATAAAACTTGAAAAATTAATAGAAGTGATTAATAAAATTACCGAAATTAAACAGTAATCAAGCTTATAGTTGTATCGAGTATTGGACTAAGTTGTACTGGTATCAGGTGGTGGAGTGACTGGTGGTTGGGTGAGAGATTTACATGGATTTGGTGCATCTGATGGCAAAACATAGACTCCAAAACTCTTCAGTTGATAAATAATTTACCAAGATGCATAGGGTACTATTAATAGCAAGAGTAGTACCAAGTGAAAAAAGATACTATTGCCGATCGCAGCAAGTTTTTATTCCATTAATTAAGTTAGCAATACGAGAGCGATCGCTGTTCCAATGTCGTACAAAATTTCATAGTCATACCACACCCACTGTTTCCCATGTAGGATATGTGTATTAGCCACTATCTTGTGCAGCCTATGGTTAACATAATAGGTCAACTTACTTTAAAAGAATTTTTAAGCCTTCCAGAGGGAGATGTATACTATGAGTTTGTTGATGGTCAAGCAGTCCCTAAAGTGTCTCCAAAATTTTTTCATTCAACTTTACAGATAGCTTTAGGATTACTAATTCGTGCATGGTGCAAAGGTAAAGGTAGAGTTCTTCCTGAGTGGGCAATTCTTTTAAAGCGTCAAGGCAAAGATTGGGCACCTTTACCGGATTTGACATACATATCTTACGAACGTTTACCTAAAAGTTGGAAGCGTAATGAGGCTTGTCCTGCGATTCCAGAATTGGTAATTGAAATTATCTCTCCAGACCAGACGATAAAGGAATTTGAAGAGAAAGCGAAGGATTATTTAACTGCGGGTGTGTCCAGAGTTTGGGTGATAGATCCAGAAGTTATGAGTATTAGAGTTTTTCTGCCTGATGGATCAAATCAAGTTTATACGGATAACACACCCATTGTAGATACGCTACTTCCAGGTTTGGAATTAACCACAAGGCAGGTATTTGAAGAGGCAGAATTACTTTGAATTTTAGGGTGCTATGTCTAAATACGGTTCAGTTAAAGCTAAAACTCTTGATCAAATTCAATTTTTTTAACGAACCGCCAAGGACGCATTCGCGTAGCGTCTCGTCAGAGAAGGACGCAAAGAGAAGAAAGAAAGGCTTAGCTGAACTGTATTGTGCTATGTCTAGGTTGGGCTACGCTTACGCAATTTTGAAGAATGCAGAATTCAGAATAACTCTTCGCGATCGATTCAGTTCAACCACTGATAGCCTAGCGTTAGCGAGTCGTAATATCATATCCGGGTATTATGGGTAAGCTAACGGACATGATATAAATTCATTCTGAATTCTGACTTCTGACTCCTGAATTCTTCTTTGATAATTTCTCTTTCAAAAAACATCAACTTTATCTAATTTTTCCCAAGGAATTTCTATATCTATTCTACCTACATGACCATAAGCAGCAAGTTTCCTATAAAAACTGCCTTTATTTAACGAAGGCAAATGTCTCAAATTAAACTCTTTGATAATTCCTGCAAGGCGGAAATCAAAATGCTTTTCTAAAAGACTTGTGATTTCTTCATCTGCAATTTTGCCTGTGCCAAAAGTTTCGACTTGCACACTCACCGGTCTGGAAAGTCCTATAGAATAACTTAGCTGTACTTCACATTCATCTGCTAGTTTTGCAGCTACGATATTTTTAGCTGCATAACGAGCAATATAAGCTCCTATTCTATCTATTCTAATTGGATCTTTACCGCTCAATGCTGAACCACTATGTTTGGAATATTCGCCGTATGTATCTATGGCATTTTTTCTGCCAGTTAATCCAGAATGAACCGCAGGGCCTCCACGAATAAATGGCCCATCTGGATTAATAAATATTCTTGTCTGTGCATCTGGTTTAATTTCTTCATTTTGAAATACAGGAGAAATTACTGTCTCTCGAATATCATCGTGTAATTGCTGAAATTCGGGTTTTGATGCTTTATTTTGACTGGCAATAACTGTAATGCTGTGAATTCTATATGGGCGGCGATTTTTATATTCAACTCCTACCTGAGTTTTGCCGTCAGGTGTCAGATATGGAAGTATTTTTTGGCGTCTGACTTCACTAATTTGTCTAGCAAGTTTGTGGGCTAGCCATATTGGTAATGGCATGAGAGTCGATGTTTGATTACAGGCAAATCCAAAAACTGTTACTTGATTATTAACGGTGATTTTTTCTATTTCTGCATCAGATAAACTGTTCTCATCAAATAAATGGTGTTGCTCAAAGGGTAATTCTCTGAGACTAGTTAAAATGCTGCAAGTTTTACCATTAAATTCTTTATGCTCATAACCTACTTGTTCGATTACTTGTCTGGCTATGTTGGTAAAATCTACGTTGGTGTTGGGTTCAAATCTTGCTGCGAGGAAAACGATGCCTGTAGATACTGCACATTCTGTAATTACTCTCGAATATGGGTCTTGCTGTAAAAAGCGATCGACGATCGCATCGCTGATCTGATCGCAAAGTTTATCAGGATGTCCTTCTGTTACTGATTCTGATGTAAACATGAAGTCTTTTTTCATAAATGTTTACCTTTTATATGAGATTTATATTAAAAGTTTATTTAAAATTACAGAAGTTATACAAAGGTATTAAAAGATAAACGAACCGCAGAGGCACAGAGGGCACGGAGAAATAAGAGTTTTAGAGAGTTATTGTCTAGATCGTGGTACAGATAGTTTATCTGTGTTAATCTCTGATTTTATTTCTGGAGTATCAAGCTTTTTTAAGAAGTTATTCTCTTTGGTTGATTCATTGACTAACAATGGTAGTAAAGCACTACTTCCAATCACAAGACTGTCCACAAGATTGAGTGGGGTAATTTTCAAAAGACTCCTTAATTGAGGAACAATTAGCGCTAAAAGTTGTATGGCAAATGACCCTGTAATCGCAGCATTTAAGTAGGGATTATTCGGAAGTTTTTCTTGAGTAAATATGCTGTGTTTTTCTGAACGAGAACTAATTGTATGCAGCAGTTGTCCGCTAGTTAGACTCATAAAGGCAATGGTGCTTGCTTGGGGACTAATGCCATATCTCAAGATGGCGTAACTGTAGGCTGCTAAGGTACTGACGGATAGTGTTGCTGACTCAAAGGCAATTCTGGCAAAGTCGGTGTTTTTAATAATTGGTTCGTCAGGGTTGCGGGGTGGCTGACTCAACACTTCGGGTTCTGGTGCTTCTAATGCTAAGGATAGTCCGGGGAATATGTCTGTTACCAAATTCAACCACAGGAGTTGGATGGCATTCAAGGGTTCGCCTATACCCAATGCGGTAGCGGTGGTCATGACCATAATTTCGCTGAGGTTTGTGGCTAACAGGAAATGCACGGATTTTCTGATGTTGTTGTAAATTGTCCGTCCCCGACTCACGGCAATCATCATGGTTTCTAGTCTGTCGTCTTCTAGGACGATATCTGCAACTTCACGGGCGACATCGGTTCCGCTTTTGCCCATTGCTACGCCAACTTGGGCGGCTTTCAATGCTGGTGCATCGTTAATACCATCACCGGTCATGGCGACAACTTTTCCGGCTGCTTGCAATGCTTGGACGATTTGCAGTTTATTGCTGGGACTGATGCGGGCAAAAACATCTACTTTGTCGCTAAGTGCCGTCAATGCCTCTGGTGTAAGGTTATTCAGGTTGGTGGAATCGAGAATTTCTAGTTGGGGATCTCGATTCAATTCTAATTCTTTGGCGATCGCATAAGCAGTTGGACTTTGATCGCCTGTTATCATCACTGTATCAATGCCAGCCTCATGGAAGTCACCAATCAATTCTTTGGCACCTTTTCTAATGGGGTCAGCCATGCCTACAAGACCCAGCCAAATCAAGTCTGATTCATAATTTTTGTCGTTTTTCGTTTCATCGATATGGCTGTAAGCTACACCCAGCACCCGCAGTGCTTTTCCTGCCATGCGATCGTTTTCGATCTCCATCGCTTGTCTGTCTTCTTCACTTAAAGGTACTATTTGCCCGTTTTTCATCCACTTTTGGCATATCTGCACAATTTCAGTGGGGCTGCCTTTGACAGCAATTAACTGCTGGTCATCAGGAGTTTGATGAATTGTACTCATGATGTTACGATTTTCCGATCGCAAGTTTGTTTGCAATAAAAGATATTTTTGTCTAAGTGCGATCGCATTTACCCCAGCGCTAATTGCCATGTAAATCAAGGCGTTTTCTGTTGCTGAACCTGTGACTATATACTCGCCATCACTCTGTAAACTGACTTCTGTTTCATTGCAGAGAACTGATACATGAATCAGCTTTAACAGTTCATCGCAGGTATGCGGATTAATTTTTTCTGCGGCGTTGATGAATTCTCCGTCGGATACGGTGATGTGTTTGCTGTCTGCATATATCTCCACTACGGACATTTTATTTTCTGTCAGTGTCCCGGTTTTATCCATGCAAATCGTCTGTACGGAACCTAATGCTTCCACCGCACTGAGACTGCGAACGAGGACGTTATTTTTCCTCATATCTCGGATTCCTAAGGCTAAGGTTGTAGTAGCGATGGTGGGTAAGCCTTCGGGAACCGCAGCCACAGCTAAGGATATGGATGATTTGAGCATTTGTACTAAACCGTATCCCCGCAGTACTCCCATACCAAAAATCAGACCGCAGATTCCCATGCCAATTAAAACTAGTTGACTACCTACTTCATCTAGTTGTTTTGCTAGGGGAGTCTGGATTGCTGTTGCTTCACCAACCATTTGTTGAATTTTGCCCATTTCGGTGAATTTGCCTGTGGACACAACCGCAGCCAGTCCTTGACCACTGATAACAAAAGTGCCTTTGTAGATCATATTGTGGCGATCGCCTAATGGAATATCCTCACCATTCAAAGATGCAGTAATTTTAGTTACGGGAATACTTTCTCCTGTCAAGGCAGACTCATCAATACTCAGATTATCTGCTTCAAGAAGTCGGGCATCTGCTACTATATAACCGCCGGGTTTCAGAAATAAAATATCTCCTAAAACAACATCTTCTGTGGGAATTTCTATTTGTTTGCCATCTCTAATAACCCAAGTTGATGTTTGTTCCTGACTTTTAAGGGAATGAATAATTCTTTCTGATTGGCTTTCTGTGACATAACCAATGGTCGCATTCAAAGTAACAACACCCATAATGACCACAGCATCAATTACTCCACCCGTGATCAGAGAAATTCCTGCGGCGACACCCAGCAAAGCCACTGGTAAAGATTTGAATTGGTCAATTAAGATGCTTAAGTCTGAACGAGTTGCTGCTTGGTCTAGAACATTCGCGCCATATTTCTTCAGGTTTTCTACAGCAGAGTTACTGGATAATCCTGTTGTTTTTGAGGTATTTAATTTCTTGACGACGCTAGTTGCTGTCATTAAATGCCAAGTTTCTGGCTTTTGTTCCTGAACATCACCAATTGTTTTAGTAATTGATTTTTTACTTTTTTTTTGATAATTCAATAAAACTTTTTCAATTAAAAAGCTAATTTGATTGGGGCTTTGCTCTCTGCTAAAATTTACTAAAATATTGCCTGTTAGGGAATTAGCAGAAACATAATTTATTCCAGCTTCTTTGGAGAGTGATCGCTCCAAATATTCTTTTAATTCTACCGAACGATAAAGTTCATTTATTTTGTATCTAATTCTTCCTTTAACGTTAGTATGTATTGCTTGAATCACAGCAATTATTTCTCCTGTAATGCCTCCAAAAAATTATCCATCTAATTCAAAATTATGCTATAGTTGTAAATCTCCTGTATTATTAAGTTTAGTAAATACTTCAAAGGCATACCAAGCTAATGTATGCCAGGGAATTTCTTCTAGTTCTAACCCTTTATTTATTAATTGGTGAATGGCGAGTGCTGCTAACCCCGTAGGTACTAACAACCGCAAATCGACAACGCCTTTACTCATCTGTCCGACATCAACGTTTAGGTCAGATACCAAGTTAATTAAATCCGTAGCAACTTCAGATTTGCTATTTTTCAAATAAGTTTCAAAGGTTTTAGAACTAAATTGTTCTTGCTTCTCATGAATGAGTTCAGCATTTACCTCGGCTGCTATATTTTCACAAACTTCTGCTACTTCTGCAACAGCTTCTTTACATATTTCCGACAAAGTAATGCCCTGTTTGATCGCCCTTTGAACTACAGGTTGTTTGATTGCTGCTGCAACAGGAATAATTACAGGGGCAATAATTATTGCAGTCAGACTTTCGACAATTTCAGGAAGATTAACTTCTTGCAAATCGGATATAGATGTCATCTAAAAACTTCCTCCAGCAAAAAGCAGGCGATCGATAAATACCTTGTGAAAATTACTTTTACAATAAACGCCCATATCTACGGCCACAAAGCAGCCTAAAAGTAGATTTACAAAATAGACCTCACAATGTAAGCCTATTTAAATTAATCACTATATTCATCAGTCTAAAGTTACAGAAGCAAGTTTAATTGAGTGTAAAAATTATAATTTTTCTATCTAAAGAAATAAGCATAAAAGTCAAGTTATGATTGTGGAAATAGTCCAGGCAAAGAGTTTACAGAATCAGCAACTTTTAGTTGGACATCACTCTTGACTAATATCTCTACAGATATAAATAAAAAAGCTGATTATTAGTATAATTCCACCTGTAGACTCACGCAATTAAAATTCAAAACATTGATACTTAAGAGTAAGGTTACCACCTTTAAACGTGGTTGCAATGAAAAATTACACTCCGGAAAATAAAATATAAAAGAGTACAACCAATGACAACTTCTACAGACCGCGAACAACAGATTAAAAAGTTACGTGAACTAATCAAAGATGTTGATTATGGAATGTTCACCACAGTTGATGAAGAGGGAAGCTTGCATAGTTATCCTATGTCAAAAAGTGGTGATCTTAACTCTGATGCTACACTTTGGTTTTTTACATATGGCGGTTCTCATAAGGTGACTGAAGTTGAACATCATCCGCAGGTAAATGTCAGTTTTGTGTCACCAGAACAGCAGTGGTTTATTTCTATTTCAGGTAGCTCACAACTTGTAAAAGACCGCAACAAAATGCGAGAACTATGGAAGCCGGAACTTCAAACTTGGTTTCCTAAAGGACTAAATGAACCCGATATTGCGTTGCTAAATGTAAAAATTAACCAAGTTAATTATTGGGATAGTGTATCGAGCTTTAAACCTCAAATAATTAGCTTTTTAACCCCATCAGGTCTTTAAAATTACTCATCAAATTGTAGAATTTATACAAAAACTATTTGTTATTTGTTATTTGTTAATAACTAATGATCAATAGCTCATGAAAATTCTACACCCAAGCATGAAAAAGGTTTATTAACCTACTCCCAACTTGCTTTTTCAAGCTAAATACACACCTGGCTGGCGTGACAAGACTAAAATATTGCATGAAAAATTGCTCAATTATTGAGATTTGAGAAACATCAACCAATTTTTTTATTGCATTGATTTAGGCTTACCACGCCACTACACCTTATATTTACTCATTTTAATTACTAATTAGTGTGATTTATGCCTTATAAAGAAATTGAAGATTTACCAGATTCAGTCAAAGAGAACTTACCTAAGCACGCCCAAGAAATTTTTCGGGCTGCTTTTAACAGCGCTCAAGAACAGTATGGTGAAGAAGAAAGTGCTTTTCGTGTTGCTTGGAGTGCGGTGAAGCGCGATTATGAAAAAGGTGATGATGGACATTGGCACAAAAAGCGGAAATAATACCATTTTAGATTTTAGATTTTAGATTTTGGGTAAAGATTCAGAATCCAAAATTGGTGAATTCAGAAGACTTTGATACCAAAAGTTAATCAGCTAATCTACATCGGGTTCAATGCCAAGCGATCGCAATTGCGCGATTAACCGTTCAGCACGTTGTGTTTCTTGTTCTGTGGGAGTCAATACCCAGCAACCTGTCCAATCATACCAGCGTAACCAAGGCTGTTCTACATCTTGATAGCGTCCTTGCCATACACCCAAGCCTAATTCTAATTCTGGTATCCAGAAGCGTGAATCTGAAAGTGCAACCTCAGTATAAGGGGCACCATCTAACTTAAACACTCTCAACTGATATTTATAGCGATCGAATACTACATAATAAGGAACAAAGATTGCGTAGGCGTAGCGTGTCGTAGACATCGCTACTGCAACAACAAAAGCCCCAGCAATATGCTGTAAATCCCAGCAGTTCCATTTTATTCATCAACTTACCTGTGTAGGCAAGGCAAGAAGCAATTAATCATTACCTATTGCCTACTGCCAAAGACGAAGTAACTTCAAAAATCAAATATGCTTCAAAGCCAGGTACAAACCCTGTTTTACTTCTTAAGTATGCTGTATATTTCATAAATTAGTCATTACCTGGGCTAATTCATTAGATAAATCAATGTCCCAATCTTGGCACTTTTTAAATAAAACACCAGCTAAGAAATAATAATCACCAGAATAAAAAGCCATTTTGTTTTTCCGTAATTTTTCTATGTGTTTCTTTACCTTAGGCTCAGAGCTATAGTAGCCAAATTGCAAAGGTAAAATCATAAAATTTGCAACGCAATAACCATTTTCTTTTGCTAAGTTAAGCGTACTTGTTGGATTAGAAAAGCTAGATATTAAAATCAATACATTTTCATAACCTAATGTCAAAAGTTCGTTGGTAATTTTAGCTCCGTCTACGCCTCCAAATAACAGCGGCATATAGATATCGTTATCTGGTGCGGGGAGATATGGCGGATTAGCTACAAGATATTCTGCATCAGGTTGAGAAGAGTCAAACAAAGATGAATTATGGATTATATATTTATCACTAAGTTTGTATTCATCAATGGTTAAATTTGCCGTTTTCCATGCAGAAGTATTTAATTCAAATCCCTGGATTACTCCATGAAAATTGTTTCTCAACAAAGAATTAATTACAGGGCTGCCATCTCCCGAACCAAACTCAACGATGGATTTATATTCATGACAATTTCTAATTATAAAGTTTTCTAAGCAGTTGGAATAAAAATTAGATTCTTCAGGACAAACAAAGATATCTTTCATTTGACTTTAGCTCAGCAATAAGGTATGATTAGTTCAACAAAAAATTATTTACTACCTTGTATCAAGGCAATAAAAAACTGTTCCTTTAGCAAGAAATTGTTTGCTAAAGAAATTAATTAGCAGGCACATTAGCAATAAAATGGCTGAGATTGCCAAATTAAAATGCTAAAAAAGAACCTGCTATTTTTAACAAGAAAGAATTCAGGAGTCAGGAGTCAGAATTCAGCAATGTTTTCTGTATGACTGGCGGATAGCGCAGCGTTAGCGACGCAGGAGCGTCTGAATAACTGGGTTTAAGTCCCCCACTAAATTGATTCTGAATTCTGAATTCTGAATTCTTTTTTAATTTCTAATTTTTAGGATTTATTAGGTCAGTAAAGCAGTTTGTTCTGCTTGGTGTATCGATCGCACAACAGCACCGGCGGCGCGATCGCCCATTAGTTTGTCCTGGTCATAGCCAAGCAGCAGTTCCCATGCATCATGGGGATATTGTTCTGCTAATGGCAAAGCCACATCATCTAACATCCAACGACCGTGGCGTTCATCTTCCCTGATGTGCAATTCCCAATAACCCATAGCTGCTTCTGAGAGTCCTAGCCGTTGCGCTGCTGCGAGATAGTTTCTGTAAGCCGCGGGCCCAGCCACCTCAAAATATGTCAACGCGCCACTGTAGCGTAGAAAATAGCGTTTGCGCTCAGTGAGCAGAAAATTATGATTAGCACAAGCTAGGACTTCCCAAGGTACTAAATCGAAATATCCTTCTGGTTGAGTATTCATCCCGAATTCAGCAAGCATTTGGGCAAAAAATGTAGAGTGCTTGCGAGATAAACGACCATTGCCGTATTCTTCTAGTAGTACACGCACCAGCGTACACTGCACTTCATTAGCAGCACCACCTAAAATCCGAGAAAGACGGCTAGCTTCAACCAAGCCATCAAAAGAAGCGATCGCTAGCAAGTGACGATAGCCAGTTTTGCTCATTTCCTCACGGATATAGCGGTTATCTGGCGATAATGGCGGATTTAAATCAGTAGATGCACGCTCAATTAAAGCTTGTTTGGCATCCAATTCTTGCAGTGCAGCTAGATCAAATTGTGCAAGTTCCCACTTTTGCCAAGCAGCTTCAATTTGGTCACGACATGAGTACAAATAAAGCGATCGCTCATTGGTATAATTATGTAAATCATCGTACCAAAACAGGTTTAGCCGATTAATTCGATAAAGTATCCGTTGGAGAAAAAGGTGAGCCTGTTCATCAGAGCGATCGTTTGCATAAGCAGCGCCTATTGCCATAGAAAGCGTCTGTTGAAACTCACTTGCTTTTGCAGGTTTTATATCCAGTTGATTGTCCAAATCGTCCAATGTTAGGAGTTCTATAAATTGCTGCTCAGCACGGTTGTATTTGGTAATTTTTGTTTCTTCTGTTTGCGTATTTTTTTTCCCAGCCCCAGGGTTAGGGAATATAACTATATTGGTTTGCATGGAATTTTCAGTAGCCTTAAAAAAGTGAGAGATTAGTTTCATCTCTAATACCTAAGTTCCCACACGAGTAGTCTTCTCTACCTCTTTCCCTGGTTATAAAGAAAGATTAAGTCTAGAAAGGGATTTGGCATTGGGCATTGGGAGTATGCGAGGTGTGGGAGGTGTGGGAGGTTAGGAAGCTTTTTTCTAATCTCCCCCCACTCCCCCCACTCCCCCCACTCTCTCATTCCATCGCCTTACTTGGCGGAATCTCCTCCAGAGGAATCAGCGCTTCAATCACCGACTTCACAATTGGGGCGGCGACGGTAGAACCATAAGCATTTTCTCCTTTTGGTTCATCTACTAATGCGAACACTACATAGCGAGGAGATTCCACTGGTAAAATAGCTACAAAGCTAGTGATTCTCGCACCTTTGATATAACCGCCATTCGGACTGGCTTTTTGGGCAGTACCAGTTTTCCCCGCGATGCGATATCCCGGAATTTGTGCCACCTTACCAGTGCCTTCAGAAACAACAGTTTCCATCATTTCTACTACCTTTTGGGCTGTTGCAGCTGAGAAAATTTGGCGCGGTATGGTGCGAGGGAGTGAATCATGCATCTGTCCTTTGGTATCAATCAGACCCCGGACTACATGGGGTGTAACCAATTTCCCGCCATTGGCTAAAGCACCGTGCATCTGTACCAGCTGTATCGGTGTCATCGAAAAACCTTGCCCAAAGGAAGTAGTCGCTGGTTCAATTGGCGAACTGATAAATTCCTCTTGACTTTTGAGCCTACCGCCAACTTCAAAAGGCAAATCTGTATCAACTTTTTGTCCTAGTCCCAAACGTTCCAGCCAGTTGTAGTATATTGCAGGTTTTAATCGCTGGATAATTTGCACCATACCAATGTTGCTAGAATTTTGCAGGATTTGAGCGATGCTGATCCGCCCATAACCATTGTTCATCGCATTTTTGATGGTGTAATTAGCTACGCGAATAGAACCGGAGTCATTAAACATATCATCTGGTTTGATGACACCATTTTCCAGAGCGATCGCCACATTCAAAGGCTTGAAAGTCGAACCCGGCTCATAAAGATCCGCCACCGTCCAGTTTTTGAACAGTGAAATATCAGCTTTGCCGTATTCATTAGGGTTATAAGTGGGCTGAGAAACCAGAGCGAGTAAGGAACCATCCAATGCGTCCATCACAATTACTGCCCCGCGTTTAGCCTTAAACTCGTCCATCTTTTGCTTAAGAGCAGTGCGGGCAATTCGTTGCAAACGGCTATCAATAGTCAGTTGCAGCCGCAAATCATCAAAATGTAAAAAACCTTCGGGGGCATGATCTGGCATTAGGGCGCCGTTACCGGCTCGACTGAGACGCACCGTTTGCACAGAACGTTCTAGCAACTTTTCTTGAGAATATTCCACACCAGCCTGACCACGACGGTCAACATTCACGTACCCCACCACATCAGCAGCCAAATCATCTGAAGGGTAAAATCGGGAGTATTTTTGAATCAGTTCTAAACCATTTAAGCGCAAAGAGGTGATGCGATCGACAATTTCTTCCGGTATCGCTGGCGCAAGCACAATCCCGCTTTTTTTGCTCTCAAAAGTCTTCACCAGTTCAGGAGCATCTTTGGCCAATATCGGGGAAAGTTGCTCTGCTATCTCTTCATTAGACTTATCAAACAACTTGGGATGAGCGTACAAAGTATATACAGGACGGTCAATCGCCAACAGATTATTATTGCGATCTACCACTGGGCGACGGGGCATAAAAGGTCGCAAATTCACCATTTGCTGATTTCGTGCCTGCTCTGTTAACTTTGGTCCCCGAACAATTTGCAAGTTATACAAGTTAACACCCAATCCCAACCCTGCTGCCATTAATGCGCCCCACACAATAAACAGTCGGGACTTGGTATTGGATGTTTGCTCTTGGATATTAGACGCAAATTTCCCCAAAAAACCTCGTTGAGAACGTCTCTGTCGCCTTGTGAATGCTGGACTCCGAAACTTTGCGAATTTTGTTTTGCTTGGTGACTTTTGCATTGGATTTGTCCTTTGTTCTTTGTCCTTTGTCCTTTGTCGCTCGTCCTTTGCAAATGACCAATGACCAATTGCCCAATGACCAATGCCCCATGCCCAATGCCTTCAATATCCCAGAGGCGAGAGTGTTTGTTGGGTTTGGTGATTTGGCTTTGTGTTAGACGATGCTGATTGAGAATTAGAAGATGCTGGAGGTAAAAAAATCATTCCTTCAGGAGTTGGCGATACCAACCCTGTTGTTGGCTGTTCTGCTTCCTGTGCCATTTTGTTTGTCAGCGTCGCGTTAGTTGTCGTTAATAGCCGCTCATGACGTTGGAGATTTTGCAGCCTGCGATATGACTGACTCCAAAGCTCTTGAGAATATACTGTCCAGCCATAAACCGCAAGTGTCGCTGCTACTAACAAAAACGCCAAAACTGACGAATAACGATGAAAAGTGTACAAACGTAGCAACCATAATGGTGTTGCTCCAGAACCAGGCATCATGGGAAGACCAAGAAAACCAGTCTCCGGACTGTTGTTAGTTTGATTTGATTGGTCATTGAGATTTGGCAGTTGTTGTCTGCCCAACTCTTTCATCGATTTGGGCGTAACTGCCTCATTTGTGTAAGAAACCGATAAATTTTTTGAGGAACGCTTTCGTCTTCGAGAGGATACTCGTGCAGCTTGGGTACTGGGTATAGAACTACTCTGGGCTGCTGACTCCAAACGCGCAGAACGTCGTCGCCTCCCCAAAGAAAGAATAGAATCTCGCCAAAACGAAGTACCCCTTGTAGAAACAGCTGATTTCCGAGCAATAACCATAAATTTTTTTAGATGAAAAATACTGTACTTTGAATTGATTGTCTGTTTTTGCTAGGGTTAAAATACCCTTCTATGCAACAAACACACATAACAGACTACACCCTTTTAACTGCTCTAATAGCTAGCTATATCAATGTTTGTATCCCCTGGATATTGCAATGTTTGCAGTCACCGATTATAAACTGGATAGCTTGCTGTTTAGATATCGCACCTAAAGTATGGCAATGGGGAGCAGCAAGATGCAATACTCTGTGAAAAAAATAAAAAACAGACCAGAATTCACACACAACTTGTGAGCAGCTTCCGCAGATCGCAAGTTCGGAGATCCAGAAGTAAATAAGTATTTTTTTATACTAATGTTTTAACGTAGATCTGCCAATTGTAGATCTGGGGGGATTTTCAACCTCTGTATTCATTGACTTAAGTCAAACTCCAATACATTTTGGATTTTGATGACTGACTGCTAAATTCTTAACGATAAAATTTTTGTTATGGTAGCTCAGCTGACGAGAAAATTTAATACTTTGGATTTTGCTCCTGAGTTCAGAGAAACTAATCAAATGGCTGTATGATAGTTGATTTCAAAAAGAATACCCCAAAGGGTTGTTTTTTTTTAGTATGTAATCTTACAGCATTTAAAAAAAAGCGATAAATACGGTATCGTATTCAACAGGCGAAAAATTTTTCTAGCCACAATTGGTGAAAGAGGAGTTATGAAAACAAAAATCTTTGGTTTGGCTCTAATGTTAAGTCTGGCCGCAATTCTGGGAGCCTGTGAAGGTGGCGGTGAAGGTGGTGGTGGTACTACTAGTACTCCAGCGCCTACAGGTGAACCGACAGACGCGCCTCCTGCTACTCCCCCAGCTACTCCCGCAGCTACTCCGACTGCTACTCCGACTGCTAGTCCTAAATAAGGCACTCTAAAATTGAGTTTAAATCAGCGCAGAATAGCTTACTGACAAAGGTACTCACCACATAACTTGAATAAATCAAGTTCACATAAAAACCCGCACCTGTGTGTTGGAGTGTGAGAGCTTTGTAGAGCTTATGTGGGAAAAGCAAGTCTAGCTTGCTTCTTTGTAGAGTAGACAAAATCACTGAAGTTGAGATTTAAGGAAGCCTGATCTCCGACTTGTCCAAAAATTAAAATTCCCAAGTTCTGTACCCGTCTCCTGGCAAAGATGCTTCACTTAGCTTGCTTCTACCCAGGAGTACGAAATGGTACAGCCGTTTAAGAAGCCTGAAACTCAGGCTTCTTGAGACTTACTAAAATACCAAAGCCTATTAACCAAGCTTTTCAAAATTTTTGAATGGTCAGTATATGTTGATGGCGCTGTATAATAGCTTGCTCAGGCGTCAGGTAATTAGGAGAGTCAATAAAGGACACTGCTGTAAAATGGCTTAGATTACTGAATTTTGAAAGGACAAAACAATTCATCATGTATCAAAAAATAAAATCTGGTGATGTCTCTTGATGTTGCCAGATTTTTATTGGGATGGGGTATTGGGCGTCGGAAAAACAGATTTTCATGCTGCGTTGTGAATGCAGTTAAGGAGATGGTAAAAGTTAAAGTCAAAAAAATAGTAAAATTACTGTTTTTATTTGTAATTAGCGCAACATTTATATTTTTAAGTAGCTATTGGGGATCGACGGTAATAGCATTACCGCCACCAGAGGATACACCAGAAGAGATATTACGGACACAGATTATCATAGAGGCGCGATCGCCCATCGATGGAAAATTTCTGACTGCTGCCGAATACGCCCAGTTACAAGAACAGTTGCAAGCAGTACCGCCGCCAAAACTAGACCCCAAAATTCGTGACCAGATTTTCTTGCTTCGCCTACGTAAAACCTTACTTCAGTTTTTCCCATTTTTAAATTTTTAATAGTCATTAGTCATTAGTCATTGGCTATTTTCCCTCTACCTCCTTCACCTCCCCCACTCCCTCATCCCCCTCATCCCCCTCATCCCCCTCATCTCCCCCAGTCCCCAACCCCTCAAAAACAGATGACTCATTCTGAGGTAGGATAACGGTGGCGACAAATTTGCAAATAAATGTAAAGAATATATATAGATATTAAAAAAGTACGTTTAGTCAATCACGTTATTACACTTAGGTAGCTTCATGTCCATGACCACGATCGCTCCTGAACAGGTTAACCGTATCGTTTGGAATCAGCATCACGATCCCTTTGAAATACTAGGTTCTCATCCCATAGAACAAGATGGCAAAACTGTCTGGGCTGTGAGAGCCTACCTACCAAACGCAAGTGCAGCATGGGTAGTTCTTCCTGAACAACGGAAAGAATACCCAATGCAAACAGTGCATCATCCCCACTTTTTTGAATGCACCATTGAAACCGCAGAACTGACAAACTACCAGTTACGGATTAAAGAAGGAGAACATGAGCGTGTCACCTATGACCCCTATGCTTTCCGTTCTCCCCGCTTGACAGAGTTTGACTTGCATTTGTTTGCTGAAGGCAACCATCATCGAATTTACGAGAAACTGGGAGCGCACCCCACCCAAATCGACGGTGTTAAGGGCGTTTATTTTGCCGTTTGGGCACCCAACGCCCGGAATGTTTCACTCTTGGGAGATTTTAACCTCTGGGATGGGCGCAAACACCAGATGCGTAAAGGCGCTACCGGAATTTGGGAATTGTTCATTCCGGAAATCGGAGTGGGCGAGCATTACAAATATGAAATCAAAAATTTTGAAGGTCACATTTACGAAAAATCCGATCCCTACGGTTTCCAGCAGGAAGCCCGCCCAAAAACGGCGTCCATTGTCACTGATTTAGATACTTACAATTGGAATGACAAAGACTGGATGGAAAAACGGCGTCATAGTGACCCCCTCACCCAGCCAGTTTCAGTTTATGAAGTGCATTTAGGCTCTTGGTTACACGCTTCTAGTGCCGAACCAGCTAAATTAGCGAATGGTGAAACTGAACCTGTAGTTATCGTTTCGGAACTCAAACCAGGCGCACGTTTCCTAACTTACCGAGAACTAGCAGACCGGCTCATTCCCTACGTCAAAGAATTGGGATACACCCACCTAGAATTGCTACCCATTGCGGAGCATCCCTTTGATGGTTCTTGGGGTTATCAAGTAACCGGGTACTATGCCCCCACTTCCCGTTTTGGTACGCCCGAAGATTTCATGTATTTTGTTGACAAATGTCACGAAAATGATATAGGCGTAATTGTGGATTGGGTTCCTGGTCACTTCCCTAAAGATGGTCATGGTTTAGCATTCTTTGATGGTAGCCACTTATACGAACACGCAGACCCCCGCAAAGGCGAACACAAAGAATGGGGTACTTTAGTATTCAACTACAGTCGCCATGAAGTTAGTAATTTCCTAGCAGCCAATGCCCTGTTCTGGTTTGATAAGTACCACATTGATGGAATTCGTGTCGATGCTGTGGCTTCGATGCTCTACAATGACTATTGCCGCAAACCAGGAGAATGGTTGCCTAACCAGTATGGCGGTAGAGAAAACCTAGAAGCAGCAGATTTTCTGCGTCAAGTAAATCACATTATCTTCAGCTATTTCCCCGGAATTCTCTCAATTGCCGAAGAATCTACTTCTTGGCCGATGGTATCTTGGCCTACCTACACAGGCGGGCTGGGCTTTAACTTGAAATGGAATATGGGCTGGATGCACGATATGCTGGACTACTTCAGCATGGACCCTTGGTTCCGCCAATTCCACCAAAATAATATCACCTTTAGTATGTGGTATAACCACAGTGAAAACTTCATGCTGGCCTTGTCCCACGATGAAGTGGTACATGGCAAGAGCAATATCATCGGCAAAATGCCGGGGGATAGATGGCAGAAGTTTGCTAATGTGCGTTGTTTGTTTGCTTATATGTTTGCTCACCCAGGCAAGAAAACCATGTTTATGAGCATGGAGTTTGGACAGTGGAGTGAGTGGAATGTTTGGGCTGACTTGGAGTGGCACTTATTACAATATGAAGCCCATCAACAGTTAAAAACATTTTTCCAGGATTTGAACCATCTCTACCGCAGTGAACCAACTTTATACACCCAGGATTTTGCCGAACCTGGGTTTGAGTGGGTTGACTGTAGCGATAACCGCCATAGCGTGGTTTCCTTTATCAGACGTGACAAGGATTCTGATGATTTTGCGATCGTGGTTTGCAACTTCACGCCGCAACCCCATTCTCACTACCGTATCGGTGTCCCGGAAAAGGGATTTTATACCGAGTTGTTTAATAGCGATGCACGTCAGTATGGCGGCAGTAATATGGGCAATTTAGGCGGTAAGTGGACAGATGATTGGTCTTTGCACAGTCGTTCTTATTCCCTGGATTTGTGTTTACCACCTTTGGGTGTGTTGATTTTGAAGTTGGATAAGGAGAAGACTGCGAAGGCATTGGAAGGTTAATTTAGGGGACTTCCAAGGAAAAAAATATTCCATAGTAGGGTAGCACAGCTGTGCTACCCGAAAAATGTACAAATAATTTGGGATAATTTATTTTCTGGAAGTCCCTTAAAGGCGTTGCTGAATCAAGATATGAATTTACAATTTACAGGTATGTAGAGACGTAGCAATGCTACGTCTCTACAAGGATTTGGCATTAAACGACAAAATATATACAAACATAATTCATGACCAAATTCAGCAACGCCCAAGAATTAGTATTGTATGTTTGCACGATGATTTATCTCATGCAGAGACGCAGAGAGGACAGGGAGTTTGAGATTTTACAGCTATTTTCAGGTAAATAGACCACGCTCGCTCGCTGTAGGGGCACAGCATTGCTGTGCCTTGACGACAGATGTGGTTCCAATACATGAAAACTGCTGTAATTGTAGAGAAAACTTTTGGCGATCGCACTTTTGTTGTTGAGTGAAGAAATGCGATGTAATGTGCGGGTATTGAGAAGTTTTTCGGGCAAATATCCTTAACTGTTTGTATCTTTGGCTGAACTATCTGTAGTTTTAACCTTTTGCTAGCTGTTTCTTAACTTTATTCAGATAGTTTAAGGTGGCTGAATAGTTAAATACTCAAAAGTTGTACAAATAACTTTTCTGAACTGCCAAAAATGGTGGTTTAGAAACTTTATTTGGAATTGCTCTCGCTCTAACTGCGAAGTGCATCTTTGCAGTTAACGTTGTTTTACTGGCAAAAAAATGGCACTTACACTCCAAATTCTCCACACTTCGGACTTTGAAGGTGGCATTGATGCTGCCAGTATTAGCCCTCAGACTTCTGATGCTGTTGTTTTCTCAGCAGATATTTTTATATAGCCTTGACACAAAGTGATATTGCGATCGCAGGTTCACACAATTAAACGAAGAGGTTTTTATGCCCAAGATCGTTATCAACGAATTTTACCGTGGTGGAACCCTCACCACAACTGACGAATTTATAGAGCTTTTAGTTGTTGAAGACTTGACTGCTATACAGCTTGAGTCTTTCTTTGTGGGAGACTCCACAAGTGCCAAAGCCTCTAAGTTTTCTGCTTATAAATTTACAAATGTTAGTTCTATAGCCTCTACCTTTAAAGCAGGAACTATCATTACAATTGGTGGAAATACAGCTATTACTCAGGACACATCATATAATCCATCAGCTGGTGACTGGAATATAGCTTTCAATGCTGGTGGTTCCTTCCTACCTAACGCCAACAGCGGAAATAATGGAGATATTGCTGCTGATGATGTTGTTTGGGTTGATACTTCAAATACTGGCAGTACTATTTCAACAGACGGATTTGCTGTAGATATTGGCACTGCAACCGGAGCCTTTACAAGCGCAGCAAATGTCAATTTTGGTACTAGCACAAACAATACAGGCTATGCACTAAACTCTGACCTTGTAGGTGCAACAAACACTACTAACTGGACAACAGGAATTGCATTTACTACAACCACACCTGGTTTGCCCAATGGCGGAGCTAATACAACTTATATTAATAGTCTACGTTCTATCCCAGCTACGCCAACTTTGTCTTTAAGTATTACTCCTAGCTCATTTGCTGAGAATGCTGGGGCTAATGCTGCTACAGCCACTCTGACGCGCTCAGACACCTCTGTACCAGATTTAGTTGTCAATTTGAGCAGCAACGATCCAACTGAGGCAACACTACCCACAACTGTCACCTTCACAGGCAATAGTCCGACTGTAACCTTTGCGATTAACGCTGAAGACGATCTGATACTTGATGGCTCTCAGTCAGTGACCATAACTGCTTCAGCTACAGGTTTTACTAACGCTATTGCAGATATTACGGTGACAGATAATGAAGTAGCCCCATCCATTAAGATTAGCGAGATTCAGGGAGCAGGCCATATCTCACCCTTGAGAAATCAGACCGTTAACAATGTAGCGGGAATTGTCACGGTGAAAACAAGTAACGGTTTTTACTTGCAAGATCCCAACCCAGATAATAACGATCGCACCTCTGAAGCCATTTTTGTTTTCACTTCATCAGCACCAACGGTATCCGTCGGAGATTCTGTATTAGTCACTGGAACAGTCACCGAATTTCGTCCTGGTAATAATGCCAATAACCTGACAACCACAGAAATTACTAGCCCCACAATTGTCAAACTCTCCAGTGGCAATACTTTGCCAACTGCCACAATCCTTGGGAATGGCGGCAGAACCATTCCAACGACGGTAATCGATAACGACACTAGCGGCAATATCGAAACTGGAACCACTACCTTCGACCCTGCCCAAGATGGCATTGATTTCTACGAAAGCTTAGAAGGAATGCTGGTACAGGTAAATAATCCTGTGGCAGTTAGCCCGACAAATTCTTTTGGGGAGATTTGGATACTGGCAGACAATGGCGCCAATGTCACCGGACGCACAGCACGCGGTGGTATCGCCATTAGTGCCAATGACTTTAATCCAGAGCGTATTCAAATTGATGATACCCTGTTTACCTCTGGTAACTCACCCCAAGTGAATGTCGGTGCGACTTTCGACACGATTACGGGTGTGGTTGATTATAACTTCAATAACTACGAAGTTCTGCCAACCTCGGTGACTGTTACTTCCAACACACTCACCAGAGAAGTCACAGCTTTAACTCCCACCACCAATCAACTAACAGTTGCTACCTTCAACGTCGAAAATCTTGACCCTGGTGATGGTGCAACCAAGTTTAATAACCTTGCTAACCGCATTGTCAATAATTTGCGATCGCCAGACATCATTAGTCTGGAGGAAATTCAAGACAATAACGGGGCGACGAATAACGGCGTAGTTGATGCCAGTACCACCTTCCAAACATTAATTAATGCCATTGCTGCTGCTGGTGGTCCCACCTATGAATATCGCCAAATTGACCCAGTTAACAATACCAATGGCGGTGAACCCGGCGGAAATATCCGCGTCGGCTTCTTATTCAATCCCAATCGTGTCAGCTTTGTAGATCGTCCCGGTGGTACTTCCACCTCCAACACCACAGTCACCAATAACTCTGGTGTTCCCACAGTTTCTAATAGTCCTGGTTTGATTGACCCCACCAACTCCGCCTTTAATAGCAGTCGCAAACCCTTAGTTGGTGAATTTACTTTCAACGGTGAAACTGTGTACGTAATTGGCAACCACTTTAATTCTAAAGGCGGCGACCAACCATTATACGGGCCGAATCAACCGCCAACCCTGACTAGCGAAGTCCAGCGTCAACAACAAGCTACTTTAGTCAAAAATTTCGTTGAGAGTATTTTAGCCATCGACCCCAATGCCAATGTAGTCGTAGCGGGTGACTTAAATGACTTTGAGTTTTCCAACCCCCTCAGCACCCTAGAAAGCGCTGGACTGACTTCCCTGATTGAAACTCTGCCTGAAAATGAGCGCTACACCTACAACTTTGAAGGCAACGCCCAAACCCTTGACCACATTTTAATCAGTAACAACTTGCTGAGCAAACTGGATGGGTATGACGTAGTTCACTTCAACTCAGAGTTTGCCGATCAAGATAGCGACCATGACCCCAGTGTGGCTCGGTTTAATTTGCCTGCAAACAATACTCCCCAAGTAGTACAACCGATTGACGATCAAATTATCTCCACTGACAAGTCTTTCTCTTTCAATATCAGTAACAAATTTGCTGACATCGACCCAGGTGACACCCTCACTTACAGCACTACTGGCTTACCGAATGGAGCTAGTATCGTTGCCAACACTGGTGTAATATCCGGCACTGTTTCCACAACTGGTATTTTTGCAGTCACAGTCACCGCTGCTGATGCTAAAGGCCTGACAGCCAGCGATACTTTTGAACTGACTGTTGCTAATAACAAGGCCACATCTGGCAACGATATTATCTTTATCGACCAGCTTACTGGTTTGAACAGATACATAATTTATGCCCAAGCTGGGAGCGATCGCGTGATCGGTACTAATGCCAGTGAGTTCATTAACGGCGGAGCAGGCAATGACTACCTCGATGGCAAGGGAGGTGCCGACATACTCCTTGGCGACGATGGCAATGACACAATTTTAGGTGGACTTGGCAGCGATCTAGTTTCCGGGGGCGATGGTAACGACCGCCTAATTAGTTGGGGTGGTGGCACAAAGGAAATCGATCTTCTCAACGGTGACCAGGGTGCAGATACTTACGTTTTGGGTGATAGCACTTCTGTTTTCTACGCCAGTTCCGGTAATGCCGACTACGCGGATATTCTCAACTTACAAGCAAGCGATCGCATTCAACTCAAAGGAGTTGCTAACAATTATTCATTAGGGTCAGCATCATCTGTGTCTATAAATAAATCTGCTGTGGGTATTTTCACCAGCAATGGCGCCGAATTGATTGCTGTTGTAGAAAACGGGTTAAACCAAAATACAAATTTGGTAACAGATACTCGTTTTGTTTTTGTTTAAAGCCCACGCACAGGCACAAAGGGGAAAATTCCTAACTCCCCACTCCCTACTCCCTACTCCCCATTTTTTCTTATGGTAACCACAAGTACAATTCGCTTTTCTCAGTTCAATGCTTCTTTGAATCGTAATGCCCAAGGTCAGTTAGTAACTGATTTATCTACTCCTGATAATGCTCAGGCAAAGGCGGTTGCGGAGATTATTCAGCGTAATAACCCAGATGTGCTGCTGATTAATGAGTTTGACTACTCCCCAGAGGCAGTTCAGTTATTTAAGCAAAATTATTTAGCGGTCAGTCAAAATGGTGCAACTCCCGTTGACTACCCTTATTTTTACATCGCTCCTGCCAATACAGGTATTGCTTCTGGGTTTGACTTAAACAACAACGGCACAGCAGTTACAACCCCAGGCGCATCCGGATATGGCGATGATGCCCTGGGATTCGGTAACTTTCCTGGTCAATACGGGATGTTGCTGCTATCCAAATATCCCATTGACACTGCCAACATCCGCACCTTCCAAAACTTCCTTTGGAAGGATATGCCCAATGCCTTGCTTCCTGACAATGCCGCAACTCCACAGGCAAATGATTGGTATTCTCAGGAAGAACTGGCAGTTCTCCGCCTTTCTTCTAAAAGTCACTGGGATGTACCCATCCAAGTAAACGGCGAAACAATTCATGTCCTCGCCAGCCACCCCACACCACCGATATTTGATGGGTCAGAAGACCGCAACGGCAAGCGCAATCACGACGAGATCCGCTTTTGGGCAGACTATATTACACCTGGTAATGGTGATTACATCTACGATGATCAGGGTAAAACAGGCGGTATCGCTGCTGGGTCAAGTTTTGTGATTATGGGTGACCAAAATGCTGACCCGTTGGATGGTGATAGTTTTGACTATGCTATTCGCCAATTGTTGCAAAATCCTGGTATCAATACTAATGTCATTCCTACCAGTTTGGGTGGCGTCCAACAAGCAGATTTGCAGGGTGGTGCAAATGCTAACCACATAGGTAATCCGGCTTTTGATACCGCAGATTTTGGTGATACTGCTCCTGGAAACCTCCGGGCTGATTATGTGCTACCCTCGGCTGACTTAAAAATTGCCAATTCAGGAGTGTTTTGGCCGCTGAATACTGACCCGACGTTCTCCCCAGTAGGTACTTTTCCGTTTCCCAGTTCTGACCATCGCCTGGTGTTCGCAGATGTGCAAACCGGGCCAAATGAACCAGGTAAAACCATTCCCAGTGCGGGATTTGTCAGGCAAAGTACTTTCGAGACTGGCTTTGTTCCTATAGAACCCATTTGACATCTAAGAAGGTGCTGCAAGCCTCTTAATCATTAGCCTGATGAAGCAGATATTGAGTTTGGCAGTGGCACTAACCAGGGTTCGTTCAAAGTTCTTAACCAGAATTTTACAGCGCTCCATCCAAGCATTGGAGCGTTCGATCACCCATCTAGCTATTGCCGGAACAAATCCAGATTTTCCTTGTGCCGCTTTCTCTTGTTTTGAGGGTTTCGTAGAAAGTTGAAACTGAATTTTGGTCATGATCTCTGGGTAAATTCGCTCTAACTCCTGAGTCAAATATTCTGGGTGATACCCATGATCTAGCAGGATAGTAATCTTGGGAATATCGATAGGTTTTGACTTGAAGTAGTCGATGTTGAGAGTAAACATCTCAATTAATCCGGCATCATCCGAGACATTGGCGCGAGTACAGAGCGTAAAAAAGGGAAACCCAAGGGTGTCAATAGCCAAATGCCTTTTAATACCGTTGGTGGCTTTGTAGAAGCAAAAACCTTTCGACTCCACACTGGCGTTGCAGGTATTTTTCACTGCTTGGGAGTCAATGATGATCAATGTCGTCCAGTGCGGTTTTTTTTTTACCTGTTCACGCACTTGTCCATGTAAGACACTCATCAGTTCCTCAAATACCCCGGCTGCTCGCCACTGTTTGTAGTGCCAATATACAGTGGAATAAGGGGGGAGGTCTTTAGGTAAGTCTTGCCAATTGCATCCATTTTTTAGTTGATAGAGAATTCCATTGAAGATATCTCGCTTTGGCCAGTTGGTCGGTCGAGTCTGCTTCTTAGTCGGTAATATCTCTTGCAATAAGGGTTCAAAAATTTCCCATTCTGCATCAGTGAGGTTGCTGGAATACGCCATTAGTATTGGATTTTAGATGCTGAGGAGTACCTTAATTCAAAACCTCACAAGATGTCAAATGGGTTCTATAGGTGCAGCAGGAACTGTGGATGGTACACCAACTCCAGTGGGTGGACTATCTGGTGTCACCTACGATGCTGTTAACAACCGTTACTACGCTATCTCTGATGCTCGTTCTGATACCAACGGTCTGGCTCGCTTGTATACTTTCACTGCTGGTACGGAGGTAACTTTTACCAATGTTACACCCCTCAAAGATAGCACGGGCAACTTTTTTACAGCTTTTAGCCTTGACCCAGAAGGCATTGCCTTAACTAACAACGGTACTGTTTTCATCTCTTCAGAAGGCGAAGTTAGACCGGATTTGGGTGCAAGTCGCGTTAGCAATCCCTTTATTAAAGAGTTTTCGCTGACTACAGGTCAAGAATTGCGATCGCTCCTGATCCCCACCAAGTTTTTACCAGTAGTTCAGGATACCAACAACAACAGTATTGTAGATGCAGGTGATACGCAAACATCAGGCGTTTACAATAACTTGGCATTTGAAAGCCTCACCATCACACCCGACCAAAAAACCCTATTCACCGCCACTGAAAACGCCCTCTTCCAAGATGGCTTAAAGGCTTCACTCGCCAGTGGTAGCCGTTCCCGGATTCTGCAATACAATTTGGTGACTGGACAACCAGAAAAAGAATACCTCTATATTACAGATGCGATCGCCGAAGCACCAAACCCCAGCACAGGTTCTGCTGACAATGGTTTAGTAGATTTACTGGCAATAGATAATCGTGGCACATTACTGGCCTTAGAACGTTCCTTTGCACAAGGCGTAGGTAACACCATCAAAATTTACGAAGTTTCTTTGCAAGGTGCAACGGACATTAGTTTCTACAATTCTCTCAATAATTTAAGTGCTGAACAACTAGCTACCATCGCACCTGCTCAAAAGCGGCTGGTGTTGAATTTAAATGACCTGGATCTGCCTAACGGTACAGATAACATTGAGGGTATCGCTTTTGGCCCCAAACTAGCAGACGGTCGTCAGTCAATTGTGCTAGTGAGTGACAACAACTTCAACAACAACCAATTTACCCAAATCCTCACCTTGGGTGCAGACTTGGTTCCCACCGCTGCACCCACAGTAGAAACCCGCCCTGATTTGTTGGACGATGACACGCTTCCAGTGGATCAACGTGGCGATGCTGACGATCCTGCCATCTATGTTAATGCTACGAATTCCGCTGATAGTCTAGTACTTACCTCAGTGAAAAATGCCGGACTGCGGGTTTATGATTTGTCTGGTAATTTGCTGCAAACAGTGAATCCTGGTGGTATTCGCTACAACAACATTGATTTGCAATACGGTTTTAAATTAGGCAATCAATCGATAGATATTGCGGTAGCTAGCGATCGCCAAAATGATAAACTAGCAATCTTCAAAATTAATCCCAACCCCACCACCCCTGGACAATACCTAGAAAACATTACCGACAGCAGTATCGGGACTCTCTTCCAAGGGCTACCTTTTGCAGAACCTTATTCCTCATCTTCTCGCAGTGCTTACGGGTTGGCATTGTACCGGAGTCCCATCACCAATGATTACTACGTCTTTGTCAATCGCCGGGAAACTGGAGATGTGGCTCAGTATAAACTGATTGACAAAGGTAATGGCAAAATTGGTATTGAACGAGTACGAGAATTTACTGTACCGACAATTGGCGATCGTGAACCCCAAACTGAGGGTATGGTGGTAGACCAGGAAACTGGCTTCCTCTACATTGGACAGGAAGATATTGGTATTTGGAAGTTCCAAGCAGAACCAAACGGTGGCACCACTGGCAAGTTAATTGACAAAGTTAAAGACTTGGGCGGTACTCACCTCACCAACGATGTAGAAGGGCTGACCATTTATTACGGTAAAAATGGCACAGGCTACTTACTAGCATCCAGCCAAGGCGATAACACCTTTGTTGCCTACACCCGTGAAGGTAATAACGAATACGTGGGTAATTTTGCCGTTGGTAACAACGGGACAATTGACAGTGTACAAGAGTCAGACGGTGCAGATGTCATTAACGTCCCGCTGGGGCCTAACTTCCCATTTGGTTTATTTGTCACCCAAGATGGCTCCAATGAACCTGGGACAATAGTTAGTGATGAAGGTGAAGAAGAAAATATCAGTTCTAACTTCAAGCTAGTGCCGTGGGAAAATATTGCTAACGCCTTGCCCAATCCTTTAACTATCGATACCACTAGTTACGATCCCCGCAATCCTGTTGCTCAACCCAAGCTGACGATTTATGAATTTGAAAATTTACCCAAGTTAGGTACAACCTCCAAGGGTGAAGATATTTTCTTGGGTGGTTTTTCTGGGTTGTATTTCCAAGGCGTTGCAGCAAATGGCAACTTGAAGTTTGTCACCCACACAGATAGGGGACCCAATGGAGAACCTGATGGTGTCAAAAGACCATTTTTCTTACCCGACTTCCAGCCAGAAATAGTCAGCTTTGAACTCAACCGCACCACAGGCGAAATCACCATCACCAAGAGAACAGGATTATTCCGCCAAGATGGAACGACGCCATTAACGGGACTACCTAACCTGCAAGCTGTAGGAAACGGTTTAGCCTACACAGATGAAATTGCCGTAGACTTAGACAACAATATTTTAGCTAACGATCCTTTGGGTGCAGACTTAGAGGGAATTGTAGTTGCCAAAAATGGTGATTACTGGATGGTGGATGAATATCGTCCCGCCATTTACCACTTTGATAGTAATGGTAAGCTGATTGAGCGCTTTATCCCTCAAGGAACTGCCACTGCACCCAACCCAGACCAACCAGCCGGAACTTTTGGTACTGAGATATTGCCAGCGGTTTATGCCCAACGCCGCAATAACCGAGGATTTGAAGCTGTGGCATTGGAGGGTAATAAATTATATGCCTTTATTCAGAGTCCAATTGATAATCCGGATGTCGCTAATGACGCAACCTCCAAAGCTTCTCTCAACCTGCGAATTTTGGAGTTTGATATTGTCACCAAGCAGGTAACAGGAGAGTATTTATATCGCTTAGAAGGTCTACCGGCAACTGATAAGATTGGCGATGCAGTTTCCTTGGGTAAGGGCAAATTTGCAGTAGTTGAGCGAGATGACAATGGTACATCTGCTGGCAATAAATTAATTTACCAAATTGATTTAGCCGGGGCGACCAACATCAACAATCCTGTTAATTTTAACTTGCCAGTTGGTAAGACTATTGAACAATTGACTCTTGCGGAATTAACTGCTGCCAATATTACCCCTGTGACCAAAAGTTTGATTGCTAATGCTGCACAGTTGGGTTACACCGGGGTGGAAAAATTAGAAGGTTTGGCGCTGGTAGCACCCAACACCTTAGCTTTGATTAACGATAATGACTTCAACGTTACGGGTAATACTCCTGCTGAGAAATTGGGTATTTTGGAACTACCTAATAACCTGACAACTGTAGAGCCTACTTTCCCAGACAGCTTTGGTTCTACCAACAGCGATGATGTGACACTCGAACCAGGACAAACATTTTTCACAGGTGATGGTGCAGATTTTGTAGAAGGTACTGAAGGTAACACAATCGAAACTGGAAACGGTGACGATACCGTACTCGTAGGTAGTGACTCTTCAGTGTCGGGGGGAGAGGGTGACGACCAAATATTTATTGGTCAAAATGGCGCGGCTAAAAATACCAATGCCGATGGTGGCGATGGTGATGATGTGATTACCGTGGTGGAAGCCGATGGTAGTAATAATTTATTTGGAGCTGCTGGTGATGATACTCTTACAGTCATTGAAGGTTCTCGCCAATTTTTATTCGGTGGAGATGGTAATGACAGCCTCACTAGTAACAGCAGTAGTAACCGTTTGTATGGCGGTTCTGGTGATGACATCCTATTCTCAAATCTGAATGACTCCTTGTTTGGTGGGGATGGAGATGACGTGCTATTTGCTGGTGAAAAAGGTGGTAACCGCCTCAGTGGTGGTAGTGGTATCGACCAGTTTTGGATTGCTAATGCCAGTCTGCCAACTAGCAAGAACATCGTTAGTGATTTGACAATTGGCATTGATAAAATTGGGCTTGGTGGTATTGGTGTTACTGAATTTAGTGGTTTAACTTTATTGCAACAAGGTAGTAATACTTTGGTGAAAATCGCAAATACAGAGTTAGCTTTATTAGTTGGAATTACCTCAACTAGCCTTACAGCCAATGATTTTGTCTTCTCGGCTAGTGTTGTAGTTTAATTGGTCAACCTAGCATAATCCTAATCCGAATTCCTCAACAATAAGATCCCCGACTTCTTAAAGAAGTTGGGGATGTTAAATTTGACAGATTTTCACAAATATTATTTTTTTGATCTAATACAAATTTGAAAAAAGAATGTGATAAATAAACTGGGTAGGGGCGCACAGCTGTGCGCCCCTACAGATGATCGATGTGTTTCAAAGATTAGACCTCTTGCAAAAGTCTTTCTTTGCGTTCTCTTCTCTGCGCCTCTGCGTGAGACAAAAAAATAGACTTCTTGCATAAATCAAAAAAAGAACCCCACCCCGCCTGCGGGGAGGGGCTGGGGGTGGGGTGTTATACCATTTCACGAAAATCTTGATACATATAGATTTAACGTAGGGGCGCACAGCTGTGCGCCCCTACTGAGGTATCTGTATCAACTTTAAAGTGAAATGGTGTTAGAGAAGTTTTGTAAGAGGTCTATTGTTTGAATTGGTATGAGTCGATTTTAATCATTTCTTCTGCTTCATTTATTCTTTTCTTAATCTTTTGATGAAAACATCTTTAAAGGTTAGCTAAGTTCTCTCGTAACTACTATCAACAAACTTCAACTCAGAATTTAAGTGTTTTACACCCTGAGTCACTAACACAGATTAGTAGTTGACATAGCATTATCATGACTCAAGCTTGCGATAACTTTGAGCAAATGCATTTTTTGTAAATGTATTCTTGTGTTACCGACGAAATCGGACTTAACGGATTTGCCAAATTATATGCTTTTCATTCTGAAATTTACCCGTAATTCCGGTTTCTAGCTTGAGAATATGATTGATTTTTGTCACAAGTCATGCAATTAGAGAACTTGCATAGCCAGTTGGCGATCGCTCTCAAACCAAACACCCAAAAAACATTCTAAATTATGGCAATTGAATTAGTAGGTTTTGCCTCTTTACCCGCTGATACCTATGGTGATGGGCCGGTTTCTGGTGAGGAAATTTCCGGAAATGGTAGAACCGGGCCTTTTCCAGGACAACCAATACAAGGCTTTAGCGGTGTACAGTTTGCTAACAGCAACTCTCTCTATTTCCTCTCAGATAATGGTTACGGTAGCAAAGATAATAGTGAAGACTTTTTGTTACGTATCCATCGTTTAGACCCCAATTTTAAGGGAATAGAAAATGGCGATGCCACTGTTAAAATTTTAGATTACATTCAACTGTCTGACCCTAACAACAAAATTCCTTTCCAAATAGTTAATGAAGGCACTACCAATAGATTACTAACTGGTGCCGATTTTGATGTGGAGTCATTTGTCTTTGACAAAGATGGGACAATCTGGGTGGGAGAAGAATTTGGCCCTTACCTGCTACATTTTGATGCCACTGGTAAATTATTAGAAGCTCCCATTGCTACACCTGACCAATTCAAAACCCTAGATGGAAAAGCACCATTAGTTATCGGTCATAGAGGTGCTAGTGGAAAGCTTCCAGAACATACTCTAGAAGCCTACAAACAAGCAATTGCAGACGGTGCTGATTTTATTGAGCCTGATTTAGTAGTTACAAAAGATGGTGTGTTAATTGCTCGCCATGAACCTGCTTTGGCAATTTTGAATGCTGATGGTAGTGTCAATTTCAGCAATACAACCACAGACGTTTACGATATTACCAAATATCCACAGTTTGCCGATCGCCTGAAAACAGTCAGCCTCGATGGAACTCAAATCACAGGCTGGTTTGCTGAAGATTTTACTCTCGAAGAAATCAAGAGTTTAAAAGCCATACAGCGTCTCCCTTTCCGCGATCAATCTTTTAATGGTGAATTTGAAATTCCTACCCTAGCCGAAATCATCGATTTGGTGAAAGAGGTAGAAGCCGAGACTGGTAAAAAAATCGGCATTTATCCTGAAACCAAGCACCCGACCTATTTCGCCCAAGAAGCGACCTATGTAGGCACCACACAGAAGATTAATAGAAACATCAGTGAAATACTCATTGAGACACTCAAAGCTGAGCATTTCACCGATCCCGATCGCATTTTCATCCAGTCCTTTGAAGTCGGTAACCTCAAGGATCTACACGATCGCATTATGCCGAATGCAGGTGTAGATATCCCACTCATCCAACTTCTAGACGCAGCCGGCATTCAGCTAAATGGTACCCTCATCGAAACTCAGCCTTATGATTTGGAAGTCAGTAATGACTCTCGCACATATGGAGATTTACGAACTGCCCAAGGCTTGGCTGAAATTGCCACTTATGCTGATGGTATTGGGCCTTGGAAACGGATGATTGTTAGTGTCAGAGGTACTGATGCTAATAACGATGGTTCGGCAGATGATATCAACAACGACGGCGTAGTGAATGAAGCTGACAGAACGCTGTTAGCTCCTACGACCTTAGTTCAAGATGCTCACAATGCAGGTTTAGAGGTGCATCCCTACACCTTCCGTGACGAAGACCTCTACCTCGCAGCAGATTACAAAGGTAATCCAGAACTAGAATTTCAGCAGTTCTTTCAATTAGGCGTAGATGCACTGTTCACAGACTTCCCAGACACAGGGGATAAAGTGCGGGATTTCTTGAGTAATCCTCAGAATAACTTAGTGCGATCGCCACAAAATCCCGATGTTCTCTCAGGAGACGCTTTTGCTAACTTGGGAGGTTCCAAAGGTTTTGAAGGCGGAGCAATCAACGCTAGCAAAACCAAACTCTACATGCTGCTAGAGGGTACTGTTCAAGGCGATACTCCTGGTGCTTTGCGGATCAACGAATTTGATTTAGCCAGCCACAAGTATACTGATAGAAAACTCTACTACAAACTAGAAAATCCTGGATATGCGATCGGGGATTTAGCAGTCATTAATGACAATGAGTACTTAGTTATTGAGCGCGATAATGGTCAAGGAGCTTCTGCTCAATTCAAAAAGATTTTCAAAATAGACCTGTCTAAAACAGATTCTAATGGCTATGTAGCTAAACAAGAAATTGCCAACTTATTGAATATCCAAGACCCCAACGACCTCAACGGCGATGGCAAAACCACCTTCGACTTCCCATTTGTCACAATTGAAAATGTTTTAGTTGTTGACAAAAATACCATTTTGGTTGCCAATGACAACAACTATCCCTTCTCAACAGGTCGTCCTGGAAATGATCCTCAAAATCCAGTCATCGACAACAACGAAATTATTCTCCTGAAATTGGAGAATTCCCTCAATCTTGCTCCAGGTTTAGGTCAACCCCAAGCTGAAGAAATTAACTTTGGCTCCACCACCAGTGATGATATTATTACCGAGCCAAATCAAACTTTATTCACAGGGGATGGTGCAGACTTTGTAGAAGGTGCTGAAGGTAACACAATCGAAGCCGGAAAAGGTGACGATACCGTACTCGTAGGTAGTGACTCTTCAGTATCCGGGGGAGAGGGTGACGACGAGATATTTATTGGTCAAAATGGCGCGGCTGAAAACACCAATGCTGATGGTGGTAATGGTGATGATGTGATTACCGTGGTGGAAGCTGGTGGTAGTAATAATTTATTTGGAGCCGCAGGTGCTGATACTCTCACGGTCATTGAAGGTTCTCGCCAATTATCATTCGGTGGTTCAGGCAATGATAGCGTCAGAAGTGAAGGTAGCAATAACCGTTTGTATGGCGGTTCTGGTGATGACATCCTGTTCTCAAATCTGAATGACTCCTTGTTTGGTGGGGATGGTGATGATGTCCTATTTGCTGGTGAAAAAGGTGGCAACCGCCTCAGTGGTGGTACTGGTATCGACCAATTCTGGATTGCTAATGCGAGTTTGCCAACTAGCAAGAACATCATTAGTGATTTTGCGATCGCCATTGATAAAATCGGGCTTGGTGGTATTGGCGTCACTCAATTTAGTGCCTTAACTCTATTGCAACAGGGTAGTGATACTCTGGTGAAAGTCGGAAATACAGAGTTGGCTTCATTGCTGGGAATTACATCGACTAGCCTCACAGCAAATGACTTCGTTTTCTCAGCTAGTGCGGTTTAGCCCAAAGCGATCGCAGCTTAATTTCAACATTGAAAATTAACTAAGCTGTAGCGATCTTGCTATTGCGAGGGAGTGATACTCGCTCGCTTTTTACCTAAATATTGTTCGGAAATCAACCCGATTGAATTGTAGTAGCAACACCTCAAAAAAGAGGAGAAAAGGGAAACTACAGTACGCAAGGTGTAAGATTTAACTCTAATTCTTCATTCTTGTGCTTAATTATTTGTTACATACTTGTAAATTTTATGTATATTTTTATATTAAGTAATATTTCACCAAGGGTATCGGGATCTTGGCTCTATGCCTAATTTATTTCTTAACTGTCTTAACTGTCTTAACTGTCTTAACGGTCTTAACTGTCTTCTAATTTATTTGTTAACTGTCCTTGTAGGCATATTTAATTAGTGGTATATATTGAATTGGTAAAAAATATTTCTCATTCGAGAAATAGCAATGTCTACAAACATAGTCAAAGCAAACCTCGAAGCAGTACCATTCTTTGCTAGTTTCTTGTAAGAGCAAGAAGTTACTGAACAGTCTGATACTGCTCCTTACCAAACTTACAACTGGCCTAGCGAAGCTACATAAATCTAGTTAGCTTCATTGGCAACTAAGGGAGTCGCAGTTATTAAATAACTGAAAAGTACTCGATACTAACAACTAATAGAGAGAATCTCATGTCTAAAAATTTGGATATCCAAGCAAAACCATTCTTTGCCCGCTTCTTGGTGGAACAACAACCTCCACAACCGCCTACTGATACCCCTCCCTCCCCTCCCCCAATCTGGACTTTTAAGTGGCCTTCAGATTGGGAAGAAATCTAAATAGATAGCAATTCTATAGCAATCCGATTTGATTTTTGAAAAAATCTAAGTATATGTAGGGTGTGTTACGGCTGACCCAGGGCACCCTACCTGTATTTCAAAAATCAAATATGAGTCCTATATTTGAGTTGTGAAATTTTTCGTCAAGGCTATCATTAGTCGTACAAAGTTCTGAGCCTCCCTTTGCGAGTAGTTAACGCGCTTCAGCGGAAATCTCCGCTCAACGCCAGCTCTCTCATGTCAGCGCAGCCGCCCACGAGACTGGCTCGACTTTGCACTTAGTCATTAGTCATTTGTAGTTTTCACAAATGACTAATGACTGCTATGGGTAGGTTCATCTGAAATTAGAGTAATAAGCTAAACCACATCTAGTTTGCATAATTTGAAATTGTACATTTCTTGTGGGGTGGGCGTCTCGCCCGCCCAGTATATGCAAGTTAAATGTGGAACAGCTTAACAGTTATTTGATAACTGAAAAGTACTCATTGGAGCTTAATTGCTTGGTTATTCAGTACCTGTTATGCCAAATTATTAGTTAAACATCAAAAACTTGCCTTCAAAATCAAGGTCAAAACCCTAAGGGATTTCCAATGAAAAAAACATCCCATCCCTGCGGGACGCTCCCCGAACGTAGGGTAGCACAGCTGTGCTACCCAAAAAATGTACAAATAATTTGGGATAATTGATTTTTTGGAAGTCCCTAAATCACTGGTAAAGTCATAAAATCTTAGTAAAGAATCTTCCTTTCTTTTATTTAGCAAGGATTTTAGGTATTCACAAGACTAATTAACATAATATGTAACGAAGCTCCATACTTTTTATGACCGTATTAATAGTTACGTTTAGCAAAGACAACGAAAGCATTCCTCTAGTAATCAAAGAAATAGAGGCTAGAGGAGAAAAAGTATTTCGGTTTGACACAGATAGATATCCTACGGAAGTGAAGTTGGATATTTACCAAGGTGATACTGGACGGGTAATTATTACTGATGGCGAACAGAAGCTTGATTTGAGTGAGGTATCCTCAGTTTGGTATCGGCGGATGCGCTACGGGCAGAAAATCCCTGACTCAATGGACAAGCAATACAGAGATGCGTCTATTAAAGAATGTCGCGCCACTGTCAGGGGTATGATTGCCAGCCTCCGGGGATTTCACTTCGATAAAATGTCAAATGTGGATCGGGCTAATAATAAGCAACTACAATTGCAAGTTGCAGGAGAAATTGGCCTTTTAACTCCGCGTAGCTTGACTTCAAACAATCCAGAAGCAGTTAAGCAATTTGCTCAAGAGTGTCAGCAAGGGATAATCACCAAGATGCTTTCTTCCTTTGCAATCTATGATGATCAGGGACGAGAAAACGTTGTGTTTACCACTCCAGTTACAGATGATGATCTGGAGAATATGGCAGGATTGCGTTTTTGTCCGATGACGTTTCAGGAAAACGTCCCGAAGGCGCTGGAGTTGCGGACAACCATTGTCGGACACCGCGTATTTACTGCCGCAGTAGACTCCCAAAGTTTGGAGGGATCTACTTACGACTGGCGCAAAGAGGGGAAAGCCTTAGTTCACAATTGGAAACCTTACGACTTGCCAGAAGATATTGAGAAAAAGCTTCTTCAACTCATGGCTTATTTTGGCTTAAACTATGGAGCGATTGATATTATTGTTACCCCCGATAATCGGCACGTATTCCTCGAAGTTAACCCAGTCGGGGAATTTTTCTGGATGGAGATATATCCACCACACTATCCTATTTCGCAGGCGATCGCAGAAATTTTGCTCACTGGTAAAAATTAGGAATTTCTAGAAGATGCAAACTCCATTTGTTCGCGATCGAGGCATAACTAATCCTCTTTCAGTTTTTACTAAATTTTGGGAAGATGTCAGAGTATTCGCAGCGCCTTACTGGTATCCAACAGAAGCAGAGGGAAGGGCATTTTCAGACGTGATTCGCTCATGGGGAATGCTCATTCTCCTAGTATTATTAATAGTTGGAATTGTAGGTCTAAGTTCTGTCGGTAGCTACTGGAATCGCTATGTACTCGATATCGTTATTCAAGAGAGGGATATTGATAAATATAATAGTACTTTATTAGTGTCCACTCTCTTTATTTTAGCGACAGTCTTATCAGTAACTTTTTTGAGATATGTCAGAAAAAAAATAATTATTGATTGGTACAAATGGCTAAATAATTATATTTTAGAAAAATACCTGAGTAATCGAGCTTATTATAAAATAAATTTTAAATCTGATATAGATAATCCAGATCAACGCCTATCCAGAGAAATAGAACCTATTGTCAGTAATGCTTTAAGGCTTTCAAGTACCTTCCTAGAAAAAATTTTGGGAATGCTAAGTTCTCTCATAATTCTCTGGACAATTTCTTCACAAATTGCAATTTTTTTGGTTGTTTATACAATTATAGGTAATCTTATAGCTGTTTACTTGAATCAAGAATTAAATAAAATTAATCAAGAAGAACTACAGTTTAAAGCAGACTTTGCTTATTGTCTGACTCATGTTCGCAATCACGCTGAATCCATTGCTTTTTTTCAGGGAGAAGAAGAAGAATTAAATATAATTGAGCGCCGATTTAATAATGTTCTGAAAAATGCTGAACGCAGGCTGAATTGGGAGAGAGGACAAGATGCTTTTGGCAGAGCTTATCAGTCTGCTATCAGTGTATTTTCGATGTTTATCCTCACACCTTTATTTATCCAGAATCAAATTGATTATGGAGAAATTAGCCAAGTTACTTACGCTTGCTTTATGTTTTCTAATTCTCTGGGAGAATTAATAGGTGAATTTGGGACTTTAGGGTGGTTTTCTAGTTATGTACAGCGTTTATCTGATTTTTCGGATGCTTTAGAAGCTGTTACTAAACAACCAGAAAATGTAAGTACTATTAAAGTAATAGAAGAAAAACATTTAGCTTTTGAGAATTTCACACTACAAACACCAAACTATGAGCAAGTGATCGTCAAAGATTTATCATTGTCTGTTCAACCAGGAGAAGGGTTATTGATTGTTGGCCCTAGCGGTCGGGGTAAAAGTTCTTTGTTGAGAGCGATCGCTGGTTTGTGGAATGCAGGAACTGGTCGTTTGGTGCGTCCTCCCCTAGAAGAAATGTTATTTTTACCCCAACGTCCTTATATAATTTTGGGTACTTTGCGCCAACAGTTACTCTACCCTAAAACTAATCGTCAAATGACCGACGCAGAACTCCAAACAGTTTTGCAACAAGTAAACCTAGAAAATTTGCTCAGTCGAGTTGAAGGCTTTGATACTGAAATTCCTTGGGAGAATATTTTGTCTTTGGGAGAACAACAACGCCTAGCTTTTGCACGCCTGTTAGTGACTCATCCAAGGTTCACCATATTAGATGAAGCAACAAGTGCCTTGGATTTAAAAAACGAAGGAAGTTTATATCAACAATTACAAGAAACGAAAACAACGTTTATCAGTGTTGGACATAGAGAAAGCCTATTTGATTATCATCAATGGGTATTAGAACTTGCACAAGATTCCAGTTGGCAACTTATGAAGGTAGGGGATTATCGTACTCAAAACGGTCAAAAATAAAGTATTAGTAAACCTACTGTAAATACTCAAATTAGAATAGATAATTCATCTGAAGATCAATCACAAAATGGATCGGTAATCAGTACAAGCGAAAAGATTTCTCATAAGAAATAAAGTTTATCGAACAGAATTCAGTAGTCATAAGTCAGAATTCAGTTGGGTATTTTGACTGAAAAAGCGTAAAGCCTCCTCTTCTCTAGCAGAGGCTGCGCTAACGAGAGGCAACTCTTAGAGGGCTTTAAATTCAACAATGAAGCTGTAGTGATTTTGCGATTCCGGGGGAGTATACTCCCTGGCTTATATCTGTTAGCGATCGCACTCTTGTTGTTATTAACTAGACTTCTTGCAAAAGTCCTACTCTCTATTTTCAAGGCAGGTATATTAGACCTCTTGCAAAAGTCCCTAACACCCCACCCCCAACCCCGAGCCGCTCTTCGGGAGGGGAGCGTTTGCTTTACTCAAATGCGGGGTGGGGTTCTTTATTTTTGATTTATGCAAGAGGTCTATTGTATTACTTAATTTTTTTATAACCTAAAATTAATATATCTTTAATTTTTCCATGAGTTACTATTGTGTGGTGTTTCAATTTACTAAAAACTCTATTCAATATTAATTAACCTCTGATGTGAAAAATTTAAATTTTGGAAAAATCTTAAACCTACTTAAAAGTCAGCATTTATCACAGTTAATTTAACATTGAACACATGCTTATAAAGAAATGGTTATTAAATTACAAAAGAGGAACTTAATCATGAGATAAAGCTTGTGTAAAAAAATATGAATAAATACAAAGTGCTAAAACAAGTAAGCTATATCAGGGTGAAAACATAGTCATGATTTTTAACGGTACTTCGAGTCAAGATGAATTGTACGCCAGTAAAAATGACCAAGTTTTTGGCTTTGAGGGAGATGATATTCTAGATGCTTCCAATGGTGAAGGCAATAATTTGCTTGATGGTGGATCTGGAAGCGATCGCCTTTTTGCCAACAACAACGATACCTTAAGAGGCGGTATTGGAGCAGATGATTTATTTGCTGTAAGTAGTTCTGGTTTTAACATCCTGGAAGCAGGAGAAGACAACGATCGCCTTTTTGTAGTTGAAGGTAGCAATAACAAACTCGATGGTGCTTCCGGAAACGATCGCCTCACAGTTTCCGATGGCACTGGCTACAACACACTATTGGGTGGACTTGGCAATGATGTATTAAATGTATCCAATACAACAGGTAATAACAGCCTTGAGGGTAACGAAGCCGATGACGTTTTGATTGGGGGATTAGCTAGCGATCGCTTATTTGGTGGATCTGGTGATGATTTACTATTTGGTGGTAAAAAAGGCAGCCAACTAACAGGAGGTACTGGAAAAGACCGCTTTTTTATTGCTAGTGCAGCGGTTCCTGATGTACCTGTTGAAGTATTCGATTTTACTCAAGGTCAAGATAAACTTCTAATTAATGGAATTCCCGAAGTTCAGAAATTCTCAGATTTAAAATTAGAGCAAATAGGACTCGATACATCCATCAAAGTTAATATCAATGGTGAGTTGAAAGAGTTCGGCATTTTAAGAAATGTCCAAGCCAACACTCTGACATCAGATGACTTTGAATTTCAAGTTGGAGTTTTCGCAATTAGTGATGCTTCAGCGATCGAAGGAAATGTTATTACCTTCACCATCACCCGCACAGAATATACCCAGTCTGAACAAAGCATAACTGTATCTACATCTTTGACGGCAGAAGATACCGCCAGTACAGCCGACTTTGGAACAAAAACAGAGACTATCATTTTTGAAGCGGGAGCAACCCAAAAAAGCTTCACAGTTCAAATAACTCCAGATTTCGTGTTCGAGGGAAATGAGACTTTTACCGTTAGTTTGAGCAATCCCACAAACAAAGCAATTATTAATCCTACAAGTGGTACGGCTAAAGGAACTATCAACAATGACGATCCAAATCCTTTAGTTATCATTACCCAAACTGACGGCAGCACAAATGTTAGCGAAGCTGGCGCAACTGATAGCTATTCTGTGGTACTTGCAAGCCAGCCAACTGCTGATGTGATCGTTACTATCAATGGTGGCGAACAAATCCAAACCAGTGCCAAGACTCTCACATTTACCACACAGAACTGGAATGTAGCACAAAATGTGACGGTAACAGCGGTAGATGATGCGATCGTAGAAGGCGATGACAGTCAGACTATCGAGCATACAGCCACAAGCAGCGATGCTGATTATGATGGCATTGCCATTGACCCCGTAAACGTTAATATTTCTGACAACGATAATGATGACAATCCAAATCCTTTAGTTATCATTACCCAAACTGAGGACAGCACAAATGTTAGCGAAGGTGGTACAGATGATAGTTACTCTCTGGTACTCGCAAGCCAGCCAAATGCTGATGTAATCGTTACTATCGATAGTGGCGAACAAATCCAAACCAGTGCCAAGACTCTCACATTTACCACACAGAACTGGAATGTAGCACAAAATGTGACGGTAACAGCGGTAGATGATGCGATCGTAGAAGGCGATGACAGTCAGACTATCGAGCATACAGCCACAAGCAGCGATGCTGATTATGATGGCATTGCCATTGACCCCGTAAACATTAATATCACTGACAACGATATCCCACTATCAAAAAATGCTGACAATGATATCTTCACCATCAAAGGTAATGGTAAGAAAACAAGACTCTCAGTTGAATTAACAGCCCACAGTTCTAATCAGTTTTATGAACTGGGAGTATTCACCGTAAGCGATGAACAAGGAAATATTGGTGATATTGTCCCTGGTGGTAGTGGTTATACTGAAGCTGCCTTGCAACGAGCCAAGGTAATTTTTTCCTCCCTGGCTAATATTCCCAATGGTTTTAATAGTGACTTAACAAGTCTTTTGGAATTTAACTCTGGTGAACAACTGAGATTTTACTTGGTACGCAATACCACCACTGATAGTATCCTGGCAGGACAAACTCCCATAAGCAACGTACTATTTTTTGACCCAAAAAATCTTCAAATCGAAAGCTTGAACGACGGTAGTTTTTCCCTAGCTTGGAAAAACCAAGATTTAGTAGTAAAAATTCAACCCACTGATCAAGAATTACCTTTAGGTGCAAGTTTTCAAGGCAAAAATCAAGGTGAACTGATTGATTTACGGGGTGTGACACAATCGGTAACAGCTGAGTTTGCGGTTCATAGAGAAGCTGCATTCAACAACTTTGTCGGCTTCTATAAAGTTGCTGATGAGAATGGTGGTATTGACACTAATGATGATGGCGTAGCAGATATTCTTGTTGGACAGAGTGGTTATGCCGAAGCCGCCGTGCGAAAACGTGTTGTAGGTATTGACTTGACAGTAAGCAACCAAGGTACAGCTTCTTACACTGGCACTTTTGGGGCTGATTCGCTATTTGCACCATTTATTATTGTTGATGGTAGACCCGATGCATTTCTTGATGGCAATCCTAATAACAATCCAGCGATTTACTTCCCATTTTTAGGTGCTAACACTGACAAGACAGATCACATTCAGTTATTGGGAAATAACACCTTTGGCTTTGAAGATTTAGTAAATGGTGGTGATAAAGATTACAACGATGTGATTGTGCGGGTGAATTTGAGCGTCAACGCTGTTTAATAATATTAAATTAGCGTTGCTAACATCTTGTCCGCCCTAATTATTCAACTTAAATCTCGACAGCTTACCATTTCACAAAATACCTGATACAGATAGATGTAAGGGCGTACAGATGTATGCCCTTACACCCTATTCATGGGTTACAAAGATTTTTGTTAATGTTATACATCCTGAATAAATTCAAATAATTATTTAGCACAATCGAAGAACCATCACCAGATTCTGGAGGTAATTATTCAGCAAAAATACTTAAAATTTAACTGTAATTAGTATTAAAAAATTATAAATACTTTTTTGCTGGGCTACTATAAAATCGTAAATTTACTGAAGGCATATGTCGGTTTGATCTCATAAATTAAATCGTATAAATAGCAAGTATTAAAAGGTAAAATTATGACAGAGAAAATTCTGAATTTTGTAGAAGTTCAAAAAAATAATACAAATGGTGTCAATGGGCTTGGTGGGAGTTTCTTTACCGCCATCAGCCCCGACGGCAAATTCCTCTATGCATCTGGGTATGATGACTCGGCGGTGGTGGTATTTGAGCGCAATCAAGAAACAGGCCAGCTGAGTTTTGTAGAAGTTCAAAAAGATGATATAAATGGCGTCGATGGGCTTGGTAGCGCTGAATCCCTCGCTCTCAGCCCCGACGGCAAATTCCTCTATGTTCCTGGATATAGTGACTCGGCGCTAGCGGTGTTTGAGCGCGATAAACTAACAGGCAAGTTGACTTTTGTAGAAATTCAAAAAGATGATACAAATGGCGTCGATGGACTTGCTAATGCCACTTCTGTAACTGTCAGCCCCGATGGCAAATTCCTCTATGCTACTGGATATGGTGACTCGGCGGTAGCGGTATTTGAGTGTGATGAACTAACAGGCAAGTTGACTTTTGTAGAAGTTCAAAAAGATGATACAAATGGTGTCGATGGACTTGCTGGTGCTCTCTTCGTAACTGTCAGCCCCGACGGCAAATTCCTCTATGCTGCTGGAGGTGACGAGTCCGCGGTATCAGTGTTTGAGCGCGATGAACTAACAGGCAAGTTGACTTTTGTAGAAGTTCAAAAAGATGATACAAATGGTGTCGATGGACTTGCTGCTGTCAACTCCGTAACTGTCAGCCCTGATGGGAAATTTCTCTATGCTGCTGGATTTGGGGACTCAGCGCTGGCGGTGTTTGAGCGGGATGAACAAACAGGCAAGTTGACTTTTGTAGAAGTTCAAAAAGATGATACAGATGGTGTAGATGGACTTAATGCTGCCACTTCTGTAACTGTCAGCCCCGATGGGAAATATCTCTATGCTACTGGATATTATGATTCCGCAGTAGCAGTATTTGAGCGCAATCAAGAAACAGGTGAGTTGACTTTTGTAGAAGTTCAAAAAGATGATACAGATGGTGTAGATGGACTTGCTGCTACCACTTCTGTAACTGTCAGCCCTGACGGGAAACATCTATATGCATCTGGATCTTATGACTCGGCGGTGACGGTGTTTAGTGCGCCTTTCAACCATGCGCCAGAGGTGGCAAATGAAATTCAAGATCAAGAAGCCACTGAAGATAGTGTCTTTAACTTCACCGTTCCAGTTGACACCTTCAGCGATGTAGATGCTGAAGACATCCTGACTTACACTGCAACTCTGGCAAATGATGATTTACTACCGACTTGGTTGAATTTCAATCCTACTACCCTTACCTTCAGTGGCACTCCGACAAATAACGATGTGGGTAGTCTAGACATCAAAGTTATCGCTGAAGATATTGCTGGAGATGAAGCCAGTGATGTATTTACACTTGCGGTTGCTGAAAAGAATTTGGAACTTGGGTCTACAAATACCCAGATAACAACTATTTTCCAGATTGTCAATATTACTCAGAATATCTTTACCGTCAAAAGCAAAGTTAAGGGTGGCAAAGGAAAACTTTCCATTAAGATTAAAAGCACTGGTTCTAAACAGGTGGATGAACTGTGTGTATTTAATGTTGATGATGATGAAGGTAAGATTGACGGCATAGCCCCTGGTGCAGAAGGCTATGCAAAAGCGGCTCTTTTGCGTTCAAAGGTGATTTTCTGCTCCCTTGGCAATTCACCTAATGGTTTTAATAGTGCCGACTTGACAAACGTATTAGAATTTGAGTCTAATACCAAACTGCGATTCTATATGATATCCAACAGTACTACTCAGGCTGTACTGTCTGGAAAAACCTCTTTCTCAAGTGTCGTTTTTTCCTCAGCTACAAATAACAACACAGAAGAGGAAGGATTTTCTCTCAACTTCCAGAACTTAGTTGTGACGGTTCAAGCAACAAATCAACAGATCACTTTGGGTACGGGTTTGCAAGGGAAAAAGGAAGGACAACTGATTGATTTACGGGATATCACACAATCAGTAAAGGCTGACTTTAAGGTTCACAGAGAAGCTGCATTCAACAACTGCGTCGGGTTCTATAAAATTGCTGATGAAAGTGGTGGAATTGACACAAATGGTGATGGTGTAGCAGATGTTCTTGTTGGACAGGCTGGTTACGCCGAAGCCGCCGTGCGTGCGCGTGTTACAGGCATGGATTTGACAGTGAGCAACCAAGGTACAGCCTCTTACAGCAGCACTTTTGGAGCTGATTCGCTGTTTGCACCATTTATTATTGTTGATGGTAAACCCGATGCGTTTCTTGATAGTAATGGCAATAATAATCCCAAGGTTTATTTTGCATTCTTAGGTGCGAATACAGGCAATACAGATCATATTCGTCTTTTGGGTAATAACACTTTTGGCTTTGAAGATTTGCCTTCAGGGGGCGACAAAGATTACAACGATGTGATTGTACAGATCAGTTTGACTGCCAATCCTATTTAATATATAGGATATAGGAGTAGTATTTGATTTTTGAAAAAATCTAAGTAGTATGTAGGGTGTGTTATGGCGTAGCCTAACGCACCCGAACCTTTGTGTGGTGCGTTATGCCAAAGGCTAACACACCCTACGTGTATTTCAATAATCAAATGGGTGCGGCTCTTTTGGAAAGACGATTTTTATTTGAGTAAAAAGCCGGAAATTTAAACAGAGAAGGGATTCTAAGCTTTAGGCGTTCTAAAAATATGTTCGCTCAAACTTCAAAAACGAAAGCATATTTTTTTGTATTATCGTATTACAGGTTGAGATGGGGTTTTTGCGTTTCATGTTTTTGCGATCGCTTAATTCTACCTATTTAGGCAAGAAAACGTAAATCAAGATATAGAAGGGTTAAAAGCACGTAATACGTTTGTAATATATCGTCTTCCTAGAAGAGCCGCACCCTAATCAAATATGAGTCCTATATGATTATTTAGTGTGTTCGACACATCTCTTTTCCTATAGGCAATAGGAAAAGATTAATTGCCTGTTGCCTTACAGTTTAGTAAATTTTTCAACAATGTAAGAGGTTGTTTGAAAAGTGATGACTGAGGTATCCAAAACTTTAGATTCTCCGAGGACTTTGAGAAGGTTATTCACCCCTTTTTAAGGCTTGCTCAGGGGGATCTGGATACAAGCGTAGACTTTTGAAACATCCTCTAACAATCAAATAACAGCCTACACTTACAAAAACAGTTTTTATTGATACCTTTAATTTTCTGTCTTCTACTGTTTTGCCAGATAAAAGTTCGGTAATTACATAGTAAAATTGCACAACTTTATGCTACAAGGAGAATCAGGCGATTTTCTGGATAGCAATATTAAATTAGTAAATCTACTGAAGCCAGTCATTGCCTTTCCTTCATAAATTTAATAGTTGATTCCTCTACAGTACTTTTCCAGTTGATTCATATTGAACTTAACTGGAAAAAAATGATGGGGAATTGTTTGATAATTAAGTATGGGTGCTGTTTGATCGGGAAAGCTCACTGTCTTTCTCCATCGGTGATACTGTTGTTCCCTATATGAGAGAATTTGTAAAAAATAATTCAGAAATTTAAAGTTTTTTTTATTACTAATTCTTAATTAGGGTATTTACTTAGGCAAGCATTTGTGATATTTTCATGTTGACTATCATAACTTTAAATGCATCAAGCTAAGTTTAGTAAACGCGTCTAGATGTATGAATTTGGTTATGAGTATCAATTTTGCATATTTGCAATCGTAAATCCTGAATTTAAGCTTGTATAAATTATGTAGATTAACCAAGTAATAATCTCTTCTCAATTTATTAAAACTAGGGAGTAGGCTATGTGCCTTGTTTATCCTTGGCTGTGAGATTTGATCGTGATTGACTGTTTTCCAAATAGGGAGCAGGGAGTGGGTACAGAAGGGATTAGTTGCGTCTGTACGGGAGGAGGAAATTTTTTTGATGTTTGGTTATGGGATTTTGCCGTGATTGTCTGATTTGAAGAATTATTACAAAGTATGTTTGTTTTGAATAATCTAATAGTAATAACCGTGTATCTAAATGTAGGTTTGTAATTAGCAAATTTGTTATCAGTGGTATCACGTATTTATTTACACTGAATGCCACATTGGAAAGTTAGGAGTTAGAAGTGAGCCAGCGTAGTCCTAAAGGTTTCATCGATCAGCGAATTCTTAACCCCGATGGGGTTAAGAATTGTGTTAATTTTTCATCCCTAACTCGTAACTTGATGACTCATTTTTACCTTCTGATTTATTTGACATGACTTATAGAACCCATTTGACATCTTGTGAGGTTTTGAATTAAGGTACTCCTCAGCATCTAAAATCCAATACTAATGGCGTATTCCAGCAACCTCACTGATGCAGAATGGGAAATTTTTGAACCCTTATTGCAAGAGATATTACCGACTAAGAAGCAGACTCGACCGACCAACTGGCCAAAGCGAGATATCTTCAATGGAATTCTCTATCAACTAAAAAATGGATGCAATTGGCAAGACTTACCTAAAGACCTCCCCCCTTATTCCACTGTATATTGGCACTACAAACAGTGGCGAGCAGCCGGGGTATTTGAGGAACTGATGAGTGTCTTACATGGACAAGTGCGTGAACAGGTAAAAAAAAAACCGCACTGGACGACATTGATCATCATTGACTCCCAAGCAGTGAAAAATACCTGCAACGCCAGTGTGGAGTCGAAAGGTTTTTGCTTCTACAAAGCCACCAACGGTATTAAAAGGCATTTGGCTATTGACACCCTTGGGTTTCCCTTTTTTACGCTCTGTACTCGCGCCAATGTCTCGGATGATGCCGGATTAATTGAGATGTTTACTCTCAACATCGACTACTTCAAGTCAAAACCTATCGATATTCCCAAGATTACTATCCTGCTAGATCATGGGTATCACCCAGAATATTTGACTCAGGAGTTAGAGCGAATTTACCCAGAGATCATGACCAAAATTCAGTTTCAACTTTCTACGAAACCCTCAAAACAAGAGAAAGCGGCACAAGGAAAATCTGGATTTGTTCCGGCAATAGCTAGATGGGTGATCGAACGCTCCAATGCTTGGATGGAGCGCTGTAAAATTCTGGTTAAGAACTTTGAACGAACCCTGGTTAGTGCCACTGCCAAACTCAATATCTGCTTCATCAGGCTAATGATTAAGAGGCTTGCAGCACCTTCTTAGATGTCAAATGGGTTCTATATTAAGAACACTTTTCCGGAATTTCTCACTACCTTAGAGGGGTTCGATCGCTTACCAAATGAAGCGATCGCCAACATATCCCAACAACTACAAGCTTGGCGCTATCGGTTGGGTCAAAAACTCATCGGCAAAGAAAGTCTGCCAGAACACATCACAATCATTTATGAAGGACAAGTGCGGCTGTTGGGATACGAACCCCAGACGCAAATCCCAACCACCTTGAAATTACTGCAACCAGGGGAAATCATCGGCGAAATTGGTTTGTTGCGGGATATTCCCTGTGAAACAGCGATCGCCTCCACTGAAGTAGTATGTTTAACCTTGAGTGCAGCAGCATACTTTAACCTTTTAGATTCATACCCAGCTTTTGCCGAGGCTCGTAAAAACCGTAGTAATTTAGTAGAAGTTTTCGATATTCTCGGCTCCTACTGGCAAAAGCAAGCGATCGCCACATTAAATCTTAAAGAATTAACACAAACAGCTTTACCAGAAGCGACAATTCAGTACCTGCATCCAGGGAAAACTCCATTCGAGCAACTCGATAGCGAACGCGTTTGGTTTGTCAGTGGTGGGGGTACCGTCACGAATTTTGCCGTTGGCGATCGGTTAGAATCACACGACGATAACGACAAGATCCAAGTTGTCGGTCGAACTTCCGCACGTTTAGTGGGTCTGAGTCCCTCAACTTTGATATTGCAAGATACTCGACCTCTTGAACTTGCAGTCAGCGACACCCAATCACATAGCCAAGACCCACTAGATATTCCCTACGCATCAGATGAAATAGTCTTACCACAAACAACCGATCAGACTTCAAAAAATTCGGCAAAAAACATAAAATACCCATTTTTTAGCGGCAAAGGAGAATTAAATACAGCCTTCGCCTGCTTCCAAATGCTTGCGAAACACTTAGAAATGCCGTTTCGTCGAGAGGTGGTTCGCCGCATTTTAAACGAGCAAATCAAACGCCAGGGTAATATTTCCTTTCCAGCAATTGCTTACCTAGCAGAGTTAATTGGACTCAAGGCGCAACTAGTAGATCTGCCAGTGGCCTCAGTGACGCGGATTCCCACACCAGCATTAATTCGCTATGCCGATAATTTTGCCGTTTTATATGCAACCGATGCCAATACTATGGTTGTGGGTGTACCATCCCAAGGAATTGTCCGCTGCAAACCCGCTCAATTTGTTGAACAATTAGATACCGACCCCACCAACTTTCCACCACAAGTTAGGGTATTACTGCTCACAGCTACCAAAGAAACACCCCAAGAACGTTTTGGTCTGCGGTGGTTTATCCCTTATTTGTCACGCTATCGCCGAGTACTAATAGAAGTATTTATTGCTTCCTTTTTCGTACAGTTAGCAGCATTAGCAAATCCCTTGGTAGTGCAGTTAATTATCGACAAAGTGATCACGCAGAATAGTATTGGTACCCTACATATTTTGGGTATTTTACTATTAGTGGTTGGACTATTTGAAGCAGTATTAACTACCTTACGAACCTACTTATTTGTCGATACCACAAATCGTATAGATATGGGTTTAGGTTCGGAAATTATTGACCATTTATTACGTCTACCACTGCGCTATTTTGAAAAGCGACCGGTGGGTGAACTTTCTACCAGAATTAACGAACTAGAAAACATCCGCCAATTTCTCACCGGTACTGCTTTAACAGTAGGATTAGATGCTCTGTTTTCCGTGGTTTATATCGGTGTGATGCTGATTTATAGTTGGCAACTCACCTTGGTAGGTTTAAGCACAATTCCCGTGTTTGTGATTATTACCCTAATAGCATCTCCCACCATTAGCAGACAATTACGCAGCAAAGCCGAACGCAACTCCGAAACTCAATCTTATTTAGTGGAGGTGATGTCCGGAATTCAAACAGTAAAAGCGCAGAATATCGAATTGCGATCGCGCTTTTCTTGGCAAGAGCGTTATGCTCGTTTTGTCGCCGCTGGTTTTAAAACAGTCGTCACCTCTACCCTTGCCAACTCTACCAGTAACTTCCTCAACAAACTCAGCAGCTTACTAGTTTTGTGGGTAGGAGCTTATTTAGTACTGCAACAAGAATTAACTTTAGGTGAATTAATCGCCTTCAGAATTATATCGGGTTACGTTACCAGCCCAATATTGCGCTTAGCTCAACTTTGGCAAAGCTTCCAAGAAACTGCTTTGTCTATAGAACGTTTGAGCGATATTGTTGATACACCAGAAGAGGCAGAAACAGACCGCTACAATATACCCTTACCGACAATTACCGGAGCAGTCAAATACGAAAATGTTTCCTTCCGATTTGGTACCACTGGTCCTCTACAACTTTCTAACGTCAACGTCGAATTTGCGCCTGGAAAATTTGTGGGGATTGTCGGACAAAGTGGCTCTGGTAAAAGTACGATGATGAAATTATTGCTGAGACTTTATGAAACCGAGTCCGGCAGAATTTTGATTGATGGTTACGACATTGCCAAAGTAGAACTTTATTCACTGCGACGACAAATTGGTGTAGTTCCCCAAGAAACATTGTTGTTTGATGGCAGCGTTCAAGAAAATATTGCCCTGACAAATCCCGATGCAACAACCGAAGAAATTATTGATGCGGCTCAGGTAGCCTGCGCCCACGAATTCATCATGAACTTGCCCAACGGTTACAACACGCGGGTAGGAGAACGTGGATCTGCACTTTCTGGTGGACAACGACAAAGAATTGCGATCGCCCGTTCTGTTTTACAGCGACCAAAATTACTAGTTTTAGATGAAGCAACTAGCGCATTAGATTATCCCACAGAGCGACAAATATGTCTCAACTTAGCCAGGGCATTCAAGGGTGATACAGTATTCTTTATTACCCACCGATTGAACACCGTCAGTAATGCAGACATCATTGTTGTCATGGATAACAGCAGGGTTATAGAACAAGGCAGCCATCAAGAATTAATGGCTGCTAAAGGTCATTATTACTACCTGTATCACCAACAAGAAGTCAACTTATGAACAGGAGTCAAAACTTAAAATGGGCTACGCCCCGCTGCGCTAACAGAATTCAGCAATAACCGTAGAGTGGGCACCAGCATCGATAAAAGGTGTCCACAATTTCTTTTTCAATCCAAAATTCAAAATCTCCAATCCAAAATCACTATGACTCAACTTAATGGGAATCACACCAACGGCAATTATAAAAACGGAGCAAAACAAGATTCACCAATAGTTACAAAACAACAAAAAGCTACTTCAGAATCTTTAATTAACTCAAGTCCTCAGGACTTTGAGCAATCCGTTATTTTGCGTCAATCTCCAGTTTGGTCACGTACAATTATGGTGACCTTAATGGCCTTAGCCTGTTTTGGAATTGCTTGGGCTTACTTTGCCAAAATTGAGCAAGTAGTACCTGCAACAGGGCAATTAAAACCGCAAGGAACAGTTAAAGAAGTTCAAGCCCCTGTAAGTGGAGTCGTGAAAGCCCTTTATGTCAAAGATGGACAAGAAGTAAAGCAAGGGGATTTACTACTAACTTTCGATTCCATTGCCTCCGTTGCTGAATTAAACTCTTTGAATAAAATTCGTGTTGCATTAATTAAAGAAAACCAAATTTATCGGCGATTAATGGGAGCAAGTACTGGTACTACATCAGAACTATTATTTTTGCGTAGTAACTTGCCACCAGAAACTGCTTTTTTATTGAAAAGCCGTGGCGCATTAGTAGCGGAAAATGACTTATTGCGGACTCAATTAAGAAATTCCGGTCAAGATTATGCACTGGGAATTGATGAACAGCAACGTCTACAAGTTGCCAAAAAAGAATTAGATTCTCGCTCCTTAGCAGCGCAGTTAGAAGTAGAAAAAATCAAAAAACAACTTACTCAAACCCAAGTTAAATTGGAAGACAGTAAATCAAGTTTAGCTATTCAACAAAGAATTTTAGATAAACTTAAGATCCTCTCAGAAGAAGGTGGCATTTCTCAGCTTCAGTATCTCAACCAACAACAAGAAGTACAAAACCGCACGGCGGAAGTAGCACAATTAGGTGAAGAACTGAAACGTCTCCAGTTCGATATTGAAAGAGGACAGCAAGAGGTAAGCAATACAGTAGCTATAACTGACAAAAACGTTTTGGATAAAATAGGTGACAACAAAAAACGTATTGCTGAAATCGATAGTCAATTCATGAAAAGCGTGCTAGATAACGAGCAGCGTTTAGCAGATGTCAATAGTAAAATATCCCAAACAGAGTTAAACGTTAAATATCAAGAACTCCGCGCACCGGTGTCCGGAACAGTTTTTGATTTGCAAGCCAAAAACCCTGGATTTGTAGCGAATCCAACAACAAAACTGATGCAAATTGTACCAAACGAAAACTATATAGGTGAAGTTTTCATCACAAACAAAGATATCGGTTTTGTGCGAAAAGGGATGAAAGTAGATGTCAGAATTGATTCCTTTCCTTACAGCGAATTTGGCGATATCAAAGGAGAAGTACTAGGAATAGCTTCAGACGCATTACCACCAGATCAAACACATCAGTTTTATAGATTTCCTGCTAAAGTATCTTTGGATAAACAATCCTTAGTTATTAAGGGTAAAACGGTTTCTTTACAGTCAGGTATGTCCATCAGTGCCAATATAAAAGTGCGGGAAGAACGAACTGTCTTGAGTCTATTTACTGAGTTATTTACCAAGCAAGTTGATACTCTCAAAGAAGTACGTTAATTTACAGCAGAATTCAGAATTCAGAATTCAGAATTCAGTAGTAGGGGCGTACAGCTGTACGCCCCTAGAGATGTTGTTAGAAACATTCAACAACTTGAGATTTCGTCACAATTATTTTCCTTGAAACATCAAATACGTCCCTCCTAAGCCTTCCACAATGGTACGTGTATTAGCAATCATCATTTTTTGATAAGTATCTGCTTCGCCTCCAACTTCTCCAAGTCCCTCAGAATACAACTTCCTTTCAGAAATTTTCACATCAGCTTCTCTAGCTACCGATTGAATTAAATTAGGGTTAATTGCTACCTCAGGAAAAATAGTTGGCACTTTAGCCTGTTTAATATTTTTAGCCAAATTATTGACTCGTACAGCTGTCAGTTTTTCTCTACTGCTAATACTTTCCATTCCCCCTGTTAATGAAATACGGTATGCTTTAGCATAATAACCAAATGCATCAGAGGTGGTAAACAACTTGCGTTGTTTCTCAGGAATACTTGCAATTGTTGATTTAATCCAGGTATCTAGTTGAGTTAGTTCATTTGTGATTTTTTTGGTATTGCTGGTATAAACCTCTGCATTACTAGATGCTACTTTTTTGAGGTTACTATTAATTACTTCTACCATTTCCATCGCATTCTTAGTATTATGCCAAATATGAGGATCGTTTACTCTTTTACCACCTTGCTGAAATTTTTGTGGCTTAGACAATGCAACTTGGGCGACAGCTATTTTCGGTGCAGAATTTTTAGTCGCTCTAATTAATTTGAGCAGATTTGGTTCAAAATTATAACCAGTATAGAGAATCAGATTAGCTTGCTCAAGAGCTTTACGATCTTCCGGTTTTGGTTTATAAGTTTTGGGATTGGCACTAGGCGAAATCAAGCAAGTGAGGTTAACTGTATTCCCGGCAATCTGTCTGGTTAAATCACAGAGTACACTTGTGGTTGCTACAACTTGGGGAAGATTTTCATTCACCTCGGCAGTAGTCTGAGTAAATGTAGTTCTTGCAGCTTGATTTTGGCATCCAACAAATCCAACCGTCAATACAACAAGAATAGCTCGTAATAAATTATTTTTTGGTGATTTTTTTGACATCCTCATCTCCTACTGGATGCATAAAAAAGATAATCATTATTCTTGAAAAATTCAGAATTTAGAATTCAGCAAACCAGATTTTTGCAGGTAAAATGTAGCTTTACGCGACGGGCTGCAAAACTGATAGGGGTAAAAGCACAACGATCAAAGCGATGCTAGAGTATCTTTGGTAAGAAGTGTAGTGCAGTCTCTCACCATCTGCATCAAGCAACTATACCATTGTGCTGATGTGTCGTCAAAGTCGCAAATTGATTAAGGAGAGGAACATAGTGATGATGGAGCGTATCGATCATACGGGTTGATAGAAGCAAACCAAGTCGTGAATCTAAAGCAATTGTAGCTGTGGTTTTGCGAGGCGTGGATATGTATTTGTTACAAAATAGCTGAATTGGCAATTTTTAACCATTAGCTAATTGCTGTTACTTCCTCAAAAAAAGCTATAAAAATAGAAAGGCTTTTGTAGAAATTAGCTTTTGGTTCATGAGAGTTATGAGTTATGAATGATTTCTTGTTCATAGAAAACTTTTATTTGATTGCGTGAAAAAACTCGTCCTCAACTCGAAAATTCTGATTTCCTCACTGTTAGAGGCGATTAATCGCGTTCTACTACCTATGTAAATAAGTTCAAAAATCAAAGCGAATTAGTATAGAACAATTTTTCAAAGCTGACATCGATCAAGATCAACAATGGTAATTTTAGTCGTCATAATTAACACTTTGATTTCGCTGATACTACTCTATGTTGCTTGGCAGGTGTGGCAACTTAAGCAGCGATTAGCATCTGTAGCAGATAGGTTAACCGCCTATGAGATTTGTACCCAGGCAACACTCCATAAAGCACCTGAAAATATTTATCTGAGTCAGCAGAACATTTATAACTTACGGCAGAGAAACCAAGCACTACAGATACAAATTCAACAAGTGCAGCAAATTATCAGTCTAATTTTGGTAGGACGGCAAATCTGGCAGCGTTATTTTCGTAAGCTAGAGTTAACACCAGAGAAAACAGCACTCACAAGGAGGAGTTAATCAACAAAAGGTAACAATGGAGCAACTCCTGAGCCAGAAGTCAGAATTATGACTGCTGAATTCTGACAAAAAAAGCAACATTTCTGGCTAACATTTTGTCACGATAGTAACTAGATAAAATTATTTAGGTATTGCAAGGGGGGAAAACCCACCTAAAATGAGTCTAAGGAGAGAAACAACAACATGTCTAATAACCGTTCTGGAACATTTATTGGCGGTTTGATGCTGGGAGCCACCATCGGCGCTTTAGCCGGTTTACTTGCTGCTCCACGCACAGGGCGCGAAACGCGTAAAATTTTGCAAAAATCTGCCAATGCTATCCCAGACTTGGCAGAAGATATATCAACAAGTGTGCAAATCCAGGCAGATCGTCTTTCTGCCAGCGCACTACGAAACTGGGATGAAACTTTAGATAGGTTACGGGAAGCGATCGCCGCAGGTGTAGATGCTAGTCAGCGGGAAAGCCAAGTCTTGAACCGGCAAACATCTGTTGAGGACTCAGATTCTCTTCCCCAGCAATTAGAACGCTTATAAATGACGTAACTGTGATTGAACCCCTGTTTTGGTTGGGACTTTCCTTACTCTTAGTCGCCACAAGCTTGACTGCGGTTTTAGTGGCGGCCATACCGGCTTTGCAGGAGTTAGCACGCGCTGCTCGCAGTGCAGAAAAGCTATTTGACACACTCTCACGAGAATTACCACCGACTCTAGATGCTATCCGCGTCACTGGTTTAGAAATTACTGATTTAACTGATGATGTCAGTCAAGGTGTAAAAAGTGCCAGTCAAGTTGCCAAACAAGTTGACCAAAGCCTTGATACTGCAAGAAAACAGGCTCAGAATATCCAAGTAGGTACACGCAGCATAGTTGTTGGCGTCAAAGCAGCTTGGAGAAACTTCACGCGCCAAAAACCAACAAGAAGAATTAGCGATCGCCTCGCCAGCAATGAAAAACCAGCACTCACGTTGCGAGAACGAGAAGTGTTCAGACAAGACACTCACCGCGTCAAAGCAGAAGCCTATCGCCCCAATGAAGGTTACAACGACGCTGCTAGCTGGGAAACCGATTTTGATGATGAAGATTGAATTAGGGACTGGGGATTCGGGACTGGGAAATAAGATTAAAAATACTATCTTCTAATACCCAGTACCCAACGCCCAATCCCCAATCCCCAGTTCCTAGTCCCCAGTCCCCAGTCCCCACTCCTCAAAAACGCTTTGCTTTGATCCCTAAGATTAGAGTAAAGTAAACAAGTGTAAAGAAGTATCATTTTTCTAGTACTCTTTTAAAACAACTTGTTCACTTTTACCTTTGATATTTGTATAAAAACGTCCATGCAGTCTTGTTTTTGGCGACGAATCCTAGTATCTATTGCAGTATTTTTCCTGGCTGGGTCAATTTGGGTGATGCATTCTTCCCCAGCACTGGCTTATGACAATCCTGACTTACTCCCAAAGACGTTTACCCCAGTTGTAGACTTAGCTAAATCTCTCCCTGAACTACAGGAAGAAAAACTTGTCAAAGATTTAGAGCAGTTTGAAACCGATACGGGCTGGAAATTACGAGTATTGACTCAGTATGACCGCACTCCGGGTCGGGCAGTGATCAATTATTGGGGTTTAGACGATAAAAGTATTTTGCTAGTTGCTGATTCTCGCGGTGGTAACATCCTGAGCTTTAGTGTCGGCGATGCTGTTTATGAACTTTTGCCCCGGACTTTCTGGATAGAACTGCAAACCAGGTTTGGTAATTTGTACTTTGTACGCGAACAAGGCGAAGACCAAGCTATTCTCCAAGCCTTAGAATCTGTCAAAGGCTGTTTACTCAAAGGTGGTTGCAATGTTGTCCCCGGACTACCACGAGAACAGTGGATTCTCACCTTGATTACTTCAGTTATTGGTGGGATAATTTGCGGATTTGCAGCTCAACCCCGTGAAAAAGGACAAGTTTTTGCTTGGCAATGGGCTTTGATTTTCTCTCCTTTGTGGGGAATCTTGTTTATTGCCTTTGGCATCGGTCCAGTAGTGACACGCACAAGCGACTGGTTACCCCTAGTTCGTAATATTTCTGGGTTTCTCATCGGGGTCTTAGTTGCCTATCTATCTCCTGTTTTCAGCAGGCCTTCTTCCAGTAATGAGTAAAGAGTGCTGAATTCTGAATTCTGAATTCTGAATTCTGAGTTCTGAATTCTGAATTCTGACTCCTAACTTCTAGCTCTCTTAAACTGATAAGCTGAAAGCTGATATTTGAGAAGCTCAAGAAAAATGGAATGGCACGTAACTGATGCTCAAAGTTTAGCAATCATTGATAGTGAAATTGGCGATCATGTTTTTTCACCAGCAGAGTATGAAATTGTGCGTCGCGTAATCTACGCCACGGCTGACTTTGAGTATAAGTCTTTGATTCGCTTCTCTGAACGTGCCTTGCAAGCTGGAGCAGCAGCATTAGCTGCGCGTACCACCATTGTGGTAGATGTACCGATGGTACAAGTAGGTATTGCCTACGACATTCAAAATACTTTCGCCAATCCAGTGTATTGCAGCATGGAAGCTTTGACGCGTCCTCAAAAAGAAAAAACGCGGGCTGCATGGGGTATAGAAACCCTCGCAAAGCGTTATCCAGAAGGTATTTTTGTGGTGGGTCAGGCGCAAACAGCATTAACAGCACTGGTGGATTTAATTGAAGCTGAGGAAATTAGACCAGCTTTAATAATTGCGACTCCGGTCAGATTCGTAAGTATTGATGAAGCTAAGGGGCGTTTACAAGACTCTTTAGTTCCTCACATTACAATAGAAAGTCGCAAAGGTAATGCAGTTGTAGCAGCTGCGATCGTTGATGGATTGGTAGATTTGGCTTGGCAAGCCTATGGACAAGATGCCAATAGAGGAAGCTAGGAAAGTCCGCTCTGTTCTATTATGTATCCAAAAGAGTATTCATAATTAGTGAACGTCCTGGTATTTTTATTGAATAGTACCGAGCAAGGAGCCTAGTATTGTGGTAGCTGAGAGTTTGAGTTTAAGTGCATATATTGCAATACCTGTAGTTTTAAGTCTTTTGCTTGAGGGACAAAACATAAAAGTACCTGTAGTTAAAAATGTTCGTCAGGTATCTACTGAACAGAAAACAATAGCACCCAGCCGCCAATTAATCAGCACTAAGCGGGCTGCAAAAACATACTATGTTAGTGGTAGTGGCAACGACAACAATAATGGACTCTCTACTTCATCTGCCTTTAGGACAATTCAAAAGGCAGCAAATCTGACTAATCCTGGTGACACAGTATTGATTATGAATGGAGTATACAAAAATGAAGGTAAAGCCGGGGCTGTAGTAAATATTAAACGTTCTGGAACTCCAAATGCATGGATTAAATTTAAAGCATATCCTGGACATTTCCCAAAAATTCAGCACAATACGTGGAATGGTATCTTGATTTCAAACAAAGCTTCATATATCGAGATCAACGGTCTTGAGGTAATGGGAAATAATGCCAATGTAACCCTTGATTATGCAATCAGTGAGAAAACTAACAAACTAAATCCCCTAACGAATGGAAACTGCATCTTCGTGGATGGACGAACAAATGGTCATACTCACCATATACGTATTCTCAATAATAAGGTACATGGATGCGGAGGCACAGGCATTGCAGTTATTCAATCTGACTATGTGACAGTTGATAATAATGTGGTGTTTGATAATGCTTGGTACGGCATCTATGGTTCCAGCGGTATTTCGATGTTGACTAATTGGAACTTTGATAATTACCGTGGATATAAAATGTTCGTTAGGAACAATAAGACCTATAACAATCGGCAGTATATTCCTTGGATTAGAACCGGAACCATCTCGGACGGAAATGGCATTATTATTGATAGTACACGCAATCAGGAAACCCCAAAATTAGGTCCATATAAAGGGCGTACTTTAGTTAAAAACAATCTGACATTTCATAATGGTGGTTCAGGCATTCACGCATTTTATAGCGATCATGTTGATATTTTAAATAACACAGCTTTTTTAAATAATCAGAGTCCAGAAATTAAAGGTGGGCAAATATTTGCTCATACATCAACTGATGTCAAAATTTTGAATAACATTCTTTATGCTTTTCCTGGCAAAAATGTTAACAGTAATACGAAAAATAGTAATGTTATTTATGATTATAATATATACCTAAATACTTCTTCTGTAAGTTTTAAAGGTCCTCATGATATTGTTGCAGATGCAGAGTTTATCAGGGAACATCCCACGTTGAAAAAAATAGCTGGTGATTGGAAATCACGGCTATATAAACAAAGTCGATCTCTACCGAATTCCATAGAAATTGAGTTGGGAAGTTTTGTTTGTCAACCAGTGACTTATAGTCTCAAAGGAAAACTCATCAAGGTCGGATGTTCGCGTTAGTGATTGAAGAAGAATTCTCCAATTCTGAATCCAGGAATCAGAATCACTGCTCGTGGGTAAATTGGGGCTCGCCACTAACGATACCAAATTATAGATTTGATATGGTGCTTCATCGTTTATTAACGAGCCAGTCGAACTCACGTTAATTTATTCTCAATCACTCCTCTACTCTACGCCGACGCCGACGCGGCCTTCTTTCCTCTTGATCTTCACGCAAGCGACGGCCGACTTCGTTAAAGAAATCGCGCCGCAAGCAAGGGTAATCACTAACCCATAGTTCACGACTGGGAATGTATATATCACTGAATTCTTCAATGCTGCTTAAATCTGGGCGATTTGACATCACTACCATTTCTGCAATTTGACCACGAGCGATCGCTTTGTGGCTAGGACGTAGGGGCGCGTCAAATTCAATACTAAATCCTGTGTCATCACCAACCTCTAAATTAATCCGTTTTTCTCGGTTTTCTACAATTACCAATTCACCTTTGCTATTGACGGTTTCCTGTTTCCCAACTAACTGGTCTGTAATCCACCAATCCAAGATTCGGCCACGAAAAAAGCCGCTGTATTTGTAACGGCGGCATTGTACATTCCGCATACTTGCTTGAAACACCGGATACCATAGCCAAAAAAAAGCGCTAACTACCCCCAGCACAAATATTATTGAACCAAACTCCAGCCTGAACAAGGCTTTCACAAGCAGAATTACAACTAACGAAACTACAGAAATTAACAGGCGTTGCAAAAAATTTGCAAACTTTCCCCAGTAGTACTTGTACTGAAGACCAGTGGCAATTAAGGGGACAATTTGTTCAAATTTCTGGCGAGTCAGTGGTACTAACATGAGTGCTGAGTACTGAGTAGTAAGTTTAACAAAAAAGAATAAAGGCGTCAGTCATCAGAAAAAGAAATTGAACTTCTGACTTCTGACTCCTGAATTCTCTTTTAAAGTATTTTTTCTAATCCATATACTAACGACTTTAGCGCTAAGACTTTGCGAATGGCTAATAGGACTCCTGGCATATAGCAAGCGCGATCGCTCGTATCATGTCGTAAAGTATAAATCTGTCCCGGTGCGCCAAAAATGACCTCCTGATGGGCAACCAATCCCGGCAAGCGTACACTATGAATTCTAATGCCTTCCTCTGCTTGGCTGCCCCTAGCTCCTGGTAATTTCTCAGTTTCTTCCACTAACGCAGGGTTAAAAGTTTTACCTAATTCTCCTAATAACTGCGCCGTTTGAATGGCAGTACCGCTGGGAGCATCAGCTTTTTGGTTGTGATGCAGTTCGATAATTTCTACGTGGTCAAAATATTGAGAGGCGGCGACTGCGGCTTGTTGCAGCAGCACCATACCAATGGAAAAGTTAGGAATAATTAGACAACCAGTGCTAGCTTTATCAGCAAAGTCTGCTAAATCTTGAATTTGTTCTGGACTTAATCCAGTGGTGCCAACTACAGGACGAATACCATAGGCGATCGCACTACGAATATTGTCATAAACTGAATCCGGATGGGTAAAGTCTACAATCACCCCTGGGGGTCCTTGTCTATCTCCAGCCACATAACCCAACATCGGTTCTAATTGATTAGTAATCGGCACTTCCAAAGGCTCGCTTAAACCCGCCAATTCTCCAGCATCTTTATCTTGATGTTCCGGACTGCTGTCAATTGCACCCACTAGGTTCAAATCGGGTGCTTGCGCCACCGCCTTAACTACTTCACGACCCATTTTACCAGCAGCACCGTTGACAATAACCGGGATAAGAGCTTGATTCGTCATATGTTGAGAAATACTTTTTGAGTCAACAAAGGAATTTTGACATACTCTCCGCCCTTCCAGGGCGGAGATTCTGGGGTCAAACAGCAGTTGCAGTTTCGTACCGTCTTACATTGCCTAACCCAACAGTCGATGCCCCGACTGCTTGAATATTTTTAGCTGCGTTTTCGTCCCTTCCGTTTACCGACTTACAAGAAGGACAACGCCATTCTCTGACTGACAAATCAAGACTTTCTAGAACGTGCCCACAATGAAAACAAGTTTTGCTTGATGGATACCACTTCGCCACGAATATGACTTGTTTACCTTTCTTTTTGGCAACCCATTCTAGAATTTGGGCTGAAGATTTTTTCATAAGCACTACCCTGATAAGTAGCTCTTATTAGAACTATTGACCTTTTTTTGTCAAGTTTAGTTGACTAACTGTAATAATATTTGTTATATTTATTTACATAGGCTAATAAAGCAGCAAAGCAAGCCATCTAGCTAAGGTTGCACTTTGTATATTACCTTTCTAGTTTTGGCTGCCTTGAATGTTAGCTAAAAAATAGACTTCGGTATCGGTATATCTCATCGACATTTGGACTTCTCCCATTTACCTCGGCTATCAAGTCGGGGTTTTTTGTGTTCTTGATTAGCCCGGCCTATCTTATGGTTCATCCGAAGCGTGCCGCTTGGTGGGAAAATAAAAACGAGAAATGATGCAAGTCTTGTATTGCCTCCAGCCCAAAGGAATCTGTATAAATGTGGAAACGAATTGTATTAATTTTACTATTGGTGTTGAGCTTCAGCCTGAGTAATTCTGATGTAGCAGTTGCAGGTGGACTCAAAAGCTTTGTAGACACCAATGATGGCTATCAGTTTTTATATCCTAATGGCTGGCTGCAAGTTAAAGTTGCCAACGGCCCAGATGTGGTTTTTCACGATTTAATCGAGGTAACCGAAAATGTTTCTGTAGTGATTAGCCCGGTTCCAGAAAATAAAACCTTAGCAGAATTGGGAACTCCAACAGAAGTAGGATATAAACTGGGAAAAGCAGCTCTAGCGCCTGCTAATTCTGGTCGTTCAGCTGAATTAATTAATGCCGCGCAGCAAGAAGTAGACGGTAAAACGTACTACCTTTTAGAGTATGAAGTTAAACTCCCCAATCAACAGCAACGACACAACATCGCCAGCGTCGCTGTTAGCCGTGGTAAACTTTTTACTTTCAACGCCTCAATTTCTGAAAAACGCTGGCCAAAAATTAAACAAACAATTGATGAAGTTGTAAATTCTTTTTCTGTTTATTAACTGGGAGTGGGGAGTGGGGAGTGGGGAGTTAGGAGTTAAGAGTTAAAAGTTATTCTCCCCCTGCCTCCCCTGCCTCCCCTGCCTCCTCATCTCCCTCATCCCCCTCATCCCCCTCATCTCGTGCTTTTGTATGAGCATTCCACCTTTTGTACTGGCCTCAGCTTCTCCAGCGCGGCGGCGCTTGCTGCAAACTGTTGGTATTGAACCGATAGTTCGAGCTAGTGACTTTGATGAGTCACAAATCCAATTAAGTGAACCTGAACAATTGGTCAAAACTCTTGCCCAGTACAAAGCGGAAACTGTAGCCCCACAGTTTGAATCAGCTTTGATTATGGGTTGTGATTCGGTTTTGTCTGTCAATAATGAGATTCATGGCAAACCAGTAGACGCTAGTGAAGCGATCGCCCGTTGGCAGATAATGCAAGGTAGCTTTGGTGACTTATACACAGGTCACGCCTTGATTGACTTAGACCAAAACCGCACTATAGTCAAGTCTCAAGTTACAAGAGTTTACTTCGCTCCAATGAGCGACAAAGCAATTAAAGCTTATGTTGCCACAGGTGAACCCCTCAAGTGTGCTGGTGCCTTTGCCCTTGAAGGCTTTGGTAGTTTGTTCGTCGAAAAAATTGAAGGCTGTCACAGCAATGTAATTGGACTGAGTTTACCTCTGCTGCGGCAGATGTTAGCAGAACTGGGATACGATGTTACGGATTTTTGGCAATAGTCATTGGTCATTTGTCATTTGTTTTTCTGCGCGTCCCCATGTCTCCCCATCTCCCCATGACTAATGACTAAATTGCCTGATATTCAGTATTGCCTCTCCATGATCTGGAATCCAAGCTAGCCATTCATCTTTTGAAACTGGACACAATAAAAGCGCTTCGTCAAAACTCAAAGGGTTGGGAAGTTCCAAAAGCTTCACCCAACCAGAAACTCTTAACTGCCGTAAACCTGCCAGATTCCGCCTTCTTGCTTGGACAGCAAAATCTGGTCTATGAGAATCTAGTTTCATATCTTCGTTTTAGCCTTAACCAATGGGCTAATCTAAAATTATTTCTGTAACTTAGACTACAAAATAAACAATACTTGTGAAAAGCAACTGTCTTATAACTTTACGTTCGCTGGTGCAAGTCTTTGATTAATATTGCAAGCTATAACTGTGAGGCACGCCAGGTTGTAGACTGGCTACTAGATCGCATTCCCAACTAGAATATGTCATTTACTTCTATGCCCTCGCTGCGTGAGCAACAACATCCCCTAATTCGTCAGCTAGCTGATTGCATTGAGGCAGCTTGGCATCAGCATCTGGATCTATCGCCCTACCATTTGCCTGCTGAGTTGGGGTATGTGGAAGGTAGACTAGAAGGGGAAAAACTGACCATTGAAAACCGTTGCTATCAAACGCCTCAGTTCCGGAAAATGCACTTGGAACTAGCAAAAATCGGAAATATGCTCGATATTTTGCATTGCGTCATGTTTCCCCGTCCAGAATACAACCTGCCGATGTTTGGTTGTGATTTAGTGGGGGGTAGAGGTCAAATTAGCGCGGCGATCGCAGATCTTTCTCCCATACACTTAGAACGTACCTTACCAGAATCTTATACTGCTGAACTCACACAGTTAACAGTGCTGAACTTTTCCCAACCGCGCGAATTACCTGAATGGGGAAATATTTTTTCAGATTATTGCATCTTTGTGCGCCCCAGTTCCCCAGAAGAAGAAACAATGTTTCTCTCTCGTGTCCAAGACTTTTTAGAAATTCATTGTACCCAAGCGATCGCCTCACATCCTGTTTCACTCGAACAAGTCACACAAAATCTCGCCGGACAACACAACTACTGCACTAAACAGCAACAAAACGACAAAACCCGCCGCGTACTCGAAAAAGCCTTTGGCCCAGCTTGGGCAGAACATTACATGACCACAGTTCTATTCGACCTTCCACAAGAGATTTCCAAATAAAAAATCTCCGATCGCCCAAAGACGCAGGGGAGCAGAGGAGCAGAGGGGCAGAGGGGGAAATTCCTAACTCCTAACTCCGAGATTTCCAAATAAAAAATCTCCGATCGCCCAAAGACGCAGGGGAGCAGAGGAGCAGAGGGGCAGAGGGGGAAATTCCTAACTCCTAACTTCTAACTCCTAACTCCTAACTCTTAACTCCTCACTCCCAATGCCCCGATTCCCCCATCTGTAGGTTCTGTTACGTTTTCCGGTAACTGATAAATGTAGAATTCATTCAACGAGAGTTTGATGGAGTCCCAAAATAGCAGCAGGGAGATTAGTAAAACCAATTAGCTTTAACTAGGTTACAGATAATGACGCGGGGACACAGTGACACAGTGACGCGGAGAATAATGTGTAGCAAAATTTTTGAGAATTGGTATCAGGTCTTTGAAACAAATGATTTTTGATCTTGTTTTTCAATTTTGTGAATAACTGTAGCCTCCGCTAATTAAGCGTAAAAATTCAGAATTCAGAATCCAGAATCAATAATGCTTGGATGCCCAAGCTTGATAATTTGCACAAAATCAAGCAGGTATACAACGATTGATTTTCCAAATATTCTGACTTCTGAATTAGAGAATTATCTTATTAGTAAACAGTTACTATTATTCACTGATTACTTGACGTTAAGAACTTTAGGAATTACACATCTAGTACGAAATGTAGGGGCAATTCATGAATTGCCCCTACGGTAAATCAAGGCTTTTACGTAATTTTTACGTAAGTCTTAAACTTTATCTTTGCGGTAGTGAATCTACTATTACAGTACCGCATCATAGCAGTTTTAGATTTTCAGTAGAGAGGCGATATCTCGCGTCTCTATATCTGAATGCCCCATTAATTGATTCTGAATTCTGAATTCTTCTTCAAATAGCCAGCTACAAGAAGGCATCATTTTGCAAAGTTTTAGTGTGAGTGTTGAGTATCGATCGCGCAATGGATTTTAAGCCATAACCATTGTTTGTCCTAAGCGGCTGGCTATTGATTAAAAACCCTTTTTTACTTACATCACCACAATTGAGATAAACGAGCAACATACTATGTCAAGGGTGACCGAGAAGCCAAAGCCAACTGAGCAGACATTTAATCCTGAACAACCTAAAATTTGGTGGGGTATCGCTGTAGCTGTGCCAATAGTAATTGCTGCTGGGGTACTAGGTACAGCTAAAATCGAGCAGCTAAAAAAACTCACTGTATCTGCACCCGTAATGCCATCTAGCAATAGCGTTAGTGCTGTGGGCCGTTTGGAACCGCGAGGCGAAGTTGTTAAATTGTCTGCGCCATCCTCAGGATTAGCACCATCATCACGAATTCAGCAACTGCTAGTTAGAGAAGGTGAAAAAGTCAGACAAGGCCAAATTGTGGCAATTTTGGACAACCGCGATACTCAAATAGCCGCACTAGAAGAAGCAAAAGCCAAAGTCCAAGAAGCCCGTGCGAATTTAGCTCAAGTCAGAGCCGGATCTCCAAGAGATATTCAAGCCCAAAGAGCGATTATTGCTCGCCTACAAGCGCAGTTACTTGGGGAAAAAGATGCTCAGCAAGCGAGCATCACTCGAATTGCAGCTCAGTTGAGTGGAGAAAAACTTGTCCAACAAGCAACTGTAAATCGCTTAGAAGCTGAACTTAGCGGACAAAGAGATGCTCTCAGAGCAACAGTTACACGTATCCAAGCCGAACAGCGCAATGCCCAAGTAGATGCTGGACGCTATGATTTTTTATACCGAGAAGGTGCGATTTCTCAGCAGGAACGGGATAGAAGACGCCTGAGTGCGGTTACAGCTAATCAGCAGGTTGCTGAAAGTCAAGCTACCCTCAAGCAGACATTAGCAACTCTACGACAGCAACTTGCTGAAGCGAGAGCTAATCAAATACAAAATTTAGCAACTTTGCAACAGCAGCTAATTGAAGCCAAAGTTAACCGTGACAAAACTGTAGCAACTTTGCAGAGGCAAATTGAAGAAGAAAAAGCCAAACTCAGTAGAATTTTGGACGTTAGTCCTACTGATATGCAAGTAGCCCTAGCCCAAGTTAGTAATGCGATCGCCAATGTTAGAAAAGCCGAAGCACAACTAAAATTAAGCTATGTTCAAGCGCCAATCGCTGGGGAAATTTTAAAGATTTACACCAAATCAGGTGAAGCCATAGGTGCAAATGGCATTGCTGAACTTGGGCAAACTAGTCAAATGTTTGTAGTTGCTGAAGTCGCCGAAGATAGTATTAGTAAAGTGCGTATCGGTCAAAACGCCACTATCACTAGCGATAATGGAGCATTTAGTGGCGAATTCAAAGGAACTGTCACTGAAATTGGCAGAAAAATTGGCAAAAAAGATGTTTTGAATACAGATCCAGCAGCAGATGTGGATGCCAGAGTCATAGAAGTGAAAATTGCTCTGTCTCCAGAAGATAGTCTGCAAGTTTCTGGTTTAACTTATGCGAAAGTTCTTGTGGAAATTAATAAGTAATTCGTGAGAAAATAATAGTTAATAATGAGTAAAAAAATACCTCTGTCGTGGCTACAACTAACAAGAGAAAAAACTCGCCTAGCTGTGGCTTTGGCAGGGATTGCTTTTGCTGATATTTTGATGTTTATGCAACTCGGATTTCGGGATGCTTTGTATTATAGTAACGTTCGATTTCATAACAGCTTGCAGGGCGATATTGTTTTAATTAACAGTCAATCTAGCGCTGTTTTAGCAATGCGGAGCTTTTCTCAGCGACGATTATATAAAGCTTTAGAGTTGCCAACAGTACAATCAGTACATCCTATATATTTAGATTATACAACCTGGAAAAATCCTGTAACAGGTCGCCCTCGTAGTATCTTGGTATTTGGTATGAACCCAGAAACTAACCTGGTAAACTTGCCTGGAGTTCAGGAAAATTTAGAAAAACTTAAACTAGCAGATGTAGTTTTATTTGACCGTTCTTCTAGGGTCGAATATGGGCCAATTGCTGCTGATTATGACCAAGGAAAAACCGTTACAGCAGAAGTAAGAAGGCGGCGAATTAAAGTAGTAGGACTATTTACATTAGGTGCATCATTTGGCGCAGACGGTAACTTAGTTACCAGCGATGTTAACTTTCTGCGGATATTCAATACTCGTCAGAAAGGATTAATTGATATTGGGTTAATTAGATTGAAACCTGGAGCCAATGCTAATGCTGTTGCTGAAGATTTAAAGAAGTATATACCTAAAGAGATAAATGTTTTAACTAAACAACAATTTATTGACTTTGAGCGAAATTACTGGGCAAGTAGTACAGCTATCGGGTTTATTTTTACACTGGGAACTATCATGGGTTTTATTGTCGGAACTGTAATTGTTTATCAAATCCTTTATACAGAAGTTTCAGATCACTTAGCTGAATACGCTACCCTCAAAGCCATAGGTTATACACATAACTATTTATTGAAAGTCATTTTGCAAGAGGCTTTTCTACTCGCAGTTTTAGGATATTTACCCGGAATAACTTTTGCTTTATTTATGTATCAAAGCGCAAGAACTGCAACACTTTTACCAGTATTTATGAGTTTTGATCGTGCCACAAACGTGTTGATTTTGACCATAATCATGTGCTTTGTTTCCGGCGCGATCGCAGTCCGAAAATTAAGCTCTGCTGATCCAGCAGATATATTTTGAAGAAGAATTCAGAATTCAGAATTCAGAATGGGCTATGCCCCGCTGTGCTAACAGAATTCAGCAATCTTTTAGTGGGCGATTCAGAGCCGCCACTCTCTTACAAACAGTTCCGAGACGGAACTGCTAAATCGTAACTAACAAAATTATGAAAAAACAAGAACCTGTAATTGCCATTAAAAATCTCAATCATTACTATGGCAAAGGCGCACTGAAAAAACAAATTTTATTTGACATCAACCTAGAAATTTATTCTGGTGAAATTGTAATTATGACCGGGCCATCGGGTTCAGGTAAAACAACATTACTGAGCTTGATTGGTGGTTTGCGGTCTGTACAAGAGGGAAGTTTGAAATTTTTGGGTGAAGAACTGTTTGGTGTCAGTCAAAACAAACTGGTGCAGATGCGACGTAGCATTGGCTATATTTTCCAAGCACACAATTTGCTGGGGTTCTTGACTGCCAAGCAAAACGTCCAAATGGCGGTAGAATTAAACGATCGCATTTCTCAAGCAGAAGCAGTAGCTAAATCAGAAATGATGCTGCGGGCTGTTGGTTTAGAAGAAAGAGTTAATTATTACCCAGACAATCTTTCTGGTGGACAAAAACAAAGAATTGCGATCGCCCGCGCCTTAGTGAATCGTCCTCCCCTAGTGCTAGCTGACGAACCAACAGCCGCATTAGACAAACAATCAGGACGCGATGTCGTAGAAATAATGCAGAGCCTAGCTAAAAATCAGGGAACTACTATCTTGTTAGTTACACACGACAACCGCATTCTAGACATCGCCGATCGCATCGTAGAAATGGAAGACGGTCTGTTAACGCGTAATTCCTCAAATACAGTTATTCAGTCATAATTTTGATGTCATTTGTCCTTTGTCATTTGCTAATGACTAATGACTAATGACAACCACAATTACAGCAGATTTTAAGGTAAGTGAAGTATCCCATCTAGGTCTGTTAGCTAAGCCCAGAGCCTATTCTGAATTCTGAATTCTGAATTCTGAATTCTGAATTCTGAATTCTGACTCCTGAATTCTGCTGTATTATTTAGCCGAACCTGATTTTTTCATTCCAGGTTGATTTGGTGGAGTTGGGGCATTTGGTTGGCGGCTAGTGCGAAAAGTCACATTCACGCCTTCATTTGATTGCTCCAGCACCAGTAAAGGCGTAGGCTTAGCCTTTTGATCCCAATGCATAGTCGCAATCCGACCTTGAATTGTTGGTTGCCAACTATCTTCATCATCTATAGGACTTAAGTAAGTTTCTATACAATCAATAATTTGGCTGATAGTTGCCGAAGTTGCTTGGGTCGGTAACTTCATCAACCTGACTTGGATACGAAACAGTACACGTTTAGCAGGGTTTGGGGGAGTACCAGTTTCATACTCTACATCAAAAATTTCATCCACCTGCCGGCCAGCACTATTAGCAATTCCGACTGATCCTTGTTGGGCTTGATTTGGACGCAGCGCTTGAGAAATTTTATCTTTGACCTTAATCTTTACTTGATTAAGAATCGCAAAGTGAAACACCTCCTCTGACATCCGCATTCGCAGATAATCTAGGTTAAAATCCCGTGAGTTCACCAAATCGGGATTAGTTTCCATTTTGCGAATTGTTTCCAGGGCTAGCTTAAATTTTTTTTCTAATTCTCGCGCCCGGAATTGTTCAAACTTAAGTTTTTTCTCCAGTTGATTCATCTGGAGTTTACTATAGACAATCAAAGCAATCACCACTAAAGCCAGTCCTCCAGACGTTATCACCAAGAATGGTGGTATTTGAGGATTACTTGCTGGCACTTCCTGGGATGCCTTTTTAGTCTTTGTCCCGGAGGATTGGGCAAGAAACATCGAAGTAGGCATGGTTGTGAAACTGAAAAACTTGACTCCTGAACTTTAGGATGCCCAAATTTTCAACGCCATCTTGCTGTATGATTAATACTTTTTACTAAGTGATCGGGGACTGGGGATTGGGGACTGGATGAGGGGGATGAGGGGGATGAGGGAGTGTGGGGAGATTATAAAAAAGCTTCCCACCCATACCCAATCCCCAATCCCCAATCCCCAATCCCTAGTCCCCAATCCCCAGTCCCCAATCCCCAATCCCCATATGCCAAAACATTTAAGCTTTACTGCCTTGAGCAATATTCGTCTCATCGCCACAGATATGGATGGCACCCTGACTAGACGAGGAAAATTTACTCCCGCACTGCTGCAAGCTTTAGAGGATTTAGCAGCAGCTAACATTAAGGTACTGATTGTTACGGGACGTTCTGCTGGGTGGGTGAGTGGATTGAGTAGCTTGATGCCAGTGGCAGGTGCTATGGCAGAAAATGGCGGTTTGTATTTTCCGCCTGGAAACCAGAAACCAGTGGTTTTAACACCCATTCCCGATTTAGCTAAGCATCGCCAGCACTTGGCTACAACTTTTGAAAAGTTACAAACTCAATTTCCCCAAATTCAGGAATCTGTTGATAATCGCTTTCGCATCACCGATTGGACTTTTGACGTGACTACTTTGAGTCAAGATGAACTACAAACCCTAGATCATCTCTGTCAACAAATGGGTTGGGGATTTACCTACAGTAACGTCCAGTGTCACATTAAACCCCAAGGACAAGATAAAGCCGTGGGATTGTTGCAGGTATTGCGCGAATACTTGCCTGATTACTCACCAGAACAAATTGTCACCGTAGGCGATAGTCCCAATGATGAAAGTTTATTCGATCGCCGTTATTTTCCTATTTCTGTAGGCGTGGCAAATGTCCTCGAATATGCAGATAAATTGCAACATCAGCCTGTTTATATTACTGCTGCTTCCGAAGGCGAAGGATTTTGTGAATTATCTAGTTACATTTTGCAAAGCTTCCACATCCCAAATTAGCGAGAATTCAGGCTTGCTTTACAATAATTTTGTAGCACTGATTTTACAACCATGACGGCTACTCTACCTGTTAATGTCGAATCAGAAATCTTCTACCCTAGTGCTGATGGTCAACCAGTGGCAGAAACCTACGACCACCTTTATGCCTTATTAACTACCTTAGAAGTACTCAAACAGTATTTGGCAGACCGCCAGGCAACAGTATTAGCCAATCAATTTCTTTACTATGCACAGGGTTTTCCCAAGTTACGGATAGCCCCAGATGTGATGGTAATTTTTGATGTTGCACCAGGCAGCCGGGACAACTATAAAATTTGGGAAGAGGGTCAAGTACCAACAGTGATTTTTGAAATGACATCCTTTGGTACTAAAGGAAACGACGAAATTTTCAAAAAGACCCTCTATGAGCAGCTGGGTGTTAAAGAATACTGGCTATTTGACCCAAAAGGCGAGTGGGTAGAACAACGGCTACGTGGCTATCGGCTGCGGGGAGAAATCTACGAACCTATAGAGGATGGACGCAGTGAACCACTACAACTGCGCTTAGGGATCGAAGGAAAGCTAATTGCGTTTTATCGAGAGGACACAGGGGAAAAATTATTAATTGCCGATGAATTGATAGAAGCTTTACGGCAGGAAGTTTTAGCAAGGCAACAGGCAGAAGAACGCGCAGAAGCTGAACGTCAACGTGCAGAACAAGCGCAATTGGAAATAGAAAAGCTAAAGGCAAAGTTGCGATCGCTCAACATAGACCCTGATACCATTGAGTAAATTTTTTTGTACCTTATAATTACGTTAGCGCAGCGGGACGTAGCCCATTACGAATTACGAATTATTATCAAGTCAAATTTATTACTTTAGACATATTACAATAGGTGGATGTCTAACGGGTTGCAATCTATCACTCAGAGAGGCTAAGCGACTAACAGATACTTCAAAAAAAACAGGTTAGCGTTTGATTTTCAACTTCCACGAGAAAGTGCAAAACCAAATATAGTAATCTTATTTGATTTTTGAAAAAACTTGCCCTCAACTCAAAAGCTGATTCCCTACTCCCTACTCCGTGCCCACACAAATAAGTTCAAAAATCAAAGCGGATTACTATATAGAGTCAATAATTTACCTTTAAATATTGAGGTATGAAATCATGCAAGAAATTGAGAGATTCTTTGGTAACTTATTCAGTAGCATACTCAACCGCTTTAAATATTCTGCAATGGACGCTACTGAGCGAAAAATCAAAGAAACCGTCGATCAACAGGTTGAACAACATCGACAAAGATCCAAGCCTAAGGATCAAGAAGACCGCCAGTAGAAAAATCTTTTGGTGGGAAATTTAAATCAGGGAATACTGGTAACTGTTAATACTATTGTAGTAACCAGTAATACCGTTGACGAAAATCTTTACAACATATTTATCGACTGTAGGGGCGTACAACTGTACGCTCCTACATTTGTATATGTATTAAATATTTGTTACCACAGAAGGGCGTGGCGATCGCACCTGCAAACGGTCAAAACAGAAATATTTGCGTCACTAAAAGCATAGCGCTTCCTAATTATTGAGTGGGCAGCGCTATTTTCTCATCCTTACTCTCTCACACGTATTATATTCAGTAATGTTTATATTGTTGGTAATTAAAAAAATCAGATACAAACTAAAGTAGATAGAACAATACGACAAAACACCCTCATAATTACCAGTGCTAATTTATGCAAACACTGCTAAACAACCGCTATCGAGTTATTCGGACTTTAGGAAGCGGTGGGTTTGGTGAGACTTTCTTAGCCGAAGATACCCAAATGCCTTCTAACCGTCGCTGTGTAATTAAACAGCTAAGACCAATTCAAAACAACCCGCAAATTTATCAGTTGGTGCAAGAAAGATTCCAACGCGAAGCGGCAATTTTAGAAGACTTAGGCGGCACAAGTAACCAAATTCCCACCTTGTATGCTTACTTTCAGTCAGATGGACAATTCTACTTGGTTCAAGAGTGGATAGAAGGTGATACCTTAACAGCGAAAGTCCACGAACAAGGCTTATTAAGTGAAAGCGCCGTCAGAGAAATATTAATAAATTTATTACCAGTACTAGAACAAGTACACAATCAGCGGATTGTCCATCGAGATATCAAGCCAGATAACATCATTTTGCGTCATCGAGATCATAAGGCGGTGCTGATTGATTTTGGTGCTGTCCGCGAATCAATGGGAACAGTAGTGAATTCCCAAGGGTTACCTACGAGTTCGATTGTGATTGGTACGCCGGGATTTATGCCAAGCGAACAAGCCGCAGGTAGACCAGTTTATTCGAGTGATTTATATAGTTTGGGAATGACAGCAATTTATCTTCTCACGGGAAAACAGCCACAAGAATTGGAGACAGATTCACGTAGCGGAGAAATTATTTGGCACAGACATGCTTTGAGTATTAGTCCTACATTAGCAGGAGTGATAGATCGAGCGATCGCCTACCATCCACGCGATCGCTTTGCCACAGCCAGAGAAATGCTAGACGCCTTGCAATTTGGGTCATTTCCTCCAACAGTATCTTACAATCAACCACCAGTTCCCCCAACAATACCTTACAATCAACCGCCAGTTCATCCAACAATACCTTACAATCAACCGCCAGTAGTTAACCTACAGCCTCCTGCAACACTGCATACAGTTGCTGTTAGTCCAGGTTCTACTAGTCAACCTAGCAATCAAAATAACGGACAGAAGGGAATGCTTCTCGGTAGTTTAATTGCTGGTGGTTTAATTGGTAGTTCTATAGTTATTGGTTTTGCTCTGAATAAATCAAATCAACCAGCAACGCAGTCTACAGGCTCATCAAGTGAACTTTCGGCAAACAGTAATGAAACAAAAAGCGTCGTACCATCAGTAAGTTCTCAACAACCTGTTGATTCTCAAGTTGTGCAAGAAACTACACCACCTGTTCAACAACCTGTTGATTCTGAAGTTGTGCAGCAAACTACACAACAATCCTCTCAACAAATTAATCGACCCTCACCAGAACAAGCAGTGGAAGATTATTATGAAACTATTAACAATGGCGAATATCAAAACGCGTGGAATCTTTTATCTCCTAGCTATCAAAATAATAAACGTCTTCATCCCAATGGTTATCTCTCCTATGTTGATTGGTGGGGAGGACAAGTGCAAAGCATAGATGTTAAACAAGTGAGTTTAGTAGAAACTAATTCAGAAACAGCTATAGTTGATGCTCAATTAAAATACTTTCTGAAGAATGGCAAACAATCACCTAGTTCTGTGCGTTTCTCACTTTTATGGGATCAGGGAAATAGTAGATGGGTTGTAACTGAGGCAAAATGAATGTTTCAGCCATGCCAAAAAAGGCGGTGTCAAAAAATTTGGCATGGACGGGATATAGCCCGCCTCTATCTCGTCAAAGTATCTGATGTACATTTAGAAAGGGCGATGTCTGACGACAAGCCTCAGCTTGTCTTTGGTTGTAATCTTTCATGACAAGAACGTTGCTGAACAATCGCTATCAAGTTATCCAGGTAATCGGTGCTGGTGGGTTTGGCGAAACCTTCCTCGCAGAAGACACCCACATGCCTTCTGGGCGCCGGTGTGTAATCAAGCAACTCAAACCGATAACCAATAATGACCCGCAAACTTACCAAATAATCCAAGAACGGTTTAAGAGAGAAGCAGCAACCTTGGAGTATTTGGGCGAAAGTTGTAACCAAATTCCCAAACTCTATGCTTATTTTTCTGAGAATGGGCAATTTTACCTTGTCCAAGAATGGATTCATGGACAAACCTTAACGAAAGTTGTTGAAGCTAAAGGATTTGAGAGTGAAACTGCTGTTCGGGAAATCCTTTTGAGTCTGCTATCAGTTTTGGATTATGTCCACAGCAAGGGCATCATTCACCGGGATATCAAGCCTGAGAACATCATTATCCGTTCTGTTGATGGCAAGCCAGTTTTGATTGATTTTGGTGCAGTTAAAGAAACAATTCGTTCGGTGGTGACTTCTCCAGGATACCCCACGCGATCGCTCGTCATTGGTACGCCTGGGTATATGCCTAGCGAACAAGCCGTTGGGCGTCCAGTTTACGCCACTGATATCTACAGTTTAGGCTTGACGGCGATTTATTTGCTGACTGGCAAACACCCGCAAGAACTACAAACCGATTTGCAAAGTGGCGAAATACTTTGGCAACACCACGTCCCTAATGTGTCTGCTGAATTAGCGGCGGTACTCAATCAAGCAATTAAGCCTCATGCAGGCGATCGCTACAGTACTGCGAGTAAAATGCTACATGCGTTGCAGTCTCCTAGTTATATTGTCCCAGAATCACCTACAACTGCCAACACAATCAGCTTGTCTCCCACTGCTACATCAACTCGACAAACCCAGCCATTGTATTCCCCCCAAAAAACTCCAATTTCCACTCCTGGGAACTGGCAAAAACCTGCTGTGATTGTTGGTAGCTTGCTACTAGGTGGCTTGATTGGTGCATTTGCCATTTCTGGTATGAATCGTCAGCAACAACTACAGACAACCATTGCCACAACTCCCACTCCATCCCCAGAATCTCTTCCCACTCCTACACTTACCAATCCAGCTATTTCTTCCCAACCTCCTCTAGTCCCAGTTGTACCCATCTCACCACCACAGCCACAAGTAACTCCCGAACCTCTGCCAACCTTTAATCCCCCAGTTGCATCCACACCACAGCCAGAAAATGAGCCTGTGCCTTTAGAGACTCCAACACCAGTAGCAACACCAACACCAGAACCAGAGAATCAAGCCGCGGTTCCCACACCAGAAGCACGTTCTACACCACAGAAAAAGCCGCGCAGTAAATTAGCTGCTACTGCCAGTAGACAAAGCGTTCCCGCATTTCCCACAGGTACATCCAGAAATATTGTAGAAGCTACCCTTGGCAAACCAAGGAAAGATTTAAGAGGTGCGTGGGGTAATACCCGTGCTGTTGTTTACAAACTCGTACCAAACAAAATAGACCTTGGCTACTTATTTGATCGTAATTCCCAAATGCTGCGTCAAACGGAGGTATCTTTTGCCGAAACAGTAGACCCACAAGTAATGGAAGCTACCTTAAATGGACTCTTAAATGGGCAAGCTACTGAAGATATTAAGCAGGGACTGAAACAGGTACAAGACCGCCAATCTGATAATTTTCGCTTCAAGAATGGCTCAGTTAAGGGTCAGATTATCCGCCAAGAATGTGATTTTATTTACATTAGCATTTGGGACGCAGATTTACATGATTTTGTGAGTCCATCTACAGGTAGAAAATGTTAATTTTTTGGCAGAAATTAATTTCAAACATTAAAATCAGTAGCCATAACCCAGAATCTTTGGAAAATCAGCCTTGGTAAGATTTCTGGATTTTTTTGTTGATTATTAAGTTTGGTTATCAAAGTCTTCCTAATTCACCAACTCTGGATTCTAGATTCTAAATCATTAAGATTTTTGTATCCTACAACACAGATAAACTCTTCAACAAAGAACTTAAAAAATTCTGCTTCTTGAGCCGAAATCAACACAATTTCAGTCTTCCCAAGCACAAAAACTAGGTTTTTAAGATTAGTAAATTTTTGTTCGAGGTTTTGGGAATAAACTCATAAAATTCTATCTTTCCCACGTCCAATGCCCAATGCCCATTTTCAATTCTGAATCTTCATAAAGTTATAAATACCATTATTAAGTTTTTAATAATACTTGTCTCAGCTTCCACATTCATGTCGTAAAGTGCGATCAAAATTGTGTAATCTGAAAACAGCTAAGCTAATGATTCTATTGAGGTCTGATGACTCCTACAATTATGCGTCAGCTTTGGTCTGTGGTTGAAACCGCCCAAGCTAAGCTCCTCTTACAACTTGATGATGCTAGCTTGGTGCAGTGGTTGGTGAAACAAACCGAAACCCAAATTTTGTTAAATTCTAACGAAACTGATTATCTGTGCCACTACATTCAATCTCGGCTAGCACTCATACGTGATATTGCTCATGAACGTCAGTGTTGATAACAGCAAAATCACTAAATTCTGATTCCTTTTCATGATTGACTTATTTGGGGGAAATAACCTTCCACTAAGCAGTCAGAGCCTACTACACGCCAACGAACACGTTCTAAAGATAGTGCCTGAGTCATGGTAGTAAAACCTAAATCGCCCACAGGTGTGGGAGCAATGCTACCACCAATGATTTTCGGGGCAATGAATGCTAAGACTTTTTGCACTGCTCCTTGAGCGATCGCACTAGCAGCTAAAGTACTACCACACTCCCACAACACACTACAAAAACCCCGTTCGTATAAGTACGCCATTGCTTTATCTGGTGTAAGTGACGTGAATTGCACTACCTCCACCCCCTGTTTGAGCAACAGTTCTTGAAAATCAGGGTTAGCGCCTTCCTCTGTCAACACCAAAGTTGGAGCATCCGCAGTTTGCCACAGGCGGGCATTTTCCGGTAAGTTAAGATGGCGACTCATTACCACCCGCAGGGGATTATGTGCCCCCACCTGATGGCTAGTTAAGTAAGGATTATCAAGTCGTACTGTATTACCGCCGACAATTACAGCATCACAAGCCGCCCGCAGTTGATGTACTTCAGTTCGGGAATCTTGGCTTGTTACCCAAGCGCTGTGACCAGAGGTAGTGGCAATTTTGCCATCTAAAGTCATGGCATATTTTAAAATTCCCAGAGGTCGTTTGTAGAGAATGCGATGAACAAAGCCTTCATTAATCTGACGACAAGCTTCCTCTTCTACTCCTACCACGACTTCGATCCCCGCCGCACGTAAACGGGCAATACCCCCTCCAGCTACTAGTGGATTGGGATCAACCATACCCACTATCACCTTTGCCAATCCTGCTTTAATCAAGGCTTCCGAACAAGGGGGAGTGCGTCCGTGGTGATTACAAGGTTCGAGACTGACATAAATTGTTGCGCCCTCAGCCCGAACTCCTGCTGCTTTCAAGGCAAACACTTCTGCATGAGGCTCACCTGCACGAGGATGAAACCCTTCGCCGACAATCTCCCCATCCTTGACAATCACCGCTCCCACTAGCGGATTTGGTGAAGTACGCCCTAACGCGCGGCGAGCAAGTTCCAAACACCGCTGCATCATCCGAGAGTCAAAGTCACTTCCGACTTTTTCCTTTGGTGGTGACTCTGAATCGGTATTCAGCCGCATTAAAGGTGTATTTTCCTGAGGGTAATTGGGTAGGGATGCATCCGCTTGAGCGACCACTGGGAAATTATCCATAATTTTAGGCAACACTGTAAATATTTTGCACGCACGGGCGCAGCCTTTTGGCAAGAGAATCGCGCTTTGCTCCTGATAATTAAACAGAGTGTATCCAGGCGCTATTATTTGGCTGTTTGAACTTGCATCAGCCTTTAATATTTACATTTCACTTTATACCAATTTGAAAAAAGAATGCGACAAATACATTGGGTAGGGGCGCACAGCTGTACGCCCCTACAGATGATCGATGTGTTGCAAAGATTGTTTGAATTGGTATTAACTTAAATCTATAACAATTCTCATTTGAATAAGGTACATAAGTAAGGCACACCAATGACTAATGTTGTATCCCTACGATGATCTGTACTATTGTCTCAGCACTCAGCAAGAACTTTAGACTTCAGACTTACTGAGATTAGAACTTCGGTGACTCAGGACTCAGTTTGGGATAGAGTATTGTGTGTGCCAACTTTGATCGCCACCTGATGGAGACTGCAATGAGTAAGGCTGTAACCACCATAACTGATGCTGATTTTGAAACTGAAGTGTTAAAAGCCGAGCAGCCTGTATTAGTTTACTTTTGGGCTTCCTGGTGCGGCCCTTGTCAATTGATGTCGCCCATGATTAACTCAGCTGCCAGTGCTTATAGCGATCGCCTCAAAGTCGTTAAAATGGAAATTGACCCCAACCCACTCACGGTTAAACAGTACCAAGTGGAAGGTGTCCCCGCCCTCAGGCTAATTCAAGGAGACAAAATACTAGAATCCACTGAGGGAGTCATCGGCAAAGAAAAATTACTCAGCCTTCTAGCCAAGCATTTAGATAGTAATTAGTCATTGGTCATTGGTCATTGGTCATTGGTTATTGGTTATTGGTTATTGGCCATTCGACTTTGGACAAATGACAAAGCGCAAAGTCTCTTACAATATTTCTTCCGATAGAGTAGCGATTCGCCGTGTCACCGAGCGTCTGGCAACTCTTGGAGACCCTCCGCAAACGCCATCTCGTACTCCTACGGTGAAGCAAGCTAACAAGAGTGTCTCCATCAAAAGAAGGCTACAGAACTTTGTAACAAATGACAAATGACAATGAGTAAAATACAGTTTGCAAAACGTTTACAGCCCCTACAATCTAATGTATTTGCTGATATGGACAAAGCCAAAGCAATTGCCTTGGCCGCTGGACAACAGCTAATTGATTTGTCCTTGGGGTCTTCTGATTTACCAGCCGAGGCACATGTGATTGACGCGATCGCCCAGTCTCTTCACGATCGCACCACCCACGGCTATCTCTTATTTAATGGCACTCAAGGCTTCCGGGAAGCCGCAGCCAACTGGTACCAACAAAAATTTGGCATCGCAGTCGATCCCCAAACAGAGGTACTACCCCTGATTGGTTCTCAAGAAGGTACCGCCCATTTACCCCTAGCATTGCTCAATCCCGGAGATTTTGCCCTGTTGCTCGATCCCGGTTACCCCTCCCATGCTGGAGGAGTCTACCTCGCTAGCGGGCAAATATACCCAATGCCACTAAGGGAAGAAAACGGTTTTTTACCAGTGTTTGCCGATATTCCCGCCCCAGTTTTGGCTCAGTCGCGGATGATGGTGTTAAGTTATCCCCACAACCCCACAGCGGCGATCGCTCCTTTATCTTTCTTCCAAGAAGCTGTCGCCTTCTGTCAGCAACACAATCTCGCCTTAGTTCACGATTTCCCCTACGTGGATTTGGTATTTGAAGAGAATGGCGATTGGGGACTGGGGACTGGGAAAGATTTTTCCCAATACCCAATACCCAATACCCAATCCCCAGTACCTTCCATTTTGCAAGCTGATCGCGAGAAAAGTATCTCCATTGAATTTTTTACCCTTTCCAAGTCCTATAATATGGGCGGCTTCCGCATTGGCTACGCCATCGGCAATGCCCAGTTAATTAACGCTTTACGCCAGGTAAAAGCCGCTGTTGATTTTAACCAATATCGGGGAATTTTGAATGGGGCGATCGCTGCTTTGACTGGGCCTCAAATTGGAGTCAAAACTGCTGTCGCTACCTTCCAGCAGCGCCGTGATGCTTTCATCACTGCTTTACACCGCATTGGTTGGAATGTTCCCACTCCCCACGCCACAATGTACATTTGGGCAAAGTTACCTTCACCTTGGAGTCAAAACTCCGTCGAATTTTGCACCCAGCTAGTCAAACAAACTGGTGTAGCCGCTTCCCCAGGTGCAGGTTTTGGCAAATCAGGAGAAGGATATGTCCGCTTTGCTTTAGTACATGAGCCAGCTTTGTTAGAAACTGCTGTGGAAAGAATTGCTAAATTCCTGAATTGAATTTCTTCTCAAAGTCAACGCTAATGATTTTTTGCGGCAAAGTCTATGGCTAGAATGTGCGGTAGGGTCGCACATCTGTACCTACCGACAAATACCTATTTTTTACTAAAATAAACATATGTAACTTAAATTACTATTAAATTTTTATTAAATATGTAATTTTACGCATAAAAATCGAGAAATATTCGTCATCATTTCATTGATAATCAGCAGTAACTTTACCCAATCAAGTCTCCCCGTTTCTTAAACTGGGTTTGTACGCTCAGCTACCAAAGATGGCTAACAATACAGGCCGCTTTTCTAAGCAACAATGTTGCCAAAAAGCCTGTAGCCAAGACAGTCCAAGCCTAGAAACAGTAGTACTTTAAACCTTAACTTTCAAACCGACGGAGACTTGAAAAAAATGAAAATGACTTTTCAGAAACTTGTGATTGGTGCATCGATGGCTATTGGTGTGAGCGCTCTTGCAAGTGCCCCAGCACATGCTACATCTTTTAGTTTCAACAATGCAAATGAAATTAAAACATATACTGGTGGATCTAATGGTAGTTTTATCGCAAATAATACTGTAGCTGCCTCCCAAGCTTTGAGTGATGGTAATGCTTCCTCTAACGTCGAGCTTTGGTATAGTACCGAAAATCCCACTTCTAACGTTGGTTTCACCGCCACACAAGGAAACTACAGTGCTACCGTTAGCAGTGTCACCGCTGATGACTGGAGTACTTTTGGTTCCAAGTGGCTGGGTGATTTGTTGAGTACTTATACTCCATTCCAGTCAGTGTGGAATGGGTTTTCAACAAATACCAAATCATTAATAACGAGCTCTTTTTCTTTATTGGGGATGGGAGATCCGAACGTTGGTAGCTTCCAATTTGGTCAAAATGGCGGTGTAGGACTGACATTGGTTGGTCACTTGGATGTCAAGACTAAACTCTTAGCTACAGTTTCTGATAAGCTTAATGCTGCGTATACTACACCAGTGAGTAGTACAAGTACAATAACACTGAAATCACTATTGGGTAATAAAGATATAACTCTAGTAAACGTTTCAGATGTTGACGCTAAGCTTTTAACACTTAAAGCAGCGCTGAACTCGTCTCTAACTCCTGCTGCTACAAAAGTAATGCTACAAGCTCAAATAACTCAACTGACATCATTCAAAGAAGTACTGAGCTTGCAAGCGACATTAACCACCTACCAAGGTGAAATCGGAGCTAGTGAAATTGCCAAAGTAGTTACTGGTGGTCAAACTTACTACGCCTATAGCTTTAACCCCACTGCATCCGGAATTACAGCCTCAGATGATGGTGTATCCTACAGTGCATATTATACCTGGAACACACCTGGATACATCGCTCCCCCACCTCCTTCAAGCTCAGTCCCAGAACCATCAGTAATACTTGGTTTGCTGGGTGTTGCTGGTGTCTTTACTACCCGACGCCAAGTAAAAAAAGCATCTATTTGAGACGGCGGGCGCAACTGTACAAACTGATTAGGGAGCTATTAGCTCCCTTTTTTATGAATATTTTTCCAATTATTCAGACGTTATATTCCAATACGGTTCAGTTAAGCATTTCTTCCTTCTCTTTGCGTCCTTTGCGTCCTTTGCGGTTCGTTAAAAAAATTGAGTTTGACAAAGACTTTTAGCCTTAGCCCTCTTCTGTCACTTTCCGGGAGGGCGATCGCTAGAAGCCTCATGAGGCAATCAATACAAGCTATACTATTAGAAAAAAATCGGTCTTGTATTTGTTATTAGAAAATAATCGCTCGATCGCAGGCTATACAAAAGCTCTAGAATTCAGAAATGGCAAAAGTTTTCGGAGAGTGACAGAAGAGGGTTAGGGAACTCCAAGAAATAAATTATCCAATATTGTGGGGTGGGCATCTTGCCCGCCCTATGGACTGGGCGGGCGAGACGCCCACCCCACAAGAGTTAATTGAATATTTTTTTATTTGGAAGTCCCTTAACTGAACCGTATTGCGTTATATTCCCTTTGGGATTTTCCACAATATCCAGATGAAAACCGCTCTGGGAGGGCATTTACCCTAACAGCAGATTGTTTAATCGGATGAATAATAAAAGTTTTGTTAAGAAAAGCTTAATTTTTTATTATTATTTTATTTTTAAATAATATGGTTTAATTATACCACTATAGCTAAAATTACTATATTATAAGCTTTAACTACATTATTACATAACTCAACTTTCTATTCATTTGACAATTCATCTGGCAATAATTGGCTTGTAACTTAAAATAATGATTTCCAATGACAGCACAATTACTGAATATAAATCAAGAATTCCGGTCAAATCAAGCTAGACGAATTTTATTAATCGAAGACCACGATCTCAATAGGATGTTACTCAGTGACTACCTGAATTATTGTGGGTACGATGTCCAGAGTTTATCGGAAGGTTCTGGTTTTTTTTCAACCATTGAGAAATTCCAGCCAGATTTAATGTTACTCGACTTGAAATTGCCAGATGTTGACGGTTACTCGCTCTTAAAACAAGTCCAACAAAAACCTGATTTGTCAAAAATACCTATTATTGTGGTTTCAGCCTTTGCTTTTAAAGCAGATCGAGAATTAGCTCTCAGTTTGGGCGCACGTCACTATTTTGTCAAACCTCTAAAACTCAAGGATCTGATCCTGACAATTGAACAAGAGTTTAGTTATCGTCACAGATAAACTTTTCTACTAGATATATATTTATTCTACTTTTTGCTCAGCAATGAACTCTTCAACACGCTGACTCAGATTTTGCACAGAATTACCAATTTTTGAAATTTTATTTTGTACCTCTGCTAACAATAAAACTGTTGCTTGCAACTCATTGAGCGTTTCAGCCATAGCCTCACGGTACTGTGCTTCAAAGTCTTGCAGATTCATAATTTAATTTTTTGTAATTATTAAAATAGTTATATTTTCAATAATAAGCATAAATTTAACTGACTCAATCAGTTAATTCCCTTAATATGGAAACTTCAATAAATTAGTGAATTTAATAATAAATACATAAAGTTAATACAGTCAAGAAATTAAAATAATTTTTCTCTAAAAAAATATAATTTCAAATAATAAAACATCATAATTTTAAAATATTAAGTAAAAACACAAAAAGTAAACTTTTAATTCTGACAACTGCTGACGATTAAAGTTGCAGCTACACAAACTCAGTTGAAGTCTAAGCTCTGGGTGGAGGAAACCTGCCAATAGACTGTTCTCTGTGCGGACTAAAAGCCTAGCTACAGTATATTTACTTGATAATACTTCGTTAAATCCGCAAGAAAAAATTATTTTTCTTAAAATAGAGAAAGATTACTTAATTTTGGTTGTGACAATATCGACTCAAATACTACCACTGGTTAAAGAGCCAGAACGACTGGAAAACCGGCTAGCGGAAATTCCACCGGAACCGGGAGTTTATTTCATGCGGGACAAGAGCGATCGCATTATATATATAGGTAAATCACGTAAGTTGCGATCGCGTGTGCGTTCCTATTTCCGGGACGGGTACAACAAAAGTGAACGCATCGCCACAATGGTAAAATTAGTGACGGAAATTGAATTCATCGTCACTGATACTGAAGCGGAAGCCTTGGCGCTGGAGGCTAACTTAATCAAGCAGCACCAGCCATATTTTAACGTACTGCTCAAGGATGATAAAAAATACCCATATCTCTGCATCACATGGTCGGAAAATTATCCACGGATTTTTATCACCCGAAAACGCCAATTAGGCAAAGAAAAGGATAAATTTTATGGCCCCTATACTGATGCTGGGTTATTGCGAGAAATTTTACGTTTGTGTAAGCGCATCTTTCCACAGCGACAACGACCTCAACCGCTTTTCAAAGACCGTCCTTGTCTGAATTATGATTTAGGGCGTTGTCCAGGTGTGTGCCAACAGCTAATTTCACCAGAAGAATATCGCAAAATTGTGCAAAAAATAGCGATGGTCTTCCAAGGTCGGACTCAAGAACTAATTGATATTTTGACCCAACAGATGAACGCTGCTGCTGAGGACTTGAATTTTGAGTCAGCCGCGCGAATTCGCGATCAAATTTCTGGGTTAAAGTCGCTGACAGCCGACCAAAAAGTATCCTTACCAGATGATACAGTTTCACGGGATGCCATCGCCCTGGCAGCCGACGCCCAACACGCCTGCATTCAACTATTTCAGATTCGCGCTGGACAATTGGTGGGACGCTTGGCGTTTGTGGCGGATGCTCACGCAGAACCAGGAGCGATTTTACAACGAGCTTTAGAAGAACATTACCAAACTGCTGACTCTGTGGAAATACCGATAGAAATTTTGGTGCAGCATGAATTACCGGATGCAGAAATATTGGCAGATGTCTTAACTGAACGTAAAGGTAGAAAAGTGACGATTTTGACTCCTTTGCGGCAAACCAAGGCAGAATTAATCGAGATGGTAGAGCGAAATGCCCAGTATGAATTGCAAAGAATGCAAAAATTAGGCGATCGCAATCACCAAGCAATGCAAGATTTAGCAGCTATTCTGGATTTACCAGATGTACCTCACCGCATCGAAGGTTATGACATTTCCCACATTCAAGGCTCAAATGCTGTAGCTTCCCAAGTCGTGTTCATCGACGGGTTACCCGCTAAGCAGCACTATCGCCACTACAAAATTAAAAATCCCACAGTCACAGCCGGACATTCAGATGATTTTGCAAGTCTTGCGGAAGTTATCCAGCGTCGGTTTCGCAAGTATGCCGAAGATCAACAATTAACACGTTTGGGTAATCCTGATTGGCCTGATTTAATTATGATTGATGGCGGTAAAGGTCAATTATCTTCAGTTGTTGCTGTTTTGCAAGAAATGAATTTGTTAGAAGACTTGCGAGTTGTGAGTTTAGCGAAACAGCGAGAAGAGATTTTTTTACCGGGAGAATCTCAACCATTAACTACTGACGCAGAACAGCCAGGGGTACAGTTATTGCGGCGACTGCGAGATGAAGCGCATCGGTTTGCAGTGACTTTCCATCGTCAGCAACGCAGTGATAAATTAAAGCGATCGCGTTTAGATGAAATTCCTGGTTTAGGACATCATCGACAAAAGCAACTACTAGGGCATTTTCGCTCAGTTGATTATATTCGACAAGCAACAACCGCCCAACTCGCTGAGGTTCCTGGAATCGGACCGCGTTTGGCTCAAGAAATTTACGATTATTTTCATCCGTCTTGATATGAGTCAAACAATTTTGGATTTTAAATTTTTGATTTTAGAGTAACCCCATACCTTTTTGTTATGGTTGCCATTATTACTCTCCAATATTTTTGAGTTGTTTAATAGAGGAAATTCTCACTGGGGATGTCCACAATTTTGTAAAGTATTTTCAATGAAATTATTAAGTTAAATAGCATCTAAAAAGCAATACGGTTCAGTTAAGGATTTTTGATATCAGCCGGAAATTTCAGAACACCATCAGTAGTGAGGGCTTGCTCAAAGCGATCGCACTGGTGACGAAATTGCTAACAACGATGGCGAACTGGTGGAGGTTGGGGATGCTAAAGCGATCGCTCTCCATGAATTGAAACTGAGTAATAAATCTTATCGGTAAATATTAACTAAATCTTAAGACAGAGATTTTGTAACCAAAGATACAGTAATTTCTGAGTTTTAATTTTTGAATACAAGAACGGCTTTTTTTGTATTCGTCTAAAATGACTATAAATAAGGCTCTCTCAACGCATTAACCGTAGGGATCACTAAATCTCTAAGCAAAATTTATTAAAAAATTAATTTATGTATCTAAAGTAGGAGGGTAAAATCACGTAAATTTGAGGATAATAGATTAAAGATATCCAAAATTTTTCAAACCTGAAATTTTGTTTAAAATAATCAGCCAATTTCACGGCAGTTTGTTAAGTTGGGTCGAACCAGAATTTTTCCTGGTTTAACTAGCAGTTTTACCAAATAAAAAATAATTAGAACCAGGGGTTTTAAAATGCAGACAGTACAAAAAATTTACTGCCCAAATTGTGGTAGCCAAGCTGAGCGTTATTATATTACTGATAGTCAATTAACTCGGACACAATGCCCAAGTTGTGATTACTTGATGATTTGTTGCACTCGCACTGGCAAAGTCATTGAGGCTTATGCCCCAGGAATTCTTGCAAGAAGATAAAAATAAAAATTAGTCGCAGGAATCAGTGTTGCCGATTGTTTTTTGTTCCTGGAGATATGTGAGAGCTTCTAAGGTGTCTACTTGGGGGAATTGTGCGTAAAAATTACTCACACTCCAAAAAGGTTCCGGTGTCTTCAAGACAACAATGCGATCGCCCCATTGATTCAACCAGGGCAGCAATTTTTGTGGTGCTACTGGAGTACATAGCCAAATTGCTGCCGGGGAAAGGGCTTTGATGGCATTAGCAGCAACCGCCATAGTCATACCTGTGGCAATGCCATCATCAACTAAGATCGCCGTAGCATTCTCTACATTCACCTGGGGACAAGCAGAAATTAATTGCTCTTCTAAAGACTTAGCTTGCCCAATAGCTTTATTTAAAGCCCCTTCTCGCCACCGCGCATCATGTTTGGGGCGAAATAGCTTTTGCTCAGTCCAAAGAACATTTCCAGAACTAGTAACTGCACCAATGGCTAACTCTGGGTTTTCTGGATGGCTAATTTTTTTCGCTACAACTATCGTTAACGGACAACCCAAAAGACGTGCTATTGGTGCTGCCACTGGTATACCACCTCTTGGCAAAGCATAAACAATTGGTACAGGCTTAACCCCAGAATCAATGGTTTGCTGAATCAAAAGATCGTAAATTACTTGCGCCAACTCCTCACCCGCATGGATGCGATCGGCAAAAAGTGGGGTATATGACATGGCTTCCCCCAGCATCTCAGGACGGCACTGCTTTTATCATGACTGAATTTTGTCTCAAATTAACTGATAAAATAAGATTTGTATAAATAATAAGTATTCAGTAAAACTCTATTTCTGAAGTCTATTTCTGATCGGTGCCTAATCAAAGACGTACTTGAATCAGATAAGACTGCTGGTGCTGATACCAAAATTGTAATTTTCATGAGCAGCGAAAACCAACTCAGCCTCTTTGACGACTCAAACTTTAACCAACAAGAACTTATTCCCACAGACGCTAAAATTCCTATCCCTCCAGGAACCTATTCGACTATGACCGAGTTGGTGCAGCATTGCGATCGCTGTCACCGATGTGTACTGGGAAACACTCGTACCCACGCCGTCGTTGGACGCGGTAACCTCAAAGCCCCAATAATGGTTGTGGGAGAAGCGCCTGGTCAAAATGAAGACGAAACGGGTTTACCATTTGTCGGCAAATCAGGACAATTGCTAGAGAAAATTCTGGCATCAGTGAATTTGAGTACTGAGCAAGATGTATACATTGCCAATATCAATAAATGTCTCGGTGGTTATACGAGAATCATCACAGAAGAAGGTTCTAAACGACTTAACTGGATTGTCAAAAATCAGTGGTCAGGTAAAGTGTTGAGTGTTGATTCTAATGGCAGCTTGGTTTGGAAACAAGTAACTGGTTGGTATCGGTCTGGGCTTGCAGGAAGGCAGCTTTACAAAGTCTTTTTTCCAGATGGTAAATGTAACAACAAAGGTGAAGTTGGCTATATTGCAACAGCAGATCATCAAGTACTTACCCGTAGAGGCTGGATTACCGTTGAAGAATTACAAGACGATGACTTAGTTGCAACTGGTACACCTGCTCCTGGAAGCAGAGGGTTGCAAGTATTACTAGGGTCTTTACTAGGTGATGCTTGTATTAGTTCCAGTGGTCAGTTTTTGGAAAATCATAGTATTCAACAAGCAGCTTATTTAAAACTCAAAGCAAGAGTATTAAATGGTTTTCGACCACAGGTAAAAGAATATCTAGCCAAGTCACAAAATGGCACAACTTATCAATCTCTGAGCATGGGACTGGCAAAAACCTATTATTTGCAAGACCTACGCGAGGAATGGTATCCCAATAATAAAAAAGATTTTCCTATAACAGCACTAGAAAAACTAGACAACTTTGGGTTAGCTATTTGGTACATGGATGATGGTTATTGGCGAAGAAAGACCAAAGATGGGCAAATAAGAAAAAGTATTGATGTTGAAATTGCTTTAGGAAACATCACACCAGAAACGGCTCAAAAAGTTGTTAAATATTTTGAGACTCAAGGTTACAGAACATACGCAGTTTTTAAGTCTACTTGGAGACTATTTTTTAGATATGGTGAAGGCATTCGCTTTTTAGAAAATATTGCTGAATACATTCCTGCCTCTATGCGATATAAATTGCCAGAGGAACTGCATAGCATTCCCTTTAACATAGAAGTTTATCAAGAAGAAGCAGTTGTCACCTACTGGAAACCAGTTATTAAAAAACTATTACCACCAAAGCCAGATTTTGACGTAGTTTACTGTATTGATGTTGAAGACACAGCCAATTTTGTGACACCCGCAGGTGTTGTACATAATTGCCGCCCACCAGAGAATCGTGTACCTACTACACAAGAAGTGACGGCTTGCAAACCCTACTTACTAGAACAAATTCGCCTAGTTGACCCGAAAATCATTCTGTTAACGGGTGCAACTGCCCTCAAAAGTTTGACTGGCGATAAGCGGGCGATTTCTAAAATTCGCGGACAGTGGCTAGAGTGGGAAGGACGTTTGTGTATGCCAATTTTTCATCCTTCCTATTTGTTGCGTAACCCTTCTAAAGAAAGAGGTGCGCCTAAATGGTTGATGTGGCAGGATATCCAAGCAGTGCGTGCCAAGTTAGACGAAATCAGAAAAAACACCTGATGGAACTGGATTTATACCAGACTTTTTTCAGGAGGGAATCCTGTTCTTGCCTTGTCCAGTCAGGTAAGGCAAATAAATTACAAAGTTGCTGAAAATTTATAGATTCATTCTAAGTTAAAGATTATACATTTTTTGCGTATATTTTGCGTGACAATTAAATAGTACCTTTCAAGCTTCATGAAATCCGGAAAAATGGTTGACACGACTGAAGTTATACTCGGATTTTCGTCAGCCTATTAATCTTGAGAAGATTAGCACAGGAGAGGAACTATGTGGAGCTTGATCGTATTTTTACTGATTGTCCTGGGCTTTATAGCTCTCATCAAAGGTGCTGCTTCACCCACTAAAAAGAGTTCCCATAAAAGCAGTAGAGGCTACTTTAGTAACTCTTCTAGTAATAGCACCAGTAGTTCATCTGTTGGTGATGCTCAGATATATAACCCTAGTAGTGACTATAACTTTAACAGCAGTAACTACAACTCCAATAGTAGCTATGATTCCGGCAGTAGTAGCTATGATTCCGGCAGTAGTAGCTATGATTCTGGCAGTAGTAGCTGTGATTCCGGCAGTAGTAGCTGTGATTCTGGCAGTAGTAGCTGTGATTCCGGCAGTAGTAGCTGTGATTCCGGCAGTAGTAGCTGTGACTAAACTGAAAATTGGTAGAATTAAACCCCAGGCTTCATTGTCCGGTTACGCACACTTCCCGCTTGACAATCGCGTAACCAAGCTTTGACTCCTTGAGCGATCGCACCATTACTACTATCACGTGGCGGGGATAGTGCTTGCTTTTCTGAATAGGAACCAGTTTGAGTAAACATCATCACTACACGCCAACCACTTTTAGTTTTAGTCAACAATAGCCAGTGAAATTCTTGTAATTCTACCGCTTTCTTACTTATATACTGGCGTTCTAAGGTAGTAAAAAATACTTGCTCAACTCCTGATGCAGAACTTTCAGGGGCGTCTTTACTATATTCTTCAAGGTTAAGGGGTAGGGGAGTAAACTCAGGTCTTCCTGCTACCAACATATAACTATATAAGTCACTGCTGCGGCTGCGACGGCGGGCGCGTTGACTAGCGCGGTTGGTGTAACTAGGTAAATCTTGCAATAACTGTGTAGTCAATATTTCTAAATCTTGCTCAGAACACGAAGATTTTACCCCAATGTTGATGTTTCCCCTCTGTGCTAGCAAAGAGGGGTTAGGGGTGAAATTCTCCGCGAATGCTGAGTTATTGAAGATGTTTGGTGTTACAAACCAGAAACCACAAACTAGGAGCCACAAGCCATAAATTTGATTTCTGATTTCTACCTTCATGCGATCGCACTCAATTCCTCACAAATTCTCTTCCAAGCTAACTCAGGGTCAGCAGCAGTAGTGATGGGACGCCCAATCACTAGATAATCTGCCCCAGCACTGATAGCTTGGAAAGGAGTGAGCGATCGCTTTTGATCGCCAATATCAGCCCAAGTCGGTCTCACACCCGGACAAACTAGCAAAAAGTTATCTCCACAAGTTTGCCGTAGTTGTGCTACTTCTTGGGGCGAACACACTACTCCATCCAACCCCGACTCTTGCGCCATCAGTGCCATTTCTAGAGCGTATTCTGGCAATTCTAAGGGAATTTTCAAGTCAAATGCCAACTGCCTCGAAGAAATGCTTGTTAGCAAAGTAATCGCTATTAATTTAGGTGGTTTTACACCCACTTGGCCAGCCCCTTGATGTGCCGCCTCAGTTGCAGCTTTGAGAGCTTCTCTACCACATGTGGCATGAATTGTCAATAAATCCACCCCATACCGAGCTGCACTACGGCAAGCACCAGCAACAGTGTTGGGGATGTCGTCAAACTTTAAATCGAGAAAAATGCGCTTTTGCTTAGACTTGAGTATTTCCAGAATTTTCGGTCCAGTGCTGGTAAACAACTCCAAGCCTACTTTGAAGAAAGTAACATCCTCAAGTCGATCCACAAGGGCGATCGCACTTTCTTTGTCTGGCACATCCAAAGCCACGATCACACGTTGTTTTGCCGATTCCCCACTCCCCATTCCCTACTCCCCATCTAAAGCACTAAACGCACAAACTTGTTTTTGCCAACTTGTAAAACTTTACCTTGTAAATCAGTAGCAGTAGCAAAAGTGGTATCGACATCAGAAATGCGATCGCCATCTAAACGCACTCCACCTTCTTGAATTTTCCGCTTGCCTTCCCCTGTACTTTTACACAAACCAGTGACATTGAGAAGATAGGCTAACTTTACGGGAAATTGGGACACCCCAGCCAGAGAAAATTCTGGAACTGCACCTTCCTTACCGCCGCTTTCGGCAGCTTCTTTAGCTTCTTGGGCTGCCGTTTCGCCGTGGTACTGTTTAACAACTTCCCACGCCAAAAGTGTCTGGCGATCGCGGGGATTTTCTGGCAATTGATCTAAAGGTAAATCTGTCAACAGTTCAAAATACTGCTCTAGTAGATTATCTGGTATTCCTTGTAACTTCTGATACTTCTGTCCTTGGTGTTCTGATAACCCAATATAATTACCTAAGGACTTGGACATTTTTTGCACGCCATCTGTGCCAATCAAAATTGGCAGCAGCATCCCAAATTGTGGCTTTTGACCAAAATGGCGCTGTAAATCTCTGCCCACAGCAATGTTAAATTTCTGATCAGTCCCTCCTAATTCCACATCTGCCTCAACTGCAACCGAATCAAAACCTTGCATCAACGGGTACAGGAACTCATGGATAAAAATCGGATTCTCTTTTTTATAGCGATCGGCAAATCCCTCTTTAGCCAACATTTGCCCGACAGTCATCGTGGAAAGTAACTCCAAAATTTTCTCTAAGTTCAGCTGGGAAAGCCATTCGGAGTTATAGCGCACCTCTAACCTTCCTGGTGTGTCAAAATCCAAGATAGGACGTACTTGGTCAAGATAAGTCTGGGCATTTTGGGCTACGTCTGCTTCTGTAAGCTGACGACGCACCTCAGATTTACCAGTCGGATCGCCAATGCGTGCTGTAAAATCGCCAATAATTAGAACTGCTATATGACCAGCATCTTGAAAAGCTCGCAGTTTTCGTACTGGTATGCTATGACCTAGATGGATATCAGTACCAGTAGGGTCAATGCCCAATTTGACCCTCAAAGGTTGGTTTGTAGTTAATAAGCGCCTTTCTAGACTTTCACTGTTAACATCAACTGGTTGTGGGAAAACTTCTACTACACCACGATTCAGCCAATTCATATCTGGCGTCATACTAGAAAATCCACTGTTAGCTATGCTTTGTACACTAGAAGTTAAGTTGGTTATAAACACTTGCAATTTATCCACTTTCTCATCTGCCAAACTACTATAATTGCAAAAAATTAACCGCCTTGCTTCGCCCAATGAATTACAGTTAAATTTACAAGTGAGGAAGTGAAATCGCCGTGTCGTCGTCTAGGACTTTTGAAGAGAAACAGCCACAACGTCGGGCTTCATCAGGTTTTGAGTTTTTGAAAGGAGTTGGTCAGGTAACTGGCGGCACTCTTCTTTCAATCACCATGCTGGCAAGTTCCATTGTAGCCGGAGGACTGGTTGGTTTAGCGATTAGTTTCCGTAATTTGCCAGATGTAAGACAGCTACGCAACTTCTTTCCCTCAGAAACAACTTACATTTATGACATTAAAGGTAAACTCTTAGCCAGTGTCCACGGAGAAGCCAATCGGGAAGTAGTTCCCCTGGATCGGATTTCCCCGAATCTCAAACGGGCAGTATTGGCAAGTGAAGATAGCCACTTCTACGATCACCACGGGATTAACCCCACTGGTGTTGGACGTGCTGTAGTAGTTAACGCTGTAGCAGGTGGAGTCAAAGAGGGTGGCTCTACTGTTACCATGCAATTGGTAAAAAACCTATTTTTGACTCGCAAGCGTGCCTTTACCCGGAAGTTAGCAGAAGGTGTGCTGGCAATTCGGTTAGAGCAAATTCTCACCAAAGATCAAATTTTAGAAATGTACCTCAATCAAGTTTATTGGGGTCATAATAATTATGGTGTACAGACGGCGGCACGCAGTTACTTTAATAAATCAGCAGAATATTTAAGCTTGGGTGAGTCAGCAATGATGGCGGGTTTGATTCAAGCACCAGAAGAATTCAGCCCCTTTGCCAGCATGAAGCTGGCAAAACAGAAACAAAAAGAAGTGCTGGGACGAATGCTGGAATTGAATTGGATCAACCAGCAAGAGTACGACGATGCCCTCAAGCAAGAAATTAAACTTGGTAAAATCAAATCCTTTCAAGGTAGTGCCCTACCTTATATAACCAATACTGTAGCGCAGGAGTTGGCTAAGAAGTTTGGGCGTGAGGCACTACTCAAGGGCGGAATGCGGGTGCAAACTACAGTTGACGCCAATTTCCAAACGATGGCAGAGGAAACTGTCGTCAAGTGGCATAAATCACTGCTGGGGCAGGGATTATCGAAGAATCAAATCGCTTTGGTGGCAATTGATCCGCGCACGCATTTTATCAAAGCACTGGTGGGTGGTGTAGATCCTAAAGTCAGTGAGTTCAATCGGGCAACTCAAGCTCAACGACAGCCTGGATCTTCTTTTAAACCCTTTGTCTATTATGCTGCTTTTGCTACTGGGAAATATGGACCAGACACAATAGTAATAGATTCTCCAGTCAGCTATCAAGATGGTAATGGTCGGTACTTTCCCAGAAATTATGATGGGGGTTTTAGCGGTCCTATGCCAATCCGCACAGCTTTAGCTCAGTCACGCAACATTCCCGTGATCAAACTCGGTAAGTCTATAGGGATGAATAGAGTCATAGAAACCTGCCGTACCTTGGGCATTATGAGTCCAATGGAACCTGTGACTTCACTACCTCTGGGTGCAATTGGTGTCACTCCCTTGGAAATGGCTAGTGCCTATGCTACCTTTGCTAATTATGGCTGGCAGTCGCCAACGACTGTAATTGCCCGTGTCAGCGATAGTAGTGGTAACGTATTACTAGATAATACCCCTAAACCCCAGCTAGTTCTAGACCCTTGGGCTTCAGCAGCCATTGTCGATGTGATGCGAACGGTAGTTACTAGTGGTACAGGTAAAGGTGCTGCCATAAATCGTCCCAGCGCTGGCAAGACAGGTACAACTTCCTCAGAAAAGGATATTTGGTATGTTGGCACTGTGCCACAGTTAACTACTGCTGTCTGGGTGGGGAGAGACGACAACAGACAATTAGCTAGCCGTGCTACAGGTGGCGGTATGGTTGCTCCTATTTGGAAAGATTTTATGGAAAAGGCACTCAAAAATGTACCAGTAGAAAACTTCAAGTCACCTTCCCAGTTTCCTCGTCCCAAGTCACAATAATTTTGGATTTTAGATTCTAGATTTTGGATTAATTGCCAATCCAAAATCCCAAATTTAAAATCTAAAATTGACAGGACTTACGCAACTGGCACAATGCGATCGCTAACAAATAGTACTAAAGTACTATAAAAATGCAGATGAAATGAACTAGAGTACAAATGTAAATTGTTCCTTTTCACACCAAATTTTTGGGCTGCTGCTCAGGCTACTGTAACGAATACTTTTGAATATGAAGTTTACTAAATTAGATTATTGCCAGTATCTACTTAGTAGCCAAATTAATTATACCATTACCAATTTGGCAGAGCATTTAGAGAGTATTAGCCATGATACAATTAACTATTATTTGAAAAGAGAAAAATTAACACCTCGTTTACTATGGGATAACGTGAAAGAGGTAGTTGAGCCTGATGACAATGGTTACATAATATTTGATGATAGCATTTTAGATAAAAGGTATTCTGAAGAAATAGAAATAGTCAGAAGACAATATAGTGGTAATGAGCATGGTGTCCTTAAAGGCATTGGCGTAGTTAGCTGCGTGTATGTCAACCCTACACTTCAAAGATTTTGGGTCATAGATTATCGAATTTTTAATCCTGATGTCGATGGCAAAACCAAGATAGACCATGTGAAAGACATGCTCCAAAGCCTTGTGTATCATAAGCTTTTACCATTTGATACTGTTTTGATGGATACATGGTATGCGGTACACAGTTTAATGCTATATATTGATAGCTTAGACAAAATTTATTATTGCCCTTTAAAAGACAATCGGTTAGTTGATGATACATTTGGTCAAGCAAAATATAAACGTATTGAATTATTAGAATGGAGTCAAGAAGAATTAGATTGTGGTAAGATAATCAAAATTAAAGGGTTCCCAGCTAATAAAAAAGTGAAACTATTCCGGGTTACTGTTTCTACCAACAGAACGGATTATGTCGCAACTAACGATTTATCTCAAAGTTCCACGGATGTTGTACAAGAGGTGTGTAAAATTCGTTGGAAAATCGAGGAGTTTCACAGAGAAATTAAACAATTAACTGGGATTGAATTTTGCCAATGTCGGAAAGCTAGGCTTCAAAGAAATCATATCGCTTGTGCAATGTTAGTTTGGGTTAGGTTAAAGAATTTAGCCTATACAACTGGTCAAACTATTTATCAAATCAAGCATAACTTGCTTTCTAATTATTTAATTCAGCAACTGAAACGCCCAAGTATTCTTATGTGCTTGGTTTGATTTAAATTGTCGCCTGTCAGGGCTGCGCCCTGCCCGCTATTTGTGCCAGTTGCGTAAGTCCTGATTGACTAGGGCTGTTTCTCTAGCTCGGCTTTCATCCGTTCTAAAGTGAGGTGCATTTGGTCAAACATTTGTTGGGGGGTGACACCGAACTGGCCTAACTGGGTTTTCAGTTGCTCTACTGTCATTTGTGCCATGAAATCTTCTGATAGCTCGAAGCGCTTCATAAAGATGCGATACCGATCCATCATTGCTTCCATTTGCTCAATAAACAGCTTTTTGCCCTCACGGTCAAATTTACCGTAGCCGTTGCCAAGCTTGATAAGTGCTTGATAATCATCAAACAACTGCTTTGCTTCTTGCTGAACTATCTCAGAATCGAAGAATCCCATGTTCCCTATATAAAACTGAGCGCCCACACTCAGCAGCTTAATAGTTTGAGCCTGCCGATTTTAGATTTTAGATTTTAGATTTTAGATTAAAAATTACTTGGGTACTCCTTTCCTACGTAACGCTAAGCTAACGGAGAAACAAGCTAGATGTCCCGGCCTGATTAGGCAGAACAAATCCTTTCATCCCCAATTTCAAGTCCGACGCTCAAGGACTCGCTCTAAGCGTTCGCGTAGCGTCTCATAAAGAAGCCATGCCGAAGGCGTTGCCTCTCGTAGAGAAGGCTTTACGCTGCGCTATCAAGCCCCTATCCAGAGTGGTCTGTTTCAATCCAAAATCACCAATCAAAAATCCAAAATTGATTGACTTCTATTTTTATTCTAGTCTAGGAGAGTAATCTAGTGGACAAGCTTCGGTTTGAGTACGGTTTCTTGCCGAAATTTCAACACTTGACTTGAGAACGTTTGCCGTCTCTAAAACCACTTAATAAAGCCGCAATACTCAAAGCTTTGGCAATTGATTTCGGATTAGCGTTTTCACCGGGTTGAATTTTCAATCTAGTAGCGCATTTCAAAGCTAGTGAATGTTGTGGGTTAAGTTTTAATGCTTGACTGATGTAAACCCTGGCCATCCCTAGTAATTTCTGTTGGAGATGTACAAAACCTAATAACGCGTGATAATCACTGTTATTCGGCTCTAACTTGATGGCATCGCGGAGTTCTTGCACAGCTAACGTCCATTTGGTTAATTTAGTATACTCAATAGCTCGCTCGTAGTGACGTTGAGCGTAGTTTTTCAAAACTGGTTTGACATTAGTTTTTTCACATAATGTCAATTCAACTGGCTTGACTTCTACCTTAGGAATGATGGAGAGAGGTTCTTGAGGTAGCAAAAGATGAGATTTATGCAACTGTAAGTAAGCTAAATTCAGTGTACTAATTTGTCGCGTTACTTGATAAAACTGATGTAGTGATTTGTATTGAGCTTCTGCATAGCAAGCGATCGCTTCTTCGTAAAATAACTCTGCTTGGGGTGGAGACATTTCCCGAATTTCCTGGACTATGGTACTTTCAGAAGACAAAGCTTGCTGCTTGAGGACTCTTGCTTGTGACAACAGCATAGTTATGGCGCTAAAGCGCTTGTGTTGATTTTTCAACTGTTCATAGGCTGGGTTGATTAAATGGCTAAATATTGCCGTTGCTAATTCTTGGTCTTTTTTGCTGCTTTTGGTATGGCGATCGGGATGTAGCAGTTTTGCTAAAGTGTGATAGCGTTTGAGAATCTGGCGATCGTCAGCAGTCACAGAAATTCCTAGCACAGCATAAGGATCGCAAAGCTGTTCAAGCCATTTCGGCGGTAGGAAAGTCTGTGACATCGTAGTAATCCGATCGCTTAAAAACTGAAAATTAGCATCAAAGCTCAATGCACACTCATGTGACACTTACTCAAGTTTCTTCTCAGACGCTAAATCCTGGGACTTTCCACCCAAAAGTCACAAAGGCAAGGTAGAGGAGTTGACTAAAATAAAATTATATGGCCACTATTTAAGTAAAAATTTAGCAATATAGTCAGGATAGTTGCCACCATTGTATTTCTGGATTTGAAATTTGGAATTACTGATGGCTGTCTTATTGTAGGAACTGTGGTACTGGTATATTTTTTAGAAATATGTTGACTAAGCGCAAAAGCCGAAGTGTTGCCGCTGTTCTAGCTTTTTCTGGCACGCTGACAATTTCCGGATTACATAAATTTTATCTGGGACAGCACCTATGGGGTATTTTGTACGTGTTGCTTTCCTGGACGCCTATCCCCAAGGTAGCTAGTGCTATTGAAGGAGTTTGGTATTTAGCCCAAGATGAAGAAGCTTTCGATCGCAATTTTAATCTAGGCAAGTCAGCTACGAGGAATTCACAGCGCGTGAGTAATCAGGTAGGAGCAGTTGCTGATGCAATGCGAGAATTAGATGCTCTACGCCAAGATGGACTAATTTCAGAATATGAATTTGAGCAAAAACGCCGCCAACTGCTAGACCAGATTTCTTGAGGTGAGCGACAATCATGAACAATTGGCTACCTTTAAATTTGAAGCTGCAAAAACTCCGTGCCAAGCTGCTCAACGATCCCTACTATCGCCTGCAATCTGGCGAAGAAATTCAGATCGCGGCAAAATTAGGTATCCGCATTGATGCTAATCAAGCAACTGTAGATGATTGGTTACGCCTACCAGGTTTGTCAATTCACCAAGCGCGATCGCTTGTGGAACTTTCACGTTCAGGTGTGAAATTTTACTGTGTTGAAGATATCGCTGCGGCTTTGGGTATGCCAGCACCGCGACTTGAACCATTAAAACCTCTATTAAATTTTAGTTATTATGACCACGAATCTTTAGTTCATCCGACAAATTTAGTTAATCCGAACACAGCAACAGTTGAAAATTTAGCACAAATTCCCTTTATCGATTTGTCTTTAGCACAAGCAGTGGTGCAAAATCGTCAATCTGCTGGGCCTTATCATAACCTGGCTGATTTCCAGCGACGGTTAGAGCTACCTGGTGATGCGATCGCTCAACTAATGTATTTTCTTCGCTTTTAACTTCAGGTTCCCATAGAAGGTAGATGTCTTGCAAGGAAATTCTACCTTCTTGTTTTAACTAATTAAATAAACCCAATGCGATCAAGAGGCCAAAAGCGAAATGTTGCCCGACCAATGATATTTTTTCTGGGTAAAAAGCCCCAATAACGAGAGTCGTTACTGTCGTTGCGGTTATCTCCCATGACAAAAAATTGGTCTTCTGGAACTTTCACTGGTTGAAACGGCTGATTTGCTGGTTCCGCAATGTAGTCTTCTGCTATGGATTGACCGTTGAGATAGACTTTGCCTTGAATAACACTAATTACCTCACCAGGCTGGCCAATCACTCGTTTGATGAAGGCTTGGTCTTTGGGATATCCTCGACGTTGTAGTTCTGCGGGTGGCCCAAAAACAATAATGTCTCCAGTTACGGGGGGGTGAAAATGATAGGAGATTTTTTCCACCACCAAGCGATCGCCTGTATGTAAGGTAGGTAACATCGAGTCAGAAGGTATGTAACGAGGTTCGGCGATAAAAGTCCGAATTAGGAGTGCCAAACATAAAGCGATCGCCACTAAAATTAGATTTTCCTGCCAACTACGCCATACTTTTAACGACGCACGCTCTTGCTTTGCATCACTTTCCTGAGGAATCATAGAAATTTTTAGCCAGTTAAAGAAGTGGAACAAATACCTTGATTATTTTGGCTTCAAAGGTATACTAATAAACAAGCTGAACTTTTCACCAATTAATACATAGATTAAATAATACATTTATTGCATCTACCAAAGCTATGCAAGAGTGCTGAAAATAAACTATCGCTCGTTTCAAGTAACATAAGATAACGATTAGGATTCCTAGATAATTAAAAATCCTAATTCTAATTGCTGCAATTATAAGGCAAGTTACTAGATAATTTTCAGTTTTGCTTCCTTCTGCTAAAAAAATTAGTTGCCGACTGTAAAGCTATATAGACAGTCGGTTTTTTCTGTGAGCAGCAAAAAAATTAACTGCGTCCAGTATAATTAGTCAAGAAACATTTGATTTAAATACAATGTTTAATGTTTTAATAGTTGTGTGACAGACTATTAAGATTTTAACAAATTGTTGATAAAAATGCGAATTATTTAAGTAATTTTACGGTAACAAACCATATTAATTTGTAATATTAATGATGTATGAACCTCCTTAGTTATCAAGAAGAACGATAGCAGATAAAAAGTCAGTGGCAATTTTGACTAAAATCTCACCATTAAAAATAGAGTTAATCTGCCAATAGAATTATTTTTGCTAAACGAGTAAAAAGTATCTAGATTAACGACTAAGTGCCCCTTGGCAATGAGAAACTATATTTAAATAATTTCCGTCTAGTTGTTTGATAGAAATTATAAAGCAACATTCTCTCCGTTGAAAATTTAATTTTTTCTTAAAAAGGAAGCGATGGCATTAGGCAGTAAAATATATTTTATTAATTTTATAACGACATAGTTGATTAGAGTCTTTTTTCAAAATACCTCACCCGTTGCTAATAGTTTTGTACATTAATTAAATAATTCACTAAGCTGTCAATCTAGAACTTTCCTATCAAATGTCTAACCTGGAAAACATGCAACTTGTAGCCCTGACAGCTTAGCTAATGCAAAGGTATCCAATCTGAAAGCATAGTACTACTGTAGCTAGCAGCCAGGTGAGAGAACAGTTAATTCAAAACTCTGATTAAGAAGATTTATATAGGAGGTGTGGTTAATCATCTAAATTATGCTCCTTCTTAGAGCTAGTGGACAGAATCCCTAAGTGCAGACTTTACTGCTTATAAGTGAGTTGAGATTCAACATCTAGTTTTTAGTGAAAGCTGTAGAATCTGTCTTCTCGATTCTAATGTTCAGAATTAATTATACAAAGCAATCGGTTTTTAAATATCTAAAGAATTTTGTGCTAGAACTTACTGTCATATACGTAGCTGATGGTTTGATCGTTGAAGGAGCTATATAGTGGAAAATAATAAGTCGTTTTTGTGGCCAGAAGGAATATTAATTGGGCTGCTTGCCTTGGGTGGTGTTTTTAGTGTTGGTTTGATGATGCTTCTGAGACCAAATACTTCCGAAGCTCAGAGTAGACCAAATATCAATGTAAACAATGTATCTGCAAACACAGGAACTCAGCAGCGCATTGAGAAATTAAAGGGAGCGATGCTGATGAGTTGGCAACAACAGGCACAAGTAAAAGGCGTCTCCTACCCCGTACCATCACGTTTTCAAGGGGCGATAGTTAAAGCGGCAAAACTGACTCAAGCAGAGAAAGTCATCGCTCTGACTTTTGATGATGGTCCTTGGCCTCAAACTACAAAGCAAGTACTAGATATCTTAAAATCAAATAACATTAAAGGGACATTTTTTGTTGTTGGGCAAAACCTGAAAAATTATCCAGAATTAGGAAAGGAAATTGTAGCTCAAGGTCATGTGATTGCCAACCATACTTGGCATCACTGGTATCACGCCTTTAATCAACAAGCGGCTGCCTTTGAAATTGAGCGGACAACAGACTTAATTTATCAAGTTACAGGTGTTAAAACAACTTTGTTCCGGCCTCCTGGAGGTATGATGCACAACGGGCTAGTTGCTTATGCCAAAGGCCAAAAATATACTGTCGTAATGTGGTCAGCTGACTCCATAGACTACAAACTGCCAGCTGTCCCAAAGTTGATTAATAATGTAATTAAAGATTCAAAGCCTGGTGGCATTGTGCTAATGCATGATGGTGGTGGTAACCGTTCCAGAACTGTGCAAGCTTTACCGGAAATAATTAGTAACTTTAGAAATCAAGGCTATCGTTTTGTTACTGTTCCAGAACTTTTAGAAATTGAAGATACAGAAATAAAGTTGCTTGCTAACAAAAAATAATAATTATTAATTATAAGTTATTGGCCAACACTAAATTGACTAACAACTAAAATTATATTTTTTGGCTAAAATGCTAGATGGCAATCCTAATTGATTTCGTTGAAGTTATAACAAAGATCCCCGACTTCTATAACAAGTCGGGGATCTTTATTATTTGTCAATAGACCAATACGGTTCAGTTAAGGAAATTTATTTGTTAAGGCAGGCAGGGGAGGCAGGGGAAGCAGGGGAAGCAGGGGGAGAGAAAAAAGCTTAACTGAACTGTATTGGTCAATAGACCTCTTGCAAAAGTCCCTAACACCCCACCCCCAACCCCTCCCCTTGGTAAGGGGAGGGGAGCGTTTGCTTCAGCAAATGCGGGGTGGGGTTCTTTATCGAACAGAATAGAGGCGTCAGTCGTCAGAATTCAGCAATGTTTTTTGACCGAAAAAGCGGATGAATAACCGGGTTTAAGACTCCCACCAAATTGAAAATTTGGTGGTCAACAAGACCTGCGCCGGTCCCAATCCCCGACTGATAGCGAAGCGTTAGCGAGTCTTCTCCCAAAGGGAGACGCCAAAGGCGAACGAGCGTCTTGATTCTGACTCCTGAATTCTGACTTCTGAATTCTTCTTCAATTTTGATTTATGCAAGAAGTCTAATGACTAGTAGTTACTAAACTGAACTCAGTTGTTTTGTTTTCAGGATTGGCTTGGGGACTATCAGCTTCAGAAGGCGGAACCAACTGCCAGAATTTCGGCAAAAATTCTTGCCAGTTTTGCAGAATTTTCTTCGCTTTTGGTGAACCAGTTCGTTCTACATGAGTTTTGATTAACTCTTGCAATTGGTTTGCACCCGCTTCGGTAATCACTCGCTGCATTTTGACAATTTCTGGGTTGACTAACTCAGGAAATGAACCGTCTTCATCTAAAAAGTATGCCAGTCCACCAGTCATTCCAGCAGCTACGTTACGCCCTACTTTACCAAGAACGACAATTACACCACCAGTCATGTACTCACAGCAGTGATCCCCAGCACCTTCAATCACTGCGATACCTTTGGAGTTTCTCACGGCAAAGCGTTCTCCTGCTAAGCCGTTGGCAAATAATGTCCCACCAGTAGCGCCATAAAGACAGGTATTACCAACTATGACGTTTTGTGATGAATTATAAGTGGCATCAGATGGGGGTTTGATGATAATTTTGCCACCATGCATTCCTTTGCCTACGTAGTCGTTTGCCTCTCCTTCCAAGGTGAGAATAATACCGGGGAGATTGAAAGCCCCAAAGCTTTGCCCAACACTACCTGTGAATTTGAGATGAATTTGTCCTTCAAAGCCACTGTCACCGTATTGGGAAGCGATCGCTCCTGCTAATCTAGTACCTACTGTTCTATCAGTATTGACTATGGAGAAGGTCTTGGTAATAGCAGATTGATTATCAATGGCAGCTTGAATGTCGGGATCGGCAAGGAATTTGTCATCTAAAACCACGCCGTTGCTGTGAACTTCTTCATGGACTAACCAGTTACGATTTTCTTTGCTATCTGGTAGCTGAAGTAAACAGTTGAGATTTAGCGATCGCGTTTTGGTAAGTTTTACCTCTGGACGCACTTTCAATAAATCTGCACGTCCAATGATTTCTGACAAAGAACGGTAGCCGAGTCGTGCTAACAAACTCCGCACTTCTTGGGCAATGAAGTAGAAGAAGTTGACAACTTGTTCCGGTATTCCTGTAAACCGCTTGCGGAGTTCTTCTTTTTGAGTCGCAACACCCACAGGGCAGGTGTTCATGTGGCAAACTCGTGCCATGATACAGCCCTCAGCAATCATCGCAATGGAGCCGAAACCGAATTCTTCAGCACCCATCAATGCCCCGATGACCACATCCCAGCCACTCTTCAGTCCGCCATCAACGCGTAAAATCACGCGATCGCGCAAACTATTTTCCATCAAAACGCGATGCACTTCACTTAAACCAAGTTCCCAAGGTGAACCCGCATGTTTAATCGAACTGAGTGGCGATGCACCCGTACCACCATCATGACCAGAAATTTGGATAATATCAGCATTTGCCTTGGCTACACCCGCAGCGATCGTTCCAATACCGACTTCTGCAACTAGCTTCACCGACACTTTTGCTTTCGGGTTAATTTGGTGTAGGTCAAAAATCAGCTGTGCTAAGTCTTCAATGGAATAAATATCGTGGTGCGGTGGTGGCGAAATCAGCGTCACACCTGGCTTCGATCGCCTTAACATGGCAATATATTCACTCACCTTCGGTCCTGGAAGTTGTCCACCTTCCCCAGGCTTGGCACCTTGGGCAATTTTAATTTCAATTTGCTTGGCGTTGACTAAATACTCTGGGGTGACACCAAAGCGTCCCGATGCAACTTGCTTAATGGCACTATAAGCGCGATCGCCATTTCGCAATCCATTTAAATGAGGTAGGGTTGGCGAATGCCCTGATTCATCTACGTCATCCAAAACTGTATAGCGCACTGGATCTTCGCCGCCTTCCCCAGAGTTAGATTTGCCGCCAATGCGGTTCATGGCGATCGCTAAAGTTTCATGTGCTTCTCTTGACAAAGCGCCTAAAGACATGCCACCAGTACAGAAGCGGTGGACAATTTCAGATACCGATTCTACTTCTTCTATAGATATGGACGGGCGATCGCCTTGGAAATCTAGCAAGTCACGCAAAGCAGTTACTGGTCTGCCTTGGAGGTGTTTTTTGTAAACTTCGTAGTGGTCGTAGTTGTTGCCATCTAAAGCTTTATGCAGCGCCTTTACCATTTCTGGGCTATTCATGTGGTACTCGCCCTTAGCACGGTACTGCACAAAGCCCAAGTTTTCTAATTTGTTGTTTGTCAGTTCTGGGAAAGCTTTGCTGTGGAAAGAAAGCACCTCCAGGGCGAGTTCGCTGACACTCAAACCGCCGATGCGGGAAGTGGTACCACGAAATCCCAGTTCGATTAAATCCCTACCGATGCCGATCGCTTCAAAAATTTGGGCTGCTTGATAGCTGGAGAGCAAGGAAATTCCCATCTTGGAGAGGATTTTCAGCAAACCCGACTCTACTGCTTTGCGATAATTTCCTAAAGCTTGCTCTAGGATGAGGGTGGGTATTTTTTTCCCCTCCATTAATTTTTGAGTTCTGGGATCGGACCACCAATCGCGCACTGTGTCCAAAGCCATATACGGACAAACTGCACCAGCACCGTAGCCAATGAGACAAGCAAAGTGATGAGTACTCCAGCATTGGGCAGTATTGACAATCAGGGATGTTTTCATCCGCAACCCTTCCCGAATCAGGTGGTGATGGACGGCGCCGACTGCTAGTAGGGGAGGAATGTAAGTGTATTCTGTGCTAATACTGCTATCACTTGGGCGGTCGCTTAATATTAAAATCTTTGCACCTGCCCGCACTGATTCAGCGGCTTGTGCTTGTAAAGACTCGACGGCAGCTTTTAATCCTTCTGGACCGGTGGCGATCGCAAATAAAGTTGATAACTCGGCTGTGGCAAATCCTGACAGCTTAATCGCCTCTAATTCTGCCTCGTTCAACACCGGCGACTCAAGTTTCAGTCTCCGGGCATATTCTGGCTTTGGATCTAATAAGTTACCCCGTTCACCCAACTCGACTTTCAAAGACATCACCAGCTTTTCCCGTAGGGGATCGATCGCCGGATTGGTTACCTGAGCAAAACGCTGTTTGAAATAGTCATAAAGCAAGTGTGGTTTTTCTGACAATACTGCTAGGGGAATATCATCTCCCATGCAGAAAGTCGGTTCTGATCCGGCGATCGCCATTTGTTCGATCACCATGTCCACATCTTCTGTGGTGTAACCGAAGGCAGTTTGACGCTGAAGTAAGGTTTGTTTGTCAATCGTCAATAGACCTTGGTCATTTGTCGATTGTCCTTTGCCATTGCCATTTCCATTTGATGTGTGACTAATGGCCAATGACTTTAATTCTTGACGGTACTGTTGCAGCCATTCTCCATAGGGATGCTGCTTAGCGATGCGCTGTTTTATATCCCAATTTTTCAGCACCTCATGATTTTCTAAATCCACGGCAATCATTTGCCCTGGTCCTAGTCTACCTTTCTCTATAATCTTGGCTTCTGGGAAGTCTATTACTCCAGCTTCGGAAGCTACAACAATGTAGTCATCTTCGGTAATCAGGTAACGAGCTGGTCTTAAGCCATTGCGATCTAGTGTCGCCCCAACTTTTTGACCATCACTGAATACTAAAAGTGCCGGGCCGTCCCATGCTTCTTGCAAACCGCTGTAATATTCGTAGAAATCAACAATTTCCGGATAGTCATTTAAAGAAGGCTGATTTTTGTAAGCCTCTGGAACCATAATCATTAAGGCTTCCAAGGGGCTGCGTCCAGAACGCACCAGCAATTCCAGCACATTATCTAAAGTAGCTGAATCGCTGTTGTCAATGTGAACTAATGGCTTGAGTTCGTTGATGCGAGTCTCTTTTAAAGAACCTGCACCCATAGCCCATACTGGATGATTTAAGGTAGCTTCTCGTGCCATCATCCAGTTGATGTTACCCAATAAGGTATTGATTTCGCCATTGTGACCCAAAAGCCGCATTGGTTGGGCTAGCGGCCATTTGGGCATCGTGTTGGTGCTGAAGCGACGATGGTAGACAGCAAAGGCACTTTTGTAAAGTGGATTTTTTAAATCTTGATAAAATTCTCCCAATACAGCAGAACGCACCATGCCTTTGTAGACAATTGTCCGGCTTGATAAGGAGCAAATATAAAATTCTTCTGAAATATTATTTGCAAGTTTACTAATTCGGCGGCGGGTAATATATAGTTCTCGTTCTAGTTCATCGCCGCTTTTGTCAACGGACGCTAACAAAACTTGCTCAATTTGGGGTTGATTTTCTCTTGCTTGTACCCCCAGCAAATCAGGTTGCACCGGTACTACTCGCCATCCCAGTACAATCAATTTTTCTTGTGCAGCTATTTCCTCAACTGCTGCCCTAGCTTTTTGTGCTGCTTGTTGGTCTTGTGGTAAGAATATCATCCCCACAGCTGTATTGTTGGTAGATGAAAATTCCTTTTTTCTTTGGGCAAATTCTTCTTGAAACAACTCCCAAGGAATTGCTGTCAATAGTCCCGCACCATCGCCAGAGTCTTGGTCAGCGCTACAACCCCCCCGGTGTTCTAAGCAGGTCAAAGCAGCTAAAGCTTTTTCGACAATTTCGTGGCTGGCATGATTTTGACGATGAGCAATAAAACCCACACCACAGGCATCTCGTTCCTCTACTAACCACCTTTGCCCCTGACAGGTATTTATTGAGTCAATATCCGCTGTGATTTTCTGGTCTTGATTCATCGATTGATTATTCATACCCTGTACCTGAACTATTGAGTTACCAATTTTGCCACTACTTATGAGAAAAAATTTTCAATTCAGCGATGCAGAAACACATCAGCACTGAATTTTAGGGAAAAAAAATTTTAACTTCGGTTTTACTTTTTAGTTAACCTGTGTTAAAATAGTTACGTATTTTTTATGTATTTATGCAGTTGTTAGACAAGCTAATTTAGCCAAGACATTGTTATTGCCCTGACATTTTCTTTTTTATATTGTGAAGCTAAGTCTTTTCTCAATTCCCTTGTTCCAGATGCACACTACTTATTCATAGAGCCTGTCTTGGCTTACCTAAAACATAATTAAAACAGAAAGCTGCGCTAGGTTTGAAAATCAAAATTATCCCGATACGGCAATAAAATCAGCGTATTACAATATATACTCATTTGACAATTCCCAAAAATTCCTCTTGATCCAGTTGCCACCTCTCTCACTAGTAATTACACTCCACTGAAGTAGGAAGAGTTGCAACTAGCAGTGAGGATTGAATATCTTAATCCAGTTTTGATAACTAAGACTACCGTGTATGGTGTGATTGGTATTAGTGCCAGTTACAACACTTGGTTACAGTCGCTTAGGCGGCTAAATTGCTGTTTCTTTTTAAAAGAGATAACAATCCAATATATACATTATCATGTTTTTCCGCCAAATAAATGATGTTTTTGATATTTGCAAATAATTAGTTAGTTTATACCTTGGGTGATAGTTTTGAAAAATACCTAGTAAATTATGGTAAAAATGCCGAATTGTTGCCAACAACAATACTCCAGTGTTATTTCACTGATTGGGAATAGTAGGTTTATCCGAGCTAGTGTGTCACCAATAGTTTTGATAGCGGTGTGCTTAGCTACTACCTATGGTAACGCCCAGGAGTCCCCTAAAAATAGTAAACCAATACCAAGGTTAATTTCACAGTCACCGACATCTCCAATACCCGCGGTGCGATCGCCTTCTGTTGGTAATCAAATATCCCTCAATGGGCGTACCTTACCAGGAACTTGGTTGCAGCGGACTGGAAAATCTGGTCAAATCACGACTCATCTCAGTGACGGCGCATTCCGGCAATTATTTGGAGTAAATTTTTTAAACAGTAGCAACTGGACTAGGCAACCAATACAGTGGTTTTCTTCGGTGAGCAACCCATTAGTTTTAAGCACTACCTTACTAAAGGGATATCGCTATCTGGATATTACTAATTTTGCTCAAACAGCTGGATGGCAGATCCAAGCCAATGGTAACACCTTAGCGATCGCCACCCCGAAAGCACAAGTCACAAACATTGTTCAAAGCCAGCAACCTTCAGACGCAAGTGTTACTTCCTTGCAACCAACTCGAATTCTTGTCGATTTAAATCGTCCAACTCCCTGGCAAGTTGCACAAGGATCAACTGTTAAAACAATTCCGACTCCATCCCTCGATCCAGACACACCACCACCCAAATCGACTACACCAGCGAATCGAGAGTGGACAGTTACCCTGGATGCAATAGCCGATCCCGTTTTAATAGAACGCTATACTCCCCAGCCACCACCAACAGCACCACCAACATCATTACCAGATATACTCAAACAATTATCGCCAGCAACACCACCAGTATTACCAGATCCAGAACCACTAATTCAAAAAGTGGAAGTGGTGAAAAACCAAACCATTATTCGTCTGAGTGTTCCCTTTGGCCTATCGCCTCAAGTTAGTACTGTAGCAGACCCCCATCGCCTGATTATCGATATTCGATCCGATCCTCTAGAAGAGCGGGATATTACTTGGGCACCGGGATTGCGCTGGCGACAGCATTATATGAATTTAGGCACAGAACGCTTTCCAGTGGTTTGGTTAGAAGTTAATCCCCGGAGAGTTGGGCTAACGTTGAAACCGATGTGGGTTAGCCCTGATACACTTATAGGTACTGCTCCCTTAATCCAAACAGCACAACGCTACTTAGCAGTAGCTGGAATTAATGGTGGTTATTTTAACCGTAATAATAGATTGCCCTTGGGTGCGATTCGCCGAGATGGTCAGTGGTTATCAGGGCCTATTCTCAACCGAGGAGCGATCGCCTGGAATGATTCTGGTCAATTTTACTTTGGCCGCCTCACCTTAGAAGAAACTTTAATCACTGCAAATAACCAGCGCTTACCAATTCTCTTTCTTAATAGTGGGTACGTCCAGAGTGGTATTGCTCGTTATACCCGTGCTTGGGGAGCAACTTACACACCTCTAACCGACAACGAAGTTATCCTGGTGGTACAGAAAGACCAAATTACTAATCAATTACCAGGCGGCAAAGTTGGTGAGCAGGCGATTCCTATTCCCCAGGATGGCTACCTGCTAACGTTACGCGCCAGCGCTACTGCTAGTGCCTCACAATTACCTATTGGTACCGCACTCAGTATTTCCAGCGCTACTGCTCCCGCTGATTTTAGTCGTTATCCCCACATTATCGGAGCAGGACCGCTATTAATCCAAAATCGTCAAATTGTCCTTGATGCCAAAGCCGAAAAATTCAGCAACGCCTTTATTGCAGAAAAAGCTATTCGTAGCGGTATTTGCACAACACCAACAGGCACACTGATGATTACTGCCACTCATAATCGTGTCGGCGGTTATGGCCCTACATTGGCAGAACATGCCCAAATAATGCAACAGATGGGGTGTGTGGACGCTCTAAATTTGGACGGTGGTAGTTCTACCAGCCTTTACTTAGGAGGACAACTACTTGACCGTTTCCCCAGTACCGCTGCTCGTGTCCACAATGGCATTGGTATTTTCCTGCAAAAATAAGAAATTGGCGATTGGGGATTAGGGATTGAGGACTGTGCATTGGGCATTCGTTATTCCCCTCATCTCCCCAGTCCCCAGTCCCTTTTTAAAGTTTACAACAAGCTGCCCTTTTGCTTGATGAAGACTTAATGTAGACCTAAAAGTTTTAATAGTAATGGTTTACACCATAACGTTTAGTTTTGTTATCTTTAGCAAGGTGCTAGAAAATTCCTGATTTTCAAGGTTGCAAGATAGCGCCAAATTTTTTCATCAATAGTTCTAAGAGTACCCACGGTTTGTTATGTCTCCAAATGAGGTAACTATGGCTCGATATCAAGAAACTGTACAGACTGACACTCTACATCTACCTCCAGCTATTAGTTCCAAAGGTGTTGCTGCAACTGAGTTACGTCCTTGGGGTGCTTTTACAGTATTGGAAGAAGGACGCGGATACAAAATCAAGCGTATTGAAGTTAAGCCTGGACACCGCCTGAGTTTACAAATGCATCATCACCGCAGTGAACACTGGATTGTCGTCTCTGGTACAGCTAGGGTAGTTTGCGGTGAGCAAGAAGTATTACTGAGCAATAATGAGTCAACCTATGTACCTCAATGTACAGCTCATCGTTTAGAGAATCCTGGTGTGATTCCTTTGGTGTTGATTGAGGTGCAAAATGGCGAATACTTGGGTGAAGATGATATTATTCGCTACCAAGACGATTATGCTCGTACCAAGGATTAAAACCAAAACAACCAGATAAAAGCTCTAACCCGAAAACTGAATAGGCTTTTGTGCAAACTGTCTTTAGTAGCTACTGCACACCAGAAGTCCCTACCTAGTTGAGGTGGGGACTAAACCTTGTTAGTCATATTAAATGTAGTAGTATGTAGTTAAGAGCGATCGCCCTGTCAGACGAACATTAGGTAAAGCTAAAATTGGCCATTCCATCTAGATAAAGCAAATAGCTAGACCCTCCCAACCCTCTAAAACAAAATTCCTCGCTAACTGGAGACAAAAATATTTATCAAAAATCAAAAGTCAATAAAAATATTCATTCGTCCTTTGGAATTGAAATTTTGCTGTATAAATTATGGAGTCCAAATCTACCTTTACGTAGAAATAAACTTCACGCAGCATCTGAATAGAGAGCATTGGTCAACCGCTCTGTAGAATTAAGATAGGTTATTTAATTGCACAAACGAATTTCATGATTCATCTGAGTCAAGCAGCCGCGAGTGAAATTGTCCGAATCAAGTCCAAGCAACAGCCAAATGTCTTGTTTCGATTAGCAGTAAAACCAGGTGGCTGTTCCGGGTTATTTTATGATATGTCCTTCGATGAAGCAATAAAAGTTGGCGATCGCCTTTTTGACTTCGACGAGATTCAAGTACTTATAGATGCCGAAAGTTTAAATCAACTCAACGGGTTGACAGTAGATTATTCAGAAGACTTAATGGGTGGTGGTTTTCGCTTCCATAACCCCCAGGCGATCGCTACCTGTACCTGTGGCAATTCCTTCTCCATAGGTCACTAATCATTATGCCAATAACACTAAAGACAAATGACAATTGACATAAACCCTTAAAAAACGATATAATCAGGATTTGTTAAAACTTAGACCATAAGCAGCTTTACGCGCTGTAACTCATGCCAACAATACAGCAGCTAATACGTAACGAACGCGAACAAGCGCGTCAGAAAACCAAGTCCCCAGCTCTGAAACAATGCCCCCAACGCCGGGGAGTTTGTACCAGAGTATACACGACCACACCAAAAAAGCCTAACTCAGCTCTACGCAAAGTAGCAAGGGTAAGACTCACCTCTGGGTTTGAAGTTACAGCTTACATTCCAGGGATTGGTCACAACTTACAAGAACACTCAGTTGTAATGATTCGTGGCGGTCGGGTTAAGGACTTACCAGGCGTGAGATACCACATCATCCGTGGCACCTTAGATACAGCCGGAGTCAAAGACCGCAAACAAGGCCGTTCCAAGTATGGAACCAAGCGTCCAAAAGAAGCTAAAAAATAGGACTAGGCGATTAATCGCATTAAAACACGATTAATCGTCCACCCTAGAAACGCTCAGGGACAAAAAACGATCAGTACCTATGTTCTAGCAGCAGTTATGAAGACTGTTGTATTTGTTTGAAGCAATCAAGCAAGCTACACCCTACACTCAGCGAGCAAGTGTAGAATTTCTGAGGAGAATCTTGTCAAAACAACAGAATTCTCATCCGGACATTAAGGTTTAGAATCTTGTCGTCTTGAGTATCTGGTTGCACGTAGCAAGTCAAACAATTTTAGATTTGCGATTTTGGATTTAATTTATCGAATCCCCAAAGGGATGAGATTTACAGACTCTTGATTTTTGATTTGTTTTGACCACAAGTTTAGGGGCATATCAACAAAAATTTTTAATCCAAAATCTAAAATCCGTCTTGAAAAGCTTTGATGCCCTACGGCAAGTTGCAAAGCGCTCTAAGCCAAAAGTCGGCGCTCAAACTTTTCGCAAAATCCCAGATTCGCACGTGCAACGCTCGAAAAAAATTGAGGAAGTCTGAGGGTTGGGTTCCACCGCTTTTAGTTTCCGGTGTCTGATAGCATATAATTTCGTTGCCAAATCCGAATTAAAGGTGAAGTATGTCTCGTCGTGGTGTTATTCAAAGGCGCCCAGTTCCGTCTGACTCCGTATATAACAGTCGCCTTGTGAGCATGATTATCAGGCGGATCATGCGTCATGGCAAGAAATCGCTTGCCGCCAGAATTGTCTATGATGCATTAAAAACCATTGAGGAACGCACTGGCAATAATGCCCTCGAAACTTTTGAAAGAGCAGTGCGGAATGCTACGCCTCTAGTAGAAGTCAAGGCTCGGCGAGTCGGCGGAGCAACCTACCAAGTACCAATGGAAGTGCGTTCGGAGCGGGGTACTACCCTAGCACTGCGTTGGCTGGTGCAATTTTCTAGATCTAGACCAGGGCGCACAATGGCCAGCAAACTGGCAAATGAGTTAATGGACGCAGCCAATGAAACAGGAAACGCCATTCGCAAACGCGAAGAAACGCACCGGATGGCGGAAGCGAATAAAGCATTTGCACATTATCGTTACTAGGTAGAAAAACGATATATCGCATTTCTGAAGCGGTATATCGTGGATTTACAAAAAAGACGGTTTTCCGTAAAAGTATAGAATCTTAACAAAGAGTAATATACAAGATATCATGAGGCAAAAACTATAGGAGGTAATTGTGGCACGCACGATCCCGCTAGAGAAAGTACGCAACATCGGTATTGCGGCGCATATAGATGCGGGCAAAACAACAACAACAGAGAGAATATTGTTTTACTCTGGGATAATTCATAAGATTGGCGAAGTTCATGAAGGAACTGCCGTCACAGACTGGATGGAGCAGGAGCGGGAGCGGGGAATTACCATCACTGCTGCTGCTATTAGTACCAGCTGGAAAGATCATCAAATTAACATTATCGATACTCCAGGTCACGTAGACTTCACAATTGAAGTTGAGCGTTCCATGCGCGTGTTGGATGGTGTAATCGCGGTATTTTGTTCTGTGGGTGGTGTGCAACCGCAGTCTGAGACAGTGTGGCGACAAGCAGACCGCTATAAAGTTCCTCGGATCGCCTTCATCAACAAGATGGATCGCACAGGAGCGAACTTTTATAAAGTTCACGAGCAAATGCGCGATCGCCTGCGGGCAAATGCGATCGCTATTCAACTACCAATTGGTAGCGAAAACGACTTCCAAGGTATTGTTGACCTCGTAAAGCAGTGCGCGTATATTTACGCAAACGATCAAGGAACTGATATCCAAGAGACCGATATCCCAGCCGAGATGCAAGCGCAGGTAGAAGAATACCGCACCAAGCTAGTAGAAGCAGTGGCAGAAACAGATGATACTCTGATGTCTAAGTACTTCGATGGCGAAGAACTTACAGCAGACGAAATTGCTGCTGCTCTGCGTAAAGGCACAATTGCTGGCACAATCGTACCAGTACTTTGTGGCTCGGCATTTAAAAACAAAGGTGTACAGTTGATGCTGGATGCCGTTGTCGATTACCTGCCAGCACCAAGTGAAGTACCGGCAATTCAAGGCATACTGCCCAATGGTGATACTGTTGAGCGGCGGGCTGATGACAACGAACCCCTAGCGGCTTTAGCATTCAAGATTATGGCTGACCCTTACGGTCGCCTAACATTTGTTCGCGTTTATTCTGGTGTGCTGAAAAAGGGTAGCTACGTCCTCAACGCTACTAAGAATAAAAAAGAACGGATTTCCCGCTTAGTTCTGATGAAGGCAGACGATCGACAAGATGTCGATGAACTGCGAGCGGGTGATTTGGGAGCTGCCTTGGGATTGAAAGATACCTTGACAGGTGACACCATCTGTGATGATGCTTCACCAGTAATTTTGGAATCCCTATTCATTCCTGAGCCTGTGATCTCGGTAGCGGTTGAACCCAAAACCAAGAATGACATGGATAAATTATCCAAGGCTCTGCAATCTCTCTCGGAAGAAGACCCTACCTTCCGTGTCAACGTCGATCCGGAAACAAACCAAACCGTGATCGCAGGGATGGGAGAACTACACCTCGAAATTCTAGTAGACCGGATGTTACGAGAATTCAAGGTGGAAGCGAATGTTGGCGCACCACAAGTAGCTTACCGAGAAACAATTCGGAAAGCTGTGAACAAAATCGAGGGCAAATTCATCCGCCAAAGTGGTGGTAAAGGTCAATACGGTCATGTTGTGATCGATTTGGAGCCTGGAGAACCTGGTACTGGTTTTGAATTTGTTTCTAAAATTGTTGGCGGTAGTGTGCCTAAAGAATACATCGGCCCAGCAGAACAAGGAATGAAAGAAAGCTGCGAATCCGGTGTTCTGGCTGGATATCCGTTGATTGATGTCAAAGCGACGCTAATTGATGGGTCATACCACGATGTAGACTCTTCGGAAATGGCTTTCAAAATCGCTGGCTCAATGGCAATGAAAGAAGCTGTGCTTAAAGCTTCACCAGTACTATTAGAGCCTATGATGAAAGTTGAAGTGGAAGTTCCTGAAGACTTTATCGGGAACGTCATTGGCGACCTCATCTCCCGCCGGGGGCAGATTGAAAGCCAAAGCACTGAACAGGGACTCGCTAAGGTGGCATCCAAAGTTCCACTGGCGACCATGTTCGGCTACGCCACTGATATCCGGTCGAAGACCCAAGGTCGGGGTATCTTCACGATGGAGTTCAGCCACTACGAAGAGGTGCCTCGCAGCGTAGCTGAAACTATCATTGCAAAAAGCAAAGGGAACGCTTAATTAAAAAAGGAAACGAGGATTCATGGCACGCGCAAAGTTTGAAAGAACGAAACCCCACATTAATATCGGTACAGTTGGCCACGTTGACCACGGTAAAACTACCTTGACAGCAGCCATCACCATGACCTTGGCAGCTATGGGTCAGGCTGTAGCTAAGGGCTACGACCAAATCGATAACGCACCAGAAGAAAAGGCACGGGGTATTACCATCAATACCGCTCACGTTGAGTATGAAACCGCAAGTCGGCACTATGCTCACGTGGACTGTCCCGGACACGCTGACTATGTAAAAAACATGATCACCGGTGCAGCCCAGATGGATGGTGGCATTCTCGTAGTTGCTGCTACCGATGGACCTATGCCCCAAACCCGCGAACACATTCTGCTGGCAAAACAGGTTGGGGTTCCCAGTCTGGTAGTCTTCTTAAACAAAGAAGACTTGATGGATGACCCAGAACTGCTGGAACTAGTGGAACTAGAACTGCGGGAACTGCTTTCTAGCTACGATTTCCCTGGCGATGATATCCCCATTATCAAAGGCTCTGGTCTGCAAGCCCTAGAAGCAATGACCAAGAACCCCAAGACCCAACGAGGAGAAAATCCCTGGGTAGACAAAATCTATGAACTCATGGATGCTGTAGATTCTTATATCCCCACCCCTGAGCGGGATGTTGATAAGCCCTTCCTGATGGCTGTAGAAGACGTGTTCTCAATCACAGGTCGTGGTACTGTTGCCACAGGTCGGATTGAGCGGGGTGTAGTTAAGGTCGGCGATAACGTTGAACTAGTGGGTATTAGAGATACTCGCGCCACTACCGTAACTGGTATTGAGATGTTCAAGAAGAGTCTTGACCAAGGTATGGCTGGGGATAACGCAGGCGTACTACTTCGGGGTATCCAAAAGGCTGATATTGAACGGGGTATGGTAATCGCCAAACCTGGTTCGATTACACCTCACACTCAATTTGAAGGTGAAGTGTATGTCTTAACCGAAAAAGAAGGTGGTCGTAAGACTCCATTTTTTGCTGGCTACCGCCCTCAGTTCTACGTCCGGACAACCGATGTAACCGGTACCATCAAAACTTTCACCTCCGATGATGGCAGCGAGGCAGAAATGGTGATGCCAGGCGATCGCATCAAGATGACAGTAGAATTGATCAACGCGATCGCTATTGAACAAGGAATGCGCTTCGCTATTCGTGAAGGTGGCCGCACCATTGGTGCTGGTGTCGTCTCCAAAATTCTCAAATAGCACCTTTTTGCTCATAACAAAGGAGCAGAGATGGTATGATGCCTCTCTGCTCCTTTCTCTTCCTTGAATTAAAGGGAGTGGGAAGTAGCGAAAAAAGACACTCCCCACTCACCACTCCCCACTCACTACTCCCCCTTTTACGCAGAACCTGGACAATTAAAGATGGCAACTCTACAGCAGCAGAAAATTAGAATTCGCTTACAAGCTTTTGACCGACGTTTATTAGATACATCTTGCGAGAAGATTGTAGACACAGCTAACCGCACCAATGCTACAGCAATCGGTCCAATTCCTCTACCAACAAAACGCCGAATCTACTGTGTGCTGCGATCGCCTCACGTAGATAAAGATTCACGGGAACACTTTGAAACCCGTACTCATCGCCGGATTATTGACATCTACCAGCCATCTTCTAAAACCATTGATGCCCTGATGAAATTGGATTTACCATCGGGTGTTGATATCGAAGTCAAACTTTAATTAATCATTTGTCATTTGTCAATAAATAAAGGACAACTGACAAAACGCAAAGTCTGAGCTAAGGCTTCCTTAGATCATAACTTTGTAAGAGAGGACAAATGATATTAGTATGAATATTTACCTTGCCCTGAAGAAATATATCTCAGGGCTTTTTATTTAGCCACAAAACAAATGATAGAATGTAGACAAAGTACGGGAAAAGCAGAGAAAAATAAATTTTAAAGATTAAGTTTATACCAAGGTAACAATGACATCATCTTCTAAAATTGCAGTTCGCGAACTACCTCTGTTCCCGTTACCCGAAGTAGTTCTGTTTCCTACCAGACCATTGCCCCTGCACATCTTTGAATTTCGCTACCGAATCATGATGAACACGATTTTGCAGAGCGATCGCAGGTTCGGTGTTTTGATGTTCGATCCAGTTAAAGGTACAATTGCAAACACAGGATGCTGTGCCGAAATCGTTCATCATCAGCGTCTGCCAGATGATCGGATGAAAATGTTGACTTTGGGGCAGCAAAGATTTCGTGTATTAGAATACGTTCGTGAAAAGCCATACCGTGTTGGTTTAGTAGAGTGGATTGAAGACCACCCACCAACTAAAGATTTGCGACCTCTGTCTTCAGAAGTAGAACAACTACTGCGGGATGTTGTCCGCCTCTCAGCCAAATTAACGGAACAAAATATTGAGTTGCCAGAAGATTTGCCTGACCTCCCAATAGAACTATCTTATTGGGTAGCAAGTAATCTCTATGGTGTGGCCGCAGAACAGCAGTTATTGCTAGAAATGCAAGATACTGCAACTCGCCTAGAGCGGGAAGCAGAAATTTTAACTTCTACTCGTAATCACTTGGCAGCTCGGGCTGTTCTGAAAGACACATTTAATGAGAAATCATGAGCAGTTATCAGTCAGACAATTTTGGATTTTAGATTTTGGATTTTGGATTGACCCTAAGGATCAATCCCCCTGTCTTGTACCATCAAGGAATTATTAGTCATTTGCTTTAGGCAAAGGACTAATGACGAATTGCTAAAGAGCGCTCACTGGTAAAACATTGTAAGTGCCCAAAATTTTGAGAATCTCTGTGTGGATACTTAATTCTGCTAAAGCAGATTCCATTTGTGTTTCGTTGGCGTCTGCTTCTACATCAATGTAAAACAAATATTCTCCTAGCGATCGCTTCGTCGGACGAGATTCAATCCGGCTGAGGTTAATTCCTAGCTGAGCAAAGATTTGCAAAGGTTTGACCAACGCTCCTGGTACGTTGGCAGGTACACTAAAAGCTAAGGATGTGTGAGTAGCACCTGTTTTTGAACCCTGAGATCCAGCTTTTACTTCGCCCTGACTTACTACCCAAAAGCGGGTAAAGTTTTCTGGATAGTCGTTAATACCACTGGCAAGTATGGGCAGGTTGTAGAGTTGAGCTGCTCTACTAGAGGCGATAGCTGCTATCGTCGGATCTTGTTCTAATAGCTCCAGTGCTGCGGTTGTAGAATTGTTGGCAATAATTTGTACCCTTGGGAGAAATCGCTCTAACCATCCCTGACATTGTGCCAAAGCTTGGGGATGAGAGTAAACAGTTTGAATGCTATCTAAGCTATTCGCACAGGAAATTAAGGTATGGGTAATAGGTAATATCAAGGCCAACTGAATTCGCAAACTATCCAACTGCCACAGTGTATCTAGTGTCATGGTCACACTCCCTTCAATAGAATTTTCCACTGGCACAACAGCCAACTGGGCTTGACTATCAGCAACGGCGTGTAGTGATTGGGAGATGCTGGCATAGGGGCATAACATAGTTTCAACTCCCGTACTTTTGCCCAGCCAGTTGACATAAAAAACAGCTGCTTGTTCTGAGTAAGTGCCGGCTGGCCCTAAATGTGCAATCGATATAGTCATGCGTTTAGCCTTGAGTTGATAGTTTCGCTGGGATTAGGGATTGGGAAGGATTTGTAGAAAAGAGTTTTATCCATATACAAATAAATCGAATTCTGAATTTAAGTAAATAAGTTATGCATACCAGTCCTCCACCAGTCAGATTTGCGGGCAGCTTTTCCCCAAATTTCTCTGAAGATTGAAGATAAATTGTATTAGCTGATGCTATTTTTTACTACATAATTTTACTTTTTTGTCAATGTTGAATTTCAAATTTAGACTATGTTTAAGAGAAGATACTAATGAGCGTACCAACTTTTCGCTGATGATGTATACCTCATCAGCAACTATAATTTTGAGAATAAATAAAGTTGCTAATTTTCTGTAGTCAGATATAAGTTGTTAAAAAATATTAAAATTAAGAAACAAATACTTTTATTCGCTCATGGCTACCCGGTTTACTGCCTCCCAATCGGTTGAAATCGCTGTTCCAGAGGAGCCTATTCCCATTCAGCACTATTTGCGTCAACCTCAACGCCTTGTTAAAGCTTTAGTTGACAATAGCCGAATTCAGCAGGTTTCTGAAGAGGTATTCCGCTTGAAAATGCGTCCGCTAACTTTTATGTCATTGAGTATTCAACCGACTGTAGACATGAGAGTTTGGGCAGAATCAAATGGCATAATTTATTTGCGATCGCTAGGCTGTGAAATTCTGGGTTTCGAGTATATTAACCAGCGGTTTGCTCTCAATTTAAAAGGGTATTTATCTCCCAAAGAGCAAACCACTGGTACTCGCCTGCAAGGAAGAGCTGATTTAGAAGTACAGATAGATTTGCCACCGCCATTTTCCTTGACTCCCAAGCCAATTTTAGAAGCTACCGGCAATGGTTTGCTTAAAAGCGTGCTGTTGACGGTCAAGCAACGATTATTACATCAACTGTTGGCAGATTATCGCTACTGGGTGATATCACAAACGAAAAACCAACGACTTGACGCCGAGAGTGTTGAATTACCAATGCTGAATCCAGAGTAATTATTGCATCACTACCGAATTTTAGATTTTAAATTTTGGATAATGGAATTGAATAATTTAAAATCTAAAATTTAAAAAGGTCTGAGAGCCAGTGAATTTATACTCGCTCCGTGAGAACCAAGCTACGTGGAACAAATCTAAAATCCAAAATCTAAAATCCAAAATTGAGTCAATCAGTATTCAATACTTTGATTTGACAAGGACGAAAAGACTTGCGATGTAGGGGCGATGGACCGTATTCTTGCAGAGCCAGCAAGTGCTGCTGGCTACCATAACCCTTGTTACACTCCAAGTTGTACATCGGGTATTTTAATGCTAAGCGCATTATCAGGTCGTCACGCCAAACTTTGGCCACAATACTGGCAGAGGCAATAGCAAGCGATCGCTCGTCTCCTTTGACTATTGTTTGTTGGGGCACTAGTAAGTCTTTGATTGACTGATTGCCATCAATTAAGCAGAGTACAGGCTGTACCTTTAACTTCAGTACAGCCCGCTTCATTGCTAACAGCGTCCCTTGCAAAATATTGATCTTGTCAATTTCCGCAGTGGAAGCAAACCCAATTTTCCAATCTACAGCCAGCCCACAAATTTGCTGTGCTAGCTGAGTTCTCCTTTGACTAGACAATTTTTTACTGTCTTTAATTTTAGCTGCCATTAGTTTTGGCAAAGCAGAATCTGGCAGGATCACGGCTGCGGCCACCACAGGGCCAAATAAAGCGCCTCGCCCTACTTCATCGACACCTGCAACTAGCCCTGGAATCCCTGACAAGGTAGAAAACTCCAGCCAACTGGATTTTTCCAGAGGTGCTGGCGAAGAAATAGCAGCAGTTTGCTGTGTTTCTACCATAAGGCAAATTAATTGTCCTCGATCGCTGAAGAACGACGGCGGCGGCGACGGTTGGCAGTAGCGGTGCTATTGGCATCACTTTCATCTGCGTTGGTCAAGGGTGCTGAAGGGCTGTCAGTAAACCCTGATGGTTCAGTTGTCTCTTGGATGATCTCTGGGATTGAGGGTTTTTTTTCTGGCTCAATAACTTTCGGTATCGGTATTCTGCTTGGGGTAAGTTCAGATGTTGCTCTTTGAACAGTAGCTGATTCAGGGATTGATTCAGTTGGTATCGTTGGCAGTTGACCGGGCTGAATCACGTTAATAATCACAGACTTGGAATTTTTAACTTCTTGGTCTAATTTCACCAAGGGAGAGATTCCCATTAAGGCAAAAATATCCTGTTCTTGGAGTGTCATTTCTACAGTCCTAATTTCCGGTGGTTCTACCACTGGTTTGACTGGCTCTGCCTTGGTAATTTTAGTGCGCTCTATTCTTTCACTCCAACCTGGTTTACCAAGGGTAGGCGAGGGAATTTCTGGTGTTACTCCTAGTTCTGGTTCAGCATCAAGGTCTAAGTCTGGCTCGTTGACAAAAGCCAGTGGATTAATACCAGTCCGGGTTTCATCTTTCCCATTTAATCCGTTGACACCACCAATCCGACTGCGACGAGTGCGGGTACGACGTTTATTATCGTTAAGTTCTTGATAACTAGGATGATTGATCAAATTGAGATTACTCAATTCCGAGTCACCATCGAATGGTTCCCCAAATCCATCATAGGTTTCTCGTGGTTCTGGGATGCGGGCAGATGGCTGACGCGGTTCTCTATGAGGCAGAGGAGAAACAATACGCTCACGCTCTGGTGATTCTGCTGGTGTGGGGAATCGGTTTTCGATTTCTCCAGGTAGACGCACGGTATGTCCTAAACCGCCACAGGTGGGGCAAGTTTCACCAAACAATTCGTAAATATTTTGACCCTGACGCTTGCGAGTCAGTTCTACCAAACCCAGTTCAGTTAGTTGAGCAATCTGGGGACGAGCTTTGTCTGCTTTAAGTGCTTTATTAAAGTGTTCGAGAACTTGTAGTTGGTCACGCCGCGATTCCATATCAATAAAATCAACGACAATCACCCCAGCAATATTTCGTAAACGCAACTGGCGAGCAATTTCTGTTGCAGCTTCGCAGTTTGTCCACAAAACTGTTTCTCTAGCTGTTGCCGATCGCGTAAAGGAACCTGAGTTAACATCAATTACTGTTAATGCCTCAGTTGGCTGAATGATGATGTAACCTCCAGAAGGTAGGTCTACCCTTGGTTTCAGAGCTTCTCGAATGGCGGCATTGATCCGGAAGTATTCTAAAATTGGCGAGCGATCGCGATGATGATCGATTAACAATCCTTGGGGTGTTTGACCTCCACTCCAATTCTGTAAATACTGCTTGACTCGCTTCAAACCAGTACTGGAATCCACAACAATCCGATTTACATCCGCGCCGTACATATCTCGCAATACACGCTGAATAAAATCATCATCCCGGTTGAGAAGTGCTGGGGCGCGGGTGGAATGGGCTTCCTGCTGGATTGCCTCCCACTGCTTTTGCAGCACCTCTAAATCTTCCATAATCGCTTCTTCTGGTTTGCCTTCGGCTTCTGTACGCACCAGCAAACCCATTCCCGCCGGTTTAACCAAAATCGCTAGTGCCCGCAAGCGGTTGCGCTCGCTTTCACTTTTAATCCGTCGGGATAAATTTACGCCTCTGCCATAGGGCATCAGTACCACATAGCGTCCGGGTAAGGTGATATTACCCGTAAGCCTCGGTCCTTTCGTCCCCGTTGGCTCTTTCATCACTTGCACCAACACTTTCTGCTGTGGTGCTAATAGTTCTGTAATTGCCGCTGCGGTACGCTTTAGCTTTAATGGCCCCAAGTCGGTGACGTGAATAAACCCGTTACGCTCTGGATCGCCAATATTAACAAAAGCCGCATCTATCCCAGGTAGTACATTTTCTACTACTCCTAAGTAGATATCACCTATTTGATGATGACCCGTAGCAACAACTAGTTCCTGTATCTGATCTTCAGAAAAAACCGCAGCAATTTGGTGCTGCTCCGCGATAATAATTTGTTTTGGCATTCAATTTCCTCAAAAATTGGCAGCACTAACAGGTTTAGAGGTTTTTTGTATCATTCCGGTTAATTACTTAATAAATGAAAACTCCTTGGATCTAGATGTCTTTTGACGCGTCTTTGCGTCAGCTTTCATTCTCAGTGTTAATACAGTTTGATCTTATACCTTCATTCCTGTAAGCCTAATAAAAAGACGCTACTGGTAATAACAATCGTCAAGCAATTTTGGATTTTAGATTTGCGATAGCTAGCTTCCGCCATGTCCGCGAGGGCCTTTTGGATTGAAACAGACCACGAGGGTAAGAGGCTTAAGAATTTGAGATTGATCGTTTGAGATTTGTTCCAGCTACAAGGGCAGGGCATGAACGAAAAAAAAACAATCCGAAATCTGTCTTGAAAAGCTTTGATCTAAGGAAGCCTTATCTCAACGCCAGTACTCTACGAGAAGCCGCCCTCAGGGCGTCTACACACAAGTCGGGAAACCCGCTTTGAAGAATGGCTCAACTTTTCGCAAAATCTAAAATTGAAAATTGCAAGTCAACCTGAGCTTCTCAGTCAGTTAAAGGTCTATTGGTACTCTTAAGAGCTTTCACACGCTTGATTATTCCAGAACGGCTGCATATTCATATTGTTTAAGCAATTAAATCAACCGTCCGTGGTTGATTTGTGATGCAATACCCTCTTTGAAAGAGAGTTGTGAGTTGAAAGTACTAAATCCTGAGTCAACTTTTAACTCAGGATGTCTGATTTGAGAGTAACCTACTGAAGTCGTTAACAAAAAAAAACTACTTCTATTTTCCATTCCCCAGATTTATCCTTAGGGTTATATTCAGCAACACCAGTTGCTACTCTGTTTGAAGTTGCCCTAGCCGACGCTAAGCTGCGCTTTGGCTTTGCGCGTCTGTGGGCGTCTAGAAGTCGGCAGTTGCTTTCATAGCGAGTTCTCCTTTCGGAGTACAACTCTACAAGAGTAACGCACTGGCTCTTGGGCAGTACCGTGGATTAGACATTCAGCAGTTGTTTAAAAAGCATGGAGTTAGAGAACCTAACCGAGCCTGCTGTTCGTTACTGATTCACAAGGTAGCTATAGAGAGAGTGTGTGTTCTTTAATCTGCCTCAGTTTGTCTGGGATAAAATCCTAGAAGTTGCACTCTAATATCTTTGCTTTCGCCCCCTGAATGCGAGGGTAGTGAACCAGCTAATTCAATGCAGCGCCAGAAAATTTCTCTTCATCCCATTCTAACGCAACCTTGCTAAAAATCAATTCCTATGATTTGTTATCTTATGACAACTACTAGCAAGTTGTCATAGAGGGATTATACCCCTAAAATTAGCCGATTGCGGTGAATGTGTAGGATTTGAAATTCTACATTAGCTACTGCCTCTAACATAAACAAGATTTGTTCCGGACGCAACAGCCAACCATCTTGGCGATAACTACCTACATAACGGATAACAGATATAGATTCTGCTGTGCTATTGTGGGTTTTTACCAATTCCAGTTCAAACAAGCGATCGCGCAGATTTATTAACTGACTTTTGCCTGACTTGGTTGTTTGCTCGTACCAGAGTTCGTCTTTGGCTTTGATGGTATCAATCCAGTTTTCCCATTGTGCAGGCGTCACTTCTTTTGGTGTTGCCACATTTATCAAATACTCTGCGGACTCCAAGAGTTGGCTAGCTGCTTTCGCTTTTAAATCGATTTGCGCCACATCATATATGGGTATGTCTGTGGGCATTTCCTGAACTAGCTGTTCTTTAAAAGTATCAACTGGCACTGACATTGTTAGCTCGAAATCCGCAATTTCACCACTGCTAGTAGCTCCTAAAGCCAAAGCAGTAGCTAGAGAAATTCGCGGCATTGGATGAAACCCACCAGTGAAAGCAATTGGCAAGCCTGCTCGCCGTACAACTCGGTCAAACAAACGGATTAAATCCAGATGGCTCACTAAAGCCATGTTACCTTCTTTACCAAACGAAACTCGTATTCGTTGTGTCTTAGCAGTGTTGGGGACAAACTCACCAGCGAATTTTGGCACAGCAGGTGGTTCAATGACGATATTGTGCCCAAAATCAGTGCCACAAACGCCGCAGTGAGAACAACCTTCAAAAGAGCAGTCGGGTACAATTGCAGATGCTAGAGCGCGTTCCAAGTCTTCTTTGAGCCACTTTTTGTCAATCCCGGTATCAATATGATCCCAAGGTAGGGGAGTATCGAGGGAGTGAGTACAGACGCGATTAATCGCGTCTGTACAAAGTGGGGAGTGGGGAGTTAGGAATTCTCCGCTCTGCTCCTCTTTTGGGAAGAGATTCCATTCACCGTTTTCGATTTGGCGGTATTTCCAATCTAGACCGGCTTGGGCGATCGCATCTCCCCAAGCAGTAAAAGCTCGATCTAAATTGTCATACCAGGAATCCATGCCTGCACCCAATTCCCAGGCGCGGCGCACTACTTTGCCCAAACTGCGATCGCCTCGTCCAATAAAATCTTCCATTGCCGAAATCCGGACATCGGTAAAATTTGCCTTTGCTCCCTTTATCCGGCGGAATTCTTGGCGCAGCAGGTTTTGTTTGCGCCGAAATTCACTGGTAGAAACTGAGTGCCACTGAAATGGGGTATGCGGCTTGGGGGTAAAGTTAGAAATTGTCAAATTAAAGTTTAAGGGTTTTCTGCCTTTGCCCCGACATTCCCGCTGTAACCAACTCACCGTTTCAGCAATGCCCAAGACATCAGCATCTGTCTCACCTGGCAAGCCAATCATAAAATATAGCTTAATTTTATCCCAGCCTTGCTCCCAAGCGGTTTTGACTCCCCGCAAGAGTTCTTCATTGGTCAAGCCCTTATTCACAATGTCTCGCATCCGCTGAGTTCCAGCTTCTGGAGCAAAGGTTAGTCCGCCTTGTCGGGTACCTCCAAGGATGTTAGCAATATTTTCATCAAATCTGTCTACCCGTTGGCTGGGTAGAGTCAAAGAAATGTTTTCATTTTTTAAGCGATTTTTAATTTCCATCCCCACCGCTGGTAAGGATAAATAATCAGAACAACTTAAGGAAAGCAAGGAAAACTCGTTGTAACCAGTCGCCCGCATACCCTGTTCAATCGCTTCTACCACTTTATCTGGTTCTACATCTCGTGCTGGTCGGGTTAGCATTCCTGGTTGGCAGAAGCGACAACCACGAGTGCAGCCACGCCGAATTTCAATGGTCAAGCGGTCATGTACTGTTTCTACGTAGGGAACTAGTCCAATGGAATATGCTGGTATCGGGGTTGCAACTCTTCGCAGAATTTGTTTTGGCACGTCTGGGCGCAGGGGATGAACTGAGCCATCGTCTGCCATGTCGTAGAACTGGGGGACATATACCCCTGGTATCTGTGCCAAGTCTAGTAACAAATCTTCCCGACTCAAACCGGCTTGTTTGCCTTCTTCCAAAACCAAACCAATTTCTGGCAGTAGTTCTTCTCCATCTCCAAGGGCGAAAAAGTCGAAGAAGTCAGCGTAAGGCTCAGGATTTGATGTTGCTGTTTGTCCCCCAGCAAAAATTAACGGGTAAGAGGAGGACGCGGGGACGCGAGGATGGGGGGACGCGGCGATATTTTCTTTATTCTCCGCGTCCCCGTGTCCCCCTGTCTCCGTGTCTCTTCTCTCCCGCCAAGTCAGGGGAATCCCTGCTAAATCCAACATTTCTAGGATATTAGTTGCACCCAGTTCGTAACTGAGGCTAAAGCCTAAAATGTCGAATTCTGTGAGCGATCGCTTTGACTCTACCGCAAACAACGGTGTATTAGTTTCCCGTAGTTTGGCTGATAGATCTTGTCCTGGCAAGTAGGCGCGATCGCACAATTGGCTCTTTTGGGCATTCAAAATGTTATACAGAATGATGTGCCCTAAATTCGATGCACCGACTTCATAGACTTCTGGGTAGGTTAAGACCCAGCGTATTGTTGTCGTATCCCAAGGTTTGTGTACTGCTAAGCGTTCGTTACCCAAGTAACGCCCTGGTTTTAAAATATCCGATGTTATTAATTTTTCAACTGCAACAGCCACTATGCTATCTTCGAGCTACCTTAATTACAGTTACTCAAGCCTAACCTTAGCATTGAATTAGGTTTTCCAACAAAGTTTCTCGTTGCAACTTATAACTCCTTTACATAAAGTCTGCTCCTTACCTGAACTTTGCTCGTTTTACATAGGTTTTATATAAATTTATGTTGCAGACAAGTCAGCTTCGCTTTCCAAAATTTCAAAAACTCTATCGAGTTGCGTCAGTTCAAAAATAATTTGAACTGAGGGAGCAACATTGCAAAGTCGGAAACTCCTGTTTAAACCCAGAGCTAGTTTGTGTGCAGATAACAATGCCATCAAACCTGCACTGTCTAATGATTCTACTGCCGCTAGATCTACTACCAAAATGGAAATATCATTTTTTGTGAGTCCTGTGGTCAGATCTCGTTCAAATTCCAAGGCGTTTGCAGCATTCAAACAGCCTTGGGGTTGAATAACCGCAATTTTGGGATACTGAAGCACTGCTTGCATGGTTACATCCTATGAGAGTTATTGAAGCGTCAAGGTAAGAATTATTTGAACATAAACTTTTTTTTGTTGCATCGACCATATGTCTTAGGTTTCTTTGCTGAATCTTTATTGCTTTAGTATGTCTGTTTAAAGATTGTCATAATTCCAGTTTCAAATGTGTTCTTATATACTTTTTTTTTATCTCAGTTCAAAAACAATCAACATAAGACAGTGGTAGAGCAAAGAAATTATCCGTAACTTTCCTGAGGAAACTTGCCTAGTCTATAACTTAAGCTAATTTAGCCAAGTCTTAACGGTAAGTTAAATCCCGCACTTTACGGTTACTGTTGACATTGGTCAAAGTCTGAGAAAATTATTATCTAACTAACTTAAACTGTGATCTAAATCACTAGTCAATTAGTATTTGATCGCTTTTTATACTTAGATTTATCTGGAATAATTAATGTCAATATAGAGTTGGATTATTAGTTATGAGAACTAGGTACGCTATTCGTAAATTGGTAGAAAAAGCTCTTGATATTAAAAAACTAACTCCTGAGATAGAAAATGAAATCAACTCAGAACTCACGCAACTAGGTTACATTTCTGACGTTGATTACGAAGCTTTAGAATTATTAATGGCAGAGATGGATGCTGGTCGAATTCAGTTGGTTTCTAGCCTGGGATATTAATCCTAATTCTTTGGATATAGAGGTTAAGAGCTATACTAAGTGAATTTAATTAAGGCTGGAGCAATCAGAGATATAGCGGTTCCTGCGTCGGTAAGGAACAGAAAAAACAATTCACCACAGATGAAGATAGATTCTTGTAGAGGCGTCCCTACCTGTGTAACTTATTCAAAGGCAGCGCAGGTAATAAAGGGCGATATCATTGTTTTTATTTTTCTATGAGATTGATTATTTAAATCATAAGGTGGCGTAAACTGTGGTAATGACCATGTACATTGTGCATTCCTGATAATCGCCATGCAGTTCGCTAAACGCCTAGAAAAAATTCCTCCCTATCTGTTTGCTGAAATTACCCATAAACAGAATGAACTCGTTGCGAAGGGAGTTGATATCATCAATATGGCTATTGGCGATCCAGATAAACCGACTCCTAATCATATTCTCCAGGTAATGCATGAGGCGATTGAGGATGCTTCGATGCACAACTATCCGCCTTATCAAGGTACGAAGGAATTCCGGGAGACGGCGGCTAAGTGGATGGAAAATCGGTTTGGGGTGACGGGGTTGAACCCTGATACAGAAATTGTTTCTTCAATTGGTTCTAAAGAAGCAATTCATAATACTTTCTTAGCGTTTGTGGAACCAGGAGACTATACATTAATACCAGATCCTGGCTATCCTGTGTATCGGACTTCCACGATCTTCGCTGGTGGTGAGTTTTTTACTATGCCCCTGAAGGCAGAAAACGGTTTTTTGCCTGATTTGAGTAATATACCTGAAGAAGTAGCTCACAAGGCAAAACTGTTGTGGATTAATTATCCCAATAATCCCACTGGGGCATTGGCAACATTAGAGTTTTTTGAAGAATTGGTAGGTTTCTGCAAGCAGTATGATATTTTGCTGTGTCACGATCACGCTTACTCAGAAATGGCATACGATGGCTACAAACCTCCTAGTGTGCTGCAAATTCCCGGTGCTAAAGATGTAGCGATCGAATTTCACAGTCTGTCTAAATCGTACAATATGACGGGTTGGCGAGTGGGTTTTGTTGTTGGTAATGCCATCGGTATTCAAGGCTTAGCCCAGGTAAAAACTAACGTTGATTCCGGAGTGTTTAAGGCAATTCAACAAGCAGCGATCGCAGCTTATTCTAATACCACAGAGGCAGAACTCCAAGCCATCATGTCGGTTTACCAAAATCGCCGCGACATTATTGTTAGTGGACTGCAATCTCTAGGTTGGCCAATGCAGCCTCCTAAAGCTACTCTTTACGTCTGGACACCTGTTCCTCAAGGATATTCCTCAGCAGAATTTGTGAATTTGCTACTTGACAAATGTGGCATCCTTGTTCCTCCTGGTAGTGGTTACGGTGCATTTGGAGAAGGCTTTATCCGAATTGCTTTAACTATCTCTGATGAACGATTGCGAGAAGGAATTCAACGGATGAGAGATGCTGGTATTCGTTACGTGTGATGAAGGGATTGGGGACTGGGGACTGGGGACTGGGGACTGGGGAAGATGAGGGAGATGAGGGAGATGAGGGAGATGAGGGAGATGAGGAAGATGAGGGAGATGAGGGAGATGAGGGAGATGAGGGATAAGAATTAATAATCAATGCCCCATGCCCCAATCCCTAGTCCCCAATCCCTAGTCCCTGTTGATATGCTTGCCAAAGTTGGTGAATAAATCGATTGAGTTGCTGTTTGGCGGCTGAGTCAAGCTCAGCTTTTGGTTGTTTTGCTAAAAGTTGGCTCAATAAGGTAATTACTTCTGTGTCTAAAGCTGGTTGAAATAAATCGGCAGGCCAAAGGAGGTCAGATGCATCGCGTAAATCGGTAATTAGGGGAGATTCTTCAATGAAGGTGACCATTAATAAAGGACGCACCCAGCATAACTGACGGGAAACCACAAATTGAATGACTTCTGCATATAGATTCCTGTCACCATACTTTAAAGAGACTATTTGTCCCGGTTGAAGAAAATCTAGGTTCATGTCTATCATTAACGCAGTTTGGGCAGCGACAAAGTTTGTTTTGTAATTTATTGAATTTAAAACTGAGAATGCGCTACTTTTGAAGAAGCTTCTGTAACATTAGGGTAGCACTCTGATGGTAACGATTTCTTAGAGGTATGCTTCATGAGTGCCTACGCAAAATTAAGATGACTAATCCCCGACAACAAAGGGTTTCTTTAGCATAGTACCTTGACAGAAATACTATAGAATAGGTAAACAACTGTTAAGCGATCGCTAGACAGAGGCTTTGTTGTAGTGAATTAACGATTAAAGAGCAAAGAGCAGTGTCAGTTGAAACCATTGAAAAGCGTTCTACGTCCCGCAAGCTCGCGCCTCGCTATCGCGTTTTGCTCCATAACGACGACTACAACCCTATGGAGTACGTGGTACAGGTACTAATAACCACTGTGCCGAGCCTTACCCAACCCCAGGCTGTTAGCATCATGATGGAAGCCCATACTAATGGAATGGCTTTAGTCATCACTTGCGCTCAGGAACATGCTGAGTTCTATTGCGAAACATTGAAAAGTCACGGTTTAAGTAGCACCATTGAACCTGATGAATAATTATTAGTCATTGGTCATTGGTCATTTGCGATCGGTGACTTAATTGGTATGAAAAAAAACCTTGTCCGTTTAGCCGAACGCCCTGCCCCTATTAGGCTGGGTTATTTTATTGGAATTTTATTGCTGCTATGGTTGCCTTTAGCTGCACCAATTTACTTACTAGTGAATGATTCAAATTTAGTAAGTATATTGACAATGGTATTATTATATGCATTGTTTATTATTCTCTTGAGGCTGTGGGGTAAGCGTGTCTATCAGCAGCCCCAAATTCTCCGACATTATGGCTTAAAATTCACGCGGCAAAACGGTGTGGATTTAATGCGTGGTTTGGCTATGGGGATAATTAATACTTTGATACTTTTTGGGGTACAGGGTTTGTTGGGTTGGTTGGTGTGGCAACAACCAAAAGTTTTCTTGGTGAAAGTGATTTTAGAGGGTTTAATTGTCGCTTTGGGTATTGGTTTTGCTGAGGAATTATTATTCCGAGGTTGGTTGCTAGATGAATTACAACGAGACTACAGTCAGCCTGTGGCAATGTGGACAGATGCAATTACATTTGCAACATTGCATTTTATTAAACCGTTGGCAGTAATTATTCAGACATTACCGCAATTTCCTGCTTTAGTATTGCTGGGGTTAACGCAGGTATGGGGAAAGCGCTGGCATAGAGGACGCTTAGGTTTTCCAATTGGTTTGCATGGTGGTTTAGTTTGGGGTTACTACATTATTAATGTGGGAAAATTAGTCAAATATTCTGGTGAAGTTCCTGATTGGGTGACTGGTGTAAATAATAATCCTTTACAAGGAGTGATGGGAGTATTGTTGATGAGTATACTGGCGTTGTGGATACGGGGGCAATCTCGGCGATCGCTTGTCTGATAAATCAGACGCGATAAATCAGGCGCGATAAATTAGACGCGATAAATCAGACGCGATAAATCAGACGCGATAAATCAGACGCGATAAATCAGACGTGATAAATCAGACGCGATAAATCAGGCGCGATAAATCAGACGCGATAAATCAGGCGCGATAAATTAGACGCGATAAATCAGACGCGATAAATCGCGTCTCTACATCAGAATTTTGTGCTGATCTGAACCGTATTGCGCTATAACCTTTGGATGGGAATAAAAACGATCGCCATAATTCACCTTGCGCGATCGCACTACGCCACATTTTTGACTGAGATAATTCCCTCACCACACCACTGGATAAGTAGCCATCTGTCAGAATCTTTATCCAGTGCTGGCTTGAGACGGAAATTAAAAACCTCTTGCCATACCTCTACTCCATACTGGGATACAAAATCTGCCTCCAGTTCTTTGAACTTTTCCCATTGCCGATTTGCGATAGCGGTTAGCATAGGAATGATTTCGATAATTGAGACTTGTGCGGCAACGGGTGTCATTATTTACGTCCGCGTTTCAACCACTGTACCCACCACACACGCCTTATCCAAATTAACGCCGCTCAAATTTGCACCTTCTAACTCTGCACAGAGCAAATTTGCCCCAGAAAAATTCGCTCCTGCCAAATTCGCGCCCCGCAAGTCAGCTTCTTCAAGGTTTGCTTCACTCAATAATGCCCCTTGCAAATCAGCACGACTCAAGTCTGCACCTTTGAGATTTGCCCCAGTCAAGTTTGCACCGCGCAAGTCAGCACCGCGTAAGTCCACCCCTTGTAAATTCACATTCATCAAGTTCGCACCACTCACAAAAGCACCTGCCAAGGATACATCGCTGAGTCTGGCTCCCATTAAGTTAGCACCCCGGAGATTACTACCCCGCAAGTCAGCGCCTGTTAAATCTGCTTGCATCAGGTTTGCTCCCATGAGATTCGCCCGTAAGTCGGTTCCTTGGAGGTTCGCCCCCATTAAATTCGCTCCCTCTAAATGCCCGCCTTCGAGTTTGGAAGCTGCGAAATTTGTACCGACAAGGGTGGCACCAGCAAGATTAATTCGGTTTAAATCGAGTCTGGAGAGTTCCTCGTCTTCTAAATTTGCCCCTGGGAGTTGTTTGAGTTTTCCTAATTTGATAGCTTCAATATTCATTTGTAGTAAGTACCAATCTCCTCACTTGTCTTGCTGTGGCTATCCCATTGGGAATCAAGTAGCCAGATACCGCTGCTGACTTTGGGTGTCATTATGGGCAAGTCGAGTCCCTGTTGTAAACCCATAACTAATAAAGCTAGGGTATCTACAAGTTTAGGGTCAAAGCGGGTTGATTGTTGCTGTCTGCACTCATCTAAAGCTTGAGTAAATATTTCTTGGCGATTCTGATCTGAGGACTTTCGCTGATTTATTCGCCACTGAAAGTCTGCCAATAATGCCAAAATTCTCGACTCTAGGGGAATTTCATCTCCAGCTAAACCTGCCGGTTCACCTGTGCCATTCCACCACTCGGTTTGGTGAGTAATAATTTGGGCAACTGCTCGCAGTCGTGGCATGGTTCGCAATACCTGTGCCCCTGGTATTAAAGGACAACTGGGGGCTTCTTCTCGATCGTGAATGCTTATTGTACCATAAGTGAGAACGCTTTCTGCTTTTTGTAATGGATCTATGCGATGCAACAAAGCTGCTAGCCGCAATCTCTTAATCTGCCATGCAGGAAGATCCAAAAGTTGGGCGATCGCTTCCGCAAGCACCACTACTTCGGCAGCTGCCATTGGATTAGTAACATCTGCCATATCCAGCAGTTGCGCCATCCGCAAAAATGCTTGAATTTCGTTAGAAACCAAGTTCCGATCTAGGGTTTGTTGGCGAAGCGCTGCGGGGATGGATAAATTGTCTTGTTCAGTCTGGAGATAATCGACTACACGGGAAACAACTACACCCAAATTTTCTAATCTGGCTATAGATGGTATAATCCCCTGTCTATGGGCAATGAGTTTATTCGCCAGTTCTGGGTTGTATTTTTTGATGTGAGCGATCGCTATTTCTGCTGTCTCTTGCACTAACTCTGGCTCAAATGTCCACAAGCCGTAGAATTTGCGCTCTAAGTCTGATGCTGGGATTCCACTACTGCCATAATCAGCCGCCGATAGTTCTTGACAAATTACCATTGCTGTGTAATTCGGCGACAAAATAATTAAGTGCCACTCTTGCGCTACTGGATCTGCCGGATCTAATGCTACTAAGTCTACATTGGGTAGAAGGCTTGTAGGATGTTCGGCAAAGCCAGCGTCAGGGGCAGCCATGATGGTAATTTCGCGGCTGCGCTGGGCGATGTCTGCATATCGCCCGGCTTCTTGCAGATACCATTTACCCTGTTGGAAGGCTGTGATGACTAAAGGTTTATCGTCATCTGCTAGGATATGGTCTTCCAGGGCATGGCAGAGGGATACTAAGGTATTTTTGTAGTACACCCCGAATCGAATTGGCCTGGTGCTGTGGCGATGAGCTATTTCTAGCTGTTGTAGGATTGAACCTTCTAACATGAGTTTGGGATTTTATGAAAACGAACCGCTTCAGGCGCTGATGGCGCTGAGGAAGAGAGGGGAGAAATTCAAAATTATGAATATCCCCAGATTCTTATGTATTTTAGGATACACCTGCTAGCTGTTTTTCTTTCTTCTCTATTGGTGAAGAAAGTGCTGCTTCTAAGTCCGCACAACCGAGTTTTTCTTCTAAAATATTCATAACTTCACGGCCGAAGTCGTTGGGATTTTGTTGCCAAGCTTGTAAACAGACTTCTCCAAAGAATGAACCAAGGGGTTCGGGGTTCCAAAGCAGTTTTTTGGCTGTCCAGGGCATCAGGCTCATTGGATTATACCCTGGTTTGAGGATGCCTTCTTTGAAGGCGTATTCTTCTAAATGGGTATGGGGTTGGAGTCCAATAAAGAAGATGGCGGGTTCGACTTTATCAGCACCAAAAATTCGCTCTAGTTCCCGGTGGTAGGCGATGGTTTGGCGAATGGTTTCGGGACGTTCGTCAATGACGTTAAAGGAGTAGTTGACGGAAACCAAGTCGTTGAAACCAGCAGCTTTTAAGTCACGACAGTTTTGTAAGACGGTTCGGAGGTTGTAACCCATCCGCATTTTCCGCACGAGTTCTTGAGAACCGCTGGTAATGCCGATTTCAAAGTAGTTCATCCCGGTTTTGGCCATCAAGTCACACAATTGAGGTGTCAAATTGTCGGCTCGAATGTAAGCTGCCCAGTGGATGTCTGTCATACCAGAATCGACGATTTTTTGCAAGAGTTCTATTGCATCGTCAATAAATTTGCGTGCGGGGATGAATTGGGCATCGGTAAACCAGAAGTTGCGAATGCCGCGATCGTATAATTGGCGGATCTCGGCAACTACTTCATCTGCTGGATTGATGCGTACTTGTTTACCTTCGACAACCGTATAAACGCAATAACAACAGTTGTGAGGACAACCACGCTTAGTTTGTACACCTATATAAAAGTCTTCCTCTTGCAGATAATAGTTAAATTCTGGCCAGATGCTTTCGATATAGTCGTAGTTGCAAGCTGTTTTTTCTAGGGGAGTGGGTTGTTCGTGAATTAGCCGTTTTCGTGGTTGAGTTTCTCCCACAACATAACAGCGTTCATCTCGAAACTCTCTGCCACTTAAAAATTTTTCCAGCAGAGTTTCCCCTTCACCCACAGAAATAATTGTCCCTTGGGGTAAGCTTTTACCCAGTTGTTCGTAAAAGACGCTGACTGCACCACCACCTATAACTGTACGGGCATGAGAATGATATTTTTGGGCACGCTTTAAACCGCGTTTGATCAAGCCCTGGTTACGCCACAGTTCTACATAGTAAGCAATGAAGATTCGCAAACCGCCCAATGCCCCACGTAATTTTAATAGAGGATTCTTGGCGTAGTAAAATTCAAAGGCATTTTGTAGTGGGTTACCACCACGTCCGCCAACTGGAGCATAAATTTGAATATCCCGCCAAGAAAATACTAGTAGTGTAGGTTTAAATTCATCGATACACCGATCCAAAGCCGAGGTGTAGTCTAAAGGTGGTACTGTTCCCAAATCAAAGATGCGCTGTTCGATGTTGGGAAATTGCTTGTGGACATGATCGCTCAGGTAGACAACCCCAATAGGAAAGATGGGGTTGCAGGGAAGGCGAACGTAAAGAATCCGATTTTCCATCATGGGTGTTTTGACTGCCATCTTGCCAATTTTCGGGGGAAAGCGAGAAAAATTTGAGTTTTAAGGGGTGTTTTTGTTTTGGTTGCTTTTATTTATCACAACCTCGCTTGACATTAAAGCTGATTATTGATATGTGTTAACTTTTTATTCCCAATTCTAGGAATCAAGAAAGTTACTTTTCAGACTAAATGCATGTCATCCAGTGAGGTTTATGAAGATATTTTTCATATAGCTTTACGATAACATTGAGTTTATTCATTAAGCGACCATCTGGGCGTATTAATCTTGGGAGAGATAAAACAGCAAAACTGAGTTGTTCGCTAAGCTAAAAGCAAGGGGATCATCGTCAGAATAATGCCCTAATTATCTGTCTTCAACGAATTAAAGATTTTATACTGGGTAAAAATATCTAAAAATTTTACTTATAATGTATAATTGCGAAAAAGGCATAAATAATTACAAAATTTTCATAACCATAAATATTTCTTTAGATAGAAATAATCTATAAATATTCAGTTGGTATTCACAGTTACAGCAACTGGGGATCAGTCGGTGCTAGGCTTGGGTAGTCTAATGTAAAATTGTGGCGTAAAGCTCCTCAGCAGTTATGGCTCAAATTTTAGATCCTCTACCACCTGAGCAATCGGGGAAAATTCTCTGCTGCTACATTAATGCCACGAGCAAAATACAGGTAGCTCGCATCTCTAACATTCCCAATTGGTATTTTGAAAGGGTTGTTTTTCCAGGACAACGCCTAGTGTTTGAAGCTCCGCGAAAAGCTCAAATGGAGATTCACACGGGTATGATGGCAAGTGCAATTTTATCCGATAAGATTCCGTGCGATCGCCTGATGCTTGATGAACCTAGCAATTATGAGTTAGATACAGACTCATCATTTGGAAAAGACCCTATAGATACCACAACAATAGTGCAGCAACTTAATACAAATACCGGAGATAGTATAAAACCCTTACAAATCGCTGGTTTAGCGGCTGTTGATTAAAAAAAACAATTTGGCTCAATTTTTAGGTTGCTGAATTCAGCAGCCTTTTTTATTTATTGCCCAATGCCCAATGCCCCACTGTCATCTACAATCATTCTTATGAATCTGCCTTCATTTCTTTGGTTGTGGAAAATGGCCGCCTGGTCGATGGGGTTATCCTTGCTGGCATACCTGATGTTAGCAGTTACAGGCGTTTGGATGTTCCGGGCGAGAACTTCGCAGCAATTTCCTTTTATTCCGTTATTTATGGGTGGAAATAGAGGAGTGCGATCGCTCCACTATCTCATGGGCATCAGCATGGTAAGTTTAGTGCTACTATTGCTGGCGATCGGCATTGTTGGCACTTTGGGTCACTTTGGTTCTTTGGGACACTCGTCACACTTGGCCGCTGGATTGATTGTGGTAGCCTTGGTTTTACTGTCTGCTTTCAGTGCAACGCAAATTACTCCCAGACGACCTTGGGCTAGACTTTTACACATCGGCGTAAATATTATTTTGTTTGTAGGATTTGCCTGGGTATCCCTTACTGGTTGGATCGTAGTACAAAAGTATTTACCTTAATTTCATTTAACGTATTCATTTCTTTAATAGTGATATTGTTAGCTATAGCAATCAGATTTGAATTGTGAAAAAATCTAAGTATATGTAGGGGAGCCAGCCGCGTGGGCGGGTTTCCCGACTTGAGCGGACTGGCGTTGTATTACGGCTTCCGTAAGCACCAAAATCTTCGGATGGTGCGTTAGGCTACGGCATAACACACCCTACAATCAAATATTTCTGACTGTGTTTCTTCAATTATTTGAGTGAAAACACAAATAATTAACTAATATGTAAAATTAACTATACAGTAGCAAGTAAAATTACGATGAACGGTCAACCCTTGGACGGGCGTTACGAAATTGTTCAAGTCTTGGGCGGAGGCGCTTTTGGGAATACCTTTTTAGCAAAAGACCTCAAACGTCCAGGTCGTCCGCAATGTGTAGTTAAGCAACTAAGCTACTCTAGTCCAGATCCCCAAGCCCTAGAAACTGGACGCCGTTTATTTAAAAAAGAAGCAGAAACCTTAGAAAAGCTAGGACAGCATAACCAAATTCCCATGCTGCTAGCTGAATTTGAGGAAAATCAAGAATTTTACTTAGTTCAAGAATATATTGATGGTTATCCTCTATATCAAGAAATTGTGCCTGGTCAACCTTGGACAGAAGATCAAGTTATCAGGTTATTGACAGATATTTTACAAATTTTAGTATTTGTGCATGGACATGGTGTAATTCACCGAGACATTAAACCTGCCAATATAATGAGGCGCTCTTCTGATGGCAAGTTAATTTTGATAGACTTTGGCTCAGTCAAAGAAATTGCCTCTCAAATCCCGAATGCACAATTCCCGCCAACAGTTGCTGTTGGGACTCCGGCATATATGCCGATGGAACAATATCAGGGTTTTCCACAGTTTAATAGTGATATTTACGCATTGGGTATGATTGCTGTCCAAGTAGTTTTGGGAGTACATACGAATGAATTAACAAAACTGCAACGGAATGACAGTCCTAATACTGGCGAAATTGTCTGGCCTCAGAAAATACAGCTGAGCGAACCGTTAGCATTTGTAATTAATAAAATGGTGCGATTTGACTACCGTCAACGCTACCAGTCAGCAAGTGAAGTGCTTGACGATTTGAGTAAAATTGGTCAGCAAGACCGGGGTTTGCGTCTAGATACAACTATTATTGATGAGCGAAATCCTAAGCCTCGAAAGCCAAAATTGCCGATTGTGGCAGGGATAGTGGGGCTGATTGCGATCGCTGGAGTAGGATTTGGTGTGTATAACCAGCTACCTCAATTTAATGCGACCGCAGCTTTTAACAAAGGGTTGCAAAAGTATGAGAAAAAAGATCACTCAGGAGCAATCAGAGATTTCACTGACGCGATTAAAATAAATCCTAACTATGCGGAAGCATATTACGGACGGGCAAATGCTCAATTTTACGCTGGAAACTATCAGCGTTCAGTAGAAGATGCAACTAAGGCAATTGAGATTAAAGGCAATTATGCCGAAGCTTACAGCCGTCGGTGTGCTGCCTATGTTTTATTGCAAAATTTTCAACAAGCGGAAAATGACTGCACCAAAGCACTGGATAGCGATCAAAAATATGGTGATGCCTACTTCCATCGAGCAAATGCCCGCCGGAATTTGAATAATAAAGAAGGAGCGCTGGCTGATTTTACTAAGTTTATTGATCTGAATCTCGACGATGCTCAAGCGTATATCAATAGGGGTGTTCTTTACATTGAAAAGTTCCAAGACTACGACAAAGCGATCGCGGATTATAACCAAGCACTGAAACTAGCTGGCACAAAATCTCATATTACCGCGATCGCCTACGACGGTCGAGGCAATGCCCTTGCCGCTCAACAAAAATTACCTGCTGCACTTGAGGATTTCAACAAAGCCATTGAGTCCAAAGGAGATTTTGCCCAAGCCTACTTTAACCGTGGCCGTGTCTACGCTGAACTTGACAAAAGAGAGGAAGCAATTCAGGATTTCCAAAAAGCTGACACACTTTGTAGTCAACAAGGGCTGACAAGTTGCTCCAAGCTAGCACAGTCATTGATCGAACAGCTTAATCAATAGTTGGGCATGGGGCATTGGGCATTGGGCATGGGGCATTGGGTATGGCGCATTGAGGATTGGTTATTTCTTCCCCTGCCTCCCCTGCCTCCCCTGCTCCCCCTGCTCCCCCTGCCTCCCCTGCCTCCCCTGCTCCCCCTGCTCCCCCTGCCTCCCCTGCCTCCCCTGCTCCCCCTGCTCCCCCTGCCTCCCCTGCCTCCCCTGCTCCCCCTGCCTCCCCCAGGGCTGTTTCATTCCATTTCAAACAGGATTTGTCAAGATGGTTAGCAAGAAAATTGTAAGTAAGCGTGACGAAGAGATGAACATTTAAGCACTGAAATATCAGTAAAATAGTTGGTTTCATCGGCACGCCAGTAACAAAATAACTAATTTTTAATCGCTGGAACCCTTGATTTTTAAAGCTCTTTGGGGAATGAATCAGCCCTGCTGCCTCCCCTGCCTCCCCTGCTCCCCCTGCCTCCCCTGCCTCCCCACTACCAAGCAGGGTGGTTTCATACAAACAGAGAAAAATGACAATACTTATGGGAGGCGATCGGAAATTGACAATCTGGAAGTATGAACAATCTCATCGAACAGTTGCAGCAAGTCCCAGACTATCGGCACATTAGAGGACGGAGACATGAATTGTGGTTAGTACTGTTTCTGATATTGCTGGGAGCCATGACAGGATATTGGGGCTATCGACCACTCGAAGATTTTACCCGTGTACACAGACAGAGTTTGATTGAACTGTTAAACCTAGATGTGACAATCAATTTTCCATCCTATTCAACATTTCGACGAGTACTGAAAACAGTGGATTTTCAGCCACTAACAGATTTATTTAATAATTGGGCATCGGTTTTTGTTCCACCAATACCAGGAGAAAGATTGGCAATAGATGGTAAAGGCATTCGTTGCACAGTCACAGATTACAGTCAGTCTTACCAAAACTTTATCAGTACAGTATCAGTTTATAGCCATGAGCGGGGTATTGTACTCAGGATGCAACCAATGTCCAACAAAAAAATTAGTGAAGTGGCGTAGGCGTAGCCCGTCGTAGACATCGTCAAACAATTAATCTCCGAGTTTTGTGGTCAACAAGTCGTTTTTACCCTTGATGCGTTACACTGCCAAAAAAAACTGTATCGCTGATCATCGATAGTGGCAATGATTACCTGATTGGATTAAAAGAAAATCAACCAACACTCTATAAAATGGCTCAAACTGAATCACAACAGGATACTCCACTCAGCAGTGCCACAACTGTAGAGAATGTTCATTCTCGACTAGTCCAACGTGAGTGCAAGGTTTTTGCTGCCCCCGAACCACTTCAAAAAAAATGGTCTGGACTCAAAACTTTTGTGATTGTCGAGCGTCAGGGTGAGCGCAATGGTCAGCCATTTTCCGAGCGTCAATTCTATATCTGTAGTCAATATCTCGAAGCTCAACAGTTACTTGCCGACATCCAAGGGCATTGGGGTATCGAAAATCGACTGCATTGGGTCAGAGATGTGACATTCAAAGAAGACTTTCCATCACGGCGTGGTGGCAATGCCCCTGTGAATTGGTCTATCTTACACAACTTTTTTATTACGATCGCTCGCCAACTTCGTTTCCGAACTATTCCTCAAGCACAACGCGCCCTCTCCAATCAACTGCACAAAGTTTTTTCTTTCTTTGTATGAAACCACCCTGCCTGCCTCCCCACTACCAAGGGCTACCAATCATAGTGAAAGGTGCCCAGAAAAATGGATGTTTCAGAATTAACTGCTTTGCTTCAGCAGGACTGACATTTATCTTTGCTAGTGGGATACTCAAATCGCTATTGCTAATAATTAAGTTTTTGCCCTCTGAATCTATCTTGACTTTGCTGTGAATCATTGCGATTTGTGCTTGTCGGAGTGCTTGTGCTTTCATAGATTGAGTCTGCAACTGCTGGTGAAACTCAGTCATCAAGCCCAAAGTTCCTGTATCTGACACCTGCCATAAACTCGCTACAACTGACTTCACACCCATCTTGACAGCCGATCCTGCTAAGCCCAACTGTGACTTTTCATCACCGTAAGCTGATTCACAGGCACTTAGTACCAGTAATTCAACTTGTGGTCTATTCCATCCCAACTTCGTAACTTCATCTATTTTTAGCTCCCTGTCGTATAGGCGGATGTATGAATTACCTAAATCTTCAGATTTTTCTCCAGGGGTAAAGTTCGCATGGGTTGCTAGGTGAATAATCTCAAATGGCGTTGTCGAACGTTCTGCCTGGAGACGGTTGAGGGTAAAGTCCTGGTTGAGGATGGCTGCGCCTCGCCCCTTCCACACTTGGTTGACGATGGTTTCAGCCTCTACAGGGGCAGCAAGTAACTCTGTGACTGGGTTTTGATTTTGTGGCCCTGGATCAAATGTCTCAGATCCCATTGCTAGGACTCGTGAGTTTTTCACGCTAGCGTACTGGGTATTAATCAGGCTGAAAGTGGGTATCATGCCGATGCTATACTTTTCAATTAAAAACTGATCTTGATCGTCAACGAGGGCGGCTATGGGTAGCGATCGCAAACGTGCATCCAACATCACGAATAGCAAATTCTCGATGCCTTCTTTTTTCAACTCAGCTTCTAGAGGTCTAATTAGCCATTTATAAAGTTGCTTTGCTGATTTTTTGTAGCTGCTACCGTTAGTTTTCTGGATATCGGGACGAGAATCAGGAGTTGCTTGGAGGGATACTTCCTGATAAAATTCATCCGCTACTTTCTGAAACTCTCCTCTAGTCACACCTGATACTTTATGGTAGATGTATTTTCCATCTGCTGTGAGGAGGCGCAAAACCAATGGATCGCTATCTTTTAGTTGTTCTTTGGAAGTTGGATTTTCAGCATTGAGTTTATAGTCTTGGGCAGTAAACTCTACATAAATCAGTCCGGCTTTGCTACTTATTTTTTGTTCAACTTGTTGGAGTTCATTGCGGATTTCTCCAAGGTTTTTAATCTGACTTTGTGGCAGGTTTAGTGCTGCTTCAATTCGACGAGTTTCGCTCTCTTCTTTGGAGCCAATATCGGATGCAACTGCGAGATTACTGTTATTTGATGTCAGTTGAAAATCGAGAGTCTTTTCATCAGGTTTTCCTGGAACTACCCGCCCTTGAGTAATGAGTTGAATCTTGCCTCTAGTCTCGCTATCAGGAAAGTATTCGGTAGGCAAAATCGTATTGCCGATATTAGAGGTGATTGAACTAACAGTGCCATTAATTGTGCGTCTGCCGACAAAAAATGGTATAACGCTATCACCTCCATGATCGATGCTAATGGCACCACTACCTATTCCCCCAGATGCAGAAATGCTCGCCTCTATACCATTGCGATCTATGAAGCTACCTAAAGCTTGAAAATAAGCTCTAGTTTTAATATTTACGTCACCACCTATGCCGTTAGTTCCACCTTGGGTATTGATTGATGTCACTGTAATATTATTATCTGGATCTAGCTTCACAGAGCCACCATCACCAGTGCTAGAACTCGAATTTATAACTTTGGCATCAATCTGAACGCGAGCCTGAATAGTAATATCACCACCATTTCCAGAAACATTATCAGAGTTGAGATTTTCAGTTTGGACTGCTCCTGTAGTGCTATTGAAGAAAATATTTCCAGAATTACCAACATTGGTGCGAGAAGAAACATTTGCTGTGGTAATGTTGGCAAAAGCGTTGAGGGTGATATCACCGCCATTGCCATTACCATCGTTATTGGAATTTAAATTACCAGTTGCGATCGCACCTGTAGAGCTATTGAAGAAAATATTCCCGGAATTCCCAAGATTAGTTTGAGAAGACACATTTGCTGTGGTAACGTTGCCAAAGGCATTGAGGGTGATATTGCCACCATTACCATTGAGATCGGTATTAGAATTGAGATTACCAGTTGCGATCGCTCCATTTTGGCTGGTAATACTAATACCTCCACCTTCTGTAGTGATGCTGCTAGTAGTAATATTCTGATTTGCTAAAAGAGTTAATGCCGCATTATCGATGCCTGTAATTGCCCCAAATGCATTAATAGAACCTGCCCCAACGGGAGACTGAATAATCACTGGGTCTTTGATAGTCACAGGATTATTAATCGTAATCGCACCACTACTATTAGAAAGTCCAATAGTGATGGAATTGAAGCCATCACTTAAGGCGTTGATGTTAACTCTTCCACCACTATTATCACCAAGGTTGATATTTTTTGTTGGCGTTTGCGGCTGAAGCACTAAATTACCTGTACCGCTGACTGAATCAGTTGCTGATGGCAAGTTAATTTCATCGGCGTTCAAAGTGAGATTGTTAGTACCTGCTGCAATGGTATTGTTAAAGGCGATCGCACCAGTCCCTGCACTGAAAAGTTTGCTACCACTGCCATTTAAAGTCACAGGACTACTGAAGGTAATATTGCCATTCCCAGCATTGATAACTTGACTACCAGTGCCAGTGAAAGTCACGGGACTATTATTAATAGTGATGTCGCCATTCGCCGTGGTGATGTTGCCAGAAAAGCTAGTATTACCAGCGCTGGTAATACTGATGCCGCCATTGGCTGTGGTGATGTTCCCAGAAAAGCTGTTATTACCAGCGCTGCTGATTGTCAACCTAGTTAGAGGATTTGTCGTACCGAGATTACCGCCAAAGCTGATATTACCTGTACCAGCAGTCAAAGAGAAATTAGTAGCCCCATCGACGCTATTACTAAAGCTGATATTGCCATTATTTGAAGTGACTATGTTACTAGGAGTAGTTAAGGTGACAGCACCATTAAAGGTAATATTGTTACCCGTGGTTGAGACACTATTCCCAAGACTAATACTATTGGCAGTAAAGTTAATTGCACCACCAGTAGCGCCAGTAGAGGAAGCATCGACTTGTGCGGTGCTAGTATCAATTGTTCCATTGGTGGTGAGAGTGACATCACCACCGTTGCCATTACCCCTAGCAATCAAGTCGCCTGTAGAAATATTTCCGCTTGTGCTGTTGATACTGGTATTACCTGCATTGCCTGTGACAGCAGAAGTATCAATATTTGCTGTAGTCACATTGCCATTGGCAGCCAGAGCAACATCACCACCGTCGCCATTACCCCTAGCAATCAATTCGCCTGTAGAAATATTTCCGCTTGTGCTGTTGATATTGGTATTACCTGCATTGCCTGTGACAGCAGAAGTATCAATATTTGCTGTAGTCACATTGCCATTGGCAGCGACAGTGACATCACCACCGTTGGTATTACCTGTAGCAATCAAGTCGCTTGTAGCAATAGTTCCGGTTGTGCTGTTGATACTGGTATTACCTGCATTGCCTGTGACAGCAGAAGTATCAATATTTGCTGTAGTTACATTGCCATTGGCAGCGACAGTGACATCACCACCGTTGGTATTACCTGTAGCAATCAAGTCGCCTGTAGAAATAGTTCCGGTTGTGCTGTTGATATTGGTATTACCTGCATTGCCTGTGACAGCAGAAGTATCAATATTTGCTGTAGTCACATTGCCATTGGCAGCGACAGTGACATCACCACCGTTGGTATTACCTGTAGCAATCAAGTCGCCTGTAGAAATAGTTCCGGTTGTGCTGTTGATATTGGTATTACCTGCATTGTCTGTGGCAGTAGCAGTATCAATATTTGCTGTAGTCACATTGCCATTGGCAGCAAGGGAGATATTGCCGCTATTGCCAGTGTCAGTAGCATTGGAATCTAAAACACCACCTGTGGTATCAATAGCACCACTTGTACTGCTGAGAGTAATATCACTGCCTTGTGTAGTGATATTACTTGTAGTAATGTTCTGGTTGGCTAGCAGAGTTATGGAAGCATTGTCTGTGCCACTAATGTCACCAGTTGCCGTGATACTTCCTACTCCCGTTGGAGACTGAATTCTTACAGGGTCTTTGAAGGTGACTGGGTTAGTGATATTAATTGCACCACTACCATCATTGCGACCGATAGTAATAGTACCAAAGCCATCTTGTAAGGCGTCGTTTATTTGTGTTGTACTCAGGTATAAACTATCTGGAACAAAGCCATCAGCGATGTTGATATTTCGTTCAGGTGTGAAGGGCTGAAGGACTAAATTACCTGTACCACTGACTGAATTAGCTGCTAATGGCAAGTTAAGTTCATCGGCAGTTAAAGTCAGATCGTTACCACCTGCTGCAAGGGTATTGGTAAAGGCGATCGCACCAGTACCTGCATTGAAGATTTTACTACCAATACCAGTCACAGTAACAGGACTGTTGATACTGATGTCACCATTAGCCGTGGTGATATTACCCGCTACGCTAGTATTAGCAGCGCTAGTGATTGTCAAGCTACCCAAAGGATTTGGTAGATTACCCAAATCACCGCCAAAGCTGATATTACCTGTACCAGCAGTCAGGATTAAATCACTAGAACCATCGACACTATTACTAAAGCTGATATCGCCATTGTCCGCGCTGATAAATGTGCTACCAAGATTAGCTAAGGTGACAAGGCCATTGAAGGTAATATCGTTGTCTGTGGTCGAGACATTACTGGAAGTGATGTTATTAGCTGCGGTAAAGCTAATTGCACCGCCAATTCCAGCAGTAGATGAAGCATTAACTTCTCCAGCGTCGGTATTAATCACCCCATTTGTGCCAGCCAGGAGAGTGATATTACCTGCATCACTTATGAAAGTAAAAGTATCAATGTTTGCTGTAGTGATACTGTTATTAGCAGCGAGGGAGATGTTACCACTGTTGCCAATGTCAGTGGCGTTGGAATCTAAAACACCACCTGTGGTATCAATAGCACCACTTGTGCTGGTGAGAGTAATATCACCGCCTTCTGTAGTGATATTACTTGTAGTAATATTCTGGTTGGCTAGCAGAGTTATGGAAGCATTATCTGTGCCATTAATGTCACCAGTTGCCGTAATACTTCCCACTCCCGTTGGAGACTGAATCGTTACTGGGTCTTTGAAGGTGACTGGGTTGATAATATTAATCGCACCACCGCCATCATTGCCACCGATAATGATAGTAGCAAAGCCATCTTGTAAGGCGTCGTTTATTTGTGTTGTACTCAGGTATAAACTGTCTGGAACAAAGTCATCACCGATGTTGATATTTTGTCCAGGTGTGAAGGGCTGAAGGACTAAATTACCTGTACCACTGACTGAATTAGCTACTAATGGCAAGTTAAGTTCATCGGCAGTCAAAGTCAGATCGTTATTACCTGCTGCAAGGGTATTGGTAAAGGCGATCGTACCAGTACCTGCATTGAAGATTTTACTACCAATACCAGTTACAGTGACAGGACTATTAAAGGTAATGTCGTCTGTGGTTGTGATGTTATTGGCAATATTGGTATTGGCGGCGTTGGTTGTCAGACTAGTTAAGCCTGCAACTGCACCACCAAAAGTAATATCCCCTGTCCCCACAGTCACAGTCAAATCACTCGCCCCACCAACTGTATTGTTGAAGTTGATGTTGTTATTGGTGGTGTTGAACAGTTTTGCACCACCACCAGTTAAGGTGACAGGACTATTAAAAGTAATGTCGTCTGTGGTTGTGATGTTATTGGCAATATTGGTATTGGCGGCGTTGGTTGTCAAAGTAGTTAAGCCCGCAACTGCACCACCAAAAGTAATATTCCCTGTCCCCGCAGTTACAGTCAAAGCACTCGCCCCACCAACTGTATTGTTGAAGTTGATGTTGTTATTGGTGCTGTTGAAGAGTTTTGCACCAACGCCAGTTAAGGTGACAGGACTATTAAATTGAAGAATGCCTGTGGTTGTGATGTTATTGGCAACAAAACTGTTGGCGGCGTTGGTTGTCAGACTGGTTAAGCCCGCAACTGCACCACCAAAGTTAATGTTCCCTGTCCCCGCAGTTACAGTCAAAGCACTCGCCCCACCAACTGTATTGTTGAAGTTGATGTCATTATTGGTGGTGTTGAAAATTTTTGCACCAACGCCAGTTAAGGTGACAGGACTATTAAAGGTAATATCGCCTGTGGTTGTGATGTTATTGCCAACGTTAGTATTGGCGGCGTTGGTTGTCAGGGTAGTTAAGCCCGCAACTGCACCACCAAAAGTAATATCCCCTGTCCCCGCAGTTGCAGTCAAATCACTCGCCCCACCAACTGTATTGTTGAAGTTGATATCGTTATTGGTGGTGTTGAAAAGTTTTGCACCACCACCAGTTAAGGTGACAGGACTATTAAAGGTAATATCGCCTGTGGTTGTGATGTTATTGCCAACGTTAGTATTGGCGGCGTTGGTTGTCAGGGTAGTTAAGCCCGCAACTGCACCACCAAAAGTAATATCCCCTGTCCCCGCAGTTACAGTCAAAGCACTCACTCCACCGACTGTATTGTTGAAGTTGATGTTGTTATTGGTGCTGTTGAAGAGTTTTGCACCAACGCCAGTTAAGGTGACAGGACTATTAAATTGAAGAATGCCTGTGGTTGTGATGTTATTGGCAACAAAACTGTTGGCGGCGTTGGTTGTCAGACTAGTTAAGCCCGCAACTGCACCACCAAAGTTAATGTTCCCTGTCCCCGCAGTTACAGTCAAAGCACTCGCCCCACCAACTGTATTGTTGAAGTTGATGTCATTATTGGTGGTGTTGAAAATTTTTGCACCAACGCCAGTTAAGGTGACAGGACTATTAAATTGAAGAATGCCTGTGGTTGTAATGTTATTGGCAATATTGGTATTGGCGGCGTTGGTTGTCAGACTAGTTAAGCCTGCAACTGCACCACCAAAAGTAATATCCCCTGTCCCCGCAGTTACAGTCAAAGCACTCGCCCCACCAACTGTATTGTTAAAGTTGATGGTAGCTGTACCAGAAGTGTTGATGTTAGTTATAGCATTGGCAAGATTCAGCGGGCCGGTGAAGGTAATATTGCCGCCGTTAGTACCAGAAGAATCTATGTTACCAGTAGTAATGTTTCCACCTACTGTGGTTAAGGAAATTACGCCTCCATTACTCCCAGCGCCAGTAGCTGAAGAATTTAAGTTACCTGTGGTAATATTACCTGTAGCCAATTGACTTGATAAAGTTATTGGGCCACCATTTACCCCATCGATCGCAGAAGAAGTATTGATATTTCCTACCTGAATACTCCCTTCAGGTAGCGCACTTACTGGGTTTGTAAAGTTTGTGCCACCTGATGCAAGAGGAAAAGCTGTAACAGGAAGAGTTACTGCGGGTAAACCAGCACGTAAAATTAACGCAGCACTGCCGGTTAATACACCTGAATCTGGGTCAGCTATTGGAATAGTCAGGTCTGGCCCTGTAATTGTAATGTCGCCACCCTGAATACTTCCCGTTGCCTCTACCTTCAGTGCTACTCCTGTGTAATTACCAAACAGCACATCTCCATTAGCCCTGATAATCGGATCGTAGAGACTGACAAAATTACCCGGACCATCCGATAAGTTGCGAATCAAAAATTGCCCACCACTGGCAAAGTGAGCATCACCTGATACATTGCCATCGCTGACTAAACTGAGATTTCCGCCGCTTACAAAGGGTGTCTGGGGATGGTTCAGCGCTAGGATATCAATGTTTTGATTACCCTGAATGTAGAGATTTTGCCCAGCTTGGGCTAAAAAGGGATTCGCTACACTGTCGCGCACCCGTACTGTATCCTTAGCCAACAGATTTAAATCTCCAGTTGTCTGGAGTTGACTCTCTGGTAAAGTCAAATTTTGTGCGGCTGACAGGGTTGCTGTTCCAGATGTGACGCCTTTGACTACTACATCCCCAGGATTGACTAGAATGCCAGAAGTAGCGAGTTGTACTTGTCCGTTACTGTTGACTGTTAATCCACTTGTATTGCCCAAACCGCTACCAGTCAATAGTTTAGGCAAGGTGGCAACGGAAATATTACTAGGTGTACCACCGTTGGTGGGAATCTCCAAACTCAGTAGGTTTCCTGGCTGGCTGATGCGTAATAGATTCTTTCCAGGTACGGAGGCAACGGTGATATTACCCCCTGGTGCTGATAGCTGTCCGGTGCTAACTACTGTCCCTGCCAGTAAATTTAAATTGTGGCCAGTACTTATTGCTAAATTGCCAGTGTTGATAATGCTTCCCGGCTGGGATGTGGCGAAATTAAAGGTGGTGGGTGTTCCCACTAATATTGCGTAGTTGTTGTTACCGAAAGCATTAAACCAATTATTCCCAATACCGATGCCGGTGGCGGTGGTAACGGTGAAGTCGCCTGGTACGTTCAAAGCGGCGTTGGGGCCAAATATGACACCAGCTGGGTTCATCAAAAACAGGTTAGAATTCCCACCTACGACTTGAATCAAACCGTTAATCAATGAAGGGTCGCCGCCGACAACCCGTCCCAAAATATTTTGGATGTTTGGGTTAGAGAGAAAGTTGGCTATTTGGTTGGCATCAAGACCGAGCTTTTGAAAGCTGTGGAAGAGATTCGCGCTATCTCCAGATAGAGAACCACCAGTAATATTTAGTTGGTTGCCGTTAGGGGTAACAATAGTATTTGTGCCGTCAGCAGCAGGGGTTATAGACTGGGCTTGCACTGGGGCGATGGCAATTACTCCTAAAGCGGCTAATTGAGCGATCGCATTGTTAACGGTTAGTAATGATAAATTATTTTGGCTTAAAGATTTCATCGAATTCCTTTGAATAAAAACCAAGTGAAAATTTCCCCCATAAGTTTCTATGGGGGGATTATTCAACTGAACATTGGGTATCCGCTAACTAGTAGCCAAGTCAGACCAACAGGAGGTTTATTCCTAATTAGGAACTCTTGGCACAGATACTTCAGACTTTAATGGCAAAACCTTTGCTGGCTGTTGATTCACAACCTCAAAAGCTGTTTCATCTTCTTCTTCAATCAGATTAAATGGCTTATCGCCTCTGAGGGAAATAGTTAACAGTGGCGGCGTCTTGTCCAACCGAATACGAAATTTAGAATAACGCTGCAATGACCCAAAACCCTTTCTTTTGCGAATCGCCTTTTTCTGAGTATTAGTTTTGCCGTAAATTGTTACTACCCGCCCCGACCCATCAAAAACCGGACCCCCAGTCATCCCAGCAAAATTATACTGCGGTGGTAAGTTACTGTAAGTTTTTGATTTATCCTTTTTGGTTAATTGTGTGACATGAAAAACCAGCTTTTTACTTCCGGCTGGCGGGTTAGCAAATCCACCAACATAAACACCATTACAAAGCTGTGGATCGTCTAACAAGCAATCTGCCGGATCTTCTGATACAACTAGTTTGGCAGTTTTATAAGTCCGAGTGCTTTCAAAACGCACGATCGCTAAATCTTCATCCGCTAACTCCTCTATATCTGTCTGGGTAGAAATCCGGATTTTTTGGCGTTTATTTCCTTTATTTCCTTCGGGTAGAGGTGTTACGATGTCGTAATTAGCACTTTTGTCCTGCACTACTGACTTGGCTGTAACTACGATATAAACATTTTTTCCTCCTTCCTGGTAGCGATCGCTAATGATTCCAGAACCAGAACTACCAGTGGTCGATTCAATCCGTACTACGGTTCCTCTAGCAATTGCGGCTACTTCGGTTGGTTGCAATTCTTTAAGTGTTTGTGTCGGCTGTACAGCTTCTTGTGCAAAAACTTCACTGACTCCCGTGATGATTAATGCACCGATTAAAAAACCTCGTAAAATGTATCGATTTAACATAGTTTTCATTCCTCCACTTAGCAAGTTTACTTAAATTGTGAAGTATTCGCAGTTATTGATCTCCAAGCAGGTAGAACAATCCAGCTGCCTTCGTAGTGAGTAATACAAGCGAAGCAAGCTTGATATCGAAAATACTCTGGAATTGCGTATTCCTTACTAACTCGAACAATGATACGAACTACTCTAAATAAAGAGAAAATACTTATTTCCAGATTATACAGATTAATGATTTAAAAAAAATACTACACCGAGAAATTACATATAAAAATTACATAAATTTTATTTTTCTCAAAATTCTGGCTAAAGGTCAGGTTATATGAGATTATTCAGGTAAATTACACAGTAATTAACCAAAAAACTTCAAGATGTTCACTTAAAAACCCCTATATCCAATTTCAAGAATTTTGAATCTGATTAATCCTAAAGACACGGTTATTAACAGCATAGACAACTATGTTCTGTTTGCAGAATGACACCAATCAACCATCGCAACTATCCGAGAGCAATGCCTCAGAATCGCTTGCGATTACGCTACCACTAGTGAAGGATGACAGTTGCACTATTGCTTCTACACTAAGCTTTTGGGACTATGTAGACTAAGTTTTTTGTATAACTTCCATTGAAACGGTTCAATCTTGTATTTTGTGGTACAAAAAACTCTAAAATAGTCAAACTAGATGTACTATTTGTTACGTTTTTATATAAAAATTAATGAAGAATTTTTCCAGAATCTACCAAGACAAACAAAAAAGTAGGTGTTTGATATTACAAAAACAATTGTGGTGGGGCGTACTGTTAAGTCAGTGTACAGTTTTGGTTACTGGTATATCTCCAAGTTACGCTGATACTGATTCATCTCCAACTGTTGATACACTGATACGAAGACTGAAACAAAAAGCCGAACCTCAGTGCGATACTCAAAGTACACAAAGCCTAGAAGTCTCACCAACACCAGATGATGCAACAATTCTGGTAAAAAAAATACAACTGATATGTAGTAGTTTTTCTGAATCAAAGGAACTGAATCGGATAATTGGAGAAGTTGAAGGATCTACAGTCACTTTGGCAGAGTTGCGAAGTATTGCCGATCAAATCACCGGGTGGTATTTTCAGCAAGGCTACATCACCTCAGTAGCGACTTTAGAAGCATCTGCCATTAAAGATGGTATCGTACCAATTAGGGTGATTGAAGGTAGCATTGAAGAAATTCAACTTGATCCGCCGACAAAACGTATAAATTCAAGGTATGTGCGATCGCGGTTGAATCTGGGTATTACCAAGCCTTTTTCCCAAAGAAAATTAGAAGAACAATTAAGGTTGCTGCAAACAGACCCTTTGTTTGAAAAAGTCGAAGCCAGCATCCGTCCAGGGACTAAGCAGGGTCAAAGCATTGTAGTAGTGCGAATCACTGAAGCGAATCCCTTTGATTTAGGATTTAGTGTTGACAACTACTCTCCCCCTAGCATCGGTTCCGAACGATTAGGGGTGGGTGTTAGCTATCGTAACCTGACAGGTCTTGGGGATCAACTCTTTGGGTCTTATTACTTCTCCACTCGCCAAGGCGGTAGTAATGTTTATGACTTTAGTTACCAAGTGCCCTTAAATCCGATGAATGGGACTTTGCAGCTAAGAACTGCAATTAACAAAGTCAAAGTTATTGAAGCCCCTCTCAACGCTTTTGATATTCGTGGACAATCGGAATTGTATGAATTTACTTACCGTCAACCCATAGTGCGATCGCTCCGTGAAGAATTTGCCTTATCCTTAGGGTTTAGCGTCCAGAATGGTCAGACATTTACCTTTGCCGGTCCCACACCCTTTGGTATTGGCCCAGACGAAGACGGTAACAGTCGCACCCGAACAATTAGATTTGCTCAAGATTATGTTAGACGGGATCTACAGGGAGTTTGGGGATTCCGATCGCAATTTAACTTCGGGATTGGCGCTTTTGACGCCACCACAAACTCCGACCCCAACAAGCCTGATGGTCGCTTTTTCAGCTGGCTATTGCAAGTACAGCGCCAGCAACGTTTGGGTGCAGACAATCTTTTAATCGCCCAAGCAGACCTGCAACTAACACCAGATGGTTTATTACCCTCCCAACAGTTTGTCATCGGAGGTGGGCAATCAGTACGCGGCTATCGGCAAAACGTCCGGGCTGGTGATAACGGATTAAGATTTACTTTAGAAGACCGTATCACATTGCAAAGAGACACCAGTGGAGAGGAAGCCCTGCAACTAGCACCATTTCTCGATTTGGGATACATTTGGAACGTAGATAAAAATCCCAACCTCATACAAAGACAGAGATTTATCGCTGGTGCAGGACTAGGAATGTTATGGAAACCAATACCAAATCTTAACTTGCGGTTGGATTATGCTATTCCATTTGTGGAATTAGAGGATCGACGCAACAATGCCCAAGATGATGGTTTTTATTTTAGTGCCAGCTATCACCTGTAACCATAGGCGATGCATCAGGTACGAAGACAGTCAATTTTGGATTTTGGATTTTGGATTTTGGATTGAAACAGACCACTCTGGGTAGGGGCTTGGATTTTAAATTTTGGATTTGTTCCGCCCAGTAGGGACTGGCTATGAACCGAAATAATTTTTAATCTAAAATCTAAAATCTAAAATCTAAAATTAGCACGGTCAGACTCCTATCCTACAATGAAGAAAAGCATTGTAATTGAGCCGTGACAGCAAATTCAGCCAATATCTCAGCTTCTATTTTTCACCTCTCTCCTTTAATTCGGATAACGCTGCTGAGTCTATACGTAGCACTCACAGTTCCATTACCCTTCTTATCCCAGGTAACAGGGGCATCCATACCCCCAACATTGTTATGGATAGGGATTAGCATCGGCTTAGTTGCCCTGTATGCAGTTTTGACTGAACAAGTAATAGTAGATGAACAAGGAATTCAGGTTACTTACCCCCGTTGGGTGCCCCGCTTTTTTCGTAAAGGCTGGTTTTTACCTTGGTCAGAAGTTAAAGAGTTAAAACCCCGCACCACAGGTCAAGGAGGTATAGTTTATTATTTCCTCAGCCAGGATGGGAAAGCTTATTTACTGCCGATGCGTGTAGCTGGATTTGCCCGTTTGGTGCAAATTGTCCAAGCAAAGACGGACATTGACACTACAGATGTTCGTCCTTTAGCACAACCCTGGATGTATGCGATTTTACTAGGATTCACATTGCTGTTACTGTTGGTCGATGGTTGGGCGATCGCCACAGCCTTAACTATAGAATAGGGCATGGGGCATAGGGCATAGGGCATTGCGAGTGCTGACTGTTGATTGTTGAGTTAAGAGTTATTCTCCCTCATCTCCCTCATCTCCCTCATCTCCCTCATCTCCCTCACTCCCTCATCTCCCTCATCTCCCCACTCCCCACTCCCCACTCCCCTTGAATACAGCGAAAGCCACACTCAGGCTAGAACAAGTTAATCTATTTACAAAGCTGAAAACCCAACTTTCAGAAAATCAGCAGGGATATCCCATATTGCAGGACATTTCCTTTGAGGTGTTCCAAGGCGAACGCATTGCCATTGTAGGCGCAGTAGGCGCTGGTAAAACTTCGTTACTACGCCTCATAAACCGCCTCATTGAACCCACCAACGGCAAAATCTATCTAGAAAATCAAGAGTATCGCCAAATTCCCGTCATCCAGTTACGGCAGATGGTGACACTTGTATTGCAAGAATCAAAGCTATTGGGGATGACAGTTGGGCAAGCTTTGGCTTATCCTTTGGTTTTACGTGGTTTTTCCAAACAGGCAATTCAGGAACCAGTCAGTTACTGGACAGAACAACTGCACATTCCCAGTGAATGGCTAGGGCGAACAGAGGTGCAACTTTCTGCGGGACAACGACAATTAGTAGCGATCGCCCGTGCCTTACTCATCCAGCCTAAAATTTTATTATTAGACGAGCCAACCTCTACCCTAGATGCTGGTACAGCTTTGCATCTAATACAAGTCTTAATCCAGTTGAGTCAAACCCATCAAACCACGATTTTGATGGTAAATCATCAACTAGATCTAGCTCAGATGTTTTGTACTCGATTATTACACCTACAGCAAGGTCATTTATCGCTAAATCAAAGTGTCTCTGAAATAAACTGGGTTGAATTACGAGAAACCTTGATTAAAGCAAAAGATCAAGACGATTTTGAATTTTAAATTTTGGATGGATATTGGGTATTGGGTATTAAGTATTCGGTATAAATTTTCCCAATCCCCAGTCCCCAGTCCCCAGTCCCCAGTCCCCAGTCCCCAGTCCCCAGTCCCCAGTCCCCAGTCCCGATCACACTTGACTACTACTAAGTGTTGAACGTTGATTACTAAATCTCTCTCTAGTTAACTTTGTTTGTGACTGTGGAATATTAGTGTTCAAAATTTCCATGTTAAAACGGTATCCTACATTGCGGATAGTTTGAATTAAGCTAGGTTGTCGGGGATCGAGTTCAACCTTTTTCCGTAGCGATAAAACGTGAGTATCAATGGTACGAGGGTTATCGATGGCGTCAGGCCAAGCACGACGCAGTAATTCCGACCTACTCAGAGGTACTCCCCCGGCTTGTGCTAAAACGTATAGTAAACTGAATTCCTGGGGCGTTAAGTCGATAAACTCTCCCTGGAAGCGGACACGGCGCTGAACTAAATCAATTTGCAAAGTGCCATAATCCAAATATGCTGGTGCAGTCGGTGTGCGCTTACGGCGAATCAGTGCCTCTACCCGTGCCAAAAACTCTTGCATCCCAAAAGGTTTGCTCAGGTAATCATCTGCACCCGCCTTTAAACCTGCAACAATATCAGCTTCACTATTGCGGGCAGATAGCATTAGGATTAAAGGCTGTTGCTGACGATGCAACCAACGGCAAAATTCAATACCGTCACCATCAGGAAGATCTGCATCCAAAACCACAAGTGTTGGTTGATGGCTTAAAAATACTTCCCTTGCTTGATAAATACTGGCAGCTTGATGCACCCGGTATTCCAGTTGTTGCAAGTGCCAACCTAGCAACGACCTTAGATGGGGATTCCCTTCAATGATTTCTATACAAACCGAACCCACGGTGGCAAGACCCCTTAGCGTTGATGACTTTCAAAGTAACAAGCCCATGTCTAAGGTTTTGTAGCCTTTGTTACTTCAACTGCTATTAGCTTTACATTTCCTCATAAAAAAGGTGGCAATATCTTTAATTTTTCCTTTCCGAAAGGGGATTAGAAATATTCTTAAATTTTTGTTAAACTTATAAAAAGCGCTGTTGGACTTATCAAAAGTTCCTGTAGCTTAATATTCTCTTTTTAGATGGTCATAATATCCGCAAACCATAACCCAAGCAATTAATCCTTACCAAAAAAGCTTTCCAGCCTGAGGGAAAATTTCTTTTTCATGAAAAAATTAGCGCTTACATCCATGAATATAGCACTAATAAAATCCCCCTGCTGGCAGACAAAATCATGAAGATAGCTTAGCAGATAAGTATAATCGGTGTTTTCTGGAATAGGATTGAAGTAGTTTGTAGCTACTAGGAGAGTGCTACCCGAAGAATATATGTTTACTTTTAGTTGATGCCAAAGTGAAATTACACTTCACATTTGAGCGTGAATCATTTACAATTCTCATTCCAAAGACATTAATACAGCAGTTATGCTCCAAGACACACAAACCATCCGCTATTACCAAAGACTTACTGACGCCTTCGTCGAGTTATGGAATCGCGGTTATCGTATGGATGATATGCGGATGTATTTGGATGGATATTTAGCCGCACTGCGACATGGTAACACCATTGAACCTTTTCTGATTCATCGCTTAGAAGAGGAAGCCAGCCGCTACTTGTACGATGCATCAAATTTTGCAGTGCCGCAACCACAGCCGCAGCCCGATTACTACTAATACCATTTGCTTGGTCATTGATAGTAACCGTAAATCAACGCAGATAATTATAGCATATTATTTGTATTGGTCAACGGGTTGTAGTGGTGTGAGATTTTGGAGATATTGTATTGATAAAATTTATCCCCTCAGCCTTGTATTGGTCTTGCCAATGCGACTGAGGGGATTTTTGGTTTTTAGAACTGGGCAGTGGGGACTGGGGACTGGGGACTGGGGACTGGGGACTGGGGAGCAGTTACAGCAGTCTTTCCCCCTGCCCCCTGCCCCCTGCCCCCTGCCCTTAGGAAGCTAGTGCTACTTCTACCTTTTGCTGCAATTCACCTTGTTGGTAGAGTTCAATCATAATGTCTGAACCGCCGACGAATTCACCATCGATATACACTTGGGGAAATGTCTGCCAGTTGGAGTACTCTTTAATTGCCTGACGGATTTCATCGTCTGCTAAAACGTTAATATCCTTGAAAGGAACTCCCAAACTATTCAGAATTTGCACAACATTGTTGGAGAAACCGCATTGGGGCATTAATTTGGTTCCCTTAATGAAAACTAAAATCTTGTTCTCTTGTACCAATTTATCAATTTTCTCTTTGAGTTCTGGTGTCATGGTATTTATGTTTCCTATGTTGTATTGAACAATCAGGGACTAGGAGTAAACAGTAAAAAATGTATCACTCCTAACTGCTGTACAGATGCGATTAATCGCCTTGTACAGACGCGATTAATTGCGTCTCTACTCCTAACCTTATATTTACGAAGCTGATGTTGCTTGCCAAGCTTCGGGAGTATATGTTTTTAGAGACAAAGCGTGAATCGCTTGACTTGATATAGCTTCTTGCAACGCACCATAAATGAGTTGGTGCTGTTGCACTAGTCCTTTACCTGCAAAGTGCGATGAAACTACTGTCACCTGATAGTGGTCATTGCCACCAGTCAAGTCTTGCACCTGAACCTGGGCGTCTGGCAGTTCCGCCTTGATTATTGCCTCAACCTGCTGCGGACTAATCATCGCAATTCCTGAAAAAACCTACTTCTCTATTATTAGCAGATATAGAACCCATTTGACATCTAAGAAGGTGCTGCAAGCCTCTTAATCATTAGCCTGATGAAGCAGATATTGAGTTTGGCAGTGGCACTAACCAGGGTTCGTTCAAAGTTCTTAACCAGAATTTTACAGCGCTCCATCCAAGCATTGGAGCGTTCGATCACCCATCTAGCTATTGCCGGAACAAATCCAGATTTTCCTTGTGCCGCTTTCTCTTGTTTTGAGGGTTTCGTAGAAAGTTGAAACTGAATTTTGGTCATGATCTCTGGGTAAATTCGCTCTAACTCCTGAGTCAAATATTCTGGGTGATACCCATGATCTAGCAGGATAGTAATCTTGGGAATATCGATAGGTTTTGACTTGAAGTAGTCGATGTTGAGAGTAAACATCTCAATTAATCCGGCATCATCCGAGACATTGGCGCGAGTACAGAGCGTAAAAAAGGGAAACCCAAGGGTGTCAATAGCCAAATGCCTTTTAATACCGTTGGTGGCTTTGTAGAAGCAAAAACCTTTCGACTCCACACTGGCGTTGCAGGTATTTTTCACTGCTTGGGAGTCAATGATGATCAATGTCGTCCAGTGCGGTTTTTTTTTTACCTGTTCACGCACTTGTCCATGTAAGACACTCATCAGTTCCTCAAATACCCCGGCTGCTCGCCACTGTTTGTAGTGCCAATATACAGTGGAATAAGGGGGGAGGTCTTTAGGTAAGTCTTGCCAATTGCATCCATTTTTTAGTTGATAGAGAATTCCATTGAAGATATCTCGCTTTGGCCAGTTGGTCGGTCGAGTCTGCTTCTTAGTCGGTAATATCTCTTGCAATAAGGGTTCAAAAATTTCCCATTCTGCATCAGTGAGGTTGCTGGAATACGCCATTAGTATTGGATTTTAGATGCTGAGGAGTACCTTAATTCAAAACCTCACAAGATGTCAAATGGGTTCTATAGAGCAAATGCCTATGGCAACTTTAGGGATTGGGGATTGGGGATTGGGGATTGGGGATTGGGGATTGGGAAGGTTTTTTATAATCTCCCTCATCTCCCTTATCTTCCTCATCTCCCTCATCTCCTTCATCTCCCCCAGTCCCCAGCCCCCAATCCCCAGTCCCTTTTACAGGGTGTAGGTAAAATCTTCGACCAACATACCGGGAACCAAACTACCTCCTAGTTGACGACTTTCATATGTTCCGACTTCGGGAATAAATTCTTGAAAAGTGGTCAAATCTATGAGATTCTCTCCCCAAAAGCGATAGAGACTTTCGTCAAAACGCAAGTTTTCGATGGGGGCGATAATTTCTCCGTTTTCTACCCAAAAACAAGCGTAACGCGTCATACCTGTGATTCTACCAGTTTGGCGATCGCTCCAATTCAAGTAATGCAAGTTTGATACATATAATCCTGTATCTAAACTTGGAAGAATCCGATCAAATACTATACTACCGGGACTGACTTCCGGCGCACGTAATGTCTCTGAACCGTTGGCACCATTGGCAATTTTTCCATATTCTTTCGCAGTACGAGAATTCACCAGAGTATTTACCAAGTATCCTTTTTCGATTACAGGTAACTCCAGTGCTGCTATTTCTCCTAATTCATTAAATCGAGGTACTAATCCCCGTTGAAAGTTTTCTTTAAAACTAAATTTTGGAGACAGTTGTTTTTCTTGACGCCATAAAGCAGCTAAAGCACTATTTCCTTGTTGGATATCAGCTTCGCTTACAGATCCCCAAGAAAGCATCATTAATAAATCTGCAACAGCAGCCGGTGCAAAATAAGTTTTGTACTGTCCTCGTGGTAATTCTTTGGCTGGACGAGAAAGTAGTTCTAGTTGCTTTTTAGCTTCGTTGATTTTGGCTATATATGCAGTTTTATCCCAATCACTACCTGCAAATGTACCTTTAACTGCTTGTCCAGATGTAATAAATAGAGAATAATCTAAGGTAAAAGTATCAGTAGCAAACCAGTGTTTTTGACCGCTGGAATCACCATAAGCTTTAACTACAACTCCCCCAGCATATATACCAGTAAAATCTAATTCGGCAACTAGTTCTAGTAGATTTGGTACTACCGCCTCTTCTGGCAATAAATTTCCAGAATGTATTTCTCGGCTGGTATTATTTCCTGATGGCAAAACTAGATAGGCATCGATGGGTAATAAAACCAGTTCATCTCGTAGTTCCTGCAAAGCAATATAGGCTAACTCCCAGTCCCTATCCCAATTTCCAGTAAAGGGAAATAGCCGAAAACTACTTCGCTGATCTTTCATCAAAGTTAGTTCAATCCAACCATCAGCAACGTAACCCGTTTGTCGGACTTTGGCACGATTTAAACGAGTAAATTGACTGCGTTCACTGCTGAGTTTCACAGTAAACTCTTCGTTTTCTGCTTTTTTGATCAGCAGAGTTTCAATCAGTTGATTAAAGCTGACTTCTAATGCAGATAATTCCTCAATTTTCATGGATATTAACTATTAATAGAGAATAGGGAGATGGGGAGATGGGGAGAATAACTCTTAACTCTTAACTCAGCACTTTTTCAAGTTCCTCCACCAAAAACTTCGACATTAGCAAATACACAAACAGGTGAACCATGTCCCACCCAAATAGCTTGATTTGGTTCTCCTTTGCCACAATACGGAGTACCGTACATTTGCCAGTTGTCGGCATTTCCTACTTTAATTAAGCTATGCCAAAACTCTGGTGTTGTGGCGCGATAGTTGGGATTGCGGAGGGTTTTGGTAAATTTACCGTTTTCAATTAATTTGGCGTATTCGCAACCAAATTGGAATTTATAGCGGCGATCATCGATTGACCAAGAACGATTAGATTCCATGTAAACGCCATGTTCTATGCCAGCAATCATGTCTTCAAAACTAGCGTTTAGAGGCTCTAAATTCAAGTTAGCCATGCGATCGATCGCTGGTCGATTCCACGAGGAAGCACGGGCACAGGCTACCCCAGGTACACCTGCTCTAGCTTGACTCTCCAGGCTGCCCAAACCGCGTTGGAGTACGCCTTCTTTGATTAGATACTCCCGTGTTGCTACAGCACCCGTATCATCAAAGCCATAGCTGGCAAATTCACCAGGTACGGTGGGATCAAAAGTAATATTCATCAATGGCGAACCATATACTAGTTTGCCAAAATCACTTGTGTTAACAAAGCTGCCCCCAGCATAGTTCCGTTCATCTCCCAAAATTCGGTCAATTTCTAGGGGATGCCCGATACTTTCATGGATTTGCAGCATCATTTGATCTGGGGCTAAGACTAAATTGGTACGGGTGGTTGGGCATTCTTCTGCTGTTAAGAGTTCTATTGCTTGTTCGCCAATTTGCCGTACCCAATGCCATAAATTTTCTTGTTTTAAAAGTTCTAGTCCGCCTTGATAACAGTTTGCTTGGGAGCCGTTATGGCTGCGTTGCTGTACAATTGACCCATCTTGGGCTGTGGCTCCGTAATGAGTGCCTATGGATATAAACTTTTGATACACTTCTGAGCCATTGCTGCTGATAAACCAAGACTCCTTCTCGGTTGTGTTGGCGGTGGCGATGGTTTGCACAATTTTGTCGTCAACTTTCAGGGTTTGGCAGATACGAACCAGTAAATCGTTGATTTCTCCGGGACTTAAAGCGTCCAATGGTTCAATAAATGGAGATTTATATTCACCAACGACTTTGGGGCGCTCACTTTCACGGAAGGGATGTATCCACCATTCACTGGCTGCTAGTGCCTGTTTATAGGCTGTTTGGGCAGCGGCTTGTAGGGAGGGCAGTTCTAGGGAGTTAGTGGCTGCATAACCCAAACAGCCATTGACCAAAACTTCCAGCATTGCTCCTACGGTGAAGGATTTGCCGTTGACTTGGGGTAAGCCGTCACGGACTAGACGATTGGTGGAAGTTTCCTTGACGGCTCTGATACCAATCCAATCAGCAGGAATATCGAAACTAGCGATCGCTTTTTTGAGTTCAGACCACATAATTTAGGGGAATGGGGAATGGGGATTAGGTATTGGGGATTGGGGATTGGGTACTGGGCATTGAGAAAACTTTTCTCTAGTCCCTAATTCCCAGTCCCTAGTCCCCAATCCCTCTTAATTCCGATGCCAACGTGTGCCATCACGGCTATCAATTAGCGTAATACCTTGTGCTTGCAGTTCGTTACGAATGCGATCGCTTTCGGCAAAATTCTTGGCTTGACGTGCTGCTTGTCTTTGCTGAATTTTCACCTCAATTTCCGCATCGCTTAAACCTTGTGTTGTCGAAGTTTCTACTTCTGGCTTGGCTTCTAAACCCAATACTCCAGCCAATGTGACGAGTGTTTGCCATTGGCGTTGTAACTCATCTGGTGGCGTTTCGGTTTTTCCTTGATGCACAAGAATATTTCCTTCACGGTGCAGTTCTTTGGCCAATTCAAACAGCACTGTTAACCCACCAGGAAAATTAAAGTCATCATTGACAAGTTCTTGGAAACGCTCAATGTATGAATTTTGGATTTTAAATTTTGGATTTTTGATTAGGGAATTTTCTCCCTTTTCTACTTCCCAAGCTAATTGTTTACCGTGTTGGTAACCGAAGAGTAAACCGTCTTTAAGAGTATGCCAAGCGTTTGTTTTATCTGCGATCGCTTCGTCGGTAAAATCAATGGGTGTGCGATATTGAGCTGTCAGCACTAATAAGCGCACCGCCATTGGGTCAACTCCTCGATCTAGCAATTCTCGAATGGTGATAAAGTTGCCCAAAGATTTGGACATTTTTTCACCATCCACTTTCACCATACCGTTATGCAACCAGTAACGCGCTAGGGGTTTTCCTGTCACAGCTTCGGATTGGGCAATTTCGTTTTCGTGGTGGGGAAAAATTAAGTCAGCACCGCCAGCATGAATATCTATGGTATCACCCAAGCGATCGCGTACCATTGCCGAGCATTCTATATGCCACCCCGGACGCCCTGCACCCCAAGGTGATTCCCAAGCTGGTTCTCCCGGTTTTGCTGCTTTCCACAGGGCAAAATCAAAAGGGTCTTTCTTTTTCTGATATTCTGGATCTTCGACCTTGACGCGATCGCTAGCTCCGGCTTGCATATCTTCTAACTTGCGTCCCGAAAGTTTGCCGTACTCGGAAAACTGCCGCACTGCATAATACACATCGCCGTCAGCAGGGTAAGCAAAGCCTTTGTTCTCTAGATCGTGAATTAACCGCAAAATTCCATTCATCGTGTGAGTTGCACGGGGATATTCATCGGCTTCTTTGATTCCTAGCCGTGCCATGTCCTCAAAATATGCTTTGATAAAGCGATCGGCCACAGCCTCCATTGATGAATGCTCAACACAGGCTCGATTGAGAATTTTGTCATCAATGTCAGTAAAATTTTGAATATAACGTACTTCATAGCCGATAAACTGGAGGTATCGACGTACTACGTCCCAAACGATGCAAGCTCTGGCATGACCCAAATGGCAATAATCATATACCGTCACGCCGCAGTAATACATCTTAACCTTGCCTGGTTCGACTGTTTCAAACGGTTCTTGACGACGGGTGAGGGTATTGTAAAGGGTTAGGGTCATAATCAACTAATGCTGAAATAGAGAGATAATAATAAAGTAAGCAACTGGGATGACAGTCCAGCATCCCTATGCTAGTGTTTTCTGGACTATCTGCGCTACATTACTATTTTTGATTTTTTTGATAACAGCGCTATGCAATCAGCAGCTACTTCCGAATCTCAGGCAATGGATGCACCTAAACAAGGAATGCCAGTAACAATTATTACGGGCTTCCTTGGTAGTGGTAAAACGACTTTACTTAATCATATCCTCAACAATCAACAGGGTTTAAAGACCGCTGTTCTGGTGAATGAGTTTGGCGAAATTGGTATCGACAATGAGCTAATCGTTTCCACTGGTGAGAACATGGTGGAACTAAATAATGGTTGCATTTGCTGCACTATTAATAATGATTTAGTCGATGCGGTTTACAAAGTTTTAGAACGCCAAGAAAATCTAGATTATTTAGTAGTAGAAACAACTGGACTCGCAGATCCGCTACCAGTAGCCCTAACATTTTTGGGCACAGAATTGCGGGATTTAACCCGCTTGGATTCAATTATCACTGTTGTAGATGCGGCGAATTACAGTCTAGATTTATTCAATTCTCAAGCAGCATACAGCCAGATTGCCTATGGAGATGTGATTATCTTGAACAAGGCCGATTTGGTTGATGAACCCACTTTGACTGATTTAGAGAGGAAAATTAACGAAGTTAAGGAAGGAGCGAGAATTCTCCGTACTTCGCGATCGCAAGTGCCACTTCCCTTAATTCTCAGTGTCGGTCTGTTTGAGTCTGATAAATATTTTGACACAGTGGTGGATGAACACGATCATCACGATCATCACCATCACGACCATGACCACGATCATGACCACTCAACATGCGGTCATGACCATCACGATTATGACCATGAACACCACCATGACCATCACTCTGACCATTTAGAAAATGATGGCTTTACTTCCATATCTTTCCAGAGTGACAAGCCTTTTTCTATTAAAAAGTTTCAGTATTTCTTAGACAACCAGCTACCCTCAAATATCTTCCGGGCAAAGGGGATTATGTGGTTTGATGAAAGTCCGAAGCGTCATATTTTCCACCTCTGTGGTAAACGCTTCACCTTGGATGATGATGATTGGCAAGGTCAACCCAAAAACCAAATAGTGCTGATTGGTCAAAATTTGGATCGTGAAACTTTAACGACTCAAATAGAAAACTGTATTTGTTTACCTTCTACCAGTCGCGGTAAAGGGTTTGGCAAATAAAAGTTAGGAGGAGAGACGCGATGAATCGCGTCTGTACAAGAGTTAGGAGTTGAAATTTTGTTCTTGTTCCCAGGTTCAGCCTGGGAATACTTTTTTATGAAAAAAGTAAAGGTTCAAAACCGGACTTCTCTACGAGACGCTACCGCGAACGTCCCGCTGCGCTAACGCCCGCAAGTGGCGCGAATAAATCCTTGTATCTCAAGGTAGGTAGAAACCCCACAAGAAAGTGGGTGGCTTAGTTTAATCCCCCTGCTCCCCCTGCTCCCCCTGCTCTCTTCATTGGTTCTGGCATCGATTTTGAATGATGAAAATGAGAGAATAGCGATCGCATTTCCTCCCCTGAACTCCTAACTTCCTATGCGTGTTGTCATCCAGCGAGTTAAATCATCTCAAGTTATCGTTAATGGCGAAATCATCGGTAAAATCGGGCGGGGACTCAACTTACTTGTAGGCATTGCCAGTAGCGATACTGATGCTGAACTTGACTGGATGGTGCGTAAGTGCTTAGAATTGCGGCTGTTTCCTGATGAAGAAGGGGACGAACGCTGGCAAAAATCCGTACAAGAAATTGGCGGTGAGTTGTTGGTAGTAAGCCAGTTTACCCTTTATGGTGACTGTCGCAAAGGTCGTCGTCCTTCTTTTGATCGCTCAGCCGCTCCTCAATCAGCAGAAGATTTATATAATCGTTTTGTTACCAAGTTAAGAGCCAGTGGTTTGGTCGTGGAAACTGGTAAATTTGGTGCAATGATGCAAGTTACAATCGAAAACGATGGTCCGGTGACTTTAGTAGTTGAAAAAGAAGCATATTAAGTACATACACTAATAAAAATATGAATCACAGCCGCCTCTAGACCGTGGAGTTCTAATTGATGAGAGAATATTAAACTAACGATCACAAAAGTTTAAATTCATTCATCATGGCGAAAATCCAGTTTTCTAGAGGTGTTGACGAAGAAGTAGTTCCAGACGTGCGTTTGACGCGAGGGCGCAGTGGTGAAACTGGCACGGCAACATTTGTTTTTGAAAATCCCAAGATTCTAGACCAAGCCAGCACCGACGACATCACTGGGATGTACCTGATTGACGAAGAAGGCGAAATCATCACCCGTGAAGTTAAAGCTAAATTTGTCAACGGAAGACCAGAAGCATTAGAAGCAGTTTACTTGATGAAATCTCCCGAAGAATGGGATCGCTTTCTGCGCTTCATGCAGCGATATGGCGATGAAAACGGTCTTGGACTCAGTAAAAATGAGTAATAGGGCATAGGGCATGGGGCATGGGGCATTGGGCATTGGTTATTAATTCTTATCCCTCACTCCCTCATCCCCCTCATCCTCCTCATCCTCCTCATCCCCCTCATCTCCCCACTCCCCTCCCCATGATGCAACAACCCCACCCAGACTCATCTGGAATTACGCTAACTTGTGCCGTGGTTACCGTCAGCGATACACGCACGCCCGAAACAGACAAAAGTGGTCAGTTAATTCAGCAGTTACTCATTGCTGCCAACTATGCTGTAGGGGGCTATGCGATTATTAAAGATGAACCAACACAGATTCAAGGGCAGATAGAAAATCTGGGTAAAAGTGCAAATTTGGATGCTGTAATTTTCAATGGTGGTACGGGTATTGCACCGAGAGATACTACCTATGATGCAATTGAGCAATTATTAGAGAAAACCTTGCCGGGATTTGGTGAGTTATTTCGTTTTTTAAGTTATCAAGAAATTGGTTCGCGTGCGATCGCTTCTCGCGCTGTAGCTGGTATTTATCAAAATAAACTAATCTTCTCGCTTCCTGGTTCCAGTAATGCCGTGCGATTAGGTATGGAAAAACTGATTTTACCTGAACTGGCTCATCTAGTAAGTCAAATGCGGAAATAGAGTTTAGAGGATGTTTGAAAAGTCCTCTTCTTGGTAGCAAAACGTTCTAGATCCCCCTAAATCCCCCGATAAATTGGGGGACTTTAACTCCGGTTCCCCCCTTTTTAAGTCTTTCAGACGTGATGAATCGCGTCTCTACATGAGGGTTTTGGGCTTAACTGAACTGTATTGGGTTAGGGGGGATTTCAAAGTACCTAAAATCACAGCGAAATACTTTTCAAACAACCTCTAACTCTTTTTTCTGGGTTTGTGAGAAATCCGGGTTCAATCCATATTTGTGATTGTGGTTATCGACTACGTACTATTGTGGTAATGTTAAGTACGTTTGGTAAGCAAAAGAGAAAAGCATTGTTAAGCGAATATCATAGAAAAAAGTTACTGCATCACTTTTACTGTCTGGATGCTGATAATTCAGGCTTCATTGGGAAAGAAGATGCTGAGATTTTTGCTCAGAGGTTCGCCAACATCCGTGGTGCAGACCTTGGTTCAGAGATTCACAAAGATTTGTTGTTTAAGTGGCTTGATGTTTGGGAAAATTTTTGGTCTAAAGCGGATTTGGATGGAGATGGTAAGGTAAGTCCCGAAGAATTTTGTCAGGGCATAGAGAAAGCCGTTTCAAATCCAGATTACAATGACCCTTTAATAGAGACTGTGTTTGACATTGTTGATTTAGACGGTGATGGTCAGATATCACAACAAGAGCATCGTCTCTTTTTCAGTGTGTTTGACTTAGATGCTGAAAAATCAGCTTTTGTTTTCTCCAAGCTTGATATCGATCAAGACGGCATCCTCTCTAAAGAAGAGTTTGTTTCTGCTAAGAGAGAATTTCTAAGTGAAAAGGAACCCGGTGCTGTAGGCAACTGGTTTTGGGGTTCTGTGGAGTAATGCAGATTCCAAATAAAAAAAACCCCCGAAGCTTCGAGGGGTTTTTTTAAATTAGTTTTTCAACAATTTTTAGAATGGAGCGATCGCATCAGCAATTCAGCTATTTCAAAATATCTAACGCCATCGGCTTAAGTTTAACCATTAGCAATTTCTAAGGATTGCTCAGAAGCGATCGCCCCGTCAATCTGCTCTTTATTTACTGCATAAAAACTTAGAGCTTCTCTTACCTGTGCTTCGGTAAGATTAGACCTCTTGCAAAAGTCCTTCTTTGCGTTCTCTTCTCTGCGCGGCAGTCGCTCATGGGGAAACCCCCAAGACCGCGCTGCCTTGCCTCTGCGCCTCTGCGTGATACAAATTCATATTTATGCAACAAGTCTATTGTAGATTGTTATTCAAATAAATAAAAAATAACCCCCGAAGCTTCGAGGGTGGTTTTTCTTAAATCAGTTTTTCAACAATTTTTAGAAAGGTGCGATCGCTAAACAAACAGCAGCTAAAATTGCAGCGATGATATAAAACACTCCAACTAGTTGCAATTCTGACCAGCCTGTGAGTTCTAAGTGGTGGTGTAGGGGTGCCATTTTGAAAAGGCGCTTGCCTTTGCCATCAGGGCCTTTAGTGGCTTTGTAGTAACTTACCTGTGCCATCACAGACAGAGTTTCTACGAAGAAGATACCGCTAAGGATGAACAGTGCTACTAAGGTGTTTGTCAACAAGGCCACAGCAGCTAAAGCTCCTCCCAGTGCCAGAGAACCAGTATCTCCCATGAAAACGCGGGCTGGGTTCCGGTTATGGGCTAAGAAACCTAAGCAACCGCCACTTAAAGCAGCACAGAATACCATCAAACCCGGTGCTGTAGGTGCGATTAGGGCAGCTAAGGCTAAAAGTGCGATCGCTACTGTTCCGCCTGCCAAGCCATCAATACCATCAGTTAAATTAGTAGCGTTACTTTCTGCAACTAGCACAAAACCTGCCAGAGGCCAGAATAGGAACCCTAAGGGTAGTGTAAAGCTAACCCAAGGCAAAGCTATACTTGTAATATTAGAAGGTTGATTAAACATCAGCCATACACAAAACACCACGGCAAAACCTACCTGTAAAGCCAGTTTCATCCGGGGAGATATACCTTTATTTGACTTCCGGCGGAGAATTTGCCAATCGTCGAGCCAGCCAATCAATCCGTAGCTGATTGTTAACGCTGAAACTGCAAGCACCTCTGTGGCGAAGTTGGACAATACGCAGGCTAGTATCACAGCTACAGGTACAAAAAATATGCCGCCCATTGTGGGAGTCCCTGCCTTTTTGAGATGAGCTTGGGGCCCATCTTCGCGGATTATTTGTCCAGTTTTGAGCGCTTGTAGTACAGGTATTACTAGATAACCCATGATACCTGAAGCCAGGGCACACAATAATAGTGGCAGGGTTAGCGACATCGCTTGCCAGGGTGACCGATTCGCCATCCAATCCAAGAAAAATGCAGTTGTGCCTAACCCCACGGCTAATAAAGAGGCTAGAGCGATTCCAGAAATGTTTAATCCTTGCTCAGGAGATAATTTAGCGTCCACAGAAGTTTCCCTTCACTCCACACTTATAAAACTAAATACCAGAAACTAGGCAGATCGCCAAGTTTCTAAAGATAAAAGACTAATCTTCAGCAATTCCTATATCGTCGTCATCATCAAGGTCGTAATCGACAATTCCATCTTCTACGCCCATTAGGGAGTCTATTTCTTCCTCATCATCTTGAAAATCCGGTTCGTGAACGTCACGCGCAATGATACGACCGTTAGTTTGTAACCAATCTAGGAGCGAGGATTCTTGCTTTAGGGGGATTACACCAGCTCGTTGATTACGGGGTTCTTCACGTAATGGAGAGTTCAACATATCGACGAAGAGAAGAAAAGGTTTACGTAAGTTGACAATTAGAGTCTATCACTCGACACGGATTAATTTAGTTATCCTTTCAACCCTTGAGTCGAGAAATCCGCATTCAGATAGAAATTTTTTATTTAATACGCTGATGGTCTAGGTCAAGTCGTTATTAGTAATTTTTTTGGTTTTACACATAGGTTATGAATAACTTGTTTATGCTGATGAAAAGTGAGTGATTTTTGAGGTCACAGACAATGATTGGAAAAGCGGCTCTTATCGATGCCATCGCTGGTACAAATCGGGGTCTATTGGCGACCCAAGTACAGAAACAGGCTATCTTAGCAGCGATCGCCAACTTAGAAGGCTTTAATCCTACACCACGTCCGGTGGAAGCTAACGACTTGCTAAATGGCAATTGGCGATTACTATACACCACTAGCAAGGCTCTTTTAAACTTAGATCGTCTACCTTTGTGCAAACTAGGTCAAATCTATCAGTGTATCCGGGTAGAAACTACCAGCGTTTACAACATAGCAGAGATTTACGGCTTACCTTATCTAGAAGGATTAGTCAGCGTAGCTGCCAAATTTGAGCCAGTTTCATCCCAACGTGTCCAAGTAAAATTTGAGCGGTCTATTATCGGCTTACAACGTTTAATAGAATACAATTCTCCGGTAACTTTTATCCAACAAATTGAAGCAGGTAGAAAATTTCCGGGGATTGATGTTGCTATAAACAACAATCAACAGCAAGGCTGGTTAGATATTACTTATATAGATAACGATTTGCGAATCGGTAGAGGTAACGAGGGAAGTGTATTCGTATTGAGTAAAACATAAGGTGATGCAAAAGTACTGTTTGCGAACGAAGGTACATGATAACGAGAACTTTGTCAATAAGGGTTTAGCACTCTTTGAGATTTGGCATATGGTGAGGAGTGGGGAAGAAGCAAGGGAGCAGGGAGCAAGGGAGAAGAGTTTTCCCCTCTGCCCCCCGCACCCCGCCCCTCTGCTTCTCATGCCCCATACCCTACACCCAATTCAGACAAATAACTTAACAAAGCCTCTTGCTGCGACCTTCAGGTTGTAGAGTGAAATCAATTAGCCCTCTAAATTGGCAATTGATAACTAAAAGGGAAATTAATCATGGTTCAACGTGGCTCTAAAGTACGTGTTCTCCGCCCTGAATCCTACTGGTTTCAAGATGTAGGAACTGTGGCTTCTGTCGATCAAAGCGGCATCAAATACCCAGTAATTGTCCGTTTTGAAAAGGTAAATTACTCTGGTATCAATACCAACAACTTTGCCGCAGACGAGCTATTAGAAGTCGAAGCACCAAAGGCTAAGGCTAAAAAATAAGCAGCAAACCCACAAGGGGACTGTTTAATGGGATGATGAAGGGAAGTCTCAAGTATGAAGTCTGAAATATGAAACTTTCAGTTCTTTCATCCTTGCTCTTAGCCTACCTTAATCTATGAGAAGCCGCCCTGCGGGTATTTACGGTTTCTCCTCAGTAGTATGGTTTTAGCCACCTACGGGTGTCTACACACTACGTCATCTCTGAGTTGCTTAGTCCCCAAATATACTAAAATTTGCTTGCTTAATCAGCTTGAATGCCTGAACTGCCTGAAGTTGAAACAGTCCGGAGGGGTCTAAATCAATTGACCCTCAACCAAAAAATTACGGGTGGAGATGTGTTGCTCGATCGCACCATCGCCTACCCGTTTTCTGTTGGTGAGTTTATTGATGGAATTAAAAACAATGCGATCGCCATTTGGCATCGTCGCGGCAAATATCTGCTAGCTGAATTCACCCCCTCATCTCCCTCATCTGCCCCACACTCCCACTCCTCAACCAGTTGGCTAGGGGTTCATCTGCGAATGACCGGTCAACTACTGTGGGTGCATGGAGATGAACCATTACACAAGCACACGCGAGTCAGATTATTTTTTGGCGATCGCCAAGAATTACGCTTTGTGGATCAGCGTACCTTCGGCCAAATGTGGTGGGTTCCGCCTGGTGTTCCTGTAGAAAGTGTCATAACGGGTTTGGCAAAGTTGGCAGCAGACCCATTTTCACCTGAATTCACCGTTGAGTATCTAGCAGGTAAACTCCAAAAGCGCCGCCGTCCCATTAAGACTGCGCTACTGGATCAGTCAGTGGTGGCGGGATTAGGTAATATTTACGCTGATGAAGCCCTATTTAAGAGTGGAATTTTACCTGAGACGTTGTGTACCGATTTGCAGCTAAAGCAAATCGAGGATTTACGAACAGCGATAATTCAAGTGTTAGAAACCAGCATTGAGGCTGGTGGTACGACTTTTAGTAATTTTCTCAATGTTAAGGGTGTCAATGGCAACTATGGGGGGGTAGCCTGGGTTTATAACCGCGCTGGAGAACCCTGTCGAGTTTGTGGTACACCAATTATGCGGATTAGGCTTGCTGGGCGATCGAGTCACTTTTGTCCTCAGTGTCAAAGGATGTAGGGAATGGGGAGTGGGGAGTGGGGGTTATACCATTTCACGAAAATTCTGATACATATAGATTTACCGTAGGGGCGCACAGCTGTGCATTGGTGTCAACTTAAGTGAAACCCTTGTGAAGACCTGATATTGAGTTCATTCACTTACGCTTAATCACCCCGTTACCCCACCCTAACCCTCCCCTTGTAAAGGGGAGGGAACTATTTCTTTTTCCCCCCTTTCCAAGGGGGGATTAAGGGGGGTAAAGCGTATGTGGGACAAGCGTTTAAGCTTAAGTTGACACCAATGACAGCTGTGCGCCCCTACCAAGGTATTTGTATCAACCTTAAAATTAAACGGTATTAGGAGTTAGGAGTCGGGGGTTTAGAGTTTTTAGACCTAACTTGCAACTTGTGAGTTCTAACTCTCTTAGAATGCAGATAAAGCAAGTTACAAATTTGAGAGGGGAATTCATGGCAGTCAAAAAAGGCGATATGGTTCGCGCTATCCGCGAGAAACTGGAGAACAGTCTGGAAGCAAAAGCTAGTGATAGTCGCTTTCCTTCCTATTTATTTGACTCTAAGGGCGAAATTGTAGACCTCAAAGGTGATTATGCACTTGTTAAGTTTGGGAAAGTACCAACACCAAATATTTGGTTACGTGTAGATCAACTAGAAGAGTTTAAATAAGAATTCAGAATTGAGAATTCAGGAGTCAGAATTGAGCATTCATTCTGTCTCCTGGATTCTGAATTATTTTTGAAAAAAATTCCACTTTCATTTATGTCTTTTTCTTCTAACTCTCCAATTGTGTGTAATTTACCTCGTGTCACCATTGTTGGTGCAGGTAGGGTTGGCAGTACTTTAGCCCAACGCATTGCAGAGAAAAACCTGGCAGATGTGGTTTTGCTAGATATTATCGCGGGAATGCCCCAAGGTCTAGCACTGGATTTGGTTGAGGCTAGGGGAATTGAATTACATAATCGTCAGATTATTGGCACAAATAATTATGCTGATACATCTGGTTCGCAAATTGTGGTGATTACCGCAGGAATCCCCCGAAAAACAGGTATGAGTCGGGATGATTTGCTGAAAACTAATGCCAAGATTGTAGTCGAAGCGGCAACGAATGCGATCGCTCACTCTCCCAATGCCATTTTTATTGTCGTTACCAATCCTTTGGATGTGATGACTTATTTAGCTTGGCAAGCTACTGGTTTACCACGCACTCGGATTATGGGTATGGCTGGTGTGTTAGATTCTGCCCGTTTTGAAACCTTTATTGCCTTAGAATTGGGAGTTTTACCCGCCGATGTCAAAGCAATGGTATTGGGCAGCCACGGTGATTTAATGGTGCCTTTGTCTCGTTATGCGACTGTTAACGGCATTCCCATTACTGAATTGCTGGATGCAGCCACAATTGCACGTTTGGTAGAAAGAACTCGCAACGGTGGTGCTGAAATTGTGGAATTAATGCAGACGGGTGGCGCGTTTTTTGCTCCTGCATCGGCTACTAGTGTGATGGTGGAATCGATTTTATTAAATCAATCGCGGTTGTTGCCAGTGGCGGCTTATCTGCAAGGTGAATATGGTTTAGAAGATGTTGTGATTGGTGTTCCTTGTCGGTTAGGATGCGGTGGAATTGAGAGTGTGTTGGAATTAAATCTCACCGATGAAGAAAGAGAAGCTTTGGATACTTCAGCTCAATCTGTGCGGAAAAATATTGAGCGGGCACACGAAATATTGATAACAAGAATGTGACTGCGATCGATACTTTTTTGTTAATAACTTCATCGAATTCACGTTAAATTAGTCCTGTGCAAGAACATTGCTAACTCCATCTCCGAACAGATGTGGTGGAATCTGCTCTTTTGGCAAGAGTAAATTATCAATCAGTTCTTCTCGCAAACCTTTAATAGTGTAGCGACTTTCTTGAATGCAATCCAACAAAAGATTACTGACATAAAGGTAGTTATCTAGAGCTTTGGTATCCTCTTCTGAAAATTGCACATCATAACCAATATCTAGCTGTTCAAGCATTACATTTTGTAAGTCATCTGCCCACTGTTGCCATTCTGAGGTTGAATTCCTATTGGAAGGTTGACGAGATTGTAAAAATTTTAAGGCATCTGCTAAATTAACATTACTATTTTCTGTGGCGATATTAATCGTTTCCTGTAATTTAGACTCAAGGGTAAAATTCTCATCAACCTCTAAACGGTTTTGAATAAACTTACTAGATTCGTAAATTTTCCAACTTTTATTAGATGCCTTATCACTAGCAAAATTATGGATAACTGACAAGTTTTTTGTAACTAAGTCTTTATAATTTCTATGTATGATTTTGTTGTATTTTGTGTTAATCTCTCTCAGCTTGATAGAAAGGCTTTCGGCTGTATTACGGTCTATATTTATTTCATTATTAATATATAAGTCTGTATCTAGATCTATCGTTAAGTACAAAGCTCTCCACGAACTAGATGAAAGCTCTAATGTCTTTGTTGTTAGTTTATATAGCCATTTCAGCATTTTTTGTAATTCATCACTTTTAACTAGTTCATTTGCATAGTAAAAAATTAATTTTATAAAATCGTCAGCATCAGCCTTGGGAAATCGACAAGCAAGAATTACAAATACTTCTCGCCAATGAGAATCTGTTAAATGTTGTTTTAAAATCTGGTTTAAAAGACCAGGAACACGGCTTTCATATATATATTGAGCGGTAAAATACTCCTGAAAAGTTAAATGCGAGAAAGCATAAATTCCTTGAGCTTGCTCAGCAATAAGACCATGATGCATCTCAAGAGATTTCAAAAATAATTGGCTATCATCATGCAATTTATGAGGTTCAAATCCATCAATATTTTCAATATATTTACTAATTTTTGCTCCTAACTCAAACTTATGCCATAGGTATTTTTGTGGTTTTTGGATAAAAGCATCATATGCTATTTCTCCTAAGATATTAATTTTTAGATGACGTGATAGTTTGTATGACGAAGTTGTGTCATGTTGTATTTTACGACTAGTATCCCACCTTTTTAATAGTACTTCTACTGCGTCTTGATATAGCTGATATCTATTTATAGGTAAATCATAATCATCCCCAGCAACCAAACATAACAGAGTTAGTAATAATGGATTTTTTGCTAATTGTTTGATAGATGGATTTTCATTTAACCTCCGCAAAAAATTTTCTAATTTATCCTGATTTGGGCTTTTGCTAAACCATTTATTTATAAAAGCTTCTATTTCTTGATCGTCAAAATCTGCTATCTCTACTTCTACGAATTTTTGAAAATTATATTCACAAGCTGCATGACGACAAGTAATAATCATATAATTTTTACTATACCTTTTATTGAAATCCTCGATACTTTTATGTACATCATCAGTATCTCTAGCTAAAACTTCATCTAAGCCATCTAATAAAATCAAGCATTTACCCTTGTCCAAGTAGTCTATGATTAATTGGTCTACATCGCTCCGAATATGTTTTAATTGTTCGGGAATCCATTGAGCAAACTCTTGAAGAATACAATTAAATAAGCTTTGTCTGTTTTCAGATTCTGCAAATTTTTTCAGCGATATAAAAAAGGGCAAAGGTTTTTCTGATGTATCCTCCTGTTCGGTAAAACCATGCATGGCTATATACTTTAAAAAAGTAGTTTTACCTGCTCCTGCCATCCCCCATATCATCAGCCTTTGGTGTTTTTTTACTACGTCTAGACCTGGAACCCCTTTTTGGTGGACTATCTGACCAAATCTGTTACAATCTAGACTATTATCTTCTAATTCTTGTATACTTTTTGCTCGTTGTCCTTTGATACTTTCAATAATATTTACCTTGATAAAAATATCGTCCAAAGAAATAGGTTCTCTCATGGATAATACTTTGACAGTGTTACATTCTTTGATTAGATGCTCTAGATAAGAATCTAACCAGCTTTGTTGTACAAATCTAGATGCAGTTCCAGGAGCAAATTTTTTTACTGCTTGTTGATAACTTGTACATTCTTTTAGTAAAACAGTGCATAAGTAGTTCAGATTTTTCTCCTGCGTCTTGGGTGTAGGTAAGGTGTTGAAAAAGTTACGTATTGTTCTCTCTGAAATCAAATGCTCATGTTCAGCAAGGGGGTATGGAGATTGCAAATCAAGCTTTGACATGAGATCCTTGAGAGAACCTCCAAATTTTTCGCTATAGGCCTGTTTAAGTTCGTTAAACACTTGCTGATTAACTTCAATTGCTGCCATTGATAACCTCTTATAAGGTGCTAATATTTGTACAACTATGTTGCTATATAAAAATCATATCTGATTTGTAAAAATTCAGATTTGAGAAATAGGGTATCTTGTTTTTCGCGAATGATTTAGGTTTGCTATATAAGAATTAATCCATTATCAAAAAATTCAATAATTCAGGGTAAGTTTAAACAGTGACTAATCTTCTATGATAAAGCTAAAAAGTGTTCTTTATGTCAAATTGCCGTTGATTACCGCTTATTGCCGCTAAATGGTTTTAAATTTTTGGGTTAAAGTGTATTGAGATTAAGAAACCCCCAGCTTTTTGCCAGGGGTAGTAGTCTAGAATTTAGAATCTTTGACTATTGATTTGTTGCTTTAATGTTTACCAGCTTTTTGCTGCATTGCAGGAAGCAAAACCTGAATTAGTCCAGTCACTGCTCGCAATAAAATGGCACTAGCAATGATGAAGCTGACTACACTATCAGGTGGTAATTCGTCTGTAGGCTTTATTGTTACAGGCGTTGACACACAACAATCTATAGAAGTACTAGGATTAACTGACTGTTCTTGATTTTTTAGCATTGTGATTTCCTCTTCAAGACTTCAAGTCAAAACCCAGAGGAAACTCTGCATCATACTTTAGGAAGTATGATAACCTGAGATTAGATAATAAAGGTTTTGGTCTAGCAAGCCTCTGGGTTTCTAGGCCATTTTTCTGCCTTAAATATAGTATTACAGACCATATCGGCATTCCAGAAGTGCATTAGCAGGCAATATGGTGAAATTAACGGAATTTTAGTGCCCTAAGTTACTAATTTTTAGACTCATTTTTTACGCTTGTTTTTCTAGCACTAAGTCTTCTATCTTTTTGCCTAATTAATTAAAAAATATCTTAATCCTAAAGACTGAAAAGTATTTACTACTTGATATCAAGCTAATTAAGTAGATAGGCAAAATTAAAGTAGCGGAACAAATATCAAGGGCTAATAATAGTTTTCTTTTTTGCCCTCTGTATTGTCTTAACAGTAAATATTAATGCCAACCTACTTATGGAAGAGTAGAAAAGTATGTTTTAAGTAGTATAAATTACTTGATTTTCTACTGGATTAATGGATTATTTTCAATTTGTCGGTTACTGCAACCTGTTTAACAGATGTTGTACTGTCATTCTCTTGCTCGTCAAGATTTCCAAAATAATTCTTTGCTAAGAAATCTTCTCCACAACAGCCTTCTTTCCAGCTATCACCAGCCTTATGTTTGCATACATTTTTAACCAGACTTTTATTTATAGGAGTTTGACTCATGGTTGCTTACCTCTGCGATCTATAAATCTCTCAATGAAAAAAGTATACATTTAAACGGTAATAAGCGGCAATTAGCGGCAATATTGCAATGTTTTAAGTGGTTTTTTACAGAAATAAATTGCAGACTTATAGTAGTATTTTTTACATAAATACTGGATTATAGCATTTCTCCACAAGCGTGAGGTACATCGTAAGGGCACGGCAGTGCCGTGCCCCTACACCTTCCGATATGATGTTGTACTGCATCTGAATGGGAACCGCTATAAGTATTTTTTGACAAATAAAAAAAGGCAGTAGCATCAATTGCCATTGCCTTTTTTCAAAATTAGTTTCAGAGTTTATTACTGCATCAAATGTTACTAACGTTTATAATCGTCTGCGGGATCACCGTAGGGGTCTTCGCTGGCTGGGCGAATGTTGCGGTAAGATGCTGGATCTGCGGGATCGCCGTAGGGGTCTTCGCTAGCTGGGCGGACATCACCGTAAGATGCTAGGTCTGCGGGATCGCCGTAGGGGTCTTCGCTGGCTGGGCGGACATCACCGTAAGATGCTGGGTCTGCGGGGTCGCCGTAGGGATCTTCGCTGGCTGGGCGGACGTTACGATCGCGGAATTCAGGGTTTTGCTCACCTCGATCGCTGTTCGACCCTAACAGCAAATCCTTCGCCTTTCGCAAAAATTCATTTACCATGTTTTGTCTCCTTGTTTAGTTTCGTGTATTCCACGTGCGCGATCGGCGTTATCCTCCGGGAAACCCGCTTGAGATTTACACACGCTTGACTGAATCTACAGAGCTGGTGCTGCGGATGAAGTTATGCCAGTTAAATCACGACCTGAGGAACTCCCGTTATACCCTTGGAATTGCCGATACTCTTGCGCCTGAGATTCCGGTACTCGAATTCCTTCTGCTGGTGGGGTTACCCAATGGGCGCGATGTTCAGCATCACGGTAGTATACACGCCCATTCTTGGAAAGATAGTACTTACCTTGCGCTCCTTCTTGTGAAGCATTTTTATGCTGGTTGTACATGTAGTAAAGTGCCGCGGCTCCTGCCAAAAGTGCCACTTTTTGACCACCAGACAAGCCCTTTTTAACTTCGGGTTGATTTGTGGTGCGATCGCTCACTGTTCTACCAACGGTATCATCCACAGGTGGTGGCACTGAAGCATTTCGGGAACCGCCTCCGCAGCTACTCAGCAATGGCACTGTTAGCAATGCCGACAGCAATACTGCCAGCAAACGTGAAACTACTTTACCTTCTTTAAATATTGTAATCATCGTATCTCATCATCATCTACGTTTACTAAAAGCCTTGCTGTTGTAAGAACAGAGTTAGAGTTCCTGTCACTTTGCCTCGGATTGCAAAAACATTTACCGCTAATTTACAACAGCACAATTACAGCATTTGATTAACATAATGAGCGAATTTATCAAATATTCCATCCTGCCTTTGAGAGAAACTCACTTCATCCCAACGAAATAACTTGTTGATTTTTGATGAATTTATTTCCTGCAAAAACAAAAATATTCAGCAATTTCTCGGTTATTTTTGCGTGGCTCAATAACTTAAAAAGATACAGGTACTACGATGATATTTGTCAAAAAATACACTAAATATGACATCAAAAAACACAACCCAAACCATAACTCGTGTGCTTTTAGCTTTGTGGGATTTGGGAGGAATTCAGCAGCAAGTTAGTAAAGGTGTACTCACGAAACGAATTGTATCCAAAAATAAAAAGGTAGCAGATTATCAAGGCATATTCGAGGAATTACAGAACCAAGGAGCGATCGCCATTTCCAAAAAGGGATATTCTCTCATATCTCCCAAGGGTTTAGAGGTATTGGGTGACGGTTTGAGGAGTGGTGATTTTAAGTTTGAAGGGACGATTGTCGGAACTTGGGCGGCGAATGCGTTGGTGAAATGGATTGGTGAAATTGGTGTTGCGGTAGGTAGTGCAGATGTATCAGTCAATGGGAAGAGTGTGGCGATCGCTTCTTATGAGGAGTTTAAGTCAGTGGCGTTGGAAGTTTACGACAAGTTGAACTATGAGTACAACTTTAATCATCTGGTGCCAATTTATCGGATTAGGAGAGTAATCGGCGATCGGGTGAGTCGGACAGAGTTTAATGATTGGCTACTGGAAACGCAAGCTAACGATATTTTGCAACTACAGGGCGGGAGTGTAGAAGACAGCGCACCCGACAAAATTGAAGATTCGGTAGCTACAGAATTAGATGGATTACGCTGCTACGCCACGCGCCTGAAACCTTAAACCTTATTTAACTCTTCACACATTAACTTCACAACACTATGACTGTCACCACATCTACGATTGATGATCTAATTAAAAATCAAAATCCCTTTGCAGGCCATATTCTGGTCAGACCACCCCAAATCTGGGGTAAAAGTTTTCCTGATGTTCCCTTAATTAATGCTCATGCTTCTAATGCAGTTTTTGATGCTATTGATAAAGTCCGTAAAGGAAAACGTGAAACTGTAGGTATCACAATTACAGCAGAAAAAGGGTTAGGTAAAAGTCATATTATTAGTCGGATTCGCCACCAATTACAGACCGAAGATATTAGCTTATTTATCTATATGAGTAAGTATGATAACTTGAATCAAATTAAGTCTCTATTCCTGCAAAGTGTCGCATCTAGTCTGAGAGCTTTTGGTAGTCAAAAAGTAATGCAATGGCAGGAAATTGCAGCAGCTTTAATTAACGAAGCAAAACAGTGGCGATATACGCCTCAACAGTATATTAGTATGTATCCAGGTTGGTTAAGCAAACACTCAACTAAGGCGATAGTTTATTTGACAGAAAGTGTTCTGAAAATCAAGCCCGAAATAACCAATCCTTACATAGTGAAAGCAATTTTGTGGACACTTTCTCCAGTCCATATTAATTATGCAAGCTATTGGTTATCTGGTTTGGAATTAGCACAATCACAAGCTGAAGAAATGGGATTACCAAATCCTAAAAGCGAGGATAAGGAAGCTGAAGCACTAAGCACAGTGCGTCAAATTCTAGATATCACTAGTTATTATCGAGTTCCAGTGATTTGTTTTGACGAATTAGATATATATGATACTGCTGATAATGGATTTTTAGCAGCACAACTTATTGCAAGCTTAGTTAAGGATTTATATAACAGTCTCAAACAAGGTGTTTTACTGTTAGCAATGTATCCTCGTACTTGGGAAGACCAAATCAAGACTTTACCACAAGCTGAAGCAGTTATAGATCGATTAGTAAGCGATCAAGCTGACAGACAGCCTATAAAATTAAACTTTCTTAATTCTGATGATATCGTTGCTATAGTTAGTCAATGGTTACAAGATTTTTATGAGGAACATCAACAAACTGCACCTCATCCTCTCTACCCATTTGATGAAACTAAACTCAGAGAACTTGGTAAGAGTAGACCTACAGTTAGGTCAGTTTTGAAATGGTGTGCAGAGAATTTTGTACCTCCTTTAATACCGCCTTCACCACCTGCACATCCAGTTAAACCGTATTTCGATAATGAATTAGCAAATGTTGAGACTTCTATCGATTCATTAATGCAAGAAGAACAAACAATTACTGATGCTCTTTCGCTCGCTTTCAATAGTTTAATAGGTAAAACTTTAGAGGGAGTAACAATCGAATCAATTGAAGAAATAGAGCCTAGTGCAGTAAATAATGGTTTTATGGATTTCAAAATTATCGGCAATAATAAAAAAGTGAAGATTGGAGTAGATGTAGTTCAGCAAGATCGCACGGTTATCGGTGCTGCTTTGGGACGATTAATTGATTACAAAACATTCGACATAACTCGTGGTTGTTTGGTGCGTTCAAAGAAAATTAATTCAGGTGCAAAATTAGCTAGAGAGAATTTGAGAATACTGTTGCAAAATAAGGGTGGAGAGTGGGTAGGTTTGCAAAGCCAAGACATTAAACCTCTACTGGCGATATTATTCGTTTACCATAACCGTGAAAGCTACGAACTGACAGAAGAACAGATTTTTGATTTTATTGAGCAAAAGCAACTAGCAATCAATAATCCTTTGATTCGAGAAATTCTCAGCGATCCTTCTGGGCAAGAACCTACTAATTTAACTGATGATGGATTACCTATTAGTATTCCTCAAAGTGTTACTACTGGCGATTACGTTGAACTAAATCTATAGCTAATTATAAATGAATCAGCTGTTCTCAATTCCAACAGCACTGTGTCTACCAGCCCCTGATATTGAAGCCTTAATACAGGGGCGAACAATTGCAGCTTTACCTAAGATGTTTATTCGTCCTGGGCAGAGATTTGCACTTTATCCTACTGACTCTTCAGTTTCAATTAAAGCTTGGGCTAAATGTGAACTTTGTCAAATTTTAGACGAGACTAAGCCATTAGATATTTTGTCTAAATTAACAATATGGACACCAAAAGCGCTAAAAGAGATACTACGGCAACAAGAGTACCTTTTTTTAACTTACTTGCGTGTCTATCAATTACCTCAGTTACAAGAAATACCAGTTAATCCTAACATTCAGGAAAAGTTAGGGAAATTTGTTAGTTTACCTAATTCTCTAACGGTTTCTGAAGACAAGCCAATATTAAGCGATCGCACTTTCGCTCAACGCAAGCACCAACTAGAAAAATTAGAGCCACCACTACATCCTGAGCTTGAAGAATTACAAAGTGCGATCGCACAGTTATCTAATACAAACTCAAATGCACAGCAACTAGATAATGACATCAAAATTTTTCTAGGTTGGAATAGTAGAAAACTAGAAACTCTACCAGATTCAGATTTAGTTTGGGTTCAAAAAATTGCTGAAATTGGAAACTCTAGCGACGGACATACATTTGAAAAATTAGTTCGTAGAGGATTACTAAAATTAGGCTTTACAGGCTCAGGTTTAAATCCAGATGCAACTGGTGGCGCGGGAGGTATGGATTTTTACACTGAACATCCTTATCCAATAGTAGGAGAGTGCAAGGCAACTAAAACTGAGAAAGTTACTGATGGTACTCCTGCACAGTTATTAAAAATAGGTATGAACCATCTTGGTAAATTTCAATATGAAAATTCTCTGAAATTAATTGTAGCCGCTGGAGAACTAAATTTTTACGCCCTGAGAACAGCAACCGAAAATCAAATGAATGTTATTAGCCCTGAAACTCTACAAAAATTAGTTGAACTGCAAGCACATTACAAAAATTCTATCAACTTGTTAGAATTAAAAGAGTGTTTACAACAAAGTCCTTTTGGTTTAGCCGAAGATAAAGTTAATAGTTATATCGATAAAGTTGAGCAATCTATAAAGTTGCGATCGCAGATTACTATAGCAGTCAAAGAACTCTCTGAACAAGACAACGAAAATCCAAAAGCTACACACCAGAATTTCACAGTTACAGAAATTCGTGTTCATTACAATGCCACTCATAATCCCAAACTAACTGATGAGATAGTTCACGATTTATTGATAGAACTTTCTTCACCATTAACAGGCTATTTAGGACGAATTAAAGGTAGTGATTGGAAGAGCGATCGCTTTTACTTTCTACGCGATTTATCAACGAACCTAGAATAATTAAAAATATAGATAATATATCGCAGTTAACCCCAAGTCAAGATGCCAGCTTGATAATTAGCCACCAACGGCAGAATCTTTAGCCATTCTGAACCTAATAATATTTCTGTAATTTCATCACCTGCGATAACTGAAATCTCATACTCTTGTCCATTTAATTGCACATTATCTAAATACAAATCAAAAATTTTTTCACCCTGTGCAGTTCGTAGTTCTTGCTCACGAATAAATTGCCAATCTAGAGAATCTAAATCTTGTTTATTAATAGCTAAAAAGCCTGTGAAACCAGTGTCTAACATAGCATCCACAGGCAGATTTAATCCATCAGATGTAATCAAATCAATTTCAAAAAATAGCTGACCATTGCTACCAAAGATACCCTGAATCATATTGTACCAGTGGCTCCAGTTTGATTCAGGCAAAACATGCAGTGTACAGCATTTGGGTGTTTTTCGCGTGCTTTCTGGCTAGCTACTTCTATATCTTTATCAATGAAATAATCTCCACTATCTGGCTCCACTGCAATATACCAGCCATAGTGTTCTTCGATATATTCTGGACGCACACCCTCGAATATTGCACGACAACGCTGATGAAATACTTCCCTTTCAGCTTTACGCCTAGCAAGTTCTTCTGGTGATAAAGTGCGTTCTGGAAAGATTCTACCTCTACGTGCAGGTTGTTTTGCAGTTGATTCAGTCATAGTAATTAACTTAATTTCTTAATTCTGGCTTAACTTTATTTTACAGAAAGATAAAGGCGATCGCTTTTACTTTCAGCGATCGCTGCTCAACCTAACCGTAGGTGGTTGTTGCTTTTTTTTATCAGTATCTTTGATTTATAGTGATAAACTTTACAAAAAATTCATACTTAGCCACTGTGTAATTTCATTTACATCAGATAATCAATCAAATACTGTCGAAGAGTCTTCTTATACTGACTACACTGGTATTCACTAATTACAATTCATTAGCAAGTTGAAGACTTAGGAAAGATGAATTATGTATTATCAAATTTGGAACTTTTTTCTTCAAGAAGATAAATATAACTATTGGAAAGAGAGAATAAAAGTTAACAAAAGTTTTAACAGAGTTACATGGCAAAAGATTATTGATTTTTTGTCATTGGTAGAGCAGACTTTCGCACTAAAATATCAACTAGGAGAAACTGATAGTCTTGAACCATTTCTCAAGTTAGCAACAGAAAATGGTTACAATCTAACCGCAGAAGAACTTGCCTGGTTTTTAATCACGAGAAAACAGATTTGGGATCTTTTTGATTTCGCACAAAAAACGCCGTCTCTTAAAGAACAATTACTAACAGCTAAAAGCCCACAGCATTTTGTCGATATAGGTGCGGAGAATGCCTATTACTTTTCTGTAGATGAGTTAGCGTGGCTGTTAACTGAAATCAAATCATCGTCCGAATTAGTATCAATTAACAACAGCGTTGGCGAGATTCTGACGGTATCAAACTACGGCAGAATTGAGACAGGATACTGGATTTGGCTGGCAGAAGACTGGGGAATTGTACCGCCATTTTGTCATCGAGATAAGCCAAGTACTTTTTTGTCTCAAAACGTCAACAATCCTTTTTTACCCGATCGCTGTTTCTTACCCAAGAGCTACTTTAACCAACGCCTAATGGCAATTAGTAATTAATAATTCGTAATTCGTAATTCGTAATTCGTAATTCGTAATTACAGCGGATTTGACTTTGTGCAGTATAAAAACTACGCTTCAAAAACAGATGAGGCATGATTATTCTCAAAAACCGCATTTATGGCTCGGTTAATAATTATGAACCAATTCTGTGAGTTTAAAGCAATAGCAACTAACAAGCAGCAAGTTTTATGCGGAGTCTAAATTAAACTGAATTACGAATTACGAATTACGAATTACGAATTATTACAGTGAAGCATCCTAGATTGAAGATATACCTTCTATCTAAGATGCTTCACTGTAAAGAATTGTTGCAGATACAACAATCATCCACAAAATGTGATATCTGCACTAGAGTTATCAGCTAGCAGAAACTCTCAAACTACTGGGTTTATGAAGATCGCCTTCCAAAACCACACCGCGCTGATTGGCATGGAGATGACGCAAAATCTTGTAAATTGGCTCAACTTGCTCTGATGCACCTGCCTTTTCGGCTAGTTCTTCCAGAGAAAGGGGAGTTTTTTCTTTTTGTAGCACTGCCACGACTCGTGTTTGCAAGTCAAGAATACTGGCGGCAGCTTTTTTGCCAGCTTCTACCCCTGGTTGATGGTAGGCGTTGACGTTGACCAAGCTAGCATATAAACCAACAGCACGTTCATACAAAGCAATTAATGCCCCTACAATTCGGGGGTTAACTTGGGGAATAGTAATTGCAATGGAATCCCGCTGATTTTCATAAAGCGCTTGTCGGGTTCCTTGGAGAAAACCGGAAAGATAATCGCCTGATGTAACTCCAGGATCTATTTCTGCCGATGGCCCCTGGCGATCTTCTAGAACTTCGATGAGGGTAGCAAAGAAATTCGGCACACCTTCGCGTAACTGCTGGACGTAAGCATGTTGATCTGTTGAGCCTTTGTTACCATAAACGGCGATGCCTTGATAGACAGTTTTGCCGTCTAAGTCTTTTTCCTTGCCCAAGGATTCCATTACCAGCTGTTGCAGATAGCGGCTGAATAACAATAAGCTGTCCTTGTAAGGTAGAACAACCATATCTTTTTCACCCCGCCCATTGCCAGCAAAGTACCAAGACAAAGCAAGCAAGGCTGCTGGGTTATTCTTCACATCTGGGACGCGGGTAGCGTCATCCATTTCTTTTGCACCTTGCAGCATGGCGCGAACATCAATGCCTTGCAGTGCTGCTGGTACTAGCCCTACAGAAGACATTTCTGAAGTGCGTCCTCCCACCCAGTCGTACATGGGAAACCTAGCCAGCCAGCCTTCTTCTTTGGCTATCTTATCGAGGTTGCTATCAGGGCTGGTAATAGCTACCGCATATTGGGCAAACTCTAAATTGTGTCCGGCGTAAGCTTTTTTAACTTCAATCATGCCGTTGCGAGGTTCTGGCGTTCCCCCAGATTTGGAAATCACGAGTACCAAAGTGCTGGCAAGGTTGTTTCGCAGATGATTGAGAACGCGATCGATACCTGCGGGATCGCTGTTATCAATAAAGTGAATTTTCAGGGGCGGGAAATCAGCCGCCAGGGCTTCAGCGACGAATTGGGGGCCGAGGGCGGAACCACCAATACCAATAGAGATAATATCAGTGAAGCGGTTGGCTCTGGGAGGATGAATAGCACCTGTTTGGACTTTTTCCGCAAAGGCTTCGATTTGTTCTAGGGTTTGGACAATTTCTTGTGTCAGTTCTGGAGTTGGCGCTAAATCAGGATTTCGCAGCCAATAGTGTCCAACCATGCGGTTTTCATCGGGATTTGCGATCGCTCCCTTCTCCAGTTGAGCCATATCCGCAAACGCCTTGTCAAACTTCGGCTGCAACGACTCCACAAAGGCATCATCGAACCGCATTCGACTTACATCTAAGTACAGTCCTAATCCCTCGTGGAAATATAACCAGTTTTGGTATCGTTGCCAAAGTGCCCTAGCATCCATAGGGAAATCTCAAATAAAGTGTTTTTCAAAAACCAGTTTAATGGAAGGTAATAGCGATCCCTGCCTAGCCTTATACAGTTTACAGTTTTAAGTGTTCCCTTAACTCTTTACATTAGACATCTGGCATAGGGATGACACGCAAAAATTTCACAATTTCACCCCTGATTTCTATACCAATCAGATAATCATCTAGAGTGAAGCGGTGAAAAATTCCTTCACTATCAAGCTGTCGTAGTTCTTTTAGTCCACTCAGTTGCCACTTTTGGCCAAACTCAATAAACACAAAATCGTACACCCGCTCGTAAGCAGCAGGTTCTAAATTTTTTAGGTCTAGCAAAAAAGACCTTGCATAGCGCACTTCCAGAGTCACTAGACGTTATACCATTTTAGATTTTGGATTTTAGATTTTAGATTGTGTACTCCTGCAAACAAGCAAGCTACGCATACTGGTACGAGAGCGAAAGCGCTGCTGCATCAGAAAAACATTAACAGGCGTATTGCTTCATCATGGGTTAAGATATCCCACGGCTGCTGCGATCGCTTTACTTTTTGTATGGCTCTTAGCATATAAAAGTCACAATGTAAAGCTTCAAGAACGTTCCAAATGCTTTGCAGATCGTCGTCGGCTAACTGCTCGATTAAATGATGCATTCTCAGTCGGAGCAAATTCATAGGTTAATTATTCCTTATAAACAACCACTAACAATAAATAGTATTCCCCAAAAATTAGTTAAAAAAACATCCCCTACTAGGGTCGCACAGCGGTGCTACCCTACAAATTTACAAATAATTTGGGATAATTTATTTTTTGGAAGTCCCTAAGCCCCCGACTCCACAAAATTCGATAATTTATTTCTTATAAATTCCTCACCCCCTACTATGGTTGAATATCTCATTTTCTTAGCAATTTCTACAGCCAGTTTTGCCCTATTTGCTCTCGGACTGAATTTGCAGTGGGGCTTTACCGGATTAATTAACTTTGGTCACATTGCTTTTATGACCCTGGGAGCATATACAACTGTGTTGTTAAGCTTAAAGGGCGTTCCCCTACTGATATCGGCGTTGGCTGGGGCAATGGTAGCCGCTTTGTTGGGTTTGATAATTGGTTTTGCAACTCTGCGCTTGCGGGAAGATTACCTAGCAATTGTCACCATCGGTACAGGAGAATTAATTCGTTTAGTAGTGAATAATCAGGAATTACCTGTGGGAAATTCTTGGGTTTCTGGGGCATTTGGGGTACAAAGTTATCCCATACCGTTCTCCACACAACCGAGTTTGTTTTTCAGATTAGTGATGATTGGGTTGTTAACACTGTTAGCTGTTGTAACTTTATTTACGCTGTGGCGATGGATTCGCACTGCCCAAAGATTTCGAGCTGCTGATTCCAGCCAAAGGTTGAGTAGCAAACAAGAATTGGCATCGCGCTTGGGAGTGGGAATTGTGTTAGCAGTTTTGGCAGTAGCAATTTATATATCTGGGGTAATTGGATTGTATAATTACAACCCAAAAGCAGGTTTAATGTTGGTGCTGCTGTTGATTTTAGCACTTGTATTCTGGCGGTTAGAAATTTTGGTGCGATCGCCTTGGGGTAGAATTCTCAAAGCTATCCGCGAAGATGAAGAAATTCCCAAAGCACTGGGAAAAAATGTGTTTTGGTATAAATTACAGTCTCTCATGCTTGGAGGTGCGATCGCTGGCATCGCTGGTGCGTTCTTCGCTTGGCAACTCGGCGCTATTTACCCTGATAATTTTCAACCCCAGCTGACTTTTGATACTTGGATTATGGTGATTTTAGGCGGTTCTGGTAATAACATTGGCACAATCTTAGGCGCGGTAGTTTTCTTTGCTTACGATGCCATCACGCGAGAAGTTTTGCCTAGAATCGTCCCCCTTGATGAAGCACGTTTGGGTGCATTTCGCATCATGGTAATCGGATTTATTTTAATGGTACTGATGATTTGGCGTCCTCAAGGTATCTTAGGGAAAAAGGAGGAACTCACCCTTGGTAAATAACCAATCATCACCACTTCCTCTGCTGGTAGCCACCGGACTTTCTAAAAGCTTTGGTGGTATTAAAGCAGTCAATGAAGCAAAAATTGAAGTTGCAAAAGGCAGCATCACGGGTTTAATTGGCCCCAATGGTGCTGGTAAAACCACTTTATTTAATTTACTCTCGAACTTCATCCGCCCAGATAAAGGGCGAGTAATTTTTGACGGCGAACCTATTCACAATTTGCAACCATATCAAATTGCCCAACAAGGAGTAATACGCACCTTTCAAGTTGCACGGACTCTTTCGCGGTTGTCGGTGTTAGAAAATATGCTGCTGGCGGCGCAAAAACAAACAGGTGAAAACTTTTGGCAAGTGCAGTTGCAACCGCACATCGTAGCCAAGGAAGAAAAGCAGCTGCAAGAACGAGCAATGTTTCTGTTAGAATCCGTGGGCTTGGCAAAAAAAGCTCAGGATTATGCTGGTGGGTTGTCTGGTGGACAACGTAAGCTGTTGGAAATGGGACGCGCACTGATGACTAATCCCAAGTTAATTTTGTTGGATGAACCAGCAGCAGGGGTAAATCCGAGATTAATTGATGATATTTGCGATCGCATTCTCACTTGGAACCGCCAAGATGGCATGACATTTTTGATTATCGAACACAATATGGATGTGATTATGTCATTGTGCGATCGCGTTTGGGTACTTGCTGAAGGACAAAATTTAGCTGACGGTACGCCAGCAGAAATTCAAACCAATCCCAAAGTTCTCGAAGCTTATTTGGGAAAATAATTTGCGGAGTAAAAATATATCTGCTCATGAAGGCCACAGATCCCCGACTTTCTAGAGAAGTCGGGGATCTTGTAATTCACGATTATTCATCCATAAAACCTGTAAAAGTATTTGTTTAAGCCTCCTGATCAATAATTTATGCGGTCTTTACATTGCTTACCCACTTACCTGTTAAATTTTATGAGGATTCGGGAATATTAAACTATCAAAGCCTAGACCAAATATCAAGTTTTGCATCTTTCAAGACTCATTTATGAAAAATCTTTTTGACTCAATAATCATCGGAATTATTTTCTTTGCACTTTGCAGTTGTACTTCAATCAAATGGACTGATCCAACAAATTCTTCTCAAGTTATCAACAAAACTGATTCTCAAGCCAAAACAATTATCAAAATCGGTGGTTCTAGCTCAACTGTAACTGTTTTAAAGCTTTTAGCACAAGCTTATGAATCTCAAAATACAAATGTCAAAATTGAGTTTATCTCCAATAGCCAATCCGAGGGAGCGATCGCAGCCTTAAAAAATGATATTATTGATATCGCTGGTAGCAGTCACAAACTCAAACCAGAAGAAGATAACGGTAAAATTCAATATCGGGAAATAGCACAAGATTTGTTAGTTGTTGCCACGAATAAAAATGTTAAAAATGTTCTCAACTTATCAACAGAACAATTAAAAGCAATTTACAAAGGTGACATCAGCAATTGGCGAGAATTAGGTGGTGCTGATGCAAACATTTTACTGTTAGATAGACCCGAAGATGAGTCAGCGAAAATATTATTGCGAAAATATTATTTGGGAGACGATAAAACCACAACTAAAGCTGTGATTTTGAACAAAGAGGGAGAATTGATCGAAACCTTACAAAGTACTCCTAATTCCATCGGCACTTTTTCTTTGGCATCTTCCCTCATCAACAAATTGCCTGTCAATCATCTCAATCTCAATGGTGTTGCTCCCAAAGCGCAAAACTTTGCTAACGGTAAATACCAAATGGTTCGTCACATAGGTATTCTCTGGGAAAAAGCACCTTCAGCGGACACTCAGGATTTTATTGATTTTATCTTTAGTTCAGAAAGCAAAAAAATACTAAAAAATAATGGCTTTGTTCCTACTAAATAAATTGAATGTATCATGCAGATATTTTTCAGAGGAATGAGACTCAGCCAAAAAATTGTTCTACCTCTGCTTGCAGTTTGTCTGAGTATATTCTTGCTGGGCTTAGTAGTGATAGGACACTGGTTCACGGATAGTTTGAATCAAAATTTTCGCCAACAAATCGAAAGTTTTACGGAACGAGTCAATCAGGATTTTCAGTATGAACAGCAAACACTGGAAACTGAAATCGAGCTAATTGCTAATCGAGATATGCTGAATCAAGCTGTTGAACAGCGTAACCAAGGCTTGCTTTTGCAGATATTACTACCGCTAAAGTCTACTTTGAAATTGGATTGGATTAAGGTAATCGATACTCAAGGCAATGTTCTTGTAGATTTACGAAATAACTCATTGAGTCAAGCCCAGTTTCTAGACAAAGTAATTACTAATACTGCTAGCAAAGGATCGCATTTAGTCGATTTGGTAGATGTAGAAGGCAAGCAACAAGTTCTCCAAGTGGTAACAAATGGAATCAAATCATCAGCAGGACTCTTGGGAGGAATTATTATTGGTAACTTAGTAGACGATAGCCTGCTCCAAAAAATTGCTGCGGGTTCCTCCAAACACCTGATTATCCATAGACAAAATCGTATAGTTGCGGCAACTTTATTGACAACCAAGGGTAAAAATTGGCAACTTCCTCCTCCTAATTTGTCTGCTACACTAATCACTCTTGACAACAAAAACTATTTAGCTAAAAGCATCGTATTTACAGGAGCTAGTCAGTCTTTAACAACCACAGTGTTGTATTCGATATCGATGCTAGAGGTTGCTCAATATAAGTTATGGGAACATTTAGGACTGTTGTTTTTGTTGGGAAGTAGTATTTTAGGAGTTGTTGGATTTTTAATTGCGCGAACAATTACTCATCACCTAAAAGCTGTCACACATGTTGCACAAAGAGTCACTCAAGAATATAATTTTAATCTCCAAGCTCCAGTAACGAGTGAAGATGAGGTTGGAATATTAGCCATTTCCTTTAACCAGTTAATTCAACAAGTCAAACGGTTGCTAGCAGAACAATATGAAGCGAACCAAAAGCTAGAGTTATATAGCCAAACACTAGAAGAAAAAATAGAAGAAAGAACTCAAGCACTGCAACAAAAAAATATCGATCTCAAGCACACTTTACAGGAACTTAGACGTACCCAATCCCAATTGATTCAGAACGAAAAAATGTCTTCTTTGGGACATTTAGTTGCTGGTATTGCTCATGAAATCAATAACCCAGTGAACTTCATTTATGGTAATCTTAAGCACACTGATGATTACACTCAACAATTACTGTGGTTACTTGAACTTTATCAAAAACATTATCCCTACCCAGAACCAGAAATTCAAAATGCTAAACAAGAAGCTGATATTGAATATTTAACAGAAGATTTGCCTAAAATGTTGAGTTCCATGAAGATTGGAGCCAATCGCATCCGGGAAATTGTCCTGAGCTTACGAATCTTCTCGCGTTTGGATGAAGCAGAGTTTAAAAACGCTGATATCCATGAAGGAATTGATAGCACTTTGTTGATTTTACAACACCGCCTCAAATCCCAAAGCGCTCGCCCTAAAATTACAGTGATTAAAGAGTATAGTGAAATTCCAAGAATCCAATGCTTTGCAGGACAATTAAATCAGGTATTTATGAACATTTTGGCAAATGCCATTGATGCTTTAGAAGAGGCTTTTCAAAATGGTTTTTGTCCAGATCCGATAATTCGCATTTCTTCAGCCCAGGTGAATGAAAATGTTGTTATTCAGATTGTAGATAATGGTATAGGGATTCCAGAAGCAATCCAGTCACATATATTTGACCCCTTTTTCACCACTAAGCCAGTTGGTAAAGGAACTGGTATGGGATTATCAATTAGCTACCAAATCATTACTGAAAAACATCGGGGATATTTACGGTGCATTTCATCACCTGGACAAGGCACAGAGTTTGTAATTACAATTCCAATTAGAGGAATCTAAGTAGCAGCTTTTAAAAGCTAAATGCCTGCCACAAAATTTGGTATTCGATCTTGTTCTCACACCTGTGTCATACGCCAATAAACCCCATTTTCTCGCTGCATTAACTGATAGCCAATCAACTCCCGTCGTAAAGTAGCGCAGTCAGGATGGTAGCGTTTAAGAATCTCATTTACCAGGCGTTCCGGGTAGTTGATTCCTACCTCAAACTGATTCACTAACCACTTGAGAATCACTAACCGCTTTTTGCGACTAGCAGGAATTTCTTTGAGGCGTTGGACGGAGTTTTGATTACACCTATCCTCTTCTATATAGTTTTTCAGAACTTTGCTTTCCCAATCTTCAGTACCCATATCTTCTATCAAACTTGCTATTTTATCAGGTGTAAAAATTTCCTTGCTGATACTTTGCAAAGCGTCGTTATCTAATTGATATAGATAGCTATTGCCATCAGAGCGCATTGTCACCAAATTTACCTGCTTAAGTTTTGTCAAATGATGGGATATCGTTGGCTCGTTGAGTTGCATTTGTACCGCCAACTCTTCAACGCTACACTCCTCATTCGCCAAAATACCTATTATCTTCAATCGACTATTGTCTGCTAACGCCTTGAAAAAGCCCAGCAAGATGTTAAGTTGTTGTGGTTGCATAACTAACTTCTAATTAGACAAGCATCTAATTAGAAGTATATCTAATTTTAATTAATTCAACCACATCACTGATCAGTCCGAACGGCAATAAATCCCATTCTCTCGCTGCATTAGCTGGTAGCCTATCAATTCCCGTCGCAGGGTAGCGTAGTCAGGATGGTAGCGCTTGAGAATATCATTGACTGTACGTTCTGGATACTGAACCCCAATTTCAAATCTATTTGCTAACCACTTGAGAATTACTAAGCGCTTTTTGCGACTAGCAGGGATTTCTTTGAGGCGTTGAACGGAGTTGTTATCAAAAACATCGCCTTCAAAATAGTTTTTCAATACTTTGTTTTCCCAAGCTTCTGTATCTACATCTTTAATCAAAGAAGCCATTTGCTCAGGTGTAAAAATTTGCTTGCTGATACTTTGCAAAGCGTCGCTATCCAACTGGTACAGACGGCTATTACCCTCAGGGCGCATAGTGACCAAATTTAGTTCCTTAAGTTTTGCCAGATGATGGGATACTGTCGGTTCTTTGAGTTGCAGTAACACAGCTAATTCTTCGACGCTGCACTCCTGATTCGCCAGGATACCTACAATCTTCAATCGGCTTTCGTCCGCTAAAGCTTTGAAAAATCGCAGCAGGGTCTGAAACTGTTCTTTCTCCATAATTTGTTATAATCAAATTAGATCTCAATCTAATTAGAAAAAAATCAAATTAGCTTTGCTGTCCTCTTCTGACACAGCATTGCTTTGTGTTTGCCAATTGTGAATTAATGTTAATTCTTAGATTTTTTTCGGAGACAATTGAGATTTCTTAAGTTGTTCTTTACATTTCGCCATGATACGCCCCTCATTAATTAGGAACAGAAGAAGAGGGAGTATCCTTCAGCAGGGTACTTCACTTGTACAAGCAGCGAGATTTTTGGGTGTAGACCAGAGTACTCTATACATGGCTCTCCAAAGAGGACAGATTCCCACTACCAGAAGAAACGGGCGGACTGTAATTAGCCAAGGAGCCTTGATGGATTATAGAGCTAGAACCAGACCACTGTTATAGTTTTTTGTAATTGAGTAGAATACACCTCACCTGCGTAGGGTAGCACAGCTGTCATTGGTGTCAACTTAACGTGAAACCCTTGTCAAGACGTGATATTGAGTTTATTCACTTACCATTACTCACCGCGTCACCCCACCCCGGTTTTGTCTAAAGCCAAAACCGCCCCTCCCCTTAGTAAGGGGAGGGGAGGGGTGAAACGTATGTGGGACAAGCGTTTGAGCTTAAGTTGACACCAATGCACAACTGTACTTGATTCAAATAAAATTGATCGCCTAGTTATAAAAATTAGTTTTATTTTATACCTTAAATTATAATTTGCAGTTCTCCAACAACTAGAGGAAGAACGCCAACGATATCAAGATTTATTGATACGACTGCAACAACGGGGAATTGCTCCAGAACAACTTTTGTGAAACTTGAAAAGCTCAGATCCCCTATTTTTATGAAAAGTCGGGGATCTTGTTGTTGAGTTTAACTAAACTGTTCGCCTGCGTCTAAGTTAAACAGCATTTGCAGAGTTTGCATACAACGCCGTCTGGCTTCAACATCTTGCTGCGATCGCAATTGCACCATCGGATCGTGTAAAATTTTATTAACAATTCCTCGTGTTAGAGCTTCGATCACCTCTTGATGTTTTTCCGCAAATTCCGAACCCAATCTGGACAAAGCTTTTTCTAATTCTTGTTCCCGGATGGTTTCGACTTTATTTCGCAGAGAGCTAATAGTGGTAACAGTTTCTAAACTACGCCACCAAACATCAAAAGCCTCCACCTCTTCTTCTAAAAGTCGCTCTGCTTCCTGTGCAATCTTCCGACGGCTTTCGTAGTTTTGCGCCACTACAGCCTTCAAATCATCCACATTGAACGCCTGCACATTTGCCAGTTCATTCACATCTGCATGAACGTTGCGTGGCACAGAAATATCAAATAACATCAGAGAACGCTGAGCTTCTAAAACCATTTCCAATTTGGCACGGTCAAGTATCGGCTCTGTTGCCGAAGTACTCGTAAACACCAAATCACTATCGGCAATTACTGTCATCATTTCCGATAGTGTGTGAATTTGAATAGGTTGTTCGGCAAACTGCTTGGCTAATTCTTGGGCGCGTTCACGAGAGCGATTGACAATACTGATTTGCACCGCACCTTTAGAAATCAGGTGTTGTACCAGCAACCGTGACATTTTCCCAGCACCCAGAATTACCACTCGGCAAGCAGCTAAATTTGCTACTTTCATTTGTGCTAATTCCACAGCTGCCGAACTGATAGAGACAGCGCCAGTACCAATACTAGTTTCAGTGCGAACTCGCTTACCGGCTGTTAGCGCTTGTTTAAATAATCGATTCAAAATGGTTTTTATACCGCTATATTGCTGTCCCAGTTTGTGAGTAGTCTTCACCTGAGCCAGAATTTGACCTTCTCCGAGTACCAGACTATCTAAGCCACCTGCTACCCGCATCACGTGCATAACTGCATCATCATGCAACAACATAAACAAGTGTTGTCGCAGAGAAGTCACAGGCAACTTGCTGTGTTCTGCCAGAAATTGAGTTACTTCCCGGATACCTTGGTCTGTTTCACTGGTGACAATGTAGATTTCCAGACGGTTACAAGTGCTAAGAATTGCAACTTCGTCAATATGGGGACAACTTGCTAGATGAGCGATCGCACTTTCAATTTGTGGTTCTGGAATGCTCAACTTTTCCCGGACTTCTACTGGGGCTGTTTTATGGCTTAACCCCACCACTGCTATATTCATTTGCTAAATCGTAGTTACTAGTTGGTAGTTGGCAATCTGGCATTAAGTGAGAATAGGGAATGGGGAATTTTTGCTTCTTGGTTGATATTTTTGCAACCAACAATTAATCACTAACTACTAACTACTAACTACTGTAAGGGGAAAGCATTTTGGTGATTATTTTTCTGTTTTATAGAAAGATTTTTTTCCTTATGCTTCGCCCCTACTTTTACCATTCCCCATTCCCTAAAAATTAGTTCAGTTGAAGAACTTTTGGTTCGCCAAACAAGTGAATTGTGTCAACAAATCGAGCCGTTTTCGACTGGTTGGAAATAACCAAGCTTTGAGTTCTTGCCCCGTCCTTGAAGAAACGTACACCCTGCATGAGATTACCACTGGTAATGCCGCTAGCAGCGAACAGAATAGTTTTACCAGATGCCAGTTCATGAGCATCATAGACCTTATCGGGATCATTGATATTCATAGACTTTAAACGATCAATGTTGGCTTCTCTGCTTTCTCCAATCAGACCTGTTTTTACTATTGCTGGATCGTATATCAGTTGACCTTGGAAATGTCCACCCAAAGCACGCATTGCTGCTGCCGAGATTACACCTTCAGGAGCCGCACCGATACCCATCAGCGCGTGGATATTAGTTCCAGCAAAACCACAGCTTATGGCTGCACCCACATCACCATCTGAAATTAGGGCGACTCTAGCTCCAGCCTCACGGATTTCTTTAATTAAATCGTTATGGCGTTCGCGCTTCATTACTACTATCACAAGTTCATCAATACCCCGGTCTAAAACCTCAGAGAGAATCTTCAGGTTTTCCGTTGCTGACTTGTTGATGTCTACCTTACCCTTAGCTGCGGGGGGTGCTGCTAACTTCTTCATGTAAAAGTCAGGAGCAGCAAATAATCCGCCCTTTTCAGAAATTGCCAACACAGCCATTGAACCTGGTTGTCCGTAGGCTACCAAGTTAGTACCTTCACAGGGGTCAACAGCGATATCAATTTCAATTAGTTCATCAGGGTTACAGAGAGCTTCGGCATTTGGTTGGGTACAGATACCTACTTCTTCTCCAATGTAAAGCATAGGCGCGTCATCGCGTTCGCCTTCCCCAATCACAATGCGACCCCGCATATAGATTTTATTCATCCGCTCGCGCATCGCTTCCACAGCTACCTGGTCAGCGATGTTTTTTTCACCTTTCCCCATCCACTTGGCGGATGCGATCGCTGCTTGCTCTACTACCTCAATAATCTCTAACCCAAGTGTATTTTCCACGGAGTCTGCCCTCTCAACTGCTTGAATTTGCGTTGCTTTATCTGGCTATTTCAGTCTTTAAGTCTACCAAAGGGCGGTTACCAATTTTCGATTACAAATGTTAACGAAGTGTCAATTTCCAATTTATTGACACTATTCTCAATAATTTTTAGAGATATCAACCTGTCAATAATAAGGATAAATACTTAAAAACAGTTGCTAGAAATTTTGATTTAAATACCTATATTTACTTAAATATTTTTAAAACCTGTGACTAATTGTCGAACGTTTTCACTTAGGGCTTCAACAAAGTAGCCACCTTCCTGTACAAAAAGAGTCGGCAGACCAAGTGACTTGATTTTCCTGCCAATTTGATTGTAAGAGGTGGACTCAAGAGCAAAACAACCCAGCGGATCTGATTTAAACGTGTCAAAGCCAGTCGCTACGACCAAAGCTTCTGCATTGAACGACGACACCACAGCTAGAGCTTTCTCTAAAGCTTGTAGATAAGAAGCCTCATTAGTTCCAGGAGGTAGGGGAATATTCAAGTTACATTCTTCTCCATCACCGCTGCCGCGTTCGTTTTCAAAGCCTGTATAAAAAGGATAAAAGTTGGTGGGATTACCGTGAATCGAAATTGTTAAAACATCACCGCGCTGATAAAAAATCTGCTGGGTGCCGTTACCATGATGCATGTCAATATCAAGAATTGCAATTCGGGAAAACTTTGTGCGAAGCTCATGTGTAGCGATCGCAGCGTTATTCAAGAAGCACATACCCATTGCCATATCCCGGCAAGCATGATGCCCACTTGGTCTACACAAGGCATAGACAGCCAACTCTCCTGCTTTGAGATATGAAGTTGCTTCAATAACCGCAGATACACTTCCGAGAGCATTTCGCCATGTGTATTTTCCGATTGGTGCTGCGCCGTCAGCAATGTACCATCCAGCCAAAGCCACTGGACTTTCGTTGAAGTGAACCAGATGCCGATTTGGGGAAATGTTGGGAAAAATCTCTGTACTGGCATTTTCCATTCTTGACCAGTGTTGCCAAGCACTCTCAAGATAGTCAACATACGCAGGGTCTTGTACCGCTAAGATTGATTCACGCAGCCTTGATTCGTGAAGTTTTGGCTGCGATGCAAACACTATCTCACATTCCGCCTTTTCCAGCCCCAAACGAATCTGATTACCTCTTTGTGCAACATCAGGGTGTTCAATAAAGTGCCCTCTCCAGAGGAATTTTGCCGGACCAGGAACGTCAAAGTATGGACTTACTATGGCTTTCATTAACTATGAAGTGGAACGTTGGCTACAGTCTATCAAGGGGTGGATACCAGTGGAAAATAGTTAAAGCAGAACTCAGAATTCAGAATTCAGAATTCAGAATGCAAGACGCTCTCTACGAGACGCTACGCGAACGCGGACTCGCTAACGCTGCGCTATCAGTGGGGGATTTAGACCCACCACTGATTGTTCGCCTTTGGCGTTCCCGAAGGGTAGACCACCAAATTTTCAATTTGGTGGGGGACTTAAACCCGTTTATTCATGCGCCAGTCATACAAAATTCATTCTGAATTCTGACGACTGACGCCTTTATTCTTTCTTGTTAAATTTTGCTACGCTTTATTTTGGAGTTAATCTGTGTTTATCTGTGGTTTTAAATATTTAGAAATATAACAGCGTAACTTGGAATAATTCATATCAACCCAGAAAAGCATCAAGAGGTGAATTGTGTTTATCGACTACATCACGCTCATGTTAATAAATATGGTAGCCGGGTTATTTATACTGGCTGACTATGTGTATCGTGGGATAGATAGCTCACATCAAAAACAGTGGATTCCCGGATTTGGGATTACAGGTGCGATCGCCTTAACAACTGGTTTACACATGAGCTTCACCTGGCCAATTGGTGGTAGTTTTAACATTGCCTTTGGTGAAACAAGTGTTTTATTTGGCATCTTGTTTGTTGCAGCAGCCATCGCCCTGTCTATGGGTTGGGATTTATTGACAATCGCGGTTTACGGTTTTTTTGCTGGTTTAGTGGCGATCGTTGTGGGTATCCGCATCATCAACTTGAATATGACAAAACAACCCTTGTTGTCAGGAATCGGTTTTATCTTAACAGGATTAGGTGGTATGTTTGCGGCACCAACTCTCTATTGGAAAACCAACCGAACTTGGCGGCTAATTGGTGTTGGTGTATTAGTAGTAGCCGCTTTAATTTGGGCATTGACTGGATATTTGGCTTACTGGAATCATCTAGAAAGTTTCCAAAAGTGGGTTCCAGCGCCAATGCGTAAGTAATGCCAGCAATGATCTAGGCTAGAGATATAGTCAAAACCTTGCTTAAGATTAAATATGCTGGACTTTCTTAATCCCCTTTTAAATCGCCATCCAGAGCGAGTTAAAGCCAACGTCGAAATTTACACATGGCAAACTTGTCCTTACTGCATTCGTGCCAAAATGCTGCTGTGGTGGAAAGGTGTAAGTTTTACACATATCTATCAATCTTTAAAATTTAGATAAAGTGATAGTTTATCGAATATTAATGTAAGATTTTACACATTTTTGTTTTGTAGCAAAAAATCAAGATGCTCTTTTTAAATCAAACTATACAACGGTATCCACACAGAAATTTTCGGTAGCACATTATCAAATAGACGCTCAATTCTCGTGAGAGATATAGTACTATTTAAAAGTGCAAGAAAGTAAAGTATAGATCTCGTGCTGAGTGAGGAAAAAGTACGGCTGGCTGACTGATGTCCGCAGTTGCTAGTGTGGCTGTAAGCGGAATTTTTTTCTCGGAGAAGGTTCATACCCCGCCTCTTATGGGCAGTCTTTTAATATTTAGCTGAAACGCTCGTAATTCAGGACTCTTCCTTGCATTCAATCTCACAGCAAAATACCCTTTTTAAACAAACTCTAAAACATATGAAAAAGAATCTTACAGAACAGATGAGAACCAATACTACAGATTTATTTCAAGGTATTCAAACAAAAATAGATTTCAACCCTTATGCCAGAGATGAATATGAAAAGCGAGTGGTATCTCAAGATAGATTGCTTGATATTGGTGGAAGAAATAGCTATTCAATAAGTCGTCAGAGAATCGATTTATTAAATCAAAATCCCAATAATACAATCGTATCTACAGATGTTATTGCTGATTATAAACCAGACCTAATCGATGACATTTGTAATACTAAAATAGAGCCTAATTCTTTTAGTGGTATCTATTGTAATGCTGTATTAGAACATGTTCAAGAATATTGGAAAGCAATAGACAATATTTATAATATTTTGGAGGAAAAAGGAGAAGCCTTTTTTTATATTCCATTTTTTTGGAGCTTTCACGATCAAATGGACTATCACAGATTTACTTTTACTGAAATTGCAAGAATGTTGGGAAAGTTCTCTGAAATTAAAATATTTTGTCCTGGAGATGCTCAGGGATTCGGTTTTGTTTTTTGGTACATTATAACAATCACTAACATAAGGAAATTTCCTAAATTAGCTGAATTTTTAAGTAAAACAACAAATTTTTTCTTAAAAATTTATTTATTTATTGTTTACAATATCAACAGTAAAAACATTAAAAATAAGTATAATAATATTTCTTGGGAAGAATATTGTTTTTATTATACGTTTTTGTATATAAATCATGGTTTTTGTGCATGGGTAAAGAAATAATTAATGTTGATGTAGCAGTGCTGATCATAGCCGCTTTGATTTGGGTATTGACTGGATATTTGGCTTACTGGAATGATTTAGAAAGTTTCCAAAAGTGGGTTCCAGCGCCAATGCGTAAGTAATGCCAGCAATGATCTAGGCTAGAGATATAGTCAAAACCTTGCTTAAGATTAAATATGCTGGACTTTCTTAATCCCCTTTTAAATCGCCATCCAGAGCGAGTTAAAGCCAATGTCGAAATTTACACATGGCAAACTTGTCCTTACTGCATTCGTGCCAAAATGCTGCTGTGGTGGAAAGGTGTCAACTTTACTGAGTACAAAATCGACGGCGACGAAGCAGCCAGAGCGAAAATGGCGGAACGCGCTAACGGACGGCGCACAGTACCACAAATTTTTATCAATAACGAACACATTGGTGGTTGCGACGATCTTTATCAGCTAGATACACAAAGTCAACTCGATCCTTTGTTGGCTCAATAGTCAATAGTCAAAGAATTTTGGATTTTGGATTTTGGATTTTGGATTGACCCCGACCACAAGGGTGCGGGGCATTATGATTTTAAATTTTAGATTTTGGATTTGTTCCGCCCACTAGGGACGGGGCATGAACCAAAAAAATCTAAAATCGGCAATCTAAAATCTAAAATTGGCACAGTCATTAGTCATTGGTCATTGGACTAATGACTATTGAATTGTAAAAATTTGATGAAATTTTTATATTACTTAGAGGATGCTGAATAAATATGGTGATTATCTTATACATCAACAATGGATGAATCGTGCCTTAGAATTAGCACAAGCAGCAGGTGATGCAGGTGAAGTCCCTGTAGGGGCTACGATCGTCGATTCCGCTGGCAATTTAATTGCCGAGGGAGAGAACAGAAAAGAACGCGACCAAGACCCTACCGCTCATGCGGAAATTCTTGCTCTCAAGAGAGCTGCCACAACTTTACAAAATTGGCATCTGAATGAGTGTACTCTGTATGTAACTTTGGAGCCTTGCCCAATGTGTGCAGGTGCGATCGTCCAAGCTCGTGTAGGACTAGTTGTATACGGGGTGGACGATACAAAAACTGGCGCAATTCGCACAGTTATTAACATACCCGACAGCGCTGCTTCTAATCACCGCTTGCAGGTAATTGGAGGCATTCTAGAATCAGCTTGTCGTCAACAGTTACAGGCTTGGTTTGCGACTAAGCGGGGTAAGAGAAAATAACAGACAGAGGTAAAACTGTCCATCTAACACGACACAAGTCACCCAAGAGAATCTACGGTGTAACTAATCAGGCTTTTCGTTAAATTTTATCCGTCAATCAGCTGTCTCCATCATGATGGAATTTTACTCTTTATTCGATACTTGCCAGCAAACACCAGCAAATCCTCAAACGGATGTTACTACCTCAAGGGTTTCTCCTTGGTTAAGTCCTCTGGCGTATTTATTTGGTCGTCACTGCCTATTACCATTATTCTTTGGGCGAATTAGAATAACCGGACAAAAAAATATCCCCACAACTGGGCCTGTGATCTTTGCTCCTACCCATAGGGCACGTTGGGATGGATTGCTCATACCCTATGCCGTTGCTAATTGTATGACAGCAAAAGACCTGCGATTTATGGTCACCATTGATGAATGCCAAGGATTGCAAGGCTGGTTTGTGAGACGTTTGGGGGGTTTTCCTGTAAATACTCGACAGCCCTCAATTGGCAGTCTGCGACATGGAGTTGAGCTGCTTAAACAGCGAAAAGCCGTGGTAATTTTTCCAGAAGGTAATATTTACCGTCATGCTCAAGCCCCTTTGAAACCGGGAATTGCACGTCTGGCTTTGACTGCTGAATCTAGCGATCGCTCTTTGGGAGTCAAAGTTATACCCATAAGCATCAATTACAGCCAACCATATCCTAATTGGGGTACAGATGTGAGTATTCATATTGGCTGTCCAATCAGAGTTAAGGATTACATTCGTGGCTCTATAAAACAAGATGCCAAAAGCCTCACAGCTGATTTAGCAAAGGTACTTCAACAATTAAGCCACCAAGAAACAGAAATTACTAACCACACATTTGCAGAAATTACAAATTCTTGATTCTGTCAAGAGTCTGAAGACAGCTAATTACAGCAAAACCCCACAACCTAGTATGAAACAGGAATATACCCTACTTTCTACTCCCAACTTCTCACTCCCATTTTCAAGTTAGACATTCATGTGATAAATCAAACAAAGAGGGATGGAAAAGAGGAGACTCCTACACAGGGAAGCAAGAGGATGGGGGGACAATGAGAAAGATTTGTTGCAAGTTGTTCCATTGTCTCTCCAGTCCCAAATGATTCCCAATCCAAAATCTAAAATCCAAAATCCAAAATGGTATTGGATTTATATCTATAGATTAGCCTCTATTGAGACAATATTCAGCCAAATTGGCACTTTTTGAGCAAAAAACTAATTATTGACTACAAAGTACAGAATTAGTCAGTGATGAAGATTATACAGGGGCAATGGGAACTCTATTGCAGCAATTTTAAGTCTAAATCTGAGAAACTTAGTTATGTGGCTTTGGTTTGCCCAAGACCAAAACAGAGTTAAGATACCGAAAGTATCCATAACTTTTCTATATAGTTGTTGCACTAATTGATCCCATGAACACTGCTGCCGCTGTTACCTTGATGCACCGCGCTTTTTTATCAGTCTTAGCAGTCCTTAGCTTGCTATCACCTGTGAATGCTCAGGTACCACAGTTACCAGGCACTACCAGCCAACCACAACCCATTGATCCCAACGATCCTAATAACCTCCGTCCGGTAACTCAAAATAACAGCCTTTTGAGCATTGAAGGTGGCGATCGCTTAATGAAAGATGCAGAACAAGCCGTTTCTGCTCAAAACTACACTTTAGCTGCAAAGAAACTCCAAGAAGCACGTCAGGTTTATAATCAGCTATCTAATTTTTATCAAGATTTAAACGCGAGCTTTTCAGGAATTGACAATAAAGTTTCTGATTCTCAGCGTCAAAAAGCTTTATTAACAGCCCAAAAACGAGATGAAGCTACCTTTCAACTAGCATTGGTACATCGGGCACAAAATCAGCCAGAATTAGCAGTACCATTGTTGGTTCAAATAATTAAGAGTCAAAACCCAACGCGGGATTTAGGTAAGAAAGCCTATAAACAGTTGTTTGAATTGGGTTTTGTTGACTCTCCCTACCCCAGAGAAAGTGGTAGTTCATCTTCTTCATCTCAAAAATAGCTAAATTAAAATCTGGGCATGGGGCATGGGGCATTGGTTATCAATTCCTATCCCTCATCTCCCTCATCCCACGTTCTCACACTGGGCTAGTATAAAGCTAACTTGGTAGGAATTGAAGTCATTGAGCAAGAAAAATTCTGGTTCCTAAATTATTATTTGTAAACTGCATTAATCACAATATCTTTGATAGTTAAATAAATAATTAATAGCGATAATAAAAACTGTTCAATTTGAAGAATTGGGTCTAAACGCCAACCTTGAAAAAATAATATTCCTCCGCATAATAACAAGACAATTGGCGTAAATATCACTTGGGTAATATAAAGACTTAAAGCCCAACCTCTAAGTCTGGTTCCACGTTGGACTAGCCAAGCCAATGTCAAAATAAAGTAGACAATTGCCAAAAGCAAATAAATAATTCCAATTAAACCACCTAGATTTAATCCAAAATTAACTTGAGCTAAAGTGACCATTTGTTAATAATTCTGCTTAATTATACAAGCCAAAATATTAAACTTATTACTAATGGAATAAAAGAAAAATAAAAAGCCAAAATACACTTATCCCTAAGTCTATTTTGTAGACTGTTTGGCTATAATAGTGGGTTTATATAGGTCATGTTTTACTAACAGAACATGGAAGCCCAAAAGCTTTTTTAATTAAGAATTGTTGGGTTAAGCAGTCGCAAAACCCAACCGATAATTCTTGCCCATTTTCTCAGAACCTTTATCTCTTGTTACCAGGAGGTGAATTGCGTTGTGTGAGGTTATCAACTCGCAATTGTTGCCGTCCATTGGTGATAATTCGCAACATTTCTTGGAGATCCTGCTCAATATTTTCTAGGACGCTATCGGCATATTGATCGGCACCATCTTCAATTTCTTGAGCGTGAGCGATCGCTGTTTGTCGCATTTGCTCCAACTCTTGCTGACAAGCATACCGCTTGCGCTCAATTTCAGTCAGAGTTTCTTGCATTATTGCCTCACACTCTTGTTGCACTTGTCGCCGCATTTGTTCAGCTTCTTGTTTTGCCTGTTGAAGAATATCGCTTTCAGCTAAAATTTGAGCTTTTTTTGCTTGGGCGGCTTCAACTATTTGCTGGCCATATTCTTCTGCTTCCAGGAGAATTTCCTCCTTTTGTTCCAGAATTGCTGCTGCTTCTTGAAAAATTCCTGGCAAACCAAGGCGGATGTAGTCAAGCTGATCTAGCAGCTTTTCTTCATCGATGAGTGTGCGTCCCGTCAGGGGAATCCGGAGACTAGAGAGAACCATTTCCTCTAGACGGTTGAGTTCCTCCTGAATATCTATGCTTCCCTCTCCGCCGACATACTCTTGAGGGGGGGGGTTGCTTCCGTTGAGATTGGGTTCAACATTGGGGAGTTGTGATTGTAGCATTGGTATATATCTAGGGCAATGTGTGGGGGAACGAGATGATCGATAGAGCCACCAAACCTTGCAATCTCTTTTACCACACTACTACTTAAAAAACTATACTCATTTGAGGTTGCGAGAAAAACTGTTTCTATTTGGGTAGAAAGAGTTTTATTTGTGTGAGCCATTTGCAGTTCCACTTCAAAATCTGACACAGCCCGTAAGCCCCGTAGCAAAACTTGTGCATGTCGCATTTGGGCATAATTGACGGTCAAACCATCAAAACTGTCTACTTCTACATTAGGTAAATGTTGTGTAGAAAGACGGATCTGATCTAGCCGTTGCTGAACACTAAAGAGTGGCATTTTGTTAGGGTTCCGCAGTACAGCGACAATTACACGCTCAAACAGCCGACTACCGCGCTGGATGAGGTCGAGGTGTCCCAAGGTGATGGGGTCAAAGCTGCCAGGGTAAATCGCAATCACAATGATATATCAAACTTAATTTAGGTGATTATATTGAAATTGTTTTGTGTAACTTACTTAAATCTATCATCTTGCACTCTGAGTAAAAATGCTAAAGTCAATTGTTCTGGTGGCACAAGTTATGCTCAACTAAGCTTTAGGAATTAGACTCCTAAATGTGGATGCTAGATTTCTACCTCTGTCTTCACAATGTTGTAGAGGATTCAAGGTTAGTCTGGTATTCCAGACATAAAAAACTCCGTACTTAGCAAAGTGCGCGGGTAGTTAACGAACTCTTCTAGGTAATTTTTCATGGCACTGGATTTTTCCACCTTGCCCTTGGCATTTCAATTTACTTCCCCAGGACCAATTCTGGTGAGAATAGGGCCATTGACTATCCGCTGGTATGGCTTGTTGATTGCCACAGCTGTGTTAATTGGCGTCATGCTTTCCCAGCATTTGGCAAAGCGCCGTCATGTTAATCCGGAGTTACTGAGCGATTTGTTCTTTTGGTTGTTAATTGGTGCAATTCCCGGCGCACGACTATACTACGTTTTGTTTGAATGGCCAAAATATGCCTCCACTCCAGAAAAAATCTTTGCTATCTGGGAAGGAGGTATTGCCATTCACGGAGCTATTATTGGCGGGGTTTTGGCGTCTTTAATTTTTGCTAAACTCAAGCAGGTTTCTTTCTGGCAACTGGCGGACTTAGTAGCGCCTTCGCTGATTTTAGGGCAAGCGATCGGACGTTGGGGTAATTTTTTCAACTCAGAAGCTTTTGGCGATCCTACCAATTTACCTTGGAAGCTATATATTCCACCAGAACGTCGTCCCCTAGAGTATGTTAATTTTGATTACTTTCATCCCACCTTCCTGTATGAATCTCTGTGGGATTTAATGGTGTTTACGCTGCTAATAACGTTGTTTTTCCGGTCTTTATCCGGCAAGCCACGCCTGAAAGTAGGCACGCTGTTTCTAGTTTACTGGCCAGCATACAGCTTAGGACGCCTGTGGATTGAAGGATTTCGCACTGATAGCTTGATGCTGGGGCCTTTGCGGATGGCACAAGTAGTGAGTTCTCTGGGAATTTTATTGGGATTATTTGGGTTAGCTTGGCTTTACTTACTCAAACGCCCTTTGCCTGATGTGATTCCTAGTCCTAAGGGAGATGGGGAGATGAGGGGATGAGGGACTGGAGACTGGGGAAGGGTTTTTCTAACCCAATACCCTATGCCCAAAAATAAAAAATGCCCCAGAGTTTTCTCTAGGGCTTAACCAGGGTGCATCTACCATTACTCTCTACTAGGGAAAGAGGGTGAATCCGGAAAGATACTGAGAAAATAACAAAAAAATTTTTTGAGGGATTGCTGTGTGTTCTGATAAAAGTAAATATACAGAAAATCTGAGTTATAAAAAAACACCATACACTATAGAACCATCTGTGTACATTGTCGGAGCAGGGCCTGGAGATCCCGATCTATTAACGGTGAAGGCACAGAAACTATTGGCTGTTGCTGATGTGATTTTATTTGCTGATTCTTTAGTTCCAGAACAGATTTTAGAAATTTGCCGAAAAGATGCTGAGATAATTAGAACTGCAAATCAAACTTTAGAAGAGATTTTGGCGATTATGGTGGAAAAGGTGCGATCGCAACACAAATCTCTAGTCCGTCTCCATTCCGGCGATCCCAGCCTGTACAGCGCTATCCACGAGCAAATGCACCTCCTCGCAGAGGCAAATATTCCTTTTGAAGTCATACCCGGTATCAGCGCTTTTCAAGCTGCTGCTGCCAAACTCAAAGTAGAACTGACTGTACCTGGTTTAGTCCAAACCATCATTTTGACACGCATCAGCGGACGTACAGAAGTCCCCGCCCCGGAAGAATTAACTTCCCTAGCAGCACATCAGGCTAGCCTTTGCCTATATTTGAGTGCGCGTCATATCGAAAATGCTCAAGCCAAGCTACTCGAACATTACCCAGCCGAAACCCCAGTGGCGATCTGCTTTCGCATCGGATGGCCGGATGAAAAAATTAGGGTTGTGCCTCTGAGTCAAATGGCAGACTGTACTCATCAAGAAAAACTAATTCGCACCACACTTTATATAATCAGTCCAGCACTGTCGCCAGCAACAGGGCGATCGCGTTTATATCATCCTGAACACAGTCATTTATTTCGTTCGTCTCATTGAAGATTGGGGATTGCGAAAGTGTTCTAAAATTTGGGAGGAGTTAAAGCAAATTCCATAATTTTGCATCTGACCTAATCCCCAGTCCCTAATCCCCAATCCCCAGTCCCTTTTACTATGCCATTAATTAAAGTCCAAACTTCTGCATCTGCTCCTCAAAAAGCTGAAATTGAATCAATGCTTTTGAGCCTATCAGCCAAGTTAGCAAAACATTTGGGAAAACCAGAATCCTATGTCATGACGGCTTTTGAACCAGAAATTCCTATGACTTTTGCGGGTAATACAGACCCAGTTTGTTACGTTGAAATTAAGAGCATTGGCACCATGAAGCCAGACCAAACTAAAGCGATGAGTGATGATTTTTGTCAGCAGATTAACCAAACGCTGGGTGTGCCTAAAAATCGAATTTATATAGAGTTTGCAGATGCTAAGGGTGCAATGTGGGGCTGGAACGGCACTACCTTTGGTTAATTCGTCGTGTTCTTTGATTAAGACGAAATCGATCTGGCAGGTGTAGGATAGAGATTCAGCATCAACTCGTAATTTTTTATGTCTGCTACGCCTCTTGTTTCTCAGGTTGACTCACACAACCCAGTCAAATCAGCATTACTTCCTCCCCTACTTGGTGCAACCATCGCGGAGTTAACTGCTTGGGTGCAACAACAGGGACAACCTGCTTACAGAGGAAAGCAACTACATGAATGGATATATCACAAGGGAGTGCGATCGCTCTCTGATATTTCTGTCTTCTCGAAGCAATGGCGTGCAGAACTTGCAGAGATTCCCATCGGACGCTCAACTTTACACTATCGCTCCGTAGCACCCGATGGCACGGTGAAATATCTTTTGCGATTAGCAGATGAGCAAATTATTGAAACTGTTGGTATCCCTTGGGAAAATCGGCTGACGGTTTGCGTCTCTACTCAAGTGGGTTGTCCTATGGCGTGTGATTTCTGCGCTACTGGTAAAGGAGGCTACAAGCGCAACTTAGCAGTGCATGAAATTGTCGATCAGGTGTTGACTGTCCAAGAAGATTTTCAACAACGGGTTACCAATGTCGTGTTTATGGGATTGGGTGAACCGTTGTTGAATACTGAGAATGTCCTAGCAGCCCTGAGATCTCTCAATCAGGATGTCGGTATAGGACAGCGATCGCTGACTGTTTCTACAGTTGGTATTCGCGATCGCATCCGTCAGTTCGCGCAACACCATTTGCAAATCACTCTTGCGGTTAGTCTCCATGCGCCCAACCAAGAACTCCGAGAAAAACTCATCCCCAGCGCCCGCGCTTATCCTCTAGAAGATTTGCTAGCTGAATGTCGGGAATATGTGGAAATCACTGGACGCCGCGTTACCTTTGAATATGTTCTCCTGGCTGGTGTGAATGATTTGCCAGAACACGCATTAGAATTATCGAAATGTCTGCGGGGATTTCAAAGTCATGTGAATTTGATTCCTTACAACCCCATCCAAGAAGTAGACTATAAACGCCCTAACCGCGATCGTATTCAAGCATTTCTCAATGTCCTCAAGCAACAACAAACTGCTGTTAGCGTCCGTTACTCTCGTGGTTTGGAAGCTGATGCTGCTTGTGGACAACTCAGAGCAAGTAAATAAAAGTTATATTAATTTGAATGAAAAATGATTGCGACAGATCGATTCACTAAACTCAAATTCAGAGTTATTAATTAACTTTTAGATAAATCATAAGCCTTAGCATAATCGCCCAAGACGTAGTAAGCAGCTTTCAAACGAGCAAGAGCTTCTTCTTCACTACGCCGATCTTTGATTGTCCTAGCTAAGAGCAAACGTTCTTCATGATATGTAACTGCTTTGTTATAGTCACCCAAAGCTTCACAAGCAACTCCTAAACTACCTAAAGACTGTTCCTCGCTACGCTTGTCTTGAATTTCTCTAGCTAATTGCAACCGCTCTTCATAATACTTAATGGCTTTAGTATAATCATATATGGCACAACAAGCATTACCTAAATTTTTTAGCACCTGAGAAGCACTGCGAACATTTTTTAAGGAGCGTGCTAGTATTACACATTGCTCATAGTAGGCGATCGCTTTTGGGTAATTGTCCAAACCATACCAAGCATTACCCAAATTTTTGAGTACCTGTTCCTCGCCCCAATGATCTTTGAGTTCCCGCACAATTTCTAGGCTTTGCTGCTGATACTCAATAGCTTGTGTAAAGTTACCTAAAGCTTTATATACCAATCCCAAATTATTTAGTGCTGCTACTTGACTGCGTTTGTCTTGTAGCTGCTTGGTTATTTTTAAACACTTTTCTAGAAATTCAGTTGCTTTGTTATGGTCATTTAGGTGACGGTATGCGTTGCCCAAATGCGAAAGTGCTTGCATCTGCAATGCTAAATCTGAGGTTTCTTCGCTTAAAGACATACACTCTTGAGAGTAAGAGATAGTATTTTTGTAGTCTCCTGCGCTGTAAGTTACCAATCCTAAAAAAGAAAGTACCTGTGCCTGTTTTTGTAAATCCTTAACTGCTTGAAACAATATCAAAGATTGTTGTAAAGACTTCATTGCCGCTATTAATTCACCAGCTTGCTGCTGTTGAATACCTTGTCGTAGCAGCCGAGATGCTTCGGATAAATGTTCGTCACTTTCCGGTGGAGGTGGTATTTCTGCTTGTGAACCAGAGTCAAATTCATGGGTAATTGTATTGCGCTTCACTGGTTTTAGGTAGGTTATGGGTAATTTCAGGGGGACTGTATTTTTTGATCTATTATTCCATCTGTCTTTAGACATCAACCCCTTCCTGTTTAGTCTGGTGGTAAATCTAGTGTTCCCAAAACCAGAATGCATCTTTCATGAAGCTGGTTTACCACAACGTGGATACCAAATACTTGCATTGAATAGCCCCATTGAGGATAGTACCAGTGAAAGTTAATCGATGAAGCGATCGCGCTTAACTTACCACTAATAAACCTGCCTTGAAAATATCTCTTTCCCAGTCCCCAATCCCCAATCCCCAGTCCCTATTTTCAAGGCAGGTGTAAACAACAAGCATAACTATAGTGATTACTCACTTAGCCGACAAGCAATTTCCAAACTTAAATACCCTAAACTAACAGACTGGAATTAGGCAATTGATATTTATGCACTTTTTAATTTATAAACTTTATCTATTTATTGGTGTTTTTGTATTCCAAACTTGTTCAAATTCTCCCTTTGTAATTTCAAAGTCGCGTATATCATCTTCAGCCATACGTTGATCGGATAACATTCCGTAATCATCAGCAAAATGGCTACTATCATAAAACAAGACGTTGCCATTTTCATAAACTTCTATTTGTCTGACCACATGGAAATTATTACCAATTTCCATAAAATATGTGCTAGTACCCCAAGTATCAAACTCACCTCCAAGGGATTCATCCCAGAACCATTTGCAATATTTTTTTGCTTTTACTAAAAGAGACATAATTAATTTACTCCTTTGAGGAATTGCTGCTTTCAAGCTACTCTAGGAAAACGGAGTGTTTGCGAAGTTTAGGCATTCATCGTAACAATATTATTCTACTGTACTATTATCAATATCTGTGCTGTAGGCATGGCATAGGATCTCTCGCACCTCCACTAAAATTTTGCCTAGCATATTTTTGCCACTACCATCAGCTCCGCAACCCCAGTAAAAATCGATGGGTGAGTTTTCAACAATTTCTTCATCGCCTGTGGAAAGTAAGATATCCCTGATATCTGTATGAGTTTGAAATTTACATAACACTGCTTGACGCATAATGTTGTCTTTAACTTGTTCCCAGTCTTGGCGTAATGGACGCTTTCTTTCACGCCCCATTCTTGCAGCATCTTTAGGCATTTTAACCAGACGGATTTGTTCTGCATGAGGCGTACCAACAAACTTTTGTGCTTGAAAGTAGTGTTCACTAGTCGGCCAATACAATCCATCTAACTCGAAGCCGTGGGGTGAAAAGTTAGAGAAACAGCCATATTGTTCACGAATGCTATAAAAGTAGATTGTCATAGAAGTTAGTAAGACTTGGGTGTGAATAAATAGTAATAGCGATCGCTATTCTATTAACTAAATTATTTAATAGTAATCGACCATTATATATTTTGCCAATGCCAGTTTTATTAAATAATAAATTCAACCTTTGAAAATCACTTATTTAAACTAAGTTTATAAAACAGAAGACTGATTTTCTGGCGCTTCAATAAATGCCTCAAAATCACGATTAGGTGACCATTGAATAGCACCATCTCGTCCTGTAAAAAAAAGTTTTGTGTCGTTTTGATTCAGTTCAGATAAAGTTTTTTCATCAAAATTGGCAGCAGAAGCGATCGCCACTTTTGGTTGCAGAGTAAGAACTAAATTTTTCAAAGACTGAGGGGCACACCACAACACTTGTGGGCGAGGTAAACTACCGTTTTTAACTAATTCTTGTACCTCTTGAGACTTGATATTACCTACTAATAACCAGTTCTGATCTAAAATTTGCAATTGTAAAATAGGTAACTGATCGTTAATTAATTGTGCAACTATTGAACCAGTTTGTACAGCTTGACCAACAGCTAAAGGGTGGTAAGATCCTTGATGTTTTTGTAGTTCCTCTTGAATTGCTTGAATTGCAATGGAATTTTCTGGTTTGGGGGAATATTCATAAAAATTTTTGATTGGTAAACGTTGCAGTAATTCCAACCAAGCATTACTTTCATTGCCTTGAAAATCAGTGGCGATCGCCCAATTAATTTGATTGATACCCTGTTGTTGCAAAAACGGTAGAATTGTGAACCTTCCTGTACCTTCATCACCACTATTAATCAGAGTTACTGTTCCTTTGTCTTGAACCACTATAATTGGTTCCGTACCAGACTCTAATATCGTTATCCTAAATAATGTATTGGCAGAATGCCAAAGTGGTATCATTACCAATGCAACTGCAATTACACTAGCAAACCACCACCGCCGCTGCCACCAACCTACTAGCCAAACTAAGATAATTAGTCCATAAATTGCCAGCAATTGCCAAGTAGATATGCTACCCACCGCAACAGAATTTCCTGGAAAATTACTAAAAAATTCCACTAGTTTAATTAGCCAATCAGTAGGGTAATGCAACAGTCCAGCCAAAAAGCTTCCTGCTTCAGTCCAAATTAAACTTACTAAGGCACTGAGCATACCGCCAATACTAATTATAGAAATGAATGGAGTCGCAAGTATATTCAGTGGCAGACTGTAAACTACTACCACACTAGAAATATTTAACAGTCGAGGTAAAGTCCAAATAGTAGCAGCTAGAGGAACGGCAATCAAAGAAGCGATCGCAGGTGGTAACCAACCCAAACGCTCAATAATTGGCGGTACTGTTACAACTAATCCCAGTGTCGCCAAAAAACTCAATTGAAAACCTAAATCCCAAATCCATAGCGGATTAAATACTAACAATAGTGTTGCTGCTAACAACAACGAACCCAACTGTTTTACTTTCCTTTTTAATAACAGACCAATTAATGCTGCAAAACCCATAATTACAGCTCTGAGAACCGCAGGTTGAAAACCTGTTAAACTCAGAAAAATGATTAAAGCCAAAAACCCAAGCGTAAATTGCATTCCTTTTTTTGTACGCTTCGTTAACTGTAAGATCACACTCAAAATCAACGAAGTTTGAAATCCAGAAGCAGCTAAAGCATGAGCTAATCCTGCTTGTACAAACAAATCGCGGATATCGTAGGGTAAATCCACAGCTTTGCTGCCTAAAACCATTGCACTGACAAGAGAGCCTTCTGGAATACCTAAACTACGAACTTGTGATTGGACAATTCGCTGCCGAATTTGCCACCATCCCCATTTCCGTTCTTGTTCCAAAACATTGATTTGTCGCCCAATCAAACCAGCAAATGTTCCTTCTTGCTTGAGAAACTTTTGAAAATCGAAACCACCAGGATTGGAAGCCGCCTTTGGTTTGTACAAAATTCCAGTCACAGCGATTTGTTGACTAGGGTATAAACCGGTAGCCTGAAGAATCGGCACTGTCACATATAATTTGCCTGTCACTCCTTTTGGGACACCTGCTGAGCCTTTTTCATTTTTGACCTCATCTATTTGAGTTGCTTCCAGCCAAAATTGTCCCCGTTGACTGCGAGTCAAACGGGGATTACTCGCCACTTCCCCGCGAACAATCACAAGTTGTTCTTGATTACTACTATTTCCAGGCGGAACAAACTGACTGATATCTTTTGCACCTGGTTGCGGTACTCGCCATTGAAAATACAGAGTTGCCAACAGTCCCACCAAGCCAGCAGCTAGCCATATTCGAGCATGAGGAATAGTTTGCCAGGTGTTAAGCACCGTCTTGGCTTTGCCTCCAGCATTCTCTGGTTTCTGAGCAAGTTTCCTTGAAATGATGTAGCGTCTTCTAAAAAAAATTGCTGCCACTATCCCCATAATCAAAATCCACGCACCACCCCAAGGAATTGCCGTAAACAGTAACCCGATAATGTAGCCAAGACAAATAATTACACCGCTAGTTTGAATCATAAGATTTTTTGTAAAAGCACCTAGCAAACAGAATTAGCAACTGACTTAAAAATATAGGACTTACGCAAGAAACCTCTCAAACTCTTATTCCCACTGAAGTTCTGTTCTCACGAAACCCTAGCTGTAGGCGTAGTTTGCTTCTCCATAAGGTTACGGCGAACTGACCCAACTACGAAAGTCACCACTCGAACTTCTCTGTGCGTGAATTTTTCATCTCTTTAATCGGCAACACCGACAAATTTTTATGCTTGTGGTGAAGTATAGTCCAATACAGCTCACATAAACCCAAAACCCTCATGTAGAGACGCGATTTATCGCGTCTTCAAAGACTCCACAAATAATCCTTAACCCAAGCATATTGAAGTATAGTCCATGAAGTTTATACGAACAAAGCCCGTCTGTACGGGCTTTGTTTGTGTTTTTATGGTTTAGAGTGAGGTTTTAACAGTATTTATGATTGTTGGTAATAGCTACATCATAAAGATATGCCAGCTTAAACCCCAGTGCAGCGTAAAGAAACAGAACACAAAACGCTAAACAGCCCAGAAGATATGTATCAAGCGCCCATAACCCTTTTTGATTCCCTGCAAATGCACTCCCAGAAATTCCACCATTAACTAGTAACAGTAAGAACCAGTTAGACTTGATACCCTTCGGGAGGGATCTTGCCACCTAATCGCAGCACTTTTGATGGTGTCAAGGTTCCTATTAACTCACTGCATCTTTGAGCAACGGAAAACCCAACTTCTCCCTTTGCTCCACATATAAATGAGCCACCTTCCTTGCCAAATGCCGAATCCTGGCAATGTAGCGAGTTCTCTCGGTCACCGAAATTACACCTCTGGCATCCAGTAAATTAAAGGTGTGGGAACACTTCATCACATAATCTAAGCTAGGTAACACCAATCCTCGCTCCGTCAATTGGGTAGCTTCCTGCTCATACAAATTAAACAGTGTCAGTAACAGTTCTGGATTCGACGCTTCAAAGTTGTAAGTACACTGTTCAATCTCTCCTTGGAGGTAAACATCACCATAACTAATATTGTCTGTCCAATGAATCTTAGTAATTGCCTCCACTTCCTGGAGATACATCACCAATCGTTCTAACCCATATGTAATCTCAATTGACACAGGGCGGCAATCAATTCCACCACACTGTTGAAAGTAGGTAAATTGAGTAATTTCCATCCCATCTAACCAGACTTCCCACCCAGTGCCCCAAGCTCCCACCGTCGCATCTTCCCAGTTATCTTCCACAAACCGGATGTCGTGTTCTTCTGGACGAATACCCAAAGCCCTTAAAGAATCAAGATAAATCTCCTGAATATTGTCTGGCGACGGCTTAATTAGGACTTGGTACTGATAATAGTGTTGAAAGCGGTTAGGATTTTCGCCATAGCGTCCATCCGTCGGACGACGACAAGGCTCAACATAGGCAACAGCCCACGGTTCCGGTCCCAATGCTCTTAAAAATGTCTGAGGATTTTTAGTACCTGCTCCCTTCTCGATGTCGTAAGGCTGAGCGATCAAGCAACCGCGATCGGCCCAGAACTGATGCAACAAGGCTATTACCGACTGAAAATTCACGCTCTATCCTTCCTTAGTCAGCACATTGCATAAACCATTGTTGCTTACAACCCTACACAGTGGGCAGTTTCAGCGGACTGAAAAATGATTTCCAAGAAATTTTGGAAAAAGAGTTGACACTCTTAGAGAGGTTCGCTATATTGAATAAGTGCCTGAAGCGAAGCGAAGCAAAGCGACGCGGAAAGGACACCGAACCATGAAAATATTATAGTTTGAAAGCCATTATACAACAAGTGGCCTGCGTCAAGTAAATAAAATAACCAAGCTGAGGTTAAAAAAGAGCAGCTTAATGAGCTAAAAAACAAACAAACCAAAACGGAGAGTTTGATCCTGGCTCAGGATGAACGCTGGCGGTATGCTTAACACATGCAAGTCGAACGGTGTCTTCGGACATAGTGGCGGACGGGTGAGTAACGCGTGAGAATCTAGCTTCAGGTCTAGGACAACCACTGGAAACGGTGGCTAATACTGGATGTGCCGGAAGGTGAAAGGCTTGCTGCCTGAAGATGAGCTCGCGTCTGATTAGCTAGTTGGTGGGGTAAGAGCCTACCAAGGCGACGATCAGTAGCTGGTCTGAGAGGATGATCAGCCACACTGGGACTGAGACACGGCCCAGACTCCTACGGGAGGCAGCAGTGGGGAATTTTCCGCAATGGGCGAAAGCCTGACGGAGCAATACCGCGTGAGGGAGGAAGGCTCTTGGGTTGTAAACCTCTTTTCTCAGGGAAGAACACAATGACGGTACCTGAGGAATCAGCATCGGCTAACTCCGTGCCAGCAGCCGCGGTAATACGGAGGATGCAAGCGTTATCCGGAATGATTGGGCGTAAAGCGTCCGCAGGTGGCTGTGTAAGTCTGCTGTTAAAGAGTCTAGCTCAACTAGATAAAGGCAGTGGAAACTACACGGCTAGAGTGCGTTCGGGGCAGAGGGAATTCCTGGTGTAGCGGTGAAATGCGTAGAGATCAGGAAGAACACCGGTGGCGAAGGCGCTCTGCTAGGCCGCAACTGACACTGAGGGACGAAAGCTAGGGGAGCGAATGGGATTAGATACCCCAGTAGTCCTAGCTGTAAACGATGGATACTAGGCGTGGCTTGTATCGACCCGAGCCGTGCCGTAGCTAACGCGTTAAGTATCCCGCCTGGGGAGTACGCACGCAAGTGTGAAACTCAAAGGAATTGACGGGGGCCCGCACAAGCGGTGGAGTATGTGGTTTAATTCGATGCAACGCGAAGAACCTTACCAAGGCTTGACATGTCGCGAATCTTCTTGAAAGGGAAGAGTGCCTTCGGGAGCGCGAACACAGGTGGTGCATGGCTGTCGTCAGCTCGTGTCGTGAGATGTTGGGTTAAGTCCCGCAACGAGCGCAACCCTCGTTTTTAGTTGCCAGCATTAAGTTGGGCACTCTAGAGAGACTGCCGGTGACAAACCGGAGGAAGGTGGGGATGACGTCAAGTCAGCATGCCCCTTACGCCTTGGGCTACACACGTACTACAATGCTACGGACAGAGGGCAGCAAGCTAGTGATAGCAAGCTAATCCCATAAACCGTGGCTCAGTTCAGATCGAAGGCTGCAACTCGCCTTCGTGAAGGAGGAATCGCTAGTAATTGCAGGTCAGCATACTGCAGTGAATTCGTTCCCGGGCCTTGTACACACCGCCCGTCACACCATGGAAGCTGGCAACGCCCGAAGTCATTACTCCAACTTTTCGGAGAGGAGGATGCCTAAGGCAGTGCTGGTGACTGGGGTGAAGTCGTAACAAGGTAGCCGTACCGGAAGGTGTGGCTGGATCACCTCCTTTTTAGGGAGACCTACACCCCTCAAATATTGAAAGCAAACAGCAAATAAATATTGAGATGGTCAAACCTAGGTCGGTCGCAGACATTTTGTTGTTAGCTTTCAAACTATGATTTGGTTCAATTATGGGCTATTAGCTCAGGTGGTTAGAGCGCACCCCTGATAAGGGTGAGGTCCCTGGTTCGAGTCCAGGATGGCCCACCTGAACAAGTAAAAACTCAAAAGTCGAAATTCAAAAGTAAACAC